>CBDCZL010000001.1:0-9196 GCA_965224505.1 Woeseiaceae bacterium
TGATTATCCACCCTTAATAAAGCCCCAAACCTGCGACACCAGATAGCCGACGATCGAGGCTACAAACGTCACGCCAGCCCAGAAACTTCGCTGGTTGGATAGCACCTTTTCCACGTTCGTCACGCTCTGTTGAAGCGTGTCTATTCCGCCGCTGATCTGATCCAATTCGTCTTTCATCGCCCTGTGCTGCGCCTCAAGTACCGCGATACGTTCAGCGTGCTCGCTCATTCCTCGTCCTTATTGTTGTGAATGGCCGCGCGCTTCTCGACGCGACGAATGTAAGCCTTACATGCAAGGTCATCGGCGCTGATCGCGTCCTGCGCCTCCAATGGAATCTGCTGCCACAGCAATTCGTCGTATTCGAAGAACAGCGGTCGAGGGGGTGGCTCAAAGTCAGGGTGCGGAACAGACCCGCAACCGCTAATGGACGTTGCGATTGCGAATATGCTCAGGCATCTCACCAGCCTTGATTGCACGGTCTGCCTCCCGTTTCAGATCTGAGAATTCGTTTTCGATTTCAGCGTCTGCGGCGATCACTTTCTGAGCCTGATCCGCCCGCGCCTTTTCCTTCTTCGCCCGCTCTACGGCCCGATCGCGTTGAGCTTTGACGGCCTGAAATCGCACAAAGAACGCTACAAAGGCCAGCAATCCAGCGCCGAGTGCGTACAGCCTCGCCCGCTGGGTCATTTGTTTCCCGTGAAAATTCCGCTATCGGTGATAAGCCGAAGCCAGATGTTTGCCGCACCAATGATCGCGAATGCGAAGGCGTACCCCTTCGGATCGACGTATTGCTCAACCCCAGGCATCATTTGATGCACCGCGGACGACAGGCCGCTGACAAACAATGTGAGATTTGCCCAAATCGTTCTGGATCTGTACCAGGGTTTCATATCAGTTTCCTCGAATTAGAGACGCCACCCGATGCGCACGCCGCGGCGTCTGTTTCGCCCACCTGGAGTCCAGTGCGTGATACGCGGCCTCATCCCGGCGGCCGTCCTTCAGTGCCGCCAGCATGTTCCTAAAGAGGCACACACCGTCTACGCCGAGCTGGTACGCCATATTGCCCAGCGCCCGCCTTACGTCCTCCGGCTGTTCGTTCAACCACGGGAGACGAGCGATCAGGTGATTCACACGTTCCGTAGCAAGTCGGTGCAACCACAAATCTGCAATCGGTAGCGGAAGCTCACCACCGCGTCTCTGGTCGATCAGGAAGCCGAAACCGATTGTGAGAAATCCGAGGCTGTCGCGGTACGCGAACGGTCTCCAGCCCTCGTCCTGCTTCAGGTCTCGGACAAGGTCATCAATCACGCGATCAGCGCGACTCGCTGGGCGGCTGCTGCCCTTTTCCACCGCCTGCACCTCCACCCGAACTGGCGGAACCTCTCCGGAAAAAGCGCCGATCAATGACTACGCCGATTGCGGCACCAAAGAGCAACGTCAAAACGAACGAAACACCATCCATAAGTCACCTATAGTGTGTAGCTTGCTGTGAATGTGCGGCTAAAGCTGTACAAATTGTTGCCACCGCTCGCCGCGTCGAAAAAATCAAATGTGCAAGTAAGGTTGTCTGAGCCAAGCGACGCCCGCTCAATACGGAATGCCCGAGTCACGTTGAGCCGCAATCGACCTGACCCCGCATCCTCAGAATTGAACGAACCGAGAGAGCCGCCCGTTATTGTGCGCTGAATCCAGACATCACCCGGCGCACCAACATCGATCCACTTACCTAGATCGACCGTGTAGCCGCTATTGCCGTTTATCGGCGTTTTGAACTCCGTCCCATCAGAACGGAACTCAATACCGGCGTGACCCGTTCCTGAGAACTTGGAGCCGGTAATATTCAACGTATTGGGACTGAGGATCAGCCCCGGGCCACCAGCCAGCGGCATAAACAGCGCCGGTATCACGCCGCCGTGTCTCCGTACACTGTCCAGGTATTCGCAGAGGTGCAAAGCAGGCCGATGACGCTGTGCTGCGTTCGGGTTTTCGTGCCAACGGCCGATTCAAGCGTCGCGGTACCCGAGACAGTGACCTGACCCGCACCGGCCTGCTGAATAAGTAGCCAGTTACCCGACTTGCCCACACCAGAATTCAGCGTGACCGTTACGGCCGAACCGTTCGTATACTTGATGAATTTGTTCATATCCTCCGTAGCTAGCGTGTCAGAGGTATCGGAAACAGTCTTTGGCGGTACCCCCGCGTCCGAATGCGCCATACGTTTCATCGTTCCACCATCGTCAACGAGGTAGCCGTCCGATGATGCAACCGCATTGCCATCAACACTCGAGAGTCCGGAAATATCCAGATTTATTGACCGCGAAGTGGTAATACTTCCGCCACCGCTAAGGCCGGTGCCGCCTGTAATCGATACTGAACTGTGATCTACGTGCTGATTCGCAACGTACCCGGATAAATTTCCATGCACGATCGCTGAATCGTTCGTAGATATGGAGTCGGCGCCAACTGTAATACCTGTCCCAGCGCCGACATTCAGCGACCGCGACGCCGCGATATCGCCGCCGCCAGTAAGGCCGTTGCCGGCCGTTATCGATACCGCAGAGTGATCAATATGTTGATTGGCAACGATCCCTGATAGGTTCGCATGAGACACGCTGGCCTGAGGGTTAATCAGGTACCAGCCGTCCACAGCGTTGTTCATTACCAGGTATGCAGGAACATCAGCAACAAGGTCGCCTGCCTCTAATGGCTGACCGCTCATCTTATGCAGGTCAGTTGCGGCCAATCCGTTCAGTGACAACGTAGCCGCATCAGTGTTAGTGTTGGCTGGGTTTAAGATCACGAACATACCAGCCGAATAGGAAGTCAGAGCAGGTGAAAGTTCAGCGGTAATAGTATTGGTACCCAATACCGACCCACATACTGAGAAGCTTCCATCCTGCAACTGGCCAACGGCTGGATATTGGTTTCTTGCCGAGGCGTTACCAACACCCGTATGGCGAAAGCCATTCATTGGGAGGTTTGCGGACGGGTTTGTCTGACCGTCCTTTGCGATTGAGGCAGTTAGCGCGTCGCCTATGTCATTCAGCGAGGAATCGAGTTTTAGTATTTCGATCGGCGGTGAAGCTGCCTCGGTCGAAAAATTGACAGACACACTATACGTTCCACTTCCATTACGTGGCACTGTGGCACTCCTGGTGAATCCTATGGTTCAAAAAATTGCATTGGTGGCAGCGACGCTCCTGCTGAGCGGCTGCATAACCACCAAAGAAGTTGCGATGCCTGACGGCACTCAGGCTATTTCGATTAGCTGTAATGGCACCGCAAGAGACATGGCCGACTGCATGAACAAGGCAGCCGAAGTCTGCGAGGGCCCCTATACCGTCCTGAACTCAAGCGAAAAGAATTCGGGCACATACGCTCAAGGCAATATGCACGGTACGCAAAATTCAGCATCCGGTAGTGTGGTGGCCGTACCGGTTATCAAACGCTCGCTACTTATTAGTTGCGACGCTAGTTAGCCTGCTCCGGGACAAGCAAGCCCGCTAACACCATCTGGCGTCGCGTCATTGTCTGGCCGGGCTCTTTTACACCCCCTCTGACAAGTTCTGATGTCATCGCCGCATTCTTTCGCGTTTTTCGAGCCGATAGTGATTTCGCGGCTCTGCCCAAAAGCGGCAACGCCGCACCCCCGACAACCGCGCCCGGAGGGCCACCGAGCGTGTAACCAACAGCGCCACCAATACCCACAGACTGACCCGCCGCGACCGGGCTGGATGATCCGAACTTCCCAAGCTGGCGCAAAGTGTTCTGCCCGCTTGCGCCGAGCGCAACCTGTCGAATTGCAGCCTGTTCTTCAGGTGAAAATTGCTTGATCTTTCGCTCGTTTTTTAGCAGGTTCGCAAAATTACGACGCAGCGCCTGATCGAGTCCCGCTTGCGTATAGTTTACGCCCCCCTCTATCTGCGCTTTCTGGATAATCCCCTCGATTATTTCGGCCTTACTTGCCCGCTGCCAAAGGCTCCGAGCCTCCTTTAGCGCCTCAAATGCCTGCGGACTTCCGTCAAGAAGGTCTGATTGATTCAGTTTTGATACGTAATCATCCAGTTCGCGGCGCATTATTGTCGCCAGGCGGGCATCAGCCTTATCCAGTGTGGACTCTGCGGCCTTGATGGCCTTGCGCTCGATTTCCAGACCTTTCAATGTGAAATTCTTGTCCGCACGATCCATCAGGCGCTCAAGTGCCGCCAACGCCTTTGGCGTCAACTTTTGATCAATGCCCTCATCGATCATTCGCTGTGTAATGCGATCTACAGCGCCCGAAAAACTCTTGCCGGATACGATGACGCCGGAGCCTTCTGCAGCGTCATACGCTCGACCCGCGGCACTCTTCAATTCCTTTGTAGTTGGTGCTTTCGTCGGGTCTGCCTGTTGAATGAAATCCTGGCGACGAACTTCAGTCGATAGCGACTTACCCGGCTTCGCGCTCACGCCTTTGCCACCTAGTAACGCCACAAGTGCGGCAGGCGCCGTTTCGACAAATGTGGCAAGTGCGGGGCTACCAGTCGCATCAAGTGTGGCGCCGCCCATTGATCGCATAACTCCCTCATCGAGAATGGCATTCAGCCGCTCTTTTTTCTCCTCCGGCGTCTCGCCGAACTCCCGCTGATACTGGTGGGCCGCCAACGTCTCCTCTTCCGGTCCGTAGACACCGGCTGCGGCAATTGGTGCAGACAGAGCGCGTCCTATCTTCTCTGCACCCTCAAGGACCTCCGCAGATGCCTCATTTGGTGGTGGGATACTTATTGCATCGCGGGTCGCGTTCAGCCACCTGTTGCCTTTCTCATTGGGCGACTCGCCTCCAGGGAACATACCAGCGGCAGTACCAGCTAGTCCGGCAACACCGCCTGCAACAGTTCCAACCAGATCAGAGCCGACCGTCAACAACGCGCCACGAGGATCATTGAATGTGCTCCACGGCTTGCTTTGCTGTGTTTCCTCAACAACCGGGGCACTTCGCCAGTCATCCACTACCGGGGCGCTTCTCCAGTCGCTCACGGTTTCCTCCGGTACGTACCGTCGGGTGCCTCAAGCACCGTTCCGGACGGCGCTGCATCCCATTTCGATTGAAAGTCATCAGCCTGCAGCTTTTTATCGTCATCCCTGTAGCTCAATTCAGGCAACGCGCGACGCTCTCCGCTGCCCTTGCCGTGGATAATATCCAGATATTCATTATTCAGCCGCGCAAGGTTGTAACGAAGATCCTCGCCATTTTGAGACTGCACAAGGCTACCTTTGACGGCCTCCAGGCGTTCCAACTCACCAATGGTTATATTACCCAGCGCCCCGCCTGTCGGTGACGACTCGCGCATTTGCTGTAATCGATCAAAACCGATGTTGGCGGTTATCGTCTTCAGCACATTTTGCAGCGAATGTGCATCCGTACCAGGAACACCCTTCAAAAGCGCGCCGGCCGCGCCGGTATCCGGTAGGCTCGGCGTATCCATAATGGCAAAGGCGCGATCAATCTCGTCTGTAACAACGTCAGTTTTGCGAGCCTGTACGTCCGCCCTGACGGCGTCCTGTTCGGCTGCCGCCTGCTGTTCTGTAGCTACCGGTCCACCCGGAATGGCAACAAGAGATGGTTTTCCCTGTGCGTCAAACTCGTAGTACATGCCTTGCGGTGCTTTAGGCAGCTGCGAGCCATTAGGCAAGTTGACGTTGGTCGTTGACGCGCCAGATGCGCGTATTTCTTTGAGGAAGTCGGTAAACGAGCCATCGTATCCCTGGCCACGTGCAAACTCGTATTCACGCTGATCATCCGTTGGCTTTGGTGTCACGGGTTGCTGACTCTGCATGTACGCCGCTGCAATAGCCGGGTGTACGCCAGCATCAATCGCTGACTGGCCGCTCGCAAACGGATTACCAGAGCCCTGCATGCCCGCAAGCGCTTCAGCCATCGCGCTCTGCTTCGCGGCATCAGCGTCCGCATACGCTGATTGTGCATTGTTGTTCGCCTTGCGCGCCATCAACGCCTGCGTCAACTGGCTAATCGCGTCATTGCCGCCTGTATGGTAGGCGATACGTCCGGTCTGCTGGGTTCGTTGCGGCTGCATTGCGCGCTGTGTCAGGGCATCGGCAATTGCCTGCTGACGATCCGCGTCTCGGAACATCTGTCGATATTGTGGCATTACGCAGCCTCCAACGCTTTGGCAAGAACCTTGCCGTAGTTCACCATCTTGTAACCCTGCGCGTCCTCGGCCACAGCTTCGGGCTGCGTCTTTTCAACCTCCTGCGCCATCACGCCAACCTGAGGCGTGCTATCACCCTTGTACCGATAAGCGTACAGCGACGTTCCGTCGTTTAGTTCGCCAATGGGGTGAATGTCCTCCTTTAGGTTTTCGTCGGAATACATCATAGCGACCATCGCCGCGATCTGGCCGATGGTATTCATCGTTGAATTGTCCTGGCTCACACCAGCGTTATACGCATCGAGCTGCCCCTGATACTGGTTGTTGTACGCGCCAGTGATGTCAGCCGGTGGGCTCGTCGCGTTGTAAGTACCCTGGAACTGCGGCGTTTGTACCTGACTCATCGAACGCATCGAATTGAATTCGTTTATTGGCTGATTGCGCAGCGCGAATGCCTCACTCATACCCTGTGCTCTGGCGTCATTCGCAAAACCACCTTCCATCAACGCCTCACTAATCGCCTGCCCCCGTGTGGTGTTATTGAAAGCAGCCGCATCTCGATTCTGCGCTGTAGCCTGAGCAGCCGCCGAATTCGCGAAGGAGCCACCAGAAAGCGCCTCACCGTACATCTGTCCGCGTGATATCGAGCCAATACCAAACATCCGTTCGGCCTCGGCGCCACCTCCCGCTATCGCAGCGTCTCGCGCCTGCGCATAGGATGTGTCACGGCCGCGCTCGAAGTCATCCACGGCATTTCTATACGCCTCAGACCCTTCGACGATTCCCTGATTGGCAAGTCGAGTACGCATCGCGTCTTCGCGCCGGTCGTAGTCTCGATCCATGTATCGAGTGTTTCGGTCATAGAGCGCTTGCTCAGACCCATCACGAAACGCCGCCAAATCTCCTAACCCTGGTAAGGCGGGAAGGCCAGCCGTGTCGATACCCATTTGAGGTCCGTGGTTCGCGTAAGTCCCGCTCAACTGCGGACCATTGACATTCAACCCGCCTTGCAGCGACGGCAATCCACTGGTATCGATCGGCTGACCATTTAGTTGATCCAGAACACCGTTTCCCAGATTGCCGATACGCAGATTCTGCTCGGTCTGAGTATCCAGCAATAGTTGCTGTTCCGGCGTCAGATTAATGTGCTGCGAATAGATTGGAGCGCCCGTGCGTGGATCAACACCATTCGTCGAGTACTCCTGAGACCCCCAGGGTGTATAGGTATTAATTCGATTCAGGGCGGCGTTGTAGTCGGCACTATCCCGGTTCTGCTGAGATTGCGCGTCGGCAACCTCATGCGGATCAGGTGGCGGCGGCGGGCTGCTGGATTTTCCC
The DNA here is from genome assembly GCA_965224505.1 of Woeseiaceae bacterium. Taxonomy (GTDB): domain Bacteria; phylum Pseudomonadota; class Gammaproteobacteria; order Steroidobacterales; family Woeseiaceae; genus UBA1847. The sequence goes on from CBDCZL010000001.1 coordinate 7,488, forward strand.
ATAGTATTTACATTCTCCTGCGAGCATTCCCATGATGACCACGTCGTCATGCGGTGCTGCGTCGCGCATCAATCCCTCACGCCGAAACCCAAGCGCCTCGTCAAACTTTTGCTCAGCCTCCATTCCTGAAAGAACATAGCCAGTGACTCGCCTGAGCGCTAGCTGGCCAAATGGATAGGCAAAAACAGTTTCGAGAAATCCCCTCGTCGCCCACGCTGTTCCAGGCTCGGCAGCGACATGCATGGAAATATTGCACTCGTCATAATTGTTGAATATCACCGCGGCACAAATTTTGCCGTCAATGATGTGACCTATAGCCTGATACCACTCACCCCATGACCGCACATAAGGAATGCGTGATCTGGCCCATTCGCCGAGCACCGCGCGATCGAAACTATAGAATCCCGCCATACTCGTAGACGTAGTCTGTCGCGGCCCATGACAAATTGATTCCGTCAGCGCGCACCTTGAATCGAGGGGCTATCGCAAATCCCACACCCCGGACCGAATTCCAGCGAGCATAAACAACCGAAGACCCCGTCCATTGTGCGTCCCAGGCAACCTCCCATGCATCACCGGCATTGCCATCAATCGGTACCGTCGATTCGGGGTCGCTGTCGTGGTAGTCGATATCCACGCCCAGCATTAAGGACACCGGCCCATCAATACTGATGATCGGGCGCATCATGTTCATCTGCTTTTGTCGCCCGCGCTGCCCGAAATACGAGAATGCTTGTTTGGCGTCCGATGTTATCGAGTCGCCATCGTCGTCGAGGCCGGTATCCCCTTTTGCTAAGAGACCGGAGCCTCCGAAATAAAGCGTGTCCTTTGTGGATTCAAAACAGAACGCATCCCAGGAACTGGATTTCCTGCCGAACGTGCACCACGCTCGTGTCTGAGTGTTCATGACGTAGCTAAAACTCGAAACGTTCTCGTTGGTCGGGACGTTTACCAACAGCTTTTGTCCGGCCGGGTGTAAGCACACATGCCAGCCAAAGCGCGCACCGTGCGTGACCACATCGGCATTGAATGAGTTGCGAATCTTGTCCGTAACGGCCTTACCCACATCCGCACGATCCTGCATGACGGCAACCGCCATAGGCACGAGACCATCAGCGGTCAACAGAATCGAATCTGTGCCAATCTTAGTCCATGCCCGATTGCCGGTCGTAACCGGGCGTCCGATTCGAAAATGCGCCACACGCGCCCAGGTTGAACTTGATGCCGGGTCCGTTCCTGTAAAGGCGACAACCTCGCCTTCAGTCGAGACGAAGGCGATAAAATCCGCAAGTTGTGACGCCGTGTCCGCGCTCCACGTTATGACGTTCGACAACGAACCACCTTGCTTAAACAGCGACCCAAGATTGAGTTTTGTTGCTGTTCCCGTTATCGCATTTACACCCAGATACCAGGCGTTGAACGATGATTTCTCAAGAAACCAAAGACGTTCGGCATAGACGGCATTCGTAAACAGATTGGCGGGTGTGAGTCCCGAGCCATTTATCGTGCTGCTAACCCATGTCGCGCCATCGTACTGTAGGGGCGCATCTGAGCCATTTACAAGGGTCAGATACTGCCCCGACGTATTGGCGAAGTTTTGATAGTCGTAGCGAGCGCTGGTTACGGTCTGAATCGCAGGACCGGAACCCCCTACGACCGGAGTCGATATCGCGCCGCCCGTGGTCGCATCAAAAATTGCGTTGTCGGTC
>CBDCZL010000002.1:0-12675 GCA_965224505.1 Woeseiaceae bacterium
CACCGGTTGATGCTCCCCCCACCACACCGTGGTGCCCGGACGCACACCCACGGCATACCGCAATCCATGACCGGCGAGGCGCTCACGCCAGCCCGTCTCGTCGCCGTACGCCGCATCCGCCAGCACCACCCCGCGCGGATGTCCCGCAGAAAGCGCAGCCTCGATCTGCGCCATCGCCAATTGCGGCTTAGTCCGGAACATCATGTCTTCCGGCACCCCGGTCTTCGCCCGGCGTTCGGCATCCTCGGCCCACTCGCGCGGCAGGTACAACCGATAACCCACCGGCAGACTGCCGCGATCGCTTGCGATCGACAACGACACCGCAACCCGGCAGTTGTCCTGCTTGCCCGTCTGACCGCAGTACTGGCGGGCCACACCCACCGAGTGTCTGCCTTTCTTCGGAAACCCCGTATCGTCCACGATCCAGTGCACCGCGGCGTCCGAATCCGTCAGTTTCGGCAACACCCGTTCGGCCACCGCCGACAGCAGCGCAGCATCGCTCCACGGTGCATCGGCCACCAGGTGGTGCATGCACTGGTGCGCCGAGCGCACCTTATCGGGCTGCACGCGCGCCGCCATCGGTTCCACGCTCTTGCGTGCCCCCGGCAGCATCAGCCCTTTGATGTACCATCGTGCCGGCTGTTCCCGGTCCGCGTGCATCAGGCTGCTCACGATCCCGTCGCAGTAGCGTTCAAAGCGTCGTTCCAGACTCAGATCCATAACTCACCTCACGAAACACTTGAAGTGATTGCCATAATGCCTTATTTTTTAACACAGCAGTACTAGGAAGTGTCGATGCTGCGCCCCTCGTGCTGCTGTTCCTTCTCAGCAGCGCTCAACGCCGTGAGCAGAACTTCCGTGGCCGCAACGATGCCGAGCACAGCATACAAGAGCCGACTATAGGCCATCGACAGAAAAAAACCGGTGACCGAAAACGCAACAATTCCACCACGAAGACCCGACACCAGCGCTCTGATCCACGCGACTTCGGCAGACTCGATGCTCAGGCCTCGCGCCCTCAACACTCGGCTGGTTACCTTCCAGGCCCGAATCAGCAACAGGGTAAATGCGATAAACCCGAGCACACCCAACTCTACACCAATCTGAAGGAATGAATTGTGAGCGGTCTGATAAACACCACCCGCATGCATATCTACGACCTGAAAAGCACCGCCACCTGAACCCCATGGCCTCGATGCAAGGTTCGTAAGGCCGCGTTCCCAGATTGCAATTCTTCCTCTGTCTGCCGTCGTGTTGTAGTCGCTTTCCAGTTCAAACACAGTAAGAATTCGCTCCCAGACATCCGCTGGTGCTGCAGCCACGAGCAGCAAGGTCGCCACACCGATTGCGGCCAACACTCGAAATTCCGGTCGCCGATAAAGACGATCGGAATTGCCATTCACGTTGGAAAAACTAAAGTACAAACCTACCGCACACAGGCCGACAAAAGCGCCTCGCGACTGTGTTATCAGTACAATCCCCGCCCCCATCACAGCGATCAACAACATCACCCAGCGGTTCGATGTCGATTTATCCCATCCCACTCCAAAGGTGATAGCGCTTATGATCAGCACGACCAATCCGATATCGTTGGGGTCATACCGATTGGTAAATTCCAACCGCGCGCCGGATACGGTAGTGACGCCAAGCAAAACGAATATCAGGAGAACGCCGACAAGAACGCGAAAGTAAAATCGAACCGTCTCAAAATTTATCGAGGACAGGTAGATCAGGCAAAACATCGCCAGAACGTGCACGAGGTCCTGCTGAAGAAATCGAACTGTACCGGTGCCCCATACTGAAAACCCTACACTCAACACACCCAGGACAACAATAAACATCAACGGACCAGCGAGCGTCGTCTGGCGCAGCGAGTTTTTCTTCACTTTAGACACGACGAGCGCCAATACCGCCAACGCAGCGGATACCTTACCCAAATGCAGCGGCTGAAATTGAACAAAAAGTTCAGGAATGCGACCAATAGCGACCAGCATATAGACAGCGACAAAAGGGGCCGCTGGGTGTCTCTGACTTTTCGCAACAGCCAGGCCTGCCACTCGACTAGTCCGCTACCTTTGCCGTGTTCGTGCGGCCACCGAGTCGATCGAAGGCCGTTCGCCTAACGAGCGTGTCGATGACTGCGAGGCGTCCCTCCCGATTTAAGGTGTGGACGCCGATCAGGTTGTTGTTCCATGTGGGTGCCACGTGCGACACAGTATATTCGCTGTACTCCGATTCAGACAGCTTTGAAATCTTTTTTAGCGTGATGCCGCCGCCGTATCCTCTCCCGCCGTCCTGGGCCGGGCGGTAAATTGATCCGCCCTGTTCGATGATGTTCCCTGCGGGCCTGGCGCACCTGACATCGGACACAACAGGGTTGAGCGGATGAGGCGTCCAGTTGCCTGAAAACAGATCGTCCGTATGGAACAAATGCAATTCATCATGAAACGATGTGAATACATGTTCGCGCTTTCCGACAAATAGCCACCACCTGTCCGCATGAAAAAAGAGTGTTGGGTCGACAGCCTCGATATCATCCAGCAGGACGGTGTGCTTTTCCCAGCGATATGGAAACTCTGTGCAGCGGTACAACTGGACGACGCGTTCTTCAGAACACTCCGGCATCAAATACGTCTCACCCTCATACTCAAACACGAAGGGATACGACAAGTGAAAGTTCTCCGCCAAAACCACTTGTGCCGGAGAAACGTCCCCGTCGTCGCCAATCGACAAATGTGCAATCGTGCCGTTTGTGTCGCCAAACATCATCTGTTCGAAAAACAGGTGGTAGCGACCGTCTCGGCGGATCACGAACGGATCCGCCCAAAACCTGTCTTCGGGCGGCGTAATGGCGTCGAATCGCCATAACGCCAGGTCCATTGAGTCATTACCGCCGATTCGATACCTCAATTGCCATTGATCGGTGATAAAAATTCGGGTCAGAGTACGTCGGAGAATTCTATACGCCGTGCGCAACAGGAGGTCTAACACCTGAGTATTGGTCGGCGTAGTGAACAGGCGTCTGCTGTAGATGACCGGATCGGCGTTGTGCAGCGACACCTGTTCGCGAAATCCGCCGGCACCGAGATCGTACAACCGGCAGAGCATTCTCGGAACGAAAACCGCAGACTTCCAGAACGCTTCGCACTGATTGCGATACACGTAGATGTCGTTAGTTTTCACGCTGGAACGATAAATAACCTGCCCACCGTCGAGTTCGTCGCTCAATATCTGAAGTGTGATTCCTGTGACCGGTTCTCTGAGATAGGTCTCCCAAAAACCTGGCGGCATCCCTCGGTTTACGCGATTGTCGCCGTGGTGATAAGACCAGACACCGAATTCCGCAGCACTTAGAATACCGCCTTTTATAATTCCAAACCCAAGACGAAGGTAGACATCGACACAGTCTTCTTTCAGGATATCTAAGTCCTGTGCTGAAATTCGATCGACAAACCCGCTGCGCTCCGGCACGACAGTAAGCCAGTGAGCGTCTTTGAGCAGCGTACGGATGCTTCTCTTCTCGAATGGGTCGTGTTCGACTCGGGACAGAATTCTGTCCACACGCGAGTACAGAGTGTACGCAAAGCGGCGTGACAAATGACGCAATCTGGCAATACCGTGGAGACGACGTTGAGTCGGTGCTCCGTTGGCGACAACCTGAACGATCTCGGCACAATGCGAAGACTCTATCGACTCCAGCATCTCGAAGACCCAGCGGTCTACAGTATCGGAATCGACAAGAATGCCGACACGAATTTGCCGGCCGAACCTGCCCGCCCCACTCGCCAACGACATGCCGATGTACGTGCTGTCAAGACCGCTACGCGCCATAGCCGTACTCTCGCAGTTTTTTCCCCGCCACACTGTCAATTCTTTCGACATCATCGTTGCGCAGCAGCGCCAGGCTACCGGCATTCATGTCGCGAATTTCGGAAACTTTTTCATGGACGCTAAGTTGTCCCCACCGCGACGGGTCTTGGATTGGCTCGACTCCGATGTAATCGAACACAGGCGTCATTGCTGCCACAGATTCTCTGGTTAAATCCTCGTACTTCAGCGTGATAATGTCTACCCCACATTCCGCGGCCTGTTCCACGAGCTGCAACGACCTCGACCACTGATGGGCGCACATTTCTATCGGATATTCCTCAAGTTGCTCTGGGTTCTTCCATCGCTTCAGATTCGCTTTGTTCCGAATTCCCGCCGCAACCGCATATCCATTGCGCACGATATGAACGAATTTGGCATTTGAAAAGAAACTATTGAGAAAATCTATTCTTAGTACGTTTGAAACGCTCTTTTCAACCACATATTCCGGATTCCCACGAATCCACCAACCCCACTGTCGACGAATGCGTCTGGCGGTGTCGACATCCAGCCTGGCCTCCTTCAGCTTATCTTCACACCGACACCACATTCTCGGCCATCCCAGCTTCTCAGGATAGGGCAGCGAATCCGTCAAAAAGGCCCCCTCGTTTCTCATTCCGTCAAGACGCTCGTGCGCCTGAAGAATCTCGGCCAGAAGCGTGGTGCCGGAATTGTAGCAGCCAAGCACGAACACCCAGGATTTGTCCACCGGTTCGCGACCGACAGCACCCAGCAAAGCGGGAAAAACCGGCCACATCAGCACTCTGTCGGCGATGCGGCCAGGCAATTTACTCAGTCTGAATGTCCGCAATTTCCTGTCCTTCGAGATAGCAAGTTGCACCAGTAAGACTCCGATACTCGGATAAGAACTCCGCAGCCCTGCGCTCAACGGAAAATTTCGGAAAGACATGCTCGACCGCCAACCGGGCCACCTTCTGCCGCAGTTCCGCGGAATCGGCAACACGACTTATTACGCCGGCCAACTCGCGCACATTGCCATCATTAACAAGCCAGCCGGTTTCCCCGTCCACTATTGCCTCGCTGACGCCGCCAACATTAAACGCCACCACGGGAACTCCGGCGCATTGTGCCTCAAGAACGACGTTCGGTAGTCCCTCAGACCTGGAAGGCAAAACACAGATATCGGTTGCACCAAAATAGTCCACTACATTTGTCCGGTAGCCGACGAAACGAACTCTCTCGTCGAGACCCAGTTTTTCCGACTGGCGTTCAAGTAATTGACGTTGGACACCATCGCCAACAAAAACCGCATAGACACTTCGGCCGGCTTCAATCAATGACATGGCCTCAAGCATTTGGTCCTGGCCTTTTTCACGGCTCAGCCGGCCAAATATACCGAGCACAATTGCTTCTTCCGGTATTCCATGTCGTTCACGAATCTGTTCGCGTGTATCGCACATATCAATTGTATTTTTATCAATTGCATTCAGAATCTGCACAGTCCGCCGGCCACGCCGGATCTTCCGGGCCTCTTCAAACAGTGGCGGAGATACACCGATTGCAAGATCCGCGTAGCGTAACATTACACGCTCGATAAAATTGTATAGCTTTATCTTCAGATTCTCTGCGGTCCAGCCGTGCGATAGTGCTACCCATGGAATAGTCAGTTTTCGTGCCGCGATCCATGCCAGAATATGCGTTTTATAGCCGTGAGATTGCACAATGTCCGCGTTTGACTGCCGCGCCAGATTCAGTGCCTGACGAATCATCGCAGGATCGAGTGCCGACCTCTGCAAAATCGTTCTAAAATCCACGCCTCTTGACCGGGCGACCTCCATGAGCTCAAAGGACGCCTGGTCAGGATGCCTGAAGCCGCAAACGATAAACCTCACTCTCTCTTTCTGCAACGAGTCTATTAACTGCAAAAGGCCCTTCCCAGGCCCTCCGGTCTCGTTGCCTGAAAAGAAAACGAGAACCGTTAGTGCCGTATCGGGCGTCGAACTTTGCACCTTAGTGCCGTTCATCTGTCGACCCTTCGCCAGGTGACCCTTTGCGTTCCACGTTTAGCCCGAAACCAGCCGACGAGCAACGCGGCGTTCAAAGATACGAAATAGTAAGCGACGTAAGGTATAGACAGGCGCCTCACTCGCGGAAAGAAAAGCGCCACAAGCGCTATTCCATACAACACGACCTGTGCGAAGAACAACCCCCTGTACACAAGAGAACCACTTAGCAGAGCGCTTGCAATCAGTGCACCAATCAGAAGAAACGGCACATACCATCGAATCAATTTGTGCGAGACAAACGAAAATAAAAAACGGCCCGGCGCCGAATGTAGTTTCCTATAGCCAACGTCTCTCAGTAACTGGAATCCGCCCGCCGCAATTCGTGACTTGCGCCTGAATTCCTGGCTGACCTCTGCCGGCACTTCTTCTACTGCCCGCGCAGCCGGCTCGTAGACAATTCGCTGACCCGCCATAGCCACTTCCAGCGCCGTACGAAAATCGTCCAGTATTGTATTCCGCGGCAGCGGAGACAAATATTTGCGCCGGACGGCAAACAGTGCGCCATCGACACCGACGACGGACCAAAAACTCGACTCGAGTTTCTGTATCCACCGCTCGTACCGCATGTACACACCTTCACCCAGCGGCTCCGAGTCAGTGGATGCGACCAGTTCCACACGGGCCGTTGCGGCACCGACATCGTCGGCGAACAGGCACTCGACGAGTCGGCGCACCGCGTCCTTATCGGCGAAGACATTTGCGTCGGTAAACACGACAATCTCGGAGTCAATCGTCTCAAGCGCTCGGTTGAGAGCCTGTGCTTTTCCTCCACGGTCGTCAACGCGCAAAAAACTGAAGCGATCGTCGTCAAAAGACCTTGCGATTTCATCGGTACGATCGGTCGAGCCGTCTGAAACCACGACGACACGAAAACGTTCCGGTTCGTAGTCCAGTGCAAGGGCATTCTCGATTTTTTTCCGGATGTACTGTTCTTCGTTATGGGCGGCAACCACGTACGTCACGGCCGGCCAATCCTTACGTAGCTGCAGGCGATTGTCCTTACCGCGTACAGAGGCTCTGAGCCATAACAGCAGAGGATACCCTACATAGGAGTACAATACCGCACCGGCCATCAGCCAAAATGCGATCTCCAGGCAGGTAAGCATTGTCGTGCTCACTCCGCTTTCCTCGACTCACTTTTCCGGTTTATATCACGTACGGAATTGACGATGGATTCGACATCTCCCGCTCGTAGTCGAGCGTGTACCGGAAGCGTAATGAGCTCACGCGCAAGAGCGTCCGCATTCTCCAGCACTTCGCTTGACTCAAGTCCGAAATACTCAGCCACAATATCCGGAAGCACCCTGCCATACATGCAGGTCGCACCTACGCCATGCCGGTGCAGCCGTTCCAACAAAATGCCTTTCTCTCGCGTCGAACCCACGAACAGCGGTAGTCTGTTCAGCCACCGGCGGTGGCTCTGCTCCGCCGCCTGAGGCGGCAGGCGAATCAAAGATGTTGACGTATTCTGTGTCACTTCCGCAATCCGTCCAGCAAGTTCCGCACTTACATCGCGGTGCAGCTTCCAAAAAGACGAGACCGCCTGACTTATTGGCTGCTGTAAACGTTCAGCCAGCGGCGACACCTCCAACAGCGGTTTGTATCGGGTCACGCCGATGCGTTCTCCCATCACTGCGGCGACCGCAAAGTACGATCTGGGTTTGATGGCGGCGTTGTAGATCGAATTCCTCAATCTAAAACGAAACACGGACGCTGTCTTCTGCTTCGTTTGACCGACGTTCGACGCATCGAACTCGTCAAGAAGATCTGCCCGCACCGCAGCACTACCACCGCCCATACAACACACTGGCTTGCCGCGGCCAAAACTAAAAATCCGAACATCTGATGGACATTTTTCACTCATTACGGCCCTGCATTGAATCGACTGCGCGCTATCCCGAATTAACATTACACCGTGCGTCGCCGCCAAAGAGTGAAGAGCATCCCAGTCTTCTTCCACACCGAACAAATCCACGCCAATCACTGCGACGACATTTGAATACCGGGTCAGTGTGTCGGCCAGCTTTGACCGATCGAGCGTGAAGCACCCCTCGGCAACATCGACGTACAAGGGCTCCGCACCGGCAAAATGGACGGCCGACACAAGGTCCGGGCAGCCATAGCCAGGAACAACAACGCGCGGCGTCGACGAGGCGGCCCGCCGGCATGCCATCGAAACCGCTGCCGCAAGCGCCATTGTTCCGCTGGCAAACCACCGAAAGGGCCGCCCGAGAACGTCCGAAAACTCGTCGCCTTCCTCCGCACTGCACCTTGAAAAAAGGCCGGCATAGCTGTCATTTCCTACCGGAGGCTGCAGGTATGCGACAGTCATGCGCTTCGCCAACCGTTAGGGCAAGCTGCGGGCAAGAAGTGGGCCGATGAGCGTTGTCACCGGAACCGGCAGCTTTTGCCAGGCGCGAATCGCGAACGCGTACTTTTTGTTCTCCGGGCTTAAGTCCGGCAACGCCTCACCGTTCGCGAGCCAATAGCTCCAATTCAGTTCTACCGGTTTCGCACCCCACTGCTTCTTGAAGCGGTACGTTCCCGCGTCGACGGTTGACCGGCCGAAGTCGAACTCAGCCGCACCTCTTTCAATGCTGCGTTCAAGCATGCTCCAATACAACAACATATTGACGCCGATTCTGTTGTAAGCGCGGTTGCTTGACGCCCACGGCACTTCAGTGGATCGCGTATCGTGCAGCAGAATTGACGCGGCGGCAGTCTTGTCCTCAACCGTGACCAGCGCAATCTCGGCCCGATCTGGAAAGGTCGACAGTATCCAGTAAAAAATATCCTTTCCGTAAACCGGGGTCCCAAGGTCGCGCATATTGATACTGAATACTTCGTAGAACTCATCAATCAGGTTGGACCCGCCGAACTGAACTTTCGCATTTTCCCTGATTGGCCGCTTTATCTGTGACCTGACCTTCGCACCGAGCGATTTGGACAGCTTATCGGTGGTTTCCGGCAATGCTAATCTCATAGCGACCTTGTGTTGCCTGGATACAAGCTTAGGCAGGGGCGAGTACCCACGATACTCCGCGTGGCTTACGCCGATTTTTTCAGCAAGTGCGCAGCCTGCTTCGACAAGCGCAAGCTCTGACTCCGCATCGGCGGCCAACACGCCGGCATAGTTAACGAATGGCAGCGAAACCAAGTAGTCGCCGAAGAAAAGACTCCGCTGCCGCACCAGCGGTAACACACCGGTAACGGCACCACCTCGGCGTGCAACAAAATAGAACGTCTCTTTGTGGAAGACATCGTGGTAGAGGCTGCGCCAGATGTAGTGATGATATATGCTTGACGACCTATTGGCGGTGACGAAGTCGTCCCAATCGCCAGCCGAATCGCCGTACGCAACGCTGTCTACTCTGACACTCATGCTGAATGTCTCAGCGCGTCAATGTGCAGATCCGGGACGTCAAGGTCTGAAATAACATTCGCCATAGTATCGAAGTCGAATTGCGTAATTAGTTTCGCGAGTCGCGGTCTGGCCTTATGCAGGTTGGTATAGTGCCGAAACCGTGAAAACCACGACGCGGAAAAGCGAGGTTGTTCCGGATCGATGTCCCAGGGATGCAGATAGAATGAAAACGGCATGTGCTCAGTGTTGTTGATGACCCGCATGCCCCAGCGAGAAAACCAAAACGGAAAGATTCGAAAATAACCACCTCCCGCAACGGGCACGCGGAAGCTCGCAAGTTGCACGGTGGACGGTGGAAACTCGACGATTTCATGACCGCCATCAAGTTCAAGTCGATACGGAAAGCGTGGAGCATCCGGTATTCCATAGAGATCGTGCCGGATCGGCGCAATACTCGAGTCGTAACTAAATCCGGCCTCCACCAGTATATCGAGCGCCCAGAGCGACTGAGCCGTAATCGAGTACGAAGCTGCACGATACCCGTACACCGGCTGCCCGATAACATCCTCCAGAATCTGCTTCGCCCTTAGCGTTTCCTGCCGAAATTCGGAACGCGACTGGCTGTACACCAACTGATGACTATATCCATGGCAGGCAACCTCGTGGCCCTGATCGGCGATTTTTCGCACGAGACCCGGAAACCGCTCGGCCACCCATCCCAGAGTGAAGAAGGTGCCGGTCACGGATCGAGACCCGAATAACTCGAGCAGCGAGTCGGTATTTCGCTCAACGCGCGACTCAAGGCTCGACCAGTCACCGGGATCAATACACTCCTTGAGTGCTGCAACGTGGAAATAATCTTCCACATCTACCGTCATTGCATTACGTGGTTTCGATTTCATCCGGTTACGGTCCTGTCTTTCACATCCTCGACAATAGACTGAACCGCGTCGCTGAACGTTGTGACCTGACGGTAGCCCAAATCCGAAGGCAGTTTCGTGCAATCGAAACTTAACCGAGCCTGAGATGCCTGTAGGCGATAGCTCGTTAAAAATGGGGTTTTTCCAAGCATTGTCAACAGCTTTTCCTGCGCCAGAACGATGCTCGACAGAACGGCATAGGGAAGATACAGAACGATAACATCTTCATATAATTGCCGAACCAGTTTATCGACGTATTCCTGCTTCGTCACCGCCGGACTGTCGACAACGTGGTAAATTTCCTCTGATGGCTTTTCTCTGCCAATCGCACAAACAATCGCTTCAACGACATTGTCCACATGCACCAGAGGCAGTACGAATTCTCTGGGGCCGATAACAATGAGCATTCGATCGCCCGCACGAAACCCTAACATCGGAGTGATCCATTCTGTGCCCCGACCGTAAATCGCCCCTGGGCGGAGAATGACGGTCCTGAAGCGCTGTTTGCGCATCGATTGTCGAACGATGCGCTCCGCTTCAAACTTCGACCATGAATATGCACCCCGCTCTTTCGGACTACGCTCCAATGGGCTGTCTTCCGACACGACGCCGTCCGCATTGGCGCTGTTGCTTCCATATACCGAACACGAACTGATGTACAGCAGCGTGTGGATACCTGTCGTTTCACAGGCAGATAAGACGTTTCGCGTACCGTCAATGGTTACCGTTCTGCCACCGATTTCCGTTCCGGCCGTATCGGCCGCTGCATGAACGACCGCATCTGCTCCGTCACAGGCATACTCTATCGATTGTCTATCTGTGACATCTCCGGTGCGGATGTCTATGTTGTCAGACTCCAATTCCGAGATGTTGGATGTCGGGCGCACCAAAACACGTACATTGCAGCCCAGATTGGTCAGCCTCGATACGAGATGCGAGCCCAGGAACCCACTCGCACCGGTTACGAGAACATGCCTGCCTCTGAGATCAACGGATTTCTCGGTTGTGTTCATTGTCGTTTTTTCAGTCGATCCGCCAATCGCAGCGCGAATCCGGCGATTGTCAGGCCTGTGTTCGCATACGAGTGCTCCTGCAATACCGATCCATCGCAGACATACGCGTTTGCCGTACCGATAACTCGAAGGTCTCCATCAATGATGTCATTCGGCGCATCGCCCATGGGAATTGTCCCGGAGTGGTGTGCGGCTGACCACAGCCAATCGTCGGTGAAGTCGCTCTCCACACTGGAACGCGTCGCGACCGCTCCAAGACTATCCGTTAGTTTCGCAAACATGGACCTATAGGCCCGCATTTCTTCCTCACTGATTCGCCAGCCGATTTCAAGCCCGCCTTCGTCACCGACAACGGTGCTCACCGAGTGCCTCTGTTCACCGATGAAAAGCGCCGCATAAACGCGAGTTGGCATCTGCAACGAAACGGTATGTGACAGAATCTCGTTCACTATGTCGGGGTGGAATGTCTTCCAGTTCAACGCATTGCGAATTCGGTCCATCCCCTTGCTCGCACCCAGAGACGACTTGAACTTGTAGATTTCGAGATTGTTGTCGAGCGTAATCGTTGGTCGCAGAAACGCGCAACCTGTAAAACGTCCACAATCGCTTTTCAAGCGGAACACGTTTCGACTCGAATACCCATCTCGTTGCAGAATTGAAAATTTCTCTGCGAATTTCGCGGTGTGCTTATCGAACTCGAACTTCCCGAGGAATCCCATAGGGTGATCGATGAGCCCTTTCTCCGGGACCTTTCGATCAGACGCAACACTCTGCAGGACACGCCGAACGACACCGGGAGATCCGAATGCCCCTGACGAGACAATAAGCAGATCACAGTCAATCGAATTTGACTGGCCGTCAACAGAAAACGTGACACTCGTTACCTTATCCTTACACGCAACGAACCCAATGTCACGTACGTTGTTGACGCAATCAACTGCCGCGTCCGGCTTCAGCGGAGCGAACCTGTCCGGATACACCAGGCAATCGATACCGTCAGGAAGATCGCCAAATCGGCTGGCAATTTTCGACACCTCGTCACAGAGCCGACTATGATCGCTCGTGAACGCGTCGCCCGGGTAATGGAGTGCCCGCGCAGCCCCGTCCGAAAACCGGCTTGCATCGGCAAGCGCCATCCGAAACGCCGTTTCGGTTACATCCTCTTGTCTTATCGGAATCAGTCCATTGTGCCAGAGGTTGGTTGTCCCGCCCTGAGCGTGGCAAAACGTTCTGACCTGACCGAGAGATTTCTGAGTGAATTTCACATTCGGAAATCTGATACCGAAAGGCGGCCCAACCTCCAACAGCATTACGTCAAAACTACGACAAAGTGCGTTGGAAACTACGGTGCCCGCCAGACCGGAACCAATTACAATGCACTTCCCCGGCACTATCGAGAGCCACGCACGATTTCTGTAAAATATGGAAAATTCATGATGTGCACGCCTAAATCAGTTTGCACCAGTCCGGTCTTGCGATGACAA
>CBDCZL010000003.1:0-19930 GCA_965224505.1 Woeseiaceae bacterium
GGTTATTCGGTACAGCAGTACGGGCTTATATTTGCCACCGCAGGCCTGTCCATCCTGGTCGGCTCCGCGGTCAATCGCTGGCTTGTCACTCACTGCGATTCGATGCAGCTCGTCACGCTCGGCGTCATACTCATTTTCATTGCATCCGCACAACTCGCGTTCATGGCGTGGATGAACTCGGCGCCTTTCTGGTGGATCTGGGCCTGTGTCTGCCTGTACATGTTCACGATCGCGATTCTGATGTCGAATGCAACCGTGCTCGCGCTCGATCCGCTGCCGCGTATCGCCGGCGTCGCGTCGTCGATTCTCGGCACGTCACAAAATCTGGCCGGCGCCTGTGGCGCGCTGCTCGCCGCCGCGATTTACAACGGCTCGGTTCGCAACACAATTCTGATCATTGCGACGGTTGGACTGATTGTGACCGGCACCTTTCTGCTGCGCCCGCTGATCTGCCCGGGCCGCATGGTGCATCACCCGAAGGAACTGGCGAGAGATTAAGCGGCGGTATGACTCACGAGCGGCTGTCAGCAGCCGCGCCCGGTATCCGCCTCGGGATGGGGATAGGTGTCCTCATCGTCCTCACCCGGTCTATTGTGCCCCGGCGACAGGCACTGGAAATCTTTTTCCACGAGCAATGACAAGGGTTCCGGGCCACCCGTTTCCTGCTCCGCCAAGAGAGACACGTCATCGCTCGAAGCCCATCGCGCGACGTCGCTGGCCGGCAGCCGGACAGATAAGGTGTTGTTGCTAAATGCGGCAGAAATCCGGCCGTCGTCGACCGGCTCCAGCCGGTAACGAAACGTGGCTCCGGGAAAGTGTGTGTCCTCTGTAATACTCTCTCCTGAAGCGATTCTGTCAACCTCGCTGCGCTTGAGGCGCAGGCGAATCGTCTCACCGCGAATACGTAATTTCATCGACTGATCTCGTGCTGAATTGTGTTCATTATGACCAAAGTCGGAGCCGCGAAAAATAGGCACGTTCCACTTGTTGGTGCGACGAGCCGCGAGCGCCCGGCCCAGGGAGACTGAGCATTGAGCGAGAAAGACGAGGACCACGTTCTGACGAAGCGCGGCGAACGGCGTGTGTTCCTGTTCATCGCGGTATTCCTGTTCCCGGTCCTTTCGGTCGTTCTCGTCGGCGGTTACGGGT
The DNA here is from genome assembly GCA_965224505.1 of Woeseiaceae bacterium. Taxonomy (GTDB): domain Bacteria; phylum Pseudomonadota; class Gammaproteobacteria; order Steroidobacterales; family Woeseiaceae; genus UBA1847. The sequence goes on from CBDCZL010000003.1 coordinate 1,150, forward strand.
TTCTGATCTGGATCATGCAGATGCTATTCGGTCCCCCAGGCGCCTGACGGACGCCGGGCGCAGAATGGATGCCTCGCGGCGAAATCTGTTGAGAGGGCGGCCGCCGTCGGCGCCGCTCCCGCTGCGCCCGCCCGGCGCGCTTGCCGAAACGGCGTTTACGGAACGGTGCACGGCCTGCGCTGAATGTGTGGACGCCTGTCCGGAATCGATCGTCGTACGCGGCTCGGGCGGTTTTCCGGAAGTCGATTTCAGACGTGGCGAGTGCACGTTTTGCGGCGACTGCGCGGCCGCCTGCGGCGAGGACCTGCTCGCCAGCGACTATGACACGCCCTGGCGGCTCACGCTGCGCGTGCTCGACGGCTGCCTCGCGAAACACCAGATCGTCTGCAATAGCTGCGGGGACGCCTGCGGCGAAGCCGCGATTCGTTTTCGGCCCCGGCTCGGGGCCGTCGCTCAACCTGAAATCGATCAATCGCGTTGTACAGGCTGCGGCGCGTGCATCGCGGCCTGCCCGCAATCGGCACTGGAGGCGGTCCCGAATGGTTAATAGTGAGTACCACGTCGCGAGCTACGTCGTGAGCACGATGCCCGGCCGCGAAGACGGCGTTGCCGATCGCGTTAACGCGGTGCGGGAACTCGAGGTCCATGCACAGGGACAAGGCAAGCTGGTTGTCTCCGCGGAGGCAGACAGCGTTCGAAAACTCGCCGACCTGGCCGACGGCCTGGCGGCAATGAACGAGGTTATCAATGTAGCGCCGGTGTACCACGAGTACTCGGGCTCAGCGGATCAAGGGACAGAGTTATGACGATCAATCGACGAGAATTCATGAAGGCCAATGCGGTCGCCGCCGCGGCCGGCGTTGCGGGGCTGCCGCTGCCCGCAGCGGCCAGCAACATTGTCACGGCAAGCGACATCACGAAGCTGACATGGAACAAGGCGCCCTGCCGCTTCTGTGGGGTTGGCTGCTCGGTCAACGTCGCCACGCTCGACGGCAAAGTCGTCGCGACGCACGGCGACATCCAGTCGCCCGTCAACAAGGGCATCAACTGCGTCAAGGGCTACTTCCTGTCGAAGATCATGTACGGGCGGGATCGGCTCAAAACACCGCTGCTGCGCAAGACGAACGGCAAATACGACAAGGCAGGCTCGTTCACGCCCGTGAGCTGGGATGAGGCCTTCGACGTCATGGAGGAAAAGTTCAAAACGGCGCTGAAGACCAAAGGCCCGACCTCGATCGGCATGTTCGGATCGGGGCAGTGGACCGTGCTCGAAGGCTATGCGGCCGTAAAACTCATGAAGGCCGGATTTCGTTCCAACAACATCGAACCCAATGCACGCCACTGCATGGCCTCGGCCGTGGGCGGCTTCATGCGCACCTTCGGCATCGACGAGCCGATGGGCTGCTACGACGACATCGAGCACGCCGATGCGTTCGTCCTGTGGGGCTCGAACATGGCGGAAATGCATCCGATCCTCTGGACGCGCGTGACCGATCGCCGCCTCTCCGCGCCCCACGTCAAGGTTGCCGTGCTGTCGACGTTCACGCACCGCTGCTACGACCTCGCGGATCTCGACATGATCTTCACACCGCAGACCGATCTCGCGATTCTCAACTACATCGCGAATTACATCATCCGAAACGATCGCGTGAACCGGGACTTCGTCGACAAGCACACGCAGTTCCGCCGCGGTGTCGACGATATCGGCTACGGGCTGCGCGACGAGCACCCGCTGCAGCAGGCAGCAGCCAATCCGAACAGCGGCGCGTCGGAATCGATGACCTTCGAGGAATTTGCCGAATTCGTCAGCGATTACGACGAGAAGCGCGTGTCCGAACTCAGCGGCATTTCGGGGAACAAGCTGCGCCAGCTCGCGGAGATGTACGCGGACCCGGACATTAAAGTGACGTCGTTCTGGACGATGGGCGTCAACCAGCACACGCGCGGCGTGTGGTGCAACAACCTGATCTACAACATCCACCTGCTGACTGGCAAAATCGCAACGCCGGGCAACAGCCCGTTCAGCCTGACCGGGCAACCCTCGGCCTGCGGTACGGCTCGCGAGGTCGGTACCTTCGCGCATCGGCTGCCTGCCGACATGGTCGTGGCCAACGAGGAACACCGCGACTACGCCGAGAAAGTCTGGAATCTGCCCAAAGGCACGATTCCGGCGAAGCCTGGCTTTCACGCGGTGCTGCAGAATCGCAAACTCAAAGACGGCGAACTCAACGTTTACTGGGTGCAGTGCACGAACAACATGCAGGCCGCCGCCAACATGAACGAGGAAGGATTGCCGGGCTATCGAAATCCTGAAAATTTCATCATCGTGTCCGATCCTTATCCGACGGTGACCGCGGAAGCGGCGGACCTGATCCTGCCGACCGCGATGTGGGTCGAGAAGGAAGGCGTCTACGGCAACGCCGAGCGCCGAACGCAGCACTGGTACCAGATGATCGAGCCGCCTGGCGAGTCGAGGTCGGACAGCTGGCAGGTCATCGAATTCTCAAAGCGCTTCACGACCGATGAAGTCTGGCCCGAGGAATTGCTGGTACAGCGACCCGACCTGCGCGGTAAAACCCTGTACGAGGTTCTGTTCGCCAACGGGGTTGTGGATAAGTACGGCCTCGACGAAATCAGCCCCGACCATGGCAACAACGAGTCGCAGCACTTCGGCTTCTACCTGCAAAAAGGCCTGTTCGAAGAGTACGCAACGTTCGGCCGCGGCAAGGCGCACGACCTGGCGCCGTACGAAGTTTACCAGCGGACGCGCGGTTTGCGCTGGCCCGTGGTTGACGGCAAGGAAACGCGCTGGCGCTTCAAAGAAGGCTCGGACCCGTATGTCAGCGAAGGGGCCGACTACGAGTTCTATGGCAAGCCCGATGGACGCGCGGTCATCTTTGCGCTGCCTTACGAACCCGCACCTGAAGCGCCGGACGACGAGTACGACCTGTGGCTCAGCACGGGACGCGTGCTCGAACACTGGCATTCCGGGTCGATGACCCGCCGGGTACCCGAGTTACAGCGTTCGATGCCCGGCGCGTTGTTGTACATCCACCCGTCCGATGCACGCGAGCGCGGTCTGCGCCGCGGGGACGAGGTCCGTGTGATTTCCCGCCGCGGCGAGGTGCGTACACGCGTCGAAACCCGCGGGCGAAACAAGCCGCCGCAGGGCCTTGTGTTCATGCCCTGGTTCGATGCGTCACGGCTTATTAACAAAGTCACACTCGATGCGACCGACCCGTTGTCGAAGCAGACCGACTTCAAGAAATGTGCGGTTAAAGTGGTCAAGGTGTAGGGAGACGTACGATGAATAAGAATCAGATCCTTGCAGCCGTTTTCCCGTTATCGCTTGCCCTGGTGCTCGGCAACGTTGTCGCCGACGAAATCGCCACGCTGCGTGGCGGAGCACCGCTCGACGAGGAACCCACGCCGCCCGCAATTCCGCAGGTCGTGGACACTGACATCCGAGCGACGCGCAATTACCCGATGCAGCCGCCCCTGATTCCGCACGACACGCGCGGTTACGAGGTCAACCTCAACGTCAATAAATGCATGACCTGTCATGGCCGACGACGCACCGAGGAAAGCCTCGCACCGATGATCAGCGTGACGCACTTCATGGATCGTGAGGGCAATTTCCTGGCCGAGATTTCCCCGCGCCGCTACTTCTGCAACCAATGCCACGTTACGCAGACGACAACCCGGGACGTCCAGGAAAACGACTTCAAAGACATGGACGAACTGATTCAGGAACGTCAGGAGCAGGAAGACTGAGATGCGGTACTTTCGCAAAATCTGGCGCGACATCGGCCGCCCGAGCGTGCACTACAGCATCGGCGCGCTCGTGCTCGGCGGCTTCATCGCCGGCATCGTGTTCTGGGGCGGATTCAACACGGCGCTGGAGGCATCGAACACCGAGACGTTTTGCATCAGCTGCCACGAGATGGAGGAAAACGTCTACGTCGAATTGCAGGAGACGATCCACTTCACGAATCGATCCGGCGTCAGGGCCACGTGCCCGGACTGCCACGTGCCGCATAGCTGGACGCGAAAAATCGCGAGGAAATCTCAAGCCACCAAAGAGCTATGGGGCAAGATCTTTCGCACGATTGATACGCGTGAGAAGTTTCTCGAGAAACGCCGCGAACTGGCTGAACACGAATGGGCACGGTTAAAGGCGAACGACTCGCTCGAATGCCGCAACTGCCATAACTTCGATTACATGGACTTTACACTGCAGAGCCCGCGTGCCTCTGAGCAGCACTCGACATCGCTTGCGAGCGGTGAGAAGACCTGTATCGACTGTCACAAGGGGATTGCGCATCGGCTGCCGGATATGACGGGGATTGAGGAGGGGTACTGAATATCGCAAACCCTACTACAACGTCTACCTACACCACGCGATCGGCAATCTGCCATGGGAAGAATTCGAACTTCCCTTCTCACGTCCGGAAACCTGTCGCACCAGCACCCCAACTTTGATTGGACGCGATCCAATTCCTGGTCGCAAAGGGTATTCGCCAAGTCCAACTACGGGCCTTGGAGATGGATTATTGTCCAGAGCGCTCGGCCAGGTAGCGCCAATCGAGGCACCGCTAACGGAGAAGTCTTGCCAAACTCTCACTCGGAATACTCACGACAGAGGGGCTAAGGTAACACATATTCGGCTAATGATTGCGTATTTGATGCCCCAACCCGAAAGCGTAACAGCGTCTTGGCTCGCGCAAGTTAACCCTTACCGTTCATCTACCTTTTAGTATTCGACGAAACAAGGCAACTAAAACACAGATCCAAAACAACGGGAGCAGTGCAACCAAGAATTCAACCCATTCGCGCTGCGAATCCACACGGCAATCGGCTAAAATATCAGCATGAACTATGGTTGCGATCAGTATGATCGCAACCATAGCAACGTAGTTGCCGATTATCATGAAGTTCAAAGCAGGGAATCGTTCAGCTCGATCACGAATGAAAAAACTTGTCCACACGAAGATCAACACTACAATACAAAGTGCAACGTAGAAAACAACAAACTTTACGATACAGGCCACGTGCGAAACTAATGATTGGACACTTTCAACGCCTCTACAAATTGGTTGTTGATTTTATTTCAATTCATTTTCAGTAACGAGCCTTGGATCCCAACTACCGTTTTCGTCCGTCAAAGAGATATGCGTCGGAATGCCAGTCGCACTTTCTGCTGCCTGGCCAGCAGTATCTCCTATCAATTCCGCTGTTCCGGTAATCGCGCCCTCAGTTGCTGCGCCGACCAAGCTACCTGTCGTTGACGTAGGCGCAGCCCCCCGAGCGCTGCTGCCCATGTTATTCACTGACTGCCCGATAGTAGTTTGCCGACCCAGACCCTGTCTAACGGCCGCCGCATTTGCCGAACTAGCACCTGGTCCTGTCAACATTGCACCTCCAGTCGCGACCAGATCAATATCCAAATTTGCAGCGGCCGGGCTATCATTGACAATATTTTCTACAACCTGGCCCACCACTTGACCGGAAACAGAAGAAGCAGAGGCAACAGCACCTGCGTACGCAACCGACGCCACTGTCCCGGCCGAGGCGGAAAGTTGCGGGGCAACAAATCCGACCGCAGCGCCTGCGGCTGCGCCAGCAAGGGTACCTTTAACAGTACCAGTAGAAACATACCCGCCGACGGCACCTGCTACCGCGCCAAATGCGGCTCCAAGAATACCCCACTGTCCCGTCGGATCAATTCCATTCACCGGATCGTTGTCCACATAGGCATACATATTCATGCCATCGTCATACCCGATCGGATCGGTCTGCAGGAACCGCCCTATGTACGGCGAGTAAACACGCGCCTTGTAATGATACAGACCCAACTCAGGGATAACTATCTGGCCTGTATATGCAAAGCGCCCAATGTTCTGCGCGTCAGGAATACCGTAACTATCGTACTGGTTGATCCCGATGGCCGTGCCGCTGCTATTTGTTATCGCCGTTATGGAGCCAAGATGGTCCGCATACAGATTCCGCCGGCTGGAACTCGACACGCTCGATCCGGCGTATTCGATCAGCGGATTGTCGACACCCATGCCATGCACATATCGCTTAACGACGGCACCGCTTGTGTTGTACTCGGCAACCAGAGCGTCACCGTCGTATAAAAACCGCGTCGTCGTGCCGCCGCCGCTGGTTTCGTACAGCCTGCCCATTGGGTCATAGTCGAGCGACGCGCTCTTCGCTCCCGAGGCACTTTTCAGGCGGTTTTCAATGTCGTAGGTGTAGGTCACCGACCCGTCTGACGTCAGGTTGCCGTTCGAGTCATAGCTGAACAATGCGCCGGCAACGCCCGTGTACTGATTCAGACCATTGACAAAATAGCCCTCGGTACCGGTGGTATAGCTTGTGTACTCGTACGCTCCGTTACTCGTCGAGCGCGCAGTAACCTGGCTCGCCGGGCTGAAGCTGAAATCGTAATTGACGTCGTCCGCCGAACCGGCAATATTGTGCGAGAGGTCGTCCAATCTGCCGATTTCATCGAAATCATACGTGCTTCCAAGGCCGCCGGTACGAGTCAGCCCGCTTTGCCGGCCCTGAGCATTGTAGTTGTGCGTGATGATCAAAGTACCGGCATATTCGTAGATGGACTTTGGCCGATTCAGTCCGTCATAGCTGTACGTGAAATAGGCGCCGTCCGGGTGCGTAATGCGGGTACGGTTGCCATTCAGATCATAGCGATAGCTCAGTGTACGACTTGTGCCGTCCATGTCGTTGGTCGATGAAGCAAGTCCGCCGAATCCGTCGAACGAATTCGTTATCCCCTCACCGCTCGCCGACCAAAAGCGCGCATAAGTCTGCAATCCCCTAAGGTCGTATCCGTAGTAGACAGTGACGCCGCCGGTTGGAAAGTACTTCCTCCACATACGATTCAGCGCATCGTAACTATAGACGATAGTTTTACCGTCCCGCTTCCTTAGGACCGTAAGATTATTGTTGTTGTCGTATGTGTATTCCTCGTAGTCCGATGGATTGTGGCTTCCCGTTGTTGTCTTGCTCGGGAAGTACATTCGCTTCAGCCGGCTAAGGGAATCATACGTCTGGTGCGTGTAATTTCCGTTTGCGTCGGTAATACCGACAACCCGTCTGTCCACATCGTACTCGTAGGAAACGTAGTCCTGCTCAAGCGGCGTGCCAACAGCACGCTCTTCTTTTGTTACAGCTCCAAACCCCGCCGAGCCATACGTATACCGGGTTATGCGGTCAGGCCCAAAATTACCCTCCGAACCAGGCGTACAGGCGCTGGACGGTAGGTTGCCGTAAGAGCCCGGATTCATTCGCACCGTAGCGCACTGCACCCGGCTTTCACTATCGTAGCTGTACTGCGTCATCGCATGAACCACGCCAACATCGTCTGCTGTTGCGGCCGTGAGTTTACGACCCAACTCGTCGTAGGTATAAACCTCCTGTTTATGAACTGTAAATCCGCTCCAGTTTTGCGGTGCAATCGCATCGGACTGGTAGCTTGCCAGTCCGCCGTGTTCGACGAGTATCAGCCGTCCTCGACCGTCATAAGTATTGCGGGATGCAAGATGCTTTAAGGCCCCTCCGCCGTCCGGGTCCGGCTGGATGCTGCCGGTAACTTCGCCGAGCGCGTTGTATCGATACGAAACCTTGAAATCTTCGGCCACCTGCTGCGCGAACGTGACCTGGCAGAATACGAAAACCGCAGACACGAGACCCATTGCGAGGTGGCGGCCGACCGAGGCGTTGTTTGATAGCTTCTCCATGTCGGTACTCCTCACTGACAGCTCGCCAGATTCGCTCTGGGACTGGTTTCACCAATCCTATTGCCGTAAACATCGTACTCGTAGCAGGTTCGTCGGGTTTCCAGCACACCCTGGGCGTTTTTTGCTGTCACGGCGACGCCAACGAGAAAGAGATTGTGATAGTCGTATTCGTACGCCGTGACGACCGCATCCCCGCTGTAGCAAGTACCCGTGGAAGACATGTTGCCGTTCTGACAGTGAGTCTCTTCCGCCAGCAACCACACCGGCGAATCGGCCGCTTCAATCGTTTCGCTGTCAATTTTGTAGTGCGCATAATATGCAGCGTACTCGTAGTACGTCTTAGGACGAATGCCGTTGGTACCGGCCGGCGATTCTCTCAGCGAAATCTGTCCGGACGCCGAGTGGTAAGTAAAGTCGGTTTGATTGCCGAGAGCATCCTTTATCCACTCGGGCTTGTTGCAGAAGCGAAAATTCGACGAGTTGCACGCCGACGGATATCCCGCGGACCATGTGTTTCCGCCAATCGACCGCTGCGTAACATTGCCACGCGTGTCATACGCGTACGCAGTGGTGATATTGCCGGCTTTCTGATCAACCGATGTCACGTAGTTTTCCACGTATTTGACGTTCTCCGCCGTATCGTCTACGAAATCGTGGTAGAAGTTCACTATCTGATCCCACGATTCAATCTTCTCCATCGCACCGTATTCCGTCGTCTGAACGAGATTGATTTTCCCGAATCCCGAACCGGCCGTATTCTCGTAACCGATCAACGTGTAGTAGTACCGTGGAAGATGTAGCCCGTAGGTTTGACTACCCCCACCACTAACCGACGCACTAACCGGACGCGCAATTTGAAAGGGAGCGATAAAAGGTTGGCTGTGATAAAAGACGAGATTCTGTGAGTTGATTGCGTGGGTGTAAGTCATGACCACGTCGCCGTCTTTCTTAATCTGCGAGATACGTGGATGAACATTGCTATTCACCGGGTCATGTGGTTCGTGATGATAGTCGGTAACTCTGCCCTCCGCGTCCTGCACACGAAATACGCTGGGGTCTTCCAGCGAAGCGGTATTGAGTGGATCCGGCTCATTGACCGGCCAGGTGTAGGTAGAAAACGGCCAGGTACTGCCAGGCGTACACGACGCTGAACTATGTGGGCAACGTTCAATGGCGTTGTTCAATGCGGTTACTTTAGTGGGAGAACTGACCGTCCAGCTTCCGGTAAAGTCGTACTTCAGCTGAAAACCCGTATTCGTTCGTACGCTATACAGCGATCCGTCAATCCCGTTCGTCGTGGATATCTCGACGGTGAATCCATTGGGATAAACCACCTTGCTCATGGAACGGCGCACGATACCAACATATCCGTAATTTCCAGTCGGTATTAGTTCGGTGCCCGGGTAGTACCTCTTGGTTCCATCACCCGTCGTCATTACATAGCCGGTGAACTCCGTGGTATCTACAAATTCGAGCGAGCTGCTGCTCGGCCTATTGTACGGAAGCCAGTCCCCGCTGGAACCGTATTGGAAATCCCCCTGCGCGCCACCGCCAAAAGCTCGTAAACCATAGTAGCTGTCCGGAGAAGAGTGCGACGGATTTCGACAATCGTTGTCGTTCGGCGGTGGACTGCATCTGTACAATACGACCGAATAGAGTCCTCCACGGTTCTCGTCCCCAAACCCCCAGATCGACGGAGAAGTGCCCCCGTGATTTGTAAGATTGACGAAGTCGCTGGTCAACGATGAAATTGTATGGTTCAACCCCATCGCGCCGCCGATTGAAAGCGGTGTCTGCGTCATCTGCACCTGACCCGATGCTACGTTTACACCGAAACGGTCAACGACATCGTACTTTGCCCCTGCCAGGCTATCCGATTGAGCCATGGCATTCGACGACAACAGCAGCGCCATCGTCAGGTAGTAGATGCTTGCAGTGAAAACTTTGATTCTTTGTTTCATCGTTTTGTCCTAACACGATCTGACGCGTGCCGAGGTGAGCATGGCCAATCGAACATCACTTTTCCTTTAGCGCTTCGCGTGTCAACTCACACAATTCGTCGACGGTCATCTGATAATGCGCCTCCAGGCTACGTTGCAACGGCCCGGTGTCGCTCCTGGTAGCTTTACATGCCAGCTTTTCCAGTTTTTTCGCGTCCTCTTTCGAACCAGGGCAGGCAATGACCCTAAAACCGTCGGCCACAAGGCGATCAACGGACTTCTTCGAAACCAGAAAAATAATTGACTCGACGTTGCCCGATTCCTTCGCTATGTCTTTTGCCACACATTGTGGAGCGGCAATCGCAGGAAAAGAACACGTCAGGCAGATGAGCAAGCTCAGCGTGGCCAACCAACATTTTGGGCACTCGCTTCTTCCTTGTCTTTTTCTGTTCACAGTTCCTCCTTAGGGCGCTATGGCGTGTTGTAGTAGGCCGCTTCAACGACAAGATTTCCTGAATATCCTGTTGCATATTGAGGCGGGTCGGAATTCACCTGCGTATACACGTGCGTGCCGCTACCGAGAACCACACAGTATTCGACATAGGTGCTGTAAATTGTGTAGGTATGGCAGGAATAGAACGACGTGTGTTGTGGCAGTACAGTCAGACCGTTTGCGATTGTTATAGGCGAGCCGGATGAACTGCAGGATACGCTCGACGAGCCAACAATTTTCGATGTCCGATTACCCGCAGCGTCGTAGCAGTACTGTACAACCTTACCGTCGGAAACGTGGTCTGCTTCAATTAAGCGACCGAGCGCGTCATATTCGTATTCAAGGTCGCCCGCCCGAACAGTGACCGCCAACATGCCAACGATGACCAGCCCAGCCGATGTAATTCTGCGGATGTTGAGGTTCGCTGAGCCTCTCAAAACACGAAAGCTCATATGCATTCTCCATAACAATGGCACGCCAGATGGAAGTTTTTCGAATTCCAGGGAAATGGTTGGAGGGCGCGGGTTATCTGATTGCGATGTGACTTCGAGATTGAGCCCTGAGCGCCTAAAACCGGTAGCGATAGCAGAGTACCGACCGGCACTTTCGCCGGAGCGGTTCTGGTAATCGGTAGCGCTGTCATCAATGTCCCCAAAAACAAAAGGCGGCTTTTCAGTAACAGAGTTGTTGCGTCGCCTTTGACAAAAACATAGACTTCTCGGCAATTAATGTCAAATATGGTTTAAATAGTACACTTGGTCAATTTTGATGTCGGCACCGGCCGCTACCGAAATTGACAGTGCTTAAGACAGGCGTTCGGGCGCGAGGATTGATCGCTGCTCAATTAACCGCTAATTTCGAGTTCCCTCAGTAACATCCGGCACGCTTTCCAGAAGTAGCGATTGCCACAGGCTGACGGCCGCCTATCGATCGTCAGAAGTAGCGTCTGTTGTCTCGCGTCAAGGGACTAAGGTGGCATGCTACGAGAGCGGTAACGATACAACGGTTAAAAAAGTATCTGTTCTTTGCTGCGTCAGTCTCATGCGGTTTCTTCCTTGCGGTGAGTCGCTGTTAAACCCACTACGCCTCTGTGCTTATGCTGAAAAATATCTGCAGGTACCGCGGGATATTCCGGGCGGACTTCCCGCGGCGGTGGCTTAGTTCAGTATCAGATGGATAATCGGGACCAGAACCGCCGGATCGATGGTTCCTCCCTGACCGGATCCCTGACCGTTGGCCGAAACGATCTGTGACGTTCGATTACCGGCAGGGTCGTAGTGGTACTCCACCACAGTCCCATCCGTGTAGCTGACCGTCTTCAAACGACCCAATGCATCGTAGGTATAGGAGACCTGATCGGCTACCGACGTCGACGTCGCAATCCCCAAAAGAAACACTGCCATGAAGGAAACGCGAATGCGGTTCCTATTCCGTTTTTTGTCTAACATGTCGCCCCAGGCTGTTGCTTCAAAAGCTCTACATCTGAGGCCAATCTACCGCAACACATATTATGTCTCAAACTAGACACAATATAGCCTTCTGGACTCAATCCAGATGATAATCGGTCTAAATCTCAACGACGGTTCTGACAGCAGAAATTCACACCTTAAAACCGCACGAAACGATGCCGATGCGTTAACCTGAAGTCTTGTCTGCGATCCCTGAAATCTCCCCGCTCGGCCTCACGCTGGCTTTCCTGCCGGCCGCTCTGGTCATCGCCGTGCTGTACGCCTGGCGCGGCAACGGCAATACAGCCGTCTACGCGACGCTGCGCATGCTTGTGCAGTTGTTGTTGATCGGTTATGTGCTTGCGTACATCTTCAAGTCCAACAACTGGGCGATCATTGTCGCCGTGATCGTGTTGATGCTGCTGATCGCAAGCTGGATCGCAACCCGCGAACTCAAGCGAAGAGACGGCAAAGCCTATGCGCACACACTCACGGCCGTGTGCGTCGGCAGCGTACCGATACTCGCGCTCGTCACTCAATGGGTCGTCGACGTGGAGCCATGGTTCAGTCCGCGGTACGTCGTGCCGCTCGCGGGCATGATCATCTCAGGTGCGATGACCGCCGTGACCCTCGCATCGGAACGGTTTCAGGCCGAGACCGAGAAGAACGCAGGCTACACAGAGGCCAGACGCACGGCCCTTCAGGCCGCGCTGATTCCGATGATCAATGCGCTGTTCGCAGTCGGTCTCGTGTCACTGCCGGGCATGATGACCGGACAGATTTTGTCGGGCGTGTCGCCGCTCGTCGCGGCCCAGTATCAGATCGTCGTCATGACGATGCTATTCGGCGCCGAGGGTATCGCCGCAGCGACGTATCTTTGGCTGCAGCACCCGCAGCCTTTTAATCGGTCAGCTCGAAGACGACCGTGACCGTCGCATCAAAACTCAAGTCCGCGGCGTTGTAGGTTTCGACGGCATCCGCTTCCATTGCCATGCTACGTGCCTGCATCGCATAGGGCACGGGCGGCCGCGGCATCGTTGCACCTGAATTGACACTGATCACGTCGCCAAGCTTCGCACCGAGCGTCGAGGCCAGTTCGTCGGCGTTGGCATGTGCCTCCTTTGCAGCCGCGCGCAGTGCGGCGCGATAAGTATCCTTGCGCTTGCTGCTGTCGAGCTGTGGCGGCGACACCTGATTGACACCCGCGCCAACGGCACCTTCGATCACAGCGCCGAGCTTCTCCAGATCGCGAATGTCGACGACAATCTGCCGCTCGGAAATGTAGCCGCGCAGTTCCTGCTCTTCCTTTGCACGGTTCCAGCGATAATCGGGACGCACCGATGAACCCGTGGTGTCGACCCGGTCGCGGTCGATGTCCATGCGATCGGTCATCTTAAGGACCTTATCGGTGACTTCAGCCGCCATTTTTTGTGCAGCGTCCAGCGTCGGCTCACGCGCAACAATCGACATGCGGATAGTGGCCCGGTCCGGCGCCACCTCGGCCGAGCCCGATCCATTGACCGTAATTGTCCGTACCGGTTCTTCAGCCATGACACCCGCCCCTATACTCAACAGGAAAACAACCCACAACGACTTCAGCATCTCAATGTCCTCATCTACGGCAGTTCCGACAGCACAACGTCGAGGCCCTTGCGGCTCTGCGACGGCGTGACCTTTGCGTAACCGTACCAGATCAGACCGACGACAAACGCCTCGGTTCGATCGATACCGACGATCTCGAAGAAGCGCGGGTCACGCGTGATCGCGCCGCTCGTCCATTTGCTGCCGACGCCCGCTTTCCACAGATACAACAAGACGTTCTGCACCGCCGCGCAACAGGCGCCGTAATCCTCCTGCTGCAGCAACTCGTCCTCCGAACGCCGGCAGGTCACGACGAGCCAGCCGGGTTTTTGCGACCAGCTGTCGCGTTTGAAGTCCGCCATTTCAGCCCCCTTCTTTGCGGTCACGATCGCATGACACAGATCGAGACAACGTTCTTTGGTCTCCTGGCCAAGCAGATAAAACCGCCACGGTTCGGTCAGGCGATGATTCGGCGCCCAGGTTCCCGTCTCAATAGCCTCGCGCACGAGGTTCTCAGGCACGGGCGTCTGCAGGAACAGTTCGACCGTCCGACGGCCGCGCAGCACTTCGGCAAACTCACGAAGCGCCTGCGATTCGTAGCTGGGCGCCTTCTTCATTAAACGCGTTCGATGATCATCGCGATACCCTGACCGACACCGATGCACATCGTGCACAGCGCGTAGCGGCCGTTCGTCCGGCGAAGCTGATACGCGGCGGTCGTCACAAGCCTCGCGCCTGACATACCGAGCGGATGACCCAAAGCGATGGCACCCCCGTTCGGATTGACGTGTTCGGCATCGTCATCCACTTCGAGTTGCCGCAGCGTGGCGAGCCCCTGCGCCGCGAACGCCTCATTGAGTTCGATCACGTCCATTTGCCCGACCTTCAAGCCGCAAAGTTGCAGCACCTTCATTGACGCAGGTGCCGGACCGATGCCCATGACGCGCGGTTCAACACCCGCCACGGCCCAACCGACCACGCGCGCCAACGGTTCAAGACCATGGTCCTTCGCCGCGGTCTCGCTCGCGACCAGCAACGCGCAGGCACCGTCGTTAATACCCGACGCGTTTCCGGCTGTGATCGTGCCGTCCTTACGCACGATGGGCCGCAGTTTCGCCAGCCCTTCGATCGTCGAGCCCGCGCGCGGGTGTTCGTCCGTATCAACAACGAGGTCATCGCCGCGGCGCTGCGGGACGGTCACCGTTACGATTTCGTCTTCAAACCGGCCCGCCCTGATCGCGGCCTCGGCGCGCTGCTGGCTGCGCAATGCCATCGCATCCTGATCCTCGCGTGACACGTCGAAATCGTCGGCGACATTCTCGGCCGTCTCGGCCATCGAGTCGACACCGTACTGCGCTTCGAGTTTACGGTTCACAAAACGCCAGCCCAGCGTCGTGTCGTAGAGTTCTGTATTACGCCCGAAGGCAGCGGTCTGTTTGCCCATGACGAACGGCGCGCGCGACATTGACTCGACACCGCCCGCAACGGCCAGCGAAACGCTCCCGCTACGAATCCCATCAGCGACATTGCCGACCGCATTCATGCCGGAACCGCACAAGCGGTTCACGGTGACCGCCGGCACGTCGACAGGCAGACCGGCCAGCAATGCCGACATGCGTGCGACATTGCGATTGTCCTCACCGGCCTGGTTAGCGCAACCGTACACGAGGTCGTCGATTGCTGCCGGATCGACGCCTGCGTTGCGTTCCATCAGTGCGGCAATGGGCACGGCACCAAGATCGTCGGCACGCACAGCCGACAGCGCACCGCCATAACGGCCGATCGGCGTTCTGACAGCATCACAGATAAATGCTTCGCTCATAGGCTATTTAACCCCGACCGTCATGCGGCGCAGCACGTCGTTCTTTGCGACGAAGTGATTAAACAGTGCGCCAAGAATGTGCAAAATCAGCAGCACCGCGAGCGGCTTCCAGAGAAATTCGTGCACTTCCTCCCAGCGCTCGTGCGCTGCATCGTCCTCCGACATCGGCAACGGAATCGAGAACAGGCCGAACACAGGCAGACCGCTCCCGGCCGTGCCCACGATCATTGCCCCAACAAGCAACTGTGCCATTACGACGATATACAACCCCCAGTGCACAAGGCTTGCCGTAACCCGCTGCCAGGCCGCCATGCCGGGCGGGTGTCCCGGCACGTCATTCATGAAGCGCCAGACAATGCGAATCGTCATGAGTATCAGCACCACGGTCGCGATCGACGCGTGAATAAAGCGCATGAAGGTCTTCTCGTCACCCCGCTCCATGCCCGACTGCGCGAGCCCGAGATACAGGATGCCAACCATGCCGAGCGCGATCAGCCAGTGCAGTGCTTTCGCCAGACCGCCCCATTCTTCGGTCGTATTCTTAAGTCCCATTGCCGTTGTTTCCCCATGCCCGAAAATCGTGCACGAAGACTACCATCGGAGACTGTCAGTCTGCAGCACTCTCTCGTGCGACTGCCAGCAGCCCGATCACAGGCAGCCGGACCTCATCGCCCGCATTGCTGAACGCGAACGGAAATGGCTACTCGTGGCGCAGCGCCTCGATCGGATCGAGCTTTGCGGCGATCGGTATCGGGATAGACGCCTGCCACGCATGATCGGGCAGGGCAATGATCGACCAGCGGCTCTCACCGTAAGCTTTCGCTTTGGTGACGCAAATCCGCATCTGTGAACGGACGGTCGCCCCGGCATTTCAGCAGTATTGGTCGAAATTGATACCTGCCGGACCTGCTCACCCGAGCTTTAAGGTCTGCTTGTTGAGGCAGGGCAAGGACGCACGGTATGGGCGCGACGGATCGCGACATCGCGCAGGCGAAGGAGTTCATCGCGCCGGCGGGGTATCGGCGCCATCGGCCCGAGACGACGCTGCTGTACCAGCTCGTAGCCGAGTACTTTCCCGCATTTCGGGATCGACGCGCTGCCGAGGACCGACCGCTGCCGCGGTAGGTAGAAGACGAACTCGAGGCTCATCTCAAGTGCGGGTTGCTCGAGCACGGATTTCTTCGGGTCAAGTGCGACGCCTGCCAGGCCGAGAAGCTCGTCGCATTCTCGTGCAAACGTCGCGGCTTCTGCCCGAGCTGCGGCGCGCGGCAGATGGCCGAGACGGCGGCACTGCTTGTGGACGACATCCTGCCACAGCAGCCCGGTTCGCCAGTGGGTGCTGTCTTTGCCGTTTGCACTGCGCTACCTGCTCACACGGCCCGAGGTCATCACGCAGGTGCTCGGCATCGTCTATCGAGCGATCTCGGCCCATCTGATTCGCAAAGCCGGTCTGACCCGCGCGAGCGCGGTGACCGGGACGGTGACCCTGATACAACGCTTCGGCAGTGCGCTCAATCTCAACGTGCACTTTCACCTGCTCGTGCTCGACGGCGTTTGTCGGCGGGAGGGTGAGGGTCGACTGCGGTTCGTGCCCGTCCCGTCGCCGAGTACGGAGGAACTCAAGGGCCTAGTGTAACGGATCGCCGAGCGGATAGGCCGCTCCCTCGAGCGCTCGGGGCTCATTGAGCGGGATATCGACAATGCCTATCTCGCCTTCGATCCGGGCGAGGAGGCGCCGCTCCACGGCCTGCTCGGGTCTTCGATCACCTACCGGATCGCGACGGGACCCAGGAAGGGCCAGAAGGTATTTACGCTGCAAACGCTGCCGGCCGAGCCGGACGCGCCGCGGCCGGAGGTTGCCGAGAGCTCGGGCTTTTCGCTGCACGCGGGCATCGCCGCGAAGGTCCCGCAGCGGGACAAGGTCGAGCGCCTGGCACGGTACGTCTCGAGGCCACCGGTCGCCACCGAGCGCTTGTCGCTGACCCGGGGCGGCAACGTCCGCTATGCGCTAAAGACGCCGTATCGCGATGGCACCACGCACATGATCTTTGAGCCCGAGGACTTTATTGCCCGCCTCGCCGCGCTGGTGCCAAAAATCCGCGTGAACCTGACCCGGTACCATGGCGTGTTCGCGCCGGCGAGCCGCGACCGGGCGCGGATCGTGCCGAAAACGCGTGCGGCTGCTGCCGGCAAGGCCATGGAGTCCAATGAGCCATCGGCCGTCGGTCGGCAGCGGGCGATGAGCTGGGCGCAACGCCTCAGGCGGGTGTTCGCGATTGAAATCGTGCCCTGCCGGCAGTGCGGTGGGCACTTGCGCGTCATCGCCAGCATCGAGCAACCCGCGGTGATTAAGCGAATTCCGGACCATCTGCGCCATACTGCGCAGCCCGTCGATCCGGCGCATCCGAGCCGAGCACCGCCGCACGGCGATCGCCTGGTCTGACTGCTTCGTTTTGTTCGTCACCACCCGGGCCACCGTGCCGGGACGGGCGGGTGTTGGCTTGTGCCGTGACGCGTCGGCCTTTCCGGGTGAAAGAGAAAGATTCACGCGTTGAACGACGAGCGGTCGGGCCGGCTACGCGAGACGGCGGCCTCGATCTGTCGTCGTCAGCCCGGTGTCAGCTCGCTACAGCGGCTTCGTTCCTGACATAATGGCCCCTTATACGCACTATCCGCACGACGATCAAAACGGTGACGGCAATGGCGATGCCCAGCATCGAGATACCGGAAATCAGGGACACGAAACTGTTGCGATTGCGCGAACGCACGTAGCGACCGCCAACCCAGTATTCGAATGGCATCGACATCGGCCTACTCGTACCTCAGTGCGGCCGCAGGATTAACGAGCGCAGCGCGGCGCGCCGGGTACAACGTTGCGAGCGACGTCAACACGAATGCACTGACGGCGATGATCGCCACGTGCTGCCAGTCAAGAATCGACGGAATCGTACTGACGTAGTAAACGTCGCCCGGCATGATCTGGAATCCCAGCAGTCGCTCCAGCCACGGCGCAATTGTCGGTACATTGATTGCGAGAATCACGCCAAGTACCACACCGATCAGGACACCCAGCCAGCCGATGACGGCGCCCTGCACAAAGAACACGCGCACAACTCCGCCCGGCCCCATGCCAAGCGTGCGCAGGACGGCGATGTCATTGGTCTTGTCCGTCACGACCATGACCAGGCTCGCGACGATGTTGAAGGCCGCGACACCGATGATCAGTGACAGGATCAGCGACATCATCATCTTCTCGAGACGAATCGCGCGAAAGTAACCGCCGTTCTCGATGGTCCAGTCGCTGCTGCGATAGCCGTCACCGAGATCCGTTGCGAGAGCGGCAGCAATCGCCGGAGCCTGCATGACGTCGTCGGCGCGAAACCGTATTGCTCCAACACCGTCGCCGAGATCCTGGATCGAGCTGACATCCGAAATATGTGCGAGTGCCAGCAACCCGTCATGATCGGCCAGCCCCACTTCAAAAATGCCGCGCAAGACGAAACGTTCGAGCACCGGTTCCAGCGTGCCGTCGCCGGCCGCTGTCGGCAGCAGCAAAATGACGCTGTCGCCGATGATCGCGTTCAGGTCATACGCGAGCGACGCGCCGAGGATGATGCCCCGCTCGCCGGGCTTCAACAGGTCGAGACTGCCTTCGATCAGGTTGATGCGGTCACCCGACATCGCACGTTCGCGAACGGGATCGATGCCGTGAACCAGCACTGCGAACAACTCGC
>CBDCZL010000004.1:0-24886 GCA_965224505.1 Woeseiaceae bacterium
CTCTTGGGCGTGCTGCTCGGGGCCCTCCTCGCAGGCCTCGGCGTTGCGCTGGTGGGGTCGTTTCGGCGGCGCGGCGTTAGCTTGGGACAGTTGGTGCTCGAGCGCCCCGAGCTACACCCCGCAGTGGCCTACCTCGTCGGCTCGCTTCGGCATGAGCTCCTCAAGCACCGCGTTGGTGCAGCCGGAGACGCCGTCGCGCTGCTCGGCAGCGGTCAGACGACGGGGGCCGAGGTGCGCTTCGTACAGAAGCGCCTCACGGAGGGCGAGCCGCTCGACCGGGCGTTCGCGGGCTATATCCGCGCGTTCGAGCGCGCGCTCGGCGACCGCTTCGACGTCCGCCGGGACCGGGGCTTTCGCGACGCGCGGCGAGCCATCAAAGAGATCGTCCGATTGGCGCCGTCGCTCGAAGGCGCCACCCCCAGGGCCGCGACCCGCCTCACCGAAGCACACGCGGCGCTGGCCTCGTTCGACGCCTCGCTCAAATCGTTGGCGGATGGTCTCGTGAGGAGCGTGATCGACGCGTCTCTGCTCGACCAGGTCGCACGCGAGGTGGTCGAGGAGTACGCCGCGAGTCGCGTCGACCTGGAAGCGCTCGAGCTGTCTCCTCCCGAAACGGATGACGACGAACCCGTCCAAGTCGAGGTATTCCGGGTGGATCTCTTGGTCATTCTCAAGAACCTCCTGCGCAACGCGATCTTGGCCGCCGGGCGCTCAGGCACCGAGGGGCGCGTCGGCATCAAGGTCGAGGTCGAACTCGAGATGACCGGCGAGGAGACCGTCTCCATTCACGTGGCGGACTCGTCGACCGAGACGTTCACCGTCGACATGATCCGTGATCGCGAGTTCGGCCGTGGGCTCGGGCTCGTCGCGGCCGCCGTTCGGCGCTACGGGGGCGCCATCCGCGTCGCCGAAGGGACTGACGGATACAAGAAGGCGGTGGTCGTCTCGTTCGCGCGGGCGTTCCCGCATGAAGGGGCGTAGCGGATGACGTACCCTCCCGGGCATGCGCCGCCTGCTGGTCGTGGAAGACGGTCATGAGTACGAGGAGTTCGCTCGCGTGTTCCTCTCCGACGCGTTCGAGATCGTGAGCGCGCACTCCGCCCGCGAAGCGCTCGCTCGCGCGTCATCCTCGGCGCCGGACGCGCTTCTCCTCGATCTGCGTTTCGAGCGCACAGACCCGAGCGACCTCGAAGGCGACGTCGACGGCCTTGCCGCCCGACGCTTCGGCGGGGACCGAACCCGAGCTCTACGTCACCTGCAAGACCAACAAGGTACGATCGTCCTGGCCCGCCTACGGGAGGCCGGCTGCAAGGCACCCGCTGTGTTCGTGCACGACTTTCCAACCGGGCGGCTGCGAAACCTCCGCCGCTTGTACGGAGACGTCCGGGCCGTGGAGCGATTCGACGCTGCCGCGATCCGGCGAGCCTTGGCGGGCGGCGCGTGACCGACGCGGACATTTTGCGGGCGCTCGCGCACGACGTCGGCAAGCATGCGACACGGGCCGCTCTCAACCTGCCGGCCAAAGGGCCGATCCCGGCGATACTACGCGACATGCTGATCGATGATCTCTACGGCCGCGACGACCGGCCGCCCGCCTCGGCGATCTTCGACGCGCTTCTGCCGACGCCCGGCCCCCTCGCCCACGTCCGCGCGGTCTTGACCGAGATCGACGTGCTCGAGTCCGCTGTCCGCGCCGGCGATGACGACGTGGCCCGCCGCGCGGCAGCCCTCGCGCTCGCCGTCCGCGACCGCCTGCTGGAGCGCCTATGAGCGCGCCGAAGGTGTTGGTCGTCGACGACGGCGACCGCTACGTCGAGCTACTGCATGCGCTTCTGCGTGACTATCGCTACGCGACGCGCTGTGAGCTCGAGGGCCCCTGTTGGGACTGCCCCGCGCGCCCCGGCTGCCAGCTGACTCACGCGCACGACTGGGCCGAAACCGAGCAAGCGCTGCGGCGGCACCGCGACATCGACGTCGTCCTCCTCGACATGCACTTCGACCTGCCGACGAGCCGGCTCCTCCCGCTGCAGGCCACAGGCAAGGGAGGCGAGGCAGAGGCCGATGACCCGGAGGCGCGTAAGCGGCAGCAAGGCCTCGCGATCCTGCAGGCAATCCGTCGTATGCGGCCGGCGCTGCCGGTGGTGTTGATGACCTCGACCGAGTCGCTGCGCGAACAGTCGAGGCAAGCGGTCCGCGCGGACGAGTACGTCACACTCGCCGGCGCCGACGCCTTCGACGCCCGGGCGATGGGCCTCTTGATCGAGCGCATCGGCGCGCGGCGAGGCGGGGCGGCGAGCGAGGAAGGCTACGTATTCGGCACATCGGCAGCGATGCAGCGCTTGCGTCGAGACGCCGCGACGTTGGCGCCCACATCCTTGCCGATGTTGCTCGAGGGCGAGCCCGGAACCGGCAAGAGCGCACTCGCCGCCCGGTTCCTGCATCCCGCGACAGGCAGAGACGGCGCGTTCGTCAGCGTCGACCTATCGGCATTGCCGAAAGAGCTGGTCGCGTCAGAACTCTTCGGTGCCGCGCGTGGCGCGTTCAGCGGAGCGACCGATCGCGGCGGTCGATTCGAGGCCGCCGACGGCGGGACACTCTTCCTGGACGAGATCGGCAACCTCACGCCCGACGCCCAACGCATGCTCTTGCTAGTACTGCAGGAGCGCCGGGTGACGCGTCTCGGCGAGCGCACCCCTCGGGACGTCGACGTGAAGCTCATCGCGGCCACGAACGCGGACCTTCGCGAGGAGGTCCAGGCTGGGCGTTTTCGGGCAGACCTCTACGCGCGGCTGAACCCGGCCGCGCGGCTGCGAGTCCCGCCGCTTCGCGAGCGGCGCGAAGACATCGCGGCCCTCATGCAGCGCGCGCTCGACGAGACGTTCGAACACGACGAAGACCGCCGACTCCTCGCGCGCTACGCCGATCGAGCAGGTGTCCCGACCGCCGCCGCCGAGCTCGTCGAATTCCGGGACGGTGCTTGGCAATGGGTGCACGGGCGCCCGCAGGTTCTGACTTTTCTGCGCGGCATCGACGTAACAGCGGACGGCTCCCTGCTAGTCGCCGGTGGTCGGGGCTTCCTGCACTTTGTTCCGAGACAGGCGCCTGTAGAGGGTGCGGCAGCGGCAACGGCATCTGGGGATTGACGTGAAAGAAGACGGCGCAATTAGCAGATTTTTCCGCATGGTAGAGGTGTTTGTTTTCTATCATCCGAAGGTCTTTTTGGGTGTACTGATTCTCGCAACTGCGTTTTTCGCAAGCCGCGTCCCGTACCTCGAGATGTACTCGAATTTCGCGGACCTCTTGCCGCAGGAGCATCCTTACATACAGCTGCACAACGATGTTAAGGACACGTTCGGTGGCGCCAACAACGTCGTCATGGCGATATCAGTAGAGGATGGTGACATCTTCAATGCTGACACGTTGTCGCGAATCCACCGCCTGACTCTCGGTGTCGATGCCCTGCCCGGTGTGAATCACAACCTGGTTCGCAGCCTGACGCATAGAACTGTCCGCAAGACCTGGCTTACCGAAATGGGCAGCATGAACTCACAGGCCTACTACGATCCACTCAAGGAGAACTGGTCCCGCGAGGAACTCGCGCAGTTAAGGCGTGATGTTCAGGCAAACCCGACCGTGTATGGCCTGCTGGTTTCGCCAGATCTGAAATCGGCGCTGATCAAGGCAACGTTTAACGAAGGCCAGCTGGACTACGTCGAGATCTTTCGTCAGCTCGGTCAGCTGAAGGAAGAGGTCGAGGCACTACGCGAAAACGAAGCGGCGCCTGGTGTGCACATATTTGCGACCGGTCAGCCGGTCTTGATGGGCTGGGTGTACAGCTATCTCGACCAGATTCTGCAGATCTTTTTCCTGACGATCGCAATTCTTCTTGCACTACTACTCGCTTATTTCCGCACGCGTATTTATGGCATCGCGTTGCCGCTGATCGGTGTGCTGATCTCGGCGACATGGGGTCTCGGAATCGTATCGCTGCTCGGTTTCAATCTGGATCCATTGACGCTGGTAATTCCGTTCCTGATTACTGCCCGGGCAATGTCGCACGGCATTCAGCTCGTGGAACGCTATTACCTCGAATCGCAGTATGCAAAGGACAATCACGATGCTGCACGCCGGACGTTTGAGACGCTGTTCAGGCCAGGGACGCTTGGCATCGTCTCCGACGCGGTTGGCCTGTTGCTGATCTCGCTGGGATCGTCGCCGATCAATGTCAAGCTTGGCATCTATGCCTCAATCTGGGCAGGCAGCGTTGTACTGACAGTCCTAATCGCGGTACCGCTCGTGCTATCGCTGCTGCCATTGGCAAAAACGAAGACGCCAAAAGTCGCCGAAAGCCGGCGCGGGATCTTCGATATTACTGCGAGATACGTAACGAGCCCGAGAGGGTCGGTAGTGGTGCTTGGTATTGCGCTGATGGTCTATGTTGGCGGCGCGTTCCTGAGCTCGCGAGTCCAGATCGGCGAATCGGAGCCCGGTTCTCCGATTTTGTATCCGGATCACGATTACAACGTGTCGTCAGCCAATATCAACGCGAACTTCCCGGGCTCCGAGGAAATGTACGTGGTCGCTCGGACCGATGAGCCCGGTGGCATCAAGCGGCCTGAAGTACTGCGCGCCCTGCAGGATTTTCAACTGCACATGATGAGTGATCCCGCAATGGGCGGCAGCAAGGGCATCCCGGATCTCGTCAAGCAGGTCAACCAGATTTTGCATAACGACGACCCGCGCTGGAACGTGATCCCGGGTGAGGCCGGCTACATCGGTGGCCTTATGTTCGCGTTCATGGCGTCGAGTCCGATTCCGGGTGCGCTCAAGGAGTTCGTCGATACAGACGACCAAACTGCAAACCTCGTGTTTTTCTACAAAGACCACAAGGGTGAGACGTTGCGGCGCGCGATCCACATGGCCAAGGCGTGGATAAACGATCCGGCAAACCAGGTCGAGGGACTGGAGATGCGGCTTGCAGGTGGCCCGATTGGTGTGACCGCCGCGATCAATGAAGCTGCTTTCGAAAGCAACATGATCATCATTCCAGCGGCTATGACGCTGATCTTCCTGTTCGTGACCTTGTTCTACTGGTCGCTGCACGCCGGCTGGTTGATGTTCCTCGTAATGACGTTCTGCACGGTCGCTACCTACGCCTACATGGGCGTTGCCGGCATCGGCATCGACGTTAATACGGTACCGATCATTGCCGTCGGCATTGGCGTGGGCATCGACTACTCGATCTACATGATGGACCGAGTGCGTGAAGAGACGGCACGCGCAGATGGCAACCTAAACGTAGGTATTCGCAATGCGATTTCGACGACTGGTAAGGCCATCGCGTTCACAGCAACTGCGCTGATCGGCGGCGTAGTGATGTGGGCATTCGTGTCGGACCTGCGCTTCCAGGCAGACGCGGCACTGCTCCTCGTGGTCATGCTGGTCCTGAACGCCTGGGCCGCTGCGAATCTCGTACCGGCATGGATTGCACGATTCAAACCTGAATTCATCGTCGAGGCAGAGCTTCTGTCCGACGACATTGAAAATACTGTGGAAGGGGGGACCCCCACAGATGAACGCGCACCTGGCCTGGCCTGATTCTCGGGTCAGTGGCGCCTGCTAACTGGGGAAAACATATGAGTTACCGAAATAGAATCCTGAACGGGCCGCGCCTGGCAATACTTTTTTGCCTGGCCATTGCGCCCTCGTCATTCGCGCAGGAGTCGAGCTGGGATACGGCCGGCTTCATCGAGAACGCGACCTTCGACCGCAAGGACGTAGGCCTGTCTAAAATGCGCACGACCGGCCAGTTCGAATTCAGTAAGGACTTTGGCAAGAAATTCGGCCTGTCCAATTTTCGTGTGACGGGAACGCTTCGTGCCACCTACGACGCGGTCTACGATATCAACGAAGATGAATTTGGCAAGAACGCGGGCGGTGCGCGCAGCTTCGAAAACTTCGGCAGTACGACTGCCCAGGCCCTGTTCGGTGGTAATGGAGACTCGCCATGGGGTTTCTCAATCCTGGGTAATGGCGGCGCCGCGGGAGGTGCACCGATACCTCCGGGCTTCCTCTTCGACACTTCTACGAATCCAAATGAAGGACTGATGATCCTCGGCGAGGCGATGCATTCTCCCATGGGCGGCGTGACACTTGGCGTTCCTGTTCGGCCATGTGACGTCGACCCTCGCGGTTGCGGACTCACAGACTACATGGACGCTGATACTGACGAGTTGCGATTCCCGGAGTTCAATCAGTATTTCGATGTCATCCGCGAACTCTACGTCGACGGTAGCGTCCCGACAGGCGAAACATCCGAGTGGTTCTTCCGCATCGGTAAGCAACAGGTTGTCTGGGGTCGTACGGACTTGTTCCGAGTATTGGACGTCATCAATCCGGTCGATTTCTCGCGCCATAATATTTATGACGAACTCGAGGATATTCGAATTCCACAGTGGATTGCGACCGCTGAGTATCGTGCCGGTGCAAAGGGTGCATTCGACGAACTCAATCTGCAGTTCGTCTGGAATTTTGACCAGTTCCGGCCGAACAACCTGGGACAGGGTGGTTCGCCGTACGCGATCCTCGACGCAGGCTCGTTCTTCCGAGCAATGAACAACTGCTGGGAAAACGGCTGCACGGTCTCGAACTTCGTTCCGGCAGGAGCAATCGGACTTCCTGATCCCGGACTGATTGCCGCGGATTTTGCTCCGGGTGTCATCGGTATCCGACAGGTCAATATGCCGAGCCACAAGCTCGAAAACTGGCAAGGCGGTGTGAAACTCGAGGGTGTCGTCAACAGTGTCGGCTTCTCGCTGAACTACTACCATTTCTATCAACAGCTGCCTGTTCTGCAGGGTGGCATTCCGGCCATGAATCCGTTCACGGGTGAAGTAAGACCATGGGATCACCTGATCGCATTTGACATTGGGTTCCCGGAAGTTGACCTGTATGGCGGTTCAATCGACTTCTACGTCGACTCGATCAAGTCGGTGTTCCGTGTCGAGGCAACCTATACCACGGGTGAGCAGGTCGCGAATACGCTGTCGCCGACCTTGTACTCCGAATCTGACATGTTCCGATGGGTGCTCGGCTGGGACCGCAATACGTTTATTCCATTCCTGAACAAGAAACGTGCGTTTCTGATTTCAGCACAGGTTTTCGGTGAGCATTTCCTCGATCACGAGACGGCGTCGGCTCCGCTGGGCGAGGTCGGCATGCCGAACTGGGAGGATGACTTCATCTTCACCTTGCTCATCAAGGGCTGGTACAAGTCGGACACGTTTAGCCCACAGATCATCACGGCGTACGACACTGAGGCGAAGGCCGGTGTCATTGCTCCGTCGATCGACTGGCTCATCAATGACAAGTGGCGCGTGATCTTCGGTGCAAATATCAAGTTCGGTGACGGCATGGGCGATCAGTCATTTGACGATTGCCGCACGTGCAATCCGTTCCCGCCGTTCACGGCTACGCCGGCACATAACCCACCGACGCAGTCAGGCTCGGTCGGCCTGGGAGGCATACAGCCGCTGGGACGATTCCGTTCTGGCCCGATCGGCAGTGCGAGCGAAGAAGACGAAATTCAGCTGACGGTTCGTTACCGCTTCTGACAAATATCAAGCAGGAGAAATCAACATGATTAAGTATTTCAGTAAAGCCCTCGCGGTTGTCGCATTCGCCGGTGCCGGCGCGGCACTAGCGGCTACCGAGGCTGATGTAGACAACTCATTCTACCCGTACAACGACAGCACGCCGTCCTACCCGGGATTGAGTGTTGGCATGACGATCAACGCAAGCAACGCTTCCCAGTTTGAGGAGATCCTCGATCCGGCACTGTTCCAGCAGGTCAGCAATGGTTGGGTAGAACTTACCGTCGGTGAAACGACGTCGTTCGACCTCCACCCGAACTACGTCAAAGCGACCCGCGACAATCTTGGCCAGGTATCGCTAGGTGCGGAACTTGGTCAGATCAATGGCTTTGTCGCGGGTCGCCCATTTCCCGAGGAGCCGGACACAAGCGATCCACGCGCTGGTGAGAAGCTCGCGTGGAACTACAAGTACGGCTACAACTGGGGAGATAACGCGGCAATCTATCCATTCTATTGGAAGTACCGTGATCTCGATTCAGGCAAGATCGAACGCACAATCAAGTTCAATTTCCATTTCTTGAACTATAAGCACCGTGTGAATCAGGACCCGGTTCCCGAGTTTACTAACAACCCGGGTAACCTGTTCCGCGGCATTTACGTTCAGGTGCTGGAGCCGTTCGACGTCAAGAACACGCAGTTGCTGATTCATCGCAACGACGATGACGCGGTTCCCGACAATACCTGGCTATACCTTGGTTTCCAGCGTCGCGTACGTCGTCTCGCGTCCGGTCAGATCACAGACTCGTTCCTGGGTGCGGACATCATGATCGAGGACTTCGAAGGCTACAACGGCCGTATCTCGGACATGAACTGGACGTATAAGGGCACCAAAGACATTCTGCTGCCGTTCTACGACCACAGTGCCGTGCCGCTCGCAACGGACATGCCGGCCGAGTCCGATGGCTACCAGTTTGTCGATTTCGGCGGCAAAGGTGGCTGCTTCCCGAACATAACCTGGCAGCTGCGCAAGGTGTATGTTCTCGAATCGGATCCTGTGGACGAGAACCATCCGATCAGCAAGCGCGTTCACTTTGTTGATGCGCAGACATTCACGCTGCCGCGTACGCTGATCTATGATCGCAAGGGCGACCTGTGGAAGTCCTGGATCATTGGCCAGGCACACCCGGACACTCATCACCCGGTCAACAAGGGCAGTGGCGTCGCCATCGATGATGCGTTCTCAATGCTCGATGTTCAGGCTGGTCACTGTACGACGGGCCAGTTCAAGGGGCAGGTCGACCCGGCGCTGAACCCGGTCAAGAAGTTCACCGTGCAAAACATGCGCGCAACGGGCCGGTAACGCAACGCCGGGGCAGGTAATGACGTCTCCAGCAGATGTAAAGCTGTTCTTCAATTTTCGCAGTCCATACTGCTATATCGCATCGAAGACGCTGTTCCAGATCGTCGACGACTACGAGACGAATCTGGTTTGGCGTCCGCTCGGCGGATGGTCAGGTCGATCCTCGCCGGAGCGGGCGAAAATCAAGATCCCGCTGACACGCCAGGACGTGCGACGGATCACGGCGAAAATGGGCATTCCGATGACTCCGCCACCAATCACGACGGAG
The DNA here is from genome assembly GCA_965224505.1 of Woeseiaceae bacterium. Taxonomy (GTDB): domain Bacteria; phylum Pseudomonadota; class Gammaproteobacteria; order Steroidobacterales; family Woeseiaceae; genus UBA1847. Next base: position 9,221 of record CBDCZL010000004.1, read on the forward strand.
CCGACGAAAGCCGCTGCAGCTTCCTTGCTGGCTGAAAGAAACGGCCTGCTGCGCCCCTGGATTGTCGAGGTCATGTGCGCCGAATGGGCGCATGGCCTCGATATTGGCGACGAAAAGGTGCTGCTCGATGTCGGTCGAGGTATCGGCCTCGACGTTGAGGAACTGCAAACCTCGTTTACCGATTCTGCGAACCTCGAGCAGTTGGAGAAGAACTGGGACGAGGCTCAGGAACTCGGCCTGATCGGTGTGCCGAGTTTCCAGGTTGGTGACGAGCTCTTTTGGGGTTCTGATCGCATCGAGTATGTCCTCGACCACCTGAACGAACTGCGATTGAGGAAGATCTGAGTGTTGGAGCTATACACACATCCGATGTCGCCGTGTGCTCAAAAGGTCCGTATCGTGCTTGCCGAAAAGGGTCTTGCGTGGACAAAACACCACGTGAACCTGCAGGAAAAGGAGAACCTGCGTCCCGAGTATCTGCAACTGAATCCATTGGGCGTTGTGCCGACGCTCGTGCACGACGGTAAGCCGGTCATTGAGTCGAGCATCATTTGCGAGTATCTCGAAGACACATACCCCGAAATCCGGCTTCGTCCAGTCGATACTCACGAACGATCGCGCATGCGCTACTGGATGAAGCATGTCGACGTCAAACTGCACCCGTCTTGCGGCACTCTGCAGTGGCCCATGGTCATGCGCGAGGCGCTCATGGAGAAAGACGAGAAAGAGCGCAATGAGATCCTGGAGCGAATTCCGGAAAAACCACGCCGCGAACGGCAGAAGCGCCTGGTCAAGTACGGCCTCGACGCACCTGACGTTGGTGATGCCGTCCGCATCTATCGAAAGACCGTCGTCGATATGGAAAAAGCACTGGCAAAAAGTACCTGGGTGGTGGGCAATGAATTTAGCCTCGCCGATGTCTGCCTGGCACCGTACTTTCAGACTCTAGTGCAGTTCGACTGGACGGCTTTGTACGAAAAGGACTGTCCGCGAGTGACGGACTGGGTTGCCCGCTGTCGGTCACGCGCGTCTTACCAGGAAGCGGTCGCCGACGATTTCGCAGACGACCTTCTCGACGAGTTGCAGGAAAAGGGCGGCGCGGCCTGGCACATGATCGAGGCTCACCTGGGGTAGTCTCGTGATTACGCTCTACCACCGCACCGATTGTCCTTTCTGCTGGAAAGTGCGTATTGCGCTCCACGAGCTTGGTCTCGAGTTCGAATCGGTAGTGCTCGAACTGGGCGAAATGCACCCATTTGTGGCTGCAAACAGCCCGACGCAAACTGTGCCGGTGATGGTGGACGGCGATATCGTGATTTGGGAGTCGTCGGTAATCCTCGACTACCTTGATCGCCGCTATGCCAATGGTCAGCTGATCCCGACCAATGCGGCTGCCGAGGCCCGCGTTCGCCTGCTACAGACTTACTCGGACAAAGTGGTTGGGGCCTGCCTCAGAGACATTGTGTTTGAGAAACGCTCCAAGCCCGAGCGTGACTGGGACGGCGACCTGCTCGGTGCTGCCGAGGACAAATGGCAGGCATGCCAGTCCTGGCTCGAGGAACAACTGGGCGATGGCACTTTTTTCGGCGATGGTCTGTCGGCCGCCGACTGCGCGTTAGCTGCACGGTTTGGTGTCGCCGAAGCCTACGGGATTGGCGTCGGCGATCAATTCACACGCCTGAACCGCTGGTTCGCGGCCGTCACGGCCAGGGAAAGCTGGCAACAGGCCTTTCCAGAATCATTCATCCGACCATCAATTGAGATAAGAGATGACGATGCAAACAGAGAAAGTTGCGCAGTACGGTGACGAGCTGTACGAGGCGCTCCGCGCTTGCAGCACGGTTACTCCACTGACAGAACGTGAGAGCGAAATCACGATTGAGGACGCTTACAAGATCAGCCTGCGCATGCTTCAGCAGCGCGAGAATCGCGACGGCGAGAAAGTGGTTGGCAAGAAGATCGGCGTCACGAGTGACGCCGTGCAACAAATGCTGGGTGTCTTTCAACCCGATTTCGGTTTCCTGACGGATGCAATGGAGTACCCGGACGGCGCGAGGATCCCGCTGGGGCAAAACCTGATTCAACCGAAGGCCGAAGGTGAGATTGCGTTCTTGCTCAAGGCCAAGCTCATGGGACCGGGCGTTACCGAGCAGGACGTGCTTGACGCAACCGAAGTCATAATGCCTTGTTTCGAGATCGTCGATTCGCGCGTACAGGACTGGAAGATCAAGATCCAGGACACGGTCGCCGACAATGCGTCCTGCGGTGCTTACGTGCTCGGTCAAAGCAAGGCGGATCCGCGGGAATTTGACCTGCCGAGCCTGAAACTCCAGTTGTTCAAGAACGGCGAGCTCGAGGCAGAGGGTCTGGGGTCAGCCGTCCAGGGGAATCCGCTGACAGCGGTGGCCTGGCTCGCCAATACGCTTGGTGAATTTGGCATCCCCTTCAACGCGGGCGAGGTGATTCTGTCCGGATCGCTCACGCCCTTTATCAACATCGCGCCCGGAGACAACCTTCGCATCGAAGTTGAAGGCGTCGGTTCTGTGGCGTGCTCATTTGCGTAAGAGGACAGTCGCATGAGCAAAAAAATCAAAGCGGCCATTATCGGGCCCGGCAACATTGGCACAGACCTTCTCATGAAGGCGATGCGTAGTGACTTGATCGAGCCGGTCTGGATGGTCGGCGTCGTCGCCGAGTCTCCCGGTTTGGCTCGGGCAAAAGACATGGGTCTCAAGACCACGTCTGAAGGCGTCGACGGTATGCTGCCGACGATGCAGGATGACGGTGTTCAGATCTGCTTCGATGCGACCAGCGCCTATGTGCACGAGGAAAACAGCCGGAAGGTGACGGAGCGCGGGGCTGTGATGATCGACCTCACGCCCGCAGCAATCGGTCCATTCTGCATTCCACCAGTCAACCTGGCCGACGCTGTCGCGCAGAAGAAGATGAACGTCAATATGGTTACATGCGGCGGACAGGCGACAATCCCGCTGGTTGCGGCAGTCAGTAGGGTGCAGGAAGTGTCCTACGGCGAGATTATCGCGACGGTCAGCAGTAAGTCGGCAGGCCCGGGCACGCGTAAGAACATCGACGAATTTACGCGTACGACAGCAAAAGGCATCGAAGTCGTTGGTGGCGCGAAGTCTGGCAAGGCAATCATCATCATCAATCCGGCAGAGCCGCCGTTGATTATGCGTGACACCGTGCATTGCCTGACGGCACACCCGCCCGACGAGGACGCCATTACGCAGTCGATTCACGACATGGTCAGTGAAGTCCAGAAATACGTGCCGGGATACACATTGAAGAATGGGCCGGTGTTCGACGGCAATCGCGTATCCATCTACATGGAGGTCGAAGGGCTCGGAGACTTCCTGCCGAAGTACGCCGGCAACCTCGACATCATGACGGCGGCCGGGTTGCGTACGGCCGAGATGTATGCCGAGGAAATGCTGGCCGGCAACTTTGTGCCCGAAGCAGCCTGAACGCGCGACAATAAAGAGGTATCGGAACGATGGATTTGAAAGGCAAGAAAGTTACCGTTCATGACATGTGCCTGCGCGATGGAATGCACGCAAAGCGGCACCAGATTACGGTGCATGAAATGGTAGAAGCGGCCAGGGCCATGGACGACGCCGGCATACCGATGATCGAAGTGACTCATGGCGATGGACTCGGCGGTGCGTCAGTAAATTACGGATTCCCGGCTCATTCGGACGAGGAGTACCTGGGCGCTGTCTGCAAGGAAATGAAGAACGCCAAAATTTCGGCATTGCTGTTGCCGGGCATCGGTACCGTGAATCACCTGAAGATGGCCGTCGACTGCGGTATCTCGACGATCCGCGTTGCCACACACTGCACCGAAGCCGACGTGTCCGAGCAGCACATCAAGATGGCGTCGAAGATCGATGGACTCGATACCGTCGGCTTCCTGATGATGGCGCACATGGCCGAGCCGGAAGAATTGCTCGAGCAGCTCAAGCTCATGGAAGACTACGGCGCCAACTGTGTCTACATAACTGATTCGGCGGGCTACATGCTTCCGGACGATGTGTCTTCCAGGATCAGTCTCGCACGTGCTGAGCTGAATCCCGAAACCGAGATCGGTTTCCATGGCCACCACAATATGGGGATGGCCATTGCGAACTCCCTGGCCGCGGTGGAAGCTGGCGCGACGCGTATTGATGGCTCATTGGCGGGCCTGGGCGCTGGCGCCGGCAATACTCCGCTCGAGGTTTTCCTGGCCGTCTGCGAACGCATGGATGTCGAGACGGGCGTCGACCTGTTCAAGGCCATGGACATTGCGGAAGACATGATCGTGCCGATGATGGAACACATGGTCCGGGTTGATCGCGATTCGCTGACGCTCGGCTATGCGGGCGTCTATTCGAGTTTCCTGCTGTTCGCCAAGCGCAGCGCCGAGAAGTACGGTCTGTCATCACGCGACATCCTCGTCGAACTCGGCCGCCGCCACACCGTGGGTGGGCAGGAGGACATGATCGAGGACCTGGCGCTGGAGATGACGAGGGAGAAGGGGGCCGCCTGACTCGAGCGGATGCAATGTGGCCAAGATTATCGACAGTGCAGATCAGTCGGGGCCGGTCACAATTTCCGTGGCTCGCCAGGTCGTTCCCGGGCGTGAGAAGGACTACGAGGACTGGGTGAAGGGCATCACGGCTGAGGCGGTCAGATTTCCAGGCCACATGGGCATCAATGTCATCCGCCCGACGCGAGGTTCGCGCGAGTACATAACGATTTTTCGCTACGACAACTATGAGCACTCCAGGGCCTGGGAAGAGTCCAACGTTCGAGCCGAGTGGCTGGGCAAGCTGGAGGGCATCACTGAAGGCGAAGCCGAGTACCAGAAGGGGACCGGACTGGAGTTCTGGTTCAACCTGCCCGAATTGCCAATGGTGTATCCATCGCCACACAAGATGGCCTTTGTCTTGATGGTCGTCGTGTATACCCTCGTTATGGCGATCAACGGAATTCTCTCGCTGTTTGCCGAGGACTGGCCGATGGCAGCCCGTGTGCTTGTCACGGTTGCCAGCCAGGTTCTGTTGATGACCTACATCGTTATGCCTCGCGTGACGCGTTTGTTGAAGAACTGGCTGTATACCGCTGGCGGCGCCGAGGGGTAATTTCATGTTCAACAAGATACTTGTAGCGAATCGCAGCGAAATCGCGATTCGGATCTTCAGGGCGGCCCGTGAGCTTCACCTACCAACGGTAGGCATCTACTCAGAGGAAGACCGACTCACACTGCACCGATTTAATACAAGCGAGTCGTATCTTGTCGGTCGTGGTAAGAAGCCTATCGATGCCTACTTGGATATTGACGACATCATTCGCATCGCAAAGGAATCGGGCTGCGATGCTATCCATCCCGGCTACGGATTCCTTTCGGAGAACCCGGAGTTCGCGGAACAGTGTGCCGTATCTGGGATAACGTTCATCGGGCCACATCCCGATGTCATGCGGCGTCTCGGAAACAAGGTCGAGGCTAGGGCACTGGCGATCGCGGCAAATGTCCCGGTGATGCCCGCCACCGACCCCCTGCCGTACGAAGACATGGAGATCGTTCGCCTTGCAGGGGAGATCGGCTATCCACTAATGCTCAAAGCGAGCTGGGGTGGTGGTGGCCGCGGCATGCGGGTCATCGGGGACGAGTCGAGTCTATTGGAACAGGTGTCGATGGCGCGGCGTGAGGCACAGGCCGCATTCGGCAATGACGAGGTCTATCTCGAAAAACTCGTGCGCAACGCACGGCACGTGGAAGTTCAGGTCATTGGTGACACTCACGGCAACGTGGTCCACCTATTCGAGCGAGACTGCTCAGTGCAGCGGCGGCACCAGAAGATTGTCGAGAGGGCGCCGGCACCGTATCTGTCCGAGGCCGAGCGCTCGCTAATTTGCGACGCTGCCGTACGCCTGGCGAGGTCCGTTGACTACTCCAACGCCGGCACGGTCGAGTTCCTACAGGACGTGGACACGGGCGAGTTCTATTTCATCGAGGTGAATCCGCGGATACAGGTCGAGCACACGGTCACGGAGCAAATCACGGGCCTCGACCTCGTCAAGTCACAGATTCGGATCGCTGCCGGCGGTCGAATCGGCGATACCGGATCCTCAGGCATACCGCGGCAGGACGAGATCGAAATGCGTGGCGCGGCAATACAGTGCCGCGTGACGACCGAAGACCCGCGGAACAGGTTCATTCCGGACTACGGCAACATCGTTGCTTATCGCAGCCCGGCAGGTCCGGGCGTCAGGTTGGATGCAGGCACGGCATATTCCGGCGCGGTGATCGCGCGCCACTACGACAGCCTGCTGGTGAAGATCACCGCCTCGGGCGGAGACGAGAACGAGGCGATCGATCGCATGCGCCGCGGGCTCTCGGAATTCCGGGTGCGTGGTGTCGAAACGAACCTGGCGTTCCTGCACGCGCTGATCTCGGACGATCGCTTCCGGACGGCCGAGTACAACACGCAATTTGTCGACGAGACGCCGGAATTGCTGCTCCTGCCGCCGGACTCGAATGGGGGCGTACAGTTACTGAACTATCTCGGCGATGTGATCGTGAACGGCCATCCCCAGGTTGAAGGCCGGGCTACGCCCCGGGTGTTAAGGGTTCCCGAGCCCCGACTGCTCGAAGAAGACGCCTGCAAGGATGGCGTACGCCAGATTCTCGAGAGGGAAGGGCCGATGGCCGTCGCCGACTGGCTGAAGCAACAAGCTGCGCCCCTTGTCACGGATACGACGTTTCGAGACGCGCACCAGTCACTGCTGGCGACGCGTATGCGATCGATCGACATGCTTCGCATTGCGCCACATTACGCACAAACGATGCCGGAACTGTTTTCTGTCGAGTCCTGGGGCGGTGCGACCTTCGATGTCGCAATGCGATTCCTGAACGAGGATCCGTGGCAGCGGCTTGCCGATCTTTCATCAGCGATGCCCAACCTGATGCAACAGATGCTGCTCAGGGCATCCAACGGCGTGGGCTATACGAACTACCCAGACAACGTCGTGCGTCATTTCATCGACCGGGCGGCCGAAGTGGGCGTTGACGTGTTTCGCATATTCGACTGTCTGAACTGGGTCGAAAACATGCGCGTGGCGATCGATGCTGTCGCCGAAACGGGCAAGCTCGCAGAAGCAGCGATCTGCTACACAGGCGACATCCTGGATCCGTCGCGCCCGAAGTACGACATTGGTTATTACGTCGATCTCGCGAAGCAGCTGGAATCGGCCGGCGCACATATCCTCGGCATCAAGGACATGGCCGGCCTTCTCAAGCCGGCTGCCGCGAGAAGACTGGTTGGGGCGCTCAAGGACGAAGTCGGGCTCCCGATACACTTCCATACGCACGACACCAGCGGTGCGTCCGTCGCGACGGTTCTCGCTGCAATCGACGCGGGCGTCGATGTTGTCGATGCTGCCATGGACTCAATGAGCGGACTGACGTCACAGCCCTGTCTCGGTTCGATCGTGGAAGCACTGCGGCACACCGACAAGGACGCCGGGCTCGATCTCGGCAATATCCGACAGATCAGCGATTACTGGGAGCAGGTACGGGAGCAATACTCTGCTTTCGAGCCTGACATCCGGTCAGGCGCGTCTGAGGTCTACCTGCACGAGATGCCCGGAGGCCAGTTCACGAATCTGAAAGAACAGGCCGAATCGCTGGGTGTCGGTCGGCGCTGGCACGAGGTTGCCAAAGCCTACGCGGACGTGAACATGGCGTTCGGGGATATCGTCAAAGTTACGCCGTCATCCAAGGTCGTCGGCGACATGGCGTTGATGATGGTGACCTCCGATACGTCGATTGAAGACGTGATCGATCCGGATATCGAGATTGCGTTTCCTGAATCCGTGGTCTCGTTGTTTGCAGGCGAGCTCGGGCAACCGCCCGGCGGCTTCCCCGAAGCGCTGCAGCAAAAGGTGCTGAAGAATCGAGAGCCGGTTACCGATAGACCCGGAAGTCTCCTGGAAGCCGTCGACCTGGACGCGGAGCGGCAGGCACTGAGTCGGGAGCACGAATCAGGCATCGACGAGAACGATCTTGCCTCGTACCTCATGTATCCGAAGGTGTTCGAGGACTTTCGGCGTCACCGGAGGCTGTACGGCGACTTAAGTGTGCTGCCGACACACAATTTCTTCTATGGCATGCAGCCTCAGGAAGAAATCACGACAGTCATGGAGGACGGCCGCCAGCTCGTCATTCGCTACCTGACAGCAACGGATGCGGACGAGCGCGGATGTCGCAGGCTATTCTTCGAAATCAACGGACAACCGCGGTCGGTTCTCATCCAGGACGAGAGCCTTCGAACCGGTAGGCATGAAAACGAGAAAGCCGATCCATCCAATCCGCACCAGGTTGCCGCGCCTATGCCCGGCATGATCGCCACGATAGCAGTGACAGAAGGCCAGGAAGTCGAGCGGGGCGATGTCCTGCTGACGATGGAAGCTATGAAGATGGAAACCTCGATCAAGGCGGAAACGGACGGCACTATCAAACGAGTCGTTGCGACGATCGGTGGCCAGTTCGAGGCAAAGGACCTGTTGATCGAACTGGTCGGCTGATCGGTTTGATATTGCGCAAATCTGCGCAAGTTGAGCTAAGAAACGGTGCGACTGTTCTAATGACTTTCAGCTAAATTCGCTGAAAGCTGAGGTGGGGCCTGGACGTGCGGAGCTATCCGATATCGTCTTGGTACAGCCGCGCTGATTGGGGGGCAATTATGGGGGCAACTCTCGAACCGGATCGGGAAAAAGGGTTTACTAATCAACAGGATACAAGTACCGTTCGATGGTACCCATCACCACCAAATTGAAAAAAGCCTTGTTAATCAATGGGTTAACAAGGCGATTCAATTCCCATCTGCGGAATTGAATTGAGACCCTCCTCTCCCCTGAAACGCGCGCCTGTCATCGCCATTGTACGTCCGGGGTTGTACGGCTGAAGGCGAGACCGTTCGGTAGCGTTGTTCGACTTCGAGCGTTCTTTGGGTGGCCAGAGCACAGAAATGACGACGCAACGACGATCATCTGGGGGCAACTTTGGGGGCAACTCTCCGCCGCCAAAACGCAGTTGCCCCCATCAAGCAGGTCTCGTTCCGAGATCAATAAGCGAAGATTGAAGCCATCGAAATAGTTGACAAAAAGAAGAATATGATCTACGTTATACGACTCATAACGAAGATTGTATCCTACGAATGGTACGCAGACAATCACCACGGGTTGCCCGTCAAATGACGAGGCAAATTGACGACATGCTGGCAGGCCTGGATTTGCCTCCGGTACCACGCGGTGGCTGGATAGCATCGATCCGCCAGGCGCTCGGTATGAGCAAGACCCAGCTCGCGAATCGGATAGGCATCACTCGACCCAGTCTGGATGCATTGGAATCAAACGAGGCCGGGAAGACAATTACCCTGGCAAGCCTGCACAAAGTGGCAGACGCGCTTGGATGCGACCTGCAGTATGTCTTTATGCCACGAACGTCACTTGATCGACAGGTCGCTGAGCAAGCGCTGAAGAAAGCGAGCAATAGACTTGGGCGCGTCAATCAGTCGCAAGCGTTGGAAGCATCCGCGCTTGACGCGGATTCGTTGTCCAGAGCTGTCACCGATCTGGCCAAGGAGCTCGAGGTCACACGACCGGCCGACCTCTGGAATGACTGACAAAATTTTGGACCAACCGGAGGGATCGACACCACTCGATGACATTTCGGGGCTCCTTCGCGACGACATCTCGACCAGAGGGCAGCTGGACGAGGCTGAAAGTCTGAATATCGTCAATGCAGTTGAATGGCTGGAAAGGGGGCGGCTTCCGGATGTATTCACCGTGGAGTTTTACCTCGAACTGCACTGTCGGATGTACGACCAGGTTTGGGCGTGGGCAGGTACGCCAAGATCCGAAACCGGTGCTCGCCCCAACATTGGTGTAGCGCCGGAGATGGTGCCGATGGAACTTGGGCGCGTGGCGATGGAGTACAACCGCGAATGGTCGACGCGCGGAGATGAGAAACTGCTGCCATTCATTGCCCGTTATCACCATGCTCTGGTCTCTGTACACCCATTCGACAATGGAAACGGCAGGTGGTCGCGACTTTGCTGTGATGCAGTCGTCGAACAGTTGGCCAACGAACCGCCGATTACCTGGGCAACAGACACGCTGATCGCAAATAGCGATGAACGGAGAATATTGCGGACCACAGCACACTATGTTGTCCCAATATTATCCGCGAGCCAGTTGGCGTAGTCTTTCTCGTCGATTTCGGACGCGGCCAACGACAGGGTCATCGCGGTTGCGGTGACTTCATCCGCATGAAGTGTCGCTCCGTTCAGGTCAAGGAACATGAACGCGGCCATGAATCCAGTTCGTTTATTACCATCGACGAAAGGGTGGTTTTGGATGATGCCGGCAGCGTACGCCGAGGCAAGCTGCGAGACATCGGTACGAGAGTCGTAGTGATAAATATTGATCGGCCGGGCTAAGGCGGAGTCAATTAGGCCTTCGTCACGAATTCCATCCGCTCCGCCGAATCTGGCGATCATCATGTTGTGGGTTGCGACTACGGCTGACTTGATGAGCCAGACCGGTTCTTTCATTTAGCCAACTCGCGAAGCGTATTCCGGTACGCATCCATACCTTTGCGGGCGCTCTCGATCTGTTTTTCAAAATTCGGGTCGTATGGCGTTACCTGGTAGCCGTCTGGATTCTCGACAAGAAACAGTTCGTCACCTTCATGCACGCCCATGTGTGCGAGCGCCTCTTTTGGCAAGATGACACCTGCAGATGTACCGACAGCTCTGATTTTGAGTTTGACCATTGGCATTATCGACCCATAAAAACTTATAATTTAAATTATAATTTCTAGCCTCAAACTGTCAACCGTTTCATGATCCTTCTTGCGACCAAATCGTACGGGGCAAGATCGACGTTTCCGACAAAATTCCGACACCGGTTGTGCATTGTTGTGCAACGGACTGAAAGTTAGTCAACAAGCAGGGCAGTATTTGTGCACGCCAGCATTGTGGTGGTCTGCATCACGAGAACTTCCGGCAGGCGGCATATGCCGATCAAAAGTCGCATATGCGTCATTGACGCACATACGCCAATGGCGTAGTATTCTTCCATGAAACTGACCTTCATCGAGACGCCGGTATTTACTGAGCTTGTTTCCGAGCTTCTCGACGACGAAGACTATCAGCGGATGCAGGAGCACTTGCTGATCTATCCGACAGCCGGTGACGTAATCGTTGGCACCGCCGGCTGTCGAAAGCTTCGATGGCGGGTTTCAGGACGAAAAGGTGGTAAGAGCGGCGGAATGCGGGTGATCTATTACTTCAGGAATTCTGCGGACCAGATCATCTTCCTGCTGGCGTACGACCACCGTTCGGTTGATGATCTGACGCCCGCTCAGAAGAGACAACTTGCTGGCATTGTAAGACAGCTTAAGTAGGTATTAAGACTATGGACGAGAAACTGTTTGCAAAACTGATTGAAAGCGCCTCTCAAGCGGCTGAGATTGTGCGCGGTGATCGTGAGCCATCGCGGACTTTTGAGGTAACGTCGGACATAGTCCGAGAAATTCGAGAGAGCACTGGACTGTCCCAAGAGAAGTTTGCTGGTCTCTTTCATATCTCTGTCGGTACGCTCAGAAATTGGGAGCAAGGACGGCGTCGACCAGACGGTCCAGCCGCTGCGCTTTTGACAGCGATCAAGAATGATCCGAAGCATGTTGTTGCCGCTCTGAATTCGGTCGCTTAGGCTGCCGATTGGATCACAGCTGTTCCGACAAATTTCCGACACAAGTTGGGCATTGTCGTGCAACGTACTGAAAGTTGGTCAACGAGCGCCGTCTGTCAGGCCTTAATTTTCAGTAAGTTATTGCGCCAGGCAAAGCTTGGTGAAGGAGGAAGTCAGGTAGACGGAACAACATGACGGAAACTGTCTTTGCGACCCAGCAGGTGCAAGCCCTGCACCGGTAAAGGTTGGCCACCAGCCGGAACCGAGTGTTGCGTGGTCCGGGGGCGACCCCGACTGCGAAGCGTACACAGGGAGTCTGCAGGCCGCGTGATAGAGCCTCGAAAGTGAAATTTATGTGCGGAGCCGACGTCGTTAACTTAGCGGAAGGCCGCATCGCTTGCAGCGTATTGGTCTGCTGCCAGCGGTCCGCCGGGGTCGAAGAGCGGGGCATGTAGCCAAGGGTCGTCCAGGAACCTGGGAGAGCTCGCTTTCTCCAGCGTGAAGAGGCGGTGCGGGCGCCGCGCTAGAAGTGGTCCGGGCTCCCGGGCGTCGTCCCGATCCGGGAGAGCGAACGGGGACAACGCGGTGGTACCGCCGAGCGACGGCAACGAAGCGAGGTGGGACGGAGAGCGAGCAGTCGGAGTCCACTGATAGTACCGCTGAAGCCGGCGAACCCGCCCCTGGGGAGCCGATGGAGGGAAGCGGTGGACCGGGCTATGGGGCTTCTCGAGGGACAGATGATGCGGACGTCGAGCCGGGAGATCATCTCAACGCGACAAGAGAAGCTAGCGAGACTGGCTCAGATTGAGCCGAAGCTGGAGCTGACGACGTTAGCGCATCACATCGATGCGGTGTGGCTGCGCGAGGCGTACCGGCGTACGCGCAAGGACGGCGCGGCCGGGATAGACGGTGTGACGGCGGTAGAGTACGAGGCCGAGCTGGAGGCGAACCTTAAGAGCTTGCTCGAACGGTTCAAGTCCGGTCGGTATCGGGCACCGGCGCTGCGCCGGATACACTGAACGCCGGGGTCATGGAATCCGGTGAGGTGAGTCACCCCGACCGGGGGACACCTCAGGGCGGGGTGGTTTCTCCGCTGCTCAGTAACCTCTACCTACATGAGGTGCTCGATGTATGGTTTGAGCACGAGGTCAAGCCACGCCTTCGGGGACGGGCCTTTGAGATCCGTTATGCCGATGACGCGGTGTTGGTCTTCGAGCGGGAAGAGGATGCGAGGCGGGTGCTTGACGTGCTGGCGAAGCGATTCGCCAGGTACGGTCTGCGCCTGCATCCGGAGAAGACCCGGCTGCTGGACTTTCGCAGTCCGCCACGCGCAGGACGAGGCGGCTCGCAGCGCGAGCGCAGCTTCGATCTGCTCGGGTTCACTCACTTCTGGGGACGCTCCCGGAAGGGGCGTTGGGTAGTACAACGCAAGACGGCCAAGGCCAATTTTGGCCGCGCGCTGCGTGAGATCGGTCGCTGGTGCCGAGTGCATCGTCACTGGTCAGTGGCTGATCAGCAAGCGGCACTGAGTCGTAAGCTCCAGGGTCACTACGCCTACTACGGGATTACGGGTAACGCGCGTGCGCTGGCCCGTTTTCTGTACGAGGTTCGGCGACTGTGGCGCAAGTGGCTCGATCGCCGCTCCTATCATGCGCGGATGACGTGGCAGAAATTTGTTCGTCTTACGGCGAGCTACCCACTTCCCCCGCCGCGTGTCGTTCACAGTGTCTATCGTCGCGCAGCGACACCATAGCCTGAGGAGCCGGATGCCCGAATCGGGCACGTCCGGATCTGTGGGAGCCGCGGGTGGGTAACCGCTCGCGGCGACCTAGCCAGCGCGCTGACTGGCTACGAACCAGGCGGTCTCCAAACTGGATTCCGCGGAGACCGATTGGATGACAAGGGCTTGAGTGAAGTCATCGCTTTGTCTCGTCAGATCATTTCCGAGAAGGTTCCGATGGTTCTATCCGGGGTCACGAAGGCTGTCACTGGCGTCTGGATTGACCTTCGCTCGAATCCATGCAACTGCACCCTGGTACCGGCCAGAAAACTCTGGAAATCAGTCAGATGCAATTCTTGGTCGATAGCACCCATCACCACCAAACAGAATAGGGTGCTTATGTGGCACCCTTGCGTGTTGGAAACGCTATTCAGCGTTTATCGCTGTCAGTCCTGATACGCGCGACTCAGCTCGATAACTGCCTTGTTTTCCAGGATCGTGTCGTTCGGGTATTGCTGGCCGCGGGCGCTGACCTCGAGCATGGACTGACCCATGGCTTCAGCGGCAACTGCGGCCTTAATGGGAGCGAGAATCGCGTAGCCGATGCGATGCCCGAGGTGTGCCTCTGCCTCTGTCGGCAAAATGACCGACGGGCGATACGAGATCACACGAAGATTCGTGCCGGCCGCCAGTTGAGCAAGCTCGCCTTCCGCACGCGCTTTCTCTCGAGCCCACATCATACGAGAATCGGCTTTCGCGCCACTACCGCTGACGTAGTGAAAAGAAATCTCGTCTTGACCGCACACTCTCAGGCACTCTGTAACGAATCGCACCGGATAGTCTGAGTGAATCTCGCGGTACGTCTCCTCGTTCATACCCACCGCACTCAGGCCGATGGCCCAAAATACGGCGTCGACATCCGTGAATTCATCGAGAGTCGCCGAGTAGTCAAGGTAGTCCTTGTGGATAATCATCTCGACCTTGCCAGCCGCAACGCCTGCGTTAATCCGTGGCGACGGTCGTCGCGTGAAGACACGTACCGTATCGACTTTGGGATCGTTGATTGCAGCCTTCAGCAGGCCGTCACCGATGGTTCCGGTGGCGCCGAATATGGCGACTGTACGATGACGGTCAGTGCTTAAATCTTGCGTCTTCACGGGTACCTCGTTTCCGCTGTTGCTGACCAGCAGCGCTGCGTAGTAAAGCAGCATCGCACCGGCGAGCGTGCTGGCAACTCTCTTGATCGTTCGCCTTGCCATTTCATGAACCTCTAGTCCTCGGGCGTGAGCATGTCCGACATGGCTTCGACGAAGTCATGTCGCGGCATCGACTCGAGCATCTGAACGATGCGTTCGGCGTCCGCCCCGCAGACGTTGTGAACCGGTGCATTGCTGGTTGCACACTTGAAAATCTTGTCGGCGACTTCCTGCGGGTCAGCCTCGGCTCCGCTCTGACGCTGTAACTCCTCTGCCGATGCTGCAAATTGGGCAGCGATTTTCTGCGCGCTGTGCCTTAGTTCCTCATCGCCCTTTTCAAGGTTGTTGTCTGTCGACGCGTTGAAGCTTGTGCCGTAGCCACCGGGTGCAACCGCCCTGACGGCGATATTGAACGCCTTGTATTCCTGCGCCATCGACTCCGTGAGCCCCTCAGCAGCGAACTTGGACGCACAATAGATCGAGTAGAGCGGCAGTCCGAAATAGCCCGCCGAGGAGGTCACGTTAATGATTGCGCCGCCCTTTTGTTGGCGCATCAGCGGCAAGACGGCCTGGCTGACTCTCACCACACCGAATACGTTCGTATCGAACAGGCTGAAAACCTGTTGTTCACTGTGCTGCTCGAGGTGCCCGATGCCGCCAAAACCAGCGTTGTTGACGAGGACATCAATAGAGCCAAATGTCTCGAGGGCCTTTTCAACGGCCGCATTTATGCTTACCTGGTCCGTTACGTCCATGCGAGTCACCAGTACGTTTTCCAGTGTGTCGAGTTCTTGCTCTTTCTCCGGCGATCGCATTGTCGCTACCACATTCCAGCCTTCCCGTTGAAACGTCTTCGCGGTCAGGTTGCCGAATCCAGAGGATGCGCCGGTTATCAATACTGTCCTGGCCATACGGGTTCTCCGGCTCTTCACGATAAGTCATAACTATGCCGTCGATAATCGTCTGATTGAATATACGAAAGCCTCCAGTGCT
>CBDCZL010000005.1:0-13832 GCA_965224505.1 Woeseiaceae bacterium
CTGATTGCTGCCGTTGCCAAACTCATTGGCGCTGGAACAGAAATAGGCCTTGTCGTTGGCGGTAAGGCGAATTCCCAGGTCGGTTTTGACTATCCGTGGCTGAATTATCTGGGGAACCTGCCGTTTAGCGATATGCCGGCCGCATTGGCGAGTTGTGATTTACTCGCTTTGCCCTACCGAAGCTCGAAGTTTCTTGATAACGCTTCGTCCTGCAAGATCGCAGAGTACATCGCAGCGAGGCGCCCGATTGTGGCTACGCGTTCACCGAATCTGACGCGCAATTTTCCCGGGCAGGCCGCACTACTCGATGATTTACTCGCTCAGTCTGGAAATGCAGAGGACATCGCGCGTTGTATCAAAGAGCAATTGTTGCAACGCCGCCTCGTAGATATGCCGGACGGAATGGACTGGAGGGCGATCAGCGAACGCGTACTGGCCGCAATTGACGCTGGCCTTTCCAATGGGGTAGTTCGGTGAGGGAGTTGTTTGTGCTTTCCGGACTGACCGCAGGCGGAATAGAACGTGTAACTTTGACGTTGTTGACGAGTGCTGCAAAGGCGAGGTCGATCAGTTGAGAGTAGTATTCGTACACTCGCGAATGACTGGTGGTGGGATTGAACGCGTCACCTTGACGCTAATCGAGGAGTTCCAGAACAGAGGTGTGAGCTGTTATTTGGCTTTGCGGCAATGTCGAGGGGACTTTCTCGACGAGGCCAGGCGGCTGACCGAAGTGGTCGAGATAGCTGGCGATGGAATTCACAGGTTTGTTCCACGGTTAAGCGAACTTATCAGGAAAGTTCGGCCGACTCATTTGATCACCGCGGTACCGGATGTAACGTTGTTGACGTTGATTGCGCGATGGAAGGCGGATTCCGGCGCTCGCATTATTCAGGGCGCGCATTTAACGCAGGCGCGCATTGCGCATCCTCGTGGCGTTGGCGGGTGGATTCGTAGCACCGTCGAGCGAAATCTGACGCGCGTCGCGAGTCGATATGTCGATGCGATCGTAGCAGTATCCGAGGGCGTTGACATTGAATTGCGAAATGAGCTTGGAGCGCCTGCCAATAAGGTCTTTCTTATACACAACCCGATCGTTCGCGAGGTTGCCGCACGCATTGACGAATCTTCGGTGCTGAAAAAGGAATTACGATTTATAGCTATTGGGCGGCTTAGCCGGCAGAAGGGATTCGATTTGCTCGTTCGAGCCCTGGCCGGCGTCAAGGGCGGGTGGCGGCTCGATGTGTACGGTGCCGGGCCGGAACTCGATGCTCTGACGTCCCTGGTGGAGGATTGCGGACTTCATGGCCGCATTGAATTTAGGGGGCATACTGATGACCCGAACGCGGCTCTGGATGCGGCGGACTGGTTGATCATGCCATCTCGTTACGAGGGGTTCGGGTTGGTATTGGTAGAAGCCATGGCGCGCGGTGTGCCAGTCATATCAAGCGATTGTCCGCATGGCCCGGGCGAAATCGTCGACAACGGTCGTTTCGGCGTGCTCGTGCCAGCGGGTGATTCCGCTGCACTGGCAGCTACATTACGAGAAGTGATGGCCGGTCAGCATCGGTTTGATGGTGAATTGCTCCGGCAAAGGGCCGTCGATTTTTCGGTGACGACGTCTGTCGACAAATGGCTACAGTTGCTTCAGGCTACTGGGGATTCAGACATTGCGAGTTAGTACGTGACTACACCAGAAACGAACGGTAATCGGGATGATGAATTAAGCTGGTCGCGAGGGCGGCTGCAACCGGTAGATGTCTGCCCCGCTTGTCAGGCAAAAGGCCGACAAAAAGTATCTTACAGACGCAGAGATGACTCAGATTCTATGCCTGACATTTGGTGCATGGTTAAGTGTGCCACTTGCGACTCGCTGTACCTCGATCCCAGGCCTGATGACGAGTCATTGCCGCGTGCCTACGAGCAATACTTTACTCATACGAAAACCGTGGAAACAAACGTCGAAAAAGGGATGTCAGGTGTCCTTTGGCGTTTAATATGCGGATACCTAAACTCAGTTTTCGGAATGAACCGTCATCCGGCGATTCGGTTTGGCTTGATAGCATTTAAGTGCGCAGGACCGTGGCGGCAAAAACTAGATCACTATTGTCGGAATTTGTATAAATCTGAGTTTCCCGACGGAGGTAAGCTTCTGGACCTTGGTTGTGGGGAGGGTAGCTTTCTGGAGCGTGCCTGCGAAATGGGATGGGATGCTACGGGATGCGAACCTGACAAAAGAGCAGTTGATGTATGTAAACAGGCTGGACTTAACGTCTTGCACGGAGACGTGTTTTGTAGGCAGCTGGATGATATGCAATTCGATGCGATTACCGCAAGCCACGTAATTGAGCACGTTCCCGATATTGAGTTGGTTTTGCAGCGTGTTTTTTCAATTCTTAAGCCAGGTGGTATGGTGTGGTTTGCGTTTCCGAATCCAGATTGCTTGACTTTGAAGCTCTATAAGTCAGCAGCAGTAATATTGCATATTCCATATCACATTTGCATCCCTTCCCAGAGACAGTTTTCGCGGATGCTGAAAAGGGCTGGGTTTTCAGAAATTCGCTCGGTAAGGCGGGGCATCCACTCTCGATCGAATTGGTGTAGTTCGAATACGATTGCAGCAATGCAGGGCTTGCCGAAACCGGCGCCCGTGCCTGCTTTCGCGGGGCGACTTTTTTCTGATCTGCTTTCGCTATTTTCTGTTCGGTGGGGCGAGGAGTCAGTCTTTACTGCAAGAAAAAATCAGGAACCCGCTAACTTTTCTTAAGGTTTTGGTATTTGACGACGAGAATTGCCGTGAGTATGGCCATGATCCATTCTGCTGAAACGTAAGCTATGATCATCCCCAGTAGTCCGAATGCCGGTACAAGCGCAACCGCGGCAATTAGGATCACGACTATTCCACTCATCTCGGTACACACTCGCGCCCATGGTCGGTTCTGAGCAAGTAATACAGAGCCGCTTGAGATCCGAAGTGTCGTGCCAGGAATTGCACAGCATAGCCAGCTTACGGCGAGCTTAACCCCAACGTAAGACTCGCCAAACATCCAGGCGATGACAGGTACTATGGCCCACAATGCTAAAGCTATCACGCTGCCATATACCAGAGCAGCGGTGAACAATGCGACGAGCAGCCGCGGTTGGACATACCCAAGTGTTCTTGCCTGCTGAAATAGTGTGGGTAATGCAGCATGCACCATTGCGTTTACAGGCAGGCTCACGGCGCCGGTAATGCGAGCGGCGCCCGAATATACTCCCGCTGTTGCTAGTGGCAGCAAGCGCGCCGCAATTGACTTGTCGATTTCCGATGGGCCTGCTGCTGTCATATTAAGCATCGCATAGCCCGCTGCTCGACGGACTTCAATGGGTTTCGCAATCCTCCAGTGACGTAGTGCCGGCCAAAGTTCAGGTTCTGAAATCGAAACAACCAATACTCCCAGAATGCCGCCCGCCATGCAGCCGAGGGCAAAAAGCAGCAATGGCTGATCAGTTGCGAAAAGAGTGATAGCCAGAATCACGACAAATCGAATTGCCAATGGAATCAAAAATACGAGCTGCGACTTTACTATCTGTCTGCGTGCCTGAAGTTGCACCGAAGGAAAGCTAATCAGCGGCATTAGTATGATTTCGGTAATGCCAATGAGCAAAACGATAACTTCGCTAACCGGAGAATCTCGAAATACAGTAGCGAAAATAACAAAATACATTGTGAATAACACAGATCCTGCAATCAGTGTGGTCGATACGCAATACGGCAGAACACGCAGGCGCCGGCGATAGCCCTGCGATGCTTCGGCGAGCAGGACAAGATGGGTGCCGAAAGTAGACAGCGTGCCAAGAAGTATGGCCAGTGCCGCAATGCCGGCGAACGACCCGAAAATATACGGACCCAATGCACGGGCAATCAGCAGTAAGCTGCCAGCCTGCAGCAGTAATCGCAGCGCGAGGACGAAACTTGTACGAACGGTTGACTTTGCGATTGGCCCTTTTAGCACTGCTTGCTACTGAACTCTCGTAAAGTGGTCTTCTAAAACCTGCGCGACACAACTCGTTAGTCGCTTGCCCGTCTCAATGTGCAGAAACTCATTCGGGCCGTGTGCATTTGACTTCGGCCCCAGCAGCCCGGTGATTAAAAACTGCGCGTCAGGAAAGCGTTCACCGAGCATGCCCATGAACGGGATGGTCCCGCCAGTGCCCATGTACATGGAAGGTTTGCCGAAGAACGCCTGCGAGGCTCTTTGCATCGACGCTTCGAGCCAGTCGGCGATCGCCGGCGCATTCCAGCCCGCCATGCTTGAATCGGCATTGAACTCGACGTTGACCAGCGGCGGTGCATCGGACTCCAGTGTGCGCTTGACGGCAACCGCGGCGGCTTCCGCGGCGACGGTTGGCGGAAGCCGGAACGACAGTTTCAGTACGGTGTAGGGCAGTAACACGTTGCCTGCGTCCACAAGTGCCGGCATGCCTTCCTGACCGGTAATCGCGAGCGTCGGGCGCCAGGTGTTGTTGAGCATCAGCTCCGCGTGTGACTCGGACGGTGACGGTTCGTCGACAGCCCACGGAAATTTTTCGTAGACGAGTTCCTGCAGTGTTTCGGCGGCCTTCGCAGCCTGATCCATTCGCTGCGCCGGGATGTCAGCGTGCAGGTCTTCGAGCAGGATTTTTTCCGTTCGATTCGTCTTCAATGCGGCTGATGAGCTGACGTGCAGTGCGGAAACTCGACGGAACGACCCCGCTCGCGGTGCCGGAATGAACACCTTCGGTCAAAACGTCGACGCGCAGCGTGCCCGTCAGGTTGCCGCGCAGGCTGGTCGTGCACCAGAGCTGATCGTAGTTGCCGCACTCGGCATCCAGGCAGACAACAAGATCCGGCGAGCCGATACGATCTTCGAGCAAATCGATGTAGTGGGGAAGGTCGAAACTGCCGCTCTCTTCGCAGCCTTCGATGAGCACGACACAATGCGCATGCGGAATGCCCTGTTCCTGCAGTGCGCGAATCGCGGTCAGCGATCCAAACGTCGAATAGCCGTCGTCGGCACCGCCGCGTCCGTACAGCTTGCCGTCTTTGATGACCGGCGTCCACGGGTCGAGGTCGTCATCCCATCCTGAGAATTCAGGTTGCTTGTCGTAGTGGCCGTACAGGAGTACGACGTCGTCGGAGTCGCCGGGAATGTCTATAAACAACACGGGCGTGCGGCCTTCGATGCGCACGACTTCGATAGTCATCCCCTTGATCGGTTGCGTGCGGCACCAGGCCTCGAGCATCCTGACCGCTGTTTCCATGTGGCCGTGTGCGTCCCAGTCAGGATCGAAATGCGGCGACTTGTTCGGGATTTTTATGTACTCGGCAATCTGCGGAACGATTCCGTCATCCCACATCCCGTTGACGAATTGAGCGGTTTTTCGGTCGTCCATAGTGTGTGCTTATTCCGCTGTCAGCGAGCGGATCAGCGTCTGCGTGAAGCGCTCGGTTGTGATGAAAAACCAACCGTAGCTCGCTTGCTCGGCCAGTGGATTGGCGGCCAGTATCTCTGCTTCGCTCTTCTCCTGATCGACGAGTGCTTTTACTGCGGCTTCCGCTGCAATGATGACCTCAAGGTCGGCCTTCAGTCCCGCGCGCGTGCCAACGGGACCGTGACCGGTAATGTATCGGGTATTCTCATCGCCGAGGTCAATCAGTTGTTGCATGCCGGCTTTGTAGCCTGCAACGGTGCCGCCACTGTCCAGATCGATAAACGGGAACATGCCACGAAAACTCAGATCCCCGGTGGCGATGACGTTCGCGTTCTTAAAGCAGATAATCGCATCGCCGTCGGTATGCGCATTCGGCACGTGAATCGCAATCGCTTCCTCGCCATTGACATGAAAGCTCATGCGATCGGAAAAGGTGATGACGGGCAGGGCGCCTGGGCCCGTATTGAGATCCGGATTGCCTTTCATGCGCTCGCGCAGTTTGTCGTGCGACACGACGATGGCGCCATTTTCGGCAACGTAGACATTGCCGCCCACATGATCGCCGTGCGCGTGCGTGTTGATGACAAAGTCAACCGGACGTCCGGCAATTTCCTCGACCTTCTCAAGCAGGGCGGGGGCGGTGGTTTCCATGACGTCGTCGATGAGTACGACGTATTCCTCCCCAACCAGCAGCCCGACGCCGCCACCGACGAAATCGCCCGGTTCATTGAGCGCAAAGCCCTCGTTCGTGTTGCCGATCTGGTAGATGCCGGGCGCGACCTCGACCGCGGCAAACGGGTTGTGTGTCTCATCCGCGACGGCGGTGGCTGTCAGCAGAACGGTCAGGCAGGCAAGTCGGTTCATCGCGGTCTCCCGGAGTGGTTCCTTAATTCTCCTGACCGCGATTGTACCTTCGAATTGCCCTGGGTTGGCGACTGTAGTCGTCGCCCGGGGGGTGTACCTTCGAATTGCCTTGCGTCGGTGACGGTTATTGACGTCCGGGAAACGAAAACTGCGCTTTTTCACGCACGCCGCCCGATGGCCAGCGCTGTGTGATGGTTTTCCGTCGCGTATAGAAGCGGACGCTGTCGGGTCCGTAGGCAAACAGGTCGCCGAACAGCGAACGTTTCCAGCCACCGAAGCTGTGGTATGCGACCGGTACCGGCAGTGGAACGTTAATTCCGACCATGCCGACCTGAATGTTGTCGGCAAAGTAGCGGGCGGCCTCGCCGTCACGCGTAAAGATGCAGGTGCCGTTGCCGTATTCGTGGTCGTTGATCAACTGCATGGCCTGTTCTTCCGATTCGGCGCGTACCACGCACAACACGGGGCCGAAAATTTCCTCCTGATAGATACGCATGTCTGCTGTCACACGATCGAACAGGCAGGGCCCCAGGAAAAATCCGTTTTCACAGCCCTCTACCACGAGGCCTCGGCCATCGGCGACGAGGTCGGCACCTTCCTCGACGCCGAGGTCAACGTAGCTGCGTACCTTGTCATGGTGCGCCCTGGTCACGAGCGGTCCCATGTGGTTCGACGTGTCGTTGCCTGCGCCGACTTTCAGTCCGCCGATTTCAGCCTTAAGCTTCTGCACCACCTCGTCTGCGACGACGTCGCCTACGCATACCGCAACGGAGATGGCCATACAACGCTCGCCGCAGGAACCGAATGCCGCACCCATCAGTGCGCTGACTGCGTTGTCGATGTCGGCGTCCGGCATCACGATGGCGTGATTTTTTGCGCCGCCAAGTGCCTGTACACGCTTGCCATTGGCTGTGCCGGTCGCGTAGATGTACTCGGCGATCGGTGTGGAGCCCACAAAGCTGATCGCCTGGACGCGCTCGTCATGTAACAGTGTGTCCACGGCCTCTTTGTCGCCGTTGACGACGTTGAAGACACCGTCCGGCAGACCAGCCTCTTTAAACAGCCGCGCGGCGAGTAACGGCGCTGTCGGGTCTTTTTCCGACGGTTTCAGGACGAAGGTATTGCCGCAGGCGATTGCCATCGGATACATCCACATCGGTACCATGGCCGGAAAGTTAAACGGCGTGATCCCCGCGACGACGCCGAGCGGCTGAAAGTCCGACCAACTGTCGATGCCCGGCCCGGCATTGCGTGAGTACTCGCCCTTGAGTAATTCCGGAATCCCACAGGCGTAGTCGACGACCTCGACGCCGCGGCCGAACTCACCCAGTGCATCGTCGAGTACCTTGCCGTGTTCATCGGTAATGGCGGCAGCTATCTCGTTAGCGTGCTCTTCAAGCAACTGCTTAAAGCGGAACATGATGCGCGCGCGCTTCGCCGGCGGTGTGTTCCGCCACGCCGGAAAGGCGGCTTCGGCCGCATCGATGGCGGCTTCGACCGTGGATTTTGACGCCATCGCAACGTGCTTTGTGACGTCGCCCGTGGCCGGGTCAGTCACGGGTTGCGGGCGATTGTCGTCGGCGACATCGGCGTTGTTGATGTAGTGGCCCACGGTGTGGGCTGTGTCAATGTTCTGTGCAGGTGTGGCGTTCATGGTGCCTCCGCTTACTTAACTGTATCGAGCACACCGCGAATGGCGGCAAACGACTGCTCCATTTCGTCGGCGTCAGAATTTAAGAATGGGGAGAACTGCAGTGTGTCCATGCCGTTGCGCACGACCAGATTCTCATCCCAGAAACACTTCTTGTGGACTTCGCCGCCCCGGGCACCGGGTGCACCCTCGCGCGGCGCCATCTCAATGGCCCCCATCAGTCCGAAATTGCGCACGTCGATCACGAGCGGGTGATCGGCAAACGAGTGCAGCAGATCCTCAAAGTGCTGTTCAAGCGCGCTCGCCTGATCGAAGCTGCCTTCCTCCTCGTAGACCGACATAGTCGCAAGGCCCGCCGCTGCGGCGACCGGATGTCCGGAGTAGGTGTAGCCATGGAACATCTCGATCATGTGTTCGGGGCCCTGCATGAAAGCGTCGTACACCGAATCGCGTACCAGCACCGCGCCCATTGGGATTACGCCGTTGGTCAGTCCCTTGGCGGTCGTAATGATGTCCGGAGTCACGCCGAATCGTTGTGCGCCGTAGGCGTGGCCAAGACGGCCGAATGCGGCAATAACTTCGTCAAATATCAACAGGATACCGTGCTTATCGCAGATTTCACGTAAGCGCTCCAAATAGCCTGCGGGAGGCGGCAGTACCCCTGTGGAGCCGGCGACGGGTTCAACGATGACGGCAGCGATATTGCTGCCGTCGTGCAGCGCGCAGAGCCGTTCGAGATCGTCTGCGAGATGTCCACCCCACGCCGGTTGCCCTCTTGAAAACGCCGCATGTTCAAGATCGAAGGTGTGCCGAATGTGATCCACACCGGGAAGCAGCGCCGGGCTGAATACTTTCCGATTCGGTACCATGCCGCCGACCGACATGCCGCCGAAATTGACGCCATGGTAGCCGCGCTCGCGGCCGATCAGCCGTGTACGGTTACCCTCTCCACGAGCACGGTGATAGCCGAGCGCTATTTTGAGCGCCGTGTCGACGGACTCGGAGCCGGAATTGGTGAAAAAACAGTGCTCGATGCCGTCCGGTGCCATGGACGTTACGCGCTCGGCCAGCGCGAACGCTTGGTCGTTGGTGACGTTGAAGGTCATGCAGTAATCGAGTGACGAGACCTGCTGCTGCACGGCTTCAACGATCTTTGGATGACAATGGCCGACGCCCGTCGTCCAGAGCCCGGAAAACGTGTCATAGAGCCGCTCGCCATCCTCACGGATGTAGTGATGTGCTGACGCGCCTTTGATGACACGCGGTTTCTTCAGAAAGTCGCGATTCGCGGTAAACGGCAACCAATAAGCCTCTTTTCGCGGCTGCGGCACAGACATGGCATTCACTCCTCATGCGTTAGGTGTGCAAGTGTACGCCCGAGTACGGATGTTAAACAATGGGTTATGTTGGTTTTCGCAAGTGTTTGATTCTAAAGGATCGTTGGTTCAAAATGTTTACTAAGCTAAACAGTTCGGAGGCAAACAGCAGATGCAACAGGATACGGGCACACGGCTGCGACAGGTTCGCACCCGATCCGGATTATCGCAGCGGCAACTGGCGCGGCAATCCGGAGTGGCGAATGCGACAATATCGCAGATTGAGGCTGGTAGGGTCAATCCAACCGTGAGCATGTTAAAGAAAGTGCTCGACGGTATTCCTGTCAGCCTGAGTGAGTTCTTCAGCGACGACACCGACACAGCAGAACGGGTGTTCTATCGTGCCGAGGAGCTGACCGAAATCGCGGACGGCGGCGTATCGTATCGCCAGGTTGGTCGAAACCTCGACCACCGATCGATTCAGTTTCTCAAGGAGAGTTATCAGCCTGGGGCGGGTACCGGACGTCATGCCATTACCCACGACGGTGAGGAGTGCGGCATCATCCTGAGCGGTTGCCTCGAAGTGACCGTGGGCGATGAGTCGGCGCTGCTTCGAGAGGGGGATGCCTACTACTTTCGGAGTCAGCGTCCGCATGGCTTCCGCAATCCGCGCAATACCGTGTGTACGTTAATCACCGCCTGTACGCCACCCACATTCTAGTTAGTTGGTGTAGAATCAATCTAAACAATTAGATTGAGGCTAAACGGATGGCGATAAGCAGGTGTGTTCTGATCGGGGTTTTGTTTCTGATTGCGGAAGTATCCCAGTCCGCGACGACACAACGGGATCGCGATCTGGCAGAAATTGGTGACTGGGTGCAAATTGGATTGCCGGCCGCAGGATATCTTGGTGCCTGGTGGTCGGGCGATCGCGAAGGCACCCGGCAGCTAACGAAAACACTGCTCAGCGCGGGCGCGGCTGCCCATCTTGTCAAGTTTACCGCAGAGCGCCGCCGCCCGGATGCCTCAGACCAGCGATCATTTCCTTCGGGGCATACGACGGCCGCATTTGCCGGTTCCGAGTTTATTCGTCAGCGCTACGGAAACAGCTGGGGGATTCCAGCGACCCTCGCGGCGGGATTCGTGGGTTATTCGAGAATACGCGCCAGAAAGCACTTTCGCGATGACGTATTGGCGGGTGCGAGTAATGGACTGCTATGGAACTGGTTCTTTACGACGCCTCGCGACGGGGCATTGAGCGTGAGTCCGGATCTTTCAGACGGTGCTGGCGTGCGGGTGGCTTATGACCCGTCGAAATCCGGCGTGAGAATGAACGAGGACTACCAAACCCGCCCGAGATATGTGTTTTCGCTCGAGTACGGTCCCGTGACACAGGACAAAAACCTGTTTGCGAGTCCTCCGGCGAATGGGTCGATCATCGATCTTGCGACCGCCGAAAATGAATTCGATTTTACCTCGCGTGTTTCGTTCGAGTATTTCTCCTCGCCGCGGCACGAATGGGGTCTGTTCGTAGCACCGATGGAACTGATTGAGTTCGAACCGTCGAAGGTACTGCCTGGCGACTTTGACTTTGCCGGAAAGCGCTTTTCGCCGTCAGCGGATACCAATCTGGAAGCCCGCTACAACCTCGTCGAACTGCGCGCGGTCTACCGGTATCGACTCATCGACAACGCACGTTTTTCGCTGCGTATCGGTGGTGGCGTGCAGTATCTTGAGACATTGC
Source organism: Woeseiaceae bacterium (assembly GCA_965224505.1). Lineage (GTDB taxonomy): Bacteria > Pseudomonadota > Gammaproteobacteria > Steroidobacterales > Woeseiaceae > UBA1847. Next base: position 11,027 of record CBDCZL010000005.1, read on the forward strand.
TCGACGTCACGCAGTTTCGGGGATCGCCACGCGACAACGACGTGGTCGAATTCGCCAGGGCGCAACTGAAGCAAACGAAGGCGCTTGCGAGTCTTCGGGCCAATGTCACGCTTTCCAAACGCTGGCGGCTGGATGCACATGCCGATGGCTATGGCGGCAGCGACCGTTTCCTAAGTGCCGGGCTGTTGTTTAACTGGCGCGCAGCACCGGAGTGGGAACTCGGCATTGGTTATCGCTACCTCGACCGTTCGGTGTCAGATGCCCGCCTCAAAAATGAACTCGAAGTTGGCGACCTCGTGCTGAGTGTCACGCACGGATTTTTCTAGGGCCTGTTAACATTAGTGTTAACAGGCCCTGGCCCGCACTGGCGTTAGCAGTCCCCGGGTTAGAAGGATCGGCCAATCTGAAATGTAACGTCGGACGTTTCGACCTCGTTAAACAAATTTTCGCGATCCAGCCGGCCGCTGATCAGTCTTCCGCCAATCGACAAATCCCAAATCGGCGTCGGACGGTAACGAAGCATCACACCGCTGTTGATGTAGCGCTCCACTTCGATCGAGCTACCGTCGATTTCCGCCTCGATGGACCATTTGTCGTTGAGCCGGAAAGCCGCGGAAAGATGAAGCATCGGTGAAAACACCGACTCCTCGGCGTGGCTCGCAGCCGTAATCGGGCCTGGCACCATCGTGCGTTGTTCGACTTCGAACTCCGTGCGGCTGAACTGCGCCCCAAGACCGGCGCGCAGTGTCCAGCGTTCGTTGTCGATCAGTTTGTAGCGCCAGGTTCCGCGTACGTCCCACCAGCGGTAATTACTGTCGAATATCCTGCCGTTTTCGTCATTGGGACCGAAGGTCGTCTCGCCGATCGTAAACGGTTGTGTGGGACTGGCAAAGTCCGTCATGCCCATCGGGCCATACCAGAACCTGAATTCGTTTCGATCGTTGATGTACCAATCCACGATCATTCTTGCCGTCATGTGGAACTCGGTTTCGAGCGCTTCGAGGTCCACTGTCAGACCGTCGTTCGGCGATCGGACGATGTTCTTATCCTGCACGACGGGTCCAAATTCGAACACTACCCGAAAACGGGGGTCGAACTCGTCGACGTTTCGTGGATGACGATTGCCGTCGAAGAAACCGCTGAACGACAACTCAATGCCATTGGAACTGAAGCTCGGATACAGGCGGCCGCTCCCTTCAACCGGGGAAGTTGAGTACCAGTTCGCCATCATGGCCACGAGTGCACCGCCCAGCACGTCGTCCGCAAAGTGCTTCTGCGCACACACCCGGCTGTAGGCCGTCAATATGGCCAGGCCATAGGCCGGGATGCCCCAGCCTTTGCCGTAACGTGTGTAGAGATATGATGCACCGATAAAGCCACCGGCGCTGTGGCCGGAAACAAACGACTGCCGTCCCGTGCCCGCGTCCGGACGGGTTTTGTCGCCTATCGCCTTGAAGGCGCCGGCGCCGGCGCCTGTCAGGACCATCGATCTGCCGAGTTGAATGCCTCCTTCCCCGTCTCGCTTAAGCGCGGTCAGGGCCATGGCAGCCACCGGCAGACCCACGGTCAGGCTGTCGCCGAGATCTCGCAGGTCGTTACAGGATTGCGAATGAGCCACAGGTGAAGAGAGCACAACAAAAATAGTTATAATTATTCTGCGCATACGGATTCCTTTAGACTCAGTATAAATGATTATTTACCCTGGGTCGATGCGCTGGCAAGCGTGGCGAATTTCATGCAAAGTTACGCTCCTTCGATTACGTAAATTGGGAATCCCATGGGCGCTTTCGGCACCGAGTTTTGCGATTGCTTCGCGATCGTTCGCTATGAAAATGACCGTTGGCAGCAGCCATCGATTGAACCGCTGAGACCGCTGCAACTGCACCCGGCCGCACATGTGTTTCACTACGCGAGCACCTGTTTTGAAGGTTTTAAGGCATATCGCTGGAGCGATGGCAGAGCGCGAATCTTTCGTCTTGACGATCATGTCGCTCGCATGCGAAGAAGTGCGGCTTCGCTTCGTCTGCCGGTGCCGGACTCGGACCTGCTTGCGGGCATGGTGACGGAACTGGTCGCAAAGCATATCGACGACATCCCGTCACCACCGAGTTCGCTCTATATTCGGCCGACCCTGATTGGAACTCTGGAAAACATCGGTGCTGCCGGATCGCCGTCTACCGAAGCGACATTGTTTGTGCTGGTATCGCCGGTTGGCGATTATTTTGCCGGCGGGGCGCGTGCGCTCAAGCTGCTCGTGGAGGATCAGCGGGCCCGATCCACAGAGCAATTGGGCAGCACAAAAACCGGCGGCAACTACGCGGCGGCACTCGGACCCACGCTGGAGGCCAAGGCGAAGTTCGGCGTGGACCAGGTGTTGTTTTGCCCGAACGGCGACGTTCAGGAAACCGGTGCGGCAAATTTCCTGTTGATCGGCGACGGGGAAATCATTACCAAACCGCTGGACAGCTCATTTTTGCACGGTATGACGCGCGATTCGATACTGAAGCTCGCAGCGGACAACGGCTATTCCGTCAGCGAACGCAATTTTACAGTGTCGGAACTGCTGGAACTTGTGAAAGGCTATGAGGCAGCGCTGTCGGGAACCGCGGCGTGTCTGTCGCCGGTCGGCGCCCTGGTGTACAAGGGAAATGAGATTGCCGTGCGTGACGGGCAGCCGGGACCGAACACCGAGCGCCTTCGCAAGGCGCTGCAGGACATTCAGTACGGCCTGGCGCCGGATACGCACGGCTGGCTGACAGAGGTCGGATAGGGTCTGTTACAGAACATTAGATGGCCTTCGAAAAGC
>CBDCZL010000006.1:0-9440 GCA_965224505.1 Woeseiaceae bacterium
TTGTCCAAGAGCGCTGATCGTGACGTGCCGGGTCACGGGTTCGCCGGCTTCGAGCCGGTCAGGTTCGCGGGACCATTCCTCGCTGATCTCGACATTGTGTGCCGGCAGCCACGCAGCGTCGGGATAATCGGCCGGCGGTGCCGGGATCGGCTGCACTTCGATGGAATGTGCATTCGAATAAAACACCTTACGGCCGGTAATTCGGCCGTCGCGCATGACCCTGGCCTCGAAGCGCGCCGGCGAAATCGAAATCTTTCCGCTCTCCTGCGGATAGATTGCGACCAGGCGTTCGACGACACGATACGAGCGGCCGTTGAGGACTGCATCGTAATGCTGCTCATCGCCGACGAGTTCCACGAGCACTTCGGCACCCGTAATGCCGGGATCGTGCAATGCGGCCTGACGCGTCTGCACGGCAAGGTAAATTTTGATGCGATACAGAACCTGCGCCTGCACAAAGGTCTCCGCACTGTCCACTTCGCTCGTTACGAACACGTCAGCTTCGCCGGGCGGCAGTTCGGTCGGCTCATTGACAGCGATCGTGAGCGGCTCGGTCGCAACATTGCCCACTCTGATCGACGGGATGGTCTTGCTGCCGTTCGACTTCGCCATCAGCACGATTTCCCAGGTACGGCTGCGGCGTATCTGGCCGTTGATAATCGACGTATTGCTCATTTTCGAGACCTGACCGCGGTAGAAGTCCCGATCGAGGACACTCCAGTCGGGTTCGATATCGATGTTATCCTCAACGACGACCTCAAGACTAAAGGACTCATTGAGATCGACGGATGAACGATCGACTGTCGCCGTCGCAGCCGCAAACGCCTGCGTAGCCGGCCAGAACCCGCCGGTCAACGTCACGGCGGCGAGTAACAGGAAACCGCGGATACGGGACGTCACCATGGCTGCACCTCATTGTCCGGCCAGACACTGTTGCCGTCCTGATCCCGGCCGCTGCGCTTGTACTGGTAGCGGAACTTGTTGCGCAATAAACCGCCAGGATCGTCGGGTACGCGGCGCAACCACTGCTCCATCGCCTGTTGTTCGGCCTGCTGCTCGCGGCGCTCGGCAAGCTCCGCCTCCGACAACGGTTGCGAATTTTCGTCCTGCCCGGCCTCTTCCGCCGCACGCTGCAACTCCTCCTGCAGCGCCTGCATGTCTTCCTCGCTCATTTCTTCTTCGCGTTCGGCCATTTCACTGTTGTCGGGCTCTCCATCCGACTGCCCGTCGGAGCCGTCCTGGGTCCGGTCGCTCTGCTGCTCCGACTGTTCGCCATCGCCACTCGGATTCTGGGTCGACGACGCATCGTCGCCCTCGCTTTGCTGCGCTTGCTGCTGCTGGTCTTTAAGACTTTTTACGAGATCGAGATTGTGTTGCGCATCTTCGTTGTCAGGCTCCAGCTCAAGCACGTTTTCATAGGCGTCGATGGCCTTGTCGAGTTCCCCCTGCATGGCAAGCGCGTTGCCCATATTGTAGAGACTTCTCGTATCTTCGCGCCTTGCAAACTGGTCGGCGCTGCCGGCAAAGTCCTCCGCCCGATAGCGCGCAACGCCCTGCCATTCCGGATCGTCGAACAATTCGACCGCGGCAGCGGTATTGCCGCTTTCCAGCTCGCGCTGCGCCTGCTGATTCTTGTTCAACCACAGATCGGCCCACTCCGCGGCCTGCACGGGCCTGGCCAAGGGCACAACGGCGAACAACAACACAATCACCCAGCCGCGCCGAAATGCGAGTGCGCCGAGCGGCAGCAGCAGCAGCACAAGCCACGGACCTTCTTCGCGCCAGCGGTCCGTTGCCAGCGTATCGTCGCTGACCGCCCGTCCCGCACCGATGATGTCGCCCGTAAACAATGCGTCGAGATCGCCGTTACCGGCATCGAGTTCGACATAACGACCGCCACCCGCGGCGGCCAGCCGCCGAAGGCCGTTCGACTCGAGTTGCGGGACGGCAATACGGCCACACTGGTCGGTGACGAAGCCACCGCTTTGCTTTGGAATCGGCGCGCCTTCCTGGGTACCGACGCCGAGTATCGACAAACTGTATCCCGCATCTTTGAGCTCTCGGGCGCGGCGTTCGGCCGCCGGCGACGCACCTCCATCGGCAATCAGCAGCACTTCGCCAAACCGCGCCCCGGCCTGCTCCAGTAATTGCTGGCCTTTGTGGATGGCCACCTCGGATAGCTGCCGCGGCTTGGCATGATGTCGGTGGATACGCTGTTGACCAGCGCCGCAATCGTGTCCGTGTCGTCGGTTAACGGCGTCACGGTAAACGCATTCGCAGAGTAAACGACAAGCGCCGTCTGGCCGCTGCGGCGCCGCTCCAGAATATCGAGAATTTTCAGCTTTGCACGGCCCAGCCGGCTCGGTGCAATATCCTCGGCATCCATGGAACGGGACAGGTCCAGAGCGACGACCAATGCCTGGTCTGCACGGAAGACCGGTTGCTCGATTCGCTGCCAGACGGGGCCCGCCAGCGCAACCGATGCGACGACGCCGCCAAGACCCAACAACCACCATCGATAGTCCGAACCGCGGCCTGGCGAACTCGACAGCACATGCGGCATCAGCGCCTTATCGACGACGTTCGCCCAGCCGCCTGCACCGAGCCTGCCGCGTGACAACAACGCAGCGACCGCAACAACGGCCGGAATCGCGAGCAGCCACTCGGGCCGCAGCCAGTGAAACTCAGCCGGCACTGGTCTGCAACCCCATGCGCCGGCGTGCAGACCGCCGGCCGAGCAGGCTGATCGCACACGCAAGCATGACCAGACCGAACGCCGCACCGAGCGGCACGTGAAACCAGGATTTGACGGGCCGAAAGCCCGACTCGGGCTCTTCGACAGGCTCGAGTTCATCGACGAGCCGGTAGATTTCCTGCAGGCTCGCGGTATCGGTTGCCCGAAAGTACTTACCGCCCGTCAGCATTGCGATCTTCGTCAGCGTTTCCTCGTCGAGGTCGGCCGACGGATTGATGCGCCGGGTCCCGCCGATCAACGACGACACTTCGAGCTGCTCGGCGCCGATTCCGATCGTGTAGACACGCAGCCCGATTTGCTGCGCGAGTTCGGCTGCCTTGATCGGATCGACCTCGCCCGTGGTATTGGCACCGTCGGTCAGCAGCACAAGTACCTGATCGCCCGTCTCGCTCTGATGTTCATGCGCCCGTCGCACTGCCAGCGTAATCGCATCGCCGATCGCCGTGCGCTCACCTGCCAGACCGATCGCAGCTTCGAGCAGCAGCACATTGACCGTTTCTCGGTCCAGTGTCAGCGGCACCTGCAGGTAGGCACGTTCGCCAAACAGAATCAGGCCAATGCGATCGCCTTCGCGCCGCGCAATGAAGTCGCCAGCCACGGCTTTGGTTGCCGTCAGGCGATCGACGCGACGACCGGCCAGCTCAAAATCCTTCTGATCCATACTGCCGGACAGATCGACGGCCAGCATCAGGTTGCGGCCCGCAACCGGCACCTCGAGTTCGTCGCCCACCCGCTCGGGCCGCGCGGCAGCGAGCACCAGCAGCAACCAGCTCAGCACGGCAACCCAGAAGCGCCAGTGGTAGAGCCGCTCCGCACCCGATCGATCGCGCAGCGGCGAGAACGAACTGAGGGTCGGCACGCGCAGCCCGGCCTCGGACGTTCCTGTAGCCTCGGGAAGCAGGCGGCGAACCAACAGCGGCAACGGCAGTGCCGCTAACGCCCACGGCCACGCCAGCGACCACATCAGCGGTCGCCCCGAAACGGACGGGCGATGCGCATCCGAACCGCGGTGAGCAGCGCGTTGACATCGACATCCGGGATGTCGCCGTCCGGATTGCGATACGGCAACTTCAGCAAACTCCGGCCACCTTCGGTGTGAAAATAGGGTACCGGAAGATCGCGATCCAGCCACTCAAGCCACGCGTTACCGGTCAGGCCCGCAATGTCCTCGCGCGGTGTATAGGCCAGCATTGCACGCCGCAGCAACTCGGACACCGCCTGACCCAGCACCACTGGATTGCGGTGCTTAAGGTATTCCGCCTCGATGACCTCAAGGCGGCGAAGCGCGTGACGACGTGGCGCGTTGAACTGCCAGTTTTGCCAGGCTCGCAATGCAAACCAGCCGAATAAGAGCAATGCGATTGCAATGACCCCCCCACCACCCGGGTGCCAGCGGCCACCAGCCGACCGCGTCGGGCAGGTGCAGATCGCGTAATGGCAGCTCGCTCGGCTCCATCTAATGCGTCCTCCTGCCCAGCGCGGCCTGCAGCGATGCGACCGGATCGTCAGTCGTCGACATCGGCATCAGATGCACACCGTAGCGCTGGCAAAACGATTCCAGCGCATCGAGGCGGCCCGCAAACGCCTGCGCATAATCCTTGCGCGCACCGGGCGGCAGCGTATCGATGACCATCTCGTCATCGTCGGCAACGACACGGTAGCGGCCCGGCGGCGGCAATTTACGTTCGATCGGATCGTTCATGAACACGGCCAGCACTTCGTTGTGCCGCGCGACGCTGGACAGATAGCTCTGGGCACCGCGGTCGAAGCCGAGAAAATCGCTGATCACGACCACCAGGCTGCCCGGACGTGCGACCCGCCGCAGCGCGGCCATCGCCTGCGTCAGGGCATCACTGCCGCTCCGCGCCGAGTCCGTCTCCCAGTCGGGATGTTCAACCACTTCGTGCACAAATCTCAGCGCAGCCCGGCGGCCCAGTCGCGGCTTCAGTTCCCGGTGCACCGTGTCGCCGAACACGATGCCGCCGAGACGGTCTCCGCGATGATGTGCGGCCCACGCAATCAGCGCCGCGGCCCGACTTGCATTGACCGACTTGTAGCAACCGCGGGTCGCGAAGTGCATGTTCGCGCGCAGATCGACGACGACGAGCACGGGTCTTTCGCGCTCCTCACGAAACAACTTCGTATACGCCGTCGTACTGCGTGCGGTGACGCGCCAGTCGATACTGCGCGGGTCGTCACCCGGCTGATACGGCCGGGACTCGTCGAACTCCATGCCGCGGCCGCGAAAGTGCGATACGTACGCGCCGGTCTGCAGGGAGTTGACACGCAACACGTCGAGCGCGATCGCCCGCGCGGGTGCATTGAGCTGTATCAGGCCGGGCTGACTGACGCGGACCGGCGACGCATCGGCTGGCATGTGACCCCGGTGCACCACTTACGGCACCCCGACTCCGTCGAGAATGCCCTGTATGACCGAGCCGGCGTCCACGCCGTCGGCCTCAGCCTCGAAACTAAGCACGAGCCTGTGCCTCAACACGTCCGGTGCAACGGCCTGGATATCTTCCGGGCCAACATAATCACGGCCGGCCAGCCACGCATGTGCACGCGCCGCGCGATCGATGCCCATACTGGCGCGCGGACTCGCGCCATACAGTACCTGACCGTCGAGCGAGGACTCGACCGCACCGGGATTGCGCGTTGCCACGACGACGTTGACGATGTATTTCTCGAGTTCTTCCGCGAGATGCAGCGTCAGAATGTCCATACGTGCCTGCGAAATCGACTGGCGCGACAGCAGCTCGGGCGGCTGAAACGCATCGCGCTCGCCCGACTTTGCCTCATCCCTATTGAGCACGAGAATACGGCGCTCGTCTTCGACCGAAGGATAATTCACCTCGACGTGCAGGAGAAAACGGTCAAGCTGGGCTTCAGGCAGCGGATACGTACCTTCCTGCTCAATGGGATTCTGCGTCGCCATGACCATGAACAGATCTTCGAGCGGGTAACTGCGCTCTCCGACGGAGATCTGCCGCTCTTCCATCGCTTCGAGCAACGCCGACTGCACTTTCGCGGGTGCTCGGTTGATCTCGTCGGCGAGAATCAGATTGTGAAACAACGGACCTTTACGAAACTCGAACGTCCCTTCCTGCGGCCGATAGATGTCGGTTCCGGTCAGGTCGGCGGGCAACAGATCGGGCGTAAACTGCAGGCGATGGAAATCACCTTCGATGCTCTCGGACAAGACCTTGATGGCGCGCGTTTTAGCCAGACCCGGTGCCCCTTCGACCAGCAGATGGCCGTCGCAAAGCAGTGCAATCAGCATGCGATTGATCAGATGCGACTGCCCGATAATCAAACCGCTGGCATGTGCTTCGAGTTTTTGGAATTGTTCCCTGACGCTCATTCAGTACTCCGTTCGCTGCGGCGGCGTGACATTTTAGGGCCCGATAAGACAAAAGTCAGCGGCCCTGAAAAGGATGCCTGTTGAGGCCAGCCGGTCGCAGACTTTTTTGTACTATTTTCGCGGGCATTAAGTAGTATTGCCCCCCATTCTGACCAGCCTGACAATGCCACATTGCAACAATCTGACGAAAAATCGAAAAAACGCCTGTATTTCATGGCGCTGGCGGCATTTGTTTTCTCCGCTGCCTGCAATTCCGGCGACACCGCATCGCCTGCCAGGACCGAAGCCGCGGCCGCAACGCAGGGCTCTGCTCCGGGTTTGAAGCGGTCTCCCTGTGGCGCCGGAGCAGGCTTCAGCATGAAGTTGTCCGGCACCCTGTCAGGCTCCGTAAATGCGCAAAGCGGGTCGGATCTCGAATGCGAAAGCATGCTTCGCCCGGACAACAACGGCGTACGCCTCCGGTTTGCGAGCGACGTATCGGACGAACGCTTCGTTGTCATCATCGGCATCCCGAGTCTCAAACCTGGCGAAACCCGGGACGCGTTGCCCGCCAACCTGACCGTCACCGTCGAGGGCAGCGGGCGCTTCTTCACGACCTCGGATCTCGGTGTTTGCTGGAGCGACATCAATCGGCAGAATCGCCTGGACGGCGAACGATATACCGTGGGCGGCGATGTGCACTGCATTGGACCTCTGGCCGAAATGAACGGGGACGGAGCGATTACGATTACGGATTTCGCGTTCAGAGGAATCGTCGACTGGGGTGTCAGATGATGCTCAGGCTGGCATTTACGGTTCTGACTTTGTCGTGCCTGGGCGGTTGCAAGGAAGCTGCTCCCGAGCTGCCGCCTCACGTTCTCGACGAGCGTTACACGCGGGACACGCTGATCGTCGAAGCCGACGACGGGCGGCGACATGAACTCACGATCTGGCTCGCCACGACGGTCGAGCAGCAGCGCAACGGACTCATGAATATCTACGACCTGCCGTCCGATGCCGGGATGCTGTTTGTCTACCCGCAACCGGGCATCCGCTCGATCTGGATGAAAAACACGTACATCCCGCTCGACCTCGTCTACGCCCGAGCCGACGGCAGCGTCTCGTCCATCGTACACGACGCCAAACCGCTGACGCTCGCGTCACGCGGTTCATCGGAGCCCGTGAAGTACGTGCTCGAACTCAATGCGGGTGCCGCCAGGCGGTTGAACATCGGCACCGACAGTCAGCTGATCTGGTCACCCCCGGCAATACTCGACGGGCAGTAGCCCCTGTCCGGCGCTACAACGCCGCCGCTATCGACGAGGCGAGGTAGTCCACGTTTGCGGGCGTAATACCGGCGACGTTGATGCGGCTCGAATCGACCATGTAGATACCGAAGTCTTCCTTGAGACGCGCGATCTGCGCCTTCGAAATACCGAGGTAGCAGAACATGCCCGCCGCGCGCGTGAGGTGAGAGAAATCGTGCGCCGGTGCTTTTTCGGTCAGCGCGTCGTTGAGCATGACGCGCATGGACCGCAGACGATCCCGCATCTCGTTCACTTCCTCTATCCAGCGTGCTTTGAGATCGCCATCGCCGAGGATCGTCGCAACGATCGACGCGCCGTGATCGGGCGGCATGGAATACAGTGTGCGTGCGAGCCCGCTGAGCTGGCTTGCCACGACATCCCGCGTCGCACTGTCGCCGCAGAGCACCGACAGCGATCCGACGCGATCGCGATACAAACCGAAGTTCTTCGAGCAGGAATTACTGACCACTATCTCCGGAACGCGGGGCGCCATATGACGGATCGAAAACGCGTCGGCATCAGAATCGTTCGCGAAGCCCTGGTAGGCCATGTCAATTAGTGGCAGAAGACCGCGCTCTGCAATCACATCGCCAATTGCGCGCCACTGCTCCTGCGACGGATCGAGCCCGGTTGGATTGTGACAACAGGCGTGCAGCACGACGATATCGTCTTTTTGCGCGGTTTCGAGCGCGGCGATCATCTCGTCGATCCTGATGACGTGCCGCGACGTGTCGTAGTAGGGATAAGGCTTGAGTTCGAATCCAACGCTGCCCAGCAACGGCACATGATTCGCCCAGGTCGGCTCCGACACCCACAGCGTCGCACCGGGACGCGTTTTGTGGAGCAACCCCGCAGCGAGACGCAAAGAACCCGAACCGCCCGGTGCCTGCACCGTGATCAGGCGCTCGTCGAACTCGGCAGTCGCAAACGTTTGCTGTTGCATTACGGCGTTGAACGCGGCCGATCCGGCGGTGCCGAGATAGGACTTGCTGTCCTGGGTTTCGAGAATCCGGCGCTCGGCTTCCTTGACCGTATCGAGGACCGGGGTGCGGCCGTCGGCGGTAAAGTAAACACCGACACCGAGGTCGATTTTCTCAGCCCGTTGATCGGCTTTGCTTTCGGCGATGAGCCGCAGAATGGCGTCCGGCGGAACCGGCTGGAGTTGTTCGAACAAGAGCATTCTCCGCGCTGTTGGGTGTGAATTGAGAACCGCGAAGATTGTACCCGAACGCTCGCCTGAAGTCGGCGGCGGGTCCGGCCGGCGCAAGGCAAAGGCTCAGCGTCGCCGGTTCACAATCCTGGCAATCCGTGATTCGCCGACTGACGACTTAAATACCGCTAACGGCCAACCCTGGCCTCCGCGGCAAGGGCACCGCAATCAGGCTTTAGGCGCCCACACCGAACACCATCCGGCGGCAGCGACAGCTTTTCCGGGGAAAATCTGACACGGGCGCCAGGCATCGCCTTCCTTACCCTGGATCAGCGCGCAATTCGCGCAAGTCTGATCGGCCGCCGGGTTGTTTCTCGTGGCAGGGTCCACGGTCGATGCATCGTGGGTGTATTTCATGGCCTTCGCCATCGGATCGTCCTCAGCCAGTTGCGGCAGCTCGTCGGCACGAGCATCCCGAGACGGCATTGCGACACAACCCGCGGCGGCTACCGCCGAAAGCTGAATGAATTTACGGCGTGCAATTTTACTCAACGGTGTCTCCTTCATATCGTTCGCCCGGCGTGGCCGGCGAACCAGTGTAAACCAAATCACGCGCGATTCTATTACAGTTTCCTGAACGTCCGCATAACGGGATATGCGTATGATTTTTATGCTAATTTGAGAACGATTCTCATTAACATTCCGGGGCGCGAACCGGGAAAATTCGACGCTGCATGTTGACGAAAAGCTCGAAGAACTACGGGACAGGGCACCAGGCTATACTTGACGGCCCTGCCCCGGATACCCCTGCATGCCACCCAGCAGTCACGCAATCAATGTACACCGAGTACGCGGCGCTTCCGCGGAAGCAGCCGACGATTGGGT
>CBDCZL010000007.1:0-10170 GCA_965224505.1 Woeseiaceae bacterium
GTGGCATTACTCAGCTCAGCTGCTGTCGAGGGCCATTCTCCGCGTTCAGCCCGATAAGCGACCATTTCACCCTTCACGGTTGATGCCAGGCCAAAAGACTCTGCTATCTGACTTTGAATGACGTAAGTCTCGAATCTACCTATGGCGAGTACGGTGAGCGCCATAAGCAACGCGATGGCGGCACCAAACTCCAGTGCGGATCGAAGTTTCTGACTGACGTCTGTAGCTAGAATCAAATTGATCGCGGTGCGATTACTCCGGGCCATGCATCATTACCAATTCGTCAAGGCCTGCGAAAAACAGCCAGCTCATCTTATCGGCGAAACCCAAGCCAATCGTCAACACTGCCAGGATTCCGGCCGGAATCGACCATGCAAGCAAAGCGTTAAGGACAGCACGCCGGAGGGAGAAGCCCTGAACAACCGCGACGCCTTTGAGGAAAATTACGATCGACCAGACAATAAGAGCAGCCTGCAATACCAGGAGCCCCCACCCGATTGCCGATACGGTTGGCGACTGCCCCCACCTCAGGGGCTCCTCGGCAAATTCAGAGTGAAAAAAAGAGAAGATCAGCGCCACGATCCCTAGAATCGTCATCGCGACTATGGGCACATTGCCCCAGACTATTGCCGTTTGGATGCTAGGAGATGCAGCTTTTCCTCCCAGCCATGCTCCAGTCAGCCTAATCAAGTAAGCGCCGATGAATACCTGCAGTAATTCACCAATTGGCCCGAAGGCCAGCAACGACGCCAAGACAAAGCCAATTGTTATCTCGAGGTCTTCACTAGCGAACAACGCAGCAGTTGGCAGCGTTACAAGGCCGGCGGCGATTGGCAGAACGAATAGACGATACCCAGGGTTTTCGTGCGCGATAAATGCGATCGTCTTGGCTGGATGAAACCAGATTGATCGTAGTGGCGAGCTTGGATCCATTCTTATTCGTCTAGCTTCGCTCGTGACAAGTCCGGACTATCATATCAGTGAAATGGCCCGAGTTGGCTGGAGCAGATCGTTCCGTGAGGACTTCCAGTCTTCTTACGTGAAACAACGCGCAAGATATCGGCCAACAAATATTCGCCCGGGCCCCTCGCCTTAAGCAACAGTATTGGTATAGTTTTTGGTACGGGAAGAAAGCGTACGCGGCACTTGAACTGACCGGTCATCGCGCTACGGCCTCGATAAAGCCGACCAATCAGACCGACCAAGAATAGATTCGGTAGTGGCTTGTTTTCCTAATAAGCCAGTGTTCCGATAATATCCGGGTGGCGATGAGAAACGCCCTCTCATCAAGTGGTCCCGAGGCAGCGTTGGAATAGGAATCGCAAGTCGGATGGATGAATCGACAAAGCCACTGGATAGGCTGAGAATTGCCGCGATCATCCTGATCGTTCTGGGCATCATTGAAACAATAGTCTTCGCCCTTGCTGTCAAGTACGGGTTCAGTTTCGGGGGCGGCAGCATTATCTACGTGTACGTGGGTTACCGCCTGCTCAAGCGAAATCCACAAACGTACAAGACTGTTACCAGAGTCCTGACCGCAGTGCTCGCAGTTCTGATGTCAGTGGTATGGTTCTTGCTGCTGATCGCGGCGTACACGACGACGAGCGGAATCGGTATGAACTTGTCGTTGCCGGTCGCGACCACGGCTGCGGCAATTGCCTACAGCGGAGTTGTAACCACTCTGTCGTATCTTTTGTTCCATCCCGAAACGCGGTGCGACCTCAGCCTTGAACAGGCTGGCCTGAATCCTTGGATTCTGCATCTCACCAAGCGCAGAGCGATCGGTGTTGCGGTGAGCGGCGCGATAATCTGCGGGTTGATCCTCGGCCCACACATAAAATCGAATCCACTTCGGCCAATAGCCACAGCGATTCAAGAAGATGAACAGGTGCAGCAATCTGTCGGTGAAATTAGTCAAATGTCACTTTCGAGCTTTCGAGTTTTCAACTGGACAGTTCACGCGGCCATTACGGTGTATGGCTCTACGAATACCGGCTCCTACTACGCCGAGCTAAGTTCCAAAGGTGATGTGAGATTGGATAGCTACGACTTCGAGTCGATGCCGGATCTCGTGCCAAGCGCGAGTGAAATTCCCGAAGTCGCAGAATACCAAGCGCCTAGCAGCGCCTCAGATAGCGCCGTTGTTCTACTGAGCACATCTTTTGAACAGCATGGGCGCGACGTCATCAACGAGATTGCGCCATTTGTCCGGCACGGCGATCACGCGTGGGCTAGACAGACCTCGCCCCGAAGTGGGCAATTCGCAATCAACACGATTCCGAAAGGCAATCCGGGCGTTCTTTCGTATTTCGGCGAGTCACTAAATAGAGCGCTGCTTAGCTCCACGCTGGATGGAACCTATGAGCCGTTCAACGTCGCTCCGTTCCAGTCGGTGACGTTGGAGTTCTGGCGATTCTCAACATCGAATCCCAGTGAAACGCACAATTGCCTTGGCTCTCTACGGGTGGACTATCTCTACGACTATGACTACGCGGATTACCTGTATCAGGAAAGTGCCCGTAAGCGGGACTTTCCGGACTACGACGGCATTGACTACTACGCCTACCAGCATCCTTCGTGGGTAAGGCTTCTCATAGACGGGCATTTCTACTATTCAACTTTTACGTCGTTGGCTACCTACATTCTCGATGAAATCAAATCGGTCGGCGATGAGACGATCCGTCAGTTGATTCCCCATGAATTCGTTGATGGCAAAAACCATGGTAGACAGGAGAAAGGTGGGTATCTCTGGGATGTAAAAATCGACGCCGCCGGACAGGAGGCGCAACTGGATGAACTGAAAAGCCGTTTTCTCGACTATCAGAATAAGCGTTGGCTGGCGCTGAGTGAGGCAAGTGTCCGCCGGGCTCCCGCCGTTTACACCCGCGATGAGGATTGGGATGATGATCCGCATCGAACCTACATTTTTGCCAACGGAGAAACCCTCAAACAGATACGCTGGCGGGATTTTTCAACCGATTGCGATTCGCTGATGGCTGAATCGTCCGTGCTTGAAATGCTGTTGGCGGAGGAGATTGACCGGTCAAACACCTGGATAACTGAGAATCATCAGGATATTCAGGACGACTTCGATCCCACGGTGGTCAAGTTGCGAAGAAAGCGCAAGATCATCATGTCTGCCACGGCGCTTGATGACCTGATTGGAATCGGTGGAGATGGCGATCAGTCAAACTGATAAATTCCGGAGCTGCTGCTGAGAGACCGTAAGTTGATCAGTTTCTCGACCCAGCCAGTCCGCTTGCTCAGACCAGCCCGTACCACGTGCCACGACCTTTGCCGTGCCGTGTTAGGTGGCCAGCGCGGGTCAAGGCGCTTAGATGATCCTTGATCGTATTTCGGCTGGCGTCGGTCAACTTTGCCGCTTCGGCAACCGTTATCCGTCCGCGTTCTCGCGTCAGTTCGAGGATCTGTGCCGAGAGGTCAGGGAGATCGCCAAGTACAAGGCGCTCGCGCTCGATCTTCTTTTGAAGACGCGCTTTTTGTTGCGTGAGCGCATTCAGGAAGAAATCGAGCCAATGGTTCCATTCCGGGTCTTCGTTTCTGATCGTAACCTGCGTGCGGCGCAGCGCCAGATAATAAGAGTCCTTGTTCTGCTCGATGATACTTTCCAGTGAGCTGTAGGGCACATAGTCGTATCCGGCACGTAGCAAGAGTAGCGTTGTCAGGACACGCGAAAGTCGCCCGTTGCCGTCCTGGAACGGATGGATGGCAAGGAACACGACGACAAAGATCGCAATGACGATTAGCTTGTGCAGTTCGCCGCTTTCAAGATTGTCGTTCGCCCACTGCACAAGTTCGCCCATCAGGCGCGGCGTATCGAACGGCGATGCCGTCTCAAACACAATGCCGATGCTCTCACCGTCCGGGCCGATGGCCTCGACATGATTGTTGTGTGTCTTGTACTCACCCCGGTGGCGCTCGTCTTTGGATGAGTACTGAAGTAACTCACGATGAAGCTGCTTGAGGTGATTTTCCGTGAGTGTGATCTCGCTGTTGCTCTCGAAGATCATTTCCATGACGGCGGCGTATCCGGCAACTTCCTCCTCATCACGACTTGAGAAAGCCTTGATCTCGATACCGGAAAGCAGCTTTTCGACTTCCCGGTCCGAGAGCTTTGCGCCCTCAATACGCGTTGATGAGCCAATGCTTTCAATTGTGGCTACCCGGCGCAGCGCACTCAGGCGCTCCGGGGAAATTCGCCCGATCGCTGCCCACGCGCCCTTGAACTCATCGATCTCGGCGATGAGCTTTAGCGTTTTCTGCGTGATACTCAGCGTGTGTGTGCGGATGCCATCCATTTACACCTCCAATTCCATTCATTTATGATGGCATGATTTCCTCCAATTATCCATCCAATTCCATCCAATAAATCTGTGCTCCGCAAAAATTACTGAACACCCGCAGATTCGCCATTATGCTGGTCGAATTGACGGTTTAGTCTGGACCAAGAACAAGAAATGCAGAGACTGGATCTGGCAGCAATCGACCGGTTGCGAACTGCCATCGCAGATTTCATTCGAACGCTGGCGGGGCTGGTTGCGACGATAGTCCAATATGCCATCCAGCGGCCGCGGAGAAAGGCGGCGTTGGCGGCAGAGAACCTGTTCCTGCGCAAGCAACTGGCGTTGTATCAGGAGAGGGGCATCAAGTCCCGGCGGGCGGACAATGCGACACGCGCCTCACTCGTGTGGTTGATGAAGTACTTCAGCTGGCGGGACACGCTGGTGATTGTCTCGCCTTCGACTCTAATTCGCTGGCACCGCGAGGGATTTCGGTTGTTTTGGCGGCTGCAATCAAGACCAGGAAGACCAGCGGTTCCTACGGACGTTCAGCGACTGATTCGCCGAATGGCCCTGGGCTTAGAACCTCCTGATAATCAATGCAGACACCGGGTTATTTTCGTTGACAGTGTCAAGCAGCGGCGACTTCATGTCAGTCAATTGTGTTTGTCGCGATGTCGAGTTTTCTTGACGCTGCCGACTTCGTGTCCCCGATTCCTGACATGGTAGATGGTGATTTGCTGAGCACGAAGATAATCAGTCGTATGATATGCATTAATATATCAAAATGAAGAAATGATTTATTTAAACAGATCATTTCTTGACCAATTTGCTCTCAGTCGATATATTATTCAATATCAACTGGATCAATTGATATGCAAAAACATATCTAGCTTGGAAAAGCATGGCCTATACAACGGAGCAAGTAGCACGAAATCTCAAGGCCGCCCGAGAGGCGAAAGGTCTGAGCCAGCGTGCGCTCGCCAAACTCGTGGATCTGCCGCAGAGCCACATCTCCAAAATAGAAAACGGTGCCGTCGATCTTCGACTCTCAAGCTTGGTTGAACTGGCTCGTGCCCTTGATCTCGAGGTTATGCTGGCCCCTCGCAAGACCCTCCCGGCAATCCAGTCCATCATCCGAAGCGCCGCACCGTCAAAAGAAGCGCTCCAGGCTCTCCGGGTGTCGCAGAAGGAATACAACAAACTTCAGAAGGCCATCCATCTGGCAACAAGAGACCATCCGGCGATCAAGGAATTTGCGCAACTTCAGCGGCAGGTGCGCGACCTGGAACGGCTTAAGATCGTCCTTCCTGATCTGGATGTCATTCGTGACGCGAACAGAACGGTTCTCGCATTTCAAAACCACACCAGGAACCTCGAAGATGTTCGCAAGTCCCTCGCTCAAATCCAGGCTCTAAGGAACCAGGCGGTCCACGCGTTGCCGAGTAGTACTGAGCGCGCAAGGCCGGCCTACAGCCTGGAGGGAAATGAGCATGGCTGATGTCTCGGTCCTCGAAGTGCTCCTCTACGACGAGCCCATCGGCACGATCACGCGCATCGCCGGCGACCGGTCGATCTTCGCTTTCAACGAGAGCTACATTGCTAATGAGAACAGGCCGACGCTCGGTTTGCGGTTCAGGGACGAAGCCGGCGAACTTCTCACCGAGTTCAGGCCGTACCAAACGAGGCTCATGCCTTTCTTTTCCAACCTGCTGCCGGAGGAACGTCTCCGCACGTATCTTGCTGATCGCGCGGGCGTCAATCCTGGGCGCGAGTTCTTCCTGCTCTGGGTTCTTGGGTCTGATCTGCCGGGCGCCGTCACCGTGCGATCGGCAGGTGACGAGGCGTGGCCTCCGGAAGACGCGGGCGAGCATATTAGCGACGAGCGCGAACGCAAGAAAGCGCTGCGTTTTTCGCTGGCTGGCGTCCAACTGAAGTTTTCGGCAATAGCCGAAGCAAGCGGTGGCCTCACCATCCCGGCCAGTGGCGTCGGTGGTTCCTGGATCGTGAAGCTCCCATCCGAGAAATACGATGGCGTACCTGAAAACGAATACTCGATGATGACGCTTGCACGCATCATTGGCATCGACGTTCCGCCGGTCGAACTGATCGATGTCGGGGCGATTGGAAACCTCCCCGAGGATGTTGCTGCGCTCAAGGGACAAGCGCTTGCCATCGAGCGCTTTGACCGTCTTAGCGACGGAAGTGCCGTTCACATCGAGGATTGTGCCCAGGTCTTTGATGTCTATTCACAGAACAAATACGACAAGGCCAGTGCGATGAACATCGCTACTGTCGTTGGCGCGGAGGGTGACGGGCACGATATTCGTGAGTTCATTCGGCGGCTTACCTTCAATACGTTGATTGGAAACGCCGACATGCACTTGAAGAACTGGTCGCTAATCTACCCGGATCGACGGGCCGCGAGGCTTGCACCTGCCTACGATCTTCTTTCGACTGTTCCGTACATTCCAGATGGCGAAGCAGCCCTGAAGTTTAGCCGGACCAAGCGCTTTGATCGGTTTACTGAGGACGAACTCTCGCATCTCGCCGCTCGTGCCCATCTCCCAGAAACACTAGTGCTTGAATCGGCACATGAGACTGTAGCCTTGTTCCACGAGGCTTGGGAAAAAGAGAAGGCCAATCTGCCGCTCCACGAGTCAGTAATTCGGGCTGTCCAGACGCACCTTAGATCGATACCGATCGCCTGATTTGACCAAATCTGTTTCGGTGTTTAGGGGCCTGCGTCGCAAGTCGGCGTGTCATTGGCGTGAAACGTCACAATGTGCAGAGATGACCGCCTGATTAATAACCAGGCTCCCCGCTACTTCCTGATCCCACGCACGATATAGCCTGTCCCGTTTAATCGTCTGCCTTGATTATGCTGGAGTTTTTCGGAGAGGCCGTTAAGCGTCATCCGGATGACTAAGTGTCTCTCAATTCTTCTGTATTCGCTTACTTCGCTGTTTCGGACTCGCCGTGACCAGGCCTTCCAGAATCTCCTGCTGCGACAGCAACTGGCGGTCTTGAAGGAGAAGCGCGTTCGGCCTCAGCTTTCCGCATCTGATCGGTCCTTTTGGGTGCTGGTTTCGAAGGTGTGGCCGAGGTGGCGGGATGTGCCTGGGTTGGCGCGAATGGGCCGGCCTGTTCGAGCTTGGGCTTTCCGACATCAAGGCGAAAATCGACACCGGTGCGCGTACCTGGAGTGTCGGTGATTGTTGCCTGCCGTCCGTACATCGGCGTGCCGCCCGAGACCGCCGCATGCGGATTCAGCGTCGCGCTTCGATAAACGACTGACCGTCCAGTTGCTCGCGGATGTGCGTGGGTATGTCGATGCCCATGTGATCGGTGATCGAGGGCAGGATGTCGACGATGGGTGGATTGTCCGCGAATCGTGGCATCAGGCGGCGGCTGTTGGTCACAATCCAGGTCGTGCGTTCACGCTTCGATTGCCCACCGTGGTGTTGGCCAGGCTTGACGGGTCGGCCGCGTGAGTTGACCGTGGCCGACGAACGCCCGTGGTCGGTTGTGACGATGATCAGCCAGTCCTCGTTATGCTCGGCCTGTCGTTCGAGGATCGCATCCCAGATCAGGCCGATCTGCCGGTCGGCGTGCACCACGGCGGTGTCGAATTCTGCGCTGTCGCCGTGTTCGTGGCCGACGTTGTCGGTGTGCTGCAGGTAGACCCAGGACAGGTCCGGTGCGTATTCGCGGACGTGGCGGGCGGCTTCGGCAGCGATCTGATTATCGATGGCAAGGTAACGGTCAGGCATGCGTGGCGGGAAACGCTCCTCGTCGTGTTCGAGGCCATCGATATAGATGTCCAGCTTGTAGCCGCCTGCGTCGTCCAGCCCGTCGCCGAGCAGCTTCGTGCGATTGTCGAGCCAGGTTGAGAATATGCCGGTTTTCAGGTTTTCGTCGTGGTGCCTGGCGATACGAAAAATGTCCCAGTAGCTGTAGTCCGGGTTCCTGATGTCGTTGCTGTAGACGTTGTGCTTGTTGGCCCACGTGCCGGTCACCAGGTGGTTGTAACCCGGTGCTGAGATCGTTGCCGTCTCGCTCTCCGTGCCGAGTATGCCACCGACCCACGAGTGCGTGTAGCCGCCGGCCGCCGCGATGGCGTCGATGTTCGGTGTCGCGATGGCCTCCAGCGAGTCGGTCGACACGCCGTCGATGATGATAAACAGCGTTTTCGGCTGCGGCTCCGGTCCCGTGGCACAGGCGCCGGAAAACAGCGTCGCAAGCAACGCCACAAGGATTTTTCCATTCAACGTACTCAGTCTCCCTAAGGCATCGGGTCACTCGACAACCCGGTTTTACCGGATAGCGTCCAGGCGAATTGCTCTACCCGGATAGGCTCCCTCTTCGAAATCGCCGTGCCGTAGCACGACGACACCGTTGACGACGACGGCCTCGATGCCGACGGGTGTGAGCGTCGGCTCCGAGTACGTCGCCCGATCGATAACGGTATCCGGGTCAAAGATCACTATGTCCGCATCCATGCCTTGCTGCAGCCGGCCTTTTTTCGCCATTTGCGGCGCCACGGATTGCAGCGATTGTGCCGGCAGCAGAGCCATCTTTCGAATGGCATCAATGAGCGACAGCGATCCCTTCTCGCGAACATAGCGGCCCAGAACGCGCGAGTTCGAGCCGGCGACGCGCGGGTGCGTCTTGCCGTCATCCCAGCCACCGTCGGAAGCAATCTGTGTAAGAGGATGCTCGATGCATGCGTCGACCCACTCCGTCTGCATCCAGTGAATAATCACCAGGCCGCCTGCTTCACGGTACGTTTCGAACGTTTGCCTGGTAAGCCGTTCGCCTGTCAGGGGCCATTGATACGCTTTAAACCGATCGTCCGGCCATTCGCGCCAATCGTCGTACATGGTTGAGCGAATGTCGTTCATACCGGCCGTATAGGGATAGCATTCAGTGGTGACTGGTATGCCCGCTTCATTCGCCTTCTCAATGAACGCGAGGTAGATGTCGATGTACTCTGCGCTTGAGGAGTTCAGATGGCTGACATGAATCTGCGCGCCGGAGACGACCGCGCCTGCTATGACCTCGAACATCTCCCCGTGGTCGCGTGTCTCGTCCCAGTTGCGCATGTGAATCTGCACCGACCGCTCGTATTTCGCGGCAAGGTTAAATATCGCGACCACTTCCTTGTTGGTGGCTCCCCGCATGTAGTCAACGCCGATGCCGATCGCCGGTGCGCCATCTCTCAATCCGCTCTCGACGGTACGCAGCATGGACGCCATTTCATTGTCATCCAGCGGCGTATTCGAGAGGTCTGCGAGATGCGCCGCATCATTCCCCCTGAAGTAGAGCCCGATACCGTCTTCGACGTCGATAGGCTTACCCAACTGCGCCGCTATGCGAGCCGAAGCCCAGCTTGATGAGAAGCCGAAATTGATCGTCGCTTCATTTTCGACCGCCTCGTAGGCCGCGGAGACATCCATCGCGCCCTCTTCAAAATTGAACGTTGTCGTAACGCCGTCGGCGGCGCGTGCTCGGAACAATTCCTCGCTCAGGGTGTACGTATTGCGGTCGATAAAGCCAGGCGCAACGACCAAACCCGTGGCATCGACAACCGTATCGCCGTCCAACGGGACTTCTGAAACGATGGCGATCACCCCGTTACGAACGCCGACATGCCGAATCGCATCCAGGCCGGTTTCGGGATCGATGACACGGCCGTTGTTGATCGCGAGGTCGTGCTCTTCCCCCGCAACGCAAGCGGCACTCAGCAGGAGACCGAGCAACAGTGACAAGTCCTTGCCCAATCGCTTTATGTCGGCGAGTTTCCAATTCAGGTCAGGAGTCATAGCTTAAACCGCCCCGGGAATACCGGGTTCTCTTTTACTTGAGT
>CBDCZL010000008.1:0-7182 GCA_965224505.1 Woeseiaceae bacterium
ATTCCTCCTGTCCGATCCGTCTAGCCGGCTTTCTGCAGTTTGTCTTCAGCAGATTGCAGGTTATGCCACTCGTTCCAGCGCGCCTCATCCGGAGATCCCTTGTAGTCGAGATTGTCGGTACCAAGGTTCATCCGGTAGTAGTCCTTGAGCACCGTCTCGACATCCGCGCCACCACAGTTCCCCTGGTAGATCTGGTGTACGGGCAGCCAGGATTGCACGTACTTCTCGGGCTCGTAATCGAAGATGTCCTTGCAGCCATCCGAGCAGAAGTTGTAACGCTCGCCCTCGTAAACCGACTGCCGATAAGAGATGAGCGTTGGGTCATCCATTTCGGTGAAGCCCATCGGGATCTGGCAGGTCTGGCACAGCATTGGCAGCGTGCCATTGTAGTAGCGCTCTCCTGCCTTCTCTTGCTCGATCCAGTGTTCGAAGCGCGGCCGGTAGTACTTGTCGAAAGTATTCGGGTACTTCTCCGACAGCCAGTCCATCTCTTGCTCGGACGGCATCCAGGTATGGAATGCCGCCGCATGCGTATAATTGTAGAAGATGCTCCAGACCTGGTGAGAAAGGTGCTCTTTCTCACGAATGGCCGTCTCGGCGTACGGAGGCATCTCGATACCGTAGCGGGCCAGGTCGTTGAACAGGGCTTCGCCGGCTTCCTCGAAATACACCTCCCACGCCTCCTGCCAGGACATCACCTTCTGCGGCAGCATGTAGTCCATCATCATCGCGACGAGCGCGAGCACCCGTGTACCGCGCCAGAACCATTTGTTGATCCAGCGCTGCACAATCGGAACGTTGTCCGGATGCTGTTCGAGCAGGAATTTAATGATCTCGAGGCCGAGTGTCATGTGACGTGCCTCGTCCGACTGCGCGGAGAAACCAAACGTCACGGTCGCCATATCGCCGTTGTACGCTGCACCCGACATGAACGGTACAAACAGCAGATTCGTTAGTACGTATTCGAACGAAAAACCGATGGCGATCATGTACTCGAATGGGCCTGCGCTTCGGGCATCGTCGAAGAACGACTTCGGCACCGACAGGTACCACACGCGATCGTGCATGTGGGTGAATTCCTGGAAGCCATCGAAGTGTTTATTGTAATGGCTCATCGCATGGATCTGCGTTTGCACATGACGTAGCTCATCGAGCGACTGCATCTGGCACGCCACTCGCGCACCGACGCCACCAAACTGGCGGCCAACATGCGAGAAGCCATTGAATGCCTGATATTCCAAGGGAGAGACGCCGGTCAGGAACAGCTTCACGGCGTTGACATAGCGTGCGTCAGTTACGTGCTGCTGGCCGTTGTTCTGTGCAAACGCATCGAAAATTGCGTATAGCTTCTTCTCTTTCTCGGCCTGGTACTTCCAATAAGCGTCCATTGTAAGCCGGAACGGGTCCTCCCATTTGCTCCAGTCCGTGATCTTGATGCCCTCGAACTCTTCGAAGGGAAATACGTCCTTTCGATCGACGTAGCTATAGTCCCAATCGAGATCGCGCGTTAACAGTCGGTACTTCTCTTTCAGGTTAAGTCTCTTTGCGGTCATTTGAATTTTCTCCTCGCGTCACTCGTTCCAGGTCAGCGACAGCTCATCATCGGTCTCGTCGACATTTCCGCCCAGGGTAATCAGGTTCACGTGCAGTGCCTGAACATCCCAGTCGCGCCCCATCTTCTCTTCGACTGTCTCTCGCTTCACGACGAGGTAACCCTCATTTTCGATGCGGATCATTGCGGGCTGGTAGATAACTGTGGCATCGGAGTTGTCCTCCTCGATTGCCTCCACGATGTAGCGGGACTCTTCATTGTCCTGCAACGCCAGGTATACCTTCGACATTTGCTGCTCCCCTTTACAGCCCGGCTTTCGCCAGGCGTTTGTTCAGTACTTCGGCGCTTGCATTAAGCGCCTCTTCGCTGACAGCAGCGTTGGCAAGCGCGCTGAGATCAGTTATTGCGTTCTGCTTCCACTTGCTTACCCAGTCCGATACAACCTTCTTGTTGGCGTCGGATTCGGCGATCGTCGTCTTCAGGACGGAATCCACCCAGCGAGACGATTCCTTATGCCACTCCTTCATAAACTCAGTCAGGACAGCCAGGTCGGCGCCGCCCTCGGCAGTGATGGCTTCATCAAACTGGGAATAGATCAGGTCGTATACCAGGGTGTCGAGGACGACGTCCTGGGCAATAAACACCTCGAACCAGTCATCGAGTGTCAGGGTCGTCTCTACGTATCGCCGAACACCTTGCCACGCATCATCGTTCAGCCAGTGGTCCTTCGCTTTCGCGAGGGCGTCCCCACTGTTGCCATCCAAAAGGAGCCCGATGCGTGACAGGTACTGTGCGATGCCAAGGCGATCCATGCCATTGAACAGAAACGCCTGCGTCAGGACCGTGGCAGTTCCGTACGCGGATCCAAACACGTTGTTCATGTTGGCCGCCAATTCGACATGGCGCAGTGGCAGCAGGCAGTAAGTGATTTTTTCCTTGACCTCGTTCCCCATGGCATCTGCCAGGTTGCGTTTGTCGAAGAACGAGTAGTTGCTCTCGGTAACCTCCTGAAGCCGCGCCCGCGCTTGCACGTAGGCGCCGTAGTAATACTGCCGCGGGTCACGGTGCACGTACCAGTCTTCCATCACGATCGCTGTGCGCGTCGGGTCGTTGAGGAATTTGTCCGGTTCCCACAACGGGCGATAGTGGAAGTTGGTCACTGGTGCCAAGTCATAGCTTGCTTCCTGATAACGCGAAGCTGGCTTGTCCCCGAACCGCCGTTTGATGTGCTCGAACGTGTTGCGAACCGGCTCGAGTGTTGAGGTCTTGATTTCTATGGTCATGAGTTCAACTCGTCATTTGGTGTCGTTTGGGTTTGCGTCTTATTCCTGTTCGCCGTAGCGCCATTTCTCCATGTCGGCATCAACCGCCGCCGCTTGCTCATCGGTCATCATGGTGACCTTGTTGTGTTCGCAGAAGGACTCGAATGCCTTCTTCGGGAGCACGAGCTCGACGTAGAGGGAGGGCTCGCCGATGGCGAAATCGAACTCGATGAATCGGTCACCGATTACCTCACGTATACGCACAAAGCGTTGAAGTTCGGTAAAGCGTTTCGGTTGATCCCCCCCGGGACTGTTCGATTGCTGGTTCACTCGTGGCTCCGGTAATTCCGGTCTTGTTGGCGCTGATAACTGCAATCGCCGTGCCAGAACCGAAAAATATATATTTTTTATGGGGATATATATTTTTCTTGCGGCGATTTGCCGAGATCATAGGCAATACTTGATCATTTGGTGAAATTAATTCACCAACAAATATTCACCATATGATGAATTCTAGCTTTGGGGGCGGCCCTTGCGATTGGTAACAGGGATATTTGCCTTCTTCAGGCGATAGTCGAGCGTAGCCCGGGAGATTCCAAGGAGATCCGCCGCGCGCGAGACGTTGCCGCCAGCCTTGTCGAGCGCCCGGGTCATCAGGGTCTCCTGGAGTTGCTCGAGACCACACCCCTCATCGATGAGCTGGTCAATTACGGAGACCATGGACATTGCGCCGGTCGCCGACAGGCTGCCCCCTGCTGCCGCCTGCTGCTCGTCTGCCACGTTCGGAAAGAGATGCGCAGCCTCGACCGTGCCTCCCTGCCCAGCAAGGATGATTCCGCGTTCTATAACGTTTGCGAGTTCTCGAATGTTGCCGGGCCACTCGTAGGAGCGCAGCATCGCCATGGCCTTATCCGATATACCGGCTATCTGCTCACCGTGCAGCGAGCAGTACTTTGCAGTGAAATGACTGACGAGTTCCGGAATGTCGTCGACACGTTCCCTCAATGGCGGCACCACGACCGAGTAAACATTGAGTCGGTACAGCAGGTCTGCCCTGAACCGCCCCTCTTTAACCGCCTGTTCGAGATCCTCGTTGGTGGCGGCAACAAGTCGAACATCGACTTTTCGGGTCCGTCCTCCACCGACTCGTTCTACCTCACCTTCTTGCAGCACACGCAACAATGCCCCTTGGGCCCGGGCGGAAAGCTCGCCAACCTCATCGAGAAACAAGGTGCCGCCATCGGCTCTTTCGAAGCGTCCGATGCGCGATTCCTCTGCCCCGGTAAACGCTCCTTTTCTTACGCCGAACAGCTCGGCTTCGATCAGGTCTTTGGGAATCGCCGCACAGTTCAGGGCGACGAAAGGCCCGTCACTTCGCGGACTCGCGCGGTGCAACGCATTTGCAAACAGGTCTTTACCGACGCCAGTTTCGCCAAGTAGTAATACCGTGATCTTGCTGCCGGCCGCCTTGACCAGCAGGTCTCGAACCCGGAGGAATCCGTCCGAACAACCTACCATGTGGTCGAATCCCTTCTCCTCGCCAACCGTTTCACGCAGGCTCACGACCTGGGACTGAAGCTCGAGCAGCAGATCAGCGATCCGGTCCGGCTGGTAGTACTGGGACAATTCGTCGGAATCCGGCCATTCTTCCGCGACGCGACCTTCGATCAGGCACTTCTGCTCGCCGCACCCGGCACAGCTCAATTCCTTGAACAATACGCTCCGCCCGACGAACCGGCTTGTATAGCCTGATGCATAGCCAATCTGCGTCCAGCAAACAGGATCCACGCTGGTCCCAAATTCGGCCATGAAAACCTCTGCTTCAAACGAGTTTTCCCATTCGAAAATACCGTGAAACTCTCCGCCGTCATCATCGACCTCGAGCAAGACCGGTGTGACCTTCACCTGCCCCGTGACCATGTGAGACTGTGGGCCAACGGAGAACATCTCGAAAAAAGTCGCCCCTGGTCGGAGTTTCTTGGCCGTTTCAGCATCCTTCTGCCCTGCGATGTAACCCATGCGCATTAGGAGGCCCTTGGCCCGCTCGATGCCTAGTGAGTCAATCAGTTCCCGCCGCAGTGCCCGCATCTCACTGCTGCGCAGCAGGATCATGCGTTCTTCCGCCAGCCAGATGCGGCCTTCGTCGGACTCGAACCGGAGCAAGCTCCGGAGGTCATCCATGGACGGCAGTTTCGGTAGGGATTCGCTCACGCTTTTACGTTACACCGGCATGCCGCGGTAGCCAAGGTCGATGACCGAAACTCGTAGGTCAGCGTTCCTGTGTATTCACTTCCTGCAGATGCTCGGAAAAGTACTCAATGAGCCGCTTTTTGAAGTACGGCTCGTAGAGAAAAAAGTGTCCATGATTGAGCATCGGTAACACGTCGAACGACTTATCGGCCTTGATCAGTGCGTGTATCAGCCTGTGCGTTGTTGCAGGTAACGCATAGTGGTCAACGTCACCGTACGCCAATAGCAGGTGGCCTTGCAGGTTTTCGGCCAATGCAGCGTTATCGAATCCTAAGTAGTTTGCCGGAACCGCGGCAGGCGTTGGCCGGATGGATGAACCGTCGTCGTAGACCGGCACACCGAAGTACTTAACGCCGCTTGGCGGAAGGGACATGTAGTCATGGCTGCCGGCCGACGACACGGCGACTTTGAAAAAATCCGGTCGCTGCAGGACCGCGCGAGCAGCGCCCGCACCGCCGTTGGAACTGCCCCAAATGCCTACTCGGTCAACATCCATTCCGGGGAACTGCTCAGCGAGTTGCCTGATCGCCGCGACATGATCCTCGACCTGGATGTCGTAAAACACGGGGTACCCCCGCCTCCCTGAAAGCACGTGAACGATTGGGCGTGCCCCGCCCGTCGACTACGACGACGTAGAAGCCCAGGTGCCTAAGGCTCTCCACGTGAAAAACCCCGAATGCATCCATGTAACCGAGGGGCGTAATGGTGGCGATCGAATTGATGTAATTGAAGTCGACAACAGGATGAGCCGCCTCGTTGGTCACGGCCCCGTAAGGCTCGAACAATGCCGCGTAAAGGTCCGTCGTACCATCGGCTGCTTTGACGCGAATCCGTTTCGGCGGTCGCCAGCCGCTTGCGACCAGCGCACCGACGTCGGCTGTTTCGATCTGGACATCGTCGCCGTCTTCCCAGACTCGCCTCAACATCGACTTCGGTGGTGCTGAAACCGTCGAAAAGGTATCGACGACATAGTCGCCGTCCGGCGAAACACTACCCGGGCGAACCTCGTGATGCGCTGGTTCCGGAGTGATCAAGATTGGGTCGCCTCCGTCGAGGGAGACGCGGTACACGTAACGCTCATAAGCGTCAGCATCTCCACCGCGACCCATGGAAACAAGCAAGCTGCGACGTGTCGCATCGAGGTGGAGAATCGATGCAATTATTCGCTCACCGTGGGTGAGCTGGCGTATGAGCTTGCCGGTGGCGGCGTTGTACAGGTACAGGTGACCGTAACCGCTACGCTCTGAATACCAGACGATTTCATCATCGAGGACCTGTACAAGGGGATCCCGTCCAAAGGTCAGCGAAATGTTGACGCGACTGTCGGGGGCATGTTCCTCGATGACGGTGCGCGAGTGACCTGATTCAAGATCGACTTCGAGCAATCGGCCGATCTTCGCATCGACTGTCGAGGCATACACGAACGCTTTGCTCCCGTCGCTGCTCCAGCCGAGCGGTGTGTTGGCCGGATAGGCGTCGTTGAGGTCGAAACCTGTCGGAAGACTGATCGGGTAGCTCGAACCCGATTCACGATCGATGATGAGGTCACGAATCAATGCTTGGTCTCGATCGCCCAGCAACGTCACTTTTACCTCGTGAACCTGTGGTCGAAAGCCGCCGTCGCTCGGTACCGGCTGGAAGAACGGGTAGCTCTGTACGCGGCGCTCGTCCATTTGCCGCGTGATGATCCAGCGGCCGTTTGGCGACCAGTGTGTCGATATGGGCCGCGTGGCCTCGCCCGCACTCACTGATTTGGAATGGAGCGTCTGCTGATCGGCCGAGCTCGCATAGGCGAAGTACTTCTCACCATCTTCAGTCAGTGCTTCTTCAGCACCATCAACAAGATCGCGAACCCAGAGATTGTGGTCGCGGACGAAAAGTGCGTTGCTGCCGTCCGGCGCGGGCAGGAGCTCGGGCGATGGTGACACATCGGTAGCCGCGCCGGCTGATGACCCATAAGTCCGCAGGAATTCGTCTTCGTCCGTCACGATGGTCGCCGCGCCACCGCGTGCATCGACGACGATAAGGGTGTCGCCAGCTGTCGTTTGCCGCCGATACCAAAAGTGATGCCCGTCCTCCAGCCAGTGCGGCTCGACACGTGCATTCTTCACCAGGGAC
>CBDCZL010000009.1:0-12720 GCA_965224505.1 Woeseiaceae bacterium
CGCCAGGCTATTCACCCAGGCCGAGTGGCCGTAGCTGGATTCCAGGTACACGGGCCGGTCCGGAAACAGCAGATCGAGAAGGCCTTTTTGCGGATTCGCCTCCGGCCAAAGCCACTCGCCCCAGCCACCGCCGACGATCCAGCGATCGCTGCCGATGCCCGCGAGCGCGCGGCACGATTCGAGTTGCCTGGCAACGTCCTGGGCCGTCTCGATGCGCAGCAGATTGCACTCCTCATCGGCCATGACGCCGATCATGATGTGAATATGCGAATCGTGGAAACCGGGGAGCATCATCTGACCGTTCAGATCCGTGACCGTCGTCCGATCGCCGATCCAGGCGGCAGCACCTTCATCGTCGCCGACGTAGACGATACGACCGTCGTCGACGGCAACCGCCTCGGCCCAGCTGCGATCGGCGTCGACCGTGTAGATCGCGCCGTTGACGAACACGCGGTCCGCCGCGGCCTCCGAAGACACCATCTCTTGCTCGCCGCAGGCATGCAGCAACGTCAGCGCGATCAATGCGGGATACGTCCTTCTCATCGGTTCCTCCTCCACGGCCGATTGCACGGGCAAAAAACGGCACCGGATTGCGAGCATCGAGTGTGGCAAATTTCAGGCGCTTAGTCGAAAGTATTGCGCAAGACCGGCCGATGTTCGCTCACGAAGTGCTCAGAGGACTGAACCTCCAACACATCCTGAGTCGCACAGCCGACTATGAACGACGCAGCGGCAAACACGGCGAACAGTCTCATTGCTGCCGACATCGACGGGACCTGTCGAGGATTGGTCATATTCGCGCGTGGGACAGCCAGTTTTCTCAATCAAACCGGAACACAGGGCCTGTTAACAGGCTTTATTAGAGCATCGAGCCCTGTAAATCCTCATTTGGATCCGTAACGGAAATTTGGCCTGAGTTTTATTGTGTTTCGGCGCAATGTCTCCACTTTCATTCGCAATCCGTATGCTGAGTATTGTGCAACCTATGCCGAAACGACCATTATACTCAAAGGATTATAATCTCGAATAGTCCACGGTCATGTTAGGAACTACAATCGGCTCACCATCCACAGAATCGTCGCCGCGACCTCGGTTCAGATACACTCACACCAAGTAACAAACTGTTAAGACGATGAACAAAGTAGACGTCAATCCGGCAATCTTGCGCTGGGCCCGCGAAACCGCTGGTCTTGAACCCGAGGAGGCCGCGAGAAAGATCGCGTTAGGCCGAACCAAATCGTTGATGTCGGTAGAGCGGCTCGCACAGCTCGAGGCTGGCGAAGAAGCGCCTACGCGGGCCTTGCTCGTCCGCATGGCAAAACAGTACCGGCGGCCTTTACTAACATTTTATCTGTCCGGCATCCCCGAAAAGGGAGATCGGGGCAATGACTATCGAACCCTGCCGGACGGACACAATCCGGCCGACGACGCATTTCTCGATGCGCTGATTCGCAGCATTCGCGCACGGCAAAGCCTACTTCGCGCCGCACTAGAAGACGAAGAAGAAGCAGAGGAACTTGTATTTATTGGCAGCAAGACTATGGACGACGGAGTGCAAGCCGTTGTCAATTCCATCCGCGAGACGCTTCCGATAACGATAGAGAGTTTCCATACGGCACAAAACGCCAGCGAGGCTTTTAAATTGCTGCGTACGGCTATTGAGAGCATTGGTGTATACGTCGTACTGGCCGGCAACCTGGGAAGCTATCACACGGCGATAGAGCTTCGAACGTTTCGCGGCTTCGCTCTCTCTGATCCGGTCGCACCCTTTGTAATTGTGAACGACCAGGATGCCAGAGCAGCCTGGTCGTTTACGTTGCTCCACGAGCTGACTCATCTCTGGTTAGGCCAAACGGGAATAAGCGGTGGCTACGCAGAAATAGCCATCGAGCGCTTCTGCAATGACGTTGCTGGTGAGTTCCTGCTCCCCAACACCGAGCTGCAGCGCCTCGCGCTGCCCAAAGCTGAAAACGAAGAGGATTGGGTCGCAGCCGTTTCTGATATCGCCAATACGAGAAATATTAGTCGTTCCATGGTTGCCTACAAATTGTATCGGCTGAACCGAATTCAGCAAATTACCTGGCATCGTCTCAGTACGCGTTTTCGAGAAGAATGGCTCGCTGGACGTGAAACCCGACGCGAACGAGCCCGTAATCAGGAAGGCGGTCCAAACTACTACACGGTTCGCCGTCACCGCGTTGGCGATGCACTGGTTGATGTCGTTCGACGAATGATGCAGGCCGGCGCACTAACGACAACGAAAGCAGGCACGGTACTTGGCGTCAAGGCAAAGAACGTCCGGTCCCTGGTAGAACCTGGGTGAACGCAGTCAGTTTGGGTAGGTATAACCATTGATCCATCTGCTAGATGCCAATGTGCTGATCGACGCCAATCGGGACTACTATCCGATTGATCGCGTACCCGAGTTCTGGGCATGGCTCATTCACCACGGTGAATCCGAGTCGGTTAAGATTCCCTTGGAAATTTACGAAGAACTACGGGACGGGAACGACCAACTCGCACAATGGACAAAAGATGACGATACCGAGGCGGCCCTCCTCCTCAATGAGTCAGCCGACCCAAAGCTGGTTTCACAAATCACAGAGCAGGGCTATGCATCTGATTTGACTGATGAAGAAATTGTCAAAGTTGGGCGGGATCCTTTTTTAATGTCATACGCGTTATCGGACCTTGCCGATCGTACAATCGTAACAACCGAAGTTTCTAAGCCCGCGCGACAGCGCGCAAATCGTCACATACCCGACGTGTGTGGCACATTCGATATTCGCTGCCAGAATACATTCGAGTTTGTGCGGGAACTTAACTTTACAACAAATTGGCAAGGCTAATCATGAACCGACCGCGCCTGCACACCCGGTCGGGCACACGTCGGGTCCGAGCTATCCGATCACTCGATACAGTGTCAATCTCCCCAAAACTTCCACCAGGGTTTCTTCGGCTTTTTATCTTCCGCCATATCGTCTTCGGTCTCGTCGTCTTCGCCATCCTCATCCGAATCGCGGTCCGACCGGTGTTCATCCATGATGTCTTTGCGTTCGTCGCGCCGCGCCCGCATTTCCTTTGACTTGTCGCTGCCACGAGATGCCGCATTTTCCTGCCCACGGACGCGATCGACGTCATGGTCCATGTAATCCTCGTCCATTTCCTCGGCGTGCTTTTCGGCTGCCTCGCGCCTTTCTTCAGCGCGTTCCTCG
Organism: Woeseiaceae bacterium; assembly: GCA_965224505.1. Taxonomy (GTDB): domain Bacteria; phylum Pseudomonadota; class Gammaproteobacteria; order Steroidobacterales; family Woeseiaceae; genus UBA1847. Next base: position 3,216 of record CBDCZL010000009.1, read on the forward strand.
GCCTCCTCGCGCATTTCCTCGGCACGCTCATCGGCCTCTTCGCGCAACTTCTCGGCACGTTCGTCGGCCTCCTCACGTGCGTCGTCCAGACGATCCTGTCTGTCGCCGGCATCGCGCATGCGCTCTTTCTGCGCCTTCGCCTGATCGGAATTACCCTGTGCCACAACCTCCGGTGCTGCCGTAAGGGCGGCGAAGGCCGTCAACATCAATAAAATCGGTTTGTACATGATCCATCTCCCGGTGGGGTTTTACACATTGACGCATCCCGGAACCATTTGGTCACGAGCGCTGCATACACTATTCGGCACTCAGTAGAAAAATGAGAAGTACAGTTGAAAAACGTTTGCATCGAGTTTGTAGAGGGGTTCGCTGCCGATCGGTTGCAGCGCAGTCAGATCGGAGAAATCGCTGTAGTCGATCTGCAGATGGTTGATCGACGCCGTCACTTTCGCGCGCTTGATAAATCCGAAGTCGTTACCGTCATCCTCTAGAAATTCATAGGCCGCCTGCAACATGAACGAGTAACTCGTCAGCGGGCTGAGTTCCTTGTCGCGGCCGCGAAAGTTCGTCGCTTGCGGCCCCGAAAACAAGTCCCGGTAGAAATGTGCGCCGGTCTGATCGTGAACGCGAATTTTCCCGGTGAACGTAAAATCGTCCCAGGGGTGGATATACGTCAGTGAAAACGTATGACCCTCGATGTCCCAGGTATCGTCGAAGTAACGGTATTCACCTTCGAGCGCTGCGCGATACGGCAGAAAATACCGCGCCCTCAGCCCAACCGCCGTACTCGTGCGCGTATTCGGGTAAAGCTCCGGTTCGAAACTGTAACCGAGCGCGCTGCCCGGATCGGCATAGCGCACCGAGCGATAGGGATTATTAAGATAACCTTCGTCGGTAACGACTTCCACGTTCAGCGATGAAATCAGATTCTTCGTCAGAATCTGCGTGACGCCAATGCCGTAAGTCTGCCGGTCAAGCGGACGCTCGAACGTCGGATCGTCCGAGCGGCGCACAAGATCGTCTCCAAGCGCATAACTCAGCGTCAACGTCGTGAGATCGCCAAACATGTCCTGGCTGACTGAGAAGCTCACGGTCTCCGCATCGTAATCCGATTCGTCGCTGCTCGTATAGCTTGCGCGCATCGTCGTATTGCCGCGCAGGTAGTCTGCACCGAGCGAATACTGCGTGCGCTCCTCGGTATAAGGACTTGCGGTTGTGACCACGTCGATGGATGCGGAACTGACCATGTCGACGTAGTAGTTGCCGACGACCGAAACGCTCTTGCCGATCTTCTTACGCACAAGAATCGAAGGGCCATCGATTTCGACGCCCCCTCCATCGTAAAGATGGTAGAGCACATCGGCGCGATCGTCGGGCAGCACACCCGCACCCGCACCGCCGGCGAATGCCAGCAACGTGGTGAGCAGAACCGTTCGCCGAATCGTCATGCCAGCGGCCACTAGTTGCAACCGCAGCCGCCGCCGGCCGAGCCTTCGCCGCCTCGTGCACCCTCGCGCGCTTCGTAGACGTGCTTGATATAGGCGGTCGACACGGGATCGCCGTCGAGCGCCATGATCGGGTCGGCAAGCTTGTCGCGCTCGTAGGGTTTCACCCAGGGTTCGACGGGGCCGCAGGCCGGCAGCCCGGCAAGCACCAGCAATACAACTAACCCTGAACATCGTTTCATTGTCATGATCTCTACTTTAGTGCCGCAGCCCGGCGGTGAGTGTAACGTCTGCCTCAGAAGAACACCGTAACGCCGATATGACCCTCCAGGTTGTGTGTGGTCTTCTCTTCACCGAACAAGTCAATATCGAACAGGTGATCGCGAAAATCCAGGTGAATCGCCACCGCATCGTTCAACAGAAAGCGGTAACCCGCACCGAAATTGACCGTGAAGCGATCGTCGCCTGCAAACCGCGTCGCGCCGAGCCCTGCGATCAGATACAGATTCGTATTGAACGCCCTGCCCTCGCCAATGAAAACCTCGCCGGGCAAAATATTGTATCCGAGGTTGATGTTCGCATATGTGAGTGTACGTTCGCTGTCACTGATCAGCCGCGCACCGCCCGACAACACTTCGAAACTGGTCAACCCGCCCTCACTTTGTCCCAGCGTGCCCTCAACGAAAAAACCCTCGGTGATGTGGTAAGCGAGACGCGCGCCGTAAACGACGTTGCTGCCAAAGTCTTCGATACTCATGATGCCGACGAACGCACCGATCTCAAAATCTTCCCGGTCAATCGCCGGCTCCCTGATGTCGCGACGCTCGACCTCGGGTTCGATGACCTGCCCGGGCGGCTCCGATGTCGGCGGTGGCGCCTGTTCCTGACCGACGCCAAACAGGTTTTTGGTTGCAGCACAACCCGGCAGACAAAAAACTGCCGCAATTAGAAAAAGAACGCGAAACCGACTTTCCATTCCTCTACTTCCTCGTTTTCGTCACGGCTCGTGAAAACCACGTAGCTCTTGTATTCGGCTCGCAACAGGAAACGTCGCGTCGTGTAAATCCGCAGGCCCACGCCAACGTGACCGATCTCGTCGGTACGATCCTCGCCCTGAACGATCGTCGACTTCGGGCGGGTTTCGATCATTCCCGCACCGAGCGTAAAAAACGGCGAAAATCGCCATTCCGGAAACGGCTCGTGAACGAGATTAACACTGCCCATGTAACCGTTGGAAAAGTTGCCGAGAATCTGAGACAGCCAGAGTTCAACGGCTACATTCGGGTTTAGCGAATAGCTGCCGTACAGCGATTGAATATTGGCACCGCCGAAGTCGCCGGCAAGCATGCCGGCTTCCCATCGGGCATTCGTGAACTGCTCAATGCCGATATCGTTGAACTGTGTCGGTGTGCCGTCCGGCTGCAACGTCCGCTCCATTTGTTCGCGGTCCACCCAGCCTTCCTTGCCGCGGTCGGTACGTACAAGATACCACTCGGTCCGCTGCTTAATGACCTCAACCGATTCGCCGCGATCGACAACATGGTCGACGGGATAACCCTGGCCAGGCCCGGTCCGCATTTCAAGGTACGGGTCCGCGACGACGACTGTCCGGTATTCACCAGCACCGTCGGCTGCAGCCGACGCGAACAACAGCAGTACGGCAAGCACCGGCCACAGCGTCGCATCCGCCCTGGTGGGCCGTTTGGTCAATTCGGTCACTCTCAGAGCCCTTCTCAAGGGGCAGACCCAGGCGAAGTGGTGCCGGCATAGCCGGGCTATGTCAAGCCGCTTCAACACCGGTATGCCCCTTGAGAAGGGCTCCCGGTGGGTCGCACCACAACGCCCTTCGGCGGCGTTGAGCTCGCTTGAATTGGCGACGGCCAGTCCTGCGCTCGCTCGCCTTGCCCAAGGGCGTTGTGATGCGACTGAGCGTCACCGAATTGACCAAACGGCCCACTAGTTGGCCGGTGCGTCGAAAGGATTGTTGTAGTACTGGGCCCCGGCATCCAACCATTCCGCGATGAGGCGCTGCTCCGCTTTGGACATGATATTGAAATGATTCTGGTCGTCTGGATTGCTAAATCGGTCAAAGAAATCGCTCGATGCCCTGGCGCCGGTGACAGATGCCGGCGGGTCGTACGGCACAAAGGCAAGGATGTCGTTGCCATCGGCATCCACGCCAACCACCTCAGTTACGTCCACCAGCATGCCACCCTGCAATTCCTGAAGGTTATCAGTTACTAACAATTCGCGATAGGCGTGAAAGTGATCCGGCTCGTCGGGGGACAGCCCATCCTGCAGTTCGAGTTGCCCGGCCGGCACGCGTGCGACGTTGTTCACCGGGTCAACCGGTGTATGACATTGCAGACAATTGTTGCTGACCTGCTGACCGTTGCCATCCAGCATCGGCACCTCGGGCGTCATCGGATCGTTGTCGTCATCGAAAGTCACCAGCCGCGGCAGATTCCACAGCGGATGAATGACGGTTTCGTAGTTGATGACACTGCGGCAGTGCGCCTGCCAGTCCTGCTGACAGGCCAGTGACGTCGGCGGCGATGACGTCAGATCGGAATAGAGGTAATCGATGTCCGGGTTGATCGGGTCGCCGTTGATGTCCAGCGGGCTGGCACTCCACACGTCGCGGTAGATGACGTCCATGGACGGCTGGAGCGACGAACACGCATCGTTGCCGCAGGTGATTCGGGCACGCACTTCGGCCATCGTCTCGCCAACCTCCCCGACAAACCACTTCGGGTCGGTATTTGCAAACGCGACGCCGGCGACCGGTGCGCCCGCATAAGCGCTGTCGAAGGCATCGCGGCGGCCATGAGACACCCCGCTGTTCGCATCGTGACAGCCATTGCAGGACAGTTCCTGCCCCGCAGGCACCGATATCCAGTTGAAATGCGTTTGCGAAATGCGCATGCCGTTTTCATCGACAATGCTGATCTGCAATGCCGTGTTCGCGGGCACTTTCGTCATGACCGAACCGTCCGGTTCGATCATCGCGTAGCCGACGATTTCCTTCATGCCGAAGAAAGCCGTGACACCAAATGCCGAATTGTCGATGTCGCGCAAATCGTCGTCCGGCTGAGACACGGCTTTTACGATGCGCAGGAAACGACCCGGGCGGTCGGCAGCCAGTGTCTGCAACGGATCGGCGAGAACCAGCGGATCGATGTCCGACAGCATCGCGCCGTCAAAATCGTAGACGTTTCGAATATTAAGAACCGCCTCGCCATTGTCCGCCAGCGTCGGATCGGCCGTAAAGTCGTTCAACCCGTCCACAAGCACGGCAGGGACGGTCCGCGGATCGGCGGAAACGACTTCGGTAAACATGAAGCCTTCCTCACCCGGCACGATCGGCAATTGTGTGCTGTCGCGCGGATCGTAGATCCAGACCCCGTACAGCGGCGGGGCGACAGAGAATTCGCCGGGGGCCGACGCATTGTCCACGACCGCAGCCAGATTTTCGTCGGTACACGCGACGATCTGTTCATCTACGGTGTTTGCATCGCCGTCGTCGGGCAAAATTTCGCGCAGACGGCACTGCGACCAGCTCACCATCAGGCGGCCCGTGCCGTCCTGAATCGGGTACGCGGAAAAATAGCGCCCGCCCGGAGACGGCTCGCCCGGCGCCGTGGATACCTCGTTAAACGTGGCGTCCTCCTGAGCGGGGCCCGTCAGAACGCCAATGTTGTCTTTCGTCGGCTGCGTGTTCTCGACGTACTGCGGCGTGTCTATCAGCAATAGTTCGCCACCGCCCTCAGTACCGGTGAACGGCCTGACGAGCGCCATGATGCGGCCGTCTTCAAGCTCTCTCGGCTGCATAAACTGGATTGTCTCGCCATCCGTACCCGTGTCGTGACTCAGACTACCGTACAGCAGCTCGAGATTTGAACCGTCCGGATTCATGCGGTACAGGCTGACTTTGTCGTGCGGCCCGCTGCGGTCCCAGCGGCTGAATACGATCTGCCCGTTTGCCAGCACGGAAGGATCGAGATCGTGACTTTGATTAAACGTCACCTGACGTACACCGCTGCCGTCGTCGTTCATGACATGGAGATTGAATGCGAACTCATTGTCGCTTTCATCGACTGCGGGAAACGCACCTTTGCCCTCGTCGAGCAAAACGGCCTGTGACTGCGTCTGACGCGTGGATGCGAAGATGATGCGCCCGTCCGGCAGGTATTTCGGCATGATGTCGTGACCGATTTCGGCCGTGAGGTCGGACGGTATGACACGAGTCAACTCGTCGGTGGCGAACGTGTACTGCCAGATGTTCCACGTAGCCGCCTGGTCTTCTTCGGCGACGCCGTCTTCAAACGGCATCCGCATGGCGAAGAGCAGTCGGCTGCCGTCGTAGTCGATCTCAACATCGCGCACGGCTGCAGGCCCGTTTGCGACGCGCTCGGTGATATTGACCGGCTCCGCACCAACCGCGGCGCGATCGCGAAAGTACAGATCGGCACCGGCGTCAAACGTGATCTGTTCGCGCAGGTCGGCCTGCTCAAATACGCCGTTGTCGTCCGTTGGAACGGGTGCTTTGATGTACGCAATCGGAAAGTCGATGACAACCGGATCGGGGTCCTGCCCGGTTCCGATCTGAACGCCGTCACCTTTGCTGCACGCCGTAAACAACGCACACACGATTGCTGCGGCAGCAAGGCGCGTCGGTACCGGCATCCTGTTGTCGAGTTGCTGCAATTGCGGGTTCATAGGTCTCACCCAGGGTTATCTCGGCAGAGTACGCTGCGACTTGCGGCGCGTACCGTTAACGCGTTCACAAACCGCGCAGGCCCGTGATGGCATCGCTGTGCCTGGTTTTGCGGGGCAAATTATAGGAGAGGGCCTGAGACCGATGTAATGTCTCAAAAGCCCGACAACGGCAACCGCGACAACGCGTTGAACGGCGCGGCCTGGCAGCGATTCGAGCGGACGCCGACCGTCACACCTGTCGCGATTCGGCGACAGTCCGGGAAGCCTGTTCAATCAGCACCTTAGCCGCTTGCCGGTGAATCGTTGTGCGCTTCCGACGACAAGCGCTTGACATATCATCACCCGACCATGAACACCCAAAGTAATCATAACTCATTGTTTTATAAAAACTTTACGAGGTCGACGCGATTTCCGGCACAGGCTGGCACAGGCCTTGCTTCGATTTTGGCGAAGACTTGGGCAATCGGCCGCTGTGGCGGGGGACCGGGACTGTGAATGTCTTCACAGTGATTCACGCGGGGGTTTGGCACATTTTGCCAACCGGAAATGAAATCACACCGGAAAAAGAGCTGATTTTTATGATGCAGGGATTCTTGAACAAGGCGATTCGCGCCGCCGTGGCCATCGTCGCAGGCGCTGCATTCACGTTGCCGGTGCACGCGGAACCGGCCGATCAGGCGAAACGCATTCACGACCGACTTGCGGGCGTACCGCCCACCGATGCGGTCCTGCAGCAGATGACGAACGTCATTCAGACCAACGGCAGTGACGCGCTGTGTCCGCCCGGTGTGGCCGGAGCCGGCTGTGCGGCGTACATCGCCATGCACAACGTCAGTTTTTACAACGTCACACTCAAGAACTTTGCCGCGCCGTGGACCAATCGCGAACAATCGGCATTTGTTCCGCTCAACGACTACATGGCGACGGTGATCGGGATGATCCGTGACGATCGTCCGTTCAACACGCTGCTGTCCGACGACGTCACCTACGTCGGCCGGACCGGCATCGTGCCGGCATCGCCGTCCGCCAGCAACAACGATCACTATGCGCAGCTCGAAGCGAACAACGTCAATCTTCGCGACGAACTGGAGTTTGCTCTGCAGTCGTCGATAAACGGGTTGCCGGGCACGGCAACGGCCGGCGTAATGACGTCGCGCGCCGCGGCGGAAGCGTTTTTCATCGCCGGTACGAATCGCGCCATGTTTCGCTTCACACTTCTGAATCATCTGTGTAACGACATGGAGCAGATGCACGACCCGGCGCTGCCCCCCGACCGCATCCGCCAGGACGTCAGCCGCAGCCCGGGCGGGGACAGCCGCCTGTTTTTGAACAACTGCGTCGGCTGTCACACGGGTATGGACCCGATGGCGCAGGCGTTCGCCTACTACAATTTCGACGAGACCGCGGGCGCGATCGAATATACGGCGGGCAGCGTGCAGCCTAAGTACTTCAACAACGACCTGAACTTCCCGCCCGGTTACAGGACGCCCGACGACCGCTGGGACAACTACTGGCGCCGCGGTCAGAACCGCTATCTGGGCTTCGACCCAGCGCGCGATGGCTTCGGTAACGGCGCGAAGTCGCTCGGCGAGGAACTTGCCAACAGTCATGCTTTCGCCTCCTGCCAGGTGAAGAAAGTGTTTAAGGCCGTGTGCCTGCGTGCGCCGGAGAATCAGGGCGACCGTGACGCGGTCGACACGATTGTGGGCACGTTTCGCAGTACCGGTTACCGCATGAAGCAGGTCTTCGCGGATACCGCTGTCCACTGCATGGGCACGTAGGGGGGCGCCACGATGAGCATGATACCGATGAGATTCTCCCGCACTGGCATCGCCGCACTCGCTGCCGCATGGCTCATGGCCGCCTGCGGCGGCGGTGCAGAAACGACCGCGAATCCGAAGGCACCGAACACCGGCGACGGCAACGACACGGCGTACGCCGGTCCTGCGGCCAGGGACGCCGAAGTACTGAAGTTTCAGCAGGAGTTCTGGAGCAACGCGAAGGGTACGGATCGCTGCGGGAACTGCCACAACGAATCCGTCGGCCAAAATCCGATGTTCGTTCGCAACGACGATGTCAATCTCGCGTACGACGCCGCAGTAACCGTCGTCGATACGAATCAGCCGTCGGCGTCGCGCGTCGTTGAGAAAGTCAGCTCAACGACAGAGCGCCATAACTGCTGGGTTGAAGACCCTGGCGTCTGCGGCACGATCATGACGACGTGGATCGAAAACTGGGTCGGCGAATCCGCCACGGGCGGCCGCCAGATCGTGTTGACGGCACCCGCATCGCAGGACCCGGCCGACAGCAAAAACTTCCCAACGGACCCTGCGTCTTTTCAGGCCCTGATCTACGATCCGATTCTGACGCAGTACTGCGCGAATTGTCACAGCTCGGAATCGCCGACGGCGCAACAACCCTACTTCGCAGATCCCGACGTCAACGTTGCCTACGAAGCGGCACAGTCGAAAATCAGCCTGGACACCCCGTCCGAATCGCGCTTTGTCATCAAGGTGAGTCCATCGCCGGTCGGTGAATCGCACAACTGCTGGAACGGCGGAGACTGCAATTCGTCCTCCGCTGAAATGCTCAATGCGATTACGGCTTTCGCGAACGGAATACCGTCTACCGTCGTCGATCCGGACCTTGTCACGAGCAAAGCCCTGCGGCTCGTCGACGGCACACTGGCATCGGGCGGCAATCGCTATGAGGAAAGTCAGATTGCACTGTGGGAGTTCAAGACCGGCAGCGGACTTGTGGCCTACGACTCGAGCGGTGTCGATCCCGCAATCGACCTGAATTTCTCGGGCGACGTCAACTGGTACGGCGGCTGGGGTATCTCTATCGGAACGGATGCGGCTCAGGGGCCGGGCAAGGCGCAGGGATCGACGACTGCCAGCCGGAAAGTGCACGACGTGCTGCAGGAGTCCGGCGAGTTTTCGATCGAAGCCTGGGTGATTCCGGCGAACGTGACGCAGGAAATGTCGCGCATCGTCAGCTATTCCGCGGGGCAGACGTCGCGTAACTTCAGTCTTCAGCAGACCTTGTACAACTACGATTTTCTGCTGCGCACGAACGCACAGGACGGCAACGGGGACCCACTGACGACGCTGAACGGCGACCCGCAACTGTCGACGCCCGACGCCGACGAAGTACTGCAGGCGACGCTGCAGCACGTCGTCGCGACCTATGATCCTCTCGACGGCCGCCGCATCTACGTCAACGGCGCCCTCGTCACGGACACCGATCCAATACCGGGCGGAACATTCGTCGACTGGCAGGACAACATGGCCATCGTGCTCGGCAACGAGGCATCCGGTGACGGCGTCTGGGAAGGAACG
>CBDCZL010000010.1:0-18966 GCA_965224505.1 Woeseiaceae bacterium
TTCGAGATCTTTGTTATCGGAGGCACCAAATAGACGGTTGTCCCATGGCAGTTTTGAACGTTCGAGCCACGATGCGACTCGGCGACAAGGCAATTTTCCGGAGCGGCTGTGTGTGCCTCCACGACTGCGTCAGCGGCTGCAACAATTTTCGGATCGGCGCATGCGTTTCCGAGTTCCTTGCAAAAATGACCCACGTCCCAGAGCGTATTGTTCCAGAATCGAGTTGAGCGCCTCTGCGCGTTCCAGACAGCGCTGTGGTGCTTTGGCATGTCGGCAAGCAGCAACTCCGCCAGCCCGTTCAATTCCGACAGAGGCCCGTCAATTCGTGACAGGTCGATGGCAGTCTGAGTCACATCGCCGTCGAATTCACGCACCGCATATGACTCGATGTAGTCTTTCACAATGGCGATCGCCAGCTCGCGCGCGCCGGTATCGGGCGCATTGATAAGCCGCGCAATGATCCGATCGTATGGCCAGCCGTCCGCCGGCTCGTTTTCTTCGGAGGCGACGAAAAAGCGCACGTGCTCGCGAAGCTGATACGCAACTTCGAAATTGCTCATCAAACACGCGTCCATACCGAGCAGGTCAAACGGCTGCCCGAGTAATTCGGCGCCCGCCGCTATGACACGGTGCAGTTCCACAGTATCCAGCGAATGTCCGGAACCGTCGTCAGAACAAATGGCACGCTCTGCCGCGTTGTGCTTCGCAAATACAGTTTGCAGCGTGGTCCTGAAGAACGCGCGGCCCAGCCTGCCAGTCGATCGTTCTGCGACCTCACGTGTGTTGTAGTCCGCCGAACCTGCAGCGCGTGCAATTCGATCGATTTCCAGCGGCGTCCAGCCGCAGCCGTGATTCCAGAGTACCAGCGCGTACTTTTTTGCGGGATACCGGTTCGCGGACCACGCGATGAAGTCAGATAGAACCTCAGGATCGCCGGAATCGGTCTCATCGAGTTGCTCGGTGTACTCTGCTTCGCCGTTTTTTTCAATCCGGAACCGGCGCGTGCCCCGATCGCCCGCATTGTCGAACTCGGCCACCACGTTAACTCTGTCGGAAGACCCAACCGTGCGCATTTCCGCCAGGTCATTATCACCGGCGGTGGACAGATCGTTATCGCCCGCCATGTAGACCATGACCGTCCAGTCCGCCCTATCGATTGCCGGCTCAGTCACGATTCCGAACTCCGCTATGTTCGAGTATTTCCCCTGGGTGGTTATAAGCACTGTCATGTAACCGGCGTTTATCTCACTCCGAACCGATACGAATCGAAGTCTGCGCTCCTGCCTTGAATTCCGGACATACAATGTCTATACCGAAGATATGGCTGCCTGCAATTTCGGAACGGATTGCAGATTTTTAGACAGCGAATCACTGAATGATGGACAAACTCAGGCACTATATTTTTCGCATCGAATTGGGAGCGTCGGCGTCCGAACACACCCCTGAAGCGCTACTTGAGAAAGCCGGAGTGACGATCGACAAGAAGTTTGGGCGTGTGGCAATCGATGCGGATGGACGCTCGCAGATTCTTCGCGGCGTTGCGACAGAACTCGCTGTCGCAGAGGCAAAACGCAGGTTCAACATTGACGCGTTCGTCGATGCACCTGTCCACAGCAAATCAAATGGGGACTAATCATGGCCGGACCGACCGCAACCGAAAGCAACACTCAGGTAAGAAAAAATTGTCATGCTGAGCGAGCACGAGTGGCTGCACGACTCATTTTCGTCTCGCAACATGACGACCGCCGAAGGTCAGCTTGAAAGCACTGTCAGGACCGCCGGAATGCGATTCGATTACTCGTCGTATCCGGTGCAGCTTGAGAACCAGTTCGTGGTTGCGGCGGAATTCGAAAACGAGGATGCAGTCGATCGCTTTCGCAACGACAATCCAAACGATGTCAACGACGTTTTCAGTGATTGCCAAATAGGCCCGTTTCAACCCGTTTGCCCGACATCGGCGGTTGGAACTCACAACGATGTGGAGGCTGCACTGAATCTGGGACCGCTGATCGCTGACGGTGCGCGCGGCACCGGAGTCAAGATTGTCGTGGTCGATACCGGCATCGACGGCACGCAGATCAACGTATCGGGTGGATACAACCCACGACCGGGGGTGGCACCGGGTACCGCGCCGCCAGATCATGGCACGATGGTCGCCTTCGATGCACAAATTGCGGCACCGCAGGCGATGATCTTCGACTACGCGCTGCTGCAATCGACAGGCGGAACCTGGGTGGCGTTTTTGTCAGATGCCATTCGCGCGTTTTCCGAAATAATGATCGACCATCTGCAGATGCCCGGACCGATGGTCGCAGTCAACAGCTGGGGCATGTACGACACATCAACCGACGCACCAGCAGGAAACCCGCAGAACTACAGTGCCAACCCGGCGCATCCCTTCAATCAGATCACAACCGCGCTCGTAGGGTCCGGCGTGGATGTCGTGTTCGCCGCCGGCAACTGCGGATCGACCTGCCCCGACGGTCGCTGCGGAACCGGCAACGTCGGACCTGGCAATAGTATTCATGGCGCCAACTCGCACCCGGATGTCGTCAGCGTCGCAGCCGTTACGGTTAACGACGATCTTCTTGGCTACTCATCGGAAGGCCCGGGCGGCCTTGCACACGACAAACCCGACATCGCGGGCTTTAGCCACTTCCACGGTTCCGGCGTTTTTCCCGAAGATTCGGGGACGTCGGCGGCCTGCCCGGTCGTGGCCGGCGTCATCGCGGCGATTCGCTCATCCGCACGAGGCCGAAATTTGTCGCCCAGCGACTTGCGCGACTTTTTGACCGGCAATGCACGCAGCGTTCACGGCAGCGGATGGGACCCGCAATTTGGCGCGGGCATCGTGGATGCCGGCAGCGCGTTCAATGCCATTCCATAACGACTCGAATACGGAGACCAACACCTACTGGTCCTTTGAATTGCCTGCCCGTCGTCGGAAACCCGGTAGGGTACCTGCTATCCCATCGCAGTACCCTTCAAAGCGTTGGTCCAGACTCAAGCTTGTGGCTCACTTCACCCAACTCCTGAAGTCACAACGGAATAACTACATACTTTCAGTTATCTCTCGACCGCGGTTTCGTTGTTGAAGACGACGTAGCGTTTGTCAGCACTCTACCATTCTTCGGATTTTTTTCCTCAGTATCACCAACACCAGCCGTAGGCAGGCAGCCGCGTTCGGAAACAGTCTGGCGACGCGATTTCGCCATCGGATTTCCTCGTTGAGCCGCTCCACCAGATTCGCTATCCTAAGCCTGCGACAGGGACCTGCCGGCAATAAGAACACGGTCAAACCCTCCGGGACCGCCTCTTCGGCTTCGGCAACCAGCTGCGGTGTTTTGGCCTAGTAATGTCTGAGTAGTTTGTCGAGCACTTGCTCGGCTTCTGATAGCGACACCGAACAGCCCAGAGCGTCGCGATGACCGGTATCGTCGATGCCACAGGCGATCAGCACGGCCGCATCCAGCGCCCGGTCGCCCTAACGCGCTTTTTCGTACTGGGCAGCGTCGATCAGACGCATCAGCTCAAGGTTGAACGCGCTTTCAGGCTTTGGCTCGTAGTAGTAGCTCGAGCGGGCTATACCGACCAGCTCACACTGTCGTACCAGACTCAATCGCGGATGCGCTTTCTCGATCATATTCCGCCTCCGATCCACACTCAGCGGTCGAAGGCTTTGGCTAAAAAATCCCGCTCGACTATCAGCTCGCCGATCTTTGCCTGCAGCGTCCTGATCTCCGCTTCCCGGCTGCTATCGCTCTTCCGTGCACCGTGCCCGAAACTGTCCTTCATCCCCGCCAGCGCCTGACGCTTCCACTTCGTGATCATGTTGGGGTGAACACCGAAACGGCTGGCAAGCTCCGCCAGTGTCCCCTCACCCCGGATCGCCGCTAACGCAACTTTTGCCTTGAAATCCTTCGAGTAATTTCGCCTTTTGGCCATTGTCTGGAATCCTCTTTTATCAGGCCGAATTCCACCTTATAGCACTGTCCGATTTTTGGGGTCCACTTCACCGTACGCCTTCCGCCTCCATCGTCGCCTCGCTCCTGTTGTCCGAAACGCACAACGATGACCTCGTTGCCCTCAGTTGAACAGGCTTCGGTTTATTTGGCGCTTACGTTGCCGGCGCATTCGGTCACAAATGCTATTGCGAAATGCAGAGCTCAACTGCTTCTGTTGGCAGATTGGCGCCGCGTGCTCTGAGGACTCCATCAGCCCCAACGACTAGAATCGTTGGGTATGCTGATATCTCCCAGTTCTTCAGAGCACGTAGGTATCGATAGAAGTAGACGTACTGAAACGGATAATCGTACTCCAAAACAGAGTTGCGATAAGCATCTGCATCATTGTCGACACCGAAACCAATTATCCTTGGTCGTTGACCAGTGATGCCTCTCCAAAATGCTGCAAGTCTCAGATGGCGAGTCTGCTGTTACTGGTGACTGCCTTGATGAATCGTTTCTAGAGTTGACCCCCGAAATTCAGCGTCAGGCAGTGTTCTACGAGTCGATGAATACTCAATCGAAGTCCTTTGATTCGTATCGAGGGCTAACTCGATCAAATATTGAAGATCTCGTTACTCAGGGTGATAGTCGGGCCATGGTAGTTCGGGGAGCGATGGCCGAAATGGAGGCACGCGGATATTCCGATTCTATGGCGTTTGAGTTCTTGTGGAACATAAATGCTGATGTCACCAGGCGCTTGAATCCCGAAGACCTATCGGAGGAACAACGTGGTCATTTGCAAGAAGCTGCCGATTACTACTACCAGGCCGCGCTAAACGGGAGGCTCCTGGTGCTGCCATACTATGGCGCGGCCGTGTCGTATATCTCCGGCGGCCCGGTCGAGCAAGGGTGGATTGATAAGGTGGCCTATGATCAATTGGACGAGACGAGAAAAAAAAAGAGCGTTTCTCCAGCGTACATTTTCTACCTCTTGGCATTCGATATCGCTCCCGGACTTTATGAAACAGACTTAGGGCGCCGAGGTGGCCTAGCCTACTACAGAAATGACGTTTCGGAAGCGATTGTTGCTGGATTTCGTGCAGAATTTGAGGAGAAGCTCGCCGCCGGCTCAGCCGATCGAGAAGACGTGATTGCTAAGTTGGAGCAGACCACCCCCATTGAGGAGATCTTGCAAGATTACTGCGATTCCGTTCAAGACAAGCGTTGGAGAATTTCTGAGCTGGCGTTGCGTCGCTACATGCGTGAGTAGGTAGAACCCGGTGTCCGTGTCCGCAGATCAGTCGTTCGTGGCACGCCCACTGGCACAATCTCAACACGCTGTTCGGCTACCCGGAAGGCATCCGCAAAGCGATCTACACGACCAACGCCATCGAATCGTTGAACAGCGTGATTCGCAAGGCCATCAGGAAACGTAAGCTGTTTCCAACTGACGACTCAGCGAAAAAAGTCATCTACCTGGCGATCCGGGATGCGTCCAAACGATGGACCATGCCGATCCGAAATTGGAAGCTCGCACTGAACAGATTTATGATTGAATTTGAAGACCGATTGGTCGACTACGTTTGAGACTGGCAGTTACACAGAATTACTTACAGACTCTTTGTTGACGACAGAATTTGCTGCCAGGCTTTGGGGTCCACTTCACTCTGTCTAAGCTTAACGACGTTCAAAGTTTCTTGAATCATGTAAGTCTGTTAATTATGGGTATGATGTTCTCATCAGGAATATTCATTCCTCGTGCTTTGAGTATGCCACCACCGTCAACTAACAGTATAGACGGAATTCCATTAATCCCCCACCTACGTTGGATGTCAAGTTTCGGACTCACGTAGCAACTAAATCGTGCGGCTGAGTTCGGATTCTCCTCCACAAAACGCACAAGAGAATCTTTCTTCGAGTCTACATTGATTAATACGATATCCACTGAACCCGTGCCAAGCGCGCCGGTCAGTTGATCGAATGATTCGACTCGATTAAGGCATGGCCCGCATTTAGTCGACCAGAAACACAAAAGCGACGGCATTCTACCAATTGCATTTGCGAGAGGCAGAATCGAATCTCCGACTAACGTTTCCAACCGAATG
Organism: Woeseiaceae bacterium; assembly: GCA_965224505.1. Classification (GTDB taxonomy): domain Bacteria; phylum Pseudomonadota; class Gammaproteobacteria; order Steroidobacterales; family Woeseiaceae; genus UBA1847. The sequence continues at coordinate 6,053 of CBDCZL010000010.1, forward strand.
CTCGGCAAACGCCGACCAATTCTCACATTTGTCAATCGATAGATTAAACAATCGGCTGCCCGTCTAACAGTAGAATACAAACGTCGAATGAGAGTGTTATTCGGTCCTAATCTTGTATCATAAATTCTTTCACCGCCAAAATTGTCGCGTGCCCTTGCTGCGGCACTCACCGCCAAATCGAACATTTCCTGCGGCTCTGCAGAAAAGAATCTGCTAACGTAACTCCGAACCTGCTGATAACCGACCGCATGAACAGCATGCGGCGAATCAATGTCAAGATACTCATCAGCCGATGCGTCGTTGACTTTAATAAAAGACAGCATTTCGGCTATATGGAGATACCCTGTCGCCAATCGGTATAGAGCGACACCGCGCGCTTGCGACGACGCTGCGTTCTGCGACGCAAATAATAGGAAATCTTCAAATTCGGACCGAAATCCATATGCGTGTGAAAACGACGGCAAGAAAAGATCAAACATCGGATCGTCGCAGTGGTACTCGGCGACAAGGTCGTGAATTGCATATTTTTTTGTGACATCAACGGTGCTTCATAAAATGCTACCGCCAGTTCTTCGATTTTGCCTTCGTCGGCAGATAGCCTTATAAGCGACTTAGTCAAATTTACCTCACATGGACCGATTTTGGACGCAATAGAAAAGCGTCAATAGCTCAGTCCAACTGCAAGCCATTTTCCAAGGTTGCAGAGCAATGGGAATTCACAGCCTCTATGTAATTGGGAAATGGTTCATCAAAGACAACTGGTAAAGGTAATTGTCGTTCGTGAACTCGGCGAACGAATTCGCTACGTAAATCAAAAAGTAACGCTCCGTAGTCCTCTTCTCCATTGATTCCAAGTCGTTCAATTACGTCACGGTATGGACCACGAGCATAGTTCGGAGCCATCAGCGCTACTAAAGCACCGTACACTTTTTTAGGTGTGTAATTTTCCCTCTCCTTGTTACTCATCAATGCATAGTCTTCTTCTTCGATCCAACCTAAATCGACTGGACTTTTGCCGATCAAAGAAAGAAATCCGCCATAGCTTTGCAGTGCCGCAAGGCGACCGTGAAGCGCCGCCAAATAAGCCAGCCGAGCAGCATTCTCGAAATGTTCAAGTTTGTCCTCTGGCGATACATCGCTATAAGTAACTCGCTGCTGTTCAAGAGATATACCTGGATTTGATTCACCCAGACCATAGGCGGCCAGGTTTTCCATGCGCCCCAGTACAATCATGGCTACTGAATCACCTTGTTCAACATGCATCTCCAGAACGCTTCTATCCAGATTGACATATGAAGAGATCTCTTGTGGTTCCAGCGAAGATTGATTCCAAATCTCAAATTCTCTTGGTGACTCAAACCTCATTCGCTTGTGAACATTGGTGTAACAGTCTCTTTTCGTAGCTGCACTATCACCAGCTTGCGGAGCCATGTGATTTCGACTCTGGTGTTTTTCCATCCTGGGGGGCTGATCGACAGTTTCAGCGAATGAATCAGTGGAAGATTCCGCGACAGGATCGCTTTTCAGGTCTGATACCGGGTCTGCCGGATTCAGACCCCGAACCAGAGCCGCAATACACAGGATTATGAGGATTACCGACGCAACCTTTTTGCCTGTCATGATTTCATCTCAATTAAACTACTTGTACAGGAATCGGCAATAAGATTATCTCTGATGATAACTCGGTCAGAACTTAGATAAGTTGCAATATTCTGGATATTATTCCTATAACCTGTTGCAATTCTCCCTCTACAACACGCTATTTTATTCAGCATCGCACGCTATGCGATCATCGACTAATTTCTAGTCTTCATTCGACTGTGTGCTTCATGGAATTTTCGAAAGGGCGGTATTCAACATACTCTCGGCGTGCGTTCGCCTCCTATCGACAAACAACACTATAATGTGTTCGCGCAAGGCTGAGTTACTCCGAAAATTCGGCCGCCAAGAAGCAGATCGGTCGATCTGGTAGAAATAGGCCCTTGATGATCCTATGAATGCAAACCACCTACAATCTAATCAAGAGTAAATCTTACCTGTTGCCGAAGGTCGAGCAGGCCTTAAAATGCACGTCAACGAGCCGTGAAAATCTTGATTATTTCCACATCTTCTTCGGATCGCTCATGCTCGGGGTAATTGGAGCCTGGCTTAGCACCCTTCAGGAACTGTTACCTCTTGGCCCAGAAAACAGCATGACGCTTTGGGAAAGTTTGGGAAAGCATCTTTGCATGTTTGATCCCCCCCTGGGCAGGGAGTTTCGTAACTAACGTCACAATCGCCCCATCTACAGGTACCAACATCATTTGGACCACATGGAATGAGACCTCCTGATACTTTCATTGATTTTTTTTCTCCCTAATTTCCTTAAGAAGCCGCGCTCTTCTTTGGACGTAGTCTTGTTTCCCTTTTTCGTTCACGATACTTTCCCAAATTTCAAAACTATTACTTTTCACGAGCCCGGAAAATGTAATCCATCACGGTCGCCAGAATTAAACGCCGTTCATGATAGTAAAACAAATTTCGGATTGTCCATTTCGGATGCGAATTCGCTAATGTGAAACGTGTACAGTTTGGTAATTGCTTGCGAAGCTATGATCCGCATGTAATTTAGGATGAGAGTTTTACCGTTTGATCAATATTTGCAAAAGCTCGAAATTTTAGTCGGATGTTTTCGCCAGCTCAGATAAAGCTCACATAAAGCTCACAATTTTTTGTCGAGGTGTTCGAGTTACTCATTAGTCGTGAGTAGTTGTATGACCTGGTCCAGTCATTTCGTACACCCAGTTAAGCGGTATTCTGCAATTGCATGAATTGCCGTTCGTATTCATTCGGGCTGACATAGTCCAGCGTCGAATGTAGTCGGTAGCCATTATCGGTGGTTCTGATGTTTATGCAAGTATCTGGCGCTGATCCGACAAGTGGATGGAGCTCTCCATTGTCTTCATTCCTTTGGCGGATCGTATGATTGTGAAATTGTTGTGAATACGACCGAAACGGCGATCGATTTCTTTTGGGTCGCATTTCCGGTGGATGCAGGAGACTTGTAAGCGAAACATTCGACAACGCTGTATATCAATGCGATGGAGTTGGTGGATCATCTACACTCACTCAAGTGAATATTACGGGGTCCATTTGGTGGCTACCATCAACTCTTTATTACCCATACGGCGATCAAGTTTACTGCGGGATGTTTGGATGAGGTCAGTGGCGTGAGATGGTTTTCAAGCCTTCCCGCTAGGTGTGGCCTTGGATTATTTCTCGGAATCCTGACTGTTTGGTGCTTTTTAGGTACGAAGTCTCACCACCGGGGTATCAAGAACCTGCAAATCCAATCTACGAAGATCAACGAAGCGAGCAAGATTCAGAAATTCTGCAATTGCGAGGTGCGATGTTACAGAATTTTCGATCTGCGAGATCGGATAGGAAGTTGTTACAGTCAAGCGAATTCGCCGTCCGGCGTCCATTACGGCCAAGTATAGGTTTGATTTCGACGAATTAAAGGTACTTGCGGATATCGGAGATTCGAAGCCGCTTTCAACTTATTTCGACTTCTAAAATCTTGCGAAGATGCGCCCCCTCCCGAATCGGCCGAACAATTTTCGGAGCGGTTGGATAATATTCGCCAATCGTCCACAATTGTAGGCTACCGGGACGGAAGTATACTCAAGACGCCTATTCCTCAGTACGATAGCGAAGCAATTAATCGAGCCGTCGATCACGCAACAAAAATGCACGAGAGATGCAATCACTTATCGTTGGTTGTACGTCAGGATCGTCAAAAATGGCTTGATCTGGCGATGTCGGACGACAATCCAGATCGAAGTGCCATTTTTCATTATGCGCGAACCCAGGATCCGAGCAAAGCCATCGGGCTTCTGACGGATCTCTGGAATCGTGGTGAGCAGGACGCATTATTGGACCTCTCAGCCAATCATAATAAGACGTATATTTCAGGCGAAGATTCTGAAGGCCACGTAAAAGCGCTGGGTGCCAAGCTTGCGTATCTTTTGATCCAGGAGGCTATGGTAGACGGCTATCCTAATCAGCGTGGCCCGGGCGCAGATGCGATGACAAGAAGAGTTAACAATGAACTCGAAACTCTTCTCACCAACACGAGCGAATTCAAGCACAAAATTATGCAATCAATATGATCAGGAAGAATGAGCAATGTTGCTTCGATCCGATAGTTCGAGTACATCAGTAAATACGTGATCCACGGACAGTGATCCAAATCACTTCACAGCGAAGCGCTTGTCAGCTTCAGAAACGGCAATAAGTACTACTGCAACAAGCGTAATTAGAGCCAGGTAAGACAGGTACTCGAGCAGTACCGGACATTGTTCGTCTTCAGTGATGCCTGGTGGCAGTAGATGTCAGCGGCCAGACGGACGCCATCCGGCATTGCGATCCATTCTTCGGTGATCCTGTAGTGTTGTTCCTCGGTTGACGAACAGGTGCCAAGCATGAACAACGTCAACACCATTACCTGTCGCAACACTAGTACTACTGTGTTAAAAATCAAGGGCTACTCCTGCTGCGTCCGCAGCACGGGCACAGCAGCAATGTTTGGGCGATGGCTCGGGCAAGTCGAAATCGACACGTCGCAATAGAGCTCGGCTCATGACGCTGCGGGGGTCCGAGCCCCGCGCGGGCGGAAACCTTCGGGTAAGGCAGGCGCTTTGAATCCAGCGGCGTTTTTTTTACTGCCGGCGAGGCGCTCCAACATCAGGAATCCGTACGCGGCAATGCACAGGCTGGCGTGATGATGAAAACCACGCCAGTTGCGGCCCTCGTAGTGCCCCAGTCCGAGTTCCTGCTTGAGTTCCTGGTAGTCGCGCTCGATCTGCCAGCGGCTCATCACGGTGTCGGCCGTCTCAGGCCACGTAGCGCGCTTAGACAGATTGCTGAACCAGTAGTGTGCCGGCCGTTCCGCGCCTTCGGGCCACTCGACGATCAGCCATTCTTCCGCACGCGGCCGGTCCCGGTGTGCCGCCACGACCCGGGTACGGGCAAAGCGCGAGCGCAAAGGTCCCGAGGCTCCCTCGCGCCAGCTCACCGTTCGCCAGGCCTGTGCCGGTAAGGCATCCGCAACTTCAGCGATCGAGATCGGCCGGTGGCTTGCATCCCGCCGCAAGCGGCGGCGCGGCCGGCCTGGACCCTTGCTGCGCGGCCCCTCAGGCACCGGTTGATGCTCCCCCCACCACACCGTGGTGCCCGGACGCACACCCACGGCATACCGCAATCCATGACCGGCGAGGCGCTCACGCCAGCCCGTCTCGTCGCCGTACGCCGCATCCGCCAGCACCACCCCGCGCGGATGTCCCGCAGAAAGCGCAGCCTCGATCTGCGCCATCGCCAATTGCGGCTTAGTCCGGAACACCATGTCTTCCGGCACCCCGGTCTTCGCCCGGCGTTCGGCATCCTCGGCCACTCGCGCGGCAGGTACAACCGATAACCCACCGGCAGACTGCCGCGATCGCTTGCGATCGACAACGACACCGCAACCCGGCAGTTGTCCTGCTTGCCCGCCTGACCGCAGTACTGGCGGGCCACACCCACCGAGTGTCTGCCTTTCTTCGGAAACCCCGTATCGTCCACGATCCAGTGCACCGCGGCGTCCGAATCCGTCAGTTTCGGCAACACCCGTTCGGCCACCGCCGACAGCAGCGCGGCATCGCTCCACGGTGCATCGGCCACCAGGTGGTGCATGCACTGGTGCGCCGAGCGCACGTTATCCGGCTGCACCCGCGCCGCCATTGGTTCCACGCTCTTGCGCTTGCCGGCAGCATCAGACCTTTCATATACCACCGCGCCGGCTGCTCGCGGTCCGCGTGCATCAGGCTACTCACGATCCCATCGCAGTAGCGTTCAAAGCGCCGTTCCAGACTCATACCCATGGCTCACCTCACCCAACACCTGAAGTGATCACCATAATGCCTTATTTTTTAACACAGTAGTACTAGTCGCCCGTCAACTGGCTGAGGTCACCGAGGAATTCCGCTCTGACCGCCGCAGACTCCGGAGTATCCTCGTCGATACCAATTGGCGACTTTTCGAACGGGTCGTCACGCATATCGTATAGGCTACCGTCCAGATAGAGCTTCCAGCGGGCATCGCGAATCCAGCCTTTGCCTTCCCATTCCTGATAGACCCAATCTCTGGCAGCGCTTTCGTCACCGTTGAGTATTGGCAGGATGCTTCGCCCGTCAAGCGTGCGCCCTTCGGGTAGTGAGGCGCCGGCGATTTCACGAAGGTCGGCAGGAAATCGCTGAAGTCGACGAGCGCGTTGGTGACCGTTCCTGGCTCAATCGTACCTTGCCAGTTGGCGATGAAGGGTACGTGCGTTCCCTGATCGTAAGAAAACTCTTGCCGCCCTGAATGCGCTCGCCGCCGATGTCTGAAAATACGGGTTCCTTAATGTACTCGCCGTCCCGGTACTCGGTAATGTAGCGGGATGGCGTGCCGTTGTCGCTTAAGTAGATGATCAGCGTATTCTCACGCAGATTCAGTTCGTCGAGAACGTCAATCAGCCGGCCAATGAGTTTGTCCGAGTACTCGACATTCTCCGCGAAGGTCTCATAACGTCCCTTCGGCCCGACCGGCGGCGGTGACTCCAGATCGTTACTGATGTCGTGCGCGAGCACCATCGGATAGTAGGCGAGAAACGGCCGGTCCTTATTGCGGCGAATGAAGTCGAGCAGATACTTACTAAAAACATCCGGTCCGTAAGCCTTTTCAAGGCCGCTTCTGATAACGCCGTTTTCGTAGACCAGCGGCTCATAGTAGCGCGGCCCTTCGTGCCAGCCGAACACGGCACTTTCCTCGAAGCCCATTTCGCGAATGTGATTCGGCCGGTCACGTAGCAACGTCATTTGCCATTTGCCGAACAAACCGACCTTGTAACCCGCTTCTGTAACAGGTGACCGAACGTAATCTCGTTCGTCCGGATGTAACCCCATTTCTGGCCGGTCCTGAAACCGTAGCGGCCGGTCATGAGTTTGACTCTCGACGGCGAACACACCGGTGCGCTGTAGGCATGGTCAAAGCGCATGCCCGACGTTGCCAATGCATCGATATTCGGCGTTTGGTAACTGCTACCGCCGTAAGCACCGATAACCTCGGTGCCAATGTCATCGGCCAGAATGAACACAATATTGGGGCGTCCATCCGCTGCGTCTCGGCCGCAGGAGGCCAGCGACAAAAGTAAAAGGACAAGGGACGCGTGCTTAACGACTCTGCTCCGGGCTCGCGTACACGTCATCTATCCAATAGACCGCAGCCTCCGCGCGGGTCTCCGTACCGGGCAGATCCTCGGTATTGATGCCCGCCGGGTCAGTTGTCGCTTCACTGAGTATCACGGGCTGAATCTTCCCTCGATAAGGCCCGGTCCGGAATACGAGACGTTCCAGCGCTTCGGCCTCACCGGCGAACGGTATTTCATCGCCCAGCGGCTCGCCGTTGATCGTCATCGAATAACTGGCCTTGCGGTTGTCGAGCAGCAACGGCGATGTCGTGCCATTGATTCAGTCGCATTGGCACGGGTCTGGGCACTTCCGCGTTCATGTGATCGACGCTGATCCATTCGCGGTCGAAGCGAATGCGCATAGGCCGGGCGCCGGTCTGATCCTGCACCTCGACATTCAGTGCAAACCCGAGTGGAATCTGTTGCGCGTTGACTCTAAATCGGACGGCCAGGCGTTGACTGCTCGGGACTACACGTTCGATGCGCGAGTAGTCAACCGGTTCCTCGTCACGCATTTGCAGGCACCGATTGTTGTCATCCTCAGGATCCGCCACGATGTTGACGGGCGCCCAGGACGGCTCGTAGATGCTCCATTGTCGAGTTCCGATATCGACTGCACGTCCTCAAAATCCTGATCGACCGGTTCGTCGACGCTGCCCGTGAGATTCGCCGGCAATCGGGCAATCCAGACATCCCTCCTTGTTGACCGTATAGACAATCCACGTGTGGTCGTCCGGGCGGGTTGCCGTTGCCTTCGAATATGCCGCGGAAATAGTGGGTACCGAAGCGCTTGTGAATACCCTGATAACGCCGGAATGGAATGTCCATTGCGCAGACTTAACAGATCGTCGAAGCGATATCCGTCACTACCGGTGATCGACGTCATCGGATAGCGGTTGCGTGAAGTGGCAGACTGGTTATGAACGACGATGTAGCGGCCGTCATCCATACGCTGGCCCCAGGTCTTGGCGCCGTCGGTCTTAAGCGTTCGGTTCTTGCTGATCTTTGTCCAGGTTTCGCCGTTGTCAGAGCTTAGCGCCGAAAACTGATTCTTCCACAGACCGACAATCACACCGTCGGGCCGGCGGAAATAGTTGAAGGCCTTCCCCGAGCCGCCCGGGGATACGATATCGGCGGCGAAGTACGTGGAACCCTCCACATCGCCCGGTACGATCGCGTAAAAACCCATCGTCGGCGCGATCCTCTTCCCACCACTGCAGGGTCATGAGCTTGTCGGCCAGCAATGCGTCGCAGGCCTCGACGAACGCCCTCATCATCGCTGCTGCGGTAGAACGGGTAGAGCGTATTCGTTTCGTTCCAGCCGGCGTGCCGGTTGTAACGAATGAAGTAGATGGCCCAAGGCTGCCGTCGCGATGTAGTTCGCTGAACGACCCGCCCGAGCCCGTTGCCCGTGTTGGGCGAATGGCGCGGCGTTGCCGAGTATCCGTAAAAGCCGAGCGTCAGCAGCTTACCGTTGGCGCAACGTAAAAACCCATTCTCTGGTGCATGATCGCTTTCATCCCGGCTTCGATGTGTACACCGTCGCCGTCCGATTTCAGGCAACGTGTACTCGGGGAATACGATCACTGGCTCGTTCCAGTGCGGCCGTCCTTCGAGGTCACAATCTGCGTTTTACCGGGCGGACCGTGCTCCTGATAGAGGTTGCTCAGGTATTGCAGGTAGAACGTATCGTTCCAGTAGGCAAGATAAGGCTGATGATTGTACGTCCAGCCGACATCATCGCCGGGCAATGGCCTGCTGCGATCGGCGCGATAGACCTGATAATGATGCACGCCGACAGCATGCGGAAGCTTACCGTCAAAGTAATACGGATCCGGCACTCGATCCCCGATGTAACGGATCGGTTCACGGGCGCTTTCCTCTGTCGACGGCGGCATGGGCTGCGCAACGGCAACACTCTCCGGCAATACAGCCACGAAGACGGCCAAAAGAACGGTAAGCCTGTGCATTTAGCGTTCCTGCAAACTGGAGTTTTTACAAGGTGCGGCCATTCCCCAACAGGGCCGACTAAGCGTCGCAGCGTACTACATTGATTGTAGCTCGCGCAAAACGGACTACCGAAATGCCGTCACTTGCCGTCGCGGGTCATCAATGGATAAAGAATGACTGAAAGGGAGATGAGCAGCAGCATCGGTCCGTGACTTCCGTTGACGACCAGCACCTGAGTAGCGGTGCCAGGACTTTCCCGGCCTTATGAAGCGGCTCGTCAACATAGGCTATTACACCGAGTAGCGCCCATATGCACCGTGACGAACAACCCCCATTGCACGTCGATGCGATTACCGATGGCGAGTGCAAGTTCCACGATTTCTGCCGGAGTTATAGTGCTCCCGATTTATCTGCCTGGTTGTCTGCAAACTCGTAGCCAAAGGCCGCGAGATCTCCTGGGCGTAGAACTCTCGGACGGTCGCTATCAGTTCATCATCGTAGTAATCGACAAAACGCCCGGTGGCTGGACGCGTTCCTCACTTTGAGGTCGATCGCCGAAATCCCGATACGCGCACAGATATCGTCGAAGGATTCCTGCAGCCGCTCGTATCGGCCCACCACATCCCAGTGCAATCCGGCCCGGATTCGTCTTCAAGCTGGAGATGCTGTGGACGTACGAGCACCCCGCTGGCGGAACTGAACATCGGAAAGTGCGGTGCGCAAAAAGCGATCTGCATGTGCAGTAAACCGCGGGTCGTAGCGATTCAGGAAAAAACAGGTCGATACATAACGGTCAAACGGATTGCGACGAATCCGAACTTCAAATAAGCGTTCCAGACCTCATCGGTAACTGCCGTTTGATTTCGCGAACCAGTGATATGTCCGTGCTGGATTGCGCGCAATTTCCGGGATGGGCAACGCCTGCCGTCCGTCCAGCATCTGCTGCTCCCAGTCATCGGGTCCGAGGCAGTTCTGAGTGCCGCCGCAACGCATGCGTTGCCGTTTTCGGCACAGCGAAAAAAATGAATCGGTGTTTGTGCGAGATGATCATTTACATCAGCAGTTTGTGCATACTTATCAGGAATCATAGGTGAATTTGCGGGCGCACGTAATATACAGGGCCCGCGGCGGTCTGAACAACGAGGCCTTACGGCCGGCAACGATGGGAGAATCCGATGGGTGAATCATTTCATTTGCGATAAATATCCTGCAGACCCTCGCGGTGCTATTCGTGTTTGTGCTCGGCGTTGGTGTGCTTGCCGTGATTGCCATGTACATCGTCGATGTCACTCAAACCGAGCATACTGTCCGGCGCAACTATCCCGTTGTCGGCCGGTTTCGCTACCTCTTCGAACATATGGGGGAGTTCTTTCGGCAGTATTTTTTCGCACTGGACGTGAAGAAATGCCCTTTAACCGAGCGCAGCGCTCCTGGGCGTACCGCGCCTCAAAGGGCGTCGACAATACCGTGGCATTTGGCTCTACGCTCAATCTGTCGCCGGCGGGTACGCCCGTCCTCGTCAATTGCCCCTATCCGATGCTCGACGAGCACGTCGAACAAACCGAAACCGCAAACGTAATCGGGCCGTTCGCACGCAAACCCTACAATGCGCCGTCGTTCTTCAACGTGTCCGCGATGAGTTACGGGCGCATTGTCTAAACCCGCCGTGCTTGCACTGTCGAGAGGCTCGAAACTGGCAGGCAACTGGCTCAACACCGGCGAGGGCGGTCTCTCGAAGTGGCACCTCGAAGGGCGGCTGCGACATCGTTTTTCAGATCGGCACCGCGAAATACGGCGTTCGCGACGAGAACGGCGACCCTCAGCGACGACCGGCTGCGCGAAATCGGCGCGATCGAACAAGTGAGAATGATCGAGCTGAAGCTGAGCCAGGGCGCGAAACCCGGCAAGGGCGGCATCCTGCCCGGCCGAAAAGTGACGTCTGAAATCGCGGCCATCCGCGGCATTCCGGAAGGCGAGGATTCGATCAGCCCGAACCGTCACCCGGACATTGAATCGGCCGAGGACCTGCTCGATACGATCAACCGTATCCGCGGCGTATCGGGATTGCCGGTCGGTTTCAAAGCCGTCATCGGCGCATGGGGCTGGCTCGAAGAACTGTTCGACGAGGTCAATCGCCGCGGCGCCGAAAGTGCGCCCGATTTCATTACGGTTGACAGCGGCGACGGCGGTACCGGTGCAGCGCCGATGAGCTTAATCGACAACGTCGGGCTTCCGATCAGGGAAAGCCTGCCGCTCGTGGTCGATCTGTTGTGCGCGCACGATCTGCGCAAGCGCGTTAAAGTTATGGCGAGCGGCAAACTCATTAACCCATCGGATGCGGCCGTTGCGCTGTGCATGGGCGCCGACTTCATCAACTCGGCGCGCGGGTTCATGTTCGCCCTCGGCTGCATACAGGCGCTGCAGTGCAACAAGAACACCTGCCCGACCGGGATTACGACGCACAACAAACGACTGCAGCGCGGTCTGGTGCCCGAAGACAAGGCCGAACGCGTGGCCAATTATTCCAGGACCATGCGCAAGGAAATCGCAACGATTGCGCACTCCTGCGGTGTCCCGGAGCCGCATCGGCTCAAGCGCTTTCACTGCCACATCGTGCAGGGGGACGGACGGCTCAAGGCGCTCGACGAAGTGTATCCCGAGGTGTTGCCCCGCTAGCGCGACACTATTCCGGCAAATGCCAGATCGGGGACGACCAGGCTCTTTCCTGCGTCGTGCGATCCGCGTCCGGATACTCGTCGCAACGATTGAACTGCTTGCACAGCGTTGACGACCATCGCGGTGTGGGTTCCTGCTGAACCCGGGCATACCAGAACGCCGGGGCGGATGGTTCAAAATCCGGATCGCGCCACGTCAGACAGACATCGTCGCCGTTGTTCATCGCGGCTGACAGGTCCAGTACGCGCTCTCTTGCTTCGCCGTCTCGCCATTCGCCTTTGATGATTTCGATCCGCGCAAGCGCAGCCTGATCGCGCTTCGCCCGAATCCGAAAACTCGGTGCGCTCTCGCTGCCGGCAAACTCGCCGCCCATGGCGACATTACCTGTCGATTCCGGCGAACAGGTCAGTTCACCACCATCGGTCTGCGCCTCAAAACGCAGCTCGATTCTTGGTCCGGAGGTCGCATACACCTCGCGGCGCTTCATCGCGGCAAACAAACTTTCACGTGTATTCTCTTCCGCCCAGACGGCAACCAGCCCGCCCGGATTCCAGTCGATGCGAGTCATCGCGCGCGCAAAATCACCGACCCCAAATGCCGAGCCGTGCCAGCCCTCCTCCTCGACATAACCAGGGGTCGCCGTATGCGTGTCCGTCGAACCGACGAAACCAAGCTGCAACGGGTTACGATGGTGATGATCCGAATGCTCGTACGCTTCCAGCCCGCGCAGCAGCAGGCTGCGCACGTAGGTACGGCGCATTTGTTCCCATTCCTCCTCGCTGAAATCCTCCTGGTCCGTCGGTCGGGACCGTCGCGTCAGATAGTTCTCGAAACTGCAATCGTTCTCGTCTTCGGCAGCAAACGGCGACAAACACTCGCTGTTGCCTTTTTCCTGGTGAATTTCGACGAGGCGCTCGAATTTACTTCTTAGCTCCAGTGAACGTTCGTTGTCAGTTTCCACGTCGAAGCCAAAACCGTCCCCCATATTGGTGTTATGCGGAATCGTAATGACGTCGCAGCCGTCTTCGGGACGGCAGCGCTGATC
>CBDCZL010000011.1:0-18445 GCA_965224505.1 Woeseiaceae bacterium
CGCCGACCCTGAGAAGGAAGCGACACTCGCAATCGCGCAACAGGTTGGGCTTGAATCCAACGAGGTTGAAGCGATGCCAAAGTATGCTCCGATGCCGAAACCGCATTCTATGAACGAAGTGCTGAGGACATAGCATGTTGGTCGTAACGCCAGCCCCGTATTCGACCGAGAGTCTGATCGGCTATGCCATTCGTCTTGCCGAGGTTAACAGTTACGATTCACCGGGCACAATTCTGTGTTACGCGGGTTACGGTTCGGCGAATTCTCTTGGCGCCAATTGCGACTTGAGCTTGCTCGCGAACGTCGTAGGCCGAAATGCCGAGGATTTCTCCCATATCGCATACGGCGACGTGCACGGCGAGAAGACAGGAAGCGTATCCTTCAGAGGCCACGCAATATCCACTTGGCGCGTAGCGCGCGTCCTATCGCCAAAAAAGACATCCATTTGTCCCCACTGCATCGCGGAACAAGGGTATCTCGATTCGTTCTGGGATCTCACACTGGCAACCGTTTGTCCAAAGCATGGTTGCAGGGCGCTCAGCGTTTGCCCGAGTTGCAATAAAGACATGAGTTGGCTCAGAGCTGGACTCTTGGAGTGTCGGTGCGGGGCTCAACTCGGCGACTTTTCGCCGGACAGAGCTTTGACTCCAGAAGTAGACCTGCTTGGACTGGTTCAGGCGAAGTTGAAGAAGCGGAGTCTGCGTAATCGGAGAAACCCGTCGCGCTTTCCAATCGCAGCGTTGGACAAGATGACGTTCGTCCAGCTTGCGTCCGCGCTCTTTCTCCTAGGGCAGCACCTGCAACGTATCTCGCACAACGAGGCGCTTGAACGACCCGACTCAGTGCTCCGTGCGGCCGCCAAGGCTCTCAGCGATTGGCCACAAGGTTTTCGACGGTGCTTGCGCGAGCTTGGTAACTATGAGGAAGGCAACGAATGCCCTCTGAGCAGACTGCGAGATCAGTATGGTCCACTCTACCGCTCGATAACTGGAGAAAAAGATCTCGCGCCTGCGGTGACGTTTCTGCGAGATGAGTTCGAAGCATTTCTTGAAAAGGAGAAGAGCCAGGCTGTGCTTGAGGCACGACGACTATATCCAGAATCAAAGATCCAGCTGCGCCAGTCAATGTCCATGGATTGGGTCTGCTCGCGGTACGGTTTTCTGAGGAAGCGTCTCGAAGGGTGGTGCAAGGTCAAATGCAAAGACAACACCGCGCTATCACAGGCAGACCTGAAACGGTTCGTCGTTGAGGCGGAAATTATCAATCACATGAAAATCGCGAAGGTGCGTCGGATAACTGAGCGCCAGGCCGCCGCGATGGCTAGCATTCCCGTAACGGTTTTGCGTGGACTACGTCAGCTGGGCTATGTAGGGTCAAGAGTTACGGAGAAACCCCGGCGGGGCTATCGGACAGGTGATATTGATGGCCTGACCAAGAAACTTCGAGACGTCGGCAAGCACGTGTCCGCGAAGTCGATACAGGCCCGGCGCCATGTCTCGCTCGCTCGGCTTCTCGAGACAACAACCTTTTGGTCACAACTAGGAAAAACCGATTTCTTGGTTGACGTTTTTGAAGGAAGGATCGAACCCTTTGGACGAACTGGGGAGAGCCTGCAGCAGCTCTTCTTTGATCAGGCTACGGTTGGGAAGTACATCAATGACAAGAAACACGCCGTATCAACACGCGGTGTAACGAGAACTAAGGCTGGCGCAATCCTCGGCTGCTCATCCGATTGTGTAAATGAGCTGGTCAACGAGGGGCAGCTCTCGACGACGTCTGGCCCGTACTATCGGAACATATGCAGCGAGAGCGTTCGAGTATTTGGGAAGCAGTTCGTTTCCCTGAATGATCTGGCGAAAGACCTCGCAACTTCTGTTCGAGCGCTGCGTCGCAGAGCCGAGCAGCAGGGGCACACGCTCGTTCTAGTCAAGAGTAAGCGAGGCGTGACGACACCGTTCATCGAGCGGTCACGAGCCGCGGAATTGCAGTGTTTCGTCGAGCAGAAGCGATCCGATGCGGCCAATCGATCGGCTGCGTTGCGCGACAGACTCAGTTCGACCGATAAGTTGTCAAAATATTTGGAGTCAATGCGCCGGGAAGGGAAGCCGCTCCCAAGGTCAGGTAAGAGGCTAAATCTGCGCAAGGTCGCGAATTCGAGCGGGATTTGCCGAAACGTGTTCTATTGGAACCAGGCAGCCAAGGAATTAGTCGCAAAAGCTGAACGCGAGGATGCCATCAAGCATGGTGTCGACCCGCGGTCGGACCTGGATATTCTGAGGTTGTTCATTGAAGAACTAAAGAGCAACAAAGCCCCCCTCCCGATCGGGCGACGAGGTGAGCCGAACAAGCTCAAGATCGCGCGACTAGCTGGCGTGAACAGAAATGTTTTCTATGAGTCCCAGGACGCCAACCGGCTTCTCTCCCGATTCCAGCATCAGATCGCGGCTTCTAGCGCGGAAGGAGATGGACATGACTGATTCTACTGCTCGAATGATTGTTGCTTTGACCATTCAGCTACTTTGGTTTGTTGGTCAGGCAGTAGTCTTTTTCTTTCTATGGAATTTCGCAGCAACATCGTTTTTCGATGCAGCACGCCTTGGCTTCTTGCAGAGTATTGCGATATTCGCACTTCTGCGGTTGATTATTTCCCCTCCGAAGCTCCATTTAGAAATAGATTAATCGGGTTAATCCGGGATCGGACAGTCTTCATGCGGCATGATATAAGGCTACTATGCGCCCCAAATACTACGTAATTTACTAATGAAGTTGCATGTCCTAAGCGATATCCATGTTGAGTTCAAGTCGTTCGACGCTCCGTCGACCGACGCAGACGTCGTTATTCTCGCTGGGGATATTCATGTCGGAAAGAACGGCCTCGACTGGGCGCTGCAACAATTTCCGGACAAGCCTGTGATCTATGTTCTCGGGAACCACGAGTACTACGGTAAGGCGATTCCGAGATACACTGAAAAACTCCGGACTCTCGCGTCCGGCACGAACGTCCATATCCTGGAACAAGATACCCTTACGCTTGACGGAGTGACATTTCTCGGCTGCACTCTCTGGACCGATTTCGAGCTCTTTGGCGATCCACGCATAGCGGGCTATGAGGCTACCCAAAAGATGACCGACTATAAGAAGATCCGTGTAAGCCCAAAATACAGCCGACTCAGGTCCGTAGATACCGCTGCGATCCACCATCGTTCACGGCGCTGGCTGGAAACTCAGTTTTCAGAATCGGTCAACGACGTGGTAGTCGTTACGCATCATGCGCCAAGCATCAAATCCCTGCCTGAGTCCCATCATGACGATCTAATGAGTGCTGCTTACGTCTCGAATCTAGAAGAGATTGTGGGCAGATCAAGAGCGAAATGTTGGATTCATGGGCACCTGCATGCACCCAGTGACTACAGGCTGGGCGAGACACGTGTTTTGTGCAATCCGAGAGGCTACCCGGACGAATATAACGACCGGTTTGTTCCCGATTTCGTAGTTGAAATATGATTGTGTTTTCACTTGTATTGGGCCTATTCCCTCCCATCAATCCGGTCGTGGCACAGTATTCTTCATCCGCAGCAAAGCGACGATCGGCTTTCTATGCGTAGTTCAGTAGGAAGCAGCGCAAGCATTGCTCGCCGCAATTCGAAACTAGGGAGAATCTCTTGAAAGTCCTGGATTTCTTTTCTCGCGCGAAGGAGAAACGATCTGCTCAAGATGTATGGAACGAGCGCATCGTGGCATATGCGAAAGCTGTCAACGAGTATGTTGAAGTCGGGCGATCGAAAGGTTGGGAGAATGTGGGCGATGAACCGGACGAGCCAGACGTCGCTCATCTTGTGGACACGGCAGTTCGCGCGGTTCGTGAGGCAAATCGGTCGGGTAAAGCAAGCAAAATTCGCGAGAACTGGGCGCCGACGCATCGGCCATTGATCCCGCTACTCGAACAGAACGGTCAAACAGTGCCCACGGTGTATTTTCTTGATGATGGTTCATTGTTGGCTCGAATCGGTGCTCCTTACGAGAATGGACGAACAGTTCGGTTGATTGCCGATCAAGTCGAAGAACATCCGGAGATTGGCTTTTTCGGTCGCTGCCCCAACCGCAGGTACTTCGCGGTTTGTAACGAGAATGGTATAGAGATTCGGGATGGCTGGTGTGGCCCGACGACCGCGACCTGTCGTTGGCCCACCGGTTTGGAGGGCATCCCCAAAGGCGTGCCTGCCAAGCCGCTTGATAAGACGCCAACTCCAACCGCTGTCATTCCGTTTCCAGACGGGCTCCGAGTACTGCTTGTGTCCACCGACGGAATCTTCGTGCTCTCAGAGACTCGCGCAGTTCGTCTCTTACCCACGGAGTCAGACATTAAAGACTTTGCCGAGTGGTCGTTGAAGGAGCATCCGGAGGACTCTCCGATCCCGGACCTTTCCATGGAGCATGCCGCGATCTCGCCGTCCGGCGAACTGATCGCAGTAGGTTCCCAAGACAGCACGCATCTGGTATTCGATTCAAAATTTGAATTAGCGGCGGACGTAGGCCCAATGAGCGAGTATCCGCACTACGCAATATTCAGCGCGGACGAGTCAATGCTCGCCGTGAACTCATGCCATTTTTACAACGGAGTTACCCTGGGCATCAGAACCAGCCTCCTTCCAGGCCTGACTACTGAGAGCTGGAAGGAAGACGAGCGAATCCCAAAGCTAGAAGACAACGCTCGGGTCTACGCTGGGGTTTCTCGAAATGACGAGTTCATTATCGGAGACGCCGGCGGCTACGTTCGAGCATTCGACTTTGCGGGAAATTTCAGATGGGAAGTATTCATTGGTTCGAGTATCGGCAGCATCGATATATCGCGTGACTCAAATACCTTGGTAGCGACTACGTTTGCCGGTTTTATCTCACTAATTGAATTGGATTCAGGTTCTCCGCCGGACTTCCAGATAGGGGTCGGCAATCATCGGGAGCTGTATCGGTGGATCTTCTGGAAGAACGAGCGAGATCCCCTAATCTGGTAGGAGTTTGACCCGCAAGTGCAAGCACCGATCACACCGCCTAATGTTCTGCGCGAATTGCATCATCAATTTCAATAATCTCTTCTAACCGTCCCGCATCAATCTGTCTGTCAGCCTCAAGTAGCTCTTTCACGCCGTAGTGCAGAATCAGGCGCCGAATAATTCGGTTCGTGACGACAATCTGATTGTGAAGCGTGTGGTGACCCTCTGCTACTTCTTGAGCTACATGGTGATACCCGACACTTCCGACAAGGCGGGTCCTGTCGTTTCTTGTGGGCCAGACGACAACCGAAATCCAGCCGTCATTGCCAGTCGCTCGCCACCGAAATTCAGTGCCGTCGACCTCGATCCTGCGGCTTCCCTTCGTGTTTACTGCCACTACTTGATCACCGTTTGTTGGTTTCCAAAACTAGCCATCCAACTGACCCTCAACCAGTTGCTCCCAATTCCATTCAGCCTCATCACCTTGGTTAGCATACTGATAGACGACCTTCCATCGTTTAGACTCGGAAAGCCTCTTCCACAAATCGTCATCAATTCCTACGAGAATTTGATACTCGACCACGTCGCCGACAATCCGAAAGGTAGCGTCAATTGGCAGTAGGCTGGAAGGAAGTACATAGCTTATCCCCACGATCCGCATTTTCGTCCGAGTCTCCTCGACGACGTTGAGGTGTGTGAATCCATCAACCGCTGCGTCCAGATTTGAAATCGCTCGCAGGTAGAGTTCCATTGCGTACTTAAACGCGTCTGCACCGCGAGGGTTTTGAGGGAATTGTTCTTCAACTAACTCCGCCAGCGCAGGGTATCGTGTATGAATGTCGTCTCTTATCGTCTCGAAATCGCTCACTTTCTCCGGGTCGCTATTTAGGTGGACGTAGATCTTACGCATGGCATGCACGGCGCGTCGATCCTCAGGGACGTCGAATTACCAATTCCTTGCGATTCAAGGACAACCAATCCCGCTGCTCTTGCGTGTCTGGAACCTCTACTCCACGTCGATCTGAGACACGCCGAAACGCATCATCTACGTCGAAAGCGGCGTGAAGAAGCACTCCTGCCGCGACCAGCCCAGTGCGACCAATACCAGCGCGGCAGTGGATGACCGTGCTCTGTCCGCCGGCAGAATCATGATAAATCGCCTTGGTCAGAGCTGCGAAGCCGCTGGTTGACGTTGGCAGTCCCCTGTCCGGAATCGGATACGATATGAAAGACAAGCCGTGCTTTTCGCAGAGGTCTTTTTCTTTAGAAAGCCCCAGTTCATACGCTTCGTGCTCTTCGAGAAGAGATACGACCTGCCGAAGCCCGGACTCGTAAAGACCAGCAAACTCTTCGTTAATCCATTCACCGGCCACGGGCTTTGCCATGACGGCAAGAAAGCCGCTGCCGATCAATTCGATTTCGTAGAATGTGGGACCCATACTTTTGCTGTCGACCTTGCTTTCGTTACTCAGCGTCGAAATGTATTTGAGGCTCTTCGATCTCATTGCCGGCTAGAAGCGTCTCGATTTCTCGTCTTACTTCTTCATCCGGTTCTTCCGCGAGTGACACCCGCAACAGCTTTTCGGTGCCCTCAGGCCAGTTTGCGATTCCCCATGGCGATAGCGCCCTCAAAGCCATGTGTCTATTGCGGATCACGGGACTTCTAACGCCAGTTCGAATGAGTTTCCAACCTTTGCCAGGGAAGCGGCGAAGGTCCTGTAGAACAAAATCCAAATTACTGTGGTTAGCCCACTCCAGACCGAGTCCTATCTCCTCGGCTGGGCCAGTCGCGATCTCGTCCAGCGGTAGAGTTTGTTCGGCGAGTGTTATGACTCTGTCGACCCGATTTGCGTCGTCTGTCTGCATCACGTAGTACCAACCGTCGTCTATCCCAGACTCGAGCCGTCTAAAGTGATGATCCCAAGTGTCGAGCCCGATAGCTCTTGCGGCTATGTCCGCTTCACCGAACACCGCACGATCATCGGACGCGAGACCTGCACCAACAACCTCATTCCAATGCGGAAGCGCCTTAATTTCGGCCACGCGCTTGCCTAGCGCATTTCGAAGCTCTTGGGTCCAACCACGTGACTCTCTAGCTGTCCAGTCTGCCTCTTTCTCATCGAGAAAGCGCTGAATGTAGTCAAT
This sequence comes from Woeseiaceae bacterium, assembly GCA_965224505.1. GTDB lineage: Bacteria > Pseudomonadota > Gammaproteobacteria > Steroidobacterales > Woeseiaceae > UBA1847. The sequence continues at coordinate 7,137 of CBDCZL010000011.1, forward strand.
GCCGATCAGCTGACCGATTCCCCTTGGCTCTTCTCCCAGATGATAAACAAAGCGCTCCGAGACTACGGCTCCGTCCGCATAGTCATCCATGTTCTCGGCTGGCCCGCCGGTTACGAGCGCTTGGATGATGTCGGCAGCACCGTCCAGGATTTCGGGATCGACCGTTTTTTTCTCGAGCTCTGCCCGAAGACCGCCCGCGACAGCACACGTGTACGCGAGATACTCATACATGATCGAGTTGCGATATCCCTCTCGGAGCATCCACGACTTGATCTGTGGATCAGTCGTGTCAGCGAGCCGCTCTACTATTGAAATCCGACCCCAGCCGTCCACGTGCTGCGCCAGTTCAAATAGCATCTTCTCAGCCCCAGCCCCGGCTGTGTTGGACAGCGCTACTGCGGAATACAGCGTGAATTCCTCGTGTCTGCCGAGCGTGAGCAACAGCGCGCTGTTATCGGATCCTTGGGTGATTCCTAGTATAGCAATGGCGAACTTTACGGGCTCTCGGTCGGGTGCATTCTTGGCGATCCAAACGGCAAGCTCTTCCAGTCGCGCGGCATCGAGGTCTTGCCGCTCGACAATGAGTTCCAATAGCGGGTCGATGAAATCGAGGACACCTTCCTGAAGTAGCTGTTCATAGAGCTTCTTCACCTTGCCCGAAGACGCGTCCTCGAGTACCACCTTCATAGCGCGGTGGAGCAACTTGGCTCGAGTCTTCTCGTTACCGCCGCCTCCATGGTGCCCGAATGCACCATCCATCGCCCCTGCTGCCCATTTGATGCCGCCATCATCGACCTCATCGGGAAGCCGGCTACCACCCTCTTGCAGACCATTCGCATCTGGCGAAATGTGCTCGCTGATATGCGAATAAATGGAAACGCCGTCCCGCCAAGGCCATTCCACATTGGTGAGATCCCACTCACCGTCTTTGGACTTCCAAAACCAACTCAACAGCATTACCCCTGCTAGAAAAAAGGTGACAACAATCGCGGTGATCGCTTTATTACCCTTCGGATACAACAATGTTCTCGCTTCCACCGAATCGCTTCCAGAGTTCGATGACGCTTTCGTGATGGAACGAAGCAGCATCAGGAGAAAGGCGCAACCCCATTTCCGGAAATAGATCATGGACTGGGACGTTCGCGCTGGACTTGAAGTCGGTCCGACCTACGAATCTGACCTCCTTCTCGTTCTTGAACATCCCCCGCTTATTGAAAGGTAACAGACGCAGTCCTTCGTCGTATGAAACGTATCCAGATTTCAGGCACTCCATTTTAGACAGGAGGCCACGCTGCTCGCCTAGCCCAGTTAATAGCGTCTGTTTCAGCTGTTCGTAGGTAGCAGTGATCGCGACTCCATTCTGACCACCTGCGTATCGGTGCCAGAGTAGGTAGTCGTCGATACTTGAAGAGACTTCGGTCCAGCAAGAAATTAACCACCTGTTTCGAGCGCGATCGACCTGAACGTCCCAGTCGGCTGGTACGCATTCTCGAGCAAGATAGAACTGCTGCACCGCATTTTCGTAGTCTTCAGGTACGGTGCAATCTCGCGAGTCATCGAAGCCGCTGACACCGCCGAAATACACAGACTGGCTGTGCAAAAACCATAGGAACTTCTCGACTGTCATATACCGGCACAGGATGGCCGTGGGCGATGGTTCGTCTGGATCGATAGCGATTCGTCGCTCCATCGCTTCGTATATCGTTGGTGCGAGTTCGAGCTTCATCAGGTCTATGCCGGTGGAGTCGCCGGCTAGTTCGCCAATCTCTCGTTTGAAATCCGTGGTGTCTATATGGGCGTTGGGCCCAGGAACATAGTGGTCAGTCATAGCGACATGATACGAGCTTCCACCGGATGCTGCCTCTGCTGGTAGGGTTAGAGGATGAAAACTCGTTTCCTCGACGTCCGGAACTGTCATGCGCTTCTGCCTGCGGGTCACGGACTGTCACATAGAGATTTGGTTCAATAATGGGCGCCCAATGACGCGATCACGAGTGGAATCGAGTGCTTGGATGCGGTGAATCGCCCGGACTACCGTGCCGGTGAAAAGCTGTTCGTCGACTATGCCGGGCAAACGGTGGAGATCAGCGATTCGAGAATGTAGACGCTCCGAGTTCATACTGCGTTCGCCAAGGAGCATCTCTGACTCGGGACGAAATCAGGCCGATGGTTGGCCGAGAATATTACATTATGGAGGATGATCGGCGCGGACACGTATATTTAGGATGACAGATGGTCGAAAATCGTGAGGACGTGGATTCATTGCAGAGGAAGAAGGCAAAGCCTTTCGGAAATGTCGTTTACCTGGAAAGAGATGCCAGGATCGAGGCCATCCGCATTTGTTGCCATGCTGTTGGCGACGTGGTTGCGGATGCCACCACTGCGGTTGGCGCGATTTCATGAAGGGACTTTAAATTGGTGAAAGACACTGCAATGGAACTAACCGAAGAATCATTTGAAACCGAAGTCTTGCGTTCCGAAGGCATTGTTATCGTCGAATTCTATGGTCGAAATTGTCCTCCTTGTAAGACGATGGAGCCGTTGGTGGATGAGTTGGCTGCTGACGAGAAATTCCCCAACTTCTTCAAACTGGACACGAATAAATTGCAGGATATCGCTGCGCGCTACGGGGTGCGTTGTGTGCCAACATTCTTGTATTTCAAACACGGCGAAATGATGAAGCGGTCGGTGGGCGTGATATCCAGGTCAGATTTCACTGCAAGTGTGGAAAAACTGAGAAGCCAAAGTGATAGCGATCGCAAGGCAGGAAACTTTCAAGTTGAGTTCGAGAACCTGCTCGCTAATGGCGACTTGCCGGATGCACTTGTTGCATTGAGGAAAATCCTCGAAAGGCAACCTGAGTTAGCAACACAGGAAATGACCGAGATCCGAAAATCTTACCCTCTCGATTTTGTCGTTGGCCAAGGTTACCAGGCATGTGCTGATCTACTGGTCGAGTTCGGTGCGAAACTCGGTCTTGCCGAATTGGCGGCCTTGAAGCGATTCGATGAGGCTCTGGCTTATCTGGAGAGAAACCCGGAGTCGCTTGATCAACGCTGCGGGCGCGGCGCGCCTCCTGTGTTTTTCGCCATCGTGGGTGGTGATGTTGATCTATTTGATGCACTGCTCGAGAAGGGTGCAGACTTAACTGACGTCAGTAACGGCAATCTTGTAACCTGGGCGCTGCGTACTCTGAATTTCGCTTTTGCAGATAAATTGGTCGCAGCAGGAGTTGCTGTGGAGGAGCCGGAGCGCTTGCCGTGGTTGGTTGATCACTTGATCCGGACGTTGCAGCAAGAGTCCAAAGTAGCGGAAGCCCTGAACTTCGCATTTACCCACAGCGAAAATGTATTGCAGTGGTGTTCCAGTGACGGCAAGAATTTGCGCGACATTCTAATAGAAAACGGCCACGAGTCTTTGCTCGACGAACGTCGAGAACCAAAAAGTCATTGACAATAGTGTGCATGGTTTATATGTCGCTGAAACCGGCGAAGATCAGCAAGCAAGGTTTTTATTCTGCGCGCCCCGACGCGCGGATCGTTCTTACGGTTAGCATGCCGCTCGACACTTGCGGCTCGATAGTGCCAGTAGTCAATTGCATTACTCGCCTTAATACTCTTATGCATATTGCGGTTGACCTTTTCTTTGTCGCGGCGGGCTTTACGTTCGGAGTGATGACCAACAAGGATCGGCTGACCAAATGGGATGCGGTCCGCGATTTGCCTTGCTGCACGATAAAACGCGATTGACTCTACTTCGCGTTTGTCTGCCAGTGCATTCAGTCGTTCGGCCCTGGCCTCTGCGCGTTCGGCAACGGTCGAGGCCTCCGGCGTGATTTCACCGGCAAGTTCAATGCAAAGGTCTTCGCGTTCCGGGGTCCGTTTCGGCGCGAAAAACAATTTCTGAATCTTCGCCCATCGGAAACAGAATATCAAATAAAATCAACGTTATATGGATTCTGCATTGCGGTCGTAAGAAAATAGCGACATATGCGTCCTTAGAGTAAGAAGATCGCGTCTTATAGGGCTCTTGGGTAGCGTCTTATGGTGTTCGACGCAGCCGTTAGCTGTTGAAAGATCTTGAGTGGAAATATCAGCTTATGGTCCTACCCACACATCGGTTGTGGATTTGCCGGTTAGGCGTCATTAGTGACTACGATCAAGCCGCTGTCACGCCCGATGATTCGATCAGTGGGCGATAGTCGGACCTGAATTCAACTCATTTCTGTGTGGGTTGAATCCACGCATCAACACCATCGCCGAGTTTTGCCAGATTCTCTGCGTGACTTCTTAAGCGGGTGAAGTACTCCGGCCCAAACGAAACTGCATCATCCGGAGAATCGTTGCGCGCCCGGTAATGGGCTGTAGCCACTGCCATCCGGACCAGCGAACAGGAGTAAACAGACTGGATGCCCGATTCAAGCCGACTTCTGCTGCGATGCGCGGATATCATGCCGGCGACAAGGATGATCGAGGCGATTATCGCCGGCAGCGAGAAACTGGAACAAGACAATCGTTTTGAGATACCCGTCCGACGAACTTTTACTCAGTTCCTGCTGATCCAGAACACCTTTATTTCCCGATCGATGATGCTGCAAAAAAACTGGCTGAACGATGCGCCACGCACCAGTTGCTTCTTCGAACCCCATGTTCCGCATTTGCGAATGTCATCCGTTCGGGAGGTGTTCTGGCAGAGCCTTTGTGTGTTGCAGAAACAGCGCGTAGCCGAGAAGGCGAATTGAGCAGCTCTTTGTTGTCGTTTCCGGTATCCATGCCAATCTGCCGAACGGAACGAGCTTAATCGTTAATGCCAAGCCGTGCTAGAGTTCGCGCGTGACTATCAATATTCCGGATTTTTCAAATACCGATGTCGTCGTCATCGGTGATGTCATGCTCGACCGTTACCTGTTCGGGTCGACAGGCCGTATCTCGCCCGAGGCGCCCGTACCTGTCGTGCACGTGCAGAAAACGGACGACCGCCCTGGCGGTGCCGCAAACGTGGCCGTCAACCTCGCGAGCCTTGGCGTTGGCACGCGGCTGCTCGGTGTTGTCGGTAACGACGACGCCGGTGCGTCGCTCGAAACGATCATGCAGGGCCACGGCGTCGCCTGCGATTTTCGTCGTGTTGCGGATCGGCCGACGATAACCAAAACACGCGTGCAGAGCCGCGGACAACAGCTCATTCGTCTCGATCAGGAAAATGCGGCGGCACTCGGCGATGCATCCATTGTCGATGCGCTGCAGCGGCAAATCGCCGGCGCGGGTGCCGTCATCCTGTCCGACTACGGCAAAGGTGCATTGACCGATGTGCGCGCAATGATCGATGCCTGCCGGAATGCCGGCGTGGCTGCCCTGGTGGATCCGAAAGGCACGGATTTCACGAAGTATCGTGGAGCGACGTTGCTGACGCCGAACCAGACCGAGTTCGAAGCGGTCGCGGGCATCAGCGACTCAGACGATGAGTTCGTGCGCCGAGGCGAGGCAATGATCGACGAGCTCGAACTCGACGCGCTGCTCGTCACGCGCAGCGAGAAGGGCATGTTGTTGCTCGAATCGGGGCGGGAGCCGTTGTTCCTGTCAACTCAGGCGCGCGAGGTCTACGACGTGACGGGTGCGGGCGACACCGTCATCGCGACGCTGGCCGCATCGCTGGCCAGCGGCCAGAGTCTCGCATCGGCCGCGGCACTTGCAAACCTCGCGGCCGGCCTGGTCGTGCGCAAGATCGGTGTTGCGACCGTGACGCCGGGCGAAATCAAGGTCGCGCTGCATCAGCGGGGGCAGGGCGGCCGCGGCGTCGTTGGACTCGATGAACTACGCCTCATGGTCGATGAGTCGCGTGGCCGCGACGAGCGCATCATCATGACCAACGGTTGTTTCGACGTGCTCCACTCGGGTCACGTCGCGTACCTCGAAGAGGCGAAGAGCCTCGGCGACCGGCTTATTGTGGCGGTCAACGACGACGACTCCGTACGACGCCTCAAAGGTGAGGCCCGGCCCATCAACAAGCTCGAGGATCGGTTGCACGTCCTGGCTGGCTTAGCGGCCGTTGACTGGGTGGTGCCGTTTTCCGAGGACACGCCCGCTGCACTGATTGCTAAGGTGTTGCCGGACGTGCTCGTGAAAGGCGGAGACTACAAGCCCGAAGACATCGCCGGGGCCCGCGACGTGCTCGAGAACGGCGGCGAAGTGCGCGTGCTGGCATTCAGAGACGGCCAGTCGTCCAGCCGAATCATCGAAAAGCTTCACGACAACGGGCGCTAGCCGGCAGTGCGCCTGCTCTACAACCTGGTAACCTATCTGCTGCTGATTCCGTTTGCCTGTTACTGGCTGTTTCGCGGGCTCGGTAATCGCAGCTATCTTGACCGGCTCGGTCAGCGATTCGGTTTCGGTCTGCCGCGGCTCGATAGCTGCATATGGATTCATGCCGTATCGGTCGGTGAGGTGCAGGCGTCGGTACCGCTGATTCGAGCATTGCAGGAACGCTATCCATCGCAGAACATACTCATAACGACCGTGACGCCGACCGGCGCCGCACGCGTCAGATCGATTTTCGGGGACGATGTCTGTCACTGTTACATCCCGTTCGAGTTTCCACATGCCATTCGCAATTTCTTTCGCTTACTGCGTCCTCAGATTGCAATGATCATGGAAACCGAAATCTGGCCGAACCTCTATCGCGGCTGCGGCATCCGGCACATCCCGTTGGTACTCGTCAGCGCGCGGATTTCGCCGAAATCGGTGCCCGGATATCGACGCCTGATGCCATTGATTCGGGAGACGCTGTCGCACGGTATTGTGATCGCGGCCCAGAGTCAGAGCGACGCCGATCGCTTTCTCGAACTCGGGGCAAGCCCCGGCAGGACGCGAGTGACGGGCAACATCAAGTTCGACATGCCGTTCGACGAAAATATTCTGCCGCGGGGCCAGGCGTTGCGCGAAACGCTATTCGGCAACCGCCCGGTGTGGATCGCGGCGAGCACGCATGACGGCGAAGAAGAGCAGGTGCTTGAGGCGCATCGGCAGATTTGTGCAACGATTCCCAATCTCCTGCTGGTGCTCGTCCCGCGTCACCCCGAGCGCTTTTCAGTCGTGCGCGAGTTGATTCAAAAACGCGGCTTTGAAGTCGTGTCCCGCACGGACGGCAACGCCTGCGGCATCGCAACGGGCGTATTTCTCGTTGATACGATGGGCGAAGTGCCGTTGTTTTATGCGGCCAGCGATTTGGCCTTCGTCGGCGGCAGCCTCGTGCCGGTCGGTGGCCATAATCTGCTCGAACCCGCGGTACAGGGGCTGCCAATCATCACCGGGCGACACGTATTCAACGCGCAGGACGTTGCCGACATGTTCATCGATCGCGAGGCCTGCCGCGTAGTCGACGGAAGTGCGGACCTGGCACGCACTGTCGAAGAACTGCTTACGAATCCGGCCGCGGCCTCTGTGCTCGGCAAGCACGCGCGCGCCGTGCTGGACGAAAATCGCGGTGCGCTCGACCGGTTACTGGACGTGCTTGAGCCGTTGCTCGATCCGCGGTTCGCAGAGCCGCATCACGGCGATTCGGCGTCTTCCTCGGCGAGTCGTTTTTCGGGAGGCAGCCGCTCGACCAGCCACTGATCGATCTGCTCAAGGTCCTGAATCTGCAGAGTGCCGGCCGCCTGCTTCAGCCGCAGCGTGTTCATGACGTAGTCGTAGCGGCTTTGATAGTAGTTCGTGATTGCGGCGTACAGTGAGAACTGCGAATTGAGCACCTCGACGATCGTGCGCGTGCCAACCTCGTAGCCCGCCTGAGTGGCCTCAAGCGCCGTGCGGCTCGACTCGACGGCCTGCTCAAGTGCCTTTACGCGGCTGATTTCCGAAAGTACGCCGAGATAGGTATCCCGGGCCTGGCGCTCGGTTTCGCGGGTGACGCGCTGCAACTGTTCGCGGCTGGCGCGGTGCAGATACACGGCCTCGCGAACCCGTGAACTCGTGCCGCCTCCTGCAAACAGCGGCAGGTTGAATTGGACGCCGATGCTGTCGCTCTTGCCGTCGCTGTCCGAGGGCACGAACGGACTGTTGTTGAAACTTCGGTCGGACTTGATGTCCTGTTCGCCTGAGCTGGCCACGAGTTCGATGGTCGGGTAATGGCCGTTGCGACGGAACGAGATCTCGTCGCGGGCGAGTTGTTCGTCGATCCGGCTCGCAACAAGATTCAGGTTTTGACTCAGCGACAGATTGACCCACTCCGCCTCCGAGTTCGGGTTCGGCGTCAGCAACGGAAAATCGTCGCCCAGCGCCGAGAGTTCGGAAACGTACTCTCCGGTAATTTCGCGCAGGAATTCGCGTGCCGTGGCCAGCGTCCGTTTCGCGAGGATCTCGTCCGCGATGGACTGATCGTAGGCGGCCTGCGATTCCTGCACGTCGGTAATCGCGATCAGGCCGACATCGAAGCGTTGCTGTGCCTGCTCGAGCCGGCGCGCGATCGCGCGCTTGTCGGCATTAATCGATGTGAGCCGGTCTTCTGCAGCGAGTACGTCAAAGTACCGCTGGGCGACACGCACGATCAGATCCTGCTGCGCCGATTCTCGCACGGCTTCGGCTCTCGCAACGGATTTGTCGGCGCGGCGCAGGCCCACAATCTGATCCCAGCGGAACAGGGTCTGACGCAACGAAAACTGCCAGCGGGTCGACTCCGTCTCGGACTTACTCTGAAGCTGCCCGATCGTACCGTTCGAGTCGATTTCCACGCTGGTTCCGCTGCTCTCCGATTTGGTGAAATCGCCGCCAAAAGAAACCTGCGGCAGCAATACTCCGCGCGCCTGCGGTTTCGCTTCCAGAGCGGCCAGCCGACGTGCCTCGGCCTCGTGAATCTGAGGGTCGCTCTGCAGCGCCTGCTGGTAAATTTCGAGCAGCGACGTTGCGTTAGCCGCCGGCGCTGCGAGGGCGCCGATACTCAACAGAATGACTCTAAACCTGGTTGTTATTTTCATATTGCCCCATTCCGGATGTGGATGGCTTTCTGGCGATAGGTGTTATAGTCTACTATATCACTAAATCAGTTGATTGCCAGTGCCCTGAACTTAGATGCGGCACGCTGCCAACTGGTTTCGTCCGCGAGAAAAAAATCGCTCGGGTCAAAACGAGAACTGCGGTGGCCGTGCACCGTTCCTGAGTGGCGCCAGCATGGTTTCGAACAGCGTTTCGCTCTGCCAGTCATTGTCCTCGGTTTTCACGAGCAATTTTGCCTGCATGGCAGGCGCGTCGCCGACGACGATGAATAGCCGGCCCCCAATTGTCAGCGCTTCCACGAGTCGTGGATCGAACCGCTGCAGGGATCCGGTCACGGCGATGGCGTCAAACGATCCCTCAGGCAGTGACTGTGTGCCGTCCATTTCGAGCAGATCGACGTTGCGAACGTCGAGATCGGAAAATCGGCTGCGAGCGGATTCGAGGAAATCCGGGTAAATGTCGATACTGGTTACCTGCCGGGCGAGCGATGCCAGGCACGCCGTCAGAAACCCGCTGCCAGTGCCGATCTCGAGAACGTTTTCCGTACCGTCGAGTTTAAGCGCCTGCAGCAGCCGTCCCTCAACCGTAGGCGTCATCATCGCCTCGCCGTGTGCGAGTGGGATTTCGGTATCCGCAAAGGCCAGCGCTTCCCACCCTTCGGGTACGAAGCGTTCGCGCGGTATATCCCGCAGTGCGCGCAGCACGTCGTGATCGTAGACGTCCCACGCTCGAACCTGCTGTTCGATCATCTGACGTCGGGCATAGTCTGTATTCATCTGAAAACTACCTGTAAATGCTTGTTGTATGTCGAGTTTCTTGACAATAACCGCCTGCCTGCCTGTACGCATAGCGAATTATGGTGAATCGTCCCGGCCCGCTCCTGTGGCTGGGATATGCTTAGTGGAATCTGGACCTTGTAGCTTGTTGTGCGTCGGGTTTCTGCATGCGGAAGACTCTGAAATCTTCGCCTGCGAAGATTCGAACTTAGCCCAATAATAACAAATGAACATCACAAACCCTGTGCTATCTGTATGCGTTCTTCGGGAGTTGGGCTCTGAATGTCACCCTTGTTGCTAAATAGTCTCCTTGCAGTTGCTCTACTCGCGGTGGCGGGCATCGCGCTCCGGTTGTGGGCGACCCGCAGGAGTCTGTTGCGTCGTGTCCGTCGCCTGAATTCCGAGGTTATTGAGGCCTCGATGGACGCCTCCGTTGGGCGCCGTCTCACGGTGCCGAACGATCCTGTCACGGCGCAGATTGCCAGCACCGTCAACCGGCTGTTCGATGCGCTGGGCGATCGCGACGAAAAAATTCAGGGCCGTGACCGGCTGTTTCAGGATTTCGCGCAGACGCTGTCGGAAATTGTACTCATCCACGACGAGAAAATACTGCTGGCCAACGAGTCGGCGGCGGGACTGATTGGGCTGGAGCCTCAGTCGCTCGTCGGGAGAGAAGTTGCCGACCTCGTGAAGCCGGCGTATCGAGCGCTGTTTCGTAAGACGATTGCCAAGCGGCTTGCGAATGAAGAGGCGCCGCAGCGCATTGAGATGCAGCTCATTAACGGCAATCAGACGGGTCTGTGGGTCGAAGCGCAGAGCTCGACGATCGAATACCGCGGGCGTCCCGCGATCATCACCGTGGCACGCGACGTCAGCCACCGCAAGAGTCTCGAAGTGTCGCTGTCGCGCAGCAAGCGTCAGGCACAGTACACACTCGAGTCGATTTCGGAGGGCGTCATCACGACCGACAACACGGGCCGTATCGATTACGTCAATCTCGCCGCGGAAAAACTGATCGGTGCGAACCGGGAGGATGCGGCCGGACACAAGGTCAGCGAGCTGTTTACGCTTGTGGACGACGCCGATCGACGGCCGCTCGGCGATCCGGTCGAACGCTGCCTTGCGATGCGCCGGCGCGTCAACATGGGACGCCGCGCCGTTATGGTCAGCGCTGACGGCGAACTGGAGCACTCGGTTGAGATTACGGCGTCGCCCGTGCGCGGTCCCGGCAACACCATTTCGGGCACGGTTGTCGTCTTTCACGACGTGAGCGAGCTGCGTGGTCTGACACGCCAGATGTCCTACCAGGCGACCCACGATCCGCTGACCGGGCTGATCAACCGGCGCGAATTCGAGCGCCGGCTCGACGAGGCCATGGACTCGGCACACGCCGAGGAGGCCGTGCATATGCTGTTTTACATGGATCTCGATCGCTTCAAGGCCGTCAACGATACCTGCGGGCATATGGCCGGAGACAATATGCTGCGCGAAGTGGCGACGCTGATTAAGGATCAGGTCCGCGATTCGGACTTCGTCGGCAGGCTCGGCG
>CBDCZL010000012.1:0-13691 GCA_965224505.1 Woeseiaceae bacterium
GCGCGTGTTGCGACAACTCCTTCACCGTATCGAAGTTCTGGTCCGATACCGAAACGATCACTCCGGCATCGCCGTCGCATTCTTCCACGGCTATCTCGAAATTGCGCTTGCGCTCGTCAAGCGACATCGAAAAGAACTCGCCCTGCTTACCCGCGATAAACAGTCCCTGTATGTCAAGATCGTCGACCCAGTGGCGAATATTGGCCCGCAATGCGGTCTCATCGAGAGAACAGGTCGTCGGCAAACGGATTCAATGCCGCCGCCCAGATGCCCTGCATGTGCTCCCGGGCGTATTCCTTCGCATCGTGTTTTGAGTACTTGCTGGCCATAGAGCGCTCCGTGTCGAAATCCGGTGCCTGAGTGCACCGCTGCCGACCGACGATACGCGATCCGGCATCCGAAAGACGGCATCTTGATATAGCAATATACGATACCCAAACGGTTTGTTCCTGCGATAATAGAATTTCGAGATCGGAGATGGCGGATGAACATCGGGATCATAGGCGACGGGGCGATCGGCCGATACGTCCGAGAACAATTGCGTAGCCGCGAATTCACGATTCGCGCGGTATTGGTGTTGCCGGACGCCGTTGCAGCCCAGTCCGGTGGCGGCTCGGCGACTGTTCGCGCCAGCCGTCTTGAAGACCTGCCCGACGATATCGACCACATGATCGACTGCGCAGGTCACGGAGCGCTGCGCAGCCACGGACCTGCAATTCTGAAAAAAGGTATCGACCTGACGACGGTCTCCATCGGCGCGCTCGCCGACGATGAACTTCGCACTGAGCTAGAAACCGCAGCGACGGAAGGCGGCGCAACACTCCACCTGGTAAGCGGCGCGATCGGGGCGCTGGATTGCCTCAGGGCGGCACGCGTCGGCGAACTGCACCGCGTGACGTACATCGGCAGAAAACCGCCGATGAGCTGGCGAGGGTCGCCAGCCGAGTCTCGGCTTGATTTGAGTGCGCTCGGCGATCGCGCGGAAATACATTTCGACGGCACCGCGCGGCAGGCCGCCCGCGAGTATCCGAAAAATGCGAACGTCGCCGCAGCGGTTGCACTGGCCGGGATTGGATTTGACCGCACCGAAGTACGGTTAATTGCCGATCCGAACGTGAGCGAAAACGTTCACGAAGTCGACGTGGCTGGCGACTTCGGCCGGTTTTCGTTTCAAATCCGAGGCAACGCACTGCCGGACAATCCCAGCAGCTCTGCGCTCGCCGCAATGAGTGTCGTGAGCGCGCTTGAACAGACAAGTCAGCACATTCGTTTTTGAGAGTTCCGTTGGCTACCCGTCACACACGCATCGTCGATCGAGCCATCACACGGCTTAAACTCAGGCAGCTGCGCCTGCTGGTCGCTGTGGGTCAGTACGGCAGCATCCAACAGGCGGCGCGCGAGTTGCAGGTCTCACAACCCCGCAGCGACCGAAACTGATCCAGGACCTTGAACTCGACTTCGAAGTGAGGCTGTTTGAGCGAACCAATCGGGGTGTCGTGCCAACCGCTCACGGCGATGCACTGATACGGCACGGCAAACTGGTGATCGCGCAGATCTCCAACGCGGCCCAGGAACTCGACGACCTGTCGGAAGGCAGCAGCGGACGCGTTGTCGTTGGCACACTGCTCGCGGCTGCACCGGGCTTGTTGCCGAGCGCGATCGACGCAGTACTGACGGACCGCCCAAACGTCGCGATCAAAGTTGTCGAGGGCACCAATGCCGCGTTGATTCCCGCACTGTTTGCAGGCGAGATCGATCTGATAGTCGGCCGGCTACCCGCATTCAGAGCGCGAGCAGAACTGGTGCAGGAAAAGCTGTTCGACGATCGAATTCTCGCTGTGGTCGGGAGCCGGCACCCGCTGGCGCGCGAGAAGTCGGTTCGATTTTCGATGCTCAAACCCTGGGGCTGGATTCTGCCGCCGGTCGAAACCACGCTGCGGCGTCAGATTGACCAGTTCTTTGTCAGCCAGAAACAATACAGTCCACCGACAGTTCTGGAGTCGGTATCCTATCTGTCGAATCGAGCAATACTGCAGTCGCGCCATCTGATTGGGCTGATGCCCGAACAGGTGGCCGCGCACGACATCGAAAGCGGGCTGCTGGCCGCCGTTGACTGGACCGTGCCATTTGGCAAAGGGCCCGTTGGTATTAGCTATCGCGGACCCGACAGTCTTTCGCCAGCCGCAGCGGAGTTTGTGAACGCCCTGCGTAGCGCAGCCAGCACCTGCTATCCAAAAACCCGATAGTTAAATTCGTTGAATTCACTTGCTGGAATGTCTGGCTCGTGTGATTCTGACACCGCATTCATCGCTTTCGAGGCCCGACTATGCGCGGCACCTACCCGGATCTTGAGTTGTATATTGACGGCCAATGGCGCGGCACGAGCGACACATTGCCCGTGCTCAACCCCGCGACCGAAGAGGTTGTCGGGCGTCTGCCGCATGCGCAAAGCAGCGACCTCGATGACGCGCTGGCTGCGGCCGAGTCCGGGTTCAAAGTGTGGCGCCAGACGCCTCCCGTGGAGCGCGCCAACGTGCTGCTGAAAGCCGCCGCTATTTTGCGCAAGCGCCAGGATGAGATCGCCACGGCGATCACGATCGAGCACGGCAAACCGTTCAGGCAGGCACAGCTCGAGGTCATCCGCGGCTGCGAATTTTTCGAGTGGGACGCGGGCGAAGCCACGCGTACCTACGGGCGCGTCATTCCGAGCGCGCCCGGCGTCCGCTACGTCGTGCATCACCAGCCCATCGGGATCGTCGCAGGATTTTCACCGTGGAACTTCCCGATGAGCCAGCCGTGCCGGAAGGTCGCGGGCGCAATTGCATCCGGCTGCGCCATCATCCTCAAGGCCGCCGAGGAAACGCCCGCCGGTGCGCTGCACATTGCAAGAGCCCTGCACGACGCGGGCCTGCCCCCGGGCGTACTGAACCTCGTGTTCGGCACACCGGCTGCAATCTCCGATCACCTGATTCGCGACGACCGGGTCCGACTCGTGGCGTTCACGGGATCGACGGCAGTCGGCCGGCATCTGACGACGCTGGCATCCGAACACATGACGCCCGTGCTCATGGAACTTGGCGGCCATGCGCCGGTGATCGTCTGCGAAGACACCGATGTCGAGACGGCCGCCATCAGCGGCGCGGTTCGCAAAATGCGCAACGCGGGTCAGGTGTGTACGTCGCCGACGCGTTTCTTCGTGCACGAGAAGATATTCGACCCATATCTCGATATCTTCAGTCGTCGTGCGGCAAAGACCGTGGTTGGCGACGGATTTTCAGAGGGCGTTGAAATGGGGCCGCTCGCCAATGAACGGCGCATCGAAGCGCTGTCCGCCCTCGTGGACGACGCGGTAGCAAAAGGCGCCGACGTACTGACCGGCGGCAGCCGGATCGACGGCAGGGGTTACTTCTTCAAACCCACGGTACTCGCCAACGTGCCCGACAACGCGCGCGTTATGCAGGAAGAACCGTTCGGACCGCTGGCCATTGTCAACCCAATGCGATCACTCGACGACGGCATTGCCCGCGCCAATTCAGTGCCGTATGGGCTGGCTGCCTATGGATTCACCAACCGGGCCGACTACGCAGACCGCCTCGTCGACGGCCTGGAGGCCGGCAACGTGTCCATCAATACGCTCGAAGCGTCGCTGCCTGAAACACCCTTTGGGGGGGTCAAGTCCAGCGGCTACGGCAGAGAAGGCGGTACGGAAGGTCTGCACAACTACATGATCGTCAAGAACGTGTCGCACAGCTTGTCGATTGTGTAGTGGGCCGCTGGCCTGTTACAGGTCGGTCCGAATAGCCAGTAACTCCGGGAAGAAACTGGTCTCGATCGCCTTCTTAAGAAACGGTACGCCTGACGATCCCCCGGTACCCTGCCGATACCCGATAATGCGCTGCACCGTGTACATGTGCTTGAACCGCCAAAGCTGAAATGCCTCTTCGATATCGACGAGCTTTTCGCCAAGTTCGTAGAACTCAAAGTACCTGTCCGGGTTCCGGTAGATCTCCAACCACGCCGCCTTGACCGAATCGTTTGGTGCATAGGGCTCGCTGTAGTCTCTGTCGAGTTTCTCGCGGTCAATTTCGAAACCCGGCGGCATGCAGTTTGCGCAATACGATATCGTACAGACCGGGGGTACTCAGCAGCGCCGAAAGTTCTTCGTAAACGTCACTGTCGTGACGATGCACTTCGACGAGTTTTCTGTTTTTGTTGCCAAGCAGAAACTCAAGCCTGCGATAGCTGTACGACTGGAAACCGGATGCCGGGCCCAGCGAATCGCGGAACTTCAGATAGTCGACCGGCGTCATCGTCGACAATATCGACCAGGACTGCGTGAGCTGTGCAAGAATCATTTTGACGCGTGCGATTACCTTAAACGCATGTCGAAAATCGTCGTCAACGACATTCCTGATCGCGGCCTCGACCTCGTGCCCGGCGAGCTTTAGCCATAACTCGCTCGCCTGATGGATCACGATAAACAGCATCTCGTCGTGCTGCTCGGACAGAAGATGCTGAGCATTGAGAATCTCCGAGAGATGAAGATACCGGTCATAACTCATCCGGTCCTTGAGGTCGGTGTGAATACCCTGTTCGAGTTCCCGGTAATTCTGCGGTGTCTCGTTCACTGCCTGCTCCCAAATGTCTCTGTTGCGAGTCCGAACAACTGATTCATGACGTACTGTTCGTCCCATTCGCTTTCGATATTCGGTATCGCCATGATGCGGTCCATAATTTTCCTTTGAGCGTCGCCGACCCGAAGCGCCTCCGAATACGGCACCTCGGGCGAGAACGTGACCATCGAATACAGCGGAGTCCAGAGTTCCGGAAATCGTTCGCTGAACTTCGCCTCGATCTTTTTGCGAGTTTGAAATCGCCGGTCACCGGACAAATCGCTCATCTCGATGAAATTACGCTTCGACAGCTCTGCGATCGCATCGCCGTTCGGTTTGCGTGCATTCTCGTAGGCCGGAAAAATTGCATCCCAGTCGTGCTCGTACGTTGCAATCAGTGCATCGAGTTCCGCACAGTCCTCAAACCCGCAATTCATACCCTGGCCGTAAAAAGGCACGATTGCGTGGGCCGCGTCGCCGATGAGTCCGACCGTATTGTTGAACGACCATGGGAACACATGCACGAGGAACAGCGGCGATGCCGTTCTTTCCATGAAGACATCGACCGGGTTTTCGAGATACGCCATCGCATCCGGGAAGTTGGACGCGAAAAACGCCTCAACGTCGGAGCGCTCGGTCAGCGACTCGAACGACGGGTCGCCAGAGTGGTTGAGAAACAACGTACAGGTGAATGTGCCGTCAGTATTGGGTAACGCGATGAGCATGAAATCCTTACGCGGCCAGATATGCAGCGCGTTCTTCTCAATCCTGTGCGACCCATCCGCGTTCGCAGGGATGTTCAGCTCCATGTAGCACTGCGGCATGTAGGTCTGGCTGTAGCTAAACCGCGGATAGCGGTGCGCAACGCGCCTGACCTTGGAGTACGCACCGTCGGCACCGAATGCGAAGTCCGAATTGACGACCACGAGCTTGTCGCCGGGTGTCTCGAACGTGGCCTCAGCGGAGTTCAGATCGATATCGATGAGCCGGTGCTCGAAGTGCGTCGTGATGTTGGGTTCGTTGTCGGCGATGTCGAGTAGCTGCTCATTGATTCCGCCGCGCGATACCGACCAGATCGCATCGCCTTCCCGGCCGTACGGAAGTGCCGTCACATCCCCGTCAACACTGTGAACGGCACGATGGTACATCGGGATCGCCTGTGCCTTCGCCGCCGCACTGATACCGATCTTCTCCAGCGACGTCCAGCCACGGTCGGAGAGCGCAATATTGATCGACTTGCCTTCGTAGATATTAGTCGTACGCGAGTCCGGCCGCCCTTCGAACAGACCCACCTTATAGCCGTGCCTGGCCAATGAAATCGACAACAGCGCGCCCACCGGGCCGCCGCCAACGACCGTAAACGTCTGTTGTGTCATTTTGCGCCTCCCGCTCGCAGGAGCCGCCGCATGACCTTGCCGAACGTAAATACGTCCTGGAACGACGTGTACAACGGCACAGGAGCGATACGAATGACACAGGGCTCACGGAAGTCCGCAATGACACCGCTCGCGGTCATATCGTCGAACAGCCCTCGATCGCGTCCGGCGACATTGATCGAGATCTGTGTACCACGCTGCTTCGGATCCCTGGGCGTCAGCATCGTGATGTTCGCTGCCGGAAATTCTTCTGCGAGCAGGTCGATCGTGTATTCGAGATAACCCGTGAGCCTCTCGCTCTTATCCCGCAGCGCCTGCATACCAACTTCTGCGAAAATATCGAGCGATGCCTTCATCACGGCCATGCCGAACACGGGCACGTTGCTGAGCTGCCAGCCCTCGGCCCCCTTCATGGGCTGAAAACCGCTTTTCATCTGAAAACGCGTGTCCTTGTCGTGTCCCCACCAACCGCCAAAGCGCGGCAGATCGAAACGCTCACCGTGACGTTCGTGTACGAATATTGCGCCGACGTTGCCGGGTCCCGAATTAAGGTACTTGTAGGAACACCAGGCCGCGAAATCCACATCCCAGTCGTGCAGTTGTAACGGCACATTGCCCGCCGCGTGCGCGAGATCGAATCCTGCGACCGCACCGGCTGCATGGGCGGCGGACGTCAACGATGCCATATCGAACAACTGACCCGTGAAGTAATTGACGCCACCGAGAAACACGAGGGCCAGTTCGTCGGCATTGTCTTCGATCGCCTGCAGGATATCCTCGTGGCGGATACAGCCTTCGCCATCGCGCGGAGCGACTTCGATAATGGCATCCTCAGGATCGAATCCATGAAATCGCGCCTGCGTCTCAAGCAGGTAACGATCCGACGGAAACATCTTTGCTTCGCCGATAATTTTGTAGCGCTTGTTCGTGGGACGATAAAACGACACAAACAGCAGGTGAAGGTTGGTCGTCAGGGAATTCATGCAAACGACTTCGGATTCCCTGGCACCGACCAGACCCGCCATCGCCGGCGTCAGCCGTTCGTGATAGCTGTACCAGGGGTTGGCCGCATCGAAATGCCCCTCGACACCGAACTTCGCCCAGTCGTCGAGTTCGAGTTCCACGGCGGCTCTTGCTGTTTTCGGCTGCAATCCCAGCGAATGACCCGAGAAATACGCCATATCGTCGGTGCCGAGCTCCGGAAAGCAAAATTTTTCGCGATACTCTCTGAGCGGATCGAGGCGATCCTGCTCCAGTGCGAATTCCAGCGTCGGTTCGTAGCGCACTAGCCGTCCTCACTCGCAGAAATCGACACCCAGCCCTCGGGCGGTTCCTTGCCCGGGTGCAGTGCGCCGCAGTTCCGACAGGTGCGCGCATCCTCATCGGCGTAGAACGCCTCGTAGAGCGGCGGCAGGTCGCGGACGATCGACTGCAGCAGCACTTCGACGCGGTGTACGAGGCTGCCGCACTCGAAGCAATACCACTCGAACGCGTCTTTCAGTCCATCCGGACGTTTGGGTTCAATGACGAGTCCGACACTGCCCGCAACGGGGCGCTGAGGTGAATGCCGTACGTGTTTTGGCAAAAAGAAGATATCGCCTTCGCGGATAACGATGTCGTAAAACTCGCCGTCGTCGAAAACCTTCAGGACCATATCGCCCTCGAGCTGGTAGAAGAACTCTTCGACCGGATCGTCGTGGAAATCGGTACGCTGATTCGGTCCGCCGACCACTGTGACCATCATGTCGGCATCTTCCCAGATCTGCTGATTCCCGACCGGCGGTTTCAGCAGATGGCGGTGTTCGTCGATCCACGCCTGAAAGTTAAACGCTGCGAGTCTGGTCATATTGCGGTGTTCCTGTGCCTGTCATCGGGTCGGTGCATTTTATAGAGCCCGGATTAATTGATAAAATTGAAAAATTAGCAGTTTAACTACAATTTTTTTTATATGTTGGATTCCCGCCTCACGATCAAACACCTGAAGATGATTCATGCCATCGACGCGGCGGAAACGCTGACGCGCGCAGCGGAACTCCTGCACATCAGCCAACCGGCGCTCAGCAGCCGACTTCAGGATGCCGAGGAAATCCTCAACACGCGATTATTTCACCGTCAGGGCCGAAAGCTGCGGATACTCCCCGCCGGGCAATTATTGCTGAGATCGGCCAGAAAAATTCTTAAAGCGTTGTCTGACGTCGAAAATGAGCTCGCACACCTGCCCGGTCATGCGATAGAAGCGTTTCGAATCGGCATGCCTCAATATGCGTCCTACGCGTGGCTACCGACGGCCATCAGAGCGTTCGAACACACGTTTCCTTCCAGCAGCATTGAGATCGTTTCCGAGGCAGCCGTACATCCGCGACAGGCGCTGCAACGACGAGAAGTCGACATCGCACTCGTATCGAGCCCTGCGCCGAAATTTCAAGATCGACAGGAGCCGATATCAATGCCGCCGGTTGTTTCGCGACGAATTCGTCGCTCTACTGCCGGCCGATCACCGGAAAATCGACAGGAAATTTCTGCTTCCCGAGGACTTCATCGACGAGACGTACATCACGAACAATGCGGTTCCCGAGCGCAATCGCGAGTACGAACTCTTTTTTCAACCCAATGGCGTATTCCCTGAGCGCGTCGTACACGTCGGGTTCACGGGCGCGATCTTTGAACTCGTTGCCGCGGGTGTCGGAACGACAATTTTCACGCGATGGATTTTGCAGTCGAGCGAGCACGACAGCCGCGTCGTCAGCAGGCCACTGACGCGATCGGGGTTGTTCGCTTACTGGTTTGCGATCTTTCCGCGCGAAGGAGAGACGCGCGCGAAGGCATTGGCATTGTGTGAGGCGATTGCGCAGTCGGGTGCCTTTTTGGACTAATGCCGCACGGATACAGACTTTTCGAAAATGATTGGCTTCGGGATGTGAGTAAGTGCGCCTCGAATCGGCCGCAAGATATCTGGGCAATCACATGACCATCGCGAGTTGTTGTTCCGGCGCCTCAGCGGACTTTTTCAGCGTGACAACATGGGGCATCAGGGCCTTCGCCACCGCCTCGACGACATCCACTACGACGGAGTTTCCGAACTGTTTGTACGCCTGAGTATCGGAAACGGGTATGTCGAAGCCATCGCCAAATCCCATCAGACGTGCGCATTCAACGGGTGTCAGTCGACGGGGATTGCTTCGCGGTCCTCGGGATACGAGAATCTCAGAGCCGTCCTTGTAGTAGCGTGCCGACAGCGTACGCGCAACATCGTCCGGCGTGACCAGCCCGTACCCAAACCCATTTCCAGCGGCCTTGTGTTTCGCGGCATAGTCTTTCAGATACGTCCAAAGTTTCGTGCTGAGCGTGTACTTTTTGTTTACCTTTGCCAGTCGACCGACCGTATAGTCTCCTCGCACGGCTTCCGAGCCGTCCTCCGGGTGCAGAATGCTGCCGAGCCTCGGCGTATGTTCAGGTTCCGGCCAATCAAGCTCGCCCCCACGAAAACGCAGCAGGCTCCCTGAATCCGACGATGAAGATTCGTTCGCGATGCTGCGGCACAAAGCGCCGCGCATCGATGACACGATAGTCTATGTGGTAGCCGAGTTCCTCTTTGAGTGTGCGTTTGATCACTTCAAAGGTATTGCCCTTATCATGACTCTGGAGGTTTTTCACGTTCTCCAGCATGAATGCCACAGGCCTTTTGTCCCTCAGAATTCGCGCAACGTCGAAAAACAGCGTCCCCTGTGCATCACAGGCGAAACCGTCCGCCCGTCCGAGCGACCGTTTTTTGGAAACGCCCGCAATGCTGAACGGCTGGCACGGGAAACCGGCAAGCAGAACGTCATGATCGGGTATCTCCGATGCGGGATCCGTCACCTTTGTAATGTCGCCGGCGATGTCGTGGTCCAGCGAGAAGTTTGCTCTGTAGGTTTCCTGTGAGAACCTGTCCCACTCCGAGGTGTACACACAGCGTCCGCCGACACGCTCGAAGCCCAGGCGCGTACCGCCGATGCCCGCGAACAGATCGATGAAACTGAACTTCGGCTCTTTGTCACTCAGCGGTACAACATCGGCGCGGAGCAGGTCGTTTAAGGCATGAATCAACAGCTTTGGGCGAGGCACATCCCCTGTTCCCAGCGCTCCAGCGTTCTGAGCGAGGTATCGAGTTCCTGTGCCACGTAGTTGCGGCCAAATCGCTTAACTGCCTCCGAAAGCGAGCTTCTGACAAGCGATTGTGCATCCATTTATTGATTTTTCCCGATCGGCAAGAGGGACGAATTAACGACATTTTGACACAAATTTGTCCCCAATCAAGCATTCGCCGCCTATTTGCTTTGCCATTCCCTGTAGCGTTTTCGGACGATGGCCACGACATCGTCGGGTGTCTTGTTGTCGGTATCCACAACCAGATCGAACGAGTTCGTATTGCCGACATCGATTCCGTAGTCCCGAAAATAGCGCTCCATCGTACTTTCTCTTTGCTGTTGGATACTGGCGGCTGCCTCGATTATCGTCACGGCCTTCTCCCCTTTTCTACGCCCCCTGATCGTATCCTCGTAAATGCGGCGAGCGGCAATATCCCGATCGGCGGTCAGGTACACCTTGAAACTGTCGTGTATCCAGTAGAAACCCAAACGCGAATCCAGAACGATCTCGTTACCCTGACCCAGGCGACGAATCAGTGTGTCGATTTCCCGGTCGATGAATCGATTCGTTTTTGCGTATTCGTTGAATTTCTCGACCGACATGCCGTGTTGCTGCGCGAGATTGCGGAAGAGTCCGCCGGCACTGAATTTCCTGTATTCCAGAGCCTGGGCCAGTTTTTCGGTTACGGTCGAAATTCCGGAGCCGCTCTCCCCCGTGATGGTGATGATGTTCTTTTTGTTAATCGGCAGCGATTCGATGTACGTACTGTCCTCGATGCCGTCGCCATCCAGATCCGCGCCGATATGCCGGCTGACTTTCGACATCACCTGCTTTTCCATTCTGAGTATGCGACGCTCATGAAAGCGGATAGCCTCACGCTTGGCGATTCCGTAGCCGAGCACGGCAATCATGGGAAACAAACTGGCAAAGGCAATGAGGCCAAAGCCGTCGATCAGAGGATCCCGATCCGGAATGCTGGTTGCGAGTCCCAGTCCCAGAGCTGCAACGATGGGTACCGTAATGGTGCTGGTCGTGACGCCACCGCTGTCATAAGCAATCGGAATAATGGTGCGCGGTGCGAAAAACGTCATGACGATGACCACCACGTAGCCGCTGAGGATGTAGTAAACGATGGAATCACCGTGAATGATCCGGTACGCACCCAGCAGTATGCCGACACCGACCCCGAGGGCCACGAACCCCCGCAGGAGGGTTCCCCTGATGGAACCCTCACTGATTTCCTCCGCTTTGCCGGCGACGGCCGTGAGTGCCGGCTCGGCAATTGTCGTGGCGAATCCGACCGCAAAAGCGAAGCTGTAAATCAACCACAGATTACGAGTGCCGGCGAGTTCGATGGCCAGACTTTCGCCAATCGGGAAGAGACCCAGCTCGAGACCGATGACAAAGACGTAGAGCCCCAGAACGACCAGGCCAAAACCGGCCGCGCGTTTGCCGAATTGTTCAATGGGTTTGCGCAGAATCACAAAATAGAAGACCAGTATCACTACGACGACCGGCATCACGTCGCGTATGCTGGCTAGCAGAGTCTCAGCGTAGGCCCAAAAGGCAGAGCCTGTTTCGGCAGCAGTCGTTTCGATCGCCGCCGGCCCGCCGCCGCCGGTTGCCCCCCGGTAGGCCACGATTCCGTAGCCCTGCACGAAAATCATGGGCATGATGCTGGCGAAGGCAATGAGCCCGAAACCGTCAATCAGCGGATTGCGTTCCTTGAGACTGCTCGAAAGGCCGATTCCGAGCGCTGCAATTAACGGTACGGTCACAGTGGACGTCGTAATGCCGCCCGAATCGAAGGCGAGCCCAACGATTTCCACGGGTGAGAAAAGCGTAGTAAGGAGGACGAGGCAGTACCCCCCGATGATGTACCAGTGAATGGGATGATCCAGGATGATGCGCATAACACCCAGAACGATCGCCGAACCTACCGAGAAGGCCACGACCAGCCGAAGAGTGAACGCATCGATTTCCCCGTTGCTGATCAATGCAGCCTTGTGCGCGATGGCGATGAGCGCCGGCTCGGCGACCGTCGTCGCGAAACCGATAACGAAGGCGAAGACGACAATCCAGGTCCTGGTACTCAACTTCGCCAGCCGTTGAGACAAATCCTCTCCCAAAGGAAAGATGCCCAGTTCCAGTCCCCGCAGAAAGAACGCCAGACCAATAGCGACAAGCATCAGGCCGACGAA
Source organism: Woeseiaceae bacterium (assembly GCA_965224505.1). Lineage (GTDB taxonomy): Bacteria > Pseudomonadota > Gammaproteobacteria > Steroidobacterales > Woeseiaceae > UBA1847. Next base: position 12,319 of record CBDCZL010000012.1, read on the forward strand.
CATACTCGGCAGGTCGTCGGGGACCGTTTGCAGGATGGCGAACTGGTAGAAGGCGACGATGCCAACGATGATGGACAGATCCATCAGGGAACCGCGAAGGTCCTCGTAGAACGAAAAGATATAGACCTTGAACTGACGATAGATCGGCCTGGTATGGGTCACGTGCGAGTACTCTTCCGATGCCTGGAGTTTCATAATACTGTGTGATTGATGCGGCCGCATTGTTATCATGCCGGGCTCGTCGACCGGGTCTCGCCCGGTCAGTTCGCGTTGGAGATTCGTTTGCGTAAGTTCGTCACGGCGGGATTGGCCGCACTGTCAGCGTGGCCTTATCAGACAGTCACCGCCGCAGACCGGCAGACCGCGCTTGAGGAGATTGTCGTGTCGGTCACACGACGCGATACGGCAACGCATGACGTCAGTGCGGCGCTCTCGCTCGTCGACGGATCGCGCATTGAGCGAAGTCAGCTTCTCACGGACGCCCTCGCAGACGCTCCGGGCATTTTCCTGCAACAAACCACGCCCGGCCAGGGCGCACTCATCGTTCGCGGCCAGCGCGGCTCGTCGATACTTCATCTCGTCGACGGCATGCGCCTCAACAATTCGATTTTTCGCAACGCTCCGACACAGTACTTCGTGCTGCTGCCGACGACCGCCGTGGAACGTGTCGAAACCGTGCGCGGCACGCCGGCATCGCTGTACGGAAGCGATGCGGTTGGCGGTGCCGTGCAGGTCGTCACTCGCGTACCCGCATTCGACGGGCCGGACGTCCGGATCGACGGTAACCTGTTTGCCGGAATCAACAGCGCAGAAAACCTTCGCGTCCTGCGCACGACAATCAACGCCGGGAATAACACCGTGGCCGGAACGGCGTCCGCCGAATACACTCGAACGGGCAATCGGGACATCGGCGGCGGTCCGCGCATTGGCCCGAGCGGCTACACATCGAAAGCGGCTCGCGCGGCACTAACGGTTACCCCTGACGACACACAGGACTGGTTTTTTGACGTTCACTACCTCAATCAGCCATCGACGCCGCGCGTCGACGAACTCGCCGCCGGCTTCGGTCAGGAAACGCCGGACTCCGAGGAGTTCTATTTCGAACCGAACCAGCGTCTGTACGTCCACGCCCGCCACCAGCGGCGCGACGGGCCGCTCGGTCTCGACTGGCGCATGGGCTTAAGCTGGCAGCGCATCGACGACGACCGCCGCACCCGAAATTTCGGCGCCGACGAGCGACGGCTCGAACGCAATCGCAGCGACCTGACCGGCCTGCTGCTGACGGCAAGCCGCGAGTACGTTCGCGGTAACTGGCTTGCCGGTATCGAGTACTACCATGACAAGGTGTCGAGCCGGCGTAGTGCGATCGACGT
>CBDCZL010000013.1:0-15455 GCA_965224505.1 Woeseiaceae bacterium
CACGTTACCGGGCCAGCTATACGCCTCGATTGCAGCAATGGCATCGTCCGAAAAACCGTTTATTGCGCGCTTTTGCTTTTGACAATACTTCTGGAGCAGCGTACGCGCCAGAATCAGGCGGCCTTCTTCGCGCTCGCGGTACGGTGGAATATTGATCGTAATTTCAGATACCCGATAGTAGAGATCCTCGCGGAACAGGCCTTTGCCAATCAGTTGTTCCGGATTCTGGTTGGTCGCACAGACAACCCGTACATCGACCGGTATTTCCTGCCGGCCGCCAACCCGCTCAATGACGCGTTCCTGCAGGAAGCGCAGCAATTTGGCCTGAAGACCAATCGGCATGTCGCCGATTTCATCGAGAAACAGTGTCCCGCCATTGGCAACTTCAACCTTACCGATCGATTGTTTGTGAGCGCCTGTGAACGATCCCTTTTCATGTCCGAACAGCTCGGACTCAAGAAGATTCTCGGGAATCGCCGCACAGTTGATCGCGACGAAGTTGTTGTCCTTGCGCGGACTGAGATTGTGCACAGCACGCGACAATAACTCTTTGCCGGTACCGCTCTCGCCAAGCAGCAATGTCGTCACGTCCGTTGGCGCGACTTTTTCGATCATTCGGCAAACCGAGAGCATCCCCTCACTGGCCGCGACGATCCCATCCAACGGGGATTCCGCCACTCGGTTTTGCAGGCGCCGATTCTCCGCCTCGAGTTCCGCGATCGTAAACGCGCGATCGACCAGCAACTTGAGCGTATCGGTGTCCACGGGCTTTTCGTAAAAGTCGTAGGCACCCTGTCCGATTGCCGTCAGGGCATTTCTTTGATCGCCGTTGCCGGTCACGACGATGACCTTTGTATGCGGCGATAGCTTGAGCGTTTCGGTCAGCGTTGCCAGCCCCTCCTCGACACCCTCGGGATGAGGCGGAAGACCGAGATCCTGCAGCACAACAACCGGGTCGTGGCGGCGCAGTTCGGCGATCGCCTGCTCTCGATTTTCGGCCGTATAGACCTCGTATCCCTCGAAACACCATTTCAGTTGTTTCAGAAGACCAGGGTCGTCTTCAACAATCAGCAGTCTGCGCCCTTGTTCGCTCATTTATTCCTCGGAAAAACCCAAGCGTCACCGTCAATCCAACGGATGATGCCACGAAGCGACGCGCGTTGGCAGTGGGTACGTCACACCCTCTTGTGTGACCCGTCGATACGCAATTTCCGTAGTTGCGAATAATTCTCATTTAGATTACGCTTCACGAAATTGTGTTCGCCACCGGAAGTATCTGACACCGTCATGGGAAATCCGACACCGCCATCGAGTCTCTGACACCTATGGGTAATGCTCCATTACGCTGCGCCGTGTGGTGCGCGATTTTCGCGCTCCCGCTGAGTGCGACCGCTGACACAGGTTCCGCGGACATCGACGAGATCGATGTCGTTACAATTATCGGTAAGCGCAGCAATCTCGCCGACATCCCCGGGTCCGCCCATATCGTCGACAGCGAGGAACTCGCCGTTTTTGCCCAGTCCGACGTACTGCGTGTATTGCGCTCGGTGCCCGGTGTGTATGTGCAGGAGGAAGACGGATTCGGCCTGAGACCGAATATCGGGATACGTGGCTCCGGACTCGACCGCAGCGCTCGTATTGCACTGCTTGAGGACGGCGTACTGATCGCACCGGCACCCTATGCGGCATCCTCCGCCTACTATTTTCCAACGCAGCGTCGCATGAGCGCCGTCGAGGTGCTCAAAGGACCCGCTTCTGTCGCGGTCGGTCCTCGCACCACGGGAGGCGCGATGAACATGATTTCGACGCCAATTCCGGACGCCACACGCATCGGTGCAGACGTTCGGCTGGGTGAGCATAATACGCTCGACGCACACCTGAACATCGGCGGTCATGGCGATCGAATTGGCTGGCTGATCGAGACAGTTCAGGCCGGCAACGACGGTTTTAAGCGGATAGACGGCCCCGTCGGCGGCGACACGGGCTACGACATCAAAGACTATGTGGCCAAGCTGCAAATCGAGAGCGATCCGCAAAGCACGCTCTACCAATCCCTGCGCGTGAAACTCGGCTACACCGACCAGGCATCGAATGAAACCTACCTGGGGCTAACCGACGAGGACTTCGAGCTGGCACCGTACAGCCGTTACGCTGCGAGCGCGAACGACAACTTCACGAGTGAGCATGAGCAATTCCAGGCTACCTACGTGCTTGAAAGCGACCGGAACTGGCGTACTGAAATTACGGCTTACCGCAATAATTTTTCGCGTAATTGGTACAAAATTCAGTCCGTCGCCGGCAAGGGCCTGAACACCGTGCTGAACGATCCCGGAAGTTTTGCCGACGAGTACGACTATCTAAGCGGTGCTACGAGCCCCGACGACGCGATTCAGATCAGAGCCAATAACCGCGACTATTACTCGCAGGGCGTTCAGGCGCGCGTAGAGTGGAATCTCGACCTGGCCGCCGCCGACCTCAAACTTACGGCCGGTATTCGGCGCCACGAAGATGAAGAAGACCGATTTCAACATCAGGATGGCTACCGTATGGAAGACGGTGCGCTGGTGCTGACAAGCGCTGCGGCCGCCGGCTCGCAGTCAAACCGTGTATCGGACGCTGACGTCACCTCCTATTTTATCGACTCGGAAGTTCGCTTCGGCCATTGGATAGTCACACCGGGACTGCGCTACGAAGACATCCGCCTGACCAGACAAGACTTTTCGACCGGCGACCCAGCACGCGAGCAGGGTCCGACGCACGTTCGCAGCAACTCGGTGAAGGTACTCATTCCGGGCGCAGGCATCCTGTATCGCCTCAACGATGAGTGGCGGCTGCTGGCCGGTGTTCACAAGGGTTTCAATCCACCGGCGCCAGGCAGTTCGGCCGGCGAGGAGTCAAGCACAAATTTCGAGGCTGGCGTGCGCTACGATAATGCCTCATGGCGCATGGAATCGATCTATTTTTACAACGACTACGACAACCTTGTCGGCACCGTCACCGATTCCACTGGCGGCGGCGGACAGATCGGCGATCAGTTCGACGGCGGCGAAGTCGTAGTGAACGGCCTGGAATTCAGCGCCGGCAGTCAGCTTCATGCCGGGCGCTTTGAGTTTCCGGTGAACGTCCGCTATACGTGGACCGGCGAAGCAAAATTCAGAAGTGCATTCGACTCGAGTTTCGGGCCGTGGGGTGAAGTCGAGGTCGGCGATGAACTCCCCTACATCCCCGCACATCAGTTGCGCGCATCGGCAGGCATGACGTCGGATCGATTCAGGCTCGATCTTTCGGCGACCTATGTCGGCCGAATGCGTACGCGTGCAGGACAGGGTGCCTACGTGCCGAATGAATCCATTGACTCGCACGTGGTCGTGGATCTGATGACGTCCTGGTCGTTTAACGAGCAGTTCTCCACCTACATCAAGGTCGACAACCTGCTCGATGAGACCTACGTCGCTGCGCGACGGCCTGCCGGCGTGCGTCCGGGCCTGCCCAGAACGGCTTACGTTGGCGTCACGTTCGGCCTATAGGGTTCTTGCGGCGGCGACGATGCCGCCGTCCACGGCGAGCACAACGCCAGTAATGTACGCCGAGGCCGGCGATACGAGGAAAATAGCAGCGCCTGCCATATCTTCCGCCTTACCCCATCGTTTCAGCGGTACACGCTCGCGAATGTCTTCGCCCATGCTTTCTGCGATGCCCGCGGTCATCCTGCTAAGCACCGGTCCCGGGGCAATCGCGTTTACCGCAATGTATCGATCCGCGAGATGGGATGCGAGCGTTCGTGTCAGATGATGGATAGCCGCCTTACTGGGGCCGTAGGAATAGGTCCCAAGCGTGTTCACATGAATACCGTCGATCGATCCGATATTGACGATTCGCGCCGGGTCTTCGGGACGCGCCGATGCCTCCAGCAGTGGCAGAAGCGACTGCGTCAGGAAAAAAGGACTCTTGACGTTCAGGTCCATGACCTTATCCCAGCCTTTTTCAGGGAACGCCTCAATCCGCTCCCCCCAACTCGCCCCAGCGTTATTCACAAGCACATCAAGGCGTACTTCACGGTCACGAATTGCGCCTGCCAGCAGGTCGACACCGTCCATCGTCGACAAATCCGCGGGAATCGAGACGCACTCACCGTGCTCGCTCAGCCGCTCTGCCGTTGCGTCACAGTCCACGGCACTACGTGACGAGATGTACGTCCTGACGCCGTTCGTCACATAGGCCTCGGCGATCATTTCGCCGATTCCGCGCGACCCGCCCGTCACAAGCGCCACTTTTCCGCGTAGGTCAAACAGGTTTTTCATGACGCCGGTCTCAGTATGGACTTAATCGTATTGACAATCATTCTCATTTGCGTTTGAATGCTATTCACGCAGTAAGCCATTGAATACTATGTACGTTTGCATTTGCAACGCTGTAACCGAAAAACAAGTCCGTTCCGCCATAGCGGATGGCGCCGGCGATTTGTGGGCATTGCAACGCGAACTCGGCATCGCCTCCGGCTGCGGCTCTTGCCGCGATACCGCCTCCAGCCTGTTGAGTGAGGCGCGATCTGCTGCCCGGGCCGGCCCGATACGATACCGGCCCTCCTCGGTCTCCTGAACGGACGACAAATTCGCAACGCAAAAAAAACCCCGCAACCAAAGCGGGGTTTTTTTGTACTCAGGCTTTCCCTGGATCAGTCACGACGCCTGCGGCGTGCGGCACCAAGGGCAAGCAGACCGAATCCGAGCAGAGCCATCGAACCGGGCTCCGGCACGGACGTCGTTCCCTCGCCGCGACCCCAGAGCTTGATGTTCGAGAATCCGCCACCGCTGCCATTCAGGATGTACTCAAGCGTACCCGTCAGGTCGCCCGGTGTAATCAGGAACGCGAAGTGGTCCGGGTCTCCCGCGCCACCACCGACGTGGATCGTGATGACCGCCTCAGAGAACATTTCCCAGAACTCAGCAGCAATTGTCCATGTGCCTTCGAACGAGCCGCCACCCCAGGATCCCGAAGTAAAGGACCAGGACAGGAACTCGTCAGATGCATCGTCGCTGGTACCCTGCGCGCCAGCGATTTCACCCTGATTTGTCCAGGTTTCGCCAGGCCAGTAGGTCTGCAGATCCGAGTCATCAGGATTGCCGCTGCCGGTCCGACATTCTTCAGCCCAGTCCATAATCATCGTCCGCTCAGACGAGCCGCATGTCAGATCCATGACTGGTACAGCAGCCGCATTGCCCGCCATAAGTATCGCAGCGAGGGCGATCGAGCCTAGTGCAGTAATTTTCTTCATTGTCATTACTCTTAATGTTCTGGGCCGCGGCAAGTTGCTGATTCCCTTTCGCAACGTCCCGGGTCCACGTTGGTTTTGAATATTCACTAGAGTTATAGCAACTTTCGTGCCAATTTATAACTCACTGAAATATAAAGTTTTTATTCGTACAATGCACAGAGGTTGTAAAGAATCACGACACATTTTTTATACCACTTGGACCATTATGTAATGCGTTACAATACGCGCCCGAATAACCTTCCGGCCCGGAAAAGGAGAATTTGAATGAAGGGCGATGCGACAGTCATCGAGCATTTGAATCAGGTGTTAAAAAACGAACTCACGGCAATCAACCAGTACTTCCTGCATTCAAGGATGTTCAGAGACTGGGGACTCACCGGACTTGCCGACAAGGAGTACGAGGAATCAGTGGACGAAATGAAGCATGCGGACCAGCTGATTGAGCGAATTCTGTTTCTGGAAGGCTTGCCCAATCTGCAAAAGCTCGGAAAACTGCGCATCGGTGAGGACGTTCCCGAGATGCTCAAGTGCGACCTTGACCTGGAAATGGACGCAATTCCAGACCTCCGGGAGGCGATCGTCTACTGTGAGTCCATTTCGGACTTCGTCAGCCGCGACATTTTCGACGCCATACTCACCTCCGAGGAAGAACACGTCGACTGGCTTGAAACACAGCTGAGCCTGATCGATAAAGTGGGTGTCCGGAACTACCTGCAGTCTCAGACCTGAACGAAAAACGGCCGCTGCTCTCGCAGCGGCCGTCCCTACAGATCAAGAAAATCTGTCTAAGCTTTATGCGCTTTATGCAGTCTGCCGGCGGCGGCGGGCGGCAACGCCACCCATCAGCATCAGCCCGAATCCAAGCATTGCCAGCGCACTCGGCTCCGGAACGGACTGTTCTTCAGGTTTGGGTGCCTCATAGCTCATGATCAGGAGCCGCTTGATCGAGGCCATCGCGTTCCAGAACCCTCGCGAACCACCGATCGTGCTCTGCAGCGAACGCGGCGTATACTTAACCGTGTGGATGCCGGAACGTTTGAATTTGGCCAGCAGAGAGTATCCGAATTGAGCGCTTCCCGCGCTGTGAGCCGTGTAGGCCGTACGCGCCTTCATCGGGGCATATTTCGCACCAGCAAAGCTTCCATGCCGATCGCAAACGCTTTCGATGCTGTTGATAGAGCCCGCATTGGCCGCTGATGCTGCCAAAAACATGCCGATCACTGCGAAACATTTCGTTGTCTTTTTCATAGTTCCAGTCCTGCGTTCAAGCTATTTCGAGTTACGGATATACCAAAGCAATATCTGTGCCAAACCTATATTTTTTATATATTTCAACAGCTTATAGATGCAATCAAATCCATTGGCTGAAACGATTGTAAGGTAAATCGACAATCCAATGTTACAAAAGCCTTTACTTACGACAAATGTGCGCCGCTACCTTGCGACCGTGCCAGGAATCCACGAGATTGCATCTTAACAATCAATTATCATCGACGGACTCAAACCTTGAACCAACAACAAGTTCCCGAAAATCCAGTCGTCACGCTGGACTCCAGCCGCGTTGCGAAGCAACTGGCTGTATTGGCCGCATTCGTCATCGCACTCGATCTGCTCGCCCTCGCCTTTGCATTGATCAGCGGTCACGATTCCGTGTTCGGTCTGCTCGGGTTGCTCGACCTCGACAAGGAACGCGGCGTCGGAATGTTATTTCAGGTACTGCTGCTACTGACGAACGCTGCGCTGTTTTATGCCGTTGCGGTGGCACACCGGAAGTCGCTTGCGCCTGCCGGTCCCTGGCGCTTCCTGGCCTGCGTGTTCGTGTTTCTTTCTCTGGACGAGTTCGCATTTGTTCACGAACGGCTGATGACTGTAATGAGCACTCTCGTCTCGGCAGAGGGATTCCTGACATTTTCCTGGATCATTCCCTACGGAATTGCTGTGGCAGTACTGGCGATCTTTATCGGGCCCAGGATCCTGAAATTACCCATGTTACCGAGGAAGCTGTTGTTGCTGGCCGCTACTGTCTATCTTTCGGGCGCACTCGGCATGGAGGCGCTCGGCGGTTACCGCATGGACATGATCGGCGGCGAAGCCGCCAGACCGGAACTCATCTACGAACTGCTCACGACAGTAGAGGAGTCGTTGGAAATTGCCGGCCTGATTCTCTCGATCCGGGCGCTGCTGGAACTTTTAAAAAATGCCTGGCCGCGAACGCTGGTTGAACTAACGTAGCACTTATGAGGATTGCTTACCTCTCGAACTTCGCGCCGCGAAAGCTCGGCACGGGCGAGAATCGGCTCGTCGAATTGTCACGTGAGGCGAAGCGCCGCGGTCATGCACTCACGATGTACTGCCACGAGCCCATTCACCCGGATGTCCGGAATGCATTTGATGCGTCTGACGTTGACATAGTCCCATTGTCGGCGATTGCGGCGAATCCATTGCGGTCCGCCTGGCGCCTTGCGCGCAGCGCCGATGCTGTTCTGCTCAATGCGATTGCACCCAGAAGCCTCACCGCACTTGTTTGCTATTTCGCCTGGCCGAGCAAGGTGTTTTACATCGACCACAGTTCCGGCCCGGTCGACGACCTCGATTACTCAACGCGGCCGTACTGGAAGCAAGTGCTGGACCGGCTGACGGTCGTGCGTATCGCCCGGCTTGCAGGCGTCTCGGACTACGTCACGGACAGGCTCCGTTCTCGCTTCGCTTTGTCCGGCGTAAGGGCAACAACGCTCTACGGCGGTGTCGATACCGATCGTTTTTCGCCGAGCAGCGGGCCGCTCAGGGATGACGTCATTCAAATCACCGTCGTCGCTGCGTTGATTCCTGAAAAGGGTATCGACGTGCTGCTTCGCGCACTTGCCGAGTTACCGAACGAAAACTGGCGACTGAGTGTCGCCGGTGACGGTCCCGACAAGCCGCGGCTCGAAGCGCTCACACGAGAACTGGGCCTGCAGAATCGAACCCGGTTTCCTGGTCTGCGAAACGATGTTGACCGGATACTTAAGGAAACGCATATCTTCGTGCATCCGGCAATCTGGGCCGAAGCACTCGGCTACACAGTGCTTGAAGGCATGTCGTCCGGCTGCGCGATGATTGCCACCCGAACAGGCGGAATACCCGAACTCGTCGAGCATGAAAAGAATGGATTGCTGGTAACGCCCGGTTCAGTCGCCGAAATGCGCGAGGCGCTCCAGCGACTGATGGCTCACAGCAGCATTCGTACAAAAATTGCGGGCTCCGGTCGCGAAACGGTTTTGCAGCGCTTCACGCTCTCGGCCAGCGTTGGGCGTATTCTCGACTGGGTCGAGCACACCGTCGACCGCACCAACTAGCAGACTGGTTTTTTCCGCGTAGAGAAAGTACTACCTGTAGAAAAGAGTATCGAAAACGCGTGTTCTCTCAAGACTGAGTCGGCGCAAAGTGCCGCGGTCATGCACTCGCGATCTACTGATATCACGGTCTCGAGCACCGGCATCCTGACATGAGCCATCCGCAGGCCAGTTTTCGATACTAAAGGAACTATTTCGATCTATCTTATTCGTAGTATCTGTCAGAAATTGCGTTGAACATCAAGAGTCCGAAATGAAAGCACCACAGCATTACGGGAAACAAAGTAACTATCCAATACGCAGCTTCGGTCCAATACGGCAATTCTGTCGCACCCTCGGAAAAGGGAAAATACAGCGCGGCCACAGTTGCGCACAGTAGGGCACCGTACTTGACAAACGCGTAAGACCTTGCCTCCTGAAGGTCGTCTGACGAGCGCCAGAGCTTGCGTATCGTCCACAAAATGAACGACGACCAAACGATAGCGATCGCAATTATTACTACTAGTTGCCCCATTCGTATGCCAACTTCCCAACACAAGACCGACGCATCGCAACCAGGTTAGGAAATCAATCGCTGGTACTCCTAGCTGGTTCGGAGTTTCGTCTATCAACCCAATAATTGTATGCGATCGCACTGATTCCAACAACGACGACCGCACCGAAGAACACCGTGCCCCCGACGGTCATTGCCCCAACCCCTGCCATGATCCCGACATCGGCGGCCGCTGCTAGTGGAAGTAGGAATCCTCCTACACCAGAGCTGGACACAAGACCGAAAGCAATGACAATACCCCCGATCGCATGGTAGCCACCCCAGAGCGCGCCGCCAACAGCAGCTACGCCTCCTAGCCAGAACGCACGTTCAAACACCCATTCCGCATCCTTGCGACGACTCGTCACCGGCTGGCTTTGCCCTGCAGTGGGTGAGGTCAATCCGCCCATACCACCTACATGCCCAATAGTTCCTCCAACTACCTCAGACGTCCGTAGCGTAAACACCACAGCAGACTCTTCCCAAGTCCCCGACACGGATGCATCGCAAGCAAATTGAACGTCCTGACAGGCATCCTGAAATCCGTCTTCACTGGAATCTTTTCCCGCATTCCTTGCGATAGAAATTGCTGATCCATGCCCGCCAAGCCCAGCCGCTATTCTATAAATGGCGAAAATGTACGATGACCCAAAACCAATAGAACCGACTCTCATACGTCTCTTTTTCTTTTTCCTGCCGATTACAACCACCTCTTCGATCGGCTCAACATCTTCAAAAAATCCGCTCGGATCCGAGTAGGATGTGGGAGTGTTGTTGACATAGCTATACCGGTTCCAGCTTTGGCTGAACGTCAGATACTGCACATACGGGTCCGGACTGAGAAACCGCCCAAGCACAGGATCGTAAAGACGACCATTCATGTGAATGAATCCGGTTCGATCCATATGTTCATGGCCAGTAAAACCTCGTACCTTACGAGTATGATCCCAATCAAGGTCCAGTAACGCAACAAGCTCAACCGAACCAACATTGGCAGACCAATCTTCCATCTTCCGCGAGCCGAACGGCTCGAATGCCATCCCATCCAGTTTATTTCCGTTGTCATCGGTCACAACTTCAATGGAACCCTGGTGATTTCGATGTGCGTACTCAAAGAACGATTCTGTCGTTGATCCTTCGATCTTGACATGCATGACGTTTTCACTGATTCGCGTCTTTGTAATCGTCTGAAGATTCACGTCGGTATTGTCAGAGATAATCTCTACGTCGCCAATGTAGCTGACGTGCTCAACGATGGTATTCAGTCCTTCCTTCCAACTGCTAAGTCGAGCATATCTCTGACCGTCCGGACCATACGCGAACTGATCCTTTGCTTCCGGCGAAAAATCACTAAGACTGTTGCCATGCACTACCGTCGTGGGTTGATTGAATGCATTGTATTCTATGTATTTGTCATCGCTGGTACCGTTTATGTCGTATTTCGTGACGGCACCGTTTGCATTGTACGTCAGCGTATACCCGACAGAATCCACATTGGCCGACGTCACGGCATTGAGCCCGGCGTTTCCGGCACCATATGCATAACCCGTGACGTCGGTATCGCTACTAGCATTGCTCAATTTTCCAGTTATGTTCCCCAGCAAATCGTACGAGTATGTGAGATCTCGTACGTTTGCCGAATTTACGAACGTCTCTACCAGAGTTAGCCGGTCCAGGGCGTCGTAATCATAAACTTCCTCCCGAGTTGAACTGATTCCAGACACCGGATATGCGGTACTGCTCTCCAATGTACCGTTGCTGCGCCACCTGTACTCATTGTCCTGATAGGCGACACCTCCATTGCCCGTAAACACCTCAACCAGACGCCCTGATTCAGGATCGAACATGCGCGTCGTACTAACACCGTTGCCGTAGGTCTCACTATCGGGATTTCCAAATGCATCCAGACTGTCGAAAGTTTGAACTGCAGTCGCACCATTGCGAAGCTCAGAAAGATATCCCTGTCCGTTGTATACCCGCGTTAACACAAAACCACCAGGATAGGTTGTGTTTTCCGGTCGGCCGGCAACGTCGTAGGTATGGCTCGTCGTATGGTCCACACCTGATGACCCGCCAATCGGAGTAATTGCTGTCACAGTCGAGCTAAGCCGGCTTTCGGAGTTATACGAGTAGGTTTCGGTGAACCCCCCATTGTTGGTCGAGTAGTGAAGCCGTCCTACTCCGTTCAGCGCCGTATCCCACACCCACGTATTGGTTCCATCTGCACTTGTAACTTCCGTTCGCCGTCCTAACACGTCGTAACTGTACGCAAAGGATTGCCCCATGTTGTCAGTCTGCGACTTCAGCTCGTTTAGTGCTGTATAGGTCGATATTACAGTTCCAATATTCGGTCCGATTACTTTGGTCTGATTACCGGCCGCGTCGTATTCCATGACGGTAATGGATGTGCCAGCAGTCCCGCCGTTTACTGTCACTGTCAGGACGTTCCCATAAGCATCGTAAGTGTATTCGGTACCTGGATTGGTCGTAGTGCCGTAGCCATCGGTCGTCTTCTTAAGCTGACCGAGTAAATTGTATTCGTTACGCTTAACCTGCGTGCCGGCACCCGAACCGTCAGCCTTAATGATACTGTCAGTAATCATCTCGATCACCAAATCGCCGCTCTTGCTATATGTCGTAGCCATTTGGCTGCCATCTGGACGGGTCTCACTGATCAGACGCCCTCGAATGTCATAGCTACGCACAATGCTTTTTGGCAATCCACTAAAGTATGGAAGACTGACCTTCTCGATGCGCCCTTGAGTGTCGTACTTTGTATCGACCTTGCTAAACGACAGACCATCAAACGACTCGACTTCCTCACGAATAACTCTTCCAAGCAAATCAAAGTATGTCCTTCTTATTGGAGACACAACAGAATTGCGCTCTATATAGAATTTTGGAGCAACGCCATAGACACTGACACCACAACCGCTAGGGCAGTCGGTATAGACAGTATTGATCACGATACTATCGGCATTGGTCGTCTGGGTAACTCGCCCAAACGGGTCCCTAGTCCAAGACGTATTCCGGCTATTCAGGTCGCCCATAACTCTTGGCGTGCCGAATCTAGTATCGTAAGCACTGTACGTGGTTGTCTGGTTTTTCGCGTTGTAGATTTCTCCTGGATAACGACTGTGCACGTAGCTGCCGACACCCGTGGTACGAGCCAAGACGTTGTCACCCAACATCGTCTCGTCGATTACTCGTCCGCTCGAGTCGTAGGCGAATGTGGTCGACAATGTAAGCGAAGGATCGTTCGGATACCTGACCATCGTCTCCGGCTTCATCGACTTCAGGTACGGGGTCAACGTCAGGTCCCGAACAATACCGGCGCCACTTTCAACTCCGGCCCATCGCTCAGCCACAAGAGAACTCGGGAAATTCAACAACCAATTGCCACCGGTGGTGCGGTGTGTCAGGTTGACGGTCTGTTTTGAAGTTCTTAGCACGCTACTCACGGTATAGTCTGGTATGTCCCCCCAGATTGTTGGGGTCGAACCAGCACTCACGAATGTACCGCTCGTCGTCGTACTGACGACAACATTCACTAACTTGCCCGGTATGGTCAGCGCATTCTGAGTCTTTGTAGCTCCGACCTGACTCCCTCCTTCAAACACGGTTGAAATAGTGGTTTCGGGATAAACCAGGACTGTTGAACCTGCGGAATAACTTAACGCGTGGCTCGCGAAATCCGTTTCAGCCTGAGTAATCATTTGTGTCTGTGAGGGATAGTTGCCGTCCATCTGGAGCAACCGGGCAGTACTTCCAAAGTACGGGTAGTCAACTCGATATTGAATGTAGGAAACCAACCCCGAGGCTTCATCCGTTATTCTCTGAGCGAAAAACCCGAGGAATCCCCAGTGCTTTGTACTTTCGATGCCCTTGTTCTGATATGCATACGAGGTGTCGTGAAATCCTCCAATGCCGTTATCCCTTCGTAGCTTGGTCACCACGTGCCGTTGGGCGCCACTGCCTGATGTAAGCTGTGTATCTGAGGACAACGTGCCAATGCCGAACGGCCGCTCCGTAAACAGAAACGAGTGGTTACTGCCGGTGATCGTTCCGTACTCAAACTGGTTTACTGCTGTCAACCCGTCCAACACCCCGTCAACCAGTATCTCAACACCGCTCATGGTCGACGGAGGTGTCATCCAGTCGAAGTCAATGGGATCAAGACACGAGATAACCTGTCCCGATTCATCGTATCCGCAGTGCTGGATTTTGTTCAAACGCAACCTTCCATCAACCAACTCATTCAATAGGCGATACTCTCGGACTTTCTTACTGTAGAAGCTCACAGTAATTGTATGCAGATTGACCGATTGGGTCTGGGCAGCGCTTCCGATTGCCACCGCTGCAGCGTCGCTCCTGGTCTGATAATTAAACTCAACTTTCGCACCGTCGTATGCGATGCTACGAATGTAGTTAGTTCCGTTCGATTGATCGTGATAGTAGTAGTAGTCGATCACATTACCTTCGGCCGACGTGGATTTACTCAGCGACCACTCAAAATCAGTACTACCATTCTGGTCAACGCGGCTGCCATTCCCGTTTCCATACTCTCGAACTACTCCGTTGGGCAATTCTACCTTAAACCAGAGGGCTCCCGCTGCTCCCATGATCGTTACGCGCGTGTAGCTTTCCAGTAATGTTCTGTACTTTCCGCCAACATCAAAGTGAGTTCCAGAGGTAAGTTGTAAAGGCATCCCATCCAAACAGAGGCTATCCGTGTTGCTAAGATTGATGGAATTTGCCGCCGGCTGATCAACGACACATCGCCTGATCCGGGATACACCTGAAAGGCTCCACCCGTAGCCAATCGTGTCCTCAGGCAAGGACTGCTCCATACGATCTACGCCACGACCACTGTCGTACTCTATGGCCAGACCAGGAGTAAAGCCTGCTACGCCTGGAATAACATTGATCGGCACCCGAATAAGCGCGTCTCCGTCAGTTCCCACGTCGATACCGTAGCCCGTGCCACCAATATGAGTCGCCACGCCTTCAATTGATGGGCTACTGATACCGTTTCCGGTGGCCGACAGAACGACCACAGTCGCTGGCTGTGTGTAGTAGTCCACGCAAGTCAGCACACAAACACTTGTCCTTACACGATAGGTATAACTCCCATCCGATTTTCCAGTGAAAACGTAGGAGTTGTTGGTACCCGTGTATACATCGACATACGGACCTGAACCGATTCTCTCCTGAAGTGTGCCAGTACCGCTGAGCGACCACGAAACAGTGTAGTTTCCGGTGGGGCTGGTGGCCGGAACGGTCAACGACAAATCGATATCCGGCGCTGCCGTGACCTCTACTGACTTTATTGGGCTCCAGTCACTGCATTGCAGGGAATTACATGCGCGAACCCGAAAATTGTATGTCCCATTTGTGAGACCGGGCTCGTTGTAGAGCATAGCCGATGAGCTCTGAACTACGGACCATACTCCACCCGACGACTGACGTTGAAGATCGTAGTATGTCGCACCACTACTACTGCTCCAGGACAGTGTGAATGTGCCATCTTCATCAGTCGCAGGTCCGGTGATCGACGCGGGCGCTTCAGGCGACGGTTCGTTGTTTGTTACTTCAACCGATTTGGTTGCCGTCCATCCGCTGCAATTCGACGAATGACATGCTCGAGCACGGTATTCGTACGTCCCGTTCATCAAATCCGATTCGTTGTACGACGTGGACGCCGTGCTTTGGATTGGATTCCACGACCCACCAATCGGTTTTCGCTGCAGTTCATAGTATGTTGCCCCAGCGCTACTGCCCCAATAGAGCAGGAAAGTCCCGTCGTCATCTATAGCGGGGCCGATGATCGTTGATGGCGTCGCCGGCGGCGGTGCATTGTCGGTAACCGTGACCGACTGCGTCGCCGTCCACTCACCACAGTTCGTCGTATTGCACGCCCGCGCGCGATAAGTGTAGGTGTCGTTTGTCAGCCCCGACTCGCTGTAGGAGGTCGCCGACGAACTCTGAACGTTGTTGAACGAACCACCCGAGGGCTGGCGCTCAAGGTCATAGTACGTGGCACCCGAACTGCTGCTCCACGTCACCGTGAACGTGCCGTCGGCGTCTGTCGACGGTACCGTGAGCGGCTCGGGCGCCACCGGATTGCCCGTCACATTCACCGACTGAGTTGCCGACCACGCGCTGCAGGTGGTATTGCAGGCCCTGACCCGGTAATCATACGTGCCGAACGTCAGCCCCGATTCGCTGTAGGACGTCGCCGATGTATTCTGAACGTCGCCGAATGAACCACCCGGCGGCTGGCGTTGCAGATCGTAGTGTGTGGCACCTGAACTGC
>CBDCZL010000014.1:0-50065 GCA_965224505.1 Woeseiaceae bacterium
GGACTCTGCGCCGCACAGGAGATCGAACTTTCGCCGGCGCAAACAGCAGATGCTCAGTCAGCTTCCCTCCGGCGCAGCGCCAGCAGGCGATGGACGCGATTCGCCGTCTGCAGGCAGGGCAGGGCGAACCTGCGCAGGCGACCCTGAATGAACCGTTAACGGAATGGGTTGCCGCCGACCCAAGACATCGATGCAATTCTTGGTGCATTCGAGGTACGGGCAGAGCGCGGTAGCCGACTCATTTTAAGTTTGACGCCCATTGAATCACTGACGGCAAGGGACTTGCAGGAATTGACGGAAGATTCCGCTTCTGTCACGCCTTTCGGGAGATCACCATTTCGTCCTCGACGACACTGGCACGCTGTCGTTGTTGGGCATCGCGCAAATCTCGTTGCTGGGGTTGACGGCGGAAGAGATCGACCGACGCCTCAGCGCAGAATCGTATCTTGCCGATTTTGACATCGAATCGACGATCCTGAGCCAGGAACTGACCGGTATCGAAGCACTGAAGCCTTTCGGCTACGGACGTGTTTATGCCCAAAGAGGCAGCGTTCGATGCGCCGTCGAGCGGACCTGTGCCGCCCCGACTATGTGCTTGGCCCTGGCGATTCTGTTCGTGTCCAGCTATTCGGAAACGTCAACGGCATCTATGAGCATGAGGTGTCCCGCGATGGCGTTTTGCACTTGCCCGAGATAGGCCCCGTATCGGTCGCGGGCAGGTCTTTTTCCGAGTTTCGCAGCGACCTCGCAAATCGTGTGCAGGAAATGCTGATCGGTACTCAGGTCAGCGTGAGTATGGGTCAGTTACGGACGATTAGAGTGTTCGTTCTGGGTGATGTCGTTAGTCCGGGTTCCTACGTGGTGAGCGGTCTCGCCACGATGAGCAGCGCGCTGTACCAAAGTGGCGGCATCAGCGAGATCGGATCGCTGCGAGGTATTCAATTAAAGCGCAACGGGCGGGGTCGTATCCACATTGGACGTGTACGACCTGCTGATTCGAGGCAATACGTCGGGCGATCGCAGGTTGCTGCCAGGCGACGCGATTTTCGTCCCGCCAATCGGCAAGACCGTGGCTGTTGCGGGTGCCGTTAACCGACCGGCAATATACGAGGTCAGGAGTAAGACGACGGCGGCGGGACCTTGTCGGATTGGCCGGCGGACTGAGGGCGGAGGCGTTCCGCGAGGGCGCGCGTCTTGAGAGAATTGGCGAAGACGGCGATCGTTCCGTGATCGCGGTAAATCTGGCCCAGCGAGTCCGCCAATACGATTCGTATACGGAAAGGCGACACGCTGATCGTGCCCGAAGTGTTGCCGGAAATCAGGAATGCGGTGGTTCTGGAAGGGCATGTGCATCGCCCCCGGAAACTATCCGTGGCGCCCCGGTATGCGTCTCTCTGACCTGATTCGTTCGACCGACGAGTTGAAGCCGGAAGTCGACTCCGACTATGTGTTGGTCAGGCGCGAGGCCGTTCGCGGTGAGCCTGTGGAGGTGCTCTCCACAAGTCTGAGGAATGCGCTGCACAATCCGGGAAGCGACGCCCAACCTTGAACTGAAGTCTCGTGACACGGTTTCATGTTTTTAGTCTCGCCGTCGGCAGACAGCGCGTTGTAGAGCCTCTACTCGAGGAATTGCGGCGCCAGGCGACGATCGATGTTCCGGCGAACGAGGTGGAGGTTTCCGGCAACGTTCGCGCTCCAGGCATTTACCCATTGGAATCGGATATGCGGGGTCAGCGATCTGATTCGTGCGGGCGGAAATCTTTCCGAGGCGGCATACGCATTGAATGCTGAGTTGACACGCTACGTCGTCTATCCGGGTGGCGGCCCGTGAAGCGGAGGTCATAAACATTGACCTCGATGCCGTGCGCCGTGGTAATGATTCCGCGGATTTGTTGCTGCAACAGCACGACTTTCTGAGTATCAATCAAATTCCGGAGTGGGACTCAATCTGGACCGTTTTCCCTGGAAGGCGAAGTCATTTTTCCCGGCACGTATCGGGTCCGGCGCGACGAAACGCTTGCCGATGTCGTGCAGCGTGCGGGTGGCTTGACGCCTGCGGCATTTGGCGAAGGTGCGGTATTTCTGCGCGAGTCGCTTAAGGAACGCGAACAGGAGCAGATAGAAACGCTGGTACGCCGGCTGCAGGCCGATTTGGTGTCACTGTCGCTGCAGACCGCGACCAGCGGAGGAACCGAGACACTCCTCCACAGGGGAGGTGCTGCTGGACCAGCTTCGCGAAACGGAGGCGGTTGGTCGCATGGTTATTGATTTGCCGGAGCTACTACGGGGCGGTTCAACGGGCGATTGAGATGCGCGACGGTGATCGGCTGCTTGTGCCCACGAGAACTCAGGTTGTGACAGTACTTGGCGAAAACACAGCAAAACACGTCGCACGTCTATCACGAAGGCATGTCTCGTGATGATTACATCGATCTGAGCGGTGGTCTGACTCGTCGTGCCGATAAGAAGCTGATTTACGTCGTGCGTGCCAACGGTGCTGTATTAGCGGGCGGACGGTCTCGCTGGCTGGGTCGTGGGCGCGGTCCGGAAATTCGGCCGGGGGACACGATAGTGGTACCACTCGATACAGATCGGATGAGGCCATTGGCGTTTTGGGGCAGCGTAACTCAGATTCTGTATCAGGGGTGCAATCGCCGTTGCTGCCGTGCGGACATTCAATAATTGACATCATGACCGAGTCGAGGCACGCCAATTCAGAACACTTCAACTCCGATGACTTCGACGTAGGAAGGCTACTCTCAGCGGTCTGGAGTTCCAGATGGAAAATCGCGGCAGCTACACTTACATCTGTGATTATAGGTCTGGTCATAGTTCTGAACTTACCGGATGTGTATCGGGCCAATGCTGTATTTTCCCCCCAATGTAAAGTCCCAGAAGGGCGGACTAGGCAGTTTTGCTACCAGATTATGCCGCGCTATCTAGCCTCGCCGGAATAGACCTGGGCGACCCGGGTTCTGACAAAGTAGTTCTTGGTCTTGAAATTCTGAAGTCTCGAGGATTTCTGATTGACTTCGTTGCGCGGCGCAATCTCCTCGTAGATTTGATGGCGGCTAAAGGGTGGGAGCCTGAATCTGGTTGAGTTGATCATAGATGACGGTTTGTATGACGCTCAAACTGACAAATGGATAAGAAAGGTCCGACCGCCTCTGAGTGTCAGGCCGTCACAGCAAGAGGCGTTCGAGGCGTTCGAGAAGATTCTGACTGTCAGCCGGAATGCCAAAAACGGCACCATCGAGCTTGCTATTCGGCACTATTCGCCAGTAGTTGCCAAGAGATGGGTTGACTGGCTCGCAGCGGACCTAAATGCAGTGGTGATGCAACGCGAATATTTCGGAAGCGGAGTCCGCTATTCAGTTTTTGAATGAACAAATTGAGTCGACTTCGCTGGTTGAATTGAAAGAGGTGTTTTTTTCGGCTTTTAGAAGAACACATCCGAACTGTGGTGCTGGCTCGAGCGTCAGAAGAGTATCTGCTCAAAACACTGGACCCGGCGGTTGTGCCGGAGCGAAGAGTCAGTCCTTTGCGAATACAGATTTTAATTATGGTCGCAATACTGTCCCTATTCGTGAGTTGCCTCTTTAGTATCGTAGCGGACTCGTTGAGCCGAAGACGGTTTTCCAGAGAGCGTTCCTGAACCGGGTTAATAATGAGTCAGAAGTAACTATGCGTCGTTATCGAACTAGCCTCACTAAATTTTGCAATATGATAACTGTATTCTAGTTGCGTAGATTGTCGAAATTTTGTTGCGAGATAAATCACGTGTGAGCAAGTGGCCGGGAGCCGGGATTCATGCGGGCGGAAGTACCTACGGAGATAATGACGCGTGACAAAGATATTGACTGTGATCGGTACACGACCGGAGGCGATAAAAATGGCGCCACTGCTTCTGACGATGAGCGAACACTCAAGATTCGAATCGGTCTTGTGCGTGACCGCTCAGCACCGGTCGTTGCTGGATCAGGTCCCTCGATGTATTCGACATCACCCCTAACTATGATCTAAACGTAATGACGCATGGTCAGGACCTTGCAAGTACGAGCTCGGCTATTTTGACAGGCCTTACTCCAGTTTTGCGGGAGCAGAGGCCCGACTGCGTTCTGGTTCATGGCGATACGCTGACGACTATGTGTGCCGCTCTATGCGCCTTCCACCAAAAAATACCGGTTGGTCACGTCGAAGCCGGATTGCGAACTGGAAACCTACAATCTCCTTGGCCGGAAGAGGCAAATCGCAAGTTGACTGCGACGCTTTCAACGCTTCCATTTTGCCCCTACTGATGAGGCAAGACAAAACTTGCTTTCCGAGGGGATTCAATCCGACAGAGTATTTGTAACCGGGAATACTGTAATTGATGCGCTGAAGCGCGTGGTCCAGAAAATCGAAAACGACGATCAACTTGCCGCGGAGCTGGAAAGGGGGTTCTCTTTCTTGTCGGACAGTAGGAGAATTGTGCTGATTACCGGACATCGCCGAGAAAACTTCGGCAAAGGCTTTGACGCGATATGTACGGCGATAGACATACTCGCAGATCGAAATCCGGAAATAGACTTCGTGTATCCAGTACACCTCAATCCGAATGTGCGAGAACCAGTAAATAGGTTGCTTGCGAATCGCGAGAATATTCACCTCATAGACCCACAGACGTATATACCATTTGTCTACCTGATGTCTCGATCCTATCTTATTCTGACCGACTCCGGAGGGGTGCAGGAAGAGGCTCCATCGCTGGGAAAACCTGTGCTTTTAATGAGAGATACGACTGAACGGCCGGAGGCCGTCAAAGCGGGCACGGTTATGTTAGTCGGCACAAACGCTCAGCTCATCGTGGAGCGTGCCGAAAGTTTGATTCGAGACAGTCAAATGTATAGGAAGATGAGCTATGCACACAATCCGTACGGGGATGGAAACGCTGCGGCTAGGGTAGTGGCCGCTATTGAAGAGTGGGACGTACATCGAAGTTGCTGTCCACAAGGTAGCGTACTGTTGTGATCCGAATTAGCCAGGATCATAGGACGAGAATTGATGGTTAGGGCGACATATAGGACGTAGGCTGTTCCCCGGCCGATAACCCATCGCCGATGGCACTCGATTGCCGGCTGGTCACACAATGGACAACGAGACACAGGAGAAAGTAACTTGATAGTTGGATATACAACCGGCGTTTACGATCTTTTTCATATTGGGCATCTCAATCTGCTACGAAATGCCAAAGCGATGTGCGACAAGCTGATTGTCGGCGTTACAGCGGACGAGTTGGTGAAGTACAAGAACAAAAAGGCGGTCATACCGTTCACCGAGAGAGTGGAGATTGTAAGTGCGATTGAATTCGTGGATGCTGTTGTTGCGCAGGAATCAATGGACAAAGTCGATATGTGGAGACGCCTCAAGTTTGACGTCATGTTCGTTGGAGATGATTGGTATGAGTCCGACAAGTGGAAAGAGCTTGAGAGTGAGTTCGACGAGTTGGGTGTTCGAATCATCTACTTTCCATACACCAAGGGCACATCTTCAACTCTAATCAATGAAGTACTTAACTACCTCAGGTCGGGGGCGTAGCCAGAACAGATGTGTGGAATTCTAGCCTTATTTTCAAGAGAGACAGTGTGCACGCCTCATGAATTTTCGAATACTCTCGATTTGCTGGAGCACCGAGGACCGGACGGTCGGGGTATTCACTCGGGAACTGGATACATGTTGGGCCATCGTCGGCTTAGCATTCAGGACCTTAGCGAGAATGCACTACAGCCGATGCTTAGCAATGATGGCAAGGTGTCAATAATCTTTAATGGCGAGGTTTATAATTTCAAGTCGCTTCGCTCCGATTTGGAGCGAAAAGGCTATGAGTTTCGTACAACTTCGGATACAGAGGTGATTCTAAATTCCTATTTGGAGATGGGTGAGAATTGTGTTGAGCAGTTCATAGGCATGTTCGCGCTCATCATTGTAGACGAGCGAGGTGATCAACCGATTGCTTTTGCGATGAGAGACCGTCTCGGAATTAAGCCGCTGTATTGTTTTGATTCACACGACAGGCTGATTTTCTCCTCGGAAGTGAAGGCGATTTTACCTCTGGCTGGACAGTCGTTCGGGCTGGATAGGGAAGCCGTATCTTCATACCTGTCATTTCGTCATCCAGTCAATGGCAATACTTTTTTTAAAGGGGTGAATTCCATTCCGCCCGCAAGTATTGTCAATATTGTGGAATCTCGTATCGAGTGTTCCAGAGAGTATTGGTCGCTTGCTGACTATGTTACCAGTGGTGCAGTGGGTGAATCCGAAGTCGAGTCCATCGAGCGCTTCGATGAATTGTTTTCATCTGCAATAGACTATCGGATGATCTCCGACGTACCTGTTGGCGCCTATCTGTCTGGCGGCGTTGATTCGAGTCTTATTGCGGCGAAAATGTCAATGTCGTGCAGTGATAGAGTCAAGACGTACACAGTGGCATTTTCTGAAGAGAGCTATGATGAGTTTGAATATTCCGTCGAGGTTGCTAATCAATACGGAACTGATCATCGAAAAATCGAGATAGAAGCTGACAACTATTTTGAAGTAATGAACGAGCTCATTCATTTTAAGGATGCGCCACTTTCGGTTCCCAACGAAGTACCTTTGTACCTCATGAGCAAAGAACTCAGGAAAGACATTACCGTCGTGTTGTCAGGTGAAGGGGCTGACGAAATATTCGGCGGATATGGGCGGATATTTCGGTCAAGTGACGATATTTGGAAAATTTCCCAGCCCGATTGCTCTTCTGAATTCAAGGCATCGTATGACGAAAAGTACCATGGAAAGTTGTTCAATTCGGAGATTGATCATTTCATCTGGATTTATAGTTATATAAAGCCTGAGGAAAAGGCTGCGTTACTTAGCAGGAAGATTGATTGGCGTGAAATAGATGAATCGATAACGGGTGCTTTCTCCTCTCGGTTCAGGCAGCTTGATGAGGCGTCCTACCTGACAAAAATGATGTTCGTGTTTGAGACGCTCCATCTGCGTGGACTTCTAAGTCGAGTCGATACAACGACAATGGCGGCTTCCGTGGAAGCTCGTGTACCCTTTGTGGATCATCGGGTTGTTGAGTTTGCGTTTTCGTTGCCTGAGCATATGAAGATAAAGTGGAAGAGCGCTGACAACGAGAAGTTGAGCGAACAACTTATATCTGATGACATATCCGAGAATCACGATATTCCGAAATATTTGCTCAAGAAGTACGGCGAATCCTACCTGAGCGATCGGATTTTGTATCGCAGGAAAATGGGCTTTCCTGTTCCTCTGGATACTTGGTTTGAAGGCCAGATTCGGTCGATGGTAATGCAATTAATTGCTGATCCGAAAAACCCTGCGCATGAGGTCTTTGACCGTCAGGGTGTGCTGGACCTTGTGTGCTCTTTTTCAGGCTCTCACGAAGATGCGCTTAAGGTTTGGATGGTTCTCAATATTTTCACTTTCTGTAAATTTTATTCGGCTTACTTGAAAGAAGTTTGAAGACTTTGAGCACAAGTATGGTGTGGTCAACGGTATCCGTTGCGTCCAGGCTGCTTGTCACCTTCGGCATTGTATGGGTTTTATCTAGGATAGTTGAGCTGTCCGATTTCGGTGTGGCCACCTACCAGTACGCGGTGGCCGTTATTGCAAGTCTAGTAATAGATTACGGATACAACCTAAGTTTGTCGAGAGACCTTGTCGAGCCAAAGAACCGAAGTCAACTTGTTTGGCGCGCTATCTATTTTAAGACTATTCTCGCCGTATCCTCGCTGTTGACATCGGCGATTCTGGTCGCCGGCAGTGAATACTGGTTTTCGTTTCTCCTCCTGATTGCAGCTCATTCGCTAAATGTAGTAGGCGCGACTCTGTTTCCTTACCTACGCGCACGGGGCGAATTTTCCAGGGAGTCGAAGTACGTATTGGCGAACAATCTAATAAGCGCGGCTGGCTTTACATTGATGATACTGATCGGTGTTCACGGGGTATTGGCGTTTGCGCTTTCGCTGCTACTTGGAAAAACCTGCCTTTGTGCTTCCGCTCTCTGGTACTTCTTAAAGGAATACCCTGATCGCCTTCAAACGGCTGGAGCGATTTTCAGCGTACTTAGGAAGAATTTTGCATTTTTTATGCATGCTGCAGCAGGTGCCGCATACATCAATATTGATACGGTTCTCGTAAAGGAGATGCTTGGCTATGAATCGGTTGGGCTGTATCAGGCTGCGATGAAGGTGCTACTTGCAATGTGCGTCTTTTCCGATGTAATGAACAATGTTTTTCTGCCTGCAGTCACTCGGCAATGGAACCGGCCTGGGCAATTCGCCAACAGAATATCCAATGCCGTCATATGGGTATCGTTTTCCTTGGCGGGACTTCTTGCTGCGCTGTGCTACTATTTTGTCCTGATATCATTGATGCCGAGCGTGTTTGGTAGCGAATTCGTTTACTCACCTCTGTTCGCGTTGTGTATGGCCGGCGTACTGCTGCTTCGGTTTTTCGGGATTTTCCCAGGAATCGTGTTGACGGTTGCAGGGCATCAGGGGGCCAGAGTAGTCGGTGGTCTGCTGGCTATTCTTGCGCTTGTGCTGAGTATTCACTTTCTTGTTCCGCGTTACGGGTTGGAAGGCGTTGCGATGTCTTGTTTGGCCGCGCACATAGCGGTGAATTTTGTGTATTTTGGAGGCGCTATCCGTGTTCTCGCGCGTCGTGAAGAGGTTCGCAAAGTTAGCTCTAATGGCCATATTTAGCCTGCTTTTTCGCAGGTTCCGAAAGTCCTACACCCTCTACGGATCCGGGTTTGGGGGGTTTGGTGGACATACAAAGTATCGCTTCCTCAATGCAATTCCCGATGAGAAAGCGTATTGGGTGACGTCGTCATCTGAAGTTTATACTAGGCTGTCTGAAAGTGGGATGCCGGTTCTGAAGCGAGGGTCGCTGAATTACTGGGTCAAGCTTGCAAAAACAAAAGATGCCTTCGTGACCCACAATACGTCGGACGTTGCGCTGGTCAAACATCGTGGCCTCATTGTGCATAATTTGTGGCATGGAGTTCCAATCAAGAAGATTGGATTTGACTCAAAAATTGAACGCGAATGGCTGATGAAGAAGATTCGATCGGGGGAATGTACACCCTACGAAGAATGGGATGTAATCTATGCGCAGTCAGAGTTTCACAAACAAATCCTGATTCGAGCATTTCGCCTGTCGCCAGAGAAGGTCGTCATTTCAGAGCCGGCCTCTATCTCATATATTCGCAGCATAGCGGAGTCGGAGCACGAAGGTAGTGGCACTGGAAAAGCGGCTATTCTTTATCTGCCAACCTTTAGAAACGACGGAAGTGATGGCACGATTGTTGAGAATGCATTGCAAAGAATTCGTGGCAGGTTTGATGATGATCGCTATGAATTGCTGTACAAACCTCATCCCCTGGCGGACTCAAATCCAGTGTCAAGAGAAATAATGGCCGCAGCAAACGTAGTGGTTGCACCGGCGTCGGATGACGTTTTTACCCTCCTTGGCAGGGCTAGTATTCTTGTAACCGACTACTCGTCCGCGGCCTACGATTTTTTTCAAGCGACGGAACGGCCGGTATTCCTGTTTCAACCTGACCTAGACCTCTATTCCGAAAGGGTAGGGGGATTGTATGATGTGGGTTTCAATTACAGCTATCTATGATAATTCGAGTTCGAAAATTTCGAAGCCTTGATTTGCTGAATCCAAGCGCGTTTTTTCTAGCGTTCTATTTTCTCTACCTAATTGCTGTTGTCGTTCTGGATTGTATCTCAACCATCTTACTCGATACTCCATTGTTAAGAGTAAATATTGACATCGGTACATACGTTGTTGCGCTGTTGTACTTTCTGGTGTTTTATCTTGGTGCTTATGTCATTGCACCGCTGGTCTGGCGATATTCTCTCACGCGATTCAATATGTCCACGCATCAAGATATGAGTCGATTGCGGGTAATGTTAGTCTCCCTTGTCTTGATATTCGTCGCGACAATGATTCACGGCTACTATTTCTCGAAGATCGGCGTTATTCCGGCGCTGAGCGAACATGTCGCAACTCTTCGCGTCGAGGCCAAGAGCGGCTTTGGTGGCGTGCTGCTGCTTGCAACTGGAATGTACTATAGTTCGTTCCTGCTAGTGGCTGTGAGCTTTTCATCCCTTGGCGCTCTAGGCAAGGTTGTTTCTACGATATTGCTATTTGTATCTGTTCTCGTAGTGGCTGGCGTTGGTTTTCGAGGGCCGGCGGCATATTTGCTGCTTATGTTTGTGTTGACAGTTTACTTTCAATCCGAAGCATATGTGTGGAAGCAGAGGATCTCCTTCTTTGTAGTGCTGTTTGGATTTCTTTTGTTGATGTTAGTTGCCGTTCTCGACTTTCTGCGATATGGAAGCGGGTTCGGTTTCGCGGCACTTCTTCAAGTGTTCTGGACCCTAACAGTGAATCTACTAAATCTGGATCTGATCGTCAGCAATACCGAGTTTGGTGAAATCTACTGGGGCAGCACTTTCGTCACGGATCTGGCGGTTGCTTTGCCGGGTATTGATAGCAAGTTCCTGGGGGTACATCTCGTCGAGTTGTATGAGCTCGAATTTGAAGGTGAAGGTCTGACTGTCACCGCTCCTGGTGAGGCATTCGTCAATTTTTGGTATCCTGGTGTGGTGATTCATGCATTTATGTTGGGTTTTTTGTTTGAAACAGCAAATCAATGGTTGAGGAAAAAGAATTGTGCTTCGTCCCTTGCGGTTCTTGTTTGCTGGTGCTTTTTCGCTTCGAAAGTCGTTGCAGCTGGTATTATGCCAACTCTAATATTTTTCTTTGTTCCCATTTCAATTTTTCTCTTCCCGGCAATCTGGATTTGCAAGTTTCGATGAGAGTCCTCTTTGTAACGCGGCCAACTGTGTTGAGCGGACCAGGGGGCGATACGATTCAGCTGTTCAAGACTGCGGAATACCTCAGAAAGCTGGATGTCGATGTAGAAATTGCAAGCAGCAGTGCTCCTGACTATAGCGGATTCGATCTGGTGCATTTTTTCAACCTTCGAAATCCGCAGGATTTGTTGTCCAATGTAAGACGCGCGAAACGTGATAGCGTGCCATCTGCATTGTCAACGATTTGGGGTTCCTACTATGAGTGTGATGTCAGGGCCCGCAAGGGCCTATTTCGCGCAGCTTCAGTTGCATTGGGGGAAAGCCGTATTGAGTACGCCAAGGTGGTCGCGCGAGCATTGTTCAATGGTAATTTCAATCGGCGAATGATCCCCTACTTCTTGAAGGGTCATTTGGGCTCACAAAGAGAGATTGCTCGATTAGTTGACGTATTGTTGCCGAATAGCCCGACGGAGCTGGAGCGAGTCATGAGTGATATGAAGTCTCCGGATAAGGCGGGTGTAGTTGTCGTAAATGCGGCTGATACGGAAATCTTCGACTATGAGAATGTCGAAGTTTCTCCAAAATATGAGGACCTGGAAGGGAGCATCGTTTGTGCCGCAAGAATCGAGGTAAGGAAATGTCAGCTTGAACTGATTCACGCGGTGAGGAGTACGCCTTACAAGTTAGTCCTGATAGGAAAACCAAGTCCAAACAGCAGAGCGTACTATGAGGCTTGTCTTGAAAGCGCTGGCGAAAACGTGCGCTTCATTTCCCATGTCAGTCAGCCCGAGCTGGCACAAATCTACAGGCAGGCGAAGGTTCATGCCCTTGTGTCATGGATGGAAACGCCTGGGCTGTCGTCTCTTGAGGCTGCCTTGATGAAGTGCAACTTGGTGGTAACCAGCAAAGGGGATACCAAGTACTATTTTTCAGATATGGTCGAGTATGTGGAACCGGATGATGTAAGCTCCATTCGGGAAGGCTTGAATCGTGCGATGAGTAAGCCGAGTTCAGACCGACTTCGAAGTCATGTGGCTGAGAATTTCAACTGGGAAAAGACGGCGGCGAGTACACTTCGCGGTTATCGCATCGCCACAAATCAACTCTGAGTCCGGGCTACGGTATTGGGTTTCGGCTTGGTGATTTCCTGCGGGTTCATGTAAATAATACTGAATTTGGTCATCATGCAATGAAGAAGAGTCGAGTGGCGGTCGTTGGTTGCGTCGGTGTGCCTGCGTCTTATGGTGGTTTCGAAACGCTTGTCGAGCACCTGACTATTGCACTCGGAACAGAGTTTGACTTGCATATTTATTGCTCTTCCAAGCGGTACACCGAACGTCCTCGCAAGTATCAGGGAGCAACGCTTCACTACATTCCATTTAGTCCGAATGGAGTTTCCAGTATTGTTTATGACATAGCCTCGATGATCCATGCAATTCTATACGCAGAGATTATGCTCGTACTTGGCGTTTCCGGTGCGATGTTCCTACCAATTGTGAAGCGATTTTCGAAAGTGCGCATCCTAGTTAACATCGATGGAATAGAGTGGAAGCGTCAGAAATGGAGCGAATTGGCTCGCAAGTTTTTAAGGCGATGCGAAAGATATGCAGTGGAACATGCGGACCGCGTCATCGCGGACAATGTGCGAATCGCCGACTATGTGGCTGAGTCTTACGGAGTACCAGCTGACAGTATTGCCTATGGTGGTGACCACGCGCAGCCCGTTCCTGCCGGCGAATCCTTGAAACGTGTATATCCTTTTTTGCGGAGTCGGTTTGCTGTTAGTGTCTGCCGAATCGAGCCAGAGAACAACGTACATATGGTCCTCGAATCGTTCAGGACGAATGCGAAGATGCCGCTGGTAGTTGTAGGAAACTGGGAGTCCAGCAAGTACGGAACCTCACTCCTGAATGAATTCTCGGATGACGAGAATATTTTCCTGCTCGATCCGATCTACGATCCGGCCACTCTTAATTGCATACGCGGCAACGCGTCGCTGTATGTGCATGGTCACAGTGCTGGTGGCACGAATCCATCCCTTGTTGAGGCCATGTTCCTGGGGCTACCGGTCTTCGCCTATGACGTCCGTTATAATCGAGCGACGACCGAAGACTGCGCATGCTACTTCCGGGGAGCAGATTCACTGGCGAAGCTGGTTACTGAGCTGGGACCAGAGGACTCGCGTGAAAATGCCGCCAAGATGTATGAGATAGCACAGCGGCGGTATCGATGGTCGGTGATTTCCGCAGAGTATGCGGCGTTGCTCAGAGGATAAACCCCAATCCTACAATCATCGCGAATCAGTTGCCGCGACTTCCACGTTTCTAATAGTTGTGCCACAATCCTGCCGGCGCAGAAGTCGATTGGTTTATTTTTACCAAATGGTAGGAATTCAACTATAATCAATATTTTGTGTAAACTTCGCCCGTTCATGCCGATGAGAAAGAGCGATTCTGCGCTTGAATGTTTTTACATAAGGCAAGCCAACACTATGAGCGAGTTACCCATTTTCCCTGCTGCAGCTATTTCCTTCGTTGTGACGGTTGCATTTCTACTTGCCCTACGACCGCTAACTTTTGGAACGAAGTTTGTAGATCATCCAGGGGGGCGGAAACAGCACTCCGGCGAGGTTCCCATCATCGGCGGTATCGCAATGTTTCTCGGTGTTTTGTCTGGATTTGCGGTGGTAGGTGTCGTAAACGAGCTAACAGTTGGAATCGTATTCTCCTTCTTCATTCTTGTGGTGGTGGGTGCGATAGATGATGCAGTTGGTGTTCCACCAGTTGTACGCGTGCTGGTGCAGATCGCCGCGGTCATAATCATGGTCTATAGCTCGGACCTAATGCTTGAGACTGTCGGAGATCCATTTAGTGCTGGTGAAATATTTCTCGGTCCGTTCGCACTTATCGGTACGCTGGTGGTGTCAGTAACGGTCGTGAATGCCTACAATTTAATTGATGGTGTTGACGGGCTTGCAGGGATTTTGGCATTGATAGCGCTGCTTGCGGTTTCGATTGTCGGCGGGTTTTCTGCAACTTCAACCGTACTTGCATTAGTAGTGGCGGGCTCAATTGTGGGGTTTCTGCTATTCAATTTCCCCGTGATCGCAAACCGGCCGGTTCGCACATTCATGGGGGATGCCGGTAGTACAGTGCTTGGATTCGCAATTTTTTGGGCCACATTGGGTGTTAGCCAAGGAGAAAGTGCCATCATATCACCCGTCGCCGGATTGTGGTTTGCATCAATCCCGGTTTATGACTGCATCACTTGCTTCATTCGTCGCATCGCATCCGGTAGATCACCACTGACACCTGGAAGAGATCATTTTCACCACACACTAAGGCGTGGTGGGTTTGGTGTGCGGCAAGTATTGGCGATTCTCGGCGGGTTACAATTTGTCTATGCGACGGTTGGCGTCGCGGCGTCTTTACTTGAGGTTAGTGACGTGGTGTTGTTCTTTCTCTGGGCGGCGCTCGGGCTTTCGCAAAGACTGGTTATTAGGGGCATATCGGCAAGGCATCGTCTGTTTATGTTGAGGCAGCTTCGAGCCGGTCGACTCAGCCCTTACAGGGCCGCGCAGGCGAGGGCCCTTCGATGAATTCTGCGTGCATTTATTCATTCGTACGTGGTTCGCGTCGATTCATGTAATCTAAGGATGAATTTGGTGAAATTTTAGTTTCTCCTGCCGTAGATCAGCTATGAGAATTAATATATTTGGCTCCGGCTATGTGGGCCTTGTGACCGGTGCGTGCATGGCCGAAATGGGTAATCACGTAGTCTGCTGCGACATAGACGCAAAAAAGATTGAAGGTCTGAATGAAGGGCGAGTGCCGATCTATGAGCCGGGACTGGATGCCTACATCGAGCGTAACCGCGAGGCAGGCCGGCTCGAGTTTACGACCGACGTTGCAAAAGCGGTTGGCCATGGGCTGTTCCAGTTTATCGCCGTGGGCACGCCGCCCGACGAAGATGGCTCAGCGGATTTGAAACATGTGCTGGCCGTTGCGAAAACGATCGGTGAAAACATGGACGAGTACCGGATCGTCGTCGACAAGTCGACGGTGCCGGTGGGGACCGCGGACAACGTCAAGGCCCGGATCCAGCAGGAACTCGACCGGCGCGGCAGCACGGTTGAGTTCGACGTTGTGTCCAATCCCGAATTCTTAAAGGAAGGCGCCGCGATCGGGGACTTTATGAAGCCGGACCGCATCATCGTGGGCACCGACAATCCGCGCACGACGGAACTGCTGAAATCGCTGTACGAGCCGTTTAACCGCAATCACGACCGGGTGATCAGCATGGACATCCGCTCGGCGGAACTCACCAAGTACGCTGCGAATGCAATGCTGGCGACCAAGATCAGCTTTATGAACGAACTGGCGAATCTCGCGGAACGGTTTGGTGCCGACATCGAGAACGTGCGCGTCGGTATCGGTTCCGATCCGCGTATCGGCTACCACTTCATCTATCCGGGTGCAGGCTACGGCGGTTCGTGTTTTCCCAAGGACGTTCAGGCTTTGGCGCGTTCGGCGGCTGCCTCCGGCTACGATGCCGCACTGCTCAACGCCGTGGAAGAGGTCAACTACCGGCAAAAGCAGCGCATCGTTGAAAAGATTCGCACACATTACGACAACGACCTCAATGGCAAAACCATTGCACTCTGGGGGCTGTCGTTCAAGCCCAGTACCGACGACATGCGCGAGGCGCCGAGCCGCGTCGTCATGGAAGCGCTTTGGGAGGCCGGTGTAAGTGTTCGAGCCTACGACCCGGAAGCCATGGAGGAGGCCGCGAGGCTGTACCCTGACCAGCCGGGACTGACGTTGTGCGACAGTGCCTACGAGGCGGTCGAAGGCGCCGATGCTCTGGTCATCATTACCGAATGGCAGGAATTCAGGAGTCCGGATTTTGCCCTGCTGGGCAGCACACTGAGGGATGCGGTTGTTTTCGACGGTAGAAACCTCTACGACCCGGAAACTGTTGAAAAACAAGGGCTTGCCTACTATGCGATTGGGCGGGGACGGACATGAGAAAGATACTGCCAGTGGTGTTGTCAGGAGGTTCAGGTACGCGTCTTTGGCCTGCCTCGCGGTCAATGTACCCGAAACAATTGTTGCCGCTCGTCGACGGAAAGTCGACCTTGCTCCAGCAGACGGTCCAGCGTCTCGAGGGCATGCGCAGTGCCAGTGAAACCTGCCAGGTCATCTGCAACGAAGCCCATCGATTTCTGGTAGCGGAGCAGCTTCGCAACATCAACCAGCAAAGCCAGATTCTGCTTGAACCCGAGGGCAGGAATACGGCCCCGGCTGTCGCGCTGGCCGCTTTTCTTGCGACCGCCGACGGCGACAATCCGCTATTGCTCGTTATGGCGGCCGACCATGTCATTCAGGATGTCGTGGGTTTCCAGCGTGCAGTCGAACGCGGCCGCAGTGTTGCGGAGCAGGGTAGCCTTGTGACATTCGGAATCGTGCCGCAATACCCAGAGACGGGATACGGATATCTTCTTGCAGAGCCCGACGGTGAACAACCGGTACCTGTGCAATCTTTCGTCGAAAAACCGAATCTGGAGACAGCGCAGCATTACGTCGACGGCGGCAGGCATTTTTGGAACAGCGGCATGTTTCTGTTCGGTGCCGCTGAGTATCTGAGTACGCTCCAGAAATTCGCACCTGGGATTTACGAGGCCTGTAAAGCTTCGATGGAGAATCACACGACAACAGAATTTGTTCGTCCGGAAAAAGAATCATTCCTTGCCTGTCCCAAAGATTCCATCGATTACGCAGTGATGGAGAAGACCGATGCCGCAATGATGGTGCCGCTGGATGTGGGCTGGAGCGACGTCGGCTCCTGGTCGGCGCTGCACGACGTCAGGCCTAAAGATGATCTCGGCAATACGGTCGACGGTGATGTTGTATTGCACGATTGCAACGGTGTCTTTGTGCAGGCCGAAAGCCGCCTTGTGGCGGTCATCGGTTTGAACGATGTCGTCGTTGTCGAAACCAAGGATTCGACGCTCGTCGTTCCCAAAGACCGGGCGCAGGACGTCAAGCATATTGTCGATCGTCTTGGCGACGACACCAGAGAAGAGGTTAAGCTGCACCGCCAGGTGTTTCGGCCGTGGGGGAGTTATGACAGTCTCGAGAACGCGGACGGCTTTCAGGTGAAACAGTTGATCGTCAATCCCGGAGCGGTGCTGTCGTTGCAGAAACATGCCCACAGGGCCGAACACTGGGTCGTCGTCAAAGGTAAGGCGCGAATTACAAAAACGACGATGTATTTGACCTCGGCGTCAACGAGTCCACTTACATTGCCATTGGCGATGTCCACCGGATCGCCAATCCGTTTGACGAACCGGCGCACATTATCGAAGTGCAATGCGGCGATTATCTGGGCGAGGACGATATTGTTCGATTGGAAGACAATTACGGGCGTGAAGGCACCACGACATGACACAGACGATTACCTGCTTTAAGGCATACGATGTACGCGGACGCATACCGGATCAGCTCAATGCGGATGTGGCCTATCGAATAGGCAATGCGACGGCGGAGTACCTGCGTGCCAGCCGAATCGTCGTTGGCAGGGATATTCGCTTGTCGAGTGCCGAACTGACCGATGCGGTGTGCAAGGGCATCATGGACGCCGGTGCTGAGGTGCTGGACATTGGGTTGGGTGGTACCGAGATGGTCTACTTCGCGACCTCCGAACTGGCAGCAGACGGCGGCATCATGGTGACGGCCAGCCATAACCCCGCGGATTACAACGGCCTGAAACTCGTGCGTCAGGAGGCGCGGCCGATCAGCGGCGATTCGGGCCTTGAAGATATCCGCAGAATCGCGGAACAGCCCGAGCGTCGCATCGCGGATTCCAAAGGTGTGCGTACTGTCACGAGTATTTTCGATGCCTACGTCGATCACATCTTGTCCTATGTCGACACCGGTGTACTGAAACCGCTGAAGCTCGTCGTCAATCCCGGCAATGGCGGCGCGGGGATTGCTATGGATGGGCTGCGCGAGCGCTTACCGTTCGAGTTTGTGGACGTCAACTATGCTCCCGACGGGACGTTCCCGAACGGTATTCCGAACCCGATGCTGCCTGAGAATCAGGCAGTGACTTCCGACGCTGTCGTCGAAAGTCGTGCTGACATGGGTATCGCGTGGGACGGCGATTTCGATCGCTGTTTTCTCTTCGATGAACACGGAACGTTCATTGAGGGCTACTACATCGTCGGTCTTCTGGCGGAGAACATCCTTGGCAAACAGCCCGGCGAAAAGATCGTTCACGATCCTCGCATGACCTGGAATACGCTCGAAATCGTCGAGGCCGCAGGTGGTGAAGCTGTACGGAGCAAGTCCGGCCATTCCTTTATCAAGGAGAAGATGCGCGCCGTCGATGCCGTTTACGGCGGGGAGATGAGCGCACATCATTACTTTCGAGAGTTTTCGTACGCAGACAGTGGCATGATTCCCTGGTTGATGGCTGCCGAACTGTTGTCGATGAGTGGCCGGACGCTTTCAGACCTCGTTGGTGAGCGAATGGCCCGCTTCCCGGCGAGCGGCGAGATTAATCGGGAAGTTGTGAATGCGGATGCGGCACTGCAAACGCTGCATGGGCATTACGCGCAGGATGCGATTGCGGTCGACGATATCGACGGCTACAGCTTTGAGTTCAGGGACTGGCGTTTCAACGTTCGTAAATCCAACACGGAACCTGTCGTGCGCCTGAACGTTGAAACCCGGGGCGATGGTTCGTTGTTGCGAAAGAAAACCGATGAAGTGCTTGCCATACTTGAGCGCTAATTGCCGTTAATCAGGATGTAGACGAATATCGTCGATAATCATTCGTTCGGTACCGTTCGGCCGGCTGACAAAGAAGATCATTGCCTCGATGCGATGAGGATCGAGTTTGCGTCCGGACGGTGTTTTTAGGATTTCGCTGATCGGGATCGTGTGTCGCTGCGGCTCAGCCGTAATCTCGAAATTGTATTGATAACGGTCACCCGGTTGTTGATTGTGCTGCGCATCGTGGATTCTCAGCGCAACTCGGATTGACTCACTTCCGCTCGATGCGGCGAGAAACGACAGTGAGGAATATCCGAGCCAGTCTGCCCAGGTGCGCAATTCCATCCCCGGTTTCCCGCTTGCACCGAGGTTTACCGCTGCCGCGTATCGCCCTGGAACAGCAAATTGTTCCGGTTTCGGTATTCTGATGACGTGATTTGTGGGGCTTCTCGCGTACAGGAACGGTTCCCAGTCATGTTCAAATCCCGCGAGTACCGGCAGGCTGGCTCTTTGCCGGGACAGGGACCAGAGTGCCTGGGCTGGCGATGCGAGCGTGAACCAGCTGAGAATGGCGAGCAGCATCGCTGCTGTTGTCACTATGGCCCAATACTGCTGTCTGTGCTGCCGGAAAAGCCCGATCGTGAATGCCACCGCCAGTCCCAGTCCAATGCCGGTAAAATCGCTACCCAGATCGCCCAGGTCAGCGTTTCTCGCCGAGAAGTACTGACTGCCCTCGGCTGCGACGGCCAATATCGACGCCAGCACGGCCGATACTGCGAGGCGGGGCGCGACATTCAGCGATAGCGGCAGGGCAGCCCAGATTAACAAGGTTATCAGTGTGAACCCGGGAGCGTGCAGATCGTCAAGCAGTCTGTCGAGTAGCGGTGAAACGCCGTGCGTCGATATAGTGTGAGCGATGACAAGAACTGCCAGCGCTGGCAGGATCAGGATCCTGGCGAAAATGTGCCATTTAGCGGACATGAGTCGTCTATTGTCAAGAAAGCGAGCCGACGGCGCCAGTTAGCGCCGTCGGCAGGGTTTTGTTGTGACAGGTCTCCGGAAATCGAATGAGAGGCGAATCACGAAAATGAAACAGAATTACGAATACAATAGGACACGGACAGGCCTGTGAAGAAAGAATTTCCACCTCTGAGGCTTAGGCTGGACCCGACAATAATGCCCGCTTGGTCAATTAACAACACTGTAAGGACGCCACTCCTGCTGCTTGGCCTGCTGGAGCTGGGCGTGTTATTCGCCTCCGTGTATGTGGCCGCGGTAGTCGTGTTCGGAAGCCTTCGACTGTGCGAGGAGTTGCTTGGCCCATTGTTGCCGAAAGCGGTCGTGATTTCGGCTGTGATGCTGGTAAGCCTGATCGCGACCGGATTGTATCAGTTTCACCAGCGCGTCTTTTTCAAAGAGATCCTGGCGCGAGTTGTCGTGGCAATCGCTGGCAGTGCGTTGGTGCTTTCAGCATTGTTCTATGTAATCCCCACGGTGCGAATTCCGATTGATATGGCAATCACGTCGGCCGTGGCTGCGTCTTTGCTCTTGCTGTTTCTCAGATATTTGTTCGTTCGCAACGTCGATGAGAATATTTTCCGGCATCGTACACTGATCTACGGTGCCGGGGAGCGGGCCGCCGCGATATCCGATCTGCGGCGGCGAGCCGATCGTCGCGGCTTTCACGTTGTCGGAGCAGTTGCCGCCCCTGGCGACGTTGAAGTCAAGGACTATACCGGACGGCTGACGCACACTGACTCCATTTCCAATCTGGCGCTGGAGCTTGAAGCCGATGAGATTGTTATCGCGATGGACGATCGTCGTGGCAATCTACCTATCAGGGAGTTGCTGGATTGCAAGCTGCGAGGCATTGACGTCATTGATCTGGTGGAATTTCTGGAACGGGAATCGGGTAAAATTCGCATCGATCTGGTAAACCCGGGCTGGCTGATTTTTTCTCCGGGATTTCGTGTAACACGAATGCGAAACGCGGTGAAACGCGTGATGGATGCCGCGCTCGCTGCGCTGGTGCTGGCATTGGCATGGCCCGTCATGCTCCTAATCGCAGTTGCGATTAAGCTGGAAGACGGAATTTCCGCGCCGGTATTTTATCGTCAGCGGCGCGTGGGATTGCACGGCAGAAATTTCAACGTGCTGAAGTTTCGCAGTATGCAGGAAGACGCGGAAGCCGACGGCAAGGCAGTCTGGGCGGAGGAAAACGATAGCCGGATTACTCGGGTGGGTGCATTCCTGCGTAAAGTGAGGCTCGATGAACTGCCTCAGGTATTCAACGTATTGAGTGGCGAAATGAGTCTCGTGGGCCCGCGACCCGAGCGGCCCGAGTTTGTGCGTGAGCTCACGGAAAAGATTCCCTATTATGATGAGCGACATACCGTGAAGCCCGGTGTCACAGGGTGGGCGCAGCTTCGTTATGCATATGGCTCATCTGAGGAGGATGCGGCCGAAAAATTGCAGTACGATCTCTACTATGTCAAGAATCAGAGCTTTCTCCTCGACATTATCGTCATGCTGCAGACGGTCGAAGTCGTGCTGTGGGGAAAAGGCGCGCGCTAAACTCGTCTGATGTCGGACGAGAATTCTCTACTTCAGTGGGCCGGCCTCGTGCTGGCGACACTGGCTTTTCTGGTTCTTACCGGGCTGCTAACAACACGCTTCAAGGGGCGCTCCGGCAGCCGCCGGCTGTGGTTCGCATCTTTGGCGACTGCACTATGGGCCGCTGCAAGCCTGCTGGCTCCGTCTTTTGAGGCGTCTTCGCCGTTTCTCGTATTCCTGGTTGAGTTTGGGCGCGACGGCGCGTGGCTGATATTCCTCGCAAGCGTTTTATCGGGGGCGATCGGTGGCTGGTTTGTCCGGGCACTGCGCATCGCGGCACCGGGAATCGTTGTTTGTATCGTTGTCTATGGAACTCTGCTGGAGTTTGGTGTCCTCAAATCCGTTGACGGCAGTGGTGCCTCGTCGATAACCGTTATCGGGAAAATCCTGACGGCGTTGGCAGTGCTTGTGTATCTCGAGCAGATTTACCGAAACGCCCGTGACGCTCAGCGTCAGGGCCTCAAATTTCTCTGTCTCGGTATCGGAATCGTCTTTGCGTTTGATTTGCTGCTGTATTCCAATGCGAGTCTGGTCGGTCACATTGACCCGCTGCTTAAAGCCGCGAGGGGCTACATCGTAGCGATGGCGGTGCCATTTATTGCGTTAGCCGCGAGACGTTCCCCAAGCTGGTCTGGGGGGATCTTCGTATCGCGCCAGATCGTCTTTCACACTGCGACGGTATTTGCCGCCGGGGCGTACCTGACGGTAGGCGGGTTGATAGCGCACTACGTGCGCGAACTCGGTGGGCAGTGGGGAGGTGTGGCACAGATCGTGTTCATCGCTGCGATCGTTGTGGCCATGCTCGCCGCTGTACTCTCCAGTCGCCTGCGTGCGCGTATTCGTGTGTTCATCAGCAAGCATTTTTATCAGAACAAGTACGATTACCGTGCGGAGTGGCTGAGGCTGACACAGACACTGACCGATAGCGACGATGCGCTCACGTTAAAGAAACGCTCGGTAAAAGCGCTTGCCGACATCGTCGGCTGCTCCAGCGGCGTGTTGTTTCTACGATCCGAAGATGAATCCGAGTTTGTTGGGTCGGTCGGCTGGAATTGCGCGACGCCATTGCAGCGCATTGCGGAGTCGTCGCCGCTGGTCGGGTTTCTGCGGCGGTCAAAGTGGATCGTCGAGTTCGACGAGCTGCGAGACGACCCGGAGCGCTATGAGGGTCTGGCCCTGTCGGGCAATCAGATCGGACTCGAAAATGCCGGGCTGATTGTGCCCCTGGTAAACGAAAACGACCTGATCGGTTTTGTGGCGTTAAGTGCCGGCAGCGTAACCGGGCATCTCGATTATGAGGATCGCGATTTGTTGAAAACGGCAGGTCGCCAGGTCGCCAGTTTTTTGATGCAACAGCTTTCTACAGAACTCCTGACGCAGAGTCGGCAATTCGAGGCGTTCAATAAGTTGACGGCGTACCTGATGCACGACCTCAAGAACGTTATCGCACAGCAATCGCTTGTCGTTGAGAATGCCGCGAAATACAAGAACAACCCCGAGTTTATTGAGGACGCTGTGTCGACGATCGAGTCTGGCGTCACGAGGATGCGGCGCGTTATTGAGCAGCTTCAGCAAGGTGTCCGAAGGCGCAGCCGGCAGCGTGTGGAAGTCGGAGAAATCATCATGCGTGCGACTTCGAAGTGTGCTGACCGGCAACCCGTACCGACAACTGAATTGTGCAACGATCGAATCTGGGTGCGCGGGGACCGGGATGAACTGCAAATGGCGATTACGCACACGATTCGCAACGCACAGGATGCTTGTGAGGAAAGTGACAAAATAACGGTCGCGCTCCGTACGGACGCCAAACACTGCGATATCGCTGTTAGTGACACTGGAAGTGGAATGAGTGAGGAATTCGTTCAAAATCGACTGTTCAAGCCATTTGACAGCACGAAAGGCACTCAGGGTATGGGGATCGGTGCCTATCAGGTACGAGAAGTGGCGCGCTCAATGGGGGGGGCTCTGTTGGTCGAGAGCCGGCAGTCCGGAGGTACGACCATGACTATCCGAATTCCTCTTATTCAGGCATGAAAGATTGCCGTGCAACTCCAAAAGTGTGATAGCCGTCACACGCGATAGCGGATCGGCGTCGATGCCATATCCAGGAATAACTGTATAATTCGTTGTTTCAACGGCTCTTTCAGCGTTGAAAACGTACTCACTTATTGGGCAGTTGGTACATTGCAAAACACCATTATGTTTTTTCGTGTTCTGGCGGGCGTGATTCTCAGTGCGATACTGGGAGCTGGCCTCGGCGGATGTCAGCCGGACCCAACGGAACGCTACGAACGCGCGGCGGATTTCATGCGAGAGCACGAGTACCGCGGCGCAATTATCGAACTCAAGAACGCACTGACACAAGACCAGAATTTTGCGAAGGCAAGGGAACTGCTTGCCGATGCGTCGTTTCAGGTAGCGGACTACGACACTGCACGCCAGGAGTATCTGCGGACAATAGAACTTGGTGACGAATCTCCGCGATTGCTGCTCAAGTACGGGCGCGTGCTGCTCGAAATGGGGCGTTCCGTTGAGGCACATGAGCAGTTGTTGCCGAAGCTCGCCGCTATCGACGATAACCCCGATCTCGACGCGCTGGCTGCCGACATTCTGTCTGCAAATGGGAATGCCGAAGCAGCGCGGGCGCGGTATCTGGCGGTACTCGCGCGCCATCCTGGGCATGTAGGCGCCAATGTCGGCATGGCGGAGCTGTCGGTCAGAACCAACGATGTAGAATCCGCGCGCGAGCGGCTGCAAACTGCGGTTACGAGCGATCCGGAGTCCACCAGAGCCTGGCGGGCGCTGGGAGATTTTCGTCAGTATCGTCGTGATGCGACAGGTGCGATTGAAGCCTACGAAAAAGCGATTTCGACGGAGGGACGGTGAAACGCCATTTGCACACGCATTTCTAAATCGTGTGAGCATCGTCAACTCGCTGTTAAGCAAGGGCGCATTCGATGCTGCCGATGAGTGGCTGACCGAACTAAACGAGCTCATTCCGGGCCATCCCCTGCTACATTATTTGCAGGGAAGAATTTCGTACGGCCGGGGAGACCTGGACGACGCACAATCCGAACTGCAAAGCTATCTCTCGGCGTTGCCGGACGACATGCAGGGACAGGCGATACTGGGTGCCGTCAATTTCTCTCAGAACTACCTCAGGCAGGCGGAAATGTACCTGTCACGCGCGGTTCGCGAACAGGTCGGCGGCGAGATGACACGGCGATTACTTGCCGAAACGCAACTCAGACTGGACAAGCCGGCGGACGCATTGCAATCGCTCACAGAACTGGGCGGTGCGGATTCACAGGACCCGGTACTCCTGACCATGATGGGGCGCGCCGAACTCGGGCTCGGTAATTCAGATGCGGCTATTGAGTATCTCGAGCGCAGCGTTGCAGCGGATCCGGACAATACCGATGCCAGCATCTCATTGGCGGCCGTTTTGCTCGCGGCTGGGGACTACGACCGCGTGGTTACGCTGCTTGAAGAACTGCCGGAACAGGAGGGTGGGGGTTATCGTCGCGAATCTTTGTTGATTGCGGCACACCTGAAAAACGACGATGTGCCGGCAGCGCTCGATCAGGCCGGGAAAATCGTAGCGGACAATCCGCAGGATCCGGGAGCCTATGCAGTCTCAGGAAATCTGTATCAGTCGGTGGGCCAGCTCGATCAGGCCCGCGACATGTTCCGACAGGCGCTGCACTTTGACGAGAAAGACATTCCGGCGCTTTATGGCCTCGGCCGTCTGGCCTTAAATTCAGGCGATCAGGCACTGGCCGAGAAGTGGTTATCCGCCGCGATTGACGCCGATCCGGCGTTTCTTCCGGCGCTGGCCCTGCTTGCGGAACTCCTGTCCGAAAACGGTCGATACGAAGATGCGCTGCCAAAAATCAGGGCGGCAGCAGATCTGAAGCCGGGGGCACTTGGACCGAGGTTGTTGCTCGCACGCACGGCCCTGGCGAACAATCAGTATGACATGGCGTTGTCGATTGTGGCGGAGGCCAGGGAACTGCATCCCGGCGAACCCCGCCTTGACCATGTCGAGGGGATGGCCCGTGCGGCGCAGGGGCAGACCGAAGTTGCGCTTCGCCTGCTCGATTCTGCGGCGGCGGCGCTGCCTGGCGACGCCAGGGTTCAGTACGATGTTGCGCGGCAACACCTGCTCAACGGCAACTTCCGCGATGCGATCAGGTACGCGAAGAACTTTCGTGAGCTCAATCCCGATAGCATTTCCGGTCTTGCGGTTCATATCGAGGCCTTGGC
Source organism: Woeseiaceae bacterium (assembly GCA_965224505.1). Lineage (GTDB taxonomy): Bacteria > Pseudomonadota > Gammaproteobacteria > Steroidobacterales > Woeseiaceae > UBA1847. The sequence continues at coordinate 25,541 of CBDCZL010000014.1, forward strand.
GAAGTCCGGGGATACGGAAGGCGCCAGATCGGCGCTGGAAGGCTACAAGAGTGTCAACGATGTTCGTCCGCTGACAGCGATTCTGGCGGGCGATATTGAAATGATTGACGAAAATCCTGAAGTGGCCGTGTCTCACTATGAGGATGCTGCCTCGGGATTCTGGAATAGGCTGATCGTGACTCGTCTCGTGCAGGCGTATCAGACGGTCGATCCGCAGCGGGCGGCGGCGCCTATTGAGCGCTGGCTCACCGAGAATCCGAACGATTCCGAAATGCGTCGCATGTTGGGACAGGTGCTCGAGGCGGCGGGAGATGCGAGTGCGGCAATCAGGCAGTATGAGAGCGTGCTTGCGGAGAATGCGGACGATCCAATCGCACTAAACAACCTGGCCTGGCAATACTCAGTTGACGGCCGCGAAGGAGCGATTGAGCTGGCAGAGCGCGCCCATCGGATCGCCCCGGAAAATGGAAATATCAGCGATACTTTGGGGTGGATACTGTACAAATCCGGCGATTTCGAGCGTGCCGAGGAAATTTTGCGACGTGCGGCGGCGCAGGCGCCGGATAACCCTGATATCAAGTACCACCTGGCCTCGGTACTGTTGGAACGAGGCAATGAAAGTGAAGCAGATCGATTGCTGCGAGAAACTTTGCAGGCGTTTCCGGAGTTTTCGAGCCGCTCAGACGCTGAGGCGCTACTGGAAAAAATATGATGTCCATAGTCAATAGGAAAGCCACATGGCTCGCGGCGATAGCCGCTTTCATTGCGGTCGGATGCGCAACCTCGCCATCCGTTCCGTCCCCGGTGCCGCCAGTGGCCAACGGTAGCAATGGTGCTGAGATCGATCCGTCGAGTTACCAGATCGGTCCCGGTGATGTGCTGGATATATTCGTGTGGCGAAACCCAGAAATCTCGACAAAAGTACCAGTGCGACCTGACGGTAAGATATCCACTCCGCTGGTCGAGGATATGGTCGCCTGTGGGTAAGACGCCTACTGAGCTGGCGCGGGATATGGAGTCCGTACTCGCCACCTATATAAAGTCCCCGTCGGTAAACGTCATTGTCACTAAATTCGAAGGTACGTTTTCTGAGCAGGTTCGGGTTGTCGGTCAGGCGGCGAATCCGCAGGCAGTGCCCTACCGCGAAAGGTATGACGGCGCTGGATCTGATGATCACCGTAGGAGGACTCGGCGAGTTCGCTGCCGGGAACCGCGCAAAGCTTGTGCGTCGAGTAAACGGTGAAATGAAGGAGTATCGGGTGCGCTGGACGATCTCATGAATAAAGGCGACATCGATCAGAATGTCGACATCAAGCCAGGTGACGTACTGATAATTCCAGAGGCATTTTTCTAGTGAACGAAGTAGTAACCAAACCTGCTTTCGGAGCTTAAGGGGTCGTGGCGGTACCGCTGGGTCGCGATGATCGTCACCTGGGTTGTTTGCGTGATAGGCTGGTTCGCGGTTTACGCATATCCCGACAGCTACGAATCACGCGCAAAAGTCTACGTCGATACCAATTCCGCATTGCGTCCGCTGTTGGAACAGATGACGGTGGATACGGACGTGCTGAGCCGAGTAGAGCTCGTCACCACGGCAATGCTCGGTCGGCCGCAGCTCGAGAAGGTCGCTCGCGAGACCGATCTCCATCTTCGGGCTGCGACTGCTGAAGATATGGACGATTTGGTTTTTGGTATGCGGCAGCGAATCGAAATTCTAAACGATAGCCGCCAGGAACCAAATCTGTACGAGATTACGTATCTCGACCCGGACCCCGATATGGCGCAGAACGTTGTGTCGACGCTCCTCAATATTTTTGTCGAAGATTCGCTTGGGGAGAATCGCACAGACACGCAACAGGCTCAGGAATTCCTGCGCCTGCAATTACAATCGCTCGGCGAGGAACTCAGTACCGCCGAGCAAAGCCTCGCGGATTTTAAGCGCGAACATGTTGGCCGCATGCCGGGGGAGAGTGGCGACTATTTTGGGCGACTACAGTCGGAAATGGAGGCGCTGGAGGACACGCGCTCTTTGTTGCGCATTGCAACTCGACGGCAGACCGCTCTGCGTCAGCAGCTGGCGGGAGAATCTCCGTCGATCGACCCGACAAACAGCCCCCAATCGGAATTGGATCAACGTATTGCCGACAATGAATCCAGACTGCAGGAGTTGCAGTTGAGATTCACCGATCTACATCCCGATGTGATTGCAGTAAAGGAAACGCTCCAGCAACTTAAGGATCAGAAGCAGGCCGAACTTGACGCATTGATGGGAGCAGGTGGAGCCGGGATCGCATCCGACAATCCAGTGTTTCAGAACATTCAAATTGAACTTACTAACGTCAGTGTGGAAATTGCCACTCTGCGCGAACAGGAGGCAACGCACAATCGTAAGATCGATCAGTTGCGAGAACTCATCGACGTGCTACCGCAGGTAGAGGCGGAACTCGCACGCCTGACGCGCGACTACGATGTGAAGCAAACCCAGTATCAGAACCTGCTGCAGCGCCTTGAGGTTGCCGAACTCTCCGAGTCGGCGGAACAAAGTGAGGACGTTAAGTTTCGAATTATCGACCCGCCCCTGTTACCGGATACTCCCGCGGCACCAAATCGGCCATTGATCATCGCGCTCGTGCTGCTTTCTGGACTGGCTGCCGGGGGTGCGGTTGCGTTTTTGCTCAACCGGATGAAGCCGGTGTTTAGCAGCGCGAAAGTACTGAGAGATGCGATCGGGCTTCCTGTGCTGGGGGCCGTGCAGATTATGCGAACGAAGGAGCGCAGGCAGTGGCGCAAGGCGCAGTTGGTTTCCTTCTGCGGTGCGCTGGGGTATTTTGCTGGCATTGTTCGTCGTTTTTCTCTTGTTTCACGAACCGGGCAGCGCCGTGATACAGGCGATGGTTTAAAGGATACTCAGGCCAATGAGCAAAATTCAGGAAGCGCTAAACGAATTCAATCGACGAAGCCGGTGCCGAACGTCAAACGTAGCGGACGGCCGAAACCGATTGCGACTATTCAGACTGAGGCGCTTAGTGAGTCCGGAAAGCTTGTCATTGCACCTGAACGCAGAGTCGAGGTCGATCGCGACCTGTTGCGTAAGGCCGGACTCCTGGCACCGGAAGATCAGGCGCGGTACATGGCGGACCAATACAGATTGATCAAACGACCGATCGTCGACCTCGCAACGGGTAAGGCAGCCGATATGCCCGAGCATGCCAATCTGGTGATGGTTGCGAGTGCGCTTCCTGGAGATGGCAAGACATTTAATGCAATCAACATTGCGCTGAGTATTGCGGTTGAAAAGGATACTTCGGTATTGCTCGTCGATGCGGACGTTCCAAAACCTCACATCAGTAACCTGTTTGGCATTGGCGACGAGATCGGTCTGATCGATTTGCTCGAGGACGATAGTCTCACGATTCCCGATGCCATTTTCGGTACAGATGTGCCTGGACTGAGTATCCTTCCGGCAGGCCATTCCAACGAGCACGCAACAGAACTTCTGGCAAGCCGCAGAATGGCAGCGATAGCAGCGCAATTGTCATCGGGCGATCCTAATCGTGTGGTTATTTGCGATTCGCCGCCACTGTTGGCGACCAGTGAGTCACGCGTGCTTGCGAGTAGAATGGGGACAGATTGTATTGATTGTGTGTGCGGATAAGACTCCGCAGAGCGCAATTCGGGATTCAATTGAGAGTCTGGATGGCAGCAAACCGATTAATCTGGTCTTAAATCAGGCGGGATTGTCGATTGGCGACGGACTATATGGAAATTACCATTACGGTTATGGCTATGGGGCGGAGAACTAGCGGACAATGATTCTTTCCAGAAAAGTAATGGTACCAATTGCGCTGACCGGGTTGCTGGTAATCAGCGAAGGGCAAGCGGTCGAAGTTGACTATGAACTGCGCGCGGGTGGATTTTACAGCGACAACATCAGGCGCGCCGGATCGGGCAGCAGTGACGATTTGGTCGCCTTCGTCGGATTCGGACTCGATTTGCAACAGGTCTCGCGACGCATTGATTTATCGATTCTTGCGAACCTGGATTATCAGCATTATCTGGATAATACGTTCGACGGCGAAGTGGTCGGAGCGCTGAATGGAAATCTGACATTCGGTATCTCCCCAGGCGTACTTGACTGGGTGACGACGAATCGTTTCGGCACGTTAAATACAAACCCGCTGCTCCCCGACACCGGCGGAAATCGGGAGAATATCAACAACTTTTCAACCGGTCCGGAATTGAGCCTTAAGCTCGGAGGCGTTACCTCACTGAAAGCCGGTGCGCATTACCGAAACAATAATTTCGAGGTTAGGGAGACCGACAACGACGTACTCGGCGGCGATATTGGTTTACATCGAGCACTTTCTCCCAATCGGTCGATTTCTCTGACGGCAACAGTTGACGATGTCGAGTACGATAATCAATTGTTGAATCAAAACTTCGAACGCCGTGCGGTTTTCGTGGGCTTCAACAGTGAGATATCGAGAGGGAGGGTGTCATTGTCACTTGGCTCGAACGAGGTCGATACCGGCAGTATGACGGCGGACGGTACATTGGCGAGTATTTCCGTCACACGACGCCTTTCTCCGAGGACGGAGTTTCGACTGAGCTACGACCAGCGATTTTCAGATGCTGGCGATATCTTTAGGCGTTTCGAGAACCCGGGACGTGAGTTTGATGAGACTCAGGATATCGGCGGGCTCGGCGCTCCTTTCGAAAGTCGGCGCTTTTCCGTGCAGGTAGATATGCAACGCGGCAACAACGAGTTTTTCGCAGCCGTGCATTTCAATGACGAAGACTACGAGTCGATCGATTTTCTCGATAGAAAGCGGACGGAAGGGAACTTTGGTGTTGCGCGTCAGATAAACCGTGAATGGCGGGCAAGTGCCGATGTCAGACTTAGGCTGACGAAGTACCGAAATCTCGATCGCAGCGATGACGATTTACAACTCGGGTTGTCGGCCGCCAGGCGAATAAGCCGAGACTTCTATCTGGATTTTGGCTACAGGCTATTTAACAGGAACAGTTCAGGTGTATCCACCGACTACACCGACAATCGACTCTTCGTTACGCTTCGATTCGACCCGGAGTAGGCGCGGCTCGCAATTCTTAAACGTCGCACTCTACGGTGCGATGGTCTTGTTGGTTCTTTTTCTTCATAAAGACACCGTACAGACGTTGCGTGAGTTCTGGTCCAATTCACTGGTTTACAGTCACGGCGCGATTCTGACACCCTTCGTATTCATAGTTGCCGGACTTTCGCTTGCGAAAGAACAACTCATAAAGCAGCCTGCGATACTTAACGCCCTGGCGCTTCTGATAGCGAGTCTGACGCTGCATGTGGCCGCAGTGACAGACGTTATGATCGTTCAGATGGCGTTATTGCCGGTTGTGGTGTGGTTCGGCGCACTGCTTCTGTTTGGTACAGTGGCTGTTGCAAGACTGATTTGGCTGTTCGCAGTTCTCGTGTTTTCATGGCCTGTCTGGGACGTCATGATCGGACCTTTGCAGTCTTTGACGGTCTGGGCCACAAACCACTCGATGGACTTGTTGCAACGAACTGCGTACGTCGATGCGGAGACCGTCCATCTGCGCCATGGCAGCTTCATCATAGAGCGCGGTTGCGCGGGCCTGAATTATTTCATGAGTGCTGCCATGATCGGTGGTATCTATGCGCACTGGTTTGCACGGAGTGTGCAGTACAGGGCGGCAATTCTGCTTTTTTCGCTGGCACTGGCCGTTGTTGCAAACTGGATCCGCGTCGTTGTCATTGTCATGGCCGGGGACCTGACGGCCATGCAGAGTAGCCTCGTGGAGGAACACACGCTGCTTGGCGAGATCGTGTTCTATGCATGCATACTGCCAATTTTCCTGTTTCGCGAAAAATCGCAGAAGGCTGAATCCGGGCGCTCAACGGAAACCGAGACGACGTTCGAGTCCACCGCGGCGCGAAATTGGCGGAAAGCCACCGTTGTTGTGGCTTTGGCCCTGATCGTTCCCGCAACGCTGTTGTATCTGCTGCAGACACGAATGACGTTGGCGGATACGGCATCGATTGATCTTCCTGACGCTCTCGAACAAGCGCGCGTATCTCGAATCACCGTGGCGGATGATCTCGGCGCAGAGTTTGCGTCCGCAAGCGGAGTGCTAAGGCGCGCGTACCAGTCTGGCGATTCGGACATCGTTGTAGCACTGTATTCTCACGATCTTGGTCGAGAAAATGTCGAGCTTGCAGCATTCGACAACCGCTGGTTCGACGCATCTCGATTCGAAGGTGCCGGATTGAACAGCGAGATCGCCGTGAGCGGGTGGTTCCTGGGCGGTCCGAGTGTGATTGAGTTGAATCACCGAGAGTTCGGAACGAAGTATGTGCTCATTGGCGCTTATCTGATTGCTGGTAAGTGGACGTCAAGTTCGCTGGGTGCGAAATTGCTGCGTCTATTGGCCTTGATCAACGGCGAAGCGGAAGCGGCGGCTGTCTCGGTTGCTGTGAAATGCGCCGATTCCTGTGATGCCACGTTGCAGCGGCAAGGACCCACCGTTGTTGAAATATTGGATCGCATTCGGCGCGCCAGTGTGTCGGAGAGCGAGATACCCTAGGTGGGTATTCGAAAAACAGGGTCGAAGCCGCCGGTCATCGTACTGGGCAGTACCTCCACTTCGATGAGTGCCACCCGAATTGCGGCGCGATCCGGCTACCCTGTCAGTACTGCCTGCGAGCCGGATTCGTGCCCCCGTGCATCCCGCTATTTTCAGCCGGTCCGACTGTCGGACGGTTCGGAATGGGTGGGCAAACTCGGCGACCACGGAATGCAAGCTTTGGATATGCTACCCGAGCTACCGGCTGTGCTTGTGCCGAGTGCTGATGATGCGGCGCAGTGGTTGTCGGAGATACCCGTGCATATGCGAGATCGGTTCAAGATTTCGCTGTCTTCGGCGGAATCTTTGCGACGGCTGCAGGACAAGCAATCTTTCGGAGAACTTGTCAGACGGCTCAATGTACCGCACCCATGGACGCGCTACATCGAATCGACTGCCGATCTCGCCGGAGTGGACTTCGATGGCGGCCGCGCGTTGTTTCTGAAGCCGACGAATTCTCAGGACTTTGTTACGAAGTTCGGGAAAAAAGCCGTCTGGGCATCGAGCGCCGAGCAAGCCGTGGAAACCTGTCGTTCGCTCGCTGCCGACGGCATTCGTTTCGTAATTCAGGAATACGTCACCGGCGGACCGGGCGATCATTACTTTATCGATGGCTTTCGAGACCGGAAAGGCATCGTTTCCGCTGTCACGGCGCGCCGACGCATCAGAATATACCCACCGGGATTTGGCAACAGTTCCTACTGCGAAAGCATACCGATGACTGACGTATCGGACGCCTGGACCGGACTGCAGGGTATTTTGGAGGAGGAGAACTACCGCGGTATATTCAGCGCGGAATTTAAACAGGATCGGAACGATGGACAGTTTAAGATACTGGAAATCAATACGCGTCCCTGGGTCTACGTCGAATTCGCGTATGATTGCGGCCTCAACATGATCGACATGTATATTCAGGATGCGTTGGACCAGCCGGTTGCCTCGAAGGAGAGTTATACGGTCGGTCTTGGATGCGTCAATTTATACGGCGATATTTTTGCGGTCCTCGAAGAGGACCGATCCAATCGACCGGGATTGCTGCGACTGATCGGGTGTTGGATCAATTCATCGAAACTCCTGTATCGGACCACGGATCCCGGACCGGCTTTGCGATTCCTGTGGAGCAGGGTTCGTGCGGTCCTGCGAAAGTTGTTTCGTACGGGTCCAAAGTAATGCACCTCGCGGAGCTATCGCCGGATGATTTTGCCGAGTGGAATACATTTGCCGACTCAGCGCCGGCCGGAGGCGTGTACAGCAGGACAGACTATCTTACCGTACTGGCATCACAGGATAGCGCCGAAGTTAAAGTAATTGCAGTAGAAGAAGACGGCAGAATCCTGGGCGGTCTGCCGCTCTTCATTCGTGCACGGAACGGGAGAAACTACGTCCGAGGACGTTACCTGCTTTACTACAATGGACCGGTTGTTTCGGGCTTCGAGGACTGCGCAAGGTCGACCCGTCAAAAACGTACATTTCAGGTATTGTCTGAAATCGAGCATTATCTCTCCGCATCTGAATTCGACCCAATCGAGATCAAGGCACGAAGTCCGTTGGCGGACTATCGCGCCTTCCTGGCGAAAGGATGGCGAGTTTCACCCGTACACTCATTAACCGTCGATGTTTCAGATTTGGAATTGTTGTTTCGGAACATGCATCGAAATGCACGACGTCAGATTCGTCAGGCTGAGAGCCGTGGCATCGTTGCGTGGCGGTCGAACGATGCTGAGTTGTTCTGCAAAATGCACCGCGCGACCTGCCGACGCCGAGGCTTTCCGAGCTACCTCGATGCTGAGCGAATGATCGCCTTCGTGCGTGGCGTGCAAGATAAAGGGCTGGGTTTCCTGATGTTCGCGGGCGAGGATAGAGACTCGCCGTCATCCGTGTTACTGGTACTCCAAAGTTGCCATCCGACGGCACACATAGTCTGCGCAGGCTCATTGACTGAATCACCGGGCCCGGGAGTAAGCGCCTTCATTCGATGGTCGGCCTTCCGGTCATTGTCTCAGGATGGTATTGAGCAGGTTGACCTGACGGACGCACACAATAGTTCGGTTGCGAACTTCAAGAATCAATTTGGTGCAGAACTGGTTACCTCTCATCGAGTAGAGCGGGCGATGACCGCAGTCGATCATTGCGGTAGGGCGGCCGAACTAACCTTAGCAATGGCGAGGCGGTCGTTGAAGCGACTGCTCAGCAGAAATAGAGCACGATGACCAAAGTGTTAACAGGCCTTTACAGAACAGGGATGCTGGCATGAATGGCTGGCAGGCAGTTTGCCGACAGCTCGAAGCGCTCAAAGTCGACACCGTTTTCGGCATTCCCGGAACGCAGAATGCCGAGTTGTTCAGCGAAATGCACTGCAGCAAAATCCGAACAATTACGTCCATACACGAAATGGCATCGGCTTTCGCCGCCATCGGTTCGGCGCTTAGTACGGGTAAAACAGCAGTACTATTGACGATATCCGGACCGGGTTTTTGCTACACCATTCCAGCGCTGGTGGAGGCGCGGCATGATTCTGTACCGTTGCTGCATATCGTAGTTCGCAATCGAGTTCATCCGAATCGAAAGTGGCAGTTGCAGGATATCGACCACGTAACAATAGCCCGCGCCGTTGCAAAGAACGTCATCGAGGTCGCCGATGCCAGTGATCTTGTCGACGCCTTGTGCCGTGCTTTCGGAGATTGTTCTCAGGGCGAGCCTGGCCCGGTCGTACTCATTATCGATAGCTCGACTTTGAACGAGCAGCAACCGCGGTCGGCGCTTCGCACGAACTTTGAAGCTACTACCGAGGCAGACGATGGGCAGGTGAGTGAGGTCTGGGAGGCGGTTCGCGACCAGCAAGTATTGGTGTTGGCTGGCGGCGGCGCTCAAAATGCCGCCAACGAGGTCCAGTCGTTGGTTCACAGGATGAACTGGTCGGTTATTACGACGACATCCGGGCGAGGTACGGTCCCTGAAAACGACGAACATGTTCTGCGAATTGATCAATGCAGCGCAGGATCCGTGAACGATGTCATTGCAGCGTATGACGTTGTTCTCGCCCTCGGTGTCAAGTTCTCCCATAATGGAGCGATCGGATTTGGTCTCGATATCCCCGCGGACAAGCTGATTCACGTCGATAGGTCTGACGAGGTACTCAATGCCAGTTATCCCGCACGAATCGCGGTACGAATGGATGTACTGCGGTTTTGCAGCGGACTCCTTGGCATCGCGGAGCTGCAAAGAAATCATGTCTATGCACGTGAGAATCAGCGAAGTCTCCTTGAAAGTGGCAGGCCAGCGCCGGCATTGGAACCGGTCTTTGATGAGAGAGGCGAGTATCCGGCATCGGACTTTTTTGCACGATTGCAAAGGGAGGTGCCCGATGATGCAATTTTTGTATCGGATTCCGGTCTTCACCAAATGCTGCTGCGCCGCTACCTGATGGTTTCGGGTCCGCGGCAACTGATATTGCCAAGCAATTTCCAGTGTATGAGTTTTGGGCTGCCGGCAGCAATCGGATGTTCGATCGCACATCCGGATCGACTTGTAGTCTGCATTCACGGAGATGGCGGACTGCAGATGTGTGCCGCGGAATTGCTGACCGCGGCAAAGCTCCGCCTGCGACTTGTGATTATCGTGTTCGACGATCGCAGTTTTGGGTTGATTCGCAAACAACAGTTGAATTCAGGCATGGTCGAAGCAGGTGTCGAACTCAATGCGCCGGATTATGCCGCACTCGCAGCAGCTGCGGGCATCGAGTATGTAGACACTGCGAAAGGGTGGCGCGAGACATTCAGTCGGATTATGGATCTGGACCGCCCGCTGCTCGTGAGGCAGTTCGTAATGGACAGTCAGGCCGCGCGTGAGCACTACGCGCGTCGTAAGCTGAAGGGGAGAATACGCGGTCTGTTGGGAGAAAGTGTTGTGCGGGCGGTCAAATCATTGCGGACGAAAAAGTAACGAATACACTAAATACGTCATTCAAAACAATGTAGTACGTCACATCCAGGGCTTGTAATTTGCGGCTACAATCGTGGAATACCCGTCGGCTCTAATCGAGCGTTGCCTGGTTCGTGTGTCAATATGAACGATAAGTCACCGAAAGTCAGCGTTGTAACCCCAGTCTTCAATACTGAAGAATATCTTGCTGAATGCATAGAATCGGTGCTCGCACAGACATTCTCGGACTTCGAGTACGTGATCGCCGATAATGCCAGTACCGACAAATCGCGCGAGATTGCAGCGTCCTATGCGAGTCACGATCAGCGGATACGACTTGTCTCATTTGAGGAACATCTGTCTCAGATACCAAATTACAACCGAGCGTTGCGGCAGATCGATACGGCAACGAAGTACGTAAAAGTCATTCAGGCGGACGATTTCCTCTATCCGGAGTGTCTGAAGAAAATGACCGCGATTGCCGAAGGGGACGATTCGATCGGGTTTGTGAGTGCCTATACCCTACTTCAGGACAATGTATTTCTGGACGGCCTCGACTACACAGAGTCGGTATTGGACGGCAAAGAGGTTTGCAGGCGTTATCTGAACGATGGGAAATACTTGTTTGGCAATCCTTCGACAAGCCTTATGCGCACTTCGGACGTATTGTCACGCGACGCCTTTTACTCGGAAACCAGTTCCTTTGCCGATGCCGATGCTGCCTTCCGACTGCTCATCGCGAACCGGTTTGCGCATGTACACGAGGTGTTGACAATGGTTCGGGTACATGAAAATACGGTGTCGAGTTCCCGGGAAGATATGAATCTGGATGCGCTCACCCGCCGCGTCATGCTTGAAAAGTACGGTGCGCGGGTGCTGAACCAGGATGAAATGAGTAGACTCAGGGTACGTCTTACACGGCGCCATTATCGGGTTTTGGGCGAAGGCCTTTTGACCTTTCGCGGCCACAGTTTCTGGTCATTTCATCGAGAAGCTCTGGACGACGCCGGCGTTTCTATTGAACCTTTTCGCGTTCTGTGCGGGGCATTAGTCGCCGTAACTCGCTGGTTTGGGAATCTTGAGGACATCAGTCGGCGGTTTTACCGTTGGACTGTGGGGCGCTGGTAAGCGACACGAAAAACAGAGTTTAGCAATTTGTTCTTCAGTTCCCCTGCTGCGACTGTGGTTTATGGCTCACCGGAAAGAAGTACTGATCCTGTTCCTCCCGCAGTTTGTCAACCAGGACCGGCTTTCGGCGTTGTACGTCGTCGTAGGAGATCACCTGGTCTCTCGGGATGTCTTTCAGCAGTCGAGCACCGGACGACAAACCCATTGGCAGGACGGAATTGCCGAGAGCCTCATCGATATTGTAAATCTCTCCGTACGCGTCGAATCCTCCAATACCGTCGAGCAGCGTTCCCGCTTTGAGGTCACGCTTCGCCACCGTAGCAACCTCGGTACACGGTGCACCGATGGGGGCGGTTGTTGCATCGGTGAACAGAGCCGCGCGCGCGACAGTGGTCAAGACCTGCAGGTGTGGAAGATGATAAGGCGTGTAGAAGCAATAGTACGGCCCTTCTCCCATCTTAAAGTAGCTCATATACTGCCGATCCGCCGGGGATTCGTTGTACCCGATGACCCACGCGCCGGTATGCGGTGCAGCGCCGACTGTATAGTCCACAATACCTCCTGAGCGAAATGTCTCGTCGGAAAAGTATTCCAGCAGGTCCTTAACATGGTTCAGTTCCGGACCGTGCATGCCGGGTTGTCCGACCCCGAAGCCTGTCGCGTTGGCGAGCACGGTGGCCTCCATTGACAACTTGGTCCCATCAGCCGCTGAGGTTACAAGATGGACGTTTTGACGATACTGCTCTGCAAATGCCCTCTGGGTATCGGGATTTCTGTACTTGTCGATCATGCCCTTGATGTTGCCGCTGGCCACCGGTGTATAGCCTACGGTGCGCGCGAATCGTACAAGATTGTTCGCTACACCCGGTTCGTCGCCGTCGCAGTTGGTGATCACAACACCGGCCTTGTCGGCATGAACCTTGAGCATCGGGCCGACGGTTGCGTCGAGTTCAGCATTCATAAGAACTACGTGCTTGCCGTGTTCGATCGCCTTCAACGCGACCTCTGCACCGAATTCGACGTCCCCGGTGGCTTCAAGCACGACATCGACGTTGGCTGCAGTACACAAGAGAGACCAGTCATCTATGGCCAGGGGACGGCCCTGTTCAATTGTTGCATCGACCTCCACCACGGTATTCGGCTGCGCCGGTTCGTCAACGCCTATTTCACGAAAGGCGCTTCGCGCGTTGTCAAGGGTTCTGTTAAAAACCCCGGCCAACCTCATTCCAGGCAGCGGCTTCAGCAACTGGCGCATGATGCCTCTGCCCATGTATCCGGTACCGAATACCGCAACGCGAACTGGACGATTTTGTTCTTCTCGTCGCGCTAGTGCCGTATCGACGATAATCACATCAGCCTCCAGGGAATCCAATACCGGTGTAGTTGGCGATCGAATTTGGGTCCAGCATGCGGCGGCCATCGACCACCAGCGGTTGCCATTCGGAATTCGCAAGTATCGTCGGCAGGCTTCTGAATTCGTCCCACTTCGTCACAACCACAATGGCATCGGTATTGGCTATGCACTCACTTAGCGACGAACAGTATTGCAGAATGTCGTCTCCGAATACTTCGCGCATTTCGTGAATCGCTTTCGGGTCGTATGCCGCAATGGACGCGTTGTGTGCACTCAGTGCTGTAATCAGCGGAATGGCCGGCGACTCTCGAACGTCGCTGGTGTCCGGTCGAAACGCAAGCCCCAGTATTGCGATGCGCTTTCCGTCCAGGTCACCCAGACGCTCGTTCAACAGCTTAATGATACGGTCTTTTCGTGTCGCGTTGATTTTCAGCACCGTGTCGAGTAAATGCATAGGGCAGCCAAGTTGCTCGCCGAGCCGTACCAGACCCCTGACATCCTTTGGAAGGCAGCTTCCGCCAAATCCACAACCGGCCTCGACAAACGATGCAATTGCCGCGGTGTCGCCGGCCTCGGTATCAACCGCAGTTAAATATCTGGACAAATGTACGCCACGCTGTACTTCCGTCATGTCGATCCCATCGACAGCCTCGCTTAGGTTTGCGAATTCGTTGGCGAATGAAATCATCGTTGCGAGCAACGCATTCGACATGTATTTGATCATCTCCGCCGTCGAGTTGTTTACCTCAATGATCGGCGTATCGTCAAAACCAGCATAGAGCTCTCGTTGGGCATTCAGGGTGTGCTGGTCGGCTGCGCCAAAAACGAGACGGTCCGGGTATTGGAAATCTCTCACCGCAGTACCTTCGGTCAGAAATTCCGGATTCATACCAAGCCCAAAATCGTCACCAGCGTCGCATTCCGCTGACGGATTCCACAACCGATCCGACCAGGTTTTCGGTTGTACCCCGGCGGAACGGTGCTCTTTACGATTATCGTGTGCCGATCATTTTTCTGCCTGATTGCCTTTCCGATTTGCCTTGCAACAGTCTCAATTGCAGAAAGGTCGACATTCCCGTCTGCATCGCTCGGCGTTCCGACGGCGATCAGCGTAAGTTCGCTTTCAATGACAGAGCGATCGAACTCCACGGTTGCGAACAGCGTTTTTCCGGAGACTCTGTCGAGAAGTTCGTCCAGACCGGGTTCAAAGAACGGCGCACGTCCCTGGATAATATTGTTGACGCGCTCTGGGTTTGAGTCAATGACCTGGACAATATGGCCGTGTTGAGCAAGGCAGGCGCCGCTGACAAGTCCGACATAACCTGCACCGACAATGGAAATCTGCATCAGGCGTCCTCGGCGGAGGGATTGTGGTAGTACCAGATCAAGGCGCGTTCAAGCCCGGTTTCAATCTCGACCTGCGGATCGTAGCTCAGGTGAGTGCGCGCCTTGTCGATGATCGGACACCTGCGTTGTGGATTGTCGATGAGATACTCCTCGTCCTCGCTCCTGGCGAATTTCAATGTGCCGGCGTAGCCGAACAGTCTTCGTGCGGTTTCGATAACTCGTTCCGCCAGTTCTCTGATTGATATTTCCGGCGTCTCGGTACCGATATTGTATGCTTCACCAGACTGGCCCCGCAGCAGTACCTTGTAATAGCCCGCAATCGCATCCGCGCTGTAGCAAAAAGTCCGGGTTGGAGAGCCATCGGACAACAGCTCAATGTCATTGCCTGCCAGTACGTTTCTTGCGAAGTCCGGGAGCACCCGCCGATCAGTGATTTTCAGTCCGGGGCCGTAGTTGTTAAATGGCCGCGCAATCGTAATCTGCAGGCCCTCCTGCTCCGCGAAATTGACGCATAGCGTTTCGCCATAGCGCTTGGACTCGTCATAACAGGCTCTTGGTCCGGTGCAGGAGACATTTCCGCGATAGTTCTCAGGTGTTGGAATGTACTCAGGGGTGGGGTCGCCGTATATCTCGCTGGATGAGTAAAACATGAATGCTTCCACGGGCGTATCGGACACCCTGGCGTTGGCTGAGTAGTCCAGCAGCGAGCGCAGTCCATTGATGTTGGCATCCATACACTTGATTGGATATCGCCGATAGTAGATCGGAGATGCGATGCCGGCGGCATGAATAATGAAACTAAATTTCGGAATATCGCCGGGAAGCGGTTCAATGATGTCGTGTTCGACGAGGGTCAGGTTTTCATCGCCGCGCAGTGCGTCCAGCCACTGCGGCAGCCCTCGCATAAAATTATCGTACACCGTGACGCCAATAGGGGCTTTGTCTGGGTTTAACCGGTTCCAGTGCAGCGGCGCCTGCACGAGATAGTAGCCGAGAAATCCCGCACCTCCGGTGATCAAAAGTCGCTTCCCGGACATCTTCTCAAAGTCGGAGCCAACCTGGTCGGCAATCAGATTCAGGTCGAGGCGAATGAGCGCCTCGGCGGATGGAATGTCTTCTTTCAATTGCCGCTCCTGTGAGCAAATAAGGTTGAGTCTACAACGGTGTTGCGTGGAATCAGATGGGTTAACAGGCTCTGGTTGCCAATTGGCGCTTTCAAGGTGATACATTATATGTTCACGAAGAGTCGTATCGCGTGATCGATGACCGGTTTTTTAACAGTCGATGTAAGGAGTTCGTGAATCCGGTTCTGGTAAGCGGTGATGATGTGACGGGGGTCACATACGCAAATGAGCGCTGCTTCACGCTTCGTGTCAGATCGCTGAGTTAGACTACTATTTTTACAATAAATCCAATCAAAACAACCGTTTATTTGATTTTCTGTGGATTGGTACTGGATTCGAGGTGGCAATGAAAGTTGTGCTCTTTTGTGGTGGACTCGGCACTCGGCTTCGCGAATTTTCCGACACGATACCCAAACCGCTCGTGGAGATTGGCGGGCGACCGATTATCTGGCACCTTATGCAGTACTACGCTGCATACGGCCACACGGACTTCGTCTTGTCGCCTGGGCTACCGCGGTGATCTGATTCGGCGATTTTTCCTTGACTACTGTCCGTACGTTTCGACCGACTTCGTCATGAGCGAAGGCGGTGCCGTTGTGGAACCTTCAAAGAGCGACATTCACGACTGGCGAATTACGTTCGTCGATACCGGAATGCACTCAAATTTAGGTGACCGGTTGCTGGCCGTTCGAGACTACCTGTCGGGCGAGGAATATTTTTTGGCAAACTACAGCGATCAACTTAGTGACCTGCCGCTGAACCAGCATATCGCCGACGTTCAGTCTCATAACGCGATTGCAGGATTCGTGAGCGTTCGGCCGCAGCAGAGTTATCACAATGTTGAAACCGATGAGAGCGGCTATGTGACCACGCTTCGTTCCGCATCGGAAACCGACTACTGGATCAACGGCGGTTTCTTTGTTCTGCACCGCGATTTCTTCGACAACATCCGGCCCGGCGAGGAACTCGTCGAAGCGCCGTTTACGCGAATTGCCGAACAACGCCGCCTGTGGACACAGCGCTACTCAGGGTTTTGGCGAGCGATGGACACCTTTAAAGACCAAAATCATGTTCGATCGCCTGGATGGGAAGGGCAATCGTCCATGGGTGGTTTCGCGGCAGAGTCAATCCTGATGCTCGGACTCCGCTTGTCGCAGGTATCGGCACCTAAGATTCTTTGTCTCGGCGCTCATTGCGACGACATTGAAATCGGCTGTGGTGGAACGTTGTTGAAACTCGCGGAATCGTATCCCGGCGCGCTGGTCACATGTGTGGTTTTTAGTGCCAACAAACAGAGGGAGGCCGAAACCCGGTCGGCATTGTCAACGCTTTGTAGCGGATTCAGTTCGTTAGCCGTAAAGGTTTATGGCTTTCGCAACGCGTATTTCCCATCACAATTTGCCGAAATCAAAGACGAGTTTGAACAGCTAAAAGCCGATTGTGAACCTGACCTCGTTTTCACGCATTTTTCGCGAAGATCGGCACCAGGACCATCGGTTGATATCCAACCTGACGTGGAATACGTTCCGGGATCACCTGGTACTCGAGTACGAGATCCCAAAGTACGACGGCGATGTCGGCAGGCCAAATTTGTACGTTGCGCTTTCCAGCGAACAGGCCGGCAAGAAGGTCGATTGTGTGCTCGACGCATTTCCGTCACAACGAGATCGTCAGTGGTTCCGGCGGGAGACATTCGATGCGCTGCTTCATCTGCGCGGTGTGGAGTGCAACGCACGATCAGGATGTGCTGAAGCGTTTTTTGCACGAAAGATTCGGCTTGAGACCCGGTAAGGCCAGGATCAAGCGTCCCGCTGGGGCGGTTCGACGACTTCAACATTGGGTATCGGAACCACAAACTTCGCTCCCCAATCCCCGATGTAGGCGTGCTGCTGGACGATCTCGTCTCTGAGGTTCCACGGTAGTATCAGAACATAGTCCGGTTTGGTTTCTCGAATCGTTTCAGGCGCCAGAATGGGAATGCGTGTTCCTGGTGTGAAATGTCCCTGTTTGTAGGGATTGCGATCAACAGTATAGGACAGCAGGTCGGTTCGGATGCCGCAGTAGTTGAGTAAGGTGTTTCCCTTTCCCGGTGCCCCGTAGCCTACAATTGTTTTCCCCCGATCCTTTTCATCACCAAGAAATCTCAGAAGGTCGCGCTTGTTCTTTTCAACACGCTGGCGGAAATCCGCAAATATTTCGCGGCTGTCGTATCCGAGACGCCGCTCGCGCGCAGCCAGATCGTTTGCTCGTTCTGTCACAGGTCGCGCGGCATTGCCCGTATGACATCCGTAGATTCGCAAAGATCCACCGTGCGTAGGAAGTTCCTCGACATCGAACAGCGTGATGCCATGGTGTGTGAATAATTTTTGTACGGCGATAAATGAGTAGTAGGAAAAGTGTTCGTGATAGATTGTGTCGTATTGATTTTGCTCGATGAGATTCTGCAGATGTGGAAATTCCATCGTAAGCACGGCACCGTCTTTCATTAATGATCGAATACCGATTACGAAGTCGTTCAATTGAGGGACATGGGCGAGAACGTTATTGCCGAGGACGAGATCGGCTCTGCCATGTTTTGCGACGATGCCGGCCGCGGATTCTTCGCCGAGAAACTGAATCTCCGTGCTGATTCCTTTCTCGATGGCCGTTTGCGCTACGTTCGCGGCGGGCTCGATACCGAGAACCGGAATATCGCGTGCCAGGAAATGCTGCAGCAGATAGCCGTCATTACTCGCAACTTCGGTCACGAGGCTGTCCGAGTTAAGCGATAGCATGTCGATCATCCTGTGGGCGTAGCGTTTCGCGTGGGCAACCCAGCTATCGGAAAATGACGAGAAATACGCGTACTCGCCAAAGATTTCGTCCGGTGCCACAAACTCGTCAAGCTGCATCAAATGGCAATTGTCACACACCATCGCTTTCAGCGGGTAGAATGGCTCCATGCAGTCGAGCCGATCCGGCGCGATCTGCGACTGACACAGTGGAGAAACGCCAAGGTCGATGGCGGTATAGTTCAGCGGTGTATTGCAGAAGCGGCAGGTGGACATCGAGCTCCAGATTCTTGCTGTCATTGGATGACGGTATTGTACCTATTGTAGGATCTGTTTATGTGACCGAACCGACAGCATTTTGCGACGAATTACGGTGTAATTGGCCGTTGCCGATGTATCGGCAATGTCTTTGGGGTAAATATCGAAATCTCATCGGTCAGTTCGAATGTTGAGTGGTTTAGATTGAAAATTTCGGGTCCGGAAAAGACGACAGTCGGAAGCAAGGTGAGGGTGCGCTTCGCCATCGATAGCGACGTTGCGACAGATACTCATGAATTGTGGTATGAGCTTGACGCGGATTATCGCGGGTTTCTGTCAGATTCCGCGGATTCGGCGCTGATAGCACTGCTTCTTCCGGCAATGTACTACGGGGAGTCAATCGAAGTTGAGGGCGAAGTCTCGTCAGAATTGATCCGCAGTATCCGGCAGGATATTCAGTACCTGTACAAAATTCTCAACCCAGACTTTCAATACGTCGACGTCCGCTGTAGTCGCTTTTCCACCGAAGCGTCTGGCGGATCGGCAATTGCAACCGGCTGTTCGGCAGGCGTAGACTCGCTTTGCACAATAGCGGAGAATTTTCTCTCCGATATTCCGGAGGACGAAAAGGTAGATTTGCTATTGTTCAACAACGTGGGTTCTCACGGCATCCGAGGGCGCGAGTTGTTTCTCGAACGTTTGGCACACGTTCAACCGTTGGCGTCAGAACTCGGTCTACCGCTGGTTTCGGTAGATTCGAACGTGAGTGATTTTTATTCGGACACTGAGCTTGGATTTATGAGGACGCATACATTGAGGAACGCATCCGTTGCGCTTCTTCTTCAGCGGAAAATCGGTCAGTTCCTTTATGCATCCTCCTACGCTTTCCCACAAATTCGAGTCGCGGCTAAGTGCAGTAGTGGCTACGTCGATGCAATCGTGCTGCCGTTGATTTCAAATCGCAATATTCGGCTGCGATCGTCCGAGGCGGCGCTCAGCCGGGTGGAAAAAACAATGCGTATTGCTCAAATGAAGCTGGCTCAGGGTAAACTGGACGTTTGCGCCGGCGGAGCAAAGGCCGTGGTCGGAAATTGCTCGGAGTGCTGGAAGTGCATGCGAACTATGCTGACCCTCGATGTAGCAGGCGCACTGGAGAAGTTCTCCGCGGTGTTCGACCTCAACAAGTATTTCGAAAACCGGGCCGCCTATCAGGCAGAAGTGTTGAACTCGGATGATCCTCATCTCCAGGAAATTGTAAGCTTTGCGGTGGATTCGAATTATCGGTTTTCGCGTGCCGCCAGACTGAGGAGTACACTGCGCCTTCCAATACGCGCCGCGAAATGGGTATTCAGGCCCGGTACACCAGGATAGTGTGTGCTTGGTGAGTCAGTTAACGGTAGTCGAGAAACGATGATGATGAATGCATTCACCGTCGATGTCGAAGAACACTTCCAGGTCGCGGCTTTGAAGGATGCTGTTTCGGTCAGCAGCTGGCCCGAACGGGAATCTCGCGTCGTCCGTAATACTTCCCGTATTCTCGAACTGCTCGAAAACCGGGGTATCAAGGGCACTTTTTTTGTGCTCGGCTGGGTTGCGGAGCGTGAACCGGGGCTGGTCCGCGATATCGTAGCTACCGGTCATGAACTGGCGTGCCACGGCTTTAGTCACCAGCTCATCTACGATCAAAGCCCGGAGGTTTTTCGTGAGGAGACGATCAGGGCAAAAGGCGTTCTCGAAGACGCGGGTGGCGTCGAAGTCAGCGGCTATCGAGCGGCATCCTACTCTATCACCGCTAAATCGATGTGGGCCCTGGACATCATCGCCGAAGCCGGTTTTCGCTACGACTCCAGCATCGTGCCGGTGCGTCACGATTTATACGGTATTCAGGACGCAAGCGAGTATCCGTATCGGATGCAATTGGCCTCAGGAGGCAGTCTAACAGAGTTCCCCCCCTCGACGATCGTACTGGCCGGCCGGCGAGTACCCATCGGAGGCGGCGGTTACTTTCGTTTGTTTCCTTATGGTTTTTCGCGCTGGGGCATGCGTCGCGTGAACGCGCAGGGTATGCCTTTTTCGTTTTACATACACCCATGGGAAATCGACCCGGACCAACCCAGAGTCGCGACAAACTGGAAATCGCGTTTCCGGCACTACAACAACCTCCACAAGTGTGAGCGGCGTCTTGAACGTTTACTCGACGACTTTGATTTTACGGCAATGCAAAATGTGATCGAGCAACTTGATCCGCCGTTTGTCGATCTCGCAAAATGGGGCACAGATTCCGCACTGACTGCCGCGTGAAGCGCTGTGACATGAGAGTTCGACAAGTCGAAGATGCCGACGCCGGCCGCTGGGACCGTTATGTCGGAGCCAATCCCGGCGCCAGCGCTTATCATCGCTACGCCTGGCGGGAGTTTTTTGCGGGATACTTCGGCAAGCAATGCTATTATCTCGCGGCTGAAGATCGCGACGGACAGTTTGTCGGCGTGCTGCCGCTGGTTCGGTTAAAAAGCCAGTGGTTTGGGGATTTCTGCGTATCGCTGCCGTTCGTCAATTACGGCGGTGTCGTAGCCGATTCCAACGCGGCAGTCACATCGCTTGTCGAAGCGGCTGTGAGTCTGGGCGGCGATCTCGGTGTGTCGCATATTGAGTTTCGCCACTCTGCAGATTTGGTTGATCTGCCGTCGAGGTCTGAAAAAGTGGCCATGTTGCTGACATTGCCGGACACACCGGAAGAACTGGGCAGGTCGATCGGCTCCAAGAGACGCTCACAGATTCGCCGACCCCAGCGGGAGAATCCAACAGTCAGTGTAGGCGGTACAGAACTCCTTGACGACTTCTATTCGGTGTTTTCGCGCAACATGCGCGACCTCGGTACACCGGTCTACGCGAAGAGCATGTTTCGCTTCCTGCTCAGGCACTTCGAGAAAAACACGTGTATTGTATCCATCCGTGTCGATAGCACGCCCGCTGCTGCTGCATTTCTGGTCCATGACGGAGATCGGATGGAGATTCCATGGGCATCGACGGATCGTCGCTTCAATCGAATCAGCATCAACATGCTGCTTTACTGGGAAGTGCTAAGGAACGCGATCGAATCCGGTATGAAGGAATTCGATTTCGGGCGTTCCACTAAGGACAGCGGAACCTACCGGTTCAAGAAACAGTGGGGCGCGAAGCCGCTGGATCTTTATTGGCACTACTGGATGCGCGACGGAGGAGATTTGCCTGGCCTGAATCCCAACAATCCAAAGTACGCTCGGGCGATCAGCATTTGGCAGCGGTTGCCGCTTTCCGTAGCGAACGTCGTGGGGCCGCGTATCGTTCGGCATTTACCCTGAGGAGGTTTCGTGACGCTGCTGTCGCGCGCAAAAACAGCCATTCGAGCCGCGCTGGACCGGCAGACAGCCAGACGCGCGCCCGGACTATGGGAGGCGCGAAAACACGCGCTCGTTGTTCTGAGTTATCACCGTGTGCTGCCCAGGGACTTTCCGGAACTCGCAATAGTCGAGCCTGGAATGTACGTGCATGACGACACGTTTTCGATGCATCTGGATGTCCTGCAGGATCTGTTTACCGTCGTCGATCTTGCCGACTATCTCAAGGCGCGGGCCCGCGGAGATCGACTGCCTGATCGCGCCGTGGCGATATCGTTCGATGACGGATGGCGCGACAACTATGAGTACGCGTATCCGCAGCTCCGGTCGCGCGAGCTACCTGCGACGATTTTTGTGGTTTCGGCGATGGCGGGAACAAGTCAGTCTTTTTGGCCCGAGCGATTGGCCAGGATATTGAGCCGCAAGGATATCGACATTGTCGCAAACGCGTCGGACTGGCTAAGCGAGTTAATGGTGTCGGCTGGCGTCGGGACCGCAGAACAATGGAATGCGGAGCGCATCAGCAAAGCCATTGGTTTCGCCAAGCGGGAGTCTGACGAAACGATCAACAGCCGTCTTGACGACATAGAGGCGAACATCGCAGTGTCCAAGCGGCGGGATCTTGCCGACTGGGACGAACTCGGTGACATGGCCTCGACCGGTCTCGTACGGCTTGGTTCTCATACCCGACGTCACACCCGTATGCGGGAAGGACTGACGGAGAAGCAGCTTCGTTCGGAAATAGTGGGATCGAAAGAGGATATTTTTAGCAATACCAGTACCATGCCGAGACTTTTCTGCTACCCCAATGGCGATACGACGGAGGCTGCCAGGGCCGTGGTGGCGGCAAACTATCTTGGCGCCTGCACCACGGCCATGGGATGGAACGCGCCCGAGTCGGACGCCCACAGTCTGTCGAGGATCATGTTGCACGAAGATCGGACATCGACGCGAGAGTCGTTCATTGCGAGGCTGCATCAGGGATTTTGTCAAAAACGCTCGTCCCACGGTATGGATTCTGCTTAAATAGCATATCTGCTTGATTTGAAAGGGAACTTCAAGCGATTCAATTGGGCAGGAGCCAGCATGCAATACAATAATGACAGCGGACTCAGGTCGTGGCGAATAGGCGTCAGCGTCGGCGGGATCATGAAACGGCTTGTATTTGTTGCGCTGTTCTTTCTTCTGCTCGACGTCGCAGCGACTCTGTTTACACACGTTACCGGCCATGACCATGTATTTGGTCTGCTGGCGCTACTTGATCTGGATCAGGAGCGCGGATTCGGTATGTTGTACCAGGTTTTCCTCATGTTTCTGGGATCTTCGTTTTTCTTCGCGCTATCGGTTGCGGCCCGGCGCGGGCTGGCACCGGTGGCAGCCTGGAAGTTCCTGGGATTCGTGTTTTTCTATCTGATGCTGGATGAGTACGCGGCGCTGCACGAGCGCCTGATGCCAATTTCTCGGGAGCTGTTTGGTCAGGAAGGCATTCTCTATTTCGCCTGGATATTGCCATACGGACTTGCCGCCGCCGCATTGGCGGTCTGGGCTCTTCCAGCGATTTTGCGCTTGCCCAGGGCGCCCCGTTTCTACCTGATTCTTGCCGGTATTGTCTACGTGAGTGGGGCGGTGGGCATGGAGGGCGTCAGCGGATGGTATATGTACAGCCTGGGGGGGGAATCCGCGTCACCCGACGTGGTGTACTATCTATTGACTGCGGTGGAAGAGGGCCTGGAGATGGCAGGTGTTTTACTCCTGTTGCGCGGGCAACTGGGGCTGCTGCGCAATGCTTGGGAATCCGTTGAATTGCACATTGCAGCATGACGGATCAGTTGGCAGGATTTCTCACTTACGCGGTCGAGGTACGGTGTACAGTGGCCGACCGGAACAGCACGATTATCAGCTGTATCCGGCGATCAGCGATATCGATCACACGAAAACCAGGACGGAATTACCGCAAACGAACGACATCTGCGAGCACCCCCACAGGACCGTTCACGATGAGTCTTGCAGTGTTGCATTCTGCAAGAAGATTTACGACGATCTGGAGACATTGCAGCACGATCTCGATGGTGGATTCGTTACTACAATTTCGAGCGGACGCATCAGGGTAAAATGTGTTGCGGCAGGACGCCGATGGAAACGCTCGAGATCTGCAAAAAAATCTGGCAGGAGAAAAAATTGAACTAGATTTTTCCTGACGGTCGCCTCATCAGAATCGGTAACTGTCAGATGAGGTCTGGATTTCTACAGGTGACATACGGCTCGAACCAATCCCTGTTTGACTCGTATCCATGAAATTCCAGGATTTCGAAGAGATCAGGATTTCTTGAAAATTCGCTGATGATTCTCTCGCGGTGCTCATCGTCACGCCAGCGCGCAACAAACGACTTCGATACCTCCGAGCTGCTTTTGTTTAGGCTTTTGTCCATAGAGGACCTCGAGCCCTCGTAGCGTATCTTATGCTTGTGGCTTTTCTGGTGATAATCGCTAAAGGTAGAGTCAAATTCCAACCCAAACATTTCGAGGATGGCCGATTGAATTGTATCCGGGTTTGCTACGAGGTCTTCATACCGAATGATTTGCTTGTGTATGTCAGCGTTGGAGGA
>CBDCZL010000015.1:0-6655 GCA_965224505.1 Woeseiaceae bacterium
GGATAAACGAGAAAGCTATGGATTTTCTGAATCATCACAGGCTCCAGCTGTGAAGCTAAGGTAGTCCTACCAACATGGTAGCTCGACAACCATGATGCCACATGACCCGCGATCTAGATGTGATTCAGCTCAAGCTGGGAATACCTAATTGCCGTGTCGGGCCGCAACAGCGGCGATGTGGGCAGCAAAAGCAGAGACAAAACTCCGTAAGTTTGTCAGTTCTTGGACTTCGCCGTACGTGCCACTTTCGGCAACAGTTCGATCCGTGAGAACGACAGAGGCCGCTGAATATAGCCGTTCCTGGATCAGTTTCCGGCAAAGAATGTCATACCTATCAACATATGACGCGCCCTCGAACTCCGGAAAGACATCGAAATTCGGGGAAACATTCTTGACGGGAGAGCGTGATTTTTCCGTATCCTCTACAAGCATCAACCAACCAACAAATGGCTTTGGTGCGTTCGCTCCAAGTGCTCCGTCCCTATATGCGGTCCATAAGTCGTGGGCCGTGCCTATCGCCTCTTCTGTTCGGTTGTTGAAGTTGTTTCCAAACGACGGGCCGATTTGCGACTTAAACTCAAGAGCAGCCACCAGCTCCCCTCTATCGATCACAAGCATGTCCCAGAGCTTTGTGGGTCTGAAGTATCCCGGCAGGGTAAGCACCGAACCTTTGACTTTTATCTCTGCCGTCCATAATCCGTTGGCCTGAACAATGCCCTCTGCCAGACTTAGGAATCCGTCCATGTTCTTGCCGGACGTGACTCCGGCACGCTCGCCTTGATCAGCCCTCCCGGATTGCCGCTGCCGTTCCGCCGCTTCTGCCCGGTTTCCCCAGAAAAGGCGAATAGCCTCGTTTGCCTTAGCGTCATAGTTGGCGAGATCAATCGGCATTAACTGGACCCCACGGCAGTCATGAATACCTGCTTTTCCTCATCGCTGAGGTTGTAAAGCTCGCAAACAGCTTCATTACGGACAATCTCATCGTCGCTCTTTCCGGCCTCTATCAGGCGCGCCTGAGTCGCTTCGGGCACGTCCCGCCATGCGGGTATTCGAATGCGCCTCAAATACTGGGCCTGAAACCGCAGAAAACCGCCTCGCATTTGAGTCGAGTAAACTGATATGAACAGCCGAGCGACCCCAGATTTCAATACGGCTTGCAATGCTCGAAGGTTCCATTCCTCTGACAAGATGTAATACAGGTTGTGATGAGGGTAGTACTTGCCGTCTTCGTACACTATGTGCGCGTCACCCTTAATATCAGGAATTAGCAATTTTGGTTTTCGCGCTATATCCGGGTATATCCGATCAATTGTACGGAACCAACTGTTGGGATTTCGCTTGGCGACGTTCCGCTTATCAATTTGTTCGCGACGAGCCTCGAAGTACTGTTCCAATCTTGGGTAATCATCAAGAGATACCACACCGCCTTCATCCGCGAACGGGTTTACGACACCCAACCCCCTGGATTGCACTTCGCCCGAATTGATGTCGCGCGTCATGACCAACGGCAGCTTCCGATCATCTTCAACATCCAGGTCATCGTATGGTCCGATGTATGCTTTGTCAGCGCCCGTTGCAACGCCGATTCCCACCTTGCAGCCAGCATCTTCGATTCGTGGGTAGTCACGCTCAAGTCTGCGGATTACTTTTAGCTCTTCTGGTCGATCCAAGAGCCAAGGGTCGTTATCTGACCCTATGTAGTTCATGACATGGACGCCGCTGCGTTTACTGGGCTTGCGAGAACTCGTTAATGCCTCTGCCAGACTTCCTAATATGCGGCGGTTTATCTCCGGCCTAAGGGCTATTCGTGTCGGGCCTTGCTCCTCGTTACCGATGATAAAGATTGCAGGATAGGTAGTTACATCGGCGAGAAATGCGGGTGCGCCGACCAAATCGACATATATGTTCAACCGATACTGGGATGCGACAAGATTTCGAAGCCGCTTGCCGTATCGGTTTTTCATCCATCGGTCGGCACAAATGAATCCCAGCTTCCCCCCCTTCGCGAGATGCCCTAAAGATTTCTCTATGAACGGGACATACAGGTCAGCTCGATCATAGATTGTTTCGTAACGCTTCCTGTATTCCGCCATAAGAATGTCAGGAATCATCTCCTGACGTACGTACGGCGGATTTCCTACGACATGCGTGAAGTCGTCCTTTAAATTGGAGAGTAAGTAGTCCCCCTGTAGGAGCCAAGACGCAGCCAGCTTCTTCGAGGTCTCAGGCGGCACCCCATTCTCGGCTAGGACATCTTTGATCTTTGAAGAGGTATGTTTGTAAGACTCCGGATGCAGCTCAACGCCTCGCACGCATTGCGCGAGATTCTCATAGACATCTTCGATTTGGCCACCAGCCAGTTTGTAAGAGCCGAGCAGTCTCTCAACGATCGCGACAAGGAAATCTCCCTCACCGAAAGACGGCTCCAGAATCCTTGTCCTGGCCAAATCCGCATCGACTGTATAGCCAGTCAGGTCGAGGATGAAATCAACGACCTCGCGTCGAGTAAATATCGCACCTCTCTCTTCTGACCCCGCCCGGGATAGCTCATCAATCGCATTCTCGACCTCGCAGAGGCCGGGAAGAGATGACTGCTGTACAAGAAGTCCTGCTTTTTCCATGTCTATCTCAGATACTGATTTTCGCCATCGGAAAGGACTGATGGTAGAGAGTGACTATGGTACAGACGAGTGGAAGCCGAGGCCATTTACTTGGCCCGACGAGCAACGCGATACAAGACTCAGCAGGCTTACCGCCGCTTTTCGAACCGCTCTGCGAACTCCTTGGGCCCTATTTTGAATCCCCGTTTGCAATACTCGAAAAGCTGAGTGGCATAGAGCCTCCGCTCACCACGCTCTATTTTGCTAACAACTTGTTGTGGTTCGCCCACTTTGCTACCTAACTCGGTTTGAGTTAGTCCAGCCTCCTCGCGCAGCTCTTTTAGTACTGCCCTCAGACGCTTTTCTGATTGCGAATGCGCTGCCATGACCAGGCAAGGTAAACACCTTTAAAGAATAGTCCTTAAAGGGTGTATTCGTGATTCTGATCACATAAGATTAGCGGAGCATTCAGTATTGTCGTATTTGGAATATTTGCGGTTTAAGCATATGAAGCTCGACTCAATTCCGGAAGACATGACCATAGGCGATGCAGTCAAGAAGATGTCCGCATGGCAATGGATAGCCGCATTTATAGCCCTAGTGGTACTTAGCAATCTCGTCGATTGTGGCGGTAGCTCCGGTCAAAGTCGCCTAACGTCTGATCGGAATGTCGAAGCGATGACGATTGGACAGGATGCTATTCGGCAACAACTAAAGTTCCCTACGACGGCCAAGTTCACGGAGCATAGGTACGGCCCCATCAATGGCAACGAATACTTCTATACAGCTATGGTTCGTGCGGAGAACTCACTTGGCAACAAAGTTCCTATGTACTGGACAGTCGTCTTAGAGTTTGATGCTGGCTCCTCAAGAGTCCGTAGAGTGATTTCCGTAACTCAAACTCAGTAAGTAGCGCGTTTCTTGCAAATACTCGCGATGGCAATTTACAGAGCGATCAATTGAGCTGGGCGGACTTATATATTTGGGGGTACCCCCCTTGAAATTCTGACCGATTCAGTCTTTCCAGAAATCCTTGAATCTCGACGCTGACAGCTCCGTATAGCGAGTCGTATTTTGGATACTTGTGTGGCCAAAGTATTCCTGTATCGCCCTGGTATCAAATCCTTTATTAGCTAAATAGTAGCCACAACTGTGGCGGCACATGTGTGCATGGATTGGCATTGTCAGCCCTGCTTCCTGCCCGGCTCTGGTCACTATATGCCTCGCGGTTCTTGTTGACAGGGGCCCACCGCGCTCGGAGGCGAAGACGTATGCCGAACTTTTGCCTTCGCGCTTCAATCGTCTCAGAGCACGCAACTCCGGCCCTCTTAATGGATGAGTGCTTGGGCGGCCGTTTTTTAGACGAGCAACGTGGATTACCGCTTCACGCATATCTATCTGATCCCACCGAAGAGAAACCGCTTCGCCCACACGCAGGGCATGTCGGTACATCAGCATGATCAGCGTTCGATCCCGGTGAGGTTGCCGCCCGATCCGTCCCGCAGCATGAATAACATCTTCCATTTCCGACGGGGTCAGGTGTTCTCGTCGCCTTAGCGCAGCGTTTGGCTTTCTTATGGGTGGCAGAACTTTGCCGTTTTTGTTGGTTGGGACACTGCTTCGTGCTCTTGCTAGATCAACAACTTGGGGCATTTTCGGAAGTCCTTCTCAGCCGTTTTCATACATTTTCGGCAAAGTTTACTAAGTCTGAACCTAATATGGTGTTGGATTGGCCATAATTTGGCGAATATCTGACTATTTTGCGCGCAAGTTAGCGCCCAGAACGCTGCTGTCTGTCTATGCCTCTCAAATGAGGGGCCTGGCTACCTGAAGACTCGAAACGTCCTTACCAGTAAGTACTGTATCCCGATAACCATTTGTTATTACTACTTTTATCTAGGCTCCAGGATGACAAAAACTTGAGAAATGCTCTACAGGTAGAGAGCGCAGGATAGAAGGCCAAACGAATTTCGCTTGACATAATAACCTATCTATAATATGATGAAGGTAGAGTTTTGGAAGACGTTAGTTTACCTGACACATCTTGTCCTAGCAAGCGATTTTTCATCCAGGGCCCCTCAGATGCCGTCTCCCGGACGATCCGCAAGGAATCAAAGGAACTCCACCCCTCGACCTTCAATGCTTGTCAGATCGAGACTGGGTCGCGCACAAGCATCACGGATGTATTACATCTGATTCGGTACCGCGCACCCCCTACCAAGTTGGTCGATTACCGCATGTTTCTCCCAGCGATGACGAAGGAAGCTAGAGCCTGGGGATAGGGTGGGTTGATCTTTTGGACCCGTGTAGTCCGACACCTAGATAGCAGTACCAACACTCTCCGATTGAATTGAAGGATTGGGTGGGTAGTTGGGTCTTTCACCAGCAGGGTATTGACCAATTTCAACTCTAGGGTTCTTGGCACTCGGGCACTGTCAGGACGATTCGCCGTTCCAATACTGCAAGGACGATTGGCAGCGTATATCGCTCCGCGTTCCGCCTTCAGAACCAAATACACATTCACCGACAAAGGAAAGAAATATGGACCTACTTTATGAACCCGGACTCTGCGTCGCCGATCCACAAGCAATCGAGACAGTTCAAGCAATTGGTCAGCACATCGGCCTGAAACGCAAAGAGCAATACGCCGCGCTCAACTGCCTTCTTGCAAACCTTTTTGTTCACCGTGACAAGACTATCGGCGTTCCCAGAAGCCGAAATTCAATGCTCCCCACTCGTTACAATCCGCGAAGAATTGGGGCTGCTTCACTCATATCCGCCCTCAATGGCCTCACCAAAGTTGGGTTGACCAATCAGAATATTGGCACAGCGTCCGACGACCCATCACGAAGGAGCCTGACCACGATCAGTGCTACTGGAGATTTGCTTCTCCGGTTTTCAACTGATGATTGGAGTACCGAATCATGCTCGCGAGAGAAACCGGAAATTATCAGGCTCAAAGACTCAAACCGAGTCCTTACTGATTACATTGATACCGACTTCACGCACACAGCCCGCCGCAACCT
This sequence comes from Woeseiaceae bacterium, assembly GCA_965224505.1. Classification (GTDB taxonomy): domain Bacteria; phylum Pseudomonadota; class Gammaproteobacteria; order Steroidobacterales; family Woeseiaceae; genus UBA1847. The sequence goes on from CBDCZL010000015.1 coordinate 5,627, forward strand.
CCAGGACTACATCAAACTAATCAATAAATCGGATGTGTGGCTGGATAGCCCAGATGAGTACGTCGAGTATGACGGTTCTCAGATTCGAAGAACGTTCCTGAATGGTTGTTTTTGGCAAGGGGGACGCTTAGTTGGCCCATGGTGCCACCTCTCCAAAAGAGATCGAAATTTTCTCTTCATTAATGAAAACCCAACATCGGAAATCGACTTTCCGTCGAGCCATGTGAACGTGCTTTACATGCTTGAGACCGGACAGCCTTATGACAGATTTCGTGACGCCTATAATGTGGAGGTTGGCGGACTACCAGTTGATAGATCGACAGTTAAAAAGCTCGTGACCATTGCGCTCAACTCGTCCTCACCAAAAGGATTCGCAAATGCGGTGAGTCGAAATGTCGGAACTGGATTAAAGCCAATGCAGATTCTTCGCGCGTTCCTTGAGAAACACAGCACTATTGCGCAGCACTACCTCCAAGGATTCGAGCACGGAAATCTAGTTCAGTTCTATGAATCAGAATTGATGATGAACATCATCCGAGCGTTTACGAAGATCAATATTCCAGTCCTAACGATCTACGACTCAGTCATCATCGAGAACCAGCATCTGGACAAATTGGAAGAAGCGATGTTCAGCGGCGACTTCTTTCCTAGCGTTGAGGAACTGCCGAGCCCTACGCTCAGAGAATCGAACCTGAGTGCGGAAGCGATTTGACGTGTATTCAATATTTGCTGCCGTCAATGGGCAGTAAAAGGAGAAAGCTGTGAAGTGTACAAGCCGTGAGAAACATGAACTTGCCGAAGAAGTAGCCCTATTGCGGAGGACCGTCAATTCGTTAGCCGTTCGGATAGAGAATCTGACGCAATGTCCTGATCACCCCGACCAAAACCTACTCTCTAGTTGCAACGAGTCCAATAACCACCCAGTGTGGGCAAGAGAATTACTGTCTATCTCGTGCCAGAAGGCCGCTAGTTATGGCCTTGTCCCTTTGCGGACCATTCTGGAATCAAACAGCATAAAAAAGATGAAGG
>CBDCZL010000016.1:0-24004 GCA_965224505.1 Woeseiaceae bacterium
GCGCCACGGATTCGCGGTGAGCTCTTGAAGCTTGGTGTCGACGTATCCGAAGCGACGGTCTCAAAATACATGGTCTGGGACAGACGACCACCATCGCAGACTTGGCGCTCGTTCCTGGAGAACCATGCCAAGGACATCATCGCGGTCGACTTCTTCACCGTGCCAACAGCAACATTTCGCGTGCTGTTCGTGTTGGTGGTCCTCAGTCATGATCGCCGCAAGATACTGCGTGCGAACGCGACCGAGCACCCTACCGCTATCTGGACCGCGCGGCAGCTACTCGAGGCAATCGGCACCGACGATGTGCCCACATACCTGCTCCACGATCGCGATGCGATATTCGGTGCCGTTTTCAAGCGCCAGGTGGCGTCAGCGGGACTGCGCGAGGTCATCACTGCACCGCGGTCACCGTGGCAGAACCCATATGCAGAGCGCGTGATCGGGTCGATTCGCCGGGAATGTCTGGATCACACAATCGTCCTTGGAGAGCGACATCTACGCCGAATCATTGGGAACTACGTACGCTACTACAACAAAGCCAGAACGCACTTATCCATTGGAAAGGATGCACCTGCCAGGCGTGCCGTCCATCCGCCCAACCGTGGTCCGATCGTATCGAAAGCTCACTGCGGAGGGCTTCATCATGAGTACCTGCGTGCAGCGGCCTGACTGACGCCGCGGTCACGACGGGTCACGTTGATCATCAGTGAAATTTGGCCAAGTCAATTACGGTCGGATGAATAAATAGGAAGGACAGGCATCATGTGCAGGAACAATAAAGATTGTTAATAAGACAAAGTCTTTGTTAATAGCACAATAAAGTTTGTTAATAGCGCTCGCCGACCCTTCAGACCGTGCGATAACCGCAAGTTGCGAAAGGTTTCGAAACTGCTAGCATAAGGCCCCGCGTAAGAAAGAGAACCTAATGCCTAGTCTGATTGAGCGCCGCAAGGAAATCGTGCGGATCGCGGAATCCGAGGGTCGTGTTGACGTCGATGCCCTGTCTCGCATGTTCCAGGTTTCCGAAGTCACTATTCGAAATGACTTGAACGCCTTGAGTAGTCGCGGCCTCGTGGTTCGGTCGCGAGGCGGAGCGGTCGCCAGTACCCGTCTGACTCGAGAGCTTTCGGTTCAGGAAAAATACAATGAAAACCAGGCGGTCAAGCGGCGGCTGGGAGAGGCGGTAGCAAATCTGCTGGGCGATGATGTACGTAGCGTGCTGATCGATTCGGGGACAACTACCGAAGAGGTTGCCCGGAGCATCGCAAATCGCAGCGGACTCACGGTGATGACCAATGGGCTGAATATCGCAACAGCCCTAGCAGATGCGCCGGACATAGAGATCAAAGTTACCGGCGGTACGCTGCGTCCGAAATCCATGTCGTTTTACGGACGTCAGGCTGAAGATAGCCTGCGATTCATGCATTTTGATCGATTGATCTTGGGCGTCGACGGTTTCGATACGTCCGTAGGGATTGCAACACATTTTGAGCAGGAGGCCAGCCTCAATCGAATTATGTGTGACGTCGCCAGTGAAATCATCGCTGTGACGGACTCGTCCAAGTTTGGCCGCCGAGGCTCCCACATCATTTGCCGGCATACCGAGATTGACACGCTCGTAACAGACGCCGGCGCCCCCCCTGAAGTTGTTGATTTACTTAGGTCTTCCGGGGTCGACGTTCATCTGGTTGGCAACTAGATCCCCGTCCAAATCCTGCCCCCCGAGTTTCCCCATCAACTCGCACGCTTCGCGTGCGGTGGCGCGCTTCATCAATCATAACAAAACGAAAGGTTGTGAAAGCTCATATAGTGGTGATATGCTTTCGTTTTGTGGGGATCGAAGGTTCTGCATGATTCCCGCTGTGCCTTATCAACTATTTGGGGAACGAAGACGTGCAGTTAGCCTTGCTCGATTGGGTGATTATCACCACGTTTCTGGCGATCTCTCTAGGCGTGGGTGTATTCGTCAGCCGTCGTGCCGGACAAAGCAGTAGCTCGTTTTTTCTGTCGGGTCGCAACATGCCTTGGTGGTTGCTCGGCATATCGATGGTTGCAACAACGTTTTCTACTGATACGCCAAACCTCGTCACCGAAATTGTTCGAACCCAGGGGGTCTCCGGTAACTGGATCTGGTGGGCGTTTCTGATTACGGGCATGTTCACTTGCTTTCTGTACGCGAGGCTATGGCGCCGATCGGGCGTAATGACGGACCTTGAGTTCTATGAGATTCGGTACAGCGGCAAGGCTGCAGCCGGTCTACGCGCGTTTCGGGCGATCTACTTGGGCGTCTTTTTCAACGTGATGGTCATGGCTCTGGTTACCGTTGCGGCGATTAAGATCGGTGCGGTGATGCTCGGTTTCACGCCCATGCAAACTGTTGTTGTGGCGGGCCTCGTAACGGTGGTCTTCAGTACCTTGGGCGGGTTTGTCGGTGTCGTTATTACGGATCTAATTCTATTCGTGATTTCGATGATCGGTGCGATTGCCGCTGCCACGGTCGCTGTCGGATTACCGGAAGTTGGCGGACTGTCTGCACTGTTGTCTCATCCGGAAGTTGCCACTCGACTGAGCTTTTTCCCAGACTTCAATGACACCGAGGCTGTAATCGCGGTCCTGATCATCCCGCTCGCGGTCCAGTGGTGGAGTGTTTGGTATCCAGGGTCGGAACCCGGTGGCGGTGGTTATGTTGCGCAACGCATGTTGGCTGCAAAAGATGAGCGCGCCGCCGCCGGTGCAATGATGTTGTTCCAGTTGGCCCACTACGCACTGCGGCCTTGGCCATGGATAATCGTGGCGCTGGCTTCACTAGTGGTTTTCCCAACGCTTGATTCGATCGAGCAAGCATTCCCAGCAATCGACCCCAGCGTAATCAATCACGATCTTGCATACCCCGCGATGCTGACATTCCTGCCAGTTGGGCTGTTGGGCCTCGTGATGGCGTCGCTAGTCTCCGCGTACATGTCTACGATCTCAACCCAGCTCAACTGGGGAGCATCGTATGTCGTCAACGACTTCTACAAACGATTCATAAACCCAAACGCATCCGAGAAGAGGTTGGTCAGCGTGGGTCGCATTGCGACTGTGATTCTGATGATTCTGGCTAGCGGCTTCGCTTTGTTGCTGGAAAGCGCACTTCAGGCATTCAATATTCTGCTGACTGTCGGTGCTGGCACGGGACTGTTGTTTTTGTTGCGCTGGTACTGGTGGCGCATAAACGCTTTTAGCGAAGTGACCGCCATGGTTGTGTCGTTCGCCGCTGCGTTGTTCTTTCAGTTCGCAAACCTGCCAGACTGGACTTCGTATCAAAAGCTCATTGCTGGCGTTGGAGTGACAACAGTCGCATGGGTCGTCGTGGCAATACTGGGTCCGGCCACCGACAAAACGACACTTATTTCATTCTACCGGTTGTTACGTCCTCAAGGGCCGGGATGGAGGACGGTCGCAAATATGCAGCCGATTTCCGATCGCGTTCAATCAACGGGCGAGATACCGCGCGGCATCCTGAACGTCTTCCTGGGTTGTGTCCTGGTCTACGCCACCTTGTTCGGAATAGGAAATCTCCTTTACGGGACGACGCTGCTGGCGGTAGTTCTTTTGCTACTCGCTGCCGCAAGTGGTGTTTTCGTTATTCGGAGCCTCATCAGCCAATGAACGCTGTAACTCAGGAAAAACCAGCAAACGCTTTGGGTCGAATGTTGGACTCGTTTGAGCTCAACCGTAGGGGGATCCAGACAGGGATCTACTCAGTTTGTGCCTCACACCCGCTGGTGCTGAAAGCCGCAATGAAGCAAGCACTTCTCGACGACACGATCGTTCTCATAGAGGCCACGGCAAACCAGGTAAACCAGTTCGGTGGATATACCGGCATGACACCGTCCGATTTCCCAAAGTTCGTTCATGCGATCGCCGACGAAGTCGGACTGGCGCGCGATCGAATTGTTCTGGGTGGTGACCATCTAGGCCCATTGTGCTGGACGAGTGAATCAGTGTCCGACGCAATGAACAAGGCGCGCGAGCTAGTAGCAGCCTATGTCGCGGCAGGATTTCAGAAGATCCACCTCGACGCGAGTATGCCTTGCGCCGGCGAGTCGGCCCCATTGAGCGATGATGTTGTAGCCTACCGAACGGTTCAGATGTGTATTGCAGCAGAGCAAGCTGCTGAGGAAACGGGACTGAATGTCCGCCCCGTTTACATTATTGGGACGGAGGTACCAATTCCCGGCGGTGAGACCGAAGAGGTAGATGAGCTTGAAGTAACAACGGTCGAACGCGCGAGAAACACTATCGAAACGCATTATCGGGCATTCAAGGAAGCGGGTCTCGCTTCTGCCTGGGGGCGCGTTGTTGGTCTGGTGGTACAACCCGGCGTCGAGTTCAGTCACATCGACATTCATGACTACGATGCGGAGAAGGCCACAGAATTAAGCAAGGCGATCTTGGATTTTCCGAGACTGGTTTACGAAGCGCACTCCACTGACTACCAGACCGCTTCGGCGTACGGGAAACTGGTTGGTGACCACTTCGCCATTTTGAAGGTCGGCCCACAACTGACGTTCGTGATGCGAGAAGCGCTGTTCGGCCTTGCCAACATAGAAGCCGAACTAGTATCGAACGCCGATCGTTCAAACCTTTTGGATGTTTGTGAACAAGTGATGCTGGCCGAGCCGGACTACTGGAACAAGCATTATCCGACCGAAGAGCCGTTAGGTCGGGTCTTCCGACGTTATAGCTATAGCGATCGTATTCGGTACTACTGGCCCCACCCAAAGATCAAAAAAGCGGTCGCAAAGCTGTTTGAGAACCTCTCAGAAAGAGAGCTTCCGCAACCGCTTCTTAGCCAATACTTACCTACCTCACTAAATCAAGAAAAATCGGAATCGCAAACGACCTCTCCGGAAGAGCTAGTGATTCGCCACATTATGAAGGTGAGCAAAGACTACTCGGAGGCATGTCAGGGAAATGGTTAGCGTTAAACCGGCATTACAGCTTGAACAGGACAAGGCATCTTACTTCGGAATCGAATCGGCCGAGCTCGCCGGAAGAAACAGCTTGTCTACGGCGATCGAAATTGCTCAGCAGCCAAGAGCTTGGCGCGAGGCTTGTGCAGCCGTCGAGACCGCAAGACAGCAGATTCAGACCTGGCTGATTCCAAAGCTTGCGCTGCCCAGAGCTCAAGTTCTATTCTGCGGTGCCGGCACCTCTGCGTTTATCGGAGATACGCTAGCGGCATGGCTACAAAAGTCCTTTGCCCGAGAAAACAGTATCGATTTTCGCTCCGTAAGCACGACAGATCTTGTTGCGGACCCAGATCAGTTTCTCCTCGATGATCGGCCAACGATAATCGTCTCGTTCGCGCGATCGGGTGATAGTCCCGAAAGCGTCGCGACGGTCGAGTTGGGCGACACACTACTCTCGAAGTGCTTCCACCTGATCTTTACCTGCAATCCAGATGGCGCGCTCGCGAACTATGCGAAAGGAAGCTCGAATGCGTATTGCCTCTTGATGCCTGAAGGCACAAACGATAAAGGATTCGCGATGACCAGCAGCTATACATCAATGCTGGTGTCCTGTGCGTCTGTGTTTACGCCATGCAACAAGCAACTGGAACTGGCTGCGGAGGCTGCAGAGAAAGTAATCGATACGAGGTTTTCTGAAATTGCAGCGCTAGCAGAGAGCGGATTCGATCGACTGGTTGTGCTTGGCTCTGGTGCATTGGCTGGCACTGCACGCGAAGCCGCCCTGAAATGTCTGGAACTTGCCGCTGGTCACCTAACAGTGATGAGCGACACGCCGCTGGGTTTTCGGCACGGGCCAAAAATCGTCATTTCACCCAAAACGGTCGTAATTCAACTGGTGTCTTCGAGCAAGTATACGCGCAAGTATGACGATGATTTGCTGTCCGAACTTCGATCCGACGATCAGGCGTCACGCGTTGTTGAGCTGAGCTTACCGGCCATGTTTCCAGGAACCGAATGGGAGATCGAAGACGTTTGGTTGTCGCTGATCTATATCACCTACTGTCAAATCCTCGCTTTCCTGTACTCGTACTCACTGGGTGGAAGTGTTGATTCGCCCTGTCCATCAGGGGAAGTGAATCGTGTTGTCCAGGGTGTCACAATTCACCCTTATTCGAGATCGAATGACTGACGGAAATGGTCATGCACTACGGAATCGACGTCGGTGGAACAAAGACCGAGTTTGCTGTTTTCGATGAGGGGTTTGCCCGCGTTCACACTCATCGCATAGCAACCCCGACCACCGACTATTCAGATTTCGTAGAGTCAGTCCGCGCATTAGTGCATGGCGCAGACCAGGAATTTGGGAGCGAAAGCTCCGTAGGGCTGGGGCTCGCTGGAATCGTAGACCAGGCCGGTACGTCGGTCTCTACGAATGTTCCTTGTCTGAATGGTCACCGTGTGGCCGACGACCTTGCTGGCGCCATTGGCAGGGACGTTCCTTGCATCAATGACGTCCGAGCATTCGCCTTGTCGGAGGCCCGAGGTGGTGCCGCCGAAGGTTTCTCGACGATGGTCGGCGTAATTCTGGGGACCGGGTCCGCCAGCGGATACTGCCGCGACGGCATTCCCAGGATAGGGGTAGACGGCATCGCGGGCGAATGGGGACACAATCCAATTCCAGCGACAGTCGTTGCCAGGCATGCCCTGCCGCTTTTTGACTGCGTGTGTGGCAAATCTGGATGCACTGAAATGTATGCCTCGGGTCCGGGGCTCGCAAATATCGCGCTTCACTATTTGCAAGACGCCGTGAAGCCCGCCGAGTGCATTGCGAGAATGCGAAACGGGGATCGAGCGGCCGAAAACGTGTTCAAAGTCTGGATCGAATGCGTTGCAAGCGCATTCTCGCAAATAGTTCTGCACAGCAATCCAGAAATCATAGTGATCGGCGGTGGAATGTCGAATGTCGAGGAGCTTTATGATCAGCTTCCCGGCGCTGTGGAAATGCTTCTATTGACTGGAGTGTCACCGCCGCCAATACGTCGAGCCATGTTCGGTGATGACAGCGGCGTCCGGGGTGCCGCAATGGTCGGTGCGGGTTTGTGAAGACACTGCTTCTTGATAATGCGACCACTCTAGAGGGCGCAAAGGCGCGGTCTAATCGATCGTTGACAATTCGTCAGGGAAAGATCGCCTCGATCCAGAAGTCCGGCGCACCTCCTCCAAAGGGCGCGGAAAGAATAGATCTTGGCGGCAATCGACTGTTGCCCGGCTTCGTCGACATTCAGGTGAATGGTGGTGGTGGCGTATTGTTCAATGAATCCCCAACCGTTGGCGCATTGCGGACAATTTCGGATGCCCACGTTCAATTTGGAACAACAACATTGCTGCCGACACTGATCAGTGATGACTATGCGGTGATAAGGCGGGCAATGGGTGCAGTGTGTGAAGCCATCGAAGAGGGTGTGCCCGGGATCATCGGCATTCACGTTGAAGGACCGTTTCTCAACCCGGAACGCAAAGGCGCGCATGACGAATCCAAGTTCAGGACATTGGACGATGAAGCCATAGAGATTCTTACTTCGCTGGGCTCCCTGGCGGTGACAATGGTCACGCTGGCACCAGAAAGAAACGAACGGGAGTTTGTCCAGGCACTAGCTCAATCCGGCGTAATCGTATTTGCTGGTCACACGGCTGCCACATACGACGATTGCAAAAGAGCGGAGGCAGTTGGTATCTCAGGATATACGCACCTGTTTAATGCTATGACGCCGTTCGGAAGCAGGGAGCCTGGCGTTGTCGGTGCTGCTCTCGAGGGCGAGTCCACGTGTTTCGGCATCATTGCAGATGGCCACCATGTTCACCCGACCTCATTCAAGCTTGCGGTGAGTGCCAAGTATCGTGGCGGTGCAGTTCTGGTGACTGACGCGATGCCCACTGTTGGATCTTTACAGCCTTTCTTTGAGCTCGGCGGCGAACGAATAGAAGTGTGCGATGGTGTGCTTCGAAATGCGGCAGGGTCGCTTGCCGGCTCCCACCTATCCATGATCGATGCGGTCAGGAATACCACCCAATTCACAGGGCTCCCTTTCGAAGAAGCGGTGCGGATGGCGTCAGTCTATCCGGCCACCGCTATTCGCCAGGAAAATGACATTGGAAGCATTGTCGAAGGTCGATTTGCCGATTTGGTCGAATTGAATCGCAAAACGGAGGTTGTCCGCGTCTGGAGGCGAGGCCGGCTGGATTATTGCGCCGCGTAGCGCGCCGAAACCTTTCGTAAGCTTTCGTTTCAAGAATGGGCTATTGAGCCAACCCTCTGAATCTATGCCGTTTTTCCCCGTTTACTAACAAAACTTGGGGCATCCGCCTTGCGTGCAAATCAGAAACCGTGCTAGTTTTCGTAACCTAATGAAAGTTTCGTGGACTTTGGTCTCGCGATTTCGCTTTACGATAGGTTTTGATTAGACGACAGTTCATGGGGGACATGATGAATTCGAAAACACTCCTTTTTTCACTCCTTGCGACAGGCGCCGCAGTCTTGGCGACCAGCTCTGCGCTCGCTCAAGACGACGATGCGATTGAGGAAGTCGTTGTCTATGGTGACTACCAAAATAGCTTGAAAAGAGCGATTGATCGAAAGCGGGATACGTTCGAGGTATCCGAGGCGATCTCCGCCGAAGACATCGGGCAGCTTCCCGACGTAACAATCGCCGATACTCTGGCGAGATTGCCGGGTTTGTTCGCGACGAAGGATCGCGGCAACGACAGCATGATTGTTGCTCGCGGATTGGGTCCTCGCCTTTCACTCGCCACATTTAACGGTCGAGAAATCGCGACAGCCGAGCCTGACCGCATCGTCCGATACGAACAGTTCCCGTCGGAGCTGATTAGTGGCGCGCAAGTCTTCAAGACGCAAAGCGCAAATCTCCGTGAGGGCGGCATCTCGGCAACGATCAACCTCGAGACGATTAGCCCTCTAGACCAGCCGGAGCGTGCTGTATCGCTTAAAGCGAGCGGGCTCTACTACGACATGACAGGAGAACGACCGAACACAGACGATAAGGGGCTTCGCGCAAGTGGTTCGTATATTGACCAATACGCTGACGGTACTGTCGGACTTGCAATCGGTTTCAGCTACCAGGACCAGCCCACGATTCTGTCGCACTACGACAATTGGGGATGGAACACCTTCTCCGACGCAGATGTCGATTACGACGGCAATCCGGATTACGCGCCATGGGGTGCCGGCCCTGCGCTGTTGGGTGGTTCAGCCGAGCGTGAGAGCTACCTCGCCAAGCTCGAGTTTCGACCCTCGGACGCGGTGTCGATCGGCATTGATGCGTACTACACGGATTGGTTGATCACAGAAGAAGAAGACAACCACTGGGCGTGCTGTTGGGATAACTGGGATAACTGGCAGGCCGACGCGGGTGCATTCAATAATCCTGTGGTGATCAACAACAATGTTGTCGGTGGAGAAATCTCTTCAGGTGCTACTTGGATAACCTTGGCGGCCGCTCGGTGGCACCAGAACAACACGTTAGTGTCGGCAGGATTGAATGGTGAGTTCCAGTTGTCTGATAGCTGGTCGCTCCAGGGCGATATCGCCTTCTCCGAAGCCACACGGGACAACGTCTGGCGGGGCATGCAGATGTTCTACGCAGGCCTGCCCGGAACTGTGCAGTATGACTATCGTTCTGAGCGTCCGGTCATCCAGTACATAGCCGGCGAGAGCGACATCCTTGATGTGGCCAACTACTCAGTGGGTGGCATGATCGTCGACAACTTCGATGACCTGACGGACGAAGTAACCTCCGCAACATTGGAATTGAAACGTGAGCTCGGTGGTGAGACTTTTTCATTCATCTCATTCGGCGCGAGTTTCTCGGATCGAGAAAAGAAACTGGATCGCCGCAACTGGAGCCAGGACCCGGTCGTAGGCGCTGTGGATCCCTCCCTTGCCACTCCTTACTTGATGGACGGGCAGCTTCCAATGATCCAGCTGGATTTTGATGCCGCGCAGCAAGCTCTTTATGGTGGCTTCGACACCAGCAATCGCCCGCTCGACCCATTCGGCAGTTGGCGTGTTACTGAAGATACAGTAGCTGCCTTTGTCATGGTCGGAATCGAAACCGATTGGGGAAATGTTCCGGTCTACGGCAACTTCGGTGTGCGCTACTTCGAAACCGAACAAACGGGTTACGGAACACTGTTCGTTAATGGCACACCAGAACCAGGCCAAGGAGGACTGACCTACGATGATGTTCTTCCGAGCTTCAATCTGAACTTCGAGATTGCACCTGACCACGTCCTGCGTTTCGCTGGTGCACGCGCAATTGCTCGAGCACCAATTGATGAGCTTCGTGCAGCGCGCAGCATCAACGTTGACACTGGAAATCCGAATGCACCCGTTACTGGCGATGGCGGTAATCCGGCGCTAAGGCCATTCATTGCTGATCAGTTAGATCTCAGCTACGAGTGGTACTTTAACGAGGAGTCTATTGCCGCGATTTCTGTGTTCTACAAGGATCTTGACTCATACATCGGCATCGATATCGACGACACCCCGATCGACGGTCGGCCAGCGGCAATCGTGAGCTCGGTCAACTCGGAAGGCGGATATATTCAGGGCGTTGAACTGAACCTGCAAACACCGTTCTCCGGTCTGCCAGCACCGTTCAACGATTTTGGAATTAACGTCAATGTTGCATTCAATGACAGCAACATCGAAGAGATCGTTCCGGTCGGCAACCCGCTGCCTATGAACGGTCTTGCTGACAGCGTCGGCGCTGCAACACTGTGGTACTACCGTGATGGTTTTGAGGCGCGCCTCGGTTACAGCTATAGCGGAGAGAGCACACAGCAGGTTAACTGGAGCCCGAACGCACTCCAGACCGTCAAGAGTGCAGAGTTTTGGGATTTGGCCCTGTCATACGATGTGAATGACAGTTTGCAGATTCGAGCCGACTTCGCAAACCTCTCCGATCAGCCTTTCGTTACCTACGCGGACAACGACCCGACATTCCTGGGTCGGTATCGTGCACACGGCCGCCGGTACTCGTTCGGCGTAAGTTACAAGTTCTGAGGTTCGTTTGGCTGTGTACATCCCCCGGTACGCAGAAGCTGTTTGGACCAAGGGCGGAAGCGCGCAGTATTCTCTTGGTACTGGGCCTTCCGCCCTTCCTTTTCAATCAGGTGTTCGGCAAGACCAGAGTGAACTCGATGATGTCTAGACACTTCCTTGTACGCATCCTTTTCCCCAGTCTGTTCGTGGGAATCGTTGGCTGCGCCAGCGCGGTTGCCGACCATGCAGGCGACGCCAACGCTGTTGTGGTCATTCCAGAACCAACCAGCACCCAACGATGCGCCGGCGAACTGGTCATCGACTCCGCTACGATCATCTCAGCAGACCCGGAGTTCACAGATTCGGCTACTTATCTAGCTGATCAACTAGCGAACTCAGCCGGTATCGCAATTCAAGATACGGGATCACCGACCGGGGGCAACATTTCGCTGCAACATGTCGATACAGGTGTTTTGCCGAAGGAAGGTTACACGCTGCAAGTATCAAGCGAGCAAATTACGATTCGTGCCTCGGACAACGCTGGTGCTTTCTACGCTGTTCAAACTCTGCTTCAACTCATGCCGCCAGCGATCTACGGCGTTGAGCCGCAATCGACAGTCACAATCCCATGCGTTGCCATCGAGGACGCCCCACGATTCGAGTGGAGAGGGTTCATGTTGGACGTGTCCAGGCATTTCTTTGACGCGGAACGCGTAAAACTGATCGTTGAGCAAATGGCAATGCACAAGTTGAATCGCCTGCACCTCCATCTAACTGATGATCCAGGTTGGCGAGTCGAGCTAACGCAGTTTCCGAAACTCACCGAGATTGGAGCTATTGGAAACATCAGTGATCAAGATGCTCCGGCGAGATACTTTACCCGTAAAGACATCGAGGACATCGTTAGCTACGCGAAACTGCACCACATTACCGTGATACCGGAGATTGATATGCCGGGGCATGGCGGCGCAGCTGCACGGGCATACCCCGAACACTTCGACGGACTGATCACCTGGAACATTGGGCGCGACGAGACAGTAGAGTTCGCGGAATCGGTATTGAGCGAAGTCATAGATATCTTCCCAGGCCCATACGTCCATTTCGGCGGCGATGAGCTTCGCAACCATGTGCTGGAAACACTGCCGGACGTGCAGGATGCTATGGCGCGCCACGGCTTTACATCCATTCATGAACTCGAGGCACTGTTCGACCGAACGATTGCAGACTTCTTGATCTCGAAGGGGAAGACGCCGATAGCGTGGGATGAGGTCTCCGCGTACGGACTAGATGATCAGACCATCGTACAGTGGTGGAGATCGCACAAGCCAGAGACGATGAAGCTCGCGGCCGAGGCTGGGCATCGAATCGTAGTCTCACCATCCGATCACTTGTATCTGGATTACGCGCAGGCCCCCGGGGAGCCTGGAGCTCCTTGGGAAGGGAACGACAACGGCCCAAACTCACTAGAACTCATCTACGGATGGGACCCGATTCCAAAGGATTTCTCCGAGGACGAGCGACAGTTGGTTTTGGGTGTTGAGGCAGCGCTATGGACTGAATTCATTCAGACCGAGCGATACATGGAGTACATGATGTTCCCTCGGTTATCGGCACTTTCTGAATTGGCTTGGGCTGAAGAAGGCACTCGCGAAGATTTCGAGTATTTCAAGGAGAAGCTCGAGGTCCAGTTTGAGCGCTATGAAGCGCTCGGCCTCAACTATCGCAAGCCCAGTGATTGGTATCCGGTTGCCGAGAACGTGGCCGAGTACCTGCGCAACTAGAAACAAACCAGAACGGCATGCGTAGGAGGTTTGAGAGTTCGGTAGTGTTGGCCGCGCTCCTCGTTCTGGCGGTCGGCTGCGCCGCTGGACCGATTGAACACAATGAACCTGGCGCCTCTTTTGTTAGCGCGTATGTGCGTGACAGTACATCGGCGGAGGTCCGGCCACCACTCAACGTACACTGGAAATCGGTAGCTTGGCGCGGCGAAAAGATTCACAAACAGCTGTGGGTCGCGACCAACTCCAGGCACGATACCATTGAATTGTCGTTCACCGACCTTGCTAGCAACGACGCAACCGTTTCGACGAATTCAATCGAAGTGCGTGAGATAGGTTACGTGCGAGGCGACATCCGAGCGGGGAATTGCGAAACCGATCACGATCGAGATCGGCGGACCGATTCCGTAATGTTGGGTGACCCGCTATATAGAGATATCCCGGCAGAGATTCGTGCCAACAACCGACGGCTGTTCTGGATAACCATCGAAGTACCACGCGGCATTCCGAGCGATCAGTACACGGGTGAGTTAATCGTGAGCTACCCACAGTCTGGCGCGAAGATTGGGCTGTCCATTCACCTTGACGTGCTCGACATTGAGCTTCCAGTACCAGGCAAACGTCGGTTCCATCTTGATCTTTGGCAGCACCCGGTCGCAGTTCTCGATGCGCACAACCGACTAGTCTCAGGAGGACAGATCCAGCCGTGGTCTTCGGCCCATATTGAGCTGCTTAAACCACAGTATAGGCACCTTCTATCCATCGGCCAGAAGACGCTCACAACGTCAATCAAAGACGGTGCCCTCGGTATGCCTTCGATGATTACGTGGAACCTTGCACGAGACGGAAAAAGCTGGTCGTTTGACTACAGTGACTTCGACCGATACGTCACTGCAATGACCAAACTTGGTTTCCAGGGGCAAATTAGCGCCTTCTCGATGTTCGGGTGGAACAAGAGCACCGTCAGCTTCTACGACGGAAAGGTCGGCCGTATCAGAGAGATCGATCTAGAGTCGAGCCGGGACGATTTTGGTCTCGCGTGGTCGGCTTTTCTGGCTGATTTTCGTCGACACCTGGTAGCCAAGGGTTGGTTCGATCGCGTTGTTCTATATTTCGATGAGCCCCACAAGTCCGAGATCGACGTAGCAATACCGATCATTCGCAACGACAGTTCGGAGTGGAGAATAGGTACCGCCTATTCGAAAGAGGAGCACCTTGCCAACTTGGACAATTTCCACGATGCAAGTGGCATACTCGAGATCGCGACAGCGATGAAACCCACCCGAAACCATGTCCGAACCTTCTACACAAGTTGTACGCAGGTTTCTCCAAACGTCTATGTCGCCGACGGCACCGAACCAGCCGAAATCGCATGGCTTGTCTGGTTTGCGATGGCGAATGAGTTCGACGGTTACTTGCGATGGGCATACGATCGTTGGCCGCGGGAGTTAAGCAAGACGGCGGCACCCGCTGGATTCACCGCCGGAGACGCGTCGTTTACATACGCTCCGCCTGCGACGTCGGACGATCGGTATCTCTCAAGTACTCGATTGGAAATCCTGGACGACGCGATCGAGGAAGCCGAGAAGATCCTGTTGTTGCTGGACACCTCCGACTCGGTGATCACCGATTCGACTCGAGACAGGGTTCAAGTGCTGTTGGACGGGTTTAGGGGTCCTTTGAGCCACACCGACGAAGAACTAGCTGAGAAAATGGAAGCTGTTAGCTGTCGGCTCAATGAAATTCTCCTCGACAACAGCCAGATGAAGCACTAGCAGCAGCCTGCGTTTGGGGCCCTAGTGAGCGAACCCTTCGCTAGACCGTGAAGCCTCTGCAGTCGGGCAAGTTTCTGACAGGAATTGGCGGAGCTTTTCGACCTTTCCGAAAGCGATAATGGTGGGCAGCCAGAACAACAGGAATGGGGGAACACTTAGGTAGTGCCCGTCCAGAAACGGCGGTTTTGAGTGCATTGTAAGCGGTGCCGATTGCGTTGAGGATTTCAGGCGGCTGAATTTTACCTGTCCGTCCGGAATCCCGTGGCAAATGGAGTAACGAGCCGTCCCACGTCCTATTTGCAGGCACATTTGCCCGTCAGTCGTTGTCGACAGGCGGTCTGTTACGTTGCGATGTTGCCGAAAAAGGTGTTATCCGGGATCGATGCGGACCATCCGAATCAGATTGTAGCTCAGTACCGCTGACCAGACGTACGCCTTGAAGCCCTCATGACCTTTCCACGTTGCCCTGCTGAGCCCAAACACCCGCTTCAACTCCGAGATGTTGCCTTCAATGCCGGCGCGAAAATCGCGCAGCCGCTCAAAGGTTTTCTTTTTCACGCCCATGGCGTGATAGCCCAGTCCGACCGGCTTGTTGAATACCGCGTGGCGAACGCCCTGTGCCCGTGCGCAACGCACATTGGCCTGACTGGCATAGCCGCCATCGGCGACAAGCGAGTCGGGCAGTTGACCGTAGTCCTGCCGGCACTGCTCGAGTACCGGCAGAAACAACGTCTTGTCACAGGGGTTGCCTTGCTCAACGTTCAGGTAGGTCACGAATCCATCTTCCTGGGTAGCGAGGTTGATCTTGTGACCGTACTGAACCTCTCTCATGGCCTTGACGATGATGTCGGTATGCGGCTCGAACAGGCTGACAATCTTCTCCGATGCCGGCACCGACTCGTCGTTGAACACACGGCGCTGGGTCTGGTCAATGACCCTGAGCAACAAGGCCCGGTAATGCTCGACCTCCTGAATCCAGCACTTTGCCTTGTCGCTGTCTGTCACACAAACCTGAGCGGCTACCGTACCGATGGCCTTGCTCGTTTGTCTGAGCGTGATTCCAACGCTGGCCAGTAGTTTTGGGTACAGCCTGTCTTTTTTCCGCCTTTTTGGCGTGAAAAATACGAAACGCCAACGACTTCGATCGTTTTCTCTGATCACAGAAACGTAGCTTGACGCCCGTCTGTTGCTTGCTCCTGGACATCAGCCGGCTGAGTACCCGAACACCATCATCCAGTAACTGGCTGTCCGACGGTGGGGCAATGTTACTGTCGACAACGGTGCTATCGACGCGCATCGTATCGATCGACAATGTGCCCCACTCCATCCACTGGGACAGCAACCGATGGTGTATCTGCTGCAGGGTCTGCGGGTGAACCCGTCGAATGGTGGCTTGTAACGCCGATCGACTCGGCGATTGCTGATGCCTCAGGCGGGCGAAGGAACGGTAGCTGGGAGAGTCACTGAGAAGGAATGCCAGTTTCTCGTAGCTCACGCCCAGTATCTGCTTGAGAAGCAGGCAACGGAAAATGCTCTCAATGCTCAGACCGCGTGCGCCCGTTCTGGCCACGTTCGCTTTATCGAAGTCCTGCTCGATCAGTTCGAAAATATCTTCGTGCTCATCGAGCAGTTCAGACAGCCGTCTGAGCCTTTGTGCGTGCTCGTGCCGGGCAAAGAAATCGAATATACTCGTCTGAGCACTGCGACACTCTCGCATGCGAAAATCCTCTTGGTTGTCGTGTTTTTGTGTGCAACTCAAACATAACAAACTCAAGGGGATTTTTTAATTGCAATGCCGAAAATATCCAGCCTTTTCAAATAGCTGGAAGCTCGTGGACAGGCACTAGCTAATCCGCTTATGCGACCGGCTGGTATTGGCCGAGGCTGTGTGGAAAGAGCGCTTTTCGACTGCTTGATGAAAGCGAAGACGAGTCGTCTTCATGCTGACTTCATCGCGTCGATGATTTTGTCCGTTCCGAGCACGTTGATTGCCCGTTTCATGTTGTAAGCCAGAACATTAAGACTCATTTCCGCCTTCACGTTCGGTAATCGCCTCATCAGGAAGTGCGTGGATCCCATCAACTGCTTGATGGTACTGAAGGGGTGCTCCGCGAGCGCTTTTCGCTGTCGCATTGCCTCGGGATGCTGTTTGAGATTGACCGCGGCCTGGTCGAGAACATCTTCGTGTTCCCAGCGCTTGATGCGCTTCTCGGTTGCCGTCGTGCACTGCGGTCGCAGTTCGCACGATGAACAGCCGTAGCGCATGTAGACCCGAAGCGTCTTGCCGTCCTCCACGCTGTCGAAGCGATACGTCAGGCGCTCGCCGGCCGGGCACACATACTCATTACGCTCCGCGTCGTACCTGAAGTCCGCCTTGCTGTACTTGCCTTTGGCTTTGCTCGATGACGTGTTCGTTTTCGGCACCAGTGCCTGGATTCCGTCCTCGTAGCAGTTAACGATTGCCTGGCCCTCGTAGTAACCGGCATCCGCCACCACCGTCAGGGTGCTGGCATCGAGAACCCGCTTGGCCTGCTTGCCCATGTTGTCGAGTTGTGCCCGATCCGTGGTGTCGTTGGTTACCTCGTGCGTCACGATCAGGTGATGCTTCTCATCCACCGCCGACTGCACGTTGTAGCCCACCACGCTGCCGCCGCCCGGCTTGGTCATCGAGCGGCAATCGGGATCGGTGGTCGATACCTGCTTGTCCGGGTGCTCGGCAACCTCCTGCTGCTTCGCTTTGAGCTCATCCATCTTCGCCTCCATCGAGGCGATCTTCTTCCTGAGTTCCTTCGCCGTTACCTCGCGGATCTCCGGCTCCTCAGCATCCACGTCGTCCAGCTTCGCCAGGTAACGCTCGATGTTCTCCTGTGTCTTCTTGATCCGTCGCTTCACGCTCTTGCTCGTATAGTTGTTGTCGCGGCTGTTCACCGCCTTGAACTTGCTGCCGTCGATCGCCACCAGCACCCCGGAGAAAAGCTGCAGCTCGCGGCACAGCTCGATGAACTCGAAGCATACCGTGCAGATCGCTTCACGATTGTCCTTCCTGAAGTCGGCGATGGTCTTGAACGCCGGCATCAGCCGCCCTGTCAGCCAGATCAGCTCCACGTTGCGTTGTGCTTCGCGCTCCAGGCGTCGGCTCGACTGGATACGGTTCAGGTAGCCGTAAATGTACAGCTTCAGCATCATTGCCGGGTGATAGCCCGGCCGCCCGGTACTCTCGGGAATGACGCCCTCAAAGCCCAGTCGCAGAAGATCCAGCTTCTCAACAAAGGCGTCGACAACGCGCACCGCGTTGTCTTCGGCGATGTAGTCATCGAGGCGTTCGGGGAATAGCGTGCTCTGGTACCGGTTCTCATCCTCAATGAAGCGCTTCATCGACATCACCATGCAGCCAGGACGGCTACATTATACGGGTCTTTTCACACAGCCTCGGCCGGAAGGAGACGTCACATTGCTAAATGTTTTGTCCGGCAACTAAATTTGAGCTCGGTCTCGTTTCTACGACCGGAGCCTGAATCTCATGAGTTGAATCGTCGTCAAGACCGCTAGAGAAAGAATCGTAGACCCGAAAAATATCAGTGCTGCTGGAAGCTGCATATTACTTCCGTCCCCCGAATTAATCATCACGAATAGGAACGAGAGGAACCATATGGCATACATCGTGTTGTTCACAAGCCTCATTGTTCGCGGATAAGGCTTGTTTCTGTTCTTGATGTGCAATACCGCGAGTAAAATTAGAATCGCGGGGATTAAAATGAAGAATTGCATTTGCCCGCCGTGTGAAGCTCTTTTTATGACAATTAAAACAAATTATGACTGATCGCCAAGAATTGACTAAATCGATGCCATACACGGCGTAGGTCCGCATAGGGTCAATGAACGACAGTTTACAACAGTTTGATTGGCTGGCAGCTAACCAAGTTATTCCGGACGGTCAGATGCGCTTCCGCGGAAATATTTGTCGCAAGCGACCGCTGTTGCTGAGAGCCGCCTCTCAAACGACATCCTGGAAAACTTCAGCTCGCGGCCATTGGACGAAACCGCTAACGCGGTAGTTGTCGCAATGATCTGAGTTCATCGAAAAATTAACAGTCAAGGCCTCCCCTGTGTTGAGCTTGTGGTTACCACACGCAGCAAACAACAACACAGGAGAGGACCCATGACCAAGAACAAGTCTATCAGCCCGTTGCGCCGACGACTGCTCGATGACATGCGGATGCGTAAATTAAAGCCCAAGACCCGGTCCGGCTATCTGCGTGCCGTTATTCGGCTGACGCGCTTTCTGGGCCGTTCACCGGACACCGCAAGTGCTGAGGATCTTCGGGATTTCCAACTGCACCTGGTCGATGCTGGGGTGACGGCACCGACCCTCAACAGCATGATTACCGCGCTGAAGTTCTTCTACGGCACCACGCTCGGCACCCCGGAGGTGGTGGCGCTGATGAGCCCTTTGCCACAGCCCGAGCGCCTGCCGGCGGTATTGAGTGCCGAGGAAGTGGCGGAGCTTCTGGCCTGTGCACCGAACCTCAAGGCGCAGACGGCCTTGTCGGTGGCCTACGGCGCAGGTCTTCGCAGCTCCGAGGTGGTCAGGCTCAAGACCATCGACATCGACTCCGATCGCATGGTGATCCGCATCGACCAGGGCAAGGGGGCGAAAGACCGCACCGCTATGCTGTCGCCGGCCGTCCTGCAGCAACTGAGGACCTGGTACCGCACCGCCCGGGCCAGGCAGCAGGTACGCCCGGGCAGCTGGCTGTTCCCCGGCCAGGGGGGCAGGCATTTATCGCCCCGGCAGCTCAACCGGCTGTTCCACCAGGCAGCCGATGCCGCCGGTATCAACAGGCGCGTGTGCCTGCACACCCTCAGGCACTCCTTTGCAACCCATCTGCTGGAGAAGAACACCGACATCCGGGTGATCCAGATGCTGCTGGGCCACAAGAAGCTCGAGACCACGGCCCGTTACAGCCATGTGGCCAGCAAGACCCTGCTTAAAGTCGAGGGTCCGCTGGATCGCCTGCCGCTGGGGGCGAGCCGGCCACAGGCCCGCTGAGAACCTCGCTTCGTAGCTGCGTATGTCGCGGCCTCCTTTGGAGGTCGCCGACATCGTCCGTGCCCGGGGACTTGAGTATCGGGCCGCCCATCGTGGCCACTTAAGCCTCGGGCAGCTCAAGGTACTGTCGGCGATCGAGCGCTGCCGAACGGCGGAACTCGGCGGCCACAGGTTGCACTGCAAGCGGTGCGACACGGACACGCTCGCCTATAACTCCTGTCGTAACCGCCATTGCCCCAGGTGCCAGGCCTCGGCCGCCGAACGCTGGCTCAAGGCACAGGAGGCCAACATCCTGCCGGTGCCGTACTTCCACGTGGTCTTTACCCTGCCCGAGGCACTGCGCAGTATCGCTTACCAGAGCAAAGCCCCGGTCTACGACCTGTTGTTCAAGACCGCATCGAAGACCCTGCTGAGGATCGCCGCCGATAACAAGCACCTCGGGGCCGAGGTGGGCCTCACTGCCGTGCTGCACACCTGGGGATCGTCGCTCACCCATCATCCGCACCTGCACTGCATCGTCACCGGTGGCGGCTTGAGTGAGGACGGCAGATGCTGGATCCGATCACGGCCCAACTTCCTGGTGCCCGTCAAGGTGCTGGCCCGGCTGTTCCGGCGCTACTTCCTCGAGGCGCTCATCAAGGCACACGGCAAAGGCGACCTCCGGTTCTTCGGCAAACTCGATCATCTCAACGACACCGATAACTTCGCTGGCAACCTAGATCCGCTCAGGAAGATCGACTGGGTGGTCTATGCCAAGCGGCCCTTCGCAGGCCCTGAGGCCGTGCTCACCTACCTGTCCCGGTACACCCACCGCATCGCCATCGCCAACCGCAGGCTGGTCGCCTTCGACGAGCGGGGGGTCACGTTCCGTTACAAGGACTACCGCAGCAAAAAAGCCAATCCCTGGAAATCCATGACGCTGAACACCGACGAGTTCCTGCGCCGCTTCCTGCTGCATGTCCTGCCACCGGGCTTTCATCGCATCCGCCATTACGGCCTGCTGGCCAATGCCAGGCGACAACACAAACTGAAGATCGCCAGAACCTTGCTGCGGTGCCAGGCCAAAGATGAGAGGGAGCCTGCGGATCTAAAGGACAAGGAGGCTCAGGAACAATCGCCGACCTTCACCTGCCGACACTGCGGTGAACCGCTCATCGTCGTCGAGATCCTTGTGCCCCAGAATAATGCCCGGGCGCCCCCGCAACGGCATGCCGCATGAACCGATACAAACGAAACCCGATGATCAAAATGAGCGCCGTCAACTTACGGCGGCAACGGGCTGCTTGCGGCTTGTCTCACCGACGGAAAAGATCGGGTCGCTTGCCGCGACTACCAACGCAAAAAATACACCGGCCGAGCGACGATTATCAGAACGTCGGCATTGAATATCCCGCTATCAAATACGAAAAGATGCAGACCCTGGACCCGGCACTACGATCAAATCCCCATAGCCCGAAACATCATCGCACCCAGACCATTCAACGCTGCGGTTTCCTCCCCTGGGTCTTGTCCGTCGCCTGCTCCTGATACGACGACATCACCGACCACACCACCGAGCGCGCCTCCGATCCGCATCACCGCGTACGCAGGCAACTGACAACACTTAACAAAGTCAGAAGTTTACCTCAACTCGAAAACCGCCGTTCGAACGTCGGATAACCACAGAAAACCAGACCGTTCTGGCACCAAAATACAGTCTCCAACAACAAGACGCGCGAAAAAACGCGCCCAGGCTGCCAGGTCACGATTCTGCGCGTGTCGTCGACACTCATGGAACAGGTCTCATCGGCCTGCCAGTTGCGTTTCAACAAGGTTTTCCTGCGTTCGCTGATCACGCGCCTGCAGGGCAGCGGCGGCGCCAATACATAGGCACTTCCAGACCCGGTCTAAGACATCTGGTTGTTTGTGTTGTACGCTACCCGCAATCGTACGGTGGGTAGTGAACATGACATTCGGTCGGCTGGTCCTGTTATCCATTCTGGCCCTGATCCTTGTGACCGGAGTGGCGCATGCTTCGGATGCCAGGAAACTGAATCAGGCGATAGCCGACTTTAAGAAGGCGATGGCAGAAGGATCCGTCGTCGCGCAGCTGAGCGCGGCCCAAAGGTCGTTCGACCTCGGCGAAGACTATTTCGAAAAGTCGGACCCACGGCGCATCACCCTGTCAATGAATCTCGCCGTGCTGCTCGCGAATACCATGCAAGTTGATGCTGCGCGTCTTCAGTTAGAGAAAACATTGAAGATTGGGGAGGACGTCTACGGCAAGCATTCAGTCGCATTGGTTCCAATGCTTGAAAAGCTGGTGGAAGTCAGCGACCCATTCTCGGATAGCAGGCGCCAGCGCAAGTATCTGGATCGAATTATCCAATTGAACAGCCGTACCTACGGCAAAGAGAGCGCGGAGTACGCGTCGTCGCTCGAATATGCGGCGAGAGAGATGAAAAGTCCGCTACTGCGCAGGCAGAAGGAGAGCTATTTCAAGAAAGCGCTCAAAGCGCGGACCGATTTCGCAGGGCATGTCGACATAATGGCAGCGCGTACTGCGCAAGAGCTGGGACGGGAGTATAAGGCCTGGCGAAAGCGCGATTGGGCAATATCCGCCTACGAAACGGCGCTGGAGGGTTTTGAGAATTCCGAGGACACGACGGATTCAGAGTTGCTCGCGGTACACAGGGAGTTATTCGAGCTGCTGTCGAGCACCGGCAGGACGAAACGAGCCGATCAACATCTGGCGAAACTTAAGGAGCTGCATATCACAAGCGGTGCTCAAAAGCCGTTGCGGATCTGGTCTCCGGAAATAGTGTGGCCCCCTGGTGTGGATTACTCAGAGCACGCAATCTGGGTACGAGTCAGGTTCACCGTCGATGAGAACGGCAATGTATCGGAACCTGTCGTGGATGGCAGCGGCGTGGAAGAGACGTCCCCCGTCCCTGGAACGCACGCTCACTTCAGGGCGCCACCTTTGGACAGCGAGATGCGTAAGTTCGAGATTGAAGCCAGAAGGTACGTGCAGCGCTGTCGATACTTGCCAGCAACAGTCGATGGGACTGAAGTGGCATCGGAAGAGGTGATGCAAACGGTCCTTTTCGCCAAGGTGGCGAGTTAACGGCAAGGATCGCCTCTATAGTCTTCCTGCGCCACTGATCAAGGGTCAGCCCTAAACCGGGTGGCTGGGCACTGACGGTTCTCGGAATCTATCCGATTTCGGCCTCGACAGCACTAATGGGGTGTTTGTCCAACGAGCGTCGATATTGAGGGAGCAATCGTCGGTCACGACGTGAATCGAACTGTCGCAACGGAGTTGGAATACCCATGTGCCAGTTATGCCTTGCTCCTGCCGCCGTCAACGACAATTTCCTGTCCGGTAATCATAGAAGATGAATCGGAGGCCAGAAAAAGCGTAGGCCCGGCAATATGCCACCCGTTCAGTTTCTCGCCGATGCACTGGTCAGAGAGACACGTCTTCAGGTCTTCGTCGTTTGCCCAGAGCTCGACCTGTTTGCTGGTCAACACCCAGCCGGGAGTCAATACATTGGCGCGGATCAGAAAGGGGCCCAGCTCTCGAGCAAGAGCCCGAGTCAGGCCAACGATTCCGCCTTTGCTTGCTACGTACGCGGGATAGCCTCCAAGACCGAGGTTAAAAGAGTTCGAACCCATATTAATAATGCTACCGCCTCCCGCTTTTTTCATACCGTCCAATGCAAATTGCACGGTGAAAAAATGCGGCCGGAGGTTGGTCGCCATACTGTCGTCCCACTGTTCATCGGAAAACTGATCGACCGTATGCCGAGTGTCTCTCGCTGCGTTATTGATCAGCACATCGATCGCGCCGGTCGCCTTTACGAAATCGTCTATTGTGTGTCGCAACTTATCAAGCTCGCGGATATCGCACTGAGCCGCCGTCGGGCGGACTCCCGTTTGAGTCTCGATCTCCTTCACCAGCCTCTCTGCGGACTCCTTGTGCAGAGAAACGAAGCCCACCTGGCACCCCTGGGCTGCAAATGCTGCGGTTAGAAAAGCGCCGATACCGGATCCGCCGCCGGTGATAAAGACGCGCTTTCCCTGCAGGTCGGGGTAAGTCGGAAGCGCCTCCATACCCGGCACGTCGTAAACGTCGTCGTAAAAAAAGTTGGTCATTCGTCCTTATTCACTTGCGCAACAATGTCAAAACTGTATTATTTATCATATAAAAAGACAAGGGAGACTTACATTGAGCGCTCGCTTGGTCACTTTCGACACCGGTACGCCTCTGTCTTCAGTTCGAGACACTACATGAGCAAGAAGCTTAGAAGCCATGATAGTTATGGCAAGCAGGATAAGGATGGGTTCATTCATCGTAGCTGGATGAAGTCACTGGGCTTGCCCAACGACGTATTCGATGG
>CBDCZL010000017.1:0-810192 GCA_965224505.1 Woeseiaceae bacterium
CATGTATCTGAATTGATTCTGAATACTTTTATTGCACTTTTAACAGCTAGCTGAATAAGAATTAATAGACCCAAAGGAATATATTTTAGAATCATTTAAATAATTTGAAAATGTTTGATCGCCAAAGAAAGA
Organism: Woeseiaceae bacterium; assembly: GCA_965224505.1. Lineage (GTDB taxonomy): Bacteria > Pseudomonadota > Gammaproteobacteria > Steroidobacterales > Woeseiaceae > UBA1847. The sequence goes on from CBDCZL010000017.1 coordinate 133, forward strand.
AAAAACTGTCAAACTGTGACTATCATACCTTGCATCCAGACACATCTAAATAATAATGTTATATTACATGTTGTAAGGGTCTGAAATAGCAGAAATTACTAGATAGGTAACCAAATATGATGGTTACCTGCTTAGTCATTTGAAATGCCTGCCAGGCCTAGCCATTAGGCTGCTTGAGGATAACATGATAACCCTTGCATGACTGGACCATAGCGTCTTGTCCTAAAAGCTGAAGAAACTTATCTGTTAAATTTAAAAACACTTTATTCATGTATAAAGAATTATTATGGTAATATAACTGGGTACAAAGTGATAGATTGAATATGGAACATACTCCATGTAGTTGTAGGTCCTCATGGGGCCTTATGGTCCCTGGTGCTTTGTATTTCCAGGGTCTATACGAGTCAAAGCACAAATACCCACCAGCCAGTGAGATGTTAAAGCTTGGTGTTCCCTTGGGTGGGACACAAAGCAACAAATTCACTTATATACAATGGCAATTTGTAACTTAAACAGTTAAAAGATTGACAAGATTCAACCAAGAATAAACAGCTTGACAACATTGCAAGTACACAACGTGTTAATAATATAAAGTTAAAGTTTACAAAAAGCAACCAAAAGCTTAAAGTTAATATGACACTTTTAACTAAAATGTATTCATTTGTTTTTAAAATTTGAAATGAAATCTGCATTTCTTATGTAAAACATTTGAGAGTTTGTAGTAGGTTGTATTTTGAGAAGTTTGCAGATAACCATGCACAAAGCCATTGTTGATGACAGCCCCCACAGGTGTTACAATATTTTTTATCTGTGTCACAATTGGACACATGTTGTTTTGGTATTAAGGTGGTCTGCAGATAGGGACTATCTAGCATGAATAGCGCCAGACATGACTCCAATACAAATGAGGAGATAACCACACCTGGATATATTTACAGTTCATACAGTATATCAACATACTAAAATTAGTGAAAAATTGCTTACTTATTGGATTACAGAATAGCTTTACTCTGTATTCCAATACAAATTGGAAAATATTTACTTGTTCATTAAATCCAAATGTTCAAACAGTTTATTTTCATGACTGTTATTAATATTTGAAAAACTTTGAAAAGAAAACATTTCAAACATTAAACATTTACAGTGTATAGAAATGAAAGAAATAATATACATCCATGATATAGTATCACAGTGCATTTAAAGAATAAATTGCAAAGTGAGCTCACATTTTAGGACGACGTGATTCTATTATTAATGTTTTATATTCATTGAATGTGTCCTTGTTCAGCTGACCCCTATAATAATGATTATAAATGATTTCTGTTTGACTCAGCATGAGCCATTAACCAGCTTACCAACCACCTGCACATAAACAAAAAGAAACCAACCTAGTTTAACCAGTGAATAAAAAAAATGAGTGAAAATTAAATAAAATTAATTAATATATTTTGTAGAGAATATTGTATGAATTAGTAATTTATATTTAACATATATTAAATATATTTGCTTGACAAATCAGCATACCAATCATTGCAGTTATGCTTCGAAATGAGTAAAATGTAATTATAACAATTATTTCTCACAGATATGATTGCTTAGAACAAAAATGTCTAGTGTTAATGCAAGGTAATTCAGTGTTTTAGTTTTTTAGTTCTATATAGTCCCAGCATAGTTAACTATGACAAAAGTGTTCTTCCAGTCCAGAAGTCCTTGTATGTCAAAAAGGAATCGAGTTAAAAGAAAGGTTACTTAGTTCATATAATGAAATATGTTCAACAATTCATTAACCATAAATAGTTATATTGCAGGAAGTTGTGTCATTTAAATAAAATATTTGAACAATGCAAACATTCCAGTGTTTTGAATATCAATAATAGAACATGGGATGCTGATTTTATTTTTCTCCTTAAGGGAAATGCCATGCTCATAAAAGTGTAAAGGCCATAATGTTTTAAGTTTTCTCTGCACTGGTTAATTTGTCATCAATCATAAGAACCACCTTGGATCATCTGACTGAAGTCTGTCTGTTGAATGTGCTGTCATGTGTCCTAAATCCACATGATAAAACATAGACTGAGAAATGGCTGAGGTCACGTCCAGAACAATAGAGAAGCTATTCAATATGATATGTTTAGTGTGCCTCAGCTGTATCGGCTGTTTAGTATTTCTATCCATATCTATATATTAATCATGGTGTGATAACCTTGTGTGACAAGTAAAACTGATAAACTACAAAACAAATGGCAAGGAATGACTGTGTAAAAGTGATCCTTGTGAACATTGCTACACAGCAGTTGATGTGTACATCATAATTGATTGTATATTGTAACAAAGGACGTTACTTTTGTTTTTTCAAAATATCTGGTCTTTTTCATATATGCATATATGCATGTAACTTTATGAAAATTAAAAATTTATTCTAGCTTATGAGAAAATTTAGCGAATTATTAAAGGCATCCTGGCCTAGTTCTGACATGTATGATGATCTACTGATCACCAATCATCCTGTTTTCAGTATCCAGGCAAACTAGAACAACATACACCTGCATACACCAACATACTCCTGACTGGAGCATCCCTAAATAAACACTTGAGACAGACACATGACATGACTGTCACATGTACAAGTAGCCCAAAGTTAACATCATTTTCTAATAACATAATTTATAATGGTGTATGTAATATTCAAAAATTGGCTTCAACAATTAAGATGAGGACTATGTTAAATTACCACATTAACTTAAACCCAAAGAAAAAAGAAAACTACACTAGCAAAATAGAAGGGCAGCTAGAGGTCATCCTTCAATGTTCTAGAATCAATGCCATGTTATAAATATAATCTGACCTATGCCAGAGGGTTTCTGATAAAGAAATGCTGATCCAAATACCAATACATTGTTGCTATCTTTTTGCTATCTGCTCAATAAACAATGTATATTTACAGGAAATGGCTTTAGCCAAACATAAGGAATGAATCAAATACAACTTATTTATTGAAAACTAATGAAAGTCTTCTAATTATATAGTAAATATATCAAACACAAAATAAACCAGGACTAGTATCCCAAAGGGCAAATTTTCCTATCCTGCCGTACATTTTGAAAGTACTGAAGGTAAACTTATTCACTTTAGGAAAGTACTAAGGCACTTCTTACCAGCAATTTGTATTGTCCAGATTAATGTAAATCATCTAAAACTATCGAAGAATGGAGTTTGCCTACACTGTTACAAAATCCACACATACTGCTCAACCTATGAACAACAGAGAAATCATTTACTGAAAGGTTTTGATAAGGCCATTAATTTTTTGGATTTGGATTTAACGAACATTTGCAATCAAAACCTAGGGTAGGAAGGAGGAATAAAAATAAAAATAAAATGTGGAAATTAATATTTTTGGTTACGAACAATTTTTGGTTACGAACAATGATCGGCTTTGCAGTTAAATGATGATAAAAGTCACTAAAATTACCCATACTCTTAAAATACTAACCTATACTGTTAATCTATTAGAGCACCACTGACAGATAATCATCTCCACAGTGGAAATTTAGGGACTACAATTTGAAAGAGGAACGCAAAAAATAATCCTGAGTGAAATTTTTAATCAATCGAAACAAAAACATGGAATCTGTTTTTTATTTTTGCTTGGATTTTCAGAAATCTAGAGGAGTGCTCGTTAAACAATAAATAAAAAATAACGGCATAAGCATCTGTAATGCCACATACTAGTATACTAATTGTTACTACATGTAATTCAGATGTACAAGTGTACAATGTTACTTCTCTCAAACTGATCACTAAACACAAACATTATTTGATACTTAGTAGTTCTGGCTGCTTGGCTTCGATTGATGTGAACTAGAGTCCAGTAATTCTGAATGGCACCTTCCTCTACTTGGATCAATAAAGCTTCCACTGGATTACCTTTACAGTAGGATAACAGTCATCATGAAACACTCACAGTCCACTAGCTTATTTTAGACTAGATATGCCTTTCAGAGTCATTGACCAGGCTGGCTTGCAAATGTGTCTGTCAATATTATGGTTTTATTGTCAAAATATAACAAAAATAATGTCAAAAAGTAACAAAAGGAATATTGTCAGTTAAACTTAGCATGATAATTTAATGTTAAACTGTTTTTCATAAAATATATAACTTTGGGAATGTGTTGAAAATTTTATTTATTTCCACTTCGAATTTGTTTCTGTTATTTTTGATAATTATGAAACACAAGCTATACAGGAGCCTAAGAAATTCAAACATCTCGTGTAAGACCATTTTCCATGTAACAATCACTATTACCTAATTGCAAACCTTTGGTAATGGTAAAAGGAACAAAATATTTAGCACAAGCATGGTTTAATTAAAGTTACTCATTAATGTTTCCTTGTTATGGAAAAGGACGCTTTAATTGTATTGATTTATTCATTTCATTCCAAAATAGATTTTACTTGATGATGTATTTCTCCAGCATTTGAATTACTGATCCTTATTAATTGGCTGTGCTTGTTATTGCCTTTTATGGCCATCAATGCCTATGCTTTATGACATGTGAAGCAGAGCCCATAATGGCCGACCCATAATGGCCTAGTAAAATCCATAATGGCCTAGTAAATCCCATAATGGCCTGGTCAAACCCAGGAATCATGTTTAAGTCCAGGAGCCAATTAATAAATAAGTTTATGGTTGCTTGCATTTATCATGAGTGTTATGTGCCATTAGCTGTAGACTTTAATACAAATACTTGATTTACCTTCATCAGACAGTATCATTTGAGTCTCATTGAAGTTAAGTTATTAATTAACAGTGCAGTGCATGTTTAGTTTGCATTTACACATCTAAGCCGACAACTATTTTTAATAAAAGAATGAAGAAAAATTTATTCTTTACTAACTTTGAGGAATCATTGATATATTGTTTTCTAGAGCTCTAAATTTATATTTGTTCTAGGATAGTTCTACATGTGACATTCATAACAGATGCTGTTCAACTGGATGCGAATATGATGAATTACTAGTTGTCTATCCTTGTTGTACATTACCTTTAACTCAGGGGTCGGTAGGTCCCATACAGATTCAGTGCACACAGCCATCAGGCAGTGAGCAGTTAAAGCTTAGCCCCTTGGGTGGGATACAAAAGACCACTAAGACCAACACAACAGCATTAACAAAACAGGGTAGAGATGGGCAAGAGTCAAACAACTATTACCAAACCCTTTGAAAAGACTTTTTCACCACTGACACATAATTCACTAAACAGTTACTGGTAGACCAACGCTGACAGAAGTTTTTGCTATTGGACAGTTATTGCACATTTTCATGTTCTTTAATCTAAACTGTCTTTTATTTAGCCATATGAATGCTTTAATGTTAGTAAACGTGATAAAAGTTTATATGTTCAGAGTGTATAGCTGGAATAATGCCTACAGCTGCTGTGAGATCACAAGGGACTGGTCACATCTGGTTGTGACTAGCTGTGACCAGTCCCTTGTGATGTTATATTTAGATATGAAATACCTTCAACGACTCTCTTCAAGTAAAAGTGGCATATTAATAAGATCCTGTACTATAAAATTTATATTTAAAGGACCAAAAGCATTTCCAAATCAAACATGTAGCAGCTTCAATGATTATACATGAAAGCTGCTATTATTGCACATTTGATACCCTTTTCTTGAATATAATTTTCAAAAATATCGATCCTAATTCATTCATAGAAATAATTTTTTGTTACATATTTAATTAATTAGGTTATTTTGTTTCTGGTATAGGTATTTAGATTTAGTGTCAGGCAGGTAAGAAAATTTTTTGTTCTGTAAAACTTGGTGATAACAACCCCAAAGGTGCTTTAACATTAATTCATCACCACCGGGCAACACTTGTAGAAACTCCATATGTCTTATGTTTTTGTTTTGGCATTAAGGATGTCTGCAGATAAGGACCAGACAGCATGAATAGCACGAGACATGCCAGGAATCCACATGAGAAGAAAACGAAACCTGGATATATTTAAAGGCTATATATAGCCATAAATGTCATATTGTGTAGGAACATTCTTGTATAGCCCAAAGTTGTTGCCACTACTGGAATACAGAATAGCTTTTTCCTAAAAAGTTGCAGTTGGTTTATTAGCCTTAATTTTTCATGTCACTCTCTCCTACGAAAGTTGCAAAAATATGGATAAGAAAAATTAAACATTTACAATGTATAGGAATTAAAGATATAATATATTGCAAGCTGTGATCGTGTTTTAGAATGGTATGACTTCTATTACTAATGTGTCAGAGTAATTGAATGTGTCCTTGTTAAGCTGATCACTAATAATTATAAAATGTTTTCAGTTTGACCACCTGCTCATACACTGTATGCCACAAGTTGTAGCAAAATGAGTTAAAATTATAATTAATGAAAATAATTAAATAAATAAGCACATAAACCAATCAGCACAGCAATTAATGTAAAATTATAACAAAAAAATGGGATATACTGCAATTGTAATGATTATTGGTTATAGATAAACATGCCTAGAGACATGAATGTCTGGCAGAACATGAAAATTTAATTTTATCAAAAGGACTCTTCTAGATTTCCTTGCATGTCAAATATAAAATGGCACCACAAGGTTACGTAAAAGCGTAGTGAACCACTTTCACCAATAAACCATTACCAGTGATATGACAGTTAGTGTTGTGAATTTAATGAACAATTTGAACAATGTAACATTCCAGTGTCATAAAAGATTAATAATACAACAAGGTGTAGAGATGATGGTTAATTATAACATATAGCAACCACCTCATTTATTTAAGTTTTAATAAAAAACCTATCCAGAATGTTTGGCTTAACATTTTTCATCAATACATTTTAGTTACTTTAATCTTTGAACACTATAAAATCTGCCAACCAGAGTTATACATTTGTAAAGCAACCATTCAATACAGATTCAAATCATGTAGAGGGAAATGGACATAATTTATTACAAATTCGATATACACGTATATCTAATTGTCATATACATGTGTAGATCATCTTCTAGACAATATCAATACCCAACGAATAAGATAAAACAACATAGTTTAACATTGAGCAAATCAGAGCTCTATTGGAAATGGGACTGTTGCTTGTTTAAGAACAAATATTATGAACAGTTCATTAAGTGTGACCCATCAGAAAGCATTTTTTTTCTGTACCTCAATCCTCCTTTGTCTATCATTCATCTTAGGATAAAGTGATTATGTCTACTTAACCGAGATAAAGCCTTAACCCTGTGAATTATTTCTTAGATGTCATTTCCCCAGCTCTTAGAAAATATTAGAATGGAATTGAGCAGGAGAGGCTTAGAAAAAGGAAATGAGCCTGTAATTTATTTCAATTTACTGTACACTTGAAAGTTAGCAAGGCCTCCAATCCATGACGGCGGTAAATAAATTCAGAAACAATGTTATATTTTATATTTAACCCAATACTTAGTTTTTAAGCCATGACATTTCTAGAAATACGTACTATATATAAAGTAACTATTTATTCAAGGTAGATGAAAGCCACTGGGTAAAAAGGATCTTGATCTCTGTTGGCTTGTATGCTCCTGTTGCCTTCTTCCAGCAAAAGCCTTACTGTAATGAATAAATTGCTTACCAAGAAAATTCCTGCAACATTGAAACTCATTAAAACCAATTCGCATGACAAATTTTTTATGTCTAATATCTAAATATATTAATTATATCAACAAAATGTCAACAAAATTCCAATTAACATAGTTTGGCAAACTTATGCATATTTAGACAATGGGATTAGTGTATTTCTATGTTAATATTTGATTATATTTCTTTCTACATTGAGTGAGAGCCAAATAGCAGTATAACTAATTTATTTCTTTCCGTATATTTATTTGCAAACATACATTATATTTATTTCCAAACATAATGATACATGCAAATTCAAATTCAAATCATTTGCAAATAATTTGGATTTTAATATGAAACGAAACAACATATAAAACAACCACGCAAAGAAGAACGAGCAAAAAACAATTTTTGCATTTTTATATTATTAGATTAGATAAACAATTTCTGCATTTTTAATACTAGATAAAGGCTTCTTGCTGACAGCTTATAAAAGTGCAACAGAGCCTGATGCTTTTTAAAAGTTTTTCTGCTCTGGTAACTTTGTCATCAATCATGAGAACTACCTTGGATCATCTGACTGCAGTCATTCTGTACGGTCCCGCCGCCACAGTACTTCCTCTCCGGATTCGAGACGAGCCACGACACGCGCGACGACGAACAGCAGATCGGATAAGCGGTTCAGATAGCGAATCGACTCGGGCCTGACCTCCTCGGCGGCAGCCAGCGACGTCACCCGGCGTTCCGCGCGGCGCACAATCGTACGTGCCATGTGGCAGGCCGCGGCGGCCGCGCCGCCGCCTGGCAAAATAAACTCTTTGAGCATCGGCAGGTCCGCGTTAAAACGGTCGAGTTCGGCCTCGAGCCGCGCGACAAACTCGTCGCTGACCGCGCTGTGACCCGGGATGCAAAGCTCGCCGCCGAGTTCGAACAGGTCGTGCTGTACCTCGGTCAGGCAGTGCCTTACGGCCGGCGATATCGAGTCGTGCGCAAGGACGACGCCGATGGCACTGTTGGCCTCGTCAACCGTGCCGAAGGCCTCCACTCTCGCTGAATCCTTCGGTATGCGGCTGCCGTCGCCGAGTCCCGTGGTACCGTCATCGCCGGTACGTGTGTAAATTTTGCTCAGTCGATTGCCCATCGCGTGACGATAGGGCCTGTTGGCAGTCCGTGCAACCGTCGCCGATCAAAGCGCTTGTTTCTGTTCCCCGTTGCCGCCATAGTTCGCGGCATGCAGTCCTGGGATCGCAATAACGCATCGGATTTTCTGAGTGTCGCACTGAGCGCGGCCGCGCTTGCGGCTGACATCAGCCGGGCGTACTACGCCGGCAATTTCACGGTGATGACCAAGGCCGACCTGACACCTGTGACTCAGGCCGATGTCGAGTGCGAGCAGGTCATTCGCGAGACTATCCTGCAGCGATTCCCGAGCCATGGATTCTACGGCGAGGAAACGGGCAGCATGCGCGCGGACGCTGAGTATCTGTGGCTGGTCGACCCGATCGACGGCACCAAGAGTTTCGTGCGCCAGTATCCGTTTTTTTCCACACAGATCGCACTGATGCATAAGGGCGAGGTCGTGCTGGGAGTTTCGAGCGGCACGATGATGGACGAACTGGCGTGGGCGGAAAAAGGGCAGGGCGCCTGGCTCAACGGCGAGCGCATTGCGGTCAGCTCGATCGACGATCCCGATGCGGCCGCGGTGTCGACCGGCAATCTGAAATCGCTCGCTGCGGGTGAAGGCTGGGCCGCGCTCGGAGAAATCGTTCGACGCAGCGATCGCATACGCGGCTACGGTGATTTTTATCATTACCACCTGCTTGCGGCCGGCAAGATTGAGGCCGTGATCGAGTCCGACGTGAACATCCTCGATATTGCCGCTTTGTCGATCATCGTGTGCGAGGCGGGTGGTGTATTTACCGACCTCAAAGGCAAAGCGCCGACGTTGGAGACGCGTTCTGTGCTGGCCGCAAATCCGGCACTGCACGCGCAGTATCTGACACTGCTCAGGCCGTAGTCGCGACGAAGAGCCGGCCGGCGCGCCAATCGATGGCTTCCATAGTCGTGTCGTAGAGGCGGCTCAGGTTTTCCTCAGTCAGGATGTCCTCCGTTCTTCCGAGGTCCCATTGGCCGTTGCCATAGAGCAGCAGACACCGGTCCGCAAACCGCGCGGCGAGATTGACGTCGTGCAGGCTTGCGAGCACGACCGCACCGTCGTCCGCCTGGCTCCGGAATAACGCGAGTGCGTCGAGCTGGTGCTGCGGGTCCAGGTGGTTCGTGGGTTCATCGAGCAAATAGACGTCCGGTTGCTGGGTCAGTATCTGGGCAATAGCAAGCCGCCGGCGTTCACCGCCGGAGAGCGTTAAGACATCGCGCTCGTACAGGTCCTGCAGGCCAACCGCTGTCAGCGCGGATTTTGCGCTGTCGATGTCGGCGGCGGATTCCCAGTTGAAGCGGCCGATATGCGGATGACGTCCGATCAATGCTGTGTCGAGGACCGTTGCCGGAAAAATATCGTCGACGTGTTGCGGCAGCATCGCGAGGTGGCGTGCCAGCGTCTGGCGCCGTTCGCGCACGACGTCGAGTCCCTTGACGAAAACTGAGCCCGCTGCGGGCGTGCGCAGTCCTGCCATGGTATGCAGGCTTAACGATTTGCCGCTGCCGTTTTGGCCAAGGATCGCGACGAACTCACTGCGGTCGACGGTCAATGTCAGGGCGTTGACGAGGCAGCGGTTTGCGACGCTGACGCCGAGGTCGCGGCACGAGAACAGAGTGGAGCGGCTATCCGTCATAGTGCTGGCAGACTAGGCTCGCCGGACGCGAGGGTCAATCGATCAGATGGATTTCGCTCGCGGTCAGCGGCCCGATGCGCGCCAGACGCAGGTCGTCGGGTATCTCGGCATCGTTCTCCGAGCGCGCAATGCGGCCGCCCATAATTTCGGCATAGCGTTGCGGATACAGCGGTTCGCGCTGCGGCTCGGCGAGTCCGTCGGGCGCCAGCGGCTGTCCATCGCCGGGCCTGTATTTATCGGTCGCGCCCAGCGTGTGCAGAAACTCATGGGCGATGATGACGTTGTTGACGCCGCGATAGCGCCGCGAAGCATAGCCATTGACGATCCCGACCATACCCTTCTGCAGCCCGACCGAGTTTTCGAGCACAATGTTGATGTCAGGCTTGTGATAGCGCACGAAGATGCGCACGTCCGGCGTGATCCGATCCTGCGCTCCGGCCGTGCGGCTCGACCACCAGCGCATTCTCAGTGACCACCACATGATCGACAGCATATTGGGCTGCTGCCCGATGTCGGGAGGCTGACTGTGAATTTCAGCGCCGAGCTCCATGCGAACGGGCCGCGAGAAGTCTCTTGCGTAGCGCCGGGTTTCGCGCGCCATAAACGCTTCGATATCCTCAAAATCGTCAACCTCGAGCCGCTCGATGTATTGACGCGCCTCGTCGCTGCCATCGGCGTTAATCGGGTAAACCTTGACCCACAGGCTGTTGTTCCAGTCCGTGCTGCGCGCTTGTGTCAGCCACGTACTGACGGCGACGAAAAACAGAATGCACAGCAGTATTGAGATTCGAATCGCTTTGAACATGGCTCACAGCGCAGGTGGCGTTCGTACCTCGGTCGTCTGCTCCCAGGCATAGGCGATCTCTATGAGCTGCTTCTCATTCCAGGCGCCACCGATAAACGAAAGGCCGATCGGGAGCCCCGCGACGAAGCCGGCGGGAACCGTAATACTCGGGTAGCCGGAGATCGCGGCCAGCGACGAACTGCCGACACTGAATGCGTCACCGTTGACAAGGTCGATCATCCACGCGGGGCCGTTCGTCGGCGCGATCAGGGCATCGAGTTGGTGTTTGTTCATCGGGTCGTTGATCGCATGGCGAGCGAGCCGCCGGCCGGCCGCCAGCGCCGCGCCGTAGTCGGCGTCGCTGAGTTCGCCGGCCGCCTGGGCCTCAAGAAAAAACTCCTGGCCGAAATGCGGCATCACGGTGGCGGCATTTGCTTCGTTGAATGCGATCAATTCGTCGAAGCTGCCGATCGGCGCGCCCGACGATTCGAGATACGCGTTGAGGCCTGCCTTGAGCTCGTACAGCATGACCGTGTATTCAGCGTCGTACATTGCATCGGATTCAAAGCGAATATCGTCGACGATGATTGCGCCAGCGGATTCCAGCCTCGCGATGTTGTCGTCGAACAACGCGTCCACCGCCGGATTCGATCCCGCGCCGTACCACGAGCGGATGACACCGATGCGCTTGTCCCGCAGCGCGTCGGCCGTGAGGTTGGCGGCGTAGTCGTGATGAATCTCGGCACCCGTCGTCGCCTCGTCGTCCGGGTCGATGCCGGTCAGCGCCGTCAGCAGAATAGCCGCATCGCGGACGCTGCGAGCCATCGGTCCCGCGGTGTCCTGACTGGTTGCGCCGGGTACGATGCCGCCTCGGCTGATAAGCCCGACCGTGGGTTTGATGCCGACGATGCCGTTGATTCCGGCCGGGCAGACGATGGATCCGTCGGTTTCAGTGCCAACGGCCACGGTCGCCAGATTCGCGGCCACGGCGACGGCGGAACCGCTCGAGGATCCGCAGGGCGAGCGCTGCGGATCGTACGGGTTGCGTGTTTGCCCGCCAGCGCTGCTCCAGCCGCTGCTCGAACGGCTGGAGCGAAAATTAGCCCACTCGCTGAGATTCGATTTGCCGAGCAACACCGCACCGGCATCCCGCAGACGACGAACCAGGAAGGCGTCCTCGGCCGGCACGTAACCGCTCATGGCGAGCGACCCGGCCGTGGTTGTCATCCCATCCGCCGTATCGATATTGGCTTTCAGAACAACGGGTATGCCGTGCAGCGGTCCGCGCGGTCCCGATCGGCGCCATTCCTCGTCGAGTGCCCGTGCAGTCTGCAGTGCATCCGGGTTCAGTTCGACGATCGAGCGCAACATCGGGCCGGACTGATCGATAGCGGCGATTCGGTCGAGGTACCAGTTGACGAGTTGTTCGGAGCGCAGTTCGCCGCGTTGCATCCTGTCGTGCAGTTCCGCAACGCCGAGCTCAGCGTAATCCCGATCGGTCTCGCAGCCCGCAAACGCGAGCAGCAGTGCCGCGGCGGCCGTTGTGAGTGTCAGTCGGGACTGCTGAAGCACAGGACAAAGCGATCCGTGTTGCCGCGGATGCCTTCGGCGAACACGAGTTTGCTCAGGTCGTCGTCGGGGTTGCGCAGCAGGTCGGTCCGGTCGCCGAGCTTAAAGCCTGCCGCCGTCATGTCGGCGATCACGACCGCCGGATCGATGCGATGGACCGAATTGCCCGATTCGGTAGCGTCCGCGCCCGCCGCTGCCACGTGGTCGATGATGGCTACCTTGCCACCTGGCTTTAGCCCTTTGCGCAGTTCGGCCAGAAAGGCTGGCGTGTCGAACCGCGGCCAGCCGTCCTCCTCTTCGAGATACAGGTCATGGTACGACAGCACCATCATCACAACGTCTATCGTATCGGCATCGAGGCTGAGTTCGTTGTTTTCGGCCATGAGAATGTCGACATTCGGCAGCCGGTTGTCAGCGAAGCGTTTTTCGAACTCATCGCCGACGAAATCCATGTACGCCTGATTCGACTGTGCAATCACTTTTCCCTGCGGGCCGACAACATAGGACAGCAGCTCCGCGTAGTAGCCGCCTCCGGTGAACATGTCGAGTACCGTCATTCCGGGTTTGATGCCGAAAAAACGCATGACCTCTGCCGGTTTCCGACTGCCGTCGCGGTCTCGGTCGGCTGCGGGCCGATTGCTGTTTTGAACGGCGACGTCATAAATGGACACGCGCTGCATCACGGCCTTGGGCGGCGTGGCCGGTGTCGGGTCGGCCGCGGATTCGGAAACGTTGGCCGGCGCGCACGCGCTGAGCGCGATCGCCGACAACAGCGCGGCAGCGCTGATTGAGCATTTTAGGTTATACATAATGTTCTCCCCATAGAGAACATCGATCGTATGCGTACGGTCACTGCAGCGCAAAGTGTTTTTCGAATGCCCTAAAAGAAAAAGCCCCGCAGCGTGATCGGCGGGGCTGGATTTCTCTTTTTTTCAAAAGAGGTAACTGCAAATTCGGTAGCCGGTACAGAGAAGTTTTTATTGTTATTGGATCCGGATCTTCTTGTTTTTGTAATTATTGTTCTTCTGGCGTCTAAATCCTGTTTCTGACCGTTCATTGCTACTTAAGTGCAGCTACACTTCGCTTGGGCAATTCATAAAAGCAAGTCTTGTGCCAACTCAACTGTGCTGCAAATCAATTCAATGATTTAGCGATCGCTCAAACTTTTTACTGAGTCTAATTCTTGCTGCTCTGTAAAAAAAGCCGACATTCCATGGCGACAGAAGTCTCGTAATAACTGCAATTTATTGTCTAATTATATGATGTGCATAGAGAAATGCTTGTTGCAGCAAAATTACAACCGTCGGACGGCGCCTGGATCGGGAAACGATTATGTCGAATGCTGCAAGGTCGGCCGGAAGCGCCGATTTCGGCCGGGTTTTGTCAAATTATTCGACAGCTTCGGCGGCTTTGGCTCTGTCAATTAATCCGGATACGCTGAAAAAGCGGCCATTACGCACAACCGCAACGACGTTCAACGCGTCGCGCACGTCGTTGAGCGGGTCGCCACCGACGAATACGAGGTCCGCGGCGGCTGCAGGGGCGATACGCCCGATATAGGGGTCCGCCAGCAACGCAGCCGCGGCATTGACGCCGACCGCGCGAAGCATCTGCTCCGCCCCCAGGCCCGCGAATGCGAGCGTCCGGAACTGCGCGCGCAGTGCCCTGCCCGTGACCTGACCCGTTGTACGGCTGCCCGATACGGCAGCCGTGACGTCGAGCTGCGGGTCCGGCAGTTCCCCGGTTGTCCACTCCGGTCCGCTCAGCCATCTTGGGCCGGGTACGTCTTTGCCGGACCAGTGCTCCCTCAGCGTCGCAGCTTGCGGATGTGTCGCCACGATCGTCGTAACGCCGGTCGTCAGCAGGTCAGGGCCATGGCTCGCACGCAGATCGCCGGGTAATCGGGCATCGGGGTCGATGAGTCCCGGAATGACCGTGACATCGCCGAGATCGATCACGATGCCGCCCGAATGGCCGTCGTGATCCTCGACGGCGACAATCCGACCGCCGTCGATATGAATGTCCTTGTCGAAGCGATAGCCCGGAGACACGCCGTCGAACAGGCGTGCGGCGTGCACGATGAACTGTCCCGACGGTTCGTCCGGCCACGGAAACTGCGGCCGTTCGCGTGTGTCGGGTAACTGGGTCTGCGCTGGAATCGCGGCACGGAAATGCACGGGTCGCGACCGCCATGCATCGAAGTTTCGCCGATGCACGCCGTTCTCGGCCTGGTAGACAAAGCGTTGCCGGTCGAGCCAGCGCACGCCGTCGCGGCCGATTGAGCCGTTGAGTTCGTAATCGCGAATCAGTCGCGGCACCGACAGTATGGCCATTGTCAGGGTGCGCCGCTCCGCCGGCGATTGAGTGACCCAGGTGATCAGGCTGCCGTCCGGCCGCCAGCTTGGCGACGTCATCGGAAATTCAGATGTCGCGAGCACTTCCTCGGGCTGACCGAATCGGCGCAGCATCAACGACCAGCGCCCGGCGCGCTGATGGACGTAGACGAGGTCGCGTCCATTGGCGGACCACGCGGCCTGGCTTTCGTCGCCCTCGCGGTCGCTGATACGCCAGTGCAGCCCGGTGGCAATGTCGGTTTCCCACAAATCGAGCCCGTTGCTGCCGCTGCCCGCGGCATAGACGATGCGTTCGCCGCCCGGATGCCACGCCGGAAACAGGCCATACCGGCTTTGTTCGCCGAGCGACGAGATCTGTGCGCTCGCAAGATCGTACAACCACAGGCCCTGTTCGCCGTTGTGACGGGCCCGGAACGTCAGCTTCGCCGCATCGGGAGACCAGCGTGGACGCGACACGCCGCTGAGCGCGTCGCCGACTCGCTCGGCATCGCCGCCGCCCGCCGGAATGACCCAAAGGCCCCGGCGCAGATCGGCCACGATCCGACCGTCGGCCGCAACATCGACCGACATCGTGCCGCCGCGAATGCCGAGATCTTCGGTACTGCCCGGTGTACTCAGGAGCAGGCTCGCTGCCAGCAGTGTCACCCCGAGTAAACGCAAGTTCCACCTTCGCGGCGCGGATCGGCCGATGCGAGCAATCCATCGCGTCCGTCATAGGACGCTGCGGCGACGCCGCCGAAATACATGACGATGTTCGAAAACGACTGCACCGGTAAGTCGATCTCCGGTAGGTCGAGACCGGGTTCGGTCATCAGCCGGGTGCATGCGCCACTGGTGTCGATGTGCAGCCTCGGATGAGCGATCGCGGCGTCCAGCGGCATTTCGAAACGCAGCAGGTTGATCAGAAACTGCTGCAGCGCCGTTGTAATGCGGTCGGCGCCGGGCGATCCTGCGGCGAGCACCGCATCGCCGCATCTTGCGACGCTGGGCGCCATGTTCGACGGCAGCCTCGAGCCGGGCGGGCCGGCATCGAGACCGCGGCGATTGAGTTCGATTTCTCCAAGGCAGTTGTTCAGCCACAGGCCCGTACCGGCCGGCATCTCGCCCGAACCATAGCCCGAGGATGCGGTAATCGCGCAGCCTGTGCCGGCGTCGTCGACGACGGACGTGTGCACGGTTGAGGCGGAGCTCCAGCGCGCGAGCAGCCGGCCGCTCGATGCGTTTTCCAGGAGTTCGGCCGCCGCGGACGGCACGTCGTCTGCCAGATCCAGTTTGTCGCGGCGGTAGGCGAGGCAGGCGCGCTGCGCGCGAATCAGCCGGGCCAGGTTGGCGCGACTCCATGCGCATCCCTCAAGGTCCCGGCAGGCTGCCAGCATCGCCGACAATACGGCGCCGCCAACCGCTGGCGGCGGATTGCTCGCGACACGCCATGCACCGATTTCAGCCATCAGGGGAGCACGCTCGATGGCTTCGTACCTGGACAGGTCCCGGCGCGTCAGCATGCCACCCGCGTTGAGACAATGCGCGGAAAGGCGGCCGCCGAGTTCGCCGTGGTAAAAGAGTTCCGCCCCTTCGTTCGATATCGCTTCGAGCGTGTCGGCGAGACCCGGTACCGCAATGCGGCTGCCCGCGTCGCGCAGGGAACCGTCTTCGCGATGCAGCGCCTGAAATCCATCGGCACTGCGGCCGAACACGCTTTCGCCGGAATAGCCGAGATAGTAATGACAGGCCGACGACAGCGGAAAACCGTCGCGGGTCGCACGAATCGACGGCGAAAACAGCGTGCGCCAATCGATCTTTCCGAAGCGCCTCCATGCGTGATCGATCGCGGCGAGAGACCCGGGAACGGCAACCGAGCCGCATCCGACCAGGGTCTCAATGCCGCCGCCGTAATCCATCGTGACCTTGACTGCGCCGTGACCGCGATCGTGAGTCGCAAGCCCCTGACCGGGGACCGCGACGTTGCCGTCAATCGTGACCGGGTCCTCTCCGGCGCGCCAGACCGTGACGAACGCACTGCCCGCCAGCGCGCAGACGCCGGGCTCGGTGTTCATGGTCAACAGCGACGCCGCCAGTGCGCAGTCCACGGCGTTGCCGCCTTCGGCGGCGACCTCGTGGGCGGCATCTGCTGCGAGCTGTGACGTTGTAGCTACTGCGACTCGTGACACTGCAATGGATTTCCAGGGCCGGCTAACACGGGGTGCAGGAGCCTTAGAAATGGACGACCGAACGAATGCTCTTGCCTTCGTGCATCAGGTCGAACGCCCGGTTGATGTCGTCGAGCGGCATCGTGTAGGTGATGAACTCGTCGATTTTGATGCCGCCGTCCATGTACTGTTCGACCATTCCGGGCAGCTGCGATCGGCCTTTGCAGCCGCCGAATGCCGTTCCGCGCCATACGCGGCCGGTAACGAGTTGAAACGGGCGCGTGGATATTTCCTGCCCGGCACCAGCGACACCGACAATGACCGATTCGCCCCAGCCCTTGTGACAGCATTCGAGCGCCGAGCGCATCAGCCCGGTATTGCCGACGCATTCAAATGAGAAGTCGACACCGCCGCCTGTCAGTTCGACGATCACGTCCTGAATCGGCTCGTCGTAGTTATTCGGGTTGACGCAGTCGGTCGCACCGAGCTGCTTTGCGAGTTCGAATTTGTCCTCGTTGATGTCGACCGCGAGAATACGTCCGGCTTTGGCCATGACCGCGCCCTGAATGGCGCTTAAGCCCACACCGCCGAGACCGAACACGGCGACCGAATCGCCGGGCTGAACGTTAGCCGTGTTGATGACGGCGCCAATGCCGGTCGTGATACCGCAGCCGAGCAGGCAGACTTTTTCGAGCGGTGCTTCCTTGCTGACCCTGGCGACAGAGATTTCGGGCAGCACTGTGTATTCGCTAAACGTCGAGGTGCCCATGTAGTGATACACGGTCTTTCCGTTCGACGAAAATCGGGATGTGCCGTCCGGCATGAGGCCCTGTCCCTGAGTCACACGAATCGCCTGACAAAGATTGGTTTTACCCGACGTGCAGAAGTTGCACTCGCCGCATTCGGGCGTGTACAGCGGAATGACGTGATCGCCGACAGCGATCGATGTGACGCCTTCGCCGATCTCTTCGACGACGGCGCCGCCTTCGTGCCCGAGTACCGCGGGAAAAATCCCTTCGGGGTCTTCGCCCGACAGCGTAAATGCGTCGGTGTGGCAGACACCCGTGGCAACGTTGCGCAACAGTACTTCGCCGGCCTTCGGTCCTTCGAGATCCAGCATTTCGATTTCGAGTGGCTTGCCTGCTTCCCAGGCAACCGCGGCACGTGTTTTCATTGTTGTCGATCCCCGAATATTTTTTGACAGGAAGCGGATAGTCTCACGATTGACGGTCTTGTTCATCCTGCGTTCATAAAACCAATAAAAACAACAGGTTGTATTCAGTATTGGTTCATTGACCGGCGCCTATTCTGCAAGCGTATCAGGATGAATCGGAGAGGGATCATGAACAGGTTCTTATTTGTTGCAGTCGTTGTCGGCGGCCTCTTGCTTGGCAACCTGCCCGAGGCCGCGGCGCACGATGACGGGCGCGGCCATCACGCACCGCAGAACCGGCACTACGCGGGCGAGTATCGAAGGGATGCCCACAGCCGGGATTATTACGAGCGGAATCGCTACGAACGCGAGCGCTTTCGATACACGCGAGCCAGCAGGATGCCGAAGTGGCTGAAGCGCCAGACATCGTTTCGCCGTTGGTACCGCCGTTCGCCATTGAAGGAATATCGGTTTCTGACATGGAACCAGCTCTACGATTTCTACAGTTGGGAGCATCGCTATCGGCGCGAGTATCGCCACTAAACAGTCTGTGAAAAAACCGAGCCGGCCCGAAATGTTTCGGGCCGGCTTTTCCTTGTACGCCGCGTGCTGTAAAAGGGGCACGACGACTACTACTTTGAGATGGATTCCAATGAGTTTGCAGGAATTGCGTTCCAGCCTGTCGGAAATAGACCGGCAGCTTGTCGAGATGATTGCCGAGCGGCAGAGAATCGTCGGCGAAATCGGCAGAACCAAGCAATCGTCGGGGACCGCAACAAGAGACTATGCGCGGGAGAAGGACGTACTCGATATGGGCCGGGCTCAGGCCGGGGAAATGGGTGTCGATCCGAACCTGATCGAGGAAGTGCTCGAATTGCTGATTCGCACGTCACTTGAGAGCCAGGAACGCGATCGCGTCGCCGCCGAGGGACGAGGCGACGGGCGCACGGCCCTGATCATCGGCGGCGCGGGCAAAATGGGCCGCTGGTTTGTCGACTTTTTCGCGTCCCAGGGCTTTTCCACGGCCGTTGCGGATCACGCTGTCGAAGACGGTCCGGGCCAATTCAAACACTGGACCGACGCGGGCGTCGATTTCGACGTCATCGTCGTGGCGGCGCCGCTCGCGGTGTCGGGTCGCATTCTTGCGCAGCTCGCGGTACTTAAACCCAGGGGACTGATATTCGATATTGGATCGTTGAAGTCGCCGCTGATCGATGGGCTTCGCGAACTGCAGGCGGCCGGGTGTCGGGTCACATCCCTTCACCCGATGTTCGGTCCGGACACGCGGCTGCTCTCGGGCAGGCATTTGATCTTTTGTGACGTTGGCGACGCGCAGTCGACGGCCGATGCCAGGGAGCTGTTCGCAGCGACGATGGTGGAACAGATCGATATGGGACTCGACGATCACGACCGGCTGATCGCCTATGTGCTGGGTTTGTCGCATGCACTGAACGTCGCATTTTTCACGGCACTCGCGGAAAGCGGCGAAGCGGCTCCGCGGCTTGCAAAGATGTCGTCCACGACATTCGATTCGCAGTTGCTGGTCTCGGCGGCCGTCGCGCGCGACAACCCGCATCTGTACTTCGAAATTCAGAATCTCAATCGCTTCGGCCTGGCGCCGCTTAACGCGCTTTGTGACGCGGCCGCACGGATCAGAGAAAGCGTCGTCAACGGCGACGAAGCCGCATTCGTTGAACTGATGGAGAACGGGCGCGACTATCTGTCGCAGCGGAGTTAGCAGCCTGTTGCTCGCCGTTGCCGGCACGCTGTTGTGGGGTTACGAGCGGCCGACGACCGATAGCGGAACGGCGCAGCAACTCACCGAACGCGTGGGCTACCGCTAACCCAACCGGTGTCAGGTACGGATACGCGGTGTCAGGTACCGACGCACGGTGTCAGGTACGGATGCGTGGTGTCAGGTACCGTGGTGCTGACGACTGCGATTCATGAGTACCAGAAACAACGGCACACCGATGGCGGCGGTCAACGCGCCGACCGGCAGTTGTCGGGGCGCCATGAGCGTTCTCGCCAGCGTATCCGCGACCACCAGCAGCGCCCCGCCAGCCAGCGCCGATGCAGGCAGGACCACGCGGTGATCGCTGCCCGCGACGCTGCGAATCAGGTGTGGCACGACGAGACCGATAAATCCGATAACGCCGGCAGTGGTCACGGCAAGCGCTGTCGCGAGGGCAGCCACGGCGAAAATTCCATAACGAAATCCGCGTACCGGCAACCCAACGATGGCTGCCTGCAACTCACCGCGCGCGAGGACGTTCAGATGCCGCGCCATCAAAACGCCCGCGGTCAGCATCGTTCCCAGCAGTACAAGGCAGCGAGCCGGATCGAAAGCAAAACTCAAGTCGCCCATGAGCCAGAACAACATACCGCGGAGATTCTGGTCGGGAGACAATGCGAGCAATATCGTGGTCGCAGCACTGAACCCGGCAGCCAGTACGACGCCGGTGAGCAGCAGCCTTGCCGGTGTCCAGCTTCCCGTCCCGTGGGCGATGCCAAAGACGAGCACGGTCGCAAACATCGCACCGGCAAATGCCGACAGGTCAACGACAAAACTGCCCATGCCGAGCATCATCGCAAGCAATGCGGCGACGGCAGCCCCGCCGGAGCTGCCGAGTATGTAGGGTTCCGCGAGCGGGTTGCGGAGCAATACCTGCATCAGCACGCCCGCGATCGCGAGTAACCCGCCGACGCCGAATGCGGTAAGCGCGCGGGGCAGCCGCAGGTCCATCACCAACGACTCAATCTGAGCAGGCGCCTGACCGCGCAGCGCGGCGAAGACGTCCGAGAGTTCGATGTCTGCGCTGCCCAGCACCAGCGCCGCAGCGAAAGATGACAGAGTCAGCAGTAACAACAGGGCAAAAATCGATCGGCGTCGCAACAATGTCAAAGTCCGCACGAGAATGGCAGCAGATAGTGTAAAGTAATCCGCAGATTGGATTTGCGACGGTTGCAATGAGCAACGATTGGATAGACGCCGAGGGTTTTCGCGCAAACGTCGGCATCATTCTCGCGAATTCCGACAACAAGTTACTGCTGGGCGGGCGTGTTGGCGCCAAAGGCTGGCAGTTTCCCCAGGGGGGGATGGTCGAGGGGGAAGCGCCCGAGCAGGCGATGTTTCGCGAGCTTCACGAGGAAATCGGCCTGACGGAATCGGATGTCGAGGTGTTGTCGGTAACGCGGGATTGGCTGCGGTACCGGCTGCCGGATAAGTTTGTTCGCCGGCACAGCATGCCGCTGTGTATAGGTCAAAAACAGCGCTGGTTCATTCTGCGGCTGCGTTCCGGAGACGATTCGGTCCGCTTCGATTGCGGTGAAAAGCCGGAGTTCGACCGGGTACGCTGGGTGGACTTCTGGCGCCCCGTTAACGAGGTCATTTATTTCAAACGGCGCGTCTACGCCCGGGCACTGCACGAACTCGGTCCGGCCGTGCATCCCGAGGGGCTCCCGCCTCGGCCGCGCTGGTGGCCGAAACGCTGGTGCGCCGTATTCGACAAGGATATCGCGCGGGCCGCGCGCGAATCGTCTGCCGATCAGGGCTAATGGACGATCCCCAGCCTGTTAACCGGACCTAAAAGGGCTTCGCGACGGCCAACAGCACGATACCGAGCAGGAATACAACCGGAATCTCGTTGTACCAGCGCAGCCAGTCCGTAGTCCGAACGCGGGTTTCGTTTTCGAGGCGCCGAATCCATTGCCAGCAGCGATAGTGGTATGCGATCTGCCCGAGAACGAGACCGAACTTGATCAAAAACCAGGGCGCCTCGGCGATACCGGGATTGAAGACGACAAGTGTGAGTCCCAGCGCAACCGTGACGGTCGCACCGATCGTCATGATCGCGAAAAGACGTTTTTCCATCGTTGAAAATCGTGCCCGGCCAGCCGCATCGGCTGTTTCGGCGTGGTAAATGAACAGCCGCGGCAAATAGAACAGCCCGGCAAACCACGTCACCATCATTGCGACGTGTAATCCTTTTATCCATAGGTATGCGGCACCCATACAAATATCCTGTTTTCTGACCGGCATCGTCGTTCCGTGACCTGGCGCACTTCTGTTCGCCAGGGTACGCGCGTAACATAACGTTTTTTCGGAGGTCCAGGAACGGCTTGACCCTATGGCGGCATACTCGTCCATTCAGTCCCGCAGGTCCCGCGCCGCCCTGGCGGTACGCGTGCTTATCGGTATCCTGATCGTCGTCGCGGTCTGGCTCGTCTATGAGTTCGGCCGCATCACGGCGGGTTACAACGTCGTAGACGCTGCCGCCGAACGTCGGCAATTCAGGGGGCGGATACAGGCGCTCGAAGATCGGTCGACCGAGCTAAAGCAGGAGGTTGCAATGCTCAGGACGCACCGCGAAGTCGACCGGGAAGCGTATCGCGAGGTCGAGGGCAGCCTCCTGACGCTGCAGGCCAAGATTCAGGAGCAGCAGGATGCGATCGCGTTTTACCGCGGAATCGTGTCGCCGGCCGACGGCAATCCGGGTCTGCGCGTACAGAATCTGACGCTGACGCGCGGGCGCGAAGAGCGCGAATTCAATTTGCGGCTCGTGCTCGTGCAGGCGATGAAGCACGACCGCAAGGTGTCGGGCAACGTCAACCTCATAGTCGAAGGCCGACAGGATGGGCAGGACAGAACGTACCCGCTGGCCGATCTGGTTCCCGACGATACGGCTGGCGACTGGCCGTTTTCGTTCCGCTATTTTCAGGATTTCCAGCGGCAGTTGATACTCCCGGACGGATTCACGCCGGAGCGCATCAACGTGGAAGTGCAGTCGAA
Organism: Woeseiaceae bacterium; assembly: GCA_965224505.1. Lineage (GTDB taxonomy): Bacteria > Pseudomonadota > Gammaproteobacteria > Steroidobacterales > Woeseiaceae > UBA1847. Next base: position 23,349 of record CBDCZL010000017.1, read on the forward strand.
ATCGCGATCGATCGGCAGTATTGAAGAGAGTTTCGCCTGGGCGGCATCCTGACGCCCGCGAGCAACACACGGAGAACGCTATGTTCGGCAGGAAGTCACGAAAACACACCGTTGTCGATTCGCTGGTGGGGCCCAACAGCCGGGTCAGCGGCGACCTGCATTTTAAGGGCGGTTGCCACATTGACGGTGTGGTGAACGGCAACGTGACGGCCGACCCGGATACCGATTCATCGCTGAGTATTTCCGATATCGGTCAGGTGGATGGCGGCGTCAGCGCCCCTTTCGTTGTTTTGAACGGTGTCGTTAAGGGCGATGTATTCGCCAACAACAGGATTGAACTCGGCGCGACGGCGCGTGTCATTGGCAATGTGTATTACAATCGGATTCAGATGGCAGAGGGCGCCGAGATCAACGGCAAGCTCGTGCACCAGCCCGACGGACAGGTCCCCTTGCTGGAACAGACGACTCGTATAGAGGAACAAGTCGCTGCCGGAGGCAGAAAGTAACGCCGGCGGTGCGGGAAACCGACATTATGGATACAGCAACAGGCAGCGCTCCGCCCCCGCCGGCCAGCGTCATTTTTACGGATGCCGCGGCTGAGAAGGTCAGCGAACTGATTTCCGAGGAAGACAATCCGGATCTCAAGCTGCGCGTGTTTATCTCGGGCGGCGGTTGCTCCGGATTCCAGTATGGCTTCACTTTCGACGAAAGCGTCGAGGAGGGCGACAGCCAGGTCGAAAATCGGGGTGTGACGCTGCTGATAGATCCGATGAGCGTGCAGTATTTGATGGGCGCGGAGATCGACTACAAGGAAGACCTGCAGGGCGCACAATTCATAATTCGGAATCCGAATGCACAAACCACCTGCGGCTGCGGGCAGTCTTTCACGGTCTGAGTCTAAAAATCCGGAAATTATTGCGGCGGTCGATCTCGGCTCCAATAGCTTTCACATGATCGTCGGCGAGCTGCGTCATGGCCAGCTCGCAATCCTTGACCGAATTCGCGAAACCGTTCGCCTCGCGGAGGGTCTGTCCAAACGCGGCGATATATCCCACGCCGCACGCACTCGAGCGATCGACTGCCTGTCTCGATTCGGCGAACGTCTGCGCGATATGCTTGCCGATAGTGTGCGCGCCGCGGGCACGAGCACGATTCGGCGTGCCCGCGAGGACTCGTCGTTCATTCACGATGCGGAGCAGGCACTCGGTCACCCCATAGAGATTATTTCCGGCATTGAGGAAGCGCGCCTGGTCTACAACGGCGTCGCGCATAGTCTTCCGCCGACCGAAGGTATGCGGCTCGTTACGGATATAGGAGGCGGCAGTACCGAGATCATCCTGGGGCAGGGCACCGCGCCGCGGGCGCTCGAAAGCCTGCACCTCGGCTGCGTCTCGATGACTGAACGCTTTTTTCCTGATGGCCGTCTGACACGTTCCCGTTTTCGCCGGGCGCGTACTGCGGCGAGGCTCGAACTGCGCCCCGTCAAGGCGTTTTTTCGCAACACGATCGACATAGAGGCGATCGGTACATCGGGCACGCTGCGCTCGACCGAAGCCGTGGCGCGTGCGCTCGAGTTGTCCGACCACGGAATCACGCGCGCGTCGACGGAAGCACTCATCGACAGGGTGCTCAAATTCGACACGATTGCCGATATTTCCCTGCAGGGCCTCTCTGAGCGCCGAGCACAGGTCTGGCCCGGCGGCCTCTCGATTGTGGCTGAGTTGTTCGACGCGTTGAAAATCGACGAGATGCGAATTTCCGATGGAGCGCTGCGCGAGGGCCTGTTGTACGACCTGCTCGGCCGCCTGCAGCACGAGGACGCGCGCGAACGAACAGTGCGGGCGATGGCGTCTCGCTATCAGGTCGATCGGGAGCAGGCCGGCCGGGTTGCCGATACAGCGGCAGTGCTTTACGCGCAGTGCAAGTCGGAATGGGGATTCTCAAGCAGAATTGCCGGCAATGTGCTCGACTGGGCGGCGCGTCTGCACGAAATCGGGCTGGATATTTCGCACGACGGTTATCAGCGGCACGGCGCGTACATTGCCGAGCATGCCGACATGCCCGGATTTCCACGCGCCGAGCAGCGTTTTCTGGCCGTCCTTATCGGCGGGCATCGTAACCGCATCGTGCGTTCGAGCTTCGATGCTCTGCCCGTCGCGTGGCGCAACGCCGGACTGCGGCTGCTCATGATCCTGCGGCTTGCGGTGCTGCTGAATCGCAGCCGCAAGGCGCAGCAAATTCGCGGACTGGGGCTGCATGTGACACCCAATAGTCTCAATATTTGCTTCGACGCCGACTGGCTGCATGACAATCCACTAACGGTTGCCGATCTTGAACGTGAGAAAGAGTTCCTCGAACGCGTCGGTTACGAGCTTACCGTTGAGGTGGAAGACCGGGTCTCCTCGTAGGAAACCGGGTTGGCTGTTTCGATCAGACTTCCTGGTTGGCGAGTGTGTCCAGGAAAATCTGCTGGGCGTTGACGGGTTCGTCGTCACGCTGCGAAATACGTTCGTAGCTCCCGTCGCCGCGCAACTCCCACGACTGGCAATTGTCCGCCAGAAACAGTTCGAGGTCGTGCCGAATCTGTTCCTTCATCGCTTTTTGCCGAATTTCGAAACAGGACTCGTTGCGGCGGAACATGTTGCGCTCCATCCAGTCCGCGCTGGAGCAGTAGAATTCCTCCTTGCCGCCGTTGAGGAAATAATAGACGCGCGAATGTTCGAGAAATCGGCCGACGATCGAACGGACGCGAATATTCTCCGACAAACCAGCCACACCTGGGCGCAGTGAACAGATGCCGCGCACGATCAGATCGACTTTTACCCCGGCCTGTGAAGCATCGTAAAGCGCCTCGATGATCTGCGGTTCGTTCAGGGAATTAATTTTCGCAATGATTCTCGCGTCTTCGCCCTGCTGCGCGTTACGGATTTCCCGGTTGATCTTGTCTATCAGTGCATCGAACAGCGTGAACGGCGAGGCAAGCATGCGCGACATTTCTTCGGTCGCCGTCAGGCTCGTGAGTTGCAGAAACAACTTGTGTACGTCCTCGCCGAGCTTACGACTGCTACTCATGTATCCGTAGTCTGTATACACCGACGCGGTGGCGTGGTGATAGTTGCCCGTGCCGAGGTGGACGTAACGCACGAGCTGGTTTTCTTCGCGGCGGACAATCAGTGTCATCTTCGCATGCGTTTTGAACCCGACCAGTCCGTAAACAACCTGCGCGCCGGCTTCCTGGAGGCGGTTTGCGAGCGAAATGTTTGCGGCCTCGTCGAAACGCGCCATCAACTCGATCACGACCGTCACTTCCTTGCCGGAACGCGCAGCGGCAACGAGATGATCGACGATGGGCGATTCCGCACCTGTACGGTAGAGCGTTTGTTTGATCGCGAGTACGTTGGGATCGGCAGCGGCCGTGCCGATGAAGTCGATCACGGGTGCAAACGATTGGTACGGGTGGTGTAGCAGCACGTTTTTCTTCTGCAGAATCGAGAAGATGTTGGCATCGCTGCACAGCTCCTCAGGAAGCCCCTGTGTAAACGGCGGGTATAGTAGTTTCGGTTTGTCGCCGAGTTCGCAGATGGTCGCCAGGCGATTCAGATTGACCGGGCCGTCCACGAGGTAGGCATCGTCGCTTGTCAGTCCGAAGTGGTCGAGCAAAAATTCGATCAGATCGTCGGGACAGCGATGGCCGATTTCGATACGCACGGCGGCGCCGTAGCGGCTGGCTTCGAGCTGCCCCTCAAGCGCTCTGACGAGGTCGCTGACTTCCTCGTCGTCGATGTAGAGATCGCTGTTGCGCGTGACACGAAACTGATAACAGCCATCGACCCTGAGTCCGGGAAACAGGTAATCGACGTGCACTCTGATCACCGAGGAAAGAAAGACGAAGTTGTGTTCGCCCTCGCGGCAGAGCGAAGCGGGCAGGCGTATGATCCGTGGCAGCGAGCGCGGCGCCTGTACCATGCCGCGATGCCTGCGCCGTCCGAAAGCGTCCTTGCCGTGCAGCCGCACGACGAAATTCAGACTCTTGTTGAGAATACGCGGAAACGGTCTCGAGGGATCGAAAGTCAGCGGGGTCAATACCGGAACCACTTGTTCTTCGAAGTATTCCTTCAGCCACTGGCGCTGATCGTCGTTCCAGTCCTCGCTTTGTAAAAAGCGCATGCCTGCCGCGGCCAGCTCCGGAAACATGGTTCCATTCAACAGCCGGTATTGTTCTTCAACCAGCTCTGCCACGCGGACGCGAAGCTCGTCAAACACCGTTTCGGCGGGGATTTTCTCGGGTCCCTGTGCCGGCGCGCCGATTTCCATGCGCTGCTTTAATCCGGCGACGCGAATCTCGAAGAACTCGTCGAGGTTGGTGCAGGTGATACAAAGAAAGCGCAGCCGTTCGAGCAGCGGCACCGAATCGTCCTGCGCCTGCGCGAGCACTCGCCGGTTAAACTCGAGCAGGCTGAGTTCGCGGTTGATGTAGTGACTGTCCATTGCCTGGCGGTCCGGTCGCGTCGTGGAGTGGAAATTTAGGGTGAGTGTATCTCACCGAGAACGACGGGTTTATGTGCGCCGGTCACAGTTGGCAGATTGCCGGGCTCGCCGTTCAGCGCGCGCATCGCAAGCCAGGCAAATGCCGTGGCTTCGACCCAATCGGCGTCCAGCCCGACAGCGTTTGTCGCGGTGACGCTTGTGTCGGGCAGGTGACGAGACAGTGCATTCATGAGATGCGTGTTGCGCACGCCGCCACCGCAAACAAAAACGTCGTCTATATCCTGCAAACAGTGCCCGATCGCATCGGCGATGCTCACCGCGCTGAACTCGCAAAGCGTTGCCTGTACGTCAGCCGGGTCGTACCGGCCTACATCGTGACGGGCAATCCATTCGGTATTAAAGTACTCGAATCCCGTACTCTTCGGAGCCGGAAGACCGAAATAGGGATCGGCCAGAAAACGCTGCAGCAATGATTCGATGACCGATCCACTCGCGGCCCATGTTCCTCCGGCATCGAATGGCCGTCCACGCTGCGCCAGAATCCAACGGTCCATCAGGCCGTTTCCGGGTCCGGTATCGAAGCCAACGACCGCGTCGTCATTGCCGGGCAGTATCGTAATGTTAGCAATGCCTCCGATGTTGACTACGACGCGGTTCTCGCCCGGGCGCCGCAACAGCCATTCGTGAAACGGAGGAACGAGCGGCGCGCCCTGACCGCCGGCACGAATGTCGGCTGAGCGAAAGTCGGCGATTGTTACGATTCCTGTGCCCGTACTGATCGTTTTCGGGTCTCCGATCTGCAGCGAAAACGGAGGGGTTGCATCCGGCTGGTGGCGCAGCGTCTGTCCATGGCTGCCAATCGCCGCTACCCGGTTTCGTTCGACACCAGCCTTGTCGATCAGCGCTAGCGCGGCGTCGCGAAAGCATCGGCCGACTGCTCGATCGAGCTGTCCGTCCGGGTCGGCTGGCCGGTTGAGCGGTTTGGCGATTTCGCTTAACAGAGCACTTTTCAGTTCACCGGGATACGGCGCCGAAAGGCTTGCGTGTATACGGACGCTGCGTTGACTGAAATCTGCCAGCACCGCGTCGATGCCGTCCATGCTGGTGCCGGATATCAGCCCGGCAAAGTACGTCGTCATTGCGCTGACGTGTAGGGGGCGGCAGCAAGCTGTGTGTTTTTGAAGCTTTTCAGTTCTTCGAGCAACGGGCCGGCTAACGCAAGAAAATGGTCGCGGTATCGTTCGGCGATAGGTTCGGCGTCCGGCAGTTCGACCGTCCGCGGATTACGATGTACGCCGTTAAGGCGGTACTCATAGTGCAGATGCGCGCTTGTCACGAGGCCGGTCGCGCCGACGTAACCGATCGTCTGACCCTGCCGCACCCGGTTGCCGAGTCTGGTTTTGGCGGCGAATCGCGACATATGTGCGTACAGCGTTGTAATGTTGCCGCCGTGCTGCAGGATTACGACGTTGCCGTAGCCGCTCTTGACGCCGCGGAAAATGACTTTCCCGTCGCCGGATGCCTTGATCGGCGTACCGCTCGGTGCCGCATAGTCCACGCCGCGATGCGGGCGGCGGGTCTTGAGTACCGGGTGCAGGCGGTTGGGATTAAACGACGAGCTGACTCTGAAATCGACGGGTGCGCGCAGAAACGCTTTGCGGACACTGCGGCCGTCCGGCGTAAAGTAGTCTGAATTGCCGTCTTCGTCGACGAACCGGATCGCCCGGATGGTGCGTCCATTGTTGTTGAACTCTGCGGCGACGATGTCGCCGTCGCTGACAAACTCCCCGTCCTGCCAGATTTCCTCGTACTTGATGTAGTAGTTGTCGCCTTCGCGAATATCGAGAACGAAGTCCACGTCCCATGCAAAGATGCCCGCGACGTTCATGATGACCCTGTCGGAGAGGCCCGCGGTCGCAGCGCTTTCGAACAATGAGGTTTCGATCACGCCGGCTGCCATGCGGGTTCGCTTTTCGACAGGACGATCGATAATCTGTGCCGCGTAGCCATCGTCGTCGCGATCGATCTTAAGGGCGCTCGTCAGGCTTAATTCAGAATACAGGCTGACGATCTGACCGTCGTCGTGAGTGACGTGAAATTCATCGCCGGGACGAATACTGCGAAATCGTTGCTTCGCCTCATCGAGATTCGCCATCGACAGCAGCGAAGCGACGTTCAGATCGTTTTCCCGGAAGAGTGCTTCCAGCGTGTCGCCTTTGCCAACCGTCAGTGTCAGCCGATCGAACAGAGGTTCGGTGCTGGTGGGTGTCAGCCGCTCGGGCGCTGCGGCGACACGTTCTTCTACCTCGGACAATGCGGGTGCGCTGTCCTCCGTTGCCGTCAATTCGCGTGTAGCCGGCGAATCGGCCGGTTTCAGGTCGAACAGCCCGATCAGCGCGACCGCGATCAGAGGAACTCCGAGTCCGACCGCAAACCACTGAATGGCTTTGGATTTTGCGGGCTTGCTGGCGGCAGAGGGCTTGTAATCGTGGAGAAGTGGGCTGACCGGACGATTCAAGTCTGCGATTCCTGAGTTGGCGAATGGCGCTACTGTACCGTGAGCCTTTTTGGAGGTCAAAGAAAGGTGTTATAAGTCAGAGTGTTAACGTATGTATGGCGGTGCTACAGTTCCGCACCGGTGAAGCTTTGGAGTTCGAAGGGCAGGAATGAACAGCGTGACTGATCAATTGGCGGAACTTACCCGTGGTGCCGACGAGGTGCTGCCGGAGGGCGGACTTGAGGCGAAGCTGAAAGAGGGACGGCCGCTCGTTGTCAAAACAGGCTTTGACCCCACGGCGCCCGACCTGCACGTCGGCCACACCGTGCTCATCAACAAGATGCGGCAATTTCAGCAATTCGGCCATGAGGTTGTATTCCTGATTGGTGACTTTACGGGGATGATTGGCGATCCATCGGGCAGGAATGCGACCCGGCCACCGCTCTCCAGCGAAGAAATCGAAGCCAATGCCGCAACCTACGAAGCTCAGATCTTTAAAGTGCTGGACCCGGGAAAAACCCGCATCGAATTCAACTCGCGCTGGATGGGAAAAATGGATGCCGCCGGGCTGATTCGGCTGGCGGCGCGCCACACCGTGGCACGAATGCTTGAGCGCGACGACTTCAACAAGCGTTATAACGGCGGTCAGCCTATCTCTATTCACGAATTTCTCTACCCGCTCGTGCAGGGTTACGACTCGGTCGCTTTGAAGGCCGACGTGGAACTTGGCGGTACCGACCAAAAATTCAATCTCCTCGTGGGACGGCAACTGCAGCAGGACTATGGCCAGCCGCCGCAGATCGTGTTGACGGTGCCGCTGCTCGAGGGTCTCGACGGTGTGCAAAAAATGTCGAAATCGCTCGGCAACTACATCGGAATCACGGACACCCCCGATGAGATGTTCGGCAAGATCATGTCGATATCCGACGAACTCATGTGGCGCTATTTCGAGCTCCTGAGTTTCCGGTCTCTGGATGACATCGCGGCGCTGAAACAATCGGTTGCCGACGGCCTGAATCCGCGCGACGCAAAATTTGAACTTGGGGAGGAAATTGTTGCCAGATTCCATAGTAAAGCGGATGCGAGTGCGGCCCGGCAGGTTTTCGTGTCCCGGTTTCAGCAGGGCGCGATGCCCGAGCAGATTCCGGAGGTCGAGCTCGCGACTCAGGATGGCAGCATGGGAATCGCCCACATACTGAAGGGAGCGGGACTGGTTAACAGCACCTCCGACGCGTTCCGAATGATCAAACAGGGTGCCGTCAGGATCGACGGAGTGCGAGTGGAGGATCGTTCGCTGAGCCTCCCGGCGGGAAGTGCCGCCGTGTATCAGGTCGGAAAGCGCAGGTTCGCTCGCGTCACGCTGATCTGACGCGCTGCGGGAGAAAAAGCAATGAAGTGGACGGCCGGTTTAGTTCTCTGTCTCACGGCCACGTTGGTCACATCGCCTCTGAGCGGTGACGAAAACGACGACGCCCGGCAACAGGTGCTGACGATACTGGACGGCATCAATGCGCGTTCCTTCGACCCAATCCGCCGTGCCATTAACGAGAAGGAAATGCTCGCGAACGTCTTTGCCGCCCGTCAGATAGGGCAGGACGGAAGACGCTGGTTTCAGGAAAACTTTTGGGAGTTCGTCGAAAGCCGCTATATGGGTTCGCTTCCGCCGAAGGGATCGAAGCGCCCCTATGAACTGGTGCAGTTCTCGCTGACCGGCGACCGTGGACTGGCGATTCTGCGCCAGCAGCGTCCTCGGTATCAGTACGACTATCAGGCGCTCGAGTTCGGCATCGACTCGCGGGGCAGGCTGCAGATCGATGACATCCGGCGCTACAACGTTCACCAGGGTCTGGTGGGTGAACTGGCCGAGTACCTTGTGACGGTCGTACCGGACAGGGCCGTCGCGAGGCAGTTACTGACGCAGGCGGAGCCTGACGAAGGCGATCTTTTTCAGATTACCGAGTTACTGAAGGCGTTCCGGGACGGCAACGGCGCGCGCTTTTTTCAAATCTACGGCGATCTGGACGAACGATTGCAGCGTGACCCTGGACTGGCACGGTACGCGCTCGTGACGGCCTCTCTGGCTGGCGATGCCGGATTTCGAGACGCTGTGCTGCCGTTGGTACCCGAGATTTTTCAGAACGACGCTGGCTATGCGCTGAGTGCCGCCGATATCTACCTCGCGCTGGGCCGGCTGGATGAGGGCTACGCGGCCATGCAGGCATTCAGGTCGCAGTTCGGGTTTGAGGAAGGTGCCATACCCGCTCGATTGTCCGCGCTCGCGCTGGCGCTCGGGAGGACCGAGGAGGCCGTGCGGCATGCCGAGGCGGCCGTCGATACGGAGCCCACCCTGGAGCTTGGCTGGTGGTCGTTGTTGCGGGCACAGGCCGGCGCAGGGGATATTGACGGCGCCCTCGGATCTCTGACGCGCCTGGAGGACGATTTCGGCCATCGGCTGACCGCCGAAAAACTCGCGCGAGATCGCTGGAAAGCCTTTGTTTTGCTGACCGAATCAGACGCCTATAAGGCCTGGCGGGAAGGCAGGCCCTGATCGTTGTACTTCGGGTGAATGCGCATCGAAACCGCGTGCTCTCCACAGCATGTCACGAGGGTCGGTGGGACGGCGCCTGGGTGTCGCTGCAGCCCGCGCCAGTCAAGGGTTTCAGCAATCTGTAAAAAAGTCGCAATAATTTCCAAAAAGTGGTTGACGAGGGGCTTGTGCCCCGTATAATGCGCCGCTCGCTGAGGGAACGGTGTCCCTCAGAGACCTCCAGGACAATACAGCAGTGGCCGAAGGGCTGGCCAATGGCCCCGCTCGGCTTGTATACTTGATGGTCTGCCTCGAATTCGGGCATCGTTCTTTAACAAGACAATCAGATAATTTGTGTGGGTGCTTGCGCTGGACTTTGCGAAGGCAAAATCAAGCGTAAGAACCAACCTAAATTCACAAGTAATTTAGAGTGGGGATTACACTTTAGTAAAAGCTCAAAGCTTTAAACTGAAGAGTTTGATCCTGGCTCAGATTGAACGCTGGCGGCATGCCTAATACATGCAAGTCGAACGGTAACGCGAGGAGCTTGCTCCTTGGCGACGAGTGGCGGACGGGTGAGTAATACTTAGGAATCTGCCCATTAGTGGGGGACAACTCGGGGAAACTCGAGCTAATACCGCATACGCACTACGGTGGAAAGCGGGGGCTCTTCGGACCTCGCGCTAATGGATGAGCCTAAGTCGGATTAGCTTGTTGGTGAGGTAAAGGCTCACCAAGGCGACGATCCGTAGCTGGTCTGAGAGGACGATCAGCCACACTGGGACTGAGACACGGCCCAGACTCCTACGGGAGGCAGCAGTAGGGAATATTGGACAATGGGCGCAAGCCTGATCCAGCAATGCCGCGTGTGTGAAGAAGGCCTGCGGGTTGTAAAGCACTTTCAGTAGAGAAGAAAAGCTTCTGGTTAATACCCAGGAGTCTTGACGTAACCTACAGAAGAAGCTCCGGCTAACTCCGTGCCAGCAGCCGCGGTAATACGGAGGGAGCGAGCGTTAATCGGAATTACTGGGCGTAAAGCGCGCGTAGGCGGCTTTGTAAGTCGGATGTGAAAGCCCCGGGCTTAACCTGGGAATTGCATTCGATACTGCTTAGCTAGAGTATGGTAGAGGGAAGTGGAATTCCGGGTGTAGCGGTGAAATGCGTAGATATCCGGAGGAACACCAGTGGCGAAGGCGACTTCCTGGGCCAATACTGACGCTGAGGTGCGAAAGCGTGGGGAGCAAACAGGATTAGATACCCTGGTAGTCCACGCCGTAAACGATGAGAACTAGATGTCGGGAGGAATTGCCTTTCGGTGTCGCAGCTAACGCGTTAAGTTCTCCGCCTGGGGAGTACGCCGGCAACGGTAAAACTCAAAGGAATTGACGGGGACCCGCACAAGCGGTGGAGCATGTGGTTTAATTCGATGCAACGCGAAGAACCTTACCTGCCCTTGACATTGACAGAACCTTCTAGAGATAGAAGGGTGCTTCGGCCTGGAAAACAGGTGCTGCATGGCTGTCGTCAGCTCGTGTCGTGAGATGTTGGGTTAAGTCCCGCAACGAGCGCAACCCTTGTCCTTAGTTGCCAGCACATCATGGTGGGAACTCTAGGGAGACTGCCGGTGACAAACCGGAGGAAGGTGGGGACGACGTCAAGTCATCATGGCCCTTATGGGCAGGGCTACACACGTGCTACAATGGGGAGTACAGAGGGTTGCCAACCAGCAATGGTGCGCTAATCCCTTAAAGCTTCTCGTAGTCCGGATCGGAGTCTGCAACTCGACTCCGTGAAGTCGGAATCGCTAGTAATCGCGAATCAGAATGTCGCGGTGAATACGTTCCCGGGTCTTGTACACACCGCCCGTCACACCATGGAAGTTGGTTGCACCAGAAGTAGGTAGCTTAACCCTCGGGAGGGCGCTTACCACGGTGTGGCTAATGACTGGGGTGAAGTCGTAACAAGGTAGCCGTACGGGAACGTGCGGCTGGATCACCTCCTTTAAAGAGTAAATGCAAGTCTTCAAAACGAAGGCGCGAGTATCCTCACAAGTTATCTGATTACCGGCAACAGTCCTGGACCCATAGAACATACGTTCAGGCAACGCGAAACTTTGGGTCTGTAGCTCAGTTGGTTAGAGCGCACCCCTGATAAGGGTGAGGTCGGAAGTTCAAATCTTCCCAGACCCACCAATATTGGGGCCATAGCTCAGCTGGGAGAGCGCCTGCTTTGCACGCAGGAGGTCGGCGGTTCGATCCCGCCTGGCTCCACCATTTTCGCACTGTTGCACGGGATAAACGTTTTTCGAACGCAGCTGCATGGCTGCATTCGTTCGCTCTTTAACAATTTGGAATATTTCTGACGTCTTGAGTGGGTAAATCGATCGTTTAATCGATTTATTCAATCAAGTGTCGCATTTGCACATGTCACATGACACGGTTCGGCTCGCACAGCCGGACATGGTTGCAGAGGAAAGTGTCTGCACAAAAGGACACACCGGAATCTGTAAGCCGCCCAATTTTTTCGACAATGTGTTTGACGCAGGATTTTTTGTGGCTCGCGAGGCGTTTTGTGAGTGAGGGAGGGAGCGTACTTTTTGTACGTGACCGACTGAGCGAACAAAACAACGAAGCGAGGCGCGAAAAAGACAAGTCAAACCAGAGTTCTTTGGGTTATATGGTCAAGTGACTAAGCGCACATGGTGGATGCCTAGGCAGTAAGAGGCGATGAAGGACGTGGTAGTCTGCGATAAGCTTCGGCGAGCTGACAAATGAGCTTTGACCCGGAGATTTCCGAATGGGGAAACCCACTCTGTTTACAGAGTATCCATAGCTGAATTCATAGGTTATGGAAGCGAACGCGGTGAACTGAAACATCTAAGTAACCGTAGGAATAGAAATCAACCGAGATTCCCTTAGTAGCGGCGAGCGAACGGGGACCAGCCCAGTTGCCATCAATCAAACAACTCTAGTGGAACGATCTGGAAAGTTCGGCCATAGACGGTGATAGCCCCGTACACGAAAGACGCGTTTGAGGAGCAACAAAGAGTAGGTCGGGGCACGTGAAACCTTGACTGAACATGGGGGGACCATCCTCCAAGGCTAAATACTCCTTACTGACCGATAGTGAACCAGTACCGTGAGGGAAAGGCGAAAAGAACCCCGGAGAGGGGAGTGAAATAGAACCTGAAACCGTGTGCGTACAAGCAGTGGGAGCCCATCTTCAAGCCATTTCGGCTGAAGATGCCATCGAGTTTGAGTTTGCGGGTGTCATCGCGAAGCGATGACCAACCTCCAAAACAAGCAGTGAGATGGCTTGAAGATGGGTGACTGCGTACCTTTTGTATAATGGGTCAGCGAGTTGTTTTCAGTTGCAAGCTTAACCACTTAGGGGAGGCGTAGGGAAACCGAGTCTGAATAGGGCGATTTAGTAGCTGGGAGCAGACCCGAAACCGGACGATCTATCCATGGCCAGGGTGAAGGCAGGGTAATACCTGCTGGAGGCCCGAACCGGGTAATGTTGAAAAATTATCGGATGAGTTGTGGATAGGAGTGAAAGGCTAATCAAGTCCGGAGATAGCTGGTTCTCCTCGAAAGCTATTTAGGTAGCGCCTCGTGTCTAACTCGGGGGGGTAGAGCACTGTTTCGGCTAGGGGGCCATCCCGGCTTACCAAACCGATGCAAACTCCGAATACCCCGAAGTTCAATCACGGGAGACACACGGCGGGTGCTAACGTCCGTCGTGGAAAGGGAAACAACCCAGACCGCCAGCTAAGGTCCCAAAGTTATAGCTAAGTGGGAAACGAAGTGGGAAGGCACAGACAGCCAGGAGGTTGGCTTAGAAGCAGCCACCCTTTAAAGAAAGCGTAATAGCTCACTGGTCTAGTCGGCCCGCGCGGAAGATTTACCGGGGCTCAAGCTATACACCGAAGCTGCGGGTGCAGATTTATCTGCACGGTAGAGGAGCGTTCTGTAAGCCTGTGAAGGTGTGTCGTGAGGCATGCTGGAGGTATCAGAAGTGCGAATGCTGACATGAGTAACGATAATGCGGGTGAAAAACCCGCACGCCGAAAACCCAAGGGTTCCTGCGCAACGTTAATCGGCGCAGGGTGAGTCGGCCCCTAAGGCGAGACCGAGAGGTGTAGTCGATGGGAAACTGGTTAATATTCCAGTACTTTGTATTACTGCGATGGAGGGACGGAGAAGGCTAAATCTACCGGGCGTTGGTTGTCCCGGGGAAAGTATGTAGGCTGAGAACTTAGGCAAATCCGGGTTCTTAAGGTCGAGATACGATGACGACCGATCTATGTATCGGAAAGTGGTTGATGCCATGCTTCCAGGAAAATCTTCTAAGCTTCAGGTAATACAGAACCGTACCGTAAACCAACACAGGTGGGTGGGGAGAGAATCCTAAGGCGCTTGAGAAAACTCTGGTGAAGGAACTAGGCAAATTGGTACCGTAACTTCGGGAGAAGGTACGCCCCTGCTGGTGATGAGACTTGCTTTCTAAGCTGGTGGGGGTTGCAGTGACCAGGTGGCTGCGACTGTTTACTAAAAACACAGCACTCTGCAAACACGAAAGTGGACGTATAGGGTGTGACGCCTGCCCGGTGCCGGAAGGTTAATTGATGGGGTTAGCGTTCGCGCGAAGCTCTTGATCGAAGCCCCGGTAAACGGCGGCCGTAACTATAGATTGTTGTAGTTACGCAAATAAACTTGGCTATATGCTGGAAACTCCGGTGTATCCGCTGGTACTCGCCCAGGTAAATGGGCAGTGACAATCCATGCGGTGCGGACAATCAGCAGGAAAGGCTTCTGGTATGACTTCACTAAACGTAAAAGAGATTCCAGACAAAATCGGTTTTTACCTTGCAGGTTTTGCCGATGGCGAAGGGAGTTTCAATCTGTCGTTTCGAAAACGCAAAGACTATTCAAATCCCTGGAAAGTCTCGTTGTGTTTCAACGTATCGCAAAAGGACAAGGTCGTTCTGGCTTTGTACAAGCGGCACCTGAAATGTGGCACATTGCGTAGTCGAAAAGATGGCGTTTGGTACTACGAAGTCAGCAATTTCACCGCGATTCAGGAAAATGTCATTCCGTTTTTCAAACGATTTGGTTTTCTGTCTGCGAAAAAGAAACGCGATTTTGCAAAGTTTTTGCAGTTGGCGGATCTGATTCAGGATGGAAAGCATCTGAAGAAAAGCGGCATACGACAAATTCTTGCAATCAGAAATCAAATGAATGATGGCGGAGCTGGAAGAAGAAAATACAGCGATGCAGAAATTCTTGATTTGGTGAGATTAGAAGAATCCTCAGAGACTATACGCCAGGCATGACTCAGACATTTAACCAATGTCGTCAGTCTGAGCATGATGAGATAGTCCGATCTGCATAGCGATATGCAGGGTTTATGTTCCTATGGAAATAATCGTATGAGTCGTGCATACGAAGCTACTGCTTAAACCTAACCGATCGAAGATTTGATCGGGGATAACAATGGATGAACGGTCCTAAGGTAGCGAAATTCCTTGTCGGGTAAGTTCCGACCTGCACGAATGGCGTAACGATGGCCACACTGTCTCCACCAGAGACTCAGTGAAATTGAAATCGCTGTGAAGATGCAGTGTACCCGCGGCTAGACGGAAAGACCCCGTGCACCTTTACTACAGCTTTACACTGAATTTTGAACATATTTGTGTAGGATAGGTGGGAGGCTTTGAAGCGTGATCGCCAGATTGCGTGGAGCCAACCTTGAAATACCACCCTGATATGTTTGGAGTTCTAACCCAGGTCCGTTATCCGGATCGGGGACCGTGTATGGTGGGTAGTTTGACTGGGGCGGTCTCCTCCTAAAGAGTAACGGAGGAGCGCAAAGGTACTCTCAGTACGGTCGGACATCGTACGTTGCGTGCAAAGGCATAAGAGTGCTTGACTGCGAGACAGACACGTCGAGCAGGGGCGAAAGCCGGTCTTAGTGATCCGGTGGTTCTGTATGGAAGGGCCATCGCTCAACGGATAAAAGGTACGCCGGGGATAACAGGCTGATTCCTCCCAAGAGTCCACATCGACGGAGGAGTTTGGCACCTCGATGTCGGCTCATCACATCCTGGGGCTGTAGCAGGTCCCAAGGGTATGGCTGTTCGCCATTTAAAGTGGTACGCGAGCTGGGTTTAGAACGTCGTGAGACAGTTCGGTCCCTATCTGCCGTGGGCGTTGGAAATTTGAGAAGAGCTGCTCCTAGTACGAGAGGACCGGAGTGGACGTATCTCTGGTGTTCCGGTTGTCACGCCAGTGGCATTGCCGGGTAGCTATATACGGACGGGATAACCGCTGAAAGCATCTAAGCGGGAAGCCCCCTTCAAGATTAGATTTCCCTGGATACTTGATATCCCTGAAGGGCCCTCGAAGACTACGAGGTTGATAGGCTGGGTGTGGAAGTTCAGTAATGGATGAAGCTAACCAGTACTAATTGCCCGTGAGGCTTGATCATATAACGCCAAAGAGCTTTGGCCGTTAAGTGACATGGTCAATGCGACACTTGAATTCTCAGATTGTCAGAAATTTTCCAGATTGTACTTATTCTGAGGAAAACCGGGGACGGACACCCTTTTTTCCTGATCGGAATTCCGGATGCAGGCCGGCACCCACTAAAAAGGTGTCCGTCCCCGGTTTTCCTGAACCCGTTTTCCTGGCGGCAATAGCGAGTGGGAACCACCCGATCCCTTTTCGAACTCGGAAGTGAAAACGCTCAGCGCCGATGGTAGTGTGGGGTCTCCCCATGTGAGAGTAGGACACCGCCAGGATCTTGTTTGAAAAGCCGCAGCCTCGTGCTGCGGCTTTTCTATTTGGGTGGTCGTTAGCCGAAGACTGACGATCAACCGCAGCCTGGCTCACCGGAATCTGTTAATGTTCGCGCGTCAGCGCATAGATCGCAAATGACCCAAGCCAGTGAGAACCCACGTAATGTTCGCCCGTGACATGTGGCAGCGATGCGTCGAGATGATCGTCGGCTTTTTTGCGCAACGCGGCCTGAATTTCGTCGTCGCTGACGGCGTTGGCGATGACAAACAGGTTCCAGGCACGACTTAGATTCAGGCCGTCGAGGTGCGCGATTTTCGGATCGGAGCGATCGCTGACGTCAACCGGCTGCAATTGTGTCAGTTCGTGAATATGCGGCAGGAATCGGCCGAGCCATCGTTGAAAATCGCTTTCAGACATCACGCGCGACATGAGCGCGGCTTCCTCAAGACATGGCGAAAGAAAGTCCTCTCCGCTGGGTTCCCAGGAGATCGGGCAATTCTCGTCGGTACCGTAGTATCGTATTGCGGTTTTTTCAATGAGTGCGGCAAGTTCCCGGTCCTGGGTCGTAATCGCATAATCCCAGGCGAATGACATGCCGAAGGCCGTATTGGGATGCACGCCGGTCCTGACCGGGTAGACTTGAATCGGAAGGAACTCCATGTACCGGTCGCGCAGGTAATCTGCCAACGGTTGCAGGTTGTGGCTCAACTCTCGCGCGACCGGCTCGTCCCAGGCTAGCAGTTCGTTCTGCAACTGAAGCAGCCACGCCCAGCCGTACATGCGTTCCCAGCTTTTCGATTCCTCCTCAAAGTAGGCAACTTCCGCCGCGATGTTCTCCGGGCTAATTGACTCGTAAAGTGTGGCCGAGATCTCTGCTCGAATCGGCAGGTCGGCGAACACCTTGTTGATCTTGGCCAGCATCCAGTGGCCGTGCACGGCGGAATGCCAATCGTAGCAGCCGAAAAATGCCGGATGGAGTTGTCGCGGCGGTTGCACTCCCGCATCGCTTCTAAGTAACTGCGACAGTTTGTTTGGGTATTCCTGAGGGATGCAGTCGAGCGCAAGACGAGCGAAACGCTCCGCGTCAGCCGCCGGAAAGCGCGATTGCACATGAGGGGCAGTATCACCTCCACAGCCTGCGATAGTTGACGCAGCCAGCAGCGCTGCAGCGAAACGGCGGGCCAGATGGGCAGTAGTTCGCTTCATTTTCGGTGTCCTCGCGGGGGGTACAGCGGCTTACTGTGGCTCCTTATACCCGCAATGGATCGGGTTTTCTATTCAATTGGACGTTCGGCCGATGTCAACATTGCGTTTTGGTTAACGAGGAAACCGGGGACGGACACCTTTTTTTCCTGATCGGAATTCGGGATACAGGCAGGCGCCTTCCAAAAAAGGTGTCCGTCCCCGGTTTCCTCGGAAGTGGCGAAGACGGTGCGGCCTTTTTTAATTTGAAATATGCGGTACCGTGGCGGCCCTTGATGTAGAATGAGTCTAGACAGGAGGGTCTCATGAAAAAGTTAATAACATTGGCCTTTGTTGCCGTTCTCGCCGGCTGCGGTTCAACCGAAACCCGGCACGACATCACGACCGAAGAACGCAATCCGGCGTGGTCCGGGGAAGCAATCCGGCGCATTGCCGTGCTGGCGGTTTCCGATGACCGCGTAGAGCGGATTTCATCCGAGGAAGTCTTCGCCGACCGCATGACCTCGGGCGGCATTGACACGATCGCCACACACGGTTTCGTGCCGAAACTGGATTTGCTCGACTCCGATGCCGAACTGGCATCGTTGATGGGTGAAAAAAATGTGGACGCGGTTTTGGCGCTGGCGCTGATCGAACCCGTGACCGAATACGACCGAAGTGCTTACTGGAGTGCGCGTGGCTGGGCCTTCCTGCTGGGCTCGAACAATTCCAGGGCCTGGGGCGATCTCGCCGATACGGCGTCCTATTGGCAGCAGGGACGGTACTCCCTCGAAATTACGTTGTGGGATGCACGGACGGCTGAGTACATCTGGCGCGCCGAAACGGACTCAAAGGAATGGGACAACGGTCAGGCCGGCGTCGAGAAGCTTGCCGACGCGGTGGGCCGAATGCTGCAGCAGCGGGGTCTTGTCAAATAGACGCACAGGTAATCGCGCGGGGCCTTAAGAATCTGCCAGGCTACCTGCACTGCTGCTTGAAGATGCGTGTTGTGCCATGGCCAGCGCCGCAGCACTTGCGCCCGCCACGGACCAGCCGCCGTCGACCGGAAGAACGACACCGCTGATATAGGCGGCTGCGTCCGAACATAAGAACAGGGCGGCCGTGCCAATGTCCTCGACGCTGCCGTAACGCTGTAGCGGCACGGTCGATTTCACGCTCTCTTTTATCTTCTCAGTCGGCGCGAGCCGCTTCATGCCTTCCGTGTCCGCGATTGGACCCGGTGTGATGCTGTTGACACGAATGCCGACCGGTCCCCATTCAAGCGCGAGTGTGCGCGTCAGCATATCGACGCCGGCCTTGGCGGCGCAGACATGACTCTGCATCGGCATTGCCAGAAAAGCCTGCGGTGCGGACACGTTGATGATCGAGGCACCCGGCTTTTTGAGATGCGGATACGCCGAGTGCAATACATGAAAGCTGCCCAGCAAATCAATATCGACCACCGATCTGAAGCCGTTCGGCGACATACCCGTCGCGAGCGCCGGGAAGTTTCCGGCCGCGCCCGAGATGAGCACATCGATCTCGCCGGTATGCCCGGTATGGCTTTCAAGGGCCGCACGCACGGCCTCGACGTCGCGCACGTCAAGCGAGTAACCGAGGGCATCCGAGCCCAGGGCCTGTAGTTGCTCGACCGCGGCATTCACTTTGTCCTGAGACCGACTGGCTACGGCAACCCGCGCCCCGGCTCTGGCGAAGGCTTTCGCAATGCCAAGATTGATGCCGCTGGTGCCGCCGAAAACGAGCGCGTTCCTATCCTTAAAACTGAATTCCGCCGACATAGGACTCCCTCTGGATTGGCAACGATTTCACAGCAGCGAATATAACAGCCGGCGTTTCCGAGTATTTGACAATGTAGAACAATAGTTGCATAACTAAAGTGAATTAGCCGAGCAAAGCGGGACAGAAATATATAAAATCCGTACTTTGGTTGATTTAGACTGAGTTTAAATGACAACAATAAGCAGCGAGATCGCAATGCCCAGACGGGCGAATCGCAAGTACAGCACCCGCTCGGATAAGCGGATTCCCAAGCTCCGCACGCGCGGGCGGGTCAATCGTGAGCGCCTTCTTGCCGAGGCCCAGCGGTTGATTGAAAGCAGAACCGGCCGACCGTTACGCTTTAGCGAAGTGTTCGAAGCGGCGGGCGTATCGCGCGGTTCGGCCTACAGGATCTACAACGGCATCGACGATTTGATGCAGGACCTCGCGAGTACGTGGATCAACAACTTTGTCGCTTTCGTCAAGGAATCCTGTGCCGAGACCACGGCGGAATCCTGGACCGAGCTGTCGGATCAGCTCGTAGCCCGGTCGGTTGCGTACTGGACGCAAACTGAAGAGACGATCCGGGTATTGCCGCGCGTTCGCTCAAATGTTCCTGAGAGTTACAAGCAGGCCGTCAAGGACCTCACCACGGCCATTGCTGAGATATTCGACCGGCAGTTCGTTATCCCCGAGATTCCGGAATGGCTATCAGTACTCGGTATGTACACGCAGCTCGGCGACACGATCTTTGCCGATGCGGTTCGTCGCGACGGCCAGATATCGGAACATCGTCTGGTGGAGGCGCAGAAAATCTGCAGTACGTACCTGTCGTTTTATCTCCCAAACTGGCTACCGCTGAGAGAGCAGGCGGAGCACTAAAGTTTAGCGTTAACAGGTCCTGACAGTCGCTCGTGATGGCTGCTAAACTGCGCATCTTTCGCCGTTGCCGGGCAACGAAACAGTCCCGGTTGCGCTCAGCTCACGTAGTGTTAGCAGGTCCTCAATGCTGGATAGATTTTTGCGCGTCCCCGCGGCGCTGTTCCTGTATACGATTGTTACCCCCACGTCGGCCGAGGACGCTCTGCAACCCGGCGCTGACGACGAGATCAGCGAAATAACGGTGATATCCAGGCGGGTGGCGAACGATGCACCCGCCAGCAGCTACGCCGCTTTGGCAACCGCACTGCGTTTCGATCCTCTGACTGAGCTGCAGTCCCGCGGCCTTGCGGAAGGGCAGTCCGATGTAACGGTGCGCGGCGGCCTGTTCGAAAATACGGGGTTCGGCGTTGGCGCGGTTACCGTGATCGATCCGCAGACTGGACACTACGTCGCCGAACTGCCCCTCGACCCGGCGCTTGTGTCGACGCCGGCCATTTACAAGGGAATCGACAGCGCCATCGCCGGATTCAATTCGGCGATCGCAACCGTGTCCTACAGTTTGCCGGCTATCGTGGACGGTGGCCGCGTCAATCTCGGCGCGGGCAGCGACAGCCTGAATTTTCAGTCGTTGCGTCTGGGCCGCGAACTCAACGACGCATTCGGCTTTGCGCTTTCGGCGGCGCGATCCGAGGGGGACGGGACTGTTGCATTCGGTGACCACGAATTCGCCCGTTATAACCTGCAGTTTCAGCATCGCAACGACATCGCGCAGACCGATGCCATTGTGAGCTATCAGGATAAGTTCTACGGCTGGCCGGGTGCTTACACGGGCTTCGCGACACTGCCCGAGACCGACGATACGCAAACGACCCTGCTGCTGGTGAATCACCGCAGAATGCTGGACAACGGCTGGGTCGAAGCCGGCGCGTTCTATCGTCGCCTCGAAGACGACTACGACTTCAATCGAACCACGGCCGAGTCCGGTACGCCTGGATCGTTCGACCACGAGACACGGGTAGTGGCCGCGGGCGTGCAGGGATCGTGGGTGGCGGGAAACATCGACTGGCGCTACGGCGGTCAGGTTACGAGCGACAAGCTCGTGCGCTCGACCGATCTGACGAACGGCTTTTTCAACGACCGCACCTACGCAACGCTGAGCGTTGTACCGACTATTCATACAGCGCTCGACAGCGGCAGCACGCTGTCCTGGCGCGTCGGCGCTACGGTCGATTACAGCAACAGAGACGACACCGAGGTGTCACCGCTCGTCGGTGTCACGCTGACCGATACCAACGGGTCCAGTTACTCTGTCGAGTACGCCGCAACCTCGCAGGTGCCGGGTTATACGGCACTGAATTCGAACCCGACAGGTCTGTTCGGCGGCAATCCGTTGCTCGGCCGGGAAACGGCCAGGCAACTGTCCGCCTCGGTATCGCGGGATGCCGGCGACTGGCAGGCTCGCGCCACACTATTCGCACGGCGCGACGACAACCTCGTGGACTGGACATACGCGACGGGTGCGCCGTTCGCTCGCCAGGCGAACCCGGTGGACATCGACGTGATCGGCTTCGAGGTGTTTTACGTGCGTTCATGGGATACGTTCGACATCGCGGCCGGCTACGTCGGGCTCGATAAGGACGCCGACTACGGATCGGCCGTCGTCGACGCGAGTTTCTATGCGCTGAATTTTGCCAGACACCGCGCCACGCTGGCGCTAACCTGGCGTTTTGCCGGTGACTTCGAATTGCGCGTCGACAATGAGTACCGCGTGCAGGAAGACAACCCGCTGCGCGTCGGCGACGACAACGCGTATCTTGCGTCTGCGTCGTTGAACTGGAATGCACCCGGACTCGACGGGCTGACCATTTCGGCCGTCGTCGACAACGCGACCGATTCGGAGTACCAGCCGTTTCCGGGCACGCCGGCGAGCGGCCGCCAATACAGTCTCAGCGCCAGCTACGACTGGTAGTACATTAATTGGTATCAGTTACCTTAGACAGCGTCGAATCCATCCACGCAATAACGTCCAGTGTGAATTCATCGCGGTTGGTCTCATTCAGCATCTCGTGCCGACCGTCGGGATAGATCTGCACGGTGACAGCGCCGTGACCGGAGTCGCGATAATGCCTGGCCAGTTTGCCGATGCCGCGTTCGCCGCCGACGGGATCCGCCGCGCCGCCCGTGAGCAATATTGGCAGGTCGGATCGGATGAGCGCGAGCGCGGACGCATTGCCGATGTCCCCGAGACCGTGCAGCAGATCGAGCCACAGACCGCAGGTATAAGGGCCGCCGCACAGTGGGTCTGCGATATAGCGGTCGACTTCTGCCGCGTCTCCGGATAGCCAGTCGAGCGCCGTGCGGGCGGGTTCGAATCGCTTGTTGAAATCGCCGAAGCCGATCTTGTGCAGTAATGGACTGCGATACATCGCCCCGTGCCGCCATGCTTCGAATGCCGCGAGCCAGCGTCCGACCGTCAGTTTCGCCGCTTCCGGCCAGGTCGAAGCGGACAGTACCAGTGCCGCGAGCCGGTCGCTGTGCTGCATGGCAAACGACTGCGCGACGTAGGATCCCATGCTGTGTCCGAACAGGATGATCGGCAGGCCCGGATACTGCGCTTCAATGTATTGTGTCACGAGAAGTGCGTCGTCGGAGAGCGTCTGCCAGCCGTCGTTTTCGGCGAACCAGCCCGGTGTTTCGGTGTGTGCACCGTGGCCGCGATGATCATGGGCGACCAGCAACAGATGCTGTGCAGTCAGTCCAGTGGCGAAGCGCGCATAGCGCAGGTGGTGCTCGCCGAGACCGTGAAAAAGCTGAACGATAGCGCGCGGTCCGGCGTTCGGAAGCCATTGGGTTCCGTGCACAGTGTGATTGCCTGACGAGGGAATTGCAAAAGACTCTGTCCGCATCGCCGAATCATCTTATACTGAAATCCATGATTGATCTGTACTTCTGGCCGACACCCAACGGCCACAAAATCTCGATCATGCTCGAAGAGTGTGACTTGCCTTACGACGTTCACCCCGTGGATATCGGGGCCGGCGATCAGTTCGGGCCGGAGTTCCTGCGGATCAGCCCAAACAACCGCATGCCGGCGATCGTGGATCGCGAAACGGGCGTATCGGTGTTCGAGGGCGGTGCGATACTCATTTATCTTGCGGAAAAATCAGGGTCGTTACTGCCCACGGATGTCGCCGCGCGCCACGATGTACTGCAATGGTTGTTCTGGCAGGCCGGCGGTCTCGGGCCGATGGCCGGGCAACTCAGTCACTTCATCAATTACTCGCGGGAAGACATTCCGTACGCGCTGAACCGCTATGCGAACGAGTACGATCGCCTGCTCGCGGTCATGGACGTGCGGCTGCGTGATCGCAGTTATCTTGCAGGTGACTATTCGATCGCCGATATTGCGTGCTTTCCCTGGGTTGCACCGTACAAACGCCTGCAAAACGACCTCGATAAGTTCGAGAATCTGCGCCGCTGGTTCGATATGCTGAAGCACCGGCCGACCGTGCGCGCCGGTATGGATCTCGGCAAAGACTGGAAACGTGGCGAGCGGACCAGCGACAACGCGCACGTACTGCTGTTTGGCCAGAACTCGGAGACGGTATTTAGAGCTGTCGAATCCATGGAGACGTAATTTGAAATTCTACGACTGTGCAACCGCGCCGAGCCCGCGGCGAGTGCGTATTTTTATCGCCGAAAAAGGCATCGACATCGAAACGGTACAGATCGACCTTGCCGGCGGAGAGCAGTTTTCCGACGCTTTTCAGGCCATCAACCCGGATTGTGTCGTACCCGTATTGCAGCTCGACGACGGCACGTGTCTTAGCGAAGCCCTGGCAATCTGCGATTACCTTGAGGCGCTGTACCCCGAGCCTGCGTTGTTTGGCACGACCGCGGAGGAACGGGCGCGTGTGCTGATGTGGAACGCCAAGGTTGAGCAGCAGGGCCTGCTGGCCGTTGCCGATGCGTTTCGCAATGCCGCCAAAGGATTTCAGGACCGTGCCACAACCGGGCCGGTCGGCTACGCGCAGATCCCCGAACTAGCCGAGCGCGGACGCGCCCGCGTCGAACAGTTTTTCCGCCGCCTCGATGAGCAGTTGGCCGATAGTGAGTTCCTGGCAGGGGACCGCTTTTCAGTCGCGGACATCTCTGCGCTGGTGGCCGTCGACTTCGCCGCCTGGACCAAACTCAGGATTCCCGACGATGCGCCGAACATACAGCGCTGGTACGAGACGGTGTCAGCGCGCCCGGGTGCGGTCGTTTAGCGACAGGAATCCCAGCGTAAGCAGCAGCACGATCTTGCACAGTTCCAGCGTGGAATAGATCGCGTGGGCATGCGAGGCGGGCGGTGTATCGCCCGCAATAACGATGTCGGTGCGTGCTGCCAGTTCAGGAGTAAGCCAGACCGACTGCGCGACGACGATGAGTATCAGTGCCGTGCAGAAGGCCCAGTATTTCGCAGCGGCCCCGGAGACCCGCACGATGACGAGCAACAGCAACAGTGCGACGAACTCGGCTTTGTTGAGCGCCATAAACACGACGCGGCCGACGTCGAGTGCGATGGGTCTCGTGATCGTTCCGGCCGTAAAGCGGGCCGGCGTTGCGATCATCGAAACACCGACCGTCATCCCGGTCCACAGGAAGCAGACCCACGCGGGATTCAGCAGAGCATTGCGCATTCGGGCCAACACGGCACTATAATGCCCGATGGCTGGCTCAGAATCACAACTTGCCTCCGCGGTGCTCATGATTCGTCCGCAGCGCTTCGAGTGCAATGCGATGACGGCGGCCTCCAACCGCTTTCAAACGCGCAGCATAGTGTCTGCCGAACGCCTGCAGACTGAGGCTGTGAGCGAATTCGAGGGCCTGGCCGCCAGTCTGCGGGGCGCGGGTGTCGATGTCGTGGTCGTCGACGACACACCGGAGCCGCACACGCCCGATTCGGTTTTTCCCAACAACTGGGTTAGCTTTCATGCCGACGGACGTGCGGTCCTGTACCCGATGGAAGCGCCCAACCGACGCCCGGAACGGCGTCGCGACATCCTTGAGACGCTCACAGACGAACACGGATTCAGGCTGACTGAGGTTGTCGATCTGTCCGGGCACGAGCAGGACGGCTGCTATCTCGAAGGCACGGGCAGCATGGTGCTCGATCGTGTCAACCGAGTCGCGTATGCCTGTCTGTCGTCGCGCACACATCTCGATGCGCTGGGCGACTTTGCGCAGCGGCTCGACTACGAGGTCGTGGCCTTCGACGCCGTCGACAGGAACGGCGTACCGATTTACCACACTAACGTCATGATGAACGTCGGCGAGGAGATTGCCGTCATCTGCGATGCCGCGATAGCGCGCGACGAGCAACGCGACGCCGTGCTGGCGCGGTTGCGCAACACCGGGCGTACGGTGTTGTCGCTAAGCCACGAGCAACTCCACGCGTTCGCGGGCAATAAGCTGGAGTTGCGCGGCCGGGACGGCGCCCGTGTGCTCGCGATGTCGAGGCAGGCGCGGGCGTCGCTCGACGCGTCGCAGGCAGCAGTGCTGGAAGCGAACGCAATACTCGTGAGTTCCCGCATCGACACGATTGAAGCCGCGGCCGGTGGGAGCGTGCGCTGCATGCTGGCTGAGCTTCATTTACCGCGGCATCCACCCGCATGAAAATGCCGGGCGGCGCTTTATATCCTTGATTTTGCCCATAAATCTTTAGCTTCCACCGTACAGAGCGAGGGGTTCTCTCATGGCCAGAACACACTATCAACGCAACATCGTCGTGTATGTCATCGGCGCGGCTTTACTGTTTTTCATCGGCATGCAATTCGTCAAGACCGTGCCGCCCGGCCGTGTCGGTGTCGCGACGCTGTTCGGTAATGTGCAGCCCGATGGCTACACGCAGGGCCTGCACATTCCGGTCAACCCGCTGTACCGCTGGACGATGTTCGACGCACGTCAGAAAACGCATCTGGAGACCGCGAACGTGCCGAGTCAGGATCAGCTGCAGACCAAACTCGACGTCAGTGTGCAGTACCGGATCGACGGTGCGATGGCGCCCGATATTCTCGAACAGACCGGCGACGAGGCCAAGGCGGTCAGCGTACACCTGATTCCAAAACTGCGTTCGTTGCTTCGCGAGCAGGGCAAGAGCATTAAGCGTGCCGAGGACTTCTTCCAGGAGGAAACCCAGGAGACGCTGCAACTCGCGCTGACCGACGGGCTCAAGGATTATCTCGGACCTAAGGGGATCGTCGTGTCGGCTGTGCTGATTCGCGACATTACGCTGCCGCCGTTTATTGTCGAGGCGATCGAGCAGAAGAAGGAACGCGAGCAGGCCGTCGAGCGTGAGCGCGCCGAGCTCGAACGCGTGCGTACCGAGTTGCAGCAGCAGGTCGCGCGTGCCGAGGCACAGCGCGAAGCCGCGGAACAGGAAGCTGCGCGCAAGAAGATCCTGGCCGACGCCCAGGCGTACGAGATTCAGCAGATCAATAACGCGATCGCGCGCAACCCGGCCTACATTCAACTGCAGTCGCTTGAAGCGTTGAAGTCGATCTCCAAGGATCCGGCCAGTAAAATGTATTTCATGGATGGATCGAGCACGAACCCGTTGCCGCTGATGCACCTCGGCGATACGCAGAATCTGCAACGCTGACGCCGCATGTCCGAGGCGCACCGCTACGGCATACGACTGCTGAACCCGGCCGCGCACCTTTATGAGGTGCGCGTAACCGTGGCACATCCGGACCCGGCCGGTCAGGAATTTTTTATGCCGGCCTGGATACCGGGCAGTTATATGATTCGCGACTACGCCCGTCACGTCGTCGCGATTCGCGCAGAGTCCGACGGCATCGGGGTACCGGTGACCAAACTGGATAAGAGCCGTTGGCGAGCCGACACAACCGACCGCGAACTGACGCTGTCGCTTGAAGTCTATGCACATGACGAGAGCGTGCGCGGCGCACATCTCGATACGACGCACGCCTACTTCAACGGCCCCTGTGTCTTTCCGGCGGTCGTGGGTCAGGAAGACGCGGTTTGTGAACTGTACATCGAAAATGCCGAGTTACCCGCGGCGAAACACTGGCGTGTGGCAACGTCGATGAATCGGCTCGGTGCAGAACCCTATGGTTTCGGTACATATACGGCCGCAAACTACGCAGAGCTCATCGATCATCCCGTTGAGATCGGCGATCTGACCATCGGCGAATTCGACGCCGGCGGCGTTCCCCACGTCATTGCGATTCGCGGTAAGACCAAGGTCGACATGGCGCGTTTGTGCCGCGATCTGACGACGATCTGCAAAGCGCATATGAAAATGCTCGGAACACCTGCGGACCTCGACCGCTATGTCTTTTTGTTGCATGCGCCGTCGCGCGGCTACGGCGGACTGGAACACGGCTGGTCATCGAGTCTGGTCTGCGACCGCGACAGCCTGCCCGTTCGCGGCGGCGACGGGGTATCGGCGGAGTACCGCCGTTTTCTCGGCCTCGTGAGCCACGAGTATTTTCATCTGTGGAACGTCAAGCGCATGAAGCCGCAGTTGTTCACGCCCTACGATTTGTCGCGCGAGGTACACACGGAACTGCTGTGGGTATTCGAAGGCGTCACGTCGTACTACGACGATCTTGCGCTGCTGCGCTCGGGACTGATTTCGGTCGGCGATTATCTCGAACTCGTCGGTCAGACGGTCACGCGCGTCATTCGCGGCGAGGGCCGGCGCCGGCAGTCCGTCGCTGAAAGCAGCTTCGACGCGTGGACGAAGTTTTATAAGCAGGATGCCAACGCGCCGAATGCGATCGTCAGCTATTACGCAAAAGGGGCGCTGATCGCGATGGCGCTCGATCTCAAGCTCCGGGCCGAAACGGACGGCCGTGTGTCGCTCGACGACGTTGTGCAGGCGTGCTGGAATCGTTGGGGCGAGTCGAATTCCGGCATGCCGGAAACAGGGTTTGAGGACGTCTGCGCTGAGGTCTCCGGCCTCGATCTTCAGGATTTTTTCGACGCGATGGTACGCGGCACGGGCGAATTGCCGCTTGAATCCCTGCTGGCCGGGCATGGCGTGTCGTATTGTCTGCGCTGCGCGAGCGGCGGTGAGGACAAGGGTGGCAGGCCAGCCGACGGCGACAGGCTGCCTGCAGTATGGCTCGGCGCGACGCTCGCGACCCGCTCCGGGCGTGCACGCATTACCAGTGTCGCATCGGGCGGACCGGCGGAGCTGGCCGGTGTGTCGCCGGATGACGAACTCGTCGCAATCGACGGTCTAAGAACCGACGCGTCCGCTTGCGACGCGCGTGTGCGCGGTTACCGTTCCGGCGATCGATCGGATCTGACCGTGTTTCGCGGCGACGAGCTGCTGACGCTGAAACTGCGCTGGGCCGCGGCACCGGAAAACACCTGCTATCTCGAACTGGCCGAAGAACCGTCAGGCACTGCGCGTTCGCTGCGCAATCGCTGGCTTGGCATCGAATGACGCTGCTGCAGAGTCCGCGCTTCCGACTGTTCATCGGCGCGGCGCTGATCAGCCTGTCGCCGGTCTGGGTACGGCTCGTCAACGTGTCGCCGTCGGCCAGCGGTTTTTACCGAGTGCTGATTGGCGGTGCCGCGCTCATCATCTTTTTGCTCGCCACAGGCAAACGGCTGAATCTGTCCCGGCGTGCATGGGGGTTTCTTGTCCTTGCGACCGTGTTTCTCGTGCTCGATCTGTGGTTCTGGCACCGTAGTATCGTAATCGTCGGCCCGGGGCTCTCGACACTGCTCGCCAACTTCCAGGTGTTCATCATGATGTTGCTTGGCGTGCTGTTGTACCGGCAGATACCGCGGTCCGCGCAGCTCTTCGCGGTGCCGCTGGCGCTTGCGGGCCTGACGCTGATTGTCGGCCTCGACTGGCATGCGCTGCCTGACGATTACCGGCTCGGCGTCATTTACGGCCTCGCTACTGCGGTTGTCTACGCGGCGTATCTGCTGACGTTGCGTGAGTCACGGCGTGGGTCGACGTTCCGTATGCCGACGCGAGAGATGGTTGTCGTGTCGGTGCTGACTGCCGTGGCGATGGCGGCGGTCGTCATCGCCGAAGGCCATTCGCTCGCGATTCCGAGCGCGAAGGATTTCGGCTGGCTGCTCGGTTACGGTGTGCTGTCGCACTGCCTCGGCTGGTTGTTCATTGCGAGCAGCCTGTCGGAGGTCACGGCGGTCGAGGCCGGACTCGCGCTGTTGCTGCAGCCGACGTTGAGTTTCGTCTGGGACGTGCTGTTTTTTTCGCGCGCAATGACGCTCGTCGAACTGACCGGTGCCGCGATCACGCTGTTCGCGATTTTTCTGGGCTCGCGATCGTCGTCAAAGCAGGCGTAGCGCCCCCGGCAGGATCGAGATATCGAATGTACTTTGCAGCGGCTGCACTTCGCCGTCGAGATGCGAGGACACGAGTTCCGAACAGCGTATCGAGACGTTGCGGATTCTGCGATGCTGAACGTCGGCCGCATTGAGGTGATTGCCCCGAAGCAGCGTGGGCACGAGCGCAAGCAATCGGCGCCGGTTGAGCGCCTCGGCAAACACGAGATCGAGCAAGCCGTCGGTGTTGTCGGCATCGGGTGCAATTCGAAACATGCCGCCAACCCACGGTCCGACGGCCGCGTAGACGAGCGTGGCCGGTCCGGTCCGGCGCCAGTCGTCGCTGCGAATCGTAAACACTGGCGTTGTAAGACGTCGCAGCAATGCGCGACATAGCGCCAGCGGATAGACGACGTCGCCTATGGGTAATTGAATCTGCCGAGCAATGCGATTCACGGCGCCGTCGAAGCCAATGCCGGCGCCGTTCGCAAAATAGCGCTCATTGCAGCGTCCGGCATCGACGCGGCGCGGCGTCTGGCCCGCCTGGATTCGGTCGGCCAGCAGGCGCGTCGCGTGTTCCCAGTTCAGCGGAATGTGGGCAGCCTTGGCGAAGTCATTGCCCGTGCCGACGGGAATGATCCCGAGGGCAGCATCCTGACCCGATTGCAGCAGCCCGTTAGCGGCTTCATGAATACTCCCGTCGCCGCCCGCTACGACGATGTGTGCGGCACCTTCGATTGCCGCCTGCCGGACCTGACACTCAAGGTGTCCGGGTGCGTGGCTGTTATGGACTTTTGGCTCTATGCCGGCGTTATCGAGCAGCGCGATAATCCCGGCCTGCCGTTTTCGCGCCCGGCCGCGGCCCGCGGCCGGATTCAGAAACAGGTGTACGGTTTCGGCAACCATAAAGCAGACCGTCGGACGGATGCCCGATGCTACAATGTGCGCCACGCACACGGCAATGGTAATGAATTGGCATGCTGGAACTCGGCGTCAAGTTCCTGATCAGTTATTTCATCGGTTCGCTGATGGGTGCGCTGATCATGGGGCGGCTGTACGGCGGCGTAGACATTCGCACGATGGGCAGCGGCAACGCGGGCGGCACCAATGCGCTGCGCACCCAGGGCTTCTGGTTTGCGCTGGGCGTGATTGTGATCGACATCGGCAAAGGCGTCGTTGGCACCGGCATTGTGCCGGGACTCGACGTGCCGTTTGTTTCTCAGGATCCGGCCGTATCCAGAACCTGGCTCACACTGTGCTGCGCCTCCGCGACGGTCATTGGGCACGTCTGGCCCGTGTACCACGGATTCAAAGGCGGCAAGGGTGCGGGTACCTACATCGGCACGCTGATCGTGCTCGGACCTAAGCTGATTGTCGGCCTGCTGATCGTATGGTTGCTGGTGCTGGTCCTGAGCGGGTTCGTCGGTCTCGCGACGATGAGCGCCGCAATCGCACTACCGTTGTATCTCGGTGTTGCCGTGCTGCCCGACGGCCAGCCGCTGTTCATCTACAGCGCCGTGATGGCCATACTGATCGTCTATTGGCATCGGTCGAATATTCAGCGCATGCGTGACGGTGTCGAGCACCGGAATACTCAGTTGATGTTGCTGCGCCGCGGCAAAAGCGATGCGGGTGATGGTTCGTCTTGATGCGGACGCGATCCGGGACGCGGTGTCCGCGGAACTGCAGGACCGGCTGGTGCGCGTCGAAGCTTTCGCCGAAATCGATTCGACCAACAGCTATTTGATTCAGCAGGCCGGACCGCCGGCCGGACAGGCGAGTATTGCTGCGACCTGCAATCAGACGGCCGGGCGCGGGCAGCGCGGCCGCCGCTGGCAGTCGCCGCCCGGATCGGGTGTGTGCATGTCGTTCGCGTACACCTACGCGCGGCAGCCCCGGGATCTGTCGGCGCTGACGCTCGCGATCGGTCTAGCCGCCATCGCGGCACTCGAAGACGCTGGAGTCGGCGGCGTCATGCTCAAGTGGCCCAACGATCTGGTAGTGAACGGCGGCAAGCTCGCTGGTATTTTGACCGAGTCTCAGCAGCAGTCGACGGGCGCCGTCACGGTCGTTTCGGGAATTGGCGTCAACGTCGATCTCGGCGGGATGCTGCAGACCGACGAAGGCACCGGCTGGGCGAGTCATATCGCCGATGTCCGTTCGCTGACCGATGCGCCGCCCGAACACGACCGCATTGCGGGTGCTCTCGCGAACCGCATTGTCTCGGCATTCGCCGATTTCGACGCGAACGGTTTTGCACCTTTCTCGCGGCAGTGGCAGCGCCACGACTGGCTGCTGGGACGTCATGTCGTCGTCAATACGGGCGACGCAACGGTGTCGGGTACCGCGGCCGGGATTTCCGACGGCGGCGCGCTGCTGCTGTCTTCGGGCAACGGCGAGTTACGGCAGGTGACATCCGGGTCCGTGGTTCGCGCGGGTCGAACCGGGCTCAGCGCATGAAGGCATTGCTGCTCGACGTCGGTAACTCGCGCATCAAATGGGGCGTGCTCAGCGACGGTGATATTCATCGTACCGGGCATATCGCGCAGTCGAAGATTCGAGAACGCGGAATACAGGCGATCACGACGCGGCTGCCGCGCCGCGTCGACGCCGTGCGCGTGAGCAACGTGGCCGGCACGAGTTTTGCGACTCGGCTTTCCGGTGTGATCGGCATGCACTGCGACTGTGACGTGCATTTTGCGCGCAGCGAGCGGCGTGGCTGGGGGGTTACCAACAGCTACCGGCAACCGAGACGGCTCGGGGTCGATCGCTGGGTCGCGATGGTCGGCGCCTGGGCCGAAGTGCAGGATGCCTGCCTCGTCGTCGACGCGGGCACGGCGTTGACGCTCGACGCCATCGACAGCGAAGGCCGGCATCTCGGCGGACAGATTATCCCGGGTGCGGCAACTATGCTCGAATCGCTGTCGTCGGCGACCAGCGACCTGCCGCACGTCAAAGGCGCGCCGCGGCACCGCGGCGCCGACATCGAGATGTTCGGGCGCAACACGGCGGCCGCGATTCGCGAGGGTGTGCAGAACGCCATCGCCGGTGCTGTCGAGCGCGCGCTGCAGGCTTTGCAATCAAACGCTTACGCGCCCGTGGTCGTCTTGACCGGCGGCGGTGCGTCGCGCATTCTTGATGCGCTCAACGATGCGCCGCTGCATCGGCCCAATCTGGTACTGCAGGGACTTGCTCATATGCTGGAAAACGCGCAATGAAGAATCTGCTGATGTTGCTCGTGCTGGCAAACGTGCTCTATTACCTGTGGTCGAACTACACGGTTGATGCACCCGAGCCCGGCGTCGCCATTGTCTCGGAGAGCGACATCGGTCCACCGCTTAACGTGGCGCGTCATACGGCCAACGGTCAGCCCGCCAATGCAGGCGTACTGGGCCAGCCCGGTGAGGCTGCGGTGCTGGACGCTGTCGTCGGGCCATCGTGTGTCACGGTGGGCCCGTTTACCGAGGAAGCCGACGCCGACACGGCAGTGCTTGAGTCTGTGAACGAGGGTTTGCGCGCCCTGGCGCGGTCCGAGATTGGGGATATTTTCGTCGGCCACTGGGTGCAGATCCGGAACCTGCCCGACGATGCGACCGCGAACCGCATGGTGCAGGCGCTGCAGGATGAAGGACTGACCGATGCCTACCTCGTGCGCACCGACGACGAGGGGCTCAAGATCTCACTGGGCCTGTTCGGAGAAATCGAGCGGGCCGAGAGAGTGGAATTGCAGGCGCGAGCGCTCGACATGCCGGTAGAGATTACGCCACGCACGCGGGAGGGGTCGGTGTATTTTGTGGATATTGGACTGCCGCCCGGCCGCGGGGCCGAATCGATCATCGAACGGTACGGCGAGGATCGCGTGGCACTGCGCGGTGCGGCCAGGTGTCCGGAGTGAGGGCGTGGGAGGCGTTCTCGGATGAGAATAGCAGGTAAGTTGGTCGCAGCCGCTGTGCTGGTTGTGGTATCGGCATGTGCCGGGCAGAGTTCCGGGGACAGGAACTTGTCGGCCGGCTGGTCTGCCCGGGGATTTACGATCGACGACTGTGAGCCGCAGCCGGACGCACGGCCAACGGTCGTCAAAGGGTCGAACCCCATTTATCCGGTTAAAAAACTGATCAAGGGCATCGAAGGCTACGCCACACTGCAGTTCGAGATTACCGAACAAGGGACGCCCGAGAACTTCCGGCACGTCGACAGTTCTGACTCCATTTTCTACACGCACGCCAGGGTCGCAATGCACGATTGGGTGTTCACGCCGCCGCTCGTCAACGGTGAGCCTGCT
The DNA here is from genome assembly GCA_965224505.1 of Woeseiaceae bacterium. GTDB lineage: Bacteria > Pseudomonadota > Gammaproteobacteria > Steroidobacterales > Woeseiaceae > UBA1847. The sequence continues at coordinate 57,104 of CBDCZL010000017.1, forward strand.
CGCGTGATCTGCGAGCAGGGCTACTCGTTCTCGCCCAAGCACCCGCCGCCGAGATAACGAAACGCGGACGCGCGTCGCAGAAGCCGTGTAAATGCCTTGTCAGCCAGCGTTTAAAGCGGAATAATCCGCGTCCTGACCGATTTTGACGCCCAAGTGCCGGTATAGCTCAGTTGGTAGAGCAACTGATTTGTAATAAAACAGGCATTGCTTGCGTTTATACTGCTAGAACAGAGGGTTAGCGGCAAAAGCCGTTTTAAAAAGACGGGATTAAGACGGTAGATTCATGCCGGTGTAGCTCTAATTGGTAGAGCAGCGCATTTGTAATGCGACGGTTGGCGGTTCGAGTCCGTCCACCGGCACCATCTATCCATCCACCCCTCTGAGAATCATCGAAGCGACACCCAAAAAGGCAAGCGAAGAGGCGGTGACAGCTATGCAGAGTAGTTACGATGTTGATTCAGAATTCCCTCAAAATCAATGCTTTTGGCACAACGCACACCTCCCAAAACTATTCCGTGGACCTGCCATTTGATCGGAAGACCAGTCGCGACGGCACCGCGAATTTGCTTTCAGTCACCAGATCCTCACCAAGTCACAATCGATGAAAACGACCAAAAAATTGAAGCTGATTTCAAAGAAAAGAGGACCCCCAAACGACAATTCTGACGCGACCTTAGGCGCGTCTGCACTCTTCTTGCAAGTCAGTGCGCGTCATTTGCGCAAGTTGGACAGTTTCAATGACGCAGCCGCGTCGAATCGAATCGTGATGACCGGTGCTTTCATCCCGTAACAATTTCGCGACACACATCGATCATCCCGATCTGTTCTTTTTCCTATAAAAACAAAGCGATTAGGTCGACTGTGGCCGTAGCATGTGCCGCTGATCCAATACCCGAAAAACCGCGTCGATACCTGTGGTATTTGCGCAAACCTGGCTTAAGAAAATTTTGCGAAGAAAAGATTTCGTGCTCAAATCCGCGCCCTCGATACCGGACCGACCACTCGTCATAGCGAATTTTTTGGGGGAGTTACAAATGGGGAAGCTCAATGACCTGGTTGCCGACCACTCGACGAAGCCGGTACCTGATCACGAAAAGTGCGGCGGTTTTCGACTGGCTTTGATCATCATCGGCGTATCAATCGCGCTTCCCGCCTTCGTCAGCGGTGCTCAGCTCGGTCAGCAAATCGGCATCAAGAGTTCGATGATCGCCTTCTTCATTGGCGGCTTGATATTGACCGTCGTTGGTTCATTCACGGGCATTGTCGCCGCCAAATCTCGATTGACGACGTACATGCTCGTCAAGTTTTCTTTCGGCCCAACCGGGGCACATATCGTGAACTTTGTACTGGCAGCCACCATGTTTGGTTGGTTCGGCGTCAACGCATCGTTGTTCGGGGAAGCTGTGCTTGCGGCCTTTAGGGACCTGGGCTGGACGGAGTCAAGCGACACGGGCGTTTACGTGATGGTGGGTAGCGCGCTCATGGTGATGACGACAGTGTTCGGCTTCAAAGCGATTGATAAGTTGTCGCTGATCGCGGTGCCAATTCTGATCGTCATCCTGGTTACGATCATGTGGAAATCAGCGCAGGCGGCCACGGTCGATGAGATTCTCGCAGCCGGCAGTCGGGATATGCCGTTGGGGTTGGCTATCTCAGCTGTCGCCGGCAGCAACATGGTTATGGTGGCCGCGCTACCGGATATCGCGCGATATCTCTCAAAATCCCATCAGGCGATCGTCGCCGTGTTTATCGCGTACGTGATTGGTGAGCCGCTTATCCTGTTATGCTCGGCAATTCCGAGCCTGGTGACCGGTGATCCCGATCTGATGAACATCGTCTTTGCTTTGGGCTTGGGAACGTGGGCGCTTGTGGTCATGGTGTTTGCGACGTGGACGTCCAATGCGTCGAACCTTTACGGGTCTGGCTTGAGCCTGGCCGCGATCTTCAAGAACGTCCGCCGGTGGAAGCTGACCGTACTATCGGGGGTCTTCGGAACGGCAATAGCGCTGGGTGGAATCATCGACGTCTTTATTCCGTTTCTCATTTTCCTGGGCGTGCTGATTCCACCGATCGCGGCGATCTACGTTGTGCATTTCTATGCTTACGGCGAGCAGTCGTACGATCCAGCGGCCCTCGATGACGGGCCGCCAGTTCGCTACAACGCGTTCATCGCCTGGATTCTTGGTAGCGCCATCGCAGTGTTGGCAACGTTCGAGCACGTGACAATCTCGACGGTGCCGGCGATCGATTCGGCAGTCATTGCTGCGGCTGCGTACTGGCTGTGCAAGCGATACAGCCTCGCGCAGCGGGTAGGTCTGGGCCGTCTTGAAGAAGGCGCCGCTTGAATCGAACCGCTTCGGCGGCAGAAAAAACCCTATACCTAAGCCATTCTTGACGAATTTTGCGCAAAACTTAGGCGCTTTTGCCGAGATTCGAGGTGCGCGCCAGGTTTTTTTCGATTGGCGATGATTTGGTTTGGTGCCGCAATAACTAATGATCCTTCGGTGGCTCGTATCCTATTCGCAAATAAATTGTCCCGCTCGAACGCCTGGCAAAATCACCTGCAGTTTCTGTGTTTTCGTAGTCGTCGCATAAGGGTTTCGATCGCTTGTCAACGACTTTCGTTTGACTATATTCGAGCGAATGGCGGTGCCACTTGCACCGGGTACCAAAGACCGTCTGGGGGACGACCATGAGCCGAATCAAACCTACCGCTGACCGATCCACTGCAGAGTTGACCGTTCAGAAATCGAAGGAAAACAACTCTTTTCGCAAGACCGCGCTGGCAGTTGCGGTCGGCACCGCTGTCGCCTTTGGCAGTAGCACGAGTGCCTTCGCGCAAGACGCTGCGCTTGAAGAAATTACAGTAACAGCAACGCGTCGCGATGCGGCCATCGAAGACGTTCCGTACAACATTTCAGCGGTAACTGGCGAAGATATCGACCAGAATCTCGTCACAGGATCGGGGGACTTGTTTCGAACGATTCCTGGTGTGACTTACGTCGAACACGGTGCTCGAAGCGGCGTAAACAACGCCAATATCATTTTGCGCGGCATCAACGCGGAGGATTTGGCGCGCAACAATGGCCCATACGCGACGGCGCCGGTTGTATCGCAGTACATCAACGAAACACCGATGTTTGTGACGCTGCGTCTCAAGGACATCGAGCGCGTTGAGGTGCTTCGCGGTCCCCAGGGCACGCTGTATGGCTCAGGTTCCCTTGGCGGCTCGATGCGCTTTATTTACAAAAAGCCAGACTTTGACGGATTCTCGGCGCAGGTCGAGGGCGGAATTGGTTCGACCTCAGGTTCGGATGATCTCAACTACAGTGCGGATGCCATTCTGAACATTCCGTTCTCGGATACATTCGCAGCTCGCGTCGCCGTTGGTTACGAAGAGAACGCTGGTTTTATCGACAAGCCGGCACAGTATGTCGTTAGAGCCGACGGCTCTCCGGAGCTCGATACCGGCGCAACGGATCCGGTTGGCGATTCTGCGAATTTCTTCGCAGGTCAGCCGGTTTTCGAAAGCGTTGAAGACGTCAACGATAGCGACTCGACAAGTGCGCGAGCTGCCCTTCGCTGGATGCCGACCGATCGATTCGAGGCCAATCTCACATTCCAGACCCAGGAGGACAACTCCGGTGGTACGCAGATGAATTCGTGGGATTTGTTCGGCAAGGATTCCATGCAGAACGCGACGCTGATCGAGGAGCCGTTCACGCGCGATGTCGACGTGCTTGCCCTCGACAGCCAGTTTGATATGGCCTTCGCGACGTTTACGGCGAGTGTTTCAGACTACAAGAGTGAAGGCACGGGCCGCAGAGATCTGACTGGCAACTACGAAACCTTCAGTTTTTACGTGTCGTACTACGGCACCAGCCCGCGTCCGCTGATTGAAGACAACTCGACGTTCTCGGATGAAGGCACAGTGATCGAGGCTCGCCTGGCATCAAGCGGTGATTCATCGGGTTCGTTTGACTGGGTTATCGGCGTATTCAGCTACGAGCAGGATACGGTATTCAAGACCGAGCAGTACTACCGAGGCTACGATGATTACTCAGTATCCTGCTTCATCGAAACCGGAACCTTTGGCGGCGCGCCGTGTGGATTCGGCACGCTGTTCGGTATCGAGCCGACCAATGGCCCGGTCGAAGTCACCAAGGACTTCGCCTACGTCTCCAATCAGGACAACAAGTTTGAAGACCGTGCAGTATTCGGCGAGGTCACCTGGCACATCACGGATCGATTCCAGATTACGGGTGGCTTCCGGTCATTTGATCAGGACTTTTCCACGACTCAGGTGGGTGGATTGGCCTTTGTTCCTGGCGGCGTAGAGTCACGTTCATTGTCGACGAGCAACAGCGACACATTGTTTAAGCTGAACACGTCGTTCGCGATTAATGACTCGACCAACATCTACGCCACTTGGTCGGAAGGCTTCCGTCGAGGCGGAGCGAACGGTCTACCGGTCAACGCGTTCGGCGCACCGGTGAATCCAAACGCGTTCACCTACAAGCCTGATAAAACAGAGAACCGTGAGGTCGGTTTAAAGGGTGTTCTGACAGACCGTTTCCGCTACACCGTCGCAGCATTCGACATTGACTGGAACAATATTCAGGTCAACACGGGTTGCACGCCATTGGCGCTGCTCTGTGTTGTAAATGCCGGTGAAGCGGACTCCAAGGGTATCGAGATTGAGTTCAGCGGTGCAGTGACCGATGCGTTCGATATCAACGCTGGATACACGTACGCCGATACGGAGCTCAAGTCTCTGTCGTCCGAACTCAACGAATTCAACAACGACGGCACGGTGTTCTTCCCGATCGCCCCTGGCGTGACATTGCCTGGAACCGCGGAGCACACGCTGCTTGTCGGCGGTCGCTACACGCAGTATCTCAACAGTGGACTCGAAATCGATTACGGCCTGAACGGCTCATACCGAAGCGAATCGGAGTCGGGTATATCCGTCGACTCTGTTAAGGCTGATGACTACTGGCAGTTCGACGCGAACGTTAGGTTCCGTGCCGAACAGTGGACGATTGGCCTCTACGTCAAGAACCTCACCGACGAGCGAGCCATCGTGGGAGCCGATTCCACGCTGCTGTGGGGACCGCGTGCCAATGCTGTAGTTCTTACGCCACGTAGAATCGGCGTAATCGGTACGTACTATTTCGACTAGGCTTGGGTTCGTCCGATTGGCGAAGAATGTGATTACCCCCTACCAATCGGCTTATACGGTGCATCCAAATTGGCGCAAGGTAGAGCACATGATTCGGCGAGTAAGAACCTGGAGGATCTTTTTCGCCGCGCAAAGGCGGCTTTCCACACCGGAGAGTTCGCCACCGCGCATGAGCTTTCGCGACGCGTCATCCTGGAGTATCCGCGCTTTGGGCCCGGCTGGGTTATGGCCAGCCGGGTCGCTTTATCTCAGCGCAACGTCGATCTCGCCGAGGAGTTCGCCAATCGTGCGGTTGAGTTAACCGGCGACATTGACGCCAGCATCCAGAAAGCGAATTGCCAGCTCGCCGGACGGGATATTGTGGGGGTCAGGCGAGCGCTCGGTCGGTTGGAGCGCAATGCCGGATCAAACCCGGGTGTCTGGGACGCGATAGGCTATCTACACAGCCATACAGGAAACACAAGGGATTCGCTTCGCGCATTCGAACGCGCCGCGGCGCTCGCGCCGGACGAGCCCCATTTCCGATTCAACGTGGCTACCACCAAGCAAGCGCTGGGTGATCTAAGCGGCGCCGAAGAAGACTTCGACGCAGTTATCCAAAAGAACCCTCGCGACACTGAAGCGCTCCTGCACCGATCGCGACTGCGTAAGCAACGCGACGACAGCAATCACGTGGAAGCACTCGAAAAAACTCTGACGGATTCAGGATTGAGTCGCCGCGGTGAGGTTGCTGTGCGTTTTGCGCTGGCAAAAGAATACGAGGATCTCCAGGAATTCGATAAGTCGTTTGAACATTTGCGCAAGGGCGCGAACCTGCGCCGCTCACTCATCGACTACGACGTGAAACGTGACGTCGCCAGAATCGGCGAGATCATCCAAAAGCTGGATCCGGAGTTTGTTCAGTCGCAAGAGCGTGCGACCAACCTGTCGAAGGATGCGTCTCGCGCACCAATTTTTGTGGTGGGTTTGCCGCGCACGGGAACGACCCTGGTAGAGCAGATTCTATCGAGCCACCGGCAAGTGCAGGGTTTGGGTGAGCTAAATGACTTTGCCGAGCAATTTGTCCGGATAGCCCAGGAAAAGACCGCCGGCGACAGCGGGTCGCTCGTCGATCGGGCACGCAACATCGACTTCCCGCGACTGGGGGAAGCCTACCTGAAGGCAGTGCAGCCGCTTCGACACAGCAAGCCGTACTTCGTCGACAAACTGCCCCTCAATTTCTTGTACCTCGGGCTTATCGTCAAAGCGTTGCCGCACGCGAAGATTGTTCATGTCACTCGCAATCCCATGGACACGTGCTTTGCAATTTACAAGACTCTGTTTCGCCAGGCGTATCCGTATTCGTACGATTTCAGAGATCTCGCGACTTACTACGCGGCCTATCGTCGCTTGATGGATCACTGGTATCGTTGTTGCGGTGACAGGATTCACACGGTTCGCTACGAGTCCTTGGTTACAGACAGTGAAGCAACGACGCGCGAACTCATCGAGTTCTGCAATCTGCCGTGGGACGAGGCATGCCTACAGTCCCACAAGAACACTCGGGCAACAACGACCGCAAGCCTTGCTCAAGTTCGCCAGCCGATCTACTCGACGTCCGTCGAGCGATGGTGCTCGTACGAGGCGCATTTGCAGCCGTTGCTGGCGGAGCTCAAGAATCTCGATCCGTCGCTCCTTGATGAACAAGGTGCGCCATGACGTCAACAGGCATAAAGAATCAGGACTACGCACGCGCGCCAGTCCCGGATAACGCGACCGTTGGTGGTTACCGCATAGCCGTGGTGACGTTCGGCATCGGGATCACTTTGCCCGTGTTCTTCATGGGTTCAACGTTGAGTGATGCGCTCGGTGCCACTCAGATGCTGCTCGTCAGCCTGTTTGCCTGCGTGATCGTCGGATCAATGATGTGCGTGACCGGAATCGTTGCAGCCAATACGCGTCTTTCAACCTATATGCTGTTGATGTTCAGTTTCGGCCGTCTAGGCGCGAAGATTCCGAACGCTTTGCTCGGCATAACCTACGTCGGCTTCTTCGCGGTTACCGCCGACATCTTTGGGGCAGCGTTGAGCGATGCGCTGAATCAGATCTATGGCCTTGAGCTGCCCCGGGTTGCGTGCGTTGTCGTCGCGAGTATTGCGATGACCGCGACAGCAATGTTCGGATACCACTGGATTCAACGATTCTCGGAATGGGTGGTACCCCTGCTCGCCATCTTTATGATTTACGCCGTATACGTTTCGCTCGATGATTCCCGTGCGTCGGATCTCATGGCGATCGCCGGCAGCAAAGAGATGTCGGTCGGAGAAGGCATCACCGCGCTGATCGGAGCCCTGGTACTCACAGCTGTTGCGAACCCCGATATCGCGCGCTTTGCGAAGAATTCTCGCGAGGGACTAAAAGTCGCGCTCGGTGTAGTTGCCGGGTTTCCGATTGTGCTGCTTGCCGGCGGGATTCCCACGCTCGTGACCGGCGAAGTTGACATCATGAAGGTGATGCTTGGCATTGGTCTTGCGTTGCCGGCCCTTTACATACTGACTTTCTCGACCTGGACGACGAATACGATAAACATGTACACGTCGATCCTGACGTTTGCGACTGTGTTTAGGCGCCAGTCCTACCGATCGCTCGGCATCATTGCGGGTGTTGTCGGCACAGCTCTCGCGGCTCTCGGTAGCATGGACTATTTTCTCGAGTTCGCCGTCTTCCTCGGTATTTCAACGCCACCACTATGTGGCTTGTACGTCGCCGACTACTTCATCATTCGGCGCGGCAATTTCTCGGTCGCCGAAATCGACGATGATGCAGCATTCAATCCTGCAGCATTGATCGCTTGGGCGATCGGTGCTGTCAGCGGGTGGGCGTCAACGGAGGAGTATTTCACTCTGACGACGGTGCCGGCCGTCGACGGCATGCTGATTGCCAGTGTTTGCTTCGTTGTCCTGGCAAAAACACCGCTGTATACGTTGCGACCAAGTGAGGGTCAGGAGCGTCTGCTTCCGACCGAGTCGCAAGTGGGCGAGGGACGATGAACTACATGTCACTCCGACTCTTCGACCTCTTTCCAGCGCAGCGTGTCCAGTGGGTAGCCGGCGAACCACTTCGTGCGTTTTACGATAAAGCTCAATCGAATGTTCTGCACAAAGTGATTGCCATCGAGAAGGCGGCCACAAAGGTCGTTGACGGCGCTTATATCTGGGCAGACCGCGTACGCGATGTAGTCAAACTCGCCCGCCATCTTCATGCAGTCAACGATCGCGGGTTCCGCGCTAATACAGTCTTCCAACTGTTGAAATTGAGACGTCGAGTGCCGCTCCAGCGTGATCAACATGTAGACCTGTACCATTTCGCACAATCGGTTGACGTCCATTTCCGTCGCGTAATATTGGATTACGCCGGACTCTTCCAGCGCGCGAACGCGTTGCAGGCAAGCGCTCGGCGACAGGCCAATCTCCTTGGCAAGGTCCGCGTTACTGATCCGCGCATCGAACTGGAGGCGCTTGATGATCGCCTGGTTGATGCGATCGATTTTCACGGTCGGCTTTGCTTGCTTGGTCATTATTTCCTCAGACGTGCAAAAAGCAGCTTTGCGATAGAGAGTGCAACGTGAACGAGCGTACAAACCCTGTCGAAGAGTATCTCCGCGAGCCTGTCCCGGACGACCGATCGGTCAGCGGTTTCCACGTCGCATTGGTCTGTATTGGCATCACCATCACGCTCCCGGGCTTGTATGGTGGCGGCGAGCTTGCCATGGGCCTTGGTCTTCGACAAGCAATTCTCGCCGTCTTACTTGGTGCGGCGTTTCTGAGCCTCTTGTCTGTGCCTGCAGCAATCGTTGGCGCTCAAACCCGGCTTTCAAGCTACATGATCATACATCATGTTTTTGGCGAGAAGGGTTCAGTGGCAGTCAATGCGCTCCTTGGATTGGTGCTCTTGGGGTGGTTCGCGGTGACTGCGGAGTTCTTCGGTCGTACGCTCTACCTCTTCGTAGGTGAGCGCGTCAGTTGGCACATTCCGGAGTTTGTCTACGTGCTCGTGTCCAGCGCCGGCATCGTTGTGACCACGATTTACGGCTTCAGTGCTATTCGGCGTCTTGCCGATGTCGCGGTACCCGTGCTGATCGTGTTCCTGGCGTACGCCATCTACCTCACTCTTGGCGAAGTCTCGCTCGCGCGCGTCGCGTCTATTGACGGCGAGGGTATGCCGCTGATGCGCGGCATTGAGGCTGTCATAGGCTTGATGATTGTAAGTGTCGTATTGATGCCGGACCTCAGTCGATACTCCAAATCTGTACGCGACTGCGTGGTCGCATCGTTCTTGGGAAACGGCGGCGGCGTTGCTTTGTCGACAATGTCGCCAATGATCCCTGCGCTCGCGTTCGGGCAACTGGATCCAATCGTCTTCATGTCGACGCTGGGGATCGCGGGTGTTGCGCTGGCGGTCTTGATCTTTGCAACGTGGACGACCAACACCGTGAACCTATATTCGACGGGCCTGGTCGCCGGTGCTATTTGGCCAACTGCGCCATACCGCCGGTTCATTTTGGTGCTCGGGATCGCTGGCACCATCGTGGCCAGCGTCGGAATCGCTGAACGATTCGTGACGTTCCTGGTTGTGATCGGTTTGCTGATTCCACCATTTGCAGGCGTGTACCTGGTCGACTACTTCATCTTAAAACGCAAGTCGTTCAAAGGGACGCATGTAGCGGTCCATGACGGCGTCAACCGGAATGCGCTGCTATCGGCGGGGCTGGGCATGCTCGCAGCACTACCAGGCTGGGTGTTCGAGACTCGCTTGCTCGGGATTGGAGCGGCAGAAAGCCTGCTATTGGCGTCTGTGGCGTACTGGGCTCTCGAACGACGAAGAGATCTTTCAAGCAATCTGAATATGGAAACGGCGAAATGACCGGACTGAGAATAGGAATCGATGTTGGCGGAACGCACACCGATGCCGTGCTCATGCGCGGCAGGGAAGTGTTGCAGCACGTAAAAGCGCTGACAACGGAGGACGTGGAGAGTGGCGTGATCAACGCGCTAGATCACGTGCTTCAAGAAGAGGGAGCTGCGCCGTCGAGCGTTGACGCCGTAATGATTGGCACCACGCAGTTCACGAATGCAGTCGTGGAGCGCAGGCAACTCGACCGTGTGTCAATTATTCGCGTAGGCCTTCCATCAGGCGAACGTATTCCACCGATGGTCGACTGGCCCGACGATCTCGTCAGCGCGTTGGGGCGGGACGTTTTCATGATCCACGGCGGACGGCTGTATGACGGAGGAGAATTGGCGCCGATTGACGATGGCGAGATTGACAGGGCGATCCAACAGCTGAATAAGTCTGGCTGTCGCAATGTTGTTGTGTCGTCGGTTTTTTCGCCTCTCGATGCGTCGCCGGAGAGTTACGTCGAGGGGCGGATCAAAGCTGCAATTCCCGACGCACTCGTAACTAAGTCGAGTGACATCGGAAAGATGGGCATTCTCGAACGCGAGAATGCGGCCATGCTGAACGCAAGTCTTCGTGCGCACGCCGATCACGTTGTCGAGGCCTTTCGACGTGCGCTTGGTGGTCGCAAGCTGACCTGTCCGTTCTACGTTAGCCAAAACGACGGCACATTGATGTCATCGGAGTTTGCGCGCCTGTTCCCCGCATTGACGTTCTCGTCCGGACCAACCAACTCTTTACGCGGTGCATACATTCTTACCGGGCTGGAAGATGCCGTTGTCATTGATATTGGCGGTACGACCTCTGACATTGGTGTTCTGCAGGGTGGTTCACCCAGAGAGTCCAACATCGGTATCGATGTGGGCGGTGTCCGCACAAACTTCCGCATGCCGGACATCGTGGCGATCGGTCTCGGCGGCGGCAGCCTGGTCGCCGATCAGGGTCAGTCGGTTGGACCACAGTCTGTTGGCTACGAGCTCGTCACTAAGGGGCTCATCTTCGGCGGTCAGACGTTGACAGCGACCGATATCGCCGTTGCAGCGGGTGCGGCTGATATCGGCGATGCAACGCTGGTGGCGAACATTGATCAAGAGATAGTCGCGAATGGCATTCGGTCGATCCGCAAGACATTGGATGCAGGCGTCGATCGTATGCGAACCAGTCGAGAGCCTATTCCGGTCATTCTGGTTGGTGGCGGTGCGGCCCTCGTGTCAGGCGATCTGGATTCGGCCTCTCGCGTCGTTCGGCCGGAATACTCCGGCGTCGCCAACGCCATCGGTGCGGCGAGCGCCCAGGTGGGTGCTGAGGCCGAGCAGATGGTGAGTTTCTCCACCTTCGATCGGGAGGCCGCACTTACTCAGCTCGCTGCGGCGGCGACAGAAAAGGCGATTGAGGCTGGTGCGGTGCCGCACAGCGTCACTGTCAAAGACGTTGAGGAAACGTCGGTTTCCTACATGGCAGAGCCCACCGCGAGAATTCGAGTAAAGGTCGTTGGCGACCTCAACCTGTCGGAGCAATCATGAAAAAGGCAATTACGCGAGCGGATCTCGACAACCTATCGACCGGATCTGTTTTTCTGGCGACCGGTGGAGGCGGCGACCCGTATGTAATGCAGTTGCTGGCCGAACAAGTACTTGGGGACGACGGATCACTTGAGCTTGTTCAACCGGAGGATTTGCCGGACGACGCTCTGGTATTGCCAATCGGTGATTCTGGCGCGCCAACGGTGAGTCTTGAGCAGCTGCCGCGCGGTGATGAAGGTATCGAGGCGGTCAAAGCGTACGAGGACTGGACCGGGAAGAAGGTTACCCATCTAGTGTCGTTCGAGATTGGCGGCGGCAATTCAGTTGTCCCGCTGATCGCCGCGGCACAACTCGGATTGCCGCTGGTTGATGGTGATGGCATGGGCCGCGCGCTGCCTGAGGCACAGATGATGACGTTTGCCATTGAGGGCGTAAAGCCGACGCCGGCCGTTGCTATCGACTACCTAGGCAATACGGTCTACTTCAATACAAAAGACACCGCGTACTACGAAAAGCAACTACGTGCGCTGGCGGCCTGTATGGGCGGAATGATTTGCACTGCCGAACAGCTAATGACGGCCGAGGAAGCGAGGCGTTCAGTGGTTCCACAGACGGTCAGCTTTGCCATTGAGATCGGTCGCATCATCAACAGCAACCGAGGCACCGCGGACGAGTTGTTTGAGCCGCTACGCCAGGCATTTGCGGAGACGGACTACGGCGACCTCTATCACCTATATACGGGCAAAGTTGTCGATACAACGTCCAAGGTCGTCGGCGGGTTTGACGTCGGGCAGGTACGTATCGAGCATTTTAGCGGTGCCGCCGAGCCGATGACCATCAATATCAAGAATGAGTACCTCGTAGCGAAAATCGGCGACCAGGTGGTCGCCACGGTTCCCGACCTGATCTGTATGGTCGATCACGAATCGTCTAAACCGATTAACGCTGAGCGTCTCAGGTACGGGCAGCGAGTTACGGTTTACGGGGTAGGTTGTCCGCCGCACTATCGAACTGAGCGCGCGTTAGACGTGGTTGCTCCACGCTGTTTTAACTTCGATCTGGATTTCGTGCCGATTGAAGACCTTCAAAACTGATTATTCCAGCTATTGGGCGCTCATCGCAGAGGCGATAGCGCGACGGAGATTGTTATGACGTTGTTTGTGGATGTCCCAACGCTGTCAAAACTCGTGAACCGAGTTGGCGTCGGTGATTTTCTGATTGGTATGGCTAATACGATTGAGGAAGACTTCCATCGTTGGGAGGACTTCGATAAGTGCGCGCGGGTCGCGTCGCACAGCGACATCGGCGTGATAGAGTTGATGCCGATTGCCGATAACGAGTCCTATGCCTTTAAGTACGTTAACGGGCATCCAGCCAATACGGCCAAAGGAATGTTGACAGTAATGGCATTCGGCGCATTGGCGGAAGTTGAAACCGGTTACCCCACGTTTCTCTCTGAGCTTACTCTTACGACTGCGTTCCGAACCGCGGCGACGTCGGCTGTTGCGGCAAAAGCCGTTGCACGAGAAGACGCGAAAGTCATGGGCATGATCGGGTGTGGTGCGCAGAGTGAATTTATGGCCATCGCATTTCATCGAATCCTCGGCATCGAAGAGGTCCACATTTTCGATATCGATCGACACGCCGTTACGAAGCTGAAAACCAATCTTCGCGATTTTCCCTCGCTAAGAGTGGTGGTTGCAGATTCGGCAAAGGACGCAGTTCGAGGGACCGACATCGTCACGACCTGTACCGCAGACAAGAAGTGGGCAACGATTCTGACGCCGGACATGGTGGAACCAGGGATGCATGTTAACGGCGTTGGAGGCGATTGTCCCGGCAAGACGGAGCTGCACGCGGATATCCTGACGAACGCCAAAGTGTTCGTGGAGTACGAACCACAAACGCGGATTGAAGGTGACATTCAACAATTGCCGGATGATTTCCCCGTCAATGATCTCTGGCGTGTCGTCGCTGGCGATGAACAAGGCCGGGACAGTGAAGAGCAGATTACGGTGTTCGATTCCGTTGGGTTTGCGCTTGAGGACTATTCCGCATTGCGCTTCGTCTATGCACTTGCTGAGCGCTACGGCGAAGGTGAGCGCATCGCATTAGTGCCGGATCTCGAGGATCCCAAGAACCTTTACCAACGCGCACTGGGCAATGACGGCCGTGCAGTTACACAACGTGTTGCATAGGAAAGAGAAATGACGGATCGAACGACCAAGCCTATCCACATTGTAAACGTGCCGCTCGACCTGGGCGCGTCACGACGGGGTACCGATGCTGGGCCGTCGGCTATGCGGATCGCGGGATTGAAGGCGGGCCTAGAACAGATGGGATTGCAGTGCACAGCAGAGGTTGATGTGCCGGTACCCATCATGGAGTCGCACAAGCCGGAGAATCCGAAAGCGCGATTCAAGGCGGAGATTCTGGAGGTCTGCCAGGCGTTGGCTGCCGAGGTTATAGGTGTAATGGAGGCCGACGGAACGCCGCTGGTGATTGGTGGTGATCATTCGATCGCTATGGGCACGGTGAGCGGACTTGCCGCTCACCTTCGTAAAGCAGATCAAGATCTTGGTCTAATCTGGTTCGATGCACACGGAGATATGAACCGCCCAGATTCTTCACCTAGCGGCAATATTCATGGAATGCCACTCGCCCACCTATTGGGTTTCGGTGATCCGGATCTCGCCAGCATCTCGGGCATCAGTCCGGCCGTTAAGCCTGAGCACGTGGTCCTGATTGGTATTCGCGATATCGATCGCAAAGAACGCGAGTTCATCAATGCTTCTGGCGTTACGTCGTTCACGATGCGCGATATCGATCAGCTCGGAATGTTTGAAGTCACGAAGCGAGCACTTGAGATTTTGAATAACGGCACGGTTGGTTTCCACGTGAGCTTCGACCTCGACGGCTGTGACCCGAGTGTGATCCCGGGGACTGGGACGCGAGTGCCCGGTGGTGTGACGTATCGAGAAGCGCATCTGCTCCTGGAGGAATGTGCAAGTCATGGCGGCTTGCTCGCGATGGAAATGGTCGAGCTAAATCCATTTCTCGACAACGGAAACGTCTCCGCGCATCGCGCTGTCGCGCTCATCGAGAGTGCGTTTGGCAAGGATATTCTGTAGCACAAGCTAATAAGGCTGTACGACCGACTGAAGGAACATCAAGTGACACGAATTACACTATTGCACCCTGTCACCTACCACGGTGAGCCCGACAATGACGCAGTGATTGCGGCGCAGGCGGCAGGGGTCGAACTCGAAGAGATTTACCTTGACGAGGGTCCAGAGGAAATCGTAACGGAGATTGATTGCGCCGATGCAACGCAACAGCTGATTGCAAATGCAAGAAAAGCAGAAGCCAACGGGTCAGAGGGAATGGTCATTAACTGCATGAGCGATCCTGCGCTCTTTGCGGTAAGAGAAGCTGTGAGCGTCCCGGTTGTCGGTTCAGCAGAAGCTGCGATTCAGTGGGCGCGTTCTTTGGGCGGCACGATTGCCTGGATCGACGTTGCCTATAGTTCACGGTCGATCGTTCAGCGCCAGTTCGGCATGTACGGTGGCACCGAGCGTTATGTCGGATTTACGGCCATCGACATTCGTCCCATCGAACTTACCTCCGATCCGGAGAAAGTCTTCGAGCGGCTTTGCCTATCCGCGCGGGATCTTGTGGCTAACACGGGAGCAAGCTCGATCATCCTGGGGTGCACGCTGTTGACCGACATGCGTGTCCGGCTTGAACAATGGCTTGAGGAAGAGTTCAAGGAAAATGGCGAGCGATTCCACATCGTCGTAGGCATGCCACTCGCGATTTCGACGGCCGCGTTGATGGCGCATCAAGGACTTCGACACTTCTAGGTCGCACAGGGTTTTCGCTTCAGGAGACAGAGAATGGGCGGCGATTCGAACAGACCATTGATCGCGGCACTGGCCATAGGGCGGTCACCGGCATCGAACTTGGTATCAGAGATAAAGCTGGCCGTCGAAGATCGATTCGACGTCAAGGCATTCGGTGCACTCGACAACGTAAGCGACGATGCCATACGGCGAGCTTTGCCAACGAGTTCAGCGGATACTCTATATACGACACTGGCGTCGGGCGAGGAGCCGGTCTTGGTCTCCAAGTCGTTTGTTCTGAATGGGCTGGTTGAGCAACTTGAAACGGCCCGCAAGAACGATGCCGATGTCGTGATGCTGTGCTGCACCGGCGGGTTCGACAACTTTGGCGATGGCGACGTCGTCTGTGCATCCGACGCCATCGCAGATGCGGTGCGTCGCCAGGTACCGACGGGGAGTCAACTCGGTGTGTTCGTCCCGGACGCGGAACAAGAAGTTGATGCAATTGATGTCTGGTCGCGGCTGGGCTATCAAGTGACTGTCGAGGCATTGGTGCCAGCGGCCGGGCAAGTAGAGACTCGCGAGGCGGCAGAACGGATGAAGAAGGTCTCGCCAGACGCCGTCGTGCTTGACTGTATGGGCTACACGCACGCGAATCAGGCGGAGATTCAAGCGGTACTCGGCATCGATACCGTTCTAGCGATTTCCGCAGTTGCCCAACACGCGGCCTATGTCGCCACTAGCCGTTAGTCTTCAGGCAGAACCCGCACGTCGGCCGTCGACGTTATCTCCTCCATGACAAAATACGTTCGCGTTTGAGAAACAAGATCCAGAGTCGATAAGCGTTCACCTAGGAACTCCCTAAATGCTTCCATGTTCCGCGTCCGAATCTTCAGTAGGTAGTCGAAGCCGCCACCAACCATATGGCACTCAACAATCTCAGGAATGTTGCGCACTTTATCTGCGAATTCTGAGAAGACGTCTCGATTCGTACGCTCAAGATCGACCGTAACGAAAGCCGTGAAATCTTGCCGCAAGGCTTTCGCATTCAATTTGGTTCGGTAGCCGAGAATGTAACCGTCTTCCTCAAGTCGGCGCACCCGCTCCAGGCAGGGCGTTGGACTGAGGCTGACGATCTCGGCCAGATCGACATTCTTAATCCGTCCGTTTTTCTGCAGCTCTCGCAGTATTCGCCGATCGATCCGATCCAGTTCACGCACAGGACATTTCACTATTAAATTGCCAGATAACCAGATAATTATACAAAAGAACGCAAAGATCAGCAGCATATTCGTCGGCAATTCTGGCAATCTGACGCAAATGTAGGAGACGTAAAGATGTCCGAAAACACCAACGCCAACGAGCGCTCAAGCGCTGCAGAAATTTCGCTTGAGACCATCAGCGAGTCGAAATTCCGAAACGAAGAATCGGTCGTTCAAGACCTCTTAAGTGAAGCACCTTACGACGCCGCGAAAGCTGCAGAAATCCAGGCTTCGGCGGTAGCTCTCGTGGAGACGGCACGAAGTGACACCGCGGCGCGTCCGATGCTCGATACGTTTCTGACGCAGTACGGACTGTCGAATCAGGAAGGCATTGCACTGATGTGCTTGGCCGAGAGCTTGCTCCGCATTCCAGACCAGCGCACGGCGGAGCGATTGATCGCGGACAAGATCAAGTTTGGCGACTGGGCGTCACACTCTGGCGAGGCCGACTCACTGCTCGTGAATGCATCGACCTGGGCGCTGATGCTTGGTAGCAAGATTGTCGAGGTCGATCGCGAGTTTACGGCCAATCCCGCAAAGTGGCTTGGGCAACTCACGACCCGACTGGGCGAGCCGGTTATTCAGAAAGCCATGCGAAGCGCGATGCGCATTCTCGGTCGCGAGTTCGTTTTAGGCACAACGATCGACAAGGCCATCAGGAACAGCAAGCCGAGCGACGCATATTCATACGACATGCTGGGCGAAGCCGCACGTGAGGCACAAACGGCGTCGCGCTATTTCGATGCGTACATGAACGCGATTGAAACGATTGGGGAGCGCAGCGCGGCCGGAGAAGCGAACGCCCATTCGTCCATTTCCATCAAGCTTTCGGCTCTTCATCCGCGCTACGAGTTCGCTAATCGGGAACGCGTCCTGTCTGAACTGGTACCTATTGTTGCGAAACTTTGCCTCGCGGCGGACAAAGCCGGTATCGAGTTGACCATTGATGCTGAAGAGCAGGATCGGCTCGAGTTGTCTCTCGAGGTGTTCGACCGACTCGCGACAGACCCAGCGCTTCGCTCTTTCGAGCGGCTTGGGCTGGTCGTGCAGGCGTACGGAAAACGAGCGCGTGGCGTCATTCGATGGCTGATTGAATTGGCGAAGACGACAGAGCGTGTATTCCCGGTTCGTTTGGTGAAAGGTGCGTATTGGGATGCGGAGATCAAGCACGCGCAGGTACACAGCTATCCCGGGTACCCAGTCTTTACACGCAAGGCAACGACCGATCTCTCGTACCTTTGCTGTGCCCGGCTTTTGCTCGATCACCCGGACCAGATCTTCCCACAGTTTGCGACTCACAATGCGCATACGGTTGCGGCCGTCATGGAAATGGCATCGTCGTCGGACGTGCTTGAATTCCAGCGCCTGCACGGCATGGGGGCGACCTTGTACTCGGCCGCGAAGAAAGTTTACAAAGACTTTCCGAGAATCCGCACATACGCGCCGGTAGGTAGCCACGATGACTTGCTTGCCTACCTGGTGCGTCGTTTGCTTGAAAACGGGGCGAACAGCTCATTCGTTAATCGATTCTTGGATGATCGCCTTGATGCAGCCGAGCTTGTCAGCGACCCCATTGAGTCGGCTCGAACGACAACGCCGGTAGCGCACCCGGGAATCGTCACACCGTCGGCGATCTTCGAGCCGGAGCGCCTAAACTCTCAGGGCGCTGATCTCACGGACGCGTCAAAAGTTGCGCCGATCTACGAAGCCATTAAGACGTCCTTTTCAATGCGATATCGCGCCGCCCCGATTGTTTGGGGCAAGGAGGGCGGCGGAAGCGGACTCTCTGTGATAAATCCCGCTAACACCGATGATCGAGTCGGTCAGTACGTGCCCTATGTTGAGCATGACATTGATCGGGCATTTTCACTTGCATCCCGCTACCAGCGAGAGTGGGATGATCTCGGTGCTGACGCTCGCGCGGAAATCATCGAGCGATTTGCAGGCCGGCTCGAAGCGGAGCGCGACCGGCTCATTGCTATCCTGGTGAGAGAAGCTGGAAAGACAATTCCAGACGCAATCGATGAAGTTCGTGAAGCAGTCGATTTCTGTCGCTACTACGCGTACCAAGCTCGCGCCAAGTTCGGTCGTGCACAGCCGTTGCCCGGGCCGACCGGTGAGAGTAACGAGATATCACTGCATGGCAGAGGCGTCTTCGTATGCATTAGTCCGTGGAACTTTCCATTGGCGATCTTCCTCGGACAGATCACGGCTGCTTTGTGCGCCGGTAATACCGTAGTTGCCAAGCCTGCAGAAGACACACCGATTATCGCCTCTGAAGCGATCAAACTCCTGCATGAGTGCGGACTGCCCGATCGCGCCTGTCAGCTGATCATCGGCGACGGAAAGATCGGCGATCGGTTGGTTCGGCATCCGCTGGCAGCGGGTGTTGCGTTTACCGGGAGTACGGCAACAGCACGCCGGATCAATCTCGCGATGGCTGAGACGGAACGAGCAATTGCGCCTCTGATCGCTGAGACCGGCGGGCAGAACGCGATGATCGTTGACTCATCGGCGCTGCTCGAACAGGTGACTGATGACGTCGTTCAATCAGCATTCTACAGCGCTGGACAACGGTGTTCCGCATTGCGCGTTCTCTACATCCAGGAGGATATTGCCGACAAAGCGATCGAAATGATTAAGGGCGCGATGAATGAGCTCGGCGTTGGCGACCCGGCCAATCTGGCAACGGACGTTGGTCCAGTCATTTCCGAAACGGCAGCTTCCGGCCTTCGCGACCATATCGATTCTCAGGTGGCTGCTGGCCGACTCTTGCACCAGGTGGAGCTCTCGTCCGATACAGACAAGGGCATCTTTGTTGCTCCCACGATGTTCGAGATAAAAGCTATCTCGGATCTCGACGGCGAGAAGTTTGGGCCAATCCTGCACGTCATTCGCTATGCAGCGAAGGACCTCGACAATGTTATCGAGGAGATCACGACGTCGGGCTACGGGCTTACATTTGGTATTCACACTCGTATCGAGTCTCGAATTCGCCAGGCAGCGAGTGCGGTTGGCGTCGGCAATGTCTACGCGAATCGTAACATGACGGGTGCTGTGGTCGGTTGTCAGCCTTTTGGTGGAAGAGGCTTGTCGGGCACGGGACCAAAAGCCGGCGGACCAAACTACTTGCTGCGGTTTGCAACGGAGCGGGTGGTCACCGTTAACACGGTCGCGACCGGCGGCAATGCCGCGTTGTTGTCGCTGGATGCAACCGTGTAGGGCGCCATAGCTGGGGGTATGGAAATGGCTGAATTGACCCGATCCGGTTTGTCGGCGGAGCTGCTTAGCTACCCACCACTTCGCGCGGAGACACCGCGCGAGTACTTGCACTGTGCTCGGCTGGTTACGCCGGATGAATTGGACCAAGAGTTCTCTCGTCTGAGCCGTTTCTGCGAGCAGGTCGGTTGTCCTGAACCGTCTAGCCCAAGTGACTATTTTGAGGAGCAAACGCAACAACTTCATTTCCAATGGGAGATGCACTCAGAGTTCGCGAGTATCACCGTCGCGACCAAACCTGGCGCGCCGGAAGCCGTTCTTGACGAACCTATTTCGGATTATCAAGACGAACTTTCCGGTCACGTTGTATCGGCGGCGTGGACTCGAGTATGGCCGGATTCCGGGGACGTCGAGGAGCGTGATCGTATGATCCTCGATCAGCTTGGTCCCAAAGCGTGCGGTGGAACGGTATGTGATGGGCGAGCCAGTATCTGGACAACATTCGATATCGATAGCCGCGGGCTTACCCAGTACGTCATCGTTGACAACGGAATGACCGTCGGCCGAATGAGTCGCCTTGTTCGCCGCATTACAGAACTCGACACCTATCGCATGTTGGCGATACGCGGTCTACCTCTCGCGAAAGTGCTGCTTGATGAATTGGTCGATGCTGAGAGTAGGCTGGCCAACATCGTTAGGGATATGCGGGAGTCGAATGTTGAATCGACGAACCAGACGTTACTTAATCGTCTGATGAAGCTGTCGGCCATGCTTGCCGCAAGGAAATCTGAGACCGCGCCTCTATTCGGTGCATGCCGTTCCTACCGGGGGATCGTCGACCAGCGGATCCGGCGTCTGAATGAGCACCGAATCCAGGGATTCCAGCGATGCTCGGTATTCCTTGAAGATCGACTGTCACCCGCAATGCGGACCTGCAACATTGCCGCTGTCAACAAACAGATTCGCCAACAGTTGCGGCTTCAAACGTCAGTCGAAAGTCTGTCGGTCATCGCTATTAGCTACTACATGATTGGATTGCTCGGGTTGCTGGTCAAAGCCGCCGGCACCAACGGCGTTCTTAAAGACCCTGCCACCTGGGTTGCCGCGCTTGTGCCGATTGTTCTGATCGCAGCGTATGCCGCGATCAAGAGAAGGTTGCCGACCGCTGCCGACCAGGCGCCGGTATACCGCAAACGGATATCTCGATGAAACGGGTTCGCAAAGTGAGTAACAGCATTGATCAGCAGATTGTGGATGCGCGCGCGTTCGGTACTAAGTTGGTGGCGCAACGTGAGCTAACACGAGCAGTTAACCGCCGGTTGTCGAATTTTGAACTCAACGTTGATCTCTGGTTGATGCTTGATTCGGTCGCACAACGAGAGCAAAGACCTACTTCGATCGCTGATCAGACAGGTCTAACAGCGGTACAAGTTTCGCGCGGAGCCAATGAGCTTGTCGATCACGGTTACGTGATTTCATCCCGAGATCAGACGGACAAGCGCGCTTCCATCCTCGCAATTTCGGACCGCGGGCGCTCTATTCATAGAGAATCGGCCCGCGCGATTGCCAACGTATGTGCCGGCCATACTGACGAACTACGTAACGGCGAATCAAAGAACCAAAGTGTGGGCGAACTACTTGACGGCTGGCCGCGGTTCGACGGGCGACGCGGACGGAGATGATAGATGAGGCTCCGCTCGCTCGGCATCATTGCTGACTCAACCGTCGTCGCTAACATGAAACTGATGACGCGCATGGGCGCCAGGGCGCTTGCGCGCATCGAGCGCGAAGGCACGTTCGTCAAGGGTCTGCATTCAATCGGTGATCTCGACCCGGAGCGCCGCTACATCATGCACTTTCCGGACGAACTGACGATCAAGAGCATCGGTTCCGGCTACGGTGGCAGCGCGCTGCGTATTGCGAGTTTCCAGGCACACCAGGAAGGCTGGCTTGCCGAGCACATGCTGATCGTCGGCCTCGAAAGCCCGAAGGGTGAGACACACTACATTGCCTGCGCATTCCCTTCAGCCTGTGGCAAGACCAATCTCGCGATGCTGATTTTGCCGGAGTCGCTGCCGGGCAGGGTGTTATGAGGCGTTTGCACGTGCGATGCACAGGCAAAAGCCCAGGCATGACGCGGGATTGCGCCAGCTTACGGTCGCCCGTCTCTGTGCAGCGCGGGGGCGCTCACAAAGACGGGCGTGGCTTAGTCCACAGTTGACAGCCGTCCACGATACGTGGACAAGTCCAATAAATGGACACAGCTACAAAAACCCGATTGCTCGACACCGTCTTGGCCAAAGCGCTGCAGCTTGGCCTGACGGCAACTATAGAGCAGCGCGACGTCGAAATCGCTGACTGCCGAGTTGATGCGTACGTACGCATTGGCCGCGACCGGAAGACTCGTGTCTACGCCGTGGAGGTTAAAAAAGGCCTCCGCCCGGCAACGTTTGGGGGCCGTGCTGCACCAAATCGAACACGCCGGAAAGCCGCCGATACTCGCTACCGACTACGTAACGCCACCGTTGGCCGAAAAACTCAAAGCCCGAAACATCGTGTGCATGGACGCGGCCGGCAATGCTTATCTTGATCAACCACCCGTATACGTCTGGATCAAGGGCGAGCGGCCACTGGAAACGCCAGCAACGAACAAAGTAAAAGGCCGCGCCTTTCAGGCGAGTGGTCTCAAGGTCCTGTTCGCATTGCTGTGCAATCCTGATTGGGTCGCTGAACCGTACCGCGAGATCGCGCGCCTGGCAGGCGTGGCCCACGGCACGGTCGGCTGGGTAATGGCCGACCTTCCAACCCTCGGATTTGTTGCGGAAATCGACGGTAAGCGGAGGCTTCTGAGACCCGAATTGCTGCTGAAGCACTGCGCAGAAGCGTATGCGCGAACCCCGCGTCCGAAGCTCATCCTCGGACGCTTCCGCACCGATCAGGCGCACTGGTGGGCGAAACCGAAACCGACAAGTTACGACCTGATTTTTGGCGGCGAGGTGGCGGCAGAGCGCCTGACCCAGGCACTGCGACCGGAGACAGTTACCTTTTATGGAGAAAAAGCCGATCCACGCTTGTTGATTGACTACAAGCTGCAAAAGGATCCGGATGGCCCGGTCGAAATTCTGCAGCGCTTTTGGGACTTCCCGACAGAAAACAAAGATCTGACACCCGACCCGCTCATCTATGCGGACTTACTGAATATCGGTGACGCACGTTGTCTTGAAGCCGCCGACCTCATGTATGAAAAGATAGTCAATGGATTTAAGCGATAAAACGGAACTTCGCTGGCTGACAGCGGTATTAGCCGATGTCGGAGACGCTGCTCCCGATGTCGATTTTCTGATCGTGGGCGCGATGGCGCGGGATCTGTTGCTGCATCACGGCCATGGTGTGCCGATCAGTCGCGCGACCACGGACATTGACCTCGGCGTTACTGTTGGTAGTTGGGACGAGTTTCGTAAGCTACGCAATGCCTGCTTAAATTCGGGCCAATTCACACCAACTCGTCGCGGCACACATCGAATTATCCATTAAAGCGGCGTGCCACTCGATCTTATCCCGTTCGGCGGAGTAGAACGCGAAGATGGAACCATCGAATGGCCGGAAGACAACGCGGTGATGGGCGTATTGGGGTACAGAGAAGCGCGTGCGACTGCGACGCAAGTACTGTTGCCGGACAAAATGCCAGTTTCAACAGTCTGCTTGCCGATGCTCACGATTCTGAAGCTCATGGCGTGGTCAGAGCGACACACCTACACCACGAAAAGACGCGAGTGATCTGTTCCTTGTGCTCGGACACTACCTGAACGATGAGAACACGGCGCGACTGTATGAAGTCGGCGCACACTTGCTCGAACGCGAAGACTTCGATTACGAAGTCACTGGGGCCTGGCTGGCAGGCTACGATGCGCTTCAATGTGTTGCCAACCACAGCGAGCAGCCACGGCGTGTACTCGAGGCGGTTGAAAACGTACTTTTGGCCGAAGCCGATGCGAATGGAAATTTGCGTCTCGTTGGAGAAGTTGGCGCCAAGGCGCAATCTGCCTTAAAGCTGCTCGGTGGATTTCGAGACGGCATGATTGGCGGATTTACTCTAAACAAAAAAATCTGATGGCGAAAGAAAAAGACAACGTCCTCGAGTTCTGGATCTGGGGTTCCGTGTGCTCCACTCGTGGAGCCAAGGATGCACCGAAATACAGGGATTTCATACTGCCGCTGATTTTCATTGAGTGGCCCTGTTGGGAAGGTTATTGAGATGCTTCGGGAAGTCGGAATTCTTAGCGAGATGGAGGAGCGAAAGAGAGATCGACTGTACGGATATGAACCCTACATCGAGCTCAAGGCCGCAATTCAATCGTAATTGTGTTGTCCATGTGGTCGCGGATGTACATCAGCACCGCACGCAAAAACAAGATCTGGCCCAACATCTCCATGCTCTCTTCGATCGTCACCAGCCCGAGCATTATCGGTACCATCGAATCATGTTGTTCTTCGGCCCAAATCGCCGACTCGATCATTTCCAGAATGAGCGCTCCGCACACGTATTTCCCCTAAAGCGCCGGAACCTCACGGCGAGAAATGTGATTGGCACACAATTTTCTGGTCACCGTTATGTAAAAAATCAGCAATAATCTGGATGTCATGCGTGCCGGGGTGAGCGTTGTGGCGTCGTTGGGTCGGGGTGCGGTCACGCTTGTAACGCTTGCACCCGAGGTCGTCGATCCCGATCAGATTCGCGGATAGGATGACCGCAGGAAGGGATCTTCGCTAAGATTGCTTTTGCAATGGACAGAAACTCCTCAGACGGCCATTCAGATTTCGCGGTTGCGCGGGGCGATCTCAATCCGATTTTAAACTACTGCAGCGAACGCAATCTGAAACGAGCGTTACGCGAGGCAAGTGTCGACGCGGCCATATTTGCATCTGACTCGAACATCATGATCCCACTTGCCGACTACTTTCGGATACTGAAGGTGCTGACGGTCGAGCTTCAGGACGAAACCGCGCGACTGTCATCCCGCAATCTCATGCCGGGTGCCGCGGGCTACATCGTTTCAGGTCTGTCGTCATGCCAGACACTGTACAAGGCGATGAAGGCGATCGCTACGTCATACAACATGATGCACGGTGGTGCTTACAATCATGTTGAGCATCATGATGATCATATCGTCTACGTTGTCGACGACAGATCGTTTCCATACAGGACAGATGATGCGCAATACATATATTTCACGCTCGAGTGTGTGTTGATATTCCTGCATTGCATTCTGGAATCGATCGCGTCGGACGAGTTGCTTGGGCACCTGAGGAAGGTATATACGAAGCGGGAGAGTCGACACTCGGCAAGTCTGCACATGGACTTCTGGACGGTTCCTGTCCGATACCATTCCAATACCTATGCGTTGATATACGATGCGGCGGCGGCGGAGCTGCCCGTAAACGTTGCAGCAGATTTTTCTCCGACCTCTCAGGAAATTTATGACGAAGTTATTCGCGTAGTCGAAGCCGCGTCGTCTTCGGATAAGCGCGATGACGATATTGTGCGGCAGGTAGAGAAGGCCATTGAGATGAAAATATTCAGACAGGCTGACGCCGCCAGGCATCTTGGCTGTAGTGTGGCCACACTTCGCCGCCGACTGAGTGAAAGAAACAGCAGCTTTCGCGCGATCAGCAAATCCATGCTCAACAAGTCCGCGCGACAGCTTCTGGCACAAGGGTTTCGAACGAGCGAGATTGCCGAGCAGCTGGGCTTTTCGGATTCCCGAAGCTTTGCACGTGCATTCAAGACCTGGAATGGCATGACGCCAAAGCAGTTCACCCAACGAAATACGCCCGAATCGACCAGCTAAACCCAGGGAGATTCGTTTCGCGGTTGGTGTGAGCGAAATTGTCCACTTAAATTGATCGCCCGGATCATTGGCGCTCTTTCATTTCTCAGTAAGACTCTCCGGTAACTGGCGAACCTGCAATCGTCGGCAGAAGCCTATCGCAGGGGGAACTGATATGAAAAATGCGCTACCGAATTTGGCAATGAGTCTGGCTGTATTTGCAACGAAAGCGGCCTGTCTGGGGTTCTCACTAATGGTCAACGCCCAGGTCACCGGCGATAGTGCGGTCCTTGAGGAAATTGTCGTTACCGCCGAGCGGCGCAGCGCAAACCTTCAGGAAGTGCCTATATCAATGACCGCTTACAGCGCAGGCGAACTCGAGCAACTGCAGGCAACCGATATCGGCGATCTGCAGTCACTCGTTCCGAATCTGAGTGTTCATGTCGGTGACGCGAATAATGCAGTGGTCTACATTCGCGGTGTTGGTCAGGTAGATTCGATCGCTTTCTTCGAGCCGGGTGTTGGAATATATCTCGACGACATCTATCTTGGTCGAGCGCAGGGCGCATTCCTCGACATTATTGATGTCGAGCGAGTTGAAGTTCTTCGCGGCCCGCAGGGCACTCTCTACGGTCGCAACACCGTCGGTGGCGCTGTGAAGTACGTATCGGCAGCGCCGACAGAAGAGTTCTCGGGAAATGTCGCCGCAACGTTTGGAAACTTCAACCGAACGGATATCAAGTTATCTCTTAGCGGGCCGATTGCCGGTGATAGCCTGTCAGGCAGGCTAACCGCGGCGAAACTAACGCGAGACGGCTACTCCGAGAACGCCTTCGATGGCGAGCACGACGGCGATCGAGATACCATCTTCTTCCGGGGCGTGCTTGATCTGCAGGCAACCGACGCACTGTCTATCCAGTTTTCTGCGGACGTTACCGACTCCGACCCTGACCGCTCCAGAACGCCGGCTAAAGTGACGCCGATCTCGGTGTTGACCGTCGACCCGTATACGTTCGCTTTGTCCACAACTGTCTATCCGGCGGATACCGACCCGTTTGCTGTCAACGCTGATTTCAATCGAATTGAGCAGACAGAAACCAACGGATTCGGACTAAACGCCACCTGGGAGATCAACGACAACCTGACCATGAAGTCAATTAGTTCTTACCGTGAACTCGAGTATGGCACGGAAATCGACCTGGATGGCACACCCGTCAATGCCTTCGGAATCTTCTACTTCAGCGATCAGGATCAGTTTTCGCAGGAGTTCCAGTTCTCGTACCTGGGCGAACGAATTTCGGCAGTTGGTGGTGTGTATCACTTTAATGAGGAAGGTGACACGTTTGACGGCGGTGTGTTTAACAACTTTCTTATCGCGCTGTCTGGCGTCGCGGAATTCAAGACCGATAGTACCGCTGTATTCGGACAAATCGACTATGACTTTAACGATCGGCTAACCGGAATATTCGGGCTTCGTTATACCGAAGAGGAAAAGGACTACTCACGCACCGTCGAGGATGTCGACTTGACGTCGCTTGCCGGAATCATGTTTGATCCCGTCACGTTCGCAGTCAGTTATGCCAGCCCCGAACTCCTGAACCCGTCATCCGCGGACCTTGCTGTCGGCGTCGGTCTCGGCACACCGCGACCCTTTGTCGATCCGGATACAGCGAAGTTCGACAATCTGTCCTTCAAGGCCGGACTCCGTTACCAGGTCAGCGACGACATGCAGATCTATGGCACGATCTCAGAAGGATTCAAAAGCGGCGGCTTCAACGGCCGTGCAGCGGACGGGCAGGCCGAGCCCTATGATGAGGAAACCCTGACAAGCTACGAGATTGGTATGAAATCCGAGTGGATGCAGAATCGTCTGCGATTGAACGGATCGGTCTTCTATACGAACTACGAAGATCTCCAGGTCAGCAGTTTCGAGGCCGCACCGGGTGGCGGTGGCATCCTCCCGATATTCACCAACGCCGGTGAGGCCGATATCGCGGGCCTGGAGCTCGAGCTCACCGCTGTCTTGAGTGTCAGGACCCAGCTCAGTGCGAACCTGGGATTTCTGGATGCGGAGTACGGTGACTTCCTGACAGTTGATCCCGCAACGAACAAGATAATCGATATCAGCGACCAGCGAGAACTTGTCAACGCACCTAAGTGGGATGCGTTTATCGGCCTGATTCACAACGTTCCGTTGTCATCAGGTGAGCTCAAATTCGCAGGCGACGTCGGTTACAGGAGCAAGACTTATCTTGAGGTAAACTCCAGCGAAAATCTGGCACAAGGCGGCTATGCAGTGTTCAATGCTTCGGTAGCCTTCGAGTCTGCGGATAACAAATGGCGACTGATGCTGGGTGGCAAAAATCTCGGCGACGAGGAGTATCGTACCCACGCGTTCGACCTGTCTGCGTTTCCCGGAGTTGAGCTTGGCTATTACAACGCGCCGCGCACATACAACCTGACTGGCACTTACCGATTCTGATTTGATCGGTTTCGAATATGTGCCATTTGCCAGGCATTCGGTCACAGCTCGTAGATACAGCAAAGATAGAAAGCCATGTGCTTTCATGCGGGGAAGATCACAGCGAGGCGATCGTTCTGCTGCACGGCAATCTCTCGTCGGCGACTTACTTTGAGGAGCTAATGCTGTCCCTGTCCGGTGACTACTATTGCGTCGCACCGGATATGCGAGGTTATGGCTCCACGCAGGACCTGCCAATCGATGCGACGCGTGGAGCGAAAGACTGGTCAGACGACCTCAAGGCACTTCTGGATGCGCTGGAGCTTGAGTCGGCGCACTTGTTGGGTTGGTCGGCCGGGGCGGCAGCAATCATGCAGTTTGCTCTCGACTATCCGAGCCTCGTTCGTTCGCTTTCCCTGGTGGCACCGGTCAGTCCTTACGGATTCGGTGGCACCTATGGTGTGGATGGCTCGCCAATTCACTCCGACTTTGCAGGCTCCGGGGCGGGAATCGTAAACGCCGAGGTCGAACAGCAACTGCAGTCTGGAAATACCTCCGATGACTCACCGGCAGCGCCGTTAAGCCTTTTGCGCGAATACTTCGTTAAGCCTCCGTTGCGACTGCGCCGAGAGGCAATGCTTGTCAATGGGACGCTTCAGCAAAAAACAGGAAGTAAGCGTTATCCCGGTGATTACGTGTCTTCGCCAAACTGGCCGCACGTTGCGCCTGGGGAGTGGGGGCCAACAAATGCGTTGAGCCCTAAATACTTCAATGTCACTGGGCTAACTAAGCTGAGGGATAAGCCGCCTGTACTGTGGGTCCGCGGCGACAGCGATCAGATTGTTGCTGATGATTCTCTATTCGACGCAGCAGCCATGGTTTCTGCTGAGTCAGGCATCGACTATCCCGCGCAGCCGATGGTGGCGCAGATGCGCGAAATGTTAAGCGACTACGAAGCAAACGGTGGGACGATTCAAGAGGTGGAGTTTCGAAATACGGGGCACAGCCCGTTCATCGAGAAACCGAAAGAATTTTCGGAGCTGATGCTGTCCTTTCTAGGTGGCGATCACGACTCGTCCCAGAGCAGGATTCATACCGCGTCCAGCTCCACGAAGGCCTGATGACGGGCATTCGAGACTGCTATTACGAGCCGCAGATCGAGGCCATCATCACTTTCAAGCAGCGAATACGCGAGTTGACGCCACGTAACGGTGGGCGCAGTCTGGCTCAGGTGAGCATCGACCTGCGGCGATACATGCTGGGATGGAAGGCGTACTTCCGTCTTGCCCGGAAGCCAACGGTTCTTCGTGGGCTGGACGAATGGTTACGCCATCGGCTGCGCGCCATTCAGCTCAAGCACTGGCGACGAGGACCGACCGCGTATCGTTCATTGCGAGCGATGGGAGCGACGAGCGAACAGGCGGCGAGCATCGCGTCTGGCACCCGACGCTGGTGGTGGAATAGCGCCAAAGGGCTTAATCGCCTGATGCCTGTCGCTTACTTCGACCGACTCGGAGTTCCGAGGCTCTCATAAACCTCAACTTCTCGAACCGCCCGGTGCGGACCCGCATGCCGGGTGGTGTGGGAGGGGCCGGTCAGGATACGCTGACCGCCCCTATCTCGATTAAGATGGGATCAAGGCGGTAGATTCATGCCGGTGTAGCTCTAATTGGTAGAGCAGCGCATTTGTAATGCGACGGTTGGCGGCTCGAATCCATCCACCGGCACCATCTATCCTTCCACCCACCTGAGAATCATCGAGGCGACCGCCCAAAAAGGCAAACAATCACATTCGTCGACCCGGGCCGCAAGGACGGCGGACAGCTAGCGGCAACGGTCACGCGCACGGTGTTTGGCGGACGTTGTTGATATTGATCCTCTTCGGCTTGTTGCGCTACGACAACTTTGGCAGCGCCTACAACATCGCATCGTTCTTGATTTCAACTCCATGGGCGTGATCGTCGCAATCGGTATGGTCATGGTGATAATGAGCGGCGGTATTGACCTGTCCGTGGGCGCAGTCACCGCGTTCTCATCAGTCATTGCCGCATACGCCAGTCCCTACGGATTGAGCATCGGGCTGCTAGTAAAAAAGGGAGACCCCCCGGCTCTGCCGGGGAGGCATTAGAAGTTTGACAATTCCGGGAGTCTCACAGTAACTCCAAGGTGTGAGCCGCCAAGCCACACACCAAGGAGAAACCATGAGACGAATCGGCAGTTTAAATCACAGCCGTTGGGAGTGTAAGTATCACGTTGTGTTCATTCCCAAGTACCGGAAGAAGGCGATATTTGGTCGTATCCGGTCGGAGTTGGGAGAGATATTCAGGCGTCTGGCGGAGCAAAGAGAAAGCCGGATCGAAGAAGGACATCTGATGCCGGATCACGTGCATATGATGATATCGATTCCGCCGAAGTACGCAGTGGCTCAGGTTGTAGGATTCATTAAAGGGAAAAGTGCGATCCACATAGCGAGGCGATACGCAGCGGTAAAGAGGAATTTCGTGGGGCAGAGATTCTGGGCCCGAGGCTACTTCGTCTCCACAGTGGGTCGAGACGAGGAAGTGATCCGGGAGTACATACGACACCAGGAGCAGGAGGATCAGCGCCGGGATCAAATGGAGCTGATGTAGCGCCCCCTTCAGGGGGCACAAGGAATCGCGTAGCGATTCCGTCATGCCGCTTTGAGCGGCTCACAAATTGAAAGCCCCCGGCTTTGCCGGGGGATTGTTACTGGGCCGTGCGGTAAATTCGGTCTCTTTCAGAGTCCTTCTCAAGGGGCAGACCCAGGCGAAGCGGTGCCGGCATAGCCGGGCTATGTCAAGCCGCTTCAACACCGGTATGCCCCTTGAGAAGGGCTCCCTGTGGGTCGCACCACAACGCCCTTCGGCGGCGTTGAGCTCGCTTGAATTGGCGACGGCCAGTCCTGCGCTCGCTCGCCTTGCCCAGGGGCGTTGTGATGCGACTGAAAGTAACCGAATTTACCGCACGGCCCACTAGCGGTTCTCAGCGCCGGCATGCTGTTTAGGGTAATCAATGTGGCCGCCATTGTTGGCTTGCGCATCCGGCCGTTTATTGCCACGTTGGCGAGCATACTCGCCGGCGTGACTCCTTGGACTATGGTCGTCGTTGTTGTGGTGGCCCTGTTGGCGTGGCTGGTGTTGGAACGAACGCCGCTTGGCCGAACGGTGTTAGCGGTGGGTGGCGATGAACACGCCTCGCGCCTCATGAGACTCTCGGTAAATATCGCGAAGGTTGCTGCGTATCTGTTCAACGGTGCGTGTGCCGGTCTCGCTGGCGTGTTTCCGGCAGCCGGGATTGGCGCGGGCCAGCCCTTCGAAGGCGTCGGCTGGGAGCTTTCGGCGATTGCGGCAGTGGTGGTGGGTGGCAATGCGTTGACCGGCGAGCGCGGCTCGATCACCGCGACCGCCGCCAGTGCGTTGCTGCTCGGACTGATCTTTAATGTGCTGAACTTCGAGAACGGTAAGGGTACATTCTAACTCAGCGCCTATTGGCAAGATGTGATTCGCAGACTATTCTCACTCGTGCTCTTGCAGTCGCTGCTCGCCGGGACTCGTAGTTCCGTGTCGAACGCTAAGGCACACTAAGTCGTCGCGTTTGGTAGTACCCTTTTGGACCGATTGGATGGAAACATGACAACAATGAACGACAATCAACCCGCGCAATGGTCATCGCGCTTCGCCTTCCTTATGGCTGCGATTGGATCGTCTGTCGGCCTTGGCAATCTCTGGCGCTTCTCTGCACAGGCCGGCGAAAATGGTGGCGCCGCCTTTATCGTCATCTACCTTGCCTTCATCTTGTTGATCGGAATCCCGCTACTCGTGTGCGAATACCTGCTGGGTCGTAGCGGATCTGGCACCAGTGCCGTGCACAGCGTTCGAGATCTCGCCCGCCGCTCAAACGTCTCATCCGCGTGGACGAGCCTGGCGTGGCTTGGTACAACTTCCGCATTCCTGATCGTCAGCTTTTATTGCGTGGTGGCCGCTTGGGTGGTCATCTACGTCGGAAAGTTCCTCACCGGTGCGTTCGATCAGCAATCAGCGGAGCAGATCGCCGGACAGTTTTCCGAGACGCGTGAGAACCATGCGGTGGTGCTGGCCTACGTCGCAGTGTTCCTGGCGCTAACCGGAGCTTTTGTTGCGCGCGGTGTGAACAAGGGCATTGAACTGGCATCGAAGTTACTCATGCCGCTGTTCTTTATCTTATTGCTGAGCCTTTCCGCCTACAGTGTATGGATCGGGCTGTTGCAGGAGGTTTTGGGCGCGAACGGTCAACACACGAGCGGCACGGCGCTCGCATTCGACTTCATGTTCAAGCCGGATTTCTCAAAGATATCTACCGATGTGGTTGTGAGTGCGCTTGGCCAAGCGTTCTTTTCGATAGGCCTGGGCAGTGCCACCATGATCACCTACGGCTCCTATATTAATCGTCGCGCCAGTCTGCCGGGATCGGCGTTGGTCGTTGGACTTGCCGATTCCGGCGTTGCGCTGATCGCCGGCTTCGCCATATTTCCCATCGTGTTCGCATTCGATCTCAATGCGGCCGGTGGCGCAGGTTTGTTTTTCGAAACGTTGCCGGTCGCACTCACGGCACTCCCCCTCGGTGCGATCATCGGCGCCGGTTTTTTCTGCCTGGCGGGATTCGCGGCGCTGACAACCGCAATTGCGCTCTTCGAAGTGGTGACGGCATTTCTTATTGACACGTTCGACTGGCAACGGCTCAAAGCGGTCACGTTGTTGACTCTGTCGGTGTTTACGCTGAGCGTCGCGTCCATTTTAAGTAGCGACTTTATGAAGCTGCTGGATGAACGAATTACCGGCGCCGTTATGGTTCCGTTAAGCGGCTTGGTTGCGGTGATCTTCGTCGGTTGGAAGATGAATGCATCGATTGTCAGTGATCAGCTGGACAATGCACCTTCTACGATCGTCAGCAGCCTATTGTTTCTAATCCGATTCGTTGTGCCCGTTTGTGTCTTCATTGTGCTCGTCGCCCAGGTGCTGCAGGCGTTCTCGTGAGCAGTAGAGTTACGCATCGGATTGCTACCGCGGATGCTGCAAGAGGAATCTGCGAAGATCATTGTAGCAACGCGTTCGAATTCCTCCGCTGGCAAGTAGCCGGTTGCACTGCGATCGTTCTCGTGGGTATCCGCATGGGCGTAAGCGGGCACATCAATCGCCCTTGACACAGCGTTGGCCGTTTCCATGGTCATCGTCTCAACACTTGAGACGATGGTCGCAATGTCCATGTCACCAGCAACGCGTGCGAACGCCTCGGCGCGGTTGCGGCCTACGTCGGAAAGGTCCCAATCCATAAGCAGTACGGACGGATCAATTACTATTTGAGGATGAGTGAGGTCATTGTCGAATCGGATGCCGCTAGACGGTGGTTAGAAGGATACTGGTTTCACTGTTCTTAATGCCGGCAATTGCGCGGACGGCACGTAGTGTTTGATCGAAGTCGTCCAGATTGGCCGCCTCGACTTCCGCGATAAGATCCCACGAACCGTTGGTCGTGTGCAAACGGGTCAATTGCGGAATGCCACGCAACTTCCGAATGACGTCCGTCGTCGTTTTGCCGGTAATCTCAATCAACATGATGGCACGCACCGCATCGGGCGCCGCATTGTCAACGACCCGTACCGTAAACCCCTGGACGACACCGTTGTTCATCAACTTGTCGAGCCGGTTTTGCACCGTGCCACGAGATACCTGCAGACGCCGCGCGAGATCGGCGAGCGGCGCCCGGGCATCGACGCGAAGCAGTGCGATGAGTTGGCGATCGAGATCGTCTAAGCGCTGCGTTCGAAGGCTGCTGTCCGGCACATCGAGATCCTCCCAAAACTGTCAATTCGCCACTCCAGTATAGCGAGTTTACCAAATATCTGCTCATTTCTTGCTACTTTCTGCTATTTCAAATAGCTACGAATCGCCGTAGGCTTGAAACACACCCAAGCCGCGGATCGGTGCCGCGCTGATTTTCTTGTTTGGAGGGGAGAACAAAGTGGAAAAAAGCACCAGCATTTACAAGGGGGTACTACTGTCGCTAACGCTTCCGGCATTGGTTGCGTTGCCGCAGCAGAGTTTCGCCCAGGAAGAACAAGCGCTCGAGGAGATCGTTACCATCGGTACCCGACGTGCGGATCGATCGCCTGCAGACACTCCGGTTCCGATTGATGTCATCTCGGGTGCCGAATTCACCCGGAGCGGCTCGCCCGATGTACAGGACTTGCTCCGAACATCTGTCGCGTCATTCAACGTGAATGTACAACCAATCAACGACGCCTCTACGATTTCGCGCCCTGCGAACCTTCGCGGTTTATCACCGGACAATACCTTGGTACTCGTAAACGGTAAGCGCCGTCACCGCGGCGCTGTGATAACGTTTCTGGGTGGTGGCGTCTCCGATGGCGCACAAGGGGTCGACATTGCTGCGATCCCGTCACTCGCATTAAAGCGGGTAGAAGTGCTGCGCGACGGTGCCTCGTCACAGTACGGATCGGATGCCATCGCCGGTGTATTAAATTTTATCTTGCGCGATGATGCCGAAGGCGGTTTCCTGCAAGCATCGACCGGATCGACCTTTGAAGGGGACGGCGACAGCTACCAGATTGCCGGCAACATCGGCTTGCCGCTGGGCAGCGATGGTTTCTTGAACCTTACGGCAGAGTACGGCGAAACCGATGGCACGATTCGCTCGGTAGTACGCAGCGATGTCGCTGCTCTGATTGCAGCCGGCAACGCGGACGCTGGCGATTTCCGGACCGTCAACGCGTTCACTGACGAAGTCCCACAATACTGGGGACAGCCAGATGTCACCGACGATCTGAAGCTCTTCGTTAACGGCGGCGTTGATCTTTCCGATAACACCGGACTGTATTTCTTCGGCGGTCACTCATCACGCACGGTAGAAGGCGGCTTCTTCTATCGCAACCCAACAAACCGGGGTGGTGTCTATGCCGGCCCGAGCGTTGATGCGACCGGTGCCCTGGATCCCAGCGGCGGACCATCGGTACTGGTTGGCGATCTCGACGGCATTGGTGTTGGCGGTGCCTGTCCGGCAGGGATTCCGCTAACTGGGCCCAACAACCTGATTCCGGATCCGACGATTCTGGCGCAGGTTGCGGGTGATGCGAATTGTTTCTCATTCGTAGAGACCATCCCGGGCGGATTTGTGCCGCGATTCGGTGGCGACATGACGGACCTGAGTCTGGCGGCCGGGCTGCGTGGCGAGTGGAGCAACGGCCTGAACTACGACTTCAGCATCGCGCATGGCAGTAGCGAAGCAGAGTTCTTTATTCGCAACACGGTAAATGCATCGCTCGGCCCGAACTCGCCGCGCGATTTCATTCCCGGTGGTCAGGAACAGACGGAGACCGTGATCGATGCCGATTTCTCACTAGGCGTTGATGTAGGCCTGGCTTCAGACCTGAACATCGCCTTTGGAGTTCAGTACCGCGAAGAAGAATTCGATCTGCGCGCGGGCGATCCCGCATCGTTCGCGCTCGGTCCGCTCGTTGACCAGGGCTTCGGTTCCGGATCCAATGGCTTCGGCGGTTTCGCCAACAGCTCGTCGAATTCTCAAGACAGCATCGGCGCGTATGTTGATCTGGAGGCGGACGTCACTGAGGCGGTCACCCTGCAGGGTGCCGTGCGTTACGAGGACTACGACAAATTCGGCGATACCACCGACTTCAAGGTCGCAGGCCTGTTCCGAGTGACCGATACCTTCAGCATTCGCGCATCCTACTCGACAGGCTTCCATGCCCCGACTGCGGGCCAGGCAAATATCACCAACGTCACAACCACCCTGCAAAATGGCGTATTGGTGGATCAGGGTACGCTTCCGTTGAACACGGTACCGGGTCAGTTGGCTGCCGACTTCATCGAAAGCCAGGGCAATGGCCGCCCGTCTTTGGGGCCTGAAGAAGCCGACAGCATTACCTTGGGAGTTGCGTTCGACATAGGTGAGTCCAGCTGGACCATCGACTACTACGACATCGATATCGATGGCCGTTTGGCGTTGAGTGCGGATGTCAGCTTCCTGGATGCCTTGAATTTTGCGGGCGGCCCGGGTTCGAATTTTGCGACCGTCACAGAAGGCTTGACCGCACTGGACGCAGCGGGCGCGATCAATCGTCAGGACTTCGTCGGTTTCGATCAGCTGCAGGCGTTTCGGTTCTTCTCCAACAGTTTTGATACCAACACCAACGGCATCGATATTGTCGGTAAGGTACTGATCGAACTCGCGGGCGGAAATTCGGAACTAACACTGGCGCTGAACTTCAACGAAACAGAGGTCACCGACGTCGGTACGTTGAATCCGATCGGTGCGGGACGCGTGCAAGCACTCGAAGAGCTGCTTCCGGAAACCAAGGGCACAATAGCATGGAGTCACACGCAGGATCGATTCCGTTCACTAGTACGCGTCGCGTACTACGGCGATTGGGTAGATACGGGCTTCGGCTGTTGTCAACCCAAGGGCTCGGAGGTGCTGGTTGACGTCGAAGTTGCGTACAGCTTCCTCGACAACCTTGAGGTTATCGCCGGTGTCAACAACTTGTTTGACACTTTTCCAGATGAACAGTTGGACCCGCCGAATTTGTTCGGAATGGTCTATCCGGAGAACAGCCCGTTCGGCTTTAACGGAGCGCAGTGGTACTTGCGCGGCCGTTTGACGTTCTAACGATCAAGTTAGACCGCTCGTAAATCGGAGCCCCACTCACGCGTGCGTTTGTGGGGCTTCTCTTTATCTCGAACGCGTCAGCAGCAGCGACAATAAGCGTTGCCCGAGTGCTGGGAACGCACAACCCAATGGAGTAATGGCCGATGGCCAAGGCGCAAAGTCCGACCCATCGGCGGCGCAACGCTCTCACACGGGCGAGTGGGTGCTGGTCAGGCCACATCAACTTGATCGGCCCTGGCAGGGTGCCCGAAATTCGGCGGAATCATGTCAGGCCGCAGGCCCTCACCACGATCAGTCGGGCTATCTCTGCCGCGGCATCGAACGGGCGACAGGTATCGAGAACCCTGACTATCGCGGCGTATTTGTCTTCGACAACGATTTTGCAGCGTTTCGCGCTGATACGACGGGGTCCGACGACAACGACAACCGGTTGTGTGAGTCGCGCGTAGAGCAAGACAGCTGCCGCGTGGTGTGTTTTTTGCCCATCACAGCCAGACGCTGTCAGTCTTCAGTGAAGACGCGATTGTGCATGTCGTTGAAGTATGGGCCGAACAAATGGCGGGCCTTAGACAGGCCTATCCCGACGGATTAGTGCAAATATTTGAGAACAAAGGCGAGCCAATGGGGTGTCGCAATCCCCACCCACACGGACAGATCCGGGCACAGCACTCCTTGCCAACCATTCTCAAACGGGAGCTCACGGAATGCCATCGATATGACGGCAAGACCGGAAGCGCACTACCTGCCGACTACGTGTCGACCGAGTGCCTACGCGAAGAGCGTGTCGTGTTTGAAAATGAAGGCTTCGATGTGCTTGTCCTGTATTGGGCTATGTTGCCATTCGAGACCTCGACTTGCCCACGCCGCCATGTTCCCCGATTGACGCACCTTACTGATACTTAGCGGCGCTCTTTAGCCGATGCAATCCAGCGATTGTCGATTCGCTACGACAATCTGTTCGGTGTGTCATTCCCGTACTCCTCCGGGATTGATCAGGCACCCGCCTGTGGGCGATGAGACCGCGTGTTCTCCATACACATGCATTTCTACTCGCCTCTCTTGCGTGGGTCGAACGTGCGGAAATTCATGGTGGTCTACGAGATGCACAACGAAACACAGTGAGATTTAACACCTGAGGCGGCCGCTACCTCGCTGCTGGGGCCACCTGATTCAAAACCAGTAAGAGATTCCGTCGATGAATGCACAACACTCTGTTGGCCAAACATGCCGTGTGCTCAAAGAAAAACTCGGCGGCGCGTCAGTTTGCGTCGATAGGTCTTGGAGATCCTCTCAAAACTGTCGATTCGCCACTCTAGTATAGCGAATTTGCTAAATATCTGCTTGTTTCTTGCACTTTTCTGCTATTTCAAATAGCCACGAACCGCCGTACGCTTGAAACACACCCAAGCCGCGGATCGTTGCCGCGCTGATTTTTTTGCAAAGCGAACGGGGCCATGACATGCACACCTTACTTCCATTGAAATCCGGCAAGGTGCCGTTTGTTGGCGTTGCCGATATGACCCGTCTGATGGCCGCGATTGGCGTCGAACACGGCATTTCGATTCTGACGGAGTACATCAAAGCAGACTTCTTGCGTTGGGCGTCGTTCAAGAAAAGCCTGCGGTACGCCGCACACTCGCCCGATGGCGTCATCGAGTTGATGCCAACCAGTGATGATCGTCAATTCGCGTTCAAGTACGTCAACGGTCATCCCATCAACACGAAGTCAGACTTGCAGACCATCACCGCGTTTGGTGTGTTGTCTGATGTCGACAGCGGCTACCCGGTGTTGCTGAGTGAAATGACGCTGCTGACCGCCATGCGCACTGCTGCGATGTCTGCACTCGCGGCTAAGTTTCTGGCGCCATCGAACACACGCTCAATGACCCTGATCGGCTGTGGCGCACAATCGGAGTTCCAGGCCCTCGGCTTTAAGGCGCTCTTGGGCATTGACACCGTGCGCCTGTATGACGTTGACGACCGCGCAATCGAAAAATGTGCGCGTAACCTGGCCAACAGTGGCCTGGAAGTGGTTGCCTGTCTCTCGGCCGCGCAAGCGGTAAACGGTAGTGAAATCATCACAGTTTGTACGGCGGATAAGCAGAGCGCCACTGTCTTAACCAAGGACATGGTTCGTCCGGGCACGCACGTCAACGCCGTCGGCGGCGATTGTCCCGGCAAGACCGAACTGGAAGCGAGCATCCTGCACGACGCGGACATCTTCGTCGAGTATGCGCCGCAAACACGCATCGAGGGCGAGATTCAGCAGTTACCCGAGACTCACCCTGTTACTGAGCTCTGGGAGGTATTTGCGGGCTGCAAACGCGGCCGAATCGATCAGGAGGATGTGACGATTTTCGACAGCGTGGGCTTTGCGATCGAAGACTTCTCTGCGTTGCGCTTCTTGTATCAGCAATTGATCGATTATCCGTACTACGAGGAATTGGATTTGGTGGCAAGTCCCACGGATCCACGAAACCTGTTCGGCTTACTGCCAAAACATACCGCAGAAGCTACGCTGAGACGATTGGCGTGACACCTGCCTCGTCACAATCCCCGTCGTCAGTCATCGTGATAAGGCCGCATTGTTTCCGCCCTAACCCGCAGACAGCGGGCGATAACGCCTTTCAGGACGCGCGGTCGTCGAGCAATCCCGCCGTCATCGCAACGCTCGCACGCCACGAGTTCAATGCGGCGGTTGCGAAGCTCTGCGATGCCGGCATCAAGGTACACATGTTCGACGATACCAAAGCGGAAACACCGGATTCGGTGTTTCCGAACAACTGGTTCTCGACACACAGCACCGGCGAGGTGGTGTTGTATCCGATGTTTGCTGAGAACCGGCGGCGTGAAAGGCGCCACGACGTCATTGCGTTTCTTCAGCAACGGTTTCGCGTGTCCGAGGTGGTGGACCTCTCCGGGCACGAGAATGAAGGCCGATTTCTGGAAGGCACCGGAACGATGGTGTTCGATCACATTCACCGAATCGCCTATGCAGCGCGCTCACAGCGTTGCGACGCCGTGTTGTTTGAGCAATGCTGTGAGCGCTTGGGTTTTGAGCCGAGGCTGTTTAGCGCAGAAGACTCAGGTGGCGTTCCGGTCTATCACACCAATGTCTTGATGTGTGTAGGCACTGACTTCGCGATGGCCGGCCTGGAGATGATCCGAGATCGATCGGAACGCTCAGAGGTCGGAGACGCACTCGGCGCAACGGGGCGCGCGGTCATTGCACTCAGTGAAGAGCAGATTCGAGCATTCGCCGGTAATGCAATGGAGTTGAGTGGAGATGATCAACCCATCCTCGCACTCTCAGCACGCGCGCTGGCATCGCTGCGAACTGATCAGATTGCCGCATTGGAGCGGAGTGTCAGCGTGTTACCCATCGAGATACCGACCATCGAGCTTGCCGGTGGTTCGGTTCGTTGCATGTTGGCCGGAATTCATTTGCCGAGCTCGACCGATGCCAGGAGCGCTAAGTGACGAACACGACAAACGCAATCTCGATGGAAGACGCCACGCCAGCGCTTCGACAAACGATCGCTGAGCACAAGTTCACTGACGAGACGTCGATGGTCGCGAGCCTGTTGGAAGCAGCGCCATACGATGCCAACGAGGCACGCAATATTCAGAACAACGCAGCAGCAATAGTCGATACGGTGCGCGCCGCCGCCGGCCGCTATTGGACACTTTTTCGAGCGAGTACGGACTCTCAAATGCCGAGGGCATCGCACTCATGTGCTTGGCCGAAAATGTGTTGCGCATCCCGGATCAACACACGGCCAGGCGGTTGATCGCTGACACGATCAAGTTTGCGAATTGGGCTTCGCATGCTGGCCGGACCGATTCTCTTTGGGTCAATGCCTCCACGTGGGGATTGTTGCCTGGCACCAAATTGGTGGGCGTTGAGCGCGAGTTCGCCGCGGATCCTCGCAACTGGCTGACGCGCTTGACGAATCGCTTGTCCGAGCCAGTTGTGGAAAAAGCCATGCGAAGTGCGATGCGTATCCTTGGGCGAGAATTCGTGTTCGGTACCACAGTTGAGGGGGCGATTACGAGCGCCGACAAAGACGGAGTCTATTCCTGCGACATACTCGGTGAAGCCGCGCGCGACCAAGCTACGGCAGCGCGCACTCGATGAACTGCTGCCAAGGGTTCGGACACTGTACTTACTGGCTCAACGGTTCGGGCTGGAACTCACCATTGATGCGGAGGAGGCCGCCTCGAACTGTCCTTGGACGTGGTTGAGGCTTTGCTGCACGATCCAACGTCTACGCAGCTCTCCCCGGCAAAGCGGATACCCCGTGCCTTGAGATAACGGCGATTGTCCCGGCTGCCGTAAATCGGATTCCCCGGAACCACCTCCGGGCAGGCACCGTAGCGCTCCCGACAGGCCTCGACCTGCAATGGCAGGTCATGACCTTCATGGAATGCATCCCAACGCAGATGATCCAGTCGCACAATGCCCTCAGCGGTCAGACTCGCACTGAGCCTGGCGCCGAATTCCGTCGGGTTGTCGAGCTTGCCGCGATCGATCGGGCGCACGTAGGGTTGGCTGATGCTGACACAATGCGATCATCGCAGCGACGCGTCTTGTTCCGATACATCTCCCACTGCTGATTGTGCACCTGCTGGATCACCCTGTAACGGCGCAACAGCCAGCCGGGCAAGGGCAGGTGCGTACCAATGGGAAAATGTGCCAGTAAACCCTCGATGTGCCCCAGGTTGCGGCGCAAGTACTGTAACTGCTGCCGGACCGCGCAGCGCAGCAAACTCGCGCCCGGACGTTTTCTCTTCACGATGCCAGGATACGCTTGGCGTGCCTTGCGACGACAGGTCCGCGGTTTACTCTTCAGCTCCGTGGCCGCATATAGCTTGTCGATGACCTGCTCACTGAACTCTCTGGCCTCGTTCAACAGGCTCAGGTCGGTCGGGAAGCAAATCGCATGTGGCGCTACCGTGGCATCGAGGATCAGTTTGTCCTGGTGCGCTGTCTCCTCGGCCTCAGCCGCATCGTCATCATCATCCGATACACCGGTCGGCGGATCGTCGTCGCTTGATCCGTCACCACCTTCCCGTTTCATTGGCCGCGTTTTCCTGCCTGCCTCGACCGCCTCAATCACCGCTGCCTGAAGAACATCAAATACCGACTGCCCCATGCGCTTGCGGGTCTCGACCAATAGCGACGAAGCGAACGGCGCTTGCATCTGAAAACCCGGCAGACCCACGAAGTACAGCAGATACGGATTCTCCTGGATCTGCCAGGTTGAGTTTGTGCTTGATGATCACCTCGCCGATCGCCAGACGGGCGTCTTTGACCGGCCGGCCCTGCGTTACCGACAGCCCTTCGTAGCAGGCCTCTCCCAGGTCATGCATTCGCTCATCCGGACCCAGCGGTTTTGAGGATCAAGGCGCGTCTGAAACGGCCGGTCAAACTCCGCCAGTGACAACTGTTTGTGACTTCGGGATCGAATCACAAGTGCATGCCTTTTCCGGCTGATCGACTGTATTGCGTGCAGAAGTATACCCCGAGATCACTAATTTTTCCATTAAAAACAAAATGTTAAACTTTTTAGCAGACTCTAACTGCTCCATTGCTTCCGTATCTCGTCGTTGACGAGCTTTTTGACCTGACGGCTGATTTCGTTACAAACAGGATCCCTGACCAGCTCAATCGCGACGGGTGCAATAGCATCTGCTATCAATTCCGCGATCTTGTCGAACGGCCAGATGAGATTCTCTATTTCGACGTGTACGTCGGTGACATCCGCTGTGATGTTGATCGACTTAACCAGCGGCGGTACGTCCTCGACGCGAAATGCGATCGTCGCCGTCGGCGTGACGTCAGCAGTCACTTTGAAGTCCACCGTTAATGTGGGTACCCACGATTTGTCGATGACAAGTTCGCCTGCGATGCTAAATCCTTTCGTCATCCAGTTGCCCGTCGACGTGTGCCGTTTGTAGTCAATACTACTTGAGAAGTCCTCGATTTGGCTGATGCCGCGGGCCTTGATCTTTTTCAGTTCGATGGTGATGTGTCCGATGACGGTTTCTATGCCAAATCTCTGCGGCGGCAGATCCAGCGGGTCGATGTGTTTGAGCGCTGCAATCA
Source organism: Woeseiaceae bacterium (assembly GCA_965224505.1). Taxonomy (GTDB): domain Bacteria; phylum Pseudomonadota; class Gammaproteobacteria; order Steroidobacterales; family Woeseiaceae; genus UBA1847. Next base: position 100,165 of record CBDCZL010000017.1, read on the forward strand.
GATTGGTGTCGACGAGCGTTCGCAGAAAATCGACGATCATCGCAAACTGAATGTCCGCAACGGTGTCGAACGCGTAAAAATGACCGAGTTGCGGGTAAAATTTCTGAATGCTTTTTTTCAGGGCCTTCGATCCGTACTCATCCAGCGATTTGCGCATCACGGTTAGCAGCGTCTCCGCACTCTCGCCGTCAATTTCCTTGGTAATCGGCTTGTTCTCGTCCACCGCGGCGCCTGTATTCGCGGCAACGAAGTCCGGTCCGTTGTTTCTGTGCCATGCCACCTTTACGGGCCGCTTGTGGTGCACGAGGTCGCGCACTTCCTCGTAGTGGGTCTCTATTGCCTTTACGTACTGGCGCCCAAGCGGAAATCGATTGAGGCGTTTTTTATAGCGCTCCCAGGTTTTCTCGTGCAGTGTCGGCGGAACGGGCGGATTCGCTCGCTGCGTGGACGAGGTGGTGAGTGTGACGTGCAGATCCTCAAGCGTCTTGATGATCGGTGTTGCAACGCCGACGTAGCCAAACCGGTTGTCGTAAAAGCCCTGCACGATCATGCCGACGGCCTTGTTGCCCTCGGTATCGGTTTTCGGCCGGACCACCAGGGCGCCTGAGTCTCCGTCCAGAGAAAAGGCATTGAAATGAGAATCGGCAATCCAGAACGAGCCCCTTTTGACCTGATTGCCGATTGAAATGCCCCGATTGACAGCGACGACCCATCCGTCCGTCAGTCGGGTTTTCATGCCGCGTTTGATAACGGCCAGCCCGAGTGTCGGATCCATCGAATCGGTCACCTCGCCGATGTCGAGGATTTCAATGTTGTAGTCGACCGTGTCATAGAGTTTTGCGACCGCGGCGTCCGTTTCGTCGGTGTCTACTTTCCTCAGACTGGTGCCGATACGATGGTCGTAGGTGCAGCTGTCGTAGGAGCTTTCCCGATGTTCGAAATCCGGCTGCCCAACGATGTCGCCATCCTCGCCGTCATTGCCGTACAACACGTGGGCGCAGGTCAGTGCGTAAGTGCCTTCGGTCGGAACGGCATCGGTTACGAAACAACCCAGTGTGCCTTCCTGTTTGCCGACGATATTTGAGCCGCCCTGCAGCGGGCGATACTGCGCTCTGTCGGGTTCGTCGTCGTCGGATACCGTGCCCGGCGGTTGCACCTCAATCGGTCGTTCGACGACGACGGGCAAGCCTTCCCACTTTTTAGGAATCCGGGTCCGCAGACGCTCCTCGGAATCGGCATTGACGCAGACGTGAATCGAAACCGTGTGTGCCGGGATATCGGCGGTCGGGTCAATTGACAGGCCGACGCAATACACGCCCGCCAGGCTCTCCCACTCGCGGCGAGCGGTTTTCCATGACCGATCGATCCTGTCCAGCCGTACTGCTGACAGCAAACCACTTACTCCCGCCATCACATATGACTGTCGCCGGACCATAATAAGTCCCAGGGGTATTGAGACAATTTTTTCCGGATGCTGGAATTGTCGTGCAATGGCGGGATATTACGGTAACAACCAACAGGTATAGAGATGTCAAGCTCCGTGCTCGCGCTGGCAAATATATAGAATGAGTCTAAAAAGGCAGTCCCATGACGTATGCGATTCCCACCCAACTTACGAAAAAGCGAATCATCTCCGGATGGGTCTCACTGCTGCTGGCCATGCTCACGCCCGCGCAGGCCCAGAACCTGGTGATCACAGGCGTCGTCGACGGCCCGTTGACCGGCGGCGTGCCGAAAGCCATAGAACTTTGCGTGCTTGCGGATATTGCCGACCTCAGCATTTACGGGCTCGGCTCCGCCAACAACGGCGGCGGCAGCGACGGTGAAGAGTTCACGTTTCCCGCCGGCCCGGTCGCGGCGGGAACGTTCATTTACGTCGCATCGGAGTCTTCGGGTTTTACCGATTTCTTCGGTTTCGCACCGGGTTTTGCGAGTGGCGCCGCGTCGATCAATGGCGACGACGCGATTGAATTATTCATGTCCGGCGGCGTTGCCGACGTCTATGGCGATATCGACGTGGACGGTTCGGGCGAAGTCTGGGACTATGCGGACGGTTGGGCCTACCGCAGCAACGGTACGGGACCGGACGGCAGCACGTTTGTGCCGGGCAGCTGGTCGTTCAGTGGCATTAACGCACTGGACGGCGAAACCTCCAACAGTTCCGCGTCGACACCGTTTCCGGTCGGACAGTACTCGAGTTGCTCGCTGCCCGAGCCCAAAGCCGACCTGTTACTGTCCGAAATCGTGGTTACGCCGACGGGTGGCGAATTTATTGAAATTTTCAATCCGACCGCCGCTGCCATCGATTTGTCAAACGTCTATCTGACCGACGCGACCTTTGCCGGCGGCGGCGTGTTCTACTACAACATGGTCACGGGCGCCGGTGCGGGCGGTGGGGGATTCGGCGATTTTCACGCGCGCTTCCCGGATGGCGCGACGATCGGCCCGGGCGAATTTCAGACCGTGGCGCTCAACGGTTCGGCGAATTTCGTGACAGAGTATGGCACGGACCCAACCTACGAACTCTACGAAGACGGCGCCGGCGCGGATGCCGTCGCCGACATGCGCGAAGCGCTGCCCGGTTCGATCAACGGTCAGGGCGGACTGTCCAACAGCGGTGAAATCGTCATTTTGTATGCCTGGGACGGTGCGTCGGACCTCGTCGAGGATATCGACTATGCCGTGTGGGGCGACAAGGTCGAAGCCGTGGACAAATCGCTTCTTGGCATCGACGGACCGGACGCGGACGGTGCGGATTCGTTCTTCGCGGCTGAGACTGCGATCGTCGATCAGGACGTCATTCTCGACGGTGCGCATGCCGGCGGGGACTCGTTCCAGCGTGTCGATTTCTCCGAGGGGACTGAAGCGCAGACGGGTGGCAACGGTGTGACGGGCGACGACGAAACCTCCGAGAACCTGTCCGCAACCTGGAGTCTGCTCGCCGCGACACCCGGCGCCGCACCGCCAACACCGGCAGCCGCGTGGGTCATCAATGAGATTCTTGCGGACCCGGCATCCGGCCGCGCCGGCGATGCCAATAGCGACGGCTTTCGCGATTCTTCGCAGGATGAGTTTGTCGAGATCGTCAACGTCAGCGGCGCCGATACGGATATTTCCGGGTGGACCCTGGCCGACGGGTTTTCGGTCAGGCATACGTTCCCGGCGGGCAGTGTTGTGCCGGACGGTTGTTCGGTCGTCGTGTTCGGCGGCGGAGCGCCGAGCGGTGCATTCGGTATCAGCCCGGTACAGACCGCGAGCAGCGGTTCGCTGGGGCTCAACAACGGCGGCGACACGGTCACACTGAACAACGGCGCAAGCGACGTCGCGACCGCGACGTACGGCAGCGAAGGTGGGAACAATCAGTCTCTGACACTCGATCCGGATCTGACCGGTGCCGTGTTTGTTCAGCACGGCGGCGCAACCGGCTCAGGTGGCAGTCTGTTCTCACCGGGCACCAATATCGACGGCAGTCAGTTCGAAGGCTGTCCGCCCGCGTGGGTGATCAATGAGATTCACGCGGATCCGGAATCGACGATTGCGGGCGACGCCAACGGTGACGGCACACGGAGTTCCTCGGCCGACGAGTTTGTCGAAATCGTCAATCGCAGCGGCGCCGACGTTGACATTTCGGGCTGGACACTGGCCGACGGCTTTTCGGTGCGACACACATTTCCCGCCGGGTCCATCGTCTTTGACGGCTGCTCGGTCGTCGTGTTCGGTGGTGGAGCGCCGACCGGCGATTTTGGTAACAGCGTCGTGCAAACGGCGAGCGGCGGCTCGCTGGGGCTCAACAACGGAGGAGACAGCGTTTCACTCGCCGATGGTGCGACGAGTATCGTGTCGACGGTCTACGGAGGCGAGGGTGGAGACAATCAGTCTCTGACACTCGACCCGGATGTCGCGGGCGAACCGCCACGCGTCAAACACAGTATCGCTACCGGATCGGGCGGTACGCTGTATTCCCCGGGCACTAAGGTGGACGGCGCGCAGCACAGCGGTTGCCCGGTGTCCTCGAACATTTACGACATCCAGGGTTCCGGATTGTCGAGTCCACTGGAAGGAGAACGTGTGCTGACCGTGGGCGTTGTGACAGCAGTCGGACCGGACGGCTTCTTTATACAAACCGTTGGCGACGGCGACCCGGACACGTCGGACGGCGTATTCGTGTTTACCGGCAGTGCGCCGACCGTTGCGGTCGGCGACGAGGTCGAGGTGAACGGGGTCGTCGATGAGTTTTTCGGCATGACGGAGTTGGCCGGTACGCTCGTGGTGACCGTCATCGGCGCCGGAGCCGTGCCGCCGGCAGTTGTCTTCGACGCGAACGTACCGTCGCCGGATCCTGCGAATCCGAGTTGCGCCATCGAATACGAGTGCTATGAAGGCATGCTGGTCGAAATCCCGGCAGGCATCGTCGCGGCGTCCAATCAGGAGTTCGGCTCGGATCCGTTTGCCGAAGTGCACGTGACGGCGCAGGCGGACCGGCCCTACCGTGAACCCGGCATCGAATACCCGGGTATCCCGGCAATGCCCGCGATTCCGGTGTGGGACGGCAACCCTGAGGTGTTCGAACTCGATCCCGACAAACTTGGCCTGCCAAACCTCAACATCCCGGCTGGCTCGACGTTCAGTGCCGCGGGCGTCATCGGTTTCGAATTCAATCATTACGAGTTCTGGCCACACGAACTGAACGTCAGTAACGCGCCGCTGCCGGTTCCCGTGCGGCAGGCGGAGCCGTACGAGGCGACGATCGGTTCGCTGAATCTGCTGCGCCTCTTCGACGATGTCGACGATCCGGAAACGATGAACGTCGTCGGGGCACCGAGGAACGATGTCGTGTCGAGCAGCGACGATTACGGCCGCCGCCTGGCCAAGGCCGCCGCGTACATTGTGGACGTCATGCGCGCGCCCGATATCATCGCGGTCCAGGAAGTGGAGAAACTCGGCGTGCTCGACGATCTGTCTGCCACGATTCTATTGCAGGCAGCCGGTGTGAATTACACATCCGTGCTCATCGAAGGTAACGATGTCGGCACGATCGATGTCGGATTTCTCGTTCGGGACGGCATCCGGATCAAGAGTGTCGAACAACTCGGCGCCGATGAACGGTTCACGTTTGACAATCCGGCGTCGGCGCTGCACGACCGGCCGCCGCTACTGATCGATGCGATTCTGAGCGACGATCTGCGTATGAAAATTCTGGTTCTGCACATGCGCTCGCTCGGCGGCATCGAGACCGAGCGGACGCAGCGCAAGCGGCTCGCGCAGGCATTGTCGGTGGCGCAGATGGTCGAGGACATACAGGCGAAGAAGAACGTCAAACTCGCCGTGATCGGAGACTTCAATGCGTTTGAGTTCACCGACGGCTACGTGGACGTTGCGGGCATCGTCAAGGGCGAGTTCGATCCGGCGCAAAGCCTGATCTGTGCGTCCGCGGCCTGTCCCGACATTGTCAGCCGCGATCTGATCGACGAGGTGCTTAACGTCAGTCCTGAGCAGCGTTACTCGTTCATTTTCCGCGACAGCTTCAATGCGGCCGGTTCCCGCGGCGATGCACAGGTTCTCGATCACGTCATGACCAGCGGCAAACTCGCGAAGTTTGTGACGGGGCTCGAGTTCGCGCGCGGCAACGCCGATGCCGCGGAGGAACTCGTTGAGGACGACGGCACGCTCGACGATCTGGCGCTAAGAGCCTCCGATCATGACGGTTTGGTGTTGTACGTCTGCAAGGATGACAAGGCCTGCGACGACTGATTCGTACATTGCCTAAGGGCGATCGCACTGATCCCGCGCTGCCGAGGTTGAAGACTACGTGCGTTCCTCGGTACATCGCGCAGCGATTGGGCCTCCAACCGTCTTCAGCATCAAGTTGGTGTCAGGTACCGACGGTCGGTGTCGGATACCGACGCCTGGTGTCAGATACCCCGCTCTCGATTCGGGTCTTCCGATTCGCAGATGCGCGCTGATTTATGGTGTTGTTTTATTCGCGCGCGTGGCGAATCCGAGTGCGCGCCAAATCGGGCGCTCCGTCGTCCTCACACGCAAGCACTTAAGAATGATTCTCACCCCGCGACACGCGCGAATCGAGTTGAGCGCGCCCCGATTGAACAAGTCGCTCGGGACGCGCCCCGAGATTCGCAGCATTTCCGAGCGAGCGACGCTAAGTTTTGACGCGGAACTGATGCGAACTCCCCACCCAGTGGTGAGTCGCAGACGGCTGAACCTGTGCGTACACACTCCAACCCCCCATTCAACTGACCTATCGGTGCAATCTAGCGACGCACTATAGTGCGGGACTCTCATTCTACAGGCTGGAGCGCGAAAGACAAACACATTGTGACACCCGTTGTGATTGGCGCCGAAAAGCGCGTCTGAGAGTAATGTCAACAATGTTCGTCGGCTGGTGAGACCCCGGCAATGCCAATCGCAATAAGTGCGATAATGATGCGCAAACACCTAAAAACCATTGACGGTTCCGGTTTGTGATTCACAGTTCTGAGACCGCAAAGCGTACAATGGGTCTCGCTGAAATTAGGGGAGGAAAGATCATGCAAGCACCAATTACACTAATGTATGCCAGCATCTTTGCGCTGTTCGCGTTGGGCCTGAGTTTTGGTGCCGGGAGTTTTCGCGGCAAGTCCGGCGTGTCGATACTGTACGGCGATCCGGTCAACATGGAACTGGCCGAAAGGATTCGGCGCCACCAGAATTTCCTTGAGTACGTTCCGCTGTTTCTGATCGTGTTTGCGTTTATTGAAATTAATCGCGGTTCATCGTTGTTTCTCTACATTGTCGGCGACGTCATGATTCTGGCCCGGATTGCGCATGCGATCGGCCTTAAGCATGACAATATGGGGCACATCGGACGTCTGATCGGTGCGGGTGGCACGGCGCTGGCAACGCTGGCCACCGCCGGATACGGTCTTTGGATCGGCACGATAGGCGTTATCGATCGTTTGTCGGGATGATCGCTACCGGTTGGTACTGAAAAACGCACCCAACAGCCGAAACTCTTCGACGCGGTTGCTGCCTTTGCGCCACGCGAGGCCGATGTTGCGGTAGCTCCGGTCCGCCAGTTTTTGCAGCTGCACCCGCGTGTTTCGCAGCAGCGTGCTGTCCGTTGCCATGGCCGGCAAAAACGTGATGCCGAGATCGGCATCGACCATTTCGATGAGTGTCAGCAGGCTGCTCGCACTGAAGCGGCGGACTTTTTGCGTATTGCGAATCCTGCATGCGTCGAGCGCGTGGTCGCGCAGACAGTGGCCATCCTCGAGCAGAAGGATGCTTTCGGAATCGAGCCGATTGAAGCGATATCGCTCCGGATCGACACGCCGCGTACCCTGGCGATAGGCCAGGCAGAACGGGTCACGAAACAACACGTCGGTATCAACGCCGTGCATCGCCCACGGCAGGGCCAGCAGCAGCAGGTCCAGATCGCCCTGCATTAGACGTTCGTATATTCGCTGCGTCTGATCCTCGATTAGCAGGAGTTCGAGTCTCGGATAGGCCTTGCGGAGCCGGGGCAGCGCTTTGGGCAATATGAATGGTGCGATGGTTGGGATGACGCCAAGCCGCAATTCGCCGCAGAGGGGTTCGCGGTTTCCCTGAGTTAATTCAATGAGACTTTCGGTGTCGCTGACGACGAGCCTGGCCTGAATCGCAATCTCCTGACCGATTGCCGTGATGGTGACTGAGCGGTTGGTCCGGTCGACAAGTTGGGTGCGCAGTGTTGCTTCGAGTTCCTGGATGGCATTGCTGAACGCGGATTGCGAGACGAAACAGCGCTTTGCGGCGCGGCCGAAATGCTTTTCGTCGCAAAGCGCCACGAAGTAGCTGAGTTGTTTGATTGTCGGCAATCGCATAATCGAAAAAATAGCATATAGTAAGAAAAATAACCTGTTTTATTTCTTTATTAGATAGGAGCACAATTGCGACATGAATTTTTTGGAGAATGGAAGCATGGAAATCAACGTGGGGATCGGGAAGGCCGAGCGAGACGCAATTGCAGGCGGGCTGTCCAGGCTGCTTGCCGACAGCTACTCGCTCTATCTGAAAACACACAATTTTCACTGGAACGTCGAAGGGCCGCAGTTCAATACGCTGCACCAGATGTTCGAAGTACAGTACGCCGAACTGGCAGCCGCAGTCGATGAAATAGCGGAGCGTATCCGGGCGCTGGGCGTGAAGGCACCGGGTTCCTATTCGGCGTTTGCCGCGCAGACCTCGATCGAGGAGGCAACGGGCGATGAGGCGGCCGAAGAGATGATTCGACAACTGGCGATCGGTCAGGAGGCGGTCGTGCGTACGGCGCGAGACGTGTTTCCGATTGCCGACGCAGCCCATGACGAGCCGAGCGCGGATCTACTGACGCAGCGCATGCAGATTCATGAGAAAAACGCCTGGATGCTACGCAGCATGCTGGCATGAGTCAGGCCCTAACCAATGGAGAAAATAATGTTGCAAAACCTCGAAGGAAAACGCATTCCCGACGTGACGTTTCGTACACGTCAGGGGGCTGATTGGGTAGACGTCACCTCCAGGGAAATATTTGACGGCAGGACGATTGTAGTGTTTTCGTTGCCGGGTGCGTTTACGCCCACGTGTTCGTCGTCCCATGTGCCTCGCTACAATCAGCTTGTGCCGCAGTTCAGGGCAAACGGCATCGACGATGTGATCTGCGTGTCGGTTAACGACGCGTTTGTCATGAACGAGTGGAAGCGCAGTCAAAAGGCAGATCGTGTCACCTTTCTGCCGGACGGCAACGGCGAATTTTCCGAGAAGATGGGATTGCTGGTCGACAAGGAAGACCTTGGCTTCGGCAAACGATCGTGGCGTTACTCGATGCTTGTGCGCAACGGTGTGATTGAGAAGATGTTTATAGAACCCGAAGAGCCCGGCGATCCCTACCATGTGTCTGATGCGGATACCATGTTGCAGCATATCGATCCGGATGGCGCATTGCCCTGGGACGTCACCGTGTTCACGCGTGAAGGGTGCCCATACTGCGCGAAAGCAAAGGCATTGCTCCACGAAAACGACATCGAGTTTGAGGAACTGGTTCTCAATCGCGACTATACGGATCGAACGCTGCGAGCTGTCACGACTCGTACCACTTATCCGCAGGTCTTCGTAAACGGCCAGCATGTCGGCGGCTCGGACGATCTTGAGGTCTGGCTCGGCGAGCAGCAGAAATCGGCTGCCTGAAGCACTCAATCATAGAGGTCCGATTCCGGCCAGTTCAGGACCCCGCACTCGGTATACTGTGTCAAACACAGGGACGCAGACATGCTTGAGAGCGGGGTATTTGAACAGGCGAGGATTTCACGCGACGCGCGCTTCGATGGGCGTTTTTTTGTCGGCGTAAAGACGACGGGCATCTACTGCCGTCCGATCTGCCCGGCAAATACGCCGAAAAGCGAGAACGTCAGTTTCTTTCCGACGGCCGCCGCGGCGGGTGAGGCCGGCTTCCGGCCTTGTCTGCGCTGCCGGCCCGAATGCGCGCCCGGAACCCCGGCCTGGGCGGGGACGTCGACGACCGTAAAGCGAGGGTTGCGGCTGATTGCCGAAGGTGCGCTGTACGATGGCGGCGTTGAGGAACTCGCGGACCGGCTCGGCGTGACCAGCCGGCATCTGCGGCGGCTGTTTACGCAACACCTCGGTGCCAGCCCGCTTGCGGTGGCTCATACTCAGCGTCTGCATTTCGCGAAACGCCTGCTCGACCAGACGGTGCTCCCGATGTCCGAGATTGCCGCGGCATCCGGATTCGGTAGCACCCGCCGGTTCAACGATGCATTCCGGAAAACCTATGGGCGCTCGCCGCGGGAACTGAGACGGCGCAGCGGCGATCGGTCGGCGAGTCTTACGATGCTGTTACCCTATCGGGAACCTTTCGATTTCAGTCGCCTCCTCACTTTTTTTTCAGCGCGCGCGATTCCAGGTGTTGAGGCGGTCTGCGACGGCCGCTACCTGCGCAGCGCCATGGTCGGCGGCAAACAATGCGTTATCGATGTCCGCGAGGACGGTCGCAATGTGTTGCTGACATTGCACGGTGCCGACACGGGCTTGCTGCTGTCGATGACTCAGCGCGTGAAATCGATGTTCGACCTCGATGCGTCGCCCGATGACATATCGCGTGTGCTGCGCCGGGATGGCAAGCTGCGAGGCAAGCTGCGCCGTTGTCCGGGCATTCGAGTGCCGGGCGCGTGGGATGGCTTCGAACTGACGGTGCGTGCGATTCTCGGTCAGCAGATATCGGTCGCCGCTGCGACGACGCTGGCGGGCCGACTGGTCGAGCGCTATGGGGCGCCGCTCAAGATAACGGTGCCGGGGGTCGACAATACGCCGCGACGGTTGTTCCCGACCGCAGAAAAGCTCGCTCGTGCACGAATGAGTAAGCTCGGTATCATGACCGCGCGCGTGGAAACGATCCGGCGGCTCGCGAAATCGGTAGTCGACGGTTCGATCTCCTTCGATACCTCTCAACGTTCCGACGATATCTGTCGTGCGTTGACGGCGATCAGGGGCATCGGCGACTGGACGGCGCAGTACGTTGCGATGCGGGTACTCAAGAATCCGGACGCGTTTCTGTCGTCCGATCTCGGCCTGCTGCGTGCGTTCGACTCGCCCGGGCGCCCGCGAATGAAGGCCTCAGAACTGGCGCGATTGTCAGAGGCGTGGCGGCCCTGGCGTGCCTACGCGGCGATGTTGTTGTGGACCGCCGACGGTAACTCCGGAGGATAAGAAATGTACTACTGCCATATAGCGTCTCCGATCGGGGAATTGCTGCTCGCCGGAGAAGAAAACGCGCTCGCGATGATTGGATTTCCGAAAGGATCGATGCGGCGCGATCCCGAACCCGAATGGATTTATAACGAAAAGCCGTTTGCCGACGCAAAGCGGCAGCTCGGCGAGTACTTTGCCGGGACGAGAAAGACCTTCGATCTGCCGCTACGGCTGAGCGGGACCGAGTTTCAGGTCAGCGTTCTTGAGGCATTGCAGACGATTCCCTATGGGGAAACGACATCCTACGGCGCGATCGCGAAGCAGATCGGCAGGCCGAAGGCGGTGCGCGCCGTCGGCGCGGCGAACGGCCGAAATCCAATTCCGATTGTCGTGCCGTGTCATCGGGTCATCGGCAGTGGCGGCGATCTGACCGGCTTTGGCGGCGGCCTCGACACCAAAGAGGCGCTGCTGCGCCTGGAGGCGGAAAACAGCGGCAGTCTGTTATAGACGCTTTCCCTCAAGCGCGCGTACCGCAGCGGACGGTGTCACACCGTCGATGACACGGTCGTCCGACTGTAATGCAGTGAATGCCGATTCCAGCGGCAGTACACCGGCCCAGATTGGGATTCGATAATCGTCTTCTTCATCGTCCGGCATGTGATTGGAAATCTTTGCGGATGCCGCATCGATGTCGATGGCGATCACACCGGTCATCTTTACCTCATTGGTGTGCGGCGGACGTAACTCATCCCAGCGGCCCGGCATTGTGCACTCGGTAATGATGCGCAATGCCCGAATCTTCTCTTCGTGATCGTCAATGAGCTGCGGCTTGCCGAAAACTGTTGCCGAGCGGTAGGCCATCGACGAATTGAAGGCCGAACGCGCAAACACCAGACCGTCAACGTGCGTGACGTTGACGCAGGCGCGCGCCGTCTGCTCGAGCAGCCGCACGATGCGCGCCTTGCGGGCGCCGTGCAGATACAGCGTTTCGCCCTCACGGCCGAAGAGCATCGGAACGACAACGGCATTGCCGTCCTGAACGAATCCGACACTCGCGAGCAACGCGGAATCGAGCACGGCATGCACTGCGGACACATCGTATTCGGCATACTCACGTAGCTGCCGGACTTTATTTTCCTTTGCAACATCGTAGCGATCGCCCACGCATCGTCCCCTAGTTCAAAACAATGGGCGCTATTTTATAAGCAACCAGGGACACAAGCACTATCGCGAAAAGGTTAAGTGCGAGCCCGGCGCGTGCCATGCGTGGAATCGTCAACATGCCCGAGCCGAACACGATCGCATTGGGCGGCGTGGCAACCGGCAGCATGAAGGCGCAGCTTGCCGCGAGCGTTACCGGAATCAGGAGCACAATCGGATCGTAGCCGGCATTGATGGCGACGGCCCCGACAATCGGCAGGAACGTCGCGGTTGTCGCGATGTTGCTCGTCAGTTCGGTGAGGAAAATAATCATTGCGGCAATGATTACGACGAGGACGATCAGCGGCAGTGTGCCGATCGCGTGCAGGCTGTCGCCAAGCCATTCCGCCAGCCCCGTGTGCGTGACGGCTCCGGCAAGCGTCAGGCCGCCACCGAACAGCAGCAGAACGCCCCAGGGCAGCTGTTCCGCGTACTTCCAGCGCAGCAGCAACGAATCGCTGCGGTCGCCGCTGGGTACCAGAAACAGCAGTACCGCCCCGGCAATGGCGATCAGTGAATCGTCGAGCGCGGCCAGTGGCGCGAAGCGGCTGAGCACAGGTCGAAAAATCCACGTCAGCGCCATTGCGATAAACACGACAGCGACGCGGCGTTCCGGAACGCTGATCGGTCCCATGTCGGTCTTCATACGCCGCAATGTCGACCTGCCTTCGTCTGACGTTACGAAGTCCACTTTAAAAATCCAGCGTGTCATGGCCAGCCACGCGAGTGGCAACATGAGTGCTGATAATGGCAGACCGACAAGCATCCAGTTCGCAAATCCGATGTCAGTGCCATAGTTGTCGAGCATAAATGCGGCGAACATTGCGTTGGGTGCCGTGCCGACCAGCGTCGATATGCCGCCGATCGTGGCGCCGTAGGCGACGCCGAGCAGCAGCGAAAACTGAAAGTCCTCGCGTCCCTTGTCGTCGAGTGTGTCGACCGTTTTATGGATGACGGTAATGATCGAAACGGCGATCGGCAGCAGCATCATTGTCGTGGATGTGTTCATCACCCACATTGAAATCAGCGCGCTGGATGCCATGAAGCCGCCGACCAGTGAGCGGCCGTTGCCGCCGGCGAATTGCAGTACGTTGAGTGCGATGCGCCGGTGCAGATTCCAGCGCTGCATCGCGAAGGCGACGATGAAGCCGCCGAGGAACAGAAAGATGACCTTGTTCGCGTAGGGAGCGGATGTGTCCTGGATATTCGCAATCCCGAGCAACGGAAACGCCACGAGTGGAATCAGCGCTGTGACGGCAATTGGAATTGCCTCAGTCGCCCACCACACAGCCATAAGGACACCGACTGCGGCCGTGGTCCAGGCCGGATCAGCAAGACCTTCGGGCGCGCCGAACAGCAACATGAGTCCAGCGAGTGTCGGTCCGAGCAGAAGTCCTGCTTTCTGGTGAGTTGCTCGTCCTTCGATCATTGCGTCATTAGCCAGTTGTTTGCTCCGCGCAGAGGGTTGTCGAAACCGCAACCCTACAGGGTCTTGCGATGGACGTCCTGTTTTTCCGATGAGCAACTAAATATAGTGGTTTTCTCGCCTTCAGATACTATATGTAGTAGGATTCCGGCCGTACCAATCCGGTACGCACGGAGATGAGATGTACTAAGGCAGGCTGGCGGGCCGCCGCGACGGATGCGTGAGCGATGGCGAGTGAATCGTGACCCTCTCAACACATCACTCGGGCGAGTACTTTTCTGCGGGTACTCCGGACTATCGACCCGGCGAATCACCGGCCAGGAAAAAGCAGCTGAATCGGACTGCCACACGATGTGTCGGCCGCTTCACAAGGCGCTTTACCCCGGCTGCATACATCTTCTGCTTATTTTGCCGCCCAGATTCTGGGCGGCTTTTTTTCTAAACGATGGACTGGCGAACAATGATTCGACTATTTGCGCCGTTGGTAATTGCCGCGCTGCTGCACGGGTGTGCGAGCGGGCCGCCAAAACTGCCCTATCCCGCGTTCATACAGGTCGATCTGCTTGAAGATGTTTTCGTCGCGAGTCTGCCCGGCGTGCGCGCAAAGCAGCTCGCCGGCGACCCGCAGACGCGGCGCACGAGCAACCGCGTCAATCTGCCGGCGGACTGGAAGGGTACGACAGGTGCTGTCCCAGGTCGGTCGATGGAGATTTTCGTGATCGCGGGGGAACTGGATGTCGCGGATGTTCGCCTGCCGGCGGGCGGGTATGCCTATTTTCCGGCGGGCTCGCTTGGCTTCAATCTGGCAGCGAAGGATGGTGCGCAGATTTTGTACTTCGTCAATGATGTGGATCCGGAGTCGGTGATTCGTTCGCCGATAATCATCGATGCCGCATTGCTCGATTGGACAGAAACTTCGATGCCTGGCGTCCAGACCCGGGAATTGCGTCGCGACCCGGGCAACGGATCGAAAACCTGGCTGATGCGGGTGGCGACCGGAGCGAATCTCCCCTGGATGACGTCGACCGCGATTCGCGAGGGGTATCTGGTGTCCGGTAATCAGCAGTACAGTGAGTGCATCAACGGCGAGGTGAATACGTGGATGTACTCAACGGGCGGTTATTTTCTACGGCCCGCGAATACGATTCACGGCGGGCCGGACGCACTCGCGTACACCGATTCGGTCTGGTTGTTGCGAGAATCGCAGCGCGGCGAAACAGCCGTCTGGCCTGCCTGCATGACAGCGACTAAGCCTTGACGAGCTTTGTAATCTTCTTTCCGAGCGCCATCAGCTTTGTAAGCGTGTCGGTGGGGATGTCGCTGATCTGCTCGTACCAGTGACTCGTGGATTCCACGAATTCGAGCATATTTCGGATCCGTTGTTTAGTGACATCGTCCGTTTGGTCCTCTGCGGCGACATCCGCCGCGCAGTCGCGCAGCATCGCGAGCGTCGGGTTCAGTTCTCGTTGTTTACGTTGCTCGATAATGACGCGAAACAATTCCCAGACGTCATGAATCGATTCAAAGTAGTCGCGACGGTCGCCCAGGATGTGTGTCATGCGGACCAGTCCGTAACTCTGTAGCTCGCGGATGCTGGTGCTGACGTTGGATCTGGCGACGGACAACAGGTCGACGATTTCGTCGGCGTGCATCGGTTTCGGTGACAGGTACAGGAGGGCTTGTATCTGCGCAACCGTTCGATTCGTACCCCAGCGCGTGCCCATTTCTCCCCAGTGAAGGACGTACTTTTCAACCGCGGGTGTCATTCTCATCGGTAATTTCTCTTGCTTCAGTTTGTACAGAAATTACGCCTGAAAACGCCACGGTTCAAGTGACCTCCAATCGGTTCCGGTTACCGTATTTCCAGTCTAAACGTTCCGGTTACCTTAGACAGGAAATACGGTAACCGGAACCGATTAGGGGGCGGTGGCGGTGACCGCAATTCGGCGGGGTGCGGGCCAGCCTTCTACAGTGAGTGATGGGTCTTTGGGGTCGAGACAGTCTGCGAGTGACTCGAACGTCATCCATTCGGTGCTGCGCTGTTCGCTGGTGCTCGTTATTGATCGGTCTACAACTTTGATCTGACGATAGCCGGTACGTTTTAGCCAGACGAGGAGTTCTGCGGCCGTCGGCAGCATCCAGACGTTGCGCATTCGCGCGTATCGGTCCGGTGGTGTGCAGGCGTAACCCTCTTCTCCCGGAATAAAAATGGTTTCCAGCACCAGCTGGCCGCCCGGTCGTAACGTCTGCTGCAACGCCCGCAGATGATCGATCGGCGAACGCTGGTGATACAAGACCCCCATCGAAAACGTCGTATCGAATCGACGAGCGGGCAATGGCAGTTCTTCCAGCCGCGCTGGAAGGACAAATACATTACGCAGTTTCGAGAATCGACGGATAGCCAGAAATTGCATGACAAACAGCGGTGTCGGATCCACGCCAATCACAGCTGCCGCGCCGGCTTCCCGCATTTTGATTGCGAAGTAGCCGTTGCCGCAGCCCACGTCGAGTATGTTTCGGTCAGTGAGCGGTTCAATGGCGTTTTTCAGGCGCTCCCATTTCCAGTCGCTGCGCCATTCAGTGTCGATATGCACTCCGCCAAGATCGAGAGGGCCCTTGCGCCAGGGCATGAGTTGATGCAGCAGCCGTTCGCGTTGCGTCTCTTCCGCCCCGGGCAGTGCTTCGACCGCCGATTGCCAACGCGAAAAATCGCCGTGTGCTTCGGGGCAGAGACGTTTTTCGGTCAGCGCCGCGAGCGTACCGGTCCAGTCTGCGAGGCCAATATCGGCAAGGACCCGTGAAAGCGCTCTTGTATCGATCATCGGATGGCAATGATCGATACGAAATTGAAGTAGCGAAGCCAAATGGCTGAATGCCGAAAGCCGGCTTTTTTCAGGCGCCGGCGGTGTGCAGCGACCGTCTCCGGAATCAGCACGTCCTCCAGCGCTGCACGTTTGCGTGCGATCTCCATTGCGCTGTAGTCATTACGGCGCTTGTGTTCGTGATGCAGGTCGACGAGCAGCCGCTCCATCTCGGTGTTCTCGTCCACGACTTTCTCGGAAAGCAGCATAAGTCCGCCGTCGCGCATTCCGGCACAGATTCTGGTCATTAGCCCATCCCGGTCCGCCTCGGGTAAGAATTGAAGCGTGTAGTTGATTACGACCATAGACGCATCACGGATTTCTACGTTCCGCATATCGGCTTCGAGCAGTTCGACAGCCGTTTCACTACTGCTTCGCCGGTCTTCTTCTTCGATGGTCTCACGACAGCGCCTGATCATCGCAGCGGAACTATCCACTGCAATGATGCGGCAACCCGGCCGCCGTATGCCCTGGCGCATCGCGAGCGTCGCGGCCCCCAGCGAGCAGCCAAGGTCGTAACAATTCGTGTTGGCCTGGACGTAGCGTGCGGCCAGCGATCCGATGGCCTCGATGGTCGCGGTGTACCCCGGAATCGAGCGCCGCAGCATGTCCGGAAACACGCGCGCAACCGCGTCGTCGAAGCGGAACGGCCCGTCGCCCTCGATATCCCTGTAAATTGTGTCAATGGTCATAGATCGGACGTTTTTCGACCGTGCAGGTTACAATCGTGTCTATGCTACGCGAACTTCATACCGAACTCGGCATTCCTGACGATTACGCGGCCGACGGTACCCTGCCGAGTTTCGAAGAGGCCGGGGAATTAATTGAAGTGGGTCCGAATCTGGTTGGCCGTATGCAGTCGCTGACACCCGATACGGCTGCGAAGTGGCAGCAGATGGTTGCGGCGGCGGCGGCTGACGGCATCGTGCTGCTGATCGTTTCCGGATTTCGCAGTATTGATTATCAGGCGCGCCTGATCCGAAAAAAAATCAATGCAGGTCAGAGGGTTAGCGATATTCTTAAGGTGAATGCTGCGCCGGGATACAGTGAGCATCACACTGGCCGCGCTGTCGACATCGCGACCCCGGGATCGCGACCGCTGACCGAGGAGTTCGAGAATTCAGCCGCGTTCCGCTGGCTTTGCGAGAATGCCTCGGACTTCGGCTTTCAGATGAGTTATCCACGTGACAATCCGCAGGGGTTCAACTACGAGCCGTGGCACTGGGCCCTTGGCGCCTGAATGTAGCCTCCGGCCCTGTGAAACCGCGGGCTGCGGCCAAATCTTCGCCTGCGAACAATGTCGCGAATCGCGCTGTTTTTTGGTTGACAGCCGACTCTATCGGATAGACAATGCCCGGCTTGCGTATCGGAGGGGTACTCAAGCGGTCAACGAGGGCAGACTGTAAATCTGCTGGCTATGCCTACGTAGGTTCGAATCCTACCCCCTCCACCAGATGTGGTGAGCTGGGGGAAGAACCCACCAGGAGCCGGCGGCGCGACGACATAGATTGGAACATTATATCCGGACAGTTCAATCAGGGAGGCTGTCAGGATTTTTGCACGCCGAAAAAAAGCCTTTCGGATGGGATTTGCAGGTCGCGAAGCGAACGAGTAAAAGCCAGGTATATATAAGGAGTGGTGGCTTTAGCAAAACAGGCGGGTGTAGTTCAACGGTAGAACCTCAGCCTTCCAAGCTGATGATGTGGGTTCGATTCCCATCACCCGCTCCAGATGCCGGAAGGAAGTGCAGCCGCCAGAGAGATTGCCCACATAGCTCAGGGGCAGAGCACTTCCTTGGTAAGGAAGAGGTCCCCGGTTCAAATCCGGGTGTGGGCTCCAGATACAGGGGCGGTTTCGGCCGCAATTCGATTAACGGATTTGGATTTTTAGATAAGCAGGAAAGGGCTCATGTCTAAAGAAAAATTTGAGAGAACAAAACCACACGTGAACGTAGGCACGATAGGTCACGTGGACCACGGCAAGACGACGCTGACGGCGGCGCTGACGAAGGTGATGGCGGAGCAGCACGGCGGTGAGGTTCAGGCCTACGATCAGATCGACAATGCGCCGGAGGAGCGCGAGCGAGGCATTACGATCGCGACGGCGCACGTGGAGTACGAGAGTGACAACCGTCACTACGCACACGTTGACTGTCCGGGTCACGCGGACTACGTGAAGAACATGATCACGGGTGCGGCGCAGATGGACGGAGCGATACTGGTGGTGAGTGCGGCGGACGGTCCGATGCCACAGACGCGCGAGCACATTCTTCTGGCACGTCAGGTGGGTGTGCCGCACATAGTGGTTTACATGAACAAGGCGGACCAGGTCGACGACGAGGAGTTGCTGGAGCTGGTGGAAATGGAGGTTCGTGACCTGCTGTCGACGTACGAGTTTCCTGGCGACGACAC
Source organism: Woeseiaceae bacterium (assembly GCA_965224505.1). GTDB lineage: Bacteria > Pseudomonadota > Gammaproteobacteria > Steroidobacterales > Woeseiaceae > UBA1847. The sequence goes on from CBDCZL010000017.1 coordinate 118,782, forward strand.
GCCGATAGTGACGGGCAGTGCGCTGAAGGCGTTTGAAGGCGACACGTCGGAGATAGGCGTTCCGTCGGTGGTGAAGCTGGTCGAGGAGATGGACAGCTACTTCCCGCAGCCGGAGCGTGCGATCGATGGTGATTTTCTGATGCCGGTTGAGGACGTGTTCTCGATATCGGGTCGCGGCACGGTGGTGACGGGCCGTATAGAGCGCGGTGTTGTTACAGTGGGCGATGAGATCGAGATTGTCGGTATCAAGGATACGGACAAGACGACGTGCACGGGGGTTGAGATGTTCCGCAAGCTGCTGGATCGCGGTGAGGCGGGCGACAACGTGGGTGTACTGCTGCGTGGCACGAAGCGTGAAGAGGTGGAGCGCGGTCAGGTGCTGGCGAAGCCGGGCAGTATTACGCCGCACACGAAGTTTGAGGCGGAGGTTTACATTCTGACGAAGGACGAGGGTGGTCGACACACGCCGTTTTTCAAGGGATATCGTCCGCAGTTTTATTTCCGCACGACGGACGTGACGGGTGCGGTGGAGTTGCCGGACGGTACGGAGATGGTGATGCCGGGCGACAACGTGCAGATGACGGTGGAGCTGATTGCGCCGATTGCGATGGAGGATGGGCTTCGCTTCGCGATTCGCGAGGGCGGCCGTACCGTCGGTGCGGGCGTGGTGGCGAAGATCATCGAGTAAGTGAATAGCACGGTGTCAGGTACCAGGCCCTGGTCTCTGACACCACCTGTTGAGAGAATCAAAGGCCAGTAGCTCAATTGGCAGAGCGGCGGTCTCCAAAACCGCAGGTTGGGGGTTCGATTCCCTCCTGGCCTGCCATTTGAGCCTGCGAACCGAACATGGCAGCACAGACAGAGACAACTCAGGGCAGCGCGCTCGATACGATTAAGCTGCTCATTGCAGCAGTGGCGCTTATCGGCGGCCTGTATGCCTATTATTACTACGAGAACGAGTTTGCTCAGGCAATTCGCGTGCTCATGGTGCTCGGCGGTACGGCAGCGGGGATTGGCATTGCGATGACGAGCACCCAGGGAAGGCGCCTTTGGCACTTCATCCAGGGCTCGCGGGTTGAGATTCGCAAGGTTGTATGGCCGACGAAACAGGAAACGACGCAAACGGCGATTGCCGTATTCGTCTTTACGCTCGTGATGATGCTCTTTTTCTGGGCCCTGGATTCCGGTTTGCTGTGGCTGACCAGAACCCTGGTCGGTTAACTGCGCGTTGTAATTAAGGTACAGGGGAACCTCGAAGTGGCTTTACGCTGGTACATCGTGCACGCCTACTCAAACTTTGAGCATCGTGTGAAAAGTGCGCTCGAAGAGCGTATCGAGCGCATGGGCCTGCAGGACAAATTTGGTGAAATTCTCGTGCCAACCGAGGAAGTGGTTGAAATGCGCGAGGGCAGCAAGCGTCGCAGCGAACGCAAGTTCTTCCCCGGCTATGTGCTTGTGCAAATGGAAATGGACGACGAAACGTGGCATCTCGTCAAGGAAGTGCCCAAGGTGCTGGGATTTATCGGTGGATCCAGCGACCGGCCGGCACCCATCACTGAAAAGGAAGCCGATCGAATTCTGCAGCGGGTTCAGGAAGGTGCCGACAAGCCAAGGCCGAAAGTCCTGTTCGAGCCTGGCGAAGTCGTACGTGTCACGGACGGACCGTTCAACGACTTCTCAGGTGTCGTGGAGCAGGTCAATTATGACAAGAACCGGTTGCAGGTTGCGGTACAGATTCTGGGTCGATCGACTCCGGTGGAGCTCGATTTTGGCCAGGTTGAGAAAAGTTAGCAGAAGATTTCGCGCTGGTGCGTGGAGTTTTCCGGTAGAGACGTCGTAAGACGGCTCAAACACAGACGAGGAGCTGTAGCTCGACTGCGGCGTTTGAACTCGAGAGGAAATTACAATGGCTAAGAAAGTTGCCAGCTACATTAAGCTGCAGGTGCCTGCCGGCCAGGCGAATCCGTCGCCGCCCGTTGGGCCGGCGCTCGGTCAGCACGGTGTTAACATCATGGAATTCTGCAAGGCGTTCAACGCTCAGACCCAGGGTACCGAGCCTGGTCTGCCAATTCCTGTGGTGATCACCGTTTACAGCGACCGTTCCTTCACGTTCGTTTCGAAAACGCCTCCTGCTGCGGTGCTGCTTCGTAAGGCGGCCGGAATCGCGAAGGGATCGGGCACGCCGAATACGAACAAAGTCGGCAAAGTCAATCGTGCGCAGCTCGAAGAGATTGCAAACACGAAGATGCCGGATCTGACCGCGGCCGATATGGACGCAGCGGTGCGCACTGTGGCGGGTACTGCGCGCAGTATGGGCATCGAAGTCGAGGGAGTGAACTGATGGCACGAATTAGCAAGAGGAAACAGGCTGCTCGTGACAAAGTCGATTCGCAGACGGCCTACGAAATCGACGCCGCGCTGGGACTTGTTAAGGAGCTGGCCACCGCAAAGTTCCCTGAAAGCGTCGACGTCTCGGTAAATCTGGGCGTCGACCCTCGGAAGTCGGACCAGGTTGTTCGCGGTTCGACGGTGTTGCCGAACGGTACCGGTAAATCGGTTCGTGTCGCTGTATTTGCTCAGGGCGAAAACGCGGATAAAGCGACAGCTGCGGGCGCGGATATCGTCGGTTTTGAAGACCTCGCCGAGGCGGTCAAAAAAGGCGAGATGGATTTCGATGTCGTGATAGCAACACCGGACGCCATGCGTGTTGTCGGTCAGCTTGGCCAGATTCTCGGGCCACGCGGACTGATGCCCAATCCGAAAGTCGGAACCGTCACTGCAGACGTCGAGGGTGCGGTGAAGAACGCAAAAGCGGGTCAGGTTCGTTACAGAACCGACAAGGCCGGCATTATTCACTGCGCGATCGGTCGAGCGGACTTTGACGTAAATGCGTTGAAGGAAAACCTCGAAGCGTTGCTTGCCGATCTGAAGAAGGCTAAGCCCGCGTCCGCAAAGGGGTCGTATTTCAAGAAACTCACGGTTTCGTCGACGATGGGACCGGGAGTTGCCGTCGATCGGGCAACCGTGGACGTTTAACAGATTCGGGGACAGGGTAATTCCCTGACCCCAAAAGAACCGGGGACACGGTATTCCGTGTCCCCTATATAACGCATAAACACTCCACAGGGATTGTTTGTGAATAGCCGCAGGGAAGCGGCGATCGTCGAAGACCACAGGCGATCGGCTGAATGTCCGATCTTAATAAACGCCTGTGCAGATGGTGTTACCTGAGTCAGATTTGCTGGCAACGGTTACCCATCCGACCAGGGGAAGGATTTCCCCGAATGGGCGGGTGAATGCAGTTGAGGTTCGCCCGATTTTAGTAACCGTTATTGAGCCAGGAGTTGTACATGGCACTGAGACTCGAAGACAAGAAAGCGCTTGTCAAAGAGGTAAATGCGGTTGCGGGAGATGCTGTCACGGCCGTTGCGGCCGAGTACAGAGGTCTCTCTGTAGGAGAAATGACGGAATTGCGCAAAGAAGCGCGCGATGCCGGCGTTTACATGCGTGTCGTTAAAAATACGCTTGCGCGCCGCGCCGTCGAGGGAACCGAATTCGAGTGTATGCAGGACACACTCAAGGGACCGATTCTCCTCGCATTCGCAAAGGACGATCCAGGTGCCGCTGCCAGGGTCATCAAGGATTTCGCCAAAGAGCATGGCGCTCTGCAGGCGGTGTCGCTATCGGCCGGCGGGCAGCTTATGCCGGGCTCCGATCTGAGTAAGTTGGCGGATTTGCCAACGCTGGATCAGGCCCGCGCAATGTTGCTTGGCGTGTTCGTAGCACCGATGAGCCAACTAGTACGCACGGTCGCAGAACCTTCCGCAATGCTTGCACGGACATTGTCCGCACGCGGCGAGCAGGAAGCGGCATAACAGTTTTCCCTGACTCAGGGATTTTAATATTTGAGGAATAGTGAAATGGCACTTTCGAACGAAGATCTGCTCAAAGAACTGAGCGCCAAACCAATCATGGAAGTTGTTGAACTCGTCAAGATGCTCGAGGAAGAGTGGGGCGTGTCTGCTGCGGCACCGGTTGCCGTAGCTGCCGGTCCGGCAGCTGATGCCGGCGAAGCGGCGGCAGAAAAGGACGAATTCGATGTTGTGATGACAAGCTTCGGCGGCAACAAGGTTGCAGTCATCAAGGCGGTTCGCACGATCACGGGCCTTGGCCTCAAGGAAGCCAAGGACGCTGTTGAGGGTGCGCCGTCGACGATCAAGGAAGCTGCGCCGAAAGACGAAGCTGAAGAGATCAGGAAACAGCTCGAAGAGGCTGGTGCCACGGTTGAGCTGAAATAATCAGCATTCGTGAGCGATTGCATCTTAAGATGCAGGCCCGGCGAAATTGGCGGGCCGAAGAAAAAGTCGGATGGGCAGTCGGCCAATCGTGGCCCTCTGCCTGTCCGCATTTGTAATTTAAGAGGCTAGCGAGGATTTCTCGAATGGCATACTCATTCACTGAGAAAAAGCGTATTCGCAAGAACTTTGGCAAACGTCCCACGATTCTGGACGTGCCGTATCTGTTGTCGATTCAGGTCGATTCTTACAATAAGTTCCTGCAAACGTCCAGAACCATCGAAGAGCGTGAGGATATCGGTCTGCACGCAGCGTTTCAGTCTGTGTTTCCGATTGTCAGCTATTCCGGCAATGCGGCACTTGAATACGTCAGTTACCGTCTGGGCGAGCCCGTCTTCGACGTGAAGGAATGCCAGATGCGCGGGCTTACCTATGCTGCGCCGATTCGGGTGCTTGTACGTCTTGTCATTTACGATAAGGAAGCGAGCGGCAATCCGAAGCCGGTCAAGGATATTCGTGAGCAGGAAGTGTACCTTGGTGAAATGCCGCTGATGACGCGTAACGGTACCTTCGTCATCAACGGTACAGAGCGTGTCATCGTCTCGCAGTTGCACCGTTCACCGGGTGTGTTCTTCGATCACGACAAAGGCAAAACCCACAGCTCCGGCAAGCTGCTGTTCTCCGCGCGTGTCATTCCATACCGTGGTTCGTGGCTCGATTTCGAGTTCGACCCCAAGGATTGTGTTTTCGCGCGTATCGACCGCCGCCGCAAGCTGCCTGTGACGATCATCCTGCGTGCGCTCGAAATGAGCAACGAGGAAATGCTCGACCTGTTCTTCGATACCAACGATTTCTATCTTTCCGACAAAGAAATCAAAATGGGACTCGTCGCCGACCGCTGGCGCGGCGAGACTGCGGCCTTCGACATCAGGCTCGGCCGCAAACTGATCGTCGAGGAAGGCAAACGTATTACCGCGAAACACGTTCGCGATATGAATAAGTCCACGGTGGACAAACTCGTCGTGCCGGCTGAGTATCTCGAAGGAAAAATTCTTGCGCACGACGTTGTCGATACCGAGACCGGTGAGCTGCTTGCACCGGCCAATGCCGAGCTGACGCCCGAACTTGTTGTGCAGTTGATAGAGGCCGGCGTCGATCAAATTAGGACGCTGTTCGTCAACGATCTCGACCGCGGACCGTTCATCTCGAATACGCTCAACATCGACCCGTCCACGACGCGCCTTGAGGCGCTCGTTGAAATTTATCGCATGATGCGTCCGGGTGAGCCGCCGACGAAGGAAGCGGCAGAAAACCTGTTTCAGAATCTCTTTTTCAATTCGGATCGCTACGATCTGTCTGCCGTTGGCCGCATGAAATTCAACCGTCGCGTCGGCCGGGACAGCTCCGATGGCGAAGGTGTGCTCGACAAGGACGACATCCTTGCGGTCCTGCAGACGCTGATCGACATTCGCAACGGTTTCGGTACGGTCGACGATATCGACCACCTTGGCAACCGGCGCGTCCGCAGTGTCGGCGAGATGGCCGAAAACGCGTTTCGGGTCGGTCTCGTACGCGTAGAGCGCGCCGTCAAGGAACGGCTTACACAGGCGGAGGCGGACGGTCTGATGCCGCAGGACATGATCAATGCGAAGCCGGTTGCGGCTGCCGTGAAGGAGTTCTTCGGTTCCAGCCAGCTATCGCAGTTTATGGACCAGAACAACCCGTTGTCGGAAGTCACGCACAAGCGGCGCGTTTCCGCGCTTGGTCCCGGCGGTCTGACGCGCGAGCGTGCGGGCTTCGAGGTGCGAGACGTACATCCGACGCACTACGGCCGCGTGTGTCCGATCGAAACGCCGGAAGGACCGAATATCGGTCTGATCAACTCACTGGCTGTTTATGCGCGCACCAATGAATACGGTTTTCTCGAGACGCCGTACCGCAAGGTAAAAAAAGGCAAGGTCACGTCGGACATCGTCTATCTGTCGGCCATCGAGGAAAGCCAGTACATCGTCGCTCAGGCAAACGCGGAACTGGATAAGAACGGCAGGTTTGTTGAAGATCTGGTCGCCGTGCGACACAAGAATGAGTTTACGCTGGCGGCGCCAGAGGATATTGCGTTCATGGACGTCAGTCCGCGACAGATCGTTTCGGTTGCGGCCGCTTTGATTCCGTTCCTCGAGCACGACGATGCCAATCGAGCGTTGATGGGATCGAACATGCAACGCCAGGCTGTGCCAACGCTGCGCGCCGAGGCGCCGCTCGTGGGTACGGGTATTGAGCGCGCCGTCGCGGTCGATTCGGGTGTGACGGTTGTTGCCAGACGTGGCGGTTATGTCGACTCGGTCGATGCGTCTCGAATCGTGGTTGTCGTCAATGACGACGAAACCACGGCAGCAGAACCGGGCGTCGATATTTACAACCTGACGAAGTATACGCGTTCGAATCAGAATACCTGTATCAATCAGCGACCGCTCGTGAAGAATGGCGACACGATTTCGGCGGGGGATGTTCTCGCTGACGGGCCGTCTACGGACATGGGTGAGCTGGCGCTGGGTCAGAATCTGCTGGTCGCATTCATGCCCTGGAACGGCTACAACTTCGAGGACTCCATTCTGATTTCGGAGCGGGTCGTCAAGGAAGACCGCTTCACGACGATCCACATTGAGGAATTGCAGTGTGTTGCGCGCGACACGAAGCTGGGCTCCGAAGACATTACCTCGGACATTCCCAACGTCGGCGATGCCGCACTGGCAAAACTCGACGAGTCGGGTATCGCGTTTATCGGCGCCGAAGTCAAGGCCGGCGATATTCTTGTCGGTAAGGTGACGCCAAAGGGTGAGACGCAACTCACGCCCGAGGAAAAACTGCTGCGTGCGATCTTCGGTGAAAAGGCGTCGGACGTGAAAGACACAAGCCTGCGTGTTCCACCGGGGATGGACGGCACGGTCATTGATGTGCGCGTGTTTACGCGCGACGGTGTGGAAAAAGACCACCGGGCACTCTCGATCGAGCGTTCTGAACTCGAAAGCGTCCGCAAGGATCTCGACGATACGCTGCGCATCCTCGAAAAGGACATCTACGAACGTGTCGAGCGTATGCTGACCGGCAAGATGGCTCAGGGTGGCCCGAATGGCCTGAAGTCGGGTGCGAAGATCACTAAGGGTTACCTCGAAGACCTGCCGCGTGAGCAGTGGTTCGAGATTCGCCTAAAGAACGACGACGCGAACGAACAATTGCAGAAGGCGTTCGAGCGCCTGAAGGCACAGCGTGACGAGTTCGATCGCCGCTTCGAAGAGAAGAAGACCAAAATTACGGCGGGCGACGATCTGGCGCCCGGCGTTCTCAAGATGGTCAAGGTGTATCTTGCGGTCAAGCGCCGTATCCAGCCGGGTGACAAAATGGCCGGGCGTCACGGTAACAAGGGTGTTATTTCGACGATCGTCCCGGTTGAAGATATGCCGTACCTCGAAGATGGCACACCGGTGGATATTGTCCTGAATCCACTTGGCGTACCGTCGCGAATGAACGTCGGTCAGGTGCTGGAAACGCATCTCGGCTGGGCGGCAAAAGGTGTTGGAAACAAGATCAATGCAATGTTGAAGTCGCAGGAATCGGTTGCGAAGCTGCGCGGATTTCTCGAAAAAGTCTACAACAAGACCGGCGGCAAGCTTGAAGACCTGAAGTCGTTCAGCGACGAGGAAGTCGTTGAGCTCGCTGGCAATCTGACGCGTGGTGTGCCGACAGCGACTCCGGTATTCGACGGTGCGACTGAAGCCGAGATCAAGGGCCTGCTGGAACTCGCGGACCTCGACGTTTCGGGACAGTCGACACTCTACGACGGACGCACGGGCGACAAGTTCGACCGTGACGTTACCGTGGGGTATATGTACATGCTGAAACTCAACCACCTCGTCGACGACAAGATGCATGCGCGCTCGACCGGGCCGTACTCGCTCGTCACGCAGCAACCGCTGGGCGGTAAGGCGCAGTTCGGTGGTCAGCGCTTCGGTGAGATGGAGGTCTGGGCGCTCGAAGCCTACGGTGCGTCCTACACATTGCAGGAAATGCTGACCGTCAAGTCGGACGATGTACAGGGCCGCACCAAGATGTACAAGAACATCGTGGACGGTGAGCACTACATGGACGCCGGCATGCCCGAATCGTTCAACGTACTGGTCAAGGAGATCAGGTCCTTAGGGATTAACATTGAACTGGAGACAGACTCATGAAAGATCTCCTCAAATTATTTAAGTACCAGAATCCGGTCGACGATTTCGACGCAATTCGCATCGGCCTGGCGTCGCCCGACATGGTTCGTTCCTGGTCGTTTGGCGAGGTCAAGAAACCGGAGACCATCAACTACCGCACGTTCAAGCCCGAACGTGACGGTTTGTTCTGTGCCAAAATCTTCGGCCCGATCAAGGACTATGAGTGCCTGTGCGGCAAGTACAAGCGGCTCAAACATCGCGGCGTCGTCTGTGAAAAATGCGGTGTCGAAGTCACGCAGACCAAGGTCCGCCGCGAACGCATGGCGCATATCGATCTGGCAAGCCCGGTCGCGCACATCTGGTTCCTGAAGTCGCTGCCCTCGCGCATCGGGCTGATGCTCGACATGACGCTGCGGGAGATCGAACGCGTTCTCTACTTTGAGGCGTTTGTTGTTGTCGATCCCGGCATGACCGACCTCGAACGCGGTCAGCTAATGACCGACGAAATGTATCTCGAAGCACTTGAACAGTATGGCGATGAATTCGACGCTCGCATGGGCGCCGAGGCCGTACGCGAAATGCTCATGACCATCGATCTGCAGCGTGAAATTCTTAAAGTCCGTGAAGACATGGACGCGACGCGTTCGGAGACCAAAATCAAGCGGCTGTCGAAGCGCCTGAAGCTCATCGAGTCGTTTGTGGAATCGGGCAACAAGCCCGAGTGGATGGTGTTGACTGTACTGCCGGTGCTGCCGCCCGACCTGCGCCCGCTCGTGCCGCTGGACGGTGGTCGGTTTGCGACGTCGGATCTCAATGATCTGTATCGCCGCGTCATTAACCGCAACAATCGTCTGCGCCGTCTGCTGGAGCTCAACGCGCCGGACATCATCGTGCGCAATGAGAAGCGCATGCTGCAGGAATCGGTCGATGCGCTGCTCGACAACGGCCGCCGCGGCCGCGCCATCACGGGCACGAATAAGCGTCCCCTGAAGTCGCTCGCCGACATGATCAAGGGCAAGCAGGGCCGCTTTCGCCAGAACCTTCTGGGTAAGCGCGTCGACTACTCGGGCCGTTCCGTCATCGTTGTCGGTCCGACGCTCAAGCTGCACCAGTGCGGGTTGCCGAAGAAGATGGCGCTCGAGTTGTTCAAGCCGTTCATCTTTTCGAAGCTGCAGCTGCGCGGTGAAGCGACCACGATCAAGGCCGCCAAGCGGCTTGTGGAACGCGAGGGCGCCGAAGTCTGGGATATTCTCGAAGAGGTTATTCGTGAACACCCCGTCATGCTGAACCGCGCGCCGACGCTGCATCGCCTCGGTATTCAGGCGTTTGAGCCGGTATTGGTCGAAGGCAAGGCGATTCAGCTGCACCCGCTCGTGTGTACTGCGTTCAACGCCGACTTTGACGGCGACCAGATGGCCGTGCACGTACCATTGTCGATCGAGGCACAGCTCGAAGCGCGCGCACTGATGATGTCGTCGAACAACATTCTGTCACCGGCGAACGGCGACCCGATTATCGTGCCGTCGCAGGACGTGGTACTCGGGCTCTACTACATGACGCGTTCGCGTGTAAACGCAAAAGGCGAGGGCATGATACTCGCTAATCTCGATGAGGCGCGTCGTGCTTTCGAGGCGAGTTCAGCCGAGCTGCAGGCGGCCGTGAAAGTGCGCGTTACCGTGCACGAGGCGAACGATGAGGGCGAGGTCGAAGAGGTTACGAAGATTGTCGACACGACTATCGGGCGTGCCCTGCTGTCCGGCATCCTGCCGAAGGGGCTGGAGTTCGTTCATATCAACAAGCCGATGTCGAAGAAGGCGATCTCCAACGTCATCAACGTTTGCTACCGACAGCTTGGCCTCAAGCGCACGGTCGTGTTTGCTGACAAATTGATGTACACGGGCTTCCGTCTCGCGACGAGGGCCGGTATCTCAATCGGCGTTAACGACATGGTCGTTCCGGAAAACAAGAGTGAGATTTTGTCCGTGGCGGATGCGGAAGTGAAGGAGATTCAGGACCAGTACGGTTCCGGACTCGTCACCGACGGCGAGCGCTACAACAAGGTGGTCGATATCTGGTCGCGTACCAACGATCAGGTGGCGAAGGCAATGATGGACAAGCTCGGCACCGAAACCGTCAAGGACGCGAAAGGCAAGGACGTCGAGCAGGAATCGTTCAACTCCATTTACATGATGGCCGACTCCGGGGCTCGTGGTTCTGCGGCGCAGATTCGCCAGCTTGCAGGTATGCGCGGCCTGATGGCCAAACCCGACGGCTCGATCATCGAGACGCCGATTACGGCCAACTTCCGCGAGGGACTCGACGTACTGCAGTACTTTATCTCGACGCACGGTGCGCGCAAGGGTCTTGCCGACACGGCGCTCAAGACGGCCAACTCGGGATACCTTACCCGCCGGCTTGTCGATGTGGCGCAGGACCTCGTGGTCACTGAAGTCGACTGCGAGACGCGCAACGGCGTTGCGATGGCACCCATCGTCGAAGGCGGAGACGTGGTGGAGCCACTGCACGAACGCGTACTTGGCCGGGTACTGGCCGAACCGGTGTTGATTCCCGGCAGCGACAAGGTCGCGTTTGACGCGGGTACAATGCTCGACGAAGCGACTGTGCAGCGTATGGAGGAGTTATCGATCGATCACGTGCTGGTACGATCTCCGATTACCTGTGAAGTTCGCTACGGTGTGTGCTCGCAATGTTACGGCCGCGATCTGGCCCGTGGGCACCGCATCAACATCGGTGAGGCGGTTGGTGTGATCGCCGCCCAGTCGATTGGCGAGCCTGGCACGCAGCTCACGATGCGCACCTTCCATATCGGCGGTGCGGCATCGCGTTCTGCTGCGATCAACAACATCGAAATCAAGTCGAGCGGTATCGCGAAACTCATCAACATCAAAACGGTCGCGCACCACAAAGGCTATCTCGTGGCCGTGTCCCGTTCGGGCGAAATTATTGTCGTCAACGAACAGGGTCAGGAACGCGAGCGCTACAAGGTGCCCTACGGTGCGACGATTACGATCGAAGACGGAGCGGAAGTCGTTCAGGGCCAGGTGCTCGCAAACTGGGATCCGCACACCCACCCGGTTGTGACCGAGGTAGAGGGTAGTATTCGTTTCGAGGACTTTATCGACGGTGTGACAGTCGCCGAGCAGGTGGACGAGTTCACAGGACTGACCAGCATCGTCGTGCTCGATCCGAAGAGCCGCGCCGGCTCGGGTAAGGATCTGCGGCCGGTCGCCAAACTCGTCGACGGCGAAGGCAACGACGTCTGTTTCGCCAATACCGAAATTCCGGCTGTTTACGCGTTGCCGGTAGGCGCGATTATCTCGATGGGAGACGGTGCGAAGGTATCGGTTGGCGACGTCATCGCCCGTATCCCGCAGGAGTCGTCAAAGACCCGCGACATTACGGGCGGTCTGCCGCGAGTCGCCGATCTGTTCGAAGCGCGCAAGCCCAAGGAGCCCGCTATTATGGCGGAGCATACGGGTACCGTGAGCTTTGGTAAGGAAACGAAGGGTAAGCGACGCCTCGTTATTACCGACGAGTCCGGCGAGAGCCATGAGGAGCTGATTCCAAAATGGCGTCATCTGAACGTCTTCGAGGGAGAGCAGGTCGCTCGCGGTGAGATTATCGCCGACGGCGAGCCGAATCCTCATGACATTTTGCGGCTGCAGGGCGTCGAAAGTCTTGCGAATTATCTCGTCAAGGAAATCCAGGACGTCTATCGCCTGCAGGGTGTGAAGATCAATGACAAGCATATCGAGGTGATCATTCGCCAGATGCTGCGCAAGGTGATCGTGGCTACGCCCGGTGACAGTAATTACCTGCGCGGAGAGCAGATCGACAAATCGCGCTACTTCGAAGTCGAAGAGCAACTGCTGGCGCAGGGTAAGGAAGCGCTGACCATCGAACCCGTGCTGCTGGGCATTACGAAGGCATCGCTGGCTACGGAGTCGTTTATTTCGGCCGCATCGTTCCAGGAAACGACTCGAGTACTCACCGAGGCGTCGGTTCGCGGGCTGCGTGACGAGCTGCGGGGGCTTAAGGAAAACGTCATTGTTGGCCGTCTGATCCCGGCTGGTACCGGCTTTGCGCATCACGCCGAGCGTCGTCGCACCCGCGAGCAGGACCTGGCCGAGCAGCTCAAGGAACTGGAGGCCTCGCAAGCCGCCGCCGCGGCTGCCGAAGAGGCTGAGGTACCTGATGAGGTAGTCGCCGCAGAAGCCGAAGGTGCCGACGGCAGTGAGGTGGCGCCGGAAGCCTAAGAGCACAGGGACACGTTATCGCGTGTCCCCTGTTCGCGAGGTGACTCCGTTGCAGAGACTCTGGAACGGTGCGGGGTCAGCAAAAGGGGACACCCGATACGGTGTCCCCGGTTCTATTGACTCGGGCTGGGGGCATGCATACAATGCCCGCCCTTAACCCTCAGGGCTCTGCAATTGCAGGGCCCTGATTACACTTCAAAGCCTGACTTCGGACAGGCTTTGACCTTCCCGGTCACTGGACGACAAAAGTCCGGCGGTCGGGTGCGCGCGTTTAGAAACGTGACGAATATTTAACAGACAAATGAAGAGTGAAGGCCCATGGCCACAGTAAATCAGCTAGTTCGTAAGCCCCGTGCCGTGAAACGCGCGAAGAGTGCAGTGCCTGCGCTGGGTGCCAGCCCGCAGAAGCGAGGCGTGTGCACACGCGTGTATACGACGACACCGAAGAAGCCGAATTCCGCGATGCGTAAAGTTGCGCGTGTGCGTCTCACGAATGGATTTGAAGTGACGAGCTACATCGGTGGCGAGGGGCACAATCTGCAGGAACACAGTGTGGTGCTGATTCGCGGCGGTCGTGTTAAGGACCTGCCTGGTGTGCGTTATCACACGGTTCGCGGCACACTCGACTGTGCCGGCGTTTCGGATCGCAGGCAGGGCCGTTCGAAGTACGGCACGAAGCGTCCCAAGTCTTAAGAATCAGAGATAAATAATGTCCAGAAGAACACAGGCTCCGAAGCGCACGATCCTGCCGGATCCGAAGTACAAGAGTGAGCTGCTTGCGAAATTCATGAACATGATAATGAACGATGGCAAAAAGTCCGTTGCGGAGCGAATTATCTACGGTGCGCTCGATCGCATTGCCGAGCGCGAGACCAATACCGACGACAAGGCACTGGAACTGCTGGAGACGGCACTTGAAAACGTCAAGCCTGTGGTTGAGGTGAAATCTCGCCGCGTCGGTGGTGCGACTTACCAGGTGCCGGTCGAAGTACGTCCGGCACGCCGCCAGACACTTGCGATGCGCTGGGTAATCGATGCCGCGCGTAAACGCAGCGAAAAGTCGATGGCGCACAGACTTGCACACGAACTACTCGATGCTGCGGAAAATCGCGGGACTGCGGTGAAGAAAAAGGAAGACACGCATCGCATGGCCGAAGCGAATAAGGCGTTCTCGCACTACCGCTGGTAAAAGGCTTTGCAGTGGCCCGCACAACCCCTATTGAGCGATACCGCAATATCGGCATCATGGCCCATATCGACGCGGGCAAGACAACCACGACAGAACGGGTTTTGTTCTACACGGGCGTCTCGCACAAGATAGGTGAAGTTCATCACGGTGCTGCTGTGATGGATTGGATGGAACAGGAGCAGGAGCGCGGAATTACGATTACATCCGCAGCGACAACCTGTTTCTGGAGTGGGATGAGTCAACAGTTCGACGAGCACCGTATCAATATCATCGACACGCCAGGGCATGTCGATTTTACGATTGAGGTTGAGCGATCGCTTCGAGTGCTCGACGGTGCGGTTACGGTGCTGTGTTCCGTCGGCGGTGTGGAACCGCAGACGGAGACGGTATGGCGGCAAGGCAATAAATACAACGTGCCGCGCATGATTTTCGTCAACAAGATGGATCGTGCCGGTGCCGACTATTTGCGTGTCGTGGCTCAGGTAGAGGAACGGCTGGGCGCGAATCCCGTGCCGATTCAGCTGCCGATTGGCGCGGAGGAAAATTTTGCCGGCGTCGTCGATCTGATAACGATGCAGGCGCTGTACTGGGACGAGGGCAACATGGGTACAAGCTTTGAGGCTCGCGACATCCCGGCGGAGTTGCAGCAGGACGCTGCATCCTGGCGTGAGAAGATGGTCGAGGCTGCAGCGGAGGGCGATGAGGAATTGCTCGACAAGTTCCTCGGCGACGGCGAACTGGATGAAGCGGAGATTCGCCGCGGTTTGCGTGCCCGAACGCTCAATGGCGAGATTGTCGTCATGATGTGCGGATCGGCCTTCAAGAACAAGGGGGTGCAGGCGATGCTCGATGCGGTCATTGAGTACATGCCATCACCGGCCGATGTTCCGGCTATTAAGGGCATCAATGACGATGAGTCGGAGGGCGAGCGTCACGCGGACGACGACGAGCCTTTTGCAGCGCTGGCGTTCAAGATTGCGACCGATCCGTTTGTCGGAAATCTGACGTTTTTCCGGGTTTACTCGGGCGTCCTAAGTTCCGGTGACACGATTTACAATCCGGTGAAGAGCAAAAAGGAACGCATCGGCCGAATTTTGCAGATGCATTCCAACGACCGCAAAGAGATTAAGGAAGTTCGCGCCGGCGATATCGCGGCAGCCGTTGGTCTGAAGGATGTCACAACGGGCGATACACTCTGCGATATCGGGAAAAAAATTACGCTTGAGCGGATGGAGTTTCCGGAGCCCGTGATTTCGGTCGCGGTCGAGCCGAAAACGAAGCCCGATCAGGAAAAGATGGGCATCGCGTTGCAGAAACTCGCGAAGGAAGACCCGTCGTTCCGCGTGCACACGGACGAGGAGTCGGGGCAGACGATTATTTCCGGCATGGGTGAGTTGCACCTGGACATCATTGTCGACCGCATGAAGCGCGAGTTTAAGGTCGAGGCGAATGTCGGCAAGCCGCAGGTGGCGTATCGCGAGACGATTCGCAAGGCGGTGGAGCAGGAAGGCAAGTTCGTTCGTCAGTCGGGCGGGCGCGGTCAGTATGGTCACGTATATCTGCGGATCGAGCCGCTTGAGCCCGGTGCCGGTTATGAATTCGTAAATGCGATCGTCGGTGGCGTTGTGCCGCGTGAGTACATTCCGGCCGTCGATCGTGGTGTTCAGGAACAAATGGAAAACGGTGTCGTGGCCGGCTATCCGATGCAGGACTGCAAGGTCACGCTGTACGACGGGTCGTATCACGATGTCGATTCGAGCGAAATGGCGTTCAAGATCGCCGGCAGCATGGCCTTTCGAGATGGGGCCGGCCAGGCAGACGCAGTACTGCTGGAACCGATCATGAAGGTTGAAGTCGTGACGCCCGAGGAGTACATGGGAGACGTCATGGGCGATCTGAATCGACGTCGGGGTCTTCCGCAGGGCATGGAAGACTCGCCGGCAGGCAAGGAGATTAGTGCCGAAGTACCGTTGGCCGAAATGTTCGGCTATGCCACGGATCTGCGCTCGATGAGCCAGGGTCGTGCGACCTACACAATGGAGTTCGATAAGTACACCGAAGTGCCGCAGAATGTCGCGGATACGGTCATTAAAAAGTAACCAATAACGGCGGGAGTATCCGCAGAATCCAACCCGGGAAGCTGGAAAATGTCCAAGGAAAAATTTGAGAGAACAAAACCACACGTGAACGTAGGCACGATAGGTCACGTGGACCACGGTAAGACGACGCTGACGGCGGCGCTGACGAAGGTGATGGCGGAGCAGCACGGCGGTGAGGTTCAGGCCTACGATCAGATCGACAATGCGCCGGAGGAGCGCGAGCGAGGCATTACGATCGCGACGGCGCACGTGGAGTACGAGAGTGACAACCGTCACTACGCACACGTTGACTGTCCGGGTCACGCGGACTACGTGAAGAACATGATCACGGGTGCGGCGCAGATGGACGGAGCGATACTGGTGGTGAGTGCGGCGGACGGTCCGATGCCACAGACGCGCGAGCACATTCTTCTGGCACGTCAGGTGGGTGTGCCGCACATAGTGGTTTACATGAACAAGGCGGACCAGGTCGACGACGAGGAGTTGCTGGAGCTGGTGGAAATGGAGGTTCGTGACCTGCTGTCGACGTACGAGTTTCCTGGCGACGACACGCCGATAGTGACGGGCAGTGCGCTGAAGGCGTTTGAAGGCGACACGTCGGAGATAGGCGTTCCGTCGGTGGTGAAGCTGGTCGAGGAGATGGACAGCTACTTCCCGCAGCCGGAGCGTGCGATCGATGGTGATTTTCTGATGCCGGTTGAGGACGTGTTCTCGATATCGGGTCGCGGCACGGTGGTGACGGGCCGTATAGAGCGCGGTGTTGTTACAGTGGGCGATGAGATCGAGATTGTCGGTATCAAGGATACGGACAAGACGACGTGCACGGGGGTTGAGATGTTCCGCAAGCTGCTGGATCGCGGTGAGGCGGGCGACAACGTGGGTGTACTGCTGCGTGGCACGAAGCGTGAAGAGGTGGAGCGCGGTCAGGTGCTGGCGAAGCCGGGCAGTATTACGCCGCACACGAAGTTTGAGGCGGAGGTTTACATTCTGACGAAGGACGAGGGTGGTCGACACACGCCGTTTTTCAAGGGATATCGTCCGCAGTTTTATTTCCGCACGACGGACGTGACGGGTGCGGTGGAGTTGCCGGACGGTACGGAGATGGTGATGCCGGGCGACAACGTGCAGATGACGGTGGAGCTGATTGCGCCGATTGCGATGGAGGATGGGCTTCGCTTCGCGATTCGCGAGGGCGGCCGCACTGTAGGTGCGGGCGTGGTGGCGAAAGTCATCGAGTAAGTGGATAGCACGGTGTCAGGTACCAGGCCCTGGTCTCTGACACCACCTGTTGAGAGAAACGAAAAATGGCTACAAACCAAAACAT
Source organism: Woeseiaceae bacterium (assembly GCA_965224505.1). Classification (GTDB taxonomy): domain Bacteria; phylum Pseudomonadota; class Gammaproteobacteria; order Steroidobacterales; family Woeseiaceae; genus UBA1847. Next base: position 136,174 of record CBDCZL010000017.1, read on the forward strand.
TCGAATCCGGCTGAAGGCATTCGATCATCGATTGATCGACAATTCAGCGCGCGAAATCGTCGACACGGCCAAACGCACGGGCGCGACGGTTAAAGGTCCGATCCCGCTGCCGATGAAAAAAGAGCGCTACACGGTGCTGATTTCGCCGCACGTGAACAAGGATGCTCGTGATCAGTACGAGATTCGTACCCACAAGCGTCTGATGGATATCGTCGATCCTACCGATAAGACCGTCGATGCCCTGATGAAACTTGAATTGCCCGCGGGTGTTGACGTTCAGATTAAGCTGAACTAAATCAGAGGCTTACGGCGCCAAGCGAGGCGGCCGGCAGAACCGAATCATGGAGTGGCTCGTTGCGCTGCGCTTTATTTCCATGATTCGGCTCTGTCGGCCTGCAGCTTGAGGCCGATAAGTTATTGATTTTGTTGGGTTGATCTGAGCGCCAAAAAGTCCGGAAAAAAGGGCCCGAAACCGCTTGTAATAAGGGCTTCGAGTCGTATAATTGCGGGCTCGCTGGGTTTGGCCGGACCGGGAGTCGGCCAGAAACAGGATAAAGAACAGCAGTCGCCAGGAAATCGAGGGTGACACGGCAAATCCCGGACCGCCTGACCGGTTGAAGGGCCGGAAAGGAGCTTAGGGTCAGCCCCAGAGCACAGAGAGCAGCGCTCTCCGCGATGGCTGGCCCTTTCGCATGTCTGAATTAAGGTAACCGGTACCTTAATTCCAACGGAAATACGGTAACCGGTACCTATTTCTTCAGCGGTTGCCAATCGAAGCGATCGTGTTGAGAAACGAATTAAGAGATTTGTGCTGACCAAAAGTAGTCGGCGAGAGGTTTTGAAAATGACCATGGGTCTTGTTGGCCGCAAATGCGGCATGACGCGTATCTTTACGGATGACGGGGAATCGGTTCCGGTTACCGTTATTGAGGCGCAGCCAAATCGAATCACTCAGGTGAAAACCGTTGAGACTGATGGCTATCGTGCTCTGCAGGTTGCAGCCGGGAGCCGCAAGCCCTCTCGCGTGCGGAAGCCTGCAGCCGGCCACTTTGCGGCGGCAAAAGTTGAAGCCGGCGACCTGCTTACCGAGTTTCGCCTTGACGACGCAGATGAAGCGGAGCTCGAAGCTGGCGCAGAACTCAACGTCGACCTGTTCGAGGCAGGGCAGAAAGTCGACGTGATCGGTACGTCGATCGGTAAGGGTTTTGCAGGAACTGTGAAGCGCCACAATTTCCGGATGCAGGACGCCACCCACGGTAACTCGCTGTCGCATCGCGCACCGGGTTCGATCGGCCAGAATCAGACGCCGGGCCGCGTTTTTAAAGGCAAGAAGATGTCCGGGCACATGGGCAACGTGCGTCGCACGGTACAGAATCTCGAAGTGGTACGCGTGGATGCGGAGCGGAATCTGCTGCTGATAAAAGGTGCGGTCCCGGGCCATAAGGGTGGCAGCGTTGTCGTTCGCCCCGCGATCAAATCGAAAAAGTAACGGGGCGAATCGATGAAACTGAAAATGCAGGATAAAGGTTCCGTCGATGTCGCCGAAGCGGCGTTTGGCGCGAAATTCAACGAGGCACTCGTGCATCAGGTTGTCACGGCTTACCTGGCGGGCGCGCGTGCCGGTACGAAGGCACAAAAGAACCGCTCGGCGGTTCGCGGTGGCGGCGCCAAGCCGTGGCGGCAGAAAGGTACCGGGCGCGCACGTGCCGGTACGATACGCAGTCCGATCTGGGTCGGTGGCGGCCGCACCTTCGCAGCCAAACCGCGCAACTATGACCAGAAGGTCAACAAGAAAATGTATCGCGCGGCACTGCGCTCGGTTTTCGGTGAACTGATTCGTCAGGACCGTCTGGTTGTCGTCAGGGAACTCGAGCTCGAGGCGCCGAAGACCAGATTGCTGGCGGCGAAACTAAAGGAATACGAACTCGACAATGTGCTGCTGCTGAATGAGGCATTTGACGAGAAGCTGTTTCTCGCGGCGCGCAACCTGCCGAACGTTGGGGTTTGCGACGTTGCTTCGATGGATCCCGTAGTGCTGATTCGTTTCGAGAAGGTTCTTGTCACGCTGCCGGCGCTCAAGCTGATCGAGGAGCGCTTGTCATGAGCCGGGCATTACACAATGAAAAACTCATGACCGTGATTCGCGGGCCACATCTGTCGGAGAAATCGCACGTCTCGGCCGAAAATAATCAGGTCGTGTTAAAGGTACGGACCGATGCGACAAAGAAAGACGTCAGGCAGGCCGTCGAGTTGCTGTTCGACGTAAAGGTTGACGGTGTTCAGGTCGTGAACGTTCGTGGCAAGAACAAGCGTTTTCAGCAGACGAAAGGCAAGCGTCCGGATTGGAAGAAGGCCTACGTCAGGCTCGCGGAAGGCAGCTCTGTCGAAGAGCTCTTCGGCACGGAATAAGGGTTAGCAATCATGTCACTGCATAAAGCGAAACCGACATCGGCCGGACGCCGTTTTGTCGTTGCCGTCAAGACCCCGGAGTTGCACAAGGGCAAGCCGTACGCACCGCTGCTCGAGAAGAAGTCGGGTAAGGGCGGTAGGAACAACAATGGTCGCATTACTGTGCGTCATCAGGGCGGAGGCCACAAGCAGCACTATCGCCGTGTCGACTTCAAGCGCAACAAGGACGGTGTTCCAGGTGTCGTTGAGCGTCTTGAGTACGACCCGAATCGAAGTGCGCACCTGGCGCTCGTGAAATACAAGGACGGCGAGCGTCGCTACATTCTGGCACCGAAGGGTGTGCGTGCCGGCACGCCGATTGTCAGTGGTGAGGACGCGCCGATCAAGCCAGGCAATGCGTTGCCTATTCGTGCGATCCCGGTGGGAACGACGATTCACAATATTGAGATGAAGCCGGGCAAAGGCGGACAGATGATCCGTTCTGCCGGCGGTTCGGCCCAGCTTGCCGCTCGCGAGGGTGCATACGCAACGTTGCGACTGCGCTCAGGCGAGATGCGCCGGATCCATATCGACTGCCGCGCGACGATTGGCGAGGTGGGCCACGGTGAGCACAACCTGCGCAAGCTCGGCAAAGCCGGTGCGAAGCGCTGGCGCGGCGTACGTCCGACGGTTCGCGGTGTCGCAATGAACCCGGTGGATCACCCGCACGGCGGCGGTGAAGGCCGTACCTCGGGTGGCCGTCATCCGGTAAGCCCCTGGGGTACGCCGACAAAGGGTGCGAAAACGCGTTCGAACAAGCGCACGGACAACATGATCGTTCGTCGCCGCAACAAGAAGCGCAAGTAAAGGATTTGAAACATGCCGCGTAGTGTAAGAAAAGGCCCGTTCGTCGATACGCATCTGGCGAAGAAAGTCGCCGAGGCTGCCAGGAACAACGACCGCCGTCCGATCAAGACCTGGTCGCGCCGGTCAATGGTATTGCCGGATATGGTTGGACTGACGATTGCCGTGCACAACGGACGTCAGCACGTACCTGTGCTGATTTCGGAAAACATGGTCGGACACAAGCTCGGCGAGTTTGCGATGACGCGGACGTTTCGCGGTCACTCGGGTGACCGGAAGACGAAATAGGAGACTGGGTCATGCAGGTTGCAGCAACACTTCGATACGCACGGATTTCGCCGCAGAAATGCCGACTGATGGCCGACGTTATCCGTGGTAAGTCCGTCGATGACGCTTTGCGTGCGTTGACGTTCTCGCCGAAGAAGAGCGCACGCATCGTTAAGAAGGTGCTCGAGTCGGCGATAGCCAATGCGGAACACAATCATGGTGCCGATATTGACGAACTGAAAGTGGCGACGATCGAAGTCAACGAGGCGCCGACGTTTCGACGTTTTCGCGCGCGTGCAAAGGGTCGTGGTGCCCGGATAATCAAACGCAACAGTCACATCACGATCCGGGTGGGAGACGAATAGTATGGGCCAGAAAGTACATCCGACAGGGATTCGCCTCGGTATCGTCAAGGACTGGGCATCGAAATGGTATGCCGATAAGGAGGCGTTTCCTGAGCATATCCGTGCCGATCATCAGATTCGTGTCTTTATCAAGAAAAAACTCAAGGATGCATCGGTTAGTCGCATATCGATCGAGCGTCCGTCGAGGAAGTGCAATATCACGATCCACACGGCGCGCCCGGGTATCGTGATTGGCAAGAAGGGTGAGGACATCGAGAAGCTCCGTGCCGAAGTAGCGGCGATGATCGGCATGAATGTCGGTGAAGTGCGCATCAACATCAACGAAGTACGCAAACCGGAACTCGACGCGCAGCTCGTCGCGGAAGGTATCGCACAGCAGCTCGAACGTCGTGTCATGTTCCGCCGCGCAATGAAGCGCGCAGTAACGAACACGATGCGTGTGGGCGCCGAAGGCATCAAAGTGAAGGTCGGCGGCCGCCTGAACGGCGCCGAGATCGCGCGATCTGAATGGTACCGCGAAGGCCGCGTTCCACTGCATACGCTGCGGGCGGATATCGACTACGGCACAGCGGAAGCGCATACGACGTACGGTGTGATTGGCGTCAAGGTATGGATTTTCAAAGGTGAAGTCTTCGACAAGCCCGAAGCCGTAGCGGCGGAACCCGCCGAAGCCAAGGCGTCGTAAGAGAGACTAAAGATGTTACAGCCAAAGAGAACGAAGTTTCGCAAGCAGATGAAGGGGCGCAATCGCGGCCTGGCGTTGCGCGGCAGCAGTATTTCATTCGGTGAGTATGGCCTTAAAGCTACTGGCCGTGGACGCATGACGGCTCGTCAGATCGAAGCGGCTCGTCGGGCAATGACACGCCACATCAAACGTGGCGGAAAGATATGGATTCGCGTTTTTCCGGACAAGCCCATTTCCAAAAAGCCTCTCGAAGTTCGACAGGGCAAGGGCAAGGGCAACGTCGAGTACTGGGTGTGCCAGATTCAGCCGGGCCGGGTTCTTTACGAGATGGAAGGCGTCTCCGAGGAGGTGGCACGCGAAGCATTTCGACTGGCAGCGGCCAAGCTACCGTTTGCGACAACATTTGTTAAACGGCAGGTGATGTGATGAAAGCAGCAGACCTCCGCGATAAATCGGTAGCAGAACTGAACGAGGAACTCGTCGCCTTGCGTCGTGAACAATTCAATCTGCGCATGCAGCAGGCGACGGGTGAGCTGGCGCAGGTGCATGAGCATGGGCGCGTCAGGAAAGACATTGCGCGCGTTAAGACCATCCTTACCGAACGTGCAGCGAGTGACGTGAAATGAGTGACGAAAGCAAAACACAACGCACGATCGTGGGCCGCGTTGTCAGCGACAAAATGGACAAGACTGTATCTGTCGCGATCGAGCGCCTGATCAAGCATCCCGTGTACGGCAAATACATTCGCCGTACGACCAAGGTCATGGCGCACGATGCAAACAACGAGTGCAACACAGGCGATCGCGTTGCGATTTCGGAATGCCGGCCGGTGTCGAAAAATAAATCGTGGTCCGTCGTGAACGTCGTTGAACGGGCGTCGGGCAAGTAACAGTAATAGGATGCAGTCATGATTCAGATGCAGACCGTTTTGGACGCGGCAGACAACTCAGGTGCTCGCCGTGTGCAGTGCATCAAGGTACTGGGCGGTTCAAAGCGCCGTTACGCGGGCGTCGGTGACGTGATCAAGGTGAGCGTTAAAGATGCGATTCCGCGAGGCAAAGTGAAGAAGGGCGAGGTTTACAACGCCGTCGTGGTGCGGACCCGCAAGGGCGTGCGCCGCAAGGACGGTTCGCTGATCCGCTTCGACGGAAACGCGGCAGTGTTGCTTAATGCCAGACTGGAACCGATTGGAACGCGTATTTTCGGCCCGGTCACGCGTGAGCTGCGCACGAATCAGTTTATGAAGATTATTTCGCTGGCCCCCGAGGTTCTCTGAGAACCCGGTACCGACGGATAGAAACTATGAACAAAATCAGAAAAGGCGACGAAGTTATCGTAACGACGGGCAAGGATAAGGGCCGTCGAGGCACTGTCGTTCGCGTGTTCGACGATGGCCGCGTGGAAGTGGAAGGCATCAACCTGGCGAGAAAGCACGTTAAGCCCAATCCGAATATCGGTGAGCAGGGCGGCATCCAGGACAAGCGCATGCCGCTGGATATTTCGAATGTGCTGGTGTTTAACCCGAAGACGAAGAAAGGTGAGCGGGTTGGATTTCGCACCGAGAAAGACGGCACCAAATTGCGCGTGTTCAAGAGCGGCGACGTCGTCGATATTTAAGAGAATTTGAGAATGGCCAGATTACAGGAACAGTATCAAAGCGAGCTCGCCGGGCAACTCCGTAAGACGCTGGGTTTCGACAATCCGATGGAAGTGCCGAAGATCACCAAGATCACGCTGAACATGGGTGTCGGTGAGGCGGTTGCCGACAAGAAGATCATGGAAAAGGCACGCGAGGACATGGAGAAGATTGCCGGCCAGAAGCCGGTAACGACGCTCGCTCGCAAGTCTGTCGCGGGATTTAAGATTCGTGACGGTATGGCAATCGGCTGCAAGGTGACCTTGCGGCGCGAACGCATGTATGAGTTTCTCGATCGCCTCGTGAACATTGCGATTCCGCGGATCCGCGATTTTCGGGGATTGAATCCGAAGTCGTTCGACAAGCAGGGCAACTACAGCATGGGTGTCCAGGAACAGATCATATTCCCGGAAATTAATTACGACGAAATCGATGCGCTGCGTGGCATGGACATTGTGATCACCACGACAGCGCGCAACCCCGAGGAAGGCAGGGCGCTGCTGGAAGCGTTCAACTTCCCATTCAAGAAATAACGGAAACAGTACATGGCTAAGAAGTCGATGATTGCGCGGGAACTAAAGCGGGCCAAACTGGTTGCCCGCCAGGCCGAAAAGCGCAAGGCACTGAAAGCGATCGTTCGCAATATCAACAGCAGCGATGAGGAACGCGCCGTGGCGCAGGCAAAGCTGAACAAACTGCCGCGTGACGGCAGCCCCTCGCGGCAGCGTAGCCGCTGCTCGGTGACGGGCCGACCGCACGGCGTCTATCGCAAGTTCGGCCTCGGCCGCAACAAGTTGCGTGAAGCCGCCATGAACGGCGAGATTCCAGGCCTGACGAAGGCGAGTTGGTAGGCGGAGACGGACTATGAGTATGACAGATCCCATCGCGGACATGCTGACACGCATTCGAAACGGACAGAGCGCGCGAAAGGTCGCGGTTTCCATGCCGGCATCGAGATCGAAGGAAGCCATTGCCAGAGTGCTTGAGGACGAAGGTTACATCACGGGTTATGCCGTCGATGGCGAAGGTGCGGCGAAAGAACTCACGATTGAGCTCAAGTACTTTCAGGGTGTGCCGGTTATCGAAAAGATACAGCGTGCCAGCCGTCCAGGCCTGCGCGTGTACAAGGGCAAAGACAACTTGCCGCGAGTGCTTGGCGGTCTGGGCGTCGCCATCGTTTCGACGTCGGCGGGTGTGATGAGCGATCGCCAGGCGCGTGAGAAAGGTATTGGTGGTGAGGTGATCTGCGTCGTTTCGTAACGCCGTACCTCACAGAGAAGAGATCTGGACTATGTCAAGAATTGCAAAAGCACCGGTTGACCTGCCAAAAGGTGTTGAATTCAGACAGAACGGCAACGTTGTCACGCTGAAGGGCGGCAAAGGCGAGTTGTCGATGGAACTGAATTCCGAAGTGGAGCTGACCCAGGAAGAGGGCAGGCTGCAACTCGCGCCGCGTTCGGGTTCGCGTTTCGCAACGGCTGTTACGGGAACGATGCGATCGCTGCTGGCCAATATGGCGCAGGGAGTATCTGAAGGGTTTGAGCGTAAGCTGGAACTCGTGGGCGTCGGCTACCGTGCGCAGGCACAGGGCAAAAACCTGAATCTGTCGCTTGGTTTTTCGCACCCGGTCGTTTATGCGGCCCCGGAAGGCATTTCGATTGAAACGCCAAGTCAGACCGAAGTCATTATTCGCGGTGCCGATAAGCAGCAGGTAGGCCAGGTTGCCGCGGAAATTCGCCGCTTCCGTCCGCCCGAGCCCTACAAGGGCAAAGGCGTTCGTTACTCGGACGAACGAGTCGTATTGAAGGAAGCGAAGAAGAAGTAACCAGGAAACTATCGATGAAACTGGACAAGAAACAAAATCGATTGCGTCGTGCCCGGCGCGGCCGCGCGAAGATTCGCGAACTGGAGGTCACTCGGCTGAGCATCCACCGTACGCCGCGTCATATCTATGCGCAGGTTATCGCGGCGGATGGCGGCAATGTGCTGGCCGCGGCGTCTTCACTTGAGGCAGACGTTCGCAAAGGCGCCAGCAGCGGTGGCAACGTGGAAGCAGCGGCCATTGTCGGTGCACGCATCGCCGAAAAGGCCAAAGCCGCCGGCATCGACACGGTTGCGTTTGACCGTTCCGGTTTTCGTTATCACGGCCGCGTCAAAGCGTTGGCCGATGCTGCTCGTGAAGCGGGCCTGAAGTTCTAACAGAGACAATCCAAACAATGGCTAGAAACGATCAAAATCAATCGAACGATGACCTCATTGAAAAGCTGGTCACCATCAATCGTGTCGCCAAAGTCGTCAAAGGCGGTCGTCAGTTCGGTTTTACCGCACTCACGGTCGTGGGCGACGGGCAGGGTCAGGTCGGCTTCGGATACGGCAAGGCACGTGAGGTAGCGATCGCGATTCAGAAAGCGATGCAGGCGGCGCGTAAGAACATGATCAACGTCAATCTGAACAACGACACGTTGCAGTACGCGAAGAAGGGCCGGCACGGCGCTACGCTGGTCTACATGCAGCCTGCGTCTGAAGGTACCGGCGTCATTGCCGGCGGTGCGATGCGCGCTGTGTTCGAAGCGGCGGGCGTACGAAACGTACTCGCCAAGAGTTACGGATCGCGCAATCCGATCAACGTTGTGCGCGCGACAATCAAGGGTCTGTCGGAGATTCACTCCCCGCAGGCGATTGCGGCCAAGCGCGGCAAGAAAGTAAAGGAGATCCTCGCCTGAGGCGCGGGTCGTTATTGAGAATTAAAGAGACAGGATCATGGCGAAGCCAAAAGAGCTAAAGGTCACGCTGGTAAAGAGCAGGAACGGGCGGCTGAAAAGCCACAAAGCCTGTGTTGCCGGCCTCGGTCTGCGCAAAATGCACCAGACCGTGACCGTCATCGATACGCCTGAGAACCGCGGCATGATTAATCGCGTGTCGTACCTGTTGTCGGTAGAGGAAGCCTGACATGCGTCTGAACAATCTGTCACCGGGTGACGGTGCTAAGAAACCCGCCAAGCGTAAAGGGCGCGGACATTCGGCAGGTCAGGGCAAGACCTGTGGCCGCGGTGTGAAGGGGCAGAAGTCCCGCTCCGGCGGTTTCCACAAGGTCGGCTTCGAGGGCGGTCAGATGCCGCTGCAGCGGCGGCTGCCGAAAGTCGGTTTCCGTTCGCGCAAGGCGCGCCTGACGGCGGAACTGCGGCTGCACGAACTGGAGATTCCGACGGCGGAAGTCATCGATATCGATGTTCTGAAGAAGGCGGACCTGGTACCGGCGTTTGTGACCAAAGTGAAAGTCATCAAATCGGGTGAGATTAAGAAAGCCGTCAAATTGAAAGGTCTTGCGGTGACCAAAGGTGCCCGTGAGGACATCGAGAAAGCTGGCGGAAGTATTGAAGCGTAAGTTAGAAGATTAAGTCAATGGCGAAGAAGCCCCAGCAAAATCCGGCCGATCTGGCGAAGCAGGCGAGTAAACTGGGCGAACTCAAGGTTCGCTTTCTGTTTCTCATCGGCGCGCTGATCGTTTATCGCGTGGGTACCTTTATTCCGGTGCCGGGCGTCGATCCGATTGCGCTCAGCGAATTCTTCCAGCAGCAGTCCGGCGGTCTTCTCGCGACGTTCAACCTGTTTTCGGGCGGTGCGTTGTCGCGCTTCGGTATTTTTGCGCTCGGCATCGTGCCGTATATTTCGTCGTCGATCATCATGCAGATGGCGAGCCGTATCGTTCCGAGCCTCGAGCAGTTGCGCAAGGAAGGCGAGCAGGGACGCCGTCAGATTGTGAAGTACACGCGCTGGGGCACGGTCGCCCTCGCGAGCTTCCAGTCGATTGCGGCAGCGTCGTGGCTGCAGGGACAGCCCGGACTGGTCGTCAATCCCGGTCCCGCATTCCTTATCACGGCCTGCATAACGCTTGTTACGGGTACCGTGTTTCTGATGTGGCTCGGCGAACAGATTACCGAGCGCGGCATCGGTAACGGCATTTCGATGATCATTCTCGCAGGTATCGTGGCAGGCATGCCCGGCGCCATCGCCGGTACCGCCGATCTCGTCAGCCGCGGTGAAATGTCGTCGCTGACGGCAATTCTCGTGATGATCGGTGGCATTGCGGCAATCGTGTTCGTCGTGTACATGGAGCGCGCGCAGCGCCGCATCACAGTGAACTATGCGCGCCGGCAGCAGGGGCGCCGCATGATGCAGGCACAGAGCACGCACCTGCCGTTCAAGATCAACATGTCGGGTGTCATTCCACCGATTTTCGCGTCGAGTATTCTGATGTTTCCGGCGACCATTGCGCAGTTCTTTGGCGGGCAGGCGGCGGAGCCAGGCGGCTTTCAGCGCGTGTTGCAAACCATCGGGGCCAACCTCGGTCCGGGTCAGCCAGTGTACGTGCTGCTGTATGCCGCGTTGATCATCTTCTTCTGCTTTTTCTACACTGCACTGCAGTACAACTCGAAAGAGACCGCGGATCAGCTGAAGAGGAGCGGTGCGTTCCTGCCCGGAATCCGGCCCGGTGCGCACACGGCCGAGTATATCGATCGTGTTCTGACGCGGCTGACGTTCTGGGGAGCAATATATATCGCCGGTGTCTGCCTGTTGCCGGAAATCGTTCGCATGTTTTACCCGAACATGCCGTTTAGCTTCGGCGGCACCAGTCTGCTCATTCTGGTCGTCGTCACGATGGACTTCATGTCACAACTACAGGCGCATGCCATGAGTCACCAGTACGACGGCATGATGCAAAAGGCCAACCTGCGCAACTACGGGCGGGGTGGAAAAGTACGCTGATTCGTCGGCGCTTAGGAGAGAGCTCATGAAAGTAAGAGCATCAGTCAAAAAGATCTGCAGAAACTGCAAAATCATTCGCCGCAACGGTGTTGTGCGTGTGATCTGCACCGACGCACGTCATAAGCAGCGCCAGGGCTAGAGACTGGCCCGGTAACAGGTAATTAAGGATTCTTTAAGTGGCACGTATAGCAGGCATAAACATTCCGTTGACCAAGCACGTCGTGATTGCTCTGACGTCGATCTACGGAATCGGAAACACGCGCGCGAAGCAGATTTGCGAAGCGGCCGGTGTTGCGCCGGACACCAGGGTCAAGGACCTCGCTGAGCCCGAAGTGGCAAAACTGCGCACCGCGGTCGCTCAGTTCACGGTGGAAGGCGATCTGCGTCGCGAGACGTCGATGAACATCAAACGCCTGATGGACCTCGGTTCCTACCGCGGTATTCGTCACCGGCGCGGTTTGCCGCTGCGTGGCCAGCGCACCCGTACGAATGCGCGTACCCGCAAGGGACCGCGTCGTCCGATCAAGAGGTAAGGCTTAGATGGCTGAAGCGAAGAAAAAGAAGGTCAAAAAACATGTGGTCGACGCAATCGCCCACATTCATGCGTCCTTCAACAATACGATCATTACGATAACCGACCGCCAGGGCAATGCCTTGTCGTGGGCGACTGCAGGCGGCTGCGGTTTCCGCGGTTCTCGTAAATCTACCCCGTTTGCGGCTCAGGTTGCGTCGGACAAAGCGGGCCGAGCGGCTCTTGAGTTTGGCGTCAAGAACGTCGACGTTCGGGTACGTGGGCCGGGCCCGGGTCGCGAGTCGGCTGTTCGCGCCCTGAATGCCCTGGGTTTTCGAATTCAAAACATTGAGGACGTCACACCGATTCCTCATAACGGCTGCCGCCCGCCGAAAAAGCGTCGCGTGTAGAGGCTTAACGATGGCAAGATATTTAGGACCGAAGTGTAAACTGTCCCGCCGCGAAGGCACGGACCTGTTTCTGAAGAGCGGCGTACGTCCGCTGGAGTCGAAGTGCAAGCTCGAAGTACCGCCGGGAGGTGCCGCGCAGCGGCGCCCACGTCTGTCGGACTACGGTTTGCAGCTTCGCGAAAAGCAGAAGCTGCGCCGTATGTATGGCGTTCTGGAACGCCAGTTCCGCAACTACTACAAGCGCGCGGCTCAGCTTAAGGGCTCGACCGGTGAAAACCTGCTGCGCCTGCTTGAAGGCAGGCTGGACAACGTTGTGTATCGCATGGGCTTTGCCTCGACGCGCGCGGAAGCACGCCAGCTCGTTAGCCACAAGAGCATCGAGGTCAACGGCAAGATCGTCAATATCCCTTCAGCCCAGTTGAAGGCCGGCGACGCCGTGACGATTCGTGAGAAGTCAAAGAAGCAGCTTCGAATCCAGAGCGCCATTGAGATTGCAAGCCAGGTCGGCCTGCCTGAATGGGTGGATGTCGACACGAAGAAGATGGCAGGTGTTTTGAAGTCGTTGCCGGACCGTGAGGATATTCTTCCGGATATTAACGAAAACCTTGTTGTCGAGCTGTACTCGAAGTAGTCAGGGAGGGTCTTTACCCATGCAGGAATCTGTACACGATTTTTTGAAGCCGCGCGTTGTTAAGGTAACGCCGGTCAACGATTTGCAGGCCAAAGTCACGATCGAACCGTTCGAGCGCGGCTTCGGGCACACGCTCGGCAATGCTCTGCGTCGCATTTTGCTGTCATCGATGCCGGGTGCGGCGATCACCGAGGCCGAAATCGAGGGCGTACTCCACGAGTACACGAGCATCGAGGGCGTACAGGAAGACGTCGTCGATATTCTTCTGAACCTCAAGCAGGTCGCGGTCACGATGAATACGCGCGACACAGCCGAGCTGCGTGTTTCGAAGAAGGGCCCCGGTCCCGTAACGGCGGGCGATATTCAGCTCGATCACGACGTCGAGATCATGAATCCGGATCTCGTCATCGCGAACCTGACACAGGCCGGCGAGCTGAACATGATTCTCAAGGTGGAGCGTGGCCGTGGCTACCGGCCGGCAACACAGCGTCCTTCATTCGAAGAGCAGGGCGGGCCAATCGGCCGTCTGCAGCTCGACGCGTCGTTCAGTCCGATCAATCGTGTGACTTACAATGTCGAAGCGGCCCGTGTGGAACAGCGCACGGACCTCGACAAGTTGCTGATCGATATCGAGACCAACGGCACGATCGATCCTGAGGAAGCGATTCGCCGCGCGGGCAGCATTCTGAAAGACCAGCTATCCGTCTTCGTCGACCTGCAGGGTCAGGAAGAGGGTGTCGGTGCTCAGGCCGAGAATCAGGTCGATCCGATTTTGCTGCGCCCCGTGGACGAACTCGAACTCACGGTGCGTTCGGCGAACTGCCTCAAGGCGGAGAACATCATGTACATCGGCGACCTCGTGCAGCGCACCGAAGTCGAGCTGCTGCGTACACCGAATCTCGGTAAGAAATCGCTGACCGAAATCAAGGAAGTACTCGAGGGTCACGGTCTTGGGCTCGGGATGCATCTCGACAACTGGCCGCCGGCCAGCCTGCGTCCCGAGCATGAGCTCCTGATGTAAGACCAGGAATTTTTAAGGAATAACCATGCGTCATAAAAAATCCGGCCGCCGGCTGGGTCGCAACAGCTCTCATCGGAAGGCGATGTTTCGCAACATGGCCACGTCGATGTTGAAGCATGAGACGATAAAGACGACCCTGCCGAAGGCAAAAGAATTGCGTCGCGTCGTTGAGCCGCTGATTACGCTCGCGAAGGAAGACAGTGTGGCGAACCGTCGCCTCGCTTTCAGCCGCCTGCGTGACAAGGAAGCGGTCGGCAAGCTGTTTTCGGAAATCGGCCCGCGCTTTAAAGAGCGACCGGGTGGCTATCTGCGCATCCTCAAAACCGGACCGCGTCCGGGTGATGCCGCACCAATGGCCATTGTCATGCTGACTGAGAAAGCGGCAGCCGAGGTCGTGACCGAAGAATAGATTCAACCGCTTAAGGTTGATTCACGAAAACCGGGCTTCGCCCGGTTTTTTTGTTGGTGTACTCATGCGGCGCCTGCGGGCACCGCACTCGCCGCAACCCGCATGCTAGACTCAGCTTTCGCGAATGGTGTGTCAACGCGGTGATTGAAGTGCCTGTTTCCAAATGACCGCCTGTCGCCGCCTGATTCCGGCTTCTCAGAAACAACGTGGACAATGGGTAAACCCGACAATACCGGTCTGCTGCGCGCCGTACGTGCGGCGAAATACTCCGCTCAGGGATTTGTGCACGCCTGGCGACACGAGTCGGCGTTCCGGCAGGAACTCGTTCTGGCACTGCTCATGACCCCTCTCGGTATCTGGCTTGGCCGCGGCCCCGTCGAGTACGCGCTGCTAATTGGGGTGTTGCTGCTCGTGCTCGTTGTCGAACTGCTCAACTCGGCCATAGAGGCGGCAATCGATCGGCACGGTCCTGAACAGCACGAATTGTCGGGTCGCGCCAAGGATATGGGCTCTGCTGCCGTGTTTGTTGCGCTCATGATCGTCGTGCTGACCTGGGGTGCGGTGCTGATCGATCGATTCTACGAGTAGACCCGATACTGATCTTGTGCATGGCCTCTGAGTTGTCGATTCCTTTGTTGCACGTTTCGTCAACGATAAGACCGTTGCTCTGCCATCGTTGATCTACAAATGCGTTGGACGAAAAATTATGTTGCCCGGGACAGCTTTAGCTTCTCAACAAGCTGAGACACATATTCAGGTGAATGCGAGCGTTTCGCGACCAGCGAGTAAACCGCAGGCACGACAACCAGCGTCAGCAGGACCGAACAGGTCACGCCACAGAACACGACAGCGCCGATTGACTGCCGCGACAGCGCGCCGGCTCCGGTGGCGAGCAGCAACGGGATCGCACCGAAAGCCGTACACATGCTGGTCATGAGTACCGGGCGCAGACGCGTCTTCGCCGATTCGACCACAGCGTCGCGAAAATCGACGCCGCGATCGCGAAGCTGGTTGGCAAACTCCACGATCAAAATACCGTTCTTGGCTGCAAGGCCGATCAGCATGACGGCGCCGATCTGGCTGTAGATATTGATTGTTGCACCGAACAACGTCAGCCCGATCAACGCGCCGGTCACCGCAAGCGGTACCGTTGTCATAATGATCAGCGGGTGCTTGAAACTCTCGAACTGCGCAGCAAGTACGAGATAAGCAATGGTCAGCGACAACAGAAACGTCAGCCAGATTGCATTGCCCGTGTTCTTAAAGTCTCGGGATTCGCCATCGTAGTTGAGGCGTGCGGCCGGCGGCAGGTTTTCGGTGACGATCTTTTCGAGATCGTCGATGGCCTCCCCGAGCGAATAGCCGGGATTGATACTGCCGCTGATTGTAATGGAGCGCAGCCGGTCGAAACGGCGTAAATCGACGGGGCCGGCAACCTCGGTCAGTGTGACGAGGTTGGAGAGCGGTATCAGTGCACCGGAAATCGACGAGCGCACATAGATCGTATCGAGATCGTCTGGTGTCTGGCGGCGCTCGTCGGCCCCCTGTAGCACGACACGATACTCTTCGCCGCGATTGACGAACGTAGTGACGACGCGCGAGCCCAGGATCGTCTCCAGCGTGCGCCCGACTGTGGACAGCGATACGCCCAGATCCGCCGCGCGGTCTCTGTCGATCGACACGTCGATCTTCGGTTTGCGCTCTTTGTAGTCCGACTGCAGATTGGACAGTCCCGGAATGTTTTCCGCTTCGCGTATGACGATGTCTCGCCATTCCGCCAGCTCCGTGTAACTGGTACCGCCAAGCACAATGCGCAAGGGGCGGTTGCTTTGCCCGAGCACCCATGCGCCCGGCGCGAACGCAAACGCCTGCACGCCGGTAAGATTGCGCAGCTGCCGGTTCCAGTCGGTCGTAATCTCGGAGGCCGTGCGCTCTCGTTCCGACCAGACCGCGAGCGGCGAAAAAACCATTGCCGTGTTGACGTCGGCCCCGCCGCCCCAGCTCCCGGAGCGGCCCAGTACGCGCAATACATCGCCTTTTTCCTTGTCGCGCAAGGCGATCTGCTCGGCCTGTTCCACGTAGCCCAGCGTGTAGTCGAGGCTGGCGCCGTCCGGTGCGGTCAGTCGCATCATTGCAAATCCGCGGTCTTCACGCGGCATGTATTCGACAGACAACTGACCGACGAGAAGCAGGCTCGAGCCGAAGATCATCAACGCGCCGACAACCACGAGCCAGGGGTGACGAATTGTGCGGCGCAGGACATGCTCATAGCCGCGTTGTAACTTATGGAACAGGCGATTGACCGCGTGCGTGAGCCAGCTTCGGTGCAGCCGATCGTCCGCGAACAGCTTTGTTGTGAGCATCGGCACGAGCGTAAGCGCGATCAGGCTCGAAAAACATACGGCAGTGGCCAGTGAAATGCCGAATTCGCCGAAGATCAGACCGATGTTTCCGGGCATGAACGACACGGGCAGGATGACCGCGACAAGCACCAGCGTCGTCGCGATCACCGCGAAACCAATTTCGCGGCTGCCGTCGATCGCAGCGAGCAGCGTCGGTTCTTTGTTCTCGATTCGCCGTGCGATGTTTTCAAGCACGACGATCGCGTCGTCGACGACCAGACCGATCGCAAGTACAAAGCCGAGCATCGTCAGCGTATTCAGCGAAAATCCAAGTGCAGACATGACGATGAATGCCGCGATGATCGAAATCGGGATCGTCAGTGCCGGAATCAGTGTGGCGCGCAGCGTTCCGATAAATCCGTAAATGACGATCAGAACGAGCAGCAGTGCGAGACCGAGCGCCTTGGCAACTTCCTTCATTGACGCTCGAATAAACATCGAGTTGTCCATGTTGATGCGCAGGCGAATGCTCTCAGGCAGCGTGGATTGCAGTTCTTCGATGCGCGTTCTGACGTCCGAGTTGACCTGCAGCAGATTCGCCTGCGCCTGCGGAATGATGCCGAGGCTCATGCCGGTTTTGCCGTCGGTCCTTGAAAAACTGCGCACGTCTTCGGGTGCGAGTTCGATATCGGCGACTTCGCCAAGCCTTACGAGATAGCTGTCGTCGGCGCGCTTCAGTACAAGTCTTTCAAAGTCGCCGACCTCACGGAACCCCGTATCGGTACGCAGTGTGAACTCACGTGCCGTGGATTCGAGACGGCCGGACGGAATCTGCACGTTCTCGCGACGCAGCGCGTCTTCGACGTCAGTGACGGTCAGTCCGCGTGCGGCCAGGCGTTTTGGGTCGACCCAGACGCGCATGGCTGGCCGTCGCAGACCGCTTCGGCGCACGGTTGCGACGCCATCGACCACAGAGAGCGCGTCGACAAGGAACCGCTCCGCGTAGTCCGATACTTCCATCAGCGACAACGTGTCGCTGGACACGTCGATCCACATCGTCGTTTCGGCACTTCGGCTCTGCTTGGAAATCTCGGGAGGATCGGCTTCATCGGGCAGCATACCGAGCACACGTGCCACTCGATCGCGCACATCGTTGGCCGCCGAATCGATGTCCCGATCGCGGCTGAATTCAAGGGAGATGTTGGATCGCTCGTCGAAACTCGTTGACGAGATTTTAGTAATCCCGGAGATGCCTGCGATCTGGTCTTCGAGCACCTGAGTGACCCTGCGTTCGACGATATCGGATGCTGCGCCGCGGTAACTGGTCGATATCGAAACAATAGGGCGTTGAATGTCCGGGTACTCTCGCACCGGCATACTCGTGAGCGACAGCAGCCCCACGATGACGAGTATCAGCGATATAACGGCCGCAAAAACAGGCCGTTTTACCGAGAGGTCAGAGATCAGCACGGCCGATATCCTCAATCTCGGAGCCGTCACGAATTTTACCCGTGCCTTCCGCAATCACGCGTTCTGCCGCGGCCAGTCCCTCGGCGATAACCACATAGCCGGGTATGCGGCGGCCAATACGCACGGCGCGCTTTTCGACGACTGTACCGGTGACGACGAATACATATTGCGTACTGCCCTCGGGGACGATGGCCTGTTCGGGTACGACAAGCACCTCTCCCTGGTCGCGCTGCAGGTCGACCGTCATAAACATGCCGGGCTTAAGGGCACCGTCGTCGTTCGGCAGAATAGCGCGCACCTGCACGGCGCGCGATACGGGATCGAGGCGTGTGTCTATGCTGGCAACGGATCCTTCAAATACTCGATCGGCGTAAACCACGCTGCGGGCAACGATGGACATGCCGTCCTCAACCACGGTTAAGAACGTTTCAGGCACCGAGAAATCCAGTTTGATTCGGCTGACGTCATCGAGCGTGGTGATGACGGTCTGCGTATTGACAAAACTGCCCGGGCTGACACGGCGCAGACCGACGCGACCGTCGAACGGTGCGCGGATGCGTGTATTCGCGATTCGCGCTTTGGCGGCTTCGACCTGCGCTTCGTTGACGTTCACTTCGGCGAGCAACTGCTCGAGACTCGAGGCCGAAATAGCCTGGCTGCTGGCAAGCGACTTGCTGCGCTCGTACAGACTGCGGCTCTCCGCCAGCGATGCCTCGGCCACCGAGAGCCCGGCGAGCAATTCGCTGTTTTCCAGTTGAACGAGCAGGTCGCCTTTTCTGACCAGCTGACCCTCGTCGAACACAACCCGCTCGACGAGGCTCGCGATTCGCGGCCTGATTTCGATCGATTCGTTGGCTCGGGCGGTGCCGAGGGCCTGAACTTCGTCAACCAGCGGTCTGAGTTCCGTTTCGACCGAAACGACTTTCGGTGCACTGCCCCACGCGCCGCGTGCTCCGTCATTGCCTGCATCCTCTCCGCAAGCGCTCAGAAAAGCAGGGAAAACGCAGACAACAGGTAGTAATCGGGATCGCATATTGTTGTTATTTCAGGAAAAAATAGAAAACGGACGTGGCTTGTATAAGTGTACAGCATTCGCGCAATTGTGAGTCGGCTCACAGAGTCGATGGGTTATTACTTCTAGAGTTACTCGCATAGCTACGCGGAACAAGGACGGGACGATCAGCGAAGATAAAGCATTTGACGAGTGCACGGTACTGCGGAAAGACGCTTTCGATCCGGACGCCGTATTCCTTGACGATATCGTCGACGGCGAGGTGCTGCCGTATCTAAGCCTTAAGGTGGAAGGGCTGACGGAAGCTCGCGACAGCCGATCGGGTGTGCTGGAACTGAAGCCCGGCGATGGCGCGGCGAACGACCTGCAATGCCCGGACACGACAATGCCCACGGTGCCGCTGGACCCGGACCAGCTCGATGTGTATGGCTGGGAGTCGAATTTCTGGAGTAAGATAAAGGGCTACCTCGGCCTGTGAGATGGCTTTCACTGTTGGCAGACCCTAAAATCACGTCATGATTTTCAAAGACAAATCCGTCGTCATTACGGGCGGATCGGACGGTGTCGGCGCAGCAGCGGCGCGCCTCTTTGCGGAAGCGGGCGCAAAGCTGATGCTGATCGCGCGCAGCCGCAAAAACCTCGAGGCCATCGCCGACGAACTGCGCGACAAGTCGCAGGTGGAATTGTTCGCGATGGACGTTTCCGATGCGGATGCCTGCGCCGACCTGTTTAAAAAAGTGCAATACGAGTTCGGTCGCCTGGATGTGTTAATCAACAATGCCGCGTGTCATCATCGCGGCGATGTTGAAAGTGTCAGCGCCGACGATCTGGCGAACATGATCGATGTGAACCTGCGCGCGCCGATCGTCCTCAGCCGTCTTGCAATTCCTTACATAAAAGAAGCGGGCGGCGGTGCGATCATCAACGTCGGGTCGCTTGCAGGCAGGACCAGCGTACCCGGCAGCGCGGTGTATGCGGCGAGCAAGGCCGGCCTGCGTTCGTTTTCGCAGTCGCTGGAATTCGAATTGCGCGGTTCGGGCATCAAGATCGGGCTGGTTTCACCCGGGCCGATCGATACGGCGTTCATCATGAAAAACATCGATGAGACGGCCGATCTGACGTTTTCGCAGCCGATCAGCAGTGCCGAGGACGTTGCGCAGACCATTCTCGATCTCTGCGGCAACAACGTTCGCGAAGAAACGATGCCGAAGCTCAGCGGTTTGCTGACAACTGTGTCCTACCTGTTTCCCTGGCTGGGGCACAAAATGCGGCCGATGCTGGAACGCCGCGGCGCGCGCGTTAAGGCGCGGCTCAAAGCTGCGCAAAGGCATCTCGGGTCAGATTCTCCGGACCGTCCTTAAGCACGCGCACGTTATCCTCAATGCGGATGCCGCCAAAAGGCCGCAGCCATTCCACGGTGTCCCAGTTGACATGGTGCTCAGCCGGCGTGCCGCGCAGGTTTTCCAGCAGCATGTCGATGATGTACAGACCCGGCTCGATGGTCAGTACCATATCCTCTTCAAGTACACGCGTGAGGCGCAGAAACGGGTGACCGCTTGGCGGGTCGATGCCGGCGCCGGATTCGTTTTCCAAAAACCCGCCCACGTCGTGCACCTGTATACCGAGCAGATGCCCGAGCCCGTGCGGGAAAAACGCCGCCGTGACACCCGTTTCCAGCAGTGTGTCCGGGCTGCCGCTCGCCAGTCCGGCATCGGCCAGCACCGTAGCCAGCAGGCGATGAGTCTCGATGTGCAGATCCCGGAAGTCGACGCCGGGCATGACATGCTGAACAATCGATCGCTCCATGGCCTCCATTCGTTTGATGAGTTCCGTAAAGCGCAAGTCGCCGGCGGAATACGTGCGAGTGATGTCTGAGGCATAACCGTGCACCTGGGCGCCCGCGTCGATCAGAAACGAGCGCGGTTCCGCAGGTGGTTCGCGGTCGAGCGCCGTGTAGTGCAGTACGGCACCGTGTTCATTGAGCGCGATGATGTTGCTGTAAGGCAGTTCGGCGTCGGTATGACTGACGGCCTTGCAATATGCGCGGTGAATCTCGAACTCGGACGCGCCGGCGCGAAACGCAGTCTCCGCAGCAGTGTGCCCGGCGGCGCCTCGTGCCGACGCGAGCCGCAGGGTCGCGATTTCGTACTCGGTTTTTACACCGCGCGCGAAATGCAGAATATTCAGTGCCGTCGTGGGATTACTGCGGTCGATGCCCATGCCGACGTCCTCGTCGCCCGTATCGCCGATCAGAATGCAGTTGTCGCGATTCTCAGGCAGCAGCCGTGCTGCGTCTTCAAGGGAGTGAACAACGTATACGTCGAAGTGCGCGGTCCAGTAACCTTCGGGACGACCGGGGACAACATGCCAGTAGTCTTTCGGTTGGTAGTAAATCAGTCGCGGTGTTTCGCCGGGCCCGTACACGATGTACGAGAGCGGCACATCCGTCAGCGGTACCCAGCTCACGAAGTGCGGGTTGGGCTTAAACGGCATTTGATAGTCGTCGAGAAATGCGATCGACGGCTTGCCGGAAAAGATGACGGCGTGACTGGCGCCCGCGCGCTCCAGCGCGCGATCGTGGTGTTTCTGAAGCCTCGCGACGTGGTCGGCGTAAAGAGCGGCGAGTGTCGGCTCGGCGTTTGAGGGTACGGCCATCATGCGACGATCATACCCTGTTGTCGCATGTGGCTGCGAGTGCCATGATAGTGTCTGTACGGAGCGCGGGGCTCGGGATGAAGGCAGACAGATGGGTAACTCTGACGGTGGTTTTCTTGTTCGCGGCAGGCGACGTGGCAGCCGCTGAGCCAGGCTACGATCGGCCGGCCGGCATGCCGCATGCATCGCGGTCTGAAGTCATTGCAGCGCACGGAATGGCGGCGACAAGCCAGCCGCTTGCGACGCAGATTGCCGTGGATATTCTAAAACGCGGCGGCAGTGCCGTGGATGCGGCAATTGCTGCGAACGCCGCGCTCGGACTCATGGAACCGACCGGTTGCGGTATTGGCGGCGATCTGTTCGCCATCGTCTGGGACGCGGAGAACCGCGAACTTGTCGGTCTGAATGCGTCGGGGCGTGCGCCAAAGGCGATGACACTCAAGTACTTTGGGGACAACGGTATCGACTCGATTCCGACCTTCGGGCCGTTGCCAGTCAGTGTGCCGGGCGCTGTGGATGGCTGGTTCGAACTTCACGCTCGTTTCGGGCGCCTGCCGATGTCGGAACTGCTTGCCCCGGCGATTGGCTACGCACGTAACGGATTTCCGGTGTCGGAGATCATCGCGTCGTATTTTCAGCTCAACAAATCCCGCATCGCCGAATATCCGGGGTTTGCCGAGACTTTCATGCCGGGCGGCGATGTGCCGGCCAAAGGCGACGTGTTCCGCAACCCGCGGCTGGCCTCGACGTATGAACGGATCGCGGACAAAGGACGTGACGAGTTCTACAAGGGCAGTATCGCTCGTGCGATCGACGCGCACATGAGCGAACACGGCGGCCTGCTTCGTTACGACGATCTCGCTGAACATACATCGGAATGGATTACGCCGGTGTCGGCAAACTATCGTGGCTGGGAGATATTCGAGCTGCCACCGAACGGGCAGGGCGTCGCCGCACTGCAGATTCTGAATATCCTTGAGGGTTTCGATCTTGCCGGCATGGGTTTTGACAGCGCCGACTACGTGCACACATTTACCGAAGCGAAGAAGCTCGCGTTTGAGGACAGGGCGAAATATTACGCCGACACGGACTTCGCCGACGTGCCTGTCGATTGGCTGATTTCCAAGGAGTACGCGGCCGAGCGCCGTAAGCTGATCGACCCGGTTCGGGCGTCGCGCAACCTGCCCGCCGGCCGGTCGCCTGCGCCGCATGGCGACACGATCTATCTGACCGTCGCAGATGCCGACGGCAATATGGTGTCGCTGATTCAGAGTAACTACGTTGGAATGGGCTCAGGAATGATTCCAGGGGAACTGGGGTTCGTGTTGCAGAATCGCGCCCGTTTGTTTGCGCTGCAAGCCGGTCACGCCAATGTCGTGGCGCCAGGTAAGCGGCCGTTTCATACGATTATTCCAGCGTTCGCGATGCGGGACGGAAAGCCGTTCATGAGCTTTGGCCTGATGGGCGGTGCCATGCAGCCCCAGGGTCACGCGCAGATCATCGTTAATATGGTGGACTTTGGCATGAATCTGCAGGAGGCGGGCGACGCGGCGCGCATCAATCATACCGGGTCCTCGCAACCGACCGGCGAAACGATGGACGATGGCGGCGTCCTGCATCTGGAACGCGGATTTTCCGATCAGGTGCGCAGCGAACTGCAGCGCAGAGGCCACACGCTGGGGCTGTCCAATGGAAGTTTTGGCGGCTATCAGGCGATTCTGTGGGACAGTGCACAGAGCGTGTATTATGGCGCGTCCGAGTCCCGCAAGGATGGACAGGCGGCGGGATATTAAACCCCGAAATTCAAACGAGGCACACGGAGAAAGGCCTGCCGTTAGCGAGGCCGTGACTGCATGAGCGAAGACATCTATCTGACCGGAATCACCACAACCGGTACGCCACACATTGGCAATTACGTGGGCGCGATTCGGCCGGGTATCGCGGCGAGTAAAGACCCCGGGAAGAAGAACTACTATTTCCTGGCCGATCTTCATGCGCTTGCGAAGAACGAAGACCCGGAAAAAATTCGTCAGTCCACACTGGAGATCGCGGCGGCGTGGCTCGCACTCGGTGTGGATGTTTCCAACGCGGTGTTCTACCGTCAGTCGGACATCCCCGAAATTCCGCAGTTGACGTGGATACTGACGAGCATGACCGCAAAGGGTCTGATGAATCGTGCGCATTCCTACAAGGCTTCGGTGCAGCAGAATCTCGACAGCGGCAACAAGGACCCGGACAAGGGCATTACGATGGCGTTGTACAGTTATCCGATACTGATGGCCGCCGACATTCTGATGTTCAAAGCCACTCGCGTGCCGGTGGGGCGGGACCAGAAACAGCATGTCGAAATGGCGCGGGATATCGCGCAGCGGTTTAACCATCATTATGGCGAGGTGCTGGTGCTGCCCGAGCCTGTGATCGATGACAGCACCGCAGTGCTCGCGGGACTCGATGGCCGCAAGATGTCCAAGAGTTACAATAATACGATCCCGGTGTTTGCGCCGGAAAAACGGATGCGTAAGCTGATCATGAAGATCAAAACCAACAGCCTTGAACCCGGTGAGCCGAAGGACACACAGGGCAGTACCTTGTACGACATCTACCGGGCGTTTGCGACGCCCGCCGAAGTTTCGGAGATTGAGAGGCAGTATGCCGAAGGCATTGCGTGGGGTACGATGAAACAACAGCTGTTCGAATACATCAACGATCATGTCGGGCCGGCAAGACGGGAGTACGACAGACTGATCGCCGACCCGGCGGTCGTGGAGCATGAGTTGCTGCGCGGCGCGGACCGCGCGCGCGAGGTCGCGGTACCGTATCTGGAGCGGATTCGGCATGCAGTCGGCATTCGTCCGCTGAGATAAGCCGTGTTCTTGCGGAGCCTGGTTTGACTCGCTGGCTCGGCAGTTGCCACTGTGGTGCGGTGCGGTTCGTCTATCCGAGTACCCCGGAGTGGCTGACGTCGTGTAACTGCTCGCTGTGCCGGCGGCTGGCCGCGTACTGGGCGTATGCGCCGCGTAGCGACATTAAACTGTCGATGAGTCCAGGCGCTACAATAGCCTATTGTCAGGGTGACGAAACGCTTGACGTCCACTCTTGCCGTAGTTGTGGCTGTACAACGCACTGGGTCGACAAATCGGGAGAACCGGACGCTCGAATGGCCGTAAACTTCAGACTGTGTGATCCGCATTTGATTGTGGATATTCCGATTCGCCACCTGGACGGTGCAGACACCTGGCAGTATCTGGACAGCGACGAGGAGTAACGATGCCCGATTTCGGAGAAGCGCCGCCTGACTGCATTGCGGAAACACCGCGACTGTGGCTGACGCCTGTGACGCTCGAACATGTCAATCTGATGCTGGCAATCTGGAACGATCCTGCGTTTATTCAGTTCGTCAGCGACCGAGGAATCCGTACGCCCGACGAAGCGCGCGAAGCCATCGAAACGGGACCCGCCAGGCTGTTTCGCGAGTACGGATACGGACCGTACTGCCTTACGCTCAAGGAAGACGGCAATCAGATCGGTATCTGCGGGCTGTTCAAACGCGACATCCTCGACGATCCGGATATCGGGTTTGCGTTGCTGCCGGACTACACGGGAAATGGCCTCGCAGCCGAGGCGGCTGTGTCGGTTGTTGCCTACGCGCGCGATGTGTTGGCGCTGCCGCGTCTGACGGCAATTGTCTCGTCGAAAAACGCTGCGTCAATTGCGCTGATAAAAAAACTCGATATGAACTATGAGCGCATGATCACGATGCCAGGTGAGACCGAGGCCATTCGGCTGTACGGCCTCACACTTCAGGCGGTACCCGACACCAGCCTTAAGTCTCTGACACCGTTGGGTTGTACCTGACACCGTGCGGTTTCTTGAGAGTGACGGTGCGCGCACGGGGCTTTTTTTTGGTGCGACGTCGGGTGTCATAACGACCCTGGGGCTGATCACGGGGCTCCACGCCGGAACAAAATCGATGGCGGCGGTGCTCGGTGGCATCCTCGTGATTGCCGTTGCCGACGCCATGTCCGACGCGCTCGGTATTCATCTCGCCGAGGAATCCGATCCCGACAGCGATCACCAACAGGTGTGGGCGGCCACATTGTGGACTTTTGTAACGAAATTCGTTTTCGCGCTGAGTTTCGCGGTTCCGTTGCTGCTCCTGCCACTCACTAGTGCCGTCGCCGCTTCGGTCGTCTGGGGCATGTTCGTCATCGTCGTTTTGAGCATACTGCTGGCGAGGACGCACGGCGATCCGGTGTGGCAGACCGTACTTGAGCACCTCGGTATAGCGATGCTTGTCGTCGTGCTGTCTCATCTGATCGGACGGTGGGTCGGAAGCACCTTCGGGTAGGCTATACTCGCAGGCAATAACGACAAAGAGGCCGCCAGTGAACGACCCCCTGCACATTGCATCAGATTTCGTTGTGATGACCGACCGGCTCGAAGCACAGACGGTGCCGGTTGACGACGAGTTGTTCGCGAAGCTGGACGAAATCTACGGCAGCTTTGCGGGACACACGCTGATCTCGTGTCATCGCTTCGAATCGGACTGGCCGACGTGGGAGGTACATCCTGCCGGCGATGAAATCGTGCTGCTGATGTCGGGTGCCGCCGAAATGGTGTTTGCCGAATCACGGGGCGACCGCTCAATAACACTGACTGAACCGGGCCAGTTTGTCGTCGTGCCGCGCGGCATGTGGCACACGGCAAAGATCGCCAGGCCAACGCAGATGCTGTTCGTCACGCCGGGTGAAGCGACTGAAAATCGGGAAACGCCTATCAGAAATAGGGATGGCCGGTGAGCGAGATCAGCGAAAACGCCGATTGGCAGGATTTCAGTGAGTTTTCCGGCGTGCAACTAACAAGCTCGTTTGCGTTGTCCTGGCACCTTGAAGCCGAGATGCTGGTCATCGATGTCGACGTGGAACTGACACCGGAACATCCGTTCTACGAGAAGCCTCGACCGAGTGAGCGGGTGTGTATTCGAGCGGCAGTCATTGAGTTTCCGTTCTGTGAGCGCGTTAGCGAGAGCAGTACTCCCGACGGGTCGATAGCCGACGTGGTTGAGCGACTGGGGCACGGTGCAATTCACGGCCTGAAGCAATTAGCCGAGAACCGCTACGAACTGAGCGGTAAATTCGGAAATGTGCTGATCGACGCGGAGCGGCCTTTATTGCGCCTCAGGGCGTAGTTTCCTGGAGTTTATTTATGGCTATTCTGATCGATCATCCCTGCGTACAGCACAAGCTCGCGATCATCCGCGACGTGGATACGGGGCATAAGCGATTTCGGGAACTGGCAACCGAGATTACGATGTTCATCTGTTATGAGGCACTAAAATTGGTCAGAACGAAGACCGTCGAAGTGCAGACGCCCGTTGCCTCGGCGACCTGCCGAAAACTCGATACCGACCTCGTCGTGGTACCGATATTGCGCGCGGGTGTCGGCATGCTCGACGGAATACTGGACCTCGTGCCAACCGCGCGCGTCGGTTTTGTCGGGCTGTATCGCGACGAGGAGACCAAGCTGCCCGTCACCTACTACGAGCGCTTTCCGCCGCAGATACGCGGCGGCACCTGCATCGTCATCGACCCGATGCTCGCAACCGGCGGCTCAACGGCCGATGCGCTCGACAAACTCAAGGAAAAGGGTGCCGACGATATCGTCGTCGTGTGTATCGTGACCTGCCCGGAAGGTGTTGCGCTGGTTGAGAAACGGCACCCCGACGTGCCAATTTATGCTGCTGCCATAGATGAGAGACTTAATGACAACAAGTATATCGTTCCGGGGCTTGGTGACGCAGGCGATCGTCTGTACGGAACGTCGCATTGAGGCGCCCGTCCATGAGCGAGAACAAAACGCGTCCGCACAATGCCAGTGTTGCCGAGTTCTTAAAACGCATTGACGACAAACAAAAACGCGCCGATGCGAAACGCGTTGCTGCGATGATGCGCCGCGCGACCGGCAAGCGGGCAAAGATGTGGGGCTCGAGTATCGTCGGCTACGGACAGTATCACTACACGTACGCAAGCGGTCGCGAAGGCGATGCGATGCTCACGGGTTATTCACCGCGCAAGCAGGCGCTGACTGTGTACATCATGCCGGGGTTCAAAATGTTCGCAGCGGAGATGAAAAAGCTCGGCAAGTGTAAAACCGGAAAGTCCTGCCTCTATATCCGCAGGCTAGCGGATATCGACGAGAAGGTTCTGGAGCGGATCATCAGAAAATCCGTGCAGGTCATGCGAAAAAAATATCCGGCGAATTAAGCCCGGTTCAGGAGCAACGACGATGAAGTTACTCGGTATCCGGTTTTGCGCAGTAGCCGAAGAGACCCGGCCGATGGCGGAGTTTTTCACACGGCCCACTGGAGGAGCGGGACCTCGGTGGCGGCGAGGGTTTTCACGGTTGCGGCATTCCTGCAGGTGCCGACAGTTGGGTCGAAATCTGGCAGAAGGCCGAAAGTATGCCGGTCGGCCTGATGCTGCAGTTGGTCGTCGACGATGCGGATGCGGTGGCGCAAAATGCTGCGAAGGCCGGAATAGAGGTGCAGGGGCCGATGGAGGCGCACGGCGAGAAGATCTATTTTGCAGTGGCTCCGGGCGGGCTCAGCGTCAGTTTCCAGGAAGTCCTCGATAGCGCCAGCTAGCGGACCGCTGACGGGACCAGACCATGCAGGCAACGATTCGAAATTTTCTACAGATGGAGGCCGCCGGCGGCATCCTGCTGATGGTTGCGGCAGTGCTTGCGCTGATCGTCGCAAACTCGCCCGCGGACACGCTCTACGCCTACTTCCTCGACACCCCGGTTGAGGTTCGCGTGGGTGCGCTGGAAATTGCGAAGCCGCTGATTCTGTGGATTAACGACGGTCTGATGGCGATTTTCTTCTTTCTCGTCGGCCTGGAGCTCAAGCGGGAGTTTCTCGAAGGCGAACTCTCGCGTCCGGCCAACGTACTGCTCCCGGCAATCGGCGCCATCGGCGGCATGGTCGTGCCCATCGGCATTTTCGTCCTGATGAACCGTGGCGATCCCGCCGGTATGCAGGGCTGGGCGATTCCGGCGGCGACGGATATCGCATTCGCGCTCGGCATTTTATCGCTGCTCGGTTCCCGTGTACCCGTCACGTTAAAAGTATTCCTCGTCTCGCTCGCGATCTTCGACGACGTCGGCGCAATCGTCATCATCGCGCTGTTCTACTCCGCCGACCTGTCGCTGACGGCGCTGGTCATCGCTCTTCTGTGCCTCACCGTGCTTGCTTTCATGAACTGGCGCGGGGTCAATTCCATTTCGCCGTACGTGTTGATCGGGCTGATCATGTGGACGGCCGTGCTGAAATCCGGTGTGCATGCGACGCTCGCCGGAGTCGCACTGGCGGCCTTCATTCCCATGCGCGATACGCGCGACCCGAAACACTCACCGTTGCGCGAACTCGAACACGATCTGCACTCGGTTGTCGCGTTCGGTGTGTTGCCGTTGTTCGCGTTTGCGAATGCGGGCATCAGCCTTGAAGGCGTCGGTTTTTCCGATCTGCTGCATTCGGTGCCGCTGGGTATCGCCGCCGGACTCTTCGTCGGGAAACAGGTCGGTATTTTCCTGCTGTGCTTCGCGGCGATCAAACTCGGGCTGGCACGACTGCCCGACGGCGCAGGGTGGGGCGGACTGTACGGCGTGTCGATCCTCTGCGGAGTGGGATTTACGATGAGCCTGTTCGTCGGTTCGCTGGCATTCGAAGCGCAGCCGCTGGATACCGCGATGTTGTTCGACGAACGACTGGGTATCATTCTCGGGTCGCTGATGTCCGGCGTTATGGGTTACCTCGTGTTGCATCTGTCTCTGCCACGCACGCGACAATGAGGTACGAACTCCTGCCCGCGCCGGAGACCGATATTGCTGAACTCATGACCTGGTTTCCCGATGCGGCCGCAGTCGACATCTGGAGCGGGCCGCGTTTTCGTTTTCCGTTCAGCGCCGTGACGTTCGCGGAGGATTGCCGCTGGAACGAGTTTTCTTCGTTTCGCCTTGAGGACGAATCTGCGCGGCTTCTGGCCTTCGGTCAGATCAGCGAGCGCCATGACCGTGCGCACCTGGCACGACTGATCGTACGCCCGTCGATGCGCGGGGCAGGCGTCGGCAGATCGCTCGTGACCGCTCTGGTGGAGCGCGCGAGACGGCTGTACGACTTTGAACAGTGCGGATTATTTGCCTACCGGCACAATACCGCCGCGCTCAGGTGCTACAGATCTGTCGGATTCGAGATCACACGGTATCCCGACGATGCACCCATGCGCGACCGATGTTACTACCTGACACGCCGGTTCTGATGTCAGATCCTGCTCAGCGCCTCCTTCTTTGCTTCGAGTTCGATCCAGCGCTCGGTGCGTCCGTCGAGAAGCGTCTCGGCTTCAGCCAGTTGCTTTAAGATTTTACGAACGGTCGTTTCCTCCTGTGCGTAGAATCCCGGAGCCGCGATGTCTGATTGCAACTGTACAATCCGCCGTTCGATCGACTCGATTTCCTCCGGGAGGCCGTCGAGTTCCCGTTGGTCCTTGTAGCTGAGTTTTTTGGGTGACGTTCGGTTTCGTTTAACGCCGGATTTTTCGCCGGCACCGGGTTCCGCAACCGGTGTATCGGTTACGGCTAATATCTGTCCCTGTCGCAGCCAGTCGGAATAGCCGCCGACATACTGATGTGCCCGGCCATCGTCTTCGAATACGATTGTGCTGGTCACGACATTGTCCAGAAACTCGCGATCATGGCTGACGACGATCAGCGTACCGCTGTAATCGCACAGCTTTTGTTCGAGCACCTCCAGGGTTTCAATATCAAGATCGTTGGTAGGCTCGTCGAGTACGAGCAGGTTTGCTGGTTGCGTGAACAGTTTTGCCAGAATGACGCGATTTCGCTCTCCTCCCGACAGTGCGCTGACCGGCGTCATCGCGCGTTTGGGGCTGAACAGAAAGCCCTTCAGATATCCGACGATGTGACGTTCTTTGCCGTTGAGCCGAATGTACGTGCGTCCTTCGCCAACGTTCCACGCCACGGATTTGTCCGGGCGCAATGACTGGCGCAGCTGATCGAAGTAACCGATCACGAGATTGGTGCCGTGCTTGACCGTACCGGTTCGCGGTTCCAGTTCTCCCAGCAGCAGCCGCAACAGCGTTGTTTTGCCGACGCCATTGTTGCCGATAAGACCGATGCGATCGCCGCGCATCACCTTGAGAGAAAAATCTTCGATGACGGGTTGCTCGTCAAATCCATAGCTAAGGTTGCGCGCGCGAATCACTTTGCGTCCGGATTGCTCTGCTTCCTCGATATGGATTCTGGCCTGACCTTCCTGCTGCCTGCGCCCGGCAAACTCCTCGCGCATTCTTTGCAATGCCCTGACACGGCCTTCGTTGCGGGTTCGCCGTGCCTTGATGCCCTGACGAATCCATGCTTCCTCCTCCTCAAGTTTCTTATCGAACTTTGCGTTGGTTTCCGCCTCGTCGTCGAGCGCTTTTGCCTTACGCCGCAAATAGTTCGCATAGTCTCCGGGCCAGCTGACGATGTTGCCCCGGTCGATCTCGACGATGCGGGTTGCGAGCCGCTGCAGGAAGGCGCGGTCATGCGTGATGAACACCACGGCGCCCGCGAAACCCGCGATGCGATCCTCAAGCCAGCGAATCGTCTCGATGTCGAGATGATTGGTAGGTTCGTCGAGCAGCAGCAGATCGGGTTTTTGCACGAGCGCTCGCGCGAGCGCCACCCGACGACGCCAGCCACCGGACAGCTCACTCATGTGGCGGTCGGCCGGCAGTTTTAATTCGGATATCGTTGCCTCGACTCGCTGCTCAGCGTGCCAGCCGTCGCGGGCATCGATTTTTGCGTGCAGTGCCTCAAGTTCCGCGAGGCCGCGCCTGTCGAGTTCGAGTGCAGATTGACGTTCGTACTCGGACACCAGCGATCGCACATCGTCCAAACCCGCGCGAATCGTATCGCGAACCGACAGCGCCTCGGCCGCGGGGAGGTCCTGGCGTAACTGGCTGACCACGAGATTCGAACGCCAGACGATGTCGCCGCGGTCCGGCTGCAGTTCGCCCGTGATCAATTTCAGCGTCGTCGATTTTCCGGCACCGTTGCGGCCGATCAGACACACGCGCTCGCCGGGTTCCAGCGTGAGTTCGGCCTCGCGCAGTAAGCGCAGGTCGCCGAACTCCAGACTGACCGAATCGAATCGAACCAGAGACATGGACATCGTCGTAGTGAAAACGCGTGTATGCTACTCGAAATAGAGGACGTCGGCAGGGGATGCGCATGAGTGATGAACGCTTTGTTGAGCTTGAGTCGAGGCTCGCTCACCAGGATCACGTGTTGAATGAGCTGAACGATGTCGTCACGGATCAGCAGGCAAGGATCATGCAGCTCGAGGCGTTGTGCCGCTCGATTGTCGAACGGGTCCGGGATATGGGCGATGCCGGGAGCAGCGATAGGGCGATTGATGAGCGTCCGCCGCATTACTAACCCCGCAGACAATCGCAAGTCGTTTATCGGTACTGTCCGTCGGTGAACGTAAGGGAGAGCGCTAATGGCATTGAAATTAAAACCCACAATTCTGACAGGGGTATTTTTACTCATCGCTGCGACCGGTAGTGCTGCGGCGCAGTTGGATATTCCGGAGGAGCTGCAGGACTGGCAGGAATGGGTGCTGAAGGACCGTGCATATCGCGACTGCCCGTTCTTTTTTAACGCCGCGGCGCAGTCCCGCGAGGACTTCGTCTGCGCCTGGGCGCGGCCGCTTGAGCTGAACGTCGTTGCGAGCGGGGCGCAGTTCGACCAGCAATGGCACATATACTCGGACGACCAGTGGGTGGCGTTGCCGGGCGATGCCAGGTACTGGCCCGCCAATGTCACGGCGAATCGTCAGCCGGTCAACGTGATCGAGCGCGGCGGACGTCCGTCGGTGCGGTTGCCGCCAGGATCATGGCAACTCAGCGGCCGCTTCGGCTGGGGTGAGCGCCCTGCCGTACTGCCGCTGCCCATGAATACGGGCCTTGTGAACTTGTCGCTGGACGACCGCAGGGTATCGAGGCCCGAGATCAATCAAAACGGCCTGTTTCTAGGCGAGCGCCACCTGGACACTCGCAGTCAGGACGCGGTACAGACCACGGTTTACCGGCTGCTGTCCGACGATGTGCCGGGCACGCTCATCACGAAACTGCAGGTAGACGTTGCCGGCAGTGTTCGGGAAGAGGCATTTTCTTCGATTCTTCCCGACGAATTCATTCCTGTGAGTCTCGAAAGCGCGCTGCCCGCGAGACTGGAGCCCGATGGCAAACTGCGATTGCAGCTGCGGCCCGGGCGCTGGGAGGTTCTGCTGAATGCGCGCGCGCACGGTGTCCTGAACACGGTCGCCAAACCGGTCGCGCGTTCCAACATGCCTGCACAGGAAATCTGGAGTTTCGTGTCCAGTGACGCACTTCGGGTAACCGCGGCCGAAGGGGCGCCGCCCGTTGATCCGTCGCAGGTAGGGGTGCCCGGAGAGTGGCTGGAGTATCCGGCCTTTCGTCTTGGAGAAAACGGGACGCTGACGGTTACCGAACGAAGCCGAGGTGTGACCTCGGCACGCAATGAACTGAGTCTCAATCGCACGCTGTGGCTCGATTTCGACGGTGGCGGATTCGTTGTCGAAGATGCGATTGGCGGAAAGATGCAGACCGGCTGGCGGCTCGATATGAAGCAACCGTTCGAACTTCTGAGCGCGATGGAGTACGGCGAGCCGATGCTCGTGACACGCGGCGCCGGCGAAGGCGAAACGGGCGTTGAGGTGCGCAACGAAAACGTCGATGTCGGCGTCATTGGCCGCATTGAGGCCCGAGGCTCAGTGCCCGTGAGTGGTTGGACTTCGCGCTTTGCCGATGTTTCGGCGACGCTCAACCTGCCCCCTGGTCACAAATTGCTGCTGGCGCTGGGGGTCGATCGTGCACGCGGAAGCTGGGTCGGGCAATGGCGTCTGCTCGATTTTTTCCTCGTGCTCATCATCACGATTTCGGGATGGCGGCTGTTCGGTGGCCGCGCGGGACTGATCGCGCTGGCCGCACTGGCGCTGACCTACCACGAAGCGGGTGCGCCGTCCTGGCTGTGGCTGAATCTGTTGATTGCGATCGCATTGCTGCGCGTGGCTCCGGCCGGGCGATTACGCCAGGCCGTACTCGGCTATCAGGTCGTCAGCGCACTGTTGCTGGCCGTCGCGCTGTTGCCGTTCTTCGTCAATCAGATTCGCATGGCCGTGTATCCGCAGCTCGAGCCTCAGGCTGTGACGTATGGATACGCCGCGGCGGTCGATGCGTTGGATGACGAGGGATATCCACGGCAATCCGCGCCTCCGAGTCCGGAGCGCGAACCGTTCCAGGACAAATCGGCGTTGTCGCCCTCGGTGGAGCAAATCGAAGAAATCGTGGTCGGCGGTTTATCGTTGCAGCAAAAGACATTCTCTCGGTACGCGCCCAACGCGATCGTGCAGGCCGGCCCCGGTATCCCTGCCTGGCAGTGGAATGCGTACACATTGTCATGGAGCGGCCCGGTAGACGCTGAGCAATCCATGCGGCTTGTCGTGATGCCGCGCTGGCTCGTGAGTTCGGTACGCATTGTCGGCGTTCTGTTGCTGCTCGCGTTTGCTGCGGTGCTCGCAACCCGTCTGCCGCGCCGTGCCGGAGATGTGTCCGGCCTGCTTCGCAAACTCAGAGCGAATGCGGCGGTTGCGGCTATCGTAACTGCCATGGGACTGCTGAGCGTGGGGCCGGGATTCATGTCTGAGGCGGCCGCGCAGATCCCGGATACCGACGTGCTCGATGAGTTGCGCGCCCGGCTGCTCGAAGCGCCCGGCTGCGCACCGCGCTGTGCCGAAATTGCGGTTGCCGACGTCGAGGTGGGCCGCGACGAGATCGCGCTCGTGCTGCATATTCACGCCGTCGAAGATGTCGCAGTTCCATTGCCAGGGAGTCTGTCGGGTTGGCGCCCGGATCTTGTGTCGGTGGAAAACGGCGCTGCGCAATTGGTGCGTGCACGCGGTGGCGCGCTGTGGCTTCTCGTAGGCGCCGGCCGGAATACGGTCAGTCTGCGCGGATCGATCCCCGCCGCGGACACCCTGGAACTGCCGTTCCCACTGGCTCCGCGTCAGCTCAATGTCACGGCCGCTGGCTGGCACGTCGCAGGGGTTGTCGAGCGACGGCTGACATCGGGATCGCTGCAGCTCACACGTCTGCGCGGCGGTGGCGGAGGTGAGGCGCGCTGGGAGAGCAGCCGGTTTCCCGTGTTTGCCCGTGTCACGCGTACCTTGGAACTCGACCTGGACTGGCAGGTTGTGACCACGGTGGAGCGTGTGGCGCCTGCACAGGGCGCGCTGACGCTGGAGGTGCCCTTGCTCCCTGGCGAGACCGTCGTGAGCGGCGAATTCACGCACAATGACGGTCGCATCGTCGTGTCAATGGCGCCGCGTCAGCAATCGGTAACCTGGACATCGAATCTGCCGCTTTCGTCGCCGTTGACGATGACGGCCCCTGATGCCGGTGCATGGACTGAAGTCTGGCGTTTCGTAGTCGGCAACATATGGAACGCCGAGTTCGCCGGGATTCCGGAGAGCAACAACCCCGAGGGGGCGAAAGGCGTGCGGACGGCGGTGTTTCACCCGCGAAACGGCGAAACGCTGATACTCACAGCGACGCGTCCGGAGGCGAGCGCCGGTTCAACGCTTGCGTTCGATTCAGTGGACGTTTTTGTGTCGGACGGGGGGCGTACGAGAGACGTCGATCTGCGGCTCGAATATCGAAGTACGAGTGGTGCTCAGCATGACCTCAGGTTGCCCGAAGCCGCGGAAATCACAAGCGTTCGCATCGACGGCAGGGAACAGACCCTGCGGGCGGACAAGGGCAGGCTGACCGTTCCGATACTGCCCGGTGAGCACGAGATTCACGTACGCTGGCTTAAGAGCGGTCCGATGGGGGTCCGCTGGACGAGCCCTGCGATCGATACCGGTGCGCCGGCCAGCAACATAACCATCAGGGCGGGTGTCCCGCGGGACCGCTGGCTGCTCGCGACCGGCGGTCCCGCGTTGGGGCCGGCGGTACTGTATTGGTCGGAGCTGGCGGCACTGCTCGTGCTGGCGTGGTTGCTCGCACGCGTTAAGCTGACGCCTTTGAAATTTCACCATTGGTTGTTGCTCGGGCTCGGGTTCAGCACGTTCAACTGGTCTGCATTGCTGCTGGTCGCCGGCTGGCTGCTGCTGTGCGGAATACGTGCCAGGTGGGAGGCAGAACTGCGACCCTGGCAGTTTAACGCCGTGCAGGTACTGATCGGAACGGCAACAGTGATCGCGCTGCTCGTTATTGTGAGTGCGCTCCCCGTCGGTCTGCTCGGTGCGCCGGATATGCACGTCAGCGGCTACGATTCCCATGCCGGCCAGCTCAGATGGTTTGCCGACCGTTCGAGTGCGCTATTGCCGCAGGCGCATATGGTCACTGTGCCGCTTTGGGTTTACAAAGGTCTGATTCTGGCGTGGGCTCTGTGGCTGAGTTTCGCATTGTTGCGCTGGTTGCCGTGGGTATGGGAGTGTTTCAGCTCACGCGGCCTGTGGCGTTCGCGGGCGTCGATCGCTGTCGATGAGGGAGGGTCACCGTCATGAACTGGCGCGTTGTCTGGATAGTTTTGTTTTTGGCTGTGCTGATCTGGTCGGGTATCCAACCGAAGGATACGGTTACCTGGATGCTCGAGGTTGCACCCGCCGTGATCGGCGCGCTGATCCTGTGGTTTACGCGCGAACGATTCCCGCTGACCACGCTGACCTACGCGTTGATTCTAATCCACTGCATCATTCTCATGGTTGGCGGTCATTACACGTATGCCGAAGTGCCGGCCGGCGACTGGCTGCGCGACTGGATGGGAGGAACGCGCAACAATTACGACAAACTCGGGCATTTCGCCCAGGGCTTTGTACCCGCGATCATCGCACGCGAACTGGTCATACGGCTTGGCGTATTCAACTCCGATCGCTGGCGGGACTTTTTCGTCGTCAGCTTTTGCCTCGGTTTTAGCGCGCTTTACGAACTGATCGAATGGTGGGTCGCGTTGTTGTCCGATGAAGCCGCCGAGTCGTTTCTGGGGACACAGGGTTACGTCTGGGACACGCAGTCGGACATGGGACTTGCGCTGCTCGGCGCCGTGCTCGCGTTGCTGCTTTTGAGCCGCTATCACGATCGGCAGATGCGCGAACACGGCTTTGTTTCGACAGTCTAAGCGTCGATGAGACGTTGTTTACCGGCCCTGCTGGCGATACTGATTGTGCACCAGGCATCTGCGACAGAATGTGTTGTATTGCTGCATGGACTGATGCGGTCGGCATCGTCGATGGGCGCGATGGAGGACGCACTACTCGATGCAGGCTTCGTCACGGCAAACATCGATTACCCGTCGCGGCAACACGTCATTGAAGACCTGGCGAGGATCGCGGTTCCGGAGGGGCTCAGCCGCTGCCGCGAAATCGAGGGCGTCGAAAAAATTCACTTTGTGACGCACTCGCTCGGCGGAATTTTGCTGCGGCAGTACTTAAGTGAATTCGACATTCCGGAACTTGGCCGCGTCGTCATGCTTGGGCCGCCCAACCAGGGGAGTGCGGCCGTGGATGCACTCGGAGGCGTGCCGGGATTCGACTGGCTGAACGGTCCTGCGGGACGTCAGCTCGGAAAAGGGGACGACAGCGTACCGCTGGCATTGGGTCCGGCGAATTTCGAACTCGGCGTGATTGCGGGTAATCGCACCATCGATCCGCTCACATCGGCGGTGCTCGAAAATCCCGACGACGGCAGGGTGTCGGTATCGGACACTCATCTGGAGGGCATGGCCGATTTCGTAATGGTTAATCATTCACACGCCTTCATGATGCGTATGCGGCGGCCTATCGAATTGACGATTCGGTTTCTTCGCAACGGCCGATTCGACGCGCCGCCTCAATCCGGCGACTGACTTAGCGCGCTGCGATAGCGGGCAAGCAGTTCACCATCGTCGTCACTCCAGCCTTCGCCGGCATTGGTGCGTGCGAGGCTCATCAGTTGCGCGGCCGCCTGCGCATCGCCGGTCATCGCCGCGTAGCGCGCCTGAACTTTCAGACTGTCATAGTCCTCGGGGCGGTCGCTGGCTGCCGCCGCGACGTGTGCTGCGGCCGCTTCGGTATCGTTGAGCGCGAGCAGAGATTCCGCGAGCCGGATATGCACCGACGCGCCGACGACGCTGTCTTCGATGTCGGTTGCGATTGCGAGCGTTTCCCTGAGCACGTCGACGGCCTCGGCATGTTCGTTGCGAGCGGCGTGCACGCTCGCGACGATCCGCATCCCGGCCGTTTCCTCACGTCTGCGATCGGCGAGCCGGGCTTCGTCCAGCAGTGCATTGCCGATCGCGAGCGCTTCGTCATACCGGCCGCGGTCCACGAACGTCTCGGCTTTGCCGAGCCGTGCCCGAAACACGTTGTGGGCGTCGTCGGCGACCCTCGCGATGGTCTCCATAGAGTCGTAGTGTGCTGCCGCCGTTTGCAGATTGCCGAGCCGGGACTCGGCGCGGGCAATGCGCAGCAGGGCCGCCACGACGATTCGGTGATCGTCGATGTCGGTGCCTATTTCGTAAGACTGTTTCGCGTACTGCAGCGATTTTGTGTAGTTGCCGCGTTGTGCTGCGATATCCGCGATGTTGATCAGGCTGGAGCCGACGCCGTAGTTGTCGTCGAGTTCGCGCCGCACGGCCAGTGCCCGTTCCGCCATCTCGGTTGCCTCGTCATAGTGACGCAGTTTTATGTAGATGTCGGACAGACGATTGAGCGCATAGCTTTCGAAAAGGCGCTGCCCACGGTACTGGAAACTTTCTATCGCGAGCTTCGAGTGCTGCTCCGCCGCGTCGAATTGTCCCATCTGGATCAGAATCCCGGAAAAGTTGTTGTGCAGCGTTCCTGGAAGAATCTCGATATCCAGGTCCCGATACACCTGCTCCGATCGGGTCATGTAGTCGAAAGCCGTCTCCAGTTCGCCGAGATTGCGATTGAGCAGACTCAGATTCTGGTAAACGGCGGCGATACGCTGTTTGTTGTCGACGGCCTCGGATACGCTCAGCGCTTTTTTAAACGCACTCATTGCCTCGTCGTTACGCTGCCGGTTCATGTACATGATGCCTAGTGCATTCTCGACAGCCGCACGTTCCTTTTCGTGACCGTCCCCCTCGGTCTGTTCGCGCAGCCCGATGAGTTCGCGTTCGGCGGCGTCGAAGTCGCGCAGATTTCGCAACGCCAGTGCGCGCTCATAGCGCGGCCAGAACAGATGCGGTTCCTGCTCGATAATGACTTCGAACAGTTCCTTCGCGTCCTGATAGCGGCCTTCGTGATACAGCGCCATTGCACGCGCGTAGGCTTCGTTCAGAAACGCGTCGGCGCTGACATCGCCGACATCGTCGCTCGGTGGTGGTACCGCAGCGATCAACGCGGTCACGGTGTCCACGACGTCCTTGACCAGTTGTGTCGGTTGTCTGCCGACCATCGTGCGTCGCAGTGGACGTTCATCGTTGCCCGCGAGCGTGTAGGTCAGACGGTACAGGCCGCTGTTGTTTTCGAGCCGTGCTCCGAGTACGTGAGTCGCGGACGAGGTCTTTGCGAGTTTCGTTCTGAATTCGCTGCCGGTCGCGACGAGCGCGGTCACGGGCGCTTCGCCGGCAAGGCCGACGATATCCCGCGAACTGACCGTCTCAACACCGCCGTCCTGCAGCACACGATTCATCAGTTCCATGAGTCCCGTCGATACCCAATCCATTTCGGCATCTCCGGTCGCGTTCTCGATGGGAAGCACGGCAAGCCGGACGGGTCCGCCGACTGCGGATGGCGAAAACAACAGCCATGACACGACGATCGCGGCCGTCAGCGCCGCTATCGCAGCCGGAATTTTGAGCCTTGACAGGGGTAACGGCTGCCGCTCGGGTGTCGGTATTTTCTCGATATCCGCCGGCGCGGGTTCGACGGCTTCCTCGGCATCCTCTATCTCGGCCGTAAAACGGTAGCCGTGCCCGTGCACCGTCCTGATGACGGCCTGACGCTCGGCATTGTCACCGACCGCGCGCCGCGCTTTCATAACGCATCGTGTGAGCGCCGTTTCGGTCACAATACTGCGCGGCCATAGCGCGTCCTGCAGTTCGTCCTTGTCGACCGCGCGATGACGGTTGCGCACGAGGAAGAGCAGCAGTTCAAATGCTTTTGGCTGCATCGTGACGGCTTCGCCCTGCCGGCGCAGTTCCCGTCGGTCCGCGTCGACGATGTGGTCGCCGAATCGGTAAGTCTCTGATTTATTGTTGTTTTTTTCAGTCACTGCTGCGTGTCTTGTGGTTGTCAGCAAATGGTCAGCATTCGGTCCGTGCGCGGTCATGACTTTGGACTCATTCTACGACGACACTGCACACCTCGCCACAGAAGCCGCACTGAGGAATACAACGATGACGGATTGTAAAATGACGGAAGATCGCCCACTCGTAGTTTGCCTGCACGGCAGCGCCAGCAATGGCGGGCAATGGCGGCCGTTGCGCCGGGCATTACGTGGCCGCTGCCGCGTATTTACACCGGACCTGATCGGATACGGCTCACGGCGGTTTAGGACCGATGGGCGCTTTCGCCTGCAGCAGGAGGTCGACGCCGTCATCGAGCAGATCGGAGACATCGACGAACCGTTTCATCTGATTGCACACTCTTATGGCGGTGTGGTCGCGACCTTGCTTGCAAAGCGTTATCCCGAACGCGTGCGGAGTCTGATCCTTTATGAGCCTGTCAATTTTGCGGTGCTGTTCGACGCTGGCCTGCATACCGCCGAGGCTCAGGAAATTCGGCGTGTACGCAGCGGTTTCGGTGATATCGGTGCCAGTCCGCTACTGCGCTGGCGCGGTGCGCGCCGCTTTATTCGCTACTGGTCACGTGCCGGCGCATGGAGGCGACTGACATTCAGGAAGCGTCGTACGGTCGCGCGGCTAATGCCCAAAGTGGTTGCTGAATACGACGCGATTCTCGCGGCACATGCGGAGCTGTGTGATCTCTCCGACCTGCGTATGCCGGTCCGCCTGCTGTGCGGCACCGCGACGACGGCCGCGGCGAAGCGCATCTGCGAACTGACGGCCCGGCAGCTCGAAGACGTGCGGCTCGTGCGGCTGGTCGGTATGGGGCATATGGCGCCACTCAGCGATCCGGATCGTGTCAACCCAATGCTGATCGATTACATCCTGCCGCAGTCCGAGCGTGAGGCCGGATTCGATACCGGGAGGGCGTGGGCGTGAAACGCGATCTGATGTTGATGTACGGCCTGCTCGCGTATCTGCTGTTCATCGTCAGTATCGGTTTTTGTATTGCATTTCTCGGCAATATTCTCGTTCCGCGCACGATCGACGCGGCACCGCTGATACCGTTTGGCGAGGCACTGGCCGTCAACATCGCGCTTATTATTATGTTCGGTCTGCAGCACAGTCTCATGGCAAGGAAACGCTTCAAACGCTGGCTGAGGTCTCGCCTGCATCCATCGCTCGAACGCAGCACTTATGTGATGATGTCGAGCGTCGTGCTGTTGCTGTTGCTGCTGTTCTGGCAGCCGATGGGAGGAATGGTCTGGGCTGTCGATGACGGCCTCTGGGTGCGGTTGATTTACCTGGTATATTTTACCGGCTGGGCGATCATGATCGTTGCGACCTTCCTGATCGATCACTTCGAGTTGTTCGGATTGCGCCAGGTGTGGACGGCCTGTCTCGATGCCGCCGCCGAAAACGCGGGGTTGCGGACACCGGGTTTGTACCGCCACGTCCGTCACCCGATCTATCTTGGCTGGCTGCTGGTCGTCTGGGCGACGCCGGTCATGACCGTTTCGCATCTGTTGCTGGCCGCCGGGCTGACGATTTACATGTTGATCGGTATTCACTTTGAGGAACGCGATCTTCTCAGGGAACTGCCTGAGTACAAGCAATACCGGCGCAAGGTTCCGATGTTGCTGCCTTCGCTGCGGCGGCGGCTGCTGCAGGACGTCGCGCCCGGCCAATCGCTACGCAGCGGCAGTACGGCCTGCAGTGAGTAGCGGGCGCAGAAACGCGCCCGTAAACGATCCCTCGGCGCCCGCAACGTCGTCCGGTGTTCCGGATGCGACGATGCGACCGCCGCCGTCGCCGCCCTCGGGCCCCAGGTCGATAATCCAGTCGGCGGTTTTGATGACGTCGAGATTGTGCTCAATCACGACTACCGTGTTGCCGCGATCCCGCAGACGATGCAATACGTGCAGCAAATGTTCGATGTCGTAGAAGTGCAGACCCGTGGTCGGTTCGTCGAGGATGTACAGGGTGCTGCCCGTGTCGCGCTTCGACAGTTCCTTCGCCAGTTTTACGCGTTGCGCTTCACCGCCCGACAGCGTCGTCGCATTCTGCCCCAGACGTATGTAACTCAGACCCACGTCCATCAATGTCGATAGTTTTTTCGCGACGACCGGAACGTTTTCGAAAAACGCGGCCGCGTCTTCGACCGTCATGTCGAGCACCTCGTGAACATTCTTTCCCTTGTAGCGAATTTCCAGCGTTTCACGGTTGTAGCGCTGTCCGTTGCACACGTCGCAGGGCACGTACACGTCGGGCAGAAAGTGCATTTCAACTTTGATCACGCCGTCCCCCTGGCAGGCCTCGCAGCGGCCGCCCTTGACGTTGAAGCTGAAGCGGCCCGGCATGTAACCGCGTGACCGCGATTCCTGCGTGCCGGCGAACAATTCGCGGATCGGGGTGAACAGGCCGCTGTACGTCGCCGGGTTTGAGCGCGGCGTACGGCCGATGGGACTCTGGCTGATATCGATGACGCGGTCAATGTGCTCAAGTCCTTCGATGCGTGCGTGCGGCGCGGGATTGCGGCTCGAACGATTCAGTTCGTCGGCCACGGCTTTGTACAACGTGTCGTTGACCAGCGTGGATTTACCGGACCCCGAGACGCCCGTGACGCAGGTCATTAGCCCGACCGGAATCGACGCATCCACGTTGCACAGATTGTTGCCGCTGGCGCCCAGAATCTGAAGCTGCCGGTCAGGGTCGTTGGGCGTCCGTTCCTCGGGCACCCCAATGCTGCGCTTGCCCGACAGATACTGGCCCGTCAGCGACTCGTCATGTTGCTGAATCTCGGCCGGTGTGCCCGCCGCGACGACCTGCCCCCCGTGCACGCCTGCACCCGGCCCGAGATCGACGACGTGATCCGCCGCAAGAATCGCTTCCTCGTCGTGCTCGACGACAATGACCGTGTTGCCGATATCCCGCAGATGAATCAGGGTGCGCAGCAGCCGCTGGTTGTCGCGCTGGTGCAGGCCGATCGACGGTTCGTCGAGGATGTACATGACGCCGACGAGTCCCGAGCCGATCTGGCTCGCCAGGCGAATGCGCTGCGCTTCGCCGCCGGACAGCGTGTCGGCGCTGCGGTTCAGCGACAGGTAGTCGAGTCCGACGTCAGACAGGAAGCCCAGTCGGTCGCCGATTTCCTTGACGATCTTATCGGCAATCGTAGCGCGCCATCCCTTAAGCTGCATCGATTCGAAGAATTCGCGAGCGTGGCCGACCGACAGGTTCGTTATCTCCGGCAGCGTTCTGTCCGCAACGAACACGTGCCGCGCCGCGCGATTGAGCCGCGTGCCGCCGCAGTCCGGACAGGCCTGACTGTTGAGGAACTTGCTGAGTTCCTCGCGCACGGCACTCGATTCGGTCTCGTGATAACGTCGTTCGAGATTCGGCAGCACGCCCTCGAAGCGATGTTTGCGTTTGATTTGCATGCCGCGCGTGTTTTCGTAGAAAAAATCGATCTTCTCGTTGCCGCTGCCGTACAGCACGATCTTCTGCAGTTTCTCCGGCAATTCGTTAAACGGCGTTTCGGCATCGAAGTCGTAGTGATTCGCAAGGCTGCAAATCATCTGATAGTAATACGTCGTCTTGCGGTCCCAGCCGCGAATCGCGCCACCGGCCAGCGATAATCCCGAATTGAC
Source organism: Woeseiaceae bacterium (assembly GCA_965224505.1). GTDB lineage: Bacteria > Pseudomonadota > Gammaproteobacteria > Steroidobacterales > Woeseiaceae > UBA1847. The sequence goes on from CBDCZL010000017.1 coordinate 179,629, forward strand.
GACGACGCGTTCGGCGTCGAAGAACTGTTTGACGCCGAGACCGTCACAACTCTGACATGCGCCGGTCGGGTTGTTGAACGAAAACAGTCGCGGCTCGAGTTCTGTCAGGCTGTAGCCACAGTGATTGCACGCGAAGCGGTCGGAAAAAACGATCTCCTCGGCGCCGTCGTCGTCCATATACGCAATGCGCGCGACGCCATCGGCGAGACGCAGTGCCGTCTCGAAGGATTCGGCAAGCCTGAGCCGCAGATGTTCCTTGACTCGAAAGCGATCGACGATTGCGTCGATGCTGTGCTTGCGGCGCAGGTCGAGTGACGGTGGCTGGTCGAGTTCATAGACCTCTCCGTCGATGCGCGCGCGAATGAAACCCTGAGCCTGCAGGTCGGCCATGAGTTGTACGTGTTCGCCTTTGCGGTCGGCCACGACCGGCGCAAGCAGCATCAGTTTGCTGCCTTCGGGGAGGGCGAGGACCTGGTCCACCATCTGGCTTACGGTCTGAGCTTCGAGCGGCGTGTCGTGATCCGGGCAGCGCGGCGTGCCCGCGCGTGCATACAAAAGGCGCAGGTAGTCGTAAATTTCGGTGACCGTGCCGACCGTCGAACGCGGATTGTGCGACGTCGACTTTTGTTCGATCGAGATCGCGGGCGACAGCCCGTCGATATGATCGACATCCGGTTTTTCCATCATCGACAAAAACTGCCGGGCGTAGGCCGACAGCGATTCGACATAGCGGCGCTGGCCTTCCGCGTAAATCGTGTCGAACGCGAGCGAGGACTTGCCCGACCCGGACAGCCCGGTAAACACGATCAGTTTGTCACGCGGCAGGCTTACGTCTATGTTGCGCAGGTTGTGGGTGCGTGCACCGCGAATGTCTATCGTTTTCATCGTTTGCCAGTCAGGTGAATTTCCGCCGGTTGCCGCGGAGATATCGGAGCAACCTGTTAATATACGCCGCCGCGCGAGGTCTGCGCAAAGGACGATTGGGAATGACAACTGAAAACCCTGAGGCTGGCCCGCAGATGCTGGGGTCCGAGCGGCGCACGGTCGGCGTCGTTGCGCTGATCTCGACGATTCGAATGTTCGGTCTGTTCGCGTTGCTGCCGGTGCTGTCGCTCTATGCGGGCGAGCTCGAGGATGCAACACCGTTCCTGATCGGCCTCGCGGTCGGTGCGTACGGCCTGACCCAGGCGGGCCTGCAGATTCCGCTCGGTGCGCTGTCGGACCGCGTGGGCCGCATTCCGGTGATTTTGGTCGGTCTGGGTGTCTTTGCCGCGGGCAGCATACTGGCCGCGGTGAGCGACTCGATTTACGGTGTGATCGCGGGCCGCCTGCTGCAGGGCGCCGGCGCGATCTCTGCGACGTTATCGGCGCTCATCGCCGATGCCACACGCGAACAGGTCCGGACAAAAGCGATGGCCGTGTTCGGCATCGGTATCGGGCTGTCGTTTATGGTCGCGATGGTGGCAGGGCCTTTGCTCGCGGCCAGATTCGGCGTCGCGGCATTGTTCTGGATCGCGGCCGGGCTGACCTTGGTCGGTGCTGTGTTGTTGCGATTCGTCCCCGAGACGCCGCGACCCGAGCGGGGAGAAAACTGGCGTGTACTGCCGGCTTTTCGGCCCGATCTGCTCAGAATCGATTTCTACGTGTTCCTGTTACACACGATCATGACCGCCACATTCGTGGCGCTGCCGTTTCTGTTGAGCCGCAAACTCGAACTGGCGCTGACCGATCACTGGCAGGTCTATGTCGGCGCTCTGCTCGTGTCCCTCGGTGTCACGGTGCCGATGATCATGAACGACCACCGGCGCGGCAAAGTCCGGCTGATCGGAATTGCCGTGACCATGATTCTTGTTGCCCAACTGGCGCTGTCGCTGTTGAGTTTCGCGACCTGGAGCGTGTTTCTCGCCCTCGCGGTGTACTTCGGCGGATTCAATTTTCTCGAAGCGGGGCTGCCGGCGCGCCTGTCAATCCTCGCCGACGACGACGTGCGTGGCGCGTCGCTGGGTGTATTCTCCAGCGCGCAATTTCTGGGCGCGTTTGCGGGCGGCATGATCGGCGGTCGATTCTTAGGGCAGAATCGCCCCGAGGACGTGTTTTTCGTCTGCGCACTGCTCGCCTGCATCTGGCTGGCATTGCAGGGATTCGGGCGTACCGGGCGTTCCGAAACCCGATCACGATCCGCATGAACGGGACCGAAATCGATCCGATCGCCGGACAGGCTTATCGCCAGGCCGATGTTTCGGCATATCTGCTGTTTCCGAATCGATAGTCGGGCTGGAAATTAGCCCGTCAGGCTCTACAATAGGCCCCCCTCGCCACTCCGCGGCGAGCGTTCAATCACACATCATAGACAGGGGATCCGTATATGGCCCGCGGAATCAACAAAGTCATCATCGTCGGCAATCTTGGGGGCGATCCTGAGACGCGCTACATGCCGAGCGGTGCTGCAGTCACGAATTTTACGGTCGCGACCAACGAGTCGTGGAAGGACAAGCAGACCGGCGAGCAAAAGGAACGGACTGAATGGCACCGCGTTGCGATGTTCAATCGTCTGGCCGAGATCGCGGCCGAGTATCTTCGCAAGGGGATCGCAGGTGTATATCGAAGGCAAGCTGCGTACCCGTAAATGGCAGGGACAGGATGGCCAGGACCGCTACACAACGGAAATTATCGCCGATGAAATGCAGATGCTGGGCGGCCGCGGCGGCTCCGGTGGTGGCGGCTTCGGCGGCGGTGCGCCGTCCGGTGGCGAAGGCGGAGGCAGCCAGGGCGGTGGCAGTGCGCCGCCTCAGCCGGGGCCCGACGATTTCGACGACGACATCCCGTTCTAAAACGGACTGTCCAACGGCGAATTTGCCGGCCGCGCGGCGCCGACCGGGCCCGCGCGGCCTTTTTGATTGGTAGAATCGATAGATGAGTAAAAAGCTCTACATCAAAACCATGGGCTGTCAGATGAACGAGTACGACTCGGACAAGATGGCCGATGTGCTGCGCGAGTCTCACGGCTACGAGTTGACGGGAATGCCCGAGGAGGCCGATCTGCTGCTCGTCAACACCTGCTCGATTCGCGAAAAGGCGCAGGAAAAGGTGTTCTCGGAACTGGGCCGCTGGCGCAAACTCAAGGAAGCCAACCCGAATGTGAAGATCGGGGTGGGCGGCTGTGTAGCGAGCCAGGAGGGTGATGGCATCAGCCGGCGCGCGCCGTTTGTCGACGTTGTGTTCGGGCCTCAGACGTTGCATCGGTTGCCCGCACTCATCGAAGAAGCCGAACGTGCGCGCGGCTCGGTCGTCGATATCACGTTTCCGGAAATCGAAAAGTTCGATTGTCTGCCGCCGCCCAGGGCGGACGGCCCCACGGCGTTTGTGTCCGTGATGGAGGGCTGTAGCAAGTACTGCAGTTTTTGCGTTGTGCCCTACACGCGCGGCGAGGAGATCAGCCGGCCGTTCGACGACGTCATTGCCGAAGTCGCGAGCCTGGCTGCGCAGGGCGTCCGTGAGGTCAACCTGCTCGGGCAGAACGTCAACGCCTATCGCGGTATCATGCACGATGGTCAGATCGCAGATCTTGCGACGTTGATCTATTACGTCGACGCGATCGAGGGCATCGACCGAATTCGATTTACGACCTCGCATCCCGTCGAGTTCACGGACAGCCTCATTCAGGCCTACGCCGAAGTACCGTCGCTGGCAAGTTATTTGCACCTGCCCGTGCAACACGGATCCGATCGCGTGCTGGCCGCGATGAAGCGCGGCCATACCATTCTTGAGTACAAGCAGAAGATCAGGAGGCTGCGCGCCGCCCGGCCCGGAATTTCGTTGTCGTCAGACTTTATCGTCGGCTTTCCCGGAGAAACCGAGCGCGATTTTGAGGCACTGATGAATCTGATTGCCGACCTGACATTCGATCAGTCCTTCAGCTTCATCTACAGTGCGCGACCGGGTACGCCCGCGGCGGGACTGGCCGACGACACGCCCATGGAAGTGAAGAAGCAGCGACTCGCGATATTGCAGGCACGCATCAATCAGCAGGCCATGGACATCAGCCGCGGGATGGTCGGTTCGACGCAGTCGGTGCTCGTCGAAAAGTTATCGAAAAAAAGTGCACGTCAGGTGGCGGGCCGTACCGAGAACAATCGCTGGGTCAATTTCGACGCCGATCCGGACTGTATCGGCCAATTTGTCGACGTCGTCATCACCGAAGCGCTGCCGAATTCGCTGCGCGGCCGACTTGCGAACGCCGAGGCGGCGGCGTAGGCTGATCGGCAATGGTCTATCACTCGAATAGATATCGCGCCTTTCCTCGCGACGCTGCTGTTTCGACGGAAGTCATTTGAACGCATCGCAGATTTCCCGGGACGTTGTGCTGGACCCCCCGGACAATGACCGTCTGGCGAATCTGTGCGGTCAGTTCGATGAGCATCTGCGGCAGATCGAACAGCGTCTCAACGTCGAAATTGCGAGCCGCGGAAATCGCTTTCGCGTTACGGGCAGCGAGGCTGCGGCAGAGACCGGCGGCGATCTGTTGCTGTCGCTGTTTGCGATGACCGACGAGGAACGGCTCGATCCCGAACGCGTGCATATGGTGCTGCAGGAATCGTTCATGAACGGTGCCGACAGCGACGATGCGGCCGAGGTCGCCGACGGCGAAACAGCCATCCAGACGCGCCGCAAGCTGATTCGGCCGCGCGGCGCGAATCAGACGGCTTACCTGCGTTCGATTCGCGACCACGATCTGGCCTTCGGCATCGGTCCGGCGGGTACCGGGAAAACCTATCTGGCCGTCGCCAGCGCCGTCGATGCGCTCGAGAGCGAACAGGTGCGCCGCATCGTGCTGGTGCGGCCGGCGGTCGAGGCTGGCGAGCGGCTGGGATTTCTTCCCGGCGATTTGTCGCAAAAGGTGGATCCGTATCTGCGGCCGATGTACGACGCCTTGTATGACATGGTCGGTGCGGAGCGTGTTACGCGGCTCATTGAACGCAATGTGATCGAAATTGCGCCGCTGGCCTTTATGCGCGGTCGTTCGCTCAACGAGTCGTTCGTCATACTCGATGAGGCACAGAACACGAGCATCGAACAAATGAAGATGTTCCTGACGCGCATCGGATTCGGATCGCACGCCGTGGTGACGGGTGACGTGACGCAGATCGATCTGCCAAACGGTCAGACCTCCGGCCTGAAAAACGCATCCGAAGTACTACGGAACGTCAAAGGCGTTGCGTTTACCTGGTTCAATCCGAAGGATGTCGTTCGCCACCCGCTTGTGCAGCGCATCGTGGAGGCCTACGAAAACGATGGCGCAGGTTGATCTGCAGATCGCCTGCGACGATAAGGGAGTACCTGGGTCGGGCGAGATACAGGTCTGGGTCGATCGCGTTCTGCTGAATGCCGGACGCACGGACTCGCCCGAGGTGGCGGTCCGAGTCGTGACGCGTGAGGAAATGCGGGCATTGAACCGGCGTTTTCGCGGGCAGGATAAACCGACCAACGTACTCTCGTTCCCGGCGGGCAGCATCGACGGTCTGCCCGACGAGTCGGCGGCACCGCTGGGCGATATCGTTGTCTGTGCACGGGTACTGGTGGACGAGGCGGCACAGCAGAGCAAACGGCTCAGCGATCACTGGGCACACATGATCGTGCACGGCATGCTGCACTTGCTGGGTTACGATCATGAGTCCGACAGCGACGCTGCACGGATGGAGGCGCTTGAGATCGGTCTGTTGCGGCAGGCCGGAATCGCCAACCCGTATGCACAGCCATTGCAGGAGAACTGATACAATTCCGGGCCTATGAACGACAAACCTCCAAGTGCCGACGACCCGGGATCGCGAGGGCTCATCGCACGCGTCAGGCGGGCAATCCAGGGCGAGCCCTGGACCCGCGACGAACTTCAAACGATGATACGGAACGATGTCGTGCTCGATGCGGAGGAGAAGCGCATGCTCATCGGCGTGCTCGACGTATCGGATAACCAGGTGCGCGACGTCATGGTGCCGCGCTCACAGATGGTCGTCATCGATCTCGAGGATGATTTCGACGAAACATTGAAAATGATCGTCGAGTCCGGCCACTCGCGATTCCCGGTCATCGGAGAAGATCGCGACGAAGTACTGGGTATTCTGCTCGCCAAGGATTTGCTGCGCTACTACGGCAGCGATTCCGCAAAAGCGCTGCCCTTGCAAAAACTGCTGCGGTCGGCGGTTCTGATCCCGGAATCGAAACGGCTCAATGCGCTGCTCAGGGAATTTCGTGCCAGTCACAATCACATGGCGATTGTCGTCGATGAATACGGCGGCATTGCCGGTCTGCTGACGATTGAGGATGTCCTCGAGGAAATCGTTGGCGATATTGACGATGAGCACGACGCCGAAGAAGCGGCGTTCATCCGTCCCGACGGCGACCGCAACGGCAGGCCCAGCTACGCGGTACGCGCGCTGACGCGGATCGAGGATTTTAACGCGTATTTTGAGTGCACGCTTCAAGACGAGGAATACGATACGATCGGCGGTCTTGTCATGCACGAACTTGGGAGGCTTCCGCGTCGTGGCGAAAAAGTGGAGTTCGGCGGTTTTGAGTTTATGGTTATTAAAGCGGACAAGCGCCGCATCGATGCGTTGCAGGTGCAGCGTGAATCTGCGTAACGACGCGTCTCCCGCCACCAGGGCCTGAGTCGCGTGGCAAGCAGACACCTGCCGCTGCCGTTCCGGCTTGCGGCCGAATTCCCCAGGCTAACGCGTCTGGCGGCCTTCTTTCTGGGCGGAATGACAACGTTCGCATTCGCGCCCGCCGAGCTGTATTGGCTGGCGCCGCTGCTGATTCTGCCGCTGTTATTCACTACGCTTACCGGTTCGCCGCGCGAAGCCGGCGCGCACTATTTCTGGTACGGCCTCGGATTGTTTCTGTGCGGCACTTACTGGATTCATATTTCGGTTACGGTATTCGGTAATGCACCCGCCTGGATCGCGGCATTGCTCATGGTCGGACTGTCGCTGATCATGGCGTTGTTTCTGCGCATTGCCGGGTGGCTGACGGCCAGGTTTGCGCACGGAGAACCGTGGCGGCTGTTGCTTGCGGGCCCGGCGGCATGGGTTTTGATCGAGTGGCTTCGCGGCTGGGCATTCAGCGGATTTCCGTGGCTCGCGTTCGGTTATGCACACACCGATTCGTGGTTCTCGGGCTGGGCGCCAGTTGCGGGCGTCTATGGTGTGTCGTTCATGGTGCTGTTCAGTGGTGCCGGTGTGCTCGTCGCCCTTCTGACGAAGGGGTGGCAGCGGCTCGCCGCAGTGACGGCCGTACTGCTGCCGTGGATTTTGGGAGGCATTCTCTCGGGCGTGCAATGGACGGAGACGACGGGCGATACCGTTCGTGCGACGATCGTCCAGGGCGGCGTGTCCCAGGACCGCAAATGGCTGCCCGCGCAGCGGCGCGCGACGATGGATTTTTATCGCGGGGCGCTGCTGGACGCGCCGCGCAGCGACCTGGTGGTATGGCCCGAAGTGGCGATTCCCGCGGTCGACGATCAGGTGTCGGATTTCCTCGACCTGCTTTCCGCGGATGCGAAGCGGGCGGGGCAGACGCTGCTGCTGGGCATACTCGAGCGCAGTGAAAACGGTCAGATTTTCAACAGCGTCATCGCGCTTGACGGCGGTGAGCGGCAGTCGTACCGCAAACGCCATCTGGTACCGTTCGGTGAGTACTTTCCGGTTCCGGCCGGCGTTCGGGAATGGATGAAAATGCGCAATTTGCCGCACTCCGACCTGGCGGCCGGCGATAAGGTTCAGCCGCTGCTGACGACGGGCGCCGGTATCGGACTGGCCGTGGCCATCTGTTACGAGGATGCCTATGGCGCCGAGCAACTGTACGCTTTTCCGGAGGCCGACCTGATCGTCAATGTCAGCAATGACGCATGGTTTGGCGATTCGATTGCACCGCATCAGCACCTGCAGATTGCACGCATGCGTGCGCTCGAGGTGGGACGTGCATCCGTTCGGGCTACCAACAACGGTATCAGTGCGTTCATTCGAGCCGATGGCACGCTGCTGCAAAGCGGCCGCCAGTTCGTTTCCGAAATCATGACCGCGGAACTGCCGCTGCGGCGTGGCGAAACGCCGTACACGCGTCTTGGAAACTGGCCCGCGATCGGCGGCGGCCTCGTGTTGCTGGCCCTGCTCTGGATTCGCAGCCGCACGGGGATCTAACGCCGATTCGGCTGCGCTTCACGGTGCGTTCCTGTACGCTTCACGGTTTTAATTTCCGACAACGGTCAGCCGAAAAAACACCGACGATGAGTACACCCTACGACCCCGAAAAAGTAGAGCAATCCGCCCAGGCCTGCTGGGCAGAATCTCGTTGTTTCGAGGTGGGCGAAGATCCCGAAAAAGACAAATATTACTGCCTCACGATGTTTCCTTATCCGAGCGGGAAGCTGCACATGGGGCATGTGAGGGTGTTCACGATCAGTGACGTCGTCGCACGCTATCAGCGTCTCATGGGGAAACATGTGCTGCAGCCGATGGGCTGGGATGCGTTCGGCATGCCGGCCGAGAATGCCGCCATCAAGCGCGGTGTGCCGCCGGCTGACTGGACCTACAGCAATATCGACGACATGCGCGCGCAGCTGACACGTCTCGGTTATGCGTACGACTGGACACGTGAACTGACCACCTGCCGGCCCGAGTATTACCGCTGGGAACAATGGCTGTTCACCAGGATGTTCGAAAAAGGCCTCGTCTACCGCCGCAATGCGGTCGTAAACTGGGATCCGGTCGATCAGACCGTGCTCGCGAACGAACAGGTGATTGACGGGCGGGGCTGGCGCTCTGACGCGCTGGTTGAGCGCCGTGAAATCCCTCAGTGGTTCATGAAGATTACGGCATATGCGGACGAACTGCTCGAAGAACTGGATCGTATGCCCGGCTGGCCCGATCCGGTAAAGACGATGCAGCGCAACTGGATCGGGCGGTCGGAAGGCGTCGAACTGTCGTTCGATGTCGTCGGGGAAGACGAGCCGTTGACGGTCTACACAACGCGTCCCGACACCCTGTTCGGTGTGACCTACATGGCGGTTGCTGCGGAGCACCCGCTCGCGAAGCAGGCTGCAGCGGCAAATGAAGCGCTCGCAGCGTTCATCGAAGCGTGCAAGAAGACCGATGCATCGGAAGCGACGCTGGAAACCATGGAAAAGCGGGGTATGCCGCTCGGCATTTCGGCAATTCATCCGCTGACGGGTGAAGAGGTACCGTTGTGGGTCGCCAATTTCGTATTGATGAGCTATGGCACAGGTGCCGTTATGTCCGTACCGGGTCACGATGAGCGCGACTGGGAGTTTGCCAAAAAACACGGACTCCCGATTCGTCAGGTGATCGCGCCGGCGGACGGAACCGGGATCGACATTGATGCGTCGGTGTTCGTCGACAAGGGTGTACTGGTCAACTCCGGTGACTACGACGGTATGGATTTCGACACCGCGTTCAATGCGATTGCGGATCATTTCGAGAACACCGGCCGCGGCCGCCGCAAGGTCAATTACCGCCTGCGGGACTGGGGTGTCTCGCGGCAGCGTTACTGGGGTACGCCGATACCGATCGTTTACTGCGACGATTGCGATGCCGTACCCGTTGCGGAGGAGGATCTGCCGGTCGTGCTGCCGGAGAACGTAAAGGTAACCGGTACCGGTTCGCCGCTTAAGGACATGCCGGAGTTCGTCGATGTCGCGTGCCCGAATTGCGGCCGGCCGGCGCGGCGTGAGACGGATACCTTCGACACGTTCGTGGAGTCGTCCTGGTATTTCGCGCGTTACGCGTGCCCGGACAGCGACCGGGCAATGCTCGATGAGCGTGCCGCTTACTGGACGCCCGTCGATCAGTACATCGGCGGTGTCGAACACGCGATTCTGCACCTGCTGTACGCGCGCTTTTTCCAGCGCGTCATGCGCGATATCGGTCTGACGGACGTCAGCGAACCGTTTACGAATCTGCTGACACAGGGAATGGTGCTCAAGGACGGCGCCAAGATGTCGAAGAACAAGGGCAACACGGTCGATCCCCAGGAACTTATCGACCGCTACGGCGCGGACACGGTGCGCCTGTTCATGATGTTCGCGGCGCCGCCCGAACAGGCGCTCGAATGGTCCGACGACGGCGCACAGGGCAGTTTCCGATTTTTGAAGCGGTTCTGGTCCGCCGTCACCGAGCATGCCGGGGCGGGGCCGGTGACCGACCTCGATCCGGCCAGGCTGAACGCGACCTTAAAGGACCTGCGGCGAAAGACGCATCAGACAATCGCAAAGATCGGTGACGATATCGGCAGGCGGCACAGCTTTAACACGGCCGTTGCCGCCGCGATGGAGTTGCTCAACGCCGTCAACCGGGTCGACGACCCGGACGATCAGGCCGCGGCCGTGAAGCGCGAAGCGTTCGAAGCCGTCGTTATCATGCTCTCACCGATGGTGCCTCATATCTGCCACGCACTCTGGAGTGCGCTCGGGCACGATTCGCCGCTGATCGACCAGCGCTGGCCCATTGTCGACGAATCCGCGCTCGAGTCGGATCGGCTCGACCTCGTTGTACAGGTCAATGGCAAGCTGCGTGGCCGGATACGGGTCGCCGCCGATGCCGACGCTGGTTCCATCGAGGCCGCCGCTCTGGAGGAAGAAAACGTACGCCGCTTTATCGGCGGCAAGCAGATTCGAAAGGTCATTGTCGTGCCCGGCCGGCTGGTGAACGTCGTTGTTTAAGTGCCGAAATATCCTGCCCGGCCTTGTTCTGGCAGCGCTTTCGGCCTGCGGTTTTCATTTGCAGGGCGCATTCACCGCGCCCCCGGAGATGCAACGAACCTACATTCAGGCCGACGACGATCACACTCAGTTCTATCGTGAGTTCAGGCGCGCACTGCGCGACAGCGGCGTCGACGTTGTCGACCGCGCGGATCAGGCAACGGCCGTGTTTTCGCTGAGTTTCGATGAGACCGATCAGCGCGTATTGTCGGTGTCGGCGCGCAACGTCCCGACCGAGTACGAGGTGTATTACACGATCGAGTACGGTATCGCGTCGGGCGCGGACATGCTGATGGAAACGCAGCTGCTGACGCTGACCCGCGACTACACTTACGACTCGACGCTCGTGCTGGGCAAGGCGCGTGAAGAAGAACTGCTGCGCGACGCGATTGTTCAGGATCTCGTGCGTGTGGTCATGAAGCAAATCTCCGCGTTGTAGGCGGTTTGCTCCGCGTCGCCGACATCGGCCCGGCCGCACTGCGTGCGCTACTGGACCGATATCGCCTGTCGTTGCACGTGCACGCGGCGGGCGAGGCGATTCGCGGCTCATTCTGGGGCGACAGCGAAGCCGGCATCGTCGGCCGCACCGTCTACGTCCGGCCGGATACGCCGCTGCATTCGTTTTTGCACGAGACGTGCCACGTCATCTGCATGAGCGCGGATCGTCGCGCTGAACTGGACAGGGACGCAGGGGGCGACGCCATTGAGGAGTCCGCCGTCTGTTATTTGCAATTGGTTCTGGCAGAACATATAGAAAAGGTAGGGCGTGAGCGGATCGCGTTCGACATGGACGCCTGGGGTTACAGCTTTCGCCTCGGCAGTACGATGAAATGGTTCCGCAACGACGCCGAGGACGCCGTGCAGTTTCTGTCGGCTCACGGCATTCTCAGTGGCGACGGGCAGCCGACGTTTGCGCTGCGCGAATGAGTCCACCGGGGTGTATAGTCAGGTATGCCCTGGATTCGGTATTTCCTGTATTTTGCGGTAATCGCGTTCATTACCTGGGCGCTGACGCAGATGGAGCTGTCGTCGCCAGGTAGCCTAAGGCTGCATGTTACGGTCGACGACACCGACCGCTTCGGGACCAGCGAATTTTCGCCGGTTGAGATTATCCAGGCGATCGTGCTGGCGACCTGCGGCGCGATCATGGCGTGGGTGGCGGTACACTGTCCGTCGCAACGGCCCGTTGCGATCCCGTTTTGCGGTATGGCAATCGCGTTCATGATACGCGAACTCGACTATTTTCTGGATCTCTATGTGGCCGACAATCTCTGGCAGGTGCTGATTGCGCTGCTTGCGTCGGGGGGCATCGCCTACACTTACCGCGCTCGAAAACGTTTGCAGATCGCACTTGCGCGGTTGTGGCCTTCGCCTGGCCTGACCCTGTTGTTCTCGGGTGCCGTTATTCTGTTTGCGTTTGTGCGTCTGGTCGGTCACGAACCGCTGTGGCAGTCGATTCTGCAGGACGACTACCGGCGGGTGGTCAAGCTTGCCGTCGAGGAGTTTATCGAACTCATCGGCTATTTCCTTTGGATGACAGGTACGGTCGAGTATGCATTTCAGGCGCGCGCCATTGCGTTTGCCGCACCGCAGCCCGCGGCGCGCCGGCGGCGGGATCGCAGACGTCACGAGAAAGAAGGGCCGTTCTAGTGGGCCCGTTAACACTATTTTAACGTGCCCTGGCGGCCCGCCGGGGCTAAGCGCTACAGAATGGTTGGGTTCGGCGCGTCGCCGTATACGTCTTCAGGTTCGAATACCTTCTCGGTTTCCGTCCATTCAAGATCGATAGTGCCTTCCGATTGTTTCTGCAGAAAGTCGTCCCCGACCGGTACTTTGCGATAGAAGCACGAGCGGTAGCCGACATGACAGCTTGCGCCGCCCGCCACATCGACCCGCAGCCAGACGCAGTCCTGGTCGTCGTCGATCAACAGTTCGCGCACGGTCTGCACGAGCCCGCTGGTTGCGCCCTTATGCCAGAGCACCTGGCGGCTGCGGCTCCAGTAGTGAGCCTCCCCGGTTGCGATGGTGCGTTCCAGCGCCTCGGCGTTCATGTATCCCTGCATCAGCACCTCGCCGCTGTCGGCGTCGGTCGTAACGACGACGATCAGTCCACGATCGTCGAATTTCGGGGCGAGGTCGTTGCCCTCTTCGACCTGCTCGATGGTTTTACGGGCCTGGAATCTGACGGCGGCGGACATGGCGATTTCTTCCGGCTGCTTGAGAGGGGCGCAAGAATACCGGGCATAGCGGTGCTCGGCAATGTTGTTATTATGGCAGTCTTCGGCTGGTCGAATGCGGCTACAATCGGCATCTAAGACAGGTTTCAATGAGCATTAAGTTATACGACACGGGTCGCGGCAGGAAAGTGCCGTTCGAACCGCTGCGCGACGGCGAGGTCACGATGTACCTGTGCGGTCCTACCGTTTACAACTACGCGCATATCGGCAATGCGCGCCCGGCCGTAGTGTTCGATCTGCTCGCGCGCGTGCTCAGGCGGCGCTACAAACTGACGTTCGCGCGCAACATTACCGATGTCGATGACAAGATCAATGCCGCATCCATTGAGACCGGCAAGCCGATTGACGAGATCACGGCGCGCTTCATCAGGGCCTACAACGAGGATATGGCGGCGCTCGGTGTGCGGCCGCCCGATATCGAACCGCGCGCCACTGAACATATCGGCGAGATGGTCGCGATGATCGAATCGCTGATCGACAAGGGGTTTGCGTACGAGGCAGAGGGGCATGTCCTGTTCGACGTGTCCTCATTCGACGACTACGGTGCATTGTCGAAACGCGATTTGCGCGAGATGATCGCGGGTGCACGCGTTGAGGTCGCTCCGTACAAGAAAGCCGCGCACGATTTCGTGCTCTGGAAACCGTCGTCGCCCGAATTGCCGGGCTGGGATTCGCCATGGGGGCGGGGACGGCCTGGCTGGCATATCGAGTGTTCGGCAATGGCGGAGAAACATCTCGGCCGAACGATCGACATACACGCGGGCGGCCAGGACCTCGTGTTTCCTCATCACGAGAACGAGATCGCGCAAAGCCGCTGCGCCCATGACGGGGAACCGTTCGCACGATTCTGGCTGCACAACGGCTTCCTGAGTCTCGATCACGCCAAGATGTCGAAGTCGCTGGGCAACGTATTGCTCGTGCACGACCTTATTCGCACCGTGCCAGGTGAGGTTATTCGGCTTGCGCTGCTAAACGCCCACTACCGGCAGCCCCTGGACTGGTCGGAGGCATCGATGCAGACGGCGCGGCGCATGCTCGACCGCCTGTACGGCGCAGTTCGTGGCATCGAGGTATCTGACACCGCGCTTGAGAGTGCGCGTGTTCCGGATGCGCTTGTCGAAGCGCTGGAGGACGATCTGAACACACCGAAGGCGATGGCCGGGTTTTTCGGACTGGCGAAGGCGCTCAACAAGGCCGACGAGCCGGCCGAACGGGAAAGGCTCGCTGCGCAGATGTACGTGTCCGGCGAATTGCTCGGCCTGCTGCAAAAAAACCCGGAGGACTGGTTCGCCGGCGATACTGGCGGCGAATTGTCGGCTGACGAGATCGAGTCGCTGCTTGCAGAACGCAGCGCGGCGAAGAAAGCGGGCGATTACGCGCGTGCGGACAGTATTCGCAAAGCGCTGTCCGACGCCGGCGTGACCATTCAGGACAGCCGTGACGGAACCACCTGGCGGCGCAGTTGAATGAACGAGAGTGGTCATAGCGATAATCGTAGTTTCAGCGGTGAGGTTGCCGCGGCACAGCGGGAACTGATCGCGGATTTCGATCTGTTCGAAGACTGGATGGACCGCTATCAGTACATCATCGATATGGGGCGCCGTTTGCCCGAGTTTCCCGATGCCGCCAGAACCGAGGCGAATCGGATTCGCGGCTGCCAGTCGCAGGTGTGGTTTGTCGCAAGCGAAAAGAAGGGCCGGCTGTACTTTCAGGCCGTCAGCGACGCGGCCATCGTTTCCGGCCTGATCGCATTACTGTTGCAGCTCTATAACGGTCGAACGCCGCGCGACATACTCGACACGCCGCCCGATTTCGTGACGGCGCTCAGGCTTGAGAGCCATCTGAGTCCCACGCGCAGCAACGGTCTGGCTTCGATGCTCGCCGCGATCCGCCGCTTCGCCACTGCGGCGCTGGAGTCAGGCTGATGCCGGGTGTCGTGAGCAAGGTAGTCACGTGGCCGCTAATTCGGCTGCTGCGCTTTTATCGGCTCGCCATCTCGCCGTTACTGGGGCTGAATTGCCGCTTCGACCCGAGTTGTTCACGCTTCGCGATCGAAGCGCTTGAGATTCACGGGTTGTTCCGAGGTACGTGGCTTGCGTTACGGCGCATCGCACGCTGCCACCCGTGGGGCGGCTCCGGCTACGATCCGGTACCCGATGCAAACAGGCAGGATAAACGTGAGTCCGGCAAAGCTGCTTGATTCGGCATTGCTCCCTGTCCGTGAGCCCGCGGTGCTGATACCGCTTCTGATTTTTTCAGCACTGCTTACAGTGGCCGCTTATGCGGGCCTGATCGGGTGGTTCCTGGCGCTGACCGTACTGGTGCCGGTCTTTCGCTTTCAGGTGTTCGTCCTCGAAGCCTGTGCAAAAAACGAGACGCCGGGCGCATTGGATGCCGAGTTCTTCGCTTTGTCGGGCAGCCTCTGGACGCTGTTTCCGGCGCTTGTCGCGTTATCGTTCGTGGTTGCGGCGCACTTCGTGGCGAGCGCGGCCGGCGTCATTGGCACCGTTGTGACGATGGCCTTGTTCGTCGTGTACATGCCGGCCTGTCTGGCACTGCTCGTGATCTCGCACTCGCCGCTCGAAAGTATGAATCCGGCGGCAGTTGCGCGGTTGTACCGGCAGAGCAGCCCTGAATTTCTTATTGCCCCGTTGTATCTCGCCGGTATCGGAATCGTCGTATGGCTGATGGGCGACGCGCCGTCGTTGCTCGCGAATTTCGTGCAACTGTTCTTCTTCTATTCGTTTGCGGCGGTGATCGGCGCGCTGCTCGCGCGCGATCGGCTGCTCGACGACGTGAGTATTCCCGAGCCGCTGCCGGTCTCGCCTGAGCAAGTCGGCGAAGAGACTGTGCGCGAGCGTGAAAAGGTGCTGTCGCATGCCTATGGGTTCATCAGCCGCAATAACCGCGACGGCGGCTTCAGGCACATTTTCGCCGCCATCGAACGAGACCCCGATCCGGTCGCGGCATGGTACTGGTTCTTCGAGCGGATGCTTGGGTGGGAGGATCAGATGCATGCATTATTTTTCGCTCAGCATGGCATTCGCGACCTGCTCGCGCACGGCGACAATACGACCGCACTAAAGCTCATTATGCGCTGCCGACTCATCAACGAGGACTTTCGCCCGTTTCGCGAAGATATCCCGGCGGCCATTCAGGCTGCTGAGGCGAGCGGCAATATCGAACTTACAGCCGTGCTGAAACGTGCCTGAGGCGCTACAATAGGCGCATGGACAAGCGTCTGCTGAGTATTCTGTGCTGCCCCGCAACGCATAAGGGGTTGTCGCTCCTTAAGAAGGACCGCCTGGAGCAGGTCAATGCCGCGATCGACGCGGGCGAGCTCGTCAATCACGACGGCCACAGGCCGGACGCGCGTCTGTCCGAGGCGTTGATTACTGACGACGGCAAACGCATTTATCCGGTGCGCGAAGGCATCCCCGTGCTGCTCGAAGGTGAGGCGATCAATACGGAGCAGCTTGCTTGAAGATTCAGGCTAATCAGCTCTCGTCACATCTTCTAAAATCGCTGGCTCCCTGTTACCTCGTAACGGGCGACGAGCATCTGCTGGTCGACGAAGCGCTCGATGCCATTCGCGACGCGGCGCGACAGCGCGGCTTTACATCGCGCGAACTGCATGTTGCCACAGCGGGATTCGACTGGAACGCGTTGTCGGCATCGGTCGGCAATCTGTCCCTGTTCGCAGAACAGCGCATCGTCGAGTTGCGCCTGCCGACCGGCAAGCCCGGCAGGGTGGGCGGACAGGCGATCGTGCAGCTCGCGGAACAGGCCGGACCGGATCTGCTGTTTATCGTCGCAGGGCCAAAACTCGATCGCAGCGGTGCTGCGTCGAAATGGGCGAAAACGCTCGACAGCACGGGTGTGTCGCTGCCCGTCTGGCCGATCGGGCCGCGCGAATTACCGGGCTGGATCGCCCATCGCATGCGCGCGGCGGGTCTTACACCGGATCGCGAAGCGGTTATGCTGATCGCCGATCGCGTCGAAGGAAACTTACTCGCTGCAAAACAGGAGATCGAGAAGCTGCGCCTGTTACTCGGCGAAGGGGCTGTGACGGCGGACGACGTCAGCGATGCCGTTGCCAACAGCAGCCGGTTCGATGTCTACAAACTTGCGGACGCAGCGCTCGCGGGCGACGCGGGCCGCTCGGTTCGAATACTCAGCGGACTTCGCGCCGAGGGCGTGGAGCCCGTGATCGTGATCTGGGCGCTGACACGGGAACTGCGTACGCTGGCGATACTTGACGACGTGGTAAGCGGCGGTGGCGACCTTGGCGGAGCGATGCAGAAATCGGGCGTCTGGCGCAATCGTCAGGGCCTGGTACGCAACTGCATGGGCCGGCACCGCAACGGCGAATTTCACCGCATGCTCAAAGTTGCGGGCAGGGCCGATGCGGCAGCGAAAGGGCAACGGCACGGCGACCCCTGGCTGATGGCGGCGGATGTTGTTGTCAGGCTCGCACAGTGAAGCCGATTGGCATTTTCGGAGGGACTTTCGATCCGGTCCATTTTGGACACCTGCGGACGGCGTTCGAGATGTTGCAGGCCCTCGATTTCGACGAAGTTCGTTTTGTGCCCTGCGCCGATCCGCCGCATCGCGGCAGCACGTTTGCAGATGCAGCAACGCGGTTTCGCATGGTGCAGCATGCCGTTGCGGACGAACCCGGCTTTCTGGCCGACGACAGCGAGTTGCAGCGCGCGGGACCCTCGTACACCGTCGATACGCTGACCCGAATGCGCGAGCAATTTCGCGCTCGCTCGCTGGCGCTGATCGTCGGTATGGACGCCTTTCTCGGTTTGCCGCAGTGGCACCGCTGGGAAGAACTGCTGAGCCTTGCCCATATCGTCGTGGCGCACCGGCCAGGCTGGAAGGCGCCGGACATCGGCGCGCTCGGCGATTTGATTACCGAGTGTGGCACGCACCGCGCGAGCGAGCTACACGATGCACCACACGGTTGCGTGCACATACACGCTGTGACGCAACTGGAGATTTCATCAACCGAAATTCGGGACCTGATTGCCGCGGGCCGCAGTCCGCGATTTCTGATGCCCGATACCTTGTGCGACTACATTGCGGAGAGCAAAATTTATATGAGAGAAAGGCATGAACGGTGACGCACTGCGCCAACTCGTTGTGGATGCGCTCGAAGAGATCAAAGCGCAGGACATCGTTACACTCGATGTGCGGGAAATGACCACGGTTACAGACTGGATGATCGTGGCCAGCGGCACATCGAATCGGCATGTCGCGGCGCTTGTCGACAACGTTGCGCAAAAGGCAAAGGACGCGGGACATCGTCCGATCGGAGTCGAGGGTGAAGAGGGCGCCGAGTGGGTGTTACTCGACCTTCAGGATGCACTCGTGCACGTGATGCTGCCGAAAGTGCGGGAGTTTTACAACCTCGAGAAACTCTGGTCCATTCGGCCGGGCGAAGACGCCGCCGCCACCGACGGCTAGTGGCCCGATAACCTGTGCATATCCGGATTCTCGCTGTTGGCGATCGCCAGCCGGCATGGGTCAACGACGCGGTGAGCCGTTACACCGAGCGCTTCCCGCGCGAATGGAAATTTCGCATTGACGTCACTGCGACAGCAAGGCGCAGCCGCAATGAGCGTTCGCAACGTGCGCTGCTCGCCGAAGGGCAAGCGCTGCTGGAGCGAATCGGTGCGGCGGAGCAGGCCGTATTGCTCGATGAGCGCGGTAAGGCGCTCGGCAGCCGGTCGTTCGAGGAACGTCTCAGTGCATGGCAGACCGACGGCCGCAATCTGTGTTTTATTATCGGTGGGCCGGACGGTGTCTCCGACGCGTTGCGGCAACGCGCGGACTTTGCGTTGTCGCTGTCGTCGCTGACGCTGCCGCATGGACTGGTCCGCGTCGTGCTGGCCGAACAGCTGTACCGTGCGTGGTCGCTGCAAATCGGCCACCCGTACCATCGCGACTGATGCCTGCGGTTCCTCGTCTGTGTCTGGCTTCCGGCTCGCCACGCAGGCAGCAGATACTGTCAGCGCTCGGTCTGCAGTTCACGACCCTGAACGTCGATATCGACGAACGCCGCCTCGACGGTGAAGCGGCTGCGGACATGGTGTTGCGGCTGGCGGCCGGAAAAGCCCGGGCGGCGGCTGTCGATACCGACTGCTGTGTGCTTGGTGCCGACACCGTGGTTACCGTGGACGACACTGTCTTCGGTAAGCCGCGGGACGCCGACGATGCGGTCGGCATGCTCATGCGCCTGTCGGGCCGTACACATCGGGTCCTGACGGGTGTTGCGCTGCGGACGGATCGCGGGTTGACGACAGCGATGTCGTCCACGGATGTGCGCTTTCGGGACATCGGTCGGGACGAAGCGCAGCGATACTGGCAATGTGGTGAGCCTCGCGGCAAGGCCGGAGCATACGCGATTCAGGGGATTGCCGGAATATTCGTGACCGGATTGTCAGGCAGTTATACGGGCGTTATGGGCCTGCCCGTATTCGAGACGGCGGAACTGTTGCGACACGCCGGAATCGAAGTGTTAGGGCCCGTTAACCCAACTGTCAGAGATTATGACTGACGAATCGCCGAAAGAAGAAATTCTCGTCAACGTGACGCCGAGCGAGGTTCGCGCGGCGCTGCTCGAGAATGGTGTACTGCAGGAGGTTTACATCGAGCGGACCGAACGCCGGGGACTCATCAGCAATATCTACAAAGGCAGAGTTTCGCGAGTGCTCCCCGGGATGCAGGCGGCGTTTATCGACATCGGCCTGGAACGGACTGCATTCCTGCACGCGTCGGATATCGCCGTGCCGCCGATTGAGGAAAATGGCGAAGATGTGCCGGATATTCGCAGCCTGCTGCGCGACGGAGACGAGGTCATGGTGCAGGTGGCCAAGGATCCGATGGGCAACAAAGGCGCGCGCCTGACCAGCTACATCACGCTGCCTTCTCGTCACCTCGTGTTGCTGCCCTGCAGTTCGACGGTGGGGGTGTCGGCGCGCATTGAGGGCGAGGCTGAGCGTGAGCGTCTGCGTTCACTGGTCGAGAATCTCCTGGCTGCAGAAGATTTACACTGCGGCGCGATCGTGCGCACCGCGGCGGAAGGGGCCGGCGAAGCCGCGATCGCCGCTGATCTGCGTTACACGCGGCGCCTGTGGGACGTGGTTCAGGAGCGCTACGGTCGGGCATCCATAAAGTCGCTCATTCACGAAGACCTGTCGCTGCCACTGCGCGTGCTCAGGGATCTTGTGACCTCGGACGTCGAACGTATTCTCGTGGACTCCGAGACCGATTTCGCCGCGATGCGTGAGTTTACCGATATCTATCTGCCGGACATCGAACCGCAGCTCGAGTTCTATCGGCGGCGTCGGCCGATCTTCGATCTGCACGGTATCGAAGACGAGATTCGCAAATCGCTCGACCGTAACATCCCGCTGAAATCGGGCGGTTATCTGATCTTCGATCAGACCGAAGCCATGACGACCGTGGACGTCAACACGGGCGGTTACGTTGGACATCGCAACCTTGAGGAGACCATTTATCGTACCAACCTCGAAGCAGCCGTTGCGATCGCGCGGCAGCTGCGGCTGCGAAACCTCGGCGGCATCATCATTATCGACTTCATTGACATGGAGGTGGCCGAGCATCGCGACAACGTCCTGCAGGTTCTGGAGCAGTCGCTGTTGCGCGATCACGCGCGCCATCAGATCACGCCCGTGTCACCGCTCGGACTGGTTGAGATGACGCGCAAGCGCACGCGTGAAAGTCTGCAGCACATACTCGGAGAAGATTGCCCCGGATGCAATGGGCGCGGCTTCGTTCTCACCGCCGAAACGGTCTGCTTCGAAATTTTTCGCGAGATCATTCGTCAGTCCCGGCAGTTCGATTTCGACAAGGCGATGGTGCTGGCGCACGAGGACGTGATCGAACTGCTGCTCGATGAGCAGGCCGGTTCACTTGCCGAGATTGCGGAGCAAACCGGAAAATCGATTCGGCTGCAGACAGAATCGCTGTATCTGCAGGACCAGTTCGACGTCGTGCTGCTATAGCCGGGCCGCGTGAGAAAACGGATGCCTCGATTCCTGAGACAATTCATCAAGTTCCTGGCTTACGTTGCCGCGGGCGTCGTCATTGTGCTCGCAATCGCGGTTGGACTGTTTCGCTTGTTTCTGCCGCGGCTGCCCGAGTATCAGGAGGAGATTGAGGCGTGGGCCAGTGAAGCCATCGGCATGGACGTGCGCTTTTCCGACATGGACGCACGCTGGGGTCTGAGCGGGCCGGAACTCGAGTTCTACAATGCCGAGTTGCTTAGACCGGGCGGCGACATGCAGGTCATTGCCGCCGGTGAAGTGCGCGTTGGCGTCGGTCTGCTGAGGCTGCTGGCCGACCGGACGCTGGTTGTCGATCGCATTGTCATTCGCGAGAGTCTGATCGACGTCCGGCAAACGCCGGAAGACGGCTATTTGATTCAAGGCATTCCCGCGGACGATCTGCTCGTGCTCAGGCCCACCGACGGCGATCTGCCGGCCAGCGTCGACGTGATCGGAGAACGGCTGCAGGTCAGTTTCACGCCAAAGGATTCGGTACAGGCCTATGCATTCGAGATACCGCGTCTGCGGGTTGGCGTCGATGAGCGGCGCATTGCCGCGAACGCCGACGTTCGGCTTCCGGATTCGCTCGGCCGGCAGATACGTCTGTCGGCCCTTCAGGTTCAGGGCGACGCGAATCCGCAGCGCCGCTGGGATATTGCAGCCGAGGCCGAGGACCTCCGCCTCCCGGGCTGGGCGGTGCTGCTGCAGTCCGATCGGCAATTGATGTCCGGTCGCGGTGACGCGGAACTGTCGGTAGCGTACACGAACGGACGGATCAGCCAAGCATCGGCCGATATTGACTTTTCAGATGTGGGGCTGGCCGAAAATCGGCGTCTGAATATCGCCGGCCATGTGGAACTGGACCTGAGCAGCGACGGCTGGCTCGTGGCCGCTAACGAACTGGCGATTGCCATGCCGGATCACCGCTGGCCGCAAACGTCGCTCCGGATCGAAGCGGGAACCGACATCGATGGTCGCGTTGTCATGCTGGATGCGAGCGCAAACTATCTGAATCTCGACGATGCGCCGTACCTGCTGCCGTGGCTGACGCAGCGCCAGCGAGACGTTCATGCGCAATACGCTCCGTCGGGCGCTTTGCGAAACGTCAAACTGACCGTCTCCGATATCGGCACGTCCGCAGCCCGATTTAACGTCACCGCGGCGCTCGACGCAGTCGGCATCGCGAGTTCGGCCGACCGTCCGGGTGTTCGCGGATTCACCGGACTGCTGCGCGCGAATCAGTCAGGCGGCCTTTTAGAGATCGGTTCGTCCGGCGTTCGAATTGACGCACCGCAGCTTCTGAGCGAAACGATAGAGATCGACGATGCGGAAGGCACCGTGATCTGGCGCCGCAGCAAGGAACGCACGACCGTGCTGTCGGACAGCATTCGTCTGAGCAGCGAGATTCTCGACAGCCACAGCAACGTCCAGCTCACGCTTTTCGATGACGGTTCTTCGCCGGAGATCGATCTCTCCAGTACCTGGAGTATCGCCAGCCTCGCACGCGCAAAGCGCCTGATTCCTGAAAAAATCATGAAGCCGAAACTCTATGAGTGGTTTCAGATGGCGTTGGTGGGCGGCTCGATCCCTGCCGGAACGACGGAGCTCAACGGGCCGCTCGATGCGTTTCCGTTCGACAACGGGGAGGGCCGTCTGCGCATTGAGGGCTCGGTGCGCAATCTGACCTTCAAGTACCATCGCGACTGGCCCGCGGCGGAGCAGGCGGACCTTGAGGTCGTGCTCGAAAACGCGCGGCTTTACTCCGAGAAGAACCGTTCGGTCAGCCTCGGTAATTCGGTGGTCGACGCGTCTGTCGAAATTCCGGACCTGCGCGATCCGGTGCTGCATATCCGCTCTTTCTCAACGGGAACCCTTGAGTCCATTCGTGCGTTTTCGAACCAGAGCCCGATCGCACGCGTATTCGGCGGTCAATTGGATCGCGTGCGCGTATCCGGCGACGCCTCGTTTTCGCTCGACCTTGAGGTGCCGTTAAAAAAAGATCGTATTCGCGAATTCGAGTTTGAGAGCCGCGTACGCAGCAATAATGGCAGTGTACACGTCGATGGATTCGATCCGCCCGTGACGGACCTGATCGGCGAGGTGACGATCACGCGTAACACGATTGCGACCGAGTCGCTCGGCGGTCAGTTCCTCGGTCAGCCCGTGAACATTGAGCTTGAGCGGTCGTCAGACCCGCAGTACACGGTGCTTGCAAAAGCCGTGGGAACGCTGACCGGCGACGGTGTCGTGAACGGTCTCGGAATCCCGCTGGAAGGGCGCGTTGACGGGAGAACGCCGTACCAGGCAACGATCCTGTTTCCATCAAGGAATGTCGAATCGCCGCCGCCGCTGACGATTCGATTTGCGACAGAACTCGACGGCCTGGAAGTCGACCTGCCGCGGCCGGTGGGCAAATCGCACCAGGCGCTGCTTGCCGTTCGCGGCGACATTCGAATCCTGCCGGGCGGCGAGCGCATTGAAAGCGTCGGTACGATCGATGAGGACATAGTCTGGCAACTCGGTTTCTTCCGGCCCGAAGGCCCGTGGGACCTCGACCGTGGGGTCGTTACATTTGGCGATGCCGAAGGCATATTCGACCTGACGGCGGCCGATACTCGCGGCCTGCATATTCGTGGCAGGACGGAGGTCGTGCGGCTCGAAGACTGGCTGTCTCTGTCACGTGGCGGCGGCACGGGTCCGGGCGTCGCCGATCGAATTCGTTCCATCGATGTGCAGATAGACGATCTGTATGTGCTGGGTCAGCACCTGCGGGATCACGATGTGCGCGTCGATCGCAGCGCGCGCGACTGGCTTGTGCAGATCGGCGGCGAGGACGTCACGGGATCGTTGTTCGTACCGTACGATTTCAGCAGCGGCCGTGACATGGTGCTGGACATGGAACGTCTGCGATTGCCCGGTGATGATTCGGGTGCCGGGGCGGCCGCGGATACGGACCCGAGGTCATTGCCGCCGATTTCGCTGACGGCGGCCGAGTTCCTGCTCGGCGATCGTCATCTGGGCGCCGTCGAGGCAAAGGCAGTAAAAACCGAGCAGGGACTCGACGTAACGCTGATCCGTTCGGAAGACGCGACCTTCGATATCGCGGGTACCGGGCGCTGGATTGCCGACGAGAGCGACCCGCTCGGCAGCCGTAGCTACATGACGGCAACGCTGACCAGCACGGACGTCAAGGAGACGATGTCGCGGCTTGGATATCAGCCCGGTATTGCCAGCGACAGCATGACCATGCTGTTCGATCTCGATTGGTCGGGAAGTCCGCGTGCGGATTTCTTCGACGTGCTCGACGGCAATGTGCAGGTGCAGCTCGAAAACGGCCAGCTTGAGGAAGTCGAGCCCGGAGCCGGGAGAATGTTCGGTCTTATGAGCGTCGTGGCGTTGCCGCGACGGCTGTCGCTCGATTTTCGCGATGTATTCAGCAAAGGATTCAGATTCGATCGCATCGCCGGGTCGTTCCGCATCGTCGACGGCAGGACCTACACCTGCGATCTG
The DNA here is from genome assembly GCA_965224505.1 of Woeseiaceae bacterium. Classification (GTDB taxonomy): domain Bacteria; phylum Pseudomonadota; class Gammaproteobacteria; order Steroidobacterales; family Woeseiaceae; genus UBA1847. The sequence goes on from CBDCZL010000017.1 coordinate 204,225, forward strand.
TCGCTGGAGGGACCTGCCGCCGACATCGGGATCGTCGGGGAGGCAGACATCGCCAACCGGCGTTATGCGCAGACCGCCGTAGTCAGCGCCAACGTCGGCAACACGTTGCCGATCGTCGGTGCTATCGCGGCAGGGCCGCAGGCGGCAGCGGCCCTGCTGATTTTTTCGCAGATCTTCAAGAAGCCGCTTCAGGAGGTCGGTCAGGTGTACTACCGCATCGGCGGATCCTGGGACGAGCCCGCGATCGACTCCGCGGACTCCGAGGCCTTTGTCGCCAGCGGCAGGCTTGCCGGCTGCCTGTCTGAGTCGAATTAAACGACAAACTGTGATCAGATAGTTTGTTACAACACAGTTGAGCGAAACATGCGCGTAGCGGCGATACAGATGAACAGCGGTGACGATGTCGATGCCAATCTCGCGCTCGCTGAGCGGCTGATTGCCGAAGCGGCCGAGGACGGCTGCTCGCTGGTGGTACTGCCTGAGAACTTCGCGTTCATGCCCGTTCGAGGGCGGGACAAGGCCCGACATGCCGAATCGCCGGGGCAGGGGCCGATCCAGTCGTTTCTCGAACGGGTGGCGTCCCGTCGCGGCGTGTGGATCGTCGCGGGCAGCATGCCGCTGGTATCACCCGAAATCTCAGCCGAGCGCGTTTACGGCGCCTGTCCGGTGTACGACGATGACGGCACAAGGCGGGCATTGTATCGAAAGATACACTTGTTCGATGTCGATCTTGTGGATCAGAGCGAATCGTACCGCGAGTCGCGGTCGATGGTGGCGGGTGATGCGCTTGTGGTGGCAGATACGCCGTGCGGACGCATCGGCCTGACGATCTGCTACGACCTGCGGTTTCCCGAGCTATTTCGCGGTCTCGTGGATCTCGGTGCCACGCTGTTTTCGGTGCCGGCAGCGTTCACGGTAACCACAGGCAAGGCGCACTGGCACACCCTGCTGCGCGCGCGTGCCATAGAAAACCTGGCGTATGTCATCGCAGCCGGGCAATATGGCACTCATCCGGACGGTCGCTCGACCTATGGACATTCCCTGCTATGCGATCCCTGGGGACGGGTGCTCGCCGAACGGGCCGACGGCAACTGCGTGGTGGCCGCCGACATCGATCCGGCGCTGCCTGAAAAACTGCGCAGTGAGTTTCCGGCACTGGCGAATCGCAGGCTTTAATACAAGACGGAACGAATGTTGGACACACAGGTAGCACAGGTTGACGCGCTGATGGCGCACATGCTCGACCCGGTCGGTCTCGACGAGCAGCTCTTAAGCCGAACGCTGAGCGGCATCATGCGCGGTGGCATCGATTATTCCGATCTGTACTTTCAGGTCAGCCGCCAGGAGAGCTGGACGCTCGAAGACGGCATTCTGCGCGAAGGGAGTTTTAGCCTGGACCAGGGCGTCGGTGTGCGGGCTGTCAGCGGCGAGAAAACGGGATTCGCGTACTCGGATGAGTTAATGCTGCCGGCGCTGGAGCGGGCGGCAGGTGCTGCGCGTGCCATTGCGCGTCAGGGACAGGACGTCGGAGTACAGGCGTGGAAACGCTGTTCGACCGCGCCGCTGTACACGGCCGAAGACCCGACCACCAGTGTCGATGACACACGCAAGACCGACCTGCTACAGAGCCTTGATGACGCGACGCGCGCGCTCGATGAGCGGGTCGAGCAGGTTGTTTTGAGTCTTATGAGCAGCCAGGAACTCGTGCTTATCGCGGCCTCGGACGGCACGATGGCCGCCGATATCCGGCCATTGGTGCGGCTCAACGTCAGCGTCATCCTTGAACAAAACGGCCGCCGGGAACAGGGTTACTGCGGTGGCGGCGCGCGCGCGGGCCTTAATTATTTCCTGGACGGCGATACACCGATGGCGTTTGCGCGCGAAGCGGTGCGCCAGGCCACCGTGCAGCTCGAGGCGGAGGCCGCGCCGGCCGGCGCTATGCCGGTCGTGCTGGGTCCAGGCTGGCCCGGCATTCTGTTGCACGAGGCGGTCGGCCATGGACTCGAAGGCGATTTCAATCGCAAAGGCACGTCCGCGTTCAGCGGGCGTGTGGGGCAAAAGGTGGCCTCCACGCAATGCACGATCGTTGACGACGGTACGCTCGCGGACCGGCGCGGATCGCTGACCGTAGACGACGAGGGGACGCCAGGGCAGTGTACGGTGCTCGTCGAAAACGGGGTACTGCAGGGTTACATGCAGGACAAGTTGAATGCCCGGCTGATGGGCGTCGAGACGACCGGCAATGGGCGGCGTGAATCGTTCGCTCATACGCCGATGCCGCGCATGACGAATACCTGCATGCTGGCAGGACCGCACGATCCGGAGGAAATCGTCGCCTCGGTGGACAAAGGGCTGTACGCGCCGAATTTCGGTGGCGGTCAGGTCGACATTACGTCGGGGAAGTTTGTGTTCTCCGCGAGCGAGGCCTATCTGATCGAAAACGGCCGAATCACGCGCCCGGTCAAGGGCGCGATGCTGATCGGCGACGGGCCCGACGCGTTGCAGAAAATATCGATGGTTGGGAACGACCTTGAACTCGACAGCGGTGTCGGTACCTGCGGCAAGGAGGGGCAGTCGGTACCGGTGGGCGTTGGGCAACCAACCCTGCGCATCGACGAAATTACCGTTGGCGGCACCGGATAGCGTGGCCGTCTGCCGCGGAATTTCCAGCGCTTGACATAAACCCTGCCCGACCCTCGCGCATTGTGCGGCAGCTCACTGTGTCATCGCCGTCGTTGGAGTACATTGAGGCTGACGACACGGAGGTACGCGACGATGGCGTTTGACAGCACGATCACGGAACAGGATATGGACGCCAGCGCCCGGCAGTTTCTGCAGGGTTTGAACGGCGACAGCGGTGAGGCCGATCCGGATCTGGCCGTCGACGGTCTCTCGGATTCGGTGCTTTCGCGCCTGTTTGCCGTGCTCGGCATCGGCAAATCCTGATTCGACACCCAATTGTTACTGGACAAGTGCGGCGGGCTATGGAGAATGAAACGGCCCGGATTCGAGATAGTTGCGGTAAAATGTGGGTGTCGAAGCCAATTTACGAAAGTCTCCCTTACTTCTACCTGCTGGTCGGAGGCATTTGCCTGGGTGCTTCGATGTATCTGAATCACTGGCACTGGCCGACGATTTGTTTCGTGGTCGGATTGCTGTGCCTGGTTGCGGGTCTGGTCGTGTTGCTGAAACGGCGTGACTACCGGGTGACGGATCGTCGCGCCGGAAAACACGACGACCTCTAAAAGCCCTCACTAGGGGGCGTTCTCAATTAGGTTGAGTATTGTGGTGTAGGGTGCTGTATTCTCAGATCTTTCCGCGGTGAAAAATATGGCTCGGAAAGAGATCAGAGACGATCAGTGGGATCGGGTAAAAGACTTATTACCCGGAAAATCAACCGATTGCGGTGTCACCGCGAAAGATAATCGCCGCTTCCTGGAAGCGGTATTGTGGATTGCCAGGACCGGTTCGCCATGGCGGGATTTGCCAAGCCGCTTCGGCCACTGGCACCGGGTCTACGTGCGTTATAACCGCTGGGCTCACAAGGGCCATTGGGTCCGCATCTTCGAGGCGATGGCCGATGACCCGGACCTGGAACATCTGATGGTCGATGGCAGTATCGTTCGCGTTCACCAGCATGGTGCGGCAAAAAAAACGGCGGGATGAGGAGGCGATGGGCAAATCGCGCGGCGGACTGAGTACGAAGATACATGCGGCTGTCGATGCGTTGGGCAACCCGGTTCGTTTCATTCTCACGGCCGGTCAGTGTGCCGAGATTGGACAGGCAAACGCACTGATCGCGGGGTTTTCCGCCGACTACGTCATCGCGGACAAAGGCTATGATGCCGATGCGTTCATCGACTATGTCAACACGATTGATGCGGTTGCGGTGATACCGCCGAGGAAGAACAGAATCGCGCCGAGGGATTACGATGAATACCTTTATCGCGAGCGAAATCTCGTTGAGCGGGTTTTTCAAAAACTCAAGCACTACCGCCGAATTGCCACTCGTTACGAGCGTCTGGCGGTCACTTACCTGGCGATGCTCAGCCTGGTCGCCACCATCATCTGGCTCAATTGAGAACGGCCCCTAGACCGTGCGGTAAATTCGGTGACTTTCAGTCGCATCACAACGCCCTTGGGCAAGGCGAGCGAGCGCAGGACTGGCCGTCGCCAATTCAAGTGAGCTCAACGCCGCCGAAGGGCGTTGTGGTGCGACCCACCGGGAGCCCTTCTCAAGGGGCATACCGGTGTTGAAGCGGCTTGACATAGCCCGGCTATGCCGGCACCGCTTCGCCTGGGCCTGCCCCTTGAGAAGGACTCTGAAAGTGACTGAATTTACCGCACGGCCCTAGTCGTTGACCGCGGCGTCCTGTTCGTCCGCCTCGTCTTCGTCCTGTGCGATTGTGTCGGCACCGTCGAAGTCGTCGCGCTGTCTGAGGTCCGTATAGATGAGTTCGTGCACGCCCAGGCTGATCGCATCTCCGTCGCGCAGCCGGTACTTCTTGATTAGTTTTTCGTGCAGATAGACGCCGTTGGTGCTGTTCAGATCCTCGATCACGCAGCCGCTCTCGTCGCTGATCAGTTGCGCGTGATGGCGGCTGACAAAACGGCTCTTGATATAGATTTCGTTGTCCGCCGAGCGGCCGACGATGACGCGTCCCAGCGGAAAGGACAGTACGTCGACGACTTCGCCGTTTGAGCGCACTTCTATCTGTGTGATGTGCGAATCGAAATCCGGCGGACGCGAGACTTCACGGTGCCGTAACTGGTCGTAGACGCCGGTGTTGCTTTCGTGTTCTTTCCAGCTTAATTCTGCGGCTGCTGCCACGATGTCGTCGGCTTCGACCTGTGTCTTTTCGTCGGCGAATGCGCACAACAATGCCGTGTCGCACAGCGTATTGATGAGCCGAGGCACGCCTCCGGAGAAGCGATAAATGACGTTATAGCAGTCTTCGGCAAACAGGTCCGGTTCTTCGCGGCCGGCGACGGCCAGCCGCCGTTCGATGTATTCGCGCATTTCACGGCGATCGAGCGGCCCGATATGAAATCGCAGCCGCACGCGCTGCACGAGCTGCTTCAGACTCGGCGACTCAAGCGTTTCCTTTAACTCGGGCTGTCCGGCGAGAATGATGCGCAGCACCTTCTCCTTGTGCGTTTCGATCCCCGAGATCAGCCTGACCTCTTCAAGGACCTTTTTGCTGAGATTCTGCGCTTCGTCGACGATCAGTACGACTTTCTTGCCGTTCGAATACTGTTCGATCAGGAACATGTTCAGCATGTCGAGAAGCTCGACTTTGCGCTTGTTGAACGGCTTGAATCCAAACTCCGTCAGTACCGCCTGCAGAAACTGGGTGGGCGAGAGCTGTGTCTGCGAGACAACGGCATAGACGACGTTGTCATCGAGTTCCGACAGGAACGATTGCAGCAGCGTCGTCTTGCCGGAGCCGATCTCGCCCGTGATGACGACGAACCCGTCGGCGAGCCAGATCGTCGACTCCATGTACGCTTTGGCCCGTGCGTGTTGCTTGCTCCAATACAGAAAATCCGGATCAGGCGTCAGCCGGAACGGCTGTTCCTCAAGGTTGTAGAAATCGAGGTAAGACATGAGATAGGCTATTTTACCTGCTTTTGCTTCGTGCAGGCTATGACGGGTTCTCACCCCAAAGCGTGGATCGAGTCACAGTTTGCGGATCAATCTGAGTAATGAGTCGCGTTGCTCGGGTGAATCGCCTAATACTGTCACGTGCCCGAGCTTTCTCCCAGGGCGGGGCGATTTTCCGTACTCGTGCGTATAACCGACGGTCTGGGTGCGTATGGCGTCCGGTATATCGCCAATCAGATTCCACATTCCGGAGTGCCCGGTGCTCTCCGTCGAGCCCAGCGGCCGGTTCAACACGGCCCGCAGATGGTTCTCGAACTGGCTGACCGCCGAGCCTTCGATGCTCCAGTGGCCCGAGTTGTGAACGCGGGGCGCGAATTCGTTGGCCAGCAGGCCGGTTCCTGTGACGAACAGCTCCAGCGCGAGCACGCCGACGTAGTCGAGGTGTTCGAGCATTCTCCGTACGTAGCTGCCGGCTGTCTCCGCCAGTGCGCTGTCCTCAACCGGTGAGCAGGAACTTCGCAGAATACCGTCCACGTGTACGTTGTGGGCAAGCGGATAGATTTCGACTTCGCCATCGGCATTGCGCACACCGATACAGGACACTTCCCGGTCGAACGGCACCCAGGCCTCTGCGACGAGCGGTGTACCGCCGAGCGCGTCCCAGGCGGCTGCAAGGCCAGCCTCGTCGCGGACCACGAACTGCCCCTTACCGTCATAGCCGAGGCGGCGAGTCTTGACGACCATGGGCGTGCCGAGCATCTCGGCCGCGTCGCGAAGATCGTCGCGCGTGTCGACCGCATGGTATTGGGGCAGCGGGATGTCAAGTGCCTCGAACAGCGTTTTTTCCTCAAGCCTGTCCTGCGCCCGGCGCAGCGCCTGCAGCGGCGGATAGATCGCTACCTTTCCGGCGATGCGACTCAGCGCCTCGACCGGTATGTTTTCGAATTCGTACGTGACGACATCGCAACGCGTGGCCAGTGCGTCGAGCGCCTCGGCATCGTCAAACGCCGCCTTGATGACTTCACCCGACTGCGCGGCGGGCGGTTCGTCGGCAGGGTCGACAAAAATACAGGTCACATCGAGCGCACGTGCCGCGAATCCGAGCATCTGGCCGAGCTGGCCGGCACCAACAATTCCAACGCGCATAGGGTCTAACGGCGCGGATCGGCGTCGTTCATCACTCGCTCAGTCTGCGAGCGCCGAAAGTCGTCGAGAGTGGCGGCGATTGCGTTATCGTGGCTGGCCAGCATCGCGGCAGCGAGTAGCGCCGCATTGACAGCGCCGGCACGGCCAATGGCGAGTGTGCCGACCGGAATGCCCGCCGGCATTTGAGCGATCGACAGCAGCGAGTCGATGCCGTTGAGCGCCCTGGACTGCACAGGGACGCCGAGAACGGGCAGGCGCGTTTTCGCCGCAACCATGCCCGGGAGATGAGCGGCACCTCCGGCGCCGGCGATGATCGCTTTGAGGCCGCGATCCACGGCCGACCCGGCATAGTCGAACAACAGGTCCGGCGTGCGGTGCGCGGACACGACACGCGTCTCGTAGGCAACGCCCAGGCGATCCAGCGTTTCGCAGGCATGCTGCATTGTGTCCCAGTCGGAACGGGAGCCCATGATGATGCCGACATCGATACTCATATCGTCCTTTACTGCCTCTGAAGTTTTGCAATCCCCGCGCGAATGGGCTCGGGGTCGGTATGACGCATTATTTTGCCGATGTATTGTTTCTGGCGCCGCAGCGCGCCGTGAGATTTGATCTGCCGTGCGTCGAGGACTGCCGTCAGCAGGTCATCGTCGAGCGCCAGTGTATCCAGATCGGCCTGTGTCAGCGTGATCAGTTCCTCGCCCAGTTTTTGCAATGCCAGGTACTCACGCTTCTTCGCGCTTTTGCTGGGCTTTGTTTCAGACACTGGTTAAAGTACTCGCCGTGGCCGTGTCACCGGTTTGGTGGCGGAGTCTAACACAAGGATAGTCGTAACAATGTCAGAAACCGTGACACGCGGTACCTTGAGCGGTACCGAACTCGAACAACTAATTACCTTGGCGCTCGACGAGGCGCGGCGGCTGGGCGCCGATCAGGCCGAAGTGGCCGCGAGTCAGGACAGTGGGCTGTCGGCGACCGCGCGTCTTGGCGATGTCGAGAGCCTCGATTTTACGAATGACCGGGGCTTAGGCATCACCGTGTTCAAGAATGCGTGTAAGGGCAGTGCCAGCACGTCCGACATCGGCGTGGACGCAATACGTGAGGCGGTTGCCAAAGCCTGCTCCTTCGCGCGCCACACCGCGAAGGACGAGCACTCGGGTCTGGCAGACGCGGATCTCATGGCGGTCGAGCTGACAGACCTGGACCTTAATCATCCGTGGGAATTGTCGGCGGAGTCGGCGATCGAGCTGGCTACCGAATGCGAGGCTGCGGCGCTCGGATTCGATTCACGTATTGGAAATTCGGAAGGCGCAACGGTGACGACGAATACCGGCACCCGCGCCTATGGGAATACGCACGGCTTTATCGGCAGCTACTCGCGAACCAGTCACAGCATGACCTGTGTCGTACTCGCCGAGTCGGACGGTGCGATGCAGCGAGACTATCATTACACTTCTTCGCGCGTGCCGGCAGAACTCGAGAGTGCGGTGGCCGTGGGCGAAAAGGCGGCCGACAAAACCGTACGCCGGCTCGGTGCGTGCAAAATCGGGACCACGACGGCACCGGTCCTGTTCGTCCCCGAAGTCGCGCGCGGCTTTATCGGTCATGCGATCGGTGCTGTCGCAGGGGGTGCTCAGTATCGGCGCTCGTCGTTTTTGCTCGACGCAATCGGAAAGCGCGTGTTCCCCGGGTTTGTGCAGATACAGGAGCGGCCGCACATCCCCCGGGCCGTCGCGAGTCGCGCCTGGGATGCCGAGGGTGTCGCGACCTGGGACCGCGATCTGTTCAGCGACGGCGAACTGCGTGAATACGTTCTCAGCAGCTACTCAGCGCGGCGGCTCGGCCTCAAAACGACGGCGAACGCGGGCGGCGCACAGAATCTGATCGTGAGTTGCGGCGACAGGGACCAGGCGGCACTGACGGCCGACATGGGCCGGGGCTTCGTCGTGAGTGAGCTGATAGGCCAGGGCGTGAATCCGGTCACGGGCGACTATTCGCGCGGTGCTGTGGGGCACTGGGTCGAGAACGGCGAAATCCAGCACGCGGTTCACGAAGTGACGATCGCGGGCAACCTGCTTGAGTTGTACCCGCGCATTGCGGCAATCGGCAACGATGTCGACGAACGAGGCGGCATTCGCTGCGGATCGATACTCGTTGAAGAAATGACGATCGCGGGTACGTAAATCGCCGCTGGCCGACTAAGGCTCGGTGCCGCTCGCAGCGTCGTCGCCATCGGACAACAAATCGGACAGCGTTTTTTCCCCCAGTTGTTCGCGGATGGACCGGTCCAGACCGGCGCCGACGGCGGCCACGGCGTCGTCCCAATTCGGTTTGCGGTGCGATCCGGTTTCGCCTTCCCTGCGCACGACATCGACGATGTCGGTGAGTCGAATGCGGGCGACTTCGCGCCCGGGCAGCAGTTGTTCCTTGTCGTTGCTGCAAAGCAGGCCGCTTGCTTCGAGCCTGTTCAAAATCGGTGCGAGTGTGATCGTGGGAATTCGCAGGCTGCGGCCGATGGAACGCAGGTCGACGCCGAGCACGGGGTCTCGAAACTCTCTGCCGACGAGGTACATGATGTTGAGCGCAATGCGTTCCCGCATCTCGTTGGACAGTCGTGACTCGCGGCGGCCCACGCGCAGGTAAGCCGGGTTTTGAAAGTAAAACGCGATCTGCGATCCGATCAGCAAAATCAACCAGTTCAGGTACAGCCAGATCAGTGCGGTGATGGCGATCGCGAAACTGGCGTAAATGACCTGGCGATTGGTCGAGTTGGACAGGAACGCGGCGAACAACATGCTCGTCGTTGCCCAGAGAATGCCTCCCGCGATACCGCCGACCAGCGCGGAGCGGAAACGCACACGCGTATTCGGCATGAACTTGTAGAGAAACGTGAAGATGCCGATCGTGATCGCATAGGGCATTACCTGATCGGTGAGGCTGAATACCGGGGCCAGCGTCGTATTCTCCTGAATGGAAACGACGAGACGCTCCTTGCTGAAGTCCGCCAGGGCGTTAACGGCAAGACCGACTGCGATCGTTCCCACGATCAGCACGGTGCTGTACTCGACGAGTCGTGTCGCAAAGCTGCGCGGCTTCGTGACATACCAGACGTAATTGAACGACTCTTCGATCTTCTGCACCATCGAGATGGCCATGTAGATAAAAAAGATGAAGCCGATGCCGCCCAGTACGTTGCCGTTGACGCTCTTGACGATCGCCATTATCTCGCCGGTAATTTCCGCGCCCTTCGGCCCAAGCGGTTCAAGGAAGCCGTACAAATGCGGTTCGATCTGCTCGTGCACACCAAACGCCTTGAGCGCCGAAAAACTCACGGCAATGAGCGGCACTACCGACAGCAGCGTCGTGTACACGAGGCTCATGGCACGCAACGACAGTTGACCGGAAAAAATGTCGCGAAGAACCGCGTACAGATTGCGCAGAATGCCGGTCGCCAGGCGTCCCGCGAAGCCGTGGTTTTGCAGTGCGGTGCCCCAGATTGCCGCGTCTATCGAATTTTTCACACGTGCGATCACGGGCGCATTGTACAATGAAAAACCCTTGAAAATTTGGGACTTACGTTCGAAAAAGCGCGTCTGACCACACATCGCGCGCCGTTAATGGCCGCGTGCAATTGTTCGCAATCGAAACCGGAGGTGCAGAACTCGACTCAGGCCTCAACAGGTCCTGTCATACGCTCCAGGGCTTCGCGATACTTGTCGGCCGTACGCTGCAGCACGTCCGGCGGCAATGCAGGCCCCGGTGGTGTGTAGTCCCAGTCGAGCGTGTCCAGATAGTCGCGCACGTATTGCTTGTCGAAACTCGGTGGACTGCTGCCCACCCGATAGTCCGCGACGGGCCAGAATCGAGAGGAGTCGGGCGTCAGTATCTCGTCGATCAGGTGCAGTTTGCCGTCATTGTCGAGACCGAATTCGAATTTCGTATCCGCGATGATGATGCCACGCCGCAGAGCGTACTCGGCCGCGCGCTCGTAAATGCGAATCGATACGTCGCGCACCCGATTGGCGAGATTGTCGCCGATCAACTCGACGACCCGTTGAAACGAGATGTTCTCGTCGTGGTCGCCTGCCGCCGCTTTCGTCGCCGGCGTGAACAGCGTTTCAGGCAGCCTGCTCGCCTGCTGAAGACCGTCGGGCAGAGGAATTCCGCAGACCTGTCCGCTGGCCTGGTAGTCGCGCCAGCCCGAGCCGATCAGGTAGCCGCGAACGACGGACTCGATGGGCAGCGGCTCGAGGCGCTTCACGACGAGCGCCTGGCGGCCGATCCGGCGACAGATGTCTTTATCGCCGACGACGTCTTCGATGCGCTTGTCGGTAAGCTGGTTATCGATGATATCGGCCATCATCTCGAACCAGAACAGCGAAATTTTCGTCAGCACCTCGCCTTTGCCGGGTACAGGGTCCGGCAGCACCACGTCATAGGCCGACAGGCGGTCGGTCGCAACCATGAGCAGATGATCGTCGTCGACGCCGTAAATGTCGCGCACTTTGCCGCGGCCGATTAGCGGCAGCCCGGGAATCGAGGTCTCGTGGATCATTTCCGCTTGAGTCATTGCTGAGCGAGCCGTAGTCGTCGAAGGCGCAGATGATGGCGTTTCCTGACGGACCTCGCAAGCACGGCGTAGGAATGCGCGTCGGCACACGATAGGATGGCGCCTTGTCCCTTGCACTGTCCGGTGACTGGCTTGTATCTGGCAAAATTCATCGCTGTTGGCGTCGGGCTGCTGGTGGTGTGGCAGTTCTATCGCGGCTTCGTGCGCACCTATCGTCAGTTTGAGCGCGAGGACGGCCGGTTGTTTCGCGTTTCCGACGACTTTACGAAGGTCCTGTTCCAGACGATGGGGCATCTCGCCAAGGCGGACGGCAGGGTCAGCGAAGACGAAATTCGCGCGGCGCGCCGCGTCATGCACCGGCTCGGTCTGAACCCTGCCAGAGTGCGGCGCGCCATCGGCTGGTTCGACGACGGCAAGCAGACGGGCTTTCCGTTGCTTCGTCGTGTGCGCGAATTTCGGCGGCGCAACGGGCGGTCGGCAAACGACCGCTTGCTGTTCGTGCGCCTGCTGCTCGATGTCGTGCTGTCGAAAGCCGTGCTCACGAAACGGGAGCGCGAATTGCTGTGGAGTATCTGCCGGGAACTCGATGTCGGCCGTGTCGAGTTTGCGCAGCTCGAGGCGATGATTCGTGCGCAAAAGGGTTTCATGCGATCGCCGGCCGGCGATGCCGATGCGGCGCGATTGCGGGCGGCTTACGACACGCTCGGTGTGCCGCAGGACGCGAGTAACGAACAGGTCAAGAAGGCTTATCGGCGGCTGATGAACCGTAACCACCCCGACAAGATATCTGCGCGTAATCCAGGCCGCGAAGCGATTGAGGAAGCGGAGCGGCGCACTCGCGAAATTCGTGCTGCTTACGAAATGCTCAAGGCGCGCCGATCGATTCGATGATGTACAGTTGCCGAAAATCTCAGGAGACGCCGTGACACCCTTGATTGCACCTTCAATACTGTCCGCCGATTTCGCCCGGCTTGGCGAGGATGTCAGCGCTGTGCTAGCGGCCGGCGCGGACATCGTTCACTTCGATGTCATGGATAATCATTTTGTGCCGAATCTCACCATAGGCCCGATGATCTGCGAGGCGCTTCGCGACTACGGCATCGAAGCCCCGATCGACGTTCACCTGATGGTGGAACCTGTCGACCGGCTGATACCGGACTTCGCGAGCGCAGGCGCCAGCTACATCACGTTTCATCCCGAGGCCAGCCGCCACGTCGATCGCTCACTGGGATTGATTCGCGAAGCCGGCTGCAAATCGGGTCTGGTATTCAATCCGGCGACACCGCTCGACTGGCTTACACACGTTATCGACAAGGTCGATATGGTATTGCTGATGTCGGTCAATCCCGGGTTCGGCGGACAGAGGTTCATTCCTTCTGCGCTGACGAAACTGCGTCAGGCCCGACAGATCATTGCGGCAAGCGGCCGGGATATCCGGCTTGAGATCGACGGGGGTGTCAAAGTCGACAACATCGGCGAAATTGCGGCAGCGGGCGCGGATACATTTGTCGCGGGTTCGGCCATTTTCGGCTCGGACGACTACGCCAGGACGATTGCGAGCATGAAGTCGGAGATCAGTGCCGCGACAAAGTAATGCATGACGCCCAGGCAGGGCGTCTACGCTGTTTTAGAATTTGCGGTTCGGTCGCGCGCCGAATACGACAATCGTTTTGCCGGACGCGGATACGAGTCCCTGTTCCTCAAGTACTTTGAGCACGCGGCCCGCCATTTCGCGCGAACAGCCGACGAGCCGGCTGAGTTCCTGGCGGCTGACCTTGATCTGCATGCCGTCGGGGTGCGTCATGGCATCCGGTTCGTTGCAGAGGTCCATAATGGCGTGCGCAACTCGGCCCGTTACGTCGACAAAGGCGAGATCGCCGAGTTTGCGATTGGTGCGATCGAGCCTTGTCGCAAGCTGCGTCGCAAGTTCGAACACGAGCCCCGGGCTTTCGCTTGCAATCTGGCGGAAGCGCGGATAGGTCATTTCAGCGATTTCGCATTCCGTGCGAGTCCGTACCCAGGCGCTGCGAGTGGGCTGTTCGTAAAACAAACCCATTTCGCCGAAAAACTGACCTTTGTTCAGGTAGGCCAGCACCATTTCATTGCCGTCCTCGTCCTCGATCATGACTTCGACCGAGCCGTCGACGATGTAGTACAGCACGTCGGGCAGATCGCCGGCATGGATCATGACGGTCTTCGAAGGGACCGTCCGAACCCGGCAATAACTCAGAAAGCGATTAATTGCTGGTACATCGCTAAGATTCTTGGCTGTTGTCTGCATATGTTTTTCCCTCGCCCCTGCTGCGGTTATCTTTTAATACAGATTGACCGTACAGGCAAGCTAAGTCTGTGTTTTAACGTCGATTTATGGTTACCGGCCCGTGACTCAGAGCCAATACGCCGTCCTTGTCATTACCTTAGCGGTCAATCGCATCATTTCCTTAACCGGTCGTGGCAGTTCCGCGGCACCGGCCGCAACGGCATTGGCGCCGTGTTCCTGTTCTTCATCACGCATCGTTTCGACGATCCTGCGGCTTTTCGCGTCGTCTTCGGGCAAGCGCCTAAGGTGACTGTCAAGATGCTCGCAAACCTGTTTTTCGGTTTCTGCGATGAAGCCGAGACTCCATTTATCGCCGAGCATGCCGCTCGCCGCGCCGATGGCCCATGCCCCCGCATACCAGACCGGGCTAAGCCGGCTTGGCGCATAGCCGAGTTCCCGAATTCGCGTTTCGCACCAGGCCAGATGATCGAATTCTTCGTCGGCAGCCTGTTGCATGCGAGCCTCGTTCGCTTTGTCGCGTGCCATTGCGGCGTGCCCCTGATAGAGCGCCTGGGCAGCGACTTCGCCCGCGTGGTTGACTCGCATCAGTCCTGCGGCATGCGCCTTTTCGCGTGCGGTGAGTTCCGCATCGTCGATATCTTGTGCGGGGTTTCGGCGTGCCGGGCGTCCGGCGGGCGCCGCGACGGTGCGCAGTGCATTGCCGGCACTGGCCAGTAGTTTGTCCACAGGTGTCAGGTCGCGACGCAGCATGATGCGAAGTATAGCGTCAGGGAGCGGTCAGACGGTATACTCCGCCGCCAATTTTCGGGAGTTCCAGTGTTGTACGGAGGGCGTCGCGGATGACAGTGTATAGGGTTATGGTCGGGCTGCTCGCGGCGATGCCGCTTGTGGCGTTTGCACAGACAGCAGAAGAACCGGAGGGCCCGTGGGCCGGCAAAGCGACGCTCGGTTATCTCGCGACGTCCGGGAATACAGAGAATTCCACACTCAATACCGGCCTCGAAATCGCGTATACAGTCGGCAAGTGGAAGCACCTCGCGGAAGCGTTCGCCATCAATGCCACCGAAAACGACGTGACCACAACCGAAGCCTATGAACTGGGCTGGAAGAGCGAACGGATGCTGACGGACAAGGATTACCTGTTCGGGCGGCTGCACTGGCGAAAGGACCGTTTCGGCGGCTACGCGACACAATTCTCGCAGACGGTCGGATACGGGCGGCGGTTCATCGAGAATGAGCGCCACAGCCTGAACGCGGAGATTGGCGTCGGTGCCCGTCAGTCCGAATTGCAGAGCGGAGAAAAGGACGACGAAACGATTTTCCGCGGTGGGGCTTTCTATACGTGGAAAATCAGTGAGACCGCGGAATTCCGGCAGGATCTGACGGCCGAAGCCGGCGATAACAACACCTATCTGGAGTCGTACACGGCCTTGTCGGCGCGGATACTCGGCGATCTCGCGCTCGTGGCGTCCTACACGATCAAGCACAACACAGATGTGCCTGTGCTTACGGAAAAGACCGACACCTACACGGCCTTGTCGCTCGAATACGCATTCTGAGGCTGGTTGCTGTTGATGGCTGATTCATAAACCACTGATTGGAATAGGAAAAAATGGGCGGAAAACGAGGCTTGATTTTTTCCCGATTTAGCCGCCGATTGTTTGCATCTGGCGGGTGCCTCAAGTAGAATTTCGCGCCTTTCGCCGCTGCAGCGAGTGCCATTGCGCGCGCGGAACAAAGGCGGGGCGCCTGTCGCAGTTTTATCGCCGCGCCCAACTGACGAATAACATTACATTTTCCTGACGGAAATCTGCCATTATGAAGACGTTTTCTGCCAAGCCAGCAGAGGTTCGCCGCGACTGGTACGTGGTCGATGCGACCGGTAAGACGCTCGGCCGCCTGTCGACCGAGATCGCGCACCGTTTGCGAGGCAAGCATAAGCCCGAATACACGCCGCACGTGGATACCGGCGACTACATCGTCGTCGTCAATGCCGAGAAAGTGCGCGTCAGCGGCAATAAAATGAAGGATAAGGTGTATCACCATCACACGGGGTACATTGGCAATCTGAAGTCGATCACGCTGGAAAAATTGCTTGCGAAGGCACCGGAACGTGTTATCGAAAAAGCCGTAAAAGGCATGTTGCCGCGCGGCCCGCTGGGGCGGCAGATGTTCGGTAAGCTGAAGGTTTTTGCCGGACCGGAGCATACGCACGCTGCACAGCAGCCGATTCCACTGGAGGTAAACGCCTGAGGCGCTGCCGCAGGCATTAAGCACTATGACTGACACGAGTTTTTACGGCACGGGCCGTCGCAAGACATCCACCGCGCGAGTTTTTCTGAAACCCGGCAGTGGCAGTATTACCGTCAACAACCGTCCGCTGGATGTGTTCTTCGGCCGCAAGACCGCGCAGATGATCGTTCGTCAGCCGCTGGACCTGACCCAGCTCGGCGATAAGTTCGATATCAACGTGACGGTTAAGGGCGGCGGCACGACCGGTCAGGCCGGCGCGATCCGGCACGGTTTGACGCGGGCGCTGATGCAGTACGATGAGTCGCTGCGTTCATCGCTGCGCAAAGCGGGCTTCGTGACGCGCGACGCGCGCGAAGTCGAGCGCAAGAAAGTCGGTCTGCGCAAAGCACGCCGCGCGACGCAGTTCTCGAAGCGCTAGTCGCGACGGCACGATCCTTATTGGGGGATCGTCTAGTGGTAGGACTGCGGACTCTGACTCCGCCAACGGGGGTTCGAATCCCTCTCCCCCAGCCAAATGTAGATGGCCCGCGCAAGCGGGCCATTTGCGTTTGGCTGGGGGAGCTGTGGATGAGACCCGCTGGTTCGACAAAACGCGGTAGCGTTTTGGACGCACTCGCGATGCGAGTGCGCCCCGCAGGGGTGAGCGCCGCAGGCGCGAATCAATCCCTCTCCCCCAGCCAAATGTAGATGGCCCGCGTGAGGGGGTCGTTTATTGTTCGCGGGTGGAGAATTGGATGAGAGCTTTCTTCGTACCGAAGCGCGTGCAGCGTGGCGACAGCCCCAACCGCGGCGTGGAAATTAGCTTGAAATTTCGTGGTCTGGCTCCATATTGGGCCAATGATCAAGGACCAAGAGTTCTTTTACTTCAGACACCCATCCGAGGTTGACGGACGGTCCGAATATTCACCGGACGCTGTAATCGACGCCGACAACTTCGTACGCATCATCGGCGGCACGAAGTTCGCCGCGGACGATAAGGTGCAGTGTCAAGTTTCGGCTAAGCATCGCAAAGGCCGATGCAAGAGCGAGCACTGGAATGGGTTCGTCGCCCTCAATGCAAACGGCGAAATCGGCTACATGGGCAGCACTTGCGGTAAGCGCTATCTGTCGTCGAATGAGGCTTTCGAACGCGAGATGCGGCATGCGGAGAGAATGACTCGGTTGCACGAATCAGCTGAGGCACTGCGACTGTTACTCGAAGATGGCGATAAGATTCGGCGACGAGCGGAGCGCGTGAGAGACTCAATCGGTAATCTTCGTTATCATGCGATAAGGACGCGGGACTCCATGCCGAAGCCTACCCGAAGCTATCTGAAGGACGTACTCAAAGGCGGTCAGGGGCAGCAAGTCGGCGTCCAATATCTCACTATCCGCAAGGCGAAAAACAAGAACGATGACGATGAGTACGATTGGCGCACAGAGATCGTCGGATCGATTCAGGGCGTCTCGACCATCGACATCAGGCCAATCACGAAGGTCGTTAGCGATGCCGAGAACATCCTTCAGTGTTTACACGAAGCGCGAGCGGATGTCGATGCAGGTCAGAAAGACCTTCGACGGTGGTCGGAGGCCATAGGCGGGATTGACGAGTTAGAGGGCCGCGCGGATGCGATTCAATCCGCGCACGATGCGTTTCACGAGTCTGCGAACTTGCGGCTCCTACTTTTGACGAGTCGATCCGGACCGCTGAGAGACGACATTGCCGAGTTCATCCTGAACCGAGAGGGACAACGCATGATTTCGAAATCCGACTGTCAGTGCATGGTCCGTGACTATGACGCCGCACTCAGTTCAGCGAGAGATCATCAAGGCTTTCGAATTCTGGTACGCTAGGGTCCGACTCGCATTACTTCGGTCTTCGTAGCTGGCTCTTCGTCGTCCTCCTCCGTGATGGAGAAGTACAGTTGACCGAGCGCGACTACGATTGCCGCTATCGCCGCGCCAGCGGCAATCTTTGCAACACGCGTTGAATCCCTATGCTTTTGCATATCGAGCTCGTGAGTGGCTAACGTTGCCAGTGCGCGTCGTGTAACGATGAATCGACTGTCACCGGTTGATGATCGATCACGAAATTCGCGGCTCAGTTCGTTAGTATCGATCCACGACTCGACACCAAACTCCAGAAGCTTGCGGTATGACCAGTAGTCCGGGGAATTCGTGATCTTGTTGCCATAGACGCGGGCGAGAAGTGAATCGATAGTCAGCGGATTGTCGCCCGTCAGGATTTCAGACAGCGATGCCTCATCCGCCATGATGCGTTCTTTCTTCAGCGCGAGTGCTGCCTCCAGGATGCCGATGCGATCTTCGTACACGGCGAGTCGTCGGTTGTAGATCGCTTGCGTTAGTCGGCGCAGATGGAAACCACCGAAAAGATCGAGCGTTGCCTCCGACAGAGACGTGTACTGCAAAGCCCAACCCTTCTTGTAAAGATAAACCCTGTATTTTGCGTCCGAAACACTTGAAACCGGCACTTCGATGTCGTGAGCGTCTTCTCCCCGCGCGGTGCGACCGTAAATTACGCCGTCTTCGATGTTGTGGATGTCTACCCCGTTCTCTTCGACGCCTTCGGCACTGGTGTACAGCCGAATAAGGGCGTAGTTGTTGTCAAGGGCGTCGATGTTGAATGCCTTCATTGAGAGGGGCGGTCGCCAACGAAGTATGAAGCGAATCAGCAGGATAGAGTATCTGTTCATGCTGAGATGCTACTCTCAAAAGGTAAAGGGTGCCGTAGTGTGGGCAGTCTTAGGCCCGCGAAAGCGGGCCGTTTGACTTGAAGGGGAGATGTGGACGAGATCCGAGCGCATCATCGGCGCACGGCCAGAATGGGTCAAAATATGGTCAAATAAATCGTCAGGTATATCGTTGAATATAGTTAATAAAAGGAATATATTACAAGAGCTTAAATAGACAATAATCGTCAAGTATAATGTTGAAAATACGGCCTTATTTGCTGGGCGGCGCGCTCAGTAGTCGCGAATTGCTTGATGCGACCGGAGCCTCCCGGGAGACGCTTGCGAACGCGTACCGCCGCGAAGCCCGGCAGGTTTTGCGCTTCGGGCGAGCCCGCGCCACACGCTATGCGGCCCGGCAGAATCTACGCGGGCTCAGCACCGATGAGTTTCCTGTGTTCCGGGTCGATGAAGGCGGTGTTATCCGGCCGGCCGGTCAGCTCGTGACGCTGGTCGCGACCGAATCGGTGTGGCTTCCGGACCTGACCGTTATCGACGGGCTGCCGCCGGAGATGCACGACATCGCACCGCACGGGTTCCTCGGACGTTCCTTTGCCCGCCATCACGCCAGTCTGGGCCTGCCAGACGACGTTAGACAATGGTCCGACAACCACGTTCTCATAGCCCTCAGCCGCCGAGGGGAGGATCTTCCGGGCAACTTGCTGGTCGGCAAAGAATCGTTCGGTCGGTTTCAGGAGCTAGGTCATGAAGCCCGCACGGCGCAGGACTTTCAGATGCTCGGCAATAACGCGATTGCCGGCGAGTATGCAGGCTCATCTGCGGGTGGCGAACAGCCGAAGTTCACCGCTTTCGTTAACGGGCAGCATCGAATCGTGAAGTTTGCGACCGACACCACGGACAACGCTCGGCGGTGGCAGGATTTGCTGCTGCTCGAACACCTTGCTTTGCAAACGCTGCGGGATGCCGGCATCGACGCAGCTCAAACCGAGCTAATAGATATCGGTGGTCTCAGATGTCTGGTTGTCGACAGATTCGATCGGGTTGGCGAAAAGGGGCGGCGGCAGGTATTGACCTTAGAAGCGGCATCCGAGAGTGTCGGCGGCACCTGGACGGATTCCGCGGAGGAGATGCACAGACGTGGCGAATTGAGCGAAAAGGGTTTGCACCGGATCGCGATGTTGGACGCGTTCGGAGCGCTAATCGCCAACACCGATCGTCATCACCACAACGTGTTGCTGTTCCCAACTGACCGTGCCTACAACGTTGCGCCCGCATTCGACCAATTGCCAATGGCGTATGCGCCCCCGGCAAGCGGAAATCTCAGAAACGTCGCCATTCGCGAGCCGCATGCGACCGTCAACACGCTGCAGGTCTGGGACGAAGCGTACGCGCTCGCCAGAGCCTACTGGCATCGTGCCGCGGAACAGCCGCTGTCGGATTCAATGGCGGTTATTGCGCGCGAGCATGCGAGCCGATCGTCTGCCGGGGCAAGAACTTCAGCGCGTGGTCAGTCTTGAAACATGTCTTTATTCCGAACCAAAAATCTATTGAAATCAAACGGTTCCGGTTGAACATAAACGGCAACTAACATACATTGTCGGCGACACACGGAAACCGGCAGTGAATGCAGACGTAGTTCCCAGGCCAGTACGAATTCAGGTACTGGCACGCGCCAGCGCGATCATGGATGTAATTGCAAAGTGCGACGAACACGGCGTCGGACTTAGTGACATTAGTCGTGCGACCTCACTCAACAAAACAACGGCATTCAATCTGCTGGCATCGCTGGTTACGCTCCGTTTCGTCGAGCAGGATGCGCACAGTCGAAAGTACCGGCTTGGCTTGCGAAATCTTGAGCTCGGCAGCATTGTGCAGCAACGGCATCGTCGGCAGTCTGATTGAGCCTGGACGTCATCTCATAACGTCACCGAAATCGAATCCGGCCGCGGCGCTTATTGTGACGGCAGGATCATCGGCCGCTCTCGCGCGAAATCCGGCTCCGTTCCGTCGGAATCGATCGTTCTTGCGCACTCATGACCCGAATACACGGCATGAACGATGGCGCCGGGTGCGCTGCAATCGCCGATCGCCCGAACGGAGCGGATTTGCCCGGCCTCAGACATCTCGGTTTTTGCGACCAGTTCACGATACAGTCCGTCCCGGCTCTTTCTTGCACCGACGACAATCAGCGATCGGCAGTCGAGCGTTCGACCGCCGCCCCCCTGGAACACGCTGTTGACCGACGCAGTACCGTCGGTGAACCCTGTCAGAACGCTGTCCAGTACAATCCCGACACCGAGTGCGATCATCCGTTCGCGAATGTTGCCGAGTTCATTGTTCATGAACGTCCAGGCTGCTACGGCGCTGGCAGGTGTGACGATCGTAACGTCAACGCCCCGGTTTCGCAGCAGCTCTGCAAGACAGTTACCCATGTAGTAGTGATCCGTATCGTAGATGACCACAGGGCCTTCCGGTTCCGCACCGGCGAGCAGGTCATCCGGCGTATACACGGCAGTCGTGTCTAAACTCACGGCCGGTGCGGAGTCAGTACCCGCCAGGTCGTGCCGCCATGTTGCGCCGGTCGCGACGATGACGTGATCGCATTCTACGTCGAGCACGTCCTGCGCGCTTAACGGGCTGCCGCGATATACGTCAACGTTACTCATTTGCTGAATAGCATGCGTACGGTAGTCGCGAACGCGCGCCCAGGTGGCGAGCCCGGGCAAACTCGACTCCAGCGAAACCCGTCCGCCGAGTGTGTCGCCGGCCTCGGCAAGCGTGACAGCAAATCCGCGCAGTCCAAGTACGCGAGCGCACTCGAGTCCGGCCGGACCGCCGCCGACGACGAGCACGCGAGTGTCGCCGTCTCCCGGCGGTACACGTTCGGGATGCCATTGTCGGCGCCATTCCTCGCCCATTGTCGGGTTCTGGGTGCAACGCACCGGTACACAGTCGTGATAGCCGGAGACGCAGATGTTGCAGCCGATGCATTCGCGAATTTCGTCCTCACGACCCTCGTCGATTTTGCTGGGAAGAAACGGGTCGGCGATGGAGGGTCTGGCAGCGCCGATCAGATCGAGAATGCCACGGCGTATCTGACTGACCATTGCGTCGGGTGACGTGAATCGGCCGACGCCAACTACGGGCCGCGACGTGAGCGGTTTTACGAATTGATTAATCGGTTCCTGCGCGCCTTGTTCGCTGAAGCGTGCGGACGCCGTTTCGACCACCCAGTCCGAGGATTTGACGTCCCATAGATCGGGCAGGTCGGAGAGCATCGCGATCACCTCGTGTGCTTCCGATTCATGCGTCTCGCTCGGGATCCGGAGTAACTGATCTGTGCTGAAACGCAGCGCGACGGCACAATCCTGTCCGACTGCGTCCTTAAGGTCGGTGAGAATTTCGCGCGTCAGGCGTACGCGATTTTCGAGACTGCCGCCGTATTCGTCGTCGCGCCGATTGAGCCACGGCAGCAGGAACTGGTAAGGACCGAAGTGCATTCCCGCGTAGACGTAGATAACGTCGAAGCCCGCGCTTCTGGCTCGTACCGCGGCATCCACGTGCCAGCGCCTGAAATCGCGGATATCTTTGCGGTCCATGACGCGAGACCGAGTCAGATTTATCCAGCCTGCGTATGTCGGCTCGCTGGACACGCCGGAGGCCGACATGAGCGGCAGTCGAGAATAGCGATTGCCGGTTCCACTGCCGCCGTGCCACAGTTCGACGCCAGCCAGCGCTCCGTGACGGTGTACGGCGTCCACCATCAACGCGTGTATCGGAATGTCGTCGTCGTCCCACATCCGGCAGTTGGCCAACGGTGCGTCGTCGGAGCTTGGGTGAATCGAACAATACCCGGTATTGACAACGCCCCAGCCGCCTTCCGCTCGTACTTCCCGCATGGCGGCACGCGTGTGCGGCATCTGATTGCCCGTACCGAGTGCGTGCGGCGTGCAATAGAATCGATTCGGCGCGGTGACCGGGCCGATGCGGACCGGCTCGAAAAGAATGTCGTATCGAGGATTTCTGCTCACGTCATCACGCTCCCCTTTCTCCGTGCTGACATCAGTGTTATCGGGTTCGGCGGCCCACTGGTGGGCCGTTTGATACATTCGGTCACTCTCAGAGCCCTTCTCAAGGGGCAGACCCAGGCGAAGCGGCGCTGGCATAGCCGGGCTATGTCAAGCCGCTTTAACACCGGTATGCCCCTTGAGAAGGGCTCCCTGCGGGTCGCACCACAACGCCCTTCGGCGGCGTTGAGCTCGCTTGAATTGGCGACGACCAGTCCTGCGCTCGCTCGCCTTGCCATAAGGCGTTGTGATGCGACTGAGAGTCACCGAATGTATCAAGCGGCCCACTAGTTGCGCAGTTCGCTGACGCCGTCGTTGCCCGCGACGATCAGAACATCGGCGGGGCGTGCCGCAAAGATTCCGACCGTTACAACGCCCGGGATACCGTTAATGTGTGCTTCGAGGTCGATCGGGTTAGTGATCTGCAGATTGTGTACGTCGAGGATGTGATTGCCGTTGTCGGTCACAAAGCCTTCACGCCAGACTGGCTGACCGCGCATTCCGACAAGTCGCCGACTGACCAGTTCCTGCGCCATTGGCAGCACCTCGACGGGCAGTGGAAATTGCCCCAGCAAGCCGACGAGTTTTGAGTCGTCGACAATGCAAACAAACTGTCGCGACGCCGCCGCAATGACTTTCTCCCGGGTCAGCGCGCCGCCGCCGCCTTTAATGAGTTGCAGACGCTTGTTGCTCTCGTCCGCGCCATCGATATAGAGATCGAGAGCGCCAGCCTCGTTCAGCGTTGCGACCTCAAATCCTTGTTCTTCGAGCAGTGCCGTTGAGGCCCGCGAACTCGAAACGACGCAGTCGATTCGATCGCGCACATCGGGCAGACGTTCGATAAGGCAATTCACTGTGGAGCCGGTGCCGACCCCGAGTTTTACTCCCGGTTCAATAAATTCCAGGGCTGCGTGTGCTGCGAGGCGTTTTTTTTCGGTTGCATCCATAGCCGAGTACTGTATTGATTTTAATGAAAAGAGCCCACCAAAGGCGGGCTCTTTTGCTTTGCTTTGAAAGAAGGCCTCTTTCAGGCTTTCCGAAAGCTACCTTTTCTTCCTGCGGGAAGCCTTTTTCTTAGAGGCTTTCCGTCTGGTGGCTTTCTTTTTCGCCTTTTTCTTCGTCTTGCGTTTAGCTACTTTCTTTTTCGCTTTCCTTTTGGCCTTCTTCTTTGTCTTGCGTTTGGCGACCTTTCTCTTCGCCTTCTTTTTGGTCTTTTTCTTCGTCTTGCGCTTGGCTACCTTTCTCTTAGCCTTCTTTTTGGTCTTTTTCTTCGTCTTGCGTTTGGCTGCTTTTTTCTTAGCCTTCTTTTTGGTCTTTTTCTTTGTCTTGCGTTTAGCTACTTTTCTCTTAGCTTTCTTTTTGGTCTTTTTCTTCGTCTTACGTTTGGCGACTTTTTTCTTCGCCTTTTTCTTCGTCTTGCGTTTGGCTACTTTCTTCTTCGCCTTACGCTTAGCGACCTTTTTCTTCGCTTTCTTCTTAGTTGCTTTCTTCTTCGTCTTGCGCTTGGCAACTTTCTTCTTAGCGACGCGTTTCTTCGTAGCTTTCTTCCTTACAACCTTCCGCTTCTTCGCGACTTTCCGCTTCGAAGCTTTTTTACGAGACTTCTTTTTGGTAGCCATAATTTTCTCCGTGTCGGGTACCCGGCGTTGAGTATATACAACAAGACTAAAAAATCCAGCAACTTAGACGTGTATCGTTAACCACAAAATTCACGTCGCGACACGCGTCGAATTTTGTGCGATCAGCGGGTGAGGACAAATCGGGATTTTGGTTTGAGTTTTCGTGTTGCCGTCGTGTGCGCCAGGGGATTTTCTGTGCGCCGCTCGACAAAGGCGACGATTTTCGCAAACGGCGAACGGCGATCGCGTAAAGCGTTTCTCGAAGACACAATACGAAGAAAAAAGAAATGCAAAGAGTAGAAACTTCAGCCGCAAAAAATCCGATAAAGCCGTATATCCCAAGCATTTGCCTGAATTTTCTCGACTTCCTGGCAGTTGAAGGCAACGCCGATCAGTTTCGGGGTGAACCAGTGTTTGCGATGCCGCAGAAACGCAAAACAACGATCGTAAAAACCTCCGCCCATGCCGATTCGGTGCAGGCTCGCATCGAATGCGACGGTTGGGGTGACGACCAGTTGCAGATGTTGCGGCGGGACGATGTCACCCGACACCGGCTCCCAAAGCGACCATCGATTTCTGATTAACACGGACTCCGGACGGATTTCACGGAACTGCATGCGGCCTTTGTCCAGTGTAACGGGCACGAATACGCGCTTATTTGCGCGCCATGCGCGCTCGATAATGTACCCGGGGTCGACCTCGTCTCGCATCGGCAGGTAACAGGCGAGTCGATTCGACGCTGAGAACCAGCGGCTGGCGACAACGCGTTCGCAGATCGATGCCGACGCGATGGCCCGTTGCGCCGCGGTCAGCGCGCGCCGTCTTCGCAGCGCCTCACTGCGCAGGAAGGCTGCGTTCGTCACCGAATTCTCGGTTGACGGTAAAGGAGGCGCCTCCCGCCTGTGCCGTTACCGACCGTCGCTCTCGAACCGGAGCAACAGGTGGGGTCAGCCGTGACCGTACCAGGCTCACCGTCAAAACGGTTTTGCACACATACGATCGACAGACAGCGACCCCGAGGTAGTAATTTAGGGTCGGGAGGTTTCCAGGTCTGCATCGAACACTGCAGGAGGCGCCAATCTGCTTGTCTAAAGTTCGAGTTGCTGCGTGCCGCTCAGCACGCTGTCAACACGATCGGTGATCAGTTTCAGGCGATCGCTGACGTCGCCGTTCAGGTTTTGGTCGCGGGCCTGTGCCTGCATCAGGTCGTTCGCCATGTTCAGCGCTGCCATTACGGCAATGCGATCGAGGCCGACGACCCGGCCGCTGTCGCGGATTTCGCGCATTCTCGAGTTCAGCATCTCTGCCGAGTCCAGCAGTTCAGTCCGTTCGCTCGCAGGGCAGGCGACCTGATATTCCTTATCCAGGATTCTTACGCTCACCTGGGCAATTTGTTCCGTCATTCAGTGTACTCCGGGTACCGAGGGGAATCAGGAGCCCTGTTCCATGGCCTTGAGTCGTCCGATCATCGCTTCGACGCGCGCTCTGACCTGCTCATTCTTCTGCAGCAGGCTTGCGCGTTCGGCGGTAAGGATGTCCTGACGCTGTTTCAGCGACCGGTTTTCGTCCTGCAACTGATCGCATACACGCACGAGCGCATCGACGCGCTGCTCCAGGCGCCTAAGCTCGTGTTCAAAAGTCGAATTACCGTTGTCGCTCATACCTCGAATATAGTCATGGCTCTTTCGAGAATCAATCGCCTGTGTCGCACAAACCGATGCCGGTGTAGTGAAAACCCGCGGTCCATGGGATCATACGGGTCCGGAAGTCCTTATAAGGCGGGCATTCGAATGGCCGAAAAAGTCGAGCACGACGATCTCGAAGACGCATTGAAGCGATGCGGTTCGAACTGGGATGCCGCGCAGACCCACGGCCTGCTGACGGGCCGTCTCAGCAGCGTCGGCGTACCTGCAGCACCCGACTGGCTGCTGCAGGTGCTCGATGGCGTGGACGACAACAACGCGCTGAGAGGTGAGTGTCAGCAACTACTCGATACCGTGTACCAGACGACCTATTGGCAGCTCTCCGAGCGTCTTTCCGACTTCGAACCGCTGTTGCCGGACGATGTCGAAGATGTCGCAACGCGCACGCTCGGTCTTGCGCGCTGGTGCGAGGGGTTTTTGCGCGGCCTCGTGTCCGCTGAGCATGGCGATGGGCTCAGGGAAAGGCTGGGCGCGGAGCCGCTTTCCGACATTATTCGCGATCTGTTGCAGATCACGCGGGCCGGAGTCGATGAAACCGCGGACGAAGAAGACAATGAGTCCGCGTATACGGAACTTGTCGAATATGTGCGCGTCGCTGCGCAACTCAGTTACGAAGAACTGGCCGATTTTCGTGCAGGCACAGCGAAGGCGCGATGAAGAAGGCGGAATTCAAGAAGCGGCGCGAGCAGCTTATGCGCATGGTCGGTGCCGGCGGCGTGGTTATCCTGCCGTCCGCGCCGGTGCGCCTGCGCAGCCGCGATATCGAGTACCGATTTCGCCAGGACAGCGATTTCTACTACCTGACCGCGTTTCCCGAGCCCGAAGCCGTGGCAGTGCTGGCACCGGGACGGCCCGGTGGCGAGTACATTCTGTTTTGCCGCGAGCGCGATGCGGACCGCGAGCGCTGGGACGGGTTCCGTGCCGGTCAGGAAGGCGCGGTCGAGGATTACGATGCCGACGATGCGTATCCGATCGACGACATCGACGACATACTGCCGGGCATCATCGAGTCCTGCAGCCGTGTCTACTACACGATGGGGATGTACGCCGAGTTCGACGTGCGAATGGCCGACTGGCTGAACACCCTGCGCTCGAAACTGTCGCGCGGCGCGCATACACCGCATGAGTTCGTTGCACTCGATCATCTGCTGCACGACATGCGCCTCTATAAGAGCCGCGCGGAGATAAGTGCCATGCGGCGTTCCGCGAGGGTTGCGGCGGCCGCGCACAAACGCGCCATGCAGGTCACGCGACCGGGCATGATGGAATACGAGGTGGAGGCAGAATTTCACCATGAATTCAGGCGGCACGGCGCATGCGCATCCTACAGCCCGATCGTGGGCGGTGGCGGCAACGCCTGCATACTGCACTACATCGAAAACAACGCCGAACTGCGGGACGGCGACCTGGTACTGATCGATGCAGGCTGCGAACTCGACTATTATGCGTCCGACATTACGAGGACGTTTCCGGTCAACGGCCGCTTCACGCCGGAACAGCGCGCCGTCTACGAGGTTGTTCTCGACGCCCAGCAGGCGGCCGTTTCGAAAACCGTTGCGGGCAATCACTGGAACGAACCTCACGATGCTGCTGTGGCGGCAATAACCAAAGGCCTGCGGTCTCTGGGGCTGTTAAGCGGCAGGGCCGCATCGCTGGTCAGGGACGGAGCGTATCGCGAGTTCTACATGCACCGGACTGGCCACTGGATTGGTATGGACGTTCACGATGTCGGCGACTATAAGGTCGGTGACGAATGGCGCATGCTCGAAAGCGGCATGGTGATGACCGTGGAACCCGGTATCTACATCGGTAATGGGCGCTCGGTACCCAAAGCGTTTCGCAATATTGCGATCCGCATCGAAGACGACGTCGCAGTCACAAGTAAGGGGCCCGACATTCTTTCCAAGATGCTCGTAAGCGATCCGGATGACATTGAGACACTGATGCAAAGCGCATGAAAGACGCAACGGATTACGACATCGTCATTGCTGGCGGCGGAATGGTCGGCACAAGCCTCGCACTTGCGCTGCGGCCGCTGCGTCTGCGCGTCGCCGTGGTTGAAGCCGTAGCCCGACAAGCGGCCGCGCAGCCGAGTTTCGACGATCGTTCAACCGCGTTGTCGCGGAGTACGCAGCGAAGCTTTGAGGCAATGGGGTTGTGGGACCAGATAGTCAGTGCATCGACGCCTGTTAAACGAATTCACGTATCCGACAAAGGGCGTTTCGGATTTTCACACATCGACGCGAAGGAGCAGGGCGTGGATGCGCTCGGTCATGTGGTCATCAACCGTGTGCTCGGACAGGTGCTGCAACGTTCTCTTACCGATGCACCCGACGTCGACGAGTTTTGTCCGCAAACCATCGTCGATGTGAACCCTGCACCTGGCGATGTTGCCGTGTCGCTCGGGAACGGCGAAAAACTGAACGGCCGTCTTCTGGTCGTCTGCGACGGCGCAAAATCTTCGCTTCGGGATGCGCTGGGCATCGGCGTACAGATACATCGATACGAACAGTCTGCCGTGATCGGCAATGTGCTGTCCGAAAAACGCATGCGGGATTGTGCCTTTGAACGCTTCACGAAGCAGGGCCCGCTGGCGTTGCTGCCCATCGCCGACGGTCGTGCGGCATTCGTCTGGACCGTGAATGAGCGCGGCGCGGAGCGTGTTCTGGCGCTCGACGATGCAGCGTTCATCGCCGAATTGCAGGAACAGTTCGGGAACCGTCTTGGCGCGTTTTCTCGCGTGGGCCGGCGCGCCGCTTATCCGCTGATGCTGAGCAGGGCCGATCGGGTTACCGCGACGCGCAGTGTGCTCATCGGCAATGCCGCTCACGGCCTGCACCCGGTGTCTGCTCAGGGCTTTAATCTCGGCATGCGCGACGTTGCGGCATTGTGCGACTGCATCGCCGATGCGGACGGCGCGGATCCCGGTGCGGCCGAGTTGCTCGCGCGGTACTCGTCGTGGCGCAGCACGGACCAGCGCAAGCTCGTGCACTTTACCGACAACCTGGTGCGCATGTTCGGTAGTGACAGGCCCGCGACGCGCATCCTTCGCGACGTTGGCATGATCGGATTCGATCTGATACCGGGCGTAAGATCCCTGTTCGCGAGACATACGATGGGTCTTGCCGGAGACTTGCCGAGGTTGTCGCGGGGCGTGCCGCTTCGATGAAGCACAGCTTTGACATCGCGGTCGTGGGTGGCGGCATCACGGGCCTGTGTTTTTCCGCGCTGCTCGCGACCGGGCAAATTCGTGACCGGGTTCGGGTAACGGTATTGGATGCCGCACCGCGCCCGGCGTTCGCGCCGGACAGCGAAGTGGCGCTCAGAGTGTCGGCAATAGCGGCCGGTTCGGCGGCAATTCTCAATTCCGTCGGTGCGTGGCGTTACGTGCAGGAGCAACGCGTCTGCGCATACGACGGCATGCGTGTGTGGGACGAACGGGACGATCCCGGCAGCGCTTCGACGCTGCGGTTCGACGCTGCGGAATTCGCGATACCGAGCCTGGGCTACATCGTCGAAAACGTGTTGTTGCAACATGCGTTGCTCGAGGTGCTCGATTCTGCGGGCGTCGAACTTCGTTTCGATACGCGCATTGAGTCGCTGCCCAATGCCGACCTCGTCGTTGCCGCCGATGGCGCCCGTTCTTTCGTGCGCGGCATGGCGGGGATCGACACCCGCCGGTGGCCCTACGAGCAGACCGCCGTCGTCACGCATCTCGGCACGGACATCCCGCATCGCGGCATTGCCCGGCAGCGATTTCTTCGTGACGGTCCGCTCGGCATGCTGCCGCTGTCGGACGGCCGCATTTCAGTGGTCTGGTCCACAACGCCTGAGATTGCGGCGCAGGCAATGCGTTCGGACGACGATGCATTGAGTGTCGCACTGAGTTCGGCTTCGGACGGGGTGCTGGGGCGGCTCCGTGTCGCGGGACCGAAGGGTGCGTTCCCGCTTTGCGCGCAACATGCCGAACGCTACGTGTTACCGAAACTCGCTTTGATCGGCGACGCGGCGCACGCGATCCACCCGCTCGCGGGGCAGGGCGCCAACCTGGGACTGCAGGATGCTGCACGGCTCGCGGAAGTGCTCGCCGACGCCATCGAGGACGGCTTGTATCCCGGGGATCTGCCGGTTCTGCGGCGCTACGAGCGCAGCCGCCGCGGCCCCAATCAGACGATGCTGCATTTCATGACTGGCCTCAATCGCCTGTTTGCGACAGACTCTCAACGGGTGGCGGATATCCGGTCGGCAGGCATGCGTGCATTCAATCGCAGCGGCCCGATTCGCGATCGCGCTGTGCGGGTTGCGCTGGGTATCGGATAGGAAACATGAAACAGCGATACGTATATGTGTTGGCGGCATTGCTGACGGTCATCGGACTGTCCGTTTTTCTGTACAAGTGGAAGGTGCTCGGATTTCCGCTTACCGAGGACCAGGAAACGCCGGTCTGGACTGTGGAGGCGGCGGTCGGTTTCGACAGCGGTCCGGGTTCCATCAAGGCGCAGCTGCAGGTACCGTCGCTGACCCCGGGTTTTCGCACATTGAACGAAAACTCCGTGTCGCGCGGCTACGGTTTCAGTCTGAACTATGGCAGCGGCGGCCGGGAGGCGCAGTGGGCGATACGGCGCGCCGACGGACGGCAGACGATCTACTATCGCATTTCGGTGTATCAGGACCCGAGCGTGGATGAGTCGGATACGACCCCGCCGTTCCCGCCGCCGCCCGTAATCGACGAACCGATGAAAACGGCTGTCGACGTGATCGTCGACGACGTACGGGACCATTCGGCGGACGCCGCCTCTTTTACGACCGAATTGCTGCGTCGCTTCAACGATCCGACCCCGGATGCAAACGTCGAGTTGTTGCGCGGCGGTGCCGCGAGCCGTTCGGAGACCGTTGGGATTATCACGACGATGCTCGCAGCCGCACGAATCCCGGCACGTGCCGTGCACGGTTTTCCGCTCGGCGGCCGGCAGCGACATGCGGAACTGGTCTCCTGGCTTGAGGTGCACGACGGCGACCGGTGGTTGTATTTCAATCCGGCGACCGGGGAGGAGGCTCTGCCCGAACGCTTCCTGGTCTGGTGGCGCGGCAATGAGAATCTCGTCACGGTGGAAGGTGGCAGCAACGTCGCCGTCGATTTCGCGATCCAGGAAAATCATCTGGATGCGGTAACGATTGCCGAGACGCAGGCCGCGAAGCGCGGCACCGCAGCCGTGGACTTCTCGCTGTATAGCCTGCCGATTCGTACGCAGGCGGTCTACAGCGTGTTGCTGATGATTCCAATCGGTGCGCTGATCATGGTCGTCATGCGAAACATCGTCGGCATTGATGCATTCGGCACGTTCATGCCCGTGCTGATCGCACTCGCATTCCGCGAAACCAAACTATTATGGGGGGTGATTCTTTTTACGTTGCTCGTCACGCTCGGACTCACGATACGGTTTCTGCTCGACCGGCTGCGCTTGCTGCTCGTGCCGCGCCTGAGTGCAGTGCTGATCGTCGTTGTCCTGCTGATGTTGTTCATCAGCCTGATGTCGCATCGGCTTGGACTCGATACCGGGTTGTCGGTTGCGCTGTTTCCGATGGTGATCATCGCAATGACGATCGAGCGTATGTCGGTGGTCTGGGAAGAGCGCGGCGCGACGGACGCGATTCGTGCCGGGCTCGGCAGCCTCGTGGTTGCGGTTGCGGCCTACAGTTTCATGGGTATGGCCTGGCTCGAGCATCTGATCTTCACTTTTCCGGAATTGTTGCTCGTGATTCTGGCACTTGTGGTGCTGGCGGGCCGTTACACAGGCTACCGCCTGACCGAGTTGCGACGCTTCAAGGAACTTGCGGGGCGCTGATGTTCTCGATCGCGCGAAAACTTCGTAGCAGCGGCGTGCTCGGTCTCAACGAACGCAACGCCGAATTCATCATGCGGCTGAATCCGCGGCGATTGTATCCGCGCGTTGACGACAAGGTGCTCACGAAACAACTTGCCGTAAATGCCGGGATGGCCGTCCCGGATCTGTACGGTGTGATTGCACATCAGGCCGAAGTCAGGAACTTTCCGGTACTCGTCAGCTCGCGCGAGAGTTTCGTCATCAAACCGGCCCAGGGAAGCGGCGGTGACGGAATCCTCGTTGTGTCGAGCCGCAGCGAACGCAAGCGCGACAGTTTCCGGTTGTCCAGCGGCGTGCTGGTTTCCGACGGCGAGATTCGTCATCATATTTCAAACATCGTCGGCGGTCAGTACAGCCTGAGCGGCAATCGCGACAAGGCACTGATCGAGTATTGCGTGCATTTTGATCCGACGTTTGCCGCCGTCAGCTATCGCGGCGTGCCCGACATTCGCGTCATTGTGTATCGCGGATACCCGGCAATGGCGATGGTGCGGTTGCCGACCCGGGCGTCCGACGGCAAGGCGAATCTGCACCAGGGTGCCGTTGGAACCGGCGTCGATCTTGCAACGGGTGAGACGCTGATGGGCGTGCTGAACGACCTGCTGGTCGATGAACATCCCGACACCGGGGCGCTCGTGGCGGGGCTTAAGATTCCGCAGTGGGATTTCATCCTCGAGTCTTCGGCGCGCGGTTACGAGGTCACGGGACTCGGCTATCTGGGTGTCGACATGGTCATCGACCGCGACAGGGGACCGCTGATTCTCGAAATGAATGCACGTCCGGGACTCAATATTCAGATTGCCAACGGCACGGGTCTGGCACGGCGCATCGAACGCATTGAGCAGCTATACGATCCGGCTGCGACGCCCCAACGGCGCGCCGCGATCGCACGAGAGGAGTTTCCCGCCGTTGCTGCGCATTGTTGAAGACGATCTGAGTGGTGACGACATCGCAGCGCTGCTGCGTGAACACATGCGCACGATGATTGACAACACGCCGCCCGAAAGTGTGCATGCGCTCGATATTGAAGGCCTGCGCGGTCCGAACATTGTCGTCTGGTCGGCACGGCAGGGCGCGGAGCTGCTCGGCTGTGCGGCGCTAAAGGAACTGGACGCCGTCAGCGGGGAAATCAAGTCGATGAAATCTGCGGACGCACACCGTGGCAGAGGCGTGGCTTCCGCGTTGCTCGACCATGTGATTGCTGTGGCGAAGCAACGTGGCTACAAATACCTGCGCCTTGAAACCGGTTCTTCGGCGGTGTTTCAGCCGGCGCTGGCTTTGTACCGGAAGTATGGGTTTTACTCTCGCGGCCCGTTCGCCGATTACGTCGAAGACCGGTTCAGCCGTTACATGGAGCTGGCGCTTTAACGCTGTATTGGGGCAACCGATTTTCAGTTTGCGAAGCACACGACGGAGATGGATACTGACCGCCGCCGCTTGTCGGGGTTGACGTAGGAGTGCCGCTGATCGCCGCGGAACACGAGTATGTCGCCCTCGTTCAGCCGCTGGTGCCGGCCTGCCGCGATCCGCACTTTGAACAGCCTGGAGAAACGATCTATCACTACCAGGTTAATCAGCATCCGGGACAGTCGACGAGATTGTGCTTCGCCAATGCACAGAAGCTGTCGGACCCGGGCTACCAGCCCGGTACTGCATCAGATATGAAAACCGCATGTCTGGCGAATAGCGATTTTCCGGGAGAGCAACGAGACACCGATTATTGTGCCTGCACTACTACCGTCATTGCACGTAATGCCCCCGATCGGGTGGTGCAGTACAGCAAGCGGTTTAAACAGCTGGAGGCTGACTTTCAGGCCGCACGTACCGCGCTCGAGCGGGGCCAAAACGAACACCCGGATATCCGGGTGTTCGGTAACATGCGCTCCTCCTGTGTACGGGATTGAACCGGGAGTTTTATTGTTCCACTCCGTTGACGAATGGAACCCCGGAGTGGAAATGCGCTCAATAAGAGTCAATGCGTAGCGTTTTGGGCCAAAGACCCCAATTAGGCCGGTATCCTCGATACACTCTTAAATCAACTTGACTTGTTCCCATATTGGGAACATACTGCGATCAGTATATGCGAGTAATCGCCCGACGAACACTGCGGGAATTCTGGGAACAGCATCATGATGCCGAGCAACCATCGAAAGCCTGGTTCGCTGAAGCCTCGAGTACCTCCTGGGAAACACCGCAGACGATCAAGGACCAGTATCGACACGCGAGCTTTGTGGCCGACAACCGCGTCATTTTCAACATTGGCGGCAACAAGTATCGATTGGTTGCACACGTAAATTACGAGTTTGGCATCGTCTACATCAAGTTCATCGGGACGCACCGCGAGTACGACAGCATTGATCCGGAGACCGTGTAATGGACATTCAACCGATTCGAACAGAAGCCGATCATGAGACGGCGCTCGCGCGCGTTGCGGAGTTGATGTCGGCGACAGTTGGTACGCCCGAGGGTGACGAACTCGAGATACTGGCCACATTGGTTGAGGCCTACGAGCAAAAGAATTTTCCCATCGAACCGGCCGATCCAATCGAAGCCATCCGTTTTCGTATCGAGCAACT
The DNA here is from genome assembly GCA_965224505.1 of Woeseiaceae bacterium. Classification (GTDB taxonomy): domain Bacteria; phylum Pseudomonadota; class Gammaproteobacteria; order Steroidobacterales; family Woeseiaceae; genus UBA1847. Next base: position 238,620 of record CBDCZL010000017.1, read on the forward strand.
GGGGCTCGATCGAAAAGATCTGGAACCTTACCTCGGTTCACGCCATCGCGTGTCCGAGGTTCTGAATAGGCGCCGCGGGCTGTCCTTGGAAATGATTCGGCGCCTGCATGACGGCCTCAAGATACCGCTTGAGGTACTGATTGGACGCGCCGCATAGCAGCACAACCCATACGGGCCGAGGCGGTTTTTCGCCCGGCGGCGTTGTCGCTCGCTCGTTACATGGAGCTGGCGCTTTAACGCCGTATTGGGGCAACCGAATTTCAGTTTGCGAAGCACACGACGGAGACGGATACTGACCGTCGCCGCTTGTCGGGGTTGACGTAGGAGTGCCGCTGATCGCCGCGGAACACGAGCATGTCGCCCTCGTTCAGCCGCTGGTGCCGGCCTGCCGCGATCAGTTCCACGCAGCCCCGTTCGCAACTCAGATATTCGCGTGTGCCGGGCTTGTGCGGGATGCCCGTCATCCGTCCTCCCGGGTCGAGTTCGGTACGGCTGATTTCAAGTCCGGGCAACGCGTGCGGTATCAGCGGGCGAACCGTCGCGCCGCTGCGGCGCCGTGACCTGACTTTGGCTGCGGGAATGAATTCGAACTCGCTGCGTGGCGGCCCGACGAGTTCTTCAATGGATACGTTAAGCGCGTTCGCGGCCTTGCTTAGCACCGTAAGCGTCGGGTTTGCGCTGCCCGTCTCGAGGCTCGCCCAGGTTGGGCGAGGGATGCCGGACGCGTCCGCAAGCTGCTGCTGCGACTGATTTCGCGTTTCACGGATGCGGCGGATATTGTCGGCCAGATTTTTGCGGATATCCGTCACGCTGATAAATTAGCAATCCGTTGTTGAAATAGCAATATCGTTGCGAAAATAACCGCACGCGGCGATCATGACGGGCAACGTCAGGAGAGGCAAATGACTATTCGACTGGAACACGCAAACCTCAATGTGCGCCACTTTGACGACGCGGTAAGATTTCTGACAACGGCGTTTCCCGATTTTCGGGTTCGCAGCGAGAAAGTCAGGGACGGCCGCCGCTGGATGCACATCGGCACCGACGATACCTATATCGCCCTCAATGAAGTTGTCGGCGATGACGCGGCGGCGTTTGAACCCTACAGCAGCGCACCCGGCGTCAATCACCTGGGATACGAAGTGGACGATGTCGACGCATTGCGGCAACGACTGCTCGATGCGGGGTTCAGAGACTCGACCTATCCCAACGACCATCCGCACCGGCGCCGGGTCTATTTTTATGACGCCGACGGAAACGACTGGGAATTCGTGCAGTACTTCAGCGATAAAACTGCCGAACGAAACGACTACGAACTACCGGATTGAGCGCCGTGTCTTACTGCGCGGCCACCCATGCGTCCATGCGCCGCTCGAGCAGATCGAGCGGCAGCGCACCGGCGCCGAGCAGATGATCGTGGAATGCGCGGATGTCGAAAGCGTCTCCGAGCTGGCGTTCGGCGCGCTCACGCAGTGACAGCATTTTCAACTGGCCGATTTTGTAGGCCAGTGCCTGCCCCGGATTGCCAATGTAGCGGTCAATTTCATTAACGATGTCGTGTTCGGTCTTAGCCGCGTTGTCTTTGAAAAAATCGATGGCCTGCTGACGTGTCCAGCCCTTGTAGTGCAATCCGGTATCCACGACGAGCCGCACCGCGCGCCACATATCGTACGTGAGCTGCCCGAACTGTGAGTAAGGGTCTTCGTACAGCCCAAGCTCATAACCCAGACGTTCGCTGTACAACCCCCAGCCCTCGACAAACGCCGTAAAGCCCTGAAAGCGCCGGAACGCAGGCATGTCGCCGAGTTCCTGCTGCAGCGCTATCTGCAGATGATGGCCCGGCATAGCCTCGTGGACGCTAAGGACCTCGATCTCGTATTTTGGCCGTACTTCGGGCCGGTACAGATTGACCCAGTAGATGCCCGCGCGGCTGCCGTCCGCGGCCGGGCGTGTGTAATAAGCCGTCGTCGTATCCGGCGCGATCGAATCGGGAATCGGCTTCACCCCATAGGGCATGCGCGGAAGCTTGCCGAACAGCCGTACGAGCTCCGGGTCGATGCGCTTGGTCGTGGCCAGATAGGCTTCGTAAAGCTGCTCGGGCGTTTCAAAGTAGAACTGCGGATCGGTTCTCAGAAACTCGAGAAACGCGTGAAAACTGCCGTCGAAGCCGACGGCATCGACGATCGTTTGCATGTCCTCGCGGATGCGTTTGACTTCCTCCAGCCCGAGCCGGTGCACGTCGTCGGGCGTCATGTGCGTCGTCGTAAACGAGCGCGTGAGATGCTCGTACCAGGCGGCCCCGTTTGGCAGCTCGGACAGGCCGACGCTGGCGCGCGCTGCGGGCAGGTATTTACTGTTGAAGTAACTATCGAGCCGGCGGTAGGCGGGCAGCACTTTGTCCTCAATGACATCTGCCGCCTCGGCCCGAAGTCGTTCGCGGTCCGCAGCGCCGATGTCCGCGGGCAGATTGTCAAATGCGCGAAACAGCGGGCTGCCCTGCGGGTCGTCCACGACCTGCTGGGCAATCTGCGCCGTAATGCGCCGCATCAGTACCTGCGGCGGCATCGTGTTCGAGCGTCGGCCGCGCTCTGCAAGCGCGATCTGCTGCCGGACGACGTCGTCCAGACCTGCGAGTCTTGCCAGCCAGTCTTCGACGTCCTGAACAGTGTGCAACGGCAACTGATTGAGCAGCGATTCGACATTCTGTATGCCGCCGCGGTGCGAGAACGGCATCAGATGTCCGTTAAACTGGAATACATCGACGTTGTCCTGCAACTGACGACGGAACAGTTCGTAGTTGAGCTGGTCTTCCGTATCCAGTGCGTCACGGTCGATGGCGTAGGCGCGACGCAGGAATGCCCGTTCTTCCCGGTTGCGGCGTTCGATCGCTTCGATGCTCTGGTCCTGCCAGCGATCGTTGCTGCGGCGGTCGCCCAGCATGGACGCGAGCACCGGATTATTTTCCAGCGTCCATTCCCAGTGTTCGCTCAGCAGCGTTTCGAAGTCGTCACCGGCGTCGGCAAAGGCGGATAATTGAATACCGATGGCGGCCGTCACAAGTAAAAATTGAGGGGTTTTCATCTCTGCAATCCGGACAGTGTGCTGCGGCCATTGTTACGCAGGCATCCTGCGGCTGGCAACCGGCGGCGCATCCGGCTATCATTCGCGCACTGATCGATAGCATGCCCAGAAGAGACCCCGTTCGATCGGGGCGCCGAAGGCGCAACTGCCCGGAAACGCTCAGGCAAAAGGACTGTGCACGCTGATTGGCTCTGGAGAGTGGCTCTGAAAGGCCCGCCGAAGGGGTATGTGGCAGCCTGATAACGTCAGTCGCCATTGATCTCTCAGGCACCAAAGGACAGAGGGGCGGCAGGTCGCATACGCCTGCCGCCTTTTATTTTGTCCGAGAGAATACGTCGTATGGGATTGAGAACGCCGTTATACGAGAAACACGAGCAGGCAGGTGCACGTATCGTAGACTTCGGCGGCTGGGACATGCCGCTGCACTACGGTTCCCAGAAGGAAGAACACCACGCCGTCCGCCGTCATGCCGGTATGTTCGATGTCTCGCACATGACCATCGTCGACCTGAACGGCGAGCGCTGCTGCGAATTTCTGCAGTATCTGCTCGCCAACGACACCGGCCGCCTGCGGGATCCGGGAAAGGCGCTGTATAGCTGCATGCTGAACAGCGATGGTGGTGTTGTCGACGACCTCATCGTTTACTATTTGTCTCCGACGCACTACCGGCTTATCGTCAATGCCGCGACACGCGCCAAGGATCTTGCGTGGATAGAGGTGCAGTCCGACGGTTTCGATGTCGACATTATCGAACGCCCCGAACTGGCGATGCTGGCCGTGCAGGGGCCGGCAGCCAGACGGCTTGCCGCAGCCTGCATCGACGCAGCGCACCGGGATGCGGCACTCGCACTCAAGCCGTTTTATGGTGCGCAGTACGGCGATTGCTTCGTCGCGAGAACCGGATATACAGGCGAGGACGGCTGCGAGATAGGCCTGCCGGCAGAGGATGCGCTGCGTGCCTGGGAGGTACTCATTGAGGCCGGCGTGGCGCCCTGCGGTCTCGGTGCGCGCGATACGCTGCGTCTCGAAGCCGCGATGAATCTGTACGGCACCGACATGGACGAAACGGTGTCGCCGCTCGAATCGGGTCTTGGGTGGACGATAGCCTGGCAGCCGGAGTCGCGGGACTTCATCGGCCGGGCGGCATTGACCGCGCAGCGCCAAAAGGATGACAGGCGGCGTTTCGTCGGACTGCTGCTCGAGGACCGGGGTGTGCTGCGCAACGGGCAAACAGTGGTCGTGGACGGCGTCGGCGAGGGCTTGATTACGAGCGGCGGATTTTCGCCGACGATAGGCCGATCGATCGCGCTGGCCCGCGTGCCTGCGGGAAACTACGACAGCGCGCAGGTCGATGTGCGCGGCAAATTACTGAACGTTCGGTTGGTAACAACGCCGTTCGTTCGCAATGGGGACGTTCTGATCGATGTTGGAGGGGAAGTAGGATGAGCGATTTACCGGGTGACCTGATGTACACCGACGAGCACGAGTGGTTGCGCCGCGAGGACGATGGATCCGTGACGATCGGTATTACGGACCACGCGCAAAACGCACTGGGCGATCTGGTCTATGTGGAATTGCCGGAGGTGGGTCTGGAACTGGAAGCCGGCGGTGAGATGGCCGTCGTGGAGTCCGTAAAAGCGGCCTCGGACGTGTATGCCCCGATTGGGGGCAGCATTGCCGAAGTCAATGACATGCTTGCAGACGACCCTGAAAGCATTAATTCCGATCCCTACGGCGATGGCTGGATCGTCCGTATGGAACCGGCGGAAGGTCTGGATGAGGGCGCGTTGATGTCGCCCGATGCCTACCAGCAATTCTGCGACCAACTCGACGATTGAGACTGGCGATGCCGTTCATACCGCATACGGACAGTGATACGCGTGAGATGCTCGACGCCATCGGCGTCGAATCGATTGCCGATCTATTCGACGAAATTCCTGCGGAGTTGATGATCGACGATCTGCCCGGTATTCCCGACGCACTGAGCGAGATGGAAGTCGTTCGGCTGATGCGCGAGCGGGCGGCCATGGACGGGGCACCGCTGTGCTTTGTCGGTGCGGGAGCCTACGAGCACCACATTCCGACGGCCGTATGGGACATCGCGACGCGTGGCGAATTTTATAGTGCCTATACGCCGTATCAGGCGGAGGCCAGTCAGGGAACGCTGCAGACGATCTACGAATACCAGTCGATGATCACCGAGTTGACGGGGCTCGACGTCAGTAACGCGTCGCTGTACGACGGTGCGTCAGGTCTCGCCGAGGCGGCGCTGATGGCCGTACGCACCAACCGCCGCGTGAAAACCGGCCGCGTGCTTCTGGCACCGGGCGTCAACCCCGTCTACGAGCAGGTGGCCTCGGCCATCGCCGGCGCACAGGGAGTCGAGTTCGAACGCCTGCCCGCGGACGCGGTGAGCGGCTATGCGGACCTGGCTGCGCTTCCCGACGACCGTTCCCCGGTTGCGGTCGTCGTACAGCAGCCCACTTTTCCGGGCACGCTCGAAGACGTCGACCGGCTGACCGACTGGGCGCATGCGCAGGGCGCCATGCTCATTGCGGTCGTGAATCCCACCTCGCTTGCGCTGCTGACTGCACCGGGTCACTGGGGCGAGCACGGGGCCGACGTCGCGGTCGGTGAGGGACAGCCGCTGGGCGTGCCGCTGTCGTCGGGCGGGCCGTACTTCGGCTTCATGACCTGCAAGCAGAAACACGTCCGGCAGATGCCGGGCCGAATTGTCGGACGCACAAAGGATCTCGATGGAAAAGACGGCTTCACGCTGACGCTGCAGGCACGCGAACAGCACATACGGCGTTCCAAAGCGACCTCCAACATCTGTACCAACCAGGGATTGATGGTGACGGCGGCAACGCTGTACATGTCGCTGCTCGGTTTCGATGGATTGCGCCGCGTCGCGCAGGCCTCGCACGCGAATACGCGCCAACTCGTATCGGATCTGTGTGGCTTCGACGGCGTTGAGCTGCTTTATGACGGCCCGTTCCTGTATGAGGCGGCGCTGCGCCTCGATCGTCCCGTCGGACCGCTGCTTGAAGCGCTCGCAGCGAGTAATATCGTCGGCGGCTACGATCTGAGCGAGTTTGCGGGCACGCACGCGCTGCTGGTCTGCGCCACGGAGACGCGGACGGAACAGGATATCGCCGAGTACGTAAAGGCGTTCGACGCCGCAATGTCCTCGAAGTAACGGCTGAGGAGGAGTGCCGCCATCATGGCAACGGTTTATCACAACAACGTCAGCTACAACACGCACGGGGATCTGCCGCCGACTGGCAGCCATGCGCCCGATGTCTCGCTCGTCAATACCGATCTCAACAATGTGTCGTTTGCCAACTGGATGGGCAAGCGCAAGGTGCTCAACATCTTTGTCAGCATCGATACCGAGGTCTGCGCAAAATCGGTCATCGAATTCAATCGTCTCGGCGAGGAACTCGACGATGTGGCGTTGCTGATGGTGTCCTACGACCTGCCGTTCGCGCACAGGCGTTTTTGCAGTGAACACAATTTAAACAACGTGATCGGCCTGTCGGCAATTCGTCATGAAGGTTTCGGCGAAAACTACGGCGTTCTGATCGTCGACGGACCGCTGGCCGGCATGTTCACGCGCGCAATTGTCGTTCTCGACGAAAACAACACGGTTGTGCATCAGGAGTTGATCGAGAAAGTGTCGTCCGAACCGGATTACGGCGCGGCGTTTCGCGCACTGGGAATAGAAATCGATGAGTGAGCTGATTTTCGAAAAGTCGCGCGCCGGCCGCCGCGCATTCGCGCAGGCCCCGCAGTCTGACGATACCTGCGACATTCCGGAGACGTTATTGCGCTCCGATCGACCGCGGCTGCCGGAGGCGTCCGAACTGCAGACCGTGCGCCATTTTACGCGCCTGTCGCAGATGAATTTCTCGATCGATACGCAGTTCTACCCGCTGGGTTCGTGCACGATGAAGTACAACCCGCGCGCCTGCAACGCGCTCGCGCTGCTGTCAGGGTTTGCAGGCCGTCATCCGCTGGGACCGGTCAGCCACGGTCAGGGGTTCTTATGCTGCATGTACGAGTTGCAGGAGATGCTCAGGGAGGTCACCGGTATGAAGGGTGTGTCTCTGACACCGATGGCTGGCGCGCAGGGTGAGTTGGCCGGCGTTGCGATGATCAAGGCCTATCACGATGCACGCGGGGACCGCGATCGCAACGAGATTATCTGTCCGGACGCAGCACACGGAACCAATCCCGCGACGGCGACGATGTGCGGATGTGTCGTGAAGGAAATTCCCACGCGGTCCGACGGCGACATCGATTTCGAGGCACTGAAGTCGGTGGTCGGCCCGCGGACGGCCGGCATCATGCTGACCAATCCGTCAACGCTCGGCGTGTTCGAGCGGCGCATCAAGGACGTGGCCGATCTCGTGCACGATGTAGGCGGGCTGCTGTACTACGACGGCGCGAATCTGAACGCCATTCTAGGCAAGGTACGGCCTGGCGATATGGATTTCGACGTGATCCATATGAACCTGCACAAGACTTTTTCGACACCTCACGGGGGTGGCGGTCCGGGTTCGGGCGCGGTCGGCGTGAACGAGCGCCTGCTGCCCTTCATGCCGATACCCGTCGTGGGCAAAAATCTCAAAGAGGGCGAACCGCATTTTGACTGGCTGACCGAGAAAGATCTGCCGCAGACCATTGGCAGGCTGTCCGGATTTATGGGCAACGCAGGCGTGCTGCTGCGCGCCTACGTTTATATGCGCATGCTGGGCCGCGACGGCATGCGGCGGGTCGCGGAGTACGCCACGCTGAATGCCAACTACCTTGCGGTACGTCTGCGCGATGCGGGCTTCGAACTCGCGTTTCCGGAGCGCCGGGCCAGCCACGAATTCATCGTCACACTCCGACGCGATGCGAAATCGCACAACCTGACGGCAATGGACATTGCCAAGGCACTGCTCGACAGGAATTACCATGCGCCGACCACGTACTTCCCGCTGCTGGTGCCCGAGTGCCTGCTGATCGAGCCGACGGAAACCGAAAGCAAGGAAACGCTGGATAATTTCGTCGCCGCAATGGTCGATATTGTGACCGCAGCCAGGGAGCAGGGCGTCGAGTACAAGGACGCGCCGCATACCATGCCTGTGCGGCGGCTCGATGACGTCAGGGCCGCGAGGCAGCTCGATCTACGCTTTGCGCCCGACTGATTTCGTGACTCTCGTAGTCGCGGCCGGACCGCGATTCTGCTGAAATAGGGAACCGTCTCATTTCGGCAGAGTCGAGATTAAGAACGATCTGCCTATACCCGGAAACCGGATTCAGGAGCACTATGACATACGTCAGGATAATCGCGGCAGTCGGTTTGCTGATTGCTGCCGTACCGCTGCCCGCGGCCGAGGAAACGGCGTGGACCACGACGCTGGATAAAATTTCGTCGGGGGTTGTGTCGATTCGTGTCGACAGCACACGAGCGTTCGACACCGAATGGAATTCCTCTACGCAGGCAACGGGTTTCGTCGTCGATGCGAAGCGCGGACTGATTCTGACCAACCGCCATGTCGTCACACCGGGTCCTGTCATTGCCGAGGCCGTGTTTCGCAACAACGAAGAGGTGCAACTGACACCCGTGTATCGGGACCCGGTGCATGACTTCGGCTTTTTCCGCTACGATCCGGCTAAGCTGCGTTACATCGACCCGGTCGAACTTCCGCTGGTACCTGAGGGTGCGAGTGTCGGCAAGGAAATTCGTGTCGTCGGCAACGATGCCGGCGAGCAGCTTTCGATTCTGGCAGGGACAATTGCCCGACTCGATCGAAAGGCGCCCGAGTACGGACGCGGCAATTACAACGATTTCAATACGTTTTATTATCAGGCGGCCTCCGGCACGAGCGGCGGGTCTTCGGGTTCGCCGGTCGTCAACATCGACGGTGAAGTCGTCGCACTGAATGCCGGTGCCAACAGCTCGGCCGCGAGCAGCTTTTTCCTGCCGCTGGACAGGATCGAACGCGCGCTGCACGAACTGCAGGCGGGCCGTGCCGTTTCCCGTGGGACCCTGCAGACGACGTTCCAGCACGATGCCTACGACGAACTGCGGCGGCTCGGCCTACGGCCCGAGTCTGAGGAAATGGCGCGCTCGGAGTTTCCGAAACAGACCGGCATGCTGACCGTCGGGCGTGTCATTCCCGGCTCACCGGCCGACGGCAAACTCGCTCCGGGCGATATTCTGATTCGCATCGACGGCGAACCGGTCACCGAGTTCGTGCCACTCGAGGCGCTGCTGGATGACAACGTCGGCGAGCCGATCGAAATCGAAGTCGAACGCGGCGGCCGACCGATCGTACATGCAGTGCGCGTTGACGATCTGCACGCGATCACACCCGACGAATATCTGAGTTTCGGCGATGCCATCGTCAATACGCTGTCTTATCAGCAGGCGCGGCATTACAATCGCCCGGCCAGCGGTGTGTACGTCGCCAATCCGGGCTATTTATTGTCGAAAGCCGCCATTCCGCGTGGTGCGGTCATTACCGAGATGGATGGTGATGAGATTCGAAACCTTGACGACTTCGAGTCGGCGCTGGAACAACTCGCCGACGGTGAGCGCGCGCTGCTGCGTTACGTCAACATGGAAAACCCGCAGAATCCGGTCGTGCGGCTGCTTGAGATGGACCGTGTCTGGTTTCCGGCGCAGCGCTGCGCGCGCGACGACGTATCGGGTCTCTGGCCGTGCCGGCCATTGAGCGACGGTCCCGATCCAAAGCCCGTCGAACCGCGCAGCACACGGCTGACCGACTACGACGATCCACGCGTTCGCGCGATTGCACCATCCCTGGTCGTCGTCAATTTCGATCTGCCGTACACGCTGTCGGGTGTGGCGGAACGCCACTACTACGGCACGGGGCTGATTCTCGATAAGGAGCGCGGCTATGTGCTCGTCGACCGGAACACGGTCCCTATTTCGATCGGCGACGTGACGATCACGTTCGCGGGTTCGCTCGAAGTGCCCGGCAAAATTGAGCAGCTGCATCCGCTGCACAACTTCGCAATCGTATCCTACGATCCCGCCAGCATCGGCGACACGCCGGTGCGTGCTGCGACGTTCAACACGACACCGCTCAGACCCGGTGACGATGTCTGGGTGGTCGGTATCAAGGGCGACCATCAGCTCGTGCACCAGCAGAGCACGGTGTCGTCGGTCGATCCCCTGCTTCTGCCGTTGTCACGCACTCTGCGTTTTCGCGATTCGAACATTGAAGGCATCGATCTAGTGAATGCGCCCGGCGACTTCGACGGCGTACTCGTCGACAGCAAAGGCCGTGTCGCCGCGAGCTGGTCGAGTTTCGCGGTGCAGACGGGCGGCGATTCGGCACAATTCAACCGCGGTGTCGGCAGCGAAGTCATCGAGCAGTTTCTCGCCACGGTGCGTGCAGGCCGGCCGTTTTACTCGCTGGAAGCCGAATTTGTTTACGCGCCCCTGTTCGCAGTGCGCAAGATGGGTGTGGACGAGGAGTGGGTGGCCCGTCTCGAACGGAACAATCCGGCAAGCCGACGCGCGCTGAGCATCACGCGTCTGGTGGCCGACACGCCGGCCTCGAAGCAGTTGGAAAACGGCGACATCCTGCTCGCGATAGACGGCGAGGTAGTGACGTCGTATCGCGAACTCGAAAACGCCGTGCAGAAACCGCGGGTTGCAACGACGATCTGGCGCAACGGCGACGTGCTTGAGATCGAACTCGATACCGTTGCGCTTAGCGGGCGCGGAATCGACAAGGCCGCATCGTGGGCCGGCGCGTTGTTGCAGGACCCGCACCGGGCAATGGCGGCGCAGCGCGGTGTGCCGACCGAAGGCGTGTACGTCGCGTATTTCAGCTACGGTTCGCCGGCGACGCGCTACGGGCTGTGGGCCGGCCGGCGCGTCGTCGAAGTCAACGAAATCAGTACGCCGGATCTCGACACTTTCATCGACGTCGTAAAGGATCTGCAGCACAGCGAGTCGGTGCGCCTGAAGACGCTAAGCTGGAACGGAACCGCCGAGGTGATCACGCTCAAGCTCGACAACCACTACTGGCCCGCGTACGAGATAAGGCGCAGCAACGGCGTCTGGGAGAGAACCGACTTCGGGTCGTAGCGACAAGCAGCCCTGATAGAATAGCGGGATGGATTTTATCGCCTCTCCACTCGGCGTCGTGCTGATTCTGATTCTGGTCGGCGTGGCCGCCGTGTCCTACGAGCCCGGACAATTTGGCGGCAAATGGCAGACGATGGCCGATTGGTTTGCCAGCGATCATCGTCCGCAGCACGTTTCGTTTCGGCAGGAGAGCGTTTACGTCGGCGCCTATGCCCACTGCGACGTGTCTCTCGACATGAGCGGGCTCTGGCTGCAATGCGACGGCGAGGAATCCCGCCGCGCGCCGCCCTGTCTGTTTATCCCCTGGCATTGCATGCGCCTCCGCCGGCGCGGTAACGACTCCTGTGTATTTATGCTGCGCAGGGAATTGTCCGGCGATCAGGCCGAACGCCCGAGAGGCCGGGTCAGACAGCTCGACATGAAAGTTGGCAGTGAGCTCGGCGAGGCGATGCTCCGCAAAGCGCCATTGCTGACGCACGATGTCTCGCAGTGAACGTACTGATTCTGTGCACCGGTAATTCCTGCCGCAGCATTCTGGCGGAAGCGTTGTTTAACGAACTCGGCACGGGTCGTGTGACGGCATTCAGTGCCGGCAGTCATCCGGCCGGCCGCGTCAATCCCGGCGCCGTGCGGGAACTGCAGCGGCACGGGCATGCCACGGCCGGGCTCGAGTCGAAGTCCTGGGACCGTTTCAGCGGCGAGGACGCACCTGTCGTGGACATCGTGATAACGGTATGTGACAGCGCGGCCGGTGAGTCCTGTCCGCTGTGGCACGGGTCCCCGGTTACCGCACACTGGGGGATACCGGACCCGGCCGACGCGCCGCCGGAAAGCGCTGCGGCAGCGTTCGATCTGGCCTACGGGCAGTTGCGCGATCGCATCGAGCAAACGCTGCAACTGCCGCTGAATAGCATGGACCCGCGCAGCCTCAAAGATGCACTGCACCGCATTCACGATGCGGCGCTCGGCAGGGAGCGCGGTCAGCTCTAATGACAATGAGGTAACGAATGTGCCGTAACATCAAAACCCTGTTTAATTTCGATCCGCCTGCGACGGACGATGAGATTCGTGCGTCGGCGTTGCAATTCGTGCGCAAAATCTCGGGCAGTGCAAAGCCGTCGAAGGCCAACGAGGCAGCGTTCAAGCATGCGGTTGAGGCGATTACGGCAACGTCGACGGACCTGCTGGCATCGCTGGTCACCAACGCGCCGGCGCGCAATCGCGAGGCCGAGGCGGAGAAAGCTCGGCTCAGGAATCGGCGGAGGTTCGGGTCGCAGACTCGCTGAGCGCGGCGGCGAGCGCCTCCCAGCTCGACACCGGCAGGTCGCAGTGCGTGCCGATACACCGGTACGCGAGCGTCCGGTCCTGCGCCGCGGGTTTGTCCTCGAGCGCGGCGGGCAATCCTTTGGCCTGCCGATCGATGGCAAAGACCATGCGCCGCGGCGCATAAACGGCAGCTGCCGAGTCTCGCCAGCGGGCCACGTCGTCTTCGTCTCCGCGAATGATCACGAGTTCGGGCGGGTCGAGGTATTCCTCAAGCGCGGTCAGTAAACTCACATGACCGTGCGGAAATTCGTCGATGGCGCGCCATGCAGCACGCAGCCCGCGCTCGGCCGCGTCGAGATAGCGTGTTCTGCCCAGCAGAAATCCGAGCCGCTGCAGCGCGAATATCGCGATCCCGTTGCCGGACGGCAATGCTTCGTCTGCGAGCGGTTTCGGGCGGTGCATCAGCGATTCATGGTCGTCCGCTGTGAAGTAAAACCCGCCGTTCTGAGTATCTTCGAAGTGTTCCAGCAGTTGCTCGGCCAGTTGCTCGGCGACTGCAAGATACCTGGCGTCCCAGCGAGACTGGAGCAGTTCGAGCAGTGCGTCGAGCAGGAATGCGTGGTCGTCCAGGTACGCGGCGAAGCGAGCCTCGCCGTCCTTGTAGCTGGCCAGCATTCTGCCGTCGACGAACAGGTTGCCGCAGACGAAATCCGCCGCTCGTATCGCGGCCTCGGTCAGGTCGGGACGCTGCAGTGCACGGGCCGCGATCGCAAGCCCGCGAATAGCGAGCGCGTTCCAGGCGGTGAGCTGTTTTTCGTCCCGCGCGGGCGGCTCACGCTGGCTGCGTTCGTTGAGAAGAATGGCACGTGCACGATCGATGCGCTCCCGGTCGTCGTCGGCGAGCGGTCGGCGGGCCGTCAGGTGCCACCTGCCTTCGAAATTGGCCTCCTCGTCCAGGCCGAATTGTCCTGCGAATACCTCGTAATCGTCGCCGATCAGGTGTTTTACCTGCTGCGGTGTCCAGAGGTAGTACAGTCCCTCGTGGCCTTCCGAGTCGGCGTCGCGTGCCGCAAAAAAACCGCCGTCGGCCGACTGCATGTCCGACAACATCCAGTCGGCCGTGGCATTCGTTGTGTCGGCGAATGCCGATTCGCCGGTTGCGATGGCCGCCTGCGCGTACACGGCGAGCAGCGGTCCGTTGTCGTAGAGCATCTTTTCGAAGTGCGGTATCTGCCAGTACCGGTCGACCGAATAGCGGCAGAACCCGCCGCCGATATGATCGAACAGTCCGCCGTCGGCCATGCGGCGCAGCGTCAGTGTCGCCATCAGCAGCGCCTCGACGTCCGGTTCCGTGTCGTTGACCGTGGCGCGCCAATGGCGCAGCAGGCGGTCGACGGTGGTCGGATGCGGAAACTTCGGCGCCGGGCCGAATCCGCCGTACTCACGATCGAAGGTCTGCGCGAAACGGTCTCGCGCGCGGGATATCGGTGCGTTCAGCAGTTCGCAGCCGGGCTCGGCGGGCGCCGGGTCCAGTTGCGAGAACACGCTCATCAATCTGTCGCCCTGGGCGCGAATGTCGTCACGCTGTTCACTGAAGTACGTCGCGACTTTATGCAGCAGATCGCGGAATGCGGGCATGCCGTAGCGCGGCTCGTTTGGAAAATAGGTGCCGCCGAAAAACGGGCGCTGGTCCTCAGGGTCGAGAAACATCGTGAGCGGCCAGCCGCCGCCCCGCTGCGTCAGCAACTGGTGCGCGGTCTGATAGATCTTGTCGATATCGGGCCGTTCTTCACGGTCCAGTTTGATGTTGACGAACAGGCGGTTCATCAGTTGCGCCGTGACTTCGTCTTCGAACGACTCGTGCGCCATCACGTGGCACCAATGGCAGGCCGAATAGCCTACGGACAGCAGAATGGGCTTGTCGCCTGCTCGGGCCGACGCGAGCGCTTCCGTGCCCCAGGGATACCAGTCGACGGGATTGTCCGCGTGCTGCAGCAGATAGGGGCTGGACTCACTGGAAAGCCGATTCGGCATTGCCGCGTACCTCCGATTACCGGCCACTATGACCCGCGCGAGAAACTGACTATGATACGCGTCTCATTGCTCCGCCGAGTGAGAATTCATGCTGACATACCCAGAGATCGATCCGGTCATCTTCGCGATCGGTCCGCTGAAAATCCGCTGGTACGGACTGATGTATGTGATCGGCTTTCTGCTCGCATGGTGGCTTGCAAAGCGCCGCAGTCAGCGCAGCGATTCGCCGGTTACGCCAGAGCAGGTCGACGATCTCGTGTTTTACGGCATGCTGGGCGTCATCCTCGGCGGGCGTATCGGCTACGCGCTCGTGTACGGTTTCGATCAGCTCATCAGCGATCCGCTGTATCTGATTAAGATCACCGAAGGCGGCATGTCGTTTCACGGCGGTCTGGTCGGTGTGCTCATCGCGATGTGGCTGTACGGTAGAAAACTCGGTCACTCGTTGTGGCGGATTGGGGATTTTGTCGCACCGCTCGTGCCGCTGGGGCTCGGATTTGGCCGTATCGGCAATTTCATCAACGGTGAGTTGTGGGGCAAGCCGACCGATGTGCCCTGGGCGTTTGCCGTCAACGGTGTGTCGCTGCACCCGTCGCAGCTCTATGAGGCGCTGCTGGAAGGCTTCGTGCTGTTCGCGATCCTGTGGTGGTATTCGTCGAAGCCGCGCCCGTATCTCGCCGTCTCCGCGCTGTTCCTGTTTTTCTACGGCATCTTCCGCTTCTTCGTCGAGTTCTATCGCGTCCCTGACGAACACCTCGATTATCTCGCGCTCGGCTGGGTCACGATGGGGCAGATACTGACACTGCCGATGATTATTGCGGGCGTCGTGATGTTTGCGATGGCGATGCGTCACGGGAACCGGGCGCCCTGACGTGCAGCAGTACCTCGATCTGATGCGCCACGTCCGCGATAACGGCGCGGTCAAGACCGACCGTACGGGCACGGGCACGCGCAGTGTCTTCGGCTATCAGATGCGCTTTAATCTTGACGAGGGATTTCCGCTCGTCACGACCAAGACACTGCACCTGCGCTCAATCATTCACGAGCTGCTGTGGTTTCTGAGCGGCGACAGCAACATCCGTTACCTGCGTGACAACGGTGTGTCGATCTGGGACGAGTGGGCGGATGAAAACGGCGATCTTGGTCCGGTCTATGGTGTGCAATGGCGCAGCTGGCCGACGCCCGGCGGTGGCAGCGTCGATCAGATTGCGCAGATCATGCAACAGTTACGCGAAACACCCGATTCGCGCCGCATCCTGCTCAGTGCCTGGAACGTTGCGGAGATCGACAACATGGCGTTGCCGCCCTGCCATTGCCTGTTTCAGTTTTACGTCGCCGAGGGCCGCCTGTCCTGTCAGCTGTATCAGCGAAGCTGTGACATCTTTCTCGGCGTGCCGTTCAATATCGCGTCCTATGCGCTGCTGACGCACATGATGGCGCAGCAGGCCGATCTCGGCCTCGGCGATTTCGTCTGGACGGGCGGCGATTGTCACCTGTACTCGAACCACCTCGAGCAGGCGGACGAACAACTTCGCCGTGAACCCCTGCCGTTGCCCACGCTAAACATTCTGCGCCGGCCCGACTCGATATTCGACTACCGCTACGAGGATTTTAAGATCGTCGGTTACGAGTCGCATCCGCACATTAAAGCGCCGGTCGCGGTGTAGACGCGCATAACGACGCATTGAGCCTGATTCCTGTGTGTTCCACGTCATAATGCCCAGGAGTACGGGCATCGAATTCGGGTAGCCCTCCAGAATACCGTTGCGAACTCGCTGAATCTATTTAGAGCCTGCTCAGAAATCCTAAGACATTGATTACATTAGAGTAATTGGTGATAATTCGGTATAATGGTGCACGGAAAAAGCCCCTGAGGCGCTGGAAACCGTGCACCGATGATTCGTTCTCACAGCCATAAACAGCTTTCACTGGCCGAGTTTGACTGGCCGTTTCAAACCGCCCTGGATGAGAACAACCGCTGGGTGAAGATGAGTCAGTGCATTCCCTGGGATGCGCTGTCGGAGGGTTATTGCCGCAGCCTGTCGCTTCGGCAGGGCCGTCCGGCGAAGGATGCCCGGCTGGTGATCGCGGCGGTGATCATCAAGCACAAGCTGTGTTTGTCGGATGAGGAGACAGTGGCGCAGCTGACAGAGAATCCGTATCTGCAATACTTTGCAGGACTGCCGGGCTATCAGATGCAGGCACCGTTTGCGCCGTCGCTGTTTGTCGAGATTCGCAAGCGCATGGGACAGGAGGTGTTCGAGCACTTTCATGGTGCCATCATCGAAGCGCTCGAGTTAGCAAAGAAGAAGCCTGCTGGGAAGACTCGAGGGCACGAGCCTGAAGAGCCACCGGACGACGGCGATGATCGCTTCTCGGGTTCAGGCGTAAGGGTCCGGCAAGAAGAAGCAACTCACCAGGGAAAGTTGATCCTGGATGCGACGGTTTGTGAGCAGGCGATACGTTATCCCACCGACCTGAGTCTGCTGAATGAGGCCAGAGAGTTCAGTGAACAGATCATCGACAAACTGTATCCCCAAACTGCACTGAAGAAGAAGCCGCGAACGTATCGCCAAAAGGCGCGCAAGGCCTATCTGGCGGTTGCCAAACGCCGGCGTCCCGGTGGCAAGGTAATGCGCCGCGGGATCAAGCAGCAGTTGCAGTATCTGCGCCGCAACCTCAAGCATATCGAGGGTTTGCTGGCACACTGGCCGGTTGGGACGAGGCTGCCGTTGCCACGCTGGTTATTGCATCGCTACTGGGTGATTCAGCATGTCTATGCACAGCAGTGGCAGATGTATTGTGACAAAGTTCGCCGCTGTGATGATCGCATTGTCAATATCAGCCAGCCGTATGTGCGGCCGATCGTTCGCGGCAAGCAGAGCAAATCCGTGGAGTTTGGTGCCAAGCTCAGTGTCAGTCTGAGCAGCCAGGGTCTGGCGCGGGTGGACCGTCTGCGTTGGGATGCGTTTCACGAAGGAGGTGACCTGCAATCCCAGGTTGAAGATTACCGTCGGCGCTATGGATACTATCCCGAAAAGGTATTGGGTGATCCGCTCTATGGCACGCGCGAGAATCGGCGTTATCTGAAACACAGGGGTATCCACTTTGCCGGCAGGCAAACCGCTGGGACGGCCGAAGAAGGTCACGGATGCGAATCGGCAAGAGCTGAAGCGCTTGCAGGCACAGCGACGAGAGGAGTACCTGCAACGCATTCCGATCGAAGGCAAGTTCGGGCAAGGCAAGAACGGTTATCGGCTCAACTACATTCGTGCCAAACGGGCTGATACCTCGGCGGCCTGGATCAACAGCATCTTCCTGGTGATGGATCTACTGATCCTGTTGCGGATCTTTTTTGCACTCTACAAAAAGGCTCTTGCGGAGGGGATATTACCGCGACTGCGAACCTGGACAATGCCGCATCGGCGAAAGCGCTTGATCGATCGCCGAGGGTTACCTCAAATACCTGCGTACTGACTTTCTGAGGAAACTCGAACTAAGCACCGCCGCGGGAAGTCCGCCCGGAATATCCCGCGGTACCTGCAGATATTTTTTAGCATAAGCACAGGGGCGAAGTGAGTTTAACAGCGACTCACCGCAAGGAAGAAACCGCATGAGACTGACGCAGCAAAAAACAGATACTTTTTTAACCGTTGTATCGTTACAGCTCTCGTAGCATGTCACCTTAGTCCCTTGACGAGAGACAACTGACGCTACTTCTGACGATCGATAGGCGGCCGTCAGCCTGTGGCAATCGCTACTTCTGGAAGGCGTGCCGGATGTTACTGAGGGAACTCGAAATTAGCGGTTAATTGTGCAGCGATCAATCCTCGCGCCCGAACGCCTGTCTTAAGCACTGTCAATTTCGGTAGCGGCCGGTGCCGACATCAAAATTAACCAAGTGTACTATTTAAACCATATTTGACATTAATTGCCGAGAAGTCTATGTTCTTGTCAAAGGCGACGCAACAACTCTGTTACTGAAAAGCCGCCTTTTGTTTTTGGGGACATTGATGACAGCGCTACCGATTACCAGAACCGCTTCGGCGAATGTGCCGATCGGTATTCTGGTGTCGCTACCGATTTTAGGCGCCCAGAGCTCAATCTCGAAGCCCCATCGCAATCAGATAACCCGCGACCTCCAATCATTTCCCCGGACTTCGAAAAACTTCCATCTGGCGTGCCATTGTGAAGGAGAATGCACATGAGCTTTCGTGTCTTGAGAGGCTCAGCGAACCTCAACATCCGCAGGATTACATCGACCGGGCTGGTCATCGTTGGCATGTTGGCTGTCACTGTTCGCGCAGGTGACGTTGAATACGAATATGACGCGCTCGGTCGCTTAATTGAAGCAGACCACGTTTCCGACGGTAAGGTTGTACAGTACTGCTACGACGCTGCGGGTAATCGGACATCGAAAATTGTTGGCTCGTCGAGCGTATCCTGCAGTTCATCCGGCTCGCCTATAACAATCGCAAACGGTCTGACTGTACTGCCACAACACACGTCGTTCTATTCCTGCCATACCTACACAATTTACAGCACCTATGTCGAATACTGTGTGGTTCTCGGTAGCGGCACGCACGTGTATACGCAGGTGAATTCCGACCCGCCTCAATATGCAACAGGATATTCAGGAAATCTTGTCGTTGAAGCGGCCTACTACAACACGCCATAGCGCCCTAAGGAGGAACTGTGAACAGAAAAAGACAAGGAAGAAGCGAGTGCCCAAAATGTTGGTTGGCCACGCTGAGCTTGCTCATCTGCCTGACGTGTTCTTTTCCTGCGATTGCCGCTCCACAATGTGTGGCAAAAGACATAGCGAAGGAATCGGGCAACGTCGAGTCAATTATTTTTCTGGTTTCGAAGAAGTCCGTTGATCGCCTTGTGGCCGACGGTTTTAGGGTCATTGCCTGCCCTGGTTCGAAAGAGGACGCGAAAAAACTGGAAAAGCTGGCATGTAAAGCTACCAGGAGCGACACCGGGCCGTTGCAACGTAGCCTGGAGGCGCATTATCAGATGACCGTCGACGAATTGTGTGAGTTGACACGCGAAGCGCTAAAGGAAAAGTGATGTTCGATTGGCCATGCTCACCTCGGCACGCGTCAGATCGTGTTAGGACAAAACGATGAAACAAAGAATCAAAGTTTTCACTGCAAGCATCTACTACCTGACGATGGCGCTGCTGTTGTCGTCGAATGCCATGGCTCAATCGGATAGCCTGGCAGGGGCAAAGTACGATGTCGTTGACCGTTTCGGTGTAAACGTAGCATCGGGTCAGGTGCAGATGACGCAGACACCGCTTTCAATCGGCGGCGCGATGGGGTTGAACCATACAATTTCATCGTTGACCAGCGACTTCGTCAATCTTACAAATCACGGGGGCACTTCTCCGTCGATCTGGGGGTTTGGGGACGAGAACCGTGGAGGACTCTATTCGGTCGTATTGTACAGATGCAGTCCACCGCCGAACGACAACGATTGTCGAAATCCGTCGCACTCTTCTCCGGACAGCTACTACGGTTTACGAGCTTTTGGCGGTGGCGCGCAGGGGGATTTCCAATACGGTTCCAGCGGGGACTGGCTTCCGTACAATAGGCCGAGCAGCAGCTCGCTCGAATTTGTAGATACCACGGAGTTCACCGGCTATGTAATGACGACGGGTGATGGAACCAAGAGGTACTACCCGGGCACCGAACTAATACCGACTGGAAATTACGGCTATGTTGGTATCGTGCGCCGTTCCATGAGCAAGGTGGTTCATCCCAATGGATTCACCGTCGAGATATCCACGACGAACGGGATTGACGGATCGCTGTATAGCGTACGAACGAATACGGGATTTCAGCTGAAGTACGACTTTACCGGAAGCTGGACGGTCAGTTCCCCCACTAAAGTCACCGCGTTGAACAACGCCATTGAACGTTGCCCACATAGTTCAGCGTCGTGTACGCCTGGCAGTACGTGGCCGTTTTCTACTTATACCTGGCCGGTCAATGAGCCGGATCCACTCAATACCGCTTCGCTGGAAGACCCTAGCGTATTTCGTGTGCAGGACGCGGAGGGCAGAGTTACCGACTATCATCACGAACCACATGACCCGGTGAATAGCAATGTTCATCCGCGTATCTCGCAGATTAAGAAAGACGGCGACGTGGTCATGAATTACACCCACGCTATCAACTCACAGAATCTCATTTTTTATCACAGCCAACCTTTCATCGCTCCTTTTCAAATTGCGCGCCCGGTTAGTGCGTCGGTTAGTGGTGGGGGTAGTCAAACCTACGGGCTACATCTTCCACGGTACTACTACACGTTGATCGGTTACGAAAATACAGCCGGTTCGGGATTCGGGAAAATCAATCTTGTTCAGACGACGGAATACGGCGCGATGGAGAAGATTGAGTCGTGGGATCAGATAGTGAACTTCTACCACGATTTCGTAGACGATACGGCGGAGAACGTCAAATACGTGGAAAACTACGTCACAGCGGTTGATCAGAAAGCCGGCAATATCACCACTGCGTACGCCTATGACGCGCGTGGCAATGTTACGCAGCGGTCAATTGGTGGAAACACATGGTCCGCTGGATATCCGTCGGCGTGCAACTCGTCGAACTTCCGTTTCTGCAACAAGCCCGAGTGGATAAAAGATCCTCTCGGCAATCAAACCGACTTTGAATACCACACCGCGTCCGGACAGATTTCCCTTAGAGAATCGCCAGCCGGTACTAACGGCATTCGTCCTAAGACGTACTACGAGTACGCTGAATACTATGCGCACTACAAAATTGACAGCGAAACGATAGAAGCGGCTGATTCGCCGGTGTGGTTGCTGTCGCAGGAGACCCACTGCCAGAACGGCAACATGTCTTCCACGGGTACTTGCTACAGCGGGGATGCGGTCGTAACGGCGTACGAATACGACTATCACAATCTCTTTCTCATTGGCGTCGCCGTAACAGCGAAAAACGCCCAGGGTGTGCTGGAAACCCGACGAACCTGCTACGAGTACGATGTTTACGGCAACAGGATTGGTGAAACCAGTCCCAGGGCGAATCTGGCGAGCTGTCAGTGAGGAGTACCGATATGGAGAAGCTATCAAAGACCCTCTCGAATGGCCGCTACCTCGCAATGGGTCTCACATTCGCGGTTCTTGTATTCTGCCAGGTCACGTTTGCGCAGCAGGTGGCCGAAGATTTCAAGGTCTCGTATCGGTATAACGCGCTCGGCGAAGTGACCGGAAGCATCCAGCCGGACCCGGACGGCGGAGGGGCCTTAAAGTATCTTGCATCCCGCAGTACTTATGACGGTCGAGGACGGCTGATACTCGTCGAACACGGCGCTCTGGCAAGCTACCAGTCCGATGCGATTGCACCGCAAAACTGGAGCGGATTTACAGTTCATAAAAAGGAGGTTTATACCTACGACGAGCTGGGTCGTAAACTAACGGCCGCAACAGCAGACGATGTTGGCGTGGTTCATGCGATGGCGCAGTACAGCTACGACAGTGAAAGCCGGGTGCAGTGCGCTACGGTTCGAATGAATCCGGGCTCTTACGGCAACCTACCGTCCAGCGCCTGTACGCCTGGTTCGGAGGGTAATTTTGGGCCTGACCGCATAACCCGGTATACGTATGGCTCGGCGGGGTTTGGAGCTGTAACAAAAGAAGAGCGTGCTGTTGGCACGCCGCTTGAGCAGGACTACGTTTCCTACGAGTACGATGTGGACAGACGGGTTGTCGGTATTACCGACGCAAACGGAAATTACACGCACCAGACGTACGATTCCCTTAGCCGGCTGAAGCGAATGTACTTCCCGAGCAAGACAACAACGGGAAGCCACAATCCATCGGACTACGAGGAATACACATACGACAACAACAATAATCTTACGGTCCTAAGGAAGCGGGACGGTAAAACTATCGTCTATAGTTACGATGCGCTGAATCGTATGTGGAGGAAGTACTTTCCAACCGGCGGCGTCACTGTCTACTACGGATACGACCTTAGGGGATTGCAGACTTATGCGCGCTTTTTGTCGGCGAGCGGTGAGGGGATAACGAATTCGTTCGACGGATTCGGCGGACTTGCTTCATCGACCAACGACATGGACGGCACAAGTCGAACACTGAGCTATCGCTATGATCTGAATGGCAACCGTACCCGCATTACGCACCCGGACGGCGCCTATTTCACGTACAGCTATGACGGACTGAATCGGCCAAAGTCCATCTACGAATATGCCGGTACTTTGATCATCACGCACAACTACAATGCTCAGGGCCGGCAAAGCGGGCTGACTCGTACCGGCGGCCTTGGAAGCACGTATGATTTCGATGAAATCGGCAGATTGGACGACCTCTCGCACAATATTGCCGGTTCGGCGGACGACGTCAATTACGATTTCAGCTTCAGCCCGGCGAGCCAGGTTACTGCGCGCTCGACGAGTAACGGAGCGTACGAGTACACAAGCTATACCACCGGTACCGAGGGCTATTTTGTCAATGGTCTGAATCAGTACACGGGCGTTGCCGGCGCATTGTTCAGCTATGACTCGAACGGCAACCTGACGTCAGACGGGTCGGTGACCTACACCTACGACATTGAAAACCGCCTGAAAAGTGCCTCGGGAGCGAAGAGCGCGTCGCTCGACTATGACCCAATGGGCAGGCTGTACGAAACCAGCGGCGGCGGCACGACGACGCGGTTTTTATACGACGGTGACGCTCTGGTTGCCGAGTACAACACAAGCGGTGCCGTCGTTAAGCGATATGTGCATGGCATGGGTGTCGACAATCCGCTGATCGAATACGCCGGATCGAGCGTGTCGAGTTCCAGCCGGCGGAATCTGTATGCGGACCATCTTGGCTCCATAACGGCGATAACAAATAGCAGCGGCACGGCCATCGGGATCAACCAGTACGATAGTTACGGTATTCCTGACGCGCAGAACATTGGGCGCTTTGCATATACAGGCCAGATAGTTATCCCTGAGTTGGGTCTGTATCATTACAAGGCGCGAGTTTACTCGCCGTACATAGGGCGGTTTTTGCAGACTGATCCGATTGGGTACGACGACAACATGAATATGTATGCCTATGTCGGCAATGATCCAATGAACAATATTGATCCGATGGGGCTGGATAATTGTGAGAAAGTACCGGTTGGTACACTGGATTGTAAAGGTGACATCGATGCCGACCCGCAACCTGATGTTGACGTTCACAAAGCCGAAGAAATGGACGAGATTGTCGTAAGAGCAAAAAGAGGAAAGGATGACGATGGAACGAGATGGGTCCCGTTTAATACAGGGGAGCGAGAGATCATATGGACAATCCAGGACTACGAAACGTACTGGCGTTTGCTTCAAGCTGATATAGATAAGACCGAAATAGGAACATGTCCGGACGGGAGCGAGTATGTTCAGAATACATTGACAATTCCTTCAGCTGTGGACGGCATTCTACACACTCATCCGAACCGTTTAGCCTCTGTAATTGGTCCAAAGGACAAGCAGGTCGCAAGTACAGGAAGGCCTAACTACATCGCGTCGCGAAGTGGGGTGTCAGTGGTCGAACTGGTAGGAGGATCGTACCGTGCGAGATTAATAGAGGGCAGTTGGGGCGCTTCAGGAAACGCAGTACAACGAATAGTTGATGGCTACAACGGCAAAGGCAAAGGAGCATGCGACTAGGTTCAACAATATTACCGATGCTGATTTTCTTTCTCAGCGCATGCGGCCATCTTGGTGGAGTTTACGTCGAGTTCACGCCGTTCGAACGCGTGTACAGTGAACCGGAAGACTATCTTGATCGAGAGATCAAGATCAGTGGCTTCGTATATTTCTTCGCACACGATATTACCGCGTTGCAGAAGCAGGACAGCGATGATGGCTACGGTAAGTGCTTAGCGGTTGTGCTCCCTGAACGGTCGATTCGTGACAAAGTGACCAGCTACAAAGACAGCGTAGTCATCATTGGCAGGCTTGTGTATGTCGGTGATGTGAGTGAAACGGCTGGATCGAAGACCGGAGTGGATTCGTTTCTTGTTGCGAAGCGAGTACAAGGTACCGATATTCCGGTGGATAACCATTGTCTGACGGATAGACAGTATGTCTTGGTTGCTCGACATATTGAGCCAAACTAATTAGTGCCCATCCAGAAACGGTGTTTTTGGTGCATCGTAGGTTGGTCCGATTGCACCGGGAATGTCGGGGCGCCGGAATTTGGTTGTCGGTCCGGGAAACGGTGGAAAGTAGAGCAAAGAGCCGTCCCACGTCCTGTTTGCAGGCACATCTGCCCGTCAGTCATTGTCGACAGGCGGTCTGTTACGTTGCGATGTGGCCGAAAAAGGTTTTATCCGGGATCGATGCGGACCATCCGAACCAGGTTGTAGCTCAGTACCGCTGACCAAGAAGTGGTCCCGGTCTTTAAGACACGGCTATAAGTGGAAAGCTCCTTAATGAACGGCCATGATGATGGCCAGAGAGAAAAGGAGAAGACCATGCGACGACCGCGTCTCCTACGAGTACGATGTGGACAGACGGGTTGTCGGTATTACCGACGCAAACGGAAATTACACGCACCAGACGTACGATTCCCTAAGCCGGCTGAAGCGAATGTACTTCCCGAGCAAGACAACAACGGGAAGCCACAATCCATCGGACTACGAGGAATACACATACGACAACAACAATAATCTTACGGTCCTGAGGAAGCGGGACAGTAAAACTATCGTCTATAGTTACGATGCGCTAAATCGTATGTGGACGAAGTACTTTCCAACCTGCGGCGTCACTGTCTACTACGGATACGACCTTAGGGGATTGGTAAGCGCTACGTAAACGGCACCCTTTTCGCCTGAGGTCGGATCGATGACGCTCCTGCTTGGTCTAAGAGGAGCAAGTCATGAGCGATACCGAGATTACAGAGCGACAGCAGTACTGGCTGGATCATATTCAGGCCGCAAAGGCCTTCGACGGCAGCATTGCCGATTACGCCCGCGCCCAAGGTCTGACACCCAAAGAGCTATACCAGTGGAAGACGATCCTGACGCGCCGCGGCTTGCTTGCCAGCAAGAAAGCGTCAACGGATTTCGTGCAGGTGATGGGGCCGCCGCGTTCCGGTGAGTCGGCCAGCGCGAGCCTGGTATTGCCGAACGGTGTGCGCCTCGAGTTTCACGGTGAACTCGGCGCTGAGCAGGTCGGTGCCCTGGTGAGTGCGGCGAGCGCCCTGTCGTGATCCGGCCCTCGGGCGATGTCCGCATTCATCTTTATCGGCACCCCGTCGACATGAGAAAGGCCATCAACGGCCTGGTGGGCATTGTCGAAGGCGAGATGGAGCTCGATCCGTTCAGCGCCGATCTCTTTATCTTCTGCAATCGTGCCCGGACCCTGGTGAAGATGGTGGCCTGGGAGGGCAACGGCTTTGTGCTGTGGATGAAGCGCCTCGAGAAGTCGCGCTTCAAATGGCCCTTGTCAATGCCCGTTGACGTGCTGAAATTGACAGTACAGGAGATCAACTGGCTGCTGGACGGGTATCCGCTGACGATAACCCAGGGCAACGGCCAGCTGCCACACCACCGGGTGCTGTAGAAACGATGACGAACGACAACGACACACTGCCGCAAAGCATGACCGCGCTGACGGCGCTGGTGTACGAGCTGCAGGCGAAAGTCGAGCAGCAGTCCTTGTTCATCGACCAGCTGCTCGAGCAGATCCGCCTGGCCCGGCACCAGCATTTTGGAGCACGCAGCGAGCGCTTCTCGCTCGACCAGCTGGCACTGGCCTTCAACGAGGCCGAAGCGGCCGCAATGCCGGAAGAGGAAGGCGTCGATCCTGACGATCTGGGTGACACTGTTGTGGTTCCTGCTCACCGTAGAAAGAAAGGCGGCCGCCGGCGCTTGCCGACGACCTTTCCGCGGGTCGAGGTCGTGCACGAACTCGAGGAGACCGAGTGTCGCTGTGGCCAGTGTGCCGCCACGCTTGAGCCGGTGAGCGAGAAAGTCAGTGAACAACTCGATATCCAGCCGGCCACGGTGCGGGTGATCCGCCATGTCAGGAAGACTTACGCCTGCGAGGCGTGCGACGGCGAGCTAAAGACAGCACCGATGCCGAACCAGCCGATCCCGAGGAGCCTCGCGTCTCCCGGAACGCTCGCGCATGTCGCGGTCAGCAAGTACGTGGACGGACTGCCACTCTACCGGCAGGAGAAGAAGCTCCAACGCATCGGCGTGGAGCTGCCACGTTCGACACTGGCGAGCTGGATGGTCAGGGCCGGCGAGCTCGTTCAGCCAATCGTGAACCTCTTGCGTGACAGGCTTCTTTCCTATGACATTATCGCCATGGATGAGACCCGGCTGCAGGTTTTGAAAGAGCCGGGCAAAAAGGCACAAAGCCAGTCCTACCTCTGGGTGCAGCGTGGCGGCCCACCGCGTCACCCAATCCTGCTCTACGATTACGATCCGTCGCGATCACAGCAAGTGCCAATGCGATTACTCGAGGGCTTTGCGGGCTACCTGCAGACCGATGGCTATGAGGCCTATAACCGGGTCTGTGCCGAACAGGGTCTCACGGCCGTGGGCTGCTGGGCGCACGCGAGAAGGAAGTTCGACGAGGCGATCAAGGCGCAGCAGCTCTTAGGCCCCGAGAAACGCAAAAAGTCGATGGCCGCGATCGCCCTGAAGAAGATCCAGGCCTTGTACCGGATCGAACGCGACATCAAGGCCATGACACCGGAGGAACGACACAGGATCCGTGACCTCAGATCAAAGCCTTTGATCGAGGAGCTCCGGGCCTGGCTCGATCAGCATATCCCCATCGTGCCGCCGCGTTCGGCCCTCGGCAAGGCCATGAACTACGCCGACAAGCAGTGGCCGAAGCTCATCGTGTACCTCGAGGACGGCCGACTGCGCATGGATAACAATCTCGTGGAGAACGCAATCCGACCCTTCGTCATTGGCCGCAAGAATTTCTTGTTCTGCGACACCGTCAATGGCGCCAACGCGAGTGCCAATCTCTACTCGTTAATCGAGACCGCAAAGGCGAATGGCATCGAGCCGTACGCGTATCTTCGAACTGTGTTCACCGAGTTGCCGAATGCGGCATCGGTCGAGGAGATCGAAGCATTGCTCCCGGTGCCGACTGACGGTGACAGTCTCGCGAAGGTATCATGATGCGAAATCGCGGTCAGAAAAACCTGCCGTTAATGCAACGGATACGGGGATTGCAGACTTATGCGCGCTTTTTGTCGGCGAGCGGTGAGGGGATAACGAATTCGTTCGACGGATTCGGCGGACTTGCTTCATCGACCAACGACATGGACGGCACAAGTCGAACACTGAGCTATCGCTATGATCTGAATGGCAACCGTACCCGCATTACGCACCCGGACGGCGCCTATTTCACGTACAGCTATGACGGACTGAATCGGCCAAAGTCCATCTACGAATATGCCGGTACTTTGATCATCACGCACAACTACAATGCTCAGGGCCGGCAAAGCGGGCTGACTCGTACCGGCGGCCTTGGAAGCACGTATGATTTCGATGAAATCGGCAGATTGGACGACCTCTCGCACAATATTGCCGGTTCGGCGGACGACGTCAATTACGATTTCAGCTTCAGCCCGGCGAGCCAGGTTACTGCGCGCTCGACGAGTAACGGAGCGTACGAGTACACAAGCTATACCACCGGTACCGAGGGCTATTTTGTCAATGGTCTGAATCAGTACACGGGCGTTGCCGGCGCATTGTTCAGCTATGACTCGAACGGCAACCTGACGTCAGACGGGTCGGTGACCTACACCTACGACATTGAAAACCGCCTGAAAAGTGCCTCGGGAGCGAAGAGCGCGTCGCTCGACTATGACCCAATGGGCAGGCTGTACGAAACCAGCGGCGGCGGCACGACGACGCGGTTTTTATACGACGGTGACGCTCTGGTTGCCGAGTACAACACAAGCGGTGCCGTCGTTAAGCGATATGTGCATGGCATGGGTGTCGACAATCCGCTGATCGAATACGCCGGATCGAGCGTGTCGAGTTCCAGCCGGCGGAATCTGTATGCGGACCATCTTGGCTCCATAACGGCGATAACAAATAGCAGCGGCACGGCCATCGGGATCAACCAGTACGATAGTTACGGTATTCCTGACGCGCAGAACATTGGGCGCTTTGCATATACAGGCCAGATAGTTATCCCTGAGTTGGGTCTGTATCATTACAAGGCGCGTGTTTACTCGCCGTACATAGGGCGGTTTCTGCAGCCCGATCCGATTGGGTATGACGATGGCATGAATATGTATGCCTATGTGGGGAATGATCCGATCAACAATGCGGATCCGACCGGAGAGGCAACAACTCTTGCCTGGTGTTTCGGAGGGCCCGGCGCTTGTCTTGTTGGTGTTGGTGCCACGATCTGGCTAATTTACAATGCAACTCCAGCGGGTCAAGAGACCAGCGAAAAACTAGCTGAATCCCTTACTCAGTTGAACGAGTCCGATGATGGTGATGCCCCTAAGGAGAATGATCCAGATGAAGATAGCGATGTAGATGGTGATCGAGAGCCGAAGATTGACGATATTTCTAAGATGGAAAATCGGCTAAAGGATGCAATCAAGGGTGGCGATGAGGATGAGATCGACCAAGCTGCTAGAGATGAAGAGACCATAAGGGCACGCCAACAACGCCGCTGGAGACAGGAAAGAGAACAACGACGTAGGTATCAGGAAGATGACTATCCTGATGAAGAGTACGATTGAAGATTTTAATTTTGAAGATTGGAATTGGTGATTCCATTTTGAGGTGGCGGAGCTGACCTTCTGTTTGTTATCGGAGATGGTCGATGGGTGTGTATAGAGCTTCGAACAGTGAAGATCTCTTGGAGAAGGCGATATCAGCTGCGAATTCAGGAAATCATGCTGAAGCTGTTCATCTTTATTCGAGGATACTTGAACGTCGTGAGATTGCCGAAATTCTAAATCAGCGAGCCTTGTCGTTTGGGGCATTGAAAAATCATAGGCTTGCGTTGCAGGATTTGGGGCGGGCGATCGAGCTAAGCTCGAACGATCCTGATCTCTATGTGAATCGCGGAAATGTTTTGGTACGCGAAAAGCGATTTAATGAGGCTATTTTAGATTTTAGTACAGCTCTTTCGTTGCGGCCAAAGTGTCCGGTTTCGCTTAACAGTCGTGCGTTTTCATATTCTTCGAGTGGCCAGATGCAAGAAGCTATCAGGGATTACTGGTCCGCAATTGAAATCGATAATCAATATGTTTCGCCGGTCTACAATCTTGCTGTGTTATGCAAGAAGCTTGGAAGGCTGGATGAAGCAAAAGCACTTGTTGATCGGGCCATGAGATTGAAACCAGGTGATCCTGATATTATTTCATTATCAAAATCTCTCGACTCATTTTGATGAAGCTCGTTAGTCGGGGAGAGACTAGGGGGCGTTCTCAATTAGGTTGAGTATTGTGGTGTAGGGTGCTGTATTCTCAGATCTTTCCGCGGTGAAAAATATGGCTCGGAAAGAGATCAGAGACGATCAGTGGGATCGGGTAAAAGACTTATTACCCGGAAAATCAACCGATTGCGGTGTCACCGCGAAAGATAATCGCCGCTTCCTGGAAGCGGTATTGTGGATTGCCAGGACCGGTTCGCCATGGCGGGATTTGCCAAGCCGCTTCGGCCACTGGCACCGGGTCTACGTGCGTTATAACCGCTGGGCTCACAAGGGCCATTGGGTCCGCATCTTCGAGGCGATGGCCGATGACCCGGACCTGGAACATCTGATGGTCGATGGCAGTATCGTTCGCGTTCACCAGCATGGTGCGGCAAAAAAAACGGCGGGATGAGGAGGCGATGGGCAAATCGCGCGGCGGACTGAGTACGAAGATACATGCGGCTGTCGATGCGTTGGGCAACCCGGTTCGTTTCATTCTCACGGCCGGTCAGTGTGCCGAGATTGGACAGGCAAACGCACTGATCGCGGGGTTTTCCGCCGACTACGTCATCGCGGACAAAGGCTATGACGCCGATGCGTTCATCGATTCCATTCATGCGATCGATGCGGTGGCGGTGATACCGCCGAGGAAAAACAGAATTGTACCGAGGGACTATGACGACTATCTGTATTGCGAGCGAAACCTGGTTGAGCGGGTGTTTCAGAAACTTAAACACTACCGCCGGATCGCTACTCGTTACGAGCGTCTGGCAGTCACTTACCTCGCTATGCTCAGCCTCGTCGCCACCATCATCTGGCTTAATTGAGAACGGCCCCTAGCTTGAGGGCTGTTATTATCAATGCACACCCTGCTGAATAACGGTATCGAGCATCTCGATAACGAACTTTTGCTTGGCGCGGGGTAAGTGCAGCACCTGCTCGATCAGCTGCTGAAGCTTCGAGGCGGGCCCGCGCTTGTTTTTTCCTTTAGTCTGTTGATTTGCACTGAATATAGAGCCAATTCTGTCATGCAATTGCACGGTCAGTTGACCCGGTTCACCTGTTGAATTGCATCCGGCGTCAGGGGGGTTACTGGTGATCGCACGGGTGAAAATTCAATGCAAATCCCGGATCAATTTTAGGCGCAAATTGACAAGTAGGCCGATGAATTCTGAACGCCGTTCGTCACATCCTTCGATGAAGGAGCGAAGGCTATTATGTGGTGGGCACATTTCTAAACGTCAGGCCGCAGAAGTAAGCGGCCGGGCGCGCTCGATTCGCTTGCGTTCGCGGGGCGAGTGCAACGCCTCCCACAGGTCACTGCGCTTCTGCACATTGAGCCAAAAGTCCGGACTATTGCCGAATACCCGGGCAAGAATGAGGGCTGTTGCGGCGGTCACTTTGCGCCGGTTGTTGCACAGCTCATTGACGTGCTTGCGTTGCACGCCCATGGCTTCAGCCAGGGCACCCTGGGTG
This sequence comes from Woeseiaceae bacterium, assembly GCA_965224505.1. Taxonomy (GTDB): domain Bacteria; phylum Pseudomonadota; class Gammaproteobacteria; order Steroidobacterales; family Woeseiaceae; genus UBA1847. The sequence continues at coordinate 270,034 of CBDCZL010000017.1, forward strand.
AGCCCCATAGGTTCCATGAACTCTTCGGTCAGAATTTCGCCGACGCTCGTCGGCTTACGCTTGGTCATCAACATGGGCTCGCCTCACCGATAGCTGTGGTTGTCCAGATAGAGATCCGACGCTTCGCCCCGGCCGCTGTCCCATTGGAAGACGAGCCGCCATTGCCTGCTGACGCGGATCGAATGGAATTTCGCTAGCTTGCCGCGCAACTTTTCGAAGTGGTTGCTGGGTGGCATCCTCAAGTCCGCATCAGTTATTGCGTCGTCGATCATCTGAATCTTGCGGAACAAACGGCTTTCGACATCGGCGGGGATTTTCTTCGATCGGACATCGTTGACAAAGAACTCGCGCAACCAGTTATCTCGAATGCTCAAGATCATTCCACAGATTTATATGAGTTAGTGTACCACTCTACAGTACAATTTGCGAAAATTGTTGTCAATGTGAAAACGTGGCGTTGATGCGGCAACTCTCGGTTCTTGGCGGCGCTCAACGGCAAAAAGGGCGAGGGTGGGCCATCTAACTTACTGATTGTTGATTTTGCACTGAATATTGAGCTGATTCTGTCATGCAACTGCGCGGTCAGTTGACCTGCCTCAACTGATGAATCAACCACGGCGTCAGGGTGTGTCGGGATTACCGGGAATTCCACAAGCTTGAGTGTCCATCATAGACTCCGGATGATAGTTGGCACTGAACAGTGTCCGCGCCATCTCTCGAAGGTGGCGTGAACGAAAGAGGTATTCAACGTCGGCAAGCAACGAAAATACTTCTGGTAGAAGACGATCCCGCCACCGCGCGCTTGCGATGTTTATAACGCAAGCCACCCGCATCATGTACAAATGGCTGAACCGCCGCAGTCAGCGCCGGTCCTTTAACAAGGTGAAATTCCAGCGCTTCATGGACAGTGGGCCGTTTGATAAATTCGGTCACTTTCAGAGTCCTTCTCAAGGGGCAGACCCAGGCGAAGCGGTGCCGGCATAGCCGGGCTATGTCAAGCCGCTTCAACACCGGTATGCCCCTTGAGAAGGGCTCCCTGCGGGTCGCACCACAACGCCCTTCGGCGGCGTTGAGCTCGCTTGAATTGGCGACGGCCAGTCCTGCGCTCGCTCGCCTTGCCCAGGGGCGTTGTGATGCGACTGAGAGTCACCGAATTTATCAAGCGGCCCACTAGTATCCACTACCGCGGCCGGTCGTAGGCACTGCTTCGACCGCTCAATTGATTCGTGGCTACGTAAAGGCAATCGAAATTGTAGCCGCCATCGTGATCTACGGTTGGTGTTCGATATTGGTCCCGATAGCTTTGATCAACCGATACCAGAATCCTAGCGACACGTAAAATTCCTTTACCGGAACGCGCTCGTTGAGGCCATGAGCGGCTACGTCCTCGTTTCTGATAAACAGACCTAAAACTCCGTACGTAGGAATTCCAGCAGCCCGAGTTTGTAACCCGTCGGTTGCATAAGGTGCCATGTACGGAACGACGGGCGTGCCGGGCTTGTCGTGTTCGACTTCCTTTCGAATAGCGGCAAACAAGGAATCGTGAATCGGCGAGGCTGGGCTGGATTTCGGCTGACCAAGAACGGATATGTTGATCTCTTTATTGGCCACCGCGGAAGTAAGCAGCTCCAGGGTGTCCTCGATTGAGACGCCAGGAAAGATTCGACAGTTAACTTTCGCCTTAGCGGTTTGTGGCAAGGCATTCTCTGCGTGTCCAGCTTCTAACATTGTTGGTATGCAAGTGGTTCCCAATATGGAGGCGGACACGGGGTCTGACCTAAGAAGCGCCTGTGCTTTTGGGTCGTCTGGGTTTACGGAGAATTTTCTCATTCCGCTTGCCAACGGCTCTTCAGCCTTCTCGGCCGTATGTCTAAAGTACGAGCGAGTCATCTCGTTAAAGCGAGCTCGAAAACTGAGTTTCCTGATGTTCTCGATTGCTTCCATCAGATCGAAGATGGCGTTGTCGGGTCTAGGCAAGGAACTATGACCGCCGGCATTCGTTGCGATAATTTCAAACGTCGCGTAAGTCTTTTCCGCCGTTTGAATCAGGAACACTTCGGGACTACCGGAGGAATCAAGTCGACCACCCCCGGCGTCGAGGTTCAATGCGAACTCAGCGTCAATCAACTCCCTATACTTGGTTACCAGCAAACGCGTTGTCTCCATTCCGGTTTCTTCATCACCCGTGAACGCGATAACAAGATCCCTGCCCGGTGAATAACCTTCACTCTTTAGTCGGATGAAAGTGTGAGTCAGAAGAGCAACGCCGAGTTTGTCATCCATGGCTCCGCGGGCGATGAAGTATCCGTCTTCCTCCACGAGAGTGAACGGGTCTCTTCCCCAATCTTCCTTACTTGCATCGACAACATCCATATGAGCCAGAAAGAGTATCGGTCTGCCTTTGTTATTGGTGAGACTCCGATACCGAACCACCAACGCCGCCACTTTCTCTCCATCAATGCGTTGATGTGGAATGTAGGAAACATCTTCTCGGGCGAAACCGGCTTCCAGGAACTTCCTTTCCAGTGATCGGGCCATCTCCGCGACTTTCCCACGACCCTTTACGGTGGGATAGCCGATCAACTCGTCGAATAGCTCGAGAGCAGCATGTTCGTCTGCGGTAGGGGCGGCACCGAGTCGGTATTGCCCCTCTGCGGCGCCGGAATGACTGAGGAATGCCAGGGTTATGAAAACAAAGTGGCATAGAACCGGTTGGCCGCGATTCTGGTCCAGCGGAAACTGTATCATTGCATTGCACTCCGAGTGTCCCAATTCGACCAGGCAGAACACTACGAAAATCAATCTGCGACGTATTGGGCCACTACAACAAATTTGGGGTGAGCCTCTCGATAGCAGGGCCCTGGTCGGACGTGTGGACCAATCACTAATCAATATTTTGGCTCATCTGCATGAGAGGTGGATTGGTTATCGTTCCGCTTAACATCCCGCGATCGAGAAGAAGGAACTAAATGAAACTCTACATCGGCAACAAATGCTACTCGTCGTGGTCACTGAGAGTGTGGCTGGCGCTAAAAGTAAAAGACATTCCATTCGTGGAAGATCTGCGGCCGTTCGACGTTGAGAATGACTATGCGGATTTCTTCGAGTTTTCTCCGACCGGCAAGGTTCCGGTGTTACGTGCCGGTAATCAAACCATCTGGGAATCGCTCTCGATTCTGGAGTACCTGGCTGAGGAGTTCCCGGATCGAAATCTCTGGCCACATGACGTTTCGCTTCGATCGGAGGCTCGAAGCATCGCGCACGAGATGCACGCTGGATTTATGAGCCTTCGTTCGGCCTGCCCGATGAACATGCGGCGCCGGATTGAGTCGATCGACGTTGACTCGGCTGTGATGAAGGATGTTCATCGTATCGAACAGATGTGGGATAGCTGTCTGTCCGCGTCCGGTGGGCCGTTCCTATACGGAGATTTCACAATCGCGGACGCTATGTATGCACCGGTCGTCAATCGACTTGGAGTTTACGAGCTCAGCAGAGCGGAGAGCGTTGTGAACTTTTCAAGTGCGATCACATCACTTGGGCCGTGGAAGGAGTGGGTAGAGGCGTCATTCCGCGAAGACTGGGTGGTAGACATAGATGAGGTTTACCGATAGTGGACGGCAAAGATCTTTCAGGTGTGAACGATTTCGATTTTCTTCACGGCAGTTGGAGGGTGACGCACCATCGCCCCTCAGGACGCCTTACCGGGGCGACGGATTGGCACATAGGCTATGGCATTGACATCGTCAGGCCTGCCTTCAATGGCCTGGGAAACATCGGAAGCTTTCGACGAGATCTGAACCGCGAGAGCTATGAGGGAGTTTCAATAAGATTGTATAACCCTGACGACGGGATGTGGCGCATCTACTGGCTGGACACAGCGGATCACCGCATGAAGCCACCCGTCATTGGTCGATTCGAAAACGGCAAAGCCGAGTTCATTGGCAACGACGTTCTTCGTGGGGAACCGATAAAAGTCCGATACCGGTGGAAAGATATCACTACGACTTCTGCGACATGGGATCAAGCGTACTCGGAGGACGAGGGCAAAACGTGGGAGTTGAACTCCATAATGAAGTTCAAGCGAGATGGCAGTATTACGGAAGAAATACGCCCCGCTTTGGGCGAAGCGAATCAGGGATAGTCGGAGAATGATAATTTCCAAGGAGGTCCGTAGATGGCTTCTTCAGACGATACCCGGACAAGCGCTGCTTACAGTATTGTTCCTTGCGGTGACAGCCGTGCTTATCAATCTGTCACTTTCAATTGCAAGTGTACTTGCAAGCAATAGCAATCGGACCCAAATGACGATAGCCGATGACCACGTGGCCCGAGTACCGAGGGCTTCTCCCGAATGGGCCTCATTCCCTGGCGTTGATGACGCAGTGGTGGGCTTGCGGAAGTCTTGCGCCGTTGGACTGGCTGAAAATTTGGGTATAGGTGGGGAGTCAGACGATGAGTGAACTGAAAGAGTACAAAGCCAGGGACTTCAACTATCTCGGCACATGGCGAATCGAGCACACGGCATTGAAGGTTTACACGATACAGTTGCAGTCCGATTCAGTGCGGATTGACGACATTCTTACCGCGGCCAAGGCACACGTAATGGAAAAACTTCCCAGGGCCGTTCAGGAAGAAGGAGGCGGACATGACGTAGGTTACTTGATCGTGCACGTCGGAGAAGTGGCGACCTGGCTGCTTACCCATTGGTGGGCTCACCAGGACATTTGCCTGAGCATGCTGGCGGCCGCTGATCCTGGTACAAGTGAGTTTGAGTCAATGAATCACAGGCGCTTCCACGCCTGCGTGTGGGAGCAAAAGGTCATCACCCACGAAAGCGAGGCTTGGATTCGTACGTTATCGTCCGCGAAGCCGAACACTACGAAGTATCTCGAGGACACATTGGCCAATGGCCGGTACTAATTAATTCAGTCACGGTATGCCCATTTCGCAGGGACGATTTCCCGCAACTTCACGCCTTATGGAAGCGTTGGCCAGGTTCGAAGGGTATGCAGTAAGGGAGAACCCGACTCAATTTTGGGGCAATTGGGTAATGCCGATTCGACTAACCTGATGACGACGCCAATGCTAACGCAGATACGGCCTTGACAATTTCGTCGCTATTTAACGCGCCGTATCCAACCACCAAAGAGTCATCTGAGGCGGAGCGTTTATCGTAGTCATATCGAGCAAGCGGCACGACTGATATGCCTAGACTTCGCGCCCGTTGAGCGGTTTCGGCTGCCGAAACTCCGTTTGCGAGCTGCACTAGTGCGTTGATCCCCGAATCGATCCCTTTCAGTGCCATGTCTTTGTATCGATCTGTCAAAGTGTTGGCAAGCACGCTTCGTCGCCTCGCATACGTTCGACGCATTCGGTGGACATGCTTTTCGTATTCACCGTCATCAATAAATTTGGCCAGCGCGCGTTGCGAGATCGTGTTGGACTGATAGTCAGTCACTGTCCTAAGGCTGGCCATGACGTCAATTATCTCCTTTGGCGCAACTGCGAATCCAACACGAATACCTGGGTACATTGTCTTCGAAAATGTTCCCAGGTAGACAACGTGTCCATCGTGCGGGAGCGAGGCCAACGGCGGAAGGGGTCGCACGTCGTAGCGAAACTCACCATCGTAGTCGTCCTCAAGTAGAAGCACCCGGTTCTCTGATGCCCATTCGAGTAACTTATAACGTCTCGACAGAGCCAGCCGACTACCAATCGGAAACTGGTTTGAGGGTGTAACGTAGGCGAGTCGACAACCTTTTGCCGCTTCCGGCAAATTACTGGTGGTCATCCCCTGATCATCGACAGGAATATTGACGATTTTCGCGCCCGTGAGGCCGAAGACCTGTCGAGCAAGTGGATACCCTGGATTCTCCATTGCGACCACGCTATTTCGATCGACGTAGGCGGTGGCCAATAGGTACAGCGCGTGGATTGCCCCGTTGGTAACTATTATCTGACTCGGGTCCGCGTCGAACGCCCGTGATCGCCTAAGGTAATTCGAAATAGATTCACGTAGGTTCCAGCTTCCCTTTGGATCCCCATAACTGCTCGAAGGTCGCGCACTTCCAGCGAATGACACACAGCGGCGCCAAATGGGTACCGGAAACTCCGAAACGGATGGTCTACATGGTTGACAGTTGATGAAGCCGGATTCTTCTCTGTCGACATCAGGAATCAACGAAAATCGCGGTTCGGGAAGGGGGGTCTTACCTGACGCAACGCGAGTGGCGGTCTTTCGAGCATAGCGTGATACAAACGTACCGCAGCCTCGCTTTGATTCAAGCAGTCCCTCGGCCGCGAGCAGTTCAAGCGCGGTAAACGCTGTTCCCCTGGCAACCCCTATGTCAGTCGCTAGTTGGCGCGTCGATGCGATTCGATCGCCAGGTTTCAAGACTCCGGACGATATCGCCTGGCGAATTTGGCGAGCTATCTCATCCGCCTTATTCGTATGGTCGGCGCCGACCTCGACTCGGAGACTAACGGCGGGCACGCGAATTCCACGGCGCTTACTTGTTGATCGAACTGGCATATTGAAGTCTCTAAAAAGTGGACCAGTAAACAAGATAGTATTTGTGATTCTATGTGGTCCACGCTGTGGATACAAACTAGTTGTAAGGGGTGTGCAATGAGCATGTCGGAACGTCAGATCAATGATCTATTGGACCGTTTCCTCATCGCGTGGCGGGAAAGAGATCTGAACGACGTAATGTCAATGTTCGCGGAGGATTGCATTTACAGGGCGTCTGTCGGTCCGGAACCAGGAGAAACCTGCCGAGGGCAGAAAGAGGTTCGCAGTCTTGTGAAAAAGATGTTCAAGCTGGATGCAGAGAGCGAAGCCACTGTCGCTAGCCAAATAATCGGGGCACAAAGTTGCGCTGCGTGGAAGTGGACCTACCGATTCAAGGACGGAACGGTGGAGTATGGCTGCGATTTTTTCGAGTTTCGCGACGGCAAAATTTCACTGAAAGATGCGTATCGAAAAATCGACAAAGGCCAATAGGCGTACTTTGTTGGGCCAGTTGTCTGCGCTCAATAGGCATGGCATCGCACAATGCTGAGATGCTCCTCAATTCCAAATGACATCCGTCAACCCGCCGGTGTTTTGCAGTGGCCGTGGTCAAAAATAATGGGTCGGCTCGGGCTCCTGACTTTTTGTTGACGGTCCAGCCGACAGTGTGTTGTTACTCTACAACCGGAAGCTGTAAAGCACTAAGAATTCGTATGCGTCCGGCATTCAATTGAGCGCACGGCGTAACCTAACAACCGACCTGCGTTGTTGATCATCGTGTCCAGAGAACGATCATCCAGGGCACGATGCAGGCTCGGCATGTCCGGAAACACGCCCTCAGCCATGGCTCGCTCATTCAGCACGATGGCCTTTCCGCATCCGTCCATGGAGGACGGATACAGCATTCCATGAATACCGGGGTACGCGGCATACAGTCCGCGCGCCCAGTTTCTTCCCACTGAGCGCGGTGCTCCCATGAGTGCGGCTGAGGCACCCATGCGTGTCGTAAATCGGCCTGTCAGGTCCAGCAAGGACAGCGAAGCATCAAGCTCGAAGCCCACAAGCCAGGGGCGAGAAAGCGCTCGATCTATGACTCGTAGCTGTTGGAATACTTCGGCGAAACAAGTCGTCGGGCTATCGGCAAGGTACACAACCGCATTATTTTGATCGCCAGACGGATCATGGTGGTCAAATCGTGCTTCTGACGGCCCAAAGCGCCGAAATTGATTCCAGAGTGTTGGGTGATCGCCGCCTCGGAAGTACACCCGGTAGACGGTAGTACCGGCCTGCAATTCAGTCAGTTTCGGTTTGAGTGCGGCAAGATGTGCCGCGTCCGGACATCGTGGAACCTTTGGCATTAGCGCCTGGGAAGAATTGACAATAGCTTTTTCGGTGAACGTCCCGAATGCAACCAACTCAGCGGTGACATCGCCTTGCCGTCTCGACCTTCGAGTTCAGGATCGACATAGGTAAACCAACGGACCACTGAGACCGGATCGAGCTCGTGCAATTCCTGGTTCAGCAGGCCGATATTTTTCACCAGGCGCCCATGTGTATCGAACTGGTATGTCGGTACATGCCAACGGCCGTCGATTCGAATGGCGTACATGGAATGCTCGCGAATCAATTGCCGAACCCGGACGGGGGTTACATTCATAGTCTCGGCAACGTCAGTCGGGGTTTCGCTTGTGCTGAGAATCGCGGCGTATTCTGTGGCGTAATCGAGCACCGGATCGCTGTCGTCAGGATGTTCCTCGAGATCCATGCCCGCCTTCTCGAGCATCTCAATTTCCGCCGCAGTTAACTCCCCTTTTGACGAACCGCGCAGTGTCCGGTCCATCTGTTCAATGACAAGGCGCAGGGACTCGTTTAGGGTCTCTGGTGACTTCGGCTGTAGCCCATGGGCATGAAAATACTGACGAACCTCTGGCTCAAGCGCGCTCACGGCAATCTCGTACTATCGAATACTATCGACGATAGTAAACGAAAGAACCTCAGTCGTCAAGGGAAGAATGGCCAGCATGCCCAATTCTGAGAGCGACGGTTAAGAGCGTGAAGCGGTGCTTTAGGTCCTGTTAACACTAATGTCATCGACCCTGGTGTATTTGCGCACACCGAAGACAGATCGATGCGGTCGAGCCAGTCAAGCGGTCTCGGCATCCAGATAGCGGCTGATGTATTTGAATGGCACGCCAGTGGTGGCGGCACCAGTGCCAAATGGCGAGTAGCTGTAACGGGTCACCAGACTGCCGCTGCTCACCGCGATGGTGCTGTCCTAATGATCGCCGTGGAGACCGAAGCGGCTGCTGTCTTCGTACCAGAAGAGCCGTTCGTCCAAATCGACGCCTTAGATGTACTTGCGCACCGTGTTCACCGAGTTGCCGAACGCGAGTTCGGCCGAGGAAATCGAAGCGCTGTTGCTGGCGTCGGCTGACGGCGACAGTCTCGCGAACGTATCATGATGCGTAATCGCGATCAGAAAAACCTGCCGATAATACAACGGATGCGCTGCCGTTTGTTAGCCTGCGGCCCACAGAATCACGCTGGCGCCTGGATTAAGAATCACTATTGCACGACCCGTACTTGTTCATTGAAAACACTTTGCAAATTTGGAAATCGTTTGTAGTGCATTCGGCGTCACCCCCTGATTGAGTAGCAAAAACATGTGTAGTCTGGCTTCATATAACAATAGGTTGGGGATGAAGAAATGCTGCAGCGAGGAACAGACTATTGGCTTTGTGGCCCCCGGTTGCGATGTGGAAACAGGTCTTAAGTGATTAGTCTCGTCGTTGCCGCTTCCGAGAATCACGTCATTGGCGTGCATGGCGATTTGCCATGGCGACTGCCGACCGATCTGCAGCGCTTCAAATCGCTGACGATGGGCAAGCCGATCGTGATGGGCCGGCTGACCTGGGCGTCGATCGGGCGTCCGCTGCCGGGAAGGCGGAACATCGTGTTGACACGCCGCGACGATTATCGCGCCGACGGCGCGGTCGTCGTACCGTCACCGGCCGCCGCATTGCACGCGGCCGGGGATGCGGCCGAGGTCATGGTCATCGGAGGTGCGCAGATTTACGAACTGTTCCTCGACAAGGCGCAGCGGATTTATCTTACAAGGGTGCATGCGGAACTCGATGGCGATGCGTTTTTTCCCGACATCGACAACGGTCACTGGGACCTGATTTCAGCCGAGCACGTAAAGGCCGGCGAGCGCGACGACCACGACATGGAATTCTGCGTTTACGAACGCCGCGATCAGAGAGCGCGGCCGCCGGTCAGGTTTGCCCGGGAACCTGAAAAACCCGCGGCAATCGCCGATCGATTCTGACGGCCGTCAATTGCCGCCCCCAGACGCATCCCGTATCGAGGCTGACGAGGTTTGGCAGCACGATGAGCCCCAGTTGCGACCAGTGGCCGAACACCACGCGCGTATCGGCAGTGTTTCTGTTTTCGGCTTCGAACCAGGGGCGCAGGTTTCTCGGTGCGCGCCACGGCGAGCCGCTGTAACTCAGTGCCAGCCGGTTGTCGGCCGTGACCATTCGCATGCGAGTCAGGCAATTGACAATGAACCGCAGACGCTTGTAGCCGCTAAGCTTGCCCTGCCAGCGATTGGGCGAATTGCCGTACATTTTGCCGAGCAGCGCGGCGTAGTCGCCGTGCCGTAGTTCGTTTTCGACTTCCGATGCTCGTGCGAGTGTTTTGCGTACGCCCCAGTCGGGGTGTGTGCCTGCGTGAACCAGCAGGGCATCAAGATTGTCGTCGTAGTGCGCCAGCGGCCGATGCCGCAGCCAGTGGCACAGCTCTTCGGCGCTGTCGGAGCGCAACAGCTTATCGAGCGTTGCGAACCGTTTTCCGTGTCTGACGGCACCCTCGTGAAGTGCCAGCAAATGCAGGTCGTGATTGCCGAGGACCGTGACGGCAGAATTGCCGAGTTTCCTTACAAACTTCAGCGTCTTAAGGGATTTCGGTCCACGATTGACGAGATCGCCGGCCAGCCAGAGCGTATCCTGCCCGGGTTCGAACTCGATCAGGTCCAGCAGCCGCATCAATGGGTCATAGCAGCCCTGAATATCCCCGATTGCATAGATCGCCATTGGTGTTGATGGGCTCTAGTGGGCCGCTTGATAAATTCGGTGACTTTCAGTCGCATCACAACGCCCCTGGGCAAGGCGAGCGAGTGCAGGACTGGCCGTCGCCAATTCAAGCGAGCTCAACGCCGCCGAAGGGCGTTGTGATGCGACCCACCGGGAGCCCTTCTCAAGGGGCATACCGGTGTTGAAGCGGCTTGACATAGCCCCACTATGCCGGCGCAGCTTCGCCTGGGTCTGCCCCTTGAGAAGGACTCTGAGAGTGACCGAATTTATCAAGCGGCCCACTAGTTAAGCAGCCCGGGCACGGCAAGCGTGAAGGGCGCGATCGGCGCGTCAAACCGGTGTCCGCTGTCACTGCGCATTCTGTACAGTCCCTGCATGGCACCGACGGGGGTCTCAAGCACCGCGCCGCTCGAATACCGAAACGCTTCTCCGGGCCGCAGGTGCGGTTGCTCGCCGACCACACCATCGCCGTTCACTTCCTGGACCTTGCCGTTGCCGTCGGTAATGACCCAGTGCCGGCTCAGCAGTTGCGCCGCGATGTCGCCGGCATTGCGTATCTGAATCGTGTAGGCGAATACGTAACGATCCGCAGACGGCTCAGACTGGTCATCGACGTAGCAGGTCTCGACGCGAACGCGGATGTCAAAGCGGTCGTTTGCCATGCGGCCATTCTAACGCATCGATTTCGCCAATTGGTTGCTTAGTGCGACGTACTCGGCGATGCCGATTTGCTCCGCGCGAAGCGCCGGATCGATGCCTGCGGCCTTAAGCTGAGCGGTGTCCGCGATTTTCCGGAGACTGTTGCGGATCGTTTTTCGGCGCTGCATGAATGCGGTCGACACCAGCGTTGACAGCGTCCTTTCGTCGGCGATGTCATATGCACCGCCCGCGATCGGGTCGAGGCGCAACACGCTCGACGTTACGGCCGGCGGCGGATCGAAGGCGTCTGGTGCGACATCGAACAGAGGTTCCGCGTGCAGGTAACAGCCGAGCATAATGCTCAGCCGGCCGTAAGCTTTGCTTCCTGGCGCTGCCGCAATGCGATCGACGACTTCCTTTTGCAGCATGACGTGCATGTCGACGATGCGCTCGCGAAACTTCAGCAGATGGAACAGCAACGGCGTTGAGATGTTGTAGGGCAGGTTGCCGGCGATTCGCAATCGATCGCCCAGCGACGAAAAATCGAAGGTCAGCGCATCGTGCTCATGGACGATCACGGCATCCTCTGTCGCATAGCGTACGCGCAGCGCGGCGGCAAGATCCCGGTCGAGTTCGACGACGTGCAGCGTTCCGGCCAGACGCGCAAGATCGTGAGTCAGCGCGCCGTGGCCGGGGCCGATTTCAACGATCGTGTCCTCTCCTCGCGCACTAATCGCACGCAGGATCGCGTCGACTGCGGCCGGATCGGTCAGAAAATGCTGACCGAATCGTTTCCGGGCTCGATGCGCCGCCATCAGTGCCGCGCCAGTGCCGCGGCGAGTTCCACCGCGGCGATCAGACTGCCGGCGTCGGCCTGTCCGCTGCCCGCAATGTCAAATGCCGTCCCGTGGTCGACGGAGGTGCGAACGATCGGCAACCCGAGCGTGACGTTGACGGCGTGACCGAAACCGGCGTATTTGAGCACGGGCAGACCCTGATCGTGATACATCGCGAGTACCGCGTCCGCGTGGCCGGCTGCCGGCGTAAATGCCGTGTCTGCGGGCATGGGGCCGCGCAGGCGAAAACCTTCGGCGTTGAGGCCGGCGATGACCGGCGCGATGATTGTGTCGTCCTCGCTGCCGAGATGACCGTTTTCCCCGGCGTGCGGATTCAGGCCGCATACGACGATGTCAGGGTCTGCGATGCCGAAATGCTGCTTGAGATCGCCGTGTAGCACGCGCAGTACCGTCTCAATGCGCTCTGCGGTCAGATAGTCGGGCACCTCGCGCAGCGGCAGATGGGTGCTGGCCAGCGCGACTCGCAGATCGTTCGCGACCAACATCATTACCGGGAGCGGGCAACTGGTTTTTTCCGCAAGATATTCCGTATGGCCCGTAAATGGGATGCCGCCGCGCGCTATGACGCTCTTTGCCAGCGGTGCCGTGACGAGGCCGGCGTAGCGGCCCTCCAGACAGCCGGCCACGGCATGGTCGAGGCCCGTCAGCAACACCCCGGAATTCGCAGGATCGGGCCGTCCGGGTGTGACGCGTTTCGGGAACGGAGTATCGACAACGGTCAGCCGTTGATCAAGCTGCCGATGGTCGCCAACGACGACGATCTCGGAGGCCCATCGCGTATCGGCCAGTGCCGAACACAATTCCGGGCCGATACCCGCAGGCTCGCCTGCCGTCACGACAAGAGGCCGATGCAGCGTCACAGTTGGGCTGCCGTATCAGATACGTTTGTCGACGTAGGCCTCGTCGCGCATGCGCTGCAGCCAAAGCACCGTTTCTTCCTCCCGTTTGCTGGCGCGAATTCGATTGGCACAGTTGTTTTCCTTGAGTTCCTCGGTGTTGTCATAAACGCGCCGGTCGAGCACTTCGAGGATATGCCAGCCATACTGAGTTCGGAACGGTTCGGTGATTTCGCCGATTTCTGCTGCCTCGGCCTGCGCCGCGAACGCCGGATCGAAAATCGACAGTTCGGACCAGCCCAGGTCGCCGCCCTGGTTTGCAGATCCCGGGTCGTCGGACAGCAATTTCGCCTGTTCGCCGAAATCCGCACCGGCACGGATTTTTTCCAGTGCTTCGTTGAGCCTCTGTTGTGCGGTTGCGTCGTCGATGATCTCGTCGAGCATAATCAGTATATGGCGAATTTTGGTTTCGTCGACTTCGCTGCGTTCCACGGCGCTGCGCAGGTCGTCGACCTTGACGATATGAATACTGCTGGAGGTGCGAAACGGCTCCGATACGTCGCCGGCCTGCATGTCCTGCAGCACATCCGTGAATATCGACGGCACCTGCTGTCCGTTCATCCACCCGAGCGCACCGCCTTCGAGCGCCGTGGGCCCTTTTGAGTGCAGTGCGGCAAGCTCCCGAAAGTCGGTGCCGCCTTGTAGCTGCGCGTGGATGTCGTCCGCAAGCGCTTCGGTGGCAGCGACGTCCTCGGCACTCGCGCCTTCGCCGATCGATAGCAAAATGTGCGAGAGCTGCCAGTCGGAGTTGACGACGACGTTGGTTTCGAGGTCGGCGATGCACTGTTCGATTTCCCGGTCGGAAACCTGAATCCTGAACAGAACCTCGATGGTTCTGAGCCGATCCATCATGAGTTCCTCACGCAGTTTTTCGCGAAACTCGCGGTAGCTGATGCCTTCCTGCTGCTCGATCCATTCCGGCATTCGCTCAAACGGGATACCCTGTTCCGCACCGATGCGGGCAATGGCCTGATTGAGGACGAGATCGGATATTTCAGCCCGCAATCCGATGCGGTCCGCACGCTGTAATTGAATCTCCGTGACGATGAGTTGTTCGAGAATCTGATCGTTCAGCGTGCTCTCAGGCGGAAGTTGCAGTCCCTGTGACTGCGCGCGCTGTTTGACGTTGGCAACCTGCCGCCTGAACTCACTTTTGAGTACGAGGCCGTCGTTGACGACCGCAGCGACGCCGTCCAGGAATTCTCCGGTGTCGGACAGTTCGTCGGCAAATGCAGCCGGCGCGGTGAAAAACGCCACCATGACGAATAAGGATTTGATTTTTAACACTTTTTCTTACCGGAGGTTCGCGGAATAGCCAAGAATACCACGTTCGAGCAGTTTGTCAGCCGCAGTACCCACGCTCGTCATTCCCTTCAATACCAACTGCAGACCGAACGACGAATCGCGAGTTCCGTCTCGTGTGGATATGTGCCGCCTCGACACGAGTCTGAGTCCCCAGCAGCAACTTTCGTACTCGAGTCCGAAGAACTGTTCCAGGACTTCCTGATCGCGAAACGAAAAATTGTAACGTCCGACGAAATTCCAGCGCGACGCGACCGGCCAGGACCACGACAGGTCGCCCTGTTCGAGCGAGTCGCGGCGAAACCGATAGGCGAGATTGAGAATCTTGTTGCTGTCAGGCTGGTACTGCAGCCTGGCTTCAGACTTGGTCGTGTCGCTGTCGCCGGTTCCCCACTGGTGCCCGAAATCGAAGTTGATGTGGTCGAACAAAAGGAATCGTACCTGCGCGATGTAGTCCGACGTCTCGGACGTAGCGACCGTGGCGCCGGGTAATGTGACGCGGCGATCCTCGAAGTAACGTGTTTGACCGATGGTTGCAGTAACGAGCTCGCGACCGCTCGACACGTCGAGTATCCGGGATGTCACGCCGATGCTGAGTTGTTCGGTGTCGCCGATGCGATCGACACCGAGGTAGCGATTCCTGCGGAACAGCTGTACGAGATTGATGTCCGGAGTGACCGTGTCGAAGACGGGCAGTGCGTCCTGGTTTTCGAACGGAATGCTGACGTACAGCATGCGCGGTTCGATCGTCTGAATGCGCGTTGAACTGGCCATCGTTCGTTCGAGGATCAGGCCCGTGTCGAGACTCGCGATCGGCACGGCGCGGTCCGGGCTGCTGGCCTCGCCCGGCCGTGTGTTGCTGAGTTGGTAGCGCGTGTAGTCGAGACGCAGCGCCGGATTCACAAACCATCCGGGCCGCCGGACAGGGAAGTTGATGTGCGGCGCAGCGTTAACGCGCCAGCCTGTTACGCCGACGTTGCGATCGAAGTTGACGAGTTCGCTGTCGATGCCAAACCGAAGTCCCAGCGGTGTCGACCAGCGGCCGTTGACGACGAGTTGCGGCAGCCGGCGGTACGGTTCCTGGTCGGGGAGAATCGCGTCGTCGATCGTCTGGTAATCCTGCACCTGACCGAACATCGACAGATGTTTCGAGTAATAGTCGAAGCGCACATAGCGATTCAGGTGCGTGATGCTCGAGATACTCAGACTGCCTCCGAGGTCTTCATAGTACTGGCTGTCGGACACGTCGCGGAACTGAATCCGATTGCGCCAGCCGTTACCGAACAGCGTCTGGTGTTCGAAGCTGAGCTGGCGGCGTGCGCGGTTCAGAATATCGTCGTCCGGCAGATAGTCGACGGCCACGCTGCCTTCATTGCGTTCGGTCAGATAGCGAAATTGGGTCGCGAGCTGCAGACCGCGGCTGGTCAGCAATCGCGGCGTAATCGTCGCGTCGTAGTTGGGTGCGATGTTCCAGTAGTACGGGACTCTTAGTTCGTTGCCGCTGCGGCCCGAGCTGCCAATCTCCGGTGTGAGTACGCCGGACTTTCGCGCATCGCCGATAGGAAACGAAATATACGGCGCGTACAGAATCGGAACGCCTTTGAAACGCAGCTTCATGCCCTTCGCCGTGCCGACACCGGCATTCGTGTCGAGCTCGATGGATTGGCCCAGCATGAGCCAGTCTTCGGAGCCCGGCGGGCAGGTGGTGTATTCGACGCGGTCGAGGACGAGACTGCCGTTTTGGTTGATTTCAAGGGCACTCGCGGCGCCGCGCGCGCCGTTGCCGCCAAGCGAAAACTCCGCGCCCTCAAATCGAATTCTGCCGTTCGTGTAGCCGAATTCGGCGGAGTCGCTGAAGATCTGCGTCGCAGGATCTTCGTAGCGCACGTCGCCAGCCAGGAAGATCGCCATCTCGTTCGAGTCGTATCGCGCGCTGTCGGCACCCACCGCGCGGTTACCGCGCCGCAGCAGGACGCCGCCGGATAACAGCGCCGAAGGCTTTGCACCGAGTTGCGCTTCGATATGGCCCGCCTCCATCTGAATGGTCGCGGGGTTGTCGAGCGCGCCTTCAAGCAGCAGCGGGCTGTCGGCAATGCTCGGCCGCGGCGTGGCGAGACAGGCTGTCGGCTCAGCCGTCGCGGCCGTCGCGGCCGTCAGCAGCCAGCACGCTGAAATCAGGGGTTTCGGGGACAAATCGCGATCTGTGTCAGGTTGGGGCCGAGGCCGTGGATGACGGGATGTTAACAAGCATTCTTATTTGTTACCTTCGCATAGTTTTTGAGGTGCTTCAACGCGTTACGGAGAACATCGATCGAGCTTTCACACCCAGCCCGCGACCCGCGATTCGTCGAATTGGCGGCATGGACGAACCGCATTTCCGCGGTGGCCGGCGGCAGCCTGATCCCCGCGTCCGGCGACGCCAGTTTCCGCCGTTATTTTCGATTGCAAAAGGGCAACGGAAGTTTCATCGTAATGGACGCGCCGCCGGCACAGGAAGACTGCGGGCGGTTTGTTGAGGTGTGCGGTCAGCTCGAGGCGATGGGCCTGAACGTGCCGCGAGTGATCGAAGCCGACATGGACAGGGGATTTTTACTGCTCACCGATCTCGGTGAGCTGCAATACCTCGAACGGCTGACGAGCGACCCGTCGTCGGCCGACACGCTGTACCGCGACGCGCTGGGCGCATTGAGCACGATGCAGCGTCGCGGATCGGCGTATCAGGCTTCGCTGCCTACGTACGACACCGATTTGCTGCAGTTTGAATTGTCGCTGTTCCGGGACTGGCTGTGCGGTACGCAATTGCAGTTGCGGCTGAGTGACGACGAAGAAGCCGCGTGGCGGGAGTGTTGCGACCTGCTGACCGACAATGCGTTGCGACAGCCGCAGGTCTTCGTGCATCGTGACTATCATTCGCGCAACCTGATGGTGACGGAATTCGACAATCCTGGGATTCTCGATTTTCAGGATGCGGTCGAAGGCCCGCTGACCTACGATCTCGTCTCGCTGCTTCGCGACTGCTACGTACGCTGGCCTGCCGGACGCGTGGTTGAATGGGCGATGCAGTTCTACGAAGGACTCGATTCCGCGGTGCAATTGGCGGTGAGCGAGCGCCGGTTCATGCGCTTCTTCGACCTGCTGGGCGTGCAGCGTCATCTTAAAGCCGCCGGCATTTTCTGCCGCCTGAATCACCGTGACGGCAAGTCGGCGTATCTGCGTGACGTTCCTGCCGCCCTGTCGTACGTCATCGACATCGGACGCAACTACAGCGAGCTTGATTTCGTTGTCGATCTTGTCGAGCGGCGCGTGCTGCCGGTCTGGGACGAGCGGCTGTGAGGGCGATGATACTCGCTGCCGGGCGCGGCGATCGCCTCCGGCCGCTGACCGACACGTTGCCGAAATCGCTCGTGGACGTTGCGGGACGTAGTCTGCTCGAACGCCACCTCGACCGCCTGCAGGATGCCGGCATGCGTGACGTTGTGATCAATCTGGGCTGGCTGGGTGAGCAGATTGAGGAGCGCATTGGCGACGGCCGTGCGTGGGACCTGCGCGTTCGCTACAGCCGCGAGGGCGACGACGTACTCGAAACGGGCGGCGGAATAGTCAAGGCATTGCCGTTACTCGGCGATGCGCCGTTTCTCGTCATTAACGCCGACATCTACACGGACATGCCCGTGCCACGCGATGTACCGGCGGCCGGATGTGGCGCACATCTTGTCCTCGTGCCGACACCGGACTATCGCGATCGCGGCGACTTCGGTCTGGATCGCGGTGCGGTGAACAACGAACGTCAACTGACGTTCAGCGGCGTGTCGGCCTATCGGCCCCAGTTTTTTGACGGCTGCGAGCCGGGCCGATTTTCAGTCGTACCGCTGTTGCGCGAAGCGGTCGGAAACGGGCGGGTCAGCGGTGCGCTGTACGACGGACTCTGGGCCGACGTTGGCACGCCTGAACGCCTGCGGGCGCTCGATGCGGCCGCTCGTCGTTCAGGATGAGCGGGTCAGGCCTAGCCGGCCGAGCAGATAGCCTGCAAATTTTTCTGCGGTTTGTTCGAGCGTCAGTTCGATGCCGAGCCGCTTCAGGTCGGTCATCTTCAGCTCTGAAAACCCGCACGGGTTAATTCTCGAAAACGGTTCGAGGTCGGCATCGACGTTCAGTCCCATACCGTGAAAACTGGCGCCGCGGCGTATACGCAATCCGACGCTTGCGAACTTCTTACCGTCCGCATACACGCCCGGTGCATCGGCGCGCGGTGCTGCCGGTACGCTGAATTCCGAGGCGATGTCGACGGCAGTCATCTCGAGCGCCGTGACGAGTTCGCGCACGCCTGTCCCGGACCGCCGCAGATCGAGCAGCGGGTAGATCATGAGCTGGCCTGGGCCGTGGTAGGTGACCTGGCCGCCGCGGTCGATTTGTACGACCGGTATGTCACCGGGCGCCAGCAGGTGTTCTCTCGCCGCATTGAGGCCCAGCGTGAATACGGGTGGGTGTTCGCAGAACCAGATTTCGTCCGCGGTTTCCGCCGTGCGTTCGTCGGTAAATGCTCGCATCGCGTGCCACAGCGGATTGTAGTCGCGGAGACCTAAAAAACGGGTGATTACTGTGCTCACAGCGCCATCAGTACATCGTCATGGGCGCTGACGTCGGTGTAGATCGCATCGAGTTGCTGCTGGCTTTGTGCGTCGATCGTGATGGTAATCGACACGAAGTTGCCCTTACGGCTCAGGCTCGCGCTGACGGCGCCGTCGGCAACGGGCCCCGTGTGACGCTCGACCAGCGCCCTTGCAATGTTGCGGAACTCCGGCGTGTCGCGTCCCATCATCTTAATCGGAAATGGACACGGAAATTCGAGTGCAGGGGTGTCGGACATGCCGGACACTACTCGAACCAGAGGCTCACGCTGTCGCGGGCACGCTGCCACATCGAGCCGCCCGGGTTGTCGTCGAGTGCGCGCAGGGGCAGATTCAGCAGTTCCTCGCCGTCGAGATTGATGCTCAGATTTGCGACCGGCTGACCTGCCGACAGCGGCGCAAGCACCACGGACGGCATATCGAGACGCGACTCGAGTTTATCGTAGGTGCCCCGGGGCAGCGTGATGTAAAGATCGTCGAGGACGCCGAGCGATGACGTTTCGTTAGCGGATTTCCAGACACGCGCCGTCGATACTTCTTCGCCGGCGCGGAACAGCAGGCGTGTTTCGTAAAATCGAAAGCCGTAGTTGAGCAGCGCCTGGCTGCCGTCCGCGCGCGCCCTGGTGCTCGAGGTGCCGAGTACCACTGAAATGACGCGCATGTCGCCGCGTTTCGCGGAGGCGACAAGACAATACCCGGCATCGTCGGTATGACCTGTCTTTAGTCCATCCACGGAGTCGTCGCGCCACAGGAGCGTGTTGCGATTGTCCTGTTTGATGTCGTTGTAGGTGAATTCCTTTTCGGCGTGCCAGGCGTAGTACTCGGGATACTCCTCGATCATCGCACGCGCGAGCGTCGCAAGGTCTCTGGCCGTGGTGACGTGGCCCTCGGCCGGCAGTCCCGTGGCATTGCGGAAATGCGTCGATGCCATGCCGAGTTCGGCCGCCTGCTGATTCATCATCTCCGCGAATACGCTTTCACTGCCTGCAATGTGTTCGGCCAGTGCGACGCCGGCATCGTTCCCCGACTGCACGATCAGACCCATGATCAGATCTCTGACCGGCACGCGTTTGCCCACCTCGATGAACATGCGTGAGCCTTCGGTGCGCCAGGCCTTCTCGCTCACGGTGACTTCCTCGTTGAGCGAGATCTGCCCGCTGTCGAGCGCCTTAAACACTACGTAGGTGGTCATGATTTTTGTCAGACTCGCGGGCGCGAGCTGCACATCCGGATCGTGCGCGGCCAGGTTGCGGCCTGTCGTGGCGTCGACCAGCAAATAGCTTTTGGCGCCCACGACCGGCGCGGCCGGAACCGGGGCGGCGACTGTGGATATTGCAAACAGCGGCAACACGAGTGCCAGCAGTAAGGCGGCAAACAAACGATGCAACATGTTGTCCCTGCCATAATGGCGGAATGAAAACAGCGCGTATTGTACGCAGCTAATCGGAAATTAGGTATGGGTCCGTAATGCCGATGTTGTCGAGTTCTTCAACCAGCACGTCGTACTGCACGACATCGGCCAACGGCCCGACCCGAACGCGATACAGGGCCGGGCTCACCGAGCGATCCTCGTGAATGAACGCATTGCCGATACCCGAACGCGTCAGCATGGCGAGCCGACGGGCGGCATTGCCATGGTCGCCGAATGCGCCAACCTGAACGAAGATGCGGTTTTCGATCTGTTCTTCGGCCGCCGGGGCAGCAGGCGCGGTCGACGGTTCCGCGATGCGGACGGGCCGGTCGCCCGTCGTGTCGTCGAAACCGATGGCGGTCACCTCGACGAGACTCGTGCCTTCCTGAACCATATCGAGTTTCAGCGCGGCGGCGTAAGAGAGGTCGATGATCCGGTTGTGAACGAACGGGCCGCGGTCGTTGACGCGGACAACGACCGATCGATTGTTGCGCAGATTACGCACCCTGACGTAGGTCGGCAGCGGCAGCGTCTTGTGCGCAGCCGTCATCGCGTACATGTCGTAGACTTCACGGTTGGAGGTCAGTCGTCCGTGAAACTTGCGGCCATACCACGACGCCACGCCGCGCTCGCGGTAGCCTGCGCTCGTGGGCATGACCGAATAGCGTTTTCCGAGGACTTCATACACCGGGCCGTTGCCGTACTTACTGCGCGCCTCGGGTCGCGGCACGGCGTCGCCGGGTAACGCCGGAACCCTGCGGCTGCCAGGGCCGTCTGCACTTCGGTGGGTACCGCAGGCGCTGAGCAGCAGCGTGAGCGCTGCGATTGCACAGAGCCCGATCTTAAGCGGCATCGGACGCAACCAGCGTGGAAATCTGCTGTCCGAGTTGAAGCACTGCGAGCGCATACATGACGCTGCGGTTGTATTTTGTAATGACGAAAAAATTATGAAAACCGACCCAGTGCTCGATGCCGGCGTCGCCTTCATAGGTCAGCAGCTCCGCGGCGCTCCCGCTGCACAGATCCGTGCTGAACACAACCCCGCCTTCGCTCAGTGAGGTCACGGTTCCACTGGCTTTCAGCGTATTTTTCGGCGCAGGTACTTCGCCTTTCCACTGGCTGCCGAGTGTTGCCGCTGCCGCAATGTCCTGTCCGCTTTTCCATCCGTGCTCGTTAAAATAGTTGGCGATGCTGCCGGCGACATCGGCCCAGTTGTCCCAAATGTCTCGTTTACCGTCTCCGGTCGCATCGACGGCATAGGCTCTGAAGCTCGACGGCATGAATTGCGGTCTGCCCATCGCACCCGCGTACGACCCGAGGGGCTCCAGGGCGTCGATTTCTTCCTCACGCGCCAGTAGCAGGAACTCCTGCAATTCCCGGCGAAAAAATTTCGCTCGCGGCGGGTAGTCGAACGCCAGCGTCACGAGTGCATCGATGACACGATCTCTGCCCGTAATCCGTCCGAAGTAGGTTTCCACGCCGATAATGCCAACCAGCATTTCGACCGGTACGCCGCTTTCGAGTGCAATGCGTTCGAGCATCGGCGTGTGCTCACGCCAGAAATCGGCACCGGCTTTGATGCGTTCGTCCGTAATAAATATCTTCCGGTACTCGGCCCAGGTGAGTTTGCGCTCCGCAGGCGTTGAGATTCTCTCGATGATTTTCGGTTTGATCTGCGCCTTTTGCAGCAGCGCGGTCAGCTGCCCTCGATCGAATTCGTGATCGGCGACCATCTCGTCGATGAACTCGGCAACGATCTGGCGCTCGGTATCGACATAGACCGGCGTATCAACGTTGGCCGATTGCGCCGTGAATGCAATCAATACGGGCAGCACGGCGAGGATGCGAATGTTCATCAGTGAGGCAGCAGTTTCCGGTGAGAGTGGATGGACATCAGAATACCGAATCCCGCGAGTAGCGTCACCATCGAGGTGCCGCCGAAACTCACGAGCGGCAATGGCACGCCGACGACGGGTACAAGCCCGGTTACCATGGCCGTGTTGACGAAGACGTAGACGAGAAAGGTCAGACTGATCGAGCCCGCGAGCAGGCGGCAGTAGGTATCGTGGGCGTGCGATGCGATGTACAGACCGCGGCCGATGACGAACACGTACAGTGCCATCAATGCGAGTACGCCAAACAAACCGAATTCCTCGCCGAGCACAGCGAAAATGAAGTCGGTATGCCGTTCCGGCAGAAATTCGAGCTGCGCCTGGGACCCGTTGGTCCAGCCCTTCCCAAACAGGCCGCCCGAACCGATCGCGATTTTCGATTGAATGATGTTGTAGCCGGCGCCGAGCGGGTCGCTGTCGGGATTGAACAGTGTGAGCACGCGTTGTTTCTGATAGTCCTGCATGAAGTGCCACAACACGAAGGCGCCCGGCACCGCGAGCACACCCAGTCCGGCAATGAGTTTCAGCGACAGGCCGGCGAGTACGATGACGATGACGCCGGACGCCGCGATCAACAGCGACGTGCCGAGGTCCGGTTGCTTCGCGATGAGTACGGTCGGCACGACGATCAGTATGCCGATAACGGCAAGGTGGCCTGCTCGGGGCGGGATCGGCCGCTCGTGCAGGAACCAGGCGGCGATCATCGGGACGGCGAGTTTCATCGCTTCGGAGGGCTGGAAGCGAATGCCGATATTGAGCCAGCGGCGTGCGCCCTGGCCGACCTCGCCGCTGGTGAGCACGAGTACGAGCAGCAGCAGCCCGATCAGGTACGCCCACGGCGTCCAGCGGCGAAAGAAGTCCGGAGGGATCTGCGCGACGATGAGCATGCCGAGCAGCGCAACGCCGAGCCGCACCGCCTGATTGACGAGCAGCCGGTCGCTTTCCGCAACCGCGCTGTACAGCACGACGAGGCCGAATCCGCAGATCAGCAGCAACCCGCCCAGCAGCGGTATGTCTACGTTCAGATTCGCAAGCAGCCGGGACACGCCCGACGGCGGCGGCGTCTTCGGCGTAAGCATGCGTTGCGTTTCACTGAGCTGCATCTTCACCGAACCCTAAGTATTGGTCCATGACCGCCTTCGCGATCGGTGCCGCAACGCCGCTGCCGCTGCTGCCGTTTTCGACGATGACCGCGACCGCGATCTGCGGGTCGTTGAGCGGCGCGAACGCGATGAACAGCGCGTGGTCACGCTGCCGTTCCTCAAGCTCCTCCTCGTCGTATTCGTCGTCCTGGGCGATCGAAATTACCTGCGCGGTGCCGCTCTTACCTGCCATGTCGTAAGCAGCGCCCGTGCCGACGGCGCGTGCCGTTCCGCGCGGACCGTGCATGACATCGTGCATTGCGTTTACTACGTTTTCCCAGTAGAAATCGTTGCTCACGTCAATGTCGGCGATGCGTTCCGGCTGAATCAGTGTGCGTTCGCCGGTCAGTGCGTTTTCGACGGCCGCAACCAGATGAGGCCGATAACGTATGCCGCGCGTCGCGAGCGTGCCCGTGGCCGACGCGAGCTGCAGCGGTGTTGCGTGCATGTATCCCTGGCCGATCGACGCGTTGACGGTTTCGCCGTGATACCAGCGCTGCTGATCGCGGTCGCTGAAGTTGTTCCGTTTCCATTCACGCGACGGCACCAGTCCGCGGCGTTCGCCAATGACATCGATTCCGGTCAGCTCGCCCAGACCGAAGCGCGTAAGATAGTCGTGCATGTTGTCGATGCCGAGATCGCCGCTGATCTCGTAGAAGTACACGTCGCAGGATTGCGAGATCGCATCGTGGATATCGACGGTTCCATGTCCCTCCGGTTTCCAGTCACGATAACGGTGATCGCTGTTCGGCAGTTGAAAGTAACCGATGCACGTTGTTCTGCGCGTCAGATTGGTCGCGCCGGTTTCGAGCGCGGCCAGCGCGAGCATGGGTTTTATCGTCGAGCCGGGCGGGTAGGTGCCGCGCACTGCGCGATTGAAGAGCGGCCGGTCAGGATTGTTCTGCAGTTCCGAATACTGCGCGGTTGTCATGCCGACCGCGAACAGGTTTGGATCGAAGGCCGGTGCGCTGATAAGCGTAAGAATCTCACCGGACCAGGGATCGATTGCGACGACAGCGCCGCGGCGGCCGGCAATGGCCTCGGCGGCCACGCGCTGCAGATCGAGATCGAGGCTTAGGTAAACATTGTTGCCTGGTGTCGGCGATGCGTTTTCGGGTAACGAGGCGAGCACCTCGTCGGTGTCTGCCGGAATCTGACGGCCGCGCGCGTTGGTAATGACGTGCCGGAATCCTGCGTCGCCGTGCAGTTCGGACTCGAAGCTGCGTTCGACGCCGGTTTTGCCCGTGTGCGACGTGCCGACATAACGCGCGGCGTCGAGCCGTTCAAGATCGCCTGTGCTCAGTGCGCCGACGTAACCCACCGCGTGTGCAAACACAGCGCCGTTCGGATAGTGACGCACCAGCCGCGGCTGGAAATCCACGCCCGGAAAGCGCGGCCGCTGAATTGCAAAGTTGGCAATTTCCTCGTCGCTGAGTCGCAGTCTTAAGGTGACCGGCTTAAAACGCTGGCCACTGCGGCTGAGTTCTGCAAGACGCGGAATGTCGCCTGCATCGATCAGGCCGGCATTGGCGAGCCGGCTCAATGTATCGTCAATGTCCTGCACTTGTTCGGGAATCAGTTCGAGCTGGTAGGCGGGTATGTTCTCGGCGATGACGCGTCCCCGACGATCGAGCACGAGTCCCCGATTCGGCGGTGCCGCCTGAATTCGCACTCGGTTTCCCTGCGACTTTTCGGCGAACAGTTCATGGTCGAAAACCTGCAACTGGACGAGGCGCGCCATGACGCCGCTGAGCATCAGCAGTGCGATCACTGAGGTTAGTATGACGCGTCCGATAAACAGCCGGCGTTCCTGATGGTGGTCCTTGATGGGCGACAGAAGAGCCACTAGCCTCTCGTGCGTCGCCGGTAGCCGACATCCGACAGAACGCTGCGCACCAGCGGCCACATCGCCGTGCCGACGAGAACCGGTCCCCAGTAGCTGACCGCCGGTGCGTCAACGCCCGCCACGCCGTTGCTCCAGAACAACACGAACTGGTACAACGACAGCAGTGCAAACACCGTCGCCGTGAGTTGCAGTACCGGAAACACGCGCATCAGAAGATGGAAGCGCACAGTGATAAATGCGATCAGACACAACGCCAGCGCGTGTTGTCCGATCAGTGTGCCCTGAGCAACGTCCAGGACAATGCCGATGCTCCAGGCGGTGCCGACACTCCAGGTGCGTGGAAGCCTCATCGCCCAGAATATGACGATCAGCGCAAGCCACGCCGGTCGAAACACGACCGCCCAGCCTGGCAGCGGCATGATCGTCAGCATCAGTCCGACGACGAACGATACGATCACAGGCAGCCGGCTCAATGCGCGGTCTCTACTCACCGGGCGGCGCCTCCGGTGCGGCTGACCATATGAGCATCACTTCGCGAACCTGACCCAGCGATGCGGACGGCGTGGCGGTCACTTCGGCATACTGCTGCTGCGGAACACGGGTAACGTCATCGACGACCGCGACCGGATAGCCGGACGGAAACGCGCCTCCGAGCCCGGAGGTGACGAGCAGATCGCCGGCTCGAATATCGGCATTGTTGACGACAAACGGCAGTGCGAGGCTGTCGAGCTCCCCGGTACCGATCGCGATCGTCCGCAGGCCATTGCGGTTGACCTCGACGGGCAGCGCATGGTCGGAGTCGCTGATCAGCATCGCCTGCGATGTGAGCAGGCCGGTTTCGATAACCTGGCCGACGACGCCGGCGGCGTCGACAATCGCCTGGCCGTCATAAACGCCGTCGCGGCTGCCCGCGCCGATGACGAGGCTGTGGTTAAAGGGATTGGCGTCGACCGACATGATCTCCACGACGCGAATTTCGTCGGGTACCTGTGCGCGCGCCTCGAGCATCGCTCGGAGTCGCGCATTCTCGGCCTCCAGTGCGTTCAGGCGCTGCAGACGCACGTTCGTGAGCAGGCGTTCGGTGCGCAGGCGGTTCAGTTCGGTTTCGAGATGATCGCGCGAGCGCGTCGACTCACGCAGCCAGTGCCACAGCCGCACTGGCGCATCGACGACCACCTGCAGCGGATAGACGGCCGTGCCGATCCCGTCGCGCAGCGTATCGAGGTGCTGATAGCGATTGTCCGCGTACATCAGAACGATGCTGGCGATGATCAGGAGGACAAGACGCAGGCCCAGCGCCGGAATACGGGCCGGGTTGCTGTTATGTTTCCGGGTAGCGACCATAGCCCCGGTCCCGGTTCACTCCAGGCCGAAAACGGAGGGACCGTGTTCGTCGATAAGTTCGATGACTCTGCCGCCGCCGCGTGCCACACAGGTCAGAGGTTCGTCGGCGATCACGACGGGCAGACCGGTTTCTTCCATGAGCAGTTTGTCGAGGTCCCTGAGCATGGCGCCGCCACCGGTCAGGACGATGCCGCGTTCGGCAACATCCGCGCCGAGCTCAGGCGGGGTCTGTTCGAGCGCTTCCTTGACGGCGCCCACGATGCCCTGCAGGGGTTCCTGCAGCGCTTCGAGAATCTCGTTGCTGTTGAGCGTGAAACTGCGCGGCACGCCCTCCGACAGGTTGCGGCCCTTGACCGAAATCTCGAGAACTTCCTGGCCTGGAAAAGCTGAGCCGATGTCGTGTTTGATCCGTTCTGCGGTCGCCTCACCGATGAGAATGCCGTAGTTGCGTCGCACGTAGTTGGTGATGGCCTCATCGAAACGGTCGCCGCCGATGCGCACCGACGCGGCATACACGATGCCGTTCAGCGAGATCACGGCGACTTCGGACGTGCCGCCACCGATATCCAGCACCATCGAGCCGCGTGCCTCGTGCACGGGCATGCCGGCACCGATCGCTGCGGCCATGGGTTCGTCGATCAGGTGCACCTTGCGGGCGCCGGCGCCCTCGGCCGACTCACGAATCGCGCGGCGTTCGACCTGCGTCGATCCGTAGGGTACGCAGATCAGCACGCGTGGGCTCGGCCGGAAATATCGCGACTGATGCGCCTTGCGAATGAAATGCTGCAGCATTTTTTCGGTGACCGTGAAATCGGCAATCACACCGTCCTTGAGCGGCCTGATCGCCGTGATGTTGCCGGGTGTACGCCCGAGCATGTTCTTGGCTTCCGCACCGACGGCTTCGACGACTCTGCCGCCTCTGCCCGTATCCTCACGAATGGCGACCACGGAGGGCTCGTCCAGCACGATGCCGGAACCGCGCGAGTAGATCAGCGTATTGGCGGTGCCAAGGTCGATGGACAGGTCATTGGAAAAATAACCCAGGATATTTTTGAACATGTGGAACGGCGTCTCGAATCGCGGTTAACGGCGTAATCTAACAATGCGCACGACAATGCACAAGGCGCCGTGTATTATTGCGTGCCCGCGCCTGGCGGGCTGTCCGATCACCTCAAATTGCAGCGGAATTTTCGCGTGTCACTCGACAAACAACAGGTCCAACACATTGCGATGCTGGCAAGGCTCCAGCTTACCGATCAGGAATACGCTGAGAGCGTCGAAAAGTTATCGCGGATCGTCGATTTCGTCGATCGGCTGTCTGCGGCGGACACGACCGATGTCCCGCCGATGGCTCATCCTCTCGATGCGGTGCAAAGGCTGCGTCCGGACGCCGTCAGCGAGACCGTCGATCGCGAGCGCTTCCAGCAAAATGCGACGAACGTTCGCGAAGGTCACTACCTCGTGCCCAGGGTGATCGAATGACGGCGCTGCACCGGCTCACGCTCGCGGAGCTGCGCGGTGGAATGGACAACGGCGACTTTTCGAGCGTCGATGTCACCGAAGCGTTGCTCGGTCGTATCGACGAGCACGACCCGGTGCTGAACGCCATGATCACCGTGACCGGGGACGACGCACTGGCGGCTGCGCGGCGGGCCGATGAGCGGCGGGCAAACGGCACGGCCGGGCCGCTGAACGGCCTGCCGATACTCCATAAGGACATTTTTTGCACGCAGGGAGTGCGTACGACCTGCGGTTCGAAGATGCTCGACAACTTCATATCGCCTTACGATGCCACTGTGGTCGGGAATCTTGCGGACGCGGGTGCAGTCATGCTGGGCAAGACCAACATGGACGAGTTCGCGATGGGCTCGTCCAACGAAACGAGTTTCTACGGTCCGGTTCACAACCCATGGCGTACGGAGTGTTCGCCGGGCGGATCTTCCGGCGGTTCCTCCGCAGCCGTGGCTGCACGCCTGGCACCGGCCGCGACCGGGACCGATACGGGCGGATCGATCCGGCAGCCCGCAGCGCTGACCGGAACGGTTGGCATCAAACCGACGTATGGGCGTGTTTCGCGCTATGGCATGATCGCGTTCGCGTCCAGCCTCGACCAGGCCGGCGTGATCACGCGCTCGGCTGAAGATGCCGCACTGCTGCTGGGCGCGATGGCCGGATTCGACGAGCGCGATTCGACGTCCATCGACGTACCCGTGCCGGACTACGTCGCGGGACTGGGCGCATCGGTCGCGGGCCTGCGCGTCGGCATCGTGCGCCAGCACTTCGACGAAGGTCTCGACGCCGGATGCGCGGCACGCGTCCGCGATGCGATTGCCGTGCTCGAATCGCTCGGCGCGACGACGGTGGAAGTGGATCTGCCGAACATCGAGATGTCGGTGCCGGCGTATTATGTGGTCGCACCGGCCGAGTGTTCATCCAACCTGTCCCGTTTCGACGGTGTGCGCTTCGGCTATCGCGCCGAACATGCCGAGGATCTGCTCGACCTGTATTGCCGCAGCCGCGGCGAGGGCTTCGGCGACGAAGTCAAGCGCCGCATCATGACAGGTACTTACGTGCTGTCGGCAGGCTACTACGACGCTTATTATCTCAAGGCGCAGCGCGTGCGGCAGCTCATCGCCGACGATTTCCGCAAGGCATTCGCCGACGTTGACGTCATCGTCGGTCCGACAGCGCCGTCGCCCGCCTTCCGCCTCGGCGATAAGGTCGACGACCCGATTACGATGTATCTGAACGACATTTATACGATCGGCGCGAATCTGGCGGGTTTGCCGGGGATGTCGGTGCCCTGTGGCTTCGTCGGCGATCTGCCGGTCGGCCTGCACCTTGTCGGCGCTCATTTCGCCGAGGAGACGCTGCTCAGGGTAGCGCATCAATACCAGTTACATACCGAGTGGCACCATGCCTGCCCGAAGGAATTCGCATGAGCGTGGGGTGGGAAGTCGTCATCGGTCTTGAGATTCACGCGCAGCTCGCGACGACCAGTAAGATTTTCTCGGGCGCGCCCACGGCTTACGGCGCCGAACCCAACACGCAGGCCTGTCTCGTGGATCTCGGTTACCCGGGTGTGCTGCCCGTGCTCAACAAGGAAGTCGTGCGTATGGCTGCGACGTTCGGACTCGCCGTCAATGCCCGCGTCGCGCCGCGTTCGGTATTTGCGCGCAAGAACTACTTTTATCCGGACCTGCCAAAGGGCTACCAGATCTCGCAGTACGAGCTGCCCATTGTCGAGCGCGGCGAACTGTTTATTGTCGACAGCGACGGCAACGACAAGCGCATCGGTATCACGCGTGCACACCTTGAGGAGGACGCGGGCAAATCCGTGCACGAGGGATTCGACGACTGGTCGGGCATCGACCTGAATCGTGCCGGTACGCCATTGCTCGAGATCGTGTCCGAACCGGATCTGCGGTCGGCGAAGGAAGCGGTCGCCTACATGAAAAAGATTCACACGATCGTTCGCTACCTCGGCATTTCCGACGGCAATATGCAGGAAGGATCGTTTCGCTGCGACGCCAACGTGTCGATTCGCCCGAGGGGAGAGGAGCGGCTTGGCACGCGTACGGAATTAAAGAATCTGAACTCCTTTCGATTCGTCGAAAAGGCGATCGATTACGAAGTCGAACGGCAGATCGACGTACTCGAGGCCGGCGGTGAGATCGTTCAGGAAACGCGTTTGTACGATGCGGATCGCGACGAGACGCGTTCGATGCGTTCGAAAGAGGAGGCGAACGATTACCGGTATTTTCCGGATCCCGATCTATTGCCGGTTGAGATCGATGACGACGTCATCGAATCGCTGCGTGCGGCTCTTCCCGAATTGCCCGACGCGAAGCAGCTGCGGTTCGTTGAAAGTTACGAGCTAAAGCCTGACGATGCAGCGATTCTGACGGCGAGCCGCGCGACGGCGGACTATTTTGAAGCCGTCGTGACAGCGTGCAACGCGAACCCCCGGCTGGCCGCCAACTGGGTCATCGGCGACTTGTCGGGTGCGCTGAACAAGGACGGCCTCGACATCGACGAATCGAAAATCTCCGCCGTGGATCTCGCCGGGCTTATCGGCCGCATACACGACAACACCATCTCCGGAAAAATTGGCAAGCAGGTTTTCGATGCCATGTGGAACGGTGAGGGAACCGCCGATGCGATCATTGAAGCCAAAGGACTCAAGCAGATTACCGACAAGTCGGCGATTGAAGCCGTGGTCGACAACGTCATTGCGGCGAACCCGTCGCAGGTCGCCGAATTCAAAGCCGGCAAGGAAAAACTCATCGGTTATTTTGTCGGCCAGGTGATGAAGGAAACGCGAGGACAGGCCAATCCGGGGCAGGTCAACGACATACTCAAAGCAAAGCTCGGGCAGGGCTGATATTGCGATGTCCGCCGACAGCGTTATTTCCTTTACGTTCGAATCGCTGCCCGTGCGCGGCGCGATGATTCATCTGAGCCGTTGCTGGCGGCGCATGCAGCGCGATCACGATTACGAACCCGTGCTCGCCGAAACGCTCGGGCACGCGACGGCCGCCGCCGGGCTCATTGCACACAGCCTCAAATTCGACGGTGCGATTACCCTGCAGATACAGGGTGGCGAGGCGCTGCAGATGCTGGTTGTGCAGTGCACGAGCGATTTGAAAGTGCGCGGTATGGCGGTGCTCGACGATGTCGAGGCTGCCGGGAGTTTTGCCGACCTCACGCGCGACGCACATTGTGCGATTACCGTCGACGCTGGTGAGCGACCTTATCAGGGCATCGTAGCGATCGATGGCGAGTCGCTGTCGGCGAGTCTCGAACACTACTTTGAGCGATCCGTTCAGGTGCCCAGTCACGTGTCGCTTGTGGCCGGTGACGACATTGCCGGTGGGCTGTTGCTACAGCAGATGCCGGGTCAGCCGCTCGACAGCGATGACTGGCGGCGCTTGAATTTCCTGACGAAAACGCTGAAGTTGAACGACTTCGACGGCGATGCCGGCATTGACCTGATCGGCCGCTTATTCGCCGAAGACGACGTGCGGGTGTTTTCGCCAAAACCCGTGGACTTCCGCTGCCGCTGCTCGGGCCGGACGGTAGAGGATGTTCTGCGCATGCTCGGCGAAAAAGAGGCGCGTGCGGCTGTCAAAGAACAGGGCGAGCTACGGATCGTCTGCGAATACTGCGGCCGTCGACGAGTCTACGATACGGTTGACATCAGCCGGCTGTTCGCAGACAACGCCGTCACGGGGCCCGATTCGGTCCAATAACTGAGACCTGCGTCACTATTCAGGCCGCTGCGGTCGATGTATACTATTGCCTGCAATATATAAGAAAATGCTTATATTATTATATGAAGATGTCGACCGACCGCCTGATCAGCCAGTTCAAGGCACTTGCCGATCCCGTAAGAGTTCGGCTCGTCGCATTGTGCGCCGTGACCGAATGTTCCGTATCGGAGCTGACGCAGGTCACGGGGCATAGCCAGCCGCGCATTTCGCAGCAGCTAAAGCAGCTATGTGCGGCGGAATTGCTGGAACGCTTTCGCGATGGCCATTTTGTTTACTACCGGCTTGCGGAGGCGGGCCGCGACGCGTCTCGCAGGCGTCGCCTGATTGCCCTGCTGCCGGACGCGGAGCCGGCATTCGCGAAAGACCTTGAACGTCTGCGCGAACTTCGAACGCAGGACAATACCGAAGCCACCGGCGACACCGAGGCCGATCGATCGCTGCATCGGGCGCTGGTCGAGCTGACCGTAGCGCGCCCGCTCGGGGATTTGCTGGATATCGGCTGCGGTCATGGCCAGATTCTGAAACTGCTTGCGAGCCGGTCGAAGCGAGCCGTTGGCGTCGATGTGGATCCTGATGCGCGTCGTCTTGCGAGAGCCGGATTACTGCTTGCCGGGACGGCCAATTGCTCGCTGCGGCAGGGCAGCATGTACGACCTGCCGTTTGCGGACGGCGAATTCGATACGGTGGTGCTCGACGATGTTCTGCTGCAGGCAAACGATCCGGCAGGGGCGCTGCGCGAAGCGGTGCGGCTGCTGAGCCCGGACGGTCGTATTCTGCTGCTCGCGTCCACGGTGGATGGCAGCGCAAACGATACCGCGCGGCGCTTCGCCGAACTGGCGGCCGATACCGAATTACGGCTCACCCGGCCCAGGGCCATACCCGTTAACAATCCGGCATGGCTGCTTGCCGTCGCGACGCCAATCAGCCATGCGGTCGCCGCCTGAGAACAGAGGCCAGAGACGATGACACCGAATCCTCCCAAAGTTTCCTTCGAGTTTTTCCCACCGAACACCGAGGCGATGGAGCGTACACTCTGGCAGTCGATAGAGCGGCTGTCCGCGCTGTCGCCAAGGCTCGTATCGGTCACCTATGGCGCGGACGGCTCAACGCGCGAGCGCACACACGCCGCCGTCGCCCGAATCCTCAAGGAAACCGATCTGACCCCCGCACCGCACCTGACCTGCGTGGGTGCCAGTCGTGGCGAGATCGACGACATTGCGCGTGAATACTGGGACATGGGCGTGCGTCACCTCGTTGCTTTGCGCGGCGATGCGCCGAAAGGATCGGCGTGCTACGAACCGCATCCCGACGGCTACGCCTATGCCGTGGATCTCGTTGAGGGACTGGCAAGCGTTGCACCGTTCGACATTACGGTGGCCGCCTATCCGGAAGTGCACCCCGAGGCGCCGGATGCTGCCTTCGATATCGATAACCTGAAGCGCAAACTCGATGCCGGGGCGCGCCAGGCGATCACGCAGTTTTTCTTCGATACCGATTTGTTTTTGCGCTTTCGCGATCGGTGTGCGGCTGTGGGCATCGAGCAGCAGATTGTTCCGGGCATTTTGCCGATAACGCGCTTTCCGCAGCTGCAACGCTTTGCGGAGATGTGCGGTGCGACGGTTCCCGAATGGCTATCGCACCGCTTTGACGGGCTCGACGACGACGTGGAAACGCGCCAGATGATTGCCGCAAGCGTTGCGATCGAGCAGGTGCGTGCGCTTGAGGCGGAAGGCGTCGGAGAATTTCATTTTTACACACTCAACCGCTCGGAGCTGACATACGCGATATGTCATGCGCTGGGTGTGCGCGCGGATCAGGCCGCGGCCTGAGGGATTGACGATGAAGCGAAACGAACGAATTGACGCCATGTTTGCGGCACTGGACGAACGCATTCTGCTGCTGGACGGTGCGATGGGCACGATGATTCAGGGCTTTGGGCTGACCGAGGACGACTATCGCGGCGAGCGATTCTCGGACTGGACACACGACCTCAAGGGCAACAACGATCTGCTGTCGCTTACGAAGCCTGAGGTTATTCGCGATATTCACGCGCGCTTTCTCGACGCAGGCGCCGATATTATCGAGACCAATACGTTTAATGCCAACGCACCGTCGATGGCCGACTACGGTATGGCGTCGCTGGTAGAGGAGTTAAACACCGCCTCGGCAAGGCTGGCCCGCGAATCCGCGGACAAGGCCGCCCGCGAGACAGGCAGACCGCGGTTCGTTGCGGGCGTACTCGGACCGACGAATCGCACGGCGTCCATTTCCCCCGACGTCAACGACCCGGGCTACCGCAACATTACCTTCGATCAGCTTGCCGATACGTATGAGAATGCGGCCCGTGCGCTGATACACGGCGGCGCGGACTTTCTGATGATCGAGACGATCTTCGACACGCTCAATTCAAAGGCGGCGATTATCGCCGTGAAGCGTGCGTTCAGGGCCGCGGGGGTTGAGCTGCCCGTCATGATCTCGGGCACCATCACCGATGCATCCGGACGCACGTTATCGGGGCAGACGGCCGAGGCGTTCTGGAATTCGGTACGGCACGCAAATCCGTTCATGATCGGACTCAACTGCGCGCTGGGCGCGAAAGAGCTGCGGCAGTATGTTGCGGAGCTTGCGAAAGTGGCGGACACGCGCGTCAGCGCGCACCCGAACGCCGGTTTGCCGAACGAGTTCGGGGAATATGACGAGTCGCCCGAAGATATGGCTGATGTCGTCGGCGAGTTTGCCCGCAGCGGTCTGGTCAACCTGGTGGGCGGTTGCTGCGGTACGCGGCCGGACCATATCGCAGCGCTGGGCGCGGCAATACAGGGGCTGACGCCACGCCAGGTGCCGGAACGGCCTGTGCGCTGCCGCTTGTCGGGTCTGGAGCCGTTCAACATCGGGCCCGACGATTTGTTCGCCAATGTCGGTGAGCGCTGCAACGTCACGGGTTCGGCGATTTTTCGGCGGCTGATCGAAGCCGATGACTACGCGGCGGCCGTTGCGGTTGCGCGCCAGCAGGTGGACAACGGCGCACAGATCATCGATGTCAATATGGATGAAGGCATGCTGGATTCGGAACGTGCCATGGTGACGTTTCTGAATCTGATCGCATCCGAACCCGATGTCGCGCGTCTGCCCATAATGATCGACTCCTCAAAGTGGTCGGTCATTGAGGCCGGGTTGAAGTGTGTGCAGGGCAAGGCCGTCGTGAATTCGATCAGCCTCAAGGAGGGCGAGGAGGCGTTCATTGAGCAGGCGCAGTTGTGCCTCGATTACGGCGCGGCCGTGATCGTCATGGCCTTCGACGAACAGGGGCAGGCGGACACTGTCGAACGCAAAGTCGAAATTTCGAAGCGCTCCTGGGACGTGCTCGTCAACAAGGTCGGGTTCGATCCGGCCGACATCATCTTCGACCCGAACATCTTTGCGATCGCGACCGGCATTGAGGAACACGCCAGTTACGGCCTCGACTTTATTGAGGCGACACGACAGATCAAATCGGCGCTGCCGCACTCGCTCGTCAGCGGCGGCGTCAGTAACGTGTCGTTCTCTTTTCGCGGCAACAATGTGGTGCGCGAGGCGATTCACTCGGTGTTTCTGTACCACGCGATTCGCGCGGGCATGGACATGGGCATTGTCAACGCCGGGCAGCTCGCAATCTATGCGGATTTACCCGAGGAACTGCGCAACGCCGTCGAAGACGTTGTCCTGAACCGCGATCCCGAGGGTACTGAGAAACTCCTTGCGGTTGCGGAGCGCTACAAGGACCAGAAAAGCGGCGCCGCGGCGAAGGGCGCCGATCTCTCGTGGCGTGAATTCGATGTCGACAAACGTCTGGAGTATGCGTTGGTCAACGGCATCGACGAATTCGTCGTGGACGATACCGAGGAAGCCCGATGTGCTGCGGCCCGGCCGCTCGACGTCATCGAAGGTCCGCTCATGGCGGGCATGAATGTCGTTGGCGATCTGTTCGGCGATGGCAAGATGTTCCTGCCGCAGGTGGTCAAATCCGCACGTGTCATGAAAAAGGCCGTCGGTCATCTCGTGCCGTTCATTGAGGACGAAAAGGAAGGCGATCTGAGTTCCAACGGCAAGATCGTGCTCGCCACGGTGAAGGGCGATGTCCACGACATCGGCAAGAATATCGTCGGCGTTGTGCTGCAGTGCAACAACTTCGAGGTTGTCGACCTTGGCGTCATGGTGTCCTGCGACAAAATTCTCGAAGCGGCCCGCCGCGAGAACGCGAACATAATAGGGTTGTCCGGGCTGATCACGCCGTCGCTCGATGAGATGGTTCACGTCGCGAGTGAAATGCAGCGCCTCGACTACGATCTGCCGCTGCTGATCGGCGGGGCGACGACATCACCCGCGCATACCGCGGTGAAAATCGAACCGAACTACGAAGGCCCGGTGATTTACGTCAAGGATGCTTCGCGCTCGGTCGGCGTTGCGCAGGCATTGATCGAACCCGGTACTCGCCAGGCGCTGGTCGAGAAAACCCGCACGGACAACGCGCGACGGCGCGATCAGCATTCGAAAAAGAAACGGCTGACACCGCAGCTTTCGCTCGAACAGGCGCGGAGCCGTCGGCACGCGTGTGACTGGCGCGATTACGTGCCGCCGAAACCGGCCTTCCTGGGCAGCCGGGTATTCCACGACATCGATCTTGCCGTGCTGCGGGACTACATCGACTGGATGCCGTTTTTCAATGCCTGGGAGTTTCATGGCCGTTTCCCGCAGATCTTGAGCGATGCGGCGGTCGGTGAAGCGGCAACGGCGTTGTATGACGATGCGACCGCGATGCTCGAGCGGTTGATCGACGAGAAGTGGCTGTCCGCGAATGCCGTGGTCGGTTTCTTCCCGGCAAACTCGCACGAGCATGACGACGTACACGTCTACACGGACGAGCGCCGGGACAAAATTGCGTTTCGGCTGCACCACCTGCGACAGCAGCGTGCAAAATCCGCAGGACAGCCGCAGCATTGCCTTGCCGATTTCGTGGCACCGGCCGGCACCGCCGACTACATCGGTGCCTTTGCGGTGACGGCAGGTATCGGCATTGAGGCGCATGTCGAACGATTTGAGCGGGCGCACGACGATTACAGCGCAATCATCCTCAAAGCGCTCGCAGACCGTCTCGCGGAGGCGCTCGCCGAATATCTGCACGAGCGGGTGCGCACCGAGCACTGGGCGTATGCGCCGGACGAGCGTCTGAGCAACGACGAACTGATCGCCGAACGCTATCGGGGAATCCGTCCGGCGCCCGGTTATCCCGCATGTCCCGACCATACCGAGAAGGGCACGCTGTGGAAGCTACTCGATGTCGAGTCGAACATCGGACTTACGCTGACGGACTCCTATGCGATGTATCCCACGGCCGCGGTCAGCGGGTTCTATTACTCGCATCCCGAATCGAAGTATTTCCCGGTTGGCAAGGTCGACCAGGACCAGGTCGAGAGCTACGCGGCCAGGAAAGGCATCACGCGGGAGGAAGCGGAACGCTGGCTGGCGCCGAACCTCGGGTATGATCCAAACGCAGCCGATGCCGCGTGAGATCCCGGCGTCTTTGCAACCCAATTTACTCTCATTTGCACTTGACAACTCAAAACAGAATGAGTATTCTGTTTTGCATGGTCAGGACACGCACATTCGATCCCACCGCGGCGTTGTCGCAGGCGGTGGCGTTGTTCTCATCGAAGGGATACTCCGAAACGTCGATGGAGGACATCGTCAAGGCCACCGGCGTGAGCCGTTACGGCCTGTACGGTACCTTTGGTAACAAGCGCGAGCTGTTCGAACAGGCGCTGGAACGCTACGCCGAAGGCATGGGTAAGCAGTCATTTCTGCGCTTACTCGAGCCTGGGGCGTCCCTCGAACATATTCGCACGATCTTTCGCGAACGCGTTGAGGACATGTGCTGCCATGAGGAAATCAAGGGTTGTTTATTCGTTCACACGGCTATGGAACTCGCACCGCAGGATGAGGAACTCCGCGCCGTGCTGAAGCGCTTTATGAAACGCATGTCGAAGGCGTTCGCGGTGGGCCTCGCGTCGGCGAAGGAGCTCGGCGAGGTTCGAGCCGATCTCGATGCCGCGGCGGCAGCCGAGATGCTGACCAACATGATGTTTGGTCTGGCCGTGCTCGGCCGCACGGGGTTTGAACAGGAGACGCTCGACGGCATCGTCGACAACACACTGGCCGCATTCAGATAGGCATTTTTTTTGACTATATCAGAACGATTATTCTGTTTTTTAAAACAAAGGAGTAACAGCATGAAGACTCGCAAAATGACTGTAGCAATTGCACTCGCAGGATTGTTCGCGGCCAACATCGCATTTGCGTTGCCCGGATTTTCGACCGAGGCAACACAGCAGAACGTGGACCGCTGTGTCGCCGAGGTTGCCGAGTACGCCGACTACAACCGGGCCGGCCGTGTCATCCACAACATCGAGACCGAAGACCGGCTCGTCTCGGGGCACACGATGCGAATTCAGACGCTGGTGCTCGACGCAACCGGCGATCGGGTAATCCGTGAGTACAAAGCGAGTTGCGCCATCAACGATCAGGCTGAAATCAAACGCTTCAGGATTCGCCGGAAGGGCGCATGAATGAGGATTGGACGTCCGCTGCTCGTCACAACGATAGCGTGACGAGCAGCGGAAGATGATCCGAGCCGATGCGCCGTCCGGTGCGCGTCTCGACAACCGCAAGACCCTCCGAGATCAGTACATGGTCAATCGGGATCATCGCGAACGGCAGGTAAGTGGGCCACGACGGCAGAACGCCAAAGCCGTAGCGCGTACTTCTGAGCCCGGTGACACGTTCGATCTCCCTGAAATGCGGGTCCCAGATACTCGCATTGAGGTCGCCAATCAACACGACCGGTACTGCGGCGCCGGCGATCAGTTCCCGCACACTTTTAAGCTGTTCGTTTCTCGCCGCATAGCCGAATGTGCCGAGCGGTATGGTCGGATGCGAACTGATCAGCGTGATCGCAGGTTCTCCCGCCGTAGTCGCAATAATGCTGGGATATCCGAGTGGCGGACTGTCGATATGACGGACGGATGCCAGTGCGAGTTTCGAGTACATCGCGATACCGAAATTGCCGTGCCGCGATGCCGAATAGACGTGTGGATAGCGTTCGTGCAACGCGCTGAGTCCTTCCAGCCACTCCGGCGTAATTTCCTGCAGGAATACGATGTCCGCATCTTCTTCGAGCAGGTACTCGACGGTTCGCCGATAGTCGGTGTTCGACGCGTGCACGTTGGCATGCAGTAACGTGAGTTCGGTGCGGCCCGAAGGCGCTTCGACCGGCAGGTACCATGGCATCAGAAAACTCGCGTTGAAGATCGCCGTGGCCAGCAGGATTATGGCCGGGATGGTCTTTCTGCACAGCACGAATACCGTCAGCAGGACCAGCGAGGCGCCGAAATACTGCAACCTGAAATGACAAAACAGCTCGACGTTGCGGTGTGCAATATCGAGGCCCGTTAGCACCGAGAATGCGACGGTCAGCACCGCGGCGATGTGCAGCAGCCGATACAGCCCTATGCGCTGCTGCACGCGTTACAGGCCTCGCGCTTTGCGACCGTCAGCGTTCGAAACGCCGTGTCCGCAGCGTCGTACAACAGCAGCCGGCCGGGCGTTCCTCCGATTCCGGCGAGGTATTTCAGGGCCTCAGTCGCCATGATTGTGCCGATCACGCCCGGTACCGGGGACAAGACGCCGTTGCCCGCGCAGTTGTCGAGCGACTCATCGGTCTCGGAGTACAGGCAGCGGTAGCAGGGTGACGCACCGTAGTCCGGTCCGAACGAGACGGCCTGACCTTCGAGCCGGATCGCCGACCCGGATATCAGCCGTTTGCTCAGAAACACACACGCATCGCTGACCTGAAATCGGGTCGCGAAGTTGTCGCAGCCATCGAGCACGACGTCGGCATCGATCATGGTATTGAGCAGATCGTCGCCGATCAGCCGTCGTGTGATCGGTGTAATGCGGATGTCGGGGTGAATGCGCCAAAGACGCTTTGCTGCGACGTCGGCTTTGAGTTTGCCGATATCGTGGGAGGTAAACAGAAACTGGCGCCCCAGGTTTGTCTCATCGACCGTATCGAAATCGCACAGCATCAGATGACCGACGCCCGCGGCCGCAAGGTAGGTTGCCGCCGCGCAGCCGATGCCGCCGACACCGATCACGAGCGCGGTGCCGGCGGCGATGTTCCGCTGGCCGTCCCTGCCCACCTGCGGCAGTGCAAGATGGCGGGCGTCGCGGCTCAGGGGCATCGGGTGTGTTACTCGTCGATCGTAACTTCAAGTATCGTGACAGGGTCCACCGGGACATCCTGGTGGCCGCCACGGTTTCCGGTCGGTACGGCCGCGATTGCGTCGACGACGTCCATGCCGTCCGACACGCGCCCGAACACGGCGTAGCCGAAATCGCGGCCGCCGTGATTGAGGAAGTCGTTGTCGCGCAGATTGATGAAGAACTGCGAGGTCGCGCTGTCGACCACACCGGTGCGCGCCATGGCCAGTGTCCCGCGTGCATTCGATTCGCCGTTGTCCGCCTCGTTTTTGATCGGATCGCGGGTCGGCTTTTGTGTCATATCGACATCCATGCCGCCGCCCTGAATCATGAAATTCGGGATCACACGGTGGAATACGGTGTTGTCGAAATGGCCGTCTTTGACGTACTCGCGGAAATTCTCGCAGGAAATCGGCGCTTTTTCGTCGAAAAGTTCGATGCCGATGTCGCCGTGGTTGGTTCTTATCGTGATCATATTGCCTCGCAATGGAAAAAAGTGCGGCCTATGTACCACCCTTGCGGGCGGCTGTCACGCGCGCCAGACCGGCCAGGTCATTATGACACGATATCCCGGTCCAGCCGTGCCGGTGCAGCAATGAGGCGACGGCAGTCCGTTGCCCGGCACCGTGCTCAAGCATCAGCCAGCCGTCGTCCACGAGCAGGTCCCGGCAGTCCCGCGCCAGTGTGCGTATCGCGTCCAGGCCGTCGGTGCCGGACACGAGCGCCTGCAGCGGTTCGTGCTGCAGCGCTGACAGCGCCTCATCACC
Source organism: Woeseiaceae bacterium (assembly GCA_965224505.1). Lineage (GTDB taxonomy): Bacteria > Pseudomonadota > Gammaproteobacteria > Steroidobacterales > Woeseiaceae > UBA1847. Next base: position 310,934 of record CBDCZL010000017.1, read on the forward strand.
GCTCGCGACGTACGGCGGGTTGGAGACGATCAGGTCGAAAGTCCGACCCCTGACCGGGGTGGTCCAGTCGCCGCGCAGGCACTCGACGTTCGGCAACTCGGCGCTGCGCACATTCTGGCGTGCAATGGCCAGGGCAGCGGTGCTCGCGTCGGTGGCCGTGACGTCGCATAGCGGCCGTTCCGCGGCGATTGCGATGGCGATCGCGCCGCTGCCCGTGCCGAGGTCGAGAATGTTCATCGCGGCGTGGCGGGGAATCTCGCGCAGCGCGCGTTCGACGAGGCATTCGGTTTCGGGGCGCGGCACGAGCGTGGCCGGGCTGACCAGCAACTCGTGCGACCAGAATTCGCGCGTGCCCGTGATATAGGCCATAGGCTCACCGGCGGCGCGCCGCTCAATCTGCGCGCGGAATCGGGCGGCCGTAACGGCATCGAGTTCGTCCTCCGGGTGCGCGAACAGATAACTCCTCGCGACATCGAGCGCCTGACACAGCATGATTTCCGCATCCAGGCGCGGGGAATCGCTGGACGCGGACAGCCATTCCGTGGCGTTTTGCAGGGCAGCATCGAGCCTCATAGTGGAGTAAACTCGCCGAAAAATGGCAATGTAACCGATGCGTCTATGAACGTGTATTCGAATGTGCTCGAGATGGTGGGCCGCACACCGATGCTGGAGCTTACCCGCACCGATACCGGGCCGTGCCGGCTGTTCCTGAAACTGGAGCTCATGAATCCGGGGGGGTCGATTAAGGATCGGATTGGCATTTCCATGATTGAGCAGGCCGAACAACGCGGCGACATCAGGTCCGGCGACACGCTGGTCGAGGCGACAGCCGGCAACACGGGGCTGGGTCTCGCACTGGTCGCGGCGCAAAAGGGTTACCGCCTGATTATCGTGTTGCCTGACAAGATGAGTCAGGAAAAAATCTTCAATCTGCGTGCGATGGGTGCGGAGGTCGTACTCACGCGATCGGACGTTGGTCGCGGTCATCCCGAATACTACCAGGACCTCGGTCGGCAGATTGCCGAGGATGAAGGCGCGTACTTCATTAATCAGTTCGGCAATCCGGACAACCCGCTGGCGCATGAGACGACCACGGCGCCCGAATTGATTGAGCAGTTGAACGGTGAGCTCGACGCGATCGTGCTCGGCGTCGGTTCCAGCGGCACCGTGACGGGTATTGGTCGTTATCTGGCGCAACACGCACCGGACGTAGACCTGATCCTCGCCGATCCGGTGGGGTCGGTGCTGACCGACTACATCAACAAAGGTGAACTCGGTCAGGCGGGCAGTTGGCTTGTCGAGGGTATCGGTGAGGACTTTATTCCGGATATTGCCGAATTCGACCGTGTTGCGAAGGCGTATGCGATCAGTGATGCCGAGTCCTTTGCCGCCGCGCGCGAACTGCTTGGAACCGAAGGCGTGCTGGCCGGTTCGTCATCGGGGACGCTGCTCGCAGCGGCTCTAAAGTACTGCCGCGAGCAGCGCAGCGCGAAAACGGTCGTGACCTTTGCGTGCGACACAGGCAACAAGTACCTGTCCAAGCTGTTCAACGATTTCTGGATGGAAGATCAGGGCTTTATTCGCCGTGAGCCGTTTGGCGACCTGCGCGACCTCGTCGGCCGTTTGCACGGCGAGCGAGCGACGATCACGGTTGGGCCCGACGACGTATTAACGACGGCCCACAACAGGCTTCGCAATGCGGGGTTTTCGCAGCTACCGGTAATGAAGGAAGGCCGGCTTGTGGGTGTCGTCACCGAGGATGCGATCATCCAGTTTGTGTATGGGCACCCGGAACTGATGGCAGGGCCGGTACGGGACGCAATGGAGTCTGCGTTTATCAAACTGGATAAGGGTGAAAGCATCAACAACCTGGTCGCAATGCTGCGCGTGCAGCCGTACGCAGCGATTATGGATGGCGATGAGTTTCTCGGGCTGATCACCCGTTCCGATGTACTGAATTATCTTAGGCGGCAGATGTAGCAATGGCAGACGACGACAGGCGGCGTTCTTTCGCGACGCGGGTTATTCATGCGGGTCAGGTGCCGGACCCGAGTACGGGCGCGATCATGCAGCCGATTTACGCGACGTCCACATACGTGCAGCAAAGTCCGGGCGTGCACAAAGGCTACGAGTATTCGCGGACGCAGAATCCGACGCGCATGGCCTATGAACGCTGCGTTGCAGACCTTGAATCCGGTGCGCAGGGTTTCGCGTTTGCATCGGGTATGGCTGCAACGGCGACGATTCTGGAGCTGATCGACAGTGGCGGTCACGTCATCGCCATGGACGATTTGTACGGCGGGACGCGGCGCCTGTTCGCGGACGTACGCGAGCGCAGTGCCGGGCTCGATTTCAGTTTCGTCGACATGACCGATCTCGATGCCTTTGAGGCGTCGTTCAGCGATGCGACCCGAATGGTCTGGCTAGAGTCGCCGACCAATCCGTTGTTGCGAATTGTCGACATCGAGGCGATTGTCGAGATTTCGCGGCAGCGCGATGTGCTGGTCGTGGTCGATAACACGTTTGCGACGCCGTATCTGCAGCGGCCAATTGAATACGGTGCGGACATCGTCATGCATTCGGCAACGAAGTTCATCAACGGTCATTCCGATATGGTCGGAGGCATCGCGGTCGTGGCCGATGAGCAGCTCGCTATGCGCCTGGGTCATTTGCAGAATTCGATCGGTGCGGTGTGCGGTCCGTTTGACAGTTTTCTCGCGTTGCGCGGTCTGAAGACGCTGGACGTGCGCATGGAGCGGCATTGCGCGAGCGCGGCCGCGGTTGCCGAGTGGCTGGAACAGGACAGCCGAGTGGATCGTGTGATCTATCCCGGCCTGGATTCACACCCGCAGTTCGATCTGGCGGCGAAGCAGATGGATGGTTCCGGCGGCATCGTCACGTTTTTCATCAAAGGATCATTGTCGGATGCGAGATCGTTTCTCGAGCGCTGCCGCGTCTTTGCGCTGGCAGAAAGCCTGGGCGGTGTCGAGAGCCTCGTCGATCACCCGGCCATAATGACGCATGCCAGCGTGCCGCCCGAGGAACGCCGGAAGCTCGGCATCAGCGATCAGCTGATCCGACTGTCGGTGGGCCTCGAATCCATTGACGATCTTCTCGCCGACCTGGATACCGCGCTAGGCAGTACCTGACACCGGCCATCGGTACCCGACACCACCCGGTGGTGTCGGGTACCGATGGCCGGTGTCAGAGACTTGTTGGTCATATCAGGCACTCAGCGCTGCAAGCTGGTCTGCCTGGTATTCGTTGATCAGCGGGTCGATGACCTGTTCGAGGCTTCCCTGGAGGATTTCATCGAGCTTGTAGAGCGTCAGGTTAATGCGATGGTCTGTTACGCGGCCCTGTGGGTAATTGTACGTTCTGATCCGTTCGCTGCGGTCGCCTGAGCCGACCAGCAGCTTGCGGGTCGCCGCGTGCTCGGCTTCCTGCTCCGCGACCTGCGCATCGAGCAATCTTGCCTGCAGCAGCGACATCGCACGTGCCCGATTTTTGTGCTGCGAACGCTCGTCCTGACATTCCACGACAATTCCGGTCGGCAGGTGCGTCAGACGTACTGCGGAATCCGTCTTGTTGACATGCTGCCCCCCGGCACCCGAGGCACGATAGGTGTCCACGCGCAGGTCGGCGGGATTGATTTCAACTTCCTCGACTTCGTCGGGCTCGGCAAGCACCGCAACCGTGCACGCCGATGTGTGGATACGCCCCTGCGATTCGGTGGCCGGCACACGCTGCACTCGATGCGCGCCCGATTCGAACTTCAGACGCGCGAATATATTGCTGCCCGTCACGCGGCTGATAATTTCCTTGTAACCGCCGTGCTCGCCCTCGCGGCCCGACACGATCTCCACCGACCAGCCCATCGTTTCGGCGTAGCGCGAGTACATGCGGAACAGGTCGCCGGCAAATATTGCGGCCTCGTCGCCGCCCGTGCCCGCGCGAATCTCAAGATACACGTTCGCCTCGTCGTGCGGGTCCGGCGGGATCAGCGATTTCTGCAGTTTCAGTTCCAGACGCTCACGCCGTTCGACGAGCGTCTGCAGCTCTTCCTGCCCCATCTGCCGAATCTCGCCGTCGTCATCGTCTGCCATTTCCTCAGCGGCCACGACGTCGTCCAGCAGCCCCTGGTACTCACGAAACAACGCTACAACGGGTTCAACACGGGAATATTCCTTCGACAGATCGCGGAACTGGTTCTGGTCCGCAATGACATCGGGATCCGCCAGCAGGCCGGCAATTTCCTCGAACCGATCGCTGACCGTTTCGAGCCGTGTAAGTATGGATTCCTTCACGGGACCTTATTCCTTGTCGAGACCGAACAATGTACGCGCGGCGGCAATCATATCCTCATCTGCCGCTTCGCCGGCGCGTCGCAGCGCGACGCTCGGGTCGTGCAGTAGTTTTTTCATCATCGCGGCCGTTGCGTATTCGATCGCCTCTTCGGGCGAGGCACCGCGCGCCACGCGCCGCAATGCCTGCGCATTGACCTGATCGCGCAGCGTCTCCGATTGTTCACGAATTGCGGCAATCAACGGCACGGCACGCTTCATGCGTTCGACGTTCTGATAACGCCGGATTTCTTCTTCGAGGATCTTCTCTGCTTCCGCAGCGGCAGCCCGGCGGTTCCCCTGGCCTTCCTGAATGACGCGATCGAGGTCGTCCACCGTATAGAGGTAGACATCTTCCATGCCGCTGATCTCAGGGTCGATATCCCTGGGAACCGCGATGTCCACGGCGAATATCGGTCGCCGCTTGCGTGCAGCGATGGCAGACTGCATTTGCTGCAGCGTAATCACGGGCTCGGATGCTGCCGTCGAACAGATCAGAATGTCGGCGTCGGGTAGCGTACCGCCGATTTCAGACAGCGGGAGTGCGAATCCGCCGTAGCGGCCCGCCAGCCGCTGTGCGCGATCAACGTTCCGGTTGGCCACGAACAAACGCCCGATCTTCCTCGAAATCAGGTGTTGAGCGAGCAATTCCACGGTCACACCCGCACCCACGAGCAGCGCCGTGTGTTTCTGAAAGCCTGCAAAGAACTGACCCGCAAGGCCAACCGCAGCCGATGCGACGGACACCGGGCTGGCGCCGATGTCCGTATCGGTGCGTATTTTTTTCGCGACCGCAAAGGTGTGCTGCATCAGGCGATTCATCGTGCTGCCGAGCGTGCTCGCCTGTTGTGCGTGGCGGAACGCATCCTTGAGCTGACCGAGTATCTGCGGTTCGCCCAGCACCATCGAATCCAGCCCACAGGCGACGCGGAACAAATGCCGGATTGCCGTGTCGTCCTCAAGCGTGAACAGTGAGTCGTGCAGCGCCGGATCGATGTTCTGCTCCTGTCGCAGCCAGTCGACCAGATTTCCGCGTGTTGCCGCATCGCCGATGACGTAAAACTCGGTACGATTGCACGTCGACAACAGCACGGCCTCGTCGATGCCGTCGATCTGCGTCACACGGCTGAGCGCCCGTGGCACCTCGTCTCCGGAGAAAACGAGTTGCTCACGTATTTCGACGGGTGCCGTGTTATGGTTCAGCCCGAGTATCTGCAGCGGCATAGCGATTAGTGGCGATGCTGATACAGCATCGATGCATTACGGAGTGCGTATCATAAGCGAACTGAAGCGGCAGTTCCTTGTCTCTGTAGAAAACGGACGAGATATTTATGCAGTATAAACGCCGATCGGGGATGGCATTGGTGCCGGTCCTGCTGGTCGCCTTCGGCCTGACGTCGCCCTCTGTTGCCGATAAGGATTCCGGTAGCCCCGCGGTTGATGCCCATATTGAGCGGGCGGAACGCGCGATGCAGGAGCGCGAGTATCTGACGGCGGTCAGCGAGTTTCTCGAGGCCGCTGAAGTAAGCGATGACCCGGACGTCGCGCGCAAGGCTACCCGCGTCGGTTTTGCTTACGGCTTCAATCAGCAGGCACTGCGTGCGGCGAAACGCTGGCTCCGGCTGGACAAGGACAGCGAGGAGGCTCGGGTGTTTCTCGGGCGAATCTATTTTCGCCTCGATGAGCTGCGCAGTGCGCGCCGCCAGTTCGAGCGCCTGATCCGTTCCGGTGACGGCGAGCCGGGCGAACGCCTGCTGTCTCTCGTCGATTTGCTGCGCGATGAAAACGAACCTGGGCGCACGTTAAAGCTGCTGCAATCCCTCGCAAAGCCTCATGGTAAATCGTGGCAGGCACACTACGCGGTTGCTGCGGCTGCGATGCATGCCGGCGAGGCCGATGTTGCCATTGAGCGTGCGAAGCTCGCCTCCGAACTGGACCCCGGCAACGTCCGGCCGCAGCTTCTGTATGCGCGCGCCCTGATGTTCCGCGGCGACGATGAAGACGCGATCGAATATCTTGCGTACATCATCGGCGACAGTCCGAGCCCCGATCCCGACGCCCGAATGGAACTCGCGCTGATGTACATGCTCAGCGACCGGGACGACGATGCGTTGAGTCAGGTCAATCAGGTGCTGCTGGAGCACGGCAACCGCGTGGATGCGCTGCGCCTGATGGCGATCATCAACTTTCGTCTCGAACGGCTGGATGCCGCCTGGGACGATTTTCAGGATTTGCTGGCGACCGGACAGTACCGTATGGATGCGCTTTATTATCTCGCGCGAATCTCCGACTACCGGGAAGAATACGAACGTGCGGCGCGGCTTTACCGGGAAGTGCGCTATGGCATGAACACCGTGTATTCGCAGCGCCGTGCCAGCGCGATTCTTGCGCACGAACTCGGCGATGTAGACGGTGCGATGTCATTGCTCGACGAGTTCGCTGAAGCGTCTCCAAATCACGCCGTCGACATGCTGGTTGCGAGGGCGCAGTTGCTCGTATCCCTGGATCTCCATGACGAAGGTCTGGCGCTGTACGACAAGGGGGTAGAGTTTCGGCCCGACGATGAGTCTATGGTGCTCGGTCGCGCGGAACTGCTCGTGCGCATGGATCGAATTGACGAGGCTGTCGCGGCGTATCGTCAGGCGCTAAAGCGCTGGCCGGACAGCGCGCTCGCCCTCAATGCGCTGGGCTATACGCTGGCGGATCGCACCGATCGGTACGAGGAGGCGGAAACACTCATACGCAAAGCCATAAAAATTGCGCCGGATAATGCCGCGATCATCGACAGTCTCGGCTGGATCCTTTACAAGACCGGTCATCTTGAGCAGGGTCTTGTCGAGCTGCAACGCGCCTACGAACTCATGAAGGATCACGAAGTAGCCGCGCATATTGTCGAAGTGCTGTCGGAACTCGGTCGTCGCGACGAGGCGCTTGACGTCCTGCTGGACGCGGAAGAAAAAGATCCCGACAGCCCGTTGCTCGACGATGTGCGGCAGCGCTATTTCCCGGAGACGGACGATTAGCTGCACACATCGAGCGCTGCTGCCGTTGCTTGGCGCCGCATTGTTGATAACGGGTTGTGCGACGCGTAAGGGGGTCGAGCTACCGGAAATCCCGGACTGGGAGACGCGTCAGCAGGTACTGGGTGCTGTGCCGGTCTGGGATTTTCGCGGTCGCGTGGCGGTCAAGGCCGGAGACGACGGCTTTAACGGCAAAATCAAATGGCACCAGAACGGGGATGCGTTCGAGGCGGCGGTGGGCGGGCCGCTGGGTATTGGCACGGTCCGGATCGAAGGCGACGAAGACGTGATCACCCTGACCGACAAGGACGGCGTCGAGACCGTTTTGATCGACCCGGAAGCCGAGCTTTACTACCGCTACGGATGGACGATCCCTGTGCGGAGCCTGCGCTACTGGGCGTTAGGGATTCCGGATCCGTCGCTGCCGGCCGAAACGGTATTCGACGATGCCGGGCTGCTCGTGGAGCTTCGTCAAAGCCACTGGACCGTCAAAATTTTGCGCTATCGCGAAAATGCCGGGCAACTGATGCCGCGAACGCTGACTGCGACAGACCCGCGAACTCGTGTCCGCATGGTCATTGACAACTGGCTGTTTGCGGGCCGTTGACAGCCGCAGGGCCGCGCCTCACACTACGCTCCGATTGCCGCAAATCCAACGTAAATGGGGCGTAGCCAAGTGGTAAGGCATCGGGTTTTGATCCCGTGTATCGCAGGTTCGAATCCTGCCGCCCCAGCCATATTTTAAGCGCGCCGGATCAGAGAAAGGGGGGACACCGTGGATCTCGCAACAATGGCCATATTTTCGGGTAACGCACACCCGCAACTGGCCCGGGACATCGCACGCTATCTCCGGTTGCCGCTCGCCAGAGCGCATGTGGGGCGTTTTTCGGACGGCGAAATCAACGTCGAAATTCTCGAAAACATTCGTGGCCGCGAGACGTTTATCGTACAGCCGACCTGTCCGCCGGCGTCCGAAAACCTCATGGAACTGCTGGTCATGGTCGACGCCGCAAGGCGCGCCTCGGCCGCCCGCATTACGACGGTTATCCCGTATTTCGGTTTTGCGCGTCAGGACCGCCGCCCGCGTGCTTCGCGCGTGCCGATCACGGCCAAGCTCGTGGCCCGCATGATCGGCATAGCCGGCGTGGATCGCGTGCTCACGGTCGATCTGCATGCGGACCAGATTCAGGGCTTCTTCGATGTGGCCGTGGATAACGTTTACGCATCGCCGCTGTTGCTCGGCGATGTCTGGAAGCAGAAGTACCCGGATATGGTGGTCGTATCCCCTGACGTCGGCGGCGTCGTGCGCGCGCGTGCGCTGGCAAAACGCCTCGGAGACGCGGACCTCGTGATCATCGATAAGCGTCGTGCGCAGGCCAATCAGTCTGAGGTCATGAATATCATCGGCGAGGTCGCGGGGAAGAATTGCGTCATGATCGACGACATGGTCGATACGGCCGGTACGCTCTGCCATGCGGCCGGAGCGCTCAAGGAGCACGGTGCGGCGAGCGTGGCGGCGTATATCACGCATCCGGTGTTGTCCGGGCCCGCCGTGAGCCGTATCGCTGAGTCGAATCTCGACGAGGTCGTTGTGACCGACACGATTCCGCTCAACGACGAAGCCAGGGCCTGCACGAAGATCCGTCAGCTTTCGACGGCCGAACTGCTGGCCGAAACCATGCGCCGCATCTCCGATGAGGAGTCTGTCAGTTCGCTGTACGTCGACTGACCGGGATGTATTGCCAGCTCTGATGTGATGTCGCCTCCGATCCAGCTGCAGTTGCTACAACTCCTGCTGGGATTTTCCGTTTTTGCGGCAATGCTGTTGCTGTTTGCCTGGCTGTTCTTCATTCGGGACATGCGCAAAACGGTGAGCAGCCAGCTTTCATGTGCTGCGCTGCTGCTGTCACTGACGGGCCTGCAGTTGTTTCACTGGTGGTACCTGCAGACCGGCGCCGACCTGTTCGCGCAAAAGGCCTACGTCGCGTTACTGCTGTTGACTCCACCGTCGTTCTACTTTTTCAGCCGCGAGGTATTGCAGCCGGAAAGTCGCATCGTGTTGTCCGATCTCGTGCATCTGTCGCCCGTATTGCTCAGCCTGGTCATGCCAGCGGCGCTCGTGATTCCTGTCGCTCTCACGGTTGGGGCGGGCTATTCGATCTGGCTGGTGTGGATCGTCCTCGGTATTCGCCGCCAGGTTCGCCGTTTCAAATTTGAGGTGTTCTTCTTTGCGTTCTTCGCCTTGCTCGCGACGCTGGTGCTGGTGCTTGCCGTGGCTGCACCGTTCGTGTCGCCGGGGCTGTTTTATGTCACGTATGCGAGCATGACGGCAGTAGCGTTGTTCCTGATCCTCGGTGCGCTGGTCAGCTTCCCGGAACTGCTCAGCGACATTTCGGCGGCCGCCGAAATGACGTACGCCGCATCGACGCTGAAGAACGTCGATGTTGAAGCCGCCGTCAGGCAACTTGAATGCGTCATGAGCGAAGAGCGACTGTTCGAAAACGAGAATCTCAATCTGGCGCTGCTGGCGGAGGCGGTGGACCTGAGTTCCCATCAGCTATCCGAATTGATCAATACGCACTTCGGTTACGGATTTTCGCGCTACGTTCGTGAACGGCGCGTCGCTGAGGCGCAGAAACTACTCCTGTCGGACAAGTCGGCGTCGGTGCTGTCGGTCGGTCTGTCGACTGGATTCAAATCACAGTCGAGCTTCTATACGGCGTTCCGGGAAATAACCGGCCAGTCGCCGGGTGAGTACCGGAAGAATCCCGGAAATTCTTCCCAAGACTCCTGAATGATCAATCTGTAGTTGTCTAAGTGGCTGAATAATAAAGGTTCATAGAAAAAATACTCCTGATTGCTCATGCAGGAAGTCGTGTGAGCAGTGCCGATCTAGTCTCTCTTTCGTCATCCATGAACGAAAGGAAACGCGACATGCTTACCTCCACTTCCTATCTGATCTATATCATTATCAGCGTTTTTATCACGGTGTACGTTTCTCGTACGCTTAGCAGGAACGGGCTCACGTTTCTGATCGCAGGTTTCAGGGGCAACAAGGAGCTGGCAACATCCACCAATCATCTGCTGGTCGTCGGCTTCTATCTGGTCAACCTCGGTTTTGTGCTGTTGCGCATGCGCAGCAACGTGGCCATCGAATCGATCGATCGGCTGATCGTCTATCAGGCATCCGGTATCGGGCTCGTGCTGCTGGTGCTTGGTCTGGCGCACTTTTTCAATATGTATGTTATTCACCGGATCAGCCGCAGTAACCTGGATCTGATCGTCAGCGAGCATTCGGCGCAGTAGCAGGTCCTGGGAGACTGCGATGAAATGTATTTTGAAGCTTGTACCCGCGATAGTGGCGTCCCCGATTGCACTGATTCCCACTTTCCTGCTGCTGGCTGTGGCCTTGTATCCCATAGAGGTCATGGAATCTGTGAGTACGCCGAGGGGGTTGTCCGAGGCCGTGAAAACGGCCCTGCATTTGTCGTTGATCGGCATTGGCTTTGCGTGGGCCATAAACCTTTGCTTCGGCACGCCGGTATTTCTGCTGCTGCGACATTTCGGGCTTGCCAGTCACGGTCCCTGCGCGTTAACTGGTGCGATTTTCGGGCTGCTGTTTGGTGCCGAACTCGGCCTTATCTCGTCGATAGTAATCTACACGACCGCTGGCGGTGCGGCCGTGGCCGCCGCCTTCTGCGACGTCGGAAATTACTTCCTGAGGTCCCCGGTGACAGCGCAGCCGGGCGTCTGGTGTTAGCGCCGGGTGGCTGGTTTTTACGCAGCGCATCGGTTACCATGCGCGCCCTTGCGCGGTCTGGTCGCGGACCGCGCATTTTCTGTTTCTGCGAAATTTGCAGTGAAATCAATCAGTTAACGGAGAGTTACGATGAGTGACGATTTCGATCTGATTGCGGATTTTCGTGAAGACCAGGGGAAAGGTGCGAGCCGCCGCCTGCGTCGACAGGGAAAAGTACCCGCAGTCATCTACGGTGCCGGGCGTCCGGTACGGGCACTGTCTTTCGACCACAACAAAGTGCTGAAGCAGCTTGAGAACGAGTCGTTCTACTCGAGCGTTCTGAACATCAAGGTCGGCGAAAAGAGCCAGGCCGCAATTCTGAAGGACCTGCAGCGCCATCCCGCGAAGCAGATCATCATGCACATGGATTTTCAGCGCATCGTCGACGACGTCGAGATTCGCATGAACGTGCCGCTTCACTTCATCGGTGAAGATGTCGCACCGGGCGTCAAGCTGGGCGGCGGCAAAGTGTCGCACCTGATGAACGACGTCGAGGTGTCCTGTCTGCCGAAACATCTGCCGGAATTCCTTGAGGTCGACGTATCCGAACTCGAACTCGACGCGATGCTGCACATGTCGGACATTAAGCTGCCAAAAGGAGTTGAACTGCCCGAACTGGCGCAGGGTGATGAGCACGATCACGCAATCGTCTCAATCCACGTCATCAAGGCGGCTCCGGCGGTTGAGGACGAGGAACAAGCGCCGGAAGGTGAAGCGGATGCGGCCGAGGGCGAAGACGCTCAGGCCGGCGATGCGGAAGAAGACTAGGGGGCGTTCTCAATTAGGTTGAGTATTGTGGTGTAGGGTGCTGTATTCTCAGATCTTTCCGCGGTGAAAAATATGGCTCGGAAAGAGATCAGAGACGATCAGTGGGATCGGGTAAAAGACTTATTACCCGGAAAATCAACCGATTGCGGTGTCACCGCGAAAGATAATCGCCGCTTCCTGGAAGCGGTATTGTGGATTGCCAGGACCGGTTCGCCATGGCGGGATTTGCCAAGCCGCTTCGGCCACTGGCACCGGGTCTACGTGCGTTATAACCGCTGGGCTCACAAGGGCCATTGGGTCCGCATCTTCGAGGCGATGGCCGATGACCCGGACCTGGAACATCTGATGGTCGATGGCAGTATCGTTCGCGTTCACCAGCATGGTGCGGCAAAAAAAACGGCGGGATGAGGAGGCGATGGGCAAATCGCGCGGCGGACTGAGTACGAAGATACATGCGGCTGTCGATGCGTTGGGCAACCCGGTTCGTTTCATTCTCACGGCCGGTCAGTGTGCCGAGATTGGACAGGCAAACGCACTGATCGCGGGGTTTTCCGCCGACTACGTCATCGCGGACAAAGGCTATGACGCCGATGCGTTCATCGATTCCATTCATGCGATCGATGCGGTGGCGGTGATACCGCCGAGGAAAAACAGAATTGTACCGAGGGACTATGACGACTATCTGTATTGCGAGCGAAACCTGGTTGAGCGGGTGTTTCAGAAACTTAAACACTACCGCCGGATCGCTACTCGTTACGAGCGTCTGGCAGTCACTTACCTCGCTATGCTCAGCCTCGTCGCCACCATCATCTGGCTTAATTGAGAACGGCCCCTAGTGGACCGAATTTACCACACGGCCCACTAGCCCACGCAAAAACGCATCGACAAAAGACCGCCCAACGGCGGTCTTTTTGTTTAACATTGCGACGCCATGAGCATACCGATTCAGATTATCGCCGGTCTCGGCAATCCCGAGGAAAAATACGAACGCACGCTGCACAACGCCGGGTTCTGGTTCGTCGATGCGATTGCGCGTAAGTACGGTGGCAGTTTTCGTTATGAGAAGCGCTTCGACGCCGACATCTGTCGCGTCAATCTGCACGGCGAAGACACGTGGCTGATCAAACCGCAGAGCTATATGAATCTGTCGGGTGGTCCGGTTCGCGGCATGCTGGATTACTATCGGCTCAAAGTGGGGGAACTGCTCGTCGCGCACGACGAGATTGATCTGCCGGCCGGGACAGTGCGCCTCAAACAGGCGGGCGGGCATGGTGGACACAACGGTATTCGCGACGTCATCCGGCACTGCGGCGCCGATTTTTTAAGGCTGCGCCTCGGGGTCGGACACCCGGGCGAGAAAAGCAAGGTTACGGGTTATGTGCTGAAACGGGGTTCCGCGGATGTCGAAGCTGCGATCGAGCGCAACATCGACGATGCGCTGGCTGTGCTGCCGTTGCTGATGGACGGCGATATCGGCGCTGCAATGAAAACACTTCATACGAAAGGCAAGTAGGGCATAGCAGATGGCAATTACCTGCGGGATCGTCGGTTTACCCAACGTTGGCAAGTCGACGCTGTTCAACGCGTTGACTGCGGCTGAGATAGCGGCCGAGAACTATCCTTTTTGTACGATCGAGCCGAACGTCGGTGTCGTACCCGTGCCCGACCCGCGGCTGCAGGTGCTGGCCGGAATCGTGAGCCCGCAGAAAATACTGCCGACGACGATGGAGTTTGTCGATATTGCGGGACTCGTTGCGGGTGCTTCCAAAGGAGAGGGACTCGGTAACCAGTTTCTGGCCAACATCCGAGAGACGAATGCGATCGCGCACGTGGTGCGCTGTTTTGAGAACGACGACGTCACGCACGTATCGGGTACGATCGACCCGCTCGACGACATCGAGACGATCAACACCGAGCTCGCGCTGGCCGATCTCGAGTCCGTTGAGCGGCAACTCGACCACGCGTCGCGCACGGCCAGGACCGGGCAGAAAGATGCGATTGCGCATCGTGACGCGCTGGCGGGCCTCAAGGCGCACCTGGACGAAGGCAAACCGATTCGTTCTATGAAAACAACGGACCTGCAGAAGGAGATTCTGCGCAGCGTGCACCTGATCACTGCGAAACCCGTCATGTATGTGGCCAATGTCGATGATGACGGTTTCGAGAACAATCCACACCTCGACGCAGTGCGCAATTACGCGGCCGATGAGGGTGCCGAAGTAGTTGCGATTTGTGCGGCGATAGAAGCCGAGATCGCATTGCTCGACGACGAGGACAAGGCGGAGTTTTTGTCGGACCTCGGCTTCGACGAACCGGGTCTGAATCGTGTGATTCGCCACGGCTATACGTTGCTGGGCCTGCAGACCTATTTCACGGCAGGCCCGAAGGAAGTGCGCGCGTGGACAACCAAAGTGGGCGCGACGGCACCGCAGGCGGCCGGCGAGATCCATACGGACTTCGAAAAAGGCTTCATCCGGGCCGAGGTAATCGGTTACGACGACTATGTGGCTGGCAACGGCGAGCAGGGCGCCAAAGAGGCCGGCCGGCTTCGCCTCGAAGGCAAGGACTACATCGTCCAGGAAGGCGACGTAATGCACTTCCGCTTCAACGTATAGGTGTCAGGTACTGCCCCTCGGTGTCAGATACTTAGGGGTGATCTCTGGCACCCAACACCGACGCAGCAGCGAAGTATCTGACACCGAGGGGCAGTACCTGACACCTAGCGCCGAAAGTCAGGCAGCGACCAGTCGTAGACGATGGCCAGCGCGCGTACCGCGAAGCCGGCCAGTACGGCCACACCGAGCGTGACGCTGTCGTTGACGGACAGCGAGTCCACCAGCACGTAGCAGAGGCTCGATGCGAACGCCGCCGTTGCGTAAATTTCGCGGCTCAGGATCAGCGGAATCTCGTTGCAGATGATGTCGCGGATCATGCCGCCGGTGACAGCCGTCGTGACACCGAGCATGACTGCGACCAGTGGTCCGGTATTGTGTGCAAGGCTGATCTGTGTACCGAGCGCCGCGAACAGAGCTAGGCCCATCGCGTCCATCCAGACCAGCAGGCGGCGGCGTGAACCGGGCTTGTAAGAGGTCAGGTAAACGACCAGCGCCGCGATGATTGCAACGACGATATAGCGATTGTCGATAATCCAGAACACAGGCGTTCGGCCGATTGTCATGTCGCGTACGGTCCCGCCCCCTACAGCAGGCATCAGCGCCAGCACGCAGAAACCGAAAATATCCATGTTTTTGCGCGACGCGGCCAGCGCACCGGACACGGCAAACGCCGCGGTACCCAGCATTTCGAGAGTGTAGACGAAGCTCAGTGCCATGCGGCGACTGTACCCGATTTGCCAGCCAAAGTTGGCGGTTTCCAGCTTGACACTGACGGGTCCGATCAGGACAATTTGCGGCCCTCGCAGCCCCGGTCGGGCTGCCGATGATATTCCGGTGATGTAGCTCAGATGGTCAGAGCGGCGGACTCATAACCCGCAGGTCGGTGGTTCAATTCCACCCATCACCACCACTCACGCTTCCAGAGCCGTCCCGAAGAATCCGGGACGGCTCTTTTTTTGACCCTGAAAACAGCACCTTACAGGCGAATCCCATCAGAAGGCGTCCGGGATAGTTTGTTGACAGCCGGGCCTACTTGGGGGCAACTTTGGGGGCAACTGAGGTTTCTCAAAAGGGGTGTTGCCCCCAAAAGTCGCCACCAGTTGCCCCCCAGTTGCCCCCAGATCATCGAAGGTTGTCCGAATGCCCCTGACTGTAGCTGCTGTTAAGAACGCCAAACCGGCCTCAAAATCACGAAAGATGTTTGACAGTCTGGGCCTCTATCTTGAGGTCTCACCGAAGGGCGGCAAGTGGTGGCGATTCAAGTACCGGTACGGCGGCAAGGAGAAGCGGCTGTCCCTCGGCGTGTATCCAGAAGTGTCTCTCGGGGAAGCCCGAGATAGACGCGACATGGCACGGCGGCTCCTGGACAAAGAGATTGATCCCAGCGAGTTTCGGCAATCCCAAAAAGAATCCTTGAAAGATGCGTCCGCCAGCTCCTTTGAATCGGTCGCCCGAGAGTGGTTTGCGATTCAGGAACCGAGTTGGGCGCTGAGCCACTCGTCAAAGGTCATCGCCCGACTGGAGAACGACGTATTTCCGTGGATCGGAAAAAAACCGATCGGCGGACTTACCGCACCGCAACTCTTGAAAGTCATTCGACGCATCGAATCCCGAGGAGTGCTTGAGACCGCGCACCGTACGCTGGCTCACTGCGGCCAGGTCATTCGGTACGCCATCGCAACGGGGCGGGCAGAAAGAGACATCGCCTCGGATCTGCGCGGCGCACTGGCCCCGTTCAAGCGCAGGCACTTCGCAGCCGTCACCGAGCCTGTAGCGGTCGGAAGACTGCTCCGTCAAATTGACGCCTATGAAGGCTCATATATCGTACGAGCCGCTTTGCATCTTGCACCACTGGTATTCGTTCGCCCCGGGGAACTACGGCGAGCGAGGTGGGCCGACATTGACTTCGGGAAAGCCGAGTGGCGATTCATGGTCTCCAAAACGAATACCGAACATATCGTGCCGCTCGCGCGTCAGGCCAGAGCGATCTTGGAGGATATCGAGCCGTTGACTGGCGACGGAGTCTATGTCTTTCCAAGCGATCGATGCACTAACGGCGACCGCCCAATGAGCGACAATGCGGTCCTATCGGCAATGCGGGCTATGGGTGTCAGCAAAGAGGAAATGAGTGGTCACGGTTTCCGGGCGATGGCGAGAACAATGCTTGATGAAGTCCTCGGATTCCGGCCTGAACTCATTGAGCACCAACTGGCACATCAAGTTCGTGACCCCAATGGCCGTGCCTACAACAGAACGGCACACCTACATGAGCGGAGAAAGATGATGCAGGAGTGGGCCGATTATCTGGATCGATTAGCGGCCCGAGAGGTTGGCGACGGGTAAAGCATTGCAGGCCGATACTGACAGCAATATTGCCCTCAATTGGGCCTTATCGGACCATTGCCGAAAAACTACCAGTATTGGCGTTGTACACTGAACGATCACCTCGCATGGGGTGGTCATCTGGCCGAGGCGATGGCGGGGTCGATTTGACTCCAGCGATAGCACCAAACTGAGAGCGTATTGCTGTTTGTCCGCCAATTCGACGATTTCGCCCTTTGACTACGACGACCAATCAAGCAGAATTGGAGCACATGGAACCGACTACGCAAAAGGCAGAAAAGCCCAACGAACAGCCATTCGGGCATCAGGCCAAAATTGATGAAATTGACTGGAACTTTCCTTTGTCTACCTACATGAGGTGCTCGATGTATGGTTTGAGCACGAGGTCAAGCCACGCCTTCGGGGACGGGCCTTTGAGATCCGTTATGCCGATGACGCGGTGTTGGTCTTCGAGCGGGAAGAGGATGCGAGGCGGGTGCTTGACGTGCTGGCGAAGCGATTCGCCAGGTACGGTCTGCGCCTGCATCCGGAGAAGACCCGGCTGCTGGACTTTCGCAGTCCGCCACGCGCAGGACGAGGCGGCTCGCAGCGCGAGCGCAGCTTCGATCTGCTCGGGTTCACTCACTTCTGGGGACGCTCCCGGAAGGGGCGTTGGGTAGTACAACGCAAGACGGCCAAGGCCAATTTTGGCCGCGCGCTGCGTGAGATCGGTCGCTGGTGCCGAGTGCATCGTCACTGGTCAGTGGCTGATCAGCAAGCGGCACTGAGTCGTAAGCTCCAGGGTCACTACGCCTACTACGGGATTACGGGTAACGCGCGTGCGCTGGCCCGTTTTCTGTACGAGGTTCGGCGACTGTGGCGCAAGTGGCTCGATCGCCGCTCCTATCATGCGCGGATGACGTGGCAGAAATTTGTTCGTCTTACGGCGAGCTACCCACTTCCCCCGCCGCGTGTCGTTCACAGTGTCTATCGTCGCGCAGCGACACCATAGCCTGAGGAGCCGGATGCCCGAATCGGGCACGTCCGGATCTGTGGGAGCCGCGGGTGGGTAACCGCTCGCGGCGACCTAGCCGGAGTGCCGACTGGCTGCGAACCAGGCGGTCGGGATGTTGATTTGCATCCAAAATTGGGTGCAAATCAACAAGCAGGGCAGTATTTGTGCACGCCAGCATTGTGGTGGTCTGCATCACGAGAACTTCCGGCAGGCGGCATATGCCGATCAAAAGTCGCATATGCGTCATTGACGCACATACGCCAATGGCGTAGTATTCTTCCATGAAACTGACCTTCATCGAGACGCCGGTATTTACTGAGCTTGTTTCCGAGCTTCTCGACGACGAAGACTATCAGCGGATGCAGGAGCACTTGCTGATCTATCCGACAGCCGGTGACGTAATCGTTGGCACCGCCGGCTGTCGAAAGCTTCGATGGCGGGTTTCAGGACGAAAAGGTGGTAAGAGCGGCGGAATGCGGGTGATCTATTACTTCAGGAATTCTGCGGACCAGATCATCTTCCTGCTGGCGTACGACCACCGTTCGGTTGATGATTTGACGCCCGCCCAGAAGAAACAACTCGCGGGCATTGTAAGACAGCTTAAGTAGGTATTAAGACTATGGACGAGAAACTGTTTGCAAAACTGGTTGAAAGCGCCTCTCAGGCGGCCGAGATTGTGCGCGGTGATCGTGAGCCATCACGGACCTTTGAAGTAACGTCGGACATAGTCCGAGAAATTCGCGAGAGCACCGGGCTGTCCCAGGAGAAATTTGCCGGTCTCCTTCATATCTCTGTCGGTACGCTCAGAAATTGGGAGCAGGGACGGCGTCGGCCAGACGGTCCAGCCGCTGCGCTTTTGACAGCGATCAAGAATGATCCGAAGCATGTTGTTGCCGCTCTGAATTCGGTCGCTTAGGCTGCCGATTGGATCGCAGCTGTTCCGACAAATTTCCGACACAAGTTGTGCATTGTGGTGCAACGGACTGAAAGTTAGTCAACGAGCGCCGTCTTTTAGGTCTTATTTTTCAGTAAGTTATTGCGCCAGGCAAAGCTTGGTGAAGGAGGAAGTCAGGTAGACGGAACAACATGACGGAAACTTTCTTTGCGACCCAGCAGGTGCAAGCCCTGCACCGGTAAAGGTTGGCCACCAGCCGGAACCGAGTGTTGCGTGGTCCGGGGGCGACCCCGACTGCGAAGCGTACACAGGGAGTCTGCAGGCCGCGTGATAGAGCCTCGAAAGTGAAATTTATGTGCGGAGCCGACGTCGTTAACTTAGCGGAAGGCCGCATCGCTTGCAGCGTATTGGCCTGCTGCCAGCGGTCCGCCGGGGTCGAAGAGCGGGGCATGTAGCCAAGGGTCGTCCAGGAACCTGGGAGAGCTCGCTTTCTCCAGCGTGAAGAGGCGGTGCGGGCGCCGCGCTAGAAGTGGTCCGGGCTCCCGGGCGTCGTCCCGATCCGGGAGAGCGAACGGGGACAACGCGGTGGTACCGCCGAGCGACGGCAACGAAGCGAGGTGGGACGGAGAGCGAGCAGTCGGAGTCCACTGATAGTACCGCTGAAGCCGGCGAACCCGCCCCTGGGGAGCCGATGGAGGGAAGCGGTGGACCGGGCTATGGGGCTTCTCGAGGGACAGATGATGCGGACGTCGAGCCGGGAGATCATCTCAACGCGACAAGAGAAGCTAGCGAGACTGGCTCAGATTGAGCCGAAGCTGGAGCTGACGACGTTAGCGCATCACATCGATGCGGTGTGGCTGCGCGAGGCGTACCGGCGTACGCGCAAGGACGGCGCGGCCGGGATAGACGGTGTGACGGCGGTAGAGTACGAGGCCGAGCTGGAGGCGAACCTTAAGAGCTTGCTCGAACGGTTCAAGTCCGGTCGGTATCGGGCACCGGCGCTGCGCCGGATACACATCCCGAAGCCGGGCAAGGCGAAGAAGACACGTCCCATCAGTATTCCGACGCTGGAGGACAAGGTGCTCCAGCGAACAGTGCTGATGGTGCTGGAACCGATTTACGAGCAAGACTTTTTGGATTGCTCGTACGGGTTCCGGCCGGGGCGCGATGCCCACCAGGCACTTCAGGTGCTATGGGAAGGACTGATGCAGATGGGCGGTGGCTGGATCATCGACCTCGACATCGAGAGCTTCTTCGACAACGTCGAATGGGGCCACCTTCGGAGCTTTCTGGACCAACGGGTGCGCGACGGTGTGATCCGACGCGCGATTGGCAAGTGGTTGAACGCCGGGGTCATGGAATCCGGTGAGGTGAGTCACCCCGACCGGGGGACACCTCAGGGCGGGGTGGTTTCTCCGCTGCTCAGTAACCTCTACCTACATGAGGTGCTCGATGTATGGTTTGAGCACGAGGTCAAGCCACGCCTTCGGGGACGGGCCTTTGAGATCCGTTATGCCGATGACGCGGTGTTGGTCTTCGAGCGGGAAGAGGATGCGAGGCGGGTGCTTGACGTGCTGGCGAAGCGATTCGCCAGGTACGGTCTGCGCCTGCATCCGGAGAAGACCCGGCTGCTGGACTTTCGCAGTCCGCCACGCGCAGGACGAGGCGGCTCGCAGCGCGAGCGCAGCTTCGATCTGCTCGGGTTCACTCACTTCTGGGGACGCTCCCGGAAGGGGCGTTGGGTAGTACAACGCAAGACGGCCAAGGCCAATTTTGGCCGCGCGCTGCGTGAGATCGGTCGCTGGTGCCGAGTGCATCGTCACTGGTCAGTGGCTGATCAGCAAGCGGCACTGAGTCGTAAGCTCCAGGGTCACTACGCCTACTACGGGATTACAGGTAACGCGCGTGCGCTGGCCCGTTTTCTGTACGAGGTTCGGCGACTGTGGCGCAAGTGGCTCGATCGCCGCTCCTATCATGCGCGGATGACGTGGCAGAAATTTGTTCGTCTTACGGCGAGCTACCCACTTCCCCCGCCGCGTGTCGTTCACAGTGTCTATCGTCGCGCAGCGACACCATAGCCTGAGGAGCCGGATGCCCGAATCGGGCACGTCCGGATCTGTGGGAGCCGCGGGTGGGTAACCGCTCGCGGCGACCTAGCCGGCGCGAATGCTGGCTACGAACCAGGCGGTCGGGAGTTCGAATCTCTCCGGGCGCGCCAATTAAATCAACGGGTTACGTTAGTTTTAGCGTAACCCGTTTTTCATTTATATAGGCCAATATATAGGTCTGCCTCGCAGGCATTTTTCTCGCTTGCGCGCGCCTCCGTATCTATCAAACACTATGCACAGCCAGCGACGCTGGCAAACCTGTAGGCGCTGCGAGTTCAGTCCTTCATAGCAATCGACAACCGCGCGGCGAGTTTCGCGTCGACATCGGTCCGCTGGGTTATCTATCCACCCTGCTATTGAAGGAGTCTAGCCATGAGTACAGGTAGCAGAGCAGATTGGGCAGCGTCAGGTGGCGGTGCCCTGCCAAACGGGATCATCTATCCCGAGTTGGTGCATTCGGGCCTGAGCGAGACGCTCGTTCAGAACACGGATGCCTTCAACCAAGCAACCCGCAACGCCATCCGGATGATTCCTGTCGCGGCGAGGGGTGACTTCTATCAGGAGTCGTTCTTCAAAAACGTCAGCAACCTCGTCCAACGGCGCACCATCTCCAGCACGTCGCCGGGGAATGAAGCGGTTGCCGCGTCCGAACTTCCGATTGACGAGAACATCTCCGTGAAGCTGAACCGGCGTATCGGTCCCGTAGACCAGACGCTGGATTCGTTTCGCAAGATCGGGATGAGCGGCGGCAACCCTGAAGTCCTGTCGTTCGCGCTGGGTGAGCAGGTTGCCAAGGCCATGATGGTCGATCAGCTTGACGCTGGTCTCCGTGCAGCCGTAGCCGCACTCAGCGGTCAGGCAGCGTCGTTCGTCGACAAGGGCAACAACGCGGGCAGCCCCGCAACGGCTCAGACGCTCTCAACGCACTACTTGATTGACTTGCTCGCCACGTTCGGCGATGCGGCCGGTCGCGTCGTCTGCTGGGTCATGCACAGCAAGGCCTATTTCGATCTCGTCAAGGATCAGGTGGACAGCGCAATCACGAACGTCGCCGATGTCAATATCGCGACAGCGGCGCCCATCACGCTGAACCGTCCGGTGCTTGTCACCGATAGTGCAGCGCTGTTGGGTCCGACGCCGGGTGGTTCGCCGATCACGGCTGTCCAGGAGTATTACACGCTGGGCCTCACGGAAAACGGGGTCGTTCTGATGCAGAGTGAAGACGAATTGCTCTGGACGGACATCATCACTGGCAACCAGAACCTCGTCGCGCGCGCTCAGGGTGAGTACGCGTACAACGTCGGGGTCAAGGGCTTCCGGTGGGACGCTGGTGCTTCGGTCACGGGTTCACCGGAACCGACTGCCGCTGATCGCGTCAACCCCGATGACACGGATCTTGCCAATTCGAGTCTTTGGGTCGTGAACCGGGACAGCAATAAGGACTACGGAGGGTCCGCGCTGCTCACCGGCTAATTTCTCGTCGGGTCATACAGCGCCTCGGAACCTCAGGCGCTGAGAGGGAGAGCCCCCGCCACGTTGAACCTCTCGCGTGGCGGGGATTTTTTTGAACGTGTATTTCGTACTAGTCCCCACCTCGTAGTGGCTGAGTCATGAATTCTATGACTGATTTGGCGCCGGGAGGTTGTGGTGTTGAATCATGTGTATAGCCAGTACCTTGCGCCCCGAAAATGCAGGCCGCAGCTTGTACGAGAATCACCTCTCTGTTCGGCGTATCACCTGCAGCCTCGACCAACGCGCGATAAGTCATTAAGGCATTCTGGCGGTGCCGGTCGACTATTGCATTATGTTTGTGAGAGAGAAAGTTTCTCGCAGAGAGGTATAAGACGAAAGAAATAACAGTAAAGACAAGAATCTTGCTAACAGCAAGTTGGACCATGTCATAGTTGTTGGCTGGGACGAGTATCGGAATCTTGTGCAAGAAGATAGTTGCCGCCGAGTACAGTGCAAGTCCTACGGCTATCCAGACGGTTCTATCGCGCCACTTATCAGCTTCCTTGTCGTGTTGGTCGGCAGATTCTTTAAAGTAGGCCGCTTGCTGAGTGACGCCCTGTTCAGCGGCCACCTTGCGGGTTTCATCCAAGATGGCGCCTGCCTCGTCCCGAGTTCGTGTGAGTTCTTTTGTAATCTCGGATGCTTCATCCTTGATGGTTTGAAAGGTTGCTCGCGCGTCGCCCTCCAATCTTTGGAAGTCAGCAGACTTGTGCAAAGAGTATGAGATCAGTGGATGGAGTACGTTGAACGCATTTTGATAGGCATCGTCAATTTGTTTGATGAAATTGTCGTGTTTTTGACTCGCATTCTCTTGCGCCGGGTCGAACGTCAGGATTTGTTCGAACCGCGTGTAATCCTGTTGCGCCTGATTGCGAAGCTGCTCGAGCTGGGCTTGCGGCAGGTCGTCGAGTACCGACACCGATAATCTCTTGTAGAGGTCTAACAACCGCCTTGCGGGGGCTACGGCGTCCTTGAACGAAAAATGTATGCCAAGTTCGCTCTCGCGCGGAAGCGTCGCCACATCAAATAGTTGCATTCGTTCCAATGAACTGTGGGCATCATCCCTAGCTTTGTTCTCTTCTTTCTCAGCCATCGTTCGTGCCTCCCTATCCGTACCTGATTGTATCGCAGCGCGATTGGCCAAGTGAATGAAATCGCGAATCTCAACGAATTGCCGAAATTCGAATGCGGACTACTGCTAGGGTTGGCTTAGCCTACTGACATGGAGCCTATGCAAATCTCAGTGATCTCAGTGGTTGAGCGCGGCGGCATAATGATCGCACGAGCTAGGGCAGAGTCGGGGCAGGCTCGAATTTGGCTTGAGGTGCGCTTTTCAGCACCGTCAGCGGGAGACGTCTGGCGCATTGCTCGTGACCGCGTACTTCAATACCTCGACGTAGCATGAAAACGTTGACGGACCGGTCCCAACCCTTCATCCTACGGCGATGCTGCAAACCGCCAGAAGTGCTCCACAAAAACGTGCGAGCAGGAAACCCAAACAGGTGAAAAAATTGTCCGAGTTCGTTCCCGACGAACTCAGGCGACTCGAAAATCCTCAGACCGCGCTTCCGACAATCGCCAAAGATGCAGGACTACTGGCGCAGATCGAGAACGCGGTTCATCAAATTCCGACGCACCACACTCTCTATCACCAAGATGCCCGGACCATTCGGCTTAAACCGGAAAGCCTGCATCTTGTCGTTACGTCGCCTCCCTACTGGACTCTTAAGGACTACAACGTCCATGACGATCAGCTTGGCTACGTCGCGGACTATGAGCAATTCTTGAAGGAACTGGACAAGGTTTGGCGACGATGCTTTAAGGCACTGGTACCGGGTGGCCGGCTCATCTGTGTCGTTGGCGATGTCTGCTTGTCACGCCGCAAGAATGCGGGCGTGCATACTGTCGTACCGCTCCACGCGTCGATACAAGAGCACTGCCGCAAGATCGGATACACCAATCTCGCTCCGATCATTTGGTACAAAATTGCGAACGCCAATTATGAGGTATCGAATGGCTCGTCGTTCTTGGGCAAACCGTATGAGCCTAATGCTGTCATCAAGAACGATATCGAATTCATCTTGATGGAACGGAAAGGCGGCGGATATCGTCAGCCGACAGTCGAGGAACGAATCTTGAGCGTGCTGTCTGCGGAGAACCATGCCGATTGGTTCCAGCAGATTTGGTCTGGCGTGACAGGTGCTTCAACGCGGCACCATCCTGCGCCGTATCCTTTGAAGTTGGTCGAGCGGTTGATACGAATGTTCAGTTTCGTTGGCGATACGGTCCTTGATCCATTTATGGGTACGGGTACGACAAACGTCGCGGCGGCGAAGTGGGGCAGAAACAGCATCGGAGTAGAGGTTGACCCACATTACTTCGACATGGCTCATGAGCGTCTTGCGAAA
The DNA here is from genome assembly GCA_965224505.1 of Woeseiaceae bacterium. Taxonomy (GTDB): domain Bacteria; phylum Pseudomonadota; class Gammaproteobacteria; order Steroidobacterales; family Woeseiaceae; genus UBA1847. Next base: position 335,739 of record CBDCZL010000017.1, read on the forward strand.
GAATCGTCATCGCTGTTCAGTACCGCGACGATTGAAGTCAAATGAGCGACCTCAACCGTCGGGTTGCTGAGGCGGTCACCCATTTCTGGGCCGTGCGCTCCCAGCAAAAGAAGAATCAAGGCGCCAAGACAGGGACGCGCGACTACGGCAACCGGACCGCAGTCACGGGCGGTAAACAGCTTGATGGTTTTGCACTTTTGGTGACAGAGCTCCTTGAGGAAGGCGGTCTCAACGGCACCGAAATTTTCACTCGTAAAGGCCAGACTATCCTGCCCGGATTCTTTCGACCAACGAAGCAATGGGACCTAGTGGTTGTGTCGCGCGGACAGCTTGTTGCGGTCGTTGAATTCAAGTCCATCGTCGGTTCCTTTGGCAACAATATGAACAACCGCACCGAGGAAGCCGTTGGAAATGCGGCTGATCTTTGGAGCGCATACAGGGAGGGGATATTTGAGCCATCGCCAACGCCGTGGCTGGGATATCTCATGCTGATGCAAGAAGCACCAGGCTCGACGCGACCAGTTCGGGTTGACGAGCCGCACTTCAAGACGTTTGAGGAGTTCCACGGTGCGTCGTATTCAGATAGATGCGAAAAGCTCTGTCAGAGGCTAGTGCGCGAGCGCCTATACCAAGCCGCGAGCCTGTTGCTCAGCGACGAGAAAAAAGGACTGGATGGTTACTACCGTGAGCCGTTGGAGGAATTGAGTTTCAAGAATTTCGCGGCGTCGATAATCGCCCATGCTGCGGCGTTCACCAGAACTCGCTGAGCCAAAAAGAGAGGCCCCGATTGGAGCCTCTGCCGAGGTCGTTCTAACTCACGCGAACGAAATTGCCGTCCTTCTTCTGAATGTCGATAGGCTCGCCACCGGCATATTTCGGGTTTCGTAGATCGCTGCACATATTGTCTACGGTTTCTGGCTTAACTGCGGCCAGCGCCTTGTAGACTGCATCAACTGGGCGCGACACGCCCGTTCGGTCGAACATCTCGCGGAGCAGGGCTTTCGTTGAGGGGCGCTTTGCCGGAGCAGCTTGCTTCTCTGTGGCTGACTTTAGCAGGGTGGCAAGCTCGTCCTTCGTGGCGCGGCTGCTGAACTTGATGCCGAGCTTCTGTAACTCAGCCTGAATGCCTTTCTTCGTCATTGCTTTCTCCTCTTTCTATGCTTGGCGACGAGATTTAATACTTAGATCTGTCACGGGCGATTGCGACAACTCATTTTTGAGTTGCCATAGCTCGGCGCATCGTCGAGCGCTTTGACGAAGAAAGCGGTTGTTATTTGCGCCAGTTACTTGCCGCCGTTGGCGTGAGCGGCGGTAGCGCCGCCGCGTTTCATCGCGTGTACTTGGTGCTTCAATTGATTTATCTGGCTGAGATGATGGCGACGTTCTTTCAGGAGGGCTTCAATCGCATCAATTCCCGCTTCAATCTGCTGCCGTTGCTCGCCTTTGTGATCCATGCTCAACCTTCGAAGGTCGAGGAGCGTGTCTGGCGATATGCAGGTTGGTGGCGGCACTGATTCACGTTGGGCTGTCAGGCTGCTGGCTAGGAGGCGGGGATATTTCAGCTTGGCTTGGAGGGCGAGGTCGAGGTCGGGATTTCGATGCCGCCAGCGGATCAGTGTGTCGTCGCAGATGCCAAAGGCATTCGCGATCGCGAGCAAGCCAACCTTGTCAGGGATGGTGTCGACAATCGACCGCCAGTTGGGCGGGATGGTTACAGGCCTAGTCATAAAGAGAACCCCGCCCAACAATCAGAAGACGACCCATTCGCCTTTTTCCTGCGGGCCAGGGCGGGGTCCTCAGTAGGGCAGCGCTTGGAAAGCCGCGCCACCATGTTTGGCGATGTAGGCCTTCTTGTCAGCGGATGTCATCTGCGAGCGGCGCGGTTCGCGTGTCTGCGGCACGCGGATGGCAATGGAGTCATCGCTAACGGCACCACCGCCAGCCGAGCCCGTTCCCTTGAACGCCGCGGCGTACTTGTCTTCGCCTCGCATCTGCTTGATGCGCGCGTCCACGGTGAGCAGAATGCCATCATTGTCGAGCATCCTGTTGCCGTTGTCATTTTTCGCCGTAATGGAGCCAGCGGTTTTCGGCGTAATAGAGCCACTTTTTGTTGCTGATTTTCAGGCTCGAACGGGTGCATTATTTTCCTGATTCCGGGTGTTTTTCAAGTTGGTTGTCGAGCGGCCTTGGAGAGCGATAACTTTTGCCATCCAACACGACGCGGTAGGCGGCGTGGCGCAACCGGTCAAGCGTTGCCGCACCGAGCAACTGGTTGGGGAAGGCATCGCCCCATTCTGAGAAGTCGAGGTTGCTGGTGATGACGGTGGCGGCACGCTCATAACGCTCGGCGATCAGGTCATGGAAGTCCTCGTCATGGGGATGGCGAAGCGGTTTGAGGCCGAAGTCGTCGATAATGAGCAGCGGCACCCTGACCAGGTTCTGGAACCTGCGATCGAAGGAGTCGGTGGCTCTGGCGGCATGCAGGTCGCCGAGCAGCTTGGACAGGGAGGTAAACAGCACATCGCGACCCTGGCGCACGGCGGCATGGCCGATGGCCTGGGCGATGTGGCTTTTGCCGGTGCCGCAGGGCCCGGCGATGAGAACCGCGACCTTCTCGTCGATAAAGCGTCCGGTGACCAGTTCATGGATCAGTGCTGAGTTGATGTTCGGATTGAAGCTGAAGTCGAACTGGTCGAGGGTTTTGTTGGTGCGGAAGGCGGCACGCCTGAGCCGCGTGGCAAAGCGCTTTTGTTCCCGCCTTGCGATCTCGTCGCTGATCAGCAGCGAGAGGAACTCAGGGTAAGCCATTTTCTTGTCGATGGCCTGTTTGTTCCTCGATTCCAGTGAGTCGAGGATGCCGGACAGCCGCAGTTGTTTGAGCATGGGAGCCAGTTCAGGCATGGGATTCATGGTGATATCTCCTGTGTCAGTGTTTCAGTAAGGATTTGATGTCCCGGCTAAAGCGTCCCTGGCCGGTGTAGCTGTCGGCCAGGGTGTCGAAGGCCCGTTGTGCCGAGGGGTGTTGCTCGAGGCCTTTTTCGAGGATGGTCTTGACGGTGCGATAGCGCGGGTTGTTGTAGCTCAGCGCTCGCTGGCAGGCGGCCTCGAGGCGGGTGCTGCCATACTTGTCACGGAGCCGGATGACGCCCTGGGCGGCGCGCAGATTATCGAGGACCCGGTCAGCGAACAGCGTGCGGATCAGCTGATGGCAGGATGCACCGATGTTCTCCGACTGGCGTAAACACCATTGCGGATCACGCATCTTCCAGGCAATGGCTTCCGGCGGCAGATGGTCGTCGATACTGGCGCGGCTGCCCGGCTTAAAGTGCCGGGAATGCACCGCCACCAGCTCGTGGTCGCGGTAGATACGCACGGTAACCGGCGTTGCCTTAAGCCACAATGACTGCCCGATCAGCTTGAAGGGCACTGAGTACAGGCATTTCTCGAACTGCACATGGCAATCGCGGTGGACCTTGACTTTGGCCCATTCGGCGAGTTCCGGCGCCACCGCCGGTAAGCGCTGCAGCAAGGGCTTCTCGATCTCAAAGCGCACCAGCGGCTGCTCGTGCGTGCTGCCGTGGACGCGGTTGCCGGCCTCCTCGAGGACCCAGGTCTGCAACTGCCGGTTGGCATCGACGATATCCCGGAACTCGCGCAACGGCAAAAAGCCGGTCTTGAGGTATTTGATACCCGATTCCACGCGACCCTTCATCTGCGGCTGTCGTGGCGGCAGGGCGTCGATCCTGAAGCCGTAGCCTTCGGCGTACTCGGCATAGGCGCGCTGCACCACGGGATCGCGGCGACAGGCGCGGGTAATGGCGCACCTGGCGTTGTCGATGATGAGTTTTTGCGGCACACCGCCGAACCACTCGAAGGCGCGGCGGTGGCATTCCAGCCAGGTCGGTACCTTCTGATTCAGCACGATCTCCGCGTACTGGTGCCGGCTCCAGCACAACGTCATCAGGAAGAACCAGGTCTTGACGATCTCGCCGGTCTCCACGTCGATCAGTTCCGGGCCGCTGCCAAAATCGATCTGGGCGGCTTCGCCCGGTGCAAACTCGAGCGGCATCGTCGCCTTCGGTCGGCGCGGCTTGATGCTTTGCACGAAGCGGTACACCGACGAGTAGCTGCCGCTGTACTGGTATTCTCGCTTGAGCGCCTGGTGGATCGCACGGCACGGTGTGTCGAGAGCCACCCATCGCTCGACCTTGTCGCGAAACGGCTCAACGCCGGAGACCGAAGACGACCGCGGCCGGGCCCGTGGCAGGGCCTCGGCCAGCACCGCATCCTCGGGCAAGGGCCGCCCCGGATCCAGCCATCCTTCGGCCTCGGCCAGCCGGCGCAGCGCTTTCGCCTTGGGACGGCCGATCAGACCCGCCCTGGCCAGGGCCCGGTCGGAATCGCCGAGCCGCATGCGCACCAATACTTGTCGTAGTTCGTACATCTCGAACCTCCTGTTTGCCATCGATACCCTCGCTCAAAAAACCGCGAGGGTATCTGCATTTATGGAAAGTTCGAGCCTGAAATCAGAGCCGCAGTGGCTCCATTACGCCGAAAACGTAACGGCTCCATTACGGTGAAAACCAGGTGGCTCCTTTACGCCGAAAACGCATTGGCTCTATATCGGTGAAAACTGACAGCCGTCATCGTTCAGCACGACAAGACGGTCGCCATCCATCTGCACCTTGTCCTTGAGGAGCGCTTGCAGGATTTCGGGGTTGCCTTGGTGGGCGGCTGCGCCTTCAGAGATTGCAGCGGTGCGCCGCGCTGTTTCGTACTTAGCCTTCCACTGCGCCGCATCCTCGCTGTCGTTCCTCGACTCAGCGGCGTCGAGCTTGGTCTTCAGTTCGGTGACCTTCGCCTTCTGCTTATCAAGGGCAGACTTGAGGCCTGAAACGTCCTCGTGAGTCATTCCCTCAACAGACAGGAGGAATACGGTATTGCCGTCCTGCTCCGTCGCGGCGTAGTTCTCCTTCAAGCCCTCGTCAAGGGCGTCGAAGGCTTCTTGGTCAAGCTGCCTGATTAGCTGCATCGTGGTCTCCCATTTCGGTCATCGTTGAGTGAATGAATGTCGTCACGGCATCAGCGGCGGCGCGCTGAGTTGTCAGGGCTTCGTGCTTGTCGCCTGCGGGGAAGTCCGTGGCGATGCTCGCGAATCGATCACGCATGTCCTCACTCAAGCCCGTGAAGAACGGGTCAGCGGTTGCCAGCACGGCAGCCAAGGATCGGTTTGTCAGTGCCGCCTTCGTCGCGCCCGCCTTGTCCTCTTTGAAGCGCTCCAGATACATGCGGCGGTCGTCATCGGTCACTTCGACCATCGTTGGCTGAGGTAGCGCCGCGAGGCTGGAGTCGAGTGTCTCCACGCGCGGAGTGATGACATCGTTCAGCAGTGTCGTGAAGACTGGCTTGACGTTTTTCTCATAATGACGCGCCAGCGCGTCGTCGATGCCATCCGCCGTGAATTTGCCGGTGGCCGCGAGGTCTGCGCGTGCCGTCTCAAAATCACTGACCGCTTCTTTGACTCGTTTAACCACGGCTCGCAGTGTCTTGTGAGTCTCCGTTTCCCCTTTCAGGGTTTCTTCCAGTCGTATCTGAGCGATTCGCTTGCGCTTGTCCATGTTCATCTCCTCATGGTGCCCTGACGCAGGGCGGCTAGGTTGACGTTCGTGACGCCGCGTTTCTTCATTCGTTCAATCACGCGCTCGGTCTTCTGAGCGCGCGCCAGTGCGATCAATTCGCTGTTCGCAGGCATGACCTCACCCAAGGAGCCATGCTGCACAGACACGAAATCGTCGCCGCCTTTCAGCAGCGTGTAGCGCACGGCATCAGCAGCGTGGTCACGGCGGGACTTTGCGAGGTCCTCCATGTCGGTCGTACTGGCCGCGAGGTAGGGGATCGTCGACCACGCGTACCAGCAGCGCTTGTTGATGAGGCAGCATGGGTCTTCACCGTGTTGAGCGGCGGCGAGGTATTCGCGCATCACACTCCAGCCGTCGCGTCGGAGTCCTTTCTTGGCCGGTGCGAAGCGAACGCCGCTGTCGGCGAAATACTTGCCGTGGTTGCCAACGCCAAGGTCGCTGAACAGAGCATCGTCACCGAAGCCGCGCGCGGGTGCGTTCCAGACGGAGCACATGGCGAGGATGTCTAAGGCGATGTCGGGTATCTGCATCCCGCCACCGTCCTCCAAGTCATCAGGCGTGGCGCTGGTGCATTCATCCAGCAGCAGGACGGATCCGCGCGGCAAGTAACGGTCGGCAATCGTGATCGAGTCACGGGCCTCCGCTGCGAGGTAGCAGACGTAGGGCGCGCGCGTGCCGTGGTCATACCCGAGGAAGGGTCGGAGGGGGCTCTGTGAGAGGTCAAATGGCGCGATGTCAATTTCGTTGTGGCTTGTTAGGGCACCGGCGAAGAAGGCACCGCGTACCACGCGCCAGTCACCCTCGGTCCACGCCTTAAACAAAGCGTCGTCGCCTCGGCAGGCGGTTTTGAGCCGCTTCAGGTAGGGCACATGGTCGACGTAGGGGTTCTCCGTGTAGATGCTGTGGAGGTAGACGATGTGGCGCTCGCTCTCCGCATCGTAGAACGGCACCATGTGACCGGGGCTGGGGAAGACGTATCTTTCTGCCACCCAGCCGTGCCCGGCGCCTCCGGGATTTGCAGCCCAGAGGGTACGGCAGGCGACTCCCTGCTTGCGGAGATTGCTTTGCATGAGATCGAGGATGCGGGGGTCCGCCCACGCCGTTGCCTCGTCGATGATCAGCAGGGATAGGCTGCGGCCTTGGTATTTTTTGGCGTAGGACTGCTCGTCCTCCAGAACATCGAAGGTCAGCGTCGCGCCGTTTGAGAAGGTGATGATCTGGTCTTGTTTGTTGAACTTGAGGTTTGGGTCGCTGCCCGTGAATAGCAGGAGGGCATCGGCTATCACTTCCTGTAGGGCTTTGTGGCTGGCGCGGAGGTAGACGATCCTGGCATTGGAGCCGTACTGCTCAGCGTGACGACCGGCTAGTTCAAGCACCGCACGGGTCTTACCGCCGCCACGTCCGCCGCCGAAGAAGATGTCGAACTCCTCGGGAACTAGGGCCGCTGCGCGCGCTACGGGCGTGGAGGATTCACTCAGGTACATGCTCGATCACCTGCGGCGGGGCAAGGCCCTTGATCAGCTCGGCGTATTGGTCGGGCGTCAGGGCGGAAGGCATCTGGACGATTTGGACGACGCGGTTGTCCTGAACGGCGGCTTCGATGTGCTTTTTGGTATTGGGGTTGAAGTCGCCGGGGAAGATGCGCGTCAGCAGCCACTTCGCCATGTCGGTGTCGCCAGCCATGGCCTGCTTGTAGAGGGGGCCGACGAGGTTCTCCTTCAGCTTGGCGCGGCCAACCTGTATGGCGTGGTTGATCTTGCCGCCGTCCTCTTTGCGTTTGGTGGCGAAGTTGTTTTCGCTGATGCCGAGGATGGCGGGGAGGTCCGCGATACTGTACGGCAGGGACATGGCCTCGCGGATCAGGCTCAGGTAGTTCGCAGGTATCTTGGTGTTTGGGCGTGCCCGGCGGCGCTCGCGGCGGATGATATTCGCCTGCGGGTAGACATCACTGTCTTTTTCGTCGCGGCATTCTGGTCTGTCCTGTTCTGGCACGCTTGGCCTCCTGATAGCTGTTCTCGCAGCTTTTCTCGCGGTGTTGGCGTAGCTTGTGGGAAAGCACCTCTGACGCTGGCTGCGCGCTGCTCGCGTGGCCTATGCAAGCGTTGATTACCATTTCGAGAATGCTGTCCACGATGCAAATGCTAGACAGATGGATGGAGCAGGGCGACAGGTAGTGGTGAGCGACTAGTTGTTAGCAAGGTATTCAATTGGCGCGAAGTGCCGCAGTTGTGGCGTTTCTTGCAGAAGCGCGGATATATAAATATAAGCGCTGGATCGTCACTCAATGGATTCAATTGGTTATTGCGCCAGGCAAAGCTTGGTGAAGGAGGAAGTCAGGTAGACGGAACAACATGACGGAAACTTTCTTTGCGACCCAGCAGGTGCAAGCCCTGCACCGGTAAAGGTTGGCCACCAGCCGGAACCGAGTGTTGCGTGGTCCGGGGGCGACCCCGACTGCGAAGCGTACACAGGGAGTCTGCAGGCCGCGTGATAGAGCCTCGAAAGTGAAATTTATGTGCGGAGCCGACGTCGTTAACTTAGCGGAAGGCCGCATCGCTTGCAGCGTATTGGCCTGCTGCCAGCGGTCCGCCGGGGTCGAAGAGCGGGGCATGTAGCCAAGGGTCGTCCAGGAACCTGGGAGAGCTCGCTTTCTCCAGCGTGAAGAGGCGGTGCGGGCGCCGCGCTAGAAGTGGTCCGGGCTCCCGGGCGTCGTCCCGATCCGGGAGAGCGAACGGGGACAACGCGGTGGTACCGCCGAGCGACGGCAACGAAGCGAGGTGGGACGGAGAGCGAGCAGTCGGAGTCCACTGATAGTACCGCTGAAGCCGGCGAACCCGCCCCTGGGGAGCCGATGGAGGGAAGCGGTGGACCGGGCTATGGGGCTTCTCGAGGGACAGATGATGCGGACGTCGAGCCGGGAGATCATCTCAACGCGACAAGAGAAGCTAGCGAGACTGGCTCAGATTGAGCCGAAGCTGGAGCTGACGACGTTAGCGCATCACATCGATGCGGTGTGGCTGCGCGAGGCGTACCGGCGTACGCGCAAGGACGGCGCGGCCGGGATAGACGGTGTGACGGCGGTAGAGTACGAGGCCGAGCTGGAGGCGAACCTTAAGAGCTTGCTCGAACGGTTCAAGTCCGGTCGGTATCGGGCACCGGCGCTGCGCCGGATACACATCCCGAAGCCGGGCAAGGCGAAGAAGACACGTCCCATCAGTATTCCGACGCTGGAGGACAAGGTGCTCCAGCGAACAGTGCTGATGGTGCTGGAACCGATTTACGAGCAAGACTTTTTGGATTGCTCGTACGGGTTCCGGCCGGGGCGCGATGCCCACCAGGCACTTCAGGTGCTATGGGAAGGACTGATGCAGATGGGCGGTGGCTGGATCATCGACCTCGACATCGAGAGCTTCTTCGACAACGTCGAATGGGGCCACCTTCGGAGCTTTCTGGACCAACGGGTGCGCGACGGTGTGATCCGACGCGCGATTGGCAAGTGGTTGAACGCCGGGGTCATGGAATCCGGTGAGGTGAGTCACCCCGACCGGGGGACACCTCAGGGCGGGGTGGTTTCTCCGCTGCTCAGTAACCTCTACCTACATGAGGTGCTCGATGTATGGTTTGAGCACGAGGTCAAGCCACGCCTTCGGGGACGGGCCTTTGAGATCCGTTATGCCGATGACGCGGTGTTGGTCTTCGAGCGGGAAGAGGATGCGAGGCGGGTGCTTGACGTGCTGGCGAAGCGATTCGCCAGGTACGGTCTGCGCCTGCATCCGGAGAAGACCCGGCTGCTGGACTTTCGCAGTCCGCCACGCGCAGGACGAGGCGGCTCGCAGCGCGAGCGCAGCTTCGATCTGCTCGGGTTCACTCACTTCTGGGGACGCTCCCGGAAGGGGCGTTGGGTAGTACAACGCAAGACGGCCAAGGCCAATTTTGGCCGCGCGCTGCGTGAGATCGGTCGCTGGTGCCGAGTGCATCGTCACTGGTCAGTGGCTGATCAGCAAGCGGCACTGAGTCGTAAGCTCCAGGGTCACTACGCCTACTACGGGATTACGGGTAACGCGCGTGCGCTGGCCCGTTTTCTGTACGAGGTTCGGCGACTGTGGCGCAAGTGGCTCGATCGCCGCTCCTATCATGCGCGGATGACGTGGCAGAAATTTGTTCGTCTTACGGCGAGCTACCCACTTCCCCCGCCGCGTGTCGTTCACAGTGTCTATCGTCGCGCAGCGACACCATAGCCTGAGGAGCCGGATGCCCGAATCGGGCACGTCCGGATCTGTGGGAGCCGCGGGTGGGTAACCGCTCGCGGCGACCTAGCCGCACTAGCCGATGTTCCCGAAGCGCTGCGCTTACTCATCGAACGATGACCCGAGGCAGGGGGTGGGGAGGGGCCACCGGCACGGCACTGATCTCACCAGCCGGTGGTCAGCACTTTTCAAGATTTCGAGTAAACAGGGTAACCACGAAGTAACTACGGGTGGCATCCGTGATTGCTTCGCGCCGCGATACGGACGATTACGATAGTAATCACGGTAATAACGGTAGGTAGTTGGTTGTTACTTATCTCTCCTCAAATCTCCCATTAAATGGTCGTCACTTTTATAACCAACCCCCACCGTGATCAGGGTGATTACCGTGATTACTCCCCCGGTCGGTCGACCGCCGATCGCGGCTTTTCAAGGTCATGCACCTTCGCATTGATAACGAACCGTTGTGCCGGTCGCGCGCTCTTCGACTGGTCACGTTCGTTGTACCTGCCCCATTCGCTTGCATCGAGGAACCTGAACGCTGCCTCGACATCTTCGGCACTCCGCAAGTGTCGCCGCTCGTGTTTCCGAACTTGGCTCAGCGTGACGCTATCCCATTCGGGGTGCTCCAGTATCAGTTTCGCGAGCGACTTGCCCTGCTTCGCGCCCCGCCCCTCGTGATCGCTTAGGCCGTAAATTCGAGCCAGGTGGCCGCGCAGATACTCGATGAATGCCAGTGCCGACACCACGGTGTCGTCGCTGACGATCATCTGGCCAGCCAGATTACGCACGCGGCAGGCGGGGAGGCCGTCAGGTTCGCGGACGGAGGGCACGTCGATCTGTAGCTGCGCCAGATGGAAGACGAGCGACAGTCGAGCCGCGAGGCCGATGTGCTTGGCGCAGTGGACGCCGTACTCACCATCGCGGGTCAGGTTGGCGCGACGTTCGCGGTTGACCCAGTCGGTGAAGCGCTGCGCGTTCGCCAGCGTGAAGATGCAGGGGTGCTCCCAGTCGCTGTCGACGAACGTATTGATGAGTCCGTCGACTAGATTCGCGTAGGCGGCACGTGCGTCCTCGTCCACGTCGCGGTCGAGGATGTCAGCGGCAATGGGTTCGGGGTACACCAGCAGTCCGAAACGCGCCATCATGCCGCTCTGCGAGTTCTCCTCTGTAACCAGGTAGGCCGCTGCGATTTCAGGCTGGATGGTTCCGTACAGGCCGAGGCAGGCGCGTTTGATGTCGATGTTGGCGGTGACTTTGCGGCGCGTGGACGAGGCGTATCCGTCATAGATTTCCATGATTAGCTCGACGTCATTGCCCTGCTTCTTGTACTGGTTCGCGCCTTTCAGGAGTCCTGCCAGTTCACCGGGGAAATACAGGAGGCCGGTGGATCGGCTGAGGTCACGAACCAGTGCCTCAATCGTCGTGTTCGTTGCGAATAACGGCTGTGGCGGCTCCGGCTTCGCTTCGTCGGCCTTCGTCGATGCGCAGTCGATCTCCCATTCTGCGATGCGTTGAAAGTGGCGGTCTTTCAGCGGCGTTACGATTTCGTTAGCGGGCGGTGACTTGAGCGCGCCGCTAGGCTGCACGATGCCGCCATACAGGGTCGCCGGCTCGGTCCACGACTTGTCCTTCGCCTTCGGCTGGATCAGCACGTTTCGACCAGCAGCGGCTCCCAGCGCGATGATGCCGGGGATGAGTGCGTTCTCGATATTGCAGCCAGCGCGTTCTGCGATGTCGTACGCGCGTTTCGTAATCACAGGCGGAACGATGCTGAGGTCGAGGACCGGCGCGTCTGTTACTGCGAACAGGTCCACGGGTTCGTCAAATACGATCACGTCGCCACTGACACCCAGCCATTCCAATACCTGCTGGCCAGCCTTGTCGCCAATTATCTTCTTCATGGCCGGGATGCCATGTTGCTTTCCTTTCACCTTCTTGCGTCGCTTCTTGACCTCATCATCACCCGCGACGCGCGCGATGTTCAGGATCAGGTTCTGTGCATCCTCAAGGTCAATACCGGCTTTCACGAAGATAGCTGTCATGGCGTCGGCGAGGATGTCGCGACTGCCTTTCCCCGGCCACCCTTTGCAGACGAGGCAGGCCGCCGCGAGTACGCGCACGCGGCTCGTCAGATAGTCACCATCGACCTCGGCGATGTCTTCGCGCCAGTCACCGTCCCATTCGATAGCCTCACCGGCTTCGTGGATCGACGGTGGCACCACGGACTGCGCGCCGCCGGTCCTGATTTCGACGATCATTTCGTCGTTGAAGGAGAACTGGCAGAATTCCGCCTCCGCCTTGTAGATCCAGTGGCTCTGCGGTGCGCTTTCGCGTCCGTAGGTGGCAGTGGCTGGCAGAATGCACGCTGCGAGCTGCCTTGCTTCCATCGTGTCGAGGTCGATGTCTACGTCGTCGTCGAAGCGAATGCCGATGTTGTCGGCCTTGTCATTGAAGTCGTTGTCGTCGCGCCAACGGTACTTCTTCCAGCCGTCCAAGGGCAGGCCCTGTCGGTTCGCCGGGTACTTGTCACGGTGGGCTACCGGCAGCGGTGCCCAGCCGAACTCCTTGTAGGCTCTCGCCGCCTCCCTGACACGACGAAGATGATGATTTTCCATGTCTTGCTCATTGGGCGACTTGCTCTTTCTGCGGTCTGGGCCCGGACCCGCTGGTTTATCAATCGCAGACGTAGTCGCGATGCGCGATGATTTGGCCGTTACTGAGTTCGAATTCGCTGCGAGTATTTTCGATTTTCGAGGAGACGAACTCGGCCCATGCCGTTGGTGTCGTGTGCGGCAGCATGACGCCAGTCTGGTCGAGGATCGCGACTTTCGCCCGTCCGAAAGTTGATATCTGTGCGGGGGTCAGTCGTGCGCGCCTATCCCAGTGCTCGAAGACGTGGACATAGTATGTCTTGCGAATAGGCTCGCCTCCGAATGGGCGCGACATACCGTCACCTTCGTAAATTGATGTGATGATCTCGTCGAGCTTCTTCATTCCTTCTCCTTTAACTGCGCGCGCAGTTCCCTGATGATGACTTCCTTCTCCACGAGCTTTTGTCGCAATGCTGTTCGCTCACGGCGAAGGTTAGATACGTTCTGCCGCTCACGCCGTAGTGCCTCTTTCAGATTCGTGGTGTCGTCGTGACAATGGGGGCAGATGTTCATAGGTCGATTCCTGATTCTTTGAAGTGGAATTCCTGCGCATCGACAATCTCCCGAAGGCGCGTGAAGGTGCGCAAGAGGGCTTGGTTGTTGTGCAGGTTGTCTTTGATGAACGCCACGCACTCGACTGACGATTCCAGCGGTGGCGGTTCGGGGATATTGAGGTCAGCACGCTCCGCCGCCTCCTCGTAGACGAGATCCATCAGGTGCGGCTCAAGGAGTTCTGCGATGCGAATGCAGTCGCTGAAGAACTCCGCTTCGTCGAGACGTACTTTGTTCATGCCGGCAACCTTGTGACGCAAATTCTTGCCCACGATCGTTGCGCGGAACCGGTCTTCTTTCGTATTGTTGTCCATGACATACCACCTCCTATCGGTATTGTCCGTTGCGAAGAAACAGCCCCGTCAGAGATTCGTCCCTGTCGGGGTTTTCTTTGATTCGATGTAGTCCTCGAGCGTCTGGCGTGACACCAGTACCACGCCGCCGGGTCCGCGAAGCTGCGACGCTGCGAATTCACCTTCTGCAATTAGTTTGCGTGCGTAGGACATCTTGATGCCGTACACGGCCTCAAGCTCATCGAGGCGAAAGTATTTCCGCACGGAGTAGTCAATCGTCGAAGACGCGCGCATATCGCGACACCTCCTGCTGCTGGAGCCAGTCAACCCAATCGGGCCACAGGTAGCGAATGACTTGGTCTGTGCAGCGGTAGTAGGTCGGGCCATCCTCGGCTTTGCGCCTGTCTTGGAACCACCGATTACTGAGCCCCGTGACAATCGCCATCTGCTCGGTGTCGAGCATCTTGTAGGCGGGGATATCGACAAACTGGCCCGTGGCCTTGTTCTTGACCGTGACCATCGTCGTCAGCATCCTGTCCTGACCCTTTTGCACGTTTCCTCCGGGCAATAAAAAACCGGGCACCCCCACGCGAATGGAGATGCCCGGTTAATTTGTTTCGTGAGCGCTGACCTTACCGGACACTGGCGCTCGTCGTTCAGCTAAATATAGGGTCCTTTACCTACGAACACAAGTTCCGAGTTTATTCGGCCTAAATCTCACCCGAATAGCTTTTTCATGATGACAGCGTTGGCCTCAGTCAGTGCTGGCAGCACGCGTTCGCGGAATGCCTCCATACGGTACCGGTCGCTGATGGATTTTTCTGGAGCGTGATCCATGACAAGCGCCTGAACCTGATTGTCGATATTTAGCCGTTCCATTTCCGTTGACAGCGTGTACCGAAAGCTGTGGTTGGTCGTCTGCACGCCACTGACATCACGGAGCACCGAGACAGGCCAGTTGATCGTCGTCATGTGCCCGCTCTTGCTGTTCGCCGGAAACATCCAGTCGCTGATACGTATTTCCTCAAGCTCGTCGATGACCGCGCGAATTTGCGGCGTGATCGGAATTACATGCTGGCGGTTACTCTTGATGCCAGTGAGGCGGAGGGGCAACACGATGACATCATCCTCGAGGTAGTCAAAGCGCAGGCGAATGGTTGCGGATACGCGCAGCCCCGTGAACAGCATCATCTTAAAGAGAAGCGGGCAGTAGGCATTGCCGCTCCAACTGGTCAGCGCTTTTCCTATAGCGGCTAGCTCGTCGTCGGAGAGCGCAGCGTGAACCTCGCTGTCGTCACTATGATGCGGAATCAGCTTTTTCAGCCGAGCGGAGATAGGCGAGGGCAGGTCGTATTCTTCTTCGGCATACGTGTAGACGGCACGCAGGTAGTTGAACACGGCTTGCGCCTGAGACTCGGTGCCGATGAACTCTTTGCCCTTGCGAGGCTTCTCCTGCGGCGACTTGATCTTGCCATTCTGGATTTGTGCGAATCGCTGCGTCATCTGCGGACGCGTGAATGAGTCGAACGGCTTATCGAGAAGATCTCCGACAAAGCGCTCAAGCTGATCCCAGCAGTCGGCGATGGTGGTCTCGCGGCGCGGACCCTTTTTCGAACTGCGCGGACTGTCGAGCCATTCTTTGACGAGATCACGGAGCGTGCGCGCGCTGGTTCCGATCTCCTTGTTCCACGGGTCGATACCGCTGTCGATCTGCACCTTGTAGCCCATGGCCTCAGTCCGGGCGTCTTTGACCGACTTGTCGCTGACATCGGCGAAGACCTTGCGGGGTCGCTTGTAGCTCTGAAAGACGAACGACTTCTTCGTCTTACCAACCTGGACTCCGAAGTAGCCATCCTTCCTGTCAAAAAATATCTGGTTCGCTTTGCCGGTGGGGTCGAACTTCAGGTTATCGACGAACTCTTGCGTGATGTTAGGCCTGTCCATAGCGCTCTCCTTCGGCTATATTTCTATAGGTTTCCCTGTACCGAGTTTCCTAAGTACTTGAAAAAGCCCATATACGATAAGGCCTTGAGTGCGCCATATGCAAATAGTAGTGGGTAAAATACCTAGCTACGAACCAGGCGGTCTCCAAACTGGATTCCGCGGAGACCGATTGGATGACAAGGGCTTGAGTGAAGTCATCGCTTTGTCTCGTCAGATCATTTCCGAGAAGGTTTCGATGGTTCTATCCGAGGTCACGAAGGCTGTCACTGGCGTCTGGATTGACCTTCGCTCGAATCCATGCAACTGCTCCCTGGTACCGGCCAGAAAACTTTGGAAATCAGTCAGATGCAATTCTTGGTCGATAGCACCCATCACCACCGAACAGAATAGGGTGCCTATGTGGCGCCGTTGCGTGTTGGAAACGTTATTCAGCGTTTATCGCTGTCTGTCCTGATACGCGCGACTCAGCTCGATAACTGCCTTGTTTTCCAGGATCGTGTCGTTCGGGTATTGCTGGCCGCGGGCGCTGACCTCGAGCATGGACTGACCCATGGCTTCAGCGGCAACTGCGGCCTTAATGGGAGCGAGAATCGCGTAGCCGATGCGATGCCCGAGGTGTGCCTCTGCCTCTGTCGGCAAAATGACCGACGGGCGATACGAGATCACACGAAGATTCGTGCCGGCCGCCAGTTGAGCAAGCTCGCCTTCCGCACGCGCTTTCTCTCGAGCCCACATCATACGAGAATCGGCTTTCGCGCCACTACCGCTGACGTAGTGAAAAGAAATCTCGTCTTGACCGCACACTCTCAGGCACTCTGTAACGAATCGCACCGGATAGTCTGAGTGAATCTCGCGGTACGTCTCCTCGTTCATACCCACCGCACTCAGGCCAATGGCCCAAAATACGGCGTCGACATCCGTGAGTTCATCGAGAATCGCCGAGTAATCAAGGTAGTCCTTGTGGATAATCATCTCGACCTTGCCAGCCGCAACGCCTGCCTTAATCCGTGGCGACGGTCGTCGCGTGAAGACACGTACCGTATCGACGTTGGGATCGTTGATTGCAGCCTTCAGCAGGCCGTCACCGATGGTTCCGGTGGCGCCGAATATGGCGACTGTACGATGACGGTCAGTGCTTAAATCTTGCGTCTTCACGGGTACCTCGTTTCCGCTGTTGCTGACCAGCAGCGCTGCGTAGTAAAGCAGCATCGCACCGGCGAGCGTGCTGGCAACTCTCTTGATCGTTCGCCTTGCCATTTCATGAACCTCTAGTCCTCGGGCGTGAGCATGTCCGACATGGCTTCGACGAAGTCATGTCGCGGCATCGACTCGAGCATCTGAACGATGCGTTCGGCGTCCGCCCCGCAGACGTTGTGAACCGGTGCATTGCTGGTTGCACACTTGAAAATCCTGTCGGCGACTTCCTGCGGGTCAGCCTCGGCTCCGCTCTGACGCTGTAACTCCTCTGCCGATGCTGCAAATTGGGCAGCGATTTTCTGCGCGCTGTGCCTTAGTTCCTCATCGCCCTTTTCAAGGTTGTTGTCTGTCGACGCGTTGAAGCTTGTGCCGTAGCCACCGGGTGCAACCGCCCTGACGGCGATATTGAACGCCTTGTATTCCTGCGCCATCGACTCCGTGAGCCCCTCAGCAGCGAACTTGGACGCACAATAGATCGAGTAGAGCGGCAGTCCGAAATAGCCTGCCGAGGAGGTCACGTTAATGATTGCGCCACCCTTTTGTTGGCGCATCAGCGGCAAGATGGCCTGGCTGACTCTCACCACACCGAATACGTTCGTATCGAACAGGCTGAAAACCTGTTGTTCACTGTGCTGCTCGAGGTGCCCGATGCCGCCAAAACCAGCGTTGTTGACGAGGACATCAATAGAGCCAAATGTCTCGAGGGCCTTTTCAACGGCCGCATCTATGCTTGCCTGGTCCGTTACGTCCATGCGAGTCACCAGAACGTTTTCCAGTGTGTCGAGTTCTTGCTCTTTCTCCGGCGATCGCATTGTCGCTACCACGTTCCAGCCTTCCCGTTGAAACGTCTTCGCGGTCAAGTTGCCGAATCCAGAGGATGCGCCGGTTATCAATACTGTCCTGGCCATACGGGTTCTCCAACTCTTCACGATAAGTCATAACTATGCCGTCGACAATCGTCTGATTGAATATACGAAAGTCTCCAATACTTGCCTAAAGCTATAACTTTCAGGTGGATTAGACAATTCACCTTAAAACCCGGATAGTGTCGTCATGCTTAAGAGGAGTCAAAGGACATGCACGACCTGCGCACGAGACTGGATGAGCTGGTCAGGCTGATCGATAAACATACGCCGAAAGACGGTCTTTTCGACACGGGCGTTGAGGGGCTGTTTACGTTCCGAGGCTCGGAGCCGCACGGGAAGACAAGGATCGTCTATGAGCCCGGAATCGTCATTGCCGCTCAGGGCAGAAAGAACGTGTACCTGGAAGGCAGGCGGTACGACTACCAGCCAGGCAACTTGCTGGCCCTGTTCGCCCCGCTGCCCGTCGAATGCGAAGTGACTGAAGCAACGATGCAGGAGCCGTTGCTCGGCGCCGGACTCTATTTCGACCAGCACAAGCTTGCGAGGCTAATGTTGAGGATGGAGTCGGTCGAGCCGCCTCAGTCAGCGGAACTCGAGATCGACCCGTCCGCCATTTTTTCTGCGCCGCTGGAAGACAGGATGCTCGATGCAATCATCCGGCTCCTGACGACACTGGACAGCTCGCGTGAAGCCGCCATCCTCGGTGAGGCGATCATTGAAGAGATCTACTTCCGTCTATTGACTTTATGGCAGGGCGGCGGGTTGGTTCATCTTCTGCAACAACGCGGGCAAATCAGGCAAATCTCAAAAGCCGTCGACTACGTGCACCGGAATCTCGACAAGTCGTTGTCGGTCGATGAGATGGCAGGCGTCGTGAATATGAGTACATCGGGTTTTCACAAGAAGTTCAAAGAGGTGATGCACCTGTCGCCCCTGCAGTACGCCAAGTCGGTAAAACTCAACAGGGCACGTAGCTACATCATCGATGGCAGGAATGCGAACGAGGCTGGTTTCATGGTGGGCTACAAATCTCCGGCTCAGTTCAGTCGCGAGTACAAACGCCACTTCGGTGTTGCTCCTTCGGCCGATAAGTTGACCGCCTGACAGTAGTTTTTGTTGAACGGCCTGCCGCCACGAAGTCGCCCATAGGTCGGTCACCTCGGGTGTTTTTCACTGGCATTAATGCCTTGGTATGATCCGATGACAATCGGAAACAGAGTAAAAACCTAAGCTTGGGCACAGATTGGTAAACGGAGGAGCTCCCCGGCCCTGCCTGGGAAGCAGTAGCAGTTTGACAATTCCGCGAGATTTACTGTAACGCCAGGGCATGAGCCGCTGACGATATAGATTCCGCCGAAGTACGCCGTAGCGCAGGTGGTGGGGTATTTCGAAGACAAGAGCGCGATCCACAAAGCGAGGTGCTACGCGAAGGCGAAAAGGATTTTTGTAAGGCAGCAATTCCGGGCGCGTGGGTATTTCGATTCGACGATGGGTCGAGATCGCCGATGTCGAGCACAGGCGTCGCTTCGGTCTCTTCTGCATCGAGTAATGACCGGACTCGTTCCGGCGACGCAACGATCGTTGCCTGCTCCCAATCCTCGAGCTGTTCAGCCTTTGCTCAGTCGTCCTGCTGGATCGTTTCTTCGTAGACCTGAGATGCTGTCTGGCTCGCTGCCAGCGCGTCGCTGAACGCGATCGCCTCTTCGGGCCAGGTCAGTGTTACACGGGTCATTCTCAACATCGCGTAGACGGTCAATAGCACGTGAACTGCTACTGCGAAGACAAACAGTCCGCGATATCCAATTACTGTGGCGACTGCCGATGCGGCAAAAGGACCGACGGTGGCGCCAATACCGTACATGAGCAGCAGGCTGCCGGAGACAGCGACGTAGGTATGCGGGTCGGCGTAGTCATTGCTGTATGCCACCGAGATAGCGTATAGGGGGAAAGCAACCATGCCCCAGGCTGCACCGAGCACGCTGATTAAACCGAACGAAGCGGTGCCCGCGCTCGCTACAAGACCGATACCGATCACGGCTCCGGCCAGGGGAAGCCCGATTATCAACGGGCGGCGCCCGATGCGATCGGACAGGATTCCGAGCGGCCATTGTGCCACTGCACCACCGACGACCGCCCAGGTCATGAACCAGGCGGCATGGGCCGTGTCGTCGGAAATCCCCAGTGCGAACACAGGAGCCAGCGCCCAAAATGCGCCGTTGGCCAGGCCGGTCGCGAGACAGCCCAGCGCACCGATGGGTGCGGCCTCGAAGATCGCCCGGAGATCGATAGAGACGGCGTGGGGTGTATCCGGCATCGGCGAGGTCGAAAGTGCAACGGGAATCGCGGCAATCGACACAAGTACCGATGCGATCGCGAAGAGCTGCGTGCCCGACGGGTCGTAGAGCAAGGTCATCATCTGTCCGACGGCAAGTACTGTCAGCGTGAGCATCGTATAAGCGGAAAAAACCAGACCGCGGTTTTCGTTGGTTGCGCGCTCGTTCAGCCAGCTCTCGATTACGAGGTAGACAACCGACAGGCAAAAACCCGTCAACAACCTAAACGAGACCCAGGCCCACGGCTGCAGGATAAGGCCGTGTAGTAACGGGGCTGCCGAGGCCAGCGCTGCCATGGCGAGGAACACCCGCACATGCCCAACGCTTCTAACCAGTTCCCCGCCTTTGAGGCAGCCGAGTGTGAAACCCAGGAAGTAGCCGCCGCCCATCAGGCCGATGGTAATAGCGGAAAAATCCTCCAGTGTTGCCCGAACCGGCAGAAATGTGCCCTGCAATCCCTGCCCCATGAGCAGGATAAATACGCTGATCAACAGTGCTGCGATCGGCGCGAGTGAGCGTCTCATGGCGGTTGGCTGTCTCCGAAAAAAGTGGCGAGCACTGGCCCGGTGAATCCCGAAGATTCTAGACTCCGTCGGTCGTCGCGTCACTGATCGTCACACTGATCCGAACCGTTAACCAAATGAAAACGACATCGACGCCAGATGCAGCGTGTCTCAGAATGCTGCGCTCGAACCAGCGCCTGTTAACACCAATGTCATCGACCCTGCCAAAGCGGTTTTTTGTGCCGGCAAGACGGAGCGGCCGCTCTCGCCGATCCATGGGTTGCGCGGCATTGGGGCGTCCTGCCCGGCACAACAGGGTTGGTGACATTCGTGTTAACAGGTCCTGGCGCTTTGGTTTATCTTGATTCGTCAGATTCCGGACGGCGTGATCTGCCGATTGGCTACTACAATCGCTTCCCAGGGTCAGCCAGTCTGTTCGCCGATCGGAGGACCCCATCCAGAATTGGGTCTGCCACCTCTTCGGAAAAACCTGTGGGCAGCATCGAGGAGATTGTCTCAACGACCGATTCCGCCCCGCAAGGTGGGGAGATTCGACCGAAGGGAGAATTGCTCCCTAAGCATGGTGCAGAGGCAACGCCGTTGTGTATTTAAGGGTCTCCATACTGAAACTTGAACTGACGTCATAGAGGTCCACCCTGGCGATCATCTCCTTGTACATCTCGTCGTAGCTGCGCATGTCCGGCACGACGGCGCGAATCAGGTAATCGATGTCGCCGGACAGGCGATGTACTTCCATAACGTTTTCCATGCCGGAAACCATTGTGTAGAAACCGTCGAACCATTCGGCGGTGTGCTCGTGCGTACGAATGGCCGAGTACACGGTCAGATTGAGGCCGAGCTTGTCCTGATTGAGCAATGTGACGCGCGCGCTGATGATGCCGCTCTCTTCAAGCAACTGTATCCGTCGCCAGCAGGCCGACCGCGACAGACTGACACGTTCGGCGAGTTCGGCGACGGTGAGCGTGGCGTCTTCCTGCATTGCACTGAGAATAGCTCGGTCTTTTCGATCCACGGGAGTACTCCATATCGACTTTCTGGCTGGTTTGTCGAACATTATTCGAAAAAAACAAAAATAACAATAAATATGTTCGAAATATGACAGGAAAGTCAGCATTTTTGAAACCCTGTTTGAATGCTACGCAGCTATACTGCTTCAAACGCGACCGGCGCACTTTGGGGGGTGTAGCATCAACAATCGAGCCATTCTTGGCGTACTCTGTACCGCCTTCGTCTTCTACTCGGCCCAGGTCTATACCGCGGGCACCGAAACGCCCCATATCGACGCGATGTCCGCTCATGAGCGGCATGGAGCGGAGGTGTTTCAGAAGTACAACTGCGTTTCCTGTCACCAGTTTTACGGTCTCGGCGGATACATGGGGCCGGATCTGACCAACGTCATTTCGAATCGCGGCGAGATGGTCGCGCGCGTCTTCATCACGTCGGGCACGGCAACCATGCCAAATCTCGGACTCACCGAGGACGAAGTGGATGCGGTGGTCGCCTATCTCGGCTTCGTCGACCAAACCGGGACGTACCCGCCCGAAAACTACACGGTGCATTGGTATGGCGCCGTTACCCAGGAGGACGACCCGCGATGACGAACGGACGCACAGACGTCGGTCTGCGTTTTATGCGCCTCGGAATGCTGGCGCTTGCCGTCGGTCTTTTGTTCGGCGTGATCGGTGGCTTCCAGTTCCTGTTTCCCGAGTTCCTGCGTGAACTCCTGTTTACCAAGACACGGCCGATGCACGTGTCTTTGGTGGTGTCGTGGATATTCATGATCGCGATTGGCGGGATCTATTACTACCTGCCACGCAAACAGGGATTGAGTCTGTGGTCGAACAGCGGCGCAAACTGGCACTACTGGATTTTTCTCCTAACCGGGCTCGCCATTATTGCCTGCTACCTGTCGGGACGTTTCGGCGGCCGGGAGTATTTCGAGTTTCCGCCGGTTCTGAGTATTCCAATTTTCCTGACCTGGATCCTGTTCGGCGTCAATTACTTCATGACGGCGAGAAAGGACAGGGCGCCCTGGCCCGTGTATTACTGGATGTGGGGTACGGGTATCGTCTTCTTCTTCATCACCTACACCGAAGCGCACCTGTGGCTGATTCCGTTCTTTCGCGACAGCATGGTGCGCGAGATTATCGTGCAGTGGAAATCCTATGGCGCTTTGACGGGATCGTGGAACATGCTGGTCTACGGTACAGCGCTCTATCTCGCAACACGTATTGGCGAAAACGAAGCGCCGGCACGTTCAAAGATGGCATTCGGACTGTACTTTCTCGGCCTGTTCAACCTGATGTTTGGCTGGGCGCACCACACGTATCTGGTGCCTTCCGATACCTGGATACGGACGTTCGCTTACTTCGTCTCGATGACCGAGTTGTTTATCTTCGGCAAAATTATCTGGGACTGGCGAAAAACACTGCAGGAGTGGCAAAAGGCCCGCCACTGCAACGCGTACCGATTCCTGTATGCGGCCGATATCTGGGTGTTCATTAACCTGGGGCTGGCGTTGTTCATTTCTGTACCGGCATTTAATCTGATCACCCACGGTACCCATGTCACGGTTGCTCATGCGATGGGCTCGACCATCGGCATCAATACGATGATCCTGCTGGCGTCGATCTTCTACGTGATTCGGGAAGAAGTGCCTCAGGCGGTGCATGCCGGATGCAGTAAACAGATCAGGTCCGGTTACTGGCTGGCCAACGTCTCGCTCGCGGTGTTTTTTGCGGCCCTGATTCTGGCGGGCATCGGAAAAGGGACATTCGATGGGGGATCCTTCCAGGAGATGATGCTGACGATTCGCCCGTATCTGATCGTGTTCACAGTTTCCGGTGCGACCCTGGCAATCGGGCTCTGGATCGTGCTGTGGCATGGGTTTCGACTGATCGGTCTGGCGCAGTCGGGACGGGCAGAGCAGACCGCCCGATCCGAGCCGGCGGGCGCCTATGCACCCTGACAGTTCGTTCCTTCTTGGCGACGTCCCGCCGATGGGCATCTACGAAACGCTGTACGCGTTTCACGATTCCTTCGGGCAATTCATGGGTACGGAGGGTACGCATCCGTGGTCGCAGGGCTTTCCGTTAACGACGCCGCTTGAGAAGTTTGACGGGCCCGAGCTGCCAGCGGCTGTCGATGTTACGTGGGAAGACCGCTTCTATCCAAAGGCATGGGGTCATCCGCTGCTGCGCGAGACCATCGTCGACTATTACAACACCTGGTACGGGTCGAGTATTACGCCCGATAACGTGATGATTTTTGCAGGCGGACGACCTGGCATCTACACGGTGCTGTCTTTTCTTAAGAACGACATCCAGGTCCGTATCGGCAACGTCGAGTGGCCAGCGTATCTCGACATCCTGACGCAGACCAACACGGATTGGAAGACGGTCACAATGACGCCTGAGAATAACTTCCATCCGACCAACGCAGAGTATTTCGACCGCAGCGGCCTTAACCACAAGACCAGACTCTTCCCGGTCATCTCCAATCCGAGTAACCCGACCGGTCACGCGCGTGCCGGCGATGAGCTGAAGGAACTGATGGCGATGGCCGAGGAATCGCAAAACGGCATTCTGCTGGACGAAGCGTACGAGATGTATCACTCGCCTTCGGTGAGCGGCTTGCAGTACGTAAACGATCTCGACAACTCCAACGTTTTTCTGTCGGGTGCGTGTACCAAGGGATTGCAAAGTCCGGGCATTCGAATCGGCTGGATTATTGCGTCGAAAACGAACATCGAGACGATGTCGAACTTCAGTTCGTTCGGTATGGGCGGCGTATCGCACCCGAGCCAGTTGTACGCCGTGGAATTGTTTAAGCCGGAGCGCGTTGCGCGTCAAAGAAAGGCCATTGAGGCGCATTACAACTGGCAGCGAGCGCGCTATGGCGAGGCGTTTGAAAAGATGGGCCTGAAGGTGTTCACAGGCAATGGCGGTTTCTATCACTGGATACAGTTACCGGACGGCATGAACTGCGACGATCTGAATAAGCGACTCTATACGCGTGGTGCCGCTATTCTGGCTGGCCGCGATTGCGATATGGGCCGGCCGCACTCCAAGGACCCCGGCTACACAAGTCCTTACATGAACATGTTCCGATTCAGTTTCGGGCCGTTACTTCCCGAGACGTTCGATAGCGACATTCAATTGATGACAGAAGTGCTCGACGAATACAGAGCCGACGTGGCAAGAGGCGCTGCTTAGGTTGGATTCACGTAAGGTTTTTAAAATCACATAGCGATCAATTTTATTCGATAGCTGTAATAGTCGGTACGGCCTGTTGAAAAAGTCCATGTAGCAGGCGTTGGCATAGTAAAATTCACTGTCTCCCGGATGGATGCAGGCTATGCAGGGTCAACAGGATTCGCAGCGTGTTTTATTCGATACGATCGATTTGGAGAGTTTGGTACCCGAGGATCATTTGCTTCGGCGTATCGATGCCGGGATTGATTTCGATTTCATCTACGATGTAACCAAGGATCTTTACTGCGCCGACAACGGGCGCAGTTC
The DNA here is from genome assembly GCA_965224505.1 of Woeseiaceae bacterium. Lineage (GTDB taxonomy): Bacteria > Pseudomonadota > Gammaproteobacteria > Steroidobacterales > Woeseiaceae > UBA1847. The sequence continues at coordinate 360,508 of CBDCZL010000017.1, forward strand.
GATTGATCCGGTGCTGTTCTTCCGGACGCAGCTAATCAGTTACCTGTATGGGATGGAGGGAGACCGCGAGCTTTGCCGGGAAGTTCATCTGAACCTGGCCTATCGCTGGTTCTGCCGTCTGAGCCTGCACGATGCGGTGCCGGATCATTCCTCAATGACGCGAATCCGAGACCGATTTGGAGAAGCAACTTTCACGGAGATATTTGAGCAGCTGATCGCGCGATGGAGAGAAGAAGGTCATATTCGAGGCCGGCGCATCGTGGCCGACGCGAGTCTGGTCGAGGCAGATGCGGCGATTGACTCGATGGTAGAACGAGATGACGCTGATCCCAATGCGCGTGCACTGAAGCACTACGAACATCGTTATCACGATTTCAAGACGGGCAAGCGGCGGCACAAGCTGGCCAACCAGACTCACGTCAGCGCTAGCGATCCGGATGAGACGCTGGTGTCGCGGCCCGGAGTTCACAAGAAGCTCTGTTACAAGGCGCATTTCAGTGCCGACGCCGATAGCCGCATGATCACCGATGCTTATGCGACCACCGGTGCTCGGCACGAGTGCCCGATCTTGCCCGAGCGCATTGAGTACCAATGCAATGTTCTGGGCCTGGCCATCAAGGAGGTGATTGCCGATCGGGGCTACGGTCGTGGGCCGACTTATGCGCAACTGCGCGAGCAGAAGATTCGCCACTACATTCCCATGCACGATGCCAACACCGGTCGCGGTAAACTGACACCAAGCAACTTTAAGTACGACCGGCGTAAAGATCGGTATCGCTGCCCTGAAGGCCACACTACCTCTATCCCTGTGAGAAAACCGAACGTGGCTCGGTAAGGCGTTACCGCATCACCGGCGGCCATTGTCGACACTGTCCAATGAGCAGCAGTTGCCTCCCTGATAACCAGAAGTTCAGGGCTCGTTTCGTTTACCGAGGCATTCATCAGGATGAAGTGGAGGCGGTACGTCGGCGTCAGTCAACACCCACCTTCCGCCAACGCTTGGTCGAACGGAAATGGAAGATCGAAAGTTTGTTCGGTGAGGGCCAACAGAGTCACGGGCTGCGGCGGGCGAGACATCGCGGACTTCCCAAAGTCCAGATTCAGTTCTTGATGATCGCCATCGCACTCAACTGCAAGCGCGTGGTCGGCCGCTCATCTTTTTTCCGATTTATTGTTCTAGTTCTCCGCCGACTTTTTGTCCGTCAACAATATTTGCCTGGAAAACTCAATCGCCGACCAGTTTTGGCCTAAAGACAGGGGTTATTCAACAGGTCGGGTATTCGATCTTACAGACGGTGTCCGACGAAGTCGCATCCTGACCCGTCGGTTATCCACGGAATTCAGCAACCGGACTCTATCGTGGACAAGGGGCGAAAATGGGTCGATTCTGTTGAAAAACTCTGTTTTGCGAGCGCCCAAAAATTCGTGAAGAATTTTGTTTGATCCTGCGCGCAATCGATAACGTCGGTTAGCCGCTCTGAGCTGCGCCAGGAGAGATTTTCATGGTAATTGCACTACCTCCTCGTATCTACGATACGAAATTAGCGGCAAATCTCAAATGGAAAACTTGAAATTCTGAAAACGGAGTTTTTCAACAGAATCAGACCCTCTGAAGCCCCCGGGACCCGCTTTTGCGGGACAGAATTGGCTGCCGGGAATATGGTGACGCCTAGTTCGCAAACAGCAGGTATAGCCCCATCGCCGCAGCGATCATTGCGATCGCATCCACTAGCGCGACGACAAGGAACATCTGCGTCCTGAGCATCGGTGCCAACTCAGGTTGACGCGCTGCTCCTTCCAAGAATTTTGCGCCAAGGATGCCGAGTCCAATTCCAGCTCCCATCGCGCCTCCGGCTAGCATTAGTGCTGCCGCGATGTAACGTGTTGCTTCCAGTCCTTCCATGTTTGCAATCCCTATAAGTCGTCGAATCTAGTTACGGCCAAAAAATGTCCTCAATGGGTAAAGAAAAGACATCTGCGATGCGGAACGCGAGGGGCAATGAGGGATCGTACTTGCCTGTTTCAATTGCATTTACGCTTTGCCGCGAAACTTCCAGGCGTCGGGCAAGTTCCTTCTGGCTCCAATTTCGTTCAGCTCGCAAATCCTTGAGCCGATTCTTCAACTCATTTCTCCCCATGTGCCGTGAGTAAGTCTGTTCACGAGACCGCCAATTCCGAACCCAACAATCCAGGCAACCACCACGTAGTAGGAGTAGACATGTGATACCAGCCCAAACCGCTCCAGGAAGCCCCAGACCGCTGCAAAAGAAAGTGCGAGCCCCGTGGCTATGATCAACTGCCGAAGAATGAGCGTTCGCAGGAACTCATCCTTCTGTTCAACGATGAGCATTCCATAGGCGTAGAAGATGCCAATCATTGCCAAACCTGGAATCAGTGCCAGCAACCAGAGCCAAGGACCGTCAGCGTTCCCCTGATCGATTAGATGCTTTGCCGCGTATACAGATAACGCCAGCGCCGCTACCGAAATACATAGACGGACGAGAAAGCGGCGATTCGGTTTGGAAGATAGGTCGAACTCCATAGCAGGCTCCGTGGCGTTGATGTCAACGGACCTTGACCTATTGGACCGCCAGTGTCAAGGGTCCTTGACCATCTCCAGGATGGCTGCGGATCTCTGACAAATTTGCCCGTACTTCGCGTCAGCGGAACACCAGTCGCACCACGAAGTGCTTTTTTGTCGGCGCACAGAGGCAAGGCCTGACCCGAAATGGCACGTCCAGGGGACTCGAGATGTTCGACTTGCACAATCCCCCATAGACAGCCATTCTTCGCGCTGCTCGCGGCATCGTTTCGTGATCTTAATCTCGGGGCGCCGGTTCCGAGTCAAAAGACCAACTCAAATGGGGAAATCAATGCTTCATCGGCTTAGTCTGTCTGTATTCGCCGCTATCGTGGTCGGTGTTTTCGCAATACCTGCATTTGCTGACGACGACAACGGGGACAAACACCCGCTGTCCTCTCTGCCGTTGCGCCACATCGGACCGGCGATCACGTCGGGCCGCATCTCCGACTTCGCCTTCTACCCGGGCGGCGACCACGAATTTCTGGTCGGAGTGGCGTCGGGTAACCTCTGGAAAACAGACAACGGCGGCACGACCTGGACGCCGATCTTCGACAACGAAGGTTCGTACGCGATAGGCACTGTAGAGATCGACCCGAGCGATACCAAAATAATCTGGGTAGGAACAGGCGAGAACAAGGCACAGCGCAGCGTTGCCTACGGTGACGGTGTGTACAAATCGACCGATGGCGGCAAAAGCTGGAAAAACATGGGCCTCAAAGACTCGGGCCACATCGGCAAGATCTGGATTAACCCCGAGGACTCGGACGAGGTGCTGGTCGCGGCGCACGGGCCATTGTGGAACGACGGCGGTGATCGCGGGCTCTACAGAACGACCGACGGCGGTGAGACCTGGGAGCGCATACTCGACATCGACGAGCACACCGGGATCAACGAGTTCATTGTAGACCCACGCAACCCGGACGTCATCGTGGCCTCTGGTTATCAGCGCCGGCGTCACGTCTGGGTGCTGATCAACGGCGGTCCGGGCAGCGGTATCCACAAGAGCACCGATCGCGGCGCGACCTGGACCGAAATCAAGGCCGGTCTGCCCGGCGATCACATGGGCCGCATCGGTCTGGCCAATGCGCCGAGCGCGCCGGACACGATGTACGCGATCGTCGAGGCCAACGACGAGGAAAAAGGCGTCTATCGCTCGACTGACTTTGGCAGCAACTGGAGCAAACAGTCGTCGTACATGACCAACAGCCCGCAGTACTACAATGAGCTCGTGGTCGATCCGCACAACCCGCATCGTCTGTACGCGCTCAATACGTTCACGATGAAGTCCGAGGATGGCGGCAAGTCCTTCACACCGCTGTCGCAGCAATGGCGGCATGTCGACGACCACGCGCTGTGGATCGATCCCAATAACACGAAACACCTCTACATCGGCGGCGACGGCGGCATTTACGAGACCTGGGATCGTGGACAGACCTGGCGTCATGTGCGCAACCTGTCCGTCACTCAGTTTTACCGCATTCAGCCCGATTACGCGGAGCCGTTCTACAACGTTTGTGGTGGCACCCAGGACAACAATTCGCTGTGTGCGCCATCGCGGACCACGGTGACGCACGGTATTACGAACTCCGACTGGAACATCGTACTGGGCGGCGACGGCTACGAACCGCAGTTCGACCCGACCGATCCCGACATTCTGTACGCACAATATCAGTACGGCGGTCTTGCACGCTATGACCGGCGTACGCAGGAGCGCGTCTACATTGCACCTCATCCCGACAGTGGCGAAAACGACTACAAGTGGAACTGGAATACACCGCTGATCGTAAGCCCGCATGCGCCGCAACGGCTCTACTATGCCGCCGAATACCTGTTCCGCTCCGACGATCGGGGCGATAGCTGGCGCAAGGTGAGTCCCGATCTGACGCGGCAGCTTGACCGCAATGAGCTTGAAGTCATGGGCCGGGTCTGGGGCGTAGACACGATCGCGAAGAACGATTCGACATCGATGTACGGCAGCGCCATCGGCTTAAGCGAGAGCCCGCTGCAGGAAGGGCTGATCTACGTCGGTACCGACGACGGTGTACTCAACGTTACCGAAGATGGCGGCGAGACGTGGCGCAGGTCGATGCGGTTCGACGACGTACCGGACATGTCCTACTTTGAGGACGTCCTCGCGTCGTCACACGATGCGGACGTCGTCTATGCCGTGTTCGACAATCACAAGCGCGGCGATTACAAGCCGTACGTACTGCGTTCCGAGAATCGCGGCCGTTCCTGGAATTCAATCACGAGCAACCTGCCGGAGCGCGGTTCCGCACATACGATTGTCGAAGACCACGTCGACCCGAATCTGTTGTTCGTCGGCACCGAGTTCGGTCTGTTTTTCTCGCAGGACCGCGGCGCGTCGTGGCACGCACTCAAAAGCAACTTCCCGACGATCGCGGTGCGTGACATTGAAATTCAGGCCCGCGAAAACGATCTCGTCGTAGGCACTTTCGGGCGCGGCATCTATATTCTCGACGACTACTCGGCACTGCGCACGGGTGCTGCCTCGCTTGACGATATGCAGTTGTTCGCAGTTCGCGACCCGTGGCTCTACGTCGAAGGCGATCTCTGGGACCGTCGAGAGAAGGGGTCGATGGGCGCTGAATTTTTCACGGCGCCCAATCCGCCGAACGGTGCTGTGTTTACCTACTATCTCAAGGACGGCGTGAAATCGCGCAAAGCAGAGCGACGCGAACGCGAGATCGACGTTGAGAAAGCGGGTGGCGATACGCCGTATCCGTCCTGGGATGCGCTGCGTGCCGAGGATCGTGAATCGGGCCCCGACCTGTACATCGTAATTCGCGATGCGGCGGGCAACGTGGTCCGGCAGATCACGGGCACGGCAGATAAGGGCCTGCACCGCACGGCGTGGGACCTGCGCCTGCCGCCGCCCGATCCGATCAATCTTGCCGATACCGGAGAACGGCCGTATTGGCAGCGGCCGCCGGCCGGGCCGTTGGTGCTGCCGGGCACCTACTCGGCGCGTCTCGCGGTTCAGCGCGACGGCGTATTGCAGGAGATCGGCGATGACCAGGATTTCACGGTGAAGGCACTTGAGGCGAGCCCCGAGATAACGGACGACCGGCGCGCGCTGCAGGCATTCCAGATCCGGGTTGCCGAGTTGCAGCGCGCCGTGGCCGGCAGCACCGGAGCGATGTCCGAACTGGAAAATCGCCTCGCTCACCTTCGAGCGGCGATCGTCAATACGCCGCCGGCTGGTGCAGAGGAACGCGATCGCGTGCAGCGGCTGACGACTCGGCTCGCGGACATTAAAACGGCGATCAGCGGCGACTCGACCGTTGCCGGCCGCAACGAGCCGACGCCGATGCCGATTGCCTCCCGCGCCGGAGCGCTATACACCGGACTCGTCTACTCGCAGTCGACCGCCGGTGGCAACTACCGTGACTCGTATGAAGTCGCTGCGCAGGAATTTACGGGCGCGTTGCAGTCATTGCGAGCGCTGGCAAGCGATGTCGCGGCATCCGAGCATGCGCTCGAACTGCGGGGCGCGCCCTGGACGCCGGGACGTATTCCGGACTGGTCGGCTGAATAGCTGGCTCTGACGAAAAGATATAGAGAGAAATAAGGGGACACCATGCGCCAGTTACTGATCGCGTTGTTCGCGTCGATTGTTGTGCCGTCATTCGTTTCGGCACAGGACGAAGACGCTCCGGGCTTCAATGAAGCGACGTTTAAGGGTCTTGAATTCCGCAGTGTCGGACCGGCCTTCATGTCGGGCCGCATTGCCGATATTGCGGTGCACCCGGAAAACCGGAGCGTCTGGTATGTCGCTGTCGGCAGCGGCGGTGTGTGGAAGACTGAGAATCGCGGTACGACCTGGACGCCGCTGTTCGACGACGAAGGTTCGTATTCCATTGGCTGCATCACGATTGACCCGAACGATCCCGACACGATCTGGGTGGGCTCGGGTGAGAACATCAGCGGCCGGCACGCAGGCTATGGCGACGGCCTCTATCGCAGTCGCGATGGCGGTCGGAACTGGGAAAATGTCGGTCTCAGGAAATCCGAACGCATCGGCATGATCCGCATCGACCCGCGCGACTCGAATATCGTCTTTGTCGCGGCGCAGGGTCCGCTCTGGTCCGGCGGCGGAGAGCGCGGTCTCTACAAGTCGACTGACGGTGGCGAGAGCTGGCGCAAGGTACTCGGCGACGGGCTCGGCAACACGGAAAAAGACGACCGCTACACGGGTGTGTCCGAAGTGCACATGGACCCGCGCAATCCCGACGTCATGTATGCAGTGTCCTGGCAACGGCTGCGCAGCGTTGCGGTGCTCATGGACGGCGGCCCCGGCACCGGTATTCACAAGTCGGAAGACGGCGGCGAAACCTGGCGCGAACTGACCGAAGGCCTGCCCGAAGGCAATACCGGAAAGACCGGTTTTGCGATCAGCCCGCAGGACCCGGATGTCGTTTACGCCACGATCGAGGAAAACAACCGCAAGGGCGGATTCTGGCGCTCGGCCGATGGCGGCGAGACATGGGAGAAGCAAAACGACTATCTGTCGAGTGGTACCGGCCCGCACTACTACCAGGAACTGTTCGCATCGCCGCACAGCTTCGACCGCGTTTACCAGATGGACGTGCACCTGCACGTCACGGAAAACGGCGGTGAGGACTTTACGAAGCTCGAACACGATACCAAGCACGTCGACCACCACGCGATGGCCTTCGATCCCAGCGATGAGAATTATCTGCTGGTCGGCAACGACGGCGGACTCTACGAGAGTTTCGATCTCGGCAGGAGCTGGCGTTACATCGACAATCTGCCCATTACGCAGTTCTACAAAGTCGCCGTCGATTACGATACGCCGTTCTACAACATCTACGGGGGCACCCAGGACAACAACAGCCAGGGAGGACCGTCGCGGACGATGGAAGTTGCGGGCATTCAGAACAGCGACTGGTTCGTGACGCTGTTCGGCGACGGCCACCAGTCGGCGGTCGATCCCACCAATCCCGACATCATCTATGCACAGTGGCAGCAGGGTAACCTGACGCGCTTCGACCGGCGCACAGGCGAAAACGTGTATATCCGGCCGCAGGCCGGCGAAGGCGAGCCGCCCGATCGTTACAACTGGGACGCGCCGATTCTGATCAGCCCGCACGATTCGAAAACGCTGTACTTCGCGTCCCAGCGCGTATGGCGCAGCGACGACTACGGCGACAGCTGGACCGCGATTTCCGGCGATCTGACGCGCAACGAGCATCGTACGCGTCTGCCCGTCATGGGGCGCACCTGGAGTTTCGACTCGCCCTGGGATCTCTACGCGATGTCGATGTTCAACACCGTCGTCAACGTGTCTGAGTCGCCGCTTGTGGAAGGCCTGATCTATGCGGGCACCGACGACGGATTGATTCAGATTACCGAGGACGGCGGCGAAAACTGGCGGCGCGTGGACCGGCTGCCCGGCGTGCCGGAACGCTTCTTCGTCAACGACATCAAGGCCGACCTGCACGACCCGGACACGGTGTATGTCGTCGTCGACGACCACAAGCACGGCGACTTTTCCCCGTACATCCTGAAGAGCGACAACCGCGGCAGGAGCTGGCGCAGCATCAGCAACAATCTCCCGGATCGGCACATACTCTGGCGCGTCGTGCAGGACCACGTGAAGCCCGGACTCCTGTTCGTCGGTTCCGAGTTCGGTGTGTTCTTCACGGTTAACGGCGGCGGTAACTGGACGAAGCTCAAAGGCGGTTCGCCGAACATCCCGTTTCGCGATCTTGCGATTCAGACGCGCGAGAACGACCTCGTCGGGGCGACGTTCGGGCGCAGTTTCTATGTACTCGACGACTACACACCGCTGCGCGACGTGACGCAGGCAATGCTCAGCGACGGCGAAGTGCTGTTCCCGGTGCGAAAGACGCCCTGGTACGTTCCCAAACGCCTGCTGGGCTGTGGCGAGCCCGGTTGTCAGGCCAGCCAGGGCGACAGTTATTTTGTCGCGCCGAATCCGCCGTTCGGTGCCGTGTTTACGTACTACCTCGCCGAGGAGTTACGGAGTCAGAAGGATGCAAGAGCGGAATCCGAAAAGGATGCCGTTGAGGCTAACGAGGACGTACGATTCGCTGACTGGGAAACGATTCTCGACGAGGAGCGCGAGGACGAGCCGGCGATGGTCTTTACGGTTCGCGATTCTGACGGCGCGGTCGTCCGGCAGATCGAGGCACCGGCGGAGGCGGGTTTTCATCGTGTGGCATGGAACCTCCGCTACCCGGCGCTGCAACCATGGACCGCGGAGCCGGAGGAGGACTTTTTCGGCAACGGCGGAGTGCTGGTCGCGCCCGGAACGTACAGCGTGACAATGTCGAAGCGTATCGACGGCGTGCTGTCGGAGGCGGGCCGGCCGCAAACTTTCGAGGTCATATCAATCCGTGAGGACGCGGTACTGCCGGGTAGTTCGCAGGAGCAACGCGTTATCTTCGAGAGCGAAGTCGACGACCTGCAGCGTGCCCGCACGGGTACAGTTGCAGCGATCGACGAGATTGTCGTCGCACTCGATGCCGTTAAGCAGACGCTCGAGCGCTCGACCGACGACGGCTCGTTTTACGAGATTGCAAACTCGATTCAGCAGCGCCTCAAAGCGACGCGCGATCGTTTGAACGACAATCCGCAGCGGGCGCTCTACCTCGACATTGGCGAGATGACGCTGGAAGCGCGCCTCTGGCATGCGCGATTCTCGCCGACGACACAGGCCTACGGACCGACGCCCGAGCAGCGCGAGTCGTACCGCATCGCACGCGAACTCTACGACGACGTCATTGCAACGCTAACGACGCTCGTTGACGAAGAGTACGCGGGTCTGAAGCAGGCGATGGATGCGGCCGGTGTGCCCTGGACGCCGGGGCGTGGTGTGCAACAATAGGCCGGGAAACGTCGGCGTGGTCGGTCGCCGTTACCAGCGGTGGCTGATTGTCGCGAACAGATTGCGGCCCGGGGCGTCGAGTCCCGAGCCGTGTCGGCGGTAACCCTTATCCAGGAGGTTGTCCACGCCGACTGAAATCGTCGAGCGGGTGCCGGCGAGCCAGTCCACGCGCGCGCCGAGCATACCCCAGCCGGGTGTGCCGTTTGGGTCGATACGCGGGTCTCTGACGTCGCGATGGCTGAGCCGGTCCTGACGGCCCGAAAAACGTGCCCAGGCATGGGCCGTGAGTCTGTCGCTCGCGGCATAGCGCAGGGCGATACGGCCGGTGAGCGGGGGAATGCGATCGGCGGCCTCGTGTGCGTCGTTCACGGTCTGATCGCCGCGCGTGACCTGCGCGTTTGCTTCTAACCGGAGTCCGTTGCCGAGTTCTGCCACGACTGCGGTCTCGATGCCCCGGGTTTCGGCACTGGCGGCATTGACGCTCTGCACGATGTCACGGCCGTCGGCCGTAAGGTTTCCCGTTGAGACCGACGCGATGCGGTCGTCGTAGTCCAGTACGAACGCGAATGCGTCGAAGCGCAGACCGTCGCGCTGAAAACGAATGCCGAGATCGAGCTGTACGACACGCTCGGAATCGAGATCGGTGTTGGGCACGTTGAATCGGTTGCCGGGCCGGTTGCCCAATGTGCCGAGGTCGAAAATATTCGGAGCGCGAAACCCAAGACCCAGGTTCCCCACAATTTGCCAGCCATCGTGTATTGCCCACAGCCAGCCGATGTCACCCGCAATGTCGGTTGTGTCGATGCGCGCCGCGGTCGACACTGATGTCGCCGACAGGTCAGTTGCGACATTGCTGAGCCGAAGGCCGCCATTCAGCGTGTTGCGGGCCGTCAGTAAGTGGCTCGCGTTAACGAAAACTGCGGTCTGGGCGAGCGTCGAACCGTCGGGGAATCGTGAGGTAATCGGGAGCATGCCGCCGTTCGCGACGTCGATCGCACTACGCCGGCTCGACACCTTGTCATGGTAGTACTCGATACCGGCAAGCCAGTTACCGCGAGCGTACTCGCGGCTTGCCGTCAGCAGCAGGCCGGTCAGGTCGCTGCGATTGCGTTCGAGCCGCCGCTCGTCGGCGCCGAAATTTCGGGTGCGGCGGTCGTCGTCGATGCGCTGCCAGCTTAAGCCCATGCGCCAGTCGAGACCGAGCGGCCCGTCGCGCCGCTGGTGGCGGGCGTGGACGTACAGACGCTGGTTCGGTTCGAAATAGAACTCCTCGGAGTCCGGCGTTTCCTGACCGAAGCCGGCGACGAGTTCATCGACGCGCGGTGTCGATGGCTGATTGAGGTAGTGAACGTCAACAAACCAGTCCTGTGTGTCGTCAGGGGTAACCATTAGTGCCGCGCGAGCCGCTTTCGATGTGTAGCCGCTCGGGCCAATGCGCGGACCGCCGCCGATGTCCCGATTGCCCGTTCGAGTGTATTCGGCGGACGCCGTTCCGGCCACGGTGTTATTCCCGGCGTTGATTGTCGTGCGCAGGACGCGAAGGTTTTCTGCGTTGTTGATACCGGCAAACAGGTTGCCGTCGATCCGGACGCCCGGCCCGTCGAATGCGGGTACGCGAGTAACGACCTGCACGGCACCGCCAACCGCATCGCTTCCGTACAGCGATGCCGGCGTGCCGCGCATGGTTTCCACGCGTTCCACGGCGGTCGTCGGCAGCAGCGAGAAGTACTGCGTCGGGGCGTTGCGAAAAATCGCATTGTTGAGGCGCATGCCGTCGACGAGATGGAGAATCGACGAGCCGCGCTGGCCGCGGACGATGAGCGCGCCCTGGCCGGGCGTGGTCTGTTGCAGGAAAACGCCCGGGGCGTCTGCGAGGGCGTCCGCGAGAAGCTGACTTCGCTCAATGCGCGATCCGTCGACGAGCGAGAGCGCCGCACTGATGTCATGCGTTGCCGTATCGCGTCGTGTGACCGACACGACAATCTCCTCAAGCGCGGTCTGCCGGTCTGCGGCGGTGACTGTCTGATAAGGCCACGCTGACAGTGCGGCCAATCCCGCCGTGACGAACTTACGCAAACGAATCTCCAACGCGAACTGACCGGGCGAGACCCGGTCGACGAGCCCGGCATGATAACAATGCGGCCGCGTCAATCACACAGTATTATGAAACTCCAGGCATCGGAAGAGTACTCGCACGTGACCCATACCAGGCCGATCTATCGTCAGTTCAAGGTCTATATCTTTTCGTTCTACGAGGACCTTCGCGGTTCCCTGATGGACCTGTCCATCATCGTTGGCATCGTCGCCTTCTACCAGTTCGCCATCCTGCAAACGGTCCCCGACGACCTGCCGAGTATGTTCGTCGGCCTGATGTTTGTCGCTATTGGTCTGGCGTTCTTTCTGCGGGGACTGGAACTGGGCATCTTTCCTTTGGGAGAGGATCTGTCTCAACGGCTGGCGAAGTTGAGTACCAGGACCTGGATTGTCGTCTTTGCCTTCGTTATCGGTTTCGCGACGACGGTCGCCGAGCCGGCGCTCATCGCCATCGCGCACAAGGCTGCGTTGATCAGCAACGGGGAAATCGATGCGTTCACTCTGCGGCTGGTCGTGGCCTTCTCGGTGGGTTCGGCGATCGTTCTGGGCGTCATGCGCATCATCCTGGATCATCCCATTCACTGGTACATCATCGGCGGGTACTGCCTCGTCCTCCTTACTACGCTTTTCTCACCCGTGGAAATCGTTGGGCTCGCCTTCGATTCGGGCGGCATTACGACGTCCACTGTGACCGTACCGTTAATTGCAGCGCTCGGAATCGGCCTTTCGAGCAGTCTCAAGGAACGCAATCCGCTGATTGACGGTTTCGGGCTCATTGCCTTTGCCAGCATCATGCCCATGATCTTCGTGCAGGGCTACGGAATCGTGGCCTACCGGGGGGCAACCGGCGGCGGCGGGCCGGCGGCAATCGAAACGACTGCTGCCGAAACAGGCTCTGCCTTTTGGGCCTACGCTGAGACTCTGCTGGCCAGCATACGCGACGTGATGCCGGTCGTCGTAGTGATACTGGTCTTCTATTTTGTGATTCTGCGCAAACCCATTGAACAATTCGGCAAACGCGCGGCCGGTTTTGGCCTGGTCGTCCTGGGGCTCTACGTCTTTGTCATCGGTCTCGAGCTGGGTCTCTTCCCGATTGGCGAAAGTCTGGCCATCGAACTCGCCGGCACTCGTAATCTGTGGTTGATTTACAGCTTCGCTTTTGCGGTGGGATTCGCCACGACAATTGCCGAACCGGCACTCACGGCCATTGCCGGCAAAGCGGAGGAAATCAGTGAGGGTTCAATCAGGGGAACCCTGCTGCGGGGGTTCGTGGCCCTCGGTGTCGGTGTCGGCATACTTCTGGGTGCGTACCGGATCATTCACGGTGATTCCATCGTTTACTACATCCTCAGCGGCTACGTGGTGGTCATCGTCATGACGTTTTTCGCACCGCGTACCATTATCCCGATTGCTTATGACAGCGGTGGCGTCACGACCAGCACCATTACAGTACCCATCGTTGCAGCTCTGGGACTGGGGCTCGCAATCAGTATTCCGGATCGGGATCCTCTGATCGACGGCTTTGGCCTCATTGCCTTTGCCAGTTTGTTTCCCATGATTGCCGTGCTCGGCTACGGGATCGCCAAGCGTGAGGCCATCCGCTTTCATGAGCGTCGCATACTCAGAATGGAAAAGCAGGTGATGTCGAAAGTCAGCCGGCATATCGGCGCGGATCTGGATGGCGACGGTATCGAGGACAGTACGTACATCGAATCGCTGCCGATTAACAAGAAGAACATCATCACCATCACGGGGGAGAGCGGCTCCGGAATTTCGACCGTAACCGAAAAACTGGCCCAGGCTCTGGAATACAGGAAATTCAGTGCCGGCGGACTCTTCCGCAATCTCGCGCAGCAACACGGCATGTCGGTCGAGAAATTCAACGAATACGCAAAAACGAATCGATTCATCGACCGGGAAATCGACACACTGATTCGTCGCCTGGGTCAGGGTAACGAGATCGTTCTGGATTCGCGTTTGGGTTTCTACTGGATACACGACAGTTTCAAGGTGTACCTGACCGCCGATCGGGATATTGCCGCTCGCCGCATTTACGAGGATACGATCAGGGGGCGTAGAAAAGGGGAGGAGGCCGTGACGATAATCGAGGCAGCCGCCAGTATCCAACAGCAAAGAGAAAGTACGATGGAGCGCTATTTTCGGGACTACGGAATCGATGTCGGCAATACGAACTCGTTCGATCTGGTTGTGGATACCGACAACAAGACACCCGACGATGTCGTGGCCATCGTCCGAAAACGCTACAGGGAATGGCAAAGCAAATAGGCGGCGAATGCTTGATTAGGGACAAATTTGTGTCAAAATGTCGTTAATTCGTCCCTCTCGCTGATCGGGAAAAATCAATAAATGGATGCACAATCGCTTGTCAGAAGCTCGCTTTCGGAGGCGGTTAAGCGATTTGGCCGCAACTATGTGGCACAGGAACTCGATACCTCGCTCAGAACGCTGGAGCGCTGGGAACAGGGGGATGTGCCTCGCCCAAAGCTGTTGATTCATGCCTTAAACGACCTGCTCCGGACCGATGTTGTACCGCTGAGTGACAAAGAGCCGAAGTTCACGTTCATCGATCTCTTCGCGGGCATAGGTGGCACGCGCCTGGGCTTCGAGCGTGTCGGCGGGCGCTGTGTGTACACCTCGGAGTGGGACAGGTTTTCACAGGAAACCTACAGAGCAAACTTCTCGCTGGATCACGACATCGCCGGGGATATTACAAAGGTGACGGATCCCGCATCGGAGATACCCGATCATGACGTTCTGCTTGCGGGTTTCCCGTGCCAGCCGTTCAGTATTGCGGGAGTCTCCAAAAAACGGTCGCTCGGGCGGGCCGACGGCTTCGCCTGTGACGCACAGGGGACGCTCTTTTTCGATGTTGCGCGAATCCTGAGGGACAAAAGACCTGCGGCATTCATGTTGGAGAACGTGAAAAACCTCCAGAGTCACGATAAAGGCAATACGTTCGAAGTGATCAAACGCACACTCAAAGAGGAACTCGGTTACCACATAGACTATCGTGTCATCGATGCGCGGCGCTTTGTGCCGCAGCATCGCGAACGAATCTTCATCGTCGGATTCAGGGAGCCTGCTGCGTTTTCGTGGGGCGAGCTTAATTGGCCGGAACCTGAACATACGCCGAGGCTCGGCAGCATCCTGCACCCGGAGGACGGCTCGGAAGCCGCGCGAGGAGACTACACGGTCGGCCGACTGGCAAAGGTGAACAAAAAGTACACGCTCAGCGCGAAGCTTTGGACCTATCTGAAACGCTATGCCGCGAAACACAAGGCGGCCGGAAATGGGTTCGGCTATGGGCTGGTCACGCCGGACGATGTTGCGCGTACGCTGTCGGCACGCTACTACAAGGACGGCTCTGAGATTCTTGTATCCCGAGGACCGCGAAGCAATCCCCGTCGGCTGACACCCGTTGAATGTGCACGTCTGATGGGGTTCGGCGATGATTTTGAAATACCCGTTTCCGATACTCAGGCGTACAAACAGTTCGGAAACTCCGTCGTAGTGGATGTCGTCGAGGCGGTGGCGAAGGCTATGATGCCCCATGTCGTCACGCTGAAAAAGTCCGCTGAAGCGTCGGAACGGCAACTCGCGATGGTTGTGTGATTGCCCAGATATCTTGCGGCCGATTTCGAGGCGCACATATTCACATCCCGAAGCCAATCATTTTCGAAATGTCTGTATCCGTGCGGCTTTAGTCCAAAAAGGCACCCGACTGCGCAATCGCCTCACACAATGCCAATGCCTTCGCGCGCGTCTCTCCTTCGCGCGGAAAGATCGCAAACCAGTAAGCGAACAACCCCGATCGTGTCAGCGGCCTGCTGACGACGCGGCTGTCGTGCTCGCTCGACTGCAAAATCCAACGCGTGAAAATTGTCGTTCCGACACCCGCCGCGACGAGTTCAAAGATCGCACCCGTGAACCCGACATGTACGACGCGCTCAGGGAATACGCCATTGGGTTGAAAAAAGAGTTCGTACTCGCGATTGCGCTCGGGAACCGCATTGTTCGTGATGTACGTCTCGTCGATGAAGTCTTCCGGAAGCAGGAATTTCCTGTCGATTTTCCGGTGATCGGCCGGCAGTAGAGCGACGAATTCGTCGCGAAACAACCGCCGGCTTCGATATCGGCTCCGGTCTATCTGAAAGCTCGGCGCAGGGCTCGATACGAGTGCGATATCGACTTCCCGTCGTTGCAGCGCCTGTCGCGGATGTACGGCCGCCTCGGAAACGATCTCAATGCTGCTGGAAGGAAACGTATGTTCGAACGCTCTGATGGCCTGTGGCAGCCACGCGTAGGACGCATATTGAGGCATGCCGATTCGAAAGGCCTCTACCGCATGACCGGGCAGGTGCGCGAGCTCGTTTTCGACGTCAGACAACGCTTTAAGAATTTTTCTGGCCGATCTGAGCAGTAACTGTCCGGCGGGGAGTATCCGCAGCTTTCGGCCCTGACGGTGAAATAATCGCGTGTTGAGGATTTCCTCGGCATCCTGAAGTCGGCTGCTCAGCGCCGGCTGGCTGATGTGCAGGAGTTCCGCTGCGTGCGTCAGCGTTTCTGCCGCGTCGATGGCATGAATCATCTTCAGGTGTTTGATCGTGAGGCGGGAATCCAACATATAAAAAAAATTGTAGTTAAACTGCTAATTTTTCAATTTTATCAATTAATTCGGGCTCTATAAAATGCACCGACCCGATGACAGGCACAGGAACACCGCAATATGACCAGACTCGCAGCGTTTAACTTTCAGGCGTGGATCGACGAACATCGCCATCTGCTGAAACCGCCGGTCGGGAATCAGCAGATATGGGAGGATGCCGACATGATGGTCACGGTGGTCGGCGGCCCGAATCAGCGTACCGATTTCCACGACGATCCGGTCGAAGAGTTCTTCTACCAGCTTGAGGGCGATATGGTCCTGAAGGTTTTCGACGACGGCGAGTTTTACGACGTCGTTATCCGCGAAGGCGATATCTTCTTTTTGCCAAAACACGTACGGCATTCACCTCAGCGCCCCGTTGCGGGCAGTGTCGGACTCGTCATTGAGCCCAAACGCCCGGACGGACTGAAAGACGCCTTCGAGTGGTATTGCTTCGAGTGCGGCAGCCTCGTGCACCGCGTCGACGTGCTGCTGCAGTCCATCGTCCGCGATCTGCCGCCGCTATACGAGGCGTTCTACGCCGATGAGAGTGCCCGCACCTGCCCGAATTGCGGTGCACTGCACCCGGGCAAGGAACCGCCCGAGGGATGGGTGTCGATTCCTGCGAGTGAGGACGGCTAGTGCACTACGAACCGACGCTGGAATTCGCACTGGAGCAGGATCGCATCGATCCGCTCAGAGAGTATCGCGAAAAATTTTGCCTTCCGGAGCTCGGCACCGACGATATGGCGTACCTCTCGGGTCATTCGCTGGGATTGCAGCCGAAAACAGCAAGAGCCGCCGTGAAACTCGAACTCGACGACTGGGCGAAGTTCGGTGTCGAAGGGCATTTCGATGCGACCAACCCCTGGTACAGCTATCACGAACGGCTGACGCCGGCGATGGCGGGTCTGGTTGGCGCCAGGGAATCCGAAGTCGTTTGCATGAATTCCCTGACGACCAACCTTCACCTGCTGTTTGTGTCGTTTTATCGTCCCACGAACAAGCGCTACAGAATTATCAGCGAAGCAAAGATGTTTCCGTCGGATCGTTACCTGCTTGAGACGCAGGCGCGATTTCATGGATTCGATCCTGACGACGCCATTATCGAAGTCGCTCCGCGCGATGGCGAAGGCTGTATCCGCCACGAGGATATCCTGCAGGCGATCGAAGACAATGCCGACGAACTGGCCCTCGTGTTTTTCGGTGGCGTCAATTACTTCACGGGTCAGTTGTTCGACATGGCATCGTTGACGGCTGCCGCCCATGCAGCCGGTGCGGTCGCAGGATTCGATCTCGCGCACGCGGCGGGCAATGTGCCGTTACAACTGCACGACTGGGATGTGGATTTCGCGGCCTGGTGTTCCTACAAGTACCTTAACTCGGGACCCGGCAACGTCGGCGCAATATTCGTACACGAACGTCACGGTGAGCGTTTCGATCTGCCGCGCTTTGGCGGTTGGTGGGGACACGACAAGGACACGCGTTTTCAGATGAAAAGCGGTTTTCAGCCCATGAAGGGGGCCGAGGGCTGGCAGCTCAGCAACGTGCCCGTGTTCGGCATGGCCGTGATGAAAGCGTCGCTCGATATTTTCGCAGAAGTCGGTATGCAGGCGTTGCGGCAAAAGAGCGAGAGGCTCACGGGTTATCTCGAATACACGATCGACCTGCTCGCAGAAGAATTTCCGGCAGCGAACATCACGATGCTGACGCCCAGGGATCCGAAGCAGCGTGGTACACAGATCTCGATCAATGTCGCCGGACGCGATCGAGGGCTGTTCGACGATATGACCGCGAAGGGTGTCATTGCGGACTTCCGTGAGCCCTGTGTCATTCGTATCGCTCCGGTCCCGTTGTACACGTCGTTCCAGGACGTACTTACGTTCGGCAAGGTCATGCGGCAGCTCCTGCGAGCGGGAGGCGCAAAATGACACAAAAGACGTTTACGGTCGTTGGCGGCGGCCCGGTGGGCGCGCTGTTGTCGATTTCATTGGCCAGGCACGGCTACAAGGTGGGTCTGTTCGAAGGGCGGCCGGACTCGCGTACGACCAATATCTACGAAGGCAAGTCGATCAATATTGCGCTCTCCGACCGTGGCTGGACGTCGCTGGAGAAGATCGGTATCAGTGCGGCGGCGAAAGCACAGGCGATCCCGATGTACCATCGTGCCGTTCACAGCGTTGACGGGGATGTGACGGCACTTCCGTACGGCCGGGAAGGCGATGCGATCTGGTCGGTATCGCGCGGCGGAATCAATGAGCAGCTACTCGACATCGCCGACAACGAACCCAACATCACGACGCACTTCGAGCACCGGCTCATCGATATCGATCTGAACTCCGCTGAGGCCACGTTCGAGACGCCCGGCGACAAGCTCGTGGTCGTCAATTCGGACTTCGCATTCGGTGCCGACGGTGCGTACTCCAAGGTCAGGCGCGTTGCGCACCGCTATCCGCGGTTTAGCTACAGCCAGACCTACATGCCGCAGTGCTACATGGAGCTGAACATCCCGGCGAACGCGGATGGGTCGCACAGGATTGAGAAAAACGCGCTGCATATCTGGCCGCGTAAGGATTTCATGCTGATCGCGTTACCCAATACTGACGGCACATTCACCTGTACGTTGTTTCTCAACCACTCTGGCGACCCGTCGTTCGAGTCCCTGACCGAGCGCTCCGACGTTGAGGCTTTTTTTGCATCCAACTTTCCGGATGCGATGGCGTATCTCGAAAAACCGGTCGATGTCTTCATGGAAAGAACGGCATCGCCGCTGTTCCTCGTGCATGTGTTCCCATGGTCGTTCAACAATACGGTCGGACTCATCGGCGACGCGGCCCACGCAATCGTGCCTTTTTACGGCCAGGGCATGAATTGCGGGTTTGAGGACTGTGCGGAACTCGATGCACTGATTTCAACGTACGAGCACGACTGGGATGCAATTTTTCCGGCCTACGAGAACGCACGCAAAGCGAACGGCGATGCGATCGCAGAGCTGTCGAAGCGTAATTTCATCGAGATGAGCGATTTGTCCGGTGACCGGCGATTTCAAACTCGCAAAAAGATCGAGGCGAAGTTCAGCGAACGATTTCCGGAACTCTGGACTCCGCTGTATTCGATGGTCACGTTCTCGCCCGAGGTGCCGTATTCGGAGGCGCTTCGGGTCGGCGACGCTCAAAGGAAAATTATGGACCGCATCATGGCGATACCGAATATCGAAAGCGAATGGGACGAACAGTACGTCATGAATCAGTTGTTCGGACTCGCAACAGAGACATTTGGGAGCAGGCAGTGAACGAGACAGCGCAGAATTACCGGGAACTCGAACAGGGTATTCACACCGACCTCAAGGACCGGATGAGTTATGACCGCTATCTTCATCTCTCGGAGATTCTCAATGCTCAGCATCTTCTGTCCGAGCAGCACGACGAGATGCTGTTTATCGTGATCCATCAGGCGAGCGAGTTATGGCTAAAGCTCGCCGGGCACGAAGTTGAGGCCGCGATCAGGAATGTCGTTGACGACGATTTTCGGCATGCGTTTAAGGTAATCGCACGCGTCAAAATGATTCTTGCACAGCTCACGCAGTCCTGGTCGATATTGTCGACGATGACGCCGGTCGACTATCTGAAGTTCCGCGATTCGCTGGGCCCGGCATCCGGTTTCCAGTCGTACAGCTATCGCAGGCTTGAGTTTCTGCTTGGCAATAAAAACAGAAAACTCGTCGAAGTGCATCGTCACGATAGTGACGTTTACGAAGAACTCTCCGAGCTGCTGAGCACTCCGGGTCTGTACGATATCGTATTGCGCAAACTGCACGCCGCCGGTTTCGAAATTGACCGCGAGAAACTCGACAGAGACTACATCGAGCCCTATGCACCAAACGATTCGGTCAAGGCGGCGTGGTTGGAGATCTACCGGAACCCGGACAGGTACTTTGAGTTCTACGAACTTGGCGAAAAGCTCGTCGATATCGAAGAGGCATTTCAGCTTTGGCGGTTCAAGCACATGTACACGGTGCAGCGCATTATCGGGTATCGGCAGGGTACCGGGGGCTCGTCGGGCGTACCGTTTCTTAAGAAAGCGATCGAGACCAGTTTCTTCCCGGAGTTACTGGCTATTCGGACCGACCTGTAACAAGCGGCCCACTACACAATCGACAAACTGTGTGACACGTTCTTGACGATCATGTAGTTGTGCAGGCCTTCCGTACCGCCCTCTCTCCCATAGCCGCTGGACTTGACACCCCCAAATGGCGTTTCAGGCAACGACGCTTCGAGCGTATTGATGGACACGTTGCCGGCCTCCAGGCCGTCGACGAGGCGGTCTGCGTAGTCGGCCCGGTTGGTGAATCCATAGGCAGCCAGCCCATACGGCACTGAATTGGCGCGGGCAATGCCGTCGTCGAGTGATTGCATTGGGTTGACAATGGCCAGCGGTCCGAACGGTTCTTCCTGCATGACGCGCGCGTTGTCGGGCACGTTGGCGAGTACCGTGGGTTTAAAGAAGTAGCCCCTGCCGTCGAGCTGGCTGCCGCCGGTCAGTACGTCGGCGCCTTTTGCTACCGCGTCGTCCACGAGGGCGGACAGCGCTTCGATGCGCCGTTCATTGGCGAGCGGCCCCATTTCAACGCCCTCTGAAAATCCGTCGCCAACGACGGTCTTTGCCGCACGGCGACTGAAGATATCGAGATACCGGTCGAAGATCTTCTCGTGCACGAAAAAGCGCGTCGGCGACGTACACACCTGACCCGCATTGCGCATTTTGCGAACCGCGCCGCTGATTGCGGCCGTCTCAACATCGGTGTCTTCGCAAACGATCACCGGCGCGTGGCCGCCGAGTTCCATGAGCACGGGCGTCATGTGTTCGGATGCCAGCGTCGTCAGATGCCGGCCGACTGCCGTCGATCCCGTGAACGCCACGAGTCGGACCCGGTCGTCGCGGATCAGGTGATCGGAGATTGCAGCCGGTGTGCCGAACACGAGGTTCAGTACGCCCGGCGGCAGGCCCGCGTCGTGCAGGGCTCTTGCAATGTGCAGCGCACCGGCCGGTGTTTCCTCGGCGGCCTTGAGGATGATGGCGCAGCCGGATGCAATTGCGCCCGCGACCTTTCGGCACGGCTGGCTCATCGGGAAGTTCCACGGCGAAAATCCTGCGACAACCCCGATGGGCTGGTGATGCACGACGTAGCGGACGCCGGGCGCGCTCGGAATGACGCGCCCGTAGGTACGCGTGGCTTCGCCCGCGTCCCATTCGAAAAATTCGCAGCCACGAATGACCTCAAGCTGTGCCTGCCTGAACGGTTTGCCGTGCTCGATCGTGATCGCCGTGGCGATCTCATCCTGGCGCTTGCGCAAAATAGCGGCGGCTTTCAGCAGCACGTTGGCGCGCTCCACGGGAGGCGTCTGGCGCCACACTTTGAACCCGGACTCGGCCGCAGCGAGCGCGTCATCGAGGTCGCTGTTTTTCGCATGCGGCAATCTCCCGACGACCTCTTCGGTCGCGGGGTTGAGCACGGGCAGAGTGTCGCTCGTCCTACGCCATTGGCCATTGATGTACAACTCAAGATCCGGGTAGGTGTTGCGCATAGTCGGGCCTCGAAAGCGATGAATGCGGCGTCAGAATCACACGGGCCAGACATTCCAGCAAGTGAATTCAGCGAATTTAGCTATCGGGTTTTTGGATAGCAGGTGCTGGCCGCGCGACGCAGGGCGTTCACAAACTCCGCTGCGGCCGGCGAAAGACTGTCGGGTCCGCGATAGCTAATACCAACGGGCCCTTTGCCAAATGGCACGCTCCAGTCAACGGCGGCCAGCAGCCCGCTTTCGATGTCGTGCGCGGCCACCTGTTCCGGCATCAGCCCAATCAGATGGCGCGACTGCAGTATCGCTCGATTTGAGAGATAGGATACCGACTCCAGAACTGTCGGTGGACTGTATTGTTTCTGGCTGACAAAGAACTGGTCAATCTGACGCCGCAGTGTGGTTTCGACCGGCGGCAGAATCCAGCCCCAGGGTTTGAGCATCGAAAATCGAACCGACTTCTCGCGCGCCAGCGGGTGCCGGCTCCCGACCACAGCGAGAATTCGATCGTCGAACAGCTTTTCCTGCACCAGCTCTGCTCGCGCTCTGAATGCGGGTAGCCGGCCGACTATCAGATCGATCTCGCCTGCAAACAGTGCGGGAATCAACGCGGCATTGGTGCCCTCGACAACTTTGATCGCGACGTTTGGGCGGTCCGTCAGTAATGCGTCGATCGCGCTCGGCAACAAGCCCGGTGCAGCCGCGAGCAGTGTGCCAACGACAACGCGTCCGCTGCTGCCTTCCGACAGGTCGTCGAGTTCCTGGGCCGCGTTCGAGATCTGCGCGATCACCAGTTTGCCGTGCCGTATCAGTGCATCGCCGTGAGCGGTTGGCACGACACCCCGATTGGTTCGCTCAAACAGCCTCACTTCGAAGTCGAGTTCAAGGTCCTGGATCAGTTTCGTCGCCGCGGGTTGTGAGACCTGCAACTCGCGCGCCGCCTGTTGGATGCTGCCGTACTGACCCACAGCGACCAGCAGGCGCAGCTGCCTGAGCTTAAGCCGCGTGATGGCCCGATCGACGATGCGTGTGTGACGGGTAGCCAACGGCAGTCTTAAAAACGAATCGGCTGACTTGCCTGTGCAAGCGCACTGACAACACTCATCGCGGCGAGCGCAGAACTGCTGGGATTGTCCGGCAGTGCGTTGCCTCGGATTTGAAACGAAAACCGGCCGAAGTCGCCGGCCACGTCGACTTCGTGAACGTTTTCGCTCACGTTCGGATCGGCAATTAACCGTACTTCGGTGCGGTCAAATCCAATCCCGGCCAGTGCAACCGCTGCGGCGACGTTCGCATTTTTTGGATACTCACGGGCGGCCTGCCGCGCGGTGCCGTTGAAATGAATTTCCGCGCGATCGCCGAGTGCACTCAAATCAAGCCGGGACTCGGCTGGCGACCCTCGCCAGCGCATCGGCGGTTTTCTGCCGATGTAAGTCACGCGGTGAAGTTCGCCGACGCGTGCCGCCCTGAGGCAGTCCAGCGCCCCGATCGCGCCGCTTACCAGGTGGAGTGTTGCGCCGCCTTCCGTTGCTGCGGTTTGAAGCTCGGTGTGAAGTTCATCGTCGGCGAGCGCGCCGATGGAGACCGTCGTCAGGTCGATACCCTTTTTCAGAATTGCCGGTCCGTGGCTGCGCAGCGCTTCGTGACCTGCGCAGTCGATCATGTGGTCGATATCGTCGGGCAGGTCTTCCAGACGGCTGGCGCGAACAGTCGCCGAGTCGCCACCGGACTGGGCTGCAACGGCATCCGGCAACACCAATACCGCGCGAATCGTGAATTCGCGGCTACGCAGTTGTTCTCGGACGTATCGGCCGATCGCCCCGTCTCCTATGATCCCGATGTTCATCCGCCATCTCCGATCTCGAAATTCTATTATCGCAGGAACAAACCGTTTGGGTATCGTATATTGCTATATCAAGATGCCGTCTTTCGGACTTAGGATCGCGTATCGTCGGTCGGCAGCGGTGCACTCCGGCACCGAATGTCGACACGGAGCGCTCTATGGCCAGCAAGTACTCAAAACACGATGCGAAGGAATACGCCCGGGAGCACATGCAAGGTATCTGGGCGGCGGCATTGAATCCGTTTGCCGACGACCTGTCTCTCGATGAGACCGCATTGCGGGCCAATATTCGCCACTGGATCGACGATCTTGACATACAGGGACTGTTTATCGCGGGTAAGCAGGGCGAGTTCTTTTCGATGTCGCTTGACGAGCGCAAGCGCAATTTCGAGATAGCCGTGGAAGAATGCAGCGGCGATGCCGGAGTGATCGTTTCGGTATCGGACCAGAACTTCGATACGGTGAAGGAGTTGTCGCAACACGCGCAGGACTGCGGTGCCGACTACATCGTCGTGCACGCACCGGTACTGAGTTTCGTGCACGATCGCGGCGAGGTCTTGTATCGGTACTACGAAGCGTTGTGCGATCGTCTCGATATCGGTATCGCGATGTGGAGCCATCCCGACTCCGGGTACCTGATGCAGCCCGAGGAGTGCGCGCGCATTGCGGCGTTGCCGAACATCGTCGCGATTAAGTACTCCGTGCCGCGCGACATGTACGTACGGCTGACGCACATGGTCGGCGATCAGATTCAGGTTTCCACGTCATCCGAGGATGAATGGCTCGATAATATCGAAGAGCTGAACTGGAAACTGTACCTGTGCTCCTCGCCGCCGTACCACCTGCAGACTAAAAACGACAAGCGCATGAACGAGTACACGCAGCTCGCCTTTGCAGGGCAATTCGACGAGGCGCGCCGTATACGCGACAGCCTGAACCCGGTTCGTGAGGCAATGGCACGCGGCAAGCCGGCCGATAAGCCGCAGGCTTTCGGTAAATACTGGCAGGAACTTCTGGGTCAGGCCGGTGGGCGAGTGCGGCCGCCGATGCTTGAACTGACCGACCGGGAAAAGGCCGTCATTTGTGAAGCATTCGAGAGTTCTGGTCTGGGACTTTAGGCACGGCGCAGCGGCTGGTCTGGCAACTGAAAATGTGTGCGCGCAAATTCGGACTGCAATTGCGTGTCTGAATACCAGGGCTTGAGGGCATCCTTGCTCAGCAGATCCTCGTTGTGTGCGATGAAGTCTTCAAAGTCTGTGATTTGCCGCGACTCGTGCAGCCTTTCCGCGATCAGACTAAGAAATGCGAACGTAATGGTGACGTTGAATTTTCCGACGGCGCCGGCTCGGCTGGCAATTGTGTGAATGGTATTTGCGTACCGCGAACATGCCTCGATGTAAGGGTATTTTTGAAGCATTTCCCACGCTGTCTGAACGTGCTCCCGGTGGCCGAATTCGCCGGGCTCGATATCGAGTGCCTCGAATTTACTGAACAGGTCTGACTCGCTGTGCGTCATTTTCTCGCCCCCTGTTCATTGAGTTTATGACTATCTGCGGCGGTCAGATCCAGGTCGTACACCTCCTTGAGCTGGCCGATTTTTTTCAGCGTTTTCTTTGAGAACGGCAGTTTCCCTTCAAAGCAGTGCAGCGACATGCCTTCGAGCAGATCGCCCAGCGTCATGTCGAGTTGCTCGGCCAGGCCTTTCAGCACCTTGAGTATCCGCTTTTCGAGGCGGACACCGGTTTGTACGCGTTCGATTGTCTTTGGCATTTTGTTATTTTGTTACCAAGGTAACAAAATGTCAAGCCGACGTTACATTGCGTATCGTTTGTCCGTTCCTTAGAAGTAGTAGCTTGCTGCGACAAACAGGTTCCAGTCGTTGGCGCCGGAAATGACGCCCGGGCGGCGAAAACCCTGAAAATTCTTGTCGAAGTTCTTTTGGAACACGCCGGTCACCACCCAGCGATCAGCGGGTGCCCATCCCAGCGTGATGTCGAGGTTGGCAGCGCCGGAATCTTCGAGGTCACCGGCGATGTAACGGGTGTAGCTCGGCCAGAACTGCATGAAAAAACCTGGCCATGGGCCTTCGGCCGGTGCGTAGGCCGCCATCGGAGCGATACTGATGCCGTGTCCGGTGTGGTTCCTGAAATCTGAATTCCACGTCGAGACGTAGTTAACGGGCAGATAAAACGCCCAGTCCTGATTGATCGCGAACGCGGGCAACGCACCGATCGCGATCGTATTGGAGCCGTCGGTTCGCGTGACATCCCCCTCGAGTTGCAGATCAACCTGTGTCGCCCAGCCACGGTAGCCTTTGGTCACGATCGGGTCCATGTCGAACAGGTGGAACCACCGTGCGCGCGCGTTGGTCAGGCCGCTGGTCGTTTGCGTGCCGAGCGCCGGTCCGTCGTAGTCACCGTAGCCGAGCTCGAACATGACCATGTCTTTCTCACCGAGGCCGATGTTGCCCGTTGCACGAATCTCCCACAGATCGGCGTCATCGGCGAAGCTCGTGAATTTGACGCCGGGTCCCCCGTAAGTCTGAATTTTGGTTGGGTCGGACGCGTCGATGTCGTCGGCGTTGGCGATCCACGGAAAAGCCAGCATCAGTAATGTGATCAGGAGTCCTGGACGATTCATATTTCTGTCTATCCTTTGACCGGCGGATTCGAGTTAGACTCAGTATAAATCTATGAGTGCTCTGTGGAAAGCGGGGATGCGCGTTCAGTACTTTAAGCGTTACTTCCGAACAAACGCCGACAACGACAGAATAACCCCCACTCCAAACAGCGCGTACAGCGCCGGTCGTGAATAGGGGCGGCTCATGTCTTCCAGACCGGGTTCGAGAAAGAAACCGAGCAGTAGCAGCACCGGCGCCAAGAGCACCACGGCTGACACAAGCATCTGCACGGCAGGGTGTATGGCGCTCCGATGGTTCGGCAGATAGGTGCCCAGGACAAGATTGAGCAACGATGCAAATAGCACGTAGATGTGACCGGACCGGTAGAGCATTCGTGGCGCGTCATTCATGTTCACGAGGTGCTCATGGAACCGGTCCATGTACTGGCCCTGCAGGAGAAACGCGACGAGTCCCAGCAGGCCGACGGTAATATGTGTCTTGCTGAGTGTTCGCAGTTTCACAATCGAGCTACTGATGGATAGTGAAATGTGCCCGAGCTACCTGGCATCTATCTGTGTCTCAGGAGCTGCAGCCTGAAAGGCCTCCAGCGTATTGCAGTGGTCCGCCGCCGCAACGAGTTTCGGGAAGTTGTCAAGGGTGACGTTGAATCGCCTTGCGTTGTACACCTGTGGCACCAGCAGACAGTCTGCGAGTGACACCCTGTCGCCGAACACGAATGGACCGTCATCGGCGAGTTGCTCGAGTGCTGCAAATCCTTCACCAATCCAGTGCGTATACCAGTGTCCGGTTGGGTCCGCGTCAAACTTCTCGCGAACGTAGTTGAGAATTCTCAGGTTGAGAATCGGATGAATGTCGCAGGCGATTGCGTTGCAGAATGCACGAACCCGGCTGCGTTGTGCCTTGTCTTTCGGCAACAGTGGTGACTCGCGATACGTTTCCTCGAGATATTCGAGAATGGCCATCGACTGGCCAATGGCAACGGTATCGTCCTCAAAAAATGGCACGAGCATCTGCGGATTCCGGCGGCGGTATTCGTTACCTCGATGTTCGGACACGCCGGGCGCGAGCGATACCGGGACGATCTCGTGCTCAATACCCTTGAGGTTCAGCGCGATGCGAACGCGGTAAGCGGCCGACGAGCGCCAATAGCTGTAGAGCTTTGCCGGCAATTTATCGCTCGTACCGTTCCACGACCTGATTGATCGTCCCGAAAATCGAATTTCCGTCTTCGTCCAGCATCTCAATACGAATCGCGTCGCCGAAAGTCATGAACGACGTCGACGGTTTGCCATCGTTAATCGTCTCTATCGTTCGTATCTCTGCAAGGCATGAGTAGCCCACACCGCCGTCGTCGATGTGCTTGCCGGGACCGTCATCGAGTTTGTTTGAGATCGTGCCCGAACCGACGATGCAGCCCGCGCACAAAGGGCGCGACTTTGCGGCGTGTGCGATCAGTTGCCCAAAATCGAAGGTCATGTCGACACCGGCATTCGGTTTGCCAATCAGCTTGCCGTTGAGCGTTGAGAGCAGTGGCAGATGTAGCTTGCCATCCTGCCAGTGCTCGCCCAGTTCGTCAGGCGTCACGGCGACAGGTGAGAACGCGCTCGATGGTTTGGACTGGAAAAAACCGAAACCTTTTGCGAGTTCCGCGGGAATCAGATTGCGTAAGGAAACGTCGTTGACGAGCATGACGAGTTTGATGTGTTGTAACGCCTCGGCCGCAGACACGCCCATCGGTACGTCGTCAGTGACGACTGCAATCTCTGCCTCAAAGTCGATGCCCCAGGCCTCGTCGGGTATGACTATCGCTTGCCGGGGCCCTAAGAATGCATCGGAGCCGCCCTGATACATGAGCGGGTCGGTCCAGAAACTCTCGGGCATTTCGGCACCGCGTGCTTTGCGCACGAGTTCGACATGGTTCACATAGGCCGAACCGTCCGCCCACTGATAAGCTCGTGGCAGCGGCGAGGCACAATCCGCCTGGTCCAGCAGCTCGCCTGCACCTTGTTCGACGTCGTCTGCGAGCGATTCGAGCGCCGGACGTGCGCTCGACCAGTCATCCAGTGCCGCCTGCAACGTGGGGGCAACGGATGATGCGTCCACGAAGCGTGAAAGATCTCTCGAAACGACGACGAGTCGGCCGTCACGACCGCTATTTAATGATGCGAGTTTCATTGTGTGTCCTGCCCCGTAAATTCGAGTTCATGCAACCAGGCCGCATGGCGTGGTGCCTTCTTCGTCCGGCTCCATTCTTCGAGCATAGCCGGAGCCACGCGCTTCAGTTCGTCCATCTGTTCCCGGGTCTGTGTGTTTGCAACCAGCTCGAGCCGATGGCCGTTGGGGTCGAAGAAATAGATCGACTGAAAAATGCCGTGATTGGTGGGCCCGATCACGTCGATACCCTCGCTTTCGACTTTCTCTTTCGCGGCCACGAGTGTTGCGTAGTCTTCGACCTCGAATGCAATGTGCTGCACCCACTCCGGTGTGTTCCGGTCGCGATCCATCGGTTCCCGCGTCGGCAACTCGAAAAAGGCCAGGACGTTGCCCATGCCGCAGTCCAGAAACACGTGCATGTACGGGTCGGGTTCCTTGGTCGATGGTACCCGGTCTTCGGCAAACGCGACCGTAAAATCCATGTTCAGCACGCGCTGATAGAAGTCGACGGTCTCCTTCGCATCGTTGCAGCGATAGGCGACATGGTGAATGCGTTTCAGATTCATCGTATTGACCTCAGGCATCTGCACTGACAACGCCGCGCGCGACCTGGTCGCGCTCGATGGACTCGAACAGCGCCTTGAAATTACCCTCGCCGAATCCCTCGTCTTCCTTGCGTTGAATGAACTCGAAGAAGGTCGGCCCGACCATGTTGGCTGAAAAAATCTGCAGCAACAAGCGCGGCTTGCCGTCTTTGGTCGTGCCGTCGAGAAGAATTCCGCGTGATTGCAGTTCCGCCACCGGTTCGCCGTGGCCCGGCAGGCGCTCTTCAAGCATCTCGTAGTAGGTGTCCGGCGGCGCCGTCATGAACTCGACGCCGCGCTCACGAAGGCGGTCGCAGCATGCGAACAGGTCGTCGCATGAAAACGCGATATGTTGGATGCCCTCACCATTGAAGTCCATCAGATACTCCTCGATCTGACCGGTACCCTTCGATGCTTCTTCGTTCAGCGGGATACGAATCTTGCCGTCGGGTGCCGTCATGGCCTTCGACAGCAGGCCTGTGTATTCACCCTTGATGTCGAAGTAGCGAATCTCGCGGAAGTTAAATAGCGTTTCGTAGTAGTCGGCCCAGTACTGCATGCGGCCGCGGTACACGTTGTGTGTCAGATGGTCGATGATGTCGAACCCACAGCCCTGAGGATGGCGGTCGACGCCGTCGACGAAATTGAAATCGATGTCGTAAATGGACGTGCCTTCACCGTAGCGATCGATCAGATACACCGTGGCACCGCCGATACCGTTGATCGCGGGCAGGCGCAGTTCCATCGGGCCGGTCGGGATTTCCACGGGTTCGGCGCCACGTTCCAGCGCAAGTTGATACGCTTTGTGTGCGTCACGCACGCGAAAAGCCATGCCGCAGGCGCAGGGGCCATGTTCACGCGCAAAGTACCAGGCCTTGCTGCGGTACTCGTTGTTGATAATGAAATTGATGCCGCCCTGACGCCACAACGCAACGTCCTTCGATCGATGTTTCGCAATCCGCGTGAATCCGAGCAGCGTAAACGCGTTTTCCAGCACGGTTGGGTCGGGGGCGGCAAACTCGACGAACTCAAAGCCGTCAAGACCCATAGGATTGTCAAACAGATCGGCCATCGATCAGTCCTCCATAGTAAAGATGGGAATCCGACAGTATGCACGAATAGTAGTAAATAATTGTTCGAAATGAGTTATTCTATTACTATTATGGAAACAATTGTTTCAATATACTGAGATAGCAGAACAATGAGTTCGATCACTCTGTCAAGAAGCGATCGCAGGCTGCTTAACGAACTTCAGCGAGACTCGAGCCGCAATCAGAGCGAGCTGGCGGAACGTGTGGGCATGTCGCGCACCTCGTGCTGGCGGCGTATTCGAGAATTCGAGGAGGCCGGTCTAATCGAGCGTCAGGTGACGCTGGTCAATCCGAAGAAAGCGGGGTTCAATATTCAGGTGCTGCTGCTCGTCGCAATGACCGAACACACCGATGAAAATCGGCACAGCTTTGAGCGTCATGTCGAGCTGCTGCCGGAGGTGACCGAGTGCTATTCGGTATCGGGCGATCGGGACTATGTTCTGCTGGTCGTTGTGCCCGACATGGACTCGTACAACGATTTCCTGAACGCCCGGATTCTCAGGCACGCCGCGGTGCGCTCGGCGAGTTCGACGTTCGTGCTGCGCCGCATCAAGTACACAACAGCAACGCTACTGGCCGAGTAGCGCGACGATGCAAACCGTCAGGCTCGGGAGCAGCGAGATCAATGTGTCGAGGCTCGGCTACGGGTGCATGCGCATTGCAGGCGACGGTAGCGGCTCCGATTTGCGCAAAGGCACCAATGCCGTGCGGGCGGCTGTCGATGCAGGTTATACGCTGTTCGACCATGCCGATATCTACGCCAACGGCGCGTGTGAGTGGTTGTTTGGCGAGGTGCTTAGAGCGTCGCCGGGATTGCGTGACCGACTGACCATCTTAAGCAAGTGCGGGATCAGAACAGGCGATCCCAAACATTACGACGCGTCGCGCAGCTATCTGATGTCCTGCGTCGAGAGTACACTGCGCCGCCTCGGTATTGAGACACTGGACGTGTTGCTGTTGCACCGACCGGACTTTCTGATGGATCTCCATGACGTCGCAGCAGCGTTCGAGCGATTGCAATCCGACGGCAAAGTACTGGAATTCGGAGTCAGTAATTTTTCCGCCGGGAAGTTTCGTGCGCTGCAGTCCGTCGCGCCCATGCCGTTGCAGGTCAATCAGGTCGAGTTCAATATCCACAACGTCGATCCGTTGCACGACGGTATGCTCGATCTGGCCCAGGCAGAACGCGTTACCGTGCAGGCCTGGTGTCCGTTGGCGGGCATCGTATGGGACGCGTGGGGCAATACGTTTTCAGATCAGCAGACGAGCCGCATACGTGCCGAGGCGGCGCGGCAGGCAGAACACTATGGCGTTATGAGCTGGCAGATTGCGCTGGCCTGGATTATGAAGCATCCAACGGGCGTGTGCCCGATCGTCGGTTCGACGACACCCGATCGCATCGCGGCCGCGACGGCTGCGGTCGAGATTCCTTACACCCGAGCGGACTGGTACCGGCTGCTCGAGGCGCGCGACGGCGCGCCCGTACCCTGATTTCCATCTTCAACGGCTGTGCAGCACGGCCACGGACAATGCTTTCAGCCGGAGTGTCGACGGGTCCGGCGTTTCGTCCGGCATCATGCCGTTGCTGAACTCGAGGTTCCAGCCGCTCAGGCCAGCCGGTAGTGAAAAGCGGGCCGCCTGTTCCCGACCGTTGACAACCAATGCCGCTGCATCGTCGGCGTCGGACACGACGGCAATAAACGCTCGGCTTGTCGCCCACTCTTGGTCGCGCTTGCGTTGGCCCTGAGCGTTGTACCAGTCAAATCGACGCTCACTGTCGTCTTCATTGTGAACGTAGGCAGGTTGACGCAGCAGTGGAATCTCGCGACGCAGTCGAATCAGCGTTCGCACGTCTTCAGCAAAATGCGGATCGTTCTCCACGAGCGACCAGTCAAGCCAGCTCGTCTCATTGTCCTGTGCGTATGCGTTGTTATTGCCCCGTTGCGTATTGCCGAACTCGTCGCCCGCCAGCAATAACGGTGTACCCTGTGAAAAAAACAGACTCGCGAGCAGGTTGAGGCGCTGACGCCGGCGCACATCCCGAATGGCTACATCGTCCGTTTCGCCTTCGCAGCCGTGATTGCGGCTGAAGTTGTGTCGATGGCCGTCGCGATTGTCCTCGCCGTTCGCCTCGTTGTGACGGTGCTCGTAGCTGACGACGTCCTGCAGTGTGAAGCCGTCGTGCGTTGTGATGACATTGACACTCGACCAGGGCGCTCGGCCGCTCACCTCAAACACATCGGCAGACCCGTGCAGGCGTCGCGCAAAATCGCCGCTGCGGCCGGCGTCGCCGCGCCAGAACCGGCGCACCGCATCGCGGAAGGTATCGTTCCACTCGGCCCAGCGCGGTGGGAATTCGCCGAGCCGGTAGCCGCCAGGTCCCGGGTCCCAGGGCTCGGCGATGAGTTTTGCATTGCGCAGTGTCTGAGCGTCGCCAATGCGCCGCAGCAGCGGGTGCGCGCTTGAAAATCCATTATTGTGCCGTCCGAGTATGGTCGCGAGATCGAAACGAAATCCGTCGAATCCAATGTTGCGATGCAGATACTCAAGGCTATCGAGAACAAGCTTCTGCACTTCAGGATGATCGGCATTGATCGTGTTGCCGCAGCCCGTATCGTTGATGTATTGCGAAAGGTCGCCGGGCATCGTCCGGTAGTAGGCGGTATTGTCGATGCCGCGAAAACATAGCGTCGGCCCGTTCTCATCGCCTTCCGCCGTGTGGTTGTAGGCGACATCAAGAATGACCTCCAGGCCCGCATCGTGTATCGCGCGGACCATCTCCTGCAATTCCGCCACAGGGTCTCTCCTCGCAAAACGCTGCATCGGTGCGAAGAATCCGATCGTGTTATAGCCCCAGTAGTTGCGCAGGCCTTTGTCGACGAGATGCCGTTCATCGACGAAGGTCAGCAACGGCATGAATTCAATACTCGTGATTCCAAGCGCTTTGACGTACTCGAGTACCTGTTTGTTTTGCATACCGGCGAAGCGGCCGCGATCCTCTGCGGCGACGTCCGGATGCCGCATCGTGAAGCCACGCAGGTTGCACTCGTAGAAGATTGTCTCGCTCCACGGTACTAGAGGTCCGGACGATGCTTCGGCCAGCCGCGAGCGAACGATGGAGATTGGAACGGCCTGCGCACTGTCTTTCTTGCAATGTTCAAGCGTTCCGTCCGTGCTTGTCGTATCGCCGAAGACTGCCGCGTTCCAATCGAGCGTTCCGCGGATCTCCAGCGCGTAGGGATCGAGCAGCAGCTTTGCCGGATTGCAGCGCAGCCCGTCTGTGGGGTCCCAGGGACCGTGCACACGAAATCCATAGCGCTGTCCGGGCACTACGCCGGGCACATAGCCGTGCCAGACGCCGTTTTCGCACTCGGGTAAGTCCAGCACGAATTGGTTGCCCCGCGCGTCGAACAGGCAGAGTTCCACGCGTTCCGCGATGCCGGACCACAGCGCGAAATGGGTGCCGTTGTCGTCCGGAGTCGCGCCGCGCAACTCCGGGTTGCCGGGAACGATCTGCATCAATCGAGTGCGATCGGTTCCAGGTGCCAGATGTCGTCGTTGTAGTCGCGCATCGTTCTGTCCGTCGAAAACCGTCCCGAAGCCGCGGTATTCAGAATGCTCATTCGTGTCCAGTTCTCAACGTCTTTCCAGGCATCGTTAGCGCGCGCGTGAGCATCTGTAAAGCTGCGGAAATCTGCGGCTGTCATCCACGCATCGGAGGGTTCGCGAACACTTTGCAGCAAAGCGTCGAACACGCCGGGTTCGAAGCGATTGAAGTGGCTGCTTTCGAACAGTTGCATGACGCGCGCGAAATCCTCGTCGGCCTCAATAATCGAGGCCGGATCGTACTGGCCGCGCGTTTCGGCGATCTGCTCCACAGTGAGTCCGAACAGGAAGAAATTGTCCTCGCCGACGGCCTCGCGAATTTCGACATTGGCACCGTCCAGCGTCCCAACGGTTACGGCACCGTTCATCATAAATTTCATGTTCCCGGTGCCGGACGCTTCTTTACCGGCTGTCGAAATCTGAGACGAAATATCCGCGGCGGGGCAAATGAGCTCCATGGCCGAGACGTTGTAGTCGGGATAGAAAATCAGGCGCAAACGATCTTCCATCGATGGGTCGGCATTAATCACACGTGCAACGTTGTTGATGCACTTGACGATGTGCTTGGCCGTCACATAGCCGGGTGCTGCCTTACCGCCGATAACGATGGCGCGCGGCACGAGGTCGTCGCCGTCGCCGCGGCGAATGCGGTCGTACAGGTGCACCGCGTGCAGCAAATTCAGCAGTTGCCGTTTGTACTCGTGAATGCGTTTGACCTGCACGTCGAGCAACATCGTTGCGGGAACCGAGACGCCGGAAAGCTGTTCGATTTTCTGGCACAGGCGAGCCTTGTTGCCGGCGCGCACACGTCGCCACTGCCTGTGAAATTCTGCATCCTCGGCGTACGGCCGGAGCTCTTCGAGCTGTGACAATTCGGTTATCCAGCCGTCACCGA
Source organism: Woeseiaceae bacterium (assembly GCA_965224505.1). GTDB lineage: Bacteria > Pseudomonadota > Gammaproteobacteria > Steroidobacterales > Woeseiaceae > UBA1847. The sequence goes on from CBDCZL010000017.1 coordinate 395,140, forward strand.
TTTTCGACGTAATGAGCTGCGACAACTCGGGATTGCATGCGGCCAGCCAGCGCCGTTGTGTAACGCCATTGGTCTTGTTGTTGAATTTTTCGGGCCAGAGTGCGGCGAAATCGCTGAACAGACCGCGCGTCAGCAGTTTCGAATGCAGTGCGGCCACGCCGTTGACCGAATAGCAGCCCACAATCGCGAGGTAAGCCATGCGAATCATCGGCTCGCTGCCTTCGGCAATCAATGACATGCGGGCGATGCGATCGTTGTCCCCCGGCCAGCGCTGGCTGATTTCGCCTATAAAGCGCGCGTTGATCTCGTAAATGATATCGAGCACGCGCGGCAACAGCCGGCGGAACATCGAGACGGGCCACTGTTCGAGGGCTTCGGGCAGCAGCGTATGGTTCGTGTAGGCCATCGTGTTGCGTGTGATGTCCCACGCAGCATCCCAGCCAAGGCCATGTTCGTCCATGAGCAGGCGCATCAGTTCCGCGACGGCAACGGCCGGGTGTGTGTCGTTGAGCTGGAAGCAGTTCTTTTCGGCAAAGCGACTGAAGTCATCGCCGTGTTGCTCGCACCACATCCTGAGCGTGTCCTGAAGGCTTGCCGATGCCAGAAAGTACTGCTGTCGCAGGCGCAGCTCCTGACCGTTCTCGGTCGCGGCGTTGGGATACAGCACCATCGTGATGTTTTCCGCGGCGTTCTGCGACGCGACGGCATCGGCGTAACTTCCGGCATTGAACTCGCCAAGATCGAACTCGTCCGTCGCGGACGCGGACCAGAGTCTGAGTGTATTGACGATCTCGTTGCGGTAACCCGGGACCGGGACGTCGAACGGGATGGCGAGCACATCATGCGTGTCCAGCCACTCGTAGTGAGTCCGGCCCGATGAATCCGTGCGAATTGAGGTACGGCCACCGAAGTGGATCGTCTGCGCATACTCGAGCCGCTCTATTTCCCACGGAAAGCCGGCGCGCAGCCATGCGTCCGGTTCCTCAACCTGATGGCCGTTTTCTATGCGCTGATGGAACATCCCGTACTGATAGCGAATGCCGTAGCCGATCACGGGCAGCGACAGCGTGGCGCAACTGTCGAGAAAACAGGCGGCAAGCCGGCCCAGTCCGCCGTTGCCGAGTCCTGCGTCCGGTTCGCGCTCGCAGACGTCTTCGAGCGCGAGCCCAAGGCGCGACAGGGCTTTTTCGGTCTCGCCCTCGATGCCGAGATTCAGCAGTGCGTTGCGCAGGAGTCTGCCCATCAGAAATTCAAGCGACAGATAAGCCGTGCGCCGGCTATCGTCACGCTCAATGGCATTGCGCGTTTTGCCCCAGCGCTCCATGAGCCGGTCGCGCGCCGCGTAGACGACGGATTGATACAAAAACGGCGACTTCGTGCGGATTGTGCGGCGGCCGAGCATGCGGCCGAAGTAGTGCGTAAAGTCCTTGAGGATGGCATCGGCCGTCATCGGCAGTGCAGGTGCCTGCAACAGTTCGATGTCACCGATACCCGAATGTCGATCTTTCTTCGTGCTCATCGTTGCTCCATGCGTGGCTTAATCGCGGCCCAGATACATTGTCGCCAGAGGCGGCAATGTTAATTGCAGGCAAGCCGGTTGTCCCTTGTATTCCTGGCCGGTCGTGTGCGTTGGTGTATTGCCCGCATTGCTCCCGCCATAGTATCTGCTGTCGGTGTTGAGCCGTTCTGACCATGTACCTGCCGCAGGTGCGCCAATTCTATAATTGTCGCGCACGACGGGTGTGAGATTGACGACACAGATCAGATCGCCGCCATGATGGTCGACGCGGCGCCATGCCAGCACACTGTTGTCTCTGTCCTCCCAGTCGAGCCATTCAAATCCGGAGCCGTCAAAATCACGTTCATACAGGGCCGGAGTATGCCGGTAAATCTGGTTCAGGTCCCGGACCAGTTGCTGCACGCCCGCATGTGCACCAGATTGCAGCAAATGCCAGTCGAGAGACACGTCGTGATTCCACTCACTACGCTGTGCGAGTTCGGCGCCCATGAACAGCAGCTTTTTTCCTGGATGTGCATACATCGCGGCGAGGTAAGCGCGCAGGTTGGCAAACTGCTGCCAGTCGTCGCCCGGCATGCGTTCGAGCAGTGAGCGCTTACCGTGCACGACTTCGTCGTGTGACAAAGGCAGCACGAAGTTTTCATCGAATGCGTAGACGAGGCCGAATGTCATCTTGTCGTGGTGGTAGCGGCGATGCACCGGGTCTTCGCTCATGTACGACAGTGTGTCGTTCATCCAGCCCATATTCCATTTGAACGTAAAGCCGAGTCCGCCCGCGTCGACGGGTTTCGATACGCCGGGCCATGCCGTGGACTCCTCGGCGAAGGTCGCGGCGCCGGCAGCATGCAAATCACAGTTCAGACGACGTAAAAACTCGACGGCCTCCAGATTTTCGTTGCCACCGTGTTCGTTCGGGATCCACTCTCCGTCGTCTCGTGAGTAGTCGAGATAGAGCATCGATGCCACGGCATCGACGCGAATGGCGTCGATATGAAACTCGCGCACCCAGTACAGCGCACTGCCGATCAGGTAGTTGACGACTTCGCGACGCCCGTAGTTGAAGATCAGCGTACCCCAGTCGGCGTGTTCTCCCTTGCGCGGATCTTCATGCTCATACAGCGCTGTGCCGTCAAAGCGGCGCAACCCGTGGTCGTCTTTTGGAAAGTGTGCAGGCACCCAGTCGACGATCACTGAGACGCCTGCTGCATGGCATTCGTCGATAAAGAAGCGAAAATCGTCAGGCGATCCGTGGCGCTGGGTGGGTGCGAATAGACCGATGGGCTGGTAGCCCCAGGAGCCATCGAACGGATGCTCGGTGACCGGAAGCAATTCAATGTGCGTAAAGCCCATTTCGCAGACGTAGCCGACGAGTTCACTCGCGAGTTCCCGCCATGACAACAGTTCGCCATCGTCTTTGCGGCGCCAGGACCCTGCGTGCACCTCGTAGATGGACAGCGGTCCGTCCATTTTGGGCTGCGCGGTGCGATGGGTCTGCCAGGTCTCATCCTGCCAGCGGTAACGGGTATCGAACACGATTGACGCATTGCCGGGTGGAGGTTCATGAAATGCGCCAAACGGATCGGATTTGAGCGGCAGCAGATGGCCATCGCAGTCCAGCAATTCGTACTTGTAGCGGCTGCCGTGTGCGGCTGCCGGGATAAAGATCTCCCAGATGCCGTTGCCGGGATGCAGCCGCATAACATGCCGCCGGCCGTCCCAGTCGTTAAAGTCGCCAACGACGCTGACGCGTGAGGCGTTGGGTGCCCAAACGGCGAATCGGGTGCCTGTGACGCCCGCAATTCGCATCACGTGTGCACCGAGTTTCTCGTAGACGAACCGATCGGAACCTTCGCCGAGCAGGTAGCGGTCGATGTCGCCGAGCGTTGACGGAAACCGATAGGGATCTTCATAGTCGAACGTCTTTCTGTCGGAGAAAACGGCCCGCAGCGCATAACGCCGCTGCCGCGGCGCGAGCGGTGCTTCGAACAGGTCGGTGCTGCCGAGGCGCTGCATCGTTTCGACAACGCCGCCTTGCGCGTCGAGTAACTGAAGTTCGGCGATACCGGGATGCAGCGCTCTGACAATACGCCGGCCACGGCTGCGTTGCGGTCCGAGTACTGCAAACGGGTTCCGATGGCGGCCGTCGTTGAGTGCGCCGATGTCCGCATCACCGATCATATGACCTCCCGTACAGTTGTTCGATCGTTGCCCGCGCCGCATCGGACCATGCGAAGCGGCAGGCCTGGGCGGCTTTGCGCATGGCGCGCCAGGCTCTCGGCTGCGAATCAATGAACTGCAGCGCCTCGGCTACCGAGCGGCGGAAGGCCGCAGCCTGTTCTGCGATCCCGTCACCCGAAAACACGAAGCCCGTAAAACCGTGCTCCACGGTATCCCTGAGGCCGCCGACGCCGTGCACTACGCACGGCTGGCCCGCGCGCATTGCGAGCATTTGAGAGATGCCGCAGGGTTCGAAGCTCGACGGCATTAAAAACAGGTCGCCCGCTGCGTATAGGGCGTCCGACAGTTCTTCGGCATAGCCGTTAAGGAACAGAATATTGCCGGCCGCGTTTGCGGCCTCAAGTACCTTTGTTTCGAAACGTGCCTCGCCGCTGCCCAGAACGACGATGAGCGTTTTGTCTCCCGCGTCTGTGGCGATCCGTTGCAGCGTTGTGACGCCGCCGTCCGCCGCAGCGCACAAAAGGCTGGCCTTTTGCGCGACCAGCCGGCCGATGCTGACCAGCAGGTGCCGCGGTCGGTTTTCGTATTGCTCAAGCCGCTGCAACGCCAGCCTGTGCGCTTCGTTCTCGTCATTCGCGGCCGACCATGACTGAAGCTGGCGTTTCATCAGCGCCGATACCTCCGGCCATTCCCTCAACAGCACGGGCTCGTCGTAGAAGCAGCCGTTGAGAATGCCGTGCAATCGATTCGCCGCAGCCGCTGTCGTCAGCTCACCTTCGAGTCCTTCGCCGCCGATGAACGCCGATGCCGGGTCGCTGGGCCGGCAAATCTCGCCCGCATAGGTTGGCGAAACCGTGCTGATTCGGTCTGCGAGTCGGATCGCCGCCGCCATCGGATTGACACAGTCCTCGAAATTCGGATCGCGAACGCGTTCGTCCACCGACAGTGCCGGGAACCAATGCGAGAGTGACGATGCATGGCCGCTCAACGGCCGAGTGCCCTGATAGGACAGATTGTGGATTGTAAATACGGTTCTCACCCGCTTAAGGCGCCGGTAGTGCGGATCGTACGTGCGCAGCAGACAGTAAAAGGCGGCATGCCAGTCGTGCAGGTGCACGACGTCCGGCGTTGATGAGAGGTCGTTGATCCAGGCCGCGGCGCAGGCACAAAAGAATGCGAAGCGCGGTGCATCCGAGGCGAACGGCGAACCCGGTTCGTCCATGACGTAAATGATGCCGGGCCCCGCGGCGGATATCAGCTCGTGCTCGATCACAATATTGCGCACCGCGGAATCTGCGCCGGGAATGTCGAACAACTCCGCGCGATGATTCGCCCCCGCAAACGTGACCTCGATCGTGCCGATGGGCGTGGCACCCGGTAAACGGTGCAGGCGATCGTAGGACGGCGTAATGACCGTGGTACGCCAGCCTTCGCCGTTCAGCGCGCGCGGAAGATCGCGCAAAACGTCGCCCACACCGCCGACTTTGCCGCCCGGCAGCGCTCCGTTTTCGGACCCGATAAAGACAACTTCCCTGTGAGCGGACACAGTGACTCCGTCAGCGTGTGGAATGCAGTTTCTGTCCCAGCATGTCGGGCGTGACGAGCGTCAGTCCGGATTCCGTCACGTGAAAACCGCGCGCGCGATCGGCCTCGGCATCTTCACCAATGACCGTACCGGCCTCGATTTTCGCGCCTCTGTCGATGATTGCGCGTGACACTCTGCAGTTCTGGCCGATGTCGACGTCGGGCAGAACCACCGAGTCCCTGACAAGACTGTAGGAGTTTACGCGGCAGCGCGAAAACAGCAGGGACCCCCGGACTTCGGAACCCGAGACGATGCACCCGCCCGACACCATCGACTGGATGGCCGCGCCGCGCCGCTCACTCTCGTCAAACACAAATTTCGCAGGCGGGGATTGCCATTGGTGCGTATGAATCGGCCACTCGGTGTCGTAGAGGTTCAGCGCGGGCGTAATCGACACGAGTTCCATGTTGGCCTGCCAGTAGGCATCGAGGGTGCCCACATCCCGCCAGTAGGCTTGCTTGCCGGTCTTCATGTCGCGGAACGGATAGGCGATGACCCTGTAGTCCTCGATAATGCGTGGGATGATGTTGCGGCCGAAGTCGTATTGCGTATTCGGCGAGTCGACGTCGCGGATGAGTTGCTCGTAAAGAAACCCTGTGTTGAATATGTAGTTACCCATCGACGCCAGGCACAGATCGGGCTTGCCGGGAATTGGATTCGGACTGGCCGGTTTCTCATCGAAGCCGATGACACGGCCGGTTTCATCGACGGTCATGACGCCGAGTTGACCCGCCGCTTCCTCAAGCGGTACTTCGACGCAACAGACGGTCATGTCCGCCTGGCGCTCTTCGTGCATGGCGAGAAACGGTCCGTAGTCCATCTTGTAGACGTGATCGCCCGCGAGAATCAGAACCTGGCTGGGTGCGTGAGTGCGAATGATGTCGAGGTTCTGGTACACGGCATCCGCCGTGCCTCGGTACCATTCTCCGCCGACGCGCTGCGATGCCGGCAGAATCTCGACGAACTCACGGCGTCCGGCCTGGAAAAACGACCAGCCGTGCACGAGATGGCGAATCAGCGAGTGCGCCTTGTACTGCGTGAGCACACCGATGCGGCGTACGCCGGAGTTGAGGCAGTTGGACAATGCGAAATCGATAATTCGATACTTACCGCCGAAGTACATCGCGGGCTTGGCCCGCCACGTCGTCAGTTCGTGGAGGCGCGATCCCTGGCCGCCGGCCAGGACCAGAGCCAGCGTTTCGCGGGTAAGCCGGCTGACATGACGTTCGTAGGCGTTAGTTTGGTTTTCCATCGGCCGACAATGCGCGTTCTGAGGCAGTAACCATCTTGCCCACATTGTCGCAGAAGTCGGGTGACAATTGTGATTCAAGTACGCGCCAGCGCCAATTTCCGCCTGCGATGCCCGGTGTGTTGAGGCGCGCCTCCGAGCCGAGCCCGAGATAGTCCTGCATCGGGGCGATCGCCAGACCGGCGGCCGTTGAGAACGCGGCCCGCACGAGGTCGGTATGCACCGAATCGGCCGTGCCGCCGGTAAGGCGCAGTACGGCGTCCTGAGCATGGCGGATCGATTCGGCGTCGCGAATATCGTCGGGGCTGCCGTGAAACCAGCCGATGGTTGTGTCGTTATCATGGGTGCCCGTGTAGCAGACACTGTTTTTTTCCACGTCGGAAAGATTAAACGAGGGGTCGCACACGTCGAATTGCAGGACGCGCATACCGGGAATCTGATGCCGGTCGCGGAGGCCTTCGACCTCCGGGGTGATGACACCCAGATCTTCCGCGATGATCGGTAGCGTTCCGAGCGCGTTGCGCATGGCTTCGAAAATTGCGTCGCCGGGGCCTGGCTCCCAGGCGCCGTTGCGAGCGGTCTCGGAATCCGCCGGCACGGACCAGTAAGACTCGAAGCCGCGAAAATGATCGATTCTGACGAGGTCGGCGAGTTCCGATGTGGCCCTCAGGCGCTCTACCCACCAGCCGTAACCGTCGGCCGCGTGCTTGTCCCAGTCGTATAGGGGGTTGCCCCAGAGTTGACCGTCCTCGCTGAAATAATCGGGTGGAACACCGGCAACGCATTCAGGGCGTCCGTTGGTATCGACGCGCAGAATTTCGCGGTTTGCCCATGCGTCCGCGCTGTCGAGCGCGATGCAGATCGGCATATCGCCGAACAGAAGCACGTTTTTCGAATGGGCGTAGTCGCGCAGTGCCTGCCATTGCCGGAAAAACAGAAATTGTACGATTTTGATCGCCTCGATCCGCTCGGCTTCTGCTTCCTCAAGGTCCCGAAGCGCGGTTTCCTCACGATGAACGAATTGCGGCTGCCACTCGGGCCACGGCCGCTCATCGTGCTGTGTCTTGAGGATTCTGAACACCGCGTAATCGTGCAGCCAGTCCGCGTTGTGTTGCTGCAGGAAGCGATCGAATTCCTCTCTGAGCGCGGCATTTGCCACTATGGCGAAGCGGCCGGCCGCGACGCCCAGCAGACGGGACTTAATTGGAATCAGCGCTCCGTAGTCGACGAATTCAACGGGCAGTCGTTCAAGCTCGGTGACCTCGTCGGGCCGGAGCAGGCCGGATTCGATCAGGTCGTCGATATCGATGAGCATTTCGTTGCCCGCAAACGTCGACAACGGCTGATAGGGAGAATCGCCGTATGCCGTCGGTCCGAGCGGCAGAAACTGCCAGACGCTGAGTTGCATCCTGGACAGCGTATCGACGAACTGGCGGGCGCGGTGCCCGATCTCGCCGATGCCGTAAGGACCGGGCAGAGAAGTCAGGTGCAGGCATACGCCAGCGCGCCGCTTATTCGACGGGGAGAAGGGCACTAATTATTCCTTTCAAACGGCATCTGCTGACTGTCAAAACTAGTCAGCCAGCAAATCGGGCGCAATGCAATGTATACGTATTCATTGGCTGAATACGTATACATTGCATTGCTCCTGAATGGTGCGCTTTCTAATATGTCCGGACACAAGTCACAGTAACGACCTTGCGGGGGACAACCAAATGGTCAAAAAGTCGCGCGCGTGTGCGCAGCAGGCTACACAACACGCCAGTCTGATTCCTTCAAACGTTCGCCGCACGGCGGTATCGATTGCAGTTGCCGCCGCACTGCCGGGTATGGCCGTCGCGCAGGATGGTAGCGATGAGGTCATCGAGGAAATCGTCACGATTGGCGTTCGCACGAGTATCCTGGACTCCGTCGCCTCCAAGCGTTCGGCCGATACGATTTCCGATGTTGTCGATGCCGGTATCCTCGGCGCGCTGCCGGATCAGTCCATCGCCGACGCACTTGGCCGCGTTCCGGGCGTAACCACGATTCGCGACTCGGGTCAGTCCTCACAGCTAAACATCCGAGGCATGAATGGCGACTTCATTCAGACGACGCTGAATGGTCGTGAGCAACCCTCGACGGCAGGGTACTCGGAGGCGACGCGCTGGAATTCCTTCGACCAGTATCCTGCCGAACTCATCAATCAGGCGGCCGTTTACAAGTCGCCCAAGGCATCGCAAATCGAAGGCGGCGTTGCAGGCATTGTGGAGTTGAGAACCGCCGATCCGCTGGATGCACCGCAGGAACATAATTTTGTCGCCAATGTTCGTTTGTCGCACAACGACGCGGCCGGGAGCTACGGCGGCGACGAAAACGGGACCCGCTATACCCTGTCCTACCTCGGCAAATTTGCGGAGGATACATTCGGCGTTGCGCTTGGTTACTCCTATCTGGATCAGCCGAACACGTTTGTGTTCTCGCGAGCCGGTGCCGACAGTCAGTTGGGCTATGGAAGCCGCGACGTCGACGGCGACGGCACAGCGGAGGCTATTCCGCGCGCATTCCAGTGGCAGTCGGGTAATGGAAACGACGAGCGTGTCGGCTACCTGGCATCGTTCGTCTACGAACCGAATGACGTGTTTCGCGCTCAGCTGGATTATTTTCGGTCGGAGTTCGATCGTGGCGACCGTCGTCAGGGTATTACGGTCGGCGGAATTGACGAAGATGAGCTGAATACCAACGTGAGCAACTTTACGGTCAGCAACGGGCTCGTAACCGGTGCAACGATCAGCGCCGTCGACCCGAACCTGACCAATCAGGCGCACCCGTGGTTCGAAGCGCGGACCGAAGATCAGACGACCACGGCGGATGCGGAAACGGTTGGCCTGAATCTGAAGTGGTATCCCACGGAGACCACAACGCTCGCCTTCGATGTCTACACATCGACGGGCGACAAAACCCGGGAAGACCGGATTGCTTCGATGCATGCCTATGACGCCAATGGTGAGCTTCCCGGTCAGTCATTCACTTACCGGCTCAACGGCGACCAGATTGCTTCGGGTTCGTTTTCCGGATTCAACTTCACCGATCCGTCGGCGATGCGCCTGTCCCGGTACGAGCGTTATCCTCACCTCTACACGGACAAAATCGATGCGATAAAGTTTGATTTCGTTCAGGACGTTGAGTGGGGCTTTATCACGTCAATTGAAGCGGGCTTCCGTCTTTCCGATCGTACTTTTGGCGCGGATCGTGGCACCTTCCTTTATGGGTCGCGTTCCGGTCAGGGTGCAGGATGGTGTGAAGACAATACATCGACCCTTAACTGTACACCGCAGTCGATTGACGGGTTCGTAACGACACAATCGTTGCCGGGCGTGCCGGATCATTTCGTCGTAACGGACATCAATGGACTCGGGCAATCCATTTTCGGTGCCGGTGGCGATGCGGGTATCAAGCTGCATAGCCGCGACTGGACGTTCATCGAGTCGAACGACATCGAAGAAGATACGCGGGCGTTCTATCTGCAGGCCAATTTCGACTTCGATTGGGGCAGTGTCCCGGTAAGCGGTAATTTCGGCATTCGCTACGTGCGTTCCAATGTCAAGACGATTGGATTGCAGAACGTTGGCGGTGGCAACGGCACGCCGATTACAGACGGGGTTGGCGTAACTCAGGACAATCTCGATTTTGTCAACTACGGCCCCGAATACACAGACACGCTGCCGTCGCTGAACCTGAACTTCGAACTGACAGACAACGATGTACTGCGCTTCGCGGCAGCAGAAGTCATGGGGCGTCCGCCGGTTGGCCAGATGAAGGGCGGCGCAGGTTCGTGGAATGGCGGTGCGGATCCAAACACGGGCCTTATTGAATACAATGTCTGGACCAACGGTACGCCGTATCTGGATCCGTTCAGGGCAACCCAGTTTGACGTCTCGTATGAGCATTACTTCGAGGACGGCGGTGCTGTGACGGCGGCCGTATTCTGGAAGGACATCGAATCTCTTGTCGAGGGTCCAACGCAGTTCACCGCTGCGGACGGGAACATTCCGCCTGACCTCGGAATCCTGGTTCCGCCGGGACAGTTCCTGAATATCTACCAGACATACCTCAACAATGATAAGGGCGGCTACATTCGCGGTATCGAACTTGCGGCAACGAAGACCTTTGATAATCTGCCTGGCGTTTTTGCAGGGCTGGGTGCAACAGCCAGCTACTCGTTCACCGAGAGTGAAACACAGGTCGGAGGCGGCGCATTCTACGATCGCGATCTTCCGTTGCCGGGGCTGTCGGAGAACGTGTGGAGTGCAACCGTGTTCTGGGACATCGGCAACTTCAGCAGTCACGTCAACATGCGATATCGCGACGAGTTCGTCCAGAATCTACCCATTCCCGGGGCAGGATCGCCAACACTGGCGCAGCCGTACACGACGGTCGACGCACAGGTCTCTTATGCGTTCGACAACGGTCTTAGCTTCGTAATTTCGGGCAACAACCTGACGGATGAGGAAAACATCATCGAGTATGGTGTGGACGACACGTTCGGCGAGTATAAGCAATTCGGTCGTCAGTTCTATCTGGGCGTCAACTACAAGTACTAGTGGGCCGCTTGATAAATTCGGTCACTCTCAGAGTCCTTCTCAAGGGGCAGACCCAGGCGAAGCTGCGCCGGCATAGCCGGGCTATGTCAAGTGGCTTCAACACCGGTATGCCCCTTGAGAAGGGCTCCCTGTGGGTCGTAACACAACGCCCTTCGGCGGCGTTGAGCTCGCTTGAATTGGCGACGGCCAGTCCTGCGCTCGCTCGCCTTGCCCAAGGGCGTTGTGATGCGACTGAGAGTCACCGAATTTATCAAGCGGCCCACTAGCGGACCGCACGACAGTCGGCCCCCAATCCCCCCCGGATGGGTCGGAAAAGCCGTCCGAGAAGCTCAGGCTTCGCGGGCGGCTTTTTTTTGCTAGGCTCGGCGGCAGAGGCCGGATATGAGAAACGACATGAAGAGTATTGTGGTTCTGGGTGGTGGCACTGCCGGTTGGATCGCGGCCAATTTGCTGGCGACGCATTGGGAAGACAAAGACATCGAGATTACTCTGGTCGAATCTCCGGACATTGGAATTATCGGGGTTGGAGAAGGTTCGACGCCGCCACTGAAGTCCTTCCTTGACGTGATCGGTGCTTCGGAGTCCGACTGGATGGATCAATGCGATGCGACGTACAAGGTGGGTATTACATTTCGAGGCTGGTCGGCCAGGCCCGGGTTCGAGGAGTACTTCCATCCTTTCCTGTGTCAGCCCGATGAATTTTCTGTTCCAGCCTTTTTTCATAATAGTTTCCTGAGGCGTAAGGGGGTTGACCTCGACGGGCATCCAAGTCAGTTTTTCCTCGCTTGGGAGCTCGCGAGGCAGCGCCTCGCACCGGTGGCACCTGAGAATTTCCCGTTTGAAATGAACTATGGCTACCATTTCAATTCAGGACTGCTCGGACAGTTTCTTCAACAGTGGGCGGCCAGGAAGGGTGTCAGGTACCGCCAGGCGACCGTTACCGAGGTCGTTCTCAATGAGCAGGGTGACATCGACTATTTGGAAACGGATGCCGAGGAGACGATCAAGGCGGATTTCTATGTCGATTCGACGGGATTTCGCAGTCAATTGTTGCAGCAGGCACTGCATGTCCCGTTCGAAAGCTGCAAGGACGTTCTGTTCAACGATTCGGCGGTGGTGTTTCCGACCGATCCGGACGAAAATCCAGAGCCGCAAACGGTGTCGACGGCCCTGAAGTATGGGTGGGCCTGGAAAATTCCGCTGACATCCCGTTTTGGCAATGGGTATGTCTATAGCGGCAGGTACGTTGACGACGACGATGCCGAACTGGAGTTTCGGCAGCACCTGGACCTTCTGGAGTCGGACGTGGAGGCTCGGCGCCTCAAGTTCAAAGTGGGGCGTGTGCGTGAGCACTGGTACAGGAACTGCCTCGCGGTAGGGCTCTCGCAGGGATTCATTGAGCCGCTGGAGGCCACGGCGCTCGATATGGTGCAGGAAACCGTTGCACGATTCATCGAGGCCGTCAACAAGGGCGATTTTACGGACCGATATCGTGGTGAGTTCAACGACCGGATCAGTGGTCGTTTCGATGCGGTGCGTGACTACATTGTGTGCCATTATCGAATCAGTACGCGAACCGATACGGATTATTGGATCGACAACGGCAAAAATGAGCGAATTTCCCCCTCGCTGCGGCAGATACTCACAGCCTGGGTCGGTGGCCACAACATCACCGACGAGCTGGAGCGGCAAAAACTCGACGCGTATTTTCCGAGCGTGTCCTGGAATTGTTTGCTGGCGGGCAAAGGCATTTACCCAACGCAGGAGCAAGTGAGGGCAGGAAGCGAGCTGGCACACAAATACGACCTGAAGAAGATTTCGCAGTACCGAAAAGGCTGTGCATTGAATTTCCCGTCACATAGCGATCAATTGGCGTTGCTGCGACCGGCCGCGTAATCGCCGCAATCATCTGTCAAATAGCAGCTGCTCCTTGTGCGGTGTGAAGTTCATCGTGCACCGTTGCACGAAGTCATCGACTTCGGCCATATCGGTTCTGTTGTCGATGGCGCCCGGTTTCACCTCAGGATAGAATCCATAGCCGGCTAACAGGCAATACCAGGACATCGGCGTGTAAGAAGACTGGATGTCGAGTCTCTGCATTTCCCGGCTCAGGCTTTTTCCGGATTTCCAGATCTGCAGTATTTGTTTCAGCGTGTCCGAAATCTGCAGGTTAGCCGCGTTTTGTTTCCAGTAGTCGGTGTCGTTGCGCGTATTGAGAATGTAGTGAGCGACGATGTAGTCGCGAATGCGCTCAAAGCGTTCATTGGTTCTTCGGTTGTAGTCATCTCGTCCGGCGTCGGAAATGTTATCGATATCGATCGTGCCGATGAAGTCGTATACAGCGTCGCAAACCAGGTTCAGTGCGGTTGCTTCGAGCGGCTCAATAAAGCCCTGCGAAAGCCCGATCGCCAGACAGTTCCTGTGCCAGTGCTCAGCGACACGACCGACGCGCATGGACAGATGTCGAGCGTCCACGTCGCTGTCAAGCAGATTCAGTGCCGTTCGCAGTTCTGTTTCGGCATCGTCTGACGAACAGAACGATGAACTGTAGACATAACCGTTGCCGATACGATGAGTTAACGGAATTTCCCATGCCCACCCGTATTTCAATGCCCTTGATATCGTTTGTACATTGATCGCGTCGGTCTGAGTGGTGGGAAGCACAACGGCTGCATCGTTGAACAGATTCTCAGAAAATGAGACAAACGGTACCTGTAGTGTTTTCTGTATCAGTGTACTTCGAAACCCTGAGCAGTCGACGAAGAAGTCACCTGATATCGTCGCGCTGTCTTCGGTTGTCAGCATTTCGATGTTGCCGTTCGTGGACTGATGCACATCGACGACTCGCGCCGAAATATGCGCCACGCCGCGCTTGATTGCGTTCTTCTTCAAACACTCGCCGACAAGGTTTGCGTCAAAATGATATCCGTACTCGACGATAAAGGGGAAGTTTTCATTGGGTATCGGCCCCAGGCGGTCTTCGGCCAGTCGGGCAGTCAGAAAAAATCGATCGGGGTGTGCGTAGACGTCGACGCCGTGACGCCGCGCGTAGGTGTTGTAGAAAAACGCCGTGCTGGTATGCCGGTCGAGCTGTGAGGCAAACGGATGAAAATAGCGTTTAAATCCGTTCCGCACTGACCAGCCGTGAAAACTGATACCGTTCTTGTACGTTGCGTTGCACTCCGGCATCCACTCGGACTCGCTGAGTCCGATATCATCCATGAAAATTTTCAGCCGAGGCGTAGAGCCCTCGCCCACGCCAACCGTGCCGATTGTGGGCGCTTCAATGAGTGTGATCGTTACATTCCGGTTGGCCCACTGCTGCGCCATCGCATTTGCCGTGATCCAGCCGGCTGTTCCCCCGCCCAGAATAACGATACGAGTCGGACCAACACTCATCTTGCCAGCATCCACTCAAGCTGGTCGCCGACACGTGCGCGCCACGCGCGCTCGCTGTGATCTGCGCCTTCGTACTTCTGCATTTTGAAGTCGCGTCCCTCAAGGAGACCCTGATCGAGCAGCCATTGGCGCACCGGTTCGTGGTCTGCTTCGTAAGTGGCGTCGAGGGTTTCGGTGCCGTAGTCGAAAAACAGGCGGGCATTGCCGGGCATTGTGGCACCGGCTTCGATGTCGCGCACGATGTAGGGCGTCGCGTCCGCAGATTGGCCAGCATCGGGCGGCGTAAACATGCGTTCGTTGAGCGCGAAATGCGAAGAGACACAACCGCACGCGCCGAACGCGTCGGGATGGTTACGGACGAGATAGAAGGACAGCAATCCGCCCATAGACGAGCCCATTGCAAATGTGTTTTCAGGGCCGGTTAGCGTCCGAAACCTGGCATTCACACGCGGCATGAGTTCTTCCTTTAGAAACCGGGCGTAGCGTGGGGCGTCATGCCAGGGCGAGTATTCAGGTCCGCGGCGCGCCGTACTGAACGTACCGACAACGATTGCGGGCGGATGACGTCCGTCTCTGACGCCGTCGCGCATGGCTTCGTCGATGCCCCAGTCGACGCCCCAGCTGGCCAGCCTCGGGTCGAACAGATTCTCGCCGTCGCTCATGTAAATTACGCGGTAGCGCATGCTCGTGTCGTTGTCGTAGCCCGGTGGCAGCCAGACGACGACATCGCGTGTTTCACTCAGGTGCTCGCTCGCGACATCCTGCCAGTACATCAACGAGCCCTGCACGCCGGCACCTGCCGGGTCCTCGACAAAACGCTGCGGGCGGAGCGACTTGAACATTCCGTTGCCGATGCGATAGACCAGCGATTGCGACGGTGACGCCTCGACCTGAACGACACCGACACCGTGGTCGACGACCAGTTCATTGGGCCGACCGCCGTACAACTGCTCGTCGAGAGCGTAGCGGCCGTCTGCGAGTTGCCAGGCATCGATCTGCGCTTCGGAAATCGTCAGCGTAAGTCTGCGCGTCTGCCGGTCGTCGAAATTCGCAACGACGAGCAGCTTCGAGTCGTCGTTCCAGCGGGAAAACGCGAACACGCGATCGTCTTCGACGGGAACAGGGGCATACTGCCCAAGCAGTGCGGGTTCAGTTGTACCGATGTTCATGAGGCGCCGGTAGAATTCGCGCAGTTCGTGCTCGCTACGGGTAAGCCGGCCTCCGTCAAACGCGCCGTCGTTCATCCAGCGCTGGTGCGCGGGTACACCCCAATAGTCGAATATGGTCGTTCGCGTCGATTTGCCGAAGCCTGCATCGCCGTCCCCGGCTTCGCCGACCTCCTGACCGAAATAGAGCATCGTCGGCGCGCGGCTGATCAGCGCCGAAACTGTCATACCGGCCTTGCCGGCGTGCCCGTTTCCGGCAAACGCGTCGCTTGCGATGCGTTGCTCGTCGTGGTTTTCCAGAAAGTGCAGCATGTGCGCGTCTATATCGCGCACGTCTGCATGCGTTTCGGCAATTGTCGAAGCCGGCGCATCGCCACGCATGACGGCGCGGATCGTGTCGTACAGTCCGACCTTGTCATACAGATAATCCATGCGTCCGTACTCGATGTAGTCGCGGTACATGTCCGGTACGTAGATTTCAGACAGCAACAGCGCATCGGGATTGCGCAGTTTGATCGACGAATTCAGATAGCTCCAGAACTCCACGGGCACCATCTGTGCCATGTCGTAGCGAAATCCATCGACGCCCTTGTCGAGCCAGAAATGCGCGATGTTGCGAAACCTGCGCCAGCTATCCGGTACTTCGCGCTGGGCCCAGAATGCGGCCAGTTGCTCGCTGCTCCAGCCGCGCGCCTCGTCGGGCAGCGTGGCGAAGGCCTTGCTGCCGTCCGGACGCACGCCGAAGTTGATCTTGACGGTTTCGAACCAGTCGTCATTCGCCGGCTGTGCCGCGCGGGCGCCATTGCCGGTCCAGCGGGCCGGCGATTCAGCGAACTGACCGTCGGCTTCGGGATGCTGCTCCCCGTTCAGCGGTAAATAGCCATCGGGCACGGCAAAATCCTGACCGACCACGTAGTAAAAGTGGTTGTCGCGGGACCATTCGACTGTAGTGTCGTCGGTAAGGCCGAAGTTGGACTCGGGCTTTGACAGTGACTCGTAGCGGCGAGCCACGTGGTTCGGCACGATGTCGATCATCACTTTCATGCCATTCGCATGGGTTCGCTCGATCAACGCTTCGAACTCCGCCATGCGATTCTCAGGGTCATTCGCGAGATCCGGATTGACGTTGTAGTAGTCCTTAATCGCGTAGGGCGATCCGGCACGGCCTTTGACGACATCGGGGTCGTCGTTCGAAATACCAATCCTCGAATAATCGCCGACGAGTGCATGATGCGGCACACCCGTATACCAGACATGAGTGACACCAAGGTCGCGTATGCCGCGCAGTGCCGCATCAGTGATGTCGTCGAACTTGCCGACGCCGTTTTCCTCAATGGTGCCCCACGGCCGGTTACGGGTGTTTTTGTTACCGAACAGGCGTGTGAACATCTGGTATATAACCGGTTTGCGCGCGGCGACGGCCGGTACCACAGGCCTGTTAATTTCAAACGCGGTAGGTTTGTGATTCCAGTCGAACTCCACGGTAACCGTGTCTTCTTTGATTTTCGCGTTGCGCAGGGGATGCCCGTCGAACCGAAGCATCTCGGCAGGTTGAGACCAGTTGTGAATGATGAGTCGGATCTTCCTCTGCTCAGGCATGCCGGCGTAGCCGGCGCTGCTGCGTTTCAGATCGATGCGCAAATAGTCGTCGTCGTGAATGGCATCGAAATGCAGCAGCTCGAAGCGGCCCGCCTCGATGTTGCCGGGCGCTTGGCCGTCGTCGTCATACATCTGGCCGCTCGAACGCGTGACGGATTTGTCGGCGTAATAGTGCAATGTCAGAACGTCGCTTGAGTAGTCCTGTGTGGTCTGAATATCGTCAATCATTGGCACGAAGGAACCCGCGCGCACGAGTACCGGGATCGTCTCGAGGTCCACGGGTATTGCAACGTCCTGGCCGCCGTCGTAGCGCCGCCCGTTCCAAAAGTCGAACCAGACGCCATTCGGCAGGCGCGTTTGGACGGCTTCGAGTCCAGGCTCCATGACGGGCGCGACAAAGAACGCGTCGCCCCATAGATAACTGTCCTTTTCGTCGATCAGGCGCGGGTCGTCTTCGTTTTCGAAAAACACAGGCCGCATCAGCGGCATTCCTGTCAAACTGTTCTCATACGCGAGGGTGTAGTTGTAGGGCAGCAGGCGGTAGCGAAGGTTGACGAAGTCGCGCACGATGCGGCGCGTTTCGCGATCGTGAAACACAGGCTCGGGCGCAATGTGTTCCTGTGCGTGCGGACGGTACACAGGCTGAAAAACGCCGTACTGCAGCCAGCGAATGTACAACTCCTTGTCGAACGTCTCGCCGCCGGCGAATCCACCCAGATCGGAATGTGTGTAGCTGAGGCCAAACAGGCCCATCTGCAGATTGAGTTCGATTTGCGGCTTCAGGCCGTCCCATTCCCGGCTGACGTCCCCGGTCCATGGCACCATGCCGTAGCGCTGCGAGCCGACGAATCCGGAGCGCATCATAATCAGCGGCCGGGTGTCCGGGTAGGCATCGGCCTGGCGCTCGAACACCATTTTGGCCCACGCGTGTCCGTAGGCGTTGTGTACTTCATCGCCGGTGGCTTCGACGTCGGCGCCGGACAGCCAGTGGATTGAGTCGTGAGGATGTACTTCGGGTTCGCCGAGGTCTCCCCACGTCGCGGCGAGCCCCTGGTCGAACAGCATCTTGTAGGGCTGCCAGAACCAATCCTTCGCGGATTCGTCGAACACGTCGATGAGTCCCGTGTTGCCAAAGTAAAAATCGAAGCGGCGCGGTTCGCCCGTGTGCGTTTTTGCCAGCACTTCCTGTGCAACGGCGTCCTGCCATTTGCTGGACGTACTCAGGATGAAGGGCTCGGTCACGGCAATCGTTTTGATGCCATCGGCGGCGAAGTCGCTGATCATGCGTTCCGGATTGGGAAATGCGTTTCTGTCCCAGTCGAGATTGCCCATGTGGCCCTTGATGTCGGGACCGAACCAGTAGATGTCGAGAATAACGGCGTCCAGCGGTATTTTTTGTCGCCGGAAGCGCCTGACAACGTCGCGGACTTCCTTTTCTGAGCGATAGCCGAAACGTGATGCAAAGTTGCCGAAGGCCCAGCGCGGCGGCAGCGGCTGGCGGCCCGTGACGGCTGTGAAATTCTCCAGAAGATCAGGATAGTTGTCGCCCGCAACGACGATGTACGCCGTGCGGCCACCGACGGCTTCGAACTGCAGCACGTCCCGTTCGGTGCTGCCGATATCGAGCCATCCGCTGGCGGAATTGTCGAACACGATCATGTACTTGTCGCTCGACATGACGGCCGGCAGGCCGTAGTACATCTGCGAGGATTCTGTCGTGTAGCCGTAGTGTGCCTTATTGTACAGTGGCATTCGTTGGCCACTTCGGTCCATGCCGAGTACGCGCTGGCCGCCGCCGAGGATTTTTTCGCGGTTGTTGAGCGTGAACCGAAATCCGCGCGTCGTCTCCTGTTCGAAGTAGCCGTGTTCCTCTGCCAGCAGCGTTTCACCGTTCCTCAGAAAGGAAACCGTAAGCGGTGTCTTGTGGACGACGGCGGTCAGGCCGTCGATAGAGAACGCGACCGTCCGGTCGGTCTCCAAAACGGCGGTCGCCAGTTCGGGTCTGGCACCGGTCGTTGCAAACGACGGCAGTTGCTTTACGTCCTTTTCCCGATAGTGCACTTCGAAAGCGGACGGATCGAGGGGCGTGATTTTAAGCTCACCCAGACTGCTCGTGACCACGAGGCTGGTGCCGTCCTGTGTATGGCCGCGATACTCCCCAAAATCGGCACCTGCCTGCGCTGCGAAGAATAGCCACAGCAGCATTGGAAGTCCGCGCATCAGTTCGGTGTCCTGTTCATTGGTCGGGCCACAGTCCGGCTTCGGTTCATACTAGATGTTTCGCTGAATTCTTAGGGATGAATACGTTTGCATCGACCGTAGCCCGGCGCCTCGATTGATACAATCGGAGACTACCGGGGGCAATGCAAAGGCGACGGGGATGACTGACAAGCCGCAACTGAATTTCTGGCAAATCTGGAACATGTGCTTCGGCTTTCTGGGGATTCAGATGGGCTTTGCGCTGCAAAACGCGAACGTCAGCCGAATTTTTCAGACACTGGGCGCCGAAGTCGACGAAATCCCGATACTCTGGGTTGCAGCACCGCTGACCGGCCTGATCGTGCAGCCGATTATCGGCTACATGAGTGACCGGACCTGGAATCGTCTCGGCCGCCGGCGGCCGTATTTTCTGGTCGGAGCGATTCTCGCGTCGCTGGCATTGTTCATCATGCCGAACTCGCCGTATCTGTGGTTCGCCGCAGGCATGCTGTGGATCATGGATGCGAGCATCAACGTATCGATGGAGCCTTTTCGCGCGTTTGTCGGCGACATGTTGCCCGAAAAACAGCGCACGGCCGGCTTCGCGATGCAGACCTTTTTTATCGGCGTGGGTGCCGTGGTCGCATCGGCGTTGCCATGGATCATGACCAACGGGTTCGATGTCAGCAACACCGCACCCGAGGGAGAAATTCCACCGTCGGTCAAAATTGCGTTCTACGTCGGCGCCGCTGCCTTTTTTACGGCGGTACTCTGGACCGTCATCCGCACGCGCGAGTACTCACCGGAACAACTCGCTGCGTTCGACGCGGCCCACACCGAGGCGGCCTCGCTGGGAGCCGACGAGTTGCGTCCGGCGTCTCGCTATTTGAGCGGCGGGCTGATCTGCCTGGTTCTCGGGCTCGGCTTTCTGTCGTGGATTGTCAGAGCCGGGCTCGACAAGGAGTTGTTCATCGTCGCAGGCGGGATCGCGGCTTTCGGCGTATTACAGCTACTGGCATCGTTGCTGCAGAACCGCGACGCGACGAACAACGGCTTTTACGAAGTGATGCACGATCTGTTCCACATGCCGAAGGTCATGCGGCAGCTTGCCGTCGTGCAGTTTTTTTCCTGGTTTGCGATGTTCGCGATGTGGATCTACGGCACTTCCGCGGTGACCAGCTACCACTTCGGCGCCACCGACGTGACGTCGCAGGCCTACAACGATGGCGCGGATTGGAACGGTCTGCTGTTCGGTTCCTACAATCTGTTCGCGGCGTTTGCGGCGATTGCTATACCGTTCGCAGCCAGCCGGCTGGGCTGCCGCCTGTCGCACCTTGTGAACCTCGCGCTGGGCGGGCTCGGGTTGATTGGATTCCTGTTTATCAAAAACCCGACGCTGTTGCTGATTCCGATGATCGGTGTCGGATTCGCATGGGCGTCCATCCTGTCGCTGCCGTATGCCATGCTGTCCAACAACCTGCCGTCCAACAAGATGGGTGTGTACATGGGCATTTTCAATTTTTTTATCGTCATTCCGCAGCTCGTGGCAGCCAGCATTCTCGGACTGCTGCTGCGAAAATTCTTCGATCTGCAGCCGATCTACGGTCTTGTCATCGGCGGAGCCTCGTTGCTGGTCGCAGGGGCGGTCACGATGCTCGTGGACAAGTCCGCCGAACCGGATTGAACGCGTTCTTTACGGGGGCGGTGATTGAATCGCAATCGCGCTCATGGGTGGCAGCGTCAGCCTCAGCGTCCCGTCGGCGGCGACGATGTGATCTTCATTCTCACAGGTTTCCGCGACATTGCAGTAGCGTCCGGGCCGCATGCTGGTTGACAGCACGGTCTCAACGGCTTCATCGCCGATATTGATCGCGACAAATCCGCTGTCGCGGCGACCGAACGCAATCGCAGCGTCGTTGATTATCTGCCAGTCGGTGACGGGCATGCCATAGGTGGCATTGCGGAATCGGGCCATACCCGCGATAGCCGGGAAGCGGTGCTCGCAGACCCACTGGGAACTGCATACGCCCGTTGCCGGGTCAATCGGACGATCAGAAGGCGGGCCCTGATCGCCGCCGTCGAAGCGGTAGCTCGACATCACCATAGGATTGCCGTAAGGCCAGGCCAGCATAAACACGTTGGCCAGTTCGTACAGATTGCCGGATTTGTAATTCAACACGTTCCCGGCGCCGGCGTGGCCTCGTTGAATGTCGTGGTTGTCGACGAACACAATCGCTCTCGTCGCCGGCAGGAAACCGGTTCTCGATGCAATGTCTGAGATTCCGCTGAGCTGCCGCGACGCAAACGCGTCGTACAACGCCATTGGGTACTTGAATTCGGATACCAGTCCATTGCCCAGGTAGTCGTAAGCATTGACCGGTTCGCTGCCGCGATCGATGACTTCCTGGTAAATGTGCGGCTCGCCCTCGACAAAGCTCAGGATGCCCGCGATGTCCTCCGGAGACATGTGTTTTGCCGCATCGATGCGGAATCCTTTGACACCCAGCGAGACGAGATCGTTGAGATAGGTAGCTATTTTTTTCTGTACGTCAGCGTTGCCGGTGTCGAGGTCGGCGAGCTTTGCCAGTTCGCAGTTCCGCACTTCCCATTGATCCTGATAGCTCTGAATCGCATCGTCGCCGTGGCGACCGCAGTGGTGAAAATCGTCGTACGCATAGGGAACCGCGTACTCGTACTCAGCAAACGGTGTTCCCGCAACGCCGATGCCGCTGCCCACGCGAGACATATGGTTGACGATCGCGTCGCCATAGATCGCGACGCCCGCCGCCCGGCAGCGCTGTACCATGTCCGCAAATTCCTCCCGGCTGCCGCCGCGGCTTTCGAGCTTGTAGCTGACGGGCTGATAGCGCGTCCACCACTCGGGACCCTGAACGTGCTCGTTGGGAGGCGATATCTGGACGGCCGCATAGCCGGCTGGGCCGAGAAAGTTCTCGCACTCCGCCGCAATATCCGGCCACTTCCATTCGAACAACTGCACGAATACGGTGCGCGGTACGATCCGGGCTTTCGATTCCGACAGGGATACGGGTTTTGATGCTTCGTCCGCCGGCGTAAGGGGAGCACATCCGGACGTGAGCAGAAACGAGATCAGAAGCGCGGGCAGGGCGGCCGGGAATTGGCCTGACGTCTTTTTGTTCATTCGTCTCATGCTACGCGCAGCAGACGGCAGCCAGCAACGTTTTGCAAACGTATTCAGCCGTCGGGCGCGCCGCCGCAGGAGTCGCGGAGAATAAGGCGCGGTGCCATGAGCGTCGATTCGACGGATTCACCGCGTATCAGCGATACAATCGAGTGCACAAGACCTTCGCTGGCCTCGCGAATATTCTGCTGCACGGTGGTTAAGGCCGGTGTCACCTGCGACGCCAGTGGCAGATCGTCGAATCCGATCACACTGACGTCATCAGGTACGGCAAGGCCGTGCTCCATCAATGCGCGCATGGCGCCGATTGCAATGACGTCGGTCGCCGCGAAGATGGCATCGAAGGACGTATTGTCGGCAATTAACTGGCGCACTGCCTCTTGACCGAGCCGTTCCTGATTGTCGGCGTAGACGTTCAGTTCCTCGTCGAGTTTGAGTCCGCCGCTGTACAATGCCTTACGGTAACCTTCATAACGATCCGCCTGTTCCGGATTGCGCCGCGACGGGTCGCCCAGAAACGCAATGCGTTTTCGTCCGATGCGGATCAGGTGACGCGTCGCCTGATAGCCTCCGTTGATGTTGTCGCAGCCGACGGAATGCCCTGGCTGATCCTTGATCAGCGGCCCCCAGATCATGAAGCGTGTGTTGGCGTCGGCGAGTGCTGCGAGTTTTTCGCGGTAGGTGACGTAGTCGCCATATCCCAGCAAAATCAACCCGTCCGCTCGATTGCTGGCCTGATACTCCACGTGCCAGTCGTCATGCAATTGCTGCAGGGAGACGAGTACGTCGAAACCCAGTCCCGCCGCGCAGCGTGTGATGTAGCCCAGCATCGACAAAAAAAACGGATTGATTTCGGCGTTTTCGCCTTCGGTTTCATCGAACAACAGCAGCGCGATAGTGCGGCTCTGGTGAGTGCGGAGCCCGGCGGCATTGCGGTTGACAAAGTAGTTCAGATCGCGCGCAATCTGCTGAATGCGCTCGCGCGTCTCCTGCCGTACGAGCGGCGAGTCGCGCAGTGCCCGCGATACGGTTGCCTGCGATACGCCGGCAATGTCGGCGATGTCGCGCGACGTTGGGTTCTCGATTTTCACCAACCCGGTTCCAGTGCATTGCCGCCAGAGACAGACGGTTTTAACACATATGTCGCAAAACACAAATAGCGTTTATCCGAAGGGAGGTCCGGCAGGCCCCAGCGCATCTTTCGTCAGGCGAAGCGATTCGCTGGCCGTCTTTCCAAGGGTCAGTGCGAGCGCGACGTGTATCGCATCGAGCAGTGCAAGTTGAGCGAGTCGAGAACTCATTGGTGTATAGACGTTAGTGTCTTCGATAACCCGGCAGGGAAACAGCAGAGAGCATTGAGTGGCGAGCTTCGAATCCGGATTCGTGATACCGATGACGGTAGCTCCGCGGTTCACGGCCTTCTCCGCGGCATCGGCGAACTCCGACCAGCGGCCGCTGTGAGACAACAGCACAAGCACATCGTTTTGTGCGGCAATGGCCGCAAACTGCAGAATCATCGGGGTGTCGGCGAGGGTCGTGCACGGGATGCCGAGGCGAAAGAATTTATGCGTTGCATCGGCCGCGACGTGGCCCGACGCGCCGAGCCCCGCAAACGCAATCTGTCGTGCTGAGGCCATCGCGTCTGCTGCGGCGTCGATCGGCATCGACGAGAGGCGCGCACGCATCTCGAGCAGGGATTCAATCGAGGCATCCATGACCTTGATGACGGCATCCGCCGTCGAATCTCCGGGTTTAACATCCCGGTGTACGTAGGAAGCCGGCGCACTGATCGACTCGGTCAGCCGTCGCCCAAGGTCGCGAAATCCGCTCAGACCCACGCGCCTGCAAAATCGCAGCACGGTCGGTTCGCTCGTATCGCATTCTTCGGCGATATGAGCCAACGTTGCAGCGGCCGCCTCTCTGGGGTGCTCAAGGATCCAGGCCCCAACGCGGCTTTCGGCGGGGCTGAGATCCGGCATTGTGTGTTGAATCGTGGACAGCATGTAGTAAAATTACGTAGATCGCCTTTAAATTTTCCGACAAATACCTCAAAATTTCAACATATTGTAGTAAAACTACGCGACTATTTGAGAAGACCATGGCGCAACTCTTACCGGTCGATACCTTCGACCTGATTATCTTCGGCGGCACCGGCGACCTCGCGCTGCGAAAGTTGTTGCCGGCGTTGTATCACCGTGACCGCGACGGGCAGGTTAGCGAGGAGAGCCGCATCATTGCCGCAAGTCGCGGGGCGCTCGAACGCGAGGCCTATCTTGCGGACGTGAAAAAATCGTTGCGCGCCAGTTTGTCGCACGAGGATTTCGATGAGATGCAGTGGCAGTCGTTCAGTCGTCGCATTCACTACGTGCAGGCCGATGCATTTGCGCACGACCGGTGGGAGCAGCTCACCGGGCTGCTTGCCGGACACGAAGACCGAGTGCGTGTCGCCTACCTCGCGGCAGCTCCGGGCTTGTTCGGCGCATTTGCCGCGGGCCTCAGACACAATGGCCTTGTCACCGCGGCCAGTCGCATCGTGCTCGAAAAACCCCTTGGGCGCGACCTCGAATCGGCGAAGGAAATCAATGACGCGGTCGGCGATTGTTTTCACGAAGATCAGATCTACCGCATCGATCATTACCTCGGCAAGGAGACGGTGCAGAATCTTCTGGCGCTGCGTTTTGCGAATTCGTTGTTTGAACCGTTATGGCGGCGCACGGCGATCGATAACGTGCAGATAACGGTTGCCGAAAACCTCGGCGTCGGTGGCCGTATTGAGTTCTACGATCGCGTCGGCGCGCTCCGCGACATGGTACAGAATCACATGATGCAGCTCGTTTGTCTGTTTGCCATGGAGGCGCCGTCGAGCCTCGATCAGAATGCCGTACGCGACGAAAAAATTAAGGTACTGCGAGCGCTCAAACCGATTGACGAAAGCAATGTTCGAGCGTGCACGGTGCGCGGTCAATATACTGCGGGGGCCATCGGCGGCGAAACTGTGGCGGGATTTCTGGACGAACTGGACGGTGGCGCCAGCGCGACCGACACCTTCGTCGCGCTAAAGCTTGAGATCGAAAACTGGCGCTGGTCCGGAGTGCCGTTCTATCTGCGGACCGGCAAACGCCTGCAGGCCAAGCATTCGGAAATTGTCGTGCAGTTTCAGGATGTGCCGCATTCGATTTTTCCCGAGCAGCGGTACCACGTGGTGCCCAATCTGCTTCGCATCCGGCTGCAGCCGGACGAGGGCGTACAGTTGTCGATCATGGCCAAGGAGCCGGGACCCGGCGGCTTCGAACTGCGCCCGGTGTCGCTCGATCTAAGCTTCGCCGAGACGTTCGGTGTGCGTTACCCGGACGCTTACGAGCGCCTGCTCATGGAAGTGTTGCGCGGTAATCCGGCGCTGTTCATGCGCCGCGACGAAGTGGAGGCGGCGTGGCAATGGATCGACGGCATCGTCGATGCGTGGCAGACCTCGAATCAGAAAGTGGAATCCTACGTCGCAGGTTCCTGGGGACCGTCGGGTTCCTCGTCAATACTGGACCGGGACGGGCGAGCCTGGCATGAGGACTTTGGCAGTGTCTGAGATGTTTCAATTCGACACGAGGGACGCGGCGTCGGCGGCGTCGGCGGCCCGACTCGCGGGGCATATTGGCGCGCAGCTCGATCGCGAAGGGGATGCGACGGTCGTTGTCAGCGGAGGAACCACGCCGCAGACGTGTTTCGAGTATTTGAGCGACTACGAACTTTGCTGGGAGAGCGTGCGTATTGCCCTGTCCGACGAGCGTTGGGTCGACAACTGCCACGCAGACAGCAACGAGGCGATGGTGCGTACCGCATTGCTGCGGAATAAGGCGGCGGCAGCCGAGTTGCTGTCGATCTATCAGGGCGATATGACGGTCGACGAGCGATGCGACGGGCTGCAAAAGGTGCTGCCTGCGGCAGGATTCGCGGCCGCTCTCGTCGGTATGGGTAAGGACGGGCATTTTGCCTCGCTGTTTCCGGATGCGGCATCGACGCCTCCGGGACTGGACCTGGGCAATCAGCGGGTCTACCTGCCCGTGACGACCGTCGCGAGCCCACATCCGCGGATCAGCATGACACTGGCCGCGCTGCTGCGGGCGCGCGAGGTCATCGTCCTGATCTTCGGCAAGGAAAAACGCGCGGTCGCCGAGGCAGCGGCTTCGCGCGACGACCGCTACCCGGTCACTCATCTGTTCGCGCAGCGGCAGACTCCCGTGAGCATTTTCTGGGCTCCCTGACGACAACACGACGAGACAGTTCATGAACGAAACGATCGAGAGCGTAACCCGTCGAATTATCGAACGCAGCCGCGAAACGCGCAGCCGGTATCTTGCGCGTATTAGTCTGGCCGAAAGCGAAGGGCCGTCGCGCAGTACCTTGTCCTGCAGCAATCTCGCCCACGGCTTCGCCGCCAGCGGCGACAGAGACAAGCGGTGGTTGTCGCAGAATCAGGCCGCAAACATCGCTATTGTGTCGTCCTACAACGATATGCTGAGCGCGCACAAGCCGTTTGCGAGTTATCCGGAGCGCATTAAGACGGCTGCGGCAAACCGAGGGGCTGTCGCGCAGTTCGCCGGCGGCGTTCCTGCGATGTGTGACGGCGTCACTCAGGGTCAGGATGGCATGGACCTTTCGCTGTTCAGCCGCGATGTCATTGCGCTGTCGACGGCGGTGGCGCTGTCGCACAACATGTTCGACGGCGTTCTCTGTCTCGGAATCTGCGACAAGATCGTACCGGGCCTGTTGATCGGTGCGTTGTCGTTCGGCCACCTGCCGGTGGTGTTCGTGCCGGCCGGACCGATGGTGTCGGGACTCGCCAATAAAGAGAAGGCGCGGATTCGCGAAGAGTTTGCCGCCGGTAAAATCGGCCGTGACGAATTGCTCGCCGCGGAATCGGCGGCCTATCACGCGGAAGGCACCTGTACCTTCTACGGCACCGCGAACAGCAATCAGATGCTCATGGAGTTCATGGGGCTGCAACTGCCGGGCGGTTCGTTTATCAATCCCGGCACGGAACTGCGCGATCGGCTGACAGACGAAGCCGTGGCGACGGTGTTGGCGGCGACCGCGCTGGGGGATCAGTACCGGCCGCTGGCGACGATTGTGGATGAGAAAGCACTCATCAACGCGATTGTGGGTTTGCTCGCGACGGGCGGATCAACGAACCATACGATTCATCTCATTGCGATTGCGGATGCCGCCGGTATCCGCATCGACTGGCAGGACTTCGCGGATTTGTCCGATGCCGTGCCCTTACTGGCGCGTGTGTACCCGAACGGGTCCGCCGACGTTAATCACTTCCAGGCGGCTGGAGGTCTTGGCTTTGTGATGTCCGAATTGCTCGACGCGGGTCTTCTGCACGACGATGTCAACACAATACTCGGGCGCGGGCTGCGTAAGTTTTGTCGTGAGCCGTTCGTTGCCGAGGAGACACTCGCGTGGCGCGACGTGCCGCGAACGTCGCTCGACGAAGGCATCGTCCGTTCGGCAGCCGCACCGTTTGCAATGGAAGGGGGACTCAGGCTCGTGTCCGGAAATCTCGGCCGCGCGATTGTGAAGGTGTCCGCAGTCGAGGAAAAATTCCATCGAATCACAGCGCCGGCAAAGGTGTTTCACTCGCAGCAGGCGTTCGTCGATGCGTACAACAACGACGAACTCGAGGGAGACTTCGTCGCGGTGCTGACCTGTCAGGGGCCACGCGCGAACGGTATGCCGGAACTGCACAAGCTCACACCGTATCTCGGTGTGTTGCAGAACCGTGGTTTTCGCGTCGCGCTCCTGACCGACGGGCGCATGTCCGGCGCGTCGGGTAAGGTGCTGGCCGCTATTCAGGTTACGCCGGAAGCGCTGGCCGGCGGATCGATCGCGCGCATCAGGAACGGCGACTCGATAACGATCGATGCGGCTGACGGTATCCTCGCGGCGCACGATATCGGTCTCGACGGCCGGGAGGCGTTGATCGAGGCTGCACCGCAGGCCGGGATGGGTCGGGAGCTGTTCGCTGCGTTTCGCGAACGGGCCGGAGCGGCCGAGCGGGGTGCGAGTCTGTTCAGCAACGGATTAATTTGCGACGATCTGCTATCTGACTGAACACCCGACAGATCGTTAATGACAGAACAGACTCTTCTTATCGGCGATATCGGCGGCACCAACGCGCGATTTGCGCTGGCCAATGACGGCGCGCCGGGATTTCATGCTGCGAAGACCTTGCAGTGCGCCGACTACGAGTCCGTCGAGTCCGCGGTCCGGCATTACCTCGACGGCGTCGGGGCGGCGTCGGTGCCGGCCGTGATTTGCCTGGCCGCAGCGGGGCCCGTGATCGGTAAGGTCATCGATGTTACGAACAATCACTGGCATATCGATGCCACTAAACTTGCGTCATCGCTGGGTACGCGGTCGGTCCGGCTGGTCAACGATTTCGAAGCCGTTGCCTATTCAATTCCGTTCCTTGAAGAGGCAGACCACGTGGCGGTCGGTATTGGGGCGGGCTTCCGCATGGCCGCAGACGATTTTGATATAGCGATTGTCGGACCGGGCACGGGCCTCGGCGCTGCCGGTCTGCTGCGCCGGGACGGCCGACTGATACCGGTCGCCGGTGAGGGCGGTCACATCGGTTTCGCACCGGAGTCGTCCCGGCAGAGGGACGTGTTGGCGGTGCTCGCGCAAACCTTTGAGCGGGTTTCGGTCGAACGCCTGTTGTCGGGCTCGGGGATCGAAAATACTTACGATGCGCTTTGCAGCCTGCACGGCGGCGGGCAGCCCGGTCTTCCTGCCGCGGATATATTCGGGCGCGCCGATGCCGATGCAGTCGCACGCGAGACCGTAGATGTGTTCTTCACGGTGCTGGGGCAGGTCTGCGGCGATCTTGCGATGCTGTTCGATGCCAGAGATGGCGTGTTTATCGCGGGCGGCATTTGCAAGCGCTATCCGGAATTGCTGCAGCGCAGCCGGTTCAGAGCCGCTTTCGAAAACAAAGGACATCATCGTCCCTTACTTGAGTCGATACCCACACGGCTGATAACGCATGCAGAGCCCGGGCTGCTCGGTGCGGCTTATGTTGCCATGTCGTTGTCGTCGTAATCCGGGTTGTCGACTCTGGGTATGGCGGTGATACCGACGTCGTGACGAGGAAATTCGCTTGCGTCGATCGTCTCGAGATACCCGTGCCACGCCGCGTATCCGATGACGGGAATAATCACAACGAGGCCGATGAATGCCGTCGCGATGCCCAGCAGCAACAGCAAAACGATGATGCTGAGCCACACCAGCATCCCCCGCTTGTTACGCAGCACCGCGTTGATGGAAGTAACGATCGCCGTAATGCTGTCGACGTTACGGTGCATAATCATTGGCAGTGAAAACGCGCTCGCCGAGAATGTTATGGTGGCGAACACCGCTCCGATCAGCGTGCCGACGGTCAGGTAGCCTGCCAACTCACGCAGCGTGGGGTCGCCATCGGTTGGGAAAAACACACTGACCATGACGGCCGCACGTGCCCATACAAGAAATATCACAAGCAACACGAGCGCAAAAATCATTTCATTGCTAAAGTAGCGGCGAAACGCTGCGCGAAAGCTTCGAATCAGCAGCGGTGGCTGCCCGCGCTCCAGTTGCGCGCTAATGGCGTAGAGTCCGATGCAGGTCAGCGGTGCCAGGAAAACGAAGCCGCCCAGCATCGCGAACATGAACCACTGGCTGCCGCGCGACCAGGCGAGCAATGCGACGATACCGATGAGTATTGCCACGGTGAGACCATAGGCGAGGCTTTGCTGAGGCGCGTGAGTCAGATCTGCAATACCGGCCTTTAGCCAGCGAAAGGGTGCAAGCGGTTTTAATGTCCGGCACGGTGCGACGAACGGTAATTCGTCATGGCTCGTACCCGGTTGGGTTTCATCAGACATATCAGCACCTTATGTCCTGTACGCGTCGATAGTCGCTGATTTTCGACCGCCTGGCAATGCGTAGAAACCGTTTATAATCCGGTCGCTATTAGCGCACAAACAGGAATGGACTATGAATCTTGCAGGAAAAACAGTGGTCATCACGGGCGCCGCACGGGGTCTTGGAGCAGCGATGGCGCTGCGGCTTGCAGCGTCGCAATCCCGGCTTATGCTCGTCGATCTCGATGAGGCCGCGCTGACCGACACTCAGGCTGCGTGCGAGGCCGCTGGTGCCGAGACGGCACAAACCTTTGCCGCGAACGTGAGTAATGAGGCGGAGGTAGAGGCACTGTTCAGTATTGTGAGAGAGAAGTTCAACGGACTGCACGCGCTGATCAATAATGCCGGTATCACACGCGATGCGCTGCTGGTCAAGTACCGGGACGGTGAGCAGGTCGGAAAAATGTCGCTCGAGCAGTGGCAGGCGGTCATTGACGTTAACCTTACCGGTGTTTTTCTCTGCGGACGCGAGGCCGCTGCAACGATGATAGAGACCGGCAGCCGTGGCTGCATCATCAATATTTCGTCAATTTCTCGCGCGGGCAATATGGGCCAGACCAATTATTCGGCGGCAAAGGCAGGTGTGGCATCGATGGCCGTCGCATGGTCCAGGGAACTTGCACGATACGGCATTCGCGCCGCCGCCATCGCTCCGGGGTTCATAGGCACCGAGATGGTGACGTCGATGAAGCCCGAGGCACGCGACAAAATTGCGTCCGGAATTCCCGCCGGCCGCATTGGCGAACCCGATGAGATTGCTGCGACTGTGCAGTTTATCCTTGAAAACGACTACGTCAGCGGTCGTTGTTTCGAGGTCGACGGAGGGCTTCGCCTCTGAAGTCCATTGCCTGCACTGCGGTCGCAACGCTATGGCTCGCCGCGGGCGGGACCATGGCCGACTCTATGGAGGCGGGGCTTGCTACGGTCGACATTGAGCCGCAGATCGGTATTCCTCTTGCGGGCTATGGAGACAGGAAGCGACGAATGCCGCGGTTGCTGGACTGGGGCAACCGGCACGAGCACGCGTCGTTGTTCCGGCCCTCAACCGGTCGGCATTCTGCGATTCAGTCGAAAGCCATGGTGCTGCGGCGTGACGGCAGACAGATTGTGTTCGTCAGTCTGGACCTCGTGGGTGTGGAAAAACGTATGCTGCGCGACCTCGCCAGACGCCTCACGGACTACGGCGTCGAGGAGCACGAACTTGTCGTCGGTGCCACGCACACGCACTCCGGGCCGGGCACGCTCACGAAGCGTCCGAGTCTTGCGATCGTCGCGGTGGATCGTTTCCGGCGCGAGAACTATGAGCACGTTATCGACCGGATTGCGCTGAGTGTGAAACGTGCATTCGCTGGTCTTCAGACTGTGACGCTGCACAAGGCGCAGTTTGAAACCGAGGGTCTGCAACGCAACAAGTGGCGCAGGAAGGACGAGCGCCACTACGACCGCCGGGCGCGCTTCCTGCTTGTCCGTTCGTCAGCCAGCGGTATGATCCTGGGCGGTCTGCTCAACTACGCGTTGCATGGCAACGGCATGCCGGTAGAGGATCTCCGTTTCAGTTCGGATACACCGGGTTCGATTGCGTTGCAGGTGGAAGACGCCATTGCCGAAGTAAACGGTGTCGTATCCCCCGATCCGGTCGTCCTCTACTTTAACGGTGCTGAAGGGGATGTCGGCAATCGTGAGCGATCCGTGGATGCGGTGCGCGACGATGGATGGACGTTCAGGCAGCAGGCGGTGGCAGCACGAGTATTTGAGAAGCTGCAAGCCGTCGACGGACGTATATCCATTTCACGTCGCAAGGTCTGGCTCGGTCTGCCGGGCGTTTCGTTTCGCAATTGCATCGACAAGTGGAATGCAGGCAAGAAAAAACGCGGTTACGATCTGCGTCTGCCGTTACCGCTCATGCAACAACGGACTTTTGTATCGCTTATTAGCATCGGAGACGTACATATGCTGACCTGGCCCGGCGAACCGTCCGTTCAGGTCGGATACGATACTCAGGATCTCGCTGCCGACGCCGGGTACGCCGATAGCTGGCTGCTCGGTCTTACCAACGACTATCAGTCCTACTTTACGACCCAGGAAGAATATTACGAGGGCGTCTACGATTCCTGCAGTTCACTGTTCCGGTGGAAAGGTACCCGGAGAATTCAGGCGGCTTTGGTCCGACTGTTGACAGAGGGACAGTAACGACAAGTATCGGCGTATCGCTGCTTGCGATCATCGTACTGACCTCTGCACCATTTGCCGCCCGCGGCGACGATGACGGCGGCGTATCGCAGGGTTGGTTGCACGACCAGGTTAGGGCCTGTTAACACTAATGTCATCGACCCTGCCAAAGCGGTTTTTTGTGCCGGCAAGACGGAGCGGCCGCTCTCGCCCATCCATGGGCTCCGCGGCATTGGGGCGTCCTGCCCGGCAGGGCCGTGTAGCCCCGCTACATCAGCGAGCGACAACGCCGCCGGGCGAAAAACCGCTTTGGCCCGCACGGGTTGCGCCTGAAAAAGCGCCTCTCGGCGTTGCTCGTCATTCATTTGACGCGTCAAACCTCATTCCTCGCGCCTTGACAGGCGCTTTTTCAGGCACAACAGGGTCGATGACATTAGTGTTAACAGGCCCTAACAGGCCCTAAGCAGTGAGTCCGACTACGGCGACGGTGGGAACTGCGACGACAGCAGCGATTTCCAAAAAAGTGCGCTGCGCAACCACTTAAGGCGCAGCGGGCCTGCGTTCAACGTTACCCATTCGCTTTAGATCCGCTAATCCGGATCTGGCACGATTTCCCGATACAGCGCAATCGTCTTTTTAACCGTATCCTCATTACGGAAGTGAGTGCCGATGCGTTCGCGCGCGGCATTACCCATGCGTTCGCGCAATTCGGGATCGCGGTAGAGTTTTTCGATCGCCGCCGCGAGAGCCGCGGCATTTCGCGGCGGTACGACGAAGCCGCACTCGCCATCGACGACAAGTTCCGGGCTGCCGCCGGAATCGGTGACCACGGGCGGCACACGGTAGGCCATCGCCTCAATCACCGCCCTTGCAAGTCCCTCTCGCTTGGTCGACGGCAGGCAGAATACGTCGCACGCAGCGCTGATTGCGGGCGCGTCGGACTGGAATCCGATGCGGTGGATGCGTTCCTTCGCGGGACTCGCTGCGATTTTCTGCGTGAGTTTGTCGGCGTCCATGCGACCGACCAGCAGCAGGTGTACCGGCACGTCATCCGGCATCATTTCGATCGCGTCGATCAGAAAATCGATGCCTTTGCGCGGCCGGTAGTTTGCCGTAACGCCGACGACGAAGGCATCGTCGGGAATGCCGAAGTCATTCAGATCTGCGGGTGACGCATCGTACCATTCCAGTTTATGCCCCTTGTGAATCGTAACCGGCCGGCTGTCGGGCATGCGCAGAAACGCGGGTTTCATCTGCAGAAAGTGAACGCGGATGGCGTCTGCGACGCAGATGATTCGATCGATCCCTGGATTCAGATAGCGCATCCACGACATTGGGTCCAGAAAGCCGACAGCGCCGACGATGCCGCGGTAGCAAACCACTTTGACTGGCAATCCCCGGCAGGCGCGCAGTCCGTTGGAGACGGCTTTGTTGTTGAACGTGTGCATGATGTGATATCGGCCACGCTGCAGCTCCTCTCGCAGCCTGGCTATTCCGTCGCGGTCGAAGTTCTTCGGCAGTCGTATGTCGATCGTCGGGACACCGGCCGCGCGCAGGATGGCATCGTTCGGGTGATCCGACGGAACCACGACACTGACCTCAATGCCGGCGTTGCGCATGCCGATAATCGTATGAATGGTCGGCTTGTCGATGGCTTCGGTGATGCATAGAGAGCGAATGGCCATTATCGAGTGTCCTGTCCTGTCAGTTCCTTGCCTTTCCAACGCCACCGAATCTTCACCGGCAAGGCGCATTTTGCAGCCAATATCGCGATGTTGGCAAGGAATGCAACACCACGTCGAAACCGGCGTCGGGTCTCAAGGCGTAGGAGTACGCCACGGTACCGGTCGTCACACCTGGCGGTGCGGGTAAGGCGGACCTGCCGGTACGACCGGCCCACTCGGCTCATGGTGTTGCGCCATCTCACATAATTCGCCATTTAGTGGATTGCGTCACGTTATGTTCCGAAATGCACTCGTACACTGTGATGGATTGCCAGATGTTCGAGCGAACGAGGGCAGAATTATGTCAAGAGCGCGGGGCATAGTGCCGCTTCAGAGTAAAGTGTCGCTGACACTGCTGTTGCTCGTCACGGCGTTCGTGCTCGTGAGCTTCGTGGTACTCAAGGGCGTGATCGGGCCGGCGTTCGAGCGCCTCGAGAACGAATCCGCGATTTCCGATATGAAACGTGTAGACGGTGCGCTGGCAACCGATTTCGATAATCTGGAAGCGATCACTGCCGATTGGGCGCCGTGGGACGACATCTACGAATACGTCGGCGGCCGCAATCCAGGCTTCCGTAAGTCCAATCTCGACCTGTCCACGATGACCAACATCGGTATGGATCTGATGGCGGTATACGGCCAGAACGGACGCCTGGTCTGGGGCAAACTGCTGGTCGATGGCACCGAACGTTCGATTGATTCGCTCGATATTTTGCGGCCGGGGCATCCATCCGCGGTATTGCTGACACAGCACGCGGCACTGGATGGAAACGTTCTTGGCTACGTCAACACCAACCTGGGACCGATGCTGATCAGTTCACAGCCGATTCGCCGAACCGATGAGAGCGGCCCCGTCGGCGGTGCAGTCGTTCTTGGCCAGCACATGAGTGAAGCGCGCCTTGAGAAACTGCAGCAGCGTACCGAAGTTGACGTTGCCTGGTGGTTTGGCGACGACGTGTCCCGATCGCGCAGCGAACCGGCCGGGACTCATATTACAATGACCCGCAAAGTCGGCGATATTCACGGCAATCCGCTGATGCTGTTGCAGACGAGCACACCGCGCCGCATATCGGCCCTCGGCTCGCGAACGATCAACGTCGCGCTGGGATTTCTGATTGCAGCAGGCGTTGTCGTATCGGCGTTCATCTGGTTTATGCTCCGGACGACGATTTTGCGTCCGATCGTCAGTCTGACCCGGCACATCGATCGAATTCGGATCAGCGGCGATCTTTCGCAACAACTGGCGATGTATCGCAATGACGAAATCGGGATGCTCGCCAGGCAGTTCGACAGTCTTACCGCGGAGGTTCACAACGCGAGACAGGCGTTGCTCGAACAATCCTTCAAGGCTGGAAAAGCCGACACCGCAGCCGAAGTCCTGCACAACATTCGCAATGCAATGACACCAATGATCAACGGGCTCGAGCGGTTGCGGAAAGCGTTTTCCGTAACCGACAGGCTCAAGGTCAAAGAGGCAACGTCGCAGCTTGGCGACGAGTCGTGCTCATCCGATCGCCGACAGAAGTATCTGCAGTACATCGATGTGTCGTTCGATCACGTCAGAAAAACCGGTGAGGATGCACTCTGCGATCTGAAAATCGTCACGTCGCAGGCCAGGCAGGTGGAAGGCATTCTGTCCGATCAGGAGCGCTTCGCCAATGTTGCTCCCGTTGCAGAAAATCTGACGATTGCCGAGCTGGCCGATGAGGCCGCACACGTCATTCCGCGCGAGGACAGCGATGAGGTCGCGCTGGATTTCGACAGCAGCCTTGGAGAGGCGCGCGTTGCGGCACACCGTATCGGCTTGTTGCAGGTCATGGGAAATCTGATTCTGAACGCTTACGAGTCGATCTGCAGATCGGGCATGCGCGACGGCAAAATCCGGCTAAGGGCTTCCGACGAAGTTGTCGGTGAGAAGCCCATGGTGCGTGTCGTGATCACGGACAATGGAGCGGGCTTCGATGACGAAACCGGCGAACAGATATTTCGGCGTGGATTTACGTCGAAGGAAAAGGGCAATGCATCAGGTCTGGGTCTGCACTGGTGTGCCAACGCAGTTGCAGGGATGGGCGGAGAGATTTTTGCCGAGAGTGCGGGCATCGGCCGCGGTGCCGAATTTCATGTACTTCTACCCCAGGCGAGAGGAAATTGACCGTGAATACAACGGAACA
This sequence comes from Woeseiaceae bacterium, assembly GCA_965224505.1. Lineage (GTDB taxonomy): Bacteria > Pseudomonadota > Gammaproteobacteria > Steroidobacterales > Woeseiaceae > UBA1847. The sequence continues at coordinate 431,799 of CBDCZL010000017.1, forward strand.
ACGACAGGCAATCCGAGTGCTTGTGGCGGATGATGACGAAAGCGTACTCGAGTGCTACCGGGAAGCGTTCAGCGATGACGAACCCACCGATCATCTGCAGGTTCTCGATGCGCTTGCCGCGGAGTTGTTCGAGCCGGAAACGGCGTCCGGCGAACGGCCGAAATTTCATATCGTTGCCTGTAGTCAGGGCAACGACGCAATCCGTTCGGTCGAGCAGGCGCGTTCAAAAGGTGAGCCGTTCGACGTGATTATTCTAGATGTTCGGATGCCGCCCGGTATCGACGGTGTCGAAGCCGGCAGCCGTATCCGAAAACTCGATCCCGACGTCGAGATCGTTTTTGTCACGGGATTTTCAGATGTGCCGCTGGAAGAACTCAGGCGCCGCGTTCCGCCGCCGATGCGGCTGCACTATTTCAACAAGCCGTTGTCGTTCAGTCGTCTGGCGGAGGACGTCGCAACGATGGTTCAGGCTCACTAAGGCAGGGAATATGACAACTTCGAAACTGTCAGCCGTGAACAAGGTTCTCGTCGTCGACGACGATCCACTGCTCGTCGGCGAATATCTGCACTGTCTCGGCGAGAAATTCGAACCCGAAGATGCGACGGCAACTCTGAACGATCTCGAAAAAGTCCTGTTTCGTGAAAACGCCGCGCAAAGTGCCGCCGGCGGTCCCGCCTTTGAAGTACATACCCGCAATCAGGGCGAAGCGGCCGTCGCCGCTGTCGAGAAGGCGGTTGGACAGGGTGAACCGTTCTCGATCGTGTTCCTCGACATTCGCATGCCGCCCGGTATGGATGGCATCGCCGCGGCGCAAAGAATCCGTGAGGTCGATGCCAATATCAATATTGTGCTGGTCACCGGATCGATGAGTCCCGAGCCCGAAGGGCTCGGTGCAAAGATCCCGCCCGCCGACAAAATCTTTTTCTTCAAGAAGCCATTTCACGGTGTCGAATGCCGCCAGCTTGCCGCGGCGCTATGTGGCAAGTGGCATTCCGACATGGCGCTGCGCAGTGCCAACGAAGAGCTTGAGCGGCGCATCGACGAGCGCACTGCTGCGCTGCAGAAGATCGCCTATTTCGACCCGGTCACTCGGCTGCCCAATCAGTTGCTGTTGATTGAAGAACTGAAAGCGCATCTGGCACGCAAGGAAACGATGAACGGAGTTACGGCGGTTATTATTCTGGACATTGACCGATTCAGCTTTATTAATGAGACGATGGGTTTCGACGCGGGAACGGAACTACTGCGGTCGATAGGGAATCGACTGAGCAGAGCGTTCTGCGATCCGGCTGCGGGTAACCAAACCGTGGTGAGCCGTTTCGGTTCCGACGAGTTTGCACTGCTGCTTCGCAGCCTTGACGACGAAAACGCGATTACCGAAGTCGCGGAGAAGGTGAAACGCACGGTCGAGGAGCCGTTTCTGATCAACGGGAGAGACCTGTTTCTCAAGGTTGCGATCGGTGTGGCCTGGTATCCGGCTCACGGCGAGGACGCGAAGTTGGTTGTCCGATGCGCCGAAGCGGCTTTGCACCGGTCCATCCGCGGACCCGATTTTTCGATCACTTACTACCACAACGAAATGCGCTATCGGGCGCGCTACAAATTCGACCTCGAAGCCGAACTAAGGACAGCTATCGATAACGACCAGATATGCGCATATTATCAGCCGCAGCGCAGTACCAGGACCGGTCAGATTGCCGGAATTGAAGCGCTGGCCCGCTGGACTCGCCCCGACGCATCGGTGGTTCCGCCGTCCGATTTCATCCCGTTAAGCGAGGAAATGGGAATCTCGGACCTGCTTTTCGAGTCCATCATGAACAGCGTCTGCGACGATGTCCTGAGTTGGAAAAAAGCGATGGACTGGCAGGTGCCCGTCAGCGTCAATCTGTCGGCGCATCAGCTGCGCAACAAAGACCTCGTTCACCTGATCAAGCGTATTCTGCTTGGCAAACAGGTGGACAAGCAACTGATCAATCTCGAACTCACGGAAACAGTGCTGCTGGAGGATCTGACCATTGCGCAGCCGGTGCTGAACGATCTTGCCGCATTCGGTGTCGGAATTCATATCGACGATTTTGGCACGGGTTACTCGTCGCTGAGCTATCTGGCACAACTTCCCGTACAAACAGTGAAAATCGATCAGACGTTTATTCGTAAGCTGACCGACTCGGACGATGCAAACGACCGCGTGGTAGAAGCGATCATCGCGCTGGGCAAGGCGATGCACCTCGACGTTGTCGCGGAAGGTGTTGAAACCGAGAAGCAGTACGCTGCCGTACGGAAACTCGGCTGCGATCTCGCCCAGGGTTACTACATTGCGCGGCCGATGCCGGCAGATCAGGTGATCGAATGGGCGGCGCGATACGGCAGTCATCCGAGCAGCACTGCGCCCGCAGCCGTATTTGATCTCGACTCGAAGCGACTGCGCTGATATTGGCACAAAAGGCGCGCAGCGAATGCTGCGCGCCTGATGATGCTCTGACGGCGGGTGGTTATCTTTCGACGATTCGAAGAACGACCCGGCGGTTTTGAGCTTTACCCGCTGCAGACGTATTGTCCGCGACCGGCTGAGACTCGCCGTAACCTCTGACCGTCATGCGGTCTGTGGCAACGCCGTTGGCAGCCAGATAGTCGTACACGGTCTGTGCGCGGCGTTCCGACAGGCCACGATTATAATCCGCGGCGCCGTCACTGTCGGTATGACCGGCAACTTCTACCTTAATTGACGGGTTCTTACGCAGTGTCGCGGCGGCATCGGCCAGAACGCTTTCAGCACCGGGCACGAGGCGATCCGAGTTTGACTCGAAATTGACGCCGCGAAGGTTGATCTCTTCCTTGATCTCACAGCCTTTGATATCAACCTGTGCGCCCTCTTCAGTGTCGGGGCATTCGTCGAGACGATCGACAACACCGTCATTGTCGCTATCGAGTTCGCAGCCGTTGCCGTCGACTTTGGCACCGGCGGGCGTTCCCGGGCAATTGTCTTTGTCATCCGTTACGCCATCGCCATCGCTGTCGACGGGACAGCCGTCGGAATCGACGCGCACGCCTGATGGCGTACCCGGGCATTTGTCCATGGAATCCCTGACTCCGTCACCGTCGCTGTCCTTTTCGCAACCGTAGGCATCGACTTCGGTTCCTGCGGGCGTGTTCGGACAGCGATCCATGCCGTCGCTCACTCCGTCGCCGTCGCTGTCAACCACTTTCGGTGTGGCAGGACCGAACGGAATCTGCAGGCCCAGGCTAAACAGGTTGTCGGTGAGATTTTTCGGGCCGGAGGTTTCGAAGCGGTGTTTCCATTCGCCACGCAACGCGACATTGGAGCTGAACAGGTCCAGCAGGAACCCGGCACCGCCCGAATACATGGCGCCTTCGACGTCCGAGCTGCCGGCAGGGTCGTTCTTGAAATAGCCCGCGCCGATGTGCAGATACGGGCTGAATCGCTCGGCACGCCGGAAAACGCGCTGAAAATCGAGACCCAGTCCAAGGTGATCCTGGCCACCCTGAAGGCTGTTGTCCGTCGCGTCCGGCGTTGCAACTGAAATCAGCCCTTCGATATTCCATTGGTCATTGAGGGCATAGCCAATCCCCATCTGACCGCCGTTGACCGAATCCTCCATAAGACGGTCTTTGTCATCGTCGATATACGACCCCATGACTGAGAAATAGCCTTGTCCCGCTTCCGCATCCGCAAATGCGTCCTCAGCCCCCAAAAAAGCGACAATCGTCGCTAAGACAATGCTTATTGCAATTCTCATTGAATTTGCTCCTGTGATAATTGAGTGTCTTGACGAGTCCGGAACCTTATTTGTCACGTCAGTCACGCCCCAAAAATTTTCTTGCCCAAGCGCATCGGAATGCGGCTATTCTGTGACTTTAGAGGAGGCAATACCGTCAATGCTAAATATTGAATTCAATTAAGGTCCTTCGGCTCGCCGCGATTCTATCACCGGATTGGCAAACATGCGTAACGAACAGGAAATTCGTCGCCTTATGCAGGCGGGAATGCAACGGGAGGAGCCGACTCCAAGAACACTGGCAGCCGTCAGCCGTGCGCGCCAGCAAGTCGGGCAACGCGACACCCTGTCATTTGCGCTGGTTAAAATCTGGGCAGCCTTCGCCCGTATGCTGGCCCCATTATTTGCCCGTTTCGGGGAGCACCAGGCGAAAGCGGTCTACGAGCAGATGAAGCCCATTGACCGTTCGGATTTAGAGCGAGACTAATTGGCGTTGGCCAGCGGAGTCACCGACTCCGCTGGCCTTTTTATTGAGACAGGGGAATCCAAATGATAGATGAAATGCAGGAATCGGTATGGCAGCCGATGGTAGGCCTGTGGACAAAAGTGGCGGAATTTCTGCCGAACATCGCGGCGGCGATGTTGTTGCTTTTGGCGGGCTATCTGGTGGCGAAGGCGGTGGGGCTGCTGATCAGCAAACTTCTCACGAAACTTGGCCTGGACAAACTCACGGAGCGCTCGGGCGTTGCCAGCGCGGTGCAGAGTACCGGGATCGATACGTCGGCATCGACAATTATCGGCAAGATTGTCTATTGGCTGATCTTCCTGTTGTTCATGATCGCGGCCGCCGACAGCCTCGGTCTGCCGCGGGTATCCGACACGATCAACGGTTTCGTACAGTACCTGCCGAAGCTGGTAGGTGCGATGCTCGTCGTTATCATCGGCCTGGCAGCGGCACATCTCGTCAGATCCGCCATCGAGACGGCGTCGCAGGGAATGCAGCTCGAGTACGGTAAACCGCTCGGCAGCCTGATCTATGCGCTGATCGTCATCGTCGTGATTTCTCTGGCCATCGGTCAGCTGGAAATTGAGACGGATCTGCTCAACCAGGTCGTTTCGATCGTATTGCTGGCGATCGCGGCCGCCGTTGCGCTGTCGCTTGGACTGGGTACGCGGGCGACCGCCGGAAACATCATTGCCGGGCTCTACGCGCGCGATCTGTTTCCACCGGGAGACAAAATCACGGTCGGTGACGTGTCCGGCCGGGTTATCGAAGTGAGTACCACCAATACACTGCTGGAGCTGGAGGACGGCACGACGTACACGCTGCCGAACAGTGTATTGGTTGAGAACCAGGTTCACACGACCGACCGAATCTAATCGCCGTTTAAGCGTTGGGGAAGCCCGACGCCGGTGGTTCGATGGAGTTCGACGGATGTATCTGGTTGTCAAGATGGTCGGAGCGTTGACATGACGCAGCGCAGGCGAAGACTTCTTCCGAAGGAGTACAAAACTCTGACGGACGAAGAGCTCGTCGCGCGCGCGTGTGAGGAGCTGCCGTATCAGACGCGCGCCTATCAGGAACTGATGGAGCGCCATGACCGGCTGATGTTTGGCGTTTGCCTGCGTCTGGTCGGCAACCGTCAGGATGCGGAGGACATCACACAGGACGTCATGCTCAAGGTGTTCGGCAAACTCGGCAGCTTTGAGGGGCGGTCGTCTTTTAAGACCTGGCTCGTGCGCGTGACGCGAAATGCGTGCAAAGATTGGTTGAAGAAAAAGGTCATTTCAAGACAATATGCCGAAACCCTTGCCAATGAACCACAGGAACAGTCGACGATAGAGTACGAAGAAAATCGACTTATCGAACTCCTCAAGGAGTTGTCCCCTGTCGATCGGGAGATTCTCACGTTACGCTTCGTCGCTGACTTGAGTTTGCAGGAAATCGCCGACACGACGGACCTGAGTCTGAGTGCCACGAAAATGCGTTTGTATCGAGCAATTGAGCGATTGCAAAAATTAGCGACCGATACATACGGTGACGAATTATGAAACGGGTGGATACGTCCGTAAAATGAGCAATAAACTGAGGAGAAAAACATGAGTGTTGCAAAAACTTCTGAAATCACCGCATCGTCTTCCAAAAGCTTCGAAGATGCGATTCGAAAGGGTATCGGGAAGATGGCCGATACGGTCGACAATATCGAAGGTGCGTGGGTTAAGGAGCAGAAGGTCGTAGTGAAGGACGGCGAGGTGTCGGCCTATCGGGTTACGATGAAAGTGACGTTTATCGTCAAGTAGTTCAGGTCAATTTTGGTTCTCAAAGGAGAAAGCAATGCCAGGCAAGTTTGAAGTGTATAAGGACAAGGCCGGAGAATTTCGTTTCCGCCTCAAAGCCGCGAATGGACAGAATATTCTGGGTAGCGAGGGTTACAGCGCGAAGGCGAGCTGCATGAACGGGATCGAGTCCGTACAGAAGAACTCGCAGGATCCGGACCGCTTTGTCTGCAAGACATCGGCGACCGGCAAGCATTCGTTCAGCCTGACCGCGACCAACGGCCAGGTTATTGGAACGAGTCAGTCGTACGCATCGGAATCGGGCTGCAACAACGGCATGAAAAGTGTCGCGGAATGTGCCCCGGGTGCGGAGATCGACGATCAGAGCTGACGTGGGCCGGAAGACCGGCGGTTAGCCGCCGGTCTGGCTTTCGATGGGGTTTGGATACAGCAGCGTCGTGTCCACGCCCCATTGTGTAATTGCCGTCAGGGTGTCGGCGACGTTGGTATCGAGCTTTTTTATCTGCCCGGGCAATACGATGTGTACCGCACCCACTGTGGCGACGGGCGCAGACGGCACGAATACCACGCAGCGCCCATCGGCAAGCGTTTCGACGAGGAGCCCGAGCGACACGGCATCGGTGTTGTACAGCGAGACTTCGATCGGTGCGAATTGCTGACTCTCGACCCCGGCAAATCGTTTGGTCAGACTCGACAGTGCGCCGAACATCGGAATGCGCCGCCCCACGTTGCGACCGAACCAGTCGCGTAAATACTGTCCGAGCCGGGTTTGCACCAGCAGTCCTGTGACAAAGCAGAGGCCGATAAGCGCCAGCGCCGTGATGCCTGCGCCGATCAACGCGTCATTCACGTCAAGATTGAGCTTGTCCACGGCGGTATCCGTAAATGAGTACAGGCCGTAGGCGAGCTGTGCGAGCACGAACAGCACGATCGCGATCGGTACGATGACGAGAAGACCGCCGATCGCGGTGGTTTTTAGAAAGTCGATGAACCTGCGCATGTATGGTACTCCGTCCGTGCGTTACGGGTCGACGATCCGCGAGACCCCCCGTTTTCGTGGATCCGATGCAGCCCTGATCTGGCTGCCGCGACGCATTATCACCTGAACGTTGCCGAATCGGAACGCGTGAGGCTGAACGGTATAGTTCATCGCTTCCAGCGCCGACACCGTATCGGCGGGCAACGGGACGCCGGGTGAGTAGGTGATCAGCGTCGGCGGCAGTAACTGATGGTGAAAGCGGCCTGCCGCGATCGCCGCCTGCGGCGACATGCCGAAGTCGTAAATATTTACGATGGACTGAAACACGGTGGTGAAAATGGTCGAGCCGCCGGTAGATCCGATGACCATCTCCACTTCGCCATCGCGCAGCAAAATTGTCGGCGACATCGATGACAGCATGCGTTTGCCGGGCTGAATCGCATTCGCGTCGTTGCCAACCACGCCGTAGATGTTCGCGACCCCGGGTTTGGCACTGAAGTCGTCCATTTCGTCGTTCAGCAGGAAACCTGCTCCCCTGACGACGACGCCGCTGCCGAAATCCCAGTTGAGTGTGTACGTATTCGATACGGCGTTGCCGGCGCGATCGAGAATCGAGAAATGCGCCGTGTGAATGGGTTCGATACCGGGCCGTACGGTACCAGTCGCTGAGATGTCGTCCGGGTCGATTTCAGCGGCTCGCGCTGACAAATAGTCGTTGCTGAGCAGCCGATCCATCGGGTTGTCGACAAAATCCGGATCGCCCAGATACTCAGCCCGGTCCGCAAACACGCGTTTGCACATTTCGGCGACAAGGTGCACATAGGGCGCGGAATTGTGGGCAGCACCGTCAAATTCGCCGGACAGCAGGTCCTTCATCGTCAACAACTGAACGATCGCGAAACCGCCGGAACTCGGCGGCGGCGACGATACGATTTCCATGTCCCGCCAGCTCGCGCGCAGTGGCTGGCGGACCACGGCTTCGTAATCGGCCAGGTCGGTGGCGCTGATCAACCCGCCGCCGCGGCGCATTTCCGCGACGATCAATCGTGCGGTTTCGCCCCGATAGAAATCGTCCGGCCCCAGCCGGGCGATGCGGTCGAGTGTCCTCGCGAGATCCGGCTGCCGGAATACCTGACCCGCGACAAGCCGGCCAAAGTTCACTTCGAAGTCGACGGTCTCGCCATACCATTTGGCGGCTTGCCGTGCCGACGCTGCCAATTGTTCGTGAACGGCGAATCCTTCCCGGGCAAGCCGTATCGCGGGCTGCAGCAGTTCCTCCCAGGGCCGGCTGCCGTGCCGTTGGTGCGCAAGCCACATGCCCGCAACCGTGCCAGGTACCCCCGCAGCCCGGTGACCCATCAGCGAGGCATTGGGCACGACGTCGCCGTCCTCATCCAGATACATGTCGCGATGCGCCGCTTGCGGGGCGGTCTCACGGTAATCGATAAACTCTGTTTCGCCGTCAACGTGCAGCAGCATGAATCCCCCGCCGCCGATGTTGCCTGCCTCGGGCCAGGTGACCGCGAGTGAGAATGCAGCGGCGATCGCCGCATCTACCGCATTGCCACCCGCCGACAGAACATCGGCAGCGACATCCGCACTATAGCTGTCGGGCATTGCGACCGCTGCAGCCGAAGATTCCTTCGTGCGTTGTTCGGCGCACGCGCACAGCGCGGCCGCGATCAGCGGCAGCAGCCAGCGCCTCAGACTTTTAGAAACCACTTTACGCCATCCTTCAGTTCCACAGCGACGTCGCCGCGATCGATCAGATAATTCAGGTGTGACATGGACTCTCCTACAGCCATGATGCGGTTGTTGTTCTTGATTTCGGACTTGAAAATGGTTGAAAACGTATCGACGACACGCACGGGCGTGCGGCAGCACTCGAGCAACCGTTCAAGCCTGGTTTCGTGCTCTTCGATCAAGGCGTCCAGCCTGTCATGAGCGCCGCGAAAGGGCTTGCCGTGGGATGGCAGCACGAGAACGTCCTCGGGAACCCGCGATTTTATCTTCTTAAGCGAGTCAAGCCACTCCGCCAGCGGATTCGCGAGCGGTTCCGTTGGCCAGACGCCAACATTGGGCGAGATGGTCGGCAACACCTGGTCACCGGCGATCAGCAGATTGCGTTCCGCGTCGTAAAAACTTGCGTGCCTGGGCGAGTGCCCGCTGCCCGTGACTACCTCCCAGCGCGTGTTGCCTGTGTTTACATGATGGCCGTCCGTGAGCCGCCGGTAGGACTCTGGCAACGGTGTTACGAAGCGGCCGAAAAAGCCAAACGCGCGTACATAGTCGTCAAGTTGTTCTTCGCTCAGTCCCGCCGCCCGGTAAAACTCAACGCCTTCAGCCGGTGCCACGCGTCCCGTATCGGCCACGAGAATTCGGCACAGCAGATATTCATCGCGCGTCATCCAAAAGCTCGCATCGAAATGCCGCGCCAGATACCCGGCACAGCCCACGTGATCCGGGTGCATGTGGGTCACGACGATTTGCGTTGCCGGATCGTCCGCCATCGCTTCGGCAAATACCCTGGGCCAGATTTCAAGTGTTTCCTTATTCCCGATGCCCGTATCGAATATCGTCCAGCCGGCGTCGTCTCGTGCGAGCCAAAGGTTGATGTGATTCAATGCAAACGGCAGCGGCATGCGCAACCAGAACAGGCCGTCCGCGACGCGTAACGCGCCGCCGCTTTGCGGCCGCTCATCGAACTCATAGGCAATGCTCATGTGCCAATGGTGGCACGATTGCGTTCAGATTGCGCCCTGCGTGGCGGCGAGTCTTGCCTCGGCAACCCGTTGCCGAACCTCGTTGGCCGCCTGCGCTTTCACCGGACCGTAGCCGCGGATGTCGAGATACATGTCGGCGATGTGCGATGTACTCGCCGCCAGTTCCGCAGTGGGGTTGTCGAGAAAATCCTCAATGAGGCTTTCGAATTCAGCAATCAGGCTGCGTTCCATGCGTCGTTCCGCGGTCCTGCCGAACACGTCGAACGGCGTACCTCTGAGCCCGCGCATTCGCGCGAGCAGGCGGAGCAGTGGCACGATCCAGGCACCGAATTCCCGTTTGCGAGGTCTGCCGCGTGCATCGGTGCCACGGTTCAACAGTGGCGGTGCCATATGGAACGTTAGTCTGACGCGTTCGCCGTATTGCCTGCGAGTCGAATCGATGAATTCCGTCGTCGTGTGCAGTCGCGCAACCTCGTACTCGTCTTTGTAACTCAGTAATCGGAAGTAGCCGCGCATGACCGCAGCGCTCAGCCGCTCGTCATCGCCGATCGCCGACTCCGCGCTGCGCACACGCGCGAGCAACGACTCGTATCGGGTTGCGAGGGACTCGTTCTGGTACTGTTCCAGAAATTGACTGCGGCGCGCGATAGCTTCATCCAGGGTTTCATCGCTGCCGTCTTGCTGTAGCGATGTCTCGATACGGGACGGGTCGTGCGCGGCCAGTCGCCCCCAGTCGAAAGCCCTTTTATTGGTATCTACGGCTACGGCATTGAGTTCAATCGCTCGCTCCAGCGCTGCCCGCGATACGGGGATCAGGCCTTTTTGCCACGCGTAACCCAGCAGCAGCACGTTGGCGAAGATCGAATCGCCGAGCAATTGCCTGGCCATATCGTTGGCGTCAATGGTGGCCGTTTCTCGCAGTGCAGACTCCAATGCCGTCAGTCGCTCAGGGGCTCGCAGGCTGGCATCGCGCTGCCGGACGAAATCGCCGGTCGCCATCTCGGCGGTATTGACCACGGCGCGGGTGCGCTCCGGATCATAGGTTAGCGATGCTTTGGGCGAGGAACTCACAACGAGATCGCAGCCGATCAGCGCATCGGCGCGCGACGGCTCGATACGTACCTGGTGGATTTGCTTCCGGTCTTTAGCGATTCGAATGTAGCTCAGCACAGGGCCGAATTTCTGCGCGAAGCCCATGAAGTCCAGTACGCTGGCACCCTTGCCTTCAAGATGCGCGGCCATCGTAATGAGCTGACCGACCGTAATGACGCCGGTGCCGCCGACGCCCGTGACAAGCAGATCGAAGCAGGCGCCGGTTTCCGGAACGTCCGCGTCGGGGATGTCGAAGTCCATCCCATCGGCTTTCGAGGCAGATCGATGAGATGGCGGCCGAACGTCTCCGTCAATCGTAACGAAACTCGGGCAGAAGCCGTTGAGACACGAAAAATCCTTGTTGCAATTGTTTTGATCGATCTGGCGCTTGCGCCCGAATGGCGTCTCTTTCGGCACGACCGACAGGCAGTTGGACTCGAGCGAACAGTCGCCGCACCCTTCGCAGACCAGGTCGTTGATCACGACGATTTTTTTCGGATCGTCGAGTTTGCCGCGCTTGCGGCGCCGCCGTTTTTCGGTGGCGCAGGTTTGCGCGTAGATGAGTACGGTTACGCCCGGGATGTCGCGCAGCTCGCGCTGAATTGTGTCCATCTCGCGACGATGCGAAATCGTCGTTCCCCGCGGGAATTCGCTGGCGTTGAATGCCTGCGGTTCGTCGGACACCAGTGCGATGCGTTCGACGCCTTCGGCGCGGACCGTATGCGCCATGGCCTGCACCGACAAAGGGCCGTCCACGGGTTGCCCGCCGGTCATGGCGACCGCATCGTTATAAAGGATTTTGTAAGTGATGTTGGTGCGCGCCGCGACGGATTGCCGGATCGCCAGCGACCCGGAGTGATAGAAGGTGCCGTCGCCAAGATTTTGAAACACGTGCCGGCCGCCGTTAAATCGCGAACGGGCGATCCAGTTGACACCTTCGCCGCCCATCTGGATCAGTCCGTCGGTGTCACGATCCATCCAGCTCGCCATGAAGTGGCAGCCGATGCCGGCCAGCGCTTTCGAACCTTCGGGCACTTTGGTCGACGTATTGTGTGGACATCCCGAGCAGAAGTACGGTATGCGCTTCGCGCCGCCGACGTCGATAACGGTCCCGCCGCGATTGCGCAGCTCACGGGCACGCTGCGTGTTGCGGTTGCCGCCGAACGCCCGATCGAGCCGTTTTGCAACGATGTTCGCGAGCAACAGCGGTGACAGCTCGCCGACCCACGGTACGAGCCGCTGACCGGCCTCGTCCTCCTTACCGACCATGCGCTTCGGTTTACGGCCGGGATAATCGTAGAAGTACTCTTTGAACTGACTCTCAATGATGCCGCGCTTTTCCTCGACGACGAGGACTTCGTGCTTGTTTTTTACAAACTCCAGTGCGCCCTGCGGTTCGAGCGGCCACACCATGCCGACCTTGTAGACGTCGATGCCGGCACGGCGGGCATGTTCGGCGTCGATGCCAAGCATGCGCAGCGCTTCCATCAAATCGAGGTGTGCTTTGCCTGTTGTCACGATGCCATAACGCGCGTTTGGGTCGTCGAAAATCCGGCGATCGATGGGGTTGGCCGCGGCGAAGGCGAGCGTCGCTGCCTTCTTGGCTTCCAGGCGTTCTTCGATCTGAGGTCCCGGAAAATCCGGCCAGCGGTAGTGCAGTCCACCGGCCGGCATCTCGAACGCGGGCGTCACATATTGCGGATACGGCGGCAGTTCGACGGACATCGCGGACTCGACGGTTTCCGAAATCGCCTTGAACCCAACCCACATACCCGAGAAACGCGACAATGCGATGCCGTACAGCCCGCACTCGAGATATTCGGCCACGCTGGCGGGGTTCAGCCACGGCATCATGAATGTCAGAAAGGCGACGTCCGACTGATGCGGCATCGATGACGACACGCAGCCATGGTCGTCGCCTGCGACGACGAGCACTCCGCCGTGTGGCGAGCTGCCATAGGCATTGCCGTGTTTGAGTGCGTCGCCGGAGCGGTCGACGCCAGGACCCTTGCCGTACCAGATGCCGAACACGCCATCGACAGTCCTGTCGGGATCGGTTTCGACCTGTTGTGAGCCGAGCACGGCCGTTGCGGCCAGATCTTCGTTGACGGCTGGCAGAAATTCGACATTGTGCGCGTTGAGAAATGACTTCGCGCGCCAGATTTCCTGATCGACTCCGCCCAGTGGCGAGCCGCGATAGCCGCTGACGAAACCGGCCGTGTTAAGGCCGGCTGCGGCGTCGATCGTGCGTTGCATCAGCGCAATGCGTACCAATGCCTGCGTGCCGGTCAGGAATACGCGCCCGGACTCACGACGGTAGCGGTCGTCGAGTTCGTAATTATCGAGGGGGTAGGGCATCCCGCCAGTGTCGCAGGAATCGTTTGAAATAGGGTGCCATTCATTCCATTATTTGGTAACAAAACGAAAAAAAATACCAAAAATCGCGGGAAAATGGCAAAATCAACATATGGTTCTCGAAATGAAAGACCGGCGAATTTTAGTCGAACTGCAGCGCGACAGCCGCTCGCCGATGCAGGAACTCGCAGAACGTACCGGCATGTCGACCTCCGCGTGCTGGCGTCGCGTCAAGATGCTCGAAACGCGAGGCGTTATCGACCGCTATGCCGCGATCGTCGATTCGCGCAAGGCCGGGTTTGAGCTGTCGTCGATTGTGCACGTATCTCTTGCGCGCCATGAGCAGAAAAATGTCGACAATTTCATCCGCGAGGTGTCGCGGCATCCGGAAGTGCTCGAGTGTTTTTCGACGAGCGGTGAGGCGGATTTTCATCTGCGCGTCGTTGTGTCCGACATGGACGCCTACAATGCGTTTCTCGACGACTTTATGTTCAGGCTGCCCGGCGTCTCGCAGGTGCGCTCGAACATCGTATTAAAGGAAATCAAAGTCGAGACGGCGCTGCCCTTTTAACAATCGTCGATCAGCTCACAGAAAATTTTTAATAAGTTGCCATAGCTGCTTGAAAATCTGTACTATTCACTGCATCAGGCTTGGGCACCTCGATGAAGTTTCAAACACTGTTTTTTGCGCTGATGTCGACGGCGTCGACTGCCGGTGCGGCCGACGATTTCGACGGACGCTGGCGGCTTGGCGACGTACACTCGCTGGTGACCGAACTGCATGGGAATGCGCTTCGACCTCGCGATATAGACGTTGCGGCCTATACGGAGAAGGAGCGGAAGGTCGGTGGCGGTGCGCTGAGTGTTCGCTACGATTTCAATGCCGGCCGGTGGTTCGCAAACGCACACTACGGCCGGACCGAAGACACGATACGCACGGGCACCGAGTTCGCTCGGCAGCCGGGCAATGAGAACGCCGTCGTGGCTCTCGGCCGATCATGGGGCAGTAGCGCCGGAAGCTGGTGGACGAGTAAATCGCTGCGAACGTTCTATGAGGTCAGTTACAACGGCGACGGGCAGCGGATCGCAGACAAGTACGGCGTGGAACTCGGATTTGCCGGAAACCTGCAGTCGCAGCTGCAGGTTCGCTATCAGAACACGAGTCAGAGTTTTGCAGGGCGTCTCATTGAATTCGACAGGCTCGCGTTTGTCGGGCGTATCAGGCCGTACGCGGCCGTGGAACTCGGCATCGAAGCGCATGTCGGCGACAAACTGGACTTCGCCAATATGCGGCCGGCAGTACAGTGGCGAGTGAACCCGTTTCTGAACGGGTCCCTGCACAAAAACCTGAGCCTGAACGTCACTGGCAATCGGCTGAGTCTGGACACGCTGGACGGACTCGGGATTCTCGAGGCGAGTCTCGTCGATGCTCAGTTGAGCTGGCAGATTGCCGATACGGGATCCGTGCAAATTGCCGTGCAGCAAAATCAGATCGAGCGCAATCCAGAGGCCTTTGTCGCCACATTCGTCGAGCAAAAAGAAGATGTCGGCGGGCGGCTGAGTTACTCGTGGAAACTGAATCAGTATGCGCAGATTCAACTTGGCTACGCGGATACGTTCGTCGATACAAGAAACGTGGAACTCTATTCGGGTCAGACCAGTACCTGGTTTATGCAGATCGGATACTCACGGCCACTGTAACTACTGTACCGAGGCCCACTGTTCGTCTGTTGCGACCATTGTCAGGACATCGTATGCAGCGACGATGTCGCCGTCCTGATTCGTCACTTCGGTATCCCAGCGGACTTCACCATAGCCGGTCCCGGCGCGAAGCGTTTTCTGTTTGCAGGCGAGCCTTACTTTGAGGGTGTCGCCGTAGTTGACGGGTTGCGCGAAGCGCAGATCGTCCACGCCGTAGTTGGCGAGCACCGGGCCAAAATCCGGATCGACGAACAGTCCCGCCGCGAAGGAGACGATCAGATAGCCGTGTGCGACACGACCGTCAAAGAACGGATTCTTTGCAGCGGCGTCCTCGTCGGTGTGCGCATAGAACGTATCGCCCGTAAACTCGGCAAAGTGCTGAATGTCTTCAAGCGTTACTTCGCGTTCTTCGGTCACCAGCGTGTCGCCGATCGTAAGCTGCTCGAAGGTTTTGCGGAACGGATGCACGTCCGACGCCAGCTGTTTGGCACCGCGTACCCAGCGGCTGCCGATCGCCGTGAGCGTCTCGGGCGAGCCCTGAATGGCCGTGCGCTGCATGTAGTGTTTTACGCCGCGCACGCCGCCCATTTCTTCGCCGCCGCCCGCACGTCCCGGACCGCCATGCACAAGATGCGGCAGCGGCGAACCGTGACCGGTCGACTCGGCGGCGCAGTGGCGATTCAGCACCAGCATGCGGCCATGATACGCGGCTGTTCCGAGTATCAGTTCGCGAGCGATACCATTGTCGTTGGTCACGATCGAGCCTGCCAGACTGCCTTCGCCGAGGCGAGCGAGCTCGATCGCTTCGTCAAGCGAGTCATAGGGCAGTACCGTGCTGACCGGACCGAAGGCCTCGACCGAGTGTACCGACGACGAAGCAAGCGGTTTGCCGCAGTGCAGCAGCACAGGGGCGAAAAACGCACCTTTCTCGGCGTCGGCATCGACGAGTGCCGTATGACCGTCACCGCCGTGAACGATGTCGGATTCCCCCTGAAGGTCTCTCACCCGGTCGCGGACTTCGTCACGCTGTCCATGGCTCGCGAGCGCCCCCATATCGACCTCCTTAAGCGCCGGATTGCCGACTCGGATCCTGCCGAGCGCCGTCGACAGCGCGTCGACGAGGTCTGCCGAGACTGTGGCCGGTGCGATGATGCGGCGGATGGCCGTGCACTTCTGACCGGCCTTCACGGTCATCTCGCGCACGATTTCGTTGACGTAGAGTTCGAACTCGGGCGTGCCGGGCATCGCGTCGGGACCGAGAATCGACGCATTAAGGGAGTCGGTCTCGGCGGTGAAACTCACGGATTCCGACACCACGCGCGGATGCTGTTGCAGGTATTCGGCGGTCGACTTCGATCCCGTGAACGCGATCGTATCCTGACAGTGCAGATGTTCGAAGAGATCGCCGACACCGCCGCAGACGAGCTGCAGGCTGCCCGGCGGGAGGATACCGCTGTCGTAAATGCGGCGCACCATGAGTTCAGTCAGGTAGGCTGTGCTAGATGCCGGTTTGACGATGGCCGGTACTCCCGCCAGCAGCGTCGGGGCGAGTTTTTCGAGCATACCCCAGCAGGGGAAGTTGAATGCGTTGATGTGCACGGCAGCGCCGAGTTTGGGCGTGCAAATATGTTGTGCTGCGAAAGTGCCGTTCTTCGAGAGAAATTCGGGCGGACCGTCGAGATACACACGATCGTTGGGCATTTCACGGCGGCCTTTGCCCGAAAAAACGAACAGTGTGGAAATGCCGCCGTCGATATCGATCCATCCGTCTTTCTTTGTAGCACCGGTCTTCGTCGACAACTCGTAGAACTCGGCTTTGCACTCCATCAGGTACTTCGCCAGCGCCTTGAGCATCTCGCCGCGTTCATGAAACGTCAGTTTTCGCAGGTTCGGGCCGCCGACGTTGCGCGCGTACGCGAGCATGCCGGCGAAGTCCAGCCCCGTGCTCGTGATTGACGCAATCGGGGTTCCATCGACAGCGCTTGTCAGCACGTTGCCGTCGCCGTCGCCGTTTACCCATTGGTCGAGCGCCAGATTTCCGAGCTTATTCATAATACAAATCTCACGAAAATTTGAAAAAAACCGTATCGGATTGTACGGTCAGTTCACATGAAAGTCGAAACGATCTGCAAGCGGTTGATCGATGAGTTTCGCTCGCGGCCGACGCTGCGCGCGGGCTCGCTGATCACGACCGTGTTCGGCGATGCCGTGATGCCACGAGGTGGCAGGGTTTGGCTCGGCAGCCTGATCCGCGTAATGGCGGATTTCGGAATCAATGAACGCCTTGTAAGAACATCGGTGTTCCGGTTGTCGAGCGACGGCTGGCTGCAGTCCGAACAGATCGGGCGGCGTTCGTACTACGGCCTCACGGAAGACGGCGGACAGCGTTTCGAGCAGGCGACGCACCGGATATATGCGGAACCGGCGCGCAACTGGGACGGTGACTGGTGTCTGTTGTTGTTGTCGGGCCTCGACACAGCCGACAAGGAACTCGTGCGAAAAGAATGCGGCTGGCTGGGTTTCGGGCAGTTGTCGGCGAATATACTGGCTCATCCTGCCCCCGATGTCGCGGATCTCGACGTCACGGTCGACCGGTTGGGCGTGGCGGACGAGTTGGTTGTGCTGACCGGACAGACACTGCGCAACGAAGCGGGTATGCGGCGTCTGGCACAGGAATGCTGGAATACCGCTGAACTCGATGAGCGCTACGGCAGATTCGTTACGATGTTTCGACCGGCATTTCGTGCTGTGGAGAAGACACCGCGCGTGCCGGAAAAAACGGCGTTTCTCCTGCGTACTCTGCTGATTCACGAGTACCGCTCCGTGTTGCTGCGCGATCCGCTGTTGCCCGCTGAACTGTTGCCGGCCGACTGGCAGGGTCGCGCGGCGTATCAGTTATGCCGTAACCTCTATATCGCGCTGCATGCTGCGGCGGACCGATATCTTGGAGCATCCATGGAAACGGCCGACGGACCGTTACCGCCCCCGGCTGCGGCCTTCGCGAAGCGATTCGGTGGACTGAAAATGGAGGGATCACCGGCATATGTCTGATCGGGAAACGGCACAGCGCTGCGCTGACGCAATGCTGGCGAAGGATCGTACGTCGAATGCGCTTGGCATCTCAATAGACATACCCGCGGCGGGCGAAGCGGTTGCGACGATGACCGTGCGCGACGATATGCTGAATGGGTTCGATGTGATTCACGGCGGGCTGACATTTGCGCTTGCTGACACCGCGTTTGCATTCGCCTGCAACGGCTACAACAGTCAGTCGTTTGCGGCGTCGGCGCAGATAGAATTTCTACGGCCTGCGAAAATGGGCGACGTGCTAACCGCTACCGCAAGCGAAGATCATCGCGGACGACGCAGCGGGTATTACAGTATTTACGTACGCAATCAGCGCGATGAACTCGTTGCGATTGTGCATGCGCGTTCGGCAGGTAACGGAACGGCATTGCTTGAAAAGGGGATTTGAATGCTCTGGATTGCACTTGTCGTTTTTTTATTACCTTTAGTTTATGTGCTTCTCGAACACAGCCTTGAGAAAAGAGCGAGAAACCAGAAGCTGGATCAGATTCAGAGACGACTTGCGGAGAAGGAAGCTGAGGCGCGCGAGTCGGAACAGGACTCGTAAAGCCGTTTGCTGCTGCTGCTGGGTGTAGTTGAACCAACGGTCAGGATTTATTTGGTTTGCACGGTACAACGAAATCGATGTGATAGTGTTCGTCATGGCGTACCCACGAACGCTTGGTTGAAAACGAAACGTGTTTACGAAGATAGGGCCAGCGGGATGTTGTATGCAGCAGAGGCTGTAATGCCGGATCGAATATCACGCGCCATATGCCGATTCTCCGCCCCTCTGCAAACCGGTGCAAATGATAGATGTGTTCGGCTATCGCCTCTGCGTCGATTGTTAGTTCGTCAAGCTTGCCATTTGTATCGAATTCCAGATCGTAACCCCATTTGTTGAATATGCTCGTCGGCAATGGAATGGACTTACCTGATTGGTCGATTAACGGCACCATGAAGTCGACAGAAAGACCGTTTCTATGCGTCTTATGCGGTTTGAATTCGCCGCCTGATTTCTTTCCGGTTTCGCCGTACACGAAAACCTTGTCGCGTACCGTGGTCTTGAGCGCTTCGTAGGCCTCCAGCACAATCTCATGAACCGTACTGTGCACCCAGGTCCTTCCGGCAATATGGCCGATCGTGGAGTAAGCCGAGAAGTTCGGACCGTTGCGCGGCAGCTTCCGGCCGTTCTCAAGCGACCCGTTCGCCGTCGTGCCGAAACACGTGCTCGGTGGTTGGGCGTGTGCGGCGCAACTACTCAGAATGAGCAGCACCGGTAGAGAGGCGTAGCGGATCATTGTGTGGATAACGTAAGTGTCTGAGATCTTTGGCGGTGCTCAACGTGCCAGGTATTTTTCGATGAATCGAGACTTTGCATTCCGGTATTCTGACATTTTTCGGCCTTCGAACCGCCGTTTCAGTGCATCGTAGGCCAACACGAGTGCCGTATCGGAGCGCAACTGGTCCCTCCATTGCAGAAATACGTCTGCCTCGGATCCTCGAACGACGAGTTGAATTCCGAGATGAGGTGTCGACGAAGTGTTGACGAACGCCGAAAACGCATCAGTCCGGTCCGATCCCCTGTTACGTTCGTAGTGCTCAGCGATAACCTCGTCTGCTCCCGCGAATTGCTCGCAGGTGACCTGCACCAACACATCCAGATCGCCTTTGGTCAATGAGCCCGGTACAGCAGTACTGCCGATGTGGTGTACCGAAGCCCTGGGGAGCAGTTTGCAAAGCCGCCGATCGACGTTGCGGTACAGCCGCTCCGCCGCCTCAAATATCGACGGATGATTCGAAAAAGTTGCTGTCTCGCTCATCTCAACGTCAGTTGCGATTATTTACGGCACGCTTAAATGTACGAATCTGCCGAGTCCCATCATGCCGGGTACCTGACGTCGTGATTGAATGGTTTTCACGTTAGCGCACGCGGATTTTCGGGGCAACTGCGGTGGGTCGAACGGAAGAAAACGGATGCAGATCAATCACGGAGCAGTTCCACAATTGCGGATACGCCGATTAAAATGATACGGAAATTCTTGAAAATTCAAAAAAACCGTGACACATTAGCGCTTCACGAAGCGGAGCTTCTTAATGTACACACAAGGCCTGGATCAGAAGGGTGGCGATCGGCAGACCGTTGCCGAGACGCCCGAGCAGCTTGAGGTGTTCCAGAAACGCATCGATGCTGAGGAAAAAATCGAGGCCAAGGACTGGATGCCCGAGGCCTATCGGCGCACGCTGATTCGGCAGATTTCCCAGCACGCGCATTCCGAGATCATCGGTATGCAGCCCGAAGGCAACTGGCTCACGCGTGCCCCGTCACTCAAACGCAAGGCTATTCTGCTCGCCAAAATACAGGATGAAGGCGGTCACGGACTCTATCTCTACGGCGCTGCGGAGACACTGGGCATCTCGCGCGATCAGATGTATGAGGGGCTGTTGTCGGGCAAGGCGAAGTACTCGAGTATCTTCAACTATCCGGCGCTGACCTGGGCCGACATCGGCACGATCGGCTGGCTCGTCGACGGCGCCGCGATCATGAATCAGATTCCGCTGTGCCGCTGTTCCTACGGGCCGTACGCGCGTGCGATGGTGCGCATCTGCAAAGAAGAGAGTTTTCATCAGCGCCAGGGCTACGACATTCTCGTTGAACTCTGCAAAGGCACCGACGCGCAAAAGGCGATGGCACAGGACGCGCTCAACCGCTGGTGGTGGCCGTCCCTGATGATGTTCGGACCGTCCGACAAGGACTCGAAACACTCGGCGCAATCGATGGCCTGGAAGATCAAACGTTTCACCAACGACGAATTGCGTCAGAAATTCATCGACGTAACGGTGCCGCAGGCCGAGTTCCTGGGCCTGACCGTGCCGGATTCGGACCTCGAGTACGACGAAAACGCGGGGCATTCCAAACACGGTGAGATCGACTGGCAGGAGTTCCTGGATGTCCTCGCCGGCAACGGACCCTGCAATCGGCAACGCATGGCGAAACGCCGCAAGGCCCACGAAGACGGTGCCTGGGTTCGGGAGGCTGCCGTTGCCTACGCTGAAAAACACGCCGCGCGCGATGCGGCCTGAGGACAAAACATGAGTGACCGGGAATGGCCTCTCTACGAGGTGTTCATTCGATCGAAAAACGGGCTGAGCCATCGGCATGCAGGCAGCATTCATGCGGCGGACGACGCGATGGCGCTCGATGCCGCGCGCGACACGTACACACGGCGCAGTGAAGGTGTGAGTATCTGGGTCGTGCGTTCGAGCGAGATTGTCGCATCGGACCCAGCAGAAACCGCCGCGTTCTTCGAACCGGCCGAAGACAAGATTTACCGGCACCCGACGTTCTACGAAATCCCGAACGGAGTGGAAAACCTGTGACAACGGATCAGGCTTTGCTGGTCTACGTTTGCCGCCTCGGTGACAACGCACTGGTGCTGGGTCAGCGGATGGTCGAACTCGTTGCCGGAATGCCCGATCTTGAGGAAGAACTTGCGAATGCCAATTTCGCGCTCGATTACATCGGTCAGGCGCGCATGTTTTACGGCTATGCCGGCGAACTTGAAGGCAAGGGCAGAGGCGAGGACGATTTCGCATTCCTGCGTGACGAACACGAGTATCGTAGTTTGCTCCTGCTCGAGCAGGACGTTGAGCATTTCGGCGATACCATCGCAAAGCTCGTACTGTTTGAGACTTTCTATCTGGCGCAGCTTGATGCATTGACGGCCTGTGACGACGCGCGCATCGCCGGGATCGCCGCCCGTGCTGAAAAGGAAGTCCGTTACCATCTGCGGCACAACACGCAATGGCTGGTTCGACTCGGAGACGGCACCGAGAAAAGCCGCGAACGTGTGCAGGCCTCCGTCGATAGTTTTTGGCGCTTCACGGGCGAAATGTTTGCGCCCGACGATGTCGACATCGCATTCGCGGAAGCATTCGGCGGTCCTGATCTGGCTGCGCTTCACGAACGCTGGCAGAGCGAACTTGCCGCTACGTTCCGCGAGGCCACGCTGACGATGCCGGAGAACGGCTGGATGGCGTGCGGCGGCAAGGAGGGCCGTCACACCGAGGTCTTCGGCTATATGCTCGCCGAAATGCAATATTTGCAGCGAATGCACCCGGGGGCGACGTGGTAGCCGCTGCAGTAAGCGAAGCTGAGGTCTGGAGCTGGCTTTCCGCTTTGCCGGATCCGGAGATTCCGGTGCTGAGCATTGTCGATCTGGGCATCGTTCGGGGTATCTCGGTCAACGACCGGGTCGTTGTGACGCTGACGCCGACCTACTCGGGGTGTCCGGCCACCGAGGTCATTGAGGCGAGCGTTCGGCGCGCATTGATTGAGCACGGTTGCGAGGATGTGGACATCCGGCGATCGTTGTCGCCGCCCTGGACGACGGACTGGATCAGTGCAGAAGGCCGGCGCAAGTTGCGCGAGTACGGTATCGCGCCGCCGCAGGGAAAATCGAGGATTGAATGCCCGCGTTGCGAATCTCGGAACACAGAGCAGGTCAGTGAATTCGGGTCGACCGCCTGCAAAGCGTCGTGGCGCTGCTGCGATTGCCTCGAACCCTTCGAATACTTCAAGTGCCTCTAAATGCGAAAGTTCAACGAACTAAAGGTGGAGGCAATCGCGAAAGAGACGAAGGACTCGGTGCGCATCGGCTTTGCGGTGCCCGACGATCTCGCGGGCGACTATGAGTTTTTGCCGGGACAGCATTTGCCGTTCCAGGTGACCGTCGATGGCAAAAAACTTCGCCGTACCTACAGCATTTGTTCGGCGGCGGGAGAGCGGCCAATCGAAATTGGTGTGCGCATACAGCCGGGCGGGTCGTTTTCCGAGTTTGTGGCGAACAGACTCGAAGTGGGTGACTGCCTGGAAGCCATGCCGCCGTCCGGGCAGTTTCGTGTCGAACCGAGCGCCGATCGCGCGGCAGACTACGTCGGTTTCGCCGCGGGAAGCGGCATTACTCCGATCCTCTCGATGATGAAAACCATTCTCGATGTCGAATCCGAAAGCCGCTTCATCCTCTTCTACGGCAATCGCAGGCAGTCGACGACCATGTTTATCGAGGACCTGTACGCACTCAAAAACCGCTACCCGGAGCGCGTCCAGCTCAATTTCGTGTTCAGCCAGGAGGAGCAGGAGTTCCCCGCAATGGCAGGCCGGCTCGACGGCGACAAGGTGCGCGAGTTGTACCGCATCTTCGGCAGGGGACTCAGAACCCGGGATGCGTTCGTCTGTGGCCCCGACTCGATGATCGCCGATGTCACCGAGGCCCTGATCGACCTCGGCATGAAGCCCGAGCGGGTCCACTCTGAGCGTTTCGGCATCCCACGCAAAAAGGGTCCGGTTACCATAAAACAATCCGGAAATAGGGTAACCGGTACCGAAAGGAGGGCGGGGGTGACGGTTATCATGGACGGGTACCGGCAATCGTTCGAGATGCCGATGACCGGCGAGAACATGGTGGATGCGGCGGCCGAATGCGATATCGATCTGCCATACTCGTGCAAGGGCGGTGTCTGCGCGACCTGTCGTTGCCACGTCCGGGAAGGCCGCGTCGAGATGGCAGCGAATTACGGCCTTGAGCCCTGGGAGGTCGAGCAGGGCTTCGTTTTGGCCTGTCAGAGCACCCCGCTCAGTGACATCGTCGTGCTGGACTACGACAAAACCTGAGACCGATTGGCGCGATTTCAAAACCCCCTGTCCGGCAGGGTGCGTAGAATTTCAACTACGTACGTCCGTAAGGACACTCCTATTTCGATTGGCCCAGGAGGGCATATGGCCACCGATCCTGCTACCGTCTCTGATTCGCCCCCCGAACGGCAGAATTCCTATACGTACGAGGAACTACTGGCCAGTGGCCGTGGAGAACTGTTTGGCCCGACAAACGGCAGGTTGCCGGCTCCGCCAATGCTGATGGCCGACCGAATTCCGCTGATTACCGACGAGGGTGGCGCCTACGGGCGCGGCGAAATTAAGGCGGAACTCGATATCCGGCCGGATTTGTGGTTTTTCGATTGTCACTTCAAAGAAGACCCGGTCATGCCCGGCTGCCTTGGCCTCGATGCGATGTGGCAGCTCGTCGGCTACTTCCTCGTCTGGGGCGGCAATCCGGGCCGCGGCAGGGCGCTGGGCAGTGGCAAGGTCAAGTTTTTCGGGCAGGTGCTGCCGACCGCAAAGCTCGTATCGTTTCAGATCGATATCAAGCGCGTCATCTCGCGCAGGCTGGTGCTTGCGATTGCGGACGGCTCGATGTCGGTCGACGGTCGTGAAATCTACACAGCCGAAGACCTGCGCGTCGGCCTGTTCACTTCAACTGACAACTTCTAGGACCAGACCATGCGGCGTGTCGTCATCACGGGCCTCGGTGCGGTTTCCTGTATCGGTAATTCAAAAGAAGACATCACGGAGTCCCTGCGGCAGGGTCGTTCGGGTATCGTCGCCAACGAAACGTTTGCAGAGATGGGGTTGCGCAGTCAGGTATCCGGTACCGTCAACATCGACGTATCGGAGCATATCGATCGAAAGGTGCTGCGCTTCATGGGCGACTCCGCGGCGTATGCGTATATCGCAATGCGCCAGGCGATCGAAGACGCCGGTCTTGAAGACACCGACGTCTCGAACGTGCGCACCGGTGTGATTGCGGCCTCGGGCGGTGCATCGAGCAATAACATTGTCGAGAGTGCGGATATCCTGCGCGCACGCGGCGTGCGCAGAATCGGTCCGTACCGGGTACCGAGAACGATGGGCAGTTCCGTGTCCGCGTGTCTGGCCACGCCTTTCAAAATCAAGGGCGTCAATTATTCGCTGACGTCGGCTTGTGCTACGAGTGCACATTGCATTGGCGCGGCGGCGGAACAGATCCAGCTTGGCAAACAGGACATCGTGTTTGCGGGCGGTGGCGAGGAAGAACACTGGTCGCTGGCCTGCCTGTTCGACGCGATGGGCGCGCTGTCGTCGCAGTACAACGATTCTCCGGCAACCGCTTCGCGCCCCTACGACGGCACCAGGGACGGCTTTGTCATTGCGTCCGGCTCAGGCATGGTCGTTGTCGAGGCGCTTGAGCATGCCAAAGCGCGCGGTGCGAAAATCTACGGCGAACTCGTGGGCTACGCCGCAAATTCGGACGGCTATGACATGGTTGCGCCGTCGGGTGAAGGTGCGGTTCGGTGCATGACGCTCGCGCGATCGACCGTTGACGGCGATATCGACTACATCAATACGCACGGTACGAGCACGCCGGTCGGCGACGTGCAGGAAGTCGAAGCGATGCGCTCGCTGTTCGGCGAAGACAATATGCCGCGCTTTGGTTCGTCCAAGTCCATGTGCGGCCACTCGCTTGGCGCAACGGGCGTACAGGAAGCGATTCATTGTCTGCTTATGCTGGAAAACGACTTCATCGCGCCATCGATCAACGTCAGGGAACTCGACGAGGCCGTCGCCGGGACGCCGCTGGTGACCGAATTGGTTGAAAATGCCGGCATCAGCACGGCAATGAGCAACAGCTTCGGTTTTGGCGGCACCAACGCGACGCTGGTGTTCCAAAAACGCTGAAGTTTTCGTCGCGCTCGGCCATAATCGGCTCCCATGGCGATTGAGACTCTGAGCGAAACCAACTGTTTTGGCGGCAGGATCGGTTTCTATAAGCACGCATCCGAGAGCAATGACTGCGACATGCAGTTTTCGGTGTTTGTACCCCCGCACGCCGCACACGGACCGGTGCCGTTGCTGACGTTTCTGTCCGGGCTGACCTGCACCGAGGAAAACTTTATGGTCAAAAGCGGCGCGCAGCGCGTCGCAGCCAGCCTCGGCATCATGCTCGTATCGCCCGACACCAGTCCACGTGGCGATGGCGTACCCGACGATCCCGACGGCGATTACGATTTTGGTCTTGGTGCCGGTTTCTATGTCAATGCTACGGAGGCGCCCTGGTCGCAGCACTACAACATGTACGACTACGTCACGCAGGAGTTGCCGCGCCTGATCTTCGACAATTTTCCGGCCGATCCCGAACGGCACGGTCTGTCCGGGCACTCGATGGGCGGCCACGGCGCGCTCACGATCGGCCTGCAAAACGCACGACTTTATAAATCGCTTTCGGCGTTCGCACCGATCTGCACGACGCTTGACAGTCCCTGGGGACAAAAGGCGCTGGGCTACTATCTCGGCAGAGACAGCTCGCGTTGGTTGGCGCACGATGCATGTGAAGTGGCCCGCAATGCATCCCACGCCGGTCACTACGATAAGATTCTCGTCGATCAGGGTGCCGACGATCCGTTCCTTAAGGAGCAGCTTAAACCCGAGTTGTTTGAGGCCGCCTGTGCGCAAAGCGGACTGCCGCTCGATCTTCGTATTCACGAAGGCTACGACCACGGCTACTATTTCATTTCGACATTTATCGAGGAGCACCTGCGCTTCCACGCCGAGCGGCTCTGAACAGTGGAGCAGTGGCTGATACTCGGGCTCGCGATGCTGGCGGCTGGATGTGCGGGTGGCGTACTGGCCGGATTGTTTGGCATTGGCGGGGGCATCGTCCTGGTGCCGGTGCTCGAACTGGTGCTCGGTTTCCTCAACGTGAATGAGGCCATTCTGATGCACGTCGCCGTCGCTACCTCGCTGGCCGTTATCGTCCCCACGTCCGTTTCTTCAGCGCGGGCGCACGCCAGGAACGACGCGGTCGATTTTGAGATCGTAAAGCGGTGGGTGGCATTCGTACTGGCCGGGGCACTAGCCGGTGCCTGGATCGCATCGCAGTTTCACAGCCGCGTGCTGGCCGGCATCTTCGCTGTGCTGGCGATGTTTGTGGCTTTGAAGATGCTACTGATGCCCGAGGGCCGTAAGCTGACGGACGGATTACCGAAAAGCCCGCTTATGCCGCTGCTGCCAACCGGCATTGGCGCCTTGTCGTCGATGATGGGCATCGGCGGCGGCACATTCTCCGTGATCGCGCTGACGATGTTCAATCAGCCGATTCACAGGGCCGTTGGCACCGCCTCACTGATCGGGCTTGCGATCGCATTGCCTGGCACGATCGGTTTCGTCGCGACGGGCTGGGGCGATCCCGGACTACCGGCCGGGAACCTCGGGTTTGTGAGTTTGATCGGCTTTGCCTGCATTGCGCCGACGACGGTTCTGTGCGCGCCGCTGGGTGCGAGACTCGCTCATTCGTTTTCGGCGCAAAAGCTCAGTATGCTGTTTGGCCTGTTTTTGATGGTGGCCGCCGCGCGCATGTTTTTCAAGGCACTGCCGTGAGGAACGTATTTTGCGCATTCGCGGCCGGAGTGCTGTTGGCCGGATGCGGTCCCAGAGAACTGCAGCCGGACGAGGATTTCGTCTGCGAGCGGTGCGAGACATGGAATGAACCAATCGACTCGCTTCGCATCCTCGGCAACACCTGGTATGTTGGTACGGACGGCCTCACGTCGTTGCTCATTGAGGCCGGCGATGGACTGATCCTTGTTGACGGCGGTCTGCCGCAATCGGCGCCGCGAATTGTCGGCAATGTTCGTGCGATCGGGCACGATCCCGCCGACATTCGCGCCATCCTCGTGTCGCATGCGCATTTCGATCACGCCGGCGGAATTAATGCGCTGCAACGCCTGACCGGTGCGACCGTTTATTCGAGTACTGCCGGCGCGGCTGTACTGACGAGCGGGCGCCTGCAGGAAGATGATCCTCAGTTCGCGTATGGGCCGGAGAACACATCGTTTCCGGCTATCAGAAATGTTGTTTCTCTGGCCGATCGTGATTCGGTCACCGTTGGCGACGTCACCGTTACCGCAGTCTACACGCCTGGCCATACTCCGGGCGGTGTGACCTGGACCTGGGAATCCTGCGCGCTCGGCGAGTGCTATGACGTTGTGTACGCCGACAGTCTCTCTTCGGTGTCCGCACCCGGTTTTCGATTCAGCGATGGGCCTGCCGCGAATCAGATCATCGAGAGCGCCGGTGCGATCTCCGAACTCGACTGCGATGTCCTGATTTCCCCGCATCCGTTCTTTTTCGGCCTGCAGGACAAACTCGAAAAGCGCGACGAAGGCAATCCCTTCATCAACAACGTCGCGTGCATGATGTATGCCGAATCGGCGCTGAGCTGGCTGCAGCAACGCCTGGAGGCCGAGCGGCCCACTAATCCGACATAGAGTGATGCCGATGATGGGCGTGCTCGCCGGAAGCGAACATGCCCATCATCGGCATCGCCAGCGTGGCTATGCCGAGCACGACGACCGACAGCCCGGCCGCGAGCCGATTCCGGCCAATGAATGACGAGATTTTTGCGGCGCTCAGGCTGGTCAGCGTCATTGCCGGCAAGGTGCCGGCGCCGAATGCGACCATGACCAGTCCACCGCCGAGCGGATTCGCCGTAGCGCCGGCCAGCAGCAGCACACTGTAAACCAACCCGCAGGGCAACAACCCCCAGCAAAGTCCGAGGCCGAAGGCGCGCGGCAGGTTTTCGATCGGAAACAATCCCTGCGTCGCCGGTGCAACGAACGCCCAGAGCGCCGCCCCGGCTTTTTCCACAGGCGCCAGAAGCCGAAGCCGAAATGCGATTTGCAGGCCGACGAGCACGATCAGGATGCCACCCGCCAGGCGCACGGGCCCGGCCAATTGTGGGATCGCGTGTACGAAAGTCTTGCCAAGCAGACCGACCAGTGTCCCGAGTACAGCGTAGCTGCCTACACGGCCCAGGTTGTACGCGACCGCGAGCGGGGTTTTCGAACGCAGCGAAGCGGCACTTGCCTTTGCGGCAAACAGGCCCGACATGCCCGCGCACATACCGAGGCAATGGGCGCTGCCCAGCAGTCCGGCCATGAACGCGGCCACTGCGACCGGCCAGAATTCCGTCATTCTTTTGAATCCTGCCTGGGTGCTTTGTCGTCGTCCATCAGAATGCGCACCGCGGGGGTATCCATGTCGTCAAACTGGCCGTCGCCGACGGCCCAGAAAAATGCCCAGACGGCGGCAGCGAGGACCAGCAGTGCAAGCGGAATCAGAACGTAGAGTATCGACATAGGGGTCAGGGCGGCTAACAATAGTGGCAACAGGCTCTAATTGTATCGGTTCAGGCGCAGCGCGTTGAGTACCACGACGAGCGAGCTCGCGCTCATGCCGATCGCTGCCGCCCATGGCGGTACCAGGCCCGCCGCGGCCAGCGGCAGGGCGAGCGTATTGTAAATCACGGCCCAGGCCAGATTTTGCCGCACAATACGCAGGGTGCGCTTCGACATCTCAACGGCCTTCGATAGCGGCCGCAGCGAATCGCCGAGCATGATGATATCGGCGCTCGTTTGGGCGAGCAGCGCGGCGTGTGCAGGTGCGATCGACGCGTCGGCACCGGCGAGTACGGGTGCGTCGTTGATGCCGTCGCCGGTCATTACGACCCGTTCGCCCTTGTCCTGCAGTGCAGCAATGAACGATAGTTTGTTCGCAGGTGTACAGGCAGACCGATAGTCGTTTATCGACAGCGCTGTGGCAACGCGCCTGACCGCGGCTTTGTTATCACCGCTGAGCAGTGAGATGCGCGCCCCCTCGGTTCTGAGTTTGTCAATGACCTCCCGTGCACCGGGACGCAGCTCGTCAACGATTTCGAATCGCGCAATGCAGCGGTCGTCTGCTGCGAGAAAACAGGCGCCCGCCAAATCGGTGGCTGACACACCCGTAAAGGCCGCACTGCCGATGCGCCATCGCGTGCCGTCAATCGTTCCGCTGACGCCTTCGGCGACATGCAGTTTTGCGTTGCTGAGCGGGAGCAGGTCCTTCGCACCGTGAAACGCCGCCGCGATCGGGTGCGACGAAATCTGTTCCAGCGTGGCGGCAATTCGGATGCAATCCGCTTCGCTGTAATTGCGGTCAAATACATGAACACGCTCGATGTCGGGGCGGCCGCTCGTTAGCGTTCCGGTCTTGTCGAAGACAAAATGCGTTGCCCGGGCAAGAACCTCAATCGCATTGCCGTTCGTTACGAGCAGCCGCAATTGCGACAGGCGGCTACCGGCTGCCGCGAACGCCGCGGGCGTCGCGAGTGCCAGCGCACAGGGACAGGTGACCACCAGAACCGATAATGTAATAACAAACGCGCGTTCGGGCGCAGCGCCATACCAGTAGGCTGCGACCGCGCCGGCTACGAGTAACAGTGCAACGACGATGTAGCTTGCGATGCGATCGGCGATCTGTACGAACGATGGTCGTGCATAACGCGCTCGTTCGCTGAGCCGGCTGATGGCGCCAAGCGCCGTATCGTTGCCGGTCGCCTCGACACGGAGATCCACGACACCGTCGAGGTTGATACTGCCGGCGGCCATGCGGTTGCCCGGTTTCCGGCGGCGCGGCGCGGATTCGCCCGTCAACAAGGACTCGTCGGCGCTCGACTCGCCTTCGACAACGATCCCGTCGGCCGGGACCGAATCGCCCGGCCGGATGCGAACGATATCCCCGCTCACGAGTCGTGCGACGGGCACCGTTTCGACCGTTCCGTCGTTGAGGCGCCCCGCGGTGTTGGGTACGAGACGCGACAGCGCCGCGCTGCGATCGATGGAGCGGTGCCGCGCACGCATTTCAAGATATCGCCCGAGTGTCAGGAAAAACACAAACATCGTGACCGAATCGAACCACACGGCGTCGCCGTTTGTGAATGTCGAATACACGGATGCTGCATAGGCGGCACCGATAGCGATGGATACGGGTAAATCCATGCCCGGCATTCTCGCCGACACGCCGCGCCACGCGCTGACGAAAAATGGTTTTGCCGAGTAGAACACGACCGGCGTCGTGACAAAAAAACTGACAAGGCGCAGGAAGCGCTCCATGTCGGCATCGATACCCTGAAACTCGCCGACGTACAGGCCGATCGCAAACATCATCACCTGCATCATGCCCAGCGACGCGACGAGCAGACGCTTGAGTGCCATGCGCTGTTCCGTCACCTCGGGCTGCGTGCCGTCGTCTGCCGTCAGCGGCTGCGGATCGTAGCCGAGTTGCGCAAGTTGCCCCAGGATATCGCCAAGCCCGAGTGTTGCATGCTGCCAGCGCACGCGAATTCGATGCGTGATTGGATTGACGTCGACCGAGTCCACGCCGGATATTCGACTGAGCGACGTGTCGATCAGCCAGCCGCAGGCGGAGCAGTACATGCCGCCCACGTACACGGTCGCTTCGGCGGAATGCTCGTCCGACTGTGCGAAGGCGCTTCGCATCTC
The DNA here is from genome assembly GCA_965224505.1 of Woeseiaceae bacterium. Lineage (GTDB taxonomy): Bacteria > Pseudomonadota > Gammaproteobacteria > Steroidobacterales > Woeseiaceae > UBA1847. The sequence continues at coordinate 462,948 of CBDCZL010000017.1, forward strand.
AGGCGAATTGAAAATTCGCCATTCCTTTTCGTCTCCATCGGGTTTGCCAACGCCGGGCTCGGGCACTTCGCGCAGTGCATAGTAGTTGCTCATCCCCGCGTCCCGGATGAGTTCAGCGACCGCCCTACACCCGATGCAGCAGACGGGTCTCTCAACGTCGTCGATACGCACCGTGTAATCACAGTCCGGCGGAACGGGCAGCGCGCAGTGAAAACAGTTGTCAGGGTGAGTCATCGGCGGGGGCGCCGAGGTCGAATTGCGATTCGCCGTTCCATTCGCCGGACAGGCGCCAGTTGTCGCCGGACGCGAGAACGATGTAGTAGCGGCCAACAGGTACGTCTACAAGATACCCGGTCCACACGGGATTGCCCCGACTGTCCGGCAAGGCCTTGTGTAGCTGAGTTTCGACGTCGTGCGCCGCGATGGTGGGGTGCGAGAACGTCAGGGTGAGTGCTGACGCGGTCTCAATCTCGTTTTCAGATCGCACCGAGACCTGAACGGCGCCCGTGTCGCGATTGAGCGCGGCGCGTGCGGTAATGCCCGCGCGGTTCGCCTCGCGTATGGCTGCCAGGTTGCGCTCAGTGACCACCTGCATCCCTTCGTCAGTGCGGATCGCGAGAGAGTCGGTCGTCTGCAGCGATAACCAGACCGTGTAAAGCCCGGCAACGACGGCAGAGGCCGGAAGGGCAATAATGAACCAGGGCCAGAACTGCCGGTACCAGGGGAGCGCATCTTCTCGTTGCATCATCGTCAGGGCGTCGGACCGAGGAAGCGGCTGTCTTCCACCCGGCTGTCGCCGGTGGCGTCGAGCGCCGTGGCTGCAAACTCGATCGTCATTATGCCCGAAGCATTGTCCCGGTGCGCCCGGGCACGCACCGGCAGGGAACGCACGTCACCGCCGCTCACAACGACCTCGTCCTCGACGCCATCCAGTTGAATGCCGTCGACGCCCGATACGTCGATACGAAAGCGACGGTCGTCGTTGCTTTGGTTGATGAGTTTGAGCGTGTAGCTGTTTTCGATCATGCCGCCTGGCAGTTCGCGATACAGCGCGTTCCGGTCGCGAATCACGTCGAGGATGATTGGCGTGCGAACGGCCATCGCCGTGATCAGCCCGCCGATCAGCAGGAGCAACAGTGTCGCGTAAACGAGCATTCGCGGCCGGATTACATGCGTTTGTTGATGATGCAGGGCATGTTCCGTCGTGTATCTGATCAGACCGTGCGGATAGTTCATTTTGTCCATGACGGAATTGCAGGCGTCGATACAGGCCGCGCAGGCGATGCACTCGTACTGCAGACCGTTGCGAATATCGATGCCGGTGGGGCAGACCTGAACGCACAACGTGCAGTCGATGCAATCGCCAAGACCGGCCTTGCGCGGGTCAACCGACCGCTTGCGCCCGCCGCGCGGCTCGCCGCGCTCCTCGTCATAGGAGATGATCAGCGTGTCCTTGTCGAACATCGCACTTTGGAAACGTGCGTACGGACACATGTACTTACAGACCTGTTCGCGCATATAGCCTGCGTTTCCGTACGTCGCAAACCCGTAAAACAGGCCCCAGAACAGCGTCCAGCCGCTGACGTTGAGTGCGAGGATATCGAGGCCGAGTTCGCGAATCGGTGTGAAGTAGCCGACGAACGTGAATCCCGTCCACAAGGAAAACGTTATCCACAATAATTGCTTGGTCCCTTTGCGGCGCAGCTTGTTCCACGACCAGCGGGCCTTGTCGAGTTTCATGCGTTGCGAACGGGTTCCTTCCGTCAGTTGCTCCATCCAGATGAATATCTCCGTCCAGACGGTCTGCGGACAGGCAAACCCGCACCAAAGCCGCCCGGCGAGTGCAGTAAAAAAGAACAACGACAATGCAGCGATGACCAGGAGCAGCGCGAGAAACGGGAAGTCCTGCGGCCAGAGTGTCATTCCCAGCAGATAGAACTTGCGCGCCGGCAGGTCGAACAGGAACGCCTGGCGCCCGTCCCACATGAGCCAGGGCACTGCATAAAAAAGGCCCAGCAGGGTCAGCGTTGCAAGCTTTGACAGGCTCGCGAAGCGCCCGCTCATCTCGCGCGGGTAGATTTTCTTCGCGCTCTCGTACATCGACGCGGGCTTGGGATCAGACATTGTGAATTCCGCTATGGCTGAGCGCTGCGGTGTTTTGCGTCGCGTTTGGGCGCCGTTCGAACCAGAAATGCCGTTATGCCGGAGCACGCGGCCGTCAACATCCAGAAGAAGAAAAAGCCTATGGCGTAACCCGCTTCCCGGTCGACGTTGAAATCCTCATCGAACATCGCCGAGAGGTCGACCGGATCGAAGAGCGCAAAAAACACCATCGTGCCGGCGGCGGCACAGAGGAACGAAATCCAGATGACTGCGAATACCGCCTGCCTGTTGCGGCTCCACTGTTTCGCACCTCTGTACTCTTCGCTGATCACTACTCTTTGGACAGACTCGCGATATAGGCTGCCAGTATCCGCGTCCGATTCTCGCCAAGCAAGTCTCCGTGCGCGGGCATGACACCGTTTCGCCCTTCGACAATGGTCTGACGAACGTCGGCCGCGGACGAACCATACAACCAGACATCGTCGGTCAGGTCCGGTGCACCAAAGATCGTATTGCCGGTTCCGGCCGGTGTGTGACAGGCGCTGCACAGAGCCATAAACATGGGTTGCATTGCCATTGCATCGGCATCCGCTTCAACGAGGCCGCTTAAGCTGCGAACGTAGCGCACGATGTTGTCGACCCCGGCGTCGCCGCCGAGTGCAGGGGCGAGTACCGGCATTACACCGTTTCGGCCATTGCCGATGGTTGCAAGCAAATCGGCCTCCGAATTGCCCCAGTTCCAGTCGTCGTCTGTCAGATTGGGATACCCTTTGGCGCCGCGCCCGTCAGAGCCGTGGCAGGTTGTGCAATAGCTCGCAAACAGGCTTTTGCCGAGCGCGAGAGCCTCCGGTGAGTCCTGCAGCTCGGCGAATTCCATGGCGGCGAATTTTTCGTAAATCGGTTCGTAGCGCGCCGACGCAGTCTGCATCTCCTCCTCGTACTGGCCCTGTTGCGACCAGCCCAGTACTCCTTCAAAGGCGCCAAGCCCAGGATAGGCGATCATGTACCCCACGGCCCACGCGATTGTGATGAAGTACAGGTACAGCCACCAGCGCGGCGCCGGGTTGTTCCACTCTTCGAGGTCGCCGTCCCACTTGTGGCCTACGACATCGTCATCTGCGACGTTTTGCGGTCCCTGTTTCGCCGACCAGCCGATCAGCCAGACACACCAGATAACGAACACGATTGTGCCGGCTGCAATGAACCAGTGCCAGAATGCAGGCATCAGAAGCTCTCCCGCTTAGAGTGAATGTTGTCGTCGTCTTCGAGCGGCAATGCGGCCGACGCGTCAAAGTCCGCTTTGCGCCGTTTGCTCCATGCCCAGATCCAGATGCCGATAAAGGCGAAGAAAATCACCGCCGTCAGGATGCCGCGAAACAGGTTGATGTCCATGATGTCTACCTGCGATTCCGGCGATTGATTCCAAGCTCCTGGAGATAAGCGATGATGGCGTCCATTTCGGTTTTGCCTTCTACCGCCGCTGCCGCGCCCTCAATCTGTTCGTCCGTGTACGGGTCGCCGAGAAAGCGGAGCGTTTCCATTTTGCGTCGAATCAGTTCTCCATCGATCGCAGTGTTTGCGAGCCACGGGTATCCGGGCATGTTGGACTCAGGCACGAGTGCACGCGGGTCGATCAGGTGCAGACGCTGCCAGTCGTCGCTGTAGCGGCCGCCAACTCTGGCAAGGTCCGGTCCCGTGCGTTTGGAGCCAAACTGAAACGGGCGGTCGTAGACGGTTTCACCGGCTGTCGTGTACGGGCCGTAGCGTTCGGTTTCAGAGCGGAATGGGCGAATCATCTGCGAATGACAGTTATAACAACCTTCGCGCACGTAAACGTCCCGGCCAGCGAGACGTAAAGCCGAGTAGGGCGTGATGCCCTCGTCGGGCTCATTGGCCTCGGAGCTGGCCATGAGTGGAATGATCTCGACCAGGCCGCCGATGCTGATTGCGACGACGATCAGTACCATCATCAGGTTGAGGCTTTTTTCTATCGCTTCGTGACGCATCGTTTAGCCTCCTCCTACGCCGGTTCCAGAACCGCAACGGGTTCGGGTTTTCGATTGCCGATGGTTTTCCAGACGTTGTACGCCATAATTAGCATGCCGCAGAAGAACAGTGAACCGCCGATCAGCCTTAGGCCGTAATAGGGGTACGTTGCTTTGAGCGATTCGACGAACGAGTAGGTGAGGGTGCCGTCGTCGTTGACGGCTCTCCACATCAGGCCCTGTGTGATCCCGGCAACCCAGAGCGCGACGGCGTACAGTACGACGCCGATGGTCGAGATCCAGAAATGCACGTCGATGAGCCTGGTGCTGTACATCCCGTCACGGTTGTAGAGCCGCGGCAGCAGCGAGTACACAGTGCCGATCGTCATCATCGCGACCCAGCCCAGCGCGCCCGAATGCACGTGGCCGATGGTCCAGTCCGTGTAGTGCGACAACGCATTGACGGTCTTGATCGACATCATCGGGCCTTCGAACGTCGACATGCCGTAGAACGACAGAGAAACAATCATGAACTTGAGAATCGGGTCCGACCTCAATTTGTGCCAGGCGCCCGACAGCGTCATGATGCCGTTGATCATGCCGCCCCAGCTCGGTGCAAGCAGCACCACCGAAAACACCATGCCCAGTGTCTGTGCCCAGTCCGGCAGCGAGGTGTAGTGGAGGTGATGGGGGCCGGCCCACATGTACACGGCGATCAGCGACCAGAAGTGCACGACCGACAGGCGGTAGGAATACACGGGACGACCTGCCTGCTTCGGCACAAAGTAGTACATCATGCCGAGAAAGCCCGCGGTCAGGAAAAATCCGACCGCGTTATGGCCATACCACCACTGCATCATCGCATCCACGACGCCCGTGTAAACGATGTACGACTTGGTCAGTGTGACCGGCACCGCAAGATTGTTGAATATGTGCAGTACCGCGACCGTGATGATAAAGGCGCCATAGAACCAGTTGGCCACGTAGATGTGCTTTACCCGCCGTTTGTAGATCGTGCCGAAGAAAACAATGGCATAAGCCACCCAAACGACCGCGATCAGCAGGTCGATCGGCCATTCGAGTTCGGCGTATTCCTTGCTCTGCGTAATACCGAGCGGCAGCGTGATTGCGGCCAGCACGATAATGAGCTGCCAGCCCCAGAACGTAAACGACGCGAGTTTTTCAAACGCAAGTCGGACGTGGCAGGTCCGCTGAACGACGTAATACGATGTCGCGAACAGGGCAGAACCGCCGAATGCGAAAATGACGGCATTCGTGTGCAACGGCCGCAGGCGGCTGTAGCTCAGGAAAGGCAGGCTGAAGTTCAGATCCGGCCAGATCAGCTGCGCGGCGATGATCACACCGACGAGCATGCCGACGATGCCCCAGATAACCACCATCAAGGTGAACTGACGTACAACTTTGTCGTTGTAGGAAGCTGCTGTGTCCAAGGGTCGTCCCTGCTGAATGATATGAATGGTACTGCTGCCCGACCGGCAGCAATTTGGATTGCAGTATAGCCGCGAAGCACTCGACAGGCTATCAGGGCCGGGGCGCCAACAAGATACGGGACCATACGTATAGTATGAACGGCATGAATGAGGTCCAGAATAGCGACCCGAATAGGTATAATTTTCGTTCGCATTCTCAGTAGCTTTTGTATGACGACTAACCCGCTCCCAGCCGAGGTCGTAATCGAAGTTCTGCGTCGTTCCCCGGGCGCGATCATCGGTTCCGATGCCATGGGAATTATTCGGGTTGCCACGCCGATGGCAGAGCGGTTGTTCGGCTACGAACCCGGTGAACTTCTCGGGCAGCCCATTCGCGTTCTGATTCCGGAGGCGCGCCGCGCGAAACACGACGAACTCGCCGCTGCGTTTCAACGAGCGCCGCGCGCACGACCGATGATATCCGGCGGCGACCTGCAGGGGCTTGGAAAGGACGGCGCGACGTTCGCGGCGGAAATTGCGCTTGCGCCTTATGAGACCGATGACGGCCTGATTGTCGTAAGCATCGTGCGAGATCTGAGTCATCTCGAGCGCAGCGAACTGCATTTCCAGAACTTTCTGGAGTCCGCGCCCGATGCGATGATCATTGTTGACGACGAAGGCCGCATCACGATCGTCAACGAGCAGGCCGAGCGCATGTTCGGATACCGCCGGGACGAACTGCTTGGCGAGTGCATCGATATGCTTCTGCCGCAGGAACTGCGATCCTCGCATACCGCACATCGTCGCACCTACACCGAGAACCCGCGCGTGCGTCCGATGGGACAGGGACAGTCACTGGTCGGGCGCCGCCGCGACGGCAGTGAGTTTCCCGTCGAGATCAGCCTGAGCCCGGTAAATTCGGACGGCGGGCGGTTTGTGTGCAGCGTGCTTCGCGATGTCACGCTTCGCCGTCAGATGGAACAGGACATTATCGCGGCGCAGCAAGCTGCCGAGCGCGCAAACAAAGCAAACAGCGCGTTTCTTGCCGCGGCAAGCCACGATCTTCGGCAGCCCGTTCAGGCATTGAGTTTGCTCAACGGGGCGCTTCGCCGAATCGTCACGGACGAACGCGCGTTGCAGATTGTTTACAGTCAGGACGCGTCGCTGACCGCAATGACGAATCTGTTGAATTCGCTGCTCGACATCAGTCGGCTCGACGCGGGTGCGGTGACTCCCGAGGTGGAAGAGTTTCCGATGCAGCGCCTGATTGACCGGTTGTCGGCAGAGTTCGCGCGGCAGGCGCAGCACAAGGGGCTCGATTTTACAGCCGAACCTTGTAGGTTTGTGGTGCGAAGCGACCCCAACCTGCTTGCAGAGGTCATCACGAACCTCGTGTCGAATGCCGTTCGATATACCGACAAGGGAGGCATCCGCCTGGCTTGTGTTGAGGATGGCGGCTCGTGCCGGGTCGAAGTCATCGATACCGGGATCGGCATTGCCGACGATCAGATTGAGGACATCTTTCGCGAGTTTCATCAGTGCAAGGCAAAGGGTGCGAGCAAGGAAGGATTCGGTCTGGGCCTTGCAATCGTTCGGCGCCTGACCGATCTGCTTGGGCATCGCGTCGATGTGGAGTCAGATATCGGCCGCGGTTCGACGTTTGCGGTCACGGTACCGGTTGCCGCTTCGGACGCAGAACATTTCGCTGACTCGGACAACCAGCAGGACCGCCGAACAGAGTCTGCGAGCGGCCTGGTAATTTTGATTGAGGACGATGTGAACGTCGCCGATGCCTGGGGCTTGTTGCTGGAAGCCGAGGGTTTTCGTGTGGCAACCGCGGCGTCGGCCAAAGAAGCCAGGGCGCTCGTGAATCATATCGACGAGACGCCGTCGCTGCTGATCTCCGATTTTCACCTGCTCGATGGGTCCACAGGCGTCGAGGCGGTCAGCGCGATTCGGAAATACTACGACATTGAGTTACCGGCGTTTATCGTCAGCGGCGATACGTCGAAGGTCGTAAAGGACGCACGGCTGCTTGATAACTGCACGTTGATGAGCAAGCCAGTGGATACGGATCGTCTGCTGGCCGTGGCCAGACACGCAGCGCAAAAAGGGAAAGTACCGGCGGACTGATATGGCCGCTTGCTGTACTCGATGGCTCTCGGTCGCATCGCAAAGTCCTTGTTCAAGGCGGGCGAGCGCTGGACTGGCGGTCGCCAGGTCACGTGAGCTCATCAGCGCTACGCTGTCAGAAGCCGAATCCAGCTCGCTGGCGACTTCGAAATCGCTACCCCGATGATGTAGGCGAAAACAGCGATAGCTGCCACGTATGCGATGCTGCGGACCGCTTTCGTCGTACCGCGACGCAGCGCGATCGTACCCAGCACGATGTAAGCGACAAGCCCGGCCAGTTTGGCAAGCAGCCAGGGCTGTGAGAGCACGTTTAGGTGCATCGCGATCACGAGACCGATGCCCGACAGCAGAAACAGCGTGTCTACGATATGCGGCGCGATTCGGCTTACACGATGTTGCAGCAAGTCGGATTCCTGGAGCATCCAGTAGCCGCGCAGCACAAATCCCAAAATCGTAATCACAGCCGCCAGCGTGTGCAGAATCTTCAGTAGTTCAAAACTCAATTCGAGCCATCCTCCCAACCGGTGTCAGACACCGAACGACGGTGTCAGATACGGTTATCCGGTGTCGGGTACGGGTACGTACTTATGGTTTTAGAGCCAGCGTTTGGCAAGGTAGCCGTTGAAATTTCATCAGAGAACGGTCTCAGGGTCAATGCGGTCTCACATAATGGTATGGCGCGCAGCCGTGGTGTTTGCGGTCGTTTCCTGTCCGGGAGGAATGGCAAGCGCGAATGCCCTTTACTCTACCGGCGAAGTGATTGATCAGATTGTCGTCGTTGCCCACAAGGACGAACGCTCAATTCGTGAAATAGCCGCTAACGTCACCGTGTTGTCGCGTTCCGAGCTGAGCAACACATTATCGACATCGATGGCGGACCTGTTCCGCTACGTTCCGGGCATCGACTATGAAGCAGCCGGCACGCGGTTCGGAACGGAGGGCATCAATATCCGCGGCATTGGCGGTAATCGCGTGACGATTCTGGTTGACAGCGTGCCGCTCGCGGACCAGTTCGGCACCGGCAGTTTTTCAAACGCAACCCGCGATTTTATCGACGCAGGTCTCATTCAGGACATCGAGGTGCTGCACGGACCCGCATCGGCCCTGTACGGCAGCTCGGCGATTGGCGGGGTAGTCTCCGTCCGCACGCCCGATCCCTCCGACCTTCTGCGAAACACATCGTCCGGAGGCGATTTTCTTCTGACATGGCGGGGTGCCGACAACAGTCAACATGGTCAGGTCATGGTGGCCACCGCGAGCGATTCGTTCGGGGCCATGGCCGGACTAAGCTGGCGAGACGGTGAGGAGTCGCACACCGCTGCCGGCCCGTCGGGGGTTGATACGAAGGCCTATCAGCGCAGCACGGCGATCCTCAAGTTCGTTATGGACAACCGATGGGGGCAGACGCTGCGTGCGACATACACCTGGCAGAGTTCCGATACCGTCTCGGCTCTCAATTCCGTTCTTGGCAGCGGTCGGTATCGTTCAACAACTGCGCTCGAAGGCGACGACGAGTCGCGCCTGGACTCGTTGAATCTGTCGTGGGAATTCGGTTCTCAGGACAGCATCCTGGACTCAGGAATTGTTCGCGCTTATCTGCAGCATGCGCAAGTGAAGCAGGCGACCCTCGATGAACGTGCGGCCGCGCGCACACCCGTGTCGATCGACCGTTTCTTCTCCTACGACCAGGAGATCGCCGGCATCGAACTCAACGTCTGGAAAAACGTGGAAACGGGCAGCCTTTCCCACCGTATTGGTGCCGGCCTGGAGTTTCGAGAGAGACGCACTGAGGAGTATCGAGACGGGCTGTCCACGCGGCTTTCCGACGGCACGCAAAGCAACGTTCTGCTCGGCGAGCGGTTTCCGCTCCGCGATTTCCCGATCAGCCGTACCACCGAAACCTCGGCATTTATCGAAGACAGTATCCGGTGGTCGAACTGGACCGTCATTGCCGCGGTGAGAGCGGATCGTTTCGACCTGTCTCCCACCGTCGATGCCGTCTATCGCGAAGATTATCCAGCGTACGTGCCGGTTGGCATGAACGAGTCTGACGTGTCGCCCAAGCTCGGCGTGATCTACCGGGCTTCCGACAGTATCGACCTGTACGTGCAATACTCACGCGGCTTTCGGGCACCGCCTTTTTCCGACGCAAATGTAAGCCTCGATATACCGTTCTTCAGGTACCGGGCAGTTCCGAACCCGGATCTTAAGTCGGAGTCTTCCGACGGCGTCGAATTCGGTCTGCGCTGGCGGCGGGAAAACGTCGCCGCACATATCGCTGCGTTTCACACGAGCTACAGAGACTTCATCGAGACCAAAGTCAACGTCGGCCGCGATCCGGTCAGCGGCTACACGCTCTTTCAGTCGCAGAACATTCGAGATACCGAGATTGAAGGTCTGGAGGCGAGCTGGAACGTTCGTTTTGGTGACGCTCAGCGCTACGAGTTCGATGGTTCCGCGTACTATGCGCGCGGGGACAACAACGTCACGGGTGAGCCGCTCAATTCGGTGGGTCCGACGCAGGCGGTCCTCGGCCTCAGCTGGAACTCACTCGACGACTCGCGTCAGATTCGGTTGCGCGGCACGTTCACGACGGCCTGGGATCGTCGCGATGAATCGGCGGGCGAACTTTTCAAGCCGGCCGGGCACGCCGTCTTCGATTTGCTTATCGCACAAAAACTCGGTTCCGCTGCGACAGTGCGCGCCGGAATTCACAATCTGACCGACCGAACCTACTGGCACTGGGCCGACGTGCGTGGGGCCGGACCGGACGATCCTCTTTTACCGTATCTCGCAAGGGCAGGGCGCTCCGCCTCGGTGAGTCTGAACTTGCTGTGGTGACTTTCCCGACATCTCGAATCGCAGGAGTGTGTTATGCAAATTAAGAAATCTGGCGTGCTGCTATTGCTATCTACCATACTGATCTCTGCGAGCGCCTGCTCGCAGGAACAGGAGGAGGAGTCGACGGCGGACGATACCGCGGTGCACAAGGCCGAAGTATCCGCGGCAGGCAGGGATGAGCTCATCGCAAAAGGTGAAGCCGTGTATCTCGCAAACTGTGCAGCCTGTCACCAACCGAACGGTCAGGGACTCAAGGGTGCGTTTCCGCCGCTCGCTCAGTCGGATTTTCTGAAAGGCGACCGCAAGCAGGTAATGGCCGCGGCGCTGTTTGGCCTGTCCGGTCCAATTGTCGTCAACGGCGAGGAATACAACGGTGTGATGCCGAGCCTCGGGCATCTGCCCGACGACGATCTTGCTGCGGCACTGACCTACGTATTCGCATCGTGGGGCAACGACGGGGCGGCGGTTTCCGTTGAAGAAGTAACGGCTTTGCGTGCGGAACTCGGACGCACCGATCGCGCCGAAGGCGAAAGACATCAGGGCGCTACCGAAGGCGAACTCAAGTATCAGGGGGCGCCTTCGGCGATTTCTGCCGATGCGACGCGCCAGGTCATGGCTGCGACCGGTCCGGCGCTGACGGCGGACGAATTCTCGGTAGCAACGCAGCTCTATTTCGAACGCTGCGCGGGCTGCCATGGCGTGTTGCGCAAGGGTGCCACGGGCAAACCCCTGACACCCGATATTACGCTCGAAAAAGGCACCGAGTACCTCAAAGCGCTGATTACCTACGGTTCACCGGCTGGCATGCCCAACTGGGGAACGTCGGGCGAAATGACACCGGAGCAGGTGGACATCATGGCTCGCTTCCTGCAGCAGGAACCTCCGGCACCGCCCGAATTCGGCATGCCCGAGATGCGCAGCAGCTGGAAGTTGCTCGTTGCTCCTGAAGATCGTCCGACCGCACCGCAACACGATCGCAACATCGACAATTTCTTTTCGGTGACGTTGCGCGATTCGGGCGAGGTCGCCATTATCGACGGAGACACCAAGGAAATCGTGACGAGACTCAAGACCGGTTACGCGGTTCACATCTCGCGGGTGTCGGCGTCTGGCCGCTATGTATTCACGATTGGCCGCGATGCAAAAGTCGACATGATCGATCTGTGGATGGACCCCCCGGCTCGCGTCGCCGAAATCAAGGTCGGTCTTGAGGCGCGTTCCGTCGAAACCTCGAAGTACAAAGGCTATGAAGACAAGTATGCCGTGGCGGGTTCCTACTGGCCGCCGCAGTACACGATCATGGACGGCGATACGCTCGAGCCGCTGAAAATCGTCTCGACGCGCGGCATGACAGTCGATACGCAGGAATACCATCCCGAACCACGTGTCGCCGCGATTGTCGCGTCGCACGAGCACCCGGATTTCATTATCAACGTGAAGGAAACCGGGCACATTCTGCTCGTCGACTACAGCAATATTGACGATCTTGCCGTCACTGACATCGGTGCTGCGAAGTTCCTGCACGACGGCGGCTGGGACAGAACCAAACGTTACTTTCTTACGGCGGCCAATCAGTCCGACAAGATTGCGGTGGTCGATTCGCGCGAGAGAACGCTGGTGGCACTGTCCGACGTTACAAAGACACCGCATCCGGGACGTGGAGCGAATCTGATCGATCCCGAGTACGGACCCGTGTGGGTGACCAGCGCGCTCGGCAATGCCAATGTGACGTTTCTCGGTACCGATCCGGAAGGGCATCCTGGCAATGCGTGGAAATCGGTACGTGTGCTCGACGGCATGGGAGGCGGCTCGTTATTTGTGAAGTCTCATCCGAATTCCGCCAACCTTTGGGTCGATGCACCTCTGAATCCCGACGAGTCGATCAGTCAAAGTGTTGCCGTATTCGACATCAACGACCTTGACGCCGGCTACGAGGTGCTGCCGATCGCTGAATGGGCCGAGTTGGGCGAGGGTCCGAAGCGCATCGTTCAGCCCGAGTTCAATAAGGACGGAGACGAAGTCTGGTTCTCTGTGTGGAGCGGTAAGGACCAGGAGTCGGCGATCGTCGTGGTCGATGACAAGACTCGGGAGCTGAAGGCGGTCATCAAGGACCCGGCGCTCATAACGCCGACCGGTAAGTTCAACATCTACAACACGCTGAACGATATTTACTGATATGGCGAGCCTATCCTGCACTTGCCGCACGGCCGCCGCGGTGATCGCAAGCGCCGTCCTGGCCTCATTGCCAGGCGGCGTTCATGCGAAAGATGACATCGGTACGGCCATTGGCGAAGGAAACTTCGGTGCCAACATTCGAGCGCGTTACGAGCACGTCGATCAGGATGGCGTTACGAAGAATGCCGATGCTGCCACCACGCGGGTCAGGGTCAATTACCGGACCGGACAATGGCGCGCGTTGTCCGCCTTCGTCGAATTCGATCACGTATTTCATTTGCTTCGCGACTTCAACAGCGGTGGCGGGACGAGTCCGGGTAAGTCGGCGTACCCTGTTGTTGCCGATCCCAAAGGCTCCGACCTCAATCAGCTATACCTTGACGTCAAAGTCTCTGAAACCACATCCGCGCGGGCAGGCAGACAGCGAATCCTGCTCGACAACCAGCGGTTTGTCGGTGGCGTCGGCTGGCGGCAGAACGAACAGACCTACGATGGCCTGACTGTGACGAGCGAGGCGCTGCCGAAAACCCACCTGCACTACAGCTATATTGGACAGGTGCGCAGAATTTTCGGTGAGCGCGTGCCCGCGGGCCGCAACAATGTGGATGTGCATCTGCTCAATGCACGAATCGGTCTCAGCGAGGCGTGGACTGTAACACCGTATTACTACTACATCGACAATCAGGATATTGCTGCCTTTTCGACCTCGACAATCGGTGCGCGTCTCAGCGGTAAGCTAAAGACTGGCGTCGGGAACGTCTCTCTTGTCGCGGAACTGGCCAGGCAATCGGATGCTGCGAACAACCCGGTCGGTTACGACGCGGACTATATCCATCTCAGTGGCAACTGGTCGTTGGATAACGGCCTGAGTCTGGGTATTGCCTGGGAATCGCTCGGTGGTGACTCCAGCACGCCCGGGAAAATGTTTCGTACACCGCTTGCGACCCTGCACGCATTCCAGGGCTGGGCCGATCGGTTCCTGACGACACCCGCGGCAGGCATTGACGACGTATTCGCCACGGTCAGGTACAAAGCCGGTAAGTGGAGCCTGACAGGCATCTACCACGATTTTTCGGCCGAATCCGGCGGCGGCGACTACGGTCGCGAAATCGATCTGTCGGCCGGAACGAAGTTTGCGGATCGTTACGGCGTGCTGTTTAAAGCGGCGATGTTTTCCGGCGACAACGGACTACCGGATACGAACAAGTTCTGGATCATGTTCACGGCTGAGTACTAGAGCGCAGTAGTCGGTCGTAACGGGCGGGACCTCATTCGTGAGGTCCCGCTTTTTTTGTCGTGTGGGATATGAAGCGCGTGTTACGCGGCTTCGTTGCGCTCGAGTTCCACCGGTGTTTTGAACCAGTCCGGTTTGACGATAAGCAGGTCGCACGGCAGATGCTCCAGCGTGCGCTCGGCCGTTGCGCCGATGAACAGCCGCTTCCAGGGGTTTCTCGCGACCGCGCCCATGACGACGACGTCGGCGCCGATTTCTTCGGCAAACGCCGGCAGTTCTTCATGCGTCACCCCTGCGACGAGTTTCGCCCGGTCGGCGTCAATACCGTGGAATTCGGTGATTTCCGAGAACCGTTTGCCATGGTCCTCGTGCATCTGTCGCTCAATTTCGTCGAATGGCAGCGACACCGGGACGTAGGCGTTCGCTGTTGCGGTTGCGACGGCAATCCTCGGGTCGTAGGAGTGAAAGGCGTGTACGGTACCGCCGGTTTCGCCAGCCATGTAGTTGCAGAGATGCAGAATCTCATCGTCGAGTGCGGCCGGTTTGTCGTGTTGATTCATCGGGTCGATTGCAGCAACGAACGACGGCGACTCGCCGATTGCGCTCGGTTTGACGAGCCAAAGCGGCATCGGGCAACTGCGAATCAGATTCCAGTCCGTGTTGGTCAGTAACGCCCTGGATACGGCCGAATGATGATGCGTGTCCTTGACGACGATGTCTACGCCCGACTCGACGGCATGGCGCACAATGCCTTCGTACAACGGATGATCCCAAACTGCGGTCGTCGTGACTGCGATACCGTTCCCGCGCAGCGGCGCGGCCATGGTTTCGAGGTGTTGCTCCTGATTCTCTATGACCTCTGCACGGGCCTTTTCGAGCGACGGCGAGTCGAACAGACGGTCGCCGCTCAGGTACTCGTTGTAGTAGCAAACGAGCAGGTTGAGTCCGGCGCCGGTTTGATGTGCCAGCCATGTGGCGCGTTGAACGGCCGGCTGTTCATCTGTGGTGGGATCAACGACGGCCAGAATGTTGGACAGTTTTATCATATTCACACCTCGGAGTGGTGGGACATCGTTTACTGGACCACAGCATACGCGCGGGCCCCGCTCAGTAAATCAGGCGTGTTGCTTAAAGGCTGTCGGTTTTTACTTATCCGCGAGTCACGGTAGCGGAGACGATCAGGAAACCATGTGCATGCGAACGAGCTCGGCCAGAGACCGCGCCTGCATTTTTTCCATGACGCGTGCTCTGTGAATCTCCACGGTGCGCTGGCTGACGCCGAGTTCGTAGGCGATAACCTTGTTGGGCTTGCCCGTGACGACAAGATCGAAAACTTCGCGCTCTCTGTTGGTCAGGCGTTCAAGTCTGCGCGCGACCTGTTCCGTCTGTTGTTGTTTGCGTCGCCGCTCTTCGTCCGTGGTTAGCGCCTCGCGAATCCGGTCCAGCAATTCCTGGTCTCGAAAGGGTTTCTGAATGAAGTCAACTGCACCTTTTTGCATGGCCTCTACGGCCATTGGAACATCGCCGTGCCCGGTGATAAAAATGATCGGCAAAGTATCACCTCGCCGGATAAGCTCTTCCTGCAATTCGAGACCGCCGAGACCCGGCATGCGAATGTCCAGCACGAGGCAGCCGGGGCGTTGTTCGGTAATTTTCTCGAGGAATTTGTCGGCGGATTCGAAAATCTCATGCGGCAGATTGACGGAGTCCAACAATGCCTGCATGGCAAACCGTATTGCAGCGTCGTCGTCGACGATAAATACGGTTGGGTCGGACTGTGCGTGGGCGGTCATCGCCGATGATTGGACCAAAAATAACGGCAATTTGCGAGTCTTTTAGGGAGTAGGAAGCCAGCCGTGGACCCACTTGTTCATCTGGCGACGATCTGGGCGGCGGTTTTTGCAGCCGTCGTGGCGGCAAAAAAACCAAACTGACGCCGGTCCTGTATTTCCTGTTCGTGGGCAGTGCGCTCGCGAACCTGGGTGTGCTGCCTTCCGAAAGCGGCCCACTAGGGCGTGTTAAGTGACGGCCGTGCTATCTTCGAGCCACGGCTCCGGATAGCGGCCCATTAGTCTAGCCGTTTCGTGAATCGCAGTGCTGCGATCGTCATCGCAACCAACGTAAATCCAATCAGGAAGTAGAAATCGGTCGCTATTTCCTCAATCGCGGCTTCGCGCAGCATGATGCCGCGAGTCAGGCGGATGAAGTGCGTCGTCGGCAGTACTTCGCCAATGTACCTGGCGATGGCCGGCATGCCGTCAAACGGAAACATGAAACCCGACAGCAGGATCGACGGCATCAGAATAAAAACGGTCATCTGCATGGCCTGAAACTGCGTCTGGGCCGCTGTCGAGATCAGTAATCCAAGGGCAAGGTTGGCGGCGATAAACGCCACTCCGGCGAGGTACAGATCGAAGACGCTGCCACGGACAGGTACGTCGAACAGGAATCCGCCGACGCCGAGAATGAGCGCAAGCTGCAACAGGCCGATCACAACGTACGGCATTACCTTGCCAATCATGAGTTCCGCCGAGCTGACCGGCGTGTTGATCAGCAATTCGAGATTGCCGCGTTCGCGTTCACGTACGATGGCGACGGCTGTGAAGAGCATCATCGTCATCATCAGAATGATACCCATCAGGCCGGGCACGATATTCACCGGAGTGCGTCGCTCAGGATTGTAATAGGCTCGTACCTCGATCAGGTCCTGGCGCTGTGCTTTTTCCGGCGTCGAATCGAAGCGGACCGGCATTGACCGGAGTTGATTCGCAACGCCAAGTATCGTCGGGTCGCTGCCGTCGACGAGCAGGTGTACGGCGGCGCGATTGCGATCCGCCACACGCCGGTCGAAATCGGCGGGTATTGCGATACCGATTGAAACTTCGCCGCGACGCAGCCGGTGCTCCAGTTGTTCCGGTGTATCCTCCGTCGCGAGAATGTTCACGATTTGCGTGGCACCCAGGTCCGCCACGAATTGTCGTGACAGATGGGTGCCCGCCTCATTCGCGACGGCGGCTCTAAGGTTGCGGACGTCGGTGTTGATCGCAAAGCCGAACAGAAGAATCTGAATGATCGGCAGACCGAACACCATGCCAAAAGTCAGGCGGTCGCGACCGAGCTGGCGCAGCTCCTTTTTCACAATCGCGCTGAGCCGCGACAGCGACATCATGCGGTGCGATTCCGCGACCGCATCGTCACTGCGACAAACACGTCTTCGAGTGTGGCGTCCGTCAGCGTGCAATCGGCGCCAATGCCGCGCCCGGACAGCGCGGCCTCGACCCTCTCCAGCGGGTCGCTGACGCGGGCCGGTACCAGTACTCGCAGTCGCACGCCGAGCTGCGTCACGCTTGCCACTTCGGCGGCCTCGTCAAGCGCATCCTGCGCTGCGTACGGGTTGTCGGCAATGACCTCAACGATGTGCATGCCAGTACTGTTTTGCAGATCCTGCGGCGTTCCATCGGCGACCTTGACGCCGCGATCAAGAATCGCCAGTCGGTGACATCGTTCGGCTTCGTCCATGTAGTGGGTGGATACCAAAATTGTCGTTCCGTTTTCGGCGAGGCGAAACAGATTGGCCCAGAAGTCGCGCCGGCTCTGCGGGTCGACGGCACTCGTCGGTTCGTCCAGCAGCAACAGTTCCGGACGGTGCAGGACCGCGCAGGCGAGGGCGAGTCGTTGTTTTTGTCCACCAGACATCGTACCCGCGAGTTGCCCCTGCTGCGTTTCCAGGTCGTATCTGCGGAGCAGTTCGCCAATGCGCGCGCCACGCTCGCCGGTCGGACAGGAGTAAATCTCGGCGATGAACTGCAGGTTTTCCTGCACAGTCATGTCGCCGAACAATGAGAATTTCTGCGTCATGTAGCCGATACGCGGTTTAAGCTGGCGAGCGTTGCCTGGGATGCTTGTGCCGAGTACGGTCGCGCTGCCTTCCGTGGGGGTCAGCAGGCCGCACAACATGCGTATCGTTGTCGATTTGCCGGACCCGTTGGGACCGAGAAAGCCGTAGATTTCGCCGGCTGGAACGTTGAGGTCGAGGCCGCTGACGGCGCGCAGCGCGCCGAAATGTTTGGACAGCCCGCGGGCCTCGATTGCGTACGCTGCGGTCACGGTTGCCCGATCAGAAACTCGACTTCAACCGGAATGCCGTCGGGCAGTCGCTCGCGCGGGGACAGGATGTCGACTTTTGCCACGTAGCTGACGCGTGAGCGGTCGCGTTCGGTGAGGGCATAGTAGGGCGTAAATGCCGCCTCGCTCGCAATCCACCGGACGTTGCCGTCGAGCACCGATTCGAGACCGTCGACGTAGACGCGTGCGGCGGTGCCCGGAACGACGTGCACGCGCTGCTCTTCGGGGACATAGACGCGCGCGTGCGGCTGCGTGCCGCTGAGCAAGACGGCGACTGGCTGGTCGGGTGCAGGGCGTTCGCCCAGTTCGAACAGCCGGCTGTCGACGACGCCGCTGACCGGCGCTTTGATCGAGTGTCGATTGAGATCGATCTGTGCACTGTCTTTTCTCGCGGCGGCCTGCGCGAGCGCCTGTTCGGCCTGCGCAAGCTGTTCGACGGTGGTGCCGGCAAGCTGTTCCTGAAGCTGTGCACGCCTGAGTTTGCGGTTTGCCAGTGCCGCATCCAGTGCTGCGCGCGCTTTATCGAGGGCATCGGCCGAAGCGAGGCCCCGTTCGTGCAGAGACGTGATGCGATTCAGCTCGCGTTGACGAAACGCCGCGTCCTGATTCGCACCTTCAGAGCTAGCGCGCGCTGCGGCGATCTGTTCGCTTCGAGGTCCGCGCAGCAACTCGTCGAGCCGAGCCTGGGCCTGCCGCCAGGCCGCGTTCGACTCAGCCAGGCGCGCTCTGGCGCGCGCATCGCTGAGTTGTATCAACGTGTCTCCGGCCGTGACCGCTGCTCCTTCGGCAACGTTGATCGACGTAATCGGCTCGCTGAATTCCGCCGTGAGTTCGACGCGATCGGAGAACAGTTCCCCGACGACGCGCTGTCGTTCGTCGCCTGAATTGCAGGCTGTGGTCAATGAGAGCGAGAGTGTCAGAATGATCATTCGATGCATGGCGAAACTCCGGTTATACGGCAATGCGGGCAAGCAACAGATCGATCTGAGTTTCCATGAGCCGGTCCGTGTCGAGGTCGCGAGCGCCGAACAGAGCGCGCCAGATCACTGAAAGCATGACCGGCGCCAGCAGCAATTGCGGCTGGCAATGCAGTGCCTCAGGTTTCAGTTCGCCGCGCTCCACGCCGCGCCGAAGCAGGCCGGACAGCGCTTCAACGCCCTTCGCAACGACGTTGGCGTAGTAGAATTCCGTGAGGTCCGGGTGTCTGGGTCCTTCCGCGATGAGCAGGCGCACGACGATCGCAACGGGCGAATCCGGTACGGATTTCATGAATTCGAGCATCGGCCCGCGCAGGAACGCCTCGGTGGAGAGTTCCGTTCTGGCGATGTGTTCGGTCAGCGCATCCACGCGGCGCATGACCACGCTTCTGACAACGGCCTTGAACAGCTCTTCCTTGGTTTTGAAGTAAAGATAGGTTAGCCCCTTACTGATCCCGGCGCGGCGTGCTACATCGTCCACACGAGCGGCGGCATAGCCTTTCTCGGCGAACACTTCGAACGCGGCGGCCGTGATTTCGCCCGGGCGTTCGTCCTTGCGGCGCTGATATTTCGGTTCGGAACTCATGGTCCGGTTACTGACTTTTAAGTCATTAATAATACGTACTGACTGACCGGTCAGCAAGTGTTGCATCGCAAATTGCTGAGAATCCTGCATAATCCCGGCATGTTTACTTACATCGACCCGGCGGTGCGGCAACGCCTGAGCGAGCAGGGGAGCCTGTTTCAAATTGACCGCAGCGGAAACCGCATCGACGCCGGCGACACGGCGGCGAGCGGCTCGACGATCAGCATTCTGGGCCCGATCGAGCTGCCGCTGGCGTTTTCTGGCACGAGATTGTCAGTTCAGTGGTACGCCTGTGTTCGCAACACGGAACTCGGAAAAATTCAGGAACTGGCGGACGATCTGCGCGCGCAGAACGGCCAGCGATCGTTCGCAACGCTCGCATCGTACATGGCGGTCAACAGCCTCATGATCGTCGGTGACCCGTCCTCCTGGCGTGAGCCGCTCGTGCGTGTGCACTCGAGTTGTCTGACCGGCGATGTGTTCGGTTCGCAGCGATGCGAATGCGGTCCGCAATTGCATGCGGCCCTTGCGCGCATCGACGCCGACGAGCAGGGCGGCATACTGATCTATATGTCCGGTCATGAAGGGCGTGGCATCGGTCTCTGGGCAAAGGCGGCGACCTACCTGCTGCAGGATGCCGGTGAGGACACGTACCAGGCCAATCGCTCTCTGGGTCTGCCCGACGATTGCCGCGATTTCAGCGATGCGGCGTCGTTGTTGCGCCACTTCGTCAAAGACAAGCCGTTTCGGCTGCTCACGAACAATCCGAAGAAAGTCGACGACCTCAACGCACTGGGGCTCGAACGAATCACGCGTATCAAGCACGTCTGCGGGGTGTCGGACAGCAATCGGCGCTATCTGAGTGCCAAACAGGACTGGGGACACGAATTGTCGGCCGCAGACATCGCTGCAGGCAAAAACGGCTCACCAGTCTCGTAGCGGTCGAGTTCATTGCCGCCAGAGGCGCGGATTTCCTGCGACACGGCCCGAATTGCTGCGAAATGGATTGATGTCGATACCGCCACGGCGCTGATAGCGTCCGGAAACGCTCAGTTCGTGCACGCCACACCGCCGCACGATATCCATGAACAGCCGTTCAATGCAGGCTTCGTGAAAGTCTTCGTGCTCGCGAAACGACACCACGTATCGCAACAGGGAGGCGGGATCTATTTTCGGGCCGCTGTAGGTAATTTCGAGGCTGCCGAGGTCGGGTTGCCCGGTGACCGGGCACAGACTGCGCAGAAGATGCGTGTGCAGGCTTTCGGACACCTGGCGGCTTTCATCGGACTTAAGCAGCGCCGCATCCACTTGCCAGCGATCGCAGACTACATCCAGCGCGTCGATGCAGCCGCCGTTGAGCGTTGCGAGCGTCGCATCGATGTCCAGTTGCACCGCGACCGGCGCGCCCGTGCACGCGGAGAGGTCTCGAGCGATCGTTTCCCTGACCTTGCGCGGCTCGTCGAAGCGGCTCATGGCGAATGAATTCAGGTACAGTTTCAGCGATTTCGACTCAACAAGATTCGGGCTGTCGGCCGGAACCCGGATTTCCGCGGTTGTGACGGCGGGCCGGCCGTGGGGCCCGAGCCAGCTCAGTTCCCAGGCGTTCCAGACGTCTTCGCCCGCGAACGGCAGCGGTTCGGGAATCGACGCCGCGTCACGTGCGTCCGATCTCGGGATCGCGAACAGTTGGGTCGCATCGTAGCGTCCGGGGTAGCTCGTTTTTCTGCCGAGTGGGAGTTGATTTTCCATTGATCGAATCGGTTTGGGCTCGCGCAAGAGTGTACAATACCGGCCTTTTTTTTCGGCCAGCAATTCATGAGTCCAGCCAACGACGTCTCTGGGTCCGCCCGCGGTTACATCATCCCGATCGGGGGCGCCGAGGAGAAGCTTCACAATCCCGAAATCCTCGATCGGTTTCTCGACGTCTGCGGCGGAAAATCGTCGCGCATCGGCATTATCCCGACTGCGTCGGAGCTGGAGGACACGGGACGCAACTACGAAAAACTGTTTCGAAAGATCGGCGTCAAACACGCCCGTGTCTTGTCGTTCATCACGCGCGAGGACTGCCAGTCCGGTACGGACGTCGAGTACCTTGAGAAATGCGACGGCGTATTCATGACGGGCGGCAATCAGCTCAGGTTGTCGACGACGCTCGGCGGTACCGCGGTGGCACAGCTGATTCGGCGTCGCAACGCGGCGGGCATGCACGTCGCCGGGACATCGGCCGGTGCCGCGTTCATGCCCGAGCACATGATTGCGGGAGGCACCGAAGGCAGCACGCCGAGCCCCGACATGGTGACGATGGCGCCCGGGCTCGGGCTTACCAACGCATTTATCATCGATCAGCATTTTCGTCAGCGCGACCGGCTCGGCAGGCTGCTGACCGCGCTCGCGTACAACCCGTTCGCGATCGGCATGGGTCTCGACGAGGACACCGCCGCGTTTATTCAGCCCGGCGATCGTTTTGACGTCGTCGGCAGCGGCGGGATTACCGTTATCGACCCGACAGATCTAATTTATTCTTCGATGGACAGGGCACGCCGCGGGGAGCCCGTCAGTCTGATTGGCGTGAGACTGCATATTCTGGTGTCCGGCGGGCGTTTTGATATCGTGAACCGGGAAGCCAGTGCGAAGCGACGAGAATAACAAGAGCGCATCATGAAAATCGAAACGACGAACGTCTTTGTCGGCCCGAACATCTGGGCACATTTTCCGGTGATCCGGCATGTCATCGACCTCGGTGAACTCGAACAGTGGCCAACCGGACGACTCGGAGAGTCATTCGTCACGCCATTGACTGAGGCATTGCCGGGTCTGCACGAACACGGTTGTTCCTATCGGGAACCCGGTGGATTCGTGCGCCGGCTGCGCGAGGGCGACGGCACCTGGCTCGGTCATGTTCTCGAACACGTCGCGATCGAACTGCAAAACGTGGCGGGATCGGAAGTCACGTTCGGACGGACCCGATCGATAGAAGGCCGTCCCGGTGTTTACAACATGGTGTTTCAGTACAAGGATCGTTCGGTTGGACGCGAAGCGAGCGATCTTGCGATGAAGTTGTTGCAGAGTCTGTTGCCGGAAGAACTGCGCGCCGGCAACGCGCCGGCCCCCGATTGGAACTTCGACGAAGCCCGCGACGGCTTCATTCGTTACGCGCAGCGACGCGCGCTGGGGCCGAGTACCGCATCGCTCGTGCGCGCGGCCGAAGAGCGTGAAATCCCCTGGCTCAGACTGAACGATTACAGTCTCGTGCAGTTCGGCTACGGCCGTTACCAGCAGCGCATCCAGGCGACGACGACGGGCAATACGAGCAATATAGCGGTCGAGCTGGCCTCGGATAAGGAAGAAACCAACGCGATTCTGCGCGATCTCGGTCTGCCCGTGCCGCAGCAGTATATTGTGCGCCGGGCATCGCAGGCTGTACGCGCTGCCGAACGAATTGGCTTTCCCGTTGTGCTCAAACCGTTGTCGGGCAATCACGGGCGGGGTGTGTCGATCAATCTTAAGACTCTCGAAGAGGTCGAAACGGCTTTCGAAAAGGCTGCCGAACATGGGCGCTCCATCGTTGTTGAAAGTTACATCGAAGGGTTCGACCACCGGTTGCTGGTGATCGATGGCGAACTGGTTGCGGCGGCAAAGCGTGTGCCGGGCCACGTGGTTGGCGACGGTGTGCACACGATCGAAGAACTCGTGGATATCGTCAACGAAGACCCGCGGCGCGGTGTTGGGCACGAAAAAGTGCTCACGCGGCTCGAGTTCGATCATCAGGCCGACCGTCTGCTCGAGAAACTCGGTTACGGTCGCGATACGGTGCCCAAGGATGGCGAGGTCGTCTATTTGCGTTCCACGGCCAACTTGTCGACGGGCGGCACGGCGATCGATGTGACGGACACGATTCATCCCGACAATCGTGAGATGGCCATTCGCGCCATCAAGGCGATCGGTCTCGATATCGGCGGTGTGGATTTTCTCTGCCGGGATATTTCCGAGTCGTATCGAGAGGCGGGCGGCGGCATCTGCGAGGTCAATGCCGGACCGGGTTTTCGCATGCACGTCGCGCCGAGTGAGGGCACGCCGCGCGATGTCGGCGGTGCTGTGGTGGACATGCTGTTTCCGCCCGAGTCCCCAAGCCGCATTCCGATCGCGGCGGTTACGGGCACCAACGGCAAGACGACAACGTCACGCATGCTCGCGCACATTCTAAAAATGTCCGGGCTTACCGTCGGGCTGACGTCGACGGACGGTGTCTACATCGACGGCAAGCTGAGCGTCGCCGGCGATATGACGGGTCCTGTGTCGGCGCAGATGATATTGCGGGATCCGTCCGTCGATGCGGCGGTCATGGAAACCGCGCGCGGCGGTATGCTCCGCAGCGGGCTGGGTTTTCAGTCCTGCAATGTGTCCGCCTGTCTGAACGTATCGGCGGACCACCTGGGCTTGCGCGGTATCGACACACTTGAGCAACTGGCTGAAGTCAAGCGCGTACCGGTCGAGATTGCGAAGGATGCTGCAGTGCTCAACGCCGACGACCCGTACTGTTTGCAGATGGCCGACTACACACAGGCCGAAAAACTCTGCTATGTGACGATGAATCCGGGCCACCCGCTCGTCAAAAGACACATTCAGGCTGGCGGCCAGGCGTTCGTACTCGAACAGGGCATGAACGGACACATGCTGACGATTTACGATAACGAAAGCCATACGCCGCTGCTGTGGACGCACCTGATTCCGGCGACCGTCGAGGGTCGCGCGATGCATAACGTACAAAATGCGATGTTTGCGGCGGCGCTCGCGTATAACATAAACATCGGCCTCGAGGATATTCGCCACGGCCTGCGGACGTTCGATTCGACGTTTTTCCAGGCACCGGGCCGCATGAACATCTACGACGAACATCCGTTCAAGGTGATTCTCGACTACGCACACAATCCGGCCGCCGTGCGGGCCATGTGCGATCTGGTCGATCGGTTTGACGTGCAGGGCAGACGCATTGTCGTGCTTGCGGCACCTGGGGATCGGCGCGACGAAGACATCCGCGACATTGCGAAAATCGCGGCCGGCCATTTTGACCGTTTCATCTGCCGCCGCGACGACAACACGCGGGGCCGTGGCGACGACGAGGTGGCCGTAATGCTCAGAAACCGGTTGCTTGAGGAGGGTATTGCGGCAGACAGGATAGAGGTCGTGCCCGACGAGCAGGAGGCGACCACGCGCGCGCTCGAACTTGCGTCGACGGGCGATCTGATTCTCGTGCTTGGCGACAACATCAAGCGCACCTGGAAGCAGATTGTGTACTTCAATTCGGGTGCGCGGATAGAGGATCCGACCGTCAAATCGACACCCGTCATGGAGCTGCCCGAAACCGAGGGATTCACGTTCAGCGAAGACGTAAAAATCATCAGCGACGAACGCGGTGTCAGAATCGCCAGAGGCGAGGACGCAGACTAGTGGGCCGCCTGATAAATTCGGTCACTCTCAGAGTCCTTCTCAAGGGGCAGACCCAGGCGAAGCTGCGCGGGCATAGCCGGGCTACGTCAAGTGGCTTCAACACCGGTGTGCCCCTTGAGAAGGGCTCCCTGCGGGTCGCACCACAACGCCCTTTGGCGGCGTTGAGCTCGCTTGAATTGGCAACGGCCAGTCCTGCGCTCGCCCGCCTTGCCATAGGGCGTTGCGATGCGACTGAGAGAAACCGAATTTTTCAGGCGGCCCACTAGTGGGCCGAATACATCAAGCAGTCCACTAGCGGCGATGGAATTGCTCGACACGCGCAGACTCACCGGACCGAGCGTTATTGCGGACGGGCCCGGAACGATTGCCGACGTGCGCTGCGAAGCCGGGGAGGTTGAGCCTTTCGCCCGGGAGTGGAAACGGCAGGTGCGGCGAATGCACGAGGCACTGGGCTGGCCCGCACCCGTCTGTGTCGCAAAACGCCTGCTGGGTGGCGTTAGCGTGGCATTTTCCGCTCCGGTCGACGCTTTGTATGCGGCGACCGAACTTAACGAGTGGGCGTATCACGCCAGTGTGGCCGAGTCCGGCCGCAGCGGCCAGGCCGCCGACTTCAGCGAAGCGGTCGAGGCATTGCGCGCGGCGGCGGCGTCGGAAGCAAATCCGGCATTGCTGCAGCTCATGGCCGAAGCCCGAAAACGCAACAAAAGCCTGCTGTGGGACGATGACGACGTGTCGCTCGGACTCGGCCGCGGCAGTCGGACGTGGCCCGTGCGCGAACCTCCGGCCGACGTACACTGGGACGATTATCACGACGTGCCGGTAGGGCTCGTCACCGGCACGAATGGAAAGACGACGACGGTGCGGCTGGCCGCACAAATCGTCCGGGCGGCGGGCAGAACCGTCGGCCTGAGTTCAACGGACTGGATAGCGGTCGACGATCGCATCGTCGATCGCGGTGACTGGTCGGGCCCGGGCGGTGCACGTGCCGTCCTGCGCGAACCGCAGGTCGATGTCGCGATTCTGGAGTCTGCACGCGGCGGGCTGCTGCGCCGCGGCCTGGGCGTCGATCGTGCCGACGCCGCCGTCATCACGAATATTGCCGAAGATCATCTGGGCGACTTCGGCTCACGGAGTCTCGAGGAACTGCTGGATGTCAAATGGATCGTCAGCCGACCGGTGCGGCACGACGGCGTGCTGATTCTAAATGCCGAAGACGATCGGCTGGTTGCGAAGTCGGCGGACCATCGCGGGCACATCGCGTGGTTCGCACTGGATCAAAAAAACCCTGTCGTTCAAAAGGCGCTGTTGGACGGTGGCTGCGCGTTCGTACTTGAGGACGACGAACTGACGTGCAAAGCGGTGGGTCAAAGGACGGTTATTTGTCGCAATGACGAGATTCCGGTCACGCTCGGCGGTGCGGCTCGCCACAACACGGCAAATGCGCTGGCGGCCGCCGCTTTGACCCATTTTCTGGGTTTGCCGCCGGAGGCCATCCGGCGAGGCCTGAAGTCGATGCAACAGCAGAACAACCCCGGGCGCTGCAATGTCTACGATTTGGGCGGTGTGTGCGTGCTCGTGGACTTTGCGCACAATCCCGCGGCCATGACTGCGCTATTCGACATGGCGCAGGCGCTGCCCGCCGAACGGCGGGTGCTTTGTTTCGGCCAGGCAGGCGACCGGCCGGACCGGCTGATTCGCGAGATGACACGCGATGCCTGTGCCATCGGTCTCGATCAGGTCGTGGTGTCGGAACTGGCCGATTATCATCGCGGCCGCACGCACGGCGAAGTGTTTGCAGTCATTCGCGATGAGCTTCTGCGTTGCGGATTCACTGCCGATCGTATTGCGCATCACGAGCAGGAGCTGGAATCGTTCGAGGCCGCACGCTGCTGGGCCCGGCCCGGCGATCTCATCATCATGCTCGCGCTTGGCGGCGCAGCGCCCGTCCAGCAACGGCTCGAAGAACTGGGTGCGGTGCAACGGGCGTGAAGTGCAGTGCCGCTATTCCATTTTTAGTATGCGATTCCAGTGTTGCCTGGACACCGGCATGATGGACAGCCGGTTGCCCTTGCGCGTCAGAATCATGCCTTCGAGCGATTTCTGCGCTTTGAGTTCGGTCAGCGAAATATTACGCTTTAGTTTACGACGGTATTTGACGTCGACCAGCAGCCACCGCGGATTGTCCGGATCGCTCCTGGGATCGTAGTGTTTCGACCGTTTGTCGAACTGTGTCGGGTCCGGATAGGCAGCGCTCGCGACCGTCATGATGCCAACGATGCCCGGCTCTTTGCAGTTGGAATGATAGAAGAAAACCTCGTCGCCCTTCGTCATTTCATCGCGCATAAAGTTTCGCGCCTGGTAGTTGCGGATGCCGTCCCAGGGCTCCCGTTTGTCCCGTTTGAGGTCGTCGATACTGTAGTCCTCGGGTTCGGATTTCATCAGCCAGTAGGCCATGTTGTACGTCTTCGTGTTGTTGTGTCCGGCGGCAGTTTAGCATGCCCTGAATCACTCACCTCCTGGGTTTCGCTGTGATAGCATTGCCGCTCCGAAATCGAGTCCCGCGCCCACGACAAGAGGTACGAATCGGATGGCAAACGTTCTGGCAAACATCTTCGGCAGCTCCCCCGTTCAGCCGCTCGAAAAACACATCGATATCGCGTATCGATGCGCAAAGAAGCTCAATCCTTTTTTTGCTGCGACGATTGCCGGTGAGTGGGACAAGGCGACCGAAGTGCGCGATGACATCGAAAGACTCGAGCACGAAGCGGACGACCTGAAGAAGGAGATTCGCTTACACCTGCCCAAGAGTCTGTTCATGCCGGTGCCGCGCGAGGATTTGCTGGAACTGCTGCTCGTACAGGACAAGATTGCGAATCGCACCAAGGACGTGTCGGGTCTCGTGCTGGGCAGGCACCTGCAGATACCGGCCCCGATCGCCGAGCAGTTTCTCGAGTTCGTTGCGCGCAACGTCGATGCAACCAAACAGGCACGCAAGAGCGTGCGTGAGCTCGATGAATTGTTTACGGCCGGATTTCGCGGTGCTGAAGTGGCGTTGGTGTCCGGGCTCATCGAAGAACTCGATAGCATCGAGACCGACACCGACGCCAAACAGGCCGATCTGCGCGCATCGCTGTTCGATATCGAAAAGTCCCTGGATCCCATCGATGCGATATTTGCCTACAAGGTCATCGAACTGACCGGGGAAGTGGCCGACATGGCGGAACGTGTCGGCCGGCGCCTTGAGCTGCTGCTCTCACACTAATGCCTGCCAATCTCGTGTTCGCAGGCCACAACCACTAAACCGAGCCGTCGGCAACTCCGGGAGCATTGAATGGAAGCGCAGACCATTTACATCATTCTTGCGGCCGCTTTTGGCCTGTTCATGGCCTGGGGGATTGGGGCCAATGACGTTGCCAACGCGATGGCGACGTCGGTCGGCTCAAAAGCACTCACTATCCGGCAGGCGATACTCGTGGCGGCGGTTTTCGAGTTCGCCGGTGCGGTACTCGCGGGTGGCGAGGTCACGTCGACGATCCGCAAGGGTATCGTCGATGCCAGTCTGCTCGCCGGGTCCGAGGAGTTACTGGTTTACGGCATGCTCGCGGCTCTGCTGGCTGCGGGTTGCTGGCTGTTAGTCGCGTCCAGAAACGGTTGGCCCGTCTCAACAACTCACTCGATCGTCGGTGCGATTGTCGGCTTCGCTGCGGTGGGCATCGGCATGGACGCCGTGCAGTGGGGCAAAGTCGGCACGATCGTCATGAGCTGGGTAGTATCGCCGCTTACCTCGGGCTTCATCGCGTTTCTGATTTACGCCAGCGTGCAGCGCCTGATTCTGCGGCATGAGGATCCGCTGACAAGGGCAAAGCGGTATGTTCCCGTGTACATGTTTTTCGCGGCGTTCACGATCACGCTGGTCACGATCCTCAAAGGGTTGAAACACATCGGTCTCGACATGGACGTGCGCGATGCTTACTACCTGGCCATATTGATCGCGCTCGGAATCGCGCTTGTCGGCGCCGTGCTGATCTCCCGTATTCAGCCGGATCCGAAGGCCGAAAAGAATGCGCACTTTTATACCGTCGAACGCGTGTTTGGCGTACTGATGGTGCTGACCGCCTGCGGCATGGCATTCGCGCACGGCTCAAACGATGTTGCCAACGCCATTGGCCCGCTTGCCGCGGTGATTGCCGTAGCAACGACCGGGACGATCGCCGCGAAATCCACGCTGCCGGTCTGGGTGCTGTTCATCGGCGGCGGCGGTATCGTCATCGGCCTGGCGACCTTCGGTCGGCACGTCATAGCGACTGTCGGCAAGCGCATTACGCAGCTGACGCCGAGCCGCGGTTTCGCGGCCGAGCTTGCGGCGGCGACGACGATTGTGATTGCCTCCGGGACAGGCATTCCGATTTCGACGACACATACCCTCGTCGGTGCCGTGCTGGGCGTTGGTCTGGCTCGAGGTATAGAGGCCATCGATCTGCGAGTTGTAACGCGTATCCTCGTGTCCTGGGTGGTGACCATCCCCGCCGGCGCGATACTCGCGATTCTGTTCTTCTTCCTGTTCCGGCTGATACTGCCGTAATATGCGGGAATTCGAAGCGCGATACCATTAGTGTTAACAGGCCCTGGCAACATGCAGCCTTCCTTCCGCACTGTTACGCTGCTCGGCAGCCTGTTGTTGCCGCTGGGAGCGTGTGCGCAGCAGGCAGCCTCGCCACAATCGCCGGCGCCGGTCTATCGCTACGAGGACAGTGTGCACCCGGAGAAGTCCGCGCAGGGCATGGTTGCCGCACAGAACCGGCTGTCCGCCGGCGTCGGTGCCCAGGTGCTCGCCGACGGTGGCAATGCGTTCGACGCCGCGATCGCCGTCGGGTTTTCGCTCGCCGTAACCCTGCCCCGCGCCGGTAATCTCGGTGGGGGCGGCTTCATGCTCATCCACGATGCAGACAGCGGCGAGAATACAGCCATCGATTATCGCGAAATGGCGCCGCTGCGCGCGACCCGGGACATGTATCTCGACGAAAACGGTGACGTGGTGCGTGAGCGGGCGGGATTCAGTCACCTTGCGGCCGGCGTGCCAGGTACGGTCGCCGGCTTCTGGCACGTGCACAGGCACTATGGACGCCTGCCCTGGAAACGGCTGCTCGCGCCCGCGATACGGCAGGCCAGAGACGGCATCGTCGTATCCTACGACATGGCGGTGCTGTTGGAGCGCAGCCGTAATCGTCTTTGCGCAACCCGCGCGGCCTGCACGTATTTTTACAAACCGGACGGCAGTGCTTACGCGCCCGGGGAGCGGCTGATTCAGGCCGATCTTGCCGACACGCTGGAACGCATCGCCGAGCACGGCGCGAACGATTTTTACCGCGGCGACACGGCGCGGCTGATCGCTGCGGAAATGGAGCGTGGCGGCGGGCTGATCGATATGGACTCGCTGGCCGCGTATCGGGTCGTAGAACGTGCGCCGATTACCGGAAGTTATCGCGGCTATGACATCGTTTCGATGCCACCGCCAAGTTCCGGGGGCATTCATATCCTGCAGATGCTGCAGGTGCTCGAACACTTCGACGTTGCGGCGATGGGTTCGGGCAGCGCCGATAACCTGCATTTGCTTGCCGAAGTCATGCGAGTGGCTTATGCGGACCGCTCGAAACACCTGGGCGATCCGCAGTTTCACCTCGTTCCGGCCGATTGGTTGACGAGCCGGGCGTACGCAGAACAAATCGCCGCCAAAATTCCGATGTCCAGCGCGCGGCGTTCGGACGATGTCGCGCCGGGCACGCCGCCATTGTATGAAAGCGAAGACACGACGCATTTCTCGGTTATCGATGCAGACGGCAATGTTGCCGCCAACACGTACACCGTGAATTATTCGTTCGGCTCCGGGATCGCGGTTGCCGGGGCCGGATTCGTACTCAACAATGAGATGGCGGATTTTGTCGCAAAACCGGGTGTGCCGAACGCCTTCGGTATGCTCGGCGGCGAGGCGAACGCGGTCGAGGCGCAGAAACGCCCCTTGAGTTCCATGTCGCCCACAATCGTGTTCGACGATGGCGATGTCTGGTTTGCAACAGGCGGGCCTGGCGGCAGCCTGATCATCACATCGGTGCTGCAGATGATCAGCAATGTCATCGACCATGGCATGAATCTCGCGGAGGCATCCGCCGCTCCGCGCATGCACCACCAGTGGTACCCGGACACGTTGTATCTTGAGCCCGGTTTCTCTCCGGATACGATTCGTCTGCTCGAGTCGCGCGGGCACACGATTGCACCGTCCCGGCAGATGATGAGCAGCCTGCAGACCGTCGGTTACAAGGACGGCTCGTTTCGCGGCGCTGCGGATGGACGCCGGCCCAATGCAGGGGCTGTGGCGCCAGGAATGCAAAGTCAGTGACACAGTCCGGTGCGCCGTTGTCAGTCGCTGCACGCCGTTATGCACTTTTCGTGCTGGCCGTCGTCTACATGTTCAATTTTGTCGACCGGCAGATACTGGCCATCCTGTTGCCTGCAATACGTGACGAGTTTCAGGTCAGTGATACGTGGCTCGGTTTCCTCACGGGCCCGGCGTTCGCGATGTTCTACATTATTCTCGGCATCCCCGTTGCGCGCTACGCGGACCGCTGCAATCGCCGCAATCTGATCGCCGCCGCGATTGCACTTTGGAGCGCGATGACGGCCGTGTCGGGGCTGGCCGCGAACTTCGTGCAGCTCGCGCTGGCGCGTGTGGGCGTCGGCATCGGCGAAGCCGGCTGCAGCCCACCGGCGCACTCCCTGATCGCTGACTACTATCCGCCGGAAAAGCGTTCGACCGCGATGGGTTTCTACACGGTCGGTATTTCGGCCGGTATTCTGCTGGCCTACCTGGCGGGCGGCTGGGTGGTGCAGAACATCGGGTGGCGCCAGGCGTTTTTCGTTGTCGGGATTCCCGGCATCCTGCTCGCACTCGTGGTTCGTTTTACGCTCATTGAGCCGAAGCGCGGCTCGTCGGAAGGGCGGGCCGCGAGCGCCGAGTCGCCACCGATGTCGGAGGCGGTGCATTTTCTCGCAGCGCGCCGTTCGTTTCTGCATATGACCGTTGCCGCGGGACTGTCGTCGCTGGTTGGCTATTCCATCATCAATTTTCTGCCGAGCTTCATCGATCGCAGCTTCGGGGTGCCGCGCGCACAAATCGGGGTCTGGCTGGGACTGACTATCGGCATTTCGGGCGGCGTTGGATTTTTTATGGGCGGACGAATTGCGGATCATCTGGGTCAGGCCGGTCAGCGCCGTTCGCTGCGTTTCATCGCAGCGACCGTGTTTGCATCAGCGATTCTCCTGTGCCTGATGTTTCTGAGCCAAAGCTGGGTTGCCGTGCTGCTGCTGTTCGTCGTACCGGCGGCAACGATGAACGTCTATCTGGCACCGGTGCTGGCGCAAACGCAAAGTCTCGTGACGCTGCGGATGCGGGCGGTCGCCTCGGCATTTGCCCTGCTGATCATCAACGTCATCGGTTTGTTGCTGGGCCCCTGGATCACAGGATTCATCAGTACCCAACTGACTCCGATGGTCGGCGAGGAATCGATGCGCTACAGCCTGCTTGCTGTGACGGCCGTGGTGTTACCCTGGGCCTGCCTGCATTACCTCAGGGCAAGCCGCTACATCGATGCCGACCTCGCGCGTGCCACCGCACCGGAGTGGCAGCGTTGAGACCTGAGGAACTACACGTTTCTAAGGTACCAGTCGAAGTCGGTCTGGCTGACGACGTTGTGGAATTTCGCGGACTCGGCGCGGCGGTTCATCGCGTAGTAGCGGCAGTAGTCCCTGCCCAGATACTCGGGCAGTACCTTGCTGCGCGAAAATTTGTCGATGGCTGCATCCCAGCGATTCGGAATTTTTAGTTTCGGCGCGATGTTCGCCCCCTGTTCGACGATCGGCCCCGGGTCGATGCGGTTTTTCATACCGTGATGGGCACCTGCAACAACGGTTGCCATGACCAGATAGGGATTCGCATCGGCGCCCGCTGCCCGATACTCGAGGCGCAGATTGCCCGCATCCGACTCCGGGATGCGGACCGAGACGACCCTGTGATTGACGCCCCAGTTCGGTTCGACCGGCGCGAACATGTCGGGCCGGAGCCGCCGGTAGGAATTCGCATTCGGTGCGCAGATCAGTGTCGATTCCGCCATTGTTTTTAAAAGGCCGCCAACGGCGTATCGCAGCCGCGCAGAGAATGGCGGTACTGCCATTTTCTCTTTACCCTGGGAGAAATAGTTCTCGCCCTTGCTGTCGATAATGCTCATGTGAATATGCAGTCCGCTGCCCGCATCTTCTTCGAACGGTTTCGCCATGAAACAGGCAATGAATCCGTGCCGCCGCGCCGCGGCTTTGATAATGCGCTTGAGCAGCACCGCGTGGTCGCAGGCCAACACCGGATCGTCGACGTGATGCAGATTGATTTCGAATTGCCCCGGCGAGTATTCGGAGATCGCCGCTTCGGCCGGTACGTTTTGCGCTTCGCACCAGGCGTACACATCGTTGAGAAACGCTTCGACCTCGAACAGGTCGTCCGGGTGATAACACTGCGTACCGGGCTGCGGGCGCTTCGTGCCCGGCACCATCGGTGCGCCAATACGAACGTCGTCGGAGTCTCCGTCCAGCAGATAAAACTCGAGTTCGGTTGCAACCACGGGTTTGAGGCCGCGCTTTTTGAGCGGTTTCAGCGCGTTTTCGAGAACGGTACGGGGGTCGCCGAAGAAATCGCCGCCGTCCTCGGCAACGACGCGAAACAATGCCTGTCCCATCGGCCGGTTTGCCCACGGTACCGGGGCGACCGATCCGGCGATCAGTTTTGCCGGCAGGTCCGGGTCGCCGTCATCCTCGCCGTAGGGAATCCCGGAGACCGTTTCGCCGAGCGACGTCAGCATCGTTACACCGGCGCAGAATACGAATCCGCCCTCACAACATTTCTCAAAATCGTTTGGCCGTATGCGTTTGCCTTTGAGAAATCCCGATAGGTCCGGGATCAACAACTCCAGCGACTCAAACGCACCGTGCCGTTTTTGCGATGCGCGGAGTTCGTTGAGCAGCGTATTGCGTTTTGCCATTTGTTGTTCTCATTCGTTACCGCGGACCGAGCATCGGCGATTTGCCCGGAGACCGCAAGCGAATGGTGATACTATATTGTGAAAAATGAATCCACAATATGGAGTAGCCGATGGCGGGCAAAAATCCACCCCAGGGCGCTCAGGCTGCGTTGCGCGCGATTCGCCTGTTGAAATTGTTTACGGCTGAGGCACCCGAATTGCAGCTGGCTCGAATCAGCGAGATGGCCGGCTTGAACAAGACGACAACGCACCGGCTGTTGCAGGCGCTGCACAGCGAAGAGCTGCTCGAGCGCAACCCGGCAAACGGTGCTTATCGGCTTGGACGTGGCATGATGGCGCTGGGTGTGCAGGCGCTGTCGAATAACGACCTGCGATTACGCGCACGGCCTTATCTTAAGAAACTCGCCGACGAAACGGGTGAAACCGCGACACTGGAAGTGCCGGTGGACGATACGATGCTGATTCTCGACGAGGTGAGCGGTCGCCACTTCGTGGGTGCTTCCGGCAACGTCGGAACGCGCTGGCCTATTCATGCAACTTCAACCGGCAAGGCGTTGATCGCGTTCGAGCAACACGGGTCCGCACGTCTGCGAGCGGAGTTGCGGGCGTTCACGCCATATACCATTACGCAGGCCGATAGCCTTGAGAAACAACTCGGGGACATCCGCCGCCGCGGCTTCGCGGAAACCGTTGACGAACTCGAAGACGGATTCTCAGGTGTCGGCGCGGTCGTGCGCGGCGGTATGGGTGAGGTTCTCGGTGCGCTGTCGATTTGCGGGCCGACGCAGCGCATGTCCGAGTCGCGCCGCGCACGGCTCGGAGCGACGCTTGTCCAGACGGCGGACCGGCTGCAGCCGCGCTATTGAGTCGATGTCACATGATAAGATGCGCCTCGACCAAGCGGCCTGGGGAATTCAACATTAGTAACTTAAGACACATCCACGGGCCCGCATCCAAAATTATGACGAAGGCATTGCTGGTGATGGTCGCAATCGCGTTCTCCACCGGCGCCGCTGCGCTTGAGATCGAAGCACCGCCGGTAGGATTGAGCGGTGTGCCGATGGACTACGCGGTAACGGGTGCCGCGCCGGGTGAGTCTGTGTCGTTGATGATATCCGGTCAGGCTTATAGCGCGATGGCCGACGATCGCGGACGTGCCGAAGTCGGCGGCGTTACATTGATTAAAAGCGGCAGCGTATCGTTGCAGG
Source organism: Woeseiaceae bacterium (assembly GCA_965224505.1). GTDB lineage: Bacteria > Pseudomonadota > Gammaproteobacteria > Steroidobacterales > Woeseiaceae > UBA1847. The sequence goes on from CBDCZL010000017.1 coordinate 498,276, forward strand.
CGCGTTCGGCCGGCGCGAGCGTTTCGCAGTCGCTGCGTGTCATACCCGGCTGGGTTTCCGTGCTGCCGGCGATCATCGCCATCGCCATCGCACTGACACTGCGTAACGTGATCCCGGCGCTGCTGCTCGGGCTGTGGTTCGGTGCAACGGCGCTGCAGTCGTTTACGGCCAGCGGAGCGGGCCGGGGCTTACTGGACAGTTTTCAGGTGTTCGTTCGCGGTGCACTTTCGGATGCCGATCGTGCGTCGATCATCCTGTTCACGATGATGATCGGCGGCATGGTGGGGATCATCACGCGCAACGGCGGCATGGCGAGTATCGTGCGGGCAATCGTAAGCCGTGCAAGAACGGCCGTCGGCGGACAGATCGCCGTATGGCTGATGGGCCTGATGATTTTCTTTGACGACTACAGCAACACGCTGGTCGTCGGCAACACGGCGCGCTCGTTGACCGATCACCTGAAGATTTCGCGCGAAAAACTCGCCTATATCGTCGATTCCACGGCGGCGCCCGTGGCCTGCATTGCGTTGATCACAACCTGGATCGGTTATCAGATTGGGCTGATCGACCAGGCGCTCGGAACGATTGAAGCGCTGTCCGATCTGCAGGCTTATTCGGTGTTCATTCAGTCGATTCCGTACAGCTTTTACCCGATTCTGGCGATTGCGTTTGTACTGATGGTGTCGTCGACGGGGCGCGACTTCGGTCCGATGTACAAGGCTGAGGTGCGTGCGCGTTCAGGCGCCGTGAAGCCGTCAACGGGTGACAACCTGCCGTCCATCGAAGGCGACGAACTCGTGCCGAAGGACGACATTCCATTGCGCGCGTTCAACGCGTTCGTTCCGATCCTCGTGCTGATCGTCGCGCTCGGGATCAGCTTGTATGCCCTGGGCGAAGGCGCGACGCTGACCGCAATTCTCGAGACCACCGATCCTTACAGGGCGATGATGTACTCGTCTTTCGTTGGCGTCCTGACGGCCGCTTCGATGACGATAGGGCAGGGCATTCTTTCCGTTCACGAAACCGTGGATGCCTGGTATGGCGGCCTGCGCGCGACGCTGTTCGGCATGATCATCCTTGTGCTGGCCTGGTCTTTGTCGGACGTTACGGCCGCACTGAACACGGCCTCGTATCTCGTGACTTTGCTTGCGGATACGCTGCCCGTCGCCCTGATTCCCGCACTGGTGTTCCTGCTGGCAGCCGTGACTGCATTCACGACCGGAACGAGCTGGGGGACGATGGCAATTCTGATGCCGCTGATCATTCCGTTGTCCTGGGCCGTGATGGGTGTCAACGGCATCGCCGATGCGAGCGGCATGCATATCCTGTATTCCTCTGTGGCCTGCTGCCTGGGTGGTGCGGTGTGGGGCGATCATTGCTCGCCAATCTCCGACACTACGGTGCTGTCGTCTGTGGCCAGCGGCTGCAATCACATTGAGCATGTTCGCACCCAGCTACCGTACGCGCTGACCGTGGGTATCGTCGGACTCACCATCGGTACGATCCCGGGCGGACTTGGGCTGTCGCCCTGGATATCGCTGCTCGTGGGCGCAGCGATACTGTTCGGTGTGCTGCGATTCTTCGGCCGGAAAGCGGATTTTGCTGCATGAGTCGTCGCAAACCCATCATCGGTCTTTCGGCGGACCGGCGAGTGCATGCCGGTCACCCGTTTCATCAGACCGGTGAGAAATACATCCGTGCGGTGACCGATGGCGCGGAAGGTGTTCCGTTACAAATTCCCGCGCTGCCAGAGCACCTGGACATCGATGAACTGCTTGACGTAGTGGACGGTCTGTTGTTGACAGGCAGTCCCTCCGATATAGAACCGCACCGCTACGGCGGCGAGCCCGACGGTCCCGATACGCTGCACGACCCGCACCGCGATGCACTGACGCTGCCGCTGGTGAGAACCGCACTCACACGCGGCGTTCCGGTGTTCGCGATCTGCCGCGGTTTTCAGGAGTTGAATGTCGCGATGGGCGGCAGTCTGCATCAAAAAGTCGCAGACGTGCCTGGGTATCATCGTCACAAGGAAAATCCCGATGACCCAATCCCCGACCAGTACGCACCGTCGCATCCCGTCAACCTGGTCGAAGGCGGTCTGCTGCATTCGCTGGCGGGTGCGCGGTCGGCGATGGTCAATTCGTTGCACGGGCAGGGCGTGCGGCGTCTCGGTCGGGACCTGATCGTCGAAGCGGTCGCCGACGACGGACTGGTTGAGGCGTTTCGCGTCGATTCCGCGCCGGGATTCAATCTGGCCGTGCAGTGGCATCCGGAGTGGCAGGCGGCCGCGAACGAATTTTCAATGGCAATGTTCAGGGCATTCGGCGATGCATGCAGGTCGTACGCCGCCGAGCGACAGGTGAATCGTGACTGACGAGAACGTATTCCGTAGCTGGCTTGAGGAGCGTCACATCGACGATGTTGAGGCCATCGTGCCCGACATGGCCGGTGCTGCGCGCGGCAAAGTGTTACCGGCCTCAAAATTCGGCAAGGGCGAGATGAAGATGCCGGAGGGCGTCTTCGCACAGACGATTTCGGGCGACTACGTCAAAGACCCCGGCAACGTCGAAGATCGCGATATGATACTCGTGCCGGACCCGAAAACGCTGCGGCCCGTACCGTGGGCCGCGGAGCCCGCGGCATCGGTGTTTCTGGACTGCTATCAGCGCGATGGCACACCGGTAGCGACATCGCCGCGCGGCGTCCTGCGCAGTGTGCTGGCCAAATACGAGGCGCGCGGCTGGACACCCGTCGTGGCGCCCGAGGTCGAGTTTTACCTGTTGAGTCCTCACTCCGATCCGAATGCCGAGGCAGAACCGCCCGAGGGCCGTCTGGGCTGGACCGAGGGTGCGAATCAGCCTTACAGCATCGATACGATGAACGACTTTGACCCGTTCATAAATCAGGTCTACCGCTACTGCGAGTTGCAGGACATTCCGATCGACACGATTTCGCAGGAGATGGGTCCGGCCCAGTTCGAGTTGAATTTCCTGCATGGCGATGCGGTCGACCTGGCCGATCAGGTGTTCATGTTCAAGCGGACCGTGCGTGAGGCCGCGATCAACCACAGCATGCATGCGACCTTCCTCGCCAAGCCGATGGCCGACGACGCCGGAAGTGCGCTGCATTTGCACCAGAGCATTGTCGACGAAAACGGCAACAACATTTTTTCTGCGCCGGACGGTCAGCCGAGCGAGTTGTTTTACGGATTCCTGGGTGGGCTGCAGCGCTACATGAACGACGCCTTGCTCATGTTCGCCCCGTACGTCAACTCTTATCGCCGATTCGCCAGTCCATGGTCTTCGCCCGTTAATCTCGCGTGGGCGATAGACAATCGCACCGTCGGCCTGCGCGTACCCGATTCGGCCCCCGAGGCACGCCGTGTCGAGAATCGGCTGGCGGGTTCAGACGTCAATCCGTATCTCGTTATTGCGGCGTCGCTCGCCTGTGGCTACCTTGGCATGACTGAAGGGCTGCAACCGACGCCGCCGACCGAGGGCAGTGCCTACAGTGAAGATTTCGCGCTGCATCGTCATATCTTTTCCGCGATTGATGCGATGCGCGAGAGCGAGGCCATGCGGCAAATGCTCGGCGACGCCTTCGTCGCGCTCTACACGGCATTAAAGGATGAGGAATACCGGGAGTTTCAGGAGATCATCACGCCCTATGAGCGAGAGATTCTGATGTTCAACGTTTGAGTGTCACAATCTGGGCCTCTGTTTCATCATATGATCTGGCGCTGATCTGGCGGGACGCCGCTCGCTAGAATCTGACCTCTCAAATTCGGTACAGTCCTCCGCAGGAGAATCGTCATGGCCGCTATCGAAAAGCGATCACAGCAGGAATGGCAGGATCTCGACAAGGACCACCACCTGCACCCGTTCACGAATCATAAGGATTTGCACAAGAAACGTTCGCGCATCATTACGCGGGCCGAGGGGGTCTACATTTATGAGGCCGACGGTCGCCGAATACTCGACGGTATGTCCGGTCTCTGGTGTGTGAACGCGGGCTACGGGCGTCAGGAGTTGATCGATGCGGCGTCAGCGCAGATGCGGGAACTGCCGTACTACAATAATTTCTTCCAATGCGCGCATCCGCCCGCGATTGAACTGTCATCGATGCTCAAGGAAGTGTCTCAGCCGCAGTTTAATCGCGTGTTTTTTGCCGGCTCCGGCTCCGAATCCAACGATACGATCGTGCGCATGGTGCGTACCTACTGGGACCTCATGGGGCAGCCCGAGCGTCACACGATCGTCAGCCGCAACAATGCCTACCATGGCTCGACCGTTGCCGCGGCCAGCCTCGGCGGCATGAAGCCGATGCACAAACAAAGCGGTCTGCCGATTCCGGGTATCGTGCACGTCGAGCAGCCTTATTGGTTTGGCAGCGACCAGTCATTGTCGCCGGAAGCATTCGGCATCGAGGCGGCTCGCTCGCTCGAGTTGAAAATTCACGAAGTGGGCGCCGAAAAAGTCGCCGCGTTTATCGGCGAACCGATTCAGGGTGCGGGTGGGGTCATCGTTCCGCCGGACACCTACTGGCCGGAGATCCGGAGGATCTGCGACGAATACGGCATACTGCTGATCTCCGACGAAGTCATTACGGGCTTCGGCCGTCTGGGTGAGTGGTTCGGTGCCGACTACTTCGATACGCGGCCGGATTTCATGCCGTTCGCGAAGGGCGTTACCTCCGGATATCTGCCTTTGGGCGGCGTGTTTGTCAGCGATCGTGTGGCCGATGTGATCATTGAAAAGAGTGGCGAGTTCGCGCACGGCTATACGTATTCGGGTCATCCTGCCGCGTGCGCCGTTGCGATCGCCAATCTGAAACTCATTCAGAAAGAGGGGCTCGTGTCGCGAATCCGGGAAGACATCGGTCCTTACCTTAAGACCCGATGGGCTCAATTGTGCGATCACCCGCTGGTAGGCGATGCGCGTATGGTGGGACTGATGGGGGCATTCGAAATCGTAAAAAGCAAGCGACCATTGCAACGCTTTGAAGAAAAACAGGGTGCGGGCGGAACGTTCCGCGATATCGTGACCGAAAACGGCTTGTGCCTGCGCGCGACCGGCGACACGATTATCTGTGCACCGCCATTTACGTTGAGTCACGCTGAGGCCGACGAACTGATAGACATCACCTGGCGTTCGCTCGATCAAACGCAAAAGGCGCTGGGAATCTGACCGTGGACAAGTACGGCAACGACTGGGCCATCACTCGCGACGCGTTGAAGGGCACACTCGCAGAACCGACGTATGGGGGCGTGACCTCATTCATGCGGCGGCGTTATACGAAGAACCTCTCAGGCGTGGACGTCGCGGTGATGGGAGTTCCGTTCGACACGGCCACAACCAACCGCTCGGGGACGCGATTCGGTCCGCGCGCGATACGCAATGCGTCGACGATTATGGCGTGGGCTAAGCCCTACGGCATGGCCTTCGACCCGTTCGACAAACTCGCGGTTGGCGACATCGGTGATTGCCTGTTCGATTTCGGTCAGCCGCAAACGGTTCCCGACGCCATCGAATCACGAGCGCACGAGGTTATATCGAAAGGTCCGGGCCTGCTGACGCTCGGCGGCGATCATTTCATCACGTATCCGCTTATCAAAGCGCATGTGCGTCATCATGGCGGGCCGATTTCGCTGCTGCATTTCGATGCGCACAGCGACACGTGGGCGGATGAGAACGACCGCATCGATCATGGCACGATGTTCTGGTGGGCGGCGAAACAGGGACTCGTCGATCCTGCGACGTCGGTGCAGGTCGGTATTCGCACCGACAATGAGGACACGCTCGGCTTCAACATCATCGATGCACCGCGAGTGCACGAGCAGGGCGTTGCTGCGAGTGTGGCGGAAATTCGTGCACGTATCGGCGACAGCGCGGTTTACGTGACCTTCGATATCGATTGTCTCGACCCGTCATTCGCGCCCGGAACCGGGACGCCCGTGTGCGGGGGGCTCAGCACGCACCAGGCGCTGACCATTCTGCGTCAGCTTGCGGGCATTGATATCATCGGAATGGACGTTGTCGAAGTTGCGCCGCAGTACGACGTTGGTGAAATAACGTCGCTTGCGGCAACAGCGGTCGCGATGGAGATGCTGTACCTGTATGCGTGCAGGCCCTGATCAGCCCCCTGAGAATGGCTCAGAGAGTGACCGAACAGTTTAACCGGTCCACTACACCGGGCGAGTCTCTCCGGGCAGGAAAACCTGGATAATCAATTCGGCGATCGCTTCGAGTGTTTCCGGTTTCTCAACGTCAATGCCACTGGATTTCTTAAGTTCGTTGCCGAGCGCGAGCAATCCGCCGGACGACAGCCGAATCATGCTGAACAATATCGCCGGATTGCCGACAGGCGCGACGCCGAGTGCCTGCAGTTCCTCTATCATCCCGAACGAGGCGTCGAAGAACGGCTTCAGGTGTGTCTCGATAAGCCAGTCCAGCCTTGGGCTCGGATAGCTCGCTTCCTGAACCATGACCTTGTGCAGTGCGGGGTTTTGTTTCGCGTAGTACACATAGGCACGAATCATTGTTGCCATACGCGACTTCGGGTCCAGGTTTTTAATCTCCTGCAGCGAGGCCGACAACGACTGTGTGAATTCACTGAACACGCGATCGGCGGCTGCCTTCCACAACTGATCCTTGTTTTTGAAATGGTATGTGATCAGTGGGTGATGGACGCCGGCCCTGTCCGCGATGTCGCGAGTCGACGTGCCCTTAAATCCATTCTCCGAAAATGCTTCGATGGCAGCCTCGAGTAGTTTTTTCTGTGTGACGATGCTGCGTTGTTGTCGTTTTCGCGTCTGCGGCACCGGTCGCGGTGGCGTCAATTGGCTGATTCCCCTTTCGAAGGACATAATCTTTCCAGTTGGGAAGAATTGTCTTCACCATAGCGGGTATTATTTACCTGTTCCAGCATGCAAACGATTACCGTGCCGAATTGTGACACTCAGTACTACTCAAGTGCGAACATTATGCGCACACCTGCCCTTTTTTCGATAGTTTTGCCATTTTCGACAATCGGCTCGAACACCCATTTTTCGACAGCGGTGCGTGCCGCGTTGTCAAAAATGTCGTCCGGTTGCGAATCTCGGATTTCGATGTCGTGTACTGTGCCGTCCGTTGACACCGTGAATATGACGTCGACCCAGCCCGATTGATTGCGCCGCTGCGCGCCGCGTGGATACTTCGGAGCCACGTAGCGAATGCGATTCAGCGTGCTCACGGCGACAATCTCCTGTCGCTCGACCGTACTCGATTGACTTGCGGGCGCTTCGTCGGCCGTACTCTCCGCCTGTGCTACCGGGGGGGGTTGCAGTGCGTCGTCCGTTGCGGCCTGCACGGTGTCGGTGCTCGCTGCCCCGGCATTTTCGTTGCTCAGTTCCGGCGTTGCCGGTGCCGGTTCAATCGTGGCATTGTTCGCATTGCGGTCCACAACTGCCGCTGAAGTCGCTGCGGCCTCCGTGTCGCGGCGAATCTGTTCGGCCAAAGCGTTGCGTGCGGCCGTCAGTGCCTGGAGAGCAAGTTCGATTTCGCGATTCGATGCATCGACCGTGCGCGCCGCAATGAGTGTGTTTTCGGCGTCATTGAGGCGGCCTGCATCCATTTCCGTGCGTGCTTTGAGAACGAGTCTGCTCGCGACGGCGTTGAGGCCCTGCGCTGCGGCAGTGTTATCTGCGTCCGATGCGAGCACACGCTCGTAGTAATAGCGCGCGTTGTCGTTGGCAGGTGCGAGCAGCAATCCTGAATCGAGTCTGGCGCTCGCGAGTGACAGCAAGCCGTCTGTCTGGCTGTCGCTGCGCGCCGTCGCCAGTTCTTCGACAACAGCCGAGAATTCGTCGCTGTTGCTGCCTGCAATGCGCGCGCTTTCGAGGATCGTCGCAGCATCGTCAAAGCGCTGTTCACGAATGGCGACACGGGCATTGTCCAATTGCTCACGCTCGCGGAGCTGCTGTAACTGCGCGTTCAGAAACGCAAGCCGATTGTGCATCGGCTGCGCGGTTGCGACCGAGCGCAACGCCGATTCAGCGGTGTCGAGACGCGATTCGAGCATTGCCGTTTCGGCCATGCCGAGTGCTTCGTCGATACTGGCCGTCAGTTCCGATGCGATGATTTCGTTGTCGGGCTCGCTCGCGAGTGCTGCCGAGAATAATGCCACCGCGTTATCGCCGGCGGGTTCGAAAATGCGTCCTTCGCTCAAGGCGAGGCGGGCGGCGTCGAGCTGCGCGCTCGCTGCGTCGTTCACCGGGTGCATCGGCTGCTCGTTGTTTGTGGAGCCGGTGGCAGCCGTTTCGGCGGGTATTGACTCGACAACGTCATTACTCTGCGTGTTTTCATTCGCAACGGTTTCAATTGACGCCGCTGTATCGCTTGCCGTGGATTCGGCGGACGGTGAGCGGGGAAAGGGCAATTCGCTCGATTGCGTAAAAAACCAGAGCGAGGAGGCAGCCAGCGCGACGGAAACTGCCGCCACGGGTTTCGCCCACGACCTTCGGCCGGGAGCGGCGTCGGTGGTCTGCGGCTCGGCAGCGGGCGGTACACGCTGTTCTTCGTCGTCGCTATCGGAGAACAAATTGCCCACCGAATTGAACAGGTTTGTGACGGTTTCCTTGAGGCTGTTTTCGTCACCTTCGAAAGCATCGAGCGCCGGACTGGGGCTCGAGTCGGCGGTGGATGCGGCAGCCGTGTTATTCGTGCGGTCGTCCGCTGCCGTCTTCGCCACTGTGTGTTTCCCGGTGGCCTTAAACGCGGCTTCAGGCGCTTCCAGATGGTGTTTGACCGAGGCTTCGACCGCCAGACGTGCGCGGCCAGGGGACACCGGCTTGAGCAGGAAGCGGTAGACCTTGCCGCGATTGATCAGGTCCATGAGCATCTCGCCGTCGTCGCGTCGTCCCGCGACGATCGATACGAGCCGCGGCGCGCTCTTGCGCAAATGCCGACCGAGCTTTTCGACGTTGTTGCCGATCATCGCGGCGTCGATGATGACGACACCGACGTTGTGCGTACGCAGGGTCTCGTCCGCCTGCGCCAGTGTCACCGCGTAATGCACGGTATGGGTGCCGCGCGAGGATTCCTTGATCGTATCGAGGAACGACTGATCTTTGGTCAGTACCATGACGTCGACGGGCCTGGCACCCGCGACCGGTGCCGTCGAGTCAGCCTGCGGCGCGAGCGCAGCCTGCCGCTCCGTGTTGTCGGTGACAATGGCGGTCCCGTTGTCCGCCGTTTCCATGACGATGTGCGCCCCGGAAAGATCGTCCGGGTTTGCCGCGGTATCGTTGGCGGATTCGGCCAGGGCCATCAGGCGTACCTGACGTGTCGCATCGTCCACGAGTGTCTTGAGATTGTCGCTGGTGACCTTGCCGCTGATAATCTGAAATACTTCCTCGTCGCCAACGAGTGCTTCGAGGTCGGATTTGTCGTTGCCGGCCAGCAGAATTCCGATCGTATCCGGCGAGCGCTTTTTAGCTTCCCGAAGTGCTTCCAGACCCGACATGCCCGGCAGACGCTGTGACGAAATCAGCACATTGATCGGCGTTTCGACGAGCGTATTCAACGCTTCGGTGCCGCTCGTCGCACAGTGCACGGTGTAACGATCGCCAAATCCCGCGCTTAGTCGATCCAGCGCAATACGGTCGCCGTGCAGCAACAGAATCTGTGTCTTGAATTGGTCAATCGGCACTTCGCTCTCCAAAGCCTTATGTTGAATTCATCGCGAGATCAAGGCGTTCGGAAAGTATAGCGTTGGGATTGGCGAACAATGGCGCCACAGGCCGTTCGGTTGTCCATTCTGTGACGGCGCGCACATTTCCGCTGCAGGGCGGGTCACGTTCGCCCGTCAGGGGAGCGGAAGCCCCCGTGTCAGCCGCGTTGCCGGACCTCTTCGAGGAGCATTGCAAGCGCCTCGTCGATCGGCCGTGTCTGCTGTTGTTTGGAGCCGAGCCGGCGGATGGCGACGCTGCGGCTTTCAAGCTCGCGCTTGCCGACTGCGAATTGTACCGGCACCTTGGCAAGGCTGTGTTCGCGGACTTTGTACGAGATTTTTTCGTTGCGCAGATCGGCTTGTGCATGGATACCGTTTTCTGTCAGCAACTCGACGATTTCCCGGGCCCAGTCGTCCGCGTCGGAGGTAATTGTCAGGACCTTCACCTGCACCGGTGCCAGCCACAGCGGCAGATTGCCGGCATGATGCTCAATCAATATGCCCATGAAGCGTTCCAGCGAACCGAAAATTGCCCGGTGCAGCATGACGGGTACGTGTTTTTCGCCGTCCTCGCCGACGTAGGTCGCGCCCAGCCGCCCAGGCATGTTCAGGTCCACCTGCAGCGTGCCGCACTGCCAGTCGCGACCGATCGCATCGCGCAGGACGAATTCGAGTTTTGGTCCGTAGAAGGCGCCTTCGCCCGGATTGTGGGTGTATTCGAGTCCGGCTTTGTCGAGCGCTCTTACGAGTGCGGTTTCGGCCTGATCCCAGACCGAGTCGTCGCCGACACGAGTCTCGGGACGGTCCGCGAATTTGATACGGACATCGTTAAAGCCGAAGTCGCGATAGATTCCCAGTATCAGATCGCACACCGCGACCGACTCGGCGGTAATCTGCTCCGGCGTACAGAAGATATGTGCGTCGTCCTGTGTGAACGCTCGGACGCGCATCATGCCGTGTAAGGCGCCGGACGGTTCGTAGCGGTGACACTTGCCAAACTCGGCAAGCCGCACCGGCAGCTCTCGATAGCTCGTGATGCCCTGTTTGAATACCTGCACGTGTCCCGGGCAGTTCATGGGCTTGATCGCGTAGGTGCGGCCGTCGACGGTATTGCTGGTAAACATGTTCTCGCCGAACGAGGCCCAGTGTCCCGATGCCTCCCACAACGAACGGGACACCATTTCGGGTGTGTTGATCTCGCGATAACCTGCCGCATTTTGCTGTTGGCGCATGAAGGCGATCAGGTTCTGAAACAGGGCCCAGCCATTCGGGTGCCAGAACACGGCGCCGGGCGCTTCTTCCTGAAAATGGTACAGGTCCATGACTTTGCCGAGCCGCCGATGGTCGCGTTTTTCGGCTTCTTCGAGCATGTGCAGGTACTTGCGAAGCTGCTTATCGTTCGCCCACGCCGTCCCGTAAACGCGTTGCAGCATTTCATTGCTCGAATCTCCGCGCCAATAGGCACCCGATACATGCGTCAGTTTGAACGACTTGCCGAGCTTGCCCGTCGATGGCAGGTGCGGGCCGCGGCAGAGGTCGATAAAGTGCCCCTGGCGGTACAGCGTGACGTCCTCACCGGCCGGTATGCCGTCGATGATCTCGGCCTTGTAGTGTTCTCCCAATGAGTGGAAGAACTCGACGGCCTGATCGCGCTGCCACACTTCACGCTGGATTTCCTCATCGCGGTCGACGATTTCCTTCATACGGACTTCGATGGTCTCGAGATCGGCCTCGGTAAAAGGCTCGTCACGTGAAAAGTCGTAGTAAAACCCGTTCTCGATGGCCGGACCGATGGTCACCTGCGTTTCGGGCCACAATTCCTTGACGGCTTCGGCGAGCACATGTGCCGCATCGTGGCGCAGCAACTCCAGCCCGTCATCGGAATCGCGCGTGACGATTTCGACCTTGCTATCGGCTTCTATCGCGCGGGTCAGGTCCCAGGGCGCACCGTCGACACGAACGGCGACCGCCGCGCGGGCAAGTCCCTCGCCAATGTCGGCCGCGATTTCAGCGCCGGTCGTCGCGTTGTCGTACTGACGAACATTGCCGTCAGGCAGAGATATCTTCGGCATAGTACAAGGGTTGGGTGAGCTTCGTGACAGCGCGCAATTGTACGCGAAAAGCCCCGCCGATAAACATTTCGCGTACAATAGCGCCCCTTTTGTAACTCCTCGAACGGCCCCAATGAGCGTCAGCGAGACACGCGACTTTATTCGCCAGATCATTCACGACGACCTCGAGTCCGGAAAGCACCCAACGATTGTTACGCGCTTTCCTCCCGAGCCGAACGGATATCTGCACGTCGGGCACGTCATGTCGATCTGCCTCAATTTCGGTGTTGCCGCCGAGACCGGCGGCCGCACGTATTTGCGCTTCGACGATACGAACCCCGGAAAGGAAAGCGCCGAGTACGTCGATGCGATCAAGCGGGACGTTCGCTGGCTGGGATTCGAGTGGCAGGACCGGCTGACGCACGCGTCGGATTATTTCGATCGACTGTATGAGTCCGCCGTGCAGCTGATCCGCAGCGACGCCGCGTACGTCGACAGTTTAAGCGCCGAGGAGATTCGAGCGTATCGCGGCACCCTGACAGAGGCGGGCCGCAACAGCCCGTGGCGGGATCGCAGCGTTGAGGAAAACCTGCGCCTGTTCGAGGGTATGAAAGCGGGCGAGTTTGCCGACGGGGAACACGTGCTGCGCGCGAAGATCGACATGGCCTCGCCCAACATCAATCTTCGCGATCCGGCTCTGTACCGCATCCGGCACGTCACTCATCAGCATACGGGAGACTGCTGGTGCATCTATCCGATGTACGATTTCGCACACGGCCTGTCCGATGCCTACGAAGGCATCACGCACTCCCTGTGCACGTTGGAGTTTGAAGATCACCGGCCGTTGTACGATTGGTTCCTCGATCGGTTGAACCCTGTGCATCGACCTCGTCAGATCGAATTCTCTCGCCTCAATCTGGCATACGCCGTGACGAGCAAACGCAAGCTGAATTCGATGGTCGAGGAGCGCATCGTTTCAGGCTGGGACGACCCGCGCATGCCCACGATCGCCGGTATGCGTCGCAGAGGCTATCCGCCGGCGGCGCTCCGCGAATTCGTCAGGCGCGCGGGTGTCACGAAAAAGGACAAGCTCATCGAGATGGGCGTGCTCGAGAACTGCGTTCGCGAAAGTCTCGCCGACGATGCACCGCGGCGCATGGCGGTATTGAGGCCGCTGAAAGTCGTGCTCACGAATTACCCTGACGACGGCGAGACGGTTCAGGCACTGAATCACCCCGGCAATCCCGACATGGGAACGCGCGACATGCCGTTTTCGCGCGAACTCTGGATTGAGCGGGACGATTTCATGGAGGATGCGCCGCGAAAGTTTTTCCGTCTGCGGCCCGGCGGGGAAGTCCGGCTGCGTTTTGCCTACATCATTCGCTGCGATGAGGTGGTCAAAGACGACGACGGCAACGTCGTCGAACTGCACTGCAGCTACGACCCGGATACGCGCAGCGGCAGCGGCAGCAGTGACCGCAAGGTTAAAGGCACAATACACTGGGTGTCGTGTGCCACGGCCGTGGACGCGCGAGTGCGCCTCTACGACCGTCTGTTCAACGAAGCCAATCCGAATGCGGCCGACGATTTCCATGCCGTACTGAACCCGGATTCACTGGAAACGGTCGATGCAAAGCTCGAACCGTCGCTGGAGGGTATTGGCGACGGTGAGCGAGTCCAGTTTGAGCGGCTGGGTTACTTCTGCCCCGACTCGGAAGAGCATCGCAGCGATGCACCGGTGTTCAACCGCATCGTGACGCTGCGGGATTCGTGGGCGAAGCTCGAAAAACAGGCGATGCAACAACAGGGGCGCTGAAGCCAGCCTTAGGCGATTAACTCGCTGTCGGTCATTATCAGCGGCGCGCCACGTTCAAGGCCAAGCCCGTCCGCGGCACTGCCTTCGCTTTTTGCGATTTCGACGACACCGAATGAATTGACGAGCGCCAGCAGATCTCCGGGCGTCGCACGCCCGTACGTCGACAATACCGGAATGCGTTGCCCGCCGATGTGAGCGACGGGGTGCGCGAAATTGCTTATCAGCGCTGCGTCGATGTTACTGATCAGGTTGCCGAACGCATCGATCGTCACGATAGTGCCGCTGACGCGGCCTGGTGCGACGGCTGGCTCGTCCAGCCAGCCCGGTACCCAATCCTGCACGGGTTGTCCAATTGCGGTCAGCGACAAGCGCCCGGCCGTGAGTTCCGCCGCGACCGGTGCGAAGATGTCGCGGCCGTGAAACGTGTCGCTCGGGCGGGCAAGGCCGAGTTCCTCAAGATGATCGATATTGAGTTGCCACACGACGGATTCCTCGGACCCGTCGAGCAGAGGGGCGAGCAGGCCATTGTCCGGTGCCATGAAGATGTGCCCGTCGTGCTGTACGATCAGAATGGCCCGCTCGGTACCGACACCCGGGTCGACGATCGCCAGATGAATCGTGCCCCGCGGAAAATAACGATAGGAGCGGCTGATCCAAAAACCGGCTTCAGGCGGCCAGTGCGGTGGAATGTCGTGCGCGAGGTCGATCACCGTGGCCTGAGGATTACGACTCAGAATCACCCCGCGCATGACGGCCGCAAACGGGCCTTTGTGCCCGAAGTCGGTCGTCATCGTGATTATCCCTGAGCACAGCATACAATTTATGCCTGTTTTTCGCGCTGTATGTGCAGCACAAAAATATACAGCGGCAGTGCGAACGACAGCCCAATGATGAGATTGAGCGGAATAAACGGCCACGGCGATGGACCGTTGTCGCGGCGATGCAGTTCGAACGCGGCGATGCAGAACGTGATCGATGAGATGACGACATCGGCCGTAAAACCCGCGCTGGCTCCATTTGCGAACAGCGCTTGAACGAAGCCGTTCAGATCGACGCCGGACTCCCGGGCAAATTGCAGAAAGAAGATATACGGAACGATGCCACCGAGTACGGCCAGCAGCAGGTATACTGAACTCAGTTTCATGGGTGACTCCTTTTTTTGTGCGATTTTATCAGGCCACCGGCGTTTCCGCGCGCAACAAGCGCCGATGAGACAACTTCGCCCAGTACACGAACGCCGTATCGATGGCGGCGATGCACAGCTTCAGAAAGTACTTGGTCACACCGAGTGCGAGTGCGGTTTTCAGATCGACGATGCCCCACCAGGCGACCAGAGAGTAAATGGTGGTGTCGATAGCCTGGGAACTCATCGTCGACAGGTTGTTGCGCAGCCATAGCCAGCGCTCACCGGTTATCGATTTTATGCGGTGAAACGCCCAGACGTCGAAACTCTGACTAACGTAATAGGCTAACAGCGAACCGAAAATGAAGCGCGGCGTAAAGTTGACGATAGTCGCGAACGAGTCATGAATACTGGCCGAAAACGCAGCCGTTTCCGGTCGTGTGCTGGGTTGGTAGAGCAGCGCGAGACTGAGCATGACCAATACGACGACGCTGACGGCGAACCCCATGCGCACGGCTTTGTTGGCTTCGGCGCGACCGTAATTTTCACTGAGCACGTCGGTCGCGAAGAAAATGCTCGAATAGAAAATGACGCCGAGGCTCGTTTCGAGCCCGAAGATGATCGTCAGCTTCGGCCCCTGCAGGTTGGCGAGAATGATCGCCGTTGCGATCGCCACCTGCAGCCCCGCCTTGCCGAACAGACGGTACAGAATGACGGTGCCACCGAGATCGGCCAACAGCGTCAACAGCCAGAGGACTTCCTGATGCGTTGCGAAGAATGCTGCGAGTGATTGCGGTATCACGCCGAAATTCCATTGAGTCGGTATCGCCGATGGCACAGCTTAGGGCCTGCCAGCGCAAATGTCATTGGCCGCTCGAACAGGCCCCGACAAACCTTTCATTGCCGGCACGGGTTTGTTACGTCGCGATCCTGGTGCAAAATGCGGGCATGGCGCTCAACCCTGACCATCAAACCGAGGCCGCTCGCGAACCGGTGCGTACGCTCGATGCACTCGACAGGCCGCTGCATGATCTGCGCATTTCCGTGCTGGATCAGTGTAACTTCCGCTGCCCGTATTGCATGCCATCGGACGAGTTTCATTCCGACTATCGGTTTCTGAAGCGCAGCCAGCGCCTGACCTACGGCGAAGTACTGCGCGTCGCGGCGGCTGCGGCGCGACTCGGAGTCAGCAAGCTGCGACTGACGGGCGGTGAACCGCTGCTCGACAAAAATCTGCCTGACCTCGTGCGATCGCTCGCGGAAATTCCGGGCATCGACGACCTGGCGCTGACGACGAACGCGATGTTGCTCGAAGGTCGGGCCGGCGACCTGGCAGCCGCCGGGCTGCATCGCGTGACGGTCAGCCTCGACAGCCTGGATGAGCGCGTGTTTGCGGCGATGAGTGGCGGCCGGGGCGACCTGAAGACCGTGTTGCGCGGCATAGATGCCGCGGCAGAAGCCGGCCTGGGCCCGATCAAAATCAATGTCGTCGTGCAGAAGGGGGTCAACGATCATACCATCGTCGATCTGCTCGACCACTTTCGTGGCAGCGCCTGTGTTGTTCGGCTGATCGAATTTATGGACGTGGGCAATCGCAATGGCTGGCGCATGAACCAGGTGCTGCCGTCGCGGGTCCTGTACGATCGGATTCGGAAACGCTGGCCACTGCGCGCTGTCGATGCGAATTATCCGGGCGAGGTGGCGCGACGCTATCGCTACGAGGACGGTGCCGGCGAGATTGGCTTTATCTCATCGGTGACCGAGCCGTTTTGCGGCGGCTGCAGCCGTGCCCGTCTGTCGGCCGACGGTAAACTCTACACCTGCCTGTTCGCAAGTCAGGGAACCGATCTGCGGCAGACGCTTCGCGATGGCGTGGACGATGGCGAACTGGCCGATGCGCTTGCGAGTATCTGGCTGCAGCGCGCGGATCGCTACAGCGAGCTACGCCGGCCCGAGCTCGCCGAACATCACGTGTTAAAGAAAGTCGAAATGTATCGAATTGGCGGTTGAATGACGAAACTGACGCATATTGACGAGGACAATCGGCCTGCCATGGTCGACGTGAGCGGCAAGGACGTAACGTTGAGGCTGGCCCATGCGCGCAGTGAAGTACGCTTACCGGACGATGTTTTGTCCGAGATTCGCAATGACGAGGTCGTCAGTGCCAAGGGACCGGTGTTTGCAACGGCCATTATTGCGGGCGTGATGGCCGCAAAGAGAACTCATGAACTGATCCCATTCTGCCATCCGCTGGGACTCACCAGTTGCAGGATTGAAATTTCGATGAAAGGCGAACGCGCAGTCATTGATTGCCGCTGTAAGGTCGCGCACAAGACCGGCGTGGAGATGGAAGCGCTGACCGGCGCAAGTGTTGCGGCGTTGACCGTTTACGATATGCTCAAAAGTCTGTCGCACGATATCGTGATTTCAAATACTCGCCTGATATCGAAGTCGGGCGGCAAACGGGAGTTTCAGCGTGGCGAGTAATCTGACCTACGGGCTGGTGCTTGCCGGTGGCGAAAGCCGTCGCATGGGCCACGACAAGGCGCAGCTCAGGCGCGACGGGCAATCGCAGCTCGCGTGGATGGTCGCTCTGCTCGAGCGGCACACAGGCCGCGTATTCGTGTCCCTGCGGCCGGAGCAACGGGACGACCCGGAGCGGGCTCAGTTTGCGCAGATCGTTGATGCCGACGGTGTACGCGGACCCGTTGCGGGTATCGTGTCAGCGGTGGCGGCCTTTCCCGCGGTCGACTGGCTGGTCGTTGCCTGCGATCTGCCGAATATCGACAGCGAAACGCTGGGATACTTAATGGCGAATCGATCGGAGGAGCACTGGTTTACGGCGTACCGAAGTTCCTACGACGGTCTCCCCGAACCGCTGTGTGCCGTCTATCGGGTGGGCTGTGGGGGCGTGCTGAGGGAATTTGTCGACGAGGGCGTCTATTGTCCGCGCAAGATTTTGATTCGATCGAACACAAATTTGCTGGAGCAGCCAAATCCACACGCGCTGGACAATATCAATACGCCGGAAGATCTTCGCGGCAGTGTATTGCAGGCGGGTACATGAAGACGATCACCGTTCATTACTTTGCGGCATTTCGAGAGCATGCCGGAATTGGCGAGGAATCGCTGACGACAAGCGCCGAAACGGTTGCCGACGTGTTTGTCGAGACGCGCCATCGGCACGGCTCGAGCGACGAGCCGGGGCGCTGCAAAGTCGCAATTAACGACGTTTTGGCAGACTGGTCGTCCGAGGTCGTGGACGGCGACACGGTGTTGTTGTTTCCACCCGTCGCGGGCGGCTGAATGTTTGCCATATCTGAAACGCCGATCGATACCGAGGCGCTGCGTCGCGATATGGCCGAACCGGGGGCAGGCGGATTTTGCGTATTCGAAGGCTGGGTGCGGAACGAGAATGAGGGGCTTGCCGTGACTCAGCTTGAGTACGAAGTGTATGAGCCCGTTGCTATTTCGGAAGGCCTGCGCATTCTCGACGAAGCGCGCGACAAATACCCGTACGCGCGCGCTTCCTGCGTGCATCGTGAGGGATTGCTTGCGATCGGCGATTGCGCGGTCTGGGTGGGTGTCGCCGCAGCGCATCGCGACGAGGCGTTTAAAGCCTGCCGCTATATCATCGATGAGATAAAAATTCGGCTGCCCATCTGGAAAAAAGAATACTATGAAAACGGCGATTCCGGGTGGGTCAACTGCGAGCGATGCGCGTCGCATGCCCATGATTGACAGGCCCGCGCCAGCCGGAACTCAGTTTGCGCATTGCAGAACGATTCCGGTTCAGGTATCACTGAGCGCTGTTCGGGGGTTGCCAGGGTCCACATTGTGCGAGTTGTTCGTTCCATCGAGGATGCAAAAGCGCTGGAAGGCGAGGAAGTCGGATTATCCGACTGGGTGGTCATCGACCAGCACCGCATC
Source organism: Woeseiaceae bacterium (assembly GCA_965224505.1). Lineage (GTDB taxonomy): Bacteria > Pseudomonadota > Gammaproteobacteria > Steroidobacterales > Woeseiaceae > UBA1847. The sequence goes on from CBDCZL010000017.1 coordinate 516,910, forward strand.
GATCAATTCGCCGAAGCGACGGCCGATTATCAGTGGATTCACGTTGATACCGAACGAGCTGCAAGGGAGATGCCGGACGGCAACACGATTGCGCATGGGTATCTGACACTGTCGTTGATACCGGCGCTGACCGGCAAGTTCGTGGACGTCAGGAATCTCGAGCGGGCCATTAACTTCGGTCTGAACAAGGTACGTTTTCTCGCACCCGTTCCCGTGGGTTCCCGGCTTCGCGGTCGTGCAACCGTACTTCAGGCGCGGCAGCGCGCCGGCGCGCTGCTACTGACCTCCGAAGTACGAATCGAAATCGAGGGTCAGCGCAAGCCGGCCTGTATCGCCGAGACCCTGGGTATGTTCTTCTTCAACAGCAACGACTAGGGCCTGTCCGGTCTCAGCGCGCGTGCAGCCATCCGGGAAGGAACGTGTAGGGATCCTGATCCGCAGATTCATTCCAGGAGACTGAGTTTTCCTTCAGCATGGCGGCCATGGCCCCGTCTCTTGCGGCGTCGAACAATTCCGTTGCCCCGCCGACATGTTTGCCACCGATGTAGATTTGCGGAATGGTCTTCAGGCCGGTGTCGTCCTCGATTGCAGCCCGAATCCTGCCGCCGAGGTTGTCCTTCTGGTAGGTTACCGAGTCGAGATCCACGGAACGATAGGGAATGTCGTAGTGCGCGAACATTTTGCGCACCGACCAGCAAAACTCACACCACTCGAGTGCGAACATGACGACGGGCTGCTCGGCATCGCTCGTGACGGTGCGCAGAAAATCGCGCGCATCGGCTTCAACCTCAATCGTTGCAGGCGGAGAATTTTGTTTGTCGTCCACCGGCGGAGGCGGCGGCGCATCGAAGCGAAAGTTGGGCGTCGAGCGCGCGATGTCCTGCTCGCGCTCGGTCATATCGGCCGGAATATCGTCGAACAACGGGGTACTCAGGTAACGTTCGCCCGTATCCGGCAGCATGCACAGGATGTTCGAGCCCGGTTCGGCCCGCTCGGCGACGGCAAGCGCGCCAGCCAGCGTCGCACCGGCCGACGTACCGACAAAGATGCCTTCTTTGCGCGCGAGGTCCCGTGACAGGCGAAGCGCATCGTTGCCATCGATCGGAATAATATCGTCGAAAAGTCCCGCGTTGACGGTATCTTCTACGAGCTGCGGAATAAAGTCCGGGCTCCAGCCCTGCATCAGGTGCGGCCGGAACAGCGGATGGCTGTCCCTGGGCGTGCCATCGGCAAGACGTTCCTGCGGAATTCCGCTGCCGAGAATCTGGGCGTTGTCGGGTTCGCAGACCACAATCCTGGTGTCCGGACTCTGTTCGCGCAGGACTCGAGACACACCCTTGAGCGTGCCGCCGGTGCCGAATCCGCTGACCCAGTAGTCCAGTTTCCGGCCGTCGAATGCCTGCAGAATTTCAGGGGCCGTGGTTTTCGAGTGCGCATCCGCGTTCGCCTCGTTTTCGAACTGGCGCACGAGGAACCAGTCGTGTTTTTCCGCAAGTTCGACCGCCTTCGCAAGCATGCCGCTGCCTTTGAGTGCGGCCGGGGTCAGTACGACGTCCGCGCCCAGAAAGCGCATCATCTTCCGGCGCTCTATGCTGAAACTCTCGGCCATCGTGACGACCAGTGGATACCCTTTTTGAGCGCACACCATCGCGAGACCGATGCCTGTGTTGCCGCTGGTCGCCTCGATAATGGTCTGCCCGGGGCGCAGCGTGCCGTCTTTCTCGGCCTGTTCAATGACGTTGCGCGCGAGCCGGTCCTTGACGGAACCCATTGGGTTGAAGGACTCGACTTTGACATAAATGTTGATGTCTCCAGGGCCGATCCTGTTGAGTCGTACAACCGGCGTATTGCCGACGGTCTCCAGAATATTGTCGTAGAGCATTTCGATTCACCTTGAGTCTCGTTATTCGATGGTGAAATACTAGCGATTCAGCGGTGCACAGGCCTGACCACGGCAATTCCTTTTTGTGACCTTTGTCTGACAACCTGTGTCTGTGTTGCCGGAACGTTCTGAAAATCACTATCCAGGAGAAATCGATGGGTAATTGCGGTTTGTTGTCGCTGTTGCACCTCGCCGCGCTGATCTATGCCGCAATTCAGATCTTTAACAGCTCGGCCGATATCACCAAAAAGGTCATCAGTGGGCCGCTTGATAAATTCGGTCACTCTCAGAGCCCTTCTCAAGGGGCAGACCCAGGCGAAGTGGTGCCGGCATAGCCGGGCTATGTCAAGCCGCTTCAACACCGGTATGCCCCTTGAGAAGGGCTCCCTGTGGGTCGCACCACAACGCCCTTCGGCGGCGTTGAGCTCGCTTGAATTGGCGACGGCCAGTCCTGCGCTTGCTCGCCTTGCCCAAGGGCGTTGTGATGCGACTGAGAGTCACCGAATTTATCAAGCGGCCCACCAGGTACTGATCGTCGCATTTCTACCCGTGGTGGGACTGATTCTCTGGTTTTTCATGGGTCCCGGCACACCCAAAAAATAGCATGGCCCGATTGAGGCGGCCGCGTTCAGGGCCACCTCGCTATACCCGGCCCACTAATCCCAGTGCTTGCGGAATGTGATGCCGTAGGTCGCGGGTTCCGACGGATACGAGTTCATGCGCCCATTGTCCAGCAGCGGCGGGTCGAACGATCCCGTGTAGTAGCGCTCGTCGGTCACATTGCGGCCCCACAGCGTCAACGTCGAATTCCAGCTGTCGATGTTGAGGCCAACGCGTACGTTCAGAATTCCAAAGTCGTCCATCCGCGTCAGAGGATCGTTATCGCCGTCGGACAAGAACTCCGAGGTATGAGAATACTCGGCCCGGATGAAGAGTTCGTTGGCTCCAATCGGGAAATTCTGCGTAATGCCAAGGTTAAAGCGGTCCTCGGGATTGTACGGAAGTGCCTCGCCGCTGCGATCGCAGGTCATCGTCGCGGAATCGAAGCCCGGGTCAACAGAGGGTTTTGCCGGTTCCTGAGGATTTCTAGTATGGAATGTCGTTGCGTCCCAGCAGGTGCCTTCGAGGAAAGACTTGAACTCCCCCTCGTTATGCGCGTAGTAGCCGGTAATGCTCGTATTGTCGAACACCTGCCAGAGCCATTCGATTTCCACACCTTTGACTTCGAGATCGCCTGCGTTCCTCAGGTTGAAGCCTGTGCCGGTAAACGAGTTGGCCTGAAAATCCTCGAAATCGGTCTGATAGATGGACGCTGCCACGCGCAGACGATCGCCGATATCGCCTTTGAATCCAATCTCCGCGGACTTCGAAGTTTCAGCCGTAAACAACTGATTTAGGTCGGGCCATATTCGGTCTGTATTCGTGCCACCTGACTTAAAGCCGGTTGCGTAGGACGCGTACAGCATCATTTCATCGTTGACGTGCCAGCTTATCTTAGCGTTGCCTGTGACCTGATCGTCGTCGAGCTTGTCGTCGATGTCCGGGCGCGGAGAAAAGGGCGCCAGCGTCCAGGCCGCCCAGCCTTCGTTGGGTAGTGCCACCGCGAGCAACGGGGTCGGGTCAGCCGGCGGAATGCCCTGTGCGAGGCCGGCCAGAATGGCGCCAATTGCTTTGAAATCCGGCATCATTGTGCCCGGATTCGTCTGCGTGTACCTGGCGTTGATTTTCTTGGATTCATCGGTGTAGCGAGCGCCGAGTGTCAGCGTCAGCGCGTCGTTGAGTGCCCAGTCGACCTGGCCGAAGACCGCGTAACCGTCATGCTCCTGCAATGTCAGATCGCGTGCGAAGGCGCCCGCCGGGAATGCGTCTGCGCCCGGCGGAAAGAACCCGCCCAGGCTGCCGACAAATTGCGAAAATGCCGTGACGCCGTTGGTGATGTCGCTCAGCGTCGGGCTGTTCTGGGCCGCGAGTCCAAGGTCTGAATAGGCCTGCAGGTCTTCACCGCCAACGGTTGTCGTGTCGGTATCGATGTCCTGCGTGAAATAGTAGGCGCCGAAGACCCAGTTGCCGGTATCGCCGAACTCGCCCGCAAGCCTCAGTTCCTGGGAAATCGACTGCTGCTCGGCGATGTTCGTGCGTTCGGCGATTCTGGAATCGCCAAAATCCGCATCGACGAAGTCAAGCGTATCAAACGCGCGATAGCCCGTGATCGACGTTAGTGTGTTGTCGCCGATGTCGACGTTCATCTCCACGGAAATGCCGCGGTCTTCGTTCTGCGACAGAGGCGTTTTGTTAACCGACGTGCGATAGCTTTCAAAGCCCACGCCCTGAATCACGTTGGGTGGCAGCGGCATGGGATAGGGGAAATCGGTGTAGACTGTATGACCGAGCTGCATACGGATCGCATCCGGACCGCCGATGGCCAGACCCTGCGCAAGGCCGCCGTGAGAGAAAATGCTGTCCACGCGCGAGAGCGCCACGCAGCAGATTTCATCGACCTCCGAGTAGTCGGCAATGACGCGCATATCGAAACCGCTCTGATTGTCGTAGCCGACCTGTGCGCGCACCCCAAACCGGTCGCGATCGTTGAAAAGGTCCTTGCCCAGTACGTCATCATCAACGTAACCATCGCGCTGAATCGAGAAGATCGTTCGGCGAAACGCCAGGTTGTCCGTTAGCGGAATGTTCGCCGCAGCGCTGAACCGCTGCAGATTGTAGTCGCCCAGACTCACATCGATGAACCCGTCCGTGGCGTCGGAACTGGGCGCGGCCGTGCGAATATTGATCGCCCCGGATGCGGTGTTCTTGCCGAATAACGTACCCTGCGGACCGCGCAGAACTTCCACGGCAAACACATCGATCAGTTCATTTACCATTGAACTTTGGCGCGAACGGTAGACGCCGTCGACGTACAGACCGACGGACGATTCAACGCCAAAATTGTTCGACGTGCTGCCGATGCCGCGTATCGAAAAACTCGCGGTGGTTGCGGTCTGACTCTTGGTGACGATCAGTCCAGGAACGTTCTGCTGCAGTTCGATCATATCCTTGATACCGGATGCCTCGATCTGGGCTCCCGAAACCGCGGTCACCGATACCGGAACATCAAGTATGTTCTGTTCGCGCTTCTGCGCCACCACCACGACTTCTTCCAGTACAGCGTCGCCTTGTGCCTGGGCGGTGGTCGAAAATGTGCCGACGCTAAACGCAAGTACACATGCGCCAGCGAGATTCTGTAAGCTACGACCAGTCAGTTTCATTTCTCTCCCCTTTCACGCCATTTTATTATGGATTGGGCAGTGGAAAAACTGCTTCAAGCATAGCATGAAAGCTGACATTGGAACTTTCGGCCAAGCTTATGAAAAGCTGGCGTTTTGGGGCTGCCAGTGCCGAGGGAAGGTAAAAAGGGTAAGCAAGGACTTTGAATGGGCGATCCACTACGACTTTACGGGCTGAATGCGCTCGTATTCAACGCTGCAAGCGGCATAGGCGAAGCATCTGCGCGCACGCTGATCAGGCATGGTGCGACCGTGGTCGCCGTCGATGCCGAAAACAGCGGCGTGGAGCAGCTTTTTGCCGCGGTGAAAGGCATTACAGGCTTGGCGGCGAATTTTATGGATGGCTCGAAAATTGCCGACATCGTGACGGAAGCCGTCGATCTGCTCAATGGCATCGACATTCTGGTCAACGATTTTTCGCTACGGCAGGACGGGCCGCTGACTGACGACGACCCGCGGATCGAAACGATGCTGCAGTCACGGTCCGTGCTCACGATGGAGGCCTGCCGCGCGGCGATGCCGTTTCTGAAGCGCAGTCCGGCGGGCCGTATCGTCAATATGGGAATGCTCAGGGCGTGTTTTGCGGTTGACGCGGGTTCGCTGTTCGTTCGTGCGGAACAGGATCTGGCCAATCTGACGCGAGAACTCGCTGCCGATGTGGGCGAGTTCGGCGTCAACGCGAACTACGTGCAGCCCGGCAGTGTGATGACGCCTGAGAGCCGGGAGTTGTACAGCAAAGACCCGGCGCTGCGCGATCACGGCATCCGGAATTCCGCGGCGCGCCGCATTGGCGAGCCGGTCGATGTCGCCAAAGTCGTATTGTTCCTCGCCAGCGACGATTCGGTGTTTGTCAGCGGCACCGGCGTTGCCGTCGACGGCGGCAGATTGCCAAAGTAGCGGTTGTGCATCCGGTACTCAAAGATCTGATCGGCCTGCTCGGGCTGGAGCGCATCGAAGACAATATTTTTCGCGGAGACAGCCGCGATATCGGAAGCCCGCAGGTGTTTGGCGGACAGGTCATCGGTCAGGCGCTGTCGGCGGCGCAGCACACCGTGGAAGGGCGGGTAGCCCACTCGCTGCATGCCTATTTTCTGCGCCGGGGCGACGTGAAGTCGCCAATCATCTACGAAGTCGATCGTGCGCGAGATGGCGGCAGCTTTTCCAATCGGCGTGTCGTCGCCATTCAGCATGGCCGGCCGATCCTGAACCTTGCGGCGTCGTTTCAGATTCCCGAACAGGGGCTCGAACACCGGAGCCCGATACCCGATGTGCCGGGGCCGGACGGCCTCAAGGATGTGACGGACATAGCGCGAGACATGGTTGACTTCATTCCGTCCAAGCTGCGGCGCTTCGTGACTGAGGGCCGGCCTTTCGAATTCAGGCACGTCGAGCCCGTGGACTTCGGTGGCGGCAAGAAGCGCGAGCCGAGAAAACACGTGTGGATTCGCACAGTCGACAGACTGCCGGACGATCCGGTGCTGCACCAGAATCTGCTGACGTACGCATCCGACCACGAACTGATCGGTACAGCAACATTACCCCATGCACTCTCCTACGAACGCGGCAATGTCATCATGGCGTCTCTCGATCACGCGTTGTGGTTTCACCGGCCGCTGCGTATGGACGAGTGGCTGCTGTATGCAATGGACAGTCCGAACTCGTCCGCCGCCAGAGGATTTGCGCGCGGGCAGTTCTTCACTGCGGACGGCGTGCTGGTCGCGTCGACCGCTCAGGAAGGGCTGATTCGTGTGGTGTCACCCGAGCGACGCCGCCCGCGGTCGGACCCGAGCCGGCAGGCCTGAGCGCGAACGCGCCGTACTATTTTGACTTTCCCTGCGCGGCAACCGCGGCCGCAGCTTTGGCAATGGCCTCGGCGTCGCCAAGAAACGAACTTGAGATCGGTGTGAGGTCATCGTCGAGTTCGTACGCGAGTGGAACGCCGGTCGGAATATTGAATCCCGTAATGTCGTCGTTCGACACGTTGTCGAGCATTTTGACGAGCGCCCTGAGACTGTTGCCGTGCGCCGCGATCAAAACGTTTCGACCCGCACTGAGTTGCGGCGCGATGACGTCGTCCCAGCACGGCCGGACGCGGTCGAGCGTGGTAGCCAGCGACTCAGTCGAAGGCAGGTCTTCGATGCCGGCGTAACGCGGGTCATGCGAGGGATGACGCTCGTCGTCAGGTTCGATGATCGGCGGCGGTATGTCGTAGCTGCGCCGCCAGATATGCACCTGCTCGTCGCCGTGTTCGGCCGCGGTTTCCGCTTTGTTCAGTCCCTGCAGGCTGCCGTAGTGACGCTCGTTCAGGCGCCAGTCGCGAACGACGGGTATCCACATCCGGTCCATCTGGTCGAGTACATGCCAAAGGGTGCGAATCGCGCGTTTGAGGACCGACGTGTAGGCCACATCGAATTCGTAGCCGAGATCGCGCAGCAGTTGCCCTGCCGCGATGGCCTCTTCAACGCCTTTGTCGGTCAGGTCGACATCTGTCCAGCCCGTGAACAGGTTCTTGAGATTCCACTCACTCTGCCCGTGCCGGCACAGTACGAGTTTTCCTGCCATGATCGCTCCGCAGTGAATTGAGGGTTAATGAGAAATCAGATCGCGCAATTCCTGCGCCGCAACCGAGAGGGTAGCAAAATCGACCTCGTCGCGTAGCTTCATCTCTTCGATCATTGCTTTGAACTGGTCGACTTCGGCCGCGTGCTTCCTGAGCCAGGCGCGCGCGATGTCGCTGCTGTCGCGCTTGCTGCGCGGTTTCAGGAGACGGAAGGCCAGTTCACGGCGCAATCGATAAAATTCGTCGCGCAGATTACTGCGGGCGATCGCCTGCCAGCGACCGTTGACCTTAATGTCCTCCGCCATGTTGTGCAGCCAGTACAGTCCGAGTTCGTCGTTGAAAATCGAGTACAGGCGTGCGGCGTCCAGTACGCTGCGGCCGCGTTCGGCGGCGAGGTCCGACATGTCGAGGGCGGGGCGGGTCAGCAGCAGGACCGACATACGGTTGGCGAGCTTGTCGGGTACGCCCATCGACGTGTAGTGCTGTTCTGCACGTTCGTGGCGAGTACGGCTCGCGCGAGACAGATAGGTCGAGGAACGCGAGTAAATCGTTGCCATATTGTCCTTGAGGCGTTCCACGGTCCTGACGATGTCGAGATCGTCGCCGTAGCGCTCGACGAGCCAGTAACAGGCATGCCGCAGCGTCCGGCTGACCTCGAACATCATCGACATTTGCGCCGTGGCCGGAATGTCGTAGTCCAGCGACTCGATCGTGCGCAGCAGCGGGGCAGCGCGGCAGATGATGCGCGCGACTTCGTAGGCGCGGGCAACCGTGACGATGTCGGCGCCCGTATCGGCCTGCACGCGCTTGACGAATGCCGGACCCATGCGATTGACCAGGTCGTTGGCTACGAGCGTGGCCAGTATCTGCCGGCTTAGCCGATGATGCGGTAACAGGTCGGCGTAACGTTTTCGCAGCACGGCAGGGAAATAGCGCTGCGGGTCGATAACCAGGAACTCCTCCAGCGGCGCGTTGGATTCGATCAGGCCATCGTACAGGTCGATTTTCGCGTAGCTCAGTACGACGGCCAGTTCCGGGCGTGTAAATCCAAGCTTGCGCGCGCGGCGTTCATCGATTTCGGCTTCGTCCGGCAGGAACTCGATGGCACGGTCGAGCTTTCCGGCGTACTCCAGATCGGAAATCAGTCTGGCCGTTTCGTCGATACGATCGGCCGATAGTTTTTCGCTCATGCTAATCGACTGCGTTTGCAGGTAATTGTTGCGCAGCACGAGATCGGCGACACCGTCGGTCATCGATTCCAGCAGCGCATTACGCCGTTTGCGGGACATCGTCTTCTTCTTTGCGACATCGCTGAGCAGAATCTTGATGTTGACCTCGCGGTCCGAACTGTCGACCCCTGCCGAATTGTCGATGAAGTCCGTATTGACGCGCCCGCCGCAGAGGCTGTACTCGACTCTCGCGAGCTGAGTCAGCCCCAGGTTTCCGCCTTCGCCGATCACCTTGCAGCGCAGTTCGCTGGCGTCAACCCGGACCGCATCGTTGCTGCGATCCCCGGCGTCGGCATGCCCCTCGTGGCTGGCTTTTACGTAGGTACCGATACCGCCGTTCCACAACAGGTCGACGGGCATTTTTAAGATGGCGTTGATCAGTGCATCGGGCTTGAGCGAACGATCCTCAATATCGAGCAGTTTGCGCGCTTCGTTGCTCAGGCGAATGGTCTTTGCCTGCCGCGAGAAAACGCCGCCCCCTCGGGAAATCAGTTTCTCGTCGTAATCGTCCCAGCCGGTTCGCGGTGTTTTGAACAGGCGCTGCCGTTCCCGATAGCTGGCCGCGATGTCCGGGTCCGGGTCTAAAAATACGTGACGGTGATTGAAGGCTGCGACCAGGCGGATTTTACGAGACAGCAGCATGCCGTTGCCGAAGACGTCGCCCGCCATGTCGCCAATGCCGGCGACCGTGAACGGGTCTTCCTGCGTATTGACGCCCAGTTCCCTGAAATGCCGGCGGACAGCTTCCCATGCACCACGCGCCGTGATCCCCATCTTTTTGTGGTCGTAACCCGCCGAGCCGCCGGACGCGAAGGCATCGTCAAGCCAGAAACCGTATTCCGCGGAGATCCCGTTGGCAATATCGGAGAACGTGGCCGTGCCCTTATCGGCGGCAACAACGAGATACGGATCGTCGCCGTCGCGCCGCACGATACCGGGTGGTGTGACGACCTCGCCATCGACGACATTGTCCGTTACATCGAGCAGGCCGCGAATAAACGTGCCGTAGCAGTGGATGCCGTTCTGCATTATCGCGTCGCGGTCGTCCGCCGGCGCCTGTTTTGGATAAAAGCCGCCCTTCGCTCCGGTCGGAACGATCACGGTGTTCTTGACGATCTGCGCCTTCATCAGGCCAAGCACCTCGGTGCGAAAATCCTCACGTCTGTCCGACCATCGCAAACCGCCGCGCGCAATTTCGCCGCCGCGCAGATGCACACCTTCCACTTCGGTCGAGTAGACGAATATTTCGAACTTTGGCCGTGGCAGCGGAATTTCCGGAAGTTTCGCCGGGTCCAGTTTGATCGAAATATACGGCTTCGGCTCGCCGTCCTCGAGCAAGTAGTAATTGGTGCGTAATGTCGCCTCGATGCCTCCGGCGAACGCCGTCAGAATCCGGTCCTCATCGACATTTCGCGCGCGTGCGACACCGCGTTCGACGGCGGCGTTGACTTTACTGAGCTCGCGGCGGCGCCGGGTCACTGGAATGCCGGGATCGAATTGCAGTGCGAATTTGTCGACCAGCAGGCGCACCAGGCCCGCGTGCCGTTCGAGCACGTCCTCCATGTAGGCCTGACTAAATGGCAGGCCGAGCTGTTGGATATGCTTGGTGTAGCAGCGCAGCAGTGAGGTCTCCCGCCAGTCGAGACCTGCGTTCATGACCAGCCGGTTCAGCCTGTCGTTCTCGGCCTTGCCGTTGAGTACGGCCAGAAAACACTCCTCGAAGCGCGAACTGATCGCGTCGAAATCGATCGCGTCGCTTTTTGAGTGACGCAGAAAGAAATTTTGAATCCAGAACGACCCGCCGGAGTGCAGTTCGGCTTTGTAGGGCCGTTCGGAGTAGACCGCGAGCCCCATGTTCTCGATGACCGGTAGTGCGTCCGACAGCGGTACCGGGTTGTCGAGACTGTAAATGACGAAGTTGACCTGTTCCCGTTCCGAATCGTCCGGAACGTAAAGGTCGACCGTGCGGACAACATCCTCGCGCAGCATGCGGTCGAGGCGTTCGATGTCGGAACGTGCTTCGGACGGCATCGTGTCTTCCTGGTATCCGGCCGGAAAAATGTCGCCGTAGGTCTGGTGCAGCCGACGGCTGCGATCCGGTTCGAACACCTCTTCGAGCTGCGACCGCAGCCGGTCCGACCACGTGACGACGAGGTCCGCAATCGCCCGTTCAATCTTCTGAATGCTAATGCGGGGCCTGGTGCCGTCTCCGGTACGGACGATGATGTGGACCCTCGCGAGCGCCGAATCCGATATCTGCACGGCGGAATCGACTGAGAAGCCGTTGAATTCGGACTTGAGCAGTTTTTCGATCTGCCGACGGATCGAGGTGGTGTACTTCTCACGCGGAACGTAGACCAGACAGGAGAAAAACCGCCGAAATGTGTCGCGGCGCAGGAAAAACCGAACGCGCTGGCGATCCTGCAGATTGAGGATTCCGATCGTCGTTCGCGACAGATCCTGCACCGAACTCTGGAACAGTTCCTCGCGCGGATAGGTTTCGATGATATGAAACAGCGCCTTGCCGCGATGCCCGGACTCATCCACCTGTGCGCGTTCGAATATCTTCCTGATTTTGTGCCGCAACAATGGGATGTTTTTCGGGCTTTCGTTGTAGGCGACGGACGTTAGGAGACCGATAAAGCGCCGCTCGCCGACCGCGTTGCCCTTTTTGTCGTACATCTTGACGCCGATATAATCGAGAAATGCGTTGCGGTGCACCGTTGAGCGCGAATTGGCCTTGGTCAGAATCAACCAGTCTTTGGAACGCGTCAGGCGACGCATTTCGGCCGTCAGTTCCACCGACTTCGAGCCGCGATCTTCGCGGCTCAGAACCCCGAGCCCCGTACCTTCCACGGCGTTGAGCAGGTAGCGCTTGCCCTTCTTATGCACCTTGTATTCGCGGTAGCCGAGAAACGTGAAATGGTCGTCGACCATCCAGTCCAGAAGCGCCTGGCTTTCGCTGCGCACCAGCGGATCGACGCCCTTCGGACCGTTTTCGAGCAGGTCCCGCGTCTCGATCATGCGCTGCTTCATTTTGCCCCAGTCGCGAACGGCCACACGTACGTCGGCCAGGACCCTCGTAATCTCCTGGTGCAGTTGCTTGAGCGTGTGACTGTCAGACTCGTGATCGATCCCGAACCGGATAAGGGACTCGCGGCGCACATTCTTGTCATCGGTGTCACCGATACCGATCAATTTGCCCCGCGCATCACGAACGACGGAAATGATCGGGTGAACCGTGATGTGCACGGCAAGGCCATGCCGATTGATCGCGGCCGCAACTGAGTCCACGAGGAACGGCATGTCGTCGTTGATCATTTCGACGAAGGTAAATGCCGACGTGTAACCGTGATCCTCTTTCGTCGCGTTGTATATGCGCAGTAAGGCCTGACCGCGTCGGCGCCGTGCGCCGAAGTCGAGGTGATCGAGCGCGACGCGAGCGAGCAGACCTGATTCGCGGCCGATCAGATCCTCAACCGGGACATCGGCGAAGTACTGCTGCAAAAACCGCTTTCGCTGGGCGATCTGTCGCAGACTGGTTGAACGGGAACGTGAGGAAAGGATGTCGTCGATGATGCTCTGTTTGAGATCACCAACGCGACGGAGTTCTTTTGCTGCCACTCAACTGCTCCGGCCGACGGTCTCGGCCAATAGTATCCGGCCCGAACGGGCGGCTGGCATTATACAGTAATTGCTGACGAAACCATCCCGGACGTAGTGCGTCCGGCCGGACTCAGGGGGTTCCGATCAGCCGTGCACGGGCGAGCAGGCGTTCCATGAGATTGTTCATTTCGGTGAGTTCCTCCTCGCTGAAGCCCTTGAGCAGGTCGCGTTCGAATTGCAGCGCGAGCTCGGCAATCTCGTCGTGCAGCGACTTTCCCGCTGCCGACAGGTTGAGTATCGAGCGGCGTTTGTCGGCATCGGCAAATTCGCGATCGATGCGCCCGTTTTTTATGAGCTTCGTGACCGCGCGGCTGACGGCGACTTTGTCCATCAGTGTTCGTTCTGCGACCTCGACGGCCGACAGGCCTGGAAAGCGTCCGAGCACCGCGATGACACGCCACTCCGGTATCGACACGTTGAAGCGTTTGTCGTACGCGTTCGCCACGGTCGTGCTGATCGTGTTCGACAACACGGCCAGCCGGTAGGGAAGGAAATCCTCAAGTCGCAGTTCTTCCGTCATGCGGTGAATCTATCATGCGAGGTGCGGCAGGGCGAGGTAGTCGGTGGACTGCATTTCGACGAGACGGCTGACTGTCCGCTGAAACTCGAACGCCAGCCTTTGGCCGGAATACAGTGCGTCGGGTTGCCGCGCGGCAGCCACGACCAGTTTTACGCGACGATCGTAAAATTCGTCCACAAGGGCGATAAATCGCCGCGCCTGATCGCTTTGCTCGGCACCCAGTGCAGGCACTCCGGAGAGCAGGACGCTCGGAAACCATCGAGCGATCTCGATGTAGTCCGACTGGCTTCTCGGACCGTCGCAGAGCGCGTCAAAATCGAACCAGGCAACGCACTTCGCGTGACTGCGAACGGGGATGTCCCGCCCGTTGATCGGGAGCGCCGTGCGGCGGACTGCGCTATTTGACGCGGACTCGTCGAAGATAAACTGCATTTTGTGCGCCGCGTCGGCGTTGTCGGGCGTCAGCCACGTGCCGGCCTTTTGCAGCAGGCGCAGCCGGTAGTCGGTACCGCCATCCATGTTCACGACGTCGGTATGCCGGTGCAGAAGGTCGATCGCGGGCAGGAAGCGCTGCCGTTGCAGGCCATCGCGATAAAGGTCGTCGGGTTTTGAGTTCGACGTGGCAACCAGCGTGACGCCGCGTCGGATCAGGCCGTCCAGCAGCCGTCCGAGTATCATGGCATCGCCAATATCGGACACGAAAAACTCGTCAAAGCACAAAACGCGAATCTCCGCGGCGATGTCCGCCGCCACACGCTCCAGCGGATCTTCGATGTCGCCGAGTTTTGCCAGCCGATCGTGCACCTCGTGCATCAGCCGGTGGAAATGCACCCGCCGCTTCTCGTCGAACGGCAGGTGGCGGAAGAACAGGTCCATCAGAAAGGTTTTGCCGCGTCCCACGCCGCCCCACAGGTACAGACCGCGGACACCCGCTGTGGAGGTCCTGCCGCATTCCAGCAGCCGTGTGAGCAGGCCACGTCTGGCGGGACGGTGGGCAGTCAGCGCCTCGCGCAGATCGTCCAGCCGCCTGACGACCTCCAGTTGCGCGGCGTCGCGCACGTGCCCCTCGCGCTTCAGGCTCTGTTCGTAGGCGTCGCGAATCTCCAATCTACCGCTTATCCTGTATTCTTTGCTGGCGTCAGGGTCGGCAAGATAGCATTGCGGTGCCAATCGCCGCCATGTCGGTCAATCGAAAACAGCACACGAGGGGAATGTGAATGTCCAGTGAAGTCGAACGGGAGTCGATGGAATTCGATGTGGTTATCGTGGGTGGCGGTCCGGCAGGACTGTCCGCCGCGTGCCGGCTGCTGCAGCTCGACGGCAGTCTGTCTGTGGTCGTCGTCGAAAAGGGGTCCGAGATCGGCGCGCATGTGTTGTCGGGCAACGTCTTCGAGCCCACGGGCCTCAACGAGTTGTTTCCGGACTGGGAAGAGAAGGGCGCGCCGCTGAAAACGCGCGTGACCGGTGACAGGGTCCACTATCTGACCGGTGCGGCCAGTGCGCTGCCCGTGCCGGGATTGTTTCTGCCGCGGCCGATGCACAACAAGGGCAATTACATCATCAGCCTTGGGCAACTGAGCCAATGGCTCGGCGAACAGGCCGAAGGGCTGGGCGTGAACATATTTCCGGGTTTTGCGGCTTCCGACGTCTTGTACGACGAAAACGGTGCTGTGAAGGGCGTTGCTACGAGCGACATGGGGATTGGCAGGGACGGCAATCGCAAACCGTCGTTTGAGCCCGGATACGAATTGCTCGGTAAGTACACGATCTTCGCAGAAGGGGTTCGTGGCAGCCTGAGCGAGCAGGTAATGCAGCGCTTTAACCTGCGCGATGACGCCGATCCGCAGCACTACGGCATCGGCATCAAGGAAATCTGGGAAATCGACGCCGACAAGCACGAGGAGGGCCTGGTTGTGCATACGGCGGGCTGGCCGCTGGACCGCAAAACGGGCGGCGGCGGATTTCTCTATCACGCGTCGAACAATCGTGTGTTCGCTGGGCTGATCGTTGCGCTCGATTACAAAAACCCTCACCTGTCGCCGTTCGAGGAGTTTCAGCGCTGGAAGACCCATCCGAAGATTCGGTGCTATCTCGATGGCGGGCAACGCATTGCCTACGGTGCGCGCGCCGTCAACAAGGGCGGGTTGCAGTCCCTGCCGAAATTGGCGTTTCCGGGCGGCATGCTTGTGGGATGCAGTGCGGGTTTTCTGAATACCGCGAAGATTAAGGGCGCGCACACGGCCATCAAGACCGGCATGCTGGCTGCGGAATCCGTGCACAAAGCCTTGTCGGCGGGCGACGGCGGGCAGTCGGAACTGAGCGACTTCGAATCGTCGGTGAAATCGTCGTGGGTTTACGAGGAACTGCACCGCACGCGCAATTTCGGTCCGGGTCTGCACAGGTTCGGAAATTTCTGGGGGTCGGCATTTGCTTTTATCGACCAGAACATTTTCTTCGGCAAACTGCCGTTTACCTGGCGTAGCCGAACGCCCGATCACGAGTCGCTGGTCAAAGCATCTGAGGCCAAAGTGATCGAGTATCCAAAGCCTGATGGTGTGCTGACCTTCGATCGACTGTCATCGGTGTTTCTTTCGAGTACCAATCACGAGGAAGATCAGCCGTCGCATCTCCGGCTTAAGGACGAGTCCGTCCCGCTGCAGCACAATCTTCCGATGTACGACGAACCGGCGCAACGCTACTGCCCGGCGGGCGTTTACGAAATCGTCGAGGAAGGCGGTGAGCAGAAATTTCAGATCAACGCGCAAAATTGTGTGCATTGCAAGACCTGCGACATCAAGGATCCGACGCAGAACATCGTCTGGACCGTTCCCGAAGGCGGCGGCGGACCGAATTATCCGTCGATGTAGCAGGCTTGCTCGAATTTCCCGGTACTGATTGCACAGTTCTTTGATTGAGAGTCCTGTTACGGCAATGGCTCGCTTCGCTGCGCTTTATTTGCCGTAACAGGACTCTCAATCAAATGCCGGACGAACAAATCCGCGGCACGAAACGGTCTGCTGGTAGCGTATCTACTTCGCCTGCATGCGTATCGCACCGTCGCAGCGGATGGTCTCCGCGTTGACGTAGGTCGTCTCGTAAATGTAGGCGACTGATTTCGCATATTCCTCGGGATACCCGAGGCGTGGCGGGAACGGTACCTGTCTGGCCAGTGAAGCCTGCACCTCGTCAGGCATGCCGGCCATCATCGGCGTCAGCATGATACCCGGCGCAATTGTGTTAACGCGGATGCCAAACTGCGCAAACTCCCGGGCCAGCGGCAGCATCATCGCATGCACCCCGCCCTTCGAGGCCGAGTATGCGGCCTGGCCGATCTGCCCCTCGAACGCTGCGATCGACGCGGTATTGACAATTACGCCGCGCTCGCCTTCATCGGTCGCATCATTCACTGCCATGACGGCTGCAGCCTCCTTGGTGACATTGTAGGTGCCGATCAGATTGACCTGGATCACCTTGTTGAAATTTGCGAGCGGCCAGGGCCCGTCGCGGCCCAGTGTCCGTCCGGCGTCCGCGATGCCTGCACAATTCACGGCCAGGGTGATTGTGCCCATCGTTTCGCGTGCCGTCAGAATGGACGCCCTTACATTGTCTTCGCTCGAAACATCCGTTTTTACGAATGCGGCGTTTGCGCCGAGTTTTTCCGCGCCGGCATCGCCCTGATCGTCATTGACGTCGAGTAGTACGACCTGTCCACCGGCGGCAACGACCCTTTCAGCGGTCGCGAATCCAAGTCCGGAGGCGCCGCCGGTAATGACAGCTTTAGCGTTTGCAAGATCCATTGAGTACGTCCTGAGTTTTAAGCGTTCTGATTGATTTCGATTCCGATCGCGACCGCCTCGCCGCCGCCGATGCACAGCGACGCCACGCCGCGGTTCAGGCCCCGATGACACAGCGCGTACAGCAGCGTGACGATGATGCGTGCGCCGGTCGCGCCGATTGGGTGGCCGAGTGCGCAGGCGCCGCCATTGACGTTGACCTTTGCGTGATCGAGCCCGACGTCGGCCATCGCGGCCATCGTCACACAGGCAAAGGCTTCGTTGATTTCGTACAGGTCGACGTTGTCCGGATTCCAGCCGAGTTTTTCATGCAGTGCCTGAATGGCGAATACCGGTGCCGTTGTGAACCACTCCGGTTCGTGCGCGAATCCGGAGTGTCCAACGACTGTTGCCAGCGGCTTCAGTCCGCGCTTTGCAGCCTCATCGGCGCGCATCAGCAGCAGCGCCGCAGCACCGTCCGAAATCGACGACGAACTCGCGGCCGTCACCGTTCCGTCCTTCGCGAACGCAGAGCGCAGAGACGGAATCTTCTCCGGTCGTGCATTGCCGGGACCCTCGTCCGCGTCGACGACAACATCGCCTTTGCGGCTGCCGATTGTGACGGGAACGATCTCACCGGCAAAGTCGCCGTTGTCGGCCGCAGCGCGGGCCCGATTGACGGACTCGATCGCGAATGCGTCCTGGTCTTCGCGGCTGAAATTGTATTTTTTCGCGGTTTCCTCGGCGAAGTGACCCATCATGTTGCCGCTGTAAGGGTCCTGCAGTCCATCAAAGAACATGTGGTCGAGAACCTGCTGGTGGCCCATGCGATATCCGCTACGAGCCCCGGGCATCAGGTAGGGCGCGTTGCTCATCGATTCCATCCCGCCCGACAGCACAATGTCGGCGCTGCCGGCGCGCAGCAGGTCGTAGCCGAGCATTGCGGTTTTCATGCCCGATCCGCAGACCTTGTTCAGTGTCGTGCAACCGGTGCCGAGCGGGATACCTGCTTTGATCGCCGCCTGACGTGCCGGCGCCTGGCCGAGTCCGGCCGGCAGTACACAACCCATCAGCACCTCGCTGACGTCCGCGGCGTCCACGCCGGAATCTTCAATGCACGCCCTGAGGGCGGCCGCGCCCAGATCCGTGCCCTGGGCGCCGGACAGCGCGCCCTGAAATGCCCCGAGCGGCGTGCGCCTGGCGGCGACAATGACGATGACGTCTGAACTCATGTTGATGGTCTCCGTGAGTCTCCAAATACGTTTTTTTAGGCTGCTTGAGTCAAACGGTGCGCCACTTTCCGCCAATCAGCGGGTCAGCGCAATAACAAATAACTGGTATTGTCTCATGCCAGCAGGTCCGGTTCGTCCAGCACCGCGAGTATCTGTCGGCGCGCTGCTTCGGCAAGCGATTTCGCGTCGGCATAGGCCGGGTCTCCGGTCCCAATGGAGGGCAGGATATCGACGGTCAGCGCGACATTTCTCGGCAGCCGTTTGCCGGACGGCAGCATCTCGCGCGTGCCGTGAATTGCAATGGGCACCAGTGGCAGTTTGCCCTTCATCGCGGCCACGAATGCGCCTGGGCGGAATCGGCCGATTCCAGGCGTCTTACGAAACGTCCCTTCCGGAAAAAAGCCCAGCGATTCACCGTCCTGCGCGGCCCTGACAATCTGTCTGGCGTCCCGCGCGCTGCCGTTGCGGTCTTTACGTTCCACAAACTTGCTGCCCGATCGGCGCAGCAGGAAATGCACAATCGGAATATTCCGCATCTCGCCTTTGATGACGAAGCCGAATCGCGGTGGCAGATAGCCCTTCAGCAGTACGCCGTCGACATAGCTGGCGTGGTTGGCTACCACGACGCTGTTTCCGTCAGGCAGGTGCTCTGCGCCCAAAACGCGAACGCGAACGCCCGCCAGTGAGAAAGCCGCGCGGGACGATGCGCACACCAGCCGCCGCCGCCGCTCGAGGCCGGGTACCAGAATGGCGACCAGTAGCGAGAAGAGAACGGCGAGGCCGAAGCACGTCCAGGCCCGGAGTCCCCATAGGATTCGCGTGGTTTCTGTGACCCAGTTCACTTTATGTTAATGCGCTGATCAATCTGTGACAGCGGTCACGCCGTGCGACGG
This sequence comes from Woeseiaceae bacterium, assembly GCA_965224505.1. Lineage (GTDB taxonomy): Bacteria > Pseudomonadota > Gammaproteobacteria > Steroidobacterales > Woeseiaceae > UBA1847. Next base: position 535,943 of record CBDCZL010000017.1, read on the forward strand.
GCATCCTGCTCATACTCATAAACCTTGTAAAAACCGTCGCTTGGCGGTGCGCCGGCAAAGTTGCCGTTCCGGGCTGAGGGCGTATGCTACCAGTCCAGGGTCAGCTTGACAGGTGTATCGCGGCAATGTTTTGCGCGGCATGGAATCAGGACGCTATGGCCAGTACAAACAAGCACGAATCAGCCGTGGTCGCACGCTCGGAAGAACTTGTGGACCGCTTTCTCGATGCCATCTGGATGGAGCGTGGCTTGTCGCAGAACACACTCGGCGCGTATCGCGCCGATCTGATGACGCTGGGCCGCAGCCTTGCCGAAAGCGATACGGCCATCAACGATGCCGGCAAGGCGGATTTGCTCGACTTCATCGCCAAGCGCGTTGAAGGCGGTGCGAAACCGCGTTCCACGGCACGCCAGTTATCCAGCTTTCGCCGCTTTTTTCGCTATATCATGCGCGAGGGTCTGCGCGACACCGACCCAACCGCGGATATTGAAATGCCGCGCATTGGCCGCACACTGCCGAAAACCCTGTCAGAGGACGAAGTCGATTCTCTGCTGAGTGCGCCCAATACCGACGAACCGCTCGGTCACCGCGACCGCACAATGCTCGAATTATTGTACGCGACGGGGCTCAGGGTCTCTGAATTGATCAACCTCCGGCAGTCGCAGATCAACTTCAACCAGGGTGTGCTGCGTATCATCGGCAAGGGCGATCGTGAACGACTGATTCCGCTCGGCGAGGAGTCGCTTCGCTGGTTGCGTGAATTTATCAACGGCCCGCGCATGGAGATTCTGCTCGAGCGGCAGACCGACTACCTGTTCCCGACACGCCGCGGCGACCGAATGACGCGCCAGGCCTTCTGGCACATCATCAAGCGCTATGCCGACAAGGCCGGCGTGCGCAAGAAGATGTCGCCTCACAGTCTGCGGCACGCATTCGCGACGCACCTGCTCAACCGCGGCGCGGACCTGCGCGTCGTGCAGATGCTGCTGGGCCACAGCGATCTGTCCACGACCCAGATTTACACGCATGTCGCGCGTGAGCGCTTAAAGGACCTGCACGGCGAGCACCATCCCCGAGGGTAGCTTCTGTTAAACTCGATGCAGTCGGGGAACCCGCTCTGCTGGAGTGGGTCGAAATTCATCCAATCCGTATTTTTCAGGAACGCTGCTTTGCCGAAATTTATCGCTGTCTGCTGGCTGACTCTGCTGGCCGCTTTTTCCGCCTTTGCCGACGACGCACAACTCGAGGCCGTTCGTGAACGGTTGGCACAGAAGTTCGACGTCATTGCGCCTGAGGATGTGAATCCGGGACCGATCGACGGCTGGTACCAGATCCAAAAGGGTCCGATCGTCGCATACGTATCCGCGGATGGGCGCTACCTGATACAGGGAGACCTGATCGACATCGATGCGGGCGTCAATCTGACCGAAACCGCCCGCAATTCGGTTCGCAAAGATGCGCTGGCTGCCCTGGACTCGGATCAGTTCATCACATTCTCACCCGACGACGTACAGCACAGCGTCACGGTGTTCACCGATATCGATTGCAGCTATTGCCGCAAGCTGCACAGCCAGATCGAAGAGTACCTCGATCTCGGTATCGAAGTGCGTTACATGCTGTATCCGCGCAATGGACCCGCGTCCCGCTCGTGGACAACGTCGGAAAACGTCTGGTGCGCATCGGATCGCAATGCGGCGCTGACGTCGGCCAAGCTCGACCGCAGCTTTGAGTCCCACCAATGCGATAGTTCAACGATTACGAAACACTTTTCGGTCGGACAGGACATCGGCGTGACCGGAACGCCGGCAATTATCCTGGACGACGGTACGCTCGTCAGTGGCTATTTGCCGCCGCAGGCACTGACTGCACGGCTGAAAAGCCATGCGGCCGCGAGCGTGGCATCGAAGTAATCGGCTTAGACGTTTTTTCGGGCGCCGCGCCGCAGCTCGTGGAAATGGACACCGTTGTTTGCCCCACGGTCCTCTAAGTACTTTTCGAGCGCAAAGCGGCCGCTGATAAAAGCCAGGTCATCCCAGGGAATGTCATCCTCGCCGAACAAACGAGCGTCGAGGCTTTCCTGACCAGTTCCAAAACTTCCGCGGACTTTGCCGGTAAAGAAAATATGGACCTGGCCGGCGTCCACAAGGTCGACCGACGCAAACTGGTGTCCGATTTCGACGTCCGCGCAGGCCTCTTCGAGCGTTTCGCGCGCCGCGCCTTCGGCCAGCGTCTCTCCGAGTTCCATGAAGCCCGCGGGAACGGTCCAGTAACCGTAGCGTGGCTCGATGGCGCGCTGACACAGAAGGATCCTGCCATCCTTTTCTGCGACACAGCCGACGACGATCAGCGGGTTGCGGTAGTGCACCTTGCCGCATTCGTTACACACGGAACGCGCTCGGTTGTCGTCGGCGGGGATCTTCCGCGTCAGGTGGCCGCCGCAGTCTGAGCAGAAGTTCATCGCGACATTCGGTTCCCAGAGTTCGATTCCGTGAAGCTCAACACAACGAATGCCGTTGTACAAGCATTGTCACGCCCCGGAGAGCCGTCAAATACGCAAAATCCCGGTAGGAAAGTCGACGCAATCACAGAAAGTTCGGTTGGGATTGGTTATCCTGGCGTAAGGCCGGATGGCTTGGTGAACAAGGATTTGCAGGAAGCGTGCGCTATCGCCCCGACATAGACGGACTTCGCGCCGTTGCCGTTCTGTCCGTTATTGTGTATCACGTCAATCCGGCGTTCGTTCCGGCAGGATTCGTCGGAGTTGACATCTTCTTCGTTATTTCCGGCTACCTGATTTCGCTGCAGATTTTCAAGGATATCCAGGCCGGGCGGTTCTCAATTCTGGAATTCTACCGGCGCAGAATTAAGCGTATAGCGCCCGCCATGCTTGTAGTTCTTGGCGTTACTCTGGCGTTCGCGCAGATCATGCTCAGGCCGGAAGATGCGGAGGAAGTTGCGAGGTCCGCGTTCTGGTCGCTACTGTCCCTGGCGAACGCGCATTTCTGGTTAGCCGACGACGGCTCCTATTTCGCCGGCCCGAGTGACGAACTTCCGTTGCTGCATTTCTGGTCGCTGGCTGTCGAAGAGCAGTTCTACATGATCTGGCCGTTGGTGCTGATGCTGTGCGGAAGCCGCATTGCCTCGCGGCCGTTTTTCGCTGTTGCGATTGTCGTGGCGGTACTGTCGTTCTTGTTTGGTCAGTACTACTTTTCGGTCGACCCTTCTTTCGTCTACTACATGCTGCCTGCAAGAGCGGGCGAGTTGCTCATCGGCGCATTGGCGGCCTGGTGGATTCACGCTCGAGGGGCGCTCCGGATTTCGCGCATGTGGAACGACATACTTGCCACCGCAGGAATTGCGCTCATCGCGGGAGCGCTGTTTCTGGTGTCCGCAGACGATCCATTTCCGGGGTTTGCTGCGCTGGCGCCAACGCTGGGTACTGCGGCACTGATTCTCTCGGGCGGGGCGGGGCGTACGTGGGCGACACAATTACTGACATTGTGCCCAATGACCTGGGTAGGGCTGGTCTCGTATTCGGCTTATCTGTGGCACTGGCCGATTCTCGCTTTCCTCAGATACGCAGGAGTGACGATCTCAGCACCGGTTGGGGCTGCAGTTGTCATATCGACCCTCACGCTCGCCTGGCTATCGTACGCCTATGTGGAAACGCCGCTCCGGAAAACGCGGCAGGGCGTGCTGGCCGTACTTACGAAAATGTACCTCCTGCCTGCGGGTGCTCTGGGCATTCTCGCCGTGGCGTCGCTCAAGACCGACGGTGAAGTGTTGCATCGGTTCTACCCCGGCTATATCGCTCAACTTGAGCAGACGCGGCTGTCGTTGCAACCGACTTTCGGTCTCGACTTCGTCTGTCAGCATCCGAGAATATCTACCGAGGACATCGAAAATTCCAATTGCGTTGTCGGACCGCCGGAACTGCCCATTTCAGTCATTTTGTGGGGCGATTCGAATGCGTCTCACTATATCGGCATGCTGACGGAGTTCGGCAAGGAATCCGGATTCCGCTTCCGCAACGTTGAGACGGGTGCCTGCCCGCCGCTGTACGGCGACCCGACCCCATTCGTTGTGCCGCGCCGCAAAGACGATTGTGCCGCCTCGAATCGCCTTATTTGGCCCTATCTGATGGACTACAAGACGGTGGTTATTTCGGCATCCTGGGCGGTCTACCAGGAAAGGTCAGTAGATTTTCTCGATGAATTTGGGGCGACGGTCGATCGCCTCGCAGACGCGGGCATCAACGTAGTACTGCTCGGCAAAGCGCCGGTCTTCGACGGCTACGACCGGCTTTGCAGCGAGAAGGCGCTACGTTTCGGGTTCATGGACTGCAGTACTGCACCCATTCCGTTAAACCCGGATGTCGCGGCAGCGAACAAGCGACTGCGCTCAATTGCGCAGCAACGTCAAAGTGTCGCCTACTTTGATGCCAACGATTACCTGTGTCCCAATGGTTTGTGTACCGTCGAAGATGAAAACGGTACGGTCAGGTACTACGACAGGAGCCATCTGACCTACGATGCCTCGCGCCAGCTTGGTCGATCCATCGCCGGAACCGCCGGGGTGCCGGAAGTTTTTCTCGAACTTTGATTTCAAGCATTCGATGCTCAACTGGCCGGCGCCGATAAAAACCGAACTATTTCTTCGCTGACGTCGCCCATCGCGGCCGCGGTTGCATCGAGCTGCGCCCGCAGCCGCGTCTCCGTGAAGTTGGTGTCGTTCCTGTTACTCACCACATCGTAAGTACGGGTTGCAACGCTCGTGAACAGAACGAGTCCTGTGCGCGTATCGAGCAGCACCGCTTCGACACCGCACCAGGCGCGGGACTTGTCCGCCGCAAACAAGCGATATCGATCGAAGCTCCGGCAATAGCTTCGATACACTAGGGCCTGTTAACACGAATGTCATCGACCCTGCCAAAGCGGTTTTTTGTGCCGGCAAGGCGGAGCGAGAGCCGTGTAGCCCCGCTACATCAGCGAGCGACAACGCCGCCGGGCGAAAAACCGCCTCGGCCCGAATGGGTTGTGCCTGAAAAAGCGCCTCTCGGCGTTGCTCGTCATTCATTTGACCCGTCAAACCTCATTCCTCGCGCCTTGACAGGCGCTTTTTCAGGCACAACAGGGTCGATGACATTCGTGTTAACAGGCCCTAGAAGCAGGTCGGCCTGATAGCGCGCTGCGGCCTCGCGAAGATGCGGTACTGTCCGGTTTTCCGGTATGAGTATCGACGGAAGGTACGATGCGTCGTAGACCCGCGGTGACGAACGAAGCGTGTTGATTACCTCAGATTGCATGCGCTCAGAAGCGACGGCGAGTTCTTCGGACCAACTCGACCAGGTTTCTCGCCCGAATGCCATCAATGCAATTCGGTTCAACGCGGGTGGGGAGTACTTGTAAGCGAGAATCTTCTGTATCGATTCATCCGAAAGGACTGCGGCGTCCCCGGAGAACATGGATTCGACCGGTACTGCAGATACCGCATTGGCGTCGTAATAGGCGTCGGTTCTCAACGCCGGCGATACGGTTGTGCAGGCGGTGATTAGCAATAATGAAAGCAAGGCAATTGAAACTCGCATGATCGGCTACTTCGTTCGTCAGGAAAAAAATGGGTTGCCAACGATAGTAGCACGCAGATTGCCTGCGAGATTTATCGTATTGATTACACGGCCACTAGAGTCGCGAGTTCGACCGGGTTCGAGACAGACTGTCCCAATTTCACTCTAATGGTTGGTGCCGGGGGCGGGAATCGAACCCGCACTTCGGTTAAGAAACCGGATTTTGAATCCGGCGCGTCTACCAGTTCCGCCACCCCGGCATCGATCGGTGGGCTTGGTCGGGCAGTATGTGGCCGCCCGAGCGCGCACAGTATATAAATACTGAAAAATAATGCGACCCTTTCAGTTCAGACGGCATCTAAGACTTCAGATATGAGCAAGTTTGCAGACATCGAGATCGATGACGGCATTGTCCGCCGCGCCGTGGCCGGCGACGCACGTGCCCATGAGATTATCTACCGAGCGTTTGCCGCTCCTGTGTACTCGATTTGCCTGCGCTTCACAAGGGCTCCTGCGAATGCGGAAGACCTCGTGCAGGAAACGTTCATTGAGATCATGAGGTCGATCGGGCAGTTTCGCGGCGAGGCTAAACTGGGAAGCTGGATACGTCGCATCGCAGTCACGAAATCGCTGATGTTTCTGCGCTCGGCGTGGACTAAACGCGGCCAGTCGCTTGGTGACGACTGGGAGGACATGACCGCTGGCGATCCGGTCTGCCACGGTGTGTCGAATCGGCCGGACGATGCGATGGACCTCGATGCAGCGCTCGCCAATCTGCCGGACGTAAGCCGTGCGGTTGTGTGGTTACACGACGTTGAGGGGTTTACGCACAAGGAGATTGCGGGCCTCATGGGAAAGACCGAAAGTTTTTCGAAATCGCAGTTGTCGAGGGCCTACATGAAGCTGCGGCCGATGTTGAACGCCGACGAAGTGGAGGCACCTGGCGGTGCTGCAGTTGGAAATTGTTAAATTGGAGTTACTGGAATGAGCAGTGACGAGAAGGACGACGAGATGATTTGTGCACTAACAGCGGACGAATACGCCGCATTGCGAAAGGGGCTCAATGAGCTGCCCGACACGATGCCGCCACGCGCTGTGTGGCACCGCATCCGAGAGCAGGCGGAAGCCGAAGGGCTGCTCGGACCTGCGCGGCAGCCCAGCCGTCGCTGGTACGCGGGCGCCGGTCTTGCGGCTGCAGCGCTCATGGCAGCCGTCATCATGCCGGGTATCTGGAATACGCAGGAAGTGCCTGTGAATAATGCTGCCGTGCCGACGAATGAGGTCACGAATACGGCTGATTTGTCCAATCTCGGTGTGCTGCAGCAGTATTCCGCGCAGTTGGAACGGGACCTGCGTGCAATACCGGAAGGGCCGCGTGTGGCTCAGGCCGGTACAGTGGCGACGATTTCCGATATTGAGGATCGCATTGCTGCGATTGACTACCAGTTGAATGACACCTCGGTGCAGATATCACCCGAGGATCGTGAAATTTTCTGGCGCGAGCGCGTCAGGCTGATGAAACTGCTGCTGCAGTTGCGCTATGCGCAGGCGCAACGGGCGGCGTACTAAGGAGTGATCTGAGTATGAACGTATGGAAGAAATGGGTGCCGATGGCTGCAGTGCTGCTGTTTGCAGGCCAGATCAATGCGCAATCGAACGAGGAACGTGAACTCGAGCGTGAGCAGAAGATAGAGGCTTATGCTGAGCGGCTGCGTGTGGCGGAACAGGAGATGGCGGAAGCTGCTCGCCGGGTTGCGGAGCTGACGTCGGAGCGTCTGCCGCAGATTGAGCAATTCGAGCAAAGCATGAAATTCCTGTCAGGAAAGCCGCGCATCGGCATCACAATCGATGGCGATGAGGATTCCGGCGCCGTTGAAGGTGTCGAGGTAAAAGGCGTTTCGCCGGGCAGTGCAGCCGACGATGCCGGACTTAGAACAGGAGACATTCTGACGTCCGTCAATGGCGAAACGCTGACGGCCGAGAATAGTATGGCTGCAAACAGGATTCTGTTCGAGTTCATGGAGGGTGTCGAGGACGGCGATGAGTTGCTGATCGAGTATCTTCGCAATGGCAACCAGGGCAGCGTGGAGTTGTCGCCCCGAGCGGGCGGTTACCGAACCTTTGCATGGGCGCCGCATGTCGATGAATTGCACATAGAGCGTATTCCAGGGCTGGCGGCACTGCCCGATCGCTTCGAGCAACTCCGGATGTCGTACGGGTTTCCGTGGAGTAACAGCGGACTGGGCAGTATGGAAATCGTTGAGCTCAGCGAAGGCCTCGGTCGCTATTTTGGCACGGATTCGGGACTGCTCGTCGTAAGTGCGCCGGAATCGCAGGTGTTCGGTCTTCAGGACGGTGACGTGATCGTCAGTATTGATGGCCGCGAGCCAAAAGATGTGCGTCACGCGCTGCGTATTTTGAGTTCGTATCAGAGTGGCGAGAAGCTCAAGCTCAACATCATGCGTGACAAACGAAAGCAGACCCTGGATGTGGAGATTCCGGAAAAAGACCATCTCGGTATGCACCGGGACTTACGGCCGGCCCCCAGACCCGTGCGTGCACCGACGCCTCCGAAGCCTGAAAACGGTACTGCGGCCACCTGACCGAAGTATTCCGGATTGAGTCAGGTGGTGCTGTTTCAATCGGCAGAGAAGGGCGCGCAGGGCTCTGCTACCATGCGCGCCCATGCTGATCTCCGACTTCGACTACGAGCTGCCTCCTGAGTTAATTGCGCGATTTCCGTCGCCCGAACGCACCGGCAGCCGCCTGCTGGAAGTCGGACAGCAACTCCGCGATCGGCCGTTTCGGGATCTGACCGAATTGCTGAATCCGGGCGACCTGCTCGTCTTCAACGACACAAAGGTCATCAAGGCGAGGCTGGCCGCAACAAAGGCGACGGGTGGTAAGGCTGAGATCCTGATCGAACGGGCGTTGTCTACAACCGAAGCGCTGGCGCACGTCCGTGCCAGCAAAACGCCAAAGCCCGGAAGTCGGCTGCAACTTGCGGAGGGTGCATCGGCAGAGGTCGTTGGAAGAGACGGCGAACTATTCCGGCTGCGCTTTTCAGTTGATGTGATGGCACTGCTTGAGGAACAGGGCGATGTGCCGTTGCCACCGTATCTCGAACGGTCGTCGAAACCTGCCGACGCGGAGCGGTATCAGACGGTATACGCCAGAGATCCGGGTGCCGTGGCGGCACCGACCGCCGGCCTGCACTTCGATGACGAGATGATGGATGCGACACTGCGTGCTGGCGCTCGGCATGCGTGGGTAACGCTACACGTGGGTGCCGGAACGTTTCAGTCCCTGCGCCGGGAACACATCGAGGAAAATCGCCTCCATAGCGAGCGCGTACACGTAGGAGCGGAGTGTTGCGAGGCCGTTCGTGAGACCAGAGCAGCAGGTGGGCGAGTGATTGCGATCGGAACCACGACAGTTCGTTCGCTGGAATGCGCGTCAGTGTCGGGTGAACTTAAGCCATTTGACGGCGAAACGGATTTGTTCATCCTGCCGGGCTTTTGCTTTCGCACAGTGGACGCGCTGCTGACCAACTTTCATCTGCCGAAATCCTCACTGCTCATGCTTGTATCGGCATTCGCGGGAACCGACCGTATTCGCGATGCATACCGGCACGCCGTTGCCCAAAAGTATCGCTTTTTCAGCTACGGCGACGCGATGTACCTGACACCACCCCTCGGTGTCGGGTACGAGGGGGTTGTACCTGACACCGGAGGTGGTGCGTGAGGTTTGAGGTTTTGGGGAACTGCGGTGCGGCGCGGCGCGGTCGGCTGATATTTCGACGCGGTGAGATTGAGACGCCTGTGTTCATGCCAGTCGGCACATACGGCACGGTCAAGAGCGTTACGCCTGAGGAAGTCGAGGATAACGGTGCTGAGATCATTCTCGGCAACACGTTCCATCTGATGTTGCGGCCTGGCAGCGACGTGATTCGCGCCCACGGCGGACTGCACGAGTTCATGAACTGGGAGCGGCCGATTCTTACCGACTCCGGCGGATTTCAGGTGTTTTCGCTCGCTGCGATGCGCAGGCTCAGTGAAGACGGTGTGCATTTTCAGTCGCCGGTCAATGGGGATAACGTGTTTTTATCGCCCGAAAAGTCGATGGAGGTGCAGCACGACCTGAATGCCGATGTCACGATGATTTTCGATGAGTGCACACCGTACCCGGCGACCGAGAACGAAGCCCGTGAATCGATGCGGCTCTCCCTGCGCTGGGCCAGGCGCAGTCGCGATCGATTCGACGCCCTTAAATCCAATGAGCCAGACCGCGGAGAAGCGCTGTTCGGTATTGTGCAGGGCGGCATGTTCGAGCATCTGCGCGACGAGTCGCTGGCTGGCCTGCAGGATATCGGTTTCGACGGTTATGCCGTTGGTGGTCTCGCTGTCGGCGAGCCTGAGCAGGAGCGGGTGCGTGTGCTCGATGCACTGATGCCGACGATGCCGGGCGATGCGCCGCGCTATTTAATGGGCGTCGGAACGCCCGTTGACATCGCCGAGGCCGTGCTCCGTGGCGTCGATATGTTCGACTGCGTCATCCCGACCCGCCACGCCCGCAACGGTCAGTTGTTCACGTCCCGCGGCATCGTAAAATTTCGGCATGCGGCGTTTCGTGAGGACACGTCTCCCCCCGATCCCAGGTGCGGATGCTATACCTGCCGCCACTACTCGCTGTCGTATCTGCGGCATCTCGAAAAGTGCGGAGAAATGCTCGGGCCGCGTCTCGCGACAATACATAATCTTCATTATTATCAGGGGCTTATGGCAGACATTCGCAGTGCGATAGACTCCGGAACGCTGTCGGCTTTGGTGGCCGAACTGCGCAGCTTGTATCGTGGCCGCGGGGCCTGAAAAACACTCACTTGCGTTTGCCGAAGTCGCCCCCAGATCACAGCCTTGTGCCATAATACCGCGCAATTTTTCCGGGGTTCCGGTTTCAAATATCAAATACAAAAGAAGTAATCGACTATGGACTTCCTAATACAGAGCGCACACGCTCAGAGCGCACCTGCACAGGGCGATTCCACCAGCTTCATCATCATGATGGTACTGATGTTCGTCGCATTCTATTTTTTGCTGATCCGCCCGCAGCAAAAAAAGCAAAAGCAGCATGCGGAACTGGTCGCCGGGCTGCAGGTCGGCGACGAAGTGCTCACGGCAGGCGGCATACTCGGTAAAATAACGGGCGTCAGCGAACACTACACGGTCATTCAGATCAGCGACAACACCGAGATCAAGATTCAGAAATCGAGCGTTTCGGTGGTCGTACCGAAAGGCACTTACGACGAAGCCTGATCGATGAACAGATACCCCGCGTGGCTTAACCTGCTGGTTCTGATCGTTCTGCTGGCCGGTTGCCTGTTGGCATTACCGAACATCTACGGCAGCGTACCGGCTATTCAAATTGCCGATAACGACGGAGCGCCGCTTGCCGAGGACGTACTTGAGCGCTACGCGGCGGCGGCGCGCACCAGCGGCACCGAGGTCGAGGCGGCCTATCTGCAGGACGGCCGTGCCGTACTCCGATTTGCGGACAAAACCGATCTCAAACCTGTCGTTGCAGCCTTGCAGCCGGTCACCGACCGAGATACCAACGTTGCACAGACCGTGTTGCCGAAACTGCCCGAGTGGGTTCGCGGCCTCGGACTGAACCCGATGAGTCTCGGCCTCGATCTGCGCGGCGGAGTGTATGTACTGCTGGAAGTCGATATGCAGACAGCCGTCGACGCGCGCATGACGTCGTACGAAGAAGACATTTTCGAGCGACTGGTCGACGCTAAAATCGGCCGGCAGATTTCGCTGAACGACCAGATACTGACGGTGCGGCTCAGAACCGCCGACGACCTTGAGCGCGCCCGGAATGAGATTCAGCTTGCGGACGCCGACCTCGTCGTCAGCGGAGGGGCGGATGGCCGGACTCTTAACGTGCGCATGAGCGAGGCGCAGATTAAGGCGCGCCAGGATTTTGCGATTGAACAGAACATTACAACGCTCCGAAATCGCGTCAATCAGCTCGGCGTTGCGGAACCGCTTGTGCAACGTCAGGGTGTCGACCGCATTGTCGTCCAGTTACCCGGTCTGCAGGATCCGAACAAGATCAAGGACATCTTATCGGCCACTGCGACGCTCGAGTTTCGCCTCGTCGATCAGTCCGGCGACGAACCCGGTTCGCGCCGCTATCGAGGGCGCGGCGACGAACCCTCTCAGGTGCTGAAGCGCAAGGTCATTGCGTCGGGCGACCAGATTATCGACGCGGCGGCCGGATTTAGTGAGGGTTCGCCGATCGTGTCGATCACGCTCGACTCGGCCGGCGGCGAGAGCATGCTCGAGACGACGATCAACAATCTCAATAAGCCGATGTCGACCGTGTTCATCGAAACGAAGCGTGAAGAAATTGAGCGTAACGGAAAAACCGAATATCGCGACATCAAGACCGAAGAAATCATAAATACCGCGAGCATCCGCGGCGTATTCAAGGACCGTTTTCAGATCAGCGGTCTGGGTGCGGGCGAGGCGGCCGATCTGGCATTGCTGCTGCGTGCCGGTGCGCTGGCAGCACCCGTGTACATCATCGACGAGCGTACGATCGGACCCAGTCTCGGTCAGGACAATATCGATCGCGGGTTTACGGCGATCAAGATCGGTTTCCTGGCTGTGATCGTGTTCATGGCGATCTACTATCGCGCGTTCGGCCTCATTGCGAATGTTGCGCTGCTCTCGAATCTCGTGTTCATCGTCGCGATGCTGTCGCTGCTGGGCGCGTCGCTGACCCTGCCCGGCATTGCGGGCATCGTATTGACCGTCGGCATGGCTGTGGACGCAAATGTGCTTATCTTCGAGCGAATACGCGAGGAGCTGAGCGCCGGGGCATCGCCGCAGGCCGCGATCAACTCGGGTTACGAGAAGGCGCTGTCGTCGATTGCCGACGCTAATATTACGACGCTGATCGCGGCTGTGGTGCTGTTCGGTATCGGCACCGGGCCTATCAAAGGTTTCGCAATTACGCTGATGCTCGGCATCATCACGTCGATGTTTACGTCGATCGTCGGAACGCGAACCATCGTTAACCTGATTTTCGGCGGACGTAAGCTCACGTCCGTGCCGGTATAGGACGTCGAATCATGCGATTGATCAAGGAAAAAACCAGCATCGATTTCTTAAGTCGCAAGCGTCGCATCGTTGCGCTGGCCGTATCGGCGGTACTGGTCGTCGCTTCGCTCGTGTCGCTGGCGACGCGCGGACTGGAATTCGGCATCGATTTTACGGGCGGTGTCCTGCTCGAAGCCAGGTACGAGCAGGCCGCGGACCTCGAGGCGATACGCAGCGATCTGGCAAGCAGCGGGTATACGGATGCACAGGTGCAGTTGTTCGGTTCGGAGAACGAAGTACTGGTTCGGCTGCCGCCGCAGGAAGGTGAGATCGACGATATTCGCAATCGCCTGAGCGAATCGCTGCGTGCGAGTGACTCAAGTGTGGACATTCGGCGCCTCGAAGCCGTGAGTCCGCAGGTCGGCGCAGAGCTTGCGGAGAAGGGTGCGCTGGCGATGATCGTCGCGCTCATGATGATTTTTCTCTACGTGATGATCCGTTTCCAGTGGAAATTCTCGGCAGGTGCCGTCGCGGCGCTCGCGCACGATGCGATCGTCACCGTGGGCTTTTTCTCGATCTTTGCATTGCCGTTCGATCTTACCGTCGTCGCGGCTCTGCTCGCCGTGATCGGTTATTCGCTGAACGACACCGTGGTCGCATTTGACCGCATTCGAGAGAACTTCTCCGGCCTGCGCGGCAATACCGCCGAGGAATCGATGAATATATCGATCAACGAAATGCTCGCGCGCACGTTGATTACGGGCCTGACGACGCTGCTGGTGCTGATCGCGTTACTGCTCAGGGGCGGTGAGTCGATAGCGCCGTTTTCGATCGCGCTGATCGTCGGCATCGTCATCGGTACGTACTCATCGATATACACGGCAAGTGCGACCGCACTCGCGCTCGATGTCAGTCCGCAGGATCTGATTGAGCCTGTCAAAGATCCAGGCCTTATCGACGATTTGCCGTAGAGCTAATCACTATGCAGGCCTGCGTCAGTGTTATCCACGGCCCACTAACCGGCGATAATTGCCTTGATTTCCGGCGAGCATAATTTGGCCATGCCCGCGTAAATTTTGGGCGTGCCGGCAAGTATGTGACCGGTATGCAGATAATTCTCGCTGCCGTCCAGCGCACTGACGATGCCGCCGGCTTCACGCACAATCAGTGCGCCGGCCGCGTAGTCCCATGGGTGCAGACCGTTGTCCCAGTAGCCGTCCACCCGGCCGGCCGCCGTGTAGCAGAGGTCCAGCGCCGCGGCCCCCGGGCGGCGGACGCCCGACGTATTGCGGATCACTTTCTCGAGCATCGTGAAAAACGGGCCAATGTCCTGGCGTTTGTCACGAAACGGGAAGCCGGTCGCGATCAGGGCGTACTCCAGATCCCTGCAGCCGCTGACGCGAATTTTGCGGCCATCGAGCTGCGCGCCTTCGCCACGCGATGCGGTAAACAGTTCCTCCCGCATCGGGTCGTAAACGACGCCGTGCTCGACGCGGCCTTTGATCTGCACACCAATGGAGACCGCGAAGGTTGGGAATCCGTGCATGAAATTGGTCGTGCCGTCGAGCGGGTCGATAATCCAGACGTGATCCGACTCGCCGTGCACACCGGACTCCTCGGCGAGGATTGCGTGCTCCGGATAGTGTTTGTGAATGACCTCGATAATGGCCCGCTCCGCGTTGCGGTCCGCCATCGTGACGAAATCGTTGTGGCCTTTTTTTTCAACCTTCAGCTTGTCGCGCTGGTTGAAACTCCTTCCCAGAACTGCGCCGGCGCGGCGTGCCGCCATCACAGCCACATTCAGTAATGCGTGCATTGAACGATTCCGTCATTGTCAAAGAACAGCGGCGCTCCTGCGGTTGCCCCCGCAGGCCGCCGGAGCGGTAGAATACCGGACTTTCAACGTTCTGTCTTTGGGTGAAATCGGGCCGATGAATATTCGAGTTGTACTCGTTGGAACTACCCACCCGGGCAACATCGGGGCGGTGGCTCGCGCGATGAAAAACATGGGTCTCAGTGATCTGGCGCTGGTCCGCCCGAAGTACTTCCCGCACGACGATGCCGTGGCACGCGCATCGGGTGCATCCGATGTGCTGGACGGCGCGCGGGTCGTCCAGACGCTGGCCGACGCACTAAATGACTGCGTATTCGTGGTGGGCACGAGCGCTCGGTCACGCGCCATTGGCTGGCCGACGACGGGACCGCGCGATTGTGCAGAGCGGCTGCTGGAGGAGAGCCGCAACGGCACGGCGGCGCTCGTATTCGGGCCCGAGAAGACGGGTCTGCACAACGACGACCTCGATCTTTGCCACACCTTGTTGACGATTCCGACCAGCCCCGAGTTCAGTTCGCTGAATCTCGCAATGGCCGTGCAGATAATGACGTACGAGCTGCGAATGGCGTCGGCTGTACAGCCCGCGCCGGGTTTCGCGAGTGAAACGCTACCAGCCACAGGCGAAGAAATGGAGCATTTTTACGTCCATCTTGAGCGGGTGCTCACGGACGTGAATTTCCTTGATCCCGACAACCCGCGCCATCTGATGCGGCGGCTGCGCCGTCTGTTCATCCGTGCGCGGCCCGACAAGAACGAGGTGAACATCCTGCGCGGCATCCTGTCCGCCGTGGATCGTATCAGGGGGGGCGCATGACCCGCGAGTACGTGTATCTGGACTACGCGGCGACCACTCCGCTCGACGCACGTGTGGCCGCACGGCTGGCGTCGGTGGCTGCGGAACATGCCGCGAACCCGTCGTCGCAGCACCGCGCCGGACGAGCCGCGGCGGCAGTTGTGGAAGACGCTGCCAGACAACTGGGCGCCCTGCTCGGAGTCTGCTCTGAGCAGTTGCTGTGGACATCGGGCGCGACCGAGTCCAACAATCTCGCGATCGTGGGTACCGCGCGGCAACGTGCGCATCGCGGCCGCCATCTCGTTTCCATGCGCACCGAGCATAAAGCTGTCGTCGATGTGTTGCGGACACTCGAAAAACGGGGCTTCGAGGTGAGCTGGCTGCCGCCGGAGGCCGATGGCCGGCTGCCGGCGAAGCGGCTGCAGGACGCGCTGCGCGACGATACTCAGCTCGTCTCGATCATGCACGTCAACAACGAAACCGGTGCGGTTCAGGATATCGCGTCGCTGGGCGCGGTCTGCAGAGACCGTGGCGTGCCGTTTCACGTCGATGGTGCCCAGGCCGCGGGCAAGGTGCCCGTGAATCTGGGGGAGCTTCCGGTCGACCTGTACTCGGTCACGGCGCACAAGTTTTACGGACCGAAGGGGATCGGTGCCCTCTATCTGGCCGACGGCGTAGTGCTCGAAGCACTGATGAGCGGCGGCGGTCAGCAGCGCAGGCTGCGGCCCGGAACCTTGCCGACACCGTTGATCGCCGGGCTCGGGGAAGCCGCGGCGGTTGCCGCTCGTGAAATCGAAACCGAGCTGCCCCATCTGGAAGCGCTGAGGTCGCAATTGCTCGACGGCATCGGAGATATCGGTGGCCTGCAGGTCAACAGCCCACCGGACGGGTATCCGGGCATTCTGAACGTCGGCGTTGACGATATCGAGGGTGAGAGCCTGTTGCTGGCACTTGAGCCGCTGTGTGTCGCGACCGGTTCTGCCTGTAATGCACAAAGTAACGAACCGTCCGCGGTGTTGCGTGCGCTGGGGCGCAGCGACGTCGAAGCACAAAGCGCTATCCGTTTCAGCTTCGGGCGCGCGACAACGGCCGGCGACATCGACTTTGCGATTACTGCCTACCGCCGCGCCGTCGAAAAACTGCGCGCGCTGGCGCCTGCGGCATGAACCCCGATCCCTACAGCACCCTCGTGCGCGAGTATTTCGCCGATCCGCAGCATGCGGGAGACATCCCGGGGGGCGCGGCAGGTTATGTTGCAGAGCAGGGAATTCGTGTTCGTTTCAGCGCGGATATTGCGAACGACGCAATCGCCACGATGCGATTTATGGCGTGGAGCTGCCCGCATGTCATCGCGGCCGCCGAGGCGATATGCAGACATTACGAGGGACGCTCCCCGAGGGAACTTGAAGGCTTTGAGTCTGCCCAAATAATGCAGACGCTGGCTATACCGCCGGAGAAGACCGGACGTATACTTGTCGTCGAAGACGCGCTGCGTTCGCTACGGCTCGCAATACGCGAGCGAGACTAACAGGGCTGAGGGACAGGCATGGCAATATCACTAACCGATTCGGCGGCCGAACGTGTACGCAACTACCTGAGTAAGCGCGGTAACGGCATCGGGTTGCGGCTGGGTGTCCGCACCACGGGCTGTTCGGGATATTCCTACGTGATCGACTATGCCGATGAGGTGGCCGAGTCCGACGTCACGTTCGAGGATAAAGGCGTGACGGTCGTGGTCGATGCCGAGGCGCTTGAGCTGATCGACGGCACCGAAGTCGACTTCCGTAAAAACGGTCTGAGCGAGGCCTTCAGCTTTCGTAATCCCAACGTTTCGGGCGAATGCGGCTGCGGCGAGAGCTTCAACGTATCGGGTTAGCGTAGTAGAATTAAGGGTTGGCATTGTTCCGTCCCGCAGCCCGCCGGACGGTCGTTTCATTTTAAACAGGAATACAACACATGGCCGTTGAGCAGACGCTCTCTATCATCAAACCGGATGGCGTGGAAAAAAATCTGATTGGCGAGGTTTACAGCCGATTCGAGAAAGCCGGACTCGAAATTGTCGCAGCCCGGATGATGCATTTGTCCAAAGAGCAGGCGGAAGGATTCTATGCCGTGCACAGGGAGCGGCCGTTTTTTAACGATCTCGTGAGTTATATGACGTCCGGTCCGGTTATCGTGCAGGTGTTGCAGGGCGACGATGCGATCGCGAAAAACCGCGAAATCATGGGGGCGACCAATCCGGCCGACGCGGATCCTGGAACGATTCGTGCGGACTACGCCGCGAGCATCGAAGAGAATGTCGTTCACGGCTCCGACGCGGCGGAAACCGCGGCCGTTGAGATCGCCTATTTCTTCGGCGACGACGGCGTCTGCCCGAGGACCCGTTAGACGGAGCATCCCGATGACCGGCGCGGCTGAAAAAGTCAATCTGCTCGGGATGGCGCAACGCGATCTCGAGCCGTTTTTCGACGCGTGGGACGAGAAACCGTTTCGCGCACGTCAGCTCATGCAATGGGTTTATCAGCGTGGTGTCGACGATTTCGACCGCATGACCGACTTGTCAAAGGCTTTGCGCGCCCGCCTTAAGACCGAAGCCGAAATTCGGATGCCGCTCGTTCAGTCGCGGCACGTTGCCAAAGACGGTTGCGTCAAGTGGCTGTTTTCGAGCGGGTCAGGGCAGGCCGTCGAGACCGTGTTCATTCCCGAAAAAGACCGCGGCACGCTGTGCATTTCGTCTCAGGTCGGTTGTGCGCTCGACTGTCAGTTTTGTGCTACCGGCGCGCAGGGATTCAATCGAAATCTGACCCGTGCGGAAATTGTCGGTCAGGTCAGGCATGCGATCGGTGAATTGCCGCGGCGCAGCAATGGCGAGCCGGCGGTGACCAACGTTGTGCTGATGGGCATGGGCGAACCGCTGGCAAACTATCGTCACGTCGTCTCCGTGCTCGGCCTGCTGATTTCGGACTGGTCCTGGGGGTTGTCGCGCCGCAGGGTTACCGTCAGTACGTCGGGCATTGTGCCGCACATCGATCGGCTTGGCGATGAGTGCAACGTCTCTCTGGCCGTTTCGCTGCATGCGCCCGATGACGAGCTGCGCGATCAGATCGTTCCGATCAACAAACTGCACCCGATCGCGGAATTGCTCGATGCGTGCTGGCGTTATGCCGGCAAACACTCGAATCGCTTTATTACGTTCGAATATGTCATGCTGCGCGGCGTAAACGATTCACTGCAACAGGCGGACCGGCTCGTGGAACAACTGACGGGCAGACCGGCTAAAGTCAATTTGATTCCATTCAATCCGTTTCCCGGAACGCGCTTTGAGCGATCTTCTGCGGATACGATCAGGGAATTTCAGAATCGTTTGCGGCGCAGGGGGATCGTTGCGACGACACGGCGTACGCGCGGCGACGACATCGATGCGGCCTGCGGGCAACTGGCTGGCAAGGTCAGCGATCGAGTTCGCAAGCGGCTTGGCGGCAAGCGGGTTGCCGCGAAGTCCACCGGGGGGAAAAACAACAGGATGGTGTCGGTATGAGAAGGGGAACGTTGGTTGCGCCGCTGGTGCTTGGGATGTGTCTGCTGGGCGGCTGCGTGTCGACCACGACGGGCACGGTCAAACCTGAAGCGAATGAAAACGATGCGGCGGAAATGAATATGGCGCTGGGCGCCCAGTACTATCAGAACGGTTCCTATGAACTGGCCCGCGACCGGTTGCTCAAGGCGCTGGAACTGAATCCCAGACTCGGGACCGCGTATTCGACGCTTGGCATGACGTACGAGGCATTGGACAACCTTCGGCTTGCGACAGAAGCGTACGAGAATTCCGTGCGTGTCGCACCGCGCGATTTCCACGTGCGCAATGCGTATGCGGTGTTTGTGTGTCGTCAACAGGCTTTTGACGAAGCCGTGAAGCATTTCGACAAAGCCGTCGCTCACCCGGAAAACGACAATGCGCACATCACGCTGGTCAATGCGGGCATGTGTATGTTGCAGGGCGCTGATACCGGCAAGGCCGAAACGTACTTTCGCAGTGCACTCGATCGAAAACCGGGCTATGGCGAAGCGCTGCTGCAACTCTGTCTGCTGAAGTTTACGCAGAAGGAGTATCTGGCGGCACGGGCGTTCCTGCAGCGATACATGTCGACCAACGCCACGACCGCAAGTGTTCTGTTTCTCGCCTCACGGATTGAAGATCTGCTCGGCAACGACAGCGGCCGGAAGGATTACGAAAATCAGTTGCTGCGTCAGTTTCCGACATCGCCCGAGGCGAGAAAGGTCTTAAGCGCCGGCTAGGCGAGATCTGCCGTCGATTGCCCCTGGCTATGAGAAAGGATAAGGAAACGCACGACGAAGCCGCCGATGAAGTCGGCGAGCCCGCCGCAATGGGCGGTCAGGTTCTGGCTGACGCTCGCCGCCGGCTAAAATTCAAGGTGGCCGATATCGCCAAGGAGCTGCATCTCGACGAGTTCAAGGTCCGCGCCATCGAAAGCAACGACTTTGAGCCGATCGGGCCGCCGGTTTTCGTGCGCGGCCATCTGCGCAAGTACGCTCAACTGGTCGAGGTGTCTGAGCAGGACATGATGGCGGACTATGAGCGGCTGCACACCGAATCCAACGCGCCGCTCATAGTTCACAAACGTCCGAGGCAAAGGCGGGAATTGTCTCCCGGCCCGTGGGTTGCGGCAGTCGTGGCCGCCCTTGCCGTGGGGGTCGCATACTGGTGGTTTGTTGTGGTCGTGCCGTCGCGCGCAACGCAGGAGCCGTCGGCTCCGCTGTTTGTCGAGCCCGAAATCACGGATGACGTGACGGAGCGGCCCGCGGAATCGCTCGACACTCCCGATTCTGCCGACGACAATCAGACTGACGCACCGGCCGCGGAGTCCGAACCCGACGCGTCGCCACCGCCACCCGCGCAGATCGCGGGCGAAGTCCGCCTGTCGATCAGTTTCTCAGGCGATAGCTGGACGGAGATCACGGACGCGACCGGACGCCGCTTGTTTTTCGAACTGGGCAGCGCCGGGCGCAGCGTCGAAGTTGCCGGTGCACCGCCGTTGAATGTGCTGTTCGGCAATGCGGACAGCGTCAGCATGACGGTGAACGGTGCACACTTTACGATTCCGGACGAAAGCCGCCGCGGCCGCACAGCCAGGCTGACCATCAACGAACCATGACGACGAAGCCAAGAGCCATTCGCGGGATGAACGATATCCTGCCCGACGTCTCGCACACCTGGCGCTACCTCGAATCGGAGCTGCGCGATATTGTGCAGTCTTACGGCTATCGCGAAATTCGCCTGCCGCTGCTCGAGTACACGGAGTTGTTTCAGCGTTCGATCGGCGAAGTGACCGACATTGTCGAAAAAGAGATGTACACGTTTCTCGATCGCAACGGCGAAAGCCTGACGCTGCGGCCCGAAGCCACCGCAGGAATCGTTCGCGCCGGAATGACCAACGGCCTGTTTCACAATCAGAAACAAAAGCTCTGGACCGCGGGCCCGATGTTCCGCTACGAAAAGCCGCAACAGGGCCGCTATCGCCAGTTTCATCAGTTCGACGTCGAGGCGACCGGTTTCGAGGGGCCGGACGTGGATGCGGAACTCATCGTCATGAGCGCGCGGATGTGGCAGCGGCTCGGTATTTCAAGGCTGGCGCTCGAAATCAACTCGCTGGGCACGCCCGAATCGCGTGCCGGGTATCGCGATGCCCTGGTGGCCTATTTCGAAAGCGTGAAAAACCGGCTCGATGAGGATAGTATTCGCCGCCTTGAGCACAATCCGCTCAGAATTCTCGACAGCAAGAACCCGGAGATGCGGGACGTTGTCGCAGCGGCTCCGGTGATGCTGGACTACCTGGATGCGGAATCGGCGGCGCATTTTGCAGGCCTGCGTGAGTTGCTGGGCGCGGCAGGGGTCGAGTACACGGTCAATCCGCGCCTGGTTCGCGGACTCGACTACTATTCGCGGACCGTGTTCGAATGGGTCACCGACGCGCTGGGGTCGCAGGGTGCCGTGTGTTCGGGCGGTCGCTACGACGGACTGGTCGAAAAACTCGGCGGACGGCCAACGCCGGCCGTCGGCTGGGCGATGGGCATCGAACGATTTGTGGCGCTGTACGAGGTCTGCGGCGGTGAGGCGCCGGCGGCGCAACCCGACGTGTACATTGCCGCCCTCGGGGATGGCACGCGGCAAAAGGCATTTGCACTTGCCGAAGAGCTGAGGAACGCGATCGCGGGCATTCGGGTCGAACTGAATCTGGGCGGCGGGAGTTTTAAGTCGCAAATGAAGCGCGCCGACAAAAGCGCCGCGGAATTTGCGTTGATTTTAGGTGAACAGGAACTTGCCGACGGCAGCATCGGCATTAAGCCGCTGCGTTCAGGCGACGAACAGCAATCCATTGCGCTCGACCGTCTCGTCGAGGTGCTGAAGAACAAACTGATTTAGAGGCGATTTGTGGACGATTTACTTTCGGAAAAGGAACAGATAGATCAGATTCGCTCATGGTGGTCGGAGTACGGCGCCTACATAATTGGCGGTCTGGTCGTCGGTGTCGGCATTCTGGTCGGCATGAATTACTATAGCAGCAAGAAACTGATTGCCGAGACCGAGGCATCGAATCGCTTCGAAACGCTTGCGGAGTACGTGGCCGACACGAAACTCGAGGAAGCGGAAGAAGTGGCAGCGGAGATTCAGGCCGAATACTCGGATACCGTTTACGCGGCTCAGGCAGGCCTCGCGCTTGCGCGTCTGTATATGGATCGTAACCGCGATCAGGACGCGGCTGATGCGCTCATGGGTGTGGTTGAGAACGCCTCGGACGCCGCTATGCAAAACGTCGCACGGCTGCGCCTCGCGAGAATCTACCTGTACCAGGACAAACCCGAGGATGCCGTGGCACTACTGGACGGGATCGGGGACGAGGCCTTCGCGGCGCCGTTCGGTGAAGTGCTGGGCGATGCCTACGCCATGCTCGGGCAGGTACGGAAAGCCGAGGCTGCCTACCAGAGCGTCGTGTCCGATCCGGCGGCTCAGTCGACCGTGGACTTAAACCTGGTGCAGTGGAAGATCCTGGACCTGCCACCAGTGGAGGCGGGTAGTGCAGAACCCACTGAAGTACCGGTCGACGACGCCGAGGCCGCCGATGACGCTGAGCCGACCGGTGCCGACAGCGAAGCAAGCGGAGCAGACCGGTGAAACGCTGGCCGCTGGTTCTGGCCGCGATTTCACTGCTGGGCGGCTGCGGACTGTTCGGCGACAAGGAAGAAGAACTCGAGCCGAAGGAACTCGTCGATTTCGAACAGACCGTCAGAATCAAGCGTGTCTGGAACACGAAAGTCGGCGGTGAGTCGGATTATCTGCTGGTCGGACTGCGGCCTTCCGGCGACGGCTATCGTGTGTATGCGGCCAGTCAGGATGGCAACGTCGTTGCGTTGAATCCGGAGAACGGCCGCCCGGTCTGGAAGACCGACCTCAGGACCGAGCTGTCCGCAGGACCTGCCTCAGGTGACGGTGTCGTCGTCGTCGCCGGTAAGGACGGCCATATTGTATTGCTGGATGCCGACTCCGGTGAGGAACAGTGGCGAACCTACATCGGCGGGGAGACGCTGGCGCACCCGCTGATAAAAAACGACTCGATCGTCGTGCAGTCCATCGATAATCGGCTGCAGGCGCTGTCGCGATTCGACGGCAAGCCGCGCTGGTCAATCGAACAATCGACGCCGGCTCTGACCATGCGCGGCGCATCGTCGCCATTGCTGGTCGGGTCCCTGGTCGTGGCCGGGTTCGACAACGGCCGCCTGCTGGCCGTCAATGCCGAAACCGGCGATATCGAGTGGGAGTCGCTGCTTGCCATGCCGTCGGGGCGTTCCGACCTGGACAGACTGTCGGACATCGACGGCCGCATCGCCGTGGTCGGGCAGGATTTGTACGCTGCCGGGTATCAGGGCCGTATTGCCGCGATCGCGGCTGAATCCGGACAAATACTCTGGCAAAAGGACGAGTCCACCTATGTGGGCATGGCTGCCGACTGGAATAATGTCTACACGGCCAGAGCGGACGGAGAAATCCTGGCGATGCTGCGAGGCAGTGGCGCGGAATCCTGGCGCAACGACGCATTGCTGCGGCGTGAGCCGACCTTACCGGTGCCGTACCAGACAACCGTAGTGGTCGGCGACTTCGAAGGCTATCTGCATTTTTTCAGTAACTACGACGGTTCGCTGGTCGCGCGGACGCGCTTCGGCAAGGACGCGATTACGAGCGACCCGCTGGTCGCCGGAGATCGTCTGTACGTACAAAGCGACAACGGGTCGGTTGCCGCCTACGAGGTGATCCGGCCGGAACCGGTGCGCACCGCGCCGGACATTGCAGAGGATAAGCCCGACTCGTCCTGAGGACCTGGAAATGCTCCCCGTCATTGCGCTGATCGGCCGCCCTAACGTTGGAAAATCCACGCTATTCAATCGCCTCACGCGGACGCGCGACGCGCTGGTCGCCGACTACCCGGGACTGACGCGCGACCGTAAGTACGGTTTTGGCCAGCTCGGTCCCGTGCCGTACCTCGTCATCGACACGGGTGGAGTGGCCGGCGGTGAGGAAGGGATCGAAGAGGCGATGGTCGAGCAGACCCGCCGGGCTTTGCGTGAGGCCGATGCAGCGATCGTCCTGGTCGACGGGCGCAGCGGGTTGACAGCAGCCGACGAGCACGTCGCCGAGCTTGCGCGCCGTTTCGCAAAAAAAACCTGGCTCGCGGTCAATAAGTCCGAAGGGCTCGACGCCGCAATCGCCAACAGTGAATTCCATGGCCTCGGGCTTGGGGAACCGCTCGCGGTTTCGGCCGCACATGGCGACCGGATCGCGGCACTGATGGAGCACGTGCTCGCGGATTTCGATCCGGGCGACGAACCGGACGAGACCGTCGACGACGATCAGGAACTCAGAATTGCCGTGATCGGCCGCCCCAACGTCGGCAAGTCGACGCTCGTCAATCGGCTTCTCGGTGAGGACCGGCTGGTTGTTTACGATCAGCCGGGCACGACACGCGACAGCGTCGCGGTGCCGTTCGAGCGCAATGATCGCAACTACGTGCTCATCGATACGGCCGGGATTCGACGCAGGGCACGCGTCCATGAAGCCATTGAAAAGTTCAGTATTGTCAAGGCGCTGCAGGCCATCGAGCAGGCCGAAGTTGTCATCGCCGTGCTGGACGCTCAGGAAGGCGTGACCGAGCAGGATGTCAGCCTGCTGGGACTGGTGACCGAACGCGGGCGCGCATTGGTGGTAGTTACCAATAAATGGGACGGACTGTCGGCCGACCGCCGTAAAAAAGTGCGCGACGATCTCGAGCGGCGCTTGCCGTTTCTCGACTTCGCGGAGCGCATCACGATTTCGGCACTGCACGGAACGGCCGTCGGCGATTTGCTGCCCGCCGTCGAACGCGCGCACTCGGCGGCGATGCGCGACATGTCGACGACCGAGTTGACGCGCGAACTGGAAGCGGCCGTCATGGCACATCCGCCGCCCCTGGTGCGCGGGCGCCGCATTCGCCTGCGCTATGCGCATCAGGGCGGGCGCAATCCGCCGGTCATTGTCATCCATGGCAATCAGACCGAACGGACGCCGGACGCGTATCGGCGATATTTGATCAATCGCTTCAGAAAAGCGTTTAAACTTAAGGGTACGCCGGTGCGGCTCGCTTTCAGAACCAGCGATAATCCGTATAAGGGCCGCCGTAACAAACTCACACCAAGGCAGGAACGCAAGCGCAAGCGGCTTCTGAAAAAGGTGAAAAAATGAGTCAGGCAAGGCAGCTCTACGTTCACGACGGCGAATTTCGCATGCACCGCGGAGGTCGTGTCGAGAGTCCGACGCTGGCCTACGAGACCTGGGGCGAGCTGTCGGCAAACAAAGACAATGCAGTCCTGATTTTCACGGGGCTGTCACCGTCGGCCCATGCAAGCTCGTCCGCAGCGGATCAGTCGCCGGGCTGGTGGGAGGACATGATCGGCTCGGGTCTGCCGATCGACACCGATCGTTTTTTCGTGATCTGCGTCAACTCGCTCGGGAGCTGTTTCGGCTCCACCGGGCCCGCGTCGGTCAATCCCGCGACCGACGAGCGCTACCGATTGACATTTCCCGTGCTGACGCTGGAGGACGTTGCCGATACGACGCATTTTGTCGTGCGGCATCTTGGCGTTGAATCGCTGCACACGGTCGTCGGGTGTTCAATGGGCGGGATGAGCGGGCTGGCGTACTGCGTGCGCCACGCCGACGCCGTCGAGCGCTTTGTGTCGATATCGTCGGCTGCACGGGCGATGCCATTCTCGATTGCCGTGCGCTCGCTGCAGCGGGAAATGATTCGATCGGACCCGAAGTGGGACAACGGCAATTACGACCCGGCCGATCCGCCCATTGCCGGGCAGCGTCTCGCGCGCAAACTCGGCATGATGACGTATCGATCGGCCGAAGAGTGGGTGCAGCGCTTCGGTCGTGAGCGCTCGACCGATCCGACCCGTGTGGACGATCAGTTCGTTGCCGAGTTCTCGGTCGAAGCCTATCTCGAAAATCACGCAAAGAAATTCAGCGGTGCGTTCGATCCGAACTGTTATCTGTACCTTTCGCACGCTTCCGATCTGTTCGATCTGGCAGAGTACGGCGGTTCGCTGGCGTCGGGATTCAGCCGCCTGCGTCTCGAACGTGCGCTCGTGATCGGCGTGCGTACCGACATTCTGTTCCCGCTTGAGCAGCAGCGCGAACTGGCCGACGGCATCTCCTCGGTCTGCCGCGACACGCAGCTCGCCGAGCTGGACTGCATCCGGGGCCACGATTCGTTTCTCGTGGACATGGACGCATTTCGCCCCGTCATCTGTGAGTTCTTCGATTCCTGTGGTTAACAGGCGGTTTGAATCTAATCGTTCTTGAGAAAAATAGCCGGGTCCACGGCAGTACCGTTCAGATAAGTTCCGAAATGCAGGTGCGGCCCGGTCACGCGTCCGGTCGATCCGACAGCGCCGAGCCGATCGCCGGTCGCAACCCGTTCGCCTTCCTCAACGGCGATGTCGCTCAGGTGACAGTACAGGGTGACGAAGCCCTGGCCGTGGTCGACGATGACGGTATTGCCGTTGAAAAAGAAATCACCGGTTGCCGTGACGAGACCTGCCCGAGGCGCCACGATCGGCACGCCCTCGGCGGCCGCAATGTCCATGCCTTTATGGGGTGAGCGAGGCTGGTCGTTGAAAAAGCGCCGCAGTCCGAAGCTGGAGCTGCGCGGTCCGTCGACGGGCGCGGCGAGCGCGACGCCGTCGACGGCAACCTCTCGAAACCGGTGCAGTGCCTCATCGATAATTTTGCGTTCGGAATAAATTCGGTCGAGCTGCGCCTGGTCCGGCGTGACGTGACTTTGGTTTTTCACCGTGAGACGTTGTTCACGGTAAGCGTGTGCCGATACCTGAAGTTCACGGACGGTGTCGTCAACGCTGAGCGCCACAACGCCGGCCTCGGTGTCGAGCGGCAGGCCCGCGACGGCGAGCCAGCGGTCGTCCCGCTGCAGCACGAGTACGCGCCGCCCGTCAAACCTGACATCGGGCCTCCCGGACGATGCATCGCCGACATCGACAAACGCCACGCCGCCCGGACGTAGCGACGACTCGGTAGCAAATCCGCCACCCGAGGCCAGCAGCAGACACAACAGCGCCGCGCGGATCATTTGGTCCTGACCTTCGTTACCGTGGCGGACAATTCACCGTGGGCGAGTCTCGCCCGGATGCCGTCACCGGCCTCGACGGCCCGCGCGTCGGTAATGACGTCGCCACTGGCTTGCGCCTGCACGATCGCGAAACCGCGCTCCAGTGTTGCAAGCGGGCTTACGGAATGCAGGCCGCGTCCCAGCAGTGCAAGCCGATGCGCGGTGTCGGACACCGTACCGCGCGCCGCGGATATCAGCCGCTGGCGCAGCGACTCCAGCGCACCCATCGATTGCTGCACCGAGATAGCAGGGGATTGCTGCAGTAGTTCACGTTCCAGCGCCTGCACCTGGTTGCGCTGCCGCAGTAGCTGACGCTGCGTGGTGCCGATAAGCCGAGTCCGGGCGTCACGCAGTCTGTCGTGTTGCCGCCTGAGCGATGCCCGTGGGCTGGCCGCGGTGAGCCGCCGACTGAGCCAGTCGAGCTGCTGGGCCCGGTCTTCGAGCGCGCGTTGGCCGACACGGGTCATCCGCGCCGCCAGCTGATCGATTTGCCGCAGCCAGTCCTGCTGGTCCGGTACCAGGCACTCCGCGGCAGCCGATGGCGTAGGCGCGCGCAGGTCGGCGACGAAATCGGCGATTGTGAAGTCCACTTCGTGGCCGACCGCGCTTATGACCGGCAGCGGGCAGTCCGCGATCGCGCGCGCGAGCCGCTCGTCGTTAAACGCCCACAGGTCCTCGATGGAGCCGCCGCCGCGCGTGAGCAGCAGCACGTCACACTCGCCCCGGCGAACCGCCGCGTCCAGCGCCGCGATCAGCTCACCCGGAGCAGCCTCCCCCTGCACGGCCGCCGGGTAAACCACAACCGGCACGGACGCGAAGCGGCGGCGCAGGACGCTCAACACGTCGCGAATGGCTGCGCCGCTCGGTGATGTGATGACACCGATTCGTTGTGGCAGTGTGGGGAGGGCCTGCTTGCGGTCCTCATCGAACAGCCCCTCGGCGAGCAGTTTTTTCCTGAGTGCGTCGAAGCGCCGCTTGAGCACACCTTCGCCGGCGGGTTCAAGCTGTTCGACAATGAGCTGGTAGTCGCCGCGCGCCTCGTACAGGCTGACTTTGCCGAATGCACGCACCAGATCGCCTGCCTTAAAGCCGCTGGCCGGGCCGCGCTGCCGCTGACGAAACCACGCAGCCCGAATCTGAGCGCTGTCGTCCTTGAGACTAAAATAGATATGGCCGGACGCCGGTCGTGCGATGTTCGACATTTCGCCTTCGATCCAAAGTTTCGCGATGCCCTGTTCGAGCAGCGTTTTCGCCCGGCGGTTGAGCTGGCTGACGGTGATTGCGGCTTCGGTTGACATTCGTGGAGTATAAACGTTTACCCGCAAATCGCGCGCGCGTACAATCGCCGGCTAATCTGAATCCGAGCAGGACCAGCCGCCATGCGCATCGCCGGGGAAGCCCTAACTTTTGACGACGTTTTACTGCAGCCCGGCTACTCGAATGTTTTGCCCCGCGAAGTCGATCTGAGCACCTCGCTGACCCGCGAAATCCGCCTCAACATCCCGTTGCTGTCGGCGGCGATGGATACCGTTACCGAGTCCCGACTGGCGATTGCTATTGCCCAGGAAGGCGGCATCGGCATCGTGCATAAGAACATGACGATCGACGCACAGGCGAAGGAAGTGCGCGCGGTCAAAAAGTTTGAGTCCGGCATGGTGCGCAACCCAATAACGGTAACGCCGGACATGAGCATTCGCGACGTCATCGATCTGACGCGAGCCATGGGCATTTCCGGTGTGCCGGTCGTCGACGGCGAGCGCACGGTCGGGATAGCAACCAACCGCGACTTGCGTTTTGAGACGCAGCTTGATGCGCCTGTCTCGTCGGTGATGACGCCCGAGGAACGGCTCGTGACGGTGCGCGAGGGTGCATCGGATGAGGAAGTGCTGTCGCTGCTGCACAAGCATCGCATTGAGAAAGTGCTCGTGGTCGGCGAGAACTTCGAGTTGCTGGGCATGATCACGGCCAAGGACTTTCAGAAGGCCAAGGACTTCCCGAATGCGTGCAAGGACTCCAGCGGTGCGCTGCGCGTCGGTGCCGCGGTCGGTACAGGCATGGATACCGACGATCGCGTGGCGGCGCTCGTCGAGGCCGGCGTCGACGTGCTGGTCGTCGATACCTCGCACGGTCACTCTCAGGGCGTTCTTGAGCGGGTATCGCGCATCAGGTCGATGCACGATGGCGTGCAGATTATTGCCGGCAACATCGTCACGGCCGACGCCGCGCTGGCGCTCGTGGAGGCCGGCGCGGACGGTGTCAAGGTCGGCATCGGCCCGGGCTCCATCTGCACGACGCGCGTCGTGGCCGGCGTCGGTGTACCGCAGATATCGGCGGTCGCCGAGGTTGCCGATGCGCTGAAAAAATCCGGCGTGCCGCTGATCGCCGACGGCGGCATACGCTACTCGGGCGATATTGCGAAAGCGCTGGCTGCGGGTGCCTACTCGGCCATGATCGGCGGATTGTTTGCCGGTACCGAAGAGTCGCCGGGCGAAGTCGAGCTGTATCAGGGCCGATCGTACAAAGCCTATCGTGGCATGGGTTCAGTCGGTGCCATGGGCGGTTCGCACGGCTCGTCCGACCGCTATTTTCAGGACGCCACCGAAGAACTCGAGAAACTCGTCCCCGAGGGCATCGAAGGCCGGGTGGCCTACAAAGGCGGGCTCGTCGCGATCGTGCATCAGCTGGTCGGCGGTATCCGTGCCGCGATGGGCTACACGGGCAGTGCCAGCATCGAGGAGATGCGCGAAAAGCCGCGTTTCGTGCGTATCACGGGCGCCGGCATGACCGAAAGCCACGTGCACGACGTAACGATTACCAAAGAAGCACCCAACTACCGGTCCAAGAACTGATGTCGGCAGACATTCACGCGCATCGGCTGCTGATTCTCGATTTCGGCAGCCAGTACACGCAGTTAATCGCCAGGCGCGTCCGCGAGATCGGCGTGTATTCGGAAATTCACCCGTGGGACCTGTCGGAAGAGGCCATTCGCGCCTTTTGCGCCGACGGTGTCATCCTGTCGGGAAGCCCCGAGTCGGTGCGCTTTGACGAAGGGCCGCGCGCGTCTCACGCGGTGTTCGAACTCGGCGTGCCTGTGCTCGGCATCTGCTACGGCATGCAGACGATGGCTGCCGAGCTGGGCGGTACTGTCGAGTCGTCGTCGCACCGCGAGTTCGGTTACGCCGAGATCACGCCCGGCGACTCAGGCCTGTTTGGCGGTCTCAGCGACTCGAACGATACGCCCATGCTCAAGGTCTGGATGAGCCACGGCGATCGGGTCGAAGCCATTCCGCCCGGGTTCAGGGCGACGGCCAGCAGCCCAAATTCGCCGCTGGCTGCGATGGAGGACACCGAACGGCGCTTTTACGGCGTGCAGTTTCATCCCGAGGTGACGCACACACTGCAAGGCGGGGAAATCTTAAGGCGCTTTGTCAGAGATATCTGCGGCTGTCCGGGCGACTGGACGCCCGGAAACATCGTGCAGGACGCGATTGCGACGGTCCGTGCGCAGGTCGGCGAGGGCAGGGTGCTGCTCGGATTGTCGGGTGGCGTCGATTCGTCGGTCGTGGCGGCCCTGCTGCATGAGGCGATCGGCGATCAGCTGGTGTGCGTCTTCGTCGATCATGGTCTGCTGCGTCACAACGAAGGCGACCAGGTCATGCAGACCTTTGCCGAACATATGCATATCAACGTGATTCGTGTGAATGCGGCGGACCGGTTCTTCGCGGCGCTTAAGGGCGTCACGGACCCCGAGGAAAAACGCAAGATCATCGGTGGCCTGTTTGTCGACGTGTTCGACGAAGAAGCGCAAAAGCTTGAAGGTATCGAGTGGCTTGCACAGGGCACGATCTATCCGGACGTTATCGAGTCTGCAGGCGCCAAAACCGGCAAGGCGCATGTGATCAAGTCGCACCACAACGTCGGCGGACTGCCCGAGACGATGCGCATGAAACTCGTCGAGCCGTTACGCGAGTTGTTCAAGGACGAAGTGCGCCGGATTGGCGTTGAGCTCGGCCTGCCGCAGAAAATGGTCTACCGCCATCCGTTTCCAGGTCCCGGGCTTGGCGTACGCATACTCGGTGAAGTGCGGCCGGAGTTTGCGACACTGTTGCAGCTCGCCGACGACATCTTTATCAACGAACTGCACGAGCACGGTTTGTACGACAAGACCAGCCAGGCCTTCGCGGTTTTTCTTCCCGTGAAAAGCGTCGGTGTCATGGGCGACGGCCGCAAGTACGACTACGTTGTTGCGCTGCGGGCTGTCGAGACCATCGATTTCATGACCGCGCGCTGGGCCCATCTTCCGTATGAATTTCTGGAGCGCGTCAGCCTGCGCATCATCAATGAGATCGACGGTATCTCGCGGGTCACCTACGACATCAGTGGCAAGCCGCCCGCGACGATCGAGTGGGAGTAGTGAACGATCGAGTGGGAGTAGTGAAGTGGGCTGTAAGCCGCGTAGTAACTGACTTTTACCACTTGTACACTACTTGAAAACTCGCATTTCTACGCTGTTTTTGTAAACAAACCTGTAAACACGCGCCACTACTGAAAACCGTAGGTAATGGAATGATCCGCCTCTCCTGATGTAAATGGTGAATCAATTTTGGCTCATCGAAGCCGAATTCGGGTGGGGCGGATCATTCCATTACTTCAGCCAATGACGCTGGCAGCGGCTGTCCAATGAAAGAGGCAGCGCGGGATATCTTTATGGATTTCTGGCAGGAACCGGCTGACGGTCCGCGGCTTCGGCAAATCCATCCTCCTCAGCCAGATATCTTTCCCTGGATAGAGCACTCAAGCTTCAGGCAGGCCCGATAGCCCTCACAAAAAACGAGGGGCGGTCACCAGACCACCCCTTGTCCTCATTTTTTCAACAGTCTACAGGCAAGGCTGCCTGCACCAATCAGAACTCCTTGCGAAGGCTGACAAAGAAGCTTTGATCACGGGCGCTTACGCGGCCGGATCCGGCATTGAAGTTAGTCTCTGCAACCTTCTCACCGTCCCTGTACAGGTCAGTCTTGTTACGGGCGTCAAACAGGTTATTGAAGCCAGCAGTGAGCAACACATTCTTAAGAATGCTGTCACGCTCGCCAAAGTTATAGGAAACCATCATGTTTGTTACCCACTTGCTCCTGTATACATAGCCTGTCTCACCTCTTTGGAAGAAGTTCCAGTCATGTGTCTTGTGCCGATAGATGGTATCAACATTCACAGACCAGCCATCCTTGTACCAGCCAGCATGGAATTTTCCATTGTATTTCGGAATGTCAAGACCAACAAGATCGATAGCAACCGCCAGATCCGGGCGGTCTACCGACAGATCAAGCTTTTCTTCACTCTTCAGGGTAGCGGTCCAGTTGACATCAAAGGTGAAATCACCGAAATCGGTACTCGGTGTATATGTCAGTCTGTAGTCCAGGGCCTCGAAAAGCTGGCGGTCCAGATTTTGCGTCCAGGACAGGACAGTTTTCACTTCACCATCATCATAGAATTCGAAGACGTCAGCAAACACTTCCTCGACCCCGGCAACGACGAGGCTGCCACCCCTGAAAAACCGGGATACCGATGTGAACTTGTCTTTATAATTGGTGCGACTTTTCGTCAGGCTGAGCCTCAGATCATCTGTCGGGTTAATCTCGACAGTCAGTGCCAGAGACTTGCCTCGCTGCGGTCTGAGATTCGGATTACCGCCAGTAAACTGGGTATATGGCTTTTCCTGGAAATAATCTGGTACTGTTAAGATATCAAAGACGGGAGCTCTTGGAATCTTGTAAAGCAAAGGACACCCATGCAGCCAGTTGGTTGGATAGGGGTCGTTGGCATCCAGACCTATAAAAGGAGAGAACCCGACAAGAGCACCGCAAAGACTGGAATATTCAGTTTCCCTGACCGGATCAAAAAGTCTCTGGATCGATGGAGCCATAAAGGAAGTGCTGTAATTACCCTTGAATCGAATCCTTTCGACCGGTGCCCAGACCGCGCCCGCAGACCAGGTGGTTGCATTGAACTTTTTACCGTCAGCGCTCGTATTCGGTACAAATTCTGTAAAGTTCGCTTCATTGCTTGATCGCCGCGCTGTCGTATAACCGGCGTTCCTGTATTCTTCCGTGCGGATAGAGGCACTTACATTCAGATCATGAAACATGCGCTTTTCTGCAAGCAACGGCACAAAAATCTCACCGAAGGCCGCAAGTTTGCGCTGGGAGGCATTTATTTCACCCTGATCCGTACCTGCGTTTATGAAGTTTGAACTCCGGTTACTATAACTGTCAGCCGTCAGCTTTTCCTTGCGGTATTCACCGCCGAATACGACCTGAACGGGACCTGCCGGCATTTCAAACAGGCTGCCACGTATTACAGCGTCCAGGGACGTTTCGACAGTCTTGCCCCACGCCCAACTGTTACCACAGCGCCCCAAAAACTCGCCAACGGTACCATTAATGGTAGCGGGATCTCCGTTCTCATCCACGTTACATTCGTCTGCCCAGGTATACGGGTCACCCAGACTTCCAGTACCATCTCCCCATGGGTTGAATATCTCCTCGTCCTGTCCATCATACAAATCCTGGTAGCCATCATAGGCGTAATTTTCCTTCGAGCGGTCATAGCCAGCCGAGACGGTCATCAACCAGTCATCAGTCAGTTGCCAGTCCATACCGACACGCGCGAAAATGGCGGTCTTGGTGGTTTTACTGCTTCGCTGGCCAAGCGCTGGATAAATACCCTTGACGGTAAGTCTCTGCTCCTGGGCAGTACCAATTGTCGGGTTAAAGGGATTGTCAGTCTCAAGATCCGTATTGATCTCGTTAAACCCTTCATTTCTGTTGACTGTCCTGTCGCTGAAGGAGACGGAACCAAAAAGCCGAATGGCATCACTTACATTCTGCTCAGCCTTCACATACAGCTTCAGCTCCTCGGTTTTGGGCACCATGTCAATTGGATTGACCAGGTTCGCTGGCCCCTGGACCCAGTCCTGCAGGTCAGCAAGGGCTGGCATCGTTCCGCCCCCCGCCTGGCTCAGATAGGCATCGTCATCATTCAGATAAACGTTTACCGGATTGTCCATTGGTGCAAAAATCTCATCAACAAACCCTTGCGGGCTAAAAAGAATACCGGCTGCACCATTAAGGTTTGCATCCAGTTCATCACGATTCAGGCTTGTCTGGCGATCATAGCTGATGTCGGCTATCAGGTTGCCATTATCCCAGTTCTTGCCGCCGGTCAAACTGAAGTTAAACTCCTGGTTATCCATATCAGCAGGCGCATTCATACGCATCTCAAGCGACAGGCTTTCAACATTTTTCTTTGTGATAATGTTGATGACACCGCCGACGGCATCCGAACCGTAGATCGAGGAAGCACCATCCATCACGATATCGATACGTTCAACCATGGACATGGGAATGACTGACAAATCCTGGACCCCGCCCTGGATCCCGGATTTACCAATCCGGTTCCCGTCGACAAGAACAAGCGTACCGCTGGAACCAAATCCCCGCAGGCTCGCAGTAACAGCACCGGCAACGTTGGCAGCACCGTTTGCCACACCAATCCCGTTTCTTCCGCTGTAATAGGCATTGGAATCATTCAGACCACCATAGTTCTGCGGTATACGCGCAATCGCACGACCAAGTGTCGGCTCACCCATCTTTTTCAGATCTTCAGCAGTAATCGAGATGACCTGCTTGGACAGTTGGCCGGCTTCCAGATTCAGGCGCGTGCCTGTTACGATGATTTCTTCTCTTTCAGCTTCCTCGTCACCCTCGGCCTCTTCGGCGTCCTGGCCCCAGGCGGCGCCGGAAATGACCATCGCCAGTGAAGACACGGTCGCAAGGCTCACCCGGCGGACGGCCTCGAAAATATCAAGATGTTGCTTTTGCATCAGTTAAATCTCCCCATTTTTTCAGGCAAGAAGATTGCTCAAACACCAATCTCCCTGACCTGTTGTTTATGCTCTCCGCCAGCGGGTAACCAGGTGCAGCACCTGCTTTCAGATGAACAGCTTTTGCCAATAGCTACATTTCAAGAACTGTATAACAGTAAGCTATGTATAATTTAATAAATTTTGTTTACGGTAGTTCACTGCTTCTCCCCGCTGTTGCTTGGTTCAACAAAAAATTTATATCCGCCCGTTTCGGTGAAATAGAGGCGGTCACGGTTTGCATCGACCCAGTCACGCCATTCATCGGCTGAGTCGAAAGATTCATTGGTGTATCGCGCGAGAATGCGCATGCCGAGTTCGGCGTTGTCGCCGGTCAGGAGGTCAATCGCGGCGTCGAGTATAGCCGGGTCGTCGTTGGCGATCCCTAGTGCCTGGGCATCCGGGTCAACATCAACCCTGGTGTTGCCGACGGTCGTCAGGTAACCGTAGTTGTCCAGGTAGTAGTCCAGATACTGGTTCCAGTTTTCACCGAACTCATTCACCAGATCCTGGTTCAGTAATTTCCTGTAGTAGTGCTGGTCGCGCATCTTTGGCTGGCCCCGCCTGTTTACGCGCGGGTCAACTGCGCCCTCTTCGACGAGTGCGGCTCGCTCTTCGAATTGTTTGAGCCGCCTTTCGTACTCCGCTCGCGCCAGTTCCTGGCCGCGATCAGAGACCTTGAACGGGTAGTCAAGTGCGCTATCCCTCGGATACGAACCCTTTACACGCTTTGTGTAGGCCGTGTTGCCGTCGAATTTAGCGATGTAATGAACCGAGTTTACGAACGCGAGTTTCGCCGACTCTTCCATGAACCTTGGCGACGCGCGGAAACCCCATTGCAGGAAGTTTCCATGACGACCTATCGCAACGACATTTCTGGATTTGATCGACTTGCCGCCGGACATGACTTCGGCATCCGGCGAGTCGCCAAACCCTTCTTTTGAGACGAACCCGGGCGGATAAGCTGCGGCATCGGTATCGGCACTTTCCGTTTGCACTCGCCACATCGGCATCGTCGGGCCGAAATCGCGTCCGCTGTAGTAACCGAATATTCCGTTCGGCGTTTCGATGTCCTCGTAGCGGATATCTGCCTTGTACGGGCGATTGAAAATGTCGTGCGCTTCGTCGATGCCGAACGCGAATTCACCGAGACAGTGGCACGACCAGTCGATCTTTAGACTGAGTGAGTCGCCAACCGGAGCGCCGACGCCTGCAACGATGATTGCAGGGCTATCGAAATCTTCAGGCAGGTATTTCCATTTGTCGCCGACTGCCATGTTCCACAGTTTGCGTTCGCCCGCCACCATGTCCTGGCCCGTCAGCTCCGGCGGCAGCGCGTCGAAGATGGTCACGTCGACGGTGCGCGACATATCGACTTTGTAGTCTTCCGAATAGACCTGGGCGACCTCGAAATATCGCTTGAGAAAGCCTACGTACTCGGCGGCGCGCGTTTGGTTCAGCTCGGCAATGTATTCGCGATTTCCGCCGTAGGAATATCCCTCTTGCGTATTGGGGTTTTTTCCGACGTAAAGGACTCGCAGGCGTTCGGGCGGTGTCTCTTGCGTCGGTACCGCGGGGGAGCAGGCGATCAACGTGCTCAAGAGCAGAACAATCAGTGTGAGCCTCATTGCTGGCCTCCGCTTTCTTCCCGAATGTCAATCGCTGCGCTCAATTCGATTTCTTCCGGAGGCAGGCAAATGTAGGGATCGCAGGCCTGAAACCGCAGTTTCACGCTGGCTGTCTGGGCGCCGGCAGGCGCGTCATCCGAAATCTCAAGGTCATGCTCGAACGTCACGTCATCCTTGTAGATAAGAATCGATGGATCCGCCTCATACAGTTCGGAGGGCGGCGGAAACCAGCCACCCGATCGGCTCAGGCCATCGGTGATCTGGAGTTCATGCGTCGTGACAATGAAGGTCTCGGACGGATCGTGCGCGTAAATGTGCCAGGCCGGGAATATTCTGACGTTCAGGTTTAGAACGACCTTGTCTCCCGGAGACGCGGCGGTCTCAGAGAATGTTACGTCCGCAACCACGGGCTGATCGACGGTTGGCTCATCGGCTGCCCAGACTGACGACGCGCAAAGCAGCGCAATGACCATTGGGTAATGGCGCAATTTTCAATCCTTTATATTGACGTTATGAGTGGTAATACGCACGACCGATCGGCAACCCCACCTTTCAGGCAAGAAAATGTGCCGAAATCGCGAAAATTTATTGAGCGCGGCCCGAAAAACCGCCTCGGCTCGTATGGGTTGTGCCTGAAAAAGCGCCTCTCGGCGTTGATAAGTAGCGAATCTGAGTACTTTGACGTCACTGACGCCGAAGCAAATGGCCGAACTGCGCGCGATTTCGTCTCGCGCTAACATTGCCGCGACCAGTTTCGTAAATGAGTATCAATGGGGCGATCTCAAGGGAGAACCGGTTGACTGGATGTGGCGTTACTTTGATGCTCACGTCTATGTGGCAAACTGGTGTACCTGCGTTCTCAGTTTGCGTCTGCCGACAAAAGCCTTTAAAGCAGGGGTATTCCGCGATTTTACAACCGAAACCACTTTTTCCGCCAGGCAGACCAGGACATACTGGCTGCTTGAATGGGTGTTGGAGGAGAGTGAGAACTACGAGCGCTTTGCCCTGGAGGACGGGCGAGGCTGGATGGGAAGATTGGCGCCATTGCGTGACGAATTGCTACGGGGCGATATGCGTCCGTTGTATCTTGGCTGGCTTGCCGGCGTGAACGCTGGTGAAGTCAGTGACAGGACCACCGAGCCCGAACCGCCACCAGGACTTTCCCGATTAAGTGCTGCCCAGCAGTCGCTGGCGGACTTTCTTGAAAAAGATGAAGATTTACTGTCGGCTGCCGGACTCGTTGACCCACCTGATTTCAGGCCCGGCAGCGAGGGCGATACGGAACTGGATGCCTGGGTTTCCACACTTCCTGTTGCCGAGAAAAACGCAATTCTTAAACTGCTGTTGACCGGGAAATCGCGCCAGGCCGAGCGCAAACTGAAACAGCAGTTCCTGGCCCTGAGGCGCGGTCAGCCGACAAGTGCAAAGCCTGCGACACCAGGGCGCAATGTCGCCGACCTGCATAAGCTGGAGGCATCCGCTGCCGAAGCGAGAAAGAAGCAGGCAGCGATACTGCGCAAAAAGTTGCAGGCCGAACAGCAGGCCGAACGGGAAAACTATTTGCGTACTCTGGCTGCGGATTTTCACAAGTGCTGGCGGACAGCCGATAAGTGTGCCGAACGTGGCATTGCTTCTGCTTATGACGAGGTCAAGCGCTTACTCGTCGATTTGTCGGATGCCTATACGTTGTGTGCGACCCGAGCCGACTTCGACCGCAGGCATGGTAAGTTTATTGCCCGGCATGAAAAACGTGGCGCCCTGGTTCGGCGCATTGTTGAGGTGAGTCTCTGGCAGAAGACATCGCGATGATGGAAATGTAGCCGAAGAAGAAGATGGCGAAATTTGCGGAAAAATACCTCGATAAACTTATACAAGCGGCGACCACCGATGCCTACAATGAATCGGAACAGGTTACTGGGTTCTTTACCTTCATCGAAGATAATCTTGTCATTCCATTCACGATCCGGGCCCCAGGACAGCAAGTGACTGTGACTGGAATCGACATCACTGAAAGCGATCAAATAGTCGCAATCTGCGCGTTCGACAATACAATCCAGGCAATTCCGGTTCTTGATCTGCCGATGACGGCTCCGTTACCAGAAGGAATGGAATGGATAGCGGCTTACGGCCGCTGGTGTGGGCGTTGAGGATATCGGTCAAACTCTTGGCAACTTGCGGAAAGAGCGTTTTTTTTAGGAATTTTCGAACATCGTATTTTTCATGGTACTACCATTTAGCTGGAAAATAACCCATTGAATATAAAAGATAAAAATGGCTTATTTATAACAGAGTGGGAGTAGTGACCGCCGACTGGTCACAGCAGGACATCGACGCGATGCGCGCGGCGTTAACCGAAGCGCAGCGGGCGGTAGAGGTGGATGAAGTTCCGGTCGGCGCAGCGGTCGTGTCCGGCCGTGAGATTGTCGGCCGCGGCTATAACCGTTCGGTGTCAGACACCGACCCGAGCGGGCATGCCGAGATCGTTGCTCTGCGGGAGGCCGCGCAGGCGCTCGGCAATCATCGCCTGACCGGCGCGACGCTGTACGTGACGCTCGAGCCCTGCGTGATGTGTACCGGGGCCATCGTGCAGGCGCGGCTCAGGCGTGTGGTGTTCGCGGCGTACGACAAAAAGGCCGGAGCGCTCGGCAGCGTCGAGGATCTCTGCGAGTCCCGCGCCCTGAATCACCGTTTTGAGGTTAACGGCGGGCTGCTTGAGGACGAGTCTGTCGCGTTGCTACGCGGCTTCTTCCGGGAGCGCCGGCGGCTCTGACTCGATGTCACCGGCGTCGTTTTGTTCCTTCTCGGAGAGCCAGAGCAGAATGTTGTAGTAGGCGCGAATGTTGTTGACGTACAGCACGGGCTCCCAGCCTCGCGCGTAGCCGTACGGCACCTTCGAGTACCATTTGCGTTGCGCCAGCAGCGGCAGGGACTCGCTTAAGTCCACCCACTTGTCGGGGTCGCCACCGTGCCACTCGGTGATTGTGCGCGCGTCTCTTAAGTGGTTGTAGCCGACGTTGTACGCCGCGAGTGCCATCCAGGTGCGGTCCGGCTCTGCAATGGTGTCGGGCAGCCGCTCCGTCTGCCGCGCGTAATACTCGGCGCCGCCGAAAATGCTGTTTTGAGGGTCTTCACGGTCTTCGAGACCGAGATAGCTGGCGGTCGCTTTCGTCAGCATCATGATGCCGCGCACACCCGTGGGCGACACGGCCTGCGAGCGCCAGTGGGATTCCTGGTAGCCGATCGCAGCCAGCAGGCGCCAGTCGACATTCCAGTCTCTTCCGGCCTGCTCGAACATTTCGCGATAGCGGGGCAGGCGGTTTTCGTAGTGGCGAATAAAATTGCGTGTGCCGACGTAGTCGAATTTCTTTGTATACCCGTAGTAGCGGTCGTGGACCTGGGTCAGCAAGCCGCTGCGGTCCGAGGCGATGATGAACTCGTCGGCGCGGGCCAGCAGCGAGTCGCCGGAGCCTTTGGGAAATGCCCAGGCGATCGGGTCGTCGATGTCGAGGTCGAGTGCAATGCGCAGGTCCGGGTAGAAGTGCCGCTGGATATTGAAGTCCGGACTGTCGGCCACCGTGAAGTCGACTTCGCCCATCGCAACTTTGGTCAGCAGTTCGGCGATTTCGATGTCCGCGTTTTCCGTCCATTCGAGGGTTGGATACACGTCCTTGATAGCGCGCAGCAGGTGGACGTGACTGCTGCCGGCCATGACTTCGATCGGGCGGTCGAGGATGTCTTCGAGTGAGCGCGGCTTGCCGGTACCGAGCTTGTAGATCAGGTGCACATCGACGGAGTCGTAAGGGTGACCGAAGTTGAGATACTCCTGGCGGCTGTCGGTGATCGACAGGCCCGCAGCGGCCATATGGGCTTCACCCGAGAGCAGTTTCGGCAGTATCTCCGAGACGCTCGCGACCGGATCGATGATCAGCGTGACACCCAGGTCCTCGGCAAATGCACGCACGAGATCGTACTCGGGACCTGACGGCCCGTCGGGACTGATCGTGTAGGCCGTCGGACTGTCGCGCGTGACCACGCGCAGCTCGCCGGTCTGAAGAATCTGATCGAGCAACGGCGGCGCCTCGGAGCAGGTGCCGATGAGTGCAGCGATGGTAACGATCAGCAGCGGGCGCACGTGTCAGTCCTCAGGCCGGCTCCACATTATGGCACCGCACCCGGTAAATTGGATACTTGACAATTGCGATACAGCTACCCACTATCTCGGCCCCGAACTGCTCGGGATATGTCCGCAGGACGTCTGCGCAAGAAAATACGGAATTGAGGAGAGGTGCCGGAGTGGTCGAACGGGCTTGACTCGACCGAACGGCGCAGCCGTTCAGGACGCACGAAGTGCGCCCCGCAGGGGCGAGGAGCGAAGCGACGAGTCAAATCAAGTGTACTGACGTCCGCAGGACGTCTGCGCAAACGAAAATACGGAATTGAGGAGAGGTGCCGGAGTGGTCGAACGGGCTTGACTCGAAATCAAGTGTACGGTTTTCCCGTACCGTGGGTTCGAATCCCACCCTCTCCGCCAATTTTGGCTTTAAGTAGCTGAAAAATAAATAAAAAGTTGGAGGACTGAGAGTCTGGCCCACGACCTGGCCCACATGCGAGCGATGCCTGTCGTTGCGACTATTCCCGTGCTCAAACAATGGTTTTGCGCAAATCGGCGCGCAAGCTGGCGCCGCCGGCTACCGCGCTAGCCGAGGCCTGTCCTGTTTGATCGATGTTGGTGGTCCAGAGTTGTACGGTGCTGTGCGAGTGGTAAGTGAGTCTGACCGACGGCAGTACGCGCTGCCGCCACCACCGAAGTGGTAATGGTCGATGGGACACCAATCCCCTTTCTGGACCGGTCTGATCGCAGACCGTGCCCGGGCTTCCTGGGGGAATGTCACCGGGCATTTTTTCCAACTTGGCCACCAGGGCCTGGGTCGAACTGTGTTTCTCGAATTCCTCCTTTGATAAAAATGGCAGCACACAAACTGCCTGGTTGACGTCTATTCAGCCGTATTTCGGCTTGCTCTGACAATGGACCGTCGATCGCGAGATCGTGGCACCCCGAGCCGGCCCTTGGGTGCCTGTGCCACGTAATCCGGCGTGGCTCCGGCTTAAATTCCGTCGGCGAACAACAACAGCAGAACACATCATCCCAGCGTCATCCAAAATTTCCACCCGGGACGCCCTGTCGTTGCTGGCTTTGCCGCCCTCGTCACCAGTGCACTGGTGACGAGGGCGCTTCGCAACGGTTCCACCGTATCAGCCTTCGGAGCGCGTCGCACACCTGGCGTGCGTTTGAAGTCCGAGAGCTTCCACCGGGTTCCACTCGGCGAACAACCCCGTACACGGTTTGCGCAATTGTCCCGTTCAGTCGCGGCATGGACGCCTGCCCCGATCGATCGAGCAGGGCCATGATCGAGCAACAACATGGTCGACCGTCAGCTTCTACCAGGAGCAGTCGCTCGAATGTCGAGGATTAGCGAGGGCAAGGGGGCAGCAGTCGGCCAATAGCCGACCGTCGATCTCGCCGCTAATGAGATTCCTCGACGCTCACTACAAAGGTAAGGTCTTGGCCTTTAAAATACCCTGTAACTTCCCAACACCCTGTCGCGGGAAACCCCAATCCCGTTAAGACAGACCAGCCGATGTGGTCGAGCCGGGCGTTCGTTGCTCCGTCAAAAAGTGGATTCGATGGAGACTTGTCGTCGTTCAGCAATCGACCGGTAACCGAAAACTCGTCTTCCATACCCGGCCGGAAATCCCGCCACGTGCCAGAAGAGTTTGTCGAAGAAATCTCGCTCCCGGCCCATTCCGCGCCAAACGCCTTCACGTGCCAAACGTACCGCGAAAGTATCTGACCCGAACCACGCCACACGCGAGGTAGCTGCCTCTCCGAGCAACTCGGGGTCGGGAATCGACACGGGGCAATCCTCATCGGCGTTCGCGACAGGAGCCAACGAACCCATTACAACCGCAAGCGGCACTACGAAAGCGCAAGAAACTCTCAAGCGTTGCTTCTTCATGATCTGAGACCCCAACGTCTCCTTCGGGTTACCAGCTGAAATTATAACTCACAAGCGGTGAGGGTCAGCTTTCGCGCGCGAAGCAGTCGTTGATTCCGGTTCCCAGTTAACTTCGGGACTCGGCCGATTCTGTTGAAAACTCGGTTCTGCGAGCGACGCTAAAATTCACGAAGAATTTTGTTCGATCCTGTGCGCAACCTGTGGCTGTGGTTAGCCGCACTGAGCTGCGCCAGGAGGTGTTTTCATGGGAACTGCGCTACCTCCTCATATCTACGATAAGAAATCGGCCGCAAATCGCAAATGAAAAATCGACGATTATCAAAAAGGAGTTTTTCAACAGAATCGGCCAAGACCAGCCGCTCAACCCCCAAGTTGTGCAAGGGCCTTTTCGGGATTAACCTGTTCCTCAATAGAAATTGACAGTAATCGACTCGCTGCGTCACGACCGATCCATGGTTCGACTTTGCTCAAGAATGTCGGGGCATCCCAAGAATCAGATTTCTTCAGATCAGAAACCAAGGCCGCCCAAAGGTCAAATAGGTCTTGTTGATTATTGCTTCTTAGACGAATTTTTCTATCAATCGCAATGAACATTATTAGTCCACAGTGATAGTAGTCAGAAAAGCGGCCGCGCGCAGCTGCTGTGGCGA
This sequence comes from Woeseiaceae bacterium, assembly GCA_965224505.1. Classification (GTDB taxonomy): domain Bacteria; phylum Pseudomonadota; class Gammaproteobacteria; order Steroidobacterales; family Woeseiaceae; genus UBA1847. Next base: position 579,196 of record CBDCZL010000017.1, read on the forward strand.
GTGTTCCGGTTGCGAGTGCGTCGCGGCATCCCTCGAGCGCCTGATTGCGATGTGCGGCAAGATAACGATCTGAAACGATGTCGAGCTCTTTAAGAGCTAGGTACGCGAAGGCTTCAGCAGCACCCTCGTGAATCCAAGATGATTTACGATCCCCGGTAACTCCGTGTTGATAAATGTGTCCCGCTTCATGGGCAAAAAACCAAACAATATCCCTCTGTGCATTACCATCCACATCAGTCTCCTCCCACGTTGGTCCATAAAAGTGCATGAAGACCTGATTCGGCAGTATGCCTCCTTGCCTCCCATGACCATGTTCATAGTCGGGATCGTAGGAGACGAACAACATGGGCCGTTGAACCAACTCTGGGAGACGCTGACCGTAGAATGCCATCAGCTCTGGCAATGAAGCATTCATTAGGCCAGAGATCGCGGGCGGCAATGCCGAATCAATAATACCAACGAAATTAACGCTCAAGCTCGGCATTGCCTGACCAATGTATATTTTGGTGCCGTCGTCCGAATCCAACCATTTAGCCGATTCGTCATATCTATCTCCATTCAGAACAACATGCCCGTTGGGCGGGGCATGTATCTGCATCAACCACGGCCCATCGCAGTCTCCTACGCCGTTTTCAATACTCGATGGACAAGCCTGAAACCTTCCACTATGAACGAGGAGCCCGCCATCACTAAAGGGTGAAAACGGCGCATAGTCTTTCGGTAACGAAACGTACGTAGCTGGAACAATGACTTCCACAGACGAGAATCGGGCACCATCAATTCGATGAATCACGTCCTTGCCGTCGAGCTGAATGATTTCAAAGTCAGTAGAAGCGATTCTCCAACGCTCCTTGCGAGTCGAATCTGGAGTCCTTGCAAGAGCAATCGCTGTGGTCGGACGCGCAGAACGAAACTCAACTTCTAAATGTTGCCCATCGTCGGTCGGTACTAGATAAATTTTGTTCTGACCTTGCATGGTGTTGCACGCCGTCAGTCCAAAGAATACAACAATGATTATTAGCAGAATCCAGTTGGCGTTACTTCGGAACATAGCTATCCACATTCGCTTTCACAATCTCAAGCGAGTTAGCACGAAGTCGTTCAAAATTGTAAACGGTACGAACGTCTCTTATGGGTCATCAACAGTCCTCGAGTCTACCACCGATAGAGGGGCAACTAACCAGGGCATTCCGGTCACTCAGACGCGTTTCCGCGGGTAACGCCTGTCGCGATCGTCAGCTCATGATGAGAGCTGACGTTCAATCCGCGACCTGGAAAATATCTGCTCTCGGCCAGCGGACGAAACCGCTAACGCGGTAGTTGTCGCAATGATCTGAGTTCATCGAAAAATTAACAGTCAAGGCCTCCCCTGTGTTGAGCTTGTGGTTACCACACGCAGCAAACAACAACACAGGAGAGGACCCATGACCAAGAACAAGTCTATCAGCCCGTTGCGCCGACGACTGCTCGATGACATGCGGATGCGTAAATTAAAGCCCAAGACCCGGTCCGGCTATCTGCGTGCCGTTATTCGGCTGACGCGCTTTCTGGGCCGTTCACCGGACACCGCAAGTGCTGAGGATCTTCGGGATTTCCAACTGCACCTGGTCGATGCCGGGGTGACGGCACCGACCCTCAACAGCATGATTACCGCGCTGAAGTTCTTCTACGGCACCACGCTCGGCACCCCGGAGGTGGTGGCGCTGATGAGCCCTTTGCCACAGCCCGAGCGCCTGCCGGCGGTATTGAGTGTCGAGGAAGTGGCGGAGCTTCTGGCCTGTGCACCGAACCTCAAGGCGCAGACGGCCTTGTCGGTGGCCTACGGCGCAGGTCTTCGCAGCTCCGAGGTGGTCAGGCTCAAGACCACCGACATCGACTCCGATCGCATGGTGATCCGCATCGACCAGGGCAAGGGGGCGAAAGACCGCACCGCTATGCTGTCGCCGGCCGTCCTGCAGCAACTGAGGACCTGGTACCGCACCGCCCGGGCCAGGCAGCAGGTACGCCCGGGCAGCTGGCTGTTCCCCGGCCAGGGGGGCAGGCATTTATCGCCCCGGCAGCTCAACCGGCTGTTCCACCAGGCAGCCGATGCCGCCGGTATCAACAGGCGCGTGTGCCTGCACACCCTCAGGCACTCCTTTGCAACCCATCTGCTGGAGAAGAACACCGACATCCGGGTGATCCAGATGCTGCTGGGCCACAAGAAGCTCGAGACCACGGCCCGTTACAGCCATGTGGCCAGCAAGACCCTGCTTAAAGTCGAGGGTCCGCTGGATCGCCTGCCGCTGGGGGCGAGCCGGCCACAGGCCCGCTGAGAACCTCGCTTCGTAGCTGCGTATGTCGCGGCCTCCTTTGGAGGTCGCCGACATCGTCCGTGCCCGGGGACTTGAGTATCGGGCCGCCCATCGTGGCCACTTAAGCCTCGGGCAGCTCAAGGTACTGTCGGCGATCGAGCGCTGCCGAACGGCGGAACTCGGCGGCCACAGGTTGCACTGCAAGCGGTGCGACACGGACACGCTCGCCTATAACTCCTGTCGTAACCGCCATTGCCCCAGGTGCCAGGCCTCGGCCGCCGAACGCTGGCTCAAGGCACAGGAGGCCAACATCCTGCCGGTGCCGTACTTCCACGTGGTCTTTACCCTGCCCGAAGAGCTTCGTTCTATCGCCTACCAGAACAAGGCACGGGTCTACGATCTCCTGTTCAAAACGGCATCAAGGACCCTGCTCAGGATCGCCGCCGATAACAAGCACCTCGGGGCCGAGGTGGGCCTCACTGCCGTGCTGCACACCTGGGGATCGTCGCTCACCCATCATCCGCACCTGCACTGCATCGTCACCGGTGGCGGCTTGAGTGAGGACGGCAGATGCTGGATCCGATCACGGCCCAACTTCCTGGTGCCCGTCAAGGTGCTGGCCCGGCTGTTCCGGCGCTACTTCCTCGAGGCGCTCATCAAGGCACACGGCAAAGGCGACCTCCGGTTCTTCGGCAAACTCGATCATCTCAACGACACCGATAACTTCGCTGGCAACCTAGATCCGCTCAGGAAGATCGACTGGGTGGTCTATGCCAAGCGGCCCTTCGCAGGCCCTGAGGCCGTGCTCACCTACCTGTCCCGGTACACCCACCGCATCGCCATCGCCAACCGCAGGCTGGTCGCCTTCGACGAGCGGGGGGTCACGTTCCGTTACAAGGACTACCGCAGCAAAAAAGCCAATCCCTGGAAATCCATGACGCTGAACACCGACGAGTTCCTGCGCCGCTTCCTGCTGCATGTCCTGCCACCGGGCTTTCATCGCATCCGCCATTACGGCCTGCTGGCCAATGCCAGGCGACAACACAAACTGAAGATCGCCAGAACCTTGCTGCGGTGCCAGGCCAAAGATGAGAGGGAGCCTGCGGATCTAAAGGACAAGGAGGCTCAGGAACAATCGCCGACCTTCACCTGCCGACACTGCGGTGAACCGCTCATCGTCGTCGAGATCCTTGTGCCCCAGAATAATGCCCGGGCGCCCCCGCAACGGCATGCCGCATGAACCGATACAAACGAAACCCGATGATCAAAATGAGCGCCGTCAACTTACGGCGGCAACGGGCTGCTTGCGGCTTGTCTCACCGACGGAAAAGATCGGGTCGCTTGCCGCGACTACCAACGCAAAAAATACACCGGCCGAGCGACGATTATCAGAACGTCGGCATTGAATATCCCGCTATCAAATACGAAAAGATGCAGACCCTGGACCCGGCACTACGATCAAATCCCCATAGCCCGAAACATCATCGCACCCAGACCATTCAACGCTGCGGTTTCCTCCCCTGGGTCTTGTCCGTCGCCTGCTCCTGATACGACGACATCACCGACCACACCACCGAGCGCGCCTCCGATCCGCATCACCGCGTACGCAGGCAACTGACAACACTTAACATTACCAGCCGGTCAGAAAACCCGATCTAAGGATCAAAAGGCGCTCGAAGAAACTGGATGCTGACCAATCGGTCATTCACAAACTCGATTGTCATACCCTCTCCGAGAATCGATGAAGAGCCGAGAACCCAGCGATCTGAGGCATTCAGTTTCGCTAATGATTTCGCATCTATGGGCTGCCTCTTTTCGATTATCGAAATGTGCTGATACTGCCCGGACGAGTCGTAGAAACCGTAGATACTGACTTCCATAGAGTAGTCATTACCGGTGTCATGCGCTCTGTCGATTACCTCGGACTTCGATGCCCCTATGGCGATGTCTCTGAACTCGCCCTCAGTGACGGTTCCCTCGTATTCGAGAACGAACAAGAAATAGGCAACCGGGACTACGATCAACACGAGAGCGAGCGCCAATACTTTCACTAACTTCTGTCGCATGTACAGATCTGTCGGGGTATTGCCGAACGGCTGGAAAGGGTCAACAACAGACTGTGATTGTAACCTGAAAGCTGCCGTTCAGGCGGCTGCTTTGAACATCTTAGCAGTCACCAGATTCCAAATCTGACCGGCCGATGCCGTAATGAGGGCGGCATCGGCAATGCGTCTATGCAGTGCTTTGGCGGATCGCTACGACCTTGGCCGGTTCTGCCGGCTTGCTGCAGTAGCGCGCCCATTCGAGCATCAGCCTGGCGCGCTTCTCAAGGAGATCACCACGGCGATAAGCGGCAACGGTCTTGTCACGTAGCACATGCGCAAGCGCCATCTCGGCGACGTCCGAAGGATAGTTGGTGCACTCCGCGCACCAGTCGCGGAACGTAGAGCGGAAGCCGTGCACGGTGATGTCTTTCCGCCCGAGGCGTTTCAGCACCTGCAGCATTGCGACACTCGACAGGTGGCTGCCGCGCTTGTGGCCGGGGAACACATAGCGCTCGCTTTTCCGCCTGACACCGTCGATTGCCGCGACGGCGGCATCGGACAGCGGCACCCGGTGCTCGCGTTTGCTCTTCATGCGCTCGGCAGGCACAAACCAGGTCTTGAGATCCAGGTCGAACTCCGACCACTCGGCCTGGAGCACTTCGTTGGTCCGTGCAGCCGTCAGGATCGTAAACTCGAGCGCCCGTGAGGCAACGCCGGTATCGGCTCGCAACTGCTGCATGAACTTGCCCGCCTCCGTGTATGGCAGTGCCGCGTGATGCTTCACCCGGGCCACTAGGCTCGGTCGTGGCAGGAGCTTGTCCAGGTGCCCACGCCAGCGGGCCGGGTTGTCGCCGCCGCGATAGCCTCTAACGGTGGCCCAGTCGAGCACCGACTCGATACGGCCCCGAAGGCGGCTTGCCGTCTCGGTCCTGGTCGTCCAAAGGGGCTCGATGCAGCGCATCACGAGCGCCGTGTCGACCTGGTCGACGGGCAGGTGGCCAAAGATCGGTCCTGCCACGTTCTTCAGGGTGTTGCGCCACTGGTCGATGTGCTTCGGGTTACTCCAGCCGGGCGCCTGGGCATCGACGTATCTCTCGGCACACTCGGCGAAGCTCAGCATGTCGCTCCGAGCCGCCCGTGCTTCTCGCTGCCGAACCCGTTTGTCGGTCAGCGGATCGATGCCCTTCAGGAGTTGCTTGCGCGCTGCTGTCGCGAGCTCGCGGGCTTCAGCCAGACTGACATCCGGATAGGGACCAAGCCCCATCCACGTTTGCTTATCGTCTCGCACATAACGAAACGCCCACGACTTGTTCACCGAGTCCAGTGACTTCTTGCTGGCCGACTTGCGAACCTGGAGATACAGGTTGCCGCCGTCGCAATACCGGCCCGGCCGTCTGATTTGCCGAACAAAAAGAGCAGTGATGGTTTCCGACAAACTCAGCGCCTCGAAAGTGAAGTGGTCAACGACCTGGTCTACTTTCTGCTGGCCTACGACCTGGTCTACGTCTGCGATCCGGCTGTGGCCGGATTTCCTCGTTCGACCCTAGTCGTCAATTTTGCTAAGTTCAAGATCCAAAACGAATTCCGGAAGCCCTCGGATTTCTATGGAAATCAAAAACTTGCCACCCTCTCCGCCAACCGCTTTTCTACTAACTCATTGAAAAGTTAGTTTACATTCAGCGTGTTAGCTGCGTTTTTCCGTCGTTCCCGTGGGCATGGTTGGGCATGGATAGGCAAGTTTTAGACGCGATTTGGACACGATTTGGACGCGCTATTTCGCGAGTTCTTGCGCCAATTGTTCCGCCTTACTTCCTGCACTCGGATCAATATCGGGTATCCACTTTCCGTAGGTCCGCAGAATCATCGTGGCATCCCTGTGCCCCATCTGTTTTGCGAGCCAGTGAACATTCTCGCCAGAGCTGAGCATCGTACTCGCGTAGGTATGCCGTAGCTGATAAGGCTATCGGTAACGAACCTCAGCCTTTTTCAAAAGCGGTTTCCAATAGTGCTCTGGGAACGCCTTATTCGACTTCCACGCGGCTTTCGTCCTTGGGTTGTGGAAGATATAGTGCCCCCTTCGAAGTACGTGTATTGCCGCTGCGCTCTGAGCGCCTGAATTGCGGGGGAAAGCAGCAGCACCGACCGGTTACCAGACTCAGTTTTCGGTCCCTTGATCTCGTTCTCCACAAGGGCACGGCGTACGTGGACAAACTTTGGATCTACGTCTCCCCACTCCAGCGCATTAATCTCGGATGTGCGGAGCCCGGTCCAGGCCCAAAAAGATATGAGATTTGCTATTTGGCCGTCCGCGTTCGCCAATGTCCTTGACAGCTCTTCTGGAGTGAATGGGTCGGGTTGTGGCTTCTTATCGCCCTTCCTCTTTATCGTCCAACCATAAAGTGGATTTTTCGGGATTATTTCATCGTCGAAAGCGTCAGCGAGGACCTGTCGCAAGGGAGTCAGCATGTTGCTGATGCGTTTTCCGCTGCATGTGAAACCGGATGCCCAGTTTCGAATGTACATGCCAGAACGATCAGACGGGCCGCATGGTGGACGCACCGATCAACGCTGGGCCACATTCGTGAGAAATCACGCCGAATCGATTGTCGCGTGTAACTTCTTCGCTGTCGTGACGGCCTCCTTCAAAGTCCTGTATGTATTTGTCGTTGTCGAGCACGCGACACGAAGAATCGTCCACGTCAACGTCACCGCACATCCGAGCAGTGATTGGACTCTGCAGCAGCTTCGAGAGGCAATCCCCGGCGACCACGGCTATCGTTTCCTGATTCGGGACCGGGACCGCAAGTTTGGGGATGAACTGGATCGCTCGGTCAGGCACCTCGGCCTCAGAGAACTGAAAACGCCGGTTCGTACACCGGTGGCGAATGCTATCTGTGAGCGAACGATAGGAACAATCCGTCGGGAGTGTCTGGATTACCTGATTCCGATTACCGGTAACCACCTTCGCAGAATTCTGCGTAAGTGGGCGAGTCACTTTAATGCCGGGCGGCCTCACAGTTCACTGGGGCCCGGCATACCAGATTCACCTGAGGATCTCCCGGTGCCCTTGCAAGTGCATCGTCATCGAATACCATCGCGACATCGCGTTATTAGCCGGTCGATACTGGGTGGACTGCATCATGAATATGCATTGCAACGGGCCGCCTGAAATTATTGCGGACCACACCGCTTAGGATGAATTTGCCGGAGGGACAAATTCGCACCCCGGTCGTTGCGCACGGCGCGATGTTGGCGTAGTATGCATCGCATATGCAATGCACTTGAGGGTACCATGAAGTCAGCAACCATTCCGCCACTGCGGGTTACGCCAGACCTTCGAAATGAAGCAGAAAGCGTGTTGCGAGATGGCGAATCGCTCAGCAGCTTCGTCGAGGACTCACTTCGCCGGCAGATCGGACACCGCAAGCTCGAGAGCGAGTTCATCGCACGTGGCCTTGCAGCTCGGGAATCTGCGAAATCCTCTGGGCAATACACATCGAAGGAAGAAGTCATGGATTCGTTGCGTGGAGTCCTCGATGCCTCGAAGCGCGAAGGGTGAGATTCCGTGTCCGATTTACGCTGGAGGCGAAATCTGATCTCGAAAGATTGTATGGTTTTCTGGCGGATCAGGACCTGGAGGCCGCAGAACGGGCGCTGGATGTCATCGATCGAGCGTGGACAATCCTCGAGGAATTTCCGTTTTCCTGTCGCAAGGCCGAAGATTCCAACCCGTTTCTCCGCGAGATTGTGATTCCGTTTGGCTCGACCGGTTATGTGGCACTGTTCGAAATCGAGGACCGACAAACGGTTACCGTACTTGCCGTTCGCCATCAGCGAGAAGACGACTATCGCTAGTCCAGGGAGCGAGTGCGAGAATTGTCGATCGAGTACCGTGCCGGTCAAGTTGACGGTCGAAGGCATGTCAACGGGCCTCGAAGCTGAAAGATAGACGCCGGGCAGCTTCCGACAAATTTCCGACACAAGCTATGCATTGTTATGCAATGTACTGAAAGCTGGTCAACGAGCGCCGTCTATCAGACCTTATTTTTCAACAAGTTATTGCGCCAGGCAAAGCTTGGTGAAGGAGGAAGTCAGGTAGACGGAACAACATGACGGAAACTTTCTTTGCGACCCAGCAGGTGCAAGCCCTGCACCGGTAAAGGTTGGCCACCAGCCGGAACCGAGTGTTGCGTGGTCCGGGGGCGACCCCGACTGCGAAGCGTACACAGGGAGTCTGCAGGCCGCGTGATAGAGCCTCGAAAGTGAAATTTATGTGCGGAGCCGACGTCGTTAACTTAGCGGAAGGCCGCATCGCTTGCAGCGTATTGGTCTGCTGCCAGCGGTCCGCCGGGGTCGAAGAGCGGGGCATGTAGCCAAGGGTCGTCCAGGAACCTGGGAGAGCTCGCTTTCTCCAGCGTGAAGAGGCGGTGCGGGCGCCGCGCTAGAAGTGGTCCGGGCTCCCGGGCGTCGTCCCGATCCGGGAGAGCGAACGGGGACAACGCGGTGGTACCGCCGAGCGACGGCAACGAAGCGAGGTGGGACGGAGAGCGAGCAGTCGGAGTCCACTGATAGTACCGCTGAAGCCGGCGAACCCGCCCCTGGGGAGCCGATGGAGGGAAGCGGTGGACCGGGCTATGGGGCTTCTCGAGGGACAGATGATGCGGACGTCGAGCCGGGAGATCATCTCAACGCGACAAGAGAAGCTAGCGAGACTGGCTCAGATTGAGCCGAAGCTGGAGCTGACGACGTTAGCGCATCACATCGATGCGGTGTGGCTGCGCGAGGCGTACCGGCGTACGCGCAAGGACGGCGCGGCCGGGATAGACGGTGTGACGGCGGTAGAGTACGAGGCCGAGCTGGAGGCGAACCTTAAGAGCTTGCTCGAACGGTTCAAGTCCGGTCGGTATCGGGCACCGGCGCTGCGCCGGATACACATCCCGAAGCCGGGCAAGGCGAAGAAGACACGTCCCATCAGTATTCCGACGCTGGAGGACAAGGTGCTCCAGCGAACAGTGCTGATGGTGCTGGAACCGATTTACGAGCAAGACTTTTTGGATTGCTCGTACGGGTTCCGGCCGGGGCGCGATGCCCACCAGGCACTTCAGGTGCTATGGGAAGGACTGATGCAGATGGGCGGTGGCTGGATCATCGACCTCGACATCGAGAGCTTCTTCGACAACGTCGAATGGGGCCACCTTCGGAGCTTTCTGGACCAACGGGTGCGCGACGGTGTGATCCGACGCGCGATTGGCAAGTGGTTGAACGCCGGGGTCATGGAATCCGGTGAGGTGAGTCACCCCGACCGGGGGACACCTCAGGGCGGGGTGGTTTCTCCGCTGCTCAGTAACCTCTACCTACATGAGGTGCTCGATGTATGGTTTGAGCACGAGGTCAAGCCACGCCTTCGGGGACGGGCCTTTGAGATCCGTTATGCCGATGACGCGGTGTTGGTCTTCGAGCGGGAAGAGGATGCGAGGCGGGTGCTTGACGTGCTGGCGAAGCGATTCGCCAGGTACGGTCTGCGCCTGCATCCGGAGAAGACCCGGCTGCTGGACTTTCGCAGTCCGCCACGCGCAGGACGAGGCGGCTCGCAGCGCGAGCGCAGCTTCGATCTGCTCGGGTTCACTCACTTCTGGGGACGCTCCCGGAAGGGGCGTTGGGTAGTACAACGCAAGACGGCCAAGGCCAATTTTGGCCGCGCGCTGCGTGAGATCGGTCGCTGGTGCCGAGTGCATCGTCACTGGTCAGTGGCTGATCAGCAAGCGGCACTGAGTCGTAAGCTCCAGGGTCACTACGCCTACTACGGGATTACAGGTAACGCGCGTGCGCTGGCCCGTTTTCTGTACGAGGTTCGGCGACTGTGGCGCAAGTGGCTCGATCGCCGCTCCTATCATGCGCGGATGACGTGGCAGAAATTTGTTCGTCTTACGGCGAGCTACCCACTTCCCCCGCCGCGTGTCGTTCACAGTGTCTATCGTCGCGCAGCGACACCATAGCCTGAGGAGCCGGATGCCCGAATCGGGCACGTCCGGATCTGTGGGAGCCGCGGGTGGGTAACCGCTCGCGGCGACCTAGCTGGCGCAAGTGCTGGCTACGAACCAGGCGGTCGGAGGTTCGAATCCTTTCGGGCGCGCCATTTACCATGAGTATCATGGCGTTGCGGCCCCCTTGCGGGGCCGCAGTCGTTTCCGAGTTCCGCCAAAGCGCCGTCTATGGCTGAAATCCGGCCTCGCGGCCGTGAGAACTACTCGAAGTCGAACACTTTGCCGCGAGTAAGTGCTGACTCAGGATCCCACCAGATTCTCTTCAGATGGTCGATGCATCGACAGTACAGGTCCCATACAAGATCGTCCGAGATTGGGTTCGGGACAAAATCATCAGCTAGGAGTCTGCGCCATAGAAGACATTCAGATCCGTCAAGGTGACGACTTTCCCGGTATTGCTCATAGTGGTTTTCCGATTCAGTGATTTTCGCTGGATTTTTTCAAGGTGTCGGCGGTTTGCCGTGTGATGTCATTCCATCACCATCAGCGGCTGCATCCGTCTCAGGTTGGTTGCCAGGCAGACCAGGTCCCATTCACCGCCGGCCGCCGATAATCCACGCACACTGAACTGCCGGAACCCCAGCACATGCCCAAAGCCCACCGCGATTACGCCGAGTGGACGCCGGAGCGGCTGGTGCGCTGGGCCAAAGAGACCGGTGAAGCCACGGCCAGGCTGGTGGAGACCATCCTCTCATCAAGACCGCATCCGCAGCACGGCTACCGGGCGTGTCTGGGCATGATGCGCTTAGGCAAATCCTACGGTAGCCAGCGCCTCGAGGCGGCCAGCCGCCGGGCGCTCGCCATCGGTGCCTGCTCCTACAAGAGCGTGGAATCAATCCTGAAGAACAACCTCGACAAAAAGCCGCTGCCGGCCACCACCGTCGAGTCGCCGGCGATCGAGCACGATAACCTGCGCGGCCCGGACTACTACCATTGACAAGGAGAGTGACACCCGATGTTAAATCACCCCACCCTGGAAAAACTCCGTGAGCTCAGGCTCATCGGCATGAAGGACGCGCTCGAGGAGCAGCAAAGCATGCGTGATATCGAAGCCCTCGACTTCGAGGAGCGCCTGGGGCTCCTGGTCGATCGCGAGATCACGGTGCGCGCCGACCGGCGGCTCAAGACCCGGCTCAGGAATGCCCGGCTTCGCGAACAGGCTGCCATCGAGGATCTCGACTACCGCCATCCGCGAGGCCTCGATAAATCACTGATGCAATCGCTCATCGGTGGCCAGTGGCTCAAGCAACACCTGAACCTGCTGATCACCGGCCCCACCGGGGTCGGCAAGACCTGGATCGCCTGTGCGCTGGCGCACAAGGCCTGCCGCGACGGCTTCACCGCCCAGTACCGGCGCGTATCGAGGCTGTTCGATGAGCTGAGCTACGCACACGCCGATGGCCGTTACCCGCAGCTCATGAAAAAGCTTGCCCGCACCGACCTGCTGGTACTCGATGACTGGGGACTCGCCAGGCTCCTGGCGGCGCAACGGCGTGACCTCCTGGAAGTCCTCGACGATCGGCACAACCGAAAATCGACGCTCGTCACCAGCCAGTTACCGGTCGAGCACTGGCACAGGATTATCGGCGATCCGACGCTGGCTGACGCCATCCTCGATCGCCTCGTTCACAACGCTTACCGAATCCATCTCAAAGGAGAATCCATGCGAAAGAACAGAACCGACTTGACCCACACGGTCACTTCAAACTCATAATGCCGAACCCGCGTCGCTACGCTCCGCCAACATGGCCGGCATCGCGTGGAACGGGTGGCCGCTTTGCCGCGGAACAAGTGGCCGGCTTCCGCTGGAACAGGTGGCCGGAATCAGCGGAATACGCACTCGAGGACGTTAACGTATTTACCTGGCCCGGATACGACCTGAGACCGGTCCCGGATATGGCGGGCAGATACGGTTACGGCTTTTTACCTCCCAGGTTTTTCCAATCGATCATTGAGCGATTTAAGGAGCTGCGAAAAAAGAGGCAAGTCGCTGTGACGTCCCGCGATGACAAAGATTGATTTCCGGAAATCTCGTATGGAAGATTCGCTACCGCAGGACAATAATAGAATAGTCAATCCCAAATAACATCGTTTGGCGACCTGGCTGCATACTATTTACGCCGTTTATGCGTGGAACACGTTCTTCCAAAACGACAAGTCACCCAAAGCTGTCGCGATAGAGCTCCTCCACGGCCTCAACTTCGCCCGCATCCAGCTTTGAAAACTCCTTCGACCTGGCCCGTTTCGACAATTCCCCGTCATTTTGATTCAGGAACCGGAACAGCAGATTCTTCGTGACGTTTGGCATGTCGAACATGCTCTCAAGACCAGCAGAGAATCTGTCGTAATTCTCAAGAAATCGGGTTTCATCAGGCAGATCGATCTCGATCGTTCGTTTCACGCAGGAGTAAAGAAACTCAGCGTGCGATGTCGCATCAAAGAATCGATAGAAATCGCTCGTCTCATTCTGAACCGAAACATTTCCTTCCCTGGTCGGAGTCCACTGGATACATGGCAACAGTCGTTTTGAATAGGATTCGAGAACTTCCCGATACTCGTCGATTCGGTCCAGTATTGCGGCGGAGACAGGAAAGACCATACCCGGAGGGTTGAATTCTCGTTTGGCAAGAATGTGATGGATAAGATAGCGATGAATCCGTCCGTTCCCGTCTTCGAACGGATGCACATAGACAAACCCGAATGCCAGGATCGCGGCTGCTATGACAGGGTCAAGATTCTCCGCGGCGCCCTGTTCGAATTCAAACATCCCTTCGACGAGTGATGCGAGATCTTCAGGTTTTGCACTTATGTGATCGGGCAATGGCATTCGGGTGGTCCGATCGTGCTCACCAACAAACCCGCCTTCAACTCTAAGACCGATATGAACGAATCTGCTGTCACCAATGACAATTTCCTGCAGCCGTAGCAACTCGTCAAAGTCCGTGGGATTTCGGCCTGCTTCGCCAATAGCGCGACCCCAGCGCTGGATTCGCTCCTGAGGTGGCTTTTCGTTTTCGATCGCAAAGCTGGACTTTGAGTCCTTAAGCAACAGGACTGCCGCAGTGCGGGATAATATGTCCTTCGGTATTCTGTCGATTATCTCCTGAGCTCTCGCGGCCAGATCAAGGTCCTGAAACTCGTCCAGGGTCCTGGTTCTGAACACCATCGGACAGAAATTCCGGGATCCTGGCAAGTTGTTCCTGACGCGCTGGCGTCTGACGTTCGTACCGGCAATTGCATACTGCTTGTCAGGGTCTACGAGAGATACGTAAGAACCCTTCGTCGCATCCTCGAGGTCGAGCTTCGTATCTGTTAGCCATTCGTACAGGAACCAGATTCGCCGCGCGTACTTTCCAGTTGGTTTTGATCGAACGATCGCCTCAATAGGTTGCGGCCCGGTCTTCCTGAACAATTCTGAGAGCAAAGCAAGATCGAGCCCTTCATTCTTTATGGCAAAGGTGAGGTGGCTTTCAATCGTTGGGTCAGGTGCATGTCTCGGTGTCAGTATTTGCCAGCCACCCTCTCTCTTTACTCTGTGGCGTTCGCCCGTAGCGGCTAACATTCCTGGGATTGGCGCGTTCAGCTTATATGCGTCGAGCAGGGCGGCGTATCCCGCAGGCGTGGCGGCTTCAGGTAGGCGTCGGCCATGAAAAACCGTTACTGGCCCTGAAAAATGACGTTTTTTTGAGGTTTCCACGAATTTTGGTGCTATCTAGCTGTATCATCTCCAAGAGTTGATAATATTCTGAAAAATAGTGAAAATCTATGAAAAATAATGTTTTTTCGAAAATTTTGTGAGAAATAGTAATTTTGCTGTAAACAGGTTTATCCACTCGAATACACCCCCACCTTCGAAAACATCAGATAAAACAAAACCAACACACTCAAAAACGCCGGTATCCCCAGCGCAATCCACGCGCGCATCAGCCCGGAATACTCACCTCTGCGCGCGCCCTGAGACATCAGATCCCGAATCCTGATCTGTATCCAGACAACAGGAATCCAGCACGCGCCGACGAACAGGTACAGGGCGACGACCGCAACAAACCAGATGGAATCAAACGCAATCCCGAGGTGTGCCGTCAACCACAGACCGGTGGCAAACTGAACGATCACTGCGGGCGTCGTAAAAAACCAATCGGCGACAACAACGGTACGCGTAGTCACTGCCATAGCCTCGTCATTCTCACTGAGATACGCCTTCAGCATAAAGAACGCCGTACCCAGTCCGGTGCCGAACAGCAAAGTGGCGCTGACGACGTGTACCAGTTTTACCCAGAGATAGGTCGTCACGACTTAGGGGCCGTTCTCAATTAAGCCAGATGATGGTGGCGACGAGGCTGAGCATAGCGAGGTAAGTGACTGCCAGACGCTCGTAACGAGTAGCGATCCGGCGGTAGTGTTTAAGTTTCTGAAACACCCGCTCAACCAGGTTTCGCTCGCAATACAGATAGTCGTCATAGTCCCTCGGTACAATTCTGTTTTTCCTCGGCGGTATCACCGCCACCGCATCGATCGCATGAATGGAATCGATGAACGCATCGGCGTCATAGCCTTTGTCCGCGATGACGTAGTCGGCGGAAAACCCCGCGATCAGTGCGTTTGCCTGTCCAATCTCGGCACACTGACCGGCCGTGAGAATGAAACGAACCGGGTTGCCCAACGCATCGACAGCCGCATGTATCTTCGTACTCAGTCCGCCGCGCGATTTGCCCATCGCCTCCTCATCCCGCCGTTTTTTTTGCCGCACCATGCTGGTGAACGCGAACGATACTGCCATCGACCATCAGATGTTCCAGGTCCGGGTCATCGGCCATCGCCTCGAAGATGCGGACCCAATGGCCCTTGTGAGCCCAGCGGTTATAACGCACGTAGACCCGGTGCCAGTGGCCGAAGCGGCTTGGCAAATCCCGCCATGGCGAACCGGTCTTGGCAATCCACAATACCGCTTCCAGGAAGCGGCGATTATCTTTCGCGGTGACACCGCAATCGGTTGATTTTCCGGGTAATAAGTCTTTTACCCGATCCCACTGATCGTCTCTGATCTCTTTCCGAGCCATATTTTTCACCGCGGAAAGATCTGAGAATACAGCACCCTACACCACAATACTCAACCTAATTGAGAACGCCCCCTAGATTTCCTCACTGACAGACCATTCAATATCGAGATCGCTGACTTCTTCGTCAAATTCGTCCAGTGTGATCAGGCCCTAACCCACCGAAACGCCGGAACCATCTGCCGCCAGTTGCTGACAATACCGACTCGGGTGAGCCCTGCCATCAGCCAAAGTGCGATCTGCTCCCATTTTGCCTCGAGGGCGGCGTGGAAGGTCACGGTCGAAGGATTGCCCGCGTACAACGAAAGTAGAGTTTCCTCAGAAAGTCAGTACGCAGGTATTTGAGGTAACCCTCGGCGATCGATCAAGCGCTTTCGCCGATGCGGCATTGTCCAGGTTCGCAGTCGCGGTAATATCCCCTCCGCAAGAGCCTTTTTGTAGAGTGCAAAAAAGATCCGCAACAGGATCAGTAGATCCATCACCAGGAAGATGCTGTTGATCCAGGCCGCCGAGGTATCAGCCCGTTTGGCACGAATGTAGTTGAGCCGATAACCGTTCTTGCCTTGCCCGAACTTGCCTTCGATCGGAATGCGTTGCAGGTACTCCTCTCGTCGCTGTGCCTGCAAGCGCTTCAGCTCTTGCCGATTCGCATCCGTGACCTTCTTCGGCCGTCCCAGCGGTTTGCCTGCCGGCAAAGTGGATACCCCTGTGTTTCAGATAACGCCGATTCTCGCGCGTGCCATAGAGCGGATCACCCAATACCTTTTCGGGATAGTATCCATAGCGCCGACGGTAATCTTCAACCTGGGATTGCAGGTCACCTCCTTCGTGAAACGCATCCCAACGCAGACGGTCCACCCGCGCCAGACCCTGGCTGCTCAGACTGACACTGAGCTTGGCACCAAACTCCACGGATTTGCTCTGCTTGCCGCGAACGATCGGCCGCACATACGGCTGGCTGATATTGACAATGCGATCATCACAGCGGCGAACTTTGTCACAATACATCTGCCACTGCTGTGCATAGACATGCTGAATCACCCAGTAGCGATGCAATAACCAGCGTGGCAACGGCAGCCTCGTCCCAACCGGCCAGTGTGCCAGCAAACCCTCGATATGCTTGAGGTTGCGGCGCAGATACTGCAACTGCTGCTTGATCCCGCGGCGCATTACCTTGCCACCGGGACGCCGGCGTTTGGCAACCGCCAGATAGGCCTTGCGCGCCTTTTGGCGATACGTTCGCGGCTTCTTCTTCAGTGCAGTTTGGGGATACAGTTTGTCGATGATCTGTTCACTGAACTCTCTGGCCTCATTCAGCAGACTCAGGTCGGTGGGATAACGTATCGCCTGCTCACAAACCGTCGCATCCAGGATCAACTTTCCCTGGTGAGTTGCTTCTTCTTGCCGGACCCTTACGCCTGAACCCGAGAAGCGATCATCGCCGTCGTCCGGTGGCTCTTCAGGCTCGTGCCCTCGAGTCTTCCCAGCAGGCTTCTTCTTTGCTAACTCGAGCGCTTCGATGATGGCACCATGAAAGTGCTCGAACACCTCCTGTCCCATGCGCTTGCGAATCTCGACAAACAGCGACGGCGCAAACGGTGCCTGCATCTGATAGCCCGGCAGTCCTGCAAAGTATTGCAGATACGGATTCTCTGTCAGCTGCGCCACTGTCTCCTCATCCGACAAACACAGCTTGTGCTTGATGATCACCGCCGCGATCACCAGCCGGGCATCCTTCGCCGGACGGCCCTGCCGAAGCGACAGGCTGCGGCAATAACCCTCCGACAGCGCATCCCAGGGAATGCACTGACTCATCTTCACCCAGCGGTTGTTCTCATCCAGGGCGGTTTGAAACGGCCAGTCAAACTCGGCCAGTGAAAGCTGTTTATGGCTGTGAGAACGAATCATCGGTGCACGGTTTCCAGCGCCTCAGGGGCTTTTTCCGTGCACCATTATACCGAATTATCACCAATTACTCTAATGTAATCAATGTCTTAGGATTTCTGAGCAGGCTCAAAGTAACTCAATATCCGGTACGTCGCAGGCTCCGGACAATCGCGTTCCCAGGTTCGGGTATCGTTGTACACGAAATATGCGGGAATGCCTTGACTAAGAGGCTTAGTTGTAGCCCAACAGACAGCGTAAGCCAGGCGCACTCATGTCGACCATCGATTTTTGAACGTCCGGTAGCTCGTTGGGAATCTTGGCCTTCAGGCCAGTGAGGTTCTCCCTGGCCGTGCCACTTTGTTTTCGATCAGAGCCGATACGAATCCGTTCGCGCCAGTCGTTGGGGACTTTTTCGATGCCGCATTTGGCGAGTAGGCCGGTGAAGTACGTTTCAGCGTCATCGGTATCGAGGTGCTTGATGTGGTGGATCAAATCCTCGAAGCGTACCAGTTCGGCCTTTGTGCCCATCCACCCGACGGCGTTGTGCAAATAGATTTCCTGGAGGTTGGGTGCTTTCCGATGAATGCCGAGGATCATCATATTCATGACCTCTGCTATGGACACGTTGCCGCCTTTTAGGTGCTCCATAGAACCGTCAAAAGTGTCCGACAGAAAGAATCGTGTCCGGGCGAGCACCCAGTCGTAGGGGTCACGAACCAGGACAGTGTGTTTCACGTTTCGCAGGGAAATCGCTGAGTCGTCGGAGAACAGCAAATGCCCCCAGCTTAGGAACGGATTCTTCTGTGAAAATGCCCCAAGGTTTTGCTTGAGTACCGGGTGCTGAATGAATGTGCGGTGGTACTGTTGTTCAACGGGCACGAACATGCGCACGATATTGCGCATCAGGTGTGTGCCGCATTTTGGCACGCTGTTGAGGAATACGGGTTCGGTGAGCCTTGTCTGTTCGAAATTCCCGTTAAGCTCGTTGAGGTTGTCGCCTTGGGCAAGTACTCGGGGCATGAGGCCGGTTTCCACATAGTTGGTTTGCGCGACTCTACTATCCTGAAAAAAGAGCGCCGGCAAATGCCGGCACTCGATCTTCAAATTGTCTTCTGTCGGCTATTTCCAGGACTTGGTCAGGTTGAGGAACCAACGCTGTCCGAGCCAATCGTACTGTGAGTAGAACGCGGAGCGTCCGGCAGACGAAAGAATGCGACCCAGGGTCGAAACCTGAGGCGGTTCCTCATCGAACGCGTTCGACACGCCAAGAATTGCTCTCAATCCCCAGTCGTCCATATAGTAGGTAACAGAAAAGTCGTGGTACCACACCGAATCCGCCGTGAGTACGAGGTTGACCGGGTCACCACGGTAGGTCGTGGATGTATCCCAATCCGCTTCCTGGCTGACCTTACCGGTGTAACGGGCTGCCCAGAACACCGACCAGTCACCGACCTCATACGTGGTCCACAGGCGACCCACGTTTTCCGGATGACCGAAGCGTCCCAGGTTGTCTCGCACCTCATCGGCAAACAGCGCAGTCTCACGCTCTTGCTGTCGTGTGAACTGGCCGTCCAGTTCCAGCTCACCAGCGCCGACCGTAACCGTGTATTTGAACGCCAGGTCGTAGCCCTTGCTCGTCTGCGTTGCAACGTTGATGTACGAGTCTTTGACGTTGTCGATACCACCGCCTATGCCGCTACGGTCGAACAGGTCACAGAGTGACTCATTCGGGTAGAACTCGGAAGAGTAACAACCCCGGACAATGCTCTTGGAACCCAGCTGGTCAACCTGGTCGTTGACTTCGATATCGAAGTAGTCGAGCGAAATGCTGAAGTCAGCGAAGTTCGGCTGCCAGACCAGACCAATTGTGTTGGACTTGGATGTTTCAGCTTCGAGTAGTCCGAGGCCGCCGCTGCTGATTGCCGTTGCCGTAATCGTACCGCCGGCAAAGTCAGCCGGCAGGCCATTCGGAAAGTCTGTCGCAGACGTATCGGCCGCGCAGTTGTCCGCGACGCGCTGCGTAATGTTGCCTGCCTGCAATTCCTGACCCCATCGGATGCACGGGTCGATATTGCTCTGGCGAACAAACGACGTCTGATCGGCAAGATACAGCTCAAACAGCGCTGGCGTACGGAAGGACGTGCCCTGGCTCGCCCGGAACTTCAAAGAGTCCATGACCTGCCAGTTCAGCGTTGCTTTGTACGTGGTATCGTCGCCGTAGGTGTTGACGTCGGTCCAGCGACCGGACACGTTGAGGTCCAGACTCTGGATGCCCGTCATGTCAGCTACGAGCGGCACCTCGAACTCGGCAAAGATAGCCTTGGTATCCTGATCACCCGCCGTAATACCTGCAGATGAAAGACCCCAGCTGTTGCCAGCCAGCGTCTCTGCCCCAGGAACGTCATTAATCTCTTCGGTGCGGTAGTGAAAGCCCACCGCTGCACCGACTTCACCGGCAGGGAGATCGAACAGGCCACCGGAGACATAACCTTCAACCGACGTCTGCGTGTACTCTGTGTTGCCTACGTCAACGCCAAACAGAAACTCACGCATGGCTGGATCGACGTCACCCGCGAGAAAGGCCGGGTCGAGCCAGGGAATGTCCTGACAGGGAACGCCGCGGCTGGACGTGACTGAACCGACACAGCTGTACTCGCCGTTACCGTAGTCGTAGAGCCAGTTCTGGTCCCAGATCGAATCGCCGTAGATGATGTCCTGGGTGTACTTACCGTCGGACTGGCTGTGTTGGACCGACAGGTCGAAGTTCCAGTTATCGGTAATGTCGCCGCGCAGTCCGGCGACATAACGCTGATAGTCGACTTCGGTCAGGTTGCTAAAGTGGTCAGTGATCGGCGTCGGGCTGAGCCACTGGTCGCCTCGCCAGCCAGCGCTGAGCGGGTTGGTGCCGAAGCCAATAGCCGATGCTTCGTTGTAAATGTAACCCCAATACTGACGATAGCTGTTGGAGGCAGTTTCGCGACGATTCAACAGTACCTCAGCGTACACGGACATGTTATCGGTTATATCAATCTCCGCATCGGTAAAGATAGTCATCTTTTCGACTTCAGGAATCATCGAAGACGCATCCTGGAACGGATGGTCCAGGTTGGTCACGGCATCAGAGGTCCGGTCGTAGTTGACGAGAAACCAGCCCGGAGGCGTTACGAGAAAGCTCGGGTTAGTCGGATCGACCGCAATACCCGGTATGTACTGGCCGAGATCGCCGTCATAGTCGTACTGCGCCAGCGTACGGCTCGGTGTCGGAACGTTGCCGCCGGCGCCCTGGTAGTCGTACAGCCAGACATGCCCCCATAGGGTGTCACGGCAGGCCGGCTTGCCGGTGCGCGGATCGATTACGTCGGCACGATTGCCGGCGTCGTCGAAGATGTACTGCTCGGTGCAGGCGAAGTAGTCGCGATCGCCAAAGGCGAGTTTTTCAATCTTGTTGTAGTCGGCCGTAATCCGGAAGTTACCGCGGTCAAAATCCCTGCCCCACGTTGCACTCAGGCGTGTTTCTTCACCGCCGCTCTGGCTCGGCTGCATGACATAGCCGTCGATGCTGCCTCCGTCGTTCTTGCGCGTATAGATGTTCACGACGCCCGCTACGGCATCCGAGCCATAAATCGACGATGCGCCATCTTTGAGGATTTCAACGCGTTCGATGGCCGCCAGCGGAATAACGTTCAGGTCAAAGGCCGAGACGCCACCGCGTGTTCCTGCGGGGCCGGCACGGCGGCCGTTAATCAGTGTCAGGGTGCGGCTTGCTCCCATGCCGCGCAGCGATAGCGTACTAACGCCGGCACCGCCGTTCTGTACAAAGGCCGTCGATGTGGCAGCGGTGACCTGCGGTGCACCCGCTGCGACGGTTGTGGTCTGCACCATATCGCCCAGATTGGAGATTCCGGAGGACACGACATTCTCTGTAAGTATGACGTCAACCGGGTTGGCGCTCGAGAATCCGTCACGACGGATGCGAGAGCCCGTCGTTATAATTTCCTCGATTTCCTCATTTGCATCGGCGATAACGTCCTGTCCGAACACCTGCTGGCCGATACTCAGCGCCCCGGTAGCAACAGCAAGGCTAACCGCCTTTGCCAGTGGCTTTGGTTTAAACATTTGTGGATCCCCTAACCGGGATTATTCGTGAAGAGATAAAACAAAAGCCTTAAATGTGCGAAAATTGTGTTTGCACACAACAACTTAAGCACAAAAAAGGCTTCTGCATGAGTAAGCATACCAGTCCCCAGGGTGTTTTGTTCAAGGGTCTGTCGAAGAAAGCGTTTCAGGCCCGCTTCGATCGGCCCGACAGTAGCTCCGATGGTGGGGCGATTCTGCTCAAGGCTTGCGATCAGCGACTGGGTTTGATCGATGCCATTTCCAGGTGTATTCGCGATGACCGCTGTGCTGGCAAGGTTCGTCACAGTCTGCGGGAGTTGCTATCGCAACGGGTGTACGGGATTGCCTGCGGCTACGAGGACTGCAACGACGCAGCCCGGCTGAGCACGGACCCGGTGCAGCGTTTGCTGATGGATCGAGATCCGCTGTCGGGCGAGGCGCTGGCCTCGCAGCCGACCTTGTCCCGATTCGAGAACCGCATTGATGGGCGTTCACTGCTCGGCATGGGGACGGCGATCATGGACACGGTGATTGCGCGTCACCGCAAGCGCCTGGGTAAGAAGGCACGGCGCATCACGATCGATCTGGACCCGACGGATATTCTGGCCTACGGCCAGCAGCAGCTGTCGTTTTTTAACACGCACTACGGGGATCACTGTTATCTGCCGATGGTGTGTTCATTTCAGTTCAACGACGAGGCGGATCAGTACGTGTTTGCGAGCGTGCTGCGATCGGGAGAGGCGCCGGCGAGCGAGGGCGCCGAGGCGATCCTGCGACGCGCCATCGCTCGGCTGCGAAAGGCGTTCGGCAAGGTGCGTATCCTGGTGCGTCTGGACGCTGGCTTTGCGACGCCTGAGCTACTCGATTTTCTCACCGACAGTCGGGTGGATTTCGTGGTGGGGATCGGGAAAAACTCGGTATTAAAGGCGCTTTCCGAGCCTTTGATGGACGAGGTCCGTCACCTGTCATGGGACTCAGGGGACACCGAAAAGCGCTACGGCGAGTGCCAGTACGAAGCCGGCAGCTGGGATGACGAAAGGCGGGTGATCTTCAAAGCCGAAGTGGTGCGATACCCCGGCCGGGACGCCAAAGACAATCCCCGTTTTGTGGTGACCAACCTCAAGACCACGCCAAGGCACGTGTATGAGCGGGTCTATTGCCAGCGGGCGGTGATCGAGAATCGCATCAAAGAGCTGCTGTTGGGCCTGAACCTCGACCGCTGCAGTTGTACCTCGTTTTTCGCCAACCAGTTCCGAGTCCTCATGACCGTCGCCGCTTACGTGCTGTTCCAGGAACTGCGCCTCAAAGCGCGGCATACGGCTTTCGCCCAGGCCCAGGTTACGACCCTGCGCGAGCGATTGTTAAAGCTCGCAGTCTGGGTGCAACGCTCAACGCGCCGTATCGTGTTTCACCTGCCAGACTCAGCGCCGTGGCGATCCGACTGGTGCCGCATTGCCCGCGCCCTCGGTGCCGTGCCAATCTGATCCCACTGCCCAGCAACAACCTCATCGTTATCGGCACGTCAGACAAGGGCGACGGGCAACTTTGACCTGACATCGCCAATTTCAACTCGTTTCGCGACGCAGCGCGCAATAATCCCCTACCAGGAGAAAGTGGCGCGGCTCGGAACCGCCAGAAAGTTCAGCTTGCTACAATCGGCAACAAATGATCGCCATACCAACAACTTTCATGAATAGTGTCGGCTAATGCTGACGAGTTGTATCAAATAACTGCAAAAGATTCGCCGCCGTTATACTCGACGATCAGAATCTCTCGCGGATTTATTATTATTATTTGGTAACGAAGTGTACACAAATCGCCACGTATACTCTAGCCTGCAAATTTCATAAGTGAGCGATTTTGTAGCGGTTTGTCGACGTTTTTTGTTTTTGGGGCACGGTGCTGTAGATGTGGCGGGATTTTTTCGTCTTTGTGGTTTGGACGAAGCCGTTAACGCGGTGATTTCTGCTGCGAAGGCGTATTTTGAGCAAAGGTATCCGGCGCGTGTTTTTCAACACGCAAGGTTTTGAGTTGTCCTTTAGCTAACCGGCAGCCAGTCGCCTGGCCACCAGGAAGTACAGATCCTGATACGGACAACCGCTGGCGAGCAGGAAGCGCACGCGGCGGGTGTTTTTCAGGATCACGGCACCGATCTTGAAGAGCTTCAAACGGATGGTGCCGACATAGGCTTTCGCCAGCTTGGTGCCTTTGAGGGCGATTCGTCGGATCGCCTCGACCAGGCTGTAAGCCAGTGACGAGAGCAGCAGGCGGAACTGGTTCGGCCACCACTTCTGGCAGGAGGTGCGATCACCGAACATGTCCAGCTGGCTTTCCTTGATACGGTTTTCCATGTCGCCACGGGCGCAATAGACTTTGTCGTAGAGCGACTGTGCATCCCCTTCGAGGTTGGTCACCACATACCGCGGGTTGAGACCCTGACTCGAGCACTCGATCTTGGCGATAACTCGGCGGGTCCGATCCCAGGTCCCGGCACCGTAGTCGATATCCTCGAACCAGCGAACCTTGTCGCCGGTCACCGCAAAGCATTCCGCCGCCTCGCTCTGCAGATCGGCCGTCAGAGCGTTTACCCCCTTGTTTTTTGCCAAACCGACAATGTAATCGACGCCGTGATGATCACACCAGCGCAGCATTTTCCAGCGGCAAAAGCCACTATCGCCGCGGAAGATGATCTGCACCTTGGGCCAGACCTGGCGCAGCCGTTTTACCAGCAACGATAAGATCGCCCAGCTGTGCCTGGCAGCATCGATCTTGCTCGGTCGAAGGTAGCTCACCAGCAACTGATCGCCGCAGAATACGTACAAGGGCAGAAAGCAGTAGTGACGGTAAAAGCCGTGGAAAAAGCGACCCTCCTGTTCGCCGTGCACCGGATCGTCGGTGGCATCGAAGTCCAGAATGAGCTTTTTCGGTGCCCGTTTGAACGAGGCCACGAACTGCTCAACCAGCACTTCGCTCAGGCGCCAGGCGGTATCACGATCCGCACGGTTCTCAAAACGGCACAAGGTCGGTGCACTGGCCAGCGGGTGATCGCATTCCACCGCCGTTTGCAAGGCCACATCCTGACGCAGTGTGTCGTGATCGTTCAGATCTTCATAGCCGAGCGCAATCGCATACAGCCGTTGCCGCAGCAGGCTCTCAAGAGTATGCGCACAACTTGCCTGGCGACGACTGTCCGACAGCGCCGCCGCGACTGCCTTGCTCAACCCCAGCAAGCGATCGGCTTGCCGTAGCAGCAACACACCACCGTCGGAGGTGATGTCACCACCGTCGAAACCGGCCTCCACAACACGCCGATTTACACGTGGAAACTCATACGTTCTCTGGTAACATTTTGTCACGGCGAACCTTTCCTATGTTCATTGTCAGCACATTGAATTATATAGGAAACTAAAGGTTCGCCGTTTTCATTGGCGAAATATTCAGGCTAGATAGTAGTGTCGAAAATGCTGCGTTGCAGCAAACAAGCCAACCCTGTCGCGGCAAAACTACAGGAGGTTAGTTAGTGCAGCCAAAGAAAGTACTTGTCGTCGGCGGCGGATCCGCCGGCTGGATGGCCGCATCATACCTGAATGCGGCTCTGAATCGGAGCGGTAGCAGGCGAGCGGACATCGCGCTCATTGAGTCGCCAGACATACCCCGTATCGGTGTCGGCGAGGCTACCATCCCGAACATCAACCATTTACTGGACGTGGTGCGTGTGGATGAACGCGATTTCATGAAGGCTGTCGACGGTACCTTCAAGCAGTCGATTCGCTATGTAAACTGGGTTCGCGGCAACGACCACTATCATCATCCTTTCAGCCGCTTCAACCGCGTGCCGATCGATTACTCATCCCAGGTATGGCTCGCGAGCGATCGGTCGATTCCATTTATGGAAACGGTGTCCGCTCAGCCGCTGATCTGTGAACTGGGCCTGTCGCCGAAACCGCTCGGCGACTATCAGTTTGAGTCGCCATTGCGATATGCGTTCCACATGAACGCGCTGAAGTTTGCGGATTTCCTGACGGAGCATTCGAAAGAACGAGGTGTGCAGCACTACATGGATCACGTGGTTCGCATTGACATGCATGACAACGGATATATCGCCGCTGTCGAGACCCAGGGAGGAAAGCGTATCGAGGCGGACCTGTTCATCGACTGTACTGGGTTCCGGGGCCTGTTGATCGAGAAGACGCTCGGTGTGGACTTTGTCGATTGCTCCCAATGGTTGTTGTGTAACCGAGCAGTCACGATGCATGTGGATTACGAGCACCATTACCCGGGCTTTGTGCGGCCTTACACGCAGGCGACGGCGCTGTCGTCCGGCTGGGTGTGGGAGATTCCGCTGCAAAATACGCGCTCGCTGGGTTACGTGCATGCCAGCGACTTCATCAGCGAAGACCAGGCGGAGAAAGAATTGCGCGCCTTTGAGGGCAGCCACGCCGACTCGCTGTCGACCCGAACGATTCACTTCAGGGTAGGGCGCAGGGAGCGCGTGTGGGAACGCAACTGCATTGCAATCGGTTTGGCCGGTGGTTTCATCGAACCACTGGAATCGACGGGCCTGTATTTGAGCGACCTGGCGTCGGTAATGCTGGCCGAGCACTTTCCGTATACTGACCGCTACGAGGCGATGGCTTTTCGTGTCAATCGCATTCTCGCGAATCGTTTTTACGAGATTCTCGATTTCATCAACATGCACTACTGCCTGACGAAACGCACGGATACTGAGTTCTGGCGCGAGGTGCAGCGCGTTGAGCGCATTAATGACCGGCTGCGGGCCAAGCTTGCGTTCTGGCGACAGAAGCCGCCTTCTGCATCGGACTTCGAAGATCAGTTTTTCCCAGGTCAATCCACGAGTCCGATTGCGGCTGGTGTTGGCGATACACGGTCTGCCATAGATACGGCCGGGTTATGGGGCTACGGTAGTTACGAAGCGATCCTCTACGGCATGGAATTCCTGAGCGAGGAATGCGATACGTGGTTTGGCAAGGATCGCCCCCCTTCGAAGTTGTTCCAACAGGTTTTGCACACGCTACAGGCGGCAAAGCATCAGTTGCCGCCCCATGACGAGTGGTTGGTGCAGTCGCTCGGTATGCCAAACTACAGGATGAGCCGTTAGGCAATTTAAACCTCCTCACTGACAGACCATTC
The DNA here is from genome assembly GCA_965224505.1 of Woeseiaceae bacterium. Taxonomy (GTDB): domain Bacteria; phylum Pseudomonadota; class Gammaproteobacteria; order Steroidobacterales; family Woeseiaceae; genus UBA1847. Next base: position 605,790 of record CBDCZL010000017.1, read on the forward strand.
AATATCGAGATCGTCGACTTCTTCATCAAATTCGTCCATCGTTATCAGGCCCAGGCAGGGTTTCGCACCTCGTGCGGTGATTTCACCTGCAGCAAGTTTTCTCGCCAGAATCAATGCGGGCGTACACGGGATTTCCGGTCCGTGATTTTGTCTGGCCGTCAGATGCCACACGACGCTGGCAACGACACCGTCGGTATTTCTGCCGGACACTCGGATATGCATCCCACCCGTGTCTGAACCGAATCCGATCATCTTGTCGCTAACCCACCGAAACGCCGGAACCATCCGCCGCCAGTTGCTGACAATACCGATTCGGGTCAGTCCCGCCATCAGCCAAAGTGCGATCTGCTCCCATTTCGCCTCCAACGCGGCGTGGAAGGTCACGGTCGAAGGATTGCCTGCGTACGACGAAAGCAGTTCGAGGTCCGGTACGTCGCAGGCGCCGGACAATCGCGTTCTTAAGTTCGGGTATCGTTGCACCTTCATATCCTGCCAGCCGTAGACCGTTGTGAGACGACCGTTTTTCACGACATCGAACGGTTTTCCGCAATAACTCAGGACGGCGGCCACCGTGCCGGTACCCCGCGGTGTCTGATGTGCGGGTGCAATGGATATCTCAATGCCGTCAATTGAGCTAAAGCGGGGCTTAAGCATGTCAATGACCGCCGAGGAAAGCCCCGGCAACGTGCTCGCACCGGATACGAGCAGCACGCCTTTGTCTTCGGCCTCCCTGTTGAGGTGCTCAAATTCCGATACAAAGCGCCGCCCGTCGGCAAGGTCCAGATAATGGCAGCCGCAGCCAATGCAGGCTTTCGCGACCGTGTAGTCCTGCCCCTGATAGGGGCCCGCCGTGTGTATGACGATATCGGGCTCCAACCGGCCAAGGTCCGACTCGAACGTCGGCGCGAACTGGTCAAGGCCGGCGGCCTCCGGCCTGGCCTGACTGCTCGCATTCGACAATTGGTCGACCAAAGACCGCGCTTTGTCGAGATTTCTGCTGGCCGGAAGCAGAGTAATGTTCTCCTGACAAAGCAATCGTCGACATATCCTCCCGCCAAAATGCCCGGTCGCACCAATAACAACAATTCTTGTGTTCACAGGCGGTTCGCTCGATAGCAATGGGTATTATATTGATTGCACATTTAGTGCAGTTAATATAGATTGATCCGTGTTAGTTTTACGGGCTGGGGAGTCCAGCGAATCAATATCTGGGGGGATCATGATAAGCCAAATCTTTCGGAAGTGGGGTGGAAGCACGTCCTGGGGCAATCTCGCACGCTTATTCGTCGTCGCGTTGTGCCTTGCGCATTCTCCGGCCTGGGCCGGCGATCTTTGTAAGTCCGTTGGGCTGCAGCCGGTACCGAAAAAACCGGGAGAGCCTGCAAGCCTCGACAACAAAATCGCCGGAACTGCGGTAAAGCGCGTCATTGGGAGAATCGCACCGACTGCCTCAGACCTTTACAAGAAAGGGCAATCGCTGCTTGAGGCACCCAACCGCGCCAGGGAGCTCTGCGGCATTGTTGAGCAGTATCAGGACTGCGTTGAGGGTGGCGGAACCGACTGCGCGCGCGGTGCCCGGCAGGGCGCGATCTGTCAGGCGTCGGAATGGCTGGGTCTCGACAACAACAGCCCGCTGGCCATCTTCGGTGCCATCGGCAAGACGACGCCCGCCGGTTCCGTCTACGCGTTCTCGGACCCGGTCGCGATGTTGTCACAGCATGTATTTGGCGACCTGAACGTATTTTGCCTCGACGAAAACTCCTCAGTGTTCGACAACCTGCACTGTTGTGCGTCTCGTGATGATAATGGTCAGTTTGGAGGCTGCCAGACGCCCTTGTCGTCGACACATGCAGCCTGCACACCGACGACGTCACAGGACGATCCGCTGGTTGGAACGTACTTCGGACCAGCCCTGGCACCGTCCAATCCGCCGGTTCCGATCTGCTCGCCCTACGCCGAGTGCGTCAGCGATCAGGATAACGTATTGCGCTACATCGGTGACGACATGTCGAAGGCGCACGAAAAACTCACCGAAGCCCTGTTCGGCCTGGTCGATCAGGTGGTTGCGGGCGGCGGCTCGCCAATCACGAATGCGGCGGGCGTCTGCGGTCCATCGGAGATGTTCGATCTGCTCGCGATGACCGGCTGCGAAGCGTCCGCCCAGTTGTTGCGCGAAGCGCCGCCGCACTATGCAAAAGGATCTGAGAAAACTCCGTCGGGGCGCAATCCATCAATCTGGGATGTCGCTTATGCGGACCGAACCGGGGAACTGCGCGATTCGGCGGCAATGAAGCGGCTCGTCTCGATAGCGGCCCTGCGGACGATGGCTGCATTGCCGGATGTGCATTTGCGTTTTGCGAAATATGCGTCGCTGACTCATCATGAGGATTTGCAGGCCGAGGAGTTTGCGCTGGATACACAGTCGCCGGGCGGCTATTCCGGCGAGCAGGAACTGTCGAAGTTCCTCGGCGCCTGTTCGCTTGAGGCGCTGAAGCGGATTGGGGGCAATCACCCGAGCGTACCGGCATTCCGTGCACTGGCTTTGCCGCCGGACGGCACGCCTGCGGAAACACCGGATAACGCCCGCAACATGTGTATTGCGAGCCCGACGCCGCAGCTCAAGACCGCGGCACTCGTCAAGAATCCACATCGTCAGACGTCGGCCGAAGCCAGCCGCGACGTGAAGGTCGCGCGCATCCGAATCGACCTCGGCGCGGCTTACGAGGATACCGCGCTGCTGCGGGTCGACTGGCGCCTGCGCGATCTGCCGCGCGGCAATCCAATCCCGGAAGACGACGTTCGCGTTGTCTTTCCTGTGTCCGAATCGACCATGGAACTGGAATTCGAAATCGACGCAGCCTCCGCACGCGAGCGCGGCGGTGCGGCGGTTCTGTGGCTTGTCGGACAAAATGGCCGCGTCGAACGGCAGGTCGTCGAGTTCAACAGACTTTAAATGCCTAGTGGGCCGCTTGATAAATTCGGTCACTTTCAGAGACCTTCTCAAGGGGCAGACCCAGGCGAAATTCTTGAGAAGGGCTCCCTTTGGGTCGCACCACAACGCCCTTCGGCGGTGTTGAGCTCGCTTGAAGCTCAACGCTCGCCTTGCCCAGGGGCGTTGTGATGCCGACTGAGAGTCACCGAATTTATGGGCCCACGCCGCGTTTTGACCGGCTGTGATTTTCACAGGGGCTGGCAATGAGGAAGCCATACATCTTCGAGGCAGACAACTGGCCTGACGCTTGATGTCATCGGCGCCGACATGACCGTGTTTGGCGCCGGTGATAGTCCAGGCCGTTCGAAATTCACGTCGAAAAGAACAAAATGGGCAAGTCCGCCGCCACACCATGAACCGGCGAGGCCGAAGTCACCCTTGAGGGCGGCTTCCACATGAGCCGGTGCAGTGATTCTATCCGGGCGGCCAGGGTACATGGGTTTACCGCGAGCGAGTCGCCTGGCCGTCTGCCGGACAGCAAAGGCGGGGAGACAAAAAGAAGACTCTGACCAGAAGTTTGGTGCCGTTTTTTTAGAAGTGACCGAAACGCAGATTTACCGCACGGCCCACTAGGACGCGTGACGCTGTTGTCAACCCTCGCACGAAGGGAATCGACCTTTCGGTTAGGCTTATTCCACGTATACGTCTTCCGGACCGGATAAATATCGCGGCAACTTCCTATGTTCGACGACGTGAAGAGCGTTCAGGTAGCCATGCACGGGTGCTCATCCTCAGCCTCTCTTCCACTGCCATTTTCGACGATGAGCGGTGCCGTCGAAGTCAGAAGCTGTTTACGATCTGCGCGATGTTCTGAGCACGCCACGAAAACCTATGACATCTACAAACACATCATTGAGATCGAAACGGCCAAAGACCTCGGCAACGTGCCGGAGATGGCCGAGTATCTCGCCGCTCAGCTCATCGACGGCGGATTGCCGGCGAGCGACATCGAGATACTGCCCGTCGACGACACCGCTGCACTCATTGCGCGATACCGGGGTGACGGCCATTTTCATCGGGCATTCTGAGGGGCCGATTCTGTTGCTCGCGCATATGGACGTCGTGGAAGCACTGCCCGAGGACTGGGAGCGTCCTCCGTTTGAACTCACCCAGGACGATACGTATTTTTACGCCCGAGGCACGATAGACAACAAATTCGGCGTCGCCCATCTGACGTCGACGTTTATCCGCCTGAAGAAGGAAGGCTACGTTCCCAACCGCGATCTGATCCTCGTGTTCACCGGAGACGAGGAGAGCACGATGCACAGCACGGAGATTCTCGCGTACGAACGTCCGGATCTTGCTGAAGCGGAATTTGCCCTCAACTCCGACGCGGGCGGGGGATCGTTGAGCAAGGACGGCAAGGCGATCGTTTATCGTATTCAGGCTGCAGAGAAAACCTACGTTACCTGGGAGCTGACCGTCACGAACCCGGGCGGACACAGTTCCAGGCCCCGGCCCGATAACGCGATTTACGACCTCGCGGACGCGATAAAGAAAATTCAGGCGCACCAGTTCCCGATACGCTGGAATGAGATGACGCTCGAGTATTTCGAAGAGACGGGTAAGCAACTCGGCGGCGAACTCGGTGATGCGATGCTGCGGTTCGCCGAAAACCCGGAGGACGAGGCAGCGGCGGAAAGACTGTCGGTGGAGCCGTCCTACGTCGGTACGACGCGTACGACCTGCGTCGTCACGATGCTCCGCGCTGGGCATGCGGAAAACGCGCTGCCGCAGTCGGCGACTGCAACCGTCAACTGCCGCGTCTATCCGGGCGTGCCGACGGACGATGTAAAGGCGGCATTACAACAGGCCATCGGCAACGACGCGGTGGTCTTCGATGAAATCTACCCGCCGACGGAAAGCCCGGTATCGGAACTCCGGGAAGACATTCGCGCCGCGCTAAGTGAGGCCGTACATGCCCGCTACCCTGGCATCAGAATGATCGGTTACATGGAGTCGGGTGGAACAGACGGCATGCACTTTCGCAAGGCCGGGATTCCGACCTGGGGTATGAGCGGGATTTTCATGGACCCGGACGAAGTATTCGCGCACGGACTCAACGAGAGAGTGCCGATCAAGGCGTTCTACGATGCGCTGGATCACTGGACGATTATCATAAAGAGTCTGACGTCCGATCGTTAGAACCCGGTGCCTACCGGTCATTGCCCTTTTCGCTCAGCCTCGCACAAAAAAGCGGCTCCGGCAATCCGGAGCCGCTTTGTGTTTGAGGACGCTTGGGTGGTTCTGCGTTGTCGAGCTGTCCGTTCCTTCGGCGTTCTTTCACCTCGCGGCGACTTCCCGCTCTGGAATCCGATAGCACTTTTAGTATCGGGCCACCATTGGCGTAACGCCGCGCACGAGTTCCGAGTTCCTGCGCAATGTTCCTCCGTTCCGACCGTCCAACTTTCGCTTTTCGATCTTTCCTTTGGTTCCGCCTTTCGCGTCCACCGCCCCCGACACTTGTCAGAGGCTCGGACCTCCTTCAGCAGGGCGGTTGTCAACAAGCAAGCTTGTTGGCGCGTGAGGCTTTCACCTCAACGTCAAATGTATGCCTACCAGCGAAAATGTCAACGATTTCCGGTGAATCGGAATTGCACGAAAAACCGGCCTCCATCGAATCGAAAACTTGCCGCTTAAAGTTGAAGTAGTTTCGCAAGTGCCGGGGTGGATTACTGCCGAATTTTGCGCAAATGGACTGGCGTTCCGTCGTTTTCTCCAGGCCTGGAAGCAGGCCGGCAATTGACAGCAGGCGGCCGACGCAGTAAAGCATCTCGTCCATACGCAAAATTCTGTATTCGTATCGATCGAAGAGGACAGGCATTGAAAACACGCATCACGGAATTGTTTAACATCGAGCACCCGATCATTCAGGGCGGCATGCATTACGTCGGCTTCGCCGAGCTGGCCGCGGCCGTCTCGAATGCCGGCGGGCTCGGGATCATCACGGGCCTTACGCAAAGATCCGCGAAAGATCTCGCCAATGAAATCGCCCGCTGCCGCGATATGACCGACAAGCCGTTCGGCGTCAATCTGACGTTTCTACCGAGCCTGTCTCAGCCCGATTATCCCGGTTACGTGAGGTCGATTGTCGAGGGGGGCGTCAAAGTCGTCGAGACCGCGGGTCGCAACCCCGAGCAGGTGTTGCCGCACCTCAAGGATGCGGGCATTCGCGTCATTCACAAATGCACATCGGTGCGCCACTCGCTGAAGGCACAGTCGATCGGTTGCGATGCGGTCTCAGTGGACGGCTTCGAGTGCGGCGGTCACCCGGGTGAGGACGACATTCCCAACATGATTCTGCTGCCGCGCGCAGCCGATGAACTCGAAATCCCATTCGTGTCATCGGGCGGTATGGCCGACGGACGTTCGCTCGTGGCATCGCTCGCGATGGGTGCCGAGGGCATGAACATGGGGACTCGCTTCATTGCCACACAGGAGGCGCCCGTGCACGAGAACGTCAAGAAGGCCATCGTCGCGGCGACGGAACTCGACACACGGCTGGTTATGCGGCCGCTGCGCAACACGGAACGCGTGCTCAACAACGACGCCGTGGAAAAAATCCTGGAAAAGGAAAAGGCGCTGGGAGCAAACCTTAAGTTTGAGGACATTATTGAAGAAGTGGCGGGCGTCTATCCACGCATCATGCAGAAAGGCGATATGGATGCAGGCGCCTGGTCCTGCGGTATGGTGGCCGGCCTGATCGACGACATCCCGACGTGCCGGCAACTGATCGGCCGCATCATCGCGGAGGCCGAGGCCATCATTACCGACCGCCTGGCGAAAATTGCGTGAGGCAGGCGGCTCACGACGACAGGGGATAAGCAGTCTCGGGAAAAAGCACGAAATCTGTGTAATCGCGTCGCCGCTGACCTCGGCGGTGCTGTATAGTGCGTGTTTTTTTTGCGAGCCTGAGCATGCGCATAGACGCAATATCCATCGGCAGGAACCCGCCTGAAGACGTCAACGTCATTGTCGAAGTCCCGTTAGGCGGGCAGCCCATCAAATACGAAATGGACAAGGAAGCCGGTACGCTGGTCGTCGATCGTTTCCTGTACACGCCGATGGCTTATCCAGGAAATTACGGATTCGTTCCGCACACGTTGTCTCAGGACGGCGATCCGATCGACGTGCTCGTCATCAATACGCGTGAACTCGTACCGGGATGCGTGATCAATGTGCGTCCCGTCGGTGTCCTGATCATGGAAGACAACGCGGGTCAGGACGAAAAGGTCATTGCCGTCCCGTCTTCCAGCCTGACCAAGCGCTACGACCATGTACTGGATCACACCGATCTGCCGGACATCACGATGCAGCAGGTCGAGCATTTTTTCGAGCACTACAAGGATCTTGAGCCCGGTAAATGGGTACGAATCGGCGACTGGTTCGGTGCTGACGAGGCTAAGCGTTTGATTCTCGAGTCGATCAAGCGCAATCAGCGCCGTAGCTGATTGGGGCTGGCGCTGCTACAGCGCGTCGAAGAAAGCCTCCTGCCTCGCGCGTTCCTGTGCGTCGGGAAGCCGGCCGTGTGCGGCACCCATGTTGTCCTTGACGTGGCGCAATTTGGTCATGCCGGGGATGCTCAGCGTTACGGCCGGATGCCCGATCGCGTACTTGAGCAGGAACTGTGCCCAACTGCCGCAGAATTCCGTTGCCCAGTCGGGCAGCGGCTGATCGCCTACCGCATCGAAAATGCGTCCCGCGCCAAATGCGCGATTGACGATGACGGCGATGCCCTTGTCCGCAGCCAGCGGCAAAATTCTGTCGGCTGCCTCGCGCTGCGCAAGTGAGTAGTTGATCTGCACGAAGTCGAGTTCCTGCTCGTTCATGATTTTTTCGAACTCGGCGTACTGGCGCTCTCTCGACGTCGTAATTCCGATGTAGCGAACCTTACCGGCCTCCTTGAGTTCGCGCATGATCGGTAGCGCTGCCCGCCACCCGCGCAGATTGTGCACCTGCATCAGGTCGAGTGTTGGGGCCCCGAGCTTTTGCGCCGAGTCGGCGATTTGACGTCGATTTGCGTCACCGCCCGGCTCCTCGTCAGTCTTGGTCGCGAGAAACAACGCGTCGCGGATGTCGAGTTCCGCGATCAGATCGCCGAGAACGGACTCGGAACTGCGGTACATCGGTGCCGTGTCAACGACAGTTCCGCCGAGCTTGCAGAACTCGTGCAGCGCCTCGCGCAGCGGTGCGCGGGCACTTTCCGCGGAGCCTACGCCGTAGCGATTCGTGCCGAGACCGACAATCGGGAGCAATTCTCCGCTGGACGGAATTACTTTCCGGATCATGTGTTCGGGTCCCGCAACCGCAGGCGCGCCGAGCGCTGCGAATGCGGCGGTGCCGAGGCCTGCGATGGTAAATTCGCGGCGGCTGATCGTCATTATCGCCTCCTGTGCCTGACGGGTTTGTATCGAGCCCGCTTTCATTATGCACTGTGCTGTCATGAACTGCACGACGCTGGCACAATGACCCGCTGGAACATCGTTCTGCGGGACACGCCATGCCAGGGCTTTATTTCGAGGAATTCTCGGTCGGTCAGACGTTCGATCATCCGATCCGCCGGACCATTACCGAAACCGACAACGTTTTGCTGACGACGATGACGCACAACCCGGCGGCACTGCATCTCGACGCCGAGTACATGAAGTCGACGCCGTACGGCAAGCCGCTCGTCAACAGCTGCCTGACGTTGTCGTTCATGGTCGGGATTTCGGTGAACGACACGACGCATGGAACCGCGGTTGCCAATCTGGGCTGGGACGAGGTCCGGTTTCCAAAACCGCTGTTTTGCGGTGACACGATTCGTATCGAATCCGAGGTGCTTGAGGTGCGTGAGAGCCGCTCGCAGCCCGACAACGGCATCGTCGTCCTTGCACACCGGGCGTTCAATCAAAAGGGCGAACTCGTGGCCGAGTGCCGACGTTCCGCGCTGATGCTACGGGCGCCTGAATGAACCGCAGCTTCCTGTTTGTCCCGGCGGACAGTGAGCGCAAAATGCTCAAGGCTGCCGACGCGGGGGCGGATGCACTCATACTGGATCTTGAGGACTCGGTGTCGGAGCATGCGCGGCTAGCGGCGCGCTCGCTGGCCAGGGACTATCTGATTGCAAAGCAGAACGTCTGGGTGCGCATCAATCCGATCGACACCGGGGACGCGCTCCTGGACCTGGAAGCCGTTATGCCATCCGCTCCCGCCGGCATCGTTTTGCCGAAACCCCGCAGTGCAGAGCAGGGGCAGGCGCTTGCGGTGGAGCTGGACCGGCTTGAGGCCGAGCACGGGCTTTCGCCGGGAAGTACGAAGATTCTTGCGCTGTGCACCGAGCACCCGGCGGCGCTGTTTACGCTGAATACGTGGACTGGCGCGACGGATCGGCTCGCGGGTCTGTCCTGGGGTGCCGAAGATCTCAGTGTGGCTCTCGGTTCGAGCACGAACAGGGACGAGCACGGCCGGTGGTTGCCGGTATTCGAACTGGCAAGATCGATGTGTCTGCTCGCGTCGGCGGCGGCTGAGGTTCCCGCGATCGATACCGTGTATACAGACTTTCGCAATAAGGAAGGTTTGCGGGCCTATGCGGCCCATGCCTGCCGCGACGGCTTTTCGGGCATGCTCGCGATTCATCCCGCGCAGGTCGGAATTATCAATGCGGCATTCGTTCCGACCGCCGAAGAACTGGATCGTGCACAACGCATCGTCGAGCTGTTCGAGGCCAATCCGGGTGCCGGTACCGTAGGTATGGATGGGAAAATGATCGATCGGCCGCATCTGGTGCAGGCGCACCGAATACTTGCAATGCGAAAAAAAACTTAGAGGCAGACGGAATGGAAACTCAGATTTACCCGGTAGCTGAAACGGCGCGAGCGCGTGCACTGGTCGACGAGGCGAGTTATGAGGCAATGTATGCACGCTCGATTGAAGATACTGAAGGATTCTGGGCCGAGCAGGCGCAGCGCATCGACTGGATCAGGCCGTTTACCAAAGTGCGCGACGTCAGTTACGCCAAACACGACCTGCATATCCGCTGGTTCGAGGACGGTACGCTCAACGTCTGCTACAACTGTGTGGACCGGCACCTGCCGTCGAAGGCCGACGATACGGCCATTCTATGGGAAGGCGACGACCCGGCGCGCGATGAGGCGATCAGCTACCGTCAGCTGCACGAACGTGTGTGCCGCTTCGCCAACAGCCTGAAGGCGCTGGGTGCCGAAAAAGGCGATCGCATCACAATTTATATGCCGATGATTCCCGAGGCCGCCATTGCAATGCTCGCGTGCGCGCGCATCGGTGCCGTTCACTCGGTGGTATTTGGCGGCTTCTCCCCCGATGCGCTCGCGGGGCGTATTCATGACTGTGAATCCAACATTGTCATCACGGCCGACGAAGGCGTTCGCGGGGGCAAGGCGGTATCGCTCAAGGCCAATGTGGATGCCGCCGCGGAACGTCCCGAAGTTACGACGCTCAAAAAAGTACTCGTCGTCCGAAACACGGGCGGAGCGATCGGCTGGGTCGACGGCCGCGATGCGTGGCTGCACGAACTCGAGTCGACAGTCGACTCCGACTGCCCTTGCGAGGAAATGGGCGCCGAAGATCCGTTGTTTATCCTCTATACGTCCGGCTCAACCGGCAAGCCCAAGGGCGTGTTGCACACGACGGGCGGCTACCTGGTCTATGCGTCGCTCACGCACGAGGTCGTGTTCGACTACCAGCCCGGAGACGTGTACTGGTGCACGGCAGACGTCGGCTGGGTCACGGGCCACAGCTATATTGTGTATGGGCCGCTGGCGAATGGTGCGATCACGCTGATGTTCGAGGGCGTGCCCAACTATCCGAACAGTTCGCGATTCTGGGAAGTCTGCGACAAGCACCAGGTGAATGTCTGCTATACGGCGCCGACCGCGATTCGCGCGCTGATGCGTGAGGGTGACGCACCCGTCAGCAAAACCTCACGGAAGAGTCTGCGTCTGCTGGGTTCGGTGGGCGAACCGATCAATCCCGAGGCCTGGGAGTGGTATTACCGTGTTGTCGGCGACGAGCGCTGTCCGATTGTCGACACGTGGTGGCAGACGGAAACGGGCGGTATCCTGATCAGCCCGCTGCCCGGCGCGACTGCACTGAAACCGGGTTCGGCGACGAAACCCCTGTTCGGGATTCAGCCCGCGCTCGTGGACGGCGATGGCAACGTGCTCGAAGGTGCCGTATCGGGCAACCTGATCATCACGCAGAGCTGGCCGGGGCAGATGCGTACCGTGTATGGGGATCATCAGCGCTTTATCGACACGTACTTCTCAACCTTCGAAGGCAGCTACTTTACCGGTGACGGAGCGCGGCGCGACGAGGACGGTTACTACTGGATTACAGGCCGTGTCGACGATGTGCTGAACGTATCGGGCCACCGCATGGGCACGGCCGAAATCGAAAGTGCCCTCGTGGCCCATGAGCAGGTGGCCGAAGCGGCCGTGGTCGGTTATCCGCACGACATCAAAGGTCAGGGAATCTACGCCTATGTGACGCTGATGGAGGGCTGCGTCCCTGACGATGCGCTGAAGCAGCAACTGCAGCAGTGGGTACGCAAGGAGATCGGCCCGATTGCGAAGCCGGATCTGCTACAGTGGGCGCCCGGCCTGCCGAAGACGCGTTCGGGCAAGATCATGCGCCGAATTCTGCGCAAGGTCGCCGCCGACGATTTCGGCAACCTGGGCGATACCTCGACGCTCGCCGATCCGGCCGTCGTCGACGATCTGATTGAGAACCGCCAAAACCGCGGTTAGCCGCAATTCGGCCGGTAATCAGGCCTTCATGCGGTCGAAGTCGATATCGAGATCGTCGGCCATACTGGATTCGAGTTCGTCGATAAAGCGCTGATCGATCTCATCGGCCGCCGACATGGACAGATCCTTTGTTGTGATAATCAGTTCGTTGCTCGTGTCGTCGGCCGTTTCGTCGGCATCGTCGACGACGCTTAGCTCGGGTCCGTCCAGCTTCTGGGTCTCCTGAAGCCCGGGGTCGACTGCAGGCACGGCTTTCCGTTTCGGGGCGTCGCCGTTGACATCGCGCCGCCGGTACTCCTCGACCTGGCGTTCGTAGGCGCGTACAAATTCTTCGCCGAACATTTGCGGAAAGCGTCCGCCGCCTTTCTCGGTCAGAACCGGGTATAAGTCGCAGTACATCTGCCAGTAGCGTGCCCGATTCACAAAGCCGGGCCACTTTCTGCCGCCGACATTCGCGTCGAAACCTTCCTGTAATTCGACCGGGTCGAGGCTGTCGGCGAATTCAATGAACGCGCTGTTCATCGCGTCAATGAATGCGTTCTGGTGGTGCAGCAGGTCGCGGTTAACCTCGCGGACGGCGTCGGCCGCGACGAGATAGTCTCCGGCGCTTCCGGTCAGCAACTGCCGCAGCAGGTCATCGGTATTTTCCGAGAACTTCATCGGGTTGTTGTCGCGCGGCAGCAGCGTCGTCTGGTCCAGGCTGAACGTGTGTTTCAGATTGTTGCGGCTGGCGAGCAGATTAGTCTGGCCCTTGATCAGTTCCCGCAGTACGAGACCTGCCGTCTTCATAAGGTCGGAGCGGCTGACGTTCGGATTGAGTTCTGACTGACTCAGACCGAGTCCTTCCAGGAACGCATTAAACATCGCGTTCGTATCGTCTTTTCTGCCGTCGGATGCCGCGCGCTTTTGTGGCTGTCTGACCTCGGGATCCGGCTTTAATTCGGGTACGGATTTCGGTTCGGGCTGGAGTTCGGCAGCTTCCCCGGATGTGCCGAACAATGCCGACTCGAAGACATCCTTCCCGGAAATTTCCTCTTCGTCCAGTAATTTGATTCCGGTCTTGAGCGATACTTCCTCGACCAGCGATTCGATATTGCTCGAGACCGCCTTGTCTTCGTCTTCCAGCGGCACGACGAGGCTTTCGCCGGAGTCTATCGCCACCTCGAAAATAAAGTCACCCATGCGCAGCTTGTCGCCGTTGAACAGCCGCCGCGAATTGCCCTTGCCGATGGGCTCTATTTCGTCATTGACGTAGATGCCGTTGCTGCTCGTATCCAGCAAATAGTAGATACCGCCTTTGTGGTCGATCGTGGCATGACGGCCGGAAATGAAGCGGTCGGGGTCGGGGAGTATCCAGTCGTTCTGTAACGAGCGGCCGATCGTGCCGCCGTCTTCGCGAAACTCACGTACGAAATCGTCGCCGACAAGTTCGGCGTGTTCACTGACTATCTTTAGTTCTAACGGCATGGATCGGCTCGGTCTTGCAAATGCTGGAATTTTGCAGCGAAACGACAGTTCAGGATGCCGAATAGTTCACATAATCGCTGACACGTATCCTCGCGGACTGACTGTATGCGAATATATGTGACCAATTTTGCCGGATTGCGGTTTTTCGGGCCTCAGACAAGCGATTTCGGTACACTACCCGCCGCCGTAATTACGATCCGGCTGAGTACCCGGAGTCAGGTCAGAATGAGTCGTGAGAAACTGTACAAAGTCGTGTTTTTGAATCAGGGCCAGGTGTTTGAAGTCTATGCCCGCAGCGTCGGGCACGGCGATCTGTTTGGGTTTGTCGAGGTGCAGGAGCTGGTGTTCGGCGAAAAGACGACCGTCGTCGTCGATCCTTCGGAAGAGAAGATCAAATCCGAATTTGCCAACGTCAGGTGCACCTATTTGCCGATGCACTCGATTATTCGCATTGATGAGGTCGACAAGCAGGGCGTCAGCAAGATCAGCAAACTCGAAGGCAGCAACGTCGCGCAGTTTCCGCTGCCCGTGTACACACCTGGCGACACTCAGTAGTACATTCTGTATCATCCCGGCTTCGTCACGCGACCTCGTTGAATCATGCTGAATTTGCCAGGGCAGGCGGCGCTCTCCGATTTTCGAATTGCCAGACTAACCCGGGCCCTGCAACGCTCTGAGGAGCGGCTGCAGTCCGTCGAGGCCCGATTCGCATACTTTGTCGATACCTGCGCGGAGTTGTCCGACACGGACAAAGAGCGTCTCTGTGCGCTGCTGCATTCGGTACCGTCGCCAATGTCGACCAGTGACCGTACGTACACGCTTTACGTCGTACCGCGTCCCGGAACGATTTCTCCGTGGTCGTCGAAAGCCACCGATATTGTCGCCGCCTGTGGCGTCGCTGCCGTGACTCGAGTCGAGCGCGGCATCTGCTACGTGCTGACGTTTACGGAGCCCGTGGGCAGCGATGCGGCGCACGCCCTGCATCACCATTTGTTCGACCGGATGACCGAGGCGGTCTTCGACAACGTCGCCGGCGTAACGGCGCTGTTCGATCGGCACGAGCCCGCTCCCGGCGATACGATTCCATTGCAGGTAAAAGGCCGCGGCGCGCTCGAAACCGCAAATCGTGAACTTGGGCTCGCACTCAGCGATTCGGAGATCGACTACCTCGTAGAGAACTATGCCGATCTGGAGCGCGATCCAACCGACGCAGAACTCATGATGTTCGCACAGGCAAACTCCGAGCACTGCCGTCATAAGATTTTCAATGCGAGCTGGACCATTGACGGCGACTCCGTCGACCAGCGCCTGTTCGGCATGATTCGGTCGACGACCGAAAAGACACCGGAAGGGGTAATTTCGGCCTACAGCGACAATGCCGCCGTGATCGAAGGCTGGAATGGCGCGCGCCTGTTCCCACAGCCCGAATCGTGTGAATTCGCGTATGCGGACGAAGCGATTCACATCCTGATGAAGGTCGAAACGCACAATCATCCAACGGCGATATCGCCGTTCCCTGGCGCTGCGACCGGTTCCGGTGGTGAGATACGCGATGAAGGTGCGACGGGGCTCGGTGCGAAACCCAAGGCCGGACTGACGGGCTTCACGGTCTCGCACCTGCGGATCCCCGATTACGAGCAACCCTGGGAGGGCGACTTCCCGCACCCCGAACATCTCGCAACGCCGCTTGAGATTATGATCGAAGGCCCGATCGGCGGTGCGGCGTTCAATAACGAGTTCGGACGACCCAATCTGGCCGGTTACTTCCGCACGTTCGAAAGCGGCTTCCCGGACCTGCCGGACAATGAAATTCGTGGCTATCACAAGCCGATCATGATCGCGGGCGGACTGGGCAACGTGCGCGAGGAACATGCCCGCAAAATCGACGTGCCCGTGGGTGCGAACGTGGTCGTGCTTGGCGGGCCCGCGATGCTGATCGGGCTCGGCGGCGGAGCCGCATCGTCGCTCGCGAGCGGTACGTCGACAGCCGACCTCGACTATGCGTCGGTGCAGCGCGGCAATCCCGAAATGGAGCGGCGCGCGCAGGAGGTCATCGACCGTTGCTGGGCGATGGGGTCCGAAAACCCGATTTTGCTGATTCACGACGTCGGCGCCGGCGGGCTGTCAAATGCAGTGCCCGAAGCGGTTGATCACAGCGGGCACGGCGCGCGAATCGAGATCCGTGAAGTCGATAACGCCGAGCCGGGCATGACGCCGATGGGTATCTGGTGCAACGAAGCGCAGGAGCGCTACGTGCTGATTGTCGACGAGGAACGAATCGATGAGTTTCGCGCATTGTGCGATAGGGAACGTTGCCCGGTCTCGGTGATCGGTACGCTGACGGACGACGGCCGTCTCGTCGTTAACGACAGGGAATTCGATCGCCGCGTTGTGGACATGCCCATGCAGATGCTGCTCGGCAATCCGCCGAAGATGGAACGTGTGGTGCAGCGAGCACCGCTGCACGGCGGTGAACTCAACTTCGAGGGCATCAGGCTGGTCGACGCGGTGATGCGCGTTCTGCGCTTTCCGGCGGTCGCCGCCAAATCGTTTCTGATCCATATCGGCGACCGTACGGTTGGCGGTCTTACAGTGCGGGATCAGTTGGTTGGCCCGTGGCAGGTGCCGGTCAGCGATGTCGCGATCACGGCGTCCGGTTTTGAAGGCATTACCGGCGAGGCGATGGCGATGGGCGAACGCTCGCCGCTCGCCGTTGCGAACGCGCCGGCGTCCGGGCGCATGGCAGTGGCCGAGGCAATCACGAATATCGCGGCTGCACCGATTGCAGATATTGGCCGGATCAGGTTGTCCGCGAACTGGATGGCGGCGGCCGGGCATCCGGGCGAGGATGCGAATCTGTTCGATACGGTCAGGGCCGTTGGCGAGCAATTGTGCCGCGATCTCGGTGTGGCTATCCCGGTGGGCAAGGACTCCCTGTCGATGCGCACACGCTGGAACGACGGCGACGGCGAACGTCAGGTGGTCGCACCGGTGTCGCTGATCGTGTCCGCTTTCGCGCCGGTGTCCAACGTCACGAGGCATCTCACGCCTCAGCTCAGGGCGTCCGACGAGCCCAGTTATTTGTTGTTGTTCGATCTCAGCGACGGAAAAAATCGTCTCGGCGGTTCGTGTCTGATGCAGTCGTTCGGCCGAACCGGCGGAGAGACTGCAGACCTCGACGACGCCGGGCGGCTTGCCGGGTTTTTCGCAGCCGTTCAGGAAATGAATTCGCGCGGCATGTTGCTGGCGTATCACGATCGCAGCGACGGTGGCTTGTTGGCGACCGTTGCGGAGATGATGTTCGCTGGTCGTCTGGGCGTCACGCTGACGCTCAGCGGTTCGCGGGAGTCGCTGCTCGCGCAGCTCTTCAATGAAGAACCGGGCGCTGTCGTGCAGGCGAAGCGAAGCGATTTGCCGCAGATTCAGATGGTTCTGGATCGGCTTGGCGTAAAGGCGCAGGCGATCGGCCGCGTCGAACCCGATTGCAATCTGACGATTTGCAGCGACGAGAATGTCGTGTTGCGGTTAGAGCGCAGGGACCTGCAGCGTACCTGGTCTGAGATGAGCTTCCGGATTCAGGCGCTGCGAGACAATCCGCAGACGGCAAAGCAGGAGTTCGACCGGATTCTCGACGATAGCGACCCGGGATTGAATGCGCATCTGACGTTCGATCTGTCGGATAGCGCAATTCATTCCGCCGGCGGCGGGGGCAAACCGCGTGTGGCGATACTTCGCGAGCAGGGCGTCAACAGTCAGTATGAAATGGCGGCCGCATTTATGCGCGCGGGCTTTGTCGCGGTAGACGTGCACATGAGTGATCTTCAGTCCGGTAACGAAACGCTGGCTGCCTATCAGGGCGTTGTTGCCTGTGGCGGTTTCTCGTTCGGCGATGTGCTCGGCGCCGGCGGCGGCTGGGCGAAATCCATTCTCTACCATGCGAAAACGAGGGACCAGTTCGCTGCGTTTTTCGAGCGCGACGAAACCTTTGCGCTCGGTGTCTGCAATGGCTGCCAAATGTTCTCGCATCTGCGGGAGCTCATACCCGGCGCACAGCACTGGCCGCGGTTTCACCGCAATACGTCGGAACAGTTTGAAGCGCGTCTGAATCTGGTCGAAGTACTGGAAAGTCCATCGCTGTTTCTGCGCGGAATGGCTGGATCGCGTATGCCGATCGCGACTTCGCACGGTGAGGGCAGGGCAGTGTTCGAAGACGACTTTGCCCGCTATGCGTCGTCGATAACGATCGCCATGCGCTATGTCGATAACCACGGCGAAGTTGCCGATACCTATCCCGCGAATCCGAACGGTTCCGTCGATGGCATCTGCGGGCTGAGCAACGAGGACGGCAGCGTTACGATCATGATGCCGCATCCTGAGCGCGTGGCGATGACGCGGCAAAATTCCTGGCACCCCGACGATTGGGGCGACGAAGGGCCATGGATGCGGATGTTTCGCAACGCCCGCGCCGCAGTCTCTTAATTCGGTTCCGGTTACCTTAGACTGAGTATACGGTAACCGGAACCAAATTAATTATGCGGGCTCGATGTTGTCGCCGCTCTCCTCAATGAAGAATCGCCTTACCTTGAGGGCGCGGTTTAGTTTGCCGCGGCGTACAAAGCATTGATAAAATATGTCTTTCATCAGTTCGAGCAATATGCCCGCGTGGGCGCGATTGAGCATCGGCAGTTCCTCGTGCTCACCCGTACCGAACAGTACGTTCTTAATCGGCTTGAACGTCTCGTCGTCTATTTCCGCGATGTCCTGCGCAGACACAAGTTCTTCGAAAGCGCGCAGTTTTCCGCCTTCGCCCAGCGCGTCGAAGGCGCTTCTGGCTGCGCGACGGCACATCGATGCGAACGCGTTGAACGTATTGTTCGAATAACAAGCCAGCGCCTCCCTGAAAAGCACTTCGGTGTGTTTTGGCAAATATGAAAACGCAAAGCGTTCCTTTGGCCGCTCGAGTTCCGTGAAATTACGCATGAGTTCGATATGCTGATCGGCGTACTCGCGGACCGCGAACCGCAGAAACACCGGTGCCTGGCATGCATCGCACTGATACACGAGTCCCACATGCTTAGGTTTGTCCCGCAATAACGACGCCGCATTGGGCAGCGATTGAGGGCTCATATTCGCGTGAACGCCGCAGTACGGGCATTCGAGGCGAATCCGGTCGTCCCGGGCGTTTTGCGCCCCCTGTTCGTTGCTGATAATTATTGACATTCCGCCCTGCCTCTGCCGCCGTCAGCGACGTATTTTTATTGGTTATTCAGCCACTTTCAGTATGCATGAGGATTTTATCTTAACTCTCTCTCAGTGACATAATCCGGGAAGTTTTATCCGTCCTCAATCGGTCTGCCGGCCCCAAAGACGGACCGTTCTCCCTGCAGTCGCGGCTACCGGTGCCGGCCTAACCCTCCAGCCTCTTGTACTTGATGCGGTGTGGATTCGCCGCGTCCGCACCCAGACGACGGCGGCGGTCTTCCTCATAATCTGCGTAGTTGCCCGCAAACCAGACCACTTCGCTGTTGCCCTCGAATGCGAGGATGTGCGTGGCGATCCGGTCCAGGAACCAGCGGTCGTGAGAAATCACGATCGCCGAGCCCGGAAACTCCAGCAGCGCCTCCTCGAGCGCACGCAGGGTTTCGACATCGAGATCGTTGGTCGGTTCGTCGAGCAGCAACAGGTTGCCGCCCGACCTTAGCATTTTCGCAAGATGCACCCGGTTGCGCTCGCCGCCCGAAAGCAGGCCGATTTTCTTCTGTTGGTCCTGGCCGCGGAAATTGAAGCGGCCGACGTAGGCGCGCGATGAAGTTTCGTAGTTGCCGACCGTGATCAGATCGAGTCCGTCGGAGATGGCTTCCCAGACTGTTTTGTCGTCGTCGAGACTGTCGCGCGACTGATCGACCGCCGCGAGCTGAACTGTATCGCCGAGCCGCACGCTTCCGCTGTCGGGCTTTTCCTCGCCTGTGATCATGCGGAACATCGTGGTTTTTCCGGCACCGTTTGGACCGATAACGCCGACGATTCCACCAGGCGGTAGCTGGAAGCTCAGGCCGTCGATCAGCAGCTTGTCGCCGAACCCCTTATTAAGGTTTTCCACTTCGAGCACAACATCGCCCAGGCGTGGGCCCGGCGGAATATAGATTTCGTTGGTCTCGTTGCGCGCCTGGTAAGACGGTGACGATATCTCCTCGAACTGTCGCAGACGGGCCTTCGATTTAGCCTGGCGACCCTTCGGGTTGCTGCGAACCCACTCGAGTTCGGCTGCCATGGCTCTGCGCCGTGCTTTTTCAGTGGCTTCCTCGGTTTTCAGGCGGGCCTCCTTTTGTTCGAGCCATGAGGAGTAATTGCCCTCCCACGGGATGCCGTGGCCGCGGTCCAGTTCGAGGATCCAGCCAGCGACATTGTCGAGAAAGTACCGATCATGCGTCACAGCGATGACCGTGCTCGGATATTCGTCCAGGAAGCGCTCAAGCCATGCGACGGACTCCGCGTCGAGATGGTTGGTCGGCTCATCGAGCAGCAACATGTCGGGCTGAGACAGAAGCAACCGGCACAATGCCACACGACGCCGCTCGCCGCCCGAGAGCTTCGTGACGTCCGCGTCCCACGGCGGGAGGCGCAATGCATCGGCCGCGATTTCGAGTTTTCGATCGATTTCCCAGCCCCCTGATGCTTCGATCGCGTCCTGCAATTTGCCTTGTTCCTCAAGCAGCGCGTTCATCTCGTCGTCGTCCATGGGTTCGGCAAATTTTTCGCTGATGTTGTTGAAGCGATTCAACAGATCAATCGTATCGCCCAGACCTTCCTCGACGTTGCCACGCACGTTCTTGTCAGGGTTCAGTTCGGGTTCCTGAGGCAAATAGCCGATGCAGATGCCGGGCTGTGGCCTTGCTTCACCGTCGATATCGGTGTCGATGCCGGCCATGATGCGCATCAGCGTCGACTTGCCCGATCCGTTCAGACCGAGCACACCGATTTTCGCGCCCGGAAAGAATGAAAGAGAAATGTCGCGTATCAGGTACTGCTTCGGCGGCACCACCTTGGCAACGCGATTCATTGTATAGATGTACTGAGCCATACCGGAACCCACTGTTGAGGAGCGCGCATTATCCGGTATGCTGCTCCACATTAAAACAAGGTCGGGTGCCGATGAGCGGCAGGGTTCTTGTCTACAAGGGGAAAGAGATCGCGGCCTACGGGTTTGGCGACCCGCATCCGTTCGGCACGGACCGCCATGACGTGTTTCACGCGGAACTGGCCGCGTCGGTTGATGGCGGGTCGCTCGACTTCGGGCACCCGCGACCGGCTCTTGTCGATGAGCTCGCGTTATTTCACACGCCCGAGTACATCGACAAGGTGTCACGCCTCTCCGCGGTGGGGAAGGGCTATCTTGACGATGGCGACACCCCGGCCGTTTCGGGAATCTACGATGCTGCGTCGGCTGTGGTCGGTGCGGTGCTGTGTGCTGTCGACGAAATCATGCACGGCAACTATCGGCGCGCCTTCGTTCCGATTGCGGGCCTGCACCACGCAGCTCGCAACAGCGCGGCGGGATTTTGCGTCTTCAACGACTGCGGTATTGCCGTTGAGTACCTCAGAAAGGCGTTCGGGCTTCGACGTATTGCCTATGTCGACATCGATGCGCATCACGGCGACGGCGTATTTTACGGATTTGAAGACGATCCGGATGTACTGTTTGCGGATATCCACGAGGATGGCCGGTATCTCTATCCAGGTACCGGGGCCGTATCCGAAACCGGAACCGGGCGTGCTGCGGGCAGCAAGCTTAATGTCCCGCTCGCGCCGGGCGCCGACGATGACGATTTTCATCGGGCCTGGGAGCGGGTCGAGGCGTACATCGATGCGGCCCGACCGGAATTCATCATCATGCAGTGCGGCGCCGACAGCCTCGATGGCGACCCCATAACCCACATGTGCTGGACGGAGGAACCTCACGCGCATGCCGCAGCCGCATTGGCACGACTCGCCGACAAGCATTGCGACGGCCGCATCATCGGCACCGGCGGCGGCGGCTACAACCGACGCAATCTCGCACGAGCATGGACTCGAGTCGTGCAGGCCTTTATCGATGCATAGCCACCCCCGGTTCCGGTTACCTTATTCCGAGTCTAAGGTAACCGGAACCGGGGGTTTAGACTCGAAATAAGGTAACCGGAACGGTTGTTTATCTGTAATATCGCGAGTTTTTGCAGCAGTGACTGGAGAAATTATGTTCGACGCATCGACGACGCTTCAGAGTTTCGACCCTGAAGTTGCCACGGCCATTGCGCAGGAGCACCGCCGTCAGGAAGAACATATTGAACTGATCGCCTCTGAAAACTACACGAGTCCGCTCGTGATGCAGGCGCAGGGTTCGCGGCTCACGAATAAGTACGCCGAAGGCTATCCGGGCAAGCGCTACTATGGCGGTTGCGAATTCGTCGACGATGTCGAGACGCTGGCAATCGAGCGGGCTAAAAAACTGTTTGGCGCGGAGTACGCCAACGTGCAACCGCACTCCGGATCGCAGGCAAACGGCGCCGTCTATCACGCACTGGTCGAGCCCGGCGATACGATTATGGGTATGGATCTCAACGCGGGCGGACACCTGACGCACGGCTCGCCGGTCAATTTTTCGGGCAAACTGTTCAATGTCGTGCCCTACGGACTCGACGCCGACACCGGGCTGATCAACTACGACAGCGTTCAGGCACTGGCAAGTGAACACAAACCAAAGATGATCATTGCGGGTTTTTCGGCGTATTCGCAGGTCGTCGACTGGGCCCGGTTCCGGAAAATTGCCGACAGCGTCGGTGCCTATCTGTTCGTCGATATGGCGCACGTTGCCGGACTCGTCGCCACGGGTCACTACCCGAGCCCGATTCCTCATGCCGACGTGTGCACGACTACCACCCACAAGACGCTGCGCGGACCCCGCGGTGGACTGATTCTGGCGCGCCGCAACGACGAGCTGACAAAGCGTTTCAACTCACTCGTTTTTCCCGGCACTCAGGGCGGTCCGCTGATGCATGTGATCGCCGCCAAGGCCGTCGCTCTGAAAGAAGCGCTGGACCCCGCGTTCGCCGACTATCAGGCCAGCGTCTGCAAAAACGCAAAGGCGATGGCCGGCGTCCTGCAGGACCGTGGCTATCCGATCATTTCAGGAGGTACCGAAAACCACCTGATGCTTGTGAGTCTGATCGAGCGCGGTATTACCGGTAAGGCGGCGGACGCCGCATTGGGCCGCGCGTACATTACCGTCAACAAAAATTCCGTACCGAACGATCCGCAGTCGCCGTTTGTCACAAGCGGTCTGCGTCTCGGCACGCCGGCAATCACCACGCGCGGATTCGGCGAGACCGAAACGCGCCAGCTAACCGGCTGGATAGCGGATATACTGGACGATCTCGAAAATGAGGAAACGATCGATAACGTCCGTCGTCAGGTCCTCGAGCTTTGTGCGCGTTATCCCGTCTACGGCTAGGGTCGGTCGTTCATAGCACCTGATGCACTGCCCTTTTTGCGCCCACGAAGAAACGAAGGTCATCGACTCGCGGCTCGCGGGTGAGGGCCGCCAGATCCGGCGGCGGCGGCAGTGTCTCGCCTGTAATGAGCGTTTCACGACGTTCGAGTCGGCCGAACTGGTCATGCCGCGGCTGATTAAAAACGACAACAGCCGGCAGCCTTTCGACGAAAGCAAGGTGCGCAACAGCATGGCGCGGGCGCTAGAGAAGCGACCGGTTCCGAGCGACGAACTCGAACAGGCCATCGGCCGGCTCGTGCATAAACTGCGCACCATGGGTGAGCGCGAGGTGCCATCGCGGCTGGTCGGCGAATTCGTGATGCAGGAACTGCACGAACTCGATGAGGTGGCGTACGTGCGCTTCGCATCGGTGTACCGCCGCTTCCAGGACATAACCGAGTTTGAGGAAGAAATCCGCCGGCTGCAGAAAATCTCGGAAACCGCGGCCAGTCGCGAGCAGATGTCCCTGCTGCCCGAACTGCTTGGCAAGAAATCCGGAAAGTAATGGACCTGTTCTCGCCCCAGGACTGCGCGCACATGGCGCGCGCGTTGCAACTCGCGGAACGCGGCCGCTTTACGGCACACCCCAATCCTGTTGTCGGATGCGTTGTTGCGCGCGCCGGCGATATCGTCGGCGAAGGCTGGCACGTGCGAACGGGTGAGGCGCACGCGGAGGTCAACGCACTGCGGGAAGCGGGCGATCGCGCGCACGGAGCGACGGCTTATGTCACGCTTGAGCCCTGTGCACATACTGGCCGCACACCGCCCTGCGCCGATGCACTGCTCGCAGCCGGTGTCGCGCGTGCGGTTGTCGCGATGCCGGATCCGAACAGTCTGGTGGCCGGTAAGGGTATTGAACGGCTTCGGTCTGCCGGCGTCGACGTAGAGACCGGTTTAATGGCGTCGGCGGCGTCGGCGCAGAATCCGGGTTTTATCAGCCGCATGAGTCGCGGCCGGCCGTGGGTGCGATTGAAAATGGCGTCGAGCCTTGACGGCGCGACCGCAATGGCCAGCGGAGAGAGCCAGTGGATTACGGGGCAGGCGGCGCGCCGGGACGTGCAGCGCCAGCGCGCACGCTGCGGTGCGATTATGACGGGCATCGGAACTGTGCTTGCGGACGACCCTTCATTGAACGTCAGAGATGCCGGCCGCGATGCGCCCGTGGAGCAACCGCTGCGCGTCGTGCTTGATAGCATGCTTCGAATGCCACTGGCCGCAGCGATGCTTTCGCTCCCCGGGCAAACGCTCGTCTGCTGCAGCGGCACTGGGCCGCAGGTACGTCAGCGCATTCCGGGTGCCGAGGTCAGGGCGTTCTCCGGTCCGGAGGGCAAAGTCGACATCGGCGGTGTGCTGCGCGAACTGGCCAGCCGGGAAATCAACGAGGTTCTCGTCGAGGCCGGTGCGCAGCTTTCCGGTTCGCTGCTCAGTGAGGGCCTTGTCGACGAGGTTGTGATTTATCAGGCCCCCGTGCTCATGGGCGGAGAGACGGTCGGCATGGCTGAGACACCGTCGTGGACCTCGCTATCCGACCGGCGGACGCTTAAAATTACCGATGTCAGACGCGTAGGCGACGATACGCGAATTACCGGTCTGTTTTAGGGCCTGTTAACGCCAATGTTTACGGGAATTGTAAAAGCAACGGGAAAAATCGCTGACATACAGATGAGCGGCGGCGATGTGCGGCTCAGCGTAACGTCCGACGGTCTGCCGTGGACGGATTATTCGGTCGGCGAAAGCATCGCGGTAAACGGTGTCTGTCTGACGGCGGTGAACTTGTATGACAACGGCTTCGATACCGACGTTTCCACCGAGACGCTCAATGTGACGGCGCTCAAAACGCTTGCCGCCGGGTCCGTCGTCAACCTCGAGCCGGCAATCAGCGTCGGCGAACGTCTCGGCGGCCATCTCGTCAGCGGGCATGTCGATTGCGTCGGCACGATTGTCTCCCGTCATTCCGATGCGCGTTCCGTTCGCCTGACCGTCGAGATCCCGTCGGAGTTCGCCCGCTACACGTCGAAAAAGGGGTCGGTGTGCATCGACGGTGTCAGCCTTACCATCAACGAAGTATCGGGCCCGCGGTTCGATCTGAATATTATTCCTCACACTGCGGAGGTGACCATCATCGGCGCGTATGACGTAGGTACGGTCGTCAATGTCGAGGTCGATCTGCTTGCGCGCTACCTCGAACGCCTGATCGGCAGTGACGGCGATGGCGTTTCACTCGAATTTCTAAAGGTCCATGGCTATGCCTGACAACACGACAATGCATCCCAGTGCGGCAAACACTGCGTTCGCTCCCATCGAGGAGATCATCGCGGACATTCGCGACGGCAGGATGGTGGTTATGGTCGACGACGAAAATCGCGAGAACGAGGGCGACCTGATTATGGCCGCCGGGAAAGTGCGGCCTGAGGACGTCAATTACATGGCAACCCATGGCCGCGGCCTGATTTGTCTGACACTGTCCCGCGAGCGCTGCAAACAGCTGCGGCTGCCGCTCATGGTCAGCGATACCGACCAGCATCATGCCACCAACTTCACGATTTCCATCGAGGCCGCGGAGGGTATTACCACGGGCATCTCTGCCCATGACCGTGCACACACGATTCAGACCGCCGTGGCCGAGGGGGCAAAGCCTGAGCACCTGCGTCAGCCCGGACACATCTTTCCGGTCATGGCTCAACCCGGCGGTGTGCTGACGCGAGCGGGCCATACCGAAGCGGGCTGCGATCTGGCGCGGCTGGCGGGCCTGGAGCCGGCTGCAGCGATCGTCGAAATCTTAAAGGAAGACGGCAGCATGGCGCGCCGTCCCGATCTGGAAATTTTTGCGCGCGAGCACGGCGTCAAAATCGGTACCATCGCCGACCTGATCAGTTACCGGCTCGAGACCGAGCGCAACGTCGAGAGAATCTCCGAACGCAGGGTAGAAACCCCGCACGGCGAATTCACGATGTACTGTTATGACGACCATGTGAATCGGGCGGTGCATGTTGCGCTGGTCAAGGGTGATTTGTCGTCGGTGGCGTCGCCGCTGGTTCGCGTACACCTGCAGGATACGCTCGGAGATGTGATCGGCGTGCAGAGCCGCTCACTGGGCTGGCCGCTGTCTAGCGCAATTGAACGTATTGCCGCGGAACAGGTCGGCATCATCGTGTTGCTGCGCGATCAGGAAAATTCGCGAAGTTTCATGGATAGCGTGGAATCGCTCGGACAACGGCCCGACGATCTTAAGGAGCAGCGCAGCGGCGACGCGGTGTTGCGCACCTACGGTATCGGCGCACAGATTCTGCGCGATCTCGGGTTGAGCAAAATCCGTGTATTATCGGCGCCCAAGCATATGTACGCGATTTCCGGGTTCGACCTTGAAATCACCGAATACGTCTGAGCGGCTACGGAATGGACAGGATCAAAACCACTGAGGGTGACCTGATAGTGCGCGACGGGCGATTTGCGATCGTTGCGTCGCGTTTTAACGAATTTATCGTCGAGTCGCTGATCAAAGCTGCGCTGCATTGCCTGCGGCAGCACGGTGCCGCGGACGGCGATGTCGAACTGTTCCGCTGCCCGGGCGCCTTCGAAATGCCGCTTGCGGTGGAAAAAGTGGCCGCGACTCGCCGCTTCGACGGCATTGTTGCACTCGGTGCGGTGATCCGCGGCGGTACGCCGCATTTCGACTACGTCGCCGGGGAGTGCGTCAAAGGCGTCAGCGCCGCATCTCAGAAGTATGGTATCCCGATCGGCAACGGCGTCCTGACCGTCGATACGATCGAACAGGCGATCGAAAGAGCCGGCACCAAAGCCGGCAACAAAGGCGAAGAGGCGACGATGGCCGTTATCGAAATGGTCAATCTGCTGCGGCGAATCGACTGATGGAACGCAACGCTTGAGTAAGTCCGCAACCACAGGGGCGGGTGCGCGAACGCGTGCCCGTGAACTCATGGTTCAGGCACTGTACCAAAAACAGATCGCCGGTCATTCGACGTCCGAACTTCTGAGTCAGTATCGCGAAGATACCGCATACCAGCGCATCGACCAGCCGTTCTTCGAGGCCGTCTTTCCCGTCATCAGCCGTTCCCAGGGCGACCTTGAGCAAACGATCGCCGATATCGTCGACCGGCCTGTGTCACAGCTCGATCCGATCGAGCTGTCGATCCTGCTCATCGGCGTGAACGAGCTTGAGTCGCGATTCGATATTCCCTATCGGGTCGTAATCAACGAATGCGTCAATCTCGCCAAACGCTTCGGCGCCGCGGACGGACACAAGTACATCAATGCCTGCCTCGACAACGCCGCCCGATCGCTGCGACCGCACGAGGCTCAGGCCGGACGCGATGGATGAGTTTGAGCTGATCCGGCAATTTTTCGACCGTCCGCACGAGGCGGCCGAAGTGACGGTGGGGATCGGCGACGACGGGGCCGTGCTGTCCGTTGACGGTGGATTGACCCAGGTGATCGACACGCTTGTGGAAGGGGTGCATTTTCCCTCCCGCACCGCGGCTGCCGACATAGCCTATCGTGCACTGGCCGTGAATCTGTCCGACCTTGCTGCCATGGGCAGCCAACCGCATAGCATGCTGCTGGCGTTGACGACGCCGCAGGTCGAGGATGCGTGGTTTCGCGATTTTGCCAATGGATTGTTTGCGGCTGCAAATGAGTATGGCGTCGTCCTGATCGGCGGGGACACCACGCGTGGCCGCCACGTTGTTGTGACGGTTTGCGTCAACGGCGATACCGGATCGCTGTTGCGCAGTGGCGCACGCGTGGGCGACACGATATTTGTCACGGGTACGCTCGGCGACGCGGCGGCGGGTTTGCGACTACTGCAAAACGGCGAGCAGGACGCGTACCTGACCGGACGGTTCAATCGTCCTGCCGCGCGGGTTGCGGAGGGACGAGCGCTCTGCGGCGACGCGTCGGCGGCGATCGACCTGTCGGATGGGTTTGCGGGCGACCTGCGCAAGCTGCTGTCGGCCAGCGGTGTCGGCGCTCGGGTTGCCGCGGAGACCCTGCCGCTGTCCGAAGCGCTTGTGCAGCGTTTTGGGCGCGACAAGGCGATCGAATTTGCGCTTTCGGGGGGGGACGACTATGAACTGTGTTTCACGGCAGCACAGCCGGTGGCGGGTGTGCGCGCAACGGCGGTGGGTGTCGTGACGAAGGGCAGTAAACTGCGCTGCACGCTCGACGGCGCTGAAGTTGCCGTTGACGACAACGGGTATCGGCATTTCCGATGACAAACACGGGCAGGCATCTCGCACGTACCGTCGTTCGTGACCCGGTCCATCTGCTGGCCTTCGGCTTTGGCACCGGGCTCGCACCGGTTGCACCAGGTACGTTCGGCTCGCTGCCCGGGGTCGTGCTGTTTTGGCTGACACTGAGTTTTGGGCCTTATGTTCAATGCGCAATCGCGGTTGCCATCGTCCTTGCCGGCGTATGGATATGCGGTGAAAGTGCGCGAAGAATCGGCGTCCATGACCATGGCGGAATCGTCTGGGACGAGATCGCCGGTATGTATCTCACACTGTTTGCGGCACCGTTGTCGCCCGCTGGCTGGGTGGCGGCCTTCGTCCTGTTCCGTTTTATGGATATTGTCAAACCGTGGCCGATTAGAGACCTGGATCACAGACTCAAAGGAGGCGTCGGAATTATGCTGGATGACCTCGTCGCCGCGCTGTATGCCGCCATTGTGCTTGGTATTTACAGGTGGCTCATGATCTAGCGAGCTTATAAGTATGGCCAGTACGGTTTCGAAAATTGAGCGCCCGAGAGACGTGCCGGAAAAAATCGGTAAGTACGTCATCATCAACAAGATCGGCAAGGGCAGCACCGGCACCGTCTATTTGTCTCACGACCCCTACTATCGTCGCGACGTCGCGATCAAGGTATACAACAGCGAAGAAGGCGCCGATGCCGACCGAGCGCGCGTCGCTCGTAAGATGTTCTTCAACGAAGCGCATATGGTAGGGATGCTGCAGCATCCGAATATCATGCCGATTTATGACGCCGGTGAGGAAAACGGCGCCTACTATGTTGTGACCGAGCACATTCAGGGCGCTCGTACGCTGGCGGCTTATTGCCGTCCCGACAATCTTTTGCGCGTCGACGATGTCGTCGAGATCATCTACAAGTGTGCCAAGGCACTGCATTACGCGCATGGGCGCGGCGTCATTCACCGCGACATCAAGCCGTCCAACGTCATGCTGACGATCGACAACGACGTGCGCATCATCGATTTCGGTATCGCCATCGTCAGCGACTCCGAAGTGTCCAGAATCGAGGGTATTGCCGGCAGCCCAAGCTACATGTCGCCCGAGCAGGTGCAGTCTGAGGAACTGACGCCGCGTTCCGATCTGTACTCGCTGGGCGCCGTTATGTACGAATTGCTGACGGGGTTTCGCCCGTTCCGGGCGGACAATCTGTCAAAACTGCTGCACCAGATTGTTTACGCGACACCGCCGCCAATTCACACTTATCGCGACGATCTGCCGGAACAGCTTGAGCATGTCGTCATGACGACGATGCAAAAGGAACCCGGCAAGCGCCTCGCGACCGGTAACACCATGGCCGCCGAGCTCACGCGCGTCTACAAGGACCTGCGGCAGAAGTACGACAGCCTGGACAATCAGGAGCATTTCGATCTGTTGCGCACGCTGACGTTCTTCCACGAATTTTCACACGCTGAAATCTGGGAGGTCCTGCGGGCGTCCGACTGGCATGAGTACCAGGACGGCGAAGACATCGTGCGCGAAGGGGAAGTCGACGATCGTTTCTACATCATTGTGTCCGGTGCCGTGAACGTTAGAGCGAATGGCCGTGATATCGGTCGACTGGAAAACGGTGACTGCTTTGGCGAAACCAGCTATGTGCGAGGTGCGCGTCGGCAGGCGTCCATTCAGGCCGATGGTCAGGTCACAATTCTGCGCGTGAGTTCCACGCTGATGGAACAGGTGTCTTCGGCTTGTCAGCTCCGCTTCAATAAGGTCTTCCTTCGGGCCCTGATTACTCGCCTGCAGGGTAACGGCGCAACCAATACCTGACATCGACCGGCCCGGTCAGCGATGTTTGTCGACGGCAGCGTATTCCCGTTGCAGTGAAGGCTTATCTGTTTAGCGGTACACTCTCCGTTATCATTCAACAGGGGACGCCAATGATCAGGCGAATGGCAGCCATTGCCGCAATGCTGGCAGCGCTACCGACTTTTGGTCAGGAGCTGTCGGCGGTGGTCCGGGCGGATTACGATGAGCACCTTGCGGCGCTCTTCGACCACTTTCACCGCAATCCGGAGCTGTCAACGATTGAGCATGAGACCGCAAGGCGAATGGCGCTTGAGCTGAGTCTTGCCGGGTTCGAAGTCACTGAGGGTGTGGGTGGTACGGGCGTTGTTGCGATGCTCAGCAACGGCGACGGTCCGCTCGTCATGATGCGCGCGGATATGGACGGTCTTCCCATAGAGGAGAAATCGGGTCTCGGGAATGCGTCGGTCGCGCAGCAAAAGGACCCGATTACGGGCAACATGGTGTACACCATGCACGCCTGCGGCCACGACGTGCACATTACGAGCCTCGTCGGTACCGCGCGCTACATGGCGGCCAACAAAGATCGCTGGAAAGGCACGATCATGCTCGTCGTGCAGCCTGCGGAGGAGCGCGTGCTGGGTGCCAGAGCGATGCGCGATGACGATATCTGGAGCCGCTTCGGGACACCGGACTACGCGCTGGCGTTTCACGTCAGTTCACTCGGTGTTGCCGGCAGAGTTAACGTGTCTGACGGGAGTCCGTATGCCGGTGCCGACACGGTGGACATCGAGGTGTACGGTGTCGGCGCACACGGTGCTCATCCGCACGCGGGCAAGGATCCGATCGTACTGGGTTCGCAGATCGTGCTGGCGCTGCAGACACTGGTTTCGCGAGAGTTGCCGCCGCGCTCACCCGGTGTGGTGACGGTAGGGTCGTTTCATTCCGGCACGAAACACAACATTATTTCCGATAAGGCGCATCTGCAGCTCACGGTACGCAATACGAGCGACGAGACTCGCCGCATTCTGCTCGACGGTATTCGGCGTATTGCCGAGAACATGGGGCGTGTCGCAGGCCTGCCCGAGGACAAACTGCCTAAGGTGACGGTTTCCCGGGAGAGCGTGCCGCCGACCGTCAACGACGCGCCGCTGGCGAGACGCTTGCGCGCCGCCTGGGTCCGTGGCCTGGGTCAGGATCGCGTCGTCGACAATCCGTCGAAGGGCATGGGAGCGGAGGATTTTCCGTTTTTTACGGTAGAACCCGACATACCGTCGGTGTACTGGTCGGTCGGCGGTACACCGCAGACGGACTGGGATGCCGCTGCAGCAGGCGGACCGCCAGTGCCAAGCCACCATTCACCGCTGTTCAAAGTGGAGCCCGAATCATCGGTAACCACAGGTGTTGAATCGACGATCGTCGCACTGCTGGAACTGATGGGCGGCGACGACCAGTAAGCGGTCCACTAGTGGGCCGCTTACTGGTCGTCGCCGGCGTCGAAGATGTCGAGTTCACCCTCGGCACCCTCGAGAAGAACCTGAACCTTTTGTTCCGCTTCTTTGAGCGCGGACTGGCAGCCGCGCGTCAGTTTGATGCCCTGCTCAAATTTTTTCATCGCCTTTTCGAGCGGCAGGTCGCCGGATTCGAGTTCTTCGACCAGCGCTTCGAGTTCGGCCAGCGATTTTTCGAGATTAAAATTTTTTTCGGATGCCATGAGTTTCAGGATACTCTGCTGCCCGCAGCAAAGATTGTTACTGTGCAAGCAGCAACGCTACCTGTGCCCCGGGCATCCGTCAACGTTCTCCGGTTGACAGCGCTCGAACGGCACCACAGAATTAAATTCGTCGGATACGCTCTGACGAACAAGGCCCACTTCCCACCTGAGAGGACAAAAACGTGTCATTGAAAGACAGCAAAACCGAACAAAACCTAAAAGACGCATTTGCGGGAGAATCGCAGGCCAACCGGCGTTACCTGTACTTCGCGGCGAAGGCCGATGTCGAGGGCTATAACGATGTCGCTGCTGTTTTCCGCTCCACGGCCGAGGGTGAAACAGGCCATGCGCACGGCCACCTCGAGTACCTGGAGGAAACCGGAGACCCGGCAACGGGCCTGCCGATTGGTTCGACGTCCGAGAATTTGTCTGCGGCAATTGCCGGGGAAACACACGAGTACACCGATATGTACCCCGGTATGGCGAGAACTGCGCGTGACGAAGGATTCGATGAGATAGCCGACTGGTTCGAGACGCTGGCCAAGGCTGAGCGGTCGCACGCCAATCGTTTCCAGAAAGCGCTCGACACGCTCGACGATTAGTGTTCAGCCGGGCCGTGCGCCGGACGCCCGGCCCGGCTGCCAGCTATGGCAGACCATCGCGAAGGCAGTCTCGAAGCGCCGACCCGGCACCCGATCGACTGGCAGTCAGAGGATTTCTACGACGCGGCATCGCTCGACGCAGAACTTGAGCGCGTGTTTGATATTTGTCACGGATGCCGGAGGTGTTTCAATCTTTGCAATTCGTTTCCGACCTTGTTCGACCTGGTCGACGAGTCGGAGACCATGGAAGTCGACGGTGTCGCCAAAGAGGCGTACTGGGACGTGGTTGATCACTGTTACATCTGCGATATGTGCTACATGTCGAAGTGCCCCTACGTGCCGCCACACGAATGGAACGTCGATTTTCCGCATCTGATGCTGCGCGCCAAGGCGGCGCGCTTCAAAAAACAGGGTGCGCCCATGCGCGACCGGGTGCTTGCCTCGACCGACAAGGTCGGCAGACTGGCCGGCATTCCCGTTGTCGTGGATGTCGTCAATGCCGCCAATCGCAGCAGGACCGGCCGCAAAATGCTGGAAAGCGTGCTTGGTGTGCATCGTCATGCACCGATTCCGCCGTATCATTCGGACACTGCGCGCAAACGCCTGAAGCGCCTCTCCACTGCCAATGGTGCCGAGGCCGGTTCCAGCGCGAACACCCGAGGCAAAGTCGTGCTGTACACGACCTGCTACGGGAATCGCAATCGTCCCGAAATGAACGAGGACCTCGTCGCGGTGTTCGAGCACAACCAAATTGCCGTGGCGCTGGCGGAAAAGGAGGTGTGCTGTGGCATGCCGAAGCTGGAGCTGGGCGACCTCGACGCGGTTGCCAGGGCGAAGGAGATCAATATCCCGGCGCTTGCCACGATGGTCGATGCCGGCTGGGACATCGTGTCGCCGGTACCTTCATGCACGCTGATGTTCAAGCAGGAACTGCCGCTGATGTTCCCGGACGATGCCGACGTGGCAAAAGTGCAGGCCGCAATGTACGACCCGTTCGAGTATCTGATGCTGCGCCACCGCGACGGCGCACTGAACACCGAATTTTCGACGTCTCTTGGCAAGGTGTCGTATCAGGTGCCGTGCCACACGCGTGTGCAGAATATCGGTCTCAAAACGCGCGATCTGTTGCGGCTGGTGCCCGATACGACCGTCGAAGTCATCGAACGTTGTTCCGGTCACGACGGAACGTATGCGGTTAAGAAGGAATTTCACGACGCGTCGAAAAAGATCGCGCGTCCCGTCGTGAACAAACTCAGGCGTTCGCAGGCGGATCACTTCGTCAGCGACTGTCCGATGGCGGCCGAACAGATCGTGCAGGATATCGAGGAGTACGATGCCGGCCATCCGCTGTCATTGCTGCGTAAGGCTTACGGAATATAGAATGCACAAACTGACCCGACAGGATTTGTTCAGTCTCGAACAATACGCTGAACAGCGTGCGGATTTTCGCGACGGCGTCCTGCGCCACAAGCGCGACCGGCGTCTGGATCTTGGTACCAATGCGGCCCTGTATTTCGAAGATCGCCGGACCATCCAGTATCAGGTCCAGGAAATGCTGCGCATCGAGAAAATTTTCGAGTCGGACGGTATCGACGAAGAACTCGCTGCTTACAATCCGCTGATCCCGGATGGGTGTAACTGGAAGGCGACGTTCATGATCGAGTTTCCGGAGGTCGAGATGCGGCAGAAAATGCTGGCGCAGCTTGTGGGCATAGAACACCGGGTGTATGTGCAGGTTGCGGATTTTGACCGCGTTTACGCAATCGCCGATGAGGACCTTGAACGCAGCGATGCCGGGAAGACCTCGGCCGTGCATTTTCTGCGTTTCGAACTAACCCCCGAACAGGCTGTGGCGATCAAATCGGGCGCATCGCTGATCGCGGGCATTGACCATGACAACTATCTTGTTGAGGTCAGTCCGGTGGCGGACAATATCCGGAATTCGCTGGCCAACGATCTCGACTAATGAGTAAACGATACGACGCTGCGGACATTGAAGTCCTTAGCGGGCTGGAGCCTGTTCGGCGCCGGCCGGGCATGTACACCGACACGTCCCGCCCTAATCACCTCGCGCACGAAGTCATCGACAACAGCATTGACGAAGCGCTGGCCGGACACTGTAAAAAACTCGACGTCACGATTTACAAAGACGGTTCACTGGAAGTCACGGACGATGGCCGCGGCATGCCCGTCGATAAACACCCGAAGGAGAAGATCCCGGGTGTCGAGTTGATTCTGACGCGCCTGCATGCGGGCGGAAAATTCTCGAACAAGAACTACCAGTACTCGGGCGGATTGCACGGCGTCGGTGTGTCGGTCGTCAATGCGCTGTCAAGGAATCTCGAGGTCTGGATTCGGCGCGGCGGCGAGGAATACAACATGAGCTTTGCCGGCGGTAGGAAACGCGGCAAACTGGAAACTGTCGGCAAGGTGGGCAAAGCCAACACCGGCACGACAATACGCTTCTGGCCGGATCCGCAGTATTTCGATACCGCGAAATTTTCGGTAAAGCGGCTGAAACATGCGTTGCGCGCCAAAGCGGTGCTGTGTCCGGGCGTGCGCGTCCGGCTGAAAGTGGAACAGCCTAAAGAACGGCATGAATGGCTTTATTCGGGAGGACTTGAGCAATACCTGATTGAGGAACTCGGCGGTGGCGAAACATTGCCTGCGGAACCGTTCTCCGGGTCGGTGTCGGGTAACTCTGAGTCGGTCGAGTGGGCGCTGGTGTGGACGACCGACGGTGGTGCGACTGTCACCGAAAGTTACGTGAATCTGATCCCTACGGCACAGGGGGGGACCCACGTCAACGGACTGCGCACCGGACTGACCAATGCAATACGAGAGTTCAGCGATTTCAGAAACCTGCTGCCGCGTGGCGTCGCACTGGCTCCCGAGGATGTCTGGGACGGACTGAGTTTCGTACTCAGCGCCAAACTGGAGGACCCTCAGTTTTCGGGACAGACCAAGGAGCGGTTGTCGTCGCGTGAGTCGGCTGCGTTTGTCTCAGGCGTCATCAAGGACAACTTCTCTCTGTGGCTGAATCAACATCCGGAAACGGGCGATCTGATCGCGCAGCTCGCAATTTCCAGAGCGCAGAAGCGGCTCAAGGCCGCGAAAAAAGTCGTGCGCAAAAAGGTTGTCACGGGGCCGGCACTGCCCGGAAAGCTTGCCGATTGCACGTCTCAGGAGCCGGAGTTGTGCGAGATTTTCCTCGTCGAGGGCGATTCCGCCGGTGGCTCGGCGAAACAGGCCCGGGATCGCAACACGCAGGCGATCATGCCGCTGCGCGGTAAAATTCTGAACACCTGGGAGGTTGAGACCGAGCAGATTCTCGCCTCGCAGGAGGTGCACGACATTTCGGTCGCGCTCGGCGTCGATCCCGGCAGCAGCGACATCAGTGGGCTGCGTTATCATAAGGTCTGCATTCTGGCCGACGCAGATTCGGACGGCCTGCACATTGCCACCTTGTTGTGTGCGCTGTTTCTTCGGCATTTTCGTGAACTGATACTGGCCGGGCACGTTTACGTTGCGATGCCGCCGCTGTTCCGCATCGATGTTGGCAAGGACGTTTTTTACGCACTGGATGAGAGCGAACGCCGCGGCATTCGCGATCGGATCGAGGCCGAAAGGAAAAAGGGCAAGGTGACCGAAACGCGCTTTAAGGGGCTTGGCGAAATGAACCCTTCACAGCTGCGTGAGACGACAATGAACCGCGATACACGCCGCCTTGTGCAACTGACGATCGGCGGCAGGGACAAGACGGATCAGATGATGGACATGATGCTCGCGAAAAAGCGGTCGAAGGACCGGCGGAAGTGGCTTGAAACCAAGGGGAATCTCGCCGATATCTGATACTCGCGGCGTGCGCCGCGATTCGTGGGTGCAATGCGCGTTGAAGGCGTGCGAGGAGTGACATGCAGAACACGTTGAACCTTGAGGGGGTTGAGCAACAGCCGCTCAGGGAATATACCGAACAGGCTTATCTCGATTACTCGATGTACGTCATTCTCGATCGTGCGTTGCCGCAGATCGGAGACGGGCTCAAGCCGGTTCAACGCCGCATCGTTTATGCGATGAGCGAACTCGGTCTGTCGGCCTCGTCAAAACCGAAAAAGTCCGCGCGCACGGTGGGCGACGTCATCGGCAAGTTCCATCCACACGGCGATTCGGCCTGTTATGAGGCGATGGTTCTGATGGCTCAGGACTTTTCTTACCGCTATCCGATCGTCATCGGTCAGGGCAACTGGGGATCGACGGACGACCCGAAGTCCTTTGCCGCGATGCGCTACACCGAATCGCGCCTGGCACCGTACGCAAAATGCCTGTTGCAGGAACTCGGGCAGGGCACCGTGGACTGGGAGCCCAATTTCGACGGTACGCTGAAAGAACCCGTCGTACTGCCTGCCCGCCTGCCAAACCTATTGCTCAACGGCACCATGGGCATTGCGGTCGGCATGTCGACCGATGTTCCGCCGCACAATCTCCGCGAGGTGGCGAGCGCACTTGTGCATGTGCTGGAAAAGCCGAAAGCCACCGTCGCCGAACTGATGAAACACCTCAGGGGACCCGACTTTCCGACCGGTGGCGAACTCGTATCGCCCGCGGCCGATCTCAGGGGCATATACACCACCGGCAGCGGCACGTTGCGGCTGCGCGCCTCTTACCGGCTCGAAGGCAGCGATATCGTTGTCAGCGCGCTGCCGTATCAGATATCCGGTGCGAAGGTGCAGGAACAGATTGCGTCGCAGATGCGGGCGAAAAAACTGCCGCAGGTGGACGATCTGCGCGACGAGTCGGACCACGATGAACCGACGCGTCTCGTCATCAGCCGGAAGCGGGGCGTCGATGCGGAGCAGCTCATGTCGCATCTGTTCGCGACCACGTCTCTGGAAAGAACGCTGCGCGTCAACATGAACGTCATTGGACTCGATGGACGTCCGCGATTGTTCACACTCGTCGACATGCTCAAAGAGTGGCTGCGCTTTCGGAAGGAGACCGTGACCCGCCGCCTCAGGCACCGTCTGGGCATCGTTAACGACCGGCTGCATATTCTAGACGGCCTGCTGGCAGCTTATCTGAACATCGACGAGGTCATCGCGATTATTCGCGCAGAGGATGAGCCAAAACCGGTATTGATGAAGCGCTTCAAATTGTCCGACCGGCAGGCCGAGGCGATTCTTAACCTAAGGCTTCGCAATCTCGCCAAACTCGAAGAAATGAAGATTCGCGGCGAACAGGACGAACTGAACGACGAGCGCGGTGTGCTGGAGAAAACGCTCAAAAGCGCTGCGCGTCTGAAGACATTGATGAAAAAGGAAATTCTGGCTGACGCGGAGGCCTATGGCGATGAGCGGCGCACAGTCATCGTCGAACGCGGCGCAGCGCAGGCGCTGGACGAAACACAGCTCGTCGCGAGCGAGCCGGTCACGGTCGTATTGTCTCAGGCGGGTTACGCGCGCGCGGCGAAGGGACACGAGATCGATCCGGCAGCACTCAACTACCGCTCGGGCGACGGCTATCTCGCGTCGGCGCAGGGGCGCAGCAATCAACTCGCGATGTTTATCGACAGCACGGGTCGTGTTTATAGCGTTATGGCGGGTACGCTGCCGTCGGCACGCGGACAGGGCGAACCGCTGTCAAGCCGTTTTAAGCCCCCCGATGGCTCGGCGTTCTGCGGGGCGATGATCGGTGCCGACGAACAGAAGTACCTGCTCGCGAGCGATGCGGGCTACGGTTTCATCGCGACACTCAAAGATCTGGTTTCTCGCAATCGGGCGGGCAAGGCCGTGCTGCGCGTGCCTCGCGGTGGCAAAGCGGTCGTGCCGGCACCTGTGCCTCCTGGCCGCGAGTGCCTGATTGCCGCTGTGAGTTCGATCGGGCGGTTGTTGCTGTTTGAAATGGATGAACTCCCGGAACTGGCGAAGGGCAAGGGCAACAAGCTGATCAATATTCCTGGCCCGAAATACAAAAACGGTGACGAGAAAATGGTTGCGGCGGCGGTCGTCCCGGAGGACGGCAGCCTGTTCGTGTATACGGCGACGCGCAGAATGACGCTGAAGTGGAACGATCTCGACGACTACTACGGCGATCGGGCACTGCGCGGCAATCTGCTGCCGAAGGGCTGGCGCAAGGTCGAGCGTCTAGCTGTTCCCTGATTCGATCCGCATTTTGGCGGTATCGCTGAGGTCGTCAACGGGCACTTCTTCGTCGCCGTCATCGTTGTCTGCGGATACGCTGAGTGCCGTTACCGATGCACGCGGAAGTGCGGCGGTTTCATCAGCATCGTCGGCCTCGCTGTCTTCCATGTGCTCCGCCAGTTCGGCAGCGGCGCGTTCGATTTCCGCGTTCAACGTCTGGGTTGCCGTGAGTTCCTCCTCGTAGTCCTGTTCGATAACCGTGTAGTCGGGTTCCAGGGCAATCGTTTCGTTTACGGCAGGTTCGGCATCTTCATCCGGTGTCGATTCGTCGACTGAGCGCAAGGCATTCAGGATGTCCGAGTCCTCGTAGTCTTCGTCCTCAGGCAGTACCTCGCTGTCGAGAATATCCTCGGCCTTGAGTGTCGGCAGCACATCGGTCTCGTCCACCTCGTCATTGGCCGTCACGTTGAAGTCGGTCACGAATTCGACAGAAATGTCGTCATCGGCGTTTGCTGCGACGATTTCGGCGTCGAGCAGCAGATTTTCGTCGGTCGGCGATTCGTCCGCGATCTGCGGCGGCGTCGATTCGGCCCCTGCGAAGTCGGTCGAGCGCCGCATGGGAGAGGAAGCGGTGATTACCTCGTCTTCGTCGTGGGTTCTGCGCCTGAACAACAGCAACGCGAGGACAGAGGCTACACCGGCACCTGCAAGCCACCACAACCAGCCGCTGCGAGTTCCGGTCGTGGGAGGCGTATTCGGCGCGGCGATCGCGGTGGTGACGTTCGGCGATGCCGATGACGGCTCGGGCCCCGGCAGCGCCGTGTCCGGAGTAACCAGGCGTTCGCCTGAGCGTTCGAGCTCAACGAAGGGATTGTCGTCAACGGGTATGGGCTGCTGCGATTCGGTTTCCGCTGGTAGCTCAGTAATTGGCGTTGTTGCTGAATCGGGCGCCATGCTGTCCGCATCCTGAGCCAGATCCGATAACGGGGCCGCAAGCGGTGTCTCGGCAACAGACGGCAGCGTATCGGCCGCCGTATTTGAGGTAATCGGGCTGGCTGCGGGAGCGCCTGCGGTTTTTGTGACGGGCACCGGCCGACCGCCCAGAGATTCGGGAATGGTCAGCCAGCTGCCGGCCAGCAGTTTGTTCGGATCGTTGCCGACGAAGGCGTCAGGATTGTGCTCGACAAGTGCGAACACAGTCGGCCAGAGGCCGGCGTTCCGATCCTGAATTCGCAGCGCGATTTCGGATGCGGTCTCACCCGGCTGTACCTGGTAGCGAGAGGATTTTTCAATGATCGCTTTCGAATTCGCAGGTGCGGACTGTGCCGGCCGGGGTGCGCCCGCGGGCGGAGTCTCGCTAATCGGGATCGTTTCGCGGACCGGCGCAACGAAGGCGGCGGGTTCGGAGGCCGGCGGATCGAGGAACAGCGTATATTCGCGGCTCAGATTTGCCGTGTGAGCGCAGTTGACGGCGATACGTGCAGCGACCATGGGTTCGCGCAATACGGTGTCGCCGGTCAACGCGATGACGCCGTTGGCAACCGTGATGCGGACTGGCCCGACGCCGGGCAATCCATCGCCGGGGAGGACATTGACACAGCTGTTGGAGAGGGATTCCCAGGGTGCCAGCGCATAGGCGACACTCGCACGCAGCGGCTGGCCAAGTCTGGACTGTACGTCAATTTCCCCCAGTTCCAGGGCCGAGGCAGGCAATGCCGCGAAACTGCCACCAATCGCCATCAGTGCCGAAACGCTGCACCGACGGTTTGTTCGCCTGACCTTGTTCACCAACATGCGCTCCACGGTTTCAGAACTTCAATCCATGCGCAAGTGTAATCCTTATGGCGGCTATTTAGATATCGTGTGGTTCCGCCTGCAGAGTGTGACCCAGGTCACACTTTGGTCTGGAGATTCAGGCGGCGGCCCATTAGTGTTAACAGGCCCTAGGCAGTGTTCGCGGCCGCGAGTGCCTCGAGGGTTGTGCCTCTGGCACCGGGTTCGTTTTCGAGCACGACTTCGGGTTCGTGCACGTAATGTCCCTGCATGAAATCGAGGCCGAGCTGGAACAATACGGCCATGGCATTGGCGTTTTCGACGCGTTCGGCAACGGTCTTGATGTTGCGTTGCTGCGCGGCTTTGACGATTCTGCTGACGGCGGATTGCATTTCCGAGTTGGTCATCAGTGTGTGCATCAGCTCGCCGTCGATCTTGATGTAGTCGGGTTTCAGAATGTCCAGTATCTGAAAACGTTCCTTGTCGACACCGTAGTGTTCCAGAGCGAAGCCGATTCCGAGCTTGCGCGCGTGGTTGACCAGGGTTTGCGTTTGCTTGATGTGTTTGGCCGCATCCTGTTCGGGGACCTGTATCACGACGCGAGAGCAGTCGAATCCCTTGTCGTCGAGTTTCTGCTGCATCCATACCGGCGTCGATGTATCGACGAGCGACTGTCTCGACAGGCGCACGAATACGCGGTCGGCATCCTGCTTGTCGCAGAATTCCACCGCGGCCTGCAGCATCCAGCGGTCGATATTCTTCATCATGTTGTTACGTTCGGCCGCCGGCAGGAACTCAGACGGCAGTACGGAATTTCCCTGTTCGTCTATCATGCGGACGAGCAGGTCGTACATCTTTACGGAATCGCTGCGAAGGCCGGCAATGGGAAGCTGTGCGAGCATGAAGCGGTTATCCATGAGCGCCGCTTTGAGGTGCCGTACCCAGATGGCGTCGTATTGCTTTTGTTTCGTATCTTCGTCGGCATTTTCGTCAAGCATGGAGACGTTGCCGCCGCCCGATTTGCCCAGCTTGTGCGCCGCGACCGTGGCCGCGATAAACGCCTCCAGACTGTCGAAGATTTCATTCGCTCCGCAGACACCCACCGTACAGGTCATGTGAGTGGAATTGTCGTCGACTTCGAACGTGTGTTTCGCGATCTGTTCGCAAAGCTGCTTGCCCCAGACCTGTCCGTCCCGTGCGGAGCCGCGCTCGAGCAGCGCCAGGATCGAGGTGCCCTCGAATCGACCGGCGACATCTCGCGGGTGCAGGCGTTTGCGAATCTCCTCCGCAAACTGGGCGAGGATTTCTTCGGAACGCAGAATGCCGATTTTGTCGCGAATCTCGCCGAAGTTGTCCGGTTTGATGTAAACGAGGCAGTGGGTGCCTTGCGCGGGCTTTCGCTTGAGGCGTTTGCCGAGACGCTCGACAAACTGAGCTCTGTGAAAAAACAGCGTCGTCGGATCGCGCTTCAGCGCGTCGTGGACGAGTTTCGTGGGTTCTTCCGCGACTTTAAGTTGCGGAGCGATGCGAACCTGTACGCTTGGGCCGTCGTCGAGATCGAGCCGGCGAAATTCCAGATGCAGATCCTCGGCTTCGCCCGAATCGATGTGCGCCTTGACGATCAGTTTTTCGCCGCGAGACCAGCGGCCCTCGGTGGTTGCCACCAGTGCACCTTTGAGTGCTGCCTG
This sequence comes from Woeseiaceae bacterium, assembly GCA_965224505.1. Taxonomy (GTDB): domain Bacteria; phylum Pseudomonadota; class Gammaproteobacteria; order Steroidobacterales; family Woeseiaceae; genus UBA1847. The sequence goes on from CBDCZL010000017.1 coordinate 647,464, forward strand.
GCTTTCCGATTCAAACGCGTCCATCGCGGGCATACCGATCAGTTCGTCTTTTTCGGTCACCTTGAACTTGCTTAGCCAGGCATCGTTGACAGCCGTGAAGATGCCTTCCTGGACGACCGCGATGGCACTGGTCGAGGACTCCATATGGTCCTTGAGCTGACGCTTCCATTCCGAGGCGGACTGAATCGTCGAATTCAGCGCGCGTTCGACGCGCATCGCGCGAAGTTCTCTCGACACGACCGATTGCAGCCGGCCGGTCATCGAGAGCGACACGAGGTCGCACGCGCCTGCCTGCATCGCGGAGAGGATGCTCTCCTCGTCGGCCGATTCCTGCATGGCGATGACCGGTACCTCAGGGTTGTAGCGGTCCTTTTGCTTGATGACCGCGCGAATCGAGTCTTTGTAGCGGTCGCAGTTGATGATCAGCAGCTCGACGCTGTCGTCGGCCAGCAGTTCGAGCAGCGCGTTCGGCGCCGCAACCCAACGGCAATGAGCTGCATGACCCGCATCGCGCAGCGTGCGGTTGATGATCTCGACATCGTCCTGATTTTCCGTCAGGACGGCGATGGCAATGCTCTGGCGGCCGTTCAAGAATGATTCCCTGGCGACGGTGTCGCTGCTTCAATGTCCATATTTAGTTAAGCGTCCATGCAGTTTAGTCACAGCCGCCGCAGGAGTCCCGAACGGGATTCGAAAACCGTGACCTGCTTCAAAGTTCGGCTGCGGAAGCCTGCGAACAGGCCCGCACAGGCCCGTTCTGCGGCGCTGAAGCAAAGCCGCAGAACGCGTATCATTGGAGCGGCGCAGCGGCGCGATTTTCAACAGAGAAGAGCGAATTTATGGCCAGCTACAGCACGAATGAATTTCGGTCCGGTTTGCGGATCATCATCGACGGTCAGCCGTGTATCGTCGTCGAAAACGAGTTCGTCAAACCCGGTAAGGGTCAGGCGTTCAATCGTGTGCGTATCCGAAATCTGATCAGCGGCAAGACGGTCGACAAGACCTTCAAGTCCGGCGAGTCGGTCGAAGCGGCCGATGTGCTGGATACCGAAATGCAGTTCCTGTATGCGGACGGCGAGTTCTGGCACTTCATGGACCCCGATACTTACGAGCAGTATGCCGCCGACAAAGCGGCAATCGGCGATGCCGGGGACTGGATCACCGACGGCGACATCTGCGGGATAACGCTGTGGAACGGATCGCCGATCGTTGTGACGGCCCCGAATTTCGTGCAGTTGGAAATTGTCGAAACCGACCCGGGTGTCAAAGGGGATACGGCGAGTGGCGGCGTGAAGCCCGCAACGCTGTCCACGGGTGCCGTCGTGCGCGTGCCGTTGTTTGTCGATCGGAATGAGACCATCAAGGTCGACACGCGTTCGCGTGAGTACGTCTCTCGAGTCAAATAAACGCGGGCAGCCCGCGCTGTAGCTCGCAGTAACTGCGGCACAGCAACTCGACACCGGCCTGGTCCTGCGCGTCGAAGCGGTCGGTGTGTGGACTGTCGATGTCGAGCACCCCGAGCAGGCTCTTATCCACGATCAGGGGAACAACTAGTTCGGAGCGCGACTCGGGGTCGCAGACGATGTGGCCGTCGAAGGCATGCACGTCCGCAACGCGCTGAGTGTTGAGCGTGGCAGCCGCGGTGCCGCAGACGCCGTTGCCAACCGGAATGCGGGTGCAGGCCGGTTTTCCCTGAAAAGGGCCCAGCACCAGCTCGTTGCCGCGCAGCACGTAGACACCGAGCCAATTGACGCGGTCCAGCGCCCCGTTGAGCAATGCGACAAAGTTTGCCGCGCAGGCCAGCGCGTCCGTTTCACCGGCGAGCAGCGCCAGCAACTGCGCATTGAGGCGCTCGTAGTCTCGTTCAGTCATTGCAGTCTCCGAAAGCAAACGTGATTACGTCGCGAATATCGTCGGTGCCGGCGGTGATCATCTGCAGGCGTTCGACTCCCATCGCAACGCCCGCGCAGGGCGGTAGCCCGTACTCGAGCGCGGCGAGCAATGCGTTGTCCAGTGGCCGGACGCGGCGGCCGCGTGCGCGGCGCTCGGACTGATCTGCCTCGAAACGGCGCTGTTGTTCGGCCGCATCGGTGAGTTCGACGTAGCCGTTTGCGAGTTCGATCGGGCCTAAGAAGACTTCGAACCGGTCCGCAACGCTGGGGTCGGCAGGGCAGTGCCGTGCCAGCGCAGCCTGACTGGCCGGATAATGGCGCAAAACGGTCAGCCGATCGCACTCGAACCCGGGGATCACCCTTTGCGCCAAAATCAGGTCGAGCCAGTCGTCCCGCGCATCGCCGATCGATGTGCGCAGGCTGGCATCCGCATTTACCGCGTCGCCGAGTCGCCGGGTCGACGCGTTCGCGGCGTCCAGCCCCGTGGCGGCGTCAATCGCCGCATAGTAGTCGACGATGCGAGCGTTGTTGCAGAGCGCGGTGCGGTTCAGAGCCGCGGCAATCGCCGCGACGGTGTCGCTGACAATGTCACTGAGTGTAAAATCATGACGGTACCACTCGAGCATCGTGAACTCGGGTTGGTGATGGCGGCCCGCCTCGCCATCGCGGAATACCCGGCAAATGGAATAGATGTCGGGATAGCCGCCCGCCAGCAGGCGCTTCATCGCAAACTCCGGCGACGTGTGCAGGTACAACGGACCGGGGCTGAGGGCGGTTCGGGCTTCAATGGTCTCGATCTGCGGATCGCTGACGGCGGCGGGGCTGAGTGCCGGCGTATCGACCTCCAGTACGTCCTGCTGCGCGAAGTACTGCCGAATTCGCTGCAGCAGCGCGGCGCGGCTGCGTGCGGCCTGCGGGCCTGAACTCGGCTCCCATGCCGGCATTCAGCCGGCGCTCTGGGAATGGCCGATACGTTCGCCCATGCGAAGCACCTGCCCGGGAATGAGATCCGTCTCCCATTCGGCGGCGCCCTGCGGCAGCAGCAGGATGACAGTGGACCCCATGTTGAACCAGCCGAGCAGGCCGCCTTTTTCGACGTCGGTCGGATGCGCGGACAGCGGCAAAACATCCACCACGCCGGTTTTACGTGGCCGTATTTCACCGCTCCATGGCGTTGATATGCTGCCGACGTGCAGTGCACCGACGAAGATCAGCGCGGCTGGGCCAACGGCTGTGCGAAAATGCATAACAAGCCGCTCATTGCGGCGAAACAGACCATTGACCCGCGCTACGGTTCCCGCGTTAACGCTGAACAGGTCGCCCGGCAGGTAGCGTGCCGCGACGAGGTCGCCGGCGAGCGGTGCATGTACGCGATGGTAGTTGTACGGCGCAAGGTAAATTGTCACGAATCGCCCGTTTTCGAAGGCGCGCGCCTGGTCGAGGTCGGTGCCGAGCAAATCCCCCACCGAATAGTGTATTCCCTTGGCCTGAATCAGGCTGTCCGCCTCCAGCGTGCCGGCAATACTGACCGTGCCGTCAACGGGAGAGACGATGCTGCCAATCCGGTCGTCGACGCACCGTTCCCCGTCCGCCAGTTCGCGTGTGAAAAAGTCGTTGAAGGTCTCGAAGCCGTCAGGGACGCGATGTCGCACTTCCTCGATGTCGACATCGTACAGGGCGACAAAGCGGCGAATCAGAAAGTCCTTTACCCGGCGCTGCCGGATGCGCGCGACGCGCCAGATCGCTGCCGTCATCCAGTGCTGCGGCAGAACGTACTGCAGGGCGACGAACAGAGCGGCCATCAGTGCGCGCTCCGCTTCGTCCTTAGTTCCAGCAGCAACAGGTCGTTATCGAAGAACTGCAATGAGACCTCGTCGTCATCGCTCCGGGGGTCCATCAGCATCAGGTGAAGGCCGCCGCGTTTGAGTGTCACATCGCCACCGGCCGGAACGATCAGTTCCTCGAGTCTGAGCATTTTCGCGTTGCCGTTCTCAATGCGGGTTTCATGAATTTCGACGCGACCGAAATCGTCACTGCGAATCTCGGAAATGCGTACGGGCGAGTCGGTGTTGTTGGCCAGCGTCAGGAACCCCGCACTCATTCCGGAACCGGGCATTGGGCGAGTGACTTCGAGACCGCTCGCAACGAGCGGCGGGTCCGGTTCCTGGCTGCAGGCGGCGATCAACAGCACGATCAGTACTCTCGGGATGACGCGCATCATCGACTCCCCATCATGATCGGCAGGTCGTGCAGGTAACGCTCGATATCGTGCGGTGCGCTGTACACGGCGTAAAAATTCGCATCGGGGTCGACGACAATGACGCCGGCGAAGTGATCGACATTGTAATTATCGCCATTGCCGGGTTGTTTTTCGAAGTAAACGCCGAGCGATGTCGTGAGCTTTCTGAGCTCCGTCACCGTACCCGTGACGCCCAGATTGTCGTCACCAAAGTGGGCGACGTACTTGCCCAGCAGCTCGGGCGTGTCGCGTTCGGGGTCCACACTGACGAGGACGATGCGAGGCAAGGGGTCGATGCCTTGCTCGGCCAGCTCGGATTTGACGGCGGACAGTAACTGGAGCGTCGTCGGGCAAATATCCGGGCAGTGGGTGAAGCCGAAAAATACCAGGTCCCAGCGGCCGCGAAACGTCTCAGGTAAGACCGGGGTGCCTTCGTGACTGAGCAGCGTGAAATCCGGCAGCGCCATCGGCGCGGGCAGCACCGTCGCACCGATCGGTTTCTCATCCTGCATCGACCGTGTCAGGATCAGCGCGCTTGCCGATAGGGCGGTGCCCAGCAGCACGGCGAGAAGCAGTTTTTTCGGAGTCATAACCTCATTCTTTGACCGTGTCGGAAAGCCGGCAATTCTACAGGCAGTTGCCCCCGATGCGTGATAGATTCGCCGTCGCCCATGAATGTCGAGCAACTCATACGACGTGTCGCAGATCGCTTTGCCGGCGAAAATCTGTATTTCGGGCACGGCACCGACAATCCCACCGACGAGGCAGCGTGGCTTGTGTTTGCGCGCCTGTGTCTGAATCATGCCGATGCGCCCGCCGTTTATGCCCGCGAAGTGAGTCAGTGCGATGTCGATACGATTCTCGAACTGGCCGAGCGCCGCATCGAAGAACGCATTCCTCTGGCCTATCTGGTCAACGAGGCGTGGTTCGCGGGCATGCGGTTTTTTGTGGACGAACGGGTGCTCGTGCCTCGCTCGCCGCTTGCCGAACTGCTGCAGCGGCGCTTTTCGCCCTGGCTTGCACCAGGGCAGGTACGGCGTGCGGCTGATCTGGGCACCGGCAGCGGCTGCATTGCAATTGCGATGGCGTATGCATTTCCCGGCGCTTTGATCGATGCGGTCGACATTTCCGAGGACGCGCTCGACGTGGCACGCATCAACATCCGCGAACATGGGCTGGATGCGCGCGTATCCGCGCTGCGTTCCGATTTCTTCAGCGCGCTCGAAGGCCGCCGATACGATCTGATTGTCAGTAATCCGCCCTACGTCGATGAACCGGACATGCGAAATTTGCCCGAGGAATTTCGCCGCGAGCCCGAACTGGGTCTAAAGGCCGGCACCGACGGTCTTGAGTCTGTCGCGAAGATTCTGCAGGATGCCTCGCGATTTCTTACCGACGATGGAATACTCGTCTGTGAGGTTGGTAACAGCCAGCCGGCGCTCGAAAAGGCGTACCCTCAATTGCCCTTCGTTTGGCTCGAATTCGCCGACGGCGGCACGGGGGTGTTTGTGCTGAGCAGCAGCGATTTGAAAGGATAACAACGGTGTCGGGAAATACCTTTGGACGTTTGTTCACGGTGACCACGTTCGGCGAAAGCCACGGCGCAGCGCTCGGCTGTGTCGTGGACGGCTGCCCTCCGGGCATGGCGCTCGGCGAAGCGGATATCCAGGGCGATCTGGATCGCCGCCGGCCCGGACGCAATCGGCACACGACGCAGCGGGACGAAGCGGACCGCGTGCAGATACTGTCAGGCGTTTTCGAGGGCAAAACAACGGGCACGCCGATCGGATTGTTGATACAAAACACTGACCAGCGCTCGAAGGACTATGGCGACATCAGGGACAAGTTCAGGCCGGGCCACGCTGACTACACCTACCAGCAGAAGTACGGTATTCGCGATTACCGCGGCGGCGGGAGGTCTTCGGCTCGTGAGACGACGATGCGGGTGGCGGCCGGTGCGATCGCTAAAAAGTACCTGAGCGAGCAGGTCGGCATAGTGGTGCGCGGTTATCTGTCGCAGCTCGGACCCATCGAACTTGTAGCGGCCGACTTTTCGATCATCGACGACAATCCGTTTTTCTGTGCCGACCCTGCGCGCCTCGACGAACTCGACGCGTTCATGACGGAGTTACGCGAAGCCGGCGATTCGATCGGCGCCAAAGTCAGTGTACTGGCCAGCGGTATGCCGCCCGGCCTTGGCGAGCCTGTATTCGACAAGCTCGGTGCGGACATCGCCCATGGGCTTATGAGCATCAATGCGGTTAAGGGCGTGGAAATCGGTGCGGGCTTTGCGGCTGTCACGCAGCGGGGCAGCGAACACCGTGACGAAATGACCTCGGACGGGTTCCGGAAAAACGACGCCGGCGGGACGCTCGGCGGTATATCGTCGGGCCAGGATCTGCTCGCGAGCATCGCGCTGAAACCCACATCCAGCGTCGCTGTGCCGGGCAGGACCGTTGACCGGCAGGGCAGGGAGACCGACATAGCGATCAAAGGCCGTCACGACCCGTGTGTCGGATTGCGAGCGACACCTATTGCGGAAGCCATGGTTTCACTGGTACTAATGGATCACTACCTGCGCAATCGCGCCCAGAACGCCGATGTAAGGTCGGAAACACCGGAAATCTAATCATGTCAGAACTGATCGATATCGCCGTCGTCGGCGCCACCGGCGTCGTGGGTGAGTCCATGCTCGAAATTCTCGCCGAACGAAAGTTCCCGGTCGGCGAGGTGCATGCGCTGGCAAGCGAACGTTCCGTGGGCAAAAAAGTGTCGTTCGGCAATCGTGAGCTGACGGTACAAAATCTGGCAGATTTCGATTTTTCTAAAACGCAGATTGGTTTGTTTTCCGCGGGCGGCTCCATTTCCGAGGAGTTTGCGCCGATCGCCGCGGCCGCGGGCTGTGTTGTGATCGACAACACGTCACATTTTCGTTACGACGACGACATCCCGCTGGTCGTGCCCGAAGTGAATCCCGAGGCGCTTTCGGCGTATCGGTCTCGCGGCATAATCGCCAACCCGAATTGCTCGACGATTCAGATGGTCGTGGCGCTGAAACCCCTGTATGACGCGGTGGGAATAGAGCGCATCAACGTGTGTACGTACCAGGCCGTGTCGGGCGCGGGACGGAGCGCCGTCGAGGAGCTCGTCAGGCAGACGTCAACGCTCCTGAACGGCCGGCCGCTGGAGATAGAGGGCGATGCGAAGCAGATTGCATTCAACGCGATTCCACACATAGACGTCTTTCTGGACAACCGCTACACCAAAGAAGAAATGAAGATGGTCTGGGAGACCCGGAAGATTCTGGACGACGACTCGATCCGCGTGAATCCGACGGCGGTACGGATACCCGCTTTTTTCGGGCACTCCGAGGCCGTTCATATCGAAACCCGGGACAGGATTACGGCAGAGGAAGCCTGCCGCCTTCTCGACGGTGCGCCGGGGGTCGAATTACTCGATGGCACTGAGACAGGGCGATATCCGACGGCAGTCACTGAGAGTTCCGGCAACGATCCGGTTTATGTGGGCCGCGTGCGTGAAGACATCTCTCATGAGCGTGGTTTGAACCTCTGGGTGGTGGCTGACAATATTCGTAAGGGCGCGGCGCTAAATAGCGTCCAAATTGCTGAAAAATTGGCAAAAAACTTCCTATGAGCTATAGTTTGCAGGCTGTTTGCAGCCCCGGACTGGACGTCATTTAGGGGTTTTTTTAGGGTTTGGAGAAATACATTATGTCGCAACGTTTGCTGCGTATCTCGCTGCTGATTGCCGCATTTCTGACCAGTGAGGTCTGGGCGATCGGACTGGGCGATATTCGGCTCGATTCCGCACTCAACGAACCCCTTCGGGCGGAGATCGCCCTGTTGTCTGCATCGCCCGAGGAACTGGCGGGTCTCGACGTATCGCTGGCGTCATCCGACGTTTTCGAGCGCTACGGCATTGACCGTCCCTATTATCTCCAGGAACTGGAATTCAATATCGTTCGCGGAGGCGTCGACGGCAGCACAGTACAGATTCGTTCGCGCTCGCCAATGACCGAGCCTTTCCTGACGTTTCTCGTAGAAGCGAACTGGTCCAGCGGGCGCCTGCTGCGCGAGTACACCGTGTTGCTGGACCCGCCTACCTATACTCCTCCTGCCGTGCAGCAGCCGCGTTCCGTGGCCGCGCCGGAACGCACCGCACCGTCAGACAGTGGACGCATCGAACAGCCCGAACAGCGTGAAACAGTAACCCCGAGCGTTCGTGAGCCGGCGCCCGAACCCGCACCCGAGCGCGTCAGCCCGCCACGTTCCGAAACCCTGGACACGCCCTATGCGACAACCCCTGGGGACAGCATGACGGTCGCTCGCGGCGAGACGCTGTGGGCCATTGCGTCCCGAGTACGGCCCGACAGCCGGTTGACGATGAATCAGACAATGGTCGCGATCTATGAGGCCAATCGCGATGCGTTTGGCGGCAATATCAATTTGCTGCGTGCCGGTGCCACGTTGCGAATTCCGAGCGCCGACGAAATTCTGCAGATCGGCAGCGGCCAGGCGCTGAGCGAAGTCAGACGGCAAAACGAGATCTGGGGTATCGGTGCTGCTTCCGCAGGCGATACGGCAACACGGCCGAGCCTGACTCTGGTGCCGCCCGACGAGGAGCCGGCGGCTGCGGACTACGACGACACGCCGGCCGAACAACCGCTCACGCGCGAACAGGAGATCGAGAACCGTATTGCGGAACTCGAAGCCGAGGATTTGCGCGACCAGCCGTCGCTGATCCAGATTCGCGACAACGAACTGGCCGCACTGCGCCAGGAACTAGCGGAACTGCGTGGCGAAGTGTACGAACCGCCCGCCACGGTCGACGACGTGGCCACTGACGAGACTGCCGCTGACGACGCGGCAACGGACGAAGCCGCGATCGACGATTCGATCGCCGACGACGGTGCCGAGGATACGGACGCGGCCACCGCGGACGACGCCGCAGTGGATGACGCCGCCGAAGCCGCCGCGGACGATGCGACTACAGACGACAGTACGGCCGACGAGCCTGACGTCGACCGGACCACGGTAGTCAGAACCCGGGCCGACACCGAAGAGGGGCTGCTGGACAAAATCATCGGCTTTGCAACCGGACTTTGGGGCAAGGTCATCGCTGGCGTTGTGGTGGCGCTCGCCCTGTTGCTATGGCTGCTGCGTCGGCGCAGTGCAGACGACGATTCCGATCGGCCGTGGGAAACGCTGGATGCTGACGACCTGCAGGCCGAGGGGCTGTCGTCGACGCAGACCATTCAGGCGCCGGTTGCGGATGAGGCGATCGTCGTTGTTGAGCAGGACTCCGGCGTCCATGCTGTGGACCCCGTCATCGAGCCTACGGTAGAAACCCCGATGCCGCCCATGGCCGATGGCGAAGGTCAGTTTGGATCGCTCGAAGATACGTTTAGCAGCGATACGGCAGTCAATCTCGATCAGACCGACCCCATTGCCGAGGCCGATTTCCATATGGCCTACGGGCTTTACGACCAGGCCGCCGACCTTATCAACGGAGCGCTTGAGAGCAACCCGACGGACCGAAGTCTGATCTCCAAGTTGTGTGAGATTTATTTTGTCTGGGGTAATCGGGATGCGTTCATCGACGCGGCAGCCAATCTCAAAAGCGTGGTCGGCGACGACGGCGGCAGCGAATGGAACAAAATTGTGATCATGGGGCAGCAGATCGCCGCAGACCATGAGTTGTTCGCAGGAGCCGACGTTGCGGGCGCCACTGGCGCGGTTGACCTGTCCTTCGACGACGGCGGCGATGAGGCCGGGGCTCTTGACATGGAGTTCGGCGACGAGGATACAGGCTCCGCCGATGTCGTGGATCTCGGTGCCGGCGACGATGCCGAGGCATCGGCAATCGATTTTCCGTTCGAGGACGATGGCGATGCGGCCGTCGACCTCAATCTCGATGCTACGGCGGAAAGTCCGACTATTGAGGCCGATCCGGCCGGCAAAACCGTGGAAATGGAGTCGCCGACCGTGGAAACGCCGACAATCGAGGAGCAGTTTGACGTCTTCGGCGACGGCACGTCCGAGTTGCCGTCGCTGGGCGATTCGCTCGCCGACATCATTGCCGATGACACTCCGGAAGCGGAGGCGACGGCTGAGATCAACCTTGACGAATTGGATCTCGGCGTCGGCCAGGACGCCGAAACGGAACTCGCATCTCTCGACAGTCTCGACGATACCGGCATCAATGAGGCACTTGACGACGAAGCGGCTAGCGGAGAATTTGGTAATTTCGCAGCCGATACCTCGGACGATACCGGAGTACGCGAAGGGCCGGACTTCGACGAGTCGGAATTCGACATCGATCTGAATCTCGATGACCTTGAATCCTCCGGGCTGCACCTTGCGGCGGACGAAACCGGACAGAGCCCCACCGAGACCGCGGCTGAAGAAGCCGGAGATTTTCAGGAAAGCGTTGACGTGGACGACAGTTTGCTCGACGCCACGGGCATCACCGAGGGCTTGAGCGACGAAATGTCCATCGAGACAGGCACGATCGAAGATGACGAGGCGACGATGCTCGCACCGGCGATTAACCCGGAGGATTTTCAGGAAAACCTCGCCGACGATGCCGAAACCATGATGGCATCGCTGGATGACGACAGTGGCGAATTCGACTTTGCACGTACCGAAGCGCTGCCGGCCGATGCTTTTACGCCGGATGCGGATCTCGAGGAAACGGCTGAGACTCCGACAATCGCGGAAACGGACGTCGACCTCGATCTCGACGATCTGACCGCCGCGCTGCAGGTCAGCGACGTCGGCGACACGGTCGAGCAGCCGCGCGACGATGCGACCGTGGAACAACCGCGTCCGGATCTTTCGGAGGCGCCGACGATGTCGCTGGGCCCCGACGATATGAGCGACGAGCTGCGCGAGGCGCGCACGATGACCGAAGTCGGGACCAAACTCGACCTGGCGCGTGCCTACGTCGACATGGGCGATCCGGCAGGCGCTCGCGGCATTCTCGAAGAAGTGCTCGAAGAGGGCGACGACGCGCAAAAGCAACAGGCGCAGCAATTGCTGGACTCGTTGTCCTAAGCCCTAACGGCGGCGTCGGTGGCAGTTACCCATTCGCATCGCACTTGGCATAGAGTATGACGGCACGGCCTACAACGGCTGGCAGCGGCAGCGCAGCGGCACGGGCATTCAGGAACTCGTCGAACAGGCGCTGAGTTCGGTTGCCGACGAGCCGATTGAAGTCACGTGTGCGGGACGTACCGATACGGGCGTTCACGCGAGCGGACAGGTTGTCCATTTCGACACTCGCAGCGAACGCAGCGAACGCGGCTGGCTGCTCGGCAGCAACAGCCGATTGCCCGACGACATTTCAGTGTCGTGGGTACGCTTCGTCGAAGACGCGTTTCACGCGCGATTTTCCGCGACCGCCAGACACTACGAGTACCGGATACTGAATCGGCTAAACCGTTCGGCACTGCAGCGCCGCCGTGCCTGGTGGGTGCACCGGCCGCTCGACGAAACCCATATGCACGAAGCCGCACAGCACTTGCTTGGAGAACACGATTTTTCGGCGTTTCGGGCGGCCGGCTGTCAGGCGTCGACGCCTGTTCGTGAGGTGACCTCCGTAAGCGTTTGCAGAGACCGCGACCGGGTAACGGTATCCATCACGGCCAACGCATTTCTGCAGCACATGGTCAGGAACATAACGGGTTCGCTGGTTGAGATCGGTGCCGGAGAACGGTCGGCCGCCTGGCTGGGCGACGTCCTGCGCAACCGGGACCGCAGAACGGCAGGCCCTGCTGCACCGCCGCACGGGTTGACTTTCGTGACGGTCGATTATCCGCCGCAATTCGGAATCCCGGCTCAGGCGCGCGCCTGAGTCTGTGTGTCTGCCCCGCACAACGAGTCCTGGCTGTCCCCATTGGATACGGATATCATGTCGCCATGAGCTGGTTTGAAAAATTGATGCCGTCGCGCATCAGCACGGAAAAGCGCACTAAGTCGGTACCCGAGGGCGTCTGGATCAAGTGCGGTCGCTGCGACGCACAACTGTATCGCAATGAACTTGAACGCAATTTGCAGGTGTGCCCAAAGTGCGACTATCACATGCGCATCGGTGCGCGGCAGCGACTGGATTATTTTCTCGATCCAGATTCGCAGTCCGAGTTGTCTGCCCATCTGGAGCCCGAGGACCCGCTGAAATTCCGTGACAGCAAGCGCTATCGCGACCGGATCGTCGCGGCGCAAAAACAGACCGGCGAGAAAGATGCACTCGTGTCGGTAACGGGCACATTGTATGGGCAACCCGTCGTCGCGTGCGCGTTCGAGTTTTCGTTTATGGGCGGCTCCATGGGGTCGGTCGTCGGCGAACGCTTTGCGCGTGCGGCGCGGCACGCAGCGGAGAAACGTGCGCCGTTGGTGTCATTTTCCGCGAGTGGCGGTGCGCGCATGCAGGAAGCCTTGTTTTCGCTGCTGCAGATGGCGAAGACATCCGCGGCGCTGTCGGCGCTCGGCAACACCGGCGTACCGTTTGTTTCCGTTCTGACGGATCCGACGACGGGGGGCGTTTCGGCCAGCCTGGCAATGCTCGGCGACGTCAATATTGCCGAGCCCGGTGCGTTAATCGGCTTTGCCGGACCGCGCGTGATCGAGCAGACGGTCCGCGAACGGCTTCCCGAAGGGTTTCAGCGCAGCGAATTTCTGCTCGATCACGGTGCCATTGACATGATTGTCGACCGGCGTCGAATGCGGGAACAGATCGCCGACCTGATCGCCAAATTTGAGCGCCGGCCGAGCCCGCTGCCAGACGACTGATCCGGCAAATGCTGCCCGCTGATGCGCCGCTGTCCGCCTGGCTTGCCTGGATTGAGACCGTATCGCCTCGCGAGATCGATCTCGGCCTCGACCGCGTCCGTGAAGTGTTAAACCGGCTCTCGTTGAAACAGCCGTCGAACTGTCTCCTGATCGGCGGAACCAACGGCAAGGGTTCGAGCGTGGCGATGGCCGATGCGTTACTGCGCGCGGCCGGAAATCGCACCGGCAGCTACACCTCACCGCATATTTTCCGCTTCAACGAGCGTATTCGCGTGGACGGAAAAGACGCTGGTGACGACGAGATTCTGTCGGCGCTGCGAGCGATCGAAGACGTGCGCGACGACGTGCCGCTCACCTACTTCGAGTACGGAACTCTGGCCGCAATGGTCGTATTCGCAAGGGCGGAGCTCGATGTCTGGATTCTTGAAGTTGGGCTGGGCGGTCGTCTGGATGCGACAAACAGTATCGAACCGAGCGCGGCGTTGATTACCAATGTCGCGCTCGATCACTGTGAATGGCTGGGCGCCGATGTGGAGAGTATCGCGGTTGAGAAGGCCGGCATCATGCGGCCGGGAAAACCCGTCGTCTTCGCATCGCCCGACGTTCCGGATGCGATTCATGCGCAGGCGAACGCGATTGGCGCCGAACTGATCCTGTCGTCGCTTACGGAGGATCCGGCGTCCATTCCGCAGCCCGGCCTAAACGGGGCACACCAGCTCATCAACGCCGCCGGTGTCATCGCGCTCCTCAGAGCGGCCGGGTTCACCGAGGCCATCGCGCCGGAGCGCATTGCCGCCGTGTTGCCGCACGTGACGCTGGCCTGGCGCTGCGATTCAATCCGCTATGGCGGTGTTGAGTGGATCGTCGACGTTGCCCACAATCCGGCCGCGGCCGGAGTGCTTGCGAGAACACTGGCTGACAGTGTCGATGGCGGTAGTACGACCGCGATTGCGGGCATGCTGGATGACAAGGATGTTGAAGGTATCGTGGGGCCGCTCGCGAATTGCGTCGACCGCTGGATCACGATAACGGCAGACAGCCCAAGAGCGATCGACGCCGCCGAGCTGGCGCGCCGGATCGCGAATGAGTGCGAGACCGCATGTCTGATCGCGCCGACGCCTCGCGAAGCCATAGACTTTGCGACGCGTTGCGCGGAGGATCGTGACAGAATACTCGTGACGGGCTCTTTTTTTGCAGTTTCGCCCGTGTTGCGTGAGTTGGACATAAACGGCGGCACCGACCGCCGTGTTAACAGGCCCTGATGGAACGAGCATTGAAAGAACGAATCGTTGGCGCCATCGTATTGGTGGTATTTGTCGTATTGGTCGTGCCCGTGTTTCTCGATGGCCCCCCCGAACAGGGGAACACGGTGTCGGAGCGCGTTTTGCTGCCGGGTCAGTCCGAGCAGGAGACCCGGACCGTTGTGCTCGATCGGGAGCGGTCGGTACCGATACCGGCGTCGACCGGTTCGCAATCGCCGGAGTCCGCTCCGCCTGTGGTGGAGCAACCGGTGCGCCCGCAACCCGCGGGCGATAACGAAGCGGACGCCGGCGAAGCGGCGCCGAAACCGACCGCGACCGAGCCCTCAGCCGAGACCGCCGTGGAACGACCGAGGCCACGGACGACATCGACGACCGGCATGTGGGCGGTGCAGCTCGGCAGTTTCTCAAACAAACAAAACGCGGAAAAACTGGCGGCCGAACTGCGCACACAGGGCTATGCCGCGTTTTTGAGTCAATTGCAGACAGGTTCCGGAACGCTGCATCGTGTGCGCATCGGCCCGCAAAAAGACCGCGACAGCGCGGAGGCGATGGCGGCCCGGCTGCTCAAAGTCAATCATAAGGGACAAGTGGTACCGCATCCGTGACGATCTGCTAGAATCCGGTTCCAATTCTGCCCTTGCCAGTCTGAGATTTCAGTTTCGATGCCGATCATCGACATCATTATCATCGTCGCGCTGATCCTGTCCGTGGTGGTCGGTTTTATCCGCGGTTTCCTCAAGGAAGCCATCTCCATCGCCACTTTAGTCGTCGCAATCTGGGCGGCGCTGTACTTCGGCCCGGCCGCGGGCGACCTTTCCGACGCGTGGTTCAGCGCCGAGGAACTGCAGACCTGGTTCGGCCGCATCCTCGTGTTCATCGTCGTCATGATTGTCGGTGGCCTGATCGGCTGGGTTGTCTCCAAACTCGCGCGCGCGCCCGTCGTATCCGGCATCGACCGGCTGGCCGGCTCGTTGTTCGGTGTGCTGCGCGGCATCCTGCTGGTGGCCGTTTTTGTCATCGGCGGACAATTTGCGGGATTCGACAACGACGAATGGTGGCTGACATCGAGACTGTTGCCGCACTTCGAGGTGGTCGCCGACTGGATCAAGGTCATTGCACCGAAGGGCTACGAACTCATCATTCCGGATGAGACGGCCGATGAACTGCCGGTCGAATTGCCGGCGGACCTGTAGGGCAGACGAATGTGTGGTGTGGTCGGAATTGTCAGTACGCAGCCCGTCAATCAGGCGCTGTACGATGCTTTGACGGTGATGCAGCATCGCGGTCAGGATGCGGCCGGCATCATGACCTGGAGCGATGCGCACGGACTGAAAAAGCGTAAAGCCAATGGACTGGTGCGCGACGTGTTTCGCAGCCGGCACATGATGCGATTACAGGGCAACGTCGGAATCGGACACGTTCGCTATCCGACGGCAGGCGGCGCCGACTCCGCGGAAGCGCAGCCGTTTTACGTCAATTCGCCGTACGGCATCTGCCTCGCACACAACGGCAACCTGACCAATCACGACGATCTGACGAACCTGTTGATTCGAGAGGACCGCCGCCACTTAAGCACGAGTTCGGATTCCGAAGTGCTGCTCAACGTGCTCGCCCACGAATTGCAGATTCGCGTCAACGGTCACCCGACGCCCGAGAATGTTTTTGACGCAGTCTCGGCGTTGCATGAACGCTGCACCGGCGGTTATGCGGTCGTCGCAATGATCATTGGCTTTGGCATCGTTGCATTCCGTGACCCGAACGGTATTCGGCCGCTGGTCCTTGGCAGGCGTGAGGGCACTGATGGGTGCGACTACATGGTGGCGTCCGAAAGCGTTGCCCTGGATGTTCTGCAGTTCTCGCGCGTGCGCGACGTACGGCCCGGTGAATGCCTGTTCATTGAAAACGACGGCACGCTGCACGCGCGAGAGTATTCCGGCGGTGTGCGGCACACGCCGTGTATTTTTGAGTACGTTTACTTCGCCCGGCCCGATTCGATTCTCGACGATCTGTCGGTGTACAAGGCACGCCTGCGCATGGGAGAGGAACTGGCCGGCAAGATCGTACGCGATTTCCCGGAACACGATATCGACGTGGTGATCCCGATACCCGATACGAGTCGCACATCGGCGTTGCAGGTTGCCTACCATCTGGGCGTTAAGTATCGCGAAGGATTTATCAAGAACCGCTATATCGGCCGGACGTTCATCATGCCGGGTCAGGCGGAGCGCAAAAAGTCGGTCAGACGCAAACTCAATGCGATCGACCTTGAGTTTCGCAATAAGAATGTGTTGCTGGTCGACGATTCGATCGTGCGCGGCACAACCTCGAAGCAGATCATCAAACTGGCGCGCGAAGCCGGCGCCCGCAAAGTCTACTTTGCCTCGGCAGCACCGCCGGTCCGTTGCCCGAATGTGTACGGCATTGATATGCCGGCGGCCTCCGAACTGATCGCCAACGGACGGACGCCCGAAGAAATTCAACGGGCCATCGGTGCCGACCGCCTGATCTATCAGGACCTTCACGGCCTTATCCGCTCGGTTCGCCATGACAACTCGAGCATTACCGAGTTTGACACGTCGTGTTTCTCGGGCGAGTACGTTACGGGTGACGTGACCGAGAAATACTTAAACGAACTGGAAGCGCGCCGCAACGACGCTGCGAAGCAGGCAAGGGTGGGGGCCGGCGGCGAAGGTCCGAGCGCCATTGCAGTCTGACCTCAGGGGGCACTCCCTTGAGCATTAGGGTCATGATCATCGACGAGCAGGCGGACTTCCGCACACTGCTGATGCACCACGTCACGACGGGCTGGCCGGATGCGATAATTTCGGCGTACGACCCGACCGCGGCGGGGCACTTGCCGGATGAATTTTCGGGCGCAGGTAACGACGTGATTCTGCTCGGCAACCGGCACGGCAACGATCGAAGCGGCGTTGAGGTATTGCAGCGGTTTACGGCGCGACGGCGATTTCCGCCCATTGTGTATTTTGGCTCGGACGACGACGAGAAACAGGCTGCGCGGCTGCAGCCTGCGGCACAGTTTCGTCGTGACGGCATTCGTCACGACGCACTGGTTGATGCACTCCGCAGGATTTTTCGGGCGGGCGACAAGGTGACGTCTCCGAACGCATTGTTCATGGCCGATGCGCGGCGCGGTAATCGGCCGCTGATCAAGGGGTATCGGTTCCTGCGTAAGCTCGGTTCGTCGGAACGCTCCGGCGTCTATCTCGTCGAGCGGGAGTCGACCGGACTGCGAGTGGTACTCAAGGTATTGCGGCAGATGCCGGAGTTTGGCGACAGCCTCGACCGCTTCGACCGGTTTTTGCAGGAGTACGAAACGATCGCGGCGATGGATCACCGGAACGTCGTGCGCATCCACGATCTCGGTGTCAGCGACGATCATGCGCATATCGCGATGGAGTATCTCGACGGCGGCGATCTGCGGCAGCGCATCGACGCCGGCATTCGCGACGACGACGCAGTGAGCTACCTGCGGCAGACGGCCAGCGCGTTGTCCGCCGTGCATGAACAGGGCGTGCTGCATCGAGACCTCAAGCCGGGCAACATTATGTTCCGGCAGGACGAGTCGCTTGCATTGATCGATTTCGGGCTGGCGAAAAAAGCGCACCTTGAAAATGCGATCACCGACACGGGCGAAATCTTCGGCACACCGTTCTATATGAGCCCGGAGCAGGGCCACGGCCTCGACGTCGATGAGCGCAGCGATATCTACAGTCTCGGCGTGATTTTTTTCGAAATGCTGACCGGCGAGCGGCCCTATCAGGGCGACTCGGCAATGGGGATCATCGTCAGGCACGCGCAAACGCCGATTCCGCGGCTGCCGGAATCGCTGCAGAAACATCAGGCTCTCGTCGACAGGATGATCGCGAAGCAGCCGGATGACCGGTTGCAGGCCGCGTCGGAGATCGCCGAATGGCTGTAGTTGCAGACGTACCGCCGTCGATTGAAAGATTCCTCGATACGGCGACGCCGGATGCTTGGCTGGACGCGGCCGAACAGCGTCTGCCCGAGCTGTTGCTGGACCACGCCAACTGCGAACTCAAAGCCGCGTCGACGGCGCTCGGCTTTCTGTATCGCTATCCGGATCGATCGGCGCTCGCGCAACGTATGTCGCGGCTGGCGCGTGAGGAGCTGCGACATTTCGAGCAGGTGCGCGCGATCATGGACGAGATGGACATACCGTTTGTGCGACTCAGCGCGTCGCGCTACGCGGGCGGGCTGCGCGATGCGGTACGAAAACACGAGCCTCACAAACTGCTGGACCTGTTGCTGACCGGAGCGCTGATCGAGGCCAGGTCCTGCGAGCGTTTCGCCGGAATTGCGCCGCGGCTGCCCGAACGGCTGGGCCGGTTCTATGCCGGGCTGCTCGCATCCGAGGCCAGACACTTCGAGCATTACGTTGCGTTCGCGAAGTCTGAATGTGGTGTAACGGGCGCGGATATTGATGCGCGCCTCGAAGAACTAAAAGCAATCGAGGCGCAGCTTATCGGCAGTCCCGATGCGGATTTCAGATTTCATTCGGGCGTACCGGCGTTACTCTGAGGTCGAAGCGGATTGCCGTTTCATCGAGCAGAGCTGCGGACCGGACGCATCCCAGCGGACCACTGAGCCCTGTTCGTACCAGTCGCCGAGCACGATGCGTTGCGCATTGCGGTCGCCGAGATCGACATCGTGCACCGCCGGACGGTGCGTGTGTCCGTGCAGCAGAATATCCACACCGTGTTCGCGGATTGCGGCGACAACAGCGTCCTTATTCACGTCCATGATATCGTCGTCGAGGGTCTGATTGCGAGCCATGCTCACCCTGCGCGCCTCGACAGCAATGGCGCTGCGTTCTTCGATGCTCTTTGTGCGCATCATGGTCTGCCAGTTCGGGTCGCGCGTCATCGCACGGATTGTCTGGTACTCGACGTCGTCGGTGCAGAGTGCATCGCCGTGGCTCAACAGGACGCGCTGCCCAAACAACTCAACAGGCGTTGGATCGTCCAGCAGCGTCGCACCGGTGTCGTCGGCGAATCCTTCCCCGATCATGAAGTCCCGGTTGCCGTGCATGAAGTACACGGGCACGCCGGCCTCCGTCAGGCCGTGGATGGCCGATTTCATCCCGGCATAGTACGGGTCGGGGTCGTCGTCGCCCAGCCACGTCTCGAACAGATCGCCCAGAATGTAGAGGGCGGCTGCGCGGCACGCCTCACCCGTAAGAAACGCTAGGAACTGCTTACCGATGTCAGGACGGTCGGCCTCAAGGTGCAGGTCGGAAATGAACAGTGTGGTCATCTCAGTCGCTACTCACGTACCGCGCGCTTCATGTTCTCGATTATGACCGGAATGATCGGTGCGGGCGCTCCGCCGGGTCCGTTGGGGTCGGTCTCGTAGGAGGCGATCAGGTCGACGATTTCCATGCCCTCGACGACCCGGCCAAAGACCGTGTATCCCCAGCGGCCGCCGTTGTTGTCTTTGATCGGATCGAGATTCGCTGTGGCGGGGTTCTCGGCGACGTTGTCGACGACATTGATGAAGAACTGGGTGTTGGCTGAATGCGGATTGTTGGTGCGCGCCATTGCGATCGTGGCGCGAAGGTTTGACAGACCGTTGCCGGACTCGTTCGGCACCGTCTCGCTGGATTCCCGTAAAACGAACTTCTCGTCGTAGCCGCCACCTTGAATCATGAACCCCGGGATGATGCGATGGAATACCGTGTCCTTATAGAAGCCCGAATCGACGTTTTTTAGAAAGTGCGCGACGGTCAGTGGCGCCGCGTTGCCGTACAGTTCGAGCGTAAAGGCGCCCGCCGAGGTCGTGACTTCGACGTGTGCGATCGCTGGCGCGCTGCCCGTCGTGGTCATCTTCGCGGGAGCGTCCGACTCGGGCTGGCCCTTATCGGAGCAGGCGGACAGGGCGGTCAGCGCGAGAATCAGCGCGAGGGCGGTTCTGGTCATGTTGAATCCGGTGGCCAATTGGGTTTGGAATGCGGCAATATACCTGAGCGAAACGCTTGATTGCCATCCGGCACGACCGTATTATCGCAGCCCGCGCGATGTCCGGCAGGGGTCGGTCAACGTGCGGCGGAGTTTCCGGGAGCGGGGCATGGCGCAGTCTGGTAGCGCAACTGCTTTGGGAGCAGTGGGTCGGCGGTTCGAATCCGTCTGCCCCGACCACGGAATTTCCGGGTAGGTTCGAATGAAGCGCCCGTAGCTCAACTGGATAGAGCATCGGCCTTCTAAGCCGAGGGTTGCAGGTTCGAGTCCTGCCGGGCGCGCCAGTTCCGAGGTGTGCATGGGTGGCGAAAGCCACTTACAATTTGATTGCCGTGGTGGGCGTAGCTCAGTTGGTAGAGCCCCGGGTTGTGATCCCGGTCGTCGTGGGTTCGAGTCCCATCGTCCACCCCATCTTTATTTCGTGGTCGGGTATTTTCGACGTGCTCACCCACGACGACCGGGATCGATTGTTTATGACCCCGGTCGGGTAGAATGAGAAACCGGGTTGGCGGTTTTGGGTTGTGAGGATCCTGTTGAGTGGGGTTCGAGTCCCATCGTCCACCCCATCTTTATTTCGTGGTCGGGTATTTTCGACGTGCTCACCCACGACGACCGGGATCGATTGTTTATGACCCCGGTCGGGTAGAATGAGAAACCGGGTTGGCGGTTTTGGGGTTGTGAGGATCCTGTTGAGTGGGGTTCGAGTCCCATCGTCCACCCCATCTTTATTTCGTGGTCGGGTATTTTCGACGTGCTCACCCACGACGACCGGGATCGATTGTTTATGACCCCGGTCGGGTAGAATGAGAAACCGGGTTGGCGGTTTTGGGTTGTGAGGATCCTGTTGAGTGGGGTTCGAGTCCCATCGTCCACCCCATCTTTATTTCGTGGTCGGGTATTTTCGACGTGCTCACCCACGACGACCGGGATCAATTGTTTATGACCCCGGTCGGGTAGAATGAGAAACCGGGTTGGCGGTTTTGGGTTGTGAGGATCCTGTTGAGTGGGGTTCGAGTCCCATCGTCCACCCCATCTTTATTTCGTGGTCGGGTATTTTCGACGTGCTCACCCACGACGACCGGGATCAATTGTTTATGATCCCGGTCGGGTAGAATGAAAACGTGGGCCTCTAGCTCAGTTGGTAGAGCAGGAGACTCTTAATCTCTTGGTCCAGGGTTCGAGTCCCTGGGGGCCCACCAGTTTTCATGAAATTCCAATGTCTCCGCATGTGTCGGACCACCTGTTTCGCAGTTTCGACACTACTTCAAACCTTGCGCAAACTGCATTTGGTTTGAGTTTAACCCTCATCATTTAGCGTGCTGGAAGATTACGCATGGAGACGTTCATGAGTAGCGTTTTGTAGCGCTCAGTTGACGCACGGCTGTTGTTGGAATGCGGCGAGCGAACCCAACAAGATATACGAATTCCGGTACAAAAACGAACTAGAGTCAGTTTAATCAAATCTGGCTGAAACATATCAAGGTGTTGCAGTTCTTTTTGTAAGACTGCTCAATTTCTTTGCCGGAAAACTGCGTGATTTGTTGAATTTTCGTTCAGCGATGGCTGCGACCCGGTCCACGTTGACTTCGTACTTTTCCGGGTGTTAGTGAAGTAGTGCCACTCAAAAACAGACAAAGTAAATCAAGTAAATGCGCTACCTGAATTTTCCACTGGTTCCTACAACTAAATACTCAACTCAAAATCCAGCCCCCCCTGAATCTGCCGGAGAGCAACAAGCACGTCATCAAACTCTGGTTTTCGGTAAACAACTCGTCGCGCTGCTTGTGTTGCTACTGATCGGCGTACCCGGTTTTGCAGACGTCATCGGTGAGAATGACATCACCGGGATGTCCAGCGACACGGCATCGGCAACCGAATCGATGCGACTGATGAGCGGAACGCATACGTATGTTGCGGCTGCGAACCAGGAGGTGTTCAGGCTGTGGGCGTACCAGAATCTGAGCGACGCAACGGGCGATGCGGTTGAGGTGGGTGTGTATGACATTACGTCCGGGGTTGACGGGGCTACGCTGGTGGCGTCGGGAACTATTGATGGTGACGCCAATGGAGCGCGCTGGAGAAGTGTCGACATTACACCGGTGGCGTTGACAGACGGGAATACCTATGCAGTGGCGTGGAGTGGTGGCGGTGTTAACAACAAGTGGTCGTACCGTGTTACCTACAACGGCAACAACTCGATTAACCGCCACAGTACGCTGCTGAACGGTGCTGCGTTGCCGGGTACATGGACATCCGGTGCAGCGCACGGCCACCGGGGGGCGATGTACGCGGAAACACAAAGCGGCTCAGGCGGATCGTCAGCTCCGATCCTGGAGTCGTCGTCTTACGGAGAGACAGGCGGTCTCAGCGGTTCGTATCTTTATGCGCTGCCGACAGGCATTGTTGCCGGTGATTTGCTGGTGATGATTGTAGGCACGGACGACAACACCAACTCTCAGGTGCTAAACGATCATCCGGACTGGACCAGATTTCTGGGAGACGCGCCATCCTCGGGTACAGCAACCATTCGGTGCGCGGCTTACTACCGGATTGCGGATGGTACGGAGGGCTCGACTGAAACGTTTAGCTGGAACGTAACGGAGACCTCGGCGGGCGTGCTGCTGCGCATCAGCGGTCAGGATGCGACGACGCCGATCGTCGGTGCGGTGATTGATTCTGTGGAGACGGAGAGCGCCTCTCCGAATCCGCCGGCCAGTAACCCGGGCACGTCAAACGACTATCTGTGGATAACGGGTTTTTGTTCAGACGGCGGAAACGATGCGACAACGCCATACCACCCGGCCGGATATACAGCGGTTCACCAGGCGACCGGCGGGTATTCGGGATCGAACATCATAGCGGTTGCACAGAAGACGGCGACGGCGTCGTCTGAAGACCCTGGGGCAATGTCGCTGGCGGCAGCGGAAGGGCATGTCGGGTTCACGTTTGCGATTAACCCGGCGGGTGGCAACCCGCCGTCCAGCCCATCCACGCCGTCATCGCTGACCGTCCCGGCGAGCGATGATGATGGCACCTTCACGGTGACGTGGAGCAGCAGCACGGGCGCCACGTCTTATGAGCTTGAGCGCCAGCCGTCGGGTGGTGTGTGGACATCGGTGCAGAACACGTCATCTACCACCTACAACGAGTCGGGGCTGACCAGCGATACGTATTACTATCGAGTTAAAGCCTGCGCGGGAGCGCAATGCAGCGGGTGGTCGGCAACTCAGTCTGTGAACGTGACGGGTAATCCGCCGCCGACAGGAGCTGCCCCGGTATTGGAGTCGTCGTCTTACGGAGAGACAGGCGGTCTCAGCGGTTCGTATCTTTATGCGCTGCCGACAGGCATTGTTGCCGGTGATTTGCTGGTGATGATTGTAGGCACGGACGACAACACCAACTCTCAGGTGCTAAACGATCATCCGGACTGGACCAGATTTCTGGGAGACGCGCCATCCTCGGGTACAGCAACCATTCGGTGCGCGGCTTACTACCGGATTGCGGATGGTACGGAGGGCTCGACTGAAACGTTTAGCTGGAACGTAACGGAGACCTCGGCGGGCGTGCTGCTGCGCATCAGCGGTCAGGATGCGACGACGCCGATCGTCGGTGCGGTGATTGATTCTGTGGAGACGGAGAGCGCCTCTCCGAATCCGCCGGCCAGTAACCCGGGCACGTCAAACGACTATCTGTGGATAACGGGTTTTTGTTCAGACGGCGGAAACGATGCGACAACGCCATACCACCCGGCCGGATATACAGCGGTTCACCAGGCGACCGGCGGGTATTCGGGATCGAACATCATAGCGGTTGCACAGAAGACGGCGACGGCGTCGTCTGAAGACCCTGGGGCAATGTCGCTGGCGGCAGCGGAAGGGCATGTCGGGTTCACGTTTGCGATTAACCCGGTCGGTGGCAATCCGCCGCCCACTCAGACAGACATCATCGGCGAGGATGACATTGAGGGGATGTCGAGCGAGACGGCATCGTCGACGGAGTCGATGCGTCTGATGAGCGGCACACATACGTACGTTGCGTCAGCGAACCAGGAGGTATTCCGGCTGTGGGCGTACCAGAATCTGGCCGACGCAACGGGCGATGCGGTTGAGGTGGGTGTGTACGACATTACCTCCGGGGTTGACGGAGCCACGCTGGTGACGTCGGGGACGATAAACGGGGATGCCAACGGTCAGCGCTGGAGAAGTGTCGACATTACACCGGCAGCCCTGACCGACGGGAATACCTACGCGGTGGCATGGAGTGGCGGAGGCACAAACAGCAAGTGGTCGTACCGTGTTGTTTACAACGGCAACGACTCGATCAATCGCCACAGTACGTTGCTGAACGGTGCTGCGTTGCCGGGTTCATGGACATCCGGTGCGTCGCACGGGCATCGGGGGGCGATGTATGCGGAAGTCCAGAGCAGCGGATCGGGTGGTGCACCGGCGACGCCGTCATCGCTGACCGTCCCAACGAGCGATGCTGACGGCACGTTTACGGTGACCTGGGGCAGCAGCTCGGGTGCGACGTATTACGATCTGCAACGTCAGCCCTCGGGTGGTTCGTTCGCTGACGTTCAGAACACGTCGGCAACCTCTTACAGCGAGTCGGGCCTGACATTTGGTACGTACAACTACCGGGTCAGGGCCTGTAATACTTCGTGCAGCGCGTGGTCGGCAACGCAGTCCGTGAATGTGACGGGCAATCCGGCAGCACCCGAGCCGCTCACGGTACCGTCGACAGACGCTGACGGCACGTTCACGGTGACGTGGGGCAGCAGTTCGGGTGCCACGTACTATGACCTTGAGCGCCAGCCCTCGGGTGGTTCGTTCAACAACGTTCAGAGTTCGTCGGCGACCTCCTACAGCGAGTCGGGGCTGACGAACGGCACCTACGATTATCGCGCGCGGGCGTGCAATGCGACGAACTGTGGCGCCTGGACGGCGACGCAGTCGGTCACGGTGACCGACAATGCGGCTCCGCCGACCGTTCCCGATCCGTTCGATGTACCGACGACCGATGCCGATGGAACCTTTACGGTGACCTGGGGAACCAGTTCGGGTGCGACCTACTACGAACTGCAGCGTCAGCTGTCGGGTGGAGGATGGGATAGCGTGCAGAATACGTCGGCCACATCATATCCCGAGATTGGACTAACGAACGGCACCTACTACTTTAGGGTCAGAGCTTGCGATGCACTTCAATGCAGCGGATGGTCCACGAGCAAATCTGTACAGGTTACCGACAACGTACCTCCACCATCGCCGCCAGCTCCGGCGGGTATGAACGATCCGGGTACTTCGTTGTCGTCGGATCAAATTGGAACTACGGACGGTACGTTCCGCGTTGATGAAGGCGGTGCGGCAACATACTCGATTCCAATTAACGTAGCAGCGGGCACAGCCGGTGTCGCACCCCAACTCGCGATGTCTTATTCGAGTAGTGCTGCGGTTGGCATAGCCGGCCAGGGGTGGTCGTTGGCCGGTCTGTCGTCCATTGCGCGTTGCCGTCAAACGCTTGAGCAGGACAAAAATGCGCTGCCGATTACCTGGACAGCAGATGACAGATTCTGCCTGGACGGCCAACGGCTCGTAATGGTTTCAGGTACTAACTACGGCGATGCTGGATCAACGTATCGTACAGAAGTGGATAGTGGGGTGTTGGTGACCGCGGTTGGCTCTGCGGGTGGAGAGCCGAGTTATTTCGAGGCCCGCCGCGAAGATGGGTCTACGTCGTACTACGGGCAAACGCCATCGAACAGCGACGAAAGTGCGAAACTGAAAGGCGGCACGATGACCCTTAACTGGGGTATCCGCCAGTATAAGGACAGCATTGGCAACTCAATATGGTTTGAATACCTGGCTGGAACGACATCGCTGCTCATTGATGAAATTAAGTACGCATACGGGTCATTGCAGGGGCCATCCGGTGAGAATGCGCGAGTCAAGTTCGTCTATGAGACACGTGCAGATATTCGAAGTGGATTCGTGGCTGGTCATCTGCTCTCCAATGACAAGCGGTTGACGAATATTCGTTCCTACAACCGGATCGGCGGCACTGAGTATCTAATTCGTGATTATGTGCTCCGGTATGGTGAGGGACACTCAGTAAACAGCGACGATATTAGTCGACTGACTTCGATTCAGGAGTGTGCTAACGGTGCCTGCCTGCCAAAAACGACGTTTTACTGGAGAACGCCCTCTCAATCTACCATGTTGTATCAAACGACGAGCCTCACGTTGGAGAATTCGGCGACAGTCGTAATGCTAGGCCTTCAGATGGCAGACATCAACGGCGATGGTAGGATGGACTTCGTGTGGTTTGACGGTTCGCCATCGACGGGTGGGCAGTCCACAGTGTCGCCTCGCATGCGCTATGCCATTTCCAGCGGCAGTTCATACACCACCCAAACATTCGACGATGGCAGCAGTTACGTGCTGTTTGGATCTCGCTACACGGCGAGCGGGCCGGTGCGATTCCAGGCGATTGACATCAATTCGGACGGTCGCCAGGACATAGTCGCTCACGATGTAGGGGCTGGTGGATGGAAAGTATTTGTCTCGGCACCACAAGGAAATGGTGTCTGGAAGCTTCAGTCAACTGGAGTCACAATCGCACAAACAGGTCTCGATCGAGCGAACTTTGCGGACATGAATTCCGACGGTCTCGTGGATTTTGTGGGGTACAGACAATCCGTCGAGTGGAATTCCGGGGACCCGCATGTTTACGTGAAATATCTTGAACATGACACCAGCCAGCCGGTGTCATCATCTCAGTACTATCAGTTCGGGCCTGAGATTGGAATATTTGCTCATCAGTTCGACACAGTACTTAACACCGACAGAAAGTTTGTAGGAGGTGCGCCCGACTTCAACGGCGACGGTCGGGTCGATTTCGCAAAAGTCGGCAAACACTGTTCACTGGCGTGTGGCACATGGGGTGTCTACACCGAAGGTGGCATGGCGTACACGATGAACAGCGATGGGACCCACCAGATTTTCGGCTCGCTGTTGACCGGCGAAACGGCTTATACGTTATCGGCGGGCTCGGAGGCTATCGACATCAATGCCGATGGCCTCACAGACATCATCTACCCAATCGTAGCGAACGAGGGTGATACAGACATCACCGGATATCATTTTCGTCTGAGCAACGGCACATCATGGGAGAGCCCGGTAACTGTACCAATGCCAGCCGATTCTGTATTCGCGGCTTTTTCAGATTGGAACAAGGACGGATATCCGGACATCGTATGGGCTCAGGAGCTGCCCACGGCCAGAGTCATGGTCAGCTATTGGAGTCCTCAGAATCAGAACTACGATGCCGCGGTGTTTGTAGATTCGATTTCAAACTTCGACAACATTACGGTTTCAACCGCTGATGTCGATGGAGACGGGGTTGATGAGCTTATCAAGATAAATTCCGTTCCCGGTGGAAATACGACAATCTCTGCCAAGACGCGTCGCATCACCGGCACTACAGAGCCCGCTTTTTATGCTGTGAATATGGTGTCAGTTTTCACCGATATAGAGCCAATGCGTTTTCGGCGTAAAGGAGCCACCTGGTTTTCACCGTAATGGAGCCGTTACGTTTTCGGCGTAATGGAGCCACTGCGGCTCTGATTTCAGGCTCGAACTTTCCATAAATGCAGATACCCTCGCGGTTTTTTGAGCGAGGGTATCGATGGCAAACAGGAGGTTCGAGATGTACGAACTACGACAAGTATTGGTGCGCATGCGGCTCGGCGATTCCGACCGGGCCCTGGCCAGGGCGGGTCTGATCGGCCGTCCCAAGGCGAAAGCGCTGCGCCGGCTGGCCGAGGCCGAAGGATGGCTGGATCCGGGGCGGCCCTTGCCCGAGGATGCGGTGCTGGCCGAGGCCCTGCCACGGGCCCGGCCGCGGTCGTCTTCGGTCTCCGGCGTTGAGCCGTTTCGCGACAAGGTCGAGCGATGGGTGGCTCTCGACACACCGTGCCGTGCGATCCACCAGGCGCTCAAGCGAGAATACCAGTACAGCGGCAGCTACTCGTCGGTGTACCGCTTCGTGCAAAGCATCAAGCCGCGCCGACCGAAGGCGACGATGCCGCTCGAGTTTGCACCGGGCGAAGCCGCCCAGATCGATTTTGGCAGCGGCCCGGAACTGATCGACGTGGAGACCGGCGAGATCGTCAAGACCTGGTTCTTCCTGATGACGTTGTGCTGGAGCCGGCACCAGTACGCGGAGATCGTGCTGAATCAGAAGGTACCGACCTGGCTGGAATGCCACCGCCGCGCCTTCGAGTGGTTCGGCGGTGTGCCGCAAAAACTCATCATCGACAACGCCAGGTGCGCCATTACCCGCGCCTGTCGCCGCGATCCCGTGGTGCAGCGCGCCTATGCCGAGTACGCCGAAGGCTACGGCTTCAGGATCGACGCCCTGCCGCCACGACAGCCGCAGATGAAGGGTCGCGTGGAATCGGGTATCAAATACCTCAAGACCGGCTTTTTGCCGTTGCGCGAGTTCCGGGATATCGTCGATGCCAACCGGCAGTTGCAGACCTGGGTCCTCGAGGAGGCCGGCAACCGCGTCCACGGCAGCACGCACGAGCAGCCGCTGGTGCGCTTTGAGATCGAGAAGCCCTTGCTGCAGCGCTTACCGGCGGTGGCGCCGGAACTCGCCGAATGGGCCAAAGTCAAGGTCCACCGCGATTGCCATGTGCAGTTCGAGAAATGCCTGTACTCAGTGCCCTTCAAGCTGATCGGGCAGTCATTGTGGCTTAAGGCAACGCCGGTTACCGTGCGTATCTACCGCGACCACGAGCTGGTGGCGGTGCATTCCCGGCACTTTAAGCCGGGCAGCCGCGCCAGTATCGACGACCATCTGCCGCCGGAAGCCATTGCCTGGAAGATGCGTGATCCGCAATGGTGTTTACGCCAGTCGG
The DNA here is from genome assembly GCA_965224505.1 of Woeseiaceae bacterium. Classification (GTDB taxonomy): domain Bacteria; phylum Pseudomonadota; class Gammaproteobacteria; order Steroidobacterales; family Woeseiaceae; genus UBA1847. The sequence continues at coordinate 676,583 of CBDCZL010000017.1, forward strand.
AGAACATCGGTGCATCCTGCCATCAGCTGATCCGCACGCTGTTCGCTGACCGGGTCCTCGATAATCTGCGCGCCGCCCAGGGCGTCATCCGGCTCCGTGACAAGTATGGCAGCACCCGCCTCGAGGCCGCCTGCCAGCGAGCGCTGAGCTACAACAACCCGCGCTATCGCACCGTCAAGACCATCCTCGAAAAAGGCCTCGAGCAACACCCCTCGGCACAACGGGCCTTCGACACCCTGGCCGACAGCTACACCGGCCAGGGACGCTTTAGCCGGGACATCAAATCCTTACTGAAACACTGACACAGGAGATATCACCATGAATCCCATGCCTGAACTGGCTCCCATGCTCAAACAACTGCGGCTGTCCGGCATCCTCGACTCACTGGAATCGAGGAACAAACAGGCCATCGACAAGAAAATGGCTTACCCTGAGTTCCTCTCGCTGCTGATCAGCGACGAGATCGCAAGGCGGGAACAAAAGCGCTTTGCCACGCGGCTCAGGCGTGCCGCCTTCCGCACCAACAAAACCCTCGACCAGTTCGACTTCAGCTTCAATCCGAACATCAACTCAGCACTGATCCATGAACTGGTCACCGGACGCTTTATCGACGAGAAGGTCGCGGTTCTCATCGCCGGGCCCTGCGGCACCGGCAAAAGCCACATCGCCCAGGCCATCGGCCATGCCGCCGTGCGCCAGGGTCGCGATGTGCTGTTTACCTCCCTGTCCAAGCTGCTCGGCGACCTGCATGCCGCCAGAGCCACCGACTCCTTCGATCGCAGGTTCCAGAACCTGGTCAGGGTGCCGCTGCTCATTATCGACGACTTCGGCCTCAAACCGCTTCGCCATCCCCATGACGAGGACTTCCATGACCTGATCGCCGAGCGTTATGAGCGTGCCGCCACCGTCATCACCAGCAACCTCGACTTCTCAGAATGGGGCGATGCCTTCCCCAACCAGTTGCTCGGTGCGGCAACGCTTGACCGGTTGCGCCACGCCGCCTACCGCGTCGTGTTGGATGGCAAAAGTTATCGCTCTCCAAGGCCGCTCGACAACCAACTTGAAAAACACCCGGAATCAGGAAAATAATGCACCCGTTCGAGCCTGAAAATCAGCAACAAAAAGTGGCTCTATTACGCCGAAAACCGCTGGCTCCATTACGGCGAAAAATGACATATGGTCGAAAAGATAACTAACGGGCTCGGAGGAGAAACGACACTTGACTATGAACCACTGTCGACGACGGATCACTATGAACGCCTGGATGTCGATACGACATCCGGGACAGGCACGTTTTGTGAGACCCTGCCGGGCTATGGCCAGTTTTGCTTCGACCGGCCAGTAACCGTAGCTGACAGCACCAGCTTCTATACCGCAATAAACGGTGACTGGGATTTGCCAACCGGGTCACAGACTCTGGGCAAAAACATGCCGGCGATTGAGTTTTCCGGTCCGTACTACGTAGTCACTGAGGTCGAAGGGTCATCGCCTGCGGTTGGGTTTCAGCCGGGCCAGGTTGATGCTTCTGCGATGAGTAAGCTCTCGTATCGATACGGGGAGGCGAAGTTGCAGGCAGCGGGTCGCGGTATGCTTGGATTTGAGCGGCTGACGACCATTGATAACCAGACCGGCGTTGAGACGACCACCCGTTATCGTCAGGACTGGCCGTTCATTGGCAGACCCATTGCAACCGAGTCGAAGAGTGAAGACGGAAGTGTCTTGTCGAGCTCGTTCACGGGCTGGGAAATCGTCGAGTGGAGTACCAACTATAAGTCTACCTACCAAACCCAGGGAAGTGAGGCTGCAGGCCCTGTACACGTTGTCCAGGCGGTATCAGTCGATCAGGTCTACGACCTGGTTAGCAACGGTGTCAGTCAGGGTGCGCTGCTGAGTTCGACCGAGACCACGGCGACCTACGACTCAGCAGGCAATTTGACCACGACGAAGATAGAAAACAAAGATGCGTCCGGGACCGTCATCAAGTCCGTTGAGACGGTCAATGTTTACGATTCGACGACGTTCGACCTACATGATGCGCGGCTGCTGAGTTCAACTGTCACAACCACGCGACAGGGATTCGCCACCGATCTGGTGCGAGAGAGCAGTTTTGAATACTACACGAGCGGTGCGCACTTTGGCCTTTTGAAAAAGGAAGTCATTGAGCCCAACCAGTCGGCATTCAAACTTGAAACGACGCACAGCTACGATGCCTTCGGTAATCGCGTCCGATCAAAATCCGTCGGCGGATCGGAGACCCGCTGCGACGTTGACGTGGCGGTGTACGACTCAACCGGGCGATACGTTGAGCAGACACGCGATTGTCTGGGTCGTACGACGAGCGTGGTGACCGCGCGAAACGAGTTTGGACAGGCGACGGTTGTCGAGAAGTACATCGACACGACGGATTCGGTGACATATACGACGTCCTACGGTGCGCTCGGGCGGCCGTACTACGCCTACAACGAAACCGGTGCGTCGACGACCACGTTCATGTCCACGTCGAACGCCAGCTGCCCGGCTGCAACGGCGTTATCTGAGACAACTACGGATGCCGGCGGTGCCGTGACGACGAAGTGCGTCGATGTGGTTGGGCGAACCATTCGCGAACTGACTGTCGCGTTTGACGGCACCTGGAATGCTCAGGACACTGAATACGACGTTCTGGGGCGCGTACAGAATCGATCAGAGCCGTTTAACCTGACGCACGATGGACCGATGGCACCGTACTGGACCACGATCTCCTACGACATACTCGGCCGCGTCACGCTGACCACGCTGCCCGATAACTCCACGGGTTCGATGACCTACGCCGGGCTGGTGACTACCTCGACCAACGATCTGGGACACACCAAAACCGAGCATCGGAACGTGCTGGGGGAGACCGTCGACATCTACGACAATCTCGGCGGTCGCACGCAGTACGACTATGACCATCAGGGCAATCTGGTCTCCGTAAAGGACAACGCCAACAACACGACAACAACGGCGTACGACCTGCTTGGGCGCAAGACGTCCGTGGACGATCCCAACAAGGGTGTCTGGTCGTACAGCTACAATCACTTCGGCGATCTGATCCTGCAGACGGATGCCAAACAGCAGTCGACCGTGATGACCTACGACGGGCTCGGTCGCATGGTTACGCGCAAGGACAAAAACGCGCTGGGAACGGATGAGACTGACACGACGTGGGTGTATGACACTGCGCCCTACGGCCTCGGTCAGCTAGACCACGTGACGGACAACATATCCGGCTATCACAAAGCTATTCTATACGACACGCTGGGGCGGCCGAGCGAAGTGGTCACGAGTATTTCCGGTGGTGTGTACTTCGTAAAGACCACGTACGACGCCTATGGCCGTGTTTATCAGGCCTTTGATGCGGCAGGGAACGGCAACTACACGGACTTTGGTATTGCGAATGCGTACAACGCGCACGGTTACCTGGAATCGGTGGGCGATGCCATTGAGATTTCAGGGAGCCCGCGCACGATCTATCAGAAGATCGAAGGCATGAACGCTCGCGGCCAGGTCACGGTTGAGAAACGGGGGATTCAGCAGGGAAACACCAACCCGGCCGCGACGGTCACCTACGGCTATTCGGGTGCCACCGGTCGTCTGACCGATATTTTTGCAGTTAATGCCCAGGGTTACGAGATACAGGACCTGGAATACACCTGGGATACGGTCGGTAATTTGCTGACAAGAAAGGAGTTCAGCGGATCAAAGAACCTTCAGGAGTCGTTTGGCTATGACGGTCTGAACCGTCTGACGAGTTACGGCGTTGCCGGCCAGACGGTGACTGTCACCTATGACTCGCAGCATCTGGGCAACATCGTGTCGAAGTCCGATGTCTCCGGTACGTACTACTACGGGGCGAACGGTGCCGGACCCAACGCGGTCACGTCGTTTGACGGCAGTACTTACACCTACGACAACAACGGCAATAACACCACCGGTGGTGGCCGGTCGATCAGCTACACGACCTACGACATGGCGATGCTGATCGTGAAAGGCGCGGAGTCGATACAGTTTGAGTACGCGCCGGACCGCAGCCGGTTCCGGCGCATCGACACCACGGCCAGCGGCAGTAAGACCACGCTGTATCTGGGCAACGTGGAGATCATCAGCCTGCCGAACGGGACCCAGCAGCGGAAGCGTTACCTTCCGGGCGCAATAGAGACGTCCAGCTACTCGGCGGGTGTGCTCAACTCCAGGGTCACCAACTACGTGTTCAACGACCATTTAGGCTCTATCGATGTAATTACCGATGCCGTCGGCAATATTGTGGAAGAACAGTCGTTTGACGCCTGGGGCAAGCGCCGGGGAGCGACAGACTGGCTTGCGCTGACCCAGCCGCAGATCGTCACGATCGGCAACAATAGCGTGACAACACGCGGTTTCACCGGACATGAGATGCTTGATGCCGTGGGCATCATCCACATGAACGGCCGTATCTACGATCCGTCCATGGGCCGGTTCCTGCAGGCCGATCCTTTTGTTCAGGACCCGACCAACTCGCAGAGCCTGAACCGCTACAGCTAAGTGTGGAACAATCCGCTCAATGCGACCGATCCCAGCGGGTATTTTCTATTCACACTCGCTGCGATTGCTCTGGTAGCCAAAATGACTTTCACAATCCAGGCGGTTATTGGGATCTTTGCACTGGCAGGTGCACTGGATGCACTAGTTCAGGGCGCGAGTTTAATGGAAGCGTTGTTTTCCGGAGCTATCGCAGGTTGGAGTGCTGGTGCATTCAGTGCAATTGGGCAGGCTCTTGCCGGAGTGGAGAAGTTCGCTGGCGCTGCGGAGGGTACGTTGAATGCGCTTGGATTGACCGTAAAGGCGGCTGCGCACGGAGTGGTCGGTGGATTCGGGAGTTATATGCAGGGAGGGAAGTTTGGCCATGGATTTGCTTCCGCTGCAATCTCGGCGGCTGCGACTACTTTCAACGACAAGCATTACATTGGCAACAAGCAAGCGAGAATTGCTCTGGCCGGCGTCATTGGTGGTACAGCGTCTAAGATCAGCGGTGGGAAGTTTGCGAATGGAGCCATCACCGCAGCTCTGAGCCACACTATGAACCATGAAGGCGAATGGGACAAACGAGATGACCTCGATATTCAGACAGCGGAGCAACTTGCCCAGATTGACAGTGATTATGAACAGGTTATTGATGTTGAGTTCAAATTCGGCATTAGAAAGAAGTACGGTGACCCAGATGCGAAACGGGGCAGATTAACGTTCACCGGCACCACGGATACCGACAAATTGGCTTGGTCGCTCAGTGTGGATGGAAAAGTAGTTTCGAGCGGAGTGGCCATAAATAATGACGGAGTAATCACTGTACACGTAACGAAGGGGTGGAGCTTTAAAAAGATATCCGGGGCTGGGGAGGTCATCGGTGCTGCGGTAGGCATCAGCGAGTCTTCGAATTTTGTCACCACGGTCTTTGCCAGAGCATTTATCGGCCAAGCTGCAGTAAGGGCTGGGGTATCGATTGACAAAAATGCAGCCTACAATAACTCTAGAGGTTACATTAGTGAACGAATAAGTGCCGTCAGAAGGGCACTCAATAATTGGATGCGGGACAAACAGCGAGCTGCATCCCCCGGCCCCTAGGTAGATGCACTTTGAAATCAACTGGTTTTTTGAGCGTCATGTTATCTTTGCTGGCAGTAAGCAGCTGTTCAGCAACAGAAAATGGTGACGTCCAGGCGCCAGATTCGGCGCTTGAATACAGAATACTCAAAGAGTTAGCACAAACTGGTGATGCTCGACCCAAGTTTCAGGCGTTTCAGCACGTCTATAGTCGCCCGGAACTGTACGAAGAATATCTTGAGGAAGCGATAGATTTTTTGATCGATGCAGCCCGCCTGGGAGACATAGAGGCACAGTATGTTATTGGCTATATGCAACTACGAGGTGAGCTGGTTAATCAAGATGTTCGGTCCGCCCTTGAGTGGCTTAGATCGGCCGGGGAGGGTGGCCATCACTCCGCATCATTTTGGATTGGTTATCACTATTCGAGAGCCTTCATTGAAGCTCCAGAGGGTGACAATGCGATCAGTAATTTTGGTGCGGCAGAAGAATGGCTCCAGCGTACAATCCAAGCAAATAATGCCGACCAGGAACTCGCCTATGAGGCTGCCCTGCGATTGGGGCGAATGTATATAGCCAAGTCGAGTCGCGATGAACGAGGCTGGAAAATTCTAGTAGATCTCGCAAAAGTTGGGTATCAACCTGCGATAAACACAATCGAGAGGATGAAGAAATTCTATCTGCAGCTTGAGGCGAGTGGGGAACCGAAGGCCAGTGAGTTGCTCATGCTGATAGACCGTCTTGAGTCAGCCAGCTCATGATAAGAGCTTGAATTATTTTGTCATGGCTAGCATTACGATCTGGTAATTTCGATGTTGTGCGATCCCCATCTGATCGGCCGCTTCGCTTTGGTGGATTTGTTTTCGAAATTTCCGAACGAGTACTAAGAACGAGCGTTCACCGTTCTGTTGATCGACGAATGGGAAAAATGGTGAGATCAATCTGTACATTCAGATGTTGGTCCACCGGTGTTGATCGGAAACTCTTGTAAACAAACGAGTTTCACCATATGGCACCCGCAGTAGCTGCCCATCCCTGACTTCAGCTAAAATCCCGGCAATATCAATAACCTGCCTGCGGATTGCTTATGTCAGATAGCGATGACGACATCGTTCTCTCGGAACTTTCGGATGAAGAACTCGTTGAACAGATGTTCGACGACCTGTACGACGGTCTCGCGGACGAGATAGCCGAAGGCACGCAGATTCTGCTCGACCGGGGCTGGGGCGCGAAAAAAGTACTCGACGAGGCGCTCGTCGGTGGCATGAACATCGTCGGGATCGACTTTCGTGACGGCATTTTGTTCGTGCCCGAGGTGTTGCTCGCGGCCAATGCGATGAAGGCGGGCATGGCCATCCTGCAGCCCATCCTGTCGCAAACGGGGGCCGAGCCCGTCGGCAAGATGGTCATCGGCACGGTCAAGGGTGACATTCACGACATTGGCAAAAACCTCGTCGGTATGATGATGGAAGGGGCGGGCTTCGAAGTCGTCGATCTCGGCATCAACACGGACGCGGACACTTACATCGCGGCACTCAAGGAACATCGTCCAAACATCCTCGGCATGTCAGCCCTGCTCACAACGACAATGCCGTACATGAAAGTCGTCATCGATCAGATGAAGGAACAGGGCGTGCGTGACGACTACATCGTGCTGGTTGGCGGCGCACCGTTAAACGAAGAATTCGGTGACGCCGTTGGTGCCGACGCCTATTGCCGTGACGCGGCAACGGCCGTCGAGGTTGCCAAACAGCTCGTCATGGAACAGCGGGCGTCCTGACTGCGATGCAGCACCGCGTCCTCGTGATTGCCTGCGGCGCGCTCGCACATGAAATCGTCGAGTTGAAAAAACTCAACGGCTGGTCGCACATCAGGATCCAGTGCCTGCCCGCCGAACTGCATAATCGCCCGCAACGCATTCCCGCGGCCGTGCGTGCAGAACTGGAGCGGCACCGCGCGGACTTCGAGCACATCTTCGTGGCCTATGCCGACTGCGGCACGGGCGGCAAACTCGATGCTGTGCTCGCGGAGTACGGCGTCGAACGATTGCACGGCGCACACTGCTACGAGTTCTTTGCGGGCAGCCGCGAATTCACCCGTCTCGCCGAGGAAGAAACCGGCACGTTTTTTCTGACCGATTTTCTGGCGCGTCATTTCGACCGCCTCGTAAAACAAGGACTCGGCCTCGACCGGCACCCGGAACTGTTGCCGTCTTATTTCGGCAACTACCGGCGGCTGACGTATCTGGCGCAACGCGATTCTGAAGAACTCACGCAGCGCGCACGCGATGCCGCGGACTATCTCGGGCTCGAATTCGCCAAACAGCCGACCGGGCTCGGCCCGTTGCAACAACAACTCGAGGGACACGCGATACAATGGCGAAACTGATCAGCATCTACTGGCGCGATATCCCGGCGCAGGTCGTCGGTCGTGCCGGTCGCCGTAACAGTATCAAGCAGGAGTTGTCGCCGAGGTTTGCAACGGCGATCGACAGAGCCGCGATGCGTGCCGGTCGCGGTTCGAGCGATGCGTATCTCGAAGACTGGCGCCGTGTCACCGAGGACGTCGACGGCGATCTGTCGGCCGCGGTGGAAGCACGCACGAAGTCACTCGAAGCCGAGTTCGACGACGAATTTCTGGAAGCCGTCGTAAAGGCCGGTGGCGTCGTCGCCAATGCGAAACGTCGGCGCGCACAGGGGGAGCGTTCATGACGCGCACGGTAATCAGCTCGGCTAAACAGGACGTCACGATCGGTTTCGACGAGCCCTTTGTCGTCATCGGAGAACGGATCAATCCGACGGGCCGCAAGCTGCTTGCTGAGGAAATGAAAGCCGGTGATTTCAGCCGAGTCGAAGCCGATGCGCTGGCTCAGGTTGCGGCGGGTGCTGCCGTCCTTGACGTCAACGCGGGCATCCCGCTGGCCGACGAACCTGCAATACTCGCAAAGAGTGTCCGGCTGCTGCAGTCGATTACCGATGTGCCGCTGTGCATCGATTCGTCGGTCCACGAAGCCCTCGCTGCGGGGATCGAAGCCTACGACGGCAAAGCGCTGCTGAATTCGGTCACGGGTGAGGAAGAACGGCTTGAGGCCGTATTACCGCTCGTCAAAAAACACGGCTGCGCCGTGATCGCGATTTCGAACGACGACAGCGGCATCTCCGAAGACGTCAACGTGCGCTTCGAAGTCGCAAAGAAAATTGTCGAGCGTGCCCAGGACTACGGCATTCCGGCGAGCGACGTCGTCGTCGACCCGCTCGTCATGCCGATCGGCGCGATCAACAGCGCGGGCGTGCAGGTGATGGCGCTCGTGCGCAGGTTACGCGATGAACTCAAGGTCAACACGACCTGCGGTGCATCCAATCTGAGCTTCGGTCTACCGAACCGCAACGGACTGAATACGGCGTTCATCAGTATGGCCATCGGCGCCGGCATGACGTCGGCCATTACCAACCCGCTGCACTCAGAGGTGATGCAGTCGGTGCGCGGCGCCAACGTCGTGATGGGCCACGATCCGGAGTGCACGAACTGGATTGCGGCGTATCGCGATCCGGACAGTGCCGGCGCGGAGCGGCGCGGTCGCCGCGGCGGCCGGCGCCGCCGTTCCCGGGCTTGAATGCGGCGATGAACACCCAGGGCGACAAAAACCCGCTCGTGGTTTTTGTGCCGTCGGGTAAGCGCGGCCGATTCGAGCCGGGCACGGCCGTACTGGACGCTGCGCGCCGTCTCGGCGTCGACATCGATTCCGTGTGCGGCGGACGCGCGATGTGTGGCCGCTGCCAGATCGAGGTTGCGGAAGGCGAGTTTGCAAAACACGGCATACAATCCGCGCCGGGCAATGTCTCTGACACCGGCGAGGCCGAGACCCGGTTCCGGGAGCGCCGAGGCCTTGCAGACCGCCGCCGCCTGAGCTGCCAGGCGCGCGTCGTGTCCGACATTGTGATCGACGTGCCCGAGAGTTCTCAGGTGCACCGTCAGGTCGTTCGCAAGCCGCACGAAGATCATGACATCCTGCTCGATCCGGTCGTGCACGCGTATTTCGTTGAGGTCAGCGAGCCCGATATGCATGAGGCAGCCGGCGATCTGCAGCGGCTCAAACGCGCGCTCAGTGACGAGTGGGACTTAGACGTCCTGTATTGCGAGCCGAGCGCTCTGCAGCGCCTGCAGGCAGTGCTCGCGACGGGAAAGCGCCAGGTCACGGTCGCCGTCCGCAACGACAATAACATCGTCGCGGTCTGGCCGGGATTCAAGGAGGTCGTTTACGGGATGGCCGTCGATGTGGGCTCGACGACCGTGGCTGCGCACCTCTGCAACCTGAGCACGGGCAAGGTCGTCGCGAGCGCGGGCCGCATGAATCCGCAGATTCGCTTCGGCGAAGACCTGATGAGCCGTGTGTCGTACATCATGCTGCACCCGGGCAGCGAAAACGAACTGACTGAGGTCATTCGTGAGGCGATTTCCGAACTCGCCGCCGAATTGGCCGACGATGCCGGTATCGAAGCCGACGACATTCTGGAAGTCACCATCGTCGGCAACCCGGTCATGCAGCATCTCGTGCTTGGCATCAGCCCGGTCGAACTGGGCACCGCACCGTTTGCCCTTGCGACGGACGAACGCGTCGATAGTGCTGCGGCCGATCTTGGTCTCAGCATGAATCCGGGCGCTCAGGTCTACGTGCTGCCCTGCATCGCGGGTCATGTGGGCGCCGACACGGCCGCCGTGATGCTGGCTGAAGCGCCGTATGAACGCGATGACGTATCGCTGATCGTCGACGTTGGCACCAACGCGGAAATTCTCCTGGGCGGTCGCGAGCGTTTGCTTGCAGCATCGAGCCCGACAGGACCCGCATTTGAGGGTGCGCAGATCGGCTCGGGGCAACGTGCAGCACCAGGCGCGATCGAACGCGTGCGCATTGACAAAAACACATTCGAACCGCGCTTTAAGGTGATCGGTAGCGATTTGTGGTCGGACGAGGACGGCTTCGCCGCCGAAGTACCCACCGTGACAGGCATCTGCGGTTCCGGGATCATCGAAGTTGTCGCCGAGATGTTTCTCGCCGGCATCCTCGACAAGGACGGCAGGATTCTCGAACGAGACTCATCGCGGGTCGTCGCGGACGGGCGCACGTTCTCCTATGTGCTGTCGGACGCCGAACCGCGCATTTGTATCTCGCAAAACGATGTGCGCGCGATTCAGCTTGCGAAGGCCGCGCTGCACGCAGGCGCCAGGCTGCTCATGGAACGGCTCGGCGTCGACAAGCTCGACCGCATCCGTCTGGCCGGTGCGTTCGGTTCGCACATCGACGTCAGGTACGCGATGGTCTTAGGCCTCATTCCCGAATGCGATGACGTTTCGTCGGCCGGCAACGCGGCCGGAACCGGCGCACGAATCGCGTTGCTCAATCGTGCCGCGCGACAGCAGATCGAAGAGGCGGTGAGACGTGTGGAAAAGATCGAGACGGCCGTCGAGGCCCGTTTCCAGGAACACTTTGTCGCGTCGATGTCGATACCTCAGGGCGAAGGCGAATCCGAGGCACCGGAGCGACGGCGCAGGAGGCGGCGGCGATGAATGCACCCCGTCAGGCATTGATCGAGTCGGTGCGCGAGGCCTACATGGAAGTGTTTCCGTCGCCGTCCATTGAGGAACGGCTCTCTGTATTGCCGGCCGGGTCCTACGTGGCCGTTACGTGCTCACCGAGCAAGGGCGTGGACGAAACCCTGTCGTTGTCCGCGCAACTCGCAGGAAACGGCTATAAGGTCGTACCGCATATCGCGGCGAAAATGGTGCACGGAAAACAGCATCTGCGAAGCATTGTCGAGCGCATTGCCGATCTGCCGATCGTCAGCGTGTTCGTTCCGGGCGGCGATGCGCCGTCTCCGATCGGCGACTACTCGACAGCGTACGACCTGTTACGCGATCTCGCGGAACTGGATCATCCTTTTACGGAAATTGGCGTCGCTGCGCATCCCGAAGGGCACCCCGAGGTCAGCGACGATGTCCTGATGCGGGAGCTTGAGAAAAAGCAGGCCGTGGCAAACTACATCGTGACGCAGATGTGTTTCGAGGCAGACCGTATTGTGAATTGGATTCGCCGTATACGATCACAGGGCATTACCTTGCCGGTCTGGCTTGGGTTGCCGTCGGTGTCCGATCGTGCAGCGTTGCTGAAGACATCGCTGCGCATCGGCGTTGGCAGTTCACTGCGTTTCCTGAAGAACCACGGCAACATCGTCTCAACGCTGCTGCGATCGAAAACCTACAGACCGGACGACCTTCTGCTCCGCCTTGAGCCTCACATCGCGGACCCTGCACTCGGCATTTCCGGTCACCACATCTTCTGCTTCAATCAGGTGCGGCAGGCCGAGCAATGGCGCACGGAATTCTTAAGGGAACTGCAACGATGAGCCGGCGCAGGCGCAGAACGAAGCGGGTTGCGAATCAGATTCAGCAATTGCCGTGGCGGAACCTGCGCAACCCCTATTCGCCGACCGGGATTCTTACTGCTGAGCAACTCGAAGACATTTTGCACGGCGCTTATCACGTGCTCGAGTCCTACGGCATGCGTTTCCTTGACGCGCAAAGCCGCGCGACACTGAAAGCCGAAGGCGCGAACATAGACGACGAATCGATGATGGTGCGATTCGATCGCGGTCTGGTCGAACAGACACTAAAACAGGCACCCGCCGAATTCACGCTGCAGGCCAGAAACCCGGCAAAGAACATCGCCGTAGGCGGCGACAACCTGTTTTTTGCGTCGATTGGCGGGCCCGCGTTCTGCAACGACCTCGACCGTGGCCGGCGCCCGGGCAGCTACGAGGAAGTGTGCGATTACCTCAAACTCGTGCAGAGCCTGAATATCGTTCATCAGGAAGGCGGCGGGCCGTTCGAAGCGATGGATCTGCCCGCCGAAACGCGGCACCTCGATTTGTATCTTGCGCAGATTCGCTATACCGACAAGAACTGCCAATCCTATGCGCTCGGCGGTGAACGCGCGCGAGACTCCATTGAGATGGCCTGCATTGCACTGGGCTGCAGCAGAGACGAACTGCTTGCGGCGCCTGCTCTGCTCGGCGTCATTAACACCAACTCGCCACTGCAACTCGACATACCCATGACCGAGGCCGTGCGCGAACTGGCCGGTGCCGGGCAGGTGTGCTGTATTACGCCGTTTACGCTGGCCGGTTCTATGAGCCCGGCGACCCTCGCGGGCACGCTCGTACAGCAAACCGCCGAAGTGCTGGCCGTTGCGACATACGCGCAGATTGTCCGTCCGGGTGCGCCGGTGATGTACGGCAGTTTTTCGTCGAATGTCGATATGCGCAGCGGCGCGCCGGCGCTCGGCACGCCCGAGTACAGCAAAGCGGCGCTCGCGAGCGGGCAGATTGCAGGACGTTTGAATCTGCCGTGGCGCTCAAGCAATACCACGGTGTCCAATTGCGTTGACGCACAGGCGGCATACGAGAGCGAGATGTCGCTCTGGGGTGCCGTAATGGGCGGCGCGCATATGATTAACCATGCGGCCGGCTGGCTGGAGGGCGGACTGACGGCCTCGTTCGAAAAGCTTATCATCGACGCGGAGATGCTGCAGATGATGGCCGAGCATCTCAGGCCGATCGTCGTAAACGACGACGAACTCGCGCTGGATGCGATTACCGAAGTCGGGCCCGGCGGGCATCACTTTGGTACGGCGCATACATTGCAACGCTACGAAAACGCGTTTTACGCACCGCTGGCCTCAACCCGGCAGAATTTTGAAACCTGGCAGGAGCAGGGCAGTATCGACAGTGCCGCGCGCGCCAATGCGATCTGGAAGCAGCTCCTCAAAGACTACGAACAGCCACCGCTCGATCCCGCGATAGATGAAGCGCTGATCGACTACGTCACTCAACGCAAGGCCGCGATTGGCAAGACGGCCTGAACCCACGGATAAAAGACATGCGACCAACACTCAGTGTCCTGTCGGACAAACTCATCACCGACATCCTGAACGAAGCCAAAAAGATCATGGCCGAAAAAGGCATCGAAGTGCGCGGCGAAAACCTGAAGCGGCGCCTGCTCGACCACGGCCTCAAAACGGACAGTAGCGGCAAGCGAATCCTGTTCAGAGCGGACGTTATCGACGCGGCCATCGAGAGCGCGCCGAAGTCGTTCACGCTGTTTAACCGCGACGGAAATCCGCATACCGAGATTGGCGGCAATAACGTGCACTTCGTACCGGGTTCGAGCGGCCTCAAGATTCAGGATCACCGCACGGGCGAGACGCGCCTGTCGAACTCGACGGACTTTATCGAGTATGCGCGGCTTTGCGACGGCCTTGACCACATCGCCTATCTGGCGACAGCATTTTCGACGAACAAGGATATCGAATCGCAGGTGTCGGATGCATGGCGTTTGTACATGACGCTCACGACATCAAAAAAACCGGTCGTGTCCGGGGCGTTCAGCGAACACGGCGTGCCGCGCATGGCTGACATGCTGCAGATGTTCCGCGACGATCGTGCGGATCTCATTGCGAAACCGATGTCGATCTTCACGATCACGGCGACGGGCAATTTCCGCTACGGCGAAGACTCCTGTCAGAATCTGCTCGACTGCGCCGACGCCGGCATCCCGGTCGAAATCGTACCGGTTACCTTAATGGGGCTGATCGCGCCCGTGACACTGGTTGGCGCGCTCGTGTTCCATTGTGTGGACGTATTGACCGGCATCACGATGGCGCAGATCGTGCGGCCTGGAACGCCGGTGCTGTTTGGCGGGGCGCCCGCGACGTTTCACATGAAAGCTGCGAGTTCACCAATGGCCGCGATCGAGGCGCAACACCTCAATGTGGCCTATGTGCAGATCGCCAGGTCGCTGAACCTGCCGACGCAGGCCTACATGGCGCTCAGTGACGGCAAGTTCCTCGATGCTCAGGGCGGCGGCGAAACCTTCAGCAGCGCGCTGCTGGCGGCGATTGCGGGCGTCAATTCGGTGTCGGGTCCCGGCATGCTCGATTTCGTGCTGACGTTCAGCCTGCCCAAGCTCGTTTTCGACAATGAGGTGTGCGGTCAGGCGCTGCATTTTGTGCGTGACATCGAGCCGCTTGGCGACCTGCCGACCAGCGACCTCGTCGATGAACTGTTGCGCGAAGACCATCTGATCACGTCGCCGCATACGCTTGAGCACTGGCCCAACGAGTTGTACCTAACGGAGCCGGTCATCGACCGGTTGAACCGCGAGAGCTGGGAAGAGGGCGGTTCGATGCAACTGGTCGATCGCGCGAATGCCGAGGTTGAAACCCGGCTCGCGAACTACACGCCGATCGACACCGATCCCGCAATTGACGACGCGATGCGTCGGCTGGTCATGGACGGGCTTGAGGAACAGGAGGCATTACCCGAGTTGCCGCCGCTGCCCGAAGCCCCGGCGCCGGCCGCTGCCCAGGGCCGGCGCGGCCGTGCGCGACGCCGGCGCCGGCGCGGATAGCCGGCCAGCTTTTTGGCGGGCCATTATGGCGCGAGCCGTTCGATCTCCCATCCGCCCTTGTCGTTCCGCGTATAGACGAAGCGGTCATGCAGCCGATTGCGCCGTCCCTGCCAGAATTCGACGTCCTCGGGTCTTACCCGGTAACCGCCCCAGAAGGACGGCAGCGGCACTTCCTTGTTGCTGAATTTTCGCTTGAGTTTCTGAAACTCCGTTTCCAGCAACGAGCGGGACGAAATGACGCTGCTTTGCGCGGACACCCAGGCGCCGATCTGACTGCCGCGCGGACGCGACATGAAATACCTGAGCGTCTCGGCCTTCGAGATTCGCTCGGCTTTGCCGCGCACGCGCACCTGGCGGGCGGCGTCCGACCAAAAGAACAACAGCGAGACGTTTGGGTTTACGTCAATGTCGCGTGCCTTGCTGCTCTCGTAATTCGTGAAGAAAACAAATCCCTGCTCGTCGAAGTACTTGAGCAGCACGGTCCGGCTGGACGGCCGCTGCTCGGCGTCGACAGTCGACAGTGCGACGGCGTTGGGGTCCATGGGCACGGTTTCGCAGGCATAGCGAAACCACTCCTCGAACTGTTGGATCGGATTGTCGCGGAGGTCTTCGCGGTCCAGTGCGAAGCCCGTTGCCGAGCGCCGCAGAGCGCCCACGTCCATGCCGCCGCGCGCGCGCTGGTTGTCGTTCTCGTTGCTCATGCGCGCAGTGTAAGCATCGATCGCCGGCAAGCCAACCGGATCGCCCCGCTGTGGACTGGGTTGGGCGCCAAAATAGCGCCCGTGCCCCCTTTTTATACAATCCACAGTCGCTGTATAATGCCCGGCTGGACAGAATGTGCGGGCGTCAACCTCGCGCTTGTGTGGCGAAAGTGGCGGAATTGGTAGACGCGCTGGATTTAGGTTCCAGTGGGGCAACCCGTGGGAGTTCGAGTCTCCCCTTTCGCACCATGTTCAACTCATGCATAAGTTGATAATTGTTAAGAGATTTTTAAATGGACGTCACTGTCGAGTCGACAAGTACGCTCGAACGCCGCATGCGCGTCGAGTTGCCGCTTGAGCCCATCGAGCAGCAGGTAAATTCAAGGCTGCAATCGGTCGGAAAGACCGCAAAAATCAAGGGGTTTCGCCCGGGAAAGGTGCCTGCGAAGGTTGTTCGTCAGCGCTACGGTAAGCAGGTGCGCGAAGAAGTTCTAAGCGAAGTGCTGCAGAAGAGTTACTCCGAGGCCGTTACGCGCGAGCAGCTCAATCCGGCCGGCGGGCCGACCATCGAAACCGAGGGTGAAAACGGCAATACGTTTGCCTACACGGCCGTGTTCGAGGTTATGCCGGAAGTCGTGCTGAAAGATCTCGAGAAGATCAAGGTGGAACTGCCCGACGTACAGATTGGCGACGACGACATCGACGACATGCTTGACAGCCTGCGCCGGCAAAAGGCCACATGGTCGGATGTGGATCGGGCTGCGGCCGAAGGCGATCAGGTGACGATCGACTTCACGGGCCGCCTGAACGGTGAGGTATTCAAAGGCGGCGAGGCCGAGAATTTTCAGGTCATCGTCGGGGGTGGCCAGATGCTGCCCGATTTCGACAAGGGGCTGTTCGGCCTCAGGGCCGGAGACGAAAAAACGTTTAAAGTGAAGTTCCCGAAGGACTATCACGCCGAGGAACTGGCCGGTGAAAAAGCCGAGTTTACGGTCAAAGCGCAGAAGGTTGAGGAACAGGTGCTGCCGGAACTCAATGACGAGTTTGCCGAGCAGTTTAATGTCACCGAAGGCGGTTACGAGCAGTTTCTCAAGGACGTTCGCGAAAACATGGAGCGCGAGGCGGACACCAAGGCCAGGTCGGAAATTCGTGAACAGGTCATGAATGGACTGCTCGACGCCAACCCGCTGGAGATACCGAACGCACTGAAGCACCAGGAACAGCATTCGCTGCAGCGCGAGGCGATGCAGCGCATGGGCATCGAGGACGAGGAACAGGCACCGCCGCTAAGCAACTTCGCCGAGGCCGCGGAAAAACGCGTGACGCTTGGACTGTTGCTCCGTCAGGTGATCGCCGACAAGGGCATCACGGCGGACGAGGATAAAATGCGCGAGCGCGTGGAGGAATTGTGCGCCGGCTACGAGAATTCAGACGATATGGTCAATATGTATCTCAGCAATCCCCAGGTTATGCAGCAGATCGAACCCATGGTCGTCGAGCAGGCGGCGGTCGACTGGATCGTCGAGAACGGCAGGGCCAGGCCCAGAAAAGTCTCGTTTAAGGAGTTCATGAACGCGCCGGGTTCGTGACACAATACCGCCTTCCCCAGACCGCATACGGAAAACGGACAATAGACTATGAGCGCAACTGCACTGAATCTGGTGCCGATGGTCGTCGAACAGACGGCACGCGGCGAACGAGCCTACGATATTTATTCCAGGCTGCTCAAAGAGCGGCTGGTATTCGTCGTTGGGCCGGTTGAGGATCAGATGGCCAATCTGATCGTCGCGCAGCTCCTTTACCTGGAGTCCGAGAATCCCAATAAGGACATTCACCTGTACATCAACTCGCCGGGCGGCGTCGTGTCCTCGGGGCTGTCGATTTACGATACCATGCAGTTTATCAACTGCGACGTATCGACGATCTGCATAGGGCAGGCGGCCAGTATGGGTGCGCTGTTGCTGGCTGGCGGCGCGACGGGTAAGCGATTCGCGCTGCCGCACGCCAGAGTGATGGTGCACCAGCCCAGTGCAGGTTACCAGGGGCAGGTCACCGACATCCGCATTCATGCCGAGGAGGTTCTCGAGCTCAAGCGCCGTTTGAACCAGATTATGGCGAATCACACGGGTCAGACCGTCGAAAAAATTGAGCAGGACCTCGAACGCGATAATTTTATGAGCGCCGCTCAGGCTGTCGAGTACGGCCTGATCGACACGGTATTGGCACAACGTAACGAAATGTCCGAGAATTCGGGCGATTGATCGCTTAAATATCAATCGGTTATATGGCCACAGGTCGCAAATGTGACCTGTGGCTTTGCACCTTGATTTGGCCCATGTACACTACGACACCAGGTCCGGACAGACCTGTCTCTTAGTCACACAGGCCAAATTGTATGAGCGATGATACCCGCGGTAAGAACGAGGACGGAAAGCTTCTGTACTGTTCTTTTTGCGGCAAATCTCAGCACGAAGTCCGCAAACTCATTGCGGGTCCCTCCGTATTCATATGCGATGAGTGCGTCGAGCTCTGCAACGACATTATTCGCGAGGAACTCGAAGACAGCGGCGAGGCCGGCCAGGACAAACTGCCGAAGCCGATGGAAATCAATGAGGTGCTCGATGAGTACGTCATTGGCCAGTCCCGAGCCAAGAAAGTACTGTCTGTTGCGGTCTACAATCACTACAAGCGCCTCAACGACCGCCTCGACGAACGGTCTCGTGACGATATCGAACTGGCAAAGTCGAATATTTTGTTGATCGGGCCCACCGGCTGCGGTAAGACGCTGCTCGCCGAGACGCTGGCCCGTCTGCTCAACGTCCCGTTTACGATTGCGGATGCGACGACGCTGACCGAGGCGGGTTATGTCGGCGAGGACGTCGAAAATATTATTCAGAAACTGTTGCAGAAGTGTGACTACGATGTCGATAAGGCGCAGACCGGCATTGTCTACATCGATGAGATCGACAAGATTTCGCGGAAGTCCGACAACCCGTCCATCACGCGCGATGTCTCGGGCGAGGGTGTACAGCAGGCGCTGCTGAAGCTGATCGAGGGCACGATCGCTTCCGTGCCGCCGCAGGGCGGCCGCAAGCACCCGCAGCAGGAATTCCTGCAGGTAGACACGGGTAATATCCTGTTTATCTGCGGCGGTGCGTTTGCAGGTCTTGAGAAGATCATCCAGAACCGCTCGTCGAAGAGCGGAATCGGCTTCGTCGCCGACGTGAAGACCAGCGAGGAAGAACAGAGCATCGGTGAATTGCTGCACGATGTGGAGCCCGAGGACCTGATTCGCTTCGGCCTGATTCCGGAATTCGTTGGTCGCATGCCGGTGGTCGCGACGCTCGAGGAACTCGATGAAGACGCACTCGTTAAGATTCTGCTTGAGCCGAAGAATGCGCTCACGAAGCAGTACCGCAAACTGTTCGACATGGAGGGCGTCGAGCTGGAATTCCGGGAAGACGCGCTGCGCGCCGTGGCACAGAAGGCGATGGAAAGAAAGACCGGTGCCCGCGGATTGCGCACGATCCTCGAGAACGTGTTGCTCGACACGATGTACGACCTGCCGTCATCCGAAAGCGCAAAAAAGGTCGTTGTCGACGAAGCCGTGGTGACCGGCGAAAACAAGCCGTATGTCATCTACGAATCGGACGAATCGCCGACGGTCAACATCGAGCAGCCCCCCAGGCCGACGGGGTCGGACGGCGCCTGATTTCCGACGCCGGTGCTTGAAATAGGGCCCGCCGGCCTTATGTCCGCGTCAGACCCGATGGACCGGGCCATTTATTTTATTTTCGCTTAGGGGTTAGACACGGTGTCTGCAAACGACCTGCCTGAAAAAGACCTGCTCACTGGCGCTGACGATAGTGTCATCGACGAATCGTCCGGCGTGCCGGTGTTACCGTTGCGCGACGTGGTCGTGTATCCGCACATGGTCATTCCGCTGTTCGTAGGGCGCGATAAATCGATCGTCGCGCTGGACAAGGCCATGAACGCGGGCAAGCGCATCCTGCTGGTTGCGCAAAAGTCTGCGGATCTTGACGATCCGCAGCCTTCCGATCTGTATGAGGTTGGCACGCTCGCGACCATTCTGCAGTTGTTGAAATTGCCCGATGGCACCGTAAAAGTGCTCGTCGAGGGCGGTGAAAGGGCGCTGGTCGATCGCATCAACGTCGATGACCACTTTTCGGCGGAAATTACGTTGCTGAGCGAGGACGATCGTCACGACGAACGGGAAATCGACGTATTGGTACGCTCGATCATTTCGCAGTTCGAACAGTACGTGAAACTCAACAAAAAGGTCCCACCCGAGGTGCTGACGTCGCTGTCGGGCATCGATGAGCCTGGCAGGCTCGCCGATACCGTGGCCGCGCACATGGCGCTGAAGCTCTCTGAGAAACAGCGCATTCTCGAAATCCAGGACGTCAAGGCTCGTCTGGAACAGGTGCTGGGCATCATCGAGGGCGAAATCGACGTACTGCAGATTGAGAAGCGAATTCGCGGACGCGTGAAGCAGCAGATGGAGAAGAGCCAGCGCGAGTACTACCTGAATGAGCAGATGAAGGCCATTCAGAAGGAACTCGGCGAGATGGAAGACGCGCCAAACGAACTGGCGGACCTCGAGCGTAAGATCGAAAAGGCCGGCATGCCGGCAGAGGCCAAAGACAAGGCCGTCTCCGAACTCAACAAATTAAAGCTGATGTCACCGATGTCGGCCGAGGCCACCGTCGTACGAAATTACGTCGACTGGCTCGTAAAGGCACCGTGGAAAAAGCGTAGTAAGGTGCTGAAGGACCTCAGGAAAGCGGAGGCCGTGCTCGAGGCGGACCACTACGGGCTGGAGAAGGTCAAGGAACGCATTCTTGAGTATCTGGCTGTACAGCAGCGCGTGAAGCGCCTCAAGGGTCCGATTCTGTGTCTCGTCGGTCCTCCGGGTGTCGGCAAGACGTCGCTTGGACAGAGTATCGCCCGCTCCACGAACCGTAAGTTCGTACGCATGTCGCTGGGCGGTGTGCGCGACGAAGCCGAAATCCGCGGGCACCGGCGTACCTATATCGGCTCGATGCCGGGCAAGATCATCCAGAATCTGTCCAAAACAGGTGTACGCAACCCGTTGTTTTTGCTCGACGAAGTCGACAAGATGGCAATGGATTTCCGCGGCGACCCGTCGTCCGCTCTGCTTGAGGTGCTGGACCCTGAGCAGAACTCGACGTTTGCCGATCACTACCTCGAAGTCGATTTCGATTTGTCGGACGTCATGTTCGTGTGCACCGCAAACAGCCTGAACATCCCGGCGCCGTTGCTGGATCGCATGGAGGTCATTCGAATTCCGGGCTACACCGAGGATGAAAAATCCAACATCGCGTTGAAGTACCTGATTCCCAAACAGATGAAGGAAAACGGTCTCCGCGATGACGAACTCAGGATAACCGAAGGTTCCGTGCGCGACATCATTCGGCACTACACGCGCGAATCCGGGGTCCGCAATCTGGAACGTGAAATCTCAAAGATATGCCGTAAGGTCGTGAAATCCCTGCTGTTGAAGCCCAGGGATACGCGCGTGCTCGTGACGCCGAAAAGCATGGAGAAGTACCTCGGCGTGCGCCGGTTCCGCTTCGGCAAGGCCGAGGATAAGGATCAGGTCGGGCAGGTGACGGGCCTCGCGTGGACCGAAGTTGGCGGTGAATTGCTGACGATTGAAGCAGCGGTTATGCCCGGCAAGGGCAAGCACAGCCAGACCGGGCAGCTCGGCGATGTCATGAAGGAATCGATCGAGGCCGCGATGACGGTCGTCCGTAGCCGCGCCGCGGTGCTGGGTGTCGAAGAAGACTTCTATCAGAAGGTCGATGCACACATTCATGTCCCCGAAGGCGCCACTCCGAAGGACGGACCGAGTGCGGGAGTTGGCATGTGCACGGCGCTGGTCTCGGCATTGACCGACATACCGGTCAAGAGCGATGTGGCCATGACCGGCGAGATCACGCTGCGCGGTGAAGTGCTGCCGATCGGCGGGCTAAAGGAGAAGTTGCTGGCAGCCCACCGCGGCGGCATTACGACCGTGTTAATTCCACACGACAATGAGAAGGACCTCGCTGAAATTCCGAAGAACATCAAAGACAAGCTGACGATAGTTCCAGTGAAATGGATCGACGAGGTGTTGTCCCATGCGCTGGCTCACGAGCCGCTTCCGGACGGCCCTGAAAAAGGCCGTAAATCGAAGCCGAAGAAGCCGTCGAAAGGACAAAAACGCGAGGATGCCGTCCTCCCCCACTGATCGGCTCAAACCCGCGTGGTTAAAGGATATTTGACCCTTTAAGGGTCAGTTGGTATAAGC
Organism: Woeseiaceae bacterium; assembly: GCA_965224505.1. GTDB lineage: Bacteria > Pseudomonadota > Gammaproteobacteria > Steroidobacterales > Woeseiaceae > UBA1847. The sequence goes on from CBDCZL010000017.1 coordinate 698,678, forward strand.
ATGCCAGCTATTTGCGGTTGCACGGAGACGCAGGTAGTTATTCAGCGGATCGCGCCACGGGGGGAGCTCGCTGGATTGATAACTTCGTTACTCAATCTGCAAGGGTGAAAGCATGAATAAAGGAGAACTCATAGACGCGGTTGCGGGTGCGGCTGGATTGTCGCGCGCGGATGCAACCAAGGCGGTAGATGCAGTGCTCGATAGCATTCAGGGCACGCTCGCCAATGGCGGTTCGGTGTCTCTGGTCGGTTTTGGAACCTTCTCTGTGAAGGCTCGCGCGGCGCGCGCCGGACGCAATCCGCGTACGGGTGAGACCATCCAGATTCCGGCGTCGAATGTGCCTGGATTTAAGGCTGGCAAAGGCCTGAAGGATGCCGTAAACTAGCGCGCCCTTCGTGGGGGCAGGCTAAGAAACAGCCCGTTTTGACGGGCTTTTTCTTGCCGCCTGAGCGTATTTTCGGGGTGCTTAGCTCAGCTGGTAGAGCATCGCCCTTACAAGGCGAGGGTCGGCGGTTCGATCCCGTCAGCACCCACCAGAATTCGGAGCGGTAGTTCAGTTGGTTAGAATACCGGCCTGTCACGCCGGGGGTCGCGGGTTCGAGTCCCGTCCGCTCCGCCAGCTTCTGGAAAGCCTCACCCGAGAGGGTGGGGCTTTTTCCTGGGTGGAGATCGTTCGCTGCACAGATTCGCTCATTCCAAATTGATGCCGCACATTCGCGAGCCGTTGCCTGGATTGTCAGATGCTTGAGTTCTTTCGTGAAAAATTCACCGGCTGGGTCGCCCTGGCGATTCTGGGTGCCATCGGTCTGTCGTTCGTGTTCGTTGGTTTGAACTACAACTTCACCGGACAGAGTTTCGCGGCGAAAGTCGATGGTGAGACGATCGGTGTAAACCGCTTCGAAAACGCCTATCGTGAGCAGTTGCAAAACAATCCGCAGCTTGCCTCGCTACCCGCCGAACTGCGCGCACAATTCCGTCGTAACGTGCTCGAGCGGCTGGTTCAGGAACAGGTCATCGACAACTATCTGGACAAAGCCGGCATCCGTGTGTCGGATGAGCAACTCATGACGATGATCCAGCAGTTTCCGGACTTTCAGGTGGATGGCCGCTTCGATATGGACACGTACGTCGGTGTGCTGCAGGGCGCGGGAATTTCACCGGCCGAATTCGAAGCCGGGCAGCGTGCCAATTTGCGCAGGACGCAGTTGCAGCGCGCGATTCGCGGCACGTCGGTGGTCGCGCCCTCAGCTTACCGCCGATTTCTGAACCTGGCGTTCGAAGAACGGGTCGTACAGACAGCGATTCTCTCCGACGAAGCGGTCGCCGACGAAATCAACGTAACGGACGACATGATTTCGGCGTACTACGACGACAACCCGTTGTCGTATCGGGTACCCGAGTCGGCCGATGTCGAGTACGTTGAGATTCGCCGGGATGAAGTGGCTGCGGCCGTCGAAGTGTCCGAGCAGGACCTCAGGGACTACTACGAGTTCAACAAAGACCGTTATCTGCAGGACGAGCGGCGCCAGGCGCGCCACATTCTGATCCTGTTCGGCGAAGACGAAGATGCGGCCGAGGCGTCGGCGAATGCCATCCTTGCGCGTATCAACGCGGGCGAGCCGTTCGAAGACCTTGCGCGCGAGGCCTCAAAGGACGGCGGCACGGCGCCGCAGGGCGGCGATCTGGGCGCGCTGACGGAGACTCAGCTTCCGGATGCGCTCGGTGACGCGATTTTCTCGATGACCGAAGGGGAGCTTCGCGGGCCCGTGAAGGGCGACTTCGGCTTCCACATCGTTCGCCTCGACGAGATTCTCGTGTCCGGACCCATGCCGTTCGACCAGGTGCGTGCATCGCTGCTGACAGAAATGCAGGAGGACGAAGCCGACAATCTTTACCGGGACGTGCGCCGCGATGTGGCGAATGCGCAGTTCGACGCCGAGACCATCGGTGCGCTGGCGGAGGCCACGGGCCTTGAGCTTAAATCGGCCGCGGGTGTCACACGCAGCGGCGGCGGTACGTTTAACGATCGCCAGCCGGCGCTCGATACGATCTTCGATCCGGCGGTCCTTTCCGGTTCGCAGATGTCGGAACTCGTCGAACTCGACAGCAACAGTTCTGCCGTATTTTTCGTGACCCGCCACACCGAAGCGAGCCGCGAACCGCTGGATGCGGTACGTGACAGAATCGTCGCCGCCATAACGCTCAGCAAGACTGAGGAACTGCTGGCCCAGCGCGCACGTGCGATGCAGAACGCGCTGGAATCGGGCGATGCATTTGCGGACGCAGCGGCAGCCGTGGGTGCCGAAGTCCAGCCGCCGGTATCGCTGCGCCGCGAGCAATCCGAAGCGGATCAGTTCCTGACGGCTGCCGTTTTCGCGGCCGCGAAACCGCCCGAAGACACCCCGTCCGTCGGCAATACCCGCAATGGCACCGGCGGCTATACCGTGTACAGCATTCAGGCCGTCATTGAGGGCCGTCCCGAGGCGATTCCGCTCGAACAGCGCGACGCCGGCAAGCTGCAGATTGTCGACACCTATGGAATCGGCGATTTTGTCGCGTTTGTGCAGTCTTTGCGCGGGAACGCGGACGTTGTGATTAACGAGGATATGCTGGCCGCGCAAGACCTGTTGCAGTAAGCTCCCTAACCAATAAAAATCCATGCGGTCATCGGGGGATCTATGCCCAGGCTAGCGCTGCACTGGCAAATACTGATTGCGATCGTTCTGGCCGGCATCGCCGGCACGCTGATATTCGAGTATCGGGCGTCGACAGGTCACGAAGCGAGTCTGTTCGGCATCGATTTTGTGACGATGTTCGACTATATCGGCACGCTGTTTCTCAACGCGCTGAAGATGATCATCGTCCCGCTGATCACGTCGTCGATCATCGTCGGCGTTGCGGGCATCGGCTCGGGAGGAAATCTCGGTGCGCTCGGCGGCAAAACTCTGCTGTTCTATGCGACGACGACGCTGGCTGCGATCCTCGTCGGCCTGTTCGTCATCAACGCGATCGGGCCGGGATTTATTGACGGTGAGCCGGCGCGGGACGCGTTGTCCCTGTCCGCGTCTATTGAAGAGGTTGAGGCGAAGGTGGGCGGCAAGGGCGCAAACGACGTCGCTGAGATTTTCGTTCGCATGATACCGCCGAACATCGTCAAGGCTGCGGCGGAAGGGCAAATGCTGGGCCTGATATTCTTTGCAATTCTGTTCGGGTACTTCATGACGCGGCTTACGCATCAGTTCGCGGAACCGTTGTTTAATTTCTGGAACGGCGTGTTTCACGTCATGATGCAGATGACCGAGTTCATCATGTTGTTTGCTCCGATCGGTGTGTTCGGTCTCGTGGGCGCCGTGATCGCGGAGGCCGGACTGAAAGCGACCGGGCCGCTGGCTGTGTTCGCAGTGGCCGTATTGCTCGCGCTCGCAACGCACGCATTCGTCACACTGCCGTTATTGCTGCGTTTCGTGGGCCGCGCCAATCCCGTAAAGACGATCGCTGCGGCGTCTCCTGCAATGTTGACGGCTTTTTCCACGGCGTCGTCGTCTGCGACGCTGCCCGTGACGATGGACTGTGCCGAAGACAACATCGGCGTATCGAACAAGATATCCAGTTTCGTACTGCCGCTCGGGGCGACTGTGAACATGAACGGTACGGCCTTGTACGAGTGTGCCGCCGCGCTGTTCCTGGCGCAGGCCTACGGTCTTGAGCTGACCTTCGGGGTGCAGTTCACGATCGTCGCGATCGCACTGATGACATCGATTGGCGTAGCCGGTGTTCCCTCGGCATCGCTGGTTGCGATCGCAATCATCCTCGGCGCAATCGGTATTCCGCTGGAGGCGATCGGCGTGCTGATGGTCTTCGATCGAATTCTCGACATGTGCCGCACGAGCATCAACGTCTGGGGCGATTGCTGCTGCGCAACGATTGTCGCGCGCATGGAAGGCGAAGAAACGAACGTCGCGATTCAGAGCAGCGGTTAGCCACCGACTAATCCTCGTCGAAGACCATACCCATGATGTTCACGCCGGCATCGACAAACGTCGTCTCGCCGGTGATTCCGGACGCGAGATCGGAACACAGGAACGCGGCGGCATTGCCGATTTCCTCTATGGTCACGGTCCGTCGCAGGGGAGCGGCTTTGACGGAATAGCCCAGCATCTTGCGAAACCCGCCGATGCCGGCCGCAGCCAGTGTCTTGACGGCGCCCGCGGAGATGGCGTTGACGCGAATGCCCTTTGGACCGAGGTCGGCAGCAAGGAAGCGCACGCAGGATTCGAGGCTGGCTTTTGCAAGGCCCATTACGTTGTAGTTGGGTACCACCTTCGTGGCGGCGTCGTAGGTCAGCGCCAGCATGGCCGCGTCGCGACCTTCCATCATCGGCAGTGCGGCTTTCGCGAGCGCAGCCAGGCTGTAGGCCGAAATATCGTGCGAGATGGCGTAGCCTTCCCGCGTGATGGACTCGGTGAACGTGCCGGCAAGCTGTTCCCGCGGCGCGAATCCAACCGAGTGGACGAGAATGTCCAGGCCATCCCAGGTCTTGCCGAGTTCGGCGAACACCGCGTCGATCTCTTCGTCGCTTGTCACGTCGCATGGGAACAGCAGGTCGGTATTTTGTCCAAGGCGTTCGGAGAGCTTTTCAACCCTGCCTCTGAGCTTGTCATTCTGATACGTAAATGCGACTTCCGCGCCTTCGCGTGCGAACGCTTCCGCAATTCCGGACGCAATCGAACGATCGCTTGCAACGCCCACAATCAGCGCCTTCTTTCCGGCCATAAAGCCCATACGAAATCCCCGTCGATACGTGACGGCTCATTCTACCTTTATTCCAGTCTCGTACCAGACCGGCAGTAAGGGTCGTTGGGCGAGATCCTGTGTACAGGACTAGCTGGATTGCGCCGTCACGTCGACGTACATTGTGAGTGTCTGGCCGGGCCGGAGTATTTTGTTCTTGTCGATCTGGTTCCAGCGGGCGATCTGATCGATACCGACTCGGAAGCGGCGTGCAATCAGATACAGCGAATCGCCGCTGCGTACCGTGTAGCGAAGTTTGCGCGTCGTATTGCTGGCCGCCTGACTCGGCGATACTGCAGGTCCGCCGTCGCTGTTTGCCCAGACGACGAGCTTTTTGCCGACCGACAGCGTATCGCCCGGTGCCATGCCGTTCCATGCGGCGAGTTGCCGGTGCGTGACACCGTAGCGGCGGCCGATGGTCCAGAACGACTCGCCCGCAGCGACGACGTGCTCAACGCGCTGGCCAGGGCGCTTACGATTCTGTTTTCGTTCGAGTCTTGCATCGGCACTGTTGCTGTAGGCACTGAGTGGTTTCGTTGCGACCGGGATGAGCAGATGGTGTCCGGCGCGTATCGTATTGCCCCGCAGGTTGTTGGCGGCACGAAGCGCCGACACGGTAGTGTTGTAGCGGTCCGCAATTTGCGAAATCGCTTCACCGTTCTTTATTTTGTGACGTTTCCAGCGTACGCGATCATGGGTTGGCACGTGTGCGAGGGCGGCGGTGAAGCGATCCGCGACATCCACAGGCAGGACGAGACGGTGCGGGCCTGCGGGGTCCGTCGACCAGCGGTTGAAGCCCGGATTGAATTCGTAGAGCGTGTCGATGTCAATGTCGGCCAGTTCGGCGGCGAGTGCCAGATCGAGCTGCGACCCGATGTCGGCCAGCGCGAACTGAGGCTCGTCGACCACGGTCGGCAGGGTCAGACCGTAAGTCTCCGGGGAGGCCACGATTTCCACGAGCGCGAGCAGCTTCGGCACGTACATGCTGGTTTCTTTAGGGAGCCTTAGATTCCAGAAATCGGTGGGCTTACCCGCCTTAACGTTGCGCCGCACGGCGCGCCGTACATTGCCCTCCCCGGAATTATAGGATGCGATCGCATTCAGCCAGTTGCGGTCGTTGAAACGGTACAGGTATTCAAGATAGTCGAGTGCCGCGCGCGTGGAATCGACGATGTCGCGGCGGCCGTCGTACCACCAGTTTTGGACCACGCCGAATCGTTTTGCCGTGCCCGGGATCATCTGCCACAGACCGGCGGCGCGGCCATGCGAGTACGCGAACGGATCGAACGCGCTTTCAACGATCGGCAGCAGAGCGATTTCGAGCGGCATGTCGCGCTGCTTCAGTTCAGCCATGATGTAAGGCAGATAGCGCTGCGCGCGTGTAAACACGCGATTAAGATATTCGGGATGTCGAACAAACCACTTTTTCTCGGCAGCGGTACGGCTGTTCTCGGCGTAGCTAAGCTCAAAACCGCCACGCAATACGGCAAGAAGATCGTCCGCAGAGACCGGCGAGGACGTCAATGTCAGACCCTCGACCGGCGAGATCAATTCGATGGCCGGCGCCTGTGCGGCAGTGACCGTTTCAGGTGAGGCGTACGCGACAGCGCAAAACGCTGGCAGAATGCACGAAATGCGAAAAAAATGGTGCAATAATCGCGAATTAACGGATGAAGTCGATGTGCGCATCAAGCTATCCTACTGAGCTATGAATTGGTTGCAAGCAGATAAGTCACAATCGTTGCAGGAATGGCTGACGTCGACGCTTGGCGAGGCGCTGTTGCGCCAGGAGGCACGCATCGTTGAAGAGGCGCTGGACGGCGTGTTTGGCGAACAGTGTCTGCAGCTTGGTCTGTGGGGAGACGGCCGGACGTTTCTGCGATTTACGCGGACTCAGCGCTGCTGCCTGATCGCCGAGTCCCCGGAAGGGGCGAGTGCGGTTGGAGATCTGCACCGGCTGCCGGTCGCAAGTGACAGCGTCGATGCGGTGCTGCTGCCGCACACGCTGGATTACTCCGAGCGGCCGCACGCAGTGCTGCGAGAAGTGGATCGAGTGCTGCGTCGCGACGGACGCGTTGTGATTCTGGGATTTAAGCCTGGCGGTTTGTGGGGGCTGCGGCGACTGATCCGCGGTGCCGCGATGCCGCCCGGAGCGGAGCAGTTGATATCGGAGCGCCGTCTCAAGGATTGGCTAAAATTGCTCGATATGCGAATCGATGCCACTCAGCGTTACTTTTTTCGCTGGCCGCTGCCCGGCAACAAGGCACCGTCCGGCCAGAAGTGGGAGCGGCGGGGTAAATCCTGGTGGCCCGAGCTGGCGGCGTGCTATATGCTCTCGGCGCAGAAAAGAGTCAGCACGTTGACGCCGGTTCGCCCGCTGTGGCGGCGGCAGCCGCAGGTCGTTGCGGGCCTTGTTGAGTCACAGAGCCGAGTTTCACGAATCCGATTTGACCAAAATAGTTGAGATATACACCGACGGTGCGTGTCGGGGGAATCCGGGTCGCGGCGGGTGGGGTGTCCTGTTGATCGCAGGAAGACACCGCAAGACGCTGCACGGTGGCGAACTCGATACGACCAATAATCGAATGGAGCTGACGGCTGCTATAAGAGCACTGGATGCGCTCAAAGGGCGTCGTCAAGTCAGACTGTATACGGACTCAAAATACGTCATGGACGGCATCACCGAGTGGTTGCCAAACTGGAAGCGCCGCGGCTGGACGACCGCTGCGAAAAAACCGGTTAAGAACAAGGATTTGTGGCAGGCACTGGATGAGGCTGCCCAGCAGCATGAGATCGACTGGGTCTGGGTAAAGGGACATGACGGCAACCCGGGCAACGAAATGGCAGACGCGCTCGCAAACCAGGGCATCGACGACCTAAAAAAGGGGCCCCAAAAAAAGGGTCCGGTTACCTTAGACTGAGAATAAGGTAACCGGTACCGAGAGAGATATGCGGCAAATAGTACTCGATACTGAAACGACGGGACTCTCAACGGCGCAGGGACACCGCGTCATTGAGATTGGATGTGTGGAGATGGTCAACCGCCGCATTACCGGGCGCGATTTCCATCGATTCCTGCACCCGGATCGCGATATCGACGAGGGCGCGCAGCGCGTACACGGCATCAGTCTTCAGGACCTCGAAACTGCACCGCGGTTTCATGAGATCGCTGAGGAATTCCTGAGTTTCATCGCGGGGGCTGAACTGATTATTCACAATGCGGAGTTCGATGTCGGTTTTCTCGACAATGAGCTCCGGCTCATGAAGCATCCGCAGCCCGAGATTGCCGCGCATGCCACGGTGCTCGACACACTGACGATGGCGCGCGAAAAACATCCGGGTCAGCGCAACAGCCTCGACGCATTGTGCAAGCGTTACGAGGTCGATGCCACGAAGCGGGACGTCCACGGCGCCCTGATCGATTCGGAATTGCTGGCCAACGTGTATTTGGCGATGACCGGGGGGCAGGCTGCGTTAGTGCTTGAGGCGGATGCCGATGACGCCGGCGAGCGATCGGCTGCAAGCAATGCCGACGAGCGTTCGGCGCGCGATAGCGGATTGGATCGTGTGCAATACGATCTCCGGGTCATCGCGCCGACAGCCGCAGAATCGGCGGCGCACGATGCGCTGCTCAATAAAATGCGCGAATCCGGTGCGTGCGTCTGGGATTTTGAGTAGTATTTCCGGTTCGCGTCGGGGGTAACCCCAGAATCGAAGGATATCAATCGTATGGCCCGAACCATGGCAGCAGCGCTGCGCGAAAACTTTCTCGGGAACTCACCCGACTGGTACAAGCAGACAATTATCGGATTTCTGATCCTTAACCCAATCCTGACACTCTACGACCCGTTCGTTGCAGGCTGGGTGCTGGTCATTGAGTTCATTTTCACGCTTGCCATGGCGCTCAAGTGTTATCCGCTCCAACCCGGGGGGCTGCTTGCCGTTGAGGCCATTGTCCTGGGTCTAACGACACCGCAGCACGTCTTCCTCGAGGCAGAACACCAGTTCCCGGTCATTATGCTGTTGATGTTCATGGTGGCGGGCATCTATTTCCTGCGTGAAATGCTGTTGTTCACGTTCACGAAAATTTTGCTCGGCGTGAAATCGAAAGTACTGCTTTCGCTCATGTTTTCGTCTGCGGCGGCGGTGTTGTCGGCGTTTCTCGATGCATTGACCGTGACAGCGGTCATCATCACGGTGGCGGTCGGTTTTTACGGCGTTTATCACAAGGTCGCTTCAGGTAAAAAGTTTGACCACGATCATAACCCGGCAACCGACGATGAAGTAATCGAACTGCATCGCAGCGATCTGGAGCAGTTTCGTTCCTTTCTGCGTAGCCTGATGATGCACGGCGCCGTCGGTACCGCGCTCGGCGGCGTAATGACGCTCGTAGGCGAACCGCAGAATCTGCTGATCGCAAAGGTCATGGGCTGGGAGTTCGTCGAGTTCTTCCTGCGCATGGCGCACATCTCCATGCCGGTGTTTGTGGTTGGCTTACTGACGTGTCTGAGCCTCGAACTCACGAAGAGTTTCGGCTACGGTGCGCCGCTCTCGGACAAGGTCCGAGAAGTGCTCGAACTCTTCGACGAAGAACAGACTGAGAAACGCACTTTTCAGGAGCGCTCGACAATTGTCGTTCAGGCCATTGTCGCACTGCTGCTTGTGATTGCACTCGCAAAGCACATGGCCGAGCCCGGATTGATCGGCCTGATGGTGATCGTGTTGTCCACCGCGTTCAACGGTATTACCGAGGAGCACAGGCTGGGCCACGCCTTCGAGGAGGCGTTGCCGTTTACCGCGCTGCTGGTCGTGTTCTTCGGCATCGTCTCGGTGATCGCGGACCAGAAGCTGTTTACACCGATTTTCGAATGGGTAATGGCCTACGACGGTAAAGCACAGGAGGCGTTGTTTTTCATCGCCAACGGCGTGCTGTCGATGATCTCCGATAACGTTTTTGTCGCGACCGTGTACATCAACGAAGTCAATCAGTACTTCGAGGCGGGAAAAATTTCGCGCGACCAGTTCGATGCGCTGGCAGTGGCGATTAACACGGGCACGAACATCCCGTCGGTCGCGACCCCGAACGGCCAGGCCGCGTTTCTGTTCCTGCTGACATCGGCGCTTGCGCCGCTGATTAGGCTGTCCTACGGCCGTATGGTCGTCATGGCGCTGCCCTACACGATAACGATGAGTATCACGGGTCTGCTGGCGCTGTGGTATCTGGGCTAATGTTGAAAAGGACGATGCCGGCACGCTCGTGAGGAGACTGCATGCCGGCTATCTGCCACCTTAACCTCGCGCCGCATTATCGCGGCGGTGAGCGTCAGACCGAACTGCTGGTGCGTGAACTCGCCAATCGAGGTTATGAGCAGCGTCTGGTGATCAAGCGCGGCAACAGCCTCGGGGAGCGGTGTGCGGACGTTGAGCGGCTGGACATCAGGCAGGTTGTGTCGAACCCGCTCGCGGCAGGCATGGCCGTTCGCGACAGCGAGGTCGCGCACGCGCATGATGGCCGTACTGTGTACGCGGCATTGTATGCAAACCTCGTAAATCGTGTGCCGTACGTCATTACCCGGCGCGTCGTGGCTCCGCAGTCGGCGTCGTGGCCCAGAGTGATGGCGTACCGCAGGGCCAGGGCCGTTGCCGCCGTGTCGCGCGCGGCCGCCGCCGAACTCGGAAAACGCAATCCGGACGTCGATCCCGTCATTGTTCCGGATGCGGTCGCGAACTTCGTGGTTGACGATGACGAGGCTGAGCGCATTCGCGCAGCCCGCCCGGGCAAGACGCTCATTGGTCACATTGGCGCGCTGGATCACTCGCACAAAGGGCAGCTCACGCTCATTGAAGCGGCGAGAATTGCGGCGGATCGTTATCCGGACTGGCATTTTCTGCTGTGCGGGGACGGCCGGGACGAGCAGACATTCCGCCGCGAAATCGGCGCGCTCAGGAACATCGAACTGGTCGGCTGGGTCGACAATGTCGGCGATTACTTCGCAAGCTTCGACGTGTTTGCCTATCCCTCGCTGCACGAGGCGCTGGGGTCCGCACTGCTGGACGCGATGCAGGCCGGATTGCCGATTGCAGCGTCCAATGTCGGGGGCATCCCCGATGTCGTAGAGGACGGCGTCAACGGGCGCCTCGTGGAACCCGGGGACGCTGAACAGCTTGTCGCCGCAATTGCGGATATGCTGCTCGACGAGCAGGTTTTGCGCGGCATGGCCGACCGGAATCGGGCCAGAGCATCGCAGTTCAGCGCAGCCTCAATGGCCGATGCCTATCTCGCTTTGTACGATGTACGGGATTCACACTAAATGTCGCGACGAGGGTCCGGTTTTTGTGCCGGCAATGTGCTATTAAGGCGCAGGAAATTCTGAGAGAGTTGTATGTCCTTCGAAATTGACGAGCTGCGCATCGGGATCATTGGTCTCGGTTATGTCGGGCTGCCGCTGGCAGTCGAGTTTGGAAAGCAATATCCAACCGTGGGCTTCGATATCAAGGCCGAGCGCGTTAAGGAACTCGAGGGCGGCGAAGATTCCACGCTGGAGTGCTCGCCTGAGGAGTTGGCTGAGGCTCAACACCTTCGCTACACGACAAACGCTGACGATATCCGCGGTTGCAATTTTTATGTGGTGACGGTGCCCACCCCGATTGGAGACAGCAATCGGCCGCTGCTCACGCCTCTGCGGAGCGCGAGCGCCATCCTAGGTGAAGTTATCGCTCCGGGTGACATTGTTGTATTCGAGTCGACGGTGTACCCGGGTGCGACCGAAGAGTTTTGCGTGCCTATCATTGAGTCCGGGTCCGGACTCAAAATGAACGAGGATTTCTTCGTCGGTTACAGCCCGGAGCGAATAAACCCGGGTGACAAGGAACATCGGCTGCCGTCAATTCTCAAGGTCACGTCCGGCTCGACGGCGGAAGTTGCCGAACTCATCGACAACGTCTACGCATCCATCATCACGGCCGGCACGCACAAAGCGTCCAGCATCAAGGTGGCCGAGGCGGCCAAAGTCATCGAAAACACCCAGCGCGACGTCAATATCGCGCTGATCAACGAACTCGCGATGATTTTCGACAGAGTCGGGATCGATACTGAAGAGGTCCTCGAAGCGGCCGGGACAAAGTGGAATTTTCTCCCCTTTCGTCCTGGGCTCGTCGGCGGGCATTGCATCGGCGTCGACCCTTATTATCTGACCTACAAGGCTCAGCAGCTCGGGTACCACCCGCAGATGATTCTTGCCGGGCGCAGAATCAATGACAATATGTCGCTGTACGTCGTGTCGCAGATCGTCAAGCTGATGCTCGGCAAGGGCATTCAGCCGAACGGGGCAAAGGTCATTGTACTGGGGCTCGCATTTAAGGAGAATTGTCCGGATCTTCGCAACACAAAGGTCGTCGATATCGTCAGCGAAATGAACACATACGGTATGGACGTGGCTGTGCACGACCCGTGGTGCGACCCGGCCGAGGCTATGGATGAGTACGGTATCGACCTCGTCGCCGAGCCGCAAAAAGGGGCGTATGATGTGGCCGTTCTTGCCGTTGCCCACAATGAATTCCGGGCGCTCGGTGCAGAAGGCATCAGGTCCATTTGCAAAGAAAACTCCGTGGTTTATGACATCAAGTACGTCCTGCCGGCCGATGCGGTAGACGACAGGCTGTAGCTCTTATGAAAATTCTCGTTACAGGTGCGGCCGGCTTTATTGGCTATCACACTTCGCGCTTTCTGCTCGAGCGTGGGGATACGGTCGTCGGGCTGGACAATTTTAACGACTATTACGACGTATCGTTAAAGGAAGGCCGCGCTGCGAAACTCTCCGAATACGAGAAATTTGAGATGGTACGCAATGATCTTACTGATCGTGATGCCATAGAGAGACTGTTCGCTGAGTACGAATTTGAGAAGGTCATTCACCTTGCCGCACAAGCGGGCGTGCGCTATTCAATCGAGAATCCGCATTCCTACATTGAAAGCAACATCGTGGGCACATTGCACATACTCGAGGGGTGCAGACACAACAAGGTTGGGCATCTGACCTATGCGTCGTCGAGTTCCGTGTACGGTGCCAACACCAGCATGCCGTTTTCGATTCACCAGAACGTGGACCATCCGCTCGCACTGTACGGCGCGACGAAGAAGGCAAATGAGCTGATGTGCCATACGTACTCAAACCTCTACAACTTGCCGACCACCGGGTTGCGGTTCTTTACGGTCTACGGACCCTATGGCCGGCCCGACATGGCTTTGTTCATGTTCACAAAGAACATCATCGAAGGTAGGCCGATTGACGTGTTCAACTATGGCAAGCACCGGCGCGATTTCACGTACATCGACGACATTGTCGAAGGGGTTGTTCGCACATCAGACAATACCGCGACACCGAATGAGAACTGGGACCCGTCGGCGCCCGATCCGGGCACCAGCAGGGCACCGTATCGAATTTACAACATCGGCAACCAGCAGCCCGTCGAACTGATGGACTACATTGCCGCGATAGAGGACCGGCTCGGCAAAAAGGCGGAAATGAACTTATTGCCGCTGCAGCCCGGAGATGTGCCCGACACCTGGGCCGACACGAGCGACCTGGCCGAAGACGTTGGCTACCAGCCCAATACACCCATCTCGGTCGGTGTCGCTAACTTCGTCGACTGGTATCTGGAGTTCTACAGGGATGAGCTTAAGCAAAGTGCTTGAGTAACTTACTGAAAGTGGCCAGTTCATACCCCGAAAGGAAACTGTCGGCACGGTACCCTGTTGACCTTCCTGCCTGGAAAAAACTCAAAGAACATCAGAAGCACATGCAGGGCAAACCCCTGTGCCGGCTGTTTGCCAGGGATAAAAAGCGGTCTTCGTCTTACTCACTTTCTGTGGGTGATTTGACGCTCGATTTCTCCAAAACACATGTCAATCGGACGACACAGCGCCTGCTGACACAACTTGCAAGGCAGTCAGGCGTTCCTGCTGCAATCAACGCCATGTTTTCCGGCGAGAAGATCAATCAGACTGAAGACCGCGCAGCTTTGCACACGGCGTTGCGCTCGAAGATGTCTGATCAGGTTGCGCTGGGTACGCCAGGGGTTGCCGAGGTTTGGGAGGTGCTGACACGAATTGAAGGGTTTGTGGAAAGCGTACACTCGGGACGAATTGTCGGCTGCAACGGCAAGCGATTTACGGACGTCGTCAACATTGGTATCGGCGGATCGGACCTCGGTCCGGTAATGGCGAGCCGAGCGCTTCGTCCGTATTGGAAGGGCGGGTTGCACTTTCATGGCGTGTCGAATATCGATGGAACTCAGCTTGACGATCTCATGCGGTCGCTTGACCCCGAAACCACGTTATTTGTCGTGTGCTCAAAAACGTTCACTACGCTCGAAACAATGACGAACGCTGCTGTCGCACGTGCATGGATCGATCGGCGGCTGGGCGCGGAAGCCGTGCCGTACCATTTCGCCGCCGCGTCGACAAATCACGAAGCGATGGACGAGTTCGGCATCAGTCCGGAGTTTCGCTTCGGCTTCTGGGACTGGGTGGGTGGCCGCTATTCGCTTTGGTCTGCCGTCGGCCTGTCGCTGGCGCTGACTGTCGGCATGGACAATTTTCGCGCTCTGCTGGCCGGCGGCCGGCAAATGGACTTGCATTTTCGGCACGCGGCGCTCGACGAAAATATGCCCGTTTTACTCGCGCTGATTAGTATCTGGTACAACAATTTCTTTGGCGCGCAATGCCAGGCAATCCTTCCCTACGACAATCGCCTTGACCGATTCCCGGCCTATCTGCAGCAACTGCAGATGGAATCCAATGGCAAAAGTGTCCGCATGGACGGCAGGCCAGTCCGATGCGACACGGGTATGGTCATTTTTGGCGAGGCGGGAAACAACGCTCAGCACTCGTTTTATCAGCTTCTGCATCAGGGTACGCGACTGGTGCCCGTCGACTTCCTCTTGTCCGAGTCGTCTGAACTCGCGACGGCCAACTGTACCGCGCAGGCCGATGCACTCGCGTTTGGCACGGGCGACGAGGAACTCGAATCGTATCGTGTACACCAAGGCAATCGCCCGAGCAATACCATTCGATACTGCAGTCTCACGCCAGGCGTACTCGGCCAGCTAATAGCGCTTTACGAACACAAGGTATTCGTCGAAGGTGTGGTGTGGGGAATCGATTCTTTCGATCAGTGGGGGGTCGAACTGGGCAAGAAGTTGGCAGCGCAGCGGCTTTAGCCTTCAGGCTTGCCGCTGTCATCCACCCCTGACACAATTCGCCCATGACTGTTCACGTTCTCGCACGATGTGCACTGCTTTTGTCGTGCCTGACGTTTTCCGCGGCCCTGGCAGGGCCCTATATTCCATCGGGCGATATCGGTCTGCGCCACGACATCCAGCGCCTGGCGGATGCGGGTCTGATCAAAGGACCAACAACGACATGGCCTTTGGCCTGGGGTCCCATCCTGTACGACCTGCGGCAGGCGGACGCCGCGACTTTAGCGCTATCTCTGCGGGATTCGATGCTCAGGGTAATGGAACGCGGGAACTGGGAGACGCGCAGCAATCAACTCGTATTCAGCGCCACCGCCGCCATCGCCGAGAATCCGACGAGAATACGCGGATTTCGCAATACGCCTCGCGGCAAAGCCGAGTTGAGTGCTGGCGCGGCCTGGACCGGGGACTGGTACAACGTCGAGCTGAACGTGCAGGCTGTAGACTCCGACCAGGACAGCAAGGCGGTCAGGGCCGATGGCAGTTTCCTCGGTGTTGCGGTCGGCAACTGGTCCGTCGCAGCGACCACACAGCAGCGCTGGTGGGGGCCGGGCTGGGACGGCAGTATGATCCTGTCAAATAACGCGCGGCCGATGCCGGCACTCGTGATCGATCGCGTTTTTACCGATGCGTGGAAGACCCGGTGGCTGAGTTGGCTGGGGCCGTGGGATTTCAGTCTGATGTTCGGGCAGATGGAGAAGGAGCGGGAGGTGCCCAATGCTCGCTTCTTTGGTTTGCGACTTAGCGCCCGGCCGCTGAATGGATTGGAAATCGGGCTGTCGCGCACGGCGCAGTGGTGCGGCGACGGCAGACCCTGTGATTTCGAGACTTTCACTGATTTGCTGATTGGAAATGACAATCGCGGCGATCAGGGTATTGAGCGAGATAACGAACCCGGCAATCAGTTGGCAGGAGTGGATTTTCGTTGGTCAACCACACTGCTCAGTCAGCCAATCGCCGTGTACGGTCAGTTCATCGGGGAGGACGAAGCAGGTGGATTTCCGAGCCGCTGGATGGGGCAGTTCGGTGCCGAATGGTCGGGCTATCTGTTCGATCGGTGGTCCGGCCGACTATTTGCCGAGTTTGCCGGAACCTCCTGTCAGTTTTATGAATCGAGCGAAATATTCAATTGTGCTTATAATCATTCCATTTACAGGACCGGTTACCGCTATCGAGCACGCAGCGTAGGGCATGGCGCGGACAACGACGCCCGTTTGATTTCCATTGGCGGCGTGATGATCGATGACAGAGATGTACGTTGGCGAGCGCTTCTGCGTTACGGGGCGCTGAATCGCGGTGGCGCGCCGGACCCGAGAAATTCTCTGACACCGACAAGGCAGGATATTGCAAGTATCGACCTGTCCCACAGCAGGGTGTTTGCGTGGGGATTGCTCGACATTGGCATAGGCTACGAGGACGTTGACGACGTTGTCAGCGGGCAGTCTTTTTCAGATTCCAGGATGTATTTGCAGTGGCGAAGCGCCTACTAATCGCATCGTTGGTTTTGCCGGCTCTCGCCGCGGCAGCTCCACTTGCGGAGCCCGGCGATATGCGCCTGCGCTACGATCTGCAGTATCTGAACGATCTTGGAGTCATTGATGTACCCCTGACCGCTTGGCCAGTCGCCTTGGGCGACATCTATCAGGTGCTGGAAAATGTTCGGAACGTCGACCCGTACATCGACCCGGTTGTGCAGCGTGTCAGCGACCGTCTGCGCACTGAACTGGATATCGGTACCGTGAGTCTCGGCTACTCTCTATCAGGCAGTGCTGACCCACGGTTTGTTCGTACGTTTGAAAACACGCCCCGGGAAGAGGGGGAGGCCCGAGTTCGTCTGAACTGGCTGGGTGACAGGTTCGCAGTGAACCTTTCTGCGA
Organism: Woeseiaceae bacterium; assembly: GCA_965224505.1. Lineage (GTDB taxonomy): Bacteria > Pseudomonadota > Gammaproteobacteria > Steroidobacterales > Woeseiaceae > UBA1847. The sequence continues at coordinate 715,603 of CBDCZL010000017.1, forward strand.
GTTATGCCGCGAATCCTTTCGATGGCGATCGTTTGCGGCCGGATGGCAGCTATCTTGGTGTCGCACTCGGCAACTGGATGATCACTGCGGGCTGGCAGGAACGTTGGTGGGGCCCCGGCCGCGACGGCGGTTTAATTCTATCGAGCAATGCGCGTCCGGCGCCGGGAATCACGTTGCAGCGTATTGCCAGCAAACCGTTTGAAACGAAGTGGCTGCGGTGGATCGGTCCGTGGACGTTGACGACGTTCATGTCCGAACTCGATGATAATCGCGTAGTAAGAAATGCGCGCTTATTCGGTTTTCGCACAAGTTTCCGCCCCCCAGGTACCGGACTGGAGATCGGTATTTCGCGGGCAGCTCAATGGTGTGGGGACAGCAGACCCTGCGATTTGTCGACATTCTTCGACCTGATTGCGGGAAACGACAATCGTGGCGTCAATGTGGATCCTGAGGATGAGCCGGGCAATCAACTGGGTGGGTTTGACGTCCGCTGGCGCCTGCCACGCGGAATGCCTGCCGCTGTGTACATGCAGTGGATTGGCGAAGATGGCCGCGGTGGCGGAGGTGCGATCGGGTCGTGGCTCCGCCAGCTCGGTATCGAACACTGGGGCAGAATCGGCAATTTACGGCATCGAACCCACGTAGAAGTGTCCGATACGACCTGCCGGGAAGGCGGATTCGGCTTCAGCCCGGAAGTGCCGAACTGCGCCTACAATCACAATATTTATCGGACCGGTTACCGCTATCTCGGCAAGGCGATGGGACACGGTACCGACGGCGACAGCCGATCCTACTCAATGGGTTCAACGCTGGTACAATCCGCCGGTCACAGTTGGAATGCGTCGCTGCGCTATATGAAAATCAATCGGGTGGGAATTGCGGATCCTCAACATACAATTACGCCGACGCCTGTCTCGCAGGCGGACATTCAGTTGACGCACGAGCGAATCACTCGGATTGGGCGTATTTACGCGGGCATCGGTGCCAGTCGTCGAGAGGACGATGCGACCGGACAAAAAGACTCCGACGTGTTCGGATTTGTCCGGTGGAGTTCGCAATGAGCTTTGGATTTAAGCTTAGCTGCGTGCTCGTCGCTATTCTGCTGTTTTTAGCCAGCGGGCTCTGCGCCGCACAGGAGATCGAACTTTCGCCGGCGCAACAGCAGATGCTCAGTCAGCTTCCTCCGGCACAGCGCCAGCAGGCGATGGACGCGATTCGTCGTCTGCAGGCAGGACAGGGTGAATCTGAGCAGGCGACCCTGAATGAACCGTTAACGGAATGGGTGCCGCCGACTGAAGACATCGATGCAATTCTTGGTGCATTCGAGGTACGGGCAGAGCCCGGTAGCCGACTCATTCTGAGTCTGACGCCCATTGAATCACTGACGGCAAGGGACTTGCAGGAATTGACGGAAGATCCGCTTCTGTCACGCCTTTCGGGAAATCACCATTTCGTCCTCGACGACACTGGCACGCTGTCGTTGTTGGGCATCGCGCAAATCTCGTTGCTGGGGTTGACGGCGGAAGAGATCGACCGACGCCTCAGCGCGGAATCGTATCTTGCCAATTTTGACATCGAATCGACGATCCTGCGTCAGGAACTGACCGGCATCGAAGCACTGAAGCCTTTCGGTTACGACTTGTTTATGCCCAAGGAGGCGGCGTTCGATGCGCCGTCGAGTGGACCTGTGCCGCCTGACTATGTGCTTGGCCCTGGCGATTCAATTCGTGTCCAGCTATTCGGAAACGTCAACGGCATCTATGAGCATGAGGTGTCCCGCGATGGTGTTTTGCACTTGCCCGAGATAGGCCCCGTATCGGTCGCGGGCAGGTCTTTTTCCGAGTTTCGCAGCGACCTCGCAAATCGTGTGCAGGAAATGCTGATCGGTACTCAGGTCAGTGTGAGTATGGGTCAGTTACGGACGATTAGAGTGTTCGTTCTGGGTGATGTCGTTAGTCCGGGTTCCTACGTGGTGAGCGGTCTCGCCACGATGAGCAGCGCGCTGTACCAAAGTGGCGGCATCAGCGAGGTCGGATCGCTGCGGGGTATACAATTAAAGCGCAACGGGCGGGTCGTATCCACATTGGACGTGTACGACCTGCTGATTCGAGGCAATACGTTGGGCGATCGCAGGCTGCTGCCAGGCGACGCGATTTTTGTCCCACCGATCGGCAAGACCGTAGCTGTTGCGGGTGCCGTTAACCGACCGGCAATATACGAGGTCAGGAGTAAGACGACGGCGGCGGACCTTGTCGGATTGGCCGGCGGACTGAAGGCGGAGGCGTTCCGCGAGGGCGCGCGTCTTGAGAGAATTGGCGAAGACGGCGATCGTTCCGTGATCGCGGTAAATCTGGCCAGCGAGTCCGCCAATACGATTCGTATACGGAAAGGCGACACGCTGATCGTGCCCGAAGTATTGCCGGAAATCAGGAATGCGGTGGTTCTGGAAGGGCATGTGCATCGCCCCGGAAACTATCCGTGGCACCCCGGTATGCGTCTCTCTGACCTGATTCGTTCGACCGACGAGTTGAAGCCGGAAGTCGACTCCGACTATGTGTTGGTCAGGCGCGAGGCCGTTCGCGGTGAGCCTGTGGAGGTGCTCTCCACAAGTCTGAGGAATGCGCTGCACAATCCGGGAAGCGACGCCAACCTTGAACTGAAGTCTCGTGACACGGTTCATGTTTTTAGTCTCGCCGTCGGCAGACAGCGTGTCATGGAACCGTTACTCGAAGAATTGCGGCGCCAGGCGACGATTGATATTCCGGCGAATGAAGTGGAGGTCTCGGGCAACGTCCGCGCTCCAGGCATTTACCCATTGGAATCGGATATGCGGGTCAGCGATCTGATTCGTGCGGGCGGAAATCTTTCCGAAGCGGCATACGCATTGAAAGCCGAGTTGACACGCTACGTCGTCTATCCGGGTGGCGGCCGTGAATCGGAGGTCATAAACATCGACCTCGACGCCGTACGCCGTGGCGATGATTCCGCGGATTTGTTGCTTCAACAGCACGACTTTCTGAGTATCAATCAAATTCCGGAGTGGGACTCAATCTGGTCCGTTTCCCTCGAAGGCGAAGTCGTTTTTCCCGGCACGTATCGGGTAAGACGTGGCGAAACGCTTGCCGATGTCGTGCAGCGCGCAGGTGGGCTGACGCCCGCAGCGTTTGGCGAGGGCGCCGTTTTTCTGCGCGAGTCGCTCAAGGAGCGCGAACAGGAGCAAATAGAAACGCTGGTTCGCCGACTTCAGGCCGACCTGGTGTCGCTGTCACTGCAGACGGCAACCAGTGGAGGAACTGAGACGCTTTCAACGGGCGAGGTGCTGCTGGACCAGCTTCGTGAAACGGAAGCGGTCGGTCGCATGGTGATTGATTTGCCGGAGTTGCTTCGCGGCAGGTCAACCGCAATTGAAATGCGCGATGGCGACAGGCTGCTTGTGCCGACCAGAACGCAGGTTGTAACGGTACTTGGTGAAACCCAGCAGAATACATCGCACGTCTACCGTGAAGACGTGTCTCGTGATGATTACATCGACTTGAGCGGTGGTCTGACTCGGCGCGCCGATAAGAAGCTAATTTACATTGTGCGCGCCAATGGCGCAGTCGTCGCAGGTGATCGTTCTCGCTGGTTCGGGCGCGGGCGCGGTCCGGAAATTCGGCCCGGGGATACAATCGTTGTGCCATTGGATACAGACAGGATGAGGCCGTTGGCATTTTGGGGCAGTGTGACTCAAATACTGTATCAAGGCGCGATTGCTGTAGCTGCTGTTCGGACGTTCAACAACTAGTACAGGGTGTTAGACAACTTTCTGTTGTTCTTGTAGCACGCATAGTAGTTGGAGTATAGCGAGCAAAGGCCACCCATTATCGGTATACGGAGTTTCTTATAGTGTCCGAGAAAAACGTCACTACGATCAGCGAAGGTTTGTCCTTTGCCGATATATTGGATCTGCTTTGGAAATTCAGGTTGCAGGTTGTGTTAACTGTCCTGTTGACGGCGACCGTCTCGATTGTGATCGGTCTTTTGACTACCCCCATTTACAAGGCCGAAGTGACCCTCAGTCCCGTTACTCACGATGATTCACTCGCTGGTTTGTCAGCGATGGCCGGCCAGTTCGGTGGATTGGCATCGCTCGCCGGAATAAATCTCGGCGGTGGTAGTGATTCTGCCTTACCTTTAGCGGTATTGAAATCTCGTTCTTTTATTGAGGAGTTTATCGAAGACACAAATTTAATTCCGGTGTTGTTTGACTCGAAATGGGATGAGAGCGCGGGCGTGTGGAGAGAATCGGATCCGTCAGAAGTACCGACGGTCAGAGATGCATATTTGTTGTTCGACAAGAAAATTCGCAGGGTAGTGGAAGACAAGAGAACTGGGGTAGTTACATTAGGTATTTACTGGAAAGACCCTGAAGTTGCTTCGAATTGGGCGAACTCCCTTGTTGCCAGGTTAAATGACCGATTGCGAAACGAAGCGATGCAAGAGTCAGAAAAGAGCATTGCATTTCTGGAGACCGAACTGGACGCATTGACATACGTCGGTCTCCGACAAGGCATTCACACGCTTATTGAGAATGAACTTCGGAAGAAGACCCTTGCTAGCGTCAGAAAAGAGTATGCATATAGGATCATTGATCCGGCAGTTCCTGTAGACGACGACATGTTTGAGTATCCAAGTATGCCGCTGATCATTGCAGTTGGTGTAATACTTGGAATAGTACTTGCCATCATCATCGCAATTCTCCGTGGGGTTTCATTGCGTCGCGATGGCCGATCGGCCATTGTCTAGATGCGTGAAGTCAGCGAGCATTTCTTGACTATCGCCTTCATAATCGCTGTATCACTAAGCGTACTGGGAATCATCTATGAGCCCGGGGTCCCATCGCTGATCGCATTTGTATTCATCACGATTTCTTGCTCACCATTGCTTATTGTTGGGTGTGTTAAGCCCTCAGGTGACTATCGCGCCATTACTCCACCACATCCAGTCGTATTCTGGATGGGTGTGGCGGCGGGCTTCGCCAATGTATTGGTATTGATTCGTCTCACCGGAAATAGCTTGACGGATGTTCTTTCGCTTGAGGGAGCGCTTCGGATCGCGAGCGAAGCTACGGTAATGAGATACCTGGATGGGGTCGCAAATGGAAATTCGCTGTTGATGGCGTTCTCATTATTTCTGGTTTGTCGTTTGGGATTGTCGGTAGGGCAAGTGTCCCGGTTAAGGGTTTTAGTGGCTTTTGTACCGTTGCTCGTTTTGTCGATTATATCTACGGCAAAGTACCCGCTGTATGTAGGAATTTGTTTCTACATTGCGGGTTTTTTTTCCTCGAGAACCTTGGTGTCTGCACTTCCCATACTACCCCGTTACATTATTGTCATAGGGGTTGGAGGGATTCTCATCGGATCGTTGTCGATGTTTTTTCGGGGTGCAGAAATTGGCGTGCTTTTCGGGCCTTTGTTCCACTATGTACTAGCACCATTTCCCGCTTTCGGTATGTGGCTTACTGAGTCATCGGCTATTGTCTGTTGCGAGTTTGGTGCATTTAGCTTCATTGGCCCGCTCGACATGATTGGACTCGTCGAAAGGCAACCCGGAGTATTCATTGATGAATATTTCATTCACGAAAAACAGACAAATATTATGACGGCGTGGAAGTATCTTGTAATTGATTACTCAATACTGGGACCTTTTCTATTGAATATGCTAGTTGTGACAACGTGGTTGACATTGAGGCTCTTCAAATCACAAGCACTCATGCGTAGTTTGGAATTATTTGTGATTTTTGCCACGCTTCTTTCCATTGTTGTCACACCATTCGTGCATAATTCAGTCACGCTGGCATTGATTGCCTCGGCCTTGGCGTATTTTGTTCACGATCGGGACTTCTTCGAGCAGTTCTCTCTGGTTCGCCCGTAGTGTTTCCATTCGTTCCAGCGATGTCAAGCCAAGGTGCAAAATGAAAGTCTGCGTATTTGTCGTCAACTATAAGACAGATAACCACGTACTTCAGTGTGTTCGTTCAATAGTTGCTTCCGTGGAGCGAACACATGGCATTGAAGTCGAGGTATTTGTGTTCGATAACTCGGAAAAGGAACAAAGCGAATTCGAACGATTTCAGATCTTGGTTCGTGAGAATTGCGATTATGCCAGAGTAATATGCTCGGACAAAAACGTGGGTTATTTTGGCTGTTTTCAGAATGCACAGTCGTTGTCTGGTGGTGATTGTGGCTGCATCATTTACTGTAATCCGGACATCGTATTTGATACTGATTTTTTTGGTGCTCTGAATCGAGAATACGCTGACTCAAATGCAATTTTAGCTCCGAAAATAATCGCCGGGACGGATGGGTTCGATCAGAATCCAATTTACGAGAATCGCTTAAGCCGGCAAATGCTTAGTGCGTTAAGGCTTGTTTACCGTAATAGGCTTCTTCTGCATCTGTACGCGATGGTAGCGTTTCTCAAGAACATGGTCAGACGTCACAGGTACAGAGAGCGGAAGGGTCTGCCAAGTTCCGCTGTCTATGCTGCCCATGGTTCAATTTTCGTGTTTACGAATATCGATTTTTTCCGCTCGCTAGATGCCTTTCCGTGCTTTCTGTTTTTGGAGGAGTTGTTTGTTGCTGAAGAGGCGCGGCTGGCAAATGTCAGCGTTTTACATGCGCCTGGTTTGATTGTCAGTCATGAGAGACATGTATCCATCAGATCGCTCGCAACTAAAGCGAAAATCGTGTACTTGGCTGAATCGCTGGATTTCATACTTAAGCGATATTACTCGTGAGGGACATGGGAAAGCATGTCCGGCCGTTTCTGGCAGTGGCGACACAATTTACGAATTCGGGGTGTAACTATCTGGCTTTCATATTGTTGTCACGTCATCTTAATAGTGATGATTTTATTGGGTTTTCTACTGCAGTTGGACTGAACCTGTTAGCATTTGCAGTCGCAGAGTCAGGCATCTCGTATGTAGCTCCAAGAGAAATCGGGGAACCGGGGAGTTGCGCAAATCGACTGGTAGTCGCCTTTCTCTCAATTTCTGTCTGTCTTTATTGTTTGGGGTTGTTGACTGGGTTCGCCGTTTGGAATTTCTTCTCGGTTGATGACCTAAATGGGAAATGGGTGGTTTCGTATGGGCTATTCTTCTTGCCGACCGTTTTATTGCCCGCCTGGTTTCTAAATCGACGACTCCGGCTGGGTCTGGTATTGCTTTACATTCCGTGCCGGCTACTTCTGATCGGACATCTTCTTGTTTTGCCCGGAGCGATCGGTCTGGCGCAGATCGGCATTGCCGGCGCTATCCTTGCGCTTGTGTGGTTTATGCCTTTGGGCGGTAATGTTTGGGGAATTGTGAAGATTTCGCTAGGCGATCTGACGTTTGCATTGAGAAAGTTAAAAGTGGTAATGCTCGCGAAGAGTGTCTCGCATGCCGCATATGGGGCGGTTCCCATGATTATAGGGATTGTCCTGGGAAACGGAGCTGCTGCATCATACGTTACCGGCGAGAGGCTTAAGGCATTGTATTCAACCGTATTTCAACCGATCGTTTTGGCGCTCTATATTTCAATTTGTAACCGAGTTGGTTCGGCGGTGAAGGTTGGTCGCATGGTAACGCTTCTGCTTTTGGGGAATTTGTGCGTGTTCTCTGTTGCGTACTGGAATTTGAGCGACTTCAGTACACTCATTTTCTACGATAAACTAGGTCGGGATAGTGGCCGGGAGTTTTACCTGATTGCCGCTGCAATTTCTGTTTGTTCGACTATAATTCTCTATTTCCGGATATTCCTATCGCGCGCGTACAAGGAGTATGCGAAATCAACCGTATTGCAGTCAACGGTATTGATGATCGGCATGTTTTTGCTGATTTTTGTGGTTGATTTTCCTCCATGGTTACTGCTTCTGATCGCTGAGTTCATTCTACTGACGTCGTTGGTATCTATTGTGATTAGATCTCGGGGAGGAGTCAGAAATGGTGCGATACAATAACGATGTGCAAAAATCCAATTAGCGGGAATCTCAATTAGTGGTGATGTTATAAATGCAGTCAGAAACACAGAGCGATGAGGACTTGGAGCGAAAGCGACTTGAGGCTGAGTTTCACAACCAGCGGGAAAAAGATCGCTTGGAACTAAGCGAAGAAGAGTTTCTTGCCAAGTATCCTAACAAGAAGATCTACGCTATAGATCGCGGCCCCAAACAGTACCTATGGGATTGGCTTGCTAAAGAGTGCCCCGGCCAGGTTGCCCTGGACTACTGTTGTGGATTGGGCAAGACCACAGTTAAATTGGCAGAATTAGGTGCTGAGGCTCACGGAATCGACATTTCGGCCGACGAAGTCGAAACAGGGCGTAAACGAGCCGAAGACATGAATCTCAGCGATAAGACGAAATTTTCGGTAATGGATGCCGAAAATATGACGTACCCGGATGATACATTCGATATCGTTGTTTGTACCGGTGTGCTGCATCATCTTGAGCTTCGCAACGCTTATCCGGAAATTGCAAGAGTGCTAAAACCAACCGGGAAGGTGATCGCCGTAGAAGCGCTAGGGTATAACCCATTCATACAACTCTACAGAAGAATGACACCGCAACTGCGTACCGCTTGGGAGACAGACCATATTCTAACTCTAAAGCAGGTGGAACAGGGATTGCTGTTCTTTGATAACGCCGAAATTAAGTTTTTCCATTTGTTCACGTTGTTGGCCATTCCATTTCAAAAGTACAATTTCTTCGATGGGATGCTCGGTTTCCTTGAGGTTATAGACAGTGTAGTTCTACGAATTCCGGGAATCAGAAGAATGGCTTGGCAGGTGGTGTTTGTATATTCCGGCCCAAAATGAAAATCTGGTTGCTCAAGGATGGAGAGAACCTGCCGATACAACAAGATGTCTCCAAAATGCGAACGTGGATGTTGGCGGAGGAACTTGTTGCGCGCGGACACATGGTGACGTGGTGGTCGAGTACTCATTCGCACCAACTGAAGAAACTTGTTCATCAGGAAGATCTGGATCAGACTATTGCACCAGGACTTCGATTGGTACTGCTCGATTGCGGAGGGTATTCCAAAAACCGATCACTGGCGCGTTACGTACACCACAGACGGCTTGCCCGACGATTCCTTGAGCGCGCGTATCTGGAGGAAAGACCTGATTTAGTCCTCTCGTCGTTTCCGACGATCGATTTTGCCAATGCGGGTGTTGATGCTGCGCAACATTTCGGGTGCCTCTCTGTAGTCGATATCAGAGACCCCTGGCCGGATGTCGCGTTAAATCTGTACAACGGCGTCCTTCGGTCTTTGCTGGCGTTGGTGTTTAAGGGGATGGATAATCGTGCAAGACGCTGCTTTCGAAGGACTGACGTGATGTTGGCGTGTTCTGAGGGTTTTCTAAAGTGGGGGCTCACGAAAGCAAACCGCGAAAGAGCGTCCGGCGATCGGGTTTTTTATATCGGGCGTCCGGCAAGCAAGGAAGTGCAGCAGTCCGTTATTCCAAAGTGGTTGGCAAAAATTCCGACAGATAAATTCCTGCTTTCATTTCTTGGCGCGTTCGGTCAGGTTTACGAGTTGGAACTGATATGCGAAGCTGCAGCAACGCTTCTCAGGTCCGGGAGTGATCGATTTCACTTTGTCCTTGCGGGAGATGGTGATAAAGGAGAGAAAATCAGGAAGCTTGCCTCCAACCTTGAGAATGTTACGGTTCCAGGATGGATATCTAAGTCTGATTCCAGAGCATTGTTGTCAATGTCATCTCTCGGCCTTGCTCCCTATAAACAGCTCCCTGGGTGCATGCCAAACAAGATTTTTGAGTACGTTGCAGCGGGCCTCCCGGTAATTTCTTCACTCGAAGGCGATGTCCCCGAGCTGCTCTCCGAGTACAGTTCGGGGCTTTCGTATATTGCAGGTGACGTTAATGGGTTTATTTCTTGTGTTCGCGGAGCTGTTCAGAGCGATATCGGACTTGCTGCAATGTCGCGAAACGCTACGACGATGTTTCAAGCTCGTTTTACTGCGCAGGACATCTACAGGGATTATGCGCAGCATCTTGAGGAGCTAGTCAATGTCGGCCACGGTTGATGCCCTTCTGAAGCGGTCGTTCGATTTTGTGGCGTCTGTCATGGCGTTGGTCATTTTGTTTCCAGCTTTCATCTTAATAGCAATACTTATTAAGGCTACGTCGCGCGGGCCCGTGTTCTATAGAGGCGTTAGAACAGGTCGAAACGGAAGAGAGTTTCGCGTATTCAAGTTTAGGACAATGGTGAAGGATGCAGAGTCACTCGGTGGGCCGTCGACGGGGTTGGCCGATCCACGAGTAACCGCAGTAGGAAGCGTACTGCGAAAATTCAAGTTGGACGAACTTCCTAATCTGCTCAACGTGGCTTTGGGCCAAATGAGCTTGGTTGGTCCGAGACCTGAAGTTCCTAGGTACACGGCGCTCTATGCTGGGGATGAAAAGCTCATTTTAACCGTCCGTCCGGGAATTACCGATTTATCCTCAGTTCGTTATATCGACCTCGCTTCTCATATCGGCTCTACGAACGTTGATGAGAATTTTGAAAAACACGTGTTGCCCGAGAAAAATCGGTTGAGGGTCGAATATGTGAAAACTCGCTCGTTTGTTGGAGATCTCAAAATTATTGCGGCAACTTTTCACCACCTGATCTTTAGAGGAAGCCGCAAACATGCAATTCGTTGAGGGTACCCGACTGAATGGTGTGTCTCGTATTTGTTTTGGCTGCGAACAGTTGGGTGGTATTGACTGGGGGGATGTGAATGTTGACGAACTTAGTGATACCGTACGATTAGCCTTACAGCATGGGGTTAACTTCTTTGACACCGCTGCTGTATATGGACTCGGATTGTCTGAGTCTCGCCTCGGAGCGGCGCTTGGTGTTTTACGAGCGGGCGTTCGCATTGCGACGAAGGGAGGTTTGACGGCGACAAAGCAGGCTCACACGAGCCGTGCAAAAATTTCTCGCGATGCGTCACCAGAAGCAATAACGGCAGGAGTCGAAGGGTCGCTGCAGCGTTTGGGTATCGAATCGATCCCGTTGTATTACCTACACTGGCCTGATCAGGGCACACCAATCAGGGATACAATGGAAGTACTTACTGAGCTGAAGCGCGACGGAAAGATTCTTCTTGTCGGATTGTCTAATTTTAACTATGAACAAGTCAGTGAGGCCCGCCGCTATGGTGATGTCGATGTTGTGCAGGTTCCGTTTAGTCTGATTTCGAGGCAGACTCTACCCGTTATTGAGTCGTGTCATCGGGATAGTATGGCAGTTTGTGTTTACGGCGTACTGGAGCAGGGCCTGCTTTCGGGTAAGTACTCATCTCGTCAGGAGTTCGGAGCAAATGACAGACGGCATCGACTCGCACAGTTTGCACCGGGACGACTGGAAGATAATCTCGTGATTGTTGACAAACTGGTAGAGCTGGCGGCGAACATTGACAAAACGCCGGCTCAAATTGCGATTCGCTATGCTCTTCAGGCTCCGGGAGTTTCGTCGGTAGTGGTTGGTTTGAAATCCAGGGCGCAGCTTGAACATAGCACTGATGTGTTTGATTGGGAGCTAACACAAGAACAACTACGGTATTTGGATAGTTGAGACCAGCGAACAGAGAGATCTACGAAAGGAGCTAGAATTTTGAACTCTCAGCCGAAAATGTCGCTTGGGGATTTTGCGGACCCCGGGCAATACAAAGATCCGATCAATCTCAATGACTGCAGTCGGGAGGAAGCCGTTGGTTTTCTCGATACGATGATGGAAATCAGATTGGCCGAAGAGAAAATAGCCGACTGGGTCGTTGATGGCACAGTGGCCACCCCATGCCATCTCGGCATAGGGCAGGAAGCATCTGCAGTGGGGATTGCGAGTCAATTACGCAGCGACGATCGCATTTTTGGCAATCACAGGTCTCACTCCCATTTTCTTTCTGTAGGAGGAGGATTGAAACCTCTGTTTTCGGAGGTTCTGGGCCGTCGAAGCGGTGCGTCAAAGGGAATGGGAGGTTCAATGCATCTTTATGCAGGTGATGTCGGCTTTCACGGAAGTGTACCGATTGTTGCCGCTACAATTTCTATTGCGGTGGGCGCTGCTCTCGCGTCAAAAATGGATGGAGGCTCGAGCATTTCTGTCTGTTTTTTCGGCGACGGCGCGGCCGAGGAAGGTGTGTTGCACGAATGCTTGAATTTCGCTGCTTCGCAATGCCTGCCGGTCTTGTTCGTTTGCGAAAACAATCTGTTCTCAAGCCATCTGGACATTGATATTCGGCAGCCCGTAGATCGTGTTGCCAGATTTGCAGACGCACACTGCGTTGATGCCTCGACAGTGGATGGTAACGATGTGGTTTCTGTCAAATCGGCAACCGAAAGGCTGGTTTCAACGATGCGAACTTTAGGAACGCCTGCATTCATAGAAACGGTCACCTATCGGCATCGAGGGCATGTGGGACCAAACGAGGATATCGACGTCGGTGTCCATCGGACTATGGAGGATGTCATTGCGTGGAAAGCGAGAGATCCGATTTCCCGTCTTAGTACGGGCCTGGTGCAGTCGGGGATGCTCGATGAAAACGGTATTGAAGAGGTGGCCAGGGCTGTCACTGAGAGAGTCGAGACAGCGGCAGTGGAAGCGTTGGCCGATCCGTTTCCTGAGCCAGCACAGTTAATGTCCTTTGTTTATGGTGGAGAGTCGCATTGAACTCCGAAAACAATGACCGTTTGTCGTACGGTGACGCAATCCGACATGCGTTTGAGTACCTGTTTGAAAACTATCCTTCAGTGTTTGCCATTGGACAGGGGTTGTGGAGCCCATGGTACGTTGGCAACACGATGTTGGGTCTGGACAAGAAGTTTGGACGCAACAGGGTAATAGATACGCCAGTTTCGGAAGCGGGATGCACCGGTGCTGCAATAGGCGCTTCGCTATTTGGTTACCGACCGATCGTCATCCATCCAAGAATGGACTTTATGATTTTGGCGACCGATCAAATCGTGAACCAGGCTGCGAAGTGGTCCTACATGTTAGGTGGTCAGGCGAGTCCTGCCGTTACGGTTCGGTCAATAGTGAATAGGGGTGGAGAGCAGGGTGCTCAACACTCACAGGCATTGCACTCCTGGTACGCACATATCCCTGGGTTGCGCGTTGTTATGCCGGCAACACCAATGGACGCGAGAGACCTGCTGATTGCATCGGTACTGTCGGATGGCCCTGTCCTCTATATTGATGACAGATGGCTATACGACTGTGAGGAAGAAGCTTCTCCAATTACTGAAGTTGCGTTGGCAGAATTGGGGCCACAAGTACTTCGGCAGGGAGATGACGTTACTTTGGCAGCGGCTAGTTATAGCGTTCGGTTGTGTTTGGAAGCAGCTGAATCGCTGAGTGCTTGTGGAATCAATGTCGAAGTCGTAGATATGAGAATTCTGAATCCCATGGATTTTGAAACAGTTAGAACGTCAATCAGGAAGACAGGACGGTTAATAGCGGTAGATGGTGGATGGTCTACGTGCGGGCTGGCGGGCGAAATACTGGCACGGGCATCAGAATCCATAGATTTGGAACATTGGCGTGCGGCGCCCAGGAGAATTGCTCTCCCGGATGCTCCTGCGCCATCGAGTTCACGGCTCGAAGAACTGTACTACCCGAGTTGTACGGATATTGAAAACGCGGTCCGCGAAATTTGTGAGGGAGAGTCCTCTCTTCAGTGACTTTGGACAGTTAATTTAGAAGTTGCATGCGAGTGTCTGTTGGTGAAGTTTAAGCAATACCGGATGAGTTGGGAACCTGGGCAGTATGAAACTAACTTACCGACGATGTATATTGTTGTTCCATCCAGTCGCGATAGCTGTCATCAAGCACTGACTGACACCAATTCTGATTTTCAAACATCCACTTGACTGTCAATGTCAGGCCCGTATCGAAATCTGTTTGTGGCTGAAACCCCAATTCAGTGTGGGCTTTACTTGCATCGATGGCATATCGCCAGTCGTGCCCCGGTCGATCCTCGACGAACTGAATGAGCGCCTCCGTACTTTTTCCCTTTAAAGCAGGGCAGTCAGGAAAAGTACTTGCGATTTTCGGGTCCGCATCAAAAAGTGAATCTACAGTCGCGCACACCTTACGCACTACATCAATATTGGAGTATTCAGCATTACCACCAATGTTGTAGGACTCGCCAATTCGACCCTTTTTCAGTACCAAATCAATCCCGCGAATGTGATCAGCTACGAAGATCCAGTCGCGAATGTTTGTACCATCCCCATACACCGGAAGGCGCTTTCCTGCGAGGCAGTTGATTATCATCAACGGAATCAGTTTTTCCGGAAACTGATAAGGGCCGTAGTTGTTTGAGCAGTTGCTCATTGTTATGTTTAGCCCGTATGTGTGATGGTACGCGCGCACAAGATGATCCGAGGCGGCTTTGCTTGCTGAGTAGGGTGAACTCGGTGCATACGGCGTCAGTTCCGAGAAAGCTGAATCGGTGCTGTTTAGCGAGCCGTATACTTCGTCCGTTGAAATATGATGAAACCGGTGCGGGTGCTTCGGCTTGCCGCCGGACAACCAAGCATTCCTGGCTGCTTCAAGCAGCACATATGTTCCGTGTATGTTAGTTTGTACAAACGCAGAAGGGGCGGCAATTGACCTGTCTACGTGTGATTCTGCGGCGAAGTTCACGACAATATCGACAGAGTTTTCGGCCATGCATTTTTCTACTAACTCTGCATCGCAAATGTCACCATGTATGAACTTCAGGTTCGGATTTGGCAGGTCATCCTCGAGGCTCGACAGGTTGCCAGCATATGTCAGAGAGTCAAGAACAACTACCATGTCATCGGGATAGTGGCGGAGCCAGTATTTTACGAAATTTACGCCAATAAACCCGGCACCGCCTGTGACAAGCAGAGTATTCATAGGTGAACTCCGTTGGTAATTGTGGTTTGCAGATTCGCTTCCCAGGGGCGAGGGGATATCCCAATTGCGTCTTTCGAACTGCTACAGTCCAGAACACTATATGCAGGTCTAACTGCGGTGCTGCCATAATCGGATGCTGACACAGGGGACACCGGGGTCTTAACTCTCAGAATTCCTAACGAAAATGCTACGTTCTGAATTTCAATTGCGAATTGGTGCCAATTCGAAAATCCTGAGTCGGTCCAGTGATATACTCCAGAAAAGTCTTCTAATTCGGCAAATTTGAAAATTGCTGGAGCCAGCGACCCCGTCCACGTTGGTGTCCCGGTTTGATCATCAACGACACGGAGGTCACGCTCCTCTTTCATCAGCCGGATCATTGTCGTAACAAAATTTCCTCGGTACTTGCTATACAACCACGCGGTTCGAACAATGATTGAATTACTTGGAAGTATTGCACGAACACGCTGCTCGCCCTCGAGTTTAGTGGTACCGTAGACGTTCAGGGGATTTGTTTTTGCGTTGGGCTGATACGGCAGCCGTGACGTTCCGTCGAAAACGAAGTCTGTCGAAATATGGATGAGTCGTTTTCCAATGTTGTGGACTGCGATTGCGACGTTCTCCGCTCCCTTACAATTGACTTTCCATGCCCGCCTCGGATCAGTTTCGGCAGCGTCTACAGCGGTAAATGCGGCCGTATTGATGATACAGTCAGGAAAGGTGTGAGCAATTTTTGAAACAGTTTGCTCTCTGTCAGTAATGTCCAACTCAGATGAGCTGATTGTGAGAACGTCATGTTCACTCGGTGCGAAATCAACGAGGGTGCGTGCCAACTGACCGTGTCTTCCGATAATCAGCAGCTTCATTCAAATAACTCAGCATCTGCGAGCATCGGGGCATTTGCATCCTTGACAGAGAGATTTGGGTTTTCCCCGTCAATTTCTGGCCAACGTATTTGAACATTGGGATCGTTCCATAGTAGCGAGCGTTCATCTTCAGGGGAGTAGTAATCAGTGCACTTATACTCAAACCGGGCAAATTCGCTAATAACAAGGAATCCATGCGCGAATCCCGGAGGAATCCATAAGCAATGGTGATTTCTGTCATTCAACTCAAATCCCACCCAATTGGCAAATGTAGGTGAGGAGCGTCTAAGGTCAACCGCTACGTCGAAAACACAACCGGATACGACTCGAACGAACTTTCCTTGTGCGCGATTAATCTGGTAGTGAAGGCCTCGTAATGTCCCACGAGAAGAATAACTGGAGTTGTCTTGCACAAACTCATCTGTAATTCCCGCATCGGCAAAGGAACTGGAGCGCCACGCTTCCATGAAGTATCCCCTGGAATCCGTATGAATAGTAGGTTTCACCAGCACTACGTCTCGAATTCTCGTCTTCTCGAATATCATCTTACCGTTGGCTCACTGATGACTTGGTTGAGATACTCTCCATACTCATTGTTGCTGCATTCTGCGGCCAGGGCAGCCAACTGACTGGAATCAATATAACCACACGCGTATGCAATTTCTTCAGGACACCCGACCTTTAGTCCCTGGCGCTTTTCAATAATCTCAATGAAGTTTGCAGCCTCAAGTAAAGACTGATGTGTACCAGTATCCAGCCATGCAGACCCTCGTCCCAAAATTTCGACATTCAACTGGTTTTGATTAAGGTATTTCTGATTCAGGTCAGAAATTTCGAGTTCGCCGCGTCGGGACGGGGTTAGCGAAGTCGCAATTTTCACGACTTGCGAATCGTAGAAATACAATCCGGTCACCGCATAGTGAGACTTTGGCGCCTCAGGTTTTTCCTCGATTCCAAGTGCCTTACCATCTGAGTCAAAATGAACGACACCGTAACGATGTGGATCGTGAACTCTGTAGGCAAAAACTGTTGCTCCAGATGATCGGGAACTGGCGCGCTTTAGCTTGTGTGTCAGTCCGTGCCCATAGAAAATGTTGTCGCCAAGAACCAGCGCGACCGAGTTGTCCTTAATGAAGTCTTTGGAGACCAGGAATGCCTGGGCCAGGCCGCCTGGGTGCGGTTGTACAGCGTACGAAATGTCGATTCCCCATTTCTTTCCATTGCCAAGCAGCTTCTGAAATGAAGCCGAATCGTGGAGTGTCGTGATGACCTGTATATCACTTATTCCGGCCAGCATGAGTGTAGTAAGTGGGTAGTAGATCATTGGCTTGTCGTATATTGGCATAAGCTGTTTGCTAACTGACAATGTCAACGGATGTAGTCTTGAACCAGTACCTCCCGCGAGAATTATTCCTTTCATATATGGTTGCCTTTGCCAAATACCCGAATTTTAGACGCTTTTGTCGGGCACGTCTTAGGAAATTCTAATTAAGATGCACTAATTGTGAGCCGATGGAATAAATTGCCAATGCCGTTCGGAAGCATGCTCCTTGGTGATTCGGTCCGTGCGCTCTTGGTTTCATAGCATGAAGCGGTGTAAGCGCCCAATAAACTGCACCCTGTTCAACTGAGTGCAACGAGGTCATCGTTCCGCGTTACGAAGTCGGTGGAGTAAGACGATGATTGGAGCGGAAGGTGTGCGGTTAACGGAGCATCAGCGAACCTGGTTGGAGCGGATCCGGGACTGGGAGTCTTCGGGCAAGCGTATGTCGGCGTACGCGGCCGAGCACGGTCTGGATGTTCGCACGATGTACAGTGCGAAGAAGGTGCTGAAGCAAAAGGGCCTGCTCCTGAACGGCACAGCGGCAGTTCGTTTTCAACGTGTTGAGGTTGCGGCAATGCCGTCCGCTAATGAGTGGCGCGTTCAGTTGCCGAACGGTGTGACGGTGTCATTCTCTGGCGCAGTGGAGAGCGGATTTTTGTCACTGGTGTTGAACACGATTGCCGCTCTCGGATGATGCGTCCCTCGAACGAGCTGCCGACGGTGTATTTATGCCGCGAGGCGGTGGACTTCAGGAAGGGCATCAACGGTCTGTCGATTTTAGTCGAGGAGATGCTGTCGCTGGATCCGTTTTCCGAGCGGATGTTCGTGTTCTGCAACCGGCGCCGCAACCAGGTGCGGGTTTTGTACTGGGAAAGGAATGGCTTTTGCTTGTGGCAGAAGCGCCTCGAGAAGGCGCGCTTCAAGTGGCCGCGGGACGCCGACGGCGATGTCGTCACCTTAAGCGGCCAGCAACTGAACTGGCTCATCGACGGATACGACGTGATGCGCATGCAACCGCATGAGCGCCTGCATTACAGCAGCGTTTTGTAAGGTGACAAAGATGCTCATCCGGTATACTGCCGGGCATGCCAGACGCCCCGCATCAACTGCCCGATGACGTTGATGCCTTGAAGGCGCTGCTCGTTGAGCAACGCTTGTTGAATGAGCAACTCTCGACCGAGAACCAGCGTTACAAATCCCAGGTTCTCACCCTTACCGAACAACTGAACCTTGCTCTGGCGCGTCGCTATGCGGCCAGCAGCGAGAAGCTCTCACCGGATCAGATCGCCTTGTTCGATGAAGCGGAGCTCGACAGTGATGTCGAGTCCGACATGGATGCCGGGGGCAACGCCGATGACGAAGTCACGGTTGCGGCACACAAGCGCAGGAAGCGTGGCAGAAAGCCGATCCCGGATCATCTGCCACGCGTCGATGTCGTGCATGAACTCAGCGACGATGAACGCCGTTGCGAGCATGACGGCAAGTTACTCAGCGAGATCGGCGAGGTGGTCTCGGAACAGCTGGATATCGTTCCGGCGAAGATCCAGGTAATCCGGCATATCCGCAAGAAGTACGCTTGTGACTGCGGTGAGTGCATCAGGACGGCACCGTTGCCGGCGCAGCCGGCCCCTAAAAGCCTGGCCTCGCCGGGCTTACTGGCGCACGTCACGGTCTCGAAGTATCAGGATGCCTTGCCGCTTTATCGTCAGTAGACGATTGTCATTTTTCGCCGTAATGGAGCCAGCGGTTTTCGGCGTAATAGAGCCACTTTTTGTTGCTGATTTTCAGGCTCGAACGGGTGCATTATTTTCCTGATTCCGGGTGTTTTTCAAGTTGGTTGTCGAGCGGCCTTGGAGAGCGATAACTTTTGCCATCCAACACGACGCGGTAGGCGGCGTGGCGCAACCGGTCAAGCGTTGCCGCACCGAGCAACTGGTTGGGGAAGGCATCGCCCCATTCTGAGAAGTCGAGGTTGCTGGTGATGACGGTGGCGGCACGCTCATAACGCTCGGCGATCAGGTCATGGAAGTCCTCGTCATGGGGATGGCGAAGCGGTTTGAGGCCGAAGTCGTCGATAATGAGCAGCGGCACCCTGACCAGGTTCTGGAACCTGCGATCGAAGGAGTCGGTGGCTCTGGCGGCATGCAGGTCGCCGAGCAGCTTGGACAGGGAGGTAAACAGCACATCGCGACCCTGGCGCACGGCGGCATGGCCGATGGCCTGGGCGATGTGGCTTTTGCCGGTGCCGCAGGGCCCGGCGATGAGAACCGCGACCTTCTCGTCGATAAAGCGTCCGGTGACCAGTTCATGGATCAGTGCTGAGTTGATGTTCGGATTGAAGCTGAAGTCGAACTGGTCGAGGGTTTTGTTGGTGCGGAAGGCGGCACGCCTGAGCCGCGTGGCAAAGCGCTTTTGTTCCCGCCTTGCGATCTCGTCGCTGATCAGCAGCGAGAGGAACTCAGGGTAAGCCATTTTCTTGTCGATGGCCTGTTTGTTCCTCGATTCCAGTGAGTCGAGGATGCCGGACAGCCGCAGTTGTTTGAGCATGGGAGCCAGTTCAGGCATGGGATTCATGGTGATATCTCCTGTGTCAGTGTTTCAGTAAGGATTTGATGTCCCGGCTAAAGCGTCCCTGGCCGGTGTAGCTGTCGGCCAGGGTGTCGAAGGCCCGTTGTGCCGAGGGGTGTTGCTCGAGGCCTTTTTCGAGGATGGTCTTGACGGTGCGATAGCGCGGGTTGTTGTAGCTCAGCGCTCGCTGGCAGGCGGCCTCGAGGCGGGTGCTGCCATACTTGTCACGGAGCCGGATGACGCCCTGGGCGGCGCGCAGATTATCGAGGACCCGGTCAGCGAACAGCGTGCGGATCAGCTGATGGCAGGATGCACCGATGTTCTCCGACTGGCGTAAACACCATTGCGGATCACGCATCTTCCAGGCAATGGCTTCCGGCGGCAGATGGTCGTCGATACTGGCGCGGCTGCCCGGCTTAAAGTGCCGGGAATGCACCGCCACCAGCTCGTGGTCGCGGTAGATACGCACGGTAACCGGCGTTGCCTTAAGCCACAATGACTGCCCGATCAGCTTGAAGGGCACTGAGTACAGGCATTTCTCGAACTGCACATGGCAATCGCGGTGGACCTTGACTTTGGCCCATTCGGCGAGTTCCGGCGCCACCGCCGGTAAGCGCTGCAGCAAGGGCTTCTCGATCTCAAAGCGCACCAGCGGCTGCTCGTGCGTGCTGCCGTGGACGCGGTTGCCGGCCTCCTCGAGGACCCAGGTCTGCAACTGCCGGTTGGCATCGACGATATCCCGGAACTCGCGCAACGGCAAAAAGCCGGTCTTGAGGTATTTGATACCCGATTCCACGCGACCCTTCATCTGCGGCTGTCGTGGCGGCAGGGCGTCGATCCTGAAGCCGTAGCCTTCGGCGTACTCGGCATAGGCGCGCTGCACCACGGGATCGCGGCGACAGGCGCGGGTAATGGCGCACCTGGCGTTGTCGATGATGAGTTTTTGCGGCACACCGCCGAACCACTCGAAGGCGCGGCGGTGGCATTCCAGCCAGGTCGGTACCTTCTGATTCAGCACGATCTCCGCGTACTGGTGCCGGCTCCAGCACAACGTCATCAGGAAGAACCAGGTCTTGACGATCTCGCCGGTCTCCACGTCGATCAGTTCCGGGCCGCTGCCAAAATCGATCTGGGCGGCTTCGCCCGGTGCAAACTCGAGCGGCATCGTCGCCTTCGGTCGGCGCGGCTTGATGCTTTGCACGAAGCGGTACACCGACGAGTAGCTGCCGCTGTACTGGTATTCTCGCTTGAGCGCCTGGTGGATCGCACGGCACGGTGTGTCGAGAGCCACCCATCGCTCGACCTTGTCGCGAAACGGCTCAACGCCGGAGACCGAAGACGACCGCGGCCGGGCCCGTGGCAGGGCCTCGGCCAGCACCGCATCCTCGGGCAAGGGCCGCCCCGGATCCAGCCATCCTTCGGCCTCGGCCAGCCGGCGCAGCGCTTTCGCCTTGGGACGGCCGATCAGACCCGCCCTGGCCAGGGCCCGGTCGGAATCGCCGAGCCGCATGCGCACCAATACTTGTCGTAGTTCGTACATCTCGAACCTCCTGTTTGCCATCGATACCCTCGCTCAAAAAACCGCGAGGGTATCTGCATTTATGGAAAGTTCGAGCCTGAAATCAGAGCCGCAGTGGCTCCATTACGCCGAAAACGTAACGGCTCCATTACGGTGAAAACCAGGTGGCTCCTTTACGCCGAAAACGCATTGGCTCTATATCGGTGAAAACTGACAGACGATCCTGAGGCGTATCGGCATCGATCTGCCGAGAGCTACGTTAGCCAACTGGATGATCAAGGCCGGGCAGCTGGTGCAGCCGTTGGTGAACCTGCTCGAGGATAAGCTCTTGAGCCATGACATCATCCAAATGGATGAGACCACGGTGCAGGTGCTCAAAGAGTCCGGCAAGCGTGCGCAATCGAAGTCATATCTGTGGTTGCAGCGCGGCGGACCGCCGGATCAGACGGTGGTGCGCTTCCACTACGACCCAGGGCGCGGTGCTTCGGTGGCGAAACATCTGTTGGACGGTTTTAAGGGTTACTTACAGACGGACGGCTACGACGGCTATAACGCTGTGGTGGCAGCCAATGGTCTCGTGCATGCCGGTTGCTGGGCACATGCCAGGCGCCGCTTCAGCGATGCCGTGAAGGCCCAGGGCAGAAAGCGTAAACGTGGCAAGGCGCACCGCGGCCTGTCTCTGATCCGGAAGCTCTACCGGGTGGAACGTCAGGCAAAGAAACTGACGCCGGAGAATCGTTACGAGCACCGGCAGCGCCACGCACAGCCGGTTCTCGATGAACTCCGCACTTGGCTGGAACAATCATTACCGCAAGTGCCGCCGACGAGTGCCGCGGGCAAGGCGCTTCACTACCTGCATGCAGAATGGGAAAAACTGATCCGTTATCTCGATGATGGCCGGCTTGAGATCGACAACAACCTGGCGGTGAACGCCATCCGGCCGTTCGTGCTGGGCAGAAAAAACTGGCTCTTCAGTGACTCGGTGACATGCGTCAAGGCCAGCGCCAATCTCTACAGCCTGATCGAGACGGCCAAGGCCAACGGCCTCGAACCCTATGCCTACCTGCGGTACCTGTACACGGAGTTGCCGCGCGCCGAGACCGCGGAGGCCATCGAGGCGTTGCTGCCCGGGAACGTCGACGAGAATCTGATCAAGATCGTTTAAGCAAGTACGCGGTTCGTTGAGCGCTTACGAAGCGGTATTGTGCTCCGCCCGTAATCAGTATTTGGAGATAAAGCTGACAGGCAGTCTCGTTCGGAAACAATCAGGCGGCACATGTTCGCCCACACGTAATATTCAGGTGGTCAACAAAAGCGCCGCGTCGGCGGTGAACGCCGTCGGCAAATGGTAGACGTTCTGCGGTTGTGCGTTTTGCGATGCTGCGTCAAAACCGCGTTAAAGGATGTTGCGGGCGCATCGCTGATAGGTACGAGTTTTGCACGGAGCGAAGCTCGTTTGCTCTTGTTTTACCGTCTGCAGTGTAGTTACATCGCTGGGATTTTTGCGCAAATCGTATTTGGTCTGGAAATAAACGGCTCTGTTGAGCGTGCCGAATATGCACGCATGGGAATACGGAGCGCGAGATTTTGGAACGCTTAAGCGATGCTTTAGAATCAAATTCCGCATCTAAACCAACTCATGAATATATAAGAACTTTCACTCGCTTGCGAGTTAGAGTCAGTCTACTCGATGAAAGCGCTTTTTTTAGCAGGTTTTTCTGATCTCCGGCGAAGTTTTCACGTGCGCACCGGGCAAAACTGCGCTGGCAATGTCTTTGTCTGCATCTGAATGTTGCGGCTTTGTCTAAATTGACATCCCCGAACTGCATGGGTACATCTTGACTGTCTTCGCACGAGGTTTGGTCGATGATGAATGCGGCACTGAGAGTTCTTCTGGTTCTCACAATTGTTGTGGCGTGGTCGCCGGCGTCCGCTGCAAATGCCTGGTATTACGGAAAAATTGAACGTGTCTACCAGTACCCAAGCGGAATAGTGCTGATGTTTGAATCCACAGCGCTTGACGACTGTCAGTACGATTACGTCTATTTTGACGACAATTCTCTCGGTGAAAAGAAAGTGGATCGCGCACTTAGCATGGCGTTAGCTGCTCAGGCCTCTGAACGGGTTATCAGCGTCGTTATCGATAAAGCAATAAACGGTCCGGGCGGACGCTGCGATGCGAATGGATCAATTGATATTAAGGACTGAGAATTGCTCTGTGTAGCCACAAGTATTCTGTAGTGGAGGGAGTATGATGTTAGAGCCTAAGTTTTTTGTGGCGGCAATTTGTTTGTTGCTGGTGCCGGTTATGGCTAACTCGGCTGACGTATGGCACACGTCGAAATTGCAGTCGGTTTATCCGCTAGCCAATGGCGACATAGTTCTCATTTTTCAAAATGATGCGGCATCCTGCACGAGGCCGGATAAGTACCATTACATTACAGTCGGCATCAACTCCGTCACGGCGGAAGGACGTGACAATATGTTCGCGGTGGCGTTAGCCGCGCTGACTGCTGACCTCTCCGTACAGGTTAATTTTGACGACGCGAGTAACGACTGCAATGTCAATCGGCTGAAAGCAGATCGTTGATCCGGAAAGCCAATTGAAGAAACAAGAAGAACTCGGTGTATAGACATGCCCGCTCCTACCTTACCATATCGTTATCTGCCATTTGCTTTCCCGGCGCGATTAGTTCAGTCCGCTTTTAAGTTTCTTTCGATGGGGCCCCTATGCACTCTCCGCTAAAAAAAGTCACCAAAACTGCAGGTTTTCTCGTTGCTGTTTTTGTATTGTTCGCAGTTCCTTCTTCGCTTTTGGCGGCAGGGTTTAATCCGGGGCACTACGAGGTAAAAAGCGGAGACGTCAACGGCGACGGGGCTACCGATCTGTTATTTCTGGCGCAGGACCAGATTGTCATTATCGCCAGTGACATAAATATACCGATAGTCACGTCGCCTGATATCGATACGTTTGTCATCGAGTCCGACGGTTCTGGTGGCTACACATTTAACCTGTCGCCCAGCGCCGCGCTGATCGGCGATTCGGCCTGGGTCGCGAGTACACACGATCTGTTGGCCGGCGATACCAACGGCGACGGAGACGATGAGTTGCTGGTTAAGCCAAATTCGCCTGGCTCGATCGCGTTGCTGATTGGTATTAACGGATCCGGTGCCCCCTACATTCTTCAGGATTTGTCGTCATCGGCGATTGGTTATGACCTGGGAGCCGCCGATACCACCATTGAGTTGACGGATTCAAACGGTGACGGTCGTGACGATCTTTACATTCGCGTCAACGGAGTGGTGCAGTACGTGGCACCGGCAGACAGTACAGGGCTGCTGCAGTTCCTGGTACAAACACCGCCAGCGCCCGCCGCGTTCAGTGATCCAGGCGCGTCGGCAACCTCAGATGCCATCGGTTCGACGGAGGGTAACTTCCGTGTGTCCGAGAATGGCATGGCGACATACAGTATTCCGATTGCTGTGGCGGCGGGGACTGCCGGTGTCGCACCGACTCTTTCACTCAATTACACCGGCTCAACTCAAAATGGCATCGCCGGCATCGGCTGGTCGTTGGGTGGGTTGTCGTCAATTTCGCGCTGCCGCCAGACAATGGAGCAGGACGGTCAGGCAGAGGCCATTGACTTCACGGCCAACGATCGCTTCTGCCTGGACGGGCAGCGTCTGATTAAGGTGTCTGGCACCAACTACGGTGATGCCAACTCCACGTACCACACCGAAATCCAAAGTGGTGTGGTAGTGACCATAAAGGGAGCTGTCAACGACGGCCCTGACTACTTCGAAGTCAGCCGCGAAGACGGCTCGATCAGCTACTACGGACGTACGGCTACCAACAGCGACGAAACGGCTGAACTCAAGACCAGTGACGGTAAGACGCTGACGTGGGGAATCCGTGAGTACCGTGATAGCGCTGGAAACTCTATCTGGTTTGAGTACGAAGGCGGTACGTCCGCGCAGCGCATAAAGAACATCAAGTATGCGTACGGTTCTGCGGCCGGGCCGAGCAGCCACAATGCGCGCGTTGAATTTATATACCCGTCCACGGATAGATCAGACCCCATCTCGGGTTATGTCGGCGGCTACCCGTTCGAGAATAAGAAACGGCTTGATCGCATTAAGTCGTACAACAAAATCAATGGTACGGAATCCCTGATACGAGAGTACATAGTTGACTACCAATCAGATTCGACGGTGTCTACCGATAAACTGTCGCGAGTAGAGGCTGTACAGGAATGCGCAGGAGCCACCTGTCTCTCCAACGACACGACTTTCCTGTGGAATTTGCCGGACTCGTCAACGGTATTGAAATCGAACGCGAACCTGACGTTGGAAAGCAGCAGCTCGAATGTTGTTCTTGCCACGCAGTTTGCAGATATCAACGGCGATGGAAAGCTGGATGTCGTGTGGTTTTACGGCGCCCCCGGTACCTACGAGACAGTACCGTATCTTAAATATGCGCTTTCCAACGGGTCGACGTTCAGCGCCACCAATTTCGACACAGGTTTCGGGTCAGGTACAGCCTCGGTGGCCTATACCATCAGAGACAACAATACGAAGCCCGATGCCATTGTGCCAATAGATTACAACGCAGACGGTCGCCAGGATATCGCAATCTATGACCAGGGCAGTGATCAGTGGAAAATTCACCTGTCCAAACCGCAGAGCGACGGCACGTGGAAGTTGGCTGCCACTCCGATGACAAACCTGCCGTTCAGCGAAGAGTCGATGGACTTTGTCGACATCAATTCCGACGGTCTCATTGATGCTGTCGAATGGTGGCCAAACGATTCACATCAGGGTCACCATTTCCACGCACATTATCTGCAGGAGTCCGGCGACCCGGTTTCGTCCGATACGTACTACGAATTTGGACCGGCGGCTGTAATTTCGATTTCGCTCAATATGCGTAAGCCGGACGATTATGAGCATTCGATCGGTGCGCCCGATTTCGACGGCGATGGCCGCGTCGATCTGCTCAAGTATGGGTGGCAGGGTGGTCCCAATGGTTCGACAAGGCTCAAGGCGTTCATCAACATCGAAAACGGCGGAAACCTGTTCGCGAATCTGGAGGGCGCCGCAGCTTACAGCAATGATGGGCATGTCATTGACGCGAATTCCGACGGATTGTCCGACATTATTTACGGCTACAAGACCAGTGTGTTGGACAAAGGGGGCTATGCGCTCCGGCTTAGTAACGGAGATTCGTTTGAAGCGGAGAGTCTCCTCGCGTTTGGCGATGTCGATTTCGTGCAATCGGCCGACTGGAATTCGGACGGGCATACCGACCTCATTTTTCGAGATGAGACGTCGTCACACAAGCTGACCATCAGTTACTGGAACCCGACGTCGGGGACATTCGACGCGCCAGTACTGTTGACGTACCTTCCGGGCGGCCAGGGTGAATACGCGTCGGTGGTTGATCTGAACGCAGACGGTGTAGACGATATCGTTCACATCAAACCGTCCGGCAGCAGCACGGTTGTCACACCGAAGGTGCGCTATACGGATTCTTCATACACAACAATCGCAGACAGGGCCGTCAATCGAATAAAGAAGATCACCAATGGTCTTGGGGCGGAAACCTCGATTTGGTACGAGTCGATATCGAATAGTTCGACCTACGACCGGCTCAAGATAGCGACGTCTGCAAGCAGCAATTCACTGTGTGAGCCAGGTGGACTTGGTGCTGCCGCAGACTGCGTAGACGCTGCGGCTGAAGTGCCGAACTCGGCGGACTTTTATACGACATTAAACAGTGACCTGTGGGTGCCGTACGATGCGCAGGGCACTGAGACGCTCGGCAAAGTAGCGCCAACGTTGGAGGTGACAGGCCCGTATTACGTTGTTATCGAAGTCGCGGGCACGGCGCCTGCAGCAGGCACGCAGCCCGGCAATATCGACGCAACGCTTACCAGCCTTACAAAGTATCGGTACGCCGATGCCAGACTACAGACGGGCGGGCGCGGTTTTCTGGGGTTCCGGCAGTTGACCACCATCGACCACCAGACGGGCGTGGAAACCACAACTCGATATCGTCAGGACTGGCCGTTTGTCGGAATGCCGATTGGCACTGTCGTCAAATCAACGCAGGGTAAAACGCTCAGCCTGAGTACGACCGACTGGTCAATTTTGGAGTGGAGCAGCACGTATGAGTCGGACTACAAGAACAGCGGCAGTGAGACCGCGGGTCCGATTCACGCGGTACAAAGCAGTTCATCCGAATCGTCCTATGCGCTGGTAAACAACGGTGCCGCTCAAGGCACAAAAATGAGCACCGTAACGACGTCAACCGATTATGACGCGGAGGCGAATGCGACCTCCATTACAGTAACCACCGAGGACGGTAACGGGCAGAGCGTCAGGACGGTGACAACGACCAATACGTACGACTCGTCGTTCCCGCTGCGCGAGGCACGGCTCGACCTGACGACGGTGGTAACGAGTGGCGGTGGGCTGTCCGATCTGACGCGGCAATCCGCGTTCTCCTACTACACCGGCACACGCAATGCGAAAGGCTCTGTATACGGGCTGCTAAAGACCGAGACCATAGAGCCGAACGATCCGGCGTTTAAGGTGGAAACTACCCATTCATACGACTACTGGGGTAACCGTGACCGTTCGAAGGTCGTCGGTGGTAGCGAGACTCGCTGCGACGTTGATGTTGCGATTTACGACAGTACCGGGCGCTATATCGACGTGACGAAAGACTGCCTTGGCCGCACGACATCCACGGTCACGGCGCGTAACAAATATGGTCAGGTGGAGACGCTGGAGACCAACGTCGGTGTTTCAGACACGGTGACGTCGTCTACGCGCTACGGTGCTCTGGGTCGCGCCTATTATGCGCACAACGAGACCGGGGGATCCACGCAAACGTACCTGTCGACCAGTACAGGCAACTGCCCGTCCAGTACGGTGTTCAAAGTAACAAAAACCAATGCGGGCGGTGCTCAGACCGCCCAATGCACCGATGCGCTGGCAAGACCTGTCCGCGAACTGACGCTGGCATTTGACGGTACGTGGAATGCGGTTGACACCGAGTACGACAACCTCGGTCGCGTGAAGCGGAAATCCGAACCTTACAATCTGGCTTCGGCAGACCCAGGTGCTCCTTTCTGGACAAC
Source organism: Woeseiaceae bacterium (assembly GCA_965224505.1). GTDB lineage: Bacteria > Pseudomonadota > Gammaproteobacteria > Steroidobacterales > Woeseiaceae > UBA1847. The sequence continues at coordinate 743,937 of CBDCZL010000017.1, forward strand.
GTTCGGTTACGATATTCTCGGGCGGGTGACCTCGACGACATTGCCGGACGGTTCCACAGGTTCTATGTCCTACACGGGGTCCGCGACGTCGCTGACCACCGTGACGACAAATGATTTCAGCCAAACCAGGACCGAGGTGACCAATGTTCTCGGTCAACTGACGGATGCCTATCGAGGGATCAACGCCAATCAACAGTACGGTCATACGTACTACGAATACGATCATCAGGATAACCTGACTCTGGTGCGGGACAATGCCGGCAACGAAACAACGGCGTCGTTCGACAAACTTGGCCGCAAGGAATGGGTGGACGATCCGGACACAAGCCCAGGCACTGCCAAATGGACCTATTCCTATAACCATTTCGGTGAACTGACGCTTCAGACTGATGCCAAAGGTCAGACCAGCACAATGACCTATGACGGTTTGGGGCGCATGCTCACGCGCGTGGACAAAACGACCGCCGGCGTTAAGGAAACGGATACAGCGTGGTTCTACGACACCGCGCCTTTCGGCCTTGGTCAGGTTGACTACGTCGAAGACTATGAGTCCGGCTATCACAAAGCATCGATGTACGACAGCCTTGGCCGTCTGGAGTCGACCGCAACATCGATTGGTGTGAACACCTACCACGAACTGACAACCTATGATGAGTTCGGCCGCGTGTTTCAGTACTTCGATGCTGCGGGCGATGGGACCTTCAACGACTTCGGCATCGTCAACGGTTACAACGCGTATGGGTACTTGAAAAGTGTCGGTGATGCGCTCGTTAACGGTTCAACGCCGCGAACGATCTATCAGCAGATAGAGTCTATGAACGCCCGGGGTCAGGTAACCAAGGAAATTCGAGGCATTACAGGCTCGTTGTCACAAGGCGCGGCGGAAATCTACTACACGTACGTCTACGCAACGGGGCGTGCTGACACGATCAAGGCCTTTGACAAGAACGGCTGGGAAATTCAGGATCTGGATTACGACTGGGATACGCTTGGCAACCTGACGCAGCGTAAGGAAATGAGCGGTTCCAAGAATCTGTCGGAGAGCTTTGGCTACGACGGACTCAATCGCCTGATAAGCTACGGCATTTCAAGTGCCCCGCAGTCGGTAACGTACGACAGCGATCACCTGGGCAATATCAAGACCAAGACAGGCGTCTCAGGCAGTTACCAGTACGGCAACGGTACCAATGCAGGACCCCATGCGGTTACATCGTTTAACGGCAGCACATACACCTACGACGGAAATGGCAACAACATCTCGGGCGGTGGCCGGACCATTACATACACGACGTTCGATAAGCCGGACAGTGTCACACAGAATGGACATACCACGGAGTTCGAGTACGGTCCGGATCGCGGGCGTTACTACCGGGAGGACAGCAGCGGCGCAGGCATCACCGAGACCTGGTATCTCGGTTCCGTCGAGATCGTTAATCGGACTGACGGTAAGCAGGAACGGCGACGCTACATCGGCGGTGTTGCAATAGAGACCAGCGTTTTTTCCGGCAGCGTGGAAAACAGCCGCACCACGCGGTACCTGTTCCACGATCACCTGGGCTCGATAGATGTGATTACGGACGATCAGGGCTCGATCGAACAGGAACTGTCGTTCAATGCCTGGGGTGAACGCAGAAGTGGCGTTGACTGGACTATGCCTGTTACTGCGACACAGCTCGCGGGCATAACGAGTGTCACTAAGCGCGGCTATACCGGTCACGAAGCGTTGGACGAAGTGGGCCTCATTCACATGAACGGCCGTATCTACGATCCGTTCATGGCTCGGTTTGTGCAAGCGGACTCTATCGTTCAGGATCCAACGAACAGCCAAAGCCTCAATCGGTACAGTTATGTCTGGAATAACCCGCTTAATGCAACGGATCCAAGTGGTCACGTCGTTTCGTTAATTGCGTATTTTGTCTTTGTCAAAATGGGACTCGAAGGACTTGCACTTGCGGTTGCAATGGCGGTTACAGGCATGTTTGAAGCGGCAATCTCAGGGGCACAGGGGATCGACATACTGATTGCAGGTATAGCAGCAGGGGCAATGACAGCTATAGGCGGAAGATATGGCGGAGATTTTGGTTTTAACATTGATACGTTCAAATACGTCGTAGCCTCAGGCGTGGTTGGAGGTGTCACTACGACGCTCAGTGGCGGAAAGTTCGGGCACGGATTCAGGAGTTCAATTGTTAGTGCGGTTGCAGGTGGAACTTCGCAGAATGTCGCGGGAGCGACGAGAAATGACATTCTCGGTTTTGTAACACGAACAGTTGCCGGTGGTACTGCTTCGAGGGTCAGTGGAGGGAAATTTGTTAATGGTGCACTTAGTGTCGTTGGACGTGAAATGCTGTCCTATTTGAAAGTAGCTTCAACCAGACCAGATCAACGCAATCTCACAAACAACTTGCAAGAATCAGAAGAATTACCTAAATATGTTGCGAGCGACGAAGACTACAGGGTCTTGCGAAAAGCCGTCAGTCTTGTGGCTAAACGTGTCAAGTTTAACCATGACCGCCATAGTAGCAACTGGACATTGGGAGTAGTGGTTGAGGGAGAATTTGGTGGGGATCTTACGATTGATCAGTGCCAGGAATGCGTAAATCCAATGGTGCCGGAAGGTGTGCGGATCGACGGATTGGGAATGGCGATTGGGTATGATTATCGCCCAATCGAGGATGTTCCGGCAATCGTTATTTCAGGTCCAATGTACGCAAGGCGATCATGGATAGAGTATGAGCAGGGGAGCATAGTTGAGGGTACGGATATGGGTCGGTTTACCGAGTTGTCTGTCAGGACGGGGGCTGTCGTGATTGTACACGCTCCATACGATAACTCGACCTTGGTATACCAAGGAACTAGATTGGTGCAGGAGTTTAGAAACAAATGAAATCGGGACTTCATACATTTCTTGTGTTCGTTTTGGGTTGTTTTGCGTGTTCTTCAACCGGACTTGCGGAAACAAACGATGACGAAAGCCCAATCATGGTGTCGGTTACTCGTCTATTGGAGCAGCCACATAGATATGAGAATAAGCTGATAGTAGTTAAAGGTTTCCTCAAGTTTGGCGTAGGTGCGTTGCTTTACACAAGCAAAGATCACGCCGTTATCAAGGATCTCGCCTCAGCCATCAGGTTGGCAGATGAGCGTGGGCTTTTAGAATCCGGATGCGATGGGAATTATGTTGAAGTCGTTGGAAGATTTGTTCGAGTGGGCAGTTCGTTTTTCGGAGTATCGAGGCTGGAAAAAGTAAGGTGTGTAATTACCGACGAAATTTGTTGGTCGAACTCTTCACCACATCAATAAGTGGGACTACTATCGGTGATAATTTTTTTCGTCATTCCCGAAGCATTTATCTGGCGTGATCGATATGACTATGGGTAGGACAACGTAGTTTTGGCCTACCGAACAGAACATGGGTGAATAATAAGGCCCTGGCATGAGTGGATTCATGGTGCTATGGATACAAAGTCGCAGTCAACGGCGCTCGGTGGTGCTGGATATGAACGGTGTGTACAAAAAAGTGCTTGGCAATCCCAAAGATCGTTCATCCAGTTAGATTGCAATTCACAGCCAATTGACTATACCGCGCAAGCAGTACGGGTGACTAATTTTTGGGGTGGTTCGTAAGGAGAAAAAATGTCGTATAAAAGAGTCAAGTATATTCTGATTGCCGCTGTATTGTTGGGGGGCCACCTCTCATATCAGGCTCAGATTCCACTTATACTGCTGTCCGATTTTCCGGGACCACCTCTGGCATTCAAACAGTGCACGCCGGAGCATACTCCTCATGGGCAAAGGTTGACTACATCGAGCGCGTCGGCAACGGAATCGTGATCAATGGCGCATTTGGTGATCCGATGTCGTGTGGCACATCGAACATCATCTACTACCCGAAAACACATGCCGACTCTGATCTGGTTTCCAGCATGGCGTTGACTGCTTTGGCGGCTGACAAGGAAATGAAGTTTTATGTCGATAGTTGTGTTTCCGTGTCGTTCCATTGGGGATCGAGTCCGGTCATCAATCAGTCGATTAACGGTCAGGCAATTTATATTCGTTAAGTGAACCGAATGCCTATTGAGAGATCTTGAGTATGAGGCCATTCATTTGTACACATTACTCCTGTCGTCGTTGAAGGACGGGGAGAACGTCAGTCTGACGGGCACGGACGTCTGTGATGAGTATTATGCAGTCGAGACACTACGGAGAGTGGAACTCCTCTGATCGCATCTTGGGTTAGGAAACGAAAATGAAACTACGAACACTCCTGGTAGCAGCAACATTGCTGTCAATTTCTCATATCGCCTCTGCCGGCGGGACATCAGACAGTCTGATCAAGGGATACGTCCTCGTTCCACAGACAGGTGGTGGCGTAGCGCTCTACATATCACCGGATGGCACAGTCACGGGCGCGGCTGCCTGCAACGTCACGAACCGTTTCGTTGTCGATGCGAGTACGGCGTTTGGAAAATCGGTGCTTTCGACCGTGATTGCGGCGTACATCGCGGGAAAGGAAATCAGGCTGTTCGGTAGCGGTGCATGCAGTACCGGATTGTCGTCCAACTCAGAAGGTCTGTCGAAAATCTGCACGCGAGATGTTCCCTGCTAAATTCGCAGCGATTCAACAAGCATTCTCTGCGCGTTTGTTGGCTGATCAACAAAGCTGCAAGCAGATAAACGAGATAGAAAACCAGGAGATAATGGCAAGCCCGAGATTTCTGGTCCACTCATCCTGTTAGTGATTTCGGTTGTTGATCAATATTTTCTTCAGTCCATCGCTGTAAGAATTTAGGGAACCCCTGATCAATTGATGTTTTCAAGGATAGAGACTTTAGTTTGTAAAAAGTTCTGCTGAGTTTCCGGCCTATTGGCGGCATTAGCCGCTGTCGCTGACCGTCAATTGCCACTTTGCTGTGCTGGTGGCGGATTCCGGACGTGATATCCCTATGTCGGGCGCAATTATTGTCGTCGCGCCATGTAGATATTCACCGGACCGCAGGCGACGAATAAGCGATTGGCGTTCTTGTGCAACCCACGATAGCGAACCTTGCTGAAGCCGAAGATGTTCTTCAGCACCAGAAACGGATGCTCCACTTTTGCGCGCACCCGCGACTTGCTGCGGTTCTTCGACCTGTCCTCGCTCGTCAGAGGCCGGTTGCGGGAGGCCTTCTTGTTGGTGAAGTCTTTGGCTCGCGGTGCGCACGCTGCAATTGTCTCGCCTTGACCCGAGTACGCCGAGTCACCCCAGACTCGTGTTTCTTCGCCGTGCAGAAAATCGCCCAGCAACTGACTGTCCACGCCAATGTGCGCCTTCATCCCGATATACCACTCGTTACCCTTCCTGGTCTGGTGCATCTCCGGGTCGCGTTGGCCGTCTTTGTTTTTCGTCGAGGTCGGCGCATCAATAATCGTGGTATCCACGATCGTGCCCGTATTGAACTTCAGACCGTTCTCATCTAGTGTCCTGTCCGATTAATTCATTTAAGAACTGAGTTGACGGATTTTATGATCTCGTCGGCCGACCTGGTCCAGCGAAACGGTGTCGGCTGCTGGTTATGAATTTCCAGGTAGTCGCGGATTGCCTTTTCCAACGCAGGGACAGAGCGATGCGTGCCGCGACGCAGCTGCTGCTCGGTGAGTGCCGCGAAGAAACGCTCCACCAGATTGATCCACGAGCTGTAAGTCGGCGTGAAGTGGCAATGGAATCGTGGATGACGCAGCAACCAGTTTTTCACTTTCCGGGTCTTGTGCGTGCCGTAATTGTCGAGGATCATATGGACATCCAGATCGTCGGGCACGACCGAATCGATATGCCGCAAAAAACTGATGAACTCGGTACTGCGATGACGGCGTTTGAGCTGCCCGATGACTTCGCCGGTTGCAACATCCAGAGCAGCGAATAACGTGGTCGTACCATGCCGTTGATAATCGTGGGTATGGGTCTCTGGCATCCCATAATTCATCGGCAATGAGGGCTGCGTGCGATCCAGCGCCTGAATCTGGCTTTTTTCATCCACACACAACACCAGGGCCTTATCCGGTGGGTCGAGATACAGACCCACAACGTCGCGCACTTTCTCAGCGAAGTGCGGATCGGTCGACAGCCTGAAGCTCCTGGACAGATGTGGCTTCAGTCCGAAAGCTCGCCACACTCGATGCACGAAGTCGCGCGGAACGCCGAGTTCTTTCGACAGACTGCGCACACTCCAGTGAGTGGCCTTCTTTGGCCGGCGGTTGAGCGTCGTTTCCAGCACCTGCTGAACCCGGTCATCGTCATGTCGCCGCGGTTGGCCATTGCGTGGCGCATCCGATAATCCCGCCATCCGCTCGCTGGCAAAGCGACGCCGCCACTTGGTGACCGTTTGCTGGCTCGTGCAGTGACGCTCAGCAATCTCTTCCCCCGAATAACCTCGTGCACAATCCAACACAATGCCTGCTCGCAAATGCAAGCCGATCGCGGTATTCCGACGCCGGCGCCAACGATTGAGCTCGGCTTCTTCCTCTTCGCTCAGTACAATCTCAGCAGCTAATCGACCCATGGCAAAACCCTCGAAGGTGGCATTACCATAGTTTAAATTGCTCGTAAAATAATTCAATTAATTAATCGGACAGAACACTAGTATACTGTCCCATAAATAACTAATATAATAAAAGGCATTCTTTTCACAGGAGAAAAGCCATGCCTCGTGGACGCCCGGTCGCGCCAATCGTACTCAACGCCGAGGAAAAACAGCAGCTTTTGAGTCTTGCCAATTCACGCAGCCTGCCGCACGGTCTGGTGCGCCGTGCACAAATTGTACTGGCCTGCGCCGAGGGCGAGGCCAACAGCGCCATTGCCAAACGCCTGAAACTGAACAACGCCACCGTCGGCAAGTGGCGTAAACGGTATCGGGAACAGGGGATCGAGGGCTTGCACGAGGACCTGCGTGCCGGCCGGCCGAGGTCGCTCGACGATGAGCGCGTTGCAGAGGTCATCAACAAAGCCTTGAACACCCGACCGCCGGCCGATACCCACTGGAGCGTGCGCTCGATGGCCGAGCATACCGGGATATCGAAAAGCACCGTGCAGCGCTGGTTCACCCTGTTTGGCGTGCAACCGCATCGACAACGCCACTTCAAGCTCTCCAACGACCCCTTCTTCATCGAAAAAGTGCGCGACATCGTGGGCCTCTATCTCAACCCGCCCGACCACGCGATGGTGCTGTGCGTGGATGAAAAGACCCAGGTGCAGGCGCTCGAACGGACTCAGCCGATGCTGCCCATGGGACTCGGCTATGTCGAAGGTGTCACCCACGACTACGTCCGTCACGGCACCACCACCCTGTTCGCCGCACTCGATGTCGCCAACGGTAAAGTGATGACCCAGTGCAGGGCTCGCCATCGACATCAGGAGTTTCTCGCCTTCCTCAGGCACATCGATGCCAACGTGCCTGAAGACCTCGATGTGCATCTGGTGATCGACAATTACGCCACCCACAAACACGCCAAAGTGAAAGCCTGGCTGGCCCGGCGTCCGCGCTACCATGTGCACTTCACCCCTACCTATGCCTGCTGGCTTAACCAGGTCGAACGCTGGTTCGGTCTGATTACACAACGTGCCATTCGCCGTGGGTCATTTTCCAGCGTCAAACAGCTGATTGACAAAATCCAGCGCTTTGTCGATCACTACAACAACAACGCCAGACCCTTTCTGTGGACGGCTACTGCCAAATCCATACTCGATAAAATCGAAAGACTTTGCGCATATACTTACGGGACAGGACACTAGGTACGCGTTGATCAAGGTAAATAACCGAGTAGATTGAGTTGACCCGGTCGGGTCGCTACTGATTTCATGGCATGAACTAGAATTGACTATCGCTCTGCACCAGATCAATATCCGGAGACGATACTGGGAGGTAGGCATGATGTCACAAAAAAATCCGTTCCGAGGAAAAAATTGTTTTGTCGTGTTGCTTTTAGCCGACACTATTCATGAAAGTTGTTGGTATGGCGATCATTTGTTGCCGATTGTAGCAAGCTGAACTTTCTGGCGGTTCCGAGCCGCGCCACTTTCTCCTGGTAGGGGATTATTGCGCGCTGCGTCGCGAAACGAGTTGAAATTGGCGATGTCAGGTCAAAGTTGCCCGTCGCCCTTGTCTGACGTGCCGATAACGATGAGGTTGTTGCTGGGCAGTGGGATCAGATTGGCACGGCACCGAGGGCGCGGGCAATGCGGCACCAGTCGGATCGCCACGGCGCTGAGTCTGGCAGGTGAAACACGATACGGCGCGTTGAGCGTTGCACCCAGACTGCGAGCTTTAACAATCGCTCGCGCAGGGTCGTAACCTGGGCCTGGGCGAAAGCCGTATGCCGCGCTTTGAGGCGCAGTTCCTGGAACAGCACGTAAGCGGCGACGGTCATGAGGACTCGGAACTGGTTGGCGAAAAACGAGGTACAACTGCAGCGGTCGAGGTTCAGGCCCAACAGCAGCTCTTTGATGCGATTCTCGATCACCGCCCGCTGGCAATAGACCCGCTCATACACGTGCCTTGGCGTGGTCTTGAGGTTGGTCACCACAAAACGGGGATTGTCTTTGGCGTCCCGGCCGGGGTATCGCACCACTTCGGCTTTGAAGATCACCCGCCTTTCGTCATCCCAGCTGCCGGCTTCGTACTGGCACTCGCCGTAGCGCTTTTCGGTGTCCCCTGAGTCCCATGACAGGTGACGGACCTCGTCCATCAAAGGCTCGGAAAGCGCCTTTAATACCGAGTTTTTCCCGATCCCCACCACGAAATCCACCCGACTGTCGGTGAGAAAATCGAGTAGCTCAGGCGTCGCAAAGCCAGCGTCCAGACGCACCAGGATACGCACCTTGCCGAACGCCTTTCGCAGCCGAGCGATGGCGCGTCGCAGGATCGCCTCGGCGCCCTCGCTCGCCGGCGCCTCTCCCGATCGCAGCACGCTCGCAAACACGTACTGATCCGCCTCGTCGTTGAACTGAAATGAACACACCATCGGCAGATAACAGTGATCCCCGTAGTGCGTGTTAAAAAACGACAGCTGCTGCTGGCCGTAGGCCAGAATATCCGTCGGGTCCAGATCGATCGTGATGCGCCGTGCCTTCTTACCCAGGCGCTTGCGGTGACGCGCAATCACCGTGTCCATGATCGCCGTCCCCATGCCGAGCAGTGAACGCCCATCAATGCGGTTCTCGAATCGGGACAAGGTCGGCTGCGAGGCCAGCGCCTCGCCCGACAGCGGATCTCGATCCATCAGCAAACGCTGCACCGGGTCCGTGCTCAGCCGGGCTGCGTCGTTGCAGTCCTCGTAGCCGCAGGCAATCCCGTACACCCGTTGCGATAGCAACTCCCGCAGACTGTGGCGAACCTTGCCAGCACAGCGGTCATCGCGAATACACCTGGAAATGGCATCGATCAAACCCAGTCGCTGATCGCAAGCCTTGAGCAGAATCGCCCCACCATCGGAGCTACTGTCGGGCCGATCGAAGCGGGCCTGAAACGCTTTCTTCGACAGACCCTTGAACAAAACACCCTGGGGACTGGTATGCTTACTCATGCAGAAGCCTTTTTTGTGCTTAAGTTGTTGTGTGCAAACACAATTTTCGCACATTTAAGGCTTTTGTTTTATCTCTTCACGAATAATCCCGGTTAGGGGCAACGTTCTTATCATTAGACGTATCCGCATCGGATTGGACAAGCGTTTCCGACGCGTCGACGTTACGCTGGCAGGTATCGTCAGCGGACAAGGTTTATCTGAGAAATATGAGCGACTACGATTCCACATGGTTGGGATGTTGCCTGAATTATTACATTGATCTTACGACGGATAGCGGGAGAGCTATGTGGGCGACCTTGCTGGCAGCGATCACCACGGGAGATTCAATCAATATTCAGGTCGTAAACAAGAGCGCCGCGTCGGCGGTGAATGCCGTCGGTAAATGGTAGACATTCCGCGGTCGTGCGTTTTGCGATGCTACGTCAAAACCGCATTATAGGATGCTGCGGGCGCATCGCTGATAGGTATGAGTTTTGCACGGAGGCGAAGCTCGTTTGCTCTTGTTTTACCGTCTGCAGTGTAGTTACATCGCTGGAATTTTTGCGCAAATCGTATTTGGTCTGGAAATAAACGGCTCTGTTGAGCGTGCCCAATATGCACGCATGGGAATACGGAGCGCGAGATTTTGGAACGCTTAAGCGACGCTTTAGAATCAAATTCCGCATCTACACCAACCCATGAATATATAAGAACTTTCACTCGCTTGCGAGTTAGAGTCAGTCTACTCGATGAAAGCGCTTTTTTTAGCAGGTTTTTCTGATCTCCGGCGAAGTTTTCACGTGCGCACCGGGCAAAACTGCGCTGGCATCGTATTTGTCTGTGTTTGAAAGTTGCGACTTTGTCTAAGTTGACACACCCGAGCCGCATGGGTACATCTTGACTGTCTTCGCAAGAGATTTGGTCGATGAAAAATAAGGGTAACCGGCCATTCTGCACCGTTATTGCGGCACCCAGGACGATTATGTACCCGGTGCGTGGCGATCTGTCACGCCTTCGACGCTGATCAGTTCTGATCGAGATCCGAGCGCAGCGGATTGTCGGCAAACAGCTCCTTCCATTGCCTCGGCGTCAGTTCTTCAACCTGGCTGGCCGGGTGTTGAGAGATGCGCTGCAATACGTCAACCAGGTAAGTGTACGGGTTAATACCCTGTAACCGGCAGGTCACCAGCAGGCTCTGGATGATTCCGACTTGCCTGGCACCGAGTTCCGTCCAGCAGAACAACCAGTTTTTTCTGCCCATGGGGATGGGCCTCAGCGCACGCTCCAGGTGGTTGGTATCGATCGGAACCTCAGGGTCACCGAGATACACCCTCAGGGCATCGCTTCTGCCCATGGCGTATTTCAATGCCTTGCTCAGAGGATTGCTCGGAACCAGGTCATGCCGGGTACATTGTTGCTCGCACCAGGCAAAGAACGCCGCTACCACAGGCTCGCTGTGCTTTGTCCGGTGCCTGAGCTTCGCCTCGCCCTCAAGGTTTTTCTCGCGGATAGCCTTCTCCTGAGAATACAGCTCACCGATCAGCGCAAGCGCTTGTTCTGCCGCTTCAGGCTCCGCGGCCTTCGCCTTGTCAAAATAGCGCCTCGTGTGCGCCCAACATTGCGCATGGCTCATCTTCGGCCGCTTACGGGCATAGCTCTCATACGCCTCGTAACCGTCTGTGATCAGGGTTCCTTCGAAGTTCTCGCCCAACACCTCACGCACCTGCCTTGCGGCCCGTGAGGAGGAGTAGCTGAAGGCGATTTCAGCCGCCTCCCCGTAGATCGGCCAGAAATACGCCTGCCGCATCCTGCCCTGTTTCTTGCGACCCGCCTTGATCGGCGTCTCGTCCATGGCGAGCACACGGCTTTTGCGAATGTGTTCGAACTGCGCCACATAGACGGGCTCCAGAAGATCGATCGCACGTCTGGCCAGATTCGTCAGTGTCGCCCGCGAAAGCGCGATGCCGCACTGGCCAAGGCGCTGGTGCTGCCGGTACAAGGGCAGGTGATAGCAGAACTTGTCCACCAGCATGCCGGCCAGGAAGCTCACATCGGCGATGCTCTTCTCCAGCACATTGGCAGGCGCCGGCGTGCTGATGAGGTCAGCCGTATCCCGCCTTTTGAAGACCGGGCGTACGTACTTCAAAACCACATAGCTGCCCGGCCTTTGCGCCAGCCGAAAGCTAACCTTCTCCGAGACCCGTTCGAGCTGATCCGGAGTGATAGCATCTTCCAGTTCGGGCTCAAGGTGAATGGTCTCGACCGGCACCGTCTCGTCAAAACGAAGGCCCTGGTCGTTGACACAGTTGTCCTTACGGGACTTCTTGCGCTCGTAAGTAATCTTCTGCTTTTCTTCTGCCGGCGGACGCGGCGTGACTTCAATGCCCAGACCCGCCAGAAGATCCGCCTGTACCGCCGGATCGATCTGCAAACGCTTTTCCGAACGCTCACCAAACAGCTGACGCCTGAACCAGTCAAGTTGCGTCGTAAGGCTTTTAACTTGTTCGGCAAGAGCCGCATTTTCAGCGAGAAGGGCCGCGGTGCTTTGTGTTCCTGTACTCACCGATGGCGCTGAACTCATGGCGGACGATTATAACAAAGCGACCCTCTCGGAGCGATGCTCAGAATGACAATAACGCCTGTGCTGCTTCACCGAACCCACATCGATACCTTCCAGCATGAGTTTCAGTGACGTCACGTCCAGCGACAGTTTATCACCGCAGGCATCGTCCTTACGGAAATGAAACCGTCCCTGCTCGAGGCGTTTTGACCAGAGCGCATAACCGGACCGATCGAAGTACAGTATCTTCAGGTAGCTCCGCTTGCGGTTGACGAACACGAACAGCTGGCCCGACAGCGGATCTTCTGACAACTGCTGCTTCACCAGCGCTGACAAACCGTCGAACGACTTCCTCATATCAGTGGGCTCGGTATACAGCCGGATACGCACCTGGGACTCGGGAAAGAACATCAGCGCAGCCTCAGCTTCAGGCCCGAAGGGAGTTCAAGCTCCACCTGCCACCAGGAATCATCCTGCGCGCTGAGCAACGACGTGACATCGAGAAGTGCCGAAGCCTGCGCACTACTCGGTCGAGCTCTCTCGCCTTTAAGCCGTTTGCGCCAGTAGCCAAAGGTACTGTACGCAACACCGTGCACCTCACAAAACTCACGCTGCGAAAGATCGCCTGCATCGTAGGCCGCCATCAACTCCAACCAGTCCGCTCGCCTCTTGCGCACGGACTTTCCCGTTACCTCACTCATCTGATTTGCTCCTGTGTAATCAACGGAGCGGAAAACGTAACCGGAAATCAAAAATGGGGGAATAACGGCCTACAATGGCCGCTTACAAATAAGGCGCTAAAAGCACTTCTGGTTCTCACGATTATTGTGGCGTGGTCCCCGGCATCCGCTACAAATGCTTGGTATTACGGAAAAATTGAACGTATTTACCAGTACCCAAGCGGAATAATCCTGATGTTTGAGTCTACAGCGCTTGACGACTGTCAGTACGATTACGTCTATTTTGACGACAATACTCTCGGTGAAAAGAAAGTGGATCGCGCACTTAGCATGGCGTTAGCTGCTCAGGCCTCTGAACGGGTTATCGGCGTCGTTATCGATAAAGCAATAAACGGTCCGGGCGGACGCTGCGATGCGAATGGATCAATTGATGTTAAGGACTGATCGCTTTTGTCCAGTAGTCACTTTGACGGTCGGATTGTGACGATAGTAGACCGCAAAGGCCGAGGTTCTTAGATCACACAGAGAGCACTATGAGAATACAATCTAATTGGTGGGTACTGATTTTATTCGTCTCACTAGTTCCGGTTGAGAGGCTGTTCGCACAGGATTATGCGCCCAGTATGCCGTCAATCTACGATGAACCGGGAGGGAACTTAAATCGAGCCGGTAGCGATCACGGTCTGGGGGTTGAGACTGTAGATCCATTTACCGGCGGACTTAGTCTGGTGGTTACGGACTTGATTATACCGATGAACGGCGGACTGGATCTCACAGTAACGCGAAATTACCAGTCTTTTAAGTTGCTTCAGGGTTTGGGAGAACCTGTACGCGAGTATCAACTTGGGAGAACAGCACACGGTATCGGTTGGGATCTACACTATGGGAGGCTTTGGGTATCGAGTTTCCTGGGTGCGCCTGAGTTAAAGGCTGATGACAATCCGGTGGGAATATGCGCCGTTAATAACGCGACTACCAGGTACAATCCGGTGCTTGAACTGCCAGACGGTAGCCGAAGACAGTTTGCGCTGGGTGATTCAGGACAGACAACCTATGCCTATATCACCAAAGATCGTTGGATACTCAAGTGCCTCCCGACCGCAGACGAACTTGGAGCGACCGACGGAGGGCCTGGTGGAGCGCTTGTGATTTCACCCGACGGCGTCAAGTACACCTTCAACTTTTTCCATCGTGTTTCGAGCAAGGCTGTGAGTGCCAGTCAAACATATGCGAAAACAGATAGAGCGTTTCACGTAACGAAGATCGAGCATCCGAATGGGACCTACATAGACGTTGTTTATAAACCATTTTTGTCAACATATTTCACCCAGATCGACTACGTCAAGCATAGTGAAAGCAGCGACGCAAGAATTGACTTCCACTATGATGGAAATAACGACCCAAGTTCAACCAACCCCAAAAACGTTCATCTGGAGTACTTTCAGGAGTACCAGGATTCGTCCCGCCGTTGGACGTTTCACTACGATGACGATATTTATGGGAGTGGAGTTGCTGATGGAGCGTTTGGACCTTACGAGTATCTGGAATCCGTAGAGTCACCGGATGGGCGGGAGACCAAGTATGAATACGTCGGCGAAATTTCGTCGCAAACGCCGATTCCGGATGGCAAGTTTTCTCTTAAGAGAGTCACTTTGCCGTATGGAGGTGAAGTTACCTATACGTATGGAAAAAAGGAGTTCACCGTACGAGACGACTATTCAAACGAACAGCGCTATGTAATTACCAGGAAGGAAGTGGTGCGTGAGGCCTTCCCGCTGGGTACGCCGGATGTTGATACATGGACGTACAACTATCGTCCTGCGACGACAAATTCACAGACGAGTGACTTTACAGATATTGCCGGACCCACCGACTGCGTAACGTATGAGCACTATGTCAAGCGGGTAACGGAGCTCGGATGGAAAGTCGGGACACTAACAAAGCGTACAGTCAAGGAGCCAAACCCGAGCTCAGGTACGTTGACTTGTAACCAGTCAACGCTACTCATTGAGGCGAACACATGGGCGCCTGATCCGGTTTCAAATCAGGACGTCTACAGGCACCCAATCCTGCCGGATTCGGAAACACGTGCTCCACGCCTAACCAAGCGCGAAGTTACGCTGGACGGCTCAACCTACACGACGGAATTCAACAATCCGGATTCATATGGAAACGCCACAGCAATTGTCGAATCCGGCCGTTCTGTGTCTTCAGCGGGCAGTGGTATTTCTACGACGAGAACTACGAACCTGACATACTACACCGACACTACGAACTGGGTGATTCATGCGGTAAAGAACGAAACGGTTGAAGATGCTGGAGAAACCTGGTCTTCTGCGACATCAACCACCTCTTCCACGAGCGATTACAATGTCACACGCACGTTTTATGGTGGAACGTCAAAGAGAGGCTTGTTGCAGTCAGAAAATCTCAACGGCGTAAATACCAGTTTCGATTACCATACCGGGTCCGATGATGGAGGTGCTCTCTTATCCGCCACTGATGCTGAAAGCAATACTACGAGTTACTCATCTTACAAACGAGGAACAGCAGGATATGTTTCAAGACAGATCGATGCCAGTAGTACGTTAGTCATCAATAGGACGGTCAAAGATAGCGGAGCGATCAGCGATGTGTATGACGGCGAAAACAAAAGAACTTCCTTCTTGTATGATGACCTTAACCGAATTACGAGGGTGACGACGGCTCGCACGGACGACGATCAGGTCTTCGTCTCGTATACGTCTACAGGCGAACTGAAACAGACGACGACTCGGGGTACCTTCAAGGAAATTCGCGAGTTTGATGGGTTTGGCAATGTAATTCGAATTGACTGGAATGACTCTGCGTCCAGTTCATCCAATGTGTATCAGTTTTTTGAGTATGACGCACTCGGTCGATTGACTCGGGAATATCTACCTAACAGTTCTTCGGTATATGCAAAGATTGAATACGACGCATTGGGGAGAGTTGTAAGTGTTCGTCACCCATATCCCAGCTATGACCTGACGACGTATGAGTACCTTGCTGATCAGGTAGTCAAAGTAAAGGACGCACGTGATTTCATAGCCAGATTCGGCTACCGGGCTTACGGCGATCCCTTCGAAAATGAGCTCGTCTATATCCGCTCGAATCGAGGTACAACGCCGTCCAGTACCGAAACTCAGACGACTTACATAACCAGAAATAAATTAGGTATGGTGGAAGAAATTGAGCAGGAAGGGCTTACACGTACCTATAAGCACAATGACAAGTTCTTCCTGATCGCCGAGACACATCCGGAGACCGGTATCACCGAGTATACGCACGATAACGTTGGGAATGTTGTTAGTTAGTAGAAAAGTCAACAATTCCGCGTCGACCAGCTACGGCCTCGACAAACTTTACAGGACAACGAAGATAGACTATCCCAGCGGAACAGACGATGTAAATTTCTCGTACTACAAGAACGACAATCCGAAGCAAGTGACTCGCGGAAGCACGACCTGGAATTATCTCTACGACCTGAACAATAATCTGACACAGGAGAAGTTGACGATCTCGACCTCTTCGCCGAGTTTTCCGGCCGCAAGGACCTACACCATTGACTATGGTTATGACACTCGTGATTCAATTAAGACTATTGAGTATCCTGGCGGACTGGAGATTGATGTGCATCCGAATGCTTTTGGGCGCCCAACCAGAATCAGTGCCAAAGTGGCAGGGCTAGGGGTCACCGACTACGCAACGAGTGTGGCACATTACCCAAACGGTCAGCTTGAGGAAATCACGTTTGGAAATGGCCTGACAACCAATTACGGTCAGGACGAGCGGCTTCGACCAACGACATTTTCTGTCGTAAATTCTGGATCAAGCCTACTCCTGGATAGAGAGTACAAATACGATGCCACCGGAAACGTCGAGAAAATAGAGGACTACTTGATTCCATCGAATGACCGCGACATGACCTACGATGGGTTGGGTCGGCTTAGAACCGCGAGTGGTTCATGGGGTAGTGGCAGCATCTCATACGATGCAAGAAATAACATTCTAACGAAAATTTTCGGGTCTGATTCCCTGACGCTGCAATACGATACAACGAAGAACAGGCTGAGTTCAGTGACAGGAGCGCAGTCGTTGTCGTATTCCTACGACGTCTACGGCAACGTTATTTCATCGGGGCGTTCCTCTTTCGGGAATTATGAGTACGACGATGGATCGCAGCTCCGTTGGATCAGGAATAGCAGCAACGTTGATCAGATCGAGTATCGGCATGATGGTAATCGTCGCACGGTACTCGAACGCTACGTGGACGGAAGCGCGACGAAATACAAGGCGTATGGCCTCTCCAACAACCTGATGCACGAAGAGGATTTGGCGAACGGCTATGCCAAGGACTATATCTACCTTGGGTCGCGTTTGATTGCAGACAGATTCCGATGTACCTCAACCACAGACAGTGATTCCGACGGCCTAAGTAATTGCGTGGAGTATCAGCACGGCCTGGACAAGGACAATGCCGCCGATGCAGGTCAGGATGCCGATGGTGACGGTGCCAGCAATGCGACAGAAATTCAGGCCGGTACAAATATCAACGATATCGATACCGATGGCGATGGGATGGAAGACGGCTATGAGATTACTCACAACCTGGATCCGCTCTCCGACGATGCAGACCTGGATGCGGATAACGATGGCCTGACCAACCTGCAGGAGTATCAACACGGAACCGACCCGAATAATGCGGATACTGACGGCGATGGTATAGACGATGGGGCAGACCCCGACCCGCTGTTTAATCCGGCCATCCTAATTCCCATTTTCAGTCTGATTTTGTCATGAACGGTATAAGCAAACGAGGAAATACTATGCGTAACTTGTCCCGTGGACTGATTTTGTTGATCGCAGTTCTACTTCCATTGTTTGCCTCGGCGCAGGAAACCAGAACCTACTTTGTGACTGACGTGGTTGGGTCGCCGGTACTGGCCACTGATGAGAATGGCAATGTTCGTTGGGAGGAGGGCTACCTCCCTTACGGCGAGCGCCAATATGATAGTCCGAACGCCGATTCGAACGAGCGCTGGTTCAGCAATGCACCACAGAATTCCGATTCTGGTTTGGTGGACTTTGTAAATCGAATGTACGACCCGGTTGTTGGTAGGTTCTATGGAATCGATCCAGTGGGTGCGTCGGCAGAAGACCCTTTTCTGTTTAATCGCTATGTTTATGCGAACAACAATCCGTTTTCATATATCGATGGGGATGGAAATAGTCCAATATCAGTTTTGGCCAAACTAGTTGCAAAAAAGGGCCTGAAAGAGGGCGTGGTAAAAATGGGGCAGCGTCAGTTTCGGCGTTTGGGACGATATATGACGAAGACGGAGAAAAAGCAGTTCTTAGCTGATGTTGCGGACATAGTCAGTTCTCTTGACTCTTCACCATTGGAAATTGCGTTCGAATTTATACCGGTTCTCGGCGACATATACGGCGGAGCGAAGTTCAGCAAGGAAGTAACACAGGTGTACCACCGTTTGCAAAATTTAGAGAATCAATGGGTTGAAAGAATGCTTCGGCGAATGTCGAAAGATGAACAGGAAAAATTTAAGGTGGCGATGAGACGAGCAGGCGTGCGCGATGCCAAGCAGGATCAGGGTATTGTTCGATCCGGGAGCGGACTTGAGATGCACCATAACGACACTGTGTTGGATGTGCCTCATAGGGCAAGCGATCCACGACATATCGAAGCACTTAGTCCGGAGGAACACTTGCGGCGGCATCACCCCGAATGACGATATCCGTGGTAGAGGACATCGATTATAGGCCAGGTATGTCAATTGATGTGCTGGAGGGTATTGGCGATGTAGTGTCGGTGAACAAGTTCTACGTAGAGGAGTATTGCTCTGAGTTCAAAGCGGGATTGAAGGTTGGAGAGCCCTTAAGGACGATATTAGTTTACAAGATATTTTGCGATTCACATGGGAATTTGCGACAACGAATGAAATTTAGAGCGAGTTCGTCGCAGTTGTGTACTCCTCTGACAGAGGCGTCGCTCAGAGTTCTTGCGGCAACAAAATTGAAGTACCCAAAAGAGTACCAGGCATTTCAGTCTCTCAAGCCGGAAAAGCCGATAAAGCACTACTTAACGACTTGGCTGAATATTCCTGAAAATATCGTTAACGAAGCAGAACTTACGATTAAGGAATTTGCGGAAGCTCGTTCAACCAGTTTTACGTTTCCGGAACTGGTAGGGGCCCTGCTATCTGAGTATCCAAATCTTGAGCGGAAGTTGGTACTCCGAGAATATGAAAGGCCAAAAAACAATGTGTACTTACAGCTTTACAATGACGATTACATCGTAGTGGATCAACGGGCAGTTTTTGTAGGAGTTAGGACATACATCAAATAGCATACTTCAAAGGATAAAAATGAAACTACGAACACTCCTGGTAGCAGCGACATTGCTGTCAATTTCTCAGATCGCCTCTGCTGGCGGGACGTCAGATAGCCTGATCAAGGGTTACGTGCTCGTTCCGCAGACAGGCGGTGGTGTAGCACTCTATATAGAGCCTGCTCAGAAATCCTAAGACATTGATTACATTAGAGTAATTGGTGATAATTCGGTATAATGGTGCACGGAAAAAGCCCCTGAGGCGCTGGAAACCGTGCACCGATGATTCGTTCTCACAGCCATAAACAGCTTTCACTGGCCGAGTTTGACTGGCCGTTTCAAACCGCCCTGGATGAGAACAACCGCTGGGTGAAGATGAGTCAGTGCATTCCCTGGGATGCGCTGTCGGAGGGTTATTGCCGCAGCCTGTCGCTTCGGCAGGGCCGTCCGGCGAAGGATGCCCGGCTGGTGATCGCGGCGGTGATCATCAAGCACAAGCTGTGTTTGTCGGATGAGGAGACAGTGGCGCAGCTGACAGAGAATCCGTATCTGCAATACTTTGCAGGACTGCCGGGCTATCAGATGCAGGCACCGTTTGCGCCGTCGCTGTTTGTCGAGATTCGCAAGCGCATGGGACAGGAGGTGTTCGAGCACTTTCATGGTGCCATCATCGAAGCGCTCGAGTTAGCAAAGAAGAAGCCTGCTGGGAAGACTCGAGGGCACGAGCCTGAAGAGCCACCGGACGACGGCGATGATCGCTTCTCGGGTTCAGGCGTAAGGGTCCGGCAAGAAGAAGCAACTCACCAGGGAAAGTTGATCCTGGATGCGACGGTTTGTGAGCAGGCGATACGTTATCCCACCGACCTGAGTCTGCTGAATGAGGCCAGAGAGTTCAGTGAACAGATCATCGACAAACTGTATCCCCAAACTGCACTGAAGAAGAAGCCGCGAACGTATCGCCAAAAGGCGCGCAAGGCCTATCTGGCGGTTGCCAAACGCCGGCGTCCCGGTGGCAAGGTAATGCGCCGCGGGATCAAGCAGCAGTTGCAGTATCTGCGCCGCAACCTCAAGCATATCGAGGGTTTGCTGGCACACTGGCCGGTTGGGACGAGGCTGCCGTTGCCACGCTGGTTATTGCATCGCTACTGGGTGATTCAGCATGTCTATGCACAGCAGTGGCAGATGTATTGTGACAAAGTTCGCCGCTGTGATGATCGCATTGTCAATATCAGCCAGCCGTATGTGCGGCCGATCGTTCGCGGCAAGCAGAGCAAATCCGTGGAGTTTGGTGCCAAGCTCAGTGTCAGTCTGAGCAGCCAGGGTCTGGCGCGGGTGGACCGTCTGCGTTGGGATGCGTTTCACGAAGGAGGTGACCTGCAATCCCAGGTTGAAGATTACCGTCGGCGCTATGGATACTATCCCGAAAAGGTATTGGGTGATCCGCTCTATGGCACGCGCGAGAATCGGCGTTATCTGAAACACAGGGGTATCCACTTTGCCGGCAGGCAAACCGCTGGGACGGCCGAAGAAGGTCACGGATGCGAATCGGCAAGAGCTGAAGCGCTTGCAGGCACAGCGACGAGAGGAGTACCTGCAACGCATTCCGATCGAAGGCAAGTTCGGGCAAGGCAAGAACGGTTATCGGCTCAACTACATTCGTGCCAAACGGGCTGATACCTCGGCGGCCTGGATCAACAGCATCTTCCTGGTGATGGATCTACTGATCCTGTTGCGGATCTTTTTTGCACTCTACAAAAAGGCTCTTGCGGAGGGGATATTACCGCGACTGCGAACCTGGACAATGCCGCATCGGCGAAAGCGCTTGATCGATCGCCGAGGGTTACCTCAAATACCTGCGTACTGACTTTCTGAGGAAACTCTATATAGCGCCGGACGGCGCAGTCACGGGTGCGGCCGCCTGCAACGTTACGCACCGTTTCGTTATTGATGCGAACACGGCGTTCGGAAAATCGGTGCTTTCGACGATTATTGCCGCATACATCGCGGGAAAAGAAATCAGGCTGTTCGGTAGTGGCGCATGCAATACCGGTGTCAGTTTTCACCGATATAGAGCCAATGCGTTTTCGGCGTAAAGGAGCCACCTGGTTTTCACCGTAATGGAGCCGTTACGTTTTCGGCGTAATGGAGCCACTGCGGCTCTGATTTCAGGCTCGAACTTTCCATAAATGCAGATACCCTCGCGGTTTTTTGAGCGAGGGTATCGATGGCAAACAGGAGGTTCGAGATGTACGAACTACGACAAGTATTGGTGCGCATGCGGCTCGGCGATTCCGACCGGGCCCTGGCCAGGGCGGGTCTGATCGGCCGTCCCAAGGCGAAAGCGCTGCGCCGGCTGGCCGAGGCCGAAGGATGGCTGGATCCGGGGCGGCCCTTGCCCGAGGATGCGGTGCTGGCCGAGGCCCTGCCACGGGCCCGGCCGCGGTCGTCTTCGGTCTCCGGCGTTGAGCCGTTTCGCGACAAGGTCGAGCGATGGGTGGCTCTCGACACACCGTGCCGTGCGATCCACCAGGCGCTCAAGCGAGAATACCAGTACAGCGGCAGCTACTCGTCGGTGTACCGCTTCGTGCAAAGCATCAAGCCGCGCCGACCGAAGGCGACGATGCCGCTCGAGTTTGCACCGGGCGAAGCCGCCCAGATCGATTTTGGCAGCGGCCCGGAACTGATCGACGTGGAGACCGGCGAGATCGTCAAGACCTGGTTCTTCCTGATGACGTTGTGCTGGAGCCGGCACCAGTACGCGGAGATCGTGCTGAATCAGAAGGTACCGACCTGGCTGGAATGCCACCGCCGCGCCTTCGAGTGGTTCGGCGGTGTGCCGCAAAAACTCATCATCGACAACGCCAGGTGCGCCATTACCCGCGCCTGTCGCCGCGATCCCGTGGTGCAGCGCGCCTATGCCGAGTACGCCGAAGGCTACGGCTTCAGGATCGACGCCCTGCCGCCACGACAGCCGCAGATGAAGGGTCGCGTGGAATCGGGTATCAAATACCTCAAGACCGGCTTTTTGCCGTTGCGCGAGTTCCGGGATATCGTCGATGCCAACCGGCAGTTGCAGACCTGGGTCCTCGAGGAGGCCGGCAACCGCGTCCACGGCAGCACGCACGAGCAGCCGCTGGTGCGCTTTGAGATCGAGAAGCCCTTGCTGCAGCGCTTACCGGCGGTGGCGCCGGAACTCGCCGAATGGGCCAAAGTCAAGGTCCACCGCGATTGCCATGTGCAGTTCGAGAAATGCCTGTACTCAGTGCCCTTCAAGCTGATCGGGCAGTCATTGTGGCTTAAGGCAACGCCGGTTACCGTGCGTATCTACCGCGACCACGAGCTGGTGGCGGTGCATTCCCGGCACTTTAAGCCGGGCAGCCGCGCCAGTATCGACGACCATCTGCCGCCGGAAGCCATTGCCTGGAAGATGCGTGATCCGCAATGGTGTTTACGCCAGTCGGAGAACATCGGTGCATCCTGCCATCAGCTGATCCGCACGCTGTTCGCTGACCGGGTCCTCGATAATCTGCGCGCCGCCCAGGGCGTCATCCGGCTCCGTGACAAGTATGGCAGCACCCGCCTCGAGGCCGCCTGCCAGCGAGCGCTGAGCTACAACAACCCGCGCTATCGCACCGTCAAGACCATCCTCGAAAAAGGCCTCGAGCAACACCCCTCGGCACAACGGGCCTTCGACACCCTGGCCGACAGCTACACCGGCCAGGGACGCTTTAGCCGGGACATCAAATCCTTACTGAAACACTGACACAGGAGATATCACCATGAATCCCATGCCTGAACTGGCTCCCATGCTCAAACAACTGCGGCTGTCCGGCATCCTCGACTCACTGGAATCGAGGAACAAACAGGCCATCGACAAGAAAATGGCTTACCCTGAGTTCCTCTCGCTGCTGATCAGCGACGAGATCGCAAGGCGGGAACAAAAGCGCTTTGCCACGCGGCTCAGGCGTGCCGCCTTCCGCACCAACAAAACCCTCGACCAGTTCGACTTCAGCTTCAATCCGAACATCAACTCAGCACTGATCCATGAACTGGTCACCGGACGCTTTATCGACGAGAAGGTCGCGGTTCTCATCGCCGGGCCCTGCGGCACCGGCAAAAGCCACATCGCCCAGGCCATCGGCCATGCCGCCGTGCGCCAGGGTCGCGATGTGCTGTTTACCTCCCTGTCCAAGCTGCTCGGCGACCTGCATGCCGCCAGAGCCACCGACTCCTTCGATCGCAGGTTCCAGAACCTGGTCAGGGTGCCGCTGCTCATTATCGACGACTTCGGCCTCAAACCGCTTCGCCATCCCCATGACGAGGACTTCCATGACCTGATCGCCGAGCGTTATGAGCGTGCCGCCACCGTCATCACCAGCAACCTCGACTTCTCAGAATGGGGCGATGCCTTCCCCAACCAGTTGCTCGGTGCGGCAACGCTTGACCGGTTGCGCCACGCCGCCTACCGCGTCGTGTTGGATGGCAAAAGTTATCGCTCTCCAAGGCCGCTCGACAACCAACTTGAAAAACACCCGGAATCAGGAAAATAATGCACCCGTTCGAGCCTGAAAATCAGCAACAAAAAGTGGCTCTATTACGCCGAAAACCGCTGGCTCCATTACGGCGAAAAATGACAACCGGATTGTCGTCGAACTCGGAAGGTCTGTCGAAAATCTGCACGCGAGATGTTCCCTGCTAAATTCGCAGCGATTCAACAAGCATTCTCTGCACGTTTGTTGGCTGATCAAAAAAGCTGCAAGCCGATAAACGAGATAGAAAACCAGGAGATAAGACGATGAGATACATTCTGACTGTGACCATACTTGCGATCACCGGATCGGCTTTTGCCACCGAAGCCATCGACCAGGGGGAAATCAAAAAACTGGCATACCGTGCCAGCCATGTTCTGTTCCAGGTCAACGACGGCACGACGAACAAGTGCGGATCGTGCGCCGCGGACCCCGCAGGTTACCATTCCGGCGGTTTCTGTTGGGTACAGTCGTCCAATACCACGCTGGTTTCTCTGCTGATGTCGGCGCAGGCACAGAAGGCAACGTTCAAGGGAAGAGTAACAAGTTGGACCACCTGCGAGCTCTATCAGGCCGAAATCGTCGACTAGGGTCTGTTGACAATCAGCAAAGCCACAGGAAGCTGGCGACGATAGCAATGAAGGCAGAATATCGACAGGCGAGTTTGTCGTAGCGTGTGGCGATGCGTCGGAACTGCTTGAGACGGGCAAAAAAACATTCAATGAGGTTGCGGTGTTTGTACTGATGGCGATCAAATGCGCGTTGTTCAATGCGGTTCGCTTTG
This sequence comes from Woeseiaceae bacterium, assembly GCA_965224505.1. Classification (GTDB taxonomy): domain Bacteria; phylum Pseudomonadota; class Gammaproteobacteria; order Steroidobacterales; family Woeseiaceae; genus UBA1847. Next base: position 768,394 of record CBDCZL010000017.1, read on the forward strand.
GGCGGTATCACGGCGTTCGCAGGCAGTGCTTCGATAGCCGTGATCAGCGCGTCCGAATCGTAAGCTTTGTCGGCGACGACGGCCTCGGTGGACAGACCATCGATCAGACCCTGCGCCTCCGTCAGGTCATGCACCTGACCGGCAGTCAGCGTCCATCGTGCCAACAATCCCAGGCCTTCTACCAGGCCATGAATTTTTGTCGTCAGTCCGCCGCGCGAGCGGCCGAGCGCCTGCGGACCGTTTTTTTTGCCGCCCCTGCCGCATGCTGGTGCGCTCGGACAATGGTGGAATCCAAAAACACTTCTTCAAAATCGGCGTCTTTGGCCAGCTCCGCAAACACCCGGTGCCAGATGCCTTTGTCCGACCAACGGGCAAAGCGTTTGTACACGCTGTTCCAGGGGCCAAAGCTCTCTGGCAGGTCCCGCCACGGCGAGCCGGTTCGTGCGATCCACAGCACCGCTTCGACGAACAAGCGGTTATCTTTGGCGGTCACACCGCAGTCGCCGGGCTTGCCCGGCAGCATGGCTTCGATCCGCTCGAACTGGTCATTTCTTAAGAGTAATCGGGGCATCGATCCAACTCCTTCAATGAGTTGGAACAATAGTTTACCTTTAATTGTCAACAGACCCTAGTAACGCTGCGCCAATTGCGGGCGTCAGCCGATATCCGTGTCGCGAGGTGTACTTTAATGGCAACCCATTCTATTACGAGTTAGACTAATTCTAAGTCACTGAAAGGTAGGAGAATTACTGACTTGTATCAGGGCGTTATGTCACATATGGTAGCGCCATGCTAAGGCAGGGTTGGATTTAGTTTGAAAGAGCGTGACGTCAACAACGGAGCGGCCGACAGGATTCGCGAGCTGCTTGTCGAGCTGCCGAGGAGCGTAAAACAGATTGTATCGGCAGGGGCGGACTTTGGCGGTATTCTGCTGTGTGCATTTGCCACGGGATGGCTGTTGTCCGGCTCTGTTACGACAGAGTCGGCGTTGTCGCTGGTTTATAGCGCCACGGCCGTCATTGCGCTGGCCATTGCGTGGGCGCTGGGCATGTACCGATCGCTCGTGCGCTACATGGGCAACGATCTGTTTATCGCGGCAGCGAAAATTTCCGCAGCAGCCACCCTGGCCGGTACCGGACTTATATCCATTTTCGCCACGGTGCCGCCACCGCTGCGCTGGTCCGTCGCCTTCTTCGGACTGAGTTTTATCTACATGGCAGGAAGTCGCGTGCTTGGTCGTGTACTGCTCGTCAAGCGCCGATCTGAGCGTGAGCGCGAACCCGTCATTATCTACGGCGCGGGCAAGGCCGGTGCTCAGTTGGCGAACGGCCTGCAGGGCGGCGATGAGTTTTATCCGGTCGGTCTCGTCGACAACGACATTGCTCTGCACAACAAGACCATCAAAGGTCTCGTGGTCTATGCGCCGGATCAGATTGCCTCGTTGATCGACAAGTACGATGCCAAACGCGTGCTGCTGGCGATTCCGAGTGCGTCGCGCAGGAAGCGGCGCGCTGTCATTGAGTATCTGTCCGATTTTCCGGTTCATGTACAGACGATGCCGGGCCTCGCCGATCTCGTTTCGGGTAAGGCGCGCGTCGACGACATTCGGGAAGTGGAAGTCAAAGATATCCTTGGCCGCAATCCGGTGCCGCCGAATCCGAAATTACTCGGGGCGTCCATTACCGGCAGGAACGTCATGGTGACGGGAGCCGGTGGCTCAATCGGTTCTGAGTTATGCCGTCAGATCATCCAGTTAAGTCCTAAGTCCCTTGTGTTGTTCGAAATTTCGGAATACGGTCTCTACGCAATCGAAAAAGAGTTGCGCGCGACGACGTTGGACGAGGGTGTGACGCCCTGCGAGATCATTCCGCTGCTGGGTTCCGTGCATCACAAGGCGCGCATCCAGGAAGTGCTGGAGACTTTCGAGATCAGCACGGTCTATCACGCGGCGGCGTACAAACACGTGCCTGTGGTCGAGCACAATATCCTCGAAGGTGTGCACAACAACGTAGTCGGCACCCTGCATCTCGCGCAGGCCGCGATTGCGGCCAACGTCGACAGCTTTGTGCTTATCTCTACCGACAAGGCCGTGAGTCCGACAAATGTCATGGGTGCGACCAAGCGATTTGCGGAACTGATTCTGCAGGCGCTGCAGGATCAGTTTTCGGATACGTGTTTCTGCATGGTTCGCTTCGGCAACGTGCTCGAATCGTCGGGGTCGGTAGTACCGTTGTTCCGTGAGCAGATCCGATCGGGCGGGCCCGTAACCGTCACGCATCGCGACATCATTCGCTATTTCATGACGATTCCCGAAGCGGCGCAACTCGTGGTGCAGGCCGCGGCAATGGCAAAGGGGGGCGACGTGTTCGTACTCGACATGGGCGAGCCCGTGCGCATTCTGGACCTTGCCCATCGCATGATTCGTCTGATGGGACTGACGGTCAGGGACAAGGACAATCCGGACGGCGATATCGAAATTCAGTTCACAGGGCTGCGGCCGGCAGAAAAGCTCTATGAGGAACTGTTGATTGGTACCGACGTCACGGGCACCGACCACCCGCGCATTCTTCGTGCCAATGAAGAAATGATTCACTATAGTCAGTTGTCTGGCGTGCTCGACCAGCTAAATGAGGCGACTCTATCGCTGGACCGCAAGCGAACTCGGGAGATACTGATGAGTGTCGTACACGGATACAAACCGTCCGACGGCATCGCGGATCTCGTGTGGATCAATCAGCAAAAAACGGGTACGGCAGATGCCTCCACGGTCGTGGAGTTTCCGACACCCGGCAGTTGACCACAATCTGTGAGCCACTGCGCCACAAGGTAAAAACATTCCACTGTATAATCGGTCACATTAAACAAGCTATCGGCTGTCCTGATGCGAATTTCTATTTTTGGCTCCGGCTACGTGGGCCTTGTGACCGGTGCGTGCATGGCCGAAATGGGCAATCACGTCGTCTGCTGCGACATCGACGAAAAAAAGATCGAAGGCCTGAATAACGGCAAAATTCCGATCTACGAGCCGGGACTGGATGCCTACATCGAGCGCAACCACGAGGCCGGCCGCCTCGAATTTACAACGGATGTTGCAAAGGCAGTCAGCCACGGCTTGTTCCAGTTTATCGCCGTGGGCACGCCGCCCGACGAAGATGGCTCCGCGGACTTGAAGCATGTGCTGGCCGTCGCGAAGACAATTGGCGAACATATGGATGAGTACCGGATCGTCGTCGATAAGTCGACGGTGCCGGTGGGGACCGCGGACAAAGTCAAGGAACAGATTCAACAGGAACTCGACCGTCGCGGCAGCACCGTTGAGTTCGACGTCGTGTCCAACCCGGAGTTCTTAAAGGAAGGTGCGGCCATCGGCGACTTCATGAAGCCGGATCGCATCATCGTCGGTACGGACAATCCTCGAACTACTGAGTTGCTTAAGTCCCTTTACGAGCCCTTTAATCGCAATCACGATCGCGTGATCAGCATGGACGTGCGCTCGGCGGAACTCACCAAGTACGCTGCGAACGCAATGCTGGCGACCAAGATCAGCTTTATGAACGAACTGGCGAATCTCGCGGAACGTTTCGGTGCCGACATCGAGAACGTGCGCGTCGGTATCGGTTCCGATCCGCGTATCGGCTACCACTTCATCTATCCGGGCGCCGGCTACGGCGGTTCGTGTTTTCCCAAGGACGTTCAGGCTCTGGCACGCTCGGCCGCTGCCTCCGGCTACGAGGCCACTCTGCTCAACGCCGTGGAAGGGGTTAACTACCGGCAAAAGCAGCGCATTGTTGAAAAGATTCGCGCGCATTACGACAACGATCTCAATGGCAAAACCGTTGCACTCTGGGGGCTGTCGTTCAAGCCCAGTACCGACGACATGCGCGAGGCGCCGAGCCGCGTCGTAATGGAAGCGCTTTGGGAGGCCGGTGTAAGTGTTCGAGCCTACGACCCGGAAGCCATGGAGGAGGCCGCGAGGCTGTACCCTGACCAGCCGGGACTGACGTTGTGCGACAGTGCCTACGAGGCGGTCGAAGGCGCCGATGCTCTGGTCATCATTACCGAATGGCAGGAATTCAGGAGTCCGGATTTCTCAACGTTGGCACAGACGCTTGGCGACGCTGTAATTTTCGATGGCAGGAACCTGTACGACCCGGATGCGGTGGAGAAACTCGGCATCGCCTACTATGCCATCGGGCGAGGACGCGTGCAGAATTGAGGCTGTGTTTTGGAAATGCGAAGTAACATGAAAATTGATATCACCTGTTTCAAAGCCTACGACATTCGCGGACGCATTCCCGATCAGCTCAATGCAGACATTGCGTACCGGATCGGCAATGCGACAGCGGAATACCTGTCGGCCGGGCGCATCGTCGTTGGGCGCGACATACGACTCTCGAGCAGCGAACTGACAGATGCAGTCTGCGAGGGCATCACGGAAGCGGGTGCCGAAGCACTGGACGTCGGCGTCGGCGGTACCGAGATGGTCTATTTCGGTACGTCTGCACTGTCGGCGGATGGTGGAATCATGATCACGGCAAGTCACAATCCGGCGGATTACAACGGGCTCAAACTCGTGCGCCAGGAAGCGCGTCCAATCAGTGGCGACTCAGGGCTTGAGGATATTCGTGCGCTTGCAGAACGGGCTGAGCGCCGTTCCGCCTTGGCTCCGGGTGCGCGTACCTCGGTGGATATTTTCGACGAATACGTCGACCACCTGCTGACCTACATCGATACGACCGCACTCAAGCCGCTAAAGCTCGTCGTCAATCCGGGCAATGGCGGTGCCGGCATCGCGATGGATGGCCTGCGCAGCCGCCTCCCGTTCGACTTTATCGACGTCAATTACCCACCCGACGGCACATTCCCCAACGGTATTCCAAACCCGATGCTGCTCGAAAACCAGGCGGCGACCGCCGACGCTGTGCGCGCGAGCGGTTCAGATATGGGCATCGCCTGGGACGGCGATTTCGATCGCTGTTTCCTATTCGATGAAAACGGTACGTTTATCGAGGGCTACTACATTGTTGGTTTGCTCGCCGAGAACATTCTGCGCAAGCAACCCGGGCAGAAAATCGTCCACGATCCCCGCATGACCTGGAACACGCTCGAGATTGTGGGGACCGCCGGCGGGGAGGCCGTGCAAAGCAAGTCCGGACACTCATTCATCAAGGAAACCATGCGCGATGTCGATGCGGCCTATGGTGGGGAAATGAGTGCGCACCATTATTTTCGCGACTTTTCCTATGCCGACAGCGGCATGATTCCCTGGCTGCTGGTCGCCGAACTCATGTCGACAAGTGGTCTGTCATTGTCCGAACTGGTCGGCGAAAGAATGCGTCGCTTCCCGGCGAGTGGAGAAATCAATCGTGAGGTCAAAGACGCCGGCGCAACGCTTCAGGCTTTGTACGATGCGTACGCCCCGCAGGCGAATCGAGTCGACGACACCGACGGCTTCAGTTTTGAGTTCGACCGATGGCGCTTCAACATCCGTAAGTCGAATACCGAGCCCGTAGTCAGATTAAACGTAGAAAGCCGTGGTGACGAATCGCTGATGCGCGAGAAAACGGACGAGCTCGTCAAACTGCTGCAGTAGTCGCCGCGGAGTTTGTTCCGCCGTTCAGGCCGAACGCCGGCGCAGGTATTCAACGGCACGTTCCGCCGTTCTGCCGTCCCACAGGTCGAGCGGCTGGCCTTTTTTCCAGTTTCCTGAAAGCACCTCTTGCAGGTGGCCGGCGAGCGATTGCGCGTTGACCAGTTCGTTCGTACCCTGTTCCACGGTAATCGGCCTTTCGGTATTGTCGCGCAACGTAAGGCAGGGAATACCGAGGTACGACGTTTCTTCCTGCAGGCCGCCGGAATCCGTGATGACGACTCGCGAGGACGTCACGAGGCTCATGAAGCGAATGTACGGCAACGGCTCCAGCAACGTGATACCCGGAGCCTCGGTCAGACGTTCCTTAAGGCCCGTAGCTTCGAGCCCGCTGATGGTCCTGGGGTGCGCTACAAACACGATTTGCAGCGACTTCGATGCGTCGATGAGCGCGTTGACAATAGGCTCCAGCGTATCAACCGAATCCACGTTGGACGGTCTATGCAGCGTCACCAGCCCGAATTTGCCCGGCTCAAGTTCAAGAGCCTCCGCCATACGTTCAGCATCGATACGTTCTCGCATCATCTCGAACGAGTCGATCATGATATTGCCGATACGGTCGATTCGATGTTTCGGCACACCCTCGGCCAGCAGGTTCTCGTCGGCGTCCGGCGACGGCGTCCACAATACATCCGCGATCGCATCGGTTGCGAGCCGATTAATTTCTTCGGGCATCTGCCGGTCTCGGCTTCGCAGACCTGCCTCAAGATGAACAACTGGCATCCACAGCTTTGCACCGACCATCGCGCACGCAATCGTTGAGTTAACGTCGCCTACGACAATTACCCAGTCGGGCCGGTCGTCGATGCAGACCTTTTCGTAGGCGATCATGACGCCGCCTGTCTGTTCCGCGTGCGATCCGCTGCCCACACCGAGATGCACATGCGGCTGCGGCAGTCCCAGATCCTCGAGGATGGCGTCGGACATATTCCGGTCATAGTGCTGCCCGGTGTGGATCAGTGCCGGCGTTGCCCAGTCCGTACGATTCAGCGCGTGATACAAAGGTGCCACTTTCATAAAATTGGGGCGCGCCGCGGCGATCAGATGGATTTTTTTCACTGACGAGGTCCGAGGTTCCAGGTGCCTGCATTCTAATCGTTCGCCCGTACGATGTCGCGCTGGCAGTGTGACCTGTTACTCATTCGAGACGAATGTTGTCGAGCAGCATTACTTCTCCGCCTGAAGGTTCCGCGACAAAAAAGACAAGCGCCGAAATCCTGGCAAGGTCCATGCGCCGGTCTCGCGGCGCATGAAACACGTCGGTTAGCGGTATTCGAATCGTCCTTGGTTCGTCGCCAATTTCAAATTTCGTTCTGAATCTGTCGTAGTATCGAGACGTGTGATGCGCATCGTGGATGCGCAGGGAGATTTCAAAACTCCGGTCATCGGCAGAGGCGATGTCGAAAGCAAGTTCATGGTATCCGAGCCAGTTTCCGAACGGGTGTAGCTCAATTCCGGCCAGTTTGGGAATCGACATGAGTACACGCGCGACGTGCCCGGTAGATTTCGGCCAGTGCGGGGGTGTGCCTACTATGTCAACGTGTCCAGGCGGTGTTCCGGCGTATAGACTGGATTGCCAGCCTGACTCGAAGTCGGCCAGTATTGGCACCGACAATCGCTGCTGAATTACCGCATGTGCTGCGATCAGCGGGCCTGCGACGGTGGCCACGGCCAGAGCCAGGGAGACCCATGTGAATAGTTTTCGGCGGAATCCCAGAATCGCTACATAGGCGCAGGCCGCGCTCAGTATGCCGACGACATCGGCAAGCAGGTCGCCGATGTCGGCATCGCGATTGAAAAAAACCTGGGCGCCTTCCAGTAGAATGGCAGTGAACGCTACTCCAATAGCGACTCTGATCGTCGACTGAACGGACCGGTATTCCGGCGGAAGCGCAAGCAGTGTGACAACCGTTAACAGAGCGAATCCGGGCGCATGTAATGAATCGAGCAGGGCCAGTACTAGCGGCGAATGGCCGTCAATTGACATAATATGGGCAACTATTGTGCCGATCAGGATCAGCAGAACGCCAATGGGGGCAATGAGGTGTCTTTTCATGCGTTGTATTCGTCTGTACCAGGAGATATCGAACTCTTGTGACATTGAAGCACACGTATCACTTGCGTAGAACCCGAGAGCACAGTCACACAAACATCACACCGGAACCGATACAATTACGATTGTTGCCGCGAATCCGGAGTTTGTCGTCCACGTCGTATGAGACACATTCAGAGAAAAAATGCCCGCATGGTCAATAAATAAGACGGTACGCACCCCGTTGCTGCTGCTCGGTATCGCCGAACTGGCGATATTGTTCCTGTCCGTGTACGCGGCGGCGATTATCCTGTTCGGCGATTTGCAGCTCAGTGAGAAATTCCTGGGACCGCTGCTCCCCAAAGCCGTGATTGTTTCCGCGGTGATGCTCGTGAGCCTGATTGCGACCGGCCTGTACCAGTTTCACCAGCGGGTGTTTTTCCATGAAGTCCTGATCAGAGTCATTGTTGCCGTTTCGGGCAGCGGGCTGGTGCTGGCGGCATTGTTTTATCTGGTTCCCACTATACGCATGCCGCTCGACATGGCCATTGTGTCGGCATTTGCGGCCTCGAGTCTATTGTTGCTGCTTCGCTACATTTTCGTTCGCAATGTCGATGACAACATGTTTCGTCACCGGTCGCTCATCTACGGTGCGGGAGAGCGTTCGTCCGCGATATCCGGGTTACGCCGTCGTGCCGATCGCCGCGGTTTCAAGATTGTCGGCGTGCTGCCGGCACCCGGTGACTCTCAAAAGTTCGATCATTCCGACCTCGTTGAGAAAAACGGCTCACTGCTCGAACTGGCAGAGAGGGTCAATGCCGATGAAATAGTGATCGCGATGGATGATCGCCGTGGCAACCTCCCGATTCGGGAGCTTCTAGATTGCAAACTGCGCGGAATTAACGTCGTCGATCTCGTCGAATTTCTCGAGCGTGAAACCGGCAAAATTCGTATTGACCTCGTGAATCCCGGATGGCTGATATTTTCGCCGGGTTTCCGCGTCGGACTCGGGCGGCGGGTCGTCAAGCGTTTGATTGACGTAACCTTGTCGGCGGTCGTATTCGCCGTCTCGTGGCCTGTAATGCTGATTATCGCGTTACTGATCAAGCTGGAAGACGGTGCGAATGCTTCGGTTTTCTACCGGCAACAGCGCGTAGGCCTGCACGGGGACACATTCGACGTACTAAAGTTTCGTAGCATGATCGAGAATGCGGAGGCGGACGGCAAAGCGGTCTGGGCCGAAGAGAACGATAGCCGAGTTACGAGGGTAGGCGCGAAGCTCAGAAAGTTTCGTCTGGATGAGTTACCTCAGGTGTTCAACGTGCTCAAAGGCGAGATGAGCCTGGTTGGGCCGCGCCCCGAGCGTCCGCAGTTTGTGCGTGAACTTGAAGAGAGTATCCCGTATTACTCGGAAAGACACACGGTGAAACCCGGTGTTACCGGCTGGGCGCAGCTCAAATATTCGTATGGGTCGTCCGAAGAGGACGCCGCCGAAAAATTGCAGTACGATCTCTACTATGTGAAGAATCAGAATTTTCTTTTGGATCTTGTAATCGTGCTACAGACAGTGGAAGTGATTCTCTGGAGCAAGGGCGCGAGATAGCACCCGATAATGACTGATACCCTGCGGCTGGCTGCGTTTTTCGGCTACTTGCTCTCGGGCATTGGTTTTCTATTCCTTTTTGGCCTGATGATAACCGCCCTGCGCAGGCGGTCGCACGTCGTACTGCTCGGTCTGGCAGCGCTGGCTACCGTGCTGTGGTCGTTGTGTTTCGCCTGGCCGGCCGTTGTGACACGTATCTCCCCCGACATGACGTTTTATGCGGAGTTTTTGCGGGATCTGGCGTGGATTCTGTTTCTATCGGGTGTGCTCAGAGGGGCCGTCGCCGGCGGCGGGGCATCAGTGATCCGTTATCTGGGGCCGGCCGTTCCCGCGGCGATAATTGCGACGGGATTCGTATTTAGCTGGCAGGGGCGCGGCTCAGGGGCCGCCGACATACTGGTTTTGGGCAAGGTAATTTCAGCCCTCGTCGTACTGATTTATCTGGAGCAGATTTATCGGAATGCACGCGACACGCAGCGGCGCGGCCTGAAGTTTCTGGTCGTCGGCGTGGCGATTGTATTCCTTTACGATTTGCTGCTGTTTTCACAGGCCGTACTTTCCGGCGGACTACAGCCTGCGCTTCAGGCGGCAAGAGGTTACGTTGTCGCCATGGCGGCACCGCCGATCGCGCTCGCTGTCAGACGTTCACCCACATGGTCTGGCGGATTGTTCGTTTCGCGGCAAATCATATTCCACACCGCAACCGTGTTTGCCGCAGGTGCCTATCTCACCCTGGGCGGCGTGGTTGGACAGTATGTCGGCAACTACGGCGGTTCGTGGGGAGATGTCGGCAAGGTTGTATTTCTTGTTGCCGTCATTGTATTTCTTGCGGCGCTTCTCATCTCCAGTCGTGTAAGGGCCCAGATACGCGTTTTTATCAGCAAGCATTTCTATGAGAACAAGTACGACTATCGCGAGGAATGGCTTCGTCTGATAAGGACGCTGACGGCCGGAGAAGATGAGCTTCCCTTAAAAAAGCGTGCAATAAAGGCACTGGCGGACATCTATGGGGCGCATCAGGGTGTGCTGTGGATGAAGGCCGATGACGACGAGGAGTTTCGCACAGCTTCTTCATGGAATACGGCGATGGTGAGCCAGGGTCTGCACGAGAATGACAACATCGTTGCGTTTATGCTCGACACAGGCTGGATTGTGGAGGTTGAAGAGTACAGACAGGATCGCGGTCGCTACAAAAACCTCGAATTTGCGGTGGACAATCTGGGATTGCAAAGGCCGGAGGCAGTGATCCCTCTGCTCGGAGGAGATGCGCTGGTTGGATTCGTCGTGCTGGGTAAGTCCGACGCTGGAGTCAGACTCAATTTCGAAGATCGCGATTTGCTCAAGACGGTCGGCAGACAAATTGCCAGTCACCTGCTGCAGGAACGATCGACGGAGTTATTGTCACAAAGTAAGCAATTCGAAGCGTTTAACAAGCTCACTGCCTATCTGATGCATGATCTGAAGAACGTGCTGGCGCAGCAGTCGCTGATCGTGGAGAACTCAGTTCGGCACAAATCCAATCCGAGTTTCATCGAAGATGCCATCGATACGATCAAATCGGGTGCGCATCGAATCCGGCGTGTCATCGAACAACTCCAGCAAGGCTCGCGTCGCGTGATTGAGGAACGCGTCGAACTGGGCGAAATTACCGTAAGGGCTGTATCTGACTGTGCCGATCGGCAGCCTGAGCCTTCGGTTCGGTTGCCGGATCAGCGAGTCTGGGTTGTTGGTGATCGGGACCGACTGCAGATGGCCATTGTACACGCGATTCGTAACGCGCAGGACGCGTGCAGCACGGATGGTGAGGTTACGGCAAATGTTACCGTCACGGATAAAATGTGCTCCGTGTGCATCGTCGATAACGGCAGCGGCATGAGCGAGCAGTTCATCGCGGAACGGCTGTTCAGGCCGTTCGACAGCACAAAGGGAATTCAGGGTATGGGTATCGGTGCCTACCAGATCAGAGAGACGGTGCGCACTATGGGAGGCACCGTAGACGTGGTCAGCGAAGAGGGCAAGGGCACTTCATTTTGCCTGAATCTGGATTGTGCGCCGGCAGCCCGGCAATGACTGGATATTGCGGAGATTTGTGACGCGGTTCTCACACAAAGATGCGTGCGGCGTCGCTGCCATCATACAGAATACCTGTATAATTCCTTGATTCGCAGGCCTTTCGGGGCTGTTCAACCGTGGACTGGGCAAGGGAGACGGACCCTAATGAAGGTTAAGCTGGTGAAGCTTTGTCGGCCAACTAGTGGGCCGCTTGATAAATTCGGTGACTTTCAGTCGCATCACAACGCCCTTGGGCAAGGCGAGCGAGCGCAGGACTGGCCGTCGCCAATTCAAGCGAGCTCAACGCCGCCGAAGGGCGTTGTGGTGCGACCCACAGGGAGCCCTTCTCAAGGGGCATACCGGTGTTAAAGCGGCTTGACATAGCCTCGCTATGCCGGCACCGCTTCGCCTGGGTCTGCCCCTTGAGAAGGACTCTGAGAGTGACCGAATCTATCAAGCGGCCCACTAGAGTCATTCTGTTTTTGGTGGCAGGTGCCACACTTGCCGCTTGCCAGCCGACCGTAGAGGAACGCCTTGCCCGCGCTCAGGGGTACCTGAATGAGCACGAGTACCGTGCCGCAGTTATTGAACTCAAGAATATTCTTCGTTCCAACGAAGACGTCGCCGATGCGCGCGAACTGTTGGCGGCTGCCTCGTACCGGTTGGGCGATTACGAGACGGCAAGAACGGAATACGCCCGCGCTGTGGAGTTGGGAAACGATTCCTTACCCGTTTTGCTGAGTTACGGCCGCACGCTCGTCGAAATGGGTCAGGCCGAGGCTGCGACGACGGATGTTCTGCCGCGACTGCCGGCCGATGGCGGGAATCCCGCGGTGGAAGTTCTGATTGGTGACGTGCTGCTTGCTACAGGATCGCCAGCAGAAGCTGAGCCGAGATTTCGGGCGGCGCTGCAGCAGGACAGTACAAATTCGGCTGCGAACGTCGGTCTTGCAAACATCGCGGCGGACAAAGGCAGTATCTCCGAGGCGTTTACGCTGCTTAATTCGGCGACGTCAGAGAACCCGGATTCAGTACTAGCATGGCGCGCGCTCGGCGACCTGAACGTGTCGCAGGGCAATTCGGACGATGCCACGGCGGCCTACACTCAGGCAGTCAACGCCGAAACGCCCGAAACACCGTTTGTCGGTATTTTTCTGAATCGCTTGAGTCTTATCGGGACATACCTGGCAAGTCAGGACTTCGACAACGCAGAATTGTGGCTTGCGGAGCTTGAGGAACTCGTTCCGGAGCACATTGCACTGAACTACCTGCGGGGCAGGATTTATTTCGGCAAAGGGCAGTTTGATCTTGCGCAGGCCGAGTTGCAGGAGTACATCTCGGCGGCGCCGAACGATCCGCAGGGACAGGCAATACTCGGCGCGGTCAATTTCTCGCAGAATCATCTGCTGCAGGCAGAAATGTATCTGTCGAGAGCCGTTCGGGAAAACGTGGGCGGCGAAATGACGCGGCGGTTGCTCGCCGAAACGCAGCTCCGCCTCGACAAACCCGCCGATGCTCTGGAGTCGCTTACTGCGCTCGGCGGACAGGACTCCGACGATCCTGTGTTGTTGACGATGATGAGCCGGGCGGAACTGGGGTTGGGTAACTCCGCATCGGCGATCGCCTACCTGGAACGCAGCGTTGCCGCGAATCCTGATGACCCGCAAACAAGCATCTCTCTGGCCGCGGTGCTCCTCGCGAATGGTGAATACGAACGTGCAATAGAACTGCTGGAGTCGTTGCCTGCGGAAAGCGATAGAAATTATCGCCGTGAATCGTTGATTATCGCCGCTCATCTTCGGGGAAACGATCGTGAAGCGGCAATACGGGAGGCCGAGCAGCTTGTATCGGAACATACCGAAGATGCCGTTGCGTATGTCATTGCGGCGAATCTGCATCAGACACTCGGGGATGCCGATCGGGCACAGTCGCTGTTGAATCGAGCGCTTGAACTCGACTCGAACAACGCGCAGGCGCATTACAGCCTTGGGCAGATCGCATTGGGGAAAGGCGACAGCGACAGCGCAGAGGAGGCGTTTCGAGCCGCACTTGAATCCGACGTGACGTATTTACCCGCACTCGCCGCGCTTGCCGACCTGCTGACCGAGCAAGGTCGGTTTGCTACGGTGGCCCCGTTACTCGACAAAAGTATTGCCGCGATGCCTTCTGCGCTTGGCCCACGCTTGTTGCAGGCGAAAGTGTTGCTGACAGCCGGCGAATTCACAACTGCTCAGGAAGCTGTGGCCGACGCCCGGGAGATTCACGGCGATGAACCCTCGCTGATTCATATGGAGGGTCTGGTTCAGGTAGGACTGGGGCAGACGGAAGTCGCGCTTCGCAACCTTGAGACTGCAGCAAATGCGCTGCAAAGCGATCCGCGTGTGCAATTGGACGCGGCACGTCAGCATCTGATTGCCGGCGAATTTACCAAATCGATCAAATTTGCCACGCGCTATCGTGCGCTTCGGCCGCAGGAGGTCGTCGGACTTGCAATTCAGGTTGAAGGATATGCCAGAAACGGAGATTTCGCAGAAGCGAAGCGCGCTCTGGAGGATTTCGACGGTGCCGATGAGGTTCGTCCACTGACTGAAATTCTTGCCGGAGACATCGAGATGATCGATGGTAAACCGGAAGCCGCGGTGGAGCACTACGAGGACGCAGCTTCGGAATTTTGGAGTCGTATGATTCTTGGGCGCCTCGTTCAGGCGTATCAAACCGTCGACCCGGCCCGCGCGGTCTCACCGCTTGAGCGCTGGTTGTCGGAGAACCCTGACGATACACAGATGCGCAGGATTTTCGGGCAGATTTTAGAGGCGACGGGTCGTCATGCCGACGCCGTTGAACAATATGAAGCCTTGGTGAACGTCGAATCTGAAGATCCTGTAGCCCTGAACAATCTCGCCTGGCAATACGCCATTGAAGGAAAAGACGGCGCTCTTGAACTCGCTGAGCGAGCCCACAAACTTGCGCCTGACAACGGCAGCATTGCGGATACGCTGGGCTGGATTCTGCATCTTCAGGGAAACAACGAACAGGCCGAGGATGTGCTGAGAAATGCAGTTTCGCTGTCACCGGACAACCCCGAAGTCAAGTATCACCTCGCGGTTGTACTTGCGGAAAATCGGCAGCATGCGGAGGCAAAGCGCCTCCTGACGTCTGCGCTTGAGGACCATAGTGAATTTCCAAGCAGGGGCTTGGCGGAACAGTTAATGGAAAGGATATGAAATCGAAGCACTCAGGAAGAGCACGCTGGCTTGTTTGCGGAATCGCAGGCACGCTGTTGGTTTCCGCCTGCGCCACGACGCAGACGTTGCCGCCCGCCCCGGCAACGGGAGGCACTGGCGAGGAGACCGTTGATCAGAGCAGTTATCAGATCGGGCCAGGAGATGTCCTCGACATTTTCGTATGGCGAAATCCGGAGATCTCGACCAAGGTGCCGGTACGGCCCGACGGTAAAATTTCGACTCCACTGGTGGAGGACATGGTTGCTGTCGGCAAAACGCCGTCACAGCTTGCGCGCGATATGGAGGACGTGCTTGCGACCTACATCAAGTCGCCGGCGGTAAACGTCATTGTGACTGAGTTTCGCGGCGCGTTGTCCGAGCAGGTCAGAGTCGTCGGTCAGGCGGCAAATCCGCAAATGATTCCGTATCGCGAGGGCATGACCCTGCTCGACGTCATGATTGCCGTGGGTGGGCTCGGCGAGTTTGCAGCCGGTAATCGCGCCAAGCTCGTGCGCCGGATCGGTGCCAACAATAGAGAGTATCGTGTACGACTTGACGATCTGCTCAATAAAGGGGCGGTTGAGCACAACATCGACATTGAGCCAGGCGATGTCATCATAATTCCTGAGGCGTTTTTCTGATGCGGGAGTCAGTCGCGAGTCTGTTGGCGGAGGTCAGAGGTTGCTGGCGCTACCGCTGGGTGGCAATCGGAGTTGCCTGGTTTGTCTGTGTGGTCAGTTGGATCGCAATCTACTCGTATCCCGACAGCTACGAATCGCGAGCTAAAGTGTATGTCGACACAAATTCTGCTCTGGGACCGCTGCTTGAGCAAATGACAGTCGATACGGACGTATTGAGCCGCGTCGAAATGGTCACGACAGCCATGCTCGGCCGTCCTCAGTTGGAGAAAGTCGCCCGGGAAACGGACTTGCATCTTCGCGCACCGACCGACGAGGATATGGACGACATGCTTTTCGGAATGCGTCAGCGCATCGATATTTTTAACACTCATCAGGAGGCAAATCTCTACGAAATCGTTTATCGGGACACGGATCCTGGGATTGCGCAGGATGTTGTCGCCACGCTGCTGAACATCTTCGTTGAAGACTCACTCGGCGAAAATCGTGTCGATACACAGAAAGCTCAGGAGTTTCTGCGTGAACAACTGGAGCTGTACGGCAACGAACTTAGTGATGCGGAACGCAGACTGGCTGACTTCAAACGGGCAAACGTAGGCAGGATGCCGAGCGAAAGCGGCGATTATTTTGGACGGTTGCAGACGACAATGGAAGCACTCGAGTCCGTGCGCACGCAGTTGCGCATTGCTACTCGGAGGCAGAGTGCCCTGCGCCAGCAGTTGGCGGGTAATGCGTCATCCATCGACCCCGGCAGTGCGGTACAGTCAGAGCTTGATCAGCGGATTGCCGATAGTGAAGCAAGGCTTCAGGAGCTTCAGCTAAGATTTACCGATCTGCACCCCGACGTACTGGCGTTGAAGGACACGTTGGCGGAACTGCGCCGCCAGAAGCAAGCCGAAGTAGATGCGTTGACGAGAGGGGGCGGTGCCGGTGCGTCCGACAATCCGGTGTTCCAGAACATACAGATTGAGCTGACCACCGTTAACGTTGAAATTGAAGCGCTGCGCGAACAGGAATCGTCCCATGTTCGCAAAGTGGAGGAACTCAGGGAGCTAATCGATGTGCTGCCTCAGGTTGAAGCGGAACTTGCGCGACTGACGCGTGACTACGACGTAAAGCAGACTCAGTATCAGAATCTGTTGCAAAAACTTGAGGTAGCTGAGTTGTCGGAATCGGCAGAGCAGAGCGAAGACGTCAAGTTTCGTATCATCGATCCGCCGTTTCGTCCGGACGCTCCTTCCGCGCCAAATCGACCACTGCTTATCGCATTGGCGATGTTGGCCGGTCTCGGTGCCGGCGCGGCAGCGGCCTTCCTCCTGAATCAGCTTAAGCCGGTATTTAGCAGCACCAAATCGTTGCGAGAGGCCACCGGAAAGCCCGTGCTTGGTGCCGTACAGATCATGAGAACGGATGAGCGCCGAGCGTGGCGCAAGGCGCAATTGGTCTATTTCGGGGGTGCACTGGCGGCCCTTGTTGGTGTGTTCTTCGTATTTCTGTTACTCCACGCACCTGGAAGCGCGGTGTTCCAGGCCCTGGTCCGGTAGCAAATGAGAAACTTATGAGTAAGATTCAGGAAGCGCTCGCGCGCATTCAAGCGAGTAAGAGTGCGTCTGCTTCGGTTCAGAGGCAGCCGGAAAGACAGTTTGAACAGGTTGCGGCGGTTGTTGAAGGTCCTGACGGGTCCGGTAACGACGACTATACGGGGCGTTTCGTCGGAGTCGACCGCGAGTTGCTACGGCAGGCCGGTTTATTGCCACCCGAGGATCAGACTCGACATATGGCGGACCAGTATCGCCTGATAAAACGCCCGATTCTCGACATTGCGTCCGGCAAGACAGCGGATAAACCTGAGAATGCGAACCTGGTCATGATTGCGAGTGCTCTTCCTGGCGATGGCAAGACGTTCAACGCGATTAACATCGCACTGAGTCTGGCAGTAGAGAAGGATACGTCAGTATTGCTCGTCGATGCCGATGTCGCAAAACCGCACATCAGCAGATTGTTCGGCGTAGCCGATGAGATTGGGTTAATCGACTTGCTTGAAGACCAGTCGATGTCTGTCGCGAATGCAATAATGAAAACCGATGTACCGCGGCTGAGTATTATGTCTGCGGGGCATTCGAACGAACATGCGACTGAGCTACTGGCGAGCCGCCGAATGAATGCGGTAGCTGCAGAACTTAGTGCGCGCGATCCAAACCGTATTGTCGTCTTCGATTCTCCGCCGTTGCTCGCGACAAGTGAGTCGCGAGTGCTCGCCAGTTGTATGGGGCAGATTGTTCTGGTGGTATGCTCCGACAAGACACCGCAACAGGCCGTAGGCGATGCGCTGGAGAGCCTCGATGAAGACAAGGCGATTAACCTTGTGCTCAATCAGGCGGGGTCCACAATGGCGGAAGGGTATTACGGCAACTTTCAGTACGGATATGGCTATCATTCGGAATGAGTGGAGCAATGAAAATTAACAGGCGCAATTTGTGCGCGGGCATGCTTTGCCTGGGGATGTTGTCGGTCGCGTCGAACGCGGCAGAGATCAACTATGAGTTACGCGGCGGTCTGACGCTGAGCGACAACGTAAATCGTGGACGTGTGGTCAAGACGGACGATGCGATTTTATCTGTTGGAGGAATAGCAGATATTACGCATGATTCCAGTCACGTCGATTTCGACCTGTTTGCTGATCTGGATGTATTGTATTATGTCGATAATACATTCAATAGCGAGGTTGTTGGTGCGCTTGACGCCGATCTTGCGGTTGATTTTGTCCAGGACACACTTAGCTGGGTTACCGAAAATCGATTTGGAACATTGAGGACCAATCCGCTTCAATCGGGTTCTCCTGGGAATCGGGAAAACATCAATAGTTTTTCGACCGGGCCGGAACTCGACATTCGGTTTAGTTCAGTAACGACGCTGAACATTGGGGCACGCTATAGAAATAATGCATTCGACGTTCGAGATACGGACAACGACGTTATTGCAGCCAGTGTCAGTCTCAGGCGTGCATTGTCCCGGCATCGTACGATCTCCCTGAACCTGACTCAGGACGATGTCGATTACGACAACGATCTGTTTAATCAGGATTTCGAACGGCGCGCTGCGTTTGTCAGGTTCCGAAGTGCGGTGTCTCGCGGTACGCTCTCCCTGTCCGTTGGTGCCAATGAAGTGGATGTAGACGGTCAGTCGACTGACGGAACGTTGCTGGACTTCTCATTTAATCGTAGGCTCAGCGAGCGCACGACCCTCGGTCTTCGATACGATCAGCGGTATTCCGATGCAGGCGATATATTTCGCCGCGGCGAGTCGAACAGACGCGGTTTCTACGACACCCAAACCGTCGGTGGTCTGGGGTCGCCATTCGAGCACAGGCGTATAGAGGTTTCTGTGGATGTTGCGCGAAGTAGCGGCAGCGTTTTTGCGGCATTGCGTCACAATGATGAATCGTATGAAACGTTCAACGAACTGAATCGCGACATGCTGGAGGGCCGATTCAATCTGGACCATCGCTTTAGGCAGAATTGGCGAATGGAATTTGGCGCGCGCGTGGCGAAGATCGACTATCGCGATCTTGATCGGGAAGATGACGATCTGTCGATTACTGTATCGGTGGGTCGTCGGCTAAGCCGAGTATTACACGCAGATCTTCGCTACGCCTATCTGGACCGAAGCAGTACCGACCCATTCAGCGAGTTCTCCGAGAACAGAATTTCTTTGGTTGTTACCTATGCTCGCCGGGGTTTCGATACGCGTGACAGACGATTCGATCGGTAATCGCCTGGAGAAATTCCCCCGCGTGAACGGTTTGATGGCTTACGTCGTTCTCGTTCTGGTAGTGACTGCCGCTTATTTCGGAGCGGTGAGCGACATCGCCGCATATTGGAATAACTCATTCATTTATGCGCATGGAACGTTGTTGGCGCTGGTGCTGGTAGTCCAGACCGCCCTCGAATCGAAAGACGAAACTGCGTTTGATTCGCCGAATTCATTTGTTTCCAATGCTGCTGTATTGGTCCTTGGCTGTGCTCTGCTGGGTGCGTCGATGGTCGGTTTTCTGTTCGCGCAGATAGGCCTTTCCCTGTTTTTGCATGCGTCTCTTGTCAATGCGCTATTTGGCTGGAGGTTCGCGATACGGTTTTGGCCGATCTACGCTGGTTTCATTTCAACGCTGCCCATGTGGGATAATCTCGCTGTTCCGCTGCAGAAACTAGCCGTCATAGTGACAAATGAGACACTTCAGACGTTCGGGCGGACAGCATTGGTGGAAGGCAATAATGTCTACCTGGGTTCCGGCACTTTCCTCGTTGCTCGAGGTTGTGCTGGGGTGAACTTTGTATTGGCAGCTATTGCTCTCAGTGGAGTCATCGCCTACTGGTTCGCGGAAAAGACACTGCCTCGCCTGATTATTATTGTTTCGTCAGGCCTGCTTGCGATTGTTGGAAACTGGATGAGGATCATCCTGATTGTGCTGGCCGGTGATCTTAGCGATATGCAACACTCGCTTGTCGAAGATCATATCTGGTTCGGATGGGTGACATTTGGAGTAGCACTTTCACCGGTGATTGCAGCAGCAGTATATGCTCAGAAGGAGCATGTCCGTCATCGTGCTGGAAGTGAAACGGTCTGGGCGAATGGCCGATTTGCTCATACAGCTCGCGCGGTAATCCTGATGCTGCTGGTCATTGCACCTTCCGTGTCCGTCTGGGCAGTAGTAAAAGCGAACGGCTCTCCGGAAGAACCGGGGATAGTGGTTGCTGCTCAGATTGATCGATATCGGCTGCTGTCGGAGCCGGCAGGACTCATCTCGCCACCGCAGTTTCCGGACGCCGGAGCGTCCCGAAATCTGGTCTACTCGGATGGGAAAGACCGGTATCAGCTTCAGGTTTTCGCGTACGATCTGAGGGACCGCAATGCCGAACTTGTCGGTCATCCAAATCTCTGGTTCGAGCCGGAATCGCGGGCGGAAATTAACTGGCCTGGGCGTCGCCGCTGGGAGTATGCAGGGACGGTTTTCGGGCCAACCCGGCTCATTATCTCCTCTAAGACCGAACGGCAGGTCCGAGTGGGCGGTTATCTGATCGGAGGCAGATTTACCGGACACGCTGTCGAGGCCAGCGTGCACGCGGTGTTGTCAGAGTTGATTCGCGACAACGTTGCGGCGGCGGTCGTCGCGAGTTCGAATTGCGTGTCATCCTGTAGCGATAGCCTTGCAGGTCTGGATGAATTTCTGCGCCAGGTGATCGAAAGCGACGCGATCAAGTTGCACACATCTCAATCGTCGGTAAGTGCTCAGTGACGGTACCGGTCATCGTTCTCGGCCATGCCACAACGGCGCTGAGTTGTGTGAGGGTACTGACACGCGCAGGTTACCGTACGTATGCTGCGTGTCAGGACGATGCCTGGCCGCCATTATCCAGACACTACAATCCCTGTCCACGCTCAGCGATTGGACGCTGGCGAGGCGAGTTGGGTCTTGCGGGGATTCAGCACCTGGAAGCAATGGCTTTTGAAAACTGTGTACTTCTGCCGGCTGCCGACGATGCGGCAGATTGGTTGTCGCGCCTGCCCTTAACGCTCAGACAGCGCTACCATACGTCCAACTCATCGACCGAGACGCTACAGCGTCTGCAGGACAAGTCGGCGTTTGCGGCACTTCTGAGCGACCTTAACGTGCCGTCGCCGCGGACTGAGTTTTTAAAGTCGCGCGAGGACGTTACGGCGATTTCTTTCGATGATTTTGACAGTGTTTTTCTCAAGCCCGTGGATTCTCAGGCCTACGCGAAGAAATTCATGAAGAAAGGCGTCTGGGTAAACGACGTAGGTTCGGCACTTAAGGTATGGCAGGAAGCGCATGACGCCGGATTGGAAATGGTCGCTCAGGAGTACGTTCCCGGGCGCTCAAGCGACCATTATTTCATCGATGGATTTCGCGATCGACATGGTGCCGTGTCCGCGAAAATGGCTCGGCGTCGTTGGAGGATTTATCCGCCGGATTTTGGCAACAGCTCCTATTGCGAGAGTGTGGCATTTGCTGAGGTTGAGTCGGCCTGGCCGGGTCTCGAATCGTTGCTACGGGCCGTAAGGTATCGAGGTGTGTTCAGCGCCGAGTTCAAAAGAGACTGCAGAGACGGCATTTTAAAAGTACTGGAAGTGAATACGCGGCCATGGGTCTACGTCGAATTTGCCGCAATGTGTGGGATGGATGTATGTGATGCTTACGCGAGAGACGCGCTCAATGACGATGTACCAAAAAATGAGGGTTATGCCGTCGGAAAGGGTTGTGTCGATCTCTATAATGATGCAAGAAACTGGATGAGGGTCCGCGGCGAGGTGCGGCCTGGAGCGCCAACGATCATATTGCAGTGGCTAAACTCGTTTAAGGTTATGTTTTCCTGGTCAGATCCCGCGCCTGCGAGCCGGTTTGTCTGGACTTTGATCCGCACGAAAATATTGCGTAAGGAGTAGGGTGGCTGTGGCATTGGTCGTGGAGGAGCTTGCCGATAGCGATTTCGAAGAGTGGGACGTTGCCGTCAGTTCCGCTGCGAGCGGCGCTGCTTACTACACAACCGGGTACCTGAGTGCCCTTTGCAAAGCCACTAATGCCGGATTTCGACTATTGGCAGTTCGAGACGGCTCCAGGATATTGGGAGGCGTCGGGTTGTACGTCCATGGCGACGGCAGCAGGCGCAGGGTAGGCGGCCGACACCTGCTCTATTATAACGGTCCGTTTGTCTGCGGTCCGCACGGAGCTTCGAGCGGGGCGCCTCCAGGCGAAGCAGAAAGCCGGAGAGTCTTGCGGGCGATCGCAGGAGAACTGAGGACGTCCGACTACAGGGAGATACTACTTAAACCGACGCATCCGCTGAGCGACTGCAGGCCATTTCTTCAGGAAGGCTGGATTGCAAGGCCGATATTCAGCTATGAGGTAGACCTGGCGGGCATCGATCAGTGTTACGCTTCGTTTCATCGAAACGTACGTCGACAAATACGCCGTTCTTCCGAGGCCGGGGCAGAAGTTCGGCAGTGCGCGGACATCGACACGTTTTACTCCCTGCATGAGCTGACATGCCGACAAAAGGGATTGCCCACGTACCTGGGGCGTAAACAATTTGTGCGATACTTCGAGGATTTGAGCGCAGCAGGTATTGGGCGCCTCTATCTTGCGGGGCCAAAATCCGAACCGGCGACATGCGGGTTTCTGGTTCTCACCGGCAAACATACTACCGCTCATGCGCTTTGTGCCGCAAACGATACGGCCAGCGGAGACGCAGGACATAGTTCGTTCCTGAGGTGGAGCGTATTTAAGGAACTGTCATCGTCCGGATATCTGTCCATCGATCTTACGGACGCACATGCCGCCACAGTCGCAAAGTATAAGAGCCAACTCGGTGGTAGATTAGTCCTGACCTGCGAAGTGCAGACGCCGCAATCTGCAACCGAGCACCTGCGATCCGCGGCGAGTCTCATGCGGAAAGCCGTCAAAAAATCCATCCGGAAAATAGTCCAGAAGGGGAATGATGCGCGGGGCTGAGCTGTTGGTCCGTGCATTGCGTGCCCGGGGTGTGCGGCAGGTGTTTGGGCTTCCAGCAACTGCGAATGTCAGACTGGTCAGTGCGCTGGCGGAATCCGGCATCGATTTCGCGGTGCCAATGCACGAACTCAGTGCGGCATTTTCAGCACTGGGGTATGGGCTTTCAACGGGAACGGCGGGCGTATTGATAACGAGCGGTGGACCCGGATTCTGTTATTCTGTCGCAGCACTGGCCGAGGCACTGCACGATTCCGTTCCACTGGTACATATCGTACCGGTTTTCTCCCGAACCGAGGGCCGGGATTTTCAATTGCAGGACATCGATCATCAATCGGTAGCGGCTTCCGTTGCAAAGTCAGTTCGTTGTGTCGATTCGGTGGATGATCTGGCAGCGTCTGTTCATTGGGCGTTTGAGCGTGCATGTGCCGGAGAGCCCGGGCCGGTTGTGCTGCTGGTCAGTGAGAATCTGCTGGCATCGAAAGTATCTGGAACGGAATCGGTGTTCACACCGGATCACGATGAAGAGCGTGGTTCTTCGGTGGATATACGACCGTTGCTGCCGATGCTGCGCGGGCGCAAAGTGCTCATTTACTGTGGGAGAGGAGCATTTGGTGCCGAAGATTCCGTTCGTGCTCTAATGGAGCGTTATGGATGGGCGCTGGCCACTACGACATCGGGGCGTGGTCTGGTGGCGGAGGACGACTCGCAGGTGCTGCGAATCGACGGATGCAGTATCGATTGTGTCAATGAAGTTTTCGACAGTTTCGACACCGTGCTGGCAATGGGAATGAAGTTCTCTCACAACAGCGCATTCGGTTTTAACCTCACGATAGATGAGGAAAAACTCGTCCACATCGACGCGGAGGCGAATGTACTGGGAGGGGCGTATGCTGCGGCCGCATCAGTCTGTTCGTCGGTCGAGGATTTTTGCGCGGCGCTAGCGGAGCTGCCTTCTCTTTGCCATCAGCCAGCGATGCCGATCGATCTTGAGAAACTGCGGGACAGGTTGCAAAACTCCCGTCCGGACGAAGGCTACGAGCCGACATTTGTGGCGGAGAGCCAATTGTCGTCCGCTCGATTTTTCGGAATTCTACAGAGTTCGCTTCCAGCGAGTACGATATTCGTTTCAGACTCCGGGTTGCATCAGGTACTGCTGCGCCGCCATATCCTGGTAAGGTTTCCTCGCCAGTTGCTGGTACCAACGAATTTTCAGTCAATGGGATTTGGCCTACCGGTTGCTAATGCGGCCGCCCTCGTCGATCGAGCGCGGCCGGTCGTTTTGATCCTGGGGGACGGAGGCTTCGCAATGTCCGCTTCTGACCTCAGATTTGCCGTATCGCGAGAACTGAACCTTATTGTCGTTGTGTTTGACGATGGAGCTTACGGACTGATCAGACAGCAGCAACACAACTATGGACTGGCGGTTTTCGGCACGGGCATTTCCGGGTCGGGTGTTCGGAAGGTATCTGAATCGTTCGGTGCAATGTACTGCAACGCTGCCACTGGCCTCGAGGAGTCGATTGCGAAATGCCTGTCGTACAAGGGGCCGGCTGTGTTGCATGTCGAACTGCGCGATTCCGACAAATTCACAAAAAAAGTTCGGCGAGGCCAGGTAAAGCGTGCTTTGAAGCGGATGGTTGGAAGGTAAGAGCAACCAAACATCTTACCGGAACTCCGAGGGACATTTACCAATTTGGTGAATTACGCACGCAGCAAACAACAAGTTATGCGGTAGTCTACGAAAACACTACCCTTGTCTGGCTTGCTTTAGGCGAAATATGGCAACTCGCGACTACAGTCTGGATTTCCTAAGGTTTCTGGGTGTGCTTATCATTATGATTGCACACGCAGATCCACCGTCGTGGTTGTTCAATCTTCGCAACTTTGGGACGCCCCTGTTAATTGTGGCGTCGGCAGCGACCTACTCTTTGATTTATCGCGATCGCAAACTCGTAGCGGTAGATTTTCTGAGGCGTAGAATGATGCGTCTGACTATCCCCGCCTGGGTGTTTCTTACGTTGTTTTTCCTCGTGTACTGGACAATGTCTCGTACAACGACGGCATCGTTCCCTTTCGATACGAAGGATATCCTCGATTCCTACGCTTTCCGCGGGGGAATTGGATTCGTTTGGATTTTCTCGGTATATATCTTTCTGGCGCTGATAACTCCGGTCACTCTGCGGCTGTCGAAACTCGGTACCCCGCCCGGGTTGTACGGGGCCGCACTTTGTGTGGTGTATGTTGTGTACGAATCGGTATTGTCAGTGCCCTCCGTGAACATCGCGATCCGTCAGCCCGGATCGTCGGTTGCGGTGGCGGCACAGCTGGTACCGTATACGTTGCTGTTTATGTATGGGCTGCGAATTCACGAATGTAATAATCGTTGTTTGATAGTTCTCGGCGGCTTTTCGTTTACCGTCTATCTGGTTCTTGCCCTGGCGCTTTCAGACGGAGGGGAGTTCGTTAGTACACAGAGCTACAAGTATCCGCCGCAGCTTTACTACTTGAGCTATGCGATTTTCGCAGTGAATTTCGTATATCTGACTGTCGTAAGATTGGGAACCGTACAACGCATCAAGGGAGCGGTGGTGTGGCTGTCGAGGAACTCGCTGTGGATCTATCTTTGGCACATTGCGGCAATCTACATTTTGAGATTGATGGCCTTTTCGGTGAGCAGCCAACTTGGAGAGGCCGCAGTAAAGGCGGTATTTTTGCTGTCGTTTGGAATCGTCGTGACCGCGATTCAGATACGATTAATCGGACATTTCACCGCATGCCTGGAAAGACGCGGTCATCACCGAACCGCTGCTGCCGGCCGATTAGTGTTTGGATGACCGCGATGCAGATCGTCTACTAGTGTTAACAGGCCCTAGTAAAAAAGGGAGACCCCCCGGCTCTGCCGGGGAGGCAAGCAGAGTTTGACAATTCCGGGAGTCTCACAGTAACTCCAAGGTGTGAGCCGCCAAGCCACACACCAAGGAGAAACCATGAGACGAATAGGCAGTTTAAATCACAGCCGTTGGGAGTGTAAGTATCACGTCGTGTTCATACCGAAGTACCGGAAGAAGGCGATATTTGGTCGTATCCGGTCGGAGCTGGGAGAGATATTCAGACGTCTGGCGGAGCAGCGAGAAAGCCGAATCGAAGAAGGGCACCTGATGTCGGATCACGTGCACATGATGATATCGATTCCTCCAAAGTATGCGGTGGCTCAGGTTGTCGGGTTTATCAAAGGGAAAAGTGCGATCCACATAGCGAGGCGATACGCGGCGGTGAAGAGGAACTTCGTGGGTCAGCGATTCTGGGCCCGGGGCTACTTCGTTTCCACAGTTGGTCGAGACGAGGAAGTCATCCGGGAGTACATCCGGCACCAAGAGCAAGAGGATCATCGCCGGGATCAACTGGAGCTGATGTAGCCGCCCCCCCTTCAGGGGGCGCAAGGAATCGCGAAGCGATTCCGTCATGCCGCTTTGAGCGGCTCACAAATTGAAAGCCCCCGGCTTTGCCGGGGGATGGTTACTGGGCCGTGCGGTAAATTCGGTTACTTTCAGTCGCATCACAACGCCCCTGGGCAAGGCGAGCGAGCGCAGGACTGGCCGTCGCCAATTCAAGCGAGCTCAACGCCGCCGAAGGGCGTTGTGGTGCGACCCGCAGGGAGCCCTTCTCAAGGGGCATACCGGTGTTGAAGCGGCTTGACATAGCCCGGCTATGCCGGCGCAGCTTCGCCTGGGCCTGCCCCTTGAGAAGGACTCTGAGAGTGACCGAATTTACCGCACGCCCCCTAGGGGGCGTTCTCAATTAGGTTGAGTATTGTGGTGTAGGGTGCTGTATTCTCAGATCTTTCCGCGGTGAAAAATATGGCTCGGAAAGAGATCAGAGACGATCAGTGGGATCGGGTAAAAGACTTATTACCCGGAAAATCAACCGATTGCGGTGTCACCGCGAAAGATAATCGCCGCTTCCTGGAAGCGGTATTGTGGATTGCCAGGACCGGTTCGCCATGGCGGGATTTGCCAAGCCGCTTCGGCCACTGGCACCGGGTCTACGTGCGTTATAACCGCTGGGCTCACAAGGGCCATTGGGTCCGCATCTTCGAGGCGATGGCCGATGACCCGGACCTGGAACATCTGATGGTCGATGGCAGTATCGTTCGCGTTCACCAGCATGGTGCGGCAAAAAAAACGGCGGGATGAGGAGGCGATGGGCAAATCGCGCGGCGGACTGAGTACGAAGATACATGCGGCTGTCGATGCGTTGGGCAACCCGGTTCGTTTCATTCTCACGGCCGGTCAGTGTGCCGAGATTGGACAGGCAAACGCACTGATCGCGGGGTTTTCCGCCGACTACGTCATCGCGGACAAAGGCTATGACGCCGATGCGTTCATCGATTCCATTCATGCGATCGATGCGGTGGCGGTGATACCGCCGAGGAAAAACAGAATTGTACCGAGGGACTATGACGACTATCTGTATTGCGAGCGAAACCTGGTTGAGCGGGTGTTTCAGAAACTTAAACACTACCGCCGGATCGCTACTCGTTACGAGCGTCTGGCAGTCACTTACCTCGCTATGCTCAGCCTCGTCGCCACCATCATCTGGCTTAATTGAGAACGGCCCCTAGTCTATTTCAGATTCGAACAGGTTCAGGAAGTGCGAGTTTTGCGATTGTCTGGAAAACGACCGGGCAGTATCCGGACGTCGACGCACCAGAGTCTCCCCGTTGACCGCTGCGAAGTAGAGCTCTTCAAGTACTGAACTGGCGCTATGTTCGCTGGAGGGATCGAGGATTCTCCCGGACATGGTTTCGTTGACGAGTCTTGCGGTGTCACTCTCGACTTCCGTGACGACCAGCATTTCCTTACCGGAACCCATGTAGTCGAATGTCTTGGCCGGGATCTGATTCGGCTGTCCCTGAGCCAGATTCACGAGCAGGTTGCATTGGTCGATTATGGTAGTCAGTTCGTCTTTCGGCACGCGACTTCGGATGCTGATGACATCGGCCATGTCATTCGCGACAACCCACTCACTCAGGGATCTTCCGTTCCAAAACTCACAATCGCCGACAAACAGCAAGTTCACTTTATGCCGATCAACATCGACATTTTCCACGAGTCTTTTGACGGCCTCCATAAGGAAGAAGGGGTCTCTCTTTAAGTACAAAGACCCTGCGAACACCATTCGCAGCGACTTTCGATCCGATGCGTCTGCGGGAGTGTCGCAGAGCTTGTCATAGCCGTTGTAGACAACGTGAACTCGATTCCCGAGTTCTGAATAACGGTCGATCAGCAACCGTCTTGAACCCGGTGTCGTTGTGACTATCAATCCTGCCGCAGCGCAACATCGAGCCTCCAGGGCCCGTTCCACTTTTTCCCTGAACCAGTTTGTCGATGCGGGGTCATAGTTGGCATTCCCGATCCATGGGTCTCTGAAGTCCAGTGCCAGCCTGCATGAAAACAGCTTTGAGCTGGCAAGTGCGACGACGTGTGCGGCCGATGGGGGAGAGGAGGAAATGACGGCATCGTAGCGGCACCGGAATCTTCGTATTGCGAGCACCGATAGCGCCAGCAAGCCCCAGATTTTTTGTCCGTCGAGGATGAGGCGCAATGCATGGTAGTGTCGGCGGATTCTGTCCTTCAGGGATTCCGACTCGTGCCCGGGTCCCTGCTTCTGTCCAGTCGACTTCGCGGTGCGACGGATCAGAAATGCCCATCGCCTATCAATTAATGCCCACATAATAAATAATCCGCTGGAGACTAATAGAAATTCATGATGAAGCGAACGACGGTGTAAACCGTTCACCGCTGAAAGGACGAATTCGGCCGTGTAGTACCGAAGAAATGGTAACCACGGATGGCCAGGGATCTGGGAAGCTTTAATCGGCATTATCCGGGAATACAGGTTAAAGCAGTAGTTGACTAAAGTCTTGGTTTAACAGAAAGATTGCAACATTCCGGCATTGACATGGCGGTCATGCAAATATTCAAACAGGAATTGGAAAGGGCGATCTGGTCATTCGGCAAGACCGTCTGGCCTGGGTTAAATCAAGGGATTGTGAGATTCCCCGGGACAGTCATATACCCTTTATCGCAATCGTTCAAAACTACTTTTACATAATAGGATGATATCACTATAAACACCATAAAATTGCCATAAGTCAATAACAATCCGATTGCACCAAATATACTAAACACAAAAAGTCACAAACTTGAAACTTGTTTTATTCTGTTTGGAAATTCGCATTGGAGGATATCGAATATGGATTACGTACTTTGGATAGAGTTGGCATTATTTGTTATTTTGCTGTGTTTTTCAGGTTTTTTCTCTAGTTCGGAAACAGCATTATTTTCATTGAACCCGGTTCAATTTGAACAAATGCGCCACGATGAGAATAACAAACTGGAACTGATACAGCGGTTATTAAGTGAGCCCCGGCGTTTGATAGTGACCATACTGATCGGTAACGAATTTGTAAATGTCGCAGCCTCTGTAATCTCAGCGTCTATCATTATTCAATTATTCGGTGCCGAGAATAAATTTCTCAACTTGTTTGTAATGGTACCTATTTTATTGTTATTCGGTGAGATAACGCCGAAAACATTAGCTTTATGCCATAACACGTCGTTTGCCAGTTTTCAGAGCCGTCCAATAGACTTGTTTTCAAAGCTGATATTTCCACTACGCTGGATTGTCAGGTTAATCGCAGATTGGATAACGACTCTGATTGTCGGAAGTGAACTAACCAGAGGTAATATCGTTACAGAAGATATGATCAGTACGATGGCCCATGAGGCGGAAATTGAGGGTGTTCTGGATCACCACGAAGCAAAATTTATAGATCAGATATTTGAATTTGGGCATAAAACCGTCGGTGACGTAATGACGCCTAGATCAAATATTTTTTAC
Organism: Woeseiaceae bacterium; assembly: GCA_965224505.1. GTDB lineage: Bacteria > Pseudomonadota > Gammaproteobacteria > Steroidobacterales > Woeseiaceae > UBA1847. The sequence continues at coordinate 798,024 of CBDCZL010000017.1, forward strand.
TTATCCGCTGACTTGTCACTGCTTGAAATGGTTAAGCAAATACGTCAAACCATGCACACAACCATCCCAATATACCGGGGGAATAGAGATACGATAGTCGGGATATTATTTGCGCGGGATTTGCTGAATGTCGATCACACTCAGGACATCGAGGGAAACTGGAAGATTGAGGAATATGTCAGAAAACCTTATCTTGTCTCGGAGAGTAAAGCCGCGATAGAACTTTTTTATAGTTTTAAAAAAAGCCGTCGAAATTTTGCCCTGGTTGTTGATGAATACGGGGGAGTCATCGGGCTGGTGACGATGAAATCATTACTGGGACAGATATTTGGTCATATACGGTCTCTTTCAAGCGCGGCACCCATGCAGGGGGTTGTGCATCTAGAAGATCAGGGGGTCTATGTTCTGGATGCTGAAATGAGGATTCATGATTTTAATCGCGAATTAGGTGTGAAATTATCCGATGTGCACGCAAAATCACTGGCGGGTTTGATTTTGCATCGTTGTGGAGAATTACCGTCTGTTGATACGCTTATTGATATTAAAGCAGGACGGTTTTGTGTTGCTGAGATTGATAATAACCGAATTACAAAAATACTGTTTAGTCGCAACCCCGACCATCAATTATCCGCAGGCCTGCTTGCAAAAAACAACAATAGCGCCAATAACGAAAGCGAGCCGGTTGTAAACGAACAGAAAAACAACCGGGAGTAGCGGACATGCAGGAAATTATTTTTACTTTATTGGCGATGATGTTGTGCCTGATTGCCGAGGGATTTTTCTCAGGCTCAGAAATGGGTGTGGTCAGTGCGGATCGCTTCAGGCTGCGCCATGAAGCGGCAAAAGGTTCAAAGGGCGCTAAACTTGCATTGCGAATGCTTGAAAAGCCGGAATGGCTGCTTTCCACCACGCTGGTCGGCACAAACATATCGGTGGTCACTAATACGACCCTGGCCACGGCATTAGTGGTTAACCTATTCGGCAGCGCCTATAGCTGGTTGGCGGTGGTTATTGTGGCACCTTTAATCTGGCTTTTCGGTGAAATCATACCTAAAAGTGTATTTCAGCAAAAAGCCAATGAATTAACACCCATCGCAATCTATGTACTTAAATTTTGTTCTTATCTTTTTTTCCCAATACTGGTTGTATTTAGTTTTATCACAAATTTGCTGACCAGAATTGTTGGCGGAACCAGGGGCTCAAGCATTTTCACTTTAAGGGAACAAATCATATCAATGTTGCATTTGTCAGAGCCGGAAGGTGATGTTACAACCGAACAAAATAAAATGATACGCCAGATGTTCCAGTTTTCTGAAACCAGGGCTGTCCAGACCATGATTCCATTAGTCAATGTAGTGGGTGTTGAGAAATCGGCATCCTGTGGTGAAACCAGAGAATTAGCGTCAAAAGCAGGATACAGAAACCTGGTGGTTTACGAACAAAGGGTGGACAATATTATCGGCATGATTCATTCTCTCAAACTGTTGGGGCTGGAATCAGATGAACCGATAGCGCCTTATATATACCCGGTACGGTATATTGCCGGTACAAAAATTGCCCGTGAACTATTGGATGATTTGCGTCATACAGATGATTCGATGGCTGTGGTAGTTAATGAGTTCGGCAGTGCATGTGGAATCATAACCGTTACTGATCTCATGCAACTCATCGTGTTTGAATATCACGATGAATTTAATCGAGAGGAGGATGCGGCTGATTTAGTCAAAAAGATTAATGACAATGAATACCTGGTCGACGGTAATATTGATCTGCGTCACCTGTATGATCTGTTGGGGATTGAGGTCAGCAAAGGTGACTACTCTACATTGGCGGGTTATTTGCTGCAAAAATTCGCCGATATACCCCCGCAGGGAAGTCAAATCACGTCACACGGAATTACATACACGATAGAAAAGGCAACCGAACGGAAAATAGAAAATATACGCTTGCAACTACCTGAAATTGAAAACTCATGATGTCCCGGATCACTTGACTTTGGCAATTGCCGTTACAGTCGCCAAATTATGATAAAGGCTTATTAAGCCAGCTGGAATTTAAACCCGAATTTGAATTTGATGCCCGACGAAGTTTACGGCGTTGCTTTTTCACTTCAAGTTCAATCAGACGGGTAACCCAGTTAGATATTGATCGCCCATAATCCAGGGCTATTTTCTGGGCTGCTTTTTTTAACTTTCCATCTATAAGAATATTCAGCAATTTCCTTTTAGGGGACATTGCAATGCCATTTCTCCTCAATGTTTTTGCATTAACCTTGGCAATTAAAGCTTAGCTTATAGAATGTGCCTCAACATTGATGACGGCCAGCGTTTCAAGCTGGTGCTTTTAATCCTAATTGAGATTTATTCTTTTCGCGCTTCGCTTTTAATCCATTTGATGAATTTTTGAGCGGCCGGTGTGGTTTCACCCCGCCCTGATTCCGCCAGGTAATAGGAAAAACGGTTTAGGGACAGTTCAAACGGACAAAACAGGCGACCAGTGTCCAGATCGGGTTTTATCAGTGAGCGGCACCCCAATTCCACACCTTGTCCATCCAGGGCCGCCTGGTGGCGGACATTGCTGTCATCAATGAACAGAGAATGGACCGGCGTCTCTAAGGTGACGTTTGCCAGGTCAAACCAGGCTTGCCAGCTGTTATGATCCGTTTCCTTCAGCAGTGTGTATTGAAATAAATCGCCGGGTGTTTTTATCGCCAACGCGCCGGGCAGATCCGGGCTTAGAACGGGCGTTAGTTCGCCCTCGATCAACAGGGTATAGTGAACATCAGTGCGTTCACCCTCGCACCACTCTATACCCAGGTCAATATGTTCATTGAAATAATCAACAGGCTTGCTGGTATGAATTAACCTCAACTCAATTTCCGGGTGAGCCGCCCAAAAACCGCCTAACCGTGATGACAGCCATTTCACGGCAAAGTAGGGGCGAAGACTGACGTTAAGCACATTCGGGTTGCCGTGATCCCGAATGTCTTCAATCAGGTAATTCAGTGAGCGAAACGTCTTTTGAATGCCTGGTGCAAACTGTTCACCCGCAGAGGTGAGCTCGATATTTCTGCCGGAGTGTTTAATCAGGGATGTGCCAAGCTCATCTTCGAGTCGCTTGATTAAATGACTCACGGCAGACGGTGTTACGCATAATTCCTGGGCGGCTTTATTCATTTGCAAATGGCGCGATACGGCATCAAATGCCTTCAGGGCTCTGAGTGAGGGCTGTCGTTGTTTTTTCATGATCAAACTGTTGAGAAAATATCACTAATATACCGTTTTTTTATCATTTGTATTTCTATTTTCTGTGTATATATTCAGGGAAAGTATTAACACAGCGTTGTGTTCGCGTGTTAATTAAGTTGAACTAAACTAATCAATGAGAACATAAAACCATGACAGCACCAACCGTGTTTAGATTTGCAGATGTTGCAGATCGATTAGAGAACCTGGAATCAGGTGGGACCTATATCAAGCCATTCGTCAATACCAAAGTCAGCGAAAGCATGGCTGGGGGTCTTAACTTTCTTAACAATGTCTCGGTACCCTGGGATTTGACCTGTGATGAATTAATTTACTGTCATCAGGGCACGTTTAGACTGGTGGTCGATGAAGTGGACTATGTGCTCAACCCGGGAGATTTAATGCATGTGCCAAAAGATAACCATGTCATCTACGAAGCGGATGACAAATGCGTCATCTTTTATGCCGCTTACCCGGTAAACTGGAAAGAACTTGCCGGTGTGACACACGTTCCGGGCATTGACCCTGAGGACATGCCTAAAGCAGACTAAAATTATTGGATTAACAATTTGGTTTTAATGAGGATTTTCTGATGATTCCACAAGCCAGACAAAATGCCATCTTCAAGCAATTCGAATCAAAATCTCCGGTTGCAAGCGGGTTACCCGCATATGCCTACAGCAGTGACGATTACTGGCAGCAGGAACAGCGAACGCTGTTTTCACATTCCTGGGTGTTTGTTGGTTTTGCGCACGAAATCAGCAACCCGGGTGATGTTTTGCCGGTTGAAATTGCCGGCAAACCGGTTTTCCTGATACGGGATCGCGATGGCGGTATTTCAGCGTATCATAATGTCTGTCGACACAGATGCTTGAAACTGATTGATGAAAAGACTAATGTCGGACCGCGCATTCGCTGCCCATACCATTCATGGGTGTATGGTTTAGATGGCGCCCTGAAGTCCACGCCGTTTTTTGGCGGACCGGATAAACACACACCGCAAGGTTTTGATCCCTCTCGTTTTTCACTTGTCGCGGTAAACTGTGAGGTTTGGTTTGACTGGATCTTTATTAACCTCAGCAATAGCCCGTCGCCATTTACAGAGCATATCGAACCGCTCAAACGCCGGCTGGTGGATGTTGATTTTGACCAGGTCAAGGCGGTTGCGACCATTGACCTGGGTGAGGTTAAATGTAACTGGAAATTATTAATGGAAAATTTTATTGAGCCATATCATGTCCAGTTTGTGCATTCTTCGACGACCGACCAGCCGTTATCCGATCACTATACCGTAATAGACGGGCACTGCCTTGGCAGTGCCGTTGACATTGATGAGTCGTCTACCAAAAAAAGAGCCAACACGCTGTCCGTCAGTTCCTTATACCTGACACTTTTTCCGAATTTTGTCTTTGGCCGCTATTTTCCCGATCAGATCGGCGTTCATTTGAATTGCCCCGTAAATGTTAATCAAACCCGTCAAAAGCGGGTCATTTATATTACCGATGGCGCTGCGAAATCCGAAAGCGACATCGAGGCACTGAAATCACTCTGGTATGATGTCCATAAGGAGGATCACGAAATGTGTGAGCGCCTGCAAGTCGGGCGCAGTTCTGAAATTGCCGAGTTTGGCGGATTGTTATCGCCCCACTGGGAGGACAGTGTCCGCCGCTTCCAGGAATTGGCACTCGAGCGCACTCTGGGTTAATGTGCCGGCCGGCAGTTGAATATAGTTGTAAATAATAGATATTGAGGAATCAAGATGTCAGAAAAATCTCACCAACATCCCGATTTTCGAATTGATCACACCATGCTCAGGGTTAAAGATCTTGAGAAATCACTCGACTTTTACACCCGGATTCTGGGAATGAAGGTATTGCGTCAAAATGACTATCCTGAGGGTAAATTTACCAATACGTTCATCGGATACCAGGGTGAAGACGATGGTCCAACCCTGGAGCTGACCTACAACTGGGATCAGCAGGAGAATTATGAACGCGGTAACGGCTGGGGTCACCTGGCGTTAAAAGTCTCGGATGTATACGCCACCAGCGAGTACCTTAAAAGCCAGGGTGTTGAATTTACCAAGGAGCCATCGCCCATGAAACATGGTACGAGGGTGCTGGCCTTTATCAAGGATCCGGATGGTTATCCAATTGAATTGAATGAACCGCTTTCCAAGGACGCCTGATCCGGCGTCGATAATGGTATCAGGCATGGTGATTGATTAATAAGCCTGTATTCATTCGATTCATGATATAAACTCAGCTGTTGATTTGATTTCAGGGCACTAACTCATGCGCGTACTTATTATTTTGGTCCTTACAGCATTGCTTACTGCCTGTGCATCGTCCTCAAGCCGTTCTGCCGAGGATTCGCAAGCTGCGAACAAGGGTAAAATACGATTTTACAGGGTCAACGATCTCGGGCAACAAACCATACTGAGTGTGGTCAAGGATACGGAAAAACCCGGCTGTCACAATTTTTTTAAAAAATCCCGCCTGCACCGGATTGCGGTGACGGGCTTTCAATATTGTGAGGTATATTCAAATAAAAACTGCCAGGCCGGTAGTAAGCTGAGCGCACAATGGATGGCTAAAAAAGTCAAGTCAGAGGATAAAAAGCAGCCCACGACAAAATTTACCAAGGGATCGCGCTGGGTGTTTGATCGTGGCGGAAACATCAGGGCTCATTCCTGGCGCTGTGTTCATTAACACTAAAAAATACCTTTATAAGATCTTGCAGTAGAGTCAGCCGGAAAATTGTGATGATTGCGGCTCTATCGATCGCAAATACCGGTATGCAGACAGTCGACCGGCCTGATTGAGTTGTTCTAAAGTCATGTGCTTTCATTTTGTTTGATAATTTAAGGCTGTCTTCAGGTATGATGGATATCAAGCTCCAACCTCAAAGTGGTATTGAATGATACAAGATTTTATCAATAACACGATTCCTGAAATACAGCAGCATTTAACGCAGCTAGGTATCAGTTTCAGCCGCACCGGTACCATATGGATGGTGATCAATATTCTGATCATTCTTTTGTCGGTTTTTCTGGCAAGAAAAATTGGTAAGAGCTTGCAGCGGGTGCTTGATCCACAGTTACGGAAAATTCACGGCCGGCCCAAATTACTGCGTGTACTGGCGACGTTTAAACGCCGTTCAGCTGTTGCCGTGTTCTGCCTGATGCTTTGGGTTTGCGTGTTTATATTAAAACAAATCACCTGGCCCAGTAATGGATTTACACTAACCATTATTGCCTCGCTGGCAACGGCCTGGTTGCTCATAGAGCTGGCTACAAAAGTCATTCGTAATCGGCTGATAGGAAAGCTGGTCGCCTATTTGATCTGGTTTCTTGCCGCTTTGAAGATTCTAAATGTCCTGCCGGATGCACTGGCCGTTCTAAATAAGACATCAATTGATATCGGCAGTTTTCACAGCACAGTCATGAGCCTGTTGAAAGGAGGCTTGATTTTTGTTGCAGCAATCTGGCTGGCGATGGCAATCGGCAGATTTACTGAAAATGAATTAAATAAATCTAATGATCTGTCACCTTCACTCAAGGTGTTAAGCGCAAAATTACTAAAAGCCCTGTTCGTGCTTATTGCCTTGTTAATCGGCATGAGCGCCCTGGGGATAGATTTTACGGCACTCGCGGTCTTATCGGGTGCCATTGGCCTGGGCATAGGATTTGGCCTGCAGAAAATATTTGCCAATCTGATCAGTGGTGTCATCTTATTGTTGGATAAATCAATTAAACCGGGCGACGTTATAACCGTAGCGTCAAGCATAAACGAGTCGTTTGGTCAGATAAATTACCTTGCTGCCAGATATGTCTCGGTAGTGGCAAGAGATGGACGGGAATACCTGATTCCAAATGAAGACCTGATCATTAACCAGGTGATAAACTGGTCATATTCTGACGAATTCGTGCGCCAGGATATTTACTTTGGGACAAGTTATGACTCTGACCCCTATCTCGTCAGGCAATTGGCGATAAAGGCTGCCGCTTTACATCCCAGGGTTGTTACTGATAAAAAGCCGGTTTGTCACGTTGTTGAATTTGGTGATTCGGCGATCAGGTATATCCTGCGATTCTGGATTATCGATCCAGAAGGAGGTACCACCAATGTGAAAGGTGACATTTACCTGTCGCTTTGGGATTTATTTAAAGATAACAACGTAAAAATTCCGTTTCCACACCGACGGCTTATCATCGACACTGAATCTGAGCGAAGTTCAGGTCCCGGAACAATAGCCTGAATTTGATTTACGGTATCAATTTAACAAGTCTCTGATGCGGCGATTTCAAGCGAAAGTATCTTTTCACGGATTTGAATTGAGCTTCGAATCAACGGTTAAACACAACCGCTATCCGTTGCAGATTGCTTGGCCCATGCGTCCGCCCAACAGGAACAGGACAACCAATACCTCGCCGCACTGGCAACCATACTGGCACGCAAGCTCCAACGCAGGGGGTTGAAAATTGAACATAAGCTGAATGATAATTTATTAAAATGACTGGTTAACGGCATAAATTCATTTAAATTTCAGCTTTTGTAAAAAAAAGTAAAAATAATTGCAACCAATCAGTGGTCTCAAACGTCATATAGATTAGCTTTAAAAAAAGCCGCTTTAAATTTAATCAAATGAGGATATCAATTATGAAAAACAATCAGTTTCTGGGAACAGTGATCAGTGGACTTATTCTTTCGGCCAGCGTGACTTCGCAGGTTGCATTGGCGGTACCGGATCAACCGCAGGAATGGGAAAAATGTGCCGGTATCGCTAAAGCCGGTAACAATGACTGCGGCACGGCAAACCATGCCTGTGCCACCCAGGCGACGATTGATAACGCACCGGATGAGTGGGTCTATACCCCTAAAGGAACATGTGAAAAAATTACCGGTGGCACTGTTCTGGAGTTAAAACCCGCAAAAAATACCTAGCCTGGATATTTCATAAATATTTGAGAATCAGAGTCAATCTGACTACACAGTTCGGGTGATCGTTTGCGGAACCTTATTGAAATAAGGTCCGGGAAGGATCGCTCGAAATGTGACGACAGATTGGGTCTGAACTTAAATAGGACAATCTGTTCATGCTGGGCAGATCGACAATAGTTACTATGTGCTTGATTCATTGGTCATTTTCTTATCTGGCAAGGCCGATTTATGAAATATCCAGGCTAGATCTGATGCATGAGCGAGTTTGACCAAACGTGCCGGCTCATGCAAAAAAACAGATTAGTTCCCGGAATATGGAATACCTGTGAAACTTTCCACCCGCAGGTATTCCATCCATTATTAAAAAAATACGAACAATGTTTTCGAATCAACAACTTAATCGATTCTATCAATATGCCTATTCACTGACCACAAACAGGGACGAAGCATACGACCTGATGCAAACCTGCCTTGAAAAATACCTGCGCAATCGGGGCAGTATTAAAAATCCCCACTCATGGATGATCAAGGTAATACGCAACCAGTTTTATGATCAAATCAGGCGTCACCAGCCCGAATTGATCGATTTAAACGATAGTCGTTTGACCTGCGTAACCGACGAGTTTGAATTACTGGAGGATATGGTGATAGAAAAAGATATGATTGAACGGCTTTGGAACGAGCTTGATAATAATGAAAGGGAACTACTTTTTTTCTGGGCGGTTTTGGGCTGTACAAGTACAGAGATAGCAAAATCCCTGGATGCACCCAGGGGAACCATCGTATCGAGAATTCACAGAATAAAAGCAAAATTACAGCGCAAGAGGTCGTCAACATTCAAGAGGGCGTTATGAACCAGTATCAGAGTTTTAAACAGGCCATTCGCAATCATATAAGCGACATAAAACTCGAGGATCATCAATTATCGAATTTGAATCGCATTCAGGAAAACCGGCAGGCAAACATCGGAACACGCAGATTAGTTAATTGGGCAATGGCTGCATCAGCGCTAATTGCCGTGTTGGTCATATCGGTTCTGAATACCAGCACGAATTCGATACTGTCTCAAATTGCCGGAGAAGTCGCCGAAAACCATCTTCGGCTGGATAAGATTGAATATCAATCAAACCGGTTTGAGATGATTTCCCGGCATTTTGACAAGCTTGGGTTTACCCCGCAGTTGCCGCGTAATTCTTTGGATTTAAATGAACTGAGTCTACTCGGCGCGCGCTATTGCTCGATTTCAGGAAGCATTGCATTACAGCTGCGCTACGGGGAAAACATCATTGATTCCGCCACGCTTTATATTGCCTCCCCCAAAGAAGAAATCAAAAAGAAAGTTAAAGAAAAATTAACCCAGCCTGATATTCGTTATGTCACCCGCATTAACGATGTGGTAGTTCAGCTCTGGTACGAGCAGGATTTGTTTTATGCGATATCACAGTGACTCCACTCACTGCAAGCTCAACGGATTCAGCCTTTCAGTAGCGGCCATTTAAAATGTTTGAGTTATCCGCCGATCGTTGTTGATCCGGGTCGCATATGCTGGGAGTCAGTTCGATCTGCTCTATATAGTGCTCAGGAAGCCGGTGAAATTTTGCCCCTGATAGTACATATGCCTTATACCAGTCAAACGGCAGCAGCGCCTCGTCCATAGCATCAAGTTGTGCCTGGTAAAGCAGCGCATTGACGGTCTTGCCACGATGCTCAAGGTCATAGTACACGGCAGAGTAACCATGGCCGACGCCTTCAAAATAATCCAGTTTTTGCTTTTGCTGCGGATTGATGCCATAGATGACACCCCAGACTGTGTGATCCGGGTGAGCGACAACCGTGCATTTACCGGACAAATCGCCTCCCTGCTTATGAAAAACAAGTTGATGCTGTGACAGGCAGGCCACACCCAGTGTATCGAAATATCCGATTCGCTGGCGCAATCGATTATGATTTAAATTTGAGCCAAATGCGAAATAATTAATCTGTACAGTCATGCGACCAGTTCCAGTTTTGCAAAGGAAATCACCAGCCATTTGTTGCCGGCATTGTGAAAATTGACCTGGATTCGTGCATGCTCGCCCTGACCTTCAATGTTCAGGACAGTGCCTTCTCCGAATTTAGCGTGGTTAACACGGCTGCCAAGCTTGTAGGCGCCGCTGGCCGTTTGTCTTGCGGCGGCATTGTGAGTTTGTGCCACCGGTGTCACGTGTGTGCGCATGCCAGTGACTCGAATCTCGGCCAGGAACTCATCCGGTATTTCATTTACAAAGCGCGACGGCCGGGTATAGCTTTCCTTGCCATATAGGCGCCTGATTTCCGCGTAACTGAGTACCAGTTCCTTCATGGCCCGGGTCATTCCGACATAACACAACCGGCGCTCTTCTTCCAGGCGGCCCGGCTCGTCTATGGAACGCTGGTGAGGGAACAGGCCTTCTTCCAGCCCGGCGAGAAATACCAGCGGAAACTCCAGGCCCTTGGCGGAATGCAGGCTCATTAATTGCACACAGTCTTCCCACTCATTTGCCTGACCTTCGCCGGCCTCAAGCGCAGCATGCAATAAAAACTCAGTCAGCGGATCCGTCTCGCTGTCCTGCTCATCAAAAAGAAATTGCCGGGTGGCCGATACCAGCTCCTCCAGGTTTTCCACCCTGGCAGCACCACGCTCACCTTTTTCCTTTTCATAGTGAGCAATCAGGCCGGAATGCTTGATCAGATGTTCGGTCAGTTCGGGCAGTGTCATGGTTTGGGTGTCATTATCCAGGCGCTCGATTAATTCAATAAACGTACCCAGGGCTTTCGCCGCTCTTGAATTTAACCGGTTGTCACGCAAAAGTTCGATACTGGCCTGCCACATGGTCAATTGTTGATCTCTGGCATAACGCCGAATCATATCCACGGTTTTGATTCCCATGCCGCGCGTGGGTACGTTGACGATCCGCTCAAACGAAGGCTCGGAATCCCGATTGTTGATTAATCGCAGGTACGCCAGTGCGTCCTTGATTTCCTGACGCTCAAAAAACCTCAGCCCGCCATACACGCGATAAGGCATCCCGCGTTCGAACAGAATTTCCTCAAAAACACGTGATTGTGCATTGGAACGATACAAAATGGCCACGCTGTCACGCCGATTGCCTTCATCCACCCATTTTTGAATGGTGTTGACAATAAACCGGGCTTCATCGTATTCATTGTAGGCACAGTACAGCTTTATCGGCGCGCCTTTATCGTCGTTGGTCCACAATTCTTTGCCCAGGCGGCCTTCATTATTGCGTATGACCGCATTGGCGGCATTCAGGATGGTGCCCGTGGATCTGTAGTTTTGCTCAAGGCGGATGATCTGAGTGCCCGGATAATCTTTCTCGAACTGCAGTATGTTTTCAACTTTTGCGCCCCGCCAGCCGTAGATGGACTGGTCATCGTCACCGACCGCCATAATATTTTTGTGCTGCCCGGCCAACAGTGCCAGCCACTGGTACTGAATGGTATTTGTGTCCTGAAATTCATCTATCAGGATATGCCGGAACCGCTGTTGATAAGTTGCCCTCAAACTTTCATTATTTTTTAATAATTCCAGGGCGCGCAACAACAGTTCCGAGAAGTCGACCAGCCCAAGGCGGTTGCAAAAATCTTCATAGCGCCGGTAGACGTTTTGCAGCTGCCGCTGCTGCTGATCATCTGAATTCACCAGCTTTTCAGCACGAATCCCTTCCTCTTTATGGGAATTGATAAACCACTGAACCTGTCTTGGCGGCCAGTAACTTTCATCAAGGTTCAAATCCTTGAGCACGCGCTTGACCAGCCGCAGTTGATCATCCGAGTCCATGATTTCAAATGCCTGCGGCAAGCCCGCTTCCTGCCAGTGACTACGCAATAACCGGTGGGACAGGCCGTGAAATGTTCCCATCCACATGCCGCCGACTGGAAAACCAAGGATATCTTCAATGCGGCCCCGCATTTCCTTGCTGGCTTTGTTGGTAAAGGTAA
>CBDCZL010000018.1:0-3800879 GCA_965224505.1 Woeseiaceae bacterium
TAAGCCGCAATTGGCGATGGCGCAGATCGAGGCTGCGCTTTCTGCGGGACATCCGCGCGGGGTGGTGCTGGCGGATGCGGCGTACGGCGACGAGACGGGCTGGCGTGAGCGCCTCGCCGGTCATGGATTGCGGTATGCCGTGGGTGTGCGTCCGGGCACCACGGTGTGGTGGGGGGAGCATCAACCGGTGCCTGAGGGGCCGCGCAGCAAGGGTCCAGGCCGGCCGCGCCGCCGCTTGCGGCGGGATGCAAGCCACCGGCCGATCTCGATCGCTGAAGTTGCGGATGCCTTACCGGCACAGGCCTGGCGAACGGTGAGCTGGCGCGAGGGAGCCTCGGGACCTTTGCGCTCGCGCTTTGCCCGTACCCGGGTGGTGGCGGCACACCGGGACCGGCCGCGTGCGGAAGAATGGCTGATCGTCGAGTGGCCCGAAGGCGCGGAACGGCCGGCACACTACTGGTTCAGCAATCTGTCTAAGCGCGCTACGTGGCCTGAGATGGCCGACACCGTGATGAGCCGCTGGCAGATCGAGCGCGACTACCAGGAACTCAAGCAGGAACTCGGACTGGGGCACTACGAGGGCCGCAACTGGCGTGGTTTTCATCATCACGCCAGCCTGTGCATTGCCGCGTACGGATTCCTGATGCTGGAGCGCCTCGCCGGCAGTAAAAAAAACGCCGCTGGATTCAAAGCGCCTGCCTTACCCGAAGGTTTCCGCCCGCGCGGGGCTCGGACCCCCGCAGCGTCATGAGCCAAGCTCTATTGCGACTTGTCGATTTCGACTTGCCCGAGCCATCGCCCGAAGCTTGCGGCTGTGTCCCTGCTGCGGACGCAACAGGAGTAGTCCTTGATTTATAACACAGTAGTACTAGTGGGCCGTGCGGTAAATTCGGTTACTTTCAGTCGCATCACAACGCCCTTGGGCAAGGCGAGCGAGCGCAGGACTGGCCGTCGCCAATTCAAGCGAGCTCAACGCCGCCGAAGGGCGTTGTGGTGCGACCCACCGGGAGCCCTTCTCAAGGGGCATACCGGTGTTGAAGCGGCTTGACATAGCCCGGCTATGCCGGCACCGCTTCGCCTGGGTCTGCCCCTTGAGAAGGTCTCTGAAAGTGACCGAATTTACCGCACGGCCCACTAGCTTCGCGTTCTCCGCATGCGTCGGAAAAGCGATTTCGTCGAACAAAGCCTCCCGATGTAGTAGAGGTACGCAACGGCCGAATTAGCAATTCGTAGGCCGATGTCCGATTTCGGGTAAAGAGAAAATGACGTGTAGACTAGGAGGGCTACGATGGCGCCCAGCCCGATCAGGCCAACAATCGACGAGCTGGCAATGATTGAATAAATGAGTGCAAGATGGGCGCCTGCGAACGCGAGTGTCGCAAGCGCTGGTTTCGATTGAAAAATACGCCTGATGGACCGAAAGTCGTTTCCACCATGCCAGCATTCCCGACGAAGAAAATCTCCAATGGACTGCGGGTCGCCCCAGTGCACAACGGCCAGTTCCGGCCTGTGTATCACCTTTATGCCGAGGTCGGTGGCGCGGTGGCAAAAATCGATGTCCTCACTGGTCTCAAATGCATGGTCGAATCCGCCGACCTCGTCAAACAGCGGTCGAGGCACCAGCGTGTGCCCGCCCGGTAGAAATGACTCTCTCGGGTTTTCGTAAGCTGCGCGATACCAGATTGAAACAGGAAACGGGGTTGTCGGGCACGGACGGTAGTGCGAGCCCGTAATTTGCTTCGTTTTTCCATTGAGATCGGGCACAAGTGGAATCGCGTTGGCACGCCAATTGTCGGTCAGGCTGACGTCGGAGTCGATAAATACGACTATCTGACCGTGGCTGTTTGACGCACCATGGTTTCTTAGTTCACTGATGTTCAGGTCGGGCTCTTCATACACGGTGCAGCCCAGCGATCGAGCGATTGACCGGGTACTATCGGTACTGCCGTTGTCGACAAGAATGACTTCGTATTCGTCGCCCTGCGATTCGCTGAAATTCGAATTAATTGCCTCGATCGTTCTACGGATGTACTTTTCTTCGTTGTAGGCCGGAATTACGAAGGAGAACACTGGAACTGTCGCATCTGCCATTGATCTGAATATTGAATCTGATGATGAGTGTGTTGGATTCTACTGGCGCACACTACCGGGTGCACGTAACAAGGCGTACATTTTATGTTGTGTACATTCTTTAAAACAGGATGGTCGTCACGGTCTGTCCTGCCAGCTGTGGCGTTGGCATATCTGATTTCGGCGGCATCCGGCTGCGCAAGCACCGATGTCGACAACTATTGCGACAATGCTGGTCCACCAGGTCTGAGTGACTGGGAACGGACGATGCGGGATCGGGGCCGCTACTGGGGGGAGTATCTGAACCCCGACAATACCGTCACCGATAAGCAAAAAATAGTCCATGAATTTTATGATTCAGCGCACACGTTCTACAGCATAGCGGACTATCTCGGCGAAGAAGAACCGTGGCACACGTACGCGCGTTGGGCAATCTCGGTGTATCGGGACGGATATCTAATTCCAAACGACTATCGGACGGCCGCCTGGCGCCGTTCGTCGCTCGGTATGTACGAGCACTTTCTACGCGGTGGAGACACAACGCTTGAGGAACTCGAGGCGCTGCGCGATCAACCGGCGTATTCGTGGGTCAGGCACGGGCGCGGTCAGGGCGGGGCTGAGCACAGGTCTCGTGCGATCGCGTTCGCTGTCCAATCTCACGTTGTTGCAGAACGGGCGGGATCTGATCGGCGCTACGATGGTAATGTGCCGACGCTTAGCGTCTTCATACCCTGGATGGCATCACATCTGTACGAATGGCGAACGGGTAACTACAAGGGTACCCCCAATAAGGGAGAACCGAGATTTGCGCCGTTCATGTTCGGACTCACAGCGCATGCGCTGATCGACTTTTATGAATGGGAGCTTGAGCGCGGCGCTGACCCCGACGCTTACTGGCCGAAGAGTCTTCCCATCGACTATGGCCAGGGGGACGCGCAAGGAGAAATCTCGGTTTCCTGGCCTGGAATCGAAGAGGCGCTGGCCGATGTTGCCCGCTGGGCGGTTCTTGAGGCCCGTCACGACGACGGCAGCAGCATGTGGCGTGAATCAGGTAATGGCGATGCGGCATTTCTGTACGAGAGCATCAACGAGCCGGGAGTTGCGTACGATCTGAGTATGCTGATAGCCCCGGTATATGCCTGGCTTTGGAAAATTACGGGAAACCCGGAATTTCGCCTGGTCGGTGACAAGTTGTTTCTGGGTGGGGCCAGAAAGGGGGCGACCCTGACCGGTAAACACTTCAATCAGCAGTTCAGAATTGCTTTTGACTTCCTCCAATGGCGGCGAGAGGGTGATTTGCTGGCGTGTGCAGAGCAGGCCAGGACCATTGATAACAACGTTAACAAGCCCTAACGAAAGGCGTCGAGATATCGGGAAACCATTTCATCGAAACTGTAGTTTCGTAGTACATAGTCGCGTGCGTGTATAGCCATCGATTCGCGCAAGTTCCTGTCCGTCATTATCTCCAGCAGAGCATTCGAGAGCGACTCAGGGTCTTCCCGGGGTACAAGCCTGCCGACTGCATCGTTGACGACATCGGGAATGCCGCCGACTGATGTCGCCACGATGGGTGTGCCACTGCTCATTGCTTCGAGAATAGCCAGCGGTAATCCTTCCCGGCGGGACGGCAGGACGAATACGTCAAATATTCTTAACCAATCCGCGATATTGTGTTGTGTGCCGCACAGCATCAGCTTGTCGGACACACCAAGTTCTGCGGCGAGATTTTCGAGCCGAGTCCGTTCCGGGCCATCGCCGACAATGACAACTCCAAATTTGTGGTCGCTATTCTTAGCCAGTCTGGAAATTGCATACAGCAGATTGGGGAAATCCTTGTCTTTGTGTAATCTAGCCACGCTGCCAAAGACGAAGTCCCAGTCACCGGACTTTCCTCTGCTCACCGAGGATTGTCCAGGGCTGAACTTTTCAGCGTCGATGCTGTTTTCAATAAGCGTGAGCCTGGATGCCGGGGTGCCGATCTCCGTTTCAAAGAAGTCATATAGTTCTTTGTGGATGACCGTAGTCATATCCGCCCTGGGTCCGAACAACTTTGAGCGGCGGAAGAACTTCGAGTTTTCTTTGTAGTGCTGGTGAGCATGTTCGGTGAGAACGACTCTGCCAACACCGGCAAGACGAGCAGGTCTCAGACAGTGAATGAGGACCGGCATATGGTGGCAGTGGACAACGTCATATCCGCCTTTGCGGAACAGGTTGAACAGGTAGGCGGGGACGAGTAGCCGTTTTTTGATGGATCGGCCGTCGAATCCCGCATGGAACACGTTCAGACCGCAATTATCGAGTGTCGGCAGGAACGACTCGTCCCCTCGGTACGTCGTCAGGATGTCACATTCGTGCCCGGCAGCCTCGAAGGCCTTTGCGAGGCTGAGACTCAGCGTTTCTGAGCCGCCCAGCGTAGTTGCGTAAATCGCTTCGAGAATTTTCATCCAAATCTGGTTTGATTGTGGCTCCGGGCGGCAATACTACTGGAATTCCGCACAAAAATACGGCGGTTGCGCACAGTTTTTAGTGCTGATTCCAATGCGTGGGAAATTCTTGACTTCGTCCCTGGACTTAGCGGGAAATACGCGGAAGAATGGCGTCCGAAATTCAATCGGGCGCAAGCCACAGCTCAAACTGGAAACAAGAAATTGCCAAGCAATAGATTATCCGCGAGTACCATTCTGCTCGACTCGCATTCGACTGATCTCGGTGACGAGGAAATTGATGCCGCCGAGCGGCAGTTTTTCAATCAACTCGTCCTGCCGAACGGAACCTTGAAGACAACATCTGCCGGCCGTCTGCCCGATGTCGATAAATTGTCTGCTAAGTATTTGGCTGAATTCGAAGGACGGGTGCGCCTTTTGGACGTCGCCGTATCCTCTGGTGTAACTACGGTGGAATGGGCGAGTGCGCTTGAAAAGTCGGGCATTGACTATTCACTCGATGCATTCGATATCTGTGTGGATGGGCATATCGTCAACCTACTGCCGGCGCTGGATGTGCTCGTGGACTCATCCGGCCGACCCATTCAGTTCGAGCCTGGGCCATTCATTGTCGGTAACCACCTCGGGGAGGAATGTGGCCGTAAGCTTCGACGCCTGGTTCCCGTAAGCCTGTTGAGAGTGGTTTACGGTTTGCTTTCACCGCTACGCAATGGCGAGTCGGCGCGCATACCGATCAAGCTGGTATCGCGACGAGTCAGGCAAAATCCAGCGATCGATGTGTTTGAGCTTGATTTGCATGATGTTGACAAGCTCTCGGGCTCTTATGACATGATCAGGGCTGCCAATATTCTGAATAACGCCTATTTTCCCAAAGATGTTCTGGAGTTGTTCGTACGAAAAATCCTGCGACGACTGTTGCCGAACGGTTATCTCGTTGTCGTCAGAACTCATGATAACGGTGAGAATCATGGCAGCATTTATCAGTTTTCCGAGGGAAAGCTGCGCGTGTGTGAACGCGTCGGTGAAGGAAGTGAGATCGACGGTATTTGTACCTCTATTGAGGCATAAACTGCGGCGCTAGCCATTCTGCTGCGAGGTTTTGAAAAAACGCGATCGTAATTCTCCAGCGACAAGCCGAATGCCTTTTGCAATTTTTCTGTACCAGTCTTCACCTATAGAGCGCACTAGAAATACTAGATAGACAAGCCCGCCTGTCAGTTTTCACCGATATAGAGCCAATGCGTTTTCGGCGTAAAGGAGCCACCTGGTTTTCACCGTAATGGAGCCGTTACGTTTTCGGCGTAATGGAGCCACTGCGGCTCTGATTTCAGGCTCGAACTTTCCATAAATGCAGATACCCTCGCGGTTTTTTGAGCGAGGGTATCGATGGCAAACAGGAGGTTCGAGATGTACGAACTACGACAAGTATTGGTGCGCATGCGGCTCGGCGATTCCGACCGGGCCCTGGCCAGGGCGGGTCTGATCGGCCGTCCCAAGGCGAAAGCGCTGCGCCGGCTGGCCGAGGCCGAAGGATGGCTGGATCCGGGGCGGCCCTTGCCCGAGGATGCGGTGCTGGCCGAGGCCCTGCCACGGGCCCGGCCGCGGTCGTCTTCGGTCTCCGGCGTTGAGCCGTTTCGCGACAAGGTCGAGCGATGGGTGGCTCTCGACACACCGTGCCGTGCGATCCACCAGGCGCTCAAGCGAGAATACCAGTACAGCGGCAGCTACTCGTCGGTGTACCGCTTCGTGCAAAGCATCAAGCCGCGCCGACCGAAGGCGACGATGCCGCTCGAGTTTGCACCGGGCGAAGCCGCCCAGATCGATTTTGGCAGCGGCCCGGAACTGATCGACGTGGAGACCGGCGAGATCGTCAAGACCTGGTTCTTCCTGATGACGTTGTGCTGGAGCCGGCACCAGTACGCGGAGATCGTGCTGAATCAGAAGGTACCGACCTGGCTGGAATGCCACCGCCGCGCCTTCGAGTGGTTCGGCGGTGTGCCGCAAAAACTCATCATCGACAACGCCAGGTGCGCCATTACCCGCGCCTGTCGCCGCGATCCCGTGGTGCAGCGCGCCTATGCCGAGTACGCCGAAGGCTACGGCTTCAGGATCGACGCCCTGCCGCCACGACAGCCGCAGATGAAGGGTCGCGTGGAATCGGGTATCAAATACCTCAAGACCGGCTTTTTGCCGTTGCGCGAGTTCCGGGATATCGTCGATGCCAACCGGCAGTTGCAGACCTGGGTCCTCGAGGAGGCCGGCAACCGCGTCCACGGCAGCACGCACGAGCAGCCGCTGGTGCGCTTTGAGATCGAGAAGCCCTTGCTGCAGCGCTTACCGGCGGTGGCGCCGGAACTCGCCGAATGGGCCAAAGTCAAGGTCCACCGCGATTGCCATGTGCAGTTCGAGAAATGCCTGTACTCAGTGCCCTTCAAGCTGATCGGGCAGTCATTGTGGCTTAAGGCAACGCCGGTTACCGTGCGTATCTACCGCGACCACGAGCTGGTGGCGGTGCATTCCCGGCACTTTAAGCCGGGCAGCCGCGCCAGTATCGACGACCATCTGCCGCCGGAAGCCATTGCCTGGAAGATGCGTGATCCGCAATGGTGTTTACGCCAGTCGGAGAACATCGGTGCATCCTGCCATCAGCTGATCCGCACGCTGTTCGCTGACCGGGTCCTCGATAATCTGCGCGCCGCCCAGGGCGTCATCCGGCTCCGTGACAAGTATGGCAGCACCCGCCTCGAGGCCGCCTGCCAGCGTGCGCTGAGCTACAACAACCCGCGCTATCGCACCGTCAAGACCATCCTCGAAAAAGGCCTCGAGCAACACCCCTCGGCACAACGGGCCTTCGACACCCTGGCCGACAGCTACACCGGCCAGGGACGCTTTAGCCGGGACATCAAATCCTTACTGAAACACTGACACAGGAGATATCACCATGAATCCCATGCCTGAACTGGCTCCCATGCTCAAACAACTGCGGCTGTCCGGCATCCTCGACTCACTGGAATCGAGGAACAAACAGGCCATCGACAAGAAAATGGCTTACCCTGAGTTCCTCTCGCTGCTGATCAGCGACGAGATCGCAAGGCGGGAACAAAAGCGCTTTGCCACGCGGCTCAGGCGTGCCGCCTTCCGCACCAACAAAACCCTCGACCAGTTCGACTTCAGCTTCAATCCGAACATCAACTCAGCACTGATCCATGAACTGGTCACCGGACGCTTTATCGACGAGAAGGTCGCGGTTCTCATCGCCGGGCCCTGCGGCACCGGCAAAAGCCACATCGCCCAGGCCATCGGCCATGCCGCCGTGCGCCAGGGTCGCGATGTGCTGTTTACCTCCCTGTCCAAGCTGCTCGGCGACCTGCATGCCGCCAGAGCCACCGACTCCTTCGATCGCAGGTTCCAGAACCTGGTCAGGGTGCCGCTGCTCATTATCGACGACTTCGGCCTCAAACCGCTTCGCCATCCCCATGACGAGGACTTCCATGACCTGATCGCCGAGCGTTATGAGCGTGCCGCCACCGTCATCACCAGCAACCTCGACTTCTCAGAATGGGGCGATGCCTTCCCCAACCAGTTGCTCGGTGCGGCAACGCTTGACCGGTTGCGCCACGCCGCCTACCGCGTCGTGTTGGATGGCAAAAGTTATCGCTCTCCAAGGCCGCTCGACAACCAACTTGAAAAACACCCGGAATCAGGAAAATAATGCACCCGTTCGAGCCTGAAAATCAGCAACAAAAAGTGGCTCTATTACGCCGAAAACCGCTGGCTCCATTACGGCGAAAAATGACACCCGCCAGCCGAAATTTTCTTTTCCGTAACCTCATATTCATTGTCGCGCAGCGTTCGTTTTGATGCCGACTCAAACAGGAATATGTCCCTGTCGCTCATCTTCGACATCCATTTGTTGGCATTCTGAGCATCCACTGCCTTGTTTACTTTCGGCCACGGCGCAAACGCCTCGTTGCGATGCTGGTCTTCGGAGTTCTCTGTATCACGGTTTAAGGGAGGTTCACCGATGAACTCAAATATTCTGTCAAGCGTCGCGTCCGGGTTTACAATGAGCGACTCATAACGAACTTCCATGTAATGACCGGCCTGCGCACCGCGGCCAAATTCCTGCGCAGCCGTAATCGTCCTTGCCCACATACGCGCCGCTCGCACGACGTTTTTTTCCCAGCCAAGTTTTTGCAGTGACAACCAGACATCACGGCCGTCGCGGACTATGTGAATAAACTTCGCATCCGGAAAGAGTTCCTGCAGTAGCGGGAACTTCGACGTATATCCAGGGCTCTTGTCGCCCCAGCGCATTGCCCCGCGTTCCTGTGCCCACTGCAGCATCATGGCGTCAATCAGGGCTGGGTATGTAGGCGTGGGTAGTTCATCGAGCAACTCGTCGCTAAAGGTCAGATTGTTGACTTTTGCTGAGTACTGATTGCTTATTGAATTGGCAAGCCGGGTCAGATTGTCCCTGTTCGTAAGCGGTCTGTAGAGGTGCTGTAGAAGGTGGTACTGGGGGATGAAAAATGACTCAAGAAATACTGCGATGTTTGGATGTGCATCGATCAGATTCCCAAGCAGCGTAGTTCCGGAACGAGGACACCCGGATACGAATACCGGCGCAGAAGAATTCTCAGTAGCGACAGAAGCACTCATAGTTTTCTGAATTTCCTTGCTCAATCGACGCCATGATATTTGACTTTCATAGTATCATCCACCACATTCGGCACGACATGATGAGTTGGCAATCGGCGGCAGCTGAACCGCTGGATCCCCCCCCAAATATGACGGCAAAAAAACGCGCACTCCGCGACATTGGTACCTACGCATCCAGTGCGCTGATACAGCGGGCAGTCGGCTTCATTATGTTGCCGGTGTACACCAACTTTCTGACAACTGCGGACTATGGCGTGGTCGCACTTCTCGCGGTCGTATTGTTCCTTTTCGAGTCGGTACTCGGTGCTCGAATGACGTCAGCGGTTCCTCGCTACTACTTCGAGTCTGACGACCCCGATAAGAGAAAGACGGTTGTTTCGACGGCACTGATGACGACGGTCGGGTTTAGCCTGATCGGTGGTGCGCTAATGGCGCTTGCATCCAGTCAGTTGTCGGTGCTGTTGTTCAAGACAGCGGAATATCGCCATTTCGTTGCGTTGCAGGGCATATTAGTTGTAACTGTTGCATTGGTTGCTTATGGCATGGTGTTCATCAGGCTTCTGGACAAGCCTGTCTGGTTTGCCGTGGTTAGCGTATCGCAATTGGTCATCCAGTTAACGATGAACATCGTTCTCGTCGTCGTCTTAAAAATGGGTGTCGCGGGTGTCGTATACAGCAATGTGATTTCGTCACTGCTGTTCTCGTCCGGACTTTGTTTTTTTACATTGCGTCGAGTTGGGTTTTCATTCGATACCGAACTCGCAAAACGCCTGATTCAGTTTAGCTGGCCACTGTGGGTAGCGGGTGTGGCAGCGATTTACGTGTCGACGTCAAGTCGCTACTACATCAGTTATTTCACCAATCTTGACGATGTCGGCTTGTTTGCGCTTGCCTATAAGTTTGCAACTTTGGTGACTGTATTGACCTGGCTGCCGTTTGCGCAGTGGTGGGAAACACAGCGGTTTCAATGGTTAAAGACCAGCGATGGCGGCAGATCGAAGTTTCGAGCATCTTTCGACATGATCGCGGCGATCATGATACTCGCCGGCCTGGGGATTTCGGTGTTCGCAGGCCCTGTGATCCAGATTATGGCAAACGCCGCGTACCATCCGGCAGCAGCGGGCGTGCCGATGCTGGTGTTCGGGTTGATCTTTACTCTGTTGGCCAATTATCTGAACTTAAGCTTCCTTGCCGCAGACAAAACCAACCGGATTGCTCGGATCAAGTGGTTTGAAGCCGTCGTTATCACAGCCTGTTTTCTACTGCTTGTTCCCCGGTTTGGCTGGCACGGTGCGAGCTTCGCTGTGCTGATCGCCGGATTTACAATGTTCTCGGTAACGTACTTTTATTCACGCCGGGCGAAAGACCTTGGCGTGTTGCCGGGCTTTCTAATGTTGCTGCTGCTGCTTGCATTGGCCACATTGTTCATAGATCGCCAATTGGCAGGCTCGATGCCGCTGCTTGAGACGATAGCTGTGAAGACTGTTCTGATGATTGGAGCAGGTGCTACTGTAGCCTTTGCCATGTGGAAGAACAGCGCCACGAGTTGGATTGTGCAGGGCGTCGTAGCACGTGCCAGACGCCTGTGCCAAAGAGTATAAGAAAAACGAATTTCGCCCCGTGAGTCGATAGAATGACTCCACGATGATTTGCATCGCGACAAGCTTTCTCATACATTGTTAGTAGAAAGAAACAACAATTTTGTGGATTAGTGATGTCTGTTGATTTGCGCGCGCTACTTGCTGCACTTGCTTTTTTACCTGTTCTAGCCAGCGCCGATCCGATTACTGTCAATTTCGATCTCAATTCTGTATATAGTGAGAACGACATCACAGGCGCTATAACCTACGACTCCTCGGCAATTCCGGTCTGCGAAACGGATATCTGGCCGACCCCCGAAGAAGAGGATCTAATGACGTTTTCGTGTACTGTCGAAAACTTCATAGAAGCCATTACTGTGAGGATTGACGATGTCAACGTCGAGGTAGATGATCTGGAAAGCGACCACCACTACTTCGGTGCGTTCTATGAGTCGAATGGCTATGTGGACGCTCCTTTCGGCGGGCTGCCAGATCATTTTATTAGTGAGCATTTCCTGGGAGGCTACGAGAGTTTGACTTTACTAAACAGCCACGGGGGAGATTTTTCGGCGCACTTCGATTTGTCCAGTATTGGCATTGGTCTGGGCAGCTTTCGACTTTTCGACTCGAAAATCACTTTCAACGACGGGCTTCTGGATATCAGATTCCTGTTCGACGCCGCAATATTCGATGGCAAACTCGTACGGCGATCTGTTCCGGAGCCGGGAACCGCGCCATTAGTCTTAGGCGGACTTGCGTTGCTGATTCTGTGGCGCAGAAAACCGGAAACGAAGTAGGGCGATAAGCCATCGGCTTACCGCCCCACTGGTGGTCTGAAATCAGGAATCTGTTAGCGGTTTACTGCAGCCACTTTGCGTCGCCTTCCTGACGCCAGCGGATGTAGTCGAAGGAAAACAGAAACTGCTGATTGAAATGTTTCCCGGATCGCAACGTCACCCGGACTGAGTTGAGTGCTCCAGCGCCGAACAACTGATCCGCCCAGTCCCGATACTTCGTAT
Organism: Woeseiaceae bacterium; assembly: GCA_965224505.1. GTDB lineage: Bacteria > Pseudomonadota > Gammaproteobacteria > Steroidobacterales > Woeseiaceae > UBA1847. The sequence continues at coordinate 11,776 of CBDCZL010000018.1, forward strand.
TGCCAGTTTCCTTCCAGAGCCAGGCATAAGCAGGCGCGATCAGGAGGTTAAGGTCGGTAGCTGGTCCACCGTCACTGTTTAGCGACTCGTACCGGAAGCTGGCGTAACCGTTTCCGTCGGGTACCCACATGCGAACTGACTCGTTGTCATCGGCGTGCGATTCTTCGACAGCCCAGGTGGCGACATCTTCCAGCGCGTCAATGATAGTAGGCCAGTTCACTGGAGTGGCGCCTTCGGTCAGGCCGCTGCCATAGTCGATGGGATAGGTTGTATTCCAATAAGCGTTTTCATCCCTGCCGTTTTGCCGTTCCCACTCGATGAAGCTGATGAGCGCATTCGCCGTGATTCCGAACATGAACGGTGCAAAACGGGGCTCGCCTTTATTGGGAGTGCCGCGGTAGTCACCTGTGCGCCACTCATACAAATGGGATCCCATCCAGGGTACAAATGTCTCAAGGCGTGGTTTGCCGTCCTCGAGTACGCGCGTCGAGCCTGACATTTCCGCGTGGACGTTCGATATTACGGCCAACCCAACTTCGCGTGAGCGGTGCTCGGCTCCACCCTGACCGCGCCCTTCTCTTACGTTGGAGTATGCGGGGTTGTCGCGCAGCATTTCGATTTCGGCAGGTGTGCTTATTCCGCCTTTCGACCAGTCGCCGTACATGCCGTGAGTGAATCGCCGGTATCCCTGAGTCCGGTATTCAGTAGTCTGTAGATAGTTCCTGTAGACCTGATTGCTCCACTTGGCATAGGTTGACCAGGGTTCGGGAGTACCAAGATACTCGGAGATTTTTTGGAACGAGTTCGCGCTGCTGTAGAACTCATGGAAAAACTGCTGGTCCTGAGTATTTGGGCCTTGCGGGTCCATATACTCGCCCCACTTGGTTCCGCCGTCGACCATCGCCTGCTCAAACGACTCAAGTTCCGGAACGGCACTGCCTTGCAGTGTCTGGAACTCCCAGGTGTGCTCGGTTCCCAATACATTTCCTTCGGTGTCCGTTACGTCGCCTGACACGGTAACCGAGATTGACTCCGAGGGAGGGAGGTTTTCCGTCGTTTCGAATTCGAGCGAACGGCCGTTTACCCTAACCTGTCCTGGAACCGGGCCGCGGCCGTCTCTGACTATCATCGTGGACTTGTCGACGGATTCCGGCACCACTTCGCCACTGAAGGTCACACGAATCTTCGTACCCACGTTGGCAATCGATGACTTTTCGGGCTGAGTACCGACTATCTCAAGCTGTTCCTGGATATCCGATTCTTCCTCTGACAAGACATCGACGCAGCCGCTGGTCGCAATTGCGAGCGGAATGGCGAAAATAATGCGTAGCACGGCGAGTTTAATTTGCGGTTTCAAGTAACTGCCCTCTTCAAAATCAAATCTGTTTCCAGAAATTCGAAATTGGCCGGGAGATACTTCGGGCGCGTAGGCCGACTCCTGAATGAGTACTCAGTCAGTTCGGCAGCTCCGCCATCTTGCCCGTAACCAAGATCGGTAACTTTGCGTCCCCGCCTCGCGACGGGTTTGCCTTTTTCGTCTGACGAAATCCGTCAGGTGTGCTATGCACAGAATCCACTGGATTCGGTGACATCGTCATCGGTTACGGGGAGCGTCCACGGGAAGTCGGGCTGGACGGGTAGCGAGCTGGAGTACTCGCAACGGTACTTGCATATGTCCTTGGCGACCCCGCTGTCATAGGTTTTGCAACCCTTAGACCGGAAGCTTTGCGTCCCCGCCTTTCGACGAGTTTGCCTTTGTCAGGTCTCTAATCTTAATGCTCGAAGCGCAGGAAGCAATACCCAAACGACATAATCTGATCGCCGATGTGCAGAATTGTGGCCTGCGTCACGCGCACCATCTCGAGAGAAACGACAAAGTGCTTATTGGGCAAGGGAGCAATTCGCGTGCCAGTTCTAAGTGCCTGCTGAAGAAACAAGAGCTTGTTGTCTATTTGTGCAATCAGCATGAGCTGTGACGGCATGGTGTTGTCGGCGCACTGCGACACAGCACGCTCGGTTTCTGTTTGTGTTGCTATAGGCTGTTGATTTCATGGCATAAAATGGGTGTCGGAATTTGCATACATCAGAAAGTGGGCAGTCATTGTTCTCTCTGATCCGGCAGTCGGCATTCTTTACATATGCTGGTCGGTATCATGGTGACGTGTGCATGGTCTGGCCCTAACTGCATGATTCGGTGGGGTTTAGTGCGGCCCGGTATGCACTTTGCATAATCTCCTGTGAGGCAATCTGGGGAGATTCCGAAATGACAAAAACACTCCGTCTGGCAATTGCTGCCGTATTGTTGAGTTGCGCGGGGGTATCGAGTGCTGAGCTCATCACCGTTTCATTTGAGCCGTGGTCGGCGAACACCGAACTGCCAGGCGTAGCGTATGAATCCTATGACAGTGCTACGGTATCGATGGTCTATGACTCCTCGGCTGTGCCGAGGTGCTTTACGCATACCGAAGATGACCCTTACGAACCGCATACGTTCGCCAGTTGCGGTGTAGATGACTTCATCAAGTCTGTTGTACTGGAGTTTGATGACCTGAGAATCGAGTTCAGCGACGTCACAAGTAGCTATGACTACGACATTAACCGACTCGTCAAGAATTACGATGAGGAGTTTATTTTTGGCGACATACCACGTTGGCTTGAACATTCCAATGAGGACTTCTCTGCCATATTGCTAGTGTCCTCGACGGGGTTCGACGGTGAGTTTGGACGGCACACAGAATACACATACGGCATGGGGCATGGAGAACTGTTTGGGTGGAAAGAAGTGGGTCCGCTTTTTCGGACACGATATAGCTGATCTATAAGTGGAGCTCCATCGGTTTATGCTGCCATTTCAGAAGGCAGCGATTCGTAGTATCGGTGATCGGGCGGCACTCTGCCAATGGCGCTATGCGGCCGACGCCGATTGTAAAAATCGACGTATTTCGCAAGCCGCTTTCTGGCTTCTGAGATGCTGTCGTAGGCTCTGAGGTACACCTCCTCGTATTTGATCGTTTTCCACAAGCGCTCGATCACGACGTTGTCGCGCCAGCAGCCCCTGCCGTCCATCGAGATCCGGATGTCGTTGTCCTTCAGTATCGAAGTGAACGCGAGGCTGGTGAACTGGCTGCCCTGATCCGTATTGAAGATCTCGGGTTTACCGTAGCGGCTGAGCGCCTCCTCCAGGGCATCGACACAGAAGTCAGCGGTCATCGTGTTCGAGAGCCGCCAGGCGAGGATTTTACGTGTTGCCCAGTCGATGATCGCCACCAGGTACACAAAGCCCCTGGCCATTGGCAGGAATGTGATATCGGTCGCCCAGACCTGGTTCGGCCGATCAATCACGAGGTGTCTCAGAAGATACGGATACACCGGGTGCTGTGCATGCCTGGCGCTGGTGTTCTTCTTTCGATACAGCGCTTCGATGCCCATAATCCGCATCAGGCGGCGGATGCGGTGCCGACCGGCCTTGATGCCTTCCAACGCCAACAGATCGCGAAGCAGCCGCGCACCGGCAAACGGTAACTCGAGGTGTAGCTCATCGATGCGCTTCATCAGTGCCAGCGTGTCGGGCCGTACAGGCCTCGGACGGTAGTACACCGAGGAACGCGAGAGTTCGAGCAGCTGCGCCTGACGTTTGATCGGCAGTTTGTGGTCCCGGTTGATCATCGTTTTGCGCTCGGGTCGCTGATGCGACCGAGCGCTCCGGACAAAAAATCAATCTCCAGGGCCTGCTGGCCGATTTTGGCGTGTAAGGCCCTGAGCTCTTCATCCGTGAGTTCCTTTCCGCGGTCTGCTGCCGAGGTGAACACATCCTCAGCGCTTTCCAGCAGCTGCTTCTTCCATTGGGTAATCTGGTTTGGGTGCACATCGAAGCGCTGTGCCAGCTCTGCCAGGATCTGCTCGCCTTTCAGCGCCTCAAGCGCGACTTTCGATTTGAATTTCGCGGTGTGATTTCGACGTGGTCGTCGCATGGTCTTCTCCTTCTCTCACTGGCCATCATCATGGCCGTTCATTAAGGAGCTTTCCACTTATAGCCGTGTCCTAAACAACGGGACCACTTCTGAACTTCAACATGGATGGTGGCATGTATGGTTTCGAATTTGTTTTCGATACCGCCAATATTAATGGGGAGCTTGTCAGGCGCGTCCCGGAGCCGAGTGTACTGACGTTGTTCGCGTTTGGGCTGGTATTGCTCTATTTGTGCGGGCGGCGGAGCAGGCTCGTTCAACAGCCTAACGCATCGCAAGCGATTCGCGCGAGCGGGGAGGAATTGCAATGCGTTTGATGAGTAGTGTTTTGCCAGCGGTTTTGCTGCTTTCGTATTCTGCTGTTTCGCTTGCGACTCCGATTACTTTGACGTTTGAACCGTGGGTGGCTTCGATCGGTAGCTCAGAATATGACGTCAGTGGATCGATAGTCTATGACTCCTCATCAATTCCCAATTGCGGTGCCAGGTCGGAAGGGTTCTATGACGGGCGTTTGCTTGTGACACAAGGTTGTGATGTCAGCAGTTTCGTCTTGTCGTTGGTGTTACACATAGAAGACCTGACAATTGAGTTCACGGACTTGGAAAGCCGGTTCAGCTACGAAGGCTTTTTCTTTGACGGGAATCACGGAGACCTCGTTTTTGGCTTGTTCCCGTATCGATCAGACCCCGTAGAGTACTTTAATGCGGATTTGTATTTGACTGCGACAGGCCTCGACAGCTTGTTCAATTGGCAGAGCGAGGATCCCCGTGGGTCGGCATACGGCCGCCTGCTTGGAAATGGGTTTCAATTTCTGGGCGGGCTTGGGGACGTCAGATTCATTTTTGATTCGGTGATGCTCGACGGAAAATTGGTCAGGCGAGTACCAGAGGCGGGCGCGCTCACATTATTTGCGCTGGGCCTTGGAGTTCTTGGATTTTGCCGGCGACGAAACAGCTCCGCTCAACATCCTGAGTCATTACAGTCGTCTCGAGTTGCTGGGGAGTAACTTCAATGCGGCTGATGAGGAACTTTCTACTACCTGTCCTGCTGCTGAGTTGCACTGCAGCATCGTTTGCCACGCCGATTACCAGGGCGTTTGAGCTGGAACTGGCACAATTCGGCGATCTGGAGTACGACGCAAGCGGGTCGATAGTCTACGACTCGTCGGCAGTTCCGGTCTGCACGACGTACCCTGCAGGCTGGGATGGACGCGATGTAATTAGTCATAACTGCACGGTTGAAAATTTCATAGAATCGCTGACTATCGTGATAGACGAACTGGTCTTTGAGATTTCGAACCTAGAGAGCCGCCTGCGATACGAAGCGAATTTGTATGAGGGCAATGAGGGTGATTTTCATTTTGGGAATCTGCACATCAATCGCTCCGACACTACCGAGGATTACTCTTCCGAACTCCTCCTGACGGCAAGTGGATTTGAGGCCGAATTTTGGTGGCATGTGGAAGGCTACAGTTCGGGTGCGTCAGGCAACATTCTCGGAACCGGCTTTACCTTCCTTGAAGGTTTGGGGGGCGTCGAGCTCATTTTCGAATCTGCTGTCGTTGATGGGAGGTTAGTGCGGCGCGTCCCGGAACCGGGTGCACTCGCCTTGTTCGCACTGGGGTTGATACTGCTCGGAATTAACAGGCGGCGGGGAATCGTCGCGCCCAAATCCTGACCAGGCGCAGAGACGATCAAATTGGCTGGCTAAGTTCCCCGGCTCTGGTACACTTTCGCACCTCCCATTGCGTGTACCTTCGGAATGTCTGTTCGTACTCGATTCGCCCCCAGTCCAACCGGTGTGCTCCATCTCGGCAGTGTCCGCACGGCATTGTTTTGCTGGCTGTATGCGCGTCATTGCCAGGGCGAGTTTGTGCTGCGCGTCGAAGATACCGATCGCGAGCGATCCACGCAGGAAAACGTTGATGCAATCCTTGACGGACTGCATTGGCTGGGGATTGACGCCGATACCGAGCCCGTTTTTCAGACGCACCGATTCGATCGCTATGCCGAGGTCATTGAGGACTGGCTGGAGTCAGGCAAAGCCTATCGCTGCTATTGTTCGCGCGAGGATCTGGACAGACGCCGGGCCAGGCAGATGGAGCGGGGCGAGAAGGCTCGCTACGACGGGCGGTGCCGTGACAGGCAGGACGCGCCGAAAGATCTGCCGTCGGTTGTAAGATTCAGAAACCCGCTTGATGGCGAAGTCGTCGTGAACGACGCTGTGCGTGGCAGAGTGGTCTTTCAGAATGCCGAACTCGACGATCTGATTATCGCGAGATCCGACGGTATGCCTACCTACAATTTCTCGGTTGTAGTGGACGATTTCGATATGTGCATTTCCCACGTCATTCGCGGTGACGATCATCTCAACAACACGCCGCGGCAAATGAACATGATTGCCGCGCTCGGGGTTGAGGCGCCATCGTACGCACACCTGCCGATGATTCTGGGGCCGGATGGCGCCAAGCTGTCGAAGCGTCATGGTGCGGTGGACATTCGCGAGTACCGGACCGCGGGTTACCTGCCCGAGGCGCTGCTTAACTATATGGTCAGGCTCGGTTGGTCGCATGGCGACAAGGAGATATTCTCTATCGAGGAGATGACTGAATTCTTCGACCTCGACGGCATTAATCAGTCGGCGTCTTCGTTCAGCGTCGAGAAACTGGCGTGGGTCAATCAGCAACACATCATCGCCAAACCCAAGGAAGCGCTTGGTGATGCGCTTAGGCCGTTCCTTAAGCGGGCTGGATTCAAGCTCGACGACGGGCCGGACGTGGTCGATGTGGCGGATGCGTATCGCGAACGAGCGGGCACGCTGACCGAAATGGCTGAGATGGTTCGCTACTGCTACGAAGACTTCGATGCCGTTGACGCGAAATCGGCAAAAAAGAATCTTCGCCCGGTGGTTCTGGAACCGCTCAGGGAAGTCAGGAACAGGCTCGCCGATTTAGACGACTGGGAGCCTGACGCGATCGACCGAGTTATGCGGGCCGTCGCGGATGATTTTGAGATTGGCTTTGGGAAACTGGGCCAGCCGGTTCGAGTCGCGGTGACCGGCGGCTCGGTGTCGCCGCCGATTGACGTGACGGTCTGGTTGATCGGCAAACCGCGTGTCCTTGAGCGGCTGGATCATGCTTTACGCCTCGTGGAAGCCAGGGTTCAATAGGGCAGGGAGGTCACAGCAAAGCCAACAATGTTTCCACCACGTCTAATCATCATCGGCGCACAGAAATCGGGAACGACCAGCCTGGCTGAAGCGCTTGCGCGGCACCCGGATATCGGGCTCGGGCAGGAGAAGGAGCCCGATTTCTATACGAGAAACTGGGACAGCGGAATCGAGTGGTACGAAGCGCTGTACGCCGACTCCACCGAGGCGTGGAAAATCGATGCGTCGATATCCTACTCAGCCGGGTTTACAAATCCGTCAAGCAAGCAAAAGTACCCGGTCGCCGAGCGAATTCATGCCACTGTGCCCGATGCAAAGATTATCTATATTCTCAGGGACCCGGTCAGCCGCGCTTACTCGTCGTACTGGCATGCCGTTCGACTTGGACTTGAGGAAAAAGACCTTGAAGAAGCTTGTGACGACGCCTCGCCCTACATACGTCAAAGCAAGTATGCGAATCAGCTTGAGCCTTACCTCAAAGTATTTGCGCGTGGCAGTATTCTGATCCTCGACTTCGCTGAGTTCAAACGGAATGAACTAAGTGTTTTACGACAGGTTGCAGCATTTATCGGCGTGTCAGAAACTGAGTTTGCATCCGAGCAGGCAAATATCGTCAGGAATGCCGGATTCACACACAATAAGATTGCGGCACTGGGCGTTAAGCTGTTGGGATCTCACCAAAGATTCCGAGCAGTGGTTAGGTTCATAGGCAGGCTCATTCCGTCGTTCGCGAGGAGCCGGGCCAGGCGGCTCATTTCGCGTGAAATCCCATCACTATCTGATGAACTCAAATCGAAGTGGGTCGAGCTATTTGAACCGCACACTCAAGAACTGGAGCGGATTACTGGAAGCGATTTTTCGCACTGGAATCGTGCAAGTAAAAACTAACGGTTGCGGCACTGGTCACGGAAACGGTCGCAACTTTGTTTGGCCTGTCGTCCTATATCGCCACGCATAGAACAGCATCAGTGACATCGCGATCATCTCGCCGCCGTCTTCGATGATGTACAGCGTCAGGCTTTGCAACTTGTGCACGAAAAGATCGATAACGACACCGAACATTCCGAGCAGCGCGAGAAACAGCAGCATGTTGACGGAGAATGTGCGCAACCTGGAATTATCGCGCCAGTATCGAACAGCCAGACTGATCAGAATTAAACCTGCAAGCGTGCTTGCCACAATCAGTTCGCCAAAGTCCTGGCCGCGAAATCCGTGGGCATCGGGGATCGCAAACGCGCTGCTTACGACACCCCCAAGTTTTTCGTGCATCTTGAGTGCGTCGTCGAGGAACAATAGCACGGCGATCGCGGACCAAAGTAGTACAGTAACCTGCTTCCCACGCAGGAACACGAGCAGCATGAGACCGGCCGTTGCGAGTTGCTTCATATACTGAAAGTATTCGGGAATGCTCTGATCGATGCCGATATTGAATCGGTAGCTGGGAGGCCAGCCGAGCAGTCGGTATGAGAGAAACACGAGTATCAGAAACACATCGGCGGCGAGTAGTGACACCAGCACAAGAGTGGCGGTGTCCTGCTGCTTCACCCAGTTCGTCAGTTTCTCCAACATGCAAATTTCCTTTCCCAGTTACTCAATTTAAGCGATCGCATATTCTACTTCCGACCAGCGAGCGAAAATAGCGACTTGCGCCCGTTCCTGGCAAGGCTTTTCGAATACCTATACGATCCTGCACGACGTTGCCCGTCAGATGCGATCAATTTGACCCGCATCGCACTACAGAGTGTGTGCTGGTGCACAAAAGCGGTCGTACCTTCCTGTTAGAATTGAACTTAATTTCCTGGCATAAGCCAGTCACGCGTCAGTCAGCCTGCGCAGAAGTCCAAGATCCGGAGAATTAAATGAAGTCCAGTGCGTCGCTCAACGTCATGCCGGCAGACACTCTACGCGACCTCGATTTGTCGTTGATTCTGGAGCAGGTCGGAGATGATTTTGCGAAAATGTCGGGTAAGCGATTGCTGATTACCGGCGGTGCAGGATTCTTGGGCTACTACCTTGTTCAGGCACCGCTATACTGGAATGACCGGCATCCTGAAGCGCTGCCGATCGATGTGACCGTCTACGATAATTTTCTTCGCGGAAAACCTGACTGGCTCAAAGCGCTCGACGACCGGCCCGACCTGCATCTGGTGCGGCACGACATCATCGATCCACTGCCTAATGACATGCCGGACTTCAGCTTTGTCATTCATGCAGCCGGGATTGCATCGCCGATTTACTACCGCCGTTTTCCGATCAAGTGTATGGATGCGAACATAAACGGTCTTCGTTACCTGCTGGACTATAGCGTCGCATCCCGGAGTACGGATGTACCGGTAGAGGCGTTCATGTTCTACTCGTCGAGCGAAATCTACGGCGACCCGGCACCGGATAGTATTCCGACGCCCGAGGACTACCGTGGCAATGTTTCCTGCACCGGGCCCAGAGCGTGTTACGACGAGTCGAAGCGATACGGTGAGACACTCTGCGTCAATTTTGCTCAGCAGCATGATTTGCAGATTACGGTCTCAAGACCGTTCAACAACTACGGCCCGGGGTTGAAAATCTCCGATCGTCGCGTGTTGCCCGACTTCGCCCGCAACATTCTGGCGGGGACCGACATCACGATGCTCTCGGATGGCGCGCCCACCCGGACGTTTTGCTACAGCGCAGACGCGATTTCGGGGTACTACAAAGTTCTGCTTCGCGGGCGGTCGGGAGAGGCGTACAACGTCGGTACCGAGAGTCCTGAAATTTCAATGCGCGAACTGGCGATGCGTGTGACGGATATCGGCGGCCGCTTGTTCGATTACAACGGTGAGGTCGTGTTCCAAAAGAGTGACGACGCCGAGTACCTTGTGGACAATCCGCAACGGCGTTGTCCGGATATTTCCAAGGCACGTGAGCAGCTCGACTACGCACCTCAGATAGGCATCGACGTTGGCCTTGAAAGAGCGCTCACCTGGTACTACCACAATCCGGTGGCGGAAGACGCGTAATGAAGGTCTCGATCGTCGGTGGCGGCTATGTCGGTCTTGTGAGCGGGGCCTGCCTCGCCGAACAGGGGCATTCCGTTACGGTAGTGGATAAGGATGCGTCTCGTGTCGCGCAGATCGAGGCTGGGCAGGCTCCGTTCTTTGAACCGGGTCTGGATGAACTGCTTGCGAAGACCGTCGGTTCCAAACTGTACGCCACGACCGATCTTGACAAGGCCGTGACGGATACGGAACTGACAATCATCGCCGTTGGGACGCCGAGCATGGAAGACGGGTCGGTTGATCTCACGGCCATCGAAAGCGTGTCAAAGCAAATCGGTCAGGCGATTGCGAAAAAATCGGCGCAGCACGTTGTGGTTGTCAAGAGTACGGTGCCCCCCGGTACAACTCGAGATGTCGTTGGTCGAACGCTTGAAAAATACAGCGGCCGGGAACCTGGTGTTGATTTCGGACTTGGGATGAATCCGGAGTTCCTGACAGAAGGAACTGCGGTCTGCGATTTCCGCAGTCCCGATCGTATTGTCATCGGCGGAGAAGACGATCTTGCCATTTCGGCACAACAGGCGTTGTATGCAGGCTTCGAAAACGTTCCGGTGTTGTCCACAAATTGTTCAACGGCTGAGATGATCAAATATATGTCGAACGCGCTTCTCGCGACAATGATCTCGTTTGCGAACGAGTTTGCCGATTACTGCGAAGCAGTCGGTAACGTCGATGTTGTCGAGGTGCAAAAAGGCGTTCATCTCTCGCGTTATCTGACCAGCCGTGAATCGGAGACGGCGCCAATTTCAAGTTTTATCGAAGCCGGCTGTGGATTTGGAGGCAGTTGTCTCCCCAAGGACGTCAAGGGTCTGGTCCGAATAGGGGAGCGCAACGGGCGGCCAATGCGGCTTCTCAAGAGCGTTCTTGAGGTCAATGCCGAACGGCCGGGACGTGTTATCGACTTGCTGAATCGCAATCTGCCAGAGGTCAGAGGTGCGAAGATTGCCGTGCTGGGCCTGTCGTTTCGACCGGATACAGACGACATGCGCGAGAGTCCCGCACTGCCTATAATTGAAAGTCTTGTGACGATGGGGTGCCGTGTCAGCGCTTACGATCCGCAGGCGATGCCCGCGGCAAGGCCCCTGTTGTCCGCTCAGGTCTCACTTGAAGACTCGATCAAGACCTGCGTCGAGGATGCAGACGCTGTCGTTATAGTGACACGATGGTCGGAGTTTGCCGAATTACCCGAGGTTCTGGACTGCCTCGGTCAGAATCCGGTGGTCATCGACGGACGTCGGATGCTCGACAAAAACAGGCTGTCTAACTATGCGGGGGTCGGAATATGAACGGCGTTGCGCAGTACCGGAAATGCACGAGGTATCTGTTGTGAAGGTTGTGCTGTTTTGCGGCGGTCTGGGGACCCGGCTCCGGGAGCATTCGGATACGGTCCCGAAATCGCTGGTGCCGGTTGGCCGGCGACCGATCATCTGGCACATTATGCGTCACTACGCTCATCATGGCTTCAAGGAATTTATTCTGTGCCTCGGGTATCGGGGCGATCTGATTCGTAAGTATTTCACAGAGTACGACCCCTACACGGACGGCGATTTCGTAATGATGGGTGACGGGACAAAGCTGACTCCGGCCGAGGACGACATCAGCGACTGGAAAATTACGTTCGTCGAGACAGGCCTGCACGCAAATATTGCACAACGGCTTTTTGCCGTTCGCAAATACCTCGGTGGCGACGAGTTTTTTCTTGCCAACTACAGTGACCAGCTATCGGATATCGATATCGGTGAGTTCGTCGCGCAGGCGCGGGAGAGAGATGTGACGGCGTCTTTTCTGAGCGTCAGACCGCCGCAGAGTTATCACAATGTCATCTCCGATGAGGACGGCATGGTCGAGAGGCTCACCGAGATGTGCAACGCCGACATATGGGTCAACGGCGGTTTTTTCGTGTTGCACAGGAGAATTTTCGAAGCGATTCGCCCGGGAGACGAACTGGTCGTGGAGTGTTTCTCCCGGCTCGCGGCGGAAGGGCAGCTCTGGACCCGGCGATACGAGGGGTTCTGGAAGTCCATGGATACGTTTAAAGACAAGATCACTTTCGACCGCATGGACGGAAATCGCGATCGTCCCTGGCGAGTCTGGGACAGGAAATAAGTGTGTAATGCTTAGCTGGCAACCGGAATTCGACCTGCAACATGGCGCCGAGGTTTTGTGTCTCGGTTCGCATTGCGACGACATTGAGATCGGATGCGGAGGGCTGATTCAGGTGCTCGCGCACAGGTTTCCGGCGATCTCGATGAATATCGTCGTGTTCGGTGCGACAGCCGAACGCCAGCCGGAATCCGAGAAAGCAATATCACGATTGCTCGCGGGTGCCGAAAACGTGAAGCAGACGTATTTCGGGTTTCCAAACAGTTTTTTTCCCGACCATTACCGGGATATCAAGCTGGAGTTTGAAACGCTCAAAAAAAGCGTCAGTCCGGCGCTGATTGTCACGCATTACCGCAAAGATCGGCATCAGGACCATCGCACGATTTCCGACCTTACGTGGAACACATTTCGCGATCATATGATCCTGGAATATGAAATTCCGAAGTACGACGGTGACCTTGGCCGGCCGAATGCTTACGTTGCACTTGATTCGGATGTGGTGGACAGAAAGGTAGACACTCTGATGCGTTGCTTTCAGTCTCAGCTCGATCGGCAGTGGTTTACTGAAGAAACGTTCAGGGGGTTCATGCGGCTGCGCGGAATCGAGTGTAACTCGGCATCCGGCTACGCGGAAGCGTTCTATGCCTACAAAATGCGGTTAATGACATGAGCAACGGCATTGTCATCATCGGATCGGGTATGGCGGCTGCGGGTGCCTGCTTTCAGTTGGAGCGGGCGGGCGCGGGCGCACGCATACTGGACAAAAACAAATTTCCATACGGGCACACGGCAACGCACAAGTACGAACCTGGCTTCCTGTTCGATGAGGGGCCGCACGTGTCGTTCACAAGCGATGAAAGGATTCAATCGATATTCGCCGACAGCGTCGGGGGGGAATTCGATTCCCGTCCGTACGTTCTCAACAACTATTGGCGGGGCTGCTGGGCAACGCATCCGGTTCAGAATCATTTGAAGGGGCTTCCGGCAGACCTTGTGACGAAGGTCATTACGGAGTTCGCCGAACTCAGTCGTAACGAGCCCGAGATCAACAACTATGAGGACTGGTTGATTGCCAGCTATGGACCGACGTTCGCGAAGAATTTTCCAATGCAGTACACGGAAAAGTATCATACGACGCAGGCAAGAAACCTGACGACGGACTGGATCGGCCCCCGAATGCACCGTCCGAATCTTGAGGAGGTTGTGCTTGGCGCAATTTCGGATACACCGCCGAATATCCACTACATCAAGGAATTTCGATACCCGCGTGCAGGCGGATTTGAAAGTTATCTCCCGCGGTTTTTTCGTGATTTCGAAATTGAGCTCAACAGCAAAGTCGTTGGCATCGATCCGTCGCGCAAAACGCTAACCGTCGCCGATGGCACCGCTCAATCTTACGGTGCACTAATATCGTCAATCCCAATGCCTGCGATCGTTCCGCTGATTAACGGTGTTCCGGATGAAGTGAGAGATGCGGCGAGCAAGCTGGCGTGGTCCGGATGTGTGCTGGTCAACGTAGGCGTGAATCGCGCAGACGTTACCGACGCTCATATCACGTACGTCTACGATGAGGATATTGTATTTTCGAGACTTAGTTTTCCGCACAACATTTCGCCGAGTTGTGCCCCTCCCGGATGCTCAAGTATCCAGGCTGAGATCTATTTCTCTGAAAAGTACCGGCCGCTTAACGGAAATCCAGAGGATTATGTAGAGTTAACTGTCCGGGACCTGATGCGCTGTGGTCTACTTCTGGACACGGACGAGCTGCCGGTCAGGGAAGTCGTTGTTTGTCCTTACGCGAATGTGATTTTCGATCACGACTGGGCCGACGCGATCGCAACCGTCCATGGGTTTCTTGACGATGCAGGCATCAAGTACTGTGGACGGTATGGTGATTGGGACTACATGTGGACGGACCAGAGTTTCATCAGCGGCGAGCGAGCCGCCAAAGAGGCACTGGATTCTGTGTAACTGAGTCACTGCAGGGTGGTATTTGTGAAATCGCCGAAACTGACAATTGGGCTACCGGTGTACAACGCGCCGACTTATCTCAGACAGTCTATCGAGTCACTGCTTGGTCAGAGCTATGGCGATTTCATATTGTTTATTAGTGACAATGCGTCAACCGATGAGACGTCTGAAATCTGCAGGGAGTATGCACGGTTTGACCGCCGTGTTACTTATCACAGGAATGACGAAAACATCGGCATGTCGCCCAACTTCAATCTCGTCGCCGAGCGCTGCGAGACCCCGTTTCTGAAGTGGTCGACAGCCGACGACTACTGGCACAAGGACATGGTCGCGCATACGCTGCCGGTTATCGAAAGCGACCCGACAATTGCGTTGTGCTACCCGAAAACGATCGTGATTAACGAGGTCGAGGGAACGGAGCGTCAGTATGACGACAATCTGCACATGCCCATGGAGAGCGCCGCAGACCGATTTATTGGCGTGATCGAGCATATCAGGCTGTGCAATGTTCACCTGGGAATATCGCGGGTAGCAGCGCTACGTAAAACGAGAATGCTCAAGCCTTTTCCCGGCGCGGATCTTAATTTAATGGCCGAACTGGCTCTGTACGGCAAGATTATTGAGGTTCCAAAATATCTGTTTTACCGTCGCTTTCACGAGGACTCGTCAAGCTGGGCGCCCGGGGATGCGGTCCACCAGCAACGGCGCTTTCACTCAGCGAAAACGCGCAATACGCGAATGATTTTGTGGCGTGCGCACATCGAGTACTTTGCGGCAGCACTCCGTGCACCAATTCCATTAGCCGACAAGCGGAGCATTCTCTCGTTTCTGCTGAAAAAGGCCTATTGGTCCCGCAGGCGCTTGACGATGGAACTCAAGGGCAAGTTCGTTGGTTGATACCGGTGCCGGTGGTGAGTTGTCGCGATGAAATTTACTCAGACGCGAATAGCAGGGTGCTTCTTGATCGAACTGGAGCGCCGCGAGGATTCGCGCGGTTTTTTTGCGCGCCAGTATTGCCGCGACGAGTTTGTGGAGCACGGTATCGATCCGTCGATCGTTCAGGTCAATATCGGTCGTTCGGACAAAGCCGGCACGTTACGGGGCGTCCACTACCAGCGGGAGCCCGAGGCAGATACGAAACTTGTTAGCTGCACTTCGGGTGCGGTCTACGACGTGTGTGTAGATCTGAGGCCTGAATCTGAAACCTATTGCCAGTGGGTGGCGGTCGAACTTTCGGCAGGTGAGGGAAACATGTTGTTTCTGCCGGCAGGGACGGCGCACGCGTATCAAACACTGCAGGACGACGCCCAGATTATGTACAGCACAAACGTGCGCTATTCCCCGGAGTGCTCGACGGGCGTACGTTATAATGATCCGTCGTTTGACATCGACTGGCCTCTGCCGGTAGCGGCGATCTCAGACGCCGACAGGACATGGCCCGATTTTCTGGTTGCCCGGTGACCTGGAATAGCAGGAGTATGCAATGATTATCGTAGATACCGCGCTGCAAAAGCGCGAAGACAACAACGATCCCGTCCGCGTTGCGATTATAGGTGCCGGGTACATGGGGCGGGGCATCGCGCATCAGTTCCTTGCCAGGCCGGTGGGAATGCGGCTCGCCGGTGTTTTCAATCGGACTATAGCCGAGGCAGAAAGAGCCTATACGGAAGCAGGCATCGACGACATTCTTCGGGCGTCCACTCAGCCGGTACTGGACGATGCGGTGAGCGCGTTGCGGCCCGTAGTGACCGACGACTGGCGACTGCTGTGTGAGTCCGATGAC
Source organism: Woeseiaceae bacterium (assembly GCA_965224505.1). Taxonomy (GTDB): domain Bacteria; phylum Pseudomonadota; class Gammaproteobacteria; order Steroidobacterales; family Woeseiaceae; genus UBA1847. The sequence continues at coordinate 27,804 of CBDCZL010000018.1, forward strand.
GTGGACGTTGTGCTCGAGGCGACCGGGGAAGTCGATTTCGGTGCCGAGGTGGCGATGAAGGCTATCGAACATGGCAAGCATGTCGTACTGATGAACGCCGAGGTCGATGCGACGATCGGACCGATTCTCAAACAGTATGCGGATCGGGCCGGTGTGGTCGTGACCAATACCGACGGCGACGAACCGGGCGTGGCGATGAACCTGTTCCGGTTTGTTAAGACCATCGGTTATGCTCCGGTTGCGGCAGGCAATATCAAGGGCATGATCGATCATTATCGCACGCCTGAAACGCAGCGTGGATTCGCCGAAAAATACAATCAGAAACCGGTGATGATTACGTCATTCGCCGACGGCACAAAGTTATCGATGGAAACAACCGTGCTTGCCAATGCGACCGGGTTTGGTGTCGGTCAGCCGGGCATGTTCGGTCTGGACGTGGATCACGTCAAAGACACGCTTGATTTCTTCACACCGGAACATTTCGCCGACGGCGGACTGGTCGACTATACGATCGGTGCAGAGCCGCACACGGGGGCATGGGTCATCGGCTACAACGAAGACCCGATGAATCGGCAATATATGGACTATTTCAAGATGGGCAAAGGCCCGTACTATTGCTTCTACACGCCATACCATTTGCCGCATCTGCAGATACTGACAACCGTCGCGCGTGCGGCGTTGTTCCACGATGCCACGGTGGCCCCGCTGGGGCGGCCGTACACGGACGTGGTTACGATGGCGAAACGCGATCTCAAGGCCGGTGAGACGCTGGACGGAATCGGTGGATTCTGCACCTACGGCAACATCGAGAATGCTGCAGACGCCATGTCACGGGACTGCCTGCCGATGGGCCTGTCGCACGAATGTCGAGTCAAAAGAGACCTGCCGCGCGACCACGTGCTGACCTATGCCGACGTGGAATTCCCCGCGACCCGGCTGGCTGATCAGCTCCGCGCCGAGCAGGATAAGGTGTTTTTCGGCGAGCTCCGCAAGCGCGCTTAAGGACCATCAGACCGGCAAAATTCAACAACTTGACAGCCTATTATCCGCACCCTATAGTGCGCGGCTCCGTGGGGCTATAGCTCAGCTGGGAGAGCGCTTGCATGGCATGCAAGAGGTCGGCGGTTCGATCCCGCCTAGCTCCACCAAAGTCCTTGCGGATCAATATCCTACGTCCCCATCGTCTAGAGGCCTAGGACACCGCCCTTTCACGGCGGTAACAGGGGTTCGAATCCCCTTGGGGACGCCATACGCAGGAAGGGGCCACCGGTAACGGCGGCCCCTTCCTGCGTATGGTGTCTTCATTGGAGGAGACGAACCGCTGGTTCGACAAAACGCGCCAGCGTTTTGGGCGTTTGAGCGTCAGCGAAAACGGGGCGCAGCCCCGAGAATCGCCCTAAGGCGATTCGAGCCAATCCCCTTAGTACTACTGTGTTATAAATCAAGGACTACTCCTGTTGCGTCCGCAGCAGGGACACAGCCGCAAGCTTCGGGCGATGGCTCGGGCAAGTCGAAATCGACAAGTCGCAATAGAGCTTGGCTCATGACGCTGCGGGGGTCCGAGCCCCGCGCGGGCGGAAACCTTCGGGTAAGGCAGGCGCTTTGAATCCAGCGGCGTTTTTTTTACTGCCGGCGAGGCGCTCCAGCATCAGGAATCCGTACGCGGCAATGCACAGGCTGGCGTGATGATGAAAACCACGCCAGTTGCGGCCCTCGTAGTGCCCCAGTCCGAGTTCCTGCTTGAGTTCCTGGTAGTCGCGCTCGATCTGCCAGCGGCTCATCACGGTGTCGGCCATCTCAGGCCACGTAGCGCGCTTAGACAGATTGCTGAACCAGTAGTGTGCCGGCCGTTCCGCGCCTTCGGGCCACTCGACGATCAGCCATTCTTCCGCACGCGGCCGGTCCCGGTGTGCCGCCACCACCCGGGTACGGGCAAAGCGCGAGCGCAAAGGTCCCGAGGCTCCCTCGCGCCAGCTCACCGTTCGCCAGGCCTGTGCCGGTAAGGCATCCGCAACTTCAGCGATCGAGATCGGCCGGTGGCTTGCATCCCGCCGCAAGCGGCGGCGCGGCCGGCCTGGACCCTTGCTGCGCGGCCCCTCAGGCACCGGTTGATGCTCCCCCCACCACACCGTGGTGCCCGGACGCACACCCACGGCATACCGCAATCCATGACCGGCGAGGCGCTCACGCCAGCCCGTCTCGTCGCCGTACGCCGCATCCGCCAGCACCACCCCGCGCGGATGTCCCGCAGAAAGCGCAGCCTCGATCTGCGCCATCGCCAATTGCGGCTTAGTCCGGAACATCATGTCTTCCGGCACCCCGGTCTTCGCCCGGCGTTCGGCATCCTCGGCCCACTCGCGCGGCAGGTACAACCGATAACCCACCGGCAGACTGCCGCGATCGCTTGCGATCGACAACGACACCGCAACCCGGCAGTTGTCCTGCTTGCCCGTCTGACCGCAGTACTGGCGGGCCACACCCACCGAGTGTCTGCCTTTCTTCGGAAACCCCGTATCGTCCACGATCCAGTGCACCGCGGCGTCCGAATCCGTCAGTTTCGGCAACACCCGTTCGGCCACCGCCGACAGCAGCGCAGCATCGCTCCACGGTGCATCGGCCACCAGGTGGTGCATGCACTGGTGCGCCGAGCGCACCTTATCGGGCTGCACGCGCGCCGCCATCGGTTCCACGCTCTTGCGTGCCCCCGGCAGCATCAGCCCTTTGATGTACCATCGTGCCGGCTGTTCCCGGTCCGCGTGCATCAGGCTGCTCACGATCCCGTCGCAGTAGCGTTCAAAGCGTCGTTCCAGACTCAGATCCATAACTCACCTCACGAAACACTTGAAGTGATTGCCATAATGCCTTATTTTTTAACACAGCAGTATTAGGGGTGGGTTCAGATTCCGCTTCGAGCCTCCAACAGAGATGTGCTGTAACAAGCGGACCGAAGAGGGGCGGCCACCCCTCAACGGCCCTAACCACAGCCAGCAAAGAAGGTGCTGACGATGGCTGACGACATGCTATCAGAGCACGACACGATTGCCCGTTTCGGGTGTCGTGTTTTTTTGTGCCTGCGCTGGCCTCAACACGAGGATCAGAACCATGAACCACACAAATATCGCCACTTTCCAGGGATTTGATGCGCCGCACAATCGGGTGAAGGAAGCTCCGGGTGTTTACATTCCGGACCTATTGTCCGATGAAGACTATGAAGCTGACCCGAAAGTCCATTCGGCTGCGGCGGAGTATTCGAAGCATCTCTACGCGGCGAAGGATTTGATGGGCGAATCAAGGAGTCTCGCCGGTTACTACTGGCGGCGCTTGACCACGAGACTGATGAGCGGGCCGCGCAGGTCGAGATGGCAGTGAGGATTATCGAGAAAAAGCTGAGAAAGGCCAATAGCCGGTTGGATCGGCATGATCTGCGACAAGTAAATTTGTTTCTTGCATATTCCAATCTTTGGTGCGAGGTCGGAAGCAACGGAACAGTCGACAAAAAATGGCTGGATAATTTCGATTGAGCTACATGACGAGCCGCACAAAATTCGCTCTTAAACTGACGCATTCTCGGAGTCTCATTGGTTTGGGGTAGTATCGGGAACAAAATATCCTCGAAACACTTGACCAAAAGGAAAAGTTTGTGAACCGTCGAAATCTATCGAAACTCCTCTTCGCATCGGCAGCCGGTGCATCGTTGGTGGTCAGTCGTGCCAATGCACAATCTTGCACGCCTCCCTGTTACCCGCAAACTGGCTCTGAAGCTGCAGCGGGCGTAACTCCAGTAAGTATGAGTTACATTCCTGGCCAGGTACTTCGTTACGGAACGAATACAGCGCCGGGCGTCACGGACCTTAGTACCGCAATTCAGGCAGCCATTGATCAGCAAAAACACGGTGGAGCTGACGTTTTGCTGCCACCTGGCGTCGTTGCGTTCGGCAGCACGTTAGTTGTTTATTCCGGGACCAGAATCAGTGGAATTAACCCAACTGAGAGTCGATTGAAATATACAGGTTCGGCACAGGCATTTGTTCAGTCAAATCCCGGTACGAGAATATACGACATGTCGATTCAAGGCTTCAGTTTAGAGGACGACGGGACGGGAACAATCGGCTTCGATCTCGATTCAATTTCAACGTCGGTACTTGAAAACTTATTGATCGATGGTTTTTCCACAAGCATTAGAATTTACAGTCCGACCAGCGGATATTCAGTCTATAACCGCTTTTATAACGTTACCGCACAAAATGCGACGAATGGGTTCTATCTGACTGGTACGTCTTCGAACGGCAATACGTTCTTGTCGTGCAGATCCAACAGCTGTACGACAGGTGTAGTCATTGAGGACAGCAACGAAAATCATTTCAATTTCTGCCAGTTTGAATCTGGTGGTACAGGTGTGAAGATTACCGCTACCGTTGCGGGTATTTCTCCAAGGAACTACGTAAGTCAGTGCCGGTTTGAAAACAACATAACGGAGGACTGGAATGTCGGTTCAAATGTCACCGATACTGTATTTTTCATGAATCACTATGTCGACAATAATCTGACGTACACCGACAATGGTACTCGGACGCAGTTAGTTGAAATACAGGGCGATGCCTCACTCTGGAGGATGACATCGTCGGTTACCAGCGGTGCCGGAACTCCTTATACGTTTGAGCGCGACGTGGCTGGCGGAGCAAACGTGCCAGCGTTTGTGGTCAGAGATTCGGTTACGTCCTGGGGTACACCGACCACACTGCAAGTAGAGATTGGGCGAGGATCGGGGCACGCTATTCGAGTGACCGACGAGGACGGACTGAATGAGACATTTGGTGTGAGGGGAGATGGCAGAATAAGAACCAATCAGGCATCAGCGAATACTCGTACACCGTCGGGCGCGACGGCTCAAAGTTTGCCTATTTATGATCAGTCCGGGGCATTATTAGGCTATATCCCAATCTATGGAACTCAGTGGTAAAGGGGTCGAACGGGAGAGGTTTAATCTAAGTATCGATTTCAGCAACGAGGAAAGCAGGCAAATGGGGAACTCAAAAGACAAAACACTGAAGTGGACCCCAAAAATCGGACAGTGCTATAAGGCGGAATCCGGCCCGATAAAAGAGGATTCCAGACAATGGCCAAAAGGCGAAATTACTCAAAGGATTTCAAGGCAAAAGTTGCGTTAGCGGCGATCCGGGGTGAGGGTACGCTGGCGGAGCTTGCCAGCCGTTTCGGTGTTCACCCGAACATGATCACGAAGTGGAAGCGCCATGCGCTGGCGGGGATGAAGGACAGTTTCGGGCACGGTGCACGGAAGAGCGATAGCAGCCGGGAAGCGGAGATCAGGACGCTGCAGGCAAAGATCGGCGAGCTGATAGTTGAGCGGGATTTTTTAGCCAAAGCCTTCGACCGCTGAGTGTGGATCGGAGGCGGAATATGATCGAGAAAGCGCATCCGCAGTTGAGCCTGGTTCGGCAGTGTGAGCTGGTGGGCATAGCGCGCTCGAGCTACTACTACGAGCCAAAGCCTGAAAGCGCGTTCAACCTCGAGCTGATGCGTCTGATCGACGCTCAGTACCTGAAAACGCCGTGGTACGGATCACGGCAGATGACGCGTCACCTGCGCCGTCAGGGTCATCGGGTGAATCGTAAGCGAATCCGCCGCCTGATGCGCAGGATGGGGCTGGAGGCGGTGGCACCGGGTCCGAACACGTCGCGTCGCCATCCTCGGCACGCGGTGTATCCGTATCTGCTGCGGGACGTGACGATCACGCGTCCGGATCAGGCGTGGTGTGCCGACGTGACCTATATCCCGATGGTGCACGGTTTTCTGTATCTGGTGGCGATTATGGACTGGCATTCCCGCCGCGTGTTGTCGTGGCGCCTGTCGAACACGCTGGATGCCGACTTCTGTGTCGAGGCCCTTCAGGAGGCGCTGGCTCGCTTCGGTGCACCGGGGATCTTCAACACGGACCAGGGTTCACAGTTCACCAGTTCGGCCTGGATCGATGAACTCAGGGCGCACAGTATCCGCATCTCGATGGACGGCAAGGGCCGCTGGATGGACAATGTCTTTGTCGAGCGGCTGTGGCGCTCATTGAAATACGAGTGCGTCTACCTGCAGGCTTTCGACAATCTGAAAGACGCAAAGGAGAAAACAGGCGACTGGATAAAGTACTATAATCTCGAACGGCCTCACTCGAGTCTCGATGGACAGACAGACTCCGGCAGAGGTCCATGGCGGTATCACACCGCTGGTACTGGCAGCATAAATGTAATGTCGGATTCCACCTTAAATTCGCTGCCACGCTGTCCAGGCTTTGGGGGCCACTTCAATCGAAGTTGAGGACTACTGGCCGTATGTCGAAAACCAGGACCCCTTGGGTTACCGCAGCTACGATATCTCCAACTCCGTTGGCAGAACGCTGACCATTGACAACCAGAGTGTCACAACGGATTCGCAGCAGTCCGTTTCCTACGGGTTCAGCATCGGAAATCATCCCAGTAACTATGAGAGTTTTGCGAATCTAACGACTTTTACTGATGCTGAGCAGAACGTTACCACCTACGGATACGACCCAAACGGGCGGCGTCATATTGAGTCAGTTACCAATGCCAAAAACGATCAGATACTGACTGTTGGCTATGACAAGTTCGATCGTGTTACCTCTGTAGAGGATGGGATGGGAAACACTGCGGACTACGCCCTGTCTGGTAGTCATGCTTCGATTATCAACCCTTTGCTTCAGGAAGCTGAGTCGTTTTTCGACCGCAACGGTAATCAGACTCTGTCAATTGATGAAAGGGACAGAGTTACGCAATACGACTACGACACTATTGATCGGTTGGTGCGTACGACGATGCCGGAGGATAACTACGTTGACCTTGTTTACGACGACTTCCACAACGTTGTCTCGAAGACGGCGTACTCCAGGCCTGACCAAAACGGGCAGCGGCAGACGATTCAGATCTCGGCTCAATTCAATTTTCTGACCTATACAAACCCCTCGGTATCGCACTCAGTAGATATCAATACCCTAACCTGGTGGGAGGACGCCAGAGGAAATCGAACGAACCTCAATTACTACCCTAATGGATACATCCATAAGGTGAAGGCTCCGTGCCTCGATGAGACTACAACGTGCTCTGACTCCGGACGGCCTGTGACAGTCTACGCCTACAATTCACTTGGTCAGGTTGACACGCTAACCGACCCGGAGGGCAAAGTAACAAAGTCGGTTTACGATTCAATTGCGAACAATTCAATGTTGCTGTCTGTCACCGATGATTTCGGTGGTGTTGCGTTGCAGACCAGCTACACCTATGACAGTCATGGCAATGTGGAAACACTAACGGATGGTCGCGGAAATACTACGACTAACAGCTTCGATGGACTGCGGCGTCTGAAATGGGAGAAGTTACCTGACGCGGACGGCTCGGGCGGCGACTTGCCGCTGGTAACCGTGAATTACTACGACGCCATCGGCGGGCTTGTGGCCACCGAGTTACGGTCCGGCTCGGATACGGGAACGTTGTTGTCAAGAAGTGAGACGGACTTCGATTTGATGGGGCGGCCCGAATTCACCTATAACAAAGAGTGTTTTGATACCGGTGGTGTGCGAGTAACCACTCTTGTGGGATGCGCTGTCACGCAGACATCGTATGACGCGATGGGCCGCACAGATATTGTGTGCGTATTCCGGCGATGTCGGTCCACCGTTCCGATTCAAGCCGGCCCACGATTCCGAAGCATGTCGGTCCAGTGTGACGCGGAAGTTGGACGTTATTCGTGACGGTGTCACGGGTCAAGATGTTGAGTTTCCTTTTTCGTTGATCGGGCTGAGTCGTTTTCGCATGGACTCGCCCTTGAGATCGATTCGATAGGCGTTGTGCACCAGCCGATCGAGGATGGCATCGGCCACGGTGCGATCACCGAGATAGGCATGCCACTGATCGACCGGTAGCTGGCTGGTGATGAGCGTGGAGCCGCGGTCGTACCGATCGTCGAGGATTTCCAGCAGATCACGTACAGTCTCTTCGGTGAGCGGTGTTAAGCCGAAGTCGTCGATGATGAGCAGGTGGGCTCTGGCGATCTGTTTGAGCAACGCCGAGCGTTTCTGCAGGGCGGCGTAACGGGCCAGTTCCTCGATGAGTCTGGGCAGCCGGAAGCAGCGCACCGGGTGATCGGCCCGGCAGGCGGCATTGCCGATGGCGGATGCGATAAAGCTTTTGCCGACACCGGTCGGCCCGGTGATCAACAGGTTGAGCCGTTCTTTGATCCAGCCAGGGTCGGTGAGGTGTTTGAGCTGACCTTTGTCGATACCGCGCGGTGTGCGGGTATCAAGGTCTTCGAGACAAGCGTTCCTGATCGGCAGCCTGGCCCATCTCAGTCGCTGGGCAAGACGCGCATTGGCACGCTCGACGGTCTCCTGCTCGATCATGCGGGAAAGCCGGTCTTCGAAGGACAGTTGCCGGCCGTCGGCGGTGGCAAGCTGCTGCTCAAGGGCCGCTGCCATGCCGCGTAAGCGCAGTGTGTTGAGTTGTTCGATCAGAGGTTCTAAGAGCATGGTTTCTCCTTTGCTGCTCGGTTGCTGGGTATCATTGGTAGTATTTGGCGCCGCGCAGGTTGTCGTGCGTGACATCCGGGGTTGATGGCGTGGGTGCAGGTGTCGGCGTCGAGAGCAGCGTACGCACCGTGCGGTAGCTGTAGCTTCTGATCTCGAGTGCCCGGATACAGGCCGCTTCGAGCCGCTCGGGCGTAAAGTCACGGCTAAGTCGCAGGATGCCCTGGGCGCTTCGCAGGGTCTCCTCGGGATGCTTTCGATGCGCCGCCTGGCGACGTAACACCTCGGCGGTGGCCGGACCCACGGCCTCGGCCTGCTTCAGGACCCGTTGCATGCTTTGCCGGATGACGGCGGCATGCTGCGGCGGCCGATGATCCTCGGTGGTGGCACGTCGGCCCCGGTCTTTGGCGCGTGCGTGACTGGCCACCGGCTTGTTACGGTGAAATATCTCCACCGAGTGGGATGAAAGGCGTACGTCAACCTGCTGTCCGATCAGGCGATACGGCACCGAGTAGTAGGCGCGCTGCACCTCGATGTGATAATCCGGATGCACCCTGGCCTTTTTCCACTCGGCGAACCGGTAGGGCCGCACCGGCAGGGGTGACAACAGCGGCTGGTCGCGCTCGATAAAACGCGACCGGCGGCAGCCTTCGAGCTTCTGGAAGGGCTTGCGGTTCAACTCCTCGAGCAGTTCGGCGATGGCCTCGTTGAGTTCGCCTAAGGAGAAGAAGCGGCGATGTCTTAACCGGGCGAGGATCCAGCGCTCGACGATCAGCACACCACCCTCGACCTTGGCCTTGTCGCGCGGCTTTCTCACCCGGGTCGGCAGGATGGCCACGCCGTAATGCTCGGCAAAGTCCTGGTAGCTGGGGTTGAGTTCCGGCTCGTAGCGGTGCGCACGGCTGACCGCGCTCTTCAGGTTATCCGGCACGATCGCCTGTGGCACGCCACCGATAAACTCAAGGGCCCGCGCCTGGCTTTCCAGCCAGTCCGGCAGCTTCTGTGACCAGCTTGCCTCAGCGTAGGTGTAGTTGGAATGGCCGAGCACCGCGACGAAGATCTGCGCTGCACGCTCCTCGCCCGTGTAACGGTCGATGATCGGCACCGTCTGCCCGGCGTAATCGACGAACAGCTTCTCGCCGGGGGCGTGTTCCAGCCGCAATACCGGGTCCTGCGTCGCCAGCCAGCGCCGGTAGCGGTCACAGAACACGCTGTACTGCCAGCCCTCAGGGTGACAGGCTTTGTACTCCTGCCACAGCAGCATACGTGTTACGCCAGGGCGCGAGAGTTCGCGGTGCAATGCCGCAAAATCCGGCGCCGGGCGTGCGTTTAGCGCTGGCGCCTTCGGGTACAGCCTGGCCTCAAGCGCGGCATCGTCCAACTCGTCCGGCAGCGGCCAGCCGATGCCGGCCTGTGCCGCACGCTTCAGACATAACTGTACCGTCGAGCGCGAGCAGCCTATCGCTGCCGCGATCTTCCTGTCGCTGACATCCGCGGTCTTGAGCCGCAGGACTTCTCGTATTTTGCGCACGGGCAACCTCTTCTGTGCCACCGAGGGTCTCCTTCCCAATAGAAAAAGACACCACGGTAGCCGTGGTTTACCCGCATCACACTATGGACCGACATGCCCCGGAATGGTGGCCCGGCATGGCCCGGAACGGTGGCCCGACATCATTCGGAACGCCGGACCGACATGCTCCGGAACCGGTGGCCGACATGACCCGGAATACGCATATTGTGACAGACCCTGAAGGCCGTAAGACCAAAACAACCTACTGGCCGGATGGCAGTGTTTACAAAGTGATTCGTGCCTACGGTACGTCAGAGACCTATACAGATGGTTCAACACTGCAGCAGGACTACCAGACTTATCAGTACACGGACAACGGGCAGGTGCAGTCGGTCAAAGACGCCAACGGCAACCTGACCACGTACGAATACGATGGCTTCGATCGTCTGATTAAGACCCGGTTTCCGGTCCCGACCAAATGGATAGGACAATCCAGTACGACCGACTATGAACAGTACGAGTACGACGATAACGGCAATCTCGTATGGAAGCGCACTCGCAGAGGTGACTGGATAAACTCACACTACGATGCACTGAATCGCGAAGACTGGAAAGAGGACCGGATTGGGTCCAAGACGGGCACACTTGAGAACCGTGTTGACTACACGTATGACCTCACAGGCCGGCAGACGGTTATTTCACAGACTAATGGGTACACCGTCAGTCATTTCTACGACACAGCAGGTCGACTGAACTACACGGTGGACGATGGCCGAACGATCGACTACGACTACGACGCGAACGGCAATCGTATTCGGATGGACTATCCCGGTACGGACAACTTCTATGTCACGTACGTGTACGACAACGCTGATCGTCTGACGCATATTAAGGAAAAGAACTCAACCAATCTGGCGGTGTATACGTACGACGCACAGTCGCGCCGCGACACGCTGACGCTGGGCAATGGGCGTGTTATTGACTACGACTACTACGAAGATGGTGCGATTGACACCATCGAACATCAGAGCCTGCTGGGATCGGGTACTCATGCGGTCTGGGACTTCGATTACACGGCGGCCAATCAGGTCAGCAGTAAGAGCCTCCCGAGTCAGTTCCTGTGGGCCGCACCGGGGAGCCAGACCGACAACTACGTTGTCAATGGTCTGAATGCCTATACCAGTGTCAACGGCCAGACCTTTGGCTACGATGGCAACTGGTCACTGACGAGTGACGGTGTCTGGACTTATACCTATGACGTTGAGAATCGCCTAAAGACAGCGAGCAAGAGCGGTGTCAGTGCCACTTATGAATACGACCCGCTGGGTCGGCGGAGTAAGAAGTCCGGTACAGGCGTATCCACAGAGGTGTATCTCAACGACGGTGTAGAGGAGATCGCGGACTACAACGGTTCCGGCACCCTGCTGAGGCGCTATGTGCATGGCCTTGGCGTAGATGAACGGCTGGTGATGTACACAGGCACGAGCCTCAGCAGCAAGGAGTACTACCACGTCGACCATCAGGGCAGCACGATTGCGCTGAGTGACAATGCCGGAAACCTTGATCAGCAGAACGACATCTACACGTACAGCGCCTGGGGTGAGCCAGGTGCTGAGGGATTGACCGGCAATCCGTTCCGGTACACGGGGCGCCGGCTGGACGCTGAGAGTGGTCTCTATTACTACCGTGCTCGCTACTACAGTCCAACCCTTGGCCGATTCCTGCAAACCGATCCGATCGGCTATGGCGATAACATGAATTTGTATGCCTACGTCGGAAATGATCCAGTTGCGTTTAAAGATCCTACCGGTACGGCGAAAGTCTGTACGGATGAAACTGATGACGAATTTGAGTCTTGTGTTTACGTTGACGGAAATGGTGATGGATCAACAGCGGACGATGACCTAACTCAAGATCAAGTCAGCCTCTTCTCCAGTCATTACGGAGAGTTCATAAAGAATAACAATGGGAAAGACATTTCAGCATATGGACTAGCCGACACTATTCATGAAAGTTGTTGGTATGGCGATCATTTGTTGCCGATTGTAGCAAGCTGAACTTTCTGGCGGTTCCGAGCCGCGCCACTTTCTCCTGGTAGGGGATTATTGCGCGCTGCGTCGCGAAACGAGTTGAAATTGGCGATGTCAGGTCAAAGTTGCCCGTCGCCCTTGTCTGACGTGCCGATAACGATGAGGTTGTTGCTGGGCAGTGGGATCAGATTGGCACGGCACCGAGGGCGCGGGCAATGCGGCACCAGTCGGATCGCCACGGCGCTGAGTCTGGCAGGTGAAACACGATACGGCGCGTTGAGCGTTGCACCCAGACTGCGAGCTTTAACAATCGCTCGCGCAGGGTCGTAACCTGGGCCTGGGCGAAAGCCGTATGCCGCGCTTTGAGGCGCAGTTCCTGGAACAGCACGTAAGCGGCGACGGTCATGAGGACTCGGAACTGGTTGGCGAAAAACGAGGTACAACTGCAGCGGTCGAGGTTCAGGCCCAACAGCAGCTCTTTGATGCGATTCTCGATCACCGCCCGCTGGCAATAGACCCGCTCATACACGTGCCTTGGCGTGGTCTTGAGGTTGGTCACCACAAAACGGGGATTGTCTTTGGCGTCCCGGCCGGGGTATCGCACCACTTCGGCTTTGAAGATCACCCGCCTTTCGTCATCCCAGCTGCCGGCTTCGTACTGGCACTCGCCGTAGCGCTTTTCGGTGTCCCCTGAGTCCCATGACAGGTGACGGACCTCGTCCATCAAAGGCTCGGAAAGCGCCTTTAATACCGAGTTTTTCCCGATCCCCACCACGAAATCCACCCGACTGTCGGTGAGAAAATCGAGTAGCTCAGGCGTCGCAAAGCCAGCGTCCAGACGCACCAGGATACGCACCTTGCCGAACGCCTTTCGCAGCCGAGCGATGGCGCGTCGCAGGATCGCCTCGGCGCCCTCGCTCGCCGGCGCCTCTCCCGATCGCAGCACGCTCGCAAACACGTACTGATCCGCCTCGTCGTTGAACTGAAATGAACACACCATCGGCAGATAACAGTGATCCCCGTAGTGCGTGTTAAAAAACGACAGCTGCTGCTGGCCGTAGGCCAGAATATCCGTCGGGTCCAGATCGATCGTGATGCGCCGTGCCTTCTTACCCAGGCGCTTGCGGTGACGCGCAATCACCGTGTCCATGATCGCCGTCCCCATGCCGAGCAGTGAACGCCCATCAATGCGGTTCTCGAATCGGGACAAGGTCGGCTGCGAGGCCAGCGCCTCGCCCGACAGCGGATCTCGATCCATCAGCAAACGCTGCACCGGGTCCGTGCTCAGCCGGGCTGCGTCGTTGCAGTCCTCGTAGCCGCAGGCAATCCCGTACACCCGTTGCGATAGCAACTCCCGCAGACTGTGACGAACCTTGCCAGCACAGCGGTCATCGCGAATACACCTGGAAATGGCATCGATCAAACCCAGTCGCTGATCGCAAGCCTTGAGCAGAATCGCCCCACCATCGGAGCTACTGTCGGGCCGATCGAAGCGGGCCTGAAACGCTTTCTTCGACAGACCCTTGAACAAAACACCCTGGGGACTGGTATGCTTACTCATGCAGAAGCCTTTTTTGTGCTTAAGTTGTTGTGTGCAAACACAATTTTCGCACATTTAAGGCTTTTGTTTTATCTCTTCACGAATAATCCCGGCTAGATGTAGTAGGCTTTAGTGGTGACATGGAAAGCACCGTACGTGTCGCTACGCAATTCGTCGGTGCTAACCTAGGGGGCGTTCTCAATTAGGTTGAGTATTGTGGTGTAGGGTGCTGTATTCTCAGATCTTTCCGCGGTGAAAAATATGGCTCGGAAAGAGATCAGAGACGATCAGTGGGATCGGGTAAAAGACTTATTACCCGGAAAATCAACCGATTGCGGTGTCACCGCGAAAGATAATCGCCGCTTCCTGGAAGCGGTATTGTGGATTGCCAGGACCGGTTCGCCATGGCGGGATTTGCCAAGCCGCTTCGGCCACTGGCACCGGGTCTACGTGCGTTATAACCGCTGGGCTCACAAGGGCCATTGGGTCCGCATCTTCGAGGCGATGGCCGATGACCCGGACCTGGAACATCTGATGGTCGATGGCAGTATCGTTCGCGTTCACCAGCATGGTGCGGCAAAAAAAACGGCGGGATGAGGAGGCGATGGGCAAATCGCGCGGCGGACTGAGTACGAAGATACATGCGGCTGTCGATGCGTTGGGCAACCCGGTTCGTTTCATTCTCACGGCCGGTCAGTGTGCCGAGATTGGACAGGCAAACGCACTGATCGCGGGGTTTTCCGCCGACTACGTCATCGCGGACAAAGGCTATGACGCCGATGCGTTCATCGATTCCATTCATGCGATCGATGCGGTGGCGGTGATACCGCCGAGGAAAAACAGAATTGTACCGAGGGACTATGACGACTATCTGTATTGCGAGCGAAACCTGGTTGAGCGGGTGTTTCAGAAACTTAAACACTACCGCCGGATCGCTACTCGTTACGAGCGTCTGGCAGTCACTTACCTCGCTATGCTCAGCCTCGTCGCCACCATCATCTGGCTTAATTGAGAACGGCCCCTAGACAAATATGGTTGGGATATGATCGATCGTGTCACAAATAATACGTGGCTAGATCGAAGCTATAGATTGAACAAGGAGACCGTTGGAAGACTCGATCAGTATCGCAAAGGAGTAGATGAGTCAGGTAGGTCGGTGTACGCTTGGGAGATTATCCTCAACATTCAAAATTCATATGTCGATCTCGCAGCGCCAAGCGAACTGGCGAGGACATTGTTTCACGAAGAACTCCATACGCCGTTCTATTTCCCCGGGAAAAAAGGGCATGCTGAATTAGATGACGAGGCGAAGGCAAAGTTGAAGAGCAGCGGGCTAGCGGGAGGTGGATGTTCAGCTGTCGGATATACTCGCGTGTTTTTTTGGCAGTGGGGGGGGTATTCTGGGTGCTAGACAGCCTGCGTCCAGCGGTTGGTCGGAACCTCTGTTGTCTTGTGTCCGCCTATTTTTTTGCGATTGCTGGATGTTCCAGTAGTTTGCCGGAGTTTGCATTGTGCGCAACGAACCCAGGGGTTGAGGCACAGGTTCCTTGGGTCTTCGATTTCAATCGAAAAATTGCGCATGCAAGTGATGTACAGCACAAGATTGTATTGCATGGACACGGAGACTACTCTGGTTTTTCTTTACCGTTTCCTATTAGTATTCCCAAAAATGTAGACGCTCAGGATTTTCCAATCGATTGGGAGCAAGAAGGATTCTTGTACTCGGCGATGCCTATTCCGGACTCGAATGAAGTAGTGATTTTTGGTAAGAAAAAGAGGGTGGTGTCAACTGAACCAATGGGTTGGACTGTTTCAGCGTTGTCACGCTATTCGTATTCAACGGGATTAGTATCGGTACATATTTATCATGCACAGAGTGCTGAGTCACGTGTAACCAAATTTCGGACCTGTGGTGCCAAAGGAATGCTAATCGAGGACAGCATTGTTCTAGACGCGGAGTTGTCAACCGAACCCGGGTAAGTCGAGGGCGTTCAGAATTCTGTGTCAACGTGAATTGCATAGTTCATAAGATCAAAGTTCCAGTGCCGCATCAAGTCGGCCTTCGAAGAAGATCGCCAGCTGCGAAATGGTGAGGCTCCAGTTTTGGATCGGTATGGTCCATTTCTTACTGGCATTTTGGATGCCCATAAACAGCAATTTCAGCAGGCTGTCTGAAGTGGACCCCAAAAATCGGACAGTGCTATAAGGCGGAATCCGGCCCGATAAAAGAGGATTCCAGACAATGGCCAAAAGGCGAAATTACTCAAAGGATTTCAAGGCAAAAGTTGCGTTAGCGGCGATCCGGGGTGAGGGTACGCTGGCGGAGCTTGCCAGCCGTTTCGGTGTTCACCCGAACATGATCACGAAGTGGAAGCGCCATGCGCTGGCGGGGATGAAGGACAGTTTCGGGCACGGTGCACGGAAGAGCGATAGCAGCCGGGAAGCGGAGATCAGGACGCTGCAGGCAAAGATCGGCGAGCTGATAGTTGAGCGGGATTTTTTAGCCAAAGCCTTCGACCGCTGAGTGTGGATCGGAGGCGGAATATGATCGAGAAAGCGCATCCGCAGTTGAGCCTGGTTCGGCAGTGTGAGCTGGTGGGCATAGCGCGCTCGAGCTACTACTACGAGCCAAAGCCTGAAAGCGCGTTCAACCTCGAGCTGATGCGTCTGATCGACGCTCAGTACCTGAAAACGCCGTGGTACGGATCACGGCAGATGACGCGTCACCTGCGCCGTCAGGGTCATCGGGTGAATCGTAAGCGAATCCGCCGCCTGATGCGCAGGATGGGGCTGGAGGCGGTGGCACCGGGTCCGAACACGTCGCGTCGCCATCCTCGGCACGCGGTGTATCCGTATCTGCTGCGGGACGTGACGATCACGCGTCCGGATCAGGCGTGGTGTGCCGACGTGACCTATATCCCGATGGTGCACGGTTTTCTGTATCTGGTGGCGATTATGGACTGGCATTCCCGCCGCGTGTTGTCGTGGCGCCTGTCGAACACGCTGGATGCCGACTTCTGTGTCGAGGCCCTTCAGGAGGCGCTGGCTCGCTTCGGTGCACCGGGGATCTTCAACACGGACCAGGGTTCACAGTTCACCAGTTCGGCCTGGATCGATGAACTCAGGGCGCACAGTATCCGCATCTCGATGGACGGCAAGGGCCGCTGGATGGACAATGTCTTTGTCGAGCGGCTGTGGCGCTCATTGAAATACGAGTGCGTCTACCTGCAGGCTTTCGACAATCTGAAAGACGCAAAGGAGAAAACAGGCGACTGGATAAAGTACTATAATCTCGAACGGCCTCACTCGAGTCTCGATGGACAGACAGACTCCGGCAGAGGTCCATGGCGGTATCACACCGCTGGTACTGGCAGCATAAATGTAATGTCGGATTCCACCTTAAATTCGCTGCCACGCTGTCCAGGCTTTGGGGGCCACTTCACCCCGTGAAGGCCTGCGAGGTGAACTGAGAACCCTGGTCCGTATTCACGATTTCTGGTGCACCGTAACGGGCAATAGCTTCCTCCATGGCCTCGAGGCAGAAGTGCACATCCATGGTGATCGAGACACGCCAGGACAAGACCTTGCGCGAGTGCCAGTCCATCACGGCGGCTAAGTAGAGTTTCCTCAGAAAGTCAGTACGCAGGTATTTGAGGTAACCCTCGGCGATCGATCAAGCGCTTTCGCCGATGCGGCATTGTCCAGGTTCGCAGTCGCGGTAATATCCCCTCCGCAAGAGCCTTTTTGTAGAGTGCAAAAAAGATCCGCAACAGGATCAGTAGATCCATCACCAGGAAGATGCTGTTGATCCAGGGGAGTGTTAGAAATTCTGTGTCAATCCTTTAATCTAGAGGAAAGAGGATTGACGAATGAGCAAGAAATTCGATTTTGAGGAAGCCCTGAAGGCGATTCAATCGGGGCAGGCGATCACAGGCAAGGACGGCGTGCTGGCACCGTTGGTGAAGCAGCTTACCGAAGCAGCACTGGAGGCGGAGCTCGATTCACACCTTGCTGAAGACCTTGCTGAGAGTCGCAGGAACGGCAAGTCAAAGAAGACGGTAAAAAGTACCAGCGGCCAGTTCGAACTCGAGACACCGCGGGATCGCGCCGGCACCTTCGAGCCGAAGCTGGTGAAGAAGCATCAGCGCACGGTGTCTGATGAGATTGAGAGAAAAATCCTGTCGATGTTCGGCGTGGGCCTGAGCTACTCGGATATTGCTGATCAGGTGCAGGAGATGTACGGCATCAGCGTCTCGACGGCGACAATTTCCACCATTACGGATAAATTGATTGCCGAGGTGAAAGCCTGGCAGGCCCGACCGCTGGACAGCCTGTATCCGTTTGTCTGGCTGGATGCGATCCACTACAAAATCCGTGACAAGGGCCGCTACCGGAGCAAGGCTATCTACACGGTTCTGGCGCTGAACATGGAGGGTAAAAAGGAAGTCCTGGGCCTGTACCTGTCCGAGAGTGAGGGTGCCAACTTCTGGCTGTCGGTACTCACCGATCTGCAGAACCGCGGTGTCGAGGACATCCTGATCGCCTCTGTCGACGGACTCACCGGGTTCCCCGAGGCGATTGCCTCGATTTACCCGCACACCGAGGTACAGCTCTGCATCGTGCACCAGATCCGTAACTCGCTGCGCTACGTTGCCTCGAAAAACCACAAGGCGTTCATGGCCGACCTGAAGCGGGTTTACCGGGCTAAATCACTGGGTGAGGCCGAGACAGCGCTGGACGAACTGGAGTCGCTGTGGGGCGAGAAATACCCGATCGTGATCAAGTCCTGGCGCACGAAGTGGGAGCACCTGTCGGCCTATTTCAAATACCCCCAGGACATCCGCCGGATCATCTACACGACGAATTCCATTGAGGCGGTGCATCGGCAGTTCCGAAAACTGACCAAAACCAAGGGTGGCTTCCCGAACGATGACAGCCTGCTGAAATTGCTGTTTATGGGTATCCGGAATGCCAGTAAGAAATGGACCATGCCGATCCAGAATTGGAGTCTCACCGTCTCGCAGCTGGCGATCTTCTTTGAAGGCCGACTTGATGCAGCGCTGAAACTTTGATCTTATGAACTATACAACTTCACGTTGACACAGAATTCTGAACGCCCTCTGATCCAGGCCGCCGAGGTATCAGCCCGTTTGGCACGAATGTAGTTGAGCCGATAACCGTTCTTGCCTTGCCCGAACTTGCCTTCGATCGGAATGCGTTGCAGGTACTCCTCTCGTCGCTGTGCCTGCAAGCGCTTCAGCTCTTGCCGATTCGCATCCGTGACCTTCTTCGGCCGTCCCAGCGGTTTGCCTGCCGGCAAAGTGGATACCCCTGTGTTTCAGATAACGCCGATTCTCGCGCGTGCCATAGAGCGGATCACCCAATACCTTTTCGGGATAGTATCCATAGCGCCGACGGTAATCTTCAACCTGGGATTGCAGGTCACCTCCTTCGTGAAACGCATCCCAACGCAGACGGTCCACCCGCGCCAGACCCTGGCTGCTCAGACTGACACTGAGCTTGGCACCAAACTCCACGGATTTGCTCTGCTTGCCGCGAACGATCGGCCGCACATACGGCTGGCTGATATTGACAATGCGATCATCACAGCGGCGAACTTTGTCACAATACATCTGCCACTGCTGTGCATAGACATGCTGAATCACCCAGTAGCGATGCAATAACCAGCGTGGCAACGGCAGCCTCGTCCCAACCGGCCAGTGTGCCAGCAAACCCTCGATATGCTTGAGGTTGCGGCGCAGATACTGCAACTGCTGCTTGATCCCGCGGCGCATTACCTTGCCACCGGGACGCCGGCGTTTGGCAACCGCCAGATAGGCCTTGCGCGCCTTTTGGCGATACGTTCGCGGCTTCTTCTTCAGTGCAGTTTGGGGATACAGTTTGTCGATGATCTGTTCACTGAACTCTCTGGCCTCATTCAGCAGACTCAGGTCGGTGGGATAACGTATCGCCTGCTCACAAACCGTCGCATCCAGGATCAACTTTCCCTGGTGAGTTGCTTCTTCTTGCCGGACCCTTACGCCTGAACCCGAGAAGCGATCATCGCCGTCGTCCGGTGGCTCTTCAGGCTCGTGCCCTCGAGTCTTCCCAGCAGGCTTCTTCTTTGCTAACTCGAGCGCTTCGATGATGGCACCATGAAAGTGCTCGAACACCTCCTGTCCCATGCGCTTGCGAATCTCGACAAACAGCGACGGCGCAAACGGTGCCTGCATCTGATAGCCCGGCAGTCCTGCAAAGTATTGCAGATACGGATTCTCTGTCAGCTGCGCCACTGTCTCCTCATCCGACAAACACAGCTTGTGCTTGATGATCACCGCCGCGATCACCAGCCGGGCATCCTTCGCCGGACGGCCCTGCCGAAGCGACAGGCTGCGGCAATAACCCTCCGACAGCGCATCCCAGGGAATGCACTGACTCATCTTCACCCAGCGGTTGTTCTCATCCAGGGCGGTTTGAAACGGCCAGTCAAACTCGGCCAGTGAAAGCTGTTTATGGCTGTGAGAACGAATCATCGGTGCACGGTTTCCAGCGCCTCAGGGGCTTTTTCCGTGCACCATTATACCGAATTATCACCAATTACTCTAATGTAATCAATGTCTTAGGATTTCTGAGCAGGCTCTAAGTACACAAAGCCTCTTGCCATCGGGATGTACGTGATGTCCATCGCAAAGACCTGTCCGGGGCGAGTGATTTGTTGGCGGCGCAACAAGTACGGATACACGCGGTGCTCCGGGTGCTTCTTCGTGGTCCTGGGCCTGCGGTACAAGGCCTCGATGCCCATGCGCTTCATCAGCGTTGCCACGTGCTTGCGGCCGACCTTGATGCCGTCCTGATTCAATAGATCGCGCAGCATGCGAGAACCCGCGTACGGCATCTCCAGGTGCAGTCGATCGATGCGCTTCATCAGGTCGAGATCGCGATCCGAGACCGGCCGGGGTAAGGCATACACCGTGGAGCGAGCCACGCCTAAGGCCTTGGCCTGACGCGTAATCGGCAACGGGTGGCTCCGGTCGATCATCGTTTTGCGCTCAGCAGGCCGGCCCGGGTGAGCGCGCTTTCTAAAAAATCGTTCTCCAATGCCAGCTCACCGATCTTGGCGTGCAGTGCCTTGATATCGACCGGTGGCTCCTTGGGGCCACCACCGCCTTCGAACGCCTCCGCGGCACGCTCAAGCAACTGGTTCTTCCACTGCGTGATCTGGTTCGGGTGAACGTCGAACTGCTGGGCCAGCTCAGCGACTGTCTTGTCGCCCTTGATCGCCGCCAGCGCAACTTTCGATTTGAATACCGGGGTGTGATTCCGGCGCGGTCTTCTCGGCATGATTGCCTCCTGATATTTCTGCCAATAACATGGCTCATATCAGGCCCGGATTCCACTTATACCGCTGTCCGATTTCCCAGGGCCACCTCTGCAATTGGGTGTACCGTGGCGACAACCAGCCTGGAGAATACAATGACGCGTACGTGTATGGCTCCCTGTTTATCTCCGACGACGACGATGGGATCAGGGATACCAGCGTCTCTCCGCTGAATTCGGCAACGCCTGATGGCTGGCTTTACTACGAGTATTCGGTTGAAGATCCGACGGACGCCGACTTCAATCTGACTACGCCGAATGCGTCAAAACGCGGCGAATGGGGCGCGGAGATATTTAGGGACATCGGTGGGCAGTGATATCGCTGAATCCGTGATTGTGGAGCGCCAGAAAATCAATAGACCAGATGGGAGGAAGTTATGAGACAAACTTGCTTATTGCTGCTGATTCTTGCGGCGGGGTACGGCTACGCGGACGTAATCGGTGAAGATGACATTGCAGGGCTTGCGAACGCGACAGATTCAGCCTCCACGAAGTTGCGTCTGATGGACGGCACGCACACGTACGTCGCCGCCGCGAGTCAGGAGGTATTCAGGCTCTGGGCGTATCAGAATTCCGGCAACACCACCGGTAACGATGTTGAGGTAGGAGTATACGACGTTACTTCCGGTTCTTCTGCAGCCACGCTGATAACGTCGGGAGTCATTTCCGGTGACTCAAACGGAGCCGGGTGGAAATTTGTCGAAGTCGCTCCGGTAGCACTCGTAGCAGGCAACACATACGCTGTCGCGTGGGGTGCTGCCGGTACGAACACTGAATGGCGTTACGTTAGAACGTGGGACAGCAATAACGCTGTGAACAAGCACAACACGCTGACTGGCGGTAGTGCGTTACCAGGTTCATGGACATCAGGTGGATCCTTCGGCCACAGAGGGGCATTCTACGCAGAGACTCGAACGATACCGACATACACACCACTCATAAAAAAGGACTTCGAGTCGGACACCGTGGGAGCCGTTCCTGCTGGTATCGGCACGACCGACGATCTCGTATCAACTTATCATGCCGCAAGCGGTAACAACTCGTGGAATCTAACGCTCGATTCCGGAGAAACCGGTTTTGGCGACTGGGGAGGAATTGTGACGTTCCCAACGACATTCTCGAAGGGCGATGAAATCTGGTCGCAGGTCAAGGTCTACTGGCCATCCGGGGAAAGTTATGACGCGAGTCCGTACCTCAAGTTCCTAAGGTATAGGAATTACACGGCGGCCGGTGCTGGCACAGGCTATGCTGACGTGTACATTGCGCCGAGCACATCGTCCAAGTACTTTCGCTGGATCAAGGAAGGTGAGGGCATCTGGTCCGATTTTGGGTCATCGCGTGTTGCGGGCGACACCTGGGAAACCTGGGAGTACTACATCCGCCTCGACGATGTCGATGAGGATTCCGGCGGAAGCGGTGTTGTTCGGGTCTGGCGTAACTGTTCGCTCATACTGGAGGAAACCTCCCTCGACACACTCGTGAATGCCACAGACTACGTGAGTAAGTTGTACCTCTTTACGTACTGGAATGGCGGCGCACCCGAGGATATTTCGATCTATGTCGACGATATTGAAATTGCGTCCAGTGATAGTCCGCCGCTGAACACGGATGCGGCTGCGAATGCCTATATTGGAGGATGCACGTAGCAGCTCCCGAATCTCGCGGCATGAAAATCAGGATTTTGTAACATTGGATTGTCGAGTTACCTTACAATCGTTTCAGCCAAGCGGTTTGATTGTATCTGTAAGCTGTTGAAATATATAAGAAAAAAGGGTTTGGCACAGATATTGCTTTGGTATGTTCGTAACTCGAAATTGCTTGAACGCAGGACTGGAACTATGAAAAAGACAACGAAATGTTTCGCAGTGATCGGCATGCTTTTGGCAGCATCAGCGGCCAATGCGGGCTCTATCAAGAGCATCGAAAGCGTTTGCGATCGGCACGGAAGCTTTGCAGGTGCGAAATATGCCCCGATGAAGGCGCGTACGGCCTACGTGGCTCACAGCGCGGGAAGCGCTCAATTTGGATACTCTCTGCTGGCCAAATTCAAACGTTCCGGCATCCACACGGTTAAGTATACCCCGCGTTCGCTGCAGAGCACGATCGGTGGATCGCGAGGGTTCTGGAACGCGATGGCCTCGATCAAGCGGCTCCTGATCATGAGCTATGAGGCGCCCAAACCAGAAGAACAATCCGTTCCGGAGCCGAGTGCGCTGGCGATGCTTGGATTCGGGCTGATGCTGATGGGTGGCGTTGCCGCCCGCCGCCGCCGGCAGGCCGCTTAAAGCTTAGACCGATTTTTTCGGTCGATAGGGACGGCCGCTGCGCGAGCAGCGGCCGTTTTTTTGTTCAGGTCTGAGACTGCAGGTAATTCTGGACGCCCACCTTGTCGATCAGGCTTAGTTGTGTTTCAAGCCAGTCGACGTGTTCTTCCTCGGAGGTGAGTATGGCGTCGAAAATGTCGCGACTGACGAAGTCCGAAATGGACTCACAGTAGGCGATCGCCTCCCGGAGGTCCGGAATTGCGTCCATTTCCAGGTCAAGGTCGCACTTGAGCATCTCGGGAACGTCTTCACCGATGCGCAGTTTTCCGAGCTTTTGCAGATTGGGCAAGCCTTCCAGAAACAGAATTCGCTCAATCAGCTGGTCCGCATGCTTCATTTCGTCCACTGATTCCTCGTACTCCTTGTCGGCAAGTCCGGTGAGTCCCCAGTCTCTGAACATCCTCGAATGCAGGAAGTACTGGTTGATTGCCGTGAGTTCGTTTTTTAGCACCTGATTCAAATGCTCGATGACTGTCGCATCGCCCTTCATTCAAATTCTCCTTTTCCGGGCCGGAAGGTTATTCGGGCGCGTATTGTAGCGCATTACATAATGGTCCAAGTGGTATAAAAAATGTGTCGTGATTCTTTACAATGTCTGTACATCGCAGGAATAAAAACTTTATATTTCAGTAAGTTATAGATTGGCACGAAAGTTGCTATATCACTAGTGGATATTTAAAACCAACGTGGGCCCGGGAAGTTGTGAAAGGGAATTAGCAGTTTGCCGCGGCCCAGAACATCAAGAGTAATGACAATGAAAAAGATGACTGCATTAGGCTCGATCGCACTCGCCGCGATACTCATGGCGGGCAATGCGGCGGCTGTACCCGTTACGGATCTGACCTGCGGTACGCCCGAGCGCACAATGATCATGGATTCTGCCGAAGAATGCCGGACCGGTAGCGGCAATCCCACGGAGTCGGACCTCCAGGGTTATTGGCCAGGTGACGACTGGACCAACCAGGGTGAAATCGTCGGCGCCGAAGGTACCAGCGACGATGCATCTGACGAGTTCCTGTCCTGGTCCTTTACTTCGGGATCCTGGGGCGGCGGTTCGTTCGAAGGCACATGGACGATTGCTGCTGAGTTCTGGGAAATGTTCTCCGAGGCGGTCATCACGTTCCACGTCGGTGGTGGCGCGGGAGACCCGGACCACTTCGCATTCCTGATCACACCGGGCGACCTGACGGGTACGCTTCAATACATCCTCGATGGCAGCGGTGGCGGATTCTCGAACATCAAGCTCTGGGGCCGCGGTGAGGGAACGACGTCCGTGCCTGAGCCCGGTTCAATGGCGCTGCTCGGATTCGGTCTGCTTGCCCTTGGTGCCGCACGCCGCAGGCGTCGTGACTGATCCAGGGAACGCGTGAATACAAAAAACCCCGCTTTATTGCGGGGTTTTTTTTGTGTTGCGTATTTGTCGTCCGTTCAGGAGACCGAGGAGGGCCAGTATCGCACCGGTCTGGTCCTTCGGGCAGCAGATCGCGCCTCACTCAACAGGCTGGAGGCGGTATCGCGGCAGGAGCCACAGCCGGACGCGATGCCGAGTTCGCGTTGCAATGCCCACAAATCGCCGGCGCCATCCGCTATGGCGGAACGGACTTGTTTTTCGGTTACAGCGTTGCAAATGCAAACGTACATAGTATTCAATGGCTTACTGCCTGAATAGCATTCAAACGCAAATGAGAATGATTGTCAATACGATTAAGTCCATACTGAGACCGGCGTCATGAAAAACCTGTTTAACCTACGCGGAAAAGTGGCGCTTGTGACGGGCGGGTCGCGCGGAATCGGCGAAATGATCGCCGAGGCCTATGTGACGAACGGCGTCAGGACGTACATCTCGTCACGTAGTGCCGTGGACTGTGACGCAACGGCAGAGCGGCTGAGCGAGCACGGTGAGTGCGTCTCGATTCCCGCGGATTTGTCGACGATGGACGGTGTCGACCTGCTGGCAGGCGCAATTTGTGAGCGTGAAGTACGCCTTGATGTGCTTGTGAACAACGCCGGGGCGAGTTGGGGGGAGCGGATTGAGGCGTTCCCTGAAAAAGGCTGGGATAAGGTCATGGACCTGAACGTCAAGAGTCCTTTTTTCCTGACGCAGTCGCTTCTGCCACTGCTGGAGGCATCGGCGCGTCCCGAAGACCCGGCGCGAATCGTCAATATCGGATCGATCGACGGTATTCATGTGAACACGCTTGGGACCTATTCCTACGGCCCCAGTAAGGCGGCCATCCATCATCTGACACGAACGCTCGCATCCCATCTCGCGGATCGATACATTGCGGTAAACGCGATTGCCCCGGGACCCGTGCTTAGCAGGATGACCGCGGGCATCGCAGAAAGCATGGGTGAAGCCATTCGCGAGCGTGTGCCGCTGAAACGATGGGGTAAGGCGGAAGATATGGCAGGCGCTGCTATTTTCCTCGTATCGCCGGCCTCGGCGTACATTACTGGCGTTGTGCTCGCCGTGGACGGCGGCATCGTCGCGGCGGCAAGAACCCTATAGGCCGAACGTGACGCCAACGTAAGCCGTTCTGGGCAGGCCCGGACGTACGCCGGCAGGCCGTCGCGCCGCGACGTAGGTCTCATCGAGCAGGTTGTCGACCTTGATGTAGGTGGAGAACTGCTCGTTAAACGACCAGGACGTCATCAGATCCACGACCACGTGCGAGTCGATGGATTCATTCGGCACGTAGGCACCCTGTCCCGCGCGCGTACGCATTCGGCCGACATAGGTCGCCGAAAGATCGAGCCTGAACCGATCCGACATCATGCCTGCCGATGCGCGCAACTGATGCTCGGGGATGTAGGGGAGTTCATCGCCGACCTCGACTTCACCCCACGGGCCGAAACTCGAGTCGAATGCACTTCTGAATTTTGCTTCGCCGGTCCACGTATAGCGGACGTTCACTGGAAACTCAAAGCGCCCGGCGTGAAGCTGACTGCCGGCGCTGAATTCCAGGCCGTTCACCACGACTTCGCCGCCGTCGAACTGATCGCCGATCTGTCCGCCGCCGCCCGTGGAATCGGTGACGGTGCCGACAAGATTGTCGTAGTCGTTGTAAAAATAGATCGATTCCATACGCCATGAGGCATTGTCGTAGCGCACGCCGGCCTCGAAATTTGTGCTTGACTCCTCGCCGGCCGAACTGCCTGGCGCCGGTGGATTGAAACCCTTGTGAACACCGGCCAGCAGCCGCCACTCATCGTTGAGGCGATACAGGATGCCTGCGCCCGGAATGAGTACCTTCACCGAGTTGCTGCGAACGCGTGCCGGACCTTGCTCGCGTGTTGGGTCGCCGGTCGAAAAGTCTTGTCTGGTCAGGCGGATGTCTTCGTAGCGCAGTCCCGGTGTGACTATCCAATGGCCGAAGCGAACTTCCGAATCGATAAAATAGGAGGTGACGTCAGCATTCGATACACGGTTTGACTGCGAGCCGGCGGCCGCAGCGCTTGTCAGCACCAGCGCACCGTCTTCCATACGGTAGCCATCCTGGTGTTGAAAACGGTCTTCTTCATCTTCGTGGTGCCGAATACCGGTCGTAAGCCGGAGATCGGCGGCGGCCAGGTCGAGATTCCACTCTACGCGCGCCTGAACGCCCTGCGAGTAATAGTTGCGGTTATTGGCTCTGATCTGAATCGCGTCGTCGGGGCTCGTTGCACCGGTTAGATAGTCATACTCGTCGGCAAAATTTCCAGGATCGTTCAGCACGGTGCTCAGGCCCTTGCCGGCGACGGACTGAATTTTGTACCAGTTGCGCGAAAAATTATTGCGGTAAGCCGTAATTTCAGTACGCCAGTTCCGGTCGTTTTCAAGCACGTAGGTAGCCTGGAATTGCTCATGCTCACTCGTGAAGTTGTCGTTCGCGCTCGCAGCGTAACGGCTGTACGGTGCCAGCCCGAAGTCCTCGTCGGCAAGCCCCAGGTAGGTTTCATTCGATGCCTGGTCGGTGTAGCCGAGTTTCACGCGCAGGTTTTGGTAGAGCGTGCTTTGCGGATCGCTCTCGATTTGCAGCTTGGCCACATAGTCTTTGATGTCGTAGCCCGTGTCGCCGCCGACGGGGCCGTCTATCCGCTTAAAACCGTCGTTGCCGGCCTGAACCGTCTCGATCAGCCAGCCGATTCGATCGCCATGACCGCCGATGTTCAGGTGTGCGTCGAGCGTATTGTGCTCACCCAGCCGAACGTCTGCGCCCATGCGTGCGGCGTCCGGAATTGGCGTCGAAATCATGTTCATCGCGCCTCCCGTGGTGCGAGGACCGACCGCGACCGAGGCGGGTCCTTTGAGCACCTCGACGGCGCTCATGCGACGCTGCGTCGGGAAATAGTAGGCGGAGGACGCCGCATAGGGTGCCGGTGCGATCAGTACGCCGTCCTCAAGCAGTGCAATACGAGCGCTGCGGTCGAGTCCGGAGCCACGTATCCCGATGTTCGGTCTCAGGCCGAATCCGTCTTCCTCCTGCACATACACACCGGGCACCGAGCGCAATACACGCAGTACGTCGGACTGGGCAAAAACGGCGAGTTCCTCGCTGTCGACGATATGGGCGGACCCGGGGATGTCGGCGAGATTGCTGCGCTTACCGATAATTGTAACGACATCGATCTCGTCGATGTCCGCGGAACCGGTGTCAGCGATCGCACTCAGCGGGAGCGCGAAAATCGCACACCACACGGCGCAGCGTAATGGAGCATTACCCATAGGTGTCAGAGACTCGATGGCGGTGTCGGATTTCTCATGGCGGTGTCAGAGACTTCCGGTGGCGAACACAATGTCGTGAAGCGTAATGGAAATGAGAATTATTCGCAACTACGGAAATTGCGTATCGACGGGTCACACAAGAGGGTGTGACGTACCCACTGCCAACGCGCGTCGCTTCGTGGCATCATCCGTTGGATTGACGGTGACGCTTGGGTTTTTCCGAGGAATAGATGAGCGAACAAGGGCGCAGACTGCTGATTGTTGAAGACGACCCTGGTCTTCTGAAACAACTGAAATGGTGTTTCGAGGGATACGAGGTCTATACGGCCGAAAATCGAGAGCAGGCGATCGCCGAACTGCGTCGCCACGACCCGGTTGTTGTGCTGCAGGATCTCGGTCTCCCGCCTCATCCCGAGGGTGTCGAGGAGGGGCTGGCAACGCTGACCGAAACGCTTAAGCTATCGCCGCATACAAAGGTCATCGTCGTGACCGGCAACGGCGATCAAAGAAATGCCCTGACGGCAATCGGACAGGGCGCATACGACTTTTACGAAAAGCCCGTGGACACCGATACGCTTAAATTGCTGGTTGACCGCGCGTTTACAATCGCGGAGCTCGAGGCTGAGAATCGGCGCCTGCAAAACCGAGTGGCGGAATCCCCGTTGGATGGGATCGTCGCGGCCAGCGAGGGTATGCTCGCGGTTTGCCGAATGATCGAAAAAGTCGCGCCGACGGACGTTACGACGCTGCTGCTCGGCGAAAGCGGTACCGGCAAAGAGTTGTTGTCGCGCGCCGTGCACAATCTCAGTCCGCGCAAGGACAACAATTTCGTCGCGATCAACTGTGCGGCAATTCCGGAGAATCTCCTTGAATCCGAATTGTTCGGACATGAAAAAGGATCATTCACCGGCGCTCATAAACAATCTATAGGAAAGGTCGAGGTTGCCAGTGGTGGGACGCTGTTTCTCGATGAAATCGGTGACATGCCTATTGGTCTTCAGGCCAAATTGCTGCGCTTCCTGCAGGAACGCGTCATTGAGCGCGTTGGCGGGCGGCAGGAAATACCGGTTGACGTACGGGTTGTCTGTGCGACCAATCAGAATCCGGAACAATTGATTCGCGAAGGTTTGTTTCGTGAAGATCTCTACTATCGGGTATCCGAAATTACGATCAATATTCCACCTTACCGCGAGCGCGAAGAGGGCCGCCTGATTCTGGCGCGTACGCTGCTCCAGAAATATTGTCAAAAGCAAAAGCGCGCCATCAATGGTTTTTCAGACGATGCCATTGCCGCCATAGAAGCGTACAGCTGGCCCGGGAACGTGCGCGAACTGGAAAATAAGATAAAGGGCGCGGTCATAATGGCTGACGGTAAACTCGTTACCGCGTCGGATCTTGGGCTGCAATCCACGGATCAGGAAGTCGAATCGCTGAATCTGAGGGAAGTGCGGCAGCGAGCGGAGTCGAAGGCGATTCGAGTTGCCCTGACAAAGAGCTACGGAAACATCTCGAAAGCGTCTGAGATGCTGGGCATAACGCGCCCGACGTTGTACGACCTGCTCAACAAGTACGGCCTGAGCGCCGACAATTATTCGAAGAAGGCGGTGTCCTGACGCTCGTTAATGCGATTTGAAGGTGTCGGGATTCAGGTCGTGCCGAGCGAGGAGCTTGTAGAAGTCCGTGCGGTTGCGTTTGGCGAGACGCGCGGCCTGGCTAACGTTGCCCATCGTGATCTGCAGTATCTGCGATAGATAATTGCGTGTAAATTCATCTCGGGCGTCCGAGAATGACGCGAGTTTTCCGCCGTGTTTCCCAAGAGATTGCTGAACGAGTTCGCCGCTGATCACCGGCGAACGCGATAACGCGACGTTCTGACGCACAATGTTGTAGAGCTGCCGCACGTTGCCAGGCCATTCGGCACAGACGAGCATTTCCACGGCCTCCGGAGCGTAAACCTTCCGGTCCTGGTCCGATTCCGCAGCAATTTTCTGCAGAAAATGTGCGACCAACAGCGGGATGTCTTCACGCCGGTCGTCGAGATTCGGCAGTCTGATGTTGACAACGTTGAGTCGATAAAACAGATCTTCTCGAAATCGGCCTTGCGTCATCAGGTCCTGAAGATCGCGATGCGTTGCCGAGATGACGCGCACATCTATCTGCCGTGCGTCGGTACTGCCTACCGGGCGCACCTGACTTTCCTGCAAGACGCGCAGCAGTTTTACCTGCAGCCGCATCGGCATATCGCCAATTTCGTCCAACAGGAGGCTGCCGCCTTCTGCGGACTGGAACAGCCCGATGTGACTGCGCGTCGCGCCCGTGAATGCGCCTTTCTCATGCCCGAACAGTTCCGACTCCAGCAGGTTTTCGGCCATCGCACTGCAGTTGATCGCAACAAACGGCTGACCCCGGCGATCGCTGGCCTCGTGAATGGCCTGCGCCAGCAACTCCTTGCCGGTACCGCTTTCTCCGGTGATCAGCACGCGCGCATCGGTTGCCGCAACCATTTTCGCCTGCTGCAGGACTTCCTTCATCGTCTGATTGCGTGTGATGATCTGCGCAGCCCAGTCTTCATCGACATCCGGTGTGCCCGACACTTTGAGTGCGCGGTCAACCGTGGACATCAATTCGGCCTTGTCAATGGGCTTGGTCAGGAATCCGAACGCGCCGTGCTGCGTTGCAGTCACTGCATCCGGAATGGTGCCGTGGGCCGTAATGATGACGACTCTGAGTCCGGGTGATCGAGTCTGCAATTCTCTGAGCAGTTCGATGCCGTCCATCTTATTCATGCGCAGATCGGTGATGACGAGATCGGGGCTGTACTGACGCAAAACCGCGAGCGCTTTGTGCGCGGATTCCACGGCTTCGACATCGTAGCCTTCTGCACGCAATCGAATGCTGAGCAGGCGCAGCAACCCCGGGTCGTCGTCAACGAGTAGAATTCTGCCCTGGACCTGAGCCTGTCTTGTCGCCATCGTCTTCTGCCTTGTGATGAGATGGGTTTAGGGCCTGTTTCGGCAGAGCCACTAACATGGGTCTAGTGCGCCCCTTGAGAAGGGCTCCCCGTGGGTCGCGCCACAACGCCCTTCGGCGGCGTTGAGCTCACTTGAATTGGCGACGGCCGGTCCTGCGCTCGCTCGCCTTGTCATAAGGCTTTGTGACGCGACTGAGAGTCATCGAATTTACCAAGCGGCCCACCAGGTTACAAGAATAGCGGGCCCTGCCCAGGGCTGCCGCAAATTCCGATGTGCCGGTCCGCGATTATTCGCGGTCGCGAATAGATTGTTCGATGCTTGTAATCGCGTCGAGTTTGGCCTCGGCGGCCTGAAGTTCCTCGCGCAGGCGGCGGTTTTCGGCCTCCACGACGGCAAGTCGCCGGGTGGCAGCCTGGGTTCGGGTTTGTTGCGCGCGAGTGTTTGCATTTCGCAATCGTCTCGCCTCGGCGTCAGCGACAATCTGCCGTTCGGCGCTGTTCAGCAGTATCCGTGCCAGGGAAATTTCGGCGTCGGTCAGCAACTGCGTCTGTGTCAGTACACCGCGCAGCAGATTGACAGCGCGTTCCGGATTTGACTCCGGATGTCCCGGAACCGCAAGGACGAGGCCGAGACGCAGGTGACTGGAGGGTCCCGGCGTGAGCTGCGCCGCGGCCTCGGCGTCGGCGAATACTTCGGCCTGCGCAGCCGGATCGCCGCTCGCGATCTGCCCGAGTTCCTTTAGATATTCCTCATGGCCGGCGGTGGCAGTCGCGGCCGACGGTGCCGCTGGCGACTCCGGCGTTACGCGGTCCCGGATCCAGTCTGTCCGGGCGCCGCAGGCTGACAGCATGCAGATCGCCGCCGTCAGGGCAGGGGCGATCTGCAAACGTTTGGTGTTTGAGCTAGTGGGCCGCCTGATACATTCAGTCACTCTCAGAGTCCTTCTCAAGGGGCGGACCCAGGCGAAGCTGCGCCGGCATAGCCGGGCTATGTCAAGCCGCTTCAACACCGGTATGCCCCTTGAGAAGGACTCTGAGAGTGACTGAATGTATCAGGCGGCCCACTAAGCATCGACGGCCAGTCGGCGGCGTTCGGTGCCGCGCCTCTGCGGAATATGGATTCTGAAATGGGCACCCGGAAACTCGTCGGAATCGACGAGTTCCACCGAGCCCTCATGCGCCTGAATGCATTCCAGCACGACGGAAAGCCCGATGCCTGTGCCCCCGACCTGGCCTCCCTGTTCGCGCGTCCCCTGGAAGAACGCGTCGAAAATTCTCGGGCTTTCGTGCTCCGGAATGCCGGGCCCTGTGTCGCCAAACTCGACGACAAAGCTGGACGGCGTCAGGTTTGAACGAATCGTGATCATGCCGCCTCGCGGAGTGAACTTTATGGCATTCGACAATAGATTATCGAGGACGGTTCGAATCTTTTCCCGGTCCGCATTCACAATGACATCGTCCACGTCCAGTCGAAGCTGAATGTTGGCGGCTTTAAGTGCAAGGCGCTGAGCGCCTGCAACGGCGATCGCGAGTTTGCGCAACGAGAAATCCGACAGCGTCAGAACTTCGCTTTTTGTCTGCCATGCGCTGAAGGACAGCAGGTTTTCGATGAGCTGTTGCAGCTTCAAACCGTTCATGCGCAGAATGTCGGTGACTTCCCGTTGTGCGGGTTCGAGTTTGCCGACGGAGCCGTCGAGCAGCAGGTCCGTGCCTTCCCGAATATTGGCCAGTGGCGTTTTCAACTCGTGAGACATATGCCTAAGGAACTTGTTTTTCTCCTGGGCAAGTTCCAGCAGCCGGACCCGCAACCAGTCCAGTTGTCCGCCCAGACGCTGCAGATCGGTAGGCCCGCGAATTTCAATCGGTTTCGCAAACCCGCTTTCGCCGAGTTGCCCGATCGCCTGGTCAATCTGACGAATCGGTCTTGCCACCAGCAGTGTAAACACGAGGCTCAGAATTAACGTACCGGGCAGGAGCGCCGCCACTTGCCACGCCGTGACGCGCTGCGCGTCCCTGGCCGATTCCCTTAATGACGACAGTTCGGCGTCGACGTGTGCACTGAGTATGGTCGCCAGTGCTTCAACCCGATCGCGAAGTTGCGCGAAACGCTCAAGCGCCGCGGTCATGCGTGCCTCGCTGCTGTCGGTTGCGGCCAGTAACGACACGATCTCCCTCGCATCCTGCTGCAGCGCTGCCGCAAGCGGCACGGCATCGGCCTCTCCGACCAGCGGCGCCATCTGCTCGATCAGTGCATCGAATGCATTAAGGTCGCCATCCATCAATTCCAGACTTTCGGGGTTGCGAAGCACCTGGTACTGGCGTGCAACGCGCTCAAGCGAATCCAGTTCTTCGTGCAGCCGCCGGTTGTTTTCCGCTGCGGCAATGCCAATCGACACCAGTTGCTCGCTGTCTTCCGCGACCCGGTCGAGGCTGATGAGCGCCCAGATGACAGCGACCAGCAGCGGGAACGCCACGAGCCCGAATCCGACCAGGATGAGCCCACTGAGCGATCGCGGCCGGAAGATATGCATCGCGGCCGCCGCGGTTCAGGCGGCCCAGTATGCGCGGCTGTCCCGCGCCGCGATACGACGCTCCCAGGCCAGGCTGGTCTTGACAATCGTGTCCAGGTCGTCGTATTTCGGTTGCCATCCGAGCACGTCGCGAATCCTGTCCGCAACCGCGATCAGTTCGGGTGGGTCGCCCGCTCGCCGGGGTTCCTCGGTGACGTTAAGCGGGCTTCCGTTGGCACTTTCCACGGCGTTGAGTACTTCGCGAACGCTGTAGCCGTGACCGTAACCGCAATTTAACACCACCGACTCGCCGCTATCGCGCAAATAGCGCAGCGCATCCAGGTGAGCGCTGGCAAGATCTTCCACATGTATGTAGTCGCGAACGCCGGTGCCGTCCGGTGTGGGATAGTCGCATCCAAATATCGATACTCCCGGGCGTCGCCCGGTTGCCGCCTCGCAGGCCACTTTCACGAGCAGTGTCGCATTGGGGGTGGACTGGCCGATGGTACCGGACGGGTCGCAGCCGGCGACGTTGAAGTAGCGTAGTACGACGAAATTCGGTCCGCCCGCGGCCGACAGGTCGCGCAGCATCCATTCGGTCATCAGCTTTGAGGTGCCGTAGGGGTTGATCGGACGGGTCGCCGTGTCCTCGGAGGCGCGCCCGCCGTCGGGAATGCCATAGACCGCGGCGGTCGAGGAAAACACAACGTTTCGTACGCCATGCCGCGTAGCGGCTTCCAGCAGCGTGCGGCTTGATGCCGTGTTGTTGCCGTAATACTTGAGAGGGTCTGACACCGATTCCGGAACGACCGTGTGAGCGGCAAAGTGCATAACCGTGTCGATATCGTGTTGTGAAAATACCCGTTCGAGCAATTGTGCGTCACCCGTGTCGCCCACGATCAGGTCGCCACGGGTCACGGCGGCTTCGAAACCGGTCGACAGGTTGTCGAGCGTGATGACATCTTCGCCGCACGCTCCGAGCTGGCGTACGACGTGGCTGCCGATGTAACCGGCACCGCCTGGCACGAGAATCTTCTTAAACGTCATGTCGCTGAAAAAAAAACCAACTAATTTGCAGAAATGTGAACCGGAAGCTACATAATGGATCGGAGTTTAACAATACTTCGAATTGGAATACGGACCTGATTCGCAGTCCTGCCGACGATTTTACGATGATCGAGGGCAGGATGTACCTGCGGTTCAGCTTCGCTTCAGGCGAGCGGGTTAGTATCCGTTCATTAACCGGCTAAAGGCATGATTTTTATGAAATTGTTTGACCGGCGAAGCATATTCGCCTTAATTACCGCAGCGATGATTTCGGCTTGCGGCGGCGGTGGCGGATCTGAAACGGGTACTGCCGTTCCACCGACCAATCGGGCACCGACGGCGAACGCCGGTGCTGATCAGAGCGTTGCCGAGCTGACCACGGTGACGCTCGATGCATCCGGATCGTCCGACCCCGATGGCGATTCACTGACCTACACCTGGACGCAGACATCGGGCGAGACCGTCACGCTGTCCGATACGTCAGCGGCTCAGCCGACGTTCACGGCGCCCGATGTGGCGCCCGCGACGCCGGAGACATTGACGTTTCAGGTGTCTGTCAGCGACGGAACGGCGACGGCGACGGATACCGTCGACATCGTCGTGTCGGCAGCCGTTACGGAGGTCAGTATCTCGGGAAAATTGTTCTACGAACAGCCCGTGATTAACAATAGCGACTGCGCCGGATACAATTTTGCCGGTGCTGTCAACAAGCCTATCCGGCGTATACCGGTTGAATTGCTGGATGCATCGGACAACGTGCTGGCCACGACCGAAACCGCCGATGACGGTGCCTATTCCTTTAGCAACATTGCGACCAACACCGACGTTCGCGTTCGAGCGAGCGCACGCCTGCAGAAAACCACGGGCAGTCCACAGTGGGACGTCGAAGTACGGGACAATACGTCAGACACGGGTTTACCGCTTGAACAGCGTGCGCTGTACGTGACGCAGTGGCCGCTGTTCGACACCGGAACGGCGGACCTCGTCGACCAGGACTTCGTCGCGACGACCGGCTGGGGTACCAGCAGTTACACCGAAACGCGCGCAGCGGCGCCGTTCGCGATCGCGGATGCTATTCTCGATGCGATTATTTTCGTCACCGACGCCGATCCGGACGTGAATCTCGGCTCGCTCGAGGCCTATTGGAGCCCGAACAACACGGCGACCGGAAACTTGAGCAATTACGAAACCGGCGTACTGTCGACGACGCACTACGCGAGCGATCCCGACTTCGACACGGCGCCGGGACGCAATCCAGGGCTGTTCCTCGTCGGCGACGCCGTCGGCCTTCTCGCTGAGTCGGTGGTCGACACCGACGAATTCGATCGCGGTGTGCTGCTGCACGAGTGGGGCCATTTCTTCGAAGACGAGTTGTCGCGCAGCGACAGCATCGGCGGCGTGCACTACATTCCAGGCACCGTCGAGCCGCGGCTCGCCTTCGGTGAGGGCTGGGGCTACGGAATTGCCGCGATTCTTGGCGGCGATCCGCTGCTGTGCGACACGGGTGAGCCCGCGACCACGGGGTCGGCGCTGGACGTGGAAAACTGGGGCTCGATGTCCGGTGAACACTACTTCTTTAACGAGGTGTCGGTCGCGCAATTTCTTTACGACCTGTTCGATTCCAATAACGATACCGCCAGCGACACGGGCTCGATTGGTTTCAAGCCGATTTACGACACCATGGTCGGACCGCAGCGCACCACGGATGCGTTTACGACGCTGTTTTCGTTTGCGACGGAACTGCGTGGACTGCTGACGAGCCCGACCGATCAGGCGCTCGTCGACAGCCTGCTTGCCGTAGAAAACGTGGACACCGCGTCGCTCGACATCTGGGGAACGGGGCAGACAACGCTGCCTGATGCCCCGACTCGCGATATATTGCCCGTCTACACCGACCTGCCGGTCAACGGCAGCACGGCCAACCTGTGTACCAACAACGATCGGGTGGTCGCTCAGGACGGCAATAAGCCGGGCGAGTGGCGCTACCTGCGGTTTACGACGACAACGACGTCCGCGTGGCGCATTGTGGCGACCGCGAACCCCGTTCCGCCGGACCCGGACAACTCTCAGACGGCGGGCGATAAGAGCGACCCGGATCTGTGGTTGTACGATAGTGGGAGTCTGCTCAATGTCTGTCCGGGCGACAATTGTCTGGCGACGGGTTCGGGACTGTCGGGCGACGAAAACACGGAAACGCTGGATACCCCGGAACTGGCTGTCGGCACCTATGTGATCGGCCTGAACGAGTGGCGCTACCAGGACGACGCGATTGCCGCGGATTTTCCGGACCAGGTTTGCTACGACGTCACTATGAATCCGCTGTAACGGAGTATCGAGGATGAAAGTCATGAAAAAATCGAAGTGTTTTATGTTGCCCGTCGTTGCAGCGGTGATGTTGGGTGGTTGTCATCAGGCCGCGGAGGAGGCGTCCACGGCGCCGGTTGCGACAGACAAGTCGGCAGCGATTGCCCGAGCGATATCGGATGCAACCACATCGCCCGGAAAAGCGCGCAACCCGTTCACGGTTGGCTATGACATCGTCGGCAACCCGGTCGTCGGCAGCCCGGTGACGGTGCAACTGAGTGTCAATGCGGCCGCCGGTCCGCGGCCGGTGCTCCTTGAGTATCGCATCAACGACGCATCGTCAATGTTGTTTGCCGAATCGCAGCCGGATCGAATTTCACTGCAGCCGGCCGACAATGAAACCGTAATGTCGCAACAGGTACGCGTCGTGCCGCAGCGCAACGGACGGCTGTTCCTGAACGTTGCCGCTTCCTACGAGACGGAAAACGGCACCGTGTCGACTGTGACGGCGATTCCGATCCATGTGGGGCAGGTTTCGGCAGCGCCCGCCGAGAACGGCAGGCTCGATGTCAACGAACAGGGCGAATCAATTCGCGTTCTTGAGAGCGGCTCGTAACGGGAATAATTTCCCACTTTTTTTTCTGGAATTGGAGTTACATCACAGTTCGCATCGCGACAAAAGTCTAAAGTTTGCGGCCAGATTGCAGGATGAACCGGTCTATGGACTCGGATTTCAGGGACAGAAAAGACTCGAGCACGGTTTTGAAAAGACGTTTGAATCCGGGCGTTGTCAGATTGCTGCGTCGCGCTGACCGGCACTTTGACGGCCCCGGCGACTCGGTCATGCTGGCAACGGGCACGATGCACGCGGCGAATCAGCCGCATGCCGATGCCATCGCACCGCTGGAGGCGATTTTCGACAGCGTGACCGAGGCCGTGCTGCTGGTCGATCAGGACGGCACGGTCAGAAACTGCAACCGAATCTGCTCGCGATACTTCGGCCTGCCGAGAAGAGACCTGATCGGCGCTGATATATCGACCTTCCTTCCCGACGCCCAAAATTGCGAAGTCGCAGAATTTTTCGCACCGTTTACGTCGAGCCCGGGCGATGAGAACGTCGAATGCGTGGACGGCGAACTGCGCGCATGTCGTTCGGACGGACAGACGTTTGTCGCCGCGGTGAATGCCAGCGAGCTGATTGGCGACGAGGGACGGATTTACGTCCTGACGGTCCGCGATGTGACGGACCGCAAGCGAGCCGAAGCGGCACTGCGCGAGAACGAGGAACGTTACCGGGCGCTCGTCGAGTATGCGCCGGAAGCAATTATTGTCTACGACGTCGACGAGAATCGCTTCATCGATGCGAACGATAACGCCTGCCGGCTGTTCAACCTGCCTCGCAAGCGCCTGCTGTCTGTCGGCCCGGAAGCGATCAGCCCCAAAATGCAGCCCGACGGGACCTCGTCGTTCGGCGTCCGGCGCGGCTTCATCGAAAGCGCGCTGAGCGGGGAGCATCCCACGTTCGAGTGGCTCCATCTCGACTCGGATGGTAACGAATTGCCCTGCGAAGTGCGATTCAGCCGTTTGCCGTCCGACGAAAAAAACCTGATGCGCGTGAGCATATCCAATATCGCGGAGAGAAAACGCGACGAGGCGCTGTCGTACGCGCAGAACAAAGTCCTCGAGATGATTGCGGCCAGTACCCCCTGCGACCGTACGCTGCGCGCGATCTGCCGCGTCGTCGAGCAGGTCGGCGATAATTTCTGCGCCGCGATCTCCGTGGTCGATATGCGCGGCGAGTTCCTGCTCGTAGAGCAGGCGCCGAGCCTCCCGCATCCGCTGCGTGTCGCATTGGGTAGCGTCAGAGTCGCGCCCGACAGTCTGACGAGCGGCTCGGCCGTCTATCATATGCAGGACAGGATAACGCCGAACATTGCTGAGGATGCCGGCTGGAGCCGCGTCCTGTCCGCTGCCAAGGACGCCGGCATACGATCCGCCTGGTCGTTCCTGATTTACGGCGCGGCAGGTCGGGTTCTTGGCACTCTGGATGTCTTTCTCGATCGGTGCCGTGTGCCGTCCAACGACGAACTGGAGAAGCTAAGCCGCATGGCGCGGTTGGCGGGCATTGCCATTAAGCGCCAGAACGACGAGGAGAAGCTGCGCAACAGCGAGGCGCAATACAGGGGCTTGTTTGAAAACGTGATCGACGGTGTTTACCGCTGCTCACGGGACGGGGACATCATCGCCGCAAATCCGGCCTTTGTTCACATGCTTGGCTACGACAGTGTCGACGATCTGAAGTCTATAGGCAGGATATCGGCGCTGTTTGTAAACCCGATCGACCGGGAGCGCGTGTTTGTGCAACTCGATGCCGACGGCGTCGTTAAGAATTTCGAGTATCGCCTGCGTCGCAAGGACGGACGCGAGATTGTGGTACTGGACAACTCGCGCGCGGTGCGGGACAGCGCAGGAAGTATCGTCGCGAATGAGGGAACGCTGACCGACATTACGGAACGTAAGCGTGCCGAAACCCGCGTATTTGAGGAAAAGGAGCGTGCCCAGGTTACGCTGCAGTCGATCGGCGATGGCGTTATCACGACAGATGCCAAAGGCAATGTCGATTACATCAATCCCGTGGCGCAGGATCTTACAGGTTGGGATCTGCGCGGCGCGCGCGGTCGGCCCATCTCCGATGTCATGGAAATCGTCAATGAACACACGCGCATCGGACTTGAAAACCCGGTCGTTCGCTGTCTGAAGGAAGGCCGCGTTATCACGCTTGCCGAAAACTCGATTCTCATCACTCGCAATGGCGAGGAAGTACCGATTCAGGATTCCACGGCGCCGATACGGGACCGTATCGGCAATATCATTGGGTCCGTTATTGTGTTCCATGACGTCGGCAAGGAATCGCGGCTGTTCCGGCGTCTGTCCTTTGAGGCGTCTCATGACAAGCTGACCGGCTTGCTGAATCGCACCGAATTCGAAAACCGGCTTATCAGTGCGTTCGAGACAACGCGCACGCGCACCGACGTCACGCATGCGCTGCTATACGTCGATATCGATCAGTTTAAGGTTGTCAACGATACGATCGGACATACGGCGGGTGACGCATTACTGCAGCAATTGTCCGAACAGATACAGATGAACGTCCGTTCGACCGATCTGCTGGCTCGTCTCGGCGGTGATGAATTCGGGATTTTGCTCAGTAATTGCAGCGAACAGCGTGCTCAGGCGATCGCGGAAGATATTCGCAACGTCATCGAAGACTATCGGTTCGAGTGGCGGGGAGAGATTACAACGGTGCGCTGTTCCATCGGCGTCGTAATCGTCTCCGCCGAGAATGCCGACGTAGCAGGCGTCATGAGTTCGGCTGACGTGGCGTGTTACTCAGCAAAGGATCTGGGGCGCAACCGGGTCCATTTATACAAGGAAGGCAACGCCTCGCAGCGTCACGAGGAAATGAAATGGGTCGCCAGAATCAACAATGCGATTGACGAGGATCGTATTGAGTTGTTTTACCAGCCGATCATTGCAATTGGCAGTGAAAACGGCAGCCGCAGAGCTCATTACGAACTGCTGCTGAGGATGCGAGCCGAGGACGGAACGCTGATCGGACCGGGCCGGTTTATTCCGGCAGCCGAACGCTACAATCTGATGCCGACGCTTGATCGCTGGGTCATTAGGAGAGCGCTGTCGGAGCTCGCTGATCGTGAACTCGCCGAGCGCGCACGCTATACGTTGTCGATCAATCTGTCGGGCAATTCGTTGAGCGAAGATCGTTTTCTCGAGTTCGTCGTCGGCGAACTGGAGAAACAGAAACTACCGCCGGGTGCAATTTGCTTTGAGATTACCGAGACCGCAGCTATTTCAAATCTGTCCCGCGTGGTTCATTTCATGCAGGAACTCAAGAAACTCGGTTGCCGATTCTCGCTCGATGACTTCGGCAGCGGATTGTCCTCGTTTACATACCTTAAAAACCTGCCGGTCGACTTTCTGAAAATCGATGGTCAGTTTATTCAGAATGTTGCCCAGGACCCCGTTGACGAAAGCATGGTCAAGGCAATCTGTGAGGTTGGGCATGCGATGGGCATAGAAACCATTGCTGAGCGAGTTGAATCGCAGGCGGTACTCGACAAGCTGGGCACGCTCGGTGTCGAGTTCGCTCAGGGTTACTATATTGCTCGGCCGGCACCGGCAGATTCGTTCGCACCGTTGGGCGAGTGGTCAATGCGGGCATAGTCCGTCGGGTGCACGACCAAAGGTGGCTTGGTCTTCGGGTTGGGGTACACTGAGGCTATGACGTCCAGCAGCAACGAATCGAACCCATCCCTGCTCGCGGCGGATGAGCCGGGGCCGTTCAAAGTACTCAATCCGCTTGCCGAAATGCCGGTTCTGCTGGTCTGCGATCACGCAAGCTGCCGTTTTCCCGCCACGCTCGGCGATATGGGGCTCGATCCGTTCGCTCGCCGCTGTCACCTCGCGATCGATATCGGCGCAGGCAATCTTACCGAGACTCTCGCGGACAGTCTGGGCGTGACCGCCGTACTTGCGCAGTATTCGCGACTCGTTGTCGACTGCAACCGGGATCTGATGGACCCGGGTGCGTTTCTCGAGTTCGGCGATGGCATCGTCGTACCGGGAAATCGCAACCTGTGCATTGCCGATAAACGTCTGCGTGCCGACACGCTGTACTGGCCCTACCATTCGGCGATCGATGAACAGGTGCAACGCCTGCGGCTGACAGGCCCGCCACCTGCGTTCATTGCCATCCATAGTTTTACACCGGTCATGAACGGCGAGTCGCGGCCCTGGCAAATGGGGGTGTTGTGGGACAAGGACACGCGGCTGCGAGACCTGTTTCTCGAAGGGCTGGCAGGCGCCGGATACAAGGTCGGGGACAATGAACCCTATTCGGGCAAAGCGCCACAGGATTTTACGATCGATCATCACGCCGAAGATTCGGGCCTGCCGC
Organism: Woeseiaceae bacterium; assembly: GCA_965224505.1. Lineage (GTDB taxonomy): Bacteria > Pseudomonadota > Gammaproteobacteria > Steroidobacterales > Woeseiaceae > UBA1847. The sequence continues at coordinate 69,642 of CBDCZL010000018.1, forward strand.
ATGTCGGCATCGAAATTCGTCAGGATTTGATCGACGACGCCGAGGGAGTGACGGCGATTGCATCGGTTATGCACGACATCATCGAGTCGATTCCGGAAAGGATCGGCCTGGGAGCACAGCGCGACACGGCCTGAAGGGGAAACCAATGAGCGTAGGTGAGCCGCCATTCACGATTGGCGTAGAAGAAGAGTATCTGCTCGTCGACAAGGAAACCAGGGCGCTGGTAATCGACCCGCCGGAATCGCTGATGGCGGAGGCTGAGGAGAAGTGCGGTGCACAGGTGACATCGGAACTACTGCGTTCACAGATCGAAATCGGTACCCGAGTGTGTACCAACGTTCAGGAGGCACGCGCGGAACTGCAGCGGCTGCGTGGAAACATCATAGGCGTTGCGGATCGCCACGGGCTGGCACCCATAGCTGCGTCCACGCATCCTTTTTCGGCGTGGACTGAGCAGAAACACACGCAGAAGGAGCGCTATGACGAACTGACCCATGAAATGCAGGGTGCCGCGCGCCGCCTGGTGATATGCGGGATGCATGTGCACGTCGGAATCGGCGACGACGAACTTCGTATCGATCTGATGAATCAGTTGTCGTATTTTTTACCGCACATGCTCGCATTGTCGTGTTCCTCTCCGTTCTGGATGGGGCGGGATACGGGCCTCAAGAGTTATCGGCTGACGATATTCGATGCACTGCCGCGCACGGGCCTGCCGGAACGATTTGCGAGCTGGGCGGAGTATCAGCGGCACATAAACATCCTCATGGACGCCGGCCTGATCGAGGATTCGACCCGCATCTGGTGGGATCTGCGGCCGAGTGCGCGTTTCCCGACACTCGAAACGCGTGTTATGGATGTCTGTACGAGACTTGACGACACGGTCGCGCTGACGGCGTTGCTGGTCTGTCTGATGCGAATGTTGTACCGGCTGCGGACCCGCAATCAGCGCTGGCGGATATACACGCCGATGCTCATTCGTGAAAACCGCTGGCGTGCGATGCGTTACAGCTTCGACGCCGGAATGATCGATCTCGCCAAGGGCAGCGTCGTCCCGTTCGACGAACTGCTCGACGAATTGCTGTCGCTGGTTGCGGAGGATGCGGAGGCGCTCGATTGTGAGAGCGAGCTGGCCGGCGTCAGAGACATTCTGACGCGCGGCACCAGCGCACATCGTCAACTCAAGGACTTTGAGCTGCAGCGTGCCTCCGGGCTGAGCGTGGAAGACAGTCTGAAACAGGTCGTGGATACGCTCATTGCCGATACCGGCGAAAGCATTTAAACGTGTGACGGGCCACGAAGTTTCCGCCAAAAGTGTGACCGATTTCTCTCCGCCCGGTGTGGAATGCGGCACAGGTCGCATAATGTTCGCGCGTACATCGATAGCATTGCGTGATGCTGTTTATGGACGTCATCATTACGCTGTTGCTGGCGGTCGCTGCAGCGGCCTACGCGGCGCTTGCCGTTCGCATAGCGCGATTTGGACCGCAGTCCGCCAACAGCATGATCTGTTATCTGATGTTTCTGATGGCGGGCGTACTGGCCGGAGGTGCGTTTTCCTACGGCACGACCGACGCCGACATGTACAACATCGGCCGTGTTCTGACCGTCTCCTCATGCGGATTCATTCCGCTCGTTTTCTATATAATATCGCGCGAGTATACGAGCGGTAGCCCGCGACCGATATGGGTTGCCGCGCTTGCCGTCCTGCCAACGCTGGCGGTTATCGCCGCGTTAACAAACTCAATGCACAACCTGCTTTGGTCGGTGTCCGAATCGGCAAACGGTCTCAAGGTCAGTTCGCCGACAGACCATGCCTTCGTCGCGCGATTGTTCGGTCCGTATTTCTACGGGCTGTTCGGCTATTCCGCGATTTCGCTGATCGGCCGTCTGCCTATGATCGCGCCCGCGCATCGTCGTACGATTACGTTGTTATTGCTCAGCGCGCTGCTCCCGTTTATGACCAGCCTGGCCGGCAACGTGCTGGTTCCGGGTGCGGTCGCTGTTCCGTTAACGTCGATAGTCATTGCACTGTTGTTTCCGGCCTTTGCGTATTTGAGCCTGAAGCTGCGCATGCACGAATTCAGCCCGCTGGCGTATCAGACATTGTTCGACCATGTACGGGATCCGATTATTGTCGTGGACAACGAGCAGCGTATCGTTTGTACCAACCGCGCCGCCGAAGAACTGCTGCAGAGCGACGAGCGCGAGCTGCTTGGGCGCAAGCTGTGGAAGGACTTTCCAGCGGCGCGCGCGATTCTCAAGCAGGCGAAGGAGCTCGATCTTACGCAGACGCTGCGGATGGATACCCAGAACGTCTACGAGGTGAGCGTCGGGCCGTTGACCGGACCGCGCGGACAAAATCTCGGCATGGTTGTGGTCTGCCGCGATGTCACACAGCGGCGCCTGGCTCAGAGTAAGCTCGCGGACAGCGAGCGATTGATTCGCACCCTGATCGAGACGTCGTCCAACGGTATTCTTCGATTTGCCCGCGATGAAAACGATCCGGCGCGCCGATTCCGCTGTGTGTTTGCGAACCGCGCCGCGGAGCTCTTTTCGGGAGATACGGACAGCACACTCGTTGGCATGCCGCTGGAAAAACTGAGCTTTATCGATCCTGCGAGATTGTTGCAGCACTTTGACGGCGATGAGAAGGCCGTGTCGCAAATCAGTTTCGAAGCGCTCGGCGAAGTCGACGACAATGCCGATTGCTGGCTGCGTGTCATCGGAGAGCCCGTGGGCGAGGACTTTTCCGTGACGCTGATCGACATCACGAAACGCAAGCGTACCGAAGACAAGATGCTCGCCGACGCGCTGCGCGATCCGCTGACCGGTGTACTGAATCGCCGCGGATTCGAAGAGAAAGGGGCGTCCTGTATCGCCCGCAGTACTCAGGGTGCCGTCCTCTATCTCGATCTGAACGCCTTCAAATCGATTAACGACCGGTTCGGCCACCCGGCAGGCGATGCGCTTCTGAAGGCTTTCAGCCACCGACTGGAATTCTGTCTGCGTCCCGAGGACGTGCTCGGCAGGCTCGGCGGCGACGAATTTGCGATTGTGCTTCCTGGTGTCGGCGTCAGTGACGTTCAGCGCATCGCCGGGCGCCTCGTGAAGACTGCGTCTGAAGCCTACATCCTGCAGGGGCAGGAAATTTACTGCACTGCCAGTGTCGGCATTGCCCTGATGCCAAAACACGGGAACGAACTCTGGCACCTGCTGGGCGTTGCCGATGAGGCGATGTACAACGCCAAATCGAATGTGAGCGGCGACGCGGCCAATGACCGCGCCGCGTACGTTGAGGCGGCAACGGCGTCGTAATCGGGGTCAGGGCACCGAGTAGTCGCGAATTTGCAGGACGGCAGGGTCGGTTGTATCGAAGATAACGAGATCGACGACATCGCCAAGTTGAGCGTCTCTCTGCAGCGGCCCGGCCAGAATGGCCGATTCGCCAAATTCCGTGACATAGAAATCCCGCGCGCCAGCACTGAGCGTGATGAAGGCGCCGAACGTGCTGCTGCCCAGTCGAGAGATCACGGGTGCCTCGTCTTCGATTGTTTCGCCGGCCGGTACGGCATAGATGTCCAGGAATTCGAAATTGTTGGAGGCCTGCGCCAGATTGACGCGGACGGCGCTGTCGATCGCACTGCGTTCAGGCAGGAAAAATCCGGTCGTGAATTCGCTGTCGTCACCGCTTGCCACAAAGCGGTAGCGTCGGCCGGCAATTGCGGTGAGATCGCCTTCCAATGACACCATGCTCGTGTCGCCGGCCGGTGTGTAGCGGAACGTCGTGGTGCCGGCAGCAATCGGAATTTCGCTCGACAGGTCGCCGTAGTCGTTGTTACTCGTCACGAGCGACGTCAGGCTTTCGTCGTCGTAGATGTCCGAGGTGCCCAGGCCGACCGCCACGTGCAGGAATTCCACGGTCGCCGGAAAACTACTGTCGGGAAACGCGGCTTCCCCGCCCTGTGCGCCGAGGCTGCGGACGACGACAGGCGAGACGTCGTTGGCATCGCCGTCGAACGGTGCGATAATCGTATTGGCCTGTGCGGCGACGGTCACGGAATCGGACTGGTAAAGGATGTCCGCAGGGTTGCCGGCCGATGTCATCGTAAACACGTAGTCGCCCGATTCAAAGTCCATCGCGCTGCTGATTTCCCCAAAGGACAATGAGGCGACCTGCTCGCCGGATGCCGGAATGGCGCCATCGGTACTGAAGTAGTAGTCCACTGCGCCAAGTGTGTTGGCCGCATGCGCGAAGCGGACCTGGAAAACTGTTGCACCGTCCGCAAATGTGCGCTCCGGCATTTCCCAGAGCGTTACAACTGCGTTTGCCAGCGTGCCGGAGAGCAATAGGGTGTAGTCCTGATCGGCACTAACGTCGATGAACTGGCTTGCTATACGCGTGTCGTCGGACTCACCGGCAAATCGAACGTCGAAGTTGAACGTGTAGTCGAGATCGTCGTAGCGCGCACCTGCGCTGATACTCTTGTAAGGGATGTTTTCGAGCAGTCGTTCCTCGATCCTGAAATCGACGCCGGGCGAGTGTTTGATCGCGTTGATCGCGCGGATCGTTCCCTTTCCGGTCGGGTTCGGAAGGCTGGAGTCGCTGCTGCAGGATGCCAGCAGCGTCATGCCGGCTATCGCCAGCAGGCTTGCAGTTCGTTTCATTCGATCGCTCAGTTCTCGTAACCGTAAACCGATTTCACCTCAAGAAACTCATCGATTCCATGAGCCCCCCATTCACGACCGTTGCCCGACTGTTTGTAGCCGCCAAACGGTGCCATCGCGTTGAGATCGGCACCGTTAATGTGCACCATGCCGGTCCGCATACGGGCAGCAACGCGGCGCCCGCGTTCCAGATTGTCGCTTGAGACGTACCCGGACAGACCGTAGGGTGTGTCGTTCGCAATTCGAATCGCCTCTTCTTCGTCATCGTAGGGGATGATCGAAAGCACGGGGCCGAAAATTTCTTCACGCGCAATCCTCATGTCGTTACTGACATTCGAGAACACAGTTGGTTTCACGAAGTAACCTGTCTCAAGCCCCTCGGGTTTACCCGTGCCGCCGGCCGCCAGCGTCGCTCCCTCGTCGATACCGGCCTGAATGAGGTCCTGAATTTTTTGCCATTGTGTGGACGATACGACGGGCCCGACGCGAGTGCCTTTGTCTCGCGGATTACCGACCGCGGTCTCATTCGCGACGCGCGCCGCGATCGCGGCTGCGGCTTCCATCTTTTCACGCGGTACGAGCATCCTCGACGGTGCATCGCAGGATTGTCCGGTATTCTCGAACATATCGGTGGCACCGCTTGCCACGGCCTGTTCGAGATCGGCATCGTCGAGGATAATGTTTGCCGATTTTCCGCCCAGTTCCTGAGCCACGCGCTTTACGCTCGGCGCCGCGTTTTGTGCCACCATGACGCCCGCGCGAGTGGAGCCCGTAAACGACACCATGGCGACGTCCGGGTGCCCGCTCAATGCGGTGCCGACTCCGGGGCCGTCTCCGTTGATGAGATTGAAAACACCGGCGGGTACGCCGGCTTCGTCGAGAATCTCGGCGAAGATTATGGCATCGAAGGGCGCGATCTCGCTCGGCTTGAGCACCATCGTGCAGCCCGCTGCGAGTGCCGGAGCGACCTTGACGGCGATCTGGTTCATCGGCCAGTTCCACGGCGTAATGAGTCCGCATACGCCAATCGGTTCGCGCACGACCATCGTCGTGCCAATCTTCTCTTCGAATTCGTAGGTCTTCAACGCCTTCAGCGCAGCACCGAGATGCTGAGGACCGCTGGCGGCCTGGGCATGTTTCGCCAGACCCCACGGCGCACCCATCTCTTCCATGATGGCTTCGGCGACTTCGTCGTGCCGGCGTGCGAAAACGTCAAGGATGGACTGCAGCAGATCGATTCGTGCCTGGCGTGTCGTCTGCGAGAAGGTGTCGAATGCGCGTACCGCTGCGGCAACCGCTTTGTCGACATCCGCGGCAGAGCCGATACTGATGCGCCCGTAGACCTCCTCGGTGGCAGGATTGACCACGTCGAGCGTCTTCGGCGACACGGGGTCCACCCAGCGACCGTCGATATAAAACTGCAGTTTTTCAAGCATCGCGTTCCTCCTCAGGCAGGCCGCGCATCATAGCTCAAAATGACCCTTGTCGCGGCGTGTAATGCGAGATACCTGCGTCGGCGTGGCCTCAGGATGGCGCAGACGGGTGAGCGGGCCGGGCGGCCTCAGGACATCGACAATATGCGCTGACGGTATTGGGCCGGGGGGAGGTTGTACCAGGACTTGAAAGCGGTCGTGAACGTGCTGAGATTGGAGTATCCGAGCAACATCGCGATTTCAAAGGACTTTAGCCTGTCGTCGAGCAGGTATTTGACGGCCAGCACCCGGCGTACCTCCTCAAGGACTTTCTGAAAGGAGGTCTTCTCGGCCTTGAGCCGCCGTTGCAGCGTGCGCCGGCTTAAGCGCAGCGCCCTGCATGCGGCGTCTGCATTGGCTTCGCCACGGGCCATGAGGTCCGCGAGTTTGCGTTTTAGCTCGCCTGCGATATCGTCCTGACTGTAGAGGCCGAGGAGCGTTTTCTCCGCCTGTTCAATGAGCTGACCGTACATGCGCTCATTATAACCTGGACGATGTTGAAAAAAGGAATGCCATGACATTACCGGTTCGTTACACGCCTGATGGAGAAGTCGGTGTAATTTCCGTTTGTAATCCGCCAGTTAACGCCTTATCGCATGCCGTTCGGCAGGGCCTGCTCGAGGCGATGACCGCTGCTCAGGATGATGCGACCAGGGCGGTGCTGATTGTCTGCGAAGGCCGGACGTTCATTGCCGGTGCGGATATTTCCGAATTCGGCAAGCCGCTCAAGGATCCCTGGCTGCCCGATTTATTGAACATAATCGAGCGTTCGTCGAAACTCGTCGTTGCTGCGATCCACGGTACGGCGCTCGGAGGCGGCTTCGAGACGGCACTCGCGGCGCACTTTCGCTGCGCGGTTCGGTCAGCGAAAGTCGGGTTTCCGGAGGTCAATCTCGGTCTGCTTCCGGGGGCGGGCGGCACTCAGCGCGCGCCGCGGCTCGCGGGCGTGCAGGCGTCTCTCGACCTGATCGCGAGCGGTAAACCCATCGGCGCGCAGCAAGCGCTCGACATCGGGCTGATCGATCACATCGTCGATGGTGACCTCACCGAGGGTGCGATGGTGTACACCCGGGGTCTGATCGATGCGGGTACCGCGATTCGACGCAGCAGTGAGCTGCCGGCACCGTCGTTCTCTGCGGATGCGTTCGCGGACTATCGTGCGGTTCAGGAAAAAAAGGCACGCGGACAGATCGCGCCCGGACACATCGTTAGCTGTGTTGAGGCCGCGACGACAATGCCTTTCGCCGCCGGACTCGCCAGAGAGCGGGAGTTGTTCATGGCCTGCATGGAAAGCCCGCAATCGACCGCGATGCGGCACGTTTTCTTTGCGGAACGTCAGGCCGCAAAAGTGGATGGCATCGAGAAAGACCATCCGAAGCGCCCGGTCAACAGTGTCGGCGTTGTTGGTGGCGGCACGATGGGCGGCGGCATTGCCATGTGTTTCGCGAACGCCGGAATTCCCGTCACGCTCATCGAAATCAATGACGAGGCACTCGAGCGCGGACTTTCGATCGTGGACGGCAATTACGCCGGCAGCGTTAAACGCGGCAAACTCAGCGGCGAAAAGGCCGCCGAGTGTCGGGGCCGAATTTCAGGGTCGACAGACTACGCGGCACTGGGCGACGTCGATATGGTCATCGAAGCCGTGTTCGAGGACCCCGAGCTCAAGAAAAAGATTTTCGCGCGGCTGGATAGTGTGTGTAAGTCCGGCGCCATCCTGGCAACGAACACCTCGTATCAGGACGTCGACCGGATTGCGGCCGCGACCGAGCGTCCGCAGGACGTTATCGGGACCCACTTTTTCAGTCCCGCGCACATCATGAAACTGCTTGAGGTCGTACGAGGTGAGAAGACCGCGGACGACGTTCTGGCGACCGTGATGGCGCTAGCGCGGAAAATTCGCAAAATCCCCGTTGTATCCGGCGTGTGCTACGGATTTATCGGCAATCGCATGTTGAGACCCTATGGAAAGACGGCTCAGGTTCTGTTGCTCGAAGGTGCGTCACCCGAGCAGGTCGATCGCGCGATGGAGAACTGGGGCATGGCGATGGGCCCGTTTCGCGTTTTCGATCTTGCGGGTCTCGACGTCGGGTACAAAGCGAGGCAGGCGCTATCCGCCGAGGCGAAAGGCGACCCGGCAACCTGGCTCGTGCCCGACCGGCTCGTGGAAATGGGTCGGCACGGGCAGAAGACCGGCGCCGGGTTTTATCAATACAATGGCCGCATTCCGTCACCGGACCCGCGGGTCCTCGAGGTCGTTGAAGCCGTGGCGGCGGAATGCGGTGTGCAACGCCGGGAAATCGGCGATGACGAAATCGTCGAACGCCTCATCTCGGCGCTGGTCGAAGAAGGAAGGAAGATACTCGATGAAGGGATCGCGCAGCGCTCCAGCGACATCGATATCGTCTACATATACGGGTATGGGTTCCCGGCAGCGCGTGGCGGCCCGATGTATTACGCCGAACACGGCGAGTAAGGAGCAGGACCATGGAATCAGCATGGATACAAATTTTCGTTTTGAGTTTTTTTGAGTGTGTTGCGCCGGCGGGCAAGGCCGTCTGTCAGGAGCAACACTTCGAACTCGAGTTTCTGACTCAGCGCGATTGCGAGTACGCGTTGCAGCAGTTGATTGCGGTCAAAGACGAACTCGACAACGTGATTATCAATCGCGGCAAATCGAAGTGCACAGCCTCGGCAAAGGAGACTTCGGTGTACCGCGATCCCGATACGCTGCGTGCGTCTTCGGATTCGGAATGGCGGGAGCCCCGGAGTGCCGAAGAACGCCGCGAGTCCGTTAACGCCGCGCACGACGAGCGGCTGGCGAAACTGAAGACCTGCGAGGAGACCAACGGCGCCGCCCCGTGCAAGATCGGTGAGATCATTGTCGAGGAGGCGCGCGGAGAGACGGTCGAAGTCTGGCGGCGTAACTAAGCGCAGCCGTCGATTCGCCGCCTCTCCGACTGGCGGGACCTTAGAAGTTCCAACGCAGCCCGGCGTGAATCGAACGACCCGGCAGCGGGGCGAGGTCCTTCAGCGGCGACGAATGGCGTCGCGCGTCTTCATCGCTTAAGTTGGTGCCGCGAACGAACAGCAGCACGTCCGGCTCAGCGAATCGATAGCTGACTTCCGCGTCGATCAACGTGTAGTCGCCGGTCGGCAATTCGTTGTCAGCGACTTTGCTTTGCGAGTCGTGGTAAGTCGCATTCAGACTGGCATCGAATGCATCCGTGCTGAAGTGCAGACCTGCGCCGAATCGCAGCGGCGGGATGCGCGGCAGGTTGCCGCCATTTTTCTGTTTGCCGCGTACGTAATCGCTGAACAGCCGTGCATGGAAATGCCCGTCGCTGAATTCGATCAGGTCCACCAGCCACTCGAGCTCGAACCCCTGTAATTCGGCGTCGGTTCGGGAAAAGTCGTAAACCTGCAGCTCGTCTTCGGTGTCGTTCGTCGGCAGCAACACGATGTAGTCGTTAACGTCGTTTACGAACGCAGTAACACTGAATTCGGTCCTGTCGTAGCGGCCGCGCAGCGTGACATCCAGATTGGTCGATAGTTCCTTACCGAGCAGGCCGTTGCCCTGCACAACCGAACCCCGCTCGTAGCGCTGCACCGCAAGATGGGGACCGTCCGCATACAGCTCTGTGGGCGTTGGGTGCCGTTCCGTGATCGCGAGGTTTCCAGACAATGTCAGCGTATCGGTTGCGGCCCAGATTGCGCCCACCGAAGCGCCGTAAGCGATGTCCTTGTAATCCGGCAGTGCCGGGACCTTCAGTTCCTGGTGCTCGGCTCGGGCGCTCAATTGCAGGGTCCAGGTGTCCGACAGCCCCAGTTCCTCGAAAACGAAGATACTGAACTGTTGCGTATCGGAGGAGGGGACGAAGGCCTCTTCGCCGATCGCCGCAAAATCGATCGATTTGTACTGCACGCCAAATGCGCCTTCGAGTGCACCGCGCGGCCGGTGACGCAGTTCGAGGCGGGCATCGAGGCCTTCGGTATCGAACACCGTGCCGATTTCGTCGCCTTCGAGTTCGACATGCGAGTAGTCATTGTCGGCGACGCGAAATTTCAGGCCTTCGAAGAAACCGTCGAAGTTGAGTTCGCCGTGAAGGTCGACGCGCTGCTGATCCAGTCGAATGGTAACAACCTCCTCTTCCTCCTCGTGTTCTTCTTCCTCATGTTCCTCTTCTCCGTGCTCTTCCTCGTGTTCGTGGTGGTGACCGGGTATGCCATAGCGGCTGTCGTATTGACTGACTGTCACGCCTACAAAGCCGCGATCGCCAATAAACGAGACTGACGCGGCCATACCGTCGGTTTCGCTTGCAGTGTTTTCTATCTTGCCGCGCTCACCTTCTTCTTCATGTTCGTCGTGTTCTTCGTGTTCTTCCTCCTCGTGTTCCGCTTCTTCAAGCGCACGCAGAAGTGCCGATTCGGCGAATCCCGGGATTTCGACATCGCCCGTGTCACGCCTGAACGCATCGAAATGACCGACAAAATTGTCGTTTCCAAAATCCAGGCTAAGTGCACCCGATCGTTTGTCGGTTGCCGATGAGGATCCCAGCGCCAGCGCACCGCTAAACGGCTTGTCGAGCGGTGCGCTTCGCACCCGTGAATCAACGACGTTGACGAGACCGCCTGCAGCACCGCTGCCATAGAGCAGAGTCGCCGGGCCGCGAATGACTTCGATGCGGTCCGCCAGAATACTGTCTATGCTGACCGCGTGGTCCTCACTGAGCGCCGATGCATCCAGAGCATCCAGCGAGTTCGACAATACGCGCACGCGCTCGCCGAACTGTCCGCGAATGATCGGCCGGGATGCGACAGGGCCGAAGTAACTGGCCGTGACGCCAGGTTGATTGGCGATCGTTTCTCCGATGCTTTCCGATTGCTGGCGCGCCAGTTCATCGCCCGCAACGACGTCAGTCGGCTGCGCGAGCTTTTCGACAGTGCGCGACAGCGGTGTGGCGCTGACGATGATTTCGTCGAGGACATGGTGTTCATCCGTCTCGTCTGCTTTTGCAGCGACGGATATTGTGAGTGCGGCGAGTACGGCGCCGCGAATGAATGTTCCGTTCATTGTAATATTCCTGCAAGGTCTGATACTGGCGCTAAGCGCCGCGAATGGTTCAGATCCGTTGCAGGGGAGGGCCGCGAACGCTTACCCGGGCGAGCGGGCGCTGCGGAGCGGAGACAGGCTCGGGTTTTTCGACCCTGTTATTTCTCAGGGCAACAGGACTGGCATCGCCCGGAGACGGCAGCAGCCCGTTACTGTCAAGCTGGGTACAGGCTTCGCAGCCGTGCGGCAGGTCCGAAATCGAGTGCTGCGATGCATGCAGGACAGCGCCAACCTCCAGCAGGAGGAAGGCGCCGAGCACCGCCCACGCGATTGCGCGGCGGGTGCTACCGTCAGATGTCGAACTCATTTGCACAGGTCTTTTGACTGCCCGTCCAACAGAAGTTCTGCGACGCTATCACAAAAACTCGACGGACGCCGCCGCCAAAAAGGAAATTTTTGTCAAATACGATCCTCGTACATGGCCTCGTGTGCGGTATGCGTCTTCCAGAACGGCCGCGGGGTTCGGTGCTCGAGCACGTCTTCGAGGATGTCCAGATGCGCATGCCATCCCGCGCTGACGCTTAAGACTTCGTCGTTCGAGTCGAGCTTGCGGTGAGTGATGGTCAGCAGCACCTTGTCGCCGTTCTCCCTAAGCTGATACTCGACTTCGGAAGGACTGTCCTCAAAATCCCAGGTGTGCGCCAGACAAGCAGGCGGCTCGTACCGCGTCACCCGGCCCGAGAACGACATTTTCTCTGGAAGTCCGCAATATTTGGGCGGTGGAGGATCGTCCGGCAAAGGCGACAGGGACGCATTGTGGAAATTCATTTCGACGAGCCCTTCGATTCTCGGCTCCGTGTCGCCTGAGCATAGCCAGCGGGCACGTTTTTCGGACTCGGTAATGTAGGCCCAGACGCGCTCAATCGGTCCGGGCAGGGTGCGTTCGAACCGCACCGTGGTAGCGTTGAGGCGTTCGCCGAGTGTGCTCATTTTCGTTCTCCTTCGTCTTGTGTCAGTGCCCGCTCCAGTGTGTCGAGACTCACGCTCCAGAACTGTCGAACCGACGCAATCCAGCCCTCCAGTTCGTCCAGAGCATCCGGGTTCAGCCGGTAGAGCCGCCGTTGGGCATCCGGCCGCGATGTCACGATCGCGGCATTCCTGAGCACTTTCAGGTGTTGAGAGACTGCGGGCCTGCTCATCTCGAACTGATCGGCCAGTTCGCCGAACGAGCGCTCGCCGCCCGCAAGCGATTCCACGATTTGCCGCCTGGTGGGGTCTGCGAGTGCCGTGAAAGTGTCCATGGCCAAATAATAAGTAATTTCTTAATTAAGTCAATACTTAATTTATCGGTGCCCGTTTCCCTGGCAGGTCAGGGCCTGCGCGCAGCCTGGTTCGGGATTTCTTTGGACTGCATTACGGTGTGACGAACCTCGGCGTTCTCGGCGCTGTTTAACGCCGCCGAGACTTCCGGAAATCCGGGTGTGTCCGCGTACTTCCGATAGAGCGGCATGAATACAGGTTCGTCGAGAAAGCTGTCCAGACGGCGAAAAAGACGGGTGCCCGACCAGACGCGACGACTGGGCAGGCAACAATCCTGCAGTTGACCCAGCACCGTGTCGAGCGATTTTTCGTAGTCAGTGGCGCGGCGCAGCTCGAGATCCGCGATCAGAGCCAGCGCGGCGCCGCTCCAATAGAGCTTCATCCGTGCGCCGGATACACCGGCCTGAGCCGCTTCGTTCGGCGATAACTCCGGCCGGGATGCTCTGCCGCGTTGGAATCCCTGTGACAGCCTGCGCCAGGCCGATTCCGCCGTGTAATGTCCGGCGCGGGCCATGAGCACGTTCTGGTAGTAGCTCGCGAAGCCCTCGGAAATCCAGCGATGGCGGCGTTCCAGCAGCGGCAGCATCAGGTGACTGAATTCGTGCGTTGCCGTCCAGTCGCCGTAGAACTCCGGCATGGGGCGCTTGGGATTGATGAACAGTTCGACCGTACCGCCGGCCGATCTTGTCGTCTGGCCAAAACTGACGGCCGAGCGGCTTCCCCAGTGACGGCTCCCGGACGGCGTCAGAATCACGCGTGCTCGCTTACTCGGAAATCGGCCGTACACCTGCAGGACGTTTCCGGCGCTGGACCTGGCCCATTCCGCGAGGCGTTTCGCCTTGTCTTCGGTCACGGGCTGGCGAACGATGACCAGAAGCTGCGTTCCCGCAACCGTTTCCTCGAATCGAAAGTCGCTCGCAATCAGCGGTTGTGGCAGTAAGAATGGCAGCAGCAGGAGTCGGCGCATTCTGCTATGGACCGAATCGAGTACGTCGAGTTCGGTGTTGACAGTCCTAGTGGGCCGTGCGGTAAATTCGGTGACTTTCAGTCGCATCACAACGCCCCTGGGCAAGGCGAGCGAGCGCAGGACTGGCCGTCGCCAATTCAAGCGAGCTCAACGCCGCCGAAGGGCGTTGTGGTGCGACCCACCGGGAGCCCTTCTCAAGGGGCATACCGGTGTTGAAGCGGCTTGACATAGCCCGGCTATGCCGGCACCGCTTCGCCTGGGTCTGCCCCTTGAGAAGGACTCTGAAAGTGACCGAATTTACCGCACGGCCCACTAGTGTGGCAGCATCCGATCTGATGGAGGGTGAAGTATGCATTTCCCGATGCCGGACGGCGATCCTTGCTTTTTTTGCGAGATTGTCGACGGGCGCAGACAGCAATGGCAGATTATTGCCACTGACCAGTTGACAATGACGTTGTTAAACGGCCGCCAATTTGAGACTGGCCAATGTGTCGTCATTCCGCGCCGACACGCGCCGACGTTGCTGGATCTGCGGAGGGCGGAAGAGGCCGCGCTAATGTCAGCGGCAAAGTAACTCGCGCAAGCGCTCGTTGGCGCCTACTCGCCGGATGGAGTGCTTATCTATCAGAACAACGGCATCGGCAGCGGCCAGGAGGTTCCGCATTTTCATCTTCACGTTGTGCCGCGGCAGCCCGGTAGCGACTGGGGTTTAGGTCCGCCGCATCTTGAGAGGCTGGAACGCGAGGGACGGATGAAACATCACGATCATCTGGCCGATACCGCTGCTAAAAGAGAGACGGCCGCTCAAATACGGCAACACCTGGGTAATTTGGATTGACGCGCGTCCTTCCCGTTGCAGGTCCGATCACGCTACACACGGCTATTACCGCTATTGGGAGACAATGCACACCAAATTCGGAATTTCCGGGCCAGGGTGCTGGGAGGTGTTCGCGAATTATTGAGATGCTTCAGTATAGTTCGTCGTTTTCGTCAGGTGAGAAGGCCTGAGTCAGGTCTTCGAGCCCTCGACGTTCTGCAAAAAAAGAATAGGGGAAATCTGCCGCTGGTTTGTCTATATATAATCGGTCAACCAGGGGGGTACACGAACAGATGTCCGTCGACGAAAAGCTGACCAGTGTGTTCCTGTCTGTTAAGGGCGGTCTGGCAAGAGCTGTCACAGGTATTGTTCCACCGAAGGAAATCGAAGACGTCGTTCAGGAGACGTACGTGCGCGTCTGTCAATCGCAGAATGGCGCTGAAATTCGGTCGCCGCGTTCGTTTATGTTCAGGACTGCGCGCAATATCGCGCTGAACTACGTCAATTGCGCCGAATCGCGGTTGGTGAGAGAGTTCGACGATGAGGAGCGCGTGGGTGACTCATCCGTACCCGGTGTCGCCAGGGATACCCTGGAGCAAGTCTGCACAGACGAGGAGTTCGTGCAGTTTTGCGACGCTGTGCGACGGTTGCCCTTGCAGTGCCGCCGCGCGTTCGTGTTAAAAAAGGTGTATGGGCATACGCAGCGAGAAATCGCCGAAATCATGGAAGTCAGTGAGAAAACCGTGGAAAACCACATTGCAAAAGGGCAAAAACGTTGTCGACAGTACCTGTTGCAGCGTAAGGCAGAAGACCGTGGTTCTCGCTTGGCTGGTGATGCCGTTGGAGAAGGCGCATGACTAACGTGAGAAAACTGCCGGTTGTCGATGACCCGGTGGTCGAGGAGGCTGCGGCATGGATTACGAAACTGGACCGAGGTCTGTCCGACGCGGAGGAGGCTGAGCTTGCCCGTTGGTTGGCCGCAAGTCGAGCCAACGAGCGCGAGTTTATGGCGTCCGCAAAACAATGGGATCGAATGGAAGGGATGTCGAGACTCGCAGACATCTTCCCTGAGCCGGAAATGCAGGCACCGAAGTCAGTGCGTCAATCCTGGCTGGGATGGCGGGCAGCCGCATTGCTCGCAGTATGTGCAGGTATAGGATGGCTTGCCTGGCAGCATGACGCATACAAAGTGCTTTCGGACGATGTTGTTGCGGTCGCCGATACAGCCCACTCGTCCGGTCGGTACGAGACGGCTATCGGTGAGCAGTCGGTTTTCGATCTGAGCGATGGCTCGCGCATCGTGTTGAACACGAACTCCTTAGTCACCGTGAACTACACGGATCACAACCGCTTATTGCGGCTCGAGCGGGGCGAAGTTCACGTTAAGGTCGCCCACGATCCCCGGGCGCTCAGTGTCGTGGTGGGTGAAAAAATAATTCAGGCCGTGGGCACAGAATTCAACCTCGAGATCACGAGCGATCAGAACGTCGAACTCGTGGTAACCGATGGTGTGGTCATGATCGGCGTTCTGGATGCGCCAATTGACGAACTGCCCGGGGACCAACCGGTCATCTTGCAACCTTCATCAACGCTGGTGGCCGCCGGACAGGAAACTGAGATTGACACAAAGGATGCTGTGTCGACCGAGGTTGAGAAGAAGGAGATAAGGGCGGAAGAAATCGCGGTCAGACTATCCTGGCGAAATGGTAATCTGATCTTTCGTGGCGAGTCGCTGGAAGACGCGGTCACGGAGATTGGCCGCTACACAGCCGTCGAATTCGTGTTCCTCGATGAGAATGCGAAGAAGATAAAATTGTTGGGAATGTACAAGGCCGGCGACGTAGATTCACTTTTGGCCGCACTGCGTGCCAACTTCAATATCACTTACGAACGGGTTGGTGACAATAAAATACTGCTCAGTGCAAACGAGTAGTCGCCACCTGATCTGGCTGAGCGAACAATTCCGGCGTCGTTCAGAACGTTAGGTCCGGTAGTCAGTCGCCGGCCTGGTAGGCGATGGGGGAAAATGGTTTTTGATTTGTCTGTACAGCAGGCGCGATGGAAGTGCTCTGTTGAGAGAAGGCGGCAGATTTGCTCGCTCGCCCTGGGAATTACGATGTTGCTGGTGTTTTCAGCAACGTCTTATTCCTCGGAGAACAAGCCAGATCTTGTCGACTTCAATATTCCTCAGCAAAGCGCGGACGTGTCACTCACTCTGTTTGCTGAACAGGCCGATCAGACGTTGATTCTACCGTTCGAGGTAGCGAAAGAAGTCACAACGAATGAATTGGTCGGGACTTACACCGTAGCGGATGCCATCGAGAAACTTTTGGATGGCACGCGGTTAAGGCCGGTGTTTAGTGATCGGGGTCTGCTCACAAATATAACTGACAAACCGTCAGTAGCTGAGGGGGATCAGATGACTAAGACCAGAAAAGGCCTGCTAGCCGGGCTGGCAACACTATTCATAGGACCTGTGTCACAGGCACAGGACTTGCCGTCAGAGGAAAATCAGGACGGCGTTATAGAAGTCATTACCGTTACGGGGTCAAACATCCGTAGCCGTAATCGAGATTTCAAAAGTCCTTCACCCATACAGACCGTCGGGCAGCAGCAGATCGAAGATGCCGGTGCAGTTCGTGTTCAGGATATTTTTAAAGGTCTGACGGCGAACTCCGGATCGCAGATCGCTAATCGGCAAAACGCACTCCAGGGATTGTCGCAGTTTTCTTTGCGCGGGCTTGGTATCGGTTCTACGTTGACGCTTATCAATGGCCGACGAGCGGGCATTGCTCCAATTACGGATTCGTCCGGACAACTGTTTACGGATTCCAACCAGTATCCGGTCAATATGATCGAGCGGATCGAGGTTCTGACGGACGGTGCGTCTTCAACATACGGGTCCGAAGCGGTGGCCGGCGTTGTCAACATCTACACGCGTGATAGCTTCGAAGGTTTCGAGTTGACATCCGAGTTGCGCGACTCGACGCCCGACTCCATGCAGCTAGGCCTGGCATTTGGAACCGGATTCGACCGCGGGCACTTTACGTTGTTCGGCAATTTTTATACACAGGGCGGCGCAACACGCACGCCATATGACGTCATCCTCGAGGGAAATCGCTTCGAAGACGGCGTATCAGGCGCATTCGATTCGTCGACGGGGTCACCGGGACGTTTTAACCTTGCTATCCCGAATCCAAACTTCGGCGCCGATCCGTCGACGTTGCCCGCAGGTACCGACGTCAGCAGCCAGTTTCTGCGATCCGGCAACACGCTGGCTGACCCGGACTGTCTGGCCGCCGGCGGCATGCCGGACGGTGCCAATTGTCGGTACTATTTTATTGATCAGGTACGAATCGTTCCGGAAGAAGATCGCATTCAACTGTTCTCGAAAGTTGATTTCGATCTGACAGAACGGTTGCAATTTTTTGGCGAGGCAAGTTTCTCGCGAAACGAGATTCGCGATGGAGCCGGCGGAAATCTGACTCGAGTCACAACCAATGACGGTGGCTTTATCGTTCCCGGAGATCATCCGTTCAACTTTTTTGTCACTGACGGAGCTGGCGGAATAACCTATGCGGGACCTCAGGCGTTTTCGGCCGACTCGAATCTGCAGGCCGTCGATCTGATCTACCGCGGCCGTATCGTCGGTCGGGACGCCGACGGTAATGAAAACTTCGAAGACATCCAGACTATCTTTACCAACACGAGACTGCTCGCCGGATTCGATCTTGAGGTTGGCGATAACTGGCTGCTGAATACCAGCTACATGTGGTCGAAGTCGGACTATAGCCGACGTATGCCGCGTGACTGGTATATCCCGGCATTTCAGGATCAGATTCTTCAGGGCATCTGGAACCCGTTCGGTACGCGTCTTGCGGACCCGAATCTGATTTCGCCGAAAGACGGCGTGTCCGATGCGGCGAACAGTCAGATGGACCTGAACGCGGTCGCTCGTGTTCGCAGTGACTCGGGCGAGGTAACCCAGGTCGTCGCGGAGGCGATCTTCAGCGGTGAGACCGGTATCGAATTACCGGGCGGCAATGTGGCAATTGCGATTGGCGGCCAGTACCGGGACATCGAACTCGAGGACATCCCCGACGGCCGTTATCAGGTCGGTGACAATCGACTTAACGAGACGATTCCGGCGGTATTTGGCCAGCAGGATGCGTATGCGGTGTTTGGCGAGATGCTTTTCCCGGTGTCCGATCGCTTCGAAGTCCAGGCCGCTGTCCGTTATGAGGACTACGGGGATAACGGTGGAGATACTACGGATCCCAAGTTGTCCGCAAAACTCGACGTTACGGACAGCATCGCCATTCGCGCATCCTATGGCACGTCATTCCAGGCACCGTCGATTCGCCAGATTTCGGGCGTCATCTCCAATGCTGCGATTGTGGACCCGGCAGATCCGGCCGCCGGCAACTTCAACATTACTGTCATCACTCAGGGCTCGGGCAACCTTGCGCCGCAGTCTGCAGACAACCTGAACATAGGATTGATTTTCCAATCTGACAGCGGCATCGATGCATCGGTTGACTATTTCACCTACGAGTACGAAGGCCTGGTTTTGCCGGGTGCCGATCCGCAGTTTATTTTCGATCAGGTCTTCCTGGGCAACTTGCCGCCGGACCGTGCAACGCGTGAAGCGACCGGACAGCCCGCTACCGTAATCGCTGAATTCGAAAATCGCGGCGATGCCGAGGTCGCCGGATTCGATCTGGTGGGGCGCTACTCAACAGAGATCGGAGATGGAGCGCTTTTCTTCGACGCATCGTCGACTTTGATTACTAAGTACGAGTCGACCGAGTTCGGTGATATTCAGGGCAGCCGTAACTTCTCCAACGGCTTTGGATCGACTCCGGATGTGAAGATCAACGCCGGCGTGACCTATACCTGGGGAGCCCATCTGCTGAACGCGACCGCGCGTTACATCAACGCCTACACAGACGACCAAAGCGACACGACGATCGATAGTCAGACGACCGTCGATCTCAGGTACGCATGGTATCTCGACGGGCTGCTGGGCGGGAAAGAGACAACGCTCGGATTCGGTATCACCAACGTTCTCGATGAAGACCCTCCAAGGCTGGCACAGCGCCCATTCTTCGATAACGAAGTTCACGACATTCGAGGACGATCCATTTTCCTGACACTTAAACATCTGTTTTAGTGAGGCGGTGCCTCGGTGAGGGATATCCCTCACCGGGGTCGGGCCAGTCCCTGCGTGCTCGCTGTCGCGAGCGTATGCCGGAAAAAGTCATGGTTATTGAGACACAAGCGAGTCGGCGACGTAGCCGATTCATTGGGCTGCTGGCGGGCCCTCTGCTCGCGTGGGTTATCGCGGCACAGTTTCGACCGGAAGGGCTGCCGCTTGCAGGAACCTATGTTGCGGCGATTGCAAGCTGGATGGCCGTCTGGTGGGCTACCGAAGCCATCAATGTTGCCGCCACCGCATTCCTGCCGCTCATCGCATTTCCAATCCTCGGTGTTGAGCCGATAGAGGATGTGTCGTCAGCCTATGCCCATCCGATCATCTATTTGTTTCTCGGCGGATTCATCATGGCGATCGCGATCGAAAAGTCCGGCCTGCACATGCGCTCCGCAATCCGAATTTTTCTGCTCGCCGGGGTCAATTCGAGGGCGATTGTCGGTAGCTTCATGGTGGCAGCCGCGTTCATCAGCATGTGGATTTCAAACACGTCAACGACAATGATGATGTTGCCGGTGGCGCTGTCCGTTTCGAGTGTCGTCAAACACTCAATGCCTGGGCTCGGCGAGGATGAGCTTCGCAACTTCGAGGTCTCGACATTACTGGGTCTTGCCTACGGCGCAACGATTGGCGGTGTATCTACACTTGTCGGCACACCGCCCAACGCGTTTCTGGCCGGGTTCATGGAAAGCTCGTACGGACTGGAGATCGACTTCGCGCGATGGATGATCATCGGCGTCCCGTTATCGCTCGTGATGTTGCCAATGGGTTGGTTTGTGCTGGTACGGATGATGTATCCCACCGGATTTAAAGCCAGCGAAGATACTGTCGTGCATCTTCAGAAAATGAGTGCCGGGCTTGGACAAATCAAGACGGCCGAAGTTCGTGTCGGTCTGTTGTTCCTGGTGTTGGTATTTGGCTGGCTGATGCGAAAGCCAATTGTAGAACTTACCGGTGCCGTCCAGATAACCGATGCGGCGGTTGCGATGGTCGTTGCGCTCGCCGCATTTATCGTGCCGAGCGGGGAGCGCGGACAGGCGCTGATCAACTGGGACGACACCAGGCGTTTGCCCTGGGGCGTACTGGTGTTGTTCGGCGGTGGTCTTGCACTGGCGAGTGCGATGACAGAATCCGAGCTGACGTTGTGGCTTGGCGGGCAGTTGGCACCAGTTGGCGAGGTACACATCGCACTTCTTGTTTTCTGCGCTTGTATTTTGGTTATCTTTCTGACGGAGCTCACGAGCAACCTGGCGACGACAGCGACGTTTCTGCCGGTTGTGGCGGCGCTTGCGCTTCAGATTGACGCCAATCCGCTCGTGCTGCTTGCCCCGGTAACGTTGGCATCGAGTTTCGCCTTCATGCTGCCGGTGGCAACGCCGCCGAACGCAATCGTTTTCGGTTCAGGCCGGGTCGGCATATCGACCATGATGCGCGCTGGAGTTGCGCTCAATTTAATCGGGGTTGCGATACTTACGTTGGTCGCGCTACTTCTGGTACCGAGAGTGTTCGGCTGATTACGCCAAATTGGCCGATTCTCGCTGCGACATTTCCTGTTTTTCGACCGAAAAGGGCGACATGGAGTACAGGATCAGTACAAAACAGGCGTCAACAACCATCTGATTTAGAAAAGAACATGGCACAGGACCTCGGGATGCCCAGTGGTAGTAACCGCTGCGCGATACCGTCAAAACCCCACACATGAGCGTCACCGGCCAGACCTTCTTATGCGCATCGATAAATCGATACCTCATGAACTTTCCCTGGCAATGGAGGCCGTGGCTTTTTAACACGTCTTTCTCCATCAGCAGACGGCGAGCTTCCTTCTCCAGTTCATGAACAAACTGGACTTTCATCAATCATTGCGAATGATGTGTACTACACGCCGTAAGCGGTTTCCAGAAACGCAATGTCTTCGTCTCGGGTGAATGCAACTTCAAACGCATTAGGGTCAAAGGAGTCGTCACCACCAACGGTGTCTAAAAATGCTCTGATGTCAGTGCAAATGCTCTCAGATAGTTCAGTGCGTCGATCCGCAGGCATCAGTTGAGCAAGACGAAAAACGTCGTTGCGATGCTTATTCACATCTCTGCTACTGATGTTCGCGCCTTCGGTCTTTCGCTGAGAGAGGTCGAGATACGCTTTGGCCTTGAAAGGAATAAGCAGATCTTCGGTTAGTACAGAGACGCCGTCCAACACGACGCTCGATTGTTGCAGCGCGTCGTAGTAGTGTTCGTCCAATAGAATTGCCGAAAGACTCAGGGCATCCTCATCGACCGGGACTTTCGCATAAATGTGTTCGTCGGGAATATCTATGCCGCCCGGTTTTCGCGAAAACAACTCGATCATATAGGGATACGCGGAGTCGCTCGGTCTGTGGAATCGAAAGTACTCTTTGTGCCCGTCGCACTTTTGTCGCGCCTGATAGCCGCCGCCCTCGAGAAAACCGATAAATGCAGCGGCGAATGCCTCGTCGACCACCTCAACGCACAGCACCATATCGAAATCTCGGGTGGCTCGAAAATCGATACCGGCGTTGGCGAACAGCAAGTCGCACGCCGTTCCACCAATCAGGGTGTACTGATTTTCGTGACCTGCAAAGTGCGCTCGAAACTTATCGATACCTACTACCATGGAACGTGATCCAATACTTCCTCGACCGCCATTGCGACGCGTTCATTGGGGTTGTCCCAGTGCTGCGCGTATAACGACAATGGATCCACCGTGATGTGAGTGGAGAGCACATCGGGTCGGTAATACCAAAGCTCAACCACCAGATGGGCTTGATCGGTGTCGTTGACTACCTTGAAATCATGAATTCTCTTGATCAAGGGCCATTCCTCAGCGTGCATAGCCCACTGATGAACAGGAGGAGGGGATAGGCCTGTGATATTACCGAGCGCACTCTCGCCGGTTAGCTTCATCGGCGGCGATGCTGGAGCCCCTCTTATCAGCTTGCGAGCCCGCATCGGATTACGCAACATTGGTCGGGCGCGCTCGATGAGTGCTCGACCGTTCTGTTCAAGTTGGAGTTCTTTCGACCGGCCGCGTTTCCTGATCGTTGCAAGCTCGACGCTGGCAAGTTCCTCAAAGGCTCGACCCACCGACATGGCCGAGTAGTCAACGGCGCTGGCCAAATGCGTGGGCGTACGACGACTCGATCCAGCGTTCAATTCATGCGGGAACAATACACCATAGAAAAGCACCGCCTGAGCGGCGGGGGAGAGTTGTTCTCGTCCTCGTCTGGGACGGGCATGAAAGTTCTCACGCAGGTCGAGGGCCAATGGTGGAATGTACAACTGGTTACCTGGCACGACGAACGGTACGCCACTGCCCACGAGGCGTGCGCGGCGATCGGCAGACAGATGTCGCGTGGCATAGATCACCACGCCATCGAAGGCGTTTTCAATGCCTGCGATGTGCTTAGCAATTTCTGCCGGCGTGGCATCGATAGTGCCTCGGTCTACTGCGAACAAGCAGGGTTGGTGCCCGATTAGCGCGACGAGAAACTCATAACGTTTCGATAAGAATGAGGCTAATCCGGTTGCACCGCTCCATTCGGCCAGCTCAATCGAACGGTGCAGCGTCGTGGTGATGTAATCACGCAGGTCCGCCGCAAAAACATTATCGGTACTGGGTTTTGGGTTACTTTCTAACATCGTTTTGCATACTAACATTGTGAGTGTTAGCATGCAATTCTCTGTTATCAATTGGAAGTAGTCCGGCACGCACTGGCTTTGTGGCGAGAGAACATTTGGACCCATTAGACGAGCGGGGCACTAACAACGGGCAGCACAAAACCGCCGCCGAGCGGCTGTGCGTCGGGTGTCAAAGCGGCCGCATTCGCGACTACAAAGCCGTTCGCAATCGACTTTTTCAATAAAGGATCAGAGCGTGAGGGTTCGCCGACTAAACATCGAACATTTTCGCAGTGTAGCGGAGGGGACATTTGTACCGGCACTGCGAATCCTGTTTGAGGGACGGTACGACATAGAGGAAGACGAGTTTGCCGCCGAGCTTCTCCAAATTCTTCGATTTTCGGTGCGACATTTCCGCTTTTGATACTGAAAGGGCGACATTGGGTACAAAATCAGTACAAAATAGGCGCCAACAACCTTCTGTTCAGAAAAAAATATGGCACAGGCACAGGGCGCGCAAATATCGTCGCCAATATCTGTTGCCCCCATGATGGAGCACTGACGCCGAATTTTCGATTGAGCTGGGTTTTCAAGGGCTTAGAGGCGGGAAATTTTTCGTGTCGCACCGTGTCGCACCGACAGGTGCGAATCCAATTTGCGCAAATGTAGACGGTAGGAAGCGCTATTTCATATTGGACCACTGGCGCGCCGCAATGGTCCGTTGCGCGTCGATGTGATGAGCAAGGTCGATGGCACTGATCAGCCAGGGCGATTTCTGCGAGCCGGCACGGTAGGCCGGTACCGGGAGTTGCTGAAGACACGCTCGCCGCTTCGCTTTTGCTGAGGACAAACCAAAGTATTTCTCGCAAATGCGATCGAGCGGGATTTCCGCTTCACCGAATTCGGCCAGCAATCCGAAGTAGGTGGGATTGATACTCATCGGCCGAGATAGATCACGGTGATGTTGAGGCGCTCATGGCCGAGTTCTTTCGAGATCACGGCGCGAGCTATTTGGTCGAGCTCGCGCTGATCGTCCGTGAGATCCTTGCGACACGGTCCCCCTGCCATGGGCGCCAGGAAGCCGGTCAGCCCCTCGAAGCGTCGCTGCGCGTAGGCGTGCCTGAGGCCGTGCATCTTGCAAAGACCTGAGCGAATACACTGGCCCTCGTAGAGTTGCCGCTGATCGTCGTAATCCTTGTGGCTCGGGATCAGGGAGCCCTTGCCGGCGAGCTCTTTTGCTCGGTCGAGGACCGCCCGCTGGCTTTTGGTGCGGATCGGTAGCTCCCGTGCCTTGCCGCCCTTGGTCCAGCTGTCCTTCAGCCACAGGATCTTGCCCCTATCCGATAGATGTGGCCGGATCTTGATGGCCTCCTCACGGCGCAGACCAAACTCCCTCTGTAGCTCCAGACTCATGCGGATGTGCGGGTCCGTGATTCTGGCGAGTTTTTCCTCATCCAGGGCTTTTGCACGGTTGGTGCTGCTCGCATACTGCCGGCACGGAATCCCGTAGTGGGCGTTCGAACGGGCCACCGCGTTCTGTCGGCCGACCTTGGCCGCCCACCAGCGGATCGCGGCCATGCGGTTTTTGATGGTGCCCACCGCGACCCTGGCATCCAGCCAGTGCTTCACCAGGGCCTCGACGTGCTTCGGCTTCAGGGACGTGGCCTGCATATCGCGATACCCCAGGTCATGGAGCTGGTTGGCGATCAGCGTGAGATTGCGCTCACGCTGCGCCTGGGTGCCGTAGCTCCCGTCTCTGTTTCGTTTGCACAGTTGTTTCAGCTGGTAGTTCAGGCGTCTCACAGGTGTATCGAACCTCCACTAGGTTCATTGAATATCTGGTAAGTGTTTCTGATCACTTGCCGATCGTAATCAGGCAAGCCCATCAACTCGTGATGGCATTGATCCTGGGACACCACTCCCACATGACCTGAACAGGCCTGGTCACAGGCCACACCGCTGCTTTGATGGTTCAGAGCGGTGGCGGCGCGTTCCAGCGTTATTGCCAATGGTTTTACCTCCTTTGGGTTGTCTTGCAGGGCAATCTCCTGCGGTTGGGATACGAGCAGTTTCCTGCTCACTAGATGGCTCTCGAGGACGAATCCCCGGTGCTGATCGCAGAGCCTTTCAGCACGGTTGCCGCTATATAGCGAACGGCGGCGCTCTCAAAACAGTGGGTACAGCCTACGACGGCGTCATGCGCGTGGCATTGGAAAATCGAGTCAGTATTCGGCGCGGTTTCTGGGCTGGCGGCGCGCGTCATTACTGCGCCGGGCGGCACAGCAATGACGCGCTCTCTTGCAGCCACCTGCCAGGACGGAGCATCAAGCCGAGCGCCGAGTGGCGCTCGACTCGATCCGGTACCAGGCGCATTCGTGGACTGGCGCAGGGCTCCAATAGGCCCGCAAATCGCGGACGAACGGCCGCTTTTTCGGCGTTTTGGCGAGCAATCGACAGGATCAACCGTTGATCCTGTGGATAACTCACGGTTTTACCTAGGGTCTGTTGACAATTAAAGGTAAACTATTGTTCCAACTCATTGAAGGAGTTGGATCGATGCCCCGATTACTCTTAAGAAATGACCAGTTCGAGCGGATCGAAGCCATGTTGCCGGGCAAGCCCGGCGACTGCGGTGTGACGGCCAAAGATAACCGCTTGTTCGTCGAAGCGGTGCTGTGGATCGCACGAACCGGTTCGCCGTGGCGGGACCTGCCAGAGTGCTTTGGCCCCTGGAACAGCGTGTACAAACGCTTTGCCCGTTGGTCGGACAAAGGCATCTGGCACCGGGTGTTTGCGGAGCTGGCCAAAGACGCCGATTTTGAAGAAGTGTTTTTGGATTCCACCATTGTCCGAGCGCACCAGCATGCGGCAGGGGCGGCAAAAAAAACGGTCCGCAGGCGCTCGGCCGCTCGCGCGGCGGACTGACGACAAAAATTCATGGCCTGGTAGAAGGCCTGGGATTGCTGGCACGATGGACGCTGACTGCCGGTCAGGTGCATGACCTGACGGAGGCGCAGGGTCTGATCGATGGTCTGTCCACCGAGGCCGTCGTCGCCGACAAAGCTTACGATTCGGACGCGCTGATCACGGCTATCGAAGCACTGCCTGCGAACGCCGTGATACCGCCCAAAGCGAACCGCATTGAACAACGCGCATTTGATCGCCATCAGTACAAACACCGCAACCTCATTGAATGTTTTTTTGCCCGTCTCAAGCAGTTCCGACGCATCGCCACACGCTACGACAAACTCGCCTGCCGATATTCTGCCTTCATCGCTATCGTCGCCAGCTTCCTGTGGCTTTGCTAATTGTCAACAGACCCTAGTAAACACTGTACAAAATCGGACTCGGCGCACTTGAGCGTCCGCTCGCGTCGCCGGAGCGGTCGGTCACTGACTGCTTCGTCAAACGTCGATCTGCTCGGACATTTCCAGCGCATCGTCGATCTCGATGCCGAGGTACCGGACGGTGCTGTCGAGATTGGAGTGGCCAAGCAGCAATTGCACAGCCCGGAGGTTCTTGGTGCGGCGGTAGATCAAGGTGGCCTTGGTGCGCCGCAGTGAATGTGTGCCGTAGGCGGCAGGATCCAGGCCGACGCCCCGCACCCAGTCATCGACAATCCGTGCGTATTGCCGTGTGGAGAGGTGAGGGGAGCGCTTCAACCGACTCGGAAACAGGTAGTCGCTATCTAAAAGCTGCGCAACGTCGATCCACTCTTCGATGGATTTTCGGGTGCGTGCGGTGATCTCGAACCGGACCGGGCGATTAGTCTTGCTCTGGCGAACGGTGGTCCGGGAGAGGATCTCTCCGCCGCTGGCGACATCGGATACGCGCAGCCGCACCAGGTCGCAGCCCCGGAGCTTGCTGTCGATCGCCAGGTTGAACAGCGCGAGGTCACGCCGATTGCCGATGGTCTGCAGACGATTCCGAATGGACCAGATCTCTTGAAGAGTAAACGGCGATTTTTGGCCGACGAGCTTGCCCTTGTTCCAGGGCGTGCGTTTTGGTGGCTTGTTCTTGCTGAGAAACACGATTGACTCCCAATATGGTCGAGAGCCAATAGTTGCCGTTCTGGCGGCGGCATCACAGCGAAAACCAGACCTTCAAATGGTATGATTTTTCCTTTGACGAACTGCGGTTCGTGACCCTTTCCGGTCATTCACGTAACCGCCGATAACCGCGCAGAAAATAGTCATATGCCTGAGATTTCGCCGCTGGAACGAGTGTGGGAACAAAGGGAGGAGAGCGTATACCCATCGCTGTTCGGTCCGACATTTCGAGGCACTTTTGTTCCCACCGGCGAACTATTTACCGGCGTGTTTGGACAGGAGTCTTTTGACCCTCGTTGGCTGCATTACGGAATAATCGAGTTTGGCCCGACTGATGACCGGGACTCCTGGATTTACGTATCGAGTGGACCATCTAATCCTTGGGAGTTAGAGCCAGAAGATTATGCTGACTCCGAGTACTCCGGATTTGGAACCGAACTCGTTCTGGAGGTCCCTAAACAAGCCGAGTGGGCCCTAGCCGGGATTATTCGTGAAGAGATAAAACAAAAGCCTTAAATGTGCGAAAATTGTGTTTGCACACAACAACTTAAGCACAAAAAAGGCTTCTGCATGAGTAAGCATACCAGTCCCCAGGGTGTTTTGTTCAAGGGTCTGTCGAAGAAAGCGTTTCAGGCCCGCTTCGATCGGCCCGACAGTAGCTCCGATGGTGGGGCGATTCTGCTCAAGGCTTGCGATCAGCGACTGGGTTTGATCGATGCCATTTCCAGGTGTATTCGCGATGACCGCTGTGCTGGCAAGGTTCGTCACAGTCTGCGGGAGTTGCTATCGCAACGGGTGTACGGGATTGCCTGCGGCTACGAGGACTGCAACGACGCAGCCCGGCTGAGCACGGACCCGGTGCAGCGTTTGCTGATGGATCGAGATCCGCTGTCGGGCGAGGCGCTGGCCTCGCAGCCGACCTTGTCCCGATTCGAGAACCGCATTGATGGGCGTTCACTGCTCGGCATGGGGACGGCGATCATGGACACGGTGATTGCGCGTCACCGCAAGCGCCTGGGTAAGAAGGCACGGCGCATCACGATCGATCTGGACCCGACGGATATTCTGGCCTACGGCCAGCAGCAGCTGTCGTTTTTTAACACGCACTACGGGGATCACTGTTATCTGCCGATGGTGTGTTCATTTCAGTTCAACGACGAGGCGGATCAGTACGTGTTTGCGAGCGTGCTGCGATCGGGAGAGGCGCCGGCGAGCGAGGGCGCCGAGGCGATCCTGCGACGCGCCATCGCTCGGCTGCGAAAGGCGTTCGGCAAGGTGCGTATCCTGGTGCGTCTGGACGCTGGCTTTGCGACGCCTGAGCTACTCGATTTTCTCACCGACAGTCGGGTGGATTTCGTGGTGGGGATCGGGAAAAACTCGGTATTAAAGGCGCTTTCCGAGCCTTTGATGGACGAGGTCCGTCACCTGTCATGGGACTCAGGGGACACCGAAAAGCGCTACGGCGAGTGCCAGTACGAAGCCGGCAGCTGGGATGACGAAAGGCGGGTGATCTTCAAAGCCGAAGTGGTGCGATACCCCGGCCGGGACGCCAAAGACAATCCCCGTTTTGTGGTGACCAACCTCAAGACCACGCCAAGGCACGTGTATGAGCGGGTCTATTGCCAGCGGGCGGTGATCGAGAATCGCATCAAAGAGCTGCTGTTGGGCCTGAACCTCGACCGCTGCAGTTGTACCTCGTTTTTCGCCAACCAGTTCCGAGTCCTCATGACCGTCGCCGCTTACGTGCTGTTCCAGGAACTGCGCCTCAAAGCGCGGCATACGGCTTTCGCCCAGGCCCAGGTTACGACCCTGCGCGAGCGATTGTTAAAGCTCGCAGTCTGGGTGCAACGCTCAACGCGCCGTATCGTGTTTCACCTGCCAGACTCAGCGCCGTGGCGATCCGACTGGTGCCGCATTGCCCGCGCCCTCGGTGCCGTGCCAATCTGATCCCACTGCCCAGCAACAACCTCATCGTTATCGGCACGTCAGACAAGGGCGACGGGCAACTTTGACCTGACATCGCCAATTTCAACTCGTTTCGCGACGCAGCGCGCAATAATCCCCTACCAGGAGAAAGTGGCGCGGCTCGGAACCGCCAGAAAGTTCAGCTTGCTACAATCGGCAACAAATGATCGCCATACCAACAACTTTCATGAATAGTGTCGGCTAGTCGTCCTCCAACGGGTAATGGCCTTTAACATCCTCTTGGTGCACGGCCGATATGGTGACAAGCCTGCCTTGGACTATGGGCATCGTATGCCACTTGGGTCACCTATAACTCTGGAAGGGGATTCTCTGATCCGAAACGTCGTGGTCACCAAGCCTACGCACTACCCGGATCGTTTCGATCTGGAATCCGGAAGGGTAGATTTTCTTCATCTTGTCGGTGCCACAGACCGTGAAATTGCATTCGCAAAGGAACACGGGTCGGCGGAGCTGTGTGATCGACTTGAAGCCTCTGGATTTCTACCGGTCACCCAGCCCGATCGGCCCGAACTCGATGGAATATGACCGGCTGGTATTGGCCGGGTCCTGCCCTAATTCAGTTGTCGCCAAATGACATTCGAGCGACCGCAGTGCCATGACAGCAGACAAGAACTCATTGGAGTTACTTTCTGCGATTGCCAGTGCGGATAGTCACTAGTTCTGGCTTGAGATGCGTGTATCGGCTCAGCGTGCCCCAGCTGTCGTGCAACGTGAATTGCTGGACTTCGACGATCGAGTAGCCGGCCTCGAAGAGTCGGCTTGTGGCCTCGTGCCGGAGATCGTGAAAATGCAGATCTTGAATATCCAGCATCTTGCAGGCTTGGCGAAATGCACTCCCAATAGAGCGGGGCTCGTACGGGAAGATGCGGTCTTCATTTGGATCCTGCCGGCAAACGATCTCCCACGCTTCCGGCGTGTACTTGAAACGGCGAGTCAGATCCCGGTCTGTGGGGTGTTTCAGGTCTCGGACTACGCCGGTCTGGTGCTTTTTGTCGTTGTCGCAGAACAGCAAATCGGTGATCTCGCCTTGGCGCCTGGCCGAGTGAATCGCAAACCACATGATGTCGTTCATCGGGATATTTGAGCGGCGGCGGTCCCGCATCTCAAAAAAAGCCGTCAATGCGTCCAGTTCTTCTTCCGTCGGACGCCGGGAGCGGCTCTTCGCTTTGCCGATCAACTTTTCAGCTTTGAGAACCTCCGCTGCATCGTCGATGATCGCGAGTTCGAACGGCAGGCCCCAGGCAGCGCGCGCGTAGCGGAGGATAACGCGCAGCCACGTTATGTCGTTGTTCGCCGTTGACGGGCCTGCGCCCGATTGCCGCCTTGAACGAATGTGCTCAATGATGTCTGCCGTCTCGATGTCGCAAACCAGCATCCTGGCCAGTTCGGTCTTCTCGAGAAAACGGATATGGCTGTTCTTGGAGCGGCCCATCGGACGCAGCTCGGACACCTCCCGTCGGTATTTCTCCAGAATCTTTGCGAGCCGCGTATTCGACAGTGTTCTTGCAGGCCGTCGAACCGGCTCGACTCTTGCCAGTCGTTTCTCACGGGTAGCGGCCCAGGCTCGGGCTTGGCCCAGCCGATCGAACGTCTTCGACTCGCGATGAATCAGCACGCCGTCGCGCTTCACGCGAATCTCGCTCAGGTACGCTAGACTGCCGTCTTTTCTGCGCCGGGTTCTGATCGTAGCCATGAATCTCCTCTAAATCGCCGAATTTCGGTGCGACATGAACGCTCAAATCGGTGCGACAAAGTGCGACTTGCGCAATTTCGCAACCAAAAAGGGCGACAATGGGTTCGCAATGAGTACAAAATGGTCGAAATTAAGTTGTTGATTTAAAAGTAGAATATGACTGAAAAACGGGATACGCAAATGGCTTCGCCAATATCCGTCGCCCCCATGATGGACTGGACCGACCAGCATTGCCGCTACTTCATGCGGTTGCTGACTCCGAGTGCGCTGTTGTACACCGAAATGGTGACGGCTGCTGCGATCGTTCACGGTGACGCCGATCGCCTGCTGGCATTCAATGCCGCAGAGCATCCGGTCGCGTTGCAACTTGGCGGCAGCGATCCCGAACTCATGGCCGTTGCGACACGCACGGCTTCGCGCTACGGCTACGACGAAATCAATATTAACGTCGGCTGTCCAAGCGATCGTGTGCAGAGCGGACGTTTCGGCGCGTGCCTGATGGCCGAGCCGGGGCGCGTTGCCGAGTGCTTTCGTGCGATGATGTCAGAGACTGACGTACCGATCACCGTAAAAACGCGCATCGGAATCGACGACGAGGACAGCGACGCGTTTTTCCGTACTTTTGTCGATACGCTCGCCGCCGCCGGCTGCCGCAAGTTTGTGGTTCACGCGCGCATCGCGATTCTCGAAGGATTGAGTCCAAAAGAAAACCGTTCGGTACCGCCGCTCAACTATGAGCGCGTCTATCGCCTGAAACGCGACTGCCCCGATTTGGAGATTGTGCTCAACGGCGGGCTCATCGATACAGCGCCGGTACTCGAGGCGTTGCGGCATACCGATGGAGCCATGATTGGCCGCCAGGCCTACCATCAGCCCTGGTTCCTCGCGGAACTTGAGAACCGATTCAATCCCGAGCGGCCGTTGCCTTCTCGCGAGCAGGTGGTTGAGAACATGTTGCCTTACATCGATTCCGCCGTAGAGCGCGGCGAACGATTGTCGCGCATTACCCGGCATATGCTGGGTTTGTTTACCGGACAGCCCGGTGCACGTGCCTGGCGCCGCTACCTGAGTCAGCATGCGCATCTCCCCGATGCGGGCAAAGAGGTGCTCCTGAATGCACTAAAGGCTATACCGAAGGTGGCGTAGCCCGCTACAATGCACGGCCCTCCCACGAACTCGTAAGGACAAATCGATCTCGATGAGCGCGAAGACCGCAGGCAGGCAACTGACAATGGCCGAACAGGCCGACAAGCACGAGCTCTATGAAATTTCTGTTCAGAATGTCGAGCATGAAGTCGAGTTTCTGCAGACGACATTCAAGTCGCTGACCGGACGCACGGCCTATCTGTTCCGTGAGGACTTTTGCGGCACAGCAAGTGCGTCCTGCGAATGGGTTCGTCAGGGTGCGGAGTTTCAGGCCATAGGCGTGGACATCGACCCGTCGGTGCTCGAATGGGGGCGAAAAAATCGTCTCGGCCGGCTCGATACGGCCGATCGGGCACGTGTCAGCCTGATCGAATCGGACGTCATGACAGTGGATACGCCCGCTGTCGATCTGCTGGCTGCGTTCAACTTCAGCTATTTCATTTTCGATACGCGCGACGCATTAAGGGCTTATTTCAAGCGCGCCTGTGACTCGATCAAGGACGATGGCGTCTTTTTCTGCGACATGTTTGGCGGTTCCGAAGCCCAGGAAGAAACGAAGGAAAAAACCAAACACAAGAAGCACGGCTTCACCTATATCTGGCACCAGGCGAAGTTTCATCCGATCACGCATTTCATTCGCTGCCATATCCATTTCAAGTTCAAGGACGGCTCATGGCTGAAAAAAGCATTTAGCTACGATTGGCGGCTGTGGTCCGCGCCGGAGATTCGCGAGCTGCTTCTGGAGGCCGGATTTCGTAAGGTAACCGTGTATTGGGAAGGCGAAGACGAGGACGGCGAGGGCAACGGCGAATTTACGCCCGAAGAAAAGGGCGAGGCCGATCTCGCGTGGATCGCGTATATTGTTGCTGAGAAATAGTAGTACTATTAGTATGTTGGGACGATAAGCTGTGGGCCGTGTGATGGCGAAAGACTTGGAAGTAGCGATTGTATTTGCCGACGTTGTCGGCAGTACGCAGCTATATGACGAGTTTGGCGACACCAAAGCCAGCGAGACCGTTGCGGCCTGTCTCGATATCATGAAAGACGCCACCTATCAGTTTAACGGTACCGTCATCAAAACCATCGGTGATGAGGTCATGTCGACCTTCCGCTCTGTGGACGAGGCCATGGGCGCCTCGGTGATGATGCAAAAGCGCATTTCCGCATCGGGAAAAAAGGAAGATGGCATCCCGGTTTCGATACGCATCGGCTGCCACTTCGGCCCCGTCGTGCAGGAGCAAAACGATATATTCGGGGCGGCAGTGCACACGGCAAATCGTATGACTTCCCAGGCCAAAGCCCGGCAAATCGTGATCTCGGGATTCACGGTCGAGCAGATGAGCCCCGAAACACGCAAACAAACGCGGCAGATCGATGTTGCCACGGTGCGCGGACGCCTCGACGAGGTCGCATTGTATGAGCTGATCTGGCAGCCCGAAGAAGCCACTAATATGCTGCCCACCATCGAGTGGGAGAGCAAAGCGCGCAAAGCGACGAAGCTCGTGCTGCACTTCCGCGATGCAACGGTCGAGGTTTCCGATCAGCGCAAGAGCGTCAATATCGGGCGTGCCGAAGACAACGACCTCGTCATCAAGGGAAACCTGATTTCGCGGATTCACGCCAAGGTGGAAATGCGCCGCGGTAAATTCATGCTCGTGGATCAGAGTACCAACGGCACCTTCCTGCAGAACGTGCAGGGCAAGGAAAAGTTTGTGCGCCGCGACTCGACGGAACTCAGCGACGAGGGAACGATCGGGCTCGGCCGGGCCGAGCAGCCGGGATCGGCGCTTGCAATCTACTTCAAGACGCTCGAATAGCCAACTAGTGGGCCGTGCGGTAAATTCGGTGACTTTCAGTCGCATCACAACGCCTTATGGCAAGGCGAGCGAGCGCAGGACTGGCCGTCGCCAATTCAAGCGAGCTCAACGCCGCCGAAGGGCGTTGTGGTGCGACCCACCGGGAGCCCTTCTCAAGGGGCATACCGGTGTTGAAGCGGCTTGACATAGCCCGGCTATGCCGGCACCGCTTCGCCTGGGTCTGCCCCTTGAGAAGGACTCTGAAAGTGACCGAATTTACCGCACGGCCCACTAGCTTAGCGCAGCCCTGATCGCGCGTTGCTGGTCCCTGAGGGCCGGCGGCAGCCGATCTCCATAGGACTCCAGATAGTCCGCCACGGCGTCCATTTCCGTTTTCCACTGTTCTGCGTCGATGGTCGTCAGCGCTGCGAGGTGCCCTTCGTTGATATCGAGCCCGGAGGTGTCCAGATCGCCGGCATGCGGCAGATATCCGATGGGTGTGTTGACTGCTTCTACACGGTCTTCGCAGCGGTCGATGATCCACTTCAAAACGCGCAGATTCTCGCCGAAGCCTGGCCACAAAAAATCGCCGGCGGCATTCTGACGGAACCAGTTGACGTGGAAGATTTTAGGCAGCTTGTCGGTGCGCTCCGAGAACGACAGCCAGTGCGCCCAGTAGTCCGCAAAGTTGTAGCCGCAAAAGGGCTTCATCGCCATCGGGTCGCGGCGTACGACACCGATTTCGCCGATATTCGCCGATGTCGTCTCGGATGCGACGCTGGCGCCAACCAGTACGCCGTGCTCCCAGCTTTTCGCTTCGAACACGAGCGGTGCGAGTTCCTTGCGGCGCCCGCCGAACACAATCGCTGAAATCGGGACGCCTTCGGGCGCTTCGGCAAGCGACGAATAACACGGGTTGTTACTTGCCGCGACGGTGAAGCGAGAGTTCGGATGTGCCGCTTTGCCGTTGCCTGCATCGAAGTCCCGGCCCTGCCAGTCCTTCACCGGTACGCCCTCTTTTTTGCCTTCCCACCAGGGTTCGCCGTTTTCGGTCACCGCCACGTTCGTGAATATCGCGTCGCGCGTAATCATGTCGTAGGCGTTTTTATTCGTATCTTCGTTGGTGCCGGGCACGACACCGAAGTACCCTGATTCAGGGTTGATGGCACGTAGCTGCCCGTCATCGCCGAGATGCAGCCAGGCGATATCGTCACCCAGGGTCCAGACCTTCCATCCCGGCAACGAGTCGGGCGGAATCAGCATCGCAAGATTGGTCTTGCCGCAGGCGGACGGGAATGCACATGCGACATAGTGTGTTTCTCCGGCCGGGCTTTCGAGGCCGACGATCAGCATGTGTTCGGCGAGCCAGCCTTCCTGCCGTGCCTGGAAACTCGCAATCCTGAGTGCGTGACATTTTTTGCCGAGCAGCGCATTGCCGCCGTACCCGGAACCGATGCTCTTGATGGTCAGTTCGTCCGGAAAGTGCATGATAAACCGGCGCTCCGGGTCGAGGTCGCCAGTCGAGTGCAGGCCTTTCACGAAGGTGCCTTCACGCTCGATGCGTCGCAGCGCCGCAGCGCCCATGCGCGTCATCAGCTTCATATTGACGACGACGTAGGGACTGTCGGTTATTTCGACGCCGCAGCGCGAGTAGGGGGAATCGATCGGGCCCATGCAATACGGGATCACGTAAAGGGTTCGGCCCTGCATGCAGCCGTCGAACAGAGCATCGATCTTCGCGTGCGCTTCGTCCGGCTGCATCCAGTGATTGTTGGGTCCTGCGTCGGACTCATCTTTCGTGCAGACGAAGGTCAGATGTTCGACTCGGGCGACATCGCTGGGGTCGGAAAGATGCAGGTAGCAGTTGGGGTAGGTTTCCTGATTCAGGGGGCTTAGTGTCCCGTCCGCAAGCATGGTCTCGACCATCCGATCGTATTCGGCATCGCTGCCGTCGCACCAGTGAATCCTGTCCGGGCGTGTCCGGGACGCCACATCTTCTACCCAGCTTTGCAGGGTGTCGAGCTTACTTGTCATTACCGTGGTTCTCTGAAGGTCGAAACGAGTACGCCGCCGGACGCGCGAACGCCACGCGGCTGGTCGCGCATTATACGGATGCAGGGGCAAAAAACAGCAGGCTAACTCGCATAGTTGACGATGCGTTCCTGAATTTCTGCGCGAACGCCGATTTTGCTCACCCAAACGGTCGAAATCTGCGGCACACGGGCCGTCCGGCGAGGTGTGAGGTCTGTCACAGGTCGACTGTGAGACCGATCACAATACTCGCAAAAATCGGCCTATATTATGGCAACCGCAGCTCTGATCAATCACCTTCCAATCAACAACTTGCAGCGCATTTCCCGGTACGCACAGAAGTGCCGGCGCCGCTGCAATACGGAGTGGATGATCGGATGACGCGATTGCTTCAGCGCATTGTGCGGGACTGGTTTTGCCGCGGCGGCAGCGTTGTGGCGCTGTCGCTGTATGGCGCCGTTGCGTTCGCGGCGGGCACTCCCGTGGGCACGACGATAGAGAATTCGGCCACGGTCGACTTCGATCTCGGCGGCACCCCGATCACGCTGACCTCGAATGCAACGTCCATTACCGTGGCGGAGCTCATAGATGTCACGGTGACACTGCAAAGCGGCCAGACACAAGTGGCCCCGGGCGATAGCGGGCGCGCACTGTTGTTTCGAGTGACGAACATCGGTAATGGCAGCGAAGTGTTTCAACTCGCCATCGACAGCACGCTTACCGGTGACGACTTCGATCCGGTGCCGGATGCGCCCGACGCAATTTACTTTGATACTGACGGCAGCGGCGACTTCAACATTGCAAACGACCTTCCGTATCA
Organism: Woeseiaceae bacterium; assembly: GCA_965224505.1. Taxonomy (GTDB): domain Bacteria; phylum Pseudomonadota; class Gammaproteobacteria; order Steroidobacterales; family Woeseiaceae; genus UBA1847. The sequence continues at coordinate 106,307 of CBDCZL010000018.1, forward strand.
ACCCGGTGTCAACGATCCGAATCTGGCTGCGGATGCGTCGGTCGATGTGTTTCTCGTCAATGACATACCCGGCGCCACGGCGAACGGCGACATCGGTCGCAGTCAGCTGACCGCGACTGCCGAGACCGGGAACGACGTGCCCGGAACGGCGTTTCCTGGGCAGGGCGATGGCGGAACGGATGCGGTCGTCGGTGCAACGGGCGGTCAGGCGCTGGCGTTCGGCGAATATCTGGTTGCCGACGTGCAGGCAAATGTCGTCAAGTCGCAGGTGGTTGCCGATCCGTTTGGCGGCACAGAGCCGGTCCCGGGCGCAACGATTACGTACACGATTACAGTTGAGATTACTAGCGGCGGAACGGCGGCCGGTAGCGTCGTGCGCGACGCAATTCCCACAAATACGACGTTCGTTGCGAACAGCCTGTCGCTGAACGCGGCGGCGCTCAGCGATGCGGTCGACGCCGATGCAGGAGAACTGGACACGGCCGGGACGCCGACAGTGGTTGTGCGACTGGGCGACATCACACAGGCCGACGGGATTCAGACCGTCGGGTTTCAGGTAACGATTGACTGATTTTCAGAGCGAGGAGCGGACCATGAGGATATTGACAGGATTCACCATTTTTTTGGCGGCCACTGTTGCCGTCGCGCAGCAACCCACACATCTCGATGTGCAGACGATTGTGCAAAAACAGGAGGTCGTGACGAACGAGGCCGGCGAAGCGGAGACGCGACTTGTGACGGCTGAACGCGTAGCGCCCGGCGAGCAGGTCTTTTACACGATCACATTCAGGAACGTGAGCGAAGAGGCGGCGGACAACGTAGTGATCACGAACCCGATCGCCAGTGAACTCACCTATGTCGATGGCTCGGCGTTCGGTCCCGGAATGGACATCCAGTTTTCAGTGGATGGCGGCAGAAACTTCGCTGCAGCAGCCGAGCTGACCGTCGAGGAAGACGGCGAACCCCGCGCCGCGGATGTGAGCGATTTTACGCACGTTCGCTGGGTAATGAGCGGCAACTTGCAGGCCGGAGCTCAGGGCGTGGCGCGATTCGCGGCCGTACTAAATTAAGGATTTCGTATTGAGGGACCGATCGTCCCTCACCAGAGCGCCGCGGCATGCAGGGACCGCATCGCTCAACGCTTACCTGCAAGCCAACAGGAGTACCGTAATGAAACCATTTCTCAGCAGGGCCGGCAGTATCCGGGTGGGTGCTTTGCTAGCGGCGTTGTTGTTTGGACAGCACGCGCTTGCGGCGGGTACCGACGCGGGGACGGTCGTGACCAATCAGGCATCGGTCGTCTATGACGTCGGCGGCAACACACAAAATCCGGTTCTGTCGACCGAAGCGACGTTTACCGTCGACCGAATTGTGACCTTTACGCTGGTACAACAGGATACGGCCAACACGGCCGGCGTGAGTCCGGGCGACACCAATGCCGAAACGCTGTTCGTGCTGACCAACACCGGTAACTCGCCGCTTGACTTCAGCCTCTCGGCAACGAATCTGGCCAACGGCACGGTCGTGAACACCGAAACCGACGATTCGGATATGGATACCACGTTCGAATTCCTCGTCGCGAACGGCGACGGTGTGGGCGGTGTACCGACGGCCGGCGATCTGGCCTGGGTGGAGCATCTGCCCGAAGGCGAGTCGGTGGTGATTGCGGTGCTGGCAGATGCGCCGCTGACGCTTGTCGACGGCAACGTCGCCAATATCGAGCTCACGGCGACGGCGGCGGACCCGGGTGTGGCGGCCGACCCACTCGTTGATCCCAATCCCGTGTCGGACGGGAGCCTCGGCGCGAATCTGGTGGCTTCGGCAGCGGACGGCGATCAGGCTATTGACGTCGTCTTCAACGACAGCGGCAACGACGGACTTGAAACCGCGCAGGACGGCTACACGATTTCATCGGCGTCCCTGACGATCCTGAAGTCAGCCGTCGTGCTGGACGACCAACTGGGCGGTACGTTTGCGATTCCGGGCGCTGAGGTGGAATACACCCTCAATATCTCCAACACCGGGTCGTCGGCCGCGACAGGCATCGTCATTACCGACACGCTCGATTCGAATCTGATCCTGCAGCTCGGTGCCTACGACGATGGTGGCACGCCGGTCGATATCGAACTGGTACTCGATCCGAGTGGCGCAGCAACGACGAGCTACTGCACTGCGGATGCCGGTGATGCCGACCTTGACGGATGTGGCTACGACGCCGGGACAGGCGTGCTGACGATCGGCGGGTCGGATTACAACACGACCAACCCGGGCGCACCGATCGACCTGGCCGCCGGTGCGGACATGGACATCAGCTTCCAGGTCGTGATCGACGCGACCTGATCGCCTGAAGTATCTTTACGGTGCGAATGACGTTGCGCAATGTGGCCAGGGCGCCGGCGGGGCGAACATCCCGCTGGCGATCCCTTGCGCACCTGTCCGGTCCGCCCGGACACGTTGCCGAACACGTTGCGCAGCCAAATACTCGGGGGGAGCCAGTGCTCCCCCCGAGGTTCGTCCGGGAATCGCGCTTTGCCCGCTTCTCGCGGATTTTTCCTGCGATCGCGGCACTTGCGGCGTTGCCCTTCGGGGCCAGTGCCACGCCGCCGGGTGCCGTAATTGCGAACCAGGCAACGTTTGAGTACGAGAATTCCGTGGGGCAGTCGGAAGTGCTGCTCAGTAATGAGGTGTCCGTTGTCACAGCGGTTATTCGCACTCCGGCAGCCATCGAGTTTACGCGCGTCCTTCCTGCCGGTGGTGGCGACTATCGGGAACCCGTGGGCCCTTCCGCGTGTTTGTCGGGCGGGGCGTACCAGACGCTGGGCAATCCGGTACTGAGCGGCGGCCTCAGTATCGATCCGGATGCGACACACGACGTCTCGCCGGCGACCGTCTACAATCTCGGCGAGCCGTTTTTCATCCGCCTCGCCGACAACGATCAAAACCTCGACTACGAGGTACGTGAGACGGTTGACGTGCAGGTTGGCAACGCGGTGTCGGGCGACAGCGAAACGCTGCGACTCAGTGAGACCGGCCTCAACACCGGAATCTTTGTGGGCTACATACCCACTGCGCGGGCCTCGGTTGTAGCCGGTGACTGCGTACTGCAGGGTACGCTGGATTCCGAGGTCAGCGTGAACTATGTCGACCCGGCGGACAGCGGCGACACCGCCCGGACGGGCGCCAGCCTGGATCCCGTGGGCGTCGTTTTTAAATCCGACACGGGAGAACCCGTGGATGGCGTGCGAGTCGAAATCGTTGACAGTGCAACGGGCCTTCCGGCACCCGTGTTCGGCAACGATGGCGTCAGCGTTTTTCCATCGCAGCTTGTCAGTGGCACGACCGTCACCGACAGTTCGGGCACCGCCTATGTATTTGGGGACGGTGAGTTTCGTTTTCCGGTCGTGCCCGCGGGCAGCTACCGGCTGGAGGTAACGCCCCCGCAGAATTTCGTAGCGCCTTCCGAAGTCAGTATTGCCGAACTGCAGTCGTTGCCTGGCGCGCCCTACGCACTCGGCCCCGCCTCGTTCGGTGCCGAGTTTGTACAGAATGCGCCGGTTCCCGCGGATATCGACGTGCCGATCGATCCGACCGATACCGCGATGTTCCTTCGCAAACAGACGCAGACGACGACGGCCGCCCCGGGTGATTTCGTACGCTATGAACTGACGCTCGAAAACAGTGGCACGACGGGTGCCGCGTCACTCGTGCGGATTGTCGATAGGCTTCCGCCCGCGGCTCGTTTTGTCAAAGGCACGGTTACGGTCGACGGCAGTGCGGCGCCCGATCCCGATGTCAGTGCGGACCTCCGGACACTGGAATTCCGGCTTGCCGATCTTCCGGCCGGAGCACGCGTTCGAGTGACCTATGTCGTCGAAATCGTCGACGGCATGCGTGGTACGGAGATTGTCAATAGTGCGACGGCGTTTGCGGCCGGCGGAGAAGCGTCAAACCAATCCAAAGCGGCCATCCGCCTGACGGAAGACCTGTTTCGCTCCAGTGGCACGATCATCGGTCGAATCGTCGACGGCGACTGCGGCCACACGACGTATTCGGAGGAAGCCGGTGTGGCGGGCGTTCGTGTCTATCTGGAGGACGGGCGCTACGCCGTAAGCGATGCGGGCGGCCGATTCCACCTGGAGGGTATAGACGCAGGCACACACGTCGCTCAGATGGACACGTTTACCGTACCGGACTACTTTGACATTCTGGGATGCGATCGATCGCCGGGCTTTTCCGGAAGCGAATCCGCACAGTTTGTCCGGGTAGCCCCAGGCGGCCTGCATCGGGCGGATTTCTATCTGCGGCGCAAACCTGCACCGGACGGACACGTCGATCTCGAATTGCAGCACTTTGTCACCGCTACACCGGACGAAATTGCCTATCGGCTGACCTTGAGTACCGAAGGTGACGTTGCACTAACGAACGTGCAGCCAATGATCGTTTTGCCTGAGGGCGCGAGTTACGTTCCGGATTCCCTCGCGATCGATGGCGTATCGGGGCACGAGGCGACGCTTACGGGACCTGCGGTGACCGTAGCGATCGAAGACCTGCGCGGTAACCGGACCCGCAATATCGAATTCAGAGCCAGGTTGGACACGCGGGCGACCGGCGACCTCGTTTCACGTGCGATGGTTCGATTCGATAGCCCCGTGCAGCAGGGGCAGCGAACGCCCGTCGCAGAAACGCGCATCTTTCGGCAGCAGGAAACCCGACAGACGGACCGTTACGTCCTGAATCTGAAGTTCCCCGTGTTGTCCGATGCGCTGTCGCCACACGACAAACGCGTGCTGGACAGACTGGCGGCCGACTGGGCGGAGATGGACGGCCTGCGCATTGCCGCTGTGGGACACAGCGACAGCCAGCGCATCGGCGCCGGCAGCCAAAGCGGCTTTACGGACAACTACGATCTGTCGCGCGCCCGTGCGCAGGCCGCTGGTGCCTACCTTGCGAACGCGTTCGGCATCGCAGTGTCGGCGGTCTCCGTGGAGGGCCGCGGTCCCGACGAGCCGGTCGCAGGCAACGATTCGGCAGAGGGACGCGCCCGTAATCGCCGCGTCGAAATTGAGCTCAGCGGCATCGCGCCGAGTGCGCCGGCGGTCATCGAAGTGACACAGGCCTCCAGCGGTCGCATTGAGGTTGCAACGCAGGGGACAGTCCCCGGGCAGGAGGCGGATTCTGCACAGATTGCCGAGGCCGTTGAAGCCGAGATTATCGCGGGAACGCCGAAGGCGCAGGTAGAACCGCTGCTCGAAACGCTGCATCCGGGCATCGGCATGCTGCTCCCGGAGCAGGAGTTTCAGCCCGCAATTCCAGCGACCAAAGTGTCGGTCCAGCACCGGCCCGGTCAGACGGTTGCGCTATCGATCAACGGGCGGCCCGCAAGTCCTCTGAACTTCGACGCGACGGTCGTCAATCGAAACGGTACGGTGGCGGTAAGCCGCTGGCGGACCGCGGCGCTCGACGACGGCGACAATGTGCTGCTTGCCGTCATTACGAACGCCGACGGCACGCCGGCCGAGACACTCCGCCGCACGATCCGCTTCACGGGCACCCCGATTCGCGGTGTCATCGATCTTGAGGCGTCCAATCTCGTCGCCGATGGCAAGACACGTCCGGTCATCGCGATTCGCCTCTACGATCGCGCCGGCAATGTCTCGAGGCCTGGCATGGTGGGCGGTTACCGCGTGAATCCGCCGTATCGGTCGTGGTGGGATGTCGAAAAGGAGCGCGAGAACGCACTCGTCGCGATCGGCGAGAGACAGTCAACCTACCGCGTCGGCACGAACGGTCTGGCCCTTATCGAGCTTGAGCCGACCACACGGACCGGTGAAGTCACACTGGATCTGAAGTTTGCGGATAATCGCGAACAGGAGATTCGCGGCTGGCTCAGGCCGGCGCCACGCGACTGGATCCTGGTTGGGTTCGCCGAAGGCACCGCGGCGAACAGGACGATAGCGGATAATGCCACGGCAGCCGCGGCAGCGGGTGAAGTCGACGGATACTACGACGACGGACGTGTGGCGTTTTTCGCCAAAGGTCAGATCAGAGGCGAATATCTGCTGACGCTGGCGTACGATTCAGACCGCCGCCGCGAAGACAATCGCGCGCGCTTCGAGACGGTCGTCGACCCCAATGCCTACTATCCATTGTACGCCGATCAAAGTGAGCAGCGATTCGAGGCGGCGAGCCAGCGCAACCTATACGTCAAGCTGGAGCGCAATCAGTTTTACGCGTTGTTCGGCGACCTCGATACGGGTCTGTCGGTAACGGACCTCGCACGCTATCAGCGGCGTTTCAACGGATTTAAGAGCGAGTACCGCGGGGAGCATGTCGGCTACAGCGCATTTGCGGCCGAGTCCGACCAGGGCTTCGTACGCGATGAGCTTCGCGGCGACGGCACGTCGGGTCTCTATACGCTTAGCCGCGCGCCGATCATCGCGAACAGTGACGACATTCGCATTGAGGTTCGCGATCGCTTCGATACGGGTCGGGTGATTAGCACAAGCACTCTGAGCCGCTATCTCGACTACAACATCGATAACCTGAATGGCACGCTCTATTTCAGGAAACCCGTGCAGAGCCGCGATCTGGATTTCAATCCGGTGTTTATCGTGGCCGAATACGAGACGGTGAGCGACGGCGGCGACGATATTATCGCGGGTGGCCGCGTTTCGGTACGCAGTGCCGGCGACAATCTCGAAATCGGCGCGACCTATATTAACGACAGAACGCAGGGTGCGGAAGCGGAACTCTCCGGTGTCGATCTGCGCTGGCAGATTAACGATCAGACGCTGTTGCGTGCCGAAGTGGCAAGCACGAATTCTGAGGAATCGGCTGGGTCGGGTTCTGCAACGGGCAGTTTCATCGACCTTGAGCACAACGGCGAAAACATCGATGTGCGCGCCTATATTCGCGAGGTGGACGAGAACTTCGGTGTCGGTTATCAGTCCGCGGCCGACAGAGGCGCACGCCGGCTCGGTGTCGATGCTCGCGCAAAAGTCACCGAGCACGTATTTGTGGAGGGCGAAGCGGCGTGGCAGCAAATGCTCGAGACGGAAGATATTCGCAATGTGGTGCGCGGCCGCGTCCGCTATGAGAAAAACTCGTTAACAGCATCGCTGGGTCTGACGCATGCCGAGGACAAGTTCGACGACGGCGATGCGCGTACGAGCGACCTCGCCGAATTGTCGCTGAGCAAAAAGGTCCTGAACAACACCGTTACGTTGCGAGCGTCCGCGAGCACGGCGCTGGGCAGCGACGCGGAAAACCTCGACTATCCAACGGGGTTTGTGCTGGGCGCTGACTATCGGCTGATGCAGGGTGTGGATCTGATTGCCGAGTACGAAGATTCCAGCGGGCGCTATATCGACACGAAGATGTCGCGGATCGGCGTGCGTGCCGCGCCGTGGAGTCGAGCGCAGATCAACACGTCATTGACGCAGGAAGAGACGGAATTCGGCCCGCGCCTGTTCGCGAATCTCGGGCTTGTACAGGGATTCCAGCTCAGCGAGCGCTGGCTGCTGGACATCGGTCTCGACCAGACAGAGACGCTCGCAGACGCGGATGCGCGCGCCTTCGATCCGGATCGTGAACTCGCGTCGGGTTCCTACAACGCGGATTTTGTCTCCGCCTACACGGGGGCGTTGTACACCTCGGATACGTGGAGCGCGAACGGCCGTCTCGAAGTGCGCGATTCCGACGGCGAGGATCGCATCACGCTGTTGTTCGGCTGGTACCGGGCCTCGACCGAGGGTCATGGCCTGTCGGCGGGACTGACCGTGTTCAACAGCCGGTTCGCGAACGACAACGAGCTGACGTCGGCGAATCTGAAATTGGGATGGGCATACCGCAAAGCGGGTCGTCGATGGTCTTTCCTGGATCGGGCCGACCTCGTGTTCGACGACAGCGTCGCGTCCGGCAGCAGTGAGCGTAGCTGGCGGCTGATCAACAATTTCAATGCACACTGGCGGGTCAGTGCCGCGACGAGGCTCTCGCTGCAGTATGCGTTCAAGTACGTTCGCAGCAATTTCGACGATCTGAGTCTGACCGGTTATTCGGACCTCATCGGCGTCGATTTCCGCCGCGGGTTCCGCGATCGATGGGATGCCGGCATCGGCGCGAGTGTTTATCATTCGTACAACTCCAGGGTGCTCGATTACAGCGTCGGCGCCGATATCGCGTACAACGTCGGCAAAAACATGTGGCTCACGCTGGGCTACAACGTCACGGGATTCGACGACAAAGACTTCGCGCAGGCCAGATACACGTCGTCGGGGCCGTTTCTGCGGTTTACCGTCAAGGCGGATCAGCACACTCTGAAGCGTATCGCCGGCAGATAAACCGCGGGTTACTCGTTTCTCTGCATTGACCGCGCGAAAGAATCCGCGCGGCAGCGGTCGGAGGTGTTATCTTTCGCGACGTGAACTTACTTTCAGACTATTTCGGCGAGAACAGCCCGCTTGCAGAACATCTTCCGGGATTTCAGCCGCGTCCCGGTCAGGGGTGGATGGCCGAGGCGGTCGAACAGGCGATCGCCGCAAACGGGAAACTGATCGTCGAGGCCGGCACGGGCACGGGCAAGACCTTCGCCTACCTGATTCCCGCGTTGCTGAGCGGCAGGAAAACGATCATCAGCACCGGCACAAAGGCGTTGCAGGATCAGCTCTATCATCGCGACCTGCCGCTGGTCGGCAAGGCTATCGGACGGCCCGCGGCGACGGCGCTGCTCAAGGGACGCGCAAATTATCTGTGCCTGCAGCGCCTCGAATACGTGACTGAGCCGGCCGAATCGCTGGCGGCCGATCTCGGCGAGGTACGGGCGTGGCGCCATCGTACGAAAACGGGCGACAAGGCAGAATTGATCGATGTCGCGGAGGATTCGCCGGTCTGGCCGCTGGTGACCTCGACAGCCGAGAATTGCCTGGGCCAGAAATGTCCCGAGTATTCCCGGTGTCATGTCGTCAAGGCACGCCGTGCTGCCCAGGAAGCGGACCTCGTTGTCGTGAACCATCACCTGTTGCTTGCCGATCTGGCGATGAAGGAGGAGGGTTTCGTCGAGTTCCTGCCCGGTGCCGATGTGGTCATTCTCGATGAAGCGCATCAGATTCCGGATCTCGCGGTCCGGTTTTTCGGCGTGTCGCTCGGCAGCCGCGAAATCGAACGGCTGGTGGACGAGGCGCGAGCGGTAACGCTGCCCTTCGCGCAGCCGGATTTGAACCGGCGCATCGATGCGCTGCAGACAGCGATTCGCAATCTGCGCGCCGACGCGCCGCGCGAGGAAGGCCGGCACGACTTAAGTGACGTCATGCCGGATGTGCGCGCCTCGCTCGACGCACTGGCGCACGCCGTTCACGACGCCCATCAGGCGCTTGGAGACATCGGTGAGGCATCGGCCGACATCGAGAACGTCCATGAGCGGCTGCTCGGCATCGCCGAGCGTCTCGGTACGCTGACGAGTGACGACAGTTGGGACGGTCTGCGCTGGCTGGAGGTTCATCCGCGCAGCCTGCGATTGCATCTGACCCCGCTGGATGTATCGGCAAAACTCAATGGCATGATCGACAACGGCGTTCAAAGCTGGATTTTCACGTCGGCAACACTGGCAATCGGAGAGGATTTTTCACACTACTCGTCGCGAATGGGGTTGCCGGACGTCACAGCGCTGACGTTTCCGAGTCCGTTCGCGCTGCAGCAAAACGGACTGGTCTGGCTGCCAGCCGAAATGCCGCAACCGTTCGACCAAACGCATACCGCGGCGATGCTGGAGACCGTCACCCCATTGCTCGATCTGACGCAGGGCGGCATGTTTTGCCTGTTCACGAGTCATCGTGCACTGAATGCCGCGAAGGGCTGGTTCAAACGTCATCGCGGGGCGCTGCGAGGGCGGCAGTTGCTGGTGCAGGGCGACGCGCCGCGCGACGATCTGCTGCGGCGGTTTCGGCAGATCGGCGATGCTGTGTTGCTCGGTACCGGGAGTTTCTGGGAGGGCGTCGACGTTCGCGGCTCCGCGCTGACGGTCGTTGCGATCGATAAGTTGCCGTTTGCTTCGCCCGGCGATCCGCTCATGATGGCGCGGCTTGAGTATTTGAAACGGCAGGGCAGAAACGGCTTCATGGAACATCAGTTGCCGCTTGCGGCGCTCGCGTTGAAGCAGGGTGCCGGCCGACTGCTGCGCGGCCACGACGATTACGGCGTGATTGTGCTCTGCGATCCGCGCGTCACGCAGAAACGCTATGGCCGATTATTCCTCGATTGTCTGCAACCCATGCCTTCCACGCAGGCGCTCAGCGACGTCTCCGCGTTTTTTGCGGCACGTCGGCGCGAAGGCGCGGTTGCGTGAAACTGCTCGCGCTGGATACGTCTTCGACCGCCTGTTCGGTCGCGCTGCGACGTGACGGCGACATGGTTTTCCGTCACGAAGAGCAGGCGAAGGCACATACACGCCTGCTGATGCCGATGATTCGCGCGGTACTGGATGAGGCCGGGGCGACGCTCACCGAACTCGATGCGATCGTATTGGGAAACGGACCCGGTTCGTTCATCGGCCTGCGCATCGGCGCATCGGTTGCACAGGGGCTGGCGCATGGCGCCGGCATTGGCATCGTCCCCGTGTCTTCCCTGGCGGCGGTTGCCTCCCGGGCGATGGCGGAATCCAATGCGGCGCGCGTCGCGGTCGCCCAGGACGCGCACATGAATCAGGTGTACCTGGGGCTTTTCACGCGTGGTGCAGGCGGTGAGGCGCTTGCCGTTGCGCCTGAGCGGCTGCAGCCGTTGTCCGAGATTAAGGAGCTGGGCGACGGCAACGACTGGGTGGCCGCCGGCCACGGCTGGCAACGATACCCGAAACTTCTGAAGGCGAACGACGCATTTCTGAGCGGTCAGTCGTCGGTCCGGTTTCCCGATGCCCGCTTTCTGACCCGTCTGGCCGGCGGCGAAGCGGCCATAGATCCGCAGGCGGTCGAGCCGGCGTACCTGCGCAGTAAGGTTGCAGAGAAGCCGGGCGAACGGCACGGGTAGCATCGTAACCGTTCTGTAATATAGTGCTGTTCAAATGCGTCACTGCGTCAGTCGGCAAACGCGAAATCGTATGGTAAACAACAGGATTCTCATCGTTGAGGACGAACAGCCCATCCGGGAAATGATCGCATTTCACCTTTCCCGTGCGGGTTACGAAACCGCAGAGGCCGCGGATTGCCGCTCTGCCCGCCGCCTGATCGCCGATGCGCGTCCGAATCTGGCGCTGATTGACTGGATGCTGCCGGACATGAGCGGACTCGAACTGACGCGCATGCTCAAGCGCGACGAACAGTACGACGATCTCGCGATCATCATGCTGACCGCGCGTGCCGAGGAGCGCGACAAGGTGTCGGGTCTTGAGGGCGGCGCTGACGACTACATCACCAAGCCGTTTTCTCCTCGCGAACTCGTTGCGAGAATACAGGCGGTGCTGCGGCGCGCCGGCACATCCGGGGACGAGCGAATTTCGGCAGGAACGCTCGAGCTCGATGCTGCGGGGCATCGCGTTGCAGCGGACGGAGAGGCGGTGAAGCTTGGCCCGACCGAGTACCGTCTGCTCGAGTTTCTGATGACCCACCCTGATCGCGTCTACAGTCGTGCGCAGCTTCTCGATCGCGTATGGGGCACCAATGTTTACGTCGAGGAACGGACCGTCGACGTACACGTGCGCCGGTTGCGCAAAGCGCTGTCCGGGAGTGATGCGGATCGGTATATTCAGACGGTTCGCGGGGTGGGTTACCGCTTTTCGACCAAAGGCCGTTAGCGATCGTGTCGGCGGGCGCTAAGAAACTGCTGGCCGGATTGCTGCTGCTGATTTTGGCGGGAACGATGATCGGCTGGATTTACGGCAAACCGCTGATTGGGCTGTTGGTTGCAGTAAGCGGCGCGCTCGCCTGGCAGCTGCGGCAGCTACTGATGTTCGAACGTGCACTGCGCACCGGCAACTTTGACGAGTTTCGCTACGGGGAAGGCATCTGGGAGCAGTTGTTCTCCAGGTTTCGATTTGTATACACGCGCGGCGCAAAACAAAAGGCGAATTACCGTGCGCTGCTCAAGGAAATTCGCAAGTCAACCAATGCGATGCCCGACGGCGCGGTTATTCTCGACGAAAACAACGAGATTGTGATCTGCAACCGTGCTGCGAAGAGGCTTGCCGGTCTCAAGCGCCGCAAGGATCGAGGTCAGCGCATCGATAACCTGTTGCGCGATCCTCTGATTACGAGGCTCATCAGCGAAATGAACTATGAACAGTCGGTGGAAATTCCTTCTCCGGTCAGAGACGGTGGCTGGCTGAATTGCCGCGTGGTCCCGTACGGTGCCGAACAAAAGCTGCTGCTGATTCGCGATGTGACCGATCGCGTCACACTCAACAAAATGCGGCGCGACTTCGTCGCCAATGCGTCTCACGAACTGCGTTCGCCGCTAACCGTGATCAACGGCTACCTGGATGCGCTCGCTGAAGAAGACGACCTGCCGGAGGGCTGGCAACGGCCGATCGGCCAGATGCGGGGTCAGGCGAAGCGCATGCGGCAGATCTTATCGGAATTGCTCGAACTGTCTCGTCTGGAGAGTTCGGGAACCGCGCGAACGGATGAGGCCATCGACGTATCGGCACTTCTGCATTCGATTCACGACGACTTCGATCGTCCGGCGAAGGCTGCGAATATTGTCGTGCGTGCAGAATCGTCAGCGCGTCTGCTCGGTGTGCGAGCGGAAATCGAATCGGTGGTCGTCAACCTGTTGTCGAATGCGATGCGTTATACGCCGCCGGACGGCGAGATAACATTGTCGTGGAATTCCGGTCCCGAAGGGGCGCAATTGAGCGTCGCAGACACGGGGATCGGCATCGCACCCGAGTACCTGCCACGACTCACCGAACGCTTTTTTCGCGTCGATCGTGGCCGCAGCCGTGACGAAGGCGGTATCGGCCTCGGCCTCGCTATCGTCAAGCATGTGCTGGCGCGACATGACGCGGAACTTAAAATACACAGCGAACCGGAGAAGGGCAGTACGTTTTCCTGTGGTTTTCCGCCGCGGCGCATCGCTGTGCAACCCCCCGTCTCCTTGTCATAAAACTGCAACAAAAATGTTATAGAAGTGAAACAGGGCATCGTTAACGTGCCGCTAACAATTCCGTCACTTCACCGAAACTTCTGCGGCCTGTTGCAGGCGCGACAAGGAAATCGACATGACATCACTCCGGGCTTCGGGAGCCGTTCTGCTGGTGCTGAGCCTGTTTTCAGTTCCGGTTTTCGCACAGGACGAGTCCTGGGTCGATCGAATCAAGCTTAGCGGCGATGTGCGCCTTCGCTACGAGGGCATCGACGAGGAATTCAGAGAAGAACGCAATCGTATGCGTTTTCGCAGCCGTGTCGGTCTTGATGCTCAGGTCAGCGACGGCATCAGTGTTGTCCTGCAGGTCGCCACAGGAGGAGACAATCCGACGTCGACGAATCAGTCGTTTGACGACGGTTTTTCCGCCAAGGACATCGGCGTACGCCTGGCCTATGTCGACTGGAAAGTCAGCGACGCGTTGTCCATCAACGCCGGCAAAATGAAAAATCCGTTGTTCCGGGCAGGCAAAGCGCCGGTTTTGTGGGACGGCGACATGAATCCCGAGGGCATTGCGGCGAAGTTTGACAGCAACACATTCTTTGCCAATGCGGCCGCGTTCGCCGTCGGGGAGCGAGGCTCCAGCGACGACTCGTTTCTGTTTGCGTTGCAGGCGGGTGGCCGCTTTAAGCTCGGCGACAGCGGCAAACTGACAGCCGGCGTCGGCTATTTCGCGTATACAAATACTGTCGGCAACGAGCCTTTCTACGATGGCCGTGCGCGCGGAAACAGCGTGGACCTCGCCGGTCACTACGTTTTTGACTACAAGGTCACGGAGGCGTTTGCGCAGTACGATACGAACGTGTCGGGCTGGCCATTGTCGGTCTTCGCGCATTTCGCGCAGAACAACGAGGTCAGCGATCTGGACACCGCGCTGGCGTTTGGTGCCAGGTTAGGGTCCGCGAAAGACGAGGGCGACGTCGAGTTTCGCTGGATTTACCAGGATCTCGAAGCGGATGCGACCATCGGGACGTTCGTCGACTCGGATTTCGGGGGCGGCGGCATGGATTCCGATGGCCATATCATCCAGGCCAGATACGCGTTCTCCAGACAGATATTCTTTGGCGGAACGTTCTTCGTTAACAAAAAGGACATCGCACAGGGCAACGGTGTCGATTACAATCGGGTGCAGATCGACCTTGAGTTCAAGTTCAAGTAATCGGTAGCGCCATGGAAGCCTCGGACCTGACAGACCACATTTCCCGCCGTTTTAACAAAGACATCGAGGATCTTCGAAATTCCGTGCTGTCGATGGGCGGACTCGTCGAGGCGCAGTTGTCGAAGGCCATCTCGGCCATTGTCAGCGGCGACAGCGAACTCGGGCTGAAAGTGGCAAACGACGATTACCGCGTCAACGACCTTGAGGTCAGTATTGACGAGGAGTGCGGGCGAATTCTCGCGACAAGACAGCCGGCCGCCGGCGATCTGCGTCTTATTGTCGCGATTATCAAAACGATTACCGACCTTGAGCGCATCGGCGACGAAGCGGAGAAGATCGGTTTTCTGGCATCGAAACTCGCCGTGATGGACCGGCCCTCCGACTCGTACCGGGAACTCAAGACGCTGGGTACTCACGTGTCTCACATGCTGCGCGACGCGATGAACGCGTTTGCGCGGCTCGATGTCGATGAGGCGATGGATGTCGTTCGAGAGGACGAACGGGTCGATGAGGAGTATGAGGCGATTCAGCGGCAGTGCGTCACGTACATGATGGAGGACCCGCGCTCGATCAAGCGCGTCATGAATGTGACCTGGTCTGCACGTTCTCTCGAGCGCATCGGCGATCATGCCAAGAATATCTGCGAGTATGTGATCTATATGGTGCAGGGCAGGGATGTGCGTCATACTGCGCTCCCCGACGTAGAGGAATAGAGTATCTCAGCGCCGAATTATGACTTTACCTGATCGCCGACTCCTGAATTTCGCGGGAGCGATTATCTGCGCCGCATTAATGGCCTACGCACTGTACGCGCAATACCGTCTGTTGCTCGATCCGTGTCCGTTATGTGTATTTCAGCGCCTCGGAGTAATCGGCATGGGTGTGTTCTTCGTTCTGGCGGCCATCCACAATCCCGCAAAGACCGGAGCCCGGGTTTACGTGATGCTGCTCGGGCTCACGGCGGCCACCGGCGCCGGCGTGGCGGGCTGGCACGTCTATCTGCAGAGCCTGCCGTCTGAGGAAGTGCCTGGTTGTGGGCCCGGATTCGACTACATCGTGGAAAACTTTCCGCTGACGGATGCCCTGGGTCTCATTTTCAAAGGCTCAGGGGAATGCGCACAGTCGCTCTGGCATTTTCTTGGACTGTCGATGCCTGCCTGGGTGTTGATCGCGTTCATTGGTCTCGGAGTTGCAGCGGTCTGGAATAACCTGCGGTCAGAGTAGCAATTCCATGATTCGCCGGTACATGCGGGTGAGGCAGATGACGTCGTCCACTCGTACATGCTCGTCGATCTTGTGAATCGAAGCGTTGACCGGACCGAGTTCGACCACGTCGGTCCCGGCCGGCGAAATGAAGCGGCCGTCGGATGTGCCGCCACCCGTCGACAACTCAGGCGGTGTGCCCGTTTCCTCTTCGACGGCCCTGACGACCGCGTCGATGAGTTTGCCTGGCTGTGTCAGGAAGGGTTTCCCGGACAAATGCCAGCGTAGTTCGTAGTCGATGTCGTGGGCGTCAAAGATGGCTTCGACGCGCTGCTGCAGCGTCTCGTGCGTCCATTCCGTCGAATAGCGAAAATTAAATCGGGCATTGAGTTCGGCCGGTGTCACATTCGACGCTCCGATGCCGCTCTGAATATCGACGACCTGAAAGCTCGTGGGTGGAAAGTATTCGTTGCCCTCGTCCCACTCGATGTCGTGCAGTGCAGCGAGCACGGGTGCAAATCGCCGAATCGGATTGTCGGCAAGATGCGGATAGGCTACGTGCCCCTGGACGCCGTTGACGGTGAGTATGCCGCTGAGCGAACCGCGACGGCCGATACGAATCAGGTCGCCGAGCGAACTTTGACTTGACGGCTCGCCAAGGACGCACCAGTCGATGTGCTCGTTGCGCCGTTGCAGGACATCGACGACCTTCAGCGTGCCGTCGCGTGCGCGTCCTTCTTCATCGCTCGTGATCAGCAGCGCGAGGCTTCCTGCCGGTTCGGGATTCGCAGCGAGAAACCGCTCGATGGCGACGATCATCGATGCAAGTCCGGACTTCATGTCGGCCGTGCCGCGGCCGTACATGAGCCCATCCCTGACGACCGGCTCGAACGGATTGCTGGACCATTCCGTTTCGTCGCCGGGCGGCACGACGTCGGTATGACCGGCAAAGCACAGCACAGGTCCGTCGGATCCGCGCCGTGCCCAGAGATTGGTGACGTCACCGAATTCGAGTGTCTCGCAAACAAAGCCCAGCGCTTCGAGGCGCTCTGTCATGAGTGTCTGGCAACCCGCGTCTTCAGGCGTGATGGACGGCTTTCTGACGAGTTCGCTTAAAAGATCGATCTCAGGCTCAGGCACGGACTTCTTCCATGATGGTAAGTATGTTCATTAACTCATTGAAAAAAATAAAAAAGTAGTGAAATTTACAATCGCAAACAGAGCGTTTTCGGTTTCCGTTTTGCAACAAATCGGTAACATTTCGCCGGTACGCTTTGCGACATGAATCCACCGCCCCGGAGTACTCAATAGTGAGCAAAGTCCGCAATGGTCTGGCGCCGATTTCAGCGACCATGGCCTGCCTTGTCGCCGTTACAGCGGTTAACGCCCAGACTACCCGCGATTACGTCTATGTCGTCGGTTCGTCGACAGTGTATCCATTCGCCACCGTCGTTGCCGAGCGTTTTGGCCGCGGCAGCGAGTTCAAGACGCCAAAAATCGAATCGACAGGTTCCGGCGGCGGCCTGAAACTGTTCTGCGACGGCGTCGGCGTCGATTATCCGGACGTGGCGAATTCGTCGCGTGCCATTAAGTCCTCGGAAGTGGCAACCTGCGCATCCAACGGTGTGACCGAGATAATCGAAGTCAGGATCGGCTACGACGGCATCGTGCTCGCCAACGCGATCGATGCGCCCACCCTGCGTCTGAGCCGTGCAGATATTTTCATGGCGCTCGCGAAAGAAGTGCCCGGTGAAAGCGACGGTGAACTGGTCCCGAACCCGTACAGGACCTGGGCTGACGTAAATCCGCAGCTGCCGGCCAGCAGGATTGAGGTTCTCGGACCGCCGCCGACCTCGGGTACTCGCGATGCTTTCGTCGAACTTGCGATGGAAGGCGGATGCAAGTCGGTGTCGTGGATCGCGGAACTCAAAAACAGCGACAAAAATCGCTACAAAGCAATCTGTCACACGGTACGCGAGGACGGTGCGTTCGTCGAAGCGGGTGAAAACGACAACCTGATTGTGCAGAAGCTGCAGGCAAACCCGAATGCGTTCGGAATCTTCGGTTTCAGCTTCCTGGATCAGAACATGGAGAAAGTGAAAGGTGCATTTGTCGATGGCGTCGGACCGACGTTCGATGCCATTGCCGATGGCGAATATCCGGTCTCGCGTCCGCTGTACTTCTATGCCAAGAAAGCGCATGTCGACGTCATACCGGGGCTGCGAGGCTACCTGCGCGAGTTTACGAGCGAACGCGCCTGGGGCGAGGAGGGTTATCTCTCTGAGCGCGGTCTGATTCCGATGCCGGATGCAGAGCGGCGCGAAGTTGCGGCGGCAGTGCGCGAACTCAGACCGTTGATGCTCGCTGAAAACTAGTGGGCCGCTTGATAAATTCGGTGACTCTCAGTCGCATCACAACGCCTTATGGCAAGGCGAGCGAGCGCAGGACTGGCCGTCGCCAATTCAAGCGAGCTCAACACCGCCGAAGGGCGTTGTGTTACGACCCACAGGGAGCCCTTCTCAAGGGGCATACCGGTGTTGAAGCCACTTGACATAGCCCGGCTATGCCGGCACCGCTTCGCCTGGGTCTGCCCCTTGAGAAGGACTCTGAAAGTGACCGAATTTACCGCACGGCCCACCAGGGCCTGTTAATACCTGAATGCAAAGCATGACCCTGATTTTGATTCTGGGCGTGATGGCGACGGCCGCGTTCTTTTTCGGACGCGGCCGTTCGCTTGCGCTGGTGGGCGGACCCGGCAACGGGCAGCGGCTGCATTCGCTGCCCGGATATTACGGCTATTTCGTTGCGATATCGTGCCTGCTTCCCGCATTGGCGCTCATCCTCTTCTGGCTCACGGTCGAACCGCGCGTCGTTATCGCACTCGTAGTCAGTGAACTGCCGGCATCCTATCGATCGTTGTCATCGGGCGAACTGAATCTGCTGGTCAACAATATTCAGAATCTGGCTTCGGGCGATGTCGTCAGTATCGAAATCGACGACAGCCTGCAGGGCGCGGCCGACCGCTACAACCGCTATATGGAAATCAGTCATCGGTTACTCACCGTGTTGGCGCTGGGCATTGCGGGGCTAGGCGGTGCGCTGGCCTGGCGGCGTATCGATCCGACGCTGCGGGCACGCAATCGCGTTGAATCCGTCGTCCGCTGGTTACTGATCGGTGCATCGAGCATCGCGATTTTCACGACCGTCGGTATCGTCCTTTCGGTGCTGTTCGAAGCGATCCGCTTTTTTCAGAAGGTGCCCGTCAGCGAGTTCCTGTTCGGTCTGAGCTGGAGTCCGCAGACGGCCATTCGTGTGGACCAGGTGGGTTCCTCGGGCAGTTTTGGCGCTGTACCGCTGTTCACCGGCACGCTGCTGATCACGGCCATTGCGATGTTCGTTGCCGTCCCGGTCGGTCTGATGACGGCGATTTACCTGGCGGAGTATTCGTCGAATCGTGTGCGAAATATTGCCAAGCCGTTGCTGGAGGTACTGGCCGGCATTCCGACTGTCGTGTACGGCTTTTTCGCAGCTCTGACGGTGGCTCCGTGGGTGCGCAGGGCCGGTGAGTCCGCCGGTATAGAGGTTGCGTCCGAGAGTGCGCTCGCGGCAGGGCTGGTCATGGGGATTATGATTATTCCTTTGGTTTCATCGCTGGCCGACGATGCCATCAACGCCGTACCGACCGCGATGCGTGACGGCGCACTCGGGCTTGGCTCGACACGCTCCGAGACCATGACCAACGTCGTGATACCCGCGGCGCTGCCCGGCATTGTGGGCGGCATTTTGCTCGCGGTTTCTCGCGCAATCGGCGAAACGATGATCGTCGTGATGGCGGCCGGGCTTGCGGCCAATCTGACGGCAAATCCTTTTGAGGCGGTGACTACTGTGACGGTGCAAATTGTCACCCTGCTTGTCGGTGACCAGGAATTCGACAGTGCCAAGACTCTGGCCGCGTTCGCGCTTGGGCTTATGCTGTTTGTCGTCACACTGATACTCAACGTGATCGGCCTGAACGTCGTTCGCAAGTATCGCGAACAGTACGACTAGTGGGCCGCTTGATACATTCGGTCACTCTCAGAGTCCTTCTCAGGGGGCAGGCCCAGGCGAAGAGGTGCCGGCATAGCCGGGCTATGTCAAGCCGCTTCAACACCGGTATGCCCCCTGAGAAGGGCTCCCTGTGGTTCGCACCACAACGCCTTTCGGCGGCGTTGAGCTCACTTGAATTGGCGACGGCCAGTCCTGCGCTCGCCCGCCTTGCCATAAGGCGTTGTGATGCGACTGCGAGTCACCGAATGTATCAAGCGGCCCGCCAGACGTTATGACGACCGTCGAAAAAGTCGAAGCCGGCATCGCGCGCAGACGGCGCAGAGAATTTCTGTTTCGGTCTGCCGGCATGCTTGCGACAGCCGTAGGGGTGCTGTTTCTGGGTGTCTTCTTCTGGACGCTGATCGGCAACGGATCTTCGGCGTTTCTTCAGACGTTTCTGAAACTCGACGTCGAGTTTTCCGCGGACGTACTTGCGCCGGGTGGTGAGCCGGACCTCGACTACGCGGACTTTGACGCGCTGGTACGCGGTGCTCTGCGCAATGCGTTAGGCGGAGTCTCCGGCCGTGCCGAGCGGCGCGAGTCAAATCGTCTGATCAGTGCCGGAGCGGGCTACGCGATACGCGACATGGTCGTCGCCGACCCTTCTCTGATCGGGACGACGCAGACATTGTGGCTGCCGGCGGCGTCGAATGTCGACATGCTGGTGAAAGGCAATATCGACGCGGGCATCGATGAGAGTCTGCGCACCCTGTCCGACAGACAGATTGCGTGGGTGCGAATACTTGAGTCGTCCGGCCGCCTCGAGAAACGCATTAATGCGGCGCTGTTCTCGAATGGTGACTCACGCGAGCCGGAACTTGCGGGCATCCGCGGTGCGACGATGGGGTCGTTTTACATGCTGCTCGTTACGGTTGTTCTGGCGTTTCCGATCGGCGTCGCTGCCGCGATTTACCTCGAGGAGTTTGCGCCCCGTAATCGCTGGTCCGACCTCATCGAAGTCAATATCAACAATCTGGCCGCCGTGCCTTCGATCGTGTTCGGGTTGCTCGGACTTGCCGTATTCATCAATTATCTGGCGCTGCCGCGATCCGCTCCGTTGGTTGGCGGTCTCGTGCTGACCTTGCTGACCCTGCCCGTGATCATCATCGCGTCACGTGCGTCGATCAAAGCCGTACCGCCCTCGATTCGTGAGGCGGCGCTCGGACTGGGTGCGTCGCAGACTCAGGTCGTGTTTCATCATGTGCTGCCGCTGGCCATGCCCGGTATGCTGACCGGAACGATCATCGGTATGAGTCGTGCGCTGGGTGAGTCGGCACCACTGCTGATGATTGGTATGGTTGCGTTCATCGTCGATGTGCCAGGCGGCTTTACCGATCCGGCCACGGCACTGCCCGTGCAGATTTATCTGTGGGCCGACAGCCCGGAGCGTGCGTTCGCTGAACGAACGTCGGCGGCGATCATTGTGCTACTCAGTTTCCTGTTGCTGATGAATCTTGCCGCCGTGATTATTCGCAGGCGCATGGAGCGTCAATGGTAAGGCACAATTGAGCCGCAAGGTGCCCCGTATGAAGATGGCAGTTATGACCGAAATGAATTCCGACAATAAACGCGACGTGTCCGATCCGGAAACACCGGTTTCGCCACAGGAAACCGCTCCGGGGACTCCGGCTGCGCCGATGGCCGTGTTCGATGAGCAGGAGACGGAACTCGGCGGTGCGACGGTGGGTAATGTGCGCTGTGACACGCCCTTTATGGTGGCTGAAAACGTCAACGTCTGGTACGGCGAGAATCACGCGATTCGGGACGTGACCCTTGAGATCGGCAAGCGCGAGGTTGTCGCCCTGATCGGTCCGTCGGGTTGTGGCAAGTCGACTTTTCTTCGCTGTCTGAACAGGATGAACGATACGATAGAAACGGCCCGCATCACAGGGAGTATCACGTTGGACGGCCACGACATCTACAGCCGCTCACAGGACCCTGTGACATTGCGGGCGCGCGTCGGCATGGTTTTCCAGAAACCCAATCCGTTTCCCAAGAGTATTTATGACAATGTGGCTTACGGTCCGCGCATTCACGGGCTGGCGGCCGACCGTGCCGAACTCGACGACATCGTGCACACGAGTCTTGAGCGCGCCGGTCTGCTGAAGGAAGTCAAAGACCGTCTCGACGAACCCGGGACGAGTTTGTCGGGCGGCCAGCAGCAACGCCTGTGTATTGCCCGCACCATCGCCGTCGATCCCGAGGTAATCCTGATGGATGAGCCTTGCTCGGCGCTGGATCCAATCGCTACGGCGCGCATTGAGGATCTTATGGACGAGTTGTGCGAAGACTACGCGATTGTGATCGTCACTCACTCAATGCAGCAGGCAGCGCGTGTCTCCCGGCGAGTCGCATACTTCCATCTCGGCCACCTCGTCGAAGTGGATCAGACCGACAAGGTGTTTACCAACCCTCAGCACCGGCTTACCGAAGATTATATTACCGGCCGAATCGGTTGACAGGCCCGAGCACTACGAGTTGTCACTGTTTCTGAATTCCGTCATGCGCTGTTCGGAAAATCCGACAGCCATAATGTCCGGCGATTCCAGCACGGGTCGTTTGATGAGCGTCGGGTGTTTGAGCATCAGCGCGAACGCGCGGTCGCGGGTCAGCCCTTCGCGATCGGTCTGCGGAAGGTTTCGCCAGGTTTTGCTTTTCCTGTTTAACAGCGCCTCCCAGTCGATGCGTTCCGACCAGCGTTCCAGCATCTGGATATCGAGGCCGTCGTCGCGGAGGTCGTGAAACTCAAAGTCGATGTCATGCTCGGAGAAATAGCGGCGCGATCGACGGCAGGTGTCGCAGTTTTTGATGCCGAAAACAGTCAGCATTTCAGGTCCGGTCCAGGTCGCGGAGCAGTTCGTTCAGGCCGGTTTTGGCGCGCGTCTTCTCGTCGACCTGTTTTACGATGACGGCGCAGTACAGTGAATGAGTGCCGTCCGCCGATGGCAGATTGCCCGATACGACGACGGAACCGGGCGGCACGGCGCCGTAGCCGATTTCTCCGGTTTCGCGGTTGTAAATCCGCGTGCTTTGTCCAAGGTAGACGCCCATAGAGATGACCGAGCCTTTGCCGACGACGACACCCTCGACAACTTCCGAGCGCGCGCCGATGAAGCAGTCGTCCTCGATAATGGTCGGGCCGGCCTGAACCGGTTCCAGTACGCCGCCGATTCCGACACCGCCTGATAAATGCACGTTTTTGCCAATCTGTGCACAGCTGCCCACAGTGGCCCACGTATCGACCATCGTGCCGCGATCGACGAATGCACCGATGTTCGTATAACTCGGCATCAGCACGACATCGGGTGCGACATACGCGCCACGACGAACGATGGCGTCCGGTACCACTCTTACACCGTCGTCCGCGAACTGTTGTGCGGTGTAGTCGGCGTACTTCATCGGGACCTTGTCATAGAATCGGCTGTGGCCGCCCTCAATGACCACGTTGTCCCGGAAGCCAAAGCTCAGTAACACGGCTTTTTTTAACCACTGATTGACCTGCCAGCCGTCTCCGCCGGGTTCTGCCACGCGGGCTTTTCCGGTATCGAGCAGCGCAATCGCATCCTCTACCGCCTCTCGTGCTTCGGCGATGTTCGAGATTCCGTCCGATCGCTCGTCAAACGCGCGTTCGATCGTGTTCTGAAGGTCCTGCATGCTCTATCCTTTTTGGCTCCCGGCAGTAGTATTGTCCAGCGCTGCGAGCAACGCCGTTCCAAGTCGTTCCTGTGCATCGTCGCTCAGCGCCCTGCCGTTTTCGTCGCTGATGTAAAACACGTCTTCGGCACGTTCGCCGATCGTCATGATTTTCGCCGAGGCGATATCGATTCCCTGCTCGACGAACACCTGCCCGATTTTGCTCAGCAGGCCGGGCCGATCCGCTGCCGTAAGATCCATGACGGTCTGCGTGCCCGACAAATCGGTCCCGAAGTCGATACTGGTCCTCGTCTCGAACATCCGCGCCTGACGTGTGCGCGTCCGCGTGACGTCGACCACGTTGTCGTCGCCAGCCGTCAGTATGCGCGTCAGCGAGCGGCGCACCTTGTTGATGCGGTTTTCATCGATCTCGACACGCTTATCGGATTCCATAAAGACATAGGTATCGATACTAAAGCCCGTGTCGAGCGGCACGATTCGAGCGTCGGCGATCGTCATCCCGAGTTCGTCGAGCACGGCAGTGGCGTGGGCGAAGATACGTCGTGTCTGCGGCGCATACAACACCGCCTCAACGCCATCGCCGGTGCGTCGTCGCCGTACGTCGACGAGGCCGGTTTCCGTTTCAATGTCGGAGTCCGCCAGCCATTCGGTGTGCCACGCAATCTCGGAACTGCGGTAGCGCAGAAAGTACTGTCTGTGAAACAGCGTCCAGATCCGATCCACTCGCTCGCGCGGGATACCGGCTTCGTCAAGGTAGCTGTAGGCCTTGTCCTTTTTTTCGATCACGAGTTGTTCGCTTTCAAGCGGGTTCTCGAGGCCGCGGCGCAGCGCGCGCTTCGTCAACTCGTAGAGGTCGCGAAACAATTGCGCCTTCCAGGAGTTCCAGAGCTTCGGATCTGTGCCACGCACGTCGGCCACGGTCAGCACGTAAAGATAGTCGAGGTGCAGCGGGTCGCCGACAAGTTCCGCGAACTCGTTGATGACGTCGGCGTCGCCGAGGTCCCGTTTTTGTGCGGTGGTCGACAAGATCAGGTGATTACGAACCAACCAGGCGACGGTGCGTGCCTCGTACTGCGACAGGCCGTGCTCGAGACAAAAGGCCTCGGCATCGACGGCGCCGAGTTCGGAATGATCGCCGCCGCGCCCCTTGGCGATATCGTGGAACAGACCGCTCAGGTAGGCGATTTCCGGCTGTTCGAGCGACTGCATGACTTCGCTGCAGTGCGGAAATTCGTGGTCGAAGCGGCTCAGTGCAAAACGGCGCAGATTGCTGACGACAAACAGGGTGTGTTCGTCGACGGTATAGGCGTGGAACAAATCGTATTGCATGCGGCCGACAATGCGGCCGAAGGCCGGAATGTACAGCCCGAGCACACCATACAAATTCATTCTGCGCAGTTCGTGGGTTACGCCTTTAGGCGCGCGCAAAATGTTCAGAAATAAACGGTGGTTACGGGGGTTCTGGCGGAACTCGTCATCGATCAGATGCAGATTACGCTTGATCGATCCGATCGTATAAGCGCTGACGCCGCGCAGATCCGGGTTTTGCTGCAGCAACAGAAACAGTTCCAGCAATGCGGAGGGTTCGCGGGCGAATACCTGTTCATCGCTGGTCTGCAGGAAACCGTTCTTGACCTGAAATCGCTCATTTAACGGGGCTGCCGCGGCATTCGGGTCCATCAGAATCGCTTCTTCGAACTGCTGCAGCAGCATTTCATTGAGTCGACTCAGTTCCATAACCGTGCGGTAGTACCGCTGCATCAGTTGCTCGACCGCGAGCGTGTAACTCGCATCTTCGTAGCCGAGCAGCGTGGCGAGGCGGGTCTGGTGATCGAACAGCAGACGGTCTTCGCGGCGGCCGGTCAGAATGTGCAGCGCAAAACGAATTTTCCAGAGAAAGGCCTCGCCTTCCTGCAGCCGCGTGAGCTGTACCGGTGTCAGGAACCGGTGGTCTACGAGTTCGGCGAGCGTGGCGGCGCCGAAGTGGCGTTTTGCCACCCACGCGATCATCTGAATGTCGCGGAGTCCCCCGGGGCTGCCCTTGACGTTAGGCTCGAGGTTGTAGGCCGTATCGTGATAGCGGTGATGCCGTGCAATCTGCTCCTTGCGCTTTTCCTCGAAAAACCGGGATGAGGGCCACATACGATCCGTCGCAATCAGGCGCTGCATGTCCTCGAACAGTGTCTGCGGGCCCGTCAGCAGCCGCGCTTCCATCAGTGTCGTGGCGATGGTCAGGTCGGCGCGGGCCTCTGCGTCGCACTGTTCCAGCGTGCGAACGCTGTGTCCGACGTCCAATCCGACGTCCCAGAGCGATGTGACGAAGGCCGACAGCGCGTCCTCATCCTCGGCGGCGATGGCATCGGGCAGCAGCAGCATCACATCGATATCCGAGTACGGGTGCAGTTCTCCGCGACCGTAACCGCCCACGGCGACGAGTGCCGCGCCGCGGTCGCCGACGTGTGTGTCCCACAGTCGAATCAGTTGCTCGTCGACGCTGCCGGCGCGCTGCCGCACGAGCTGGCGCACATCGGCGCCAGCTTCGAACTGCTGTTTCAGATCGGCGTCGGACTCGGCGATCGCAGCGCGAACTTCTGCGATTGGGCGGGCTATCTCAGCGATCTGCGGCTCCCAGCGTGAGCACCTCGACACCGGTGGCGGTTACCAGGCAGGTGTGCTCCCACTGTGCCGACAGACTGCGGTCGCGGGTCACTACGGTCCAGCCGTCCGGGAGCAGCCGGGTGTCCGGTTTACCGGCGTTGACCATCGGTTCCACAGTCAGCGTCATGCCTTCGCACAACTCGACGCCTTTCTGCCGCGTGTTGTAGTGAAGGACCTGCGGGTCCTCGTGAAACCCTTCGCCGATACCGTGACCGCAGTACTCTTTGACCACCGAATAGCGGTGCGTCCGGACATGCTTTTCGATGGCAACGCCGACATCGCCAAGGTGTTTGCCGGGACCCAGCTCCTCAATACCCAGCCACATGCCGCGGAATGCAACGTCGGACAGGCGCCGTGCCAGCACGTTTTCCCTGCCGACGAAAAACATGCGGCTGGTATCGCCGTGAAAACCGTCTTTTTTGACCGTGATGTCGATATTAACCGCGTCGCCGGATTTGAGCTTTTTTTCGCCCGGAATGCCGTGACAGACAACGTTGTTGACCGATGTGCAGATCGACTTCGGGAAGCCCTTGTAATTGAGCGGTGCGGGGATCGCGTCCTGCACGCCCGTTATGTACTCGTGACAGATCGCGTCGAGCTCCCCGGTCGTGACCCCGGGTTTTACATAATCCCCAATCATATCAAGAACATCGGCGGCAAGCCGCCCGGCGACTCGCATCTTTTCCTGTTGTTCCGGCGTCTTGATCGGAATGTTCATGAGAACCTGTACTTTCGGGAATCATTGCGGCCCCGCCCGGGGCCGTTG
Organism: Woeseiaceae bacterium; assembly: GCA_965224505.1. Classification (GTDB taxonomy): domain Bacteria; phylum Pseudomonadota; class Gammaproteobacteria; order Steroidobacterales; family Woeseiaceae; genus UBA1847. The sequence continues at coordinate 132,961 of CBDCZL010000018.1, forward strand.
TTGCGTGCGGCCGGCTATGGTATAAAGCGCGCGCGCCGGTAGCAACACGTTAACGCGGATCGCTGCCGGTGACGCAAAATATCACACGCATATCGACACATCGCACTGGGTGCTCCGCCGAAAAAGGGGTTGTGCGCTGGGATATGCGGAGGCCTAACCCGGAGAATTTGAGATGGCAGACGTTACCATGCGCCAGATGCTAGAGGCTGGCGTGCATTTTGGGCATCAGACCCGTTACTGGAACCCGAAGATGGCACCCTACATCTTCGGCGAACGTAACAAAATCCACATTATCAACCTCGAAAAGAGCCTGCCGCTGGCACGCGAGGCCTACGCCTTCATCAGGGCAACGGTGGCCGATGGCGGCCGGATTCTGTTTGTCGGCACCAAGCGGGCCGCGCGCGAAGCCGTGCAGACGCATGCGAAGCGCTGCGAGCAGCCGTTCGTTTCGCAGCGCTGGCTCGGCGGCATGCTGACCAACTACAAAACGATTCGTCAGTCCGTCCGGCGGCTCACAACGCTTGAGAAAATGGCTGAGGAGGGCGGTTTCGAGGGCCTCACCAAGAAAGAAGTGCTCGGCCTCAGCCGAGAACAGGAAAAACTCGAAAAGAGCCTGGGCGGCATCAAGGAAATGCGATCGCTGCCCGACGTGCTGTTTGTCGTCGACGTAGAGCACGAGAACATTGCCATCCGGGAAGCGAGAAAACTCGGTATTCCTGTGGTTGCGGTCGTCGATACGAACTGCTCGCCGGAAGGTGTGGATTACGTCATCCCCGGCAACGACGACGCGATGCGTGCGATCGAATTGTACGCAGGACTGGTTGCCGATGCCGTACTCGACGGCAAAGCCTCCGTACCCGAGGTTGCGCTGGGCGAGGACGATTTCGTGGAACTCGATGAGGATGGCAAGCCGAAGAAGGCGGCACGCAGAAAAGCGGGCAGGAAGCCTGCGGCGAAGAAGAAGCCGGCCGTGCGCAAAAAGGCGCCGGCGAAGCCCGTAAATGGTGCGGCACAGGCGGAAACGGCGAAGGAGGACGCTGCGAAAGAAAAGCCCGAGCCGCCGAGCGCCGCGTCGGATGCAGTCGAATCTCCGGAAGGACAGGAAAAAAAGGATTAAGGACATGTCGATAACAGCAGCGATGGTAAAGGCGCTTCGGGAGCGTACCGGAGCCGGCATGATGGAGTGCAAAAAAGCGCTGGTTGAGGCCAACGGCGATGCCGACACCGCCGCCGAGGCGCTGCGCAAGTCCGGTCAGGCGAAGGCTGACAAGAAAGCCGGCCGCGTTGCCGCGGACGGGCGCATCGTCATACAGGCAAACGGTACGAAGGCAGTGATCGCCGAAGTCAATTCGGAAACGGATTTCGTTGCGAAGGATGAGAACTTCGTCGGTTTCGCCGAAGCCGTTGCCGCGGCCGCACTCGCAAGCGGGACGACGGACGTCGCAGCACTGGCGTCGCAGAGTATCGGCAGCGGTCAGTCGATAGAGACGGCGCGCGCCGAACTCGTACAGAAGGTCGGTGAGAATATTTCGGTACGTCGTGTGGACGTCATCGAAAACGACGGGCCTATCGGGGCGTACACACACGGTGCTCGAATCGGCGCGGTGGTGGCATTGGATGGCGGCGATGAGGCACTGGCGCGCGACATCGCAATGCACGTCGCGGCGATCAATCCGACCTGTATCGATGAGTCCGGTGTCCCGGCCGAAACGCTCGAACGCGAAAAGCGCATTTTTACGGAGCAGGCCCAGGAGTCGGGCAAGCCGCCCGAAATCATCGAAAAAATGATCGGCGGCCGCATCAACAAGTTTCTGAAGGAAATTACGCTGGTCGGTCAGCCGTTCGTTAAGGATGACAAGCAGTCTGTGGGACAGTTACTTAAGTCGGCAAATGCGTCCGTCGTGTCGTTTACGCGATTCGAGGTCGGTGAAGGCATCGAAAAGAAAAAAGAAAATTTTGCGGACGAGGTCATGAAGCAGATCGAAGACGCGAAGAAGGACGACTAGTGGGCCGTGCGGTAAATTCGGTCACTTTCAGAGTCCTTCTCAAGGGGCAGACCCAGGCGAAGCGGTGCCGGCATAGCCGGGCTATGTCAAGCCGCTTCAACACCGGTATGCCCCTTGAGAAGGGCTCCCGGTGGGTCGCACCACAACGCCCTTCGGCGGCGTTGAGCTCGCTTGAATTGGCGACGGCCAGTCCTGCGCTCGCTCGCCTTGCCCAAGGGCGTTGTGATGCGACTGAAAGTAACCGAATTTACCGCACGGCCCACTAGCGGGAAGCGACGGAAGTTGTTAGGGCCTGTTAACACCAATGTCGTCGACCCTGTTGTGCCTGAAAAAGCGCCTGTCAGGGCGCGAGGAATGAGGTTTGACGGGTCAAATGAATGACGAGCAACGCCGAGAGGCGCTTTTTCAGGCACAACCCGTACGGGCCGAGGTGGTTTTTCGCCCGGCGGCGTTGTCGCTCGCTGATGTAGCGGTGCTACACGGTGCTCGCTCCGCCTTGCCGGCACAAAAAACCGCCTCGGCAGGGTCGATGACATTGGTGCTAACAGGTCCTGGGGAGGAAAGCGTATGAATGACAGTCCGGCCCGGTACAGTCGTGTACTGTTGAAACTCAGTGGTGAAGCGCTGATGGGGGAGCTGGATTACGGCATTGAGCCGGCGGTCATTCAACGCATTGCGGCTGAGCTGGCGACTGCGCATCGCTCGGGCGTACAGATCGCGATCGTGATCGGCGGCGGTAACATATTTCGTGGCGCCGGTCTGGCGCGTGCCGGAATGGATCGCGTAACCGGCGACTACATGGGTATGCTGGCCACGGTCATGAATGCGCTCGCAATTCAGGATGCGCTGGAGTCGCTGGACGTTCACGCGAGGGTGATGTCCGCACTCGAAATCAATGCGGTCTGTGAGGATTACATCCGCCGGCGTGCGATCCGGCATCTCGAAAAAGGCCGCGTTGTGATTATGGCTGCAGGCACTGGCAATCCGTTTTTCACGACGGATACGGCGGCCAGTCTGCGGGCCATTGAAATCGGCGCGGACGTTTTGCTCAAGGCGACCAAGGTCGACGGTGTCTACGACGCGGACCCGATGACGACGGCCGCCGCAAAACGCTACGAGTCCGTTTCTTACGATCAGGTGATTGCGGACAAACTGAACGTTATGGATGCCACCGCAATCGTAATGTGCCGTGACAACGACCTGCCGCTGCGAGTGTTTGACCTGTCTCGTGCGAATGCGCTGGTAGAGGCGATCGCGGGAGAATCGGTCGGCACGGTCGTGACTGCCTGACGATTCCCGGGCGGAGCTTAGAGGAAAGAAATTGTGTTGGATGAGATTAAGAAAGACACCGGCGAACGTATGGCAAAAAGCGTCGCATCGTTGCAGCAGGAGCTGACGAAGATACGGACCGGGCGCGCGCACACGAGCCTGCTGGATCACATTACGGTGGAGTATTACGGCAGCCAGGTGCCGCTCAACCAGGTCTCGAACGTCGGCGTCGAGGATTCACGTACGCTGACGGTGACGCCGTGGGAGAAAGACATGGTACAGCCCATCGAGAAAGCCATCATGGCGTCCGATCTCGGCCTTAACCCGTCGTCCGCCGGGACCGTTATTCGAGTGCCGCTTCCGGCACTGACCGAGGAGCGCCGCAAAGACATGATTCGTGTGGTTCGCCAGGAGGCCGAGGGAGGCCGTATCGCGGTTCGTAACATACGCCGCGACGCCATGCACGACATTAAGGAAATGCTAAAGGAAAAGCTGATCGGCGAAGACGAGGAGCGTCGTGCTGAGGGGGAAATTCAGGCCATTACTGACAAGTACGTTGGAGAGATCGATCAGGTGCTTGCAGGCAAGGAAGCCGAACTGATGGAAATCTGATTCCTTTGCGTGCTGTTATCACAAACGTCAGCAGTTTTGCCGAAACTCATCGATGACCGATAAGGAACGCCAATCGCCCGCCGCTGTACTGCGGCACGTCGCTATCATCATGGACGGCAACGGCCGCTGGGCCCGCGCACGCAATAAAGCTCGGCACAGTGGCCACCGGGCGGGCGTCGGTGCCGCGCGTACCGCGGTGGAGACGGCCGCCAACCGTGGCATCGAATACCTGACCCTGTTCGCATTCAGCAGCGAAAACTGGCAGCGGCCCGAGGACGAGGTCAGCCGGCTAATGGGACTCTTTATCGAAGCGCTGCGACGAGAAGTCGCGGAGCTGCATCGTAATAAGGTCAGGTTGCGTTTCGTTGGCGCCATCGATCAGCTCTCGGCAGGGCTGCGTGACAAGATTCGCGGCGCGGAGGAGAAGACGGCCGGAAATACCGGACTGACGCTGATCGTTGCGATTGCTTACGGCGGCCGGTGGGATATTGTAACGGCGTCGAGGGCTCTGGCGTCGCAGGTGGCAGAGGGGAGTTTGCAGGTCGATGAGATCGATGAGCGGGCGTTTACGGCGGCATTGCAACTCGCGGACGTTCCCGATCCGGATCTGTTGATCCGCACGGGAGGCGAACATCGCATCAGCAATTTTTTGTTGTGGAATCTCGCCTATGCCGAGCTTTATTTTAGCGACGTGCTCTGGCCTGATTTCGATGAGCAGCAGTTCAATCGCGCGCTTAAGGCGTTTGCCGGGAAGCAGCGCAGGTTTGGACACACCGGCGAACAGGTGGAGGCGGTTGGATGCTGAGGACGCGCGTATTGACGGCCATCGTCGCTCTCCTGTTGCTTGGCACGGTTCTGTATGTGCTTCCGCCGCCGGCCGCGAAAATCGTCATCGCGCTGCTCGTTCTGGCCGGTGCCTGGGAGTGGGCGGGGTTCCTGGGCGCGAACCAATCCGTTATGCGCGTCGTATACGTGGCGTTGATCGGGGCATTGATCGCGTTGAGCCACTTCAGGTTCGCAGCCGACGCCGAGCTGATACTGAAGATTGCCTGCGGCTGGTGGTTGCTGGCGTTTCTCTGGACATTCGCGTTTCCAACTCCGATCCCGATGGCGGTGCGCTGGTTATGCGGTGTACTGGTGTTGGTGCCGTTGTCTGTCGCTCTGCAGGGCCTCTACGGCATGCGGCCGCAATTGCTGTTGCTCGCGTTGCTGATCGTCTGGGCGGCGGATATTGGCGCTTATTTTTCGGGCAAGCAGTTTGGCCGCGTGAAACTCGCGCCGGAGATCAGTCCGGGCAAAACCTGGGAAGGCGTCATAGGCGGTCTGGCGGGCGTTGCGGTACTCGCATTCGGCTGGTCCGTGTACGCGGGGCATTCGATAATGGTTGTGCTACCGTTTTGTCTTGCGGTCGGGGCCGTGTCGGTGGTCGGCGATCTGACCGTCAGCATGTTTAAACGAACGGCCGGAGTGAAAGACAGCGGCGCCCTGTTTCCAGGTCACGGCGGAGTGCTGGACCGCGTTGACAGCATTGCTGCGGCCGCCCCGCTGTTTGCGCTTGGCGTCGTCTGGTTTGGGCTGGTCTGATGTGTCGTTCAGGCGTCGTTCATCGCTGCGTGCCCACTGTGTTGTGCAATGCTGTGGGAACTGCGGCTCCGATCCTGAGTCAACGAGGGTATAGGTAATACGGTGAGCGGTACGTTGACAAGTATTCTGGCATTCATCGCCGCGATCAGTATTCTGGTCACGGTACACGAATACGGCCACTATATTGTGGGCCGCTGGATGGGCATGAAGGCGCTCAGGTTCTCGGTCGGGTTCGGCACGCCGTTCTGGACGCGCATCGGCAAAGGCCCCGACAGGACGGAATTCTGCATTGCGCCGATTCCGCTTGGGGGTTATGTCAGATTCCTCGATAGCCGGGAAGGCGAAGTGCCTGCCGAGGACGAGGGCCGGGCGTTCGATCAGCGCCCGGTGCCGGCGCGAATTGCCGTGCTGCTGGCCGGTCCGGCGTTCAATTTTCTATTTGCCATCGTCGCCTACTGGTTCCTGTTCATGGACGGCACCTACGCCATCCGGCCGACCGTGGGCGAGGTCGAACCCAAATCCTACGCCGCCAGGGCCGGACTAAGGGAGGGCGAACTGATCACCGCGGTGGGTGGCAGGGACGTCCTGGCATGGGACGAGGCGTTGATCGGCATTCTCGACAAACTCGTCTCCGACGGGCGTATCCCGTTGACGCTCGAGGACGACGACGGGGTGCGCCGCACGGTGACCGTATCGGTACCCGCTGAGGCCGCGACCGTTCTGACCGAACCGGGCATGCTGTTCGACGGACTTGGATTCAGGCCAGGAAAATTTCCAGTTGTGATCGGCAACCTATCCAGCAACGGGGCGGCCGAACGAGCGGGACTTCGGGATGGCGATCGTATCGTCGCAATCGACAGGCAGACCGTCGAGGATTTTGACGATCTGATCGAAGCGGTTTCTCCGATTCCGGGCCAGCGCGTCGTCGTGCATTTCGTTCGCGATCAGAAGCGCCGTTCGGTGTCGGCTACGATCGGTGAGGACGAACGCGATGGCGAGCGCGTCGGCTTTCTCGGCGTGGGCCGTCTTAAGGACGACGCCGGCATTGGGCAGTCGCTGTTGTCGGCCGTGAGCAAAACCTGGGAGCGTTCGGTGTTTACGGTGCAAATGCTCGGCGAGATGCTGACCGGCGACGTCTCATACAAGAACATGAGCGGCCCGATCAACATCGCGCAAATGGCGGGCGAGTCGGCGCGTTACGGTATGCCGCAGTTCGTCGACTTCCTGATTATCGTGAGCATCAGTCTCGGCATACTCAATCTTTTGCCGATTCCCGTACTGGACGGCGGGCAGATCGTTTATCAGCTCGTCGAACTCGTCAAGGGCAAACCGATGACTGAGCGCGCTCAGATACTCGGTCAACAAGTGGGAATACTGGCGTTGCTGTTGCTGATGAGCTTTGCCTTTTACAACGATATTGCGAGAATTCTGGAATAGCCGCATCCCTTACTTGTGGCTACCGGACTGAATGGATTGAATACACTGATGAAAAATTTGCTACCCGCATTGTTCCTGCTGCTGTCAGGCGCGGCAACCGCTGCAGAGGAATTCGTCGTGCGGGATATGCGTGTCGAAGGCCTGCGTCGAATCTCCGAGGGAACGGTGTTCAACTATCTGCCGATCAATGTCGGCGACTCGATCGACAATCTGCGCATCATGGAAGCCGTCAGAACGCTTTACGGGCAGGGGCTGTTCGATGACATCGAAATGCGCCGCGACGGCGATACGCTGATCGTCGCGGTGCGTGAACGGCCGTCCATTGAGAGTTTCAACATCGAGGGCAACAAGGACATCAAAACGGAAGATCTGATGGAGTCGTTGCGCGGTGTCGGGCTGGCACGCGGCAGAACCTTCGACCGGTCCGTGCTGGATAACGTCGAGATGTTCCTGCGTGAACAGTATTACGACCGCGGCAAGTACGGCGTGCAGATCAACTCGGATATTCAGGACCGGCCGAACAATACGGTGCGGATCCAGATCGACGTCAAGGAGGGCGATCGGGCGAAAATTCGGCAGGTCAACATCGTCGGCAATGAATCGTTCGATGAGGACGATATTCGCGACGATTTCGAACTCGATACGGCGAACTGGCTGTCCTGGATTCGTCAGGACGACCGTTACGCGAAGGAAGCGCTCGAAGGCGATCTGGAGACTCTGCGTTCGTTTTACATGGATCGCGGTTACGCTGATTTCAAAGTCGATTCGACACAGGTTGCGATTTCGCCGAACAAGAAGGACATCTTCGTCACGATCAATATCAGTGAGGGGGACATCTATCGTATCTCCGAGGTCAAACTCGTGGGCGACATGGTGGTTCCCGAATCGCAGCTGCGGGGCCTGATTTTTGCGCAGCCGGGTTCGGTGTTTAACCAGCGCGTGCTGACGCAGTCGGCCGAGTTCATGCGTTTTCGTCTCGGCGAGGAAGGTTATGCGAATTCCGAGATCGAGCCGGTGCCGGAACTCGACCATGAAAACAAAGAGGCGGCAATCACGTTTTACGTGAATCCGCAAAACCGCATGTACGTTCGCAGGATCAACTTCAACGGTGTCAGCGAAGTGGACGACGAAGTACTGCGGCGCGAAATGCGGCAAATGGAAGGTGCGTTTCTGTCCAATCGGGCCATGGAGCGGTCGAAGGAGCGTCTGCAGCGGCTGCCGTACCTGGAGCGAACGGTGGACTATCGCACTGAGCCGGTGCCGGGCAGTCCCGATCTTGTCGATGTCGAAGTCGATCTGGAATACCGTATGCCCGGGCAGTTCTCGGGCGGTGTCGGTTACTCGGAATCGCAGAAGCTGCTGTTGAACGGCAGCATCGTGCATACGAATTTCCTTGGTTCGGGCAATCGTGTTGCGCTGGAGCTGAATTCGGGGCGTTTTCAGAAACTCTACAGCATCTCGCATACGGACCCCGCGCGCACACTGGACGGCATCAGTCGTACCGTGAGCATTAATTACCGGGACATTACGCAGTTCACGTCGGCTGCCTCGGACTTTTCGACGACGAGTGCCGGTGCCACGTTGAACTACGGCTATCCGATCAGTGAATTTCAGACTTTGACGTTCGGTGCTACTTTTCAGCACTCCGAGTTGCTGTCCTCGACATCGAGTACGGAGCAGGCACAGGACTGGGTGTCGAACAACGGCAATCCGTTCGTTGAGGATATCGGCAACGGACAGACCTTTTTCGGCACCGAATTCGACACGGTTGAGTTGCTCGCGGGCTGGACATACGACAGCCGAAATTCGTTCCTGTTTGCGACCAGCGGAACGCGCCATCAGTTTTTTCTCGGCTTTGCGGTGCCGGGCAGCGATGTCGAGTACTACCAGGCGCGCTACAATTTTACGAAATATTTTCCGATCACGGGGCGATGGGTGTTGCGCCTGAACTCGGAACTGGGTATCGGTGAGGCTCTCGGTTCCACGACGGCCGTGCCGCCCTACAAGCAGTTCTACGGCGGCGGGCCCCAGTCGGTGCGCGGCTTTAAGGAGTCGTATCTGGGTCCGCGGGACAGTTTCGGGCGCCCCTACGGCGGCAACGTTTTGGTTGCCAGTCAGCTTGAGCTTATAATTCCGCTACCGGAGAAATTCGCCAGTCAGGCTCGGGCCAGCATCTTTTACGACGTGGGCAACGTATTTAACACAGGCGAGGTCAGTTTTACCGACAAACTGGGCAGTCCGATTGAGTACAAACCGGATTTCGACGAACTTAGATCGTCCGTCGGCATCGGCGTACAGTGGCTGGCTCCGCTCGGATTGTTCCGATTCAGTTATGCTTATCCGCTGAATCCGTACGATGGCAACGACAGGTACTACGGAGACGAAATCGAACGATTTCAGTTCTCGATTGGACAAGCGTTTTAAGGAATGGACTACATGAGTGTTATGAAAAAGCAACTGGTCAGAGCAACCCTGGGCGTCGTACTTGCTGGCGCATGCATGATGCCGGCCGTCGCACAGGACGCGAAAATTGGGTATATCAATTTGCAATACGTGATGGAGAATGCACCTCAGACCAAGGAAGTGCTGCTGGCGCTTCAGGAGGAGTTCGCGCCGCGCGAGCGCGAACTGATTGCCAAGGGCAAGGAGCTTGAAGAATTCAGTGCAAAAACCCAGAAAGATGCCGCGGTGATGGGCGAAGTAGAGCGCAATTCGGCCGAGAAGGAATTCCGCAGTCTGCAGCGCGATTTTCAGCGTCTTCGTCAGGAGTATGAGGAAGACGTCAATCTGCGCCGCAACGAGGAACTTGGCGAATTGCAGCGATCTCTGATCACGGAAGTGCGCGAGTATGCTCAGTCACAGGGCTTCGACCTGATCATCAGCGACGGCGTCTTGTTCGCCAGCACGGCAATCAACATCACGGAAGGTGCATTGGCGGCAGTATCGGCCAGTCAGCAGGCGAACGCGCAGTAGCGCGGTCGTCCTCTTTCAATGCCGGTCAGTCTGGGAGAACTCGCAACGCGCTTTGGCTGCGAGATGATCGGCGATCCGGATACGCTCGTCAGCAACGTGGCTTCGCTGGTGAGCGCGGGTCCGGAATCTCTCAGTTTCCTCTCGAGCAGAACCTACGCTGAGCAATTGCCAACCACATCCGCTGCCGCAGTCATTCTGCGTCCTGCCGATGCGCAACACTGCCCGGTTGCGTCCATGCTCAGCGACGATCCGTATGCGACTTACGCGCGCATGGCGGCAGTGGTCTGTCCGGCGCCCGAGTATCCGCCGGCAGTGCACCCGTCTGCCGTCGTCGACGCGTCGGCCGGTATCGATCCGAGTGCGCACATTGCGGCCAACGTGATTGTCGGCGCCAATGCCAGCATCGGTCGTAACGTGTATCTGGGTCCAGGCACCGTCGTCGGACCGGATTGCCATATCGGCGACGACTGCCGGCTGATTGCCAACGTCACCATTGTGCAGCGTGTCAAAATCGGCGTGCGCGGCATTTTTCATCCCGGCGTCGTGATCGGCGCGGACGGCTTCGGCAACGCGATGACGCCGGAAGGCTGGGTCAAAGTACCTCAGGTCGGCGGTGTGCGAATCGGGGACGATGTCGAAATCGGCGCCAACTCAACGGTGGATTGCGGAGCCATTGGCGATACCGTGATCGAGAACGGCGTGCGCATAGACAACCTGTGCATGGTTGCACACAATGTGCGGCTTGGAGAACACACCGCTATGGCGGGCTGTTCAGGCATTGCGGGCAGCGCGACGATCGGAAAACGCTGTATGTTCGCCGGTATGGCCGGCACCGTAGGCCACATCACGGTGTGTGACGATGTGGTCGTGGCGGCGAAATCGTATTTGTCGAAGGACATCACCGAGCCTGGGACCTATGCCGCGAGCTTTCCGGCTGAGCCGGCCAAGGGCTGGGCACGGCAACTGGCACGGTTCAGGCGTATTGGCACACTGTACGATCGAGTGAGGAAACTCGAAAAATGATTCATCCCACCGCGGTCGTCGCGAAAGGCGCGACGATAGCCGACGATGTAGAAATCGGGCCGTACACCGTGATCGGCGAACAGGTCGAAATCGGTCGCGGCACGAGGATCGAAAGTCATGTCGTCGTCAACGGTCCGACGCGCATCGGCGAGGATAATCGAATCTACCAGTTTGCTTCCGTCGGCGACGATCCTCAGGACAAGAAATACGCCGGAGAACCGACGCAACTTGAGATCGGGGACCGCAATACCATCCGCGAGTTCGTCACGATCAGCCGTGGCACGATTCAGGATGCGGGCAGTACCCTTATCGGCGACGACAACTGGATCATGGCCTACGTGCACATCGCACACGACTGTGTGATAGGAAATCAGACGATCATGGCCAACGGTGCGACACTCGCCGGTCACGTTCACGTCGGCGACTGGGCCATTTTCGGGGGTAAGTCCGGCGTGCACCAGTTCTGCCGCGTTGGGGCGCATGCGTTCGTAGGTATGTACAGCGGCATCAACCGTGACGTACCGGCGTACACCATGGTATCCGGTACTCCGGCCGCGCCAAAAGGCATCAACAGCGAAGGTCTGAAGCGACGCGGATTTTCAGCCGATCAGATTCGCGCAATCAAGGACGCGTATCGGACCGTATTCCGCAAAGGTCACAAGCTCGCCGACGCCATCGCGATCGTTGCCGAGGCGGCACAGGACCATTCTGAGCTGGATGTGCTGCTCGAGTCGTTGCGCTCTTCGGAGCGCGGCATCGTTCGCTGACGGCGCATGAAGATCGGTCTCGTCGCTGGCGAGTCTTCCGGCGATTTACTGGGTGCGGGACTGATCCGCGCGATTCGGGCGCGTTGTCCGGGCGCTGTATTCGAGGGCGTTGCCGGCCCCGCGATGCTCGATGCGGGCTGCGAACAGTGGGCTTCTGCGGAATCGCTTGCGGTCATGGGGCTGGTCGAGCCGCTCAGGCATATCCCGAGGCTGCTGCGGCTGCGCAGGGCGTTGCGGCGACGCTGGCAGGCATCGCCGCCGGACGTGTTTGTCGGTATCGATGCGCCGGACTTCAATCTTGGACTGGAGCGGGGTTTGCGTTTGTCCGGAGTGCCTACGGTTCACTACGTCAGTCCGTCAATCTGGGCATGGCGACCCGGACGCATTCGAACGGTTCAGCGAGCCGCTGACCGCGTGCTGTGCATTCTGCCGTTCGAAAAGGCGCTTTACGACGAACAGGGCATCGATGCGGTATTCGTCGGTCACCCGCGTGCCGACAGTATCCCGGTCGAGGTCGATATCGATGCGGCAAAAGCAGAACTTGGCTTTGGGACGGAGCCCGTCATTGCGATTCTGCCCGGCAGCCGGCGCGGTGAAGTCCGGCGCCTCGGGCCGGTGCTGTACGGTGCGGCTGCGGCGTTGTTGGGGAAGGTGCCCGAACTCCGGTTTGTGACGCCCGTGGCGAGCTCATCGCTCCGCGGGATGATCGTGGAGCAGGTCGCGTCGTCGGGACTGGCGAATGCCGTGCGGATATTGGACGGGAAATCGGAGGCCGCCATGTCGGCAGCCGACATTGTCGTGCTGGCCTCGGGCACTGCGGCCCTTGAGTCGGCGCTGCTCGGCAAACCGACCGTCGCCGCGTACACACTGGCACCGTTCTCGTACGTCATTCTCCGGGCGCTCAGGCTGGTGAAACTGCAGTATTTCACGTTACCCAATCTGCTCACCGAAGAACCGCTCGTGCCCGAGTTTATTCAACGGCGTGCAACGCCCGCCGCCATTGCGGATTCGGTGTACGCGCTGCTCGGCGACGCGGACCGGCGGCAGGCGATCGCGGACAGATTTGCTAAACTGCGCGCAGAACTGGCGCGCGATACCGATCGGCAGGCCGCCGCCGCCGTGATCGAGCTGGCGAAGTAACGAAGCGTTCATGCAACAGAAGCCAATGATGAAATCCGAGGTACTCGTCGCGGGTGTCGACGAGGCCGGGCGCGGACCGCTCGCAGGTCCCGTCGTGGCGGCCGCCGTGATGCTCAATACCGCCGATCGTATTGACGGGCTCGCCGATTCGAAAAAGCTCACTGCGCGCCGCCGCGAGCGACTTGCCGATGAAATCAAGGCCAGGGCGTTGTGCTGGTCGGTAGCCAGCGCCAGCGTATCGGAGATCGACGACATCAATATTCTCGCGGCGACGATGCTCGCAATGCGGCGCGCCGTCGCGGCGCTTCATGTTGTTCCCCGGCGTGTGCTCGTCGACGGCAATCGCCTGCCCGACCTGACGTTCGGCTCGGGCACAGTGCATGGAGAGACGATCGTTGGCGGCGACGGCTGTGTTGCGTCGATCAGCGCGGCATCGATTATTGCCAAAACAACCCGCGATGCAATGATGTGTGCACTCGATCGTCGCTATCCGGGATATGGGTTTGCGCAGCACAAAGGATACGGCACGCAGATGCATCGCGAGCGGCTCGCGGCGTTGGGTCCGTGCGCGGAACACCGGCTCAGCTTCGCACCCGTCAGGGCGGTGAGCTGATGGCGGCAGGCTTTGTCCATCTTCACGTTCACACCGAGTACTCGATGCTGGACAGCACGGTGCGAATCCCGGAACTGATGCAACGTTGTACCGAGCAGCGGATGCCGGCGGTCGCGCTGACCGATCAGCACAATGTCTTCGGTCTTGTGAAATTTTATCGCAGGGCCATCGCATCGGGCGTCAAACCGATCATCGGTGTCGATCTGCGCATCGCCAACGAAGCCGATCCCGAGCATCCGTGCACCCTGTTGTTACTCGTGCAAGACAACGACGGATATCGCCGCCTGTCCGAGCTCGTCAGCCGCACGTACCTCGAAGGACAGGCGCGTGGAACGCCGCTCGCACGCCGCGAGTGGCTGACCGCGGAGTCCTGTGCCGGCCTGATCGCGCTGTCGGGCGGGCGTGAGGGCGATGTTGGCCGGGCCCTCGCGCTCGAGCACGAGGCCGAAGCCCGCGAACGCCTCGATTATTGGCTCGGCGTGTTCGGTGACCGGTACTACCTCGAACTGATTCGCACGGGCCGCTCGTCCGAAGAGGACGTTGTGCGCCGCAGCTTACGCCTGGCGGCCGCGTGCGGCGTGCCGGTTGTGGCCAGCAACGATGTGCGCTTTCTCGAACGCGAGGATTTTCAGGCGCATGAGGCTCGCGTTTGTATTCACCAGGGGCGCGGTCTGGCCGATGCCGACCGGCCCAGGCATTACAGTGAGTATCAGTACCTGCGCACACCTGAGGAAATGGCGGAGCTGTTCGCGGACGTTCCATCGGCGCTGGACAATACGCTCGCCATCGCGGAGCGCTGCAGCCTCGATCTGAAACTCGGCGACAGTGTACTGCCGGCATTCCCGGTGCCTGAAGGGCAGAACGAGGCTGAGTTTCTTGAATCCGAGGCGCGCAGCGGCCTGAACAGCGCGCTCGAAACACTGTATACAGATCGCGACGTCCCGGAGTCGCAGCAACCCGTTATTGCGGCACCGTATCTCGAACGCCTGGAAACGGAACTCGATGTAATCCAGTCGATGGGCTTCCCGGGCTACTTTTTGATCGTCGCGGATTTCATTCGCTGGGCGCGGGACAACGGGGTGCCGGTCGGACCCGGCCGCGGCTCCGGTGCGGGTTCGCTGGTGGCCTGGGTACTCGGCATAACCGACCTCGATCCGCTCGAACACGACCTGCTTTTCGAGCGATTTCTGAATCCGGAACGTGTATCCATGCCCGACTTTGATGTCGATTTCTGCATGGAGGGCCGCGATCGCGTCATCGACTATGTCGCCGATCGTTATGGACGCCAGCGCGTCTCTCAGATTATTACGTTTGGCACGATGGCAGCCAGGGCGGTCATTCGCGACGCCGGCCGCGTGCTGGGGCAGCCGTACGGATTCGTTGATCGCATCGCCAAACAGGTTCCGTTCGAAATTGGAATGACGCTCGAGAAAGCGCTCGAAGACTCCGAGGAACTTGCGGAAATGAATCGCGACGACGAGGAAGTCAGCGCGATCATCGATCTGGCACGGTCGCTCGAAGGCCTCGTACGCAATGCCGGTAAACATGCCGGCGGTGTCGTGATTTCGCCGGGACCGCTGACCGATTTCGCACCGCTGTACTGTGAGCCGGGTGGCAGCAACGTCGTCACGCAGCTTGACAAGGACGATGTCGAGGCCGTCGGGCTTGTGAAATTCGACTTCCTTGGCCTCAAAACGCTCACGATCATCGACTGGGCCGAGCGGATCGTCAACGAGACGCATCCTGACGCGAATCTGTCAATCGCGCGTATTCCGGATCGCGATGCAAAGACCTTCGAATTGCTGCGCAGTTCGAAGACCGCCGCGGTGTTTCAGCTCGAGTCGACGGGCATGCGCGATCTGATCAAGCGGATGCGTCCCGATCGGTTCGACGATCTCGTGGCACTGGTCGCGTTGTTCCGTCCTGGACCGCTGCAGTCGGGCATGGTGGATGACTTTATTTCCCGCAAGCACTCGACCAACAAGGCCGACATCGATTACCTGCATCCCGATCTGCAGCAGGTGCTCAAAGAAACCTACGGCGTGATCCTGTATCAGGAGCAGGTCATGCAGATCGCGCAGGTACTGGCGGGGTACACGCTGGGGGGCGCCGACCTGCTGCGCCGCGCGATGGGCAAGAAGAAGCCCGAAGAGATGGCCAAGCAGCGCGAAATTTTCGTGACCGGTGCCACCGAACGCGGGGTGGATGAACCCACCGCGACGCATATTTTTGACCTGATGGAGAAATTCGCAGGCTACGGCTTTAACAAGTCACATTCCGCGGCGTATGCGGTATTGTCGTATCAGACCGCCTATCTAAAAGCGCATTATCCTGCGCCGTTTATGGCTGCGGTGATGAGCGCCGATCTGGACAACACCGACCGCCTCGTCACGCTGAAGGACGATTGCCGCGCACTCGGAATTCGACTGTTGCCCCCCGATCTGAACCGATCGGACTATCACTTCAGCGTTCCGCAGGAAGGCAGCATCTTGTACGGCCTCGGCGCCATAAAAGGCGTCGGGCACGCGGTCGTGGCGTCGCTGATCAGAGAACGCGACAGGAACGGGGCGTTCGACAGTCTTGCCGAATTCTGCCGCCGCATGGATCACGACAAGGTCAATCGCCGTGCCCTGGAAGCAATGATCAAGTCCGGTGCGATGGATGGCTTCGGCCAGTCTCGTCGCGGTCTGATGCACCAGGTGCCCGAAGCATTGCGCGGTGCCGATCAGGAGGCCAAAGCCGCGGCAGCCGGTCAGAACGACATGTTCGGTCTCGCCGAGCCCTGCGTGGAGACGGCCGAGGAACCCGTCGCCGCGCTGGCTGAATGGCAGGAGCGGCTGTTGCTGAGCAACGAAAAAGAGGCGCTTGGCCTGTATCTGACGGGCCATCCGTTTGACGCGGTGCGCGGCGACGCGCGTAAACTGTCAGATGGGCGTCTTGCCGATATCGCAGCCGAGCCTCCGCCGGTCAGCAAGGGCGAGCGCAACTACGCTCAGTCCCGGCGGGAAGCGACCGTCGCGGGACTCATCGTCGATGTGCGTAAACGCGGCAATCGCGTCAGCGTCGTGCTTGACGATGACACGGGCCGGATGGAAATCAGCCTGTTCAGCGAGGCGTTTCAGGAGTTCAGGCATCTGCTGGTCAAGGACGAGATCGTCATTGTGAGCGGCAATCTGCGTTATGACGATTTCATCGGCGGCTGGACCGTGAATGCGAAAAACGTGTTGCATATCGACCGTGTGATCGAATCGCGGGCAAAAACCATCGTGTTGCGCATTTCGCCGAACGGCCAGGGTGATCGGCTGCTCAGCCGTCTGTACGACGTACTGCTGCCGTTTCGCAAGGGCAACTGCGATGTGACGGTCCGCTATGTCGGCGACCGGGCGGCTGTGGGGATGGCATTTGGTCCCGAATGGGCTGTTAGACCGAGTCGAGAGCTGCGTGACAAGTTGACGGAACTGCTTGGTAGCAATAATGTTCGTCTTCTGTACGCGCCTGATCGCGAGCTGATGTAAGCCCTCGGAGAGCCTGACTTCACATGGACCTGAAATTTCTGGACTTTGAACAGCCGATCGCAGAACTCGAGGCAAAAATCGAGGAGCTGAGGTATGTCGGGGACGACTCCGAGATTAACATCAACGAGGAAGTCGCGAGACTCAAGAGCAAGAGCGAGTCGCTGACAAAGAGCATTTTCGCAAAGCTGTCGCCGTGGCAGATCGCGCGTGTGGCGCGACACGAGTCCCGTCCCTATACCAAGGACTATCTGGATATCATTTCACCCGATTTTCAGGAACTGCACGGCGATCGCATGTACGCCGACGATCCGGCCATCATTGGCGGCGTCGGGCGCATCGACGGCAAGGCTGTCGTGTTCATTGGACACCAGAAAGGCAGGGACACCAAGGAACGCGTGCGGCGCAACTACGGCATGCCGAAACCCGAGGGTTACCGCAAGGCGCAGCGCCTGATGCGCCTGGCCGAGAAGTTCTCGTTGCCTGTCGTGACCTTCATCGACACGCCGGGCGCTTACCCTGGAGTCGGCGCGGAAGAACGCGGGCAAAGCGAGGCGATTGCCTACAGCCTGTATCTGATGGCCGGTCTGCGTACGCCGATCGTGAGTGTCGTGATCGGCGAAGGCGGGTCCGGCGGTGCACTGGCTATCGGCGTCGCCGATAAACTGCTGATGCTCGAGTACAGTATTTATTCGGTGATCTCGCCCGAAGGTTGTGCTTCGATCCTTTGGAAGAGCGCCGACAAGGCCGAGGATGCCGCGGAAGCAATGCGCATTACGGCGCCGAATCTTAACGAATTCGGGCTCGTGGACGACGTGTTGCCTGAGCCCCTCGGCGGTGCTCATCGCAACCCCGAGGCCATGGCGGAAGTGATTCGAAACGCCGTTCTGCAGTCGCTGGATGAACTGAGTCAGCTTTCCGAGGAGCAGTTGCTGGAACGGCGAACGCAGCGGCTGGCCGGTTTCGGACAATTCAAAGAGACGTGATGTTCAACGCGCCGCTACTCGGCAGCGAGCTGGCGGCGCTCGAAACGATTGCCGGTGCGCCTGCTCGATACGTCGTCGCATTCAGCGGCGGTCTCGACTCCACGGCCTTGCTGCATGCAATTGGTCACATCGGCGGCAGCGTGCCCGTGTGCGCCGTATACGTCGATCACGGCCTGCAGGATGATTCTGCGGATTGGGGCCGGCATTGCGAAGCCGCGGCAACGGCGATGGAAATTCCGTTTCTTGGCCTGACTGTCGATGTGGACCGCAGTTTCGATCAGGGACTCGAAGCGGCTGCCAGATCAGCAAGGTATGCCGCATTACAGGAATTGCTGCGCTCCGACGACTGGCTGCTCACGGCGCATCATCGCGACGATCAGGCTGAAACACTGCTGCTCAATCTGATGCGCGGCAGCGGCCCTGCGGGTCTCGCCGGAATCGCACGAGTCCGCCCCCTCGGCGCTGGCTGGCTTGTGCGGCCATTGCTGCAGATTGCCCGATCGGATCTGGAGTACTACGCGCGCTCTGCCGGCGTGCCCTGGATAGAGGACCCGTCGAATGCGGACCGTCAATTCGACCGCAATTTTCTGCGCCACGATGTGATGCCGTTGCTGGCGCAGCGTTGGCCCGACGTGGCGGCACGGCTCGCCAGAAGTGCGCGGCACGCCGCTGAGGCCGTCGCGATAATGCGTGACGCGGCTGCGGCCGATCTCGATGCGATGGGTGGGCGGCCCGACAGGCTGCCGCTGGATGCACTGACCGTCTTACCCAAAGCCCGGCAGCGTAATCTGATTCGTTTCGCGCTGTACAGGCTTGGGCTGCCACTGCCCAGTGCGTCGCAACTGGACCACGTGCTCGGCGAGCTCATGCCGGCACGCAGCGATGCGCAGCCGCTGGTCCGGTGGACGGGCGCTGCCGTGCGACGCTATCGAAATGCCGTTTATATTATGCACGACACACTCCCCGAGCCGCCCGTGGACGTTGCGATCGCCGACACACGGGTGGATCTGGGACCAGGGCTCGGTGTGCTGGTCTTTGAGAAATCGTCGGCGCCAGGTCTTTCGGAGGAGACTTTGCAGCGGGGTCTTCGGCTATGCCATCGACGCGGCGGCGAGGAAATACAGCCACAAAGTCAAAGCCATACGAAACAACTCAAGAAATTGCTTCAACAAGAAGGCATTGTCCCGTGGATGCGCGACCGCTTGCCGCTGTTGTACGCCGGGGGCCGGCTGGTCGCCGTTGCGGACCTGTGGCTGGCACAGGATGCGGTGTCGGATCCCGGTACGGTCGTGCGCTGGATCGACAGACCCGCATTGCATTAGCGCATGCCGACCGATAACATTGAATACCGTCTTTAGTCCAACGACGGCACGCATTGGAAGGGTTGGAACAAAGCACACGACGCAGTGCTTTTGCTCCAACCCTTTCTTTATTGCCAATAGTCGTCAACGCGAGCAGTGAGCCTTTTATGACATCGTACGTATTCATCACGGGCGGAGTGGTGTCCTCTCTCGGTAAGGGCATTACGTCGGCCTGTCTTGGCGCTATACTTGAGGCTCGCGGACTGACGATCAGCATGATCAAGCTCGATCCGTACATCAATGTCGATCCGGGAACGATGAGTCCGTTCCAGCATGGCGAGGTGTTCGTGACGCACGACGGCACCGAGACCGATCTCGATCTCGGCCACTATGAGCGCTTCGTTCGGACAGCGAAGGGCGGACGCCACAGCAACTACACGACGGGACGAATCTACGAAAGCGTGATCGCAAAGGAGCGTCGCGGCGATTATCTCGGCGCGACCGTACAGGTCATCCCGCACATCACCAACGAGATTAAGGACAGCGTTCACAAGGGTGCAGGACAGGCCGATGTCTGTCTCGTTGAGATCGGCGGCACGGTCGGCGACATCGAATCGCTGCCGTTCCTTGAGGCGATTCGCCAAATGGGCGTGGAACTGGGCCATGACTGCGTCGTCTATGTGCACCTGACACTGGTGCCGTATATTCCGACAAGTTCCGAAATCAAAACCAAGCCGACGCAGCACTCGGTAAAAGAGCTGCGGTCGATCGGCATTCAACCTGACATTCTGGTCTGCCGATCGACGGCACCGCTGCCTGACGATGAACGGCGTAAGATCGCGCTGTTTACCAACGTGCCCGAAAAGGCCGTCATTTCGGCCTGGGACGCCGACGATCTCTACAAGATTCCCGCGATGATGCACGCTCAGGGTCTCGACGACATCGTCACACGCCAGTTCGGTCTGGATCTGCCGCAGGCGGACCTGTCCGAGTGGGACGCCGTTGTCGAAGCGCGTCAAAATCCGACCGCGCTCGTGAACGTCGCGATGGTCGGCAAGTATATGGACCTCAAGGATTCCTATATTTCGCTCGTCGAGGCGTTGCAGCACGGCGGCATCAAAACGCTGACGCGTGTGAAGATTCACTTCATCGAGTCGGCCGATATCGAGCGGCAGGGCGTCTCCGCGTTAGCGGGTATGGACGGTATCGTTGTGCCGGGCGGGTTCGGGGATCGCGGCATAGAGGGCAAGATCGAAACTGTGCGGTACGCCCGCGAGAACGGCATTCCCTACCTTGGCATTTGCCTCGGCATGCAGGTCGCCGTCATTGAGGCCGCGCGCAACCTGGCGGGACTCGATGGCGCAATGAGTACGGAATTCAACAGAGAAACGCCGCATCCGGTCGTCGCGCTGATCACTGAATGGCAGGACGCTGCGGGCAGCACGGAAGAACGCAGCGAGTCCTCCGACATGGGCGGGACAATGCGGCTCGGCGCACAGCAGGTGACGTTGATCGAAGGATCGCTGGCGGCGACGGCGTACGGCAGCACCGAGATCGTCGAGCGCCACCGGCATCGCTACGAAGTAAACAACAACTACCGTGAGCGGCTGTCGAAGGCCGGAGTCGTGTTTTCGGGCCTTTCGGTTGACGATCTCGTCGAGATGGTGGAGCTTCCCGATCACCCGTTCTTCCTCGCGAGCCAGTTCCACCCTGAATTCACGTCCAATCCTCGTGACGGCCACCCGCTGTTCACTAGTTTCATCCGGGCAGTACGGTCACACGGCTCCGAGCAGCTTCCGAAGGCGGCCGAAGCGTGAAACTGACAGGCTTCGAGGTCGGCAACGACCAGCCGATATTTCTGATCGCGGGGACCTGCGTCGTCGAAAGCGAGCAAATGACGCTGGATACGGCCGGCACGCTAAAGGACATTACGAGCGAGTTGGGTATCCCGTTTATTTACAAGTCCTCGTTCGACAAGGCGAACCGCAGCTCGCGGGACGGCTTTCGCGGTCCCGGAATGGAGACGGGACTGCGTATCCTCTCGGACGTCAAAAAACAGCTTGGCGTGCCGGTATTGACCGACGTTCACGAGGATACGCCGATGGACGAAGTGGCCGACGTCGTTGACGTTCTTCAGACGCCCGCGTTCCTGTGCCGGCAAACCAATTTTATTCTGCGCACGGCAGCCACAGGTTTGCCCGTGAACCTCAAGAAAGGGCAGTTTCTATCGCCGTGGGAGATGCAAAATGTGGTCGACAAGGCCAGATCGACCGGCAATGAACACATCATGGTATGTGAGCGCGGATTCTCGTTCGGTTACAACAACCTGGTGTCGGACATGCGCAGTCTTGCGGTCATGCGCGGTATCGGTGTGCCGGTCGTGTTCGATGCGACGCATTCGGTACAACAGCCGGGCGGACTCGGTTCTGCATCCGGGGGCAGGCGGGAGTTTATTCCCGTTCTGGCGCGTGCGGCATGTGCTGCCGGTGTTGCGGGATTTTTCATGGAAACCCATCCCGATCCCGCGACCGCGCTCAGCGACGGGCCGAACGCGTGGCCACTCGACAAAATGAAGCCATTGCTCGAAACGCTGTTGTCGATCGACAACTGCGTCAAGCAGCACGGCTATGCCGAGGCGGCGTTCGGCCTCGGCGTCGCAGAATGTTAGGCCCTAATTTCCCAGGAAACAGCAATGATCAAAATCGCAGACGTGCGCGGTCGAGAAATTCTCGACTCACGCGGTAATCCCACAGTAGAAGCCGACGTCACTCTGTCCGACGGCAGCAGCGCGAGGGCAGGGGTGCCTTCCGGCGCCTCGACAGGCACGCGTGAGGCCGTGGAGCTTCGTGACGGCGACAAAGCGCGGTATCTCGGCAAAGGAACGCAAAAGGCTGTCGCAAACATTAACGGCGTATTGCGCGACGCGCTGCTCAAGGGCGAGTTCGACGACCAGCGCGCAGTCGATCAATGCATGCTGGACCTGGATGGCACCGACAACAAGGGCAAGCTTGGGGCCAATGCGCTGCTGGCGATTTCGCTCGCGGTGGCGAAGGCTGAGGCCGCGTCAAACGGGCAGTCGCTGTTCAGGCATCTGGGCGACGGTATGACGATGCCGGTTCCGATGATGAACATCATCAACGGCGGCGCGCATGCCAACAACAGCGTCGATATTCAGGAGTTTATGATTTTGCCGGTCGGCGCTCCGAATTTCCGTGAAGCGCTGCGCCACGGTGCCGAGATATTTCACAGCCTCAAGAGTGTGCTAAACGGCATGGGGCTGAATACGGCGGTCGGCGACGAGGGCGGTTTTGCGCCGGATCTCCCGTCCAATCGCGCCGCGCTGGACACGATTATGACGGCGATTGAGCGTGCGGGGTTCCGCGCCGGAAATGACATTCTGCTGGGTCTCGACGTTGCGAGCTCCGAATTTTTCAAGGATGGCGTCTACGATCTGGAATCCGAGGGCCGGCAGTTCGATGCGGCGGGGTTCACCGCGTTTCTGGCTGAGCTTGCGGACGCGTATCCGATCATCACGATTGAGGACGGCATGGATGAAGGCGACTGGGACGGCTGGCGCCTGCTGACAGACGCAATAGGCGACCGGGTGCAGCTTGTCGGCGATGACCTGTTCGTGACCAACACGTCGATACTGAGCCGGGGAATCCGTGAAAAAATCGCTAATTCCATATTGATAAAACCTAACCAAATCGGTACCTTAAGCGAAACTCTTGATGCAATTACTATGGCGGATGAGGCGGGCTACTCGGCAGTCATCTCGCACCGCTCGGGCGAGACCTCGGATGCGACGATCGCCGATATTGCCGTCGGCACGAGCGCAACCCAGATCAAGACGGGTTCGTTGTCGCGCTCGGACCGTATCGCCAAGTACAATCAGTTGTTGCGGATAGAAGAGGAACTGGGGCCGGATGCAGGGTATGCCGGCCGTGACGCGTTTTCCGTCAGGTGCGATTGAGGCACTGACGCGACAGGGGATTACAATGAGCGGTTCGCGCTGGTTGCTGGGAGTTCTCGCGGTCACGGGGCTTGGCCTGCAGGCCCAACTCTGGTTCTCGGAAGACGGCTATCGGAAGACCCGCAAGCTGCGCGCTGCCGTTGCCGAGCAGCGGCACATCAACGATCAGCTCCGTCAGCGCAATGCGTCGCTCGATGCCGAAGTCATCAATCTCAAACAGGGCAGAGAGGCGGCCGAAGAACGCGCCCGGACCGATCTGGGGATGATCGGCAGGAGCGAAACGTTCTACCAGGTCGTACCGGTCGCCGATTCGTTGCGGTAATTCAGTCATGCCGCTGCCCGACTGGGCTCGAGCACACGGTCCGCCGCTGTTTTCGGGAATCATTCGCACGGTCCCGGAAGATTTTCAGGTCCAGGAAATCCTGAATCCGGATTTCAGCGGCAGCGGCGAACACGACTGGCTGCTGATAGAGAAGACTGGCGCAAACACGGACTGGGTAGCGCAGCGGCTGGCAGCGTTTGCGGGTTGCAGGCCGCGCGACGTGGGCTACTCCGGCCTTAAGGACCGGCATGCCGTTGCGACCCAGTGGTTCAGTGTGCCGGCGATATCCGGCCCCGACTGGTCTGCTTTCGACGCCGCAGGCGTCACGGTCCTGGACGTACAGAAGCACTCCCGCAAACTGCGTCGTGGCATGCACCGCGGAAACCGCTTCCGAATTGTCGTCCGCGGTGACATACCCGGCGGGTTGTCAGAGCGGCTGCACACGATCGATGAGCGCGGCGTTCCAAACTACTTCGGTGAGCAACGCTTTGGCCGGGACGCCGGTAATCTGGAACTCGCCGATCGCTGGGCTGAAGGGGGCCGTCTGTCGCGCCACAGACGCGGTCTCGCAATGTCGACGATTCGGTCGTTCGTGTTTAACGAGCAGCTTAGTGAGCGGGTGGTGGCGGGAACCTGGGAGCGCCTCATTGACGGCGATACCGCCAATCTGGACGGCAGTGGCAGCGTGTTTGCCGTCGATACCGTGGATGCCGACCTTGAAAAGCGCTGCGCGGACATGGATATTCACCCGACCGGAAGCCTGCCAGGCGAGGGTACTCAACTGCCGCCGTATCCGCAGTGGCAGAAAGCACTTAACCGTGCCCGCGTCTCAGCGGCTCGGCGCAGCTTGCGGCTGCGCGTACGGAATTTGAATTATAAGCGCGTTGATGGTGCAGTAGTCCTCAGGTTCGCGCTCGGCAAGGGCGCGTTTGCGACGTCCGTACTCAGGGAGGTCGCTGCGGTCGGTTCAGCCGGAGGACGCCAATGAAAAAACCGATTTTGAATCTGGACGAGGTCGAATACACCGACTTTGGCAAGGGCGAGAAATTTCACGCGTCGCGCGGCGCGGTATCGCCGCGCATCGGTGCGAACAACCTCGGTTATGCCGTTATTAAGCTCGCACCAGGCAAGCGCGCATGGCCGTATCACGCGCATCACGTCATCGAAGAAATGTTTTTCGTGCTGTCGGGTGAGGGAACGCTGCGGCATGCCGGTGAGGAATACCCGATCAGGGCCGGGGACTTTATCGCGTCGCCGGCGGATCCGCAGCAGCCGCATCAGATCGTGAACACGTCGGACGCAGAACTCAGCTACATCGCGTTGAGCACTCAGGAAGACGCCGATGTAGTGTTGTATCCCGATTCCGGCAAGTACGGTGTGTGGTACGGGCCATCGGGCGATCCGCGGGCGAAGGACAGCTTCATTCGCTTTGCCCGCTCTGAAGACACGGTCGATTACTGGGACGGCGAGGCGGACGACGGCGCGTAAACAAGGAGCGTCGGATTTTCAGTCGCGCTGCAATAGAACGTAGATCGCGCCGGTGCCGCCGTGTACCTGCCGGGTAGAGACGAACGCCAGCACCGTTTCCCATTTCCTGAGCCAGCGGTTGACCGCGTGCTTGAGCACGGGGCCGCGGTCCCCTGAGCCGCGGCCTTTGCCGTGCACGACGCGCACACAGAGATGTCCCCGTTGCGCGCTGTACTGTATGAAGTCGCGCAGCCTCGGCCGGGCTTCTGCGAGGGTCATGCCGTGCAGATCGATTTCCGCCTGCACGCTGTAGCCGCCTCGCGTCAGCTTGCGCATCGTACGGCGGCCGACGTGCGGCCGATGAAATCGCAGTGCGCCGCCGTAGCCGTGCTCGATAGTGTCGATGTCGTCGTCGAGACTTTCCGCGAGCACATCCTGGTCGTCGGCACGGGAGAACGTCGCACGCGGCCTGGGTTTCGGGCGCGCTGCCGGTACGCGCTGCTCTGTTTGCAATGGGCGCGTACCTGACACGGCTCGGCGGAATTCGTCCTGATCGTTGTCGGTCATTGGCGTCCCGGGAGGCTATGGTGAGAGCGGAACATTGAGTATAGTGAGCGCGTCGCGAACAACCAATCCCTGGCGCACTTGAAGATTCTCGTAAGCAACGACGACGGCTACCTTGCAACCGGCATTAACGTCCTGACCGACGCGCTCGAGCCGCTGGCCGACATTGTCGTCATGGCGCCCGACCGGAACCGCTCGGCAGCCAGCAATTCACTGACGCTGCATTCGCCGCTGCGGGTGACCGAGTATGCGAAAAGCCGTTACTACGTCGACGGGACGCCGTCCGACTGTGTGCATCTGGCCGTGACCGGATTTCTTGACGACGAGCCCGACCTGGTCGTTTCCGGAATCAATCACGGCGCCAATCTTGGCGATGACGTCATTTACTCGGGTACGGTTGCAGCGGCGACCGAGGGGCGCTTTCTTGGTCTGCCGAGTATCGCCGTGTCGCTCGTGGGACTTCGTCTCAGACATTTCGAAACGGCGGCGGCCGTCGCTGCCAGGCTCGTGCAGCGCATCAGCAAGGCGCCGCTGCCGTCGGACGTGGTGCTCAATGTCAACGTGCCGAATATCCCGTTGCACGAGCTGCGCGGTATCAGAGCGACGCGCCTGGGATTCCGGCACAAGTCTGAGCACGTATTGAAAGACACCGATCCTTACGGCCGTGCGATCTACTGGGTCGGTCCTGCCGGCGCTGGTCAGGATGCGGGCGAGGGCACGGATTTTGACGCGGTGGAGAAAGGTTTTGCGTCGGTTACGCCGCTGAAAGTCGATCTGACTCGCCATGAGGCGGTGCCGGACCTCGAAGGCTGGCTGGAAGGCGATGATGCTTGACTCGCGCAAGGGCATCGGCATGACGTCGGCGCGCACGCGTGACCGCCTTGTGCAGCGGCTGATCGATCAGGGGATTCGCTCGAAAGCCGTCCTCGATCGGATTCGCAACGTTCCGCGGCATCTGTTCGTCGACGAAGCGCTGGCCAGCCGGGCCTACGAAGACACGGCACTGCCGATCGGATCAGGGCAGACGATCAGCCAGCCGTTCATCGTGGCGCGCATGACCGAAGCCCTGCTGGCCGGATTCGAGGGCGAGAAGATCCTTGAGATTGGCACCGGCTGCGGCTACCAGACCGCCGTACTGGCGCCGCTCGTGAAAAAAATCTACACCGTGGAGCGGCTTCGGGAATTGCTGATCAAGACGCGCCAGCGGCTGCGCGAGCTGGACATCTACAATGTGCAGTTCCGTCCCGGCGATGGCTGGCAGGGCTGGCCGAAATACGGACCTTACGACGGCATCATTGTGACCGCCGCGGCCGATTCGATGCCGGAGATGTTGCTCAGGCAGCTTGCACCGGGCGGCCGCCTGGTGATTCCCGTGGGGCCGCCGGGACGTCAGGACTTAACGATGCTCGTCAACCATGAGGATCGCTTCGAGCAGGTGTCACTCGGCCCGGTTAGTTTTGTTCCGCTGGTTCGCGGAAATTAACTGAAATTAATCAACATGATATTCCATATTATTCATGTGAATTCTGCGTCGACGCGCATCCGGGAAGCGCTGGCATGAGGTTATTCGGACCGCTGTATGAGCGCGTACTGCACTGGTCGAGGCACCGGCACGCCGAGTACTACCTCGGTACGATGAGCTTTGCGGAGTCGTCGTTCTTTCCAATACCCGTAGACGTGATGCTCGCGCCGATGGTGCTGGCCGATCGCAGCAAGTGGATACGCTTTGCGGCCATTGCGACCGTGTTTTCGGTGCTCGGCGGCCTCGCCGGATATTGGATCGGGTACGCGCTGTTCGATGCTATCGAGCCCTGGCTCCGCGAGACGCACTACTGGGAAGCCTACGAGACAAGCCGCCGCTGGTTCGACGATTATGGCGTCTGGGTGGTGTTTGTCGCCGGCTTCTCGCCGATTCCTTACAAGATTTTCACGATTGCCGCCGGCGTTGCATCACTAAGCCTGCCCGGTTTTTTCATGGGTTCGCTGATTGGCCGGGCGGCGCGCTTTTTCCTCGTTGCAGGGCTGGTCCGGGCAGGCGGACAAACGTTCGAGGATGGATTATCGACGCACATTGAGCGCGTCGGCTGGGCAGTCGTGGCTGTAAGCGTTATCGTGATCGGGTGGTTGATGTATCGAGGACAATGACGTCGAAGACGGCCGCTCTGCTGGCGGCCCTGCTGTTGCTGGTCGCCTGCGGCAGCGGTTCGTCCTGGAGTCAGTCTCCGCAGACTCACATTGTGCGCAAAGGGGAGACGCTGTTCTGGATCGCCTGGCGCTATGGAAAGAGCACGAGCGATCTGGCGCGCTGGAACCGCCTCGGCGACGGATCGCTGATCTACCCGGGGCAGGTGATACGGTTGACCGGTCCCGCGGCAACTCGCCGCACAACATCCCCGGCCCAATCCTCGGGCGGTGCCGAAAGCCGCCCGTTGCCTGAAATCCCGGCGCAGCCAGCGCCCGCGATGCAATGGCCGACTCAGGGTCGAATCAGCGTGCGATTTGGCGCAAAACCCGGAACAGGGACCGGGGTTCTGATCGATGGCCGAGACGGGCAGCCCATCTATGCCGCGGCTTCCGGGTGGGTTGTGTACGCTGGTAGTGGACTGATCGGGTACGGCCAGCTTATTATTATTAAGCACAACGATACCTACCTGAGTGCCTACGGGTACAACTCGTCGTTGCTGGTCAAAGAAGGCGATCGAATAACAAAGGGCCAGCAGATTGCTACGATGGGGCAGGGCCCCGAACGTCAGCCGCGTCTGCATTTCGAAGTCAGAAGAAACGGCAAACCCGTGGATCCAGGCCGGTATCTGCCGACCCGATAAAAACGTAAAAATCCGGCAGTCGGTGCATAAGCGACTGCATGTGCCAGAAAAATAAGGGGAAAAGAAGTGGGACAACTGCTCGACCCGACACGGCAATACCTTGACGAGATCGGCATTTCACCGTTGCTGACCGCCGAGGAGGAACGCCGCTACGCCCGCTTGGCGCTGCGCGGCGACGAACCGGCACGGCAGCGAATGATCGAGAGCAACCTGCGGCTCGTGGTGAAAATCGCGCGCCGCTACCTGCACCGCGGCCTGCCGCTTCTCGATCTGATCGAAGAAGGCAATCTGGGCCTGATTCACGCGGTCGAAAAGTTCGATCCGGAACGCGGGTTTCGTTTCTCGACCTACGCCACGTGGTGGATAAGGCAGACGATCGAACGCGCGATCATGAATCAGTCCAGAACGGTTCGCCTGCCGATTCATGTCATTAAAGACATCAATTCCTGTCTTCGTGCGGCGCGCAGCCTCCGCCAGAACGGCGCAACGTCGCCGAGCATTGCGCAGATCGCCGAACATATGGAGCGCAGCGTCGACGACGTGCAGCGCCTGATGTCGTTGCATGAACGTGTGACGCTGCGTGCGGGCTCCGCCGACGAAGACGGTCCTGTCGATCTGCTGCGCGCGAAACGCGATGCCGAACCGCCGCGATGTGCGCAAAAGGAGGTTGTCAACCGCATCGTCGACCATTGGGTGCGCGAACTCGGCGATAAACAGCGCGCCGTGGTCGAGCGGCGCTTCGGTCTGCACGGTCATCGTCGCGCGACGCTCGAGCAGATCGGCGTCGAGATCGGCGTGACGCGCGAGCGCGTTCGGCAGATTCAACTCGACGCGCTAAAGAACCTGCGCGAAATGATGGAAAGTCACGGGATCAGCGGAGAGAACATTCTTGACTGATGGGCGGCGCTTAGGAGTAGAGTACCGCGGCAACCTGCCGGCCTTCACCAGCCAGCACATTGAAGGTACGTGCGGCGGCCGCTGAATCCATCACCTCGAGACCGATGCCGCGCCGGGCAAACGCGAACACGAGTTCCTTCGGCGGGAATTCCTGTGCAGCACCGGTGCCGAGCAGCACCAGTTCCGGAGAGTGCTGCAGCAGGTCGGAAAAATCGCTTTCCGTAAGTTCGGCGACCGGAACCCGCGGCCAGCAGTCAATGACGTCCTCGGGCGTCAGCGCGATGGCACTGGAAAAGACGGCGTCGTTGATTCGAATGCCGTCGCAGCCGACCGAGCGTACCGTTAGCGTGCCTGGCAATTCTCGTGTGAATTTCAATGGAACATCCCTTAACATCTGCGCCCATCGTGAAGCCATCATATGACAAAAATACGGCCGTCGTCGTGCTTCCGGCAGTCGCCGGCGGCCGTCTTGCAAATCGCAGGTTGCGGACGTGGCTTGTGCGGTCGGACCTCCGCCGCGATCACGCAAGCCCGGAACTGCTGAGCCGCATTTCCCGCGAACTTGGCAGCGACTATCCTCTGCAGGGCCACGCGGCGCTGCGGATGTGGGGACAGACCGGCGATCGCCCGACGCGCTGGATCGCCGCAGCGGATCCGGTGTACCTGGAGCCGCAGCTCGATCGCCTTTGTCTGCACGCACTGCAACGGGATCGCGTGTCGGCCAGTGAACTGCGCGGACTGATCGATCATTTGCAGGCCACGCTGGGTAAGGACAAGCGCATCGGTTTCACGCGTCTTGGCGCGCACGGATATGCGACGGCGGCGTCGGCGTTCGCGACCGCAGCCGTCCCCGCTTATGTCGTCGATCGACAGGACCCACGCGAATTTCTGCCGACCGGAGACGGCGCGGCGACACAGCGCAACGTCATCGGCGAAATCGAAATGGCGCTGCACGAGCACGCGATCAATGCTGAGCGGGCGGCCGCAAATTTAAAGCCCGTCAATTCGCTTTGGCTCTGGGGTGGCGGGGCGGCGCCCGAAGCGCGGCCGCGGCAACTGCCGCCGTTGTTTTCGAACGACCCTTTACTCAACGGTTACTGGCGTTCGGGTATGGGTGAGGCCGCGCGCTGGCCGGGTGACATCAGGCGATGCCTGCAGAAATCGGTTGGCGGCTTCGTCGCAGACATCCCCTGGGACGCCGACGACGCCGAAATGCTGGAACAATCCCTGTTATCGCTGCGGGAGGCACTGCGCCGCCGACGACTCGGCAGGCTGGTGCTTTTGTTCAGGGATGGGATTCGTGCGGAAGTTTTGCGCAGTCACGCCCGTCGCGTCTGGCGGCGCAACTCGTTGCTGCTGCAGTCGGACTGATGTCCGCGGTGCGTCCCGTTATCCCACGTCCGCTGCCGGCGGCCACGTTGCTGGATGAATTCGCGGGTCTCGATCCGATTCATGCGCGCCTGTTCGCTGCGCGCGGGCTGCGCGGCAGTGCGGAACTGGACTACAGCCTGTCGCGGCTGGCACCGATCGGGTCGCTCGACAATGTAGCGGCGGCCGCACAACTCGTCGTCGACAATCGCGACGGTCGCGTGCTCGTGGTCGGAGATTTCGATGTGGACGGCGCAACGAGTGCCGCGTTGATGGTGCGTTGTCTGCGCGATTTTGGATTCGAGGCGGTCGATTACCTGGTTCCGAATCGCTTTGAGCATGGCTACGGTCTCACACCCGGGATCGTCAACGTCGCGGCGCAGCGAACGCCCGACTTACTGATCACGGTCGACAACGGCATTTCGAGTATCGACGGGGTTAAACTTGCCGGTTCGCTCGGCATTCCGGTTCTGGTTACCGACCACCATCTGCCGGGAGCTGTGCTGCCCGATGCGGCTGTGATCGTGAATCCCAATCTGCCGGGCAGCCGCTTCGCGAGTCGCAATCTGGCCGGGGTGGGCGTGGCGTTCTATCTGATGGCAAGCGTCGGGCGCGTACTGGCGGAACGCGGATTGGAGGGCGCCGAAAAAATTCCGGCCCGCTACCTCGATCTCGTGGCGCTCGGGACCGTTGCAGACGTTGTGCCGCTGGATCACAACAATCGCATTCTGATACATCAGGGGCTGATGCGGATACGGGCCGGCCGCGCCGTAACGGGCATCGACGCATTGTTGCGCGTGGCTGGCCGCACGCAGGCGCGCTGCGTGAGTACCGACCTGGGGTTCGCCGTCGGGCCGCGCATTAATGCGGCGGGCCGGCTGGAGGACATCGCGGTCGGTATCGAATGTCTGTTGACCGACGATCGCGATACGGCAGAGCGGCTTGCGCGGATACTCGACGGCATCAACAGCGAGCGCCGCGATATCGAGGCAACCATGCGTGAGCAGGCCTTTGGATTTGTCGATGCGCTCGGTAGCCGACGCTGGCCGGCCTGTGTGTGCGTGTTCGACAAGTCCTGGCATCAGGGCGTCGTCGGGCTGATCGCCGCGCGCGTCCGGGAGCGCTGTCATCGGCCTGTTGTCGCGTTCGCGGTGGAGGACGACGAGTTGCTCAAGGGGTCTGCACGTTCAATTCCCGGCGTGCACATTCGCGATCTGCTTGAGGCCGTATCGAGCGTGGAGCCCGGACTGATCAGGCGCTTTGGCGGGCACGCGATGGCCGCAGGCCTCACGCTCGAAAAGCGCTGCTACGAGCGATTTCAACAGATCGCCGCCGAGCAGATGCAGCTACGCTATCCCAATGCGGATTTCAGCGGCGCAATATACAGTGACGGGCCGTTGCCGCCCGATGCGCTGAGCCTCCGCTTCGCTCGCTCGCTGCGCGAAGCGGGGCCCTGGGGTTCGGCGTTTCCCGAGCCTCTGTGGAATGGCGAGTTCTCGATCGTGGAGCAGCGTATCGTCGGCGGCAACCATCTGAAATTGCGCGTGCGCCCGGCGGACGGCGCGCAGACTGTCGATGCCATCGCGTTCAATCAGGCCGGGCCGTCCTACCGCGGTGTCGTACAACTGGCATACCGGCTCGACGTCAATGAGTTTCGCGGCGTTGAAAATCCGCAGCTCGTGGTTGAACAGATTGCCCCTTTGCACGCCGATTGAGCGTGTTAAGATCGCGCGTTTTCCGCAGCGGACTCCGGATACACCGACATGGAAACCTCCCAGATCAAGCAATCCATCGACGATCTTGCCGAACGCACCGATGCGTTAAGGAGGTATCTTTGACTACGACAGCAAATCAGAGCGCCTGACCGAGGTACAGCGCGAACTGGAACAGCCCGACGTGTGGAACGAGCCTGAGCGCGCTCAGGCGCTCGGACAGGAACGTTCCGGGCTGGAACAGGTCGTCAACGGACTCGACGATCTGACGGCGGGGCTTGCGGATGCCGCTGAGCTGCTCGCGATGGCTGTCGAGGAAAACGACCCCGACACGGTGAGCGAGCTCGTTCGCGATATCGACGGCTTCGAGAAGACGGTAGCCGCCCTGGAATTTCGACGCATGTTCGCCGGGGAGATGGACACCTGCAACGCTTACCTCGATGTTCAGGCGGGTGCAGGGGGTACCGAGGCGCAGGACTGGGCCGAGATGATTCTGCGCATGTATCTGCGCTGGGCCGAAGCGCAGGGATTTAAAGCCGATGTGATTGAGGCGTCCGCAGGCGAAGTCGCCGGTATCAAGAGCGCGACGATTCATGTCCAGGGCGAGTACAGCTACGGCTGGCTGCGAACCGAAACGGGCGTGCACCGGCTGGTCCGCAAATCCCCGTTCGATTCGGGCAATCGCCGGCATACCTCGTTTGCGTCGGTGTTTGTGTCGCCCGAGGTGGACGACGACATCGACATTGAAATCGACCCTTCGGATCTGCGTATCGACGTGTACCGTGCGAGCGGCGCAGGCGGACAGCACGTCAACCGGACCGAATCGGCCGTTCGCATTACGCACCTGCCCACGAATACCGTGGTGCAGTGCCAGAACGACCGCTCGCAGCACAAGAACAAAGCCACGGCGATGAATCAACTCAAAGCAAAGCTCTACGAGCTGGAACTGCAGGAACGCCGTGCGGCAGCATCCGCCGTGGAGGACAGCAAGGCCGACGTCGGCTGGGGCAGCCAGATCCGAAATTACGTTCTGGACCAGAGCCGCATCAAGGATTTGCGTACCGGAGTGGAATCCGGTAACACTCAGGCCGTACTCGATGGCGGACTGAACGCATTCATTGAAGCCAGCCTGAAACAGGGACTGTAACGAAGACGTGACCGAAGAGAGAGACGAAAACAAGCTTATTGCCGAACGGCGCGCCAAGCTCGACGCGTTGCGGGAGCAGGGTAACGCCTACCCGAACGATTTCCGGCGCAACGCGATCGCCGGCGAACTGCAGCAGACGTTTGCGGCGCACGACAAGGATGCGCTCGACAAAGAGCGTGTCGAAGTGAGTGTGGCCGGCCGCATGATGGCGAAGCGCGTCATGGGCAAGGCGAGTTTCGTCAAGCTGCAGGATCGTTCCGGTCAGATTCAGCTTCGCCTTGAACGCGACCGGCTTCCGGACGGCGTGTACCTGTCGTTTAAGAAATGGGATGTCGGCGACATCGTCGGCGCGAAAGGCGTGCTGATGCGGACGAACACGGGCGAACTGACCGTGCTGGCGGACGAGCTCAGGCTGCTGACCAAATCGCTGCGGCCGTTGCCTGAAAAGTGGGCCGGTCTGTCCGATCAGGAGACGCGCTACCGGCAACGCTATGTCGATCTGATTATCAACGAGAACAGCCGCAGCGTGTTCCGCCGGCGTTCGCAGATCATCACGTATATGCGTTCGTTTCTCGAGTCGATGGATTTCCTCGAAGTCGAAACACCGATGATGCAGGTTACGCAGGGCGGCGCGATCGCCCGGCCGTTTACGACACATCACAATGCGCTGGACATGCCGTTGTACCTGCGCATTGCGCCGGAACTGAATCTCAAGCGTCTGATTGTCGGCGGTTACGACCGAGTGTACGAGATCAACCGCAACTTCAGAAACGAGGGAGTGTCGACGCAACACAATCCCGAGTTCACGATGATGGAGGCCTATCGCGCCTACGCAGACTATGGCGACTGGATGGATACCACCGAGGCCATGTTGCACGGCATGGCCGAGGCCGTGAACGGTACGACGCTCGTCAATTATCAGGGTGAGGAATTCGACTTCGGCAAGACATTCGTGCGCATGACGGTTGAGGCGTGCATTGCGAAATACAATCCTGACTTCGATATGTCGCGAGTTCGCGACCGCGAATACCTGGCAGCGTACTGTCAGAACCTCGGTGTGCCGGTGAAGGAGAACTACGGCGCGGGTAAACTGCAGACGGAAATCTTCGAGCAGACCGGAGAGGCGAAGCTTCGCGAACCGACCTTTATCACACAGTATCCTGCCGAGGTATCGCCGCTGGCCCGCAAAAACGACGACGACCCGTTCGTTACCGACCGATTCGAACTGTTCATTGCGGGACGAGAGATTGCCAATGGGTTTTCGGAACTGAACGACTCGGAGGACCAGGCCGAGCGCTTTCGTGCTCAGGTGGATAATGCCGCCGCCGGTGACGACGAAGCGATGTCCTTCGACCACGATTACATACGTGCGCTGGAGTACGGCATGCCGCCCACGGCAGGTATCGGGATCGGCGTCGACCGCCTGGTCATGCTGCTGACCGATTCGCCGTCGATTCGCGACGTGTTGCTGTTCCCGCACATGCGTCCTGAAGTATTCGAGTAGTGTAAGAATGAGTAACTTTGGAAAGCTCTTGTCCCTGATGACCGGCATTGTTCGATACCGCCGCTCAGTCGTTCAGTTCTTAAAACACAGAGGCAATGATGCGAAAGCGTTCAGTGGCTCGGTAATGCCGGATGAGCTGCCGTTTCTAAAGGAACTCGTTGAGCAGTCATCCAGGTACTCGGGGCCGATAGTCGAGATTGGTACTCTGTTCGGTTTTACCACCCAGCATATCGCGCAGTACAAACAGCCGGCTCAGGAGTTAATTACTGTCGACGACTTTTCCTGGAATCCGGTCGGCTTTTCTCCCGAGGCGCATCGCGATTTTTGTTTCCGCTCACTCTATTACCTAACCCAGTGCGCCAATACAACGATTTATGACGGTGCGGGTGGAAATTTTTACTCTTCGTACACTGGAGAGGTACCGTCGATGGTGTTCATCGATGCCGATCATTCCTACGCCGGCGTCAGGGCGGACATAGACTGGGCTGTTGAGCAGGGAGTACCGATTATCAGTGGGCATGACTACAGCGATGTGTTTCCAGGCGTAAAAAAAGCCGTAAATGAGACATTCTCCGGTGACTTCCGCGTTTCCGGCAGCGTGTGGGCTTACGTCGCAGGGCCATAGCACAGCGTCCTACCCAAGAATTTTTTCGAGGTATGGAAGCGGGGTGTGGCGTAACGTCGTGGCTCCCACAGCGAGATTTCGAGGGACATCAGCTATGGGAACGATGGCCAGCAGATCGTGCCTGAACACATTTAGTACCTGTCCGACGTTACGGCCATTGAGCGAGATTTTCTCTCCTTCGGTAACGGGCCTGCTGGCTGTATAACGCAGTGTCCGCCGTTTTGTTGCGCCCTTATAGTGCGTACGTGCGACGATCTCCTGGCCCGTGTAGCAGCCTTTGTCGAGGCTGATGGCATCCAGGAGATCCAGGTTCAACATATGCGGCGTAAACTGTTCCATCTGGCTTGTGCCTATCCATGGGTAGCCGTGCTCGATAAGAAATGCCGGATCGACGGTCTCACCGTCATCGACAGTCTCGAATTCGACGTTCGAGCGAAAACGAAATATGGACAGTCGTCTGACGATATCGTCGGCGATCTCAGCCAGCGCCGTCAGGCCGTATCCGTCGTCCAGCGTCCGAACCGCACCGAACCACAGTACCCGGCCTTTTGGGCTACACCATGCGGCAAGTATCTCGGACTCCGAGTCAAGCCGCCGCAGGTCGTTCGTCAGCTGGCCCTGCAGGAACTCGAATGCATCGGCGCCAGTTACCGAAATTGTTGAAATATTTAGCATAAGTACTTATTCGTGGGTAATGCGAGGATTTTTCGCCTCTGGCATACTTTACCTCCATGAACGTGACGGACCCCGAATCCAGGCCCGAAGCCGATCACCTCGACGGCAATGATACCCTGCCGGACGAGGCGGAGGGACCGGCCACGCCGCCAAAGGAAATCGGTGGACGCGGTGGGTTGGATCCGACCCGTTATGGCGACTGGGAAAAGGCTGGGCGCTGCATCGATTTTTGAGGATAATGCCGGCTGCGCAATGTCCGGCGAACCAACAAGATGAGACTACATGAGTAATCACGGCAGGCCGCTGTCGCCGCATATCTCAATTTACCGCTGGCCCATTACAATGACGTTGTCGATTCTGCACCGGATGACCGGTGTCGCAATGTCTTTTGGGTTTGTATTACTCGTGGCCTGGCTGTTCGATGCTGCGGCAGGCGAACAGACGTACATACGACTGTTTGGACTTCTGGATAACTGGCTTGGCTGCGCAGCGCTGATCGGCTGGAGTTTCGCGTTTTTTTATCATTTCTCAAACGGCATCCGACATCTTTTCTGGGATACGGGGCGCGGCTTCGAAAAATCGCAGGCCAACGCGTCGGCCTGGTTTGTTCTGGCCGCATCGGTCGTAATGACGGCGCTTTTCTGGTGGGTGCGCTCATGAGTCTGCGCACACCGCTAAATACGGTACTGGGTCTGGGTTCGGCGAAGGACGGCACCGCGCACTTCTGGGGGCAGCGGGTATCGGGAATTGGACTTGCGTTGCTGGGTCTGTGGTTCGTATTTTCGATGGCCGGTATGCCGGGATTCGCGCACGCCGATGCGGTCGCGTTTATCGCCAGTCCGCTGAACGGTGTGTTGCTATGCCTGCTCGTGATTACAGTGGCGTATCACTCCTATCTTGGTGTACAGGTCGTGATTGAAGACTACGTACACGGCCACGGCCTTAAGCTGATTTCTCTGATTGTTGTCCGCTTCATTCATGTGCTGTTGGCCGCGGCGGGTCTTTACGGCATTTTGAAAATCGGATTTGGCGCATGAGCGACTACGAATTCATCGATCACAGTTATGACGTCGTCGTCATCGGCGCAGGTGGTGCCGGTCTGCGCGCAACTTTTGGCCTCGCGAACGCCGGTTTCGACACGGCCTGCATCACCAAGGTGTTTCCGACGCGCAGCCACACCGTGGCGGCACAGGGCGGCATTTCCGCGGCGCTCGGCAATATGGGTGAGGACGACTGGCGCTGGCACATGTACGACACGGTCAAGGGTTCCGACTGGCTCGGCGACCAGGATGCGATCGAGTACATGTGCAAGGAAGCTCCGGACGCGATCATCGAACTCGAGCACTACGGCGTACCGTTCTCGCGCACCGAAGATGGAAAGATCTACCAGCGTCCATTCGGCGGTATGACCACCCGCTATGGCGAAGGCACGGCGCAGCGAACCTGCGCAGCCGCGGACCGGACCGGTCATGCGATGCTGCACACGCTGTATCAGCAATCGCTCAAGCACGACGCGGAGTTTTACATCGAGTACTTTGCAGTCGATCTGATCATGGAAGGCGGTGCTTGCCGCGGTGTCGTTGCTATCGATCTGGCGACGGGCCGACTGCACCGCTTCCGATCGCACCAGGTCATTCTTGCGACTGGCGGCTACGGCCGCGCCTATTTTTCCTGCACGTCGGCTCATACCTGTACGGGCGACGGCAACGCGATGGTGTTGCGTGCCGGACTGCCGGTACAGGACCAGGAATTCGTGCAGTTTCACCCGACGGGTATCTACGGTTCGGGCTGCCTGATCACCGAGGGTTCGCGCGGTGAGGGCGGGTATCTGACAAATTCGGACGGTGAGCGTTTCATGGAACGCTACGCGCCGAATGCGAAAGATCTTGCATCCCGCGACGTCGTGTCGCGGTCGATGACGATCGAAATTCGAGAAGGGCGAGGAGTCGGAGCGGAAAAAGATCACATTCACCTGCATCTCGAACACCTCGGGCCTGAGGTGATCGAAGAACGCTTGCCAGGTATCGCGGAATCCGCGCGCATTTTCGCAGGCGTCGACGTCAACAAGCAGCCGATCCCCGTGCTTCCCACGGTCCACTACAACATGGGCGGCATTCCTGCGAATTTCCACGGTCAGGTCGTGACCAGGGAAGGCGAAGATGCAGAAAAGGTCGTCGACGGTCTCATGGCGGTCGGCGAGGCGGCCTGCGTATCGGTGCACGGTGCAAATCGACTCGGGTCGAATTCGCTGCTCGACCTCGTCGTTTTCGGCCGCGCGGCCGCCCACTTTTGTTCTGAGACGATGGAGCCGGGCGCGCGTCACAAGCCGCTGGCGGACGACGCCGGCCAGAATTCCGTGGCACGCATCGACAGGTACCGCAATGCTGACGGGCCGCGATCCACGGCGGAGGTTCGGCTTGAGATGCAGAAGGTGATGCAGGCTCATGCGGCAGTATTTCGTACGGGCGAATCGCTGGACGAAGGGGTCGAAAAGCTGCGCGACGTTTTCAGGCTTTTCGCCGACGTCGGCACGCAGGATCGTTCGATGGTCTGGAATACCGACCTCGTCGAAACCATGGAACTCGAGAATCTGTTGCTCAATGCTGCAGCCACCATTGAGTCGGCCGCAAATCGCCTTGAGAGCCGCGGCGCACATGCGCGCGAGGACTATCCCGATCGCGATGACGAAAACTGGATGAAACATACGCTGGCCTGGGTCGATCGAGACAGCGGCAAAGTCACGTTCGACTATCGGGCCGTGCACAACGAGACGTTGACCGACGATGTCGAATACATTGCGCCGAAAGCGAGGGTTTACTGAGGCTTAAGAAGCCAGGGGCTGGATAAACGACTATGGCTGAGTTCCGATTGCCGAAAAACTCGCGGGTTGCCAAAGGCAGGC
This sequence comes from Woeseiaceae bacterium, assembly GCA_965224505.1. Taxonomy (GTDB): domain Bacteria; phylum Pseudomonadota; class Gammaproteobacteria; order Steroidobacterales; family Woeseiaceae; genus UBA1847. The sequence continues at coordinate 172,165 of CBDCZL010000018.1, forward strand.
ATTTCCCGGCACCGAACGGTGCAAAAAATACTCGCCGTTTCGCGGTTTACCGGTTCGACCCGTCGGCCGGGGAGAACCCGCGTGTCGACACCTATGAGGTCGACATGGACAGTTGCGGCCCGATGGTTCTCGACGCGCTGATCAAGATCAAGAACGAGATCGACCCGACGCTGACGTTTCGCCGTTCCTGCCGCGAGGGCATCTGCGGTTCGTGCGCGATGAACATCGACGGCAGCAATACGCTGGCCTGCACGCGTGCCAACGACGAGGTGAATGGCGACGTCAGGATCTACCCGTTGCCACATCTGCCCGTCGTAAAGGATCTGGTCGGCGATCTGACCAACTTTTATGCGCAGTACGCGTCGATCAAACCGTGGTTGCAGACGCGTACGCCACCGCCGCCCGATCGCGAACGCCTGCAGTCAAAGGAAGACCAGGAACTCATCAACGAGCCTTCGGCGTGTATCCTGTGCGCCTGTTGCTCGACATCCTGCCCGAGCTACTGGTGGAATTCCGATCGGTACCTTGGCCCCGCGGCACTGCTGGCGGCGTATCGCTGGCTGGTCGACACGCGCGACGAGGCAACCGGCGAACGTCTCGACGAACTCGAGGACCCTTTCCGCCTGTACCGCTGCCATACCATCATGAACTGCACTCAGACGTGTCCGAAAGGTCTCAATCCGGCCAGGGCGATTGCTGAAACGAAGCGGATGCTCGTTGAGCGCAAATACTGATTCGCGACTCAGGTTGCAATGTCGTTACGATAGATGCCGATGAACAATCGGAAACTCAGGTGGCAATGTCGTTACGATAGATGCCGATAGATAATCGGAAACTCAGGTGGCAATGCCGACGCGGCATGCGCGAACTCGACGTTTTGCTGTTGCGCTATCTCGACAAGTGCTACGAACAGGCTGACGACCGGGAAAAAGCGGCATTTCAAGCCCTTTTGCACCTTTCGGACCCGGAGCTGAACGCGTATTTGTTACAGCGTGAAATGCCGGAGCAGGAATCGATTGCCCTTGTCATCGGCCGGATTCTCAGTTTTTCTCAAACCTGATCCCGTACTGCGACGCCTCGTGTTCGCCAGCGGCCTCATTTTTGGGGTGGCGGGCGCTGTTCTGCTGGTACGGCTGCCGCTGGATCTGTGGTTGCGGGGCATCGCCTGCAGCGGATGGGTGGCCTGTTGTGCGCGGCAACACCTGCGGCTGCGCCGGGGGTATCGCGACATTGCCGAAATCCGCGTCGGAGCGAACGGTTTCGAGACCCGGGATCGCAGTGGTGAGTGGCATCCGGCGCGGCTACTGCCCGGCAGCTTCGTGCTGCGGCGGGTGGCCTGGCTGCGGCTAGAGCGTCCTGGACGGGCCTGTCACGTCGAATTGCTGCGAGGAGGCGCTGCCGGCTGTAACGACTGGCGGCGTCTGCAGGTCATCTGGAGGCACGTTGGTGGATGGCCCGGAAGCTGCTAACATGCTGTGTCAAAAGCAAAAATTGTCTGATTTGAGTGGTTTCGCGGCCGTCACGTCAAACGCACACGGAATGGCGCCACAGAACAAAGATGAATAAGGCGGAAATTCGAGAACTAATCACCGGGCGGGCGGTCTATCCCGGTGTTGGCTGGCTGAACGGCGATCTGGACGGGTTGTCGTAATGTCCAATCAGTCGACGGACAAAAAACTGGTTGAGCGCGTCCAGAAAGGGGATAAAGGTGCGTTTGATCTGCTGGTATTGAAGTATCAGCACAAGATCGTGAATCTGGTCATGCGGTACGTAAGGGATCCCGAACTGGCGCTGGATATTGCTCAGGAGGCCTTTATCAAGGCTTACCGGGCATTGCCACGGTTTCGCGGCGACAGTGCCTTTTATACCTGGATGTATCGTATCGCCGTCAATACCGCCAAGAATCATCTGGCGGCACAGCGGCGACGGCCGATGGACGTGGAGCTCGATCTGCAGGACCCGGAGCAATACGACCTGCATGCGAGGCTCAAAGAGACGGATACGCCCGAGGGTGTGACGTTGTCGAACGAACTGCGGGCAACCGTTGAAAAGGCAATCGCGGCATTGCCGGAGGATTTGAGAACGGCCATCGTGCTGCGGGAGCTCGAGGGCATGAGTTATGAGGAGATCGCACAGACCATGGAATGCCCCGTGGGTACGGTACGATCGAGAATTTTCAGGGCGCGTGACGCGATCGGCAAGAAAGTCGGATCGCTGATACGCTGAGGAACCCGGCGGTGGTTCCAGTGGTTACAAGGGCCTGGAGGCCCTATGCGGGTGGAGTATGAATGACGCAATAAAAATGCAGTTGTCTGCATTTGTCGACGACGAGCTTCCGGACAACGAGTCGGAATTGCTGCTGCGTCGAATCAGCCAGGACGCGGAACTCAGGGCGGAGGTTGCCAATTACCTGTCGATTGGACGAGTAATGCGCAACGATTCCGGCCTCGCCGGAGCGGATCGACTGCATGAACGGGTATTGGCCGCGCTCGATTCGGGTAACCCGGATACTGAGCAAAGAGATACCGATTTGCCGAAGCGGCGTTCGATCCGGCCGCTTGCCGGTGTCGCGGCCGCTGCAGTCGTTGCGGTTGCAGCGATCGTCGCGCTGCAGTGGTCTGCCGTCGAACCGGCTGCGGTCGAGAGTCCTGCCGTTGCTGAAGCTGCGGGCGGCGAAACGGTGCCGAGTGTCGATGCCCAGCAGGAGAGGCAGCGGCGGCTACTGGAGAATCACCGTCAGGCTTCGTCGGCGTTGGGCGCCAACGGCATCAATACGAGATTGGTGACGCTCGAGTTTAGCGATGTTGTGGAGGTCGATCCGGAAGAAGACGAAGACGGTAACGCCGCGGTCGGCGACCCGCCGTAATGATGCATAAGCACTCAATCCCTTCGTTTCATGCCCCGGCGGCCGTTGCGCTGTTGTTTTCGGCCGGGCTGGCCCATGCACAAAGCGAACCGTCCGACTGGCTCAACCGAATGGCGGCGGCGGTGCAGTCGACAAGCTACGAGGGTACCGTCATACGCATTCGCAACGGTGAATCCGAAGCGCTCAAGGTAGTACACACGATCGAGGATGGTGTCGTACATGAGAAAGTCGTGGCGCAGGAAGGCAATGGACTGGAAATCATTCGCATAGGCAATGAGGTGCACTGCATACTTCCCGACCGGAAATCCGTTCTGATCGAAGAATGGGACGATCAGTCCACGTTGTTTTCGACCCTGCCGAAGAGCGAAATTCGCTTTGGCAGCGAGTACGACGTGGCCATCGTGCGCAACAATCGGGTAGCCGGGCGGCAGGCGGCACTTATCGCCATTCGGCCGCACGACGATTATCGCTACGGTCATCGTTTATGGCTGGATGTCGAAACGGGCTTTCCGCTGCAGACGCAGCTGATAGGGCCTGACGGTGAGGCGATCGAGGAAGTGAAGTTCGCCGACATCGAACTCAACGAGACGATTCACGCCAGCGCGCTGGCACCGTCCTACAGCACCGATCATTTCACCTGGCTGCGGCAGCCGTCCAGACACAATCCGCGCAATATCGACAGCGCCTGGGTTTGTGACGACCCGCCCGCGGGATTTCGGGTCGTTTCAATACACGAAGACGTTGTGGACGGCAGCGATGGGCCTGTGATTCATCTGATGTACAGCGACGGACTCGCGACGGTTTCTGTATTTATCGGCGCCGACAACGGTGACGCTGTCGAGGGACCGGCACAGTTGGGCGGCTCCAACTCCTGGAGCGTCGTGCGCGACGGTTATGAGATAACCGCGATTGGCGAGGTACCCGCCGCGACGGTTGAGCGGATATCGTCCGGCATGCGTCTGCCCTGATGGCGCAGTTGCGGTAGCGTTTACAGGCTCTGGATGGAAATACGAACCGGCAATGTAATCGCCAGTGACAACGGCGGATTTATTGTGGAAGTTGAGGTGACCGGTTGTGCACGCTGTGCAGCCGGCAACGGTTGCGGTGCGGGGCTGCTTACCGCGGGGTCCGGATTTCGGCAAATTCGTGTCGCCGCCCGAGATCACGCGGATTTTCAGATTGGCGATACGGTGCAACTCAGTTTGTCTCCGGGCCGGTTGTTGCGGATGGCCGCGATCGTCTACGGTCTGCCGTTGCTGACCGCCGTCGCTGCGGCGGCCGCGGCATTGCTGTTGCACCTCGGCGATGCAAAGGCCGCGATTGTCACGCTGACCGGTCTGCTGCTGGGCTGGTGGGGAGCCAGGGCGGTGGCCGGCTATTGGCGTTGTCCCGGCTTTTGGACCGACGAAATCCGGGCTAAAGCCGCAAACCGTTGACGTTTTATGTCTACAGCCGTCAGGGGTGCCACCTTTGCGAGGTCCTGATCGATGCGCTGCTGCCAATACTACGGGGCAGGGGCGGTCTGGAGATCAGGGACATCGACTCGCGAGCGGACTGGCGTGACAAATACGGCCTCAGGGTGCCGGTTCTGGTGTTCCGAAATGAGGAAATCTGCGAGTATCGCCTGACGTCTCGGGCGGAACGGCGGCTTGGGCGCTTACTGGCTGAGTACCCTTTGGAATAGGGCAATATCGTGGCCTGAAATCGGTATACTTCGCGGCTGCACCGCCGCGGTGGCCAGGGACCGCAGTATCGTTTCTCATGAAGCACATCCGAAACTTTTCAATTATCGCGCATATCGATCACGGCAAATCGACGCTGGCGGACAGATTCATTCACCAGTGCGGTGGACTAAGCGATCGCGAGATGGAAGAGCAGGTACTCGATTCCATGGACCTCGAGCGCGAACGCGGCATCACGATTAAAGCACAAAGTGTATCGCTCAACTATTCGAGTGCGAGCGGTGAAACCTATCAGCTCAACTTCATCGATACCCCGGGCCACGTGGACTTTTCCTATGAGGTATCGAGGTCGCTTGCCGCCTGTGAGGGCGCGCTGCTCGTCGTGGATGCGGCGCAGGGCGTCGAGGCGCAGAGTGTCGCCAATTGTATAACGGCAATCGACCAGGGGCTGGAAGTATTGCCTGTGCTCAATAAGATCGACCTGCCGGCCGCGGAACCCGAAAAAGTCGTTGCGGAGATTGAGGACATCATCGGAATCGATGCTCAGGACGCCATCCGCGTCAGCGCCAAAACCGGTCTCGGCGTTCCGGAGCTGCTCGAACAACTCGTCTCCTTTATTCCGCCGCCAGAGGGCGACATCGAAGCGCCTCTGCAGGCGCTGATTATCGATTCGTGGTTCGATAACTACGTTGGCGTTGTATCGCTCGTGCGGGTGGTCAATGGCCGCCTGCCGCGTGGCAGCCGAATTACGGTCATGTCGACGGGAGTCAGCTATACCGCGGACCGCGTCGGCGTTTTCACACCGAAGATGGACGATCGTGACGAACTCTCCACGGGGGAGGTCGGGTTTGTCATTGCAGGAATAAAGGACATTTACGGCGCGCCTGTCGGTGACACGCTGACGGCAATGCGGCACCCCTGCGAGCAGCCGTTACCTGGCTTCAAGCAGGTTCAGCCGCGCGTCTTTGCCGGTCTTTTCCCAATCAGTTCCGACGACTATGAGAGCTTTCGCGAGGCACTGCAGAAATTGCGGCTCAACGATGCGGCCCTGCATTTCGAACCCGAGTCGTCTGTGGCACTCGGTTTCGGATTTCGCTGCGGGTTTCTCGGTATGCTGCACATGGAGATTGTGCAGGAACGGCTCGAACGGGAATACAATCTCGAACTCATCACAACGGCGCCGACTGTGATCTTCGAGGTGGTCAATTCGTCGGGCGATGTCCTGCACGTCGACAATCCGTCGAAGTTGCCGCCCGTCAACGAAATAGCCGAACTGCGTGAGCCGATTATCTCCGCAGGTATTCTGGTGCCGGAAAAATACGTGGGTGCGGTCATCAGGCTGTGTGTGGAAAAACGAGGCATACAAACCCAAATGCGCTATCTGGGTGGGCAGGTATCGCTCGAATACGAGATGCCGCTGGCCGAAGTCGTGCTCGATTTCTTCGATCGATTGAAATCGGTGAGCCGCGGATTCGCCTCTTTCGATTATCATTTCGTTCGTTTCGAACCCGCACAGCTCGTGCGGCTCGACATTTTGATCAACAAGGATCGGGTCGATGCGCTGTCGATCATCGTGCATCGCGACAACGTCAGGAACCGCGGACGGGATCTCGTCGAAAAAATGCGCGAACTGATTCCACGGCAGATGTTCGACGTTGCAATTCAGGCGGCGGTTGGCAGTCAGATCATCGCGCGCAGCAATGTCAAGGCGCTGCGTAAGAACGTGACCGCGAAATGCTATGGCGGTGACGTGTCGCGTAAGCGAAAATTGCTGGAAAAACAGAAAGCGGGTAAGAAACGTATGAAACAGGTCGGATCCGTGGAAATACCACAGGAAGCGTTTCTTGCCGTCCTTCGTGTCGATAAATGAGGAACAGCAGACTTGAGTATTAATCTGGCATTGATTTTGACTGCGCTGACTGCGGTGTCGGGTGTTGTGGTCCTTCTCGACCGGTTCGTGTGGAAGACGGCGAATGGCACAACGGACGCTACGCCGCGCGGGCTCAGCACGCTGGTCGACTATTCCCGCTCGTTTTTCCCCGTTCTGCTGTTCGTGCTTGTCGTGCGCTCATTCATTTTCGAGCCGTTTCGCATCCCGTCCGGTTCGATGAAGCCGACGCTTCTGACGGGTGATTTTATTTTCGTCAAGAAATACAGCTACGGTTTGCGCCTGCCCGTGACGGAAACGAAAATCGTTGACACGGGGAGTCCGCAGCGAGGCGATGTCGTCGTGTTTCGTTTGCCGTCCGAACCCAGCATCAACTACATCAAGCGGGTTATCGGTCTGCCCGGAGACGAGGTGGTGTATCGGCAGCAGCGTTTGACGATCAATGGCGAACTGGTGCCTCTCAGGTCGACCGATGAAATTTTCGAGCGAGGAATGGTGTATCTCGAACATTTCGGCGATCGCGCGCATGACGTGCTGATCGAAAACACCTCGTATTCCAAGCAGGACGGTGTTTACCGAATCCCCGAGGGTTACTATTTCATGATGGGCGACAACCGCGATAACAGCAAGGACAGCCGCTTTATCGGCGCCATCGCCGAAGAATATCTGGTCGGCGAGGCGGTACGCGTCTGGATGCACTGGGTGCCGTGGAACATGCCGCGATGGGACAGAATTGGCGGCAAAATCCAATAATGTGGTTTAAGTCACTAATTAGCGGATAAAATAGGGCTATCTTGAGGCTGTTTGCCGAATTGAAACAGCAGAGCTACGGAGAGATTGGAATGTACTCCACTACAGTGAGTAAGCCGGTTGCGATGAATCGGCAGCGGGGAATGACCACACTTGGGCTGATCATACTCGTTGCGTTCATTGGGGTGTTCGCTTTTGCGGGTATTCGGCTGACACCGGTCTATCTGAACTACATGAAGGTTGTTGGCGTCATCGATGGCGTTCAGCAGGAATTCGATGGCCAGGGCGCATCGTCGTCCGCGATTAAAACCTCGATTTCCCGGCGTTTCGACATTGAGAGTGTCGGGGAAATCTCCGCGCGCGACGTGACGGTCAAAAAGAAGGACGGCGGCTATGAAGTCGCTGCAACCTACTCGCACAAGGCGCCGTTCATCGCCAACGTGGCATTCCTGATCGATTTCGATAAGCGGGTCATGGTCCGCAGGTAATTGTCGGCGCACCGGGGTGCGCGAAGAATGAGCGATACCGTTGAAAAAGGCCGCAAGCTGGCTTGAGGCCAGGCTTAAGTACCGTTTCCAGGATGAGTTGTTGTTTCAACTCGCACTGACGCACCGGAGTGCCTCGAAAAACAATAACGAGCGGCTTGAGTTTCTCGGCGATGCCGTGCTCGATTTCGTCATCTCCGAATTCGTGTATCGCGCGAGTTCCGGCTACTCGGAAGGCGATCTGAGCAAACTGCGAGCCTCGCTGGTCAGCGACGCATCTCTGGCAAATCTGGCGCAGGATCTTGGGCTGGGTAAGTACCTGATTCTCGGCAGCGGTGAGTTGAAATCGGGAGGGCATCGGCGGGCGTCGATTCTTGCGGATGCGCTTGAGGCGATTTTCGGTGCGGTGTATCTCGATGCCGGATTCGATGCGGCCAGAACGGTTGTTGAACGCGTCTATGCCGAGCAGTTGCAGAATTTACCCGATGTCCACGATCTGCGCGATGCGAAGACGCGGCTGCAGGAACGCCTGCAGGCCCATGGCCACTCGCTGCCGATCTACGAACTGACCGGCGTTGCGGGCGCAGATCACGAGCAGCAATTTACGGTGTTGTGCACGGTCGCCGAACTATCGGCGGTATCCAACGGTACAGGTTCGAGTCGCCGCAAGGCGGAACAACGTGCCGCCCGTGAGATGCTAAGGTCTCTGGAGACATCGACCTGAACGTGCCAGTGGAGTTTCGCTGTGGCCTCGCTGCCGTTATCGGTCGGCCGAACGTGGGCAAGTCCACGCTCGTGAACGCGGTTGTCGGGCACAAAGTCAGTATCGTTACGGCAAAACCGCAGACAACGCGGCACCGTATTCTGGCAGTGCATACCACCGAACGAGAGCAGATCGTATTTGTCGATACGCCTGGCCTGCATCGTCAGGCCGGCAAGGCGATGAACAAAATGATGAACCGCACGGCTGCCAACGCCCTTGCCGATGCCGATGTGATCCTGTTCGTCAGCGATGCGATGCGCTGGACGGCCGAGGACGACGACGTGCTGCGGCGATTGCGCAAGGTCAACGCACCGGTCATTGCGGTATTGAATAAGGTCGACAAGGTGCATCCAAAGGAAAAACTGCTGGCCGAAATCGCCCGGCTCAGCGCGTGCTTCGAGTTCGCCGAACTCGTGCCGGTGTCGGCGCTGAAGGCAGACAATCTGAGTGCGCTCGTTAATCTGCTGCGCGATTTCCTACCGGCGTCAATGCCCCTGTTTCCCGAGGACATGCGGACCGATCGCAGCGAAGAATTTCATTTTGCCGAGATCATACGCGAGAAGCTGACCTGCGTGTTGCACCAGGAGTTGCCGTACGGATTGACCGTGCAGATCGAACGGCTGGATCGTGACAAATCGGGGCTCGCGATCAGTGCGATCATCTGGGTGGAACGCGATAGCCAAAAGGGAATGGTCGTGGGCAGGAACGGCAGCGTACTCAGGAACGTTGGCCGTGCCGCGCGCCTTGAAATTGCAGGACAACAAGGCGTGCCGGTGCATATCGACCTGTGGGTGAAGGTCCGGTCCAATTGGGCCGACAACGAACACGACCTGATCAACCTCGGCTTCGAAGTGCTCTGACGGCGGCGTCAATGTCTGTCCAGCGTCGAGTTCAGCAGCAGTCGGGATACATTCTGCACCATCGCCCGTTTCGAGATTCGAGTCAGATCCTCGATATTGTGACGCGCGACCATGGCAGAATCGCCGTCGTGGCCCGAGGCAGCCGGCGCGCGCGATCGCGGCTTGCCGGCGTGTTGCGGCCGTTTCTGCCGCTGCGGATTTCCTGGGTGGCTAAATCCGATCTGGGCACGCTGACGGACGCGGAGGCTGCCGGCAGACCGCTGGGCATGAGCGGCGACGCGATGCTCTCGGCCTACTACGTCAACGAATTACTTCTGAATCTGTTGCACCGGCACGATCCGCAGCCCGAAGTGTTTTCCCTGTACGAGCAGGTGTTGTCCGCGCTGGCGGGATCGATCGAAATCGCTGCGAGCCTGCGTGCCTTTGAACTCGAGCTTCTGGGATTGCTCGGTTATGGACTCAGCCTCGACGACGTGGAATCGAATCGGTGTTATGAGTATCGCGACGAAGTCGGCGTGGTGCCCGTCGAACGCGACGAGGGCCCATTGGTTTTCGCCGGAGAACATCTGCGCGGCATCGCCGCGCGGCGATTCGACGATGCGGACATCTTACGTTCGGCGAATCGTCTGCTGCGGCATGTGATTGCGTGGCACCTCGGCGGTCGGGAGCTCAGGAGCCGCAAGGTGCTCAGTGAGTTGCATCGCGTTAGAATCGCGGGTTCCGAAGCAGGAGTACCGCAAAGTGACTGAGCGAACGCCCTTAAGCCTGGGCGTCAACATCGACCACGTGGCGACGCTGCGGCAGGCCAGGGGGACGGTCTACCCGCGTCCCGCGGATGCCGTGACAATGGTCGAGCAGGCCGGCGCGGACAGCATTACCGTGCACCTTCGCGAAGACCGGCGTCACATACAGGACACCGACCTCGCGGACATTGCCGCCGTGATGCGAACGCACATGAATCTCGAAATCGCCGTCACCGACGAAATGCTGGGTATCGCCGTCGAACTGCAGCCGTCGGACGTATGCCTCGTCCCCGAGAAGCGCGAGGAACTCACGACCGAAGGCGGTCTTGACGTTCTGGGCCAGCCCGGGAGAATCCAAGACGCTGTGGCGCGGCTTGAGAGCGCGGGCATACGCACGTCGCTGTTCATCGATCCCGATGCCGCTCAGATTGAAGCCGCTGCCGCGAGCGGGGCACCGGCCATAGAAATCCATACCGGCGCGTACGCCGAAGCGGACGGAGACCGGCAGGCCGCAGAATTGCAGCGCGTCGTCGAGGCAGCGGCGCTGGGGCAGAGTCTGGGTCTCAGGGTCAACGCAGGACACGGTCTGCACTACGGTAACGTCGGTCCGATTGCCTGTGTACAGCAGATTGTCGAACTGAATATTGGCCATGCCATTGTGTCGCGCGCGGTGTTCGACGGCCTCTCTCTGGCCGTCAGTGAGATGAAAAGAATCATGGATGAGGCGCGTGAAGGCTGAGTTGCGATGATCTATGGCGTTGGAACCGATATCGTCGAACTGGCGCGCATTCAGCAGACCTGGGAGCGCTTTGGGGAACAGTTCGCACGCCGCATTCTCATGGATGAGGAAATGACCCTGTTTCGGCGAACGCGCTGGCCAGCGCGATTTCTTGCGATGCGATTTGCCGGCAAGGAGGCGGCGGTTAAAGCGATGGGAACCGGATTTGCGCACGGCGTGTGGCTGCGCGATGTCGGCATTACCAGTAATGACTGGGGGCGCCCGTTAATCGTCTGGTCGGAGCGCGGCCGGCGAGTCTGCGAACGCCTGGGGATTGGCAGCGGGCACGTCAGCCTGACGGACGACGCGGGACTGGTAATGGCGTTTGCCGTCGTGGAAGCGGCGGAGCAGCCGGATGCGTAGCTTTTGCTTCGACATTGAGACCGTGCCGGACGTAGACTTCGGCAGGCAATACTACGACCTTGACGGACTTCCCGAAGACGATATTGCCACCGCGATGACGTTTTTGCGTAAACAGTCGGCGGGTACGGATTTTCTGCCGCTGCATCAGCATCGAATCGTCGCGATCTCCGTGGCGTTTCGCAATGCGGATCGCTTTAGGGTCTGGAGCCTCGGTGACCGCGATGCGGACGAAGCTGAGATCGTGCAGCGTTTTTTCGACGGCATCGACAAATATACGCCGGATCTTGTGTCGTGGAACGGCGGCGGCTTCGATCTGCCCGTACTGCATTACCGGGCGCTCAAACACGGTATCCGGGCGCCGCGCTACTGGGAAGCGGGCGACGGGGACCGCGACTTCAAGTGGAACAACTATCAGAGCCGCTACCATCGGCGGCACACGGACGTCATGGACGTGCTTGCCAATTACAACAATCGCGCGTTCGCCAAACTCGACGAGATAGCGGTGATGCTCGGATTTCCAGGAAAATTGGGCATGAGCGGCGCGAACGTTCAGGAGGCGTTTCAGGCCGGTCGCATTGACGACATTCGCAACTACTGCGAGACGGACGTGTTGAATACCTGGCTGGTCTACCTGCGCTTAGAACTCATGCGTGGCCGGTTTGACGAGGCGGACATGGAGCGCGAATACTCGCTCGTCAGATCGACGCTGGCGTCGATGGACGAACCGCACCTGAATGAATTCCTCTCGGCCTGGCAGCCGATTGCATGATTGCCGCTTCGTTGGCGGCCGCAGCATCGAACGACGGCTGCATCGCATGAATAAACGCAGACGTAACCGGGCACCTGAAATTGCAGCGATCGCGGCAGCGGCACACGATGGTCGCGGCATCGCGCAAACGACGGGAAAAAAGGTCTTTGTCGCCGGCGCATTGCCGGGTGAGCGCGTCGAGTTCGCGCGCCGCAAATTCCGCCGTAACTTCGACGAGGCGGAACTGCTGCAGGTCATCGAACCGTCGGCGGATCGCATCGCGGCAAAATGCGAGGCTTTCGGACGCTGCGGAGGCTGTTCCCTGCAGCATGTGTCCGGCGAGTATCAGCGCGAGTTGAAGTTTCAGACGCTTAAGGACAATCTGCAGCGCATCGGCAGCGTCGAGCCCGATGAATGGCTGGCGCCCCTGGCCGGACCGGAGTGGGGCTACCGCAGGCGTGCCCGGCTGGCGGTCAAGGATGTGTTCGCGAAGGGAAGAACGCTCGTGGGATTCCGTGAGCGGCATGCGCCGTTTGTGACGGATATGCGGCGTTGTGACGTACTTGCCGAACCCATTGGCGGCCTGATTGCCGAGTTGTCCGAACTCGTCTCATCGTTATCGATTCGAGCGCGCGTACCGCAGATCGAAGTAGCGGTGGCGGACAATGCCGTTGCACTCGTCTTTCGCGTGCTGGATTCGCCGGTCGAGTCGGATCTCGATTGCCTGACCGGGTTCGCGGCGCGTCACGGCCTGCGAGTGTATCTGCAGAGCGGCGGTCTCGACTCCGTGCGGCGGTTGTTCCCGGCGTCCGACGTGGAGCCGCTCAGCTACGCATTGCCGGAATTCGACGTACGCATCGAATTTGAGCCTGTCGATTTCATCCAGGTAAATGCCGCAATCAACCGGCGGATGGTGCAGGTCGCCGTTGACGAGCTCGACCCGGGGCCGGAAGACCGTGTGTTGGACCTTTACTGTGGAATCGGCAATTTTTCGCTGCCGCTCGCGCGCCGGGCAGCCTCGGTGCTCGCTATCGAGGGCGAGGACGCACTGGTCGGCCGCGCACGTCGAAACGCTGAAATCAACGGGCTTTCCAACGTCGAATTTCGCGTCGCGGATCTTGCGAAGCTCGACGGTACGGAGTCGTGGATCGCAGCCGGTTGCGACCGCTTGCTGCTCGACCCGGCGCGCAGCGGCGCGGCGGAAGTCGTCTCGAACATGGCGGCGATTGCGCCGCAGCGTATCGTTTACGTATCCTGCCATCCTGGAACGCTGGCCAGAGATGCCGGAGAACTGGTCGGCCGGCAGGGCTACCGGCTGCGAAAAGCGGGCATCATCGATATGTTCCCGCACACTGCGCATGTAGAATCCATAGCCGTATTCTCTAAAGCCTGAGCGAAACGAGGCGTAGCGGATGTCACTCGGACCCGTGATGCTGGATATTGAAGGGCTCGATCTGAGCCCTGCAGACCGTGACCTGCTGCTGGAACCGGCGGTCGGCGGCGTTATCCTGTTCTCGCGAAATTTCGAATCCTTGCGTCGGCTCACGGACCTCGTCGGCGAGATTCGAGCGCTGCGCAGCCCACCGCTCATCGTCGCTGTCGATCACGAAGGCGGACGCGTACAGCGTTTTCGGGAGGGCTTTACGCGTATTCCGCCGATGCGGCAGATAGGTCGCCGTTACGACAACGACCCGCAGGAAGGATTGTCGGTCGCTGAGCGAGCGGGGTGGCTGATCGCATCGGAGTTACGCGCGACCGGTATCGACCTGTGCTTTGCACCCTGCGTCGATCTCGACTGGGGCGTCAGCGAGATCATCGGCAACCGGTCGTTTCATCGGCGGCCCGGGGCCGTCGGCGATCTTGCCGGCGCATTCTGCAAGGGATTGCGCAGCGCCGGAATGGCAGCCGTCGCCAAACACTTTCCGGGTCACGGCGCCGTCGTCGCAGATTCGCATCGGAGTCTGCCGACCGACCGCCGTGATTACGGCATTCTGCTCGACGACATGCGGCCGTACGAACGGCTGATCAATACCAATGCGATTGCGGGCGTGATGCTCGCCCATATCGTCTATCGTGAGCTGGACCCGGCACCGGCGGGTTTTTCGGCCTTCTGGATTCAGCAGGAATTGCGATCGCGGCTGGGTTTTGGCGGGGCGGTATTTTGCGACGATCTGAGTATGCAGGCGACGAACGACTACGGCTCGATGGCTGACCGCTCGAAGCTGGCGCTTGAGGCCGGTTGCGACATGGTATTGGTCTGCAACGATCGACCGGCCGCGCTGCAGGCGGTTGCCGCGTTGCGGGACTACTCGAACCCGCTGTCGCTGGTGCGGCTGGCGCGGCTGCACGGCACCGGTTCGGCGCTGCGTGAGACGCTGTTAGCGAGCGATGAGTGGCGTCGCGCCAATGCGCTGTTTTCCGAGTGGGGTAACCGGCCCGCGCTTCAATTGGATGCCTGAGTTGCACGCAATCATCGCCGGCAGCGGGTTTGGCGAGGCGTTTGCAGGCGAGACGCTGGATACGGCAGTGACGCGCTTCGGCCGTCCGTCATCGGCTCTCAGGCGACTTAAGATCGCCGGCGAACCCGTACTCGTGCTGGCCAGGCATGGCGACGCGCACACCATCCCGCCACACAGAATCAACTATCGCGCCAATCTACTGGCGCTCCATGAGGCCGGTGCCGGGGCAGTGATCGCATTGTGTACCGTCGGTGTGGTGAGCAGTATCTGCGCGCCCGGCGGCATTGCGGTGCCTGAGCAGTTGATTGACTATACCTGGGGCCGCGAACATACGGTCTTCGATGACATTGAGGGCGCGTCCGGCCATGTCGATTTTACAGCACCTTTTTGTCCCGAACTCCGCGCGGCATTGACGCGCGCGGCGGGGTGTCGTGCGGGCGGCATCTGTGCTGTGACGCAGGGGCCGCGGCTTGAGACGGCGGCCGAAGTTGACCGCCTGCAGCGCGACGGCGCGGACTTCGTGGGCATGACCGCGATGCCGGAAGCGGCAATCGCGCGTGAACTGAACATTCGCTATGCGTGCATTGCGCTGGCCGTCAATCATGCGGCCGGCCGTGGTGATGCACCGATTCACAACGATGTGACAAGGCACACCGAAGCGGCAAGGAGCGCCGCGATGTCTGCATTGCGAAACTACTTCGGGGCCTGTCACAACGCCTCATGAGCACGGAGATGTGCGTATGAAAGCGATCGAGCGCGGTATTCTGGAGCAGGTGATCGACGGTACGAATGAGCCGGTGCTGCTCGTGCATGTCGATCAGCCCGACTGGCCCGTGGTACTGACAAACGCGGCATTTAGGGCGATGGCGGACCGCGAAGCGGCTGGCAAACCGTTCGCGGACGTCATTGAAGCGCTGGCTGGCCGGGAATTTGCATTGGAGATCAGCAATGCGGTTCGCGCCAATCGGCAACTTAGCCTGCCTCTGGACCGAAGCGGCCGAGAGTACCTGCTCGTGCTGAAGCCGTTACCGCAGGCCGGCGATAAACCGACACGCTACTATGCCGTTTATTGGCGGGCTGCGGGGGGCGCCGAATCGAGCACGGCATCCGAAACGCACCAGGAGCTGCAGAAAGCCAGGCGCAGAATTCGCGACCTGTCACGAGACGATCCCGTGACAGGCCTGCTCAATGCGCGCGCATTTGGTGAGGTGTTTGAGCACGATTGGGCCGTTGCCTCGCGCGAGAGCAGCAAATTGCTCGTCATAACATTTCGAATAAATGAATTCGATGCTTATTTCGAAGTATTTGGCAGACATTCGACCGACTCCTGCCTGCGCCGGGTCGGACAGGCAATTCGACGCCATTTGCGGCGCGCGAGCGACGTCATTGCAAGAACCGGCGAAGCTGCGTTTATCGTGCTGTTTCACGCTTCGGGCGAAGATGGCGCACGCGATTTCGCCGCCGGAATCTCCGAGTCAATACGCGGTCTCGGTATACATCATCCTCGCGCCGTCTCGTCCGGATTTGTGACGGTTTCGTCCAGGGTGGTCGTGGTCGACGTTGGTCGCGAAACGCGGTCGGCTCAGGCGTTCCTTAAGGAACTTCTTGAGCGGTAGCCGGTTCAGCGCGCCCCGATACGCGATCCGGCGCCATCCTCGTCCTGTTCCATGCGTGTGATTTTGGCGAGTACGCCGAATTTCGGATGATCGAAATAGCGTAGGTCGCCGATCTTGAATATCCGATTTTCGTTGATGCGGTAATAAAGCGGGCTGCTGGAGCGATTCGTTTCCGGCCATTCAGGCGAGTCGTTTGTTGCCGGCGGCACGGGACCTTCAAGCTGCAGATCGACGACAAGGTGCAGGTAGCGGCCAAGGTACAGCGTGAGTTCGCCGCTGAGTTCGCGTGGCGGGTCGCTCAGTTTCGTGAGCATTTGAGGTGCGGGCTGCTCGCCAGCCAGTACTGCCTGCGTCCAGCCGAAGTGCAGCATCGGCCGGTAGACGTCAAGACGCTGCAGATGATTCCAGGTCTCTTCCAGCGTCAGTTCGTCCTGCGACAGTCGGACGACCTCGCGCGGAGGGAACACGGTGGCGTCGGGCCGGTCCGCTTCGGGCGGTTCGGCGTTGCCGCCCTCTGTAAAGAGACCGCCCGGTTGGTCGGATTCGGGGACGAAGATCTCGGTGCCTGAGGACACGTCTTCGTTGTATTCGAAAACGATGATCTCGACGGCATAGTGCTTCAGTTCGGCGGCTGGTTCCATGGAGCCGGTTTGCGCCTGGGCGGCGGCGTACAGCACGCAGAGCGGCAGTGCCCGGAGTAGTCTGATCATGATATGTTCCAATCGCCTCGTATTGTCAGCCTGCCAGCGTCGTCAGGAGGGCCTCGATCGCCTGGAAGCGCAATTCCGTGTCGGTCAGGTCCTGTCGAATCTGCAGGCGGTGGGAGCCCTGCAGCCGGTATCCGTCACTGTCATTTTGCACCAATTGTACGAGTGCGACAGGGTCAATGCGACTGTCCTTGCCAAACAGCAGGAAGCCGCCTGCGTTGGCGATGTCAATTTTTTGAATTCCGAGGTCGGCAGCTCGGGTCTTGATGCCTGTGACACGAATCAGATTCTTTGCGGATTCCGGCAGCAGTCCGAAGCGGTCGATGAGTTCGACCTGAAAGTCCCTGAGCTCCTCGGCTGAATGCGCCGCGGACAGCCGCTTGTACAGCATGAGTCGGAGATGTACGTCGGGCACGTAGTCCTCGGGCAGCAATGCCGGAACGTGCAGATTGATCTCGATGCCGCTGTCGAGCGGTGTGTCGAGGTCGGGTTCCCGGCCGGCTCTCAGACTGTCAACCGCCCGTCCGAGCAATTCGGTGTACAGCGAAAACCCAATCTCCTGAATCTGGCCGCTCTGCGTTTCGCCGAGCAGTTCGCCGGCGCCGCGAATCTCGAGGTCGTGTGTCGCAAGCGTGAAGCCCGATCCGAGATCCTCCAGCGAATCGATCGCTTCCAGGCGCTTAACGGCATCGGCCGTCATCGCCGCCTTCGGCGGCGCGATCAGATAGGCATAGGCTCTGTGGTGCGAGCGGCCGACGCGCCCGCGCAACTGATGCAATTGTGCCAGGCCGAATCGGTCGGCTCGATGGATGATGATGGTATTGGCCGTTGGTACGTCAATACCGCTTTCGACAATGGTCGTGCTCAGCAGCAGATTGAAACGCCGATGCGAAAAATCGAGCATGACCTGTTCGAGCTCGCGCTCGGGCATCTGCCCGTGGCCGATGCGAATACGCGCTTCGGGCACAAGTTTGCGCAGTTGCTCGCCGATATTGCCGATATCCTCAACGCGGTTGTGAATGAAATAAACCTGACCGCCGCGGCGTATCTCTCTGAGGCAGGCCTCGCGAATCAGAACGTCGTTCCACTCGGATACGAAGGTTTTGACGGCCAGCCGTTCGGCCGGCGGTGTCGTGATCAGCGACATTTCACGAAGTCCGCCGAGCGCCATATTGAGCGTTCGCGGGATCGGGGTTGCCGTGAGAGTCAGTATGTCTATTTCGCTGCGCAGCGACTTGATCTTCTCCTTGTGCCGCACCCCGAAGCGGTGCTCTTCGTCGATAATCACGAGGCCGACGTCCTTAAAGTCCTGTGTGTGCTGCAGCAGGCGATGAGTTCCTATCACAACGTCAACGGCACCGGATTTCAGGCCCTCGACGATCGCCCCGACTTCCCGTGCCGACTGAAACCTCGACAGTACTTCAACGCGTACGGGCCAGTCCGCAAAGCGGTCGCGAAAGTTCTGCCCGTGCTGCTGCGCCAGCAGCGTCGTCGGAACCAGTACCGCGACCTGCCTGCCGCCGTGTACGGCCGCGAACGTCGCACGCAGCGCGACTTCGGTTTTGCCAAAGCCCACGTCGCCGCACACTACGCGGTCCATCGGCTGGTCCGAGCGAAGGTCCTCCAGCACGTCGTCGATCGTTGCGGCCTGGTCTTCCGTCAGCTCGAACGGAAACCCGGTCTCGAAATTGCGATAGTCGCCTTCGGGCCACCGAAAGCGATGCCCTGGCCGCGCGGCGCGGCGCGCATAGATGTCCAGAAGCTCTGCTGCCGCGTCGCGGATCTTTTTGACGGCGCGCCTGCGCGCTTTCTCCCACTGGTCGCTGCCGAGCCTGTGCAGCGGTGCGTTTTCGGGCGACGCCCCGGTGTAACGCGAGATCAGTTCGAGTGCGTGCACGGGCACATAGAGTTTATCGCCGTCAGCGTATTCGAGGTGCAGAAACTCACCCTCATACCCGCCGACATCCAGCGTTGTCAGGCCCAGGTAGCGTCCGACGCCGTATTCGGCGTGCACAACGGGGGAACCTGCCGCAAGGTCGTTGAGCTGCCGGATGATGGTTTCGGGATCGCGATCCCTGCGGCGCCGCTTGCGGCGTGCCGCACGGCGTTCACCGAATAATTGTTGTTCGCTGACAATGGCGATCTTTGCCGTCGGCAGCAGCACGCCGTTGTCGATGGGTGCAACCGTCACTCCAATGCGGTGCGTGTCCTTAAGAAACTGTTGCCAGCCGGTAAGGCGGGACAGGTCAGGATTTCTGCCGGCGAGCAGGTCGTGTACCTGCTCGCGGCGGCCTGCGGAGTCGGTGCTGAACAGGACGCGTCCGTCAAAGTTCGACACAAACTGCATGAGCAATGCGGCGGCGTCTTCGTAGCGCGCTTCAATCTTCATGGCCGGCGGCAGTCGAGTGTCGAAATTGAGCGCGTCGCCGGCGACGGACTGTGCCGAGTAGCGAATACAGGAAAATGTCTGCAATCGCTCGGTGACGGCCTCAGGCTCGAAAAACGTTTCGCTTGTATCGAGAATGGGGCGCTCCGGGTCCAGTTCGCAGATCGTATGGCGATCCTCGGCCTCGGTCCGGAAACGGTCCAGCAGTGCGCGCAGCCCGTGCGGCGCGAACACCACACAGTTCTTTGGCAAATAGTCCGTGAGCGAAGCCGTGGTGTCGAAAAACAGTGGCAAATAGTACTCGAGGCCGCCGTGCGCGATACCGTCCGATACGTCCCGGTACACCCGCGACTTTGATGGTTGTCCTTCGAAGCGTTCACGGTAGGCGTCTCTGAATCGGGCGATCGCTTCCCTGTCGAGAGGGACTTCGCGGGCCGGCAGGATGTCGATCGTTTCGCAGCGTTCGCCGGAAATCTGGTTAAACGGTGAGAACAGGCGCAGCGACTCGACGTCGTCGTCGAAAAAATCGATGCGCACCGGCTGCTCGGCACCCATCGGAAAGACATCGATCAGGGAGCCTCGGACGGCAAATTCTCCGTGCTCCGACACCTGCGGCACCCTGAGATAACCGGCTTCAGTGAGCGATTGTGTAAAAGACTCACGTTGCAGCGTCTGGCCGCGGCGGATTTGCAGTGCATGGGCCGCCACATAGCCCGGAGGCGGCAGTCGTTGTTGCAGAATCGAGCCCGTCGCGACGATGACGCCGCTGGTCATACCGGGCAACGCCGCGAGCACCGCGAGGCGCTGCGACACGATGTCCTGATGCGGTGAAAAATTATCCCAGGGTAATGTCTCCCAGTCGACGAAATGCTCGATGCGCAAATCGGGGCCGGCAAAAAACCGGACTTCCGCCTCCAACTGATCGGCGTGCCGTGGGTCTTCGGCAAGCAGTAGTATCGGACGGCCGGACGTCGAATCCAGGTGCGCGGCGAGATCCGCCACGGCAAGCGCGCAGCTCGCACCGATAAGACGGCCCCAGTTAACGCTGTGTCCGGGGCCGGGGATGGCGGGGTTGTCGGGAATGAATCGCGCGTCGCTCAAACGAGGAGTGCCGGTCGGGTTCTGGGGCCGGGATTATTACACAGGGACTCCGGCGGCGAGGCAAAAAAAAGCCCGGGCATTGCGGCTCCGGGCTTCGGTTGTTTTTTGGCGTTTTATCAGCGTTTGCGGACGGTGTGGATCACTTTGTCGTGCTCGAAGTACACGATAAAGTCCTGATACTCCCAGCGCGTGATCGGCGGGTCACCGACCGGTGATCGAGCGGATCGTGGGCTGCCATACTTCGCCCGGACGCTCTTCTGGGTCATACCGCGACCCGGGCGCCCATCGTCCGCCATGGCGTTCATGCCGTCCATTCTCAAAGTGTCGGCACTCACCATGCTGCCCGCTGACACCAGCACGGCCGTGAGAATTGCGCTACGCAGCTTTTTCATGGATACGCTCCTGTTGATCCTCGCCGGACTATAGCATTCCCGCCGTGATCTGCACCTGCGAACTGCGTCACAGCTTGCCGCAAATACGCCGCTAAGTCCTTGAATATGGTTTAATGCAGCCGATGCTGAACCCTGTTGAACTGCTCATCGGGCTGCGCTATCTGCGGGCCAGACGGCGTACGCGTTTCGTTTCGTTTATCACGTTGATTTCACTGCTCGGCGTAGCGCTGGGCGTGGCGGCACTGATTGTGATTCTGTCCGTCATGAACGGTTTCGAAGGCGAGCTGCGCGATCGCCTGCTGACGATGTCCGCGCATGGCAGCGTGACCTCGGAATCGGTTGACGGCAGCGATTGGGAAGCACTCGTGGATGCGCTTTCAGGCGAGCCGGGGGTTGTCGCTGCAGCGCCGTTCGTACGGTTGGAGGGCATGGTTCAGTCGGGCCGCGAATTGCTCGCGGTCGTGGTGCACGGCGTCGATCCTGAATACGAAGCACGGATGTCGGGCGAGCAACTCAATCTGATCGAGGGCGATCTCAGTTCACTGAAACCCGGCGAGCGCGGAATCATCCTGGGGAGCCTGCTGGCGTACAAGGTCGGTGCGCGGCTGGGGGACAATATCGTGGTGTTGGTGCCGCGGCCGGTGGGGGATGGCACACTGGAACCGGTGCTGGAGCGTTTCATTTTGCAAGGCGTGTTCGACGCACAGATTCCTGACCACGACACCGTGCTGGCACTCGCACATCTCGACGACGTGGCCGCCATCGGAGGCGCCGGAAGTTCGGTCGATACTGTCAGATTTCGTGCCGCGGACGTGATGGATGCACCGGCGATTGCTCAGCGCGTCCAACAGCGCCTCGGCGACGGTTATTCGAGCAGTGACTGGACGGTCGAGAATGGCAGTTATTTTCGTGCGATCCGTCTCGAAAAAATGATGATGTCGTTGATACTCTCGCTGATTATCGGTGTGGCCGCATTCAATATTGTTGCGAGCCTCGTGATGGTCGTGACCGACAAAACGACCGACATTGCGGTGCTGCGAACGCTGGGCATGGAGTCACGCGGCGTTGTGCGCGTGTTTTTCGTGCAGGGGGCCATGATTGGCTGGATAGGTGTGTTGCTGGGTGTGACACTTGGCGTCGTGCTTGCGATCAATGTACCGGTCATTGCACCGTTCCTGGAACAACTGCTCGGATTTCAGATCATGCCCGGTGACGTCTACTACGTGACGCGCATCCCTTCCGAGCCGAACGCCGTGCAGGTACTCGTCATCGCGGCCGCCGCGTTCGTGCTGACCTCACTTGCAACACTCTATCCGGCACGCCGTGCGGCACTCGTGAATCCAGCCGCCGCACTGAGGTACGAATAATGGCAGCACGTTTCGAGCAGTGGGTCGGTGCCCGCTATGTGCGGTCGCGCAGCGGCAACCGGTTCGTTTCCCTGATTTCCGCGATCTCAATGCTCGGTATTGCGATAGCGGTCAGTGTGCTGATTCTCGTAATGTCGGTCGTTAACGGCTTCGAACGCGAGTTGCAGGAGCGCCTGCTCGCGATGGCCGGGCACGCGACGATCGAAGGCATCGACGGCCGGCTGAGCGACAGCGATGCCCTCGTCGATACGGCCGAGGACAATGCGCGCGTCACCGCGGCCGCCCCGTTTGTCGACGGCCAGGCACTGCTGATGCTCGGCCACGAGCTGAGCGGTGTGCAGCTGCGCGGCGTGACCCCCGATCGCGAGCGGCGTGTGTCGGGCATTGACGAGTTGATGCAGCAGGGGGAGCTGACGTCGCTTGAGTCCGGAAAGTTCAATCTCGTGCTGGGTACAGAGCTTGCGGATGCGCTGAATGCTCGGATCGGCGACAAAGTTTCCGTGACCCTGGCGCAGGGGATTGTGACACCGGCCGGCATTGTGCCGAGGACGCGGCGATTTACCGTGACCGGTATCTACCGGGTCGGTATGCATGAATACGACCGCCGTCTGGCGTTCATACACATGGCCGACGCGCAAAAACTCTACCGCCTGCGCGATGCGGTGAGCGGAGTGCGGCTCGCCGTGACCGAGATCTACGAAGCGCCGGCCATTCTCAGGGAGGTCGCGCTGCAGCACGGGGAGCGCGTGCTGGGTTCGGACTGGACGCGTGTGCATGTCAATTTCTTTCGTTCGATTCAGATTACAAAATCGATATTGTTCGTGATACTGCTGATGGTAATTGCCGTGGCGGCGTTCAACATCGTCTCCACGCTCGTCATGGTGGTGAAGGACAAGCAAGCGGATATCGCGATCCTGCGTACGATCGGTGCGCGTCCGTCGAGTATTCTGCAAATATTTATGACTCAGGGGACCATTGTCGGCGTCGCCGGGACGCTGGCCGGTGTTGTGGCGGGCGTTCTTCTGGCTCTGAATCTGGAGGCGATCATCGCGTTTATGGAATCGACATTCGGCATCAAATTTCTCGCGGCAGATGTCTACTTCATCAGCGACCTGCCGTCGGAACTGCAGTTTGCGGATGTGTGGAAGATCGCTGCTATTGCGTTTGGACTGGCCCTGCTATCTACGTTATATCCGGCGTGGGTTGCGGCCAGAACGGCACCTGCTGAGGCTTTAAGATATGACTGATCCGGTACTGGAATGCCGCGGCGTGGTACGCGAGTTCAGTGAGGGTTCCACGACGCTGCGCGTCCTTAACGGTGTGGATCTGGCCGTCGGCGCGGCGGAGCGGGTGGCCGTTATCGGTGCATCCGGATCGGGCAAAACCACGTTGTTGCAGATAATGGGCGGGCTCGACGAGCCCGACGGTGGTGAAGTCCACGTGCACGGCGAGGCCATGCACGGCATTGACGGGACGCGCAAGGGCCGGCTTCGCAATCGCTACATCGGGTTCGTCTATCAGTTCCATCATTTGCTCCCCGAGTTTACGGCCGAGGAAAACGTGGCGATGCCGCTGATGATTCGGCGCGAACCGCGCGCCGACGCGGTGCAAAAGGCGAGTGAACTGCTGGGCCGGGTGGGCCTCGGTGAACGGCTGCACCACAAGCCTGGCGAACTCTCGGGCGGCGAGCGGCAGCGGGCTGCCGTCGCGCGAGCGCTGATTACGCGGCCCGAACTCGTCCTCGCTGACGAACCGACAGGTAACCTCGATGCGGGCAACGGAGCTCAGGTTCTCGATTTGATGCTTGAGCTCAATCGTGAACTCAATACCGCGCTGGTTATCGTGACGCACGACCACGGAATTGCCGCCCGCATGGATCGCGTGCTGATACTCGAAGACGGCCGGCTCAGGCCCGCAGGTTAGGCCCAGGCACAATTGTCGGCGAAGCTGCGGGACTCGTCGGCGTTGCGTCAGGATCCGGTTCGGCGCTGCTGGCGGATTCTGCGCTTGCGCGTCTTGTAATCGGCGATAGAGGAACGCCATAGCAGGTCGAGCGCGATATAGCCGACGACCGCGGCGATACAGCCGAGGATCAGGCAGCCCAGCAGCATCGGCTGCCAGATGGTAACGAACGTGTGCGTCATCCATTCCCAGGACAGTTCGAAGCTGACATTTCGAGCCGGCGCGTCGAGCAGATAGCGCCCGAGCCGGTAGGCAGCCGGATACATCACGAGCATCGTCAACGGATTACTGACCCACGTCGCCACCGCGGCAACGGGAATGTTGACGCGCAGGAATAAAGCGGCGAGCGCGCCCATCAGGGTATGACCGGGCGTTGGCAGAAATGCGATGAACAGCCCGACGGCAAACGCCGGAACGACCGTGCGCCGACGGATTCCCCATAAGCGGTGATCGTTCAGCCAGCGACGGAACGGTGCCATGAACCATTGGTCGCTCAGTTCATGGCGTTTAAATGCGAATTTCCTAAAAAATCGTCTTGGCATTGAGGTCCGATCCGCTTTTCATCGTAGTGCCAACCAATCGCCAGGCGCCGACGATGATTGTGCAGACTGCCTTATTGCTGCTCGCCGGCGGTGTCGCGGCGCAGCATATCAGGGTTCCACTTAACTGGGACCACTCGGGGCTGCTGATTGTTGCGACCGCGGCGATATTTTTCGTTCACCGTGGTGTGGCGTGGTTCGCGGTAGGCATGACGGCCTTCGTGCTGGCTGCGCAGTGGAGTGCAGCGGACCGGGTGGCGCCCCGGTTTAGCGGCGATAGCATGCGCGTCGTCGTACGTGTTGTATCGTTTCCGAAAACCACCGGTAAAACGATATCCATGGTCGTACGGTCAGGGGACGACCCCCGCCTGCCGACCCGATCGCGAGTCAGTTGGTTCGAGCCGCCCGTGGTACCAAGACTGGGCGATATCTGGCAGCTTGAGCTGCGATTGCGTCGCCCGCGCGGCTACGCCAACCCGGGCGGTTTCGATCAGGATGCGTGGTTGCTGCGCGAGCGCATCGGTGCGACGGGGTACGTGGTGGCCGGGCACCGTAATCGGCTTCTGAGCAGCAACGACCTGTCGCTGCTCGAACGGTGTCGTCAGCGCGCCGTCGACGCTATTCAGCGTGCGGCGGCGGCGGACCCGGCCGCGGTGCTGACCGCGGTGGCGATCGGCTCGCGCCACCTGATGTCGGCGGAGCAGTGGGAAGCCTATGCCGCGACCGGGACCACGCATCTGATGGCAATTTCGGGTTTGCACGTTGGTCTGTCGGGCCTTGTTGGTTTCGGTTTCGCGTTTGGGATCGCCGCACTGCTCCGACGCTCGGGCAATCATCTCGACAGCGGCGTTGTCGGAAGCGTCATTGTCGCAGGGGCTTACACGCTGATTTCCGGCGCGGGAATTCCGGCGCAACGCGCGTTTTTGATGTTGCTCATGGGTGCGTGCGCATTGCGGCTGCGGCGCAGGGTCGTATCGGCGGACGTCATGGCGATGGCCGCGGCGCTCGTTTTCCTGGGCAACCCTCTTGCGGCAATGATGCCAGGATTCTGGTTGTCATTCGGTGCTGTTGCAGTACTGGTCTGGATCGCACAGCCATTGCAGCCGAACGGCAGGGCGGGCGGGGTCTTCTCGATCGTTTCGGCCGCCCTGTGCAGCCTGCAGCGAATGCAGATATTTCTGCTGGCTGGCCTCATGCCGCTAACGGTTGCGTATTTCCAGCGCGTCGCGCTGACCGCGCCCGTGGTCAATCTGATCGTCGTTCCGGTATTCAGTGTCGTCGCGGTTCCGGCGACACTCATCGCGCTGGCGTTGTTGCCGCTCTCCGCGACCGCGGGCGACGTTTTCCTGCGCCTGGCTGCTGTCGGCGTCAACGGTGTAGAGGCTGTCGTCGCATTGTTCAATGCGGCCCCGGCGGCAGCCGCTCGCGTGCCGCAGTTGTCGGCCGCGATGTTCATTGTGCTCTGGCTGCCGTTGCTCTGGGTGGTTTTGCCGAAAGGCTGGCCGGGGCGCGGACTTGCGCCAATCGCGGCGCTGGCGCTGCTCCTGCATCGGCCTGAGCCGCCACCCACGGGCTGTTTCGACGTTCACGTGCTGGATGTTGGGCAGGGTCTTGCCGTTGTTGTTCAGACCCGGCAGCAGACGTTGCTGTACGACAGCGGTGTCGCGTTTCGAGGCGGCGGCAGCGTGGCGCAGCAGACCATTTTGCCGTTTCTGCGATACCGCGGCGTTCAGCGTCTGGACTGGCTGATCGTGTCGCACGCCGACCTCGATCACGCGGGCGGGGTGGCCGACATTGTGAACAAGTTGCCACCTGATCGTGTGCTGGTCGGTGAATCACTGCCACTGGCAGGTCTCAATGCGTTTCGCTGTGCGGCCGGCCAGCGCTGGTCGGTGGACGGTATCGACTTTCGTCTGCTGCATCCTGGCGACGATGGCGCGCCGGAAGGTAACAATCGCTCCTGTGTGGTCGAGATATCCGCGGGTCTAAACCGCCTGTTGCTGACCGGCGATGTCGAACAGGCTGCCGAGGCGGCGATGATCGGTAACGGCCAACTGCGTCCCGCAACGCTTGTCGTCATCCCGCACCACGGCAGTGCGACGTCGTCGGGGCAGGCATTCGTGACCAGACTGCGCACTGAGGTGGCGATCGCTTCGGCGGGATTCGACAATCGATGGGGCTTTCCCAGGCCTCCGGTTGTGCGCCGTTGGCTGGACAGCGGTGCGGAGGTGCTGACTACGGCAACGGACGGCGCGATCAGCGCCCGGGTTTGCGAGTACGGCGGGGTTCGCAGCCTGCGCCGCGAAAGGCCTGGGCGACAACGTTTCTGGCACGATCGCGATCCACCCTTATAGCGCACTGCGGCGAGAATTTTCGGCCCCGTCGCTGTATATTCCTGTTTTTCTCAGCGATCGGGCATTCATGGTTGAAATAGTAAAATCGGGCGGCTGGCTGATGTTGCCGATTATCCTGTGTGCGATCATCGCGATGGGCATCGTCCTCGAACGCTTCTGGACGCTGCGCCAAAAACGCGTGCTACCCGAGGATCTGACCAGCAAGGTCTGGGGCTGGGTCAAGAAGGACCAGCTCGATCAAAAGCAAATTCAGTCGCTGCACCGCGGATCCGCTCTGGGTCAGATACTTGCGGCCGGACTGATCAATCGGCACCGCGACCGAAGTGTGCTCAAAGATGCGATTGAGGACACGGGCCGTCACGTGGTGCATGAGCTTGAGCGTTATCTCGAAACGCTGGGCACCGTCGCGGCCGTTTCGCCGTTGCTCGGGTTGCTGGGTACTGTTATCGGCATGGTGCAGGTGTTTACGGAAATCACGACACATGGCGTCGGCGACCCGGGCGTACTGGCGGGCGGTATTGCCAAGGCCCTGATTACTACCGCGGCCGGACTTACAGTCGCGATCCCGGCGCTGATCGGCTATCGCTATTATCGTTCGCGGGTCGATACGCTGGTGGTCGACATGGAGAAGGAAGCGATCAAGCTCGTGGAAGCACTGCACCGCCGGGCGGAAAAAGGCCAGGGCTAGTGGCTCCTGAAATCTCAGGTTATGCAGCCGGCCATCGCCCCGACGGGCTGCAGCGGTTAAGGCGATGAAGCTCAATCTTCGTCCGCGTGCTCAGCCTGAGGTCAATCTCACGTCACTCATCGACGTGGTTTTTCTACTGCTGATTTTCTTCATGGTGTCGACCAGTTTCGTGAAGCAGTCGCAGATCAACGTCAACCTGCCCGAGGCCGAAAGTTCGGCGGTCAGCGAGAACGTTCCTGACTCCATCGACATCATGATTACTGCGGGCGGTATCTATCTGATTAACGGACGGGAGCTGATTAACGATCGCGTTGAGACGATTCGCAATGCGCTGCGCCGAGTATCGGATGGCGATAACAGCCTGCCGCTGACGATCAGCGCCGATGCAAACGCAAAACACCAGCACGTTGTCACGGCAATGGATGTCGCGGGTCGGCTGGGATTTACGAGAATCAATATTGCAACCGTCAATGAAACGGCTGACTAGGGCCTGTTAACGCTAATGTCATCGACCCTGTTGTGCCTGAAAAAGCGCCTGTCAAGGCGCGAGGAAAGAGGTTTGACGCGTCAAATGAATGACGAGCAACGCCGAGAGGCGCTTTTTCAGGCGCAACCCGTGAGGGCCGAAGCGGTTTTTCGCCCGGCGGCGTTGTCGCTCGCTGATGTAGCGGGGCTACACGGCACTGCCGGGCAGGACGCCCCAATGCCGCGAAGCCCATGGATGGGCGAGAGCGGCCGCTCCGTCTTGCCGGCACAAAAAACGGCTTTGGCAGGGTCGATGACATTAGTGTTAACAGGCCCTGGGATATGAGCGCGATCTCATGAGCGGAGCGCGTATCGATCCCGCGCTTCGCGCCGTTTATGGACGGCTCTGGCACTTTGTGACGCCGCACAAACTCATTGGTCTGATTGCGGTGCTCGGTATGGCGACGACGGCGGTCGTCGAAGCAGGGCTCGTCGCGCTGCTCGCACCGTTGACCGACAGGACGCTGACGGCGCACGAACTCGAAACGGCGCGCTGGATGCCTTATGCATTTTTCGGCATCTTTATTCTGCGCGGTATTTCCGGATTCGCGACGGAGGCATCGCTGGGCTGGATCGGCCGGCAGGTTATCAGCGACCTCAGGCGCAGAGTGTTTGGCAAGCTGCTGACGTTGCCGACACAATTTTTCGACAACCAGGCGGCAGGTCCGTTGCTGTCGCGCATGACCTACAACGTCGAGATGGTTGCCGAGTCCGTGACGAGCGTCGTTACGATCGCCATTCGTGACGTGCTGACCGTGATCGCTGCGGTCGCGGTCATGCTCTGGTACAGCCCAAAACTCACCATTTTCGTCGCCATTCTGTTTCCAGTCGTTGCGTTGCTGGTGCGCTTGCTCGGCATTGCATTTCGCCGCTACAGCAGCCGTATTCAGGATTCCGTCGGCGAAGTCACTCAGGTCACCGACGAAGTCGTGCGTGGTAACTGGGTCGTCAAGGCATTCGACGGTTATGCCTACGAGCGGTCGCGGTTCGACGATGCCGACGGGCGTAACAGGAAGCAGCACCTGAAGCTGATTCGTGTGCGATCGCTGGGTACGGCCGTGACTCAGATTGTGTTTGGTTTCGGCATAGCACTCGTCATTTTCATGGCGGCCCGCGAGTCTCTGAATGGCTCATTGACGGCGGGTCAGTTTTTCTCGTTCTTTGCGGCGATGATGTTAATGCTGCAGCCCGTGCGCAGGATTACGAACGTCAACGCTACGCTGCAGCGCGGTGTGGCCGGTGCGGAAAGTCTGTTCGCAATCATGGATGAGCCGGATGAGGTCGACGGCGGCACGTTGAACAAGCAACGAGTCGACGGCGATGTGGCGTTTAGAAACGTCAGCTTTTCCTACGGAGGCGATGGCGACGGGGCCGTGATTGACAACGTTTCGGTGACCGTTCCCGCGGGTGAGACGCTGGCAATCGTCGGCCACTCGGGGAGTGGCAAATCGACGCTGGCGGCGCTCGTGCCGCGATTTTACGACATCGATGCAGGCGAAATACTGATCGACGGAATTCCGGTCGGCGAGTATACGCTGGCGAGTTTGCGGGGCAGCATCAGCCTCGTAACCCAGGACGTTGTGTTGTTCAACGATACGATTCGGGCAAATCTGGCGTACGGCCAGCTCGATTCACATACCGAAGATGAGCTGCTGCGGGCCGCAGAGGCGGCGCACGTGTTGGATTTCGTCAACGAGTTGCCTCAGGGTTTCGACACGGTGATCGGCGATCGCGGCACGCTGCTTTCCGGAGGGCAGCGGCAGCGTATTGCGATTGGCCGGGCGCTGCTCAAAAACGCGCCGATTCTGATTCTCGACGAAGCGACTTCTGCGCTCGACACGCAGTCCGAGCGGCGCATTCAGGAGGCGTTGAACGAACTCATGAAAAACCGTACGACGCTCGTCATCGCACATCGCCTGTCGACGGTCGAAAAAGCCGATCGGATCATCGTTCTGGATGCCGGCCGGGTTGTCGAATCCGGTACTCACGAGCAACTGCTCGCGGCGGATGGGCAGTACGCTGCGTTACACCGATTGCAGTTTAGCGACGAGTAGGCTGGTGGGGTTTCTTTATCGGTGGGTTCATCGTGTCTGGTACGGCGATGCGCGTGGCGGATGGTTGTTGCTGCCGTTCAGCGGGCTGTACGGTGCCGTTCTGACGCTGCGACACGGGCTCATCCGGATCGGCGTTCTGCGACAGCACCGTGTCGGCGTGCCGGTCGTCGTGGTCGGCAACGTGACAGCCGGCGGCACAGGGAAAACCCCCGTGGTCATCTGGCTCACCGAAGCACTGCGGGCCCGTGGGTATGCACCTGGGATCGTCAGTCCGCGGCTATGGCGGACGGCGGACATCGATGGCGATGCGGGTCGATGCCGACAGCGATGCGCGTATTGTCGGTGACGAAGCGCGGCTGATGGCGCGCAGGACCTGCTGTCCGCTGGTCGTTGACAGCGATCGGGTGCGAGCGGTCGGGATGCTCATCGAGGATGGCGTGGATGTCGTGATCGCCGATGACGGTCTGCAGCATTACCGGCTGTGGCGAGACTACGAAATTTGTGTGGTGGATGGCACACGAGGCCACGGCAATCGCCGCCTGCTTCCGGCCGGTCCGTTGCGTGAGCCGCTTGCACGACTCCAGTCGGTTGACACAGTACTGACAAATGGCGAGGATTTTGCGCTAAGAGCCGCAAGCGCGGTGCAGTTGAACAGCGCCGTGGAAAGGCCGCTTAAGTCGTTTTCGGGGACGACCGTGCATGCGATCGCGGGCATCGGCAATCCGCAGCGCTTCTTCGACATGCTGCGGCTGCAGGGTATGCAGGTCATTGAGCATCCACTGGCCGATCATGCGAAACTTTCCGAAACTGCATTTCGATTTGGAGACGATTTCAGTATTTTAATGACGGAGAAGGACGCCGTGAAACTGAGCGCCGATTGTTCGGACAAGCTATGGTACGTCCCGGTGAATCTCGAGATGAATGCCGGCGTCGCCGATGCCTTACTTGCGGCGCTTGAAGAGCGGTTGCGGGGCGCGTCGCGGTGACCGAGTTCGTCGTGGTGATTCCGGCGCGCTATGCCTCCAGCCGGCTGCCCGGGAAAGTACTGCACGAGCTTAACGGCAGGCCGATGCTGCAGCATGTTTACGAGCGCGGAAAGGAAAGCTGCGCGACCGACGTAATCGTTGCCACCGACGATGCGCGCATCGCAGATGCCGCCGAATCGTTCGGTGCGACGGTTTGCATGACCGACACTCGCCATCGTTCGGGGACCGAACGCATCGCCGAAGTGGCCGATGTGTTCGAGTGGGCCGACGAGCAGATCGTCGTCAATCTGCAGGGCGATGAGCCCTCGATGCCCGCACAACTGATCGATCAGTGCGCCGCGTTGCTCGCATCTGCGGACGCTGATCTATCCACTTTGGCGTCGCCGTTTCGCAGCAGGGCGGACTTCGACAGTCCGAACTGTGTCAAAGTGCTTTGCGACATCAATCAACGCGCAATCTACTTCAGCCGCGCTGCAATTCCGTACCGTCGAGACACCGATGACGCCTCCGGCGTTCCCGATTGCGCGTTACACCACCACGGTATGTACGGCTATCGCTGCGGTGTATTGCGGACGTTAGTGGCGGCGCCGGCATCGCCCGCGGAAATCGCAGAGCAGCTCGAACAATTGCGTGCACTGCATCTGGGGATGAGCATCGTGGTTGGCGTACCCGTCGCTCGTCCAGGCAGCGGCGTGGATGTCGCCGACGATATCGGCCGTGCTGAAGCGGAGTTGCAACGATACAGCCGCTGATCGATCAGAGGACCTTCCCGGGGTTCATGAGCCCGTTCGGGTCGATGGCGTTCTTGATCCTGCGCATCAGATCGACTTCGGTGGCGCTTCTGTACCGTGTCAGATATTCCCGCTTCAGTCGTCCAACGCCATGTTCGGCGCTAAAGCTGCCGCCCGACTCGGCAACGAGTTCGTAAACGATACGGCTGGCGAGGTCGCCCTTCGCCGGGTCGTTGTCGGGCACCGTCACGTTATAGTGCAGATTGCCGTCACCGACGTGTCCGAACGCAACGATGGAGGCATCCGGGATACGCGACAGGAGCGCCGTTTCGGCTTGCTCAAGAAACGCGGCAATGCGGCCCACCGGAACCGAGATATCGTGCTTGCGTGCCTCGCCCGCGTGCTTTTCCGCAGCGGAAATCGAATGTCTGAGTCGCCAGAGGCGTTCGCTTTCTGCCTGACTTTTCGCGATCACGACATCATGGGCGATTTTCCGCTCAAGTGCCGAGCACAGCACCGCTTCGAGTCTGGCGTCCTCGCTGCCGACTTCCGCTTCCATCAAAACGTACCAGTGACCCGATTCGTCAAACGGCATGGACAATTCCGGCACGAAGCGTTCCGTGAGTCGCAGCGCGGGCGCGGAAATCAGTTCGTAAGCCTGAATGCGGTCGGGTAATGCAGATTGCAGTTCGGACAGGAGCTGAACGGCGCCGTCCGCGTGCCGCAGCGAGAGTGCGGCCGTCGTGCAGGCCTGCGGCGGAGAGAACAGTCTGAGCGCAGCGCCGGTAATAACGCCGAGCGTACCTTCGCTGCCGATAAATATCTGCTTTATGTCGTAGCCTGCCGTGTCCTTGTGCAGCGTTCTTATGCCGTCCCAGATCGTGCCGTCGGGCAGTACGGCCTCCAGCCCGAGAACGAGACTGCGCGCCGTACCGTAGCGCAGGACATTGATGCCGCCGGCGTTGGTTGCCAGGTTGCCGCCGATCTGGCAACTGCCCTCGGCACCGAGGCTCAGCGGAAAAAACAAACCGGCTTCACGCGCCGTGCGCTGTACCTGTTCGAGTACACAGCCCGCGTCGACCGATATTGTCCGGTCGGCGCTGTCGATGGCGCGAATCCGGCTGTGCCGGGAAAGATTCAGCAACACCTGTGTCCCCGATTCGTCGGGAACGGCGCCGGCACACATTCCCGTATTTCCGCCCTGAGGGACAATCGCGGTCTCTGCTGCGGCGCAGGCTTTCACGATTGCGGCGACTTCGGCCGTCGACGACGGCAGCACCATCAGCAGCGTCCTGCCGCGCACTGCGTCACGCCACTCGGTCAGATGTGGCTCCAGCCTGACGGGATCGTCGGTCCAGCCGCGCGGTCCGACGATGGACTTAAGAGTTTCGATCAGCATGTCCGGGTTCTGAGCCATCAACCGGCTCTGCCTGCCTGAAGGTCCTTATCGACAAATCGAGCATATTCGCCCAGAGTCTGCCATAGACACGGCGCAGTTGCCCGTCGGGAAAGCGCTATACTTTGCATCACGTTGAAATTTGCTCAGGAACACCGATTTGGCCGCTTCAGGACTGCTTATAAATTTCGTACTTTATGTCGTCGCCGTGTTTGCAATCGGCTTCATCGCCGCTCGACGCACTCACAATGTCAGCGAATATCTGCTCGGCGGGCGCTCGCTGGGACCGAAAGTGGCCGCACTCAGCGCCGGTGCATCGGACATGAGCGGCTGGCTGTTGATCGGACTGCCGGGCTACGCCTATGTGGCCGGAGTAGAGGCGTTTTGGCTGGCGGGCGGGCTCTGTGCGGGTGTCGCGCTTGCCTGGCTGCTGGTCGCAAGGCGCATTCGGCTTTACTCCTACGAACTCGGCGATGCGGTCACCGTCCCGGTTTATCTGCAGCGGCGCTTTGCCGATCGAACGCCGTGGCTCAGAATCGCATCCGCCATTTTCATCCTGTTGTTCTTTCTGTTCTACGTTTGTTCGGGGCTGGTCGGGACCGGCAAGTTGTTTTCTTCCGTGTTCGGCTGGGACTATCGGTTTGCGGTTCTCGTCGGTGCCTGCGTCGTAATCGCCTACACGCTGATTGGCGGCTTCCTCGCCGTGTCATGGACCGATGTACTGCAGGGCGTATTGATGACGCTGGCGCTGATCATCGTGCCGTTCGTCGTCATCTCCGAGTCCGAAGATTTTTCGGGCACGCTGCGCTCGATGAATCCGGAATTGCTGAATCCTCTGACCAATGGCGCCGGTGAACCGCTGGGCTGGATCGCGTGGGCGAGCCTCGTGGGATGGGGCCTGGCGTATTTCGGTCAGCCGCATATTCTTGCGCGCTTTAAGGCGCTGCGCGATCCCGGCGACGTGCCGTTCGCTGCGGGGTTTGCGATTTCGTGGTCGGTGCTCGTTTATATACTGGCGGTACTTGCCGGACTGAGCGGCCTCGCAAAGCTGGGCACATCGCTGGCCGACAGTGAGCAGGTGTTCATGCACCTGATCGAGTTGCTGTTCCACCCGTTGATTGCGGGATTTTTGCTCGCTGCGATTCTCGCTGCGATTATGAGCACGGTGGATTCGCAGTTGCTCGTGTCGTCGGCGGCACTGTCTGAAGATCTGTACGCACTCGGTGGCAACGGCGCGCTCGAACCCGCGGCCAGTCTGCGGCTCGGACGAATTGCCACCGTGGTCATGGGCGGTATCGCGACGGCCATTGCGCTTAATCCCGAAAGCTCGGTTCTGGATATCGTCGGTTACGCGTGGGGCGGTTTGGGTGCCTCGCTCGGACCTGCGGTACTCATCAGTTTGTACTGGCCGCGCATGACGCAGTACGGGGCATTGGCCGGTGTTGTCGTCGGCGGAGTGACCGTCCTCGTCTGGGCGCAGCTGACGGGTGGAATTTTTGATTTGTACGAACTGGTTCCCGGATTTTTTCTGTCGTTTGCGGCCGTCATAGCTGTCAGCCTCGTCACGCCGGTACCCTCGGGCGACGTCGTGGAGACCTTTGATAGGGTGCGTCGTTTAAGCCGCGGCCACTGAATTCAATGTACCGCACGCCGGTCCGTTGAGGTTTCCAATTCGAGCGATCTGATTTTTCGCAATGCATGGTCAACAGCCGCAAACCCCCGATCCAGACGACTTAGCAAGTCGGTTATCGGCGGTCCGGGCTCCTGAGGGTCGCGGCTTTCGAGTCGGGAACAAAGCTCAGCGAATGTTCGTGCGCCGACGTTCGCGCTGCTGGACTTTAATGCATGGGCAAAACGCCTGACGCTGTCGTGGTCGCCCGTACGCAGCGCTTCGCGGAGACCGGTGTAAAGATCGCCCGCACTTTGCAGATAGGCGTCAATCACCGAAAACAGGAAACTGCTCTGGCCGTCCGGCGTCATGTTGCGGATGTCGTCAAGCACGTCGTTGTTGAGCGGTGCTTCCTCGAGGCCAGGATCGCCCCCTGATTGCATCATGCCGCCGCCAGCGGCT
Source organism: Woeseiaceae bacterium (assembly GCA_965224505.1). Taxonomy (GTDB): domain Bacteria; phylum Pseudomonadota; class Gammaproteobacteria; order Steroidobacterales; family Woeseiaceae; genus UBA1847. Next base: position 207,425 of record CBDCZL010000018.1, read on the forward strand.
TCGACGTTTGCCAGCAGATCCCGCAGTTCCTGCCGACTAAAGGGTTTCGCGAGGTAGTGGTCCATACCCGCGTCGAGGCAGTGCTGCCGATCGCCTTTTAGTGCGTTTGCCGTCAGTGCAACGATGGGCAGCGGTTTCCTGCCGTTTTCGCGTTCCCACTGCCGGATGACGCGGGTCGCTTCGAAGCCGTCCATTTCCGGCATCTGACAGTCCATCAGCACGACGTCGAACGGCCGCGACTGCACCATGCTTACGGCCTCCAGTCCATTGTTGGCGATCGTCGTGCGGCAACCGACAATATCGAGAATACCGCAGGCGACGGTCTGATTGACGACGTTGTCCTCAACGAGGAGAACGTGCAGTTCCACCGGACGATCCGCATCGTCGGCAATAGTCGACAGGACCTGACATCGCTGCGATTCGCCGGTCAGCGTTGTCAGGTACTCGAACAATTGCGTGGCACGGGTGGGCATATGCAGTACCGCGTCAATGTGGCGGGCGGCCGAGCACGACGTGTCTATCCTGCCGGAACTGAGTAGCACGATCTTTGCGCCCCCCAGTGCCAGGTCGTTGAGCCGGGCGCAGTTTCGTTCGGCGTCATCGATGGGTGTTGCGTCGTGCGCCAGCAATACGACATCGGTATTTGTACGTTCTGCGCTGTCGTCCAGTGATTTGAGCTCGGTCGCCGTGACACCCCAGCCTTGCAACTGGCGCCTGAGAATACGGCTGCGGTTCGCATTGCTGTCGATAACCAGCACCCGCAGGCCATCGAGTTGTCCTGCATCCAATTGTGTTTCAGGTCCGGACTCGCGAGGCAGCCGAACGTCGAAACGAAATGTCGCTCCCTGTCCCGGGACGCTGTGGACGCTGATATCGCCGCCCATCAGGCCGACCAAATGCTTGCAGATGGCGAGCCCCAGGCCGGTACCGCCAAAGCGCCGGGTCGTTGAACCGTCCTCCTGAGAGAAGGACTCGAATATCAATGCCTGGTTTGCCGGAGAAATACCGATACCGGTGTCCTGCACCTCAAAATGCAGGATCGCCTCCTCGAAATCGGCATTCTGTGCGCTGACGCGCACGACAACCTCACCGCTCTCGGTGAATTTGATCGCATTGCCGATCAGGTTCATCAGAATCTGTCGCAATCGAATGGGGTCGCCACGGTAGTGCCGATGCATGTTCGGAGGCAGGTCGCAAAGCAGCGCCAGCCGTTTTGAATGCGCACTCTCGGCCAGCAGCTCAAGACTGTCTTCGACGGTCTGGCGTACGTCGAATGCAATCGAGTCGAGATCGAGCTTGCCAGCCTCGATTTTGGAGAAATCGAGAATGTCGTTGATGATCGACATCAACAGATCTGCCGAATTGCGGATGGTCATCGCATACTGTACGTGCTGTTCTTGCAGGTCATCGGCGCTGAGCAGGAGTTCCGTCATGCCGATGACCCCGTTCATCGGCGTCCGAATTTCGTGACTGACGCACGCGAGAAACTCGCTTTTTGCAAGATTCGCGGCCTCCGCCCGATCGCGTGCTTCACGTAGCTCGCTTTGCCTCTGATCGGACAATGCCTGCGATTTCGCGAGATTTGCGGCCATGTTCTGAAACGCCTGATTCACGCGGCCGAATTCGCCGTCGGTGTCGACCGCCACGGGGCTGGTCAGTTCGCCGGCACCGATCCGGTCCGCGGCTTCCTTGAGCCGCCCAAGCGGCCGGACCACGCTGCCACTCAGTACACAATACGTCAGCGATGCGGCGATCAGACTGGTAACGACGATGGCGAGCGCCACGGCGGCATCGAATCGCGTTCTGGCATCCTGCAGTATCGCAACCGGGAAGTAGCTGACAACGCCGAGAGTGGGTTGCAGCTGCCGGTTGGCGACGATGTAGGCTTCGTCGTCTATCATGACTTCGCGCATACCGGGCCATTCGGCGGATTCCTCGATATCGGACCCGTTGAGCACGGACCAGTCGCCACCGGCGATATCGGCTTGCTGAAACAGGCTTCGCCACTCGCGATCGACGAACGTCACGCGGCCGGCGCTGCCAAACCGCGAATACTCGGTCTGTGCGCGCATGTCGTCGAGCGACACCGTTATCGTCAGAAACCCCGCAAAGCGGAGGTTGGACACATCGGCGACGAGCGGGTCGTGAACCATCAGCTTGCGGGCGAGGAACAACACAGCCTCTCCGTTGGCCGGGTCTCGCCCGAATTCGATGAAGATGGATTTTTGCGGCGTTTCGGCCAGATCCTGAAAGTAGCGTTGATGCGCTTCGTTGCGCGTTTCGCCCGGCATTGGTGTGTGCGAAAGTTCTGTGTCGATTTCGCCGTCCGGAAGTACCAGCCGAACTTCGCGATACTGCGGGTAGGCTTCGAGGTAACTTGCGAATATCTCGAGCAGCCGTGGCTGCATGATGAGGTAGCGCGTCGGTGTATCCTCAGTCAGGACGTACTTTTGCAGATAGGGGGCCTTGGCGAACAGTTCCAGATTCGCCAGTGCGGAGTCGATACGTACTTCGGCCTGCTGCTCGATTTGCTGCAGTGCGCTGTTTATCTCACGCAGGGTGTTGTCGGCCGAAACGCTTTGCAGTCTCGCACCGGCGAACCAGCCCAGTGCAACGATCGGCATGACGACAGCCGGCGTCAGCAACAGGCTGAGCCGAGTGCGGATGTTCACCTGCGCAGTACTCTCGCCGTGATTTCGTTTCTGAGCCGAACCTCGAATGCCTCGATCGTCGTGTCGTAGTCGCTAATCTTCATGACGTCGTCGCTTAGGAATACGGCACGATCATTGAGAAACGACGCGGGCAGATGACGGTTCACCGCTTTGTTCGGTGTCGCATAGGATGCGTACAGAGCCTGCTTCGCTGCATTTTCGGCGTCCCACATAAAGCGAATGAATCGCAGTGCCAGGTGCGGTTCGTGGGCGTGCCGTAGAATCGTAAAGTAGTCTACCCAGATTTCGCTGCCTTCCCTGGGTACGACAAATTCGATGTGATCGGAGTGCCGCTGCAGCATGCGGGCATCGCCGTTGTATGACGTCGCAACCCAGACGTCGGCTGAAATCAGCTCGGACGATTCATCGAGGTCCACGTAGCGGTAGTCGTATACGCAGCGCCGTTGCTCCAGCAGCAGATCTTCGACTTCCTGATATGCCTCAAGGCTCGCCGGCGCCACGTAGCCGAGTGCACGAAGTGCCATATCGATCATGTGATTGCTGTCGCTCTGCATCATGATCTTGCCGCACAGTTCGTCCGTCGGACGAAACAGGTCCAGCCATGATTCGATTTTGCCGGGTATCAGATCGCTGCGGTACGCAATTCCGTGCAGCCCCATGGAAAACGGTACGGCATATCCTTCCGCGTCCGAGTAAACACGCCTGATCCGTGCGTCGATATCTTGCACGCCGGGTGTGGCGGCCGCCGGAATTTCCTTTAGCCAGTCGAGGCGGCGGTACCAGCCCAGCGTCGCGCCGTCGACGACGGCCAGATCGTAACCGCGACCGCCGGACTCGGCCAGAATTCCGTCACGCATGCGGTTTGAGCTGACGTAGACCTGCGTGACGCGAATATTTTCGCGCTGCTCGAATTCGGCAATGAGCTCCGGACTCAGGTAGTTTGGCCAGGTAATGATTCGAAGCTCACCAGCGGTGTCGGCCTGCGCGGCGCCAATGCCAACCAGCAAAACGGTGAGCAGAAGGCCGGTCCTGCGCAGCAAATTTGCAGGGAGATGAATACCGGGTCGCGTGTTTAGCGTATTGTTCATTGGGAAAATCTCCTTTACGCCAAAGCTGCCGGCCAGGAATCAGGTTTGTTCTTAATCAGGTCGGAGAAATGTTCAGCCGGTAGCGGTTTACTAAACAGGAATCCCTGAATTTCCTCACACCCATGCCGCGCCAGGAATTCCAGTTGCTCGCGCCGTTCGACGCCTTCGGCTACGACACGCAGCCCCAGTTCCTTCGACATTGCGATGATTGCGGCGCATATTGCCGCATCGTCGCTGTCGCTGTGTAAGTCACGAACGAAGGATCTGTCGATCTTGAGTGTGTCGACGGGAAACAGCTTCAGGTAGCTCAGTGAGGAGTAGCCGGTACCAAAGTCGTCTACCGATACAAGGATGCCGGCATCGCGAACGGCCTGCAGTGTATCGGCAGTATGTTTCATGTCATTCATCAGCAGGCTTTCGGTGATTTCAATTTCGAGGCAATCGGGTTTGATGGCCGATTGCCAGATGATTCGCAGCACCCGGTCCAGAAAGTCCCGTTGTGTGAACTGCTGGCTCGATACGTTCACCGATACCCGCGGCACCGGGCAACCCTCTTCCTGCCAGGCTTTGATCTGGCGGCAGGCCTCTTTAATGACCCAATTGCCGAGGGGAACGATGAGTCCGGTTTCTTCGGCCAGCGGGATGAAATTCGCGGGAGAAATCCAGCCTTTGCGGGGATGATTCCAGCGTAACAGCGCTTCGCAGCCGACAACGCGATTCGAATGGGTTTCGACCTTGGGCTGATAGTGCAGACAGAATTGCTCGTTTTCGATGGCCTCACGCAGCTCGTTTTCGAGGCTGAGCCGTTCGAGTGAATTGTTGTTCATCGAGTCGGCGTAGAAACGGAAGCCGTTGCGGCCTTCGGCCTTTGCACAGTACAGCGCTGTATCGGCGTGCCGCAGCAGCTCAGACTCGGAGCGACCGTGGTCCGGGAACATCGAGATGCCGATGCTGGGTGTGACGACGACTTCGTTGGCCGCGTAGTGAAACGGTTTGGAGAGTTCCGAATGAATCCTCTTTGCCACATTTTCTACTTGAGAAAAGCTCTCTACATTATTGATTAATATGATAAATTCATCGCCGTGAAGGCGCGCAATATGGCGGTCCGGATTCTCTTCTGTGTGCAGGCGTCCCACCGAATCGTAGAGCCTCACGGCCTGATTGAGCCGTTGCGCGATGGACTTCAGCAGCTGATCGCCGGTCAGGTGGCCCAGTGAGTCGTTAATGCGTTTGAAACGATCGAGGTCGAGGTACAGCACGGCAAGCTTCGTATTGCCGCGCTCCGCACGGGCGATCGCACGTTTCAGATCGCGATGGAACTGCTGACGGTTTGGCAGGCCGGTGAGCTGGTCGTAGTACGCCAGATGCTTGATGCGCCGTTCACTGGATTTACGTTTGGTGATATCCCTGATCAGAGTGAGCACCGAGTCACCGTCGAGCTGTATCATGCGGGTTTCGCGCCATCGTTCCCCGTCACCGCTTCGGTACTCGAACGTTTCGGTAGTGCCGGTTTTGACGACAGACTGCAGCGCGTCGCGAGCGACGTCGGTCGCCTTGCCCGGAAACAATTGCTCGAGGCCGGCGTCTCCGGTCTGTTCTTCCCGCAGATCCTCCAGCAGCTCGCCGCTGGCACTGTGCACAAACAGCATATCCGGGATGGCGCGCAGCAGGGCGCTCGTGCGGTGCTCGGCACGCCGAAGCCGTTCGAACGTGTTCTGCGATCGGAGAATGTAGCGCAGCCGGTGCGGAAGCGCGGGCCAGGTGATCGGCTTGTTGATAAAGTCGGTGGCGCCCGCTTCGTAGGCTCGATTAACCGATTCCGTATCTTCGCTGCCGGTAACCATGACGATCGGCACCGGAAGACCGGTCTCCTGCTCACGAATTCGCCGGCACACGTCAAATCCATCGAGGCCCGGCATCTGCACGTCGAGAAGGATAATTGCCGGCCTGCGCGCAATGGCCTCATCGAGCGCAGTGCAGCCGTCAGCGGCGGCAATCACTTCGTAGCCTTCGCCCTCCAGCGAACGCTGGTATAGCACGCGCATGGTCGCATCGTCGTCCGCGACGAGGACCAACTGCTTCTGTCGTTGTTGAAGAATCGACTGCATGCAACGGACTACCAATTCCCGGCTTTTCGCAGGCTGAACGGTGTATGGGTAATCCATGCTATCGACCGCTACTGTTGAAACTTTAGCGATGAGTTCGCAGCCGGTGCTTCGGGCAGCGACGATTCGGCGAAAACGCTATCGGTGCGGTCGACGAAGCTCGCCAGAATATCCGTCGGTGAGTGCGGTGCCGCGATCACGTCCACGGCCATCCAGCGGTGCTGACGGCCGCGGGTCTTTACGGAAATCTGCTGGTGGATCTGGCCGTCGGCGTCCCCGGCGACGCTCTTCCACTCCGCCCATGCGTTTTCCGAGTCGAGTATGTCAAATCGCACATTGCGCCCGCGCAGCGGTACGTCGGACCCGTAATTCAGCCATTTCTCAAGGCAGCGATTTGCGTTCAGGATGCGTCCGTCAATACTGCAGATCAGGGCGCCCAGCGCTGCGCTGTCGCGCCAGGGCCTTGGGATCGTTTCCCGCGGCGACGACGTGTGCGTGCGGCTGTCGGACTGCCTTAGTCGCACCAGCAATTGATGCAGCGCCGGCCTCTGCAGATCGTCCCGCGACAACACGGCGTCGGCACCGTCGTCGAGAAACATCCCCGGCCGGGCGGCATCGTCGGGCGAGACCAGCGCCACAACGGTCGCGCCCGGCAGTTGCCGCCGCAATGTGCGGATGACGTTATGTTGTTCGCGGGGCCGAAAGTTGACTGCCGCAATGATCGCAGTTGGCTGCAGGTGCCAGCACATACGAATCGCTTCGTTGACGGACGACGCAGCGGAAACGGTGTGCCGCCATATCCACAGCGAATTGTCAATGTGCTCGACCGAATGCGGGTCTTCGTCGAGGACCAGTATGCGGAACCGCGTGTCTGCCGGCATGTCCTCGAGTCCGTGCGCGCGACCGCCGGTCCGTTCCGGGGATTGACGCCCATTCAGCATGGTGGCGACTCCACTACCTAAAGGGTCAGACCTTGCCGAGTTCGCGCTTTTTGAGCGCGACCGGCTGACGGCCGTTGTCCGAGTAAAGCGTTTCGTCGGAAGAACCGCCGCGAATCGCCGTTAGTGCCCGCACGACATGTTCGTGTCGGGCATGGCCGATGATGCCGTTACTTCTGTTCAGCGATTCGCAGCGCTGCGCCGTCTGCAGCATCGCGTCCCAGTTTTCCTCGAAGCCCGTATCGGCAGCGCACCAGCGGAGCATTTTTCGGAAGTCGTCGGCGTCCGGGCGATGGCCGGCCTCGGCGCACAGCGCCCGACGCTCGGCCTCCAGACGATCGAGCGTGCGCACACACTGCGCCTTTTCTGCAGCGGTCGACGCAATCCGCGGCGCATCGAGCTGTTCCAGCGCATCGCGCTCGTCGAGCAGCTGCGTTTCGAGATGCCGCACGTATTCGAGGCTCTCCGCGAGAATACGCTGCAGCTCAGCGCGGCATTTTTCGGGGCTGACTGGCATGAAGTCAGTCGTCGAATTCGTGTTCGGTGCGCAACAGAATTTCGGCAATCTTGTCGACGTCGACGTGGTAATTACCGTTCGCAATATCCGCTTTTACGGCGGCAACGCGTTGCTCGTCGAATGCAGGCGTGCTGGCGGCGATTTTTTCGAGTCGCTCAAGTAACTGTGCACGATCGGTCAACACGACAGAATCGTTGCCGGAGGCCGCTGCCGCATTGTCGCCCGCCGCCGACGGTGTCGCCGACGCCGATTCGCTGCGCGCGGATCCATTGATCTTTTGGTCCGCCTTTTCAATGTGGCGGAAATGCGAAGGGCCAATCTTGTTAGACATAATCCCTGATCCCAGTTTTCATCGTAATTTCCTGTTTCCTATCGGCCGTTCGGACCGTAACTTTAATAACAAATGACGTTCGCCCACGATTTATCGGGACTGAACCTCGACAATTTCGGATGAGCGCACGACGCCCTCGACAATTCGGCCGGAGCTTACGTTTTTCACACGTACTCGCTCGTGAAGCGCTCCGTCGGACAACGCGGTGCCCGATACCCTGACTTGCAGCACATCGCCGTCCGTCACGAGCATTACGGACTGACCGCGTAAAATCAAAGTCTCGGCCTGCAACAGATCGTCGCTGACGATGGAGCCAGCGTTGGCGGCGCGCCGCAGCCGCTGGCCGATCACGCTTTCCGCCGACCGCCGGTAGCCGCCCGTCAGTCGTGCGACATCCGTGGACAGCAACGCAATATCGCCGGCTGCAATCCGGTGGCCGGCCGGCAATGACCGGGTCAGCGTCACAACCGACTGCAGGTAGGCGACCTGCACAGGAACGTATACCTTCCACTGTGTGCCCGTCGTACAGCGGACGCCGACGATCATCCTGCCGGAGTTCTGCTTTCCGGGCCCGGCAAATGCCTCGAGAGCACCTTTGCAGGGCGCCAGCTTCAGGCGTGGGTCCAGATGCCCGACAGTTGGCTGAATCCGATCGTCACCGATGTCGTTCCGGCCACGTACGAACGCTTCCGCCGTACGGGTGATGTCCTGCAGCGAGTGCCACCGTTGCTCTGCTGCGTGCACGGAAAGGCCGGTAGCGGACAGCAGGATCGCCAGCGCCGGAACTGTCCGGCGAATTGACACCCGTGTCAAAAAATTGGCCATTCCTGGCGTGTGCCGCTGCATCAGGTTGCTCCGGGTTTTGCTCATAAATAAGTGAAAGTCCGTGTTTGGTGCTGTCGCGCCGGATATTGCCGGTGCGGCCGCTCGCATCATGTCGAAGTTAGTGCAATTGCCGTGCCAACCCCCGAGTTCCCGTCCGGGTAGCCGTACAAAGTGGCAGCGCATTGCCGCCAGCGCGGCAAAACGCTGCCGAAATCTCCCGAAAGCGGTTAGCGGCCGCTGAGTCAGAATCTTTAATCGGTGCTCACCGGCTACCTGGCATGGCAGTTGCATAGTCAATCCCGAGTTTTTAAACGCAGATGAAATGCAATGGCAATCGACCCGTTTAGTACACACGAGCAGGCGCTGAAGCTTCGGGCGCTGCGCAGCGAAATACTGGCTTCGAATATTTCGAACGCCGATACGCCGAACTACAAGGCACGCGATTTCGACTTCGCGGCACAGTTCAATCGTTTCCGGGACGCAGCACCGACGATGCGGACCAGCAGACCGCAGCACATGCTGGCCGCGAGCACGGCACCTTTGGGCGTCGACGTGCAGTACCGAATTCCGATGCAGCCGACGCTCGACGGCAACACGGTTGAAACGGATGTCGAGCAGGCGGCTTTTGCGGAAAACGCGGTTCGGCATCGTGCCAGCCTCAGTTTTCTGAGTAGTCAGATCAGCAAAATTCGATACGCGATAAGAGGGAGCGACTGATGGCACTATCCGATGTATTTAATGTAGCGGGCAGCGCGATGAATGCGCAGTCTGTGCGCCTCAACGTCACCGCGTCCAACCTGGCGAACGCCGGCAACGTGCATGGCGATCCCAATCAGGTATACCGCGCGCGCCAGCCCGTATTCGAGTCATTCGGCAGTGCGATGGATGCGCAGTCCGGAACGATGGGTGTGCGGCTGCGCGGTATCGTAGAGAACAATGCGCCGCTGCAGGTGCAGCACCGTCCGAACCATCCCGACGCCGATGCCTCCGGCAATGTCTACGCGAGCAATGTCAATACCGTCGAAGAGATGGTGAACATGCTTTCGGCGTCACGCTCGTACCAAAACAGCATCGAACTGATGAGTACGACGAAAGACATTCTGATCCAGACCTTATCCCTCGGCCGCTAGCGGCCCACTAGCCGGGGAATCCACTAACAGGACATTTCTATGAGTGACATGGCAGTAAACACGGACTTCGCGAGCCTGGGACTCGGTCCCGCGAAAGAGGAAAAAAGCAGCGAGACCGATCTGGGTCAGGAAGACTTCATGACTCTGATGATTACGCAGTTTCGTAATCAGAATCCGTTCGAGCCCACCGACAACGGAGAGTTTCTCGGCCAGTTGGCGCAGTTCGGTACGGTCGACGGCATCGAACGCCTGAATTCGGCGTTTCTCGGTCTGTCCGATTCGATTTATAGCGATCAGGCGCTGAAAGCGGCGACGCTCGTTGGCAAGGACGTGCTGGCAGTGACCGACAAAGCTTATCTGCCGGAATCGGGTAGCTTGTCGGGCGCAATCGAACTCTCATCGAGCGCTCAGGATGTCGAGATCGACATTACCGATGCATCGGGGCAGCTCGTTCAGCGTCTGAAACTCGGCGCAAGATCATCGGGCACGGTGGAATTCGAGTGGAATGGCCTGACCGACGCCCAGCAGCGCGCCGATGCAGGCAACTACACGATATCCGCGCGTGCCGTACGCGGCCGCGAAGTAGAAAGCGTCGAGACAATGATCCGTGCAGGCATCGATAGCGTGAGCCTCGGCAAGCCCGGGCAAAGTATGTCCCTGAATCTCACCGGCGGCGACAGCCTGTCGATGGGACAGGTTCGCAGAATTCTATAAACAGTATTTCCAGGAGAAGCAGATATGACATTCGCAATTGCATTGAGTGGCCTGAACGCGGCGTCGGCCGACCTTGAGGTGACGTCGAACAACGTCGCTAACGTCAATACGACGGGCTTCAAAGGGTCCCGTCCCGAATTCGCCGAAGTGTTCTCGGTGGGTACGCAGAGCGTCGGCTCGAACGCGGCAGGTAGCGGCGTGCGCCTGTCGCGCATCGCGCAGCAGTTCACCCAGGGCAACGTCGATTTCACCGACAACGCACTCGATCTTGCGATCGGTGGCGAAGGTTTTTTCGTGCTCAGTGACAACGGCGCGCGCAGCTACACGCGGGCCGGCAACTTCAGCGTCGACGCGACAGGTAACGTAGTCAACGCTCAGGGCGCGCGCCTGCAGGCTTATCCTTCGGCCGGCAACGGACTGTTCAACACGGGTACGCCGACCGATCTGCGTCTGACGACGGGTGCGAACCCGCCGCGGGCGACCACGTCGGCCGACATGGGACTGAACCTGCCGGCCAACGCGTCGGTACCGATCAATCCGACTTTCGATCCGGCCGATCCTTCAAGCTTCAATCACACGGCATCGGTGACGATCTACGACACGCTGGGCAGCGCTCACACGGCCACGTTTTTCTTCATTAAAGATGCGGCCGTGAATACGTGGACCACGCAGGTGCAGGTCGACGGCACCAATGTGGGCGGACCGACGACGATCGCATTCGGATCGGATGGAACGTTGCAGGTCCCGGTCGGCGGACAGTTGCCACTGCCTCCTTATACGCCGACAACCGGCGCTTCGGACATCAACCTGACGCTGAACTTCCTGAACACGACCCAGTTCGGTAACGCATTCGGTGTCAACTCGCTGTCGCAGGACGGCTTTACCACCGGCCGCCTGACGGGCGTGAGTGTGGACCCCGACGGCGTCGTTGCGGCGCGCTTTACCAACGGACAGTCGACATTGCTCGGCAAGCTCGCGATGGCCAACTTCGCCAACCCGCAGGGCCTGCAGCAGCTCGGTGACACGAGCTGGGGCGAGTCCTCGGCATCGGGTGATGCACTGCTCGGCGAAGCGGGAACCGCTTCGTTCGGATCGATTCAGTCGGGCGCACTGGAAGCCTCTAACGTCGATCTTACGGCACAGCTCGTCAACATGATCGTCTCGCAGCGCAACTTCCAGGCGAACGCACAGGCGATTGAGACCTCTGACGCTGTAACGCAGACGGTCATCAACATCCGTTAACGTCATCGGGCAACGATTGGGAATTTCCTATGGACGAGGCAATCTATCTGGCGATGACCGGCGCTAAGCAGACGGAGTATGCGCAGGCCATCAACAGCAATAATCTCGCGAACATCAGTACCACAGGATTTCGCGCTGACCTGCATGCGTTCCAGTCCGTCGCGGTCGAGGGGCCCGGGCTTGAGTCGAGAGTCAATGCCGTCGTGGACGGGCATCGCACCGACTTCAGCTCGGGAGCGATCGCTCACACAGGCCGGAATCTCGACGTTGCCCTGCAGACCGATGGCTTTATCGCGGTCGAGTCGCCGAACGGCGGCGAAGCCTATTCGCGAGCCGGCGATCTGCGCCTGTCGTCAGGCGGCATCCTGGTTAACGGGGCGGGCCATCGCATTATCGGCGATGGCGGCCCGGTTGCGATTCCACCGTTCGAGCAGTTGCTGATTGGTGCCGACGGCACGATATCGGTACAGCCGCTTGGACAGGGGCCGGAAACGCTGGCTGTCGTCGACCGCATCAAGCTCGTCAACCCGGACGTACGTCAGCTCACGAAGGGCGATGACGGTCTGCTTCGTCATGTGGACGGCCGTGTAGCCGAAAGCGATGCCGGCGTGCGTCTGACGTCGGGCGCTCTGGAACAGAGCAACGTCAATTCCGCGCAGACGCTCGTCAACATGATCGAGCTGTCGCGTCAATACGAATTGCAGATAAAGACAATTCGCACGGCGAAGGAAAATGCCGATGCAGCGGCGAAGCTGCTTAGCGTCACTTAATTGAGTAACAGGAGTACAGGACCATGAATCAGGCACTATGGGCCGCCAAGACCGGCCTCGACGCGCAGCAGACGCGTATGGCGGTGGTTTCGAACAATCTCGCCAACGTGAATACCACGGGGTTCAAACAGGGGCGCGCGGTATTCGAAGACCTGCTGTATCAGAATGTGCGTCAGGCGGGCGGTCAGTCTTCGCAGAACACGCAATTGCCGAGCGGCCTCAGTCTCGGTACCGGGGTTAGAGTGGTTGCAACAGAAAAACTGTTCACGCAGGGCAGTTTGTCGCAGACCGGCAATGCCATGGACCTGGCGATCGATGGCCGAGGTTTCATGCAGGTACTGTTGCCCGACGGCGCGCTGGGCTATACGCGCGACGGCAGTTTTCAGCTCAATGCGCAGGGAGAAATGGTAACCGCGAGCGGCTACACGCTGCAGCCTGGCATCACGATTCCCGACGGCGCGCAAAGTATTACGGTCGGCGCCGACGGTATTGTCAGCGTGCAGCTACCGGGGCAATCCGGTCCTACGCAGGTCGGTTCGATTGAACTCGTGGACTTTGTAAATCCGGTCGGATTGCAGCCCAGAGGCGAGAACCTGTACATCGAGACGGCCGCGAGCGGACCGGCACAGGGCGGCACACCGGGTGTAAACGGCCTCGGTACGCTGATCCAGGGTGCGCTCGAGGGATCCAACGTCAACGTGGTGTCGGAACTGGTCAGCATGATCGAAACGCAGCGCGCCTACGAGATGAATTCGAAGGCAATCTCGACCAACGATCAGATGATGCAATACCTGAACAACAACCTTTAAGGATGTGCGGAGCGATGATCTCGACTAAACGAATGGCGATGTCCGCCGGCCTGCTGCTGATGCAGTTTCTCGTGGCCTGCGGCACGATGCGTGCGACGGAACCCGGGCCTGCGATGACGCTGCCGGATGTTGCCCAGCGACCCGCCGCGACCAGCGGCGCGATTTACCAGGCCAACGCCGATGTGCGTCTGTTCGAGGACACCAAGGCGTCACGTGTCGGCGACGTATTGACCGTGCGCCTCGAAGAGCAGACGAGTGCGTCGAAGAGTGCGAATACCTCGACGTCGAAGTCGACATCGGCAAATCTCGGGCAGCCGATGATTTTCGGTTTGCAGCCGAGCCATTCGGGTGTGCCGCTGTTTGGCGGCAGCCTCTCGGGTGAAAGCTCGTTCGACGGTTCCGGACAGAGTAAGCAGAGCAACAGCCTCGAAGGTGAGATAACGGTCACAGTCGTCGATCGTCTGCCGAACGGCAATCTGCTGATCAGCGGCGAGAAATGGCTGACCCTGAATCAGGGACGCGAATTCATCCGTCTGTCCGGCGTCATCCGTCCCTACGACATTGAGCCCGACAACAGTGTGACCTCGGGGCGTATTGCCAATGCCGAGATCAGCTACAGCAGCCGCGGCGTTATGCAGGCCGCGAACCGCATGGGCCTGTTTGCGCGGTTCTTTCAATCGATTCTGTCCGGCTATTAGGAATTACAGGCGATGAAAACGACAAAACAGGCTTTGCGGCTGGCAGTACTGTTGTGCGCACTATTAGTGAGCGTCACGCCGGCCGCGGCGGACCGCCTCAAAGACCTCGCGGATGTCGCCGGTGTGCGCAGCAACCAATTGGTCGGATACGGCCTCGTCGTAGGGCTCGACGGGTCGGGCGATCAGACGAGTCAGACCCCGTTCACCGTGCAGAGTATGAAAAACCTGCTGACGCAGTACGGCATCGCCATTCCGCCCGGCGTCAATCCGCAGCTTAAGAACGTTGCCGCGGTGCTGGTACACGCGGACCTGCCGCCGTTTGCGAAACCGGGGCAGGCCATCGACATTACGGTGTCCTCGATCGGCAATGCCAAGAGTCTGCGCGGCGGCAGCCTCCTGATGACCCCGCTGCGTGGCGCCGACGGCAACGTGTACGCGATCGCACAGGGGAGTCTGATTGTTTCGGGTTTCGGCGCGTCGGGCCGGGACGGCTCCAAAGTGACGGTCAATGTACCGAGCACAGGCCGAATTCCGAACGGCGCGTCGGTTGAGCGTACGGTGCCCAGCGATTTTCAAATGGGCGAATCCATCGTATTCAACCTGCACACGCCGGACTTCACGACGGCCAGCCGACTTGCCGCACTTGTGAACGCTACGATGGGTGCCGGTACGGCACAGGCGCTCGACGCAGTGTCGGTCCGCGTACGCGCGCCGATGAACCCCGATCAAAGAACCGCCTATCTTGCGCATCTCGAAAATCTCGAGCTGGAGCCCGACCAGGCGGCCGCGAAGGTCATTGTCAATTCACGTACGGGTACGGTCGTCATCGGCTCGAACGTGCGTGTGACACCCGCGGCCGTATCGCACGGCTCGCTCGTGGTTACGATCGGCGAACAGCTCGCAGCCAGTCAGCCGAGCGCACCCTTTAGCAACGCGGGCGAAACCGTCGTGTTGCCGAACTCCGAAGTCAGCGTCACACAGAGCGGTTCGAAGATGTTTCTGTTCGAGCCGGGCACGAGTCTGAATGACATCGTGCAGGCCGTAAATCTTGTCGGTGCCGCACCGGGCGATCTCGTGGCGATTCTGGAGGCGCTCAAGCAGGCGGGCGCATTGCGCGCGGAACTGCTGGTGATCTGATGGAGGACTTGGCGTGACAGCCGCGATTACGGACTTCAGCCAGTTTCACTCGCTGCGCGCCGCTTCCGAAGATGCCGATCCCGGCGTGCTTCGCGAAGTCGCCGGGCAGTTTGAGGCATTGTTTGTGGATACACTGATGCGCAATATGCGTGCCAGCAGCCTCGGCGACCCTGTTACGGGGAAAAGCCACCAGCAGGAAATGTATCAGGGCATGCTCGATCAGCAGTTTGCGCTTGAGATGTCGAAGGGGCCCGGTCTCGGTATTGCCGACATGCTCGTGCGCCAGCTCGGCGGCGAAGATGCGATGCCGTCGGGCGTCCTGCCGACCGGCCTTTCGCTGCGTTCATTCGCCGTGGAACGGTCGACTGCGGCACATCCGGATACGCGCCTGCCCGAGCGATGGGACGATCCTGTGCAGTTTGCACGCGACGTCTGGCCGCATGCCGAACGGGCGGGCCGGGCACTCGGCGTCGCTCCCGAAGCCCTGCTGGCGCAGGCGGCGCTCGAGACGGGCTGGGGTACTCACGTACCGCGCCACGCGGACGGCAGCAGCAGCCTGAACCTGTTTGGCATAAAAGCCGGTCGGAGCTGGGACGGCGATCGAGTGGCGGTGCCGACGCTTGAGTTTCGCGGCGGCGTCGCGCAGCGTGAAACGGCGAAATTCAGGGCATACCCAAACCTTGGCTCGACGTTCGACGACTACGTACGCGTCATTGCTGGTCAGACCCGTTATGAAGCTGTGCTCGGAAGCGGCGCCGATACCGGCCGTTTCGCGAGTGAACTGCAACAGGCGGGTTATGCGACGGATCCCCGCTATGCCGACAAGATTCAGGGCGTGGTCGAAAGTCCGACCATGCAGCAGGCGATGAAATTCCTAAAGTTTTCTGCAGAGCTGCCGATCAGACACGCAACGGCTCAATCCACCGGGCGATCATAGAAAGGGGATACGATGGCAGACCTATTGACAACCAGCGTGACTGGAATGCGCTCGTTTCAGCGCGTTCTTGACGTGACTGGTCATAATATTGCGAACGCCAACACACCGGGCTACAGCCGGCAGATTGCGGAGCTGAGTTCACTTCCGGGTCAAAGCAGCGGTGCCGGATTCATCGGCAGCGGCGTCAAGGTGTCGACGGTACGGCGCGTGTACGACTCATTGCTTGCCGATCAGCTGCGTTCGGCGGTCACGACACACAATCACCTCGATGCAATGCACTCGCTGGGTGGACAACTCGATTCGTTGCTTGCAAACCCGGAGACGGGCTTGAGTCCGAGTCTGCAAAGCTTCTTCTCGTCCGTTCAGGACGCGGCAGGAAATCCTGCATCGTTGCCTGCACGCCAGGCCATGCTCGGTGAATCGGAAGGTCTGGTACGCCATTTTCAAAGTCTCGATACACAGCTCAGACGCTTTGAAGACGACATCAACGGCCGCCTGCAGCAGGTAACAACCGATGTGAACCGGCTCGCGTCATCGATTGCAGCGATCAACGACGAGATCGTACTGGCGCAGGGACGTACCGGACAGCCGCCGAACGATCTTCTGGATCAGCGCGATTCGCTGATTAACGAACTCGCTTCGCAGATATCGGTCGCCACGGTGCCTCAGGACGATGGCGCCATCAACCTATTCGTCGGTTCCGGTCAGACGCTCGTGATCGGTGCTGAAGCGCACTCGCTGGCCGTGCGTGGCAATGAGTTCGACCCGACCCGGCTTGAGGTCGTGTATCGCAGTAGCGGTGGCGACGTTCCGTTCGCCGACGGTGCGATCGGCGGGGCAATTGGCGGACTGCTTGAGTCGCGCTCGCTGCTCATTGATCCGGCGCGCCGCACGCTGGGTGAAACCGCGCTGGCGCTTGCAATGCAATTCAACGAACAGCACGCATCCGGTTTTACGCTGCGCGGTGCGATGGGCGGCGAGTACTTCGGCATCGGCGATGCCACCGTGCTGTCGTCTTCCGGCAACACGGGGAATGCCGCCGTGACCGCTACGGTCTCCGACGTCTCGGCTCTGGCCGAAGCCGATTACATTCTGAGCTATGACGGCGCGGCGTTTTCTTTGAGTAACGCTGCCACCGGAGAGATTGTACCGATGTCCGGCAGCGGTGACTCGCTCGATCCGTTTCTTGCAGAAGGCCTGCGCATCGCATTCGGAGGAACGCCCGTGGCTGGCGACCGGTTCCTGATTTCCGGGTCGCGCAATGCGGTCGCCGACCTGACCGTATCGGTTGCCGACGTGCAGGACATTGCGCTCGCCGGTGCGACGCGTACTGCGACATCGTCGTCCAATATCGGCAACGCCGAAATCGGTCCGAGCGAAGTCGTCGATCGCAACGACCCGCAGTTGTTGTCGTCTTCCGTCATCGAGTTTCTGGACGCAAACACGTACTCGGTCAACGGCAGTGGTGCGTTCGCCTATCAAAGCGGTGAGCCGATTGTCGTAAACGGCAGCCAGTTCGCGATCACAGGTTCGCCGGCCGCCGGAGATCAGTTCACGATCGAGGCCAATGCGGGCGGGACCGGTGACAATCGCAACGGCCGACTGCTGGCTGACATACAGACGCAGGGCGTGCTGCAGGGCGGCACCATCGGTGTGTCGGAGAACTATGGACGGCTGATTGCCGACGTCGGCAGCACGACGCGTCACGTTCAGGCCAGCCTCGACGCGCAGGGTGTGATTCTGTCCAACGTCGAAGACACGATCGCCTCGAAATCCGGCGTCAATCTGGATGAGGAGGCAGCGCGACTGCTTCAGTTTCAACAGGCCTATCAGGCGGTGGCGCAGGTCGTTGCCATTACGAGCACGCTGTTCGATACGCTGATCGCGGCCGTGCGGAGATAGCAGAATGAGAGTTGCGACCAGCGGTTCATTTCTTCGCGGCTCGCGGCTGATGCAGGACATCCAGACGCAGCTCGATAGGACGCAAAATCAGATCGCGACCGGTCGGCGGATTCTGACTCCGTCCGACGATCCGATCGCGGCTGCGCGTGCGGTCGGACTGCGAGAGTCGGTAGCCCGGTTGGAGCAGTATCAGCGAAATGCCGATGTCGCGCAGTCTCGCCTTGGTTATGAGGAATCGGCGCTCGATGCTGTGGTCGATGCGATGCAGCGGGTGCGTGAACTGGCGCTCCGGGCGAACAACGCCACGGCCGATGGCGACTCACGCGCGCATATCGCCATCGAACTTCGTCAGCAGTTGACCGAACTTGTGCAACAGGCCAATCGCAAGGACGGCAGCGGCCGTTATCTGTTTGCCGGCGGGAAGGACAGTTTGCCGCCCGTTTCCGGCGTCTCGGGCGGTTTTGTGTACAACGGCGATGAAGGCCAGCGTTTTCAGCAAATCGGTGAAACCCGCAGCGTCGCCGATGGCGATTCAGGTGCCGATGTATTCTTCAATATTCGCAACGGCAACGGTACGTTTCGCGCTCAGGCCGGAGCGGCGAACACGGGCACGGGCATTCTGGGCCCGAGCAGCGTTATCGATCCTTCTGCCTACGATCAGGGACAGTATACGATCCGTTTCGTCGACCCGGACAACTACGAAGTGCTGGACAGCAGCGCGACCGTCGTGACGACCGGCAGTTACGAAAGTGGGCAGTCCATCGAGTTTCGGGGGCTGGGCGTGCAACTGGACGGTGCGCCGGCCGCCGCAGACGAATTTGCGGTGCAACCCAGCCGTTATCAGAACGTTTTTCAGACAGTGCTGAACATCGTCGAAAGCCTTGAGCAGGGCGCCACGAACGCGGATTCTCGTGTCGATCTGAGCAATGCACTGAACCTTGGCATACAGGAAATCGACGTCGCACTCGACAATCTGTCGGACATTCGTACTCAGGTCGGCGTCCGATTGTCTGTCATCGAGACACAATCGGACGCGAATAATGCGGCGTCCGTGTTTACCCAAACCACGATTTCGGAACTCGAAGATCTCGACTACGCGGAAGCGCTGTCGCGCCTGAGTATCCAGGCCACCACACTCGAAGCCGCTCAGAAGTCGTTCACGCTGACGCATCAGTTGTCGCTGTTTCAGTTCCTGTAAGCCGAATGCGAACGGGTTCACAGATTACGGATATCGGGCTAAAGCAACGCGATGACCGATTTTTACATCAGCACGGCATAGAAAAGTTTTTTTACGAATTTCTCAAGGTTTTTCTGCAGTGACCGATAACACCCCTGACGGCAAATTCAGAGTTAGCTCTGGGCATTAGCCGGTTCTCCGGCAGCAACTTGCAGACCGGTTAAACGACACAATTGGGAGTTAGAAATGGCACAAACAATCAACACGAACGTCGCTTCGCTTAACGCGCAGCGTAATCTGAGTCGTTCGCAGGGTTTGATGAACCAGTCTCTGCAGCGGCTGTCTACTGGCCTTAGAATCAACAGCGCGAAGGACGACGCGGCAGGACTTGCAATCGCCGAGCGTTTCACAACGCAGATTCGCGGCCTCAATCAGGCTGCTCGGAATGCCAACGACGGCATTTCACTGGCGCAGACCACGGAAAGTGTTCTGGGCGAGCTGAGCAACAACCTGCAGCGTATTCGCGAACTGGCAATTCAGTCGGCTAATGCAACCAACTCGGCCTCCGACCGCAGCGCTCTGGACAACGAAGTTCAGCAGCGTCTCGACGAGATCGATCGTATTGCATCGCAGACGTCGTTCAACGGACTGAAGGTACTTGACGGTACGTTCGGAACGGCGACCTTCCAGGTTGGCGCAAACGTTGGCGAGACCATCAGCATTAACCTGAGCACGGGTGTACGTGCGAACCAGATCGGTCAGATCGCGACCAGCACAGGAACGGCTGTTACGGGCAACGCTCTGTCTGACGGCGGCGTTACCATCGCAGTGGGCACGGGCGACGCAGTATCGATCGGCGCATCGGCGTCCGACAGCGCGGCTGACAAGGTTGAAGCGATCAATTCGGCCAGTGTTTCGGGTCTGACTGCAACGGCACAGAACTCTGTAACGGCTGCATTCACGACCACGTCCGCTGCTGCCGGTGACACCTACTCACTGAGCCTGAACGGCACCGACATCTATTCGGGTTACGACCTGAATGCCAATGGCGCTCTGACGGGCGGTGAAGTTGCCACGCAGATCAACCTGTTCTCGGGCACCACGGGCGTTTCGGCCAGCTTTGATGCAGGTACGGGCGACATCACGCTGTCGACGGCTGACGGACGCAACATCGTTGCCGATGAGAGCTTTGGCGGTGCCGGCACGGGCGGTATCGACGACTCAGCAGCGGCTGCCGGTGGTGTGACCACTCGCGGTGCGATCACGCTGAGCGCGGCAGACAACATTACGTTGACAGGTGCATTCGCGGACCTCGGCCTCGGCTCGGTTATCAGCAAAGACTCCACCACACTGAGCACGGCAAGTGTTTCGACGGTTGACGGCGCAAACGACACGATCTCTCGTGTTGACTCGGCCCTGACCGTCGTTAGCTCGCTGCGCAGTGAGCTGGGTGCTATCCAGAACCGCTTCGAGTCGACCATCGTTAACCTGACTGCAGTCAGCGAAAGCCTCTCAGCTTCTCGCAGCCGTATTCAGGACGCCGACTTCGCCGCGGAAACCGCAGCATTGACGCGTGCGCAGATTCTCCAGCAGGCAGGCATCTCCGTCCTGTCGCAGGCGAATGCACAGCCGCAGCTTGCACTGAGCCTGCTGCAGTAAGTCAGAAGCAGTACCTTCCTCCTGGCGGGCTGACACGGACGTCACCCGCCGGCGAGGATTTTACCGTTAACGTCCAGGACGACGAATGACCGGCTTCCGATTGGCGCCGGGAGGAAACAGAGGATTTATGGCCAGCATTACTTCATCGGGAATTGGGTCAGGACTGGACGTTGCGGGACTGGTGCAACAACTCGTCGCGGCCGAAGGACAGCCGGCGCAGAATCGTTTCGCGCAACAGGAAGCGCGCGCGCAGTCGAAGTTATCGGCCTACGGCAGTCTCAAATCCTCAATGTCGGCGTTCAGGGACCAGTTGGAAAAAATGGAGTCGCTGGACGATTTGCGACCCAGGTCCGCAACGTCGGCCGATCCCGATAAGATTTCTGTGTCGGTGGATTCAGCGGCGGCCCCCGCGAGACACAGTGTCGAAGTCGTGCAACTTGCACAGGCACAGAAACTCGAATCGGCTGCATTCGCATCGTCCGATACGGCGATAGGCACCGGCACGCTGACGCTCGCTGTGGGCGCGGCGCAGTTCGATATCGAAATCGACGACCAGAACAATACACTCGCTGGAATTCGCGACGCGATCAACAACGCCAGCGACAACACCGGAATTTCCGCAACGATCGTGAATGCCGATGACGGTAGTCACCTTATCCTGTCCGCAGCCCAGACCGGCAGCGATCAGGCAATGACGATTACGCAGACCGGCGGCGACGGCGGTCTGAGCGCCATCGAATACGATGTGGCCAACGGGTTGACCTCGCTCAGCGAGACCGCGCAGGCGCTGGACGCGCATGTCAGAATCGATGGTTTCGACGTGACGAGCGACAACAACTCGATCACGGGCGCCATCGAAGGCGTGACGTTGGACCTCAAAGCCGACAGCGCCGGCACGACCACAGTCGTCACCGTGGAAAACAACCTCAATGCGATGCGCGAACAACTCAATGCGTTCGTCGACAGTTATAACGGTCTGCTGGACACCTTTGAGAGACTCACGAAATACGACACCGAGACGGAAACGGCTGCGGCGCTTATCGGCGATTCGGCGATTCGCGGCGTTCGCAATCAATTGCGCCGCGAAATGAGCGTCGCGGTATCGGATATTGCGGCGGCGTCGGGCATGCTGTACGACATCGGCATTGAAACGGAGGTCTCAGGCCGTTTGTCGATAGACGAGACGGCAATGAACGAGTACCTCAACAAGGAGTTTACGAATGTCGGTCAGTATTTCGCGAGTTCGGACGGATACGTTTCCCGCCTGACCGGTATTATCGATAACTACCTCGACGAAGACGAGGGCATCCTGACCGCGCGCATCGAGGGTATCGACAAGCGCATTGAGGACATCGGCGACCGCCGCATCGCGCTCGGTGAACGTCTGACTTCGCTCGAGGCAAGGTTACTCAAACAGTTCAATGCGCTGGACGCGTTAGTGGGTGAGTTATCGACGACAAGCAATTTCCTGACGCAGCAGCTTGCAAGCCTGCCGACCATTTCGGTAACCAACAAGTAACCAACGGAACTCAATGAAATGAATGGGCACACCGCATCCTACGCAACGACGGCATACCGAGACGCCGGTATTCAGCATGAGCTGCAGAGCGCCTCGCCGCATCGCATTATTCAGATCATGATGCAAAGCGTACTCGCCAGAATAGCCAAGGCGAAAGGTTACATGGCGAATGGCGATATTGCCGAAAAAGGCAAGTGCATCGGCGACGCCATCAGCATCATCAGCGGCCTGCAGGCGAGCCTGAATCACAAGCCGAACGCTCAGCTAAGCGGGAACTTCGACGCGCTCTACGACTACATGACTCGTCGTCTGCTCGAAGCCAACTTTCGCAATGACGATGCCGGGCTCACCGAAGTGGGCGATCTGATGCGAGAAATCAAGTCGGCCTGGGATGCCGTGGGCGATCGGACCGCCGCGCAGCCGGAGTAAGTCAGTGACCGCAAATGCCGACGGCACAACCGTATCCGAAACAACGGCTATGACCGTTGTCGAGGAGTTGTCCGCGCTGAATCGGCAGATGCTGCAGATGGCGGAGGACGGGCTCTGGGACGCACTCGGTCCGGTTCTGTCACGCCGCAACGAACTCCTCATGGCACTGCCCGTGCACGAGCGTGCGGCACAGTTCAACGCCGCAGTGGAAGTCAACGAAACGTTGCAAAACCGCGCACTCTGCGAGCAGCGCCTGCTGGCCACCAGCCTGACGAAGCTCCGCCGCGGCCGCAGTGCGGCCAGCGCCTACCGGTTGAGTGCCGACCTACCGCGATAGAGACGGGCGAAAGCGTAACTCAATAGCTGCGAAATCTATCCAACCAATAGATTGGGTCGCCTTCGAGGCTCTCTCATGTTTTCACGGGGCACTGTGGTGAACAGAGCTTGATTCCGGTTCACGCAGAACATTGATTACGCCGGCAAGGGCGTTGACATTCGAGTTAACAGCCCCTGGATCCGGATTTCTGCCGCAGTAGTTGCAGTCGTCCTCTTACTTGCCCAGTGCGCGCTGTAGGGAACGGATCTGGTTTTCCGACTCAGTGAGAACCTTGATCATGTCGGCCGCTGCGAGATTAAGACGCTGGCTGGCCGGAATATCGTTGAGCACGAATTCCGTATCGTCGCTGGCCGTAACGAACTGATACAGCACGTAGGCGACAATCAGGATGTCCGTGTAATCGACGCTGTCGTCGTGGTCGCGGGACGTGTCCTTGTAGTCGCGCACGGCACTTGCGATGCGCTCCGCAAGGCCCCAGCTTTCGATTATGCTGCTGCCGATCGGTGCTTCCCAGTCGTTGAGTATGTCGGTGAGTCCGTTCTCGTCGTTGAACAACGTCGGGAATTCCTGTGCGCAGGACAGGATATACATCTGCCCGATGCAGTGGACCAGCCCAACGAACATTGCCTCGTCGGCATTGAGCCGCGTGTATTTTTTTGCGAGCACGTAACACAGCGCCGCAACGTGCGCGCATTGCTGCCAGAGCGCATCCAGATGAACCTTGACCTCGGACAGCGTCTTCGCTTCCCGCATCTGCGCCATTGCGAAGGACATTGCGGACGTTCGGACCATAA
Organism: Woeseiaceae bacterium; assembly: GCA_965224505.1. Classification (GTDB taxonomy): domain Bacteria; phylum Pseudomonadota; class Gammaproteobacteria; order Steroidobacterales; family Woeseiaceae; genus UBA1847. The sequence goes on from CBDCZL010000018.1 coordinate 231,155, forward strand.
CCCGCCCGAGCCTGTTAACCGTCGTATTGAGGTCCGTGATGGGGTCTCCGCTGGGGCGCAGTGCCGCCGAATTGGCGATGCTGATCAGGCGCGCGGCCAATACGGGTTCCGCCCCAATCAGTCGTACAATATCGTCGGTGGAGTTGTTTTCGTCTTCCAGCGCCTGGCGAATCCGCATGACGACATCCGGAAAAGACGGCAGCTCGATGTCGCCCTTCGAAAGGTCGTCTGCCAGTTTTCGTACGAGACTCAGCTTTTCGTCGATGCTGCGCGCGGCAGTGTCCATTCAATCGTCCTTCTGTGTGTTTCCGGGGTGGATTACCGGTCGCAGTACTACTGGACCTGGTAGAGCAAAGCGGGGATGGCCAGCCACAGCAGACCCTTTACGAAAAAGAACAGAAAGCCGGCAATTCCGAACCGCTTCCAGTGCAGTCGCGGCAAAGGTTTGCCGCGCTTTTCCGGTGCCGTTATCACGCTCACTGTGCAGTACTCCGCGGTTGAGTGGGGTGTATACAGGCGCTAGCGGCGGCGGCGGTCCGATCTTTAGTTCTTGCCGCGCCGATTGCCGCGCAAGTGAGGACTGCGTCACGGTTTCGTGCGTGCCACGTCCGCTGCCATGGCATTTGGCTCAAGTTTTGGCCGCCTGCGCCGATGATTTGTGTCACGCGATGCGTTTGCCCTGACCCGATGAACAGCGAAGGGCCAGTTCGCAGGCGAATCCGAAATTGGCCCGGTATTTGCAAACAGTTCGGTGCTGCAAATCGTGCAGTGAAAAAGGAGACCGATTTTATGCAGTGTGTACTCGCTGTAGACGATTCCCCCTCGATTCGTACGCTGGTCGACCACGTGCTCGCACAGGCCGGATTCGAGGTTGTGCTGGCCGAGGACGGCCAGGAGGCGCTGGAGTTCGCGCGGGAAAATACTGTCGATCTGGTGTTGACCGATATCAACATGCCGAGGCTCGACGGAATCGGTCTGATCAGGTCGCTGCGTGCCTTGCCCGATTACAAGTACGTGCCGCTGCTCGTGCTGACGACGGAATCGGGCATCGAAAAGAAAATGGAAGGAAAAGCGGCAGGGGCGACGGGTTGGATAGTGAAGCCCTTCGATCCGCTGCGGCTCGTCGATACGATTCAAAAGGTGTTGCCATGACTGTCGATGTCAATATGGCTGAGATCGCGCAGCTTTTCATCGAGGAAAGCAATGAAGGACTCGAGATCATGGAGTCCGGTCTGCTGAACCTGGATCTCGGTGCAGCGGATCCCGAAATCATGAATTCCATCTTTCGTGCCGCTCACTCCATCAAAGGCGGCGGTGCCACATTTGGATTTACCGAGGTCTCGAATTTCGCACACCACGTCGAAACGCTCCTTGACGAAATGCGTCAGGGACAGCGGGCTGTGACGCGCGAGGGCGTCGACCTGATGCTGCTGTCGGTGGACTGTATTCGCGACATGATCGCAGGGCTTGGCGATGGTCCGGTCGACACGACGCGCGCGGACGAACTTGAGGTCCAGCTCGAGAAAATGCTCAGCGAATCCGTGCCGGTTGCGGACAGCAATGGTGAGGAAGCGGCGTCGGTCGCAGAAAACGATGTATCCGCCGGCATTGGATTCGACATTCGCTTTGCACCGTCGGCCGGAATTTTCAAGTCCTGCAACGACCCGCTGCGCATTTTCCGCGAGCTCGACGCGCTGGGCGATCTGACCGTGGAAGCGCTCGGTTGTGATGAACTGGAATTCGACACACTGGACGCGGAAGCCTGCCGGCTGAGCTGGAACCTGGTATTGATTGGCGGCGCCACGCGCGAGCAGATCGACGAGGTCTTTGCCTGGGTCGAGGATGAATGCGAGCTTGAGATAAAACCCATTGGGGGCGAGTCGCATGAGGACGACGGTCGCGAACAGAAGGCCGAAGCAGCGCGGAAACCCGCGAAGCCCCGCTCTGTCCCGGAGACCAAACCCGCACCGCGAGCCGCGGCCAAGACCGGCACGGGCAACCAGGAATCGGGTTCGATTCGCGTCAATATCGACAAAGTCGACGCACTGATTAACCTGGTGGGCGAGCTCGTCATCACCCAGTCGATGCTGAGTCGCTACTCGGGCGATTTCGATTTCACGCAATTGCAGGGTCTTCGCGAAGGGCTGACCGAGCTCGCTCGCAGCACCCGGGACATTCAGGAAAGCGTGATGGCGATTCGCATGCTGCCGATGAGCTTTGCGTTCAGCCGTTTTCCGCGCCTGGTTCGCGATACCGGCAACGCCCTGGGCAAAAAGGTCGAACTGCGCCTTGTCGGCGAGAACACCGAACTTGACAAGACCGTTCTTGAAAAAATCGGTGATCCGCTCGTGCACCTCGTACGTAATTCGCTGGATCATGGCCTCGAGACCCCCGAGGCACGTGTTGCGGCTGGCAAACCCGAAACCGGTATTCTCGAACTTAATGCCTATCACGAAAGCGGCAACATCGTGATCGAGGTTATTGACGACGGTGCGGGCATCAACAAGGACAAGGTGCTGGAAAAGGCACGCGCAAGCGGACTTGTGGGTGCCGATGAGAAGCTCTCCGACGACCAGATCAACAACCTCATTTTCCGTGCCGGATTCTCGACCGTGGACAAAGTCAGCGATCTTTCCGGCCGCGGGGTAGGTATGGACGTGGTCCGGCGGAACATTGCGGACCTGGGCGGCGACGTATCGGTTCACTCGGAAATGGGGGTCGGCAGCAAGTTCACGATCCGCCTGCCGCTGACGCTGGCAATCCTCGACGGCCAGCTCGTTCGCGTCGGTTCGGAGTCCTACATTATCTCGCTGGTTTCAATCGTCGAGACCATTCAGCCATCGAGCCAGAAGGTTAACCGGATTGCAGGCACGTCCGAGCTGTTCAAGCTGCGCGGCGATTACATTCCGGTGGTCAGGCTCCATGAGCTGTTTGGTATCGAAGCCGATAGTACGGATATCGACGATGGATTGCTCGTCGTGGTCGAGGCCAACGGGCAGCGCGTCGGAATTTTCGTCGACGACCTGCAGGATCAGCAGCAAGTGGTGATCAAGAGCCTTGAAGCGAACTATCGGCAGATGGACGCGATTTCGGGTGCCACGATCCTTGGCGACGGCAAGGTCGCACTGATCGTCGACGTTCCCGGTCTCATACAGCTTTATTTCGATCGCGATAAGCGGCCGGCCCAGTTAATCAGTGCGACGGCATAGCTGCCGCGCAGGTATTTCGACCCACAGGTCAGGAGAAAAACAGTATGACTTCGACACCATCATCCAGGGATGACATGTCACAACACAGCGATACCGTAAACGCGAGCGGGCAGTACCTGACGTTTGTACTGGCCGGCGAGGAATACGGCGTTGAGATTCTGAAAGTTCAGGAGATCAAAGGCTGGGATACGGCGACGCCAATACCGAATACGCCGGAGCACGTGCTGGGTGTACTCAACCTGCGCGGTGCCGTCGTACCGATCATCGACCTGCGCAAGCGATTTAATCTGGACGCGATTCCGTACGGACCGACAACGGTGGTCATCGTCGTCAAGATGCTGGAGCGCGGCCAGGAGCGCACGGTGGGACTCGTGGTCGACGCGGTCGCCGATGTGTATCGCCTGGAAGGCGACGAGATTCAGCCGGCACCCGACATGGGGTGCGCGATCCACACTGAGTTCGTGCGCGGGCTCGCGACGGTCGACGAAAAGATGGTCATTCTGCTGGAAGTCGATCGGCTGGTCGATTTTGAAAATACGCCGGTAAATGCGCCGGACGATATCGCGCTACAGGAAGAGGCCGTTGCCTAGCAACGACCTGAACTTACTTAACTCATTTTAACGGACAAGACAATGAACCGAATGTACAGAACTCTGGCAGTGGCATTTCTGTCAATACCGGCGGTCGCGGGCGCCGAGACCACAGCAAACGTCGGCTGGGTCAGCGACTATATTTTTCGAGGCGTACCTCAGAGTACGTCTTCTGCATCGATTGGCCTGGACTACGAACAGTCGGGTTTTTACCTGGGCACATGGGCTGCCGACGTCAATCAGGGGTCCGAAGTGGATCTGTATTTCGGTTACAGCGCCGAATTATTCGAAGGCGTCAACGTAGGGCTCGGTGCCACCGGCTATTTCTACACTGAGGACTTCGACGATACCTATCGGGAAATCAATCTGTCGGTTGGCGGATCGATGGTGTCGCTCGATGCGGCTTTCGGCGAATACGATAACTTCGACGGCCCCGCGCAGAAATACTCCTTCGCATCGGTCCGCGCCGACTATCGCAGTGCCTACGCGCTAATCGGCTCGTTTGGACAGGACTTCGACGGCGAGTACTACGAAGCAGGATTTGGTGCCGAGGTTGCCGGATTCGACGTTTCGCTCGCGGTCGTTCACAGCACTGCGGCGCTGATCGGCTCGCCGGACACGTCGATCGTGTTTGGCATTGGAAAATCGTTCGGCTTTGAGATTTTTTCGTCGAAGTAACGCGGCGAATCAAACATCAACCCGAAACCTGAGTTGAGGACACTATGATGGATCGGCTAAACATATTCGGACGCATGCGCCTGACGGGCAGAACCGTTGTCGTCATGCTGCTGGTGGGCATCGTGCCGCTGGCAATCGTAAGCTATCTGAACTATTCGTCGGCGAGCGCAGCGCTCGGCGATGCGGCGCGCGAGCAACTGGCTGCACTGAGTGCGGCACGAAAGAACCACGTCGAATCGTACTTCGCGCAAATTGAGAATCAGGTTGTGACATTCTCGGAAAACCGGATGGTCGTTGACGCAATGCGCGAGTTCCGCGGCGCATTCGCGAGCCTTCCGTCCGAGCTCAACGTGACCCGAAGCAAGCTCAAAGAATACGAGCGCGCGATTGCGGCTTACTACTCGGATCAGTTTGGCGCGGAGTACCGGTCGCAGACCGGAAACAGTGCCGATACCGATGCGCTGCTCCCAGGTTCAGGGGCGGCACTTGTCAGCCAATATCTGTACATTGCGAACAACCGTCATCCGCTCGGCAGCAAGGACAGCCTGACGTCCGCCGGGGACGGCAGCCGCTACAGCGAGCTGCACGAGAAGTACCATCCGACCTTCAGGAGCTATCTGCAGAAGTTCGGTTACTACGATATCTTCCTCGTCGACGCAGACAGTGGCGACATCGTCTACAGCGTCTTCAAGGAAATCGACTACGGCACAAGCCTGCGCAGCGGGCCTTATGCCTCGACGAATTTCGCTGCGGCATTCAATGCGGCGGCAAAGGGTAGTCAGGCCGAGTTTTCCGTGCTTGAGGACTTCGCTGCCTACCGACCGTCCTACGACAACGCCGCATCGTTCATCGCGTCGCCGATCTACGACGACGGCAGACTCGAAGGCGTGCTCGTATTTCAGATGCCGATCGACAAGATTAACGAGATTTTGCAGGAGAGCAGCGGGCTCGGCGAAACCGGCGAGGCGTACATGATCGGCACCGACAAGCTGATGCGTTCGCAGTCGCGGTTTGCCGAGGAAAACACGATTCTCGATCGTGTCGTCGAAACCGGTGCGAGCGAGGCGCTGCTGGCCGGGGAGTCCGGCTCGCTGTTTACTGAAGATTATCGTGGCGTCCCGGTCATCGCAGCCTACGCACCGCTCGCCATTACGGGCGTCGACTGGGGACTGATCGCGGAAGTTGAGCAGTCCGAGGCGCTGAGTGTGGCCCATGGAGCGGCGGTTCGTTCTCTGATCGTCGCGCTCTGTGCCACTGTCGTGTTGTTCGCCGTGGCGGTACTCGTGGCGCGGGCGATCGTACGGCCGATTGCCAGTGCGATGAGCGTCGCACAGACCATGGCGGGCGGCGACCTCGACAGCGAAGTCGAGGTCACGTCGGAAGACGAACTCGGCGATCTGCTGCAGGCGCTGGAGACGATGCGCGGCAACCTCGTGGATCAGTTCGCTGCCGAGCGTGCGATGGCCGCGAAAAGCGGTCGAGTGCAGCAGGCACTGGACAGCGTGACCGCAAACGTCATGGTGACCGACGCGGACCTGAACATCATCTACATGAACGATACGGTTGCGAAGATGTTTCGGGATGCCGAATCCGATATTCGCAGGGATCTGCCGCAATTCGATGCTGACGCGCTGCTTGGGTCGTGCATTGACGTATTCCACAAGAACCCGTCGCATCAGCGGGACCTGCTGGCGAGCCTGAGTTCGACGTACACGGCATCGATCGATGTCGGTGGGCGAACCTTCCAGGTGATCGCCAACCCGATTACCGGTGACGACGGCGAGCGCCTCGGCACCGTCGTTGAATGGCAGGACCTTACCGAGAGCCTCGCCAGGGAGCGCGAGGAGCAGGAGCGCGCTCAGGCCGAAAAGGAACTGGCCGCCGAGAATGCGCGGATCAGGCAGGCACTGGATTGCGTGTCCGGCAACGTCATGATCGGCAACAACGACCTGGACATCGTATATATGAACGACGCGGTTCGGAATCTGTTCAAGGGTGCGGAAGCCGATATTCGAAAGGATCTTCCGAACTTCGACGCAAGCCAGTTGCTCGGTACCTGCATCGACATGTTCCATAAAAATCCGGCGCACCAGCGCGGCCTGCTTGGAACGCTAAAATCGACGCATACGGCGGAGCTCAAAATTGGCGGCCGTACAATGCGGGTCGTCGCAAACCCGGTGTTCGATGAGAGCGGCGAACGTCTTGGCACAGTGGTCGAATGGTCAGATCGCACTCAGGAACTGGCGATTGAGGACGAAGTACAGGATGTGGTCGATCGCGCGTTGTCCGGCGATCTGACGCGTCGAATCTGCGTCGACGACAAGGAAGGTTTCTTTGAGAAGCTGTCAATCGGTGTCAACGATCTGGTTGGCGTTGCCGAGAAGGTCATCGACGACACGATTCGCGCGGTGGGTGCGATGGCGGGCGGCAACATGACCGTGCGCATCGACGAGCCGTACTGCGGTAGCTTCGGCAGACTCAAGGATGACGTTAATGCGACCGGCGAAAAGCTTACGACCGTGGTTGGTCAGATTCAGTCGGCAGCGGCTTCGGTCAAAACCGGTGCCAGCGAAATATCGCAGGGCAACACCGACCTGAGCCAGCGCACCGAGGAACAGGCGTCGAGTCTCGAAGAGACGGCTTCCAGCATGGAAGAGATGACCAGCACCGTGAAGCAGAATGCCGACAACGCCGGCGAGGCAAATCAGCTCGCGCTGGCCGCGCGTGAACACGCCGAGAAGGGCGGAACTGTCGTGCGTGATGCAGTGCAGGCGATGGACGAGATCAACGCGTCGAGCAAAAAGATTTCGGACATCATCGGCGTCATCGACGAAATTGCATTCCAGACCAATCTGCTTGCGTTGAACGCATCTGTGGAGGCGGCACGTGCCGGTGACCAGGGGCGTGGATTCGCGGTCGTTGCCAGTGAAGTCCGCAATCTGGCGGGCCGCAGCGCGACCGCGGCGAAGGAGATCAAGGATCTCATCGAAGACAGCGCCGGAAAAGTTGAAGAAGGATCGAAGCTGGTCAACGAGTCTGGCGAAACGCTCGAGGAGATCGTTAACGGCGTTAAGAAGGTCGCCGATATCGTCGGCGAGATCGCTGCAGCGAGCCAGGAACAGTCTGCCGGCATTGACGAAGTGAACAAAGCCGTCGTGCAGATGGATGAGTTGACACAGCAGAATGCGGCCCTTGTCGAAGAAGCGGCAGCCGCCAGCCAGTCGCTTGGTGAGCAGGCTGACGATCTCAATGAAATGATGACGTTCTTCACGGTCGATTCCGAGGGTTCGGTCCAGCCGGCGCCCGCTGTCATCGAAGAGCGGCGGTCTGCGGACCGTCCCTGGCAGCAGGCTCCTGCCGCTGATCCCGCGCCTCAGCGTAAGGCTGTCGTCGGTGGCGGCGATGAGGAGTGGGAGGAATTCTGAGATGAATGAATCGATCAGGATGCGGCAATGAGTGGCAAAGGAAAAAAGGCGGCTGGCTCGGCATCGCACACGGTGGTGCTGGCCAGTCAGGCCGATATTCGGGCTATTTCGGAGTGCAGAGGCCGACTGCAGCAGGCGCTGGCGGCGGAAGGGCCGGTCACGATCGACGCGAGTGAGGTCGAGTCCGTGGACACGGCGACACTGCAGATGCTGATTGCATTTAGAAATACGCTCAGGAAGCGAGCAGTGTCGGTCGTGTGGAACAAACCGTCCGACGTGTTTCGCGATATGGCGTCACTCGCGAATCTGAGCGATTACCTGGGACTCGGCGATGAAGCAGAAATCGAGGATGACGGACTGTGTCCGGTATTCTGATCGGCAGGGCATGCCTTCCGACAACAATCAGTATTTGGGCGATTCGTCGGGCAATGTCGATGGCGTCAATGTTGCGCGGATGATCGAACTGTGCGCGGCGCAGACGAACACGGCGATGCAGGAGGCATTCGCCGAGATCGAACAGTTGTCTCGCTCGGTCATCGATGTTGCGCGGTGCGCCGACGCGGTATCGGACGATTCCGCCAGCGGCGATTCGGGCCCGTCAATTGCGGCAACCCAGGCGCAGGCACACCTCCAGGCTCTGCGGCTGGCGGCACTCAGTGCGAGCGCAAAACTGCAGTTTGCCGATCGTCTGCAGCAGCGCCTGTCGAACGTGACGGCCAATCTGAACGGGCTGGCTGACATCGTACGCACACGGCCGGATGCGATGGACGAGAGCCGCTGGTCGGAATATCTGCAGACGGCACGTGCGACGTACACGATGCAGGACGAGCGGCATATGTTCGATCGAATCTTTGTTTCCGCTGTGGACGACGTGGAGGAATTGACGTCGCGGTCTGACGGTGGCGACGAATTGTTTGACTTTGGAAACCTCTGAAATGACGCGTGAAGCAAGGGCAACTGCACCGGGCACAGACCGGTCGACCGGCGGCGAATTTACAATGAGCGATGCGGAATTCGACGAGATCCGCCGTGTGATTCGGAAGCTAACCGGTATCAGTATGGGCGATTCGAAACGGCAACTCGTCTACCGTCGCCTGAGCGCGCGGTTGAAAGCGACCGGCAACTCGAGCTTTCGCGAATATCTTAAGTTGCTGAGCGAGGGCGATCCGAACGAGGTTCAGGATTTCGCGAATGCGGTTACGACGAATCTAACGTCGTTTTTTCGCGAGTCGCATCACTTCGACTTCCTCGCCAATCGCGTCATCCCGGAAATATCCGCTGCGCAAAAAATCAACGGCAAACGTCTGCGCATCTGGTCAGCGGGTTGTTCCACAGGTGAGGAGCCGTACTCGATCGCGATGACGCTGCGCGAATCGATGAAAGACATCGCACGCTGGGATGCCCGTGTACTCTGCACCGATCTCGACACCGACGTGGTCGCGACGGCAAAAAATGGCGTCTACGATAGCTCACGTGTCGAGAAGATCGCAGACAAAAGGCTGACGCGCTGGTTCACGAACGCCAACGCGGCCGGCAGCGATGCGGTCAGAGCGAAAAACGATTTACGTAGTCTGCTGACGTTCAAACCGCTAAACCTGATGCACGAATGGCCTATGAAAGGACCGTTCGATGTCATCTTCTGCCGCAATGTCATTATCTATTTCGACAAGCCGACACAGCGGGTTTTGATCGATCGTTTCGCCAGCATTCTGAAGGATGGCGGGTATCTGATCATTGGACATTCGGAAAGTCTGTTTAATGTGTCGGACCGATTCACGCTTCTGGGTCAGACGACTTATCGGAAAAAGCATTGAGTTCGGTGCTTTCCAGATCGGAGAGGGCGCTGCCTGAAGCGTTGCCGGCCTTTGCGCATATTCAGCGGCGCTGGGACAGTACGCTGAATTGCTGTGCGTCAAAAATATTGCCTGGCGAATACTATGTGACACTGCATGATGAAGCGATCACGACTGTGCTCGGTTCCTGCGTCTCAGCCTGTGTTCGCGATCCGGCGACCGGTGTCGGCGGTATGAATCACTTCATGCTGCCAGGAGAGACCGGTCGGCGGATGGATCTGTGGGGCGGTGACGACTGTCTGATGTCGCGCTACGGTGTTGCAGCAATGGAGATGCTGATCAACGATATTTTGAAGCTCGGTGCGCAGAAACAGCGCCTCGAGCTGAAGTTCTTCGGCGGCGGCAAGGTGCTGGCAATGGAGGCCAACAATATCGGCGAGCGAAATGTGGATTTCGTTCGCCAGTTTATGCGAACCGAGGGATTGTCAATCGCCGCCGAAGACCTCGGCGGCACCTTCCCGAGAAAGGTCAATTATTTTCCCAAAACCGGACGCGCCATGGTACGGCGCCTGCGATCGTTGCAGAACAATGCGATCGTTGCGCGCGAGCAGTCGTACTGCAGCAGTCTGGACAAACGGCCGGTATCCGACGATATCGATCTGTTTGACTGAACCGAGGCAATGCCGTTATGAGTAAAGTTCGAGTACTGGTCGTCGACGATTCCGCATTGATGAGGAAGCTTCTGACGGACTTGCTGCAGTCGGATTCTGGCATCGAAGTGGTTGGCACGGCGATGGATGCCTACGCCGCACGCAGCAAAATCAAGAAACTGAAACCCGACGTTCTGACACTGGACGTTGAAATGCCGAAAATGGACGGCCTGAGTTTTCTGAGCAATCTGATGCGGCTGCACCCGATGCCGGTCATCATGGTGTCGTCACTGACCGAGCGAGGTGCCAGTGTCACGATGCGCGCGCTCGAACTCGGTGCGGTCGATTTTGTCAGCAAGCCGAAAGTGGATCTTGCGCATACGCTCAACGATTGTGCGGACGAAATTACGTCCAAGGTTAAAGCGGCAGCAAAAGCGCGCGTCGATTCGCTGCCACGTCAGCGCGCCTCGGCGAGCGCCAGAGCCGCGAGCGCCGAGCCGCCACTGACCGCTGCCGTGGGTAAATACAAGACGACCGATCAGGTCATAGCGATCGGTGCGTCGACGGGCGGCACCGAAGCGATCAAGGAGGTCCTGATACGCATGCGTGCGGATTCGCCCGGTGTTGTGATCACGCAGCACATTCCTCCGGTCTTCAGCCGTTCCTTTGCAGAGCGAATGAACCAGTGTTCGAAACTTGCGGTGTGTGAGGCCGTGGACGGTCAGCAGATTCGGCCGGGACACGTCTTTATCGCTCCGGGAGACCAGCATCTCGCCATTATCAAAGACGGTGCTCGTTACCGCTGCCGGCTAAACAGCGCTCCACCGGTTAATCGGCATCGGCCGGCTGTCGACGTTTTGTTCGATTCTGTCGCGGAAAACGTCGGTCGAAATGCCTGCGGTGTCATACTGACCGGTATGGGACGAGACGGTGCCAAAGGGCTGCGCCGTATGCAGGAAGCCGGTGCTGCGACGATTGCGCAGGATGAACAGAGCAGCGTTATCTGGGGCATGCCTCATGCGGCGATTGAGGAAGGCGGTGTCGACGAAGTGCTGACACTGACGAAAATCCCGGCAAGGCTCGCCGAGCTTGTCAGCGCCTAGTGGGCGATGAACACGCGCTTTAGGTCGGCTACCATGTCGTGGGACTCAGCTATCGTCGGCTCGATGATCGACTGATCGAGTCCGAGTACATCGAATGCTCTGGGATCGGTGACCGGTGCGTCGTTGAGATCGTGACTGTCCAGTTCGGCAAGTACGGCCAGGCTGTTCGCAAGATGTACGACTACGGCTGCGTGATTGGATACGCCGGCAGCGAACGGCGCATGATGAAACTGAATGCACTGACACAGCACGTCCGGCAGACGCCATTGGGCGGCGAGCGCCGCGCCGACGTCCATGTGATCGAAGCCGAATACACGGCGTTCCGACAGATACGGCGACAGCCCATCGCTCTCATCGATCGACAGCTGCAGCGATTTAAGCGATTGTTCGGGACACTGACTGAACATCACGAGATGTCCGATGTCGTGCAGCAATCCCGCCGTGAACAGCGAGTCGCCATGGCAGACATTCGCCTTCTTCGCGAGCAGCCGCGCAGCCGAGGCACAGTAGAGGCTGTGTTCCCAGAAATCCTCGACGGAGACCAGATCGTTCGGGATACCGTTAAATGTGGAACTGGCACAAATGCCAAATGCGAGATCGCGGACTTCGCGAAGACCGACAACGGTAATTGCGCGATCGATATCGCTGATCGTGCCGCCGAAACTGTACATTGCACTGTTGGCGATCTTGAGCAGGGCAGCGCTCAGGGCCGGGTCCGGCTCGATCAGCGCGCCGATGTCGGAGGCACCGCTGTTGTCGTCCGCAAGCTTTTCGTTGATGCGGAACGCGACATCGGGAAACGACGTCAGCTGTGTGACGTTGTCGGCGAGACTTTCAGCGCTTATTGTCATCGATACCTCTGTGTGTGCCGGCCGGAAGCCGGCCTGTCAATGGTTATCGGCCAGGCGACGCAAATCCTGAGGCCTTCCCCGGCGGAATCGTTGTGACGTGTTGTCGATTTCTGTCCAGAACCCGTTCGCTGATATTCGTTTGAACAGGCGCTAAAGATTCCGCGCAGCCTGCCGCTATCTTCAACATCGCGCGCGTAATGCGCGTACGGGGTGACGGCCGTACGCGGCCGTCCGATTCGCTTCGCCAAACCAGGAAGGTACAAATGAAGATATTAGTAGTCGATGACAGTTCTGCAATGCGGATGATGGTGGTCCGGACACTGCGCCAGGCCGGGTTCGGTGGCAAGGACGTCGAACAGGCGGAAGACGGCGCTGTCGCACTGGATAAGATTCGTGGCAACGTCCCTGACCTTGTGCTCGCGGACTGGAACATGCCGAACATGACCGGCATCGAATTACTCGAGGCACTGCGTGCCGAGGACATTGGCGTAACGTTCGGTTTCATTACCACCGAGTCCAGCATGGAAATGCGCCAGCGTGCGACGGAAGCAGGTGCTCAGTTCCTGATCGCGAAGCCGTTCACGGTCGAGTCGTTTGAGAAAGTACTCAACACTGTAATCAACTAGCCGACTCGCCGTGGCGGCGAGTCCGAGGACTATTTTCATGAGCACTATTTACGAAATTCCAACCCCACCGGCCACAACCGATTTGCTTTCGGTAATCTTCGGTGACGGCCTCAGCACCGCGAGTATGGATGCACCCGGCACCGACGGACGTTACGTCGCGACATTCATCAACCGGGAAGACGAACTCGTGGCTCTGTGCGTGTGCGATAAGCCGTTCGTCGCCTATTCGGGGGCAGCGCTGTCCATGATCCCCGTCGATGTCGCGAATGAGATGATCTCCAGCAACGATGTCACTGAAGCGATCGTCGGGAATTACTACGAGATTATGAATATCTGCTCGAAGCTTCTGATGGCCGAGTCCGGGGCGCATTTGAGGCTCGACAAGGTGCTGGCGCCTGAGGACGCGGCGGATACGGTTGGGAAGCTCGACGGAAGCGCCACAGTCGTGAGTTTCAAGGTCGATATTCCGCGCTACGGTAACGGCGAGATCAGCTTTATCGTGACCTGACCCGGCGTCGGTTTTCCGACCGCTGTCAAAAATATGACGCCGCCTGTCAATGACGGGCGGCGTTTAACTATCTGAAATATATAATAAAAAAATCTGGCACGCATCTTGCTTTGGTTGAGGCACAACTCAATCAGCGGAGATGATCGTTGTCACAGTCAAGCATGGATTTTTACACCGGCGACCTGGCCCACGTCACCGGCAGCCATAGGCAGAACGACGTACTGGATGTGTTCATCAACGAACTTCAGTGCCGCATCGACGACCTGTCGGAACGCCTGCGCGACGGCGTCGTTGCACAGCAACAGGATCAGATTGAAAAAGCGCGGCTGCAGCGGCGCATGGAAAACCTGCTCGATGCCATGCCGACTGCGGCACTCATGATCGACGAGCACGGCGTCGTTACGGCCCACAACAGGCGTGCCGCCGAGTTGCTTCCCGGCATGGTGACGGGCATATGCTGGACTGCTATTGCCGATCGGCATTTTCTGCCGAATGAGCGGGTCGATGGAGATTTACGGACCAGGGACGGTCGCAATCTGCTGTTGTCACGCACGTCTTTCGACGATCGTGCCGGCGAAATTCTGCAACTTGACGACGTCACCGAAAGCGAGCGCCAGCGTCAGCTCCTGCATCGGGCGGAACACCTCGCGTTGCGGCGCGATCGGACATTGTCGCAAGTCCGTCTCATACAGGCGCCGCTGTCCGATGCGTTGTCGTACATGACCCAGGTTTCGGCGCAGGCAACCTCGGAGAAACGGCGTCTCGAATATGCCGCCAAACTATCCAATTGCCTTGCACGGATCGATACGTCGCTGCAGCAGCTGGCCGATACGGCGGAGAGTTTTGCCACGGGGCCGGGGACAGTGGATGTTGCCGGTCTCTATCGGGAAGTACTGGCGACCGTGGACTCTCAGCTCGGCCGTTGCGATTACATTACAGTTGAACTGGAAGACGACTCGCTCCAGGTCGCGGGCAATCGCGACGCATTGCGGGGTGCCATGATGGACCTCGTGAAGCGAGCGCTGGCGGTCTCCGGCCCGAATTCGAGTATCGAGCTTACCGCGATTCGATCGGGCGAATACCTGTACCTTGCGGTGATCGACAGCGGCCGGACCAGGACCGCCGATGCCGGGCGCATGGCTTCGACCGAACTTCCGGATCTGCGCGACTTTGGATTGTCGACCGTGCAATCCATTGCCGAGGACCATGGCGGGTACGTCGCGGTTGACTCGAACGAACACGGGGCAACGTTCGCAATCTGTTTGCCTGTTGCGGCAAATGACGACGCCGCGTACGCGGATCGCAATGACGCGTCTGATCGAGTGGCGACGACCGCGGCAGGAGCCGCGCAGTGAGTACCGCCACGGTACTCATCGTCGATTCGAGCGTGGATTCGGCCGCGCGGCTGGCTGAAGCCGTGCAGGTACAGTCCGGCGCCGTGCAGCTCGCGCGCAGCGGCGACGTTGCACTTGGAATTCTTGACACTGAGGACATCGCGCTCGTCATCGCCGATGCGTCGATCTGCGCCAGGGACGGCGCACCCTTACTGTCCGAAATTCTACGCCGGTCGCCGCGCGTTCCGGTGGTTCTGACCAGCGATGCCGGTAGTGTCGAACAGGCCGTAGCCGCGATGAAGAACGGTGCGGCCGACTATCTGCTGAAGCCTTTTAACGAGACAAAGCTTAGCGAGGCGCTCGGCCGGCACGTGCGCACGCACATGGAGAGTAATACGCCCGTTGCCGCCGACCCGATGTCGATTGAGCTTTTCAGGATCGCCGGCCGGGTGGCGACCTGTGATGCCACGGTTATGCTGAACGGCGAGAGCGGCTGCGGCAAGGAAGTGGTGGCACGTTATATTCACATGCAATCACCGCGTCAGGACAAGCCGTTCGTCGCGATCAATTGCGCCGCTATTCCGGAGAATATGCTGGAGGCCGTGCTGTTCGGATACGAAAAGGGCGCGTTTACAGGTGCGGCAAGCGCCAGCCCCGGAAAATTCGAGCAGGCGCAGGGCGGTACATTGCTGCTGGACGAAATTTCGGAGATGGACCTCGGACTGCAGGCGAAACTGCTGCGCGTCATTCAGGAGAAGGAAGTGGAGCGCCTGGGCGGTCGTCAGGTCATTCCGCTCGACGTTCGTGTACTGGCCACGACAAACCGCGATCTTGCCGAGTATGTCGAGCGGGGACAGTTTCGCGAGGATCTTTACTACCGTCTCAACGTCTTTCCGCTGACAATTCGACCGCTGCGCGAACGGCGTGGCGATATCGTTGCGCTTGCGAATCGCGCCATCGACAGGTACGCAGGTCCGTGCCGGACGCGCCCTGTGCTGGGTGACGATGCCGTGCAAAAACTGCTGGCGCATTCATGGCCCGGCAATGTACGCGAAATTGAAAACGTCATTCAGCGCAGCCTGATTCTCCTGCAGGGCGAAACCATTTCCGCCGACGATCTGATTTTTCAGCTGCTTGAGCCGACTGCCGCACCAGCCGTCGAAGAGAACAGCGATCTGCAGGAAAACTTAAAGCACAAAGAACGGCAGGTCATTCTCGAAGCGCTGCGCGCGAGTAATGGAAATCGTACGGCAGTGGCAGAGACGCTCGGCATCAGTCCGCGCACACTGCGCTACAAACTCGCTCGACTGCGCGATGCGGGTATCCCGGTGCCGGCAGCCGGTGCGGTCTGAGGCCTGTAACGGAAGAAAACGATGAACACGATCAGTACGGAAAACCTGCTCGCCCAGATTCGGGCAATGCGTGTGGAGGCACAGGGCGGGAATGAAACGCGCGCGCCACAGGCGAATGCCGCCGGTTTCGGCAATGTGCTTAAGAGCGCACTGGATACCGTGAACGAGACGCAGAAAGTCTCCAGCACGCTCAGAGAAGACTATGCGATGGAGCGCAACAACACGGATCTTACGAGCGTCATGGTCGCGGCACAGAAGTCCGATCTGGCGTTTCGCGCGGCGACCGAAGTACGAAACAAACTGGTCGCTGCGTACCAGGAAATCATGAACATGCCGGTATAACGGGTAGCGAATCAAAATGAGCAATGGTGTAACAATCGAAGGCGAGGCATTGCCTGCCACGCAAATGAATCTGGGAACGATACTGAGCATACCGGCCGTCCGGCAGGTACTGCTGCTGATCGGTGTTGCGGCCAGCGTCGCGCTGGGATTCGCTGTCGTTCTGTGGTCGCAGTCACCCGACTACACGCGTCTGTATGCCG
Organism: Woeseiaceae bacterium; assembly: GCA_965224505.1. Taxonomy (GTDB): domain Bacteria; phylum Pseudomonadota; class Gammaproteobacteria; order Steroidobacterales; family Woeseiaceae; genus UBA1847. The sequence continues at coordinate 247,816 of CBDCZL010000018.1, forward strand.
ATCTTCCCGACGAGGATGCGGCGCAGGTTATCGAAGCCCTGCGTGCTGCGGACATTGACGTGAAACTCGATGCCGGTTCGGGTTCGGTACTGGTACTGGGCTCTCAGCTGCACGATGCGCGATTGGAGCTGGCGTCTCAGGGGCTGCCGAAAAGCAGTGCGGCGGGCATGGAAATGCTTCAGGAACAGTCGACGTTCGGGCAAAGCCAGTTTCGTGAAAACGCGATGTACCAGCACGCGCTCGAGGCGGAGCTCGCACGCACGATCGCGCACATGGGCGCTGTCCGCGATGCACGTGTGCATCTCGCTCTTCCAAGGCAGTCGTCATTTATCCGTGACCGCAAATCAGCCAGCGCGTCGGTCATGGTGGACCTGTATCGAGGACAGGAACTCAGTTCCGATCAGGTCGCCTCAGTCGTGAACCTCGTCGCATCGAGCGTGCCCGATCTGCTCGCGGCCGACATCACGGTCATCGATCAACAGGGCCGGTTGCTCAGCGCCGGTGACGAACAGTGGAACGATCTCAGTACCAGCAATCAGTTTAAGCTCGCCGAACGCCAGGAGCGCATCTACAAGCGGCGAATTGAAGATTTACTGACCCCGATTATGGGGCCGGGGCGTGTGCGTGCCGAAGTTGTCGTCGACATGGATTTTACGGTCAGCGAGGAAACGCGCGAATCGTTCGATCCGGCGGGTAGTGTGGTGGTGAGCGAGCACGTCTCGCAGAGCCGCCGAACCAGCGATATGCCGGCCCCCAGGGGAGTACCCGGGGCATTGAGCAATCAGCCGCCGGGTTCGGGCGATACCGCGGAAACGCAAAATGCGGCCGGCGAGATTGCGGCGGACAGCGACACGTCGAACAGCAGTACGCGAAATTTCGAGGTCGATCGGACCGTCAGTCACACGCGGCCTCAGACCGGGGTGATTCGGCGTCTGTCGATCGCGGTACTTGTCGACGAATCGTCGCGCACCGGCGGCGAAGATGCGGCCGCGCTGGCACTGACCGACGCGGACATAGAGCAATTTTCTACGTTGATCAAGGAAGCGGTCGGCTTCGATGAGTCGCGGGGCGATACGGTCGCGGTGGTTAAATCCGCATTTCTGCCGGTACCTGAGGCAGCGCCGATGGAAGCGCCGCCGTTTTGGAAGAACAGCGCCGTGATCAACGCCGTCAAGCAGGGGCTGGGCGTGCTGCTGGTGCTTGTGCTCGCCTTCGGACTTGTGCGGCCGCTGCTGAAGAATCTTATCGCGCCGAACGCCGGTCTGCCGGTTGCCGCGAGCGGTCAGCTACTGCCTGATGGCGCCGCGGCGGCATTCCCTGGTTATGACGAGAAGATCGCTGCGGTGAAAAACATCAGCAACCACGATCCCGCCCGTGTGGCGCAGGTCGTGAAGAAATGGGTGGCGGTGGACGATGGCTGAGACGGACACGGTAATGTCGGGCACACAGCAGGCGGCACTGTTGCTGCTGTCGCTGGGCGAGCATGAAGCAGCCGAAGTGCTTCGCTTCATGGACGCCAAGGAAGTGCAGCAGCTCGGCGCCGCAATGACCACGCTGACGGACGTGTCTAAGGAGCAGGCCTCGGGCGTGCTCGATACGTTCATGCTCGAAGTGGAAAACCACACATCGTTCGGTATTGCGACCGAAGACTACATTCGTAAGGTGCTGACCAATGCGTTCAGTGAGTCCAAGGCCAATGCGCTGATCGACCGCATGCTGACGGGCCGGGATGCAAAGGGCATTGAGGCGCTCAAATGGATGAGCGCGAGCGAGGTCGGCGAGATCATCGAAGGTGAGCATCCACAGATCGTTGCAATCATCATGTCTTATCTTGAGGCGGATCAGGCAGCGAGTGTCATCGAGCAAATGTCCGATGCACAGCGTGCCGAAGTCGTTATGCGGATTGCGAGACTGAGTGACGTACAGCAGAGCGCGCTCGCGGAAATCGAGGCTCTGATCGCAACCAAGTCGGAAGAAGCTGCGAACTCGACCAGCAAGAAGACCGGCGGCGCCACGGTCGCAGCCGCGATTGTCAATGCGCTCGGTGCTGAGTCGGGCGACGCCGTTCTCGGCGCGATTTCAGAACAGGACGAGGACTTAAGCGAGAACATTCAGCAGATGATGTTCGTGTTCGACACGCTGCTGACGGTAGCCGATACCGGCATCCAGGTTCTGCTGCGTGAAGTGTCGACGGAATTGCTGGTCGTGGCCCTCAAGGGCGCCGTGCCGGAACTTCAGGAGAAAATCTTAAGCAACATGTCGAAACGCGCCGCGGCGCTACTCAAAGAAGATATGGAAGCGCGAGGCCCCACGAAGCTCAGTGCGGTAGAAGCGGCGCAGAAGGAAATTCTCGAGACGGCACGGCGCCTCGCCGATGCCGGCGACATTGATCTGGGCACTGACGGTGAGGAATATGTCTGACGGCGGGTCGAAATTCGGCGCGGTCGAGCGTTGGGATATTCCTGCCATCGACGGCGCCAACGACCGCTCCGTCATCACGGCGGCGCGCCTGCAGGAACTGCAGCAGGAGGCCTGGGACGAAGCGTACCAGGAGGGTCTCGCTGCCGGTCGGCAAGCGGGCCAGGCCGAAATCGCCGCGCAGGTGGCGAACCTTCGACAGGCTTGCGGCGCTCTGGCGAGACCGCTCGACGAACTCGATGAGACCGTGGTGCAGCAACTCGTCGAACTTGCCATCACGATCGCGAAACAACTCTTTCGCCGCGAAATCCAGGTGTCTCCGGATCACGTCGTTGGCGTTGTGCGCGATGCCATTCAACAGCTTCCGGTTGCCTGCCGCAATGTTGAAGTTCGGTTGCACCCCGACGACGCCCGTCTCGTTGCGGATGCACTGTCGCCGGCGAGCGGCGAACAGGCCTGGCGCATTGTTGAGGATGCGCTGATCGAACGTGGCGGCTGTACCGTGAACACCGAGAATTCCTATATCGATTTACAGTCGGATACGCGTTTTCAGGCGATCGTCAGCGCAATCATCGGCGACGAACGGTCCGCCTCATGACTGCGCCGCTGAATGGGAGTGATGTGAATCGCGATCAGCATCGTGCAGAACGTCTGTCGGCGTTCGTCCGGCGTGCGCGCGAACATTCCACCGAGGCGATCGTCGAGGGCAAACTGCACCGGACCGTCGGGCTGACTATGGAGGCGGTCGGTTGCCACGCGCCCGTCGGTGGGCGGTGCGATGTCGTTGCGATGGATGGCCGGCGTGTCGAAACCGAGGTCGTGGGATTTGCCGGCGAGAAACTGTTCCTGATGCCGGCCGAAGACATGCGCGGCGTTGTGCCGAAGTCGCGGGTGATCCCGGTCAGCGGTGTCCCCGAAGTGGCCGTTGGTCCGTCGTTGCTCGGCCGGGTACTGGACGGCAGAGGGCGGCCCATTGACGGGTTGCCCGCGATCGAGGCCGAGCGCCGTGTGCCGCTCTACGGCACGCCGATCAATCCGCTCAAACGCCGGCCGATCGATGAGCCCATCGACGTGGGCATACGATCGGTTAACGCAATCATGCCCGTTGGCCGCGGCCAGCGCATGGGCCTTTTTGCGGGTAGCGGCGTCGGCAAAAGTGTGCTGCTGGGCATGATGACACGTTACACCGACGCGGATGTGGTTGTCGTTGGACTCATCGGCGAGCGCGGTCGCGAAGTTAAAGAGTTTATTGAAGACACGCTGGGCCCGGAAGGGATGCGGCGCGCGGTTGTGGTTGCCACGCCTGCGGACGATACGCCACTGATGCGCATGCACGGGGCGTGGCTGTCTGCTGCGATCGCGGAGCACTTTCGCGATCAGGGCTTAAACGTCTTGTTGCTCATGGATTCTCTGACGCGATTCGCGCAGGCGCAGCGCGAAATTGCGCTGGCGGTCGGCGAGCCACCGGCAACCAAAGGCTATCCGCCGTCGGTATTCGCGAAACTGCCGCAGCTCGTCGAACGCGCCGGTAACGGTGCGCAGGGACACGGCTCAATTACCGCGTTTTACACGGTGCTGGCTGAGGGTGACGATCAGAACGATCCGATCGTCGACGCCGCCCGCGCGATCCTCGACGGACACATCGTATTGTCGAGGGACCTTGCGGATGCAGGGCTGTACCCTGCGATCGACGTCGAATCGTCGGTCAGCCGTGCGATGAACAACATCGCTTCGACGGATCAAAAAGAGCTCATAACGCGCTTTCGCCAGGTTTACAGTACCTATCAGCATCACCGCGATCTGATTGCCGTAGGCGCCTATCAGAAGGGCAGCGATGCGCGCGTGGACGAGGCGATTTCGCTTTGGCCCGGGATGCTCGATTTTCTGCGTCAGGCGCAGCACGAACATGTCGATCACCGCGCGAGTATCGATGCACTCAGGACATTGCTGCAAACGCCTTCCGGTGACGATACCCTGCCACCGGCCGGAACGACGACCCGTGAGGGTCCGCAATGAAACGCTCCGAGCGTATGAAAATGCTGCAATCTGTGGCTGAACACGAGGAACGCGAGCAGATGCGGCATCTCGCGGAGCGTCAGAAATACCAGCAACAGATGCTGGATCGTCATGCCGAACTCAAAGCGTTTCGCAGTGAGTATACGGTACGAGATGCCTTGCGCAGGCAACTGCCGGCGCCGCAGTGGCAGGACTATCAGCAATTTCTGTCCCGGCTCGATCGGGCCGTCGCCGAGCAGGAGCAGATAGTAAACGACGGCCGCGAACAGTTGGATGCCCATCGGAAGTGTTGGGCACTCAAACGGCAGCGCGTGGAATCGTTGTCGAAGATTGCCAGTCGATACAGCGACCGTGAATTGCATGAGGAAGAGCGGCAGCAGCAACGTACTGCCGATGAGCAATACCGGCCCGGCGGCCCGTTTCACGATGTCTGAGCGGTTGAGGCAACCGCGTCGCAGGCGGCTGGCACGGATATTGCTTTTTAACTCATAAGCCCGGAGCGGCACTGACTGGATCAACCTATGCAATTTCAACCCGGAACACTTTTCCTGCCGAACGCAGCGGGCGACGCGATGAACGCCGTTGAAGGGCTCGAGGCAGCGGAACTGCCTGAGGCCGTGCTGCCTTTTCGCGACATCATGACGACGGAACGTGGCGAAGTTGCCGGGCGCGCGCTGCCGGCAATGCGTGATGGCGGCAAGGCTTTGCCGCCCCCCGGAATACGGTTACCGGAAGTTACCCTGGATGTCGCGACGCGTGAACCGGATATGTCCACCGAAGCCGAACCGAACCCGGTCGCGGCACTTCGATCCGAGGATTTCGCCGAGGCGGCAACGCTCACCCTGCCGGCGCCAGTACAGCCTGAACTCGATATCGACGCAGCGCCGATTGCGGTGGCACTGCCGCCGGCCGTTGTGGTGCCAGCCGATACGCTGCCGGCCGCCGGCGATGATCTGGAGTTCTCGGGTGACGATATCGTGGCGGTACCTCGGCGTTCCACAGATAGTCCCCGGCCAGTCGCGGAACCGCCGCAAAGGCTGCGCGATGCAGTACTCGGTACGCCGGCATTGCCGGCGAGCGGCGAACGAGCGGAGCCTGACGTTGCGGGTTCGGTGCCGCGTCAGCGGTCTGCGGAACGCCCGGATTCTCGCGGTGCACTCGTGGCGTCGCTGCGCTCCCGGCGCGGTGAGCGTGAAGGAATCGGACATGCGCTGGGTCGGTCCGTTGAGAACTCGGCAATAAAAGCGGATGACGAGCCCGTTCCCCCTGTCGTGCGCGATCTGCAACGGCCGGCGATGCCGAGTGTTGTTTCACCGGCAGAACCTGTTCGAGTGTCTGCCGAGCCCCCTGGTGCATTAGTAAGGGACATAGAAAAATTAATAAAAAACAATCAGATAAAAAATGAAATTAATGTAAAAACTGATATCGGTGCCGGTCCACAAAACGAGCGGCAAGCATCTCAGACGGCAGCGGGTTCGATTCCGGTTACTCCCGCCGGGTCGAACCGGCTGCCGACGGAGCCGGTGTCTTTCGAATCCATCGCCACTGAGAACCTGACAGCCCGAGTATCCACACCGGCAGCCCCGCCGCCAATTGCGGCCGTGGCGGCACCGGTGCCGAGTCCCGTCGCCATCGGTACGGCCGGCAACTCCGGCACGGTGCCAATGCTGTCGGTGGACGCGCCGGTCCTGGACGCCGAGTGGTCTGACGCAATGCCCGAACGTGTCGTCTGGATGGCGGAGAACAACGTCAGGCAGGCACAGATTCGCCTCAATCCCGTCGAACTGGGGCCGTTGCAGGTTCGACTGGCGGTTGAGGAGCAGTCTGTAAACGTCGTGTTTACAGCCAATCACGCGGTCACGCGCGCGGCGCTCGAATCCGCGCTCCCACAGTTGCGCGATATGCTGGCCGAAAGCGGACTGTCGCTGGGCGAGGCGTCGGTATCGGAGCAGGGCGTCGGCGATCAGCAGCAGCGTCAGGAACTCGAATTGCATCAAATCGGCGACAGCGCGCCGGTTGACGCCGCGGTGACGGCGGTCGAGACGTCCTCGAATGCGCGGTCCTCAAGGCGTTCGACGAGCCTGCTCGACACCTACGCGTGATCGGCAGCGTGTCGTTCTCGCGGCCGTCAGGTTTCCGGCGCTTACTCTGAGCGGGACGTCATTTTTCTGACGCAGGACCGACCTCGTATCCGACGGGTCTCGTTAACCCGCTGTTTATAAAAGAAAAAAAGTTTGTGCCGGTAGTGGCACGCCGCTTGCATTAAGAGGCCCATACACATGGGAGCTGACAATGGCAGGCGAACAGGACCAAACAGCAGAGTCGCAGGAAGGCAGGAAAGGCGGCAAGGCGAAACTCTTCATCATCCTCGGCGTGTCGATCGTCATGCTGGCGGCAGGCGGGTATTTCGTGACGCAGTACTTCGCCGGGGAACCGGCCGACGGTGACGCGGCGCTCGACGAGCCGAAAAACGATCCGGCGCTATTTGCGGGGTTGCATCCGCCGCTGGTCGTGAATTTTAAGGATGAGGCGGGCGATACCCACTTCATGCAGATTTCCCTCGAAGTCATGGCGCGCGATCAGAAAATCATCGACAGCGTCAAGGAACACGCGGCGGTCATCCGCAACAACCTGATTTTGATGTTCGGCTCTGTCAACTATCGGGACGTGATTTCACGCGAGGGTAAGGAACAGATGCTCGCTGACGCGTTGCTGGAGGTTCAGCAGATCATCGAGGCCGAGACCGGCGAAACCGGCGTCGAAGCCGTGTACTTCACCAATCTGATTGTTCAGTAGCTGCCGTGACTGAAAACGTACTCACAGACGAAGAAGTCGGCGCGTTGCTCGACGGTGTGGAATCGGGCGAAATCGAAGTGCAGTCCGGTGCGGGGCGCAGGTATGCGTCTATCGACCCGTTCGTCATATCCCCGCGTGCTCACATCGTGAGCAACAGCTTCCCGGAGTTGGAAGCAATGAACGAACGGCTTGCGATGTTGCTCGGGAAGCGAACTGAAAAACTGCTGCAGCGCAACGTCGATATTCGATTTGCAGCGACCGCAACACGGCCGTATGGCGATATTCGTGCGCAAACCGGCGATGCCGCCATTGCGACCACGTTTTCCATGGCACCTTTGAACGGCAATGCCGCCATCGTATTCAGTCGCGCGCTTGTGCATCAACTCGTCGAGGTTTTTTTCGGTGGTGTCGGAACCGATTCCGATATTCGCGAGACCGGCATTTTCACCTACGGCGAGAAGCGTGTGCTTGAGGTGTATGCAGACCTCGCGCTCAAAGCGATCGAGGAAATCTGGGAGCCGACGCTTGCCGTCACTGCCAGGCGAGAACGCCTGTATCCCGGGACTGCGGCAATCGGCATTTCGGAGGACGCCGATGCGATCATCGAAAGTGTATTCGACGTCGGTTTCGGTGCCTGCGAGTGCTCGTTCTCGATCCTGTTGCCCGAGGCGATTCTGTCGAATCTCCTGCCTGTATTTAAAGGCTCGGCACGTCGCGAAGACCCCGCTCAGGATGCGCAATGGGCGGAGACGATTCGCGACGGGCTGACCGACACGCGGGTGGGCATCAGCGCAACCGTCGGGCATGCCGAGGTCACCCTGGGTGAGCTGGTTTGTCTCGAACCCGGCGACGTGATCGACATCGTGGACCCGACCCAGGCAACGCTCTATGCCGGAAACGTGGCGCTGCTCGCCGGTAGGTACGGCGTGCACGACGGCACCAATGCCGTTGAAGCGGCGAAATGGCTCAACACGACTATTAAGAACCTGATCAGGAACTAATCAATGGACAACAACGCAACGGAAACAAGTACAGAAAACGACGCGGCAGACGTATCGGAGACAGCGGCAGCGACGCCTGAGGTTCCGGCTGAGCAGCAGTTTTCTCCCGACGAGTTTCCCGCTCCCTCCGAGCAGGACGAACAGTACGCCGCGGACGTCAATCTGGACCTGATTCTCGACGTGCCCGTCAATGTGGCGCTGCGAATCGGATCGACCGACATTACGATCCGAAACCTCGTACAACTCGTGGAAGGTTCCGTTGTCGCACTCGATCGCGAAGCCAGCGAACCGCTCGACGTGCTCGTGAACGGTACGCTGATCGCACACGGAGAAATCGTTGTGGTCGACGGCAACTTCGGCGTAAGGCTTACGGACGTTGTTAGCCCGGCCGAGCGCATTCGAAACATCGCCGAATCCGGCCGGACGCAGGCGCGGCGCCAGGCATGATCCTGTTCAACAAACAATGCGCCCTTGCGATTGTCGGCCTCGCGTTTCTCGCGCCGGTATCGGCGGCCGGCTCCTCAGCAGGAGCAGCGGTTCCCGAACTCGATGCGTCGTCGATGTTCAGCGCGTTGTTCAGTCTTGTCGTGGTGATCGCTGCGATTGTCGCGGTGGCGTGGCTGGCGCGGCGGTTGCAGCGTGGTCGGTTCCGCGACGCGGGCGTGCTTCGTGTTGTCGCGACGCAGTCGCTGGGCACACGCGAGCGGGTGGTTCTGCTCGACGTCGGCGGTAAGCAGTTGCTCGTTGGCGTGACGGCGCAGCACGTGAATCGCCTGCTGGCGCTCGACGAGCCGCTCGATGTCGAGCCGCCATCGCTACGGACGTCGGCGTTTGCAACAAAACTGGGACAGATGATGAAAGGAGCGTCGGGGTGAACCGGGCCCTTACAGTCATTCTGCCGCTGTTAGCCGTCGTGCTGCTGCCGGAGACCGCATTTGCCCAGACAGTTCCGCAGCCGCTGGCGGGCGCCGCGGAGGCGCTGCAGGATCAATCCTATTCGCTGAGTATTCAGATACTCGTGCTGATGACGCTGCTGACCCTGCTGCCGGCAGCTATTTTGTCGGCAAGTGCATTTGTTCGCATCATCATCGTGCTGTCCATTCTGCGTCAGGCGCTCGGCACTGCGCAGACGCCGCCGAATCAGGTGCTGCTTGGGATCGCGCTGTTCATGACGTTCTTCGTTATGTCCCCGGTTATCGATGAAATTTACCAGGCTGCGGCGAAACCCTACATCGCCGGCGACCTCGATATGCAAGCCGCTTTCGATGCAGGCGTGCAGCCGCTGCGCACGTTCATGCTCGGGCAGACACGCGACACCGATCTTGAGCTGTTCGCGAATATTTCGGGAACCACGGATATCGCGAATGTGGATGAAGTGCCGATGGCGGTACTGATGCCTGCGTTTATGGTCAGCGAACTCAAGACGGCGTTTCAGATCGGCTTCCTGATTTTCATTCCGTTCCTCGTCATCGACCTGGTCGTGTCCAGCGTATTGATGTCGATGGGCATGATGATGCTGTCGCCGATGCTGATATCACTACCGTTCAAGATCATGTTGTTCGTGCTGGTCGACGGCTGGGTTCTGCTGCTCGGCACTCTCGCCAACAGCTTTTATGTTTAGGGAAGGACGATGACACCGGAGACCGTAACGACAATCGGACAGCAGGCCTTATGGGTCACGATGCTGATTTCGGCACCCCTGTTGTTGTCCGCACTCGCAGTCGGGCTGCTCGTCGGCATGTTTCAGGCGGCCACTCAGATTAACGAAATGGCAATGAGCTTCATTCCGAAGCTGCTTGTACTGGCGCTTGCATTGCGTATTGCCGGCCCATGGATGCTCAGTGTGCTGACCGGCTTTACGCGGCAGCTCGTGGAACAGATTCCATCGCTGATCGCTTAACGAAACTACTGCAACAGGAACTGACGTGAATTTTGCTATCGCACCCATCATCGACACCATCGGCCAGTATGCCTGGCCGTTCGTGCGTATTGCTGCGTGGGTGATGGCGATGCCGATATTGAGCGGCGCCTTCGTGCCGGCCAAAGTGCGCATCCTGACGGCGCTTGCGCTGACGATCGCAATTGCGCCGCACGCCGGCGCATTTCCGGCGACTGAAATGACGGGCTTCGCAGGGCTGATGTTCATCGCGCGTGAATTTCTGATCGGTGTCGCGATGGGGTTTGCGTTACAGCTGATTTTCGATGCGATCGCACTCGGCGGTCAGATCATTTCGATGAACATGGGTCTGGGATTCGCCGTGTTTATCGATCATCAGAACGGGGTCAACATTCCTGTACTGGGCCAGCTGTTCATGATGCTCGGCATGCTGCTGTTTCTCGCAATGGACGGTCACCTCGCGATGATTCAGTTGCTTGCGGACAGCTTTCACATACTGCCTATGACGGGTATGGGTCTGGGTCAGATCGCGATCTCTCAGATTCTGGAATGGGCGGGGCAGTTGTTCGTTGTCGCGACCCGGCTTGCTCTGCCGGCCGTGACTGCGCTGATCGTTGTCAATCTCGCGTTCGGCGTCATGAGCCGCGCGGCGCCGACACTAAACCTGTTTGCAATCGGCTTTCCCGTGTCGATGGTACTCGGTTTTGCCGTGGTGTTTCTAAACCTCGAGAACTTTCGTGAAAACCTCGTCGTGGCGCTTGACGCGGCGCTCGCTTTCATTCCCCGGATGCTTGGGAGCTAGGCGCAATGGCTGAAGATACGCAACAGCAGGATCGCACAGAACAAGCGACACCTAAGCGGCGCGAAGATGCGCGCCGCAAGGGCGACATTCCGCGCTCCCGGGAACTGACGATGACCTTCGTCATGATTTCCGGTGCCGCGGCAATGTACCTGCTGGCCGCTCCGGTTAGCCGCGAGCTCATGTTGAGCATGGCGGCATCGCTGACCGTGGAGCGCAGCCAGGTGTTCGATACGGGATTCCTGACGACGGCAGTCGGCAATGCCGCGGCGCACAGCCTGCTCGCGCTGCTGCCGTTCGGTCTGATCATCCTGTTGGCAACTTTTGCGGGTTCGGCGCTGATCGGCGGGCTGTCGTTCAGCCCGGCGGCATTGAGTTTCAAGGCCGAGCGGCTCAATCCGCTCAAGGGTCTGAAGCGTATTTTCAGTGCGAACAGTCTGAACGAGCTGCTCAAGGCGCTGCTGAAGTTCGCGCTGGTGGCCGCAGCGACGGTCGCGCTGTTGTGGAACGGCGCCGAAGACATCATTCATCTCGGCCGGCTGGCCGTTCGTCCTGCCATTGTCGGTGCACTTGAGACCTGCGCCATTTCGCTGCTTATCGTCAGTACGACACTCGTGCTCATCGCGCTGATCGACGTGCCGTTTCAACTGTGGAATCACAGTAAGAAACTCAAAATGACGCGTCAGGAAGTGCGCGACGAGCACAAGGATACCGAAGGACGCCCCGAAGTGAAGTCGCGTATCCGTGCGATGCAACAGCAGGTCGCGAGCCGCCGCATGATGGAAAACGTTGCAGAGGCGAACGTCATTATTACCAACCCGACGCACTTCGCGGTCGCTCTCAAATACGACGAAGCGACGATGCGTGCGCCGAAGGTTGTGGCAAAGGGTATGGACCTTGTCGCGGCACGCATTCGCGAGCGCGCGGACACGGCCGGCGTTCCGTGTTTCAGTGCGCCGCCGCTTGCGCGTGCATTGTATCGCAGTACACGTCCAGGGCAGGAGATTCCAGTCGGCCTGTACACGGTTGTCGCGCAGGTGCTGGCTTACATCTATCAAATCAACGAACGCGTTGCCGGCGACCTGCCGGTCGAAAAGCCTGACCTCGGGCACATTGACGAGAGTGCGTACTGATGAAATTTAAGGGAATTCAACATGGCTAGTTCCGGTTACAACGCGCTTGCCGGCATGACGAAAGGTATCGGCGTTCCTTTGTTGTTGCTGACGATGCTCGCGATGATGATCGTGCCATTGCCGCCACTCGCGCTCGACGTCCTGTTTACGTTCAACATCGCATTGTCGCTTGCCATTCTGCTGACCACCATTCGTGTCGGACGGCCGCTTGATTTCGGCGTTTTCCCCAGCGTACTGCTGATCGTCACACTGTTGCGGCTTGCACTGAACATCGCATCGACGCGTGTTGTGCTGCTCAACGGCCATACGGGTACATCGGCTGCGGGAAAGGTTATCGAGGCCTTCGGCGAGTTCGTTGTCGGCGGTAACTACGCCGTGGGATTCGTCATTTTCGCGATTCTTGTGATTATCAACTTCGTCGTTGTCACCAAGGGCGCCGGACGGGTCTCCGAGGTAACCGCACGCTTCACACTCGATGCGATGCCGGGCAAGCAGATGGCCATCGATGCTGACCTGAATGCCGGAGTCATCGATCAGGATGCCGCCCGAGAACGCCGCCGAGAAGTTGGCGAGGAGGCCGACTTCTACGGTTCGATGGACGGTGCGAGCAAGTTCGTTCGCGGAGACGCCATTGCATCGATTCTGATTCTCTTTATCAATATATTCGGCGGGCTGATTATCGGCAGCATGCAGCACGGCCTGTCGCTCGGCGCCGCGTTCGAAAACTATACGTTGCTGACGATCGGTGACGGACTCGTGGCACAAATTCCGTCGCTGCTGCTATCGACGGCGGTCGCCATTATCGTTACGCGCGTCTCGCGATCCGAGGACATGAGCCGGCAGGTTTACCTGCAGTTGTTTGGCGATCCTCGCACCCTTGGAGTGACCGCCGGTGTGCTTGCGGTACTGGGGCTGGTTCCCGGCATGCCGAACGGTGCGTTCATCTCATTGTCGGCAGTGTTCGCATTTGCGGCATACCGGCTTTCGCAGCGCCCCGAGCCCACGGCGCAGCCAGAACCCGAAATACAGCAGGCGCCGGTCGAATCTGGCGAACTCGGCTGGCATGACGTCGAACTACTCGACCTTGTGGGTCTGGATGTTGGCTATCGCCTGATTCCGCTCGTGGATCGCGAGCGCAAGGGAGCGGTCGTTGCGCGCATCAAAAGCATTCGCAGAAAGCTCAGTGAGGATCTTGGCTTTCTGGTGCCGGCCGTACACATCCGCGACAACCTTGAGCTGGCCGCCAACCAGTATCGTATCTCGATCATGGGCGTTCCGGTCGGGCAGGGCGACATTCACATCGACAAGGAACTCGCCATCAATCCTGACCAGGTGTTCGGCAGGCTTGAAGGTATAGAAACCACCGATCCCGCGTTTGGCCTGCCGGCGGTCTGGATCGAAGCGGCACAGCAAGAAGAAGCGCAGATGCTTGGATACACGGTGGTCGACCCTGCGACCGTGATGGCAACCCATCTGAGCCAGATTCTGCTGACGCATGCGCACGAGTTGCTCGGTCATGAAGAGACGCAGCAGATTCTCGACCGGCTGGCAGAGTCGGCGCCGAAACTCGTCGAGGAGCTGACGCCGAAAACGCTGCCGATGAGCGTTATTTCCAGAGTGCTGCAGAACCTGCTTGAGGAGCGAATCCCGATTCGCAACATCCGCCGAATTGCCGAAACGCTCGCAGAGCATGGCGCGCGCAGTCAGGACCCGGAGTACCTGTCGGCGGTGGTCCGCGTCAGTCTCGGGCGCTCGATTGTGCAACAGATTGCGGGCATGCAGTCCGAGCTGCAGGTGCTGACGCTCGACTCCGATCTTGAGCGACTGCTGCGAGAGTCGACGCAGGACGGTGCGACGCCAGGCCTCGAACCGGGCCTTGTGGAACGTCTGCAGACATCGCTGACCGAGCAGGCCCAACGGCGTGAAGTATCGGGCGATCCTGCCGTGTTGCTCGTTGCGCCGATGCTGCGCCCCTGGTTGTCGAAGATGATGCGAAGCATCAGGAACCTGCATGTTCTTGCCTACGACGAAGTACCGAACGACAGGAAGATCGAAATGATAGCGGCGGTTGGTTAGCCAAATTGACTTTAGTGAGGATGATCCAGTGAAAATTAAACGATTTGTCGACAAAGATATGCGCCATGTGCTGCGCAGTGTGCGAAAGGACCAGGGCCCGGATGCAGTCATTCTGTCCAATCGTCGCGTCGCCGAAGGCGTGGAAGTGATCGCCGCGGTCGATTATGACGAGGCGCTGGTCCAGCACGCGCTTGCAGCAGGACCGCAACCGAGCTCAGCGGTGCCTGCAACGGACTCGATCGTGTCCGAAGATGCGCCGCCGGAGACTTCGAATCCGTCGCGTAAGATCGTCGATCTCGTTTCCGCGGACCTGCGGCCTGCGCCGCTTGCATCGCTGAACGATGCCGCCGCGGCTTCGTCAACTGAACCGTCATCGATCGCCGAACTTCACAGTGAGGTGACGTCGCTGCGCGGAATGATGGAAACGCATTTTGCGGGTCTCGCCTGGCAGGACACGGTCAGCAGTTCTCCGATGAGAGCGCAGATGCTTCGCAACCTGACCCGAATCGGAGTGGGTCCCGACGTGGCCAACATGGTGATCGACCGCATTCCGCCGCTCGGCGACGCGAAGCAGCTTTGGCGCGCGCCGATGCAGGAACTGGCAAAGACGATTCCGATCAGGAAAGACAGCTTGCTGGAGACGGGCGGTGTGGCAGCACTGATCGGGCCGACCGGTGTCGGCAAGACGACGACAATCGCGAAAATGGCGGCGCAGTTCACGATGCGATTCGGTGCAGACAACGTTGCGCTGATCTCCACGGACGCACATCGAATCGGTGCCGAGGAGCAGCTGCGTACCTTCGCCAACATTCTCGGCGTGCAGGTGTACGCTGCCGACAATGCACAGGCCGTGAGTCACCACCTGCAGTTGCTGCGAGACAGGAAACTCGTCCTCATCGATACCGAGGGTACGGGACAGCGCGATATGAAGTTGAGCGAGCGGCTCGCGGCCTACGGTCAGAATTCGGACCGGGTGCGCTACTACCTGACGTTATCCGCCGCCAGCCAGGAATCGGTGCTCGATGAAATCATCAGAGTGTTCAACCGCGTTCCGCTGTCCGGCTCGATTATCACGAAAACCGATGAGACGGCACAACTCGGTTGCGCGTTGAGTGCTTTGATCCGCCACGATCTGCCGCTCGCCTACGTCACTGACGGACAGCGTATCCCGGACGATCTGCACGCCGCGGCAAAGAAACGACTGTGGATGATTAATCAGGCACTGGATTGCATGCGCTCCAGCGACGTGAAGGTCAGCGAGGAGCTCATGGTCAGCCGATTCGGTGCAGCCGGAGTTGAATACCATGCACACTAGCGCGCTTTCAACGGCCGCGAACTGGCAGCCGGAAACTCGAGTCATCGCGGTTTCCAGCGGGAAGGGCGGCGTCGGTAAGACGAATATCGCAACCAATCTCGCCGTGGCGCTTGCCCGCGCCGGTGAGCGCACGATGTTACTCGATGCCGATCTCAGCCTCGCGAACATCGATGTGTTGCTCGGCATAAGACCGCGCTTGAATCTCGCGGATGTTCTGGCCGGCCGGGCTGACATCGACGATATCGTCGTCGAGGGACCGCACGGTGTCGGCATCGTTCCGGCGACCTCGGGCGATCGCACGATGATCGACCTCGATCCCGCGTCGCAGGGTGCGCTCGTGCACGCATTCGGTCAGCTTAGTGCGCCGCCGCAGAATCTGATCGTCGATACGGCGGCGGGAATTTCCGACTCCGTAGCACGCTTTGCGCAGGCAGCGCATCAGGCGATTGTCGTGGTTTGCGACGAACCATCGTCGATTACCGACTCGTATGCGCTCGTCAAAGTGTTCAGTCGGGACTACGGAATTTCGCGGTTTCAGATTGTTACCAACATGACCCGGAACAGCTCGGATGGCCGACGGTTGTTCGCGAAATTCGACGAAGTCGCCGGTCGCTATCTAAACGTCGTGCTTCGACATGCCGGCAACATTCCGGCGGACAGCTTCCTGAAACGTGCCGTGCAGCAATGCAGATCGGTTGTCGATGCATTCCCCGACAGCAAGTCCGGCCTGGCGTTCGCAAGGCTTGCCGATGCGCTGAACTACTGCGGCGGCTACTCGGGACCGAACGGTTCCATTGAGTTTTTCTTTGAGCGTCTGTTGACAGCGCAGCCGCTGCGGTCGGGAGGTTTACTGTGAATGCGTATGCGTCGGCGGCGACCAACTCCATTGAGGAACAAAACGATCTCATTACCGAAAACATCGATCTCGTGAAGCGGATTGCCTATCACCTCAAGGCAAGGCTGCCCGAGAACACGGACGTCGACGACCTGATGCAGTCGGGATTGATGGGACTTGTCGAGGCCGCGAAAAACTACGATGCCTCGCGCGGTGCGAGTTTTTCAACCTTTGCCGGGATACGGATTCGTGGTGCCATGATTGACGAAGTGCGACGCTATGACTGGACGCCAAGATCGGTGTTGCGTAAACGGCGCGAAATCGCTGAAGCGATGCACAGCATCGAAGCCGAAACCGGACGCCATGCGGAAGCGGGTGAAATAGCGAGGCGGCTGAATATTTCAACGGACGAATATCACAAAATCCTCAGAGATTCGGCGAACTGCAAGATGTTCAGCCTCGATGAGGCGATGGACGAGTCGGTGCCGACCCGCCAGGTGGCGAACGAGGCGGCGAGCCTGCCCGACGATGAAGTTGCCGCGGACCAGTTCCGCCAGGTGCTTGCGGACGCGATCGACAGGCTGCCGGAAAAAGAACAGCTCGTATTGTCGATCTACTACGAGCGCGAGCTGAATCTCAAGGAAATCGGTGCCGTACTGGGCGTTAGCGAATCGCGTGTCTGTCAGATTCACAGTCAGGCCGTGGCCAGGCTGCGCTCAATGGTCAGCCGCTGATTCCGGAGTGTCCGATGGCCAATACTGTTTCCCGTGTTTCACAGATTGCACCTGTCAGGGCGCCGACGCCGGCTTCGAAGAAACAGCAACCGAGCGAGCGTCCGGCACGTCAGGCCGATGACGATCCCGATGGCGATGTGAAAACCGACGATCAGACTCCCACACACACGATAGACGAGTACGTATGATGATTACGACGACTGAACTAATGTTGATACTGCTGGCCGCCTGCGCGGCGATCGGATTGGCAGCGCTGCTGGTAACGCTGCGTCTGCAGGCGCAGGTGCGCAGCTACAAGGACATCCTTGAGCGTGTGGAACAAAGTATTGCGCAGCCGGCGGCGCCTCCCGATTTCCCGAATACTCATGCACTTGAGCGAAAAGTTTCCGAGTTACATCGCGTGGTGGAAACGCTGGCCCGGCGTTCCGTTCCCGCGCCTGTGCCCGCAGATCGGTCGATCGGGCACGCGGTACGCATGGCCAGGCATGGTGCCGCCGTCGAAGATCTGACTCGTGCGTGCGGACTGAAGGCGGCGGAAGCGGCGTTGCTTAAACGCCTGCATGCCTGAGTACTATTGCTGTTCGGCGTTTGCCCTACGCAGCTCCCGCAGGTGCTCGGACTGGCGCTCAAACAACAGTTGAATCAGCGCATCGCGTTGCGCGGGATTGTCCCATGTGAACTCGACAGCTGCGTTGTAGCGAAACTCGCGCTGCGTATTTTCACCGGCGTCTTCACAGCGGACGACGCGGCAGAAGACCTCAAAGTATCGCGATTCCGAATCGAGCAGGAAGCGCAGTACCAGATAACCTGGGGCGCGTAATCTGAACTCGCTGCCAAAGACGATGCCGTCGGCGCTGAGCTGACAGGGCTGAATGGGTTGTCCGGCTAGCGCGTCGATGGTTTCGCGGACCTCGGGCAGGGCGAGCATCAGCACGTCTACCTTGCGATTCAGCGCAGAAAACAACTCCGCGACAATGGGACATTCGCTCTGCACCCGGGTCAGAGAGCTGCGAATTTTGTCGTCGATTTCAAACAGGTCCGCGCGCCCCGGTGCGGCGAGTCCGCGACGTGCAATCCATTGCTGATACCCGCCGTCGTAATCGGCTTCACTGATTTCCTGATACAGCACGCGCGTGTCTTCGACCACGCGAAACGAACGCCGGTTATTGTTTGTGTTACTCATGATTCAGACTCCCGGGACGGCCCCGTGCTGGCCACGGAAAACTCCTCGGACCCGTCTTCGTCGGAAACTCCATGGGAAATACTGATGTCAACGCGGCGGTTTTTAGCCCGGTTTTCGACGGTGTCGTTGCCGCTCTGCGGCCGGGTGTCGGCGTGACCCGCGACAACCAGTCGCATCGGGTCGAGCGGTGCGGCGTTGAGAAGTTCGTGTGCGACCGATACGGCACGAGCCGTGGACAATTCCCAGTTCGAGCGGAACTGCCACGTTGAAATCGGTACGTTGTCGGTATGGCCGGACACCGTAACGGTGCCGCTGCCCGAGGCGATCAGACCTGCGATGCGGCGCAGAACCGGCATGAACGAAGCCCTGACGTCGGCCTTGCCGGACGAAAACGAGGCCTGCTCAAGAATACGAATGATGACATCATGCCCTTTGAGTTGCACGGCGACGGTTCCCTTGTCGATCTGATCGCGCAGCGCCTGCCGGATTCGCGCTTCCTGGCGCTTCGCCGATTTGACGATGTCCGACTCTTCGGAGAGCGCGTCGAGCGAGTTGCGGTTCGAATCGACCGTGTATTGTCTGATCTGATTGATTGCTGTCGGATCGGGATTTCCCGGGCTGAATTCCTGGGCGATGATGCTCGTGCCTTTGGGGATCGTGCGTGCTTCGATATCGGCCTGGACACCGAATGCTTCCTTCATGGAACCCGACAGCAGCTTGAACTTCGCCGCGTCCATTTCCGAGAACGCGAGCAGCAGTACGAAGAAGCACATCAGCAACGTCATCAGGTCCGCGAACGTCATGACCCAGGCCGGCACTTCGCGGGTCTCACTGGCATCTGCTTCGACCATCACAGCCTATCCTCCGTCTTTCTGCAGTCGTTTCGACGGCGGCAGGTAGGTTTCGAGAAGGTTTTCAATGACGCGTGGATTCTGGCCTGCCTGAATGCCCAGCAGAGCATCGATGATGAGCGACTTCCTGGCGTTTTCTTCCCGGCTGCGGACCGCGAGTTTGTCGGCGATGGGCAGCGCGAACATGTTCGCAAGAATGGCGCCGTACAGCGTCGTCAGCAGGGCAACGGCCATTGCCGGCCCGATCTGCTTGGGATCGTCCATGTTGGCAAGCATCTGCACGAGGCCAATCAACGTACCGATCATGCCCATCGCCGGTCCGACATCGCCGATGGCCTTGAAGATGTCCTGCCCGTCGTTGTGCCGCTTCAGCGTCAGTTGCAGATCCTTTGTCAGCATCGAGCGCACGACTTCGGCCGGGTGTCCGTCCACGAGCATCGCGAGCCCGGATTTCATGAATTCATCGGGCACTTCGGCTTCCTCAAGTGCCAGCAATCCACCCTGCCGAGCGGTTTTCGCGAGATCGACCGCGTTCTCGATCAGTTCTTCAGGCGGCAGCGGTTTGTGGACGAACGCCTTTACCGCAACGGTTGCCGCACTCAGAAAGCTGCCGATGCTGAACTTCATCATCGTGACGAGAAAGGTTCCGCCGAGGACGACGAGCATGGAAGGCGTATTGACAAACGTGCCAGCCGACCCCCCGAGAAAGATCGACGCGAGCACGATGCCGAATGCACCAATCAGACCGATTAGCGTTGCCAGATCCAAGGGAGACGTTCTCCATTCGCCGAATATTATGCGCTGCCTGGATCGGGCCGGGCAGAGCGCCTCATACGCTGGTTATCGACCGAAAGTTATAAGTCTTTAGGTTCCGCAACACGGTGTGCGTTGCCTGAGAACAGGGCATTCAGGTTGGGCTGCAGGTTTCTGCGCGGGGGGGCGACACTCGTGGTAAATGGCCCTAAGCACATTCCGGGTAGATTCCGAGACAACGTTCGATGACGTCTTTCAGGTGATTCCGGGTAAACGGCTTGCTCAGATAGTCGCTCATGCCGGCGGCCAGACAACGCTCCCGATCGGAGGTCAATGCACTGGCCGTTTGCGCAATGATCGGCACAGGCTTGCCGACATTGGTATGTTGTTCCCATTCCCGGATCGCCTTGGTGGCGGAGAACCCGTCCAGCTCCGGCATCTGGCAGTCCATCAAAATGACGTCATAGCAACCCGACTTGGCCATACTCACCGCCATGTGGCCATTTTCGGCAACGTCGCAGTCACAACCAAGGAAGTTCAGCATCCCTTTCGCGACGACCTGGTTCGCCGTATTGTCCTCGGCCAGCAACACGCGAATGCGGTCCTCGGATTCATCCCCGTCGGACACGTCGGTTGCTGTGGTATCCGTTGTCAAAACGCGATCCTGCCCCGCCGGTCGCTGCACATCCTCGCGCGGCGCGTCGGCGAGTTGAAAGCGGACCCGGAACCAGAACGTAGAACCTTCGCCCGGTTCGCTCTTCACACCGATATCGCCATCCATCAGTGTCAGCAATTCTTTACAGATCGACAGGCCCAGTCCGGTTCCGCCAAAGCGCCGCGCGTCCGACCCGTCGGCCTGTGTGAAGGAGTCGAATATGCATGCCTGGTTTTCCGGCGAAATACCGATGCCGGTGTCGACGACTTCAAGTCTTACATCGATCTGCCGGTCGCCGTCGCGTTGTGTGTTGGCGCGGACCGCGATGCTGCCTTTCTGAGTGAATTTTATGGCGTTCGATACGAGGTTGGACAGAATCTGCCGAAAGCGCACGGCGTCTCCAAGCACCCAAACATCGTCGAGTTGCCGGCAGTGCGATAACAGTGACAGGCCCTTTGCCGCTGCGGATTGTGCAAGCGGTGTCAGCGTATCCGCAATGACCGTCCCGATATTGAATCGATCGATGGTTAATTCGAATTTTCCGGCTTCAATCTTCGAAAAATCCAGCACGTCATTGATGATGCTGAGCAGATTTTTGCCCGAATCCATGACGGTGTGTACGTAGTCTCTTTGTTGATCGTCAAGATCGGATATCAACAGCAAATCCGCCATTCCGAGAACGCCGTTCATCGGTGTGCGGATTTCGTGACTCATTCGTGCAACGAATTCGCTCTTTGCAATGCTCGCCTCTTCGGCCGCCATCCTTGCCTCATCGGCCGCGCTTTTTGCCGCACTCAGATCGTCGTTGCGCTGCTGCAGCTCGCTCGTGCGCTGGTCCACGCGGTGTTCAAGGCCGGAGATGAGATTGCCGAGATGTCTGGCGACCTCTGCAACTTCCCAGGGGCCTCGAGGCGGCACCGAAAACGGTGCACCGTTTTCGATCGACGCTCTGCCGGCGTCGTAGAGTTCGATGAGCGGATCGCTGACGTTTCGAGCCGACCACCACCAGAGCAGGAAGACAATGGCTCCATAGGCGAACAGCAGGATCAACGTCGCCGCGTTCGCAAAGCGGCGCTGTTCCTTGAGTGCAGCCGATGTGTCTGCCGCCCGTTTGCGCGCCTCGGTATCGATCTCACTGAATGCCTGCACGAGTGCCGCTGCCGGCGCATCCGTCGTTCCGACCAGTTCAGTGAGCAGCGCCTCGCGGTCGTCCGTTTCGACCGAGGCGACCGCCCATTCGTCAATGGCCTGGTGTATCCGGGCAGCTCCCTCGCTGGCCGCTATCACCTGATCGCGGTCGAAGATCAGTGGCGAGTCGACAATCGACGCCAAACTGCGGGACAACCATTCCTGCTGTACCCCGGTACTGGCTGCAAGATAGGTTTCGCCGTTCGCGAGTATCAGGTCCAGCGTCAGCAGGTACTGTTGAATCCCGGCATCCAACTGGCGAATTTCCGCGAGCACGAGCGAGCCCTCACTGACCAGGGTGCTCTGGCGGTCGATGGCCCTGTTCATCGAGCTGATTAGCAATGCTACCGTGAGACCGCCCAAAAGGCAGGCCAGCAGAAGAAAGCCCAGATACGTTCGGACTCTCATCGCGGGTACTACTGAATAGAATGAACTCGCGCAAGCATCCCGAGTTCAAACGCGCTGAGTTCCAGTGCATTCGAGCATTGGGATGAACTGCTTACACTGAAGTTCACGAGTTGGTGCAGGCTGCTGTGAAAGTCCGGCCGAAGCGCTGAGTCGCTGGTCGCAACGTCGACGACCGTGCCCTCATTGCTTAGCAACCACAACAACCGTGTGTCGACGGTGCCGGAGTTCCAGTCCAGATCGAACAGATAACCCAGTGGGCGCTGATCCGCACCGGCAACCCGAAACATCTGCAGGCTGCGGCGATCGATGTTGATTTCCTTATCGAGCTGATAGCGGGCCAGCGCATCGCGTATGTGTTCGGAGTAAGGTTCGGTCAGCAAATCGAGAACAACCGGTTCTTCGAAGTGCTCCTGCAGAAGGTTGTCAACTCGAAGTGAGTGCAGATCCGATTCCCAGACCGTTTCCGTCACGAGAATCGTCTTGAGTGCCGAGTGGACGATGGTCACCGCAAGACTTTCAGTGCTGTCGTTGACTGTCGAGGGCCGGGACAGAAAGCGCTCCGCGTCCTCAGTAAGCAGCGCGCGCAGTTCCGCAAACGATTTGTTCTTGAGCTGCGTGCGAAACGACGAAACTTCCAGTGCCTTGCGTGCGGGGTTTCGACAGCGCTGAAAGCGAAAGTCAACAACACGCAGGTTGAGATCGAGTGCCCACGCGATTTCGATCAACCCCCAGCGATCGGCTTCGGAGCGTGCATGAACAATCCCGATGGGCCGGTCACCACTCATCGCAACGTAAATCGTGTGTTTCCCGAGTTCGTTGAAGTGCAGGTCGAGCGGCAGTTTTTCGCGAATGACATTGCGTGCGTCGGTGTTGACGGTCTTGACGATTGAACGAAAACGATCGGCCTGCGGAAACGTTGAGTAGATCGATGACTCCGGATCGCGCAAAGCGCAGTAGGCCTGCGCCCGTGAATCGGTGGCCGACAGCATTGCCGCGATGAGCAACAATGCGGCCAGCAGTCTGTTTACGGCATTCATTATGGACTCTCCCCGGTCCGGAAACGGAAGTGGACACTGATCTGGCTGTCGTTGATCGGGTTGCCGCCGAGTCCGTTCCTTCGGTCGTACTGCGCGGCCAGTGTGAATTTGTTGTTGATGAGCCAGCGAATTCCGATGCCATTGGTTTCCATGCCGCGCCTGCCTGCTGCCGCGCTGACCGTGTGCCGGCGGTGCTGCGCGTAAGCCAGCAGCGATTCGAACGAATTCGTCCAGTTCAGTTCGGCAAGACGGTTACGCACACGGTCGTCGAAATCGGTTCCGGTGGACACCTCCGCGAGCAACTGCAAGGGGCCGGCTGACCAGCGCAGGTCCGCACCGTACCTGTCCCGCTCAACCAGACCGGAAGGCGTCAGCACATCGCCCTGAAATGCCGATACGCCGACCGCAAGATTGCGCTCTGTCGGTGTACCGATACGCGCGCTGAATACGTATGGATCGTTGCGGCGGTGATATTCCTGGCCGCTGCCGCGGGTCAGAGCAACTTCGTACTGCCAGCCGCTGAGCAGGCCGTTTGCGCTGATGCCCCAGTCCGCCTTGCCGCCAAGATTGACGCCGTTGCTGTATTGCCGCAGCGTGCCGTTGGTGTTGATGTCGTGCTCGAGACCGAACGGATATTCAAAGTGTCCAAGCCGTACGTTGAGCCTGCCACGCGGCAGTACGCGCAGATTGAAATTGGCGATGCGCCAGGTCAGCGTCGCTTCCTTACCGTCGAAAAACGGCGGCCGCGCCCGGTCCTCCGGCAGCCATACGACGTACGGTTGCAAAATCAGCGTCCCGATGTCTCTGCGGTCATTGCTCACGACCTTGTGCAGATCGAGACCGATCACGTACTGGTCCAGCCATTGATCGGAGTCCAGGTTCAGGCGTTGCTGAGTGCTGGCATCCAGTGACCAGCGAAGATTGTCGCTCCATGCCCGTTCGGGCGCTGTGTGCCGAATTTCATCGCCGTGGGCTGGTGCCGTCTGCCAGGCGGTCAGCAGAAGCAGCAGCAATGTGCTCGGTTGGAATCGCATTGCCGGGAATGTCCATGTTCCGCAGGTCAAATGCTGTCCCGCGGTATCAAAAAAGCGAAGCTATGTAGCTTGCACCCCAGTAACAGTTACCCGGCAAGCAGAGACTTCATAAGTATCTGATTGTAGTTTGATTGTTCGAAAATTCGGTGACGGGAATCACAAATCGGAACGCGGTCTTTGCGACCGCGCACCGTCAGTTTCAGGCGGCATCCATTGAGACGCCCACAGCGGCGAATAACGACGCAGCGTCGAAGGGCTTGCGCAAACAGGTTTCTGCGCCGGCATTGAGAATCTGTTCGATCGTGTGCGCATCGTCCAGACCCGTCATCGCGATGACGCGAATCGCTTTTGTCGACGGGTCCTGTTTTAGTGAATGGCACACGGCGATGCCGTCCATTCCCGGCATCATAATATCGAGCAGCATGATGTGGGGCTGGAAATGCTGCACCATCTGACCGGCGTCGAAGCCGTTGGTTGCGGCCTGAGTTTCCACACGAGCGCCCGCCAGATCGAGCATGCGCGACAAATAACTGACGATGTCCGGATCGTCGTCGACGATGAGGACCCGAGTCGATTCGTTGTCCGGAAGTTGCAGCGTCAGACCGCGATCCCGGGAAAACTGTTCCACGTCCGAGCGCATAAAGCGGCGGTGTCCGCCCGGTGTCGCCGACGATCGCAATTTTCCCTCACCGGCCCACTGCCGGACTGTCGTGGGCGATACCATGAGCATTTCCGCCACTTCATTCGGTGTCAGATACGGTTTTTGTTTTTTCGGTTTCATTGTCACAGACTCTCAATACCGTAGCCGCTATCGTACATTACCTTGCCTCCCGAACGAGACCATCCAGTCCCAGACGTTTGACCTTTTCGGTGAGTGTGGTACGACGCACCTGCAGCAGTCGCGCAGCTTTTGAGACGGTACCGCCCGTTGAATCCAGAGCCCGCCGAATCAGGGTCGCCTCGGTGTGCCGCAGATGTTCCTTCAGATCGAAACCGTCCGGCAGCGGCGCCGTATCCTGTGCGTTGATCAGACCAGCGCCGCCTCTCGGCAACACAATGTCGTTCGCTGTGGATTTCCGCAGGTTTGCCGGCAAGTCGCTGACATCGACGCAGTTGCTCTGGTGCAGCACGCTCAGGCGTTCGACGACGTTGGCGAGTTCACGTACGTTTCCGGGCCAGTCGTGCTGCTTCAGGCTGTCGATGGCGGCCGCCGAGAATTCAATGCCGTTCTCGCCGTCCTGGCTGAATCGCCGGCTCAGCGACGAGACGAGATCGGGAATATCGGAGACCCGCTCGCGCAATGCCGGAATTGTGATTGGAACGACGTTCAGGCGGTAATAAAGATCTTTGCGGAATTCTCCGCTTTCCACGAATTTTTCAAGATCGCAGTGTGTTGCGGCGACCAGTCGGGCGGTCATCGGCACGCCTTTGTCGCCGCCGACGGGGTAGATGACGCGTTCTTCGAGAACGCGCAGCAGTTTTGCCTGCAATGCAAGCGGCATGTCGCCGATCTCGTCAAGGAACAGCGTGCCGCCGGCAGCGAGTTCGAAGCGCCCAATGCGGTCGCTGATTGCGCCGGAAAACGCGCCCTTTTTGTGACCGAAAAGTTCGCTTTCCAGCAATTCTGCCGGAATTGCGGAGCAATTGACGGGCACGAAAAGCCCGTCGCCGCCGGCAAGTTCGTGAATTCGGCGCGCGGCGACTTCCTTGCCCGTGCCGGTTTCACCGAGCAGCAGCACATTGGCCTTCGACGGAGCGACGCGGTCGATAATCGTCTTCATTTCCGTCATGCAGCGGCTTTCGCCTGTGATCCCGCCTGAGGGGCGGGCAGGTTCAGCCACCGTCTGGGGCTGCAGTTTGCGCAACAGTGCCTGCACATCGGCGGCCGTTATTCGTGCAGGCAGTCGATGAAAAACCCGTGACTCTATCTGCTGCAGAGATTCGGAAGGTAGCTCCGCCTCACCGAATGTCACGAGCGTCTGTCCTTCGAGCAGGCTTGCGTGCTCGACGAACTGACCGGCATCGAGCGCCCGATCGATAAACGTCACGCGGGCTTCGCGTCCGGCGTCCAGCCGGGCCAGGCAGCCCAGTGACGTGACGAGTGAGCATGGATAGGAGGTGTCCGCCAACAGTTCCCGCAGGGAGTTGCCGAGGTCGATGTTACTACTGACAATCCGAAATTCTTCTTGCTGAGTCATACGTGTCCGGCCCCATGAATGACATACACAGTCGCGGAAACAGAAATTCCGCGATTCGTTCGGTTTAAACGAAAATAGCGTTTACAGCGATTTAAGCGATTTCGAGCATTTAAACAAAAACGACAGGCGGGGCGCAAGCTCTTTTTGCCCAAAATGTGTATCACATTTCAGATATATGAATTCGGACATTCCTCGCGACAGATGGGATCCTACTCGTTGCAGATCGTGCCGGCGCCCGCGTCCTGTTGTGCTTCGAATGAGCGTAACAACTTGAATTGCTTCGTAATCTGTGAAGATTCCTTACTCAGATCGAATGACCATTCGACGACCTCGATCAGGTTGCAGCGGTCTGAACCCTGATCGGTCAAAAGACCGAGCAGCAGATTATGGCGAATCGAGGTGGCGTCTTCATGCTGAGTGGTGTCGAGCACTTTCTTTTGTGCCGGCTGGAAATACGTGAATTGCCACAGGTACTCGACGTAGTCGGCGAGTTGCGATTTCTCCAGCGGACGAATGTTGAGTGTTCCGGCGTACCCGTTTCTGATTGAACGATCCACCCCGTCGCGATTGACGTAGTCGCACTTGAAAACGCGAGCGTATCCCGGAGATGTTGTGCCGGAGGTATTACCCACGCTGGACGGGTAGGAGAGTTCGCGGATGAATTCGTAGTACATCTGTGTCTCGGCGGAACCGACGTAGACACCGCCGATCTCCCGGTCTTCGTTGTCTGCCGCTTCCCAGTCACGAGCGGCCTCAAAGCTGGAGCTGCAGAGTTCAAACGCGTTGGTGACGTCTTTCAAATGATAGACCGTGTAGCTGCGCGTCGAGTCGGCGCGACTGTCCTTATAGAAGCCGGCAGGGACTTCATAGTTTGTGTCGTACATTTTCCGCAGCACTTCATCGTTCGATATTGCCGCCTCAGAGTCGCCGTCCGACGCCGGGGCGCCGTTCTCGCTGCTACGGCATGACGACAACGGCAGGCTGAGAAACAGCATGTAAAACGCGAACAATGCCGTCGTGATGTATCTGCTGAGACTGTGGTGAGGCAAATCGCCGATTGGGTTCGACATCGAATACTTCCGTAAAGGCCATGGCAAACGAGCACCGCCACGGTTCCGCGCCGCGTTGCACCGGCGGGGTGGTGGGGCTTGTTAGAGTATTCGGCCGATCATCGGCCAACTTTAGGTTTTGGGATACCTAGTGGGCCGTGCGGTAAATTCGGTTACTTTCAGTCGCATCACAACGCCCTTGGGCAAGGCGAGCGAGCGCAGGACTGGCCGTCGCCAATTCAAGCGAGCTCAACGCCGCCGAAGGGCGTTGTGGTGCGACCCGCAGGGAGCCCTTCTTAAGGGGCATACCGGTGTTGAAGCGGCTTGACATAGCCCGGCTATGCCGGCACCGCTTCGCCTGGGTCTGCCCCTTGAGAAGGACTCTGAAAGTGACCGAATTTACCGCACGGCCCACTAGGGGGCGTTCTCAATTAGGTTGAGTATTGTGGTGTAGGGTGCTGTATTCTCAGATCTTTCCGCGGTGAAAAATATGGCTCGGAAAGAGATCAGAGACGATCAGTGGGATCGGGTAAAAGACTTATTACCCGGAAAATCAACCGATTGCGGTGTCACCGCGAAAGATAATCGCCGCTTCCTGGAAGCGGTATTGTGGATTGCCAGGACCGGTTCGCCATGGCGGGATTTGCCAAGCCGCTTCGGCCACTGGCACCGGGTCTACGTGCGTTATAACCGCTGGGCTCACAAGGGCCATTGGGTCCGCATCTTCGAGGCGATGGCCGATGACCCGGACCTGGAACATCTGATGGTCGATGGCAGTATCGTTCGCGTTCACCAGCATGGTGCGGCAAAAAAAACGGCGGGATGAGGAGGCGATGGGCAAATCGCGCGGCGGACTGAGTACGAAGATACATGCGGCTGTCGATGCGTTGGGCAACCCGGTTCGTTTCATTCTCACGGCCGGTCAGTGTGCCGAGATTGGACAGGCAAACGCACTGATCGCGGGGTTTTCCGCCGACTACGTCATCGCGGACAAAGGCTATGACGCCGATGCGTTCATCGATTCCATTCATGCGATCGATGCGGTGGCGGTGATACCGCCGAGGAAAAACAGAATTGTACCGAGGGACTATGACGACTATCTGTATTGCGAGCGAAACCTGGTTGAGCGGGTGTTTCAGAAACTTAAACACTACCGCCGGATCGCTACTCGTTACGAGCGTCTGGCAGTCACTTACCTCGCTATGCTCAGCCTCGTCGCCACCATCATCTGGCTTAATTGAGAACGGCCCCTAGAGCACGACGGTCGTCGCTACCGAATCGAGGAGATTGTGAATTCGCCTTGCGAGTTCGGACTGGGAGTAGGGTTTCTGCAGAATTTCGCCAATCTGCGGGCTGTGTTCTTTCTCGAGCGTGACTTCGCCTGAATAGCCCGACGTCAGCAGTAACTTCAGGTCGGGTCGAAGTTCCAGCGCCTGCTTGGCAAGCTCAACGCCGTTCATTCCTCCGGGCATTACGACATCGCTGAACATCAGCGATACTTCGGGGTGGTTGCGCAATACCTTGAGCGCTTCCGAACCGCTGCTCGCAGTGAGCACGTCGTAGTTCAGAGATTCGAGCGACAGTTTCGCAAGCGATAGTAAATCTTCTTCGTCGTCAACGATCAGCAGCGTCGCCAGACTGTAGTGCGCTGGTGTATCGGTATCGGGGTGGCCCGAGTGATGGATCTCCGATTGCGTCGATCTCGGCAGAAACATGCTCACGGTCGTACCGCTGCCCGGGACGGAGTCGACAAGAACGTAGCCGCCTGCGCGGCGCACGAAGCCAAAGACCATCGACAGGCCAAGACCGCTGCCTTCGCCTTCAGCCTTGGTGGTGAAGAAGGGCTCGAAAATGTGCTCGAGTAAGTCGGCCGGGATGCCTTCACCCGTATCGCTGACGGAAATGCGAACGTACTCGCCTCTGGATGATCCGGGATGCTCGGCGATAAAGCGGTCGTCGATCGTCTGGTTGGTGGTCTCAATGAGGAGTTTGCCGCCGTTTTTCATCGCGTCGCTGGCGTTAATGGCGAGGTTCAGCACGGCGTCTTCGAAATTGCCCGGATCCGTCTCGGTCAGCCACAAGTCGTCCTGCAGTCGGTGCTCCACCTGCGCCTGTGGCGAGACGAATTTGGAAATAATCTCTCCCATCGAACGAATTACGTGGTTCGTATCCACGACCGTGGTTTCGGGTTCCTGTCTGCGGGAAAACGCAAGCAACTGCTGCGTCAGCCCGGACGCGCGCTCTGCCGACCGGCGTATGGCGCTGACGCATTGCATCATGTTTTCGTCATTCGCGACCTGCGGCTGCAACAGTTCGACATTGCCCAGTATGATGCCGAGTATATTGTTGAAGTCGTGGGAGATGCCGCCGGTGAGTTGACCGACGGCCTCCATTTTTTGTGCGCGACGAGAGGCCTGTTCGCTCAGCCGCCGCCGTGTCACGTCGCGGGAGACGCCGAGCAGTCCAATGGGTTCGCCGTCGTCGTCGTGCAATCGCCGGAGTGCACTTTCGGCCCACACGACGGAGCCTTTGCTGTGCAGAAATTCGAGTTCGTAGATGGAACGATCGCTGTCGAATTCCGGCGCGGCATCGGACCTGCGGAAAAAATTCACGACCGCGTCGTAGGAGCTGGTTGCCATGAAGGACTCGATCGGCCGCCCGAGCACGTCTTCCGCGCTCACTCCCAGCGTCGAGTGAATGGCCGGATTGACGAACATGAAATTCATGTTTCTGTCTGCCCGCCAGATAAAATCGGTCGCGTCTTCGGCCAGCATCCGGTAGTTCTGCTCGCTGTTGCGCAATGCGATCGTGCGTTCTTCGACGAGCTTTTCGAGATTTTCGCTGTACTCGAGGTTTTCGGCTTCGAGTCTGCGCCGCTCTTCTTCCAGAGATTTGACCTGAGCGGCACTTGCCACGACCCGGGTTAGTTCGTGTTTACGTACCGGTTTCGGCAGATAGTCGAATGCACCTTCGCGCACGGCTTCGGCGGCCGTTTCGACGTCGGGATCCCCGGTCATCAGGATGACCTGAACATGCGCAAACCGGCTCTTAATGGTCTTGAGCAGATTGATGCCGGACGTGCGCGGCAGGTAGATATCGCTCAGAACGACGTCGAATTCTTCCGCGTCAAGAGCGGCGAGCGCTTCCTCCGATGTTTCTGCCAGCCGAGTGCTGTGGCCTTCGTCGCGCAGAATTTCCTGCGATGAAATCCGAATGCTCTGTTCGTCATCGACAATAAGGACTCGTGCCATTGAATACTCCGGTTCTTGCTTTTATGGTTGACAGGCTCTGAGAGTGACCGAATTTACCACGCGGCCCGCTAGTCCTGAGAAGTGGGCAGCTCGACGTGGAAGCGCGTAAAGCGCAGCGGCTCGCTTTCAAACCACAACCGGCCGAGATGATCGTCGATAATGCCGTAGCTGATCGAAAGTCCGAGCCCGGTACCCCGGTTGATCTCTTTTGTTGTAAAGAACGGATCGAAGATTCGATCCTTGTCCTTCTCGGAAATCCCAATGCCAAAATCCTCAACACTCACGCGAACCCATTGTTGCTCGTCGCGGGTAAACTGCTCTGCCGACACGTTTAGCTGTTTGTTTTCGTCATAACCGGAGTGGTGCTCATTGAGGGCGTCGCGTGCGTTGATCAGCAGATTCATCAGAACCTGCCTGATCTGCTGCGGGTTGCAATGAATTGCGGGAATGTCATCGGGGACATCCACGTTCAGAACAATGTGATCGCGGCGAATGATCGTTCCAACCAGCGTGACGGTGTTGGCGACAAGATCGGAGATTTTGGTGATTTGATGCGGTTCGTCGACCTGACGCGAAAATGACAGCAGATTGCGAACGATTTCGGCGACGCGTTCCGATTCCGTGCGGATACCGTCGGCGAATACCTGCAGTGGGTTGTCATTGTCGAGGCGGTCCTCAATGAGCTGCGCGTAGTTCATAATGCCGTTGATCGGATTGTTGATTTCGTGCGCGACGCCGCCCGCGAGAGTGCCGATGGACTCGAGCTTTTGCTGTTGCCGCAGGTGCGCTTCCATCTTCTTGCGGTCCTCGATATCGGTTATTGTGCAAAGCACCATATCCTGACCGTCGAGGCGAATCGGCCGTAACTCAAGCACGACCGGGAATACGCTGCCGTCCCTGCGGTGTCCGTGCGCCTCCTGAATGGAACTGAACTCCTCGGAGTTACGTCCGGCTTTGCCGAGTTCCAGGCTTAAGTCCGTGATTTCTCCGTGAGCCGAAAGCAGCGCGTCCGCGTTCAGGTCCGCAAACTCTTCGCTGGAGTAGCCGAAGTACTGTTCCGCCCTGCGATTAACAAACTGAATGTGATTGTTCTCATTGATAATGACCAGTGCTACGGGCACCGTTTCAATGACGTTTCTAAACCGCCGTTCTGCAAAGCGGCGCCGTTCGGCCATGTCATTGTAGGCGCTGGCAAGCATGCTAAGCTCGTTTTGCGGTTCGGTTTCCACGCGGTGGCGAAGATTACCCTTGCCGAATTCGACCGCACCGTCGACGAGCTTCTGTGTGGTATCAGCGAGATTTACCGCGGCTTTGCGGCCGAACGCGGCGACGACTATCGGTATCACGAGGGTCATGACAATCAGCAAAATGATCGCAATCGTTCGCGAGCGCCTGGCGTCGGAACGCACGTCGGTCGCGGCGAGTTCGATCTGCGGATACATATCGGCATGCACAGTGCTGTCGATCGACTCCATTTCTGCCTCAAGCGCCCGGAGCTTCGTACTCAGATTATCGGTGAGGGCCAGTACCTGCCTGCCCAGTTCGATGGCGGCGGCGAATTCGTTGTCGACTTCGTCAAGCCAAAGCCGTTGCTCAACACTGAGTGACGCGGCGCGCAGGTTGGCGAGGTAGTGACTGAAATTCGCCTCCCACCCGGCCATGTTTTGCCGCAGATCGGGACCGGCAGAATCCATATAAGTACGAACGATGTTGACGGTCTCGGCAATCGATTCATCGAGGCGCTCATAAGACTGCAGGGAGTCGGCCTCGTTGGCCGCCGATGGCTTCAGGCTGTTGTCGAGCAGGTCGTCTGCGTGCCGCGTTGTCGTCGAGAAACTCCTGACGGCGCTTGCTCGGCGATTCGTTATCTCGACAACATCGTCCGCAAGCTCGCCGAACTCGTCAAACAGGGCGAGGAGTTGCCGACTGAACTCTTCCTGATCGTCACTGACGGCAATGCGCTCAAATGCCGACAGCGACGCATTGAGGTTGTCGCTCTCATTCGAAATTCGCACTGCCGTTTCAGTGTCCGGGTCAGACACATAGTCGAGTACGGCGTGCAAGATTTTGCCCGCATGAATTTCCATGTCCTGAATCGCATCTTCGAGTGGCTCTTCGACGGCCGCGAGGCGTTCGGCGCCGTTTCCGATTCGTTGCACAAGGTAAACGGTCACCCAGGCGTTGATGGCAAGCAGCACCAGAACGACCAATGAGCTCATGCGTTGTAATCGCGAAATCGACATGTCAAATAAAACCGCCATGCCGTCTGCGCGGCATTGGGGAATTGGAAGTCAAAACGGAACGAAAGTCGCAATCGACCGGCGCGATACCTTAATCGGCCAAGTGCAATCTTCGACGCATTATAACGGGTTCGCAGTCATTTGCACCGCAGTGGTCGTCCGCATTGGCCTGCCCTTGCCGGTGTGGCCTTCGGCACGAAAGTGTAGCTGTTCGTAACGCCGCGGCGATTATGACCCGCTGTAGTTGCCGGCGATGGTGAAAGCGTCTTCGTCAATGCTCATGGGCTGCATTTCGTCGATGTGAAGGCGATTGCGACTGCTGGCTCCAAAATTGAGGGAAATGCGGGCCTGTCGTCTCTTTAAGTACAATCACTGCAGAGAGTCAAGGGAGAGCGGTGCATGGCGTCGGACGAGTCACGCCAGAGGGAGCAGACAATGCTCGATGCATTTATCGAGCATAAACAGACACTTGCCGGATATCTCGCGCAGAAACTTCTGCGTCCGGAAGATATTGACGACCTGCTTCAGGAGACGTTTATGCTGGCGCAGCAGGCCGGAAGGAAGGGTGCTATTCGGTCGCCGAAGGGTTATCTCTTCGTCATCGCACGAAATCTGTTGTCCAGAAAGTTTGCCAGGCAGTCGCGCGAACGCACGAAAGTCATCAGCGACGCGGAATTCGCGACACTGCCGTCTCCGGACGCGCCCATCGATCGACAACTTCACTACCGCCAGCACATGGCACTACTTGAGAGTGCAGTAAGATCCTTGCCCCCACAATGCAGGCGCGTGTTCATTCTCAGGAAATTCTGCGGACGAACGCATAAAGAGATCGCCAGGGAACTCGATATATCGACAAGCACCGTCGAGCGCCATATCACGATCGCCCTGACCAGACTCGACGGCACAATGAAGCAGCAAGGGTATGAACTCGATGAAGCGGGTTGGAACGAACAGGCCGGCGGTTTTTCGGGGGAAGTTCGTTGACTGGCGGAGCAGAGCAGCACACGTTGGATCCGGGATCGTCGCAGGTAACGACCGAGGCCGCGTCCTGGCTGGCGCAGATAGACGCCGGTCCGCTGTCACCGACGGATCGACTCGCACTGTCAGAGTGGATATCCAGAAGTCCAAGACACGCCGAAGAGATTAAACGGCTTTCGGCTTTGTGGGGAAACCTGGATCTCGCGATCGACGAGATGTTACTCGGTGCCCGCAGGCCGAAGACCAGTCTGGCGGCCTTGTTCCGCGCAGCTATCGTCAGCCGGCCGGCGGCGGTCGCGTCGACTCTGGCGTCCGTGGCGGTGCTGCTGGTCATTGGAGTGGCTGCTACCTTGAATCTTGTAGAGCCTTTCGAGACCAGGTCCGAGACGATGACGAGTCCTGTTGTGCTCAGCGTGGAGAAAGGCAGCTCGCTCGAAACGGCGCTCGACGATGGATCCGTCGTGCACCTGAATACGGATACGATTGTGAACGTCGACTTCTCCGACCAGGTGCGCAGTGTTCGTCTGTTGCGCGGTGAGGCGTTGTTCGACGTTCGGAAAGACCCTGAGCGGCCCTTTCTCGTCGTCGTTGGCGATCGAATCGTACGGGCGATCGGAACGGCTTTTGTCGTACGAATCGATGACCGGCAGTTGGCGGTCACGGTTACCGAAGGTGAGATTCGTCTGGAAGACCGCGGCAGTGGTTTGGTGGGCTCGTCAGATTCGGAGTCAGCCGCCGACCGGGAGCTGTTGTATCTGAATGCCGGGCAACGTGTCGTTTTCGATGCACATGAGATTCGGCAACTGGACAATCTCGATACTAATGAAATAGAGCGACAGACTGCGTGGATTCGCGGCGACTTCGTGTTTGACGGCGATACGCTGGCCCACATAGTCGCCGAAATAACCCGGTACAATGCAATCAGTATCTCGATGCAACCCGAGCTTCGTGAGATGCGTATGGGGGGTACATTCAAGACCGGTGACGTAGACCGGATACTGGATGCGATGGAGACCTATCAGGGAATCGAGGTAATACGAAATGCCGACGGTTCCATCTATCTGGCGCGCAAATGATCTGCGTTTGTTGACGTTCTGCGACATTCATTGGGGGTTATCCGCAGAAGGTTTCTCTTTAGTGATGTCGCCCGCTTGCGGGTTCAGCACAGGCAGATACTATCGACGAATAGTGTGTAGTTGAGGGGGGAACTGTTTGAGATCAGGCCGACTGTTCGCGATCGCATTCATTTTGATTGTGTCGTCAGCATTCGCTGATGACGATGGGCAGCTTTACGACTTTAATGTGCCGGAAACGGCAATCGCTACGGCGATCAACCTGATCGCGAAACAATCCGGCATCCCCGCAATCTTCCCTTACGATCAGGTCAGCGAACGCACGGCCAACGGGCTCAAGGGAACGTACACACTGCAGGAAGCGCTCGATAGAGTTCTCGAAAATACTGGACTTGCAGCGGAAATCACGACGCAGGACGTCATCGTCGTCGTTGACGAACCCAATGCAGAGAATCAGGAGAGAACAGTGAAGGGCAAAAGCGCAAAAGACGTGTTACGAGGGAGCGCTGTCGCTGTGGCGGCCGCAACATTGCCGCTCGCTGCCGGCGCACAGGACCAGCCCGAACCCGACGAACGGGCAGTGGCCAGTCTGGTCGAAGAAGTCGTCGTCACGGGTTCGCGATTGCGGCGCAGCGCGATCGAATCGCCGACACCTGTCGTTAGCCTGGATGCTTCGGCAATTGAAAAATCCGGCGCGACAATTCTGGGTGAGCTGCTTACCGAGCTGCCGGCACTCGGTACGTCCTACACACTCGCCAATCGATCGGGGCCAAGCTCCGCGTTCTTTGCACCGGGCAGCGCCGGATTGCATCTGCTGGACCTGCGCTCACTGGGCCCCAACCGCACGTTGATGCTCGTGAACGGACGCCGACGCGTCGCATCGTCGCCGGGCTCGACGGCGGTGGATGTCAATATCGTGCCTGTCGATTGGGTCGACCGGATTGAAGTGATTACCGGTGGTGCGACTGCAATTTACGGTGCGGATGCTGTGGCCGGTGCAGTCAACTTCGTACTCAAGGACGAGATTGTCGGTACGAATTTTCGCGGTAATTTCCTAACGGCGCTCGACAATCCTTACGAGACACTGTCGCTCTCCGCAAGTCATGGTTTGAAATTTGCAGATGGCCGCGGCAATTTCGCGATCGGAGTCGAGTACGCTGAACAGAATCTCGTCACGGCGAAGTCGCGTGACGAGACAGCGACGCCGCATACTTATGTGGCGAACCCAGCGAACGGGGATACCAACGGTATGCACGACGGTGTACCGGATCTTATTCTCGTACCGAATGCCGGATGGCCAGGCAATAACGTTCGAGGCGTAACCAGTATTGGCGGTGTCAGTTACGTTTTCGAGCCGGATGGTACGCCGAGGCCGCGACTCACGGGAACACAGTACGGTCCGTTTTGCGCCGACTGCGAGTTTTCGGATTTTCTCGCGACGTTTGATCTGCAGCCCGACTACGAGCGATTTAACGTTCACGCGCGCGCGAGCTACGACCTGAATGACGAACATCGTTTGTCATTCAACGCGTCGTACACCGATGCGGAAGTCGCCGCCAAGCAACAGGCACCGTATGAGTTTCCTCGTCTGATTATTCAACGCGATAACGCATTCATTACGCCCGAGCTCGGAGCGCTGATGGATGCGAACGGACTCACCAGACTTGTCATGAATCGCTCCAACATCGATTTTGGCCGCATGGGTGAAAACACGACTCGAGAAACGTTGTCGTTGAATGTTGAGCTCGACGGGGACCTGACGGAGCGTTTCCGCTATTCCGTCTACGCCGGCTGGGGTAATACGGACATCAACTTCGCTCGGTCCAATGATCGTATTCAGGCGCGCTGGTATGCGGCCACCGATGCCGTCGTCGATCCGGGAACCGGACAAATCGTCTGCCGGGCGACTATCGATCCAGATGCTACGTTGAACGGCGGCACCACACCGGTTCCGGACAGCGCTCGAAGCGGCTGTGTACCAACGAGCGTGTTTGGACAGGGCGTCGTATCGCCGGCTGCCGCCGACTGGGCGCGAACGGATTCGATGATCGACTCGGAGTTACGACAGTTTATCCTGTCGGCCGATATTCGGACCGATTCGTTATTTACGCTGCCGGCCGGAGATGTGGCCATGGTCGTCGGTGCCGAGTATCGCAAGGAGGAAAGCGAAACCAACCCCGAAGCTCAGGTCATCGCCGGGGAGACCTTTCTTGGCAGCGTCGAGCGAATAGAAGGATCGTACGATGCATCCGATCTTTTTGCCGAAATGAGTATTCCGCTGCTGGGTGAGCGGCAAATGGCAAAGGATCTGACGCTCGATCTGGCCGGGCGGTTTTCCACTTACGATACGATCGACAACACCTTTGCCTGGAAGGCGGGTCTGAACTGGGCGATGACGGATGCCATTCGGTTTCGCGGGACGCTTGCCGAGGCTGTTCGAGCACCGAACATAACGGAGTTGTTCTCACCGCAATCGACACTGAATTTCAATATCAAGGACCCCTGTTCCGAAAGCCGCCTGGAAAATGCGGAGGACCCTGAGTTACGGGAAATGAACTGTCGAGACCTCGGCATTCCCGACGGGTACGAGTCTCAGCTCGACGTGACTTCCGTGCGCGGTCTGCGCGGCGGAAACCCGAACCTGCGAGAGGAATCCGCGGACACTGTGACTTACGGTGTCATCTTCACGCCGGAAATCGGCAACCTCTCGAGTATCGCAATCAGTCTGGATTACTGGAGCATCGAAGTCGTCGATGCGATAGGCAATGTCGGTGCACAGACGATTCTCGATCAGTGCGTCGATTCGCTGGTCGGCGTTGACAACGATTTGTGCCGGGCCGTCACACGTGACCCGGCAAGCAGTGAGATCACCAGCATTCAGCAGGTCGTACAGAACCTGCAGGCCATCGAGACGGAAGGCTACGATGCGGAGGTGCGATACTCGACGCCTCTCGGCGACGGGCAACTGAATCTCCGTGCATTGCTTACTTATGTGGACAAATACGATCTGCGTCCGTTTCAGGTGTCTCCCGAGAACGTTGTGGATCAGGCGGGCACGGGTTCCAATCCGGAGCTGTCGGGTGTTTTCGATGCCAATTACGATATCAACGATTGGTCGTTTGGCTACGAGGCGCGTTACGTCGACTCGGTGGTTCGCTTCAGCAATTCGCTGTTGCGTGCAAACCCCGACTACGCCGATGTCACGCATACCGGCACGATCGTCTACCATGACATCGTTGCACAACGCACGTTCGGAGACAATCTCGTGCTGCGATTTGGCGTGGATAATCTGACGGACGAAGCGCCGCCGATTGCGATAGACAGAATGAGCTACCTGTCACGCGGTCAGTTCGATCTGCTGGGCCGAAAATTCTTTGTCGGCGCCTCGTACGACTTCTAGATGCGTTGGTGGAAACTCGCATGCTCTGTGTTTGTCGCCGCAGGCTGTGGCGACAACACAGACTTCGAAGAGCTTACGATCGACGAATTGCACGATCGAATGCAAAGTGGCGAGTTGAGCTCCGAATCTCTGACACAGTGGTACCTGGATCGCATTGAGACACTCGACCAAAACGGCCCGCAACTCAACTCGATTATTGAAATAAATGCGGACGCACTGGCTATTGCGCGAGCGCTCGACGATGAGCGGGGCCAGTCCGGGCCGCGCGGTCCACTACACGGCATACCCGTCGTGCTTAAGGCCAACATCGATACCGCCGACGAAATGGCCACGAGTGCAGGTTCGTTAGCGCTTGGCGACCACAAAGCGTCGGAGGACGCATTCATCGCCGAGCGCTTACGCGACGCCGGGGCCGTCATCCTGGCGAAAGCGAATCTCAGCGAATGGGCGAACTTCCGGTCGCGGCGGTCGACCAGCGGCTGGAGCAGCCTGGGCGGACAAACGCTCAACCCTTATGATACGACACGGTCACCGTGCGGATCCTCCAGTGGTTCGGCCGTGGCTGTGGCTGCCAATCTTGCAACCGTTTCGGTGGGTACGGAGACAGACGGTTCGATCGTATGCCCGGCCGGAACGAACGGAGTTGTCGGTATCAAACCAACCATGGGCCTCGTCAGTCGCAACGGCATCATTCCGATTTCGCACAGTCAGGATACTGCCGGCCCGATGGCTCGATCCGTCAGGGATGCCGCGATTCTGCTCGGCGCAATCGCCGGTCCGGATCCGGACGATTCGGTGACCCGCGATGCAGGAATTCACGAAGACTACACTGCCGGTTTGAACGCCGACGCGCTGGCAGGCAGACGTATAGGCGTGCTCCGCAGTTACTACGGCGCCGGATCGAACCCCGCGGTTGAGGAAATATTGCAGCACAGTATCGAGGTGATGGAGGCGGCCGGGGCTACGGTCGTAGACGATCTCGATGTCGACTACGATGAAATGTTCTCCGCCGAGTGGGAGGTCCTGTATTTCGAATTTCGAAACGATCTGAATGCGTACCTCGAATCCAGCGGCGCACGAATACAAAACCTGGATGAGCTTATTGAGTACAATATCCGGCACGCGAACGAGACTATGCCGTGGTTCGGTCAGGATCGGTTTGAGACGGCGGCCGCCAAAGCGTCGCTTGCCGATCCCGTCTATATCGAGGCCCTGAATACCAGCAGACGCATCGCAACGGATACACTGGATGGTCTGCTCGATGGCCAGCGACTCGATGCGATCATTGCGCCGACGAACGGGCCGGCCTGGAAAATAGACCTCGTCAACGGCGACAAATTTGGTCTCAGCACATCGTCAATTGCCGCAGTTGCGGGCTATCCGAGTATCACAGTCCCGGCTGGATTCGTGCACGGGTTGCCCATCGGAATGACGTTTACCGGCAGGGCGTGGGAGGAAAAGCGTCTCATCGACATTGCGTATGCGTTCGAGCAACAAACGCGGGTTCGCAGGCCTCCGGAGCTTTAGTCGGAAAGAGCGATTCCGGTGCGGCATTCAAAGAGTGATGTCACCGCTTGCAGATTCCGAATATTGAGCATCAGGTCACAAATCTTGTGGGGACTTTCCACTAGGCTGGATAACGGCCTGGGGTGGACCGAAAGATCACGCTTGTTTTGACGGATCCACGTTTTGTAATACACGTGAGAGCGTCATGAAATTAAAACTGTATGCATTGTTTTTCGTCGCCTGTATCGGCATTGTTTCCTGTGGAACCGTACCTGAATCGCGCCAACACTATATTGAGTTGCTGACCGAGGAGCAGGGTACCGGTATGGGGCCATTCAAGCGCATGGTGTTCAGCAAAGACGTGGCGCAGCCATTCGATGCGGTGTTCGAAAATATCGACGATAAGTTACAGGGCTGCGTACCGGGTGGATATCGCTCGACGACGATGCGCGGCAGCAGCATGAGTTCTGAAACGGTGGTCAACAACGATCGCATCGAAAAAGTCTCCGAGAATAAAGCGGAAATTACCGTCCAACAGCAGCACAGCGGGACCATCATGCAGTCCGAAGGGGGCTTTTATTTGTTGGCGGCCGATGTGCACCGGGTTGACGAAAAATCGGTTCGAATCGATTTTTTCACGGCAAAGCACTACATCGGAATTGCCGATGCGATCGAGCAATGGGCAAACGGCAGTCAGCAGTGTCATGGAATTGGCGGAAATCCCTGATCTTTTTTTACCACACGGCCCAGTGAGCCGCTTGATAAATTCGGTCACTCTCAGAGTCCTTCTCAAGGGGCAGACCCAGGCGAAGCTGCGCCGGCATAGCCGGGCTATGTCAAGTGGCTTCAACACCGGTATGCCCCTTGAGAAGGGCTCCCTGTGGGTCGCAACACAACGCCCTTCGGCGGCGTTGAGCTCGCTTGAATTGGCGACGGCCAGTCCTGCGCTCGCTCGCCTTGCCCAAGGGCGTTGTGATGCGACTGAGAGTCACCGAATTTATCAAGCGGCCCACTGATATGTTGTGACCTGTCAATAGTTGCTCGCATTTTACGGTTCCGGTGATGTGGACACGAGCCTTCGAGACGAGACAGTAGCAGCTAAAAACGACGGTGAATCAGTCTGAGATACGCGGGTCGGAACCGCCTGACAAATCTTCGTCGTGGAGCTGCCTCTGTCCAGGTTCGAGGGTCGTCCCGGACCCGATCAGCGAACAGCGTGCGGATCAGCTGATGGCAGGATGTACCGATATTCTCCGACTGGCGTAAACACCATTGCGGATCACGCATCTTCCAGGCAATGGCTTCCGGCGGCAGATGGTCGTCGATACTGGCGCGGCTGCCCGGCTTAAAGTGCCGGGAATGCACCGCCACCAGCTCGTGGTCGCGGTAGATACGCACGGTCACCGGCGTTGCCTTAAGCCACAATGACTGCCCGATCAGCTTGAAGGGCACTGAGTACAGGCATTTCTCGAACTGCACATGGCAATCGCGGTGGACCTTGACTTTGGCCCATTCGGCGAGTTCCGGCGCCACCGCCGGTAAGCGCTGCAGCAAGGGCTTCTCGATCTCAAAGCGCACCAGCGGCTGCTCGTGCGTGCTGCCGTGGACGCGGTTGCCGGCCTCCTCGAGGACCCAGGTCTGCAACTGCCGGTTGGCATCGACGATATCCCGGAACTCGCGCAACGGCAAAAAGCCGGTCTTGAGGTATTTGATACCCGATTCCACGCGACCCTTCATCTGCGGCTGTCGTGGCGGCAGGGCGTCGATCCTGAAGCCGTAGCCTTCGGCGTACTCGGCATAGGCGCGCTGCACCACGGGATCGCGGCGACAGGCGCGGGTAATGGCGCACCTGGCGTTGTCGATGATGAGTTTTTGCGGCACACCGCCGAACCACTCGAAGGCGCGGCGGTGGCATTCCAGCCAGGTCGGTACCTTCTGATTCAGCACGATCTCCGCGTACTGGTGCCGGCTCCAGCACAACGTCATCAGGAAGAACCAGGTCTTGACGATCTCGCCGGTCTCCACGTCGATCAGCTCCGGGCCGCTGCCGAAGTCGATCTGGGCGGCTTTGCCCGGTGCAAAGTCGAGCGGCATCGTCGCCTTCTGCTGGCGCGGCTTGACGCTTTGCACGAAGCGGTACACCGATGAGTAGCTGCCGTTGTATTGGTGTTCTCGCTTCAGCGCCTGGTGGATCGCACGGCACGGGATGTCGTGAGCCACCCATTGCTCGACCTTATCGCGAAAAGGCTCAACCGAAGAGACCGAAGACGACTGCTGCCGGGCCCGCGGCAGCGCCTCGGCCAGCACGGCATCCTCGGGCAAGGGCCGTTGTGGGTCCAGCCAGCCTTCGGCCTCGGCCAGCCGGCGCAGCGCTCGCGCCTTGCGACGGCCGATCAGACCCGCCTTGGCCAGGGCCCGGTCGGAATCGCCGAGCCGCATGCGCACCAGCGCTTGTCGTAGTTCGTACATCTCGAACCTCCTGTTCGCCATCGATACCCTCGCTCAAAAAGGACGCGAGGGTATCTGTATTTACAGAAAGTTCGAGCCTGAAATCAGGCAACCACCGGCTCCATTACGCCGAAAACGAAATGGCTCCATTACGGTGAAAACCAGGTGGCTCCTTTAC
Source organism: Woeseiaceae bacterium (assembly GCA_965224505.1). Taxonomy (GTDB): domain Bacteria; phylum Pseudomonadota; class Gammaproteobacteria; order Steroidobacterales; family Woeseiaceae; genus UBA1847. The sequence goes on from CBDCZL010000018.1 coordinate 290,266, forward strand.
ACCGAAAACGCATTGGCTCTATATCGGTGAAAACTGACAATTCCAATCAAACAGCAGAATTTCGGCGGACTCGAGCTCATACGGGCCTGCAGCATCATCCCATTCCTGGCGATACAGCCTGGTGGGCCGGACATCTGTGACGGCCTGCCAGTCCTGCCACCACAGGAACCGGTGGTAAACCTGGTCGCCAATGACATGCTGTACTTCAACTGGGAGATTCCAGCAAAGAATGTTCGGGCGCTCGAACAGGCTTTGCAACTCCCTCAGCGAGGCTTTCAATTGTCCCCAATTGTAATCATCAGGAATGAAAAGCCGCGCTACTACTTGTCGTTGAATTTTTACAGTGTGGTGATCGCTGGTGTGGTCAATTACCGTTCCGAATGGTCGGTCTACGTTCAGAGAGAGGGCGATCCGAAGCCCCGTTACATGGTTGTCGAAGTTCAATCCAGTGAGGCGGGCGCCGACCCCACTTATCCTGGATTTATGAAGCCAGCTTCTCAGGTGAGTTATGAGATCGACGGTGAAACGGTAAACGTATCCAACGACGGCTTTATTGCATCTTTCGCGCTACCCAAGACGGGCACGGGGCGCGAAGTACGTGTCGGGAAGCCTTGGGCAGAAGCGAACGACGCTCTTTACTGGATCAACGGCCTGGCAGATAAGGCGCTTTACAATGGTGTACTGACAGATGCGTCGTTGATCGCTGTCAATCCAAACAAAGTAAATCTCAGCAACTCAAGTCCGTGGTCAGCTTTCGTTCAAAGAAGGCCGAGCAACGTCGTGCTGTTTCAGCGGCCGCTCGAACTCGCTTTTACACCCTATTTCAATCTGAATGACCCGTCACTCGGATTGGACCCTGCGTATGCGGGCGCGCTGCAAGTGTTCAGGAATTTCACTTTCGGCGCTTACTCGTATGGCCATGCATTCCTGGTTTTGATGGGTCTGGAGGAATCGTTGCTTCCTTTCAATGTGCTCGACGACAATGTCCCGTCGATATTTATTAATTTCGTTGTTCCTCCACAGAACGCTGCAGCATTCGAAGCATCACTCGAGCTGCCAAGCGGATTCAAGCTTGCTCGGAGCAAGATGACTATGGATCAGCCGATGCAGTACTTGTTGACCCTCAACATATACCAGACGCTCGATGTGCTGACTGGTGCGCCGGTTTTTCGCGCGGAGTGGTCTACGTATGTTCGGGATCTCAATGATTCGACAAGCGACATGAGTTTTCTGATGGTGATCGACGTAGATAGCAGCGGCGCTTCGTTGAATCCTGTCGATCTCTTTACCCCACCGGCGCCAGTTTTCAACTATTACCTACAAAATGGCCGGCTCTCTGCAGACATCTGGCAAGTTGAAGACAATGCCGTTGCGCCGAAATTTTCTGTGGCATTCGATATGCCAACGGCCGCAGCACAGAGTGTTGCGCTGCGGGACACGTGGGTACTAGAGAATGACCGAATCTATTGGAGAAACGGGGTCTATGACGAACTTCTCTATAATGGGCTTCTTCTGGATGCGGCCGTGGCCGAAGTCGATCCCCGATCAGTGACAGTGAGCGATAATACGCTCTGGTCGCAATATATCGACACGACGCCTAGCCAGGTGCTCGTCTTCAGAACCCCATTGGAGTTTGTTCTGCAGCCGTGGAAGAACGTAGAGGAACGATGTTCGGCCGTCCCGTAATTCGTCCGGCGGTAGCTCAGGCGTAGGACTGGTAGCGTGTCAAGAATCTAGCTGCGCATATGTCCGCTCCTTCTGGCCGAAGCCCACCCTCTATTAACTCAGACCACAGGACACTCGAACTACTGCTCTCACTGGGAGCTGACGGTGGTGGGGGCGCGAATCAATCAGATAAGGTCGCTACGCTTCCCGAGGAAGGAGGCAGCCTGCGGCAAGCCGATGCGTTTCAGGTTTTCAATGAACTCCGCGACGTCGACACGGGGATTGGTCAGGTCGGCGCGTTGCTCCTTGGCTGCGATCTCCAGCAGCTGTGGCTCGAGGTCCGCCAGGTCCATGATGAAATCGTCCGGATGTATTGCCAGCGTTTCGTATGTGTCCAACTGGTCTTTCGGAAAGTCCTTCAGATTAGTTGTGATGATCGCGGCGGCTCCGCACCGAATCGCAGCTGCGAGTACGTGACGATCGTCGGGGTCCGGGAGTTCAGGTCGTCTGACCAGCGTCTCGTAACCGGTTACGAGTGCGCCTGGGACCGCTTTGTTCATGAGCTCAGCAGTACGCTCAAGTTGTTCTCGTTTGAGGTCGGGCCGCTCGTTGAGGAGGGCGTCTATCCACTTGCGGTGTATGTCTTGGGTCCACCTCGCCCTGAAGCGACGCGTCCTGGCCAGCCTTATCAGCAGGTCGCGCATCGGTGCCGGATACAGGACGCACGCATCGTAGATGACGGTGAAATTCGACAATCAATAGCCCATATCCAGTTCTTGTGCCTGCTTGGCAAGAGTGGTCATGGCTTCGTTGCTCTCTGCGTCTATCTTCTGCATGTAGGCCACGAGGTCCTCGTGCTTCACGCGTCTATGGCGTCCGGCCTTGGTGAACGGGATCTCGCCTTGTTCGAGGAGCTTCACAAAGTACGGGCGCGACACGTTCAGGAGGTCGGCTGCCTGCTGCGTGGTGAGCATGTACCCTACGGGCACAAGGGCGAATGCGTTGCCCTGGGCCATCTGATTCAGGATGTCGGCGAGGATCTTCATTGCAACCATCGGGATCATGAAACGTTCGTCACCGTCGTGAACACACAGCTGTGCCGTATCGCCCTGGCCAATTACGGCGGCGATCTTTCGTCCTGTCTCCCGTGCCAGTCGTACATCTTCGTCGCTGGGTAGGTCAGGGATTCGCTGTTCTGAGGTAGCCATGTCAGTCTCCTGTCTCGAAAATGAATATACTCCATATTCGAAATATTCGAAACGAATTCATCACCAAGGTTCCTGGAAATTTCACAAATGTGACTCCCATCACAACCCCAAAAAATTGCCTCTTATCCTTGCTGCCAACTACAAGAAATCAGATACTTACGGCATCCAACAATGGTCGATAAGAGGTGCTCCGAAAAGGTGTTAAGTGATTGAAATAAAAGAGAAAACGAGTGTCCTATTTGTCTGCATGGGCAACATCTGCAGATCGCCTACCGCGGAAGGTGTATTCCGGCACTTTGTTGCGGAGGCGAAACTCACGCATAGCATAACTATCGATTCCGCGGGCACGCATGCCTACCACGTGGGAGAACCTCCTGACAGTCGGGCCGTTGCCACGGCGCGGCAGCGCGGAATTTCGCTTGACGGATTACGTGCGCGGCGTGTTGCCGATGCCGACTTCGAGCGTTTTGACTACATCATTGCGATGGACAGGGATAATCACGCCAACCTCACGCGTCAGGCGCCCGAAGCATATCGTTCGAAAGTGCGCTTATTTCTCGAGTTTTCGTCATCGGATCAGTCTGAGGTGCCGGATCCGTACTACGGCGGTACGGCCGGCTTTGAACGTGTCCTCGATCTCGTCGAAGATGCGTCCCGGGGCCTGCTTGAGGCACTCGCGAAAGACGCGTAATCAATTACGAGTCCTGAGGCGGCTGATCCTCCCAGGGCAGCAGGCGTCCTCCGGTCTTCGGCTTCGCCGCAGATGCCGGTTTCTGCTCTGTGCCTGGGTTTGCTCCATCGGCATTACTCGTACGTTCCTTTTTTGTCTCCGCAGCGGCGGGCTTTGTGTCAGCGCGGGGTTCCGCAGCCGGCTTTTTCTCAGGTCCTGCAGGCTTTGCTTCCGTGGCGGGTTTCACTTCGGGCTTTTGCGCTGAGTTGCCTTTGGCTGCAGCCGCATCCGCGGCGCGCTCAGCATCTGTACGGACCTTCGGCGGGCCCTGATTCACCGGTTTGCTGTCTGTTTTGCCGCGGTCGCCGGCAGTTTTTTCGGATTTTGGTTTGCGTGCGCGTGTTTTCGGCGCCGCCTTCTGCACGGCGTCAGGTTTGCCTGGCGCAGGCTGGTTGGCGCCGTTGGAGTCCGTTGCCTTATCCTGTGTGTTCGACTTCTGAGCCTGATTCGCCTGTGCGTTGTCATTTGCCGCCTGTTCGGACTTGTTGCCGCCGCGCCGCCGCCGACGGCCACGGCGGCTGCGTGTGCGTTTTTGCTCGGTCTTTGCTGCTTTGTTTTGTTCGTTTTTTGCCTGGTTCTGGCCTTGCCTCTGTTTCTTTTGCGGTTTCTTCGACTTTTGATCTTTTTGTTGCTGGCTGCGGTTCTGCTGTTTTCCGCGCGTCTTTTTTGCGGATTTTTTGCGTTGATCGCCACGGCTCTCGTTACTCCTGCGCGAATCGCCACGCTTCCGTGACTGCTGCTGTGAACGGCGGCCGCGATTTCCGGACGTCTTTCTGCGGCTTCTGCCGGGTTGCGGTTCGTCCTCTCCGCCAGCGAAGAATCCCACAATTTTCGCAATGATGCCGGGGCTGGCCGCTTCCTGGCGTTTCGGTGCGGGCGTCGACGGCTTCAAAACACCGACGGCTGCAGTCTCGACACCCTTGCGTTCAAGAATGGCCTGCGGTGGCTCCGGTTCCGAAGGGCCGTCGGCCAGCGAGAAACTGACGCCGGCGTTTTCCGGAAGCTCGGTTTGATCGTCGCGTACACGACGCACGTCGTAGTGCGGAGTCTCCATGTGCGGATTGGCGACGAGCACGACCTGAGTGTCGTTCTGGTCTTCGAGGTTCTGCACCCAGTCGCGCTTTTCGTTGAGCAAATAGGTTGCGACTTCGACCGGCAATTGTGCAATCACCTTGGCGGTGCGTTCCTTTCGCGCCTCTTCTCCGACGATTCGCAGGATGGCAAGCGCAAGCGATTCGGTGCCGCGGATCGTGCCGAATCCCGTGCAGCGCGGGCAGGTTTGATTGGCCGATTCGCCGATCGACGGGCGCAGCCGCTGCCGCGACATTTCAAGTAGCCCGAAGCGGCTGATCTTGCCAAGCTGTACGCGCGCACGGTCCTGGCGCACCGCTTCTCGCAGCCGGTTCTCCACCTGTCGCTGATGTTTCTGCGGTCCCATGTCGATGAAGTCGATGACTACGAGGCCGCCCAGGTCGCGGATGCGAAGCTGGCGCGCAATCTCTTCGGCTGCCTCAAGGTTGGTGTTGAGTGCAGTTGCCTCAATGTCGCCGCCCTTGGTTGCACGCGCCGAGTTGATGTCGATCGACACGAGCGCTTCGGTGTGGTCGATAACGATACTGCCGCCGGACGGCAGCGTGACACTGTGCGCAAATGCGGATTCAATCTGCGATTCGACCTGGAAGCGCGTAAACAGCGGTACCGGATCGGTGTAATGTTTCAGCTTGCGAATGTTGTGCGGCATCGTCGACTCAACGTGTTCGCAGGCTTCCTTATAGGTCTGTTCGTCGTCGATCAGTATTTCGCCAATGTCGTTTGTCAGATAGTCGCGCAGTGCGCGGACGACGGAATCGCTTTCGCGATAAATCAGAAAGGGCGATGGACGTTCCAGCACGACATTGAGAATGGCCGTCCAGATCGTAATCAGGTTTTCCAGGTCCCAGGCGAGTTCTTCGGCCGTGCGGTCGATGCCCGCGGTGCGCAGGATTACGCTCATGCCGTCGGGGACCTGTACCTCGTTGAGAGACCTGCGGGCGAGATCGCGATCGGTGCCCGTAATGCGCCTTGAGACGCCGCCCGAGCGAGCTTTGTTCGGTTTCAGCACGATAAAGCGGCCGGCCAGACTAACGAATGTCGTCAGCGCAGCGCCCTTGTTGCCGCGCTCTTCCTTGTCGACCTGGACGACGATGTCCTGACCTTCCTTGAGGACGTCGCGGATATTGGGTTTGTTGCTGTCTTTCGGCTCCCTGACGAAATACTCGCTCGAAATTTCCTTCAGTGGCAGAAATCCGTGGCGCTCGGAGCCGTAGTCCACGAACGCAGCTTCGAGACTCGGCTCGATGCGTGTGATCTTCCCTTTGTAAATATTGGCCTTTTTACGATCGCTGGCCGGTGCCTCGATGTTGAGGTCGTAAAGACGCTGGCCATCGACCATCGCCATGCGCAACTCTTCTTGTTGAGTTGCATTGATAAGCATTCTTTTCATTTTGCCCTGCTTGAAGCGTGGAGGGCAGCAATAACCGATGGTGCGCCTGACGGGCGCAGGGCGAATCACACAATGGAGCGGGGCGCGCGATTGCGCCGCTAAAAGGCACTATTACCTGAGTCCGAATCTGACGAAGTTCCGTCAGAATCCACAGTAAAATCTGCATGATGTCCCTGCGGCTCATGCCGCTTTGGCGCGCATACCGATGATCGATAGTGCTGCCGTCTGAATCCAGGTCTCGCAGATCGCGAGACCGAAAAAGTCGTGTAAATTTCGTAGGCGCCGGTAGGCCCGGACGCCACGGGGCGTTAATATAGCACACCCACTGGCCGCTGCAACGTGTTGATCATGCAAAAGAAACAATTCGCTGGCGCTTCTGAACCTCCTGCTGGCGATACCCGGCGCACACCGGTGCGCAAGGTGTCCGTCGACGATGACAGAGCTGGGCAGAGGATCGACAATTTCCTGAAAAAAGAGCTTCCGGGCCTGCCCAAGGGGCGTTTGTATCGGCTGCTGCGCCGCGGCGAAGTGCGTGTTAACGGCGGCCGGGTGCGCGCGGAGTATAAGTTGCAGGCGAACGATGTCGTGCGCATTCCGCCAGCGAGAATCCGCGTACCGGGCGCCGCACCTGCCGCACCGACGGCCGAGGCGCTGCTCGATTCGGTGCTGTTCGAGGACAAACGCGTGCTGGTCGTCAACAAGCCGACCGGGATGGCCGTGCACGGTGGCAGCGGTGTCAGTCACGGTGTCGTGGAGCTGCTGCGGCACGCGCGGCCGGATTTAAGAGACCTGGCACTCGTACACAGGATCGACCGGGAGACGTCGGGGTGTCTCGTGCTCGCAAAACGCCGCAGCGCGCTGCGTGAGCTGCATGAGTGCTTTCGTGAAGGGCAGGTCGAGAAAAACTATCTGGCGCTCGTGGTGGGTGACTGGCAGTTGGGCGAGCAATTGATAGATGCCCCGCTGTACGTTCAGCACAGGAAGCAAGGGGAGCGACACGTCGTCGTCAGCGGCAATGGAAAGGCGGCGCAGACCAGAGTGACGCTGTCGCGTACGTTTGGCCGTTACAGCCTGCTGCAGTGTGCGCCGGCGACGGGAAGAACCCATCAGATTCGAGTGCATTTACAGCATGCCGGGCATCCGATACTGGGCGACGATCGTTACGGCGACCGGGACGCCAACCGGGTAGCGAAGACATTCGGTCTGCAGCGCTTGTTTCTGCACGCACAATCGATTGCATTCGCCGACGACAGCGGTAATGAACTGCACTTTACTGCACCGCTCGCCGACGATCTGGAACGGTTCCTTGCGGTCGGAATTATCGAAGCACGGCGACGTGACTGAGGAGTTGAACAGCAGCGTTAAGGCAGCAGATATCCCAACTGCAATAAACGATCGGCAACCCAGATCATCGGCAGGCCGATCAGTGCCGTCGGATCGTTGGTGTCGACCGACTCAAACAGGACGTATCCTGCGCCTTCGAGTTTGAAGCTGCCTGCACAGTCGTAGGGTTCGTCGTGGCGGAGGTACGCTTCTGCGAGCCGCCGATCGAAGCGGCGAAAGCGCACCTTCGTCGTGTCGGTGTATTCGTAGCGTGTTTTTTCAATCGGATCGAGAAAGCAGACGGCAGTCAGAAACGTCACAGTCTTGCCCGATGCAGCGAGCAGTTGCTCGACGGCGGTCTGATGATCGCCGGGTTTGCCCAACACGGTATCGTCGAGGACGGCGATCTGATCTGCACCGATAATCAGCGCGCGGCGGGTGTTACTGGCTACGGCCTCCGCCTTCCTGCGCGCGAGCTGTGCCGCCAGGGCGCCCGGAGCGAGGTTGTCGGTATTGCTTTCGTCGACGTCGGGCGATACGACTTCGTACTGGTGCAGAATACGATCGAGCAGGCCGCGACGATAGGACGACGAGGAAGCCAGCACAATGGCTGGCGCGGATGGGTTTTGCATAGGCAAATCAGGCTGTTATCGAATTTCCGATGAGTGTACCCGGTTTGCGGCGGAAAGCATGCGGTATTGTATTGGCGTCTCCGCAAGATGTTTTGACAGTGGCGGCCCCTGTACTTATCATGCGCGCGCCATGGGCAATCCGCTGCGTGAGCGCCGTACCGTGTCCGAATGGGCGTCGGTCGGCCAAGTTATTGAATTTGCTGAAGAAGTTGGCTTTTTTGATGACCTGTCGAGGATTATCGAAAACGATCTGGCTGTGCTCGACGCCGATAAAATACCGGAGGACTGGCGTAATTCGCCCGTGTCGGGTGTGATTCGATTCGGGTATCTGGACGGCGAGAGCAGCCTCCCGATCGTGGTCGGGCAGGTTTTCGCCGAGATCGATGCGGTCTGTCAGCGGTGCCTTGAGCCTTTTCGGCTGCGCGTGGCGTCGGAGCCGCGTCTGGTGCTTCCGGACGGCGATCGCAACGTGTCCGGGACTGACGGGTATGAGGTCTGGGAGCTGGACGATAGAATGCTCAGACCGATGGACATCGTCGAGGAATTGCTGACGTTGGCAATGCCATTCGCGGCGATGCACGAAGACAGGGCGGAATGCCGCGCAGTCTCTCTGGATGAGGAGCCTGCGGAAGAGAAAACACGACCGTTTGCCTCACTACGTGAGCAGATGCGAAACAAGGAATGAATGAGGGTCTGAAACGCGTTTCGGGCTTGTAAGGAGAAACATATGGCAGTTCAAAAGAGTCGCAGGACTCCGTCCACTCGCGGCATGCGCCGCTCGCATGACAAGCTGAAGAAAGCGGCCCTGTCCGTCGATCCGACATCCGGTGAGACCCACCTGCGCCATCGCGTGACTCCGGATGGGTTCTACCGCGGCGTCCAGGTTGTCGAACAGCCTGAGATCGAAGACGACGAGTAGCTTTTCCCGGATTTGATCGGCTGCTTTAGTCGGCGGCGGTCAGATGACCTGTGGGATCACGCTCCAGAATATCTCTCGATGCAATGAGTGGCGACCTCGGTGCCGAGGTTGTTGTGCGTGCTGCCGCCGCGACACTGCAAAAATACGTCAATATCGAGCTGATTCTCGTCGGCGATGAAACGGTGCTGCGATCGCTGGTGCAGGGCATTGTCGGTGAAAACTCACGGCTGAAAATCGTGCATGCGAGTGAAGTCGTGGGGATGTCTGAACCTCCGGCCGACAGCCTGCGGCGCAAAAAGGACTCGTCGATGCGCGTCGCGATCAACCTCGTGCGGGACGGCGAGGCCGATGCCTGCGTCAGTTCCGGCAACACCGGGGCGCTGATGGCGACGGCTAAATTCGTTCTGAAAATGCTGCCGGGTATCGGTCGTCCTGCCATCATCGGCGAACTGCCGGCAAAGGGGGGTAGTGTGCATATGCTCGATCTCGGTGCCAACACGCAGGCGACATCCGAGCAGTTGTTTCAGTATGCGGTCATGGGTTCGATCGTTGCGGCGGATATCGTCGGCATGGACAGGCCGCGGGTGGCGCTGTTGAACATCGGCGCGGAGGACACCAAGGGACACGACGTCGTTAAGGAAGCCGCCGCGTTGCTCGCCAATAGTACGCTGAACTACGTCGGGTTTATCGAGGGCAGCGATCTGTTTTCGGGCAAAACCGACGTGGTCGTCACCGATGGCTTCACGGGCAACGTGTCGCTCAAGACCATTGAAGGTGCCGTCGATCTCACGGTGCACTACCTGAAGCGTGCGTTTACGCGTAACTGGATGACGCGGCTGCAGGCGCTGCTGGCCGGTTCCGTGCTGCGGCGGCTGGCCGGGCAGGTGGACCCGCGCAACTACAACGGTGCGACGCTCGTTGGCCTTAATGGTATTGTTATCAAAAGTCATGGGGGCGCTGACGCTCACGCCTTTCAGCATGCAATCGACACCGCGATCGTCGAAGTGAGGAACCAGTTGCCGCAGCAGATCGGCAACCTGTTGCAGGAGGAGACCGCATGATCTTTTCACGCATTACCGGCACTGGTCGTTACCTTCCTGAACGCATTATGACAAACAAGGATCTCGAAGAGATCGTTGATACGTCGGATGAGTGGATTCGAACGCGCACGGGTGTCGAACGCCGGCATGTCTGTTCGGAGGGGCAAACGACGTCTGGCATGTGTATCGAGGCCGCAAAAATCGCCATGGAAGCGGCGGGCGTGGAGCCGGACGATATCGATATGGTGGTGACGGGAACGACCACGCCCGATCTGGTTTTCCCGAATGTTTCGACGATCATTCAGCACGAACTGGGTATTCCGGCCTGTACGGCTTTCAGCCTCGAGGCTGCGTGCACGGGATTCATCTATGCGCTCACGACGGCGGACAAGTTCATCAGGGCCGGTGAGGCGAAATGTGCGCTTGTTATAGGGGCCGAGTGCATCACAAAACTGATTGACTGGTCGGACCGCAATACCTGTGTTCTGTTCGGTGACGGTGCGGGCGCGGTTATTCTGGAGCCGTCGGATGGGCAGGGCATTATTTCCTGCGCGCTGGGGGCGGACGGTCAATACAGGGATTTACTCTACTACCCGGTTGGCGTTTCCACCGATCTTGCAACCGCCGGTACCGACGGCGCCAAAATTATGATGACCGGCAACGAAGTGTTTAAGGTTGCGGTTAAAACGCTGGGTGCCATCGCGCAGGAAACGCTCGACAAGGCCGGAGTCAGCAAGGAAGAACTGGATTGGCTCGTGCCGCATCAGGCCAATATCCGAATTATCCAGGCGATGGCAAAACGGCTGGATATGCCGATGAAGAAGGTCATTCTGACCGTGCAGGACCACGGCAACACATCGGCGGCGTCGGTACCGATGGCTCTGGACGTAGGCATTCGCGACGGACGCGTGAAAAAAGGCGATCTCATTCTAATGGAAGCCTTCGGCGGCGGTTTTACGTGGGGATCGGTGCTGATGCGCCTATAATCCCCCCGCGTTCCGGTTACCTTATTTCAATTCTAAAGGGTCCGGTTACCTTAGACTGGGAATACGGTAACCGGAACCGATTACCAGATTTTGTTTCTGGCCTGTTGTGCCGAGCGGCGGCGCATCCGCTGGTGCAGTTGCTGACGCCGTCGGTCGAGACGATCCCTTCGAATCACTGCATCGACATCCTCTTGTTCGTCGTCGAAGTTGTCGCGAAATTCGCAAAAGTCCTCGTAGGCCTCGCGAACGTGTTGCAATTCCCGCGCGACGATTTCGATCATGATGACATCGTCGAGGTAGCCGATGACCGGAATGTCGTCGGGGAGAATGTCCTCCGGATCCGCAAAGTAAATGAATGTAGCGAGCAACTGCTCACGGTCTCCCTCAGGTAGCTGCCACTCGTCGTCGGTCAGCATGCTGATCAGGGATTCCAGCTCCGGGATGCGGCGGCCCACGAAATCGGGCAGGGGATCGTTCTGGCGAATCTTATCCAGCACATCGCCGATCGCCTCGATAATTTCGCGTTCCTCGGCATCGCGCACGGCTTCGCGCGATTGTTGCAGGGCAATCCTGAAAAACTCGAGATCGCGGTCCGTCAGCTCGAAGGAGATTCGCATGCCCATTGGAGCAGGCTACCGGGAAGCCCCTATGGCGGTCAATGCGCGGGTACAGCACAATGGTTTACCATAGCGTGGCGGGGAGCTGAGCCTTTATAATGACTACCACTCTCGTTATTGGAAACAAGAACTACTCGTCCTGGTCGCTGCGGGCCTGGCTGCTGCTGTCCGAAGCGGGCATCCCGTTCAACGAACACCGTATCGCGCTCGATCGTCCGGGCTCGGCCGAGGAAATTGCTCGTTTTTCGCCTGCCGGTCTGGTGCCGGTGCTGATACTGGACGATCTTGGAATCTGGGACACGCTTGCGATTGCCGAAACGGTAGCCGAACGCTGGCCAGACAAACAGCTCTGGCCTGAGGACCCTGACGAACGCGCGCATGCCCGCTCGGTTTCCGCGGAAATGCACTCAGGCTTCTCGACGCTGCGAACCTGTATGCCAATGAATTGTCGCGCCATGGGGCGGCGGATACCGATTCCAGATGCGCTCGGCGCAGAAATCGACCGTGTGATCGCGATCTGGTCCGGTTGCCATCGTCGCTACGGCGATCGCGGCGGTTGGTTGTTCGGCCGCTTTTCGGTTGCGGACGCGATGTTCGCCCCCGTCGTGCTGCGTTTTCGGACCTACGGCATTAATTTGCCCGAGTCGGCCGGCTATTACCCTAATCGTTTGCTCGAAAGCCCCGCCATGCAGCGCTGGCTGGCGGCGGCGGAGTCCGAAACTGAAGTCATCGACCGGGAGGAAACCGGGCAGTGAGAGTTATGCTTTTCGTTTTCTGCGTTGTATCCGGCAACGCAGCCTCTGCCGCTGTGTACGATCTGCCGCCCACCGGCAATGACGTCATCGGTGCCGTATCGACCGTCATCGCAACGCACGAAGACACGCTGATCGATATCGCCAGGCGTCACGGTCTTGGGTATCAGGACATCGTACGCGCCAACCCTGGTGTAAACGTGTGGCTTCCGGGTGAGGGCACCGAGGTGGTGTTGCCGAATCGCTTCGTGCTGCCGCCCGGGCCGCGCGAAGGGCTGGTACTGAACCTCGCCGAATACCGCATGTATTACTTTCCCGAGCCTCGTCGCGGCGAGACGCCCAGGGTCCATACCTATCCGATGAGCATTGGCCGCATGGACTGGGCAACCCCCATTGGCAACACGCAGATCGTTGCGATGGCGAAAGATCCTACGTGGTATCCGCCGCAGTCCGTTCGCGACGAGCATGCGGCCGACGGCGATCCATTGCCGCGTATCGTGCCCCCGGGACCCGATAATCCGCTCGGCAGGCATGCTATGCGGCTGGGCATTCCGGGCTACCTGATTCATGGCACGAATCGGCCCGCGGGTGTCGGCATGCGGGTGTCTCACGGTTGCATCCGTATGTTCCCCGAGGACATCGAAACGCTGTTCCGGTACGTTCGCGTAAGAACCCGGGTCCGAATTGTTGATCTGCCCGTCAAAATGGGCTGGGAAGGCGACCATCTGGTCATGGAGATTCATCCGCTGCTGGAAATGCCGCAGCGCTTGCCGGAAGAGACGGAAGAGCAGCTTGAAAAGCTGGATGCCGACGTGGAACAGCCGGAGGTCGAGTCGTTCAGCAAGGACCCGCTGACGCACGTTACCGAGCAGTTTATTGCGGCCACGGCCGAGATCGCAGGTATGCTCGACTGGGATCTGACCGAGGAACTCGTGGCGCGATCCGATGGTGTGCCGGTGGTCGTTGGAGCGCGCATAAAAAACGCCGCGGCGGGCGCGGCGTCCGATTGATGTTGCCAGGGCCTGTTAACAGGCCCTGGGTAGTCGCCGGACTACTTGGACATCGATTTCTGGAACATGCGTTCCATGCTCTCGCGATTTGCTTCGCAGCACGCCTGGCTTTCCGAGGCAGCAGACAGTGCTCGGTCGGCAGTGCTCTGAGCCGAAGAAGCAGCCTGTGCGGCGCGGTCAGCGGCGGCACGAGCGGCTTCGGCAGCGGAAGCAGCAGCGGCTGCATCGGCGGCGGCCCGGTCAGCGGTCGCTTTTACTTCTTCCAGTCCCGTGGAGGCACAGCCGGTAGCCAAGGCGGTGAAGAGCACAAGCGCGCTGGCTCTGAGTGCGGTCTTATTCATTGGATGGTCCCTTAAATAGTTGGATTAACAGCACCGGCATTATTTCCCAAACGGCACTATGCTGCAATGAAAATGCCTGTTTTTATTCGATATTGTCGTGGAATGGCGACAGATTTGAGGCATTCACCGGGGATTTGCAAGGCCGGTAATTCTCGACGGCATGGAATTGACCGCGTAACCCATCGCGAAGCCAAATCCCGGTCCTTCGTCCGTCAACGTTGTCAGCGGCAAATAGCGGATGCGTTCCCCGGAGTCTTCGTCCGGGGGAAGTGTCGCATCGTGAATCTGCCAGCGTTCGCCATCGTGGACTTCGGACCACGCGTGTCCGAATGCGAATACCTCCGACTCAGTTTCCAGAATCACGTTGCCGGTAACGACACGAGCCGGGAATCCGAAGGCGCGTGCAAGTGCAACCAGCAGGACAGCGTGTTCGGTACAGTCGCCTTCGCCGGTTCTCGCTATCCGCGAGGCGAGATCGAATGAGCGTGCGTAGGTTTTGTCGTGGATGTGTTCGAATACGTCGACGACAAGTTCATCGATCGTCGGTTCACGGTCTCTTCGGGTACGCAATTCCGCGACGAGTTGCCGCACCGGCTCCTCGTCGAAATCAATCACCCAGCTTGCCTGGCGGTGTTGCGGCTGTGGCGGGGCGCCAAGCGTTGGCCGTTCGATCATCACGATGCTGACGGTGCCGCGGCCCGTTGCGATGACGTCCACGCCGTCCACGGCGGCCAGCAGTTGCGCCGCAGCGTCGGTGTCTGCGACGTGCAGATCGGAACGAATCGTATCCCCCAGCCGCGCGTTCTCACCCTGAGCGCGTTCGATCGAAATCGTGGCAAAGTACGGCAGGCTTTCGTCGGCACCGACAGCGGCAGGCAGGCACAGACCGCCGGCTGCAAGGCAGCAGCCGGCGAGACGGCGTATCACTGAGTAAGCGAGCCTCTGGACCACACGCGCTCCATATCGATGCTGACCGGACCAACCGTCATGGTACTCGATTTCATGTTCCCGGCCTCGTCGAACAATCCCGAAATCTGCATGGGTCCGACATCTATCGTTCCTTTGCGCGCAACTTCCGCATCGTCGCGAACGATGCGGGTATCGAGGAAACGGGTCGGATCCACCGACGGTATCCACATGAGCAGGTGGGTTGACGGTTCGTCTCCGGCAAACAGTTCGCGCGTTTTCGTCAGCGTGGTGCTGACACTTGCCGGGCTCAGGGCGCCGTCGATCTCGGTTTCGATATCCTTGCCCTGCAGCGTACCGCTCGATATCCATGCGCCCGATTCGTTGCGCTGCAGTTCAAGCTGGTTCGTCAGTTCCCCGTTCTCTACATCGGCGACAAGCGCATTGATGATACTGCCGTCGGGCCGTGCAAAGGTGAGCGATACGGAGTCCGTGTAGGTCAGTGTGGCCTCGTCGACCGGTACGAGGGCCGCGTCGAACGAATATTCTCGGGTATCGCCGTCTTCGTCGATCGTAAATGACGTATAAACGACACCGTAGCCGATGTCCGCCATATTCATCGTCGCGATCTCTTCGTAGTAGGGCTCCGGTGTCGGATCGTCGACTTTCGCGTTGCTGATGAAATTCTCGAAGGCCTGTCTGAAGGTTTCGCGATAGCCCAGATAGTTGTGCACGCAGCCGTAGGTCACTTCGCCTTTGTTGGCGATACGTACCTTGGTAAAACCGATCAGCGATTCGGAACCCGTGTTGAGCGCGTATATCCATTCGAGTGCGACATAGGGAAATCCCGCGACTTCTCCGGCAGCAACATGGTATATGCTGCGATCCTCAACGCTGGCGCGGTTATTCTCACCCACGGCCGCGATGCTGTTTTCGGCGAATTCGTTGGCCATTGTCGCGATATCGGAGGACGTCTTAAAAATGTAGCACTCCAGCGGTGAGCCGGCCTTGATGTCCGACGTCAGATACCAGCCGTTTTCGATGGCCTCGGCTTTTGCCGGTTTGCCGGGCAGTTTTGCCTGAATCGACTTGTCCGGAAACTTCACCTTGCGCAGTTTTAGTTTACGGGATTCGTCGGCCATGCTCTTTTGTATCCAGTCCGGCCAGCCGTCCATCGAGCGTTCCTGCTCAGCATGAACGGGTGGCGCCGTTAACAGCATTGTGCCCATGGCTGTCAGCAGGGCGGGGCGGATGATTCTGTACACGAGGAACTCCTGACGCAGGTTACGCAGCAGAGTAAACGTGATACCTGCCGGGCTTGCAAAGACTTATGTCTCAGGTTCAGAACTGCGCAGATACACTTGCGCTGTTTGAAATACTGTATATAATCCCAGCATACTGTAGATGCATACAGGGATGCTCAAATGCGTGAACTGACCCCGAGACAAAAGGAAATTCTTGAGATGATTCAGGCGTTTATCGCCGAAACCGGTATGCCTCCGACACGCGCGGAGATTGCCGGCGAACTCGGCTTTAAATCGGCCAATGCGGCCGAGGAGCATCTGCGGGCGCTGCAGCGCAAGGGTGTGCTTGAGCTGCTGCCCGGCGCGTCGCGAGGGATTCAACTCAAGGATTCTCTGCGGGATCAGATGGGGTTACCGCTCGTAGGTCGGGTTGCAGCCGGTAGCCCCATCCTCGCGGAGGAGCATATCGAGACGCACTACCAGATCGACCCGGCTTTGTTTCACCCAAAACCGCACTATCTGTTGCGCGTTGAAGGCATGAGTATGAAAGATGCGGGTATTCTCGACGGCGATCTCGTTGCCGTACACCGCACGCCTGAGGTGCGCAGTCGGCAGATTATCGTCGCCCGTCTCGACGACGAGGTCACGGTTAAACGTTACCGGCAGAAGGGCACGCTGGTGTCGCTGTTGCCCGAGAACGAGGAATTTCAGCCGATTGAGGTCGATCTCAGAGAACAGGCGCTCGTCATCGAGGGTGTCGTGGTCGGCGTCATCCGCGACGGTCTGCCATTGCACTGAGATCCTGAAGTCTCTGCCTCGGTTTATGGTGATTCATGAAACCGCCTCTGGAGAAATTGCTCGAAAATCCTCGTATCTGGCGTGGCAGAGATGCATCGGCCGTACGCATGGGGCTGGCCAGTGGATATCCCAGACTCGATCGTTATCTGCCTGGCGGAGGCTGGCCACAGGAAGCATTGACCGAGATTCTTGTCGGGCAATACGGTATCGGTGAATTACGTCTTCTGATGCCGGCGCTGGCCCGGCTGAGCACCGAGGAAGCACAGGCGGAATTTTCGGCGCCGGGCTGGATCGCCTGGATCGCCCCCCCGTTTCAGCCTTATGCGCCGGCCTTGCAGCAATTCGGTATCGATTTGTCGCGCGTACTGATCGTGCGGCCCAAAGACAGGGGGGACCTGTTGTGGTCGGCCGAGCAGGCACTCGCTTCCCATACCTGTTCAGCCGTGTTGTTATGGCCGGAGACGCTCGATGATCAGGCAAGCCGTCGTTTACAACTGGCGGCCGAAAGAGGCCATAGCTGGGCAATTGCCTTTCGTCCGCTCACAGCACGTCGGCAGCATTCTGCGGCGGCATTGCGTGTTGAACTTGAATCGACAGCACGGGGGATGCGGGTACATATCCTGAAGAGCCGCGGGGGGCGTCCGGCGACGCTCTGTAACCTGCTGTAGCTGTGCGGCGAGCCCGTAAATCGCCCGTCAAGGCACGGGGTGGCGCCACTCCCTCCGCTGGGTACAGACAGGACTCCGGACAGCAGGCATTTTCGTTCGCAATGCCAGCCGGCTCTCGACCCGAGCTGCCCGCCGTTACCCCCACTGCCGCCGAACGCCTGTGGTTTTGTGCGTGGTTGCCGAATCTGCCATTGGAGGCCGTTTCCGGACTGGTATCGGCAGAAGATGGCGAGGCAGTGCAGCTCACAGCACAGCCTGCTATCGCGGTCGTCGAGGAACAGCACGGGATTCACCGAGTGCTGCAGGCTGATGCAGTGGCCGCAGCAGCCGGCGTCATACCCGGACAGCCGGCCAACGCGGCGCTGGCGTTATTGCCCGGACTTGTGCTGGAAGAACGCAGCGAGGCGTGTGAACGGCAGGTGCTCGAATGGCTGGCTGCCTGGCTTGAGCGTTTTTCGTCGTTCGTCAGTATTGCAGGCCATGATGCAGTGTTGCTTGAACTCGCGGGCAGTCTGCGTTTGTTTGGCGGCTTAAAGAATCTGCGCGAGAGAATCTCGACAGGGATACGCCGTCAGGGAGTGACCGCCGCTCTGGCGATTGCACCGACGCCGCTGGCAGCGACGTGGCTGGCGCGTAATGAACGGTGTTGCTGTATTCGTGTGCGCGAAAATCTGCCTCGAGCATTGCGTCGATTACCGCTGCGTTGCCTCGAATGGCCGAGCGCTGTCTGTGAGCCCTTAACGAGCATGGGTGTTACAACGGTAGGCGATTGCCTGCGGTTGCCGCGTGAGGGATTTGCACGCCGCTTCGGTGCGAAACTGTTGCTGGAACTCGATCGTGCGCTGGGTGTGTTGCCCGACCCCCGGGATGCCTGGCGGGCACCGGAGAGGTTTTGTACAGATGTCGAGATGACCGAGGAACAGTCGGACCGTGAGCAGTTATTAAACACCTGTAACGAATTGCTGCTCCTGCACGAGCGATTTTTGTTGCAGAGGCAACAGGGCACGCAACGTTTGTTTTTTAGTTTTTTCCACCTCAAAAAACCGGCAACGGAGTTACGGGTCGGATCGGCGTTTGCCGAGCGTTCCGCGGCCTGCTGGTTTGAGCTTTTAAGTCTCCGCTTTGAACGACTGGAGCTTCCGGAGCCTGTTATTGCAATTCGCTTGCGAGGTGGTTTGCCGCAGCCTCTGCGAACGGCGGCGGAAGGTTTGAGCTTCGGGGATAAGCCGGGCCGGTGCCGCCACTCGGTTGCTCAGCTCGCGGAGCGTTTGACAGCACGTATCGGCGAGCGATCTGTCGACGCACTGGCGACGGTGCTCGAACATCGTCCTGAATATGCCTGGCGTGCGCAGGTTCCTCAAGTGGACAGAGTACGGGATTGTCCGCAGACGGATTACAGCGGTTTCCAGCGGCCATTATGGATGCTGCCCGAGCCCTCACCGCTGCCATCGGAGGAGGGTTGCCCCGTACACGCGGGGTGCCGCCTGACCTTACTCGACGGTCCGGAACGGCTTGAGACCGGCTGGTGGGACGATGATGGTATTTCACGTGATTACTACACGGCGGTGGATGCGTCGGGTACCTGTCTGTGGGTCTTTCGTAACCGGATCAGACCTTCCGGCTGGTATCTGCACGGTCTGTTCGGATGACCGCTGCTTATGCTGAACTGCACGCACTGAGTAACTTTACGTTTCTTCGCGGTGCTTCCCATCCTGAGGAACTCATCGAGACGGCTGCAAGGCTCGGCTATAGCGCGCTGGCGATCACCGACGAGTGTTCGATGTCGGGCATCGTGCGCGCCCACGCGGCAGCCAGGGAGCATGCACTCAAACTGATCGTCGGTTCCGAACTGCGTTTGCAAAGCGGGCGTAAACTCGTGGTGCTGGCCGCGAATCGTAGTGGTTATGCAGCGTTGTGTCGGCTTATCACGATCGCTCGGCGTGCTGCGGAAAAAGGCAGTTACGAGCTTTGCCGCTCCGATTTCGAAACGGGTTTGCCCGGCTGCCTGGTGTTATGGGTGCCGGATGAGACCCTCGCGTTCGATGGCGAGGATTGCTGGATCGGTGAAACGTTTCGCGACCGTCTGTGGATTGCGGTCGAGTTGCTCGCAGATGGGAGGCAGCGGGAAAAGCTTGCCAGGCTGCAGGAGGAAGGCCGGCGCCTGAATCTGCCGCTGGTAGCGAGCGGCGATGTGCATATGCACGTACGTTCACGGCGTATTTTGCAGGATGCACTGACCGCGACTCGTATTGGCACGACCGTGGACCGTGCCGGTTATGCGTTGTATCCGAACGGCGAGCGGCATCTGCGGCCGCTGGACGTGTTGCAGCGAGTCTATCCACGGCCGTTGCTCGACGAATCTCTGTGTATCGCTGAGCGTATCGACTTTTCGCCTGACGAACTGCGCTATGAGTATCCGGATGAGCTTGTGCCCGATGGCGAGACGCCAGGGAGTTATTTACGCCGGTTGACTGAGGAGGGCTTACAACGCCGCTGGCCGGACGGCGCACCCGAAAAAGTACTGCGGCTCGTACAGCATGAGCTTGAGCTTATCGCCGACCTGCAATACGAGCCCTATTTCCTGACCGTGCAGGACATCGTCGCATTTGCACGTTCGCAAAACATCCTTTGTCAGGGACGCGGGTCCGCCGCTAATTCGGCCGTGTGTTTTTGTTTAGGTATTACCGAAGTCGATCCTGGGCGCATGGAATTGCTGGTTGAGCGTTTTATTTCGAAAGAACGCAACGAACCGCCCGACATCGATGTCGATTTCGAGCACGAACGCCGCGAGGAAGTGATTCAGTATATTTATCGCAAGTACGGCCGTGAACGTGCGGCGCTTGCCGCAACGATCATCACTTACCGGCCACGTAGCGCAATACGCGATATGGGTAAGGCGTTGGGTCTGAGCGACTTACAGGTCGGCCGTTTATCGCGATCCATGCAATGGTGGGACGGACGCAAGGTGGATGAAAGCCGTATTCTGGAAGCCGGCCTCGATCCAAAGAGTCCCGTGATCCGGCGGCTATTGTATCTGGTGCGCGAACTGATCGGATTTCCACGGCATCTGTCGCAGCATGTCGGCGGTTTTGTGATTTCCAATTCACCATTGCACGAACTGGTGCCGGTTGAGAATGCGGCGATGCCGGATCGTACCGTCATCCAGTGGGAAAAAGACGATCTCGAAGAACTGGGTCTGCTCAAGGTAGATGTGCTCGGGCTCGGCATGTTGACAGCCATTCGCCGCAGCTTCGATTTGATCAGAGCGTTCGATGGCCGTGAATACACGTTGGCGACAGTACCGGCCGAAGATCCCGTGGTCTACGACATGATCTGCGAGGCAGATACGATAGGCGTGTTCCAGATTGAATCGCGTGCGCAGATGACGATGTTGCCACGACTAAGGCCACGCTGTTACTACGACCTCGTCATTGAAGTGGCCATCGTCCGGCCCGGGCCGATTCAGGGCGATATGGTGCACCCGTATCTGCGGCGCCGCAGTGGCGAGGAGGCCGTCGAATATCCGAGCAGCGATGTCGAAGGTGTGTTGAAGCGCACGTTGGGTATACCCATTTTTCAGGAGCAGGTGATGCAACTCGCTGTCGTCGCCGCGGGTTTCACGCCGGGCGAGTCCGACCGGCTGCGCCGCGCGATGGCGGCCTGGAAACGGCGTGGCGGCTTAGGGCCTTTTGAGGAAAAACTCGTTAACGGCATGCGTGAGCGCGGTTACGAGGAGCAATTTGCGCGGCAGATTTTTCAACAGATTCTGGGCTTTGGCGAATACGGGTTTCCTGAATCGCATTCGGCCAGTTTCGCGTTGCTGGTGTATGTATCGTGCTGGCTGAAACGCCATACGCCTGCCGCGTTTACCTGTGCGCTGCTCAACAGCCAGCCGATGGGGTTTTATTCGGCGTCGCAGCTGGTGCAGGATGTACAGCGTCACGGCGTGGAGGTGCGCGGTGTCGATATCAATCACAGCGACTGGGACTGTTCGCTCGAAGCAGATGACAACGGTGAGGCGGCTTTGCGTCTGGGGCTGTGTATGATCCGGGGGTTGTCCGAGGAGGCGGGGCAACGAATTGTTTCCGCTCGCAGTAGCCGTTACACGGGCATACAGGGGCTGCTGGAACGTGCACAGCTCGATCGCAGGGCACTGGGTGAGCTGGCTTCTGCCGGTGCCCTGCAGTCGATGTCGGGTAACCGTCATCGTGCGCGCTGGGCCGTTGCAGGTGCTGAAAGGCCGCTGCCGTTGTTTCAGTCCATAGAACGCTATGAACCGGCGCCTTTACTGAAAAAACCGACCGAAGGGCAGAATACAGTTGCGGATTACAAAAGTATCGGGCTGACGCTTGGACGGCATCCGATGCAGCTATTGAGAAGGCATTTTGAGCGTTATCGTTGTGTCACGGCCGCCGAGTTGCCGGCGATGGCCAATGGCCAGCCTGTGAATGTTGCCGGGCTGGTCGTCACAAAACAGCGTCCCGGTACCGCGAGCGGCGTTACGTTCGTCACACTTGAGGACGAAACAGGGCAGATCAATCTTGTGGTATGGCAGCGGACGAGCGAGGTATGCCGGGCAGAGTTGCTAAATGCGCGGCTGATGGGCGCGAGCGGAGAACTGCAAATCGAAGGGCAGGTGATTCATGTCGTTACGAAAAAGCTCTTCGATTACACCGCGATGCTTGGGGAACTCG
Organism: Woeseiaceae bacterium; assembly: GCA_965224505.1. GTDB lineage: Bacteria > Pseudomonadota > Gammaproteobacteria > Steroidobacterales > Woeseiaceae > UBA1847. The sequence goes on from CBDCZL010000018.1 coordinate 312,281, forward strand.
ATGTGCGCTCTCGGGATTTTCGTTAGCGATCAAGACATCGATTGTCCCGTTACAGTTCGTCATCCAGGTTGAAGTTAAAGGTGCTGTCCAGTTCCTTGTCGCGCTGCTCCTTTAGTTCCTCGAGTTTCTGACGTACTTCTCGCTTTCGCACCGCTTCGTCCGCATGTGTGGACTCGATTTTAGCAACCAGTTCCTCAACGTTAATTTCCACCGACAAGTCGCCGACGTTCGCGTCCTCCTCGCCGATCAGATCGCTCTCGGTATCAATTGTTTCGCGCTCTTCGTCCGTCAGATTTTCTTTTTTATCGTTTTCGCCGTTCATTGCAAACTCCAGCATGTCCTGCCAGCAACAAGCAGATCAAATGACAAATAACCAGGTCCGTTAACAGACCCTAAATCAGATTGTTGATCTCGAAGATGGGCAGCAGAATGGCGAGTACGATGACCAGCACAATGGCCCCCATGGCAACGATCAGCAACGGCTGCAATATACCAAGCAAAGTGGCAATAAGGCCATTAACTTCTCGCTCCTGACCATCGGCGGCCCGGCCCAGCATTTCTTCGAGTTTACCGCTGGTCTCACCGCTCGACACCAGGTGAATCATCATTGGCGGGAACAGCCGGCTCTGCGCTAAGGATCCTGAGATCGAAGCCCCTTCGCGAACCCGAATTGTGGCGTCCGAAACTGCTTCGCGCATGGGCATATTCTCGATAACCTCAGACGAAATTCTCAACGCTTCGAGAATGGGAACTCCGCTGCCCGCGAGAATGCTCAGGGTGCGCGTAAAGCGGGCCGTATTGATGCCTCTGGTCAGGCGGCCCGCCAGCGGCAATCTCAGCACCAGGTGGTGCCAGTTGCGGCGGGGCCCTTCCTGCTGCAAGAGCCACCAGATGCCATAGCATACCGCCCCAACACCGATGATGAGCAGCAGCCAGTGATCTCGCAGGAAGTCGCTCGTCGCGATCAGTCCGCGCGTGAGCCCGGGCAGTTCGGCCGCGGTACTCTGGAATACGCCGACGATTCTCGGTACCACCGATGCTAGCATGAAACTGATTATCGCAATTGCCATCGCGACGAGTGCGGCCGGGTAGACCATGGCGTTGGTAATATTCTGCCGCAGTTGCTGCCGGGATTCGGTGTAGTCGGCGAGTCGCTCGAGCACGACATCGAGATGGCCGGACTGTTCCCCTGCCGCGACCGTGGCCCGGTACAGATCGGGGAAGGCCCGCGGAAAATCGCCGAGGCCGTCGGCGAGCGTGTAACCTTCCATGACCTTCGCGCGGACGCCGAGCAATATGCTTTTTGTCCGTGGTGTGTCGTTCTGCTGAGAAACGGCGAGCAGCGATTCCTCAAGCGGCAGGCCCGACTGTGACAACGATGCGAGTTGTCTCGTTACCAGTGCCAGTTCGCTCGCCGACATGCCTTTGCGAAAAGAAAAATGGCTTTGCCGGCGCGCTTCCTGCTGCGCAACCTCGGTCACGCTGACGGGCAACAGATTCCGGTCCCGGAGTTGCTGGCGAACGTGTTTTGCGGTGTCGCCCTCAAGCAGTCCTTTCGACTGCCTGCCCGACGTATCCATTGCAACGTATTCGAACGCACCCATTTACGTGGCCCGGCGGGAGTGCATCAATCCTCCCGGGTGACGCGCAGAACTTCCTCCAGCGTCGTGCGGCCGACCAGAACCTGACGTCGTCCGTCGGCACGAATACTGTGGCTGCTTTTGCGAGCGTGCCGCTCCAGTTCCTGCTCGCTGACGCCGTCGTGAATCATCTCGCGCATGCGGTCGTCGACCGTGATTAACTCGTAGATGCCTGTTCGACCGACAAAGCCTCTGTTGCCGCCGCTGCCGGCCTTGTAGAGGGTCGGAGGATTGGACGAATCGACGCCGAGAACATCGCAGTCGTATTCTGACGCCGTATACGGTATCCGGGTTTTGGGGTCCAGGACACGTACCAGGCGTTGTGCCAGCACGCCGATCAGGCTCGAAGACAGCAGATACGGCGCCACGCCCATATCGCGCAGCCGTGTCACGGCCCCACTCGCCGTGTTCGTATGCAGCGTGGACAGCACGAGGTGGCCCGTAAGACTGGCCTGAACCGCGATTTCCGCGGTTTCGAGGTCGCGTATCTCACCCACCATAACAACGTCGGGGTCCTGACGGAGAATGGCACGCAAACCGCGCGCAAACGTCATCTCAACTTTGGTATTGACCTGCGTTTGTCCGATGCCGTCGATCAGGTATTCGATCGGATCCTCGACCGTCATGATGTTGCGGCTGTTGTCGTTGATTCGCTCGAGCGCGGCATAAAGAGTGGTCGTTTTGCCGGAGCCGGTCGGGCCCGTGACCAGGATAATGCCGTGAGGTTTGTGGATTAGGGCATCCATCTGCTGCTGCTGATCGCTCGCCATACCGAGCGACGAGAGGTCGAGCCGCCCGGCCTGTTTGTCCAGCAGCCGCAGGACCACACGTTCGCCATGACCCGACGGCATCGTCGATACGCGAACGTCGACGGCCCGGCCCGCAATCTTCAGTGAAATGCGGCCGTCCTGGGGCAGGCGTTTTTCGGCAATATCGAGTCTCGACATGACTTTGATGCGCGAAACGACGAGCGGCGCGAGCGCACGGCGCGTCTGCAGCACTTCACGCAACACGCCGTCGATTCGGAAACGCACCCCGAGGCGGTTCTCGTAGGTTTCAACGTGGACATCCGACGCATTTTCCTTGATGGCTTCGGTCAGGATCGCATTGATAAAACGGATGATCGGAGCATCGTCATCGCTTTCGAGCAGATCTGAGGGTTCCAGTTCCCGGGCAACCCGACTCAGATCGAATTCTTCGTCGAGACCGTCCACCATCTGCGCGGCATTGGTCGACTCAAGCTCATAGGATTCCTGCAGCAGCCGGTCGAACTCCTCCTCGGGAACGCGCTTCAGCGCTAATCGTACGCCGGCAAATCGGCGGGCTTCCGCAAGCGCCAGAGGCGGTGCGCCCGGGCGAAACACAACCTGTCCGCCGCCTGCATCGAGATTGCGGATCAGGACGCCATGCCGTTTCGCAAACGAGAACGGCAGCATGGCTTTCTTCGCCACGTCCGTGGAATCCGGTGTGGGTTGCTTACTGGTTTCCGTCATCCGTTGCGGGCCCGTTTAGAAATTCGCTATCCAGTGGCGGCAGCATCGGCCGCTCGGCGCGGGGCATTAGCTGCACGGCATCGCCTTGCTGCCCCTGCTGCAGATCGCGAATGAGCTTGTATTTCTGATTCGTTTCGAGTGCCGTCGACGCTGCGTCGCGCATGATCTCCGCGCGAATGAAAATCATCAGGTTGGTTTTCACCTTTTCGGTCTTGCGCGCGCGGAACAGATTCCCCAGCAGCGGAATTCTGCCAAGCACCGGAACGCGCTGATCGCTTTCTCTGAGTACATCTTCGAGCAGGCCGCCAAGCACGAGGATCTGGCCGTCATCGACGATGACCGTCGTTTCGACGATGCGCTGGTTGGTAATCAGATCGACCGCGCCTGCGGCTGACTGAGCGATGCTCGAAATTTCCTGAGAGATGTCGAGAACCAGCGAATCGCCCTCGTTAATTTGCGGTGTGATCGACAGTTTGACGCCAATCTGCTGTCTGTTGATGGTCTGGAACGGATTGACCGATCCTCCCGCTCCGCCGGTATTCGTAAAGTTGCCCGTGACGAAGGGAACTTCCTGACCGACATTCAGCGTCGCTTCCTCATTGTCTGTCGTGACGATCGACGGCGTGGAAATGATGTTCGTATCGGCGTCGCCTTCGAGTGCACGCAGAATCGCCGCGAAGCTGACACCGGTATCCGATATCCGTCCGACGCCGACCGTGACACCTTCCCCTATCAGTCCCGACGGGTCGGTAATTGTGCCGCCGCCTGCCGCGCTGCCGAGTTGCACGACGCCGCTTAAGAAATCCGGGAAATTGGTGACAGCGATCGGCGCATCGCCGCTGTCACCTTCTATTGCCCAGGATACGCCGAGTTCGTTCTTCTGGTCGGCGATGACTTCGACGATGATGGCTTCGACGAGTACCTGCGCGCGGCGAATGTCGAGCCGGTCGACAATCTGCATCAGCGAGCGCATGGTTTTCGGCGGGGCGTTGACGACAATCGCATTGGTTTGCGTGTCCGCCCAGATCGAGACATCGTTGGCCGCACTCGCTCCTGCACCCTGTGCCGCAGCGGCCGCCTGAGCCTGGTTGGTAAAATGCGTCTGCAGTTTGGTGGCGAGTTCCTCGGCGTCCGCATAATTCAGGTATCGGACCTGTGTATCGCCGCCGTCTTCAAGCGGCGTGTCGAGATGCGCGATGAGCGCCCGAAGGCGCAGACGTTCGGCTTTGTCGCCACCCAGCAGCACGCTGTTCGTCCGCGGGTCAGCGACAAGGCTCGTCGTCGTGGGTGCGGCGTCTGCACGTCCCTGGGTCAGTGCCGTCAGGATACGGACAATCTCGGCAGCGGACGCGTTTTGCAGGGAGACGACCTCGATTTCCTCATCGCTGGCCATGTCGATACGGCGCACGATGCTGACCACGCGTGCGACATTCGCCGCACGGCCCGATAAGACGAGCATGTTGGACCCGGCGTGCGCCACAAGATGGCCGTTTTGCGGCAACAGCGGGCGCAGAATCGGTACGAGTGTTGTCGCGCTGACATTGCGGATTTGCACGACTTGCGTCGTTACGTCGTCCGGGGCCGTCGTCGTGCTGACGCCAATGGGGCCAGCCGTTGAGCGCGCGTTCGCCTCCGGTAGAATCTTGATCAGGTCGCCGGTAGGTACTGCCACGTAGCCGTGTACCTGAAGGACCGACAGAAACGCCTGATAAAATGCGTCCTTCGACATCGGTTCCGCGGACAGCAGTGTGACGTTTCCGGTCACACGTGGATCCAGAATAAAGTTACGGCCTGTCACCTCGGACACGGCCTCAACGACCTTACGTATGTCCGCGCCGTTCCAGTTCAGCGTGATATCCGCATCGTCCTCCTGAGCGAAAACCGCCGGAGAGGTCAGCATGCAGACCGCCAGCATGGCAAGTCTGAGGCTGGTCAGTAGATAGTTGTTAATCATTGCGTCTGTTCACCACCGAGTTCGAGCTGACTGGTTCTCAGGACCATCGTTTCTGCCTGTCCGTTCCTTTCCACCGTGACGGTCACCTGTTCAGCGGTGCCGAGCGTCTGTAAGACCTGAATGGCCTGAGCCGGATCGGTCAGCGACTGTCCGTCGATATCTTTGATGATATCTCCGGGCCGCAGACCCAGTGCCGCGAACTGCTTTCTGTCACGGCCCGGATAAACGCGATAACCCGCAGGTTTGCCGTCCTGCATGTAGGGTGTCGGACGGATAACGTCGGCCAGTTTGGCGATACTCTGTGCCGCAACGGTCTGCGTCCTGCCCGGATTTGCGGCCGTTTGCCGCGTGCTGCCGGAGCTTCGCCGCACGCTGCGTGGCACGACGGATTTGTATTCGCGCGGGAGTTTCAGATTGGTGAATACGCCGTCTTCGTCCAGTACGACGCGATCCGCGTAGACCGCATGCAGTTTCGCCCCGGCATTCACCGGGTCGCCGATTGCGAATACCTTTTGCTCGTTGCCACCCGCTTCGATCAGCGCCACCGAAAATTCGGGCAGTTCGGAGGCAACCGTGCCTTTCAACGTCATGACAAGTCGCGTCTCCTCGAGATCTTCGTCATTCGCAGGTGCAGGAGCGGCTTCCACCGGCTCGGCGTCGGCAATACCGAAGATATGACTGTCGGCTATCGCCGCGACATTGACATTGCCCGGCGCAGCGGCCGCGAAGGGTATCGACTCCGGCAGCTCGACCGTATCGCCCGCTGCGGGTGCCGGTACCAGCATCCAGACGATACGCGCGAGCTGCCAGCCGATCAGAACCGCCAGGATCAGGCTGACGACCGGCGGCATGGAGTGCGTAAGCGCATGCACGACGCCGTTTTCGTCTTTTTGCAAAAAGTTTGACCAGGTCGCTCTTGAAATCATCGAATATGCGGCTATTTTAGGGTGTCGGCAACTGTGTTAACGCAGCGGCCCGATGATACGGGTTGAACTGCAGCCCGAACAAGCAGATTATTGACTTTTAAGCAAAATGTCGCCGTTTCCATATCCATAATGAGTGAGCGCCGAACCGAAATCGAACACTACGGAAGCCAGCAACACGCGGTCGAGGAAGCAAAACCGAAGCTCTCGCCGCCGCCGCTTTACCGTGTCGTTCTGATCAACGACGATTTTACTCCGATGGAGTTTGTCGTGGACATACTGGAGTCTATATTCAGTATGGAGCGCACGCGTGCAACCCAGGTTATGCTCGAAGTGCACACCAAAGGCAAGGGAGTCTGCGGTGTATTCAGTTACGAGATCGCTGAGACCAAAGTCGCACAGGTCATGACGGTTGCGAGACAGCATCAGCATCCGCTGCTGTGCACCATGGAAGAATCGTAGAGGGACAAGGGACTATGTTGAGCAGCGAACTTGAGTTTTGTCTGAACGAAGCCTTTCAGCGCGCCGGCGATCGCCGCCATGAGCTGATGACCGTCGAACATCTGTTGCTGGCGTTGCTGGACATTCCGTCTGTCCATGAAATCCTCAAGGCCTGCGACGCCAACGTCGCGGAGTTGCGCCGGCAGCTCAGCGAGTTCGTTGACGAGCAGACGCCGCTTCTGGCCGAGGACGACGAAACCGACGTACAGCCGACGCTGGGCTTTCAGCGCGTACTGCAGCGCGCCGTATTTCACGTGCAGTCCAGCGGCAAGAAGGAAGTGACGGGCAGCAACGTGCTGGTTGCGATCTTCTCGGAGAAACAGTCGCAGGCTGTGTATTTCTTAAGCCTGCAGGACATCTCGCGGTTGGACGTCGTCAATTTCATTTCCCATGGCATGGCGCAGGTATCGCACGAAAATAGCGCTGACGATACCGAGACGACCGGAGAGGCTGAAGCCGAGGCAGAGGCGTCGCCGCTCGAAAAATACGCGTCCAATCTCAACGAACTAGCGGTGCAGGGCAAAATCGACCCGCTGATCGGGCGCGAGCTCGAAATCGAGCGTACCGTGCAGATTCTTTGCCGTCGGCGCAAGAACAATCCGTTGTATGTCGGCGAGGCCGGCGTCGGAAAAACCGCGCTGGCGGAGGGCCTGGCCCGCATGATCGTCGAGGAGCGCGTACCGGAAGTACTGTCGGACAGCACGATTTACGCGCTCGACATGGGAACGCTGATCGCGGGTACCAAGTATCGAGGCGACTTCGAGAAGCGTCTCAAGGGCGTGATCGCCGAAGTCCGCGAGGACCCGGGCGCGATCCTGTTTATTGACGAAATTCACACGGTTATCGGGGCGGGCGCGGCCTCTGGCGGTGTCATGGACGCGAGTAATCTGATCAAGCCCGTACTCGCGAACGGTGAGATTCGCTGTATTGGCTCAACGACCTACTCGGAATACCGAGGGATTTTTGAGAAAGATCATGCACTTGCGAGACGTTTCCAGAAAATAGATGTACCGGAGCCGAGCGTTCAGGAAACCGTTGCAATCCTCCTGGGGCTGAGATCGCGATTCGAGGAACACCACGGCATCACCTATGAAAATGCAGCGCTGGAGGCTGCAGTCGAGCTTTCAGCGAAGCATATTAACGACCGAAATCTGCCGGACAAGGCGATTGACGTGATGGACGAGGCAGGCGCCAGCCTGCGGCTAAAGCCCGCCGGTGAGCGCGGCACCGTCGTGACGGTCGAGATGGTCGAAAACATTGTCGCCAAAATGGCACGAATTCCGGCAAAGAGCGTGTCGGCCTCGGATCGGGACGCTTTGCGCACCATGGAGCGTGACCTCAAGCTGACGATCTTCGGGCAGGACACGGCGATAGACGCCCTGAGTGGCGCTATCAAAATGGCGCGCTCCGGACTGCGCGAGGAAGAGAAGCCGATCGGCGCGTTTCTGTTTGCGGGCCCGACCGGTGTCGGCAAGACCGAAGTGACCCGGCAGCTTGCGATGCTGATGGGTGTCGAACTGATTCGTTTCGATATGTCGGAGTATATGGAGCGGCATACGGTGTCGCGTCTGATCGGCGCGCCACCGGGCTACGTGGGCTTCGATCAGGGCGGACTTCTGACCGAGGCGGTCAGCAAGAACCCGCACGCGGTCGTACTGCTGGACGAAGTCGAAAAGGCGCATCCCGAGGTGTTCAATTTATTGCTTCAGGTTATGGATCACGGCACGCTCACCGATAACAACGGCCGTAAAGCAGACTTTCGTAATGTCATTCTCGTCATGACGACGAATGCAGGCGCCCAGGAAATGAGCCGCGCCTCGATCGGATTTACGCAACAGGATCACACGACCGACGGCATGGAAGTCATTCGCAAGCAGTTTTCACCGGAGTTCAGAAATCGTCTGGACGCGATCATTCAGTTCGCGCCCCTGGAAATGGACTCGGTCATCCGTGTCGTCGACAAACTGGTCGTCGAACTTGAAGCGCGGCTGGGCAACAATAACGTCACGCTCGAACTGGATGACGCCGCTCGCAACTGGATCGCCGAGCGCGGCTACGACGTCAAAATGGGTGCGCGGCCGATGGCCCGCGTTATCCAGGAACAGATTAAGCGGCCGCTCGCCGAGGAACTGCTGTTTGGCACCCTGGCCGACGGCGGACACGTCAAGATCACCGTTGGTGACGATGGCAATTTAAAACTCAGTGCGGAACCGGTGCTAAGAGAACTGGAGCACCTGCCAGAATAGCTCGAGAAATTAGTGGGCCGCTACCGTCCTCGATAAACGATACGACCTTTGGAAAGATCGTAGGGCGTCAGCTCCACCGTGACTTTGTCACCGGTGAGGATTCGTATGTAGTTCTTGCGCATCTTTCCGGAAATATGCGCCGTCACGATGTGCCCGTTTTCGAGTTCAACCCGAAACGTCGTATTGGGCAGGGTCTCGGTAACGACGCCTTCCATCTGAATGGCTTCTTCCTTTGCCAAAATACTCACTTCTCTCTGCTGCTAAAAGGCTCGCGAATTGTGCAGAAATGGCGCGGGTATTGCAATGCAGCGCGTAGCCCGTGCCTATATCTCCAGCAAACGCGGGACTGACATGGGGGCATCCGACCGGAATTCAATCGCGACCGGATTTGGGCAGGAAATGTCGAGCAACCGTACAAATTCGGTTCTGGGCAGGCTGCGGGCGCCGAGTGACTGCAGATGGGCCGAAACGAGCTGGCAGTCAATCAGGGTCAGCCGGCCGCTGTCGAGCATTCGATTCAGAAACAGCAGGGCAAATTTGGACGCGTTGCTGACGCGGCTGAACATCGATTCGCCGAAGAAGACGCTGCCGATTGCGATACCGTAGAGCCCGCCGCACAGTTCGCCGTCATGGACGATTTCAATCGAATGTGCCCAGCCCAGCGCGTGCATCCGTTCGTAGGCCGCGATCATCTCCGCGGTGATCCAGGTGCCGCGCAGGTGTCGGCGCGGCGCCGCACAGGCGCGAATCACGTCGGCAAAATGCGAATTGACCGTGATATCCAACGCTGATGTACGGACGCTGCGCCGCAGTCGCCGCGACAGATGAAAGTCGCCGGGCAGGAACACGGCGCGGGGATCGGGCGACCACCAAAGTGGCGGCTGACCGTCTTCGTACCATGGAAAAATGGCATGACGATAGGCCCACAGCAGGCGATCCGGACTCAGGTCTCCGCCGGCTGCGAGCAGGCCATCGGGTTCTGTGAGCGCTCGGGACACTGGCGGAAAATAGTCGGGCGGGTCCTCAGGTCCTATCCAGCATATCGACTCGTTAGCCATCGGGTTGCGGCGTTTTTCTGTAGGGACTGTGCGACTCGACGGCCTCAACATAGCGGTCCACATGCCGGGACTCCTGATCGAGATAGCGCTCGATGGCATCGGCAAATTCCGGATGCCGCAGCCAATGGGCCGACCACGTGTTCACGGGACTGAAGCCACGGCTGATCTTGTGTTCTCCCTGAGTACCGGGTTCGAAAACCTGCAGTTTGTTGGCAATGCAGTACTCGATGCCCTGGTAGTAGCAGGTTTCGAAGTGCAGTGCGTCGTAGTAAGCATCGCTGCCCCAGTAGCGCCCGTACAGACGCGTGTCGCTTAGGAAAAAAACCGCCGCGGCAATCGGCCGATCGCGTTTTTCCGCGAGCACGACCAATACGTTATCGGGGAGTGCCGCCCCGAGCCCGGAAAAAAACGCCAGATTGTAGTAGGGCAGGGAACCTCGGGCGATGAATGTCCGGCTGATCAGTTCATAGGCGATCGTCCAGAGTTCGCCGCTCATCTGAGAACCGGACAGGTGCCGAAAGCGTATGCCGTTCTCGGCAACGCGACGTCGATCGCGCCGGGCCTTTTTTCGCTTCGAAGACGTGAAGGTCGCGAGAAAATCGTCGAAGCAATCGAAATCTCGGTTGTGCCAGTGGAACTGACAGTCTTTGCGCAGCAACAGGCCTGCCTCGCGAAACCGATAGATCTCCCGTTCGTCAGGGAACTGCACGTGCAGCGACGAGCAGCCGCTGTCGTTTGCGAGCGAGACAGCCGCGCGCAGCAGTCGTTGTGCGGCCGCTTCGTCGGCAGTGTCTGCAAGCAGCAGCCGCGGCCCCGGGCAGGGGGTGAACGGCGTCGCAGATACGAGCCTGGGGTAGTAACGGAGGCCCGCCTGTTCATAGGCATTGGCCCATGCCCAGTCGAAAACGAACTCACCCCAGGAGTGGCTCTTTTCGTACAGCGGCATCGCAGCCCGCAGGCCGCCGTCCCCTTCAATTGTCAGGTGTCGCGGCAGCCAGCCCTGCTCGGAGCCGACGCAGCCAGTTGCCTCCCCGAGCGCGAGAAATTCGTGTCGCAGGAACGGCAGCTCGGCACCCGACAGTGCATTCCAGTCCTGGACAGCGATCGATTCAATGCTGTTGTGAACGGTGACCTGCACCGTCGTGTCACGCAGCCGCTGGGTCGGTCAGCTCATCCTGATCGGCGAGGGCATCGATGTATTTTTCCGCGTCGAGTGCCGCCATACAGCCAGCCCCGGCCGAAGTGATTGCCTGACGATACACCTGGTCGGCGACATCGCCGGCCGCGAACACGCCCGGTACACTGGTCGCCGTGGCGTCGCCGGAAATACCGGACCGGACGATAATGTAGCCGTTTTTCATCTCGAGCTGGCCGTCGAACAGCCCGGTGTTCGGTTTATGGCCGATCGCGATGAAGACGCCGTCGAGCTCGATCTCGGCGGTCTGAGACTCGTCCTTAGTGCTGCGGATTCGGATACCGTTGACACCGGCATCGTCACCGAGAACCTCATCCAGCACATGATCCCAGCGAATGTCGACTTTGCCCTCACGTTCCTTCTCGAACAGATGGTCCTGCAGGATTTTTTCGGCACGCAGTTCGTCGCGCCGATGCACGAGCGTCACTTTTGACGCGATGTTGCTCAAATAGAGTGCCTCTTCCACGGCCGTGTTGCCACCGCCGATGACAGCAACAGGCTTGCCGCGGTAGAAAAAACCGTCACAGGTCGCACAGGCCGACACGCCTCGGCCTTTGTAAGCTTCCTCGGACTCCAGACCAAGATACATTGCCGTCGCGCCCGTTGAAATGATCAGCGCGTCGCAGGTGTAACTGCCGTAGTCGCCGTCGAGACGAAACGGGCGTGTGCCGATGTCGGCCGTATGGATGTGATCGTTGACGATTTCGGTATTAAAGCGCTGCGCGTGCCGCAGCATGCGATCCATTAGTTCGGGGCCCTGCAGACCCTCGACATCGCCGGGCCAGTTATCCACATCGGTGGTGGTCATAAGCTGCCCACCCTGCTCAATACCCGTAACGATCACCGGGTTCAGGTTGGCGCGCGCAGCGTATACGGCCGCGGCATAGCCGGCGGGCCCGGAGCCAAGTATCAGAACCCGGCAATGTTTTGAGTCACTCATGTATAATTTGTCCGTTACGAATTTGACATGCTTAAGTGCCCGCAGAAGGCCTTGAAATGCGATCACATCGCTGACTTTCAAGTCTGATCGTGCGGGCAAGCTTTATGCGTCACGAAACTTCAGGGGCCAGGGCCCGTCTCGCGTCGTGTGTAGGGACCCTAGTGTAGGAAAAACGGAATCTTTATGGCAAGAGCGACCAAGGCCAGTCCGCCACCAGCACGCTTGTCATCGCAGGTCAGCCGCTCGCTGCGTGAGGGCGCGCTGTATGTGTTTGGCGCGCTGGCGCTCATTCTGTGGTTCGCATTGTTCACCTACAGTCCGGTCGATCCCGGGCCGTTCCAGACGACGACCTCCACCGAAATTCAGAACGGCGTTGGACGATTTGGTGCCTGGATCGCCGATCTGCTGTTTTCGGGTTTCGGCCGGCCCGCCTACCTGTTTACCGTGATGGTGTTTTTTGTCGGCTGGCTGCTGTATCGCGAGCAAAAAATGCAGATCGAGCTGACGAAGCTCGATTTCGGCTTACGGGTTGCCGGTTTCGTGGCAACGCTCGTGACCAGTTGTGCCTTGTCGAAACTGCATTTCTCGGGTGTCGGCTTCAGCCACTCGGCGGGTGGAATTATCGGACAGGCCGTGGGCGGATGGCTTGAGTCGGTCATGAAACTCCTCGGTGCGAGTGTGTTGCTGTTCTGCCTGTGGGTGGCGTCCATTTCGTTGTTTCTCGGCATCTCGTGGATCACGGTCATGGACCGCGTCGGTTACTTTACACTCAATGTGTACGACAGGCTGCTCGCGTGGGTCGGCGAATGGCGCGATCGTGCCGAAGGCCGGCGCCAGGCCGCTGCGCGCCAGGACGTCCTCAAGGCCGAGAAGCAGCTTAAGGCCGAACGGCCGAAGCCGCGCATCGAACCCGTATTGCCTGCGCTCGAACCGAGCGTGCGTGCCGAAAAGGAACGTCAGGTGCCGCTGTTCGATCCGCCTTCGGCGGGCGAATTGCCGCCGCTGTCGCTGCTTGACGATCCACCGGATCAGCAGACCGGGTACTCGCGCGAATCGCTTGAGGCGATGTCGCGTCTGGTCGAACTGAAGCTTAAGGACTTCGGTATCGACGTCGAAGTAAAGTCGGTGTCGCCCGGTCCTGTCATCACGCGATTCGAACTCGACCCGGCGCCAGGCGTCAAGGTCAGCCAGATCGCAAATCTCGCGAAGGACCTCGCGCGCTCATTGTCGGTGGTCAGCGTGCGTATCGTCGAGGTCATTCCTGGCAAGTCGTTCGTCGGGCTGGAGATCCCCAACGAAAACCGTCAGCTCGTCACACTCGGCGAAATCGTGAAGTCTCAAGCCTATGAGGACCTGGCATCGCCGGTCACACTCGCGTTAGGTAAGGACATCAGCGGCAATTCGGTCGTGGCGGACCTGGCGCGCATGCCGCACCTGTTGATTGCCGGAACGACGGGTTCCGGTAAGTCGGTTGCGATCAATGCGATGGTCTTAAGTATCCTGTACAAGACCCAGCCCGAGCACGTGCGCCTGATCATGATCGATCCGAAAATGCTCGAACTGTCGGTGTACGAGGGCATTCCGCACTTGCTTGCACCGGTCGTTACGGACATGAAGGAGGCGGCGAATTCGCTGCGCTGGTGTGTCGCGGAAATGGACAGGCGCTATGCGCTGATGGCCGCGCTCGGCGTGCGCAATATTGGCGGCTACAACCGCAAAGTGCGTGATGCCATTGAAGCGGGCGAGCCGATCAAAGACCCGACGTTCCGGCCGCCGGAATTGTTCGATGAGGATAAGCCCATTGAGCATCCGACGCTGACGCCGCTGCCGTTTATCGTCGTGATTATCGACGAACTCGCGGACATGATGATGATTGTCGGCAAGAAGGTTGAGGAACTGATCGCCCGGCTCGCACAAAAGGCACGGGCATCGGGCATTCATATGATTCTCGCCACGCAGCGCCCTTCGGTGGATGTGATCACGGGACTCATCAAGGCCAATGTGCCGACGCGAATCGCGTTTCAGGTGTCTGCCAAGGTGGATTCGAGAACGATTCTCGATCAGATGGGGGCCGAAAACCTGCTCGGGCATGGCGATATGCTGTATTTGCCGCCAGGCACGTCGTTGCCCGTGCGAGTGCACGGCGCGTTTGTCGCCGATAACGAGGTTCATGCCGTGGTTCGGCACCTGAAAAAAAGCGGTGCGCCGCGCTATATCGATGAAATTCTTGAGGGTCCCGCGAGTCCAACTCCAGGACTGACCGGAATCGACAAGCCGTCGGCCGATGCCGCTGATGCGGAGCAGGACCCGCTGTACGACCAGGCCGTGCAGGTGGTCATGGATACCCGCAAGGCATCGATATCGGGCGTACAGCGGCGGCTGAAAATCGGTTACAACCGCGCTGCGAGGATGGTTGAGTCAATGGAAGCGGCCGGTCTGGTCGGACCGCTGCAGCCGAACGGCACTCGGGAAATATTAGTGCCGATGCCCGGTAAGGACGAGTAACAATGGAGAAGGATGGGCTAATGGACTGGCGTCAACTACGGATTTTGGGCCTTGCGGTCATGCTGCTTGCGGGCACCGCGGCGTGGGCCGGTGACGACGCGCTCGGCGAACGCCTGGTCAATCAGTTTCTGACCGACGTGACGACGCTGCAGGGACGCTTCGAGCAGTCTGTCGTCGATGCCGAAGGCGAGGTGGTCGAGCGTACCAGCGGCACGCTCGAAATCGAACGGCCGGAGCGCTTTCGCTGGTCGTATACAGTGCCGTACGAGCAGTGGTTGATCGCCGACGGTCTGAACATCTGGAGCTACGACTTCGATCTCAATCATGTTTCGGTAAAGCCGCAGGCTGAAGCGCTTGCCAATACGCCCGCGCTGCTGCTGGGCGGTGCAGAGGATGCACTGCAGCAGTTTGATTTCGGCGCTACGACGGTCGAAAAGGAAACGACCTGGGTACGGCTGGAACCGAAGGACAAGAGCAGCGGCTTCGAACGCGTGGAGCTGGGGTTCGTTGATGAGCAGCTACAGCGCATGTTGTTCTTCGATCATCTCGATCAGATGACCGCTGTTGCGTTGCATGCGGTGACAATCAATGAGCCCATCGATGCCGAGCGTTTCGAATTCAGTATTCCCGAGGATGCAGATGTCGTCGGTACTGCGGTGCAGGCCAGCGCTGCAGTCGACAGCCCGAATCCGTGATGCGGCCGCTGATCCATGCCCGCCGCTGGAAACTGGCCAGCATCGCTTTGTTGTCTGCGGTTCTGGTGGCGGCGCTGATGCCGGCTGTGTGGTTCTGGGACGATCGAGTGAGCGGCCTGCGCTGGGTCGAGGGTATCGACAAGTGGACACATGCTGCAACGTTCGTCGTGCTCGCGCTGTGGTTTTGCGGAATGTACTCGCGCTCCGTCTACTGGATAATTGCCGGCGGCCTGTTGATATTCGGCATCGCGATTGAAGGCTGCCAGTATCTTGTGAGTTATCGTACCGCCGACTGGGTTGACGTCGCCGCGGACGCCGTGGGCATCGCAGTAGGCCTTGCCGTCGCGCGGGCCGGAGTCGAAGGCTGGTGTCAGCGTTTCGAATCTCGTTTCTGGCGAAGAGGAGCAGGGCAGCCGGTTGACTGATTTGTTCGACAGCGTTGCGGAATCGGGCAGCGAGCGGCCGCTGGCCGACCGCTTGCGGCCCGCCTCTTTGGCCGATTTTTTCGGCCAGCAACATGTGCTGGGCAGCGGAAAGCCGCTGCAGCGTGCGATTGAGCACGGCAAAGCGCATTCGATGATTTTCTGGGGGCCGCCGGGTACCGGCAAAACCACTCTGGCGCGACTGGTTGCACGGGCGACGGACGCACATTTTATCGCTATGTCCGCTGTAATGGCCGGGGTAAAGGACATTCGTTCTGCCGTGTCGCAGGCCGAGCAACGCCGGCAATTGAACAATCAGGGCACGGTGCTGTTTCTCGATGAAGTGCATCGATTCAACAAATCGCAGCAGGACGCGTTCCTGCCATTCGTCGAGGACGGTACGCTGACCTTCATCGGCGCCACCACCGAAAATCCGTCGTTCGAGCTCAACAACGCGTTGTTGTCGCGGGCCAGAGTCTACGTACTCAAGGCGCTGGGGCAGGACGATCTTGAGCAAGTACTGCGGCGCGCGTTGCGTGACGAGGAACGCGGGCTGGGCGGGCACTATACGATCGGCGATGACGCCCTGCGGCAACTCGCGATGGCTGCCGATGGCGACGCACGACGGTCGCTGAATCTCTTACAGCTTGCGGCAGATCTGGCTGAGGACGGCGAGATATCTGAAGCGATCGTGGCTGAGGTTGCGGCTGGAAGACGGCAGCGCTTCGATAATCAGGGCGAGGTGTTCTACGATCAGATTTCCGCGCTGCACAAGAGCATTCGGGGAACCGCCCCGGATGCCGCACTTTATTGGCTGATGCGCATGCTCGACGGCGGCTGCGACCCGCTTTACATCGCTCGCCGGCTCATTCGTGTCGCGTCGGAGGACATTGGCAATGCTGACCCGCGGGCGCTGCAACTCGCGCTCAATGCCTGGGAGTCGCTGGAACGACTCGGCAGCCCTGAAGGCGAACTGGCGCTCGCGCAGGCGGTGACCTATCTGGCCTGTGCCGCCAAAAGCAACGCTGTGTACACCGCGTCGAAGGCTGCCATGAAAGACGCTCAGCAGCTGGGATCGCTGGATGTGCCGATGCATCTGCGCAACGCACCGACCCGGTTAATGAGGGAACTCGGGCATGGTGACGGTTACCGCTATGCCCACGATGAGGAACAGGCCTTTGCCGCCGGGGAGACCTATTTTCCGGACGACATGCCCGCCGTTAAGTATTATTATCCCGTGCCTCGCGGCCTTGAGATTCGAATTCGCGAAAAACTCGAGGATCTGGAACAGCGCAACCAATCCGCTCGTCGGCAATCAGCAGCGAAAAAATGATCGATCCAAAATTACTACGGCAATCGGTAACGGAGGTTGCCGGAAATCTGGCCCGTCGCGGCTTCGAATTCGACGCTGCGGCCTACGCCGGGCTCGAAGAACGCCGCAAGCGTCTGCAGGTCGAGACGGAGACGCTGCAGAGTGAGCGTAACGCGAGCGCAAAGCGCATTGGCCAGGCGAAGGCGCAGGGCGAGGATATTGATCCGTTGCTTGCGGCGGTCCGCGAACTTGGCGACAAGCTGGAGAACAATGAGAAGGCACTGCGGGCGCTGCAGTCTGAGCTTAGGGCGATCGAACTGGGCCTGCCGAATCTTCTGGATGCGAGCGTGCCCGATGGCACGGGCGAAGGCGATAACGTTGAAATACGCCGCTGGGGTGAGCCGGCAGAGTTTGCCTTTGCGGCCAAAGATCACATTGCCCTGGGGGAGGCGCTGCAGCAACTCGATTTTGAGTCCGCGAGCCGTATATCCGGTGCCCGTTTTACAGTGATCAGGGGCCAGCTCGCGCGCCTGCACAGGGCGCTGATACAGTTCATGCTCGGCCTGCACGCGGACGAGCATGGCTACACCGAAACCTACGTACCGTTTCTTGTGCATGGCGAGGCGCTCATTGGCACGGGACAATTGCCGAAGTTTGAAGAGGACCTGTTCCGCACGGCGACCGAAACGCCGTGGTATCTGATTCCGACCGCGGAAGTACCCGTGACTAATCTGGCACGCGACCAGTTGTTCGCCGCCGATGAGTTGCCGCAGCGCTACGTTGCACACACCCCGTGTTTTCGCTCGGAGGCCGGTTCCTACGGTCAGGATACACGCGGCATGATTCGTCAGCATCAGTTTGAAAAGGTCGAACTCGTGCATTTCACGGCGCCGGACGAATCGATGGCTGCGCTCGAAGCGCTGACCGGTCACGCAGAAACCGTATTACAAAAGCTCGAATTACCCTACCGGGTTGTCGCGTTGTGTGCGGGCGATATCGGCTTTGGTGCCACTAAGACCTACGACATCGAGGTCTGGCTGCCCGGCCAGCAGAAGTACCGCGAAATTTCGTCGTGCAGCAACTACAACGACTACCAGGCGCGGCGCATGCAGGCGCGGCGCCGTAACCCGGAAACCGGCAGACCCGAGTTCATTCACACGTTGAACGGTTCCGGGGTGGCCGCGGGGCGTGCGTTGATCGCTGTCATGGAGAACTACCAGAACGAAGACGGCAGCATTCGAGTGCCCAAGGTGTTGCAGCCGCTGATGGGCGGCACCGAGGTTATTTCGATCCAGGACCCGTTGACCTCAATGGGCGACTAACGGCGCAGCACTTCTGAGCGCAGATCGGCCAGTGCCTCGCGCCAGCGATCGACGGACAGCCGGTAGTATTCTTCCCAGTCCTCACTTCCCGGAACGCCGTCCACGGTCACGGTAAGTCGGGTTCGATCCCTGTGAGCGCCGACGACAAGCTCGATCGTGATCGGTCCCGTCGCGAGCGGTTCCTCCATCGCGGCAGGCAGCACCGCTACGCGTAAGCGCCGTCCGGGCATGAATACGTCGACGCGTCCCTTCACGGCGTAACCGTCCCGGGTGTCGAGCGACACTTCACCGCCGATCCGCGCCTGCAATATTCCATCGCGTACGAGCCAGCGTTTCAGCAGGTCGATCTCGGTAATTGCGGCCCAGACTTCTTCGGCGCTGCTTTCGGTGACGAGTTCAGCGTTGTGGCTGCGTGTGATCTGGTCAACTCTCGACACAGTCTTTCCGGAATCTTTTTCAACGTCTGCTGCATCGATCTCGGCGGCTTCCGGGTAGGACACGATGTGCAGGTCGCGCTGTGGAAACGGAATGACAATGCCGGCTTCTCTGAAGGCCCGGTCGATTTCGAAGTTTAGATCGCTGAGCACCGAGAAACGCCGTTCGATGCGCTGCACGCGTACTCGAAGTTCGAAGTCCAGTGAGCTGTCGCCAAAACCGATGAACAGAGCGCGCGGCGCAGGTGCGCGGCCGTCCGTGATGACTTCGCTGTGCGCATGACCTGCCGCTTCGAGAATTTCTCGAACGCGCTGCACATCGGAGCCGTAGGCGACGCCGACCTTGACCTGCAGGCGGCCGTGCGTATCGCGCAACACCCAGTTGGTCACGCGCCCGGAGACGAGTTCCGAATTGGGGACCAGCACGTTTTGATTGTCGAGCGTTTCGATTTCGGTTGCGCGAATCCGAATCGAGCGCACAAAGCCTTCGGTCTCACCGATCGTGACAAAGTCGCCTGCCCGAATCGGGCGTTCGAACAGGAGTATGAGTCCGGATACGAAGTTGTTGGCGATGCCCTGCAGGCCAAATCCGAGCCCCAGCGCGAGCGCGCCCGAGATGATGGCAAGGCCGGTCAGATCGACGCTGGCGGCCTTGAGCGACAGCAGCACGGCGAGCACAAATGCGATGTAGCCGAACAGCGTCAGAATAGCATCGCGTGCGCCGCGTTCGATTACGATGCGCTGCAGCCAGCGCCGGTCGATCCAGCGCCGAATCCAGCCGATGACGACGACGAGCAGCGCAAACACGAGGATGCCGCCGAGGATGTTTTTTGGCACGAGGGACACGCCGCCGAGGTTCCAGCCCTCGGAGAGTGAGAGCTTTAACTGGTCGAGCGTCGAGCCTGTGGTGTCCCAGACGTAGATCAGGTAAACGATGATTGCGATCCACAGCGCGAGGTCGGCAATGAGCTGCATAAACCCGACACCCGTACCGGAACCCGATTCGCTGATACCCAGCGACGATCGAACCTGCGCGGCCGTACGCGACCGTTGCTCGAGCAGATAGTTGAAACCGACGTAAAACAGCCAGAGGAAAATCCACAACACGTACAGCGCCAGTGCCGAGCGCGTAACGCCCTGTACGATGTAACCGGCAAGATTCTGGTATCCCGTGGCCAGCGCGGCAAGCGCGAGCACGATGGCGACGACGCCGCCGATGCACAGCGGGCGGTAGCGAGTCTTAAGTCCCGGAATTCGAGGCAGATAAGCAAGTACGCCAAACAGTCCGATTGCGACGATGAAAATCATCGAGGCTCTGCCGGTCACCATGGGCTGCGCGGTGCGGACCGCCAGCCACTCATTGCCGAGTACGACGTAGCTGATACAGAATGCGAGCGCGAACAGCCGCAGCCTCAGCCGCAGCGGTTTAACGTGATCGGGAATCAGGCCTTTGATGTCCGCCGATGGCGACAGTTGTCCGGTCGACCAGTCGATAATGACACAGGCCAGCCCGAAGCCGAAGATTGCCAGAGCGACTCTTACCGCGACCAGGCTGCTGCTGGCATCCGGCATCGTGAACGCCAGTACCAGATACAGCGCCAGTCCCTGCAACCACAATGGCGCGTACCTGGCGAGAGGTTTCGGGAACAGGTACTTCATCTGCGCCGGTGCGTTATTGCCGCCGGCTTCCCCGTACCAGCTAAAAAAGCGCTGCCTGATCAGAAGTCCCAGGACAGCGGCAGCGAGACCGGCGAGGATCAGATACCAGAGTAGCGCCGCCGGCGTCACGCCGTCGATTAGTTTAAGGTTGAGGTGCTCTCTGATCTGTGCGGGCCAGAACCGCATGCGCTGCGGCAACTCCCTGGCCATCGCGACCACGGATTGCGTGCGGCTTGACAGGAACTGCTGCGACAGTTCGTTCTGCCGTCCTGAAATGCGCGAGACTATTGTACGGGCATCGTACGCGATGCCGTCACATTGCGCCTGCGTCGCAATGGCGTCGTCTAGCGACGAGCGCAGCCCCTGGCGCTGGGACAACGACTCTGCGCTCGCGTCATCCGGATCAACGTCCTTGAACGCCTCAAAACGTTCTTCAAGGCGTGCGCGCGCAGCGCCGGCGCTTGCCGCGCAGGAGACCGCGGCTGCTTCTATTTTACTGGCGCGGCTGCGCGCCCGATTGAGCCCCTCTGCATCGATATCGTCGTTGCCGATCGCCAGCGCGATATCCTGAAGTTCGTCGGCCGCTTCGATGTCGTCGAACGGGGCGGGTTCCTGAGCCGATGCGCCGGACATCGCGAAGAACAGCAGCAAAGCTGCCGTTCGATTACCGTATTGCCAATCCTTACTCGCTGTTGTTTTTATCATTGAGCGATTGAAAAAAGGGCCCCGCAGGGCCCTTCAAAGCGGATGTCAGTCGCGACTCATGAACAATCTCAGGATGTACCAGAACATCATCGCGATGGAAGCAAACAAAGCCATCGAGGCGGCGACGTATTTGTCGCGTGGATAGTGGTGCATGATGTTGGAGGTGTCATACAGCACTGCGACACCGGCGAATCCGATCATACCGACCGAAAACCAGGTGCCCAGATTCATGCCGAACAGGAATGAGGCACCGATCAGCGCGATGATGATGAAAAAGCCCCAGACGAGAATGCCGCGCAGGAACGAGAAATCCTTGCGCGTGATCATCGCCGTTGCAATGAGCCCGACGCAGCCGAACAAGGTCACGCCCGCGGCGCTCTCGATCATGCTGCCGCTCGGATCCCTGGACATGGCGAGCGCGAGCATTGGCACGAACATAATGGCCCAGAGCACGACAAAGGCACCGAACGCGGCGTATTGTGCCGTGGTCGATTCGAGCCGGTGCGCAAGATGACTGGCCCCCCAGCTCAACGCGATGAAGCCGATGAGTACGAGCATCGGGCTCTGCAGCATCGTCTGTGCGATCGGCCAGGCGGCGCCTGAGCTGAACAGGTACACCTCGACCGCGACCAGCGCGAGTATGGCACCCACGACGTGCGCGTAACATTTCCAGATAAAGCTGGAGCGGTCCTCGACCGCGAGTGTGGAAACAGGCGCTGTTGAGTTCAGATTGTCCTGCATTCGTAAAACTCCTTTTGCAAACGAATCTCGCTATTTTAACACCGTTTGGGGTAAGTGCCCTATGAAAGCACATAAGCCCCCGGAATATGACAGATTTTTTCTGACCGAGTTCACCAGGGAAGTCGATATCCCTCAGCGTGACGGAACTCCCCGCTGGACTCCGGCGTAAGTTCGTCGAGCCGTGCTATGAGCCCTCTTGCCGAGTCCTCGGGGCTGATGCCCTGGCCGCCGGTCATGTCGGTCGCGACAAGTCCCGGATGAAGGATAATGACGGCGATTCCGCGCGGTTCAAGTTCATGCATCAGATTTTTTCCGATCTGATTGACCGCGGTTTTTGACGCACGATAGCCCCAATAGCCGCCGGAACCGTTGTCTTCGATGGACCCCACACGGCTGCTGATAATGGCCACCCTGGAGCCCTCGCGTAAGTTGCCGGCCAGCGCTTCGGTGACGCGCAGCGGACCCAGTGTGTTGACCTTGTACTGCTGCAGCATGTCGTTGTAGCTGATTTCGCCGAATGCATCGCGCAGCAGGATGCCCGCGTTGTTGATCAGCACATCGATTGGCTCGTCGCCGAGCGCGGCCTTGAGCTTCGGTCCGGTATCGTCGGCGGCGACGTCGATACCGGTGATCAGGCGCAGGCCCAGCGCTTCGAGCTCAGCGCTGGCCGATCGGCAAATGCCGATGACGATGTCGCCGCGCTCCGTGAGCTGCTGTGCGAGTTCGAGACCGATGCCGCGATTGCAGCCCGTCAGTACGATAGTGGACATGAGGCGATTCCGCAGTGCTGAGATTGGCGGCATTTTACAAAGTGGGGTGGGGGAAGGCTATAAACGGCCGCGTAATTGGACAAGTCTCCCTAGGAGGCCGTCGGACTTGGCGTCGAATTGCAATCTGCTAAGGTCATCCGGGAATAAATTGCGATTATTTTCGTGGTCATGATCAGTATTGACGGTCGTTTTGCATGGCAAAAGAGCCCGCACGTTCCTGTTACGCACTCAGAGCATGCATTCTCTTTAGATTCCATCCAATACAGACCAGACTCCATTCACCTTGGACGGCATCCAGACCTCGCAACAGAAATTGCCGGAACCCCAGTACATCTTTGACGATACCAAATACCGTTTCCACGGTGGCTTTGCGTTTGGCATACACCGCTTTGCCCTCCTGAGTCTGCAAGCGATGTCGCATGGCCTGCACTGCAGTGGCATTCTCTGGCGGCGCGGGATCACCAGAAAAGCGTTCCAGCAAAGGGAGATTGTGTTTCTGCCGCTTCTCCGGGATGAATGGCACCATGCCACTCTCAATACACTTGTCGACATTGGCCTCGCTGAAATAGCCCGTGTCGGCCAGCAGTTTCCTGACCTTGCCCAGCACCGCTGGCAGATGCTCAAGCTCCGCTAATGCCGGCTCGATTTCCTGTTTGTCATTCGTGTGCTGGGTGACATGCTGTTCAACAATCAGGTGTGTCTCTACATCCACACCCGCTTGCACATTGTAGGCCTGCTCAAAGCTACCGCCAGAGCTTGGCATAATGCGCGATTCCTCGTCCGTCAGGCTCACCTGGTCTTTGCCCCGCGGCCCGCCTGTCGGTGGCTTAGGCGGTTTGCCCCGTGGCTTCTTACCCGTCTTTTTGGCTTGCGCTTCGCGCTTTGCCAACTTCTCTTCATACTCCGCCTGTTCCCGTTCAAAGCGCTCCTGTGCACGTACCTTGATTTCTGCTTTGGCTCGCCTGATCGACGCCAGTCGCTCCTCACGGCGTTGCAGCTCTTCGGGAATATCCATTTCCTCCGGCAGTGAAGCTTGATCGGCTTCTGCGGCAAGACGCATCAGTTCCTCCACTTCCTGATTCAGCTGCGCCTCCAGGCGGTTCGCGTAGTCCCAGCTCAGCGCCCTGTGCTTGCTCGCATTGGCCTTGATCTTGGTACCGTCCAGGCTGACACTGCCCAGCTTCACCAACCCCATCACTTCGGCCACCAGCAGTATCTCCACAAACAACGCCGAAAGCTCTGGCAAAAACCGCTTGCGGAAACTGGCGATCGTGTCATGGTCCGGGTTCGTGTTGGCGCAGACATAACGAAAGGCAATCGAATCATAGCTGGCCTTCTCAAGCTTGCGCGACGAAAACACACCCGTGGCATAACCGTAAAACAACAGCGACACCAGCATCGCCGGATGGAAAGGCTTTGAGCCCCGACCCGTGTACACCGCCGACAAATGACTCAGATCCAGCTGATCCACAATATCCACCACAAATCGTGCCAGATGTTCCTCCGGCAGATAATCCTGCACACACGGGGGAAAAATATACGGCGTGTCCCGGTCGATGGGGATAAATTCAACGGCCATCTTGATGCTCTTTCGGCGCCTTGTTGCAGTAACGGTATTTTACCGACTTACTATCGGAAAGTCCGACAACCTCCTAGTGTCGTGTCGATGTCGTGTCGTTGTCGTGTCTGGCGTGTTTCAATTGTGGCGAACCTCGGTTGTAATGACATTGAATACCCTTCGAAAAGGCACCGAGAAAAACGATGAAAGTCGATCGAACTCAACTCAAATCTGAGCGGGTACGCAGAGCATGGAGTCAGGGCCATTTGGCCAGAGCCGCGGGACTCAGTACCCGGACTGTACAGAGAATCGAAAAGACGGGTTCCGCCTCGATGGAATCGGCAATATCGCTTGCGGCAGCACTGTCGGTTGAAGTCTCAGATCTAAAAGCAGCGCAATCGACGCCGAGGCACCGCACAGGATTGCTGTCGAGCAGGGTCCTGACAGGCTCTGCGTTCGGAATGATGCTTATGGCGTTGAGCTTCATTGGTGTCAATTCGGCATTCGCCGAGAAAATTCTTCTTGACTTCGAGGTCTCTCAGTCGGGGCTGTCCGGGAACGAGCCGACGCAGGCAAGCGGAAGAATGCTTACCGCTGATGGAAAAGCTGCGGAACTGCGGCTGGAGGGAAATCTCAAACTACTCATTGTCCCAACGGTTGAATCCGATGGCTCAGTACGGTTCGTGGCCCGGATATTTGAATTTTCGAATGGCGGCTATGTACTGTCGGCAGAGCCTGAACTGGTCACGGCTGACAGAAAGCAGGCCGAAATTCGCCTTGTATCGGTTGAAGGAACGAAAACACGAATTCTGCTGACGCCTTATAGAGATCGGTCAGGTTCGTAGAGGGCGTTGATGTTTTGGCGGAGAGGGTGGCAAGTTTTTGATTTCCATAGAAATCCGAGGGCTTCCGGAATTCGTTTTGGATCTTGAACTTAGCAAAATTGACGACTAGGGTCGAACGAGGAAATCCGGCCACAGCCGGATCGCAGACGTAGACCAGGTCGTAGGCCAGCAGAAAGTAGACCAGGTCGTTGACCACTTCACTTTCGAGGCGCTGAGTTTGTCGGAAACCATCACTGCTCTTTTTGTTCGGCAAATCAGACGGCCGGGCCGGTATTGCGACGGCGGCAACCTGTATCTCCAGGTTCGCAAGTCGGCCAGCAAGAAGTCACTGGACTCGGTGAACAAGTCGTGGGCGTTTCGTTATGTGCGAGACGATAAGCAAACGTGGATGGGGCTTGGTCCCTATCCGGATGTCAGTCTGGCTGAAGCCCGCGAGCTCGCGACAGCAGCGCGCAAGCAACTCTTGAAGGGCATCGATCCGCTGACCGACAAACGGGTTCGGCAGCGAGAAGCACGGGCGGCTCGGAGCGACATGCTGAGCTTCGCCGAGTGTGCCGAGCAGTACGTCGATGCCCAGGCGCCCGGCTGGAGTAACCCGAAGCATATCGACCAGTGGCGCAACACCCTGAAGAACGTGGCAGGACCAGTCTTTGGCCACCTGCCCGTCGACCAGGTCGACACGGCGCTCGTGATGCGCTGCCTCGAACCTCTCTGGACGACCAGGACCGAGACGGCGAGTCGCCTGCGGGGCCGCATCGAGTCCGTCCTGGACTGGGCAGCGGTCCGCGG
Organism: Woeseiaceae bacterium; assembly: GCA_965224505.1. GTDB lineage: Bacteria > Pseudomonadota > Gammaproteobacteria > Steroidobacterales > Woeseiaceae > UBA1847. The sequence continues at coordinate 337,988 of CBDCZL010000018.1, forward strand.
CTATCGCGACGGTGACAACCCGGCCCGCTGGCGTGGGCATCTGGACAAGCTCCTGCCACGACCGAGTCTGGTCGCACGGGTGAAGCATCACGCGGCATTGCCGTACACCGAGGTGGGCAAGTTCATGCAGCAGTTGCGAGCCGACGCCGGCGTTGCCTCGCGAGCACTCGAGTTCACGATCCTGACGGCTGCACGGACCAATGAAGTGCTCCAGGCTGAGTGGTCGGAGTTCGATCTGGATCTCAAGACCTGGTTTGTGCCTGCCGAGCGCATGAAGAGCAAACGCGAGCACCGGGTACCGCTGTCGGATGCCGCCGTCGCGGCAATCGACGGTGTCAGGCGGAAAAGCGAGCGCTATGTGTTCCCCGGCCACAAGCGCGGCAGCCACCTGTCGAGTGTCGCAATGCTGCAGGTGCTGAAACGCCTCGGGCGGAAAAACATCACCGTGCACGGCTTCCGCTCTACGTTCCGCGACTGGTGCGCGGAGTGCACCAACTATCCTTCGGACGTCGCCGAGATGGCGCTTGCGCATGTGCTACGTGACAAGACCGTTGCCGCTTATCGCCGCGGCGATCTCCTTGAGAAGCGCGCCAGGCTGATGCTCGAATGGGCGCGCTACTGCAGCATGCCGGCAGAACCGGCCAAGGTCGTAGCGATCCGCCAGAGCATTGGATAGACGCATTGCCGATGCCGCCCTCATTACGGCATCGGCCCGTCAGATTTGGAATCTGGTGACTGCTAAGATGTTCAAAGCAGCCGCCTCAACGGCAGCTTTCAGGTTACAATAACAGTCTGTTGTTGACCCAAAGGAGCCGTTCGCATTGGGGCAAATGAAGGTAGTATTTCTAATACCACTGACCATCCTTGCCGCTTCTGTCAGCGCAGCGGATAAGCGTAGTTGTGAATTGCAGGATGATGATCTGCTCGAATGCCCCTCGATAGAAGCACCTCCTGTCACCGAACTTCGAAACGCCTTCGTAGAGCTTGTGTATACGGTTCAAGCGAATGGTTCTGTAACGGATATTCGCGTAGTCGAATCGGGTGGGGACAAGCGATGGATCGATGCGGCAGTGACCGCCGTGTCGCGGTGGAAGTATCGCATTTCATATGGCCCAGTATTGAAGACCCGTCGTTTCGTTTTTGAACTCGAAGACTGACTTCTGGGCGGCCGCTTCTGTTAAGTGTTGTCAGTTGCCTGCGTACGCGGTGATGCGGATCGGAGGCGCGCTCGGTGGTGTGGTCGGTGATGTCGTCGTATCAGGAGCAGGCGACGGACAAGACCCAGGGGAGGAAACCGCAGCGTTGAATGGTCTGGGTGCGATGATGTTTCGGGCTATGGGGATTTGATCGTAGTGCCGGGTCCAGGGTCTGCATCTTTTCGTATTTGATAGCGGGATATTCAATGCCGACGTTCTGATAATCGTCGCTCGGCCGGTGTATTTTTTGCGTTGGTAGTCGCGGCAAGCGACCCGATCTTTTCCGTCGGTGAGACAAGCCGCAAGCAGCCCGTTGCCGCCGTAAGTTGACGGCGCTCATTTTGATCATCGGGTTTCGTTTGTATCGGTTCATGCGGCATGCCGTTGCGGGGGCGCCCGGGCATTATTCTGGGGCACAAGGATCTCGACGACGATGAGCGGTTCACCGCAGTGTCGGCAGGTGAAGGTCGGCGATTGTTCCTGAGCCTCCTTGTCCTTTAGATCCGCAGGCTCCCTCTCATCTTTGGCCTGGCACCGCAGCAAGGTTCTGGCGATCTTCAGTTTGTGTTGTCGCCTGGCATTGGCCAGCAGGCCGTAATGGCGGATGCGATGAAAGCCCGGTGGCAGGACATGCAGCAGGAAGCGGCGCAGGAACTCGTCGGTGTTCAGCGTCATGGATTTCCAGGGATTGGCTTTTTTGCTGCGGTAGTCCTTGTAACGGAACGTGACCCCCCGCTCGTCGAAGGCGACCAGCCTGCGGTTGGCGATGGCGATGCGGTGGGTGTACCGGGACAGGTAGGTGAGCACGGCCTCAGGGCCTGCGAAGGGCCGCTTGGCATAGACCACCCAGTCGATCTTCCTGAGCGGATCTAGGTTGCCAGCGAAGTTATCGGTGTCGTTGAGATGATCGAGTTTGCCGAAGAACCGGAGGTCGCCTTTGCCGTGTGCCTTGATGAGCGCCTCGAGGAAGTAGCGCCGGAACAGCCGGGCCAGCACCTTGACGGGCACCAGGAAGTTGGGCCGTGATCGGATCCAGCATCTGCCGTCCTCACTCAAGCCGCCACCGGTGACGATGCAGTGCAGGTGCGGATGATGGGTGAGCGACGATCCCCAGGTGTGCAGCACGGCAGTGAGGCCCACCTCGGCCCCGAGGTGCTTGTTATCGGCGGCGATCCTGAGCAGGGTCCTTGATGCCGTTTTGAACAGGAGATCGTAGACCCGTGCCTTGTTCTGGTAGGCGATAGAACGAAGCTCTTCGGGCAGGGTAAAGACCACGTGGAAGTACGGCACCGGCAGGATGTTGGCCTCCTGTGCCTTGAGCCAGCGTTCGGCGGCCGAGGCCTGGCACCTGGGGCAATGGCGGTTACGACAGGAGTTATAGGCGAGCGTGTCCGTGTCGCACCGCTTGCAGTGCAACCTGTGGCCGCCGAGTTCCGCCGTTCGGCAGCGCTCGATCGCCGACAGTACCTTGAGCTGCCCGAGGCTTAAGTGGCCACGATGGGCGGCCCGATACTCAAGTCCCCGGGCACGGACGATGTCGGCGACCTCCAAAGGAGGCCGCGACATACGCAGCTACGAAGCGAGGTTCTCAGCGGGCCTGTGGCCGGCTCGCCCCCAGCGGCAGGCGATCCAGCGGACCCTCGACTTTAAGCAGGGTCTTGCTGGCCACATGGCTGTAACGGGCCGTGGTCTCGAGCTTCTTGTGGCCCAGCAGCATCTGGATCACCCGGATGTCGGTGTTCTTCTCCAGCAGATGGGTTGCAAAGGAGTGCCTGAGGGTGTGCAGGCACACGCGCCTGTTGATACCGGCGGCATCGGCTGCCTGGTGGAACAGCCGGTTGAGCTGCCGGGGCGATAAATGCCTGCCCCCCTGGCCGGGGAACAGCCAGCTGCCCGGGCGTACCTGCTGCCTGGCCCGGGCGGTGCGGTACCAGGTCCTCAGTTGCTGCAGGACGGCCGGCGACAGCATAGCGGTGCGGTCTTTCGCCCCCTTGCCCTGGTCGATGCGGATCACCATGCGATCGGAGTCGATGTCGGTGGTCTTGAGCCTGACCACCTCGGAGCTGCGAAGACCTGCGCCGTAGGCCACCGACAAGGCCGTCTGCGCCTTGAGGTTCGGTGCACAGGCCAGAAGCTCCGCCACTTCCTCGACACTCAATACCGCCGGCAGGCGCTCGGGCTGTGGCAAAGGGCTCATCAGCGCCACCACCTCCGGGGTGCCGAGCGTGGTGCCGTAGAAGAACTTCAGCGCGGTAATCATGCTGTTGAGGGTCGGTGCCGTCACCCCAGCATCGACCAGGTGCAGTTGGAAATCCCGAAGATCCTCAGCACTTGCGGTGTCCGGTGAACGGCCCAGAAAGCGCGTCAGCCGAATAACGGCACGCAGATAGCCGGACCGGGTCTTGGGCTTTAATTTACGCATCCGCATGTCATCGAGCAGTCGTCGGCGCAACGGGCTGATAGACTTGTTCTTGGTCATGGGTCCTCTCCTGTGTTGTTGTTTGCTGCGTGTGGTAACCACAAGCTCAACACAGGGGAGGCCTTGACTGTTAATTTTTCGATGAACTCAGATCATTGCGACAACTACCGCGTTAGCGGTTTCGTCCTCTGGCCGTCTCCAGCCGCTTGTCTGGTGATAGACTGAGCGACAACTACTGACCCATTCCAGCCGCTCCCAATAAGAACAAGCAAGTACAAAAAATGAACTGTCGTCGCTCCTTCATACTTTCTTTTGCAATGATAATCTGCGGATGCGCAACACAATTGCCGCCGGGCTACAGCACTGTCGGCTCTCCGACTAACGATCCTGATTGCCCAGATTACTCGAAAGTCTCCTCGGGGTTTTATGGGGGCGATGGAACGTCGGAAAGCGATGCGATTGAGTCAGTTGGGATTGATTTCACCCCCAACAGGTGGGTTGCCGAGAATCACCCCGATGCGGCGATAGAAATTCAAGAACTTGTCATTTCGCCAACCACTGGCCTCAAGTACGATGTCATTCACATCGTCCTAGCCGACGGAGAACAGCGAGACATCTGGTTCTGGATTTCCGGCGGTTTCGCTTGTTTCATGAAATAGTTGGGCGGCCGCTTTCTGTTAAGTGTTGTCAGTTGCCTGCGTACGCGGTGATGCGGATCGGAGGCGCGCTCGGTGGTGTGGTCGGTGATGTCGTCGTATCAGGAGCAGGCGACGGACAAGACCCAGGGGAGGAAACCGCAGCGTTGAATGGTCTGGGTGCGATGATGTTTCGGGCTATGGGGATTTGATCGTAGTGCCGGGTCCAGGGTCTGCATCTTTTCGTATTTGATAGCGGGATATTCAATGCCGACGTTCTGATAATCGTCGCTCGGCCGGTGTATTTTTTGCGTTGGTAGTCGCGGCAAGCGACCCGATCTTTTCCGTCGGTGAGACAAGCCGCAAGCAGCCCGTTGCCGCCGTAAGTTGACGGCGCTCATTTTGATCATCGGGTTTCGTTTGTATCGGTTCATGCGGCATGCCGTTGCGGGGGCGCCCGGGCATTATTCTGGGGCACAAGGATCTCGACGACGATGAGCGGTTCACCGCAGTGTCGGCAGGTGAAGGTCGGCGATTGTTCCTGAGCCTCCTTGTCCTTTAGATCCGCAGGCTCCCTCTCATCTTTGGCCTGGCACCGCAGCAAGGTTCTGGCGATCTTCAGTTTGTGTTGTCGCCTGGCATTGGCCAGCAGGCCGTAATGGCGGATGCGATGAAAGCCCGGTGGCAGGACATGCAGCAGGAAGCGGCGCAGGAACTCGTCGGTGTTCAGCGTCATGGATTTCCAGGGATTGGCTTTTTTGCTGCGGTAGTCCTTGTAACGGAACGTGACCCCCCGCTCGTCGAAGGCGACCAGCCTGCGGTTGGCGATGGCGATGCGGTGGGTGTACCGGGACAGGTAGGTGAGCACGGCCTCAGGGCCTGCGAAGGGCCGCTTGGCATAGACCACCCAGTCGATCTTCCTGAGCGGATCTAGGTTGCCAGCGAAGTTATCGGTGTCGTTGAGATGATCGAGTTTGCCGAAGAACCGGAGGTCGCCTTTGCCGTGTGCCTTGATGAGCGCCTCGAGGAAGTAGCGCCGGAACAGCCGGGCCAGCACCTTGACGGGCACCAGGAAGTTGGGCCGTGATCGGATCCAGCATCTGCCGTCCTCACTCAAGCCGCCACCGGTGACGATGCAGTGCAGGTGCGGATGATGGGTGAGCGACGATCCCCATGTCATTTTTCGCCGTAATGGAGCCAGCGGTTTTCGGCGTAATAGAGCCACTTTTTGTTGCTGATTTTCAGGCTCGAACGGGTGCATTATTTTCCTGATTCCGGGTGTTTTTCAAGTTGGTTGTCGAGCGGCCTTGGAGAGCGATAACTTTTGCCATCCAACACGACGCGGTAGGCGGCGTGGCGCAACCGGTCAAGCGTTGCCGCACCGAGCAACTGGTTGGGGAAGGCATCGCCCCATTCTGAGAAGTCGAGGTTGCTGGTGATGACGGTGGCGGCACGCTCATAACGCTCGGCGATCAGGTCATGGAAGTCCTCGTCATGGGGATGGCGAAGCGGTTTGAGGCCGAAGTCGTCGATAATGAGCAGCGGCACCCTGACCAGGTTCTGGAACCTGCGATCGAAGGAGTCGGTGGCTCTGGCGGCATGCAGGTCGCCGAGCAGCTTGGACAGGGAGGTAAACAGCACATCGCGACCCTGGCGCACGGCGGCATGGCCGATGGCCTGGGCGATGTGGCTTTTGCCGGTGCCGCAGGGCCCGGCGATGAGAACCGCGACCTTCTCGTCGATAAAGCGTCCGGTGACCAGTTCATGGATCAGTGCTGAGTTGATGTTCGGATTGAAGCTGAAGTCGAACTGGTCGAGGGTTTTGTTGGTGCGGAAGGCGGCACGCCTGAGCCGCGTGGCAAAGCGCTTTTGTTCCCGCCTTGCGATCTCGTCGCTGATCAGCAGCGAGAGGAACTCAGGGTAAGCCATTTTCTTGTCGATGGCCTGTTTGTTCCTCGATTCCAGTGAGTCGAGGATGCCGGACAGCCGCAGTTGTTTGAGCATGGGAGCCAGTTCAGGCATGGGATTCATGGTGATATCTCCTGTGTCAGTGTTTCAGTAAGGATTTGATGTCCCGGCTAAAGCGTCCCTGGCCGGTGTAGCTGTCGGCCAGGGTGTCGAAGGCCCGTTGTGCCGAGGGGTGTTGCTCGAGGCCTTTTTCGAGGATGGTCTTGACGGTGCGATAGCGCGGGTTGTTGTAGCTCAGCGCTCGCTGGCAGGCGGCCTCGAGGCGGGTGCTGCCATACTTGTCACGGAGCCGGATGACGCCCTGGGCGGCGCGCAGATTATCGAGGACCCGGTCAGCGAACAGCGTGCGGATCAGCTGATGGCAGGATGCACCGATGTTCTCCGACTGGCGTAAACACCATTGCGGATCACGCATCTTCCAGGCAATGGCTTCCGGCGGCAGATGGTCGTCGATACTGGCGCGGCTGCCCGGCTTAAAGTGCCGGGAATGCACCGCCACCAGCTCGTGGTCGCGGTAGATACGCACGGTAACCGGCGTTGCCTTAAGCCACAATGACTGCCCGATCAGCTTGAAGGGCACTGAGTACAGGCATTTCTCGAACTGCACATGGCAATCGCGGTGGACCTTGACTTTGGCCCATTCGGCGAGTTCCGGCGCCACCGCCGGTAAGCGCTGCAGCAAGGGCTTCTCGATCTCAAAGCGCACCAGCGGCTGCTCGTGCGTGCTGCCGTGGACGCGGTTGCCGGCCTCCTCGAGGACCCAGGTCTGCAACTGCCGGTTGGCATCGACGATATCCCGGAACTCGCGCAACGGCAAAAAGCCGGTCTTGAGGTATTTGATACCCGATTCCACGCGACCCTTCATCTGCGGCTGTCGTGGCGGCAGGGCGTCGATCCTGAAGCCGTAGCCTTCGGCGTACTCGGCATAGGCGCGCTGCACCACGGGATCGCGGCGACAGGCGCGGGTAATGGCGCACCTGGCGTTGTCGATGATGAGTTTTTGCGGCACACCGCCGAACCACTCGAAGGCGCGGCGGTGGCATTCCAGCCAGGTCGGTACCTTCTGATTCAGCACGATCTCCGCGTACTGGTGCCGGCTCCAGCACAACGTCATCAGGAAGAACCAGGTCTTGACGATCTCGCCGGTCTCCACGTCGATCAGTTCCGGGCCGCTGCCAAAATCGATCTGGGCGGCTTCGCCCGGTGCAAACTCGAGCGGCATCGTCGCCTTCGGTCGGCGCGGCTTGATGCTTTGCACGAAGCGGTACACCGACGAGTAGCTGCCGCTGTACTGGTATTCTCGCTTGAGCGCCTGGTGGATCGCACGGCACGGTGTGTCGAGAGCCACCCATCGCTCGACCTTGTCGCGAAACGGCTCAACGCCGGAGACCGAAGACGACCGCGGCCGGGCCCGTGGCAGGGCCTCGGCCAGCACCGCATCCTCGGGCAAGGGCCGCCCCGGATCCAGCCATCCTTCGGCCTCGGCCAGCCGGCGCAGCGCTTTCGCCTTGGGACGGCCGATCAGACCCGCCCTGGCCAGGGCCCGGTCGGAATCGCCGAGCCGCATGCGCACCAATACTTGTCGTAGTTCGTACATCTCGAACCTCCTGTTTGCCATCGATACCCTCGCTCAAAAAACCGCGAGGGTATCTGCATTTATGGAAAGTTCGAGCCTGAAATCAGAGCCGCAGTGGCTCCATTACGCCGAAAACGTAACGGCTCCATTACGGTGAAAACCAGGTGGCTCCTTTACGCCGAAAACGCATTGGCTCTATATCGGTGAAAACTGACACCCCAGGTGTGCAGCACGGCAGTGAGGCCCACCTCGGCCCCGAGGTGCTTGTTATCGGCGGCGATCCTGAGCAGGGTCCTTGATGCCGTTTTGAACAGGAGATCGTAGACCCGTGCCTTGTTCTGGTAGGCGATAGAACGAAGCTCTTCGGGCAGGGTAAAGACCACGTGGAAGTACGGCACCGGCAGGATGTTGGCCTCCTGTGCCTTGAGCCAGCGTTCGGCGGCCGAGGCCTGGCACCTGGGGCAATGGCGGTTACGACAGGAGTTATAGGCGAGCGTGTCCGTGTCGCACCGCTTGCAGTGCAACCTGTGGCCGCCGAGTTCCGCCGTTCGGCAGCGCTCGATCGCCGACAGTACCTTGAGCTGCCCGAGGCTTAAGTGGCCACGATGGGCGGCCCGATACTCAAGTCCCCGGGCACGGACGATGTCGGCGACCTCCAAAGGAGGCCGCGACATACGCAGCTACGAAGCGAGGTTCTCAGCGGGCCTGTGGCCGGCTCGCCCCCAGCGGCAGGCGATCCAGCGGACCCTCGACTTTAAGCAGGGTCTTGCTGGCCACATGGCTGTAACGGGCCGTGGTCTCGAGCTTCTTGTGGCCCAGCAGCATCTGGATCACCCGGATGTCGGTGTTCTTCTCCAGCAGATGGGTTGCAAAGGAGTGCCTGAGGGTGTGCAGGCACACGCGCCTGTTGATACCGGCGGCATCGGCTGCCTGGTGGAACAGCCGGTTGAGCTGCCGGGGCGATAAATGCCTGCCCCCCTGGCCGGGGAACAGCCAGCTGCCCGGGCGTACCTGCTGCCTGGCCCGGGCGGTGCGGTACCAGGTCCTCAGTTGCTGCAGGACGGCCGGCGACAGCATAGCGGTGCGGTCTTTCGCCCCCTTGCCCTGGTCGATGCGGATCACCATGCGATCGGAGTCGATGTCGGTGGTCTTGAGCCTGACCACCTCGGAGCTGCGAAGACCTGCGCCGTAGGCCACCGACAAGGCCGTCTGCGCCTTGAGGTTCGGTGCACAGGCCAGAAGCTCCGCCACTTCCTCGACACTCAATACCGCCGGCAGGCGCTCGGGCTGTGGCAAAGGGCTCATCAGCGCCACCACCTCCGGGGTGCCGAGCGTGGTGCCGTAGAAGAACTTCAGCGCGGTAATCATGCTGTTGAGGGTCGGTGCCGTCACCCCAGCATCGACCAGGTGCAGTTGGAAATCCCGAAGATCCTCAGCACTTGCGGTGTCCGGTGAACGGCCCAGAAAGCGCGTCAGCCGAATAACGGCACGCAGATAGCCGGACCGGGTCTTGGGCTTTAATTTACGCATCCGCATGTCATCGAGCAGTCGTCGGCGCAACGGGCTGATAGACTTGTTCTTGGTCATGGGTCCTCTCCTGTGTTGTTGTTTGCTGCGTGTGGTAACCACAAGCTCAACACAGGGGAGGCCTTGACTGTTAATTTTTCGATGAACTCAGATCATTGCGACAACTACCGCGTTAGCGGTTTCGTCCACTGGCCGAGTTCTGCCCTATTGCCAAAACAATTCTGCGTCATTCGAGCGTCTGCTTTGAATGAGATCTGACATTCAATATTGATTCTACTCGATCATGGCCCTGTTCGATCGAACGGGGCAGGCGTCCACGTAACCACCAAGCCGGACTTTTGCGCAAACTGTGCAAGGGGCTGTCCATCACGCGGAACCTGGTGGACGCTGTCGGATATCGAACGGCTCTGACGCGTGCCAGGCGTTCGGAAGGCTGGTAGGTTAATCGGAAGCGACGCGCCTGCGTCACTACAAAGCGAAGCGCTGTAGTGACGCAGGCGGCAAAGCCAGGAGCGGCAAGGCTTGCGGAGGCAATTCTCGGAGTTATGGGCGAGTGACGCCGTCGCCAAACGGCTCGGCAATCATCGGTTTAAGACGCGGCCACAGCGTTCAAAGTGGCAACAAGGCGCTCGAGGATCCTGAGAGCAGCGCCGCGATCATTGATCGAGGATCATTCATCAAACCGGCCGTATTCAAAACGGCTTCCGCGACCAAAGGAGGAAATCACAACTTAAAATCATTCGGCCCTTGAAGCCAGGTTGGAACCTATCGGGTAAGCCTCGAAAACGAGACCCCGGTATGGCCTGTTACCAGGCCAGTCCAGAGCAGGGATTGGTGTCCCGCGACCAGTATCACTTCGGTGAGCCATGCTGCCTCTCAGGGCATGTGGCGGTCAGTAAAACTAACCAACTGAGATCAGCACCGTAAGCCCTGGACAACCAACCACATCACTCGTCTGCTGCGCAGATCGAGTCAATTGAGCCGGCCGAGGGCCGGCACGAAAGCAATGACACAGATGTAGACCAGGGTGTAGACCAGAGCTTCGCTTCTATTAAATAGTTCTTAATTTTCAGTATCTTAGGAGAGAATTTGGCGGAGAGGGTGGGATTCGAACCCACGAAGGGCTACTAACCCTTGCTGGTTTTCAAGACCAGTGCATTCAACCGCTCTGCCACCTCTCCGAAGGGTGCGAATTGTGCTTGCAGGTCATCGAGGATTCAACTGATTCATCCGCAAAAGTTTGAAATTGCAGTGAATGGTGCCCACTTATTGTGGTCATAGACCCTGAATGAATCAGGGCAGCATGTGATGTGCAGTTTAAGAAACTTCCATAAATACTTGATAAGTATAATTATTAGTCTGCCGCTGGTGGTATTGGCTGACGATGAATCGGTGGCACCGGAGGCTCCGGCCACGCCGCCTGCGCCGACCTATCCCTGCGAAGACAACCCGGAATTCGATGCCTTCGACTTCTGGGTCGGGGAGTGGGAAGTACACGTTGCGACGGGTCAGTTTGCGGGTAACAATGTGATTACGAAAGAACAGAACGGCTGTGTGCTGATCGAGAACTGGAGCAGCGTCAGCGGCACCGGCGGCATGAGTATCAACTATCTGGACAAGACCACCAACGAGTGGGTTCAGGTCTGGAACGACTCGACGGGCAGTCAGATACACATTCGCGGCGGAATGACTGACGAAGGCATGTCGCTCACGGGTACAATCCACTATGTGGCGAATGGTACGACAGCGCCGTTTCGGGGGCTCTGGACGGAACTGGACGACGGCCGGGTGCGGCAGTATTTTGAGCAGTCGAACGATGGCGGTGAAACCTGGACGCCTTGGTTCGAGGGCTTTTATTCACGAAAAGCGGCGGAATAGCGCCGCGTTGAGGGCCGGAATGAGACACGTACACCTTAGGGGCGGACTTCCTGGCGGTAACCCGCTGGCCAACGTTCTGGTCATTATCGTCGGCAGTATTGCTATCGCCGCATCGCTGGTGCTTGGATTTTTCGCGTTTGTCGTACTGGGTAGCATCGTGCTCGTAATGGCGTCGATCGTCGGACTCAGGGTGTGGTGGTTTAGCCGCAAATTTCGGAAGATGGCTGAACAGCAAGGTGCGGCAGGTGCCGAGCCCGACCGTGGCGTGATAGAGGGTCAGTTTCGCGTCATTGCCGAGGATCGCGAGGGCGAGTAAAGTCGCATTCCATGCGCAGTAAGAAATCAGACGCGGAGCGGCGCCGCAAACGTCGCCGGCGCTCTATTCAGATTGTTCTCATTTATACCGCCATCGCGGTCGGGCTGGCGTGGTTTTTTGAATCGCAGGCGACGACAACGGTCATCTTCGTTCGCCATGCCGAGAAAGCGGCATCGCCTGCCGACGATCCGTCGCTTAGCTCGGCGGGCAGATTGCGTGCGGCCGAACTGGCCCGCCAACTCGTGGACGCGGATGTTGTAGCCGGCGTCGATGCGATCTATTCGACGCCTTACCGCCGCACCGAGGAGACGGTGCGGCCGCTTGCTGACGCGCTGGGTCTGCCGATTCTGGCCTACGACGCCAGCACCGACAACGCGGAGGAGACGATCGATCGGATCGTTCGCGACCATAAGGGAAAAATCGTGCTCGTCGTCGGTCACAGCAATACGGTGCCCGTGTTGATCGCGAGCATGGGTGCGAGCAAGAATGTGCCTGAAATTGCCGAGAACGAATACGACAATATGTACGTCGTCTCCATTCCCTGGTTTGGCAAAACCAAAACGATTCGGGTTCGTTACGGCGAGCCCTACGTTGCACCGCAATGATCGACCGAGAACAGTTGACGGTGTCGACCCACGGCCGCGGCGTTTACGATCTGAGCCCGGAAGTGCAGCGCGTGGTTGCCGATTCGGGTGTCAACAATGGAATCTGCCATGTGTTCATCCGGCATACGAGCGCGTCGCTGATGCTGTGTGAGAACGCGGATCCGGACGTGATGCACGACCTTGAAACGTTTATGTCCCGTACGGTGCCGGATGGTGACCCGGACTATCGGCACACGGCTGAAGGCCCCGACGATATGCCGGCACATGTGCGCAGCGTGCTCACGCAGTCGGACTTAAACCTGCCGGTTGCCGATGGCCACTGCGCGCTCGGTACGTGGCAGGGCATTTTCCTTTGGGAGCATCGTCGCGCGGCTCACCGCCGCCAGATTACGGTGACGGTGATCGGCGAATAAGGAGCGCAGCAGGATTACTCCTTCTGCATCGCGACGGCCTTTTCGATAAAGGCCTTGTGCCGCCCGATCATGACGTCAGCGAGTACGGCATCTTCGATACGGCCATCCTCGCCGATCAGAAACGTCGCCCGGCGCACGCCGACGCCGAACGGGCCGTCGACGTCGAAGGCCCGAATCACGGTCTTGTCCGGGTCACTGAGCAGCGTAAACGGCAGATCGTGTTCTTCACGGAAACGGCTGTGGCTGTCGCCGTCCTGCGGACTCACGCCGACGACCTGCAGCCCGGCGGATTTGAGGTCGTCGTGTATGTCTCGAATGCTGCAGGCTTCGCGTGTACAGCCAGGCGTAAAATCGGCCGGATAAAAATACAGAATTAATGGGCCGTTCATTAACAGCTCGCCGAGTGACGCAGGTTCGCCTGTGTGATCCTGGAGTGTGAATCGGGGTGCTTCCTGGCCGGCTTCGAGCATTGCTACGGGCTCCTTTCGTCGGATGAATCGTCAGGAAAGACGGCCTGCATGACCCGATAGCCCGGGTCGACCATGCCGAGTGTCAGATACGTGTCATGGGCCCGTGTGTTGCTGCGTTCGTGGTAGAGGCGCAGTCCGCAGGCTTCCGGGTCTTCCTTCGCTAGCGCCTCGACGTGACGGTACAGTGCGGAAAACACGCCGTTTCGGCGGAAATCGGGGTGAACGTAGACACTTTGTATCCACCAGAGCATGCCATTGCGCCAGTCGCTCCACTCATAAGTCACCATAATCTGGCCGATCACTGCGCCATCCAGGTCTGCGACCCAGTAGCGACCTTTGCTCCGGTCGGACAGCAGGGTATTGACGCCACGAGAGACCGTCGCAATGTTGAGCGATCGCGCTTCCGTTTCCTCGCAAATCCGGCAGTTGAATGCACTGATTGAATCGGCATCGTTTACGACAGCGTCGCGAATGTTGTATGTGAACTGCAGTGACCGGCTCCGTCGGTGGGTGGCGCGCCCGGCAGGATTCGAACCTGCGGCCTTCGGATTAGGAATCCGACGCTCTATCCGACTGAGCTACGGGCGCCAGTGGCGCTTACGATAGTGCCTTATCCGGCCGGTCGCAACGACAATCGCACGGAGCGAACGCCAGTCACAAAGATCGAAAATATTTGTCCAAATAGACGAGATAGCGGGGCTGTCCGTGACAGTAGCGTTAGTGGGATGCCGGTCAGCGGGTCCGTGTATGGGTTTTTCGCTCACTGCACGGTTGATTTATGGCTGCGCCGTCTTCCCCTCGGCACGTTGCATAGCTGCTGATTCCTGTCGGCGGTTCGCGCGGAGTGCCGGGAAATACTCGCAGTGAACCCCCCCTTAGTAGCTGTTCGAGTAGCCGCTCCGGCCTGTATTCCATACTGGCCGGAGCGTTTTTCCAACCGGACATGACGAAATGTAAGTATCTGTAACAAAGCGGGTTTCAGGATTGTCGCGTCGTTTGAGCGTTCGTATAGTCGCTGCATGAATTTTTCAGGAGGTTTGCATGAGTGCCGTAGCCGCCAAAGCGATTAGCTGGACAGAATCCGGTCTGGTACCCGACTCCGTCATCCGCAAGGGTATTCGTCGCCTGCTGGAGAAAAAGCGCGAGGAGATTTACGCTGACGACATCGAGCAGGCGGCGCGGATTACGCGCGACTTTACGAGCATGATGCGCACCTCACCCGTTGCGCTTGTCCCGGATCTTGCCAACGAGCAGCACTACGAAGTGCCTGCCGCGTTTTTTTGCGAGGTGCTCGGCGCTCGCAGAAAATACAGCTGCTGCCATTGGGGCGAGGGCGTCGGCTCACTCGACGACGCCGAGAATTCGTCGCTCAGGATGTCGGCCGCGCGGGTACAGCTTCGTGACGGCATGAAAGTACTCGATCTTGGCTGCGGCTGGGGGTCGTTTTCGCTTTGGATCGCGGAGCACTACCCGAACAGCCACGTAACGTCCGTATCGAATTCACACTCGCAGCGCGACTACATCGCCGCGGAGGCGCGCGCGCGGGAACTGGACAACATTCAGGTCGTCGTTGCCGATATGAACGATTTCGCGACGGAGCAACGCTTCGATCGCATCGTATCGCTTGAGATGTTCGAGCACATGCGCAACTACGCTGAACTGTTTCGTCGCATCGATTCGTGGCTGCAGCCGGACGGCCGTTTCTTTATGCATATCTTCACGCATCGGACCACGCCGTACGAATACATCGACAAAGGGCCCGGTGACTGGATGAGCCGCCATTTTTTCTCGGGCGGGATTATGCCGAGCGCTGATTTGCCCCTGTTTTTCCAGGAGCATCTCGCCGTCGAAAATCGCTGGGCGTGGAACGGCATGCACTACGCGAAAACCCTGCGTGCATGGCTCGACAGGATGGACGAGCGCAAATTGGCTGTAATGCCGGTTCTGGCGTCGACCTACGGAGACGATGCGGCGAGCCGCTGGTGGATGCGCTGGCGCATGTTTTTCATGGCCTGTGAGGAGTTGTTTCGCTACGACGGCGGGCGGGAATGGTACGTCAGTCATTATCTCTTTCGGAAGCGGGGTGAGTAGGATGATGCTGGTACTTAATTTCCTTGCATTTCAGGCCGGCTGGTTTTCGTCGGTGCTCGGTGCCGCGAACGGCGTGCCCTGGCTGGGTCCCGTCGTATTTCTGCTCGTGCTGGGACTGCACATGCGCCATTCCCGCCGGCCACTGGACGAAGTCGGGCTGGTTATCGCCTGTGGCGTCGTCGGCACCTGGTTCGATAGCATACTGGTCGCGTTCGGCTGGGTGTCGTACCCGTCCGGACAATGGCATGCCGCACTGGCTCCCTATTGGATTGTCACGATGTGGATGCTGTTTGCGACGACGCTCAATCTGTCGTTGCGCTGGCTTCGCGGTCGTCCGCTGCTGGCGGTCGCGCTCGGCGCTGTGGGCGGACCGACTACCTATCTGGCCGGGCAGAAGCTCGGTGGAATGCAGTTTGTCGACC
This sequence comes from Woeseiaceae bacterium, assembly GCA_965224505.1. Taxonomy (GTDB): domain Bacteria; phylum Pseudomonadota; class Gammaproteobacteria; order Steroidobacterales; family Woeseiaceae; genus UBA1847. The sequence goes on from CBDCZL010000018.1 coordinate 353,504, forward strand.
CTGTAGCCGCCGCGATCGCACTGGCACTCGGATGGGCAGCGATGATGCCCCTGCTTGTACGTCTTTCCACCGAACTGGACGGTATTTCGGCGGCTCGCGCGGAGGTTCTGCAATGACTGCAATGCTTCCTGCGCTGGGCGCAATCATGGCGGTAGCGGCGGCGGCCTGGGTTGCGAGCGTGCTGATCCGCAACGTGAGTTTCGTCGACAGTCTCTGGTCGCTCTTTTTCCTGCTTGCGGCAGGCGTTTACGCGCTGCAGGCCGATGCGGTCGGTCTTCGGGGCCAGATTGTATTGGTGCTGGTCGCGATCTGGGCATTGCGGCTGTCGCTGCACATTACCGTTCGTAACTGGGGCGAGGGCGAGGACTACCGCTACCAGACGATCCGCGCCAACAACGACCCCGGGTTTGCGGTCAAGAGTCTGTACATCGTGTTCGGCCTGCAGGGGCTGCTGGCCTGGCTTGTGTCCGCCCCGTTGTTGCCCGCAGTGACCGCGAATTCCGCTTTGCAGCCTCTCGATGCGTTCGCGCTGGTCCTGTGGACGGTTGGTTTCGTGTTTGAGGCAGGCGGCGACTATCAGTTACGAAAATTTCAACGCGATCCGGCCAGCAAGGGCAGGGTGCTCGACACGGGCCTGTGGCGATTCACCCGCCACCCCAACTATTTCGGTGATTTCTGCATCTGGTGGTCGTTTTTCCTGTTTGCGCTTGCAGCAGGTGCCTGGTGGACGGTATTCGCTCCGTTGCTGATGTCGTTTCTGCTCCTCAGAGTGTCAGGCGTCGCGATGCTGGAGAAAACCATCGGTGAGCGCCGGCCTGAGTATGCGGCGTATATCGCGCGCACCAATGCGTTTTTTCCTGGACCGCCAAAGTCGCCGGGTAGCGGGGAGGTAGTGCTGTGAAGCCGCTCCTCTTCTGTTCGTTTTTGCTGTTGTCGGGAACTGCGGCGGCTGAACTGCGCGCATGGAATTTTGACGTGACGCTGGACGGGAAACCGATCGGCAGTCACGAATTTCAGGTACGTGAGGACAGAGAGGTTACCGAGGTCGTCAGCGACGCGAGGTTTGACGTTCGTCTGCTGTTTATCAATGCATTCAGGTATCGACACCGGGCGGTGGAGGTCTGGAACGATGGTTGTCTGGCCGAGTTTTCGACCAGCACACGCGTCAACCGGCGCGAGCTTGCGGCGCGTGGCACACGTCAGGGCAGCGACCTGGTCGTGGACGGAGAGTCGGGAACCTACCGCGTTAGCGACTGTGCAATGACCTTCGCTTACTGGAATCCTGAATTTCTCCAGCAGGCGCAGCTTATCGATCCCCAGTCGGGAGATTATCTGGACGTACAGGTTGAGCAAATGCCGCCACAAAGTATCGAAGTCCGCGGCGTCAGCCGCCAGGCGCAGGTATACCGCCTGACAGCAAAGGGCCTTGAGCTGACATTATGGTACTCGGAGAACGCCGAGTGGCTGGCGCTCGAATCGGTTGCGAGGGGCGGGCGCATCATCCGCTATTCGTTGTCATGACTGCCTTACGACGCGGGATGGCGACGTCTGTTGTCTTACTGCTGCTCGCGGCCTGTGCCGCGCAAGGACCTGAGATGGAAACCGTCGACTACGTTGATCTGCCGCGCTTTATGGGTGACTGGTACGTTATTGCGAATATTCCGACGTTCCTTGAGAAGGACGCCTACGACGCGGTGGAGTCCTACGCGCTGAACGACGACGGCACCGTCGCGACAACCTTCAGATTTCGCAAGGGCGGCTTTGACGGAGAGCAAAAGGTCTACACGCCCAAAGGGTTCATAAAGGACAAGGCCAGCAACGCGTTGTGGGGCATGCGCTTTATCTGGCCGATCAAGGCCGACTACCGCATCGTCTGGCTCGACGAGGCATATACGCAGACGATTATCGGTCGGCAGAAACGCGATTTCGTGTGGATCATGGCACGCACGCCGACCATAGCGGAGCAGGACTACGAGCGGCTCGTGGCGTTTGCCGTGTCGCTCGGATACGACCCGAAAAAAATTCAGCGCGTCCCACAGCGCGCGCGAAAAAAAGGGGCAGCACATTGAGAATTGCCATCGTTGGATCGGGTATTGCAGGCAACGTCGCGGCTTACCGACTGCGTGACAGGTTCGATATAACGGTCTTTGAGGCGAACGACTACGTCGGTGGGCACACGAATACGATCGATGTCGAAGAAGACGGCCGCACGATTCCCGTCGACACCGGTTTTATCGTGTTTAACGAGCGTACGTATCCGAACTTCATCCGCATACTGGAAGAGATCGGCCAGGCGTCGACGCTCAGTGAGATGAGTTTCAGTGTGCACGCCGAGGACGATAGGTTCGAGTATTCGGGTTCGTCGCTGAACGGCCTCATCGCCCAGCGCAGCAGTGTGCTAAAGCCGTCCTTCTACCGACTGGTCCGCGACATACTGCGTTTCAATCGGTCCGCAGTCGCCGAAATCGGCGCAGAGACAGCCGAACTGACGATCGGAGACTATCTTTGCACGCGCGCCTACAGTTCCGAATTCACGCAGCGTTATCTGTTGCCCATGATCGCGGCAATCTGGTCTGCCGAGCCCGGTGCCGTACTCGATATGCCGGCCATATTCCTGATACGCTTTTTTCACAACCACGGCCTGCTGCAGCTCAGGGATCGGCCGAAATGGCGCGTGATTGAAGGCGGTTCCAGAGAATATGTCGCGAAGCTGACCGCGGGTCATTGGGACCGCATTCGACTGCGATCGCCTGTGCGGTCGCTGCGGCGTACCGCCGATGGCGTGGAAGTAACGAGCGATTCGGGTGGCAGGGAATGGTTCGACTACGCATTCCTTGCCTGCCACAGCGACCAGGCGCTTGCACTGCTCGCCGATGCAACGCCGGCCGAACGCGAGGTGCTCGGCGCAATTCGCTACCAGCGCAACGAAGCGGTGCTGCACACCGATACGCGCGTACTGCCGCGCCGGCGGCGCGCCTGGTCGTCGTGGAACTACTTCGTTCCCTGCGAGCCGAACCGCGCGGTCACCGTGTCTTACAACATGAATATTCTGCAGACACTGCGGGCGAAGCAGACCTACTGCGTGACGTTAAACGACGATTCGCGCATCGACGCGGACAAAGTTATTCGTCGCATCGCCTACGATCACCCGGTGTACACGCTGGAGACGATCGCGGCGCAGCAACGTCAGGCCGAAATCAACTGCGGACAGACTTACTTCTGCGGCGCGTACTGGCGAAACGGATTTCACGAAGATGGCGTTGTCAGTGCGCTCAACGCGGTCCGCGATTTTGAGGAGAACCTGCGACATGCAGAGTGCAATCTACGAAGGGTCGGTTAGGCATACTCGACAGCAACCGGTGCTGCACCGTTTTCGCTATCGGCTGTTTATGATGTATCTGGACCTCGACGAGCTGCCGGAATTGTTCGATCGATTCTGGTTCTGGTCGGCGAAACGACCGGCGCTGGCGCGCTTTCGCAGGGCGCATCACATGGGCGATGCGCAGCAGCCGCTAAAGGCCGCCGTTTGCGATCTCGTCGAGCAGGCGACGGGGGCGCGTCCTGATGGAGCAGTTCGCCTGCTGACGAACCTGAGCTACTTCGGATACTGTTTCAATCCCGTGAGTTTTTATTTCTGTTTTTCCGCGGACGGTGAAAATCTGGAGACGATCGTCGCAGAGGTAAACAACACGCCCTGGGGTGAGAGCGACACCTACGTCCTGCCTGCGGCACAGAGCAGCACTTCCGGCAGGGTTCTTCGATTCGAGCAGCGCAAAAAAATGCACGTGTCACCGTTTATGCCGATGGACATCGAATACGACTGGAGCTTTTCGTGTCCGGACGAACGTCTCAACGTCTTTATGGCGAACCTGCGCGACGGTCAGCGGTTGTTCGACGCTGCGCTGACATTGCGGCGCACCGAAATCTGCAGCGCGTCGCTCGCTCGTGTGCTTGTGTCGCATCCGTTCCTGACCGTCAAGGTGGTCGTTGCCATTTACTGGCAGGCATTTCGCTTGTGGTTGAAACGCTGTCGCTTCTATCCCCATCCCCGTCGCGAGGAAACTGCCGTGGTAAATTCACAATGAGTTCTTTGTCGCTAAACAACAGTGACGTTTCGGTCCGTGCCGCGAAGCCGCGCTGGATCGATCGCGTTGCGCGAAACGTCGTTCTCAAGCGGTTGGAATTGTTGCAGAAGGGCTGCATTGTTATTGCCGAAGACGGGCAGGAGCGTACCTACGGCGATGCGGCGGCGGAGGATGCGCTTCGCGTCCATCTCGACATCCGTTCGCCTGCATTTTACAGTGCCGTTGCTTTCGGCGGATCGGTGGGTTCCGGCGAGGCGTATATTGACGGCCACTGGGACAGTCAGGATATCGAAACGCTTGTGCGTATCCTGCTGCGCAACCGCGACATGCTGGAGGGGGTGGACAGCGGTTACGCCCGCGTTGCGACGCCGCTGCGTAAGCTGTTCCACGGGTTCAATCGGAATACACGCAGCGGCAGCCGCCGCAACATCGCGGCGCACTACGATCTCGGCAATGAGTTCTACGCGCTGTGGCTGGACCCGGCGATGATGTATTCGAGTGCGTGGTTCGCGTCCGAGTCCACATCGCTGAATCAGGCCGCCGTTGCAAAACTGGACCGCATTTGCCGGAAGCTCCGTCTCTCGCCGCAGGACCGGGTGATCGAAATCGGCACCGGATGGGGCGGATTCGCGATTCATGCGGCGAAACACTACGGGTGCCACGTCACAACCACGACCATTTCGCAGCAGCAATACGCGTACACACGTGAACGCGTGCGTGCCGAAGGCCTCGAAGACCGCGTTACACTGCTGACAAAGGACTACCGCGATCTCGAAGGGCAGTACGACAAGCTCGTGTCGATCGAGATGGTCGAAGCCGTCGGTCACGAGTATCTCGATGTCTTCTTCGAGACCTGCGCATCGTTGCTGAAATCCGATGGGGCGATGTTGTTGCAGGCGATAACCATCGCCGATCAGCGGTACGAAAAAGCCAAAACGACCGTGGACTTCATTAAACGTTACGTCTTCCCGGGCGGATTTCTTCCTTCACTGACGGCGATCGGCGATTCGATGACGCGGTGTACCGATCTGCGCTCGATCGACGTCGAGGACATCGGATTGCACTACGCACTGACCCTGCGCCACTGGCGCGCGCGGTTTAACGAGCGACTTCCGGAAGTTCGCCGCATGGGGTATTCGGAGCGTTTCATTCGACTGTGGACCTTCTATCTGTGCTACTGCGAGGGGGCATTTATGGAGCGCGCCATCGGCAACGTACAATTGCACGCGATCAAACCTGCCGCGCGGCCAGCCTTTTGCTCGGATCGACCCCGTTGAATGCATTATCCTATCCCGTCGCAAGGTCGTGGGGAGATAAACAGTGGGAGTAGTGACGCGGCGGGTCGAGTATTCGGCCGGTACGCAGGTGTTCGAGGGACTGCTGGCGTGGGACGACGCGGTGACCGAACCCCGGCCCGGGGTGTTGATCGCACATACGATTCGCGGACGTACGCCATTCGAAGAAGACAAGGCCCGGCAACTTGCCGCGCTCGGTTACGTCGCGTTCGCGGGGGACGTTTACGGCAAGGACCGGATCGGGGCGGACAATCCATCGTCGCGAGCGAATATGCTGGCATTGCAGGCCGATCGGCCCGAACTGCAGTCCCGAATTCGATGCGCACTGGGCGCCCTGTCCGAGCAGCCGGAAACGGATTCGGAACGGCTCGGCGCCATCGGTTTTTGCTTCGGCGGCATGTGCGTGCTCGATCTGGTTCGCAGCGAGGCGCCCGTCAAAGGCGTCGTGAGCTTTCACGGACTGTTCGATCCGCCCGACAACACGTCTGGGAACCGCAGCGGTGCCTCGGTGCTGGCTCTGCACGGCTGGGACGACCCGCTTGCAAAGCCGGATGCCGTTGTGGCGCTGGGCGCCGAACTCACCGAACTTGGCTGCGACTGGCAGATTCATGCCTACGGCGGCACAATGCACGCCTTTACAAATCCTGCCGCGAACGACGCCGAGCGTGGCACCGTGTACGACGCAAAGGCCGATCGCAGGTCATGGCGGTCGATGTGCGGCTTCTTCGATGAATTGTTCGGCGCGTACTGAGGAGAACCAATGTGACTAAGCCACTTCTGCCATTGGCAGTGTTGTCTGCCGTTGTAACGGTGGCCTGCGGCGATACGAAGGACGAGGAGCCTGCTGCGAGGACGCCGGAACCTGCCGCCATTGCGGTCGGCGAAAAAGACAATGCCGCACAGATAGCGGCCAGGCAGATCGACGGCGAATTCATGCGCCGGATCGTGGCCGAAATTTCAGACGACAAGTACGAAGGGCGTGGCCCGGGGAGTCGTGGCGACAAGGCGGCGCGCGAATATTTGATCGCCGAAATGGAGGCGCTAGGTCTCAGCCCCGGTGCCGGCGACGGCAGCTGGGAGCAGACCGTTGAACTCGTCAGCGTCGACACCCGGCAGCCCGCGAACTGGCGCTTTGTGACCGGCGACAACGAGCGCGTGCTGAAACAGTGGGACGACTACATCGTAAACAGCGGCGTGCAGACTGAGCGTACCGCCGTAAACGATGCCGAACTTGCGTTTGTTGGCTACGGCATCCAGGCGCCCGAGTACGACTGGGACGATTACAAAGACGTCGACGTGACGGGCAAAGTCGTGATCATCATGAACAACGACCCGGACTGGGACGAGGATTTGTTTGCCGGAGAGACGCGGCTTTGGTACGGCCGCTGGGATTACAAATATCACAAAGCCGCGGAGATGGGTGCGGTTGGGGCGATCATTATCCACACGACGCCATCCGCGGGCTATCCGTTTCAGGTATTGCAAACGTCCGGCACCGGACCGCAGTTCCAGCTCCCGGCCGAGGGCGAAGCACGCAGCCAGTTTACGGCATGGATGACTGAAGATGCGGCACGAGCAGTTGTCGAACTTGCGGGTCAGGATCTGGACGCACTTCGTGAGCAGGCGTACAACCGCGATTTCCGCCCTGTCTTACTTGGGGCGAACACGTCGATTGAAATGGATGTGGACATTGAACGCGTTCATTCCGCGAATGTGCTGGGACTGATAGAAGGGTCCGATCCGGAGAAACGCGACGAGGTCGTCATCTACACGGCGCATCACGATCACCTGGGCATTGGCACACCCAACGAGGACGGCGACGCCATCTACAACGGTGCGATGGACAACGCGACCGGGGTTGCGCAGACCCTCGTCATCGCCAAAGCGATTAAGGCTCTGCCGCAGGCGCCGCGACGCTCAGTGCTTGTGGCGCTGGTTGCAGCCGAGGAGCAGGGCCTGCTCGGATCGAAATACTACGCACGGCATCCGACGTTTGCGCCTGGAAAGATCGCCGCCAACATCAATTACGACGGAGGTAACATCTGGGGACATACGCACGACACGACGTTTATCGGTCTGGGCAAGTCGTCAATTGACGAAATCGCAGTGATGATCGCAGCCGAACAGGGACGCGTCGTTAAGCCGGACCAGTTTCCGGACAAGGGTTATTTCTACCGATCCGACCAGTTCAGCTTCGCACAGATCGGTGTGCCTGCGATGTACCTCGACACCGGAACGGACTTCGTCGATCGTCCCCCGGGCTGGGGCAAGGAACAGCTCGATCACTTCACGGAGGTTGATTACCATCAGCCCAGCGATGAATACCATGACGGTTGGAATTTCGACGGAATGGTCGAGGACGCATTGCTCGGCTACTGGACCGGTCTGGCCATTGCAAACGCCGATCAGATGCCGGCCTGGAATCCGGGCGATGAGTTTGAGGCGGCGCGCATGCAGGCAATCGACGCAGCGAATTAGGACCCACTAGTGTCATCGACCCTGCCGAGGCGGTTTTTCGCCCGGCAGCGTTGTCGCTCGCTGATGTAGCGGTGCTACACGGCAATCACAGTGTTGCGGCCGGCGTCCTTGGCTTTGTAAAGCGCTTCGTCGGCACGCTGCAGCCAGGCGGCGCCGGCCTCGCCGCCGCGCAGTTCGGCCACGCCGATCGATACGGTAACGGATTGATCGGGTACCAGTTCGTTGGCTTCGACGAGCGTGCGTAACTGTTCAGCGAGATGGCTTGCCTGCTCCAGATTTTGTCCGTCCAGTACCACCACAAATTCTTCGCCGCCAATGCGGTACAGGCTATCGGTCACGCGAATTCTGAGATTGACGATTTCGGCGAGATTCTTGAGTATCCGGTCGCCGGCAGCATGTCCGTGCCGGTCGTTAACTGCCTTGAAATGATCGAGATCGAGCAGCAGCAGCGAGGCGGTGCTTCCGCTGCGCTGGATTCCGTTCACGATTTCTCTGAGTTTATCCTGCAGCCGGCGGCGATTACCCGCACCCGTCAACGGGTCTTTTGTTGCGAGCATGACGAGTTGATGCCGCTGGCGGTTTGTGATCAGCGAAAACGCGAACGCAAACGCGCTCATTACGACGATGGTAATCAGTATCGTCGTCGCCGCGTGCGATTCGACGTTGCCGAGTAGTGCGGGCAGTAGTGCCGCGATCATCAGCAGCACGAGTAGAATGGCTTCTCCGGGCCGCATCAGATAAAAGATGGCCATGATGGCCGGGTAGGCCCAGTACACCTGGTGCGGACCGATGATGTACACGGTACTGATCGCACCGACGATACAGAACAGCGATAGCGCAATACTGGCAACGCGCGCGCGGCGCGTCCGGTGCACGTAGTAGCCCAGCGCAAGAAAGCCGACAACGATTACGGTGTCGACAAACGCGGCGACCCATTCTCCCTGCAGATAACGGATCACGACAAACGGCAAAACGCCCAGCGCGCCGGCGGCGCTCAGTATCAGCGGCAGGTAGCTCTCAACGGATGCCCGGCGGGCGTCCGATTGAATCAGGTACCGCCAGGCGTCCATTCCGGAGTTCAGTTCCTTCACCAGGTAACCTTGGATGTGAGACGGCAGTCATCGGATTCTCAGGGCTTGTTGGTGCTCCCCTACCCGCGACGCTGCCCGAAAGTGGTGAAAATGTCAAAGAAGTGCAGTTCGACGCGATCGAACAGTCAGCGGCTTGTAAGCAATCGCGGCGTATTGTACTCGCTGGTGAATCCGGCCCTATGGTCTAGACTGAGTCTAATAACGATGACAATCACAAAAAGGAAATCAAAATGAAATCAGGACTTATAGCTGTCGCAGTGCTTGTACCTCTGCTGACGGGCGTTGCCGCTTACGCGCAGGACGACGACAAACCGCTGGGCTTTACCTATGCCACTTACCTGTATTGCGATACGGGTGAGGAGAGCGAGTTCGACGAACAGGTTGAAAAGGTGGAAAAACCGGTTTTGGATAAACTCGTCGCCGACGGTGAAATGACGCGCTGGGGCTACATGCGGCACCATACGGGCGGTCAGTGGCGGCGTATACGCTGGTTCGGCGCCGAAACCGTAGATGGAGCGATCGCAGCGCTTGACTCAATGGGGCAGGCTCTGGAAGCAGTTGGCGAGGAAGCAGGCGAACCGAGCGACGCATGCGACCGCCACGACGACTACCTTTGGGAGCTTAAGTCGGGAACGCTCGGAAAGGATCGAGGCAAGGTTGGAATGTCGGTCTATTTCTCCTGCAAAGTACCTTCCGAGGAACGTGCCGATGAGATTCACGACGCATTGTTTGCGCCGGCACTGAATCGTCTGGTCGACGAAAACAAACTGGCGTCCTGGGGGTGGCAGTCACACGTCATCGGAGGCTGGTTCCGGCGTCTGCAGACGATGACGGCCAAAGACTACTCGACGCTGCTTTCGGCGCGCGGCGAATTGCTCGAGTCTGTCTATGGCGAGGACAATGCGGCCGGCGCCGAGTTCGCAGAAATCTGCGGTCCCCATCACGATTACCTATGGGAAATCGTGCATGAGGGCTGAATACTCAGGACCGTCTAAAGCGCTTGAAGAAGCCGCTCTTTGCGTTTTCCTCTTCAGGTTCGTCGTCGATACTCAACACCGGCGGCGGTACGTCGAGTGCCTTTAGTGTCTGCGTCATCGACGTATTGATCTGATCCTCGATCGAGCCTGGCTCTGCCGGTACTTCGGGAGGGCCGGGTTCGTTTGCCGCGGGTGCGCTGAGTTCGTTGAGCAGCGGGTGCAGATCGGCGTTCAGCGCTCTGACGGTTTTCAGACGTTGCGACGCCCCCAGCGGATCGAAATCCTTGTTCTCCGGAGTGCTTTGTAACGTTACGCTGGCGGAATCGGGGTCGCCGCCGCCGGGCGTTGCCGGTTCGCCTGCAGCAACGACAGTTTCAGGAGCGTGTTCGGATTCGGCAGGTGCGGTTGCGACAACCTGTTCGGCGATCATGCTGAATTCCTCGCCGAACAACGTTTCTGCAAGTTTGTCGTCAACGTCTTCCAGCGATTTGGCTTTCGCAAGACCTGCCGCGATCAGTTCCAGTTCGGCATCCGCCTTGCCGGGATTTGTCCGGGTGTCTTCGGGCGAACCGGCGGCAGGCGAAATTGTAGCGGGCCGCTGAATCGCGTTGTCCAGCGTGATTTCCGGGATTTCGGCCTCTTCGGCTTCGGCTTTTGCCGATGCCTCGGGCTCCTCCTTAAGGGTCAGCGTCTGCACGGTGGCTGTAGAGCTCTTGGCGATTGCCATTGCCTTTTCGAGCGCGTCGAGATCGGGCTTCAGCTCTGCAACTGTCGGATCGCGATCCCATGCCGGCACATCGGCAGGCGTGTTTAGCTCAGGCGCAATCGGCAGTTCCGGCAGAGCTTCGGCCAGTGTTTCCTCAAGCGACTTTGCGGCAGCCTCGGCCTCAGCCTGGTCGTCCGACTCCAGGGCCTCGATGACCTCAGCCATCTCGGGCGAAAACTCAGACGCTGCGTCGTCGAGCAATGTGCTGTTATCGGCAACCGCTGCGGGCGCCTCGACGGGCGTCGTAACGTGCTTCTCCGCGGAAGCTTCCTCGGACTCTTTGACCCATGGTGATTCGGTATCCTGCGGTTCGGCAACATCCAGCGTCTCCCCCGCCGACGCATCCGTGTGTTCCGGGACCTGGATGTCGGCGCCTTCTTCGGTCTGTGTCTCCACAGATTTCTGTTCGGCGGATTCCTTTTTGTTCTCGACAGGTGTTTCTGCGATGTCCTCAACGCCGAGTTCGGGGATGCTCACGACATTGCCGCCGGTCTCTGCCGCCGGGATCGCGGGTTCGGCGGTGACGTCAAGTCCCGGTGCAAGGAGCTCGAGGTCTGGCAGATCGCCGGCAACGCGGCGGGATACTGCAGACTCCGTACGGTCCGTGGGCGGCGCTTCGTGCGCAAACACCATGTCTGCGGTGCCGTCCTCTTCTGTTGCGGCTGCGCGTTCCGGTTCCATTGAATCGGTCACTTCGTCGCCGTCCGCCACCGGACCCGACGGAACGGCCGGCACCGCGTCGTCGACGGCCTGCGCTTGCTGTGCGGAGATGGCGGGCGCTTCGGGTGTCGCCGGGGGATCCGGCGTTTCGTCCTTAGCTGCCGCTGTTACGGCCTGCCCCGGCGTTTCAGGCGTGTCGTCGCGCAAGTCCGTCGACCTGGATTGATCCGGCGCACTCGCTGCTTGTTCTTCAACCCGGTCTTCGGGAGTATTGGCCTGCGATGGCGAAGCGACGACGGGCGCAAACGCGAAATCGCGGGCAACCAGCCCAAAGTCCCGTTCAGCGACTTCTGCAATCAGCGTGGTCGGAATCTTCGACAATTTGCACGTCGCGCTGACAGACATAACCGACTCGATCAGATTATTCGTCGTGCGAACAATTCCACCGGTGAGCTCGGTCAGAAGGTCCGGTGCATTGGGTTCGAAAATCGATTCGAACTCGCCGCCGGCATTGCGGAAACAGTGCCTTAAGTAGCCGCGCATTTCGGGCGTTTGCATCGGCAGGATTTCATGGCGCAGACGGATACGCTGCCGTACGCGGATCAGTGGCGGCTGCTTAAGGAACTCATCGAGCTGCGCATCGCCCATCAGGACGACGCCGGCACCGTCCGATTCTCCCGCGTCGGCGGCTGTAAGCGCTTCGAGTTCCGCGAGCGTTTCGATGCCGAGCCGGAGCGGGTCTTCAACGGTGACAAACACCCGGGTCCGCGACGCTTCGAGCTGGCAGAGGCGGCTTCTGAATGCCGTGAATTTGCGAATTGTTCCGCTCGGTAAATTTTCGGCTCCGACCTCGGATAGCAGAAGTTCGAGTACGTCATCGCTGTTGAGCCGCATTCGCGAAATTCGAATGACAATGCGGTCGTCGCCGAAATTTTCGAGCGCGCGGGAAACCAGCGTCGTTTTGCCGGAGCCGACCGGGCCGGTCACGCACGCAATACCGTCATTGGTCGTTAATGCAGATTTCAGGCTGGCAATCGCGGTGACAGTCTGTGGCCCGACAAATACGTTCGCGCCGGTCGCCCGGGCGAGAAAGGGTCGTTTATTTAAGTCGAAATGTTGAACGTACATAGTGTTTCGATCGTCTGGTTTCCGACCGCACCCGTCGCGCGGCTTCGCAGTAATGCCAGTTTGGGCGTTGCTGAGAATGAATTCAGGGAGTTATGTCACAAATTTCACTTTCAAAAGCGTTGTGTGCCGCGGGTTTCGGGCGAAATCGCTAAATTTCGATATTTGACTGATTTTAGCACCGGAAACCTTCAAAATACGTGCTTGTGGCGTGGCAGGCCGATGACGAATCAATGCGTAAACTGATAACAATCACTTTGATACTCGGAGCTGCGGTGGGTTTGCTGGTGTTGATGACGTCAATGCGACCCAGTCCGCCAAAAAAGGAACGCATCGACCTCGATCCGCTCGTTGAGGTCATGACCCTGCAACCCTTGAACACGACGTTCGAGATTTTCAGTCAGGGAAGCGTTCGGCCGCGAACCCAGACCGTACTGAGCGCCGAGGTGTCGGGTACCATCACCTATGTTTCGCCCGGATTCGTCGCGGGCGGCGTATTCGAGGCCGGTGAAGTACTGATGCGCATCGACCCGACGAACTATGCCGTGGCAGTCGATCAGGCCGAAGCCGTCGTCGCACAACGGCAGATTGAGTACGACGGTGCGAGTAAACTGCGGGAGCAGGGATATCGCGCCGAGGCTGAATACGCCTCGGCAAAGGCAGCACTGGCGACCGCGAAGGCCGAACGGGTGCGCGCACGGCGTAATCTTGAGCGAACGTCCATTCGTCTGCCCTACGACGGAATGGTGCGGGCGCGTCAGACCGACCTCGGCGAGTTCGTCAACATGGGCACACCGCTGGGTGTGGTGTTCGCGACGGATTTCGCTGAAGTGCGTTTGCCTCTGACGGACCTCGATCTGGCTTACGTCGACCTGCCGGCTGCGGCCGAGTTGGATGAAGACGGCGCCGTGGACGGTCCTCGGGTTACGTTGTCCGCGACGCAGAAGGGGAGACCCAGGGTGTGGAATGCGACGATCGTTCGTTCCGAAGGTGTTGTGGACGAGAACAGCCGTGTGACGTATGCCGTGGCCCGCATTGCCGATCCTTATCAGCTACACGGCGACGGTGTACCGCTGCCCGTTGGAACGTTCGTTTCGGCGAAGATTCGTGGCAAGGAAGCAAAAGGGGTCATTCGGGTACCGCGCAGCATCGTTCGCGGATCCAACGAACTGCTTTTTGTCGACGATGACGGCCACGTACAAATACGCAGTGTCAATATCGTGAGATCCGACGCCGATTACATCTACGTTAATGACGGTGCACATGCTGGCGAACGCGTGATCGTGACGGTGCTGGAGACGCCGGTCAACGGCATGAAGGTGCGTACGGCGGAACCCGGAGAGTCCGGATGAAACGTCCCGGCAGTACCCGCGAAAAAGGAATCATTGCGTGGTTTGCGTCAAATCACGTTGCCGCGAACTTGTTGATGTTTCTGATCGTGGTTGCGGGCCTGCTGTCGGTGTCGTCGATTCGCAAGGAGACCAACCCCGAACTTGTACTCGATCAGATCGAGGTCCGTGTGCCCTACCTGGGCGCCGCACCGCAGGAGGTCGAGGAGGGCGTTGTCTTAAAGATCGAAGAGGCGATTCAGGATCTGCAGGGCGTCAAGCGAATTCGCTCGTTCGCTCGCGAGGGCACCGGCGGCGTGACCATTGAAGTCGATCCGGAGGCCGACGTCATGCAGGTGATGAGCGACGCAAAAACGCGCATCGATGCGATTTCGACATTTCCCGCGCTGACCGAGAAACCCGTGATTTACAAGTGGGAGGAAAATCGCCCGGTCATCATGATCGCCCTGTACGGCAACCTCGATGCGTTTACGCGCAAATCTCTGGGCAATGAAATTCGCGACGAGTTGCTGCAGATGCCGGAAGTGAACAATGTGATTTTCCATGGGGATCGTGCGTATGAAATCAGCATAGAAGTCTCAGAGCATACGCTCCGGCGGTACGGGCTGACGATGAGCGAGATTTCCCAGGCGATTAAGGCGTCGTCGGTCGATCTGCCGGGCGGGACCATCAAGACCGAGGGCGGCGATGTTCTGCTGCGGACCAAGGGGCAGGTGTACACAGGGCAGCAGTTCGGAAAACTGGTTCTGCGGACCTATGCCGACGGTACGCGATTGCTGCTTGAGGATGTAGCGACCGTCAAAGACGGGTTCGTGGAGTCCGAAGGATTCGGGCGCTTCAATGGAGAACCCACGGCGACTCTGCAGATTGTGGCCGGCGCGGCGCAAAGCGAAATCGAGACGGCGCGCGTCGTGAAAGCCTACATCGAAAAAAAGCGGACGACGCTGCCCGACGGTATCAAACTCGACGTCTGGATCGATTTGCCAAAGTACCTCGAAACGAGCCTTGGCCGTATGCAGGACAATATCGTCTCGGGTGCGCTGCTCGTGTTTGTGGTTCTGTCGTTGTTTCTGCGCATGAAGGTCGCATTCTGGGTCATCGTCGGCCTGCCGATTACGTTTCTGGGTGCGCTGTGGCTGATGCCGACGTGGCCGGTCACGATCAACACGATTAGTCTGTTCGGCTTTATTATCGTACTTGGCATCGTTGTGGACGACGCCATAATCATCGGCGAGAGTATCTATACGAAGATCAGGACGGACGGCCACACGCTCGACAACGTGATACGCGGGGCGCATCGTGTCGCGATTCCCGCGACGTTCGGCGTGCTCACGACGATCGCGGCGTTTGCACCGATGTTGTTCGTCGGCGGCGTTGCCGGACCGTTTTTCGAGGCCATGGCGTTCGTCGTCATTCTGTGCCTCGCATTTTCGCTCGTCGAATCGAAACTGATATTGCCCGCGCATCTCGCGGAGGCGCGAATCCCGCCGGTCGACGAGGACGATTTGTTCCATCCACATCGGCAAATCGGGCTATTTGAACGCATTCCACGCGCGTTCCTGAAACTGCAGCGACGAATTCAGCACGGTCTGCATCACGTCATTCAAAATGTCTACCGACCGTGGCTGCAGCGGGCAATCGACAATCGCGGCATCACGGTCGCGTCGTTCCTTGCGGTTTTCATCGTGACGATGGGCCTGATGACCAGTGGTCTTGCGCGTATTGTCGTATTTCCCGATTTTGCGGCGGATTTCATCCAGGTCAGTCTGGAAATGCAGAGCGGCACGGCGCCGGCGGTGCGCAACGCCGCGCTCGATCGTGTCGAGGGTGCGTTGCTTGACATCAATGATGAGTGGGTAGAGGCCAACCCCGAATCGCTGCCGATCATTCAACACATCGGTGTATGGACGACCAATGACACCGGCGCGCAACTGTTTGTGGAAATCCCATTTGAGGAGGCGCGGCCGTTCGAGATGCCCGAGGTCACGCAGATGTGGCGGGAGCGTGTCGGCGAGATACCGGGGCTTAAGGAACTGAAGTTTCTCGCGGCCGGACATATCGGCGGCGGCTCACCGATATCGTTTCGTTTAAGTGGCGCGAGTATCGAGTCGCTCGAGGCTGCTGCGGCGGAATTGGCTGAGGAACTGGCAAGCTACGAGGGCGTGTTCGACGTCATCAATTCGGCAACGTCCGGCGGCGATGAAATCAAACTGTCGATCAAACCCGAAGCGGAAGCATTGGGTCTTACGATGTCGTCACTCGGTCGCCAGGTTCGCCAGGCGTTTTACGGCGAGGAGGTGCAGAGAATTCAGCGCGGCAAGGATGAATTGCGCGTCATGGTGCGTTATCCGATCGATCAGCGGCGGTCTGTCGCGGATCTCGAAAACATGCGCATTCGTACGCCGGGCGGAGAAGACGTTCCGTTTGAGTCGGTCGCTGACGTGTCGTTCGGCAAGGGCTATTCGCAGATATCTCGCCTGAATCGTGAACGCACGGTCACGGTTTCCGCCGACCGCGATCCGGATATTGTCGAACCGCAGCAGGTGATCGCTTCGATTGCGAGCGAGTTCTTACCGGAACTGCTGTCACGCTATCCCGGCGTCGAGTACGGACTCGAGGGGGCCAGTCAGGATCAGGCCGATTTCATGACGAGGCTTGCGTTCGCTTTCGTCGTTGCAATGTTCCTGATCTACGCGCTGATCGCGATCCCGCTGCATTCGTACTCACAGCCGCTGATCATCATGGCGGTGATTCCGTTTGGCGCGATTGGCGCCGTGGTCGGACACATCGTGATGGGACACGCAATTAGTATGTTTTCGATGTTTGGGTTAATCGCGCTCGCCGGCGTGGTCGTCAACGACAGCCTGATTCTCGTCGACTTCATAAACAAGGCGCGGGCGCAGGGCATGGCGCTTCGCAAAGCCGTCGTCGAAGCCGGCATTGCACGTTTTCGCGCCATCGTACTGACGTCGTTTACGACCGCGGCCGGACTGATGCCAATCATGCTCGATACAAGCCCACAGGCACAAACGATTATCCCTACCGCGATTTCGATCGGCTTTGGAATCATTTTCGCCACCGTCATCACGCTGTTCCTGGTGCCGTCGTTGTACATGCTGCAGAACGACGGATTTGCGCGCGGCCGGCAATTTCGCGACTGGCTTGAGTACCGGTCGCGCGACGCTGGTCAGGATGTGCCGATCGTGAAATCGGACAGCACATAGGGTCTTGACGGACAGACCAGGCAACAAGGTCTGTCCGTCAGCAAACAATTTGTCGAACCTACTTATTCGCCTTGCGCTCCAGCGCTTCCTTGATGACTTCGTCGGCGACGTTCTGCGGGCACGGCGCGTAGTGCGAAAACTCCATCGAGAACTGACCGCGTCCTGACGTCAGCGTCCGCAGATGGCCGATGTAGCCGAACATATCGGCCAGCGGCGCATCCGCCTTGACACGCACACCCGTAGCGCCGGCATCCTGCGACTTGATCATGCCACGGCGGCGATTGAGGTCGCCGATGACGTCGCCCACGTTGTCTTCCGGCGTGAACACGTCAACTTTCATAATCGGCTCCAGAAGCTGCGGTGCGGCTTTGGGAATCGACTGCCGATAGGCGGCTTTGGTTGCGATTTCGAAGGCGAGCGCGGACGAGTCGACAGCGTGGAACGCGCCGTCCATGAGTGTGAATCTGACATCCAGCAGCGGGTAGCCCGCGAGCGTGCCTTCGTCCATGCAGGACTGGAAGGCTTTCTCGATGGCGCCCCAGTACTCGCGTGGCACGTTGCCGCCCGTGACTTTGGACTCGAATTCGTAACCGGCGTTTTTCTCGGCAGGCTCAATGACGTAATCGATCTTCCCGTACTGACCGGAACCACCCGACTGTTTTTTGTGGGTGTACGAATCTTCAATGGTCTGCGTAATCGTCTCGCGATAAGCGACCTGCGGTTTGCCCATTTCCACGTCGACGTTGTGCGTACGCTTCAGGATGTCGACCTTGATGTCGAGGTGCAGTTCGCCCATGCCCTTGATCAGAGTTTCGCCGGAGTCCTCGTCCGTCGCGACCTGGAAGGACGGGTCTTCCTGCACCATTTTATTCAGCGCCACACCCATTTTCTCGGTGCCCGCCTTATCTTTCGGCGAAATGGCAATCGAGATTACCGGGTCCGGGAACACCATCGGTTCCAGGGTTGCCGGATTGTCGGCATCGGCCAGGGTATGGCCTGTGCGCGTGTTCTTCATGCCGAGCAGAGCGACGATGTCGCCGGCCTGAGCCGAGTCGAGTTCCTCGCGTGAGTCGGCGTGCATTTCCACGATACGGCCGATGCGTTCGGTTTTACCCGTAAACGTGTTCAGCACGCTGTCGCCCTTGCGCAGCCGGCCGGAGTAAATGCGTGTGAACGTCAGGGCACCGTAGCGGTCATCCATGATCTTGAACGCAAGCGCGCGCAGCGGCATATCCGGATCGACGGTTGCAACGCCGCCGGTTTCGTTGCCCTCGAGGTCGATCTCGGGCTGGGGTTTCACTTCTGTCGGGTTCGGCAGGAAGTCAACAACCGCATTTAGTACGTTTTGTACACCTTTGTTTTTAAACGCAGAACCACAGTAGGTCGGGAAGAAATCGAGGTTGATCGTGCCTTTGCGAATGCAGCGCTTCAGGTCGTCAATTGACGGTTCGTCGCCTTCCAGATAGGCCTCAAGCAGATCGTCGTCCTGTTCTACCGCGGTCTCAATGAGTTTCTCGCGCCATTCGGCGACGGTGTCGAGCATTTCTTCCGGAACCTCGCCGATGGTATAGGACTCCGGATCGTTGGAATCGCTCCAGGTCCACGATTTCTGAGTCAGCAGATCGACGATGCCCACGAAATCGTCTTCTATACCGATCGGCAATACCATGACGAGCGGGTTCGCAGCCAGCACATCTTTGATCTGCTGGACCACGCGGTAGAAGTCCGCGCCGATACGGTCGAGCTTGTTGACGAAAATGATGCGTGCAACCTCGGAATCGTTCGCATAGCGCCAGTTCGTTTCGGACTGCGGTTCAACACCTCCGGATCCGCAGAATACACCGACACCGCCGTCGAGTACTTTCAGCGAACGATAGACCTCAATCGTGAAGTCCACGTGACCCGGCGTGTCGATGATGTTCATCCGGTGGCCGGCCCACTGGCAGCTTGTTGCGGCCGACTGAATGGTAATGCCGCGTTCCTGCTCCTGGTCCATGAAGTCGGTCGTGGCTTCGCCGTCGTGGACTTCGCCGGTTTTATGGATCTTGCCCGTCAGTTTCAAGATGCGTTCGGTCGTCGTCGTTTTGCCGGCGTCGACGTGGGCAAAGATGCCGATATTTCGATAAATGCTAAGGTCAGTCATTTCGTTAACTCTACAGTTATTGGTCTGCACCGGATTGCGGAATCGCCACACCGGCGGGCGCTCTCAAAGCCTTCACAAAGCGAGAACCCGGCATTTCCGATGGTGGTGCGCGCAATTCCGGACTGGTCGTCAAGGGTGCGTTCCGGGCAGCGGGTGCCGTGCTGCAATTCCGGGCGGGGCCAGCCTTCGGGCGCGGATGATAGCAGTGCTTTGCGTCCCAGACCAGCCCAATTCCGGGTGCCGCGCGCCGGCCGCCGCCTGGCGTGCACAACGCCTTCTAAATCAAGGTCTTACTACCTTCTGAGAATGGCCATCCAGCGGGCGATATTGAGCAGGCTCATCAACGCAGCCGCGACGTAGGTGAGCGCGGCCGCTTTTAGCAGCCGGCGTGCGTGCGGACGATCGACCTTCATGAGAATCCGATGCTCGTCCAGCAACGGCAGTGCGCGCCGGAAGCTTGCGTCGAATTCCGTGGGCAGCGTGATTGCGTGTACGAGGGCCGATGTCCCCAGCGTCAGAAACCCCGCAGCGAATGTCAGCAACCCCAGCGCGGGGACTCGGGTCAGGGCACCGAGAAACGGCGATACCATTAAAATGCCCGCGCCGAGTTTTTCGATACCCGACATAGCGCGTACCAGCCGGGTGCGCCATTTGAGCGGAGCGAAGCCCGTATGGTCCTGAACGGCATGGCCGACCTCGTGAGCGGCAACGGTAATTGCCGTCAGCGAGCGGCCGTCGTGTTTGTCCTGTGTGAGCCTCACGGCTTTTTCGAGAGGATCGTAGTGATCGCCGGACTCGGTAACCTCTACGCGTACGTGTGACAGCCCCAGGTCGTCGAGCAGAAATCTGGCGAGTTCCGCGCCCGTGCCGCCGTAACGGTCTTCGGGCATGCTGTATTTTTTTAGGACGCGCTGCACCCAGATACCGGGCCCGAAAATGACGGCAATGATTACAGCGGCGACGATCAGCCAGAACATCCGTCAAGTGTAGCAACCGCGGACAGTACCGGGGCGCGTTAACGGGCACTCGGCATTCGCCAGGTCCTCGGAAATATCGTAAGGTCGGCCTCGTTGGAGCAGGCCGCAGTGAGGCAGGAAGTGACGCCCGATCAGATAGTGTTGTTTACGTTGTTGTTGTTTGTGTTCGTATTTCTGATCTGGGGGCGCTGGCGATACGACCTGGTTGCGTTTGTCGCACTGCTGGCGGCGCTGCTGACCGGCGTCGTACCGAAGGAGGAGGCGTTTTCGGGCTTCGGCCATCCCGCGACGGTCATTATTGCATTGGTACTGATCGTCAGCAAAGGGCTGTCAAATTCGGGTGCGATCGAAATGATCGCGCGCCATGTCGTGGATTCGGGACGCAGGCTTGCGGCACACGTTGGCATCATGTCGGCGCTCGCGGCAGGCCTTTCTGCGCTGATGAACAATGTTGCAGCGCTGGCGCTGTTGATGCCGGTTGACATGCAGGCGGCCAAAAAGTCCGACCGCAGTCCGTCATTGTCGCTGATGCCGTTGTCGTTCGCATCGATTCTGGGCGGCATGATTACGTTAATCGGCACGCCGCCGAACATCGTGATCGCCGAATTTCGCGGCAAGGCGCTCGGGGAGCCGTACCGGATGTTCGATTTCGCGCCGGTGGGCCTCACCTGTGCGCTCGTCGGTGTGGCATTTGTCGCACTCGTCGGCTGGCGCCTGCTGCCCGGAGAACGGCGCTCGTCAGATGCGGGGAAGGAACTCTTCGATCTGGCCGACTACATCGCCGAGGTACGCGTGCCCGAAGGCTCTCCGGCCGTGGGTAAGCTCGTGCGTGACCTCGATGAACTCGCGTCGAAAAGCGATGTGGAAATCGTCGGGCTGACGCGTCGCGGCCGGCGCATGCCCGGGCTCGCGCGGCGCGCCGAGATAAAGGCAGGCGACATACTCGTTATCGAAGCAAGCCCGGACAGTCTCGAGGAGGCGCTCGGTAACCTTGGGCTGGAGTATGTCGGCCGGGGGGAGGGTCAGCTTGGCAGCGACGACCTGATACTTAACGAAGTCGTCGTGCAGGAGGGCTCGCGACTGGCGGGGCGCTCGGCCATGTCCGTGAAGCTGTTGTACCGGTACCGGGTTGCGCTCGTGGGCGTATCGAGGCAGGGGCGCCGTTTTCGTGATAACGTGCGCCGTCTCGAGATGCAGGCAGGCGACGTGCTGCTGCTGCTCGGGGCGGACGATCGCTTGTCGGATGCGACGAACCTGCTGGGATTGCTGCCGCTCGCCGATCGGGGGCAGCGCGTCATTAAGCGAGAGAAAGCGTGGTGGGCCGTCGGGATTTTCTCAGCGGCAATTCTTGCGGCGAGCGTCGGGCTCGTGTATTTGCCGATCGCGCTCGGTTGCGTGTCGGCATTGTACGTGCTGCTTAATATCGTGCCGATCCGCGACGTGTACACGTCGATTGAATGGCCCGTGATCGTCCTGCTGGCATCGATGATTCCGATTGGCGGTGCGCTCGAATCGACCGGCGGCACGGCTTTGATTGCGGGCGGCATTGTGGACTTTTCCGCGGGCTACTCGCCGGTCGTTGTGCTGACCTTGCTGGTGATTGTGACGATGACGCTGTCGGACGTCATGAACAATACGGCGACCGCGGTCATTGCGGCACCGATCGCGGTGGAAATTGCCGCACGGCTGGGCGTCAATTCCGACCCCTTCCTGATGGGTGTTGCGGTGGCGGCGTCCTGCGCGTTTCTGACGCCGATCGGGCATAAGAACAATACATTAATCATGGGGCCGGGCGGTTACCGTTTCGGCGACTACTGGCGCATGGGACTGCCGCTGGAGATTTTGATCATCGCCGTATCGATACCGGCAATCCTTACGTTCTGGCCAATGTAGTGCCTGTCGCCGTTCGGCGGATACGCGTGTCACAATGTGACGCACCGTGACCAAAATTGCCGGTTTGGGCTGTGTGCACGATTTTCTGCCCGCCGGCGCGTCCGCGCTTGTGCAGCCGAGCGGCACCTGTAAGCTGTTGAAAAGTAATGTAGATTTCGAGTGTCGATGTCCGGTTTCCGGGTTCTCCGACGATTTGGCACAGCGTTTGCAGTTGCGTTGATGACCCAGACGATGCGGAGAAAACCATGTCCGGTGCAACGATACAGGATTGGACGGAGCACGGAGTTCCGCTGACATTCGATGAGTATCGCGATGTCAGGTATCGGGTTTATCGGGCGTCCGAACGGCACTTTCTCGACGTGTGCGACGCTGACGGCGAACCGATTCACACGCTGGAACTGCCTGAGGGAATGAAGCTCGGTGCCAGCAGCTATGAAGTGCTGTTACGTTACGTGCTGCTCGACGTCGTTGCTGCGGCGTAGTCTTCGGCGGCCTGCCAGACGCGCAGCACGTTCTCGGCGAGGATGCCGGCAATGTCGTCTTCGCTGTAACCGCGCTGCAACAGACCTTTGATCAGGTTTGGATACGCCGCGACGTCCTTGAGCCCAATGGGCAGGGTGTCGCCGACACCGTCATAATCGGAACCAATGCCGACGTGCTCGACACCGGTCAGTGCGACGACGTGATCGAAGTGATCGAGTACGGTTTCCACATTTGCAAACGGCAATGGCCCGTGCTGTTCGGCGTAGATAGCCGGGTAATCGGTGTCGAGGAAACTCTCGTTCAGTTCCGGGTGCGCGGCAAGGTAGGCTTTGCCGGCCTTACTACGGGCATCGTAGTAGCTGCGTGCTTCCTGGCTCACGAAGGTCGATCCGAAGTTGATCTGTATTACGCCGCCCGCTTCGGCAAGGGCAACGATCATCTCGTCGCTCATGTTGCGTTCGAATCCGGGCGTAAATCTGCGGGCAGAGGAATGCGAGGCGATCGGCGGGACTTTGGTGATCTCCAGAATTTGCCAGAAGGCCTTGTCCGACACGTGGCTGACGTCGATCATAATGCCGAGTCGATTCATTTCCCTGATGACGCTGACGCCGAACTCGCTTAACCCCTGCCATGGCCGCTGGTCGTCGTAGGACGAGTCCGAAATATGATTGGAGAGGCTGTGTGCGGGTGTGATGTAACGAATGCCTCGCGCATGAAAGTACGCCAGATTGGAAAGGTCCCCTTCGATCGGCGAGCCATTTTCCATACCCAGCGGCAGCGACATGAGATTGTTCTCGAAGTTGCGGCGCACATCGGCAGGCGATAAGGCGAGTGCGAATTTGTCGGGCGACTCACGCACAATGCGTTCGACCCTGTCGATTAGTTCATTGGCAGTCTTTTTGGATTCTCCGCTCGCCTCCAGTTCCGCTGGCGTGTAAATCGACATGAACGGCGCATTCAGGCCGCCCGACAGGGCTCGCGGGTAGTCAAAGTCCCCGTCCGCGGTCGCCTGCGATACGTCCCCGGGCCCGAGCGTGAGCCGGTAAGGGAGGTCGATGTGCGTATCGACGATCAGGTAGTCCGACGCGATGCGGCGTGCCGCGGCGTCGAGGTTTTCCACGTCATTGTTGCGGTCGGCTGATGGGCTGCAGGCGCTGAGTTGCAGGACTGCGAGCAGTGCTGCGGGGTAGTGCGTTTTTTTCAAGACGGTGTTCGCTTCTTCGTTTGTGGTGCGATTGTAGCAGGCGCGGTTTCGGCGCATGATCGTGAATGGCATTCTTAGTGTTTTCGGCGTAAAACAGAAGTCTGACGGGAGGAGGACGAACGATATGACGGTTATTTTCATGCTTTGTCTCGTGCTCGGCGTAACGGCGGTCGGCCTGATTGCATTTACGCTGCTGGGCATTGTGCTGGGGAAGGTGAAAGTTTAGATCTAGTAATAAGTAAAAAAATACTTATTATCTGGACTTTCTGCTATTAAATAGTAATAATATAGCCGTTATGGCTATATCTGAAAGGCGTGTGGATCAACAACTGGCGGCGCTGGGAAGCCGCCTTCGCGCGGTTCGGTTGCGGGCAAACATGACGCAGAAAGCGCTCGCAGAGTTGACCGGCATTTCCCTGAAAACCGTCGGCAATGCCGAAGATGGCGGTCGCGTGTCACTTGAGACATTCGTTCGACTGCTCGACGGCCTCGACCGCCTGGACGAATTGAGTGGTCTGTTGTCGGCTGCCGACCCCGGTCCCGTCGAAATGCTGCGACGCCAGGGCCGCCGGCGTCAGCGCGCCCGCGCGAAGACGGGCGAAGGGTCCGACCGCGACTGGAAATGGTAGCGTCGCCGGTCGATACCGCGGAGGTACGTTTGTGGGGCCGCATGATCGGGGCCGTGCTCTGGGATCGCGAGCGGCACATTGCGGCGTTCGAGTACACGCCCGAATTTCAACGCAGCGGCATTGAGCTGTCGCCGGTACGGATGCCGCTCAGCGACCGTGTTTACCGCTTTCCCTCACTCAGAGACACGGCCTTTCGGGGATTGCCCGGGCTGCTCGCCGACAGCCTGCCTGACGATTTCGGTAACGCCATCATCGACCAGTGGCTGATTCGGGAAGGGCGCGACCGGGCCGGATTCAGTCCCGTTGAGCGTCTCTGTTACATCGGTCAGCGCGGTATGGGTGCACTCGAATTCAGACCTGCCATGCGCCACACGGCGGGCGGCAGCACGGCCATCGACATTGACGCGTTGACGGAACTCGCACAGCACGTACTGGATCTTCGCGACGGACTTAAAATTCGGCTGCAGGGCGGGCACAGCGACTACGCTCGTTCGCTTGACGAAATCCTGCGCGTCGGTACCTCGGCAGGCGGTGCGCGTGCCAAGGCCGTGGTTGCATGGAATCCCAAAACGAACGAACTGCGTTCCGGCCAGGTGCGGGCGCCGGCCGGATTCGAGCACTGGATTCTCAAATTCGACGGTGTGCGAAATCGTGAGCACGGCGTCGGCGATCCGCAAAGCTACGGGCTTATCGAGTATGCCTACCATTTGATGGCACGTGCCGCGGGAATCGAAATGTGCGACTGCCGTCTGCTGCGCGAACACGGTCGCAGTCACTTTATGACGCGGCGTTTCGATCGCCTCGCGCACGGAGAAAAATTGCACATGCAGTCTCTGTATGCCGTCGCGCACCTCGACAACCAATTGGCCGGTGCACACAGCTACGAGCAGGCATTCGATGTCATGCACGCATTGAGGCTGCCGCAACGGGATTTTGCCGAGCAGTTCCGCCGCATGACGTTTAACGTTCTGGCCAGGAACCAGGACGATCACACCAAAAACATCGCCTACCTGATGGACAAATCGGGGCGCTGGTCTTTGTCGCCGGCATTCGACGTCGTTTATGCGTGGAATCCCAACGGCGCATGGACAGCGTCGCATCAGATGTCGATTAACGGGCGCCGCAATGGATTTGAGCGGGCCGATCTTCTTGCCGTCGCGCACCAGTATCGCTTGCGTGCTGCTGATACCATCGTCGACGAAGTTGACGATGCGGTACGGCGCTGGCCCGAGTTTGCCGCACAGGCCGGTGTTGGCGACGAAGTCAGCGCACAAATTGCGGCGGCGCACCGCAGACTGGAGTAGCCGATGATCGGCAGGATGGTGATTGAAAGCGTTAACGTGGGCAAACGCGAGACGATCCGCTTTGGTTCGAAATCGGTAGAGACGGGAATCCTGAAGCGACCCGCCGAAGGCCGGGTCCGGCTGTCGACGTCCGGTATCGAAGGCGACTTCATTGGCGACCCTGAGCATCATGGCGGACCGGACCAGGCACTGTACGCGTACAGCGCAGACGATTACGACTGGTGGAGCATCGAATCGGGGAGGCGTTACCGTGCTGGAGAGTTCGGTGAAAACCTGACCATCCGCGGACTGTCGGGCGACCTGTACGTTGGCGATCGGCTACTGATCGGTTCGGCCGTTCTCGAAGTGACTTCGCCGCGCATTCCATGCAGCACACTGACTGCCGCGGTGCGCGACAAGCGGTTCGGCATTGCCTTTCGTGAGGCCGAAAAACCGGGGATTTATCTGCGCGTCTTAAACGGCGGTCACGTCGGCGCCGGAGATACCGTAACGCTGGTCGACGATGCAGCGAGCGACGTCACGATTCTGGATTTGTTTCGCTTCAACTACGCCCGGCAGCACGACGCAGACACCCTGCGGCGTTACCTGACCGCCCCGATCGCCGAACGATTTCGGCTCAAGGTCGAACGTCGCCTGCAGGCACTTGAATCAGGTTGAACCGGCGCGGGCCAGCAGCGGACTCCAGTCGTCCGATTGTCGGGCCGTCTCCACGTTTTGACGCATTGCGTCAACGCGCCGATCGATTTCGAGCTTTAGCGAATCGAAGCGCGGGTCGGAGCGCAGCGGTTCGATGATCGGGTCTTCGTTGAATGCCCAGACATCGAACATCTGTGAGCTGACAAAACCTTCCTCGACCGCTTCGGCCAATGCATCCAATGCCGCGCGATGTCTGCCGAGCAGTGTCAGGATATGGACATCGCGGATACCGTGCCCCGACATGCCGAGGCGCGGCATGTTCCGCACGACCGGTTCCGCTTTTTCCAACAAGCGGCGGGACGCATTCCGCAAATCGCGTTTCTGTTGAATGAAGGCGAGTAGAATGGCGGACTGTACGTTGTAGGCGTCGACGTGCTGCTCTGCGTCGGGCGCGAGCGCCGGGTTGCTGTCTACGAGGTACCCGTAGGCGCGTTCAAAGTCGCCGATCATAATCGCGGCGCCGACTCGCAGCGGGGCGTAAAACTTCATAGGCAGCGAATCGTCATCGGACAGTTCTTCGAGCGCTGCCAGCGATGCCTCGTATTCGCTGAGCGCATAGTGCCAGTAACTCCGTCCGATAGGATACAGCGGATGGTCTGCAGGGAAATTGTGGATGAATTCGCTAATGGCCTCGTCGTCGCCGAATTCCTGGTAGATGGGCACGAGCGAGTTGGCGGCCATCGGATCGGCGCTGCGCGATCTGGCCTGCAGTCCCCATGCCACGGCTTCGTCGAGTCGGCCGAGCCCCTGCATGTGATTGCTCAGATACTGATAGGGTGTCTCCCACTCGGGGAAAATGCGGATCGCCTCGAGCAACAGTTCGGTTGCTTCGCGGTTCTGCCCCTGGCGTGCCAGGAAGCTGGGCAGGTTGACGTACGGAATGCGGCTGCGCGGATCGATCGTCAGTGCCTGCGTCAGCAGGTTGATTGCGTCGTCCATTTTGCCTTCTCCGGATCGCAGTGACGCGAACCAGACGTAGGCATCGGACAGATTTGGATTGAGCCGGAGCGCCTCCTCGAACGAAGCAGCGGCAAGCCGATTGCCATCGCCGATCCGATCGGCAGTCCAGCGTGTCATTTCCAGCAGCCCGCGGGCAGCGTACGCGTTCGCGAGATCGGGATCGAGCCGCAGCGCAATATCGATATGCTGCGCCGCCGTCTGCAATGCCTCATCGGCCGGAATCGCCGCGTGGTTGCTGTACAGAATGAGCGTGGTTTCCGCGAGCCTCGAATGGGCCTGTGCGTAATCGGGATCGAGTTCGATGGCCTTCGAAAACTCCCTTCGCGCGTTTTGTAAAGACTCGAACCGTCTTTCCATCAGGTCGATCGTGCCTTTGACATACTCCACATAGGCTTCGGTGTTTTCGGTGGGTACACTCGCAAGCCTCGATTCCTGCTCAGGGGTTAGTGCAGCCTGCAGTGCGCCGGTAATACGGGCCGCGATGGCGGTCTGTAATTCGAAAACATTCTGCAGGGTGTACTGACGATCAAACGTGTCGCCCCAGATGGGCTCATCCCGGGCTGCATCGATCAGTTGCACCGTCACGCGCACCTGATCGCCGGAGCGTTGTACGGCGCCTTCCAGTATCGTTGCGACGTTCAGTTCCTCACCGATCTGCCGCATGTTTCTCGCCGTACCGCGATACTCGTTGACCGAGGTTCTCGAGATCACGCGCAGCGATTCGACTTCGGCGAGGCGCGTCAGTATGTCGTTGTGGATGCCGT
Organism: Woeseiaceae bacterium; assembly: GCA_965224505.1. Taxonomy (GTDB): domain Bacteria; phylum Pseudomonadota; class Gammaproteobacteria; order Steroidobacterales; family Woeseiaceae; genus UBA1847. The sequence continues at coordinate 381,607 of CBDCZL010000018.1, forward strand.
CGGCAAAATATTGGTTCTCGTTGTCGCTGCTGCGGCTTTCGAACGGCAGCACGGCTATCGAGTTGTACGCAGGTTCCGTGTCGGTCGCGCCGTTCCTGTCGCGCATGCCCGTAATGTTGAACGTCAGCGATACCATCAGCGCGAAAACCAGCAGCCCGATCAGCACGCCGTTCAATCTACCGTTTTGCTGAGGTTCGTAGTTTGTGCGATCGATGTCGCGTTCGAGTTTGACGCCGTCCGGTGTTACCTCGAAGATCCACGCGATGATCAGACTGACGACGAATCCCGCGACGACGATGATGACGTAGATTTTGAAAAACCACTCGGGCGCGCCGAAGGTCGGCAGCAGCACGGAGCCGGCCTCAATCAGTATCCAGGCGACGAGTGCGTAAGCGGCGGCGACCCGGAGTACGTTTCTTCGTTTTAACTCGGATACGAATGAGTTCATGAGCGGATTATGGCGCGAATCGATCGTTTTCGCAGCATCGAATGCGGTCTTTACAAAAGCACAATGGCCCCGTCGGTTGACGGGGCCGGGTGTGATTCGATCATTTCGTCGATATCGGGGAGAAGAGCATCAGGGCATGATCGAATCGGGGGTAACGATGACGTTGAGTGGTGTACCGCCGCCGACGGCGTCTCTTGCAACAACCGTCACGACATCGCCGTTACTGAAGCTAAAGGTCGCAGGACCGATTGCAGCGGTTTTCGCGCCCGCCGGCGTTACGGCGATGTCGTAACTGCCTTGGGGAATTGCGATATAGCCTGTGCTATCGGTAAATGCGACGTTTGTCAGGGTTGCTTCAACCGTCGCGATATCGGTGCCGGGCGCAACGACGTAGATATCGACATCCTGCGCCGTCGGAGAGGCGTGCACGATGCGCACCTTCGCGTGCGTGCTCACGGGCCTCGGGTCGTCGTTGAGAACCAGTGGGGCGATCATCGCAAGCGTGTCGACCGCCAGTACGTCGTAGACTTCGGCGGCGTCAAGCGCCAGGTCCGCATCGATGACGATCGCTCCAGGATTGCCGGCCGCCGTGACTTTAACGTTATAGGTGGCCGGCGGAACATTGACGTAGCCCGCGAAGTTCGGAAAAGACAATGAGGGTACCAGCGGTGCCGCGAAATTGTCGTTTACGACGATGTCGACGGCCGGCGCGTCAGGAGACGTGTGAAAGACACGCAACGACGCTGGAGTCGACGCGTCGAGTATTTCGAGGGAGCCGTTGCCGTCCAGTGCGACGAGGCTGATCGGAGCACTCGATGCCGTGGTGTCCGGCACGGCCGCGATAAACAGATCGTTGCCGTCGTTCAGCGAGATCGTTCCGGAATCGAATACCACGGTTGCCGGGTCGCCAGCTGGCGTGACGCGGATCTGGTAGTCGCCGGCGCTGACTTCGGCGGGTCCGATAGTGCCCTTAAACGCAAAGGTGCCGGTTGCGGCGGTTGCGGCAAGATCGGCGCCCGGCGTCGTCACGTAGACATCGACCTCGGGGGCTGAGGCCGCAGCGTGCAGCACCGCAAGGCGTGCGGTTCCGGCCGTGACGGGCGTTCTGGGCTGTTCGAATACAACGGGTTCGATGTTGGCGACGTCACCGACGGCCACGATCGTATACGTCGTATCGGCGTCGAAGCTCAGCTCGACGGGTCCGATGACAGCGGGCGTGGTACCGTCGGCCAGGATGCCCTGTACCTCAACGGCGTAGGTCCCCGTGCTTCGCGTAAGCTGTTCGGAGCCGACCTTGTAATCGATATTTTCGAGCAGTGTCTCGCCGTCGAGCAGGATATTCACCGACGGTGCGTCCGAAGACGCGTGCAGCAATTGAATATTGGCCGTTTCGGTTTCAGGCGCGGATGGAATGTCGACATTGTCCGAATCGCATGCGGCGAGAACGAACATCGACAGGGTGAGTGATGCAGCAACCAGCTTTTTCATTATAGGTCCCTCAGTCATTTGTGAAATCCGGGGCGCATTGTCTGGCAGCACGGTTTAGAATGGGTCTCGGTAAATTTTCCAAATGTATCGAGATGTTTCTTCGGCGCAAATGGGGCCCACCTGGCGTGCGGCTGCGGCTATTATGATGATATGACCAGAGTCCTTCTCATCGACGACGACCGGCGGCACTCGGAGTTGCTGCAGGCTTACTTTAAGCGCTTCGGTATCAATCTGATCTGCGCCGGCAACGCCGACGACGGGCTTCGCAAAATGCATCGTGAGGACCCGGACCTGTTGCTGCTCGATGTCATGTTGCCCGGCCGGGACGGATTCGAGATTTGCCGGGAGGTGCGTAAAAGCAGCAACATCCCGATCATCATGCTCACCGCGCGCGGCGATGTGATCGATCGTGTGTCGGGTCTGGAACTCGGTGCCGACGATTATATCGGCAAGCCGTTCGAACCTCGTGAGCTGGTTGCCCGCGTACAGGCATTGCTGAGGCGTGCCGAATCGTCTACCACCGTCGGCGGGCGACTCGATTTCGAAGGACTGAGCATCGATACGGACGCGCGCGCCGTCACGGTGGACGATGCACCGGTGGATCTCACATCGATGGAGTACGAGTTGCTGCTGATTCTTGCACGGCGGCCCGGAAAAAAAATGTCTCGCGACGAAATACTCAGCGAACTGAGGGGCATAGACGCAGCGATACTGACGCGCTCCGTGGATATTATGATCAGCCGTCTGCGAAGCAAGCTCGGCGATTCAGTCAAGCCACCGCGTTTTATTCAGACAATATGGGGACGTGGCTACTCATTCGTCGGCACACAAATTCAGAATGCTTAGGCACCTTTCGCGGTCGCTGTCGTTTCGCCTGCTCGCGATTTTCGTTTTACTGGCGGTATTGTTCGTCTACGGTACGTTGACCGCGCTAAAATGGGTATACAACAGCGACGAGATTCGCGGCTTGATTTCGGGCCATCTTTCGCTGCACGTACACTATGTGCGAGAGGATATCGGTTCGCCGCCGCGTATCGATCGTGCTATTGCAATCACCGAAAGGGTACCGGTTGACATTCGTATTCACGGCCCCGATATCGAGTGGGCATCGGATACGAATTTCCCGCGGCTTGAAGAACTCAGTTTCGGGCCCAGTCCGCGTTTCAGCGACGATCCGGGGGCATGGGTGGACGAGCTTCACGGCGTTGAGTTTGCTGAATACGACCGCCATCAGTTTCTGAAGCTGCGCCAGGGTGACTACGACATCGTGGTGGCGACACCGAGAATCGCCGATACACGCAGCGGTCCGGACCTGATTCTGATTATTGTTGGCTTCGGTCTTTTGTACCTGACGATCGGTTACTTCGCGGTGAGTTGGCTGTTTCGGCCGATTCGCGAGATTCGCAAGGGAGCGTCAGAGATCGGTCGCGGCAACCTTGAACATCGAATCCAGAACATTCGCTCTGACCAGCTCGGCGATCTGGCAGCCGATATCAATCGACTGGCCGGCGACGTCGAGCACATGCTCGAGGCGAAACGGGCATTGCTGCTCGGCATCAGTCATGAACTGCGCACGCCGATGTCTCGTATGCGTCTCGCACTGGAGTTTCTCGACAACGAGCAGGACCGGGAGTCTCTGCGTGTCGAAATTGCCGAAATGGAGAAAATCGTCGTATCGCTGCTTGAGGCGGAGCGCCTCGCGACGCGGCACGAGATGTTGCGGCGGTCGATCGTCGATGCCGGCGATCTCATTGACGATTTGATTGCAGATTTCTTTCTGCGCGATACCGATCGGCTCAGCGTCGACAATCATGTCAGAGGCCGCAAGGCGAACATTGACGAAGCGCGAGTGTTGCTCATGATTAAAAACCTGATCAGCAATGCGCTGCGATACAGTCGGGAATCCTCCGGAAAAGTCGACGTTAGTGCTCGCATCGACGGTGACGATCTGTGTATTCGAGTCAGCGACGACGGCCCTGGCATGTCGAGTCGGCAGTTGCGGTCCATCGGCGAGCCGTTCTATCGCGGCGACCCGTCGCGGACGCGAGAAACCGGCGGAACCGGGCTGGGACTCTATCTGGCCAACCTCGTTGCGGTCGCACACGGCGGTTCTCTGCAACTGCTGAATCCCGACCGGCCCGGGGCCGTATTCGAGTGCCGCATCCCGCGCGCGCTTCCTCATTCTGAGTCAAAATGATATCATATTGATATAACTTTTACTCGCTACGCGAGGAGACGACAATGATTCAGGAAGTTAGGAAGACCGTTGCATCCGGGTATCTGATGTTGTTTGTGCTTGTTTCGCTTCTGATTGTTCTGTGCTGGGCCGGGATTCGGGGAGCGCACGCCGGTTCGTCGAGCACACTGCTCGCCGTTATTCTGCTAGCAATTCCGGTGTTTGTATGCTGCGCCGGATTTTTTATGGTGCATCCGAATGAGGCTAAGGTGCTGCAGTTGTTCGGCAAGTACGTCGGTACGGCCCACGACCCCGGCCTCAGGTGGGCGAATCCGTTCTATTCCAAGGCCGCCGTATCGACGAAAGTCAGAAACTTCGAAAGCAGTACGCTCAAAGTCAACGACGCGAACGGCAGTCCGGTTGAGATTGCCGCCGTCGTGGTCTGGAAGGTATTCGATACGGCCGAGGCGTTGTTCGAAGTCGACGACTACGCGCAATTCGTCGAAATTCAAAGCGAATCCGCGCTGCGCAAACTGGGAACCGACTATCCCTACGAACCGCATCAGGACGGCGGCATCGGTCTTCGCAGTAATCCGGTCGAAGTCGCGCAGGCGCTCGTCGAAGAGATTCAGGATCGCCTGAATCAGGCCGGAGTGACCGTTATTGAGGCGCGCATCACGCATCTCGCGTACGCTCCCGAAATTGCCAATGCCATGCTGCGCAGGCAGCAGGCGTCGGCGATTATCGCTGCACGTAAACAGATCGTTCACGGCGCCGTGGGCATGGTGCACCTCGCGCTTGAAGAACTCGACGAAAACAACATCGTCAGTCTCGATGAGGAGCGCAAGGCGGCGATGGTCAGCAATCTGTTGGTGGTGCTTTGCGGCGATGAAAGTGCACAGCCGGTCCTGAACACCGGTTCGCTCTACACTTGATTGGCGACGGATTGCGTCGTAACTATGGCCGGGAAAAAGTCATTCGCATTGCGTATGGACGCCGCAACTCTGGAGGCAATGCAGCGCTGGGCGCGCGACGATCTCAGAAGTCTCAACGCGCAGATCGAATTCGTCCTGCGTGAGTCGTTGAGGCAGGTCGGACGTCTGCCGCAGGCCGAGGACCGCGAGTCCGCCGAGACGTCGAATCGGTGATAGGATTCCCGCATGCGGGAGATCATGCCAATTGCGGGCGTCCTGCTTGCCGTGTTTGCCGCCGGCTGTGTGGCCTACATCGCGTGGGCAGTCGTTCAGGAAGCCGAAAGCGAAGCCGACGATGATCGGTAGCGCGGGGCCCTAGTGGGCCGCTTGATAAATTCGGTGACTCTCAGTCGCATCACAACGCCCTATGGCAAGGCGGGCGAGCGCAGGACTGGCCGTCGCCAATTCAAGCGAGCTCAACGTCGCCAAAGGGCGTTGTGGTGCGACCCGCAGGGAGCCCTTCTCAAGGGGCATACCGGTGTTGAAGCGGCTTGACATAGCCCCGCTATGCCGGCGCAGCTTCGCCTGGGTCTGCCCCTTGAGAAGGACTCTGAGAGTGACCGAATTTATCAAGCGGCCCACTAGTACTGCTGTGTTAAAAAATAAGGCATTATGGCAATCACTTCAAGTGTTTCGTGAGGTGAGTTATGGATCTGAGTCTGGAACGACGCTTTGAACGCTACTGCGACGGGATCGTGAGCAGCCTGATGCACGCGGACCGGGAACAGCCGGCACGATGGTACATCAAAGGGCTGATGCTGCCGGGGGCACGCAAGAGCGTGGAACCGATGGCGGCGCGCGTGCAGCCCGATAAGGTGCGCTCGGCGCACCAGTGCATGCACCACCTGGTGGCCGATGCACCGTGGAGCGATGCTGCGCTGCTGTCGGCGGTGGCCGAACGGGTGTTGCCGAAACTGACGGATTCGGACGCCGCGGTGCACTGGATCGTGGACGATACGGGGTTTCCGAAGAAAGGCAGACACTCGGTGGGTGTGGCCCGCCAGTACTGCGGTCAGACGGGCAAGCAGGACAACTGCCGGGTTGCGGTGTCGTTGTCGATCGCAAGCGATCGCGGCAGTCTGCCGGTGGGTTATCGGTTGTACCTGCCGCGCGAGTGGGCCGAGGATGCCGAACGCCGGGCGAAGACCGGGGTGCCGGAAGACATGATGTTCCGGACTAAGCCGCAATTGGCGATGGCGCAGATCGAGGCTGCGCTTTCTGCGGGACATCCGCGCGGGGTGGTGCTGGCGGATGCGGCGTACGGCGACGAGACGGGCTGGCGTGAGCGCCTCGCCGGTCATGGATTGCGGTATGCCGTGGGTGTGCGTCCGGGCACCACGGTGTGGTGGGGGGAGCATCAACCGGTGCCTGAGGGGCCGCGCAGCAAGGGTCCAGGCCGGCCGCGCCGCCGCTTGCGGCGGGATGCAAGCCACCGGCCGATCTCGATCGCTGAAGTTGCGGATGCCTTACCGGCACAGGCCTGGCGAACGGTGAGCTGGCGCGAGGGAGCCTCGGGACCTTTGCGCTCGCGCTTTGCCCGTACCCGGGTGGTGGCGGCACACCGGGACCGGCCGCGTGCGGAAGAATGGCTGATCGTCGAGTGGCCCGAAGGCGCGGAACGGCCGGCACACTACTGGTTCAGCAATCTGTCTAAGCGCGCTACGTGGCCTGAGATGGCCGACACCGTGATGAGCCGCTGGCAGATCGAGCGCGACTACCAGGAACTCAAGCAGGAACTCGGACTGGGGCACTACGAGGGCCGCAACTGGCGTGGTTTTCATCATCACGCCAGCCTGTGCATTGCCGCGTACGGATTCCTGATGCTGGAGCGCCTCGCCGGCAGTAAAAAAAACGCCGCTGGATTCAAAGCGCCTGCCTTACCCGAAGGTTTCCGCCCGCGCGGGGCTCGGACCCCCGCAGCGTCATGAGCCAAGCTCTATTGCGACTTGTCGATTTCGACTTGCCCGAGCCATCGCCCGAAGCTTGCGGCTGTGTCCCTGCTGCGGACGCAACAGGAGTAGTCCTTGATTTATAACACAGTAGTACTAGGAGGTTGTCGGACTTTCCGATAGTAAGTCGGTAAAATACCGTTACTGCAACAAGGCGCCGAAAGAGCATCAAGATGGCCGTTGAATTTATCCCCATCGACCGGGACACGCCGTATATTTTTCCCCCGTGTGTGCAGGATTATCTGCCGGAGGAACATCTGGCACGATTTGTGGTGGATATTGTGGATCAGCTGGATCTGAGTCATTTGTCGGCGGTGTACACGGGTCGGGGCTCAAAGCCTTTCCATCCGGCGATGCTGGTGTCGCTGTTGTTTTACGGTTATGCCACGGGTGTGTTTTCGTCGCGCAAGCTTGAGAAGGCCAGCTATGATTCGATTGCCTTTCGTTATGTCTGCGCCAACACGAACCCGGACCATGACACGATCGCCAGTTTCCGCAAGCGGTTTTTGCCAGAGCTTTCGGCGTTGTTTGTGGAGATACTGCTGGTGGCCGAAGTGATGGGGTTGGTGAAGCTGGGCAGTGTCAGCCTGGACGGTACCAAGATCAAGGCCAATGCGAGCAGGCACAGGGCGCTGAGCTGGGACTACGCGAACCGCCTGGAGGCGCAGCTGAATCAGGAAGTGGAGGAACTGATGCGTCTTGCCGCAGAAGCCGATCAAGCTTCACTGCCGGAGGAAATGGATATTCCCGAAGAGCTGCAACGCCGTGAGGAGCGACTGGCGTCGATCAGGCGAGCCAAAGCAGAAATCAAGGTACGTGCACAGGAGCGCTTTGAACGGGAACAGGCGGAGTATGAAGAGAAGTTGGCAAAGCGCGAAGCGCAAGCCAAAAAGACGGGTAAGAAGCCACGGGGCAAACCGCCTAAGCCACCGACAGGCGGGCCGCGGGGCAAAGACCAGGTGAGCCTGACGGACGAGGAATCGCGCATTATGCCAAGCTCTGGCGGTAGCTTTGAGCAGGCCTACAATGTGCAAGCGGGTGTGGATGTAGAGACACACCTGATTGTTGAACAGCATGTCACCCAGCACACGAATGACAAACAGGAAATCGAGCCGGCATTAGCGGAGCTTGAGCATCTGCCAGCGGTGCTGGGCAAGGTCAGGAAACTGCTGGCCGACACGGGCTATTTCAGCGAGGCCAATGTCGACAAGTGTATTGAGAGTGGCATGGTGCCATTCATCCCGGAGAAGCGGCAGAAACACAATCTCCCTTTGCTGGAACGCTTTTCTGGTGATCCCGCGCCGCCAGAGAATGCCACTGCAGTGCAGGCCATGCGACATCGCTTGCAGACTCAGGAGGGCAAAGCGGTGTATGCCAAACGCAAAGCCACCGTGGAAACGGTATTTGGTATCGTCAAAGATGTACTGGGGTTCCGGCAATTTCTGTTGCGAGGTCTGGATGCCGTCCAAGGTGAATGGAGTCTGGTCTGTATTGGATGGAATCTAAAGAGAATGCATGCTCTGAGTGCGTAACAGGAACGTGCGGGCTCTTTTGCCATGCAAAACGACCGTCAATACTGATCATGACCACGAAAATAATCGCAATTTATTCCCGGATGACCTTAGCAGATTGCAATTCGACGCCAAGTCCGACGGCCTCCTAGGAGGTTGTCGGACTTTCCGATAGTAAGTCGGTAAAATACCGTTACTGCAACAAGGCGCCGAAAGAGCATCAAGATGGCCGTTGAATTTATCCCCATCGACCGGGACACGCCGTATATTTTTCCCCCGTGTGTGCAGGATTATCTGCCGGAGGAACATCTGGCACGATTTGTGGTGGATATTGTGGATCAGCTGGATCTGAGTCATTTGTCGGCGGTGTACACGGGTCGGGGCTCAAAGCCTTTCCATCCGGCGATGCTGGTGTCGCTGTTGTTTTACGGTTATGCCACGGGTGTGTTTTCGTCGCGCAAGCTTGAGAAGGCCAGCTATGATTCGATTGCCTTTCGTTATGTCTGCGCCAACACGAACCCGGACCATGACACGATCGCCAGTTTCCGCAAGCGGTTTTTGCCAGAGCTTTCGGCGTTGTTTGTGGAGATACTGCTGGTGGCCGAAGTGATGGGGTTGGTGAAGCTGGGCAGTGTCAGCCTGGACGGTACCAAGATCAAGGCCAATGCGAGCAAGCACAGGGCGCTGAGCTGGGACTACGCGAACCGCCTGGAGGCGCAGCTGAATCAGGAAGTGGAGGAACTGATGCGTCTTGCCGCAGAAGCCGATCAAGCTTCACTGCCGGAGGAAATGGATATTCCCGAAGAGCTGCAACGCCGTGAGGAGCGACTGGCGTCGATCAGGCGAGCCAAAGCAGAAATCAAGGTACGTGCACAGGAGCGCTTTGAACGGGAACAGGCGGAGTATGAAGAGAAGTTGGCAAAGCGCGAAGCGCAAGCCAAAAAGACGGGTAAGAAGCCACGGGGCAAACCGCCTAAGCCACCGACAGGCGGGCCGCGGGGCAAAGACCAGGTGAGCCTGACGGACGAGGAATCGCGCATTATGCCAAGCTCTGGCGGTAGCTTTGAGCAGGCCTACAATGTGCAAGCGGGTGTGGATGTAGAGACACACCTGATTGTTGAACAGCATGTCACCCAGCACACGAATGACAAACAGGAAATCGAGCCGGCATTAGCGGAGCTTGAGCATCTGCCAGCGGTGCTGGGCAAGGTCAGGAAACTGCTGGCCGACACGGGCTATTTCAGCGAGGCCAATGTCGACAAGTGTATTGAGAGTGGCATGGTGCCATTCATCCCGGAGAAGCGGCAGAAACACAATCTCCCTTTGCTGGAACGCTTTTCTGGTGATCCCGCGCCGCCAGAGAATGCCACTGCAGTGCAGGCCATGCGACATCGCTTGCAGACTCAGGAGGGCAAAGCGGTGTATGCCAAACGCAAAGCCACCGTGGAAACGGTATTTGGTATCGTCAAAGATGTACTGGGGTTCCGGCAATTTCTGTTGCGAGGTCTGGATGCCGTCCAAGGTGAATGGAGTCTGGTCTGTATTGGATGGAATCTAAAGAGAATGCATGCTCTGAGTGCGTAACAGGAACGTGCGGGCTCTTTTGCCATGCAAAACGACCGTCAATACTGATCATGACCACGAAAATAATCGCAATTTATTCCCGGATGACCTTTGCAGATTGCAATTCGACGCCAAGTCCGACGGCCTCCTAGCGTCGTCGTGAACGGCCTTCGGAACGGCTGCGGCGTTTGGAGCCGGCGCTGTTGTCAGCGGATTGCCGGGTGACCGAGCGTTGCTGGCTGCGGACCGGAGTTTCGCTACGCCGGCTTTCGGACTGTCGGTGCCGAACGTCGCGTTCGCTGCGCTGCCGCGCGCCCGGTTGAGTGTCGCGTGTTTCCGTGCGCCGCTGAGTGCGTGTGTAGACTTCGCCACGTTCGCGAGTGGGCGTATGCTGGCGCCGCTGCGATTGCGTGGCTGCGAGGCGGCGTGACTCAGTTACCTGCCGGCGCTGAGTCTGCACGGCCGAGGGCGCGGTGTGCTGGCGTGTTTCCTGGCGCCTGACCGGAGACCGTCGTTCATTTTCGGAATTTGCGGCTCGGATCCTCGCCTGCGGCGAGTACGCGCGTCGATTCAGTTCCTGCGGCGTTGCGGGTTTTGCGGTGCTTCGGCGTGTCGCAGGCTGTTCGTCCCGTGTCGTCCGGCGCGATGTGTAGAGCTCGCGCCGCTCAGTGTGACTGCGTTGCTCGTGTTGTCTGATATTGCGATTGCGCGGTTGGCGATCGATAGTACGCTCTCGGAATGAGGACGCCTCGATCCGACGCTGGCTCGACTCGCGGCGCCGCGGGCGATCGGCATAGCCTTCCCGCGTCACAAATTCTCGGCGGTCTGCGCGTGCGCGCCACCGGTCCCCGTCGTAAATTCGGTTGACGGTCACCCGCGTTCGATTGACGTAGGTCGTGTTGTAGACGTTGATGGTCGGCCGCCGGTACCACCAGTTGTCCCGGTATCGATGCCCGTAATAGGGGTGATTGCGGTAGCTGTGATGGAACACATTAAGACTGTCGGAGAACCAGCCGATCGAAAATGCGGTCGTCACGCCCCAGAAATAACCGCGATCGAAATAGTGACCCGATTCGTAGGGGTAATAGTAGACCGGGCATGGACGCGGGTAATAATAGTATGACGGTCTCGGCTGATAGCGGACGACGCGTTCGGGCTCGTAGTAGGGGACGTAGATGACGTCCTCGGCGATGGGCTCGATCTCAATGACGCCGGTTTTCCGGGACACGGTCTGGTAGGCGTCGCTTTGCAGGTTGCCGGCGGCGTAGGCGCGATCGCGAAAGCCTTCGACGGCGGCAATCACGTCCGCCTGTTGTGCAACGACGGCCTCGCCAAGACGGTAGGTCCAGTCGAGGTCGCGATTCAGCAGTTCAACGACTTCCGGATAGTTGACCAGTGCGACCACGGAGTCGTCCCATTCGGGGTCCGGCTGCAGCGACGGATCGAGTTTCAGGTCCTCAAGGAAGCGCGCCGCTGCCGCAATTTGCAGCGGATAGGCCGACGCGGGCAACACGATAGCCAGTAAATCGTCCGGATACAGTGCAACCGGCCCGACCAGTTCCTGAAGCTCGATGTGGGACAGCCGCGGAATACCGTCATTCCCAGGTTCGCCGATTGTCTCGATCTCCGCCGTCACGACGGCTTTGCCAAGCACGTTGCCAGCGTCGTCGACCGGCACCTGAGCCTGAGAAATAACCGGAAAAATCAACAATATACCGGCAGATCTTAATGTATAGGACCAAAAGTGTTTCATACGGCCTCCGGATCCGCTAACGGCGCGGATCGTTCCTTATCGCTGCACAGACTACCCGGCAGAGGCTGAACGGTCCCTTAACCGCCGGTCACTGATCCTCGCCGCCGTGCCATGCAAGGAACTTCCAGCCGTCCTCGGTGCGTACCAGTACATCGGTGAAACGTCCGTTGTGACGGCTTATTTTGCCGTCTTTCGATTTAAAGCCCGTGCTGTAGAAGTAGTGTGCCACGGCAACGTCCTCGTGTACGACGATATGGTATGGGTACAACTCATGCACGACCGGGCTGCCTTCCTGTTCGGCAAAGCGATCCCACATCTTTATCGATGCCTTACTCCTCGGCGTCGGCGTGTCTTTGCTCCAGCCTGAGAAATTATCGGTCAGCAGCCGCTCCGGCCACTCGCGATCGCCGTTTTCGTCAGCATTCCATTCTTCTTCGATGACGGCCCACACGTCGGCTGCGTCTTTCACGGTCGCGTCGTCCTGTGCGTGAGCGCATGTCGTCCACAATGCTGCACAGACCGTTACGGCAGTAAACCAGCCCGATATCTTCATTGCTCGTTCCTCGATTGCGCCAGATTCATGTCAGGGAGTGTATGTCTCTGCCACAACGGACGCCAGGATCAATCCGCCGGCGCCGCGATCAGCAGGCTCTCAAGCGCCTCGATTGTTGTGTCATCGGGCGCTTCTGCGCGGTTGTACGAATAGATTTTCAGCAACTCGGCTTCCGTCAGGTACTCGGGGTGGTGTGCTTCGGTGATTGTCGCGTACTCGAATACACGGTTGCCGCGCGCCAGCAGCAGTTGATAAACATGCATGGCGAGCGGCGCCGGGCGCTTAAGCTGCATCAGTTCGTGAATCGACCGGTGCCGGTCGTCGGTGCCGACCGTCCCAATGTAGAGCGTCTGCTTGTGGATCATCCATCCGCTTGACCTGAAAACCTCGCCGAGAGAGTTACCCGCGAGTACTCTGGCGTGTTCGGGGCCGTATACCATGTCGGGTTCGTCGGTGAAGCGGACGACGGCGTATGTCCGGCAGATTCGATTGTCGCCCTCCAGACTGTAGAGACTGGAACGACGCAGGCCGGCCTCGCTGGCCAGCACCTCGATGCCGTAGCTGCCGAAGCGGTTTTCGATCCGTTCGCTGTTTAAGAGTACGGTTTGCGTTGCGCAGGCGCTCAGTGCGGCAGCAAGTACCGATGGCGCGAGCCGGTGTTTTTGTGGTAATTCGTCCAGATAGCTTAACAAGTGTGAATCCTTTTGGGTGTTCCGTGCATCCAGATTACTCAGTCCGAATAGGAGAATTCTACATGCGAAACGGAGTCAGGTTGGGATTGATTGGCGTCATTTGTCTGCTGAGTCCATTGGCGCTGCAGGCATCCGATTGGGTTGCGAAAAGCGACCAGCATGCGCAGATCGTGCTCGAAATTCTCGCGAAACTGAGCCCCGAGGGTGCGGGCAGCCTCGGTGTCGACGGCCTGGACGAGGATGTGTCGGATCTCGGGCCGGAAATTCACGAACGCTCCCAGGCGATGACCGCCGAAGTGCTCGGCGAGCTGCGCCTGCGGCTGGAGGAAGAAACCGATCGCAAAGTCCGGCAGGACCTCGGCATTCTGATACAGGTGCTGGAAGATTCGATGCGCAGCAACGATCTGAACTACGACAATTTGCTGCCGTATTACAATGTTGCGCAAACCGTTTTTTTCGGCGTGCGCGGAATTATCGATCCGCAAAATGCCCGGGAACGGTACCCGGCAGCAATTACGCGTATCGAGAAATACGCAGGAATTGCCGACGGCTACACGCCGTTCACCGAACTGGCTAAAGACCGCACGCGTGAGCGGTTCGAGGTCGATGGGCTGGTAGGGCCATTCCGTGGAGAAGTGGAGCAGGACCTCGAGCGTGCCGAAACGATGATTACGGGTATAGAGGATCTGCTTGGCGGGACGGATCTGACCGGGTGGGAGGACAGTTATGCGCAACTCGCCAGCCAGCTGCGCGACTACAGCGACTGGGTACGCGCCGAAATTCTGCCGCGGGCGCGCGACGATTTTCGGCTTCCGGCTGCGCTCTACGAGGACGCATTGCGCAATTGGGGAGTTGACGCTTCACCTGAGGAACTCATAGAGCAGGCGACCAAAGGCTATCTTGACATCCGAAATGAGATGGAAGCGCTCGCGCCCCTCGTTGCGAAGAAGATGGGGTATGAGACAAACGACTACCGCGAGGTCATCGCGCTGCTAAAGCGCGATGGTGCGATAGACGGTGACAAGCTGCTCGACCACTATCACGCCGTACTGCGCGACATCGAAGAGATTATTGCGCGTGAGGAACTTGTGACGTTACCGGAGCGCGATGCCGGCATTCGCATCGCCTCCGCGGCCGAAACCGCCGCGCAGCCGGCGCCGCATCTGCAACCGCCGCGTCTCATCGGCAATACCGGTGAGTATCCGGTGTTTGTCATTCCACAACTGACTCAGTATGAGGATGGTAGCTGGCAACAGACCGACGACACCTACGAGGCCGGTGCATGGACACTAACCGCTCATGAGGCGCGGCCCGGGCACGAAATGCAGTTCTCAAGCATTGTCGAATCGGGCGTGTCCGTCACGCGGGCCGTGTTTGCGTTCAACAGCGCCAATGTCGAAGGATGGGGATTGTATGCCGAAGCGATTGTCCGGCCGTATCTGCCGATCGAAGGGCAGCTCATCAGCCTGCAGTATCGCCTGATGCGTGCGGGCCGCATGTTTCTGGACCCGATGCTGAACCTCGGCATGATTACGCCGGAGGAGGCCAGATCGCTGATCGTCTCGGATATGGCGATTGGCGAGTCCTGGGCGCAGAACGAGGTGCAACGCTACACCTATCGGATGCCCGGTCAGGCGACCGCATACTACTACGGATACAGCAAAATGCAGGCGCTGCGGGCGCAGACCGAACTTAAGCTCCGGGACAGGTTCGACCAGCAGGCGTTTCACGATTTCGTACTCGATCAGGGGCTGCTGCCCCCGCACATCCTCAAAGACGCTGTCATGAACGATTTCGTGCCGAGCCAGCTCAACTGACAAAACGCTATACTTGGACTTTCGCTCGTCATCTGGAAGGACAGGGTGTCAGTCAGTTTGCGTTGTTATCGCTGCGGCGAATCGCTAGCCGCATTGTCTCTGCCGTTGTCGCGCCGCGACCGGTGTCCCGCGTGCAGTGCCGATCTGCACGTCTGCGCAATGTGTGTTTATTTTGACAAAGCGGTACCGCGCCAATGTCGCGAAGACGGTGCTGACGACGTAACGGAAAAAGATCGGCCTAACTTCTGCGATTGGTTCCGGCCATCGGCAGATGCGTTCGATCCCGAAGCCAGGTCGGCCGCCGAGGCGGCGATAGATGCGCTCGACGCACTGTTCGACAAATGATGAGCGATTCCTCAGTGAATCGTTCCGGCACCGGCGCGAGAGCGCTCGTCGTTCTGTCCGGCGGACAGGATTCGACGACCTGCCTGTACTGGGCCATCGAGCGCTTCGGCCACGACAATGTTTCGGCCGTGACCTTCGACTACGGACAGCGTCATCGAATCGAACTCGATTGCGCCCGCGACGTAGCACGCAGTGCGGGCGTACCGCAAACCGAGTTGCCCATCGATACGTTTGCGGTGCTCGGTGGCAATGCGCTGACCGATCGGCGAATCGGCATCGATGACGATGCGGCCGATCAAGGATTGCCCAATACGTTCGTGCCGGGCCGCAATCTTGTATTTCTGACGTATGCTGCGGCACTCGCGTGGCAACAAGGGACAGAGCACCTCGTAACCGGTGTCGCGCAGACCGATTACAGCGGCTATCCCGACTGCCGTGAGGAGACGATTGCTGCGTTGCAGCAGGCCCTGCGGCTCGGCATGGAATGCGCGGTCGAAATCCACACCCCGTTGATGCACCTGACGAAAGGGGGAACCGTGGAACTGGCACGGGCACTCGGTGCGTTGCCCGCGATGGCATTGACCCATACCTGCTACAACGGCAGCCGCCCACCCTGCGGGCAGTGTCAGGCCTGTGTGTTGCGCGCGAGGGGGTTTGCCGACGCCGGAGTGGACGATCCCCTGCTCTCGGTGTCATGACCTACACGGTAAAGGAAATCTACTACACGCTGCAGGGCGAGGGCGCGCGCAGCGGCCGTCCCGCCGTGTTTCTGCGATTTGCGGGCTGTAATCTCTGGTCGGGCCGTGAGGCCGACCGCGCATCGGCGGTCTGCCGGTTTTGCGATACCGACTTTGTCGGGAGCGACGGCAGGGGCGGCGGCCGGTTTGGCGATGCTGCGTCATTGGCGGCTGCCGTTGCTGCACACTGGCCGTCCGCAGCCGGCGGCGCCGGTGCGTACGTCGTCTGCACGGGCGGCGAGCCGCTGCTGCAACTCGACGACGCTGCAATCGACGCGCTGCATGCCGCCGGTTTCGAGGTGGGCGTGGAGAGTAACGGTACGCTAACGGCGCCTGCCGGCATCGACTGGCTTTGCGTCAGCCCTAAAGCCGCGGCGGGGATCGTGCAACGCAGCGGTAACGAACTGAAGCTGGTCTATCCTCAGGCAGAACCCGAGGCTCAGCCGGAGCGCTTCGATCGGATGTGTTTCGAGCACTTTTTCCTGCAGCCGCTGGACGATGCAGATCGCGACCGCAACACGCGGCTGGCCGTTGACTATTGTCTGCGGAACCCGCGGTGGCAATTGAGTCTGCAAACCCACAAGTATCTTGGGATCGACTGATTTTCGTGCGGGCGGAGGGCGGACTATGAATCATCGCGTCGGACGTGTGCTGTTTGCCACAGCGGTCGGATTGAGTGTGGCCTGGTTTTCGTACCGCTGGGCGAGCGATCCTGCACCGCGCCTCGAACGCGCCGCGCAGGAACGGACCGTGGTCGCCGCCAGGGCGATTCTGGCGTCACGCCTCGGTATTTCGGGGATTGAGGTCGTGGATCCATTGATGCCGAATCGAAAGGCTGGCAAATCCTATGTGTATCGTTCGACCGATGGCTGGGAAGTGTCCGGCTATTACCGGCGCGGCGATTCGGACCCGTGGCATCCGTGGCTCATGCGACTCACCGCGGATGTACAACTGAAGATGCTGCGCGTACAGGACCGATCACCATCGATCGTCGAGCGTGCGGTGGGCGACCCGATGCTGGAGACCGGCCCCTGACGGGCGGCTGTTCCCCGGTCAGAGTGTCGCGGCCCAGCCTACCGCTACGATCAGCGTCGTCGCGTAGCCGAGCGCCAGCAACAGCGTCGCGGCATCCAGAATTTGCGGGTTTTCTTCCCGTTGCGTGGAAGTCGTCATGGTCTTTACCCCTTAATGATTCGTCGAAGGCTGAATTTTGGTTCGACGGATCGACAAGGGCATGACCGGCGGCTGATCGTTGCCTGACCATTTCCTGATGGTGTTAACAAGCCCTGTTGGGCCGCTTGAGAAGGGCTCTGAGAGTCGCCGAATTTATCAAGCGGCCCACTAGCCGGGAAGGGCGGCGTCCGCGACCGTTTCCGCCGTCTCCTGACGCCACTCGACGACGTTCAGTTCGATGAACACGAACGCCACAAGCCACAGAAAGGCGTCCCAGAAATCAACGAAATCGCCTTTGATTCCCCAGTAGACCGCAGCTAGCAGCAGCAGGCTGTAGAGCAGGAACTTGACGGCCGTGCTGGCTTTAAGCGCAAATCCCTCAAACCGGTTGCGTTCCTGAAGGCGAACGTCGATTTCGAGGACCAGTACCACGAGCAGCCAGACGCCCGCGTTGATCACATCCACCCACGCCAGATATCGAATGTCCGTCAGGCCGGGAATGTCCACGAGCGCGGACATTCCCGTAAATTGCCAATACGCCGTCACCGCCGGAAATGCGCTGCAACTGCCGGCTGTGATCGGCTCGTACTCGTCGAGGTCGACTGCATAGGACCAGCCGTCGCCGCTGAGCGTGCAGAGGTCGGCGATGCCGTGCGCCAGATGCGTGTCGTAGACAAACAGCAGGTTCACGACGTACCCGTAGAAGGCGTATACGATAAACACGTAACAGAGCACGCGAATGCCTTGCAGGGTGCGGCTGACCAGCGGGCTGAAGTGATGGTCCTCGAGCACATAGGTTTCGAGTTCGAACATCAGCAACAGCACGACCCATGCGGCCGTATCGATGGTTGCTGCGTACGCCTCGATCATGTCCCGAAGCGGCACACCGGCCGGGAATTGCACGGCGGCGGCCAGCCACTCCTCATCCCAGAAAACGTAGATGTTGAAGATCAGCAGCGCATACACACTGTATTTGAATATCTGGTATGACCGATGGCTGCCGATGCTCACTGTTCAGTTCCAGGTGCTGGAGTATCGATGTTATGGCCGATTGCGCCCGTATGCCACTCCCTGTAGAGGGCGTCGCTGTTTCGCGACATCGTGACAGCCATACCGGTTGCCCCTATGCTTGAGCGGTTGCAGTATCGTGGAGAACGACAATGCGCTACCGAATTTTCCCGCAGTGCGCCTTGCTGGTGGCTCTGACGGCGTGTGGCGGGGGTGGTGGTGATACCGAAGTGACGGTCGGCACGGTACCCGGGGATCCCGCGCCGACACCGCAAATTGCGGTCGAACCTGCCTTTACCGGCCTCTCATTCAGTCAGCCGCTCGCGATGCTGCAGCCGCCCGGTGACGGTTCTCGCTGGTTCGTCGCTGAAAAGGGCGGTGTCGTGCGTTCCTTTGCCAACGATGCGAGCGCCACCGCAAGCAGTGTATTTCTCGATATCCGCGGGGTTGTGGACGATGCCGGTGAAGGCGGCCTGCTGGGGCTCGCGTTTCATCCCGACTACCCGGATACCCCGGACGTTTATGTGTCGTACACGCGCAGCAGTTCACCGCTGGTGTCCTATGTGTCGAAATTTACGAGTTCCGACGGCGGAACGACCTTGAATGCGGGCACCGAGCAGGTGCTGTTTACCGTCGAGCAGTTCAGTACGAATCACAACGGCGGCCATCTGACGTTCGGTCCGGACGGGCTGCTCTACGTCGGCTTCGGCGATGGCGGTGGCAGTGGCGACCCACAGGGCAACGGTCAGAACACGGCGACGATCCCAGGCTCGCTGGTCAGAATCGATGTCGATACCGGATCTCCGTTCAGCATGCCTCCTGGCAACCCGTTTCAGGGAAACGCGGCGTGCACATCGGGCATGGGTGGGGCGCCCTGTCCAGAGATATACGCATGGGGATTTAGAAACCCCTGGCGTTTCAGTTTCGATCGTTCTACGGGCCGGCTGTGGCTCGGCGATGTCGGGCAGGGTAGCTGGGAAGAAATCGACATCGTCGAAGTCGGTCAGAACTACGGCTGGAACGTACGTGAGGGGGCGCATTGCCACGAGCCGCCGACCGGCTGTGCGGCGACGTTTTCCGATCCGGTGACCGAATACGCGCGCGGCGACGGTGGATCCGTCACAGGTGGCTATGTCTATCGCGGCTCACGCATTGCCGATCTCGTCGGTTGGTATGTGTTCGGCGACTTCGTGACCGGGCGGGTGTACGCGATAGCCGAGGACAGCACGCCGGGTACGGTACCTCAGGAGTTGCTGGATACCGATTTGTCGATAGCGAGCTTTGGGCAGTCGCAGGACGGAGAGTTGTACGTTGTCGACTACAGCGGTTCGTTGCACATCGTGACCGGTGGTCCCTGAGCGAGGAGGAATCGGATACAATTCCCAAAATTTCGTTCACGTGAAACAAGGAGATGCATTTTGGCAGTCATGAGCGATATCGAGATTGCGCAGTCCGCGGACGTTCGTCCGATACAGCAGATTGCGGACCGGTTGAATATTCCCGCCGACGCACTGGTTCCATACGGTCACGACAAGGCGAAAATCAGTGCCGACTTCATCGCTGCCAACGGCAGCTCACCGGACGGTAAGCTCATACTCGTAACTGCGGTTTCGCCAACCCCGGCGGGTGAAGGCAAGACGACGACGACCGTGGGGCTCGGCGATGGACTCAATCGAATCGGCAGAAACGCGGTTATTTGCCTGCGCGAGCCGAGCCTTGGCCCGTGTTTCGGAATGAAAGGCGGAGCGGCGGGCGGCGGTCATGCGCAGGTCGTCCCGATGACCGATATCAATCTGCACTTCACGGGTGATTTTCACGCGATCGGCGCCGCCAACAACCTGCTTGCCGCGCTGATCGACAATCACATGCACTGGGACAACGAACTGAATATCGACCCGCGTCGTGTGACATGGCGTCGCGTCGTCGACATGAACGACCGTGTGCTGCGCAACGTAACATCCGGCCTGGGCGGTTATCACAATGGCGTCGTACGTGAAGCCGGATTCGATATTACGGTGGCGTCTGAAATTATGGCGATCTTTTGTCTGGCGACCGATCTTGCCGATCTTGAGCAGCGCCTCGGCAATATCGTTCTTGGCTACACCAGGAAAAACGAGCCGGTTACGGTGCGAGAACTGAATGCGCACGGTGCGATGACGGCGCTGCTGCGCGATGCGTTCCAGCCGAACCTCGTACAGACGATGGAGAATAACCCCGCGCTTATGCACGGTGGGCCGTTCGCCAATATCGCTCATGGCTGCAATTCCGTTATTGCCACCAAAACGGCGTTGAAGCTTGCCGACTACGTCGTGACCGAGGCCGGCTTTGGCGCGGACCTGGGTGCCGAGAAGTTTTTCAACATCAAGTGCCGCAAGGCCGGACTTGCGCCGGATGCGGTCGTTCTCGTCGCAACCATTAAGGCCCTGAAAATGCAGGGCGGTGTGGCGCTTGGCGATCTGGCGACCGAAAACGTTGCTGCGCTGCGCGACGGCTGCAAAAACCTGGAACGGCATATTCGTAACCTCGGTAAATTCGGCGTGCCGGTCACCGTGGCGATTAACCACTTTACGGCCGACACTGATGCAGAAGTGGATGTCATACGGGAATTTTGTGAGAAGTTCGGCGTGCGCGCGATCAAGTGCACGCACTGGGCCGATGGTGGCGAAGGTACAACGGAAATGGCCGAACACGTCGTGTCGCTGTGCGACGGCGGCAGTGCGCAATTTCGGACGCTGTACGATGACGAACTGTCATTATGGGACAAGACCGCGACAATCGCTCGAGAGATTTATGCCGCGGACGACGTCATCGCCGACAAAAAAGTGCGTGAGCAATTTGCGAAGCTGGAACGGGAAGGATTTGGGAAGTACCCAATTTGCATGGCCAAAACGCAATACAGTTTTTCGACCGACCCGAACCTGCTCGGCGCTCCATCCGAGCACGTCGTTCCGATCCGTGAGATTCGACTTGCCGCAGGGGCGGAGTTCGTCGTCGTCGTTTGCGGTGCGATCATGACGATGCCGGGTCTGCCACGAGTACCGGCAGCAAACGCGATTCGAGTCAACCACGAAGGCCGCATCGAAGGCCTGTTCTAGTGGGCCGTGCGGTAAATTCGGTCACTTTCAGAGTCCTTCTCAAGGGGCAGACCCAGGCGAAGCGGTGCCGGCATAGCCGGGCTATGTCAAGCCGCTTCAACACCGGTATGCCCCTTGAGAAGGGCTCCCTGTGGGTCGCACCACAACGCCCTTCGGCGGCGTTGAGCTCGCTTGAATTGGCGACGGCCAGTCCTGCGCTCGCTCGCCTTGCCATAAGGCGTAGTGATGCGACTGAAAGTCACCGAATTTACCGCACGGCCCACTAGCTACTCCAGGTGTCAGACACCACGCACCGGTGTCGGGTACCGATGGTGAGTGTCAGAGACCTGATCGAGGCTGCTGCACCGAACCGCCTGTTTGACGGATAATACGTCGCGATGCCGACCGAACAGGAACTACAGCAGGGCTTTCGCATCGGTGACTGGGAGTTCTATCCGTCACGTGGCGTATTCGTGCGCGACAGTCAGGAAGTTCGTCCCGAGCCGCTGACGTGGCGGGTACTTATCGCTCTCGCACGCCGCGATGGACAACTCGTGAGCAAGCAGGAGCTGATCAAGGACGCGTGGGACGGGAGAGTCGTCTCGGACGATCCGATTACGCGCGCGATTGCCCAGTTGCGGCGCAATCTTGGCGATTCACCACGAGATCCGCAGTATATCGAGACGCTGCATCGGCGCGGCTACCGGCTAATCGAGAACGTCGAACTGCTGCAATCAACCGGGCAAACCGATGCGGAGTCCGATGGGCGGACGTATTGGCTTTCCCGAAAGCCGTTGCTAATCGGTGTGCTCGTTGTGGCCGCGCTGGTAACGGCGATTGGACTTCCGTGGATCGGCGGACGCAGCCCTGTCGTCGACTCAATCGCAATCCTGCCGTTCGACAATTTGAGTGGCGACCCAGGTGACGAGTACATCGCCTCGGGATTTCGCACGGAACTTGTCCAGTCTCTGCACGGCGTGGACAAACTCATCGTAAAAAACGGCCGCGTTCGCTATGACAAGGAAGTCGATGATATCGCCGACATGCTGGAGGTCGACAGCGTTTTGACGGGCACACTGCGGCGGTCCGGCGATACTTTGATCGTGAGCTACGAAATTTCGAAATACGGCATCGGTGTGGTTCACGAAGGCGAGATTCAGGGCAGTATCGCCGACTGGTTTTTGCTGCAGGAAAAACTCGGCAACGCCGTCAGAAAAAAACTTGGTGGAAGGCAGACGCAGCAGACCTTTAAGAGCCGCTCCGACGACAGCGATGCCTACAAAAGTTATATGCGCGGTATGTACAACCTGGAGCATCGAGGTGAGCCTGGCAATCTTGAGGATTCGATAGCTGCGTTTGAGACGGCCATACAGCTTGATGCCGACTATGGTCCGTCCTATCTCGCGCTCGCGTCATCGTACCTTCTGATGCACGAGTATCGAGGCCATCGGTTCGATGAGATGAGCCGAATGGCCGTGCGCACCGTTAAAAACGGCGTAGCGCGCGACCCGGCAATCGAGAATGCCGCTGGTGCGATATATGGGTTCATTTACTACCGTGAAATGAAATGGGCGGCATCGGAACAGGCGCATCTTCGTGCAGTGAATGCACGACTGGTCGATGCCAACAGTTTCAACTGGTATTCCCGCATGCTTGCGAGTGTGGGGCGTCTCGATGCATCGCTTAAATGGGCATTGCGCGCACTTGAAATCGACCCAAATAACGCGATCCTCAATAGTCGTGTCGCAATCGTGTATACGTGGCTCGGCGACTCAGAGCGAGCTTCGCAATACTTCGGGCGCGCCAACGATCTGGGAGCCGGGGGAGTATCGCATGCGCTCGCCAATGCGTTGCTGTTGGCCCGCGAAGGAAATTTCGTCAGTGCCCAAAATCTGGTGCAAAAGAGCCTGGCAATTGCTGGCGGCGAAACGAACTGGGTCACGGCAATTTTCGCAGCGCTGGCGGATCCCGACAAAGCAACGGATGCTCTGCGGGCACTCGATGACGCCTGGTCTTCCGGTGTGCTGGACCCACAGATCAATCTGGTGGCGCGTTCGCTGCTCGGTGACACCGGCGGTGCGGTGCAGGTTGCTGAACGCCTGCGGCAACCGGGTAGAAACTTCGAGATTGAATTGCTGTTTTCACCCGAACTGGCGGAGGTGCGCAAACATCCCGGGTTTCTTCCGCTGCTGAATCGGCTTGGCGTAACCGAGTACTGGCGCGAACGAGGGTGCAGGTTCACGGGTGACAGAGCGATGTGCAGCGAGTTGCCGTAGTTATCGAAAGTCGTCCGGTAGCCGGCGTCGGGACCTTTTTAGCTCGCTGCGACGGCTCTTATCCTTAAGCCGACGTTCGTTCGCCGCCCGATTTCGCCCGACCGGAATGCGCCGTTTCGGCGTTCTCGCTGCGCGCCGGAGCAACTCTGTCAGCCGTGTCAATGCGGCACGGCGGTTTCTTTCCTGGCTTCTGTAGGCCATCGATTTGATGACGATTGTGCCGTGTCGAGTGACGCGGCGATCAGGGAAGTCACGCAAACGCGCTTTTACGGTTTCAGGAACGGCCTCGCTCTTGTCAAAGTCAAATTGCAGATGAATGGCGGTGGCCAGTTTGTTGACGTTCTGCCCCCCGGCACCTCGTGAGCGAACCGCCGTCATCGAAATCTCGGTCAGCGGAATTCGAATCGCCTCAGTAATGTCGAGAGTGTCCACCCCGGCTCCAATGTGTGAGAATGCAGGCGAATCATCCGGATTGGTGCCCCGAATGCAACTGCGCAATCTGATAACGCTGGTTTTTTGCCAGCTAATCTCCGCAACGGGGTCGATTGTCATGGTGACGCTCGGGGGCATCATCGGGTCCGAACTATCGGACAACAAGGCGTTCGCCACTCTGCCTTTGTCAATGATGGTGGTTGCGGTTGCGGCCTCCACGATTCCGGCGACGCTGCTGATGCAGCGGATCGGGCGGCGCAATGGTTTTGCTCTGGCATCGCTTTCGGCGGCGCTGGCATTGTCGGTCGCAGTTGTTGCGCTGCGGGAATCGAGCTTCTGGTTGTATACGCTCGCGGCGATGTTGTTTGGTATCAACATGGCGTTTACGCAGCAGTACCGCTACGCCGCAGCCGAAAGTGTCGACGTCCGCTACATTCCG
The DNA here is from genome assembly GCA_965224505.1 of Woeseiaceae bacterium. Classification (GTDB taxonomy): domain Bacteria; phylum Pseudomonadota; class Gammaproteobacteria; order Steroidobacterales; family Woeseiaceae; genus UBA1847. The sequence continues at coordinate 406,015 of CBDCZL010000018.1, forward strand.
CGGGCCGTATCGCTGGTGTTGGTCGGATCAATCGGTGGGGCGCTGCTGGGTCCTGAGCTGGCGAAGCGCGGCCAGTACTGGATCGAAGGCATTCCCTACGCAGGAACGCTGGCGTTTCTGGTGGGGCTTTTCGTACTTCAGGCGATTCTGTTTCGCAGCATGGCTGGCGGTAAACAGCAGGCGGCTCAAGGCGCGGTGGATCATGCGCGCAGTCTCGCTGCGCTTGTACGTCAGCCATTGTTTGCCGTTGCGGTACTCGGCGGCACTGTGGGTTACGGCCTGATGACACTGATCATGACCGCGACACCGCTCAGTATGCACATCAATGCCGGGTACTCGCTGGAGCAGACCGCGGATGTCATTCGGGCGCACGTTCTCGGCATGTACCTACCGTCGCTGGTCGCGGGGTTTTTGATCGAATGGCTGGGCGTCACGCGTCTGATGTTCGCCGGGGCAGTAGCGCTGCTGGCGACGTCGGTCATTGGACTGCAGGGGCAGTCGCTTCTGCACTATTGGTGGGCGCTGGTATTACTCGGTATCGGCTGGAATTTCCTGTATGTCGGCGGCACGACGTTGCTGACTTATACGTATACGCCCGCCGAGCGTTATCGTGCGCAGGCGTTCAACGAGTTCCTCGTTTTTGGCACTGCGGCGACGGCCTCGTTGCTCGCAGGCACTGTAATGCACTACTTTGACTGGTATACGCTAATGCTGATTCCCATACCCGTTCTTGTAGCGATCTGTGCGGCGCTGATCGCTGTGCGAAATGACCCGCGGCTACGATCGCGATCTGCCCACTAGAAGTTGTAAACGAATGCGAGCGACACAACCGGCCAGGCCTTGTAGTTGCTGACTTCTTCGGCAAGTTCGGCGCGTTCGGACTCGAGTGCATCGAGAAACGCAGGCTGTTGTGCGAACAGACCGTCCGCTTCGAGCGTCACATTCGGTTCACCCTGCCAAAGGAGTCCGAAATCGAGGTTCAGCCCAACTTTGCCGAATAGTTCGACATCGTAGCCGACGCCAAAATAGGGTGCCGTGTCGGCGAAGTACGTTGAGCTGCGCAGCGTGCCGACATCGGCGGCCGAGTAGACTTCGTCGCCGACTTCAATGTTGGCGTTTGACCCGTTTTTGCTGCGCATCTGAAGTTCGTTGTTGTTTGCGAACGCTCCTGCCGTGATACGAAATGGACTGAGCGGAAAACGGAAATTGCCGGTGACGTAGTAGGTATCCAGAGCTACCGTCGCATCGTAGTTGATCCCGGCCTGAGTGCCGGAATCGTCGAGTTCGAATCGGTTCGCGCCGGCGCGCAGGTCAAGCCATGGAACCGGGCTCCAACGGCCTTCGAGCCCAAAACCCAGCGTGCCGGCTTTGAACCCCAGCCCCACGTCGGCCTGGGCCACGGCGGACACCAAAAGCAATGCAGTGCTGGCCGATGTCAGCCCGAGCATTCTCAAACGCATGATTAACCTCGCCGTTCACGGAGCCTGGAAGAAGAACGGAGCATAAACGCAGTTCACACATGCGACTGTGCGCCAGGTCACAACGATTCGTCATTGCCGTCATATGTAAAGTAAAAGCCTGTTCCCAATTCTCCGGGTATCCCCTGGATTCGACGGCTGCGTAGCGACTGCCGGCGCGCTAGATTGGGTACGCGCTGGAAGCGCTTTTCAAAATAATCAAAAGGAGATTGATAATGCGAGAACTGACACTTGACGAGTTTGCTCTGGTTGCCGGTGCGGGCGACGGTTGCTCCGGTGGTGGTGAAAGCACGAGCGGAAATGAGGTGGCTGGTGTCTCGAACTTCGAGAAGATAGGGGACGACCTGATTGCATTTTACGAAGGATTGGTTCAGGCGACATCGCACATCATTGAGCGCGTTGCCGAGGCGTTCTAAGGCCTGTTTACACAGATGTCAACGACCTCGGTGCGTGGCTTGTTTGGTATTTTAACGGTCTAAAGGAACCCGGGACGCTCTGGCGTCCCGGGTTGCAGTTTCGCCAATTGCAGCACCATCCCGAGGAGCGAGATCAGGAAGACGCTGCCGGCGAAGATGCCGGCGGACCAGATTGGCAGGTCGGCAGATAGTGGATTCCACTGAATCGACGTACAACGCCAGTCAATCTGACTCAGTGCGTTGTAGGAGGCGTGCGCGATCGTGGAATACCACAGCGACCGCGTGCGCCAGTAAACCACTGCGAAGAGGATGCCGGTCGCAAACGCGGTCGGCCATGTTCCGCCTGCGTGGAATATCATGAATATCGTTGCTGAGATGAGAGCGGATGCAGGGAGACCGAAGCGACGGGTTGCTCTCATTGTGTAGCCCCGGTGTATCAGTTCTTCAATGACGGGGATCAGACACGCGGAGACGAACAGGCCGAGCAGCAGATTCGGAAACGGTTCACAGTGCAGTGCGAAATGCGGTCCCACAACGGCGTCGGGATTGTCCGTTCTGTACCAGCCAAACGATGCGCCGGCTATTAGTTGCGCCCACCATGCGATCCGCAGCAATAAACCCATCGTCAGTGCCTGAGTGACGAGATTCAGTGACAAGTCACATCGAGAGTATTGAGCGATCACGAAGGGTTTTTCGTCGTTCCAAAGCGGAAGCAGAATTGCGCAAAGCACGATGGGAACGACGAGATAGGAAAGGTCGGACGCGACAAAGTCCGAGACACCATTGTCGCGAAGAGCCAGTTGCACCCACGCACGAATGAAAAGCGCAGCGATGAGCGCCAGTGCGATGGCAGTAAGAGTGTGTTTTCTGCCGGTTGCGGGGTTCATGGGACGAACGTTACGTGCACGAAGGTTGAAGCGCAGCCCGCAAAAATGGGTATTTGGTCTCGTTTATCGACTTGAAAATAACGACAGCCCCCATTTGGAGGCTGCCGCAGTGTGAGTTGTGCAACTCGCTGGCCGTTGTCTGGCTGCTCTTCAGGTTGTGGCCAGTGCCGCTTCACGCGAACGGCGACGCCGCGCTGCCATCAGTCCAAACAGACCGACGCCGAACAGGGCCATTGATCCAGGTTCGGGAACGCTTGCGACTCTGACGCCGTAAAGGTCTATGCCCCAGCGGTTATACTCGGAGCACGATGACTGCCGAGGGTCGCATGCATAAGCGTCTTCGTTCTGGCCCCAGAGAATCATCTCTGACCCATCGAAGACGTTTGGCATGCCGCTGCCCATTGCCAGGCTCTCGAACAGGAAATTGCCGAAGGATTCGATGTTCAATTCCCAGACGTAGCCGTGGCCAAAGGCTCCCAGCATGCCGCCGAGTACATCGTAGTCGGAGCCGCCGATGTTCAGCACGCCGCCGGTGATTGTGAGTACTCCACCGTCGAGCAGACCCTCGATCGCGCCGTGCGTGGAAAGATGTGGGCTACCGCACATGTAGAGTGTGTCACCGGTATCGGGTCCGGTGCCGCGACAGCCGGTCGCGCCGTGAAGAACGCTGGCGCTGAATCCGCCGGCGCTGTAGTCGCTGCGTATTTCGTATTCCACGGGTATTGCGTCTGCGACGGCTGTACCCGTTCCAAACATCGCCATGATGGTGAGCGATTGCATGAAAGTCCTTTTCATATTCCTGTCCTTTATCGATAGAGTGTTGCGATCTCCCATACCGGCGCAAATCGTGTGCCAGAACGGTAATCTATTGATAATATTAATTTTTTTATCAGATTAACAATTGATTTTTTTCGAGTGTCAACGGCATCGACACTCGCCAGGTGTCGAGGATCTATACAGCCGGCAACATCTGCGTGAGTTTTTGGACATAAAATCAAAAGGATACGCAGCGGCATGCAAATTGCTCTATAGTATTATCGATAAAAAATGAGGGGTGGAAATATTGGGGACTTACAGGATTTATTCGGCGGCTGTAACGGTGGTGGGGCTTCTGTTGATGTCAGCTTGCGGAAAGGAGAACGCCGGACCGGCAGACGATATTGCCGCGGGCGAATCAGCGACCATTGACGAGGTGCTGACTGCTGCAACATTGGGGGAACAAATACCGCTGAGTAATGCGGAGTATCTTTCACAGATGCCATACAGCGGTGCAGATCTCGTTAACGGGGAGCGCCAGGCACAGGTCTGCAAGGCCTGCCACAGTTTTGCGGCGGATGGTCCGGTCATGATCGGGCCGGCGCTGCATGGATTTTTTGGACAGGAGGCGGGCCGGTCCGACGCATTCGCCTACTCTCCGGCACTGGCCGAAGCGGAGTTTGTGTGGACCCCGCGTGCACTCGACGCATGGCTCGCTCAGCCCGCACGGTTCCTGCCGGGTAACCGCATGACGTTCGCGGGCGTATTTAATCAGGACGACCGTGACGATTTGATTGCCTGGCTGTTACAGACAACGGCCACTGAAAACAACGACAATAATTAGGGGGCGCAGTGGCATCTGAAATATGGGTAAATAATCAGCGATTTGAGATGGATCGTCGAACATTCGGCTGGAAGACCGTCGTGTTTGGATATCTTCGCTCGCGGCGACGCCGGCACCGCAGGGCATCGGATGCGGCCGTCGCGATGCTCGACTGGCATCACCCCTGGCTGTTCTTTCTTGCCACGGGAACGATGCTGCTGTCGTGCGCCGACGCATTCCTGACGCTGCAGCTCCTGCAAATGGGTATGTTCGAGGCCAATCCGGTCATGCACGCAATCATGCAGCAGGGCACTATGGCCTTCGTGTCCACGAAACTCGCGATGACGGCATTCGGTATCTTTACGCTCGTGTTTCTGTCTCAGATTCAGTTTCTGAATCGCGTCAGAACCGGGCTGTTCCTGACCGCGGCATTTAGCGCCTACGCCTGTCTGGTTTGCTACGAACTCGTCAATCTTTTCCGTCTGGGCTGATTCCGACTCATCGCCGATTTTGGATTCCCTCGGCAGAGTGCTTGGGCTAAACTACCGCTCCCTTTCTGGCCGCAGCCAAGGTGCCGGTGTTTCGCCGAGCTGATGTCGTGTAAGTTTCGGAAAAGATGAGTCATTCACTCAAAGAGCAATTGGCGACCACGCCACTGTTCGGCGCCAATGCGAGCGCCGTTGAGGCCTTTTACGAGCAGTATCTTGACGATGCGACATCCGTGCCGCAGGGCTGGCGGGACTATTTCGAGCGTATGGGCGACCCCGATACCGAAGTCGCGCATTCGGTCATTCGCAGCGGCCTTCTGGATGAGGCGCGCAGCGGGCGCCGCGCAGGCACGGTCCGCCGGCGCACGGTCGGTCAATCTGCGACCAGCGGCGAAAAACAGGCGGCGGTTTCACGCCTGATTCAGGTCTACAGTCTACGCGGCCACCAGATTGCAGACATCGACCCGCTCGGTTTGATGGACCGTCGCGTGCCGGGCGTACTAAAACTCGACTATCTTGGTCTGACAGAGGCCGACATGGATATCGAGTTTTTTACCGGCGGACTCGCCGGCCGCGGCAATGAGCGCATGAAGCTTCGGGATATTCTGGCGCTGCTAAAGAGCATCTACTGCGGTACGGTTGGTGCCGAGGTCGCACATATCTCACGTGCGCGCGAGCGGTTGTGGCTGCGCAAGCGCTTCGAACACGGGGCCGTGGCCGGCACATTGCCCGACGAGGAGCGGCTGACGATTTTGCGGGACCTGACCAGCGCCGAAGGCATCGAACGTTATCTGCACACGCGCTACGTCGGACAGAAGCGATTTTCTCTTGAGGGCGGCGAGACCCTGATTCCGATGCTCAACGACATCGTGCAGCGGGCCGGAGAGGCAGGCGTTGAGGAAATCGTCATCGGCATGGCGCACCGCGGTCGCATTAACGTTCTGGTCAATATCTTCGGTAAGTCGCCCGAAGAACTTTTCGAGGAGTTTGAAGGAAACTACGATCTCGACGAGTTGAAAGGATCCGGCGACGTCAAATATCACAAGGGCTTTTCGGCCGACATGAAGACGCCGGGCGGTAACGTGCACATTGCGCTGGCGTTTAACCCGTCCCATCTTGAGATCGTCAACCCGGTTGTCGAGGGTTCGGTACGGGCGCGGCAGCAACGGCGCGGCGACAGCGAGCGCGACGAAGTATTGCCCGTCCTGATTCATGGCGACGCTGCATTTTCCGGGCAGGGCGTCGTGACCGAAACCTTCCAGATGTCTCAGACCAACGGATTCCGCACCGGCGGCACGGTGCACATCGTGGTTAACAATCAGATCGGCTTCACGACCAGTCGGCCGTCAGACGCACGGTCCACGGACTATTGCAGCGACGTCGCGAAGATGATTGAGGCGCCGATTTTTCACGCCAACGCCGACGATCCTGAAGCCGTTATCGGCGTCACGCGACTGGCCCTCGCTTATCGGCAGCGATTCAAAAAAGACGTCGTCGTCGACCTCGTCTGTTATCGCCGTCACGGGCACAATGAAGCCGATGAACCGTCGGCGACGCAGCCGATCATGTACGGGCGCATAAAAAATCACAGGACGACGCGGCAGATTTACGCACAAACACTGCTGGACGACGGTCTTGTGACGACGGCGGATGTGACGAAGATGCAGGACGATTTTCGTGACAGGCTGGATCGCGGCGAGTCGGTTCAGGCCGCCTCGCTCGGTATGATTGGAAACCAGTTCACGATCGACTGGTCGCCATACCTGCACACCGAGTGGGATGTCGCGGCGGACACGTCGATCAGTCCCAAAACCGCCGCGGAACTCGGTGCCGCGATCGTCGATATCCCTCCCGATGTCAAGCCGCACGGCCGTGTGCAGCGCATTCTGGACGAACGCCACAGGATGGCGGCCGGCGAGGCCGATATGGACTGGGGGTTTGCGGAAACCATGGCATACGCGTCGCTGCTGCAGGAGGGACACTCGGTGCGGCTTGTCGGCCAGGATTGCGGCAGAGGCACGTTTTTTCATCGCCATGCCGTCGTGCACAATCAGCTCAACAACCGCGAATACACGCCGCTTGAGCACATCGCCGATCGGGCGGGTGCTTTTCGCGTCATCGACTCGTTTCTGTCGGAGGAAGCGGTGCTCGGATTCGAGTACGGCTATGCAAGTACGGAACCGAACACGTTAGTTATCTGGGAAGGTCAGTTCGGCGATTTCGCCAACGGTGCGCAGGTCGTTATCGACCAGTTCATCAGCTCCGGAGAGGCCAAGTGGGGCCGGCTTTGCGGCCTGACGATGTTTCTCCCACATGGGTATGAGGGGCAGGGTCCGGAACACTCGTCGGCGAGACTCGAGCGATTCCTGCAGCTTTGCGCCGAACACAATATTCAGGTCTGTATTCCATCCACGCCGGCGCAGATGTTCCATATGCTGCGGCGGCAGCAACTGCGTCCGTTCAGAAAACCATTGATCGTAATGACGCCAAAGAGTCTGCTGCGGCACAAAAGGTCGGTGTCGCCGATTACGGATCTATCGACGGGCCGGTTTGAATTGCTGATTCCGGAGGTTTCCGGGATGCCGCCGGCCGCAACGCGTCGACTGGTGCTCTGCAGCGGCAAGGTTTACTTCGATCTGCTCGAAGCACGTGAAGTTCACGGCATTGACGATATTGCGCTGATACGTCTGGAACAGCTGTACCCGTTTCCCATCGAGGAATACGCGGCGCTGATCGGCGAATACGAACACGTCGAAGAAATTATCTGGTGTCAGGAAGAGCCGCTGAATCAGGGTGCGTGGTATCAGATTAAACACCGGCTTCAGGCGCCGCTGCGCGATCATCAGCAATTGTATTACGCGGGGAGAGCCGGCGCGGCTGCACCGGCCTCGGGGATTTTCAAGGTTCATCTGCAACAGCAGCAGGCGCTGGTCGAAGCCGCTCTCGACATCCGGCCCGAGGCGAGCAAGGCCACCAAACCGCAAAAGACGAAACGGAAAACGACATGAGTATCGAGATAAAGGTTCCGCCCCTGCCCGAATCGGTCAGCGATGCAACGCTGGTCGCCTGGCACAGGAATGTCGGGGAATCGGTTGCCCGTGACGAGAACCTTGTCGATCTCGAAACGGACAAGGTCGTACTTGAAGTGCCCGCGCCGGCGTCGGGAACCCTTGCAAAGATTGTCGCTGAAAACGGTGCAACGGTTACGGCGGGCGACGTTCTTGCGCTGCTGGAGGAGGGCGAGGTTGCTCAATCGGGTGCCGAGGCCGCGGCACCCGCACCGGTGGCCGAGTCGGCCGTCGCAGAGCCGCAGTCCGCGGATTCCGTAAAGGGTCCGTCGAAGACCAGCCCGGCCGTTCGCCGTCTGCTCGAGGAGCACGATCTGGATGCGACGATGGTCGACGGCACCGGCAGGGACGGCCGGATTACCAAGGCGGACGTCATGAATTTTCTGAAGTCCGCAGACAGCAGCGAGGTGACGCCCGGCGATCAGCCCGCGGTTGCCGCCGAGGAAGCGATTGGCACGGCGTTGGAGCGCACGGAACAACGTGTGCCGATGACGCGCCTGCGTGCACGTATTGCCGAACGCCTTGTCGACGCACAACAGACGGCCGCCATGCTTACGACGTTTAACGAGGTCGACCTGACGGAAGTCATGGCGTTACGTTCCCGCTATAAGGCGTCCTTCGAAAAAACGCACGATGTCCGACTCGGATTTATGTCGTTTTTTGCAAAGGCTTCCGTTGAGGCACTGAAGAAGTTTCCGGTGATCAATGCATCGGTCGAGGGCACCGACATTGTGTACCACAACTACTACGACATCGGGATTGCAGTGTCGAGCGACCGCGGGCTCATGGTGCCGGTGATTCGTGACGTGGACCAGATGAGTTTCGCGGAGTTTGAATCGGCGTTGAACGATATGGCCGGTAAAGCGCAGGCGGGCACGATCGGTATGGACGATCTGACCGGCGGCACGTTTACGATCACCAACGGCGGCATTTTCGGTTCCATGATGTCTACGCCGATCCTGAATCAGCCGCAAAGTGCGATTCTTGGAATGCACGCCATTCAGCAGCGGCCGATGGTCGTCGATGGTGAGATTCTGGCGCGACCGATGATGTACCTGGCGCTCACCTACGATCACAGACTTATCGATGGGAAGGAGGCTGTACAGTTTCTCGTCTCCATCAAGGAACAGCTTGAAGATCCGGCCCGCCTGATACTTCAGGTTTGATCGGAAGGATTATAGGACCGAACATGGGCAGAAGTTTCGACGTTGTCGTTATAGGTGCCGGACCCGCCGGTTATGTCGCCGCCATTCGTGCAGCGCAGCACGGTTTATCCGTTGCCTGTATCGACGAGTGGCAAAACAAAGATGGGAAGAACGCGTTTGGCGGGACCTGTCTGAATGCGGGTTGCATTCCATCCAAGGTGATGCTGGAGTCGTCGGAGTTGTTCCATAAGGCGCAGCACGAATTCAAAAAGCATGGCATTAACGCGGCTTCGGTTGAACTGGATCTGGCGAAGATGCAGAAACGCCGCGCCGGAATTGTGCGACAGCTCACGAACGGAATTGCCGGTTTGTTCAAGGCAAATAAAGTCGAGGGTCTCGCGGGCCACGGCAGGCTGCTGTCCGGGCGCAGGATTGAGTTTACGCCCGTGGATGGCGATGCCGAAATCATCGAAGCCGGCCACGTGATACTGGCCTCAGGGTCGTCGCCCATCGAATTGCCGATCGCCCCGTTCGACGATGAACGCGTCATCGACTCGTGGGGCGCGCTCGAGCTCGACGCCGTTCCCGAGATGCTCGGAGTTGTGGGTGCAGGCGTCATTGGCCTGGAGCTGGGCAGCGTATGGGCACGCCTGGGGGCCAGGGTTGTGGTGCTCGAGGCGATGGACGATTTTCTGTTCATGGCGGATCGCGACGTTGCCAAAGTGGCGGCTATGGATTTTAAAAAGCAGGGACTCGATATCCGTCTCGGTGCGAGAGTGTCATCGGCAGAAGTGTCCGAAGACGGCGTTGCCGTCGCCTACGAAGACAAGGACGGTTCGCATACGCTCAAAGTCGACAAACTCATTGTTGCTGTAGGACGTCGTCCGCATACGCAAAATCTGTATGCCGACGATGCAGGTATCCAGCTCGACGATCGCGGATTTATCGTCGTGGACGACGAGTGCCGTACGCGCGTCAAAGGCGTCTATGCTATTGGTGACTGCGTGCGAGGACCGATGCTGGCGCACAAGGGGTCTGAAGAGGGCGTTATGGTTGCCGACCTGATCGCGGGAGAGCCTGCGGAAGTCAACTACGACGTCATTCCGTCGGTGATTTATACAGACCCCGAAATTGCGTGGGTCGGAAAGACCGAAGCCGAAGTCAATGCCTCGGGGCGCGAGTACAAGACCGGGTCATTCCCATTCGCGGCCAGTGGACGTGCCAAGGCGATGGAATCGACGTCGGGAATGGTGAAAATGATCTCGGCGCAGGACGATGACGAACTGCTGGGCGTACACATCGTCGGACCGATGGCGGGCGAGCTGATCTCAGAGGCCGTACTGGCACTCGAATTCGATGCGAGCACGGAGGACATTCAGCGCACGATTCACGCGCATCCGAGTCTCGCCGAGGCTTTCCACGAGGCGGCGCTGGCCGTCGATAAGAAGGCACTCAATTTTCCGAACCGATAAGCGGCAAGCAGAATCCTGCGGATGTGGTGTCGTTTCATCCGGACCAGGATCGAAATTATTTCTTCCAGAAATCAGCGTTCTCAATGCCCAACGCATCCGGATTGAAGGAGTACTTCGTAACCCCCGCCTTCTTCTGCGCTTCGTAGTCTCTAAGTGCTCTTAGAGCCGGACGTCCCATGACGAATAAAATCAGGATACCGACGATGTTGAGCCACGCCATGATGCCGACGCCCAGATCGCCCATGGCCCATGCCAGGCTGGCTTCACGGATTGTGCCGTAGAAGATAGAGCCGAGCATAACGATTTTAAGGATGGTCAGTTCGCCCGGAAACCGGAATGAACGGCGAATATAGGCAACGTTCGTTTCGGCAATGTAGTAATAGGCTAGCAGTGTCGTAAACGCGAAAAAGAACAATGCGACCGCGACGAAGATCTTACCGAATCCGCCGAGCACACTTTCAAGCGCCAGTTGTGTAAACGCGGGGCTGTTTATTTCCACGCCGGAGCCAAGCATGCCGCCCGAGACATTCCCCCCCAGCCCATCTACGTAATACTGCTGCGTAATCAGGATCATAAACGCGGTGGCTGAGCAGACAAACAGTGTGTCGACGTAGACCGAGAATGCCTGTACGAGGCCTTGCTGAGCCGGGTGCTGTACTTCGGACGCGGCCGCCGCGTGCGGACCCGTGCCCTGACCAGCTTCGTTCGAATACACACCGCGTTTGACGCCCCAGCCAATCGCCGCGCCGATACCGGCCATCGGACTGAATGCATCGCCGACGATGACGCCGAGAATTCGCGGCAATTCGGTGATGTGCAGTGCGATGATACCAAGCGCCATGACGATGTAACCGAGCGCCATCAGAGGCACGATAACCTGGGTGACGTGCGCAATGCGTTTGACGCCGCCGAAAATAATAAAACCCAGTACGCCCGAAACGACGATGCCGGCAATGAGCTTCGGCGTTTCCACGGCCGTTCCGAACAGACGGGTCGTCGCGTCGCTGTCGACGGCCAGTGCCACGGCGTTGGCAATGCTGTTCGACTGCACGCCGGGCAGCAGCAGGCCGCAGGCAAATATCGTGACCAGCGCGAAAATCCACGCATACCATTTCTGACCCATGGCCTTTTCGATGTAGTAGGCCGGTCCGCCGCGGTATTGGCCTTCGTCTTCCTCTTTATAAATCTGGCCAAGCGTGGATTCGATGTAGGCCGTCGATGCGCCAAGGAAGGCGACAACCCACATCCAGAACACGGCGCCAGGTCCGCCGAAACCGATTGCCGCCGCAACGCCCGCGATGTTGCCGGTTCCGACCCTTCCCGACAGCGATACCGCCAGTGCCTGAAATGACGAAATGCCTCTGTCGGATTCCTTGCTCGAGAACAGCAGGTGAATCATGTGGCGGAATTGCCGAACCTGCACGAAACGCGTCAGTATGGAATAGAACAGCCCGGCACCGAGGCAAAGATAGATGAGCGCGCTGCTCCAGACGTAGCCGTTTAACACAGCGACGCCATTGGATACGGAATTCATAAATTCCTGCATGCCGGTCCCCTTGTGGTTGTTTTCTGCGGCGCACAGGATGGTACCGCATATTGGGGCACGGCATCGGCGTTTCAAGCTGCCGTCCCGGGCCGAATCACGCTATAGTGGGGGCTGGTGAGGGACCCGGGAGACCGATAATGCTTTGGTGGCAATGGATGATACTCGGCGCTATTCTGCTCGGTGCCGAGATGTTTGCAATCGACGCGCAGTTCTACCTGGTGTTTCTCGGTGTTTCTGCTGCGCTCGTCGGTCTCGCCGGACTGCTTGGCATTGACATGACCCTCTGGATGCAATGGACCGCCTTTGGCGTGTTGTCGCTGATCTTCATGTTTACGTTCCGACGGCAGCTCTATCAGAAGATTCGCGGCAATGTCGAGGGATTCAGAGAGACGCTTTCCGGCGAATCGGTGAACGTCAACGACGATCTGGCGCCCGGCGCTGAAGTACGCCTTGAGTATCGTGGCTCCAAATGGACCGTCAGGAATATCGGCGAGTCCGTGATCAGTGGCGGCAGCCGCGCCCGGGTCGTCAAAGCCGACGGCCTGACATTGCACATCGAAGCCGAGTAACGAAGGAGACGCGCCCAATGGACACAGGATTTATCGCGGCGATTGCAGTTGTATTTGTGATTGTAGTCATCCTGGCGAAGACAGCGGTTGTCGTGCCGCAGCAAAATTCATACGTTGTAGAACGACTCGGCAAATATAGCAAAACGCTCAACGCCGGGTTCCACATTCTCATTCCATTTCTGGAGCGCGTGGCGTACAAGCACACGCTCAAGGAGCAGGCTGCCGATATTGCTGAGCAGATTTGTATCACCAAGGACAATGTGCAGGTCGGCGTCGACGGCGTTTTGTACATGCAGGTACTCGACCCCGGTCGTGCCTCGTACGGGATCGGCAACTACATGTTCGCCATATCGCAGCTTGCACAGACGACGCTGCGTTCAGAAATCGGCAAAATCGATCTCGATCGCACGTTTGAGGAGCGCGCTACGATAAACCAAAACGTCGTAGCGGAACTCGACAAGGCCTCCGATCCCTGGGGCGTTAAGGTCCTTCGCTACGAGATTAAAAACATCAACCCGCCGCAGGATGTGCTCGGCGCGATGGAAAAGCAGATGCGTGCGGAGCGAGAAAAACGCGCCGTAATTCTGACGTCAGAAGGTGAGCGCGACGCCAAGATCAACGAGGCCGAAGGCGAAAAGCAGCGTGTGATCAAGGAGTCGGAGGCCGCCAAGACTCAGCAAATCAATGAAGCCGAGGGAGAGGCGCAGGCGATTCTGGCTGTGGCAACGGCAACGGCGGAGGGCTTACGACGGGTGGCGAGTTCGGTGACCGAACAAGGTGGCGCGGAAGCCATGCAGCTTCGCGTGGCGGAGCAGTACATCACAGAATTCGGCAACCTCGCCAAGACCGGGAATACCTTTGTCGTGCCATCCAACCTCGCGGACCTGACCTCGATGATGGCGCTGGCGACAGACATCGCGAAGGGTAAGACAGGTAACGAAGCAGGCTAATTCAGTTTTTGCGCCTGACCGATACCACGTTCGGTAACTGTTCCAGCTTGCTGATTGCGGTGCTGAGCGCGGGCAGATCCTCGATTTCGATACTAATGTTCATAATGACCTGCATGGATTGCCTGTCGGTGTGGCTTTTCATGTCGAGGACATTGGCGTTCTCGTCGGCAAGTACACCGGAAATGTCGCGCAACAGACCGTTGCGATCGAATGCGTGCAATGACAGGTCGACCGGATAGGACTCCGCTCCGGAATCACCCCAGCTCGTTTCGAGCACGCGCTCGGGATGACGGCGGTTGAGCCCCAGAAAGTTGCCGCAATCCAGTCGATGAATGCTGACGCCGCGGCCTTGTGTGATGTATCCGCCGATCGGTTCGGGCGGCACGGGCCGACAGCAGCGTGCGTAGTTGCACATCAGGTCGCCGACACCCTGAACGGCGATCCCGTCCGTTGTACGTCCGGTTTTTCGACGCCGCCGCGGTTTCGCGCGTTGAACCCGGTCCCCGCGGATATGCTGAAGTGCGGTAGCGATGGATGCCGCCGTAATGTCTCCGGCGCCCAGCGCGATGCACATCGCATCGTTATCTTTGTACTTGAGCTGTTTAGCAAGATCCGCGGTCGCTATGTCGCTCACGGCCAGTCGTGCCAGTTCTCTGTCGAGAATCTCGCGCCCCTGACGCAGGTGTTGATCCCGGTCCTGTTGGCGGAACCAGCTGCGCACCTTGGCGCGTGCGCGTGCGCCGGCAAGGTAGCCGAGTCTCGGGCTTAGCCAGTCGCGGCTCGGCTGCGGCTGGCTGCCCGTGATGATCTCAACTTGTTCGCCGTTTTTAATGCGATAGGTCAGCGGAACGATGCGTCCGTTGACTTTGGCACCGCGGCAACGATGCCCGACCATTGTGTGCACATGATAAGCGAAGTCCAGCGGCGTCGCGTTGGCCGGCAGTTCCACAATGTCGCCCTTTGGACTGACCGCATAGACCCTGTCCTCGAAAAAGTCGTCGCGGATCTGATCCAGGAGATCGGCATCGTCCTGCACGGGTTCCAGAAGCTGCCGCAGAAATCGGATTTTCTGCTCAAATGCTGCTGGCGCGGCGCCGCCCTCTTTGTAGCGCCAATGCGCCGCGACACCGAGTTCCGCGTGCCGGTGCATCTCATGGCTGCGAATCTGCACCTCGACGGTTTGGCCAGCCGGTCCGATCACCGCCGTGTGCAGCGAGCGATAGTCGTTTTCCTTGGGATTGGCGATATAGTCGTCGAACTCTCCGGGTATGTAGGACCAGCGGTTATGAACGACGCCGAGTGCGGCATAGCAGGCGCTGACGTCGTCCACGAGAATGCGTACTGCGCGAATGTCGTACAGCGCCTCAAGCCCCGTATCCTTGCGGCGCATTTTCCGCCAGATGCTGTAGATGTGCTTGGGGCGGCCCGTGACGTCGGCCTTGATTCCCTGCGCCTGCAATTCCGCCAGTAATTCGGCTTTGACGTCCTCGATGAACCGCTCGCGTTCGCCCCGTTTCTCCCGCAGTGCCTTTGCAATACCCAGATAGGTTTCCGGTTCGAGATAGCGAAATGCGAAATCCTCGAGCTCCCATTTGAGCTGCCAGACGCCAAGGCGATTCGCAAGCGGTGCGTAAATTTCCCGTGTCTCGTAGGCCAGGGCCTGCTGAGTGGCGCGGTTCGAGGTGCGCGCCTCGCGCAGGCGGTACAACTGATCGGCAATGCGCACGAGCACGAGGCGGATGTCTGACACCACCGCGAGCAGCATTTTGCGCAAGCCTTCGGATTGCTGCTGTGCGAGCGCGTCGCCGGGCTGCCAGTTGTCGGGCAGAGAAAACTGATCGAGTTGTTCCAAGCTAATAATTAGTCGAGAAAAGCCTTTTAACTCTTTATTTTGTAATTGATTTTTACTGATAATTTCATCGCGATACAGCGGGTAAATCCGGGTCGCTGCAAGGATGTCACCGGGCAATCCAAGCGTCGCGACGATCTCGGCAATCTGCTCGCCTTCGTGCACAGCCTCGGACAGCCCGTCTTCGTTCGGCAGTTCGTTGATCCAGTTCTGCACATCGGCCACGATCGTGTCGTGACCGGGACTCCGCTGTTCTGGATTTGGGCTGTTCGCGGTCATGGTGTTGTCGTTCGTGGAGTGCCAGTTAGAGCAATACCCGTTATCATACGCGCAGTATCGGGCAGCCAGACTGCCCGAGATTCATTTTGGCATTCATTTAGGGCCTGTTAACACTAATGTCATCGACCCTGTTGTGCCTGAAAAAGCGCCTGTCAAGGCGCGAGGAGTGAGGTTTGACGCGTCAAATGAATAACGAGCAACGCCGAGAGGCGCTTTTTCAGGCCCAACCCGTACGGGCCGAGGCGGTTTTTCGCCCGGCGACGTTGTCGCTCGCTAATGTAGCGGTGCTACACGGTGCTCGCTCCGCCTTGCCGGAACAAAAAACCGCCTCGGCAGGGTCGATGATATTAGTGTTAACAGGCCCTGGCAGGAAATAATGGCCGGACACAGTAAATGGGCGAATATCCAGCACCGCAAGGGTGCACAGGATAAGAAACGCGGCAAACTGTTTACAAAATTAATCCGCGAGATCACGGTTGCGGCGAAGATGGGCGGCGGCGACATGGATGCGAATCCTCGCCTGCGGCTGGCGGTCGACAAGGCCAAGGCGCAGTCGATGCCGAAGGACAATATCGAGCGTGCGATCAAGCGCGGTTCGGGCGAGACCGACGGGGCGGATTACATGGAAATCCGCTACGAGGGTTACGGTCCCGGCGGGACTGCGGTCATGGTCGATTGCCTGACTGACAATCGTAATCGCACGGTCGCCGACGTTCGGCATACATTTACGAAATTCGGCGGCAATCTGGGTGCCGACGGGTCGGTCAGTTATTTGTTCAATAAGGTCGGGCTGCTGATGTACCCGAATTCCAGCGATGAGGATGCGGTCATGGAAGCGGCCATCGAGGCCGGCGCCGAAGATGTTGTCGTGGACGACGACGGATCCATCGAAGTTTTGACAGACCCCGCGGATTTCGAGCAGGTGCGCGACGCGATGCTTGGCGCCGGGCTTCAGGCCGATTCGGCGCAGGTCACGATGCGGGCATCGACGAGTGCCGCCCTGGATGCGAAGGAGGCAGGATCGATGATAAAAATGCTCGATATGCTCGAAGATCTGGACGATGTGCAGCAGGTGTACAGCAACGCCGACATCGCCGAAGACGTACTCGCACAACTCTGAGACTGCCTTGATTCGCACATCGCCAAGCTGCCGCATCCTCGGGATCGACCCGGGCTCTCGCCTGACGGGATTTGGCGTCGTCGATTTCAGGCAGGATACCCCCGCATACGTAGCGAGTGGCACGCTGAAAAGTACCGACGGCGATTTTCCGGCGCGATTGCGGCAGATATACGACGCGGTTGGTGCTATCGTCGAGAAGTACCGGCCGGATATCGTCTCGGTAGAAAGCGTGTTCATGCACAGAAACGCCGGCAGCGCACTAAAGCTCGGGCAGGCGCGTTCCGCCGCACTGTGCGGTACGTTTGCGCACGGTGCCGAGGTGGTCGAGTACGCGCCGCGTGAGATCAAGCAGGCGATCGTCGGTACCGGGTCCGCAAGCAAGGAACAGATTCAGCACATGGTCACGAGGATGCTTGGACTCGATGAAGCTCCCGCGGTCGATGCCGCCGATGCGCTGGCGGCCGCGATCTGTCACGGTCATCAGCGCCGTGTTCGGCAGCACTTGAATCGCGTCATGGCGGGCAGCCAATGATCGGATCGCTTCGGGGCAGGCTGATAGACAAACAGGCGCCAGTGATCGTGCTCGAATGCCACGGTGTCGGCTACGAACTCGAAACGCCGATGTCTACGTTTCTGGACCTGCCCGAAACCGGTGCCGAATTGTTCCTGCACACACATCTGCTGGTGCGCGAAGACGCGCAGATTCTGTACGGTTTCGCGACCGAGGATGAGCGGTTCTTGTTTCGTACGTTGCTTAAAGTCAATCGTGTCGGCGCAAAGATGGCGCTCGGTGTGTTGTCCGCGATGACGACCAGCGATTTTCGGCGCTGCGTCGAACTCGAAGACACGACGTCGTTGTCGAAGATTCCAGGGGTCGGGCGTAAAACGGCCGAACGACTGATTATCGAAATGCGAGACCGGATATCGGACTCCAGTCCGGCCGGCGCGGCGCCGGCGCCCCTGACCGTGGTGCAGAACGCGCGTGGGGAGGCGGTCGATGCACTCGTGGCACTCGGCTACAAGCTGCGGGAGGTGAACAAGCTGATCGCATCGTTCGATATCGAGGATAAATCGGCGGAGGACATTATTCGCCTTGCACTGCGACAGGTAGCGCAGTAATGAGCGGTGTCGAATACGATCGAATTACCAACGCAGCGGCCTCGGGTGACGACCCGACGTTCGATCGGGCCATTCGGCCGAAGACGCTGGACGACTACGTGGGGCAGCCGCGTGTCAAACAGCAGATGCGCGTGTTCGTCGAAGCGGCACGACGCCGCAGCGAGTCACTCGATCACGTGCTGATTTTCGGGCCGCCGGGACTCGGCAAGACGACGCTCGCCCACATTGTGGCCAATGAGATGGGCGTCGGATTGCGTCAGACCTCGGGGCCCGTGCTTGAGCGTCCAGGCGATCTGGCGGCCATTCTGACTAATCTCGAACCCAACGATGTCCTGTTTGTCGACGAAATACACCGTCTGAGCCCCGTTGTCGAAGAAGTTTTGTATCCGGCCATGGAGGACTTTCAGCTCGATATCATGATCGGCGAAGGACCCGCGGCCCGGTCGATTAAACTCGATCTGCCACCGTTTACGCTGGTCGGTGCGACGACGCGTGCGGGTCTGCTGACGTCGCCGCTGCGCGATCGTTTCGGCATCGTGCAGCGGCTCGAGTTTTATTCGACCGACGATCTCGAAGCCATTGTGCGACGATCTGCCGATATCCTGAATCTACCCGTTGAGGACGAGGGTGCCGTGGCGATTGCGACACGCGCCCGCGGCACGCCGCGCATCGCCAACCGGCTGCTGCGGCGTGTGCGCGATTTCGCCGAGGTGGAAGGTGACGGCGTGGTCACCGGAGCGGTGGCGCAGAATGCCATGGATGTGTTGCAGGTGGACCCGCACGGGTTCGATGCGCTGGACCGGCGTCTGCTGCTGACCATCATCGAAAAATTCGACGGCGGGCCGGTCGGTATCGAGAGTATCGCGGCTGCGATCGGTGAGGAACGCGGCACGATAGAAGACGTCCTCGAACCTTATCTGATTCAGCAGGGGTTTATGATGCGCACGGCACGCGGCCGCGTCGCGACCAGCAATGCGTACCTGCATTTTGGCATGAAGAATCCGGGGAATTCGACGAGCGGGGAGTTGCCCTTTGACGACTGAGGATGCGTTTCAACTGCGCGTCCGCGTCTACTACGAAGACACGGATGCGCAGGGCGTTGTGTATTACGCCAATTATTTTCGCTTCATGGAGCGTGCGCGCACCGAATGGCTCGATGCGCTGGGCGTCGATCATATGCGGCTGATGAACGAGCAACGCCGCATTCTCGTCGTCGCCGATGCACGAGCCCGGTTTCTGATTCCGGCGCGGCTCGGCGATTCGCTGATCGTCACGGCGCGGCTCACGAAACTCTCCCGGGCCAGTTTCGATATTGAGCAGAATATTTACCGTGACAGCGTCGACGGCGAACTCCTGCTGCGCGGCGGTGTCACAGCAGCGTATCTGGATGCCGACACGATGCGCCCGAAACGAATTCCAACGAACCTGTTTGAGGACCCACCGACATGACAGCCGATATGTCCGTCATCAGTCTCCTGCTCGACGCGAGTTTGCCCGTGCAGATCGTCATGGTGCTGCTGATCGTTGCATCCATCGTGTCCTGGAGCATTATATTTACGAAGCGGCGCCTGATCCGGCGTACCAAGGATTCATCCGATGAGTTTGAGTCCGCGTTCTGGTCGGGGGGCGATCTGCAGACGCTGTACAGCAGCGCGACACGCACCAAAGGCGGCGCGCAGGGTATGGCAAGTATTTTTGAATCGGGCTTTAGAGAATTCAATCGCTCGCTGCAGGCCGGCGACGCAGGTCCCGATAAGACCATCGAGGAGTGCCGTCGTGCCATGCGCGTGGCGCAGATGCGCGAAGTGGATCGGCTCGAGCAGAGCCTGGCGACACTCGCGACGATCGGTTCGACCAGCCCCTATGTCGGACTGTTCGGTACCGTGTGGGGCATCATGACGGCGTTCATGCAGATCGGTGCACAGCAGACCGCGACCCTTGCCGTCGTCGCGCCGCCGATCGCCGAAGCACTGATCGCGACGGCAATGGGTTTGTTCGCGGCGATTCCGGCAGTGATTGCCTACAACCGCTACGCGGACAAAGTCGTGCGCCTCGAATACCGCTACGACGGTTTTATCGAGGAGTTTTCGAGCATCCTGCAGCGTCATGCACGCAACAAACAGGCGAATTAAGATGAGCGCGATTCGTCAGCTGAACGTCATGCGGAGGGACTGACATGGCCACACCGCTGCAAAAACGCAAACTCATGGGCGAAATCAACGTCGTGCCTTACATCGACGTGATGCTCGTACTGCTTGTCATTTTCATGGTTACGGCGCCGCTGCTGACCCAGGGCATCGAAGTCGATCTGCCGAAAGCCAATGCCGAGCCGATCGAATCGGTACCGGATCATGACCCGCTGGTGCTCAGTGTCGACAAGGACGGTAATTTCTACATCAACGCGGGCGACGATGAGGACAGGCCGTCGTCGGGTAAGAAAATCGCGACGATCGTCGGCGTCGTACTCGAACAAAAGCCCGATACACCGATCTACGTGAAGGCCGATCGCGAAGTGCCCTACGGTCACGTTGTCGGGGCAATGGTGGTATTGCAGCAGGCAGGTGCCGACAACATCGGTTTCGTGACCGACCCACTGGATACGTACCCGGTACCGGAGTAGCGCATTCGTGGCAGCGCGCACGCAAAATCTGGGGCCGATCAGCCTGGCCGTGCTGCTGCACGTCGTGCTGCTGGGCTCGATGGTCGTTGCGTTCGACTTTGCGCGCCCTGCGCCGTTCACACCTCTGGCGATTCATGCGACGCTCGTGGAAGCCGTGCCGGAGCAACCGGCGCCGACGGTCGAGCCCGAACCTGAGCCGGAGCTTCCGCCACCTGAGCCTGAGATCGAGGAACCCGAGCCGGAACCGGACAACAGCGAGGAACTCCGGCGCCAGGCCGAGGAGGAAAAACGCCGCCAGGATGCGTTGCTCGAACAGGCGCGGCTCGAAAAACTGCGCCAGCAGGAAGAAGAGGAGAAACGCCGCCAAGAGCGCGAGGAAGCGGAACGCAAGGCGCGAGAGGAGGCTGAGAAGGAACGCCAGCGCGTGGAAGCCGAGCGTCAGCGGCAACGCGACATTGAACGGCAGCGTGAGGAGAACGAGCGGCTGCGGCGCGAACTTGAGGCCGAGCAGCGTGCGCAGGAGATCGAGGACGAGGCGCGCCGGCTCGCTGCAGCGAACTCTCCTGCGATGGATGCTTACGTCTTTGCGATCAGCCGGAAAATCCGGCGTAGCTGGGCGGCACCGGCGAGCGCCGGGCCTGAGACGAAGTGTACCGTGCGCGTGCGGCAACTTCGCGGCGGCGAGGTAGTCGGAGTGAATATATTAAGCTGTAATGGCGACGACGCCGTCGTGCGCTCGATCGAGGCGGCAATCCGCCGTGCGTCGCCGTTGCCCGAACCGTCGAATCCGGATCTCTTCGATCCGAATTTGACGTTAAACTTGACATTGGATCGTAACGATTGAGGGACCTGTGATTAAGAGAGTGTTGATGGCGGCGCTTGCCGTTTTGTTTGCCGCACAGGCCGGCGCTGAACTCGTGATCGACGTGCAGGGTGTCTCGCAGCCGACGCCGGTCGCCGTGGTTCCCTTCGGGTGGGACGGACAGTCGGCCGGTATGCCGCTCGATGTCGCTGAAGTGATCACGAACGACCTTCGTCGCAGCGGCCGGTTTGCGCCGATCGAAGAATCCAAAATGCTGCAGAAGCCCACGGACGGCGCGGACGTGGATTTTCAGGACTGGGGTTTTGTCGGCGTCGAGGCCGTGGTCGTCGGTAAACTGATTCAGACCGGCGATAACGCCTACACGCTGCAGTTTCAGCTCTTCGACGTCTTCGGTCAGCGGCAGCTCGTCGGCTACCGGATGCCGGCCAGCCGTGGCACGATGCGCGGCGCGGCACACCGTGCGGCCGACATGATCTACGAGAAGCTCACGGGCATTAAAGGGGTGTTCGGCACCAGGGTCGCCTACGTCACGGCGCAGCAGCAGGGCAACCAGCGACTTTACTCGCTCGTCGTCTCGGACCAGGACGGTGAGAACGAGCACAAGATCATGGAAAGCACGGACCCGATCATGTCGCCGGCGTGGTCGCCCGACAGCCGCCAGCTTGCGTACGTATCGTTCGAAGGCAGCCGGTCGTCGATATTCGTGCAGACCCTGCGCACGGGAAACCGCTTCCAGGTGTCCAGCAGGCCCGGCATCAACGGCGCGCCAGCGTTTTCGCCCGACGGACGCAAGTTGGTTGTGACGCTTGGTGGCGTCGAGGGCAATCCGGACATCTACATCCTGGACATCAACTCAAGAACGACGACGCGGCTCACGACGCACCGGGCGATCGATACGGAAGGTTCCTGGTCGCCGGATGGCCAGTATGTCTATTTTACGTCGGACCGCAGCGGCGGTCCCCAGATCTATCGGATTGCGGCCGGTGGCGGCACACCCGAGCGCGTGACGTTCGAAGGCAGCTATAATGCGCGGCCTCGGTTGTCGCCGGATGGAAAGAAACTCGCGATGGTGCACAACGATCGGGGCAATTACCGCATCGCTGTCATGGACATCGAGCGCAAGGACCTGCTCGTGTTGTCGACGGGGCGCCAGGACGAGTCGCCGAGCTTCGCGCCGAACAGCGACAGTCTGATCTATGCGACGCGGCAGGCGCGTGACGGTGTGCTCGAGTCGGTGTCTGCGGACGGACTGATACGGCAGAAAATGGCCTCGGGGCAGGGCGATGTGCGCGAGCCGGTGTGGTCGCCGTTTCCGAGGTTTTAGGTTGAACCAGATTTAATGAGAAACATTAAGTTAATGTTTTAACTTCTTGTTTAACAATTAGAATTTACTTTAAGAGCGAAAGGTCACTATCATGTCTTACTTCAGGGTTCTCGCAGTGTTGTTCACGAGCACGATGCTCGCGGCTTGTCCGACTTCTCCGTCTGTTCCGGACCCGGAGCCGACCGACACGACGTACGGCGGCAGCGATAGCAGCGCCTCGACCGATGGCTATGGCAGCGGCGATCCGTACGGAGGGGAGGAATTTACGGACCCTTCGGCCGGTGAACTGGATGCGGTCATCTATTTCGAATTCGATTCCTCGGAGGTTCGCCCACAGGATCAGGACATTGTTGCGCGACACGCGATGCAGCTTGCAAACGACACACGCCTGCGCGTACGGCTCGAGGGCCATGCCGACGAGCGCGGCTCGCGCGAGTACAACATCGGCCTCGGCGAGCGGCGTTCGCAGGCCGTGCGGCAGATGCTGTTGATTCAGGGAGTGAGTGCAGGGCAGATTCAGACTGTGAGTTTCGGCGAAGAGCGCCCGATCGCGATGGGCAGTTCGGAAAGCGACTACGCGCAGAACCGCCGCGTGCGCTTCGAGTATACGAACTGAGTCATGCGTACTCCGGTTCGAAAGGCGCTGCTGCTGTTTGCGTCGCCGCTGATGCTCAGCGGCTGCGCATTGCTGCAGCCTGCCAAGGATGACCCTGTCATGGTGCGGCTCGGTGAGATCGAGCGACGGCTGGCAAGCGTCGAGCGTGTCGTGCGCAACCAGAGCCTCGTTAACATGACGCAGCAGGTCAACGGTCTGGAGCGCCGCGGCGATGAACTGCAGGGGCGGGTTGAATCGCTGGAGTACGGGGCACAGACCACCGCGGATCGTCAGCGGCAGTTGTACGCCGACATCGACGCGCGCATCCAGGCGCTGGAAGCCTCGTTGTCGGCGTCGCGCAATGCGGTCAGCGTCATGGACGGCGGTACGCTGACACCGGGCGAACTGCCGGTGCCGGGCGGGTCGGACCGCGACAACTACCAGGCCGCGTTCGAACTGCTCAAGGAACAGCGCTATGAGCCGGCGGCAATGGCGTTCGAGCAATTTCTCGTGACATTCCCGGACAGCGATCTGGCCGACAACGCACAATACTGGCTTGCGGAATCGCACTATGTCACGCAGCAATTCGATCTCGCGCTGAGTGAGTTTTCGACCGTCATCAGCGACTATCCGGACTCGAGAAAGGTCGCCGACGCGCTGCTCAAGATGGGTTACTGCAACTACGAACTTGAGCAGTTCGACGATGCGCGCCAGGCGCTGCGGCGCGTGCAGTCCGAGTTCTCTGAAACGACCGCCGCAAGACTGGCAGGCCAGCGCCTGCAGCGCATGGACGAAGAGGGCGTCTGACAACAGCCCATTTCGGCCACCGGCGCTTGTCTTTTGCCCGATTTTGGGTATGATGCCGCCGCACTCCCGGTGGCATCCGGCCACCCTCCCGATGGGGCGTTAGCTCAGAGGTAGAGCATTCGGCTTTTAACCGACTGGTCGTAGGTTCGATCCCTACACGCCCCACCATTTTTTTGTCCTTGAGGCGCAACTGACCGTGGCGACCGCGAGCAAAGTCTGCGCAAATGGCTTGCGTCTTTTCTGGACGGCTATGCCGCGTTGCACTGGAACGCCGGCAGGAAAACCCGTCACGTATGGGTCGAAATCCAACCCACCAGAATGATGGGCAGAGACGAGAACTCTGCTCGACTGAATTGCCCGGCAATCGAATCGCAGGAATGTGAATCAGGTTCGCGTGTATTCGGTCTCCACGCTATATATTTCGTCGGTGTTGCCGGTACTTCAAGAATTGTCGGCGAGCAGAATACATTCGGTTTCGAATGTCGAAAACATGCGGTGTCGTTGGGTGCAACAGCCAACAGCCGTCGAAGAAGGCACAAGCAAGACAATGTTCGTTTCATGCAATAGCCGCGATAGGGCGGTACACCGGAAGGCGCGCAGCAAATCCACGGTTCTTTTCAGGTCCATCATCATGGTAACGATCGTCTATGGCGGATCTTTTGTGGTTTCAGGTACATTACTGCCAAATGCTGCTTACTCCGACGATGAGTGCGGTATTGTCACGACGCCGGGTACTGCGACGACGATCGAGTGCGACGGTATTACCGGTAATGCCGGCAGCGACGGTTCTGTTAATGTAACGGCCGGATCGGATTTGGGCGACGTCCCGCTTTATACCGGCACCCAAATTCGATATGCAAATATCGGGGACGTTATTTTGAATATCGGCAGCGACGGTGCCGCACCATTGGTATATGACTTTGCTGACCCGACGACTTATGGCGCTGTCGGCGTGCATCAGCCTGACATGTTTGGAAATGTCACAGTCAATATTGCCGATAATGTGGATATCTCAGCAAGTTCATATGCTGGTGTGGTGTGGATTGGTGCAAGGACGGGTCCAGACAGTGTGGTTACCATCAACAGTTTCGGCAATATTACCAATACAAGAACCGGCAGTTTTTCAACCGTGCTGCAGGTCCAGCCTCGCGTGGGCTCCGTCGCAGGGGGCACCCAGACAATAAATGCCAGCGGATCGCTGACTTCGATGGGCGAAGCCAATGCGGCGATGGGCATTTGGAATTTCAACAATAATTTAAGTGACCTGATCGTGAACTCGGATGCCGATATTACGGTCGGCACCGGGGGCGGTACGACCGCTGGGACCCGGTATGGCATTTATGCTGTCGATTTTGGTGCATCCGGGGACAATGTTTTTAACCCCAATAGGGTAGAAGTTAACCTCACCGGTGGCTCAATTACCATGAATACGCCGACCGTTGATGGCGTAAATATTTCGGGGGACGGCGTTTACGCCCGTGGTGCGGGCGGTTCGGTTCATGTCAGCGCGACAAATTCCGGCACCATTACCACCACTGGAAGGGGGGCCGCAATTCGTGCAACCTCAGGCCAACGCCAATCCGGTTTTGCGGCTGCGGATGTTACGGTGAATGTTGAGGGGTGGACGTTAGCGACCAGCGGCATCGGCGGTCGGTCCTATGGGATTTATGCAAGCAATAACAATATTAACGGGGGGGGTACGTCGGTAGCTGTCTCCGATGCAACGATTGCGACCGAGGCTCGATCTTCATCGGCTATTTTTGCACAGTCGAGCAATTCCGGTGGAGGCATGGCTTCCGTTACTGTCAGCAATAGTTCAATGACGACTCAGGGCGCAAATTCACACGGTGTTTATGTAAGTCAGAGGAGTTCCGGCGGCGAACTCGTTATCGATGTGATCGATAGTTCGATTGATACAATCGGTACAAATGCGCATGGGATATCTGCGTCGCAGCGAGGTATGGGCAGCCTGGTGATTGACACATCGGGTGCAATCACCACGGCAGGAAATTTCAGTCGTGGCATATCCGGAACCAGCCATTCTGATACTGATAGTAGCATCAGCACGTATGGCTCAATTGATACAAGCGGAAACAATGCTGCCGGGATATATGCACAGCAGAGGGCAGCAGGGACGTTCGCTATTAACGCAGCGGGTGCGATCTCTACGGCAGGTGAAAGTGCAGTGGGGATTTACGGTTGGACTACCGCTGGCGGTACAGTGAGTATCGATGCGTCGGGTACGCTCACGACGTCGGGTGACATGGCTCATGGAATTCGTGGGGCTTCAGGGACAACCGACACAGTCAGCGGCGCCACAGTCGATATCGATGCATCAGGAACAATCAGCACGACAGGAGCCGGTGCTCACGCCATTGTGGGTGATTGGCGCAATACAATCCGAATAAACCCTTCGGCTACGTATGGGACGCCGGGTGAAATCGGCGACTTGATTGATATCACGGTTAGCGGAGACGTTTCTGCGACCGGTGCCGACAGTGACGGGATTAAGGTGCTTTCTGTTGAGACTGTTTGGGACGGTACGGCCGGCTGGCCCAGTCCCCCGACGCTTGTCTCAGAAACCGTTACGGCAACGCCTTATCAAGTGGCTGTGAATAGCGGCAGTGTGACCGGCGGATCGGGTTTCGGGGCGGCCATTCATACCGTGGCTTCGGGCGGCGCGGTCGATGTTGCGGCAGGCGCCGTTATCGATGGCTCGGCTTCGGGTACCGCATTTCGGGATGGCGATATGGACTATAACGGTGTGGATCGGGTAGGCGGCGACGTCGTCATCAGCACGGCCGGAGCGGTGACCGGGAATGCGATCCTCGGCCTCGGCGGTGACGTATTTAACCTGACCGGCGGTACGATGAGCGGCGATATTTACGGCGACGATATGACCGCCAGCGCCGATGACGGCAACGATACATTCCACTGGTTGGGCGGTGATCTGAACGGCGGCTTTTATGGCGGCAACGGCTCGGATATTGCCCTGATTGACGGGTCGGCCAATTATCAGGGCGATGAAATTCTTGACGGTGGCGACGATGCCGATGTTGCCGACGGCTGGATTGACGAACTGACCGTTGACGGGATATCGGTTGTCATGAATTCGGGCAGCGTACTCAACTGGGAGTACATTACGTTTACCGGGGGCGCGGAGATTGCATTGCCGGGCATGCTTTCCACCGATCGGCTGACGATTTCAGGCAATAGCCGCGTAGAGATGGGCACGGTTTTCGCGCTGACGGGGGATCTGAGTGTGGAATCGGGTTCGACGCTGAGCGGTTTCGGCGGAGGTATCGGCACGTACGAACTGAACGGAGATGTCGCGAATCACGGCTTGATCACGCTGGCCGACGGTGCGGCTGGCGATACGCTCAGGGTTGGCGGCACTTACAGCGGAACGGGGGCGGTGGCGTTAGATGTCGATTTTGCGACGGCCAGCGCCGATGGTCTGCATGTAGCGGGCAATGTTGAGGGAGGTCCGAAGGGTTTGATTGTATATGCGCTAAACGGTAATGCTGCCGACGGCAGTGATATCGAGTTAGTGCAGGTAGAAGGCAGTCAGGGTTCGGACGCATTTACGCTTGTGGGCGGCGGTACCGTTATGGGCATGTACGACTATAGCCTGATCAATGAAGACACGGTCTGGAGCTTGCGCTCAAGCGGTCTTAATTCGTCGGCCGTGGCGTCGATGGCGTTACCCATGAGCGGGTTGATTTACACCCATCGTTGGCAGGGACAATGGCATGAGCGTATGGGAAGCTTTTCCGCTTCGAAGCACCGAAATGCCTGGTTGCGGGCGAAGCATTCAGCCGGTGATTTGGAAGCGGCCGTGAATACGGCGCAATCTTACATCGGAGCGGACTGGAGGTCGTGGTTTGTGGAAGCCGGGGGCGATCTGATTTCGGGGCCGTTGGGCGCACATGGCCGTGTAGAGATGGGTTTGATGGGCGGAAAAGGAAACAGCAGCGCCAACGCCTGGGATATGGACGGCGGTGTGAGCACGGAGGGCCGGTCGGCGGGGCTGTATGTGACGTGGACGGATCAGGCAAGGCGATACTATGTGGATTTCGCGGGACGGTATCATTGGCTTGAGTTTGCGGGATTGTCGTTGAACGATCAGTCGTGGAACGAATTCACGGGTCATGGGAGCACGTTTTCGCTTGAGGCAGGCAAGACGTTCACGAGCGCCGGGGGCATCGATTGGCAGCCGCAGGTGCAATACACGCATGGGCTTTTGAAGCACGACCGTTTGACCGGTGGGAACGGTTTGACGACGCGGTTGATTGAGGCGAAGAGCCGTGTGTGGCGCGTCGGCGTGAGGATAGACAAGGAGTATACCGGCGAGAGCTTGGCGATCAGGCCGTTTGCTTCGGTCGATGTCGAGAAAGAGACGGGAGGCCCGGTGTGGACCGAGATTGCCGAAAACGCGGTCAGCGTGGATTTCAACGATACGTGGGTCTATTTGGCCGGCGGCGTCAACCTGCTGCTGAACGAGCGGGCCAGGTTTTTTGCTCAGACTCAATGGGGCGCGGGCGACCGCAGGGCCAGCGACGAAGTTGAAGTTCGTCTGGGCTTCGATACTCGCTTCTGATCGCTGCGTGAATTGTTCAAACACAGCATACCGAACAAGGTAAAAAGCTTAACGGCGACTCCGTTTTGGATTTACGCCGTAGATCGGCGTTCCTGGTGGCGTTGAGTCTGTGTACGTCGCATTGATCGGTTGTATTTGGTCTGGTCGTGTATCCGGTGCATGATCGGTTGCGTCACAGCCCAACCCGCGACCCCGGCGTTGATTTCACCTAAAACAGGCGACGGCGCCGAAAAGTCTCGCTATCATCCACCGTTTTGTGCACGGAATAGAGCAGGAAGTGGCGGAAAATCCTTGGAAAATCCATAAGTTTGGTGGCAGCAGTCTCGCGGACGCGACGTGTTTTAGGCGCGTAGCCGGCATCCTCCTCGATTACGACGATCCGCGCATCGGCGTCGTCGTGTCAGCCATGGGAGGCATGACCGACGCGTTGCTCGAGCTGGTGACGCACGCCGAGCAGGATGACGACGCCTACCAGGAAGGGCTCCAGAGCATCGGCGAGCGCTATTCGGCCACGGCGAACGAACTGCTGGCCGACGATCGCCGCGAAACCATCCTTACAGCCTGGCGCGAGGATGCCGAGGATGTCGTCGGCGTCCTGAAAGCAATTGCATTGGTGCGGTCTGCCGCTCAGCGCAGCCGCGACGTCGTAGCAGGCTACGGCGAAATCTGGTCCGCACGCCTGCTCGCAGCCTATCTGGAGCAGGAGAGCCTGCAGCGCGGCGGCACCTGGGTCGACGCGCGCGAAGTGGTCACAGTCAGCGAAACCACGCTGGGCCCGACCGTTTTGTGGGAGGCATCGCAGCAGAAGTTTGACACCGTCGTGCCGGAGGAATTCTATGGCATAGCCGTCATCACGGGCTTCATCGCCTCGGACGATGAAGGCCTGCAGACCACGCTGGGCCGCAACGGCAGCGATTTTTCGGCAGCTATTTTTGCTGCACTCTCGAAAGCCTGCGAGCTGTCAATCTGGACCGACGTCGACGGTGTTATGAGTGCGGATCCGAATCGCGTGCCCGAGGCGCAGGTCATCGACCGTCTTACCTACAGCGAAGCGATGGAACTCGCGTACTTTGGCGCCAAAGTCATCCACCCGCAGACGCTGGGTCCGGCCGTGGACGCCGATATCCCGGTCTTCATCCGCAACAGCCACAACCCGTCTCACCCAGGCAGCCGCATCGACGCCGAGGTGTCAGAGACCGACAACATCAAGGGCATTACGGCCATCGGCGGTATGGCCCTGGTCAACCTCGAAGGAGCCGGTATGATCGGCGTACCAGGTACGGCCGATCGCTTGTTTGGTGCATTAAAGCAGGCGGACGTGTCGGTCACGCTGATCTCGCAGGCCAGTTCCGAGCACTCCATCTGCGTCGCGGTGCCTGAGCAACTCGCTGTGCGAGCACGGGATGTGATCATGGGCGCGTTTGCCGAGGAGCTCGAAACGGGGCAGATCCAGAGCGTCGATATTACCGACGCACAGAGCATCGTGGCCGTGGTCGGCGACGGTATGGAAGGCACGCCGGGTATCGCGGCGCGATTCTTCGGCACGCTGGGTCGTGCGGGCATCAACGTTCGGGCCATCGCGCAGGGTTCGTCGGAGCGCAATATTTCGGCTGTCGTCGATTCCTCGGAGGCCACACGTGCGCTGCGCGCCGCGCATTCGGGCTTTTATCTGTCGCAGAAAACCATGTCGATCGGTCTGATCGGGCCCGGCGTCGTCGGTGCGGCGTTGCTCAGGCAACTGCAAAAACAGGCGGGCCGGCTGGCCGACGAGTTCAATCTCGACCTGCGCGTACGCGCGATTGCACGTTCACAGACAA
Organism: Woeseiaceae bacterium; assembly: GCA_965224505.1. Taxonomy (GTDB): domain Bacteria; phylum Pseudomonadota; class Gammaproteobacteria; order Steroidobacterales; family Woeseiaceae; genus UBA1847. Next base: position 436,566 of record CBDCZL010000018.1, read on the forward strand.
TGCTGCTCGGAGACCGGCGTATCGACCTCGCGAACTGGCAGGACCAGTTCGAGTCATCGGCGATAGACACGGACCTCGAGAAATTTGAGCAGCACGTGAATCCGGATCATCTGCCGCATGCGGTCATCATCGACTGCACGGCCAGTGAGCACATTGCGTCTCAATATGCGGGCTGGCTGTCGCGCGGCATCCATATCATCACGCCGAACAAGAAAGCCTTTAGCGGCGCGTATACCGACTACCAGGCACTGCAAACAGCCGCCGATCAGGGCAGTTCGCACTATTTCTACGAGACGACGGTCGGCGCGGCGCTGCCCGTCATCGATACGCTGTGCGACCTGATCTACACAGGCGATGACGTGCGTTCGATTCGCGGCATCTTCTCAGGCACGCTCGCCTATTTGTTCAACGTCTATGACGGTACGAGACCGTTCTCTGAGATCGTTCGCGACGCAAAGGAAAACGGCTACACGGAACCCGATCCTCGCGACGATCTGTCCGGCATGGATGTGGCACGTAAACTCACAATCCTCGCAAGAGAGCTCGGTCGCAGTCTTGAGATCGGCGACTTTCCCGTGCAAAGCCTTGTGCCCGAGGCGCTTAAGGACTGTTCGCTACAGGAGTTCATGGAAAAGCTGCCTGAGTACGACGACGAAATGCAGCGTCGCTACGAACAGGCTGCAGCCGACGGCAAACAATTACGCTATGTCGCACGGCTCGACGCGGCCGGTAACGCCGCGGTGGAACTCGACGCCGTGAGCGAGGAGCATCCGTTCTGCAACATAAATCTGACCGATAACATCGTGCAGTTCGAAAGCGAGCGCTATTCGGCCAATCCGCTCGTGATTCAGGGGCCAGGCGCAGGTCCTGAGGTGACTGCGGGCGGCGTGTTTTCCGATCTGCTGCGGCTTGCGAACTACCTGAGCAAAGGACTAGGCTATGTCTGAGCGCGCGTGCGCGTTTGCGCCGGCCTCGATCGGCAACGTCGCGGTCGGCTTTGACATGCTGGGCCTCGCGCTCGAAGGCGCGGGGGATCATGTGACCGCGGCACGGACCGACGGCAGCCGCGTCACGGTTGCTGACGTGCTGGACTTCGAAGGCAATCCGCACCCGCATCTGTCCGCCGAGGCGGATCGCAATACGGCGTCGATCGCGGCAGAGGCCTTCTGGGACGCACACGGTGATCGCGGCGCGCTGACGATCTCCGTCGCGAAAGGTGTTCCGCTGCAGTCCGGTATGGGCAGCTCGGCGGCATCGGCCGTCGCGGCCGTGGTTGCGGCCAACGCGCTGCTCGACGCGCCGTTGCCTGTGCCCGCGCTGTTGCCTTACGCGATCGAAGGTGAACGGTTCGCGAGCAAAGGCCTGCATGCCGACAACGTGGCGCCGAGCCTGTTCGGCGGGCTCGTGCTCTGCCCTCAGGTTTTGCTGCCCGACGTCGTGCAACTGCCGGTACCGGCCGGTGTGAGTACCGTGCTCGTCCATCCGGATTTGAGGGTCAACACGGCGCAGGCGCGGCGTGTGCTGGCGACGTCCATTTCGATGAAGCAGTGGATTGAACAGCAAGGGCTGCTTGCGGGTTTCATCGCGGCCTGCGCCAACGGCGATGTCGAAGGGGTTGCACGCACCCTGAAGGACGTGATCATCGAACCGCAGCGCGCCGTCAACGTACCTTGCTTCGACGCGGTCAGGGCTGCGGCTGACGAAGCAGGTGCACTCGGCTGCAGTCTGTCGGGCAGCGGCCCGAGCCTGTTTGCACTGTGCCGGGACGCAGATGCGGAATGCGTTGCTGACGCGATGTCCGCGGCGTGTCTGGCCAAAAACATCGACTGTCAGTCCTGGATCAGCCCCATGACCGCACCCGGTGCCCATGTCGAGGAATTGCTATGAAGTACATCAGTACGCGAGGTGCGGGTCCTGTCAATCTGGACGGCGCACTGCGTATGGGTATCGCTCCGGATGGCGGATTGTTTTTGCCCGAACGGCTGCCGGCATTTACCGCGGACGATTTCCTGGGCGATGAAGGTCTGGTGGCAACAGCCGAGACGCTACTGCGTCCGTTTTTTGAAGGTTCGGCGCTCAGGACCGACCTGCCGCACATCGTCGCCGAAACCTACCGCTTTCCGGTACCGGTTACCCTATTACCGGGCCGGGAGGGGTCGCTGTCCCTGCTCGAGCTGTACCATGGCCCGACTGCGGCCTTCAAGGACGTTGGTGCGGGCTTCCTCGCTGCCTGCCTGACGCGGCTCGAAGGCGATCCCGACGCGCCGCTGACGATACTCGTCGCGACTTCGGGTGACACGGGTGGGGCCGTGGCCGCGGCGTTCGATCAGCGTCCCGGGATGCGTGTGGCCGTGCTGTTTCCCGATGGGCGTGTGTCGGAGCGTCAGGCGCACCAGCTTTGCTGCTGGAGCGACAACGTCGTGTCGATTAAGGTGCGCGGCTCGTTTGACGACTGCCAGGCACTCGTAAAAGCCGCCATGGCCGACGAGCAGCTCGCCGGCGAACACCGATTCAGTTCCGCCAACAGCATCAACATCGGCCGGCTGCTACCGCAAAGTACCTACTATGCATACGCAGCACTGCAGCACTTCCGCGCAACGGGCCGCAAACCAGGCTTCGTGATTCCGACCGGCAACCTCGGTAACGGGCTGGCATGCATCATGGCGCGCGAAATGGGGCTGCCGATCGGTCCGATTGTGCTGGCGAGCAACGCAAATCGCACGATTGCCGACTACTTTGAATCGCTGGAATGGCTGCCGCGGGCGAGCCTGCAAACGCTGGCCTCTGCCATGGATGTCGGCGATCCGAGCAATATGGAGCGGCTGCGCAGTCTGTTGGGCGAAGCCGAGCAGCTGCGCGAGCGCATCGGCATCTGCTCAGTTTCCGACGCTGAAATTCGGGCGGCAATCGTCGAGGACTTTAAGACGTTCGGCTTTGCGACCTGTCCTCACACAGCGACCGCAACGCATACCTGGCGTAAGCACATCGGCGGCAAGGCACTGGACGAGGACTGGATACTGGTTGCTACGGCGCATCCCGCGAAATTTGAGACAATTGTCGAGCCACTGATCGGGACTTCCGTCGCTTTGCCGCCGGAACTGGCGGAGATACTTTCGCGGCCTGCAAGCGCGTTATTAATCGATCCGGACATGGGATCGCTTGCTGCGGCTCTGCGTGGCCATTAGGATGAGATAGTCGTCCGTCGCAAGCCATTCGCATGCCTGAGCTGATCGATTTCGAATCCAGACAATGGATTATTCCGCTCATTGTCGTTGCGGCGCTGCTGTCGTTGTGGCTCGTGCTTCGTATTCGCCGCCGGCGCGGCAGCGCGTTTGAAGCCGCGCTTTCTCAGATCAGCTTCGATCGGATCGAAAACCTGATTATTCCGAGCGCCGATGGCGGTGAGATTCTGCTCGACTACCTGATTCTGACCTCGCGCGGATTGCTCATTCTCGACGTGAAGCAGGTTGAGGGAAAGGTCTTCGGCGGCGACAAGATGAAGGAATGGACGGTCATGAGCGATATGCGCCGCTACACTTTTTCAAATCCGCAGACGGCGCTCTACGATCGCATCGCGGCCGTGAGTGAAATCGTGCTGTATGCGCCGGTTCATGGGCGGATTCTGTTTCTTGAGGGCGCCGAATTCACAAAAGGTGTGCCCGGCATGGTCTGTACGCTGGAAGAACTGGTCGAAGAGTTCCTGGAAGATGAGGGCTACGCGGTAACCGCCACGGTAGAAGGCTATCGCGAACACTGGGATATGTTGCGTGCCCGGGCAATCGGCGTGAGTTCACCTGCAACCTGAAGCGCTAACCGGTTTTCGGCAGATCGAAGAAACGTTCGGCATTACGCGTCGTGATCGATGCGACGTGTTCCGGCGATTGTCCACGTGCCTCGGCCAGAACGCGCACAACCTCGGGCAGAAATGCGGGTTCGTTACGCCGCGTTTTTGGCTTTGGCCGCAGGCTGCGTGGCAAAAGATACGGCGCATCGGTTTCCACGAGCAAACGATCGTCCGCTACGATTCCCACAATATCGTGCAGATGCCGGCCGCGCCGCTCGTCGCAGATCCAGCCCGTTATGCCGATGTAGAGCCCCATCGATACGTAAGTCTCAAGTGCCGAGCGATCCCCGGTAAAACAGTGCGCGACGGCACGCGAAATGTTGTCAAGTGCGGGTGTCAGTATCTCGACGAAATCCTCGTGCGCATCGCGCTGGTGCAGAAACACCGGCAGTCCGCAGTCTTTTGCGATGTCGAGTTGTTTTTGGAACGCTGCTCGCTGTGCGTCCGCAGGCGAAAAATTTCTGAAGTAGTCGAGCCCGCATTCGCCCACCGCCACGACAGTATCTTTCCTGACCAGCGATCGGATCAGGGCATCGCTTGCATCGTCGTAATCCGCCGCGTGATGCGGATGTACGCCAGCCGTCGAATACAATACGCCGCCGGAGTCTGCCGCGAGTCTGGCAGCGCGACGGTTGCTGTCGTCGCTGCTGCCCGTAACGATCATGCGCGCAACGCCGGCGTCGGCTGCACGGCGCATCATATCCTCGCGGTCTTCGTCGAAACTGTCGTGTGCCAGATTGGCACCGATATCGATCAGCATTAATCCGGTCCCCAGCGAAACACGGTCGCGCCGACGACCAGAAACAGCATGCTCAACAGCATCAGCGACAGTAATCGGGGTGCAATGTCCGGTAGTGTGGCGCCATCGAGCATCACGGCTCGGGCGGCGGTCAGTACGTGCGTCAGCGGAAAAAGCTGTGCGAGATTCTGCAGGGCCGCGCCGGCACCTTCCAGCGAAAACCAGACACCGGATAGCATCATCATCGGCCACGTCAGCAGATTCAGCAGCCCGCCGGCCAGTTCCTCGCTGGTCACCCTTGCGGAGACGATCAGGCCCATCGACACCAGCGATACGGCGCCGACAAGCGCGACGAGAAACAGCGTGAAATAACTGCCCTCCATGCGCGTGTCCAGTATCAGGTGTGTTCCGATAAAGACGAACGCGGTAATTGTCAGCGTCAGAATCAGCCGCGAAGCGACCTGTGCGGCGATGAACTCAAATGCCGTCAACGGTGTTGCGCGCAGCCGCTTGAGAAAGCCGTTTTTCCGGTAACGCACAACAACGTAGCCGACGCCAAACAGGCAGCTGAACATCATGTTCATGCCGAGGATGCCCGGCAATACCCAGTCCGGATAACGGATTGCGGCGCCCGACACGCGTTGCTTGTGAAATGCAGTCGAGGCAGACGTGCCGGACTGCAGTAGTGCCAGTTCGGCGAAATAACCTTTCGACGATTCAGGATTGACCCAGTACCGTGGCGGGTTGGAAAAGTCGACGAGCAGGTCCAGTTTATGTCGCTCAATTTTCTTCAATGCATCATCCAGGTCGGCATAGGAGACAAAGTCGATGTAGCGCGTTGAGAGAAACGCGTGCCGTTCGAGATCGATCGAGCCCGCCTGCTGTAGCACGCCGACCTTGTAGACGTCTCTGTCGTTGCTGAACGCGAACGACAAACCGAACACCAATGCGACCGGCAAAATCAGGTTCCACGCGAGTGTGCCGCGGTCGCGCACGAATTCGCGGTTGCGTGCCATGAATATGGCGTAGATTCGATGCCACATCGCACTACACCCTGAGCGAGTGCCCGGTCAGGTCGAGAAACAGATCCTCCAGATTCGGCCGTCGCATCTCGCCGCGTGGCAGTTTGAGCAGTGTATCGCCGAAGCGATCCTTCAGCAGCGTATCCGGCGCGCCCTGCGTGACGATGCGTCCCTCGTCCATGATCGCAATGTCGTCGCACAGGACCTGAGCTTCGTCCATGTAGTGCGTCGTCAGGATGATCGTTGTACCGGATTCGCGAATGCGCTCCACGAGGTTCCAGAAATTGCGGCGGGCCTGAGGGTCGAGACCCGTCGTGGGTTCGTCCAGAAAGACGATTTTCGGCCGGTTGACGAGTGCGACGGCCAGCAACAGCCGTTGCCGCTGACCGCCCGAGAGTTTCCTGTTGTCCCGGTGCAGCAGATCGCCGAGCGAGCATTGCTCGACGACCTCGTCGAGGTTGGCACGGCGCGAGTACAGGGTGCGAAACATCTGCAGTGTCTCTAGGACCGTAATGTAGTCCTGCAGTGCCGTGTTTTGAAATTGAATGCCTGCTTCCTGACGGAAGCGATCGCCGGCGGTTTCTCCATAGTAGAGCACCTCGCCGGCCGTGGCCGGTGTGACGCCCTCGATCATTTCGACGGTCGTGGTCTTGCCTGCGCCATTTGGCCCGAGCAGCCCGAAACAGGTACTTTCGGGTACTGCGAAGCTCACGCCGTTGACCGCCGTGACATCGGGGTACTCCTTTACCAGGCGGCGTGCTTCAAGGGCGATGCTCATAGCGGCAAGAGTAACGAAATGTCCGTCGAGCAACCAGCATTGCAACCAATTGCGGCCGGCTGGTATCTAAGTACCGTCATTCAATTTAAGGGGCTGGACAATGGCAGTCTGGAACAGAAAATCGGCCTTTACTGTCGGCATGCTGACGATGCTTATGGTGCTTCCGGCATTTGGCGCATCGATCAACAAAAGTGTCAAAATCGGTGCGGGAGAAGAATCTGACGGCACGTCCTCGGTCAACGGCAGCATTTTTATTGGTGCGGATGCGGTGGTGACCGGTGATGTGAATACGGTCAATGGCCGGGTCGAAGTGGAATCCGGTGCGAAAATAGAAGATGCATCCACTGTCAATGGCAAAGTCAAGGTGGCGTCCAACGTCGAGTCGGGCAGCCTTGAGACGGTCAACGGGGCGATCTCGGTCGGTGAGGCGACCCGCGTGGACGGAAGCATCGAAGCCGTCAACGGCACTATCACCGCAAAAGCCGGATCGACTGTTGCCGAGGACATCGCCAACGTTAACGGAAAAATCGAGCTGACCGGCGCTCGTGTGGGCGGTGATATCGAGACCGTCGCCGGTGACATCCATCTTCTGGAAGGAACTGTCGTGGCTGGCGACATTTTTGTTGAGAAGCCCGGCGGATGGGGCTGGGGAAGAAAAGACAGGAAAAAGCCGCGAGTCGTCATCGGACCCGGGTCGTCGGTTGAGGGGACGATCAGGCTGGAGCGCGAGGTTGAACTGTACATTAGCGATCGCGCCACGGTCGGCGGGGTATCCGGCGTAATGACGATGGACGATGCGGTTCGCTTCGATGGCGAAAAGCCCTGACGCAGCGCGGTAAAAAGGACCTATAATGGAGCGGTGCAGGGCGCCGCGCGACAACTATCACTGTTCGATTCCGAAGAGCCCGACGTATTGTCGGGCTTTTCGGTGCGTGAGAGCGGTCGGGCCAAACGCCTTTCGATCAAGGTGTTTCCGCGGGGGCGGGTAGAAGTTGTCGTCCCAAAGCGTACACGCGCGAAGGATGTACAGACGTTCGTGGCGTCGCATGCCGACTGGATTCGCAGCGCAAAGGATGCGTTCGCGGCAGAGTACGCCCCGGAGCCGTTCGCATTGCCTGACCGAATTGCGCTTCCGGGCATCGGCCATGAGTTTCTGGTGCGCTACGCGCCCGAAGCCGGCGCTAAGACCGTACGTTATCGATCGTCAGAGTACCGGTTGTCACTGAGCGGCAGGACCGGCGATGAGGCGTTGTGTGTACGGGCGCTGCGCCGCTGGCTGACAGGTATCGGCAAAAAGCACTTCCTGCCTGTGCTGCAAGGCTTGTCTCTGCAAACCGGTCTGGAATTCTCGAGGCTCCACGTAAGAGGGCAGCGCACCTGCTGGGGCAGTCATTCCAGCACCGGTACGATCAGCCTGAACTACTGCCTGTTGTTTCTTGCGCCGGAGCATGTGCGCTATGTCATGTTGCACGAACTCTGCCACGCCCGGCACATGAATCACTCAAAGCGGTTCTGGCGCCTGGTCGGACGCTACGAACCGGACTACGAACGACTGGACCGGGAGCTCAACAGTGCCTGGAAGGATATACCGACATGGGTAGGAATATACTGATATAACAGTTATTTATAAAACTAAACTCAGGTGATTTATCATCCCTGATCGAGCAACTCCCTGAGGTTGATCACGGCTGCGTTTGCGCGCGCGAGGTAGTTGGCCGTGACCAGTGAGTGATTGGCGAAAAAACCGTATCCCGCCCCGTTCAGCACGACCGGAGACCGCAGTGGCTGCAGGCTTGCTTCCAGTTCGCGAATAATCTGCCGGACGCTCGCCTCGGCGTTCTTGTCACGCAGGACGTGGGCAAAGTCGAATTCGGCAGCTCGAAAAAAATGGACCAGCGCCCACGCTGTTCCACGTGCCTCGAAAAAGACGTTGTCGATCAGCAGCCAGGGCGTGCGTACGTCCACACTGTCCGGCTGTGGTGCCGCGGCTTCTGCGGACGGATCGCCGGCCAGATCCTCGTTGATGCGATTGTCGACGACACTGTTGCCGAGTCGGCGCGTCAGGCTGCCCAGCCGCTTTTCAACCTGCGACAGCCACTCGCGCAAATTGTCGGCACGGGCGTAGAACTGTGTGCTCGGGTCACCGCTGGCGAGCCGATCCCGATAGCGCGAAAACGCATCGACGCCTTCCCGATATTTCGATTCAGTCGTTGGGAATACCCAGGAGTTATTGTCGTGGAAAAAAGCGTCCATACCCTGCACGACATCCGGGTCTTCCCTCGACTGCGACTGGCTGCGTGTGTAGTCGTCGCGCATTACCCGGCTCAGGTCGCGGAGCTGGTTAATGACACCCAGTTCCCAGCTCGGTATGTTGTCGAGAACGACAAAAGGCGGCAATTTGTCGTTGGTCAGGTAGCCGCCGGGTTTGTCAAGCAGAGTTTCTGCCGCTTTGATCAGCGTGTCAGTCGTCGAATAGCCGACCACGGCAGTAGCAGAATCTGCAGAGTGATTGACCCAGAACACCTTCGGTTCACGAGACACCACGAACGCGATGACAACCATTACGATGAAAATGACGCCGAGGGTCCACAGAAGCGTGCGGCTCCATCGACCTGTGGCGAGTATGCTTTTTGCGGACTGCTGAATCACGCCGTATATCCTGCTGAAGCGTTAGGACCTGCCAACACTAATGTAAACAGGCCTCGGTGTCAGGTACCAGGCCTGGGTGTCAGGTACCGATGGGTGGTGTCGGATACCACTCAGGCAGCGAGCTGACGCAGGACGTAGTGAAGGATTCCACCATTTTCGTAGTAATCGCGTTCCTTCGGCGTATCGATGCGAACCTGTGCTTCGAAACTCGTTGTTGCGCCATCATCCGCGGTAGCAGTTACCGTGACTGTCCGAGCATTAGGATCCGTGTGGCCGCTGATACCAAAGGTTTCAGTACCCGTCAGTCCCAGCGATCCTGCGTCCTCTCCGTCGATAAACTGTAACGGCAGCACGCCCATGCCGATCAGGTTTGAGCGATGAATCCGCTCGAAGCTCTTCGCAATCACTGCCTTTACGCCGAGCAGCAGAGTACCCTTGGCCGCCCAGTCGCGCGAAGATCCGGTACCGTACTCACTTCCCGCAAGCACGATCAGCGGTGTGCCTTCTTCTTTGTAGCGCAGAGACGCATCGAAAATCGACATCTCCTCGCCGCTGGGCTGATGCCGCGTCCAGCCGCCTTCTGTACCCGGCGCCAGACGATTGCGCAGACGAATATTCGCGAACGTGCCGCGCATCATGACCTCGTGATTGCCGCGGCGCGATCCGTAGGAATTGAAGTCCCCAGGTTTGACGCCATTTGCCTCAAGATATTCTGCGGCCGGGCTATCTTTCGCGATACTGCCGGCCGGTGAAATGTGATCGGTCGTGACCGAGTCGCCCAGCAGGGCTAAGGCTCTGGCGCCTTCAATGTCTGTTACCGCGGAAGTGTCTTTTGACATGCCGTCGAAGTACGGCGGGTTTTTCACGTATGTCGAGTCGTCCTCCCAGGCGTAAATCTCACCGCTTGGAGAATCGACGCGGCGCCAGTTTTCATCGCCCTCGAAGACTTTGCCGTAACTCGACTGGAACATCTCTGAATCGATGTTGCTGCCAACAACATCGTAGATTTCCTGTTGAGACGGCCAGATTTCCTTCAGGTAAACATCGTTGCCCTCTTTATCCTGGCCCAGTGAGTCGTTATAGAGGTCGACGTTCATGTTACCGGCCAGGGCATAGGCTACGACCAGTGGCGGCGAAGCGAGAAAATTGTGTTGTACCAGCGCGTGAATACGTCCCTCGAAATTGCGATTGCCGGACAGTACGCTGGTACCGACCACGCTGTTGCCGGTCACTGCGTCCGCTATTTCGGGTTTTAGCGGCCCGGAATTGCCGATGCAGGTCGTACAGCCGTAGCCGACCGTGTAAAAGCCGACAGCTTCGAGGTCGTCAATGAGTTCTGCTTTTTCGAGATAGTCCGAAACCACCCGGGACCCCGGCGCAAGGCTCGTCTTGACCCAGGGTTTTGCAGTCAGGCCCTTCGCCGCCGCGTTGCGGGCGAGCAGTCCCGCAGCGACCATGACGGCCGGGTTTGACGTGTTCGTGCAGCTCGTAATCGCTGCAATCAGAATGGCTCCGTCCTTGATTTCTACGTCTTTACCGTTGAGCGCTGCGGTTCCGCTGCCGCCGCTGTCGCGACCGGCAACGGTGTCTGCGAGAATCTTTTTGTAAGCGGATGCCGCATTACTAAGCGAAATGCGGTCCTGCGGGCGTTTCGGTCCGGCGATGCTGGGCTCCACATCGCCCATGTCGAGCTCGAGGACGTCCGTGTAAAGCGCGTCGGGCTGGCCGTCTTCGCGCCACAATCCCTGTTCTTTGGCGTAGGTTTCGATCAGTTCGCACTGAGCGTCATCGCGTCCCGAGAGTTTCAGGTAGCGGATGGTCTCGCCGTCAATCGGGAAGATACCGCAGGTGGATCCGAACTCAGGCGACATGTTGCCAAGCGTCGCTCTGTCGGCGAGTGGCATGTGCGCGAGGCCATCGCCGAAGAACTCGACAAACTTTCCGACCACGCCTTTTTCGCGCAGCATTTCGGTCACGGTCAGCACAAGATCGGTTGCCGTCGTGCCTTCCTTGAGCTTGCCGCTTAGTTTGAATCCGATGACATGTGGAATCAGCATCGTAATCGGCTGTCCGAGCATCGCGGCTTCGGCCTCGATGCCGCCGACTCCCCAGCCGAGAACACCGAGACCGTTGATCATCGTAGTGTGTGAGTCAGTGCCGACAACGGTATCCGGATACGCTGAAAGTACGCCGTTTCTTTCGGCTCCAAACACGACGCGCGACAGGTACTCGAGATTCACCTGATGCACGATGCCCGTGTTTGGCGGAACAACACGGAAGTTGTCGAATGCGGACTGGCCCCATTTCAGGAATGAGTAGCGTTCCTTATTGCGCTGAAATTCTATTTGGGTGTTGAGATCGAGTGCATTGGCGGCGCCGTAGTGATCTATTTGTATCGAATGGTCGATAACAAGTTCAGCCGGTGAGAGCGGATTGATGTCGCTGGCCGAGCCGCCCAGGCGAACGACCGCGTCCCTCATAGCGGCCAGGTCGACGACGGCGGGCACGCCTGTGAAATCCTGCAGGACAACACGGGCTGGAGTAAACGAAATCTCAGTTTCCGGCGCGGCCGTGGGATTCCAGTTCGCGAGTGCCAGAATATCCTCGCGCGTGACGTCTCGGCCGTCTTCGTGCCGAAGGAGGTTTTCGAGCAGAATTTTGAGGGAGTAGGGTAGCCGTTCCACGTGGCCTTCCGTGACCGCGTTGAGGCGATAGATTTGGTATTCGTTGCCGCCGACCGCAAGCGCTGAACGCGCGCCGAAGCTGTCCGTCATCGTTCGTTCTCCGGGATGTCAATTGTATCCGCGGCCAGGCGGCCGCGGGGTGCGCATTATAACGAATGGGCCGGAGGTCCGCTCAGTGAATTTCTCGTATGACGGCGCCGCCGAGGCAGCGGAGCCCATCGTAAAATACGACGTATTGGCCGGGGGCGACGGCACGCTGCGCATCGTCGAAGTGCACCTCTACGCCGGATTCGTGTTCCGTCACGAGACAGGTTTGGTCGGCCTGGCGGTAGCGGATCTTGGCGTTGAGGCGCAGACCGTTGTCGAGCCCGGTGGGAGGCGCATCGATCCAGGTCACGTCGTGTCCAAGCAGTCGTTTGCTGAACAGCATGTCGTGTTCACCCTGGGCGACGATTAGGGCGTTTTTCTCCGTATCCTTGCCGACGACGAACCACGGGAGTTCCGGCCGATCGTTGCGGCCGCCGATCCGCAACCCCTGGCGCTGACCGACTGTGTAGTACATGAGGCCCTCATGCGTTCCGAGTTCGTCGCCTTCCGGCGTTCTCATCGGACCCGGATTTGCCGGCAGGTAGGTACTCAGAAAATCGCGAAACGGCCGTTCGCCAATAAAGCAAATACCTGTGCTGTCTTTCTTATTGTGGACACACAGTCCGGCGTCTTTGGCGATCGTGCGTACCTCTGACTTCTGTATTTCTCCGAGAGGAAAAACAGTTTGGCGAAGCGCTTCGGCACTCACGGCATGCAGGAAGTAGCTCTGGTCTTTGCTCAGATCGGCTGCTTTGAACAATGCGCTGGTGCCGTCAAAGGTGCCACTGCGTGCATAGTGCCCCGTTGCGAGAAGATCCCCGCCGAGACGTTTGGCGTAGTCGCGGAATACGCCGAATTTTATTTCTCGATTGCACAGCACATCGGGATTGGGCGTAGCACCCGCCCGGTATTCTCTGAGGAAGTACTCAAAGACCTGATCGCGATATTGTTTAGCGAAATTCACGTGATGCAATGTAATGCCGATTTGTTCGCAGATTTGGCGTGCGTCCTGCAGATCGTCGGCTGCGGTGCAATAGCCGTCATCGTCCTCCCAGTTCGTCATGTGCAACGCCTGGACATCGGCACCGGCGCGCTGCAGCAACAGGGCGGCCACCGCGGAATCCACGCCTCCCGAAAGCCCAAGAACGACCCTGCGGCCAGCTACTTTTCCGAGTGAATCATTCATCGGTCGCGGATAGTACCACCCCGCGTGCTCCAAAGAATCGGTGTCAGGTACCGACCGCCGGTGTCGGATTTCTCTGTGGGTACCCGACACCACCGCACCAGATCCGACACCGGCGGTCGGTACCTGACACCGAGGGTTAGACGAGGTCGGCTGTTGCGAGAATTCGCTGGACGTTTTGCTGCAGCGGGAGCATACCGCTCAGCAAAGCGTCGGATGAGCGGCGTCCGGCGATGAAGTCGTGAATGCAGCGAAGAACGACGGGGGTTCTCAGCGCATTGCGCCTGGCTTCTATTTCCGCGAGCGATGCCCAGTGACGCGCCAGGATGCCGCTGTCCAGTTTCGCATCGTCGTCAAAGTGGACGAGCGTTGCACCATAAACAATACGCAGGAATTGCCGCCGCGATTGAGGATGAATCCACAGATAAACACCAATCAGGTCTTCACAGAGGATATCGCACCCGGCTTCTTCGAGCGTTTCCCGAATAGTAGCCTGCTCGGGCGATTCGCCAGCCTCTATATGGCCACCCGGCTGAGTCAAAACACGTCTGCCTTTGCTCAATTCCTCAACAAGCAAAAAGCGGCCGTCCGCTTCGATCACAGCACCGACCGTGAGATCTGTTGGGTACATCGCGAACCTCAGTATCCGATCTGCCGAAATTCCAGTTCGACTTCGCTCGCCTGCCAGATTTCGTCGAACATTCGGCCATATACTTTGGCGACAGCCGGTTCGTAGGTATCGGCAATGCCTTCCCAGCGGCTCGCCTGCAGGCGGTAGACGAGGGCGGTCTCGTCCGCGATGCAAAACGCCTCGGTATGCGTACGCAAATCCTCGCGAACGTGGCGAAATTCAATATAGCTGTTCAGGCGGCGGCCCAGGTGCACGAAGTCGTTGTTGGTCTTCACAGCATGGGTAGGATCGGCAATCAGCACGCGAATTCGCGCGTAGGTCTGCGACAACACCATGCGTTTAACAACTTCGAGAAACTCCGGACTGTCGTAGATGCCGGGCTCAAGATCGTGAGTGAATATCGAAATTCTGCGTCGCGCGTCACTGACGACTTCGATTGCGGCAAGACGCATCTCGTCATGGGTTGAGATGACCCAGCGTTTGCTTTTTTCCCGCGCCTGCTCCATAGACGTGACATAGTACGGGCGTTTCCGCGTCGCCAGTGCCAACTACGTCACGTTTTTTGCCATGCTGCTTAAGCTCAGTTCAAACTGGTTCACAGATGAACGGAGCATGACGAATTCGTAACAATTGTCGCGGCCAGTGCCGGTTCGCATATGGTCAGGGATTATCAGCCATTAGTGCTCCTCCGCGAACGCGCCTGCCGCGGACAGACACCTCAGCAGTTCAGTGCCCGAGGCGGAATTCTGCATCGTGCTCAGGTCGCTCGCGCCAATCCGTCGATTGCGACAAATTGCCGTCACGACGGGCAGCCATTCGCTCGGCAGCGGATGACTCTCGCCGTTAACAAACACATGAGAGTCATTCCACGCCAGCCGCGCCATGCCGTGTATGCCAGGCGCTCGCCTCAGGTTATTGCCATTCCGTGTGGGCTCCGGGTGCAGCCAGGGTTTCGGCTGAGTGACTACGCGCCCGAATCGCTCCGCGAGGTGTTCAAGCGCGTCATGCGGACACAGCCTGAGTAGCGCGGCATTAATTGGCGGCGGGATGTATCCGGCGGGACCGGAATCCCGCAGTAGTCCGGCATCGCTGAAAAATGCGTCATCGCCGGGTCGCACGCTGTCCGACAGATCGGACCCGCGCGGCGCTCGCATGCCGATCGAATACGTCATGCAGGCGCGCGTCGCGGTACCCCAGTGGGCAACGCCGGGCGGCAGGTACAACACGTCGCCATTGCGCATGGCATAGCGGTCGCCATCGAACTCCCTCAGTAGCTTTAGATCTGCACTCGCGTCTGCGTCCGCCTCAACTCCCTCGCTGCTGATTCGCCATGCGCGCTCCCCGATGCCCTGGCACAGGAATACGTCGTAGTTGTCCCGGTGCGGGCCAACACCGCCGCCGGGTGCGGCGAAGCTGACCATGAGGTCGTCGATTCTCCATTCCGGTATGAAAGGAACGAACCGGAATAAACGACGCAGCGCTGGCAGATGTTTTTCCACGTCGTGAACGAGCAGCGTCCAGTTACGTTTCGGCAGTGACCCCAGATACTCGACAGTGAACGGACCGCTCTCGGTTGTATACCGCCCGGCGTCATTGACGCGATCGCAAAATACGAGACGGGACTCGACGTCCGGCAGTGTCGCAAGCCAGGCGAGTTCATTGCGCGAAAGGCCGGGGCGCAGTCGATCGAGCGCCGCGGGCATGAGCAGTGGACGTTGTTGCCAGTGCCTGGCGAGAAAACGTTCGGCGGTCAATCCGCCCGGGAACCGCAGCACGCGACTGCCTCAGATATGCCGCGCCTGTTCGGCGGCCAGACCCACGTAGTCTTCCGGTGTTAGGGCCAGTAGTCGGTCGATCTCCGCCTGCGGAATATCCAGTGTACGGATAAAATCGATCAGAATGTCCTGAGTGACGGCGCGGCCTCGCGTCAGCGCTTTGAGTTTTTCGTAAGGCTCGGGGATACCGTAGCGCCGCATGACGGTTTGTACGGCCTCGGCAAGCACTTCCCACGCCGACGAGATGTCGCTCGCAATGGCAGCCTCGTCGACCTCAAGCTTGACGACGCCTTTGAGCAGCGACTTCAGCGCAATGACCACGTGTGCTGCCGCGGCGCCAAAATTGCGTTGCACGGTCGAGTCGGTCAGGTCGCGCTGCCAGCGCGAAATCGGGAGTTTTTCGGCGAAATGGCCGAGCATGGCGTTGGCCATGCCGAGATTGCCTTCGGCGTTTTCGAAGTCGATCGGATTGACCTTGTGCGGCATCGTCGAGGAGCCGACCTCATCCTGTCTAAGCTTCTGTCTGAAATAACCCAGCGAAATGTAAGCCCAGATATCTCGCGCAAAGTCGATGAGAATCGTGTCGTAGCGCATCAGGGCATGGGCGTATTCGGCGGTCCAGTCATGAGGTTCGATCTGGGTTGTATAGGGGTTGGGCCGAAGACCCAGCGACTCGACAAAGCGGTCGCTGATTGCGGGCCAGTCCGCCTCAGGGTACGCGACTGCATGCGCGTTGTAGTTGCCGACCGCGCCGTTGAACTTGCCGAGGATCTCCACATCGCTAAACAGTTGCTGCGCACGGTCGAGTCGCGCGATGACGTTGGCGAACTCCTTACCGAGCGTCGTTGGGCTCGCCGTCTGTCCGTGCGTGCGCGACAGCATGGGCAGATCCGCATAGCGCAATGCCAGCGCGTGCAGCTGCCCTCTTAGGTCGCGCATTATCGGCACGAACACATCGCTGCGGGCACTCCGTAACATCAGTGCGTAGGACAGATTGTTGATGTCCTCCGAGGTACACGCGAAATGCAGGAAATCCTTCGCCGACTGCGTTTCGGGCCCGTCGCCGAGCTTTTGCCGAATAAAATACTCCACGGCCTTGACGTCGTGATTGGTAGTCGCCTCAATTTGTTTGATCTGCTCCGCGTCGTCGAGCGAAAAGTCGTCGACAATGTGATTCAGGACATCCTTCATCACGGACGACAGCGGTCCGAAATCGGCGACTGAGGGTTCGTCGGCAAGTTGCTGCAGCCAGCGAACTTCGACCAGAACCCGAAAACGGATGAGCCCAAACTCGCTAAAGATGTCGCGGAGACTGCTGACCTTGCCGGCGTAGCGGCCGTCTGCGGGCGAGAGCGCTTTTAGCGTGGAAATATTCATCGGTCGTTCGCGTTGATGGGGGCGGAAACCAGTGTAGACTTGCGCGCGCAAAGCGCGAATCATACACGAACTATTTCATGACAGACGGCGAATTGCCGGCCGGAGACCCGCAAACGATGAGTGACAAGTCATACCGCATTGAAAAGGACAGCATGGGCGAACTCAAAGTCCCCGAAGAGGCGCTGTGGGGCGCACAAACGCAGCGCGCTGTCGAGAATTTTCCGATTTCCGGCCTCGCGATGCCACGCCGATTTATCGCAGCGCTGGGGCTCGTGAAGTGGGCCGCAGCCGGCGCCAATGCGGAACTCGGGCTGCTCAAGAGCGATATTGCGGTCGCTATCCAGAAATCCGCGTTGGCCGTGGCGGGCGGAGAGCACGACGCACACTTTCCGATCGACGTGTTTCAGACGGGTTCGGGGACGAGTTCCAACATGAACGGCAACGAGGTCATCGCGCGTCTCGCGAGCCATGCGCTGGGAAAGGACGTGCACCCGAACGACCACGTTAATATGAGTCAGAGTTCCAATGACGTGATTCCGACCTGTGTGCACGTCGGCGCTGCAATGGCCATTCGCGAACAATTGTTGCCGGCACTCGCGCATCTGTCGCAGACGCTCGAGGCGAAGGCGGACGAAACGCGCACGATCGTCAAGACCGGCCGCACTCACCTGATGGATGCGATGCCGGTAACGCTCGGTCAGGAGCTTGACGGCTGGCGTTCGCAGATCGATCATGGTGCCGAGCGCATCGAGGATACGATGAAGCGTCTGTGTGCGCTTGCGCAGGGCGGCACCGCGGTGGGTACCGGCATTAACGCGCATCCGCGCTTTGGCAACAAAGTAGCGGTATTGCTGACCGAGCAGAGCGGCATCCCGTTTTCGTCGGCGGATTCGAAATTCGAAAGCCTGAGCAGTCAGGATGCCGCCGTTGAAGTGTCGGGACAGCTACGGGTGCTTGCCGTAAGTCTTACAAAGATTGCCAACGATCTGCGCTGGATGAACTCGGGACCGCTGGCGGGTATCGGCGAAATCGAACTGCCGGCGCTGCAACCCGGCTCAAGTATCATGCCGGGTAAGGTTAACCCCGTGATTCCGGAGGCGGTCGCGATGGTGTGTGCGCAGGTGATCGGCAACGATGCGACCATCGCGATGGGTGGCCAGAGTGGCAATTTCCAGCTCAACGTCATGCTGCCGGTTGTCGCTTATAATTTACTGCAGAGCGTCGAGTTACTCGCCAATGCGAGCACGTGCCTCGCGGACAAGGCCATCGCCGGATTCACGGTGAATACCGATAACATTAATCGGGCGCTCGACCGCAACCCGATTCTCGTCACGGCGTTGAACCCTGTGATCGGTTATGAGCTCGGGGCCGCGGTCGCAAAGGCGGCCTACCGGCAGGGCCGGCCCGTAAAGGACGTGGCACGCGAGATGACGGACCTTACTGATGAGGAACTCGATCGCCTGCTTGACCCGGCCGAGTTAACCGAGGGTGGAATCAAACATTAGAATCAGACCGACCGCGGACGACATTCGCAGACGTTTTGCGAAGACACGGCTGCCGGACGACGCGTCCGAGTTGTTTTTGCCGCCGGGCAGTGTGAACTGGCCTAAGCAGATGTTCGATCTGCTGCGGGGGCCACTGAAGCCGGCCGGCGTATTGGTCGCACTGATCGAGCGCGACGAACTGATGCTGCTGCTGACACAGCGTTCGGCGCACCTGAGTCACCATGCCGCGCAGGTGAGTTTTCCCGGCGGCCGAGTCGAATCGCAGGATGACGACGTCGCGGCAACGGCGCTGCGTGAGACGCATGAGGAAGTTGGGATCGCCCCGGGTGATGTCCGCATTGCGGGTTACTTACAAACGATGCCGACGATCACGGGCTATGCGGTGACCCCGGTAGTCGGTCTCGTCCGTGGGGATGTGAACATCGTTCCCGATCATTCGGAAGTCGAATACACGTTCGAAGTGCCGTTGTCGTTCCTGCTCAATTCGGCGAACGATGTCCCCGTAGAGCGTGATGTTTACGGAAAAAAGGTGCCGATGACCGAGTTTCACTGGCAGGGCGAGCGCATCTGGGGCGCGACCGCCTACATGATTGAGGCATTGCGAGATTTCATCGTAAAACAGTAAATTATGTCAAATATAGAGAATTTACTTGAAGTGATGCGCCGGTTGCGTAATCAGGATTCGGGCTGTCCCTGGGACGTCCGGCAGGATTTTGCCTCGGTCGCACCGTACACGGTCGAGGAAGCCTACGAGGTCGCGGATGCCATTCAGCGCAACGACATGTGCGATTTGCGCGATGAGCTGGGCGACCTGCTGTTCCAGGTTGTGTTCCACGCCCGGATGGCCGAGGAAGCCGGCCATTTTGCCTTCGACGACGTTGCCGAAGCTGTCACGCAAAAGATGATACGCCGGCATCCGCACGTGTTCGGCACGGAGGCCGAACGCGCCGGCGGCAAACGGCACGGTAGCTGGGAGTCGATCAAGGCCGGCGAGCGGGCCGATTCGTCTGATCGTAGCGCGCTGGCAGGGGTTGCGAGGGCGTTGCCGGCGCTGAAGCGGGCCGAAAAGCTCGGCAAACGCGCGGCACGCGTGGGATTCGACTGGCCGGACCGCAGCGGTGTGCGGGAGAAAATCGACGAGGAACTGGACGAACTTGAGGACGCCCTGGGCAGCGCGGATCCCGACGCCATTGAGGAGGAATTGGGAGATGTGCTGTTTGCCGTCGTCAATCTTGCCCGGCACGTTAAAGTGGACGCTGAAAAGGCGCTGACTGTCGTGAGCCTGAAGTTCGAGCGCCGTTTTCGGGCCATGGAATCGAAGATCCATGGCTCCGGCAGGCGGCTGCGGGATTTCGATATTGAGACGCTGGAAACATTTTGGCGGGAAGCGAAGAAAAACACCTGTTGACGCCCGCTGCGTTCAGTTCCGGTTCATTGCGCCGAATCTAATCTTGTCCCCGGGCTGGCAAAAGGCCGGTCGGCTGAACTCAAGGACAGGACCATGAACATCAACCCGAAACTCGCCGTCGCGTTGTCCGCCGTCATGTTGATGGGAGGCAATGCGTGGGCGGATCACGACTATCGCTCTGCGCGCAGTGACCGCGCGTTGTACGACTACGCGAAGGTTGTTTCCGCGCAGCCGATGGTACGTTATGTCACAGTGACAACGCCCGTGCGCGAATGCTGGGAAGAGATGGAGTACTACTCTGTCGATCGCCGGCGTCATCATCGTGGCGGCCGCACACTCGTCGGCGCATTGATCGGCGGAGTGATCGGGCATCAGTTTGGCAGTGGCCGCGGCAATGATGCCGCCACTGTTGCCGGTACGCTGATTGGCGCTGCCGTGGGAAATGACGCAGCCCGCAGTCGTTACGACGACCGCTACGCGGTGTCGCGCCATGGACGTCCGGTCGAACGTTGCGAAACGCGCTACCAGGAGCATCAGGAAGAGCGCATAGACGGGTATCGCGTAACCTATCGCTACAACGGTCAGAAGTACGTGACCGAGATGCCTTACGATCCGGGTCGCCGTATCCGGGTGCACGTCGACGTGCGACCTGCGGGATAACGGCAGGGGGCTGTTGTGACACGCTTCGTTGCAATCCGTCGTCCTTCGGACCACACTGCGTGGATGCGTTTGACGATGACGATTGTCCTGCTCGTGGCGCTGGCGGTTGTGTCAGCGCCCGCGCAGGCCTTCGATCCTGAGGAATCGCTGCGAGAACAGCATCCTCAGTACGAAGGCCGAGTTCTCATGCGCGTCGCACAGCAGGACGGAGTGACGCTGTCGCAGGCGATTGCCATGATTAAACGGCGCACCAACGGCAAGATTGTCGGTGCCGAAACGAAGGTCCGCAACGGTCGCGAAGTGCATCACATCAAAGTTCTTACCAAAGAAGGCAAGGTGAGGACGCACAAGGTCAACGGCCGACGTCGCTAACCCCTTTTTGGCCGCGAGAGGGACGCCATCATGCGAATTCTGGTAATCGAAGACGACCTGACGCTGCGCGAGTCGCTTGCGCAAAAGCTGGGAGAGGAAGGATTCGCTGTGGAGCAGGCGGCGGACGGCAGAGAAGGCCTGTACTTTGCCGAGGAATATCCGATCGATCTGGCCATCATCGATCTGGGCCTGCCGGCGTTGTCGGGACTCGAAATCATTGAGAAGGTGCGTGCCGCGGGCAGGACCTATCCCATTCTCATTTTAACGGCGCGCGACCGCTGGGAAGACAAAGTGGATGGTCTGAGCGCCGGTGCGGATGACTATGTCGTCAAGCCGTTTCACTACGAAGAAGTCAGTGCGCGCGTCAAGGCATTGCTGCGGCGTAGTGGCGGCTGGGCGACGTCGCAGCTCGATGCCGGTCCGGTGTCGCTGGACCTGGCCCGTCAGGAGTTGCGCGTCGACGGCAGGGAAATAGAGCTGACCGGCTTTGAGTACAAGATTATCGAATACCTGATGGTGCGCGCCGGGCAGGTCATTTCCAAGGCGGAATTGACGGAAAGACTGTACGATCAGGACTTCGAGCGGGACAGCAATGTAATCGAGGTGTTTATCGGCCGTCTTCGCAGAAAGATGGATCCGGATAACGATATCAAACCGATTGAGACGCTACGCGGGCGCGGCTATCGCTTTGCGCTGGAGCGTAATCAGGAAGGCTGAACCCAGCCGTGAATTCTCTCAGCAGCCGTCTGTTGATTTCGGTCAGTGTACTGCTGCTGCTGTTCTTCGGCGTCACAATCGCCGTGCTCGATTCGGCGTTTACGCGCTCACAGGAGCAGGCACAACAGGACATTCTTGACGGTCATCTTGTCGGATTGCTCGCGGCGGCCGAAGAAGGCGATGGGCACGCGCTGGTGCTTCCCGCGTATCGCCTGCGCGAGCCGCGCTTCGACCAGATCGGCTCGGGCCTCTACGGTGTGCTGCGTGACGGCGCCGGCAACGTCATCTGGCAGTCCGATTCGGCGCTCGGACTGATCATTCCGACCGGCATCGAACCGGAACTCGGCAATCACCTTTTTGCACGGGAATTCCTCGGCGACGACACGCCGCTGCTGACATTGAGTCTTGCCGTGGAGTGGGAGTTCGACGACGGCAGTGCGCAGACTTACGTGTTCAAGGTTGCCGAAAGCCTCGATTCCTACAATGCGCAGATTGCGCGCTTCAGGGGTCAGTTGTTTGGCTGGTTCGCAGTGATTGCACTCACGATGCTGCTTGCCTTCTCGCTATTGCTGCGCGGCCTTATGAAGCCGTTGCGTAAAATAGAGACTGAAATCGGTGAGATCGAGGACGGGCAGCGTGTGTCGCTGTCGGGGCAGTTCCCAACCGAGCTTACCGGCGTCGCCCGCAATATGAATCTGCTGATCGACAGCGAGCGTGCGCGCTCCGATCGGTATCGGTACACGCTGGACAATCTGGCCCACAGCCTCAAAACGCCGCTGGCGGCGATGCGTGCATTGCTGAACGACAGTCGCGACGAACGATTCGACAAGCGATTTAATGAGCAGATTGATCGCATGGATGAGATCGTTCGCTATCAGTTGCGCAAACCCGCCGCTTCGGTAGCGGACAACCTCGTGCTGACGCCGGTGCCCGTGGCCAGGGAGGTTGAGCGGCTCGTGGCCGGCCTGCGCAAGGTGTATCACGACAAGGCGCCTGAGTTTGACATTCACGTTGAAGAGGGCATGCGCTTTCGCGGCGACACGGGCGATTTTCTCGAACTAGCGGGGAATCTGCTGGATAACGCCTGTAAATGGTGTGAACGGCGAGTACACATCGCTGTAGTTCCGTCTGCCGGCGCTCGCGAGATCGCGAGCGGCATAGTGCTAACGGTCGCTGACGACGGGCCCGGAATTCCGCAGGAGGCGGCCGACGCGCTGTTGCAGCGGGGCACGCGTCTGGACGAATCGACCCCGGGTCACGGCATTGGCCTCGCCGTCGTCAAGGACATCGCCCGCTCCTACGGCGGGCGATTGTCGATTGGCCAATCGAAACTTGGCGGTGCCGAGATCGTGGTCTCGATACCGCCGGTGTCATCGACAAAACCGAACCAGACGGTCTGAGCAGACTCGTCCGGTCGCGGTCGAAATTATTTTTTCAGCATGAAAAACAGGCCGGCAGCGAGGCTGATGGCACCGCCGATATAGCGATACATTACGGCGTCGGTCGAAGAGCCCGTCAGCGACTGAGCGACTTCATTGGCTGCCGAGCCGGACATCTGAAAACCCCAAATGATAAGGATTGCACCCAAAACGATCAGAATTATCGACAGCAGTTTTGTCTGTTGTGCGTTCATGGTCTTCCCCTTTTGCCTGGTTTTTCGTAGGTTGTTGTCGCCTATCTGACGGCGCCGCGGAGGCGAAAGTCACAGATGAAAATATGCTTCATAACCACGGGCGGTACGATCGACAAGATCTATTTCGACGCATTGAGCCGGTTTGAGGTCGGTGAATCGGTGCTGCAGCACATACTCACCGATGGACTGGTCGACGTTGATTATGAGGTCGTGCCTTTGCTCAAAAAAGACAGTCTCGACATCGACGATGAGGATCGCGGCGGTCTCAGAGCGTTCATTGAGCGCGATTGCCGGACGCGTTATGTCATCACGCACGGCACCGATACGATGGCGGAGACGGCAGAGGCGCTCAGTGGAATCGACGGCAAAACCATCGTGCTGACGGGCGCGCTGACGCCGGCACGTTTTCGCACCACGGATGCGGTGTTCAACGTCGGCATGGCCGTGGCTGCGGTGCAGGTCGCCGAGCCGGGGGTCTACATCGCGATGAGTGGTCAGGTTTTCACAGCCGGGGCGGTGCGCAAGAATCGCGACCAGAACCGGTTTGAGACACTGGATTAGGGCCTGTTAACACGACTGTCAGCGTCCCGGGCCGTCGTGTTAACAGGCCCTGGCGTTCTCACACTGCCAATTCCAAGGTAATTGATTGCCTGGGAAACTTTTGAGCACTCCGTCCGTGCGTGGCATAGTCCGCGGACCACCCACAACCCGAACAAGACTGTGAGCAGAACCGTTCCGAAAAGCGACTGGCACCCGGCGAGCTGGCAAAGTTATGAGGCCGCACAGCAGGCCTCGTATCCCGATCAGGCGGCACTCGATCGTACGGTTGTGAATTTAAGCCGGTTGCCGCCGCTGACGACGTCGTGGGAAATCGATGAACTCACATCGCAGATCGCCCAGGCACAGCGAGGCGAAGCCTTCGTGCTGCAGGGTGGAGACTGCGCCGAGACCTTCGACGAATGCACGTCGGAAAATATTGTCGCGAAGCTCAAGATATTACTGCAGATGAGTCTCGTGATGATCTATGGGATGAAGAAACCCGTCGTGCGCGTAGGGCGCATGGCAGGGCAGTACGCAAAACCGCGGTCGGCAGACACCGAAACCCGGGACGGCACGACGCTGCCGAGTTTTCGCGGCGATCTTGTAAACCGCAGCGGATTTACGGCCGACGATCGTATCCCGGATCCGGAGATGATTCTGCGCGGTTACGAACGCGCCGGTCTGACATTGAATTTCGTACGCTCGCTGATTGACGGCGGATTTGCCGATTTGCACCACCCGGAATACTGGGACCTCGACTGGGTCGCACATTCCCCGGCTGCAGCCGAGTATCGCAATATCGTGTCGTCGATTTCAGACTCGCTCGATTTTCTCGAAACCGTTTCAGGACGAGAGTTTCATCATACGCAGCGCGCGGATATCTACGCGGCACACGAAGGCCTGCACCTGCACTATGAACAGGCGCAGACCCGTTTTCTGGACCGACGATCGCGCTGGTACAACCTGACCACCCACTTTCCGTGGATCGGTATGCGAACGGCGCAGCTCGATGGTGCACATATCGAGTATTTCCGCGGCATCGCCAATCCGGTCGGCGTCAAAATCGGCCCCGGCATGACACGTGAGTGGCTGCAGGGTCTGATCGGGGTGCTGAACCCCAATAACGAACCGGGCAGGCTCACGCTGATTCACCGCTTTGGCGCGCAGTCCGTGCGCGAGCATCTGCCTGAAATGATCAAAGCGGTGCGAGAAGTGGGATCGCCCGTACTGTGGGTCTGCGACCCGATGCACGGCAACACCGAGAGTACCTCGGACGGCACCAAGACGCGGCGCTTCGACAACGTGGTGTCGGAGCTTGAAGCGGCATTCGAGGTGCATCAGGAACTCGGCAGTTATCTCGGCGGCGTGCACCTCGAACTGACCGGCGAAAACGTGACGGAATGTACAGGCGGTGCGCGCGGTCTGACCGATGCCGATCTCGCGAGAGCTTACAAGTCCACCGTGGATCCGCGTCTGAATTACGAACAGGCAATGGAGGTTGCGATGCGAATCGCGGGCCTCGACAGGCCCTAAGACGGTCCGTAGCCGCTGCCGCTCTTTTGGTGGTTGGCAGCGGTCTGTACAATGCACGCGTTTTCACGCTCTGGAAGGCGCATGCACTACGATCACATAAACGTTCCCGTCGACGGTGAGGCCATTACGGTCAATCCCGATCACAGCCTCAATGTTCCGGACTTTCCGATCATTCCCTATATCGAGGGTGACGGCATCGGCATGGACGTCACGCCGGTCATGCTGGACGTGGTCAACGCCGCCGTCGAAAAGGCCTATGGCGGGGGGCGTGCCGTTCGCTGGATGCAGGTCTACGCCGGGGGTGCGGCGACGGAGCGTTACGGGGAAACCGAGTACCTGCCCGATGAGACGCTCGATGCGTTACAGCGTTACGTCGTGTCGATCAAAGGCCCGCTCGCCACACCGGTTGGCGGTGGCATCCGGTCGCTGAACGTTGCGATTCGTCAGACGCTGGATTTGTACGCCTGCGTGCGCCCGATCCAGTACTTTCCCGGCGTGCAGACGCCCATGCTCGAATCCGATCTCGTCAGCATGACCGTGTTCCGTGAGAACACGGAGGATATCTATGCGGGCATCGAGTATCCAGCCGGCTCGGAGGACGTGCAGAAGCTGATTCACTTTCTGCAGACGGAACTCGATGTCAATGAGATTCGCTTCCCGCTGAGTTCGGGTATCGGCGTTAAGCCCGTGTCGCGCGAGGGGTCGGAACGCCTGATTCGCAAGGCGATTCAACACTGCATCGACCGCGACATGCACTCGGTGACACTCGTGCACAAGGGCAACATCATGAAGTTCACGGAAGGGGCGTTCATGAAATGGGGTTACGAACTCGCCGCGGCCGAATTCGGTGCAAAAACGATGGGCGACGGTCCATGGATGTCCTTCAAAAACCCGAAGACGGGCAATGAGATTGTCATCAAAGACGTGATTGCCGATAACTTTCTGCAGCAGATTCTGCTGAAGCCCGAAGACTACGACGTCATCGCAACGCTGAATCTCAACGGCGACTACATTTCCGATGCGCTGGCCGCACAGGTCGGCGGCATCGGTATTGCGCCGGGCGCCAACCTGGCGGACTCGGTCGGCGTTTTCGAGGCGACCCACGGTACGGCGCCAGGGTTTGCGGGCAAAGACCGTGTGAACCCGGGTTCGCTGATATTGTCGGCTGCGATGATGCTGCGCTACATCGGTTGGGACGAGGCTGTCGAACTCGTGGTCAAGGGCGTAGCCAATTCGATCGCCAACGGCGAGGTGACATTCGATCTGGCGCGGTTGCGCACGGCGATTCATCAGCCGCGCCGCAAGAATCGGCAACGGCCGCACGACAAAACAGAGGTCGAACAGGAACTCGACCAGCTCATTCCAGGTGCGACGCTGGTCGGTACGAAAGGGTTCGGCGAGGCCGTCATTCGCCATATGGATGACTGACGTTTCCATCTACGACGAACAATGCCGCCGCTGCCCGCGTCTTGCGGCATTTCTCGATGACGTCCGGGATCGCAATCCCGAGTACTGGTGCAAGCCGGTGCCGCCTTTTGGCGCTGCGGATGCCCGGTTCTTAATTGTCGGACTTGCACCGGGTATGCACGGCGCCAATGCGTCGGGGCGGCCGTTTACGGGAGATCATGCCGGCATCCTGCTGTACCGGATGCTGCACAGGTACGGCTTTGCGTCGCGGGCAGAGTCGCTGGGGGCCGATGACGGTCTGACGCTTAGCGGCTGCCGCATCACGAACGCGGTCAAGTGTCTGCCGCCCGACAACAAGCCCGTCGGCGCCGAGATCAATACGTGCAACGCATTTCTCGAAAACGAATTGCGGGCGTTGCCCCGGGAAGCGGTCGTGCTGGCACTGGGAGGGATTGCGCATCGGGCGATCCTCAAGGCGCTCGGCGAGCGCCAGGTGGCGTGGAAGTTTGCCCACGATGCGCTGCACGTATTACCGCGGTTTCGCCTGCTCGATTCCTACCATTGCAGCCGCTACAACACGAATACCGGGCGGCTGACCGAAGCGATGTTCGACGCGATCTTTAAACGCGCCAGAGCGCTGCTGGACGGCTGAGGCCATGAGCGATCCGAGCGAATTCGAGATCGACTCGTTTCTGAAAACGCTGACGCATCGCCCTGGCGTGTATCGGATGATCGGTGCGAAACGCCGCATTCTCTACGTCGGCAAGGCTCGCGACCTTAAAAAACGCGTGTCGAGTTACTTCCAGAAAACTCACGCGGATGCAAAGACGGCCGCCATGGTCGCGCTCGTCGAGCGTGTGGAGGTGACGGTCGCGAATACCGAGGGCGAGGCACTGCTGCTCGAAAACAGTCTGATCAAGCAGCACCGTCCGCGCTTTAACATCCTGCTGCGCGACGACAAGAGTTACCCGTACATTTACGCGTCCACGGATCACGAGTTTCCGCGCCTGCGGTTTCATCGCGGTCCGCGCAAGGGAAGAGGGCGCTACTTCGGTCCGTATCCCAATGCGCGAGTGGTGCGACAGACACTCAACGAACTCGAAAAACTCTTCATGATCCGTAACTGCAACGAGACGTTTTTTAAGAATCGCTCACGTCCATGCCTGCAGTACCAGATCAGGCGCTGCACGGCACCCTGTGTCGGCCTCATAGATGCCGGGCAATACGCAAAGGATATTGACGCGGCCGTGTTGTTTCTCGAAGGCCGAAACAAGAGTGTCGTGAGTACATTCGTACATCGCATGGAGCAGGCGGCGGCGAATCAGGACTATGAGCAGGCAGCACGGTTTCGGGACCAGATTTCAAAACTCAAGGAAATCGAGGCGCGGCAGCTCGTCAAGCGCCACGGCAGGCTCGATATTGACGTTCTCGGCTTCGCTTCCAACAGCGCCATTCACTGCGTGACGGTTCTGTTTATCCGCAACGGCGGGATCATTGGCAGCCGCGACCATTTTCCACGCCTTCCGGGCGAGACCGATAAACGGAAGATCCTGAATGCGTTCGTTGCGCAATACTATCTGGGCCGCGACGCGCCGGCCGAGATCGTGTTGGAATCGGATATAGAGGATGGTCCGCTCCTGCAGCAGGAATTATCCCAACGCATGCAGCGCAAGGTCGAATTGCGATCGCGCGTACGCGGGGATCGTCGGCGCTGGCTTCAGATGGCTGAGACCAATGCGCAACAGGGCCTGAACCTGAAAGTGGCGAGCAACGCGACCATCCAGCGACAATTCGAGGCACTCGGTAAGCTGCTGGAACTGCACGATGCGCCGCAGCGGCTTGAATGCTTCGATGTCAGTCATACGTCCGGCGAGGCTACAGTTGCATCGTGCGTGGTGTTTAACACGGCGGGCCCGCTCAAGAGCGATTACCGGCGATTCAATCTGATGCCGGAGGCCGCGGGCGACGACTACGCGGCCATGGCTGAGGCGCTGTCACGACGCTATGCGAGAATCAAAAAAGGCGAGGTGGCGATGCCCGATGTGCTGCTGATCGACGGCGGCAAAGGGCAGCTGGGCGAGGCGATGAAGGTGCTCAGCAGTCTCGATCTCGGCTGGCTGACCGTGGTCGGCGTCGCTAAGGGCCGCTCGCGCCGTCCCGGTGCCGAGCAGCTGTTCCGGCCCGGTGAACGAAAGCCGTTGTCGTTGCCGGCCGACTCACCGGCGCTGTTGCTGATACAGCAGATCCGCGATGAGGCGCATCGGTTCGCGATCACGGGCCACCGGCAACGCCGTGCGAAGGCGCGCCGGACATCGACGCTCGAGTCGATACCTGGACTCGGTCCAAAGAAGCGCCGCGAAATACTGCGTCAGTTTGGCGGCCTGCAGGGCGTCGTCAACGCCGGCATCGACGATCTCGCCGGCGTTCGAGGTATCGGTCGCTCTCTGGCCGAAACCATATACAATAGCCTGCACCCGGATGCGGATTAACGACAAGGGCAGTTTTGAAACTCAATCTGGCAAACCTGCTGACGATGTTTCGTATCGCAGCGATTCCGATTGTTGTGATCTGTTTCTACAGCACACTGCCGAACGCGCGGCCAATTGCCGCTATCCTGTTCGGTATTGCCGCGGTCACTGATTTAATTGACGGCTGGGTCGCGCGCCGGTTTGGTCAGACGTCTCGATTTGGTGAGTTTCTGGATCCTGTGGCCGACAAACTCATGGTCGCGATCGTGCTCGTGATGCTCGTTCAGGCCGAATCGGGCTGGTTCGAAGACATCATCGCAATGATCATTATCGGCCGCGAAATCACGATTTCGGCGCTGCGCGAATGGATGGCGACGATCGGCGAGCGGGCCAACGTCAAAGTGTCGATGGCCGGCAAGGTCAAAACCACGCTGCAGATGTTCGGCATCGCATTTATGGTGTACCACAACGACCTGTTCGGGATACCGATCTATACGGTCGGATTCGTGTTGCTCGTTTTGGCGGCGGTCATGACGATCTGGTCGATGGCCATCTACCTCAAAGCCGCCTGGCCGTTCATCGTCAGCGACCAGCAAGAATAATTATTGGCGAAATTGCCTTGACTTGATGCCTGGACAGGATAGAATTTGCGCCCTTCGCGGGAATAGCTCAGTTGGTAGAGCGCAACCTTGCCAAGGTTGAGGTCGCCAGTTCGAACCTGGTTTCCCGCTCCAAATTCCTTAGGATAATCAATCGATTATCTGACTGCCAAGACGAAATGAAATCGGCCGCATCTCCGGGTGTGACCGATTCTTGTCTGGCGGGTCTGCTTAGCTGTCGCTGCGTCCCCGGCCCCGACCTCTGTTGCGATGTTCCCGTCGCCATTCGCGGCGCTTGTTACGCCTGTGTCTGGCGCGACCCACGCGTTGCCTGAGTTCGTCACGCTCGCGCCGGTGCTCGTCTTTCAGCGAGTCGCGCTCAGCGCGATGCCGGTCCTTGAGATCGTCCCACTCCTCGTGATGTGCATCCCGCAAAGCGTGCCAGGCTTCACGGGCGGCGTGTTTATCCTCGCGGTCATCGTCATCCTCTTCGTCCCAGTCCTCGATATCCCGGTCTTCATAGGAATTTTCTTCGATTTCCCTGGGGCGTTTGGCTTTCGGGTGTGGGCGAGTTGTGCGATCGTATCGTCCCTGTGAATTTGTTTCTGTGTATTCTGTCGTGCTCTCATCTTCTCTGGCTGTACCGGGCAAAGGTTTGGACAGGATGTCTTTTATCTTCCCGAAAACGTCGGCCAGCGAACTCCTGTTGGAAGATGATTCGGCTTTTTCGGGTTCGAGCAGTTCCGACAGTCGATCTATGAGTTCATTTCGATTCTCAGTCATTGTTCTTAAGCCTTCTTAATGAGTCGCACAACCCATATCAGTGCCACGGCACCGATAAACGCGGTGATCAGCGAAGCAAGTATGCCGGAGCCTCCCAGTCCGAGCAGGCCGAGAATCCAACCGCCGATAATGGACCCGACAATACCAGGCCCGATGTCACCGAGGACACCAAACGGACGATTCGCCCCCATGAACTGACCTGCGAAATAGCCGGCGATCCCACCGATCGCGAGCCATACCAATAGGTACCAGACAGGCATTTTTCCCCATTTCGAATGCAATTCAACGCGAAGCACCGTAAAACTATCCGTGCACTGCGCATATGTACCGATAATCGCTTTGTTGGTGACGAAGTGCAACTCAAGAGAGTGGATACATGCCCGGTAAGCATCGGACAATGGAGGGGCAGCGCCTTCAATAAGTTGGCCGCCTGCGCAATTTAGTTGACCACTCGTTGGCGTTAAGCTGTCATTCAGCACTTCAGTTGCATACTGGGCGAACATACCGCAGGGAGGAAGTACATTATGATCAAGTTACCGGTCGTCCTGGCCGCAGCAGTCCTCGCGTTTAGCAGCTCAACGGCCATAGCGGAATCCGACGACTATGATCGCGAGGAGCGCAGGCACTATGAGGACAAGGATCTCGAGGAGCGCAAACGTACTGCGAGAGCTGAGCGGGAAGCGGCCAAAGAGCGTCGAGAGTATGAACGCGAAGAGCGCAAGCGCTACGAGGAAATGGATCGCGAGGAGCGAAAACGCTACGAGGAAGCCGAGCGGGAGGCGGCCAAAGAACGTCGAGAGTATGAACGCGAAGAGCGCAAACGCTTCGAAGAAGCTGAGCGGGAAGCCGCCGAAGAGCGCCGTGAGTACGAACGAGAAGAGCGTCAGCACTTCGAGGAAATGGAACGTGAGGAACGCAAGCACTTCGAGGAAATGGATCGCGAGGAGCGTAAACGCTACGAGGAGGCCGAGCGGGAAGCGGCCAAAGAGCGTCGAGAGTATGAGCGCGAAGCACACAGATAGCGCAGTAACAGATCCCAGCAATCACAGGCAGCCTGTTCGGTCGCCTCTAAACTGAGATACAACTACTTCGGAGCCGGGTTTTACCGGCGATGCTGTTTTAACTTCGATGGCGCAGATCTGGTCGATGACTATGCACGCTTAAGGCGCAGCCTAATTATGAATTCTGAACCCTCACCTGGGGCGCTTTCCAATTCGATATCGCCACCCATGAGTTGCATCAACCGCCGCGAAATGGCGAGTCCGAGGCCGGTGCCTCCATAGTTTCTCGTGGTTCCGCTGTCTGCCTGCGCGAACGGTTGGAAGATGTCGTGTTGCACTTCTTCAGAGATACCGATGCCGGTGTCGGCCACCGCAATACTAATATCGAGGTGAGAGTCGTCGACGGCCTGCGACATCGCGGAGACGGTTACGGTACCTTCTTCGGTAAATTTAACGGCGTTACCAATCAAATTGGTCAGGACCTGTTTTAGCCGAGTGGGATCACCGAGCAGGCGGGGTATGTCCTCGGGGCTCGCGCAATTGAATACGAGGCCTTTGGTTTGCGCCTGCACTTTGAATATCTCACTCGTTTCCGACATCAGGCGATCGAGATCGAATGCGGCGATATCGAGGTCCAGTTTCCCGGCTTCGATCTTCGAGAAGTCCAGTATATCGTTGATGATGCCGAGCAGCATATCGCCCGAATTGCGAATGACTTCAACGTACGCCTTTTGTGTGTCGTTGAGCGGGCTGTGTTCGAGCAGTTCGAGCATGCCCAGCACCCCGTTCATCGGAGTTCTGATTTCGTGGCTCATCGTCGCGAGGAATTCGCTTTTTGCACGGCTCGCGTCTTCGGCGAGGTCTCGGCTTGCGACGAGCTGGTCCCGGGCCACCTGAATGACCTGCGCCATTTCGTTGAATGCGTGAGCGAGTTGCCCGATTTCATCGCGGGATTCCTGTTCCACACGCACCGAAAAGTTGCCCAGCGCGAAGGCGGATGCCGCATCGGTGAGTTTTCGTACCGGTCGGCTGATTCGCATGGAAACCAGGACACTGAGCAGAACACCGATAGCCAGCGTAATCATGCTTGCCGCAAAAATTTGTTTACCTGCCGAATCGAAGTCGGCCGGTACAACGTTCGCGTCCCGGTAAAAGTAAAGCACTTCGTCAATCTCCGGCTGTCGCTCGGCCGCGACGTAGTACAATCGGTCGTCCACCTTTGTCGCGACCAGTTCCACGTTCTCAACCGTGTCGACCGGTGTCGCGCTGTCTAGACTCGCTACGATCTCATCCCCTGTCGAAGAAGTCGTCGTCGCAATCAACTGCCCGGCGGCTGCGTGTGACTGAATGACAGAACTTCCGGAAATGTCTTCGGCAACGCTGACGGCGTCTAAGCTGTCGAGTTGCTGGCCAACAACAATGATGCCGATGAATTGCTGAGCTGCAATAACCGGTACAACGGCCACCCGATAAAGTTTTTCCTCGTAGCGCCAATGTCCATAGTGTTCCGTACCCGACTGCGCAGACGTCACGCCGGGCATGGCGAGAAGGCTGATACTATCGGCGCTTAGTCGATTGACATCCGTCAGCAGATTGCCGTCGGTATCGAGAATCAACAGCAGCGGCGCGCGTACGACGTCGCGCAACAACGCGCCAGCGTAGGACAGTGTGTCGTCGTCCACGTCGGGGATTGTCAGCGTCGCCTTTAAGTGCGGCGTCTCGGCCAGCGAGTGGGCCTGAGTCAGCATCAGATCGCGGCGCTGCGCATCGTATCGGTGATAGGCCAGCACGGATCCTTTGAGCCCCTGCAATGAGTAGCGCTTGGTGGTGTCGGAGAGCATTCCCTGGGTTGCGACGAAAACCGCGATCACGAACGTCGTCAACACGACGAACAAGGCCAGGAAAATGCGCAATCCGATGCTGTTGAGCATTACCGGTACTTCGTGTCGTAGTGCTTTCCGAACTTGTTCCTGTGCAGCTGCACGCGTCGGGTTTCCTTAACGACGATCGTTTCCTCCAGCGGAGCCGACAATGGGAATCGGATCGTCGTCTCCCATACTTCCCCGAACTCGTGCCAGACGCGCAACAGGTATTCGCCGTCGGGCACGTTTTCGATGTTGAAACGGCCGTCCGCCTCCGTGACATCGAACAACAAGTTGTTCAACACCAGGATGTTGCTGATCATGTTCGGATGGATGTTGCAGTAGATTTTCGCGAGCCCGGGCTGATCGAATTGCACGATTTTCGATGTGCCTTTCGGGTAAATGCCGAGATCGAACGGTTTTATTTTCGACAGTGAAAAGACGTTGTGAAAAATCACGTCGTCGTTGTAGAAATCGACTTTCTGACCGCGCACAATGGGCAGGACGCGGGGTGTAAATAAGCGGCCCTTGTGCGAGATCACTGGCAATTCGTCCGCGTCCGGCGGAGGCTCGGCCGTGGCGCCATCGAGAAATACGACGACGTTGGCATGATCGTTCTTTTCGACGCCATTCCTGTCGACAATACGAATGAGGCCCGAAACCGAGTTTTGTGACGTTGACGAAGTCGGCTCAGCGTCGACTGCCCGCGCGATGGAGCACGGGACGGCCAGGAGCAGACTCAGCCATGCAAAGGCACAGCCTCGGTGCCAGGCACTAAAACGCCGCGAGGGTTTCATCAGAATCCGACCGCCGCTTCGATTCCGATGAACGACCGGTCGTCGTTGTCCGGCGTTCTTGCACTTGCATCGATCAGATCGAACCAGTCTCTGCCAATCTCTAGTTTCGTGCGAAGATTCGGATTGGGTGTCCAGCCGAGTCCCACGGCAAAGCGTCTGAATCTTTCCACATCGTAACCGAATGACGAATTGCCGCCCGCGAAAGTCTTGCCGTCGAAATGGTAGCCTTCGGTTCGGTCGTAGGTACCGATCTCGCTGAAGCGAAGCACCGTGTACCAATGTTCATTGAGCTGAAGATACGGTTGTACCACCCACCATCGGAAATCCCGGTCAAACAGGTCGCCGGCATCGTTTTGCTCGGCCGCGCCGTAGGATAGCCAGAGCTTGCCACTGAAATTGCCGTGGCCGAAGGCATAGGTGGCGTCGACCTGCGCCAGTCTCGCGCCGACGAGCGAGGCGTCGCTCCCCATCACGGGTTCGAAATGGCTGCCGGCAAACTCGACGGCACTTTTGCCGGCATCGCCGTTGTCCATAAAACTTGCGCTCAGGTACAGCGAGGGTGTCGGATTGCCTGAGAATTTAAGGTTAACGGCCTTGCTCGAATCGTCGTCAAAGCTGCGCTCGTCTGTACCGTCGGTAATGGAAGCAATCCAGTCAATCCCTTTGAACTTGCTATACAACAGCACGCCCTCGTCAAAACCGTAGGGCCACGGTGCGGAATGCGTTATCAGCGGATTATCGATTGCGTCCTGAAACAGATACTCTTCGCCGAACGGCACATCGATGCGGCCGAGTTTCATGCCAATGGGGGATTCGGTGCGTGGAAACAGGTTCCGCGCGTGCAGGTACACCTCGCTGGTGCGCGTAAACACCTGGTCGTCCTTACCCAGGCGATTGGTCGCAAATTCGACGTAAAACGACAGGTCATCCCAGGCCTCTGCTTCAATGAAAATCGTTGCTTCCCGGATATGAAAGCTCCCGTCCGGCTGCGTTCCCGCTGTACCCGTATCGTAGTAGCCGGCCGCGCCGAACCCGGACAACTGGAAATTCTTCCACCACGGATTCGACAGGACGTGAGCATCGCCATCGTTGTCGAGCGAATCCAATTCCTGGATGTCGAGGTCGACGACCGTTGTGCCGTTACTTTCGGCGGGCAAATCAGCCAAGTCCTGCTCCGCCAGCGTCTGTCGCAGCGAAGTCACCTCGGCGAGAAGTTCCTCGTATTGCGCGTCGCGGCGGACCTGCGTCATTCTGAGGTTTTGAACCTCATCGGATAATTGCTGCACCTGCCGGAGCAACAATTCAATCCGATCTGACGCGGATTCGTTGGCTGACGCTTGCGAGTTGGTGAAGTGTGCGATGAATACGCACACCAAAAAGTACTTGTTCATTGACAAACGGGGCTGAAATTTACTTGAGGATCATAGTTTTAGAGTCGGTTTAACAATAAAGCAAGGCACTGGTTATCAGTTTTGGATACTCGCGAAAATTTGACGTCAAAAAAAAGGGCCGCATTTCAGCAGCCCTCCGGAATCACGGTCTGGATAAACCGGTGTCAGGGATTGGGACGTCCCGGCCCCAGCAGCGGGCAAAGAAAATAGCGGTCGCGGTCGTCCATAATGCCGTCCTCGTTAACGTCAATCCACCAGCGTCCGCCCAGGTGTCCTGGTGTACCTGGCCCGAACTCGGTTTCGAGGCCGTTCTCGCCCGGAATCAGCTGTTGAAAACGACCCCTGGCGGGCAGAGATTCAACAACGACGATGGAGTCGAAGTACAGCCCAAGCGAGGTCACGTATACAACCGGACCGGTGCCACGGCCTGTGGTGCGTTCGGCAAATGCGGCGCTGCCAAGTGTGACGGCCGATGCGACAATGATGACTGCGCTGAATAGTTGTGATTTTGTCATGGAATGGACCTCCCAATGGTTGTTGGAACCCCGACTCTGAGCCATCGACTTCACACCGCTCTCACGAAATGATCACGAAATTGTAACGGCAGGCCGAAAGAGTCGCCTGAGTTGTCGGGGACAGTTGTATCGGCATCACGTCTACCAAGGGCCCTGATCCTGTTTGTAAGCGGCGATGTGTTGGCGGGCGTTTTTAACCTGCCACGGAATGAGTTTGCAATAGAAGCGGACTCGCAGACAGACGCTGTCTTGCTGCGTTGGGCGACCCGAGCGTCGAAGCGATTGCCGTCGTCAATCGGCGCGAAAATCCAGTATGGGTACTCGTACTGAAACGACCGTATCCACGTCGCCGACGATGTCGCTCCATGTGAGCAGAAACTGGTCGTCAACACGTGTTATCTGAGGCACGGTTTTACGGACGCTGCTGCGGCCGACAAGTTTGACGGCGCCGGTCTGGCCGTCGAGCGTGACACCGCGAAGGTTGATTTCGTATCCTCCGCCGCGTGCCGTTTCCATCCAGCTAATGGCGTAGCGCTGCGCGTCTATGAACGCGATGCCGACATGCCCCACGGTATTTCGATCGGCGATGAGAATCGGTTCGGAAAACGACCGGCCGCCGTTGGCCGATGCAGCGATTTTGACGGTATTGCGGTCATCGGCGCCGCTGAACCAGGCCACCGCGACCGAGTCTCCGTGCGTGGCGATGGCCGGGCCATTGACCGGGCATCCCTCGATACGCCAGCCGTCGTTGGCCACGGTGATCCCGGGCTGCCAGCGGCCGTCGATCTTGCGGCTTACGTAGATGTCTCTGATTTCGTCGGCGGTACGATTGCGGTACACCGCGATGCTGCCCGAGGCAGCAGCGGCCGCATCGGTCGGGCAGCAATCGCAGACGAGATCGTCGATGATCGTCTCACCCGATACCGATCCGTCCAGCGAAACCTGCGCAGAGCGCAGCGACATACCAGCGTCCATGTTACGGCCATCCAGCCAGATTAGCTCCGCGCCCGCCGGAGCCGCCAGGACAGAGACGAATCCGTGTTCGGTTTCGGTGCCGTCGTCGTGCGGCGATTGCGGTTCGCTCCACGCAGCGCCGGACGACAGCGAGGCGATCACATCGTAGGCGTACGGTGCATCGCCGCTGCGCCGCAGCCAGTGAGCGATCAGGTGTCCATCGGACAGGGGCGTGACCGCGGGCAGATCGGCCCAGTTGACAAACATGTTCGGGTCGGACACTACGTCGGCGGGTGGCTGCCAGTCACCGTCCCGATACAGTGAGTATCGCAACTTCGCGCCGTCAGGCCGCGGTTCCACCCAGCTCAGGATTGTTGTTCCATCATCGGTGTGTTGTGCTAGCCGTGGACTTAGAGAGGGCGGGGCGTCCGGTACCGGAATCGGATACGGTTCATCGAGCACCGGCGGAGACTGTTTAGTGCAGCCGAGCACAAACAGCGGGACCAACGAAAGCGGCAATCGTCTGTGCATGTTGTCATTATGCCGCGCATTGCGGCGAAACAGAAATGGAAATTGACGCAGACACCAGTCGCTGTATACTGCGACGCCTGCTCGTCGGAGCGGCTTCTGCCGCCGTTTCGCAGGGGTTCAGAGGCTAGGTGGCAGAGTGGTTATGCAGCGGACTGCAACTCCGTGTACGCCGGTTCGATTCCGACCCTAGCCTCCATTTCTCGCATCGCGCCCGGATGGCGGAATTGGTAGACGCTGCGGACTTAAAATCCGCTGTCCGAAAGGACGTGCCGGTTCGAGTCCGGCTCTGGGCACCATCCATAGCTTTTAGCAATTCGTTCGTGCGAGATGGATAAGTCAGTAGTAGCGACCCGAGACCTGCATCACAGCCAAAGTGTGGACTGGTTAACAGTTCAGTACTTCCGAGCTGTCTTTTCTGGTCTGCTGCTCCGTTCAGTGTCACAAATAGGCTGTCCGAATGGAGACCGAAACCATGGCAGCCGCTGCAGAAACGAATGTTGACTACAGACTCTTAAATCGCCTGAGCAATCTGGTGATCTGCAGTTGCTGCCTGCGACGCGGCAAGGTGACACCGGTGCCGCAGGTCATTTCTGACCGACACGCGCTCACGAACGAATGTCCCAATTGCCGCTACGAAAACTCCGGTGCCCCTTTCCATCGCTCGATTGGCAAAGTACTGACGCTCAGGCGCTAGGGCCGTACCCGACACCACCCATCGGTACCTGACACCAGGGGTTGGTGTCTGACACCTCGTTGGTGCGACAATGGGGTATGGCTAAGTTGTATTTTTATTACTCGTCGATGAATGCGGGCAAGTCGACCGCATTGCTGCAATCCAGTTACAACTACCGCGAGCGAGGCATGAATACGCTCGTCATGGCGCCGGCTGTCGACGATCGCTTCGGTTCCGGCAAAGTGACCTCGCGCATCGGCATCGAGTCGAATGCCACTGAATTCAGTGCGGACCACGACCTCTTCGAAGTGATTCGCTCAGCCGCCAGCGCGGAGGATATCCATTGCGTGCTGATCGACGAGGCTCAGTTTCTGACACGTGATCAGGTGTTCCAGCTCGGCGACGTGACCGACCGCCTGGACATACCGGTTCTCGCCTATGGATTGCGAACCGATTTTCAGGGAGAACCGTTCGAGGGCAGCAAGTATCTGCTCGCGTGGTCCGACAACCTCAAGGAAATCAAGGCCATTTGCCACTGTGGCACAAAGGCCACGATGGTTGTGCGTATGGACGAGTCGGGCAATGCCGTGACCAGCGGTTCGCAGGTTGAGATAGGTGGCAACGACCGTTACGTATCAATGTGCCGCAAGCACTTCAGGCAAGCGTATTTCGCCAGGTCCTAATCCTGTCCCGTAAGTTCCTTGCATTTCAGAGACCACCGAATCGAGGCTGGCGGTTCACTAGTGGGCCGTGCGGTAAATTCGGTTACTTTCAGTCGCATCACAACGCCCTTGGGCAAGGCGAGCGAGCGCAGGACTGGCCGTCGCCAATTCAAGCGAGCTCAACGCCGCCGAAGGGCGTTGTGGTGCGACCCACAGGGAGCCCTTCTCAAGGGGCATACCGGTGTTGAAGCGGCTTGACATAGCCCGGCTATGCCGGCACCGCTTCGCCTGGGTCTGCCCCTTGAGAAGGACTCTGAAAGTGACCGAATTTACCGCACGGCCCACTAGGTCTTTACTGTCGGTAAATCTTCTGACGTCGCGGGTAACAGCGCCGTGTTTTCCTTTGCCAGCAGATTCCGCATGTCTTCGAGGCTTTTCATCACGGCGGTGTCCGCGAAATCCGCATCG
Organism: Woeseiaceae bacterium; assembly: GCA_965224505.1. GTDB lineage: Bacteria > Pseudomonadota > Gammaproteobacteria > Steroidobacterales > Woeseiaceae > UBA1847. The sequence continues at coordinate 475,814 of CBDCZL010000018.1, forward strand.
GCAACGAGGTCGCTCGGTGTCGCGAACGGATCGTAGAATTTGATCTTGTGATGCCCCAGCGTGACGATGTCTTCGTGGCGCAGAACATGATTGGACACGCGGCGTGAATTAACGAATGTGCCATTGGTGCTGTTGAGGTCCATCAGGAACGTCGTTGTGCGATGGCGCACGATCAGAGCGTGGTGCCGGCTGACAAAGCGGCTGCTGATCGAAATGTCGTTGTGCTCCGAGCGGCCGATCAGCAGTCGCGACGTATCCATCGTCAGTTCCTGCATGACACTGCCGTTGTTGGTCACGACAATATGCGGCGGCTGTGGCGAATCGCCCAACTCATCGGAATGCTGCGCCAGCGCTTTGTTACTCCAGGTGGGCCCAGGCAGCGCCGGCGATTCGATTTCGCAGGCCGGGACGGGCAGTTTTTCTGCTTTGGCGAGCGCGAGCAAGGCGATGCGGTCGAGGATACCTGGCCAACCGCCGGAGGCCCGCCACAATTCCTCGCAGGTTTCATTCGGAAAAATCGATTCCGGGTCTTCGCGGCCTGCTGCTCGCAGTTTCGTGTGCAGATACAACGCCGTTTCCTTACGCGACATTGGATGCAGATGAAAATTTTCCAGCAGGCGGTCCGCCACGGCCGCCATCCCGGACGATTCGATGATCGGCGCGAGCGGTCGATCGCTGACCAGGACAATCTTTAACGCACAGACGTTGCGCACGCGGAGTTCCGCGAGTTCACAGACGGCACGCAGCGCGCTCGGCTTCAACTCATGCACGTGATTCACAACGAGCAGCGGTGACTCCCCTGACGCGGCCTGCTGCAACACAAACACACGAATCAGGCCCAGCAGCTCTTTGGTGGAGTTCAGTTCGACGTCATAACCAAACTGCTGTAGCACGCGAACCAGCAGTTCGCTTGCGTTAAGCCCCCGGCCTTCGACGATGGCGACGGCGCAGTCGGTGTGCAACGACTCGACAAAGGTGCCGATGAGTGTGGACTTGCCGGCAAGGTTCGGCCCCTGCAGCAGTGACAGTCCGGTGGGATGTACGTATGTTGCGCGTAACATCCGGATTGCCTCGCGCTCCGACGCATAAGGTATGATCGCCACCGGCTTTCCCTGCGCGGGAAAGGGTTGTTGGTCAAGGCCGGCTGCACCCAGGTCCATACGGTCAATCTCTAAGCTTTTGGAGCGCGTTAAGTGTGTTTGATACAGGGGCCGGTCAAAGGCATTTTGTAAAGTGCCAACCGGGTCGTTCAGTCTACGATTCGGCGTTCCGTCATGCAAACCAAACTGTAAAATTTTACGACTGTACGAAATAGTAATTCACTGTTCTAATTTAAGTTAATAAAAGCACATAACTATATGATAAATATACAAATAAAATTGACTAACTTACGCTGGCTTCCTGGCCGTCCGGAATAGTGAATTGAGCGTCGGTTTGTCAGCACACCGGTTGACCGTGATTCGCGGCGATCGGTGCCTGTTCAGGGACCTTTCGTTCGCCGTCAACAGCGGCGAACTGCTGTTGCTTCAGGGTGAAAACGGCAGCGGTAAAACGACGTTGCTGCGCGCCATTGCCGGCCTGCTCCCGCTGGAATCGGGCGAGCTGAACTGGAATGGCGCTGAGATTGCCGGCGATCGTCAGCGGTTTCGTGCCAGCCTGGTGTGGCTGGCACATCGCACGGGTCTCAAGGCCGACCTCACGCTGGTGGAAAATCTGCGCTTCGAAGCGTCTCTGCGACCGCAGACGCAACAGGAGAGCGCGGCCGTATTCGACCGGCTTGGCCTGTCGCGGCTGACATCGCTGCCGCTGCGGTCGCTATCGGCGGGGCAGCAGCGCCGTGTGGCACTCGCCAGGTTATTGCTGGCCGATGCGCCTCTGTGGCTCATGGATGAACCGTTTACGAACCTGGACCGCGGTGGCCGTTCGCTGGTGTCGGATATCGTCAGCGAGCATCTGGCCGCAGGCGGCATCTGCATCATGGCGGCGCATCAGGATGTGGCGGTCGATGCCACGGTGCAGCGGGTGACGCTCTGATGCCGGACGAGCCTGCAGAAAGCCCAGGCATGCTGGTCGGTATGTTCGCAACCGTCCGCCGCGACCTGTTGCTTGCCTGCAGGCGCCCCGGCGACGTTCTCAATCCGTTGTTTTTCTTCGCCATGGTGAGCACGCTGTTTCCGCTGGCGGTCGGACCCGAAGCGGAGCAACTCTCGTTCAGCGGGCCCGGTGTGCTGTGGGTCGGGGCATTGCTGGCGGTTTTGCTGTCGCTCAATTCACTGTTCACGGTCGATCACGAGGACGGCAGTCTCGATCAGATGCTCCTGAGTCCGCAGCCGCTGCCTTTGCTGGCATTGAGTAAGACGCTGGCACACTGGCTGGTCAGCGGCCTGCCGCTGGTGCTGATTTCTCCCCTTATTGCGTTGACCTATCGTATGCCGCCGGCCACGATGGGCGTGCTGATGCTGACGCTTCTGCTCGGCACGGCAACGCTAAGCCTGCTCGGCGCCGTCGGCGCGGCGCTGACAGTCGGACTTCATCGCGGTACGGCGCTTCTGAGCCTGTTGATTCTGCCGTTGTCGATGCCTGTGTTGCTGCTGGGTGCGAATACCGTTTCCCTGTCTGCAGCAGGCGACCCGTTTGCGACGGGTGTCTGGGCTCTTGCCGCTTACGCCGTTGCGGCATTGTCCACGACACCGTACGCAACGGCTGCCGCATTGCGTATCAGTAACGAGTAGAATATTCGGCATGTGGACATGGTTTCATAAGCTGGCTTCGCCGCCGCATTTCTATCGAACCGCCAGACTCATGATCCCATGGCTGATGGTTCCGGGTTTGTTGCTGGTTGCTTGGGGCAGCTACGCGGGCTTGTTCGTGGCGCCCGAGGACTATCAGCAGGGCGATGCGTTTCGCATCATCTACGTCCACGTGCCGTCGGCCTATTTGTCCCTCATGGCGTACATGGTGATCGCCGTGGGCGGGGGCATCGGTCTGATCTGGAGAATGAAGATGGCGCACGCGGTTGCTGCAGCCGCGGCGCCACTCGGAGCGGCGTTTACGTTTCTGGCGCTGGTCACAGGCGCCGTCTGGGGACGGCCGATGTGGGGCACGTGGTGGGAGTGGGGAGACCCACGGCTGACGTCGGAACTGATTTTGCTGTTTCTCTACTTCGGTTACATGGCCCTGCGCGCATCGATTGACGACACGGCAAAGGCCGACAAGGCCAGCGCGGTACTCGCGCTTGTGGGCGTGGTCAATGTTGTGATCGTCCATTACTCGGTGGAATGGTGGAGTTCGCTGCATCAGGGACAGACGCTGTTTCGCGAAGGAGGGCCTGCAATGGACGTGGACATGCTCTACCCGCTGCTCGCGATGATATTCGGATTTACGCTGATTTTCGGTGCGCTGCTCACGCGCCGAATTCGTACGGAAATTCTGCACCGGGAACGTCGTACGGGCTGGGTGAAAAAAATGATGCTGGCAACGGAGGGTGGCACTTGATGGAAGGCTTGTCGATGGGAGAATACGGCGTCTACGTCTGGAGTTGTTTTGGGCTGACCGCACTCGTGATTATACTCAGCGACTGGCGCTCGCGGGTGCGGCATAAACGCGTCTATCGCGAGATAGAAGTGCGCATTCGCGCACTCGAGGGTTACGAATGAAGCCCAGGCAGCAGCGGATGCTCGCGCTGGGACTCGCCGCGGCGGGGCTGGCGATTGCAAGCGTGTTCACGTTACGCGCTTTCGAGGAGAACATGATGTTTTTCGTCGAGATATCCGATGTGGTCGCCGGAGAATACCCGAGTGGGCGTAACTTTCGCATCGGCGGGCTGGTTGTGGATGACAGTATCGAGCGAACGCCCGGGTCGCTTGCGCTGCGTTTTCGCGTTACCGATCTGCGCTGCGAGATTCCGGTCAGCTACACGGGCGTGCTGCCCGATTTGTTTCGCGAAGGGCAGGGGGTGGTTGCGCACGGTCGCATGGCGGATGGTGTATTTGCGGCCGACAAGATTCTCGCCAAGCACGACGAAAACTACATGGCGCCGGAAGTGGCGGAGTCGCTGGCGAAGCACGTCGACGAGAAGACGAGTGCGCTTATGGACGGTGCCGATGAGTGTGAATACCAGTGATCCCTGAGATCGGACATTTTTGCCTGATACTCGCGCTCTCGATGGCTTTGTGCCAGGGCTGTCTGCCGCTCATCGGTGCGCACAAGGGTGACGCAGCACTCATGGCCGTGGCGCGTCCTGCGGCTGCCGGACAGTTTGTGTTCGTGCTGCTGGCGTATGCGGCACTGACCTGGGCATTTCTAAATGACGATTTCTCGGTCGCGTACGTCGCCAGCCACTCTCAGATTGCGCTGCCAACTTTGTACAAGGTTTCTGCCGTCTGGAGCGCGCACGAAGGATCGCTGCTGCTGTGGATACTGTTGCTTTCGGCCTGGACGCTCGCAGTCGCCAGGTTCAGCGCGAATCTGCCGCCGCGCATGGCCGCGCGCGTGCTTGCGGTGCTTGGGCTGTTGTCTATAGGTTTCATGTTGTTTGCATTGCTGACGTCCAATCCGTTTGAACGATTCGCAAATCCACCCATCGACGGTGCCGATCTGAATCCGTTGTTGCAGGATCCCGGGCTGGCGATTCATCCGCCGATGCTCTACATCGGCTACGTCGGATTTTCGGTGGCGTTTTCGTTCGCCATTGCAGCAATGATCGGCGGCGACCTCGATCGCCGATGGGCGAAATGGACCCGGCCGTGGACGACGGTTGCCTGGTTGTTTCTGACGCTCGGTATTGCGTTAGGCAGTTGGTGGGCCTACTACGAACTCGGCTGGGGCGGCTGGTGGTTCTGGGATCCCGTTGAGAACGCGTCGTTTATGCCATGGCTGATCGGCACCGCGCTGATTCACTCACTGGCCGTGACCGAAAAACGGGGTCTGTTCAAAAGCTGGACGTTGCTGCTCGCCATCGCCGCGTTTTCGCTGAGCCTGCTTGGCACGTTTCTCGTGCGCTCGGGCATCATCGTGTCCGTCCACTCGTTTGCCTCTGATCCGACGCGCGGTTACTTCATCCTCGCGTTCCTTGGGCTCGTGGTGGTCGGGGCGCTGATACTCTATGCCATACGTGCGCCCGGGCTGGATTCCACGGCCGGATTCGCCCTGTTGTCCCGCGAGACCTTCCTGTTGCTGAACAATGTGCTGCTGGTTGTTGCGGCGATGCTGGTCCTGTTTGGAACGCTGTCGCCGCTGATCGTTGAGCTGACGACGGGGCTTAAGATGTCTATGGGACCGCCGTGGTTCGAAATCGCCTTCCTGTTTCCGATGTTGCCGCTGATTTTTCTGCTTGGCCTCGGTATGCATGTGGCGTGGCGCCGCCATCCGCGCGGCCGCTTGCAGAAGCAGCTACGTATCGTAGCGATCATCGCCATCGTGTTAGGTGTGCTCCTGCCGCTGCTGGTCTATGGCCGTGCGTCGATATTGCTGTTAACGGGCTGCATCGCAGCCGTCTGGATTGCGGCGTCGGCGCTGTTGCCGGTCATTCGATCGTGGCGGCGAGCCTCCGCAGCCACTGCACTATCGCGTTCCGCGCTGGGCATGTGCATTGCGCACCTCGGCATGGGGGTGTTCATCTTGGGTGTAACCATCGTGTCCGCGTTCGATGTGGAGGCCGATCGTTCACTCAGTGTCGGCCAGAGCCTGACCGTCGCCGGCTACGAGTTTGAACTGCGCGAGCTTGTCGAAGTAGAGGGACCGAATTACTCGGCGGTTGAGGGCGTTGTGGACGTGCGTGACGGCGGTGAGTTTGTCACGACGTTGAGGCCGCAAAAACGCCGCTATCGCGTGCAGCAGTCGCCGATGACCGAGGCGTCGATCCATGGCGAGTGGAACAAGGATTTGTTCGTTGCACTCGGTGACCCGATCGACAGGCAGAGCTGGAGCGTTCGCATACAGTACAAGCCACTGATTCGGTTCATCTGGGTGGGCGCCTTTCTTATGGCGCTCGGCGGGTTGCTTGCCGTGTCCGATCGCCGATACCGCCAGACCGTGACAAAACCGGGTGACGTCTCAGCAGCGGCGGAGCCGGCGGTATGACGCGTTTTGTTTTGCCGTTGGTCGCAGCGTTGTTGCTGATCGGCTTTTTTTTCGCCGGGCTCGAACGCGATCCGTCGGCGTTGCCGTCCCAGTACATCGGCAAGCCGGCGCCTGAGTTCGATCTGCCCGGTCTGAAAAATCCGGCTGTGCGATTCGCAAACGCTGACCTTCAGGGACAGGTAGCGCTGGTTAATGTGTGGGCAACCTGGTGTGTGGGCTGTAAAGCCGAACATCCGTTTCTGAATGCGCTGAGCAGCGAGGGTAAATTTCCGATCTATGGTTTGAACTGGCGCGATCAGCGTGGCGCAGCATTGCAGTGGTTGCAGCAATATGGCGACCCGTACGTCAAATCGGGTTTCGACGGCGATGGTCGTGCCGGGATTGACTGGGGCGTGTACGGTGCGCCCGAGACATTTCTCATTACGCCCGAGGGCCGGGTTGTGTATCGCTTCGCAGGTCCTTTGAATCGCGCGTCCTGGGAGCGCGAATTCCTGCCGCGAATCGCGGGCCTGAGGCAGGCACAGGAGGAACCCCGATGAGGACGTTGGTAACGCTTTCCGTGCTGCTGATAATGACGGGTACCACGTTTGCGATCGATACTGAGCTTGCGTTCGAAGATCCCGTAAAACAGCAACGCTACGAGACACTGATTGCCGAGGTGCGGTGTGTTACCTGCCAAAACCAGAACATCCGCGACTCCAATGCGTTCATTGCATCCGATCTGCGGCGCGAAATCCGGCGTCTGATCGGTGAGGGAAAATCGAACGAGGAGGTTGCCGATTTTCTGGTTGAGCGCTATGGCGATTTTGTGTTGTACCGGCCTCGCGTGTCGGGTGCCGCCGCGCTGCTGTGGCTCGCCCCCGCATTGTTCCTGTTGATCGGTGCGATTGGTTTCGTCCGGGTCATCCGTCACCGAATGACACTGATGACTGATGAGGATTCCGGACAGACGGATCCGAAAGGCACCGTGCAGTGACGCTTTGGCTGATCTTTGGATTGCTGCTTTGTGTGGCGCTGGTGTTCGTCGTGCGGCCGCTGTTTCGCCACGCAAAGAGGCTGACGCCAACCATGGCGGGCACAATTATCGGCATCGTCGCGCTATCTACGGGCCTCTACGCGGGGATTGGTGAGCCCGGAGTTCCATCCGGTGCCGGCGAAGTACCCGATCCTGCGGAAGAGGCGGCCGCCTTGCAGCAGCATCTGCAGGAGCACCCCAATGACGTGCAGGGTTGGCTGGCGCTTGCGGGTGCGCACGAGGCGCTAAAGGATTATGAGCAGGCGAGTGTGGTTTACGAACGGGTGCTGGAACTGCAGCCGGACCAGCCGACCGCATTGTTTTATGGCGGGTACATTGCCGCCGGTCGCGGCGACACCGAACTCGCGGCATCGCGCTGGGAGGCCTTGTTGCTGTCAGACGCGCCCGAAAACGTGCGCGACTCGCTTGAGCGGCAAATCAATTTGTGGCGCAACGCGGATGCCGGCGCGCGCGCGAGTTCGGCGGAGGACCCATCGGACGCCATCGTCACCGTGTCCGTTGCACTCGCAGATTACGTTAGGCTTGAAGGCGACCCAACCGTATTCATCATCGCGCGCGATCCGGCGCAGCCGTCGCCGCCGATCGCCGTCGTGCGGCGAAGACTCAGCGAACTGCCGGTGCAGGTCTCGCTGTCAGATAAGGATGCAATGGTACCGGGACGTAACCTGTCGGCATTTCCTCGTTTCGAATTGCTTGCGCGAGTGTCACTGGGCGGTGGCCCGATTGCGAAACCCGGCGACTGGTACGGCGTGCTGGAAATCGATGCAGTGAACGATTCGAATGTCAGCCTCACGATCGATCGGCAGATTCCATGAGTGAATCCGTCGAGGCCCGCATGTGTTTTGCCTGCGGTACGGATAATCCGATTGGCCTCGGGATCAGATTCAGTTTCGATGGGCGTTATTGCACGGGCGAGTTCACGGGCACCGAGAATCACGTCGGCTGGGAAAATACTGTGCACGGAGGTATCGTGTACTCGGCGCTGGATGACGTTACGGCCAATGTTTTGTGGCTGTCCGGCCGCCGTGCGCACACGGCGAAGTGCGAGATTCGTTACCGGCAGCCGCTCTACGTTGGCCAGACCATTGCATTGAAGGGCTGGGTCGACAAGGAAAAAGGGCGCCTCGCCGTCCTTCGGGGTGAGGCGCGCAGAGTGTCGGACGGTGTAGTCGTGGCGGACTGCGAAGCCAGGTTTATGGTGTCGGTGTAGGGTCGGTCAATCGCATGCCAACGACGATGCTTTCCTTTGTATTCGTTGCCATTGGCGGTGCTGCGGGCGCAATGGCGCGCTATTCGTTAAATGTATTTCTGCAGCGGGACATCAGTTTCCCCTGGGGCACACTGACGGCAAACCTGCTCGGCTGCCTCATCATGGGCGGAATCGCACAGCTGATTGCCGCGTCAAGTTGGTTCAATGACGCAGGTATTGTTCCCGATCAGTACCGGCTGCTGTTCGCTGTCGGCTTCTGCGGAAGCTTCACGACGTTGTCCGCGCTCGTGCTGGAGCTGCACACGCTGCTGCAGAGAAACGAATTTGTGACGGCGTTCTCTTATGTGATGGCGACGATGCTTGGCGGTTTTGTGTGCTTTCTTTTGGGTTTGTACATCGTGCGCGCACTGATGGCGGGTAGTTAAAGCCTGTTAGGGCCTGTTAACACTAATGTCGGCGGCGTCTTCGAGCAGTTCGACGATTCGCGGTACCCAGGCTTTTTGTTCGGGTTTCATCAGGACCGAACGTAGGCAGGTCACGGTGTCGGAGTTGAACTGCATATCGCCGAGCCACGGCTGAGCGAGCCGTGCCGGCAACGATATCAGTGCCAGATGCAGACCGAGGCGTGCCGCCGAGTCAAAGACAGACTGTGCCATCGTACCGGCCGTTGTCGAGTCGTCTGCCTGAACGGCGTAGACGACGATGTCGAGTTCCGGCGGCATTAGCGGCACGAAATGAGGGCTTTCCGATAGCAGCGCATGAAGCTGTCGGGCCGCTGTCATGCAGTCGTCCAGAGAAGCCGCGAACTCGCCATCGGGAACGGGCGGCAATAGTTGCTGCGTCGCCCACAGGGCGACTGCGGATGCACCGGGACGCGAACACTCGAGGCTGATTTCTCCAAGGTGCAATTCTGCCGAACTGAAGTACGTGTACGGACTATCATGCAGGTAAATCTGTCCGACCGATGGGTCGCGAAACAACACACAACCGCAGCCGTAGGGCTGCAGACCGTGCTTGTGCGGATCGATAACGATGGAATCAGCCTGACACAGCCCGTCGAACGCGGCCCTGGCCTCAGCGCGCAATGAGTTCGCGAGCAGGAAGTACCCGCCATAGGCCGCATCTGCATGAATACGAAAGTCATACCGCTCACGCAGCGCAAGAATCTCGTGCAGCGGGTCGACAGCACCGAGGCCTGTATTGCCCATTGTGACGACCACGGTGCCGACATCGCCCCGGGCCAGTTCGGATTCAACAGCAGCCGGATCAAGGCGCCCGGATATGTCGGTCGCTACGGCCGTATACGCCAGATCGAGAACGCCGCTGATGCGCGCGTGCGTGTAGTGTGCCTGGTCGGAGCCAATGACGCGCTTGCCGGGGTGCAATCGACCCGACACCCAAAGCGCTTCCAGATTGGCCATCGTTCCGCCGCCGGTCAGGTGGCCGAGTGGCCGGTCCCAGCCGAACATGGTGCCAAGCTCGACGATACACTCTTTTTCCATCGCCGAACTGGCGCGTCCGCCATCCAGTGCGTGGTTGTTTGGATTTACCCACAGCGACAGCGCGTAAGCGATCCTCGCGACCGGATGCGGTGGTTTGAGCATTTGCCCGGCATATTGCGGGTGGAAATAGGGATAATTGTCCTGCATGCGTTCGGCCGCTTTTATGACGACCGCCTCAACGGCCTCCGCGTCAAGGTCAGGCGAACACGCGGGCAGGTCTTTGCTGCCCGCAGCGAGCGTTTTCAGCGCTCGCCGCAGAATGTCGAGTTCAGAATTGTTAATCATTGCGGCTCACGAATGAGGGTAACATACGGCCGCCAGTAATCAGGAGTGATTCATGTCATCGAGACTGCTTGTTCAATCCGGTGCGCCGTGGGAACAACGCATTGCGTACAGCCGGGCCGTTCGTGTCGGTGCTCACGTCAGCGTGTCGGGTACGGCAGCGGTCGGAGAAAATGGCACAACGGTTGCCAAAGGCGATGCCTATCGACAGGCAAAACGTTGCATCGAGATTATTGCTGCGACGCTGGCCGATGTTGCGGCGGGCCTGCAGGACGTCGTACGCACACGCATGTACGTCACCGATATTTCACGCTGGGAGGAAATCGGTCGAGCCCCCAGAGAGGCCTTCGCGGAGGTTTTGCCGGCCACGTCAATGGTCGAGGTCACTGCGCTGATCGATCCCGATATGCTGATTGAAATCGAAGCCGACGCTATTGTTGAAGAGTAGCTGAGCGCATGGCAATACGCACACGGATGTCCGCCTCCGAGGCGCGCCGCATTGCGCTCGCCGCGCAGGGGTTCGACCGCCCCAGGCCCGACAGACCGGACGACAGGCGTCATTACCGGCGGGCAATGTCGGCCATTACCGTGTTGCAGCTCGATTTCGTCAATGTACTGATTCCGGCGCACTTTTTCATGATCTGGTCGCGTCTCGGCCCGTACGACAGGGACCGTTTCGAGAAGTGGCTATACGGCTCTGGTGATTACACGGAGCAGTGGGCACATGAAGCATCCGTCGTATCCGTTACCGACTGGCCGCTGCTTCGTCATCGTCATGAGGAATTCAGGCACTGGAAAAACAGTCCCTTGAGGCACCTGCCGGACGCCGATACCTATCTCGAACGCGTTTTGTCGCAGATCGACGCAGAAGGCGGCCTGACAGCTGCCGATGTTCCGGACCCGGAGATTTCGCATCGCCGAAAGAATCCTGGCGACTGGCACAGGCCGATCCAGCGCTGGGCGCTTGAAGACCACTTCGGTCGCGGAAAACTGGCCGTGCGGCGGCGCCAGCCAAATTTTCAGCGTGTCTACGATCTGCCCGAGCGGTTGATTCCGGATTCACTGCTCGGGCAGCATCTCGGCAAAGCGGATGCACAGCGCGAGTTGTTGCGGCGATCCTCATGTGCGCTAGGTATTGCAACCTGCCAGGACCTCGCCGATTACTACCGGATGACACCGACTGAGGCACGGCCGCGGCTGGACGAACTCGTGGAGGAGGGCGCGATACAGCGCGTCCGCGTTGAGGGCTGGGAGTGCGAGGTTTTCCTGGACAAAGCCGCACGAATTCCGCGGCGCGTTGCGGCAGCGTCGTTGATTTCCCCGTTCGATCCGCTGGTCTGGTTCCGTCCGCGTGCCGAGCGCCTGTTCGATTTCGAATACCGAATTGAAATCTACGTGCCGGCCGCAAAGCGCCGCTGGGGGTACTACGTGCTGCCGTTTCTGGAAGGCGAACGCATCACGGCGCGGGCCGATTTGAAGGCCGACCGGAAGGCATCGGTGCTGCTTGTGCAACAGGCGCACCGGGAACGCTGCGCCGGTACCGAAACGCCGCTACGGCTTGCTGCAGAGCTTCGAGCGCTCGCAGACTGGCTGCGACTCGACAGCGTCAGTATCAAAAAGGCCAGCGCTTTCGAAAAAGCGCTGGCTGCGTGTGTCAGGTCGTTATAGAACGATGCGTTACAGAGAATCCTCTGTCGCGGCATCGCCTCTGTGACGCCTTTTTCGCTGACCCTTGCGGTCGCGCATTTTGTCCCGAGCCGCGGCGCGCTCATCCTCACTCATTGCGTCCCAGCGGGCACGCCGTTCTTCCTTCATGGTCCGGCGGCGTTCCCTGAACGCTTCGCGCTCTTCTTCAGACATCGAATCCCAGCGCTCGCGCATCGCAGCACGGTCGCGCGGCGGCCTGCCATCGCGATTGTTTGCACGTTTTTCGCGAATAGCCGCTTTCTCCTCGTCCGAAAGCTGCTCGAACTCGTCTTTCCACTTCTGCTGCATCGCCCGGCGTTCTTCCTTTGACATGCTTTCCAGGTAGGCCTTGCGATCCTCCTGGCTCATGTCCTGCAATTCGCCGAGCGACTGAGCGCCCGTAACAACCGGGGCGCCCAGAATCAATCCAGCGGCCAATAGAGTGGTTCGTATCGTGTGCATCGACTATTTCTCCGTTTGATAAGCGATACTATAGCAACGAATTCGTTGGCGATTGGTTGACATATGACATCTTCAGGGACGAGAAGTTTGCTGACGGGATTGCTGGTGCTGCTGCTTGCGGCCTGTTCATCACTGCCCGAACTCGATTCGAGGGATGCCAGGACGCCGGAGGGCGTGGATCTGAGCGGCCACTGGAAGCTCAGGGAGGATCAGGCGTCGGCCGCCCTTACAAGGCCGGCTCAGGACGAGCAGCCGCTGATCGGTCGAGGGTCGCGGGATGCCCGGGAATCGCGCACGCGCAGGGACAGTTCGGTGCATGTATTTATCGAATACGGCAAGTCACTCAAGATTACACAAACGCCTTATGGTGTATTTATCAGCTTCGACCGTGCCGTTGTCGAGGAATACACGTTCGGCGAAAATCGTGTAGTCACGATCGGGCCGATCGAGGCGCAGCGGGTGTCGGGCTGGGAAGGACGCTCATTTATCATTGAAACGCTGGACCGAAGCGGCACCGTTCTGCAGGAACGCTGGGCATTCGAGTCCGATGACGTGCTGCTAAGGCGTCTTCTCCTGAAGAGGGGTGAAGATGTGACATTTTCGCTGCAGCAGCGATTCGACCGGCAGTAAACGGGCGGCGGCTCTTCGGTCGGCCCGGCGGGAAGTTAAGGCTTTCCGTCGAGCCGCCACCCTGGGTGACGTTAGTTGCTCTTCATTTCGAATCGAAACAGGTTTTGCAGGCCCGTCGCCGGCTGTGGAACACCGTCTACAACGCGAGGCCTGTAGCGGAAACGCATCGCGGCCTCGATGGAGGCGTCGTTGAAGATGCTGTTCGACGATTCGAGCACGCGTACGTTAACGACCTGTCCCTCTGCAGTGACATCTAATTCCACGATGACGTGACCTTCAAGGCCACGTTCCGCGGCCCGGACCGGGTAAGTCGGCTGCACCTTGATCAGACTCACCAGCGGACCGTCCGATATCGTGCCGAACACAGGTCCGGCCGAGGTTTCGCCTACCACAGGCGCCGCTAAAGCCACGCCGACGGCAGTAGTTCCCGCTTGCCGCGGAATACGTTTCGGCGGCGTCAGCGTCGTTGTTAGTTTTTCAACGGTCGGCTTGTTGTCCTCGCGGGTTTGAACGGGCGTTTCTTCAATGATTCTCGTCCACGCGACGGACCAGGGGTTCTTTACCGGCTTCACTGCAGCTGGCTGCATGATAATCAGCGACTGCATGACAAATAACAGACTTAGTGTAATGACGGTGCCGCTGGCGACGGCGGAGGTGTATCGAGCAAACATCGTTATTCTCCTTGCGTCCCGCCAATACCTTGAACAAAAAGGTAGCATACATAGAACTACAAAGTAAATATTGAAATACCTTTTTGTTCAAGGTAATGTGAACCGAGGCCGGTTTGGAATTCATCGATGGCACAGAGCAACCCCCCTTTTATGAGCGGCGTCCCCGAGTTGCTGTTGCTGCGGCTATTGAACGAACAGGAGATGTACGGCTACGAACTGGTTCGTTCGATTCGCGCGGCTACGAACGAAGCCATTACGCTGGGGGAGGGCGTTATTTACCCGGTGCTGCACTCGCTGGAACGCAATGGTGCCTTGCGTGCGCGGCGCAAAAAGGTCGGTGGCCGGACCCGCGTTTATTACTCGCTGACGAGAAAAGGCCGCGACCGTCTGCAGAAGCTGCGTACAGACTGGCACCGGATTCGCGGGGGCATTGAATCGGCATTGGAGATGCCCGCCAATGCGTGATCCCGATTTTTCCGGTCTGGCCACGCGCCTGATCGAATCGGGTATATCGCCGCGGCACGCGCATCGCACCGTGAACGAATTGCGGGACCACTTTGACGACCTCGTGGATGACGAGGCTGACCAGGGCGCCAATCGTCGCGCCGCGCGCGATCGGGCAGCGTCACGGCTTGGCGATCTGGATCGATTTGTCGAAACGATGGCTTCGTGCCGGGAACTCAAGACCTGGGCCTTTCGATTTCCGCGGGTCGCGCTGGTCGTCTATCCGCTCGCGTGCCTGTTTGCGCTGCCGGCAGTCCCGTTCGCCGCGGGCGTTGCGCATCGCTTCACAATTGCGAAATGGGGCGCCAGCCTGATTGCGGCGGGTTTAGTTACCGCCGCAATGATGCTGATCATGCAGTTGTCGATCCTGTTTACCTGAGGGCGCGTCAGGTCTCGCTGGGCGTGTAGGAAACGAGCGTCGCCTTGAAATTGAGTTTGCCTTTGCGGTGCTGCTCGATGAGCACAGGTAGGTAATCGAGCGTTTCGACAAACCACATCGTGGTGGTTCTCGACGAGCCTTCCTTCTGATGCCGAATACCTACCGCGTCGAATTTTCCAGCCTTGGTCGTGATGCGCTTACTGCCTGCATGGGTTACGGTCGCGACGTGCATCTTATCGACATCGAACAACACATACTCGTCCGCGGCGTTGCCGTTCAACAGGTCATGCATGAGCTGATACTGAAGCGACACACTGTCGTGCGAGAGACCGTCGAGCTGTAGCAGCACTTCTTCGGTACCGACGGTTCCGGATGCCTGGTTCTCGTCCCAGTCGAAACTCAGGTTGACCTCGGGCTCTTTTCGAATGGTATCGACGGCACGAAATGTGACCGGGCGGATTCCATCGTCCCCCTGATCGAAGGCGGAGGTGACATCCATTGTTCCCCTGGTGAACATCTTCGACATGCCGGCCGGTTGCACGATATGGCGGGCAACGTAACCGGTTTCGGTTTTTTGAAGTTCGGTGTTGAGCGTGGCCGATGCGACAGAGATTTTCGCGTTGTACTCGGCCCTGTGAGGCGTCAGCGATTCGCTGGCGATGGCCGGGCCTGCAAGCACGGACGCAACGAACATAAATGCGACATAATTCGCGATTTTCATTTTTATCCCTCCAGTGTAGCTTGCAGCCGGTTTTCCGATGCTGCCATAAGTGACATGACTGCACGCTGAACGTTCAATCGATAGGGCTCGAGTTCGTCCAGCGGTGCGTTTTTCGGTATCGGGCAGGGTTCGCCTACGGCAACGGCGATCTTAGCAAATGGCTTTGGCACCATGAAATTATCCCAGCGATCGAGGTACCACGCGCGATCGGCTGCACAGCCGATCGGGACGATGGGCACACCGGCAATTCTTGCCATCAGTACGGCGCCCATTTTGAAGTCGTACTTAGGGCCTCGCGGTCCGTCGGCCGTGGTCACGATTGAGTACCCGTTTTTCATCATCGACTGCATGTCTCGCAACGCGAGCGCACCGCTTTGATTGGCCGAACCGCGAATGACTTCGGCACCCCAGGCTCTCGCAATGCGTTCGGGCACTTCGCCGTCGACCGAACCTGAGACAAGGAAGCAGGCCTTAAAGCCCTGATTTATCCAGCTTCTGATCATTGTGGATCCCACCACGTGATGTTGGTGCCAGTAGCACGGTGCGCAGATTTCGCCGCTCTCGATAAATCGCCGGATATGCTTCTCACCTGCGACGGACTCAATGCGATAAGTCGAAGTCAACAGCCGAATCAACCCGCGCAGCACGGGCAAGCCGAGAAAGTAATACAATCGTCGCGCAACGCTCATGCGGCGGCGCGATGAACTGCTGCGACGGGACTCGACGGATTGGAAATCTTTTCGTTGTTCGTTCATTGGCGTCTGAGTTTGCAGTATCGAATCTGTACGGGTCAATGTAATATGCGCCTGAAATTTCAATGCGATAGCCAGTACTGCGATTCCCGATGATTTCCCCCGATGCTGATTTCAGGCAGCCGCCCGGACCGACGACACCCGTGGCGCTCGGTATCGACGCGCAGACGCTTGAGACGCTGACCGGGCTGCAGCATCGCTACGGCGACATCGTCGGCATCGATAAGCCGAATGGCCGCCGCGCGTATTTCGTCAACGACGCGCACGAAGTGCGCAAGATTCTGACGCGGCGTCATGCACGCTATCACAAGGGACCTGGCTTTGAGCGCGTCAAGATGTTGTTGGGCAATGGCCTGATCGTCAGCGACGGAGATGTGTGGCGGCGTTCGAGAACGATGATCCAGCCCGCGTTTAGCCGCCAGAACGTACACCGGCTGCTGCGGGTGATGGTGGAATGCTGCGACCGGCGTGCGCGGCGCTGGGCTGAGCTGGTACGTGCCGGTGAGCAATGCAATATCACCGAGGAAACCTGCGACTTCGCGCTTGAGTTGATCCTGATCAGCACTTTCGGCGACGACTATCACACGCACATCATGGTGGGGGATGACAATCCGTTCGCGTTTCTGAGCCGCGATTCCACGCGGGATTTGAGTGTGGTGATGAAAGTGCGCCAGTTGCGAAGCCTCCTGATGCACATTATCGATGAACGGCGTTCGCGCAAAGCGGACTCGGCGTTCGATTTCCTGTCGATGTATCTGCTTGCGACAGACAAGCAGGGAATTCACTTCACTGATGCCGAACTGCTCGACGAACTCATGACGTTGATCGTCGCCGGATTCGAAACGTCTGCGAATACGCTGAATTGGGTGTGGTTTTTGCTGGCCACGCATCCCGACGTGGAGCGCGAGATCATCGCGGAGGCACAGAACACGATGCCGACCGTATCGGCGCTCAGCGCGGAGGCGCTTGCCGACATGCAATATACGCAGCAGACGCTGGAGGAAACGCTGCGCCTGTATCCGCCTGTGTGGTTGTTTACGCGCCGTGCACATGCCGAGGACGATCTCGTCGAGTATGACGTTGCACCCGGTACGGACATCTATTTATCGCCGTTTATTCTGCACCGCACCGAGCGCTACTGGGCGGATCCCGAATCCTTCGATCCGGATCGGTTCGCGCCGGGTGACGGGCCCAAAAAGGACAGGCCGTTCTTCCCGTTTTCGCTGGGGCCGCGCCGTTGTCTCGGCGAGTATTTTTCTTTCCTGGAGATGAAGGTGCATCTTGGGCTGCTGCTGCCGCGCTTTAAAATGAGGCGAGTCGACGCGCAACCGCCGGAACTTGAGCTGGCCATCAATCTGCGCGCAGTTGATGATATTTACATGCAAATCACGGAACGATAGGACCTCATGGAGCTGTACACAACGTTGACCGATCTGCTCGCGGATGTCCGTGCGCGGGACCGCGAAATTCGCTTTATCGATGGCGATAAGGACGAAAGTGCGGTGCGTTTCCCGGACCTCTGGGATCGTGCACTCACACTGCTGGGCGCACTGCAGTCCCGGGGTATCGAGGCGGGTGACGAACTGGTGATTTTCAGCCGCTCGAACGAAGAGTTTGTCATCGCATTCTGGGCGGCGGTACTGGGAGGCATTGTGCCGGTCCCGGTGGCGGTTGGAATCAGCGATGAGCATCGGCTGAAGCTGTTTCGCATTTTGACGCAGCTCGACAACCCGACGCTGTTTACTGAGGCGGATCTGCAGCAGCGGCTTCAGGAATTTGCGGCGAAAAGAGACCTGCACGACGTCGAACGAATTTTGCAGCAGCGAAGCGTCCTGATGTCGAGCATCGAGACCGCGGCGCCGGGTAGCGTGCATGCCGCGAGCCCCGAAGATACGGTGTTCATACAGTACTCGTCGGGATCCACGAGCGACCCGAAGGGGGTTGTGCTCAGCCATCGAAACCTCTGCACGAACATTCGTGCCATCATCGAAGGGGCGGAGTGGGGCCCGGACGATCAGGCATTGAGCTGGATGCCGCTGACGCACGATATGGGCCTGATCGGATTTCATTTGAGTGTACTGGGCGCCGGTATGAATCACGCGGTCATGGATACCAACCTGTTCGTGCGCCGGCCTCTGCTCTGGATGAGCAAAGCCAGCGAACTGCACGCGACGCAGTTGTGCTCACCGAATTTCGGCTATAAGCATTTCCTGAAGCTGTTTGTGCGTAAAGGTCTGCCCGACGTGGACCTGTCGTCGGTGAAGAACGTACTCAATGGTGCGGAACCGATTTCGTGGGAATTGTGCGAGGAGTTTCTCGATGCGCTTGCGCCGCTCGGTCTCGTACGCTCCAGCATGATGCCGGTTTACGGTCTTGCCGAGGCGACGGTCGGTGTGTCGTTCAGAAAGCCGGGCAGCGGTATCGACCGCATCGTGGCCGAGCGACACAGCCTGAAGGTCGGCAAGCCGTATCAGACGGCGGAACCGCACGAGGCCGATGCTGTGAGTTTCCTCAAAGTGGGAACCGCCATTCGCGATGTTGAAATCCGCATTTGCGACGACGACGATCGCGTGCTTGAAGACGGACACGTCGGCAATATTCAGCTATTCGGCGGCAGTATGGCGGAGCGGGTGTATGGTGATGCGGCTGCGACCGATGCCCTGCACACGCCGGACGGTTGGCTAAGAACCGGCGACTGCGGTGTGATTGCCGGCGGCGAGCTGGTCGTGACGGGTCGCGAGAAGGACATCATTATCGTTAATGGGCAGAACTACTACCCTCACGACATCGAGGAAATCGTCGCGGGCCTGGACGAACTCGATCTGAACAAGGTCGTGATCGCCGGCGCGACACCGCGTGGCGGCCGGACCGAGGCGCTGCTCGCATTTATACTGCATCGCAAAAGCACGCACGAATTTTTGCCGCTCGCGGCAAAGATTCGGGATTGCGTCGGTGCGCAGACCGGGTTGGAAGTCGACCACGTCATCCCGGTTGCACGCATCCCGAAAACCACGAGCGGCAAAGTGCAGCGCGCAAAATTACTGCAGTCCTGGGCCGATGGCGAATTTGATGCGGTGCTTGCCGAACTGAAACCCGACAACGCGGACGCCGGGGCAGAGGATGCTGATCCTCTGGTTGCCGAACTTGAATCGATATGCCTCGAATTTTCGAAGGACCGCCGCATCGGTCCCGACGACAATCTGTTCGAAGTCGGTGTAAGTTCGCTGACGCTTACTGAAATCGTGCTGGCGATCGACGAAAAATATCCCGGCAAACTCGATATCAGTGACCTGTTCGATTACCCGACGTTGCGTGAAGTGGCCGCCTTTCTAAGGCATTGACAGCAACTACAAAGGAAGTTTGATGACATATGCACGCATTGCCGGTATCGGTACCTGTCTTCCGGAGAAGGTCATTACCAATGCGGACCTCGAGAAGACGATGGATACGTCCGACGAATGGATTCGCGAGCGCACCGGTATCAAACGACGGCATATTGCAGCGGACGACGAGACAACCTCGTCGCTCGGGCTCGTTGCAGCACGCAGGGCGCTCGAAGACGCCGGCGCGGAGGTGTCCGACGTCGATTTTATGATTGTGGGCACAGCCACACCGGACAAGGTGTTTCCGTCGACCGCGTGCATCATCGGCCGGCAATTGGGCATCAATGGACCTCCGTGTTTCGATGTGCACGCCGCGTGCAGCGGATTCGTCTACGGTCTCGATCTCGCCAACCGCTACATCAAAACCGGCGGCGCAAAAATGGCGCTCGTGATCGGTGCGGAAACGCTGTCAAGAATCACGAACTGGGAGGACCGCAGCACGGCCGTGTTGTTCGGTGACGGTGCGGGTGCGGTGCTGCTCGAAGCCAGCGATGAGCCCGGTATCCTCGGCACACACATCCACGCCAACGGCGAGTACGAGGAATTACTGCAGGTTCGCAGCGGCGTGTCGCTTGGCTACGACACGACGCGTGCAGGAAACTCATTCATTGAGATGAACGGCAACGCCGTGTTCAAACGGGCCGTTGCAACGTTCGACAAGATCGCGCGCGAGACGGTTGCCGACATTGACGGCCGCCTCGAAGACATCGACTGGTTCGTGCCGCATCAGGCCAATATGCGGATCATCCAGGCGGCGGCGAAGAAACTTAAGATGCCGATGGAGCAGGTAATCGCCACCGTCGATGAACACGCCAATACCTCGGGCGCTTCCATTCCGCTCGCGCTGGACGTGGCGGTTAAGGACGGCCGGATAAAGCGCGGCGACACGCTGATGTTTGCGGCATTCGGCGCCGGTTTTACGTGGGGCTCCGCAATGCTCAGATACTGACCTCTGGTGTTTCTCGGCGGACTCAGTCGGTGAGTAATCCGTTCCTGTACGTCACGGCGGTCCTGATCTGGGGTTCCACCTGGTACGCGATAGAGTTCCAACTCGGCGTCGTCGCGCCCGAGGTGTCGCTGGTGTACCGCTATTTCGCAGCCTCTCTTTTGTTATTTTTATGGTGTAAATACAAAGGGTTAAATCTTGCATTTAATCTAAAATCTCATATGTGGTTCGTACTGTTGGGGCTGTTTCTGTTCGGCCTCAATTACATCCTTGCGTATCGCGCACAGATACACATTACGTCGGCGCTTGCGGCCATCACGTTTTCCTCGATTCTCTGGATGAACATTCTCAACACACGACTGTTCTTCGGCACCCGAGGGTCGCTGAGGCTATACATCGGTGCACTGCTCGGCGTGCTGGGTGTCCTCGTATTGTTCGGACCGCAGGTATCGGAGCTGTCTCTGTCCGACTCGACCGTCGTCGGTTGCCTCATGTCGTCGACCGGCGCGCTCATGGCATCCTTTGGAAACATCGTGTCACAGAAAGCACAGGGCGAGCGGCTGCCCGTCGTGCCATCGAATGCGTGGAGTATGTTTTACGGCGCGGTTTTAACCGGCGTCATCGCCGTCGCGCTGGGGCATGAGTTCAATTTCGATTCATCGCCCGCGTATCTCGTCTCCTTATTTTATCTGACTGTATTCGGTTCTGTGCTGGCCTTCGGCGCGTATCTGACACTGCTCGGGCGCATCGGCGCAGAGCGCGCGGGTTACACAACCGTAATGTTTCCGTGTGTGGCACTGATTCTGTCGATCGCCTTCGAAGGGTTCAAACCGGACGCGTTCATCGTGGCCGGGTTTGGGCTGGTGCTGCTTGGAAATTACCTGGTGCTGACGAGGGGAGCTGCGAGTGGCAGTGAGTGCTAAGGCACTGAAAACACGACGAATGTCGCCAAACTTGCAGAAATAAACCAAGTCTGAGACAATTTGTCTCAATTATGACTTCGGTAAAACAAGACACGCTTGCCGCGTTTCGGATGATTTTCAGGCCGATCGCAAAGATCTTGCTGCTGGCGGGAGTCACCTGGCGTGAAGTAGCGGAAATTGGCAAGACGAGTTATGTCGACGTCGCAACCTCGGAGTTTGGTATTCGCGGGCGACCGACCAATGTATCGCGAGTAGCGATTCTTACCGGGATGGCGCGTCGAGAGGTTTCGCGTCTGCGCAAACTGATCGCTGCCGACGATACGGCGGTCATGGACAGCATGAATCATGCTACGCGCGTGCTGACCGGATGGTTTACCGATCCTGAATTTACCGACGCCGACGGCTTTCCCCGTACGCTCGCGGACGATGGGCGCGAGGGTTCATTCGAAGCGCTGTGTAAACGCTACGCAAGTGATGTTCCGGCAACCGCTATGCGCAAGGAGTTGCGGCACGTCGGTGCCATTGAGGTCGAACCCGACGGGAGGCTCGTCGCGCGCATGCGTACGTACATGCCCCGGCAGACGGACCCCGCAAAAATCCTGAGTTCCGGCAGTGTGCTGGAAGACCTCGGCAACACCGTCGCCTGGAACCTGTACCGCGAAGATGGCGACAGGCCACGCTTCGAACGACGCGCAACCAACAAGCGAGTAGCAAGGACTTCGGTTCCCGCGTTTCAGGCGTTTCTCGAACGGGAGGGACAGGCGTTTCTGGAGCGCGTAGACGAGTGGCTGACCGAACACGAGGCTGAGAACGGCGACGAGGTCGTGCGACTGGGCCTCGGTACCTATTGGATTGAGGACGACTTTGAGTCGATGAGGAAGCAGCAATGAAGTTCCCGACAACAGGACTGGCGCTGATTAGCGTATGTGTCGCCGCGTGTGGCGGCGGCGATAGTGAGACGATGGCCGGCATCGACGGGCGCGGTTCTCCAACGCCGGCGGCAATTGTGTCCAAAGGAACGATTACGGCATTCGGCAGCGTGGTTGTGAACGGTGTCAGATACGACACGAACGGCGCAACTTTCGAGATCGATGGCAAGACGGGCAGTCAGGACGACCTTTCGGTCGGAGACGTGATTGTGGTTAAGGGAACTCTGGATGACAACGGGTCCGACGGATCGGCCACGTCCGTGGTTTTCGACGATCTCGTCGAAGGTCCTGTGTCGGCTGTTGACAAGACGGCTGGTGCCCTGACAGTCCTTGGGCAGACTGTTCGGGTCGATGCGGACACGTCGTTTGACGACAGCCTTTCACCTGCGTCGATTGACGGCGTCAACGTTGGTCAGGTGATTGAGGTCAGTGGCTTCAGACGGGCCGATGGTACGATTGCCGCTACGCGCATCGAGGCGAAGCCGGCTGGCGAAGAGTTTGAAGTCACCGGCGAAGTATCCAACTTGTCGGGTACGCGATTCGAACTGCACGGATTGACGGTCGACTTCAGTGCTGCGCAGCTCGATAACTTCCCGGGAGGTGCGCCTGAGAACGGGCAGCTTGTCGAAGCGAAAGGCAACTCTCTGGGTGCGGGAGGAGAACTGCTTGCGACGCGTGTGGAGTTCAAGGGCAGCGATCTGGGTGCAGAAAACGGCGATCAGGCCGAAGTCGAGGGATTTATCACGCGGTTCGAGTCTGCCACCGATTTCGACGTTGCCGACTTTGCGGTTACGACGACTGGCAACACCGTCTTTGAAGGTGGCAGTGCATCCGATCTTGGACTCAACGTCAAGGTTGAGGCAGAAGGGACGATCGATGCAAACGGAGTGCTGGTTGCCGACAAAATCGATATTCGCAAGGCGAATCAGGTGCGCGTAACGGCGGTTGTCGATTCGGTCGATACAGGTGCCAATTCACTCGTCGTGCTTGGCATTTCGTTCAGTGTGGACAGTGCAACAAGAATCGAGGACAAGAGCGACGCCGACCTTCGTCCGCTGACACTGGCAAATATCAACAGCGGTGACTACGTCGAAATTCGTGGTGATGAATCGCCTTCGGGCAACGCGATCCATGCCTCCATCCTTGAGCGGGAAAATCTCGACGACGAGACGATTCTCCAGGGCTTCGTGGAATCGATCTCGAATCCGTCCTATTCGCTGTTGGGTGTGAGTGTCAGTACAAACGCGGGGACAGTGTTCCGCGATGCCGAAGACGCCGTCATATCCGCGACTGAGTTTTTTAACCGGTTGGATACCGGCGACCTCGTCAAAGCGAAGGGCGTTGAATCGTCGACGACGACGATTTCCGCTGAAGAGGTGGAATTCGAGTCGGCGTTGTGACGTGACTGAGCGTCAACGAATGTATCAGGCGGCCCACTGTATCTGACACCACTCGTTGGTATCTGACACCGCGTCTTTGACGTTTTGTCACGGTTCCAGATTCTGAAATCCGGTTTCTCCCGGCCGCGCGATTAGCTACCCTGAGTGAACCGTTGAAGAGGTAATTCCCATGGCAGACGACTTTCCGGGACCAAAGACCAAAGCTGTGCTGGAACGCGGTATTCCGCTGTTTCGCAATGGCCTCAAGTTCGAAAGCGAACTCGAAAAGGCCGGGCGGCGGGGTTTCCGCCCGGTGCGGCAGATCGTCATCGACAAAGCCAAAGGGGACTTCGTGTGGGACATGGACGGACGCCGTTACATCGATTTCCAAAACGGCTGGGCGACGAATCCGCTCGGCAATACCCACCCGGAAGTCGTAGAGGCCGTTCATCGTGCACACAAGCGCTACGGATTTCATTACGATCATCCGCTGCGATATGACCTCGCGGAGCGACTTGCCGACATCATGCCGTCAAAGGCGTTGCCACGCTTCAACTACGAGGTGTCAGGTACAGAGGCCGCCGAGGCCGCTGTCCATCTGGCGCTGACACACACGCAGCGGCGTTACATCATTACCTTTGGTTCGTCGTTTCACGGTGTCAGTCTTGGCACCAAGATTCTGGGAGGCTACTCGCCCGATGCCGGTACCTACCTGGAGGGCTGGGGTGGGGGAGTCATCAAGGCGCCGTATCCGTACAGCGTCGACGTCCCGGCCGGTATGGATGAAGTGCAATACGTTGAGTATTGCCTCTGGTACCTCGAAAATCACATTCCAAACGTGGTCGCGGCACGCGATAACATCGCGGCAATCCTGATCGAACCCGGGCTCGCCGAGGGCGGAAACTGGATTCCGCCGAGCAATTTTCTGCAGGGCGTGCGCAGCATTTGTGACGCCAATGACTGGCTTATGATCGCGGACGAGGTACTCACCGGCCTGGGTCGAACCGGCAAAATGTGGGCCGTCGAGCATTATAACGTCGTGCCGGACATTCTCGTTGTTGGAAAGAACCTCTCCGGAGGCATCGAACCCTGTGCGGGCATTGCGGCTCGCGACGATATCCTGGGTGACAATGACGCGTTTTCTTCCGGCTCAACCTTTGCGGGTACGCCCGCGGGCTGTGCCGCGGGCCTGAAGACGCTGGAAATCTACGAACGCGATCGCGTGGTCGAACACGCGGCATACCTTAGCCAAATTGCTGCGGACAAGATGAGTACGTGGGAGCGCTACGGAATCGTCAGTCAGGTACGCAGCAACGGCTTGCTCATGGGTGTCGGGTTCCAACGGCCGGACACCGGGCAGTCCGACGAGAAGGATTGGTGGACCGCCCGCGCCGTGCGCGGAAAAATGCTCGAACAGGGCGTCTGGGCGATCTGCGACAAGGAAGAGACCATCCGTATGTATCCGGCACTGAACATGGACGAAGCGGTGCTTCGGGAAGGGCTCGATATTATGGAAAATTCGATCGCTCACGTAGACCGGCATGGCCACACAGAAGGCAATGGCCCCGCATTTCCGACCGGCGTAGCCGGCTTCTGACACAGGCGCCGTCGGGCGCAAAAACCTCTCCAGCGCCGCAAGTTCACATTGCGGACATTTTTTTCTCAAGTATCGAAGCCGATCGCCGATACGACGCGCGAGTGTTACGGATTTACTGCACGTTGCACTCGATTTCGGCGCCCGGCTGACGGTCGGGCGCTCACTCGTCTTGAGACAAATCGGAGAACAACCTATGTACGCCAAGCGTAATTGCCAGACTATTTTTGCCGGTGTTGTATTCGCCGCACTACTTACCCCAGCCGCCAATGCACAGAACATATCGAGCGTTGGTTCCGACACGCTGGAAATTCTGATGGAGCGCTGGACCGAGGAATATCGGGCAGAGAATCCTGACGTAACGTTTAGTGTCGAGTCGAAAGGCTCCGGTACTGCGCCTCCGGCGTTGAGCGACGGCACCTCGCAGCTCGGCCCGATGAGCCGCAAGATGAAGCCGGAAGAAGTCTCGGCATTCGAGCAGACCAACGGTTACAAGCCGACCGCGGTCCGAGTTGCCATCGACGCGCTTGCCGTCTTCGTTCACAAAGACAACCCGGTAGAGGGTCTGACGATCGCCGAAATCGATGCGATCTTCTCCAGCGACCGCAAGTGCAGTCACCCGGCTGGCATCAGCACGTGGGGACAGGCTGGTGTAACGGGCGCGCTCGCGGATGCCGACGTCTCCGTTTACACGCGTGACTCCAAGTCCGGTACTCGTTCGTTCTTCCAGAAGAAGGCCTTGTGTAAGGGCAGCATTATCGACTCGGCGAAGGAGTTCTCTACGTCGCCGGATCTCGTAACGGCACTCGCGGCCGATCCGAACGGTATCGGCTATTCGGGCGTCGGCTTTTCCACGAGCGATGTGCGTGCGGTACCCGTTGCGAAACGTGAGGGCAAAGACTATGTGGCGGCCAGCCCGTCTAACGCGGCCAACGGAACCTACCCGATGGCGCGCTTCCTGTACGTCTATGTCAACAAGGCACCGGGCGCACCTCTGCCGGATCACGTAGCGGCGTTCCTGAACTGGGTGTTGTCACCGGCAGGCCAGGCCATCGTCGCCGACAGCGGATTCACGCCGCTCAACGAAAGCACGGTTGAGAAGCAGGTACAACTGGTCTCACGTTAAGCCACAACCGTCGGTCGCGCCTGAAACGTACTGGAGAAATCAAAATGAAAAACCTTGGTATCAAACGCAAGATCTACATCGGTCTCTCGTCGATCGTTGTCGTCCTGCTTGCCGGAGCATTTGCGAACTACTCGTCAATGGAAGTCGTACGCAAAGATTTCAATCTCATGTCCCAACGGACAACACCGGCGTTGGTAACAGCAGGCCAGGTTTTGACTTTGGCGCTGCAGGTCGATCGATCTGCAGCACAGTACGCGGCGCGGCCGGCTCCTGACGTTATGGAGTCGCTCGCGAGCCGCACGACGGAGGCCGTCGTTGCGGTTCGTGCGGCGCATTCCAGTCTCGCCGAATTCACGTCGGGACAGACCGAGCTGGAGGCGCTCGTCAACGCCCTCGACCCTCAGTTGTCACGCATTGAAGGGCTGGTCCCCGAGTTGCTGGACGTTGCCAATGCGGCCGGCGCTCTTGAGCGCGACGTCATCGCGCGCACCCCGGACTTTGAACGCACAGGTAACGATGTGCGTACTGCATTGGAACTATCCATTGAAGAGGCGCAGGGCGAACTTCAGGCCGTACGTAAGCTGCACAAACTACGTACTTCCGTCATAGAGGGGTCGGATGCACTGAATCAGCTGCTGACGCAGGGCAGGATCGAAGACGCAGCACCCGTCGAGGACACCTATGCTGCGCATAGCGCAGATGCCGCCATGCTCATGTCGGAACTGGAAGACGCCGACATCATCGATCCGATTGAATTCCAGGACCTCAACGACAACGTCGAACTATTCTGGGAGCAGTTGACCGAGGAAGGCCAGCTATTCGCGCAACTCAAGGCACAACTGGCGGCTGAGCAGCGGACAGAGACCGTCATGAGCGATCTGCGTGACACGGTTGATACCATCATGAGCAGTGTCGATCAACTCGTGGCGATCGCGCGTACGCAGTCTGAATCACTTGAGGCGGAATCGGCGGCAGCCATCGACAAGAGCAACATGCTGCAGATTGGACTGAATGTGCTGTTGTTCCTCGTCATTGGCGTAGGCGGCATGATTTTGGTACGTAATGTGCTGCGTGGTATCGACCTGGCTGGCTCTGTTGCCGACGCAATTGCCAGCGGTAAGCTCGACAACGACATTGAGGTCGCATCCGACGACGAGATGGGCCGTCTGCTCGGTTCGCTCGACATCATGCAGCAGAATCTGCGCGAGCGCATTGAAGCCGACCAGGCTGCGGCGGCAGAAAACGGTCGCGTCCGGCAGGCACTCGACAACGTGTCGGCCAACGTTATGGTTGCCGATGCGGAACTTAACATCATCTATATGAACGACACGGTTCGTCAGATGTTCCGCACGGCGGAGGACGACATCAGGAAGGACCTGCCGGCGTTCGATACCGAATCGCTGATGGGATCCAGCATCGACGATTTTCATCAGAATCCTTCGCACCAGCGAGACATTCTGGCCGAGCTGACGACGACATTTGAATCCAGACTCAGTCTGGGCGGGCGTACGTTCCAGATCACGGCCAACCCCGTCGTCGTGGGCGATGGTGAGCGGGTCGGCACTGTCGTGGAATGGCAGGACCTGACCGAGCGTCTGGCCAGAGAGGAAGAAGAACGTCAACGCGTGGAGGCCGAGCGCGTAGTCGCCAACGAGAACGGTCGTATTCGCCAGGCGCTCGACGGTGTCACAGGCAACGTCATGATCGGCGACACGGACCTCAACATCATCTACATGAACGATGCAGCGGTTGAGCTGTTTAAGGACATCGAATCCGATGTCCGTGCCGACCTGCCGAACTTCGAGGCCGACAAGCTGATGGGTTCGTGTATCGATCTGTTCCATAAGAACCCGGAACACCAGCGCGGTTTGCTGGGCAGTCTGACGAACACCCACACCGCAGAATTGAAACTGGGCAGTCGTACCATGCGCGTGATCGCGAGCCCCGTATTCGGCGCAGACGGTGAGCGGTTGGGTACCGTTGTCGAGTGGACCGACCGTACACAGGAACTGGCGATCGAAGCCGAGGTTCAGAACGTCGTCGACAGCGCTCTCGCAGGCGATCTGACAAACCGTATTTCACTCGACGACAAAGAAGGCTTTTTTGAGCGGCTCTCCGGCGGCGTCAATGAGTTGGTCGGCGTGGCCGACAAGGTAATCAATGACACCGCTCGTGTATTGAGTGCCATGGCGACCGGTAATCTCAACGAAACCATTGAGGAGAATTACGCGGGCAGCTTTGGGCAGCTCAAGAATGACGCCAACGCGACCGTCGCAAGGTTGACCGAGGTCGTCGGCAACATTCAGAGAAGTTCCGATTCGGTCAAGACGGGTGCTGAGGAAATCTCTCAGGGCAATACCGATCTGAGTCAGCGTACCGAAGAGCAGGCATCCAGCCTCGAAGAAACTGCGTCGAGCATGGAGGAGATGACCAGCACCGTGAAACAGAACGCTGAGAACGCAAGTGAGGCCAATCAGCTTGCGCTGGCGGCCCGCGAGCACGCGGAAAAGGGCGGCAGTGTCGTCAGGCAGGCGGTACAGGCAATGAACGAAATCGACGCGTCCAGCCGCAAGATCTCGGACATTATCGGTGTCATCGATGAGATTGCGTTCCAGACCAACCTGCTGGCGTTGAACGCATCCGTCGAAGCCGCGAGAGCCGGCGATCAGGGGCGCGGTTTCGCTGTCGTTGCCAGTGAAGTCCGGAATCTGGCTGGCCGCAGTGCGACTGCGGCGAAAGAGATCAAGGACCTGATCGAAGACAGTGGCGCGAAGGTCGGCGAAGGGTCACGCCTCGTCAACGAATCGGGTGAAACACTCGAAGAGATCGTCAGCGGCGTCAAGAAAGTGACCGACATCGTCGGCGAAATCGCCGCGGCGAGTCAGGAGCAGTCGGCTGGCATCGAGGAAGTCAATAAGGCGGTCATGCAGCTCGATGAGCTCACCCAGCAAAACGCAGCGCTTGTAGAGGAAGCATCTGCAGCCAGTGAGTCGATGGGCGATCAGGCGGATGAGCTGAATCGCATGATGTCGTTCTTCACGATCGGTGACGACGATGCCGATAGGGTCGAAGAAGCGTTCGATGGCGAAGAGCGCCGCTCGGCGGAACGTCCGTGGACGGCACCTGCGGAACAGCAGCAACCGCAGCAGCTCGCCGTTGCGAATGGCGGCGATCAGGAATGGGAAGAATTCTGACCCTGCGCTGACGGCAATCGAATGGATTTTATAAGGAGATAAACCATGCAGTTTTGTCACATGTTAAAAAGCGCAGCCGTTGGTCTCGCGCTCGCAGTAACAACGATGCCGGGAGCAGTCGCTGCCGAGCGTTCAACCACCGTCGCCGATGCGATGGCGTGGGCAAGCCGGATCAAGCTGAGCGGCGATTTGCGCTACCGTCACGAGACGATTGACGAGGACGGGCGCGAGGAACGCAACCGCCAGAGAATTCGTGCACGCCTTGGCCTGACGGCAAAAGCAACAGATAATATTACTGTCGGCATTCAGCTCGCGACGGGTGGCGATTCACCGACTTCGACCAACCAGACATTGGGTGACGGCGCATCGACAAAGTCTTTGGGCGTCGATCTGGCGTATTTCAAGTGGCAGATTAGTGAAACAATGTCGCTGAGCGGCGGCAAGTTCAAGAACCCGTTCTACCGCCCGGCGAAAAGCTCGCTGTTGTGGGACGGTGATCTGAATCCCGAAGGGCTTGCACTGAAGTCAGACCATGGCAAGTGGTTCGCTTCGCTGGCCGGTCTCTGGATTGAGGAACGTTCGTCGTCAACAGACTCGCTGCTGGTCGGTGGACAGGTTGGACTGAACGTGGAACCGGCCGATGGCGTCAAGCTGACCGCTGGTGCGGGCTACTACGATATCGGTCCCGCGAAAGGCCATGCGCCGTTCTATGACGGAAAGGCGCGTGGTAACAGCGTCGACGCGGAAGGCAACTACCTGTTCGACTACAAGGAAACCGAACTGTTTGCTGCTCTGGCCACAAAAATTGCTGACCGCCCGTTCGTTGCATTTGCCAACATTGTGCGCAATTCCGAAGCCGATGCCTTCGACAGCGGCTGGACTGCGGGCTTCGCCTGGGGCAAAGCAAAGAAAGCCGGACAGTGGGGCCTCGGCTATGCGTACAAGGAACTCGAAGCCGATGCGGTGCTTGCGAACTGGAGCGATTCCGACTTCGCGGGTGGTGGAACCGACGGTACCGGGCACGTCCTTACCGGTGCCTGGGGGCTGAGCGAAAAATCCAGCCTTAAGTTCACGTTGTTTGTCAACGAACGTGGAGAGAATGCGGGCGCAAAGCGCGACTACAACCGCCTGCAGTTGGATTTCAGCATCAAATTCTGAAGCAAAGCGTAAAAAAGCCGCCGGTCTTAACAGGCCGGCGGCTTTTTTGTTTGTCCTGAAGTGCAGGATTCAGTGTTTAGGCGTTCCGGGATTCAGTGGGTTGCTCCTTAGCGGGTGACAACACCATGATCTGAGTTTTGTTGAGGAGACTCTTTCTGGATCGCTGAATCTGGGCGCCGCGCAGTAAACAAAGAATACCCAGCGCCATCGCAGCCCAGAAGAACTTAAAATCCGGTCCGGCAGCGAAACCAAGGACTAAAAACGCCGTGCCCATCCACAACCACGTGTGGGGAACGCGTTTGTACATTCCATCGCCAATGAGCATAGTAAATGGGCACCCCAATTCGAATTCAGCACAATTTTGCCCACCCGGGCTCAGTAGTTCGAGGACCGATTCCACAATTTCTAAACTTTTAGCGACATCTATCGCATATTTAGACAAAGTCTAATTATTTCAGGGGCTGTAGCCTGCCCGATTGTGCGATTTGTGTACAGGTTTGCTACTGTGTCGCCGACGACCAAGTGAGATCGCATGCATGATCCCGATTCGCGACGACAACCCCCAGCTTCGATTGCCGCTGGTCACCTATGCATTTATCGCACTCAATGTATTGTCCTGGTTTGCGCTGCAGGGGCTGGGCGGGGAGCCGCAGCTTTCGCAGTCGATCTGCAGGTGGGGACTCATTCCCGCTGATCTGCTCGGCACGCTGGATGTCGGTAGCCTGCAGCACCGGCTTCCGTGCAGAATCGACGGCGAAGCCGACTGGCTCACATTACTAAGCTCGATGTTCTCCCACGGTAGCTGGATGCACCTGATCGGCAACATGTGGTTTCTGTGGATATTCGGCGACAATGTCGAGGACTCGATGGGATCGCTGCGATTCGCCGTTTTCTACATTCTGTGCGGCTTTGGCGCGGCCGCGGCGCAGATTCTCGCCGACGCCGCATCGCCGGTTCCGATGGTTGGTGCATCCGGCGCGATAGGCGGAGTTATGGGTGCCTACATCGTGTTGTACCCACGCGTTCACGTGCACCTGTTCGCTTACTTTACGACCTTCGCAGTACCTGCGATTTTCATGCTCGGATACTGGGTCGTCGTGCAATTGCTCGGCGGCTTCAGTTCGTTGGGCGGCGCGGGCGGCGGCGTCGCATTCTGGGCACACGTTGGCGGATTCCTGGCCGGCGCCATTCTCGTCAACTTATTCAAGGACGACGAACTGCTCGCAAAGCATCCTTATCACGGCTGGAAACAACGCAGATCGCCGTCACGGGCGTGGCATTCGATCGACCGCAAATAGCGCCGGCCCTCGAGGATTTGTCATAACACATTGTGGCAATTGATCGCGACATTGTGATCAATTGTGGCATGTGTAGACGCGGCGAAAGTTAACGGTCTAGCATGGATGCTTCCAGAAAAGCGTTGATCATGAGCTATTCGAAATTTCGCCACGGGCTGCTGTTTGTTTTCGGTACAATCTTGCCGGTCGCGGCACTCAGTTTTGAGTTGTTCGCGAGACTCTGTGCCGGCGTTTTTTTCGATCCGGTTCCGTCCGTTGCACATGTACTGCTGGTTGCCGCCGTTCCCGCCGGCAATGCGATGCTCTGGTGGCGCCTTCGCGGCGGTAACGCACACTACTCGTCAACACTGGACTTCCTGTCGGCATTTTCGATAGGCGTTGCGCTGACCTACACGATTATCTTTTTACCGATCACCGCTTTGGCGATCGTCGCAATACTTTTTTTCGGTCTTGGTCTTCTGGCGCTGGCGCCCTTGTTGTCCCTGATTGCCGCGATCGTGCTCAGAATGCGTTACCGCAAAGCTGCGGTTGCTGGCGGCGAAAAGCGCGCCGGCATCTGGTTGGGGATAGCGACTGCGGCGATCCTGCTGGTCGTACTGGACATTCCCTATCTGGTCACGACTCAGGGCATTCAGTGGGCGGCCAGTGAATCGCGCGAGACAAGTCTGCGTGGCATCCGGTTGCTGCGCTCGATCGGCAACGAGGACCAGTTGCTGCGCCGCTGCTACGATCGGGATGGCGTTGCAACGGGCCCGCTGACGTTTGCGCTACAGGCGGTTATCGGCAACGACGATCCGGTGCCTACGGACAAGGTTCGGGAAATTTTTTATCGAGTAACGGGGGAGCCGTTCAATCTGCGACCTCCGCCGTACAGCCGGGGAGGGTGGAGCGATGTCGGTGGATTCGACTTTGACCCGGACCAGGGTGGCACGAACGTGGGCGGCCGCATCAAAGGTCTGCACCTCAGCTCTTCGAGGATGGATGGTTCTGTTTCCGCCGCGGACGGTGTCGCCTATCTCGAGTGGACGCTGGAATTCGAAAATCAATCGGGCCTCGAACGCGAAGTGCGTCTGCAGCTTGCGTTGCCCCCCGACAGCGTTGTATCGCGCGCGACGCTTTGGATCGACGACGAAGAACGAGAAGCCGCGTTTGCGGGCCGTTCGGAGGCGACGCGTGCCTATCGAAGCATCGTGCAGCGCATGAGAGATCCGCTGCTCGTAACGACAAGGGGCAGGGACAGAATTCAGGCGCAGGCATTTCCGCTGGCGCCCAACGGAGGCAGGATTAAATTCAGGCTCGGGATCACTGCACCGCTGAACATCGTCGTGGCGGACAAATTGCGTTTTGTACTCCCTTCCATCGTGAATAGGAATTTTACGATTGGCGATCGTGTCGTTCACAACATCTGGATAGAGGGTGATCGCCCCATGACGGCCTCGCTGCCTGAGTTTACGGAGTCAAAGCCGGCGCCACAGGTATTCCGAATTTCCGCCGAGGCTGGCGATGCCGCACTCGCATCTGTGCGGCCCTATGTTGCTGTGGAGTCTGCTCAGTTGCCGTCGGGTCGCTGGTCGCGCGCAAACGACCGGTCATTCGTGGCGCAGCGCATTGTGAAACGGCGGCAGGAGTCCGCGGATGCGCTGATGATTGTCCTCGACGGTTCGAGTGCAACCGATAGATTCGCAGAAGATATAGCGAATGCTCTGGACAGCATACCGGCAAATTCCAATGTCGGTTTGATCATTGCGACAGAGCCGGAGATTGCCGTGCCGTTAAACGCCTGGAGCACAGAGCATCGGGAGCTATTGCTGGAGACGCTGCGGGCAACCGATTTCGTCGGCGGGCAGGACAACGGATCGGCGCTCGCACGTGCACTGGTTGAACTGGAGCGTTTTGATCGGGGCGAGCTGCTATGGATACACATGCCGCAACCCATCAGTTTCGCTGCCGGCGGTACGACACTTGAACAAACGCTGTCGCGGCTGTCGAGACTTCCGACGACCACGTTTTACAGTCTGGCGCCGGGACCGAATCGACTGCTGGAAACAGGCGGCTGGAGTATTGGCTCGCGGACGCTGCCGCGCCTGATCGGCCCGGCAGCGGATCTGGGCACGTATTTCGAGTCGGTGCTGACACCGACCGTTGAGCCTGTCTATGTACGGAATGCCGTTGCGGACGTTGGTGAATTCAGTGAAGGTTCCGGACATATTGCGAGGCTGTGGGCCTATGACGAAATCCGGTCTCTGCTGCGCGAGAAGCCGCCGAACTACCGGGAACGGGCTATCTCGCTGGCAGCGGAGTACCAGCTTGTCACGAGCGTGAGCGGTGCTGTCGTGCTCGAAAACGCGGGGCAATACCGGGACAACAATCTGACTCCTGTGGATCCCGGGACGGTGCCGACGATACCCGAACCCGAACAATGGATACTGGCATTGATCGTGCTGGCCATGATGCTATGGATGCTCAAAGAACACGCCCGGAAGCGATCGCTGTACGCGTGAGACCGCCCGACAATGTCGTCTGGCTGATTTCGGTGCTGGGATGCCAGCTACTGGCCTTTTGGCCGTCGTGGGAGTGGTTGTTTCATCGTGTCGTTCGTTCGCCTGGCGATGCGCTTGGATTGCTGGCTGTGCTTGCTGCCGTTGTCGGCTTTGGCGCGAATTCGATAGTTGTACATGGCAGGATTCACCGCTTTCCGCTCGTTCCCGTCACGCTGTTCTTAGTCGCTTACGGGACGTCCTTTCTGTGGCCGGTGCCGCCCATCCTGCGTGCGGCGCTGGCCCTCTCGTCGGTGTTTCTGACGCTGCACTACGCTGTCTTCGGTCGGCGCCCACCGTTCGCATACTGGGGTATGGCTCTGATTGCATTGCCGGTGTTGCCATCGCTGCAGTTTTACCTCGGCTACCCGGCGCGCTGGGTTTCGGCGAAGCTGACGGTTCCAATGCTGAGAATGAACGGAGTGGCGGTGCGTCAGGAGGGAACGTACCTCGTCTGGCAGGATCGGACAGTACAGTTCGATGCGCCATGCAGCGGCGTCACGATGCTCTGGGCGGCCGTACTGCTCACTCTGACCGTCGCCTGGCTGCGCGGATTCGGCGCCTGCAGAACGGTGATCGCGCTCGCGATCTGTTCGATCTTCGTATTGTTCGGCAATGTTTTGAGAGCCGGGAGCCTGTTCTACCTGGAGACGGGTCTGTTTGTGTCGCCGGTGGGTTGGGCGCATGAGGCGATCGGCATAGTGATATTTGTATTCACCGCTATTCTGCTCATGGCGGCACTGTACAGGATGAAAACGTTAAAATGATGCCGGACAGGGGATTTCGCGCACTGTTGCTGGCGACAGTGTTTGCCGTTGCGGCACCTTCGTTGCTGGCCGGCAGTCAGCAGTCCAGGCCGAGTAACACAGGATTTCCTGGCTGGCCGAATCGATACGAGGCACGAAATCTGACGCAGATGCCGCTGACGGAGAACGAGCAGGCATTTCAGCGGGGGTTTCCCGGTCGGATCGCCCGCTTCTCAGACGGTCAGCGGGAACTCATCGTTCGCTGGGTTGACGCCCCGACACGTCGATTGCATCCGGCATCCGATTGTTTTCGAGGGATGGGCTACCGGATTGACCCGCTTCCTGTCGCGCAAAACAGCGACGGAATCCCCATGGGTTGCTTCGAGGCCGTCAAAACGGCCCGGACGCTGCGTGTCTGTGAATACATCGAAGCAGGTGACGGCGGCGAAACCTGGAAGGACGTCTCAACATGGTACTGGCACGCCGTGGCCAGTCGCCGGCACGGCGGTTGGTGGTCTTTCGTGGTGGCCGAACATACGCAGGCCTTGAGGTGAGAAGAAACCGGCGCTCCCGACAGTAAACAAAGTCAGGGCCTGTTAACAGGCTCTGGTTGCACTGTGCGATCTCAAGGAGTTGCCAAATGCAGACGGTGGTACTCGTTCCAGGAATCATGGGATCTCGTCTCGAGGATGTTCGCGGCCGGGTCTGGCCGCCGTCGACCCGGGAAATCATTTTCGGATACGAGAAACTCGACCGGCTTATGGGGGAGCGCGTCGAAGCGACGTCCATCGTTCACCGAGTGGGGCTCGTCGGCATCTATGACAGTCTGCGTAAGGATATTCTGCGCTGCGGCTACTCCGAAGAAGGCGACGAGCGCCGCCTCATTGAGTTTCCTTACGACTGGCGGCGCAGCAACCAGGATTCCGCGGCCAGTCTGGCCGAACGCCTGGACGAGGAGTTCGACGCAGAAACGAATGTCGACGACCTCGATATCACAATTCTGGCGCACTCGATGGGGGGTCTCGTGTCGCGCTATCTGCTCGAGAGTGACCTGTTTACCGAAAAACCATGGTTTAAGTGCGTCCGCAGGCTCGTGACGCTGGGAACGCCGCATCGTGGCGCTCCGACTGTCATGCGCCACCTGTCGGGCGAGAAGGGCAGGCTGGGTGTATCGGGTCGCGACATAAAGACGTTTGCCGACGACCCGCGTTTTCCGTCGCTGTACGAACTCGCGGGTCCGCCCGATAGCGGCTTCGCAACTCTGCGGGCGCAACGCGGCAGCGTGCCCGAAGTCCTCGACCCGCTGGGCAATGAGTTCGCCGAATTGTACGACCTGAATGCAGGCAGTATTGCCGCGGCGAAGAACTTTTGGGAAACGCTCGACCGCGGCGGCAGGCCTGACCATTCGAGCTACCTGTGCGTGGTCGGTGCCGCCTTCACAACCGTGGTACGCAGCGAACTTCAAGATCGAAAACACCCGCCGGTTTCAATCGAGCGACGCAGCAGCGGAGACGAGACAGTACCCGTGCTCAGTGCAACGCTCGCCGCAACGGCGCACCTTTATTCAGCCAAAAAGCACGGCTCCGTTTTCGAGGATCGAACAATTCGCGAAACGCTGTATCGGATTCTCGACGCGCCTGAAACCGTAAGACCGTTAGCGGCCGACGAAGCAGCGGAAGTTGGGGGCAGAGATCGGGTCGGTATCAGCACGAGCGCCGAGGTGTACGAGGCGGGTGAAACCATCGAAGTGTCGCTGCACTTCGCGGAACCGATTCACGACCCCAGAGAATCGTTTCAGATCGTGGAGATTGACGCAACGTCAGGTCAGCCCAGGGAAGACGCAGAACCCACACCGGTGAGCGCCGCTGTCAACGCGGCATCGGTCGAGAGTTTTAGTTTCTCGTTTAGCCCCGAGTTGTCGCCGGGGCTCTATGAACTGCAGCCGCTGCGGGACATCGACGACCCGTCGCCCGCGTACTTCTTTGTGAGCAGAGCGCAACCCGGGTAAATAAAATGCGCTTACGGACACAAGCGAGGTCCATTTCATGTCCGCGAGCGGTCGCTGACGGGTGCGCTCGCGAACCCCGTACGTTGAACGGATTGTTCATAATTGGTCACTGAGTACCCGCGGCCGGAAAACCTTCAATCACTGCCTCGTACTGGCCGCGCGTCTGCTCCAGCCGTTTGCGCAGTCCTGCGATGGTTTCAAACGGGTTTCTAACGCTCTGTTTTCTGATGAGCCAGTCCGGCAGCTTTCCGCCGGGGTCCACGTCGAGCCGATAGGTGACTCTCGAGCGATTCCCGTCGATCGCTTCGAGCAGGTAATAGCCTTGCAGCCGCGGCATTCGTACCATGCCCTGACGCGGCGGTACGTCAGTATCCGACACCGCACTGAAGTCGATCCGCACCTGGTGCGGCGGATCGATAAACGTGATCTCGTTGGCCAGCACGACATCGCGATCGGAAACCGGCCACGGCGCATTCGTCCGCGTGTAGACGATACTGTGAGCAGCGTCGATGTTGCTGATCGTCCTGGCCTCGACACAGTCCGGTCGCCAGTGCACATGCGCCTGCACGTCGCGCAGAATTGCGAGTACCTCGTAGGGTGTTCCCTTCACGTCGCCGACAGCGCGCAGTATTGGAAAGCCGCGGCCCTCGACCGCGAACCGGCTGACCGTAATACCGTCTTTTTCCCTGATGACTTCCCAGTTCTCCGTATCGTCAGCGGCGAGTATCGTGCTAACCAGCAATCCAGCCGCCAATATACCGCTCAGCAGTACTGCCGTTCGCAGCCTGCTAGTGGGCCGCCTGATACATTCGGTCACTCTCAGAGCCCTTCTGGCTTCGGAATCATGCTTTCTCCTCGATACCGGTGTCAGACACCACGCCTCGGTGTCGGGTACCGACGCGTGGTGTCAGAGACTGCGCCCCCGAATCTGGCTCGTCCGAATGCGAAACTGGCAGCGAATCGGCCATATAGGCCGGCCCCTTCATGATGTGCACAATGACGCAGCCGATGGCCACAGTGCCGATGGCAACCAGTAGTGTGACCTCGGCTGCGATCGCAAAGATGTCCACCGAACGAATGTGCCTCGCGGCATCAACGCCAGGCCGTTCCGGCCAGAAACGGACGACGATGGGTAACGCCGTAACGAGCAGGGTCCCGACGACCGAAACAGGCAGCAGTTTTCGCAGGATGGCGACTTCCATACCGGGAGGCGTCAGTCGTTCGTGTCGTTTCTTTAGCCAGTTCATCGCAATCAAATCTTCATTCCAACACGGCATTTGACCCTTCATACCACGACCTGGTTCGATTGACGATACGTACCACCGACAGCATCACGGGTACTTCAACGAGCACGCCGACGACGGTCGCCAGGGCAGCCCCCGATTGCAGCCCAAACAGGCTGATGGCCGCGGCAACGGCGAGTTCGAAAAAATTACTCGCCCCGATCAGCGCCGACGGTGCAGCCACGCAGTGCGCGACGCCCATTTTCCGGTTCAGCCAGTAAGCCAGCCCTGAATTGAAATAGACCTGGATCAGAATCGGTACTGCCAGTAACACGATGATCAGCGGTTTGGCGATAATCTGACTGCCCTGGAACCCAAACAGCAGCACCAGGGTTGCGAGCAATGCCGAAAGCGAAATCGGATGCATCCGGTTCAGTACCCGTTTGAGTCGTGCTTCGCCGTCCGCGTCACGCATCAGCCAGCGGCGCCAGAGGCTGGCCAGAATGACAGGCAGAACAATGTACAGCGCCACCGACAGGAACAGCGTCTCCCACGGGACGTGAATCGAAGAAATCCCAAGCAGTAGTGCGACAATTGGCGCAAATGCAAACACCATAATGACGTCGTTGAGCGCAACCTGAGACAGCGTGAACCCCGGATGTCCGTCACTCAGGTTGCTCCATACAAACACCATTGCGGTACACGGCGCCGCAGCCAGCAGAATGAGTCCGGCAATGTAACTGTCCAGTTGATCTGCGGGCAACCAGTCGGCGAACAGCACGCGAATAAACAGCCAACCGAGCAGCGCCATGGAAAAGGGTTTCACAGCCCAGTTAATGAACAGTGTGACGCCGACGCCCTTCCAATGTGAGCGCACCTCCTGCAGGGAGTGAAAATCGATTTTGAGCAGCATTGGCAGGATCATGAGCCAGATAAGCACCGCTACCGGAATATTGACGTTCGCCGACTCCATCGCGCCAAGCGCCTCGAACTGATCGGGCAGAAATTGGCCCAGCAGGATGCCGACCGCGATACAGAGTGCCACCCAAAGACTTAAATAGCGTTCAAAAAATGGCATCTGTTCGCCGGCGGCACGTTGCCGTGTGTTTTCACATTGACCATTCATTGGTTGTCTCTCATATCCGTTGGGGCATTTGTAGTCGAAGTGAGTATTGCATCATAAAAGCTCAACTGATCGTTGAAACTCCAGGCCGGTCAGTAGGGTCATAGGAGGTTAGCCGAATCCTCATACTGGTTTTACTATGACGATCTCGGATATGCTAATCGTTCTACCGGTACAACCCGGGAAACGCGTTAAAGGATTTTCATCCCATGCACAAAAACAGTACTCGAATCTCCGTTCTGGCCTGCACACTGACAATAATGACTCTGGCATTTGCCGACAACGATCCGGCTCACGAGCGCCACGAACTCATGGAAGACGTTCGCGATGCCGCAAAACCGCTCGGCAAAATGCTCAAAGGTGAGGCCGAGTACGACCCGGACGCCGTCGTCGCGTCGCTGACGACGTTCGCGTCCGCGGCGGATGCGCTTGGCGGCCTGTTCCCGGAGGGAAGCCAGGGCGGTGAGGCCGCTCCTGCCATCTGGGAAGACCGGGAGGGTTTTGAGGCTGCGATCGTCGAGTGGCAGGAAGCGACGGCAGCGGCATTGGCCGCAAACCCCGCAACTTTGGAAGATGCCAGGCCTGTCGTGGGCCCGGTCTTCGGGTCGTGTAAGAATTGCCACGACAACTATCGTATTGAGGATTAGGGCCTGGCTGGTCGGTGCGGTCGCGGTTGTCGCGCTGGCCGCGATTGTCGTTACCGGCACCACTACCACTGACACGCTCCCCGAACACACGCCGGACCCCGTTGCCGGTGAGCGCATGTTTTGGGCTGGCGGTTGCGCGTCGTGTCACGCCACACCGGTCGATGGCAAGCGTGCGAAAGGCGATAACAAACGGCTGCTGGGCGGCGGTTTGAAACTGGGCACACCCTTCGGTGTTTTCAGCGTACCCAATATTTCGTCGCACAGGACCGATGGCATCGGCGGCTGGTCGATGCTCGAGTTCGTTAATGCCATGCAATACGGCGTCTCGCCCGCCGGCAGGCATTACTATCCCTCGTTTCCTTATACCTCGTACGCGAAGATGAGAACCGAAGACGTCATGGACTTACGGGCATATCTTGCGACGTTGCCGGCCATTGCGGGCTCCACGCCCGGTCATGCGTTGAAGTTTCCGTGGTCAATCCGGCGGGGGATCGGATTCTGGAAACGCCTGAACCTCAGCGCCGAGCCCGTCGTCGATGTCGGAACAGACGACACGCAGCTACTGCTTGGACGCTACCTGGTGGAAAGCGTCGGCCACTGTGGCGAGTGCCATACGCCCCGGGACGGGATTGGCGGGATGATTGCCAATCGGTGGCTCGGTGGTGCCGAGAATCCGGACGGCGAGGGCACGGTGCCGGACATTACACCATCTGGAAAAAACGTCTCTGATTGGTCCGATTCCGACATTGCCTATTATCTGGCGTCGGGTTTCACGCCCGATTTCGATACCGTAGGTGGCACGATGGTGGCCGTGCAGGAAAACATGGCGACGTTAAGCGACGAGGACCGTGCCGCGATCGCGGCCTATCTCAAGGCTGTTCCGGCCGTGCATCCTGGTCTCAAATAGAACATACGTTTTTCGGGCATTCCGATATGCCGGACCACTGAAAAGCCCCGCCGTTTCGGCGGAGTTTGTTTGTTTCAGGGCTTGCTCAGGCGGTGCCGAAAAATTGCCGATTTACTCGAATTTTTGACAGTCATTGCCGACGCACCAAAGTTCATTGCCGCCGATTTGCCAAAACGTGAGTCAGGTCGCCGTTCAGACTCCGCCTTCTCGTTAGGATTTCGCTCGTAAAGTTTTTCGGCAAACCGCCGATACTCCGGGTGCGACATAACGATATTTTCCGCATTGAAAAATATCGTTATGTCGCACCCAAACATTTGTAGTGAAGGGAATGCGAATATGTCGGGCTCAAGGACTCTTTTCAAAATGGACCGTGGACGAAGTTTGCGACGCGCGTGTCGCATCGGTGCAGGCGTGGCCGTATTCGTGATAGGCGCAAATGCCTATGCAGAAGGTTCCGCACAGACCGGATTGAACCAATACCTGCGCGACTACGCCTCGGTGTTCTCCGGCGACACAGATCAGGCATCGTTGTTTGTTGACATTGAGACGGCCGGCGAAGTCATCAATATTTCGGCTTGCGGTGCAACCAATACCGACGACATCGACATCGAGATATTCGACTCGGGAAACGCTTCCGTATTTTCACTCACGCTGGCAGACGCCAATGTCGGCTGCGACGATACCATGGACGCACCGCTCACCAATCCTGTTCGCTACACGACGCTTGTTGCCGATACCTATCGTATCCGGCTGGACAATCTCAACGGCGATATCGTGCAGCGCTACGACGTGTCCGTTACACCAGATTCTGCCACCGACCCGGATCCCAGCGACGCTTCGGGCCGTTTGCATGCTTTTCAATGGAATCTTCAAAACGCTTCAACCGATGAGTCCGGCGCGTCCGATGCCGACTTTTTCGCACTGGTTCCCGGACATGAGCCCGGCACCAACTACATCTGGAAGCTCGACCTGAATAACTTCTCCGGCGGTGACTACACGATTCTTGCCAACGGCTCCGGCGTGGACGCGCCGAATGCCGGCTATTCGACACCCATCGCCGGAAATTCGGTGGCCTACCAGTATCCCGTTTACACGGGTGCGCCGCAAAAAGCCGGTCCGGAGCCTGGGGGCGCCCCGGTACTCCTCGATCCGGAGTTTCTGGACAACGCCGACGACGACAATACGATTTCGCCGTACGACACACCCGGCGTTCAGGACGACGGCGAATTTCGGATGTTTCTCGATAGCCCAGGCAGCTACGTCATTACGATCGACACAGACCAAAACGCTGAGTTCGGCAACGCCGGCGACACAGTGCTCGCCGGGCAGGCACCCGCGGGCGCCCTTGCAGTGCCGTGGACGGGCACCGACGCGAATGGCGTCGCTCTGCCGCTGGGTGTCTACCCCGCAAAGATTGAGTTACGCTCGGGCGAAGCCCATTTCGTCGTCTCCGACATCGAGACCAGCGGCGGGGACGAGGACGGCTTGACCGTATTGCGATCCGACGCGTTTGGTAACACCATCGACACCCAGGTGTACTGGGACGACGTCACGCTGCTCAGCGGCGCGGGCGGAACCTCGACCGTACCCAATGGCGCAAGTTCCGCCACGTCCGGCGGTCACCATACCTGGGGTGATTTCAGTGGCGCCGGCATTGGCAATGATCGATTGATCGACACATACGTTTATGGCGCTAAAGCCACGGCGATCCTTCAGACGCACATCACCGATAACGACGGTCCGATTTTTGGCTCTGACGCGAGCCTTAGCGCGCCCGCGTCCATTACTTCCGGCGCGCCAGTGGCCATCACCGTTACCGATTCGGATCGCAACCACCTGCCTGACGTCGTGGAAACGATAACCGTTTATGCAACTTATGACGAACTCGACATAGAAACCCTGCAACTGGTCGAGACCGGACCGAATACCGGCATATTCTCAGGCTCGCTGTACAGTTCGACCTGCGGCAGCTTTCAGCCCTTCGATGGGATCGTAACGGTAGACGACCCTGCCATCAATTCGATTGACGTAACGTACTTCGACGAGCACAACGGCGACGGCGGTTCATCCACCAAAAACCGGAGTATCAGTGTAATCGCCGATTCAATCGATAACGACGGCGACGGTATTCCCGATGCCGTTGAGGGGGCAGGCGACACCGACGGCGATGGCATCGGCGATGCGTGCGACATCGACTCGGATAACGACGGAATTACCGACAACGTCGAAGCGCAGGCCGAGGGAAGCTATATCGCGCCCACGGGCACTGACACCGATGGCGATGGCCTCGACGACGCGTATGACGCCGACAACGGCGGCACGCCGATCGTCGTGGTCAACACCGACGGCACCGATCAACCCGACTACCTGGACACCGATTCGGACAACGATGGCGTGGCCGACGCGATCGAAGGCCATGACACGGACGCCGACGGCATACCCGAGACGCAGGCATCCGGATCGTTCGACACCGACAACGACGGCCTGAACGATGCCTACGACGTCCACACCGGATTCGGCAGCGGAAATGCCACGGGCAGCAACAGCGCGTTGCCCAACTCGGATGGCACCGGTAACCGCGACTGGCGCGATACCGACGACGATGACGATGGCATAGCGACCGTCGACGAAGACGGTAACGGCAACGGCGATCCGACCGATGACGATACCGATGGCGACGGAAAACCCGACTATCTCGAGTCGAGCGTCACCGATGCAGACGGGGACGGCAGCAGCGAACAAGCCGATGCTGACGAAGCCGACCCCTGTGTGCCCTCGCAATTCGGCACCGGTTGCACCATCGACACCGACGGTGACGGTACGCCTGACAGCAGCGAAGGCGAGACTACCGACAGCGACGGCGACGGTAATCCCGATTACACCGAATCCGACAGCAACGACGCCGATGGCGACGGTGTGGCCGATCAGGCCGATCCGGCGAACAACGACCCGTGCGATCCGGACAATACGCTACCCAACTGCGACATGGACGGCGATGGCATCACTAACGGCGAGGAAACCGACAACGGTACCGATCCTGACAATGCCGACACGGATGGCGACGGCATTCCCGACGGAGCGGAAAACACCGACGCCGATGGGGACGGCATCAACGGCGGCGCCGACACCGATTCGGATAACGACGGCATCGACGATGCGGTCGAAGCCGGGCCGACGCCAGCGTTTCCTGTCGACACCGACGGCGATGGCATGGCTGACTTCGTCGATCCCGATTCCGACAACGACGGCATACCCGATAGCGTCGAAACGGCTGTCGACACTGACGCCGATGGCGTTGCCGACTTCCGCGATCCGGACGCCGATGACGACGGCATACCCGACGCCATCGAAGACGAGACTGCCTATAGCCTCGACACTGACGGCGACGGCATCGACGACGGCTTCGACGTCGACATCACCGGCGGCAGTGACAGCAACAACGATGGCGTGGACGACTCGCTTACGGCAACCGACACGGACGGTGACGGCCAGCCTGACTACCTGGATATTGACGCCGACAACGACGGTATCCCCGACACCATTGAAGCCGATGTGGATCTGTTCGCCGATGGCGACAGCGACCAGATCAACGATCGCTACGACGTCGATGCGACGCTTGGCAGTGACGACAACAATGATGGCATCGACGACTCGGTTGTCCCAACCGACACAGACGGTGATGGTGTTGCAGACTACCGCGATCTCGATGCGGACAACGACTCTGTGCCCGATGTCGCCGAGAGTGGAGGCAGCGATGCCAACAATGACGGCATTGTCGACG
Organism: Woeseiaceae bacterium; assembly: GCA_965224505.1. Lineage (GTDB taxonomy): Bacteria > Pseudomonadota > Gammaproteobacteria > Steroidobacterales > Woeseiaceae > UBA1847. The sequence continues at coordinate 520,632 of CBDCZL010000018.1, forward strand.
ATGCCGCCAATAACCAGGGTACGACAACCACGCCTACCGATTCGGATTTCGACGGTATCGGTGACTGGCGGGAAGTCGACAGCAATGGCGATGGCGTCAACGACATCGACGGTACCTTGTTCGATTCGGCCGATGTCAACAACGATGGCGTCGTTGACGACAATACGGATTCTGACGGCGACGGCATTGCCGACGCCGCCGATCGCAGCGACGATTTCGGTACCGCAGTGGACACCGACGGTGACGGTATTACCGACGACCTGGAAGGCTCAGGCGACGCCGACGGCGACGGCATACCGAACGCGCAGGATTCCGACAGCGATAACGACGGCATCCCCGATTCGACCGAGGCGCAGCCGAATCCGGATCAACCCGTCGATACCGACGGCGACGGCACGCCCGACTATGTCGATACCGACAGCGACAACGATGGCATCGGCGATGATCTTGAGGGCACGGCCGATACAAACGGTAACGGCATTCCCGACTACATCGATACGGCCGGCCGTCTGGAGACGGCACTCACCGGTTCCGGCGGAGGTAGCCTGAACGTTGCGGTGCTGCTGTGCCTGCTGCTGGTGGCCGGTCTGCGCGGCGTTCGAAGGCGAGGCGCCATGCCAGCCTGCATTGCACTGCTGCTGTCGTTTTCGCCAATAAGTTTTGCCGACGGCCAGGATAGCGATCACGAAAGTGGGTATCTGGGCCTCGGCCTCGGCTACTCGTACATGTCGCCCGACGGCGAACACCTGGGCTTCGTGCACGATGCCGACAAAAACCACGACACGGGCGTGCACGCGTTGCTGGGCTACCGATGGTCCGAGCGTTGGTCCGCCGAACTCAAGTATGCGGATCTCGGTGAAGCAGGGCTGACCAACCTCAATCCTGCCATCGACGCCGCTTATCCGTCGGCGGCCGTTCGCTATCGTATCCCATCGCTAATGGCGGTCTATCGACTTGCTGACGACGATGGCTGGCAACCGTTACTGAAGGCTGGTGTTTCCTACATCGACTCCGAGGTTGAGCATGCGCCGGCTCAGCGTAACGAAGTGACCTCCGCGCAATTCGCTTTCGGCGCCGGAGTCCAGTACCGGCGCAGTAACGCGTCGAAATGGATGTTTCGTGCCGACGCCGATTTCTACGACAAGGATGCCTGGTACGCCGGTGTCTCGTTGATCCGGGGTTTTGGCGGCGGGTCACGTGACGAGGCGCCGTTGCCCGAACCTACACCGGAACCTGAGCCTATGCCAGAGCCGCAACCCGAGCCTGAGCCCGAGCCTGAGCCCGAGCCACAGCCCAAACCGCCGGCGGACAGCGATGGAGATGGCGTTATCGACTCGCTCGACCAGTGTCCGAATACCCCGGCCGGTGCTGCCGTCGACAATCATGGGTGCAAACTGACGGATCGCATCGAACTGCCAGGTGTGCAGTTCGAAACCGACTCGGATCGGCTTCTGGCCAGTGCCATCGGCGTGATTGAAGATGCCGCCGATATCCTGATCCGGCACCCGAATGTCGAGGTAGAGGTTGCCGGCCATACCGATAGCCACGGCGATGCCAACTACAACATCGGCCTGTCGGAACGGCGCGCAAAGACCGTACGCGACTTGCTCGTCATGCTTGGTGTCGAGGCTGATCGCTTGAACTGGAGGGGCTACGGCGAGTCGCAGCCCATCGCGACCAACGCCACACCGGAAGGACGCCGCGAGAACAGGCGCGTGGTGCTGCTTATCGTCAGCCAGTAGGTACATGCCGGTTAAGCAGATCGGTGAACGTGCGAGACCGTGTAAACTGTTTTGCTGCGAGGGAAGGGCATGTATTCACGAACGATATTGCTCGAATTTACATGTGATTATTAAAGCAACCTATTGTTTTATATAAAAAACTCCCCGTCCGTTGGTGCTTCACCTTTGTGCCAGCAGAGCTTTGGAAGGCAGGTGAGATCCACCTGTCTCGGGACAACACATCACAGGCTGCCGCCACGTCACGGAGGGGCATTAGTGTTGCGGGACCGGATCGTGGGGCGAAGGCGCCAGCCGACGAACATGATCAGAAGCGTATGCGAAAACCTATTTCCGCTGACGTACTCTGCAAGTCGATATCCGATATTGCTCCGGTAGGACCGGCGAGCGTTGAGCCGCCACCGTCAAGGTAACGCACTTGGGCGAAAACATCGACGCGGGACGTAAACGGCAAAGATGCACCCGCAAAGATCTGCCAGGCGACGTCAGCATTGCTGTCTTCGAACAAGACTGTAGACGGAACTGCGAGGCTGTTGTCTAGAAGCGGTTGGCGCACTCGGTTAAATGCTACGCCGATCCCGGCGCCCACATAGGGCTCCAATCTGGCTGGTCCGTGGAAATCGACTGTCGCATTGAATATTGCAGTCAATGTCCGGCGCTCGCCGCCGGCCGGAACCAGGCCCGCAATCGCGGCGACATCAGATTCCCGTCGCGTCGCTTCCAGTTCCACTCGAAGCTGGCCGCCCAGCACGCGTCCGAGATACCGTCCGATGGCGCCTCCGAAAACGATTCCGGTATCGGCGTCAAAGGTGACGGAATTGCCTGGCGCACCGACGAAAGCCGGTACGGCCGCGCCATCGTCGTCATAAGTACCCGCTCCACCGAGAAATGCAACGTAGTATCCACCGCGGGTTCGCAACGGCAGCCCGACCGGATCGTCGAGTCCTTCGCCCTCAATATCATCTGCGCGGCCGGTTGCCACGACGTCGCCTCCAAGCGTGATCTCAACGATTGGGTCATCGTCGGTCGTTTCGAAGACGATCACGTACCAGCCATCGCCATCGTCGGTGACCGTTTCTTCTGTTTGACCTCAAGCCGATCACCGGCTCTCAGGTGCCGCACCTGGCCGAGTCGAATCGACAGCAACTCAGAAGCTCGGTACGCGGTATTTACACCGACAACAAAGATCGCGAAGTTCCGAGGGGAGGGCGCGAGCGCCTTCTTAATCTTGTTGATCGCATTGACAGTTCGGATCGGCTCGACCTTGATCGTGTCACCCAATTTCGGGTGGTTCGGGTTGGCGACTGAAGTCGATACGTTGGTGTCAAGCTTGTTATTAACTTTTACCCACTTTCCTTGAAAACTTAAGGGAAAACATTTGGAGAGAGACTTACAAAGCACGCCAAGTAGGGAGTGAAAGTCAATAAAACCAATAGGTTGTAGCGTTTCTCGCTACCGTAACTTTTATGCAATAGTTGGAATGACCCTCGGCTAACAGAGTTAGTTTAAAACTACGTTCTTGACTTTTCATGAAAAGTCAGGAAAGCTCCACGGATGGCTGTCGTAAAGATCAGTTCACAGGTAGAAGAGACCGAGTGGATCGCGTTGCAAGAGATTGCACGCGAGTCTCGCCAGAGCATTTCAGGGTTGCTCACCGATGCGATTGCAGACTATGTCCGCAAACGTCGGCTGCGCCCGGTTGTCCTGGATCACCTTGAAGCGTCTATGGACGAGAATGAAGAGCTCGGCCGCCGCCTTGCAAAATGACGCCGTCAAATTTCTGTCGCTTGAAGAAGTTCTGGCCATCCACGAAAAAATTATCGAAAGGTTCGGTGGAGCCAGGGGAATTCGTGATCAAGGCCTTTTGGAAAGCGCTCTTTATCGACCACAAACCGGCTACTACGATGATCTGGCGTCTATGGGTGCCGCTATGTTCGAGTCGTTGTTGCTGAATCATGCATTTTTAGATGGGAATAAAAGAGTCGCTTTCTTCGCCACAGATGTTTTCTTTCGTCTAAACGGGTGGAAGTTTGAAGTCAACGATGTAAAAGCCCACAAATTTCTAATGGAAAATTTGGAAGCGGGTACGTGTGACTTCAGCGCTCTACGAGCATGGATTCGTAGCCACCTAACAAGGCTTTAGTGATACTCCAGACGACTGCTCCGGTCTGGCAGAAGTGGCTACAACGCCACTTCAAATATACGCATAATGTATATTATGTTAAATTATTGATCCGCCGACTTTACCATATGCTCCGGTTTACGACCGCAGTTGTCCGTCCAACCGAAACCAGGCGCATTACAAGCAACAACCCATCCCTCTCACGCGTAAAGATAGATTGGGTCCCAAGCAATATATAGGTGGAATCGGCCAGACCGATGCCTTAAGGCATTGTATTTACGCGCTTTCTTTTTGTCGAACAACGTCAACTTCGAGCGCAAACGCATTAACGGATATCTCCAGAAATCAAACCTCGCACTAGATCCGAATTGATCGAATTTTTCTGATATCGAAATAGGGATCCTTTGCAGACGGTGGCGTGAAAGTATATTCACCCCGCAAGTTAATATGGGCCCACGTCATAACACTTCCTGTTTTTATCGCCGCAACAATTTCCATCCGATCTTGTTTGGACTCTGCGTTTGCCACGTGTTCCGAGAGAGATAGGTAATTCCACAAAACGATGCAGTTTTGAAGCAACAAGCGGCAATCGACTACTTCTTGTTGATCTTCGATGCCTCCTTCTTGGAACTCGCGTTCGTTGTCAAAGAAAACCGCCTTTGCAAACTTCTGTGCCTGTTCTGCAAGGTTTTGCTGCTTTTGTACTTTTTGGCGTAGCTTTACGTCGTCAAAGTACGTCAACAGATACTGAGATTTCAGGATGCGGCCAAACTCTTTCAGTGCCCTGTACAACGGATGTTGTTTTGCATACGAGCTAAGACGTTTGAAGAGTTGTGATGCTGAGCAGCGGTGAGACTTGATTGTTGCGATGAATCGCAATACGTCGTCCCAATTTCTTAGTATGACCTTGTGTTTGACCAACTCGCTGGGCGTGAGGACGTGCCCCAGCTTCTTATGTGTTTTTCCGCTAGAGAAGCTATACAAAGCGTACTTGTGCGGTTTTGCCAGCCTTGGGGCGAAAGTGATTCCCATTAGGAACGAGGCGCCGAACAGCGGATCGGTATAGCCATGGGTATCGGTAGAGTGCATATGCGAATGCGGAACAGCATTGTCCAGTAGACCATCCAGGACGTGGGTCGCGTCCCGATCGGTTGCTGTGAAAACAACTCCATGAAAGAACACCTGGCGCTCATCTACAAACGTGTAGTCAGTTACCCCTTGCTCTTGTCCAAAGTACTTTGGGGAATAGGCGGCCTGAATCGAGCTGGTGGCAACTGATACCTTTCGTCCATCACTGCTCGAGTGATGCATGTCCGGCTCGTTGACATACAAGTTGGCGAGTGCGAGTTTTTGAATTGAGTCGGTTACAATCTTATTTGCCGCTTGGATGTTGCCTCGGCCGAAGCACTTGTCGACGGCGTTTCGAAGCGGGCCGGCATCTAAGCCAGTGGAAATTCTTGCCAGTTTCCGTATACCGATATTGCACCCCTTGGCCATTACTCCGGCCATGAATACCTCAGGGCTCGGCTTAATCTTGGCATGCTTGGGGCTCTGGTGCTGGAACGACTTGGTGAAATTGCAGTATCGATCGGCACTCTTCAGAACATCGAGGATTGGAACAATGCCGCGCGAGCCGAGCGTCGAAGAAATAAAAGATTCCGCACTTGAGTCTGTTCTTGGTGTGGTGACACGAATTTTTCCGTCGGCACTGAGCTTGGCGAAGCTGTTTGTTCCGTTGCAAATGTTCTCGTTGGTTCTAGCAAAGCGTTCACTCAGAGCGTCTTTAAGCTGAGCTAAGACTTTCTTGCCATCGGCGTATTGCGCTAGGTCCGTTTCTTTCAAAATACGATCCCGATCCCGCTGCCATTCTGCAAGCGGAATCAAGTAGTCCTGAACCGCCCGATATCGGAAAGAGTGCACAAGGTTTAGATCTCCGGACTTGATTCTGTCTGCGGTGTGTTTGAAGAGCAACGGCGCAGGATTCTGACGTATGCAGCGATGCTAAGGCCGTTAAAGTCAAGAAAAGCCGTCGTTCGGGATAAAACATTTGAGTTGTTACCAATCTTACGCGGTCTGGGTTTGTCAATAGATACTATCGGAAATGAAGCGATAAGAACCGCCAAACAAATAGTTGTGACAATTTCGCGCTCTGCGAAAAATTGCAAGTAGACCGGTTCTAATTGATCGGCCCTAAAAAATTCAAGGTAGAATGACGACGTCAGGTCGGAAAGAAGCCGCTGCCCGGTAACCTGAACGTGCATGGGAGCGGCTAAGTGTAAAAAAACGAAGGGCACTAATTTTATGGCTAAACGACCCCCGGATCGCGTTTTCTTTTCCGTCGCCGCAGCATGGTTTGCTGCTATGACCATCATCGGGTTCGGCGCCTCTCTGATTTTCGGCTATGCGGATGAATCAGTACCGCTGCCATTCGCGATTCATGGGGTCGTGTTCGCCCTGTGGGTAGCGGTCTATGTTGTTCAGACGTCGTTAATTGCGATGTCGAGAGTCGAGTATCACAAGATGCTCGGCCTGTTCGCGGTGATTGTCCTGATCGCGCTGATTCCGGCAGGACTGATGCCGGTGCTCTACAAGGTGTCTGTGGGAACGAAAACCATTGATCACGCCGGTTTCAATATCGTGACCCTGATCCTGGGCATCGTGTTCGCTGCCGCCGGGGTACTCAATCGAAAAAACGCTTACGTGCACAAACGGCTGATGCTGTTTGCGACGCTCGTTTTCTGCGTGGCTGCGGCAGACCGAGTGGCCATTGTGCTGGCTATGGATGAGGTGCGGGTTTTCCGCAAGGTCCTGGCGGTCGTGCCGGCTATCGCATTGGTCGCCTGCGATTTTTGGCGTGCCCGTGCCGTGCCGAAGCTCGGATTGATCCTGCTGGCCGTGGTGTGGGCACAGATCTACTTTATTCCGCTGGATTTCATCTTCTATGAACCGATCGGTGAGTCCTTCGTTCTGGGTCTGGTTCGGATGTTCGGTTATTAGAGCGGCAGCCAAGCCGGTCTTCGCAGTCCTTGAGCGAGCGTCTCGCTATGCCAGGGCCTGTTAACACTAATGTCATCGACCCCGTTGTGCCTGAAAAAGCGCCTGTCAAGGCGCGAGGAATGAGGTTTGACGCGTCAAATGAATGACGAGCAACGCCGAGAGGCGCTTTTTCAGGCGCAACCCGTGCGGGCCGAAGCGGTTTTTCGCCCGGCGGCGTTGTTGCTCGCTTATGTAACGGGGCTGCACGGCACTGCCGGGCAGGACGCCCCAATGCCGCGGAGCCCATGGATGGGCGAGAGCGGCCGCTCCGTCTTGCCGGCACAAAAAACCGCTTTGGCAGGGTCGATGACATTAGTGTTAACAGGCCCTAAGGCAAATGGCTCGTTCGTATCGTAATTCTGACAATGCAGGCTTAATCAAGGGCGCCCTTACCCAACCGGTGACGTTGTTTACGCTTTGGTGTCAAGCAGCGATTTGTACTGCTCTGCGCGGTGGTAGAGGAATGCGCCGGAGTCGAGGATGGTGCCGCTGCGGTCGGCCAATACAAATGACAGAACGGCGCCGCCGAGATAGGATACCTTGCCTTCGCTCAGCCAGGCACCTTTGACGGTTTCAACTTCACCGCCCGCAGAACTTACCTCCAACATAAGAATCAACGCGTTTTCCTTCGTCTTCAGAGTGTCGACTACAGCGACAGATTCCAGCACCGATGCTTTGTCACCTGGCCGCGCTGTGATGACATCGGCAAGTGTCGTTGCGGCGGTGATGACCTGATCGAATCTCGCCGTCGCGAGTTGCATTTCTGCTTCTACCGGTTTTTTTGCGGTTTCCTCGACTTCCCATCCCCGCAGATCCTTTTCCAGCCTGGCTTTTTCCGAAGCATCTTCTTCGATGTCGATTTGCGCCTTTAACTGCGAGATTTTCAGCCGCAGTTCGGCCAGGGCCTCCAATTCGCTGCGATTTGAAATTCTTAGAGTCTCTTTTAGTCGCATCGCCTCTGCCTGAGACGCGAGCATCTTCCGCAGCTTATCGATCAGGCTTCCGGTCGAACCCGGATTGACGGATTCGAGGGTGACGGACTTTGGCGCACTGTGATCCTTAAGGGACCGCGCCATCGCAGCAGCGAGGGCGATGTCGGAAATATCAACGGTCGCCTTTTGGATCGTTCTGTCCTTCTTAAAGAATTTTGCGATATCCGTAATGGCGCCAAGCAAAAGCGGAGCTGCCGTCAAGGCTGATGTGACAGCCTCTACACGCATGAGCTTTTTAACCTGGTAGTCGTTGAGCAAGCCGTCCAGATGCGTCTGGACATTGGTCAGACGCGCATCGACGATGGACCAGAGCGTGAACTGATCGCCCAACTTGAAGGAATGGGACACAATGACGTCCTTTCCATCGATCTTACCGGCAATCGTGCCTGCGATGTGGTCGGTGAGATCGTCGAGGACCTGATAAGCCAGTAACTGCGAAAAGTAACCGGCACCGTCGTTCGCGGTAATGGATCCGTCGAGGCCGGCGGTAGTTGTGTCCGGTAGTACCAGCCTCTGCAACGACTGCTTTGCGGTCGCTTCTGCAAGCTCGGCTTCGGCGATCTTTTGCCGGTTCAGCGCTGCTTCCAGTTCGAGTTCTTCGGGTGTGCTGGCGTCCGGTTCCGTCGCCATGGCGATTTCCTGTACTATTCTTCCAACGATTCGTCTTGAACTTAACCAGCTACCCTATTTCTGTCCCTTGTCGCTTTTTTATCTCACGCAGTATGGAACCGGCCGTCGTGTTGCGGTGCGTTAACGGCGATTCACACCGGAGCCACAACATTTGAATCGCAGGCGCATTCTATTGACATCCGGCGCCCTGCTCGGCGTGGCCGCGGCCGGAGCGTTCTATTGGCCAAATCGGTGGCAGTACATTGTGATTCATCACTCTGCGAGCGATCACGGCACCATTGAGTTTCTGCAGCGCGTACACCGGGAGCGCCAAAGCGGCGATCCGATCGATGCAATCCCTTACCACTACGTCATCGGAAACGGCAACGGATTGGGGATGGGTGAAGTCGCGAGCGACTGGCGCCAGGAACGGAACATCTGGGGAACGCACGTATCCGCCAACAACCGAACGAGGAATTTTCTCGGTCTTGGAATCTGTCTGATCGGAAATTTTGAGAAAACCGACGTGCCGGAAGCGCAGTTTGCGGCGCTCGTTGATTTGACGAAGACGCTGATGCGGCGGTATGACATTTCGGCCGGCAATGTCGGGTTTCATGGCCGTATCGACGGCGAGTCGACGAAATGTCCGGGTAAACGATTTCCCTATTCACGCCTGCGCGACGCTATCGCGATATAATCCGCATTGCTGCAGGCCGCACACCGGTCAGGAAAAAAGTGTTCCGCCGGGCGATCGCAATGTTATTGCTGCGCTGCCAGCCAGGCGCTGCGAATGTCGCCGGGCGGAGCCGACCAGACGCCATTGTGGCGTTTGATATGCCGCAGTACATCTTCCAGTTTGCCGATGCGATGCGGCTGGCCCAGCATCCACGGATGAATATTCAGCGCGAGCAGCCGACCGCCCTGCTCGGCCGATTCAGCGTACAGGTAGTCAAAGGCATCGACAATCTGATCGGCGTATTCGGTTTCCGAATGCAGGTTGTTCATCATGATGAAGCGATCCTCGAGTTCGGTCGATAGCGGCATGGCCGTAATGTTGCCTGCCGGTGTCCGGAACGTATACGGCATGTCGTCGTTGATCCAGTCGCACATGTAGTTCACACCGTTCTCGACCAGCAGCTCCGGCGTGTTCGCGCTTTGTGACTTTCCGGGGCTGATCCAGCCCGCAATGGGCCCGCCCGTCGCGTGGCGAAGCACGTCGAGCGATTTCGCGATGATGTCGGCCTCTTCCTGCCGGTCCTGCCCGCCGAAATGTGGTGTATCCATGTCCCAGCCGTGGCACAGAATTTCGTCGCCACGCTTGACGATTCGCCCGATCAGATAAGGATAGCGCTCGGCCAGACGGCTGTTGATCGCAAATGACGCCTTGACCTCAAACTGGTCCAGCGCCCGCAAAATGCGGAATACACCGACGCGATTGCCATACTCACGCAACGTGAAGTGCCGTAAATCGGGATAGGCCGTGGTCATTCCGCCGGGTGGTGGAAACGGCTTGCCCTGCTGGTTTAGTGGAAAAAACTGCAACGCAACGTTGACCCACAGGGCCAGCCGGCAGCCGCCCGGCCATTCGACGGGCTTGCGGTCGACGAGCATCGACCAGTCGTAATGGTCGTGGTCCATGCCGTAGCTGCGATGCGGATAATCGAGGTAGCTGTCATCCAAAGGCATTATCGACCTCCCTTCGCCGCGATATCCGCCACAGCCGCGTCATAGTGATTGTCGATGTAATACTCGGCAATGTCGCGACCGGTCGTGACCCACACGTCGGAGTGTCCCGTGATGTACTCCAGTGCTTCTTCGAATGCCTTGAGACGGTGCGGATGACTGACCTGATACGCATGCAACGGCACGCACATCACGACGCCATTGTTCGTACCTTCCGCGTACAGCCGATCGAAATTCGCCTTGATCATCTCGCCATAGCGGCGCGGTTCAACTTTGTTGACGACGTAGGCGATGGTGTCGTTCATTTCCAGCGAATACGGCACCGAGACGAAGCGGCTGCCCGAGCGTACGTGCACCGGTGTCGGCTGATCGTCATGGAACAGATCGCAGGTATACATGCCGCCGGCTTCGGCGAACAAGTCCATTGTAATTTCGGTGTGCGTTAATGCCGGTGCGAGATAGCCGGCGCACGGCTGCCCGGTATGTTTGAGAATGGTCGCAATGCCGTCCTCAATCATCGCTTTTTCCTGCGCCTCATCCATGCCGTAGGTGTAGCGCGTGTTGTAAATGCCATGGCTGAAGAATTCCCACTCGCGCGCTTTGCACATCTCGATGATCTCGGGATGGTGCTCGCAAAGCGCCGTCGACAGCGAAATCGAGCCGCGGACGCCGTACTTGTCGAGCACGCGCATCATGCGCATGTAGCCGACGCGGTTGCCGTAGTCACGCGTGCCGTAACCGGCGATGTCGGGTACGGGTTTTGGCCAGGCCTTGCGATGTGGATTGACGGCCGGATTCAGTTCGTAAAACTCGATGTTGGGTGCCACCCAGAATGCAACCCGTGCTCCGTTGGGCCACGTGATTTTCGGCCGGTCTTCGTAGGGCCAGTAGTCGTAGAGGCCCGGGTCTTCCTTCATACCACCAAACTCCGTCTTTGGGCTGAGCGGGACGGCTCAGAAATCGCAGCCGCGCATGGTCCGAATCGGTTCGCATCCCGGGTGATGGGCAAACCAGTCCTTAACGGTCTGCACGGGTTCGACATCGGCGTACTTGAGCATCATGTCGCACAGGTTTGCGTAATGTGGAATCTCATGTTTGTCGGCGACGCATTCCTCGGGAACGATCGTGCGATAACCCGTGGACAGGGAGGCGACACATGATGCGCGGACACAGCCCGACGTGCTGCCTCCGGTCAGGACGACCGTATCGACCTTGTGCCAGATCAGCAGCGAAGGAATCAGCGTGTCGTGGAATACACTGGCCATTCGCTTGTTGATCACGGCGTCGCGCGATTGGTCGATCTGCAGCCGCGGATCGAGTTCGGCCCGCTCGTCGCCTTCTTTGATGTTCTGCAACGAATCGGGGGTGTTTGTCCGTGTGCCCCATGCACCCGCATCGTCGGCATTGTCCATGTACGCGACGTAGGTCCAGATCACGGGCATGTTCTTCGCTCGGGCGAGCGCCGATAGTTCATTGATGTAGTCGATCTGCTTTGGATCCGTTTGATACGCGGTCTTGAACGTGTCGATGTCCGTATAGGCGCGCTGCAGATCGATGTTGATGATCGCGGCTTTCTCGCCAAATCCGAATTTCGCCCGGTTTGGGTTGGCTTTGACCTGTTCCCAGTACTGACGCGGTGTCAGGTCCGATGTTTCCATTACCGGCATGTTTTTCCTTGTTGTGTTGCGATGGATGCTTTCCGCGTCGTGCGGTACCGCAAGCGTAGCATTTTCGCGCAACGGTGTTGCCGCGTCCATCGCGGGTCGTCAGCAGGCCTGCCGGCTTAAGAGCGAACCGGGCGCACGACAAAAAAAGGGCCACCCTTACAGGTGGCCCTTGAGCGTGTTGCGTAAACCGCCGATGGCTGAGTGCTAACGGACTTTTTCGCCGTCCACGTTCCAGACTTCGATCTCACCGATATCAAGTGCTGCGAGGCCCTCCTCGATTTTCGCGAGGTCGCCTGAGATGAACCAGGTCAGATCGTCCGCCGAGATGCGTGCATTCAACGCACGCGCCAGATCGTCGAGTTCCACAGCTTCGTAGTCGGCTTTACGGTGTTCGATGTAGTTGTCCGGGCGTTCGTACAGTCCGTTGGTGACGATGTGGCTGAGGATACCAAACGACGATGCCGTCACAGCGGGCAGCTTACGCACCCGCTCGTTGCGGACGTTGTTGAGTTCCTCGGCCGTAAACGGCTTGTCATCGTTCAGCAGAGCCAGTTCCTTGAGCAGTTCACTGATACTCTCGCTCGTCTTGTCGGTCTGCACCTGTGCAGAAATGCGCCACATGCGCGGCCCAACCCGGTTGCCCGCGCCCGAACGGACACCGTAGCTCCAGCCCTTTTCTTCGCGAATGTTCGCATTGATTCTCGACGTGAACGTACCGCCATAAATCATGTTGGCGAACATAAACGCGTCGTCGCCATCCTGGTAGGGGCGATCGATTGCGCGCGCTGCGATGATGTTCGACTGTATGGCGCCGGGCATGTCGATGACGATGATTCGCGGCTGCGGTGCCGGGACGGCACCCTCGTTGACGTCTACGTCAATTGAAGCGCTGCGATTTGCTTTCCAGTTTCCAAGATGCTTGTTCAGTGCGTTGCGCAGTATGTCTGCATCAATGCCACCGACGGCATAGATCGTCATTTCGTCGGGACGAATTCGACCCTCATAGGCCTTACGCAGGTCATCCTCGCTCAGCGCAGCGACATCGTCTTCGGTCGACGGCGCGGTGCCGTAGGCGTGACCATCGAACAGTACGCTGCTGACATACCTGGATGCGATTCGGTCCGGGGCCGTCTTTGCCTGCGCAATGTTCGTAGCAGCCTGGTCCTTCAACAGTTCGACTTCATCGGCCGGGAATACCGGGTTTCGAAGGATGTCGGCGAACAGCGCGACACCCTCATCGATTTTCGACGTCAGAGTGCTGAGCGTTGCCGCTGTCGAATCGCTGTCACTGTCGATACCGATCGAACTGCCCGTACGCTTCATTTCGTCAACGATTTCGTCTGCGGTAAGAGAACGCGTTCCTTTGGTCAGAGACGACATCGCGATTCCGAGCGCGGCAGGGTTCTCCTCGGCAGAGCTCGCGTAACCTACTTCGAACTGCGCGCGTATCATTACGGCCGGCACTCCATGGCGTGGCACGAAACGAACGCGCACTCCATTATCGAGTTCCATGTCGGTAATTTTCGGCGCCACGGCCGCGGGATACGACGTTACCTCCGGCAGCCCGGCGCTGCGGTCAACGCCGGATTCCGCCACCTCGTGTCCGCCAAAGGCTGTGACATGAACTTCGTGGAATCCGTCGTCGATCCACTCCGCAACGGAACTGCGCAGGTCGTTGCGTGTGGCGTTGTCGATCAGCGCATATCCCTGTTTATAGGCATCGGGAGATCCCATGTAGTACTCGCTCTCGGCGAGCAACACACCCTTACCCGTCAGCGAATCGAGACCCTTGATGACCGACGCCGCGATCTGTGTTTTCGTTAGCTCAAGCTCGGTCTCTGTCGGACCCTCGGCCGCGAATTCCGCGATGATTTCCTCGGCTATCCGGCGTGCCTTGTCGGCATCGGCGCCGGGCACCAGCGTGATCGACATACTTGCCATAGACGCGAGGTCGAACGGCGTTACGCCAAAGCTTGCGCTTATTGCGAGCTTTTCTTCCTTGACGAGGCGCTTGTGCAGACGTGAGGTCGTGTCGCCGCCCAATATTCTCGCGGCAAGCTGCAGGTAGATTGCCGCATCGTGATCCCGGCCAGCGACTGCCCAGCCGCGCGAAATCCGGTCATTGGCAACACGGTCCTGCATTTTCTGAAACGTGCTTTGGGTGCGCTCGGGTACCCAGTCGTCACGAATCGTCACGGGCGGACCGGCGGGAATATCGCCGAAGTGGGCTTTAACGAGATCCAGTGTCCCGGTGGGATCGATGTCGCCCGCGACGATCAGAATCGCATTGGCGGCCCCGTAGTACTTTTTGAACCACTCGTGCACGTCCTCAAGCGAGGCGGCATTCAGGTCTTCCATCGATCCGATTGTCGTCCAGCTGTACGGATGCCCTTCGGGGAACAGATTGGCCTGCATATGCTGCCAGACCAGCGCGTACGGACGGTTTTCATTGCGGCGTTTTTCGTTTTGCACAACACCGCGTTGCTGGTCCAGTTTCTCCTGCGTCACTGCGCCGAGCAGGTGCCCCATGCGCTCAGACTCCAGCCACAGGACGCGCTCAAGTGCGGTATTTGGCACTGTCTGGTAGTAACGCGTGCGGTCGAGCCACGTATCGCCGTTTAGCGAGCCGCCCACATCCTGAATCGCGGCAAAGTACTCCTCGTCGTAGTTCTCGGTCCCGTTGAACATCAGGTGCTCAAACAGATGCGCAAAGCCGGTTTTTCCGGGCACCTCGTCGCGAGATCCGACCTTGTAGTAGACGTTGACGTATGCCTGCGGTGCCGCGTGATCCTCGTGGATCAGTACGGTCAGCCCGTTGTCCAGTACGTGTTTTTCATAGGCGATATCGACATCGGCCAGGTCTTGTGCCAGGGCCTGAAAGGTCAGACCACACAGCGCCAATACCGCCGCCAGGCGTCGAAACGGGTGTTCAAAGGTCATTTTGCGCTCCGGAAATCAGATGTATCAGGATTGAAGAATCCGGAAATACTAGGCTGCAATCTATGCAGTAACCTTACGCGCTCAGGCGTCCCCTTGAGATTTCGCAGCAAAACCGGGTCATTGCTCAAAAATTGCTGATCGGTCCGCCGGAAAAGCGCCAAATGATCCGATTTTCACAATGACGGCGCATTCTTCCGAGCTGTGTCTCTATCTATGCTGCCAAAGTCGATATAAAGGTTTGCAAACGGCCAACGACGGCGAGAAACTGGCCGCTCCATGGATGTACAACAGAACAATCGGCCGGACGAGCGGCCCGGAATCGCGCGCAATGCGACGCTCGTCGGCCTGCTCTCCATCGGTGGGCCATTGCTGCTGAGTCTCGTTTACTGGCTGCTGCGCGGCCCGTTCGATTTACCCTACAACCCCGACATTGTGCGTCTTGTCGCTTTCGCCGTTGTGGCGCTGAGCTGGTATGTCGTGCCGCGGCTGCTACCGATCGATTGCCCCAGGTGTGGCGAAAAGTCGTTAAAGTCGAGCAACGTTCCGCGCCGAATTACCTACGACTGCATGAACTGCGGTTTCTGCTACGATCCAAAGGCGTCGTAATGTGTTCGCGCAGCGCTCCGTGATCGGGTGACGGTCATCTCAGCCAGCAATACCCGATTATGCAAGCCAGCCGAATATTCCACCAGTCAGCAACGCATAGATTAATGCATCCAGGAATGTCTTCGCAGTCGCGGTCCACGGGCGGCCGAACCATACGCTTTCCTGCACGTAGGCCATGCCGTAGGCGATGAATGCGACGGCTCCCGCAACACGAAACGTCGCGAGATAGTCGGCACCCGGTGCCACGGTGCGGCTGACGAAGTAGGCGCATACGATCGCAACGGCGAGGTTGTAGGCGAAATTTTGTGCCAGCTTACCGCCCATCGCGGGCAGACCGGACGGTACAATCGTGAAGAATCCGACCGGCCCCGCCTTAAACTTCTCCTGCATGTCCGGATTGGCGAGGTCCTTCTGATCCCTCGCGTGCGGGATGCTGTATTGTCCCGGCGCAAGCCCGCGCAGCGCGTTGCGCACCGCATCCTCGTCATTGGTCTTGTTCCAGTCGGTCTTGTGCCAGGGCATCGCCATCCAGATGACAGCACCCGCAATAAATATCACCACAGCGGTGGCAAGCACGGGCTGCCACAAATCCAAAATGCTCATATCAACCCCCTCGATATCTGGAAACTACGGTATAGCAGAAATAGCTGAGTTATGCTGGAGCAATGCTGGTCCGCCTGTTGCCGTTGATTGCCGGCGTCGTTCCGATTGCCGGCGTTTCCTACGCCTATTGGCTGGGTACGCAAACCGGTGTGCTGCCCGGTTGCATCCCCTATCTGGAGGGCTGTACGTCGATCAGTTCGACCGGCCGGCATATGCCCGGTGCCCTGCCATTCCGAGCGAGCCTGTTTCCGCAGGCGGCATTTCTGATGTTTATCTGGTGGTTCGCCGCCCTCTGGGTGCGCGCGCTCGAACGCGCGCGCTATGCGCAGGTCATCGTCATTGCGGGTGCTACCGGTGCTGTTGCGCTGATCGTCTACGTCACATTTCTCGGCACGACAGCACCGTTTTACGAATTCATGCGGCAGGTCGGCATCTACTTCTATTTTTTGGGTACCGTAGTTGCACAGACCTTGGTGACACTGTCGCTCGATTCATCGCGTCTGCGCAATGCGATGCTTATCGTCGTGGCCGCGCCCTGGGCCATGGGAATCGCAAACTTCGTCCAAAAAACATTGCTGGTGGAGCCCAACAATATCGAGAATCGGGTCGAATGGGTTGTTGCCCTGTTAATGCAGACCTGGTTTGTTCTGCTCTATCTGTACTGGCGTCGGTATGACTGGGACGTGAAGGTAACGTCGGCAACGCAGTAACGACAACCTCATTCGCGCGGGAACGGATCGGACCACTGTTCGGCCGAAAGTACCGAATTGTCCGTCAGCGCGTGCAGAAACTCGATCAGATCGGCCCGTTCGGCGTCGCTTAACGCAAAACCCGAGACAAACTCCGATTTGTAAGGACTCAATCGGCCGTCGCCCTTGTGAGGTCCGGATACGATCGTCCGCCCGCCTCGCGCATAGTGTTCGAGAACTTCGTCGAGCGTTCCGACACTGCCGTCGTGCATGTACGGCGCAGTGAGCGCTACGTTGCGCAATGACGGCGCCTTGAACCGCCCCATGTCGCGCCGCTCGCCGGTCATATCGAACAGCCCGGTGTTGTCCGCCGGATAATTGCCGGAACCGTTGAGATTGTAGAGTCCCGTGTTGTGAAAACCGGCCTGCTCCACGAGCGCGTTCGCGTGCGTGGAGCTGTCGGTGAAATTGAATCCGCCATGACAATGAAAGCACTCAACCCGTTCGGAAAAAAACAGCGCCATGCCGCGAACCGCGGCCGGCGACATCGCATCGTCCTTGCCGGCAAGATAACGATCATACGGTGCATTGAAACTCACTATCGTACGCACGAAAGCGGCAATCGCGCGAACACCGTTTAGTATGGAATACGGTTCGGCGTCATCTGGAAACGCACGCTGCACGAGCGCGCGATAGCGTTCGTCGTCGAACAGCAGATCGGCAATCCGCTGTTCGTTACCGTTGAGCCCCATTTCGACGGGTCGATCGCCGAACAATGGTACGAGTGCCTGATCCTCAAGCCTGTCCATCAGCGGATTTGCCCAGGTTAATCTGCTTGCGTAGGCCACATTTACCAGCGACATTGCACTGCGCGGATGGAACTCGCCGGTCGACCCGATCGAACGCGGCAATCCGTCTGTGAAAGCCAGCGACTGTCTGTGGCAACTCGCACAGGACATGGTGCCGTTTCCCGACAGTCGCGTGTCATAAAACAGAAAGCGACCCAGCGCTACTTTGGCAGCATTCATGGGATTGTCGCGTGGCACCGCAGGTCGCGGCAGGTTTTCAGGCAAGTCCCAGTGAAATCCCGACGGGCGACTGAAAAAAAACAGTGTCAATGCGACGAGCACTATCAGGCCCGACGTCAGCCAGCGATTCAACGGTCGACTCGAAACACGGATTGCTGCTCCGCAGAAGGTGCATCAGCGAACGGCAGTGCAAGCGCACCGAACGCCCCGGTGCAGCTTTGCTCAGCGGGACCCGATGAGCAGTCGCCGGCGCTGGCGTCGGTCAGGTCTGAGCCTTCCGCCAGCCGCTGCAGATCGATGGCAACCCGGTCCCGATTCGGCTTGAATTCATCCAGTTGTACCTGCACTCGATTGGGCGCGCTGCACCCTGTGATGTTGCGCACGGTGCCTTCGCAACCTGTGCTGCCCAGATGCAGCCAAAAACCATCGTTTTGAGTACCGATACCCGCACGGAGAAACTTGTACCCCGAACGCCAGTGCCAGTGCATTGCGGCAATGTTGAGCGGTGGCGGCGCCTGCAGCGGGTCGGCGTGGTTCAGGCCAAACGGTACACCGACCGTGAACCGCACGGCGCCCACCGTTGCCGCGGACGTTGAGACCGTCACGCGGGTATTGGTCGCCGGCGTACCGTTGGCACAGCGGCCGTTTCCCGTTTCGAGGTCAAGCAGCGCAACCTGAGGTGTCTGCCATTCGTTTCGTACGAATTTCGCACGGTGCCAGCGGCCGTTGAGGTCGCGCAGCTCCGGCTCGGACACAAACAGGCGCAGATCGGTCAGCGCAACGCCGTCGGTGCTGCAATCGATGAATTGCTCGCCGAATCGGGCAACGAAATCGATATCGACATTCGTCGCCTGCTTGCCGCAGCCAGCGCAGACGACTGAGACGAGGACGATGAAAAATGAGCGCCCGTGTAAGGGCGGGACAGACCGATCAGCCTGCAGAACTTCGAACTTTTTCCACGGATTGCTCTGTAATATCTGCATCGTCGCTGGGCACTTCGGACTCTGAATCGAAAGCATAATCCAAAACGCCGGTGGCGAGCAGATCGGTCGAGGCCTGAGCAACGGACAATTCCGTCTCGACCTCCCGAATTTTCGCTTCTGCGTGCACATTTTCGGCCGCGCGATTGGCCAGTTCCGAACGCAGCTCACGTGTTTTAAGGATCGACTCCTTAAGGTCCGCCGAAATGCGTTCGATCTTCGACTGCTGGTCGGTGATGACGTAGTCGCGGCGTTCCATACCGACCACGGTTTCCTTGAGTTCGTCATTGACCCGATCGAGCTTCGAACTCGACGACTCGGCCTCGCTCCGTGCGATACGCAGTTCGGCCTCAAGTTCGCGAATGCGGTTGTCCCTCGGGTCCCGCTTTCTCGCGCGAAAACGGTCATTGAGCCGCGCACTGATGGCAGACAGGAGCCAGCCCAGCAGAAATGCGCCGCCGATTGCCAATATCATGTTTTCCGGAGATTCCCCAGGCATCGCACAATAGTTAGTTAGATCTTGACCGTGTTAAAGGACCGAGTTCTCAATCCTGACAATACCGTTGCAATCCTGCAAGTAAGGAAAATCGGGACACGAGCACTCTTGTGAGAAAGTTTTATAAACTAAATCAATGAGTTATTGGATATAATCAATGTAATATATCACAATATTACGCAAGACGCTCGACCACAATGTCGGGAAAATCGGTAAATAGGCCGTCGATTTCGAGCTCGGAGAACAGGAATCGCAACAGTTCGGAAAAACCGGTAAAGCCGGGCGGCAGATCGTCCCGCCGTGCGGTGTAGGGATGCACGAACAACCCGGCGTAGTGGGCGGCCGCAACCAGTCCGCTGTCTCGCACCCGGCCGGTCTCTCCTTCGATGCGGTAGAGTTGCGGAATCCACGGGCCGATACCGTCTGCGGTCTCAGCAACGCGCTGCAACCCTGCCGGCGAACGCATTGCATCGTAGTCGGTGTCGGACTCGGTCCATGCGTTGTCACCGATCAGTTGCACGAGCTTCAGATCACAACCGAGTTCCGTGCGAATTCTGATCAATTCGGCGGCATCGAAACACTGCAGGAACACAGTGTCTTCACGATCGTTGTAGCCGAATGCGCCGAGCGTGGCGAGCACCGCCTGCGCAATGTCAATGCCGTCAGCGCGATGCATCGCCGGATGCTTGATCTCCGGATAGATGCCCACCGGCCGGCCGACAGATTCTGCAAGATGCGCGACGAACGACAGTTCCTCCGCCAGCGTGTGCAGCCTGAAGGTATTCGCGTCCAGCGGGTACCGGCCGCGATACACCGCTTTGCCTTCAGCATCGCGTCGCTCTCCCACTTTGAGCGCGCGAATCTCGGCGAGATCGAAGTCGCGTGCGTAATAGCGGCCGTCGTCACGGCATCGGTCGGGATATCGAGCCGCGACATCTGTGGTGCGATCCAGGAAAATATCGTGCAGTACGATCAGCTCATCGTCTTTTGTCGCGACGACATCCTGCTCGAGGTAGTCCGCTCCCATCGCATAGGCCAGCGCTTTTGCGGCCAGCGTATGTTCCGGCAGGTAACCGCTGGCGCCGCGGTGTGCGATGACCACCGGCTTAGGGCTCACTAACAGGCCCTAATCCGTCGGTCCGTCCGCGTCGAAGCCCGGAAAATCGATGACCTCCCAGCGCGATGTATCTTCGCCGCGAGCCTGACGGCGCAGTGCGTCGGCAATTTCCCGGTCGTTCCACTCGATGTGCTCCTGACAGCGCTGCACGATTTCGTCGGGCGTTTCGGCAATACCGCCAAACGGCCGGATCGCAATCATGCCGATGTCATTGGCGTCCGCGACCTGCATCATGAAGCGAACGAGATCGCCTTTGGCTTCATAAAGGCCGGGTAACACGATCATGGCCTCGGCCAGTTTGATCTGCGCAATCAATTCGTCCTTGATCGCCTGCAGGCCGCCGGTCGTCGGAATATTCTCGGGCTTGCTGACGTTCAGATAGTAGAATCGATCGACGCTCTCCAAAAACTCGAAAACGCGAAGGTAATCGTCCGACTCCTCGAATGCATGCGTCGCGAACACGCGAATTGGGTTGTTTTCTGACACGGTCTTTCCTTCTCCGAACCAGGGCCTGTTAACACGAATGTCATCGACCCTGCCGAGGCGGTTTTTGTGCCGCCAAGGCGGAGCGGCCGCTCTCGCCCATCCACGGGCTTCGCGGCATTGGGGCTTCCTGCCCGGCAGTGCCGTGTAGCCCCGCTACATCGGCGAGTACGTCAGCGAGCGACAACGCCGCAGGACGAAAAACCGCCTCGGCCCGTACGGATTGTGTCTGAAAAAGCGCCTCTCGGCGTTGCTCGTCATTCATTTGACGCGTCAAACCTCATTCCTCGCGCTTTGACAGGCGTTTTTTCAGGTACAACAGTATCAATGACATTCGTGCTAACAGGCCCTGGCAATTTCAAACGCAGCCAATGCCTGTTAACACTACGTGAACCGGCCGCGGTTTGTCGAATATTATTGCCACTGGCGCTTGGCGGTCAGCGCCACTATTCGGTATCTTAGCCGGAGCCGGCCGAGACCTGGCCGACCGGAAATCCCTTGTTTACACAGGCCTCAGATGCGTCTACTCCTGTACAACATTCGGTATGCCGTAGGTGGCGGCGCGAGCATGCATATGCCGCTGCCGGGCGCCGGCTACGTGCTTGGGAATCAGACAGTGCTGCCCGACATCACACGCTTCATCAGATCCGTGGATCCGGACGTGGTCGGATTGATAGAAGTCGATACGGGTTCGATGCGCAGCCGGCGGGTTAATCAGGCCGAAAAAATCGCCACGGACCTCGGCATGAACACCTCGTACGAAACCAAGTACGGCGAAAACTCCTTCAATCAGGTACTGCCCATCGTCCGCAAGCAGGGTAATGCATTCCTCGCGGCTCGTCGTGTTCATGGCGAGCGCTTTCACTATTTCGATACCGGTATCAAGAAACTGATTATCGAACTCGAAATGGAGGACTATGCGATATTCCTGGTTCATTTGTCGCTCAAGTACCGGCACAGGCATTTGCAACTTCGGCGACTGTACGACCTGATTCAGGAAACGCGAAAACCGGTGCTTGTGGCCGGCGATTTCAACACGTTCTGGGGCGAAAATGAGATCTACCTGTTCCTCAAGGCAGCGGGACTCGAGTCGGCAAACGTGAACAGTACCCCAACCTACCCCAGTCGAGCGCCTCGTAAGGAACTGGATTTCATTCTCTACCAGGATGGCATTGACGTCACGGCGTTCGAAATTCCTGACGTCAGACTTTCAGACCATCTGCCACTAATCTGCGACTTTGAACTGCGATGACAAGTACACACTGGAAAACGGAAACCGACGAAAACAATATTTTTTGGCTGTGCCTTGATAAGGACGATGCAAAGGCGAACGTCCTGTCCTCTGAGGTGCTGCTCGAACTCGACCGAATTCTCGACCCGCTGATTGCGGCTCCGCCTCGTGCGCTGGTCCTCTGGTCGGGCAAGGACCGCAGCTTCGTCATGGGTGCGGACATCAATGAATTCACCGAAATCGAAACTGCCGAGCGCGCCTACGAACTCGTACGGCAGGGCCAGCAATTGATGGACAAGCTCGAGCGTCTCGACTGCACGACGATAGCGGTGCTCAACGGCGTTTGCATGGGCGGCGGGCTCGAACTGGCATTAGCCTGCGACTATCGCATCGCGTTTGCCGGGGATTCGAAGACGATAGGACTACCGGAAGTAAAACTTGGTCTGCATCCGGGGTTTGGCGGCACCGTACGCGTCATCCGTCTGTGCGGGGTTCGGGCCGGCATGCAGATTCAGCTTACCGGTAACCCGGTGCGGCCACACAAGGCGCTGGCGATCGGCCTTATCGATGCGACGACGTCCGCCGAATGCTGGCGCGACGATGCACGCAGACTCATCGCATCGCCGCCGGCCAAACGACGGGCACCGTTGCTCGATCGGTTACTGAATCTCGGCGTTGCCCGGCCGAAGGTACGAAACATGCTCATCAAGCAGGTGGCGGGCAAAGCAAACCGAGAACATTATCCGGCGCCCTACGCGATGATTGATCTGTGGGCCTCCGAGGGAGCATCGCCTGAAACCGGATATGAGGCCGAGGCAAAGAGTTTTGCCAGGCTGATGGTGTCGGATACATCGCGCAATCTCGTGCGAGTTTTCTTTTTGCAAAGCAAGCTTAAAGGCCAGGGAAACAGGACCGAGGCAGAGATCGAACGCGTGCATGTCGTCGGTGCCGGCGTCATGGGGGGCGACATCGCTGCCTGGTGTGCGTTGCGCGGGCACACCGTGACGCTGCAGGACCGTGAGCAGAAGTACATCGATCCGGCAATCGAACGCGCTCACAATCTGTTTGAGAAACGCATCCGTAACCGGGATGCGCGCAATGCGGCGATTGCAAGGCTGAAAGCCGATGTCGACGGTGCCGGTGTCGCCGATGCGGATCTGATCATCGAAGCGATTTACGAAAACCTCGACGCCAAACAGGCGCTCTATAAGACATTGCAGACAAACATGAAGGACGGCGCCCTGCTCGCGTCGAATACGTCGAGTATTCGGCTTGAGGAGCTGCGTACGGTTTTGGATGAACCGCGGCGATTCATCGGTCTGCATTTCTTCAACCCAGTGGCGCTGCTACCGCTCGTCGAGGTGATTCGCTGCGACGACACCGAGCAATCGGCGCTCGACATTGGCTTCGCATTTACACGCAGTATCGGCAAGCTGCCGCTCGAATGCGCGAGCGCACCTGGATTCGTCGTCAATCGCATCCTCGCGCCATACATGGGCGAGGCGATGCAGCTCATCGAGGAAGGCGTTGCCCTCGCCGATATCGACAGCGCAGCCGAATCGTTTGGCATGCCGATGGGTCCGGTGGAACTCGCCGACAGTGTCGGTCTCGACGTTGTATTGCACGTCTCCAAGGTGCTCGGCGCCGCGATGAACCGCCCGGTACCCGAGGCGTTGCAGGTCAGGGTCGACGACGGTCAGCTTGGGCGCAAATCCGGACAGGGCTACTACCGCTGGGTGGACGGCAAGGCACAGAAAGGCCCCCGTTCGGGCAATGACATCGACGCGGATGTTGAGGACAGGCTGATACTGCCGATGGTCAACGAAGCGGTCGCGTGTCTGCACGATGAAGTTGTATCGGACCCGGAACTGCTCGATGCAGGTGTGATTTTCGGAACGGGATTCGCGCCGTTTCGGGGCGGGCCGTTGCAATACGCGCGGCAGCGCGGCACCACTGCCGTGGTTATGCGTCTGAACGATCTCGAAAAAAAATACGGTGAGCGCTTCGAGCCTCACAGTGCCTGGTCTCGCCTGTGACAGCAGTCACACATCCCCTGTGACCGCTGTGGAAACTGTGCGCCGCTTCACGCTGCTTTAAATCCGCAGTTCCAGAAGTCATTGAATTAACGGTAGAATAACGCCAGGGCCTGTTAACACTAATGTCATTGACCCTGTTGTACCTGAAAAAGCGCCTGTCAAGGCGCGAGGAATGAAGTTTGACGCGTCAAATGAATGACGAGCAACGCCGAGAGGCGCTTTTTCAGGCACAACCCGTACGGGCCGAGGCGGTTTTTCGTCCGGCGGCGTTGTCGCTCGATAATGTAGCGGTGCTACACGGCTCTCGCTCCGCCTTGTCGGCACAAAAAACCGCCTCGGCAGGGTCGATGACATTAGTGTTAACAGGCCCTGGGACGCGGGACCAACCGGCCGCGAGCGAATAACAAGGATTTTATCGGAATGAAGTATGTCGGGTGAGCAGGTAAGCACCGAGCTGCTCAGAGGATTTTCTCCGCTGGATGGTCTGAAGCGCGACAATCTGGCCGCGCTGGCACGAAAAGTCCAGATACGGGAAATGTCGCCTGGTCAACTGCTCTTCAAGGAAGGCGATACGGAGAAACGTACGTTGTACGTCGTTTCCGGGACGCTGGAACTTGTCGACGGTGCGAATGTCGTCGGTGCTATTGACGGTGGCAGCGAACTTGCGCGCAACCCGGTCGCTCCGGTGTATCCGCGTCGTGTCACCGGCCGAGCGCGAGACCGCGTGCAGTTTATATCCATCGATTCCGACCTGCTTGATGTCATGCTGACATGGGACCAGACCGGCACCTACGAGGTGGCCGAGCTGCAGAGCAAATCAGATCAGACCAATGACGACTGGATGACGATGCTCCTGAAGACGAAGGCGTTTCACAAGATCCCGCCAGCGAATATTCAGGCGATCTTCATGCGTATGCAGCAGATCAACTACAAATCTGGCGACATCATTCTCAAACAGGGTGCCGAGGGCGACTACTTCTATGTTCTGATTCGGGGAGCGGCACTGGTCACGCGCGAAACTCCGCTGAGCAAGGAAGGTATCAAACTTGCCGAATTGCAGGTGGGCGACACGTTCGGCGAGGAAGCGCTGATTTCCGACGCGAAACGCAACGCGACCGTGACGATGCAAACCGACGGCGCGGTCATGCGGCTCGGCAAGGACGATTTTAAGACGCTGCTCAATGAGCCGATGCTCGACTGGGTCAGTATGAGCGACGCGGAAGACATCGTTCGCTCAGGCGGCCAGTGGCTTGACGTTCGCCTTCCCAGTGAGTTCGAAAATCAGCACCTTGAGGGTGCCGTTAACATACCGTTGTATTTTATTCGTCTGAAAATCAGTACGCTGGACGAAAACCGGAAATACGTTGTCTGCTGCGATACGGGCCGGCGCAGTTCCGCGGGTGCCTACATTCTGAGCGAACGCGGCTACCAGGCGTACGTTTTGCGTGGCGGCATCGCCAGCGAGCAGACCTGAGCGTTCACATGGTGTGCGTCGGTTTGTCGCCGCCCAGCGCACCGGCGAGATAGGCTTCAATTTTTTTCTGGGTGTTTCCCTGATCCTGATCGGAAAACTGCACACCGATGCCGGCCGTGCGCTTGCCCTGCGCGCCCTTGGGCGTCATCCAGATGACTGTCCCGGCGACCGGGATTTTCTCATCCTCGCCCATCAGATTCAGCAGCATGAACACTTCGTCGCCGAGCCGGTATGAGCTGTTCGTGGGAATAAACAATCCACCATTGACCACGAACGGCATGTAGGCCAGGTAAAGTGCGCTCTTGTCCTTGATGGTCAGCGTCAGAAGTCCGGGTTTGCTCATATCGTCAGGTTCTCTGGTTCCAGGTAGTGCCTCATGCGCCGAGCATCAGTGCCATACCGTCTACGGGCGGTTTCGTCCCGCAGTCTTTGATTCCGTTTGCCCAGTCGATGAGCAGGCTCTCAAACGTCAACTGTACGTTGAACGATCCGGCCGGCTGACCTCTCAGGCGATTTATTATGTCTAAATAGCAAAACAGATTTCGCCTGTCCATGCGGTGCAGCACAGTTTTGTCGATTGCCAGCCCCTGCGCCAGTTCAGGCCCCGCCAACTCTGCAATGACGGCCAGCTTTACCTGCTGCGCAAGCCAGTCAAGTACGGTCTGCGGCTCGAGTTTCGCCCAATCCGCCGCGATTCTGATCGCCGATCCACGGCCGTGGCCCAGTGCATTCAGATCGCGCGCGAGCATTGAGGCCGTTTCCTGTATGTCCGCCGCTCGAAGCGCTGCAAGCGGCGCGCCGCCCGAGCCGCGCAGCAGGTCGACCCACGGCTGGCCGGGGTGCGCACGATCCAGCCATTCCAGCGCTTCACGCTCGCGAGGGATCGGAAAATCGATGCGCTGGCAGCGGCTGAAAATCGTCGCGGGCAGCCTGCCGACGCGGTCAGCCACGAGAATCAGCAATGCATCGCCCGGCGGTTCCTCAAGCGTTTTCAAAAGGCTGTTGGCGGCGTTGATCGTCATGTCGTTGGCCGGTTCAATGACTGCGACTTTGCCGCTACCCTCGTAGCTGGTTAGATTCATTTCGGCAATCAGGCCGCGAATCGGTTCGATCCCGATGGCCTTGCGTTCCTCGGGTGGAGAAATCCAGTGCAGGTCGGCGTGTTCCGGCATCTCAAACGGTGACTCCGGGATTGCCGGAGCAACGTCGGGCATGAGTTGCGTCCGCGCAATCCAGGCCGCCGCGGCCCGCTTGCCGAGACCCGGCGGGCCGTTCAGAAGCACGGCATGCGGAAGGCGGGCTTGCCGTACCCGCTCGAGCCATGCGTTGCCGAAGTCGGATAACCAGGTAATTTCCATATCTCTGTTGGGACCGGTCAACCAGAGCCTGTTAACACGAATGTCATCGACCCTGCCGAGGCGGTTTTTTGTACCGGCAAGGCGGAGCGGCCGCTCTCGCCCATCCATGGGCTCCGCGGCATCGGGGCTTCCTGCCCGGCAGTGCCGTGTAGCACCGCTACATCAGCGAGCGACAACGCCGCCGGACGAAAAACCGCCGCGGCCCGCACGGGTTGTGCCTGAAAAAGCGCCTCTCGGCGTTGCTCGTAATTCATTTGACGTGTCAAACCTCACTCCTCGTGCCTTGACAGGCGCTTTTTCAGGCACAACAGGGTCGATGACATAAGTGTTAACAGGCCCTAAGATTCAACTCGACGAAACGATGCGCTAGCGCCTCGATGTCCGCCGTGACCTCTGCGGCAGGCCGGTTGCTGTCGATAATCGCAAATCGTTCGGGTTCCGCGAGTGCAAGATTCAAATAGCACTCACGCGCTCGTTCGAAGAACAACACCTGTTCCTGCTCAAAACGGTCCGCCGCACCGCGCCGCCCCGCCCGCTCAAGACCGACATCGACCGGCGCGTCGAGCAAAATCGTCAGGTCCGGCCAATGCTCACCGTGGACCCAGCCCGCCAGGCGATCGATCGTTTCCATCGGCAGACCGCGCCCCGCGCCCTGATAAGCGCGGCTTGAATCGGTGAAGCGGTCGCAGACAACCCATTTTCCGGCTTCCAGGGCGGGCAGTACGACATTGTTGACGTTCAGTGAGCGCGCCGCAAACATCAGCAAAAGCTCTGCAATTTCCGGGATCGCCTCTTCGCCGCTGTCGACCAGCAGCGCTCTTATCTGCTCGGCCAGCGGCGTCCCGCCCGGTTCTCGCGTCGTGACGACTTCAATTCCGGCGCGCGTCAGGCAATCGACGAGCACCGCAATATTGCTCGACTTGCCCGTGCCTTCCGTCCCCTCGACCGTGATAAAACGCCCTCTGGTCACACTTACCGCTCCGTACCGCGGTTTTGCCTGAGGCGTTTCAGGTACTCCGCGACGGCGGCATCGTGTTCGTCTTTGGTCGTTGAAAACGTGTGGCTGCCGTCGCCAAGTGCCGTCGCGACAAAATAGAGTTCCGTGCCGTTTTCGGGATTCAGGGCCGCGCGGATCGCATCGCGCCCGGGCATTGCGATCGGAGTCGGCGGCAGGCCGTGACGGGTGTAGGTGTTGTAAGGCGTGTCGCGGCTAAGATCGTCGCGCGTGAGATTGCCGTCGAATCCGGGCCCGATACCGTAGATGACCGTGGGATCGGTTTGCAGGCGCATCCTTAGTGTCAGGCGCCGCGCAAACACCCCTGCAATCTTCGGGCGCTCGTCGGCGCGCGCCGTTTCCTTTTCGATGATCGACGCGAGTGTCAGTGCCTCGTAGGGCGTCGAGACCGGAGCGTCCGCGGCACGCGTCGGCCATTCTTCCGCCAGTACCTGCTGCATGTGCTCATACGCCTGCGTCAACAGCTCCCGGTCGGTTGTGTTGCGCGGAAAGCGATAGGTTTCCGGCAGAAACAACCCTTCAGGATGTAACGACTCCGATCCCAACGATGTGAGTAAGTCCGGCCAGTCGTCCTCGCTCATGCCGGCGTTGATCGCCGGATGCGTGTGCAGCGCAGCGAGTAATTCTCTGTGGTTCCACCCTTCAACAATCGTGAAATCGTACAGCCGCACGCTGCCACGCACGAATTGTTGCAGCACCTGGCGCGGCGTCGCACCTGCCGGCAGTAGGTAGTCACCGGCGTGAATGGCGCCAGCCAGTTCGTTATAGCGAGCGTACAGGCGAAACCAGCGGTCGTCGTCGATGGCTCCGGCATCGATGAGGGCCGAGGTCACGGAAGCGAATGAACTGCCTGGTGCGATTTCGAACGCCAGGCCGGGCTCGGCGATCTGCATCGGTGTATCCATGAATCCGTCGACGGATATCTTGACGTAGACGACCGCTCCGGCGACGAGCAGAGACAATACGAGCGCCGTCTTTAGAAAGCGGATCATCGGGCACACTCCTCGATGCCGGCGTCCGCCAGTGCTCGCATCAGCATCAGCGTCGTCGTACCGACGGGCCAGATGAACTCACCGCAGGAGCGCACGGGGAGCACACCGAACTGGCTGTTGGAGATAAATACTTCGTCCATGTCCTGCAGATGCCCTATCGGCCGAATTGAAACCTCGTCACATGTCTGCCCGAGCACGTTCAACACGTGCCGGCGCATCACACCTTCAACGCCGCAGCGATCGAGCGAGGGCGTGAAAATTCTGCCGGCACGAACGCCGAACAGGTTGCTCATGGTACCGCAGATGGGCTGCGCATCCGCATCCAGCATTATGCCCTCAAAACACGATGAATCGACCTCAAGCCGTGCGAGCACCTGTTCCAGGCGATTGAGGGTCTTCAAGCCTGCCGTGGGCGAGCCCGCAGCAAGACGCGTCCGACACAGCGTCGTCCGAACACCTTGCCGGTACAGCGATTTCGCGACGGGACGGCAATCGAACGCAGCGATGGCGACGGTGATCGCGTCGGACTGCCGCGCGTACCCGCGTTCGCCGCCACGAGCCGCGACGATGAGCTTTGCCACCGCGCAGCGGCGCCCGCCCAGCGCCTCGAGAATGCCTGCAAGGCACTCATCCTCGTCGGGCGTGGCGAGTTGCAGTCGCCGGCAGCCGCGGCGCAAACGGTCCATGTGCAAATTCCACAGACGCGGCTTTGCATCTCGGATCGCAATCGTTTCGAATAAACCGTCGCCGTAATGCAGGCCCCGGCTATTCACAGACAGCCGTTTTCCACGCCGGCCATCGACGATCCACTCAGTCATGACGCAGCGCCCTGAGCAGGCCCTCCGCTTTTGCCCGGGTTTCGCCGAGTTCGGCCTCCGGACTTGAATCGGCAACAATTCCGGCACCGGCGCGGAACGATACGTTCTTACCGCGCTTGACAATCGTTCGTATCAGGATATTGAGATCCATGCTGCCATCACGGTTCAGGTAACCGAACGACCCCGTGTAGGCTCCCCGCGGGGACTGCTCGAGTTCGTCGATGATTTCCATGCAGCGTACCTTAGGACAACCGGTAATAGTGCCGCCGGGAAACACGGCGGCAATCGCCTGACCGGGTGTCACGCCCTGGCGCAGTTTGCCGCGCACATTGCTGACGATGTGATGCACATGCGCATAGGATTCGACGACCATCATCTCGTCGACCTCGACGGTGCCCGCCTCGCAGACACGCCCCAGATCGTTGCGTTCGAGATCGATCAGCATCACATGTTCCGCGCGCTCTTTCGGATGTGTGATCAGTTCCGATGAAAGGTCGTCGTCGCTGTGGCGATCGTCGCCTCTGGGCCGCGTGCCGGCAATCGGCCGCGTCGAGATTATGTCGTCGCGTACGCGCAGCAGCCGCTCGGGTGACGATGAAATAATCGAGGTGTCCTTCCAGCGAGCGATACCGGCGAATGGACCCGGATTCGCTTCACACAGCGACTCGTAGATGAGTTCCGAACACAGTTCACTCGAAATCTCAGCCTGCCATTCGCGCGACAGATTGGCCTGATACACATCGCCGGCGGCAATGTATTCCCTGGCACGCCGTACCGCGTCCAGATAGCGCTCGGGCTCTTCTTCGGTCGCGTGCGCGCGGCATTGCGCAACACAGGGAGAAGAGCGATCGAGGGCGCCGATGTCGGAGAGCAGTTGAGCGCTGTTCAGTTCCTCTGCATTTTCGACGACACAATCGCAGCGCTGCGTCTCGTGATCGAAAATCAGAGCGACCCGGCACCGCACCGCGAACGCGACCGGCAGCAGAGGATCGTTATGCAGGCTAAGGCCGGGTTCAATTTCCGACGCGAGTTCGTATCCCAGAAACAAAAACCAGCCACCGTGAAACGGGTGCTCCAGTTCCACGCGCGGACACCGTTCCTGGCGCCACCACGCGTCCAGCGACTCGAGAAACCCGGTATTTGCGGCATGCGCCTGTCCGTACTGACGATCGTGGTGCTCAAGTACGATCGAGCGTCCCGGAAACGCGAACAGAATATCGTAACGCCCGAGCGTACCGCCGGGCGCAGTACTTTGCAGCAGAAAGGGGTAGCGCTCGGGGAATGTCTGGTTGAGCCGCCGCAGTTCGGCGGGCCCTGCGTCCAACCTGAGTAATTCAGTCAAAAGCGCGCAGAATCAGGCTTCCGTTGGTGCCGCCGAAGCCAAACGAGTTCGACAATACAGTGCGCACTTTCGCTTCGCGCGCAGTATTCGGCGTGTAGTCCAGGTCGCACTCGGGATCCTGATTTTCCAGATTGATGGTTGGCGGGACGACCTGGTTGTTAATCGCGAGCACCGCGAAAATCGCTTCGACAACGCCCGCCGCACCGAGAAGATGCCCGGTCGTCGACTTCGTCGAGCTTATATTGACGTTGCGCGCGTGATCGCCGAGCGCACGCTTTATGCCGTTGGTTTCACCGACATCGCCTGCGGGTGTGGAGGTACCGTGCGTGTTGACGTAGTCGATGTCGGCCGGATCGATGCCGGCATCTTTGATCGCTGCCATCATACACTTGCGCGCGCCCTCGCCGTCGGCCGGCGGCAGTGTAATGTGATACGCATCGCTGCTCATACCGAAGCCAATCAACTCCGCGTAAATGCGTGCGCCACGCGCCTTTGCATGTTCCAGTTCTTCGAGCACGACGGTGCCGGCACCGTTGCTCAATACAAACCCGTCCCGGTCGATGTCATAGGGACGGCTTGCACCGGTTGGATCGTCATTGCGCGTTGTCATTGCTCTTGCGGAGCAGAAGCCCGCCATCGCTAGCGGTGTCGTTGCATACTCCGCTCCGCCCGCCAGCATCACGTCGGCATCGCCGTGTTCGATGCTGCGTGCGGCAAGACCGATGCAATGGGTCGACGTGGCACAGGCGGTCACAACCGAAATATTCGGTCCGGTGATGTGCTGCAGGATACTGACCTGGCCGGAGGCCATGTTGATGATGCTGCCCGGGATAAAAAACGGCGACACTTTACGGACGCCGCCCGCCAGCATCTTATTGTGATTGTCCTCAATGGTTTTAATGCCACCGATGCCCGCGCCAAGCGCCACGCCGATCCGCTCGCCGTTGCCTTCGCTAATCTCAAGCCCGGCATCCCGAATTGCGTCGATTGTCGACGCAACACTGTAGTGAATAAACGGATCGTTTTTGCGCTGATCCTTCTTTGAGAGGTAATCGTCGACGTTGAAGTTCCTGACCAGCCCGGCCACTCGGGTTGGGAACCGGCTCGCGTCAAAGTCGTCGATGAGCACTGTGCCGGACACGCCTTCGCAGACGTTGCGCCAGGCATCGTCGATCGAACTGCCGACCGGAGAGACAATGCCCATGCCGGTCACTACTACACGTCGTTCAGTCAAAGTATTCGGTCTTGGTAATGCGGCTGAGACGCCAGCGGACTGGAAAGGTTTTTCGATTCGGCAGCCGCGGATGCGGCCGCCGAACCCGGTTTTTTAACCGTCGCTCTGGCGCGCGGTTACAAAGTCGATGGCCTGCTGGACCGTCGTAATTTTTTCAGCTTCCTCGTCGGGAATTTCGGTCTCGAATTCCTCTTCGAGCGCCATTACCAGCTCTACGGTGTCCAGCGAATCAGCGCCCAGATCATCGACAAACGAGGCATCGTTGGTGACTTCGTCCTCCTTGACGCCGAGTTGCTCGGCAACGATGCTCTTAACTTGTTCTTCGATACTGCTCATAGTGGTTGCTTCTCCTCAGAAGACTCATTAAATCAAGGCTGGCTCGGCAGAATTAACGCCCGGAACAGCCGGTTTTCACGCCCGATTTCAGCGTAAGTCCTTGATATTTCAAGGATGACCCCAAGCGTGGGTGGCTATTGTAAGTGAATCATCCCCGGCAATCCACAATGGATTAGACTGGGTTTAATCCATAATCATGCCGCCGTTGACGTGCAGGGTCTCGCCTGTGATGTAGGCACCCGCCGGCGATGCTAAAAACAGGACTGCGCTCGCGATTTCGTCGCTTGCGCCGAGCCGGCCCAGCGGTACCTGCTCGAGCATTCTTGCCCGGTTGTTTTCGCCAAGCGCCCTGGTCATATCGGTTTCGATGAATCCCGGCGCGACGCAGTTCACCGTAATGCCACGTGAGCCTATCTCGCGGGCAAGCGACTTCGTAAATCCGACCATGCCCGCTTTACTCGCCGAGTAATTGGTCTGACCGGGATTCCCCATCACGGCCACCACGGAGGCAATATTGACGATGCGTCCTTTCCTCGCCTTCATCATGCCGCGCAGGCAGGCCTTACTGAGATGATAGAGGCCGCTGAGATTGGTCGCGATGACATCGTCCCATTCATCCTGCTTCATGCGCATGAGCAGATTGTCCCGCGTAATCCCGGCGTTGTTCACAAGAATCGTCGGTGCACCTTCACGGGCCTGCACATCGCCGATTGCAGTTTGAATTGAGTCCGGGTCGGCCGTATTCAATACGACGCCGCGACCGCTGCCGTTCAGCGCCGCAGAAATACCGTCCGCACCCTGCTCGCTCGTGGCCGTTCCGACGACCGTTGCACCCGATTCGGCCAGCGCCCGTGCAATCGCCGCCCCAATACCGCGCGACGCTCCGGTGACGAATGCGACTTCACCTGTCAGAGAGTCGCTGTTGAATACATTGCTCATGCCTGTTCCTGATTGCGTTTGCGGGCCGCGAATTATATAGAGCGGCGTCGCTTTACTCTAATCCTCGCCGGCATTGCCCCTATAGCACCGCCCAACGCGCCGTAAAGATGCGCGTCGACCACAACGTTCCCGCCCGAGGTGGCTTCCGAGCCCGGCAGCGGTCCGCCGAACTGCTCCCACGCAAGCTTGCCGATAAGCAGTGCGGCAAGCAGCAGCGTTTCGCCATCGAACTGGCGCAGGCGGACGACAATACCGGCCGCCAGCAGCCCGTGCAGCAGCCCCGACAGGCCGACATACCAGATCAGAGCCGGACTCAGAAACCAGAGTCCGAGGTTGATCATAAAAACGGCCACACCGACAACAAGCCACCATTCGCTGACCGTGAAGCGATCGCCGACCAGAAACCAGACCAGTATCAGGCCGGCTGCATTGACTGACAGATGCGGCCAGCCCAGGTGAGCGACATGGCCCGTGAGCAGCCGCCAGCTTTCGCCCTGTGCGATCCAGACACGGTCGAAGCGCAGCAGTTCACGGTACTCGTCCCCGCCAAATGCTGTTGCGGCGGCCACCGCCAGCAGTAACGACGGCACGATCCAGCGCCCGCTGTGGTACAAATTCCTGGATTGGCTTAACCCCATGTTTGCTATACTGACGTTCAATCAACCAACGAGTCAACGCGAGCGTTTTGGAGCACATAGGTGAGAGAGAATCCGGCCGTCAGGCGGTTACAACAGCGTGGCTTTACACTGATCGAGATTATGGTCGTCGTCATCATCATCGGCATTCTGGCCGCAATCGTGGCGCCGAATGTCATCGGTCGGGTCGATGATGCACAGATCACCAAAGCCCGAGCTGAAATAGCCAATATCGAAGCAGCGCTGAAAATGTATCGCCTGGACAACTTCGCCTACCCAACGACGGAACAGGGCCTGGAAGCGCTGGTGACAAAGCCCAACGATCCAAACGTTCGCAACTGGAGCGAAGGCGGATACATGGATCGCCTGCCGACGGACCCCTGGGGCAATGACTACCTTTATCTGAACCCGGGTAACAACGGCGAGATCGACATCTACACGCTCGGCCGCGACGGCCGGCCGGGTGGCGACGACGTGGACGCCGACATTGGCAACTGGGATCCCGAGAAGTAGAGCCCGCTCGATCGGCTTCACGCTGATCGAACTCCTCGTCGTCATAACGATCATTGCCATCGTACTGTCGGTCGCGCTGCTGTCGGTCAATCTGGTCCGCGACGATCGCGACCTGCAGACCGAGGGCAGGCGGTTCGCGGCGCTGTTGGCGGTTGCGATTGACGAGGCCTCGCTGCAGGGGCGCGAATTCGGTATTGAAATCATGAGATCCGGCTATCGCTTTGTCGAGTACGACACGGTGAACGGCGTGTGGATGGAATTGATGGGCGATGACGTGTTGCGGTTGCGCGAGTTACCCGAGGACACCCAGCTGGAACTCTACATGGAAGATAAGCGCGTGCTGCTCGACAATCGGCCCGCCGAGTTCGACGATCCCGAGAAAATGGCGTTAACGGGTGTAGGCACGCGCTACGCGCCGCATATTCTCGTGTACTCATCCGGCGAGGTGACGCCGTTCGACCTGCGTTTCTGGCGCCAAAGTGACGAAAAGGAATTCCTGCTGCGCAGCAATGTTTTCGGCGAAGTGGAATTCGGGGAGCCGCAATACGAATGAAGACCCGTGGTTTTACATTGCTGGAGGTTATGGTCGCCGTTGCCGTAATCGGCCTGGCATTGACCGCGATCACGGCGAGCATCAGCCAGATGATCGACGCGGCGAGCACAATGCGTATGCGCACGTACGCAAACTGGATCGCACAAAATCGTATTGCCGAACTGCGGCTCGCGGCGCAGGCACCTGAGATCGGCGCTTCGAATGGCGAAGTTGAGTATGCAAACGCGGACTGGGTCTGGCGAGCGGAAGTGTCGGAAACCGGCGTCGAGGACCTGTACCGTATCGACGTTTCAGTGTCGCTGGCCGGTGGCGAGCCGATACGAACCGTATCCGGTTTCACGAGCCCGGCAGGCGCGGCCGGCATGGCCAACAGCGCATGGATATCGTCGCCGCGCCAGGGCGGCAGACAGCAGGGTCCCACGACGTGAGCAATCGGCAGAATTCGGGCTTTACGCTCATCGAGGTGCTCGTCGCGCTTGCCATTTTTGGCGTGATGTCCGTGCTTGCCTATCTCGCACTGAGTCTGGCGCTGAACAACACCGAGATGCTCAATGCGCGCATGGATCGGTTACGCGACATTCAACGTACCGTGCGTTATCTGACGAACGATCTGAGTATGGCCGTGCCGCGCCCCGTGCGCGGCGAACTCGGCGATATTTACGCGCCGGCCGTGCTGGTCTCGGCCGGCAACGACTTTGCGCTTGCCGTTACTCACGGTGGCTGGTCCAACCCCGCTGGCCTGCCGCGTGGAACGCTGCAACGCAGCGTGTATGTCATCGAAGAAGGCACGCTGTTGCGCGTTTATTACAACGTACTCGACGCCACCTACAGCAACAACCCTGTGTCACAGGAGCTCATCGACGGCGTGGAAGCGCTGGAGTTCCGCCTTATACAGGACAACGGCGATCCGATACTGGAATGGCCGCCGGTCAACTCGCCGCCACTGACCGGACTGCGGTTGCGGCCGCGCGCGGTGGAGATCATCCTGACACTCGAGGACGAAGGCGAGATCCGACGTATCGTCGAGGTGGCGTCATGATTCGTCATCTGCGCGTTCGCGGTGTCGCCCTGTTAACCGCGATTCTGATAACGGCCATCGTGGCGACACTGGCAACCGGACTGTCCACCGACAATGCGCTCGACGTGCGCCGTACAATGGTGCTGTTGTTCCACGAACAGGGGCAGCAGGTCGCGCTCGGCGCCGAGTCCTGGGTCAAGATCATCCTGCGCGACGACAGCATCGATTCTACGACCGACCATCTCGGCGAGCTCTGGGCGAGCGAACTTCCGGGATTGCCCGTCGACAACGATTCCGTGCAGGGCGCCGTTACCGGGCAGCTCACCGATCTGCAGGGGCGTTTCAATGTCAACAAACTCGTCGACGCCAACGGAGAAATCGACGAGGATATGGTCGATCAGTTCCGGCGTTTGCTCGTCGCGCTGGATCTCGACCCGCGATTTGCCGGTATTGCGGCGGACTGGATCGACACCGATCAGGATGCGAGTTTTCCCGACGGCGCCGAGGATCCCATTTACACCGGGTTCACTCCGCCTTACCGCACCGCAAATCAGACCCTGTCGAATGCCTCCGAACTGGCGGCGATCGAAGGTATGGACAAGCAGACCATGGACGTACTGCTGCCGCACATCACGGCATTACCCGCAAACACGACGATTAACGTGAACACCGCAACCCCCGCAGTGTTGCGCTCGCTGGGCAAGAATTTGGACGAGGCGACGGTAGCGGGCCTGCTCGAACTGCGCCAGGACGGCGGATTTCAGGACTATCGCCAGGTGTTTGCGAATTACCTCGACAGGGCACTGCAAAACGAAATATCCGAGACCAGTAACTATTTTCAATTGAAGGCGGTCGTTCAGATTGATACCGTGCGTATCACGTACTACAGCGTCATCATGCGCCTGCCGCAGGGTGGTCCGGTGACGACGCTTATTCGCAGCATGGGAACGATCTGAACGACTATCCTTCGGGGCCCGTTGACACGACAATGACAGAATATCTCGTCCTTCGTCCCGGAGAACCGGGGCAACCCAGTCAGTGGCTGCTGGTCGACTCGACTGCCGGCCGCTACGGTCGCGTCAGTACCGGGCCGCTCGAACAGGCCGCTCGAGATGCCGGCGGCCGCCCTGTCGTCGTTCTGGTACCGGCGCTCGACGTCCTGACAACGCATGTACGCATTCCGGCGCGTTCGCAGACGAAGATCCGAGCGGCGCTGCCGTTCGCCCTTGAGGAAAGTCTTGCGCAGGACATCGACGAGATGCACTTTGCCCTGGGCACGCGCGACCGCGACGGCCATATACCTGTGGTCGTTACCGAAAAGGCCAGGCTCAATGAATGGCTGGAACGGCTCGAACAGGCGGGGATAACGCCGGCGAAAATGCAGTGCGAGAGTGAGGCGCTGGCCGTGATACCGGGAACGATGAGCAT
Source organism: Woeseiaceae bacterium (assembly GCA_965224505.1). Taxonomy (GTDB): domain Bacteria; phylum Pseudomonadota; class Gammaproteobacteria; order Steroidobacterales; family Woeseiaceae; genus UBA1847. The sequence goes on from CBDCZL010000018.1 coordinate 558,344, forward strand.
ACTGCTGGAGGGCAGCATGGCGTTGTTCAACGACGGTGGGCAGATGACGTTCGCGACTGAGAATCTCAAACCCAGCGACGTGCTCGTCGCGGCCGGTCAACTTGGCGAGGCCGATGCCGGGGATGACGATCAACGCTCCCGGCACCTGCTCGTCTATTGCGATGCAGAACACAAAACACAGCTTGAGCACGATTGGATTGCACTGCAACACGAACTTTCGTCGGTCGACGTCAAACTGCTCAAGGACGGTGCACTGCCGCTGCTGGCGCTGACCGCCGTCAAGTCGCCGGGCGTCAATCTGCTGCAGGGCGAGTACGGTAAAACCGCCGAGTACAGCACGGCGCTGCGTCCGTGGAAGACCGCTGCCATCCTTCTGCTGGGACTTGCAGTAGCCGGACTCACGGCCCAGGGTGTCGACTACTGGCGGCTTGCCAACGAGCGCGATGCGCTGCGTCAGCAGTTCACCACCGAATACCGCCGGATTCGCCCCGGAGACGCGCGTGATATCGTCGACCCGCTAAGTACGGTTGCATCCCTGCGCCGCAGTGCCGGCAACAATTCGGCCCCGCCGGTGTTTCTGCAAAGCCTCAACGCGCTTGCCGCCGCCGTTGCGGGCAGCGAAGGTACAAACATCGAAGCGATTACCTATCGCGCCGGTGTCGTCGATATTCGACTTGTCGCTCCCGACGTCGAAACACTGGATGAGATACAGCAGAATGTCTCCTCCACTGGCCAGTTTCGCGCGTCGATTCAGTCGGCGGATCAGGTTGGCGACGGCGTAAACGGCCGGATTCAGGTTCGGGAGGCAGGCTCGTGAAGGCCTGGTTCGAATCGCTCGAAGAACGCGAACGCCTCTTCGTCGGTATCGGTGCGGTTGTCGTTGCGCTTACAATTCTGTACGCGGGTATCTGGATGCCGTTCAGCCGGAGTCATGTCGGACTGCAATCGACGGTCAGCGACTGGCAGGAAGCGCTGACCGACCTGAAACCGCTGCGCGTTCAATTCGCCGCCGGAGGCGCGGGCGAGTCTGCATCCGGGTCTGCCCAACTCACGCCGATCATTATTGTCGACCGTACACTGCGCAGCCGCGGCCTGGAACGCTATCGAACGAGCAGTAATCCGACGAGCAGCAACGGCATCCGGGTGGAGTTCGAAAACGTCGCATTTGACGATCTCGTGCTCTGGCTTGGCGATCTCAGCTCGCAGTACGCGATGCACGTACAGGCTGGCACGTTCGCTGGCGGGACTCGCGTCGAAACGGGCCGGGTGAACGCATCTCTGACACTGGAGCGGCTTCGCTAGTGCGCCTGCATCGATGGCTGCTCATTGCCGGGCTTGCGAGCTTTGTGATCGGCTTGTGTCTGATGCTCCCCGCTCGCGTGGCTTACCGCTGGGTAGCGTCACCGCAGTTGCAGCTGGCGGGGCTCGATGGAACCGTCTGGCGAGGCCGCGCACGAGAGGCCTCGGTTAACGGTATCTACCTTGAGAACGTCGACTGGGCGCTTAGGCCGCTGCGTCTGTTTCAGGCAGCGTTGGCATACGATCTGAGCGGCGATCCTCCGTCCGGGTTCCTTGAAAGCGAGGTCGCCATCGGATTGTCGGGGCGCGTCAGTATTCGTGATCTCAGCGCTGCGCTGCCGCTGTCGGCGTTCTCACAACAGGCAAACATTCGCGGGCTGGAAGGTAACGCAAGTCTGAGCTTCGAGCGCATTGACATTGTCGACGGAGCGCCGGTCGCGGCGGACGGTGTTTTGCGCTTCGCCGATGTCATCGTACCGCTGCTTGGACGCGTCCCGCTCGGCGCCTATCGGGCCGAGTTTGCAACGCAGGGTGAGGCGATTGTCGCAAGTGTCGAGGACACCGACGGTATCGTCGATGTGGCGGGAAGCCTTGAACTCGGCGCGGGACGTCAGTTTGAGCTTACGGGGCTGATCGCGCCGGTCCAGTCGACGCCCGAAATCATCCGCCGGCAAATCGAACTTTTGCCCACGAACGATCGCGGTCAGCGGGAAATCCGGGTCAGCGGAACGTACTAGGTGGCGTTCTCAATTAACCTGAACAAGACCGTTTAAAAGGCTGTATTCTTTGATCTTTCCGCGAGTGAAAGTGACGGAACGCAGGGTTCTCAGAGACGATCAGTGGGATCGGATAAAAGAGTTATTGCCGGGGAAATCAAGCGATTGCGGGGTGACGGCGAAAGATAACCGTCAGTTTCCGGATGCCGTCCTGTGGATTGCCAGAACCGGCTCCCCCTGGCGTGATCTGCCGAAGCGGTACGGCCACTGGCATCGCGTCTACGTGCGCTATAACCGCTGGGCCCATAAGGGCCACTGGGTTCGTATTCTCGAGGTGATCGCGGACGGTCCGGATCTGGAGATTTAGGTAGTCCTTTTCTCCAAATCGGCTGAATTGACAGAGCCTGGATGTGTGAGCTACAATGTAGCCCAACTTTAGGAGGGTTCTGTGATGGCCGCAAACGCAGTGGTACGCGCCCGAATTGACGGGCGAATTAAGGAGGAAGCCAGCGTCGTATTGGAGGCGATGGGCCTGACTGTGTCTGATGCCTTCCGCATTATGCTGACGCGTGTGGCGCGTGAGAAGGCGCTGCCGTTTGAGCCCCTCGTCCCCAGCGCGGAAACGATCGAGGCTATGAAGGAGGCCCGTCGTGGGGATCTGCCTTCGTTTGATACGGTTGATGACCTGATGGCCGACCTGAATGAGGACGATTGAACGTACGAATCAGTTCAAGCGAGATTATAAACGAGAGGCAAAAGGTCGCTATCGGGCAGTCCTGGAAGGCGTTTTTCGGGAAGTAGTAACCGCTCTCGTCACCGATGAGCCGCTAGCCGCGCGATACCGAGACCATGCCCTAACGGGCGACTGGAAGGACCATCGCGATTGCCATATCAATCCCGACCTCGTTCTGATTTATCGCAAACCTGACGACGATCGTTTGCAGCTGATTCGGCTAGGTTCCCACAGCGAACTTGGTTTGTAACGACGATAACGAAAGCAGATAGCGAAGAATCTATAGCCGCCGTCGCGGCGGTTTTTCGCCCGGCGGCGTTGTCGCTCGCTGATGTAGCGAGGCTACACGGCACTGCCGTGCAGGGTCGATGACATTAGCGTTATCAGGCCCTAACCTCGACCAGCCGTCTGAGCAACGGAAAGTACAGCGCTCTGCGCGGCGTCACGCCGGACCAGGCCTCGTAAATGGCCGCATAGGTACTCAGTTGATCCGAATACCGCTTTACTTCGGCGCTTAAGAAAACTTCCAGGTCGCCACCCTCGTGCGAACTGGTCTTGTAGTCGATGATCCAGTGGTCGCCGTCGTCGTCTATCCTGACTCGGTCGATGACGACAGATCGCAGGCTCCCCTGGTACAGCCCTGTTAACGCCAGTTCAGCGTGCCCGTCTCCGCCAAGGACCCAGCGTCCCGCCTCGTCCGCCAGCACATTGTCGAGTGCCAGTTCGACACGGTCGCAGATTGTGTCAATGGATTCTCCGGCAACAGTCAGTTCCCGCAGCCAGCGGGATGTCACCTGACGCCGCCCTGCCGCATCGTCAACGTGCTGCGTTGACGGTCGTCCCGCCATACAATGCAGCCAGCGGTGAACCAGCGTGCCGGCTATTCTGGCGTCCGTACCGACCCAATAAAACTCGACCTGCGGCTCGTGCCCGTCCACCGGATCAACACGATTTATGAGTCCGCCCGGCAGTTCGTCCGGAGGCGGCAGTTCCCAGGGTGCGCCGAACGTCCGTCTGGCGGGACAGAGCCAATCTTCCCGACCGCTCTCGGGTTCGGGTGGGCTGCGATCGAAGGCCGCTGCAAACGCCTCGGCGACATGCGGCCACAGCGGCGACAACAAACTGTCGCTGCGAGGTTCGCTGTAACCTTCACCGCCCGGCCTGACCGCGACGTGGCCTATCAGGTGCAGCGATGTGCACGCTCGCGTGCACGCGACGTACAGTAAGCGGCCCTTTTCATGTTCTTCCTTCTCCTTTTCCAATTTGGCGATATAGTGGTGCACCGGATCCCGGTCTGTTTCGGCCTGCGGCCCGACGGGTCCGATGAGCCGATGCTTATGTCCGTCGGCCGACGAGACCTCGGACCACGAGAGTACAGGGCTCCTCCCCCGCCCCGGCACGCGGCCGAGCCCATACAAAACGACGTGATCGAACTGCAGTCCTTTCGCTCGGTGCATCGTCATCACCTGTACACCGCGGGCGCTTGCATTCGACACTCTCTCATCGTCCAGCAGTGCTTCGATGTCTCCGACGGCCGGGGCGTTTCCGCCAACCGAGTGCCGCTCTATTACATCGAAAAACCGGTAGACATTTTCAATGGCCCATTCGTCGGTCAACGCACCCGGGCCACCCAATGCCAGCCAGCATTTTTCGACGCGATCTCTGAACGAGCTCAGCCGCCGCGGTGCGCACAGATCCTTAAGTATTGGGAGCACGCGTGCGAGCGCCGCCTGCCCTTCGGCCGACAACGACGCAATGCGTTCCGCGTCGTGCAACAGATCCGGTACGGGCTGCGACATGTCATCACGCACAAGGGCGTGCAAATCGTGCCAGCTCAGCCCAACCCAGGGCGCTCTCAGCACGCCGAGCCAGGCTGCGCGGTCGCCGGCGTGCGCGCCCGCCCGCGCCAGCGCGAGTACGTCGATGATTTCCGGCAGATCGGTCAGACGGTCAATCTCTATCGCCGCGTAATCAATACCGTGTCGCCGTAACTCCGACAATAGCAGCGGTAGCTGAGTGCGGCTCCTGACCAGAACCGCAATGCTGTCGTCCGGCCCGTGCGCACGCAATCTCGCAATGACATCGCACCCGGCTGCCGCCTCAGCCGCCGGGTCGCTGCCCATCACCGGATGTACGCGGACATCTCCATCCCTGGCGTTTATGGATGCGGCGATGGCTTCCGCATAAGTGACGGCGCCGGAGGCCGGATCGTCGGTCTCCGCGAGCACATCCGGAAAGACCCGGTTAATCCATTCAACCAGACGCGGCACGGAGCGAAAATTGCGGCGCAGCAGCAGCGGAGAAAAGCGAACGTGGCCAATTCCGGCGTCGGCCGCAAGCAGGAATTGTCCAACCTGAGCGTTGCGAAAGCGGTAGATCGACTGCATCGGATCGCCGACACAAAACAGCGTACGGCCGTCACCCCGCTCCCAGCCGCCCGTCAGCGACTCCAGCATGTTGTACTGCGCGCTGGACGTGTCCTGCATTTCGTCCACGAGAATATGGCGAATCTGATAGTCGAGCAGCAGTGCGACGTCGCCGGGATCGTCAACACTGCCGAGCGCAGCCGCGGCATTAAGCGCAACCTCGGTATGGTCAGCCACATCTTCCTCGGCGAACAGGCGCTTGAGTTCCGACACGGCCAGCGGCAGCAAACGAAACAATGCCAGAAGAACCGACCACTGCGTATCCGTGTAGCGTACAGGCGGCAGTGTCCGCACACCGTCGAGCAATTTTGCAAGCCGGTGATTTCCGGCCGCGCCTGCGAGCAACTCGGTCATTGCCGCTTTCATTGGCCGGTCGGATGTCGGAAAACCGACCGATTTCGTAACGGTGCGACGAAACTCGGCCTTGTTTTTCAACAGCATCAGTTCGGCGATGCCCTGCCATTGCATCAACGATTCGCAATCCGCCGGCGGTAACTCGTCGATTCCGGCGAGTGACGGCATCGCACCGCCGCGATTCTCTGCCTGCAACGACGCTGCCGCAAAATCGGCCAGCACGGGCAGATCGCGGAACTGATCGTTATCGAGCATAGCACGGGTACGACTCAGGTGCCGGACCACCGCATATTCGAGCCCCAGCTCGAGCTGCACGCGCAGCTCCGATGATTCTGCGCCGCTCAGCAGGCCGCTGCCGACGAACGGCAGCCACTGATCTCTCGTGGCCAGCATCCTCGCCACGTAGGAAACGAATAGTCCCGTGTTGTTGTCGAGATGCGACAGAACGTCTTGCACAGCATGCCGCGCCGCGCCATCGTCGGTCAGCCAGTCGAGCGTGGCGGTCGCTGCGCGGCGATGGATGCTTCTTAGGTCGGCATCGACGACAATTTGCGCATTTCCGGCCGACAGTGCCGCACTCACCGGTTGGTTGGCCGCGATCGCCGCATTCATTGCGTCGAGTGTCAGAATTCGCATTCGTCCCGGGCTGCCGATCAGATTCCAGTCGCGTTCGGCCGAGCGCCGCAGCGCGGCCGCGGCAAGTGCGGCAGTTTGCAATTGATGTGCCTGCTCAGGCTCCTCGCCGGCGCGTGAACGCCTGAGCGCTTCCAGTACACGCAATTGCATTTCCGCAGCCGCCTTGCGCGTAAACGTGATCGCGAGGATCTCTTCCGGATGGTCAACGGTGCCGAGCAGTCGCAGATAACGTTGAATCAGAAGTTCCGTTTTTCCCGAGCCGGCGGGCGCCTGTACTATAAATGAACGTCTGACGTCCAGCGCCTCCTGTCGCGCGTGACGGTCAGCGTCCAACAAGCACTCGTCAGCCGGCACGAACAAGCTCCGTAAAGCGAGTGAGCAGATTCAGCGGTCTGGCGGCAGCCGTTCCCTGTAGTGCGTTGACGCGAACGTCGCCCTCAGCCAGTTCCTCGCAGGCTCGTCCAACGTCGTTCTGTACGGACTGTAGCAGCTCCGGCCACGCCGCCTCGTCGGTATAGCCGCGGCCGGCACCGGAAAACGACATCTCGCGTGCATCGACGTTCGCCAACGCGAGTGCCGCGATCGGATGCTCGACGGCCATTGAGTAGACGAACAACTGGATATCCCGGACGAGACCGTTTTTCGACACGAGGGTTTTTGGCGCGCCTGTTTTGTAATCGAGAATCTCTACGCTGCCGTCGGGGAAGCGATTGATTCGGTCGAACCTCAAATCCAGTTTCACCGTACCGTGCCGGAACATCGCGTCGGCTTCGAGCGCTTCGACGTCGAATTCGCTACGCTGTCGATCCAAATCGATAAATCGTTGGACCAACTCCGACGTGCGTTTCTGCTCGAGTGAAAAAAGGGCATTCAATACCGCATCTGAATTGCGCCGATGCCGCTGAAATACTGCCTCAGCGCCGGCATTAACGCGCTGCGCCAATGCCTCATCGCTGAGGAGGCGGAGTTGCTCGCTTGACGGAAAATCCCGGTAGACCCGAAACAACACGTCGTGAATCAGATTGCCTCTCAGCCAGGGAGGCAGTCCCTCGGCCTGTGCCTGCAGCGGTCGGATGCCCAGCCGCCCGTACGCGAATGCCGCGAACGGTTCGGTGAGCTGAAGCTGGATCGTGCGTGCCCCTCCGGACACGAGTTCGTCGGATACCGGCGGAATCGAATCCACTGCGCTCAGGACAGTCGCCCGGCCGAGCAATCGGCCGGCATACCAGCCGGGATCGCTAAATCGGGCCACGGGCAGTTTCGGATCGAGCAGATCGCAGGCAGATTGTTCGATGTCGTTTTCGAATCGGGAATAACTGCATACGACGTCCGGGGAAGACGCAATAATGCGCTGCAGCGTCAGTTCTGCAAACCGGTATGTGTCTTCAGGTGTCGCATCCGGCATCGCAGACGAGATTTGCAGACTGCGCGCGATCAATGTTGTGCGCCGCCCCGCCGGCGGCCAGTGTGCCGTATTCAACCCGCACACCCATACCGCGTCGAATTCCGCGCCGGCGGCCTCAAGCGGACCGAGCAATTCCACCGATGCTTCCGCTGATTTGGCCTGAAAAACGGTGTCGTTTGCCAACTGCCGCAGTCGACTGACGGCCGCGGCTGCGGAAAGTCCTGGAGTAACAAGTTCCAATCGTGCGAATTCGTTAAGCAACTCTCTCCAGCGGTTCAGCAATTGATACTCAGCGCTGTCGAGTTGCGTTTCCCCTGGCCAGCCATAGCAATGCAGGGCCTCGTCGAAAATGACGACCCAGTCCGCCGGCTTTGCGGTCGTGGGTAACTCGCGGCGTTGTTTACTTAGCGCGGCAATTCGGTTCAGCCAGTCGGATGCACCCGCGCTATCGCCGCGCAGCGCACTCGTCACCTTAGCCGGAGACCAGCCACGCTCCGGCATGCGTCGTACGCGAAGCTCGAGCCTTGCGCGCTCGCCATACGGGGCGTTATCGAATGAGGACAGCAACAACGAAGAAACTTCCGCGGAACGCAGATCGCGGACCAGCCATGAGAGAACAGCAAGCGCGCCCTCGATCGCGGGGTATTCATCGAGGCGCCGGCCGTAGGACACGTTGACCGCATTTCGAATCGCCTCGGGTTGCGTCTGCCAGCCGGGGCAAAATGACTCTCGCAGCAAGCGCGCATCGCGATCGGACGTCTGCTCCAGGCCCGGCACGATGACCGCGACATGCGCACCCGGCGATGCCGCGATACAGTTTGCTGCCCACTGTCCGGCAGCGCGAATTTCGGCATCCCGATGCTCGAATTCACAGCGAACGGCCTGCTGGTTTCTGCCTGCCGGCAACACTTCGGTCACCCCGCAATGCGCAGCGCGCAGCGCAGCCTGCACGGCGCGCCGGCTGGCATTGTCGCGATTAAAGCCCACAAACGCATAGCGTCCGCTAAGCGTCGCCACGCCATTTTCGATCAACTCGACGACGACACCGCTCAGCGCCGCATCGTCGGTCCAGCCACGTCGTTCCAGGATAGCAACGTAACGCCCGGCGATTGCCGCGAAATGACGCTGGTCGGCACTTGCCGCCGTGCGCGCCACATCGCGAATCGAGACGCCCGCATCGGCGGCTCGTTGCCAGGCGTCGCGCGCCAGCCGCGCGAGCGGGCTTATGCGAGTGGCGGTTTCACCGAGTTCCTGGCGTACGCAGCGTTCCCACAGACACTGACTTTGTTGCGGATTGATGTATACCGGAACGACTGCGCCCGTTCCGACCGACAACACGATATCCCGCAGCCAGCCATGCCAGGCACGAATATTCGGACTGCGCCAGGCGAGCTGTCCGGCCGCTACCTGCTGCGCATCGAAATGGCGGCGCAACTCCCTTGCCAGCCGCTGATTCGCCGTTATCAGGCAGGTATCGTCGCCCAGTGAATCCTGCAGCCAGTCATACATCGATCAGGCATGCGCTCGCAGACAGTCGTCGATGCGATCGAAAACCGTATCGATGAGATCCGGATCGGGCAGCGTCGTAATGCGGAAGTGATCGCTGTACGGGGTGTTGAAACTGCTGCCGGGAGCGACCAGAACATGGTGAGATTCCAGCAATTCGAGCGCGAATGACTGATCGTCGAGTTTGCTGGAAATACGCTCGTCGAGTTTGATAAATGCGTACATTGCCCCTCTCGGCGGCGTGAAGCTCAGCCATTCGCTCTGCTCAACCCGGTTGATGATTGCCTGGCGCGACTGATACAGCCGCCCGCCCGGCCGCACGAGCTGACGGATACTCTGAAATCCTCCAAGCGCTGTCTGCACGGCCCACTGTCCCGGAACGTTGCTGCAAAGCCGTAGTGCGGAAAGCAGTTCCATGCCGTGCAGATAGTCGCGCGCACGATCGAGGTCGCCGCTGAACACGCACCAGCCGACTCGATAACCGCAGGCCCGATAAACTTTCGACAAGCCTGAAAACGTCAGGCAAAGCGTGCTGTCGACGAGCGTGGCCATCGGCACGAATTCGGCCTCGTCGTACAACATCTGATCGTAGATCTCGTCGGACATGATGACGAGACCGCGGCGCTCAGCGAGCGCTGCAATCCGCCGCAGCAAAGCCTCATCGTAAACGGCACCGCTGGGATTGTTGGGGTTAATGACGACAATGGCCCGGGTCCGCGGCGTGATGCGGCGCTCGATGTCTTCGATATCCGGCAGGAAGCCGCTGGCCGGAGTGCACTGGTAGTGAATCGCCATGCCGCCGTTCAGTGCGACCGCCGCACTCCACAGCGGATAGTCGGGGCTCGGGACAAGCACTTCGTCCCCTGGGTTCAGCAATGCGCGCAATGACAGATCGATGAGTTCGCTGACACCGTTACCGATAAACACCTCGTCCGCGGTGACATTGTGAATACCGCGGTTCTGCTGCTGCATGACCACGGCCTCACGCGCCGGAAATATCCCTTTCTGATGACAGTAGGGCTCCGCCTGAGCGAGGTTTTCGATCATCGCCAGGCGCATGGTTTCCGGCGTTCTGAACCCGAACAGGCCGGGATTACCGATGTTCAGCGATACGATTTCGTAACCGCGCTTTTCGAGTTCGAGCGCCCGATTGGCGAGTTGTCCGCGAATTTCGTAGCGTACGTCGTGCAGCACATCGCTGCTGCGAATGTCCGGTTCCATAGCCCCTACTGCGTGTCAAATGGCCGCGCTTTCCCGCAACGACCGAATCTGCGCGTCAGAGTACCCCAACCATTCACGAAGTACCTCATCTGTGTGTTCTCCGAGCAGCGGCGGCGCTGTCCGGTATCCCACCGGCGTTCCGCTGAATTCGACCGGATTCGATACAGTAGGGATCGCATCGCCCGAAGCGTTGGAAAAAAATCGCACGAGTTCGCGTTCGGATGCAAACGCGTCGCCGAGCACCTGCGCAATGTCGTTGACCGGCCCTGCCGGGACACCGGCCGCAGCCAACGCGTTCAGCCAGTGCTGCGTCGTCTCGTTTCGAAACTCCGACTGCAGAATCCCGACTAACACAGTACGATTCGCAATCCGATCCTTACCGCGCCTGAAGCGCGGCTCGGCGGCAAGTTCCGCTCGACCGACGACCTCGCAGCACGCGGCGAACTGCCGGTCGTTGCCGACCGCGAGCATCAATTCTCCGTCTGCGGTGGGAAAGGTCTGATAGGGCACCAGATTCGGGTGCGCATTGCCCATGCGCCCCGGCGTCTCGCCGCTGACCAGAAAATTGAGGTTCTGATTGGCAAGCCAGGCGACCTGGCTCTCGTAAAGCGGTACTTCAACGTACTGCCCGGTGCCGTGTTCGCCGCGCGCCTGCAGTGCCGCGAGAATCGCTGTCGCCGCGTACATGCCGGCCATGATGTCGGCGATCGCGACACCGGTTTTTTGCGGCCCGGTCTCGCCCTCCGGTCCCGTGATACTCATCAGACCGCCGGCGGCCTGTATCATCGCGTCGTAACCGGGCTCATTCGCTCGGGAACTACGGCGTCCATAGGCCGAGACAGCGCAATAGACCAGACGTGGATTATCCGCCATCAGTGTGTGGGCGCCCAGACCGTACCGATCCATCGTACCGGTGCGAAAATTTTCCAGCAGCACGTCCGCCTCGGCCGCCAGCGCGCGAACGACCGCCTGCCCTGCTTCGCTGGCAATGTTTACCGTAATCGATCGTTTGTTGCGATTGGCGCAGAGAAAGTACGCCGATTCTCCGTCCTCGTTCCCGCCGAGCCAGGGCGGGCCCCAATGGCGCGTGTCGTCACCGGCCTGCGGGCGCTCTATCTTGATCACGTCCGCGCCGTAATCGCCAAGCAACTGGGCGGCCCAGGGGCCGGCCAGTATCCGACTCATATCGAGTACGCGAATATTCTTAAGTGCGCTCACGTCGCTGACAGTTATGTCGACAGGCCCCGCAAAAAAACCCGGCCAATCCCACAGAGATTGGCCGGGCGGGTCCGCACGGAGATTGCGGATTGCGTGACTCAGTTGCCCGACGAGTTGTCGTCGGCAGCTGGGTCCAGCTCTTCCACCTCCGCGCCTTTCACTTCGATCGGCGCGGGGCTTTGTTTGATTTCGGGCTCTTTCCTGCCGTACTCAATCAATAAATCCTCATGGTCCTCCGGTGTCAACTCACGAATCGACGCAATCGGAATCGACTCACCGTCCAGATGTCCCTCGAAGACCACGCTGCTGAATCTCGAACAAACGCGGCTCGTTGGCGTGTCGAACACGATGCCCCACGAGGACTTCAATCCAAATGCCCGTCGCTGCAGCCTCACGTGATACTTGCGACGGCCGGCGGCGCTGACGATGATATTCGACTCATCCAGAACGCTATATCCTCGGATACTTGATTCGAATATGCAATCGGCACCCGCTCTGACGGCTCCATTCTGTGCCTCTCCGACGTCGGTCGAACTTCCCGCACATGATGCCAAAAGACATAAAGAACCAGTTATTACTACTTGTTTTATATAATTTTTTATTTTCACATCAATGTTCACTATCGTCACTTCGCAGCATAGCACATCGTGGTTCGACAGCCACCGCCAAGTAACGATCCCGCAGTCAATTCATACGAAATCCGCGGTCCAAATTGCCCAAATCAGGCGTGCCCGGTGGCAACGGGGCGGTCCGGGTCCCGAATCCACTCACTCCAGGAGCCGGCATAGAGCCGCGGTTCGCGATAACCGGCCTCCGCTGCGGACAGTGCAAGATGGCAGGCTGTCACGCCCGAACCGCACATGACGATCCACGAGACGGCCCTGTCGGGGCCCAGAACGCTTTCCCACAGTTTCGACAGCTCATCCCGGCGCTTCCACATTCCATCGTCCTGCAGGCTCTCAGTCAGCGGCACGTTACGTGCGCCCGGAACATGGCCTGCAACCGGGTCGATCGGCTCCTGCTCACCCCGAAATCGCGGTGCGTCCCGCGCATCGATCAGATTCAGCGCGCTCATCGTAGCGGAGTGCGCGAGCAGGGTCTCGGTACCCAGCACGAGTTCCTGCCTCGGTCTGGCCGGAAAATCGCGCGGCGCGGGTCGCACATTCTCGTCACTCAGCGCGTGGCCTGCAGCGATCCACCGTGCGATGCCGCCGTCGAGCAAGCGCACGCTGTCGTGATCGAGCCATCGCAACAGCCACCATGCACGTGCCGCCATCGCACCGTTGCCCACGTCGTAGACAACGACCTCGGTATGCTCGCCAATGCCGAGACGGCCAAACGTTGCTGCAAGTATCCCGGGGTCGGGCAATGGGTGCCTGCCGCTCGACGGTGTGATGGGACCGGCAAGGTCATCGTCGAGATGGACATACACGGCACCCGGCAAATGGCCCTGTTGGTACTGCCGGCGGCCGGCATTCGGGGCCATCAGGTCGAATCGGCAGTCGAGGATCGCGATATCCGCGCCTTCCTGGCGTTTTGCTGCCAGGCCTCGAACGGCGTCCACTGACACAAGATTCGAACGAGTCATCGCTCCTACCCCATTTGTGCTATGCGTATTGCACCTTGTACCTCGTAATATCCTGATGGACAATAGCGGGTCGTGGCGGACTTTCGTCGCGATGACCTGTGTCAGTGTCAAGGAGCGTCTAAGTGGAAAAAATTCTGGTCGGCCTAAAGCGTGTAGTCGATTACAACGTTCGCGTCCGAGTGAGAAACGATGGCAGCGGTGTCGATACCGACGGTGTCAAGATGAGCATCAACCCATTCGACGAGATCGCGCTAGAGGAAGCTCTGCGTATCAAGGAACGTGGCGATGCATCGGAGATCGTCGTCGTTTCAATCGGCCCCACCGAGGCACAGCAGCAGCTCCGGACCGGGCTGGCCATGGGTGCCGATCGCGCCATTCTCGTTAAGACCGACGAATCGATCGACCCGCTGAGTCGGGCGCGCGTATTCAGAAAACTCATCGAAAAGGAAAATGCCGATCTCGTCCTGATGGGCAAGCAGGCTATCGACGACGACAATAACCAGACCGCGCAAATGCTCGCTGCAATCTGGGGCAGACCGCAGGCAACGTTCGCATCGGAAATTGTGCTGAATGGCGATACCGCGACCGTCACTCGCGAAGTCGATGCGGGTCTTGAGACGATCGAGGTCGATCTTCCCGCGGTCGTTTCCGTCGATCTGCGGCTCAACGAGCCGCGCTACGTGAAGCTGCCCGACATTATGAAGGCAAAGAAGAAGCCGCTGGATGAGGTGGCACTCGGTGACCTGGACATCGAATCCGCACCGGCAATCACCGAAACCGCGTTCGAACCTCCGGCGGGCCGTGCCCGCGGCGTTATGGTGGACGATGTGTCCGGACTTGTCTCGGCGTTGAAGGAAAAGGGGTTGGTGTAATGGCGAAAATTCTCGTAATCGCAGAGCATGACGGCGCGACATTGAATCCCGGCACGGCCAAGGTGGTCAGTTGTGCGCGCGCAATCGATGACGCCGACATTTCGGTGGCGCTATTTGCAGCAGAGGCTTCGGCGATCGCCGCAGAGGCGGCGGCAATTGACGGCGTGTCGAGTGTTTTGACGGTCGAGCGATCGGAAAACGAACACGCCCTGGGTGCATTGCTGGCACCGCAGATTACTGCCCTGGCCAATGAGTACACGCACGTGTTCGGGCCTTCGACCACGTTTGGCAAGGATGTGATGCCGCAGGTTGCCGCACTACTGGGCGTCAATCAGATCAGCGACATTATGGACGTGACTTCGGCAACACAATTCAAACGCCCGATTTACGCGGGCAATGCCGTTGTCAGTGTGGAAGTACCCGCAGACACCCTCGTCGTTGCGACGGTTCGCATTGCATCGTGGCCGGCATCGGGCGGCGGCGGCAGCGCCGACATCGCCTCTGTCGAGTCTTCAGTGGACATTCCGGGACATACGCGTTTTGTCGAGCTAAAGACGGGCGCGTCGGACCGCCCGGACCTACAGACCGCCAACAAGGTCGTTTCGGGGGGGCGCGGCGTCGGCAGTGAGGACAACTTCAGCCTGATTTACACGCTGGCCGACACCATGGGTGCCGGAGTCGGTGCTTCCCGCGCCGCAGTCGATGCAGGCTACGTACCCAACGACATGCAGGTTGGACAGACGGGCAAGATAATTGCGCCGGACCTGTATATCGCCATCGGCATTTCCGGGGCAATTCAGCATCTGACCGGCATCAAGGACGCAGGAACCATCGTCGCCATCAACAAAGACGAAGAAGCGCCGATATTCGAGGTGGCCGATATTGGGCTGGTCGGTGACCTGTTCCAGATTGTTCCGGAACTTACGGAAGCGATCGGCTAATATCCTGTCCCCAGACCTCTACAACGCGCCGAGCACCGATTCCGCACTGGAGACGCTGAACTCGCCTGGCGCTTCTACGGCAACATGAGTCGCAACGCCGTCATCGACGACGATCGCGAAGCGCTGCCCCCGCATGCCCATGCCGAATGCCGTCCCATCCATCTCAAGCCCCAGCGCCTGGGCGTATTCGCCGTTGCCGTCTGCGAGCATCAGGACGTAATTGCCGACATTCTGATCCTTGCCCCACGCGTCCATCACGAACACATCGTTGACGGCCATGCAGGCGACGGTGTCCACGCCTTTTCCTCTGAGGGCTGCGGCCTGTTCAACAAATCCTGGCAGGTGTTTCGCCGAACAGGTCGGCGTAAATGCGCCGGGAACGGACACAAGCACCACTTTCTTCCCTGAAAACAATTCGCCGGTCGATATGGCACCGGGCCCGGCGTCGGTCATAACACCAAACGTGCCGTTGGGCATTTTTTCGCCTGCAGCTATCGTCATGAAATCGCTCCTTTCACAGCGTTAGTAATCGTTGTCGGCAACGTGGACGATAAGTCCGTCCAACTCATCTGAGACCTCAATCTGACAGGTAAGACGGCTCGTATCTTTGCGCTCGAACGCAGCATCGAGCATGCTGTCTTCCATGTCGTCCATAGACGGGAGTTTGTCCTGCCAGGCCTCGTCGATATAGCTATGGCAGGTCGCGCACGCGCACGCGCCACCGCATTCCGCGACGATGCCGTCGATATTGTTGTTAATGGCCCCTTCCATGACGGAATAACCGTTTTCGACCTCGACTTCACGGCGCTCGCCATCGGAAGTCACATAGGTAATTTTTGGCATGTATGAGTGTCCTTCGGATTACTACATCGCAAACATAAGGGCGTTGATCCAAAGATCAACGCCCTGACGGTGGAAAATATGCAGAATCAGGCGCGGCCGCTCTGCGCTCTGCGCTCCTCGATTTCCTTGCGCTTTTTCTGTGCCGCTTCTTCGGCAAGCCGGATATGACGAATACGTTCGACATCCGCATCGATGACCCGAATCCACTGCTGGGCGGTGCGCTGAGAGCGAGGTACTTTGGCCGCATCGCGGAATGCAGCCTTCGCCTCATTGTACTTGCGTTGATTATACAGGCACATACCGAGGGTGATGTGCGTACTATCGGCATTGCGTAAACCGCCTTTGTTGACGGCCTTTCTTGCCGCGGAAACGCACTCGCCATAGTCGCCGATAATCAGATAAGAACTCGCGAGCCTCGCGTCCAGTTGTCCGTCCGTCGCCAGAGACGCCGCTGACTTCAGCGCCGGTATTGCCTTCTCGTCCTCCATCGACAGCGTCCAGGCCTGAGACAGAAGGCGATAGTTCTTTTCGTTCTTCGTTACGATGCCCGCGTCCATCTTTTCCTGCATCAGCTTCGCGGCCTTATACGGTACTTCGGCTGACAAATAAAGCTGTGCCATCGTGACAAACTCGTTTTCCTGTTCCAGCATTCCCTGAGTGAACGCCGCATCGTAGGCATAGATCAGCTTGTCGTCTTCTCCAAGTTCCGTATAGGCACCGGCCAGCGTCTTCCAGTAACCGGCTTTCGGCCAGTTTTGCAGCAGAATTTTCTGAATGTCGCGTACCTTGCGGAAGTCCTCAAGCTGGTAGTACGCGAAATTGAGCAGGGTGTACCAGTTCTCCTTTACCGGTAATTCGCGATCCCTCGCGACCTTCATGCCGGTCTCGATCGGGTTGATCATGTCCTTGAAGCGATTCAGATTATAGAGAATCTGCGCACGCAGAATAAATTGCTCGGGTCCGGGATTGGTTTCCAGCGTGAACCATTTGTCCAGCGCCTGCAGCGCCTGCGAGTACTGCTCTTCCATCATGTACAGTTGCGAAGTGGTCAGCGTCACCTGCTTGGCCATCTGCGGTTCAAGCTCGGGAATGGCCAGCAGCTTCTTGTACGTGTTGAGTGCCTGCTGAATCGCACCCTTGTTGTACTGAATGAAGCCGAGATAGTTCAGCGCCTGCGCCTGTTCGTACTCGGTCAGCTTGTCAGGATTGTAGAGGCTATTAACGATGCGCAGCGCCGCATCGTAGTTCTCAGCATCAACTTGCTCCTGAGCTTTCTGAATCTTCTCATAGAACTCCTTGCTGACCGCCTGAGCCTGTTTCGTCTTCGTGTTGTCGCGTTGTTCCCTTTCGTCAGCCGCATCGTCCTGAGCATAGGCCGCGCTGCCGGTGAGTACACCCGCAAGCAACGCAATGCATAGTCTGACAGAGATGCTTCGTTTTCCGTTCATAGTCAATTCACCTTAGAAATAGCTTCCCGCAGCCGGTTCCTATCCTTGCCGAGTACTTCCTGTCTAGTCCTCGAGCTGGAACGAAATCCGCGTTTTCACGCCGGGGACGTCGACCGGAACTCCATCGACCACGCGCGGTTTGTATTTGAATTTGAGCACCGCCTTGATTGCGGCACGCTCAAACAAACTGCTTGTCGAAAAGTCCACGATCGGATCCCTGACCGTCCCGGCCGTCGTTACCGTAAACGACAAATCCACGTAACCCTCAAGCCCGCGCGACTGCGCGCGCGCCGGATACGCAGGGGCCACTCGCACAATCGGCAGATAGTCGCCTTCGGCGATATTCATGCCACCGGGACCGCCAATTCCGGTATCGGCCGTCACGGTCGGCGCCGGAATATCGATTGAAGGCGCATCCGGATCGACGTTGTCCAGATCCTGAGGCGGCGTTTCAGGCGGCGTCTCGGGCGGCTTGGGCGGTTTCTCGGGAGTGATGTCCTCAACGTTGAGGCTTTCATTGCGCTTAACGCGAACAAACTCAAGCTTTGCCCGTTCCCTGGGTTTGGTCAGGGCGCCCTTGCCCGTTACTATCAGCAATTGCATGACGAACAGCAGGCTGAGCGTAATCACAACACCCGTAACAACCGAAATGACATAACGACCTATCATCGTCTTAACTCCTCAGCGGCCTGTGCCGCCCTGCTAACCATCGTCCGACGCGATTGCCACGTTAGCGACACCGGCCGCTTTCGCCGCCTCGAGAATTTTCACCAACGCATCATTGGTGGACCGCTCATCCGCCTGGATCACAATCGACCCTTTTGGATTTTCTGCATGCAGCCGCTCAATGATCGTGCGCAGATCGCGCGGATCCCGCTGCTGCTTGTCGATCCAGATTTCGTCGTTGGGACTGATCGCGATCAAAATCGCCGCGTCTTCCTGAGAATCCGCGGTGATCGTGTCCGGACGATCGACCTGAATACCCGCCTCTTTGATAAACGTCGCGGTAACAATAAAGAAAATAAGCATGATGAACACGACATCCAGCATAGGAGTCAGATTGATCTCCTCGCTTTCTTCCTCTTGTCCAAATGCGCCCTGGTTATTTCTCATGGCCGTTTCCCCTGGCGATCATCCCGTTCATCTCGAATCCGCAATCGATATGTTGTACACGCCGGCACTGCGTGCCGCATCCATGATCGTTACCAGCATCTTGTTCGTCGATCGCCTGTTCGGCTGAATGACGACAGACCCCTTTGGATTCTCTGCGTGCAGTCGCTCGATGTTTGCCCTGACGGCCTTGGGATCGATGACGCGACGATCGATCCAGATATCGTCGTTCGCATCGATCATCACAAGTATATTCGCATCCTCGGGCTTGGTCTCCGTCACCGGAGCGTCCGGGCGGTTGACGTCAATACCAACCTCTTTGACGAACGACGCCGTGACAATAAAGAAGATCAGCATGATGAAGACGACGTCAAGCATTGGCGTGAGATTAATCTCATCGCCTTCGTCTTCCTGCTGCCCCATCGAAAAATCGTGTTTTCGCATGGTCTATCCTTCAGTGATCCATCGTGAGCGAGTCTTCGAGAAACTCCACCTCACGTGCCGCGCGGCGTGTAAGTAATGTGACAAGCAAAACCCCGGAAAGTGCACCGACCATGCCGGCCATCGTCGGCACGGTGGCCTGCGATACGCCTGCGGCCATCGCGCGAACGTTGCCGGAACCGGACACGGCCATAACCTGAAACACCTTGATCATGCCGGTAACCGTACCCAGCAGACCCAACAGGGGACACAAGGCGACGAAGGTCTGAATCAGGTTGATACCCTTATTGGTGGCTTCGCTGAAACGTGAAATCATCAATTCGCGAATCTGGTGAGCGTGCCAGGACTTGCGTTCCGCCCTGGACTCCCAGTTGTCATGAATCTGCTTCGACAGAGTCTTCATCGAGGAGCGGAAATAGAGAATCCGCTCGATGATGAGAACCCACATCAGGAAGATTACGACGGCAATGCTTTTCAGCACGATGCCGCCGAGATTCATGAAATCGCGTATGGCCTCAAAACTGTCAATAAGCCAATACATTACGACTCCTTTCGGCCTTAGCCATTGCGCTCCGAGTGCTGGGCAACCAGGCCTGCGCTCTGGGACTGTAGGATATTGACGATCTTGCGGCTCTGCCCGCTGACCACCGTGTACAGCAGTACCATCGGAATCGCGACGACGAGACCCAGTACCGTGGTCATGAGTGCCTGCGAGATACCGCCGGCCATCATCTTCGGGTCGCCCGCACCGTACAGCGTGATCACCTGGAAGGTCTTGATCATACCCGTGACCGTACCGAGCAGTCCCATCAGCGGTGCCACGGCCGAAACGACCTTGATGAACAGCAATCCCTTCGTCAGGCCCGGCATCTCCTTGAGTGCCGCCTCGGACAGCTTGAGTTCGATCGTTTCGGTATCCGCCCCGCGATTACTTTCGTAAGCGGCGAGCACTCGGCCCAGCGGATTGTCGGTGCTGGCAGTCTCGCGCTTGAGCTGGGCGTTGACCTTGCGGCTGTCGGACGACAATCCAATCCAGCGCCAGATCGCAATCAGCAGACCGATGATACCGAGTGCGATAATGCAGTAACCGACGATACCGCCCTGTTCGATACGATCCTTGAGCGTCGGCGACTCGACCAGCAATCCAAGAATGGTTCCGCGCGTCACATCGAGACCGAAATTCACGGTACCGCTATCGGCGTTGAGCAGATCGCCGGTCGTGCCCGTATAGCGTCCGTCGGGCTGACGTGCCAGCTCGGTCAGGGAGCCTTCGTTCGAATCGTATTCGAGGTAGCCGTTCTCGTTCGCCACATTAAAGAGCCCGACACGAACGACTTCCATTTCTTCCTGTTGACCGTCCGCCTTGGTGACTAGATTGTTAAAGCGCACCACGCGGCCCGATTCGTTGATCTCCTGCTGCAGCATTGCCCAGAGACGCTCGATGTCTTCAATTGACGCCAGGCTGCTGGCGCCAGCCATCTTGCTGCCCAGTTCGACGAGAAAATCGCCACGATCCGGATACTGGATATTCGTCAGGGATGAGTTAAAGTTGCCCTGAGCGTCGCCCGCGACGGTCTGCAGAACGCCAAACAATTCCTTCAACGAGCCGAGGCTTTCGTCCAGCGCCTGACGTGCCGTTGCGATCTGCTGCTGATTCTGCTCGAAGCTTTCTTCAAGCCGGCTCGAGGTCGCCTCAAGCCGCGTACGCTCCGCGCGCGCCTGGTTCAACAGCGTCTGCTGCTGATTGCGGGCCTGTGCAAAGGCGGCTTCCCGCTGCCGCGCTTCCTGGGAGTCGCGAGCCTGTCCCTGTTCAATGAGGCGCAGCAATTCCGCCATGCTGCGTGCGCCATCGTCCTGCGCGTTCGCCGTTGTCATGCCGAAACTCAGCAGCCCGGTCGCTATAATGAGTGAAAAGCGTTTCATTTATGATGCCTCCGCGGAAGATACCGGAATACTGATGAGCTCTGGAGCGATAAGCTGCCGCGCCATGCGCAGACCTTTACGTATTTCATTGCGCGCCGAATCGTCCATGACCCACTCGCGGGCTTCATTGTCCCAGCGCCCTGTGATTTTTGCGTCGTCGGACTGGAAGTACAGTCCAACCCTGCCGATACGCAGCATGTTGTAGGAGCGCGTGTCTTCACCGATGGTCAGCGTTTGAGAATACTGTTCCGATGTCCACCCGTACTCATTCTCAATCTGATAGGCCTCCATCACCTTGCGGAATTTTTCCGCCTCGGAAACGTCGGAGCGTTCCATGATGGCTTTGAGACCCGCGACGCGCTCGGTGCGCTCGTCCATCAGGAAAGGTATGTCGAGACTGATCGACTGCTCCAGCGCATCGATCATGCGCACCATCAGCGGCACGATCTGGCGGTTGATCACCTCCACCTGGTCCATGGACAGGGAAATATCTTCGAGCACCGCCGCCTGTCCGTCGACCTGCGCGGTCATAAGACGGTTGTAGACTTTGAGTCCGTCGATTTCCTTATTGATGGCCCTGTACTCATCTTCCAGCGAACGCGTGCCTTCAACGATATTGTTGATCCGTTCCTGAGATTGCTGGGCCAGATTCAGACGTCGTTGTTCTGCCTGGAGTACCTGATCGACAGTCTGCGCGAATACGCCGCCGGACGCACTTAATATAATCCCCGCAAAGACTGCAGTGCTTATACGCCGACTGCTGCTGATGCACCGTTTCATGAACGCTCCTTTTAGAGTCGTGGTCTTATTAATTGTTAGGGAGAGGGATGCAACGTATCCGTTGAATACATGCACATATGAAAACCGGTGACGCGGAATGCGTCTCCAAATGCGCACACGGCCCTCTCCACCTTCGCCGCGCGGCGATGAACTGTTGGAACCCCTTAATCTGTCTAATCTTTGGCTTCCTCAGGTTTTTCCCGAGTTTTCCCCGCCATTTATTCCCTAATGCTGTGAAGGTCCCCGAAACTCTGCGGCCAAGAATAACACATGCTTTCAAGATCGCCAGTCCACATTTATGCCTCCGCGAAAGCCGCGAAAATCTGACAGTCGTGTAGTTTGCGCTCGGTATCGGTGCGGGCCCATATTGAGACGCGACTAGTGTTGCCTAAAAGGCCGGTCGTAGCCGTATGTGGGACATCGCCCGAACGTATTGTTCGCAAGCCTGAATCGACTAAAAACCAAATGCTTAAGCCGTGTAGTTAATGCAATGCCTTTAGTAACACTGGTAACTGAATAAACAATGGTTGACATCAAATCCACGTTACAACATGATTCGACGCTATGAATGGTACGCGATTTACCCAGCCCGTCACTGACCTGCCGGCTACAGGACTTGAACTGCTTCTTAACTGGAGGCACGGCGGGTAGCGCGTAACCACTTACCGGACAACGCAGACCCCGCATCCCGAAGGATCGTGGGGTTTTTTTTGTTTACGACTATCGAGCACTAAAACCTTAAGGAATTACCATGCAAATGTACTCAGAAAGCGATGTCGACACGTCGTGCCTTAGCGGTCGGCAAATTGCCATTCTCGGCTACGGCAGCCAGGGGCGCGCCCACGCACTGAACCTCAAGGACTCCGGGTTCAACGTCGTCGTCGGTCTGAGACGAAACGGCGCAAGCTGGGCGAAAGCCGAAGCTGACGGTCTGGACGTGCAGGAACCCAACGCTGCGGTCAGGGGCGCGGCAGTTGTCATGTTTCTGACGCCCGACATGGTGCAGAAGGCCCTGTATCAGGGGGTCATCGATGACATCGAGCAGGGTGCACTGCTGTTGTTTGCGCACGGCTTCGCGATTCACTACAAACAGGTCGAACCGCGCGCCGATCTCGACGTGGCACTGATCGCACCCAAGGGGCCGGGCGGCCTCGTGCGCAGACAGTACGAAGAGGGGCATGGCGTGCCCTGCCTCGTGGCAGTTCACCAGGATGCGAGCGGCAACGCGCTGCAGACGGCACTGGCCTACGCGTCCGGTATCGGCGGTGCGCGTGCAGGTGTCATCGAGACGACATTCGCTGAGGAAACCGAGACCGATCTGTTCGGCGAGCAGGCCGTCCTCTGCGGCGGCACGACCGAACTGATCGTTGCGGGCTTCGAGACGCTTGTCGAGGCCGGATACCAGCCCGAAGTCGCGTACTACGAGGTTATGCATGAGCTGAAGCTGATCGTCGATCTGCTGCACGAAGGTGGCCTCAAGAAGATGCACACGTTCATCAGCGATACCGCGGCATGGGGCGACATGATCAGCGGCCCGCGCGTTGTCAACGACGATTCGCGCGCCGCAATGAAGGCCGTACTGACCGATATTCAGGACGGCACCTTCGCCAGAAACTGGATTGCCGAAAACGAAAACGGCATGCCCGAATTCAAGCGACGGATGCAGGCCGATCTGGAGCATCCGATTGAAAACGTCGGTAAGGATCTGCGCAGCCGCATGGACTGGTTGCAGGAATAATCCACCGCAAACGAGGAAACCGCAATGTCAGACTCTCAGGTAAGAATTTTCGACACGACCCTGCGCGACGGGGAGCAGGCTCCGGGCTGCAGCATGACGCTCAGCGAAAAGCTCCGTGTTGCCAAAGCGCTTACCGAGCTTAACGTCGACATCATCGAAGCCGGTTTCCCCGCCGCATCGCCGGGCGATTTTGAGTCGGTAAAGACCATTGCCGAGCACAATTTCGGTCCGGTGATTTGCGGGCTCGCACGCTGCAATCCCGAGGACATCGAAAAGGTCCACGCCGCCGTCAGGCACGCCGATCGGCATCGTATTCACGTTTTCGTTGCCACGAGCGCCATTCATCGCGAGCACAAGCTCAAGATGGCCAAAGAGGAGATTATTCGCAGTGCGGTCGGCGCCATTGAGATGGCACGGGAACTTGTCGACGACGTCGAATTCTCGCCCGAGGATGCGTCTCGTACCGAACTGGCCTATCTGGCGGAGGTGGTGTCGGCTGCCATCGAAGCCGGCGCGACCACGGTGAACATCCCCGATACGGTGGGCTACACGGTACCGGCCGAATTCGATCGGTTGTTTCGCTATCTCCGTGAGCACGTCGCATGCATCGATGAGATTACGTTGAGCGTGCACTGCCACAACGACCTCGGCATGGCCGTTGCCAACAGCCTCGCAGCGGTCGGTGCCGGTGCGAGGCAGATTGAATGTACGATAAACGGCATTGGCGAACGCGCGGGCAACTGCAGTCTTGAAGAAGCCGTCATGGCTATTAAGACCCGGGCCGAGTTCTTTGGACTCGAAACGGGTATCGACACAACGCGGCTGTACCCGACGTCCAGACTTGTGTCGAGTATTACCGGTATGCACCCGCCCAGAAACAAGGCGATTGTCGGCGAAAACGCCTTTGCGCATGAGGCAGGTATTCATCAGCACGGCATGCTGCAGCATGCCTCGACCTACGAAATCATGCGGCCCGAGGACGTGGGATTGAGCAAATCCAATCTCGTGCTCGGCAAGCACAGCGGCCGGCACGCATTCCGTGACCGCGTCAGCGAACTGGGTTTCGATCTCGACGAGTTCGAAACCAATCGAGCTTTCCAGGAGTTCAAGAAACTTGCGGATAAGAAGAAAGACGTCTACGACGGCGATATCGAAGCGCTGATCATGCATTCGGGCAGCGCATCGTCCGGCCCCTGGACGCTCCAGTCGCTTGAAGTGCAGACACACACCGACGAACCCGCAACGGCGACCGTCAATATGATTGGTGAAGACGGAAACGAGGTCTCTGAATCCGCACGCGGCGACGGCCCGGTCGCCGCCGCGTTTCAGGCGCTGGAAAAAGCCACGGGCGTTGAAATGGTGCTGCGGAATTTCGAGCTGCACAGCGCATCGATCGGCGAGGATGCACAGGGCGAGGTCACGGTAACCGTCGAGATCGACGGACAGAGTTTTCGTGGGCGCGGCACCAGTGTCGACATTGTCGAAGCCGGCTGCCGGGCCTGCCTCGAGGTCATGAACCGTATCCTCAGGCGCCGCGCACGCGGTGAAAGCATTTCTGCCGACGCGCAGACAACGCACGCCACGATCTGAACAATCATGATATTGCGGGAGCACCTGTGAGCAGCACCCTGTTCGAAAAAGTCTGGGCCGACCATGTCGTGGTCGAAGAAACGCCCGATACGCCGGCCGTGTTGTACATCGATCTGCATATCGTTCACGAAGTCACGACACCGCAGGCATTCTCCGTGCTGCGCGAACACGGGCTTCCCGTGCGGCGCCCTGACCTGACGTTGCCGACACTCGATCACTCAACGCCAACGACGCCGGTGACCACATTCAAGGATCTGCTCGTTGCCGGCGAAGGTGCGGCCAACCAGGTGCGCCAGATGGAGCAAAACTGCGAGGACTTCGGGCTTGAGCTGCTGGGCTACGGCAGCGGCAAGCGCGGTATCGTGCACGTCATCGGCCCGGAACTGGGTGCGACGCAGCCGGGCAAGACCATCGTATGTGGCGACAGTCACTCAAGCACGCACGGTGCATTCGGTGCCCTCGCCTTTGGTATAGGTACAACCGAAGTTGGCCACGTTCTTGCCACGCAGTGTTTGCTGCAGCGTAAACCCAGGACGCTGGAAATCAACATCGACGGACGGCTCCCGGCCAGCGTGACCGCAAAGGATTTGATTCTCGCCGTTATCGGAAAAATCGGCGTTAACGGCGGCACCGGACACGTGATTGAGTACCGTGGAAAGGCGATCCGTGCACTCGATATGGAAGCCAGGATGACGATCTGCAACATGTCGATTGAAGGCGGTGCACGTGCGGGCATGATCGCTCCAGACGATACGACCTTTGAGTATCTGAACGGCCGCGAACGCGCGCCGGCCGGCGCCGACTGGGATGCCGCTGTCGCTCGCTGGCGAACGCTGCGGAGCGACGAAGGCGCACACTTCGACAGCACCGTCTCCATCGACGCGTCCGGTCTGCAACCTATGGTGACTTTCGGGACCAATCCCGGCATGGTCATCGGCATTGGCGAACCCGTACCCGACAGCAGCGATGCGAGTTTTCGCAAGGCGCTGGATTATATGCAGGTTGAGGCAGGCAAGCCGATGACCGAGAACGCTGTTGACGTGGTGTTTGTCGGCAGTTGCACGAACGGCAGAATTTCGGACATCGAGGAAGCAGCAGCAATTCTCAAGGGCCGCAGGGTGGCGGACGGCGTTCGCATGCTCGTGGTTCCGGGTTCCGACAGGGTCAAAGCAGAGGCGGAATCGCGCGGCCTCGATCGTATCATCGTGGCGTCCGGCGCCGAGTGGCGTGAGGCGGGTTGTTCGATGTGTATCGGTATGAACGGCGACATCGCGAAACCGGGCCAGCTGAGCGTCAGCACGAGCAATCGAAATTTTGAGGGGCGGCAGGGTATTGGCGCCCGAACCGTGCTGGCCAGCCCTGCGACTGCGGCAGCCTCGGCCGTTGCGGGACATGTCGCAGACCCCAGGAGTTATTCATGAAGCCGGTCAGCCGAATCGCGTCACGTACCGTCGTGTTGCCGACAAAAGACATCGACACCGACCAGATTATCGCCGCTCGATTTTTGACGACGACGTCGAAGGAGGGACTCGGCAAAAATGTGTTCTACGATCTTCGCTACAACGATGACGGCTCCGAGAAAAGCGAATTTCCGTTAAACCAACCGCAGGCCCGAGGCTGCGGCATTCTCGTTGCGGGCAACAACTTCGGTTGCGGATCGTCACGCGAGCATGCGCCCTGGGCATTGCTCGACTACGGTATTGAGGCGGTCCTGTCCACAGAGATTGCCGACATCTTTCGCAACAACGCACTAAAGAACGGTCTCGTGGCTATCGTTATCGATGAGGAGACACACCGCTGGCTGCTCGAAAACCCGGGTGTGGACGTTGCCATTGACATTGAGGCGTCGCGGATGGAGTTACCCGAGGGGCGTACCGTCGAATTTTCCATCGACGGTTTCGCGCGCTATTGTCTGCTGCACGGTATCGATCAGCTTGGCTTTCTGCGGCAGCAAACGGACGCAATCGCAAACTTTGAGGAGCGTCGCGCATGGAGGCCGTAATCGCCTTATTGCCAGGTGATGGCATCGGCCCCGACGTGATCGCGGCGGCCGGACAGGTGCTCGATACGATTGCAGGCAGGTTCGATCATCGCTTTGAGTATCGTGAGGCGCTGATCGGCGGTGCGGCCATCGACGCCGAGAACGATCCGCTCCCGGCTGCGACCGTGGAGTGCTGCAGGGCCGCCGATGCGGTGTTGCTCGGCGCCGTGGGCGGTCCAAAGTGGTCCGATCCAAATGCGAAAATTCGCCCGGAACAGGGGCTGCTCGGCATTCGTTCTCTGCTCGGGGTGTACGCCAATATCCGACCGGTCAAAATCTACGCGGAACTCGCCGGCGCTTCGCCATTGCGTCCGGAGATTCTCGAAGGCGTGGACATGCTCGTCATTCGTGAGCTGACCGGCGGTATCTATTTCGGCCGGAAATCCCGCGATGAAAATTCGGCGAGCGACCTCTGCGAGTACACGGTGCCGGAAATCGAACGCATCGTTCGCGTAGCGGCGAAACTCGCTACGGAACGCCGCTCGAAATTATGCTCGGTGGATAAGGCTAACGTCCTTGAAACCTCGCGCCTGTGGCGGGACGTCACCGATCGATTGATGGCGGCAGAGTACCCGACCGTCGAATTGGAAACGCTGCTGGTCGATGCGGCTGCAATGCACCTGTTAAGCCGGCCCGCCGATTTCGATGTCATCGTTACCGAAAACATGTTCGGCGACATTCTGACGGATGAAGCCTCAATGCTCGCCGGTTCGCTCGGGATGCTGCCGTCGGCCTCGCTGGGCGACTCAAAAGCCGGTCTGTACGAACCGATCCACGGTTCTGCGCCCGATATTGCCGGGATGAACATCGCCAATCCCTGTGCGACGATTGCAAGTGCTGCGATGATGCTGCGGCACAGCCTGGGGCTCGACGACGAGGCCGCTGCGGTGGAAAGCGCGATAGCGGATGCAATTACGGCAGGTGCGCGCACGGCTGACATTGCGGCTGACCGCGAGACACGCTGTTCAACCACGGAAATGACATCCGAAATTATTCGTTGCCTGAACTAAGCAATCTCTGATCGGCGGTATTCCGTGCCCGAAATGCCGCAATCATCTGGCTCAGCGCATCGGTTTCGATCAGAAAGCCGTCGTGGCCGTGCACGGAGTCCAGAATCTCGTATCGGGCGTTCGGCAGGTGTTCCGCGAGGAGTTTCTGCTCCTCTGGCGGATACAGGGCATCTGTACTGACCGACACGACCAGCGCTGGCTGTTCAATGCGACTCAACACGTCAGGGTAGCTTCCCCGCCCCCTTGACAGATCGTGACTATGCATCGCGTGTGTCAGCGTGACATACGTATTCGCATCGAATCGCTGATTGATCTTTGCGCCCTGGTGTTGCAGATAAGACTGCACCTGGTACAGATCTTTCCGGCGTTTGGCCCGACCGAAACGCGTCTCAAAGCTCTGCCAGGAACGGTAGGTGCACACGGCCATCATGCGTGCTGCGGACAGCCCCTCCGTGGGCGGCGCATCGTCGGCGTAAAAACCGCCGTTCCATTTCGGATCCGCCGCAATCGCCGCGCGTTGCGCCTCGCTGACACCTATACACCACGCAGAATGGCGCCCGCCGACACCGATTGGAACCACCGAGCTGACGCGTTCGGGATAGCTGATCGCCCACTCAAGCGCCTGCATACCGCCGAGAGACGGCCCGGTCACCAACTCAACTCGATTGACATTGAGCGCGTCCAGCAACATGCGTTGCAGTTCGACCATGTCACGCACCGAAATTCGCGGAAAATCGGCACGGAAGCGCTCGCCGGAATTTTCATTGCGGCTGACGGGACCGGTGGTTCCGTAGCAACTGCCCAAAATGTTCGAACAAACAATAAAATCACGGTCCGGGTCAAACGCCCTGCCTTTGCCGATAATGTCAGGCCACCAGGCTTCGACGTCTGCCGAACCGGTCAGCGCGTGGCAGATCAGGATCGCACGATCAGCCGCATTCGACGCATCGCCCCAGGTCCTGTAGGCGATCTCGACACCCTCGAGCGACTCGCCGCTTTCAACAGTGAACGCGCTGTCAAGGCGCAGGAACTGTGTGTTCTCGGAAATCTGTGCGCGCAAATAATCCGGAAGACTCATTGATGCTCAGCACGCCCTTGCGACCACAGCTTCAAGCTCCGGCGCTCTGCGCGCGGCATCCAATGCAGACAGCAGATCGGCCACAAGGTCGTCGGCGCTTTCAAGTCCTACCGATAAGCGAATCAATGCAGGCGTCACCCCTGCGGCTGCTTTGCGCTCCTCTGACACGGGTGCATGCGTCATTGATGCCGGATGGCAGACGAGGCTCTCGACCCCACCGAGAGACTCGGCCAGCGAGAAATACGTCAGTGACTCGACGAACACCCTGACCGCGGCTTCTCCGCCGTCCAGTTCGAAACTCACCATTCCGCCAAAACCGCGCTGCTGCCGTTTTGCCAGTTCGTGTCCGGCATGATCCTCGAGACCCGGGTAATAAACCGCGCTCACGTTGTCCTGAGCCTTAAGCGTACTCGCAATCAGCGATGCGCTTTCCTCATGCTGACGAATGCGTGGGTGCAATGTCCGAATGCCGCGCAAGGTCATGAAACTATCGAATGGTGCACCCGTGATGCCAATGACATTGGCCCAGTACGCGCATTGCTCCGCGAGTTCTTCAGTTGCGGCAACGACCGCGCCTCCCACGATATCGCTATGGCCATTGATGTACTTTGTCGTGGAATGAATGACGAGATCGGCGCCGAACTCAATCGGATTTTGCAACGCGGGAGATAGAAATGTGTTGTCGACCGCGAACAGCGCACCGCAGGCTTTTGCGATTTCGCGAATCGCAGCCAGGTCGGCAATGCGCAGGACAGGATTGGATGGTGTCTCCGTCAGAATAATTTTCGGCTGCACCTCCTCGCAGATGCTCCTCAGGGATTCGAGGTTGATCTGGTCAACAAATTCGACGTTAAACAGCCCTTTCAGCGATTGCTGCTCAAACAGACGGAAAGTCCCGCCATAACAGTCATGCGGCGCAATAATCGTGTCGCCTGGCGACAAAAACTGAGTCAGCAAAGTCAGCGCACCCATGCCCGATGCCGTGACCACGGCCCCGCCCCCCCCTTCGAGTTCCGCGAGCGCATCGGCAAGCGCATCACGGGTCGGATTTCCCGAGCGCGTGTAGTCATACTGGCGAGGTTCGCCAAAACCCGCAAACGTGTAATTCGAGCTGAGATGCAACGGCGGAACCACCGCACCGTGTTGGGTGTCCGACTCAATCGACGCACGGACGGCGACAGTGGCTTTGCTGGCTGAGGAAGTCATTTTCGGTCTCCGCGTATAGGTTCCATTTACTTCTCATCGGAACCCTGCGAAGCCCGCAAGGGAGGGGCTTGCTGCCCTTCATCGATAATCGATGCTGCAGCAACCCTCATCTTTCGATGTCACCAGGACATCGCAGGAGTTGGCACCTTTTCGGAGTGGTTAAATCCGCTGGTTGCCCCGGCGTCGTCAGGCCTATCCCTCGACCGGTCTCGATGAGTTTCCGCAAGTGTATGCGCGACACACATCGCACGTCAAGGAACCAACCCCGGTTCCGGTTACCGTATTCTCAGTCTAAGCCCTTAGACTGAGAATACGGTAACCGGAACGAAATTGAATTGGGGCTTGTATTCTGGTGTGGATTGTATTAGCGTACTAACTCGCTAATACATTAGTGCATTGATGAAACCTAACCGTAACGATTCCGAGCGCAAGCAGACCGAACACGAAAACGCGCTGTTCACGGCCGTGTGTTGCCTGCGGTCCGTTGACGAATGTCGTAATTTTTTCAAGGACTTATGCACGCCGGCGGAACTGCAGGCACTCGTTGATCGTTGGCAGGTCGTCGAATACCTTCAGAAAGGTCTGCCTTATCGCCGGATTCACGACCTTACCGGGGTCAGCGTGACGACGATCGGCCGCGTTGCCCGGTTTCTCACGGACGGATTCGGGGGTTACCAGACAGCCATCGAGCGCACGGCTCGGCCACCCTCCTCCCACTAAGGATCGATTAATGGATACTTCAGAACCGCGCATACAAATCGCGGTGCAAAAATCCGGCCGTCTGACCGAGCACTCGATCGATCTGCTCGAGCGTTGCGGACTGACGATTACCAAGAGCAAGGATCAGCTCATTTGCTACGGCGAGAATATGCCGATCGATCTGCTGCTCGTCCGCGATGACGATATTCCGGGCCTCGTCAGCGATGATGTCTGCGACCTGGGCATCGTGGGCCTCAACATCGTCGAAGAAAAGCGTCTGAAGCGCCGACAGGAAGGCAGCGACGCCTCATTCAAGCAGATATTCGAACTGGAATTCGGTCACTGCCGACTCTCCATCGCAGGCCCCGAGGACGCCAGGTACGACGGACCATCGTCTCTTGAAAACACAAGAATAGCAACAAGTTATATTGGACTTTTAACAGATTACCTTACTAGGAAACGCGTCAACGCCGAGCCCGTCTACTTCTCCGGAGCGGTGGAAATTGCGCCAAAGCTCGGGCGCGCCGATTTCATCTGCGACCTTGTATCCACCGGCGGTACGCTCGCCGCCAACGGCCTTAAGGAACTCGACGTGTTACTCAACAGTGAGGCGGTCGTGATACAGACGCTTAAACCGCTCGGCGAACAAAAGCAGGCGCTCGTCGACAAGATTCTGCAACGCCTCGACGGCGTGCTGAAAGTGCACGACAGCAAGTACATCATGCTGCATGCACCTCGAGCTGCGTTGGCGGAAATTCGCGATCTGCTGCCGGGCTCGGAGGCGCCGACCGTCATGCCGCTCGAGGGCAATGACGACAAAATCGCGATCCACGCGGTCTGTCGGGAGAACGTCTTCTGGGAAACGCTTGAGAACCTCAAAGCAGCCGGTGCGAGCTCATTGCTGGTACTGCCCGTGGAGAAGATGCTGGCATGAGTTTTGGCCTGTATCGCTGGAGCGAACTCGACGAGGACGACAGGCGCGAGTTGCTGCGACGCCCGTCTCTGTCGCAGGATCCGGACATCACGGCTGCGGCGGCGGACATTATCGCTGAGGTGCGCAGCAACGGCGATGAGGCGCTGAGGCGCCTTGCACTTCGTTATGACGGAGCCAAACTTGCGGATATCCGCGTAGATACGCGGGAGCGCGAGGCTGCTGAAAGGTCACTGACGGCGGCACAACGTGACGCCATCGACCTCGCCATTGGCAACGTACGCCGCTTTCATGAGGCACAGGTGAATGCGCCGATTTGCGTCGAAACGATGCCGGGCGTGTTCTGCGAGCGGATAAGCCACCCAATCGACTCCGCCGGGTTATACGTGCCGGCAGGTACTGCGCCGCTGCCATCTGCTGCGATTATGCTGGCCGTACCCGCGGCGATCGCCGGGTGCGAAACCTGCGTGCTGTGCACGCCGCCGAGGCCCGACGGTCTGGCGCACCCTGCCGTGGTCGCCGCAGCCAGCCGTGCCGGCATCACCGATATCTTCAAAGTCGGAGGCGCGCAGGCGATTGCGGCCATGGCCTATGGGACCGAAACCCTGCCCAGGGTTACGAAAATATTCGGCCCCGGAAATGCGTGGGTCACTGCGGCCAAGGCGCTGGTCAGCGGCGATCCCGGTGGCGCAGCGATCGACCTGCCCGCCGGGCCGTCCGAAGTGCTCGTCATCGGGGATGCGTCTGCATCGGCTGAATTCGTCGCAGCCGACCTGCTTTCCCAGGCCGAGCACGGTGTGGACTCGCAGGTATTGTTCGTGACTGACTGTGAGCTGTTGGCGGATGCGGTACGGACCGAGACGCAGCGCCAGCTTGCGGGGTTGCCGCGGCGAGATATCGCGGCACAGGCGATCGCCAACTCCCGTATCGTCATTGTGGACACGATCGCGGCCGCGATTGATGTCAGTAACCAGTACGCGCCAGAGCACCTCATTCTGCAGATTGCCGAAGCCCGTAGTTATCTCAACAAAATTCGCAATGCCGGGTCGGTATTCGTGGGCCGCTGGACGCCCGAATCGGTGGGCGACTACTGCAGCGGCACAAACCATGTGCTCCCCACCTACGGGTACGGTAAGGCGTACAGCGGACTTGGTGTCGATCAGTTTATGCGACAGATGACCGTTCAGGAACTGACACGGGATGGTCTGGGAAAACTCGGGGATGCCGTCGTCAGTCTTGCGCGGCTCGAAGGCCTCGATGCGCACGCTGCAGCGGTCACACGGCGGCTGGCGGCGGAACAATGAGCATCGTCGCGCTGGCGCGTCCCGAGATTCAGGCGCTGAAACCGTATGAAGCTGCGGTACAGGTGGATGACACGATACGTCTCAATGCGAACGAGTCGCCGAGTGTCGGCGCCGCAGGTCATTTCCGACGACCGCTGAATCGCTATCCGGAGGTTCGTCCGAGAAAGCTGCAGCAGGCGCTCGCGCGCCGATTCGACTGCGAACCGCAACAGCTTCTCGTCACGCGCGGTTCGAGCGAGGCCATCGATCTCCTGATCCGCACGTTTTGCCGCGCAGGGATCGACAGCGTGCTGACGCCGTCGCCGTCGTTCTCGATGTACCGGCACTACGCCGCGGTGCAGAATGCAAAGCTGATTGAGGTGCCCTGTCCTGCCGAGCGCGACTTCGCAATTTCGGCGGAAGATGTGCTCAAGGCCTGCGACGAATTGACGCGACTGATTTTTGTCTGTTCGCCCAATAATCCAACCGGTACGCCTTTGCCGCGCAATGAGTTGCTGCAACTGCTTGATGGCAGACGGGACCGGTCAGCGGTTGTCGTCGACGAAGCCTACATCGAATTTGGCGATCAGGCATCGGCTGCGGAACTGCTGATGGATTATCCGAACCTCGTCGTGCTGCGTACGCTGTCGAAAGCGCTGGGCTTCGCCGGCGCTCGTTGCGGTGCTGTGATAGCGTCGGTTGACGTTGCGCGAATGCTCAACGCGGTGCAGGCACCCTATGCGATGGCGACTCCCGTTGTGGAGTGCGTCGAAGATGCGCTCGATGACGAACAACTCCGGTTCGCCGAAGCGGCCGTGAAGCATATCAAACAGGAGCGCGAACGTGTTATGAGTATCATTGCAAGGTACCCGTTCGTGTACAAAGTCTGGCCCAGCGATGCCAACTTCTTCCTGATCCGAGTCGCTGACGCTGCCGCCGTCATGCAGCGTTGCGAAGACCACAACGTGCTGTTGCGCCACTTCGGTGGGGAATTGCAGGACTGCATACGCATTTCGATCGGATCAGCGGCAGAGAACGACCGGCTGTTACGGGCGCTCGACACACTGGAGGATGTTTGAGCATGGCGGTCAAAGTCCTTTTCGTCGACCGCGACGGCACGCTGATCGAAGAGCCCGACGACTACCAGGTCGATTCGGCAACGAAAGTGCGACTCGTCGCAGACGTGATTCCGTCGCTGCTTGAGCTTATACGGCACGGCTACCGCCTTATCATGGTCAGCAACCAGGACGGACTGGGCAGCGATGCGTTCCCGCAGTCGGCCTTCGATGAGGCGCATGAACTGACGCTGGGATTGTTCGAAAGCCAGGGCATCCGATTCGATCAGATTTTTATTTGCCCGCATGTTGCCGAAGACAACTGCGACTGCCGCAAACCGAGAAGCGGGTTGCTGACGCGCTACCTCGCGGCGAACGATATCGATACCGAGACGTCCGCCGTTGTCGGCGATCGTGCTACAGATATTGAGCTGGCAGAGCGCATCGGCATACCGGGACTCCTGGTCAATACCGACGACGCCGACGCGCTGACATGGCCACAAATCGTCGAGCGGCTGTGTTATTCCGATCGCACCGCTAGTGTTGAGCGCAATACGAACGAGACGCGCATTCGAGCATTCGTCAATCTCGACTCTCAGGGTGAGGTCGACGTGGCGACCGGCATCGGCTTCTTCGACCATATGCTCGAGCAAATCGCCAAACACGGCGGCTTCAACCTTACGCTGACCTGCAGCGGCGACCTGCACGTCGATGAGCATCACACGGTAGAAGACACCGCTATTTGCCTGGGCAGTGCACTGCGATCTGCACTCGGCAATAAATTCGGCATCGGGCGCTACGGCTTCCTGCTGCCGATGGATGAAAGCCAGGCGCAGGTCGCTCTCGATTTGTCGGGCCGCGCTGCATTCGAATTCGATGGCCGATTTAAACGCGATGCTGTGGGTGAGTTATCGACGGAAATGGTGGAGCATTTTTTTCGTTCGCTGGCCGAGTCTCTGGGTGCCGCACTGCACATTCAGGTGCGCGGCGACAATACACACCACATGATTGAGGCCTGTTTCAAGTCGGTTGGCCGCTCGCTGCGGCAGGCAATCGCACGCAGCGGAACTGAGCTGCCGTCAACCAAGGGAACGTTGAGCGAATGACGGACGTGGCCATCATCGACAGCGGCGGCGCAAATATCGCATCGGTGCGATTTGCATTGCATCGGCTCGGGGTGCGCTCGACGCTCACGAACGATGTAGCGGTCATTCAGTCGGCATCCCACGTACTGCTGCCCGGTGTTGGTGCTGCAAAAGATGCGATGTTACGTCTCAAGGATGCCGGCCTTATCGATGTCATTCGGTCTCTAAAGCAGCCCGTACTTGGAATTTGTCTCGGCATGCAGCTCCTGTGCGAAGGATCGGAAGAAGAGGACACCGAGTGTCTTGGGCTATTGCCGGGCATCGCCCGGCGCCTGCCTGCTTCCACGGAATGCCCAGTGCCCAACATGGGCTGGTGCGCCACAGCGAAATCGGCATCGCATCATCTGCTAAAGGACATCGAAGACGGAAGTTTTTTCTACTACGTACACAGTTACGCACTGCCCGTATCCGACCATACGATTGCGACGGCGCAACACGCCAGCCGATTTTCGTCGATGCTGGCAAAAGATAATTTCGTGGCCGCACAGTTTCATCCCGAGCGCTCGTCCCAGGCCGGCGCGCAATTATTAAAAAACTTTCTGGACAACACCGCATGAGAATCATCCCCGCGATCGATCTGAAGGACGGGAAATGCGTGCGCCTGTTCAAGGGCGAGTTCGAAAAAACGACGGAGTACAGCAGCGACCCGGCGGGCATCGGCAGACGATTCTCCGCGTTGGCGGTACGCGATCTGCACGTCGTCGACCTCGACGGAGCACGTTCCGGTCGACAATCGAACCAGCGGATTGTGGCAGAGATCGCAGCGAATTCCGATCTTGAGGTGCAACTCGGCGGCGGCATTCGCGAACGTGATGACGTCAGTCGTTGGCTCAACGCCGGTGTCTCTCGATGCGTCGTTGGCAGCGTCGCAATCAATCAGCCTGAAACCGTGATCTCGTGGATTGAGGAATTCGGCCGCGAGCGAATCGTTTTGGCGCTCGATGTCCGTCTTGAAGACAGCGGCATGCCGATGCTGACGACGCATGGCTGGACCGAAGCCACGGGCATCACGTTGTGGGAGTGCATCGACCGCTACCTCGATATCGGCGCGCAGCATGTTTTGTGCACGGACGTCGCTCGCGATGGCGCCATGGCGGGGCCAAACTTCGAACTCTATTCCGAAATTCTGCGGCGCTATCCCGACCTGCAACTGCAGGCGTCCGGTGGCGTGCGTCAGATTGACGACCTCAAGCAACTGCGCAGCGCCGGCGTTCCGGCGGCAATTACGGGGCGCGCACTGCTCGACGGTGAAATCAGCGAAGCGGAGGTGGCGTCATTCCGGCAAAACGCATAATCCCTTGTCTTGATGTACGTGACGGCGTCGTTGTCAAAGGCGTCCGGTTTCGAAACCACAAGGTTGTCGGCGACATCCTGCAGCTTGCCGAACGTTACGCGCTTGAAGGCGCGGATGAGCTGGTTTTTTACGACATCACTGCCAGCCCGGACGGCCGCTCTGTCGACCGCGGCTGGGTATACGGCGTTGCGTCGGTGATCGATATTCCATTTTGCGTCGCAGGCGGCATCCGTAGTGTCGCGGATGCCGAAGACGTTTTGAACAAAGGTGCCGACAAGATTTCAATAAACTCCCCCGCGCTGGCCAATCCAGACCTGATTGGCGAACTTGCGAAGCGTTTTGGCTCACAG
Organism: Woeseiaceae bacterium; assembly: GCA_965224505.1. Classification (GTDB taxonomy): domain Bacteria; phylum Pseudomonadota; class Gammaproteobacteria; order Steroidobacterales; family Woeseiaceae; genus UBA1847. Next base: position 595,224 of record CBDCZL010000018.1, read on the forward strand.
TGCGTGGTCATCGGCATCGATAGTCGAGAGGAAGATGACGGCTACGTCGTATATCAGAACACGGGCGATCCAAACCGGACATCGACCTCAAACCGCCGCACGATCGATTGGGTGCGTGAAGTACAGGACCGAGGTGCAGGTGAAATCGTGTTGAACTGCATGAATCAGGACGGCGTACGGCATGGTTACGATACGCCGCAACTTAAGAGGGTGCGCAAACGTTGTTCAGTGCCGCTGATCGCCTCAGGCGGTGCGGGCGACAAGCAGCATTTTGCCGATGTATTTACTGACGCGGCCGTCGATGGCGCCCTTGCCGCAAGTGTATTTCACAGCGCCGAAATCGACATTGCCGATCTCAAGCGCTTTCTTGCCGATCGAGCGATCAGCATTCGAATCTAAGGATAAACCGTGACAGCAGCCGACGAGCGTTTCATAGATCAGCTTGAAAAAGTCGTAAATGAACGATTGCGCAATCCGACTGAGAACAGTTATACGTCTTCGCTGGGACGAGCGGGAACGAAACGTATTGCGCAGAAGTTAGGAGAGGAAGGCGTCGAACTGGCGCTTGCCGCGATCTCGGGTGACGAAAATGAAATCATCGATGAGGCCGCCGACCTGATCTATCATCTGCTGGTACTGCTGGCGAACAGTGGACTCAGCCTCAGCGATGTCGAAGCTCGACTAAAGTCCCGTCACAAATAGAAGCCGCTCTTCCGTCTGCACCTGTTAAATGTACGACCAGCACAACATCGTTTGGCTGAAGCGATTCGATGTCGAATATTACGTAGTAGTGACCATCAAGCGCATCCGAAACTCACCTCATCTCGAAAGCAGACGAGATCTGATACACCTGCTCTCTTTATCCAACCTCGTATGGAGGTCCGTGTTCGACGTGCGATCTCCAAGCGACCGGGACGGTTTGTCTTGATTTGGCGGATGACCGCGCGTAAAAGAACTTCGTCACCGCTAATGATATCCGAGACTGGAAAGTAACAATGAGAACGTCACTGCGTTTCCCATCTCCGGTCACAGCATGCTTGTGTTTCCTTGCGTCTGGTTGTAGCAGCTATGGCCTGATCGAACCTGCACCTGTCCAGCCGCATCCGGTGGTCGTTGAATTTACTGAAGGTCAACTGCTTGGTTGGACGGAGGTTCCGACAACCGCCTATTTCGTGCCCGATAGTCAGCTGATAATCGTCGGGCAGCCCGGACAAGTCGGTAACGTTCCGGACACAGGTCGACCCGCCTGGGCGAGCGCAATTGCGGTAGCAGGCACGATCATGGGTGGCGGCGGGACTGGCGGAGGTCTGGGAGGCGCGGGCGAAATCGATACTGAGGACCTGGAAGACGCGGTGCACATAAACCTTACGGCTCAAGCGAAACAGGCAACACACGAATTGATCGCCGCCGGGTACTATGCCGATAGCTTTGCAACGTCTGAATCCCCTTCTCTTTCGGTACTCTCTGTGTTCACGACAGTAATTCTGAACTATGTAGACGACAACGATGCCGTTCCGTTCATACTTCTAAAGGCCAGGCTTACTGACTCGAACGCAGAATCAAAGATCTGGGAAGCACGTTATTTTGTTTCATCCGGAAAGCCCCTGCCCGTGGTCGGGGACGGTAGCTGGGCTGAATTGGGATCGGATGGCATTGAGAGTGCATTAACCCCTGACCTGAAACGTGTTATCCAGTTCATGCTCTCCGATATCTCGAGTCCGAGATTGCGTGACAATAACGAGCTTTACAGGGTGCAGAGCCGGTTCCCTTATCTTAAGGAACGGATGCAGACGGTTGGGTATATGCTGGACGAAGACGAGCAGTCGATCTACTTTGCACCGAAGATTGCCGATTCCATGGTTTTCTCCGGAATCCATATTCTGAGCAAGTCGGTAACGGATTATCGAAAAGCCGTAAAAGGGGATGCCGGCGTAGCGGGATTCAGGATTCTGAAAGAAGCAAATTGACAGCCGGTCAGCTTCTCTAACCGAGAGCTGATAGAATTACCCGTTACTGGCCCGAAGCGGTCGCGCACTCATTGGTTACGTAGCTTGCATGGAATAAAAAGTTTCCTTTTTTTCTTTGTTGTTGTACAGGCAGCGGCCTGCTCGGCATCCTGCGCCGGCGAGTCTGACCTTTACAACACCATCATTGAGATGGACAAGATACTTTTCGATGCCTTCAACAACAAAGACATAGAAACGACCCGGAAGATATTCGATCGCGATCTGGAGTTTTATCACGATACCGGCGGTGTCAGCGATTACGACCAGTCGATACAAAATTCGATTCGCTTATTTGAATCTGACAGCGGGCTCACAAGGGAGCTCATCGCCGATAGTGTGGAGGTCTACTCGATCGCTGGCTTCGGTGCAATTCAGGTGGGCAAACATCGGTTCTGTCATCCCGAAGACGGCGTCATGGACTGTGGCGTCTTCGATTTCCTGCACATATGGAAGCAGGAGGATACTGTCTGGACGCTGGTAAGAGTCGTCAGCTACGCGCATCGATAGCCAGGTGCAATAGAATCCAGCCGACCCCGTTGAATCGGACCTCAGTTCATTCCAATTCGTACTCAACGCCATGTCCGGCAGAGGGCTGCCGGCACTTGCGTTAACGGGCGCTGGACTCATCAGTCGCAAGTTCAGAATAGAAAGCAGAAAGTATGGCCCCTGCAAATGTCGCGCACACGAGCAATGTCACTGCCCTTAATGAGGCGACCAGAAACGCATTCGACGCCAATGCGTCCACGCCGACCGCACACAACACCAGTATCAGTAACATCAGCGCGATCAGAAATGTCGATACTCGATGTTCCTCGACATCCACGGCCGAGTGCCGCGGAGTGTACCTGCGATTGACGACAGTAGCCGGCAACACGAGCATGTACTGCGAAATCCAGTAGAGAATGCCGGCAGCAACCAACCAGTAAAACGCAGCGGCAACGATGCCCTGGGTTGGCATTCCGATTGACTCGAATGCACCGACTATGAATTTTGTGCCTATAGTCAGGATGGCTCCGGCCGCGACCAGCATGGCTGCGTAACGTAGCTGAGGCCAATCCGCGCCTGCGCGCGCCCGAACGCCGACGAGCATTACACGGTGCAGGGCCACTAAAAACCAGGAGAGAATCAATATCTGCGCGACCGGCAAAGCCGCTGCCGGGAGTCGGGCGTTATCGTCACTTGCGTCCAATGCGCCAACGACGAGCAATAGTATGAGCGGCACGACCATCGTACGAACAATCGCTGTCCAGCGATTGACTACGAACTCGAGTGCCAGCCCTAAAATACGAAGCGCCATCCAGCTCCTCCCCAGTCGCAACCGTTACCGGGTCAATGTCCGCGCCTGTCTCCCTGACGTCGGCCCTGCAGCGCAATGATATCAAACCGAACCTGGATGTGGGGCTGTTATCCCGCCATCCGCTAAATCACGATTTCCCTGGCAACCTCTCTGCGATTGTAGTGCGAACTCATCACGTGCCCGTAGGCGCCTGCGTTGGCAATCAGAATGACATCACCTTCTTCGGTTGGCGGCAACAGACGATCGCTGCCGAGCCGGTCGCCGGTCTCACAGATGGGACCGACGACGGTGACCGTCTCACTCGGTGCCTGATCGGCTTTCGTGAGGTTGACGATCTCGTGGTACGAGCCATACAGCGCTGGCCGGATCAGCGAATTCATACCCGTACCGACACCGATGTAACGCATCTCACCCTTGCCTTTCGTCTGCGTGACCCGTGTGAGCAGCACGCCTGCCCGAGCGACGAGGTAGCGTCCCGGTTCCAGCCAAAGATCGTATTTAGGGTAACTGGTACGAATTTCGGCGAGCGTTTCGTCGAGTTTTTCGAGGTCGATAGGCCGGTCGCCAGGTTTTTCGGGCACACCGAGGCCGCCTCCCAGGTCGATTGCCGTGACGGCCGGAAACCGCTCCGCGATCTGCACCAGTTCACCGGCGACCGTGCGCCAGTTGTTGGGATCCAGAATGCCGCTGCCGCTGTGCGCATGGATTCCGACGACTTCGGCGCCTGCCGCGTCGACGAGCTTTGCGAGTTCGTCAATCTCGAAGCGGGGTATACCGAATTTCGAGTGCACACCGGCTGTCTTTACGTGCTCGTGATGACCGCGGCCCTGCCCGGGATCGACACGCACAAACAGTTTCCGGCCCGAAAAAATTTCCGGCCATGCCTGCAGCGGGTAAAGGTTGTCGAGCGTCACCTGCAGCCCCTTGCAGATGCCCCACTCGTACTCCTCGCGCGGTGCGAAGTTCGGCGTGAACAATATTCGCGCCGTATCCAGTTCCGGGAGAATGGACTCCAGCCACTCGACCTCGCCTGGCGAAACGCACTCGAAATCGACACCGGCCGCATTCAGGGTCTGCAGCAACGCCGCGTTGAAGTTGGCTTTTACGGCGTACAGAATGCGATCTACATTACGCAGATCGAGCAGGCTCTCGGCCGCCTCGGCGACGCTGGCCTTGTCGTAAACGTAGGCGTTCAATTGTTCGCCTGCAAGCTGCAGCAACCGATCCCGCTTCTGCATCCACCAGCTGTCCGATGCGCGTGTCACCGCCCTGCCGGATTCGAACAGCCGTTCCCAGCTCGGGCCGAACACGTCCGACCCGCCTTCCCTGCGAATGATCGTCGCATGCAGTTTGCTGACGAGCCGGTTGCCCTGCTGCCTGTCGACGACAAAACTCAGATTCAGGTCGTTGGCAGCCTGCGACATGAGATGGATGCGCTCTTCTTCAAACACCTCAAGTGCCGGCGCCATGCGCGGCATGATCGTGCGGATCTTTCGGCCGACCAGACTCACCGCGGAACAGTTGCCGATGACCCGAACGCGGCATAGGCGTTCGAGGTCATTGACAAGCGATTCTTCGACATCGTCGGACAACATACCGTCTGATGTATCGATGGAAACCGTGACGTTGGTTTCCGAGGTCGAGATCAGATCGACGGACACGCCGTTATCGGCAAATACGGCAAACGCTCTGGCAAGAAAGCCCACTTCATGCCACATTCCAACGCTGTCCATTGAAACGAGTGTGATGCCGGAGCGGCTGCAGATGCCCTTGACCTGCGGCTCGGCCTCGCGATTGACCGAAGAAATGACGGTGCCCGCGATCTGCGGTGCCAGCGTGCTGCGAATAAACAGCGGAATCGAATACTCGCGAACCGGCGAAATGCACCTGGGGTGAAGCACTGAACTGCCGGCGGACGCAAGTTCCTGCGCTTCGTCATAGTGCAGCGCAACAAGCAGCCGCGCCGAAGGCACCAGCCGCGGATCTGCAGTGAACATGCCGGGCACGTCGGTCCATATTTCAAGGCGGCGAGCCTTGAGTTTTACCGCAAAATACGCGGCCGAAGTATCTGACCCGCCCCGCCCGAGTAACACCGTTTCCCGATTGCGATTGCGCGCGATAAACCCCTGCGTCAGTACGACGCCGCGGCACTCCTGCAGCGAGGTCTGCAGTTCGGCGTCCGGTACGACATCGCAGGTCGCCGACAAGTACGAATTCGCGGCCTGTCGACCGTTGCGCGAGCGGCTTCGCAGCAGATCGCGGGCATCCTTCCATTCCACCGGAATTCCGGCGTTCGCCAGATACGCTGCGCCGAGCCGTGTGGACATCAGCTCCCCCAGCGCCATGACGCGGACCCTGACCCTGACGCTGACTTCACGTATCAGGCGCACGCCCGCGATAAGCTGATCCAGCTCGCGCAGCGTTTCGTCAAGAATCCCCGGACCATCGAGTTCCAGCGCATCGGCGAGTTCGTAGTGCTGCCGGCGGATGCCGTCGAGGACGTCGGTGGGATCCTCACTGATTGCCGTGTCGAGTACGTCCGACAGCGCATTTGAAACACCCTGCAGCGCCGAATGCACAACGACCGGACGCAGTCCTTCAGACAATCGGCGCTGCAACAGCCCGGCGATGCTCTTCCAGTTCTCCAGCGACGACACACTGCTGCCGCCAAACTTCATCACCACCCACGGCGATGCCGCAATGTCGGAAGTCGCACCGAGATCGGCGCTGTCCCCAAACTCCGCTTCTTCCATATCGTCACTCAATCCGAAATTGCGGGCTCGTCCCACGCCGGTGGAATCGTGACCGCGCCCTCGGATGCCGAAGACACTTCATTGCGATACTTTGCCAGCACGCCCTTTCGTACCGGCGATGCAGGCCGTCGCCAGGCCGCGCGGCGAGTTGCCAGTTCCTCATCGCTGAGGTCGATATCGATTCGCTTCTTGTCCGCATCGATGCGAATTCGATCTCCCTCCTCGATCAATGCAATGGGACCGCCCGCCGCCGCCTCCGGTGTGACGTGACCGACAACGAACCCATGGCTACCGCCCGAAAAACGTCCATCCGTAATCAGCGCAACGTCCCTGCCGAGGCCTTTTCCCATAATTGCACCCGTCGGACTGAGCATTTCCCGCATGCCCGGCGCACCTTTCGGTCCTTCATAACGAATCACGACGACATCCCCGGCACCAATGGCATTGTCGAGGATGGCCTGCAACGCCGTTTCTTCAGAGTGGAACACACGCGCGGTGCCTTCAAAATACAGCCCTTCCTTGCCCGTGATTTTTGCAACCGCTCCCTCCGGCGCCAGGTTTCCGTACAAAATGCTCAGGTGGCTGTCGGCTTTGATGGGATTGTCAAAGTCGCGAACGATGAGTTGCCCGGCCGGATAGTCGGCAACGTCTTTTAAATTCTCGGCGAGCGTCTTACCGGTCACTGTCAGGCAATCGCCGTGCAGCATGCCCTTGTCCAGCATGCGTTTCATCAACGGCTGAATGCCTCCAATCCCGATGAGTTCGGACATCAGATACCGACCGCTGGGCTTGACGTCAGCGAGCACCGGCGTCTTCTCACCGATGCGTGTGAAGTCGTCGAGGCTAAGCGGTACGTCGGCTTCGCGTGCAATCGCAAGCAGGTGCAATACGGCATTGGTCGACCCCCCGAGCGCTATGACAACGGCGATGGCATTTTCGAACGCCTTGCGCGTCATAATGTCGAGCGGCCTGATCCCCTTACGTATCAGGTCGACCACGGCGGCGCCCGCGCGTTCGCTGTCCAGCGCCTTATCGGTCGACACGGCCTCCTGTGCCGAGCTGTTGGCCAGGCTCATGCCGAGCGCTTCAATCGCCGATGCCATCGTATTGGCGGTGTACATCCCTCCGCATGCGCCGGGCCCCGGAATGGCAGTCTGCTCAACCTCAAGCAGTTCTGCGTCTGTGATAGTGCCCGCGGAACGCGCCCCGACGGCTTCAAACACCGACACGATATCGCGCCGTTGACTGCCGGGCCGAATCGTACCGCCGTACACGAACACGGCCGGCCGATTGAGCCTGGCCATCGCCATTACGCAGGCCGGCATATTTTTGTCACACCCGCCAATGGCGATAAGGCCGTCAAATCCCTCGGCACCCGTGACCGCCTCAATCGAGTCGGCAATGATCTCGCGCGATACGAGCGAATAGCGCATCCCGGGCGTGCCCATCGAAATGCCGTCGGACACACTGATGGTGTTAAAGATGACGCCCTTGCCACCGGCCGCGTCGGCGCCTTGCCGTGCTTTTTCGGCAAGACCGTCAATATGCATATTACACGGTGTGACCATGCTCCAGGTCGAGGCAACGCCAATCTGTGGCCGCCCGAAATCCGATTCGTCAAAACCGACCGCACGCAACATCGCCCGGCTCGGTGCCTGTTCGTCACCGTCAACGACGACGCGGGAATAGCGTCGCAGATCCTTGTCGTTCATTGCTGTTCGTTGCTCCTGGTCCGTCGGCCCGGAGCGCGAGTCTAGCAGTAAACGCGTGATTATCGGAACTCGGAATCGTCGTCCCGAATTGTCACGACCACACGGCGATTGAGATCAGGTTCTGCTGCGCTGTTCTCCGCAAACAATTCGACGGCGAACGCTTCGCTGCCTTCGACTTCGGGGTCCTGCACGAGAGGTACGAGGATGCGGGCCGAGCGTTGACGGGGGCCAAACGAGATCAGCGCGTTGCCGGGTGCGAAGTAATCCGCACCGTCGGTCGCCGTCACATCGGAGATTGAATAGGGGACCGACAGCGCCGAGTCGTCAGGGCTGAATCGCACGACATCGATCTGGACCGCAGGATCCGATTCACTGACGACGACGGCGGCCACCGAGAAAGCGATCGTATTCGCCGGGAGATTTGCTTCATACACACGCCGGTCGTCATCTTGCAGCGACACCTGTATCAAAGCCAGTTCGGAGTCGGCCAGTTCGCGATCCCGAACGCGCAGCGTAGAAAGCTGATCCGCTTCCCGCACTACATCGGAAGCCATCGACAGGATGATCCGTCCACGCTCCTGTCCCACCAGAAACTCAACCAGGCCTTCATCGGAAAGCGCATATTGGCCGGTTCCCCAGGGCGAGCGGTTGCCGCTGAAGCCAACCTCCTCCACTTTGGCGGTAAACGCGGTCGACAGGTCTCCATCCCGCAGAAACTCGACGACAACCGGAGCGGAATCCTCGAGCAGCGTGAGCGTGACCAGTTCCACGGCGGGTCCGGCCTCGGAAATCGGTACGATCAGGTCCGCAGGGGGCAATGTCGAAAAATCGACCAATGGCGTCTCCGGACCGACGATGTCGTCGCTGTCGATCTCGGCATCGGTCAGGATATCCGTACCCGAATCGTCCACGGCGGCGCCGGTAGCCGGAGTCGACTGATCGGGCTCCGATTGAATCGGTTCGGTCGTTTGCGCCTCGATCTCCTCAGCCGAATGTCCGGAATTCGATACCTCCGGTCGCACGTTGTCCCGTACAACGACGCCGCGACCGCCGGACTCGTCGATCCACGAATCCAGATACCCGAGCTTCCAGGCGCCAAAGCCGGCGCCTGCAAGCAACAGCAGACCGGTCAGAATCAGCCACCCTTTCGACGATCGAGGCTCGGCAAAATCAAGTGGATTGTCCGCATCCGGAAACGAGATCGTAGCTTCGCTATGACTGTCGAACTTGTCGAGAAACTCCCCGACCGACTGGAATCTCGTCACCCGTGAATACGACAATGCCTTCTTCAACGCGCGCCATTGCGTATCGCTAAGCGACTTCAGACGTTGCGGCTCCATCCCCTCCTGTGCTGCCTCGGCCGCGTTACGCGGTCCGAAAACCCGGTAACCCGCGAGCAGCCTGTACATCAGGCAGCCCAGTGAGAACACATCGTCGGAAACGACCGGCTCTTCACCGGTCAGCACCTGCATGCTGGAGTACGCCGGCGTCAGAGCGCCGAGCACACCCGGGTCGAAACTGGCATCGCGCTGATTCTGCTCAACGCGCGCAACGCCGAAGTCAAACAGCTTGGCATCGCCGTCAGGCATCATCATTATGTTGCCAGGCTTGATGTCCGCATGAACGATACCGCAGCGATGTGCGTAATCGAGCGCATCGCCAATCTGGCGAACGATGCGCAGCGACGCTTCCCGGTCGATGAGCTTGCTGTCGTCGGAATCGAGGATGTCGGCGAGCGTCCGGCCTTCGAGCCATTCCATGACAATGAAAAACAAATCGCCATCGCGATCCAGGTCGATGCAGCGGACGATATTGGGATGAATCAGGCAACGGCCTTTGGCAGCCTCCTGCTGCAGCGCGCGCAACGCCTGAGCGTTTTCCGCGAGCTGTGGCGAAAGCACCTTAATCGCCACCCAGTAGGTATCGCCACCGACTTCGGCCAGACGGCGGTCCATCGCTTTGTAAACGACGCCCATACTTCCACCCGACACCTGTTCATGCAGCAGAAAACGGTCACGCAGAAGCGAGCCTACCTGCGCGCGTGTCGTCTTTTTCGTATCCGGCAGCTTGTCCTTAGGTATAACCGTTGTCGAACGGAAGTACTCGTCCTCGTCAAATTCGTCCGGTTCGCCGATCGCGTCGGTCACCTTAACGCTCGTATCGTCGCCCAGATCGAAATCCACGTTCGTATTTTGCACGGAAGCATCGAACACGTCGTGTGGCAGCGCCGTGGTTTTTTCGTAAGCCCCCTCGTCCGCAGGTGTTTCCATAAACACCTCGGAAAACGGATCGGTTGGAATATTCTCAGCGACGAAGCGATCCAGCATCGACTCGACGAGCTGATATGTTTCCCGTTGCAGCATGCCCGATCGGTAGCGTTCACGGACAATTCGCCGTATCTCATTTTCGCCGCCGTCGTCGTCGGCCAGCAGGCCACTGATCGTGTCCTGTATCCCGGCAAGCATATCGTCATCGTCAACCGTCGCGCGCAGCCGGTTATCGATGCTGAGCAGTTGCTCAGCGAAAATGTGGCGCAGGTTTTCCGAGTTTGAACTCATACGTGTTAAACATTTTATCGCTGTATCAGGCTGACAACCGGAACTGGTCATCAAAATTCACGAACGCGTGCCAGCTACTCCAGTCGATATTACTGCCACAAAACAGCAATACGACACGCTTTTCTGCGAGGCGGTGGCGCAGCGGCCCCAGTAGCGCCGCGGTGCTCGCCGCACACGCCGGTTCAACCGCGATTTTCATTCTCTCGAACAGCAGTCCCATAGTCCGCCGCAGCGCATCGTCACTAATGCGTACCACATCGTCGACGTTGGCGCGTGCGAGAGAATACGAGTACGGCATCGCATACGGCGCCCCGAGACTGTCGGCGATTGTCGCCACTTTATCAAGCCGTTCCGGCCGCCCGCTGGCAAAGCTGCGACGCATGGAATCCGCACCCTCCGGTTCGACACCGATGATTTCCGCTTTGGGTCGAACCTGCCTGACGGCGTTGGACACTCCACCGATCAAACCGCCGCCGCCGACGGGAACGACGAGCGCATCCAAATCCGGAATTTGCTCACAGATCTCCAGACCGAGCGTACCGGTCCCGAGTGCAATCGCGGAACCTTCAAACGGATGAGCCAGATACCGTCCCTCATCCTGCCCGATCTGCTCCGCCAGCGCGAATGCTTCGTGCACGTCGGCAGCCAGCACAATCTCGGCACCGTACGCCCTGCATGCCTGTATGCGCGCCGGATTTGCCGCCTGGATCATTACCACCTTTGCGCTGGTCGATGCGACCTGCGCGGCGTACGCTGTCGCGATCGCGTGGTTGCCCGCGCTCACCGCAATGACGCCGCGCTGACGCTGACGGTCGCTTAGCGCCATCAACGTCGCGAGGGCACCCCTGGCCTTGAAGGTCCCTGTGTGCTGCAGGAACTCGAGCTTGCCATAAACCTCGGTTCCGGCCGGCATCAGCGCTTCTATTCCGTGACAGCGCAAAACCGGCGTGCGCGTCACGTGCCCGGCGATTTTTGCGGCCAGCGCCCTGATCTCCTCAAATTTCGGTCCAGTTTCAGTCATTTGTTATGTAAAATACCGAACGGTACGATCTTGCACCGCCCTTAAGACTCAACTAATTTTACGACTGCGAACTTTGGCAGAGAATCCACGTTCGCGATAGTCGTTTCGAGCCCGCAGATGGAATTAGAAGAACTGTCGCAATCCGGAATACGGCGAATAGCCGACTATTCGCCGTATCTTGACCAACTTGCCGGCCTTGCGCAAAAAATGGGGCTGCGTCAGCGCAGCAATCTCACCCATGTGGAAACCGCACTACGTGCGCACTGGAAACTGGGTCAGAACAGTATTTTGAGCTGGGTGGCACTGGATCAGAGCATCCTGATTCTCGTCGTGCCGCATTACGCCATCGCCGAGTTCGTATCGCCACAGGACGGCACAATGCCGCCGCTCGTGTCGCCGCGCTTTGTGACCGAGCTGATTTCGGGCGACCGGCAACTGACCATCCAGCAGATGCAAAAAGTGGCCCGCCTCCTCAATACCGAACCGATCAATATTCCGCTGCGCGATCCGCTCGAAGGCTCCGTCATCGAAACCCAGATCATCGAAAAGATGATTCGTAAGTACAGCATCAATTATGTGCCGAGCCGCGCCGTCACACTGTTCGACATCGTCGGCTTTAGTTTGCTGACGCCATTTGAGCAAATGACGCAACTCAACAGCCTTTCGTACTCGCTGAACTCGGCTCACGCAAAAATGCTGGAAGCCAACGTCAACATCGATTTTGCACGATCGTCGAGCGGCGACGGTTTTTATATCTGGAACCGAGACGAAGGGCTTGAGGCCAGTGTAAACCTGTATCATTTCATGCACATTGTGCTGGCGGACAATGCGATTGCCAGAAGCAAGTCTTCGACCAAATCCGTACCGCGACTGCGTGCCTGTTTCCACGTCGGCAGCTGCTATGAGTTTCATCAGGCGGAAGGACTGAATCCGACCACGCACGACTTTATCGTCGGCGACGTGACCATTGAACTTGCGCGCATGATCGATGCCGCCCTGCCCGGACAAATACTGGTCGGCGATTTCATGGCTGATATCGAAGTGCCGCTCGACAACGGTGAGATGCAGATCATTCCGAACATCGATGCTGTCACGTTTCTCGAACGTTCGCAGGGCAACCTCGCACAGCTGTCCGGCATCGAGTTGTCAGGCGAAAAAGTCACGGCAATCAAGTGCTACCTGACCGGAGAAAAGCTCGGCGACGGGCAGTTCAATATTCGCCGTTTAACGATCAGTGACAAGCACGGGCTGTCGCGCGTTGCATTCAATGCGAAAGTCAACATCTACCGCGACAATGCTGAACCGATTCTACTGGGTATTGAAGACAGGAAACTGCCGGTTCCATTTTAAAAAAATGGTCAGGGCGAGAGGATTGGTCGCGCTGTGCGCGACTGTCGCCTCGCTTCGCGCGACTCGGTGGATCCTCTTGTTCGGTTCCAATTCCTTCCCACTTAACGAAAAGAAGCCGCTTCCCCGACGGGGCGTAAGCGGCTTTTTTCGATAAGTGGTCGGGGCGAGAGGATTGGTCGCGCTGTGCGCGACTGTCGCCTCGCTTCGCGAGACTCGGTGGATCCTCTTGTTCGGTTCCAGTTCCCTCCCACTTATCAAAAAGAAGCCGCTTTCCCGACGGGGCGTAAGCGGCTTCTTTTCGATAAGTGGTCGGGGCGAGAGGATTTGAACCTCCGACCCCCACAACCCCATTGTGGTGCGCTACCAGGCTGCGCTACGCCCCGACCGTGTCCGGATGCATACCGGAGGGCGGCAATGATACTTGCCGATTCGTGTGTTGGGAAGAAAAGTTTTAGCGGCGCAGCAATTTAAGAACTTGTTCAAGTTCCATTCGTATCTGTTTGATAATCTGTTGGCTTTGCGTGACATCCGACTTCGCATCATCGCCAGTCAGACGTTGTCTGGCACCGCCGATCGTAAAACCCTCGTCGTACAGAAGACTTCGAATCTGGCGAATGATCAACACATCCTGCCGCTGATAATAACGGCGGTTACCGCGCCGCTTTACAGGTTTGAGTTGCGGAAACTCCTGCTCCCAATACCGAAGCACATGCGGCTTGACCGCACAGAGGTCGCTTACTTCACCGATTGTGAAGTAACGCTTACCCGGTATTGGAGGAAGTTCGTCGTTATTCCCCGGTTCCAGCATATGCTTCCACTCGGGCCTTTAGTTTTTGTCCTGGCCGGAAGGTCACCACGCGCCGTGCGCTGATCGGTATTTCCTCACCGGTTTTCGGGTTTCTTCCAGGACGTTCTTTTTTATCCCGAAGGTCAAAGTTTCCAAATCCGGACAACTTGACCTGTTCCCCGACTGCAAGCGATGCACGCAGTTCCTCGTAAAACATGTCCACCAGCTCGCGCGCCTCGCGTTTATTCAGACCCAACTCATTGAACAACGACTCGGCCATGTCTGCTTTTGTCAGCGCCATCGGAATTAGTCTCTTAGAACTGCCGCGAATTGGTCTTCTAAATTCTTGATTGCAGAGGCCATCGCACCATCCGCGTCTGCGTCAGTAAGGGTGCGCGATGTTTCCTGCAAAATCAAGCCTATTGCAACGCTTTTTCGCCCAGCTTCTATTCCATCACCCATGTAGATGTCGAAAATTCTGACATCTTTGATGAGCCCGGGCTTGCTTTCGGCCACAGCCCGGCGTAACTGACCGGCGCTGACATTGCGATCGACGATCACGGCGATATCGCGGCGAATGGCTGGGAACTTCGAAACCGCGCCCGCGACCGGCGCCTGCGATGCAAGCGTTTTCACGGCATCGAGTTCAAAAACATACACGGCCCGTTTCAGGTCGTACTGCATTGCGAGATGCGGGTGCAGTTTACCAATGACACCGATTACCTCGCCGTCCCGAACGACGCCGGCCGCTTGTCCGGGCTGCAGAGCGACGTGATCGATACCTTCGAATTCAACTCGATTCGGCGGGCATGCCAGCTTCAACAGCGCCTCCACGTCGGCCTTTATGTCAAAAAAATCCACGTTCTCTGCGCCGCTGGCCCACTGTTCCGGACGCGCGGCTCCGGTCGCAAGCCCGGCGATACGGAGCACTTCCGTGTGATTACCCAACTCTCCGTGAAAGGACTTGCTGATCTCAAATAGTCGCACGCGCTCCTGCTGTCGCGCGACATTCGACGCGGCCGAGGCGACGAGCCCCGGCCAAAGAGAAGATCGCATTACAGACATTTCCGATGATATCGGGTTGCTCAGAACGAGTTCGGATGCAACGCCGCTGAAGCGCTCGTTGGCGTCGGCATCGATGAAACTGTAGTTGATAACCTCCTGGTAGTCGCGGGCAATCAGCGTATCGGCGGCACGATCGAGGTCGACCCTGGACTCGGTAAACGTTTCAAGGCGCATTCGTGCCGACGCGGAATCCTCCGGAATTGAATCGTATCCGTGGATTCGCGCGACCTCTTCGATCAGATCGACTTCCCGGGCGATGTCGAAGCGAAAGCCAGGCGGTGTTACACGCCAACCTTCGTCGGTTTTAATGACGGCCATCTGCAGGCTCGTCAGGATTTGCGTCACATCATTGGAATCGATGTTTACGCCCAGCAGCCGGCTGAGTTGCGCTTGCCTGAGCGTGAGTTCGGGACGCGCGGCTAAATGCTGCCTGGACACCTGATCGTCCAGGGGCCCCGCGCTGCCGCCGGCAATTTCCAGCAACAATGCGGTCGCACGACGGACGGCACGCGCCTGCCCTTCCGGGTCTACACCACGCTCAAAGCGCAGTGACGCATCGGTATGCAGCCCGTAGCTGCGAGCACGGCCGGCCATGAATTTCTGTGGCCAGAATGCTGCTTCGAAGAATACATCGGTCGTCTTTTCCGAAACGGCCGTGCTGAGCCCGCCCATGATACCCGCCAGACCGATCGGCCCGCTGTCATCGGTAATCACGAGCGTACCTGCGCGCAGTTCGACGCTTTTCTCGTCCAGCAGCGTAACCGTCTCCCCGGCTCTCGCGCGGCGTGGACGGATGGCACCCTTGAGCAACGCAGCATCGTAGGCGTGCAACGGCTGTCCGTACTCAAGCATGACGTAGTTCGTAATGTCCACGACCGGAGAAATCGCACGCAGACCGGCGCGCCGAAGGCGCTCCGTCATCCACATCGGCGTTCGAACACTGGCATCGATACCTCTGATCAGGCAGCCTGCGAAACGTGGACAACATTCGGGCTCCGGACGATCAACAGCCTGAACGTCGCGACTGGCCATCTTCGGTTCGTCCACGCTGGGATCGCGCAGCGCCGAACCGGTCAGTGCTGCCAGGTCTCTGGCTATGCCCAGTACGCTGAAACAATCGCCGCGATTCGGCGTGAGATCGAGGTCGATGACCGCGTCGGGAAGTTGCAGATAATCTGCCAACGAAGCGCCTGCCTTAGCGTCATCAGGCAGGTGCATGATGCCGTCGGCGTCGGCGCCGAGATGCAGTTCGGTTGCCGAACACAGCATGCCGGTCGAGACGACACCGCGAATCTTCGCCTTGCGAAGCCTGGTCCCGTCCGGCAATGTCACGCCGGGTCTCGCGAGCGCTGCTTTCATCCCACGCACAACGTTGGGTGCGCCGCAAACGATGTCCAGCAGATCGCCGCTGCCATCGTCCACTTTGCAAAGGCTCAGTTTATCGGCGTTTGGATGCTTCTCGACATCGACAACCTGGGCGACAACGATGTCGGCGATGCCTTTGCCGTCGAATTCTATACTGTCGACCTCGTGGCCGAGCATTGTCAGCCGGTGGCCAAGTGCCTCGGTGTCAAAATCGGGATCGATCCACTCACGCAACCATGATTCCGCAATCTTCATTGGCCTCTACCGGAACTGGCTTAAAAAACGAAGATCGTTTTCGAAGAACGTGCGCAGGTCGGTCACCTGGTAACGGAGCATCGCAAGGCGCTCGATGCCTATGCCGAATGCATAACCCGTGTATTTCTCGGAATCGACACCGGCACTTTCAAACACGTTCGGGTGCACCATGCCGCAACCGAGAATCTCAAGCCATTTGTTCTCGCTCCAGCGAATATCGACTTCGGCCGAAGGTTCGGTGAACGGAAAATACGACGGCCTGAATCGCAGTTCGATGTCGCGCTCGAAAAATGCCTCAACAAACTCGTGCAAAACGGCCTTCAAATTCGCGAAGGAAACGTTCTCGTCGATCACAAGCCCTTCAACCTGATGGAACATCGGAGTATGTGTCTGATCCGAGTCGCAACGGTACACCCGCCCCGGTGCAATGATTCGAATCGGCACGCCCTCATCGACGATCGAACGAATCTGCACGGGGGACGTATGCGTGCGCAGCAGATTTCCGCCCGGAAAATAGAACGTATCGTGCATCGCACGCGCCGGATGGTCGTCGGGGATATTCAACGCCGTGAAATTGTGAAAATCGTCTTCGATCTCGGGCCCGGAGCGAACGCCAAAGCCCGCGTTTGTGAATATTCGCTCAATACGCACCTGCGTCCGCGATACCGGATGCCGCCCCCCGATTGAACGACCTCGACCGGGAAGCGTCACGTCAACCGCGTCGGCGGCCAGCCTGGCTTCAAGCGCCGCTGCTTCCAGTGCCTCGCGCCGCCGATTCAGGCACGCCTGCACGGACTGCTTAGCTTTGTTGATGGCCTGACCGGCCGCCGCACGCTCTTCCGCCGGGAGTTGCCCCAGCGACTTGAGCCGAGCGGTAAGTTGTCCTTTTTTACCAAGGTAGGCGACACGCACTGAATCCAGTGCAGCAAGGTCCGCCGCGGCATCGGCCTGGGATGCCGCCTGATCGACGAGATCGCTAAGTTCCTGCATAACGCATACCCGGAGACTGCGACATGTGGCGCCCTCTGAGGAGGCTAGTGGGCCGCTTGATGCATTCGGTCACTCTCAGAGCCCTTCTCAAGGGGCAGACCCAGGCGAAGCTGCGCCAGCATAGCCGGGCTATGTCAAGTGGCTTCAACACCGGTATGCCCCTTGAGAAGGGCTCCCTGTGGGTCGCAACACAACGCCCTTCGGCGGCGTTGAGCTCGCTTGAATTGGCGACGGCCAGTCCTGCGCTCGCTCGCCTTGCCATAAGGCGTTGTGTTGCGACTGAGAGTCACCGAATGCATCAAGCGGCCCACTAGCTCGCTGGCGGGGATTCGAGCCCGGCTTTCGCTGCCGCAGCGATCGCGCCAAAAGCCTCGGGGTCGTGGACGGCTATATCGGCCAAAACCTTGCGGTCAACCTGAATGTCGGCCTTGTTCAGGCCGTTGATCAAACGGCTGTACGACAGGCCGTGCAGGCGAGCGGCCGCATTAATGCGTGTGATCCACAACGCCCGAAACTGCCGCTTGCGCTGGCGCCGGTCGCGATACGCATACTGTCCCGCCTTAATGACCGCCTGTTTAGCCGTCTTGTACAGCTTGCGGCGCGCACCGTAGTAGCCCTTTGCCTTGCCGAGGACCTTCCTGTGGCGTGCCTTGGCGGTAACGCCACTTTTGACTCTTGCCATCTCTCAATCTCCTCTTAGCTGTACGGAAGCATGCGCTTCACGGCTTTTACGTCGGCCTCAGCCACCTGCTGAGTCGTACCGAGCTGACGCTTACGCTTCGACTTCTTCTTCGTAAGGATGTGATTGAGATGGGACTGGGAGCGTTTGAAGCCACCCTTGCCCGTCCGGCGGAAGCGCTTGGCCGCGCCCCGGTTCGTTTTCATCTTTGACATTGTCTTTCCTTTTTAGCCTTGCAACGTACCACGGGGAAAATGCATCCCTTTGCCGCGGCAGGCGGGGTAATGGGTTTTGCCGGCTGTCTTACCGGCCACAACCGTTACTCACTTTTTATGAAGCCCGGAGTTATGCGCCCTAGTGCTTCCGTGGCGCGATAACCATGACCATCTGCCGGCCTTCCATCTGCGGCATCTGCTCAACCGAACCGTACTCTTCCAGGTCGTCTCTGACCCTGGCCAGTAGTTGCGCGCCCAATTCCTTGTGCGCCATCTCCCGGCCGCGAAACCTCAATGTAACCTTTGTCTTGTCTCCGGACTCAAGAAACTGAACCAGCTTTCTGAGTTTGATCTGATAATCGCCTTCATCCGTGCCTGGCCGAAACTTGATTTCCTTGACATGAACCTGTTTCTGCTTTCGCTTCGCGTGCTGGTTTTTCTTGTTTTGCTCAAACAAGTACTTACCAAAATCCATGATCCGGCAAACCGGTGGCTGCGCCATCGGAGAGACCTCTACGAGATCCAGACCTTCATCTTTTGCCAGTTCTATCGCCGCCCTGAGCCCCATGACCCCGGCCTGTTCGCCATCGGTTCCAATGACGCGAACTTCGATGGCTTCAATTTCTTCATTGCGTCTGACACGCTTCGTAACTGCGATACCAAATTCCTCCGGAAAACAAACACTTCCCGCACATTCAGCCACTACGAACAGCCGCATTCAGCGCGGGAACGCGATTCTATATAGCCACAATGCAGTATACAACCATGAAAACGCCGATTTCCTCAAAAAAATCAGTCATTTTTGGTCGATTTTTTGGTGGTTTTGGTGGGCGATGGTGGTTTGACTCGGATCGCCTTAAGGCGATCCTCACCCCTGCGGGGCGCACTGCGTGCGTCCAAAACGCTGCCGCGTTTTGTCGAACCACCGACCGATGCCATACCTGGATAGATCGGCATGCTGCATGGTTTGGTGGGCGATGGTGGTTTCGAACCACCGACCTCCACGATGTCAACGTGGCGCTCTACCCCTGAGCTAATCGCCCGATTGAAATACTGTGCCCTCGCTAAGGCCCCCTGAGCTAATCGCCCGACTGAAATACTGTGCCCTCGCTAAGGCCCCCTGAGCTAATCGCCCAACCCGCCCGAGGGGACGCGTAAGATACTGAACCCATTAATCAACTGCAATACATTCAGCCTGCTTTTTCGTCAGCAACCCCGAGGCTCGAGGCACGCAGCGTCTGAATTTCGTCTCTGAGCCGTGCAGCCTCTTCGAACTCAAGATCCCTCGCATGCCGAAGCATCCGCTTTTCGAGTTTGGCGGCCTTTTTTACCATCTGCTCGGGCGTAAGGACCTCATAGGGCGACCGGCTGTCGGCGACACGGCGTCGCTCGGCGGCAGGCGACGGATACGCTGCCTCCATAATATCGGCGACCTTCTTGACGATGGATTCGGGCTTGATTCCATTGGTCTCATTGTGAGCAAGCTGCCTTTCCCGTCTGCGGCTCGTCTCTTCGATTGCCCGCTCCATTGAGCCGGTGATGCGGTCTGCGTACAGGATCGCCTTGCCGTTCACATTGCGCGCCGCGCGGCCGATCGTCTGGATCAGCGAGCGCTCGGATCGCAGAAAGCCCTCCTTGTCCGCATCGAGAATTGCGACCATCGACACCTCAGGCATATCCAGCCCTTCACGCAACAGATTGATGCCGACGAGCACATCGAATGTCCCGAGTCGGAGGTCACGAATAATCTCGGTACGCTCCACGGTACCGATGTCCGAGTGCAGATAGCGAACGCGCGTGCCGTGCTCCTGCAGATAGTCGGTCAGGTCCTCTGCCATGCGCTTGGTCAGTGTCGTAATCAGCACCCGCTCGTCAGCCGCGACTCGCGCGCGAATCTCCGACAGGACATCGTCAACCTGCGAACCTGCAGGCCGTACTTCGACATCAGGATCGACCAGCCCGGTGGGCCGAACCAGCTGCTCGACCGTTTGATCGCTGTGCTCCTTTTCATAGTTGCCGGGTGTAGCCGAGACATAGATGGTCTGCGGCGAAAGGCGCTCAAATTCGTCAAATCGCAGCGGCCGGTTGTCGAGCGCCGAGGGCAGCCGAAATCCGTACTCCACCAGCGTCTCCTTGCGTGAACGATCGCCCTTATACATTCCGCCGAGCTGTGGCACCGTGACGTGGCTTTCATCGATGATCAACAACGCGTTGGTCGGCACGTAATCGAACAGGCACGGTGGCGGTTCGCCCGGGTTTCGGCCCGACAGGTAACGTGAGTAGTTCTCGATGCCCGTACAGTAGCCGAGTTCGGCGATCATCTCTAAATCAAATAAAGTTCGTTGTTCAAGTCTTTGAGCTTCCAGAAGTTTATTGTTTTCTCTAAGCTGCTTCAGACGCGGCCTGAGCTCCGCTTTAATGTGCTCGCAGGCCTCCAGCAAAACCTCTCGCGGCGTCACGTAATGGGTTTTGGGAAAAACCGTAAGACGCGGAACCCGACGAATGACTTCGCCCGTCAGCGGATCGAAGTAGGACAGCGATTCGATTTCATCGTCGAACAACTCGATACGTACCGCGTCGCGTTCGGACTCCGCAGGAAACACATCAATGACGTCGCCGCGGACGCGGTACGTGCCTTGCGATAAATCCAGTTCGTTGCGCACATACTGCAGCTCCGCGAGACGCCGGAGCACTGCGCGTTGATCGATTCGATCGCCGCGCACGAGATGCAGCACCATACTGAAATAGGACTCCGGATCGCCAAGTCCGTAGATTGCAGAGACGGTCGCGACGATTATCGCGTCGGAACGTTCGATCAGCGCCTTGGTGGCCGACAGACGCATCTGCTCGATGTGCTGGTTGATCGACGCGTCTTTCTCAATATAGGTATCGGAACTGGGCACATAGGCCTCAGGCTGATAGTAGTCGTAATACGACACAAAGTACTCGACCGAATTCTTCGGAAAGAACTCGCGCATCTCCCCGTACAACTGCGCAGCGAGCGTCTTATTTGGCGCAAGCACAATCGCAGGCCGCTGAGTACGTTCAATGACGTTGGCAATGGTGTAGGTCTTCCCCGACCCCGTCACTCCAAGCAGTGTCTGCCGTGCCAGCCCGTCGCGAATACCTTCGACCAGTCCTTCAATCGCGGTACCCTGATCGCCGGCGGGCGCGAACCTGGAGACGAGTGTCAGCCGGCTGCGTTCATCGGACTGCCGGTGTTCCAGGTTGTTTGAATCACGTACCATCCGGGTCGATACCTCAGTGTGCGGACAAAAGGCAATCGAGTGAGTTTATCAGTTTCTGAGCGCATGGCCGCGGTGCAGCCATCGGCGACCGGTGCGGTACTCGCACTGGCGACCGAATTGCGAGCAGCGGGTCGCGATATTATCAGCCTCGGTACCGGAGAGCCGGACTTCGATACGCCGCGGCACATCAAAGACGCCGCGATTACGGCCATCAACCGCGGTGATACTCGGTATACCCCAATCGACGGAACCGCGGAGCTCAAGGCTGCGATACGTGATAAATTTCTGCGCGATAATGGTCTGAGCTACGAGACCACGCAGATATTGGTGTCCAGCGGCGGCAAACAGAGCCTGTTCAATCTGTGCATGGCGCTGCTGGGGCGGGGTGACGAGGCGATTATCCCGTCCCCGTACTGGGTTTCGTATCCGCACATGGTGCGGCTTGCCGGGGCACAACCGGTCGTCATCGACACGGGTATCGACGACGACTTCAAAATGACACCGGACATGCTATCCAGCGCGCTTAACGACAAAACACGCCTGGTCGTGCTCAACAGCCCGAGCAACCCGACCGGCGCGAGCTATTCCGAGCCCGAACTGCGCGCTATAGGGGCGGTCCTCGCCGAATTTCCGAACGTCGTCATTGTCGCCGACGACATGTACGAACACATTCATTGGGGCGAGCACCCGTTCGTCAGCTTCGCGAGCGCCTGCCCGGGCCTCTATAAGCGCACGGTCACGGTCAATGGCGTTTCCAAGGCCTACGCCATGACCGGCTGGCGCATTGGCTATGCGGGCGGTCCCGCCAGCCTGATTGCCGCCATGACGACGATCCAGAGCCAAAGCACCTCGAACCCGTGCAGCGTCTCCCAGGCCGCCGCCGTGGCCGCACTGACCGGCGACCAGACCTGTGTGTCAGAGATGACGGCCCGGTACCGGGTACGTCACGACTATCTCGTGTCCGCGCTTAACGAGATCGAAGGCATGGAATGCCGCGCAGGCGAAGGTGCGTTTTACGCGTTTCCGCGCGTAGACGACGCGATTCGAGCTCTCAAACTGGCTGACGATGTGGAATTTTCCGGGTATTTGCTCAAAGAGGCCGGTGTCGCCTGCGTCCCGGGCACCGCGTTCGGTGCCCCGGGGTATGTGCGGCTCTCGTTCGCCTGCTCGCTGGAGACATTGAAAGATGCGATCGCGCGCATAAAACGCGTGCTGGTGGCTTGACTTCGCCAGGGCTCTGGACCAGAATTCCGGCCCGCGACCTTCAGTAAATCTGACGGTCGACGACCATTCCCCGATAGCTCAGTTGGTAGAGCGATTGACTGTTAATCAATTGGTCCCTGGTTCGAGTCCGGGTCGGGGAGCCAGACAATTCAAGGGCCTGAAGCGTTTCGCTTCAGGCCCTTTTTGTTGGGCCTGACTTGGCTCAACTGACTGCCCAGGCCTTCGCTACCAGGCGCGGCAGAGCGATCGGCGGCTATTGTCCTTTCAGCACAATTTTCTCAATCGCCTCGTGCGGGTCTCGGCGTCCGCGCAGAAATCCACGCAGCATGGCAATCGACGTGACCTGCCAGACCACCTGCCCGGCGAATGCGTCTTTCAGGCTGCGAGTTTTTGCAGCGCGCAGTACAAGCAATAACATGACGGCAGCCAGCACCCCTTGCAGAATCCATGGCGCACTGCCCAGGCGCAGCAAACCGATAACCAATCCAATCCAGATGCCCAGCGCGACAAACAAGTGCTTCTGTCGCCACAGCACCGGCCAGAAATACGGCCGGCCGAGGCTCGCACGCAGAAGTTCGCCCGCACCGTCCAGATAACCGCTCTGCCAGCGTTTGAGCAGCAGACGCAAGCTGTTATCGGTATGTCCAAAGTGCCTGACACCGGTACGATCCAGGCGTTGTAGCTTCCAGCCGTGTTGCGTTAGCCGATTGCCGAGATCCTGTTCTTCGAACGCGTGGAGATTTCTGTCTGAAAAAAATCCCGCCTGTTCAAGCGCCTCGCGGCGATATAGCCCGCCCATGTCGAGCCAGTGCACGACGCCGGCGCGCATCTCAGAGCCGCGCCGTTTACGGGCACGGAACTGATAGCTCGCGTCGCTCATTTCTTCGACAATACCTGCTACTCCGCCGAGTCGAGGATCTGCGTGCATTGCCTCGACGGCCGCAGGCAGGAACGACTTATCGAGTTCCATGTCGCCGTCGAGGATGTAAACAAATTCGCCACGCGACACCTGGTATCCGAGTTCGGGACCGATCCCGCAGCGTCGTTCGTCCGCGCGTTTCAATTGGACAATCGTAATCGGATACTGCCCGGCGATCTCAACGGTTTTGTCAGAAGAACAACTGTCGGCCAGGATCACCTCACCCGAGCCAACCGCTTCGATCGCCGCGAGCGCCGAGCGTACGGACGCTTCAATGTGCCGTTCTTCGTTCAGCGCCTTGATCACGACGGAAACAACCGCTCGTTCGCTTAGGCCCGGCATGGCGCTCCTCCTCGTCTGGGACGCATCGTCAATATCGATTCTCCCTGCGGTGCCGAAGTGCCTGAACGGGTTTCGATAATATACGCGACCAGGGCCGGGCGATTTGTCCTGTCGCCTTTCGATAGATCTCATGGCCGAATTGTCGTACCGCATCCAGCGAGGAACGAAGTAAACGACCGGGCTTAGACAAATCTTTGTCTCCATCGGAGTACGTCGTTGGGTAACCGAGTTCATCGAGCAACTGCCCGGCGACGCTTTCCAGACGCCGTAGCCCGGCGGTCGAAAACGCTACCTGCCAATTGCCCGAATTTGGCCGCAAACCCGGAATCGCCGAAGACGCCGGGGAGTCTGCCTTGAGATACGGCTGCGACGATTCAAGGACCGACGCTTCGAACGGCACACCGATAAATGCGCACACACGAGCCATCCACACGTCCGGCGATCCGGTAAGGTCTTCGAATCTCACTTCAAGATACCTTTCGGGTCCCACTGCCCGCCCTTGCCCGCGCCCCATTGTCACGACTTTCTTCCAGCGGTAAATGGAAAGGACCGGTGAACGGCGCCAACGGCGCTGGAACGACGCTGCGCAGTCCCGACCGTCTCGTATCAGATGGACAAATTTTGCGCCTGGAAACGCTCGTGACAGCATCGCAATGTGCTGCACATGCTGCGGTGTTTTCTCACACCATATTGTCTTGTTTTCGCGCTTCGCGAATGAACGAAACGCAGCATCGAATACGCCCCCCATGCTGCGATCGATACCGGACAATCGTGTGGCCGGCGGCAGTGCCCTTCCGTCGTTGATGCGGCGAAACACGGGCTCAGAAAATATTGCCTTCAGCGCCCTTTCGAAGTTGCTGTCACTGCTCAGGTCGCCGAATCGATCAGCATTTCGCAGGTACGCCGGAATGATGCGGGACTCCACCGGAAACGCATACAGCGCGCTGTGCCGGCCAAGGCAGTCCAGCAACATTGTCGTGCCGGACCCGTTCATGCCGACTACGAATACACACGTCGGGGTGTCCGGTGTGCCGCTACGACTGCTCACGTTCATTGAGCAGGTCATCGTACACGGCCGCTACAGCGCGTGCCATCGAGACATCCGAAAAACAGGCGCGCTGGCGCTCGCGGCATTGGTCGCCGAAGGCCACCGTCTTTTCGGGATCCATAGCCATGTCGGTCATCGCCTGCTGCAGAGCAGCAACATTTCCCGGCGCGGCCAGAAAACCGTCCCTGCCGTGCCTCACCACCTCCGGCACACCTTCCACACGCGTACCGACGATCGGTAATCCGGCGGCCATTGCCTCCAGGATGACCATCGGCATACCCTCGCCGTAGAGGCTTGGAAGCACGAAGGCATTCATGTTCTGAAACTCCCTGTAGACATTGTCGCTAAAACCCACCCAGTCGACGGCATCCTCCAAACCGAGCCCGCTGCCAAGCGCCATTACCGTCTGCCGATAGTCCTCCGTTTCGAATGGGCCGACTGCGTACAATTTTACGGCTGCACCATCCGCGATCATCCGCGCAATCGCCTGCAGCAATATTTCGATACCTTTTCGCGGCCGAAACAGCGCAACCGTACCGAATACGAATGTACCACCGGCGCCCGGCGGCCTGCGTGTCACTTCAAGCAGCGGCACGCCGTTGTTGACCTGCACGATTCGGTCAGCGGGATATCGATTTTCAAGCAGATAGTGTTCGAGACTTTGCGATACCGGGATCAGCTTGTCCACACGCCTGAGGCTGTACCATTCGACGAGCGAGTTTCGAGCATTTCGCAGCCACGATTCGGTATCGCTCGACGACGGGCTGTGCACATGGTGCACCATCGGTATGCCGCACTTCGCCGAGACATGGCGCCCGAGCAGCGCGGCACGGCGCGTGTGCGTGTGCAACGCGGCAAACCCATTCGCGCGAACCAATTCAACGGCTTTTCGTACAACCCCACCGCCCTGCGCCAGATCGTGCAACGGTACCGACTGCGCAACACGCTTAGCATCGAAAACGCCTGTCTTCAAACACGCGAATTCCGCCTCGTACCCGAACTCCGGAAGTCGCAACGCCAGCAGATCCTGTACGCGCTCGCCACCCGCATAGTGTTCGCCGTTGATGACATGCAGTATTTTCATCCTCATCACACCCTACGGGACTTCAGGTTCCAGTGCGCGCAAAAAACGCCGCCACTCGCTGCAGCGTGTTACCGCCGGCCTTACCGACAACATCGATCTCATCGGCTCTGAGCGGCTTGACAATCAGCAATCCCAGACAAAATACCGTCGCTGCAACTGGCAGCGAGTATTGGGCCGGTCCGTAATGCGAAGCTGCCGCGCCGGCGGCCGCCGAACATGTTGCCACCAACAGGACGCCCACCATGCCGGCGACGTCAAATAAATTTTCGTTCAACTTTTGAGAAAGCAGCCAGGCGGCCAAAGCGATGGAAATGCCGGATCCGCAAACCAGTACCATCACGACAGCCTGAAGCCCGTGGTCGGCGAACCACAAGGCCAGCATTAATATAAGTGGCGAAACCAGTGCAACAATCCGGATTGCGGACGTATGTCCCGTAATCTGAAAACTCATGTTGATGAGCGCTCGTTGAGACTGAAACAGCAGACCGATAAATAAGAGTGTCAGCAGATGGCCGGCACCGACAAAACGACCGCCACTGAGAACGGTTACGATTTCGTCTCCCGCCAGGAACGCGGTTACGCAGGCAATTGCAACGATGACCAGGTTGCTTTTACCCAGCAGGTTTACCCCCGAGCGTAATACTGCCGTTGTCTTTTCCTTCATGTACCGGCTAATCAGCATCGGCCGTACGAGGCCACGCAACAGAATACCAGGAAGGTAACGTGACACCATGCGCTGGGTACTTTGCAGAAAAGCGAACAGGCCGGTCTCGACCGTACCCAGCGTCGCCGATATGACGATACGGATCGCACCCGGTGCCGATGCTACGTTTAATAGGCCCGCCAGAGACATATGCCATCCAAAGCGGCACATGTCGGCGAGAGGTAGACTGTCGTAAGACTGAACTTCACGATGCGAGGCCAGACGAGCGCACAACGTCGAAAAAATAAATCGCCACGCCATGAGCAGACAGCCCAGCGTCACTGCAGCGTCCAATATGAACAGTGTCTGCAAATTAATCTCACACCCGGCAACCACCAGCAAGCCAATACCAGCGGCGCGACCGAGCGGCATCGATGCACGACACGTCTGGGCGCGGCCCTGCTGTAACAACGCTTCGAGTACCTCCGCGGCAAACCTGAATGCCGGCACCAGTAAAAACAACAGGAGCCCGTAGCCCGCGGCCGCGACTTGTTCGCCGCTGAGATTCAGACTCTGTCCCAGCGAATCCCTGAATACGTAAAACACTGCGACGACGACCGCAATTGCAAGCATTTGCAAACCGATAAGGCGGCCGACAAACCCGGTCGCCTCCTGTCGCGTGGCATTTGGCACAATCTCCGGTATGTAACGCTGACTCACGGGAACGAGGCCGAACGTGGCGGGCTCCAGCAGCAGCTCGGAAATTCCTACGATCAGCATGTACGCGCCGTAGTCCGAGTCGCTCAGGAGTCGCACCAGAACCAGCAGGAGGATGGCGCGTGCCACGGCCTGAACGAACCGCCCACCGATAAAGTGCAGAATTGCACGTCGAAAGTCGTCGAGTTTGTAAAACGAAGACGTCACTCTAGACCGTGCCGACCGATTTCTCGCGGTACCTGTTCGCCAATACCGCCACGGCCCCCAGTATCAGAAACACGAGTGTTTGAAATGGGAGATTGACGATCAGGTGATCCTTGTGTGCGAGGCTCACGACGATCATCGCTATCCCTCCTCTCAGACCCTGCGTTATACCGCAGAGCACCGGATCGACGTCGCGCAATCGTCTGATCACGCGCCCGGCCGCTCCAAATGCGGCCAGAAACAATCCGACGACGGCAGTCAGTCCAACCAGTCCAATGTCCCACAACAAAGCGGATACCGCAGAGAATCCGATCGGCATTCCCCCATATCGCTTCTGCGCCAGTGAGTCGGATACCGGCAGTCCCGAGCTGCGTGACCTTGACGCTCCCGGTCCGTGACCAAGCAGCGTCTGAACTGCATTCGCGTTACGGTGTTCCTGGACCCAGAAAGTAATCGCCGTCCAGCGCGTCAACGGGCTGTAGTCCTCCTGCCGTTCCTCAATCGGTGTGAGTTGCTGCTGTACAATGGTATCCAGCAGTTCCTGCCATGAGCCGACTTTGTCGGGTTGCACACTGTTCGTCAGGGAAATCAAGACCGTGACCAGCACCACAGCAATTGCAATACTGGTTTTTACAAAGCGCGCAGGACGCTCGACGACGTCTCGAAAGAAGACAACCGCGAACATCAGAGGCAGATAGATGAGCGAGACTTTGCTGTTGTTGACCAGAATAGGACTCAGAAGCAACATCGACGCAATGGCCAGTTTCAGGCCGCTCAATTGCTGCTGACGCCACAGGCCGGCAAGACATCCGACAACAACGATCATAAAGAGAGACAGTACAGAGTTCGGACCGCCGCCCAGCAACATTCCGCCAAACGTGCCTGTAACGATGTCTACGGGTACAAGCCCGCCATCGTCAATACGTTCGCGAAATGGCACCAGCACAAAATACTGGTGCAGGACAAAAGGCAATTGTAAAAAAGCAATGACCAGCAGCAAACGAGCCGTGAACTTCAACGTTGTATCAGGCAGGCATAGCAACACCATTGCAACCGGAAGTATCGCGACCTGCAAATACATTCTGAGACCGTTAGCGGTCGAAATCGCGCCGGTCGTATTAATTGCCGCAGAAATCAATAGGAGTGAAAGTACAACGATAGCCCAGCCCTGCAGTCCGGACTTGTCTCTGCCTTGTTGCAGCCGGGACAAACGGTACGAAATTCCGTGTAGAAACAATGCAAAGCTGGCCGCCGGAACTATGTATCGGATATAGCGCGAGCCAGGCAAGTACAGTTGTGCGACGCCGGTGACGACAATTCCGGCAACAATGACGAACCAAAACAATGCACTTGCCGAGCGCAGCAAAAACAGTGCGCTGATCGCGGCGGCCGCGAGTGCCACGAGCGGAAGACTGCCGCTCGCACCCACGACACCCGCGAAAACACCAGCGGCAATGAGCACCAGGAGCCCCGCACCAAACAGAAACTTCTCTTCATTTTCCGGATCGACTGGTCTCATCGTGACTTCCACGCACTCAGGTCGCGATCAATGAGCGACGACAATTCAGTGATGTCATCTTCAAATTCGCGCCGCAGGTGCTGCAAAAGTTCAGCCGAGGACGTATCGAGCCCTGAATCAGCCTGTTGCTTGTTGACGCCCCGGTACAATGCACGTACCCCCAACAGCGCCGCCGCCCGCCATAGTAACCGTCCGAAACCCGACTGACTCACCCGATAAAGACGATCCTTGATACGCGCAAGTTTCTCCGATCGAACAGTGAAACCTTTGTTGAACGACTGGTTTGCGGCCGTTGACTCAAATTCCGTATCGAGCCCAAGAAACGCAAACAAGTCCTGCGCGGCCGCGTGCGGAGTGGAACGGACCTCTTCAAACAGGATGAAATGCACCTGTTCGCGCGGAAAGTACTCGAGCCAACGTTTGACATGCGTCGTATACCGGCTCTGTTCGATATACATCGGATTATTGAGAAGGCCGGCCCGAAGGCTCGTATCCCCACCTCGCAAATGGCCCACACGAAGCTCATGCCGGTGGTTGGAAACAATGCGGTCAACGGGATCACGCAAAGTAACGATAATTTTCAGATCGGCGGAGTACGCGGCCGCCCTGACCGGCGCATCGTAGTCGCAAAAGTATGACGGCGAAATTTCTCCACGTACATCTGCCGTGGCATCGGCATCGAAATGCCGCTCGTACCATTGAATACCGCGGTCATAGCGATACGAAAAAAAATCCACTTCTTTCGGCTTCGCCATCGCGCACGCCGGATGCTCGTCGAGAACACGAAACACCCACGTTGACGCGCATTTTTGTGCGCCGATGCCGATAAACGCGGGCTTCACGACTGGACTTCCGCTGGCCCTGTGAATCCAAGTTCAGCCAGCAACGAGGACTGATGAGTTTCTATAGCGGCGGCGAACTCGGGTGTGATCCCGATATTGTCTGGTGTGCGACGCGAGAGACCCAGTTCTCGTATTGCATCGAAGTACTCCTCGGCCATGGGTACCTGAGCGAACGCAAGAATAGTCCTGAGAATCGAAACCGGCTCGCCAAGCAACTCGTCGAAGCGTATCGTCGTTACTCGCTGCGCATCGACATTTTGCAGTCCGCTCCGGATCGCTCGAATTTCCTCGGCCCAGTTTCGGGCACAAATCTCCGCGCGGCTCATTCCGGCCCTTTCCATCGCGTCCGCAGTTCGCCCGTCCCACCACACGGTATGCTGACGCCACCATTCTACCTTCGCGAGCGAGCGCGCTACGGCACGCCCATCCCGCAGCAGATGTACGTAACGAGCATCTGGAAATGCCTGCTCCAGGAGGTGAATACGGCGATTGTTCGCCGTGCGCTTAGTCACCAGAGTGTCTGCCCGGTATGCGTCACACAACGCGGAAAAGCGTTGCCTGATTTTCCGGATTGCATTTGCCTCCAGGCGTTGCTGCGAAGCCGGCGACAGTGGGATTCCGCAGGCGGCATAGAGCGCCTCACCTTCAACCGGTGTCCGAATGAACCGCCTGACCATCGGCCTTTGCACAAAGTACGCATTGCCCTGACGACTGAACCAGGATGCGAGTTTGCCGGCCATATCCGGATTAGCGAGCCGTCCGAACACATGTGCGGCAAACGGCGGAAACCTCACATCGTAGTTACTGATGTAAGCGACTTTCGGGTGCAGACACAGAAGCTTGTACAGCAATGTCGTACCTGAGCGTCCTGCTCCAAGTAAAAACAATGGCCGCAGAACATCCGTCTTTTCCGTACCCACCGACATTAGCGCTGCAACCATGTGGCCGGTACTTTGGTGCCCAACAGAGATTCCAGGCGTTCGACCGATTCCCGGTAATAATCCGCAAGCTCGGTATGTACCGACGCATCCATGTCGCTGTACCCCTCCCGCGCCTGGTTCAACCACTTGTAAATGCCAAGCAGGCGGCGCTTGACGCCTGGGTGCCTTAACAAAACCGGTTCTGCCAGAGCATTCAGGCGTAAGGCAAGTCGGTGTAAAGTACGGTTCTTCCCTGAGAAGGTAACGTTCGACCGGACGAACTCATAGTTTTCCCAAAATGACGAATCGATCTGCAGGAAGTGCGATACGCGGCGCATGAACTGTTGGCTGTCATTCAGCAAGTCGTCATAAAAGGTCACAAGAATCTGTTCCGCCGGAAACTGGTCAAAGTAAACGCGCAATCCATCAGCGTAACGGCCGAACTGCAGGACCTTCAGGTACCAGTCATCCAGCGCACTATCGGAAGAATCGAGCTCACCCGAATCGTAGCGCCGGCACTCGTCTACGTACTGTGGAAAGCCGATTTGTGGATCGATATTGAGTTGATTGACGTGAAACGTGTAGCTCGAAAGCATGCGCGCAACAGGATCGCGTAAAATAAACAAGAATCTTGCGGACGGCGCCACTGCCCTGATTCCAGGTGCCACGCCAGAGGCCTCGCCGAGATAGCCCGGCGATGCTTCCATTACAACGGGGATATGCACCGGGCAATGAGAGAAGAACTCAGAGTAGTCTCTTCGAGCCTGCGTAAGATCCTCGCCAATTTCTCTGCGGAAAAAGTCCGTTTCCTTTGTGGATGCACCACAGACTTCCGGATGCGCGAGCATGTAGTTGAAAACGGACGTAGTACCGGATTTTTCCGTACCGCCTATAATGAAATTCGCTATGATTGTTTCACGGCCGATCGATCGCATAGTGGCCGCCTTCAATGCTCGTCGCCGCGCCGTGCGCGCCACACGCGTGTCAGAAACAAAGGATTGCCTACGACATAGCGCAGAAAAAGACGATGCGGCTCTCGCATCAGCCTGTATAGCCACTCCAGTCGAAGCCGTCGAAACAACGTCGGAGCACGCCGCACCGCGCCGGAATAGAAATCGAACAACGCGCCAACGCCGAGAATCACAGGCACGTTCACCGCATCGCCGTGCTGCTGAATCCACATTTCCTGCGCCGGAACACCCTTCGCGACAAGTAATATCCTGGCACCGGATTGCCGAAGATCGGTTATCGCCTGAGACTCACCATCGGCGTCCAAATAACCGTGCGCTGTAAAAACAATTCGCAGGCCGGGCCAACGGGCGCACAGGTTGTCCGCACAGCGTTGGGCGATCCCGGGTTTCGCTCCCAGCAATGCCAACGACACGCCATGCTCTGCGGAATAGCGGCAGATTTCCGGTAGCAGGTCCGTTCCGTTGACATTGTGCATCAGCCGTTTCCCGCAAATGCGCGCCGCCATCGCCATCCCGACACCGTCTGCGTACAGGGGCTCGTGTGTTTTCAGTACCTGTTTGTAATCACGGTCCTGCCAGGCCTGATTGAAGCAATGAGCGTTGACGAAGAATACATTCCGCCTGACATGCCGTAACGCGCAGACGACCAACCGCTGCGCAAGCACTGTCGTCGAAATGTCTTCGAACTCGAGCGTGAGAAAACGCTTTCGATCAGAAGAGACGTCCCCGAGGTCAGAATCGATACCTACACGTAGGTTAGTGTCCATTCTGTCTAGTCCATGTTTTGTGTCGAGGTTGCAAGGGCACGTGCCTGTATCAGCGCGCGCCGAGGATTGACCGAAATCACACCCAGAACGTGAAACACGTAAGAAAAACCGTAACGGATTGCAGCGAAAATTCGTAACGCCAGTGACTGGGTCGATTCGGTCTGATATCGGCACCGGGTCATCAAGTCAGCGCAGCGACGCTCGACGATGAATATCTCGGCGCGAGATAAGGTATCTCGCCATGACGACAACGCCGAGAGTTGCATACCTTTCGCGGCACTTCTCTGGCCAACGGCGTGGGACGAATTCACCTGGCCCACGTCCATCATCGAATCGTGAAACTCGATGTTGAGAAAATCGCAGACATCTCTGATAACCCGTTCCGGCGCCGTCAACAATTCTTCGAATCGAACCAACATAACGCGACTGTGCCTTTCGTAGCGCAAAGCCGACGCCGTCGCTTTATTCCAAAGCCGGGCCGCGGTAAACGGATGATAATTTATCCATGCTCGAAGGAACTGACGCAACGAAACGCCGTGTTTCGCGCCCATAACGCCATGGCGTCGCCAGCGGCGCTTCTGAGAGGCCACGACGGCACGTGGGTCTCGAACCATATGTACGATCCTGGCCTGCGCGTAGACGCTCAGCAGATAGTCCGCATAGAAAATGTTTCTCGGCGTCTGCTCACACGGGATTTGCTTACCGTTGCTATCGGCGAGATGCTGAACCAGATTGGCAAACAGATCGTCCGCCGCGAGCGATCCCTGGTGTGAGTTCATGTAGGCTTCTGCCTGCTGGCGCTCTGCTTTTCGCGGAGGTCCTGCTGGAGTTCCACGATTCTGCCGAGCAAATACCGTCGCCGCTACCCGCAGTGCCTGCTCGCGCGTAAAGCAGCGTTGCTTTTCTTTCTGCGGAGAAAACAAATCGCCAAAGTACTGCAATTCCTTTAATCCAAATATTTTCGGATGACTGCGGAGCACAAAACTCATAAGCGTGGTGCCGGAGCGCGAGGCGCCGGTGACGAATACGACAGGTTCGCTCTTTGTATCTGCCACGAGTGTCCGTGACCTCACCGATTCGATCGGAACCATCCCGACCGGCGCGGTCGATCGACCACAACAGCGCCAACGCACTTCCCACCAACGGACTCCACTGTCTTTTTGATGTTGCGCACATCGTCGAAGCGGCTACGGTTCTTCTGTGTCACAACCAGGACGTTCTGACAGACCTTTGCCATATAGGCCGGGTTCAGATCTGCGGAGAATGGCGATGCGTTGATAATCGTAACGTCGAGACGATTGGATGCATACACCATCAGGCTCTGCATCTCCGGACGCGAAAGTATTTCAAGCGGGTTGGGCGGTGTAACGCCGGCAGGCAGCACATACAACTCCCGATACGCTGCCATTTTATGAATGACACCGGAAATCGGTGCGCGGTTGACGAGGTACGACGACAGCCCAATGGGCGTGGTAATACCAAACCAGTCTCTGAATTCCGGTTGCTTTAGGTTGCCGTCAATCAGCAGGCAGCTATTACCCAGCTGAGAAAATGCAATAGCCAGATTCGCACTAATCCAGCTTGACAACGATGCGTTGTCTGGAGACACAACCATCAGCGCACCGCGCCGGTCGTCCTGGCGCAGCAGCAACAGCCGGTTGCGGAGTTGTCTTATCGCTTCGCCGCGCTCCCCAAACGGATCGTATGCGAGCAACAGTTCCTTCGATACACCCTGATCGGCAAGCTTCAAAAACGGGTAGTCGAATTGCTCGGCAAGCGCCTGATCCAGACTCTGATCGCTAACGACATTCAGCGCTTTGGCACCATCGCCGAAGCGGACCCCATGTACACGCGAATAGGACAACGTATGCTTGATCGCCTGCTCGGACATTAAGCCCCGCTCATGCAGTATCTGCCCAATCAGTTTCGGCGTCGGCCGCGAAATTGCCCTGCTTTGTGTTTCGCCTGACTGATTGCTTTTCGATACCGATTGCATACGCCCGTCTCCTCTTTTTAACAGGCTCTCGTTAGTCGCCGTGCGTCTGAACTGTGGCCAGAACTTCGATGCCAAGTCCCTCGCTCAAATCCTCGTTCGATCGGATTCGGCGACCAATCGATTCTGCAAGCAACGCGAGACAGAACCCCAGCAGAAGCCCGAGGAAGGCTGCGCCAATCAGATTGATGCGTACATTGGGCGTATCCGGCCGCGTTGGAACGACGGCCGAACTCAGCAGTGAAATATTGGTGTTCTCGTACTCAGCCTCCAGACTGGACCGATAGTAGTTTTGCAGCAGCACTCGGTAGTTTTCGCGCTCAATCTCCGCTTCCCTTGTAAGGGCGCCCAATTCGTCGCGCAGACTACGTAACTCCAGCAGTTTTGTCTTTTGCTTGTCGAGCGAGCGTTTCAGCGACGCCTCGCTTGCCTGTGCGCGAATATACTCCGGATGGTTTCGGCCCAGTTGACGGGATATGACGTCGAAGGTTTCTGCCTGCGCTTCGACGTAGGCACTCGACAGGTCGTTTAGCCGACGGTTCTCCGTATCGACACGCTCATCGAGCGCGACGATGCCATTGTCCTGCTGAAATGCGGTGAGCACTGCCTCGGCCTCCATGAGCCGCTCTCGCCGAATCACCAGCTGGGCGTCGAACCATTCCGCCTTTCGCTTCGCGGGTTCCGTGTTCAGCTCCAGTACGACGTCAACGTAAGCCTGCGCATAGACGTTGGCAATAAACGCCGCTATTGCCGGATCGTGTGAACGAAATCCGATCCTGACGACTCTGCTGTTATTGCCGGGCTCGACACGCAAATTGGTCGCAAGTTCCAGCGCGAGGCTGTCCGACGCTATGTCGGCGAAGTTCAGTCCCGCCGGCCGGTCCGGCGTTTCGTCGGCAATTTGCTGTACGCGCAACGCAACGCGATGGCTGCGGAGAATGTCCATCTGAGTCTGCATGTAACTTGAGGAGAGCTGCGCCGGAATACCGACACGATCGAACGCGGTTTCCTTATCGAAATTGACAACAACGGGTGCCCAGGCAAGATAGGTTCGCTGTTGTTTCGACGTCACGTACGCGGCAACGCCGATACTGAGCAAAAACGTTGGCACAATCAGCAACCAGCGCGCACGAAGCATTTGTAATATCAAACTGAAATTCATAGCGCCACTCGTCTAGAAAAAGGCCTCGGCCACCTGCACGACATCCCCAGGCTGCACCAAATCGTTGAGGTCCGTCTGGCGTGTCCGGTACTTTCCGTCGTCGCCGATTCGATTGAGAATCAGCCCGTTCTCTGTACCGCGCGCACTTAGCCCACCCGCGGTCGAGATTGCCTGCATCACCGTCGTGCCGGAATGCAGACGGTAGCGCCCCGGTTTTTCCACTTCTCCATACACGAAAAATACGTCCATTAACGGCACAATAACAATATCGTCCGGTTCCAGAATCGCGTTGCCGGACGTGTCGGCCGTCTGCAGCAAATCGCCCAGTTCAATGCGCAAACGGGTCGACTCACCGTTGCGATCCCGAACCAGATAAAGGTAGTCGGCCGCATCCACTGCGGGCCCGCCGGCCTCAGCCAGGAGCTCCACGACATTTTTGACGCCATCGTTCGAATTCCATAACGGAAACCGTCCCGAACGAATCACCTTACCGAGAATGGTAACGAATCCCGATGCGGCGACGCCTCGCGTCTCCAGAAATACGTTGACGCGTGCGTCTCGAATAAACCCGCCGTTCTCCAGTTGTGCCCCGATGAGTCGCGCAGCCTGATCAGGGTCGAGACCGGCAATCCTGACTGAACCAATCATCGGAAATGAGATGTTGCCGGAGTCGGTGACAACGATTGTGGAATCGAGATCCGGTTGTCCTACGACGGAAACGCGCACGGTATCGCCAACGCCGATGGTCTGCGACTGCGCATAAGTATCGTTCCGCGGAAGGCACAACAGAACCAATACAAGCGCACCCGTCAACTGCCGCAGCAGTGGCCAGATTATTGTTTTTGTTACGCTGACCGGCAAGATCGAAGTCCTCGCTTCCGTGCATCTATTGTAACGGGTTGAAATATTTGCAACCAAGGATTTGTCATATGCGGAAAAACTCCCGCCTCGGATTCCATGCCGATTGACTCATCCCTGCCTACACTACCGGCGTCATCGCCAAATTGGGAGTGCGCAATTAGACGGCCCAGCGTACGACTACGTCACAATTTGGCATGTGACCCACTACTATCAAAAATACGAGCAACCCTTGGCTCTTTATCTGAGCGCGCCGAATGTAGACCCGTGCCCTTGACCGCCAGCAGCCCGAACGTAGAATCGTCGCGAATCGTATCGCCGGATCCAAATGAAATGAGCCGACCCATCCGTCACTGCATGCTGTCCTGTTTTCTGGGTACCACAGTTGTTGGTGCGGTCAGCAGCGGCGCTCTTGCACAGGAAAAACCAGCGGACCCTTTCACTCCCTTCGTATATGTCGGTGTCGTGAAGGACGACAATGTATTCAGAGTTGCCAGTTCCGACGAGATGCTCCCGCTGTTCGGTACCGATAACACAGGCTCCACGATCACACGCATCGAAGCCGGGTTCAGCAGCGAGGTCCTCCGCACGCAGCATCAGTTTCTAATCGACACAAACGTTTACCGGCAGCGAATCAAGGATTTCTCAGACTTCGACCATACAGGTGGCCGAGCCGACGTTGAGTGGAACTGGAAATCGAAGTCCGGCTGGCAAACGAGTGCCGGGTACCGATTCGACCGGCGATTGCGAGATTTTCGAGAACAGGCGATTCCAAGTCCGAATCCGCGCACGGAGAACCGGTTGTCCGCAGCGATTTCGACGCTGCTCGCGCCACAGTGGCAACTCAAACTGGACGGATCGGTAGCCGACATCGCATTCGACGATTCTGCCGCTCAGGATCACGAGCGACTCTCTGGCGGAATCGCTTTGACGCGCCGGACGCGTGCTGGCAGCTCGATAAACGTTGTCGCCGAGGCGTCAAACGCCACATTTAACATGAACGCGCTGCGTGACTACAACGAGTTTAGCGCGGGCCCCGGCCTTGTATTAAATCTGACCGACCATACCCGCCTGAGCGCGTCACTGCGGTACACGCGGCGCGACCACGACAGTGAACTCACTGAGGACTTCGGCGGCCTGACAGGGCATCTCACGCTTTCGCGCCTTCCGCGGAAAACCGGTACCGGCTTCGAAATGTCCGTGTTCAGGCGTATCCAAAATCTGCCGGACGATTTTGAAGACTACGCGATTACGACGGGCGTACGCGCCGAGTTGAACCGCAGAGTAACCGACAAACTACGAATCCGCCTCTCGGCAGAACGAGAACGCAGAGATTTTGAGTCAGAACGACAATTCGAATTGGTTACCGAACTTCGTGCAGACGATGTTCTCGCGCTGCAATTTAAAACCGACTGGCAGGCTACTGAGTCGATCACACTGTCTGCCGTTTACACGAACGAACAGAGAGATTCGAACCGAATGCTGCGAGAGTACGAATTTCAGTCCATCGGACTTAGCGTACAGGCGCGTTTCTGATTGGTTTCCTCGAAGTTAAAGTAGCCGGCGAGCCAGTGCGCCAATGTCACTGGGCCGCCGACTTTTCAACACACACGCTCTCGATCAGTCGTCCGCGGGATCGAATGGGTCGGTACCGTTGGTCACCTCAGTGCCATCGTTTGTACCGCCATCGTCCGTGTCAGGATCGAGCGGATCCGTACCAAGGCCGGACTTGCTGGCCTCCTCACCATCGGTCAGCCCGTCGTCATCGCTGTCCGCATCCAGCGGATCTGTACCCTTGAACGTCACTTCAACGTAGTCATTGATGCCATCGCGGTCCGTGTTTTTGTGCAGAGGATCCGTACCGTACGTATTGACTTCCAGTCCATCCCAGAGCTTCTCACCGTCCGTATCGGGATTGTTCGGATCGGTGCCGAGTGCCTGCTCCTCCGAATCTGTCAGGCCATCGCCATCCGAATCGCCAGCGTCGTCGGCAGGATCGAGTGGATCGGTACCGTTTTGCACTTCATATCCATCCTGCAAACCACCGCCGTCGGTATCGGGATTATTCGGGTCTGTACCGTGAACATTATTCTCATCATCGTCGCTTAGGCCATCATTATCGCTATCGACGATGGGAACGATGAACGAGTCGATCGTACCGGCCTCCGTCACTTTGTAGACGACATTGCGGTTTACACCCGTAAACACGTCCGTATGCCCACTGGGCCACTGGACCTCGACGTCCGCGGTAAGGTTGGTTCCAAGACCGACGTGTACACGCATATGATTCTGCGACCAGCGATGATAACCCCCGTTTTGTTCGCGATACTGTACCTTACCGTCGGGCGTCGTGATTAACAGTTTTGCCCCGATTCCATCCCGATTCGAACTCGTCCCGACAAGATCAAACATGAGCCAGCCATTGCCGTTCGGAGTGCCCGCGAACAGCTGCTTCGGACCGCCATAGTGCTTGGGCCGCATGTTCATACCGTTAACGACAAACAGGTCCATTGCACCGTCAACATTGTAGTCCGCGGTGACAACACTATCCGCATTGCCTGCCTCATCGGCGATCG
The DNA here is from genome assembly GCA_965224505.1 of Woeseiaceae bacterium. Lineage (GTDB taxonomy): Bacteria > Pseudomonadota > Gammaproteobacteria > Steroidobacterales > Woeseiaceae > UBA1847. The sequence continues at coordinate 634,314 of CBDCZL010000018.1, forward strand.
CACCGCCAATCACACCTTCGGCACCGTGATTCAGAATTTTGGTGAACTGACCCGTACCGTCGTTTTCGAACAATACGTTGGCCGTATTCGCGGCACCGCTTTGGCACGCCGCGTATACATCCAGGTCCATGTCGTTGTCGAAATCGGCAGCCACACCGCTCGAGCAAAGCACCTTGCTGAGACCAACGCCATTCCCGGCAAATACGAATCCATTTGTCGAGCCGTGGTACAGCCTGGGATGTGCCGGTTTGTCGCCCGAACTCGACGAAGGCTGCGTGACAGACGTGATTGGCGCATCACTCGTTGCAACGAAATGAATGTAACGCCAGTTGCCCGTTGAATTGAAACGGATAATCCAAGCGCCTGCCGCAGTATCGTAGCCGACAAACAGACGAAGATCGGTCGTAGTCGATCCTGCCTCCAGCCCCCAGTTCGACGGGCTGTTTACATCGAGCGTAAACGTCTCAGTGCTCGGCTGATAGCCACTGGGTCCGATTCGGACCCGGCTCAGGCTGCCGTGGCGCCACGTATTACTGTTTATGTCGTGCAGCGTCAGCGAACCCGTCGTCACAATCGTCAATTCCTGGTTGTTGCCGGCGTTGGTCACGTTCATCTGGGACTCGACGGTATTTGCGTCGACGAGATATGCGCCATTAGGCCGATCGCGGCCGTTCAGCAGAATATAGTCGTTGAACTGGTCGCCGTTGAAGTCTCCGGAAATAAAGTCCATCACGCGAACGGATGAAGGCAACGTCACTGCGGGACCTCCACCCTGCACGACGACGTTGTGAGGAAACGTTCCGCCGTTTCGTGAACACATCATATCCAGCCTGCCGGTGTTGTTCAGTTCCGTCAAAACACCCCAGGCACCCGGCCCACCGCCGCAGTCTCTTGAGAATTCGAAGTACGCGGGAATGCGCGTGCCGTGCTCGCGAGCGATCGGCGTATAACCCTGACCCGATACAGAATAGTGGTCATGGAGAAGACCGTTGTCGTTGCGAAGCCAGCGATGATGCCTTACCGCTTCGGAAAGGAGCAGGTCCAGATCGCCGTCGTTGTCCATGTCGGCCCACGACGCACCATGATCGTCGTAGTGAGCAAATCCCGACGACCAAAGTCCGTCCACGTCCGCATTGTCCGCTTTCGCGAACGTACCGTCCTTTTGATTGACGACCATTTGACCGTAGTTTCGGTGGTTACTCATGTAGAGATCGGGATAGCCATCGGTATTCAGATCGCCCCAGGCCGCTCCCCAGCTCTCATACTGAACGTTGTTGAGATCAAGGCCCGCGGATTCGTCGGTAAACGAAATCTGCGCACCGGCGACAAATGGAATCAGCAGCAGGCTAAGCAGCCCCGACCTGCCGAGTATCTTATCGGTATTCACGAGATATCCTCTTTCGTAGTTTTTTGTTCTTGCGAACGATCCTAAAGAAAGTTCCTGAGATAAAACATTTACATCTGACATAACGGTAATAATAATTTCGGATTATCAAAAATCCGAGTTGGGCAATTTTTTTTATTGCCCGACCGTAAAAAATTAGGCGATCGATCAATTTTCCACATTGAAATTCGGGTGCTCCGCGATAACCGGCACTGCATCTTCCCAGTTGTGGGAGTCCGCCGGCTTTCGCCATGTCTTGTGGTTCCAAAAGATGTAGTTCACCTTAAGCTGATCGCGCGCAAACTCAAACATCCGCTCAAGCGGCCAGTAACCGTTCCGGTTTCCCCCTCGTACATTTACGTGCGCGTAGCTGTCATGCTGCATCGAGTTGAACAGTCGAAACTCACCAGACAATGCGCTGTAGAGAGGATAGGTTCTTTTTCGCAACGCCGCGTTGTCCGGCAGAATATCCGGACCGCCAACGATCAGATTCGGTGCCGCAACATTCCGTGCCACTTCCAGTATGTAGGACTGCTCGCGCGGAAAAAAATTCATATACCAGAATATGTTTGAATTCGGCAGTGCATCGGCGGCGGCCGACAGAACGCCGGTCAAAGCGTCACGGTATTTTTCCGGCGTATACCCGTTTGCATTCAGTACTGTGTTGTCGAGACTTAAAGCTGTTTCCTGAATAGCAATACCCTCGAAATTTGGATGACAGTCAAATCGGTCACCGATCGCTCTCAATAACGCGCTGAATTCGCCAATGACCGTCGGATGCCAACGCGCCGCGGTGTAGCCTCGATTTCGATTCTTCAGCGTGAATGGCGGATGCGCAAGATGCGTCGGTAAAGGCACCTCCCCATTGAAGGACTTATCGCCTACAAATAATACGAACTGTAAATTAAGTTCCGCAGCAAGCTGGAGGTCGCGCTCTACCGATTCGAATACATAATGCCCAGGCTGCGGCTCCAGGCTCTTCCAGAAATAACGTTTTTGAATACCGCGCACACCCGGCAGAGCAACGGCACGAACTTCCTTGTCGGTATCTTTGCGAGTCAGTGAGACATAATGTCCGGGGTGATACTTCGAAGTGCTTGTACAATTCCCGAGTGAGTGTCGGTGCACCGGCTTTTCATCAATTTGACGCGACGTTTCACTGTCCTCTGTGACTTGTGAAGCGGCTGCATCGTCGATTGCGGTGTGCTTAAAACTGACAAGCACAACGAATAACATCAAAGAGAAATTAGATATATTGCGCAACACTATGAATGTCTTCCTAAAACTCTTTTCTTACTTAAATTGCACATCGCTGCGGATGCCAATCGGAGCAGAATGACGTGTATTTAATATTCGATAGAGACTAATAACAAGACGTTTGCCGGCAGTATTCGGTCACTAGCAATCGTAAGAGCGATAGCATCGCTGGACTGCCGGAGTGCACGATAAAGGAATTCGCCTGAACGGCGAGCAGGTAAGGAAAGTTCGTGTTATTTACTACATATTCTGGCCAGGGACTGGTAATGGGGTTTGCGCAAATTACGCGCAGGATCGTACCGGCGATCGTCGTCGTCGTATCAATGCTTGTAATTACAAAAATTTATGGCACCTACCTAAACGAAAACTACAGAACACTTCTCGTTATTTCCGGCCTCCTTGCGCTGCTTCTGTTTCGCCCCCGGGTGAGCGATGTCGAAATCGCCAGCCAGTTCAGACTCAATATCGTAAGTACCGTAGGGTACTGGCTTCTGTTGGTTGCCATACTGTTGCTGATCGGTTACGTCACAAAATCCTCTGCGACTTTTTCGAGGAAGGCGTTGCTGACGTGGGCCGTCGTAACGCCCATCATGATTGAGTCCGTACAGCACATAGTGGACCTGTTCATTCTTCGGCTGCTCAAACTCGCGCGAAACCCGCGACAAGCGGTCATCGTCGGCGGCAACGAAATCGGTACGTCGCTTGCGCAACGAATTTCAAGCAATGAACACGCGGGCATACAGGTGGCCGGGTACTTCGACGACAGGAGTTCCGACAGGCTTAGACATCTAAGCCACACCGATCGATTGCTCGGTTGTCTTAAAGACCTTCCTGCGTATCTGAAATCGCATAAAACCGATGTCGTCTTTTTTGCACTGCCACTGCGCAGCATTCAGCGTGTTGTGGAACTTCTGGACCAGTTGCACGACACGACCGCATCGATCTACTTTATACCTGACGTCTTTGTTTTCGATCTGATTCAGTGCCGATCGAGCCAGATTGACGGCCAGCCGATTGTCGCCCTGCGCGAAAGCCCGTTTTTCGGCATCAGAGGCGTTACGAAGCGCCTGCTCGATGTCACACTTTCGCTAGGCATACTACTGCTGATATCTCCACTAATGCTGCTCATTGCGCTGGGAATCAAGTTATCCTCGCCTGGAAGCGTAATTTTCAAACAGAAGCGCTATGGACTCGACGGTCAGCAAATCATCGTCTACAAATTCAGGAGCATGAATAGCTCGGACGACGGGTCAACGGTTGAACAGGCCACGAGAAACGATCCCCGAACGACTCGCTTCGGTGCATTCCTGAGAAAATACTCACTCGATGAACTGCCGCAATTTATCAATGTTCTTCAGGGAAGAATGAGCATTGTCGGCCCACGCCCTCACGCCGTTGCTCACAACGAGTTGTATCGAAAACTCATCAAGGGATACATGATCAGACACAAGGTCAATCCCGGCATTACGGGTCTCGCCCAGGTACGAGGGCTTAGGGGTGCCACACAATCCGTCGATCAGATGCGCAAACGAGTTGAAGCCGACCTTGAGTACCTCAGAAACTGGTCTCCCATGTTGGATCTGCGCATAATACTGGCGACCGTCACCAAGGTATTCTCGGATGATGCGGCCTATTAGAGCTTGTGAATTAACCGGCTAATACCCTCGCGGATTGAACCGTCTGACTAGTTTGCGTACCAGAAAAACCAGGAAATCCCTGCCGAGCAGCAGCGGCCACCAGGAACTCGCAGCACCGGTCAGGGAGTAGCCGAAGAACGTCAGTTCGCTCGAGAGTTGTTTTTCAACGCATGCAATCTGGTTATTGTTGAAATTGTCCGCCCAGGCGGCTATTCGTCGTGAATCGATCGGGGCCCGACTCTTTCTCATCCAGTCCTGATCGTAGTAGCGGTCAAACTTACCGCTTTCCGTACCGCCACCGGCCCCAAGCATATTCTGCTCAAAAGGTTCACCGAGAAATTCCGTCGCAGCCAAAAGTTCGTTTTTTGGCTGCTGCAGAAGGTCTTCGTAGCGCAGCACGTGCAATCGACTGCGGTCATAGCATTCACGCAACTCCCTTAAAGTTCTGGCATGTCGCCTCCAGATTCTGGAGGCCGAGTAGAGGTTATCGTTCCAATTCGGGTGGTTTATGCGGCTTGCAACGACTGCCCTCCCATCGCGGACGATCGCAAGGATCTTCGCCTCGGGATAGCAATTCAGAATTTCAGGCACGTAGTTCAGGTGTACAGGCGATTTTTCTCCCCAGCGTCGCCCGCTTTCCGAATCCATCAGATAACGCATGAAGTTGCTAAGGACATCGCAATAATCCGCCGCGCCGTCAAGCAGCATCGGCCTCAAATTCGGGTCGTCCAGCGCAAAAAGGCGTATTGCGCGCCTGCTTAGGAAGAAATCGACGAAGGCTCTCAGCATATCCTCGCGATTTTCACTGCGAAACCGTGCTTCGTGTTGATGTTTTGCGTGAAAAAATGCCGTCTCCGGCGGAATGAAAAGCCGGCTGTGTCTGTTCAGTAATTGCACGAGCAGCGTCGTACCGGACCTCGGCGAGCCAACGACAAAAAAAGGATCTTCCGAGTGATTTTTCATTCCGTGCCCGGGACTTGTGGCATTGCAGGATCGAAACTCAGATCGCCAGTTCACCGTGTTCCCGCCGATGAAACGTAACGTCCAGCGCGATCTTCATTCCGACAAGCAGTAACAGCCCGACAAGAGGCTGTCCGAGTTTCGAAAGAAAAAAACCGCCGGCAATTAACGCGACGTGCGTGATCACCATGCGCTTATAGGGCAATGCCATAGCCTCCGAAGGGCTCAGGGCGTCGCGTTCGTTTGAACGCAGGAAATTCGTCGCGAACGACACCGCGTGTGAGGCGAACAATGCAATGATCGGCAGGGGTGTGACCTTGTTGAGAATCGCATCCAGCAATAATTCGTGTTCGGACATACTGCGGCTATCGTATCCACCGAGACCGGAAAACAAGCTAAATAAAATCATGATGTGACCAAACATGAATCCGCCATAGTGAACGGCGAAAAACACAGACGTGAATACACCGCCGCCCGACAACAGCACCTTGAGGATACCGAAAAAACCGATGACGACGTTTTCGCACCAGAACAACAGGAGCAAGTAGAAGATGTCCCAGTTCCAGAACAATACACCGATGACGGGAATCAGGTTTGCGAGCACGAGAAACGCGATCGACACACGCAAACGTGGCAACTCGGGCATAGCTCGTACCTTCTGTTTCGGTGGGCTTCGGAACAGTCAGTCTAACTAATCCGGCAGCACTGTGCGCAGGTGGCTCCGAAAGCGGTCACCCGTATCGGGATGCCTGAGTCCGTATGCGACCGTGGCCTGCAGATACCCAAGCTTACTCCCGCAATCGAAACGTGTGCCGTCAAACGGAAACGCGTAAACCGGGGACCGGGTCAGAAGATCGGCAATTCCGTCGGTCAACTGAATTTCCCCACCCGCGCCGCGCCCGGTGCGTTCGAGCCGGTCGAAAATTTCCGGCAACAACAAGTAACGGCCAACCACGGCAAGGTCGGAAGGCGCATCTTCCGGTGCCGGCTTTTCGACGATGCTGCGCAGCTGACCGGAAGACGTCGTTTCCACTATGCCGTAATTTGACGTATGCGCCCGAGGTACAGTTTCCACCGCGACGATGCTGCCACCGTGCCGGCTGTACTCGGCGCTCATCTGGGACAGGCACCCTGGCGTGCCATCGATCAAATCGTCGGCGAGATGAACGAAAAAAGGTTCATTACCAACCGCGGGACGTGCGCAAAGCACGGCGTGGCCGAGGCCAAGCGGCTCACCCTGGCGAATGTACACGCACGAAACACCCGCAGGGACGATGTTGCGAATCGATTGCAACAACGCATCCTTGCCAGACTCAGTCAGCGCACGCTCGAGTTCCGCATCCGTATCGAAATGATCCTCAATGGCGCGTTTCGATGCGCCAGTCACGAAAACCAGTTTGCTCGCGCCCGCTTCGATCGCCTCTTCGACCGCATATTGTATCAACGGCTTGTCGACGATTGGCAGCATTTCCTTGGGGCTTGCTTTGGTTGCCGGCAGGAAGCGGGTCCCGCGTCCTGCGACCGGAAACACTGCAGCTCTGACTCGTTGTTCCAAAATTTCACCGCTTGTTGCTTAGTCGAGCCGCAATGATAGTCGCTCAAATCGCACAAAGTCACCCAAATCGATCACACCCCGTGCCGAGAATCAGGTCGCACGGGACGGCCCGGCGACCCGATTCTCGATCGATCAAGGCTAATTTTTCGTCCGGGATACGCTGACATCCTCCCGAATGCGTTCCACGGTCTTCTCGCCAATCCCCTTTACGAGCGACAAATCGTCAACGCTGCGAAACGGTCCGTGCTTCCTGCGATACTCGACAATGGCTTTTGCCTTGGCGGGCCCGATACCCTTCACCTCAGCCGATATCGTCGCGGCGTCGGCCTTGTTGATGTCCACGGGTGCTGCAAACCCAGCCAGCGGCAACGACAGCAGCAGACACGCGGCAAGTGTCGAAAACAATCTCATGCTTAAGCTCCTTGTGTATTGATTCACGCACAGAGCCTACGGCAGCGCGGGCGGCCGGTCTGCAATCGAAACTCGGGGATTGTCAGGGATTTGTAATGCTGTGCTGCAGCACGGTGTCGAACTGCACTCTCGACGCAGGCCGCTGCGTCTCCCAGTTTCTGCAGCTTGGGCACTGCCACAAGAGGCGCTGGCTGGAAAATCCACATTCCTGACACTGATATCGCGGTGTCGCCGCTGCGAGCCTGGACAATGCCCCGCGCACTTTCGCGAGCGCCGATCGTTCCGAACCCGCATCGCCTTCGGACAACTGCTGCAAATCGATAAACTCCCCGAGGGTCGGTTCGTTCAACATGTAATCTTCGACACACTGGTCGATGACCGGAACGCCCCCCAGATCGTTGACGATCGCAGTGTACGCCAGCAGAGAACTCATCTCGGGATGCTTACGCAGTAAGGAATCGAGTGCTCTCTCAAGTTCCGCAAGCGCGTTTTCACGACGGTAGATCGTAACGATCTCGGGCAGCGCCTCGGCGATCAGGTAGGTGTTTTCGTCGATGATGCGGTGGTAAAGCTTGAGAGCGGTTTTGTTGTCGTCCGTGTCGCGCGCGATATGCGCTCTCGTCAACGCGCCGCGCATGGTCCGCGGTCGGCCCGACTGTGCGTTCTTCACGTACTGACGCGCAGCGGCATAGTCGTTTCCGGCGGCAGCTTCTTCGGCCAGTTCACAATAATAGTGGGCAATCTGCAGCGCGAGCGAACGGCCGCCAAGTACCTCGAGACGCTGACCCGCGTGTATCGCTTTTTCCCAGTCGCGCTCCTGCTCATAAATGCGGCACAGCGACTCAAGTGCCTGCACCTGATAACGAGAGCCCTGCGCGAGCCGCACGAACTGCTTCTCCGCACGATCCAGCAAGCCCGCTGCCAGATAATCCTTTGCCAGCGAGTACAGCGCCTGGTCCCGCTGCTCCGAGGCAAGATCCGGTCGCGCAATGATGTTCTGATGAATACGAATGGCGCGATCGACTTCACCGCGGCGCCGAAACAGGCTGCCGAGCGCGAAATGGGTTTCGATCGTTTGATCGTCAACGCGCACCATGCGAAGGAAGTGCTCCAACGCCTGGTCGGTCTGCTCGTTCAGCAGGAAATTCAGGCCCTTCAAATAGTCGATATTCAGCGGCGCAGGCGCGATGTCCTCTTCGCGTTCGCCAAACCGGCCCATCGCCCAGCCAGCCGCTGCCAGCAGCAGAAACAGACCCGCAAGGAGAAAAGTGGATTCAGTCGGCATCGCTTAGCGGCAGGCTCCGGAGGCTACTCACCTCATTCTCCGACATCCTCAGAGAACGGCGCAATACGCGCCGTTCGTTTGCAAGCTTCAGGGCGTACAGCCCCATGCAAAGAATGCCGAACAGCCAACCGATCGCGAACACCGCCGTAAACGCGAGAGAGACAGGAGGATCGAACTCCCAGTGCAGCAACTTTATGCCGACAGTGCCGGGATTGCCGGCCGTAAAGACGACCATCAGCACGCAGATCGTGACGATCAGCAGCGCTAAAAGAATTCGCTTAATAAAAATCAATTCTTGATGGGGAAATGCCGACTTGCGTTGACGCGTTCACGCAAGTCTTTTCCGGGTTTGAAGTGTGGAACGTATTTGCCCGACAATGCGACGGCCTCACCTGTTTTCGGATTGCGGCCAATGCGCGGCGGACGGTAATGCAACGAGAAACTTCCGAAGCCGCGTATTTCGATTCGCTGCCCCTGTGACAGAGAGTCACTCATCAAATCAAGGAGATGTTTTACCGCCAGTTCGACATCCTTCCCTGGCAGATGTTTTTGCTTGCGCGCGATAGCCTCAATCAGTTCTGATTTTGTCATTTTACCTTTCGCCGTATCGCCTGGCCGCGTAACTCACGGAAATTAAAGGTAATAATAGCCCAGAGCGGCCCATCCGGGCTACCCTTTTTTGGCCAAATGGTGCTCTTTTTGCTGAAGTTTCTGGCGAGATCGCTTCCTTTATTGCATCACAGCCAGCCATTTCCAGATTTCAGGGGTACATGTAACGGCACAAACCTGCGCCATTACATGACGCGGATTGTCTATCGGGAATATCAGCCGTTCCCAGTCGCCATCATTCACAAATATCGCATCATTATGTGTCCGCGATCTTATACACGCCGCTAAAACTTGCTACTTCTGCCAGCATACGATTTCGTACGCCAACCGGGTCAGGGGCGGAGGTCTACGCTTTTGTAGCCATAGCAAACGCCTGGCTGATAGGGAAAGTCCTCCGCTCCAAAAGCAATCTTGAAACTCATCGCTCCTAAACTAGGGTCTGTTGACAATTAAAGGTAAACTATTGTTCCAACTCATTGAAGGAGTTGGATCGATGCCCCGATTACTCTTAAGGAATGACCAGTTCGAGCGGATCGAAGCCATGTTGCCGGGCAAGCCCGGCGACTGCGGTGTGACGGCCAAAGATAACCGCTTGTTCGTCGAAGCGGTGCTGTGGATCGCACGAACCGGTTCGCCGTGGCGGGACCTGCCAGAGTGCTTTGGCCCCTGGAACAGCGTGTACAAACGCTTTGCCCGTTGGTCGGACAAAGGCATCTGGCACCGGGTGTTTGCGGAGCTGGCCAAAGACGCCGATTTTGAAGAAGTGTTTTTGGATTCCACCATTGTCCGAGCGCACCAGCATGCTGCCGGTGCGGCAAAAAAAACGGTCCGCAGGCGCTCGGCCGCTCGCGCGGCGGACTGACGACAAAAATTCATGGCCTGGTAGAAGGCCTGGGATTGCTGGCACGATGGACGCTGACTGCCGGTCAGGTGCATGACCTGACGGAGGCGCAGGGTCTGATCGATGGTCTGTCCACCGAGGCCGTCGTCGCCGACAAAGCTTACGATTCGGACGCACTGATCACGGCTATCGAAGCACTGCCTGCGAACGCCGTGATACCGCCCAAAGCGAACCGCATTGAACAACGCGCATTTGATCGCCACCAGTATAAACACCGCAACCTCATTGAATGTTTTTTTGCCCGTCTCAAGCAGTTCCGACGCATCGCCACACGCTACGACAAACTCGCCTGCCGATATTCTGCCTTCATTGCTATCGTCGCCAGCTTCCTGTGGCTTTGCTAATTGTCAACAGACCCTAAATGCAATATCAAGAGTTGCCACCTTCTGGTAAGGGCCAGTTCAAACCGGATACCAGTACACCCATACCTCACGATCCAGCGCTGCCGGCCCCCCATCTGCTTCCTTGCAATCCGTGTCACTACTGTTCCATTTGAATGAAATTGGATTGAACATTGAGGGCAAAGCGAGATTCGCCTCTGATAGAACACTGAGCGAGGTTCCTGAGCAGTCGCTCGTCGGGAACCAAATGATCTCTGGGTCGGGAAGATGAACTCTCTTTTCGTCGGAATCAGGTGTTCTTTGGTTGCATACAGAATCTGCCGAAATGGCTCCAATTCCCTGTCCTGACGTATCGCCAGTTGCGACTCCAAGCGCAATATTACCCGTCGCGTCCATTAAGGAGCCCTTCGTTCGCGCGTACACCGTAGCAATGTGCTCGAAACAACTGAGAACGACTTCGTTTGAGGCATAACCTGTTGGATCTACCCAAGCGATACCTTTCGTATCTTCAACGATACGCATATCTATCCAGTTCTTGTTCAACGGCAATATGACAAACTTAGCCCACGTCTTGTATACACCGGTAATCCCTCCCCATACATAGAAATTCTCACCATCAATCGTATGCGGGCCGGGTGGAACACCCAAGTCTGTTATTTTCGTTGAACACCACGTAGTAATTGTGCTGTAAGCCGCTGTGTGCGGGCCTGTGTAGCAATCACCCTTAGCATACACGTCATGTGGTAACCCCCATCCGCTTGGAGGCGTTGCCTGTCCGAAGACCATTGTCGAACAAGAACATAAAACTGTAAGTAGTATCAATCGCATTTTCTAATCCTACGAAACGCGCGAAATACGTGACGCACGCCGTTCCCGTCAGTAATCTCTTCGTGATACTCATACTCGTGACCAGGCCCAGGGTCCATGACTTCACATCGCGAAGAAAGCCACTGTCGAAACGAACGCTCGTACTCGCTGGCTAACATGGTGTACACCGGACTCGGTACTGCTGCAGGGATCATCCCCTCACCAAAGTCCATGTTTTTTAGCACTCCCCCATAGACCAGTCGCCGTTCTGATTCCGAAAGTTGTGTCTCCAAATTACGCGCTCGCAGCAATAGCTGACGCCAGGGATGCCCTATCGCATCAGCGTAAATCTCAGCGCGAACAACGAGAGGCTTCTTCTCGTCGCACGCACCGAGAAGCATTTCATCGCGCGTACCCATGTCTGAGCTAATCCGGTTAAGCTCTGCTGAAAAATACTCGGAAAGCTCATCCAAGCGATGCTCAGGCAATGTCCCGCTGAACATCCTCCTGAAGGCCAACCAGTTTATCGCCATGTACTCTGATTTAGCAGCAAATTCTCGGTCTGACTTTGGTTCGCGAAATTCCGAGTAGAGTTCTGCGTGGCGCTCATCGAAGGATGGCTTGCCTGACATATCTGGGTTGACTCCCATAACTGCAGTGATTAACGAAAAACAGAAAAGGAATCGCACTGTATAAACCGTTGAGTTTAACCGTAACCACTATGGCACTTTTTCGTGGAGAATTCCATGCTTCCGCAACAGGGATACTCGACTGGTCTGATCTGTGGACGAAGATATTTCCATCTTTGCAATATTGGACCAGCTATCCAATGTTCATACCAACAATCCATATCGGGCACATCACATACAGCGACTGGCCTGCACGAAGGTCGACAATTGGTGGTACAGCAACGGCAAGCTCTATCAGCGCGGCGATCTGCGCATCGAGCGTCACCTGATTGATCGTAACGGCGCACTGACCGATACGGGTTAGCGGTCAAGGTAATCACCGGAAACGAGATGGGCTATCTCTCCTATCCGGATGGACAGAAGTTCGGAGGCGGGTATACGCGTGTTGATGTCAATGAAGAATAGGCTTGATTGCCCAGTGAGTAGCGGAACCGCCAGTTGATTTTGGAAACCGTTTCGATCGAGTGGAGTCGATCGACATTCCTGGCTCCCGGCAGTTTAGAAGGCGTACACTAACCGGCCTCGCTCCCTAAGACCGATTAGCATACTGGATTGTCTAAAGGCTGCTGCACATTGATTCACACATGCAACAAGCGATAGCAAATTGTACTTACTACTTGCTGTCCCCCGACATTTTTTCCTTCAGAAGTTCGCCCAGTGTCGTGCCAACCGGCGCCGCAGACGAATCCGATTTATAGCTGCTGACGGCTTCCTGCTCTTCGTGAGCTTCTTTCGCCTTAATCGACAGTGCGATCGAGCGGTTTTTGCGGTCCACGTTGGTGAATTTGGCTTCTACCTCATCGCCGACCTTAAGCACCGTGCGCGCGTCCTCCACACGGCCACGCGCGAGTTCGGAGGCCCGCAGCGAACCGAATACGCCGTCGCCGAGATCGACCGTTGCGCCGCGCGCGTCTACCTCAGTGACCGTGCCCTTGACGATCGAATTCTTCGGATTGGCCGCGAGCCAGCCCGAGAACGGATCCTTTTCGAGCTGCTTGATACCGAGCGAGATGCGCTCGCGCTCGGCGTCGATAGCAAGTACGGCTGCTTCGATCTCCTGGCCCTTCCTGTAGTTGCGGACCGCTTCCTCGCCCGGGATGTCCCAGGAGATATCGGAAAGATGCACGAGACCGTCGATGCCGCCATCGAGCCCGATAAAGATTCCGAAGTCCGTGATCGACTTGATTTGTCCGGACACTTTGTCTGACCGGTTAAAGGTTGCTGCAAACTCGGCCCATGGGTTCGACTGGCACTGCTTGATGCCGAGCGAAATACGGCGGCGCTCTTCGTCGATCTCTATGACCATGACCTCAACTTCCTGGCCAACCGAAACCACCCGCGACGGGTTGACGTTCTTGTTCGTCCAGTCCATCTCAGACACATGCACAAGCCCTTCGACGCCATCTTCGATCTCCACGAAACACCCGTAGTCGGCGATGTTCGTGACCTTGCCGAAGATGCGCGTCTGCGGCGGATAGCGACGCGCGAGATCCTGCCACGGATCGTCGCCGAGTTGTTTCATGCCAAGCGACACGCGCTGCCGCTCGCGGTCGAACTTGAGAATCTTGACGTCGATTTCCTGGCCGACGTCCACGACCTCGGAAGGATGTTTGACGCGCTTCCATGCCATATCGGTGATATGCAGCAGTCCGTCAATGCCTCCCAGATCCACGAAGGCGCCGTAGTCCGTCAGGTTCTTGACGATACCCTTGACCGTATTGCCTTCCTGCAGTTCCTTGAGAAGCTGTTCGCGCTCTGCCGAGTACTCGGTCTCCACGACGGCGCGGCGCGATACGACCACGTTGTTGCGCCGCTGATCCAGCTTAATGACTTTAAATTCCAGGCTCTTGCCTTCTAGATAGGCCGGATCGCGCACCGGTCGCACATCGACCAGCGAACCCGGCAGGAACGCCCTGACGTTGTCGATTTCGACCGTGAACCCGCCCTTGACGCGTCCATTGATGACGCCTTCCACAACGGCACCGTCCTCAAACGCTTTCTCAAGGTCGGTCCAGGTGCGAGCCCGTATGGCCTTTTCGCGCGACAAGCGAGTTTCACCGAAGCCGTCTTCAACGGCATCGAGTGCGACCTCGACTTCATCGCCAACGGAGATGCCGCCGTCGCTCACATCGTTCTTAAACTGCTCTACGGGGATGACGGCCTCGGACTTGAGGCCCGCACTGACGATGACAACATCGTCGTTTACCGCGACAACGGTACCGGTGATGATCGAACCGGGTTTTATTTGTTGACTGGCAAAACTCTCTTCAAATAACTCAGCAAAACTTTCAGACATGTTTAGTTAACCAAGGGGACTCAGCATCCCCGCCCATTGCGTCAGTTGGCGTCCTGCTCCTGACGGTCAATACAAAAAAGGAACGAACGTCCTGTCCGATCCTGTCCATGAACTTTCCGGCTTGAAAATCAGAGGTCGGCGACCCAGTCCAGTACCGTTTCCACTACAACGTCGATGGACAGGCTGGATGAATCCAGCACTCTGGCGTCTTCAGCGGGCCGCAGCGGAGCCACGGTACGCTCGCAATCACGCCGGTCGCGGTCCTCTATGTCCCGCGAAAGGGCGGCAAGGCTAACATCGATACCCTTGCCTTTCAACTGCTTATAGCGCCTTTTTGCGCGTTCTTCAGTACTGGCGGTGAGGAAGACTTTCAGTACTGCATCGGGGAAAACCACGGTCCCCATATCCCGGCCATCCGCTACCAGTCCCGGCGCGGCACGAAAGGCACGCTGGCGTTCAAGCAGCGCTTCCCGCACCTGGGAAATGCCCGCCACGACAGAGGCCATTTCACCGGTAGTCTCGCGGCGGACATCGAGCGTCACATCATCGCCATCGAGCCGGATTTGCTCGTCGCCCGCCGCATCGCTGCCAAATTCCACATCCAGTTCGCGTGCCACGGCGACGAGCGACCCGATGTCGTCGGTATCCACGTTCTGAGCGGACGCCGCCAGCGCAGTCAGGCGATACAAGGCGCCGCTGTCCAGCAAATGGTATCCAAGCGCGTTGGCAACTCGACGCGCGATTGTGCCCTTGCCGCTGCCAACGGGACCGTCGATCGCGATCACGGGCGGTCCACTAGGGCTCATCGACTCTCCGGATATCGGCTCCGATCCGGCCCAAAGTCTCGCAAAAGCCCGGGAAAGACGTTTCCACAGCATCGACATGTTCAATTTCGACCTCTCCGTGGGCGATCGTAGCAGCAACAGCGAGAGACATCGCGATCCGGTGATCCCCGTAACTGGCGAGCGTAGCACCCGTAAATCGCCCACCGTGGATAACCGCACCGTCCGGCGATTCGTCGACGTCGATGCCCATCCTGCGCAGCCCTTCGGACATCGCTGCAATACGGTCGCTTTCCTTGACCCGCAACTCACCGATGCCGCTGAACTCGGTACTGCCTCTTGCCGCCGCGGCTGCCACAAACAGAACCGGAAACTCATCAATGGCGAGCGACACAATATCCGAACTGACAGCACCGCCGCGCAGCGCAGACGATCGAACGCGAATATCGGCAACGGGTTCGTCGCCGAAGCAACGAAGATTCTCGAGCGCTATGTCGGCACCCATCTGCCGCAGCACATCGATCACACCGGTGCGCGTGGGATTCACCCCGACGCTGGCGATCTTCACGTCGGCGTTCTCGGCGAGTATCGCCGCCAGCATGACGAACGCTGCAGAGGACAAATCTGCCGGCACCTGTACCTGACACCCATGCAAGGTGTCGGATCCTGACAGCGAAACTCTGGCACCAGAGACCGTGATGGGAGCGCCCATCGACGAAAGCATCTTCTCCGTATGGTCGCGAGTCGGTGCCGGCTCCGTGAAACTGGTCTCTCCGTCCGCGTACAGGCCCGCGAGCAACACGGCCGACTTGACCTGAGCGCTAGCCACGGGAGAGCGGTAGTGAATTCCCCGCAGCCGAAGTCCGCCGGCAATCTGTAGAGGCGGCGTCCCGTCGCAATCACTTTCGATCGCCGCGCCCATCTTCGTCAGCGGTGTAATGATGCGCTGCATCGGCCGGCTGCTTAGCGACACATCTCCGATTAATGTCGTATCAAAGGCCTGCCCCGCCAGCAGGCCGGTCATCAGGCGCATCGCCGTGCCGGAGTTTCCGAGATCGATCGGGGACGATACGGAATTCAGGCCATGCAGACCGACACCTTCGATTGAAATCTCAGTTGGTGCGTATTGTTCGATGACGACTCCCATCGCGCGCATGGCGGCAAGCGTCGCCAGACAATCCTCACCCGCCAGAAATCCGCTGACCTCGGTTCGTCCGGTGGCGATACTACCCAGCATCAGTGCACGATGCGAGATCGACTTGTCGCCGGGCACGGTCACTTCTGCGCCGCGCACTCGCGACGGCGTTACCAGGAATCTCATCGATTCACCCGATCGCCTTCGGGTATGCCCCGAGCACTCTGAAAAGCGAGCTGTCGTTTTGCAGCTCCCGCAATGCCTCGGACACGGGAGACTCCTCGGCGTGGCCCTCAATATCCAGAAAGAAGACGTAATCCCAGTTTTTACGCCTCGACGGCCTGGATTCTATCCGCGTCATGCTGACGCCGTGATCGGCCAGCGGCTGCAGCAGATGGTGCAACACACCGGCGCCGCCCGCCGTATCGCCGGTCGACACGAGAATCGTCGTCTTGTCGTCGCCACTCGGCGCGAGCAACTGCCGACCGACGACGAGGAAGCGCGTCGCATTATCCGGTCTGTCCTCGATATTGTTGACCAGAACCCTGAGATCGTAAACTTCCGCCGCAACGTCCGGCCCGATGGCAGCGGTACCGGATTCGTCGCGCGCACGGCGAGCGCCCGCCGCATTGCTTGACATGCCGATTAACTCGACATGCGGCAGATACTCGCGAATCCAGCCGCGGCACTGCGCGAGCGATTGTTCATGAGCGCAAATTCTCTCAATCTCATCCAGGTTGGCGACGCCACCCATTAAATGCTGCTCAATCTTTAGCTCAATCTCACCGGCAATTTTCAGCGGCGACGTCAGGAACATATCCAATGTATTGTTGACCGAACCTTCGGTCGAATTTTCGATCGGTACTACGCCGAAATCCGCCGCACCGCTTTCAACTTCCTGAAACACCTCGTCGATCGTGTGGAATGGCAGCGCACGCACCGAGTGACCGAAATGTTTAAAGACTGCGGTCTGCGTGAACGTTCCCTCCGGACCCAGAAAACCGATTTTCAGCGGCTCCTGCTGCGCGAGACACGCGGACATTATTTCGCGAAACAGCCGTAGAATTTCCTCGTCGCGCAGCGGCCCCTCGTTGCGCTCAAGTACGTTGCGCAACACATCCGCTTCACGCTCGGGGCGATAGTAGTCAACCGTCGACCCAGACAGTCCTTTCGCAATCCCAACCTGCTGCGCAAGACCTGCGCGCTCGTTAATCAGCGTCTGAATTCGTTCATCGATCTGATTGATGCGCTTTCGTACCTCATCGAGCGCCGACGTACCGTTGTCCTTTTCTGTGCCTGTCATACCTGAACCGGATCACCGGGGCCTGTTAACACCAATGTCATCGACCCTGCCGAGGCGGTTTTTTGTTCCGGCAAGGCGGAGCGAGCACCGTGTAGCACCGCTACATCAGCGAGCGACAACACCGCCGGGCGAAAAACCGCCTCGGCCCGTACGAGTTGTGCCTGAAAAAGCGCCTCTCGGCGTTGCTCGTCATTCATTTGACGTGTCAAACCTCACTCCTCGCGCCTTGACAGGCGCTTTTTCAGGCACAACAGGGTCGATGACATTAGTGTTAACAGGCCCTAAGATTTACCCTGCTTATACAGGCTTTCCGAGATTTCGCAACGTCAGCACACCTTCAATGACCGCGATTTCGTCAAGCACTGCCTGCGGCGGCTCGCTGTTGACATCGACGATGGTGTACGCGAGCTCACCGATCGATTTGTTCAACAGATCTTCAATGTTAAGGCCCGCGTTGGCAAGGCTCGTCGACACCTGACCAACCATGTTCGGCACATTTGCGTTCGCGAGCGTGATGCGCCACGCGTCCAGCCTCGGAAGCCGTGCCACGGGAAAATTGACCGAGAATCGGATATTGCCGTTTTCAAGATAGTCGCGAACGTTTTCGGCGACCATGATCGCGCAGTTCTGCTCCGCTTCAGCCGTCGACGCGCCGAGGTGCGGCAATGCGACGACTTTCGGATGTGCGATTAGCTCCGGTGTCGGAAAATCGCTGACGAACGCATGCAGCTTGCCACTGTTCAACGCGTCGATGGCCGCGGCATTGTCGACCACGCCACCGCGCGCAAAATTGATGAGAACACCATGGTCGTTCATAAGGCCAAGACGATCGGCATTCACAATGTTGCGGGTCGCATCGATCAGCGGAACGTGCAGCGTTACGAAGTCGGCGCGCTGGAAAAGTTCGTCAAGCGTTTCGGCCTGGTGGACACCGGACGAAAGCTGCCATGCATTGCGCACGGTAATTGCCGGGTCGAATCCGACCACTTTCATGCCGAGCGCCAGCGCCGCATTCGCAACCTCGACACCGATGGCACCGAGGCCCAGCACGCCCAGCGTTCTTCCGGGCAGTTCAAATCCCACGAACTGCTTCTTGCCCGCTTCCACGGCTTTGTTCAGCGCATCGCCCGTTTCTTCGAGGGCCGCTACGTAATCGCTCGCGGCACAAAGATTTCTGGCACCGATCAGCATGCCGGCAATGGCGAGTTCTTTTACGGCATTTGCATTCGCGCCGGGCGCATTGAACACGGGAATGCCCCGCGCACTCATCGCATCGATTGGAATATTGTTCGTGCCGGCCCCGGCCCTGCCGATAGCCGCGACGGTGTCGGGAATATCCATGTCATGCATATTGTGAGACCGCAGGAGAATGGCGTCCGGGTGTGCTATTTCGGATGCAACCTCGTAGCGTTCCCGCGGCAGGCGCCGCAGTCCTTCGACCGCGATATTGTTGAGCGTCAGTATTTTGAACATCAGCCGTTCACCCTTTCAAACTCCGTCATGAACTCAATCAGCGCGTCTACGGCGTCTTCGGAGACTGCGTTATAAATTGAGGCGCGCATGCCTCCGACCGAGCGATGCCCTTTGAGATTCGTCAGTCCTGCGGCCTTCGAATCGGCCAAAAACTGCTGATCGAGCGACGGATCCGCGAGGATAAACGGAACGTTCATCCATGATCTCGCATCCGCGGCCACGGGATTCGAGTAAAACGACGATGCATCGATCGCCGCATACAACTTGCCGGCCTCGCGTTCGTTTACCGTTGCCATGGCCTCAAGACCGCCGCGCTCCAGCAGCCACTGAAATACGAGATCCGCGACATACCATGCGAACGTGGGCGGCGTATTTGTCATGGAATCAGATTCCGCATACGCCTTCCAGGTCATCAGATGCGGGTTGTTCGGTCGCGCACGATCCAGCAACTCATTGCGTACGACAACCACGGTGATGCCGGCCGGACCGATATTTTTTTGCGCGCCGGCATAAATGACGCCAAACCGGCTGACATCAATGGGGCGCGACAGAATAGTACTGGACATATCGGCCACCAGCGGAGCATCTCCTTCCGGAACAGCATGAAACTCGACGCCGGCGATTGTCTCGTTGGGCGTGTAGTGCAGATACGCCGCACCTTCGCTGCGCTGCCAGTCGGTCGGTTCCGGGATATACGTAAAGTGACGGTCCGAGGCGTCGGCCGCAATGTTCACGTTGCAGAACTTCTTCGCCTCACCTGCCGCTTTCCTTCCCCAGCTACCCGTTACGACGTAGTCCGCAATATCCTCCGGGCCCGCAAGATTCAGCGGCACCATCGCCATTTGCATCGTCGCACCGCCCTGCGGGAACAAGACGCTGTAGTCATCCGGAATATCGAGCAGCCGGCGGAGGTTAGCCTCTGCACGCGCCGCCAGTTCCACAAATTCCGGACTCCGATGGCTCACTTCCATCACCGACATACCCGTGGCCTGCCAGTCCGGGAGATCGTCCCGTATTTGCTGCAGGACCTCCAGGGGCAGCGCGGCGGGGCCGGCACTAAAGTTGTGTACGCGCGACATGTCGCAATGCTTCCTGAGTCAGAGAATGAGCTGAATTGTAAAGCGGCGTATTGTTACGGTTTGAGGCCGAAAATGCACCCAATCTGTGGCAATAAGTAAAGATCGGACCGTCATTTCGCGCACCGTTTTAGTGCATTACTCGTCGTCCTCAATGGCCTCGATTCTTGCGAGGCCGACCAGCCGCTGCCCGCGCTCGACACGAATCAGGCGTACGCCCTGCGTATTGCGGCCCATGACCGAAATATCGTCAACTCCGGTGCGCACAAGCGTCCCGTTCGAACTGATCAGCATGATCTCGTCTTCGTCCGCAACTTGAATCGCACCGACCGTATTGCCGTTTCGGTCGCTGGTCTGAATCGCTATGACGCCAAGCCCGCCACGCCCCTGAACCGGAAAATCCTCGACTGCGGTGCGCTTGCCGTAGCCATTTTCCGTCGCCGTCAGAATCAGACCGTCGCGGATGATCGAAAGCGCGATGACTTCGTGACCCGGAGGCAGTTTGATACCGCGAACACCGGCAGCTCCGCGGCCCATCGGCCGCACGTCCTCTTCACTGAAACGAATCGATTTGCCGTGACTGGCAACCAGCAGAATTTCTGCCTGACCATCGGTGATGGCGACGTCAACGAGCTTATCGTCCGCGCGCAGGTCGATCGCAATGATGCCGTTTGTGCGCGGGCGCGAGAACTGGCTGAGCGGTGTCTTTTTGACGGTACCGCCCGACGTTGCCATGAAGACGAAATGTCCTTCCGCGTAGTCACGAATCGGCAATACGGCATTGATTCGCTCGTCGTCCTCAAGCGGCAGCAGATTCACGATAGGCTTACCCCGCGATCCGCGGCTCGCCTGCGGTACCTGAAATACCCTGAGCCAGTACATTTTGCCGCGGCTCGAAAAACACAAAATCGTATCGTGCGTGTTCGCCACGAACAGATTGTCGATGAAATCTTCGTCCTTGACCCTGGTCGCCGAACGACCTCGGCCCCCACGTTTCTGGGCCTGATAGGCTTCGATCGGCTGCGCCTTCGCATAACCGCCGTGCGACAGCGTCACGACAACCTCTTCCTCAGGAATCAGATCCTCGACACTCAGGTCGGAGTGATCCTGAACGATTTCCGTGCGGCGCTCGTCGCCGAACGCATCGCGCACTTCGACCAGTTCTTCTCGAATGACACCAACCAGCAGATCCGGATCGGCAAGCACACTCGAAAGCTCTTTAATTTTATCAATTATCTCTTTGTATTCTTTTATTATTTTATCTTGCTCAAGCCCGGTAAGGCGATGCAGCCTGAGATCCAGGATGGCCTGCGCCTGGACCTCTGACAAACGGTATCTGCCATTCTTCAATCCGGAATCGGGGGCAAGCCCGTCAGGGCGTGTGTCCGTTTCTCCGGCGCGCTCCAGCATGCCGGTCACTTCACCCGGCAGCCAGTCGCGCGCCACGAGTCCCTCACGAGCCGCTGCAGGCGATGCGGAGCCTTTAATCAACGCGATCACCTCGTCGATGTTGGCAAGGGCGACGGTCTGGCCTTCCAGCACATGCGCCCGGTCCCTTGCCTTGCGAAGATCGAAGATGGTACGCCGTGTGACGACTTCGCGGCGGTGCGACAAAAACGCCTCAAGCACCTGCTTGAGGTTCAGCAACTTCGGCTGCCCTTCGTGCAGCGCCACCATGTTGATACCGAACACGCTCTGCATGGGCGTCTGCTTATACAGATTGTTCAACACGACATCGCTGACCTCGCCCTGCTTCAGTTCGATGACGATACGCATGCCGTCTTTGTCCGACTCATCCCGCAGTTCGCTGATGCCGTCGATGCGTTTGTCTCTCACAAGATCCGCAATCTTCTCAATCAGACGCGCCTTGTTGACCTGATACGGCAGCTCGGTGACGACGATGGCTTCTTTACCGCGCGCATTGAGCGTCTCAATCTCCACGCGCGCCCGGATGTAGACACGTCCCCGGCCTGTTCGATACGCCGCGTAGATCCCCTGCGCTCCGTTGATGATTCCGGCCGTTGGAAAGTCCGGACCGGGAACATGCTCCATAAGTCCGGGCACGTCGATGTCCGGGTTCTCGATCAACGCCAGACAGGCGTTGATCACTTCGGTCAGGTTGTGCGGCGGGATATTCGTTGCCATGCCGACCGCGATGCCGGATGAGCCGTTGATCAGCAGATTCGGAATCCGCGTCGGCAGAACGCCGGGCTCATGCTCGGACTCATCATAGTTGGGCACGAAATCGACGGTCTCCTTGTCGATGTCGGCCATGAGTTCGTGTGCAATTCGCGACATGCGGATTTCGGTGTAGCGCATCGCGGCCGGATTGTCGCCGTCCACCGACCCGAAGTTACCCTGCCCGTCCACGAGCATGTAACGCAGGGAGAATGGCTGCGCCATACGAACGATCGTATCGTAGATCGCGGAATCGCCGTGTGGGTGGTATTTACCCATGACGTCACCGACGATACGGGCAGACTTTTTGTACGCTTTGTTCCAGGCGTTATTCTGCTCGTGCATCGCGTACAGCGCGCGCCGGTGCACAGGTTTAAGGCCGTCCCGGACATCCGGCAACGCACGGCCCACAATCACGCTCATCGCATAATCGAGATAGGATTGCTGCATCTCCTCTTCGAGACTTACCGACAGCAATTCCTGTGCAACTTCAGTCATACCATTCCCGAGTCAGTTGACACCGCCCGGCCGCTCCGACCGGACTTGGCGGGCCCTCGTTTCCTGCCAAAATGCGAGCGCGCCCCGGCCGGACGGCGGGATCGAAACCACGGATTTTGACGGGGATTGAGCGGCCTGATTGTTGGGTAATGCCGGGGCGGATTCGTCAGCGCCCAACCGGCTTATTCAGGCCATTATTCTAGCACAGCGGCGGTTCAAACAGCAGTATTTTAGCGGCCTGCAGCCATTTTCCAATAGCGGCTGGCACCGGTGCGCACGACGCGTATACTGCGCCACTTATGCGAGCCTGCGATACCCTGATAGCGCCACGCTGGTGCGTGCCCGTCGAGCCTGCCGGAACAGTACTCGATCGCCACGCCGTGATCGTCAACGACGGCACGATTCGCGATATTCTGCCCGCCAGCGAAGCATTTGACCGCTATCGCCCGGGTGTCGCCATTGAGCGCCCCGATCACGTGCTGATTCCCGGGCTCGTCAATACCCACACTCACGCTGCGATGACGCTGCTGCGGGGATTTTCAGACGACCTCCCGCTCGAATCCTGGTTAAGTGAGGGTATCTGGCCGGCAGAGCGGCGCTGGGTTAGCGCAGAGATGGTCAGGGACGGCACCGAGCTCGCCATTGCCGAGATGATCACGGGCGGTACGACCTGTTTCAGCGACCAGTATTTCTTTCCGGAAATCGTGGCTGAAACGGCCGTGGACCTGCACATGCGTGCGATGGTCGGCACGCCGGTGATCGATTTTCCAACGGCGTGGGCGCGGACAAGCGCCGAGTATCTGAGCCGCGGCACGGACCTTGTGCATGACCGCTACGCCGACCATCCGCTGATTTCGACGTGTTTCGCACCGCATGCCACCTATTCGCTTTCCGACGAGTCGTTTGCGGAATTGCGCATGCTCGCAGACCAACTCG
Source organism: Woeseiaceae bacterium (assembly GCA_965224505.1). Lineage (GTDB taxonomy): Bacteria > Pseudomonadota > Gammaproteobacteria > Steroidobacterales > Woeseiaceae > UBA1847. The sequence goes on from CBDCZL010000018.1 coordinate 657,827, forward strand.
ACGTGCGCGTGCAGATTCACCTGCACGAGTCGTCAGCGGAAATCGACGACGCCCTGCGACAAACCGGTCTGCGCCCTTTCGACCGGCTGGAGCGCCTCGGGCTGGTCAACGCATCGCTGCTCGCGGTGCACTACGTTCATCCGGTCGACTCGGAAGTCGCACTGCTTGCTGAGCGCAGCGTCAGCATCTCGCATTGCCCTAAATCGAACCTCAAACTTGCAAGCGGTATCGCGCCTGTAACCGAATATATGAGCGCCGGCGTGAACGTCGCCATTGGCACGGACGGCGCGGCCAGCAACAACGTGCTCGACATGCTGTCCGAACTGCGTTTCGCTGCTTTGCTGGCCAGGGCGCGCAGTGAAGACGCTGCCGCTCTGACGGCGAACGATGCCTTGCGCATGGCGACGCTGAACGGCGCCAGAGCGCTTGGCCTTGAACGCGACATTGGCTCAATTGAGGCCGGCAAGCAGGCGGACCTTGCCTGTATCGACCTGAGTCCGCTCAACAGCCAGCCGGTTTACGATCCGGTTTCGCAGCTCGTCTACACGGCCCGCGCCACGCAGGTGACCGATGTCTGGATTGCGGGCCGTCATCAGTTGGATAATGGAAAGCTGACACAAATCGATACGGGCGCCGTTCGCCGCAGATGCAGCGAATGGCATCAACGAATAGCTCAGACACAATGAATACAGAGTACGACAACGTCGACGCTGCAGAACTCGCCAAGTTCGATGCTCTGGCATCGCGATGGTGGGACCCTGAGGGCGATTTTCGGCCTTTGCACCAAATCAACCCACTTAGGCTCGACTGGATACGGGGGCACGTCGCGCTCCGCGATGCGCACGTACTCGATATCGGCTGCGGAGGGGGCATACTTGCCGAATCGATGGCGAAAGCCGGCGCGACGGTTACGGGCATTGACATGGCCGAGGGTCCGCTCGGCGTAGCACGTTTGCATCTGCACTCCTCCGGCCTCGATATCGAATACCGCAGATCGACGGCTGAAGAAGCGGCCGCAAGCGACGCCGCGAAGTACGATGCCGTGACCTGTCTCGAAATGCTCGAACACGTTCCCGACCCCGCCGCGGTAGTCGCGTCCTGCGCTGCGCTCGTGAAGCCTGGCGGGCACGTGTTCTTTTCAACCATCAACCGTAACCCGAAAGCCTTTCTGTTCGCGATCGTCGGCGCCGAGTATCTGCTGCGCCTGCTGCCCGCGGGCACGCACGACTACGAAAAGTTCATACGGCCTTCGGAACTCGAACACTGGTGCCGAAGTGCCGGTCTCGAGCACAAAGACAGTATCGGCCTTCACTACAACCCGATGAGCCGGAAGTACGCTCTGGGACGCGGTCTCGACGTCAACTATTTGATGGCTTTTCAGCGACCGGCCGAATGATTCAGATTCAGGACGGTGAATTCGAACTTGCGCTGTTCGATCTGGACGGGACGCTCGTCGATACGGCGCCCGACATGGTTGCGGTGTTGCAGGCCATGCAGCAGGCACGAAATCTGAGCCCCATCGCCTATTCGCTCGGACGCTCGTACGTTTCCCATGGCGCGGTTGGGTTGTTGTCCATCGGTTTCGAGGACGACGTCATCGAGACCGGCGGCGACCTGCACATGGAATTCCTCGATCGCTATGCAGACGCGATCTGCAACGAATCGGTGCTGTTCGACGGCCTGAGCGAGTTGCTTGACGAACTCGACCGGCTGTCCTGCCCGTGGGGCATCGTCACCAACAAACCCGAACAGCTGACGTTGCCGCTCGTATCCGAACTGGGCCTTGCCGATCGCAGCGCATGTACAATCAGCGGCGACACGTTGCCGGTCAGGAAACCCGATCCAGCGCCGGTGTTGCTCGCGTGCGAACTCGCCGGCGTCGAGCCCGAACATACGATTTTCATCGGCGACGCCGATCGCGACATCGAGGCCGGCCGCCGCGCGGGCACGGCAACGATCGCTGCATCCTATGGCTACATTACGGCCGGCGACGATCCGCGCGCATGGGATGCCGATATTGTGGCTACCACGCCCGGAGAACTGGCGCAAATTGTTCTAAAAGCGGTTAGTCTTGACGCCTGATGATCACGCTGACGATTGATCCCGTTTACCTCTATGTCGGCCTGCCGGCGGCAGTCGCCGGACTGTTCATCGGAATTTTGATCACGTGGCTGATCGCGCGCAACAATCGGCACGGCCTGCTCGATGCGCTCGATAGCGCCGAACAACGTCTGAAGAGTCAGCAATCGCTGCAGGAAGAGCGGGACGCGGCATTCGAACTCGCGAACGCCCGGCTTACGCAGACGTTCGCCGACCTGTCACACCGTTCGCTCAGGACCAACAGCGATACTTTTCTGAAGCTCGCCGAACAGAAGTTCGAAACCCAACAGGAGAAAGCCAAAAGTGATTTAAGCGACCGCGAAAAAGCCGTGGAGTCGCTTGTAAAGCCTATTCGGGATGCGCTCGACGCAACCAACAAACAGATATCCGAACTCGAAAAGGCGCGCAGCGAGGCCTATGGCGGTATCAAAAGCCAGATCGAAGCCATGCAGGTGGCGCAGCGCTCCCTGACGCGCGAAACGCACAACCTGGTTAACGCGCTCAGACGGCCTGAGGTCAGAGGCCGTTGGGGCGAGATCACGCTGCGCAGACTTGTGGAACTGGCGGGCATGGTCGAACACTGCGATTTCGTCGAACAGGTGCACACCGAATCCGACGGACAAATCGCCCGGCCGGATCTGATTGTCCGTATGCCGGATAATCGCGAACTCGTCGTTGACGTTAAAACCCCGCTCGACGCCTACCTCACCGCCACCGAGGCTGAAGACGACGCGCAGCGCAAACTGGGCCTTGAGCGGCATGCGAAAAACGTCCGCACGCATATCCGGACGCTCGCGTCAAAAGCCTACTGGAACCAGTTTGAACAGAGTCCGGAGTTTGTCATCTTGTTTATACCGGGAGATCAGTTCTTAAGCGCAGCGCTAAACGAGGACGCCGAACTCATTGAGTATGCGTTGTCGCAGCAGATCATACTATCGACGCCAACCAGTTTTGTCGCGTTGCTCAAAGCTGTCGCCTATGGCTGGCGCCAGCTCGCGCTGGCCGACAACGCCAGGGAAATTCGCGCACTTGCGGAGGACCTGTACGGGCGCCTCGCCACGTACGTATCGCACATGAACAAAGTCGGACGGCAACTGGCGAGCAGTGTCGAAAATTACAATCGCGCCGTGGGATCGCTTGAGCGCAGCGTACTGCCCGGTGCGCGAAAATTCACCGAGCTTGGCGTTCATGCCCGACGCGAGATCGAGAAACTCGAATCGCTCGAACCCGTACCGAGAACGATGATCGAAGGAAACGATACGTGACAACCGACACGCGAACCTACTCCTTGCCGGCCGGCGCACTGGCGAGCAAAGTGGTACTCATCACCGGTGCGAGTGACGGCATCGGAAAAGCGCTGGCGCTTGAGCTTGGGCGCCAGGGCAGCCGGGTCATTCTGCACGGTCGCAATTCAGCCAAACTCGAAGCGGTGTACGACGAAATCGAGGCCGTCGACGGTGCGCCTCGTCCGTCCATCGCGGTACTCGACCTCGCCTCGGCCAATGCCGAAGGCTACACCTCGCTTGCCTCCAGCATCGAAAGCGAATTTGGACATCTTGACGGACTCGTCCACAACGCAGGAATTCTCGGTGACCGCTTTTCCATTGAACAATACGATGCCGTCATGTGGCAACGGGTCATGCACGTCAACGTGACCGCGGCATTTGCGCTGACGCAGGTTCTGCTGCCGCTGCTAAAGAAATCGGGCGATGCCTCAGTCATATTTACCAGCAGCGGCGTGGGCCGTGAGGGTAAAGCATTCTGGGGGGCTTACGCCGTGTCGAAGTTTGCGACCGAAGGCTTGTCACAGGTGCTCGCGAATGAGCACGCACACACGAACCTGCGAAGCAATTGCATCAACCCGGGCGCAACGCGCACTGCCATGAGACTCGCAGCTTACCCTGCGGAGGATCGCGATCAACTGAAAGCCCCGGAGCAGATACTCGCACCTTACCTCTACCTGCTCGGGCCGGACAGTCGCGGCGTCACGGGCCAAAGTATCGATGCCCAGTAGTTCGCACTATCGCCGACCGCGTTGCCCTCGTGGGTGGCGCACCCGAGACAGGTCGGCCGGCAGTTCGACGCCGGCCGCTTTGTAGAGTTGCCGGACCTGCGCGTCGGACAACGCGACATGCCTTCCTCGACGCAGGTTTCGCGGCAGCTCTACGGGGCCGTACGCTACTCTGATTAGTCGACTGACTTCGAATCCCGCTGCCGCCCACAGACGTCGCACTTCCCGATTGCGCCCTTCTCTGAGCGATACCCTGAACCATCGATTAGAGCCGTCACCGCCACCGCGTTCAATCGTGTCAAATCGCGCAACGCCGTCTTCGAGCGGTACTCCTCGCCACAAGCTGTCAATATCCGCCTGTCCGGGGCTGCCGTGAACGCGTACGGCATAGCGACGCACGACTTCGCTGGAAGGATGCATGAGCGCATTCGCGAGCGTTCCATCGGTCGTGAAGATCAACAGACCGGTCGTCGCGACGTCGAGCCGGCCGACGGCAACCCATCGCGCACCCTTAAGCGAAGGCAGCGCATCGAACGCCAGGCGCCGGCCCTGCGGGTCGCTGCGGCTCGTAAGTTCGCCGTCAGGTTTGTTGTAGATGAGGTGCCGGTGATGGGTTGTCTGACGCCGAAGAGACAATGGTCTCCCGTCCAGCTTTACGCGTTCGCTGCCCTCTACTCGGTCACCGATCTGCGCCGGAATTCCGTCTACGGTCAGACGCCCTTCGCGTATCCAGGACTCTACTTTGCGACGGGAACCGTGTCCGGCCGCAGCCAGCGCCTTCTGAATGCGCTCAGCCAACCGACCCCGGCCACTCTGACACAACGAGCTCCTCGTCGGCGGCACTGGCGGCATGCGTCGACTCGGGTTCGGCCGACTGTTCCTCGGACTCCGGTTCGGTCTCGGCGGAGTCCGGCACTTCGACCGTCACGCCGGCTGCGCCCACTTCCCCGGAGTCCTCAACCTCCGGCAGATTCAATTGCACGCGCAGACTTTCCCAATCGGACAGATCCGCCAGCGGCGGCAGATCGTCGAGCTTTTTCAGGCTGAAATAATCGAGAAAATGGCGCGTCGTTCCAAACATCGCTGGCCGGCCCGGAACGTCACGGTGACCGACGACCCGTATCCAGTCCCGTTCCATGAGTTGCCGAACAATGTTGGAACTGACCGACACGCCGCGAATCTCCTCGATTTCACCGCGCGTAATCGGCTGGCGATAGGCAATCAGCGACAACGTCTCAAACAACGCCCGCGAATATCGAGGCGGCCGCTCCTCCCAAAGTTTCTGCAGGCGACCCGCCATCGCGGCCTTCACCTGCATCCGAAATCCGGACGCGACTTCGGAGACCACTATTCCGCGCGATTCGTATTCGGTGTTTAACGCCGCGATGGCTTCGCGAATTTCCGCTTTCTTCGGCGCCATGCGGCCATCGAACAAGCCCTGCAGCTGATCGATGTTTAAGGGCCGGCCCGCCGCCAGCAACGCCGCTTCCAAAAAAACCATGACTTCCTGTCGGTCCATTACTCGCCGCCTTCGGTCACCGGATCAACGTCCGAAACGAGCCGCACCGCGGTCGCTGCCCGCACGTGCAACGGTGCATAAATTTCGGATTGTACGACTTCAATAACTGACTCCTTCAGTAACTCCAGCACGGCGATGAACGTCACCGCGACACCCATTCGGCCTTCCCGCGGGTCGAACAATTGCACAAATTCGGTGAACGAGCCGGCCTTGATCCGAGACAAAATCTCGCTCATACGCTGGCGCACCGACAGCGGCTCGCGCTGCATGTGTAAATTTGAGAACATTTCAGCACGCTTCAGCACTTCATGAAACGCAAGCAGCAACTCCTTCATCGTCACGTCGGGTAGTTTGGTCACGACCTTCCGATCAGGGGTATCAGCGGACGCGACGAATACGTCGCGTTCCAGCCTCGGCAGCGCGCTGATGTCCTCAGCCGCTTTCTTGAATCGTTCGTATTCCTGAAGCCGGCGAACGAGCTCGGCGCGCGGATCTTCCTCATCTTGCTCTTCAGTTTGCGGGCGAGGCAGAAGCATGCGCGACTTGATTTCGGCGAGCATCGCAGCCATCAGCAAGTACTCACCGGCGAGTTCGAGCTGCAGCTCCTTCATTACCTCGATGTATTGCACGTACTGACGGGTAATTTCCGCGATCGGTATATCCAGAATATCGATGTTCTGGCGCCGGATCAGGTACAGCAGGAGGTCGAGCGGTCCCTCGAACGCCTCAAGAAAGACCTGCAGCGCATACGGCGGGATGTAAAGGTCCTGGGGCAGTGTCGTGACAGGCTCGCCATCGACGACGGCAAACGGCATCTCCGACTGAGCGGGCGTTTGATTTTCATCCTGCTCCGGCTTGGGCGCATCTTCGGCGGTCAGGACGGTGAGCTCTGGTCTCATGCGGGCTCCGGCGAATATCGGCGCATTCTAACGCATTATCTGCGGGCTATCGCAAAATAGTTCAGGCCTCATGCGAACAGGCTGACGTCTCCTCTGCCGACGCGAAGTACCTCCGGCGCTCCGCCCGACAGATCGATGACCGAGGTCGGTTCGATACCCGTGGAGCCGCTGTCGATGACCGCCTCGATCTGGCGACCGATGCGTTCGTCGATCTCTGCAGGATCGGTCATCGGCCGATCGTCGCCTGGCAGGGTCAGCGTGGAACTCATCAACGGTTCCCCGAGGGCACCGAGCATAGCCTGGACGAGTTTGTGGTCGGGCACACGGATGCCGATTGTACGTCGCTTCGGATTTTGCAGCATTTTGGGAACCTGCCGCGTCGCCGCCAGAATGAATGTGTAAGGCCCGGGAGTCAGTGAACGGAGGAGTCGATACGACCAGTTGTCCACACGTGCGTAGACGCTGATTTCAGACAAATCTGCACACACGAGCGTGAAATTGTGATGTTTATCGGTCCGGCGAATGCGGCGAATACGATCGGTCGCTTTTCGGTCCCCGATGTGACAACCGAATGCATAGCTGGAATCCGTTGGATAGGCTATCAGGCCACCTGCTTTAACAATATCCACGACAGCGGCAACCCTTCGCGGCTGTGGGTCGTCCGGATGAATTTCGATGAGTTTCGCCACGCGCGCATTGTAGGGGAGCATCCACTTCGCGGATACCCTTTCGATGCGGTATTATGCGCGCGCCATGACTGCGCTCATCGAATTTCTGCCGCTTGCGGCGTTCCTTGGAACCTATATTGCTTACAAGGATATTTATACCGCTCTGGCCGTGCTAATGGTCGCAATGCCCGTGGCTGTGATTGGAAAATACTTAGTGACACGCACATTGGACAAGATGCTGACCTGGTCCACCGTGGCGCTTATCGCATTTGGCAGCCTGACTTTTTATTTTCGTAATCCCTTGTTTCTGTACTGGAAGCCGACGGCCTTTTACTGGGCCGTCGCGATTGTGTTTCTGGTCAGCCAGTTCGTCGGTGAGCGACCGCTTGTGCAGCGCATGTTTTCCGGGTTGGGTGAAGATCTCAACCTCGGAAAGCTGACAAGCGCGCACTGGCGTACTCTGAATCTCGCCTGGATAGCGTTTTTCACAGCCTGCGGCCTGCTAAATCTCTACGTTGCTTACAATTTCGAAGAACAGACCTGGGTGAACTTCAAAGTGTTCGGGCTAATGGGCCTGACGATCGTTTTTCTGATTGCACAAACACTGTGGCTGACTCACCTGACAGGCGATGAGGACACTATTGATCGAGAGGAGACCGACTAGTGTGGTACGCCGTTATCAGCACCGACCGAGAAGATACTCTGGACAAGCGGCTTGCGGCCCGTCCCGAACATCTCGACCGACTCAAAACTCTGCTCGATGCAGGCAGACTCCTGCTCGCCGGCCCACACCCGGCCATCGACTCGACCGACCCCGGAAGCGCCGGTTTTACCGGCAGCCTGGTTATCGCCGAGTTTGCGAGTATTGAAGACGCGAAGGCCTGGGCCGACGACGACCCCTACATTGCGGCTGGAGTCTACGAAAGCGTCACAGTGAAACCCTTTATCAAAGTCCTGCCGTGACGACCGAGCGCGTTCGAACGATCACGTTTCTGCTGACTAATGCGTTCAAACCCATTGAACTTCAGGTGAAAGACCAAAGCCATTTGCATGCAGGCCATGCCGGAACAAAGGACGGCCGTGGCCACTTTGACGTCAGGATTGTGAGCGCGGCATTCACCGGCCGAACGCGTATCGATTGCCACAAAATGGTCTACGACGCACTGGCGGAGTTAATGCGCAGCGACATTCATGCGCTAAGGATTGACGCTCGGGCGCCGTGATTGCAGCGCGCATCAGGAACGATATACGTTTAAGTAAACTCTTCAACGTCCGCGGACCTTTTGCGTGCCGGTGCGTCTAATCGTATATCATTCAATTTCCATTCTCAGAGGAATCAAAGATGTCAATTTCCTTCCGGCTCGGTCGGACGCTGGCCACTTGTGCGATTACCGCGGCTGTCATCGTCAGCGTGCCGCACGCGCTGGCACAAACGTCAAGCACCGAAACGACCATCGATCCGAATGTCTTCAACTTCTTTCTCGAATCTCGTATTCGAAAACCCGCAATGCAGGCAACGCCGCAGGAACGTGAAAGCGTGATGAAAGAACTGCAGGACGTATACCTCGTAACCGACCTGCCGCGCGCCCGGGAACTCGGTGAGGAAGCGCAAATCAAGGCACAAATTGAGTTTCAACGCAGAGCTCTGTTGTTTACCGCGTTTGCACAAGACTTCGTTACAAGAAACCCGGCCTCAGAGCCTGATATTCGTGCCGCCTACGATACGGAATTTGCCGCGTCACCGCCGAAGGAATTCAAGGCTCGGCACATCCTCCTGAAAACCCAGGCACAGGCCGCTGACATCATCGGTCGATTGCAGAATGGTGCGGATTTTGAGGCCCTTGCGAAAGAGCACTCTACAGGACCGTCCGGACCGTCCGGTGGAGACCTTGGCTGGTTCAACGCTCAGGCGATGGTCAAACCGTTCTCAGACGCCGTTGCCACGCTCGAAGACGGGGCGTATACGAAAACGCCGGTACAAACGCAATTCGGCTGGCATGTCATCCTCCGTGAGAACTCGAAAGAAGGAACTCCACCGCCCTTCGAGAGTGTCCGAGAGTCGATTAAACAAAAGCTGGAACAGGACAAGTTTCAGGCGTTTCTTGAGAGCCTGCGCAACGACAACACGGATTGAGCATGACTTAACGTAATCCGCTGTTTTTGTTCAGTTTCGGGCGCCAATTGGCGCCCTTTGTTTTTGTGGGCAATTGAACTGTGAAACTGATCACACCACCCGATAGAGCAGCCAAATAGTATTCGCTTCGAGTCATCCCTAATCGCTCGGGGATGGCTCCTCCAACCCTCGCATCTCCTTACACAAGGTGGATACGAGAACTTAAGTCGGCAGGGACGCCGACTTTTTTATTGGCTGGTTTTGCGACTCGCGCGCAAACAGGAAACCATCCCTGGTTTCCTCATACGCATGAGATCAATCGGGAATGCCCGACAACGGCATCCTCAATCAATCACCGGGCCATTGAAGTCCTGTCGGAAATCATCACGCCGTTTTCGGCAGGACGAATTCCCTGAAATCTCCACATCGCCTGGCGCGGCGCCAAACCGCTGGCAAGGCTCGCCGTGTAATCGATGGTCAAACCACCCAACTCGGCTGTGCCGGCACTCGTGTCGACTGACGACAACCATCCTGAAACGAACACTTCTGTCGCTCCAGGAATATAGCGCTGAGCGGAAACATTAACGTCATCCGCATAGAGCCAGCCGGCTCCGACCACACTGCCGTTCACAGACACAAGATCGCCCACGGACAAGCCGGCGAGCATTTGATGCGACGCCATCACAACCTGCCCCATCGACTCGAACACACCGTTGACGGGATCGATGGCGTCGACTGGGCCGGTTAGGACTTTCTGCACTTCCGAAAATACGACCGCTCGATTGTCAGCATTAGCGGATTGCAGAATACCGGTAATGCCGGCCGTATCGCCGCCCGTGATCCCGAGTGCATCGCCGCCGGTAATGCCGGCCGTGTCGCCGCCCGTGATCCCGAGTGCGTCGCCGCCGGTAATGCCGGCCGTGTCGCCGCCCGTGATCCCGAGTGCATCGCCGCCGGTAATGCCGGCCGTATCGCCGCCCGTGATCCCGAGTGCATCGCCGCCGGTAATGCCGGCCGTATCGCCGCCCGTGATCCCGAGTGCATCGCCGCCGGTAATGCCGGCCGTGTCGCCGCCCGTGATCCCGAGTGCATCGCCGCCGGTAATGCCGGCCGTGTCGCCGCCCGTGATCCCGAGTACATCGCCGCCGGTAATGCCGGCCGTGTCGCCGCCCGTGATCCCGAGTGCGTCGCCGCCGGTAATGCCGGCCGTATCGCCGCCCGTGATCCCGAGTGCATCGCCGCCGGTAATGCCGGCCGTGTCGCCGCCCGTGATCCCGAGTACATCGCCGCCGGTAATGCCGGCCGTGTCGCCGCCCGTGATCCCGAGTGCATCGCCGCCGGTAATGCCGGCCGTATCGCCGCCCGTGATCCCGAGTGCGTCGCCGCCGGTAATGCCGGCCGTATCGCCGCCCGTGATCCCGAGTGCATCGCCGCCGGTAATGCCGGCCGTATCGCCGCCCGTGATCCCGAGTGCATCGCCGCCGGTAATGCCGGCCGTATCGCCGCCCGTGATCCCGAGTGCATCGCCGCCGGTAATGCCGGCCGTATCGCCGCCCGTGATCCCGAGTGCATCGCCGCCGGTAATGCCGGCCGTATCGCCGCCCGTGATCCCGAGTGCATCGCCGCCGGTAATGCCGGCCGTGTCGCCGCCCGTGATCCCGAGTACATCGCCGCCGGTAATGCCGGCCGTGTCGCCGCCCGTGATCCCGAGTGCGTCGCCGCCGGTAATGCCGGCCGTATCGCCGCCCGTGATCCCGAGTGCATCGCCGCCGGTAATGCCGGCCGTATCAGCACTTGTCGTGCCGAAGACCGCATTTCCACCGTACTGCTGTACTTGATACGAAGACGTTTCGGCTCTGGCAATTGCCGAAAATGTAATCGCAATTAGCGTCGCTCCTGAAATGAGTACCATCTCAGCGCTTTTTGCTACACACATTTGCTTTCGCTCCTCAGTTAAGGCCTCCAACTCTCCACCCCTAATGGGTAGAAAATCTCCGATTTAGCATTGCGTTCCATTCGCAAAACCGCTCGAAGAAACCAAAATATGTAAAAATGTTCTAGTCCTCGATGGTTACTCCAACCCTCGGTCAATCAACAGCGATTTCAAATCGCCCTGATCCTCGTTGTCCTCTACATAGTGAACCATGTATATCCCTGTTTCCTTTCTGGCTGCAGTGCGTTCGTTTTCGTCCTTACGAGAAGAAAACCAAACATCAATCTCCTCCAAAAACAATTGTCCACGTGGCTTGATGTAAGCGTCGAATTCGGAAATTTGCCTGTCCGTGCAGCCATCGTCTGCGAAAACCATTCTGTCAAAGTAACCACTTCCCTCGACTTGCTTATCAATATTTTTTGCAGCCGTAGAAAACACCCTGTACCCAACTTCGCCCAGTCTCTTGATCAATGCAGGAGATAGCGTCGAGGCCTTGTAAATTCGGCGTATTGCTTTATACCTACCGTCCACTTCAACCGTAGAACCAGATTGAATCAGCTCATTTAAAACTTGGCGAGGAGCCATATCTCCGCTGTATTGTCGAACCAATTCAACAAACGACGGCTCACTGCCATCTGACACCTCATACGGTAACTCCAGTGGAATTCCATAGGGCCCTTGGTACCGCGGATCTGAATACCACCCAGTTAACACTCGCTCTGGTCGTGAATAGGTCTTGTCTTGATATTCCGACACCAGAGTACGGTCGATCACGTTCTTGACTTCTTTTCGAGTCAATCCCGTCAAAATGGCTATTCTCGATTTGTTAACTTTGCCCTCAAGTTCAAAATGCCTTAGAGCGATCTCAACGTATACCTCCTTGGCTGTCTGTGAAAACTCTGCATGCGTGACTCCTTGAGAAATTAGGAGTCTCACCAGTGGCTTCAGCATTAGGGAAATCGCGCGCCTCAGGTGTTCTTTGACTTCTTGCGCCATCAATCCCGACTTCAATTGAGCAATATGTAAAATATATCGAGATAAGCGCCCTTGCAACCCACATAGAAATCTATAATTGGGGGACTTTTGCCAACTACAACAGGCAGTAAGCTAATGTCAAGAAGTTGCCGCACACAGCTATAACGTGACCGAAAAACCATGGCCCAAGTGATTGAAAATAATGAACTTCTAGTGAAGGGAGGTTGTGGCGAAACGCTACTAAATTATGTTGCGAAAGCACAACACACTCAAGAACGCTAGCACGATTCGAATTAGGTTGCTTTGAGTTTTGAAAAAATAACTGCGAAATGCGCAACTTGACGACAGAAAATGGCAACTGGCTGTTGGTTTCGATAGAAACTAACAGCCAGTTGCCAAAGTTCTATTGGTGCTATTTACCACTCATATTCAGCTTTAGAGTCGCGTTCATCGAAAAAATACAGCCCAACGACAACGGGTCGAACCTTCGACTTCCTATGTTCTGCTGATTTCTCGGAAGATTGTTCAAAGGCGATGAAAAGATCATCGAACGAAGCCGCAAGATCAGACAACCGATCACTACACATCCGACGAAGTCTAGGAATGTCAGATTCGGCTATCTCAATCGAATATGTTGCATACTGCGGCATATGGTTTTCAGAATTTTCCGTAGAGGTGTTATTACAAATATTTGCGAGCAGAGGATACACTGAGTGCACTAAGGATGTTCTAAGGTGTTCAGTTTGATCGGAAGCAAAGAAGCTCCTACGTTTTACGCTGAGTCTTCCCTCACCATCCTCGACGACAGAGCCAACTCGCTTTAACTCGGTCCTCATGGCTCCAGGCGGAACATCACCGCCAAACATTCTAACTAACGTACTAAACGTGTTGCCATCGCCAGCAAATTCCAACGTTGCCGGCCGTCCCTGCTTATCCAAAAATTGATCCTCACTGTGCCAACGATGGAGGATTTCAGTCAACGGAGTCGTTTTTACTTTTATGGGGTTTCGACCACTTTCGATCTTAGTGCGCAATCGCCTGACTTCCTTACGCGTAAGACCTGTCATTACCGCTACGCGCGAGATGTTTGTAGGCCGTCCTCGAATTCCGAAATCTGCGCTGCCAACGTCTACAAATGCTGTTTTGACAGTTTCCGCAAATTCGTTGTACCCAATTCCATAACGAATAAGGATTTTGATAATTGGCCGCAAAACGAGTTGTAAAGCGGATAGTACTTTCGTTTGATCATTCTCTTGCATGGGTCCGAAATATATTGATACCGAAGATTAACCGCTAGGAAAATTTTAACATTGGGAAAAATCGCCCAGCGCATGGAGCCGTAGCGTGGAACAAAATTTGAGAAATATCTCGCTTTATTTTCCGCCCCGTTTTGCCAGTGATAATTTTGTTGTGTGGAGGAAGGAACCGTTGCAACGTAAGCGGCCATTGTAGGCCGTTATTCCCCCATTTTTGATTTCCGGTTACGTTTTCCGCTCCGTTGATTACACAGGAGCAAATCAGATGAGTGAGGTAACGGGAAAGTCCGTGCGCAAGAGGCGAGCGGACTGGTTGGAGTTGATTGTCATTTTTCGCCGTAATGGAGCCAGCGGTTTTCGGCGTAATAGAGCCACTTTTTGTTGCTGATTTTCAGGCTCGAACGGGTGCATTATTTTCCTGATTCCGGGTGTTTTTCAAGTTGGTTGTCGAGCGGCCTTGGAGAGCGATAACTTTTGCCATCCAACACGACGCGGTAGGCGGCGTGGCGCAACCGGTCAAGCGTTGCCGCACCGAGCAACTGGTTGGGGAAGGCATCGCCCCATTCTGAGAAGTCGAGGTTGCTGGTGATGACGGTGGCGGCACGCTCATAACGCTCGGCGATCAGGTCATGGAAGTCCTCGTCATGGGGATGGCGAAGCGGTTTGAGGCCGAAGTCGTCGATAATGAGCAGCGGCACCCTGACCAGGTTCTGGAACCTGCGATCGAAGGAGTCGGTGGCTCTGGCGGCATGCAGGTCGCCGAGCAGCTTGGACAGGGAGGTAAACAGCACATCGCGACCCTGGCGCACGGCGGCATGGCCGATGGCCTGGGCGATGTGGCTTTTGCCGGTGCCGCAGGGCCCGGCGATGAGAACCGCGACCTTCTCGTCGATAAAGCGTCCGGTGACCAGTTCATGGATCAGTGCTGAGTTGATGTTCGGATTGAAGCTGAAGTCGAACTGGTCGAGGGTTTTGTTGGTGCGGAAGGCGGCACGCCTGAGCCGCGTGGCAAAGCGCTTTTGTTCCCGCCTTGCGATCTCGTCGCTGATCAGCAGCGAGAGGAACTCAGGGTAAGCCATTTTCTTGTCGATGGCCTGTTTGTTCCTCGATTCCAGTGAGTCGAGGATGCCGGACAGCCGCAGTTGTTTGAGCATGGGAGCCAGTTCAGGCATGGGATTCATGGTGATATCTCCTGTGTCAGTGTTTCAGTAAGGATTTGATGTCCCGGCTAAAGCGTCCCTGGCCGGTGTAGCTGTCGGCCAGGGTGTCGAAGGCCCGTTGTGCCGAGGGGTGTTGCTCGAGGCCTTTTTCGAGGATGGTCTTGACGGTGCGATAGCGCGGGTTGTTGTAGCTCAGCGCACGCTGGCAGGCGGCCTCGAGGCGGGTGCTGCCATACTTGTCACGGAGCCGGATGACGCCCTGGGCGGCGCGCAGATTATCGAGGACCCGGTCAGCGAACAGCGTGCGGATCAGCTGATGGCAGGATGCACCGATGTTCTCCGACTGGCGTAAACACCATTGCGGATCACGCATCTTCCAGGCAATGGCTTCCGGCGGCAGATGGTCGTCGATACTGGCGCGGCTGCCCGGCTTAAAGTGCCGGGAATGCACCGCCACCAGCTCGTGGTCGCGGTAGATACGCACGGTAACCGGCGTTGCCTTAAGCCACAATGACTGCCCGATCAGCTTGAAGGGCACTGAGTACAGGCATTTCTCGAACTGCACATGGCAATCGCGGTGGACCTTGACTTTGGCCCATTCGGCGAGTTCCGGCGCCACCGCCGGTAAGCGCTGCAGCAAGGGCTTCTCGATCTCAAAGCGCACCAGCGGCTGCTCGTGCGTGCTGCCGTGGACGCGGTTGCCGGCCTCCTCGAGGACCCAGGTCTGCAACTGCCGGTTGGCATCGACGATATCCCGGAACTCGCGCAACGGCAAAAAGCCGGTCTTGAGGTATTTGATACCCGATTCCACGCGACCCTTCATCTGCGGCTGTCGTGGCGGCAGGGCGTCGATCCTGAAGCCGTAGCCTTCGGCGTACTCGGCATAGGCGCGCTGCACCACGGGATCGCGGCGACAGGCGCGGGTAATGGCGCACCTGGCGTTGTCGATGATGAGTTTTTGCGGCACACCGCCGAACCACTCGAAGGCGCGGCGGTGGCATTCCAGCCAGGTCGGTACCTTCTGATTCAGCACGATCTCCGCGTACTGGTGCCGGCTCCAGCACAACGTCATCAGGAAGAACCAGGTCTTGACGATCTCGCCGGTCTCCACGTCGATCAGTTCCGGGCCGCTGCCAAAATCGATCTGGGCGGCTTCGCCCGGTGCAAACTCGAGCGGCATCGTCGCCTTCGGTCGGCGCGGCTTGATGCTTTGCACGAAGCGGTACACCGACGAGTAGCTGCCGCTGTACTGGTATTCTCGCTTGAGCGCCTGGTGGATCGCACGGCACGGTGTGTCGAGAGCCACCCATCGCTCGACCTTGTCGCGAAACGGCTCAACGCCGGAGACCGAAGACGACCGCGGCCGGGCCCGTGGCAGGGCCTCGGCCAGCACCGCATCCTCGGGCAAGGGCCGCCCCGGATCCAGCCATCCTTCGGCCTCGGCCAGCCGGCGCAGCGCTTTCGCCTTGGGACGGCCGATCAGACCCGCCCTGGCCAGGGCCCGGTCGGAATCGCCGAGCCGCATGCGCACCAATACTTGTCGTAGTTCGTACATCTCGAACCTCCTGTTTGCCATCGATACCCTCGCTCAAAAAACCGCGAGGGTATCTGCATTTATGGAAAGTTCGAGCCTGAAATCAGAGCCGCAGTGGCTCCATTACGCCGAAAACGTAACGGCTCCATTACGGTGAAAACCAGGTGGCTCCTTTACGCCGAAAACGCATTGGCTCTATATCGGTGAAAACTGACATTGATGGCGGCCTACGATGCAGGCGATCTTTCGCAGCGTGAGTTTTGTGAGGTGCACGGTGTTGCGTACAGTACCTTTGGCTACTGGCGCAAACGGCTTAAAGGCGAGAGAGCTCGACCGAGTAGTGCGCAGGCTTCGGCACTTCTCGATGTCACGTCGTTGCTCAGCGCGCAGGATGATTCCTGGTGGCAGGTGGAGCTTGAACTCCCTTCGGGCCTGAAGCTGAGGCTGCGCTGATGTTCTTTCCCGAGTCCCAGGTGCGTATCCGGCTGTATACCGAGCCCACTGATATGAGGAAGTCGTTCGACGGTTTGTCAGCGCTGGTGAAGCAGCAGTTGTCAGAAGATCCGCTGTCGGGCCAGCTGTTCGTGTTCGTCAACCGCAAGCGGAGCTACCTGAAGATACTGTACTTCGATCGGTCCGGTTATGCGCTCTGGTCAAAACGCCTCGAGCAGGGACGGTTTCATTTCCGTAAGGACGATGCCTGCGGTGATAAACTGTCGCTGGACGTGACGTCACTGAAACTCATGCTGGAAGGTATCGATGTGGGTTCGGTGAAGCAGCACAGGCGTTATTGTCATTCTGAGCATCGCTCCGAGAGGGTCGCTTTGTTATAATCGTCCGCCATGAGTTCAGCGCCATCGGTGAGTACAGGAACACAAAGCACCGCGGCCCTTCTCGCTGAAAATGCGGCTCTTGCCGAACAAGTTAAAAGCCTTACGACGCAACTTGACTGGTTCAGGCGTCAGCTGTTTGGTGAGCGTTCGGAAAAGCGTTTGCAGATCGATCCGGCGGTACAGGCGGATCTTCTGGCGGGTCTGGGCATTGAAGTCACGCCGCGTCCGCCGGCAGAAGAAAAGCAGAAGATTACTTACGAGCGCAAGAAGTCCCGTAAGGACAACTGTGTCAACGACCAGGGCCTTCGTTTTGACGAGACGGTGCCGGTCGAGACCATTCACCTTGAGCCCGAACTGGAAGATGCTATCACTCCGGATCAGCTCGAACGGGTCTCGGAGAAGGTTAGCTTTCGGCTGGCGCAAAGGCCGGGCAGCTATGTGGTTTTGAAGTACGTACGCCCGGTCTTCAAAAGGCGGGATACGGCTGACCTCATCAGCACGCCGGCGCCTGCCAATGTGCTGGAGAAGAGCATCGCCGATGTGAGCTTCCTGGCCGGCATGCTGGTGGACAAGTTCTGCTATCACCTGCCCTTGTACCGGCAGCACCAGCGCCTTGGCCAGTGCGGCATCGCGCTTTCGCGGGCGACACTGACGAATCTGGCCAGACGTGCGATCGATCTTCTGGAGCCCGTCTATGTGGCGCAGTTCGAACACATTCGCAAAAGCCGTGTGCTCGCCATGGACGAGACGCCGATCAAGGCGGGTCGCAAGAAACAGGGCAGGATGCGGCAGGCGTATTTCTGGCCGATCTACGGGGAGGCGGCTGAAATCGCCTTCAGCTACTCCTCCTCACGGGCCGCAAGGCAGGTGCGTGAGGTGTTGGGCGAGAACTTCGAAGGAACCCTGATCACAGACGGTTACGAGGCGTATGAGAGCTATGCCCGTAAGCGGCCGAAGATGAGCCATGCGCAATGTTGGGCGCACACGAGGCGCTATTTTGACAAGGCGAAGGCCGCGGAGCCTGAAGCGGCAGAACAAGCGCTTGCGCTGATCGGTGAGCTGTATTCTCAGGAGAAGGCTATCCGCGAGAAAAACCTTGAGGGCGAGGCGAAGCTCAGGCACCGGACAAAGCACAGCGAGCCTGTGGTAGCGGCGTTCTTTGCCTGGTGCGAGCAACAATGTACCCGGCATGACCTGGTTCCGAGCAATCCTCTGAGCAAGGCATTGAAATACGCCATGGGCAGAAGCGATGCCCTGAGGGTGTATCTCGGTGACCCTGAGGTTCCGATCGATACCAACCACCTGGAGCGTGCGCTGAGGCCCATCCCCATGGGCAGAAAAAACTGGTTGTTCTGCTGGACGGAACTCGGTGCCAGGCAAGTCGGAATCATCCAGAGCCTGCTGGTGACCTGCCGGTTACAGGGTATTAACCCGTACACTTACCTGGTTGACGTATTGCAGCGCATCTCTCAACACCCGGCCAGCCAGGTTGAAGAACTGACGCCGAGGCAATGGAAGGAGCTGTTTGCCGACAATCCGCTGCGCTCGGATCTCGATCAGAACTGATCAGCGTCGAAGGCGTGACAGATCGCCACGCACCGGGTACATAATCGTCCTGGGTGCCGCAATAACGGTGCAGAATGGCCGGTTACGTTGCAACCACATGTCAGACCTCTGCTGAAGTGGTTCAAAGCCTCGGGCTCTGATGGATTATGCGTATTCCCGTCCTCATCGTTCTTCGGCCGTTCTCATTCGAAGGCCCGTGGACCCATCGGGTTTTCAGGAATGCAGATCCGACCTTTTACGCCATCTCACAAAAATTATCTCCTCGCAATTTGTTTGGCATTTTCGTCCAGAATCCTTGTACGTCATCGCGACCCTGCCTGCCGGCCATTCATAACGTCCGCTCAAACCTTCACACTGCCAGAAGAAAAGAATGCCCGTTATTATGTTACTTACGGGGCAGTACACTGGTTTTGCAATTTCATCCGTTTCGAGGCTGAAAATTTCGGCCGAAGTTTTAAGACGCTCTCTTTCAACGATTTGCTTAGCGTCTAAGCTTTCGATGTCCATTACACGTCGCGAGACATTGACCAATTTTACGATTCAATTGCCTGAACACGCCTTTTCGAATTACTGCCATCCAGAAATACCTACCGAATTCACCACTCGTATTTTGCGTGTTGATCACGTTCCTCAAAGTAGAAGACGCCGACGGCTACCGGACTGGTATGGCCAGAAGACGCAGATTCATCGTTCACAATAGCAGACTCATGAGCCATGAAGATATCGTCAATTGATTCGGCAAACTCGACGATTCGATCGTGTGTTATGCGTCGAATTCGTCCACTGTAGGGTGAACCAGCAAGTTTCGAATACACAATTCTATGTGCCCACGAATCGCTATCCCTAGACGGATCAGTATTGTATTCCGTATTGGAGGCCAGTGGATAGATTCCGTGAATCAACGCCGTAATTAACTTGTCGTGACAATCACTCGACGTAAACGTCCTATCGATGACGGTGAGCGTTCCATCACCGTTTTCGCGAACCGCCCCCACCCGTTTCATCTCTGTTCTCATCACGTCGGCGGGAATGTCACCGCCAAACTTACGTACCAAGCTTGAAAAAGTGACACCGTCCCCAAGAAACGGCAAGGTTAACGGTTCGCCGCTTTGCTTTGTGAACTCTGCATCGGCATACCAGTGATGAAGAACATCGGACATTGGAGTCGTCTTTACCTTTACGTGCTCGCCCAGTGTAATTTTATCTCTGATGCGTCTTACCTCTTTTCTTGTAAGGCCCGTCATAACCGCAACTCTCGAGATGTTGGTCAGGCGTCCCCTGATTTCAAAATCACGCGATGCCACATCGACATATGCGATCTTCAAAACCTCCAAGAACTCTCTGTAGCCAATGTCATAACGCAACAGGATACGGACGATTGGCCGCATAACTAGAGCCTGCTCAGAAATCCTAAGACATTGATTACATTAGAGTAATTGGTGATAATTCGGTATAATGGTGCACGGAAAAAGCCCCTGAGGCGCTGGAAACCGTGCACCGATGATTCGTTCTCACAGCCATAAACAGCTTTCACTGGCCGAGTTTGACTGGCCGTTTCAAACCGCCCTGGATGAGAACAACCGCTGGGTGAAGATGAGTCAGTGCATTCCCTGGGATGCGCTGTCGGAGGGTTATTGCCGCAGCCTGTCGCTTCGGCAGGGCCGTCCGGCGAAGGATGCCCGGCTGGTGATCGCGGCGGTGATCATCAAGCACAAGCTGTGTTTGTCGGATGAGGAGACAGTGGCGCAGCTGACAGAGAATCCGTATCTGCAATACTTTGCAGGACTGCCGGGCTATCAGATGCAGGCACCGTTTGCGCCGTCGCTGTTTGTCGAGATTCGCAAGCGCATGGGACAGGAGGTGTTCGAGCACTTTCATGGTGCCATCATCGAAGCGCTCGAGTTAGCAAAGAAGAAGCCTGCTGGGAAGACTCGAGGGCACGAGCCTGAAGAGCCACCGGACGACGGCGATGATCGCTTCTCGGGTTCAGGCGTAAGGGTCCGGCAAGAAGAAGCAACTCACCAGGGAAAGTTGATCCTGGATGCGACGGTTTGTGAGCAGGCGATACGTTATCCCACCGACCTGAGTCTGCTGAATGAGGCCAGAGAGTTCAGTGAACAGATCATCGACAAACTGTATCCCCAAACTGCACTGAAGAAGAAGCCGCGAACGTATCGCCAAAAGGCGCGCAAGGCCTATCTGGCGGTTGCCAAACGCCGGCGTCCCGGTGGCAAGGTAATGCGCCGCGGGATCAAGCAGCAGTTGCAGTATCTGCGCCGCAACCTCAAGCATATCGAGGGTTTGCTGGCACACTGGCCGGTTGGGACGAGGCTGCCGTTGCCACGCTGGTTATTGCATCGCTACTGGGTGATTCAGCATGTCTATGCACAGCAGTGGCAGATGTATTGTGACAAAGTTCGCCGCTGTGATGATCGCATTGTCAATATCAGCCAGCCGTATGTGCGGCCGATCGTTCGCGGCAAGCAGAGCAAATCCGTGGAGTTTGGTGCCAAGCTCAGTGTCAGTCTGAGCAGCCAGGGTCTGGCGCGGGTGGACCGTCTGCGTTGGGATGCGTTTCACGAAGGAGGTGACCTGCAATCCCAGGTTGAAGATTACCGTCGGCGCTATGGATACTATCCCGAAAAGGTATTGGGTGATCCGCTCTATGGCACGCGCGAGAATCGGCGTTATCTGAAACACAGGGGTATCCACTTTGCCGGCAGGCAAACCGCTGGGACGGCCGAAGAAGGTCACGGATGCGAATCGGCAAGAGCTGAAGCGCTTGCAGGCACAGCGACGAGAGGAGTACCTGCAACGCATTCCGATCGAAGGCAAGTTCGGGCAAGGCAAGAACGGTTATCGGCTCAACTACATTCGTGCCAAACGGGCTGATACCTCGGCGGCCTGGATCAACAGCATCTTCCTGGTGATGGATCTACTGATCCTGTTGCGGATCTTTTTTGCACTCTACAAAAAGGCTCTTGCGGAGGGGATATTACCGCGACTGCGAACCTGGACAATGCCGCATCGGCGAAAGCGCTTGATCGATCGCCGAGGGTTACCTCAAATACCTGCGTACTGACTTTCTGAGGAAACTCTAACTAACTGGAATGCATCCAGAACTTGTGATTTGAGTTTCTCTTGCATGGGTCAGAAATACATTGATACCGCGGATTAACCACTAGGAAAATTTGACGGTTGCGAAAAGCTTCCCAACGCGCAGAGCATTGACGCACACCAAAACTTGAGCAATTTCTCGTCTTATATTCAGCCGATTAGAAAATAAACTTAACTAATTTTCCAAAAATTTTCGGAGCGCCTTTTCATCAATCACGTTAATATTCAACGACTCCGCTTTCGCCAATTTCGAACCGGCCTTTTCGCCAGCCAGCAGAAAATCGGTCTTTCCGGAGACGCTTCCCGTCACCTTTCCGCCTGCTGCCTGGATGCACTCCTTCGCTTCCTGACGCGTCATGGACGACAACGTTCCAGTAATAACAAAAGTCTTCCCAAGAAGGGGACCATCCGCCGGCGCGACAGCCGGTTCGAACTCGGCCCAGGTCACACCGGATTTCTGCAGTTGCTCAAGGACACTCAGGTTGTGACCGTCGTCAAAAAACGTGCGAATGCGTTTGGCCACTATCGGACCTACGTCCGGAACATCGAGCAACTGTTCCTCAGTAGCCGAAACCAGGTTGTCCAGGCGTCCGAAATGCGTGGCCAGCGACACCGCTGTCGCTTCTCCGACTTCGCGAATTCCGAGCGCAAACAGCACACGAGCCAGCGTGGTGTTCCTGCTCGACTCGATTGCCGAGATCAGATTCGATGCGGACTTTTCACCCATGCGCTCCAGTTGCACAAGTTCATCCTGTTCCAGGCTGAAAATATCGGCCGGGGTTTTCAGACGCCCTCTTTCAACGAGTTGTTCAATTAGCCTGGCACCCAGGCCTTCGATGTCCATTGCACGCCGTGAGACGAAGTGCTTAAGTGCCTCGGTCCTCTGCGCAGAGCAAAACAATCCGCCGCTGCAACGTGCAACGGCTTCTCCCTCAGCGCGCTCCACTGCCGAATCGCAGACCGGACAGCGTGATGGCAACTCAACCGGTTGTGTGCCGGCCGGCCGCTTCTCCTGGATTACTCCTGCAACCTCGGGAATTACATCACCTGCTCTGCGAACGATGACCGTGTCTCCCACACGGACGTCCTTGCGATGCAATTCGTCGATATTGTGCAACGTTGCGTTACTCACCGTAACGCCGCCAACAAATACGGGACACAACCGGGCCACCGGAGTCAGCGCGCCGGTACGACCAACCTGAAACTCCACTTCCTCGACGACGGTCAGTTCTTCCTGCGCCGGAAATTTGTGCGCGATTGCCCAGCGCGGCGCGCGCGACACAAAGCCCAGCTCCCTCTGCTGCGCCAGATCATCGACTTTGTAAACAACGCCATCGATGTCATAACTCAGCGAATCCCGCCGCGCGCCAATCTCGCGATAGTACTCAAGACACCCCGACACGCCCAGCACACGGCGGCGTTCGGGACACACCTTCAGGCCCCAGGACTGCATCCGATCCACGATGCCGCTGTGACTATCCGGCAACTCGCCGCCGTCGAAAATCCCGACCGCATAGGCGTACATATCGAGCGGTCGCTCCGCCGTCAGCTGCGGATCGAGCTGCCGCAGGCTGCCCGCCGCCGCATTGCGTGGATTGACGAATGTCTTTTCTCCCGCCTCGCGTGCCCGTTTGTTGTAGGCCTCAAAACCATCGCGTGGCATGAACACTTCACCACGAACCTCCAGACGATCCGGAAATCCCTTTCCGACCAGCTTCAATGGAATCGACTCTATCGTTCTTACATTGTGCGTAATGTCCTCACCGACCATGCCGTCGCCGCGTGTCGCACCTCGCACCAATACACCGTGCTCATACAGGATGCTAACAGCTGCTCCGTCCAGCTTCGGTTCGGCCGCGTAAGTAATGTCTCCATCCTCAATTTCCAGGCGTTCGAGCACGCGCCCGTGAAAGTCCTCCAGTTCCTCCTCCGAAAACGCATTGCTCAACGACAGCATCGGCAACTCATGATCGATTGTGCCAAAGGCTGACACCGGCGAATCGCCAACGCGTTGCGTCGGCGAATCCTGCGTCACGAGTTCGGGGTGCGCTGCTTCCAATGCCTGAAGTTCACGCATCAGACGATCGTATTCGCTATCCGGTACCTCAGGATCGTCAAGTACGTGGTAACGGTGATTGTGGTAACGAATCTGCTCACGCAGCGCTTCGATTTGCCGCAAAGGACCCTGTCCCATGCCTACGCCGACTGACTACTGTGTTGAAACTGAATGACCTCTTCGCGCAGATATCGCTCGCGCTGAATACTCAGGTTGCTGCCCGATTCGTCCAGCAACTCACCGTCGAGAGACTGTGTAAGGGAACGCGCGGCAGCCATCATCAGGTCGAATGATTCAACACTGTCTACCGGTCCCGGCAGCACGAGGAATAGACTGATGCCCGGAATTTTTTGCTCACGAATGTTCTGCAGATCGAAACTGCCAGGCTCCACGAGGCTGGCCGCACTAAAAATCGTCCGGCTTTCGTCAGTGCCGTCGTAGCGATGAAAAATGCCGAATTTTCCGTGGCGTAGTCCGATGCCGCGCATGCTGAGAACAAGTTCGTCGCCGGCGAACTCCTGCTTGCCTTTGCCGACAATCCTCAACGTCACAATCTTTTGCTGCGCACCCTCCTCATTCGCTGCGACCATGCCTGCGTCGGCGTCCTCGTCGGTCGCCGACAGGGAGGGTGTCTGGTACGCATCCTCGGGTGGCGACTGCTCGCCGTCCAGGCGCGGTTCCAGCCGTTGCGGCGTTTCCGGCGACGATGACTCGAAACCCTTTTCTCGTCGGCTGTACAGATAGACGCCCGCAATCACCATCAGGCCGAACAACAACAGTAACCAACGAAGACCGTCCATTTGCAAGACTCTAACTTGCCGCCATTTTCACCGCTGCGTCGAGGTCGACCGACACGAGCCGAGACACGCCAGGCTCCTGCATAGTAACACCCGACAATTGCCGTGCGAGTTCCATCGTTCCCTTGTTGTGAGTAATGAAAACAAACTGCACCTTGTCGGACATCTCGCGCACGATGTCGCAGAATCTGCCGACGTTTGCATCGTCGAGAGGCGCGTCGACCTCGTCAAGCATGCAAAACGGCGCCGGGTTGAGTTCGAAAATCGCAAACACGAGTGCCACTGCAGTGAGCGCTTTTTCGCCGCCCGACAGCAGGTGGATCGTACTGTTGCGCTTGCCCGGCGGCCTGGCCATGACGGTAATACCCGCGGACAACAAATCGTCTCCCGTGAGCTCAAGGTACGCATGTCCGCCGCCGAACAACTTCGGAAACAGTGTCTTGAATCCGTTGTTGACGTTATCGAAGGTTTCCTTGAAGCGAGTGCGCGTTTCGCGGTCGATTTTACGAATCGCCCCCTCGAGCGTCGCGAGTGCGTCATTCAGATCCCGCAGCTGCGAGTCGAGGTATTCCTTGCGCTCCGATTGCTCCTTGAATTCATCGATCGCGGCCAGATTGATCGGCCCCAGTCGTTCGATTCGCCGCCGCAGCTTCTCAAGTTTCTCTTCCCAGCCTTCGACAGTAACGTCTTCGGTCAGTCCGGCCAGCAGCGGCTCTAGCTCGAAATCGGTTTGTGCCAGTTGTTCCGCCAATCCTTCGCGACGAACGTTCAGCGCCTGAACGGCCATCTCGGCCTCTGTCACATGCGTTCGCGCGGCATCCACGGACTGATCGATCTGCAGGCGCGACTGATCGAGACCTCGCAGTTCCGTCTCGGCTTTTTCCACCTTTCCGCGAGCACCGGCCAGCTCTTCTTCAATCTCGATCCGCTGTTCGAGTAAGGACGCCAGTCTTTCCTTGTCGTCGGTCATCGGCGTGTCGCCGCTTTCCAGTTGTTCGCGGATTTCCTGTTCGCGAGCGCGAAACTGCGCGAGCTGCACTTTCATCCGGCTGAGGTTCTGTTCCGCCGAATCGCGACTGGAGCGCCGGCTTTCGAACTGGATGGCGATGCTCTGCACCGTCTTGCGGTCTTCGTCGGCCTGGACACGCACGCGCTCAAACTCGACTTTCAATTCCTCCCGCTGACGCTCGAGGACCGCTTTTTCCTCGTTCAGTCGCTGCAGGGATTCTTCCGCGTTGCCGTGAATCCGCTGTGATTCCCGCAACTGTTCCTCGGCGAGAATCTGCTCATCGCGCAGTTCCACGGCTTCCTCGGAAAGTGCCGCCTTGCGCGCATTCGCCTGATCCAGACGATATCTCGCGGCTTCCAGTGCAGCCTTTGTCTCAGAGTACTCCTTGAGCAGCGCATTGGCATCTCGCTGCACCGTTTCCTGACGTTCTTCGAGCTGCGCCAGGCGGAACCGGCCGTCGCCGACCAGTTTCTTCGCGCTATCGTAGCGCGCCTGCAGTTCGCGAATATCGGATTTGAGCCGACGCATGTCGTGCTCGCGCGCGAGAACCCCCGCCTTGCTGTCCTTATCCCGGGCAACGCGCAGCCAGTCAGCGCTCATCCACACACCGTCAGCCGTAATCACCGACTCACGGCTCGACAGCGTCTCACGAATCTGCAGTGCCTCCCCAAGCGAATCGGCCATTCGTACGCGGGTCAGCCGCGCCGCAACCGCCGCGGGTGCGCCACTGACTTTCGAGGCCAGCGTTTCGGCACCCGAAAGAGCCGCGTCGCGTTTCGTCTGCTCACGCAGGAACGTCACGTTCCCCGAGCGAAGTTTTGCAATAGTTTCCGTAATCGGCGTGATATCCGAAACGCAGACCGCCTGGAGATAATCGCCCAGCACAGCCTCGACCGCCCTCTCCCAGCCGGGCTGCACATCCAGCTGCTGAGCAACACGACGATGTTTGTCGAGCCCCGCTCCGTCAAGCCAGCGCTGCACGCCGTCGTCGCCGTCGCCTAGCGCTGCCTGCTGCAGCGCCAGCAACGACGCATAGCGACCCTTCGCTTTTTGCAGCGTATTGTGCCGCTCGTCAACGAGATTTGTCAGTTTCTGATCCTGCTCCCGCAGCTTCCGTATCTGCTCTCCGATATCACTGAGATGGCGACTGAACTCGTCGCGTGCCTGGCGCTTTTTTTGCTCCTGCGCAGCGAGTTCTTCGTGTTTGCCCAGAAGTTCGTCCGGATTTGCATCGTTCTGTGCCTCGGCGATTCTGCGCTGTCGCTCCGCAACGCTTTCGAGCCGGGATTCGATCTGTTCGGCACGCGTCGATTCGACGTACTGCCGCTGCACGGACTCGTTGAGTTTCGCCGCATGAGAGTCCCACCGCTGCTGCCACTCGGCGAGCGCACTCTCGGCGCGCTGCAGCGACTGAGCTGATGACTGTTCGCTTTGCCTCGCCTGCTCGAGGCCGGGGACGAGTTCGCTCAGCGTCATATCAAGCTGCTCAATCTCCGACCGATCCTTGTCGATGTGCTCAGCAATCTCGCTGGCGCCGTGTACGGCCTGTTCCAGATCCTGCCGGCGGCGCTCTCGCAACTCGCGCGCATGTTCAATCGACTGTTCCAGCCTGGCGATTTCGGAGCCCACTTTGTAAAACCGGCCCTGCACGATGTTGAAGGCATCGGTACTTTCGCTTTGGCGGACGCGCGCTTCTTCGAGCGACGCCTCAAGGCTGCGCTGTCTGGCGATTGCCGCCTCGAGCTCCGTTTTCCGTTCCTCAAGCCGCGAACCGCTCGCGGCCGCTTGCACGTCGATTTCGCGGGTCCTGAGCGCGAGCACCTCGGCGGCGGCCTTGCGCTCTTCTTCCTTGTAACGCCCGTAACGCTCTGCGGTCCTGGCCTGCCTGTCGAGGTGTTTTATCTGTTTTTCGACCTCTTCGAGCACATCGAGCAGGCGATCGAGGTTTTCCTTCGTGTGCCTGATCCGATTCGAGGTTTCGCGGCGTCGCTCCTTGTACTTCGAAATACCGGCCGCTTCCTCAAGGAAGACACGCATCTCCTCCGGTTTGGCTTCAATGAGGCGCGAAATCATCCCCTGCTCAATGATCGAATAGCTGCGCGGTCCCAGACCCGTACCCAGAAAGACGCCGGTAATATCCTTACGGCGGCACTTCGTACCGTTCAGAAAATACGTCGAGATGCCGTCGCGACTGACTTCGCGCCGAATCGATATCTCGGCATACTTCGCATACTGGCCCTCCAGTGTGGTTTCGCTGTTGTCAAACAACAACTCGACCGACGCGGCTCCGACCGGTTTACGGGAACTCGAACCGTTGAAAATGACGTCCGTTATCGAGTCGCCGCGCAGGCGGCTGGCCGAACTCTCGCCCATGACCCAGCGCACCGCATCGATAACGTTCGATTTGCCGCAGCCGTTGGGCCCGACGACGCCGACAAGGCTGCTCGGGAAGGTAATCGTTGTAGGGTCGACGAAGGATTTAAAACCGGCGAGCTTGATTTTGCTTAATCGCATTGGAGGTTGGATGCCCAGTCTCGTCTAATCGCGCTAGTGTAATGTAAATCGGCCAATAAAACGATTGTCGCCGGAAAAAGACAAAATGGGCCGAAATGCAGCAAATCCGCGGCCTCCGGGCGCCTCGTGTATCGCACAATACGCCTGAAAAAATAGGGCTTCACAGCCGCCTCAGGCAATGTATAATCCCCGCCTTTTCTTTCCCCGGCAGGAGTCAAAAATGCCCGCAAAGAAAGCCGCGAGCAGGAAGCGCAGGAAAACCACAGCGTCTCGTAAAAAAGTTGCCGCAAAGAAGGCATCGGCTCGGAAAAAACCGACGAAAAAGAAGATAAGCCGGAAAAAGGCTCCAGCTCGAAAGAAGACCGCGGCAAAGAAAAAGCCGGCTGCGAAAAAAGCACCCGCGAAACGAAACACGAAGAAAACGGCGAGTCGCAAAAAAAAGCCCGCTGCGAAGAAAAAAGCAGCGACTCGGCGCAGCGCATCCCGGGACGCGCTGTCCGGTCCCATTCACGGTGTAGCACCCTACAAGCCGCGGCGGGGCGAAGAGTACATGAGTGACAAACAGCTCGAGCACTTCAGAACGATTCTCAAAGCCTGGAAGCGAGAGTTGATGTACGAAGTCGACCGAACCGTTCATCACATGCAGGACGAAGCGGCTAATTTTCCCGATCCCAACGACCGCGCAACCCAGGAGTCCGAATTTGGTCTCGAACTGCGCACCCGTGACCGCGAGCGCAAACTGCTGCGCAAGATTGACTCGGCTCTGGCACGTATCGACGACGGCTCATACGGCTATTGCGATGAAACAGGCGAAGAAATCGGACTCAAGCGGCTGGAAGCTCGCCCGGTTGCAACTCTGAGCCTCGAAGCGCAGGAGCGGCGGGAACTGGCCGAACGTCAGTTCCGCGACCGGGACGATCGTTACCGCTAGTGGGCCGCTTGATAAATTCGGTGACTCTCAGTCGCATCACAACGCCCTTGGGCAAGGCGAGCGAGCGCAGGACTGGCCGTCGCCAATTCAAGCGAGCTCAACGCCGCCGAAGGGCGTTGTGGTGCGACCCGCAGGGAGCCCTTCTCAAGGGGCATACCGGTGTTGAAGCGGCTTGACATAGCCCGGCTATGCCGGCACCACTTCGCCTGGGTCTGCCCCTTGAGAAGGACTCTGAGAGTGACCGAATTTATCAAGCGGCCCACTAGTGACTGCAAGCCATCACCCTACGTGGGGCGATTTGCGCCATCGCCAACCGGCCCTCTGCACTTCGGTTCGCTTGTCGCCGCTGTAGCCAGTTATCTCGAGGCCCGCACCCGATCCGGACGGTGGCTTCTCAGAATCGAGGATATCGATCCTCCCAGAGAACAGGCAGGCGCAGCCGAGCAGATCGTCGACACGCTGGAACGTTACGGATTTCGCTGGGACGGTGAGGTCATATTCCAGAGTCGCAGCCTGCCCGACCATCAGGAGGCGCTGCGGCAGCTCGAACGACAGAACATGACCTATGCGTGCCGGTGCTCGCGCCGCGATCTGTCCGATCTGCCCCGCAGCACGCTGGGCATCGTCTATCCCGGATTTTGCCGCGATCGCAATGTCGCCGGAGATGCCGCAATCCGCGTGCGGACCGATGATTCGCCGATCGAATTCGAGGACGTCGTGCAGGGGATGCAATCGAGCCGGCTTGAAGGCGACTCGGGCGATTTCGTCGTTCAGCGCCGCGACGGTCTTATCGCCTATCAGCTCGCCGTCGTCGTCGACGACGAGCGCCAGGGCATAACCGACGTGGTTCGAGGCACCGATCTGCTCGACTCGACGCCGCGCCAGATCTGGCTGCAGCGGCTGCTCGCGTTCCGCAGCATTCGCTACGCACACATCCCCGTCGTGGTTCACGATAACGGCGACAAACTCAGCAAACTAACCGGTGCGCCAGGAATCGCCGAAACCGACGCTCAGAAAAATTTATTTAAAGCACTTGTGGCGCTAAAGCAACGCCCCCCGCAATCCCTGAGGGCCGCTAGTTTACTTAATATCTGGTCTTGGGCTCACCACAACTGGCGCATTAACCGGCTTTTTGGCAACAAAAGCGTTTCAGCGCATTCTTGACAATTCCCGTGCAAATACCCTAGCTTGGAGCCTGCAACGGGGATACGCTCCCCCGCCCCCTGTTGCAAAGCCTGAAGGGGTAACAACTCCACGGCGGCCCCCCGCACACGCGGGGGGCTTTTTTCTTTGCGCTCGACACGCACACTATCGTGAGAGAGATTCCAGTTTCCGGCGCTCCCCTTCAATCCGTCGACCGGATAATGGCAGAATGCAGCCGATGTCCGACCCCAAAACCGACCGTCGAATAACAAAAAGCGAATTCAAAGTGCCGCGATGGCTCCGTGGTCCGCACGCTCAAACCTTGTTTACGAGCCTGCCGTGGGCCTACCGATCGCCGAATTGTCTGCGCAGAGGGACGCTGGAACTGCCGGACGGCGACGCGACGGCACTGGACTGGCTGGTCGGGCCGGACGAACTGCCCGCGGCGGCGCCACTGCTCGTCATTCTGCACGGTCTGGAAGGCTCCGCGGAATCGTCCTATGCGCGCATGCTCATGGATGCGGCATTCGAACGCGGATGGAAAAGTTGCGTCCTGCACTTCCGCGATTGCGGCGACTACCGTAACCGACTGCCCAGACGCTATCACGCAGGCGAAACCAACGATCTGAGATACCTGCTGCAGTTGCTTGCCGCGCAACAGGGTGCTGCCGGTCAAACGCCATCGATCGTTGCAACCGGCTACTCGCTGGGCGGCAACGTCCTGCTCAAGTACCTCGGCGAATCGGCCGAGGAAACACCGCTGGCAGCGGCCGCTGCCGTCTGCGTGCCATTGGATCTGCACGAATGTGCTAATGCACTTGATAATGGATTTTCAAGGATTTATCAACGATACCTTCTAAAACGCATGAAGCGCTCTGTCGCTCAGAAATTCGACCCGCATACGGCGGCGTTCGACTGGGACAGAGCGTTGGCAGCGGCCAATTTTTCGGAGTTTGACGACGCAGTCACCGCGCCGCTGCACGGTTTTGAAGGCAAGCAGGACTATTACGATCGCTGCAGTTCCAGACACTTTCTGAAAGGCATCGCGCGCCCGACCCTGATTGTCAACGCACTGGACGATCCGTTTATGACGCCGAAAGTCATTCCGTCTGAGGACCTCCTCTCAGAGCACGTTACGATGGAGGTAGCGGACGGTGGCGGCCATGTCGGATTCATTGAAGGCGGAACACCATGGCGGCCAAGATTCTTTTTGCCCAACCGAATTATCGGTTTCCTGGAACAGCACATGGCTGTTCCAGGAACCTGAGTTTAATCAGGCTGCGTCGACTTCCTTCATCGACAGCCGCACTCGTCCCTGGCGATCGACTTCGAGCACCTTAACTTTGACCACGTCGCCTTCGGCCAGTTTGTCGCTGACTTTCTCGACACGTTCGTTCGAAATCTGCGAAATATGAACCAGTCCGTCCTTCCCAGGTAAGATCGTGACGAACGCGCCGAAGTCCATGAGTCGAGCGACCTTGCCCTCGTACACGCGACCGACCTCGACATCCGCCGTAATCAGTTCAATACGTCGATGCGCCTCTTTGCCGGACGCCCCATCGACCGATGCGATGCGAACCGTACCGTCGTTATCGATATCGACCGATGCACCGGTCTCCTCGGTGATTGCCCGAATGACTGCACCGCCCTTACCGATGACATCGCGAATCTTCTCAGGATCGATCTTCATCGTCATGATCGTCGGCGCCCATTCGGACATTTCGCTGCGCGGCTCGCTGAGGACCTTGTTCATCTCGCCGAGAATATGCAACCGCGCATCCCGCGCCTGATCCAGCGCCGTACTCATGATTTCGCGCGTAATGCCCTGGATTTTGATGTCCATCTGCAACGCCGTGATGCCGTCTTCGGTGCCGGCAACCTTGAAGTCCATGTCGCCAAGATGGTCTTCGTCGCCCAGAATGTCGGTCAAAACTGCAAAATCGCCGCCCTCTTTGACGAGGCCCATGGCCACACCGGCAACGGGCGCTTTGACCGGAACACCGGCATCCATAAGCGCCAGGCTCGTGCCGCATACCGATGCCATCGAGCTTGAACCGTTCGATTCGGTAATCTCCGACACCACGCGAATGACGTAACCAAAGTCGTCGAGATCGGGCATCATGGCCTGCACACCGCGCTTGGCCAGCTTTCCGTGGCCAATTTCACGACGTTTGGGCGATCCCACAAAACCGGTCTCGCCTACGCAGAACGGCGGGAAATTATAGTGCAGCATAAACGGTTCTTTGCGCTCACCTTCGATAGCATCGATGATCTGAGCGTCACGACCGGTTCCCAGCGTTGTGACGACAATCGCCTGAGTTTCGCCACGCGTAAACACAGCGGACCCGTGGGCGCGGGGCAGCACGCCGACTTTGACGTCAATTGGACGCACTGTGCTGCGGTCGCGGCCGTCAATACGCGGCTCACCGCTGATGACGCGTTGCCGAACGATGCTCTTTTCAAGCTTCGAAGCCGCGCCTCGAACCTCATCCGCAGACCAGCGTGCATCTTCGTCTGCAGCCAGTGCCTCAACCGCGGCATCCTTCGCAGCGCCCACGGCCGCCTGACGTTCCTGCTTGTCGGTCACGCGGTAGGCATCCGCCAATCCCTGCGTGGCAGCCTCCGCAACAGCGCTTGCGAGTTCTTCGTCCGCAGCCGGCGCTTCCCACTCCCACGCGGGCTTGCCGACTTCGGCGGCCAGCTCGTTGATGGCATCGATCGCCGTCTGCATCTGCTCATGGCCGAACATCACCGCACCGAGCATGACGTCTTCAGACAGTCCGGAGGCTTCCGACTCAACCATCAGCACAGCGTCTTTCGTACCCGCAACGACGAGTTCGAGATCGCCCTCCGCGACCGCCGCAAGCCCCGGGTTCAGGACATACTCGCCATTTCTGTAGCCCACTTTCGCCGCACCAATAGGCCCCGCAAACGGCATGCCGGAAATTGCAAGCGCAGCCGACGCACCGATCAGCGCCGGAATATCCGGGTCGACATCCGGGTTTAAAGACATGACGGTGGCAATAATCTGAACTTCGTTCTTGAAGCCTTTCGGGAACAGCGGCCGCACCGGGCGATCGATCAGCCGGCAGGTCAGAATCTCCTTTTCGCCCGGTCGACCCTCGCGCTTAAAAAAACCGCCGGGGATTTTGCCGGCGGCGTAGGTTTTTTCCTGATAGTTGACCGTTAGCGGGAAAAAATCGCGTCCCGGCTCCGCGGCCTTACGGCCGACCGCCGTCACCATGACGGTAGTGTCCGCCACATCGACGATGACCGCGCCGTCAGCCTGTCGGGCAATAGCGCCCGTTTCAATCGTTACTTCGTGCTCCCCATACTGGAAGCTCTTCTTTGTCGAATTCACTTTAAGTTCTCTTGATGAAAATCATTGGACAACGACAACCGACGGCGTACCCAATGGATGGGAACGGCACGTCGGTTGATTACATTGTCTTGAATGCTCGCTGGATCAGCGGCGCAGGCCGAGCTTTTTAATCAGCTCGCGATAACGGTTCTGGTCTTTGGACCTGAGGTAGTCAAGCAGCTTACGGCGCTTGTTAACCATCTTCAGAAGACCCTGACGGCTGTGATGATCTTTCTTGTGCTCACCGAAGTGTTCGGTCAGGTCAGCGATACGCTTTGACAGCAGGGCGACCTGAACTTCCGGGGAGCCTGTATCGGCTTCACCGCGCGAATGTTCGGCGATAATGCTCTGCTTTGCCTCACTGGAAAGTGACATTTCTCTATTACTCCAATTTTCTCTGTATATAGCCCTTTTTCGAGCGCGGTATTCTAGCGCCTGAATGGGCCCATTGACACCCCAAAATCAACGAATCGACGGGTTATTTTTCGGTATTGAACACACGTCGCGGAGCCACCGTTCCGGCCCCGCAATGCTCGCCGACGCCAAGAAACCTGGCCGAGGGTCCATACACCCGCAGCAGCCCGGCCTCGGCCTGAACACGCACCTGAACGGCCTGCCCACGGCAAAATTGCTCAGTAGCGCCGGGCTCCAGATTCACGGCAGGCAACTGCGGCAACGCCCGGTCAGGCGGCAACAATCGCTCTCGAAGGGGTCCTGGCCCTTCATCGGCAAGTCCCGCAGCAGCATCCAGTTCAAGCATATCCTCGCCCGAAAACGGCCCCAGCGACTCACGATGCAGACGAACCGTGTGCGCAACCGTACCGACGCGCCTCGCAATATCTTCGACGAGCACCCGAATGTAGGTACCCTTTGAGCACGACACACGCATCACAAGCCGCGTTCCGGCCCGTTCGAGCAGGTTGATTTCGTCAATGCGGATCGGTCTCGGTTCGCGCTCAACCGTTTTACCCTTTCTGGCCAGTTCATAGAGTCGCGTTCCGTCCTTCTTTAGCGCGGAATACATCGGCGGCACCTGCTCACCGTGCCCGCAAAAGCCCCTTAGGACGTCGCACCATTCGTCAGCCGACAATTCCGGCACTACCGACCTTTCCGTAATCTCGCCGTCCGCGTCGCCGGTATCGGTTGCCTCACCCAGCCTGGCCGTTACCCGATAAGACTTGTCCGCGTCCAAAAGGAACGCACAGACTTTGGTTGCTTCGCCAAAACACAGCGGCAACATGCCCGTCGCAGCCGGATCCAGGCTGCCCGTATGGCCGGCTTTGCGCGCATTCAGTAACCGGCGCACGGTCTGCAGAGCCCGGTTCGACGTTATACCGGCCGGCTTGTTCAGGAGCAGTATGCCATCGACCGGGTCCGCACGGCGCCTCATTCCTTATGAGACTGCAGCGCACGGCCGATCAGATCGCTGATCCGCTGACCGGCCTCTGCACTATCGTCGTGCCGAAAGCGCAATTCGGGTACATGACGGATGCGGATCTCGCGCCCGAGGCGCCCGCGCAGAAAACCACTAGCGCGCTCCAGCCCTGCCTGAACCGGCGCCGGGTCCGCCGCCGGATCGAGAAGGCTGAAGTACACCCGGGCGATGCTCAGGTCTCTTGTCAGGTCTACGGATGTCAGCGATACGTTGTCCACGGCCGGATCGCGCAACTCCTGACGCAACAGATCGCTGAGCGTACGCAGCAGCTGGTTGCCGAGTCGCTGTTGTCTTGAAAACTCGCGTGGCATTGCTCTTCTTTAGCGCACTAATCGAGGGTGCGAGCAACCTCGACGCGTTCGTAACACTCAATCTGATCGCCGACCTTGACGTCGCTGTAGTTCTTAACGCCAATGCCGCACTCGGTTCCCGATCGCACTTCGTTGACGTCGTCCTTGAAACGTCGCAGCGACTCCAGTTCGCCTTCATAGATAACGACGTTGTCACGCAGCACACGAATCGGGTTGTCGCGTTTTACGTAGCCCTCGCTCACGATGCATCCCGCAATGTCGCCGAACTTCGGCGAACTGAAGACCTCGCGGACCTCCGCCAACCCAACGATCTGCTCACGAATTTCGGGCGACAGCAATCCTGTCAAAGCCGCTTTAACGTCGTCGATAGCCTCGTAAATGATGCTGTAGTAGCGAACGTCGACACCCGATTCCTTGATCGCATTGCGCGCAGCCGCGTCGGCCCGCACATTAAAACCGATGATCACCGCATTCGATGCCGCAGCCAGTGTTGCATCGGTCTCGGTTATGCCGCCGACGCCCGAACCAAGCACCTTGACCTTCACTTCGTCGGTCGACAACCTGGTCAGCGAGTCGCGCAGCGCCTCGGCGCTGCCATGCACGTCGGACTTAATGATGACGCGCACGGTCGCCGCATCGCCCTGCTTCATCTGGCTGAACATGTCTTCGAGTTTCGACGCCTGCTGCTGTGCGAGCTTCGCGTCGCGCGTCTTGCTCTGACGGAACTCCGCGACTTCGCGCGCCTTGCGCTCGTTCTTGACAACCAGAAAATCGTCACCGGCGCCGGGGGTCTTTGACAGTCCGAGCACCACGGCAGGCTGCGACGGTCCCGCGGACTTAATGGAATTTCCGCTTTCGTCAAACATGTTGCGTATGCGGCCATACTCCTCGCCTGCGATAATCATGTCGCCCTGACTCAGGCTGCCCTGTTGCACAAGAAGCGTCGCGACTGCACCACGGCCTTTCTCAAGACTCGACTCGATCACAAGCCCCTGAGCCGGACCTTCCGCTACCGCGGTAAGGTCCATGACTTCCGCCTGCAGCAGAATAGCCTCAAGCAGATTATCCACACCTTCACCGGTTTTGGCTGACACGTTCACAAACAGATGCTCGCCACCCCATTCTTCCGGGATTACTTCGTGCTGGGACAGCTCGTTTTTTACGCGCTCCGGATCGGCGTTTTCCCGGTCAATTTTGTTGACGGCAACGACCAGCGGCACCTCTGCCGCTTTTGAATGTTGAATCGCTTCAATTGTCTGCGGCATGACGCCATCGTCGGCGGCCACAACCAGAATCACAATATCCGTGGCTTGTGCACCGCGAGCGCGCATTGCGGTAAACGCAGCGTGGCCGGGTGTATCGAGGAACGACACCATACCTTTGTCGGTCTCAACGGAATAGGCCCCGATGTGCTGTGTAATACCGCCGGCCTCACCGTCGGCAACCTTCGTGCGGCGTATATAGTCGAGCAACGACGTCTTGCCGTGATCGACGTGGCCCATAATCGTCACGACCGGCGCACGAGCAATGGCCTCGCCGGTTACCTGCGTTTCATCGGCAAGCAATTTTTCGTCGACATCGGTCGAATCCACCGTCCTGGCGATGTGGCCGAGTTCCTCAACCACAAGCATCGCAGTATCCTGGTCGATGACCTGATTGATCGTCACCATCGCCCCCATGTTGAACAGGACTTTGACGACTTCATTGCCCTTGATCGCCATAGCCCTGGCAAGATCCGCAACTGAAATGCTCTCCGGAATCTCGACTTCGTGGACGACCGGCGCCGTCGGTTTTTCAAAGCCGTGCTTCGCGTCTCCGCTCATCGACACCGCGCGGCGTCGTACCGGCGCCTTGCGCCGACGGCGCCCGCTCTTGTCGCCCGCGACGTGGAGTTCCTTGCGGCCGTAACGCGTTTCGGGCCGTTTTGGCCGCGCCTTCTCTTTCTCCTTGCTGCGGCGTGTGCGTGCGTCCGCCTCGGCCTTTTCGAGCCTCGCCTTCTGCTCCGCCGCATCGGTCGCGGCCTGTTCGGCAGCCCGGCGTGCTTCTTCTTCAGCGTCTTTGCGCGCCTGTTCTTCCTTCTCCCGCGCCTCCTGTTCGGCCTTTTTCGCGGCTTCCTCTTCCGCTTTGAGGCGTTCCTTTTCGGCTTCCGCGGCGGCTTTACGCTGCTCCTCTTCCTGCCTTTGCCGATCGAGCGCTTCCTGTTCTTCCTGAGCCTGCTTTTCAAGCACGTCGCGTTTGATGTACGTGCGCTTGCGTCGCACTTCGACGTTTACCGTACGCGAGCGTCCCTGAGCACCCGAGAGCTTCAGCTCCGACTGGGACTTGCGCTTCAACGTAATTCTGCGCGGCGCGGCAGCCGTAGCGGGTGTATCGTCCTGACCGTGGCTGCGGCGCAGGTGTGTCAGCAACTCCAGCTTCGCATCGTCACTGATCGTATCGTCAGAACCGCTGACTTCTATGCCCGCCTCGTCAAGCTGCGTCAGCAGTTTATCGACGGGTACCTTCAGCACTTCTGCAAATTGTGCAACTGTCACATCAGCCATACTTCAAACTCCAGATAAGGCCGTTACGCCTGCTGTTCTTCCTCGAACCAGTGTGCCCGCGCCTTCATGATCAGTTCGGCAGCAGCGCTTTCTTCCATCTCGTTAATTTCAAGCAAATCGTCGGTCGCGAGTTCCGCAAGATCCTCGCGCGTTACGACGCCGTTGCTTGCCAGCAGATAGGCCAGTCCCTTGTCCATGCCTTCCAGTTCGAGCAGATCTGCCGCAGGCTCGACTTCGTCAATCTGCTCTTCGCGGACGATCGCCTGAGTCAGCAGCACATCTCGCGCACGGCTTCGAAGTTCGTCAACGATACCCTCGTCGAACTCGTCGATCGCGATCAGTTCGGACGCCGGCACATACGCCACTTCTTCGATCGTCGAAAAACCTTCCTGTACGAGAATCAGGCCGATTTCCTCGTCGACATCAAGCTGCCTCGAAAACAGTTCGATGAGTTCACGCATCTCCGCTTCGCTCTTTTCTTCCGCGTCCTGCGCAGTCATGACGTTGAGTTCCCAGCCCGTCAATTCGCTGGCAAGCCGGATATTCTGGCCGCCGCGACCGATGGCCTGCGACAGCTTGTCCTCTTCTACGGCAATGTCCATCGAGTGCTTGTCTTCGTCAACGACGATCGAGACGACCTCCGCCGGCGACATGGCGTTGACGACAAATTGAGCGTTGTTATCGTCCCAGAGAATGATATCGACGCGCTCGCCGGCCAGTTCGTTGGATACGGCCTGCACACGCGACCCGCGCATGCCGACGCAGGCACCGACAGCGTCGATGCGATTGTCGTTGCTCTTCACCGCGATCTTTGCCCGAAGTCCGGGATCTCTCGCAGCACCCAGTATGTCGATCAGCCCCTGACCAACCTCGGGCACCTCGATTTTGAACAACTCGACGAGAAACTCCGGCGACGTGCGCGTCATAAACAACTGCGGGCCTCTGACTTCGGAGCGTACGTCCGTCAACAGCGCCTTGATGCGATCCTGGGGCCGCACGGGTTCGCGCGGCACCATCTGGTCGCGCGGTACGAAGCCCTCGGCATTGCCGCCGAGGTCGATATAAACGCCGTTACGGTCAACGCGCTTGACCAGACCGGAAAGCATCTCACCTTCACGTCCCTGGTATTCCTCGACCACCTGCTCGCGCTCAGCCTCGCGCACTTTCTGCACAATAACCTGTTTCGCAGTCTGTGCCGCGATGCGGCCAAACTCCACCGATTCCATGGGCACTTCGACGTATTCGCCCGGCTGCGCGTTCTCATCCACGTCCACGGCATCGATCATGCGCAGCTCGCGCGCAGGTTCTTCGAGTTCTGTGGATTCGTCTTCGTACACAAGCCAGCGCCTGAACGTGTCGTAATCGCCCGTGTCGCGGTCGATTTGCACGCGTACCTCGATGTCCTCGCCGTGCTTGCGGCGGGTCGCGGACGCCAGTGCAGCTTCGATCGCTTCGAATATGATGTCTTTTTCGACGCCCTTCTCGTTGGAGACGGCATCAACCACCATCAGAATCTCTTTACTCATTACCGTAAAACTCCAAAATCCCGGTCATTCAGCGACCGGTACCAGCCTGGCAGTATCGATCGCAGCCAGCGGTAAACTGTGCTCATCGCCATCCACCTCGACCAGAATATTCCTGTCATCCGACGACAGCAATCTGCCGCGAAAGCGTCGCCTCCCCTCGATCGGAAAGCGCATTTTTACTTTCAGCGTCTCACCCTGAAAGCGTTGAAAATGCGTCGCTTTCGTCAACTTCCGGTCCAGGCCCGGGCTCGACACCTCAAGGTTGTAGTTGCCGGGCAACGGATCCTCGACGTCCAGCAGCGCACTGACCGCCTGGCTGACCTTTTCGCAATCGTCCAGACCAATGCCTTCGGGCCTGTCGATCGTGACCCTGAGCAGGCCGCCCTTTCCACCGAGGCGCACCTCGAGGTCGGCCAGTTCATAGCCTAGACGTTCGACGGTCGGCTCAAGCAGTGCCGTCAGCTCAGTTCCGTTCACGAAAACGCACCTAAGTATTTATTCCAAAAACAAAAAATGGGCCAGCGGCCCATTCGAAACCTGCGCGTTGTGGCCGCCCGGGCGCGTCTCCCGGACAACAAAAAACCCCTAAGCGGGGCCTTTTTCCACCAAGATTGATGGTGGCGCGCGCGCGGGATTATAAGTCATCGCGCACGCGCCAGCAACGCCAACTGCGGGTGTTGCAACGACATTACATCAGCCGGCTACACCCCCGCCGTCAACCACCAATGCATCGCCCGTAATGAAAGAGGCCTGCTCCGACGCAAGAAACAGTACCGCGTCTGCAATCTCGTCGGCGCGCCCCATTCTTCCAAGCGGCCGCTCGCCGGCCCCCGTGGCGTAATCATCCCAGGACAAGCCGCGCTTTTCGGCGTCGTCATGCAACATCGGCGTATGCGTATCGCCCGGACACACGCAGTTGACGCGTATTCCATCCGGGCCGTGATCGATAGCCATCGCCTTCGCCATGACAATCAGACCGCCTTTCGCCGCACAATAGGCTGCAGCCTTATCGCCGCCCAGAATACCCCATCCCGAACTGCAGTGAATGATCGCACCGGCCTGTTGCTCAATCATCGCGGGAAGGACGAACTTCGACATCAGAAACGCCCCTTTCAGGCTCGAGTCGATGGTCTCGTCCCATTCTTCCTCCGTGCAGTCCGGCAGGGTCTTCGGATGAAAAACACCCGCGTTGTTGAACAGTACGTCTATACGGCCGTAGCGGCTAAGCGCGGTATCAACCGTACGCCTGCAGTCGTCCGCAAAGCGGACATCGGCATGGACAAACACGCCTTCACGGCCTGCTTTTGCAATTTGGGCGCCGACGTCCTTCCCTCGCTCCTCGCTGCGGCCGCTAAACACGACCGATGCACCCTCACCCGCAAACTTCAGCGCGGTGGCGGTACCAATTCCGGACGTACCGCCCGTAACGATCGCCACTTTTCCGTCGAATCTCTCTGACATAGTTCCTCTCCAGGCGGCTTTATTCGTGCGCCCACTGGCTGCAGAGCCCACCCGTCGTCTCTGCACCATCCATAACGTAAACCTGTCCGGATGCAAAGGCCGCATCGTCAGATGCAAGGTAGGCGTACAACGCGCCAATTTCCTCTGGTTTTGCATGCCGGCCGAGTGGAATTTTGCGATTAACGGCAGCGAGCATCTCGTCGGTGTACTCCGCGCGCTGCATTGGCGTTAGCGTGTAGCCGGGTGAAACCGCGCACACTCGCACAGCCGGAGCCAGTTCAAGTGCCATCGCCAGCGTCAGACCTATCACACCGCCTTTGCTCGCACTGTAATCCGCATAGTGAGGGTAGCCGGTCGTTCCGGCCGTCGACGCCGTATTGACGATCACACCGGTACCTCGCTCGACCATGTGACGTGCAGCAGTCTGCGCGACAAGAAAGACACCTCTGAGGTTGACGTTGAGTACGCGATCCCATTCCTCAAGCGTGATATCAAGAAAATCGTGTCGAATGCTGATGCCCGCATTGTTGATCACAACATCAACAGACCCCATACGACCGATGGCATCGTCAAAACCGGCGCGCACCTCATCCGGACTGGAAACGTCCGCTGCTATCGCTCCGGCAAGTGCCGGCAACTCCTGACGCACGCCGGTGAGTGCTTCGGGGTCGCGGTCGAACACACAAACCCGCGCGCCCTCTTCGAGAAAACGCGCTGCCGTCGCTCGCCCTATTCCGCTCGCGCCTCCCGTCACCAACACGTTCCGTCCACTCAAACCACGCATTCTCGCCACTCCCCAATTCCGACATTGTTAAGCTGCCTAATTTAGCCTGCGTTGTCACCTTCCTTCCATGCAAACGCCACGATGTGACCAATTCCGGCCTCAGCGCCTGGCAGGGTGGGTTTTGAGAAAGTCCGTTCATCGCGGTCATGACGTTAGCGCCTTCTCCCGTCACTCTCAAGGTAAGCCCGAAGCGGCTCCCAGTACATCCTGTGCCACCCGCCCTCCAGATGTTCCCTGAAGTCTTCTGGGTATCCGCTTTGCCGCAACTCCACCGTTGTTGCGTTCCCGTCTGAACTGAGCTCAAAACTGACCATCGAGTACCGGCCCGGAGGCCACGGCCCGTCGACACGCCAGGCCTGCACGATTCGCGTATCCGGGACCAGTTCGATATGCCGGCCCACGACCTGATTGGCAAAGCAAGAGAACCGACCGCCTTCTTCCTGCGATATCTCGGCG
Source organism: Woeseiaceae bacterium (assembly GCA_965224505.1). Taxonomy (GTDB): domain Bacteria; phylum Pseudomonadota; class Gammaproteobacteria; order Steroidobacterales; family Woeseiaceae; genus UBA1847. The sequence goes on from CBDCZL010000018.1 coordinate 699,838, forward strand.
GGCGCACCGGTAATCTCCCCGAATTGCCGGGATGACGTCAGCGCCCTGTAGACCTTGTCCGGACTTGTATTGATTGTAACCGTCTGGTGAATGTGCATCCTGATAGCTTCCTGTTGGTCGTTGTAATATTAAACCTAATGGTTTAATATATTTCATATGTTGTCAAGCCAAAGAAGCGCACCGTCGACCGGCGATGAAACGCTGGACCGGATTTTCCATGCCCTCGGAAATCGCACACGCCGCAGGCTGCTGGCACGGCTGACGAACGGCCCGACGAGAGTCACTGATCTCGCAGCGCCGTTCGACATGTCACTGCCGGCTATTGGGAAGCACGTGCGAGTACTTGAAAAAGCCGGTCTCGTACACCGCAGCGTCGAGGGCCGAGTACATCGATGCACACTAAATGCGGAACCGTTAAGGGACGCAGATGCCTGGCTACTGCATTATCGCCAGTACTGGGACGACACGCTTGACTCGCTGGTCGCCTACTTGCAGCCTGGCTCAGTCGACGGAGAGAAACCCTAAAATGGCGCGATCGACTGTGAGTGCGTCCGCCGATTCGCCGCGGGAATTGCACATCGAGCGTATCATCCCCGCCCCGCCCAAGCGCGTGTTCGCCGCGTGGACGAGTCCGGAGGAGCTGCGACAATGGTGGGGACCGCAGGGAGTACGCTGTGTGCATGCCAGTGTGGACCTTAGGGTCGGCGGGAACTACTGCATCGACAATAAACTGCCTGGCGGTGCCGTACTGCGGATCGAGGGTGAATTCGAAATTGTCAGGAAGCCCGAACTGCTGGTCTACACGTGGATCGTTGCCGCGAAATCAGCGGACATCCAGCGCGTCACAGTTCGATTCATTCAATGCGAGGCCGGCACACGACTTGCCATCAGACACGAGCGTATCCCGACCGAAGAACTCCGTGAGGATCACGAATTCGGCTGGCTGGGTTGTGTCGACGGGTTACTGGCGTATTTGTCCGCCTGACGTTTGCTGTGCGGACCGATGCTTATCCGACAAGGTGCGCAGGAACGCGAGAAGCTGTCTCGACTCTGCATCCGATAACGTCAGCGGCTGCAGTTCGTGCGGCGGACCGTCGCCAGGCGGCGCACGATAATAGTCGATAACCTCTTCAAGCGTCGCAAACCGGCCATCGTGCATGTAGGGCGCGGTATGCGCCAGACCACGAAGTGTCGGCACTTTGAAGGCCCCCTCCAGAGGCACATGAGAATTGCGATTCAGGAAACGCCACTCTTCGCAGTCATCGCGTTCCTGATCGCTGTGTGGACCAATGCAATTGAACACATCTCTGATCGCCGACTGCAGGCCGTAGACGCGGCCGAAATCCAGAGTTGCGCCTGAAAAAGTGCCGGTTCCGATATTGTTAAAGCCATTGTTTGTGAACATGGGACCGTTATGGCAACGCATACACGCCGTTTTGGAATCGTCCAGGAACAAGCGCAGACCGGCCCGCTCATCGTCGCTCAGCAACTCGAATGCATCCTTGTCCCCTGCGAGGTACACCTGTGCGAATGCATCGAAGCGGGTCAGCGGAACCGGTATTGTTCGTTCGTAGGCGGCGATCGCCTTGCCGAGGTTTGCAAACACCGTATCGATTTTGTCTCTGCTCGCGCTATCGAGTCTGAACCATGCCTCTCTCGAAGCCGCATCACCGTACGGTCCTGCGTCTTTTGGCCAATCCGCGAGACGGAGGCCCTGCGGCAAGGCCCCAAAAACCGACGTGTACAACTCACGATAACCCGCATCCTCTGCAACACGTCGAACCACGGCAAGCCGGCTTCCTCCCATTTCGTCCGGCGCCTCGAACGGCACCAATGCCTGTGACCACAGCGAGTCCCTGCGCCCGTCCCAGTAAAACCAGGACTGGTATGCAGCGCCGACGACACTCGGGGTATTGCGCATTGCGCCGCCAATCCCCTGCCCCAGTTTGCGTCCATCAGCGAAGTAGCGTTCCGGTTGATGGCAGGTCGCACAGGAAATCTCACCGTTGGCGCTGAACTGCGGGTCGAAAAACAAGCGCTCGCCGAGCATCGCGGCTACTTTACTGTCGGCAACTCGATTGGATTTCGATACGGGCGGCGATAACTCATCCGTCACGGCCAGGGACGCCAGGTATGCTCGCAGTGCGTTGTTGTCAGATTGCGCGTCGATATCGAACAACACGCGATCGCTGGCGTCCGATATACGTATCGAAAATGCCAGTGTCCACTGTCCACGCATATTCAGCCTGACGCCCTCGATGCGATAGTGGCCCGCACGCATCTGCTCAGTCACCAGCGGCTGAGTCGGCAATCCATGTCCGTGTGCCCGCATCCCGCCGCCGACGTCGATGTGCGCATCGCGAACCGCCGCTCCGTTCGCATCGTGGAGAGTCAGTTGCCAATACTGCAATTTACCGATTTCAATCGCACCCGATTCCGGCGCAATGCGGACGGAAAACTGCCCGGATTCCGTCTCTTTCTCCCAGGACGCAGCGCCCGCGGTGGCAACCATGCACAGGCACAAAACCGCCCGGCCGGCGTACACCGTGAATATACGCAACCCGATCCCGATCATGAATTACTCGATCAGGAAGTATGCAATTTCTTCGGTGGTATGGTTGCGCTCGGAATCGGCAATCTGATCCTCGTCGAAGGCGAGGCCAATCTGCTGATTGGCAAGCGGTGCGGACCCAACCAATACAGGCCAGCCGCCGTTGTTGCCGTCCATGCCGGCCACCGATACCACACCGCTGTTGTATTGCCCCGCCGTACTGTTCAGGTACGGAGGACTCTGCACCATGCCGCGGACGTTATCCTGGGTCCGGCCGGCTGCATAATTTAGTCCGCCAATACTCCCCGACCCTGCCTCGACCACGATATAACCGATCGTTTCCGTAGCGCGAGCAACGTCCGGGTCTTCGCCGACATGTTTGCCCGTGTATAGCGCCGATACCTCTGGCGCAGATGTGCGACCTGACCCTCTGGCCCAGAACACGCTCCAGCGGCTGTCATTTTCCGACATAACCTGGCCCAGGACGATCGGGTTTGAATAGCTCTGCGCATAGCTCCTTGCACTGCCGGTCCAACTGCCTTTGCGATCGGTGAGCGACGACTGATATTTCACTGCTTCCAGTTGAATGCCGTCGTCCGCCAGTGTGTAAACGCCGGCTTCCGCCACGAGATACTGAATAGTGTAGCCGCTCAACGGCACATCGGACGGATTCTGCACCCGCACTTCGAATGCATTGCCGGCCGCGTTCCGGACTCTGGCAACAGCCGGCTGATCGGCGGTGCCGTACTGAACGGCGGCAATCACGACCATGTCCTGATACGTGTCGGACAGTACGACGGTCTGCCACGAATTGCCGACGCCAGCCACCATTGCGGACTCGATCTTTGGCCCATCCTCGGGTGCAAGCTCACTGCCGTCATCGAGCTGTCGAATCAACGCGGCAAGCTGGTCCAGTTCGAGATCGGTCAGCGCGACGCTCTGATGTGCGGCAATCGCACCCTGCAGCGTTGTCTGCGAACCGTCGTGCAGATAAGGGCCGGTGTGCCATGCACCAAGCAGGGTCGGCGTGTCGATGCCGGTCAGCGCACCGCCGAGGCGGCTGCCGCTCGACGCAGAGATCGTGCCAATGTCGTGAAGCCCGCTTCCGTCGCTGCTGTCGGTCAATGACGGCAGTACGTGACATCCACTGCAACCCGACGACTCGAACAACAACGCGCCGGCCTGCGCATTGGCATCCAGTTGTCCATCCAGATCGCGATAGGGACTGGCCGGCACCCGATCCAGCGACCCAACGTACGCCGCCAGGGCGTCAAGATCCGGGCTCAGTCCTGCCTTCGCGTCGCCAAGGGGCTGCGACCGCGTTCCGGCATTGAAGCTCGTATCGTCCATGAGACCGGTACCGCCTGCGAAGTTTCTGATCTGTCCCTCGAAATCCTGAACCTCATCGAAATTTGCGGACCAGTGCAGGAAGCCGTGTGCAACGCCGCCGCGCCCGTTCAGGCTGATCGTATTGCGCAGACCCTCGCCCACACCCGTGAAATCCCAGACACGGCCGTCATCGCTGCCGTCGTTGTGGCACGATGCGCAGCTCATGTAGTCGAGTGCTGCCAGACGATCGTCGCGCGCATCGTAAAACAACTGCTTGCCGCTCAGCACATTCGCCGCCAGCAACTCCGGTGCCGTGAACGCCACGGTTGCGATTTGCGAGACCGCCACATCGCCGAATTCGATAAGTCCGCCGATGTCGTAGACGCCAATGCTTCGGTCCATGAAGTTGTGAACGTACAGTCTGGACCCATCTGCTGAGACCGCGACGCCCTGCGGCGCTCGACCCGTGTCGAAGCGCAATAGCTCCACGCCCGAGAATACATCGATTACCGCAATTTCACGGTTACCTTCCAGCGCTGAGAACAGATGAATACCATACGGTCCGAACGCAGCGTGATTCGCGACGCTCGCGTTGTCGTGATCGACGCGCATCGCGAAGTTCTCCGCTTGCGCCGGAAGTTCGATCTTTGACGTGACCGCGCGGACGGTCTGATCGAACGTCAGCCCCTGGCCGCCACGCAACGCGCCCGCGAGAATGTTGTCCTGTTTGGACGGGACCCAGGCGGACGTCCCGTCCGGTGAAACAACCGCCGGTCCGAGGTAATTGGGAATACCAGGACCGCTGTGCTCGGATACAGTTCGGTCACTGTGCTGCAGAACGATCGTGCCCGTCGTCGTCAGCGTCGCCGGATCCAAAACGATCACTTCGCCGCCGTACAAGCTGGAACCGTCGTCTGTGACCGGATTAGCCGATGCCTCGTCAGGCAAAGGCGGCGTGACGAATTTGCTGACGAACAGATTCTCCGAGCCGGCATCGAGGGAGAGATGCCGCGGCCGTCCGCCGACGAATACCTTCTGCACTTCGTCCGCCGTCGCCGCATCGAGTTGTACGACTTCACCCGTCGCCTCCAGTGCAACGAAGGCGCTGTTTGCATTCATTACGATACCGTGCGGCTGTGCACCGACGTCGAACATCGCGAGCTGCGCAACCGCGTGAGTTAGCGGATCGATGATATTAATCATCGCGGCGTCCTTACTCACGACCCAGACGCGCCCGTCAGGGGCGATCGATAGACTACGCGGTTCAGCGCCAACGCCGATTTCCGCCGCGATTGCATTGGCCGTGGAATCGATGACAGCAACACTGTTGTTGTCCGGATTCACAGCCCATACTTCATTTCTCGAACTGTACTCGACGACACCGGCAGACTGACTCGCACTTCCTGCGGTCAGCGGTAAATGAACCAGTTGTGTGAACGTTGTCTGCACCTCATCGCCAGTTCCGTCGCGCACCGTAAGTGTAATCAGCTGCCGGCCCGGTGCCGTAAACGAGTGCGTAAAGGTATTGTCCGTGCTGAACGGCGTTGTCGTGCCTCCGACACTCCAGCTATAGGTCAGCGTGCCTTCTCCACTCGCATTCGCCGTCAGGGTCACGCTGCTACCGCTTTCGGTCGGCGCAGGCATCGGTTGCTCGACGCTCAGTTCCGCAATGTTGCTTCGGAGAGCAAGGTAGGCGACCTGATCGTCCGTACGATTACGCTCGGAATCTCCGATCTGATCTTCATCGATCGCAAGACCCAATACGTTACCGTCAAGCTGCGCACCGTACAACAGAGGCCAGCCACCGTTGGTTCCATCCATTCCCGCACTCGACACCACGGCCGTGTCGAAATCTGCCGACAGTGAATAGTTGTATGGCGTGTCCTGCAGAATACCCAATACAGTGTCGGTGCCGACACCCGCTTCATACTCAAGATCACCGAGCGTTCCCGAACCGCTCTCAAACACGAGGTAACCCAGCGTTTCATTGGCCCGAGTCGCGTCCGTGTCTTCGGCGACATGCTTGCCCACGTACAGCGAAGACGCCGTTGGCGGATTGAAATTATCACCGTCTGATGCCCAAAACACACTCCAGTCTGCGTCATTGGCGCTCATAACCTGGCCCACGACCGCGGGGCTCGTGTAGGACTGCAGATAGGTCTGCGCCTGACCGGCCCACGCGTCGTTATCGTCCGTGACCGTGGACAGCGTTTTGACCGCTTCCAGTTTATTGCCACCGATATCGTAGACACCGGCTTCCATCACAACATAGTTGACACCGTATCCGCTCAACTGTGCATCGCTGGGATTCTGCACTCGTAGTTCGAACTGATTGCCGGCTGCATTGCGCACCCGCGTCACGGCGGGCATCTGCGTGTCGGCATAGCGAGGAGTGGCAATGACGACCGGATCGATGTAGTTGTTGGTCAGGTCGATCGTCTGCCAGTCACTGCCAACATTCTCCACAACGCCTTTTTCGATCACCAGTTCCGCGGGTTCAACGACAGCGTCCCCGGCAAAGATCTGCACTTCCGCGAGCTGCAGATGCCCTTGCGTCGATTTTTGCACGCGCACATAGCGGCCGTTTTCGCCGATACCGAGATCGAGCTGCCGACCGGCCGCACCTGCGTGGAACACGCTGGTAACGCCGGGTTGCTGCAGCGTCGTCGATAAGTCCTGAGAGGCGAACGGCTGTTCGGAAACCAGAACATAAAAGTCGGTGAGCCTGTCGGAACAACAGTCCGTACGATTCCAGAGACGTATCGTTTCGATGCCATGCACCTGTCCAAGATCGATTTCCCACCAGGCGTTGGTATCGTCGTTCGTGTGAGAAATGGAACCGGATACGTCCGTGCCCGTCAGATCGCCGTCCACCGCATTTGACGCGTCGAAGTCCGGCGGGCCGGTGAACGTCGACGACTGACTGGCCGTTCCGTGTAGCGCCCGATTCTCCAGTCGCGTATCGACGGCCGTAATACGAACAACCTGAGCTTCAGACGGTGTGCCCGCCGCGTTCACGGCAAACAACATCCAATAACCAGGGGTCGCGACATTGGGATTTGAATGCAGCGTAATGTCATAGCTGTTTGCGCCGGCGGCAGAGAACTGCGGTTTTAAGAATCGAACGTCCGTGTTCACACCGTGTGTCGTGGACGACATTTTGATCAGGCTGAAGTAATCCACGGCAGAGTCGGTAACGACGTTAAACGTTGCGCCGGTTTCAACCACGCCGGGGCCGGCTGTAATCACCGGCTGCGTCGCCAGGCTGCCGTCGGCGGCGAACAGATAAGGCGGCGAATAGACCTGGCCGTCCTGGTGGGTTGACGCCGGAATGCTGTTTGAGTTGTATCCGCTGCCTGCCGCAAGCACGCGTCCGTCGGTCAGGAGCAGCGCAATCGAATGATAGTTTCTTGGAATTGTCATCGGCGCACCTTCGCGCCACGTTCCGGTCTCCGGATTCCAGATCTCAGCCACGAGGATCGCACCGTCATCACTAAACTTACGTCCGGACGTGTTGCCGCCAACGACCAGAACCTCGCCGTTGGGGAGCATGACGCCATTGTGAAACTTCCGCGCATGCTGCATTGGCTGCGTCAGCGCGACAACAGGCGCAGGACCGTTCAGATCGACCGTAAATGCCTGGTTGGTACTTGCGATGTCGGCACCGCTTGCCCAGCCACCGGCAGTAAGCAACCTGCCCTCATCGTACATAATGGTCGTGCCGTGCTTGTGGTACCAATCGGTAAACACGCTGCCGACCGCCTTGAAATCTCCGTTGCGAGCCGTGTTGATCCAATGCATTTGCGGCGTCGGACCGGAGTGAAAAATCTTGCCGTTGGGCGCGACGTGCAGCAGCGGCCACCAATGGCTCTCACCATGGGTGCCGGTCGAGAAGTAGTCGTCAAGCACCATGGAATTGAAGTCAATGCCGTTCTGCACCTGCCAGCCGCTGACCGGGTCCCAGCGCTCCGGATTGCGCTGGTTCGTTGCGGTACCGATGGCCGTAAACATGTCGCCGTCGGACAGTGCGAGCGTGGTTGGATACCACCGGCCACCCGACGGCATGTTTTCTATCTGCTCCCAGCTATTGTTCCGATAGTCGAACAGGCTGGTCCAGGGACTGTTGGTCTGGTTTCGGCCGCCATTGACGAACACGCGGCCATCCTCTGCCATTGCAAGATGCGCACAAAACATGTTGTGCCCGGTGTGAAACACCTCGATGAACTCCCCTGTCTCCGGATTCCATGTTCCGCTATAGGTTTGCTCGGTCGTAGGCCATGTCGCTCGCTCCGACCCCGACCAGGTCAGAATGCGTCCGTCGGGAAGATTAGCTGCTGAGACCGCAACATGCGGCCAGGGAATGACCGGGCCCCATTGCCCCAGGGTGGCCACGTCGGGCGGTGCGCCGATGATGCCGTCCGCCGGAATGGGCTGCTGACCGTTGTTCGAATTGCTCCACGCGACGGAAAGCGTTTCGCCGCCGCCCTGCTCAAAGAACGTCACGACGATATCGTGCACGCCTGCGGATAAGTTAATGCTCCCACTGCGCTGCTGTGGCGCATGCAAACCATCGTTGTCAACAACCAGTGTGCCATCGATGTAAAGACGCGAGCCATCGTCCGACGTTGTGTAGAACGTGTAATCGTCGGCGACTGCCGTGGTCACGGTGCCGGTGAATCGAAACCCGAATTGCGAGTCGCGGTTGCGAACCGAGATATCGAAGTCGCTGACCGTCCCGGTTATGACCGGCGTCAGCACGTCGAAATTCGGCAGCACACTCCAGTCGCCCTCAAAGTACTCGTAGCTATAATCGGCGAACGCAGCGGTACAGTTCAGGCAGCAGAATACGGTTAGTGCAGCGGTACGAAATGCATTCATCTGGCGGGCCTCCCTGGGGTTGCTGGCCACAGCGCCACAGAAGTGTGGCGATTACCTGAGGTCAGGAATCGCTTTTTTTTCGGTTTTTATGGATTCCATGCAATTTTTGATCCAGCCACAATGCACGGGGATGATATATGTAAAATCATCTACTTAGAGATACCATCGAATGTGATTTATTAACCAATCGGCAAAATATGTAAAAAAACTCGACACTTCGTGGCCTGGAAGAGACGGCTGATTTGCTCCTCAGCCGCTACGCAGCCAACCGAGCCCTAACGCTCTGTTAACCGCTCTACCACACACGGTGGCTGGATTGACGCCTGAGCGGAGAGCGAAGGTGACCGCACGCTATGCAAAGAAACAATGGCATTCCGTAAGCGCTTAATACCATAGCAACAGGCCAACGCAGAAGTTTTCTTAGTCGCGACACAGGCGGCATGCCGCATTCCGCGCAATTCGATTCGTTTTTCACGTCCTGACTCCCAAGCGCGTGACTTTCGCTATTCCGGATGTGGCAGCTCCTTATTGTTTGAACTACCCTGTTCGCCCCCCCCCGAACACCTGATTCTACACATAATAAACCGCACGCATGGTCTTAATGCGTCCAAAGTGTGCTCAGGTTAAAAAAGCAGACCACAATCACCCACCACTATTTATACGCAATCGCTGCACTGGTCGGACCGGCAAGAGGAATCACATCGAAACGAGAAAAACCGGCCGCACTGCACCATTCACCAAAATCCGCTGCCGTGTAGTCGAACGCATCGCCAAACTCGATCAGCATGTTGAGTGACATAAGCAATCCGAACGCATTCTCGCGTCGTGCATCGTCGATCAGATTCTCAATTGCAATGAACGCACCACCCTCGGGCAGCGCATCGTAGGCCTTCCCGATCAGTATTTTCTTTTTTTCGAGGTTCCAGTCGTGCAGGATATTGCCCATCGTAACGACATCGGCGCGCGGGAGTTCATCCGCAAAAAAATCGCCCGGGACGACGGTAATTCTGTCCGACATGCCCGCCTCGTCAATTTCTTTTTGAGCTAAGGGCGCGACGGGCAGCAGATCAAATGTATTGAACGTCAGGTGATCGTATCTGGCGCCTACAGTCCGCGAGAGCAATGCCAGCGCACCGCCGATATCGCTGACAGTCTCATATCTCGAAAAATCGAATTTTTCTGCCAGTTGCTGGAAGTTGGCAAATTGAAAGCCGGTCATTGACTCAAGGAAGATGCGGAGCTTCGATTCACTGGCGTACAATTCGTCGAATATCGGCTTTCCCAGAGTCTTCACCTCCGACTGCGGCTCACCGGTCCTCAGTGCAGTGCCGAGATCGTTCCAGAAGCCGAAAAGCCGTGCGTTCAGCATTTCGGGCAGACCGCCTATGTACGCAGCGCTCCCCTTATTCAGAAACGCGTTTGTGTTGGCTGTATTTCGGTATTGACCGTCTTGCCCGTCACCGTCTCTGTCGAGAAACCCCAGAGCGACCAGTGCATCCAAAAAGTCATAGCGGCCGCGAGGATGGATGTCCAGGCACTCGCCGAGTTCTGTCGCCGTCATCGAGTCATCGCCCAATGTGGAAAACAGATTGAATTCGACGGCTGTGAGCAAAACTTTCGATGCCCAGAAGGCCGTTGCGGTCTGCATGATGTGGCTGGGATCGACATCATTATCCATACTGTTCTCCAAATGTTTTCGTTCTTCGCCGGCAAAACATCAACCCGACCGCAACCACGGCCAATTTGGCACTGGGCTCAGAGGTGTTTTCGATCAAACGGTTGGATCAAGCGCCGATCTGACTGCCTGTCACAAGGCCATCGGCTCGCGTCAGCCCGATAATACATCGAAAGTGCAGCTTCGGGGATACGAGAATGCGCGCAACACGAGTCAGGTTCGTGTTGAGTCGCCGACCAGGGCAGCGCAAATTCGTGGATCAGCCGGGATAGACCATTGCAATCCAGGCTGCAAACGCGCCGATCGCAAGCGACACAAACGTCAGCAGTGCGAGCAGCAACTGGCCGATATGGACAATCCGGCTGCCCGGATTACGCACCACGCCAATTGGCGCAAAGAGCATCGCGAACACAGACAACACCAGTGCCGGTCCCGCCACGGACGCAAAATAGATTCCACCAAGCCGGATAATCCAATCCCGTTCCCCTATGTTCCTGGGAAGCGAAACGGAACCCTGATTGAACAGTCCGTAGGCAAACGGTATCCACGTCAACGTGAGCAACGCACCAAGTACCGTCAAAAACCAGACATTGAGGCGCTTACTCGCGAAAACGCCCTCGCCCTTCCACTGTTCAGATCGTGCAAGCAACACCAAAAGAGCGCCGACGACCGTTGCGACTAAAACGACGATCAGCACAGCGGGATGGAGTGGACCGCCGTTGAGCCGGGCAATCAGAAACGGAGTGGTCAGGCAGAGTATCGGCGTCGCCACCGTTGCCAAAGCCCAGTCGCGCCTGCTTCGGTGGCGAACAAACTGCCATAACGCAAATACCATCGCGGCCGCAGCGATACTCACGAGGTAGAACATCAGCGCAAGCGTGTGGAAGTCGATAGGTGTAACGACGAATATCGCAAATGCCGACAGCATGACGAGCAGCTGAGCAAAAAACACCAGGCGCACGGCAATCATTGCAGCCTCAGGAACCTCTGTCTCGGCCCGTATCCACAGTCTTGCATCCCAAAGTCCTTTGTGCGACCCGCAGGGAGCCCTACTCAACGGGCATACCGGTGTTGCAGCGGCTTGACATAGCCGCGCTATGCCGGTGCCGCTTCGCCGGGGTCTGCCCCTCGAGAAGGACTCTGAGAATGACCGAACTTATCAAGCGGCCCACTAGCCGTGCATCAGTGCAAGCGACATGTAACTGAATGCGGCGATGACCAACGAGACCGATGCCAGGCCAACGAACGTTGCCAGAAACATGCCGCTACCTGGCCTGCCTTTCCTCATCGCACGTACAGCGCAGGGAAAGGCGATCGCAATCATTCCAGTAAACAGAACAGCAAAAACAACTAACCCGGCGACTAACCACTGCTGCCCGAAGACGCCCTCGAACAGCGAGTATGCGTTTCTGGAAAAAACCAGCCAGATCATTAACAGAGACACGCCAATGAGCATTGCGATCGTGCCAGCCTGGAGTTGCGACATCATCTCCGGCGTTGGCCTCGCACGCTTTGCCGGCGCATTAATGCGCCGCAGCCAACGTGTCATCCAGATGGCCGGATAGGCGAACACGATGGCGAAAAAAATCACGGTTGCAACCTGACCCGTGATAAACGGCAAGTAGCTGCGTAACATATAGGCCAACAGAATCACCGCAGGAAGAGCGGCGATTACGCCAACCGCGTAAGCACGTTGGCTCGGTGACCGGACCAGGTACCATAAACCAACTGGGGTCGCGATGAGCCAGGCCGGAAGTAAGACGTACAAAAGGATGGCCAGGCTATAAAGGTTAGGCGGGAAGAAGCTAACGAAGGCGAACGCTATCGCCAACAACCAGTACTGCACATCGCCTGCCACGTGCAACCAACGCACTGGTGCAGAAGTCGACGTTCTATTGCCATCTAGCGGTAATACAGTTTCCGACATTCCGAGCACCGGTAATTTCGACGTTGGCGACGGGACACGACGATACGACGGCTAACGCCGCTCAACTGCACCAGTGGCCACGTCAACGGTATAAAGCTGACGCTCCCAAAAGCGCTCACCTTCAGCGTATTTGCCGTAGTAAAGATGCCGGTAGATAAATACGGTTCCGTCGACAAGCTGGCTGTGAAAATACTGTTGCTCGTAACCGAATTGGCGCGGCTGCAATTCAGCGCATAAATCGCTTTTGGTTTCTGAAAGAACGTTGCCAGTCGCATCGAGCGATACGACAAGACCACCCTTCTCGAAGCTATTCCCGACACCCACGAAATTTCCCGTCGACTTGTCGAAATCCAGCGTCGTAAATCTGTAGTTGTTGAGTTCGTGCGTGCTCCAGTCGTCACCGTCAACATCGTAGACGTACCAGATGTTCTTGAATGCGCCGCCGCACGGTCGCTGCTGTGCATCGACCGTTGCGAGCTTTCTGCTTCTGCTATCGAAGGCAAACATGGGCGAATACCCCGAAGTACTGTGCTTCTTGAGTTCCGGAAGCCTGGAAACGGCTTCAAGGTCGCCGCCGGGAACTGTTATCGACATCAGCCAGTGTTCTGATGGCTTGTAGTTGTTCTTGTAGACATAGATAACTTCGTCGTCAGGATTCCAGGCGTGGTTTCGATAAAACACGAAATCACCTGTGTAGCGTTCTCGTTGGCTCAGATCATAACCGTCCGGCCGCAATTTGACGATGTACTGATGGTCGATAAAAACCCGGTTTGGATCGCCCTGAATACGTCCTTCCGGAGGATCATAGTAGAGGACCCTGGGAACGTCAGGTTCCGAAAGGCCGCACCCGGCAAAGCTTATCGTCAGCACCGATGTCAGCAATGTCGCCCGATTGATGATCAAAGATAAACCCCTTCGTCGGCCGGGCGCCGGTACATATCGATTCGGACTATCGTGATCCCATAGCGCCTTGGCCATTGCAACATTCTCCACCATGCAATAAAGCCGATGAAAGGACGCGTATCACATAATGGCTGCCGGGGGTTAGTCAGCCTGCGGCCAGGGCACCATCGGTTTCATCAGGTTCGTGATGAACTCCTGATACCATTCAAGCCCGCCGATGTGGGATGTCGCGATCATCAGAACAGTGATGCATGCTGACGCAATGATCATCGGGTGCGCGAGTTTTCCAATTCTGTAACCGACGTACAGAATGACTGCGACGAAGATGGGGATCGAAATCATGAGTGCCGCCGTTACCGAAATTTCAATTCCGAAGGCAAAGGCGGGGAACATGCTCAGCCGGAGCCATGCGGGCATAAATCCAAAGAACACCGTGCCAAGCATCCAGACCGCGTGCTCATCAGGCATTTTGGATTTGACGATTGCCATGGCAACTGAAATGGCGAAACCAACCATTGGCAACGTCTCGGTGAACGTCAGGCCGTAGAAAAACTCCGCCGGGAAAACGGGAGGATTCCCGCCAACTAATCCAATGTACACATTCGTCGGCTGTATCGACAGTCCTGTAGCAATAAAAGCCCCTGCGAAGAGCATTCCGGCCATACCCCATTTTCTATGGCTCTTGAGTCGCCCATGGGTTGCGAGGTAGGGCTGCGTGATCATGAACGCATACCAGGCGATCGCGGATAAAGCGTGCGTATGGTACGCCCATGGTTCGCTGGTAAATGTCGAAAAATATATCGGCGTGAATGCGACAAGTATCACAATCAGTGGGATCAACAGCCACTTGTGCGCATTCCCATAGAGAGTGAGCGTATCCCGGACAGGGTTGCCTTCTGCCGCTGCACGGTCTTTGTTCATAGGCCTGTCTCGCGTCCGTTCTTGCCGGGGTAGTGGGAGCCGGCCGCTATAGAAACAAATTGCGGATAACCGGTATGGGGTCGAGGGCAGAAATTGTAGCGCAACTCGGGCGGCGAGGATGGCGGATTGACTTACCGCGCCCACCTCAATAGCAAAAATGAAAATGGGCGCCTCGAGGGCGCCCATTATTCATTTTGGTAGCGGGGGTTCGCTGCAAACGCTATCAAGCGCTGGTCACAGCCCTGGATATCGGGACCAGAAACCCGCTATTTTGAACGTCTGACATCGGCCAAAGCGGCTGTTCAATCAACCTTTCGGTTCTTACCTCGTATCTCCGTTCTCGGCCACAAGCCGCCGTTCAGTTCGTCTTGGAATACTCACCAAATCCTTTTTCGTCCAAGGTTTTCCTCGCCCGCTCGTTCCATTTCTGACTACCTGAATAGATAGCGACTGTTTCCATCGACTTCGGCCAGTTCGCTTCTACGAGGCCGTCCAGATCGAGCTTTGTTCGCGAAGTTCGGAAGTGCCGAAGGCCTTTCAGGTCAAGCAGCCCATCAAGCCGGTCTAGGCTCTTGCAGTTGTGCAAGGAAACCTCTTCGGGCCTACTTCCAGCAAACGAGATGCTCCGAAGCTGTATTTGATCCTCCACATGCAATCGGCGCAGATTCGGAAACCTCGATAGATCGCCGAGATCATTGAAACCCTTGACTCTCAGAACCTCTAACTCGCTCAAATTAGCGTGTTTAATTTCATCAATGTTTTCTCGGCCACCGAGAATTATTGTTAGCTTGTCTAAGTTCGGTATTTCATTGACGAACTCAAGCTTCTGCCTTTTCGCAATCGACCCCAAACTGAGCTTGGTGAGATTCTGGAGACGCGAGAGCACCACAATGTTCTTCAGGTGCCCGTTGAGAAAGAACTCATCTAGGTTGTCGCAAGTCTCCAATGGCGACAGGTCAAAGTTCTTCTTCTTGTTGTCTGACAATACGAGACGAGTTATTCGGGTCAAATCCAGCGTTGCCAAGAAACGCGGTGCGTCAAAGTGATAAACACCGAAAGAGAACTTCCGAAGATTTGGCATTCGCGCAATCGCGTCTTCGTTCTCGATGTGCATCAAACAATCGACCGAAAGCCATTGCGCATCCGGCAGGTGCTTCAGGACAGAAGCGTCAAATGCGCCCGAATAGTGCCCATAGAATCGTACTTCTAGCTTGTCTCCGTACTCTGAGCAAAACTGGTTGACTTTCTTCAGTAGACGCGGCGAATAACCGGGCTTCGAGAATTGTACGGTTGGATTGACGCCGCGACCTAGGACTTCGTCTAAGTGGTCGCGCGAGACCTTCTTGGGGTCTGTGATCCGGTTTTCTAGCAAAGTCGTGCCATCTTTGTCCGAGAGAGCGGCTTGGTTTCGAACGACCGCAACGGGTCAACAGCGGAGATTGTAACGCATTCCAGGCCACTGGCAGCTTTGTTATGCATAGGAGTCGTTCGAAGGCCTACCCAGCAAAATCCGATTTTGGAATTCCGCGTTTTTTGAAAGCGGTCGTCAGATCGCCGCCGTGGAAAACTTCGCTTCTCGGCCAGAGGACGAAACCGCTAACGCGGTAGTTGTCGCAATGATCTGAGTTCATCGAAAAATTAACAGTCAAGGCCTCCCCTGTGTTGAGCTTGTGGTTACCACACGCAGCAAACAACAACACAGGAGAGGACCCATGACCAAGAACAAGTCTATCAGCCCGTTGCGCCGACGACTGCTCGATGACATGCGGATGCGTAAATTAAAGCCCAAGACCCGGTCCGGCTATCTGCGTGCCGTTATTCGGCTGACGCGCTTTCTGGGCCGTTCACCGGACACCGCAAGTGCTGAGGATCTTCGGGATTTCCAACTGCACCTGGTCGATGCTGGGGTGACGGCACCGACCCTCAACAGCATGATTACCGCGCTGAAGTTCTTCTACGGCACCACGCTCGGCACCCCGGAGGTGGTGGCGCTGATGAGCCCTTTGCCACAGCCCGAGCGCCTGCCGGCGGTATTGAGTGCCGAGGAAGTGGCGGAGCTTCTGGCCTGTGCACCGAACCTCAAGGCGCAGACGGCCTTGTCGGTGGCCTACGGCGCAGGTCTTCGCAGCTCCGAGGTGGTCAGGCTCAAGACCACCGACATCGACTCCGATCGCATGGTGATCCGCATCGACCAGGGCAAGGGGGCGAAAGACCGCACCGCTATGCTGTCGCCGGCCGTCCTGCAGCAACTGAGGACCTGGTACCGCACCGCCCGGGCCAGGCAGCAGGTACGCCCGGGCAGCTGGCTGTTCCCCGGCCAGGGGGGCAGGCATTTATCGCCCCGGCAGCTCAACCGGCTGTTCCACCAGGCAGCCGATGCCGCCGGTATCAACAGGCGCGTGTGCCTGCACACCCTCAGGCACTCCTTTGCAACCCATCTGCTGGAGAAGAACACCGACATCCGGGTGATCCAGATGCTGCTGGGCCACAAGAAGCTCGAGACCACGGCCCGTTACAGCCATGTGGCCAGCAAGACCCTGCTTAAAGTCGAGGGTCCGCTGGATCGCCTGCCGCTGGGGGCGAGCCGGCCACAGGCCCGCTGAGAACCTCGCTTCGTAGCTGCGTATGTCGCGGCCTCCTTTGGAGGTCGCCGACATCGTCCGTGCCCGGGGACTTGAGTATCGGGCCGCCCATCGTGGCCACTTAAGCCTCGGGCAGCTCAAGGTACTGTCGGCGATCGAGCGCTGCCGAACGGCGGAACTCGGCGGCCACAGGTTGCACTGCAAGCGGTGCGACACGGACACGCTCGCCTATAACTCCTGTCGTAACCGCCATTGCCCCAGGTGCCAGGCCTCGGCCGCCGAACGCTGGCTCAAGGCACAGGAGGCCAACATCCTGCCGGTGCCGTACTTCCACGTGGTCTTTACCCTGCCCGAAGAGCTTCGTTCTATCGCCTACCAGAACAAGGCACGGGTCTACGATCTCCTGTTCAAAACGGCATCAAGGACCCTGCTCAGGATCGCCGCCGATAACAAGCACCTCGGGGCCGAGGTGGGCCTCACTGCCGTGCTGCACACCTGGGGATCGTCGCTCACCCATCATCCGCACCTGCACTGCATCGTCACCGGTGGCGGCTTGAGTGAGGACGGCAGATGCTGGATCCGATCACGGCCCAACTTCCTGGTGCCCGTCAAGGTGCTGGCCCGGCTGTTCCGGCGCTACTTCCTCGAGGCGCTCATCAAGGCACACGGCAAAGGCGACCTCCGGTTCTTCGGCAAACTCGATCATCTCAACGACACCGATAACTTCGCTGGCAACCTAGATCCGCTCAGGAAGATCGACTGGGTGGTCTATGCCAAGCGGCCCTTCGCAGGCCCTGAGGCCGTGCTCACCTACCTGTCCCGGTACACCCACCGCATCGCCATCGCCAACCGCAGGCTGGTCGCCTTCGACGAGCGGGGGGTCACGTTCCGTTACAAGGACTACCGCAGCAAAAAAGCCAATCCCTGGAAATCCATGACGCTGAACACCGACGAGTTCCTGCGCCGCTTCCTGCTGCATGTCCTGCCACCGGGCTTTCATCGCATCCGCCATTACGGCCTGCTGGCCAATGCCAGGCGACAACACAAACTGAAGATCGCCAGAACCTTGCTGCGGTGCCAGGCCAAAGATGAGAGGGAGCCTGCGGATCTAAAGGACAAGGAGGCTCAGGAACAATCGCCGACCTTCACCTGCCGACACTGCGGTGAACCGCTCATCGTCGTCGAGATCCTTGTGCCCCAGAATAATGCCCGGGCGCCCCCGCAACGGCATGCCGCATGAACCGATACAAACGAAACCCGATGATCAAAATGAGCGCCGTCAACTTACGGCGGCAACGGGCTGCTTGCGGCTTGTCTCACCGACGGAAAAGATCGGGTCGCTTGCCGCGACTACCAACGCAAAAAATACACCGGCCGAGCGACGATTATCAGAACGTCGGCATTGAATATCCCGCTATCAAATACGAAAAGATGCAGACCCTGGACCCGGCACTACGATCAAATCCCCATAGCCCGAAACATCATCGCACCCAGACCATTCAACGCTGCGGTTTCCTCCCCTGGGTCTTGTCCGTCGCCTGCTCCTGATACGACGACATCACCGACCACACCACCGAGCGCGCCTCCGATCCGCATCACCGCGTACGCAGGCAACTGACAACACTTAACAGAACCGGACGGTGGTGAAGCCTCAGTGACAGTCCCAATTGTAGTGCACTGTTCCGCAATGCCTGCACTTGAACTTGTATATTGCCGGGCTACTTTTTGGCACATAGTGCTTCAGCATTTCTTCGAAATCGCTGATCGGAAGATCGAAGTCTTTGGCTACTCGTGAGCGATCATCTCCGTGAAGAGCCGCCAACTCGCCGCGGTCAGCATCGCCATGAAATTCGCACGCATCCTCACAGCAGGCTATCCAACTTTCCTGCTGCCAAGAAATATATCCCGGTGTACGAAGGGTCACTTCATCTATGATTTCCTTCGAGATTTCGGCTTGTGACAGTGGCCACGAATCCGAAAAACTCGCACCAAGTTTCGTACTGGCAGCACCATCGGCAATGCACCACGGGCAGACAAACTCAATCTCGTTTTCCCCATAAGGAGTGGTGCAATAGACATATCCTCGCGTCTTGCCACAACACTCGCACGTTTCGTCGCTCGGTAAGATTGATTCAGTAGCGACCGGATTCGGGTGATATGTGAATTTGGGGAGGTCGCTCACGGAAAACTCGAAATAGTAGAAGGAAATCGCTCTTAAGCGAGCGGCTGGTTCGGGTCACGAACCGTAGTTCGGTAAAAGAAAAATCATACCATTTGAATGGTCGGTTTTCGCTGTATAGCCGCCGTTGGAACGGCGACTATCGGCTCTCAAGAATTTTGGGAGCTATTTGTGTTTCGAAACAAGAAAGAGCCGGAAGAACGTATTCCCTGGAACAAGGGAAAGCTTATCGGGCAAAAAGTGCCGTTTACAAGGCAGGAAATCTGGGCCATCCGGATGCGTCTGCAGACGATCGGACATCGTCGGGATCTCGCGCTGTTTAACCTGGCGATCGACAGCAAGCTCCGAGGCTGTGACTTGGTCCGACTGCGTGTATCCGATGTTGCCAGCGGTGGCGAGATACTGTCCCGCGCCACTGTTCGACAGCGCAAAACGAAGCGGCCCGTTCGATTCGAGATCACGGAGCGGACCCGAAAGTCTATCGAAGAATGGATTACCGCCGCGCAGCTAGCGGATAGCGATTACCTGTTTCCGAGTCGAGTGAAGCGCTCGCCATACCTGTCGACACGGCAATATGCGCGCATCGTTAATGACTGGGTACGGGCTATTGGCCTGGACCCGAGCGCGTATGGAACGCACTCACTGCGACGAACCAAGGCGACGTTGATCTATCGCCGCACGAAAAATCTCCGAGCCGTCCAGCTGTTGCTCGGGCACACCAATCTCGATAGCACTGTGCGCTATCTAGGTATCGAGATTGATGACGCCCTGGAGATGTCCGAGCAGATCGACGTGTGAATCGAGTCGAGCGCCCTCCGCGGCGCTCGGCTTGATGAGCCGTCCTGGCAGGTGGTTGATCGAATGCGCGTCATTGCTGGGCCCCTTGGGCACAGTAATGACGCGCGGCGCCAGCCCCGAAACCACGCCGCATGTCGTCACGATTTTCCGACGACAGGCGAATGACGCCGCCGTAATCTGCACCGACTGAATTGAGAGCGCGCCGTCCGCTATACGACGGCAACCGTGCTGGCCAGGGCTCGATCTACAGCACCGGGGACGTTTCCCTGAGAGCCCATCTTCAACGCAGGTGGTTGCACTGCATGTTACTCAAAGGAGGTAAACACATTGGCAATCGTCATTTTCGCTCCCTCCGGGAGCAAAGCTGGAGCGCACCGATCCAGATCTGATTCATCAGAGAACCGGTGTGGCCTGTGACCAGGCCCTGTTCAGGTCATGTGGGAGTGGTGTCCCAGGATCGATACTCATCCTCTAGCGGATGTCCTTGTTTGACTCCGGTCGGCAAGTGATCAGAAACACTCACCGAACATGAAAATGAACCCAAGTGAGGTCCAACACCAGTGAGACGCCTGAACTACCAGCTGAAACAACTGTGTAAGAACAACCGGGATGGGAGCTACGGCACCCAGGTGCAACGCGAGCGCGTACTGACGCTGATTGCCAATCAGCTCCACGACCTGGGCTTTCGACGCATGTACGCGAGGTCCTTGCGTCCGAAGCACGTCGAGGCCCTGGTGAAGCACTGGTTAGAGACCAGGGCCGCTGTCGGCACCATCAAGAACCGCATGACGGCCATACGTTGGTGGGCCGCCAAGGTCGGTAAGCAAAATGCGGTGGCACGCTCAAACGATCACTATGGGATACCGCGCCGGCAATACGCGAACGGCGCTAACCGTGCGATCGACTTGGACAAGCACAAGCTCGCCCTCATCAGCGACCCATACGTGAGGATGAGCCTCGAGCTGCAGCGCGTGTTCGGTCTCCGGCGAGAGGAAGCCATCAAGATCCGTCCGGTTGTCGCCGACAAAGGGGATGTTCTTTGGCTCAAGCCCAGCTGGACGAAGGGCGGCCGGGCTCGCGAGATCCCGATCCGCATCGAGGCGCAACGGGCAGTCCTGGACCAAGCCAGGTCACTTGCCGGTAAGGGCTCGCTCATCCCCGCCGAGAAGACCTACAAGCAGCAGAAGAACCGCTACGAGGGGCTATGTATTCGCGCAAGCCTTTGCAAGATGCATGGCCTCAGGCACGCCTATGCGCAGCGGCGGTTCGAGGAACTTGCGGGTTTCGCGGCGCCCCTCGCAGGAGGTCCAAATCGTACTGACCTCACGGTAGATCAGCGCGCGCTCGACAAAAAAGCGCGCGCCGTAATCTCTGCAGAGCTCGGGCACGAACGCGAGCAGATCACCGTGACTTACCTGGGGCGATGAGCAGCGGCCGATCAACATCACCTCGAGTCTCCAGAAGCACATATTTGGAGCCTGCCCCACAACGGGGTAATAATCGGCGGAGTGCGTCCGAAGGGGACAAGCCCGACCGACGGATCGTAGCGCTTGTCAAACTGCTAGCCCGGCTCGCGGCGGAACAGGATTTCCAAGACGAGCCGAATGAACGGTAACGATACACATGAGCGAAACAAAGGGTCGACGCGTAGCCATCTACGCCCGTTACTCGAGCGATCTCCAAAGCGATTCCTCTGTCGAAGATCAGATCCGCCTCTGCAGCGAATTCGCTGAATCCAAGACCTGGAACCTTGCAGGCCAGTACTGCGACGCCGGGCTTTCCGGTGCTTCGTTGATGCGACCCGGAATCCAGCAGCTGATTACCGACGCGCTGGCGGGCGAGTTTGACGTCGTATTAGCCGAAGCACTCGACCGCATTTCGCGGGACCAGGAAGACATTGCCGGCGTCTACAAGCGAATGGAATTCGCTGGCGTTGAGATCGTCACACTCTCTGAAGGCCCGATCTCCTCCCTGCACATTGGCCTGAAAGGCACGATGAATGCCTTGTTCCTGAAGGACCTCGCCGACAAGACACGGCGGGGACTGCGCGGCCGAGTGGAACGCGGCAAATCGGGCGGCGGAATCGCTTACGGCTATGAGGTTGTTAAGCGATTCGATCTGGAGGGAAATCCCTTGCGAGGCGACCGGTCCATCAACGAGGACCAGGCACAGATCGTGCGGCGAATTTTCGAGGATTACTCGCGCAACCTGTCGCCGAGAGCCATCGCGTCACAACTGAACTCAGAGGGCGTACCCTCACCGTCGGGTAAGACCTGGTCGCAGTCCGCGATTAACGGCAATAGACGACGCGGTACAGGCATTTTGAACAACGAACTCTACATTGGGAATCTGGTTTGGAACCGCCAGCGGTTCATCAAAGATCCGGATTCGGGCAAGCGCGTTACCCGGCTCAACGACGAGAGCGAGTGGATCATTCAGGAGGTTCCTGAGCTGCGCATCGTCCCTCAAGAATTGTGGGACGAAGCAAAGGCGCGTCAAAAAGAACTCGATACCAGGAAACCCGGCTTGTGGCGACGAAACCGACCTCGCTACCTGCTATCGGGTCTCATCAAGTGCGGCGAATGCGGGGGCGGATATTCGAAGATCAACACCACCCATTACGGTTGCTCGGCAACCAGGAACAAAGGTGAAAGCGTTTGCACAAACCGTAAGACGATGGCTAAGAACCAACTGGAGGGAGCGGTTCTCAAGGCTTTACAGACCCACCTGTTGCGAGACGATCTTGTTGAAACTTTCTGCCAGGAGTACGCGCAACATTTGAACGAGCTCAGGAAGGCCCAACATGCGGCTAAACGCGCAAAACAAGCTGAGCTCCGTCAATTGAAGAAAAGGCAGGAGCAAGTCATACAGTCGATCTACAACGGCGTCGACGCGAGAATGATCAAGGACGAGTCCAGGTACATCGCCGACCGGATGGAGGAGCTGGAAGCTGAAGAAGCTCAGCAGCAAGAGCAACCGCCACCCAAACCGCTGGTACACCCGGCGATGGCAGACCGCTATCGAGAGGAAGTAGAGAACCTGAGAGAGGCGCTTAATCGCAAGAATGCGCAAGCTGAAGCATCAGAGCACCTGCGTGCGCTCATCGGGAAGATAGTGCTCACACCGGAACCGGGGCGAGAAGATCTGCGCATCGATCTGCACGGAGACCTGGCCGGAATCCTACAAATAGCCAGCCAAAAACAAGCTCGGCCCGGAAACGAAACCATTTCCGGGCCGAACAAGATAGCGTTGGTAGCGGGGGCAGGATTTGAACCTGCGACCTTCGGGTTATGAGCCCGACGAGCTGCCAGACTGCTCCACCCCGCATCGGCAGGTGGCGCATATTATAGGCAGATCAGGAGCTTGTAAAGGGGGTCAGCCCAGAATTCGCACGCACTCGGCAAGCAGCCAGCCCGGCGCGATGCCGAGGCCCAATACGGCCAGCGAATTGAGGCTCAGCACGGCTTTCGTATCGGTGCTCGCCTGCAACACGGCCTTGTCCTCGGCCTCCTCGAAATACATGTACCAGATGACCCTGAGGTAGTAATACGCGCCGACGACGGACGCCAGCACCATTAACACCGCGAGCCCGGCGTAGCCCGCATCGACGACCGCGCTGATGACGTTGAGCTTGCCGAAAAAACCGACGAACGGCGGCACGCCCGCCATCGAGAACATCAGGAACATCATCATGAGCGCAAACCATGGGCTGCGCGCGTTCAGGCCCTTGAAGTCGGCCAGCGATTCAGCCTCAAATCCGCGACGGCTCAGCAGGATGATGATGCCGAACGCCCCCGCCGCGGCCAGTACGTAAGTCAGCGTATAAAACAACGCCGCCGCATTCCCTGCCCTCGTTCCCGTGAATACGGCCAGCAGGATGAAGCCGACGTGCGCGATCGTCGAGTAGCCCAGCATGCGCTTAATGTTCGTCTGCGCAATCGCCACGACGTTGCCAAGCAACAACGACAATACTGCGACCACCATGATCATCGCCGCCCACGTGTTGTGCAGTTCGCCGAGACCGTCCACGAGAATGCGCAGAATCAGCGCCAGCGCCGCGAGTTTTGGCGCCGATGCAATGTACAGCGTGACCGGCGTGCGGGCGCCCTGGTACACGTCCGGCAGCCACATGTGAAACGGCACGGCACCGAACTTGAACGATATACCGACAATCAAAAACGCCAGCCCGAACCACAACGGCAGGTTGTCCACCGACGGGTCCGAGCGCACGACACTTGCGATTTCGTGGAACTGCAGACTGCCCGTGACGCCGTATACCCAGCTGATGCCGTACAGCAACGCACCTGAGGCAATGGCGCCCAGGACGAAGTACTTCATCGCCGATTCCGCCGAGGTCACGTTATTGCGATCGATCGCGACGAGCGCGTATAAGGACAGCGCGAGCGTTTCCAACCCCAGATACATGATCAGCAGGCTGTTCGCCGACATCATGATCATCATACCGAGCAGGCCGATCAGACCCAGAAGATAAAACTCGCCCTTGTGGATGTCATTGGCACGCAGGTAATCGCGCGAATACAGGAATGTGACGGCGACAAACAGTGTCGCGCCAATTTTCAAAATCTGTGATAGCGGATCGCTCACATAGCTGCCGCTGAAAATAACCGTGCGAACGTGCGGTGCGGTCCAGTCGAGCACAAACAGCATCGCGACGAGCGACAATATACTCAACCAGAAGGTCCGAATGCGATGCTCGTCGTCGATGAACAAATCCGCAATCAGGACAATGCAGATGAGGCCGAGAAGCGCAATCTCCGGTCCGGCAACGAGATAATCTACAACGTTCATATCCTTATCCGTCAGAGTTTCGTCCGGCTGACCTGCTCGATCAACTGGTCGACGGTCACATTCATCATGTCAACAAGCGGTGCCGGCCACAAGCCGACCAGCAGCACACTGACGGCGAGGATCCCCAACACGAGGAACTCTCTGCCGTTGAGATCCTGCAATGCGGCAACGTTGTCGTTGGCCACCTCACCGTAAATCACACGCTTGACCATCCAGAGCGTATACGCCGCACCGAGAATCAGCGTGCCGGCCGCAAGAAACGCGAACCAGAAATTCGCCTTAAAACTCGCAATGATCACCATAAATTCGCCGACAAACCCGGACGTACCCGGCAGGCCGGCATTCGCCATCGCGAACAGCACCATGAACGCGGCGTACTTCGGCATCGTGTTGGCGACCCCGCCGTAATCGGCGATCTGGCGGCTGTGCACGCGGTCGTACAACACACCGACGCACAGGAACATCGCCCCCGAAATCAACCCATGCGAAATCATCTGTACCATACCGCCTGTCACGCCGAGTCCGGCACCGGTGCCACTCTCGATGTGCCACAGTAAAAAGAAACCCAGCGTGACGAAGCCCATGTGCGCGATCGACGAATACGCGATGAGCTTCTTCATGTCGTTTTGCATCAGGGCGACAAATCCGATGTACACCACGGCGATCAAAGACAGCAATATCATCATCGCCGAAAAGTACTCGCTGCCGTCGGGCACAATGGGCAACGACAGGCGAACAAAACCGTAGCCGCCCATTTTCAACATGATTGCAGCCAGAATGACCGACCCGCCCGTTGGCGCCTCGACGTGCGCATCGGGAAGCCATGTATGCACGGGCCACATCGGCACCTTCACGGCAAATGCAATCAGGAACGCCACAAATATGAGCTTCTGCGCCAGCAGCGGCAGTGGGGCATTCATGAAGCCCGCGAGCGCAAACCCACCCGTCTGTCCGTACAGATAGATAAACGCGACCAGCATCAGTACCGAACCGAGGAATGTGTAGAGGAAGAACTTCAGCGTCGCATACACGCGCCGCTCGCCGCCCCAGACACCGATGATCAAAAACATCGGGATCAGCATCGCTTCCCAGAACACGTAGAACAGCAGTGCATCCAGCGCGGCAAACACGCCGATCATGAGCCCTTCGAGCACGAGGAATGCGGCAAAGTACTGAGCAGGCCGATTGCGAATGGTATCCCAGCCCGCGATGACGACGAGCGGAGTAATGAACGTCGTCAGCAAGATCAGCGGCGCTGCAATGCCGTCCACACCCAGCGCATAGAAAACGTTCAGCGACTCAATCCATTCCACACTCTCGACGAACTGCATGCCGGTCGCGGCAACGTCGAAACTCGTGTACAGCGGGATGCTCAGCAGGAAGGTCAGCACCGCAATCAGCAGCGCGGCCATGCGCATGAGGCCTGCGCGGCCGGAATCGGCATCGCCATCGTCGCCGATGACCAGCAATCCCAGGCCGCCCAGTACCGGCAGCCAGATCAGAACGGAAAGCAGATGTTGTGTTATTCCCATGCCGGCCTACCGGAACCAGACCAGCCAGCCGAGCAACGCGGTCAGGCCAATGATCATTGCAAATGCATAGGTATACAGATACCCGGTTTGAATCTGGCGCATCATGCCCGCCAGGCGACCGACGGTTTTCGCGGTTCCGTTGACGAGCATGCCGTCAATCAGCGTCTGATCGCCCTTCTGCCACAGGAACTGCCCCACCCAGCGGCCACCGCCCGCAAAACCCCTGATCCACAGGTCGTCAAAATAGTACTTACGGTCCAGTACGTTGTGCAGGCCAGAGGCTTTTTCCTGCAACATCGCCGGTATGTCGGGACGCTTCATATACAGGTACCAGGCCGTAAACACACCGGCTGCGGCCAGGTAGAACGCGGGCGACGCGTAGATATGTGTCACGAGCCCGCCAGGGCCATGCCAGAAGGTCTCTTTGAGATGCGCAAGCACATCGTGCGCCGACTGCACGACGATTGCATTGCCGAAGAATCCGCCAAACAGCACCGCTTCCACGGTAATCCATCCGATAATCGCAGACGGTATGGCGAGTAGAATTAACGGCACAGTAACGACCGCCGGCGTCTCTTGCAGGTGAGACTTCGTTTCGTCATCCATACGCTCCTCACCATGAAATACGAGGAAGAACATGCGAAACGAATACAACGCAGTCACAAACACCCCGAGCAGTACGCTTAAGTATGCGATCCAATAGACGGCACCCTGCCCGTGCCAGTGCGAGTCTTTCACGGCTTCAATCAGCAGGTCTTTTGAGAAAAAACCCGATGTACCGGGAAATCCGATCAACGCCAGCGAACCGATCAAGGACGTCCAGTAGGTGATGGGCATGTACTTCTTCAGCCCACCCATTTTGCGAATATCCTGCTCGTGGTGCATCGCAATAATGACCGAGCCGGCGGCCAGGAACAGCAATGCCTTAAAGAACGCGTGGGTCATCAGGTGGAAGATTGCCGCGCTATAGGCCGAGGCACCCAGAGCGACCGTCATGTAGCCGAGCTGCGACAGCGTCGAATAGGCAACGACGCGCTTGATGTCGTTTTGCACGAGACCCAACAGGCCCATGAAGAACGCGGTAATCGCACCGATGACAATTACCACCGCCAGTGCCGTCGTCGAAAACTCGAACAGTGGCGACATACGCGCCACCATAAATATGCCGGCCGTAACCATCGTCGCGGCATGGATCAGTGCCGAAATCGGTGTCGGACCTTCCATCGAGTCGGGAAGCCACACATGCAGCGGAGCCTGCGCCGATTTACCCATCGCACCAATGAACAAGAGGATGCAGATCAGCGTCATCGCGTTCCAGGGCGAACCCGAAAACACCTCGATCGACTGACCGGCCACCGATTCGGCCTGACCGAATACCGTGGCATAGTCGAGCGAGCCCGTGAACATGACGACGCCGGCGATACCTAAGATGAAACCGAAGTCGCCGACCCGATTGACGAGAAACGCCTTGAGGTTGGCAAAAATCGCCGACTCTCTCTTAAACCAGAACCCGATCAACAGGTAGGACACGAGTCCGACCGCTTCCCAGCCAAAGAAAAGTTGCAGGAAGTTGTTCGACATCACGAGCATCAGCATCGAAAACGTGAACAGCGAGATGTAGCTGAAAAATCGCTGATAGCCTGGATCGTCGTGCATGTAGCCGATCGTATAGATGTGCACCATGAGCGATACGAAGGTCACGACGCACATCATGAGCGCCGTCAGCCGATCGACCAGAAAACCGACCTCCATACGAAGCCCGTCCGTGACGGCCCAGGTATAGACACTGACGTTCTCGGCCGCCGCACCGCCCCAATAGAGATTCTTTAATACGAGCAGCGACAACGCACACGAGATGCCAACGCCCAGGATTGTGACCCAGTGCGCTCCGGCACGACCGATCTGCCTGCCGGCAAGCCCGGCTATGATCGCCGCCGCGAGCGGTGCCAATACGATTGTCAGGTAATAGTGATACATATCAACCCTTCAGCGTATTGAGCTCTTTGACGGCAATCGAACGCCGGTTGCGGAACAGCACGACGAGGATCGCGAGACCGATCGCCGCTTCGGCGGCCGCGACCGTCAAAATAAAGAACACGAACACCTGGCCGGTCTCGTCGCCGAGATAGCGCGAAAACGCGATAAAATTGAAATTCACGGCCAGCAGCATGAGTTCGATGCACATCAGCAACAAAATCAGGTTGCGGCGATTGATGACAATGCCCGCGATACTGAGCACGAACAGCATCGCCGCCAGTGTCAGATAATGTTCGAGCCCGATCACGTGCCCGTCTCCGCATCCATTTTCACCACACGCACTCGATCTTTCGCACGAACCGCGACCTGCGCCGAAATATCCTGAACCTTGAGGCCCGGTCGCTTGCGCATGGTGAGCGTAATTGCCGCAACAATCGCCAACAGCAAAATCACAGCCGCAATCTCAAATGCGTAGACATGTTCCGTGTACAACACCGCACCCAGCGCCTTGGTATTGCTGTAGCCTTCGGGTGTAGCCGCAAAGTTTCCCGTGCCTGTCACAGCCTGGCTGCGCAGCCAGATCAGTTGCACAAGTTCGATAGCCATCAGCAGCGCCACGGCAATACCAAGCGGTGCGTAGCGCGTCAGGCTGCGCTTCGCTGCCTCGACGTTGACCTCAAGCATCATCACGACAAACAGAAACAACACCATCACGGCGCCGACGTAAACCAGTACGAGCACAATCGCGAGAAACTCCGCTTCCGCGAGCAGCCAGAGAATCGCAGCCTGAAAAAACGTCAGCACGAGAAACATGACCGAGTGCACCGGATTACGCGAAAACACGACACCCATCGCGGCACCCAGCATCACCAGCGAGAACATGTAGAACAGTGCCGGATGTGCATATTGAGCCAGTAAATCAAACATCTTCGATCCTAGCGGTACTTCGCGTCGGCGGCTTTGTCAGCGGAAATCATTTCGTCGTATTTCTCGCCGACAGCCAGCAACTTGTCCTTGGTCATGATGTTCTCGCCCGGCTTTTCCATGTGGTACTCCAGCAGACGAGTTTCGACAATGGCATCCACCGGACAGGCTTCTTCGCAAAATCCGCAGTAAATGCACTTAAACAGATCGATGTCGTAGCGCGTAGTCCGGCGAGTACCGTCCTGGCTGACATCGGATTCGATCGTAATGGCCAGCGCCGGGCAAACGGCCTCACACAACTTGCACGCAATGCAACGCTCTTCTCCATTCGGATAGCGGCGTAAAGCATGCAGTCCGCGAAAACGGTGAGATTGCGGGGTTTTTTCCTCCGGATACTCCAGTGTGACGCTCTTCCTGAAAAAATTGCGCTGCGTCACCGACAGTCCGCGCAACAACTCCCACAGGGCAAAGGTCTTGATGTAACTGATTACTCGATTCATCGTTAAGCGCCCAGTCCGGACCAGGGACCGACGTGGAACCAGGCCAGGACACCCTCCACGCCGATCCACACGATCGTTACAGGAATAAAGACCTTCCAGCCGAGTCGCATGATCTGATCGTAGCGGTACCTTGGAAAGGTCGCACGCAGCCAGAAGAACGTGTACATGAACATGGCCATCTTGATAAACAACCAGGGGAAGCCGCCGCCGAAAATCCAGCCGATCAGCGGTACATCGCTAAACTGCTGCAGGAACCCGATACCCTCAAACGGCGACGCCCAGCCACCCAGGAAAAATACGGCGGTCAGCGTTGAAATCAGTATCATGTTCGCGTACTCGGCGAGGAAGAACAACGCGAACGCAACCCCCGAATACTCTACGTGAAATCCGGCGACGATTTCGGACTCGCCCTCCGCAACGTCGAACGGCGCACGATTGGTTTCGGCAACTCCGGATATCCAGTAGACAAGAAACAGCGGGAACAGCCAAAGCAAAAACCAATTACTCAAGCCTCCGCGCTGGGCGTCGACAATGTCGCCCAGATTCAGGCTGCCGCCTGCCATCAGAACACCCACGAGCGCAAAACCCATCGCAATTTCGTAGGCGACGATCTGCGCTGCGGTTCGCATTGCACCGAGTAACGCGTACTTCGAGTTGGTCGCCCAACCTGCGAGGATGATCCCGTAGACGCCAATGGATGTCAGTGCAAGAACGTACAACAGCCCGGCATTGATATCGGCGATCACGAACCAGTCGTTCATCGGGATGACGGCCCACGTGATCAGCGCCGGAATCAACGACAGCAGCGGTGCAATAACGAACAGAAACCGGCTCGACTGCGACGGTACGACGACTTCCTTGATCAGCAGTTTGATGACGTCCGCAAACGGCTGCAGCAACCCCAGCGGCCCAACGCGGTTTGGACCGACGCGCGCCTGCATGCTGCCGATGACTTTGCGCTCAAAATACGTCGAAAACGCGACGCACAGAATAACGGTGATCGTGACCACGAGTATCTTGAACATCGTCGTAATCAAATACTGAGCGAGCGGCGGGAACCAGTACCAGATGTCCCACGCAAACTGGGGAACCAGGCTTGCGAAAAACTCCGCCATTACGAAACGCCCCCGGCGGCCGCGCGTATTGCGGCCGGCGTAAGCTGCAAAGCGCGCGCACGTCTGACCAGGCCATCCACCGAATAAATCGCGGTATCGATTTCGTTGCCGCCCGTGCCGTTGAGCGTACGCGGTACCTCAGCAGATTCATAGCGGTCGGGATTGACGTCTGCAACGCATGCCCTGAATTCTTCCAGGATGTCTTCGCTGCTGACGTAGTCAAAACCATCGGCATCGATCAGATTGCCGAGCACTCGCAGCACCTTCCACGCCGGGCGAGCTTCTCCGACCGAAGTTGCAACACCTGAAAAGCTCTGCCAGGTACCGGACGCGTTGACGTAAGTGCCCGATGTCTCGGCAAAGGTGCCGATTGGCAGCAGCAGGTCCGCTGACTCGAGCAAACTGTCTGAGACAAACGGAGTCAACGCGATGACAAACTTCTGTTTGCCCAGGTGGGTGACCGCATCGTCAATCGCTTGTATATCGGCGTCGGGTTCCACGTTGAGCAGCAGCAGCGCATCGAGCGTGGTGTCCAGCATGCCCGCGACGCTCAAACCCGCTTCATCGCGAGACTCGCCACCCGCGCTGCGATGCGGCAGCACGCCTGCGAGGCTGACACCGGCGGCATTCGGCCCCGCGGTTATAAAGCCCAGTACCGCTCCGGTACGCTCGCCGATTTGCGCCGCGAGTGCGCGAACGACTGAGTATTCCTCGTGCCGCATCGCGATATTCCCCAGCAGCACCAGCGCCTTATCCGCTTCCTGCAGCGATTCCGCGATCGCCTCCTGCTCGCCACTGGGTTTAACGCCGTCGACTGCGCCGCCGGCAGCCACCAGGATGCCTGCAAGCAGCTCGGCCAGGTCAGTGCCACTGGCATAGGCCTTAACGTCGAAGAAGTATTCGTACTTCTGACGATTGGCGAAACTAACGTGTGCCCCCCTGAGCGCCGTCTTGCGCAAACGGTGAGCGATCAGCGGGGCCTCGGCACGAATGTTGGACCCCGCCACCAAAATGGCATCATGGCCTTCAATATCATCGATACCGCAGCCGAGCCAGTCGTAGATTGGATCGTTGTCCTGGTCCGACACATCGCGCCGCGAGATTCGATAGTCGATGTTCGCGGTACCAAGATGCTCCGCGAGCCTGACCAGCAGATGGCCCTCCTCCACGGTCGCCGCGGGTGAGGCGATGATGCCTGTCTCATCGGCGCTGCTCAGCACGTCGGCGGCTTTGGCCAGTGCGTCGTCCCATCCGACGTCGCGCCAATCGCCGTTCTCACGGATACGCGGCCTCGTCAGCCGGTCGTCGCTGTAAATCGCCTCATAAGAAAACCGATCGCGATCGGAAATCCAGCTTTCGTTAATGGATTCGTTTTCGCGCGGAACGATGCGCTTGACAGTGCCGCGCAGGACATGCGCATACAGATTCGTTCCAACGCAGTCGTGCGGCGAGACCGTTGCGCGCTGTACCATCTCCCACGCTCTCGCGCTGTAGCGGTACGGTTTATTGTTGAGCGCGCCGACCGGACAAAGGTCGATGATGTTGCCGGACAACTCGTGATCGATGTTTTGCTCGACATAGGTAGAGATAACCACGTTCTCGCCACGCAGCGTGGTGCCAAGCTGTGGGTTGCCCTGAATCTCCTCTCCGAAACGAACACAGCGTGTACAGTGGATGCAGCGCGTCATGTCGGTCGACACAAGCGGTCCGATATCCTTGTCCTGCACGACACGCTTGCCGTCGTTGTAGCGTGACACATCGCGGCCGTAGCCCATGGCGAGATCCTGCAATTCGCATTCACCGCCCTGGTCACAGATCGGGCAGTCCAGCGGATGGTTGATAAGCAGGAACTCCATCGTCGCTTTTTGCGCGGCTATCGCGCGCGGCGACTTCGTAAATACTTTCATGCCGTCGCTGACGGGCTGGGCACAGGCCGGTATCGGCTTCGGTGCGCCCTCGATATCCACGAGACACATGCGGCAGTTTGCCGCAACACTGAGTTTCTCGTGATAGCAAAATCGCGGCACGTAAGCACCAACCCGATCGGTCACCTCGATCAGCATCTGTCCTGGCCGGGCTTCAACGGACTCGCCGTCGACTTCTATTGTAAACGTATCGTCGCTCATAGCGCTCAGGCCGCCACCTCTGTTTCACTCTCGACAATACTGCGGCCATCGTTGCGCACCATGTAGTCGAACTCGTCGTAAAAGTGGTTAAGGAAGCTTTGCACGGGCCACGCGGCCGCGTCGCCGAGTGCGCAGATTGTGTGCCCTTCGATCTTTCCAGCCACATCGACGAGATGATCGAGATCCTCGTTCCGTCCCTGGCCGTTCACGATGCGCGTCAACATCCGATACAACCAGCCGGTACCCTCCCTGCAGGGCGTGCACTGGCCGCAGGACTCCGCCATGTAAAACCGCGAAATGCGGCGCAGTACGCTGACCATACAGGTCGTCTCGTCCATCACCATCACGGCACCGGTGCCAAAAGACGAACCGGCTTCCTGCAGCGACGTGTAGTCCATCGTGCAGTTCATGACGATTTCCGCGGGTAGCACCTTGCACGACGATCCGCCGGGAATCACTGCTTTAAGATTGCGGCCCTTCCAGACGCCACCGCAGACGTCTTCTAGCAGGTCCTTAAATGGAATTCCCATCGGTAATTCGTAGTTTCCAGGCCGCTCGACATGTCCGGATACCGAAAACTGCGCCGTGCCTCCCGAGCCTTCGGGTCCGAGTCCCGCGAACCAGGCGGCGCCCCTGCGAATAATCGATGGGACACTAGCGATACTCTGCGTGTTGTTGATCGTGGTCGGTTTACCGTACAGCCCGAAATTGGCCGGGAACGGCGGCTTGAAGCGTGGCCGACCCTGTTTCCCCTCGAGCGACTCAAGCAACGCGGTTTCCTCTCCGCAAATGTAGGCGCCGGCGCCGATAAACCCGTGAATATCGATATCGATGCCGCTGTTCTGCACGTCCTTACCGAGCAGACCGGCCTCGTAGGCCTCTTTCACGGCGGCCTCGAATCGAGGAAACGGTTCATCCATAAACTCACCGCGCATGTAATTGTAGGCAACAGTCGCACCCATCGCGTATGCCGCAATTGCCATGCCCTCCACAAGTGAGTGCGGGTTGTAGCGCAGGATTTCGCGATCGTGGCAGGTACCCGGTTCGCTCTCATCCGAATTAACGACCAGATATTTCTGACCGTCGAAGTTCTTTGGCATGAAGCTCCACTTGAGGCCGGTCGGAAAACCCGCGCCGCCTCGGCCTCTGAGCCCGGACGCCTTGACCTCTTCAATGACGGCTTCGGGCGACAGATCGCCTGCCAGTATTTTGCGCCACGCCTCGTAACCGCCGTGCTGTTCGTACGTCGCAAGCGTCCAGGATTCCTCGGAGCCGAACGTATTGAAGCAGACAAGATTGTGCTCGTAGGCCATCAGTCCAGCTCGTCCAGTATCTCGTCGACCATTTCCCGCGTGAGGTTTTCATGGTATTTGTGATTCACCATCATCGCGGGGGCGCCGCAGCAGGCTGCAATGCATTCCTCTTCTTTCTTGAGGAACACCTTACCGTCTTCCGTACTCTCACCCAGCTTGATACCCAGTCTGTTTTCGACGTGATCGACGATATGGTCGGCGCCGCGCAGCATGCACGACACGTTCGTGCAGATCGCAACTTCGTTCCGGCCCACTTCCTTCGTCTGAAACATGGAATAGAAGGTCGCAACCTCGTACACCTGTATAGCGGGCAGATCCAGATACTCGGCCACCGCGTTCATCTGCTCCGCCGTCAGCCAGCCTTTGTTTTCATGCTGCACGGCGTGCAGCGCACTGATTACGGCCGAACGCCTGCGATCTTCCGGAAAACGCGTCTTCCATTCGTCAATATGCTCGCGGACGTGTTCAGAGAGTTGATAACTCATCGGTCGACCTCACCAAATACAATGTCCTGAGTGCCGATAACAGCGACCACGTCGGCAAGCATGTGCCCTTCGACCATTTCAGACATGGCCGACAGATGTGCAAAGCCGGGTGCACGAATTTTGACGCGATAGGGTTTGTTCGCCCCATCCGAAACGATGTATACGCCGAACTCGCCCTTCGGATGTTCGAGCGCCGCATACGCCTCGCCGGCGGGTACGCAATAACCCTCGGTAAACAACTTGAAGTGATGAATGAGCGATTCCATATCGTCCTTCATCTCCACCCGCGTTGGCGGCGTGATTTTGTTGTCCTCGGCGATCACCGGTCCTTCATTGTCGCGCAACCAGTCGACGCATTGCTTAATAATCCGATTGGACTGCCGCATTTCCTCGACACGTACCAGATAGCGGTCATAGCAATCCCCATTGACACCGACCGGAATATCGAAGTCGAGATGTTCGTAAACCTCATACGGTTGTTTTTTGCGCAGATCCCACTCGACACCGCTGCCGCGCAACATCGGACCTGAAAACCCGAGTTGCATTGCACGTTCGGGCGAAACGACAGCGATGTTTACGGTGCGCTGCTTCCAGATTCGGTTGTCGGTCAACAGAGTTTCGTATTCGTCGACACAGGCCGGAAAGCGCCTGCAAAAGTCGTCGATGAAATCGAGCATTGAGCCCTCGCGCGCTTCGTTCAATCTGTCGAGCTGTTTCTGATTGCGGAATTTCGACTCCGCATACTTCGGCATCGTCTCGGGAAGGTCGCGATACACACCGCCGGGCCGATAATACGTCGCATGCATCCTGGTACCTGACACCGCTTCGTAACAGTCCATCAGATCTTCCCGCTCGCGGAAGCAGTACAAAAACATGGTCATCGCACCAATGTCGAGACCGTGCGCACCGAGCCACATCAGATGATTCAGGATGCGGGTTATTTCATCGAACATCACGCGAATGTACTGCGCCCGCACCGGCACCTCGATACCCAGCAGCTTTTCGATCGCCATCACGTAGCCGTGTTCGTTACACATCATCGATACGTAGTCGAGCCGATCCATATAACCGATGCTCTGATTGAACGGCTTCGTCTCCGCGAGTTTCTCGGTTGCGCGGTGCAGCAGGCCGACGTGCGGATCCGCTTTCTGGATCGTCTCGCCCTCGATCTCAAGAACCAGCCGAAGAACCCCGTGCGCGGCAGGGTGCTGGGGGCCGAAATTCATCGTATAGCTCTGAATCTCAGCCATCGTTTGCGTCCTTGAGATCGGCGGAATAGCGGTTGTCGTCACGAATCACACGCGGCACCAGCGTGCGCGGCTCGATGCTGACCGGTTTGTACGCCACGCGGCCCTGCCGTTCGTCGTAGCTGACTTCGACATTGCCCATGATCGGAAAATCCTTGCGGAACGGATGGCCGATGAAGCCATAGTCCGTAAGAATGCGCCGAAGATCCGGATGACCTTCAAACAATATGCCGTATAAATCGAAGGCTTCCCGCTCAAACCAGTTGGCGCCGTTCCAGATGTCGACGACAGACCGCACCATCGGCGGGTTGCCCGTACCCGTAAAGACCCGGAGCCGCAGGCGGACGTTATTCTGGATCGACAACAGGTGATACACGACGGCAAAGCGTCGCGGATCGAACTCATCGGCCTCGTCGAGTATGACCGGCTCGCGTTCAACGCCTCGGCTGAACCCGGTTCCCGTGGCGGAATTGGTCGTCCACTCACTGTCGCCGTATTGCAGATAGTCCACACCGCACACGTCGATCAGCATCTCGAAACCGAATTCGGCTTCGTTGCGCAGCGCCGTTGCAACCTCGATCAGATCGTCTTTGCCCAGTTCGTAGGTAAGCTCTCCGCAGGTCGATTCGACGCGCAACAACTGGTCGCCGAATCGCACATCGATTCTGCTCGCCAGTGTGTCATAACGATGGGTCATACGCTGTTCCGTTCCGGGGCCTAACGGGCAATGGTGCTGGTTCGGCGAATCTTCTTTTGCAACTGAATCAAGCCGTAAATCAAAGCCTCGGCCGTCGGCGGACATCCGGGTACGTACACGTCGACCGGTACCACGCGGTCGCAGCCGCGCACAACCGAATAAGAATAGTGATAATAGCCGCCGCCGTTCGCACAGGAGCCCATCGAGACGACCCAGCGGGGTTCGGGCATCTGGTCGTACACCTTGCGCAGCGCGGGCGCCATCTTGTTCGTCAGCGTGCCGGCGACAATCATGCAATCCGATTGCCGCGGGCTCGGACGAAAAATAATGCCGAAGCGATCGAGGTCGTAGCGGGATGCGCCGGCCTGCATCATCTCGACGGCGCAGCAGGCAAGGCCAAACGTCATCGGCCACAGGGATCCGGTTCGCGCCCAGTTCATCAGCGCGTCGACGTTCGTCACGAGGAATCCTTTTTCCTGCAACTCGCCGCCGCCGGACTCACCGTTGTGGCCGGATGCCTCTGCCGCATTGCTCAGTCCCACTCCAGTGCCCCCTTTTTCCACTCGTAGATAAACCCTACGACAAGCACTGCAAGAAACAACGCCATCGCGAGCAGCCCGAAGCGTCCGACGGCATCCAGCGACACGGCCCAGGGAAACAGAAAGGCGATTTCAAGATCGAAAATGATGAACAGGATAGCGACGAGGTAATAGCGCACATCGAATTTCATACGCGAGTCGTCAAACGCTTCAAAGCCGCATTCGTAAGGCGACAATTTTTCGGCGTCTTTGTCGCCGCGGCCGATCAGAAAGCCAAGCCCGAGTAAAACCAGACCAATCGCGGCGCCCACGCCGAGAAAAATTAGAACCGGGACGTATTCCTGTAGCATTTTTATTCGGGCCTGTTAACGCCAGGGGCAGCAGCGAAATCCGCGCGGCATTGTATCAGTCAATGCATCGCCGAATACACCCTTTTGTGGATAAGTAATTCTCACAAGCCACCGTGATTCCGCGCTCCATGCACGCAAAAGGCCCGTGGACGAGTCCGGCGGGCCCCTTGAATTGTTGGTGCTCTGGGCGAGACTCGAACTCGCACGGCTCGCGCCACTGCCCCCTCAAGACAGCGTGTCTACCAATTCCACCACCAGAGCAGAAAATCGATGCATTTTACTCCGATTCGGCGTCCGTTGCCGTCGTCTCGGTATTCTCCGGTATGTCGATCGACGGCATCTCCGATTCCGCAGGCGCCTCGAGCGTCGGTAATTCAGCATCCTCGCCACCCTCAAGGTCCGGGATTTCGCCGCCGGCATCTTCAATTGGCGCCGCATTTTCCATCATACTGCCGGGCGCGGCGGTGCGCTGGCTGCTCAGGTACGCCAACGTCAGGCTCGTCACAAAGAATGCGGTCGCACAAATGGCGGTCATCCTCGAAAAGAAACTGCCTGAGCCACGGGCACCGAACACGGTGCCAGAAGCGCCTGCCCCAAACGCCGCACCGGCGTCCGCGCCTTTGCCGCGCTGTAGCAATACGAGCACGATGATCAGCAATGCGATCAGCGTGTGGACGATCAAAACTGCTTTCTGAATAGTATCCATTTCTGTTTGTTGTCCTCAGGCGTCGGCAGCCGCTGCTGCAATCGCCAGGAAATCCTCTGCCTTCAGCGAAGCGCCACCGATCAGACCGCCGTCGATGTCCGCCATTGCGAGCAAACCAGCGGCATTGGCGCCCTTCATGCTCCCGCCGTACAAGATTCTTACCGTGTCCGCCAGCCCCGCATCGTGCGCCGCCAGCCGGGCACGAATGTGCCGATGGACGTCCTGCGCCTGCTCAGGTGTCGCCGTGACACCGGTTCCGATTGCCCACACGGGCTCATAGGCGATCACCGCATTGTCGAATGCACCGATGCCGGCCGCTGCAATGACCGCATCGATTTGCCCGTCGATCACGCGTTCGGTTATACCACGCTCACGTTCGTCGAGCGTCTCACCCACACACAAAATGGGCGTCAGCCCGCCCCGCTGCGCGGCGACGAATTTACTCGCAACCTGATCGTTCGTCTCACCGTACAGCGAACGACGTTCGGAATGACCGACGATCACGTACTCGCAACCCACATCCTGCAACATTTCGGCGGCCGTTTCACCCGTATACGCACCACTTTGGTGCTCGGAAACGTTCTGCGCACCGACAGACACCGCACTATTCTTCGCCACGTCGACTGCCGTGGCGATATAGGGAAACGGCGGACAGACGAGCAGGCTGAATCCCGTGCCGTCCGGTATGCCGTCCACAATTCCTTCGACCAGCGTTCGGCTGCCGGCGCTGCTGCCGTTCATCTTCCAGTTTCCGGCAATGAGATAGTTGCGCATATTCTGTGGTGCAAGCTGTTGAAAGGCGCGCAAGGATACCGGGGAGGCAGGTGCAAATCAACGCAGATGTCGCACTGCCGAGCCTGCTTACGCCGCGGCGGCAGCTACTACCTCAGCGAGGCGATTTGCTATTGCCACCACCTGCTGTTCATCCTGACCCTCGACCATGACGCGGATGACCGGTTCTGTGCCGGAGGCCCTGAGCACGACACGCCCGGTGTCCGCCAGCTCACGTTCGGCCGTCTCAATGGCCGCCCCGATCTCGCTGGATCCGTCCAGATCCAGCCGCGATTCGGTACGAACGTTGACCATGGTCTGCGGATACTTCGGCATTCCGTCCACGAGCTCGGACAGCGGCCTGCCGGTCTGCTTCATGATGGCCAGCACCTGCAACGCGCAGATCAGGCCGTCACCCGTTGTGGTCTTGTCGAGTACAATCATATGACCGGACGTCTCGCCACCGATAACACCGCCCGTTTCCCGCAACGTTTCCAGAACATAGCGATCGCCTACTCCCGCTCGACGGAATTCAATACCGTTGGCCTCAAGCGATTTCTCGAGACCAAGGTTGCTCATGACCGTGCCGACGACCGGACCGCGCAGCAACCCCTGCTCGCGCCTGGCCATGGCGAGCGCGTAAAGAATCTGATCGCCGTCGACCAGGTTGCCACGCTCGTCGACCAGTACCACCCGGTCACCGTCGCCATCCAGAGCGACGCCGACGTGGGCACCCACTGCCGGAACGGTCGTTTGCAGCAGTTGCGGTTCCGTCGATCCGCACGCGGCGTTGATGTTGATGCCGTTTGGCGAGCAGCCAATTGTGATGACGTCTGCGCCAAGACTCGCAAAGGTTCGCGGACCCACCTTGTAGCCGGCCCCGTTGGCGCCGTCGAAAACGACCTTGAGTTCGTCCAATGTGACACCTTCGGGCATGCTCGCCGAACAAAAATCCTGATAGCGCGTGCGTGCGGTATCGATGCGTTTGGCTCGGCCGAGCGAGCGGGACTCGAGTGTGATCGCCGGGTTCTTCAGATGTTCCTCGATCTGCAGCTCGATCTCGTCGGTAAGTTTTGAGCCCGAGCGATCGAAAAACTTGATTCCATTGTCGGCATACGCATTGTGCGAAGCGCTGATCACAACGCCGAGGTCGGCCTCAAACTCCTGAGTCAACCGAGCGATTCCCGGCGTCGGCAGCGGCCCCAGCAGCAGCACGTCGGCGCCGGCGGCGACAAACCCGGCCTCAAGCGCCGACTCGAACATATAACCCGAGAGGCGGGTGTCCTTGCCAATAACTACCGTTCCGCCGGTCGGCACCAGCACCTGTGCCGCGGCACTGGCCAGCCGCATCGCGAAATCGGCGGTCATCGGATCGCTGCCGACCGTGCCACGCACACCGTCGGTACCAAAATATGTCTTACTCATTCGTCGTGCCCCAACACGGCCGCAGCGACCTGCAGCGCATCCTTTGTATCGCGGATATCGTGCACTCTGACCACATCCGCACCGTTCATTACCGCAATTACGGCAGCGGCAACGCTACCCGCAATACGCTGCTCCAACGGTCTGCCCGTCAGTTCGCCAATCGTCGATTTGCGCGACAAGCCCACGATCAACGGGTAACCCAGGCCTCGCAATTGTCCCAGATTCGCCAGCAACTCCACATTATGACAGTGCGACTTGCCGAATCCGAACCCGGGGTCGAGGAACACGTCCTCGCCGCAAATTCCTGCTGCGACGCACTCGCGAGCGCGGTGGCGAAGAAACGTCGCAACATCGGCGGTGACGTCGGCATACTGCGGTGCCTGCTGCATCGTTCGCGGTTCGCCATGCATATGCATCAGACAAACCGGGACCCGCAATTCAGCCGCGGCCTCAAGCGCACCGGGTTCGCGCAACGCGCGAACGTCATTGATGAGCGTCGCCCCGGCAGCGACAGCCTCACGCATCACGGCAGCTTTACTCGTATCCACCGACACCGGCAAGCCTGTCGAGGCGGTCACGGCCTCGATGACCGGAATCACGCGATCCAGTTCCTCCGCTACCCCAACTTCCGATGCGCCAGGTCTGGTCGACTCGCCGCCGACGTCAATCATGTCGGCACCGTCGTCAGCCATTGCATCGGCGTGCCGGCGGGCCGCATCGAGCGAGCTGAACAGACCGCCGTCCGAGAAACTGTCCGGGGTCACATTAAGAATTCCCATGACCGCGGGTGTTTTTAGGGGGGCAGAACCGATGAAAATCCGTCGGCTAGTGTTCTTCTGCAGGTCCACCAATCCGGCCCGTCGCCGCACCGTCGTCTGACTTCGCCGAACCGTCATCGGGCTTGCCAGGCTCGGTGGAGTCGTCCCAGTCCTCAGGGGGCCGCGGCTCACGCCCCTCCATGATGTCTCGGATCTGCTGCTCGTCAATCGTTTCGTATTTGACGAGCGCCTTCGCCATCGCATGCAGTTTGTCGACGTTCTCGTCAAGAATTTTGCGTGCGCGTTCGTAGTTTGAGTCGATGATGCTGCGGACTTCCTCATCGATCGCATGCGCCGTGTCGTCGGACACCTGTTTGTGCTGTGTCACCGACCGTCCGAGAAATACTTCACCGTCGTCCTCACTGTACGTCAGTGGTCCCAGCCGGTTCGACAGCCCCCACTTCGTCACCATGTTGCGGGCAATCTCGGTCGCTCTCTCAATATCGTTCGAAGCACCTGTCGTAACGCCATCCGCACCGTTGATCATTTCTTCGGCAATACGACCGCCAAACAGGCTTGAGATGCTGCTCTCGAGCCGTTGCTTGGACATACTGTATCGATCTTCCTCTGGCAGATACATCGTTACACCCAGCGCCCGACCACGCGGAATGATCGTCACTTTGTAGACAGGATCGTGCTCGGGAACGAGATAGCCGACAATGGCGTGCCCGGCCTCGTGATACGCCGTATTCAGCTTCTCCTTCTCGCTCATGACCATGGAGCGTCGTTCGGTGCCCATCATGATCTTGTCTTTGGCGTTCTCAAACTCCTCCATGCTGACCACGCGCTTGTTGGAACGCGCGGCAAACAGCGCCGCCTCGTTGACCAGATTGGCAAGATCGGCTCCCGAGAAGCCCGGCGTGCCTCGCGCGATCACGCTGGGCCGCACATCGTCGGCGAGCGGCACCTTGCGCATGTGCACCTTGAGAATCAGCTCTCTGCCACGCACGTCGGGCAACGGCACCACGACCTGGCGGTCGAAGCGGCCCGGGCGCAGCAGTGCCGGATCGAGGACGTCGGGCCGGTTTGTGGCCGCAATAACGATAATACCTTCGCTGCCCTCGAATCCGTCCATTTCCACCAGCATCTGGTTGAGCGTCTGTTCACGCTCGTCATGACCGCCGCCGAGTCCTGCGCCGCGGTGTCGTCCTACGGCATCGAGTTCGTCGATAAAAATGATACACGGGGCCTGTTTTTTTGCCTGATCGAACATGTCCCGCACACGCGAGGCACCCACTCCGACGAACATCTCCACGAAGTCGGAACCGGAAATCGTAAAAAACGGAACTTTTGCCTCTCCTGCGATGGCTTTCGCCAGTAACGTCTTACCCGTTCCTGGCGGACCGACCATGAGCACCCCTTTGGGAATTTTACCGCCCAGCCGCTGAAACTTGCTCGGGTCTTTTAAGAACTCGACGATCTCGGCAACTTCTTCCTTGGCCTCCTCAACGCCGGCGACATCGGCAAACGTGACCCCCACCTGGTCTTCACCGAGCAACCGGGCTTTACTCTTGCCGAAGGACATAGCGCCGCGGCCACCGCCCCCGCCCTGCATCTGACGCATGAAATAGACCCAGACACCGATCAGGAGCAATATCGGGAACGAACTGAGCAGCAGTTGCATAAACAGACTCTGTTGCTGCTGCTCCTCACCCGTGAATTCCACACCGTACTTTTCCAGTTCGCCGATAAGTGTGTTGTTGTCGGTCTCAGGACTGATCGTCTTGTAGGGCAATGGTTCCTTGCTGCCGTAACGGATCACAGCATCGTCCTTGCGAATGACCGCCATATCCACCTGACCGGCACGCACACTGGCCAGAAACTCCGAATACGGCTTTTCCGTCACCTGGCCCGGACTGACGCCCCTCAGGCCCTCCACGACGGACAGCAGCACGACGATAATGACGATAAATACAAGTACGTTTTTGGTTAGATCATTCACAAATTCGACACTACTACAATTGGTACCCCCTCGCTACCACGTACATCTCACGACTTCCGGGTCTCGAGGCCTTAGGTTTCATGACTCTGACTCGCTCAAAAGAGTTCCTGGCATCCGCGAGAAATGCCTCAAATCCCTCTCCCTGAAACACTTTACAAACAAAACCTCCACCGGATTCGAGCACCCGGCGAGCCATATCGAGCGCCAGTTCGGCGAGGTACATCGACCGCGGCTGGTCGACGGCCCGGTTTCCGCTGATATTGGGGGCCATATCCGACATTACAAGGTCGGCCCGGCGATTGCCCACCCGAGCCAGCAATTCCGTGAACGTGCTGTCGTCGCGAAAATCGCCCTGGACAAAATCGACACCGGCCAGTGCATCCATCGGCAGCAGGTCCACTGCGACGACCTGGGCCCTGTCGCGGAGCGTGCGCATCACGTACTGGCTCCAGCCTCCGGGCGCCGCGCCCAGATCGAGACAGACCATGCCGGGCTTCAAAAA
The DNA here is from genome assembly GCA_965224505.1 of Woeseiaceae bacterium. Taxonomy (GTDB): domain Bacteria; phylum Pseudomonadota; class Gammaproteobacteria; order Steroidobacterales; family Woeseiaceae; genus UBA1847. Next base: position 743,359 of record CBDCZL010000018.1, read on the forward strand.
GCGCTCTTTTGCATTGATTTGCTCGAGTTTGTACACGGCACGCGATCGCCAGCCGTCGCGCCGTGCCCGCTGCACATAGGGGTCCTTCTCCTGGCGCTCCCGCCAGCCGCCTTTCGATCGCCCATGTCTGCTCATCTTTCCGTTTCAATCTCTGTGAACGCTGTTACACTGCGCGCCGATGACTCTCAGCGAAGCGCAAAAAAAATATCTGCGAGGACTGGGCCACGGGCTCAAACCGGCGATCATGGTAGGCGACGCCGGCTTGTCGGAGTCGCTACGCGCAGAATTTCGGACGACCCTCGAACACCATGAACTCATCAAGATAAAAGTCCGCGTCGGCGACCGCACAGTGCGCGACGAAATCATCGACACACTGTGCAGCGACTATGGCGCCGTTCCCGTGCAACGCATCGGCAACGTCGCGTTACTGTATCGGCCGAATCTGCAGAAAAAACCCGAGAAACGCCTGCGCATCCCTTCTCTTAGGTCCTGACGAACCCGCGTTTACTCGTAGCGTACCTCGATCACCTCGTAGGATTTTTCACCATCGGGTGCCCTGAACTCGACGAGATCGCCTTCATTACGGCTGATCAACGCGCGTGCAATCGGCGAGGTAAACGAAATCAGGCCGGTCTTTATATCGGCCTCATCCTCTCCGACGATCTTGTAGGTGATTTCAGAGTCTGCATCCTCATCCAGCAGCACGACGGTCGACCCGAAAATGATTTTTCCCTTCGCGTCAATCTCGGTGACGTCAATCACCTGCACATGCGAGAGCTTGCCCTCCAGTTCCTTGATGCGCCCTTCAATAAATCCCTGTTGCTCCTTGGCCGCATGATACTCAGCGTTTTCCTTCAGATCGCCGTGCTCCCGCGCTTCCGCGATGGCCTTAATGACCGCCGGACGCTCCTCGCTTTTGAGACGTTTCAGTTCTTCCTGCAACAGCTCGTGGCCGCGCACGGTCATGGGCACCTTGTTCATGCCACTACCTCACTGTGTAAATCCTGCAACCGATTGACATCGCTGTCGTCCAGATGGTCGATAGCACGGCAGGTCGCAACCGCGGCACCGAGCGTCGTATAATAGGTCACGCCGCGCCGCACTGCCTCTGCACGAATCGACAACGACTCAACGATCGCCTGCTTCCCTTCGGTGGTATTGACGATGAGGTCAATCTCACCGTTCTTGATCATATCAACAATGTGCGGCCTGCCCTCACGAACCTTGTTCGCGCGGCGGCACGGCACCCCGGAGGCCGCCAGGCGTTCGGCAGTTCCGTGTGTGGCAACGATGTCGAAGCCCATCTCGGTCAGCAACGCCGCCAGTTCAACCGCACCGTCCTTGTCGCGTTCACGGACCGACAACAGCGCCGCCCCCTGGCGCGGCAAAACCACGCCGGATGCAAGCTGTGCCTTCGCATAAGCCTCACCGAATGTGCGGCCGACACCCATCACCTCCCCGGTCGATTTCATCTCCGGGCCGAGTATCGGATCCGATCCCGGGAATTTGATGAATGGAAACACCGCTTCCTTGACGGAAAAATAATCGGGTACGCGCTGGTTCACGTACCCCTGTTTCTCAAGTGTCTCGCCCACCATCACCCGCGCGGCGATTTTTGCAAGTGGAATGCCAATCGCCTTCGACACGAACGGCACCGTCCTCGATGCTCGGGGATTGACCTCCAGCAGGTAAACGACATCACCCTGTATCGCGAACTGCGTATTCATAAGTCCGACGACATTCAGCCCCCTTGCCAGTTTTACGACCTGAGACTCAAGCTCACTCTGAACCGCCGGCGACAGGCTGAACGGCGGCAGGGAGCAGCCTGAATCGCCGGAATGCACGCCCGCCTGCTCGATATGTTCCATGACGCCACCGATCAGTACTCGCTCACCGTCACAGATGCAGTCGACGTCCACCTCGGTAGCCAGATCGAGAAAACGATCGAGCAGCACCGGACTGTCGTTCGACACATCGATCGCGGCATCCATGTATGCCGCAAGGTCCTCGTCGCTGTGCACGATTTCCATGGCACGACCGCCGAGCACGTACGACGGGCGGACAACCAGCGGATAACCGACGTCGGATCCCCGCTGTAGTGCCTCTTCCTTGCTGCGTGCCGTGCAGTTCGGCGGCTGCCGCAGGCCGAGGCGGTTCACGAGCGCCTGGAATCGCTCGCGGTCTTCGGCAAGATCGATGGAGTCCGGGGACGTGCCAATAATGGGCGCTCCGGCAGACTCGAGGTCGCGTGCCAACTTGAGCGGCGTCTGACCGCCGTACTGTACGATGATGCCTTTTGGCTTTTCGAGTTCGACGATCTCCATGACATCCTCGAACGTCAGGGACTCGAAATACAGGCGATCCGACGTGTCGTAATCCGTCGAGACGGTCTCGGGATTGCAGTTCACCATGATCGTTTCATAACCCGACTTACGCAATGCCAGCGCCGCATGAACGCAGCAATAGTCGAATTCGATGCCCTGGCCGATACGATTCGGGCCGCCGCCGAGGATCATAATCTTCGGCCGCTCGGTCGGCTCGGATTCGCACTCGTCCTCGTAAGTCGAATACATGTACGCCGTCTTCGTCGAAAACTCGCCTGCGCACGTATCGACACGCTTGTAGACGGGCCGGATGCCGAGCTCGCGACGGTGTTTCCACACGTCCCGTTCGCCGACACCAAGTAATGTTGCGAGCCTCGCGTCGGCATACCCCTTGCGCTTGAGCGCTCGCATTTGCGCCGCGGTAATGTCGGTCAGGTCGGTCTCACGCAGCCGCCCTTCCACCGCGACGATATCGGCGATCTGCACGACGAACCACGGATCGATGCCCGTAACGCCATTGACATCCTCGACCGTGTATCCCTGTCGCAGGGCATCCGCTACATACAACAACCGGTTCGCACCGGGCATTCTCAGTTCCTGCCGCAACGCATCGCGGTCCGCATCGGTCGCCGGCGGGCCACAGATTTCGTCGAGTCCGACAATGCCCGTTTCCAGTCCACGCAACGCCTTTTGCAATGACTCCTGAAAATTGCGGCCCATCGCCATCACTTCACCCACGGACTTCATCTGCGTTGTCAGCCGGTCGTTCGCGCCTGGAAACTTCTCGAATGTAAAACGCGGAATTTTGGTGACGACGTAGTCGATGGCCGGCTCAAAGGACGCGGGCGTCGCCCCGCCGGTAATGTCGTTGCGCAATTCGTCAAGCGTATAGCCGACCGCGAGTTTCGCAGCGACTTTGGCGATCGGGAAACCGGTTGCTTTGGACGCCAGCGCCGAGGAGCGCGACACTCTTGGATTCATTTCGATGATCAGGACACGGCCCGTTGTCGGGCACACGGCGAACTGGACGTTGGATCCGCCCGTCTCCACGCCGATCTTGCGCAGTACCGCAATAGACGCATCGCGGAGTTGCTGATATTCCTTGTCGGTGAGCGTCTGCGCCGGTGCCACGGTGATCGAATCGCCGGTGTGAACGCCCATCGGATCGAGATTTTCGATTGAGCACACGATAATGCAGTTGTCGTTGCGATCGCGCACGACTTCCATTTCGAACTCTTTCCAGCCGATCACCGACTCCTCGAGCAAGACCTCGGTCGTCGGCGACATTTCGAGACCGTGACTCACGATGCGCTCGAATTCCTCGCGGTTGTACGCAATGCCGCCGCCGGTGCCACCGAGCGTAAACGAGGGTCGGACGATGGTCGGGTAGCCGATTTGCTGCTGCTTTTCGAGCGCCTCGTCCAGCGCATGTGCAATCTCGGCGCGCGGGCATTCCAGTCCGATGTCCGCCATTGCCTGACGAAACAGATCACGATCCTCGGCCATGTCGATGGCCTCCCGTGACGCGGCGATCAGTTCCACGCCGTATTTTTCGAGAATCCCTTCGCGCGCAAGGTCGAGCGCACAGTTCAGCCCGGTCTGTCCGCCCATCGTCGGCAGCAGAGCATCCGGCCGCTCCCTCGCGATGATGCGCTCCACCGCCGCCCAGTGGACGGGTTCGATGTAGATCGCGTCCGCGGTCTCGGGGTCCGTCATGATCGTCGCAGGATTGGAATTGACCAAAACGACGCGGTATCCCTCTTCGCGCAGAGCCTTGCAGGCCTGAGCGCCCGAATAGTCGAACTCGCAGGCCTGGCCAATCACAATCGGGCCCGCACCAATAATCAGAACACTGTCGATATCGGTGCGTTTAGGCATGAGCGAAGCCGGATATTTGATGAGAAATCATATTAGGTAATCTACTTAATCTATTGTTATATAGTTGTTTTTTTATGCACTAAAAATCCTGGGCGATCCGCGCGTTTTTTGCTCATCCATATGCTGGATAAACCGCTCGAACAACGGCAGCAAATCGTGTGGGCCCGGACTGGCCTCCGGATGCCCCTGAAATCCAAACGCGGGCGCATCGGTCAGAGCGATCCCCTGCAGGGTGTCGTCGAACAGCGAACGATGCGTCGCGACCGCGTTTTCGGGCAACGACGACTCCTCCACCGCGAAGCCGTGATTCTGGCTCGTTATCAGAACGCGCCCCGTGTGCAGGTCCTGCACCGGATGATTGGCGCCATGGTGACCGAATTTCATCTTCTCTGTCTGCGCACCGGCTGCGAGCGCCAGCAGCTGGTGGCCAAGACAAATACCGAACAACGGGATCCCCTCCGCGAGGAAGGTTTTGATGGCGTCAATGGCATAGTCGCAGGGTTCAGGATCGCCGGGACCGTTCGACAGAAAAATACCGTCCGGACAGTGTGACAGTGCTTCTTCCGCCGACGTCGTGGCTGGCACGACCGTAAGGCGGCAGTCGAGATCCGACAACAGGCGCAGAATATTCCGCTTCACACCGAAGTCGTAGGCGACGACGTGATACGGTGCAATTCGGCGGCTCATAATGCGAGGTTTGCGGCCGAAAGTTGTGCCGTAACACCACTGATACGTCTCCTGTGTCGTAACGAATTTGGCAAGATCACATCCGGATATTCCCGGAAACTTACGCGCGTGCTTAACGGCGGTTTTTGCATCCGGCTCGCCGGTCATGATGCAACCCGACTGCGCACCCTTCTCACGGATAATTCTCGTCAGCTTGCGCGTGTCGATGTCGGCGATGGCAACCGTGTCCGCCTGGCGCAGAAATTCAGAAAGGCCTCGCTCATTACGCCAGTTACTGGCGAGCATCGAGCTGTCGCGAATAATCAGCCCGGACGCGTGAATGGCCGAAGACTCCATATCGTCGCTATTGGTACCGGTATTGCCGATATGCGGGTACGTCAGTGTAACGATCTGACGGCAGTACGATGGATCGGTGAGCACTTCCTGATAACCGGTCATGGCGGTATTGAATACCACCTCGCCAATGGTCTGCCCTTCGGCACCGATCGAGGTACCGTAAAAAACCGTTCCATCCTGAAGTGCAAGTATTGCAGGTGTGCTCAAAACAACCCTCGACGCTGATCCGAAAAACCGACCACCCGAGGACACACGCTGCCAATCTGCCGGAAGCAGATGTACAAAAGCGGAAGGACATTGCCTTCCGCTTAGCGTTCGCCGACCTCCCGGCGATCCGGCGTAGTTTACAGAAGGGCTGCTGGCAGCGCCAGACTATCCGTGCGTTTTTTTGGCCGCTTTCCTGGAGTCCCCACCGCCGAACAGGACGTCGTGCATGTCGTAAAGCCCCGGCGCCTGCCGAACGACCCAGCGTGCTGCTCGAATTGCGCCGTCGGCGAAGACATCCCGCGTCGTCACGCTGTGCGAAAACCTGAGTTCCTCGACGGCCGACGTTAGTACGACCTCATGGTCGCCGGGCACGTCGCCGCGACGTTCCGACGCGAACTTCACACTGCCCGTACGCGGCTCGCCGCGCGCCTCGGCAACGGCTTCGCCGAGTTTGAGCGCGGTTCCTGACGGCGCGTCCTTTTTGTGGATATGGTGCACTTCCGAGATTCGTGCATCGAACGACGCGCTAAGCGCCGCCGCGGCATCGCGTACCAGCCGCGTCAACACAGCGATACCCGGACTCATGTTGCGGTCGTAAACGATCGGCAGGGACTCCGACGCAACGCGGAGCGCCGCTAGCTGCCGCTCACCGAGACCGCTGACGCCGCAGACCAGTGGCAGCGGATTGCGGTTCAGCGCCTCAAGCACCTGTTCCGTACCGTCCGGCAGACTGAAGTCGATGAGCACGTCGGCCACCGACAGCAAGGCGTCAAGATCGCCGCCGCGCCGCCAGACGCCGGCACATGTCAACGCCGGATCGCGATCGAGCTGCGCCGAGATCGACGTGCCCATTCGACCGGAGCCCGCAATGGCGACGCGCGGCATTAGCTGATGCGATCGAAGAAGCGCCTGACGGTGTCGAGCCAGCCGTCCGCGCGCGGGCTGTGCTTGTCGCCGCCCTTCTGCAACGAAGCCTCGAGACGCTGCAGCAAGTCCTTTTGTTCGCTCGTCAGATTCACCGGTGTCTCGACCAGAACGTGTACGAACAGATCTCCCTTGCGCGGATCCCGTACCGTTGTCACACCTTTACCGCGCAGCCGGAAGACCTTACCGGACTGGGTGCCGGCCGGCACCTTAAGCGACACATGGCCGTCGATTGTAGGCAGTTCGACTTCACCGCCCAGCGTGGCCGAGGCAAAACTGACCGGGACTTCGCAGGCGAGGTTGCTGCCGTCGCGCTCGAAAATCTTATGTTTCGCGACCCGGATTTCCACGTAGAGGTCGCCCGACGGTCCGCCGTTACGGCCCGCTTCGCCCTCACCGGATAAGCGAATTCTGTCACCATCGTCGACGCCGGCAGGGACCTTGACAGACAGCGTGCGGGTCTTGCGAATACGGCCACGCCCGTGACAACCGTCGCAGGGATCGGTAATCGTGGTGCCGGCTCCCTTGCACGCCGGACAGGTCTGCTGCACCGAGAAAAAGCCCTGCTGCATGCGCACCTGGCCGGCCCCGCCGCAGGTGCTGCAGTTGACGGGCTGGGTACCCTTTTTGGCGCCCGAGCCGCCGCAGGCATCGCAACCGATCTGTGTCGGCACGTCGATCTCGACCGTATCGCCTGCCACGGCCTCTTCAAGTTCGAGCTTTAGTTCGTAGCCAAGATCGGCACCGCGAAACACCTGTGGACCGCCGCCGCGCCTTCCGCCGCCGAAGATATCGCCGAACACGTCGCCGAAAATGTCACCAAAGCCTTCGGCGCTGAATCCGCCCGGTCCGCCGCCCGCGCTCGCACGCAGCCCGTCGTGACCGAAGCGATCATAGGTTGCACGCTTGTCGGCGTCTTTCAGAACCTCATAAGCTTCTTTGGCTTCCTTGAATTTCTTCTCGGCCTCCTCGGCGTTGTCCTTGTTGCGGTCCGGGTGGTACTTCATGGCAAGACGGCGATAGGACTTCTTTATCTCGTCCGCACCTGCGGATTTCGATATGCCCAGAACCTCGTAGTAATCGCGTTTTGCCATGGTGTCTCTTTTATACGTCGGGCGCCTTGCGGCGCCCGATATCTACTCCAGGGTCGTTGACATCAGCGTTAACAGGCCCTAACTATCGAAGCGGTATCACACGGACTTTTTGTCGTCCTTATCGACCTCTTCGAACTCCGCATCGACAACGCCATCGTCCGCCGCACTTGCACTATCGTCCGATTGCGATGCTCCACCCTGTTCGGCCGCCTGCTCAGCGTACAGCTTCTGTGCCAGCCCACCGGAGGCTTCGCCGAGTGCCGCGGTCTTCGTCTCGATCAGCTCCTTATCGTCGCCTTCCAGCGCCTTCTTCAGATCGGACACTGCGTTCTCGACAGCAAGGCGTTCCTCAGCCGAGGCTTTTTCGCCCAGTTCGCTAAGCGTTTTTTCCGCTGCGTGGATCAGCCCGTCGGCCTGATTCCGGACGTCGACGAGTTCGCGGAACTTCCGATCCTCTTCGGCATGGCTTTCAGCATCCGACACCATTTTCTCGATTTCCTCATCGGAAAGCCCGCTGGACGCTTTGATCACGATATTCTGACTCTTGCCCGTCGCCTTGTCCCGCGCCGAAACGTTCAGAATACCGTTGGCATCGATGTCAAACGTCACTTCGATCTGCGGCGTACCGCGCGGCGCCGGCGGAATATCTGCCAGGTCGAAGCGGCCCAGCGACTTGTTATCCAGCGCACGCTCGCGCTCGCCCTGCAGCACGTGGATCGTCACGGCCGTCTGATTGTCATCGGCTGTGGAGAAATCCTGTTCGGCGTTCGCCGGAATCGTCGTGTTCTTTTCGATCAATTTGGTCATGACGCCGCCGAGCGTTTCGATGCCGAGTGACAGCGGCGTAACGTCGAGCAGCAGCACGTCCTTGACGTCGCCCGCGAGTACACCGCCCTGGATAGCCGCACCGAGCGCAACCGCTTCATCGGGGTTGACGTCGCGACGAGGCTCCTTGCCGAAGAAGTTCTGCACTTCCTCCTGCACTTTCGGCATGCGCGTCTGGCCGCCAACGAGAATCACATCGTCGATCTCATTGACCTTAAGGCCTGCATCGTTCAGTGCAATTTTGCACGGACCCATCGTGCGCGAGACCAGTTCTTCGACCAGCGACTCCAGCTTGGCGCGCGTCAGCTTAATGTTCAGGTGCCTGGGTCCGCTGGCGTCGGCCGTGATATAGGGCAGATTCACCTCAGTCTGCTGTTGCGAACTCAGCTCAATCTTTGCTTTCTCCGCGGCCTCCTTGAGGCGCTGCATAGCAAGCGGATCGGACGAGATGTTCACGCCGCTCTCGCGCTCGAACTCTTCGGTCAGGTATTCGATGATCCGCATGTCGAAGTCTTCGCCGCCGAGAAACGTATCGCCATTGGTCGCCAGTACCTCGAACTGGTGCTCGCCGTCCACTTCGGCAATCTCAATGATCGACACGTCAAACGTGCCTCCGCCCAGATCGAATACGGCGATCTTCGCGTCGCCGCGTTTCTTATCGAGACCGTAGGCCAGCGCCGCAGCCGTCGGCTCGTTGATGATGCGCTTGACGTCAAGGCCTGCAATCTTTCCGGCGTCCTTGGTTGCCTGGCGCTGCGAGTCGTTAAAGTACGCCGGCACGGTCACGACGGCTTCGGTCACGTCTTCGCCCAGATAGTCTTCCGCCGTCTTCTTCATCTTCATCAGGACGCGTGCGGAAATCTCCGGCGGCGCCATTTTCTTGCCGTTCGCCTCGACCCATGCGTCGCCGTTGTCGGCTTTAACAATGGTGTACGGCACCATCTTGATGTCACGCTGCACCACGTCATCCTCAAAGCGGCGTCCGATCAGCCGTTTCACGGCGAATAGCGTGTTTTCGGGATTCGTGACTGCCTGACGTTTCGCCGACTGGCCGACAAGCACCTGATCGTCTTTGCTGAACGCAACGATCGATGGCGTCGTGCGATCGCCCTCGCTGTTCTCGATAACTTTTGGCGCATCGCCCTCCATGACCGCCACGCAGGAGTTTGTGGTACCCAGGTCGATACCGATGACTTTACCCATGTCTAAACGCTCCAAATTCGCAAAATTTCAAAACTGGCTTGTAGGTGGGGGCCAACACCCCGCCTTTCAAGCACTTTAGCGACAAATTCCCCTAAGGAAATCACTCGGCCGCGACAATGACCATCGCCGGACGCAGCAGACGGCCGTTCAGAGAATAGCCCTTCTGCACAACCGTCACGACCGAACCCGGTTCGACGTCATCGGACGGCTGCATACTGATCGCTTCATGGCGCTCCGGATCGAACGGCTCGCCCTCCGGATTGACCTCCTCAATACCAAACTGCTGCATGGCATTGCTTAGCAGCTTGAGGGTCGCGCCGCTGCCTTCCAGCAGGCTATCCACGCTCGCGTTGTCCGCCGCAAGTCCCATCTCCAGCGAATCGCGCACGGCCAGCAGTTCCCTGCCGAAGCGCTCGAGCGCGAATTTTCGGGCATTCTCTACGTCGCGTTGCGCCCGTTTGCGCACATTCTGCAGTTCTGCCGCCGCTCTTAAGTAGCGCTCCCAGTTCTCATCCGCTTTCGCCTGCAACTCCTCAGGACCAGCTTCGTCCGTGGCTTCGGCCGTGTCGCCGTCCACCTCAGCCGCAGCCTGCGCCTCGTGCGATTCCTCATCGGGCGCTGCCGGCTGTTCCTGGACGTCCCCGCCAGAGCGTTCCGCCTCTGCATTCATTCAATCCAGCTCCGAGATTAGGATAACGGGCGCAGTCTGGGGACGGCGCCGAAAATATCAAGTGGTGAAAGGAAATTTTTTTGCTCGCTGACTAATCCCGGCCTCCCAGGGCCGAATGCAGCAGCCGTGCCGTCACGTCGACGATGGGCACCACCCGGTCGTAGGCCATGCGCGTCGGACCGATGACGCCCAGGACGCCGATCGTGTCGTCATCCATCCGGTACGGCGCCGTCACGACGCTGCAGCCGTCGAAAATCTGATACCCCGATTCCTCTCCAATAAATATCTGCACGCCGTCCGCATTGATGCTGCGGTCCAGCAGTTCGAGTATGAGGCGTTTGCGGGAGAACGCTTCGAACAGCCCGCGCAGCGTGTCGATATTGGACAGTTCGGCAAAGTCCATCAAGTTGGTTTCGCCCGCCACGACGTACTTGTTGTCCGAATTCGAGGCGTCGTCCATCGCCATCTGCGCAACACGAATAATGTCGTGCATGGCCTGATCCATCGACTCGCGCGCCGCTTTCAGATCGTCGAGCAGGCGGCGGCGCAGCGCCTTTAGTTCGATGCCCGAGTAATGCTCGTTAATGTAATTCTGTGCCTGTTGCAATTCGGATGCCGAATAGTCTCTGCCCGTGTGCAGAATACGGTTCTGAACCTCGCGATCGTTGACAACCAGAATCACCAGCACGCGATTTTCGGACAACGGCAAAAATTCGATTTGCCGCAGCGTCACTGTCGGCGCGCGAGGCACCGTCACGACGCCTGCAAGGCTCGTAAATTCCGACAGCATGCTGGACACTGCCCCGACGAGGCTTTTCGGATCGTCCGATTCACCGCGTATCTGTTCGCGAATACGCTGAATATCGCCATCGCCGGGCTGCCGGTAGCGGACCAGCGTGTCGACAAACAGGCGGTATCCCTGCGGTGTCGGAATGCGCCCCGCGGACGTATGCGGAGCGGACACGAGGCCCATGTCCTCCAGATCCGACATAACGTTACGAATGGTTGCGGGACTCAACCCGAGATCGCCGTCTTTCGACAGCGTACGCGACCCGACCGGCTGACCTTCCCGAATATAGCGCTGAATAAGAATCCGCAGCAGATTCCGGGCACGATCGTTGGGTACCGAATTGGAAACGTCAGCAGACATACGAGCCAGACGCTAGCAATGGCTTGCCGGTGGGTCAAGGGTTCGCCACAATCGCCGTATGAGTCTTAAGTTTGACCGCATTCTGATCGTCGCACGTACCGACGACCCTCGTCTCACCGAACCCGTCGAGACGCTGACAGCGCATCTCAGAAGCGCTGGCGTGGAACTTCTCAGCGAGTCGCAGGTTGCCGAGGTCGACCTGATTATAGCCGTGGGCGGCGACGGCACCATGCTGTACGCAAGCCGCGTGGCGCGAGACACGAGCACGCCGATTCTCGGCATTAACCGCGGCCGGCTGGGATTTCTTGCCGACGTCATGCCGGCCGAAATGATCGCAAGTGTCGATCACGTATTGCGTGGCAACTACACTACCGATCGCCGGCAGTTGCTCGAGGCCACGCTGACGCGGCAATCCGGCGGCACAGACGTCGGATATGCGCTCAACGATGTCGTGCTGCAGCGCCGCGAAACGGGCCGCATGGTGGATTTCGAAACCAGCATCGACGGGGCTTATGTCAATACGCATTCCGGCGACGGGCTCATCGTTGCAACGCCGACCGGCTCAACAGCCTACGCACTGAGCTGCGGCGGACCGATTATCGAACCGCAGCTCAATGCCGTCGTGGTCGTGCCGGTCTGCCCGCACACACTGACCGACCGGCCTGTCGTCATTCCGGCGGATCGAGAGATTCTCGTGCGCCTGCTGCAGCGCGACGACACCAAGGCCGAAATAACCGTAGACGGATTTTCGATGGGCGAATTCCTGCCCGACGATCAATTGTCTATTTCCGCCGCGAATAAGCAGGTGACGCTGATACATCCACCCGGCTATGATTTCTATGGCATTTTGCGTTCAAAGCTGTTCTGGGGGCGCGACAGCCGGAACCGCAGTGACTGAGGCCGTTTTCTGAAATGCTCGTGAACCTTAAGATTCGCGATTTCGCGATCGTCGATGAGATCGATGTCGAATTCCGTGGCGGCATGACCGTGATCAGTGGCGAAACCGGTGCGGGAAAATCGATACTGATCGACGCTCTGGGGCTCGTACTCGGCGAGCGCGGCGGCACTCAGCACGTACGACGCGGCGCGCGGCGCGCCGAGTTCGCGGCTGAATTCGACATCGCCGGCCTGCCCGCGGCACAGGGCTGGCTGGAAACACAGGCGCTGGATCTGGACAACGGCTGCCTGCTGCGCCGTGTCATCGGCGCCGATGGCCGTTCACGCGCGTTTGTCAACGGTAATGCAGTGCCTGTGGCGCAACTCAAGGCGCTTGGCGAATTGCTCGTCGACATTCATGGCCAGCATTTTCATCAGTCGCTCGGGCGGCGGGACGTGCAACGAGCGTTGCTCGACCATTTCGCGGGACTTGCCGACGAGCGTCAGGATACCGAACTCGCTTTCCGCCGCTGGCGGCAAATTGCGGATCGGCAGAGCGAACTGCTCGATGGGGACGCCGACCGCGCCTCACGCGTCGATCTGCTGACCTTTCAACTTCAGGAACTGGACGCACTCGGCGTCGCAGACGGCGAGTACGCCGAACTCCATGCTGAACGCGAGAAGCTGAAAAACAGCGGTCGCCTGGCGGACGGCACGACCGCGGCGTTGCATGCGCTTTCGGACGGTGAACCGGCTGCAGCCGACGGCCTGATCGCCGAAGCGTTGCGCAGCATCGCCGGTATCGCAGACTACGACGCCGAACTTGCGCCGCTGATCGAACTGCTGAATTCGGCGGAAATTCAGATCCAGGAAGCGACCGATTCGCTGCGACGCTACCGCGAGCGGATCGACATGGATCCGGATCGCCAGAATCGAGTCGAGGAAAGACTCGACGCGATGCATGCCATTGCGCGAAAACATCGAATCGCCGTCGATGCCATTCCCGAACTGCACGTTCGGTTGCAGCAGGATCTCGACGATCTGCAGCACGCGGAAGAACGCGGCAGGGCGCTCGATGCCGAAGTGCAGGCTGCGCACCGAGACTGGACTGTGCGAGCGGAGACCCTGTCATCCGCCCGAACGAAGGCGGCCGCGGGTTTCTCGGCGGCTGTGACCGAAACGATGGCCGGACTTGGCATGCCTGGGGGGCGGTTCGAGGTTTCGGTACGGCGGCTGCCGGACAATCAGGGCAAGCCCTGGGGTGTCGACGACATCGAGTTTCTGATCAGCGCCAATCCCGGGCAGCCGCCACAACCGCTGGCAAAGATCGCCTCGGGCGGCGAATTGTCGCGCATGAGCCTGTCGATTCAGGTGATTGCGAGCGCCGGCAGCGAAATTCCCACGATGATTTTCGACGAGGTCGACAGCGGCGTCGGTGGCGGCGTCGCGGAAATGGTCGGGCGCCGCCTGGCCGAGCTCGCCGCAGCACGCCAGGTGCTGTGTGTGACGCATTTGCCCCAGGTGGCCTGCCAGGCGGACGAGCACCTGCGTATCAGCAAAGTCAGCGACGATCAGGCCACCTTTACGCGTCTCAAGGTGCTGAACGACGAGCAGCGAGTCGAGGAACTTGCGCGTATGCTGGGCGGCGTCAAAATTACGCGAAAGACCATGGAACACGCGGCTGAGATGCTCGCGGGCGCTACAAGACTATCGGCGTGAGTTCTTAGGGTCTGAGCAGGCGTTCCTTAGCTGGATTTCGGCCTGACGTACAGCACGAGACTGTGGTCGAGCAGATCATAACCGTGCCGTTCCGCGATTTCGTGTTGTATACGCTCAATATCGGAGCTCACGAATTCGATCACGTCGCCGGAATCGACGCACACCATGTGGTCGTGATGTTCTCCGTCGTCGAGTTCAAAAACGGAATGCCCGCTCTCGAAATTGTGGCGCGTCACGAGACCTGCCGCCTCGAATTGGGTCAGCACGCGATACACCGTTGCGAGACCGATATCCTCACCCGTCGTCAGCAGCGCCTTGTAAATGTCCTCAGCGCTCAGGTGCCTTGAGCTGGAGTGTTCCAGGATCTCCAAAATCTTCAGACGCGGCAGCGTGACCTTCAGGCCAGCCTCTCGAAGCTCTTTTCTTTGCTGCATGAATCGGTTCCCGAAGGTATGATGCGCGCCTATTATGACAATGTGGCTGAACATTTTCAGCCAAAGCCGTTCTGACTCTTAAAGACTATGCGTAAAACACTCCCACTGATTCCTGCCCTGCTGATTGCCGGCCTGCTGGCCGGCTGTGTCTACCGGGCACCGATTTCCCAGGGCAACCTGATCAAGCAGGAAGACCTCGATCAGGTGGAAGTCGGCATGACCATGAGCCAGGTGCGCTTTTTGCTCGGTTCACCGATGGTCGACGACCCGTTTAGCCGCGCACGCTGGGACTACGTGTACTACCTTAAGATCGGGCGCAAAGACGCCGTTGCGAAACGCTGGGTGTCGATCTACTTCGCCGACGAGAAAGTGGCCGAGATTCACAAAGATCAGGAACTCTCGCCCAAACTCTAGGGCCTGTTAACAGGCCCTAGTGGGCCGCGTCTTCGCGCATCGTCTGCCCTGCGTGTGCCAGCCGCCGTCGTGCTTCGCGTGGATCAATGAGCAGCGGGCGATAGAGTTCCACACGATCACCGTCGCGCAGGCGCTGCGTCGGTTTGACGGGTTTCCCCCAGATGCCGGCATCCGGATCGCCGTCGATGTAGTCCCGGGCATGTACCAGCAAACCGCTGTGCCGGATCGCCTCCTCGACCGACGCATCGCCAGGCAACCGGAGTTCGACCAGCCACTGCTTATCCGGCAGTGCAAACGCGACTTCGACAGAGATTTCATCCGCCATAGATTTCGTCCGCCCGCCGAGTAAACGAATCGACCATCGAGTTGCAGATGTCCTCGATAAACGGTCCGAACACCTTGTCCGTCAGTGCATTTTCGAACTCGAACTCGAGTTCAAGCGACACGCGGCAACCGTCCTCTCCGAGCTGCTCGAAACGCCAGCCGCCCGCCAGCACTCGAAACGGTCCGCCGACGAGCGCGATGTCCATACGTTCTCCCGGCCACAGCGCGTTTCGTGTGCGGAAGGATTTCCTGAGGCCGCTGCGCTGAACTTCGATTGAAGCTTCGAGTACACCCTTTTCGATGAAGTGCAATTTTGCCCCTGCGCACCACGGCAGAAACTCGGGGTAACGCGTGACATCCTCGACCAGCGCATACATCCGCTGCGCGGAATAGGGTACCAGCGCGCTGCGACTGACTTTTCTCAATGCATCGCTGGCGCGCTTAGCCGATCTTTGCGCCGATCCAGTCGAGAATGCCAACCGCCTTTAACAGCACGAACAGGATACCAAGCGGCGCGACAAAACGGCTCAGGATCCGCCAGGCGGAATAGGTACGACCGGCCCCGCCCAGTTCGTCCGCGGTCGAGTTGCGGCACATGACCCAGCCCGCAAAGACCGCGATCAGCAGTCCACCCAACGGCAACATAATGTTGCTCGTCAGGTAATCGACGTTGTCGAAGATGGTACCCGCAAGGAAAGTCACGTCCGACAACAGATTGAAGGACAGCACCGATCCAAAACCCAGTATCCAGATTGTCGTGCCGACGATCACGGCGGCCTGCGCTCGGGTGCGATTATGATGCTCCATGAGCCACGCAACGGCCGGTTCCATCAGTCCGATCGCAGATGTCCATGCGGCGAATGAGAGCAGGATAAAGAAAATGGTCGAGAAAAAGACGCCGCCCGGCATCTGGCCGAATGCCAGCGGCAACGTGTCGAACACGAGACCGGGCCCGTCCGCGGGATTCAGATCGTTCGCGAAAACGAGTGGGAAAATCGCGAGTCCCGCGAGCATCGCAATCGCCGTATCCGCAGTCACGACGGCAGCGGATGCACCGGTGATCGAGGTTTCCTCGGGCAGGTATGCCCCATAGGCCATGACGGCCCCCATGCCGATACTCAGCGTGAAAAATGCCTGCCCCAGCGCCGCAAGCACACTGCCCCACGTGAGTCGGTCGAAATCCGGCGTAAACATGAACTCGATACCGTGGCCGAAGTAGCCTGAGTTGATCGAGTA
Organism: Woeseiaceae bacterium; assembly: GCA_965224505.1. Lineage (GTDB taxonomy): Bacteria > Pseudomonadota > Gammaproteobacteria > Steroidobacterales > Woeseiaceae > UBA1847. The sequence goes on from CBDCZL010000018.1 coordinate 759,660, forward strand.
GCCAAGCAGCAGGAGCATCAGCAGCAGCAACGCCGGCACCATAAATCGCACGGCCTGCTCGATGCCGCGTTCCACGCCGCGCGCGACAACGAAAACCGTCAGTCCCATAAACAGCGTGTGGCACAGCGAGACGAGTTCCCAGCGCCCGACGAATCCGGCGAACTCGGCGCCTACCGCCTCAGCGCTGGCCCCCGCAAACACGCCGGACCCGCTCTTGACGATATAGGCGAGCGTCCAGCCGGCAATAACGCTGTAATAGGAGAGAATCAGAATTCCTGCGACAACGCCCATCATGCCGACGAGGCGCCAATTCGGCGTGCTGCCCTCTTCCCTGCCCAGCAACTCCATCGTCGCAACGGGATTTCGGCGGCCGCGCCGGCCGATCAGAATCTCCGACATCATCACGGGCATGCCGATCACGATGACGCAAATGAGGTAGACCAGCACGAAGGCCCCGCCACCGTTCTGGCCAGCGATATAAGGGAACTTCCAGATATTCCCGAGCCCGACGGCGGACCCCGTCACGGCGAGAATAAACGCCATCCGCGACGACCAGTGTCCGTGCAGCGATGTGCGTTTACCGTCGCCGTTGTTGTTGCTCAGCATTGTTATTGACTCGTTGTCGGCGATTGCTGCGGCGATTCTTATACAAAAACCCGTATCTTACAACGCTTTAGCCGTATAATCCGGCCGCTCTGCACGGTGCAGGACCGACATAAGCATGGGAAAAAGCAGGAAAAAAAAGAACACCGGCAACGTCATCGCCGTTAACCGGCGCGCACGCCACGACTATTTCATCGAGGACACGTTCGAAGCCGGTCTCGTGCTCGAAGGGTGGGAGGTCAAAAGCCTGCGAGACGGCCGCGCGCAGCTCACGGAAGCTTACGTCAATCTGCGCACAGGCGAGGCGTGGCTGGTCGGCGCGCACATATCGCCCATGCTGTCGGCGTCCACGCACGTCAAAACCGATCCGACCCGATCCAGGAAACTGCTGCTCAACCGTGTCGAGCTGGATCGGCTGACCGGCGCGGTCGAGCGCAAAGGGTATGCGCTCGTGCCGCTCAATCTGCACTGGTCGAAGGGCCGCGCCAAGCTCGACGTGGGTCTCGTGAAGGGTAAAAAACAGCATGACAAACGCGCCGATAAGAAGGCAGCGGACTGGCAGCGGCAAAAGGCCAGAATCCTCAAAAAATAGCGTTTTCGAGCCGAAATACCTTGAATTTCGGCAAATGCCCCCTACACTGGTGCGCACACGGGGGTGACATGGCTTCGACGTGGGTCGCGAAACTCCGGGTGCATGCCGAGGAACAGATGACCTCGTAAAACCAGCTGTAAAACTTATAGTTGCCAACGACGACAACTACGCACTAGCTGCTTAAAAACCAGTAAATGCCTTCAGTCCGGATTGTGCCTGTGCGGCCGGATCGCTGAAGTCACCGACACAGGACCGCGATGAGGACATGTTCAGGGTCTGATTCGTTAAATCCTTACTGAACTGGCTGTGAGTCTTCCCTGCCCGTCGGGTAGCCCGCAGTAAGAGTAAAGACGGAATAAGCATGTAGAGCTCGTAGCGTAGGGCTTGCGGACGTGGGTTCGATTCCCACCACCTCCACCAACGCGAAGGCGTAGCTGACTTCCGGTCGGCTATGCCTCATCACCGAGTACATAGTCGATGAAGTGCTCGACTCCAAGACGTGCCCCGTATGCCGGGAGATGGACAAGACAATCTTCTCAGTCGAGCAGGGACTCACTCACGCTATGACCATCATGCAGAATGATGACCCGGACTCGCTCCGGTTGCTCGCTCCGTGGCCGAAACAGGACAAAGCATCGGTCACTAGGCTCGCCGGTATGTTGCCCGGAGAGAAGAGCCAAGCCGGACTCGCACTCCCTCCATATCACCCGTTGTGCCGGGGAATCGTCTCGAAGACAGGCTCGGCAAAACTCGACGAAACTGGATTCAATGCGGAGCGACAGGCGGCGCTACTGGCCGGAATTACTCCAGGACTCGGGATCGGTTCGCTGTTCGGCAATAAGCCTGACGGCGAGAAAGCTACGGAATCGTAGTGCCTACGATTGATCCAGTTGAGGTACATTGTCCGGCGGGGTCATCACGTCAACTGCATCAGCCCGAAATAACATCGGAACGACAAATGAGTCGGCAAATACCGTAGTTGGTTTTCCCCAGTACAGGGAGTGAATATCAGCGGTGTCATCGGCGTTCCGTCCCTTTCTTGCCTGACCGCTACCCGTGTACACGAAGAGCCAGTCCCCCGGTTTGACGAATCCATCGCCAAACCAAAACAAATGATCGAAGTATGGGACACCGGCCTTGTACTGTGCATATGCACCGAGCATGATCCCGTACTGACCAAGATTTACGTGATCGTACGCCCTGATAGCGATGCACTCTTGATTCGGGACTCCCCGGTCCAATACCGAGACGACGCTCAGTTCTGTGATGTCGCCGACGATCACTTGTCCACCTTCTTGTCTTCTATGAACCATGTGACCACAAGGAGGAGTACTGCGGCGGCGTACGCTCCGAGCGCAAATTTCTGATTGCTCGCTTGACTGAGACCGACGCCAAGTCCGACAAATAGCCCGGCGAGAGTCACACAAGTACGGCGAAGTCGCCGGAACTTGCCTTGATCATCTAGGGGCCGTTCTCAATTGAGCCAGATGATGGTGGCGACCAGGCTGAGCATCGCCAGGTAAGTGACCGCCAGACGCTCGTAACGAGTGGCAATTCGGCGGTAGTGCTTGAGTTTTTGAAAAACCCGCTCAACGAGATTTCGCTCGCGATAAAGGTATTCATCGTAATCCCTCGGCGCGATTCTGTTCTTCCTCGGCGGTATCACCGCCACCGCATCGATCGCATGAATGGAATCGATGAACGCATCGGCATCATAGCCTTTGTCTGCAATGACGTAAGCGGCTGAAAATCCCGCGATCAGTGCGTTTGCCTGCCCGATCTCCGCACACTGACCGGCCGTGAGAATGAAACGAACCGGGTTGCCCAACGCATCGACAGCCGCATGTATCTTCGTACTCAGTCCGCCGCGCGATTTGCCCATCGCCTCCTCATCCCGCCGTTTTTTTTGCCGCACCATGCTGGTGAACGCGAACGATACTGCCATCGACCATCAGATGTTCCAGGTCCGGGTCATCGGCCATCGCCTCGAAGATGCGGACCCAATGGCCCTTGTGAGCCCAGCGGTTATAACGCACGTAGACCCGGTGCCAGTGGCCGAAGCGGCTTGGCAAATCCCGCCATGGCGAACCGGTCCTGGCAATCCACAATACCGCTTCCAGGAAGCGGCGATTATCTTTCGCGGTGACACCGCAATCGGTTGATTTTCCGGGTAATAAGTCTTTTACCCGATCCCACTGATCGTCTCTGATCTCTTTCCGAGCCATATTTTTCACCGTGGAAAGATCTGAGAATACAGCACCCTACACCACAATACTCAACCTAATTGAGAACGCCCCCTAGTCTTCCTTGCAGCTTTGCGTTCTCAATCCGCTCGGATTCAAGGTCATTACGCAGTGATTCGACCTTTTCATCTAGGTCAATAATGCGATTGGTTAGCTGACGCTTGTCATTCTCAGTCTGACGCATCGATGCCGCGAGCAAAGCGCCTGTAGCTTCGCTGCCAAAGACACGGGATCGATCAGCAACCAAACCTTCGACTGTATCGGATACAGGGGATTCGCCCTGCCATTTGGCGGGTAACAGTTCAACCTTTGAGTCCGCCGTTTGTGTTCCGCTACTGCCAGACGAATCAGGTTCGGGGATTTCTTTCTCTTCGGTCATCGACGATTAGTATACGGAAAGGGTCGTGTCTTTGGTGTTTTTCTCGGTGCAATACTCGGCACATCGGTGAGTCTAGGGGTTATCATATTGGCGGCGGGAGTCAGGCTACACTTAGGACTCATACAGCGTAGCGATGTCTTGCAGCGGCTCCAAGTTTAAGAACCGCTCTTCGAGTACAGTTTCCTTTGTCGGCATCGCCACGAACCGATGCTCGAACTGGTAGGCGAAGCGCATGTGTTTCGCGTAAGCAATGTGCGTAACGTGGTGGTCGCCGAGTAACAGCGGATCAATGTAAGTAACCCGGTTGAAGTCGATCTTGAAGTCCTTTTCGTCGAGCGCAGTCGCAAGACGGATGAAAAACTCATTCGGTTCTTCGATGACCAACACACTATCAGTTGGGAAGTCTCCAATAAGCCGATCAGAATGAAGCCACGACGAACAGAAGATGTAGAAATCGAAGCGAGACGTATATTGAACACGCTCGTCGTAGTGGACCTTCTCGAAGACAAGCTCTTTATCGCCGATCGCCAGATTCAGTGATGGATCGTCGTATTTCGACGCGGGCCGAATTAGAAGCTCGCCCCGCTCCAGTAGCGGCCTCAGGTGTTTGCTTTTGCCGTACTTGAACAGCGTAAACGACTCAGGAATACCGTTCGGATAGTCAGCCCTGACTCGCGAGCTTAGGCCGATAGTCGCCGGATCGGGAATCTTCGTGCGATCCTTGATTGTCTCGTATGGCGGAAGTCCGAGACCCCGACTCTGAAGTTCAAGCTGAACGTGGGACCATTTCTCAAGCCACTCGATATTCCCGACCCAGATTTTGCCCTCTTCGGTAAGAGCGGTCTGATTCGTCAGAATGTCCGCAAATCTTTCGTTTAGCTCGACATCCGTGAGACCACGCATGTAGGGGTCGTCTTCGTATTGCTTCCGCCACAGTTCGCTGCGCTTCATCTTGTTGGCCATCTGCTAGGGGCCGTTCTCAATTAAGCCAGATGATGGTGGCGACGAGGCTGAGCATAGCGAGGTAAGTGACTGCCAGACGCTCGTAACGAGTAGCGATCCGGCGGTAGTGTTTAAGTTTCTGAAACACCCGCTCAACCAGGTTTCGCTCGCAATACAGATAGTCGTCATAGTCCCTCGGTACAATTCTGTTTTTCCTCGGCGGTATCACCGCCACCGCATCGATCGCATGAATGGAATCGATGAACGCATCGGCGTCATAGCCTTTGTCCGCGATGACGTAGTCGGCGGAAAACCCCGCGATCAGTGCGTTTGCCTGTCCAATCTCGGCACACTGACCGGCCGTGAGAATGAAACGAACCGGGTTGCCCAACGCATCGACAGCCGCATGTATCTTCGTACTCAGTCCGCCGCGCGATTTGCCCATCGCCTCCTCATCCCGCCGTTTTTTTTGCCGCACCATGCTGGTGAACGCGAACGATACTGCCATCGACCATCAGATGTTCCAGGTCCGGGTCATCGGCCATCGCCTCGAAGATGCGGACCCAATGGCCCTTGTGAGCCCAGCGGTTATAACGCACGTAGACCCGGTGCCAGTGGCCGAAGCGGCTTGGCAAATCCCGCCATGGCGAACCGGTCCTGGCAATCCACAATACCGCTTCCAGGAAGCGGCGATTATCTTTCGCGGTGACACCGCAATCGGTTGATTTTCCGGGTAATAAGTCTTTTACCCGATCCCACTGATCGTCTCTGATCTCTTTCCGAGCCATATTTTTCACCGCGGAAAGATCTGAGAATACAGCACCCTACACCACAATACTCAACCTAATTGAGAACGCCCCCTAGACCCTAGAGTTGCTTCCCACTGTTCGGCCAGAGTGTAGTGATTGACCGTGTTCGGCGAAAGCAGCCGGTCAATCGTTTCTGAGCAAATCGCCTAGAAACAGCCCCGATTTCCTGAATGTGGCGGGACCATACTCGGAGGATGCTAGAGACCGTTCAAAGCCATTACGAGCGAGAAGAGGCATTCGCCGACCTGATCAAGCAAGCATTCCTGTCGGGCCAAAGCTCCGGAATTCAAATGGGCCTTGCATATGCATGGCTTTGGACAGGCTATCAAAGAGAACACTGAGGGGCAGGTAGTGACTTCGGTTTCCCGGAGCGAGCGGGAATGGCTTTCGGTTTTGTTGCCTCGGAGCTGCCTCGCTATGGGGACTACGTGAAAATGTGCGAGGAGCGGTCGTCGCAGAGTGTGGATTGAGGCTACGCCTGTCTTGCTTACGGCGAACTGGTGGAAAGTCAGGGAAAGACTGAAATGGGCGTTGCGATTGCCCGCTCGATTCAAAGACTTGCCCTCGAGGGGCTAGGCGAAGCTGAAAAGGCCGCCGAAGTCCAGCGGCGAATTGAGGCACGCCGCCAAGAGCGGCTGGATTCGATCAAAGACCACAATCCAGCTATTGAACGGCTGATTTTTTCTAGCCCAACGCTGTTTTCTGCATATTTAACCGCAATTAGGTCAGAAGGCGAGGAAAACGCTCGGCTTAGAATTGGGATAGATATTGAGCGCTAACTCAAGCAGCAGCCTGAGTTGGCCTGTGCCACAGAGACTATGTGACGCACGTGTTTGAAAACCGGGTGACAGGACCTATATAATTCAACGGATTATCCAGCCTTTGGCAGTAAGCCGCTCACCTATCCGAGCTTGGCCGAACCCAAAGGCTTTATTCTTTCAGGGTCACGACAATGGCAAGAGTTGCCGTACTTGTAGACCTGAGTTTCTTTCTCAAGCGCTACAACCGAATAAAACGCAAGAAAGGCTCCAAGCCGCATTCTGCCGCCGAAGTGGCCAAGTGTGTATGGGATACCGCAAAAGGTCACGTCAAAAAGCCTGACGAGCTTTATCGGATACTCGTTTACGACTGCCGACCCTTTTCCAAGAAAGTACACAACCCGATTTCTGGCCGCTCCATTGACTTTGGACGTAGCGACGAGGCGAAGTTCCGTAACGCTCTTGCAGCGGAGCTGAAGCAGAAACGGAAGTTGGCGCTCAGGCTGGGCGATCTTCAGGATGGCAAGCGCTGGGTGTTTCACAGCCGAGCAGTCAAAGACCTTCTCGCCGGGAAAACGGACGTATCCAAGCTCACGGAAGACGATGTGTACTACGATCTGAAGCAGAAGGGCGTCGATATTAAGATCGGGATCGACATCGCCTCGTTAGCACTTAAGAAGCTGGCGGATCGGATAGTCCTGATCACAGGTGACGCTGATTTCGTGCCCGCATCGAAACTCGCACGACGCGAGGGCATTGACGTCGTCCTCGACCCCTTATGGAACCCGATTTCCGCTGATCTTCATGAGCACATCGACGGACTGAACTCAGTTTGGGCCAGGCCGAAGTAAGGCGCTCGGACGCTGGAAACGCGTTCCGGAGGACCTCAGACCACTCTGAAACGTCGTTCACGAGGTGGTTCCAATTTGTTCGTACACCGTCCACCAACGCGAAGGCGTAGCTGACTTCCGGTCGGCTATGCCTTGTTTTCATCCGACGAATATTGATGACAACCACTTGACGATCTCGCTGGCGGAGGTGACTGCGGAGCTGCCTTCGCGACCAAAGGACGGTTCCTGGCGTGATTAATTGCCGGATTCCTGAATGTGCTGCAGCAACTGTTCAATGTGTCCCGTCAGACTGGTCATCCCAAACTCTTTGCCCGTGGCCATAGCCTCTTCGTCACTGGCGCCCTTGAGGCTCGCGCGCAGCGCCAGCAATGCACCGACCCGGTTACCGCTGCCGCAATGCAGCACCACCGGAGCATCGACTTCCGCAAGCAAAGCGCTGAGCTTCTCGGCATTGTCAAAGCTAACCGCCGGTAAACCCACGATCGGAAAACTCACGTAAGTCATACCGGCGTCGGCAACGACTGCAGCCTCATCGTCCATACCACGGTCCTCGTTCACACCGCGCAGGTCGATGACGGTTTTGTAGCCCTGGTCGGCGTAACGCCGGATGTCAGCTTCGTCTGGCTGGCCCGCGGACAACATCTCACCGCCCAGCACTGCAGGTGCCCACAAAACCAGGAAAACAGATAACAACCATCGTCCGATCATTCAGACAGTGTAACGCGCACGTCCATTTCAATGCCACGTCCGGTGAAATCGACGTCCATCAGCATTCGGTCGTACAGTTCAGCCGTTGCAAGCATCATGTCGCGCATCGACGTTTGCATCACCTCCCCCATGACGCCGGCATCCTCCCCCTTGGCGGAAGCGGCTTCCTTTTCCATGGCCTCGACGATCAACCTGTAATACTGCTTCGCATCCATACTCATGCTCACGAACGGTGCCGGGTCTGCGCTGTCCGCATCGAGGAGTTCGCCCACGGCATTTTCGGCATCACCGCCGAACGACACGGACAGCGCGTTCTCAGACATCGCAGCAAACGCCCGTGTTCCAAATTCCGCGAGCTGCGGGATTTCGACTTCCACGGGAGTGCCGTCCGGCATCAGATTGAGCGCCGCGACTTCGGGGCTCATCATCGTTGCCATCATCAATAGCGCCTCTGCATTCTCAACGGCCAGCAGCATCGACGCATCGACATTTTCGAGCGACTCGGGCGCCGTCCCTTCCTCAATGTCGAATCCCTCAAAACTATTGAAATTGGCGAGTAATCCGCGGAATCCGTAGACGACGGGCGGCACCGGCTGCGCGAGTGCCTCGCGGGCTTTTGCAACGCCATTCTGCATTTCTGAAAACAGCTCGCACTCATAGGGATCGGCTTCCATCGCATCGAGACGCGCTTCGATGAACTCGCGCAACATCATCGGATTCATGCTAATACCGAACGACAGCAGCCCACCGAAGTCCCGCCCCAATCCCGGGAAGGCGGCCGGCAGCGTGGCAAGCCCCGCCGCGATATCCTCTCGCAGTTCAACCGCAAACAGCGCGTCGTAACTGCTGGCACTCACATCGTCATAGCCGAACACCATGCGCGGCGCAATGCCGGCCATTTCCATCACTTCGGACTGACACGCAGCCGACAATTCGGTCGGCGTATACTCGAACGCCTCGAAGAGTTGCCGGTCTATGCCCTGAGGACCGTTGACAAACGTGTCAGCCAGTCTGACGATATCGAAATACCCCGTGATGTATTTCTCGAAGCCGTATTCCTTTTGAATGTCACGCAGCGTTCTTGCTCTGGCCAGACTTCTGGCCGGCTTTTCAATGCCCAGCGCCAGCGCCATTTGCGCGTCGTTATAGTCGTTCGGCGTTAACGTTATGACCGCCTGACCGTCAATTGTCGCGACGATGAGCCGCAGCGTTTCGAATTCGGCATAGCGGTATTCGGTACCGCCTGTTTTCGCCGTCGGCATCGCCTTTTCCGCACGTTCTTCGAGCCGGGCAATGGCTGCGTTGAACAAGTCGACGTTGGACAGTTCGATGCGCACAACCGGCGTCAGGCCGTTGCCGTAAAACGCAATTCGCGAATCGCGTTCGATGCCGGCGCCGCGTATCCCCTCGAGGCTCATCAGGCCCAGCACTTCCTCCATGAGCGCGCGAAATTTCTGCGGATCCCTGTCAGACTCAGCATCCTCCGACATCTTGACGAGTTGCTCCGCCATGACGTGCCGCAGAATCGTCTGATAGCCCTTTAAGGTCTCGTCGATGACCGGTTCGATCTTATCGAGCAGCGCATCCGGCATCTGCTCTTCCATCGAGAAAACGTACGGCGAGTCAGCCGGAATATAGGACTCAAGATCCGGCTTTCTCGCGGCGAATGCCGATGTCGTCGGCATCAGCGAAATAGCCGCGACTGCTGCGGTGGTAACGGAAAATCTGTTCATATTGCCCGGTCCTCAAAAAACTCGATGAGATAATACGGCTGTGACGCGTGAGTACAATGTCGCGCATCACAGACTTGCGCCACTGCAGTCCACGACTACAGCGGTCATTTCAATGGCGAAGACGAGTGAAGTACCGGTTTTAGGCGGTCTTAATTGCCACCTTGGTGAATATATAGCATACACGTACACTTGAGCGATGCAAATACAGGATATTCTGCGCAACGACTACGGCGACGTGCTCAGGCTAAACGAAGCCTCGCTTCCTCATGTGAATCGCATCGGCGAGCGCGAACTGCAGTGGTTTGCAGATAACGCAGCCTATTGCAGAACCGCGCATATTGAAGACCGGCTTGCGGCATTCCTGATCGGTTTGCGCCCGGGCACGAGCTACCAAAGCCCGAACTATCGCTGGTTTTGTTCGCGATTCGAGGATTTCGCCTACATCGACCGCGTCGCTGTGGCCTCGTGGGCGCGTCGTCAGGGCGTCGCCGACGCGCTGTATCGAGACTTCGCCGAATCGCAATCCGGCGTACCCCGGCTTACCTGCGAGGTCAATCTATGCCCACCCAACGAGGGCTCGATGCGCTTCCACGAACGATTCGGCTTCCGGCAAATCGATACGCAGGAGACGGAAGGCGGCAACAAGGAAGTGGCGCTGCTGGAACTCACGCTGTGAAGCCCGCATACGATCTGATCGTCTATGGTGCCACGGGATTCACGGGAAAACTCGTGGCCGAGTACCTGTTGCGACGCTATGGCGTCGGCACCGGTCTGCGCTGGGCGATTGCCGGGCGCAGTGCCGGAAAACTAGACGCGCTGCGCCGTTCGCTGGGCGATGCCGCCACGGAACTGCAGACACTGACGGCTGACAGCTCCGACAAAAAGTCACTGGCTGAACTAGCGCGCCAGACCAGGGTGGTGGTAACCACCGTCGGGCCCTACGCACTATACGGCTCGGCGCTTGTTGCGGCCTGCGTCGACGCCGGTACTCACTACTGCGATCTTGCCGGCGAACCCCAGTGGATTCGCCGGATGATCGATCGGCACCACGATGCCGCAGTCGATTCCGGCGCGAAAATCGTGCACTGCTGTGGCTTCGATTCCGTGCCGATGGATATTGGCGTCTGGTTTCTGCAACGGGAAGCTCGTGAACGTCACGGCCGCTATTGCGAGCACATTAGGACCTACGTCAAAGCGCTCAAAGGCACTGCGAGCGGCGGTACGCTCGCGAGCATGATGAACCTCATCAGGGAGGCCCGCAGCGACCGCGAAACTGCCGGAATCCTGATGCACCCTTACAGCCTCAATCCTCCGGGCCAGCGCGACGGGCCGGACGGCCGCGACCAGCGCAAGGCCGAGTATCGGGACGATGCCGGCGCCTGGACGGCTCCATTCGTCATGGCAGCCATCAACACGCGCGTCGTTCGCCGCAGTCACGCGCTGCTCGACTATCGCTGGGGAAGGGATTTTCGCTACAACGAAGCCGTGCTTACCGGGCAAGGCGTCTCGGGCTGGCTGCGTAGCAAGTCGCTGTCAGCGACGCTTAAGCTGCTGATACTGGGTGCGTCGACGACACCAACCCGGCGGTTTCTGCAACGATTCGTCGTGGCGAGCCCCGGAGAAGGCCCAAATAGGACAGAGCGGAAAACCGGCTTTTTTAATTTGCGTCAGATCGGGTTCCTGCCGGACGGGGAGCGAATCGAGGCACGCATTACCGGCGATGAGGACCCCGGCTACGGTTCGACGAGCAAAATGCTTGGCGAGTGTGCGGTCTGTCTCGCGAAAGACGCACTCGACGAGCGCGGCGGCGTGCTGACGCCCGCAGCGGCCATGGCTCAAGCGCTGCTGCTGCGGCTGCAAAAAAACGCAGGGCTAAGTTTCGAAATCAGCGGTTAGCGGCCGCAAAATGCAAGGACTTATCGTACTTCTCGCCGGCCTCGATGCGCGTTGCCAGACGATTGCGCGGCGACGCCACGGGACAGGTTGAGAAATCGTTGAATGCGCAGGGCGGATTGTAGGCCTTGTTGAAATCGAGCCGTGTCCTGCCGTCCTCGCCCGGTGCATCGGCATACAGGAAACGGCCGGCGCCGTAGGTTTCGCCACGTCCGGTCTGATCGCCGAACACGATGAACAGCTTGTCCCCTGACGAGTACGCCTCGAGTTCGTAAGCGTTACCGTCGATCTGGAACTCAAGCACACCGGGCGATTCCGGATTGAATCCAAGACCTTCGATCACGGTACCCACGTTGACGACACGCGGTTCCGGGTAGCGCCTGAGCGTTGCCTCAACGTGCATTGCCGGATCGATGTCGTAGTACGGAATCGGTCCGAATGTCGTCACAAACGGATGCTCGTAGTCCCTTAGTCTGATCGCAAAGCGGCTGTCTCGCTCAATCACGCTCCAGGCCAGCGAACCGTGACCGACCATCACGGGCGCTTCGGTCGTATCGGCCGCCATCGCAATGTCCTTTACGGACCGGTCTTCGTGCAGGACGTCGACATCCGAGACGACCTTCATGTGTACACCCTGATCGGTCACAGCGAATTCGCCGATAAACTCAGGGGCGTTTGGCGGAAACACGACCTCGTTTTCCGCGGAAGACCCGAATCGATAGGTCCCGGGCTCCAGCCAGTACAGGCCGACCTGGTTGAGATAACCGGTCGGCGCCAGCAGGCGCTCCAGACGCCCGGCCCTCCAGTCGAGAATGTCCTGCTCATAAACGTGCAGATCAATGGCGCTGTCGCGTTGTCCGCACGCCTGCAGGAGTGTCCAAAGTACAAGGCTTAGCAAGACGATCGTTTTCTTCATGACTCAGAGTCTGCCATATCAATTAGCCGGTTTGCTCACTATAATCCGCCGCCTGTTGTCCGCGCCACACCGCCGAATCCCAAATGTCTGATATTTCCAAGCTGCGTAATATCGCAATCATCGCGCACGTTGACCACGGCAAGACGACGCTTGTCGATCAATTGCTACAGCAGTCCGGTACGCTCGGGCCGCGGGCTGCCGTGCCCGATCGCGTCATGGATTCAAACGACCTCGAACGCGAGCGCGGCATTACTATTCTGTCAAAAAACACGGCTGTCGACTGGAACGGGTATCGCATTAACATCGTCGACACGCCCGGGCACGCGGATTTCGGCGGCGAAGTCGAGCGCGTACTATCGATGGTGGACAGCGTGCTGCTGCTCGTCGATGCCGTTGAAGGGCCGATGCCGCAAACACGCTTCGTCACCGAGAAGGCGTTCGCGCAGGGACTGATTCCGGTCGTGGTCGTTAACAAGATCGATCGTGACGGCGCACGCCCGGACTGGGTCATCGATCAGACGTTCGATCTGTTCGACCGCCTCGGCGCCACCGATGAACAGCTCGACTTCCCAATTGTCTACGCCTCGGCGCTCGAAGGGTTTGCGGGCCTGGACGCCAACGTTCGCAACGGCGACATGACACCGCTGTTCGACACGATCGTTAAGCATGTCCGTTCCCCGGATGTGGATCCCGACGGTCCGCTGCAGCTGCAGGTGTCGAGTCTCGACTACGACACCTATGTCGGGGTGCTCGGTGTCGGCCGCATCAGCCGCGGCACGCTGAGCAGCAACGCGGCCGTCAGTATCGTGCGTGATGACGACAAGGCCCGCCGCGGCCGCGTGCTCGAACTCTACGGTTACACGGGCCTGGAGCGGCGGCGTGTGGACGCGGCATCGGCCGGCGATATCGTGGTTTTCAGCGGCATCGACAAGCTGCGAATTTCCGATACGCTCTGTGACCCGGAGCACGCAGACCCGCTGCCCGCACTGACCGTCGACGAGCCGACCGTCAACATGACCTTTCAGGTCAACAAGTCGCCGTTTGCGGGGCAGGACGGCAAATTCCTGACGAGCCGTCAGATTCGGGAACGCCTCGATCAGGAGCTCAAACACAATGTTGCACTGCGAGTGGACAACACCGCCGATCCGGACAAGTTTCGTGTGTCCGGGCGCGGCGAGCTGCACTTGTCGGTGCTGGTCGAAACCATGCGGCGCGAAGGCTTCGAGCTCGCCGTATCGCGACCCGAGGTGATCATGCACACGGTCGACGGTATCGAGCACGAACCCTGGGAACAGCTCACCGTGGACCTCGACGACGAGTTTCAGGGCGCGGTTATGACGCGACTCGCCGACCGCAGGGGCGAGTTGCAGAACATGCTGCCGGACGGCAAGGGACGCATCCGGCTCGATTACCGGATTCCGACGCGCGGGCTGATCGGCTTTCGCACCGAATACCTGACTGCCACGTCGGGAACCGGGCTGATTTATCACGTGTTCGATCGCTACGCACCGCGCATCGGCGGGTCTATTGCGCAGAGAAACAACGGTGTCCTCGTGTCGATGGTCCAGGGTAAGGCACTTGCCTATGCACTGTTCAATCTGCAGGACCGCGGCAGTCTTTTCATCGGCCACGGCGCACCGATCTACGAGGGCATGATCGTCGGCATTCACAAGCGGCAGAACGATCTCGTCGTCAATCCGAGCAAAGCGAAGCAGCTCACCAACATCCGTGCGGCGGGCAGCGACGAGAATCTGATACTGACGCCGCCACTCAACTATTCTCTCGAACAGTCGCTCGAGTTTCTCGACGACGACGAACTGCTCGAGGTAACTCCGAACCACCTGAGGTTGCGCAAAAAGCAGTTAAAGGAAAGCGACCGCAAACGCGACGCCCGGCAACGTTCGTCGTGACCGATCGCAGCACGTCGCTGGCATTCGCCGATCTGCGGCCCGAGGAGATCGTCTCCACCCTCAGCAAACTCGGTTTCGACTGCGACGGCCGCTTTCTCGCGCTCAACAGCTACGAAAACCGTGTGTACCAGATCGGCATCGAAAACGGTCGCCCGGTCGTCGCGAAATTTTATCGCCCGGGCCGCTGGAGCGACGCGTCGATACTCGAGGAACACACGTTCTCGTCCGCCCTTGCAGCACAGGAGATTCCGGTCGTCGCGGCAATGGAGATTGCCGGGAAGACGCTGCAGCATCTCGGACCGTATCGTGTGGCTGTGTTCCCGTGCCGCGGGGGTCGCTCCCCGGACCTCGATAACTACGATTTGCTCGAACAACTCGGCCGCCTCGTCGCGCGCATTCACCTCGAAGGCGAAACCCGTGCATTCAGGCACCGCCCGAGGATCGACATCGACAGCTACGGCTGCGATTCGATCGACTTCCTGCTCAACAATGACTTCATTCCGCCGGAAAATCGCGATGCCTACGAATCGACGGCGGAACTCGTGCTCGACGGCGTGGAACACTGTTTCGACCGTGCCGGAAACACGCGCGAGATTCGTCTGCACGGTGACTTTCATCCCGGCAACGTGCTGGTCAGCGACGACAGACTGCATATCGTCGACCTCGACGACTGCCGGCACGGGCCGGCCGTGCAGGACCTCTGGATGTTTCTGTCGGGCGACCGTTGCGAACAAACGCCGCAACTCAAGGCCCTGCTCGACGGCTATCGGTCCTTTCGCAGTTTCGACGCACGGGAGCTGCATCTGATCGAGGCGCTACGCAGCCTGCGTATTCTGCACTACACGGCCTGGCTGGCCCGGCGATGGGACGATCCGGCATTCAAAATTGCCTTCCCGTGGTTCGACAACCGCCGCTATTGGGACGACCATGTGCTTGCGCTGCGCGAGCAGGTCGCGCTGATGCAGGAACCGCCGCTTGAATGGCGGGATTTTTAGCCAGGGCCTGACACCGGTTCTACCGCGATGGCAGCGCAAGTTTGCGCGGCGCAATGTCGAACTGATCGACCCAGCGCGTAAACGTCTCGTCGCTGAGCTTTTCCAGCGCATCGATGGACCCGCAGGTAATGCCGCGAATCGCGTCCGGAACGATTCTGCCCGCTTCCTCCTCAAGCATTGGCCGATTCGCAGGCAGCGTCAGCCAGCGTTCGATCAGCGAACGATCCACTTCGAGGTGGAACTGAAAGCCATAGGCGTGCTCGCCGTAGCGAAACGCCTGCACCTCGCTCGCGTCGGAGGCTGCGAGGTGGACGGCACCGGGCGGCAAATGAATGCCGTCCTCGTGCCACTGGAATACCCGCTGTACGGGCGCGAACGCGGACAGCACCCCGTCGTTACGACCCTGCTCAGTCAGCCGCACGTCGTACCAGCCAACCTCCCGGACCGGATTGCGGGCCACGGTTCCGCCAAGCGCTTTCGCGAGGAGCTGCGCGCCGAGGCAGATACCCAGTACCGACATGCCCCGCGCCACGGCTTGCCGGATAAGCTCAACCTCGATCGAGAGATTGGGATAGTCGTCGGTCTGATCGGCATTCATCGGTCCGCCCAGCACAATAAGCGCCGCGTACCGCGTAAGATCGGGGCGAGCACCCGGGTCGCGCCCGAAGTTGACGTAACGAATGCGAAACCCGGCACGCTTTAACAGCGGGTCGAGCGTACCGAGCGGTTCGTATGGAACATGCTGAAAGACAAGTATTTTAGGGCGCGGCATGAGGCGGTATTCCCGATCCTGAGATGGCATCCAGGCCATCTTTATACCCGGAGTTGCTTCCCCCGTGAACCCGCCCCCCCCTGTTTGCACTCCGGCGCGGGCCAATCTAAAGTGGTCGCCGACCGGGGCCCGGAGGTCGCTGGAACTCTGAGGCCTGAAATGGCTCTGATATAACACCACAACCCGCAGCGTGGATACCCATCTGTTGATCCTTCGCCAACTAATAACCGCGACAATAATCCTGGCGGCATTCATCCTGACCGGTTGCGCTTCGACCGTGGCACTTGAACAAACCGCGATACCGCGTCCGCACATTGAGCGGCTGCCGCTCGACGTCGCGGTGCGCATACCGGAAAATTTTCACAACTTCGTTCACGAAGAAAACGTGCTCGGTCGTGAAAACTGGAAAATCGAGCTCGGCGCCGCGAACGTCAAGTTCTTCGATCAGTTGTTCGGCTACATGTTTGACAGCGTGACGCTGATCGGCCCGGACGACAGTGCTGCGAATTACACATTCGACGCACTCATCGAACCGACCATCGAGGGGTTCGAGTTTTCGGTTCCGAATCAGAGCAAGGACAACTCGTTTGCCGTCTGGGTACGTTATCGGATCCAGGTCTACGACAGACAAGGTACCGATGCCGGCGTCTGGACGGTCAGCGCGTACGGTAAAAGTCAGAAAGAGGGCCTGGGCGGGTCGAATTCATTGCGGCGCGCGGCGGTTTTGGCCATGCGCGATGCCGCAGCGCTGGTATTGCTGCAGTTCGACAACGCGACGCGCATCAGCGCGCTGGCCGACGGCCCGTTCGACCCCAGCGCTGAACGCGGCGAAACCGTGGCGAAAGCCGAACCCGCCAGTGAGCGGCCGCCGCAGTTGTTTGCTATCGGAGGAATCGATGATGACGGCGATTAGTGAGCCGCTGGCCAGGTTAGTCGTGGCCGCAAGCTGCGTGGCTATGAGTGGTTGCGTGACAGCCCGGCTTGAGGATGCGCGTTCCGCGACAACCGCACTCGGCGAAGGCGAGTCTGTGGTCGTGATGGCCAGGAGTTATCATCAGGGGAACGAAACCGAAGCCGACTACATCAGCTGCGTGGAATCGGCGCTGGGCCGCGGTTCATCGGGCCTGCGTGTGATTCCGAATCAGCAGTTCATCGACAACCTTTTCCCATGGTTTGAGCCACGCACGGCACCCGCGGATACCAAAGGACTGGGCACACTGCTGGAGCGGCCCGGCGTTGCCGACGCCGTCAAGAACATGGGGGTGCGTTTCATCGTCTGGCTGGACGGTGACACCGAACGCGTGACCCAGGGCGGCAGTCTGTCCTGCGCCGCCGGACCGGGCGGCGGCGGCTGCTTCGGATTTGCCTGGTGGCAAGACGATGCGGCCTACGAGGCGTCGATCTGGGATCTGAACGACGCCGAAGACGCAGGTACGGTATCCGCCGACTACAGCGGAACCTCGTTTTTGCCGGCGCTCGTCGTGCCGATTCCGCTTATCGCCAGAACCCAGTCCAAAGCCTGCCGCGGCCTGGCCGATCAACTCAAAACCTTCCTGACCAGCTCCGACTCGGCCTGAAACCGCGGCCAGTTAACAGCCCTAAGGGCGGCCGGCCCTTAAAAACGCCGCGGCGTAAAACGGGGAATCGAGTGTCTCGACACTGACTCGCCGCCCTGACGATGGCGCATGCACGAACTCACCGCCGCCGACATACAATCCCACGTGCGACATCTTGCCTTCGATTTCGAAGAACAACACGTCGCCGGGCTGAAGTGCGTCTCGCCGCACGGGCGACGTCCCGTCCCACAACTGCCCCGTGGTACGCGGCACAGTGCGGCCGGCCTGGCGGTACGCATATTGCACGAGCCCGCTGCAGTCGAAACCGCTGGTCGAGTCGCCGCCGTATCGATACGGCACACCAATCTGCTGCAGCGCTATGATTGCGGCTCTTTCACCCACTGTCGCCGCCTTCGCAGGTTGGCCGGACACACGATCCGCCTGGCCAGCCGGTGACGAAGCACATCCGGCCACCGTCGCGGCAATCAACAGGCCTGCGATAATAAGTAGCGCTGACTTTGAGGCTGGCTGCGGTATCATCGGCGGCTTCCGGTAACAACGCCAATAAGCATAAGCCATCAGGCCTCAACAGGAAATGAACCGTTTCTCAGGATTTGTAACCGCCGCTTGCCTGTTCGTCTGCGCGGCCTGCGGAGCGCCGGCCTCCGAAGTACAGGGCGCCGACGAAGGCGTCTATCGGGTTCGGTATACCGCGATACCCGACCCCGCCGGGACAAACCTGACGGTCGAATTGCGTGTGGAACAGCAAAAATGGCTGCTGCGAGAAATGCAGTTCGACGTCTCCGCGCGATACTCGGCCTTCGAAAGCGACGGCGAGTTCCGCATCGATGACGGCCGCGCCGTGTGGCTGCCGCCGAGGCCCGGCGGCCGGCTCCGCTGGGCGGTGCACATCGATCAGCGCCGCGACGACGGCGGCTACGATGCAATGCTGAATGCCGAATGGGGTGTGTTTCGAGCAGAGGACATCATTCCACGAGCGAAAACCCGCACACGCAAGGCCGCGCGCAGCGAAACGACATTGACGTTCGAGCTACCCGAACACTGGTCCGTGCAGACCGAATATTCGTCTTTGCGCGACCCCATCCCTGTTACGAGACCTGGACGGCGCTTCTCGCAGCCCACGGGATGGATTGCAGTCGGCAAACTCGGCATTCGCCGCGAAACGATCGCCGGAATCCGCGTCGCGGTCGCCGGTCCGCAGGGACAGTCGATCCGGCGCATGGACATGATCGCACTGCTCAACTGGACGTTGCCGGAGTTGTCGCGAATTGTCGCCAACCCACCGGAGCGCCTGACTATCATCAGCGCCGACGATCCCATGTGGCGGGGCGGGTTGTCCGGCCCGGCCTCTTTGTTTCTGCATTCGGAGCGGCCACTGATCAGCGAAAACGCCACAAGCACCCTTTTGCACGAAATCATGCACGTCGCACTGAGTATCGAAGCGGCGACCGGCTACGACTGGATTTCCGAAGGGCTGGCGGAGTACTACAGCCTCGAGTTGCTGCACCGCGGGGGAGCCATTACGTCGCGACGCTATGAGACGGCGCTCGCCGATCAGTTGCAATGGGCGCGCGACGCAAAAGAGCTTTGCGCACCCAGGTCAACCGGTGCTACGACAGCGCTTGCGGTCACCCGTTTTCGCGAACTCGACGAGCAACTACAGCGTGCAACCGGCGGTGCCGCCAGCCTCGACACGCTGATCGCCGCACTGATTGACACGAACCGCGAAATCGATCTCGACCGTCTGAGGGGTGCAGCCACCGCGATCGCCGGCAAACGGCCGCAGGCACTCGACGTGGATAATCTGCCGGGCTGTCATAACATAAGTGCTGACGAGCATTGACGTACATGGACGAACACCGGGACCTCGAAATCATCCTCCGATCGCGAACGCCGATCATTGTCATTGAGTCGCAGGACGAGGCGCGGATGCTTGAGATACTCAAAGCCGCATCGCTGCATCGCTCGACCGGCGATTACGTACCGCTGTTCCGCTGGAGCATTACCGACGGTCTGCAGCGCCTCGATATCGAGCTCGAGCCACAGTCGCTGAACTCCGAGCCGACCGATGTCCTCAAGCACATCCGGGCCGTGAGAAAACCGGGAATCTATGTGTTGCTCGATTTTCATCCATTTATCGACGACCCGGTCAACGTGCGCCTGCTCAAGGACATTTGCATTCAGTCCAGAGAACTCGGCCGGCAACTCGTTCTGATCAGCCATCGAATCTCGATTCCGAGCGAACTGGAAGGATTCTGTGCGCAGTTCGACATGGCGTTGCCCGGCGATCGGGAACGCGGGGAGATTATTCGCAAAGCGATCGATGACTACACACGCGAAAACCCGGGCGCCAGTGTTGCGGTCGACCCGAAAGCCCATCAACTGCTGCTGCGCAATCTTGCCGGTCTCACGTTCGCCGAAACGGAGCGGCTTGCGCACAACGCCATTTTTTTCGACGGGGCCATTTCCCGCAGCGATCTGCCGGACGTCATGCAGGCCAAGTACCAACTGCTGAATCGCGGTGGCGCTCTGCAATTCGAATACGAGACGGCGAAGTTCAGCGAGGTCGGCGGTCTGCGGCGGCTCAAGGCATGGCTGACACAACGTCGCGCCGCATTTCGCGGCGCCACGGACGCGGCACACCTGGATCCGCCCAAGGGCATTCTGCTGCTCGGCATTCAGGGCTGTGGGAAAAGTCTGGCAGCGAAAGCGACCGCCGCAATTTTCGGCGTGCCGCTCCTGCGGCTCGATTTCAGCGCGATCTATGACAAGTATCACGGCGAAACGGAACGCAAATTGCGCGAATCGCTGAAAACCGCCGATGTGATGTCGCCGTGCGTATTGTGGATTGACGAAATCGAAAAAGGCATCGCGGGCCGCGGCGGGGAAACCGGCACGACGCAGCGCGTTCTCGGGAGTTTTCTGACATGGATGGCGGAGCGGCAAAGCCAGGTATTTATCGTCGCGACGGCGAACGACATCAGCAGACTGCCACCGGAACTGGTCCGCAAAGGCCGCTTCGACGAGATTTTTTTCGTGGACCTGCCGAGCGAGGACGTTCGCTCGGCAATCCTCGCCATTCATTTGACGCGCCGCGATCAGCCACTCAGTGCCTTCGACATCCGCGCTCTCGCGTCCGAGATGAACGGCTTCTCGGGTGCCGAAATCGAGCAGTCTGTGGTGTCCGCGCTGTACGCGGCACACGCCCAGCGGGAAGCGCTGGCCAATGCGCATATCCGGAGCGAGATAGCGCGCACGCGGCCGCTGTCCGTCGTCATGGCCGAACAGATCGCCAATCTGCGTGACTGGGCGTCCGGCAGAACCGTCTATTGTGACTAAAGGCGATACAAGCACTGTCTGACTGCCGTGTGCGGGCGGCAGAGCGGTTGAAATCGCCACCGGAGATGCCGGATTATTGTCCGATATTGTGAGATACGTATTCTGAAGGCTCCCTCGGGAGTGGTAGGCTGGTCTGATGGGAAACGAAACCACACACGTCGAGGATTTTGCAGCGCCCGACGACGATCCGACGGCGGAACTGGAACTGCCGCGATTTCGCGTCGAGAGCGAAGCTCGCGAACCGCGCGAAGCCGACGACAACACCTACGATTTCACCGAGGAGCTCAACACCGGTGTTTCCGTTTCGCAATTGCGGTCGGATCTGCAGTCGCGGACGGAAATGGTCGGCCGGCTGCAATTCGATCTCGAGCAACTCAAGGCAAAATGGTCCGGGCTGGAAAAAGAAATCGAGGCCAGAGAGGCGCAAACGGAGCAACTTGGCGCGGAAATCGACCACATGCGTTCGGAGGCCGTCCGTAAGGATGAGCAGATTGGGCTTCGCGACGACGAAATTCGCAATCTGAAAGGCGAACTGCGGCAACAGAACGACCGTTATGCCGCGCTGTCGGAGAAATTCGAAACCTTACAAAGCAACGTTAACAGCGCCGAGGAACAGGCACGCAGGACACGCCAGAACATCGACCCGGGATTCGCCGCTTTGTCGCTGGAGGATTTCGCCGAGCGACTGGAACGCAGCGAAACGTACGCGGACGCGCTTCGGCAGCAACTCCAGGACCTGATGGAGGCCAACAGCCGCGAAGCCGGCGATCACCAGCGGCGCAAACATGAGCTGCGCAAGCTGCAGGATGAAAACGCCGACCTGGTTTGCAAAATCGATGAAGCAGAGCGCGTGATCGGTAAGACGCAGGCTGAAATCGAAGCGATGACGGCCCGTCATGAGGAAGAGCTTCGCACGCTTCGATTTGAACTCAGCGACGCACAGACGACTATCGTGGAACAGGCCCAGCTCAACGGCGAACTAACCAGCAGCCTCGTGAGCACGCGAGGCTCGAAAGACGAGCTCGAAAAGGCATTCGAACAGGCGAAAGAGGACTCCGTGTTGCAGATGGAGGAACTCCGTCGACAAATACGTGAGCTGGAACAGGGTACGTCGTCGCTCGAACAGAAGCTCAGCACCAAAAGCGAGGCGATCGGCGTGCTGCTGGCCGAACTCGCCAAAAAGACCGAACAACTGGAATCGATCAGCAACATCGAGGAACTCGTGCACGACATCGACGATCGGATTTCCGAACGTATGGACACATCGCCGCCGCCGAGTACGGGCACGAAGCGTCCATCGCCCGACCGCCTCACCCGGCTGCTCGTCGGCACTATCGACGGGCAACTGCTCAGATTTCCGTTGTTCAAGGACCAGCTCACGATCGGCCGGACCGAGCACAACGATATACAGCTCAAGGCGGCGTACATATCGCGACGCCACGCGGTGATTCAGACCGATCGCAACGGCACACGCATCATAGACTGGGGCAGCACAAACGGCGTGTACGTCAACACACGGCGCGTCAAGGAACAGTTTTTGAGTCACGGCGACATCGTGACGATCGGCGATGCCCGATTTCGCTACGAGGAACGCCCGAAGCGTGATGCGTAGGGGAATTGTGAGCCCAATCACGGACAAAATGATCCAGACGCTCTAGAGTGATTCCCATTACAGGGAATGTGATACTCAGGCATGGCAGGATCAGCCAATCCAAAGGCAGCCGCCTTAACGGATACACAACAGCTTGCGCAGAATTCGGCTCGCCTGGCGAGCCGAAAAATCTGGCTGCCGAAACTCGTCTACGACGCCCTGCCCTACTTCTACCTGACCTCAGGATTTGCGGCTTTTTTTGCGACGCTGTACATCAGCGACTGGTTCTGGGTACTTCCGCACTACCTGATCTTCTCTGCAGCCTGCCTGCACCTCGGCGTGGCGATCTACCGGCGCCGTCGGCGTTCGCGACACAACGCTGAATAACCCCGCAGCCCGCGGCCGCATGCCGTAGCCCTTGACCTCACCGACTGCCTGTCCGAGGATAGCGCTATCGATGTCCGGACGATCGCGGTATGCAGCAACTGAGTCCTAAAAAGCGGGTCTTGCGGGAGTCCGCCATTTTCGCCGCGATGTTGTTTCTGGGGATCGTCGTCCTGCCCATCGTCGTATTCAAGGTGGGTCAGCTGGTTTTCGGCACGTACGAAGGTCATGGATATGCGGATTTCTTTTCCGCACTGTCCGGGAAACTTGGCTCAGGTAATCTCAGCGCGTGGTTTCTCGTGCTCTCACCCTGGCTGGGCTTGCAATTCCTGCGGCTTGCCAGGCTGGCCTGGCGGAGCACCACCCCTGCGGTCTGAACTGCGTTCCATTTCTGCAGTTCCGAGCGTGAACCACGTCACAAAATCGCGACAAATCGCTGTGGCGGGATGGAGTACTTCGTAAAATGGCCGAAAGCACTGCAGCTTGTTCGCCCCATGGCCGGTCAATGGGTACTACCCCTCTGGAAGACTGAAGGAAGCATGATCGAGCGTCTGAAAAACTGGCTTAGCGGAGGAACCTCGCCGTCACCGGCAGAGGCGCCGTTGAGTGCTACAAATGTTCGAACCCGACCAAAATCGTCATCGGTGAAAGCGCGTCCTAAACCGCAGCCCGAAGCCCCGCTGGAATTCGAAGCGAATCTCAGCGGAACCATCGAAAGCCACGGTCCCGGCAAGAACGTTTTTGTCCGCAAGCGTTACATTCGCGAAGACACGGGCACCCACGAGAGCCTGAAGATCGTCGATGACTCGCTGCAGGCCGACGATAACGATGCCGGAATCGACCCCTACAACACCGGTAAATTCGACCGTTCACAAAACTGGGACATGCGGTTTAGAAAATAGCTCAACGATCTGCGTTGCGGCCATAGTCTGCGCAATTCCACGACCCTGGCGGCCGGCTGAACACACTGCTAGTCTGCTGTGCCCTGCGCGATGTGGAGCACACGGATGTCACTGCGAATCTCCTTTGAACTCAATGACGACGACCTCAGGCACTTCCGGCTGATCATGCAGGAAGCGCGTCGTGCCGCGAGCCGGCTGGCGCCGGAGGATATTGTCGCGGCGGCCGAGAACCTGCTCGGCGAAGTCGAAGAGTCCACGGCACCGGGCTTTGTCGTCGAGCGGCTTATGAAGCTTAAACTCATGATCCAGATGCTGTCGGACATCGAATGGCGGCTGCCGCATCGGGATGCACGGCGGGTACTGAACGCGCTTGCCTACTTTACCGAGCCCGACGATCTGATCCCGGACCAGATCCCGGGCCTTGGCTTTCTTGACGATGCCATCATGATCGAGCTGGTTTGCCGCGAACTCCGGCATGAAATCGAGGCCTACGAGGATTTCTGCACACATCGCCGGAAGCTGACGGACGAGAAAAGTCACGCCAGCGATTTCAACCGGGTGCGCTGGCTGGAAAACCGCCGCCGGGAACTGCAGGGCCGGATGCGGCGGCGGCGGAAAGGTGCCCGATCGCCATTCGCACGCTGATTCAGACCCGGAACCACACCGCTGTCGCCACCAGGCCGCTCCACATCGCCAACTGTGCCCAACGCCACCAGGGCAACGATTTCAGTTGAGAATAGAAACTCGCCGCCGATATCGCGGTCATACCCGTAAAGACGGCAAAGCTGGCCAGAAGGGACGGAAACTCGTGAGTCAGGCGCGGGTACTCGTCTCCGAGGATAAGGACGACGACGATGACAGCAGCGAGGCTGACGGTAATGGCGAAACAGGAACCGAGGACAATCAGTGTAACGGCGGCAAGTGGTCGCATAAATCTACCCAGCGCGGCCTGAATTTACCGCTATCCGATGAAAAATATGGCGAGTACGCCCTTGATCGCGGCGCGTCAGGCGAATAGCCTAGCCGAAACGAGACCATGGAAACACCGTTCGCATTCGAACTGGAGAACAAATTGACATATTGCTACAGACGACATCTTCGAGGGCTTGCAATCGCACTGCTTGCACTGCTGTCCCTGCCGGCGCTGAGTTCCCACCCGGAAGTCGCGGGCACCTCGCCGTCTGTCGTCGACGACAATCAGTTTCTGTATCCCGAAAAACGCCACGAGAACATCGCGGAAATGGTGGCACAGTTCGTCCAGAAATCGCACTACAACGACGTCGCGATCGATGACGACCTGTCGTCCAAAGTACTGGATTTTTATATCGACAGTCTGGACGGCAACCGCATGTACCTGCTGGCCGAGGATGTCGAGTACTTCGAGCGCTACCGGCACCGGCTGGACGATATTGTCAAGAGCAAGCCGCTCGACCCGGTGTACGAAATATACGAGGTCTACCAGACCCGAGTGCGGGAACGTCTGAACTTTGCGCTGCAGCAACTCGAAACCGAACCCAATTTTCAAAGCGACGAGGAATTTCTCTACATCCGAAGGGATGCACCCTGGGCGAAATCGACCGTGGAACTTGATGAAATCTGGCGCAAGCGCTTACTTCACGAAGCGCTCGTGCTGGCCGTGGAAAAAGAACCCTGGCCGAAAATTCAGGAGGTGTTGACCAAGCGCTACAAGGGCAACATCCGGCGCCTCGGCCAGGTCAACAGCGACGATGTGTTTGAACGCTTCATGAACGTCTTTGCGCACGCGGTCGACCCGCACTCGAGCTACATGTCGCCCCGCAATGCGGATGAATATCGAATCGCGATGAGCCTGTCCTACGTGGGCATCGGGGCATCGCTGCAAACCGAAGACGAGTACGTAAAGATCGTCAACATCATTCGCGGCGGTCCGGCGGACGCCGATGGAACGCTAAGCCGCGATGACCGGATTACCGGCGTCGCTCAGGGCCCTGAGGGCGACATTGTCGATGTGCTCGGCTGGCGTCTCGACGATGTTGTCGATCTGATTCGGGGGCCGGAGGACACTGTGGTTCGGCTGCAGATCATTCCGGCAAATGCGCTGCCGGGAAGCCCGAGACAAATCGTCAATCTGACGCGCGGTCCGGTAAAACTGGAAGAACAGGCCGCCAAGAGTCACACGATCAGCGTGCCGCGGGAAGGCCGGGAATGGACGATCGGCGTCATCGAGATACCGAGCTTTTATCGAGACTACAAAGCGCTGTCGAATGGCGACATGAATTACACGAGCGTGACCAGAGACGTCAAACGGCTGATCGCCGAGCTCGAAGAACAGGGTATCGACGGCCTTGTCGTGGACCTGCGCAACAACGGCGGCGGCCACCTCACGGAGGCCACGGCGCTGTCGGGCCTGTTTATCGACAACGGTCCGATCGTTCAGCTGCGCAACGACATCGATGTCCGGCGCAGTCCGCCGCAACGGCTCGACGACCCGGACCCGATCGCGCGCGTCGCCTACAACGGCCCTCTGGCGGTGCTCGTCAACCGCTTCAGTGCCTCCGCGTCGGAAATTTTCGCGGGCGCGATCCAGGACTACGCTCGCGGGGTGATTGTCGGTCAGCAGACATTCGGCAAAGGCACGGTTCAGAACCTGTTTTCGCTGGATCAGTTCTTCCGCGCCGAAGGCGATGACGGACTCGGCCAGCTCACGCTGACCGTTGGCAAGTATTACCGCGTGACCGGCGAAAGCACGCAGCACCGGGGCGTACAGCCGGATATTGATCTGCCGTCACTGATCGACGCCGAAGTCGTCGGCGAATCGGCCCGTGAGAACGCCCTGCCGTGGGATACCGTCGATACCACCCGTTTTCGGGCCGGGGCACCGCTGACGGGCACGATCGCCACGCTGACGGCCAGCCACGTGGAACGCAGCAAGCTCGATCCGAATTTTCAGTATCAGATCGATCGTATCCGCGCCGACCGCGAGGTCCGCGAACAGAAAGTCATTTCGCTGAACATCGACAAGCGCCGAACCCACCGCGAGGATCGGCTTGCCGAAGCGCTGGCCGCTGAAAACGCACGGCGCGTGGCGCTGAATCTCGAGCCCGTCGAAAGCCTCGACGATATCGATGACGAAGATTTTCCCGATATCCAGCTCGATCAGGCAGCAAAGATCGTCACGGATCTCGCGGAGTTGCGGGAGATGCCGCTGCGTCCCGAACAAACGGCGCAGATACAGCACTAGCGGGCCGACGATATTGCATCTCCCGGATTGGGTGTTATACTCGACTATAACACCGGAAGGGCCGATGGCCCCGGCACGGAGGGGGTATGCAGACACGGGAATCCAGATCAGCAGCAGCCGGCAGATACGCCGCTGCAACCGGTCTGGCCGTGGCGGCCTGTTTCTCTCTCCCTGCGCTGGCCGCAGCTCCGCACAAAATCCTTTGCAGCGAGTCGGAGGAAGCACACCTCGAAGTGCCTGTCGAAACGCTTGCGGCGGAAATTGTCCACCTGGATTCCACGGATATCGAGGTTCGCGACATCCCGCCCTTGCATCACGACATCGCTCATACTGAAAGTACGATACTCGAACCGCTGGCCGAAGCCGCGATCCGCGACGCATTTTCCGACGACGAACGACCGGATTCGACGACCGCGAACCACGCCGAACAGGCGCCGGCAAGCGTCATGAACGCGGAGCTGCCCGGCGTATCCAGGGAACGGCAAATCCGCTTCAGAAAGCGGATGTACCGCCGCGATATTTAGCGGCTGAACACCCGGGCGATTGCAAAGTAGTTGTCCCCAAGTAAGCGCAGTTCCTTCTCACGCACGTGGCCGTTGGCGCCGATCAAAAACAACGTATCCACGGAATGCGGAGCCGGAACCGTGTCCTCGTCGCTTCTGAACTCTGCCCGATCGGCGATGAGTTTTGCGCGTCTCCGCAGCACGCCGGGTTCGTCGGACCCGGTCTCCATCGCGTTCCAGCATTTACCGACGCATTTGACCAGACGATCGCACTCAGCCTTGCTGCCATAGTTAATCGCACCGACGCTCTTCTCGTTGGCATCCTTGACGAATTGCGTCAGACCGTCGTCGTCTAGCCGCAGGTAAAGCTGCTGTGCGAGCGACATGATCAGAAAGTTGATCGAACGTTTGGCATCGATGCCGAGCCCTTCGTGGTCGGGAGGCGCCTGATTTTGAAGTTCGGCGACTTTTCCGAGTAAGTTCTGCTCCGCAGCCAGGCCCTTGTCCAGACGGCCCCGAATTTCCTCAACAGTCTCGGTCAGCGTCGTGCCACGCAGCATTCTGCGCAGCCCACCCGCCTGTGCCAGTTCGGCCTGCGCCGCGTGCAGATCGTCTTCGAGCCGCTGATGCTGCAAACGCAGGTCTGCAAGCGCGCGCTCAAGCTCCGCGCAATCGGCGTCGCGCCTGGCATTCCATTCGGCGAGCGTCCGCTCGTATACGCGCCCCTCTCGCTTCTGTTTCAATTGCTCGGCAAAACGCTCCAGCTTCGCATTGCAGTGCATGCCGAGCCGCCGCAATTGATAAAACGCCGCGACATTGTGGACCCACTCGCGATCCAGCAACAGACTCTCGAGATGGTTCATTTTCTGCTGCACGCGCTCGGTCGCGCCCTGCTGTTGTTTAAGCCGATCCTGGAGCCGGTACTTCTCGTCGCGCAGCGCGGCGAATTCTTTCTTCAGGCCGGCACGATTCCAATACAATTCGTGAAGTTTGTCACCGTCCTGAGCGTCCTCGGTGGTGGGTCTGAACAACGATGTCAGATGTCCGGACATTTTGCATAATCTTCCAGTGAACGGCGCGTACGCGCCGGGGGACTGTCCTGATTATGGCAATTCTGTCACCTCGAAACGCTGCTGGAATCGACAGTTTTAGGCCCCGGTGCTTAGGGGCCGTTCTCAATTAAGCCAGATGATGGTGGCGACGAGGCTGAGCATAGCGAGGTAAGTGACTGCCAGACGCTCGTAACGAGTAGCGATCCGGCGGTAGTGTTTAAGTTTCTGAAACACCCGCTCAACCAGGTTTCGCTCGCAATACAGATAGTCGTCATAGTCCCTCGGTACAATTCTGTTTTTCCTCGGCGGTATCACCGCCACCGCATCGATCGCATGAATGGAATCGATGAACGCATCGGCGTCATAGCCTTTGTCCGCGATGACGTAGTCGGCGGAAAACCCCGCGATCAGTGCGTTTGCCTGTCCAATCTCGGCACACTGACCGGCCGTGAGAATGAAACGAACCGGGTTGCCCAACGCATCGACAGCCGCATGTATCTTCGTACTCAGTCCGCCGCGCGATTTGCCCATCGCCTCCTCATCCCGCCGTTTTTTTTGCCGCACCATGCTGGTGAACGCGAACGATACTGCCATCGACCATCAGATGTTCCAGGTCCGGGTCATCGGCCATCGCCTCGAAGATGCGGACCCAATGGCCCTTGTGAGCCCAGCGGTTATAACGCACGTAGACCCGG
The DNA here is from genome assembly GCA_965224505.1 of Woeseiaceae bacterium. GTDB lineage: Bacteria > Pseudomonadota > Gammaproteobacteria > Steroidobacterales > Woeseiaceae > UBA1847. The sequence goes on from CBDCZL010000018.1 coordinate 789,027, forward strand.
TGCCAGTGGCCGAAGCGGCTTGGCAAATCCCGCCATGGCGAACCGGTCCTGGCAATCCACAATACCGCTTCCAGGAAGCGGCGATTATCTTTCGCGGTGACACCGCAATCGGTTGATTTTCCGGGTAATAAGTCTTTTACCCGATCCCACTGATCGTCTCTGATCTCTTTCCGAGCCATATTTTTCACCGTGGAAAGATCTGAGAATACAGCACCCTACACCACAATACTCAACCTAATTGAGAACGCCCCCTAGCGCTCGAGAATAAGATGACCCTGTTCGGTCAGGTAGTCCAGCCACTTGTTGAGAATCATATTGCGCCGATAACGCTCATCGAGGATCGCGCTGTGCTTCCTGACGAGCCGCACAAGCGACGTATCGCGATATTGAGTGCCGATCCTCGTCACTTCAGCCTGGGAGCCGTCCAGATACACTCGCACGGTCATGTCGGGATCGGCAAACGTTCCTTCCGCCGTTTTGAGCTCATAGGTTAATGACAGCGTCAACGTGTAACGCGAACGTTCGAGAATTTCGACGTGCAGATCGCAGTCACCGGCAACTCGGGAGCGGTAGCAGCCGTCGATGCGCTCAAGGTCGGGAATGAGCCGCCGCAGGCGCAGGTAATTGCTCTCATACAAGGCCATTAGCCCGACGAAACTACCGGGCCGGACGATGGTCTGCGGAACGAGCTGAGAATCGAGCAACATGTCCTCAAATATAGCAGCAGCTCGCCGTCAATATCAGGGTCGAACTCTGCGCTCAACCCCTGTACTATCGAGGATTCTGCTCGATATTTCCTCAATCGAAAATTCCGTCGTATCCACACTCGGCACGCCGTAGCGCCGGAACAGTTTTTGCGTTTCCCGAAGCTCGAAGCGTACCTGCTGCGCTGACGAATAACGCCCCATCGGCCGGCGCTCTTTTCGAATCTGCCGCAAACGATCCGGCGTAATCGTGAGACCGAACAACTTCTGTCGCTGCTGTACGAGGAAATCGGGCAGCTTGCCACTCTCAAATTCCTCTTCGGTCAACGGGTAGTTCGCGGCGTATACACCGTACTGCAGCGCCAGATACAGACAGGTCGGGGTTTTTCCCGAGCGGGATACGCCGATCAGGATAACGTCGGCAACGTCGTAGTTGCGACTGATTCCCCCGTCGTCATTGGCAAGTGCAAAATTCGTCGCCTCTATGCGCTTCATGTAAGTCTCGATATCGCTCATACCGTGCGCCCGGCCCTTCTCTAGAACGGGTTGCTCATCGAGTTCGGTGGACAGCCGGTCCAGAAACGCATCAAACAGATCCAGGTGAAATCCATCGGCCTGCTTGACGATGGCCCGGTGCTCGGGGTGCACGAGTGTCGAAAAAACGATGGGACGAGGCCCGTCGCTGGCATGCGCCGCGTTGATCGTGCCGACGGCTTCCCTCGCCTTGTCTTCGGTATCTATAAATGGCAAAGTCATTTGCCGAAATTGCTGGCCGGCAAACTGGGTGATCAGACTGTGTCCCAGCGTTTCTGCTGTAACACCTGTCTGGTCCGAGAGAAAAAACACTGTGCGTTCAGTCATTGCCCGGATTCTCCATTTCCTGCACCAGAACACAAGGGAGTAAGTGTTGAAGCCATACGTCATCAGGCTCTCCGAGCTTGGCATGAACGATGTTGAAACGGTTGGGGGAAAGAACGCCTCTCTTGGAGAAATGATCGCCAACCTTGCGGGACTCGGGGTTTCCGTCCCCGGCGGTTTTGCGACGACGGCGGCGGCCTATCGCGAGTTTCTGAATGCCGGCGGCCTGGGCGGGCGCATTAACGCGGTACTCGATGACCTCGATGTCGACGATATCGATGCACTGACGGCGGCCGGTGCGCAGATCAGGCAGTGGATTCTCGACGCCCCGCTTCCGGAGCGGCTCATGAAGGACATCGAAGACGCATGGGCCGAAATGAGCGGCGGTGCCGACATACGCGTCGCGGTTCGGTCGTCGGCGACGGCCGAGGATCTGCCCGACGCGTCCTTTGCAGGTCAGCAGGAGACGTTTCTCAATATTCGCGGTATCGACAATGTCATCGCGGCGATGCACCAGGTCTTCGCATCGCTGTTCAACGATCGTGCGATTGCGTATCGGGTTCACCAGGGATTCGATCACAGCCAGGTAGCGCTGTCGGCCGGTGTGCAGACGATGGTACGCAGCGACATCGGCGCCTCGGGCGTCATGTTTACGCTCGATACGGAATCCGGTTTCCGCGATGCGGTCTTCGTCACGTCCTCCTGGGGGCTCGGCGAAACCGTTGTTCAGGGCGCCGTGAACCCGGACGAGTTTTACGTCTACAAACCGTCGCTGACCAATGGGCACTTTCCGATCCTGCGCAGAAACCTCGGCAGCAAGGCCATCAAGATGGTGTACAGCGATGCCGTCGAACCCGGCAGAACGGTCGAGACCATGGACGTCGACGAGGCGGATTGCGGGCGATTTTCGCTGAGCGACGACGACGTCATCGAACTTGCGAAAATGGCGGTGACGATCGAGCAGCACTACGGACGCCCGATGGACATCGAGTGGGGCAAGGACGGTCACGACGGCAAGCTCTACATTTTGCAGGCGCGGCCCGAAACCGTACAAAGCCGGAGTGGGCGCACCGTCGAGCGCTACACGCTGAAAAAACGCTCCAGCGTGATCGCAACCGGCCGCAGCATAGGGCAAAAGATCGGTTCAGGCGCGGCAAAAGTCATTCGCAGCGTTGACGAGATAAACCGCGTACAGCCCGGCGACGTACTCGTGTCGGATATGACCGACCCGGACTGGGAACCGGTCATGAAACGCGCCTCAGCCATTGTCACGAACCGCGGCGGCCGCACCTGTCACGCCGCGATCATTGCGCGCGAACTCGGTATTCCCGCCGTGGTCGGCTGCGGCGACGCTACCGAGCGCATTGCCGACGGTAACGACGTTACAGTGAGCTGCGCCGAAGGCGACGAAGGCTATGTGTATGCGGGCAGGCTCGACTTCGAAGAAACCCGCATCGAGCTCGATGCCCTGCCCGATATTCCCGTGAAAATCATGATGAACGTCGGTAATCCGGACCGCGCTTTCGACTTCGCGTGCATACCGAATCACGGGGTTGGGCTCGCACGGCTGGAGTTCATCATCAACCGCATGATCGGCGTGCATCCGCAGGCGCTGCTTGAGTACGGCGAACTCGACGCCGCGACCAAAGCCGCGGTCGACGATCAGATGGCGGGCTATGCAGATCCGGTTGAGTTCTTTGTGGACAAGCTTGCGGAAGGCGTCGCAACGATAGCAGCAGCGTTTGCGCCGCGCCCGGTAATCGTGCGCATGTCGGATTTCAAATCCAACGAGTACGCTAATCTGATCGGCGGCGAATTGTACGAGCCGGACGAGGAAAACCCGATGCTCGGATTCCGTGGCGCCGCACGATATGTCGCCGAGAGTTTCCGGCCCTGCTTCGACCTCGAATGCCGTGCACTCAAACGCGTGCGCAACGACATGGGCTTAAGAAATGTCGAGATCATGATTCCGTTCGTGCGTACCGTGCAGCAGGCACGGGACGTGCTGAGTGTCATGGCGGAGAACGGCCTCGAACGCGGCCGGGACGAACTGAAAATCATCATGATGTCGGAGCTGCCCACCAATGCGCTGCTGGCCGACCAGTACCTGCAACACTTCGACGGCATGTCGATCGGATCGAACGACATGACGCAACTCGCGCTCGGTCTCGACCGCGATTCCGCACTGATCGCCGACTCCTTCGATGAACGCGACGAAGCGGTCAAGGCACTGCTGGAGATGACCATCACGGCCTGCAGGAAGAACAACAAGTACGTCGGCATTTGCGGCCAGGGGCCTTCCGATCACCCCGATTTCGCGCGCTGGCTGCTCGATCAGGGCATCGAAAGCATGTCGCTGAATCCGGACACGGTGATCGAAACGTGGATGTTCCTCGCCGGGGAACAGGTATAGCGGCGGCGGTGCAGCGCTGACGTGGACGTACACGACCGCGAAACGCGCAGCTTCAACATGTCGCGTATTCGCGGCAAGGACACAAAGCCCGAACTGATCGTGCGGCAGGTCTGTCACGCATTGGGTCTGCGCTTTCGCCTGCACAAAAAGGACCTGCCCGGCAAGCCGGATCTGGTGTTCGCAAGGCACAGGACTGTCATCTTCGTACACGGTTGCTTCTGGCATTCGCACGACTGCCGCTACGGGCGCGTCAAACCGAAAACCCGTGCCGAGTTCTGGGCCGAAAAACGCGACCGGACCGTGCAGCGTGATGCCGAGAATCAGGCCGCGCTCACTGCAGCCGGCTGGCGGGTGTTGGTCTACTGGGAATGCCAGATCCGGTCATCGGACGATCTGCCCGAGCGCATTCGCAGAGATTTTTCGCTCTATTCGACCGATTAGCGGACGCTTGCCATATTCGCTTACTCCGTTTCCGGGGTTTTCAACACATCGTTCCAGCGCCGTGTCAGCATGTTCAACTTGTGTTCCGGGATCCGGTACTGCCAGCCCGACAACAGCGTATTGATGGCGTCCACTCGACGCTGCAGTTCAGCATCGTCAGATGTCGCTTCGGCCTGAAACATCGACCAGGCAGAATCTTCCGCGCTAAGCACAGCACCGACGATCCGCAGACCGTCCCAGGTTTCAAACACGACGTTCGACGTGGCTTCCGCTGGCTCCTCCGGCACGGTGCGCACATCGTCGAGCTGCAGGCCGCCGAGCGCTCCTGCAATACCGTTGCCTACCGTCGCATAGCTAAGTTCACGACCCTCCGGGATGTCGGGGAACGCAAAATCCGTCTGTTGCCGGTCGGTCTTTTCGATGCGCACAGTCTCGCCGTCGGCATGCGAAATCGTGACGTGCTTAACGTCCGTCGCGGGGACATCGACGATGTCGCGGCGCAGCCACTTTCCCGGTGCCGCTTCGAGCGCCAATTCCCGATCGGCCAGATAACTCCGCGGCTCGCCGTCAATACGCACATAGCGTTTGTCGCGCTGTGCCCTGTTGCCCAGTATCACCGACATCGAAAATTCAGGACCCGTGGCCGTCACTCTCGTTCCATTCCCCCCCGCTCCGGGGTCGCCAAGGCCAAGTTTCCCGTAGTGTTCTGGATTCGAGGTTTTTTCCTCCACAACTTTTGCATCAGCCAGCGCGACAACGAACTGTCTGAGTCTGGCAACATCTGCGGGATAGCCACCACGCTCATCCACTCCCCAGACGCCGTCCGAGAGCGACAGTCCGAATTCGCTGCCGGACTCCGGCGGCTGGATGCGCACGGCCGTAATCCGATCTGCCACCTCCGCAAAATCGGGCAGCAGCAGAGTTCCAGGTGTACCGGATTGTGCGCTGCCGTTACCGCGCAGCAGCACCGCCAGTACAAACAAGACCGCCGCGGCTGCGGCCAGTATCAGCAGCGAGCGGCGGCTCATGGGCGCCGCCTTTGCCGGCGCCGCCACAGGACAAGCAGCGTTCCCAGCGTCAGCAACAACGGGACGAGCCCGATATTGATGACCTTGAGTAGCGTGCCGAGATTCTCAATGTCCTTGTCGAGACCGCGCTGTACGGCGCGCAGTTCTTTGCGAATCGACGCTCGCTGATCGACAAAACGGTCGATTTCCGTCTGCTGCTCATCGGTCAGCAGAAGACTGCCCGTGTCTTCACGAGCAGACTGCAGTTCTGCAAGACGACGCTCGGTATCCGCCAGCTCCTGTTGCAATCGCTCCTGTGTTGCAAGAAAACGTGCCTCGGCGTCGACGCGCAATGCATCGACCTTAGTAAACGGTCGCGCAAAGCTGCCGCGGCTGCGAACCGCGATCAAATCGGAACTGCCGGCGAGGTTTTCCAGCGCATTGACGACAAACGCGCCGTTACTCGCAAAGGCATTTGCAATCTGCTGACCAAAGAAATTCTGCACCTGCACCCACATCGGATCGCTCAGCAGATCGACATCGGCAACGACGATCAGGTTAGCGGGCTCGGTCGATTCCGACACATGTTGAAGCGGCTCGCCGTCGGCATCGGGGGCGGGATCGCCGTTCGGAAACGCGCTCGGCAGCGTGCCGCCAATACGCGCCGCGATCACGAGCGGCTCGCCGCCGGCTGAGAAATCCCGTTGCAGCGCAGCCGGGTCGGGCAGAAACGAAAACCGCGACGCCGGCATCGTCTGAGACGCCTCGCTCGAGGACATCAGCGGCTCGAAATCGATCTGTGCATCGTCGGCCCGACGAATATGACCGGACATCGCCGTATTGACGACGCTCAGGTCCGACGTGACAACGTCGCCGTCGTTCATTTGCTCTGTCGTGACACCGAGGTAACCGTAATGTCTCGACGGACGCCCGCCTAAGCCGCCACCTACCGACAACGCGAGCCGGGCATCGGCAACCACCTGCTGCGCATCAAACTCGATGCCCCAGGCATCGAACAACATAGGCAGGTCGGAAGGCTGCCCGCTCGGAGGCATCCCCTGCGGCATACCCTCCACGGGCGCGGCATCCACAACAGCGAGTGGGTCCACGAAGATCAGCGCTTTGCCGCCACGCATGACAAACTGATCGATGGCGTACTGCGTCGCCGTGGTCAGCGATTTGGGCTGCACGATCCAAAGCAGACCGATATCGTCGGGGACTGCGGAAACGTCGGAACCGAGATCGCGAATGTCGAACAACTGCGCCGCCTGCTCATAGGCAACCCAGGCCGGCTGCATACGTTGTGCCTGCGGGTCAAACTGCGATGCCATGGACACGCCCGATACGAGACCGATCGTGCTCAATTCGGGATTCGCGAGCGTGCTCACGAGCTTGGCGATGTCGTACTCCAGCGATGCTTCCCGGTCTGGCTGAAAGAACGCAATGGTCTCTTCGTCGCCGATGCTGTTCGTACCCGCAAGCCCCAGATACACCGGGTCCGGCGTCACGCCAAGTGCCACGCCCTGCAGACCGAACTGCGCGGCCCGATCTTCTTCCTCGGAAAAAGGCAGCGGGTCGATGACCGACAGGCGCAGATTTCCGTCGCTCGCCTCCTCGAATTCCTCGAGCATTTCGCGCACGCGATTGGCGTAGTCGCGCAGCGACGGCGCGGCTTCGGTCGCCTGATCGGAAAAGAAAAAATACAGGTTGACGGGCTCTTCGATGCCCCGGACGATGCGCTTCGTACCGTCCGACAACGTGTACAGCCTGTTTTCGGTCAGGTCGACACGCAGCCCTTTGAAAAGCTGGTTGGTTACAATCACGGCGAACACAAAGGCCGCCGCCAGCAAGACCAGACTCGACGCGCCCAGGCGTTTCTGCGTTCGTGTACTCATACTCAGTCCGCCTGCTTCCACTCGAGAATAATCGTGTTCGCGTACAGGAACGTACCGATGACCAACGCAAAGTAAACGATATCGCGCAATTCGATGACCCCGCGTGAAATGTCGTCGAAGTGTGTCAGGAAACTCAGCGACGCGATTCCGTCCACGAGGAATTGTGGAGCCCAGCCCGAAAATGCGTTGAGCACCATCGGAAATCCTGCAAGCAAAAAGCCGAAGCAAACGACTACGGTCAGTACGAAGGCAATCACCTGATTGCGCGTCACCGCCGACAGACAACAGCCGATGGCCAGAAAGGCGCCAGCCATCAGGAAGCTGCCGATATAGGCGGCCAGAATCGCACCGTTATCCGGATCGCCGAGGTAGTTGACCGTGATCCAGATCGGCGCGGTCAGTGCGAGCGCAATCCCGGCAAACGCCCACGACGCGAGGAACTTACCCAGCACGGCCTGCCACGGCGTCACGGGCAAGGTCATGAGCAACTCGATCGTGCCCGACTTGCGCTCCTCGGCCCAGAGGCGCATGGCAATGGCCGGCACGAGAAACAAATACAGCCACGGGTGAAATCCGAAAAATGCGCGCAGATCGGCCTGACCGCGCTCGTAGAAGCCGCCAAGGTAAAACGTAAACGCACCCATGAGCATCAGAAAAATCAAGATGAACACGTACGCTACCGGCGTTGCAAAGTAGCTTTTCAGTTCGCGCCGCATGAGTGCCCTGATCATGCTCATTCGCGATCTCCGGCCTCTGCGGTGATGCGCCTGAACACCCGGTCCAGATCGCCGTCCGCCTGAGCAGCCAGCGCATCCGGCGTATCGTCGGTCAGCAACCGCCCGTTGGCGATGATGATCGAGCGCGTACACACCGCCTCGACTTCTTCGAGTATGTGCGTCGAGATGACGATGAGCTTGTCCGCCGACATGGATCGAATCAATTCACGTACCTCGTGTTTCTGGTTCGGATCGAGACCGTCGGTCGGCTCGTCGAGGATCAGGACATCGGGGTCGTGGAGAATTGCCTGGGCGAGACCGACGCGACGCTTGAATCCCTTGGACAAGGTTTCAATCGTCTGATCGAGCACCGGATCGAGGTGCAGCAGTTCAATCACGCTGACCAATCGCTCGCGGCGGCGGTCTCCCGCAAGCTCGCGAACGTCTGCCGCAAAATTCAGAAACTGCCGTGGCGTCATCTCGGCATACAGCGGCGCACCTTCGGGAAGATAGCCAATGCAACGCTGTGCCGCCAATGTGTCTGTCTGAATGTCGTGCCCACAGATACTCGCCGTTCCTGCGCTTGGAGCGACAAAGCCGGTCAGCATCTTCATCGTCGTGGATTTGCCGGCGCCGTTGGGCCCAAGAAAGCCGAGCACTTCACCCGCGCGACAAGCGAAACTCATGTCGTCAACGACGGTACGGCCAGCGTATCGTTTGGTCAGTCGGTCAATATTCAACATCGATTACAATGCGTTGCGCCAGCGGCGAGCGGCCGAATTTTTATCAAAATAGAATTCGCCTTTCAAGCCGCAGTGGCGGCACACCGCAAAAACACCCGAGAATCAGAACCGATCGTAGCGCGAACGCCGCTGCCAGCGGATGCGCGGCAACCAGACCCCGAGAATAAATCCGACCATCAGAACCAAAGCACCGGCCATAAACCAATAGCGCGTCGTCTGACTCATGAGCTGCCGGTTTTCCTCTTCGAGCGTGTCGGCGCGAATCCGCTCGGCGGCCAGATCGGCCATCAGCGTTTTGTTTTGTTCATTAATACTCAAAACGTCCGCCGCCGTTCGGCGGATGTCGGCCAGTTCCCTTTCCAGCGTCGCTTTTTCATTTTCGAGCGTTTCGATACTGCGGCTCGCAGACCGATACTCGCCGCGGATCGCATCTAGCTGCGAATTCAGCGTTGCCCCCTCCGATGCCGCATCGGTCAGCTGGCTGCTGAGACGTTCGAGTTGTTCCCGCGCGCTGGGCTCATCCATGAGGTAGCGGGTCAGCACCCAGCCTTCCGTGCCGGCGCTCGTGCGTACGCGCGAATAGCCCGTGTCCGCATCTCGTTCAACGATTTCGAGCTGCGTACCGCTGCGCAGCATACGCTCAATTGCGTTGCTGGTACTGGGTCCGGACCGAAGCGTAATCTCGAATCGATCCGTTACCCAGGCAGACTCTGCCCAGGCGGCGGATGCACTGAGCATCAGGCAAAGCAAAATTAGCCGCAACGATGTCATGGTTTTCTTCCTGTTGGCTGTTCTCGCACCAGCCGTAAACTATAAGGTAAGGCTGCGAATCTCGCCACCTAATATTGAACGAAATCAGTCGCTTATCGGCGACAGTCGCGGGTGGACCGTCTTTTGCCAGACGGCGATGTAGTTGTTCGCCGGCATCGCGTATAGCCGCAGCCGCCGGAGTCCGGCGGCTGCGGCGCAACGATCCAGGTCCTCTATATCGCGAATTCCCATCTCCGCATCTCGCGCACGCAAATCCCGGTCGAATGCCTCGTTACTGTCCGTGTTGAAGCGGCCATTTTGCCGGAACGGGCCGTACAACACGAAAACGCCACCGTCTGTGAGCGCCGTGCCAACCAGTGCCACCATGTCCTGTACGGCATTGCAATCCATGATGTGGGCAGTATTCGATGAGTACACCGCATCGTAACGCTGCGTTTTCAGGTCTGACTCACGCACATCGAGCTGCAACGGAGGCAACAGGTTCGGCAACCCAGCCTCCCCCACCCACGCGGAAATTCCCGCGAGGTTTTCCTCAAGATCGCTGGTTTGCCAGCGAAGATGCGGCAGCGCGTGCGCAAAGCGCACCGCATGCTGCCCGGTCCCCGAACCGATCTCCAACACAGTCTTCGCACCAGCCAGTTCGAGTTTGAGCACCCCGAGGATCGGCCCGCCGTTGCGTTCCGCATACGCCGCAAACGGTTTTTCAGGCATCGGCGCCGGTTAGCGCGTCGGCTCGGAACAGGTGTTCGCGGTACCAGCGCAGCTCATCGATTGAGTCTCGAATATCGGCGAGCGCGAGATGCTCGGAGTCCTTCACGAACCCACCCGCCACCTCGGGGGCCCAGTACCGGGCCAGAATCTTCAACGTGCTCACGTCGAGATTCCGGTAGTGAAACCAGGCTTCAAGCCGCGGCATCTCGCGCGCCAGGAAGCGTCGGTCCTGACAGATGCTGTTGCCGCACATCGGCGACGTTCCTTCGGCGGCCCATTCGCGCAGAAAATCGATCGTCTGCCTCTCCGCCTCGGCCGTTGTCGTGTCGCTCGCCAATACCCGAGCCGTCAGCCCGGACCCACCATGTTGCCCGGTGTTCCATTCGTCCATGCCGTCCATGACCTCGCGCGCCTGATGAATCGCAATCACGGGGCCTTCGGCGAGTTCGTTGAGGTGCTTGTCCGTCACAACCGTCGCGATTTCGATGATCGTATCGGATTGCGTGCATAAGCCGGTCATCTCAAGATCGATCCAGATGAGATTGTCCGACCGGTCGGGCGTTGTGTCTGACATCGGCATCGGTTCTCGGGTCTCGTCAAACGCGATAGTTTACCCTGCCTGCATGTGCAAGGCCCGCGTCATAACGTCATACTTCTGCAATGTCCGATGAGCACCACACCGCAACCGTCGTCGCCACTTACAGCCGCCGTATGCGCCTGCGTCTCGACACCGGCAACGAAGTCGCGTCGCGCATTAAGGGAAAGCGCCTGCGCCCCGTCTGCGGCGACCGCGTCATGGCCGAGAAAATCGACAACGAGACCGACTGGCTCATCACACGCATCGAAGACCGCCGGAATGTGCTCACACGACCGAATCTGCGAGGCAGCGTGGAAACTCTCGCCGCAAATATCGATGCACTACTGATCGTTGCCGCGGTAGCACCGCTGACCGACTGGTTCATCGTCGATCGCTACATCGCGGCCGCCGAACTCATGCAAGCCGACCCGGTCGTCATATTCAACAAAATCGATCTGCTCGACGGTGAGAATCCGGACATCGCCGAACTCGACGAGTATCGGCAGGCAGAGATCGATGTCATTGTGTGCAGTGCAGCCTCGGGCGCGGGTATGAGGGCGGTGTCCGAGTGCACGGCCGGGCGCACGAGTATCGTCGTCGGCCAGTCCGGTGTCGGCAAATCCAGCCTGATCAATACACTCATCGGAGACGAAGAGCAAAAGACCGCTGGCATCTCCGAAAAAACCGGAGAAGGTCGCCACACGACCGTCAACTCTGTAATGATTTACTTAAATAATAGCGGGCAAATCGTTGATTCTCCTGGGGTTAGGGACTTCTCACCGGCCTTGGTCACTGACACCGAAGCGGCGGCGGGCTTCCGTGAAGTCGCGTCCGCGGCGCAGCACTGCCGTTTCGCCAATTGCCTGCATCTGCGAGAACCGGGATGTGCTGTGAAAGCAGCGGTAACATCGCGCAAGATCAGTGAGCGTCGCTACGAAAGTTACCGCCGGCTCGTCAACCTGACGCGCAAACTGGCGTTGCGAGGCCGCGGCAGCTAGTGTCCTGTGCCGTAAGCTTCCATGAAGATTCGATCTCTGACGGAGAGAGAAACCTGGCAAAATACATCCGGGAGGACTGAAGAAATCGTTCAAACGAGTTTCAATCTCGACCAGAACAGAATTTGAGTCTGAAGGCAGTGTCAGGCTTACGTAAAAGACAGTTGGATCGTAACCTGAAACGTGCCCGCACCATTCGCGCGATTCAGCTTGCCCGTCACTATAGCCTCAGGCAGGATGCCCCGATGAAACAGATACTCGGCATCGCATTGATCACCTTTGTCCTCTCCGCTTGTGCCCCGGCGCCAGATGCTGATACCACTTTCACCGACACTCCCGATATCAACCAGGTCTGGATACCGATGGAAGACGGGGTGCGCCTCGCGGCGGATATCTATATGCCGGCCGGCGTCAGCAATTCTGATCAGTATCCGGTCCTCCTTGAGTACCTGCCGTATCGCAAAGACGATTCGCGGGCACGGAATTACTCCCTCTACAGCTACTTCCTGGACCATGGCTACATCGTGGCGCGGGTAGACGTGCGCGGTACCGGCAATAGCGAGGGGGTAACCATCCCCTACGAGTACTCGGACATTGAGCTCGACGACGGCGAGGTCGTGATCGACTGGCTGTCTCGCCAGGACTGGTCCACAGGCAAGGTAGGCATGTTCGGCATCTCCTGGGGTGGCTTCAATTCCATCCAGATGGCCATGCGCAATCCTCCCGCCATGAAGGCCTTCGTGGCCTTGATGGCCACCGAGTATCTCTACCAGGAAGACGTCCACTACATGGATGGCATCATGCACACCGACTCCTGGATGATGTCGCATGACCTGAATAACTCCTTGCCCGGTGCCCCTTATTTTGAACTGGGCGAGCAGTGGCTCAAGAACCGTTTCAACCAGAAACCCAGCGTCTACGCCTACATGCACCAGCAACGTGACGGGCCATTCTGGGATCGGGCGTCGGCCAAAGGTCAGTACGATAAGATAAGGGTTCCCGGCTACCATATCGGCGGATGGTACGACGGCTACCGGAACAGCCTGCCGAGGATGCTGGAGCACGTCGAAGCTCCCGTGAAAGCCATGATCGGACCCTGGGATCACGACTTTCCGCACAATGCCTGGCACGAGCCACGGGTCGAGTGGCGCCATGAGGCGGTACGTTGGTTCGATCAATTCCTGAAAGGCATCGACACCGGTATCCTCGATGAACCGAAGTTTGCTGTTTACGTACGGGACTACCATCCCCCCGATTCGTCGATGACGCAATTTCCCGGGCGGTGGCGCTGGGAAGATAGCTGGCCGATCGAGCGGACAGATCACCTGGAGTGGTTTGCGCATGCTGACCATGGCCTGACGACCGATCCCGCAGAAATTGCCACGCACAGCATGAAGTACAAACCCTCGATGGGAGTCGAGGGCGGCGGGCCGACGATGTGGTGGGGGAGTATTCCGCCGGACCAGCAGCCCATGGACGATCACAGCCTGGTGTACGACACTGCACCGCTCACCACACCGCTGGAAATTCTCGGGCGACCCGTCGCCAGACTCAATGTCTCCGCCGACGCGAAACGAGCCAACTGGGTCGTGAGAGTCTCCGACGTTGCACCGGACGGTCAGGTGACACAAGTGGCTGGCGCCGCTTTCAACGGCACGCACAGAAACTCCGCAAGAGAACCCGAGGACATCGTACCGGGCGAAGCGTTCCCGTTGGAGATAGAGTTACACCTCACCTCCTGGGTGTTCCCGGAAGGGCACAGGATTCGTGTCGCTATCAGCAATAGCATGTGGCCCATGCTCTGGCCCACACATACGCCGTTCACATCCACACTCACAATTGGCGGAGATAATGGTGCTCGCATCGAGCTACCGGTGATTCCGGCAGGAGAAGAGAGAACACCTGATTTCAGAGGCCCGGTACCGAGTCCCACATTGGCAGGATTCGAGACGCTCGATTCCGGTAACAGCACAGGCTATGCCGCCATTACCGAGATCAAGACAGATCCTGATACCGGCGAAGCCTATGGCTTTGCCGTCAACACAGGTGCCACCCGATTCCCCTGGGGCATCGAACGCTTTGAGGAAGAGATCGAGCACAGGACTTCAGATGAGAATCCCGCCAACACTTCCGTCACAGGAACGTACGCGCTGACCCAGGAACTGGACGACCGAACGTTGCGATTCGAACAGGATGTGTCATTCACCAGCGATGAGGAGCGCTTCCGGTTGAAGTTTGATCGCAGGGTGTACGTGGATGGGGAGTTGTTCGGTGAAAATGTGTGGGATGAGGAGATCGAGAGGGATTTTCAGTAGCTTAACAACGTTGCCCGGATGACGTCGGTAATGAGAACTGATCGCAGGAATATTGCACCCTCACCTTTCGGTCAGGCCAAACTGGATTCGAAATTGGGCGTGGCCCGGGACCGCCATCTGGCGGAGGCGTGACGACGCATACCACAGGAATCCCAGCCTTGCCGGCTGTCTCCTCAATACGGTATTGTGGTTGGCAGAACAAGAGTAAACAGAGTGAGCCGAAGATCACTAATTGGCGATAATCAGAGTAACCAGCCCAGATCACCTCGATAATCTGTGTCCAAAAATCGCTTCTCCGTCAACTCTGTTTTATCGGTTTCCTGATTCCCTTCGTCGTGTACGTGGCTTTCCCACGCGCTGACTACTACGGAAGCTTCGCCCCTGTCCTGTCCGCCTCCGGTCGCCGCGGCGAGCCCGTTTCCGTGCCTCTCCTGATGTAAATGGTGAATCTATTTTGGCTCATCGAAGCCGCATTCGGGTGGGGCGGATCATTTCATTATTTCACAATGCTCAATATATGTATTGCCCACTGCCATTAATTGTGTAAGCTTGCGACACAAAGTAAGATTTCAAGGGGAGAATCATGACACAATTTCAGCGTAAACCATTGGCAAGAGCGGTTTCGGTAGCCTTGGCCGGCTCACTGATCGCGACGACGTTGGTAGTACCAGCGCATGCTCAGGACGCGGTGGATGAAGAAACTGTCATCGACGAGATTTATGTTACCGCTCGCAAGAAGCGGGAACTGGCGATCGAAGTACCGATGAATATTGCTGTCATTGGCGCGGCGGAAATCAGTAGCCGGAATCTGATTACGAAAGAAGACGCTTACCGCTCAGTTGCGGGTGCAGCGGCACCGGGTGTAGGCGGCGACAATCAGCGTGGTCAAATAATCCTTCGAGGGCTGTCCGGTAGCAACGACTCCACGCCAGACACGTCGTCGGTCTATACCGACGGCATCCCATTCGAGTTTGACGATCTCTATGACGTTGAACGTGTAGAAGTCCTGCGGGGCCCGCAGGGAACGCTTTACGGATCGAACGCAATTGGTGGCACGGTTCAGGTTATTACGAAGAGACCGGATCCGTACAACTTCGAAATCACCGGGTCACTTCTGTTCAGGGATGAGAACAACCGCCCAGGTACTGAGACGCGTGCTTACGGCATGGTCAATATGCCGATTATCAATGGCGAGCTCGGCTTGCGCGTGACTGGTTCCACTGGCAGCAGAGTGGGCAAGATTCTCAATGTCTATAATGGTCACCGAGGTAGCGAAGATGAGGAATTCTTGCGCGCCCAGCTGCTTTGGCAGCCGGATGCCAGGACTCGCGTGAATCTGAGTTATGTCTGGGAGGACTACTACTCCGACGAGAACACGAATGTCGATGTGTCCACCCCACCTTACTACTACGAGGCTATCCTGACGCCAAATGACCAGGCCACCTACGGCTATGATGTTCAACTGACGTTCCCGGATTGTCCGCCAGGCGCTTCACGTCCCGAATGTAAGACGGCCTCTATCGGTAGCCTGGTCAACGAGTACGATCCAGATTTCGCCATATGGATGCTTCTTGACAAGTTCGATGCGAATGAGACCAATCTCTTTAGCCTTACCGTGGAACGGGACGACCTGATTGAAGGTGTCGATCTTTTTTATGCCGGTTCGTTTCGCACTTATTCGAACACAGGTCGCCAGAATCACTGGTCACGCTATGACGCACAGGACATGTTCCGTACCTGGATTGACGATGTTGACGGCTATGAGCGCTGGACGCATGAACTGCGGTTGGCATCTTCGGGTGATGGCGCGCTGGACTGGACGGTCGGTGCTTTCTATGACGATCAAAAGGGCAATCCCAACGATGAGGTCCAGTGGCAGTATCACGCCAGCGATAACCGAAGCCGTGCGATTGCCGATTATCTTTGGGGATATTGGTGGGGATACGACGATCCTACGCAGCTCGGTATAGATCTCTACGGTAACGGCAACGTGCACTACAACGGTTCCCAGGTCCGTTGGGATGACAAGGAAGTCGCCTTCTTTGGTGAGGTCAGTTATACCTTCGATATCGGCGACGCCGGCACGATCGAAGTGACGGGTGGTCTTCGTCACTACGATCTGAGCAATGACTATCTGTATACGGACTCCGGTCTCTGGAACAACGCGACAACCGAAGTGAAGGATGGCGAGGACGGAATCCGCACCAAGTTCAGTCTCAATTACATGCCGAACGACACTATGGCTCTATTCGCCGTCTATTCCGAAGGCTATCGTCCCGGGGGCAACAATGGCCCGTCGACACCGGTTTCCTGTCGGAATGATCCAGCGATCGGCAATTATGTAGATCGATACAAGTCGGACGAGATCCAGAATTATGAAATCGGCATAAAGGGCTTTGCCTTCGATCGCCGGTTTCAGTATTCATCGGCTATCTATCAAATTGACTGGACCGGGGTTCAGGCCAGGGTCTACATGGAAACCTGCGGCTTCTCTTACAACGCGAATGCGGCATCGGCGCGCTCCCGCGGCTTTGAGTTTGAAAGCTCGACTGTGTTGACGGACAGCCTGAAGTTGATACTCAATTACTCCTCTACCGAGAGTAAGATGACGTCGGATGTCCCAACCATCGGCGCCGAAAACGGCGACGATATGACCATGGTGCCGAAATACAACTTCTATGCAGCGCTTGACCATGAGTTCTACGCAATGGGCCGCGATGGCAACGTGCGTCTGGATGTGGTCGGGTATGGCAAGTACAAGTCACACTTCAATGTGCTCCCTCAGGATGTATCGCCTGCGTACGAAGTGGTGAATCTCTCGGCGGGCATGCAGATTACCGAGGACACTCGCATTAACTTGTATATTGGCAACCTGCTGGACGAACGGATCGTTCGTTACAGAAATTCGCGATCCCGAAACCCGGATTCCTATTGGGCCATTCACCACGAGTACTATGCACCTGATCGTACGGTTGCCGTTCGCCTGGACCTCACTTTCTAGGGGTATTCCGGCTTTAAATTGAAAGGTGGCGGGCTTCCTGGACCCGCCACCTCTCATAAACGATTATGGGCCATCAAACGAACAAGATGTCAGCGGCCAACCCGAAAAAACTCCAGACGATTGCAGGCCTCATTAAGAAGGGCGATGCGGCCGGTGCGCTGGCGCAGCTCGATACTGTCCTCGCCTCGAACCCCGACAATGAAGCCGCACTGTCGCTGGTCGGTTCAGCGCATATGCTATCGGGTGATCGAGACAAGGCATTTGAAAGTTTCGAAGCGGCAATCATCGCAAACCCGGAATCTTTCTCCGCGCACGGAGACCTGGCTTTCGCGGCAATGAAATGTGGGCAATCGGCGCGTGCGATTACCCATTTCATCAAGGCGATCGAGATCAATCCGGACTTTTACCCAGCCTGGGCATTTATAGAGAAACTGCAGTATGAGGCTGGTGATTATCCGGCAGCACTTCACGCTGTAGAGAGATCCGAGGCCCTGGATCCGTTAGACGCGGATTACAGGGAAATGCAGACTGAGTTTGCCAACGGGCAGCCGGCCAAAGCGGAAAAGATCGCGCGTTACATGATCGAGCGTCAACCGGGCCATCCGCGCGCCGTTTTCATGCTGGCACATCTCGCAAATAATGTGGGGGCGCTGGAAGAAAGCACAAAGATTCTTAAGTACGGGGTTGACCATCATCCGGCGAATGTCAGTTTGCGGCGTGCTCTCATACGAAGTCTCGAAAAGCTTGGGGCCTATATCCCGGCGGTGATTGAGACCAAAGAGCTCACGAAGTTGAAACCGGACTATCTGAGCTGGCTTCTTCTGAGCAAGGTCCACGGCCATACGGGTGCTTACGAGGACGCTCTCGGCGCTGCCGAAGAGGCTGCGAAAGTCGTTGACCCCGAAAGCGGAGAACTCGGCAAGGTCGACCTGTTGCGCGGCCATGCACTTAAAGTACTGGGGCGACGCGAGGAAAGTGAGCAGGCCTATCGCGACTGCATCGTCAATACGCCTGGAAACGGCGCTGGATGGTGGGGCCTCGCAGACTTCAAGGATTTCGAGTTCACCGAGGATGACAAGCGAACGATGGAGGGCCTGGCCAACCAGGAAGATGGAGACCCTGCTCAACGTTGCCAGGCCGCCTTTGCACTTGCCAAGGCCCATGAGGTTGCAGGCGACGACACTGAGGCCTTTAACTGGTACAGGCGCGCGAATGATTTACGCCCGGACGTGAATTTTGACGCTGACAATAACGATACCTATTGCGATCGCATTGTTAGCGGATTCGATGCGGACATGTTGAGCATTCAAGCACAGCCTCAACGCAATAGCCCGACACCGATCTTCATCGTCGGCATGCCTCGTGCCGGGTCAACGCTAATCGAACAGATCCTCGCCAGCCACAGCCAGATTGAAGGTACGATGGAACTCTCGACACTGCCCAACCTTGAACGTCGGATCATGATCGCAGGCGGCAAGTTATTTAATCAGAAGTATCCGGCATCGTTTGCGCATTTTGGAACTGAAGATCTTACGGCATTTGGTCAAAACTACCTGAACGAGACGGCCATGTACCGCACGGACAAGGCTTTTTTCATTGACAAATTGCCGCCCAACTTCGAACGCATTGGCCTGATCCACAAGATTCTTCCCCAGGCCATCATTATCGATGCGCGCCGCCACCCTATGGATTGTGGATTCAGCGCCTACAAGCAGCATTTCGCCGGCGGCCATGAGTACAGTTACAGCCTCACTAATATCGGGCGCTATTACAATAGCTATCTTGCGGTTATGGACCACTTTGACGCGGTCTTGCCGGGCCGCGTATTCCGCGTACAGTATGAAGATAATGTGCGCGACACCGAAGGCGTGACCCGCCGATTGCTGGACCACATCGGGGTTGAATTTGAACCCGCCTGTCTTGAGTTCTATAAGAACAAACGGGCGGTACGAACGGCGAGCTCCGAACAGGTACGCCAGCCGATTTATACCAAGAGCGTCGCTACCTGGAAACGGTATGAGACAGAACTCGCAGAGCTTGCCAAAGCGCTCGGTCCCGAAACACTCAACCGGTTTGAACCAGGAAAGGGCCGGTCAGCGTAACTGACCGGCCCCTCCCACACCACCCGGCATGTGGGTCCGCACCAGGCGGTTCGAGACGTTGAGGGTCATGAGAGTCGAGGGACGCCGAGCCGATCAAAGTACGCATTGTGATGATGACTAACGGGGACCGGTCAGGCGATGCTGCCCACTTTGCCATCACGAACTGGATATAAGACCGATATCCTGGACTCGACAAAAGAGATTGGACATCCGACCTGCTGATCTTTGGCGTCACAGTCCGCTTTTACAGTAACAGCGGATGTCATTTTTTGTTTTGGGCGATTCCGTACTCTAAACATTTCAGCCCGGTGGCCAGTCCAGTGCCCGCCCCCCGAGCACGTGCAGATGCAAATGAAACACGGTTTGTCCGGCATCGCGATTGCAATTCATGACCGCACGATATCCGCTGTCGGCGATGCCTTCGTGCTCCGCGACCTTGCGGGCCAGCGAGAACAGGCTGCCCACAATCTTCTCGTCTTCGGGCGCCACGTCATTAATCGTCTCGATGTGTTTTCGCGGAATAATCAGCACATGCGTCGGCGCCTGCGGATTGATATCGCGGAACGCAACTGCCGTGTCGGATTCAAGCACGATATCGGCGGGAATTTCGCCATTGATTACGTTGCAAAACAGGCAATCGGTCATGATTCTTCCTCACTCAACGGCGCGGCGGCCATAAAACGCGTGCGACAACGTGCCGCCATCGACATACTCCAGTTCACCGCCGAGCGGCACCCCGTGGGCAATTCGACTGGCGCTGACACTGTGGCGAGCCGCAATTTCCGACAGAAAATGTGCCGTGGCATCCCCCTCGACTGTGGGATTGGTCGCAATGATCAGTTCCTTAACCTCACCGCCCTGGAGCCATTCCTCAAGCCTCGCAACGCCGAGTTCGTCGGGGCCAATGCCGTCGAGCGGCGACAAATGCCCCATCAGCACAAAGTAGAATCCGCGAAATCCGGTTGCATCCTCGATAGCCATGACGTCGGCCGGGGATTCGACGACGCAAAGCTGTGTCTCGTCACGCCCGTCGGCGGCGCAGATTGAACACAGTTCCTGTTCCGTGAACATGCGGCATCGACGACAATGCCCGATGTCTTCGACGGCCTCGGCGAGGGCCGACGACAGCGCCGACGCGCCGTCGCGGTTACGCTCAAGCAGATGAAATGCGATGCGCTGAGCCGACTTCCGGCCGACTCCGGGCATACAGCGCAGACTATCGATGAGCTGCACCAAGAGCGGTGAGAAGGCCATGGTCTAGTGTCCTGTCCCGTCAGTTCCTTGCATTTCAGAGGCCACCGAATCTTCACTGACAAGGCGCATTTTGCAGCCAATATCGCGATACTGGCAAGGAATGCAACGCCGCCAGTGTGGATCCGGTGGTCTCCCGAAGGGCGCGTCTGGCAACGTCTCTGGCCACATTACGACCCCTGACAATGGAATCACCATTGCCGGTTGACCGTGCCTCGCCAGAGACGTTGCCAGACGCGCTGAATATACAAGGAACTGACGGGACAGGACACTAGAACGGCAGCTTCATGCCCGTCGGCAGGCTCAGACCCGACGCCATTCCCGAGAACTTTTCCTGGACGGTTTTCTCGACCTTTCGGACAGCATCGTTCATCGCCGCAACGATCAGGTCTTCGAGCATTTCCTTGTCGTCACCCAGCAGCGAATCGTCGATAGTGAGCTTCGTAATCTGGTGCTGACAGGTCATTTCGACACTGACCATGCCGGCCCCGGACTCGCCCGTGACGGTTAGCGATGCCATCTCCTCCTGGGCCTTCTTCATGTTGGCCTGCATCTCCTGCGCCTGCTTCATTAGCTGGCCGATACCACCTTTCATCGCTTGTCTCCTGCGATTATCTCAATCGTGTCGGTTTTCAGTTCCGCGCCGAACATGCTCTTCAACGTTTGTACATTGGGATCCTGCTCGAGCGTCTGCCGTGCCCGTTCGAGTTCTTCGTCCGCGAGCCGGCTTTCTTTTTGCAGCGGCGTTTCAGGCTGGTCCGCAGAGGCCAGCGTAATATCCACCGACAGCGTTTCGCCAAAATGCCGACTGACGGATTCTGCCAGCTGGTCTTTGCGCAAACGCGTGAGCATGGACTCGGAACGCGGATCGAGCGACAGATACAGCGTATTTCCGTCGCGGCGCAGAAACGCGCAGTTGCTTGCGAGCAAACGCACGGCACCGGACAAGCCGAGATTCGTAACGAGTTCACTCCAGTCCGGGTCTTTCCAGGCTGCTGTGGCAGGCTCGGAACGATCGGGTGCCTGTGATTCCGGTACTGCCTGCTGTATTGGCGCCGGAGCGCCTGGCACCGGCTGCGTCGGCGCTGCTGAACGTTTCGCCACGCCGCCACCGGGCGCCGTGGAGGTGACATCAGCCGGTTTGAAGGCAAGCATCCGCAGCAACGTCATCTCGGCACCGCTTCTCGGGTCGGGCGACAAATGCAGATCGCGCCGGCCTATCACCGCGGCCTGATAAAAAAGCTGCACGTCGCCGACCGGAAGTGCCTCCGCCAGCGCCGCAATTTCCTGCTCCGACAACTCGCTCTCGCCGTCACAGGTGCCGACCACCTGATAGACCGCGATGTGCTGCAGTGCCCGCGCGATGTCTTCGAGCAGGCGGCCATAGTCGGGAAAATGCTCATCGATTTCGCGAACGGTACGGATCAGGCCGCTGCCATCGCCGTCGGCCAGCAGTGTCAGAACTCTTAAGACATGATCGCGATCGATCGTGCCCAGCATTGCGCCTGTCGCGGCCTCGTCGACCCGACCGCCGCAGTAGGCGATGGCCTGATCGAGCAGACTCAGCGCGTCGCGCATGCTGCCGTCCGCCGCGCGCGCCAGCATGGCGAGCGCCGCCGGTTCGGCCTCGATTTCCTCTTCGCCGCAGATGTACGCCAGACGTTCGCCGATCAACTGTGGCGTCATGCGTTTCAGATTGAACTGCAGGCAGCGCGAGAGCACGGTGACAGGCAGTTTCTGCGGGTCCGTCGTTGCCAGCAAAAACTTGACGTGCTCGGGCGGTTCCTCGAGGGTTTTGAGCAGCGCGTTGAACGAACTCTTGGACAGCATGTGCACCTCGTCGATCAGGTACACCTTGTAGCGCCCACGCGCGGCCGCGTATTGCACGTTGTCGAGCATATCGCGGGTATCGTCGACCTTGGTCTTCGATGCCCCATCCACTTCGATCAGATCGACAAAGCGTCCCTCGTCGATCTCCACGCAGGCGCTGCACTCGCCGCAGGGGCTCGCCGAGACGCCGCGCTCACAGTTGAGCGCTTTGGCGAGAATGCGCGCGATCGTGGTCTTACCGACGCCCCGCGTACCCGTGAACAGATACGCATGATGCAGCCGGCCCGTGTCGAGCGCGTTCGTCAGTGCCTGCAGCACATGCTGCTGGCCTACCGTGTCGTCAAAATTCCCGGGCCGCCATTTGCGGGCCAGGACAAGATAACTCATTGAAGAATACTCATCTGTCGGGCATCCGCCGCAAACGACCAGTGTAACGCAAAGTGGCCCGCGCCAGCCGCTCCCCGGCACCCGGCATCACCGCTACCGTTGCTCCCTTCCGGGCCTGGCGGGGTTCACGGCTCACCGTCGCGGGGAAGCCGACGCGGACCGGCGGCGATTATCGCCGTAATGCCGGCCGGACACAACGGCGCCGGCCCGGCAGCCGCTGTCAGCCCCAGAGGTGCCGGTCTTTTTCGATGACCTGGGAGGACGCCCCGACGATTAACGGGTCCGGACCGGTGACAACGCGCTTATCCTTGTCGGGATAATCCAGATTGGAGAGAAAATGCTGCATGCAGTTCAGGCGCGCGCGCTTCTTGTCATCCGATTTCACAATTGTCCAGGGCGCGTCGGCCGTGTCCGTGTAAAAGAACATGGCCTCCTTGGCTTCGGTGTACTCCGCCCATTTGTCACGCGATTCCTGATCGATCGGCGACAATTTCCATTGTTTCAGGGGATCTTTCGAGCGAGATTCGAAGCGTCGCTCCTGCTCCTCGCGCGTCACCGAGAACCAGTACTTGAACAGCCGAATGCCTGATCGGGCCAGCATGCGCTCGAGGTCCGGCACCTGGCGCATAAACTCGAGATACTCGAGCGAATCGCAGAAACCCATTACCCGTTCGACGCCCGCGCGGTTATACCAGGAACGATCGAAAAACACCATTTCGCCCTCGGACGGCAGGTGCTTGACGTAGCGCTGAAAATACCACTGGCCGCGCTCGTGATCGGTTGGTTTCTCGAGCGCCACGACGCGTGCGGCGCGCGGATTCAGGTGCTCCATGAAACGCTTTATCGTCCCGCCCTTGCCGGCCGCGTCGCGGCCTTCGCAGATGACAACGATGCGCTGACCCGTGGTCTTTACCCAGCTCTGCACCTTAAGCAGTTCGACCTGCAGTTCTTCCTTGTGCTGCTCATAAACGCGCTTGCGTATTTTCGTTTTGTACGGATAGCGGCCGTTGCGGAACAGATCCCTGATGCGCTCAGGACTGTGCCGCGACCCGCCATAGACCGTGGGCGGGCCATCGGGATCGGTGTTCTCCGAACCGTCCTCAACGGCGGCGAACTTAACGACCGCCTCCTTACTCGTATTTCCATCAGTCATAGTCACCCCATAGCGCCAGCCACAATCCCCGCATTCTATAATCGAACGATTGCTGAGCGATCAGAATAAGCATATATGCCTATACATCCGGCCATTCAGCACTTCACGCGCAGGGCTGCAAAATCGTAGATGTACGCCGGATTTTCTGAAATCTGCCGCCCTTTACCGCCGCCAAGTGTCACTTTGCCGCCATTCGCACGCATCCACGCTCCGTACCGCGTCTGACCGGCGAAGCGATACACCGGCCGCACACTCCAGCGATAATAGCCGCAGCTCAGTTCGACCGGCAACGTAAACTGCGCCGACGGAATCTGCCGCTCGCCAAACACGATCTGCCTGCCGTCGTAGATTTCGAATTCCCACGCGACCTGCGCGGCGTCGATACCGTCGGTGAACGC
Source organism: Woeseiaceae bacterium (assembly GCA_965224505.1). Taxonomy (GTDB): domain Bacteria; phylum Pseudomonadota; class Gammaproteobacteria; order Steroidobacterales; family Woeseiaceae; genus UBA1847. Next base: position 813,295 of record CBDCZL010000018.1, read on the forward strand.
GTTTCCGGTCGGCGCGTCCGGAAGGTTCAGCTCCCAGGCGAACGTCGGCGATACTGTCCGCGAGACACCGTTCCAGACATCCCTGCGAACCGGCGACACGGATGTCGTCGCGATGGGACGTAATTCGTGCTCCGTGTCGATGCGCTCGAACAGCACGGCAGATACTTCTCGCGCCAGATAATGACGCGCATAGTTCGCATAGTCGCGCCACAGCGCACTGTCGTTCTTCGTCCAGTTGGCCAGCGTGTCGCGGTCTTCGTAGTAAACCTCCGCCTCGAGCACCGGTTGTCCGCTTTTCGCGCGACGCAAAAACGCATTCACGGACGTCCGCAGAATCGCGTCCCGGCCATCGATCTCGACCTTCAGGTCCGTGTAGTAGACATTGAGCACCCCGTCCGCATCCTCGGGCACCGGCGACTCCACGGACAGAACGTTACCGCCAATGCCCGGCACGTTCCGAATATTCCAGTAAACGTCGGTCGCCAGCGCCTGGTTGTTGAGCGGCTGGTCGGTCGTACGCGCGAGATCCTTCGCAAGCGCATCGCGCAAATCCTGTACCTGACGTTGAGTCGCCCCGGCCATGCCGCCGAGCAACATGGCCGGCAATTCCAGCACCGGAATCGAGACGCCAAATCGAACCCCGCCGAGTTCCGTCTGCGCACCCGTCATGCTAACCCCTTTGGCTGCACCGCTTTGCGCGTCGTAGGTTTCTTTACCGTAGGTGCCCGTGAGCTCGTGGCGTGCGTTCACGGTTCCCGGAAATACGACCACGTTCGAAAATGACTCGCGTAATGCCTCGGACATAGGCGCAGGCTTATCAGTCGCTGCCGACGGTGTCTGACCGAATGCCTGGGCCGCGAACAGAACGCCAAGGCACAGACAGCGTGCAGCAGCCGGCAATCCAAACGTGACCCTAACCCGCTTAATCTCACTCTTGCCGACGTGTTGCATGCTACCTCCCCGGACAGCAGGGATTGGACTACCGGCAAACAGTGTAGCGCAAAGACCGCCTCAGGGCGGCGGTCTTTGTATTGGAATGCGTCTGATTCTTATGTAGCTAGTAAAAAAGGGAGACCCCCCGGCTCTGCCGGGGAGGCATTAGAAGTTTGACAATTCCGGGAGTCTCACAGTAACTCCAAGGTGTGAGCCGCCAAGCCACACACCAAGGAGAAACCATGAGACGAATCGGCAGTTTAAATCACAGCCGTTGGGAGTGTAAGTATCACGTTGTGTTCATTCCCAAATACCGGAAGAAGGCGATATTTGGTCGTATCCGGTCGGAGTTGGGAGAGATATTCAGGCGTCTGGCGGAGCAAAGAGAAAGCCGGATCGAAGAAGGACATCTGATGCCGGATCACGTGCATATGATGATATCGATTCCGCCGAAGTACGCAGTGGCTCAGGTTGTAGGATTCATTAAAGGGAAAAGTGCGATCCACATAGCGAGGCGATACGCAGCGGTAAAGAGGAATTTCGTGGGGCAGAGATTCTGGGCCCGAGGCTACTTCGTCTCCACAGTGGGTCGAGACGAGGAAGTGATCCGGGAGTACATACGACACCAGGAGCAGGAGGATCAGCGCCGGGATCAAATGGAGCTGATGTAGCGCCCCCTTCAGGGGGCACAAGGAATCGCGTAGCGATTCCGTCATGCCGCTTTGAGCGGCTCACAAATTGAAAGCCCCCGGCTTTGCCGGGGGATTGTTACTGGGCCGAGTGGTAAATTCGGTCACATTCAGAGTCCTTCTCAAGGGGCAGACCCAGGCGAAGCGGTGTCGGCATAGCCGGGCTATGTCAAGCCGCTTCAACACCGGTATGCCCCTTGAGAAGGGCTCCCGGTGGGTCGCACCACAACGCCCTTCGGCGGCGTTGAGCTCGCTTGAATTGGCGACGGCCAGTCCTGCGCTCGCTCGCCTTGCCCAAGGGCGTTGTGATGCGACTGAAAGTCACCGAATTTACCGCACGGCCCACTAGTGGGCCGAATGGTAAATTCGGTTCACTAGGTTGCCGAGGCTGCTGCGATACTCGCGATCGATGCGTCCAGCGTGGCGTTGAACTCATCAGTCGACTGCTGTGCGTTCAGACCTTCGGACAGCGCTCGGGAAAAACTCGCAACCATACCGTTCTGGCGCGACAGTCTGTCGTTGGCTTCCTCGCGAGAATAACCGCCGGAGAGTGCGACGACACGCGCAACATTGGGATGTGCTACGCAGTCCGCGTACAAACCGTCCTTCTCAGGCAGCGTCAGCTTGAGCATCACGGTCTCGTCGGCGTTCAGACTGTTCAGATGACGCATGATCGCATCGTGCAGGATGTCCTCAGCAGCAGCCTTGTCCGGGCAATGAATGTCGACCTCAGGTTCGATTATCGGCACCAGCCCGGCGGCGACGATCTGCCGCCCGATCTCAAACTGCTGATCGACGACGGCGTTGATTCCGGAAGCGTTTGCCTCTTTGATGACCGACCGCATCTTGGTACCGAAGATACCCGCGGCTTTGGCCTTGTCGAGCAACGCACCCAGACCCGGGATTGGGTTCATGACCTGCGCACCGTCGACGACATCGGCGAGGCCTTTGTCGACTTTGAGAAACGGCACCACGTTCTTGACGCTCCACAGATAGGACGCCGTGGGCTGCCCTTCGACCTCGCGATCCATCGTGTTCTCGAACAGGATCGCGCCGAGGATTCGATCACCGCCGAATGACGGGCTCGTCATGATGCGCGTCCGCATGTCGTGAACGACTGCAAACATCTCGTCGTCGTTCGACCAGGCATCGGGCGTGATGCCGTAGAGTCCCAGCGCCTTCGGCGTGCTGCCGCCACTCTGGTCCAGCGCGGCGATAAATCCTGGTGCGGTCCTGATCTTTTCGAGTTGTTCTGCGTTGCTCACGGTAACCTCTTGGAATGCGGTGAAAGAAAATAAGGTGGCAGAATTCTACAGGATAATTGTGCGGTCTGGGCCCGATTTAGGCGTCGATCGGCCCGGCTCAGCATCTGTCGGGCAGACGCTCCGTGACGATCTGATTTCTGAGGGAACTCATCGACATCGTCCGAGTCTGCTACCACACGTACCAGTCAGGCGCGGCTTTGATGTGCACCAACTACCGCAAGCCGCCGCGGTTCGCAGAGAACCAATCCCCGGACGTTGGAATCGGCCGCCGTTCAGAAATTGAATCTAATGCCCAGGACGCCGGAAACGGCATTGTTATCGTCGGAATTGGAAAAACCGAACCCGCCGGTCAGTTCCCCAAACAAAACAAGGCGTCCGCTATTCGAGCTGTAACTACCGCCAATCCCCAATTCGCCGGACCAGTTTTCGGGCTGATAACCCAATGACGTGCCATTGATGCCGATCCGTGTATCGCCCTGAAAACGATGGTGTACGTTGACGATCAGATACAGACGCCGAGCTTTTGTGGCACCGCTTTCTCCCTCCCAGCTACTGTAGTGGCTGACTCCCAATCCCAGCCGCGCTTTCAAATCATCGCTATCGGCCATGGCAACACGGTTACCCGCCGGATCGAGTATGTCGTCGAACTTCACGCGATTGCGAACGACTTGCAATTGTGGGGTCAGCACCCACTTGCCTCGTTCTACACGCTTACCCATCTCGAGCGAATAGAGCACGCCGATGCCGTCGTTATCCACACTGAGCCGCCCCCTCTCCGAAGATAAAATATCGCTATCGAACCAGTTGCGCTGTGACTGGAAATCGGCATAGAAGCCTCCGTTGCCGTACCAGGTAGCGTTTACACCAAACCCGTGGCCCTGAATCTTAATTGCGCCGTTGCCGATCGCGGATCGCACATCGCTATCGGAGCGAAGGTACTGACTCGTAATGCCGAGAAACAGATTGCCGCTACGGTATTCAAAGGGCTTTGTGTCTACTCCCAGTTGCAACTGACCGCGGTCGGTGTCCAGCCTGCTGTCAGCGGCGGAAGTCTTCGGCCGCTGTCGAAGGGCGCTACCGGAAAAGCGTACCCAAAGTGCGTCCTGATCGTCGAGCGAGTACCGATCCGCAGACGCCCCCCGCTGCCAGAAACGGTTGCCCACGCGCCGTTCCAGCGTCGGTACCTGGCTGGCGGCCAATAGCGCCTGGGGATAAGCTTCGTAGACTGCGACGACAGGATTAAAGCCGGAGTTGACCAGCAGGAAGTCGCCGTTCACCCGCCCCAGATCGTAGACAAAGGCGCCGCTGGACATGGATCCGCCCACCAGAGAAAAAGCATCCGGCGCTGAGTTGCCGCCGATGTCCACCAACAGGATATCCTCACCGCTCGCGAATCCGCTGCTGACGTCGTTGATCACAATACCGGTGGTGCCCGAACCGGCGTCGCCCGCCACGACTATGGTGTCGGCGGTGGCACTGCCGAAGTCCACGTCGACCAGCAACTGACCCGAGCCCTGGTAGTTGCCGGATACGTGGAAGCTGTCGCCCGGTGCGCCGTTCAACAGACTGAGCATGCCTTGGTTATTGAGATTGCCTGTCAGCGTAAAAGCCCCGCCGATGTTGAGTATCGTGGCACTTGCAATGCTCAGTCCGGTGCTTGGATCCGAGCCGACCGTCAGGGCATTGCCGACAAAGCTGAGATTACCGCCGCTGATGACGACGTTCTCCCAGTTGCGCAGGGAACCGGCCGCAACTGCCGCCGTGACGCCGTTGAAATGGAGGGTGTCGATCCAGCCGTCCGCGGCGGAAAGATCGTCTCCGCCATCCAGAATCTGGCTGCCGTTATAGCTCGCTGCCGTCAGTTCCAGCGTGTCCGAACCGGTACCGCCCTGGAATGAGGCCATTGTACCTGCCGACCAGATACCCGTGTCGTCGCCGTCACCGGCGTCGAGCAGATCACCGACGACAGCGCCGTCCAGGCGGATGCTGTCGCCGCCGGCGCCGGCATCTATGGCGTTGACGCTGCCGCCGAGCAGGTGGATGGTGTCATCGCCGTCGTTGCCACTGACGCTGGCAACCGTGCCGGTTGTGTCGATGGTGATTGTGTCGTTGCCAAAAAGACCGCCCGAGGCATCCTGGCCGTCGCCGTCGCCCGTGACGGTCGCGACGGAGGCGTGCCCCAGTATTGAAATGCTATCCGCTCCACCGGCGCCCTGTATGCCGTTGGCCACGACGGTGTCGCCGGTAATCGCGATGTCGTCATCGGACGTGCAGCCCAAAACGTCATCGACGGCGCCAGTCCCCCCGAGCGTCAGCGAACCGCTGCATGTATTGACGACAGGTGCGGCCAGGCCTGCAATGTTCAGTGTCGAGTTCGTCAGATTGACGACTTCCCAATTGACGATGTTGCCGTCGCCGACGGTGGCGGAAACTCCGTCTATCGTCAGTACGTCGATCCAGCCGTCGGTATCGGACGTGTCATCGCCGCCATCCAGCGTTTCGCTGCCGCCAAGTGCCGCGGCTGCCGTGATAGTGGCCACGTCGGACCCATCGCCACCAAAAAAACCGCCGCTAAGCGTACCGGCTGTCCAGTCGAACGTGTCGTCGTCGTTTTCGCCGTAGATGTTGCCGGTATTCGATCCGCCCGAGAGGTTGAAGGCATCGTTACCCGCACCCAGCCGGCTGTCGCCGCTAACGCTTGCCCCGATGTTGAGATTGACCGTCGATTCTCCCTGGACGTCGACAATCGCCAATCCGGAAGCGGCGCTGACGTCGGCGCCGCCGTTGAGGTTGATCGTCGCGGTCCCGGTTTGCACGCCTGCTTCCAGGCCGTATCCGCTGCCTCCTCGGACGGTTCCCGTAATAGTGACCGACAAGTCGCCGGAACCGCCGTTATACGCGAAGATACCGTTTTCTGCGCCGTCGGCATCGTTCGCGGTGATTGTGAGATCAGTGCTACCGGCATTGTTGCGGGCAAAGATGCCGTTTCCTGCCAGGCCCACGCTGGAGCCCAGCGCGTTGATCGTCAGAGAACCACCGAAATTGTCCGCGGTTATACCGTCGGCCGCACCGGTCGTCGTCGTGCCCGCCGCCTGGTCGATTGACAGCGATCCGCTAACGTCGTTGGCACTGTTGTAAGCGTCGATACCGCTGCCGCCATTACCGGTCACGTCCCCACTGATCGAAATATCCAGTCCAGCCGTGCCGTAGTTGCGTGCATCGATACCGTCGTCGCCACCGCTCACGGTATTACCCGTGACGATCACCAGTGATGTACCGGTGTTGTTCACATTAATCCCGTCACCCGAACCTCCGCTTACCGCGCCGCCGCCCGTGATCGAGATACTGCCCGTGTTGGCGGTGTAATATCCCGGCAAATAAATGCCGTGCCGTCCTCCCGACACGTTGCCCTGGGCGTCGATGGTCAGGACACTGCTGTAGTTGTCGTTCACGGCAATACCGTCGGCGCTGCCGCCGTTCACGTTACCGCTGGTCGTGATGCTGGTGGCGGCCGAACCGGCCTCCACATACACACCGAATTCGCCCCCGTTGACGTCGCCCCGCACGTCCACGTCAATGGCGGTATCGGCCGGGTTGGTGATCAGGATACCGGTCTGACCCGCATTTATGACGCCGCTCGTGGTAATCGATTTGGTATCGGCATTGTCGCTAGTGACGAAAACGCCGTTACCCGCAGCGTCGATGTCTCCCTGGATGTCGACAACCACCGAGCCGATACCGTTCGTAACCAGGCCGTCCCCGGCCGTGCTTTGCAGGGCACCGGCACCGGTGACGGTCGTCTCGCCCGTGCCCTGGTTCACGGTACGAATGGCAGCATTCTGACCGGAGACACTGCCCTGATTGTCAATGCTCAATCCGGTGGTGGCAATGCCGCCGCTGGCGTAAATGCCGTCATTGCCGCCGACGACGGTGCCGGTAACCGTGATCGACGTACTGCCGCTGCCCAGGTTGCGTGCATCGACCCCGTCATCGGTGCCGTCGGCATTGTTGACGGTGACGCTGAGATCCGTGGTGCCGGCGTTGTTGAGGACGAAGATGCCGTCACCCCCCAGGCCCACGCTGGAACCCGATGTATTGATCGTTACTGAACCGCCGTAGTTATCGGCATTTATGCCGTCGACCGCACCGGTCGCCGTGCCGGCCGCCTGGTAGATGGACAGCGATCCGCTGACGTCGTTGGCACTGTTGTATGCGTCGATGCCGCTGCCGCCATTGCCGGTCACGTCCCCACTGACCGAGATGCTCAGCCCCGCCGTGCCGTAGTTGCGGGCATAGATGCCATTGCGATTGCCGTTGACATCGCCCTGGGCATTGATGGCGATACTGCTGCTGGTGTAATAGTTCCTTGCGTAAATGCCGTCACTTCCCTGTCCGGTGACCACCGTGCCGGGGGCCGTCGTGATGGCTATGGAGCCGAACGAATAGTAATTGTGATCGACGGCAATGCCGTTGGAACCACCGATCACGCCAACTGCGGCATTCATCAGAATCCCGTCGCCGCTTGTCCCCGTTATGTTGCCGCTAACCGTCACCGTCGTCGTACCGGTCGCGGCGAAGCCGACGTTTCTCACGACCAGTCCATTGGTAGCGCCGGTAATGGCCGAAGCGTGATCGTCGGTAAAGACAATATCGCCGTTATCGAATCCCTCTATGAAAATACCGTCACCCGCAACCGTCGAGATGCCGAATCCGGGCGCGGTCGTAATGCTCAGATCGGTACCGCCCCCCAGTCCCGGCCCGGAAGGCAAAGTGACGGTGATATCGCCACCGTCAACCGGACCCGTACAGGAATAAACACCAACCCCGATCGGTGTGCAGGTGCCCGCGTAGCTGCGCCGGGAGTAGTAGCCCGTGAATGCCACGCCGGCGACGGCAAGGCCCAGGCCGATTTTTTTTGAGGCCGAAGCCGACAATTTATTTGCTTTCATTCGTAGATGCTCAATGAGTATGTTTGTCGGCGCACGCCGATTTAGCGGTCGAATCGAGTTTCCTGCCCTCGAACGTAACGAAGTTCAGGGCTTCCGAGGAACCGGGTGAGATCACCATGGGCAAGTGAATCCTTCAATCAGTGAAACGTCGTAGAGTTCGTTGATGCTGCCGTCGACCCGGAACCAGTCAACGCAGGTGTTGCTGGCCAGATCGATGACTTGCAGGCCGCACCAGGGTTCGGAGTCCGCTTGTCTAAGAAGCCGATCGAGCTCCAAACCCTCGAAACGCTTGTGGCGGGGCCTGGATAGACCGACAAAGGCGTAATTCTTGTGAAATGCAAGCCCCCTCAGAAACCCCGGACAAAACACTCGCGCCTCGAATTTGCCGACGCCACCATCCAGCCCCGTTACGACTCCCATCTCGCCCTTACCTGAATTCAACACCCACAATTCACCATTGTGCAGACGCGGCGAGTGCGGCATCGACAGGCCTTCGCAGACTACGCGGTTGGTTTGTACGTCGATCACGACGCCGCCGTCGCTCCTTCTGTCACGCCAACCGTCGATGGTGTCGGAACGGCTGACGGCAGTGACATAACGGGGGACGCCGTTCTCCATGGCCAGACCGTTTAGATGACAACGATCCTCATCCACCAGCTTGCTGATGAAGAACGGCTTCCAAACAGCCTCGAAACTGTGCTGCGACGACACTGTGGCCAGACAGTTGAAACGCGTATTGACGAAGATCGGCTTGCCGTCGGCAGCCAGCCCCACGTCGTGAGCATCCAGCCGACCCGTAAAATGCATGGTTCTGGGCACGAAACAAGCATCGAACCGGTGATTGACCCACTGGTCCTCTGCGAGAACGTTTTAAAAACGAATGAGCTGATGGCCGGCAGCCAACAGCAGCCCGCCGTTATCGTCGATAACCAGTCCCATGGGCTTGGGCATGACGGCCTGATGAACGTTGACGCCGGAACCAGGGTTTCGACCGATGACGTACAGTAAGCTCGATTGATAGGAACTGATGGCGACCGAAATCGAATGCCTGGACAGTACGGCGAAAAATCCCTGAGAGACCGAATAATCCACCGTCTGTTGCTCGGACTTCTCCGGTACTTGCCGATTATCATCAGGTGTCATATCTGGCTCTCGCAGCGGTCGACTCCGTGCACGTCGTCGACAAGCCCGTGACGGATATCGACGGCGATTCTAACCTAGCAGCTAAGCAATTGATAACTCTGGACAAAAATACTGTTTCAGGATGACATGCGCAGCTACCGGGCATCGTGCCAGGAGTAAACCATCGATGCGCTTACTCTGTCGGCGTACTCGAATATGCGTCAGGTTATATCAGGACCTGGCAGGGCCCGCTTTCCAGGGCCTGTTAACAGGCCCCAATTCGATCGGCCCGGCTCAGCGTCCGTCGGGCAGACGCTCGTTGACGATCTTAATGAACTGTTCCGCGGACAACGGTCCGGTCGTGGCACCCTGCCCGTCGGCGATGATGACAAACGTCGGCACTTTCGTGATAAGGCCCTGGGCATCGTATAGGTCGTCCAGTACCCGCTCGACGCCGTGCCTGCTCACTAAACAATGTCTGAACGCCGATCGATTAAGCTTGAGTTCGCCGGCAATCTTAAGCAGGTTGTCTTCCGCCGACGAATTAAGCCATCGCTCAGGCTCAGAAAACAGCAAAGACTGCATTGGCCAGTACTGTTGTTGCTCACCGGCACACTCGGCGGCGACCGAACCCAGTAATGCGTGCGCGTGCTCACGCATTGGAAAATGTTTTTCGACCCATCGCACCTTACCGGCATCGACAAGCGCCCGATCGAGTTCAGGCTGCACGACCAGCTTGTGATTGCGGCAGGCACGGCATTCGAAATCCTGAAATGCGATTACCGTCACCGGGGCGTCCGGATCGCCCCTGTAGGGGTCGCCCGCGACAGTGTAGCCCTCGCGATCGCTGTCAGGCGCGAGCCCTTCCGACCGAGCCCACAGCGGCAGTTCGGGCCGAGCCGGTCCCGGCGGCTCCTCTCCGGCAAGTAACGCAGATGCCGCCTGTTCGAATCGTACTGGCGGCAGCGCCCCGGAAAACTCATGCACGGTTTCGCCATTCAGGTCAATGAAACGGAAGCTCGGCGTTCCGCGATACCCAAGCGAAGCAGCCAATGTCGCGTCGGCCTCAACACGTTGTTGCTGATTTCCCAGCCGCATGCACGCGTCGTAACGCGGCCGGTCGAGTTTGAGCTCCGATGCAATTCGGGCGAGCGCGGGGAGCGGGTCCGCAGACCGGCCCCACTCCGCTTGTCGCCGAAACAGTGCGTCGTGCATACGCCAGTACGCGGCGGCGCCCTGCTCTCCGGCACACCGGGCAGCGGCGTGTCCTGCCACGGCATTGGGATGCAGTCCAGGAATCGGCAGATCGCGAAATACGACTCTCAGCTCGCCTCGCTGCACAATTCCGTCGATGAGTTTCGGCAGAGCAAGTTCGAAGTGCCGTCGACAGTAAGGACAAAGGTAGTCACTCCATTCCTCAAGCGTCAGCGGTGCCGTCGCGCTGCCGATATACGGGTGGCCTTCGTCGGTGAATCCGACTTCAACGCCGTCGTGCGTCTGCGCATCGGCAGCGGCTTTTCCGCCACCACAAAGGGCGAAAAGAATGACTACCGCTACACGAGCGCGGCCAAGAAAGGCCGGCGGCACGATTGCCGCCGGCCCTGTGTCACTCACTCGAAGGTTACCGTCGCATCGTCCGATGGGGCCGGATTGACCGAGTTTCCGTCGTCGTCCGAAACGGTACCGGTTACCGTATTCGTGTGCGGCGACGTACCGACTTTCGCATCGAAGCTGCACTCATAAGTAGCGCCTACAGCGATACTTTGCGGTACCGCACAATCCGAAGACAGAATTGTGACGCCGTCAACCACGGTGATATCGCCGAACATGTCATCGCTCAGGTCGGTCAGATCGAGCGCCTCGGCACTGGAGTCGTTGGTGACCGCGACATCGTAACTCACGACAGCCATCGTCGCCGTTTTGGTCAGCGACGCGGCCGGCGGAACGTCGACGATCATCACGGTCGCATCGTCGCTGGCCATCACGGGCTGGCCGTCGTCATCGACGCCGGACGCTGTCGCGACATTCGTTTCAGAATCGCCCGCGTTGCCGCTCACCATTGCCATGAACGAACAACTGTAAGAGCCGCTCGGCGCAATAAGCTGCGGTACGCTGCAATCGCCCTTACCGTTCAGATCGCCGTAGATCGTATCGGTGAAGCTATTGATCGTCACCGAATCGACGCTGGACAGATTCGTTATGGTGAACGAGAACGTTACGTCGTCACCGGGCTCGTTGACCTGAGTCGGATTGGCGGTCTTGACGAGGCTGATGGCTGCCGGGTTGTCGGTGACGGTCACCGTCGCGGAATCCATGGCCGACACTTCGTTTGCAGGCGTCTCGTCGTCCTGGCCGGTTGCGGTCACCGTATCGGTTTCCGAACTAAATGCCGGACCGTCGACAACGGCGGTAAACGTGCAGGAATAGCTTCCACCGAGCGCGATGGTCTGACCTGTCGTACAGGTCGTCGACAGGATGTCGCCCTGCACCATCGTGATGTCGCCATAAATGTCGTCGCTTAGCGCGGTCACAGTGAGCGGATCGGCTACGCTGTCGTTATCGACGGTCACCGAGAATGTCACGACCGTGCCGGATCCTTCCTCCACACTTGTAGGGCTGGCGGTTTTTTCGACCGATATCGCGGGTTGCAAATCGATGATGTCAACCGTGGCGTCATCCATGCCGCCAATCTCGTTGCCGTTGTCGTCGACACCCGCCGCTGTGACAACGTCTACTTCGGTGTCTCCGCCATTTCCCGTGACCGTAGCCGTGAACGAACAGGTGTACGTACCCCCCGGCGTAATCGTTTGTGTCACCGAACACGTCGTCGACACGATGTCGCCCTGCACCGTCGTAATATCGCCGTAGATGCTGTCCGTCAGGCTGTTGAGCGTTACATCGTTGTTCGGGTCCACGCCCGTATTGGTCACCGACACGTCGAACTGTACGTTACCGCCCGGCTCGTTGACCGTCGTCGGCGTTGCTGTCTTTACGACAAGCAACTCAGCCGGGGGAACTTCAATCGGAAGTTCAAACGCATCGTCACAATTGCATTTGGACGGCGATCCCGGAAACGCATCGAGTGGCGACAGGCACAGTTCGTTTGCGCCGGACTGACGCCAGCTCGTGCAGCTCGGCAGCACGAGGTTTCCGGTGTCCGGATTGGCGATACAGGTCGCCGTTATGAAATTCGATGTTGATGCCAGATCGTAAAAAATCGGATTTGCCGAATCGTCAATGTCGCCGCACAAATCGCCGGGCTGCGGACAGCCGCTCCCTTTGCACGTCGTATCAAGGTCGACAAACATTCCGCTGTTTCCAGCCGGGTGCCCGTCCGGCCGATCGAACGTGCCGGTTTCCGGCAACGTGCTGATAGAGCACGTTCCCGTCAGCGCGCCGTCTCCCTCGGGATCGCCACCGACATCGAAATACAGGCCGATGTCATAACGCTCCTGAGCACTGAGTTCGACGATGAACGTGGTCGCAAATGTTGTCGTGTCGCCGGGAAACGCACAACGATCACCGCACATCTGTGGCGCCGGCGTACCGGACTGATCGAGGCATATGTTGGCATCGGTGCTGCAATCGGCACCGGCATTCAATGAGCCCGCATCGCAGACCGGTGCAAACGTGATGTCATCCTCGTTGACAAGACCGTCGCCGGATACATCCGCAATACCGGACACTCGTACGTCATTCGCCGTGCAGCCTAAAGTGCCGGGAAACAAATCGTCCATGCACGGACCGACGATTGTGTCGCCCGTCCCGTCCTGGGCAATGGCCTGTGGCGAAATAAACGCCACGGCCGATACAGATAAAACAGTTGCAATGGTGGCGAGTCTGTTTGCGACCGCAAGGGCAGATCCCCTGATTGTCCTTCTGGTGTTATTACTCATTCTTATTCTCCCGATGGAAACGCACGTTTCTGGCCAATGCCTGGAGCGGAAAAAAACTGAGCAGCCATTTCACGAGCGTTGGTGAAATGAGTCGTTGGGTAAGAAACCCGGAACTACTGAAATTTACATACCGACGACCCTGAGCTGATCGCCTCAATCAGTGTTTCAAGCGGCGTCGTCATTTATGGATTGCGTGAATCCGGGCGCCGTCCCTGGAGCGGTACTTCTTCCGTGCCTGTTGCGTTGCGCAATAGCATTGAATGAACGATGCCGCTTTTGTAAGCGCTCTTGGCGATCTTTTTTTCGCGGCTCAGTTTTATGTTACAACACACTCCCGTTGCGGTCAATCGAATGGCCGCTGCTCGTCGTCGTATTGGCGGGTTTTATTTTCAGTTAATGATTTTCTGAAACAATCATTCACTAACGCCAGCTAAAAACTGCACACTTGTACAAGTTAAGGCGCTATTAATTGTGATCTTAGCCGAATCGTTACCGCTTTATTGCGGTTGAGGTTCTTTGCGACCAACCAGCAACCGGCAGAACCGGAGGCTGATATTTCGCTGAGCAACGAACCGGAATCAGAAGCCGATTCCGAAGCGATGTTTCCATGCACATCCAGCGCTGCAATACTGAGCTGAACCTTATGGCGTTGCTCCAGCAATCGCCCCCGCGTTTTCGTTGCGTAATTCCCGAAAAACAACAGACTGCCAAGCTGCTCCTTCGTGCAACCGCTTAGGTCCACATAGATGCGCTTCGTCTCTTCCTGCGGCCCCAGCGTAAACCAGTTCGTGGCCATCGTGTGATTGCAGCCCGGATCCCAGACGGTCGCCGTCATATCGTCCGCGAACGCACTCAACGGAAACAGCGCCAGCAATACGATCGTGTACTTCAGTTTCATACCCAGCCCTCCGGCTTATATCTGCCGCAATGGTCGTTATGTCCAATTGCGAAGAAAATACTTCCCAAACGATTGGATCGGAGTCTAGCGGCTGCGCGAAGAAAACCTGTGACGCTCGTCACAAATTAAATCGTGAGTTCGATCGTAGATTATGTTGTTGGACTTAATTCGCTGACTACTTCCGGTGCTCGACAATCTTCGACACTATTTCCCGTCGAATTCGATCGCACTGACACTACTGTATCAGGACCTGATAACTGACGGCACCTTCTGCACCGGCATCAAGCTGCCCGGTGAATGACCACTGCACGGCACCTTCGTAACCGGGCACGTTACCGGCTGACGGCTCGACAACGGAACAGCCGGTCAATGCCGACGGCAAAGAACCGGGGCAACCGACGGCACCTGCGAGTTCCGAGAAAGCGGGTGTCTGATCGTAGAGTATCAGGTCGGTAATTGGCGCGGTTCCGACATTGCGATAATAGACAACGTATTCCAGTACATCGCCAGGATGCCCCGTATTGGACGTCGTTTCCGCTCCTGCCCCGGAGACATTGCGTACTGTCTTTCGCAGTTCCAGCCCAACCTCACCAACGACGACCAGATCGGTGACCTGCGACGTACTGGAAATCGCAGTACCGGCGAAACTCGTCGCTGCATCGATATGCAACCGATACTGCGCCTGCGCGGGTGCGGTGGATGGAACGAATACTCGGACAAGCAGACACACCTGACGATTGTTGTCCGCATCGACGGCAATGGCAGCTGCAAGCGGCGCTTCACCCGCATCGATCGCTCCGTTGCAGTCAGCATCCGCATACAAGGACTGCTCCCAGCCTGAAAGGGCCGGGTTCGATGACGCGTCTGCAACCGTAAAATCGACCGTTCCACTGCTGGATGCGGTATAGGTATGTGGCAGCCAGACAACGCTGCCGGGCGCCGCCTGCCGGATGTGATCGGGTACCAGGGTCGGCACTGCGATGTCACCGAAGTTAATAGCGCTCCAGTTGATTGCCGTACCGGGCAAGGTAAACGTCATGACATCGTCGTCCAACGGTGCTCCATTTATGAAATTCCCGTTGCTCGACTCGCTGACCGACAAATAAGCCGGCGGCGTTTCACTCAGCAGGCAGACATCCAGGCCAAAAGTCGCAGGCTCCAGCGTGACGAGGTAGCCACCGTTGCTTTCGGTGACCGCCGAACCGAGTTCCGTTTCCGAACCATCACAGACACCGTTGCCATCCGCATCGTGAAGCACGCGAATGGTTAACCCGGCAAATCCCGCTTCCGTTCCATTGACGATACCGTCGTGCGCAATGCCGGCACCGTTGCCGTTGTCGTTAAAGACGAAGCCGCTAATCGTGTTACCCACATCGATAACGGTGATCTCATAGTCTTCCACTTCGCCACTGTTCGCAGCACCCAGAGATGCCTCGTCGGCACCGCCATCGCTGCCCGCGGTCAGATCCGCAGCGGCCGCAATTCGAAAACGGGCATAGGTCGTCCCTGCGCTGATCCCCGGCAGACTTCCCCAGTTCAGGTTTGCGCTGGTCGCACCATCGGCAACCGTGGTACTCGCACGTTCGTCTTCGTCGAAACTGCCGTCTCGATCCAGGTCGATCCAGCCAAATAACGTCGCATCGCCACCGGTCGTATTGGTGACGGCAATGCCGTTCAGGCTGTAGCTGGTATCTGTCGTGCCGAGCGCCGAAAATACGATGGCACCTTCATCCGCCGTACCTTCGGTATCGTCATCGCTGGCATCGCCGTTCGTATCCGTGCCGTCGGCAAAACCGTCTGTATCGGTGTCCGGTGCCGTACCGATGGCAAGGCCCGCGATAATCGCATGGCTGGGACCTCCGTTGGCCAGCAACGTCTCGTAGTTACCGGTACCTGTACCAGCGCCCGTATCCGGAGCATCGCCAAAATCTCCCGTTTCCCTGTACGCCACTTCGGTTGTGTCCCCGAGTTCATTGGGCAGATCACTGGCGGGGTCGTCGATGTTACCGTTTGGATCGGCGTAGCTCACGCCGGTCACCAGGCTGCCGCCTTCCGCACTGTCCAGTGCGGAATCGTTGTCGGCATCCGTATCGATATAGTCCGGCTGATCTGCAGCATCGGTGTTCTGCGGTGTATTAAAACTGCCGCCATGCCCGGAAAAGTCATCGTAAATGTCGATGATACCGTCGCCATCCGCATCATCATCGGCGACGTTGCCGTCGTTACTGTAATTTAAGGCGAAATCGGGAGTAGCCTGTGCCTCAACAGCGTCCGGAATACCGTCGTCATCGCTGTCGAGATCATGATAATCCGGCGTTGTATCTGCATCGGTGTCAACGACTGCCGTTCCGACATCGTTGCCATTTATCGCTTCGATTGCATCGGACAACCCATCGGCATCGGCATCGGCAAACTGTGCATTGTCGATTACCCCGTTACTTTCGGGGTCCAGAGTTGCCGCGTCGGCTCCGCTTTCCGTGATATCGCTAATACCGTCGTTGTCGCTGTCCAGATCGAGGTGATTTGCAACGCCGTCGCTATCTGTATCCTCGTCCAGTTGGCACAAGGTCACCGTGCCTGAATATCCTACACGCACACCGGACAGTGCGGTATTCTGGTCGCTCGTATTAAACAAAAAGAATACGCTGTCGACAGTTTTGTTGAACACCGCTTGTCCATCCAGGGTCCAGGTCGAACCCGTCGGATTGGCTTTCAGAATCGGAAAAGACCCGGACGCTGCGATTCCAGCCGGCTGATTACCCAGATCTCCGGTTTGCACGCTGGTATTGTTGATTGCCAGCATTTCCGCCGGAATCAGATTACCGTCGAAACCGCCGAATGCTGCTACACGCTGACTGTAGTCAATATCGTATAGATCGAACGTTCCATTGACCATGACGGCATCTGAGAAGTCCAGTTTAAGAACCGCATAATCGTAGAACGTATTCGTCGGGTCGGTAAATTCGTTGTTCGTATCCTCTATCAGAAGAAGATCGGGCGCGACAGGAGTTGCCACGGGCGTTGAAGTACCAACACCGAAAACGCTCGTAACAACCGTTACACCATTGGGTAGCAGGGTTGTGCCGTTAGTGTACAGAGACAGCAAATCCGGTAAAGCCGTGTTTGTGACAGTACACGACGATTCGTCGTAATCCAGAATACCGTCGTTGTCGTCGTCCAGGTCATTGGGGTCGTCTATACCATCACCATCCGTATCGACCATAGGACCCGCTTGCGGTGGAGCCGCAATAGACAACGTGTAGTCTTCCACTTCGCCACTGTTGGCTGCACCCAGAGATGCCTCGTCGGCACCGCCATCGCTGCCCGCGGTCAGATCCGCAGCGGCCGCAATTCGAAAACGGGCATAGGTCGTCCCTGCGCTGATCCCCGGCAGACTTCCCCAGTTCAGGTTTGCGCTGGTCGCACCATCGGCAACCGTGGTACTCGCACGTTCGTCTTCGTCGAAACTGCCGTCTCGATCCAGGTCGATCCAGCCAAATAACGTCGCATCGCCACCGGTCGTATTGGTGACGGCAATGCCGTTCAGGCTGTAGCTGGTATCTGTCGTGCCGAGCGCCGAAAATACGATGGCACCTTCATCCGCCGTACCTTCGGTATCGTCATCGCTGGCATCGCCGTTCGTATCCGTGCCGTCGGCAAAACCGTCTGTATCGGTGTCCGGTGCCGTACCGATGGCAAGGCCCGCGATAATCGCATGGCTGGGACCTCCGTTGGCCAGCAACGTCTCGTAGTTACCGGTACCTGTACCGGCGCCCGTATCCGGAGCATCGCCAAAGTCCCCGGGAACACCGGCGGATACAACCGATGAGAACTCCGATGTCTCGGCAAACCCGGATGTATTCCCGCTATCGATACGAGTTGCAGTCATCGTGATGACATCGCCTCCGTCTATCGTCAGCGATGAGACGAATGAACCGCTGAAATTCAGATTGCCGCCTGCGTGGGGAACCGTCAAAGCACCAAGATATTCCGCACCTTCTCCATGGCTGTCACCCGATACATTATCTCTGTAAATTTCCACGAGATAACCTTCGGCATTGGCAGGAACATCCAGGTAAAAATCGTAATCCAGATTGACCGTGCCGTCAGCTCCGATAGAACTGATAACCGGGAAGTTGAGAAGACTGTTAGGCCCTGCATCGCTATCACCGGAATCATTCGCCGTAACACCGTCGAATTGAAGATCGATACCAAGACCGCCGCTCGAAAAAACGGTGTTCTGCAAATAGGAAGTCACGGTTGCTGAATTGTTACCTAAGCCGACGAGCCCGCTGCCGGATACCGTGTTGCCCTGAACAAGAATAGATCCGTTTACGGCTGCCGCAACATCGTCCGAGGACACAATACCGGCCTGGCCGGAGTCGGTGATTGTATTGTTGACAATGCTGCCGGATACCGCGCCTGTGCTCGCATTTCCGGACACGAGTATGCCAATGCCCGTAACGTCGCTGATGATATTGCCGCTAATGTCCAAAGAAGCGGTACCACCGTCATCGAAATTGGTCAGAATGCCCTGGTCAGTCAACGATATCTGGTTGTCCCGTACGTTCGAGTTTATTACTGCCGATGGCGTCGCCAGCGTACTTGCAAATCCAGCGGTCAGGCCAAGCGATGCAATATTGCGTTCAATTGTTGCAGTAATATCTCCGTTCTCCGCTCGCGCTTCAAATCCGCCAATGCCTCCGGTAAATGTGTTGTTTGTTGCAGTCACTGTCGACCCGCTACCGGACACAATCTGCAGTGCTGCCACTCCGGAGTTTTGCGCTGCAGGGGTGGTCGGTCCGACAAGCTCATTATTCTCCATGACAACGGTGACATTGCTGGCGGCAAACAGATTGACTGTTCCGTGCTCATTAATCTGTCCTGCATAACCTCGGTGTACAATTTGATTCTGCACGACCGTCAGCGCCCAGTTGCTGTAGCCGGGCAAACTGCTGACTGCGTTACTCACAGTATGATCGATAACGTTGCCGCTAATGGTGGACGAGGAACCATCGCCATCGATAAGAATGGCCCTGTGTGAGCGGGAAATTCCACCTGGGTCGGCAATGCTCGATGCATGCATTCCAAGAACATTCTCGCGAATATCGGTTGTCGCACCAGCACCAATCACAATGTCTGATCTTTGGAAACCATGCATCGCTACATTTCGAACCGTTAGATTATCGGCTAAAAGCACAAGACCATTGTTCAGCGAACCGCCGTTGTGAGATATAAGCACTTCAGGACCCGCAAGGGGTAACAGATCAATACCGTCTACGCCAACTGTTGTGGTTGTGCCGAAGCTGGTGCCATTGGTGTCCCCTATATTCGCCGTTTGTGTGCGCCCGTCAATTCGCGTATTGGCATCGGTTATGGTCGGAAGTTCAGTGCTTGTGATACTGATTTCCGCCACCGAGGCGGTCGGAATCATGAATATCGAGACTTCGTCCCCGGTAACATAGCCTGTTACGGCCGCCGGCAATGCCTGATCGAGCCCGGTATTTCCCAGGCGGTTTGCGTTGTCTATAAACTGTCTCAGCGACCCCTGCCCGGCGTCATTGGTGTTGACGACGGTGTCGAAGTTGAAACCGAAATCCACGTCGCCGACGCTTGCGCCCGAAATCGTAATCGCTGTTACCGATTGCGCCTGCTGACCGGTAAGCGCAGACCCGGCGCCCGTGGCAAACTCGAATGTCGTCGTATTGAGCACCGCACCGCTGGCCGCCGCGCCCGCATCCGCTTCCGCCGGATTGCGGCCTCCGATCTCGTTGACAACGTCTGTCGTACCATCGCTGCGAAATGTCTGCACGCCAGCTTCGGCGCCATTGCCACCCGAACGTTGTGACTCAACTAAATCATTAACCACTCGGATGTAGTACACACCATCGGACAGTCCCGGAAAGGAGTACTGGCCATTTGTATCGGTGTCAGCCGCGGTTACAAACGCACCGCCGCTGTCATAGAGTTCCACAATGCCGGTTATGCTCTCAACGGCAATGGCGTCCGCCGCAAACCCACTGCTTTGTGCAGAAGCATCCGCTGAAGCATACGTCCGGCCCGCACCACCACCGTAGTTGATGTCCTCGAAAATTCTGCCACTGATACTCGCAGCTAACACGGTGACCCGATAATCTTCCACTTCCCCGCTGTTGGCTGCACCCAGAGATGCCTCGTCCGTACCGCCATCGCTGCCCGCGGTCAGATCCGCAGCGGCCGCAATTCGAAAACGGGCATAGGTCGTCCCTGCGCTGATCCCCGGCAGACTTCCCCAGTTCAGGTTTGCGCTGGTCGCACCATCGGCAACCGTGGTACTCGCACGTTCGTCTTCGTCGAAACTGCCGTTTCGATCCAGGTCGATCCAGCCAAACAACGTCGCATCGCCACCGGTCGTATTGGTGATGGCAATGCTCGCAATCGAATAGCTTGTATCTGCCGTACTGAGTGCTGCAAACGAAATCGCACCTTCATCCGCCGTACCTTCGGTATCGTCATCGCTGGCATCGCCGTTCGTATCCGTGCCATCGGCAAAACCGTCTGTATCGGCATCGGGTGCGGTACCAATTTGCAGGCCTGAGATAACGACATGGCTGGGTCCGCTGTTGGCAGACAGCGTTTCGTAATTGCCTATTCCGGTACCGGCGCCCGTATCCGGAGCATCGCCAAAATCCACTCCCGGAACATCGCGGTAGTCGAAATCTGCCGTCATAGGAATCGCACCGGCACCGCTGGCAGCCGTATCGCTGTCGGTATCCGACAGTGTAAACACACCGCCGCCGTCGTCGTAAGTGTCTCCGCTGACATCGGCAAAGCTGTCTGCAGACTCTGCAGTGTTATCCAGACCATTGACACCGACGACCCCATCGGTACGGCCATCGAGGTCGCCATCTATAAGGCCAAGTCCATTCTCCGCAATATCGAAGAAACCGTCATTATCGGAATCGAGGTCGAGGTAATCGACGTCATCCGCGCCGTCGGTATTAACCGGACTCAGCCCGCCGCTGTAAGCCGTATCGAGGCCCTGAGCGTCTACAACACCAGCTGGCACGACATAACCATCGGTAGCCTGTGCCTCTACGTTATCGGGGATGCCATCGTTGTCGGAATCCAGATCGAGATGATTGCAAATGGAATCGCTGTCTGAATCGATACAACTTTCACCAGTGAGCGTAACGCCATCGACAGACATGTAAGCGCCGTCATAGCTGCCCAGGTTCAGAGTATTGTAATAAGCATCGATTTCCAGGGTTATGCTTGTCGACGAGGCAACGAATGTACCGGTGATGAGGCTCCAGGTACTGGCGGTCGGCGCAAATATTCCACTGTCGGCAACCAGTGTCCCATCGACATAGGCCTGCGCTCCGCCAGGGCGTACCAGTGCATCTTTCACGCCAAAATTGGCGACATAAAAACTCACGGTATACGTGTTGCCGATACTTAGCCCGGACACCGTTTGCTGAATAGATTCGTTATAGTGAGCCGAACCCGTACTGCCTTCTGCAGCGACCAGACCGACCCAGCTTCCTCCGTCGGGCGACGCTGATGCGGTTACCAGCGGCACATTGCCAAGATCCGCAGCATAAGTGGGAAAGTTTATATCCAGTGTGTCAGCCGTACTGACGACACCGCCCCCTGGATTCGAACCCAACGCCGCTGTCCAGGAAGGCGGTTGTACAGCGGTACCTGTCGGCCCGGTTAAAGCGGAGTTGGCGACAAAGTTTGGGGCCGCGAAGCCTTCATCCGTATCCAGTATCCCGTCGTTGTCGTCGTCAACATCGACTGCGTCTGAGACACCATCGCTGTCCGTGTCCTGAGAGAACGCGACGCCCGGCAACGCAAGGGCAACAATGCACACCGCCAGTAAATCACGCATTGAAAAGCGCTTCTTCTTCATTCGACCTGCACTCCAAACTCCAGCTGCAGAACTTCTCCGGGATTCAGGAGCACTAAGGACCCGCCAACGCTCCCCCCTTCGACGATACCGGTAGTTCCGTTAGCGCCGACTACGACAGATCCGGCGCTGACTGTGGGGAGTGGCCCGACATTGTTAAAGAACGTAAACGCCGGAGATGCATCGTGAATAATGACGTTGTGAACGTCTTCGACGCTGGTATTCGTCGCAGTAAGGCGATAGATAATGCAGCTCCCGGGAGACGCCGAGAACGCAGTTGCCGAAAACGGCGCATCGGCTGTGCCATCGCAGGAAACGTCCGGGGCCTGTTGCTTGCGGATAACGACATCGGACGTCGTCAGGGTTGTCGTATCGGTCGACTGAGCCGTCAGCAGCGCACCGGTACAGATGGAATGATCCCCGTCTCCATCGTCGGCATTGCCACTGGCCATCAAGGTGGTTGTATTTATGGTTCCCGGCAACGCATTGCTCGGAGCGAAAATCCGGACGATGAGGTTTAAATCGGAACCCGGAGCCAGCGTCGTTGGCGCCCACGGCGTGTCACTCGCATCGAGCAGGCCGTCGCCATTGACATCGACGTACAATACCGATGCCCAGCCGTCGTTTTGCAGCGTGTCGGACATTGCAACGTCCAGGCATTCAAGGGTCGTGTTTCCGCGGTTGCTGACGATGTGACTGTAGTACACGATGCCACCCGGGCCAACCTGGCCGAACTGGTCCGGTTCAATAAACAGGTCAGACTCCGCACTAATTAACACCGCATCGTGTTTCGTGTCTGTGGCACCGGTAAGTTGTGAAGTCGCTCGAAAATACAAGCTAACCGGTTCGCCACCGGCAATCGCATCGGTCGGCAGCGTGACGGTTGCGCAAACACGCGAATCACCGCCCGGCGCTATCGTGCCGGTATTGGCGACAGCCGCGCCACGTGTGCTGCAGTCGCCACTGCCCCCATCCTCATGAAATGTAACCGCCCAG
Organism: Woeseiaceae bacterium; assembly: GCA_965224505.1. Lineage (GTDB taxonomy): Bacteria > Pseudomonadota > Gammaproteobacteria > Steroidobacterales > Woeseiaceae > UBA1847. The sequence goes on from CBDCZL010000018.1 coordinate 835,934, forward strand.
CCCGCCGGCAACTGGCCGGCGGCGAAATCCGTGTTGCTGTAAGACAAGTCATAGCTGTCAACGACGGTGCTCGTGTTGTTCACGATCAACTGGAAAATCGCCGTTCCGGCCGGGCCTGCCGCAACGATCGAGACGGGATTTGTTTCAGCGCCGGATCCAAAGCCGCATGTCGCACTGTCATTACAGCCAGATGCCAGTGAGAGATTGTTCGTAAGGTCGACCGAGCTGACCACGATTGACGACAACTGATCGATGACAGCATTACCCTGACTTCTATCCGATGTCGATGTCGCCGTCAGTGTCACGGCAAACCCTGCACCGCCGTTATTGCCACTGGCTCCCGGTGGCAGAGCCGCCTTCAGAACGACCTGGTAGCCGCAACGGTCATTGCCACTATCGTAAACGAACTTAGCGGGACAACTTCCCGCAGCCGGTACGGGGATACTGCCGGTATCGACTTCCGAACTCGCATCCGTATCGACTAGCGGCGTAAAACCATCGCTGTGAAACAGAAGAAATGTCGTCCCTGCCGGAAATGTCGAACCCGCGAGGGACAGGTCGAACGTATCGGCACCGTTCCCCGTATTCCACACCGTATTAACAAACTCAACGACCGCTCCCTGACCGGCTGTATTGACCGTGACGGGTTCGCCCACGAGATCGGTACTGTCGGTATTGCTGCCATTGGCGACTACGCCGAAGGACGATTCAACTGTGAACGGTACAAAATTGGAATACATATGCTCCAATGGCGGTGCGGCATCCGCATCGTAGAACAGTTCCGCGACGTTATAGAGTGTTTCCGCCGAAAGTCCCGCATCTACGGTAAATGAAAATGAAACGACCCCGCTGCCGCCGGCCGCGACGGTGGCGATAACCGCGGCGATCTGATCGTTCGCACTGTACTGACTGCCATCCGGGTTCTGCAGCGCGTCGGGCGCCTCTGCCCTGCTCGGCTGCGGAGACACTACGCCGGTCGCACAACTGCCGCTGCTCCAGCCTGCCCACGTATCGACGCAGAAGCGTATTCCACCGTCATCCACATCCGGGTCGGTTTCCTCAAGCGGAGTAGCACCAAGCACGGACCATCTCGCACTGCCCGGCACATATGACAATCCGGCCGGCAAAGCATCCACCAACTGTACGTCGGAGGCGGCCATACTGCCGACATTCTGATAGCTAATGGTGTAGTCGAATGTTGTCGGACTGCTGGGCGATGGCCCGCCAGAGGCACTGACGGATTTCGCAATCTGCAGGATCGCCCGATCCGTAATCACGACGGTGTCGGTATTACTGTCGCTTAAAGACTCTCCGGGCGCGATGCCACAGCTAACGCAGGTGCTCGTCCCCGTAACCGTGTACTGGTCCTGATCCCCTGCAGCTTCACCGGCAGGCACCGTAGCAACCACGACAAAGTAAAATGCCTCTCCGGGCGCTAAAACGGGCGTGTCGCCGGAACCACCGAGATCCATTGGCGTCAGTGAATCCGCCTGTCCATCTCTGTTCGAATCCGGATACACGGCCAGCGCACTGAAGTCGAATGTACCGCCGGCGAGGTTGTTCAGTTCAAGATCGAAAGAATCTGCGGTATTGCCGGTGTTGTTTAAAACGTGTGGAAGCGTCAGATCGCCGCCATTGGTCGTTGCAAATCTCATTTGATCCTGGAGCAACACGACCCCGGCGACAGGATTTACCTCGGTAGTCACCAGGTTCGATGTCGCGATGTAACTGGTGCCATGGCTGTCCGAATAACTTGCACTTGCCTGATTAACAATCTTCGTACCGGCAGGGGTCGAACTCCACGCCGGTTGCGCCGCATGCATCAACAGCAGCACCCATAGAGCAACAAATCCCAATGGGATTTGCCGCTCCGGCCCGGTTATGAAGTGTGTATTCCCGTTCATTGGCTCTATCGCTGTACCTGCACCTATAAAACCGGCACCGGAAAAGGTGTCGCATCGCCTGCGCTGTCCACCAGCCGCAATTCGAACGTCAATGGCTGGCCGTCCGAGTCAAGCAGCATTAGTTCAACGCGGCGATTCAGTTTTCGCACATCGACTGAGTCTCCCGCCAGCCCTTCTCCAATCGGGCTCTGCAGAATTCGTTGCGCATCGATGCCGTGTTCGGTCAGATAGCGCACGACGGCGTCGACTCGGCGCGCCGCGAGCTTTCGATTGTATTCAGACGGCCCTTTGACGTCGGTGAACCCCTGAACACCGATCTTCAGGTCCGTGTGAGTTCGCAGTGCATCGATATCCGTATCGAGGCGACCGAGCTCCGCCTGCTCAAGCGATGCCTGATCGAATCCGAAGTACACGGCAGGCTCCCATGGAATGCCGGCATCATCTGAACCGACGCGCTCTGCAACGACCACCGCCGTTCCGTTAACGGTCTGCATCGCCAGCTGCGACGGATAACAGTACTCGTCGTATTCTGCGAACAACGCATTGTTCGAGGCGCAGCCCTGCATCAGCGACAGAACACTCACGCCGAAAACAGTCCATCGTCTTTTTCGTAGCATCATTTCATTCACCTTGCTCAGATGATTCGCCCGTCAACCAGCCGAACAGATCCTCATCGAATTTGTATTGCATCCTCAGAACGACTCCCTGAGCGTTATAGCCTTCCGCATCCAGGTCCTGATCTTTAAACCCAAGCCAGTTATAACCGACACCCAGCCGGAGATTCCTGCGCACGAGGAAATTGGCGCCGATACCCAGCGATCGCCTGAGTTCACCCGTCCCGTCGGTGCCGAGCACACCGCCGTGAATATCCAGATCCCAGCGACGATTGAGGTCGAACAACAAGCGGACATCCGTCAGCCATGCTTTGGAATCGAAAGTATGGGTATCTGACAACCCGTGTTTTTCGAACTTGTATCCGGCACGTGCCGACAACGTCATGGCATCGTTAAATTGATAGTTGTGGTGTGTGGATATCAAATGAACGCTTCGATCCGCCGGCGACGACCCGGACTCATCCTCAATCCATTGGTACATGAACAGCAGGTGATATTTATTGGATATCCGAGGCCGGCGCGTCATTCCCAACGTCAATGTGTGATCCACCGTGCGATCGTCATCGTCGGGGAATTCATAACGCAAGTCTTCACGTATGAAGCTCGACCAGTTTTCTGTCACGCGTGCGACATAGGTACCGAGAAAGCCGTAATAATCGCTGGCCTGATTATCGCGATACTCCAGGCGGGCCAGGCTCCGGCTATTTACCCTGGAAAGGTTTTTATATCCCAACGAGGCAGCAATCGAGTCGCTTGCGTTACCCGCGCGCACATCGATAATTTCAAGCGACGGTGCCAGGGACAACCCTGGTTTGATCTCGTAAGTACCGCGAATACCGCCGGCACTTTCAATATCGCGTCCATGTTGCGCCCCCCGCAGTCGGTACTCCCAGTAACTTTGTGTGGACGGAAGAAAGTCGCTGCGCACGCCAAACGACAGAGTGCTGCGCTCTTTTCCGGGTGCAAGACTGGTAATGCCGCCAAGCGAGTTGATCAACTCATACCGGCCGTACACTCCGAGTTTGTCATGCAGGTTCCAATCGCCGTTCAGAGCAATTCGTCTCTTGTCGGAAGACTGAGTATCCTGTTCGTATTCAGCGTCGACGGTTAGTGTCCGGCCGAACAGGTTCAGCGGCTTTCCAATCCCAAGCAATGCCGTCGAAAACCGATCCTCATGCGCCGTCGTTCGTTGTTCGATCGAGCGCCCCCCCAGTCGGAAAACGGTGCCTCCGAGTCCCGGACTGATATCGATAAAGACTCCCGCAGCACGTCGCTTTTCGTCGCTGTTTATCGACCGGCTGTCGATCACTTCCAGCGTGGCATTGGTGTGACTCAACAAACGCTGTGAATGCGAAACCCTTAACTCCTCGCGACCGGCGGCCACAGAGCTGCCGTTGGTAAAGCCGCTGTCGGCACGCGCCCACGTCGCCAGCGTTCGTCCGGTCTCTCCCCAGTTTTGCTCGAAGTCCAGCCGATAACCCCGTCCATTCGAACTGCCGTCGATATGGGACATGTCGGCACCGCTAAACGTCAGTCTCGAATCTTCGCCCAGTTCGACATTGACAAACGCGCCGAGCAGTTCGAACCCGTCGGTTCTGTGCCGATCGTCGGTATAACTCAGGCCGGCGACAATATTGCTGCCAAATTTCTGGCTGAAGCGTAGCCCGCCAAAGAGGTAATCCTCACCGTTGCCTTCCACGTCGTAGCTGACCCGAATCGACACTAAATTCCCGCGCTCGTCGAACCGCGGAACAGCCTCGCTTAAGCGCAACAATCCACTCAGGTGATCCAGCGTGTATTCCCCGAAACGGGTCAGGGGCCGCGCTTCGATCACCAGGCCTGTGTTGTCCCTATCCCTGACGACAAGTTCAACCAACTCACTGTTTTTGACAACCGGCGCCCCGGCAAGGCGATACAACAGTGCGGTGCCGTTTCCAGACAGCTCCTCTGTCTTTCTGCGGTCATGCTGTTCTGCGCCGAACAACTCCAGTCGGGACATCCCGTTGTCGAGAACAACACGTGCACCGGTCAGGGTGCGTTGAACGCGTGCAAGATTCTGATGATCGTCATAGGAGTCGGTCACAAAATCGCCCCACTGAAGATAGTTGCGATTTTTTTCCAGCCGCAGGTGCAGTTTACTGCGGCTCTGGGCGTCATAACCGCGCACGGACGCATCGCCCTGAATCGGGTAGTACGCGTTGGGGTCGATGTCGCGCAACAGATCCTGGTCAGGATCTTTCTCCGAGTCGTACGCAATTGTGAGGTGCATATCGCCGCGAATTCGACCGTTTGCATACATCGCGACCTGCGCGTCCGCGGCGTTACCGATGACAGGGTCGCTGATGCTCGAAGGTGCACGGCCGTTACTGTCGACCGACCGGTCCCGGACGCTGACGTCGACCAACCCGGTGGCAAGCAGATCACGCATCGGTGCAACAAAATCGACTTCACTTTCACCGCTGAGATGGTTTGCGGTCGCGCGTAGCCTGACTTTGCCGCGATACTCGGAACTGCGCAGGTGCACGGTAGCCGCACCTTCAATCAGTCGTATTTGCTGTCCGGGAACCGAATCCTGTATGTCTGCCTCGTACCAGATACCGTCTGTCGCTTCGAGCGTGACAAAATAGATGCCTCTCGCGGGATAACCGTTACGGTCGAGTACCTGCACCGACACCGGCAGCATTGAACGTCCGCCGTCTGCCGACAATGCACTCTCGTGCGGAGAGAGGCGAATTTCGACAGCTTCGGCCGGCTTTTTGAAGACGCCTGTGGCCAGCACTCTGTGATTGCCGAAGTTGTCTACGGCTCTGACTTCGAGCGAATTCTCAGCTTTGTCCAGTTCCACACCGTACCAGGCCACGACCTGAGCGCGCGCTGACTGGTTGACAATCTGCTCGCCGAGTTGCGTGTGCGATACCGGCTCGTCATTGACATACAACACAGGCTGCACACCGGGGCGTACGACGGCTACAAATCGACCGTCGGTGCTGTATTCGGATTCCGGCCAGAGCCACGTGCCGGCTTCTGCCTGCTCACGCGTAACGGCACCTGCCATTTTCTCCGTAGTCTCGCGTTTCTGCAGCCGTACAATGTCTGCTTCCGGCTGTCGATCCGGCAGCAGTGCGGGCGGAATGTCAGTGCGGCGGCCTGCCGTGGCCGCATACTCACCCAGCAAATTTCCGCCCTGTTGCGTGAGCACGCCTCTTGAGACATCGCCGTCGGAGTTTCGGCTACGCTGGATGTCGGTCTGTCGAACGACATTTCCCGGATTAAAGCGCTCCGCTTCCTCGAGCATCCACTCGCCGTTTATCGATCGATTTCGCTGCTTAATCTGCTCATACACTTCGCCAGCGACAGCCGGTTCCGGGCAGGCAGCGGCAAAGTCCGCCCGATGATACTCCCCAGCCAGCAAATCCACCCACCGGCTGTCCGGCTCCGCCATGTGACGATTGTCGATCGGCTTGAAGCGAATCCCGTCGGGTACGGTCAGCGGGTCGATTTTTATGACGTGCTGTCCGGGACGTAATCCGTAAAGGCTGTACTGGCCGTTTTCATCGCTTACAACCCATGTACCGTCTTCCATGACCAGTTTGACACCGCCAATTGGCCACTCACCGACCTGTATATCGTTGCAGTCGGTGTCAACAAATATCTTGCCAAAGACAAAGGCTCTATCGGACAACACGCCCGTGCGGCTTAGTTTTACTCGGACGCGCGCCTGATTCGATCTGGCAACGTCTGCGCCGCTGATATCCTGCACGGTCGCGAATGCCGTATTGATGCCGTCGCCGTCAACCGCACCTGCCGTCGCCCTGAGGCTGTATTCGACCGTTGCAGCAGCATTTGCCGCCAGGTTGTTCAATGTAAACCTCAGTACAGGTCCGGGCGCTCCTGAGGGATCGGCAACAGGCGCACCATCCAGCACCGTACTTTCTTCAACGTAGCGAAAGCCGAAGGGAATCGTGTCCTCAATGACAACTGTCGGAAAATCGAAATTGCTGTTGTTTCTTACTTGCACGGTGTAATTCGCCAGCCCACCGGGTTCGATTTCCGGTGAATCGACATCTTTATCCAGCGTAATGGCGCCTTCATTCAACGGTGCAGGGTCGAGTGGAATATCGACGATGAGCGGCGGATCGCCTTCCAGCATTGTAAATACCCCGGAATTCGGCGTGCCGAGAGGTCCATCTCGTCCATATGACGCATCAAGTACCGTATACGTCGACGGCAGGCTTTGTGGATCGGCGATCGATGGAAAGCGGTATCCCAACGGTGGCGATACGTCGAGATAGTAGTCTCCCGGATACATTCTGGGATACGAGTAATACCCGTCCGCACCGGTAACCTGAGCGGCGAATGGCAATCCGGTGTCGGGATCGGTGGCAACCGTACCGTCAGGATTTCGGATAACGACGGTTGCACCCGAGACTGACCGTCCGGTGGCTGAATCGAATACGATTCCAAATGGGTCCACCAATGCAGCATCGCTGAGTTCCTTTGCTACCCCGCCATCAAATATCGAGATACGGATGTCGTCGCCAGGCGCACTTTGCAACACACATTGAGACACAGATGCGTCGTAGGCCGGATCGTAGGGCGCCGTGTCAGGACAAACGGCCCCGTTGCCCTGACGTGTCAGACTTAATGCTACCGGGTGCAGGCTTCGGAAAACGCCGGTATTCGGTCCGGTTTCTACAACCACAATACGCAGCGTGTCCCCCGTCAACGCCGAGCTCAGCTCAATGACGATCGAGCCCGAACTATCTTCTCTGACCGCGCCACTGCCGTTGAACCAGGTCGATTCCAATTCGACATAAACGCCGTCACGAATGACATCGTAATTGGACAGTGACTCTTCAAGGTGAAAAACCTCAACATCTTCGAAGTCGTCATCCTGTGAAAAATCCGGCGTTTGACCGGTTTGACGCAGCGTGTCGGCGGGAGCAACAAACCGCACCTGTGCCTCAGCGCCTGCCGAAAACGTGTTACAGACTTCATTTGTTGTGAACGGCTGAGAAGACACTGTCGCATCGACAAGTTCCGCCTTGTTTACGACCAGCGTACCTTCCGTAATATTTGTATTTGCGACGACTTCAAAGGCAAACGAGGCGGTCTGACCCGGAACAAAGTCCGCCGAACGAATAAACGTTCCCACTTTAGCAACGGGTTCGCTGCCATCCCAGTTACCGTAGCGAATCCAGCGTTCGCTATTGAAGTCGCCGATCAATTGTACGACCGGGATGCCGCTGACACCGGTACGACCAATCGCCTGCCCGGCCGGAAAGTACGTATTGGCCGGTATTGGATCGGATAACAGGAAGCCGTCGGTCAACGGTATGCCATCGATCGTCACGGGCAAACCAAGCGGTGTACCGGCACCGATGTTTTCGGCAATGACTTCGTAGTCGATCGTATCGCCACCCGACACCGGCACAGAACACGAGGGGAAGTTGGTCTTGACAAGACGGTAATCCTGCGGCGAATTGACCCGTGCCGTATCGATGTTAACGGCAGTCGCGCCTGCGGAGAAAATGGATTCCGCTGTAAGCTGCAAAGAGTAAATCTCCGCGGACGATGCATTTGGCGGGATCGTTCCCTGCGCAATCAGGAACAGAGTTTTTCCCGGCGCCATATCCGGCGATTGGGCGATGGCCGGTTCGCCAACGTCAAAGACACCGTTTTGATTCAGATCGTGATACAGCGTTGGATTGTTCAGCGGTGGGTTCCCATCCCCCGCCGGTGCAGCTATCGAGAGTAGGTAACGGTCCGCGACATTTCCGGTGTTGGTGAGCTGGTGGGAAAATGTGACGGTCTGTCCAGCGGCACCGGATAGCTGCTGGCTTTGGTTCAGCGTAAACAGGTAAAGCTCACCGACCGTTACCTGCGCCGTATTGGATGAGAAGTGGATCTGCTGCCCGGAATCGTTGTCGATGTACGAGCCCGTAGCCTGATTGACAATCGCGTAACCCGCAGGAGCCGCAATGGCTACCTGCCCCAGCAAAATAGTCAGCAACAGCAGTACCGTGAAGCGCGTGACCTCGTTCGCACGCGCCCACACCGGTATACCGCCGCCATACAGCGAACTATTGCTGGAGCAGGTATCCACGTCGGCGATTATTCAATCCGAACGCAGAACTGCATGCGTGCCGTATCCCCGGGTATCAGCAGTCCGACATTCCATTGCAGAATCGGATCGACACCGGAGTTGGGGACGTTCGGCAGATCGCCAGCCAGCGGATCACACGGACTTGCGCCCGCCGTATCGTCGGTACAGGCCCCGGTAGCGCTCTCCATGCTTGAAAACTCCGTCATCGCATCGGAAACAACGACGTTGTTCGCGTCCGATGTGCCTTCATTCACGGCACTGAGCCCCCAGATCACGCACTGATTCGGCTCGACAGTCGTCGACTGCACGGCTTCGAAAGCAGTATCTGCAACGCAGTCGCAGTCGGTGTCTATCGCTGCAGACTTTTCGAGCCGTACCTGTCCATCGACCACAGTCGTCTGATCGCTTACCGACAACACGCCGCATCCGTTGCCGTCTTCATCGACAGCCGTCAGGCTCAGAGTATCGGCCGCACCGTTGGGCGCATTCGCGGGCGCAAACACGATGGCCGTAACTTCAACGACTTCTCCAGGCTGCAACTCCACCTGTCCATCGGCAAACGATCGGCAGTCATAACTCGAATCGGACTGCAGATAACACACCTCGCTGGTCGCGGTGATTGCACTCCATTCCACTTGCGCATCCGGAACGTCGTTACCGTCGGTATCCACCGGCACCAGAATCTGATGCGTCCATCCATCGCCTGCGAGACTGTTGGTTCCACTCAAACTGACCGCTTCCGCTGTGTTGGAATTGTTAATGATCAGGTGCGAATACGATGCCGTACCGCCAGGATTAATTTGATTGCTGCCATTCGGCTCCAATGTCAGCCCGCAAAGTGGGTCGACATCGACCGCGTCCAGTTTGACGTCCACCGCACCGCTCAGCGATGTCACTCGGAAAATCACGGGGTAGTCTCCATCACCGTCGCTGCCGTTCGCATCGACTGTGGAGTCTGCGGTACCGTCGCCGTCCGGATCGGACAGGTGGTCTGCGGATGCAAGCGCCGCATCGCTAGGTACCGTAATGACCGCTATCACCTCGTTGTCGAAGCTCGCTGCCGGGAACGGTCCGAAGTTGCTTGTTGCTGCACCCGTCGGATTTCCGGCACCGTCGCCGGCAAAAAACTGCACCGACCATCCGGTTTCGAGACCGCCAAGTGTGGCGCCATCCCAACTGGCTCCGGCATCGATAACAAACGATTCACTCGCTCCGGACTCGTTATCGATGTACAGCGGAATCTGCACCTGTGTCCCGAGCGCTGCGTTATAGGTTGTGGTTGGGACATAAGTGCCAGGCAACAGAGGATCTTCATCGCCAACGGCACTTCCGGCGTCACCGTCTGTTTCGGCGCCGTTGACACTATTGGAGATGTCGATGACGGAGCTGGCGATAGCATTCAACCGCTCCAGCTTGGTATCCGTCGACACACCGTCCCCTGCGGATGTCGCGGTCAGAATCGCGAAATAGCTCGGATCGGCAACACCGGCATCGGCATCGTCGAACCCAACAGGTAACTGCGCACGCACGGTAATTGCAACCGAGTCGCCGGGGGCGATCGAGCCGGTGTCGGGAGCACCGTCACCGCTGGCATCACCCAGTACGACCGAATTCGTCGCATCCCAGAACGTAAACGTCGTTCCCGCGGGGAAGTCCACGGCGTCTGCAGGCAACGCCGACGGATCGGATTCCGCTGCGCCATCGTCTGTCAGCGGACTAAACCCAAACGAGTCCTGGAAGTTGTACGAACCGCTGTTCGAAGCGCCCTGCCGGTCGATGCTCAGCTCAAAGATGTCCGTTCCGTTGCCGAGGTTGGTAATGACGTTTTCAAACACAACCAGACCGCCCGCACTCGCGGACGCAACGGTTTGGGTGTCGTTATTCTGCGCGTCGGCATCGTTACCGGCGCCGTCCGTGTCATCCGCGTCCACGCCGTAGTTCTGCGGAATCAGATCGGTCGTCGTATTCGAACATACGACGGTATCTTCAGGATCGATAAAGTCGCCGTCGGGTACTGCCGACCGGTCTTCTGCAGCACAGAAGGTGTTGCTGATCTCAGTTCCTGCAGCGAGTACCGGCGAGAACGGATCGTATTGAACCGTATAGGAAACCGAAACAGTGGTGTTGGTGGGCAGCACCGTATCAATTGCCAGAATTCCATCGACGGTATCTGCGGTATCACCATCGCCGTTCAAATCGCGGTTATAAACCGCCTCTGACAAGCTCACTACGGCCGTCGGCACCGTATCGCCGTTTACCGCAAGAATTCCGAATACCGAATCGACCGACAGAAATGTAAGCGGGGCGTCCGGAACCGAGTCGCCATTGGTATCGACCCATGGAATGGCATCGAGGATGTTTACGTCTGTCGCGTCGGCACCGCCGTTATTGGAAACGGTTAGCGTGTATGTGACTGAACCGTCACCGTTGTCCACGGATTCCTTGGTAGTGACCAGTACCGCATCCGTCGATACGGTGACCAGATCCTGGTTGGTACCTTCCAGTCCGTCGACACCGTTTCCGGCCGTGACGTCGTCGACAGTTGCCGAACTGTCAGCTACGGCTGTGAGAATCACCCCAATGCCAGCACCGTCTGCCTCGGCGGCACCTATTCCGACAGCAACGATGAGACTCGCTGTCTCATCGGCAGCAAGGCTTATACTCGTGACTGACGGTTCGCCCGGATCGGGCTGTCCGTTGCTGTTCAGGTCGTTGTAGATCAGCAGGCTCGATGCATCCGCTGTGTCTCCGGTCAATGGCGTGCTGTCATCTGCGACAGACAGTGTGTAACTATCCGTCGCATTACCGGTATTGGTCAGATAATGTGGAATATAGACCGTTTGCCCGGGCGCACCGACAATATCCAGTCGATCCTGCTCCAACGTCGCAGAATGGACTTCAGCAACAGTTACAATCGCTTCGTTGGACTGGGCTGAGTAACTAATGCCGTTGTTGTCTTCGTAAGAAACAGTCGCCAGGTTCTTGATTTCCGTTCCGGCAACCGTCAAAGCCAGCGTCATGCCTGGCAGGGCAATTACGCCCAGGACAATCGGCACGCTTACCGAGCGGATTTTTTCCTTGATATTACTTAACATGATTTCTCTTCCGGATTACAGGCACTGAAATTTCTTCCTCTCCACCCCGGCAACGGGGTTTTACAGAATGACCTGTTTGGTTATTGGCAGTTTTCTGATAACTAAGCACACCGGGCTTAGTCTTCGGGCTGCGGTAAACTCCCACGACCGCGTAAACATTGCGTAGATTCCGGCTTGCCCCTACTGAACAAGAACGCGATATGTAAATACCTTCTTCTTCTCGGGCGTCAGCGGTTCTTCCAGCAACCATCGAAGGTTCGTGTACTTCGTCGGGGAAATTACGACGTTCCTGCTGCTGCCGTCCTCTTCCTCGATCATGCGTACTACCGGCTCCGCCTCCCAGGTCTGACCGCCGTCAATACTCACTTCGAGGCTCGCACCCTGAACGGTGCTCGCAGAATCTCCAAGATACGTTGTGCCTTCGGGAATCGGCGCCGTTGCAACAACGCCCTGCAACGCACAGTCTCCGGAGTTTTGTTCAACGCACTTGTCGTTATTGGACATCGTGAGGCGATATTCCAGTACTTCGCCCGGATCTACGGTGTCTGTCGACTGCAAAATCTCTTCGCCACTTGTCTCCTGCGAGATACTAAATGGCTCAAGAGTCACAGATATCGGTTCGTCCGCGTAAGCCGACGACACGCTTAAGAACAGCGTAAGCAGAATGGAAGTTGCAAAGTTCAGACGCATTTCGGTTTTCCCTTAAACATAACTAAAGAAATGAAACTTGCAGAAGACTTTAGTCACATTAGGAAATACGAAGAGTGACAAATGTCACATTACATAAAACCGTTTTTTTACATTTGACTTTGCATATTCACAGCGTATGGAACATCTCGCCCCTGAATAAATCGGGCAAATGAAAGGCCATTGCAGCCACAAACAGATGTCTTGCGGGGAAATTGCAGCGGGGATGGGCATCGCCGCCCCGGCGAAGGAGTATTACATTATGAAAACTGGCGGAGAGGGGGGGATTCGAACCCCCGGTACGGTATCACCGTACACTCGCTTTCCAGGCGAGCACCTTAAACCACTCAGCCACCTCTCCGAATTCTTACTTTTTCGAACTGCCGGTACGGTATCACCGTACACTCGCTTTCCAGGCGAGCACGTTGACGGCGGGCTTCCTGCCCGCCGCCCTCCGGGCGCGCTACGCGCGTCCAAAATCGCTCCCGGCGATTTTGTTAACCACTCAGCCACCTCTCCGAATTGTTCTCCGCCGCCTATTCGGTAACGACCGACGGCGGCGTCTCGATGCACGGCCCGCCCGGCGGCGGCGGCTCCGACTCGGCCTTAGGGATCGGCATTTCCTTCATTTCGTCCAGAGGATCGAGATCGTCCGGCACTTCCACAGGCTTGCCTAACCGCGCGGACTGGTAGGGTTTCGGCTCATCGCAGGTTGTCTTTATTTCCCCCCTGCCAAAACAACCCGTCAGCGTACAGAGAAACACCGCCACACTCAGCATGAATTTTGTCTTCATTAACTCCCCCCGGACAACACGCCTGCATCCTGCATTGCCGCACGCATCTCGCCGTGGTGTTCACTCCCGTACGGCGTCAACGGTAAACGGATGTGCGGCTCCATCAGCCCCATCTCTGCCACGGCCCATTTTACCGGAATTGGATTCGATTCGACGAATAACGCCCGATTCAGTCGTTGCAGCGAATCGTCCAGCGTTTTTGCCGCTGCCGCTTCACCCGCCTCAGCGAGCCTGCAAAGTTTCGCCACCTGGCGCGGCGCGACATTGCCGCTCACCGTGATTACGCCGTGGCCGCCGGCCTCGATGAACGGCCGCAACGTGAAATCGTCGCCGCTGAAATACTTGAAACTATCCTGTTCAACGATGGCCTGAATCGCCCTCAGTCGATCGATGTCCCCGGTCGCTTCCTTGATGCCGAAGATGTTCTCATGCGCGGCAAGACGGCGGACTGTATCGGGCAGCATGTCAGCGACCGTACGCCCGGGCACGTTGTACATCATGACCGGCTTGCTCACCGAATCGGCCACCACCGAAAAATGCCGAACCATGCCCTCCTGCATCGGCTTGTTGTAATAAGGGACGACGACCAGAAACGCATCGACGCCCAGCGTCTGTACCGACCTCGACAAATCCACGGTCTGTGCGGTCGAATTCGACCCCGTACCGGCGATTATCGGCAGACGCCCATCGGCGTACTCGACGGCTTTCTCGATCAGTTCGATGTGCTCCGCCCGTACCAGCGTCGCAGCCTCGCCCGTCGTACCGGCAATCACCAATCCATCGGAGCCCTGCTCGACGTGAAACTCGATCAGGCGTCTGAGACTCGCGTAGTCGACTCGGTTGTTGCCGTTGAACGGCGTAACGAGCGCGACCAGACTCCCCTTGAACACGTACAATCCTCGCCACAAATAAGGCGGCGATGTTACTGTTCATACCCGGTGCTGGCAAGGACTCATTGCCGCACCTGAAACTAGATTAGGATGATTCTAGATAAATGTCACAACTTATTGTTATTTCAGCGGTTGGAACAGACCGCACGGGAGTCGTTCAGGACCTCACCAAGGTAATACTCTCCTGCGACGGCAACATCGAGGAAAGCCGCATGACCACACTGGGCTCGGAGTTTGCGGTGCTGCTGCTGGTCTCGGGCAACTGGGCAACGCTCAACAAGCTCCGGCAGAAGCTCGACAAACTCGCCGCCGGCAGCGATCTCAGCATTGCGATTCGGCAGACAAATGCAAAACCGGAGGTCGGCGATCGTATGCCGTACGCGGTCGACATCGTCAGCCTCGATCAGGAAGGCATTGTCTACAATCTCGCCAACTTCTTCGCTACGAGAGACATCGACATCGCCGATGTCGCGACGCGCAGCTATGCGGCCGCACACACGGGCTCGCCGATGTTCGCCGTGCAAATGGCCATCAACGTTCCGGCCACGGTTCACGTCGCACAGCTTCGCGAGGAATTTCTCGAAGTCTGCGACCGTTTGAACCTCGATGCCATCTTAGAACCTGTAAAGTCCTGATTCGGAGACATTATGAGCGCACCCCGACTCAATCGCGTCGTCGCGGATTTCAAAGCCGATGCCACCCGCGGCCGGACCGTTCATCTCAAGGAACTACGCGGTGAGAACGTCGTATTGTATTTCTACCCGAAAGACGCCACACCAGGCTGTACGACAGAAGGTCAGAACTTTCGCGATCTGCACAGCAAATTCCGGCGCCGGAAAACGCGGGTTTTCGGCGTATCCAGAGACAGCCTCGCATCGCACGAAAAGTTCCGCGACAAGCAACGCTTTCCCTTCGATCTGATATCCGATCCTGACGAAAAGCTGTGCAAAAAGTTCGACGTCATCCGGGAAAAAAATCTCTACGGGCGTAAGTTCATGGGCATCGAACGCAGTACTTTTCTGATCGACGCGGACGGCAAGCTGCGGCACGAATGGCGCAAGGTGAAGGTCAGGGGTCATGCCGAAGAGGTCCTGGAAGCCGTCAAAGGGCTGAAGTAGGCGGAACGCGACGCCCTTCACCCTGTCCGAAGCACTATGACCCGACTCACTGCCATTCGATCTCTTTGCGCCTCTGCCGCTGCGTTGCTGGTCACTACTGTGGGCGCGGACGACATCAGATTGCCGGAACTGGGCAGTCCGGCCGACGCGATACTGTCGCAAAACGACGAGGCTCAGCTCGGCCGCGCCATCATGCGCGATATTCGCCGCAGCGGCGCGGTTGTTGAAGATCCGCTGATCAATGAATACGTCAACGAAATCGGCAACAAGATTGCGGCCCAGACCAACGACGGCGACATCGACTACACATTTTTCGTCGTGGACGATTCGAGAATTAACGCATTTGCCCTGCCCGGCGGCTACATCGGCGTTCACACAGGGCTGCTGGAGGCGACGCGCAACGAGGATGAACTCGCCGGTGTGCTCGCTCATGAAATCGCGCACGTGTCGCAGCGCCATATCGCCCGGGCCATTCACGCCAACAGCCGCCAGAGCCTGTTATCGACCGCGATCATGCTCGGTGCGCTGATCGCAGGCGTTGCAGGCGGCAGTGGCGACATTGTGCAGGCCGGCGCAGCCGTTGCACAGGGCACGGCAGCTCAACAGCAAATTAACTTTACGCGTTCCAACGAGCACGAAGCAGACCGCATCGGCATTGCGTCGCTTGCCGGCGCAGGCTTCGACCCCCACGGTATGGCATCTTTTTTCAGCGTTATAGCAGCACAGACGAATACGGCGCCGAATGAACGCCTGCCGGAGTTTCTGCGCACCCACCCGGTTACGACCGATCGCATTGCCGAAGCCAGAAACCGTGCGCGTGACTACGGTCTGATCCGCAGCGAAGACTCCGTCAGCTACGGCATCGCAAAAATACGTGCAAGGATCGCGGCGTTCGACACATCTAAGCAAGCCGTGGCGTTTACAGAAAGACAACCGTATCAGCGGCAGAACAGCATCGAGCGCTACGGCCGGGCGCTGGCCTATCTTCGGGACGGCAAAGCGATTCAGGCTTACGATATCGTCGAGTATCTGCTGCAGCGCGACCCGAAAGTCATTGCCTATCATATTGCGATGGGCGACACGCAGATGATGCTCAAAGATTATGACGGGGCGCTGCAGACGTTTGAACACGCGCTGCTGCTGTTTCCGAGAAACGTACCGCTCGTCGTCGCGTACGCCGAGCGTTTACTCGACCTCGGGCGGGCGCAAAAAGCACATACGATTTTGCTCGATCTGTTCAACAACGTAGTACCGACGCCCGAGCAGGTCAATCTGATCGCGCGCGCGGCGGACAATGCAGGCGAATCTGCCGAAGCATTGTACTATCTGTCCGAATACCGCCTGATGATCGGCGATCTGGTCGGCGGCATCCGCCTGCTGCAGCAGGCGCTGAGGCTCCCTGAAATCGAGGAGATTCAACGCATACGATTTGAAGCCCGCATCGACTTCATTCGCGAATTCATGAGTGAGGAACAATTGCGCCGCATGCATAACAGCCGCGCCACAGCAAGTACCCGACCACATCAATGAAACCCGCAGGCAATGTAAAAATGACAGCGTTCCTCGCGGCCGCATTGCTTTCCGGCTGTGCGGGCATTCCGCCTGAACAGCGGACGGAACACGATCCCTGGGAGGCCTTGAACCGTCCGATATACAGCATTAACTCGACCATAGACCGGTACACACTCAAACCGCTGGCAAAGGGTTACAAGGCCATCGCACCGTCGCCGGTTCGAACCGGTATTTCCAACTTTTTTAAGAACCTGACGACGCCGCGCTCAGTCGTTAACAATTTCCTGCAGGGCAAACCCGGACAAGGATTCTCGGAACTCGCGCGCTTCGCGTTAAACAGCACCATCGGCATCGGTGGACTGATCGATGTGGCGAGCGCCGGCGGCATGGCGGAGTACCCCGAGGACTTCGGCCAGACCGCCGCTGTGTGGGGCGTGCCCGACGGCCCCTTCGTGACGCTGCCGCTGCTGGGCCCGCAGACACTTCGCGGTGCACTGCTGCTGCCCCTCGACATCGCCGCGGACCCGCTGTACCACTACGACGTTACGTCGGTTCGCGACCCTCTGATCGCGCTTCGGCTCATCGATCTTAGGTACCGTCTGCTACCGACCGACAAACTGCTTGAGAAATCCAGGGACCCGTACCTCACGCTGCGCGAATCGTTCCTGCAGAACCGGGAGTATGAAATCCACGATGGCGACCCGCCCGAAGACGATGAGTTTTTCGACGAGTACTACGACGACGACTCATAACAATTCCCCGGCTTTGCCGGGGGATTGTTACTAAAGCGTAGGAATTGGCATGATTGCCAGGGTAATCCTATCCGCGATCTTGATATTGTCGTTGGCGCTTTTTTTTGTTGCCAAGGATGATTTACGAGAAACGAGAGGCGCTACGTTTGTAAGAGATAACGCTGGAGCTGGTAAAAATGTCGAAACTGGTGAAATGCGCCCCTCTCCGATTATCACAGATAGCGTAGACGATAGTTCCGGAAAGTCCAATACAGCACCCTCGGGTCGAAAATGTATTGAAAATCCGGAATTACAAGCCGCCAACAAAGTACCAGAGGAAGCGGCAATTGCACAATCGGCGAAGGCAACAGGGCCGGATATTGCTGTGTACCTTGAGGTGCCACGTAAAACGGTCGAAGACTACGCCGCACAAGGAGACTCTGCAGCAATGGTGGTGCTGGCGCGCATGGAGGCAATGGCGTCCGTCGGAACGGATGGTTCGGATGCGCAACTCGCTAAATACTCAAGGCGAGAAAATGCACGGAGTATTTCTCTTGACGGTATTGATTCCGACCAAGCAAGGCAGCATCTGTTGGCTTCGAGCAGATGGGCGTATGAAGCCGCGTTGCATGGGCGGATTCAAGCTTTGCAGCTCTATGGAAAGTCGATCAGTGTGGCTGGGCGGAACGCCGTTGACTTAGGTTGGATTTCGCACGCGCGATACGAGGGACTTAGCGAGGCGGAGCGTGACGAACTGGATCCTTATAAAATTGTAAGAGTGTTTTAACATCGCCTTGCGCCATACTACAGCGACGGGCCCATGCGAAGAACATTGAATCTAATTCCTCCGGAGTTTGCGAACGAAGACCTGGTAAATGAAGTCGTCGATATTGAGATTGAAAGGTTTTATCGAGCGCTCACCGATAAAGGGCTTGAGGTTCTGCAAGTAATTTCGTCGAGTTTCTCAGGCTACATAGAAATGATGGACATGGCGTGTGACTCTATCAAACAGACCAGGAACGGCATTAGGGGAGACTGAGCAGGTTATTCGTGGCTAATTGTTCAAACGGCATTTAGGGAAAGCGACGGTGCGAACTCTTCTTTTTCGCTCAACTTTGGTAGTCGGCGTCTGCGCTATCATGGTTGTTCTGGTCAATTATTCGGAGCGTGAAGAGGTAACTTCATCGTATGCGCGTGATTTTGATTTTACCGTATCGCAACTTCAGTCTAAGCCCGAAACGCCATTTGATGCCTCGCAAGTTCCACGTAACGGTGCCGGCTACGCATTAGATATCGCGTCCGACTGCATAGTTTCGCCGATGTCCGAGGCTCAGTTTCTTTTGCCGCATGAGTTTGAGCTGTTTTCTTCTGCAACAACGAGCGACCATTTGATACGGTCATACGCTACTGTTGATCATCAAACTGTCGAGTTGCACGCGAATCAGGGAGATTCGGCAGCAATGATTGTTATGGCAATGTATGAGGCCTACCGTGCAGTCGGTATCGAGTTCGATGGGGAACAAGTCGTCCGACACAGGAATGCACGAAGTAGTTGGAGAGAGCCGCCATTGGATTCACCGCAGGAAATGGAACACAGTTTAGCCAGCGCACGGTGGTTGTACCTGGCGGCATTAAACGGTCGGATCATGGCGCTCAGAGAGTATGGCGCTACTTTGAGTCGACGCGGTGAGAACGCGGTTTCCCTGGGTTGGATGACCCAGGATGAGTTCGATCAACTTACGTCTGATCAGAAGATCGCCGTTCAGCCGGAATCGCTGTACGAGGCGTTGATAGCTGATATCGCACCGGGTTTGTATGACGGGCCAATCGGCGGTAAACCGATTCCACTTCCGGATGATCGCCTCATTCTTCAAATTCGACATGCGTTACTCGAAGAATTCGAAAACGCCCTGGAACGAGAGTCATTACCCATGCCGCAAGTTGCGTACGAATCATTTGTCGGGTATCAAGCGCTCAACGAGCAGTCCTGCGCGACCGCGCAACCAGGGGCAGCAAACGTGCAAAATAGGAACTGATTGGATAACTGTTATCGGATGGGGATTTCGCCGTTTGGCCAGACACCGGTCTGTACCACGAGTCAGGAGATATCCCCCAAACGATTACTCCGGCCGCAAAGCTGCTCTGATCTGGCGTGACAACACGAAACGTTAGGGCCGGTCAACCCCCAGAGCTATTCGGGCGCTTCGATAAAGCCGGCCCAGCGCTCACCGCGCGTGAGCAACTCGTCAACCTCGGTGGTTCTGGCGATTGCCAGCACTCGCTCAGGCGTACCTTCGAAGCGAATCTCGCGCACGGTGTGATTGGCCCACGTCACCCATTCCAGCAGCAATGCGAGGCCCGCAGAGTCGCTGACCGTTACACCGGACAGATCGATTTCGAGACGGGTATGCTCCTCAAACGGGGCCTCACTGACCTGCAATATCTTTTCGGCGGTTTTGAACGTCATCTCGCCGATCAGCGAGAATTTGCCGTCGCCGTTGTCTTCAAGGCTGAAGTCAGCCATCCGTCGTTATTCCGGCCTCGTTTTCCAGCCGCCGGATGACCGCATCCAGACCGTCACTGCGAATTTCGGAATCCAGTTCCGCGCGGAAATTGCGCACGTAGGACACCCCCTCGACGACGACGTTGAACAGCAGCCAGCCCGATTTGCGTCTGACCAGTTCGTAGTCAACGGCCACATCCGAGCCGTCTACGAGACTCACGACGCTTCTGACCTTCGTGCGCTTCTTCGTCTCATCGCCGCGAAACGGCAACACCTTGACTCTGTCCTGTTCAAACTCGAGCACACCGTCCGCATAGCGGCGCAGCAGCGCCTGATAGAACGCCTCGATGAAACGGTCTCGCTGTTCGTCGCTCGCGCTGCGGCCATGCTTCGCCAGCACCAGCATCGCAGCGTACTTGCGATCGAAACGCGGTAGCAGAATCTCGTCGATCAGCGCGTACAGCTGCTGACGGTCCCCCGCGAGTTCCTCCCTGCGTCCGTCCATTTTTTCCGCCAGCGTTGCGACGGCATTCTCGATGACCGCCTGCGCAGTCTCTTCCTGCGCCGCGAGCGGCGCCGCAATTAACAACCCTGTTATCAGGGCCAACCGTATGGCTTTCATGGCCTACTCCCCTTCCCCGGACCCGGCGTTCACGAGGAACTTACCAATGAGGTTTTCGAGAACGATCGCGGACTGCGTGAACAGAATCTCGCTGCCGTCCTCAAGATAAATATCCGACCCGCCAGCCTGCAATCCAATGTACTGGCTCCCGAGCAGCCCCGCCGTCAGAACGCTTGCATCCGAGTCATCAGGTATCTGATCGTAGCGGCTGTCGATGACGAATTTTACGACGGCCTCAAGTGTCTCGGGATCGAACGACACATTGGTCACACGGCCAATGGTGACGCCCGACATCGCAACCGGCGCCCGCGATTTCAGACTGCCGACGTTTTCGAAGCGTGCCTCAACCTCGTAGGTGTCCGCGGCCGAAAACTTCTCACCGCCTGTCGTCTGCGTCGACAGGAACAGCAGCGCGCCCACGCCGAGCAGCACGAAAAGTCCGGTACCGATTTCAACCGATCTTGTTTGTTGCATACGTCTACCTCAAAGCGCGAACGCGGTGATGATGAAATCCAGAATCAGCACCGAAATCGCGGTTATCACAACGGTTCTGGTCGTCGCACGTCCGACACCCTCGGCCGTTGGAAATGCATTATACCCTTCCCAGACGGCGATCAGGCTTGCCACAATGCCAAACACCACGCTCTTGACGATGCCCTCGTTAATGTCCGATGCCGCAACCGATAACTGCATTTGCTGCCAGAACGCCCCGACATCAACCTGCAGCAGACCCACACTGACGATATGGGCCCCGAACAGGCCAATACAAATGAATATTGCGGCCAGTAACGGCATCGAAATACAACCGCCAATAAACCGCGGCACCAGCACGCGGCGTACGGGGTTCACCGCCATCATCTCCATCGCCGAAAGCTGGTCGGTGGCCTTCATGAGTCCGATTTCCGATGCGAGCGCAGTGCCGGCCCTTCCTGCAAATAACAGAGCCGTTATCACCGGCCCAAGTTCCTTAATTAATGCCAATGCCACCACCGTGCCCACGGAGTCCTCGGCATTGAAACGGGACAGATTTGCGAATCCCTGCAGACCGAGCACGCCGCCGACAAAAAAGCCGCAGACCATGATTATGACAAGCGATAACGCGCCGGTATTGAACACCTGCTTAACCGTCAGCGAGGGCCGCTTGACCAGCATCTTCGGCGTGTGCCGCAGCAGCTTTAGGAAAAAAAGCTGAAACGCCCCAAAGGTTCGAACGAACTCGTGCAACTGAGCGTACATTTCGCGCAGCAGCGTCATCAGGAATCCCGTCCGAGCAACTGTTCGGCGTAGTTGGGTGCATCGTAGTGAAACGCGACCGGACCGTCGGCCATGCCATGCATGAATTGCCGCACGAGTTCCGACTTCGCGGTTTTGAGTTCGTCAGGGCTTCCCGAAGCGGCGACTTTGCCGTCGGAGATCAGATAGCTGCAGTCCGCCACCGTCGACACTTCGGCAACATCGTGGCTGACGACGATGCTCGTGATGCCAAGTGCATCGTTCATGCGCCGCACGAGGCGAACGATGACGCCCATCGAAATTGGATCCAGCCCGACGAACGGCTCGTCGTAAATGAGGATCTCGGGGTCCATCACCATGGCGCGTGCGAGCGCCACACGACGCGCCATGCCGCCTGACAACTCGGATGGCTGCATATCGGCGGCGCCGCGCAATCCGACCGCGTGCAGCTTGGTCAGTACCACGTGCCTGATCAGTCGGTTGCTCAGGTTCGTGTGTTCTCGTAGCGGAAACGCCACGTTTTCGAAGACGTTGAAGTCCGTCAGCAGTGCGCCGTTCTGAAACAGCATGCCAAAGCGCTGGCGAAGTTTGTACAACTCGGCCTGATTAAGCGTCGCAATATCGACCCCGTCGACGTAGACTGCGCCCTGCTGCGGCACGAGCTGGCGTGTAATCAGGCGCAGCAGTGTCGTTTTGCCGGTACCGCTCGGCCCCATGAGCGCCGTGACTTCGCCACGCCGAATCGTCAGGTTGAGGTCCTCGAAAATCACCCTCGCCCCGCGCGAGTATTTGAGACCGTCGATCTCAATCAGATTGTCCGAGTAACCGCCCACACCGCACCGTTCTGCGCCCGCCAGCGGCGTAGCATAGCAAAAAGCCCATGCAAGGGAATGCACCTCGAAGCGGGAAAATACACACGCGGCTGGTCAGCGGAACTAAATAGGACTAAAATAGTCCTTTATCCAGACTGATCGATCCGCAACTCGTGCTAAGAATCAGCAAACTCACAGACTACGGCACCGTCGTCCTTGCTCGCCTCGCGACGCGCGACGCCGTTTGCAGCGCGACCGATGTGGCCGAGGCAACGGGTATTGCGCTGCCCACGGTCAGCAAACTGCTGAAGTCGCTGTGCCGTGCCGGACTCGTCACATCGACCCGCGGGGTCAACGGCGGCTATCGACTTGCGCGCGACCCAGGCGCCATCAGCGCGGCCGACGTGATCGACGCGCTCGAAGGCCCGGTTTCGATCACGGAATGCAGCGCGAGCGATAGCCGGTGTGAGCACGAAGGCGTTTGCAGCGTCGGCGGCGCGTGGCAGCGCATCAACGTCGCGATACGCCGCGCGCTGGAAAATATCTCTCTCAGTGACCTGTCCTGTGCCAACCCGTCCACACCGACGTTCCGGTTCGCGGGTCTGCCGGTCAGCGTGGAACGAAAATGAGCACCGAAAATTTGGAAAACCTGGTTAACCGGCGCTATGAACACGGCTTTGTCACCGACATCCCGACCGACAGCCTGCCGCCCGGTCTCAATGAGGACGTCATCCGCGCCATCTCGGCGCGCAAAGATGAGCCCGAATTCATGCTGGAGTGGCGCCTGCAGGCGTATCGGCAGTGGCTTGAGATGATCGAACCCGAATGGGCACACGTCCACTATCCGCCGATCGACTTTAACGCAATCTCTTATTTCGCGGCACCGAAGTCTGACGAAGACCGTCCCAAAAGCCTCGACGAGGTCGATCCTAAGCTGCTGGAAACCTACGACAAACTCGGCATTCCGCTGCACGAACGCGCGCGGCTCGCCGGCGTTGCCGTCGATGCGGTCTTTGACAGCGTTTCCGTCGCGACGACCTTCAAGGAAAAGCTGTCGGAAGCCGGGGTCGTCTTTTGCCCATTTTCTGAGGCTGTGCAGAAGCATCCCGAACTGGTCAGGAAGTATCTCGGCAGCGTCGTACCTCGCCGCGACAATTTTTACGCGGCGCTGAACTCGGCCGTGTTTAGCGATGGCTCTTTCGTCTACGTTCCCAAAGGTGTGCGTTGTCCGATGGAATTGTCGACCTATTTCAGAATCAACGCGGCCAACACCGGGCAATTCGAGCGCACGCTGATCGTCGCGGACGAAGGCAGCTACGTCAGTTATCTCGAGGGCTGCACAGCGCCCATGCGCGACGAGAATCAACTGCACGCGGCCGTCGTCGAACTCGTCGCGCTCGAAGGTGCCGAGATCAAGTACTCGACCGTGCAAAACTGGTATCCGGGCGATGAAAACGGCGTCGGTGGAATCTACAACTTCGTTACCAAGCGCGGCGACTGCCGCGGCGACCATTCGAAAATTTCCTGGACGCAGGTCGAAACCGGCTCGGCAATCACCTGGAAATACCCGAGTTGTGTTCTGCGCGGCGCGAATTCCGTTGGCGAGTTTTATTCCGTGGCGGTGACTAACAATCTGCAGCAGGCCGATACCGGCACCAAGATGATTCATATCGGCCCCAACACCCGCAGCACCATTGTGTCGAAGGGTATTTCCGCCGGCCGGGCGCAACAGGCCTACCGGGGTCTCGTCAAAGTGCTGCCGCAGGCTGGCGGCGCGCGCAACCATACGCAGTGCGACTCGTTGCTGATTGGCAAGCAGTGTGGCGCACACACGTTTCCTTACATGGAAATCAAAAATCCGTCGGCGAAGGTCGAGCACGAAGCGACGACCTCCAAAATTTCCGAAGACCAGTTGTTCTACTGCCGCCAGCGCGGCATTTCGGAAGAAGACGCCGTGAACATGATCGTCAACGGCTTTTGTAAGGACGTATTCAGGGAACTGCCGATGGAATTCGCGGTCGAGGCGCAGGCGCTGCTCAACGTCAGCCTCGAAGGCGCGGTCGGCTAAGGGATGTGCGGGCACAGGGAACCCAGACGATGCTAACGATTGAAAACCTTCACTGCCGAATTGGCGGTAACCCGATCCTGAACGGCCTGTCGCTGACCGTAGGGGCCGGGGAAATCCATGCCATTATGGGGCCGAACGGTTCCGGAAAGAGTACGCTAGCTCAGGTCATTGCCGGGCACGAAGACTACGAGGTGACGGGCGGCAAGGTCACGTACAGGAACGCCGATCTGTTACAACTGGCGCCCGAGGAGCGCGCTCGCGAGGGCGTTTTTCTCGGCTTCCAGTATCCCGTGGAAATTCCCGGCGTCAATAACGCCTACCTGCTCAAAGCGGCCGTCAATGCGAAACGGGCACACGAAGGACTGCCCGAAGTCGACGCGTTCGAGTTCCTCAAATTAGCGCGTGAAAAAATGGCAGCGCTCGGTATGGACCCTAAATTTCTGAACCGGGGCGTCAACGAAGGTTTCTCCGGCGGAGAGAAAAAGCGCAATGAGATTCTGCAGATGGCAATGCTCGAACCCGACCTCGCCATTCTCGATGAAACCGACTCGGGCCTGGACATCGATGCGCTCAAAGCCGTCGCCGAGGGCGTCAACGCGTTGCGCAGCGACAAGCGCGCAATCGTTCTCGTGACCCACTACCAGCGCCTGCTCGACTATGTTGAGCCCGATTACGTGCACGTGCTGTCGCAGGGCAAAATAGTCCGTTCGGGCGACAAATCGCTCGCACAGGAACTCGAAGCCAGGGGCTACGACTGGCTGCAGGAGGCGGCAAACGCATGAGCGCTGACGGCCTGTCGATGGACGCGTTACAGGCGGCCGTGTCTGCTTTACCGGATGATTCGCTGGCGGCGCAGCGCCAGGCCGCGCTGCGAAATCTCCGCGGCACTGGCCTGCCGACAATGCGCGACGAGAACTGGAAGTACACGGATCTGCAGCGCGCTGTCGACATCAGCAATCGCTGGCTTGCTGCGGGTGCCGATTCGCACACTGATCGCGACGCCGAATTGTCCGCGATCGACGTCACGGGCATTAGCGACGCGAACTGGATTGTCATTCGCAATGGCCGGATCGACTCGGCGCAGTTCGACCCCGCAGACGGGGCGATCTTCGAGCGCTTTAGCGATGCACCGTCCGCCTATGTCCCAGGCGAGCCGCTGGACGACTTCAACGCCGCATTGCTCGTCGACGGATTGCGGATACGCGTATGGAAAGATTCCGAACGGCCCATCGGAATACTGATTGCCGACGCCTGCGCCGACGGCGCCAGCGTGGCACAGGCCGGCGTGCGAATCGACGTCGCCTCCGGGTGCCACGCCGAATTTATCGAGTATCACACTTCGACCGGCGACGGCGACCAGTTTACGAACAGTGTCGTGACACTCGATGTTGCCGCCAGCGCAGCGGTCGACTACGTGCGCATTCAGGACCGCGGGCGCGCCCACGTGCAGACGGGACGACTGTCGGTATCGTTGCAAAAGGACGCCAGGCTGCGTATGACGAGTTTTGATCTGGGCGGCCGCCTGGTACGAAACGATGTCAAAATCGACTTGCCCGCGCCTGGTGCAGAAGCCGTTTTCGACGGACTGTACCTCTGTAGCGACGGTCAGCACATCGACAATCATACGCGCGTCGACCACCGCGTCGGCCCCGCCGTGTCGTCGCAGGAGTACCGCGGCATTCTCAATGGCCGGTCCCGCGGTGTGTGGAACGGCAAAGCCATCGTACACAAAGGGGCGGACGGAACGGACGCGCACCAGGCCAATCACAATCTGCTGCTGTCCGAGCGCGCCGAAATCGACACCAAGCCCGAACTCGAAATCTATGCCGACGACGTGCGCTGCGCGCACGGCGCGACCGTCGGACAACTCGACGAACAGGCACTGTTCTACCTGCAGTCACGCGGCATCGGCCGCCAGCAGGCGCATAGCATGCTCACTGAGGCGTTCGCCGCAGGTATCGTCGAACGCATCGCCGTTCCCGCGTCGCGCGAGGCCGTGTCGAAACTCGTGACCTCGCGTCTGCAGCAGCTATCAGCCGGTAACAACGAATGAACCAGCTAATGACGGAAGCAAAGCGCATCGCAACGCTCGACTGCAGAGACGACTTTCCCGTGCTCGCACAACAGATCGGCGGTGCACCGTTGACCTACCTCGACAGCGCCGCCTCAGCGCAGCAGCCTGCTTCAGTCATCGACGCCGTGAGCCGCTATCAACGCGAGGACCACGCCAATGTACATCGCGGCGTGCACACGCTGAGCCATCGTGCCACGGACGCGTACGAAGGCGCACGCGACAAGATTAAGCGCTTCATCAATGCGGCAAGCCGCTCAGAGATCGTGCTGACCAGCGGCACCACTGAGTCGATCAATCTCGTGGCACAAAGCTTTTTGCGGCCAAAATTGCGCGCGGGCGATCAGGTGCTGATCACGCATCTCGAACACCATTCGAACATCGTTCCGTGGCAGCTTGTCGCCGAGCAAACGGGCGCACAGCTCGTCGTCGCGCCGATCGACGAACGCGGCGAGATCGAAATCGATGCACTGCTCACGATGCTCACCGACCGCGTCAAATTACTTGCCGTCGGACATGTGTCGAATGCGCTCGGTACGGTAAACCCGGTCGAGCGGCTCGTCGAGGCGGCAAAGCGGCACGACATTCCGGTACTGATCGACGGTGCGCAGGGCGTCCCGCATATGCCAGTCGACGTGCAGGCGCTCGGCTGCGATTTCTATGCGTTCAGCGGCCACAAAATGTATGGCCCTACCGGTACCGGCGTTCTGTGGGGCCGCGAGACGCTGCTCGACAGCATGCCACCGTACAAGGGGGGCGGCGACATGATTCTCGAAGTCCGCTTCGACGGCACCGTGTTTAACGAGCTACCCTACAAATTCGAAGCCGGCACACCCAATATTTCCGGCATCGTCGGCCTCGGTGCCGCAGTCGACTATCTGACAACCACCGGGCTCGACACCGTGCGCGCGCACGAGACGGCACTGCATGACGACATGGTCGAGCGGCTGTCGGCAATCGACGGCATTCGCCTGATTGGAACAGCCAGGCAACAAGCCGGCGTGCAGTCGTTCATGCTCGACGACATTCATCCGCACGATCTCGGCACCATTCTGGACCATCAGGGCGTCGCGATCCGCACCGGGCACCATTGCGCGATGCCGGTCATGACGTATTTCGAACTACCGGGCACCGCGCGGGCATCGCTCGGACTGTACAACACGGCCGAAGATATCGACCGTCTCATCGCGGCGCTCGAGAAAGCGAGACGGATATTCGCATGAGCGGCAACAACGATCTGCAGGACCTGTACCGGGACCTGATTCTGGACCACGCGCGCTCGCCGCGTAACTTCGGCAAACTCGACGATGCCACGCACGAAGCCGAGGGCATTAACCCACTCTGTGGCGACAAGCTGCACCTGTATCTCTCGGTGAACGACGACGAGCGTATCGTCGGCGCCGCCTTCGAGGGCTCCGGGTGCGCCATTTCCACAGCCTCGGCTTCGCTGCTGACCGAGACGATCGACGACATCGCAGTCGGCGACGCGCTGCGCTATTTCAGGGCGGTGACCAGCCGCCTGACGACGGACGAAGCCGTAGATGAGTCCGGGCTGGACCTCGACAAACTGCGCGCGCTGGACGGTGTCAGAGAACACCCGATGCGCATCAAGTGTGCGACGCTCGCGTGGCACGCACTCAATGCCGCGCTGCAAAACAGTAAAGACCCGGCCACGACGGAATAAGGAAGCCCATGTTCGGTCACACCAACGAACCCTTCTCTCTGAGCCGCGACGTCACGGCCGTGATCATACCGGCCGGTGAGGAACTGACGCTGCGCACCGGCACCAGCGGGTTCATTACTCAGGCACTGGGCGGAAGCTTTACGGTTTACGTCGAAGGCAATCTGTTTCGCATCTCAGGGTCCGATGCCGATGCGCTCGGAAAGGACCCCGTGCTGCCGCCCGCGGTACCGGAAAATCCGACGGATGCAGATATCGAAGCGGTGATCTGGGCACAACTTGGCACCTGCTACGACCCGGAGATTCCGGTCGATATCGTCAATCTCGGCCTTGTCTACCGCTGCGAAATCACACCGCTCGGCAACGGCCAGCGCTCGGTTGAGATCGACATGACACTGACCGCACCCGGTTGCGGCATGGGTCCCGTGCTCGTAGCGGACGCACACGAGAAGGTCGCGATCGTCCCGACCGTGTCGGACGTGCGCGTCGAACTCGTATTCGATCCGCCCTGGAACGTCAGCATGATGAGCGAGGAAGCACGCTTGCAAACAGGTCTCATGTAGTTTAGGTTTCCGGCCTAACATCATGAAAACCCTAACGATAGTACGACATGCAAAATCGAGCTGGTCCGACACCGGACTGTCCGACCGGGAGCGGCCGCTGAATAAACGCGGATTGCGTGACGCACCGATCATGGGAGACCGCATCGCCGCCATGGGCATACGGCCGTCGCTGATCTGTTCGAGCCCGGCCGTGCGCGCGTGGACGACAGCGAAGTCTGTGGCCAAAGCGCTCAATTATCCGCTGGAGTTCCTGCAGCGCGAAGACCGGCTCTACCTCGCATCGGTTAACGACATTCTGGATGTCCTCGTGGCGCAGGACCCGGGCTTCAACAGCATCATGCTGTTCGGCCACAATCCTGGCCTCACCGAATTCGCCAACGTCCTGCAACCGGGAATTACGGGTAATCTGCCCACGGCCGGCGTTGTGGCCGCGCAGTTCGACCGCGACGACTGGAACCTCTACGAGACGCCCGACTGCGAACTGATCGCCTACGACTTTCCGAAAAATCCCGCTTAGTCCGCCCCGAATAGCGCGAGAACTTCGGCACCGGTCAGATTCCTGGTTGCGTTTGAAAAATCGTAATAGTCCGGCTTTTCGTCGATAAAAACCTGGTGCGTCATTTGCCCGCCTGTACCGGGAAACAACCCGGCCGGGAGATAGTGATGCTGGTTTTCCTGCAAGCGGTAGAACAGGTGAGTACCGCAGCGGCGGCAAAATCCGCGCTCGGCCCACTCCGAAGACGCATACACCGCGATGTCTTTCTCTCCGTCGAAGCGGACCCGATTGCCACCGCTGAGGCTCAGATACGGTCCGCCTCCCCAGCGTCTGCATGTACCGCAATGGCAGGCCCCAACCTCTCCCGATACCCACGACACGACAACGCTCACACGACCGCACAGACACTGTCCTTTCAGATTTTCGTTTTCAGACACTTCGATTTCCTCCCTCAGCATTCCGGTACATTGACCGCCAGGCCGCCCTGCGACGTTTCCTTGTAATGCGACGCCATGTCCTCCCCGGTCTGGCGCATGGTTTCTATGACCTGATCGAGTGTCACCTTGTGCGTACCGTCGCCGTGCATTGCCAGCCTGGCAGCATTGATTGCCTTAACCGCTCCCATCGCATTGCGCTCAATACAGGGTATCTGCACGAGCCCGCCGATCGGGTCGCAGGTCAGTCCCAGGTTGTGCTCCATGCCGATCTCGGCCGCTTCTTCGACATGGTCGTTCGAGCCGCCCAGCGCGGCCGCGAGGCCCGCCGCAGCCATTGAGCAGGCCACACCGACTTCCCCCTGGCAGCCCATCTCCGCACCTGAAATCGAGGCGTTCACTTTGTACAGCGTGCCGATGGCGCCGGCCGTTAGAAAAAAACGCCGAATTCCTGCTTTGTCGGCCCTCGGCACGAATCGGTCGTAGTACGTCAGAACTGCCGGAATGATGCCCGCGGCGCCGTTGGTCGGCGAAGTCACGACTTTGCCGCCCGCCGCATTCTCCTCGTTCACTGCGATGGCGTACGCATTTACCCACTCCATCGCGTTCAACGGGTCCGACGCCCCTGCCCGCCTAAGCCTCGCAGCAAGTTTCGGCGCACGTCGTAGCACGGCCATGCGGCCCGGCAGCACACCCTCGGTCCGCAGTCCGCGCTCGATACAGTCCCGCATGGCTTCCCACAGAACGTCGATCCGATGCTCGACGTCTTTGGCCGCGCGCCAGCAGGTTTCGTTGCGAAACACGAGTTCCGCAATGCTCAGCCCGTGTTCCTCGGCACGCTCAAGCATGTCGGCGCTCGTGGCAAACGGCAGCGGCGGCTCGCCGTGTTGATGCTGTGACTCCGGTTCGTCATTGCGTGCGATAAAACCGCCGCCGAGCGAGTAATAGCAGGCTTCGGCGACGACGTCGCCAGACACCGACTTTGCCACAAAGCGCATACCGTTGGTGTGCCTGGGCAACTCTGCATCGAAATCAAATACGAGGTGACGATCCGGGTCGAATGCAACGCGGCCGATGCCAGGCACATCGATCCGGCACGTCTGCCGTATCGCCTTCAGCAACGCGTCGATACGATCCGCGTCGATGGTCTCGGGTTCGTGACCCGCCAGTCCGAGCAGCACGGCCGAATCGGTAGCATGCCCTTTGCCGGTCCACGCCAGCGAACCGTGCAGAGACACGGTAATTTCCGATACCTGCTGCGAAATCTCGCCGACGAAGGCCCGGGCCGCTTTCATCGGACCGACCGTGTGCGAACTCGACGGACCAATGCCGATCTTGAAGATATCGAATATGCTGATGGCTGCCATGGCGTCGGCCCCCGCTTAGTCCGTTCCGAGAGACAGCAGGCTCGCGTTCCCGCCGACGGCCGAAACGTTGTTACTGACCGTGTATTCGGTTGCGAAACGCTGTAAGTAATTCGGTCCGCCGGCTTTAGGCCCTGTGCCCGAAAGACCGCGTCCGCCGAACGGCTGCACGCCGACGACAGCACCGATCATATTTCGGTTGATATAAAGATTTCCGGCCCTGGAGTGCTCGGCCAGACCGCGCGCGCGCGAATCGATTCGGCTGTGCAGCCCCATCGTCAGACCGTAGCCGGTGGCGTTGACTGCCTCGACCGTGTCGGCGAGTTTGCCGCTGGGAAATTTCAGTACGTGGAGTATCGGTCCGAACACTTCCCGCTGCAGTTGTCCGATGTGCTCAATCTCGATCAGCGTCGGCGGGAAAAACGTGCCGTTTGCCGTTGCGGTCGGCAGCGAGCGCCGATGCAGAATGCGAGCCTCTTCGGCCATTCGTTCGACGTGAGCGCTCAGCAATGAGCAGGCTTCCTCGTCGATGGCAGGACCCACGTCGGTGCTCAGATGACGCGGGTCGCCAATGTCGAGCTGCTGCATGTAGCCTTTCATCAGTTCCAGCGTGCGATCGGCAACATCCTCCTGCACGCACAGCAGCCGCAGCGCCGAACAACGCTGTCCGGCGGCATTGAATGCCGAATAGGCACAATCCAGCACAACCTGTTCGGGGAGCGCCGAACTGTCGACGAACATGGCATTCTGCCCACCGGTTTCTGCAATCAACACGCCAATGGGTCCGTCTCGATTCGCCAGCGTGCGGTTGATAATTCGCGCCGTTTCGGTCGACCCCGTAAACGCAACACCGGCAACTCGGGGATCGGCCACCGCACGGCCGCCAATACGCGCCCCGTCGCCCGGCAAAAAGTGCAAAACGTCGCCTGGCACTCCGGCTTCGTGCATGAGCTGCACGGCACGATAGGCGATCAGCGGCGTCTGTTCGGCAGGCTTCGCCAGCACGGCATTGCCCGCAGCAAGCCCGGCGGATACGAGGCCCGTGAAGATCGCGAGCGGGAAATTCCACGGTGCGATGGCGACGAATACGCCACGGCCGCGCAGGCCCATGACGTTCGTCTCCCCGGTCGGCCCGGGCATCTTCTGTGGCTCGCCAAAGTGTCGTTCCGCCTGAGCGGCGTAATACCGCAGAAAATCGACGGCCTCGCGCAATTCGGACACGGCATCCGGCAATATCTTGCCCGCCTCGCGGACGCACAGGCTCAGCAGTTCATCGGCATGCCGCTCATACAGATCGGCGGCACGATTGAGAATAGCGGCACGCTCCGAGGCGCCCGACCTGTCCCAGGCAATCTGTGCCTTCACAGCGGCATCCAGCGCCTCGTCCACGTGTGCCTCGGTGGCAAAATCGCAGCGGCCAACAACCTCCGTAACGTCGGCAGGATTGACCGACGTCTGCGACTCCCCGCTGCGTTGCCGGCCGCTGACGATGGGGCCGGCCTTTAGCGCGGTCTCCGCAGCCCGGTCCATTGCGGCACAGAGTTCGCGCCGGACGTTCCTATCCGCCAGATTACGCCCACGCGAGTTTGTCCGTTCGGGTTGAAAAATATCCGGCGGGGCCGGGATTCGCGGGTGCGGCTGCCCGTCGTGGGCCCGCACCGCGGCGATCGGATCGGCGACGATGTCGGCGACGTCGATCGAATCGTCGACGATGCGATTGACGAACGACGTGTTCGCGCCGTTTTCGAGCAGGCGCCGCACGAGATAGGGCAGCAATTCCTCGTGGCTGCCGACCGGCGCATAAACCCGGCACGGCCGGTCGTGTTTTTCCGGGTTCACGACTTCAGCGTACAGTTCCTCGCCCATGCCGTGCAGTCGCTGAAATTCGTAGTCGCGCCGCGACCCCGCATAATGCAGCACGCTCGCGAGTGTATGCGCATTGTGTGTCGCAAACTGCGGGTACAGACGATCCCCGGCCGCCAGCGCCTGCCGCGCAGCCGCGAGGTACGAGACATCGGTGTGCGATTTGCGCGTAAATACAGGATAGCTTTCGATGCCGCGCTCCTGTGCGAGCTTGATTTCGGAATCCCAGTACGCTCCCTTGACGAGCCGCACCGGAATTCGGCGCCCGGTCTCGCCAGCCAGTTCGTCGAGAAACCGCAGGACGTCGCGGCTGCGGCGCATGTAAGTCTGCACCGCCAGACCGAATCCATCCCAGCCGTTCAGAGACGGGTTGCGGTACACGGCCTCGAAAACGCTGAGCCATAGTTCGAGGCGATCCGATTCCTCGGCATCCACAGTCAATCCAACGCCGATGTCCCGCGCATGCCTGGCAAGCTTGAGTAACTCGGGCACGAGTTCCTTGCGCACCCGCTCCTCGTGGCTGAACTCGTAGCGCGGGTGCAGTGCGGACAGCTTGACCGAAATTCCGGGAGCCGCAAATACGTCGTCGGGCTTGCTGCCAAGCGTCCCCGCGATGCGCTCAAGGCTGTCGTGATAGTTGCCGAGGTACTTTTCCGCATCGGCGGCGGTCAGTGCCGACTCGCCGAGCATGTCGAAGGAATAGCGATACGGCAGCGCGTCGTTTTTGGCAGCACGGCGCAGTGCTTCGTCGATGCTGCGCCCCATGACGAACTGATGCCCCATAATCCTCATCGCCTGGCGCATTGCGGTTCGCACCACGGGTTCCCCGGCACGGCTCACGAGGTTGCGCATCAGTTTCGCGGGATTGCGTTTTGTCGACTCGTCGACACTCAGAATCTGACCCGTAAGCATCAGCCCCCACGTCGATGCATTGACGAACAGCGAGTCGCTTTCGCCGAGATGGTCTTTCCAACGTGCGGAAGTGACCTTGTCCGCAATCAGCCGATCCGCGGTATCGGCATCCGGGATGCGCAACAGTGCCTCGGCAATGCACATCAGCAGCACGCCTTCTGCCGACGACAGATCGTATTGCTGCAGGAATGCCTCGATGCCACCGTCGGTTTTCGCGTTGCGGCGCACAGCACGCACGAGCGTTGCGGCCGTCTCGCCGATTTTTTGCCGCGCAGACTCGCCCGGATCCGCCGCATCGGCCAGTTCGGTCACCAGTGCGGCCTCGTCGGCCAGGTACAGGTCGTCTATAAACGGTATGCTCCCGCGGCGTGCCGCGGGCTGATCGGCAAATGTCATCTGGCTACCCTGAATTCCGTCGCAGGGGACGGCTTGAACTCGCTGTCCCCTGGCCGGCGATTATAGGGGCAATCCACGGCGTTCGATATATAATTTCGCCCCCATTTATCGATCGGACAACGCAGTGACGGATACACTCCTGACGAACCTGGCCACACAGACCGAAGCGCTCAAATCGGAAGGCCTCTACAAAGCGGAGCGACTGATCGACAGCCCGCAGCAGGCGGCGATTAAAGTTCGCAGCAACGGACAAACCAATGACGTTTTGAACCTGTGCGCCAACAACTATCTCGGGCTGGCAAACCATCCGGAGGTGATCGCGGCGGCGCACAAAGCACTCGACCGCTACGGCTACGGCATGGCCTCGGTCCGTTTCATCTGTGGCACGCAGACCATTCACAAAGAGCTCGAAGCGCGTATCAGTGCGTATCTCGGCACCGAGGACACGATATTGTATCCCTCGTGTTTCGACGCCAATGGCGGACTGTTCGAGACCGTTTTAGGCTCCGGGGATGCGGTCATCAGCGACGCGCTGAATCACGCAAGCATTATCGACGGGATTCGCCTCTGCAAGGCGGCGCGATATCGTTACGCCCACGACGACATGCAGGACCTCGAAACGCAGCTTCGCTCAGCGGCGGATGCGGACAACCGCCTGATTGTCACCGACGGCGTGTTTTCAATGGACGGCACCATCGCCAACCTGCAGGAAATCTGCAAACTGGCGGAGCGGTACGATGCTCTGACGATGATCGACGACTGTCACGCCACGGGCTTTCTCGGGAAGTCCGGGCGCGGTACGCACGAGTACCGCAATGTCATGGGAGACATCGACATCATTACGGGCACGCTCGGCAAGGCGCTGGGCGGCGCGTCGGGCGGCTTCACGTCGGGGCGTAAGGAAATTGTGGGCTGGCTGCGCCAGCGGTCCCGGCCTTATCTGTTTTCGAACTCCGTGGCACCGATGATCGCCGCAGCATCGATCGCGGTCCTCGACCTGCTGGAACGCGACAATGCGCTCGCGGAACGACTCCACGCCAATGCCGCTCATTTTCGCTGCAAAATGAGCGAACGCGGCTTCACGCTGCTGCCCGGCGAACATCCGATAATTCCGGTCATGCTGGGCGACGCGAAACTTGCATCGCAGATGGCGGACAAACTGTTGAGCAAAGGCGTCTACGTGATCGGATTTTCGTATCCTGTCGTGCCCAAAGGCCAGGCAAGAATCCGCACGCAAATGTCGGCGGACGTGTCGCGTGCGGAACTTGACCGGGCGATTGACGCGTTCACAAGCGTCGGACAGGAACTGAACCTCATCCCGCGGGACCCGCAATGAAAGCACTCGTCAAGGCCAGGGCCGAGCGCGGCATCTGGATGGAAAATATCGAGCAACCGCAGATCGGACACAACGACGTACTGATCGAAGTGTCGCGAACAGCGATCTGCGGCACGGATATTCACATCTTCAAGTGGGATGACTGGGCCAGAGCGACCATTCCGGTGCCGATGGCAGTTGGCCATGAATTCAGCGGTCGCA
This sequence comes from Woeseiaceae bacterium, assembly GCA_965224505.1. Classification (GTDB taxonomy): domain Bacteria; phylum Pseudomonadota; class Gammaproteobacteria; order Steroidobacterales; family Woeseiaceae; genus UBA1847. Next base: position 871,940 of record CBDCZL010000018.1, read on the forward strand.
TCGTCGAAAAAGGCGTCGAGGTGCGCGGCTTCGAGATCGGCGACCGTGTGTCGGCCGAAGGCCACATTACCTGCGGAGTTTGCCGAAATTGCCGTGCCGGACGACGGCACCTCTGCATGAACACCATTGGCATTGGCGTTAACCGAGCAGGTGCCTTCGCCGAATATATTGCGGTACCCGCATTCAATGTGTTCAAGCTGCCCGAAGCGATAAGCGACGACATGGCGGCAATCCTCGATCCGCTTGGCAACGCAACACATACGGCACTCTCGTTCGATCTGGTCGGCGAAGACGTGCTCATCACGGGCGCGGGACCCATCGGCATTATGGCCGTTGCGATTGCGCGCTACGCAGGCGCGCGCCATGTCGTCATCACCGACGTCAACGACTACCGGCTTGACCTTGCCCGGAAAATGGGTGCAACGCGTGCGATCAATGTTGCGCAGACCTCCATCGACGCCACGATGCGCGAACTCGACATGGTCGAGGGTTTCGATGTCGGCATGGAAATGTCGGGCAATCCACAGGCATTTCGCGACATGCTGCGAACCATGCACCACGGCGGAAAAATTGCGATGCTAGGCATTCCTCCTGCCGATATGGCAATCGACTGGAATGAGATCATCTTCAAAGGGCTTGAATTAAAGGGTATCTACGGACGCGAGATGTTTGAAACCTGGTACAAGATGGCCAGCATGCTGCAAAGCGGGCTGAACATCGATCCGATCGTCACACATCATTTTGATATCGATGAATTCCAGCCAGCGTTTGAACTCATGGAGTCCGGCCAGTCCGGCAAAGTCATACTGCACTGGGACTGACGCTACATCTCACAAAAGCAATGCGAATAGGTGCCCTTTGGATCGTTAAACCGAAGCGCAATGGAAAGCACGTCCTGCACCTCATCGGCCAATAACTCAAGTAACGAGGGCCGATTGACGAGCGCCCCCGGGTCCAGTCCTGCGCGGCCTGCAAGTGACAACAGATTGAGCACCATCTCCTCGGTGGGCGACAGCTCCGGGGCAAACTCGACCTGACCGTAGTCGCCCGCGTTGAGACCGGCAAGCTCTGCCGCCGCACCGATCGCGTCTTCGAACGTACCCAGTTCGTCAACGAGTCCGTGCTGCAGCGCGTCGGAACCGGTCCAGACCTGCCCTTGGGCGACCCGGTCCACGGCCGATTTATCCATCTGCCGCTGCTCTGCAACGCCGCTGATGAAATCGTCGTATGTATCGTTGACAATCAGTTGAAAGAGCTGTTTGGCTTCGTCGGACATTTCCCGGTCCGCGCGCAGCTGACCCGACATCGGTGTCGAGCCGATGCCATCGGTTGCCACGCCGATGGCGCCGAGGGAACGCTGCATTGTCGGGAACATCCCGAATACACCGATCGAACCCGTAATCGTCACCGGACTCGCAATGACTTTATCGGCAGCCACCGAAATCCAGTAACCACCGGACGCCGCGACACTGCCCATCGACGCGACCACGGGTTTACCGGCCTGCTGCAAGGCCCTGATCTCCTGTGCGATCACTTCCGACGCGAACACGCTGCCCCCCGGACTGTCAACGCGCAGCACCACAGCTTTGACGCTGCTGTCACCGAGCGCTTCTCTCAGCAATGCGGCCGTCGAATCGCCGCCGATGGTGCCTGGCGAGTGACTGCCGTCAAGGATGTTGCCCACTGCCACCACAATGCCGACGTTGTCGCCCCGTCGGTTGTCGCCGTGAAGCAGCCTGGCCTGAACGAGATACTCTGGCATGCCGACGGCGACGTAATCGGTGCGATCGCGGCGGCTCTCACCCGTGTAGGTTTTCATTAGCTCGCGGACCTCGACCCGGTCGAGCAGCCCGTCGAGGAGCCCGGCGTTGACGGCCGCCTCGGCGATATCGCCACCCGCCGCTGTCGTGTGTGGAATCAGGTGCTGAGCAAACTCATCGACCGTACCCGCGTCGACGTCTCTCGCCGCATCGACGTCAGCAACGTATCGGGCCCACAACTGGTCGATCAGATGCCCTCTGGATTCACGGTCCTCCGGCGACATGTCCATACGCGTGTAGGGCTCAACGAACGACTTGTGCGTGCCGACGCGAAACACATTCCAGTCGATGCGCAACGTTTCGAGCGCATCACGGAAGTAGTTACGGAACATACCGAATCCCTGCAAGAACAGAATTCCCTCAGGATTCATGTAAGCCTCGTCGGCGTGAGCCGCGAGATAATACGCCGACTGCGTGTAGATGTCGGCACTCGCGATCAAGGGCTTGCCGGACGCCCGGAACGCCTCGATGGCCGCCGCAATGCGCTCAAGCTTCGACAGGCTCGCACCGCCGAGGCTGCTGAGTTCAAGATGAACGACGCGAATGCGATCGTCGTCCTGCGCGATTGCCAGCGCATCGACAACGTCCTGCACCAGCGTCTGCGGCGGCGCATCGCCCAGAATCTCGGCAAGCGCGCGCTCGTAAGGGTCTCCGTCAAGCTGCTCGACGAGCGCACCGGCAGGCTGTATCAGCAGCGCCGCATCGTTGGGCATCAATGGCGACGTCGATCTGGACAGCGCAGTGAACAGCACGCCAAACAGCATCAGCAATAAAAGCAAATGCAATACCTTCCTGACGCCGTCGACACCGGCCCATAGCGCTGAAAACAATCGGCTTAAGAAACTTCTGCGGCTCATAATCTTTCCTGTCAGGTAACGGTCAGAGGGTGACGAACAACAATGACAACTGTGGCAGGAACGTTATCAGAATAACGGAAAGTGCCAGAATAATCAGAAACGGAAATGTTGCCGAGTAGACGTGCATGATCGGCTTTTCGAAGCGGAAGCTCGCGATAAACAGGTTTAGCCCGACCGGCGGTGTCAGATACCCGAGTTGCATTGCCGCGAGAAAGACAATTCCTAAGTGGACGTCGTTGACACCGAAACCGGCCGCGATGGGCAGAATCAGTGGCACTACCAAAACGATCGCTGAGAAAATATCGAGAATCGCGCCTAGAACCAGCAGAAAAATCAGCAACAAAATCAAAAACGACGTTGGAGAGCTCACAAGATCAGCGACGAACGCCAGTAGTTTCTGCGGAATTTCCGCGTCGATCATGTAATACGTCGACGCGAGCGATACGCCTAGAATCAACAGAATACCGCCGACCAGTACCATCGACTCTCGAATGATGCGCGGCAATTCGGCGAAGCGAATCTCCCGATTGATAAGCACTTCGACAACAAACACGTACAGCGCGGTAACAGCCGCCGCCTCCGACACTGCAAAAAAACCGGAATAAATGCCGCCGAGCACCACCACCGGCAGCGGCAGTTCCCAGATGGCCGCACGCAGCGCAGACGCCACTTCACGCCACGAAAACGAACTGAGCGGTTTTCGGTTGCCTTTGTTTTTCCACACGCTGTAGCCGGACAGCATGATTAGCATCAGCACTCCCGGGAGAATTCCGGCTTTAAACAGGTCGTCGATACTGACTTCCGCAACGACACCGTAGAGTATCAACGGCAGCGATGGTGCGAACAACAGGCCGAGACTGCCCGATGACGTCACGAGTCCGAGATTAAACCGGTCGTCGTAACCGTCCTGTTTCAATGCCGGGTACAGAATCGCGCCAAGCGCGATAATCGTCACCCCGGAGGCCCCTGTAAATGCCGTAAAAAATGCGCAGGCCGCGAGGCAGACCAGCGCCAGACCGCCCGGCATCCAGCCGAACAGCGCGCCGGTCAGGCGCACGAGCCGCTTCGGTGCATCGCATTCGCTTAGCAAATATCCCGCGAATGTAAACAATGGAATTGCAGTGAGTATCGGCATCTGCGAAATACTCAGCAACTCCAGAGCGATCGTCATTTGTTCGGTTTCGTTACTGTGAAACCCGAGCATCGCGCTGGTCGCTATGATCGCGAACAGGGGCGCCCCGAGCACTGCCAGCACTATCAGCAGCAGTGTAACGATCACTGACTGCGCTCCATGCTGCCTTCTTTCGCCGGTTCCAGCAGGCTCCGTGCCACGCCGACCAGAAAACGGTAACTCAGGAGCAGAAATGCCGCTGGGACAATGGCATGCAGTACCCACAAAGGCACGTCAATAGCGGACATATCGCCCCATTCGCGCTCCAGCAACACCAGGCGCCACGCCTGCCACGCAATCACGGCGCACACAGTCGCCGCAAACACGTCAACAACGGCCCTGACCCAAACGACGACGGAACCCGGGAGAACGTGGGCAATCAGATCGATCCGGATGTGCTTGTTATCTCTGCACGCGGCTATCGAGCCGACCATAGCGAGCCACAACACGATGATCTTGATCAGCTCATCGGCCCAGGAAATGCTCAGACCGCTGCCAAAAAACTGCCGATTCGCAATCTGTAGTACCGACAGAACGATCATCGTGCCGAGCAGCGCGACGAGCGCTGTATTCTCGGCCGCGCGGCCCGCCCGCTCAAGCGCCGCAAACCGCTTTTTCAATTGGCGGGCTCTGCCGCGTCAGCCGTGGCACCGTTGCGATACTCCGCAACATAGCGAAGCATTTCGTCGTACAGTTCCTTGCTAAATCGACCCTCATCGCCAAGTTTTTCGTTCGAACGTGCGAGCGCTGCGCGAATCTGCTCGTACTCCTGTACTGCAAACGGAACGCTTTCGATGCCCGAGTTCAGCAACGCTTCCAGCGCTGCGCGGTTATCTTCAAGGTTGACCTTGTCGAAGTTCCGATAAATGCGCGTCATGACTTCGCGCACCACAGCCTGATCTTCGGCTTTTAGGCGATTGAATGCACGCTCGTCGATCGCCATGAATCCGAGTGTGTACACCAGCGGAAATTCGCTCACGTACTTAACTTTGGTATGCCACTGCAGTACCAGCGCACCGATCGGCGACATTGCAACGATGTCGATCAGCCCGGTCTGCAGCCCGGTAAGCACGTCGGTCAGCGGCAGCGTGACGGGCGACAACGACAGTGCCTCCATCGAGTCGCGGCTGATGTCGTCACCTTCCGGCACCCACACCTTTTTGCCCTTGAGATCGTCGAAGGTCCTGATCGGCGTGTTCGACATCAGAATTGCAAATCCGCCGGCCGCAAAACCGAAGTTGACGAACCCCGCATCTTCGAGTCCCTTCTCCAGTTTCGCGTCGAGCCGGCTGCGCGTAAACGCCGCTTCTTCCTCCGAATTAAAAATCAACGGAAGTCCGTACAGATTGAGGTCGGTGTATTGACCGGCCAGTGCAGTCGGCGTAAACGCCCCGCCCTGCAGAGAACCCAGGCGAATGCGGTTGAGCACCTTCTTATCGTTGCCCATGATACCGCCGCCATAGTACTTGATCTTCACACGGCCCTCGGTGCGCTCACCGATTTCCTTCGCACCGGCACGCATATCCTTCATCCATTGCGAGCCCTCCGGAGTCACCGTCGCGATTTTCAGAGTCGCGGCCACGGCCGGCAGAGCGAACAGAGAGAGTAAGGCGATAAACAGCAATTTCTTCATGACCAGATTACCCTTTGAAACTGAGTTTTAAGTCCCCTTCAGAAATAGTCGTCGGCTTCGGCAAGCAGTTGCCTGGCCTCTTGCTGGGCCATGATGTTGCTTAGTACAAAACCCTCCTGGTACGGGTCAGCTTCGACAACTTCATTAAGCAGGCGGTCGTGCAGTTCCCGTTCGTACAATAACCGGGCGTAACCACGCGCGAATTCAACCTTCGCACCCAGGTCTTTGCCGCCGGTTTCCGTAATCGCGCGTTCGAAATATTCACGTGCGCGCTCGGGTTCGCCACCGAGCGCGGGTGGACGCAGCGTCAGCAATATTCCCATGTAGGTGTACACACTACTGTTAACTTCGTCACCGCTTATGTTCATATAGTGCTCGAACAGCGCTTCGATCTGCGGCAGTTCAGCCAGCGAGTTCCAATCGGATGCGTGCGCGCGCAAAAAAGCCAGCGATGCGAATCCGTAGGTATACAGCAGATCCGAGTGCCTGGCGGCCATGTTATCCAGGGTCGCGACAAACTCGTCGTAGGTCGCGTCCGGCCAGCCGCAAGACGGCGTGTAGGACTCGCAGATCGCCGTCTGTGCATAACGCCGTGCGCGCGTCGTGAGCCGCGACGCCCGTTGTTCCTCTTCGGCAAATACGGCACCGTAGGTTGCGTACAGGATCGCGCCCGCTGAGAGTATGTCCGGGTCATTGGGATTTCCCTCGACAAAGCTGTCGAGCAGCAGCAGGTAGGACGGCGCGCCGGCACGCACGAGTTCGGGATCGTCCTGGTTCAGGATCGCCGCGGACAGATTGTCTGTCAGCCCGGAAGCTGCAGACGACATGAGCGAAGAACAACCGCTGACGACGGCCAGCGATATGGCCAGCAGGAAGAGTTTTTTCATACCACGAAGGACCTTCTGCCCGGCAAATGGTTCAGGGCGTTCGCCAAGCGGCGCAGCGGCCGCCCCGGAATCCGGAGTCATTTGACTTAATCGCCGAAGTATAACGAAAAACGCCCCGAACACGGCCGCGTCCGTGGCAGCTTCTGTGTGCGGTGCTGAGGGCCCGCAGCGCAAGCGAACCCTAGATTTTTTCCTTAATTCTCGCGGCCTTACCGGTACGCCCGCGCAGATAGTAGAGCTTGGCGCGGCGCACGTCGCCACGCCGTTTCACGGTCACTGAGTCGACGACCGGGCTGTACGTCTGGAAAACGCGCTCCACGCCTTCGCCATGCGAAATCTTGCGAACCGTAAAAGACGAGTTAAGGCCGCGGTTGCGCTTTGCAATCACCACCCCTTCAAACGCCTGCAGACGCTCGCGGCTGCCTTCCTTGACCTTCACCTGGACGACCACAGTATCGCCCGGAGCAAATGCCGGAATCTCTTTGCCCATCTGTTCATTTTCGATCGCTTCGATAATTTTGCTCATTGTCTTTGCTCTTTCAAAAATTCGTCGAGCAGCCGTTGCTGCTCGACATCCAGTTCCAGTTTTTCGAACAGATCCGGGCGCCTTAGAAAACTGCGTCCCAGCGCCTGTTTAAGCCGCCACGTGGCAATTGCCGCATGGTCGCCGGAAAGCAATACGTCCGGCACCGTCCTGCCTGCGACCTCTTCCGGCCGCGTGTAGTGCGGATGGTCCAGCAGACCCTCCATAAAGGAGTCCTGCGCGGCCGATGCATCGTCGCCCAGCACGCCGGGCAACAGCCGCACTACGGCATCCACAACGGCCATCGCCGCGATCTCACCGCCGGACAATACGAAATCGCCCAACGAAAGTTCTTCGTCGACCAACGTCTCGATCAGACGCTCGTCGATACCTTCATAACGCCCCGACAGCAGAATCAGGCCTTCCAGACCGGTGAAACGATTGGCCACCGACTGGTCGAACACCGCTCCCTGCGGAGAAAGGTACACAACCGGACTGCCCTGCGGCAGCGCTGCCTTCGCAGCCGCTATCGCCGCGGCAACCGGCTCATACTTCATTACCATGCCGGGACCGCCGCCATAAGGTCGATCGTCGACCGTACGGTGCGTGTCACCGGTATAGTCGCGCGGGTTTTCTGTCCGCAACTCCATCAGCCCACGCGTTCTGGCCCGGCCGACGACGCCGAAGTCGGCAATCGTCGAAACCATTTCAGGAAACAGACTGACGACGCTGATTTGCATACACTCAGTCCCACTCCCAGTCGACGCTGACCTTTCCCTCCTGCAGGTCAACCTCAAGTACCACGTCCTGCATGACGAACGGTATCAGGCGTTCCTGATCGCCCTGTACTACCATGACATCGTTCGCTCCCGTTTCGAGCAGATACTCGATTCTGCCGAGTTCCGTCCCATCGGCGCGAACGACGAGCAAGCCCTCGAGGTCGCGCCAGTAATACCGTCCTGCCTCAGGTGCCGGCATCGCATCGCGTGCGACGCCGATTTCCGCACCGACCAGCGCTCCTGCCTGTTCCCGGTCGTCGACACCGTCGATTCGGGCGATCACCGACTTTCCGTGCCGTTTTCCCTCCGCAATTTTAACCGTGCTGCGCTCGCCGTTTTGCCGCAATATCCACTCGGAATACTGCAGTATCGCCTCGCGCGGATCGGTATACGAAAACACTTTGACCCAGCCCCGGACGCCGAACAGACCGACGATACGGCCCAATAGAACCGGGTCGACCGCCACTTAGTTGCTGGCGACCGCCTTGCGATGCTTTTTCAACAGCGAAGCCACACGATCGGACGGCTTTGCCCCCTGACCGATCCAGTGGTCGACGCGGTCGAGGTCGATACGAAGATTCTCCTCGTGATCCTTGCCGACGGGATTGAAGTAGCCCAGACGCTCAATGTAGCGGCCGTCACGTCGATTGCGCGAATCGGTCACCACCAGATGGTAAAAAGGACGCTTTTTCGCACCTGCGCGCGAAAGTCGAATTGTAACCATTTCGTATCCGTAAAAATTCAATGGGAGGCAGACATGCCTTGACTCGGGTCGACCCGAGTAGATGGCGCATTGTACGGGTTTTGAGTTAAATGTGAAGCGTTTTTGCGGCAGAAAAATTCAATATTTTCAACGACTAAACGCTTTAGACCCACGATTGCCGAGAATTTTGACCGAAAAACCCGTTTTCAGGGTGGCGTGGCCAGGGCCTGTTAACACTAATGTCATCGGCCCTGTTGTGCCTGAAAAAGCGCCTGTCAAGGCGCGAGGAATGAGGTTTGACGCGTCAAATGAATGACGAGCAACGCCGAGAGGCGGTTTTTCGCCCGGCGGCGTTGTCGCCCGCTGATGTAGCGGTGCTACACGGCACTGCCGGGCAGGAAGCCCCAATGCCGCGGAGCCCATGGATGGGCGAAAGCGGCCGCTCCGCCTTGCCGGTACAAAAAATCGCCTCGGCAGGGTCGATGACATTAGTGTTAACAGGCCCTAGCGAAATCCCGGCCGACCTCCGCCGCCGGGCATGCCCCGCAACATGTTTTTCATGCCGCCTTTCGACATCTTTTTCATCATCTTTTCCATCTGCACATGCTGCTTAAGCAGACGGTTGACGTCCTGAATCTGCAGCCCGGCGCCCCGCGCTATTCGCTTTTTGCGTGAACCGTTAATGGTCTTCGGAAATCGACGCTCACCCGGCGTCATCGAGTTGATGATGGCAATCTGGCGGCGAATTTTCTGTTCGTTGGCCTGGTCCTTCAGGGCCGCCGGATTGACATTGCCCGGTAACGGCAGCTTCTCGAGCATGGACGCAATCCCGCCCATGTTGATCATCTGTTCGAGCTGGTCCCTTAAATCGGACAAATCGAATCCACGGCCCTTCTTTAGCTTGCGCGCGAGCTTCTCAGTCTTGTCCTTGCTGACTTTCTGCTCGATTTCCTCAACCAGCGTGAGCACATCGCCCATACCCAGAATGCGCGACGCCATCCGGTCCGGATGGAAGGCTTCGAGCGCATCGGTTTTCTCACCGACACCCATGTAACGAATCGGCTTGCCAGTGACGTGACGAACCGACAGCGCGACGCCGCCTTTGGCATCGCCGTCCACCTTGGTCAGAACGACACCGGTCAGCGGCAGCGCATCGTCGAATGCGGCCGCGGCATTGACCGCGTCCTGTCCCGCCATACTATCGATGACAAACAGCGTTTCGCGTGGTTGCGCCGCATCGCGAACCGCTGCGACCTCGGCCATCATGTCGTCGTCGACGTGCAAACGACCGGCGGTGTCCACAATCAATACGTCGACGTGGGACCGCTTCGCCTCGTCGATTGCGCGCGCAACAATCTTTACGGGTTTTTCCGCCGGATCGCTGTGGCAATGCTGCGCGCCGACTTCGGCTGCCAGCGTCTTGAGCTGCAGTATTGCCGCGGGACGATGAACGTCCACGCTGACCAGCATGACTTTCTTTTTGTCGGTTTCAGTCAGGCGCCTGGCAAGCTTCGCGGCCGTGGTTGTCTTACCGGCGCCCTGCAGTCCCGCCAACATAATGACCACAGGCGGCTGTGCTTTAAGTTCGAGCGGAACCGTCTCGCTGCCCAGCACCGTCACGAGTTCCGCGTGGATGATTTTTACCAACGACTGGCCGGGCGTCAGACTCTTGCCGACTTCCTCACCGAGTGCGCGCTCGCGGATACGCTCAATGAACGCCTTCACGACCGGCAGCGCGACATCGGCTTCGAGCAACGCAAGCCGCACCTGACGCAACGTGTCTTTGATGTTGGCTTCGGTAAGCCGGCCTTTACCCGTCAGACTGCGCGCGGCGTCCGACAGCCGGCCACTTAGATTCTCAAACATGGCCGGGAATTTTACACACCATTTCCGGTACCGGTTACCTTATTTCCAGTCTAAGGTAACCGGTACCGATTGAGGGATCAGACGTTGAGGATGGTGCCGCGCGACAGCATGCGTATGTTTCTGTCGGGTGCAGCCCCCGTCACCTGCTCGAGAATGCGTGCTTCCTCACCTGGCTTCATTCCGGTCAGCCAGATGTCCGGTGCATGCCGGAGACGACGAAGATCGTCTATCAATGTGCGCGGCGTGTAGTGTCCCGCGACAGAGGCGAGATCCCCCATCTCGTCAGGAAACGAAACTTCGATCACAAGGACTTTCAGGTCATTGCAGGCGTTCAGTACCGGCCACAACGTCTCGTTGGTCTTTGTGTCGCCGCTGACAGCGAATACACCGCCCGAATTCTGCACCGTATAACCCAGCGACGGCACGCTGTGCATGACGTCCACGGCGTGAAAATCGCGATGGTCGATCGTCACGGTTTCGCCCGGCGCGCATACACGGTAACGCAACATCGCATTCTGCGGCGATGGCAGCCGCGTGAAGTCTGGCCAGATCACATCGTTGAAAAGATGCCTCTGGACCGCCTGTATCGTCTCCTCCCGCGCATAGACGGTCAGCGGTTCACTGAAATGTTCGTCGAAAATCCGGTCGACGAGCATCGGCAGGCCCGCGATGTGGTCGAGGTGTGCATGCGTCAGAAACACATGCCGAATCGGATCCAGTTCGTCGAGTGCCAGATCGCCAATACCGGTGCCCGCGTCGATAAGCACATCGCTATCGACCAGCATCGCGGTCGTCCGCGATCCTGCACCAATACCGCCACTGCAACCTAACACGCGAATTCGCATATACGAGGGTTTTCCTGGCCTGCGCCGTGTGGGATGATCCGAGGCCTCACAAGTTAAGTTACCGCTCGCCGCGTGTCTGTGTTTGAAATCACAATTCTACTGCTGTATCTCATAGCTGCCGCGGCCTTCGGAGTTTCGCGCCTGCCCGGCTACAGGCGCCGCAGCGCGCGGCTGCCGCCATTGGCAGGAGCCCTGACGGTCGCCGGTCTCACGCTGCATGCGAGCTTCCTGTACTCGGCCGTGCTCACCGATGGCGGCATCAATCTGACGATTGGCAATACGGTGTCTTTGATCGGCCTCGAACTCGCCGCCATCGCGCTGCTGGCTGCAATTGAACCGACGTTGCGGGGCATCAGCGTCGGTCTGCTGGTACTTGGCGCATGCGCGGCCGCTTTCGCCGAGCCAGGCGTCGTCCCTGCCGACGCCACGTCGCTGCCGTGGCAGTTGCGCGCACACGTGCTGGTCTCGCTGCTTTCCTACGGTGTGCTGACCGGTGGAGCGATTGTCGCGGTATACGCACTGGTGCAGGAACACCGCCTGCGCAGCGGTGCGCTGACCGCATCTTCGAACTATCTGTTCGCGCCGCTGGAAACGACCGAGAATCTGCTGTTCGCCATTGCAGCCGCGGGATTCGCCGGGCTCGCAATCGCAATCCTGTCCGGATTCACGTTCGTCGACGACCTTTTCGGCCAGCACCTTGTTCATAAAAGTACATTCTCCATCCTGGCCCTGCTCGTCTTCGGACTGCTGCTCACGGGCCGTCAATTCGCCGGCTGGCGCGGCGTACGCGCCGTTCGGCTCTACCTTGGCGGCTTCCTGCTGCTGTGTCTGGCGTATTTCGGAACCCGCATTATTCTGGAGGAGTTCCTGTCGCGAAGCTGGGGCTGAGACCTCGGTTCTTGACAGTACGATAACCGCCTGATGAACTGAACAGGTCTTAGTCGATCAGGAGGTGCCCTTCGTTGGGCGACGACATACCACTTGCAGGACTGGTAGGACTGCTCGGCGTTCTTTTGCTGCTTTCCGCGTTTTTTTCGGGCTCGGAAACAGCACTCATGAGACTCAACCAGTATCAGCTGCGTCACAAGGCACGACAGGGACACCGCGGCGCACGGCTCGCAGAACACCTCCTGAAACGCCCGGACCGGCTCATCGGCGTCATCCTGCTCGGCAACAACCTTGTCAACTTTTCCGCAGCGTCTATCGTAACGCTAATTACCAACGGCCTCGGCGGGAAACTCGCTGTCGCGATCGGCACAGGCATATTCACGCTCATCGTCATCATCTTTGCCGAGGCAGCGCCGAAAACACTCGCCGCATTACACCCCGAGCGGCTCGCGTTCCCAGCGGCGATGGTGTACTACCCGCTGCTCAAGATCACATATCCACTGGTGTGGCTGACCAACGCGGCCTCTAACGGGGTGCTCTACCTGCTCGGCGTGCGCGACGATGGCTCGGAATTGCAGTCGCTGACGCGCGAGGAACTCCGCACGGTCGTAAACGAGGCCGGCGCGCGCATTTCGTCGCGCTACCGGCAAATGCTGATCAGCATCCTCGACCTCGAAAAGGTCACTGTCGACGACATCATGGTGCCGCACAACGAGATCGTCGGCATCGATCTCGACAATACCAGAGATCAGATTGAGGCCACGATCGTCAACAGCCAGCACAGTCGGCTGCCTGTTTTCAGGGACACCATCGACAACGTCGAGGGAATCCTGCACCTGCGCAGTCTCGCAGCACTGGACCCAGGCGCGCTCGACAAATCGTCGTTACGCGAGCAGCTGACGGACCCTTACTTCGTTCCCGAAGGGACGCCACTCAGCAAGCAACTCGTACAGTTTCAGCGCCGTCGCGAACGCATCGCACTCGTCGTCGACGAATACGGCGACATTCAGGGCATTGTCACACTGGAAGACATCCTCGAGGAAATCGTCGGCGAGTTCACGACGGACCCTGCTGACGATGAAGATGACGTCGTCTGCGTCGGTACCGACACGTACATCGTCGACGCTGCGGCAAACATCCGAGAACTCAACCGATCCCAGGGCTGGGAATTGCCCACGGACGGACCAAAGACGCTCAATGGGCTCATTGTCGAATTGCTTGAGAACATACCGGCACCGGCGACGCAACTGACCGTCGCCGGATACCCGATCGAAATCATGGAAACGGACGACAATCGTATCCGCTCGGTTCGTGTAGGCGCACGCACACCCGAGCCCGCCAACGTCGAACCCGAAGCAACGGGTCTCAACGGCTCCTAAAACACTGCATCGAGTGCGTCGGAAAGCCGTCTTACGCCCGTCACTTCAATGCCATTCGGACGTTTTTTTGGAAAATTGGCTGCCGGCACAACAGCTCGCGTAAAACCCTGCTTTGCAGCCGCCGCAATCCGTTCTTCACCAAATCGCACCGGGCGGATTTCGCCGGCAAGCCCAATCTCGCCAAAGCAAACTACTCGTTCCGGAACCGCTCGATCGCGAAAACTCGATACCACGGCGAGCAGTGCCGGCAAATCGGTGGCCGTCTCGCCGATGCGCAGTCCCCCCACGACATTCAGGAAAACATCCTGATCCGCCATCGAAAGCGAACCATGTCGCTGCAATACGGCGAGCAGCAATGACAGGCGATTCTGCTCCATCCCCTGCGCAAGCCGACGCGAATGATTGCTTCCGGAGTCGGCCACCAGCGCCTGGATCTCCACGAGCAGCGGGCGGGTGCCTTCCCACGTAACGGAAACTACGCTGCCGGGCTCATCGACCGACTCCCGTGACAGAAAAATTGCAGATGGATTGCGGACTTCCCGAAATCCGCTCTCGGTCATTGCAAAAACGCCCATTTCGCCGTTCGCGCCGAAACGATTTTTCACCGAGCGGATCATCGTATAGCGGCTCGCCGGATCGCTTTCGAAATACAACACCGTGTCGACCATGTGTTCAACGACCCTTGGGCCGGCAATAGCCCCTTCCTTCGTGACGTGCCCGATGATGAGCACGGCAACGTCGTTTTGCTTGGCAAACTGCACCAATCTGCCGACGCCATCGCGGAGCTGCGCGACCGAACCCGGCGCCGACGACAGGGATTCCAGTGTCATTGTCTGGATGGAGTCGATGACGAGAACGCGCGCCTGACACTGTTGGGACTGCGCCAGTATGTTCTCAAGCGACGTGTCGGAGATCAGATTCATGGCGGCTGCGTCATGCCCGAGCCTGAGTGAACGCTGACCGATCTGGCGCAACGACTCCTCGCCTGTCGCGTAGCAAACTGCCGCTTCCTGCATCAGGTTCGCCGACGCCTGCTGTAGCAAGGTCGATTTGCCCACACCGGGATCTCCGCCGAGCAATACGACGGCGCCTGGCACCAGCCCGCCGCCCAGCACACGATCAAGTTCGGCAAAGCCCGTACTGTAGCGGTCCTCGATACCTTCGGGCAGGTCTGCGACCGTCGTGGACTTCCGAGCGCTGTTAGCGGTGTTCACAGAAGTTTCTGTCAGCGTGTTCCACGACAGGCAGTCCGGGCACTGGCCCGCCCACTTGAGGCTGTGCGCACCGCACTCATCACAGACGTACGCACGCCGGGCCTTGCTCATTGATTTCTCCCTCGCCGGCCGGAGCAGACCGACAATGCGCGAATCCGGCCGAAACCGGATATACCATTATTCATAAGTTGTTGATAAAAAACACCTTAGACGGTTTTGGGGCCAACGGGCGCGACCCGGATTCAGATTATTGTTAAATTTGCCGAACAGGACTCGGGCCAATTTTAACATCGCCACTACGTATCGTATTACATAAAAATGCCAACCCTATCTCATTAAGGATTTCGCGACTTCCCTATAATTTTCCTCCTAAAACAGGGACCTGACCGATCTTGTCGACAGAAGCAAAGCGAAAATTAAACCGCCTTGTCGCGCTGGCGTTTGCCAGCGTTCTGTTAGTGCTCATGTACGGACCGCTCTCTCAGTGGTTCGTTGCCGCGGACCGCGTGCTTTACGATCAGATTGCCGGTGCACTGCCCGCAAAAACACCGGCAAGAACCTATATTGTCAGCATTGACCCACAGAATAAATCGCCAGAAGACGTTCTGCAGGAGTACGGCGACGTCATGGCGGTACTCCGCCGCGCCAAGGTCGCACAGATCGTTTTCTCGAATCCACCGGACATCGCTGACGGCAGCGAACTGCCCGATTGGACCGACCTGCTCGCGTCAGGTCCACGTGTCTTCGTGCCATCGCATCACCGCCTGGCGCGCATCGCCGCGGGGAGCGGGGTCGTCGATATCGAACCGGACAATGACGGCGTGCTGCGCCGCTCAAATCTATGGCATCTCAACGACGACGTCATGTCCCCATCGCTCTCCCTGGCCATTGCGTTTCAGTCCACCGATGCCAGCACAGCACAGACACTCGGCGTCGCGGACGATGCCGTCTATTTGTCCCGCTACGCCGAATTGCCACGCCTGACGCCGGACGTGCTACTGGGTGCAAACGCACCGCTGGGCCAGTTGCACAGCGCCACTGTATTCGTCGATGCAGATCCCACTCTGGTTGCAGCGGCAGCCGTGCTGCCTTCGGGACAGTTTGTGACTCAATCGGAGCTTACGTCGGCTTTGCTGTCCGACCTTCAGGACGGCACTGCTATTACGCGGCCGTCGAGCATCGATGTGCTCGAGTACGTGATCCCTGTGCTGCTCGCGATTCTCGCCGTGTTGTTCATGCCCGACAGAAACCGCCGCGACATTGCGATTCTGACCGGACTTATCGTTTGCCTGCTGCTGCTGTTTGAGTTGCTGTTGCTGCTTACGCTGCAGATTCGCATCGATCTCGGCAGACCCGTGCTGCTGGTCGTCGGCATTGCGATCCTGAGTAGCTGGCTGGTCGTGGACACGCAAAGGATATCGGGGGACGCATTCCGCCGCGGCTCGGACTTTCTTGCGGCCGGGCGGCTCGAACCCGCATTCGCCGAGTTCAGGCGCTGCAATCCCTCCGAAACCGTGGCGGCGCTCATGTACAAGCTGTCGCTTGCCTTCGAGCAGCAGTCGAAACCCGAACGCGCCGAAGCCGTGCTCGAATGGATGAAGCGAACACAGGGCTCCGCGGCACCGCCGAAGTCAGGCGCGTCGAAAATCAGCGGTGCCCCGCGCAGGCTGGGACGTTACGTCATCGAAAAACGTATCGGTCGCGGCGCGATGGGTGCTGTCTATCTCGCGCGCGATCCCCGCATAAACCGGCCCGTGGCGCTCAAGGCGATTCCCATTGCCGAAGAGTTTGAAGACGAGGAACTTAAGGAAGCGAGGCAGCGCTTCTTCCGCGAAGCCGAGTCGGCCGGACGGCTGACGCACCCGAACATCATTACGGTATTCGACGCCGGCGAAGACAAAGGCCTCGCCTACATCGCCATGGAGTACGTTCCCGGAATATCGCTGCGCAGCTTTACGGACCGTACGAAGCTGCTCGCACCGAAGCGTGCGATGGAATTGTGCGCGGCAACTGCCGAGGGGCTCGACTACGCCCACAATCAGGGTATTATTCACCGCGACATCAAACCCGCGAATCTGCTCTACAATCCAAAAGACGGGTCGATCAAGATCAGCGATTTCGGCGTTGCCCGGATCACAGATAATAACGCGACGAAAACGGGGGTCGTGCTGGGTACACCGATGTATATGTCACCGGAACAG
Organism: Woeseiaceae bacterium; assembly: GCA_965224505.1. Classification (GTDB taxonomy): domain Bacteria; phylum Pseudomonadota; class Gammaproteobacteria; order Steroidobacterales; family Woeseiaceae; genus UBA1847. Next base: position 888,706 of record CBDCZL010000018.1, read on the forward strand.
CTCGGAGCCGAACAATTAACCGGCCAGTCCGATCTGTTCTCCCTTGGCGTGACGCTGTACGAATTGTTGATCGGCGAAGTCCCGTTCAAGGCAACCAACATTGCGGTACTTATGACCAAAATTACGACGGAAGACCCGGCACCGGTGGCTGCCCGGAGAGCCGGACTTGCTCCGAGTATCGATACCGTTCTCGCACGCGCAATGGCCAAACGCCCGCAGGACCGCTTCTCCTGTGGCGCAGAAATGGCTATCGCCTTAAGGAATAGTGCGAGAATCACCTGAACATTGGGCTGCAAAAAAGAAGAACGACCCTATGACGCTGCGCGGAAAAATTGACATAACAGAAATAACCGACACCGGACGTGTTCGGGAACATAACGAAGACGCTATCGGTTCGAACAACGATGTCGGGCTGTTGGTGCTCGCGGATGGTATGGGCGGCTATAATGCCGGTGAGGTTGCAAGCGGCATCGCTGTGCAGATCGTCACGGACCTTGCGGTCGAAGGTGCCAATCGTGAGGAACGCGCCGATGTCGATCCGCATAGCGGACTGATGCGCCAATCGATTGTGCTTCGCGACGCTGTGTATCGCGCCAACAAAATCATCTACCAGACCGCACAGAGCCAGACGAACTGCGAAGGCATGGGGACGACGATCGTCGCCTGCATGTTCTTCGACAACAAGGTGTCCATCGCCCACGTCGGCGACTCGCGTGCCTATCGCCTGCGTGAAAATCAGCTGGAGCAAATGACACTCGATCACTCGCTCCTCCAGGAACTGGTCGACCGCGGATTCTACTCAGCCGAGGAAGCGCAGCGTTCGACGAACCGCAACTACGTAACGCGCGCACTGGGTGTCGAACCGACCGTTGAGGTCGAGGTGCATGAGTACGAAGTCCTTCCGGACGACGTTTATCTGCTCTGCTCAGACGGACTTCCGGACATGGTTGAGGACGACGATATTCACTTAACTATCAGTACTTTTAATGATAGTCTTGACGTCGTTGGTCAACAGCTGATTGACTTGGCAAATGACCACGGAGGTCGAGACAATGTGTCGGTAATGCTTGCACAGGTTAAGGACGCCTTCCCGGCAAAAACGAACCTGATCGCAAAGATTGCCGGCTTATTTCGTTCCTAAGCGTTGAGCTGGGAATCCGGGGACTAAAGAGCGAGAAATCATGGCACGGTTAATACTAAGCCTGGACGATCAGGTTTTAGCTGAATACAACATGACCAAAGAACGCTACACCATTGGTCGCCTACCCGATAACGATGTCCGTATCGACAACCCCGCCGTCAGCGGACACCATTCGCTGATTATCAACATACTCAACGACTCGTTTCTTGAGGACCTCAACAGCACCAACGGAACGTACGTCAATGGCAAGCTGATCAAGAAGCATGCCCTGCAGCACAGCGACGTGATTACAATCGGGCATCACCAACTGCGATTCTCCGACCAGGAAAGCGGCGAGGACGAGCAGGACGAGTTCGAGAAAACCATGGTGATTCCGAGCGGCCAGCAGAACGCCGACCAGTTGGCAAAGGCCGAACAGGCCGCCGAGGAAGCGGCTGCCGGAGAGTCCGATTCAGGCATCGAGGACGATGACGATGTGAAACTCGATGCCGATGACGCTGCGGTGCTTAACGACGCACCCGCCCCCGAGGCAGCGAAGAACCAGCGGCAGAAGACGAGAAATCGCTGTCCGAGACGTCGATTGGCGTCGATACCAACAATGTGCCGAATGCATTGCCGCTGGCGAAGCTGCAGGTCCTGAGCGGGGCATTCGCCGGTCGCGAACTCGAGCTAACGAAGGCGCTGACAACGCTGGGACGTCCTGGCGTTCAGGTCGCCGCGATCACCCGGCGCGCCGAAGGCTACTACATCGTGCATGTGGAGTCGGGCGAGGAAGGTGACTTTCCGCTTGTGAACGGCGCACCGATCGGTGCGCAGGCCCGCAAGCTCGAAGACAACGATGTGGTTCAACTTGCCGGCGTCAAGATGGGTTTCTTCGCATCCTAGCCGACACTATTCATGAAAGTTGTTGGTATGGCGATCATTTGTTGCCGATTGTAGCAAGCTGAACTTTCTGGCGGTTCCGAGCCGCGCCACTTTCTCCTGGTAGGGGATTATTGCGCGCTGCGTCGCGAAACGAGTTGAAATTGGCGATGTCAGGTCAAAGTTGCCCGTCGCCCTTGTCTGACGTGCCGATAACGATGAGGTTGTTGCTGGGCAGTGGGATCAGATTGGCACGGCACCGAGGGCGCGGGCAATGCGGCACCAGTCGGATCGCCACGGCGCTGAGTCTGGCAGGTGAAACACGATACGGCGCGTTGAGCGTTGCACCCAGACTGCGAGCTTTAACAATCGCTCGCGCAGGGTCGTAACCTGGGCCTGGGCGAAAGCCGTATGCCGCGCTTTGAGGCGCAGTTCCTGGAACAGCACGTAAGCGGCGACGGTCATGAGGACTCGGAACTGGTTGGCGAAAAACGAGGTACAACTGCAGCGGTCGAGGTTCAGGCCCAACAGCAGCTCTTTGATGCGATTCTCGATCACCGCCCGCTGGCAATAGACCCGCTCATACACGTGCCTTGGCGTGGTCTTGAGGTTGGTCACCACAAAACGGGGATTGTCTTTGGCGTCCCGGCCGGGGTATCGCACCACTTCGGCTTTGAAGATCACCCGCCTTTCGTCATCCCAGCTGCCGGCTTCGTACTGGCACTCGCCGTAGCGCTTTTCGGTGTCCCCTGAGTCCCATGACAGGTGACGGACCTCGTCCATCAAAGGCTCGGAAAGCGCCTTTAATACCGAGTTTTTCCCGATCCCCACCACGAAATCCACCCGACTGTCGGTGAGAAAATCGAGTAGCTCAGGCGTCGCAAAGCCAGCGTCCAGACGCACCAGGATACGCACCTTGCCGAACGCCTTTCGCAGCCGAGCGATGGCGCGTCGCAGGATCGCCTCGGCGCCCTCGCTCGCCGGCGCCTCTCCCGATCGCAGCACGCTCGCAAACACGTACTGATCCGCCTCGTCGTTGAACTGAAATGAACACACCATCGGCAGATAACAGTGATCCCCGTAGTGCGTGTTAAAAAACGACAGCTGCTGCTGGCCGTAGGCCAGAATATCCGTCGGGTCCAGATCGATCGTGATGCGCCGTGCCTTCTTACCCAGGCGCTTGCGGTGACGCGCAATCACCGTGTCCATGATCGCCGTCCCCATGCCGAGCAGTGAACGCCCATCAATGCGGTTCTCGAATCGGGACAAGGTCGGCTGCGAGGCCAGCGCCTCGCCCGACAGCGGATCTCGATCCATCAGCAAACGCTGCACCGGGTCCGTGCTCAGCCGGGCTGCGTCGTTGCAGTCCTCGTAGCCGCAGGCAATCCCGTACACCCGTTGCGATAGCAACTCCCGCAGACTGTGACGAACCTTGCCAGCACAGCGGTCATCGCGAATACACCTGGAAATGGCATCGATCAAACCCAGTCGCTGATCGCAAGCCTTGAGCAGAATCGCCCCACCATCGGAGCTACTGTCGGGCCGATCGAAGCGGGCCTGAAACGCTTTCTTCGACAGACCCTTGAACAAAACACCCTGGGGACTGGTATGCTTACTCATGCAGAAGCCTTTTTTGTGCTTAAGTTGTTGTGTGCAAACACAATTTTCGCACATTTAAGGCTTTTGTTTTATCTCTTCACGAATAATCCCGGCTAGGGGCCGTTCTCAATTAAGCCAGATGATGGTGGCGACGAGGCTGAGCATAGCGAGGTAAGTGACTGCCAGACGCTCGTAACGAGTAGCGATCCGGCGGTAGTGTTTAAGTTTCTGAAACACCCGCTCAACCAGGTTTCGCTCGCAATACAGATAGTCGTCATAGTCCCTCGGTACAATTCTGTTTTTCCTCGGCGGTATCACCGCCACCGCATCGATCGCATGAATGGAATCGATGAACGCATCGGCGTCATAGCCTTTGTCCGCGATGACGTAGTCGGCGGAAAACCCCGCGATCAGTGCGTTTGCCTGTCCAATCTCGGCACACTGACCGGCCGTGAGAATGAAACGAACCGGGTTGCCCAACGCATCGACAGCCGCATGTATCTTCGTACTCAGTCCGCCGCGCGATTTGCCCATCGCCTCCTCATCCCGCCGTTTTTTTTGCCGCACCATGCTGGTGAACGCGAACGATACTGCCATCGACCATCAGATGTTCCAGGTCCGGGTCATCGGCCATCGCCTCGAAGATGCGGACCCAATGGCCCTTGTGAGCCCAGCGGTTATAACGCACGTAGACCCGGTGCCAGTGGCCGAAGCGGCTTGGCAAATCCCGCCATGGCGAACCGGTCCTGGCAATCCACAATACCGCTTCCAGGAAGCGGCGATTATCTTTCGCGGTGACACCGCAATCGGTTGATTTTCCGGGTAATAAGTCTTTTACCCGATCCCACTGATCGTCTCTGATCTCTTTCCGAGCCATATTTTTCACCGCGGAAAGATCTGAGAATACAGCACCCTACACCACAATACTCAACCTAATTGAGAACGCCCCCTAGTGGGCCGCTTGACAGAACATTAGTTTACGACTTCGCTTTTCTCGCGGTTCATGACGCCGCAGACCAGTTCGTAGGGAATCGCACCCGCAAACGGAGCGACCTCTTCGACCGGCAGCCCGTCGCCCCAGAGCGTGGCAATGTCGCCAACCCGATCGCTGGTATCGGCGCCGAGATCGACCGCAAGCATATCCATTGACACGTTGCCGATCAGCGGCACGCGGCGACCGTTGAGCAACACGGGCGTTCCGCTGCGGAAGTGCCGGCTGTATCCATCGCCGTAACCGGCCGAAATAATGCCGAGCGTTGAATCGTAATCTGCCGTGTAACTGCCTTTGTACCCAACGCGCGCACCGGACCTCAGCGGCTTGACGCTGATCAGGCGCGCTTCAAACTGCATTACGGGTTTCAGGCCAAGCTCGACCCCGGTCCGATCCGCGAACGGCGATACGCCAAACAGGGCGATTCCGGGTCGCACCCAGTTCTCTCTATTCGCCATGAGCGTCTCCGGCCAGCCCAATACCGCCGCCGAATTTCCGATACTGACCGGGCTGTCATGCTCACTCAGAACAGCTTGAAACCGCAGCAGTTGCTCCGGCGTGACGTCACTCTGCTCGTCCGCGCTGGACAAGTGAGTCATGATACGAGTATTAGCCACCAACGATAAGCGGCCGATGCGGGCAAACACTTCGTCAGCGTCTTCGGGCTCGAAACCAAGGCGGTTCATTCCCGTATCGAACTTCACCCAGACGTTGATGCGTCCGTGGCGGGTATTTTCGAGTAACTCGATCTGGCGATTGCAGTGTACGACGGGTTCGAGATCGTAATCGATCGCATCGCGCAGCTCCTTTTGGTTCAGGACACCGGCGAGCAGCACGATACGGCTATCCACGCCGGCGTATCGCAACCGAACGGCCTCGGGGACACGAGCGACCGCGAACGCGTCAACGTCGCTGAGCGTCTTTGCAACTGAGATCATGCCATGACCGTAAGCGTTGGCCTTGATGACGGCCATCACTCTGGCACCCGGTGCGGATGCACGAACCACGTCGAGATTGTGTTTGAGCGCACCGAGCCGAATCAGGGCTCGTGCCCCGAAACTCACTGATGGCCCTCGCCAGCGTACTGTGCGAACTCGTCACCGTACTGATCAGGCACCCAGTTTTCAAACTTGGTGTAACGCCCGACGAACGTCAGCGGGAAATCGCCGATCGGACCGTTACGCTGTTTAGCAATGCAGATATCGGCGATACCCTTACGCGGCGTGTCCTGGTTGTAGACTTCTTCTCTGTAGATGAAGATGATCAGGTCCGCATCCTGCTCGATCGCCCCCGATTCACGCAGATCCGACATCACGGGCCGCTTGTCCGTACGCTGTTCCACCGAACGATTTAGCTGTGACAAGGCAATGAGCGGGCAACTGAGCTCCTTTGCGAGTGCCTTGAGTGAGCGCGAAATTTCCGATATTTCCGTGGCACGATTCTCGGTGTTGCCGGGCACCTGCATAAGCTGCAGGTAATCGACGACAATCAGTCCCAGGCCGTGCTCACGCTGCAATCGGCGCGCCCGGGCACGTATCTCGGTTGGCGCAAGGCCCGGCGTATCGTCGATGAAAATCGGCGCTTCAGACATCAGTTGCACAGCCGTATTGATGCGCGACCAGTCTTCGTCGGGGAAATTGCCGGTGCGCAGGTGCGTCTGATCGACGCGGCCGAGCGAGGAGATCATGCGAAAGGCCAGTTGCTGGGCCGGCATCTCCATCGAGAATATCGCAGTCGGCACGCGTTCTTTACCGATCGCGGCGTTTTCGGCAATGTTCACGGCCAGCGTCGTTTTGCCCATCGACGGCCGACCCGCAACAATGACAAGATCGCCGGGCTGCAGGCCCGCAGTCATTTTGTCGAACTCGGTGTAGCCGCTCGATATGCCGGTGATGGATCCATCCGACTGATGCAGTTCGTCGATGCGATCGACGGCCTCGGGCAAAATGTTTTTCAGTGAGCGAAAGCCTTTTTTGCCGCGCGACCCTTTTTCGGCAATCTGGAAAACAAGCCCCTCGGCGGCATCCAGAATCTCCGCCGCAGTACGCCCGTCATTGCTGAACGCACTGCCGGCGATTTCGTTTCCGGCACTGATCAGCGAGCGCAGCGTCGCGCGTTCGCGAATGATATTCGCGTACGCCTTTGCGTTTGCCGCACCCGCGGTCTCGTTGGCCAGCGTCGCGAGATATTCGAGTCCGCCTGCCTCTTCAAGCCTGCCGTGACTGTCGAGATGTTCCGACACCGTGACGACATCGCTGGGACTGCCTTTTTCCACGAGTGCTGCGATCGCGTCGAATATAAGCCGGTGGTCGTTGCGATAAAAGTCGTCGCTCTCGACGATATCCGCAACCTTATCCCAGGCCAGCGCATCGAGCATCAGGCCGCCGAGCAGCGACTGCTCAGCCTCTCTGGAGTTCGGCGGCACCCGCAGGCGCTGCTCTGCGCCGTCGTCGAACGCGCCATCGCCCAATGCTCGGACCATTCCCCTCTTCCTCTGCCCGTTATCTTCCAGGCATTAAGGTAACACATGCCGGCCTCGTCCCGGCCGGCGGGACTCAGTCCGCAGGGACGACTCTCACGAGCACCTCGGCGTTGACGTCGGCATGCAGGTGGACGCCAATCGCAAACTCGCCGAGTTCATGGATCGGACCGTCGGGCATGCGGATTTCACTGCGTTCGACCTCGATCTGTACGCCGGCAAATGCTTCCGCGATATCGAGCGGACCGACCGAACCGAACAGCTTGTTCTCCGAACCCGCGTTGGCCGGAATCACGAGTTCCAAGCCATTGATCGCCTTCGCTCTGGCATTCGCCTTTGCGAGTTCCTCAGCCGCGGCACGCTCAAGTTCTGCACGCCGTGCTTCGATCTCCTTCATGTTTTCGGGCGTAGCGAGTGCCGCTTTGCCCTGCGGAAGAAGGTAGTTACGGCCGTAGCCGGGCTTTACTTTTACAAGTTCACCGATTCCGCCGAGATTTTCGACGTTTTCCAGCAAAATGACGTTCATGAGTTCGAACCTCTTTCTTTTTTCAAACGATGCCTGATTCCAAACCAGGCATCCAGATAACCAAACACCGCAATTGCGAACAAACCGTACGGAAATACAAACACGGCGACCGCGTACGTCATCCAGACAACCGCAGGCGGCGCGTGTTTCTCCAGGTGCAGCCAGTGCACCGCAGCGAACCCCTGCAACAGGAACGCCGTCAACAAAACCAGTCCGGCCTGCAACAGCGGTCTGAATCCTGTGGCGAATGCCAGCAACAGCAACGCCAGAAAAATCCCGGCCAGTACACGGCCGAAATCCGTGTCACGCATGCGCCCAAACGCGACGCGCTCACCGGGCAGACGTCCGTACAGCGCCCCGCCGAGCACGAACTGCGCCACCGCGAACAGCCAGCTCATTGCGACCGCCGCAGCGGTGAGCTGCGCAGCCAGCGGACGGCCGTGATCGGTCAGCCGTGCCAGCAAATCCGAAAACGGGGACGACACCCCATTCTCGCGGTATGCATCTTCTATCGTGCCAACTGCCTGCTGCCAGAAAACCAGCTCATCGCCCGCCACGACCCGAAACGCTATCAGGGCAGCAACCGCGACGATAACCGACAACTGCAAGGTCAGTCGCAACGAGCGCGTCCCCTGCCAGATCGCCGCAATAACAAACACGGGCAGCCAGGTGGCTGCGATCATTGCAACGACCTGCGACACCGGACTACCGAGCAGCGCGTAAAACGCCGTCATCGTCCCGCCGGCCAGCAGCGCCAGTACACTCGACACCCTGACGCCGCGAGCAACGACCAGCATTGCCAGTAACACGCCGCCGACAAGCTGCAACAACGGCAATAGCAGCGATACGCCCAGCGCCAGCACGGCATTTTGCGGCGACGCGACGAGCCAAACGGCCAGTCGGGCCCAGAAACTGTCCTTCGGCTTAGTGTCGATCGGTGTACGGCAGCAGCGCGAGATACCTCGCCCGCTTTACTGCAGTGGCAAGCTGACGCTGATAATGCGATTTCGTTCCGGTAATCCGGCTCGGCACGATTTTTCCGGTCTCGGTCACGTAAGCCTTGAGCAGATTCAGGTCCTTGTAATCGATCTCCTCAATTTTCTCAGCGGTGAAACGGCAGTACTTCCGCCTGCGTGAATAACGACTCATAGATATTCTCCTCAGGCGCTGCGCGCTTCCGTTGTTTCTTCGATGTTCTCGCCCTCCGCCTGAGGGGGGTCGGCCGGGGCCTCATCGGCCGGCGCATCTTCCGCCGGCGTACTCTCGGGGGCCTCCTGTTGCTCGCGGCCGGCTTCTTCGGCACGCTGCGCAGCCTCTGCCGCCGCCTTCGCATCACGCCGCTGCTGCGCTTCCTTTTCCCGGGCTTTTTCCTCGGCAACGGCCACGGCCATCGGCGATGCCTCGGTGACGGCCTTGTCGCGAGAGATCACGAGATGGCGCAATACCGCATCGTTGAATTTGAACGCACCCTTGATCTCGTCGATGACCGCCGCGTCGCACTCGACATTGAGCAGCGCGTAGTGGGCTTTGTGGATTTTGTGGATGGGGTGCGCAAGCTGCCGCCGGCCCCAGTCTTCCGAACGATGAACCTGACCGCCGGAGGCCGTCACAATGCTCTGGTAACGTTCAACCATCGCAGGCACTTGCTCGCTCTGGTCCGGATGGACCAGAAATACTATTTCATAATGTCTCATTGTCGTCCCTTATGGATGAAACCGTCACGCTCCGGACCGAATCTGCCTGCCCGACCGCGACGATAACAGCTGCCCGCCTACACGGTGCAGCAAGAGGTTTTGGCTTTACGCCCTGCCCGCCATTTCGACGGGGAGGCGCATCCTACCCAGTCTGCCGCTGCATAGCAACCGGCGGAAGGACTCAGTCAGTCGCCGGCGGCGTTCCGGCGGCGCACGATCTCATACAGGCAAATGCCCGTCGCCACCGACACGTTCAGGCTGGAGACGACGCCGCGCATCGGCAGACTCACAAGTGTCCGGCAGCGCTGTGCGACTCCGGCAGAGAGCCCGGTATGTTCCTTACCCATGACCAAAACCACGGATCCGCTCAGGTCCGCCTCGTAGAGATCGCCGCCGGCCTTGTCGCTGGTCCCGACGATGCATAATCCATAATCGGCCAGCCACGCCAGCGATCTGCCCAGATTCGGAACCACAGCGAACGGCAGCCGTTCTGCAGCACCGGCAGCCACCTTGCTGACCGTTGCTCCAAGCCCGGCCGCCCCGTGTCTCGGAACGATCAGCGCATCGACACCTGCCGCATCGGCTGTACGCATACACGCACCGAGGTTGTGCGGATCCTCAACGCCATCGAGTGCGAGCAGCAGCAATGTCCTGCCGTCCTGCAGCGCGGCCTCGACAAGGCTTTTCAGCCCGGCTTCATCGAGCGCGGTTTTTCGCTGAATTTCAGCGACAACACCCTGGTGACGGGGTTCTCCGCTGATTTGCTTCAGGCGCGCCCGGTTGGCCGACTGCACGTCGATTCCCGCGTCTTTGGCCAATCGGATCGCAGCCGTCACCCGCGGATTGGCACTCTGGTATTCGGCGTACAGACGACGCACTTCAACCGAGTCCGTCGCCAGCAACTGCTCTACCGCGCGCAGGCCTGCGATGTAGCGCGAGCTGCTCACCGCCCGGAATCGGCAACCGGGTGGAAATCGATTTTCCGCGCGTCCATATCGACGCGCTGTACTCTGACTCGCATTCGATCGCCGAGCCGATAGATTTTTCCGCCGCGTTCGCCGACGAGTTGCAGAGTCTGCGAATCAAAGCGGTAATAGTCGTTGTCGAGGCTCGTCACATGCACGAGGCCATCGGTCATCAGTGCCGGAATCTGTACGAACAGACCGAAATTCGTCACGCCCGTCACAACCCCGTCGAATTCGTCGCCAAGATGTCCCTCCATGTACTGACAGCGTAGCCACGCCTCGACATCTCGAGTTGCCTCCTCGGCGCGTTTCTCGTGCGCCGACGTCATCGCGCCAAGGCGCTCCAGTTTTCGTTTATCGTAGCCATACTCTCGCGGTTTTCCGCGCTGGATGACGTGCCTGATCGCACGATGGACCATGAGGTCAGGATAACGCCGAATCGGTGACGTGAAATGCGCATAGGCATCGAGGGCGAGGCCGAAATGACCGATGTTCTCAGGGCTGTATTCCGCGTGTGTCAGCGACCTCAGCATCGTCATCGTAATGGCCGCCGCATCGGGTCGCTGTGCGACCTGACGCAACAGTTCGTTAAACTGGCGCGGCTCCACGCGGTCGGGATGCGGTACCTTCAGGCCCAGCGTTGTCAGGTAAAGCCGAAGCTCGCCAAACCGCTCGGCGTCGGGCTTTGGGTGAATACGAAACAAACCGCCGATGCGGTGCCGGCGCAAAAATTTCGCCGCCTGTACGTTGGCCGCAATCATGCACTCCTCGATCAGGCGGTGTGCATCGTTACGTGGAACCACGTCGATCCGATCGATTTCGCCATCGTCGTTGAGCAGAAATTTCGTTTGCGGCAGGTCGATGTCGATTGCGCCGCGTCGTTCACGTGCACGAGAAAACGCCTCAAACATCCGATGCAATTCCTGGATCGGGCTATGGAGTGCTTTAGGCACACCGCGCGTCGAGCGCCCCGACAGAAACGCATTGACCTGGCCGTAGGTGAGCCGCGCCTTCGAACGCATCACGGCATCGTGAAAGGTCGCTCGGGACACCTTGCCGCCGGCGGCCACGCGCATGTCGCAGACCATACACAGGCGATCGACTTTTGGATTGAGCGAGCACAATCCATTGGACAGCACCTCGGGCAGCATTGGAACGACCCGATCGGGAAAATACACCGACGTACCGCGTCTCACGGCTTCGCCGTCGAGCGCCGATCCGGGCCGGACGTAGTGCGCCACATCGGCGATCGCAACGAGCAGGCGCCATCCGTCGCCCTGTTTTTCACAGTACACCGCATCGTCGAAATCGCGCGCGTCGGCGCCATCGATCGTCACGAGGTCAACACCACGCAGGTCCAGCCGGCCTTGCTTTGCACTACTCGGCACGGTTCTGCCGAAACGCTCAATCTCGCTGCGCACGCCACCGGGCCACTCGGCCGGAATGCCGTGCGCCTGAATCGCAATATCCGTTGCAATGCCCTTATCGCCGGGACTGCCGATGACCGATACGACGCGGCCGGTAGCGGGTTCGACCTGCGAGGGATAGTCGAGAATCTCCGCGACGACCATCTCCCCGTCTCTCGCACCGCCGTATTCGCCCCGCGGAATCAGAATGCGATGCGACAGTTTTGCGTTATCGGGAATGACGAGACCGATACCGCGTTCCCGAATGAATTGTCCTGCAATTCTGCGAACTCCGCGCTCCAGAACGTCAACGAGTTTACCCTGCGGCCGGCCGCGGCGGTCGTGTCCCGCGATTCGAACGGCCACACGATCGCCGTCGAACAGGGAACGCATCTCGCGTGCGGAGAGAAACACGTCGCTCGAATCGCCGTCGTCGCGCTGCACAAAGCCGAATCCGTCGCGATGACCGGAAACTCGCCCGGTAATCAGATCGAGTTTCGCTGTCAGGCAGTATTCCCGGCGCCGGTTTCGAATAATCTGCCCTCGCCTGACCATGTCGCGCAGGCGCTCGACAAGCTGCGATTGCGCACGTTGCCCCTTAAGTCCGAACGCCTTGAGCACGACATCGACACGGACCGGTTTACCGACGTTTTCAAGGAAGTCGATCAGCTCACCAGGACCGGGGATGGGATGCCTGTACGTTTTGGCGGGTGGTTTCTTTGCGGAGGGGTTGCTTCGTTTGCGAGCCAAGGGCCGAATTTCCTGTTTTGGGGCCTATACATACGGTGTTCAAACACCCCGAAAGGCCGATTGTTGACAGCTTACGCCGGATTTGAGTACAGTGCGCGCCCTGCCGGATCGACGTGCAACCGGGATTGTACGCGACTTAGCCCACTGCCGAGGTGGCGGAATTGGTAGACGCGCTAGCTTCAGGTGCTAGTGGGGGTAACCCCGTGGAGGTTCAAGTCCTCTTCTCGGCACCAAACGACTTAGGCCCTGTCCCAAGGGCGTTTTCGATATTCCGGCAAATTCGCAGTGGACGAATCGCCACAAATGTGACTAAAGTAGGCATTCTGTCGAGTAACGCGTCTGGGGAGGCCTAAATGCAGGAATTGCTACTGATCGTGCTGCTCGCCCTGGCCGTACTCTGGCTCGTGGTGAGGGTCCGGGCCAACAAGGCTGCAACGTCAAAGAAACCCGCGTCCGATAACGGCCCGAAGAAATCGTCGCCATACCATGCCGTGTCGATCACGTATTCGGAAAACGCCTGCGCCGCGGCAACCGAAATGACCGGGCGCCGATTCCTGGCCAGCGCCGCGCCGCGGCTGCCGCTGCCCGAGTGCGACGCGCTGGAATGCCGTTGCAGATTTACCCATCACGACGACCGGCGCTCGGGGCGCGACCGCCGGAGCCCGTTTACGGCGGCCGGTTTCGGCGGCGGGACGGGGACCTTCGAAAAGGAACGGCGCGCCCGCGCCGATCGCCGCAAAGACGATCTCGACATTTTTTAATCCTTCCTTCCTCGGAGCGCAGCCAATATCGCTGCCGGCCCGCCGTAGTGCCGTTGAAAACCGGCGACGACAACCAGGGCCTAATAGCTTGTCAGCCGGAATCGGCCGCGGCCTGTAACTGTGTTTGCGCATCGGCAAACCGCAGCGCCGCCTTTTCGAGATACGTCTGCGCCTCACCGTCGTAACCATCCGCTGACGCGGACCAGACTCGATTAATGTAACGTTCCCCGGCAGCGAAACTGCTCATGATATCGGCATAGGTCTGTAGTCCGAACAGGTGCACCATGCTCTCGCGCGCCTCTGCAAAGCGCCGTAAATCGTCACGCAGCGTTAAGTCTATGCGCTGTCTGAGTTCCGCCCCTTGCAGAGCTGAGTCGTCAGTCAGCCGTCTGAGATCGGCAACGATGCGTTGAATCGACTCGTTCAGCTCGCCGCGATTGAGTTCGAGGACCGATTCGGATCGGGCGTGCGCAGCCGATTGCCGCTTGACGATGAGGAGTCCCGCGACAGCGGCAATGGCCGCCGCAGCAAACAATGGCCAGTTAACGTTTTGCACGTCCAGCGATGCCGCGTACGCGCCGCCCAGAAAACCCGCCACGAGCAATGCATAGCCAATAGTCTTCATCGTTACTCCCGCTATCCGGCCAGTACGATACGCAACGCATCGCCCACACCCACCAGCGCCTCGCCGACGATAAGGCCGGCCGCGATGGGTATGCCGACCTCCTCGCTCCACGACTTGCCTTTGCTCCGGTCGGAGATTTCACGCGCGAGGGTTCCGAGCGAATACGTCAATACAATGTTAAAGGGCAGATAAAAACCGAGACCGACCGTGATACCCAGGCCGCCCATTACGGCGGACAATATACCGCCGAGCACGGCGCCCGCAGCGTATTTCTGCGTGGGCACATCGCCGCCGAGAATGCCGTCGATCGTACTCGCCAGCGCCTGTGCCTGTGGCGCCGGAAGTTTGTCGCTGCCAAGCCCGTGCGATTCATTCAGAACGAATATCACGCCGATAACGACGATCGGACCCAGCCACGCGCCCGCAAATTGTCCGAGTTGCTGCATCCGCGGCGTCGCACCGACCAGGTATCCGGTCTTTAGGTCAAGCATCAGATCGGTGGCCTGCGACATTGCGACGCAGGTCGCGGCACCGACCATAATCGCTGCAATGATCGAATCGCTGCGATCCATGCCGAAGGCCTGTGTCAGCACAATCAGCAATGTGATACCGACGAGCGTCATTCCCGACAGCGGCGACCAGTTGGTGCGCCCTATGGCTTCCGACAGGATAATGCCCGCCATCCAGATCCACAGAGTGCCGAGCAGCGCCATTGCAATACCGCGTCCGAGCCCGACCGATTGCACCGACGTCACTGCCATGAAGCACAGCAGTATTGCCGCGCCGCCGACCGCAAAGTACAGCAGACGGATCGGCATCTCGTCGTTGGACACACCCGTTTCTACCTTCGCGGCCTTCTGCATCGAGCGTATCGCGCTGATGATCAGCGGTGACGCGAGAATGACGCCCATAATTGCACCGCCGATGAGCATGCCGATGCCGAACGGCCGGTACAGCAAAAGCCGCAGCGGACCGGGCTGATTGATCGCCTGTCCGGCATCGTCCACAGGAAACGCATTCATCCCCGCAAGCATCGGCGACAGGAACCAATACGCAACGAAGCCGCCGATAATAAACGCAACACCGCCACGACCGGCAATGAAACCGACACCGATGGTCATCAGGGACAGATACCAGATACCGTTCATGTAGTCCGGCAGACCGATCAATGCGCCGAGGTTCCAGTTGGACTGACCGGTTTCGATCGTCGCGAAATGCACGGCGGCACTGATCACAGCGGCCACGAGCAAAATGACGGCCTTGCGGACGCCGGCACCCGGCGACTTGAGAATCGTCGCCACTGCGACGCCGCCCGGGTAGGTCAGTCGCTCGTAGTCGATCATGTGTTTGCGCAGCGGAATAATAAATGCGATGCCGAGAAACGCACCGGCGATGCAACCGAATGTCAGAATCACCGGGTCGAAGCGGTCGCCGAAGCCGAGCAGAAAAATTGCGGGTACCGAAAACATCATGCCCGACGAGGCGCCGTTTACGCCGCTCGCGATCGTCTGCACGATGTTGTTTTCGACGATGCTGCGGCGTCGCAGGATGCCACGCAGTATGCCGAAACCGAGTATCGCCGCAAGCTCGGAACCCTCGATCGAAAAGCCAAGAATCAGCGCCGCATAGCCAATTGAGATGGCAATCACGCAGCCGATGATCCAGCCGACGATCAGCGCAATCCAGGTCAGCTCGGGATACGGCGACACCGGTGCTGAAGATGTTTCGCTCACAACGCGCCCCATGTTATTTTTCGCCGAGACTACCACAAGGTTCGGCCGCTCGCGCGCTGTTCGAGATGCGGCTCACAATTCCGGGGAATTTCGGCGTGCCGATTCAATCCAAGCGTTATCATGCTGATTTTTTAAGGCTCGGATTCGAGAAATGAAGCGTATAATTTCATCGCTGAGCGCAGGTTTTGCCATATTTTGCGGGATGACGGCCGCCAGCGCCGACACGCCCGACCCGCCGTTGTACGTCGCCGCGAACGGACTCGATGTCGGCAGTTGCCAGTCACAGACCGCACCCTGCCGCACGCTGAGCTACGCCCTTCGGCGAGTGGGCAAGCACGGCCGTATTCGTGTCGCGGGCGGAACCTACGAACTCGCCGAGGTTGCGGATGTGAGCTACCTGCTAAGCGGCGCCATTGATGTGCGCGGCAGCGGAGACGGATCGACGCATCTGATCGGCATTCCGCACGAATTTGCCGCCGAGTTGTCAGCGCGCGGCTTCCACGTCATTGCCGACAATAAGGGCCTGGCACCTGCCGCACTGGCGCAAAACAGAAAACTCGTTGACAACCACCTCGCTCTCAAGTCCGGTCGTGCGGCCACGGCCTGCAGCGGAGGATTTGCCGGGCCGTTCCCGTGCGACGCCGTCGATCTGTTGTCCCAGGTCGCCGACCGCAGCAACAGCAGCCGAGGCGCCGATATATGGGGATTTGCGGACCTCAATACGGATCGCGAATACGTCATTATGGGGTACAGCACGGGTACCGCCGTCTATGACGTTACGGACCCGGAAAGTCCCCGCGAAGTTGGTTTCATCGACGGGCAGACAACGACGTGGCGCGACATCAAAGTCCATCAGCGTTGGAATGAACTCGACGAACGCTGGGACGCATGGGCGTATGTTACGGCGGACAATGTCAGCGACGGGCTGCAGGTCATCGACCTTCGGGCACTGCCGCATCGAATTTCCAGGGCGCCCGTGTCCGGACTGTTTCGCTCAGCGCACAACGTATATCTGCACGGCGTGGACTTTGCGACAGGCCTCATGACGCACGATCTGTTTCCGCTCATGATCGTCGCCGGGTCGGACGTTTCGGATGGACGCTTCCGTGCCTACGGACTCTCGTCGCCGGACAGTCCGAGTTTTATTCGTTCGCCCGCTACTCCCGGCGACCAGCCCGGCGGCGACCGGTTGTACATGCACGACGGTGCCGCCATGCGCGTGACGAGTGCCCGCAAGGACACACAATGCCAGAACGCATCTGCGCACTACTGCGATGTCGTTTTCGACTTCAATGAATCGACCGTGGATATCTGGGACGTGACGGACTCGCAGAACCCCGCGCGACTAAGCCGCACACCCTATTCCAATGCCGCCTACACACACTCCGGCTGGCCGAGCGAAGACCAGCAGTTTCTGTTCGTGCACGACGAACTGGACGAGCGCGACCGGGGCCTGCCGACGACGGTACGCGTCTTCTCGATCGCAGACCTGAAGTCGCCTGTACTGGTCGGCCGCTGGACCGGGCCGACAAATGCGATCGATCACAACGGCTTTGTGCGCGGCAACCGTTACTACATGTCCAATTACGCTCGGGGACTCACGATCCTTGACATTTCGGACCCCGCAAACCCAACGCTCGCAGGACGTTTCGATACCTATCCTTCAAGCGACGGCGTCGGCTTTCCGGGCGCGTGGGGTGCCTACCCGTTCTTGCCGAGCGGCAACGTCGCCATCAGCGATATCGACAACGGCCTCTTTATGGTCGCCGACAGAACGCTCGACGTGCCGCAGGGCGCGTTGTCGTTCGCGGCCACCACGAGCGCCGGTGAAGAGTCCGGCACCGTTACCGTCGCCGTGCAGCGCCTGGGCGGCGCTTCCGGTGCGGTCAGCGTTAACTGGTCACTGTTCGGCAATATCTCCACGGTCGATGACGTATCGGCAACGAGCGGTACGTTGAACTGGACCGACGGCGACTCCGCGAACAAGATAATCTCGATCGATCTCATCGATGACGGCATCGATGAGGTGCTTGAGCGTAAACTGATTCAACTGTCTGCACCGACCGGTGGCGCAACGCTCAGGGCACCGGCATTGACCAGCGTCTTCGTCTCCGATACCGGTAAATCGGCAGTTGTACAGTTCAGCGAAGACAATGTTGAAGTCGCGGAGCGCGGAGCAGGCTTTGCGATTGCAACCGTGCAACGTATCGGCAGCGCCATCGGCGCATTTTCAGTCGACTATGACATTTCGGGCGGAGACGCGGGTAACGGCTCGGACTACAACGGCCCCGCCGCAGGGACGTTGAACTGGGCCGACGGCGATGCCACGCCGCGGTCAATCGAATACTCAATCGTCGACGACGGCAATGGCGAGGCCGATGAGTTCTTTGAGCTCACGCTTAAGAACCCGGTCGGTGGCAGCATCGGCAACCGCGCGGCACTGCGCGTGAATATCCTCGACGGCAGCGGTATCAATACGGCGCCCAACGCCGTTGCGGGCGGCGGCCAGACTGTGCAGAGCGGTACCAGCGTGACGTTGAACGGC
This sequence comes from Woeseiaceae bacterium, assembly GCA_965224505.1. GTDB lineage: Bacteria > Pseudomonadota > Gammaproteobacteria > Steroidobacterales > Woeseiaceae > UBA1847. The sequence goes on from CBDCZL010000018.1 coordinate 906,782, forward strand.
GGCAATTCCAACGACCCCGAGAACGACACCCTGACCTATGCGTGGACACAGACGATGGGCCCGGCGGTAACGCTGAACAACGCAAACTCGGCAAGCGCGAGCTTCACGGCACCGACCGTGACGTCGGATACCCTGCTGCGTTTCGAACTCACAGTGACCGATTCCGGCGGCCTGAGCGATACGGCCACGACGACTGTAACCGTGAATGCGGCAGACTCAGGTACCGGCTCGCAAGCGTCGGGTGGAGGGGGCGGCGCCTTGTCGCTTTGGGGACTGCTTGCGCTGTGGTTACTCAAACGGATGCGTTTTGATTATCGTCTGTTCGCGATCCGGTCCCGTTGAAATGATGTCCACAGGCACACCGGCGAGTTCCTCAATGCGCGCGAGATAACGCCGCGCCGCTTCCGGCAGGTCGTCAAACTCGGTTACACCGACCGTTGACGCCTGCCAGCCCGGCCACTCTTCGTAAATGGGCTGACAATCGGCAAAACGATCGACAACCACGGGCAGCCCGGAAATCGGTTTACCGTCAATTGAGTATCCGACGCAGATCTGAATCGTTTCCAGTTCGTCCAGCACATCGAGTTTGGTCACACAGAGACCCGACACGCTGCTGTTGACGATGGAACGGCGCAGTGCGACCGCGTCGAACCAGCCGCAGCGCCGGGGCCGTCCGGTCGTCGCACCGAATTCCGCCCCGACCCTGGCCAGGTGCGCGCCCTGATCGTCGAACAACTCGGTCGGAAACGGGCCGGCGCCGACGCGGGTCGTGTACGCCTTGACGATGCCCAGTATGTAGTCGAGATTGCGAGGTCCAATACCGGTTCCGGTACTTGCGGCCGCAGCCACGGTGTTCGACGAGGTAACGAACGGATAGGTCCCGTGATCGATGTCGAGGAAACTGCCCTGTGCACCCTCGAACAGAATACTCTTGTCGGAACTGGCAAGGTCCTGAAGTATCTGCGTGATGTCCGCCGTGACAGGTGCCACGACTTCAGCAAGTGCCAGCGCCTCGTCGAGCGTTTTCTCGAAGTCGACGGTCTCGGCGCGAAAGTAATGGCGCAACAGAAAATTGTGATAGTCGAGAATCTCGCCGAGCTTTGCCGCGAAGTTTTCGCGCACGAACAAGTCCGACACACGCAATGCACGCCGCGACACCTTGTCCTCATAGGCGGGCCCGATACCGCGGCCGGTCGTGCCGATCGCGGACGCGCCACGTGCCTTCTCCCGCGCCGCATCGAGCGCGACATGAGAAGGCAGGATCAGGGGGCAACCCGGACTGATTCTGAGCCGCTCGTAGACCGGCACACCGCTTTCGATCAGTGCGCCAGCTTCGCGGACAAGTGCATCGAGAGCGAGCACCACGCCGTTGCCAATCAGACAACTGACATCATCGCGCAGGATGCCCGACGGTATCAGGTGCAAAACGGTTTTCTCACCGCCAATCACGAGTGTATGGCCGGCGTTGTGGCCTCCCTGAAACCGCGCAACGGCTGCCGCGCGATCCGTTAGCAGGTCCACAATCTTACCCTTGCCCTCGTCCCCCCATTGGGTGCCGATGACAACTACGTTTTTTCCCATCGTATTGCTGCTCTTCCGAAGATTTCGGTGCCGGCGCCCGGCGTCACGACCGGACGAGGAACAACGTGACCAGCCCTGCGATCATGACGACAAGGCCGACCGTCCGTATCTGATTGTCGCGCAGTCGCGCGATTTCCGCCACCACTTCGCGATACCTGCGAGGCGAAATAAACGGCAGCATACCCTCGATGACGAGCACGAGGGCAAGCGCCGTGAAAATCTCGGAAGCCACCTCAGGACGATCCGCGAGACGGTCTCAGACTACTGCTCACCGTCCGACTGGTTGAGATAACGGAAGAACTCGTTGTTCGGATCGAGCACGAGCAGGTCGCCGGAATTGCCGAGCGATTTGCGATACGCGTCGATGCTGCGATAGAACGCGTAAAATTCAGGATCCCTGGTATAGGCCTTCGCATAGATCTCCGCCGCGCGGGCATCGCCCTCACCGCGAATGATCTGGCCGTCCCGGTAAGCATTTGCAAGAATGATCGTGCGCTCCTTGTCTGCGGTCGAGCGAATCAGTTCAGCACCCTCGCGGCCTTCTGCCCTTGTTTCGGCCGCAACTCGCGCACGTTCCTCGCGCATCTGGTTGTAGACGGAATCGCGAACTTCGGCGACGAATTCCACCTGTTTGACCCGGAAGTCGACGAGTTCCACACCGAGCCCCTGCGCGGTTTCGGTCGCGTTGGCGAGCATGTCACGCATGAGTTCGACGCGCTCCACGGAAATGGCTTCCTGAATCGTACGTTTGCCGAACTCGGTAACGATGGAGTTCTTAATGATCTCGCGCAGGCGGTCCATCGCCGCTTCCTGCAGTCCGCCCGTCGACGTGTAAAACGCGAGCTCGTCGACGATGCGCCATTTTACGAAATAGTCCACGGTCATCGCCGTTCGTTCGAGTGTAAATACACGCTGCGGTGCGTCGTCGATTTTGAGAATACGCTTGGGAAACTTGCGGACCGACTGGATGATCGGAATCTTGAAGTGCAGACCCGGTTCGTAGTTTGCCTGAACCACCTCACCGACCTGGAGTTTGATCGCCAGCTCGCGTTCGTTCACCGTGAACGCGCAAAGCCCGGCCAGAACGAGCAGCAATCCGACGATAACCACCACTGAAAAAAAGGAATGCTTCATTGGCGAGTCCTCCGTTGACGGCTGGTATCCGGTCGCGTCGGCTCGGCAGCCTGCGTCGTCGGAATCTGCGAGTCTGCACTGCGCGTTGTACCGGCCTCGGGCAGGCTGACACCGGAGCGCCTGAGCAACTGATCGACGGGCAGATACAGCAGGTTGCCGCTGCCGTCGGTATCGAGAATCACCTTGGTCGATCGGCCGTAAACGTCCTCGACAGCCTCCAGATACAGACGATCTCGAGTGACTTTCGGCGCTTTCTGATACTCGGCCAGCAGCGCTTCGAATCGCGCGGCCTCACCTTCTGCATCGGCAATGACACGATCCCGGTAAGCCTCAGCGTCCTGAAGTACACGCTGCGCCGCACCGCGCGCCTGCGGAATGATGTCGTTGCGATAGGTCGTCGCCTCGAGTTCGTAGCGCTGGCGATCGTTGCGGGCCTTTTGCGTGTCGTCCACGGCTCCCTGCACCGAGGTCGGGTAATCCACCTTGTTGAGGTTGATTGACGTGACCGTCAGGCCAGTGCCCTCACCGTAGGTCGTGAGCGTGTCCTGCAGCTCGGCCATGGTTTTGGCGGGAATCTCTTCGCGGCGCTCGCCAATCAGCGCTTCGAGCGTGCTCGTGCCGACGACGCCGCGCAACGCGCTTTCGGTCACATCCTGCAGCGTCACTTCGGGATCTTCGACTTGAAAACTGTACAACACCGGGTCGGACCGACGGTATTGGACAACGATATCGATGAAGACATACCACTCATCTGCCGTGAGCATCTCGGTCGAGAAGTTGTAGTCGTTGACTTCCTGAATATTGACGATGTCGACGGTTTCGATCGGGAACGGCAGGTGCCAGCGAAGGCCCGGGTTCGACGTCTCCACGTAAGCGCCGAAACGCTGCACGACACCGCGCTCCGCCTCATCCACACGGTACAATCCGGTCGCCAGCCACGCCACCAGCAACAGCACGATTAACACCACACCGCCGGCACCGCCGCCTTTTCCTCCGCCGACAATGCCGCCGAATCGTTTTTGCCAGTCCTGCACTATCTGATCGAGGTCGTTCGGCCGCTCTCCGTCTCGTTTCCACGGATCCTTGCCGTTGCCTTCTTCATTCCAAGCCATAGTAGTCGCTACTCGTTTGCTGCGGTCGCGCTGCGTGCCGAGGCAGGCAGCGGCGCCAGTTGATTTTCCGCGAGATTTTCACGCTTTAGAAATCGTCGCAAGTCCTTTTCTGAAATTTTTAGTGTCAGCGTCCAGCTACCGTCGTCGTGCTGGTGCTCACCCTGCACCGCGCCCAGCTCGAAAAGTCGCGCGCGCTGACGTCCCTGCGCCGGTTCCAGACGAATCCGATGATGCGTGGTATCCTGTCTAAGCCTTTGAGTAATGGTGTTTTTCAGCAGCGGGATTCCCTCACCGCTGAGCGCCGACAACCAAACCGCACGCGCCTCACCATGGCGATTATTCGTCACTCTCGGCGGGCGGTCCAGCTTGTCGATCTTATTGTACACCCTCAACTGCGGTACCTGATCCGCATCGAGCTGTTTTAGCACTGCATTAACCTGCCGCACGCGCTGCCAGCGGCTCGGGCCGCTCGCGTCGATCAGGTGCAAAATCAGGTCCGCCTCGCGCGCCTCCTGCAGCGTCGAGCGAAACGCCGCGATCAGTTCATGCGGCAAGTCGCGGACGAAACCGACCGTGTCGGCGATCAGTACAGGCTCGCCTTCGGGAAGCGCCAGCCGGCGAATCGTCGGGTCCAGCGTCGCAAACAGCTGATCCTGCACGTAAACACTCGCATCGGTCAGCGTATTGAACAACGTCGATTTCCCGGCGTTCGTGTATCCGACGAGCGCGACGGTCGGAACATCCGCACGCGCACGGTTTCGACGATTCATCGAACGACGCGAATCGACATGCGCGAGACGCGACTTCAGCTGCCGAATGCGATTACCAAGCAGGCGCCGGTCGGTTTCGAGCTGGGTTTCACCCGGACCGCGGAGTCCAATACCGCCCTTCTGCCGCTCCAGGTGCGTCCAGCCGCGAACGAGTCGTGTCGACAAGTGGCGAAGCTGCGCGAGTTCGACCTGCAGCTTACCCTCGAAGCTGCGGGCACGCTGCGCAAAGATGTCGAGAATCAGGCCAGCACGATCCAGCACACGACACTTCAGTTCCCGCTCGAGATTGCGTTCCTGGCTGGGCGTAAGACCGGCTCCCGAAATCACGAGTTCGGCGTCCGCGGCACGCACGAGCCTGCCGAGTTCCTCGAGCTTACCCTTGCCGATGAAATATCGAGCACTCGGCCGCCGGCTGGCAACCTGCAGTTCGCCCGCAATCACGGCACCCGCAGACTTCGCCAGTTCGACAAATTCCGCACGTTCCGGTTCATCCGTTGGGCCGTCGGGCGCTGCATGCACCAGTACCGCGCGCTCGCCGCTTTTCGGTCTCTCAAACAAGCGCCACCTCCACGCGAAGCGGCGCCGCACGAAGCTTAGTCGTCGTCGTCTCCGGACCCGTCGTCGGGTAGCGGCAGACGTACATTGCGCGACGGTACCACCGTCGATATCGCATGTTTATAGACCATTTGGTTAACACTGTTCTTCAGTAACACCACAAACTGGTCGAACGAGTCCACCTGACCCTGCAATTTAATGCCGTTGACCAGATAAATCGAAACAGGCACTTTTTCCTTTCTAAGTATGTTCAAAAACGGGTCTTGTAATGTTTGCCCTTTTGCCATGCTGGGTCTCCTTATTTTTTTTGTTGAAAACCGCGTCCCGCTGGCGACGGGTGCCCAAAGCGGTTTTCGCCTAAGCGAAAAAAAATTCTATCAGATACGAGGAAATAGTGCCCACCGCATCGTCTTCAAGTGCATCGACTGAAATCGCGTTTTCCCTCGACCGCAGCCACGTCAGTTGCCGTTTAGCAAGCTGCCGCGTCGCGAACAAAGTCCGGTTTCTTGCCTCCTCTAAATCGTATTCGCCGTCCAGATGTTTCCAGACCTGCCGGTAACCGACGGCTCGCATCGCCGGATTGTCACCACTGAGACTCGGCCGTTGCCGCAACGTTCGCACTTCTTCGACGAGACCATCGCTGAACATGCCATCCAGGCGCCGTTCGATTCGCCGGTGCAACAGGCTGCGAGGTTCTATTTGCAACCCGATCTCCAGATAGCGCCGCCCGTGCGCAAATGGAGCACGCTTTTGCCAGTCTGTCAGCGACCGTCCGCTGACACGATACACTTCAACGGCGCGCTGAATCCGCTGTCGGTCGTTGGGATTGAGGCGTGCCGCAGTCTCGGGATCGAATTGCGCAAGCACGCCATGCACGTGCGGCCAGCCGTGCCGCTCAGCTTCGCGATCGATGGACTCACGAACGCTCCGGTCTGCGGGCGGCAGGTCGGCGAGGCCGTCGGTGAGAGCCTTGAAATACATCATGGTCCCGCCCACCAGCAGCGGCACGCGGCCTCTTGCCGTGCTCGTTTCAATTGCGGCGTTCGCATCGCTGACGAATTCGCCCGCTGAATAGCTGTCCTCGGGATCTCGAATATCGACGAGTTCATGCGGCACGCGCCTGAGCAACTGTGCATCCGGCTTGGCCGTGCCAATATCCATACCTCGATAGACAAGCGCCGAGTCGACGCTGATCACGTCGCAGGGAAACCGCTTGCACAACTGCACGGCAAGGTCCGTCTTGCCGGACGCCGTAGGCCCCATAATCAACACCGCCCTCACCATCGGTTCCGGTTACCGTATACCCGGTCTAAGGTAACCGGAACCGTTTGGATTAGCGGCCACGGAGGAACAGGCGGTCAAGTTCGGACAGGGTGATGGCGGTCCAGGTCGGGCGGCCGTGATTGCACTGATCCGCCTTTTCGGTTGCCTCCATTTCACGCAGCAGCGCATTCATTTCGTCGATTGTCAGAAGGCGGTTGGCACGCACTGAATTGTGGCAGGCCATCGTCGCGAGAAATTCGTCGCTTGCTTCGGTGACGCGCGTGCTCTGGCCGGCCTCCGACAGGTCCGATAGCACGTCTCGCAGCAGCGCTTCGGTATCGGCAGCGCGAAGCAGCGCCGGAACTTCACGAACGACGAGGCTCGTCGGCCCGCTACGATCCACAATCAATCCCAGTTCGTGCAGCGCCTCGCCCGAGCGCTCGACGAGATCCGCCTCGGCCTCGGAAACCGACACGGACCCGGGCACGAGCAGGGGCTGCCGCACGACGCTGCGATCGCTGTAGGCCCGCTTCAGTTTTTCGTAGGTAATGCGCTCGTGGGCTGCATGCATATCGACGACAATCAGACCGTCGCTATTTTCGGCGAGAATGTAAACGCCTGCCAATTGCGCGAGCGCAAATCCCAGAGGCGGCACGTCGGCTTGCCGCTCAGGCTGTTCCTGAGGCAGGGACGCCGTCATACTCTGGTAAGTTGCGAGCGTCTCACGCACGCCGGCGGCACCTGGGCGAGACTGCAAAGGAATCGTCGCCTGAGAAAATACCGATGCCCGCGTCATCGGCACCGGCGTGACTTCGTGACCGCCTGGCCGCGTATCGTTCAACGCAACTTCGATTGCCTGTGCAACCACGCCATGCACTCGCCGTGCATCGCGAAACCGCACCTCGTGCTTTGCCGGATGCGCGTTTGCGTCGACACCCGCCGGATCCATCGTCAGGTTCAGCACATACGCCGGATAACGGCCATGAAACAGCACGTCGCGATAGGCATGTCGCGCAGCGTGCCCCAGTGTTTTGTCGTTGACGCTACGGCCGTTGACGAACCAGTACTGCATGTCGGGCTGGCTGCGATTGAACGTCGGCAGGCCCACCCAGCCCGACAACGCAACGCCGTCCGCCTCGCGCTCCAGATAGAGACTTTGCTCGGCGAACGTATCGCCGCAGATTTTGGCAATCCGCGCGCGCGCAGCCTCGGAGGAATTCGCCGCCGCCGCACTGAACACGACGCGCTGATTGTGTGTCAGCGTGAATGCAATCTCGGGACGCGAAAGCGCGAGCCGCCGCACCCATTTTTCGACGTGACCGAATTCCGTGCGCTCGGTGCGCAAAAACCGCCGCCTCGCCGGTGTATTGTAAAAAAGATCGTGGACCTCCACGGTCGTGCCCTGCGGGTGCGCCGCTGGCCGCGCATCGCCGATGCGTCCCCCGTCTGCTTCGACCTGCCAGGCTGCATCGCCGTGCGCCGATCGTGAACTCAACACCAACCGCGCGACCGACGCTATGCTGGGTAGCGCCTCGCCACGAAAGCCGAGTGAGGCAACAGCCTCGAGATCGTCGAGACTCGAAATTTTGCTGGTCGCGTGCCTTGAGAGCGCGAGCGCGAGTTCAGCTTTGGGAATGCCCTTGCCATCGTCGCGCACACGAATCAATTTGCACCCACCCGCCAGAATATCGATTTGTATTGTCTGCGCACCCGCATCGAGGCTGTTTTCCACGAGTTCCTTGACGACGGATGCCGGCCGCTCGACCACTTCGCCGGCGGCGATCTGATTTATCAGGTGATCCGGTAGTTGTTGGATGGGCATGGCGATGGACAGACCTGGGCGGTCCGCCATTTTTTCAAATCCTGACCGGAAAGTCTTGCCGACCGAGCGGTTTCCCTGAAACCTCGGGTCAGCCGCCCGCAGAGACCGGGATGTTCAGCGTCTGACCCACCTGAATTCTGTCGTTGGACAATTTGTTGGCACGCCGGATCGACGCCGCACTCACGTTGTATCGCGCCGCAATCTCGGAAATCGTATCGCCTCGGCGAATCTTGTGACGAACCTGACGCTCCGGCTCGCCGCGCAATTCCATCGCAATCTGAGTATCCGGCGGCGGATTGGTGTAAAAGTAGGCGCGCACACCCGCCAGCACGGCCTCCGCCAGACGCTCCTGGTGTTTGCGGTTTCGCAGCCGCTTTTCCTCGGCCGGATTGGATATGAACGCGGTTTCGACAAGGATCGACGGCATATCGGGCGACTTCAGCACAAGAAAGCCGGCCTGCTGTACTTTGGTGCGATGCATCTTCGCGACGCGGCTCAATTCCCGGCTGACCTTTGCGCCAACGTCGAGACTCGCACTCAGCGACGCATTTTGCGACAAATCCATGAGCACGGAGGCGAGCACATCGTCCTTGTCGTCGAGCGAGACGCCACCGACAGTCACGGCAGCGTTCTCGCGCTGCGCCAGCTGCATCGCCGCCTCGTCACTGGCGCCTTTCAGCGACAGCGCGTAGACGGACGCCCCGGCCGCGCGTCGATCCTCGACGGCATCGGCATGAATCGAAATAAACAGATCGGCCTGATGACGCCTGGCAATCGCGGTACGCTCACGGTGATCGATATAGATATCGCTGCTTCGAATCAACACCGCACGCATGCCGTCTTCGGCGTTAATCCGCCTCGCGAGTTCCCGGCTGACCTGCAGCACCACATCCTTTTCCCGCGTCTTGCCGCGGCCCACGGCACCCGGGTCGTGACCGCCGTGCCCTGGATCGATCGCGATGACAATATCCCGTCCCGGCCGATATTCCTCCGATGCGGTCTTGACGGGCGTGGAGGTACTCGTTTTTTGCAGGTCGATGACCAACCGGTCGCCATATGTCCCGTTCGGCCCCGCCACGAAACTGCGTGAACGCACGCCTTCCGTCAAATCGAGCACGACGCGTAGCTGGCCGTCGGCACGAACCGCACTGCGCAGGCCTCTGACGGCCCCGGTCCCCGCCGGCAACGTCTTTAGCGCACTGCCCAGCCGGCTGTTCTTAAGGTCGACGACGATTCTGTCCGGACCGCGCAGCGTGAATATCTTGTGCTCCGCCGACTCGCTGAGATCCAGCACCACGCGCGTTTTTCCGTTTTCCGACCAGATACGCACGTCTTCCACGGTTGCCCCCGCGTACGCGAGCGCGCACGACAGCAACAGCGTGCAAACGGAGATGAGTCGCAGCATACGAGTATCGCTCTGAGACGGCCGGAATCTGTCTGCCGAGTATACGAATCTGTCACGAAAAACCAAGAGTTTTCTCTGAAAAATTATAGAGATAGGGAATGAAGTTAATCTACGAGATCACAGCTTGGCGAGCGTCCGCAGCAACGCGCGCGCGCGCGGTGAGAGCGCTGAGATCCCGGCACTGCGGCCGTCGCCCTCGTAGCAGAGTGTCAGAGCGAGGTCCGCATCGTCACGGATTCCGGGCGCTCGCTCGGGCCATTCGACTACGCGAAATCCGTCGTCGAGTTCGTCCCAACCGAGAAAATGCAGTTCTTCCTCATCGGCGATCCTATACAAATCAATATGATAGAACTTCGCTGAAGGCAGATTGTAGGGCTCGATCAACGTGTAAGTCGGACTTGGCACCGCACCGGAATGGCCCGCGGCCCGGATCAACGCTCGGGCAAACGTCGACTTGCCGGCGCCGAGCTCACCGGACAAGAGCAGGGTCCAGCCGGCGAGCTGCTCGGGCATCGCCGCGTAAAGTTCGCGCGCGAACTCAACGGTTGCGGCCTCATCGGACAGTCTGCGCTTCACCCGTCAGGGCCTGACAACACGACTGTCATTGGCCCTGAGCACCCGGCGCAGCGCAGCGACCAGATCGCTTGCGATCATGCCCCGCAGACCCCATTCGGCGGCCACATCGCCCGCGCGGGCGTGCAGTTCCACACCTGCTGCGGCAGCGAGTGGCGCAGTGGCTCCCTGAGCGAGCAACGCCGCGATAATGCCGGTCAGTACGTCGCCCATACCGGGCGCCGCCATCCCAGGATTGCCGGACAGACACACTCGTGGAACGTCGTCACCACACCCTACCAGGGTGCCCGCGCCTTTCAGGACGGCGACCCCACCGTACATGCCGGTCAACGATCGCAACGCCGCCAGCCGATCGCGCTGCACGGACCGGGTATCTGAATTCAGCAACCGTGCAGCCTCACCAGGATGGGGCGTCACGATCCGGTGATTCGCCGAAAACGGCGCGGCTGCCAGCAGATTCAGTGCATCCGCGTCCCAGACGCAGGGTAAACGGTTCTCTCGCACAACGTTAAAGATTTGCCGCGCCCAGGCACCCGTGCCCAGGCCCGGACCGACCGCCAGCACGTCGGCCGCTTCTATCAGCGATGTCAGATCGTCCGTATCAGACACCGCGTGCGACATCAATTCAGGTCGATTTGCCGCGATGACCGCCGCATGCGACGGATGGGTTGCCAGACTGACTCTGCCCGCACCCGCGCGCAGCGCCCGCCTCCCCACAGAGTCGAGCGGCGCCGGGCATGCCCTCGCCGCCACCGATAATCAGGACATGGCCGAAGTCGCCTTTGTGTGCATTTTTACGCCGGGGCGCTAATGCATCCCCGGATCGGCGCCTCACCGATGGAGCGCAGTACGGGTTTCAGATGCACCAGCGGCGAGCGTGGGATGCCGAGATCTGAAAAACTGATATCGCCGCAGTAGTCGAGCCCCTCACCCAGCAGCAAACCCGGCTTCAGTCCGACGAATGCCGTCGTCGCCGCCGCGCGGACCGCGTCGCCCATGACAGCGCCGTCATCGCCGTTAATCCCGCTCGCGATATCGAGCGCATGCACAGGCGCGGAATGCGCATTGATCGCTTCAACCGCAACCGCGTAATCACCTTCCACGGGCCGAGCCAGACCGCTGCCAAACAGCGCATCGACGATCAGGTCGGCATCGGAATCCAACTCGCCCTGCCACCGCAGGACCTCGCCGCCCTCACGGGCGTAATCGCGGTACGCGGTTTGCGCATCGCCTGTGAGCCGCTCCGGGTCCGCCAGGCTGACGACCGCGACGTCTGTACCGCCCGCGCGGGCAAGCCGCGCGACAACATAGCCGTCACCGCCGTTGTTGCCCGGACCGCAGACAACGAGCCAACGCGACGCATCCGGCCAGCGCTGCCCGATGACCTGCAGTGCGGCTTCAGCCGCCCGCGTCATCAGCACGTAGCCGTCGATGCCGAGTTCCTCGATGGCAATACGATCCATCTCACGTACAGTGGCGATGTCGTAAATGTTCTCGGGCAACCTTTGCATGCGCGCGATTATACTGGTCGCCGTGGCAGAACAAACAACGACAATCAGAACCGGTATCGACATGGCGCGGTTGAAACAATCCATCGTCGACTGGTGTAAGACTCTCGGATTTCAGCGCGTTGGGGTATCCGACGTCGATCTCTCCGTTGCCGAGGCCCGGCTGCGAGACTGGCTGCGCTCCGAGTTTCACGGATCGATGCGCTACATGGAACGGCACGGAACAAAACGGAGCCGCCCTGACGAATTGCTGCCCGGCACGCTGCGCGTCATCTCGGTGCGTATGGACTACCTGCCGGAGTCGCAGCGCACGGCCAAAGCACGGCTCGACCACCCGTCGAAAGCCTACGTATCGCGCTATGCACTCGGGCGCGATTATCACAAGGTGCTGCGCGGCCGGCTCAAGTCCCTTGCAAAGCGCATCGAAACGCAGACCGGCGACTATGCGTATCGTGTATTCGTCGACAGCGCGCCCGTACTCGAAAAACCGATTGCCGAGAAAGCCGGTCTCGGCTGGATTGGAAAACACACCAACGTGATCGATCGCGACAGCGGTTCCTGGTTTTTCCTCGGCGAGTTGTACACGGACCTGCCGCTGCCGGTCGACGAGGCCGAGACGTCGCACTGCGGTAGCTGCCGAGCGTGCCTCGACGTGTGCCCAACCGACGCAATCGTTGCGCCCTACTCACTCGACGCACGCCGCTGTATCTCGTACCTGACGATTGAAAACAAGGGACCGATACCCGTGGAATTTCGCAAGGCAATCGGCAACCGCGTATACGGCTGCGACGACTGCCAGCTGTTCTGTCCATGGAATAAGTTCGCACGCGTCAGCGAAGAAGCCGATTTCGTCCCGCGGCACGGTCTCGACGACGTTGAACTGGCCGAACTGTTCGCATGGAATCGCGATACGTTCCTTGAGAAAACCGAAGGCAGCGCGATCCGGCGCATTGGATTCGAGGCATGGTCGCGTAATATCGCAGTGGGGCTCGGCAACGCCGAAACGACACCCGCCGTCATCGACGCCCTTGAAAAACGTAAAAACGACAGCGCCGAAATGGTTGCCGAACACGTCGCCTGGGCGCTGTCACAACACACCGATGGAGATTGACTATGTTCGAAGCGCCGAAATCCGACTATCTGGTGCCGTTTGATGGCAGCTTCAGGGTCGATGAGGCCAGCACCCGCCCGCTGACCGACGGCGCTCTCCACAAAGGCAAACACCGCCGCGAGCGCACCGAGCAACTCAATAAACTGCAGCGAGTACTCGCTGCAGGCGACCGGCATTCCGTGCTGCTCGTGTTTCAGGCGATGGATGCTGCAGGCAAGGACAGCACAATTCGTTCCGTCATGCAGGGCGTCGACCCGTCGGGCTGTCAGGTATACAGCTTTAAAAAGCCCTCAAGTCTCGAACTCGATCACGATTTTCTGTGGCGTACGACCTGCCGACTGCCCGAACGCGGACGCATCGGCATATTTAACCGAAGTCAGTACGAGGAGGTTCTCGTCGTACGCGTACATCCGGAAATTCTTGACGTTCAACAACTGCCCGGCACACCGGATCTCGACACGATCTGGGACGAGCGGCTGACGTCGATACGCCAGCAGGAAGAACACCTCGCGCGTAACGGTACGGTCATTCTGAAGTTCTGGCTGAACGTGTCGAAGGCAGAACAGAAAAGGCGCTTTTTATCGCGCCTCGACGAACCGTCGAAGAACTGGAAGTTCGAATCCAAAGACGTCGTTGAGCGGCATTACTGGGACGACTACATGGCGGCCTACGAAGCGGCACTCAATGCCACCTCGCGACCCTGGGCACCCTGGTACGCCATTCCCGCCGACGACAAACCCTACATGCGCGCGCGTGTCGCCGATATCATCATAGAAACGATGCAGAGTATCGGTCTGCGCTACCCAGAGCCGAGCGACAAGGATCGGAGCGAGTTCGACGCCGCACGCGCCGAACTCGACACCAGCGAATAAACTGCATCACAGTTTTACCCACTCGGTGTCAGATACCGTTGGGTAGTGTCAGGTACCAACGCCCGGTGTCAGGTACGGTGTCAGACCGTTACGACGATGTTATCGATCAGACGAGCGTCGCCCAGTTCGGCTGCCGTCAGCACCACGAGTTCGTCACAATCCCGATCCGGTATCTCCAGGTTTTGTGCCCGACGAATCGCAAAGTAATCGACCTTGAAACCGGCCCTGTCAAGACCGTCGACGGCCTCGCTTTCGAGGTCCGCGAAATCGCGCCGGCCATTCTGTAGCTCGTCACCGACGTGCGACAAGCTTTTATAAAGACCTGGCGCGATCGCACGCTGCTCGTCGGACAGATATTGATTACGAGAACTCATAGCAAGTCCGTCTTCTTCACGAACCGTCCGGCCCGTGACGATGCGAATCGGAAGGTTTAAGTCCGCTGACATATGCCGAATCACGAGCTGCTGTTGATAATCCTTTTGGCCAAACACGGCCGTTTGCGGCTGCACCAGCGCGAAGAGTCGTGCGACCACCGTCGTCACACCGTCGAAATGCCCGGGTCGAGACGCACCGCAAAAATTGTCGGTCAGTCGCGGCACGGAAATTGTCGTCGCGTCTTCAAGGCCAAACGGATACATCGTGTCGACATCGGGAGCGAATATCAGATCGGCCGCATTGCGCAATCGACGGGCGTCGCGTTCGAGCGTGCGTGGATACGTATCGAAATCCTCGCCGTCACCAAACTGCGTTGGATTGACAAAAATGCTCACGACGACTCGCTCGGCATGTTCGCGAGCGAGCTCCACAAGCGACAGGTGACCCGAATGCAGGTTGCCCATCGTGGCTACGAGCGCTACATGTTCGCCATTGTGCCGCCACTCATGAATCTGCTCGGCAAGTTCAGTTTTGCTGTGTACGACCAATGGGAGTTCTCTTAGGCGGTGCGATCAGGAAAAGCAGTGTTCAGGCGCAGGATACGCGCGCTCCTTTACCTCTTTGACGTAGGATTGCAGGGCCGCGAGCGGAGAATCGCAACCGGCCTGGTAGTTTTTGACGAAGCGCGGCGTGCGTCCCTGAGTGATGTCGAGAATGTCGTACAGCACGAGGATCTGTCCGTCGACATCCGGACCTGCACCAATGCCAATGACCGGCACCTCAAGCGCTTCTGTGATCACCTTGCCCGCCTCATTAGGCACGCATTCGAGCAAAACGATATCGGCACCCGCGTCCTGCAGCCGCCGTGCCGATGCCAGCATTTCGTCGGCCTTGTCCGGCTCGCGTCCCTGCACTTTGAAACCACCGATCTTGTGGACCGACTGCGGCTTTAAACCCAGGTGCGCGCAGACCGGAATGTCGTGGCGCGCGAGGTGCTCAACGATCTCAACCTGATCGTCTCCGCCCTCAAGTTTAACCATCATCGCACCGCCCTCCTGCATGAGCCGCACGGAATTGTCGAGTGCCAACGCCGGTTCCGTGTAACTCATGAACGGCATATCCGCGACGAGAAACGCGCGCCGCAACGCACGCGCGACCGTACGCGAGTGGTATACGATGTCGTCAACGGTGACCGGTACCGTTGTGTCGTGGCCCTGGATGACCATGCCGAGCGAATCGCCAACCAGCACAAGGTCGGTGTGCGCCGCGTCGACGAGTGCTGCATAACTTGCATCGTAGGCGGTCAGACAGGCGATCGGCTCGCCCTCTTGTTTCATCTTTCTCAGCGTCGAGACGTTGACGGGCGGCTCGGGCATGCCGCGTTGCTGCAGTTGTGTGTACATAGGTGCGTAAGAGTATCAGGCCAGCGCGGCGGCAACAGGATTAAAAAAGTGACGCCCGCCCGTCGTACGCTCAATCTGCTGAAACAATTGTTGAAAATCCGAGTCGTTGTGGACCGGATCGATCTGCGATGCGTTGACGATCAGCAGCGGACCTTCGTCGTAGCGATGAAAAAAGCGGGCATAGGCATCGATGAGTTGTTCGAGATAGGCGCGTTCAACGAAACGATCGTACGGTGCATTGCGACGTGCGAGCCGTTGCAGAATCGAATCGACCGACGCCTGCAAATAAATGACCAGGTCGGGTACGGGCGCATCGACCGCGAGTTTTTCGGCAATCTGATCGTAGAGCAGCAGTTCGTCCGCATCGAGATTGAGTTCGGCAAACAGCCGGTCGCGCGTAAACAGGTAGTCCGAAATACGCACACTCGAGAACAGGTCGGACTGCCGCAGTGCTTCAATCTGTCTGGCGCGCGCAAACAGGAAAAACATCTGCGCGGGCAATGCCGCAGAACGACCGTCGCGATAGAAGCGTTCGAGAAACGGGTTCTCCTCCACTTCCTCAAGCACCAGATCGGCCGACAGGTTTTCGGCCAAGCGGCGGGCGAGTGCCGTCTTGCCGACACCGATCGGGCCTTCAATGGCGATGTAGCGGGAACCCCCTGAGGACAATCTCAATCGACCGATGCCTGTTAGTTTGGTCCAATTTTGGAAATCGCAGGTTCCGTGGCATGAACCTCGATATCCGCCACTCGCCCGAGCCCCGGAATGTACAGATCCGGAGCGATTTCCATGAGCGGCAACAATACAAAATTTCGCTCGGAAATGCCCGGGTGCGGGACCGTGAGGATTTTGGTATCGATTTTTCTGCGGGAATAGACGAGCAAATCGAGATCCAGCACGCGCGGACCCCAGCGAGCGGCGTCTTTTTCGCGCCCCTGCTCGCGCTCGATGCGCTTCAGCTCGGCCAGCAGTTCCTCGGGGCTCAGGCGCGTTACAAGGGATGCCGCTGCATTGACGAAGTCCGGCTGCTCCACGCCGCCAAACGGGGCTGACCGGTACAGCGGGGACGCGGCAACGAGCCGTGAACGGGGCAGTCCGGTGAGCCGATCCAGCGCGGCCTGCACCTGCACGGCGGGGCTCTGCAGATTGCTGCCGATGCCGACATAGGCGGGGGTACCAGTGCTGCAGCGGTGATGCGATCATTGAGCGCAGATGTGCCGTCACGAAGCCTGCGGCGACCGGCTCCGGCGCCGCTTGCGCGGCCTGCGACGCTGCCCGCGCTGCGGCTGCACCTGAAAGCTCTTCGCGCGCTCTTCCTGCGATTGCGTCTGTACATCCGTCCAGAATTTCGCAAGCTCCGAGTCCACCTCGCCGACGTGCGACCGCAGCATCATGAAGTCGTAGGCGGCCCGAAAACGGCGGTGTTCGAGCAGATTCATCGCACGCTTGCCACGCACAAACGCGAAACGGGGCTGCAGCGCGAGCATCTCGCGCATCGGCACTGAGAAACGTTTCGGCGTCGAGATGCGCCGCTGTTGTTGTCCCGTAATCTCGTAGGCCGCCAGGCTGATCGACTGGGACTCCGACATCTTTTCTTCCGAGCGCCGGATTTCGGCGAGCTTGCGGATGGGCTCCCAGAGGAATACGCCAAGCAGGAACATCGGCGTAATTGACTTACCGGCCTTGATACGTTCGTCGGTACTCTTAAGTGCCGCGTGCACAAATCGCCCGAACTCCTGATTTTCCTGCAATTCCTGGCTCGTCGCCGGGAACAGTTCGTCGAACAAGCCGTGCTCCCAGAGCAGTTCGAAGGTCCGCTCGGCGTGGCCGGACTGGAACAGCTTAAGGAATTCGTCGAACAGGCGCGCCGGCGGCACATTGGCGATGAGCCCCACGTTGGGCCGCATCGCAGCGACGACCTTCCTGTCGATCGTAAAACCCAGCTTGCCCGCGAAACGCACAGCACGCAGCATACGAACCGGGTCCTCGCGCAGGCGCCGTTCAGGGTCGCCAATCAACACGAGGCGCCGCGCCGCAACGTCTTTGGCGCCCCCCGTGTAGTCCCAGATGCTGAAGTCGGCGATGTTGTAGTACAGCGCGTTGCACGTGAAGTCGCGGCGCCAGACGTCCTCCTCGATGGTGCCGTAGACGTTGTCGCGAATGATGCGGCCCTCGTCGTCGTGCAGCGCGTCATCGTCCTTGTGCACGGCCGCAGCGCGGAACGTGGCAACTTCGATGATCTCGCGGCCGTAGCGCACGTGCGCGAGCCGGAAGCGTCGACCGATCAGACGGCAGTTCCGGAATAAGGCACGCACTTCCTCGGGCGTCGCGTTGGTGGCGACGTCAAAGTCCTTTGGATGGAGTTCCAGCATGGCATCGCGTACGCAGCCGCCGACCAAAAACGCCTGATAACCGGCCTTGTCGAGGCGGTACAACACTTTAAGCGCATTTTTGGAAATATCGTCCCGGGAGACGTTGTGTGCGGCGCGGGCGATGATGTCAGGCTTTCCGGCTCCCGATTTCCCGCTGTTTTTCAAATCGCTACCGCTTCCGATGTCAAATCGCACCTATGATAACAGTGAAGCGGGCCCTGGGACGGGCTATTTGGCTTGTGCAATAAACCCACAACCGTATAATGGCGCCCGCTTGACCCGTCGAGCCCACTACGCTCCCTTCGTCTAGTGGTTCAGGACGCCGCCCTCTCACGGCGGTAACAGGGGTTCGAATCCCCTAGCCGACACTATTCATGAAAGTTGTTGGTATGGCGATCATTTGTTGCCGATTGTAGCAAGCTGAACTTTCTGGCGGTTCCGAGCCGCGCCACTTTCTCCTGGTAGGGGATTATTGCGCGCTGCGTCGCGAAACGAGTTGAAATTGGCGATGTCAGGTCAAAGTTGCCCGTCGCCCTTGTCTGACGTGCCGATAACGATGAGGTTGTTGCTGGGCAGTGGGATCAGATTGGCACGGCACCGAGGGCGCGGGCAATGCGGCACCAGTCGGATCGCCACGGCGCTGAGTCTGGCAGGTGAAACACGATACGGCGCGTTGAGCGTTGCACCCAGACTGCGAGCTTTAACAATCGCTCGCGCAGGGTCGTAACCTGGGCCTGGGCGAAAGCCGTATGCCGCGCTTTGAGGCGCAGTTCCTGGAACAGCACGTAAGCGGCGACGGTCATGAGGACTCGGAACTGGTTGGCGAAAAACGAGGTACAACTGCAGCGGTCGAGGTTCAGGCCCAACAGCAGCTCTTTGATGCGATTCTCGATCACCGCCCGCTGGCAATAGACCCGCTCATACACGTGCCTTGGCGTGGTCTTGAGGTTGGTCACCACAAAACGGGGATTGTCTTTGGCGTCCCGGCCGGGGTATCGCACCACTTCGGCTTTGAAGATCACCCGCCTTTCGTCATCCCAGCTGCCGGCTTCGTACTGGCACTCGCCGTAGCGCTTTTCGGTGTCCCCTGAGTCCCATGACAGGTGACGGACCTCGTCCATCAAAGGCTCGGAAAGCGCCTTTAATACCGAGTTTTTCCCGATCCCCACCACGAAATCCACCCGACTGTCGGTGAGAAAATCGAGTAGCTCAGGCGTCGCAAAGCCAGCGTCCAGACGCACCAGGATACGCACCTTGCCGAACGCCTTTCGCAGCCGAGCGATGGCGCGTCGCAGGATCGCCTCGGCGCCCTCGCTCGCCGGCGCCTCTCCCGATCGCAGCACGCTCGCAAACACGTACTGATCCGCCTCGTCGTTGAACTGAAATGAACACACCATCGGCAGATAACAGTGATCCCCGTAGTGCGTGTTAAAAAACGACAGCTGCTGCTGGCCGTAGGCCAGAATATCCGTCGGGTCCAGATCGATCGTGATGCGCCGTGCCTTCTTACCCAGGCGCTTGCGGTGACGCGCAATCACCGTGTCCATGATCGCCGTCCCCATGCCGAGCAGTGAACGCCCATCAATGCGGTTCTCGAATCGGGACAAGGTCGGCTGCGAGGCCAGCGCCTCGCCCGACAGCGGATCTCGATCCATCAGCAAACGCTGCACCGGGTCCGTGCTCAGCCGGGCTGCGTCGTTGCAGTCCTCGTAGCCGCAGGCAATCCCGTACACCCGTTGCGATAGCAACTCCCGCAGACTGTGACGAACCTTGCCAGCACAGCGGTCATCGCGAATACACCTGGAAATGGCATCGATCAAACCCAGTCGCTGATCGCAAGCCTTGAGCAGAATCGCCCCACCATCGGAGCTACTGTCGGGCCGATCGAAGCGGGCCTGAAACGCTTTCTTCGACAGACCCTTGAACAAAACACCCTGGGGACTGGTATGCTTACTCATGCAGAAGCCTTTTTTGTGCTTAAGTTGTTGTGTGCAAACACAATTTTCGCACATTTAAGGCTTTTGTTTTATCTCTTCACGAATAATCCCGGCTAGGGCCTGTTAACACTAAAAGAGCGCATCGACGATCAATGCGAAGTGGATGAAGAAGATGAACATCACATCCAATTTGTCAAAGCGTGAGAAGATTCGTCGAAAGCCTTTTAGCCGACGGAATAGTCGTTCGACTTCATTGCGTTTCTTGTACATTGCCTTGTCGTATTCCCACGGTGACAGGCGATTGCTCTTCGGTGTGCCAGCATCCCAGACTCATACTCTTTCAGAATACCAATGATCTGTTCTTCAGTGTAGCGCTTGCCTTTCATTCCTAAAACCTTCCGTCGGTCAATTTTAGGGGAAAAGTCTCTCATCAGATGGCTACCTTTCCGGGGAGAAGATCGAATCCTCCACCGCCCACTCGGCAATCAGGTACGGAGTGGTTTCGAATTGGGAGAAGATCAGCGCACTGTTACTCGACGATATATCGGCTGATTGATACGACCTGAACAACGATGTCTTCATCGATTTTGCATGCCTGCCGGTAGTCGAAACAAGACTCGTCGATATCATTCGTATCGAACCGAAAGATCACACGGGAGCCATTCACGAAACTCGCATAACGACCTTCAGCAACGCCGACGATAAATCGACCCAACGGATAAGTCAGCTTCATCTCTCTCAGTGTGGAACCGACACCCATGCCTTGACTGTCACGAACTACTGAAGAAGTGCTGTCAATTCGGGCAATCGTATTCTCGAAATCAAGCGTGCACGTCAGATGGGCACCACTCGCTAGTTGCAGATCGTACAATTTGTACTCATCACCTTCGTCCAACACTGTTCGGGTTCTGTACGGCCAGTTAGTGTTTCGAAGTTCACGTTCCGCCATTCCGACGCCGACACCTGCAATGCGACCGAATTCAGAATCAATGATAAAACGGGGTTCTCCTTCTCCAGTGTCGGTTACTTCTGCTAGAGCACTTTGACCAGCGCCATGAGCCTCATTTGCAATACAACCGCTTGTGTACATGAGCACCAAAACCCAAGTAGCGAATACAGGAAGCACAGATTTCACAAAGCACTCGTGGTTGCCGTTGGCTGTGAAACTCACCGGTTAGGTTCCGGTTGATGAACCCAGTTTATGAACGCGCCCTGATTCCCTGTTGATCTCAAGTCGACATGCACACCACGTCCGGTACGGTAGGTTGGAAGGTTCGGAT
Source organism: Woeseiaceae bacterium (assembly GCA_965224505.1). Classification (GTDB taxonomy): domain Bacteria; phylum Pseudomonadota; class Gammaproteobacteria; order Steroidobacterales; family Woeseiaceae; genus UBA1847. The sequence goes on from CBDCZL010000018.1 coordinate 927,855, forward strand.
TGTACTCGTTGGTTCGATTAAACAACCCTGAGTCGCGAGCCGCTTCAAATGTCTCGTGCCGAGTGTTTCCTGGAATCTTTATGTCCGCAGCATGATCTTCGTTGGTTACCAGATGCGAGCTACCTGGTGCACCTCCAACTATCGCATTCTGCTCCGGTGTACGAACACCGCTTGTCACGTAAACGGGCTTACCTTCTATTTCGCTTAACTTTAGCAACTTCCCTTCCATTTCATCAGTGACAGTAGCCGGGGCACCGTTGGCGGACTCATACTGTGGGGTCAACCTTACAGAAGCTGTACCTGGCTCAAGTCCTTTGTCTATATAGACGAGCTCAGAACCATCCTCAAGTAACACATGCGTTGTATCGTCGGTTCGGTCCCCACTGCATTCCGTCGCTTGGTCGATCCAACAAGCGCTCTTCCCCGTCGAATCAGACATATTAACAGGGTCATTACCCACATAGGCGTACAGGTTCATCTGATCGTCATAGCCGATCGGATCGGTTTGCAGGAATCTATCGTGTCACGATCCAGACTGTCGGTTTGAATAGGTCAATAGGAGATAGAGGGTCAATATCCGGCTGTTTCGAATCTGCGTAAATAGCCGAAACTGCGACAAGACCGATATCTGGAACAAAATGAAAAAAGTACTGATCGCCTGAGCTATTGCCTGATGAAATTATGAACACTCGATATGTTTCACCGTTTATTGGCAGGCGAACCGTCTCGTCGATCTGAAAGTCTAGTTGATCGAATGCCCACCTGAGGCCGATATAGTATTCATCAGCACTTTCAAGCCTCGGAATTGCGAAGGTCCACAAACCGTTGAGTACCAAACAATAGTGCCGAGCTTCAACATTGCATAGCCTTCCCGAACCAGAAAAATCTACTCCTTCGTGCCAGCTCACGTCAATCGACGCGCGATTTGGATCGTCTATGCTACGCCGTCGAACAGTCAGCTTTGATCGATTGAATAGGTCTACCGCCTCAAGCTCGATTATCTCATCTGTGTGAACTTGAGAAGCACAGGACGTTACAAGTAGAAGCGACGCGACTCCTAAGATGGGCGCCAGGCAAGCTTTGAATGTGGATCGTCGCGACTTCTTGCTCATCATTGAGTCACCCCAGTTCCAGTGTATCCCGACCCCACGTTCTCATATTTGGGATTCATGTATTTACGGTAGAATCGAACAGCCTTTCTATCAACGTATTCTTCATATCGGCGCCCCCAATCGACACTAGGAGGCCGTCGGACTTGGCGTCGAATTGCAATCTGCAAAGGTCATCCGGGAATAAATTGCGATTATTTTCGTGGTCATGATCAGTATTGACGGTCGTTTTGCATGGCAAAAGAGCCCGCACGTTCCTGTTACGCACTCAGAGCATGCATTCTCTTTAGATTCCATCCAATACAGACCAGACTCCATTCACCTTGGACGGCATCCAGACCTCGCAACAGAAATTGCCGGAACCCCAGTACATCTTTGACGATACCAAATACCGTTTCCACGGTGGCTTTGCGTTTGGCATACACCGCTTTGCCCTCCTGAGTCTGCAAGCGATGTCGCATGGCCTGCACTGCAGTGGCATTCTCTGGCGGCGCGGGATCACCAGAAAAGCGTTCCAGCAAAGGGAGATTGTGTTTCTGCCGCTTCTCCGGGATGAATGGCACCATGCCACTCTCAATACACTTGTCGACATTGGCCTCGCTGAAATAGCCCGTGTCGGCCAGCAGTTTCCTGACCTTGCCCAGCACCGCTGGCAGATGCTCAAGCTCCGCTAATGCCGGCTCGATTTCCTGTTTGTCATTCGTGTGCTGGGTGACATGCTGTTCAACAATCAGGTGTGTCTCTACATCCACACCCGCTTGCACATTGTAGGCCTGCTCAAAGCTACCGCCAGAGCTTGGCATAATGCGCGATTCCTCGTCCGTCAGGCTCACCTGGTCTTTGCCCCGCGGCCCGCCTGTCGGTGGCTTAGGCGGTTTGCCCCGTGGCTTCTTACCCGTCTTTTTGGCTTGCGCTTCGCGCTTTGCCAACTTCTCTTCATACTCCGCCTGTTCCCGTTCAAAGCGCTCCTGTGCACGTACCTTGATTTCTGCTTTGGCTCGCCTGATCGACGCCAGTCGCTCCTCACGGCGTTGCAGCTCTTCGGGAATATCCATTTCCTCCGGCAGTGAAGCTTGATCGGCTTCTGCGGCAAGACGCATCAGTTCCTCCACTTCCTGATTCAGCTGCGCCTCCAGGCGGTTCGCGTAGTCCCAGCTCAGCGCCCTGTGCTTGCTCGCATTGGCCTTGATCTTGGTACCGTCCAGGCTGACACTGCCCAGCTTCACCAACCCCATCACTTCGGCCACCAGCAGTATCTCCACAAACAACGCCGAAAGCTCTGGCAAAAACCGCTTGCGGAAACTGGCGATCGTGTCATGGTCCGGGTTCGTGTTGGCGCAGACATAACGAAAGGCAATCGAATCATAGCTGGCCTTCTCAAGCTTGCGCGACGAAAACACACCCGTGGCATAACCGTAAAACAACAGCGACACCAGCATCGCCGGATGGAAAGGCTTTGAGCCCCGACCCGTGTACACCGCCGACAAATGACTCAGATCCAGCTGATCCACAATATCCACCACAAATCGTGCCAGATGTTCCTCCGGCAGATAATCCTGCACACACGGGGGAAAAATATACGGCGTGTCCCGGTCGATGGGGATAAATTCAACGGCCATCTTGATGCTCTTTCGGCGCCTTGTTGCAGTAACGGTATTTTACCGACTTACTATCGGAAAGTCCGACAACCTCCTAGTACTACTGTGTTATAAATCAAGGACTACTCCTGTTGCGTCCGCAGCAGGGACACAGCCGCAAGCTTCGGGCGATGGCTCGGGCAAGTCGAAATCGACAAGTCGCAATAGAGCTCGGCTCATGACGCTGCGGGGGTCCGAGCCCCGCGCGGGCGGAAACCTTCGGGTAAGGCAGGCGCTTTGAATCCAGCGGCGTTTTTTTTACTGCCGGCGAGGCGCTCCAGCATCAGGAATCCGTACGCGGCAATGCACAGGCTGGCGTGATGATGAAAACCACGCCAGTTGCGGCCCTCGTAGTGCCCCAGTCCGAGTTCCTGCTTGAGTTCCTGGTAGTCGCGCTCGATCTGCCAGCGGCTCATCACGGTGTCGGCCATCTCAGGCCACGTAGCGCGCTTAGACAGATTGCTGAACCAGTAGTGTGCCGGCCGTTCCGCGCCTTCGGGCCACTCGACGATCAGCCATTCTTCCGCACGCGGCCGGTCCCGGTGTGCCGCCACCACCCGGGTACGGGCAAAGCGCGAGCGCAAAGGTCCCGAGGCTCCCTCGCGCCAGCTCACCGTTCGCCAGGCCTGTGCCGGTAAGGCATCCGCAACTTCAGCGATCGAGATCGGCCGGTGGCTTGCATCCCGCCGCAAGCGGCGGCGCGGCCGGCCTGGACCCTTGCTGCGCGGCCCCTCAGGCACCGGTTGATGCTCCCCCCACCACACCGTGGTGCCCGGACGCACACCCACGGCATACCGCAATCCATGACCGGCGAGGCGCTCACGCCAGCCCGTCTCGTCGCCGTACGCCGCATCCGCCAGCACCACCCCGCGCGGATGTCCCGCAGAAAGCGCAGCCTCGATCTGCGCCATCGCCAATTGCGGCTTAGTCCGGAACATCATGTCTTCCGGCACCCCGGTCTTCGCCCGGCGTTCGGCATCCTCGGCCCACTCGCGCGGCAGGTACAACCGATAACCCACCGGCAGACTGCCGCGATCGCTTGCGATCGACAACGACACCGCAACCCGGCAGTTGTCCTGCTTGCCCGTCTGACCGCAGTACTGGCGGGCCACACCCACCGAGTGTCTGCCTTTCTTCGGAAACCCCGTATCGTCCACGATCCAGTGCACCGCGGCGTCCGAATCCGTCAGTTTCGGCAACACCCGTTCGGCCACCGCCGACAGCAGCGCAGCATCGCTCCACGGTGCATCGGCCACCAGGTGGTGCATGCACTGGTGCGCCGAGCGCACCTTATCGGGCTGCACGCGCGCCGCCATCGGTTCCACGCTCTTGCGTGCCCCCGGCAGCATCAGCCCTTTGATGTACCATCGTGCCGGCTGTTCCCGGTCCGCGTGCATCAGGCTGCTCACGATCCCGTCGCAGTAGCGTTCAAAGCGTCGTTCCAGACTCAGATCCATAACTCACCTCACGAAACACTTGAAGTGATTGCCATAATGCCTTATTTTTTAACACAGCAGTACTAGGGAGTGCCATTTGGCGGAAGCGAACCGCTGGTTCGACAAAACGCGACAGCGTTTTGGACGCACGAAGCGCGCCCCGAAGGGGCGAGGATCGGCCCAGGCCGATCCGAGTCAATCCCCAGGGGAATGCCGTTTGTGTGCGAAAATATCAACCTTCACACTGCTGATACAGAATCAGATGAAACGGAAATCAAAATCAGACGCATCTGAATTGTGTTTCGTAGTCAAAATGACTGGCGTAACCATCAACGACGCCCTAGCTCTGGTTCATGAAACGGAACATTCGCGCCTACTGACGATAATCGAAGATATCCTATCGTTTGCGGATCACACAAAGTTCGCGCAAACCGACAGCAAACTCTGCTTTCAATACCGAAGCCCAGAGGAAGACCCTCAACTTCTCGATAAAATGATCGAAAGTCCTCTGGACGTAGCAAGCTACTCAGCTGTACGTCTCGAAGCATACCTCGATTGCGAAGGGCAAAGTCTATCTAAGATCGATTCACAGCGGAGCCTCGTTCTTCATTACCTCGAAAACATATGCCTTTCTATCCTGATCGCAGACCCGAGAGCCGCGAATTTGTTAGGCATTTTCGAGCGCATCGACGGTCAATATGTGGAGCACACTGGCCGAAAGCTATCTTTCGGGGAGATTTATACAGAGATTAAGGAACTTACATGGCCTATATTCAAGGCTATATCCTTCTCGTCAGTAATGAGGTGGCTCTATTCCCTGGAAGGATTTGAACTAGCCTTCCCCAGAGGTCAAGTGGGCCGGGCAGTCTCCAGTTTCTCGAAAGTTGTTTCAGACGAAAATTCCGATATCGGCTTTATTTGGGCGTTGATCGGGCTAGAGGCACTGTATGGCAGAGATGCGGGCGGCGGTAAGTCGTTTCAGTTATTGAGGAAAAGTGAAGTCCTGCTTGGCAAGCGCACCTCGCACAAGAAAAGCCTCAATAAATTGTATGATTTTCGATCACGCTATCTGCACGGCGACATCGACATTCCGTTGCATCATTCGCACTGGGATGCAGTTGAAGGCTACGTGCAGCATCTGGAAAGTATCTTCAGTTCATCTGCACTCGCGACTACCGTTTTGGTATGTAGCATTCAGGAACTCGTCGAACGCGGGCTTCACAAATTAGAGTTTGAACTGCGAGTGATAGAGTAGCTTTGAGACACAGAATTCTGAACGCCCTCGACTAAGGCATTACAGTAACTCTCAGTCGAACTCCAGAATTTGCCAGCGCAAGACTTAAGCGTTGCGGAACCAAGAAGTCGTGCTCTGCATCTCGAGAATTCTCTTTTTCGTAGTAGAGGGATACTTGTAGCTCACCTTTCTCGACTCCATAACATTGCAACGTATCCATGCTTAGGCTGTCTAGCTTCTCGCTGACGAGATCTAACTGTGCCACAGGATCGAAACAATTGTCAGCATTTTCGAATGAAGCGGACAATAGGCCTGTTTTTGCTGTCCTACTCGTTCCCGAGGACGATCGTTGAATCCGCTCGCCTTTTCTTTCAGAGTTCATGATAGATGCGTCCAGTCTCATGATACGCGACAGCCGCTCATGCTTGAGGTCGTCCCCCCAAAAAATAAGACGCGTAGATATCGCATAACACGTCTGCACGTTGGTCATTGGTAATCATCCTCTAGGTTTCCGATCACCTCACCTTCCGGGTCAACCACATCGCCCGTGTCGGGATCGACCTTGTAATCATCTTTTGGTCTCGACATAGGATCTCTTTGCTTGACTCCATGGGCTCGACGACGCCCTTCTACGGCCCCGACACCGTTCCTACGTCCCCACTCCTCTCCACCTGAATCTAAAGGAAGTAGGCTATTCTGGACAGGAGCATCTTCATTGAACATCTTGTCTTTCGCAAGATTCCAAGCCTGTTCTCCGCCAACCAAAAGCCCAAGTATTACCACTGGCCCGCCTAGGGTCTGTTGACAATTAAAGGTAAACTATTGTTCCAACTCATTGAAGGAGTTGGAACGATGCCCCGATTACTCTTAAGAAATGACCAGTTCGAGCGGATCGAAGCCATGCTGCCGGGCAAGCCCGGCGACTGCGGTGTGACGGCCAAAGATAACCGCCTGTTCGTCGAAGCGGTGCTGTGGATCGCACGTGTCATTTTTCGCCGTAATGGAGCCAGCGGTTTTCGGCGTAATAGAGCCACTTTTTGTTGCTGATTTTCAGGCTCGAACGGGTGCATTATTTTCCTGATTCCGGGTGTTTTTCAAGTTGGTTGTCGAGCGGCCTTGGAGAGCGATAACTTTTGCCATCCAACACGACGCGGTAGGCGGCGTGGCGCAACCGGTCAAGCGTTGCCGCACCGAGCAACTGGTTGGGGAAGGCATCGCCCCATTCTGAGAAGTCGAGGTTGCTGGTGATGACGGTGGCGGCACGCTCATAACGCTCGGCGATCAGGTCATGGAAGTCCTCGTCATGGGGATGGCGAAGCGGTTTGAGGCCGAAGTCGTCGATAATGAGCAGCGGCACCCTGACCAGGTTCTGGAACCTGCGATCGAAGGAGTCGGTGGCTCTGGCGGCATGCAGGTCGCCGAGCAGCTTGGACAGGGAGGTAAACAGCACATCGCGACCCTGGCGCACGGCGGCATGGCCGATGGCCTGGGCGATGTGGCTTTTGCCGGTGCCGCAGGGCCCGGCGATGAGAACCGCGACCTTCTCGTCGATAAAGCGTCCGGTGACCAGTTCATGGATCAGTGCTGAGTTGATGTTCGGATTGAAGCTGAAGTCGAACTGGTCGAGGGTTTTGTTGGTGCGGAAGGCGGCACGCCTGAGCCGCGTGGCAAAGCGCTTTTGTTCCCGCCTTGCGATCTCGTCGCTGATCAGCAGCGAGAGGAACTCAGGGTAAGCCATTTTCTTGTCGATGGCCTGTTTGTTCCTCGATTCCAGTGAGTCGAGGATGCCGGACAGCCGCAGTTGTTTGAGCATGGGAGCCAGTTCAGGCATGGGATTCATGGTGATATCTCCTGTGTCAGTGTTTCAGTAAGGATTTGATGTCCCGGCTAAAGCGTCCCTGGCCGGTGTAGCTGTCGGCCAGGGTGTCGAAGGCCCGTTGTGCCGAGGGGTGTTGCTCGAGGCCTTTTTCGAGGATGGTCTTGACGGTGCGATAGCGCGGGTTGTTGTAGCTCAGCGCTCGCTGGCAGGCGGCCTCGAGGCGGGTGCTGCCATACTTGTCACGGAGCCGGATGACGCCCTGGGCGGCGCGCAGATTATCGAGGACCCGGTCAGCGAACAGCGTGCGGATCAGCTGATGGCAGGATGCACCGATGTTCTCCGACTGGCGTAAACACCATTGCGGATCACGCATCTTCCAGGCAATGGCTTCCGGCGGCAGATGGTCGTCGATACTGGCGCGGCTGCCCGGCTTAAAGTGCCGGGAATGCACCGCCACCAGCTCGTGGTCGCGGTAGATACGCACGGTAACCGGCGTTGCCTTAAGCCACAATGACTGCCCGATCAGCTTGAAGGGCACTGAGTACAGGCATTTCTCGAACTGCACATGGCAATCGCGGTGGACCTTGACTTTGGCCCATTCGGCGAGTTCCGGCGCCACCGCCGGTAAGCGCTGCAGCAAGGGCTTCTCGATCTCAAAGCGCACCAGCGGCTGCTCGTGCGTGCTGCCGTGGACGCGGTTGCCGGCCTCCTCGAGGACCCAGGTCTGCAACTGCCGGTTGGCATCGACGATATCCCGGAACTCGCGCAACGGCAAAAAGCCGGTCTTGAGGTATTTGATACCCGATTCCACGCGACCCTTCATCTGCGGCTGTCGTGGCGGCAGGGCGTCGATCCTGAAGCCGTAGCCTTCGGCGTACTCGGCATAGGCGCGCTGCACCACGGGATCGCGGCGACAGGCGCGGGTAATGGCGCACCTGGCGTTGTCGATGATGAGTTTTTGCGGCACACCGCCGAACCACTCGAAGGCGCGGCGGTGGCATTCCAGCCAGGTCGGTACCTTCTGATTCAGCACGATCTCCGCGTACTGGTGCCGGCTCCAGCACAACGTCATCAGGAAGAACCAGGTCTTGACGATCTCGCCGGTCTCCACGTCGATCAGTTCCGGGCCGCTGCCAAAATCGATCTGGGCGGCTTCGCCCGGTGCAAACTCGAGCGGCATCGTCGCCTTCGGTCGGCGCGGCTTGATGCTTTGCACGAAGCGGTACACCGACGAGTAGCTGCCGCTGTACTGGTATTCTCGCTTGAGCGCCTGGTGGATCGCACGGCACGGTGTGTCGAGAGCCACCCATCGCTCGACCTTGTCGCGAAACGGCTCAACGCCGGAGACCGAAGACGACCGCGGCCGGGCCCGTGGCAGGGCCTCGGCCAGCACCGCATCCTCGGGCAAGGGCCGCCCCGGATCCAGCCATCCTTCGGCCTCGGCCAGCCGGCGCAGCGCTTTCGCCTTGGGACGGCCGATCAGACCCGCCCTGGCCAGGGCCCGGTCGGAATCGCCGAGCCGCATGCGCACCAATACTTGTCGTAGTTCGTACATCTCGAACCTCCTGTTTGCCATCGATACCCTCGCTCAAAAAACCGCGAGGGTATCTGCATTTATGGAAAGTTCGAGCCTGAAATCAGAGCCGCAGTGGCTCCATTACGCCGAAAACGTAACGGCTCCATTACGGTGAAAACCAGGTGGCTCCTTTACGCCGAAAACGCATTGGCTCTATATCGGTGAAAACTGACAGCACGAACCGGCTCGCCGTGGCGGGACCTGCCAGAGTGCTTTGGCCCCTGGAACAGCGTGTACAAACGCTTTGCCCGTTGGTCGGACAAAGGCATCTGGCACCGGGTGTTTGCGGAGCTGGCCAAAGACGCCGATTTTGAAGAAGTGTTTTTGGATTCCACCATTGTCCGAGCGCACCAGCATGCGGCAGGGGCGGCAAAAAAAACGGTCCGCAGGCGCTCGGCCGCTCGCGCGGCGGACTGACGACAAAAATTCATGGCCTGGTAGAAGGCCTGGGATTGCTGGCACGATGGACGCTGACTGCCGGTCAGGTGCATGACCTGACGGAGGCGCAGGGTCTGATCGATGGTCTGTCCATCGAGGCCGTCGTCGCCGACAAAGCTTACGATTCGGACGCACTGATCACGGCTATCGAAGCACTGCCTGCGAACGCCGTGATACCGCCCAAAGCGAACCGCATTGAACAACGCGCATTTGATCGCCATCAGTACAAACACCGCAACCTCATTGAATGTTTTTTTGCCCGTCTCAAGCAGTTCCGACGCATCGCCACACGCTACGACAAACTCGCCTGCCGATATTCTGCCTTCATTGCTATCGTCGCCAGCTTCCTGTGGCTTTGCTAATTGTCAACAGACCCTAGTATATCTGCAGGACCAGGCGCAGGTGAATCAGATATTGAGATAACGCCGCCGCCAAATATGAGTGACGCTCCAATCGTAACTCGCCTGGATGGCGGATCTGGTACGACAGTGCAAACCGTAGGAACGGCAGTATCATCACAAACCATATCGAGACCACTCGGATCGACGATGTTCATCGGATCATTCCCGACATAAGCATAGAGATTCATCTGATCCTCGTAGCCAACCGGATCGGTTTGCAAAAACCGTCCGATGTACGGCGAGTAAACACGCGCCTTGTAATGATACAAACCCAGCTCAGGAATGACTATCTGACCGGTATACGCAAAGCGTCCAATGTTCTGTGCGTCCGGAACGCCATAACTATCGTACTGGTTGATTCCGATTGCTGTGCCGCTACTGTTGGTTATCGCTGTAATGGAGCCAAGACGGTCCGCATACAGATTCCGCCGGTTGGAACTCGACACGCTCGATCCGGCGTATTCGATCAGCGGATTGTCGACACCCATGCCATGCACATATCGCTTAACAACGGCACCGCTCGTATTGTACTCGGCAACCAAAGCATCACCGTCGTATAGAAACCGCGTCGTCGTGCCGCCGCCACTGGTTTCGTACAGCCTGCCCATCGGGTCGTACTCGAGCGTTGCACTCTTCGCACCCGAGGCCGTTTTCAGGCGGTTCTCAATGTCATAGGTGTAGGTCACCGACCCGTCTGACGTCAGGTTGCCGTTCGAGTCATAGCTGAACAATGCGCCGGCAACGCCCGTGTACTGATTCAGACCATTGACAAAATAGCCCTCGGTACCAGTGGTATAACTCGAATACTCGTACGTTCCGTTACTCGTCGAGCGCGCAGTGACCTGGCTCGCCGGGCTGAAGCTGAAGTCGTAACTGACGTCGTCCGCCGAACCGGCAATATTGTGCGAGAGGTCGTCCAATCTGCCGATTTCATCGAAATCATACGTACTTCCAAGGCCGCCGGTACGAGTCAGCCCGCTTTGCCGGCCCTGAGCATTGTAGTTGTGCGTGATGATCAAAGTACCGGCATATTCGTAGATGGACTTTGGCCGATTCAGTCCGTCATAGCTGTACGTGAAATAGGCGCCGTCCGGGTGCGTAATGCGGGTACGGTTGCCATTCAGATCATAGCGATAGCTCAGTGTTCGACTTGTACCGTCCATGTCGTTGGTCGATGAAGCAAGTCCGCCGAATCCGTCGAACGAATTCGTTATCCCCTCACCGCTCGCCGACAAAAAGCGCGCATAAGTCTGCAATCCCCTAACCGACACTATTCATGAAAGTTGTTGGTATGGCGATCATTTGTTGCCGATTGTAGCAAGCTGAACTTTCTGGCGGTTCCGAGCCGCGCCACTTTCTCCTGGTAGGGGATTATTGCGCGCTGCGTCGCGAAACGAGTTGAAATTGGCGATGTCAGGTCAAAGTTGCCCGTCGCCCTTGTCTGACGTGCCGATAACGATGAGGTTGTTGCTGGGCAGTGGGATCAGATTGGCACGGCACCGAGGGCGCGGGCAATGCGGCACCAGTCGGATCGCCACGGCGCTGAGTCTGGCAGGTGAAACACGATACGGCGCGTTGAGCGTTGCACCCAGACTGCGAGCTTTAACAATCGCTCGCGCAGGGTCGTAACCTGGGCCTGGGCGAAAGCCGTATGCCGCGCTTTGAGGCGCAGTTCCTGGAACAGCACGTAAGCGGCGACGGTCATGAGGACTCGGAACTGGTTGGCGAAAAACGAGGTACAACTGCAGCGGTCGAGGTTCAGGCCCAACAGCAGCTCTTTGATGCGATTCTCGATCACCGCCCGCTGGCAATAGACCCGCTCATACACGTGCCTTGGCGTGGTCTTGAGGTTGGTCACCACAAAACGGGGATTGTCTTTGGCGTCCCGGCCGGGGTATCGCACCACTTCGGCTTTGAAGATCACCCGCCTTTCGTCATCCCAGCTGCCGGCTTCGTACTGGCACTCGCCGTAGCGCTTTTCGGTGTCCCCTGAGTCCCATGACAGGTGACGGACCTCGTCCATCAAAGGCTCGGAAAGCGCCTTTAATACCGAGTTTTTCCCGATCCCCACCACGAAATCCACCCGACTGTCGGTGAGAAAATCGAGTAGCTCAGGCGTCGCAAAGCCAGCGTCCAGACGCACCAGGATACGCACCTTGCCGAACGCCTTTCGCAGCCGAGCGATGGCGCGTCGCAGGATCGCCTCGGCGCCCTCGCTCGCCGGCGCCTCTCCCGATCGCAGCACGCTCGCAAACACGTACTGATCCGCCTCGTCGTTGAACTGAAATGAACACACCATCGGCAGATAACAGTGATCCCCGTAGTGCGTGTTAAAAAACGACAGCTGCTGCTGGCCGTAGGCCAGAATATCCGTCGGGTCCAGATCGATCGTGATGCGCCGTGCCTTCTTACCCAGGCGCTTGCGGTGACGCGCAATCACCGTGTCCATGATCGCCGTCCCCATGCCGAGCAGTGAACGCCCATCAATGCGGTTCTCGAATCGGGACAAGGTCGGCTGCGAGGCCAGCGCCTCGCCCGACAGCGGATCTCGATCCATCAGCAAACGCTGCACCGGGTCCGTGCTCAGCCGGGCTGCGTCGTTGCAGTCCTCGTAGCCGCAGGCAATCCCGTACACCCGTTGCGATAGCAACTCCCGCAGACTGTGACGAACCTTGCCAGCACAGCGGTCATCGCGAATACACCTGGAAATGGCATCGATCAAACCCAGTCGCTGATCGCAAGCCTTGAGCAGAATCGCCCCACCATCGGAGCTACTGTCGGGCCGATCGAAGCGGGCCTGAAACGCTTTCTTCGACAGACCCTTGAACAAAACACCCTGGGGACTGGTATGCTTACTCATGCAGAAGCCTTTTTTGTGCTTAAGTTGTTGTGTGCAAACACAATTTTCGCACATTTAAGGCTTTTGTTTTATCTCTTCACGAATAATCCCGGCTAGTGGTTCAGGACGCCGCCCTCTCACGGCGGTAACAGGGGTTCGACAAAACGCGACAGCGTTTTGGACGCACGCAGTGCGCCCCGAAGGGGTGAGGATCGGCCAATGCCGATCCGAATCAATCCCCTCGGTCGTTTTTCTGCTTGAGCAAATAGATTTCGGCCGTATAATGGCCGCCCGCTCGATTCGTCGAGTCCACTACGCTCCCTTCGTCTAGTGGTTCAGGACGCCGCCCTCTCACGGCGGTAACAGGGGTTCGAATCCCCTAGGGAGTGCCAATCGCATGCGAAAATGCCCGCCCTCAGCGGGCGTTTTTGTATGCGAGTTGTACTGTCTTCGACGGAAGCGAACTACTGATTCCACGAAACGCGAAAGCGTTTGGGGCGCGAGGATTGATCACTGCGCAATTAACCGCTAAGTCCAAGTTCCCTCAATGATGTCGGCAACTCTTTCCAGAAGGAGCGATTGCCACAGACTGACGGCCGCCTTTCGATTGTCTCGCGCCAGGCATTTAAGGGAGATTGTTCCTGTCGCGGTTGCAAGCACCAGCCATTTTCCGAATTTGAACTACAATTAGCGATATTGGTACCCCGAAGCAGACATGTAACGGAGTAAAACAATGAGCCTTTCAGACATCGTACAACGAGGATGGGATGCCGTCGGCGCCGGAGATTTCGACACCCTGGTGGCCGACTACGTGGAAGACATGATTTTCATTATGCCGGGACAGACGAACGTGCTCGAAGGACGGCAGGCCTTCCGTACGGCACTGGATAGTCTGGGCGAGATACTGCCGCCGGGTTTCGAGATCACGGAACTACGCAACATTGAGCAGGGAAACGAAGTCGTTTCGATAGTGGACTGGAAGTCCGGGAAAATCCCTGCGTCTCAGCTATCGGTGCTTTTTCGATTTAGCGGCGACAAGGTCTGCGAGGAACGGTGGTTCATTGATACGGAACAGTGGAACAGCGCGTTTACGGCTTGAGGTAGCGATTAAGGAAAGCCATTAGCTGCTCCTCATACTCCGCACGCGCTGCCCGATGAAGATCGACGTGCGCGGTATCGTCAACGATCCACAACAACTTCGGATGCCGGGCGACCTCAAACACTTGCTGCGTCTCTTCGCGCGTCGTATGCCAGTCGTCGGCACCCGAGATTACAAACACCGGACAATTCGTATCGGCGATATGATCGATCGGACGCAACTCCGTGGACTTAATGCCGAATCGTTTTTCCATCTGCAGCAATAGCAATTCTGCGGGAATGTACGACAACCAGCCCAGCCTGTGACGCACGCGATTGTGAATCGCTTGTTCAATGTCGGGGTACACCGACTCGAGAACCAGCGCATCAATACCCAAAGGCGACCCCAGAATCGCCGCCGCACCGCCCAGAGAAACGCCAATCACGCCAATCGGCTCACCTGGGTACTCGGCTTTCGCGTAGTCAACCGCGGCCCTGACATCGTGTTTTTCGAGGTGACCGGCCGTAATGCGCTCACCGGTACTCTCGCCGTGAGCCTGAAAGTCGATCGTAACAATTGCGTAGCCGTGACCGCGAAGGAACCGGGCACGCTCCAGCATCGACAGGCGATTCGCGCGCACGCCATGTAACAGGACAACAACGCCCTGCTCTGCTTCAGCGCGAATATGCCACCCGGAGACCGTCGCGCCGGAAGCGCTTTGCAGTTCAATTTCTTTCCCCTGCAGGTCGTCGGGTAATATGCCGACCATCACCGGCTCCGCCGCAGTCAAACGCGAAGCGACGTTCCAGGATACAACCGCACCGATTGCCAATAGTGCCGTGCAGGCCCACGGCAATTTCTTCAATTTCACGTTGCAATCCTGTTAGGGCCTGTTACCACGAATGTCATCAACTCTGCCGCGGCGGTTTTTTGTGCCGGGAAGACGGAGCGGCCGCTCTCGGTTACGGCCCGGGTCGTGCGTATGCTTCGCTACTACCCGATCGCCATTCGACAGACTTCTGCAAAACCGCACGCAGTCCATCCGGATGAAAATCGGTGCCGTCAGCGTCCGGAACCCGACCATTAGCTTTCCGAGTTCCTCGCGTTGGTGCCTGAGGCAGATCGCATCGGGTAATTGCCGAATGTCGCAAAATCAATGCACGGTGAGACAAAAAGAGGTATCGCGACAGTTAACATAACATGCATACGGGGAGTATCGAAATGAAAACACTAACAATCTTTGTCCTGCTCGGCCTCACCCTTTCAGTCCTTGCAGAAGAGGACAAATCTTCAGGACCCATGCTGGCGGCAGACGCAGCATTTTGCGAAGACGACAGTTCGTCCTGTCGAGGCTTGGCCATCGAAGTCGCCAAACTGGATATTCTGGACGCGATTAAACGGGATACGAGCAGACAGACCGCGCAGATTTTTCTATGTCCGGAAGACAATCCAAACTGCTGTCCACCTCACCTGATGCCGGTCTGCCAACGGATTCAGCTGGACGTCGCGCGCCGCGCACGAGATGACCTGCACACCCTTGCATTGGCGAAATCCGACGATTGCCCCTGGGACAAAAAAACCTGCGACTCTCTCGGGTCTTTTTACTGCGGTCCCGACAAAGACTGGTCGCCCTTGCTTGGTTGCAATGAACGCCCAAAGCTCGTCATTCCCGATTTTCCGCCGGTACCCGATCCATGCCCGTGCGGATACAGGGAAAACCACAAGCGAATCTGTATACCCAAGTTGTGTACGTTCGGTGGACATTTCGTCGATTGTCAGCATGCCTGTGGCGTCGAACCACCCCGACTGGAGTTGCCACGGAACTCACGCCTTGCTGAGCAACTACAAAATCGCGAGGTTCAGATAGAGGCCGCAAATGCCGTTCGGGACGATCTGATGAAAGCGCTTTCCATCCTGGACGAACAAGTTAAGCAGCTTTCAGGACAGTAGGCGTAAAACAAAGCCCACGTTTGGCCACACCGTTTTCGGAGGGTTCAGGCGATTCGCTCTCGTCTGAGGGACGGGCGGTCAATCGGCGCTGCCAGTTGCGCTACGTCCGATTGATCGCCCGAGAGCCAGGCCGTCCACGCTTGCTCATCGTCGAGAATAATCGGCATGCGGCCGTGAATTTCCGCCACCTGAGAATTCGGCTTCGTCGTCACGATCGCAAACCCGTCGAACGTATCGTCTTCACCGCGGAAACTAATCCAGATCCCACCGAGTGCAAACGGTCGGGAGTCTTCAAAACTGAAACGGTACTGCTCACGCTTCGGTCCTTTTGGCCCCTTCGGTTCGTAGAAACCGTCCACTATTGCAAGACAGCGCCGATCTCGTGCGGAGTACTTGAACAACCCGTTGCTGAATATCGTCTCAGCGCGTGCATTGATCGGTACTTTTACGCCCTTTTCGCGCATCCAGCGGGACTCATAGCGCCAGCGCATCGAGACGAACGCCGGCCCGCCCGGCCCGTTGCGGACGGTCAGCCGGTGATTGGAAGCACTGTGCGGACTTTTAGCCGACGGACCGATACGTTGTGACGAGGGTACGTCGGCGACCTCCCACGACCACGCACTCGGAAAGGCCTGCCTGATTGCCTCGTGTGCCGTCGTCAGACTGTACAGGCCGCACATGGGGAAAACCTGGCCATACCGTCCAGCGTCGGCACGGGCGGCCGAACCTGTTTTTCCCCAATTTCTCCGCAGTCGCGGCACCTGAAGGTTGCCTCACCAACCTGCCGTGTCCCCCTGCCTGCCGCAACGATGCGTTCAGGGTCGGCTTCCGCCCAGCGATCGCAGGCACGACAGTACAGCCCGATGCGGTGACTGTGTCTCGCGAAATCGGCAAACGTGCGCAATACGGCCATGCACTAAATTTAGCACATGGTATAAGAATTGGCAGGTATCGTTGACCAACCGGTCAATTTACCTATTGCAGCGACTCAGGGCATTCCTTGAAGGCATTCAGCATTGCGTGGACGTCGGTCGAGTCCTGACAATAATTCTCGTAACGCAAATCCCGCTTGAGGAAAGGCGTAAATCCGGGCAATGCCTGGACATCGACTTCATCCCTATTGACGAATCCCATGGTCCAGTCCGGAAAATCCCGATACTGGACATACTGCATCCAGATCAATTTGACCTGCTCATGGCGTACGTCACATTTGATAGAACCAAAAACTTCCAACACGTTTTCTTCGTGGCCTTCGAGGATCTGAATGAAGCGTTTGTCTTTATAAAGCAACATCCCGGTAACCCGGGCGCGTTCATTTCTTTTTCTCGCTTCCATTAGTAGTTTCGTCAAATCTCGGTCCCTCATAGGCTGGGACTCTCTACTGACATATATAAGGTGGCACAACACCGAATCACTCCGCGACTGTGTTGCGTAATTATATTACCAAGTGAACAATTATTTAAACAAAAATCGCATTGGAATGAGTCTATTTGTATAAAAACAACAACCGGGCGGGTCAAACGCCACCGTTTGCCCGGCCCGGTTCGATACTCTTGTGTCACTTAACGATGCGCAAAGCGGCGCTTTGAACGCTGTTTCTGCTCAAATCCATCCACATAGAGTCGCGGATTTCTGCGTTCACCAGGCATGTTGCGCAACGACAAACCCAGCCGCAGTTTTAGCACGCCAGGTCGGAACCGAATCTCGTCGCTGCTGTAGGGATTGTGCATCTCCCGCATGACGTTTCGCGTCACTTCGGCCCAGCGTTCCGCCACCGAGGCGCCGTCGGCAAACGAAAGCGTCGCGGCGAACGATCCGCGATTCGGATAGCACTGCGACAGATAGTGACTCAGGCAGGCATCGCCGCGAGCATCCGGAATTTCGCCCCACCAGACCTCTTCGCCAACGCTTTGCATCGCCGACGTAAACGCCTGCGACACGGTCTTCGCAACGGTGCTGCAGCTTCGAACGTCGCCCTGAACCGAATCGATCACCCACGGACCCGACTGACCTGGACCGTAAAGCGCACTCGACTGTACCTCGCTGTACACGACTTTTGCGAGTTCCGCACAGCCGTCGGACTTAATCTCCGCGCTCTGTGCGGCCGCCACCCCCGCCGCCAGCATCAGCGCCGCGGCAAATGTTCCCTTTAGCATAGTTCCTCTCCGTGGTATGAGTGAGCCGCCAGCGTGCCCTGCCGGCGCTTAGTGCGACAGCCGCAAAACTCGCGGGATTCTCAAGAAGTGCGGCGAATGCTGCCGCCTGCGCAAATCTCGATATTTGCATGAAAATTTCATTACACTCCGGGCGCTATGACCGCCGCTTCGGAATCAGCCCGCCCGTCGGGATCGCGCGGGTTGCTGGATATTCGGCGCCACGAGTATGCTGCCGTGGCATGGTCGTTCGCCTATTTTTTCTGCGTGCTATCGTCCTACTACATCCTGCGGCCAATTCGCGAATCGCTTGCGGTCGGCAGCGGCCCGGATACGATTCCCTATCTTTTCATGGGGACGTTCGCCGCAACCGTCGTCATTACGCCAATCTTCGGCTGGATCGTCACACGATTTCCGCGCCGCATATTCCTGCCGTGGTCGTACCTGTTCTTCGTTCTCAATATCCTGGCGTTGTGGTTCCTGTTTTCGCATTTCGGCGAGGATCATGTGTGGCTCGGCCGCGCATTTTTCGTCTGGATCGGTGTGTTCAACCTGTTCGTGGTGTCGGTGTTCTGGAGCTTCATGGCCGACATTTACACGCGCGAGCAGGGGCGCCGGCTGTTTGGCGTCATCGCGGCCGGCGGCAGCATCGGGGCGCTGCTCGGCGGCATTCTCACGAGCTACTACGTCGTTAAGATCGGTCTCGAAAACCTGTTCCCGATCTCGGCGGCCGTTCTCTCGCTCGCAGTACTGTGCATCGGCCGGCTTCGCAAATGGGCCGTCCACGAACACCGGGAAGACGCTGCCGGCAAAGCCGATAAATCCCTCGGCGGCGGGGCATTCGGCGGTGTCACGCACGTGTTAGGCTCCCGCTACTTCCTCGGCATCGCGGCCGCATCCGTAATCGCGAGCCTGCTGGGCACGGCACTGTACATGTTCGCCGCGCAGCTCGTCGAGGCCGAGATCCCGGGCGCCGACGAGCGTACCCGCTTTTTTTCCAACATGAACAACGCCCAGAACTTCATTGCGCTGTTTACGCAGGCGTTTCTGGTCAAGCAGGTGGTGGTACGCTTCGGCCTGAACATCTCGCTGGTACTGATGCCGCTGCTGTCGATCGTTGGCTTTGCCATTCTCGCGCTTGAGCCCGTGCTGTGGGTCGTCGCGGTACTGACAGTCGCGCGTCGCGCGGTTGGATTCGGCTTTACCAAGCCTTCCACGGACATGCTCTACTCGGTGGTCACACCCGAGGAAAAATACAAGGCCAAGAATTTTATCGACCTCGCCGTCTACCGCGGCGGGGACCTTATGGGTACCTGGACGGTCAAACTCATGTCGGGATTGGGAATGACCTGGATTTCGGTCGTCCTGCTGCCGTTCGCGGTGGTCTGGGCGGCGTTAGCACTGTGGCTGGGCAACGACTACCGACGACGAGCGAAAGCACTAAAACAGGAGGGCGTTTCATGAAGCACTGGAATCGGCGCGAAGTCATGGCCGCAGCGGCCGCACTTGCGGCAATGCCTGCACTGTCCGAGGCCGGTAGCGCGAAGCGCATGTTGACGAAAAAAATTCCTTCGTCTGCGGAGCAGATCCCGGTGATCGGACTCGGCACTTACAGCGTGTTCGACGTTGACAGCACGCCGGAGGACATCGCGGCGCGCAAGGTCATCGTCGAACGGCTCACGTCGGCAGGCGGCAGCGTGATCGACACGTCGCCGATGTACAACCGCTCCGAACGGGTCATTGGCGATGTCATAGATGCGGGTTTCAAGCGTGACAAACTGTTCATCGCAACGAAGGTCTGGACCGACGGCGAAGCCGCAGGCCAGGCGCAGATGGCCGAATCGGCACGCCTTATGAACACTGACGCGATCGACCTGATGCAGGTACACAATCTTCGCGACACGGCTGTTCACATGCGGAGTATTCGCGAACTGCAGTCCGACGGGCGCGTGCGCTATAACGGTCTGACGCACTACACGGCCGGCGCGCACGCGGCACTCGTGCGCGAAATGCGCGAATTCAAACCGGATTTCATCCAGATCAATTACTCGCTCGGCGAACGCGAGGCCGAACAGCGCGTGCTGCCGCTTGCACAGGAGCTGGGAATCGCAGTGCTTATAAACCGGCCGTTCCAGTCAGGCCGGCTGTTCCGCGCTGTCGCAGACAAACCGCTGCCCGACTGGGCGGGTGCGTTCGCACAAAGCTGGGGGCAGTTTTTTCTCAAGTTCATCGTCAGTCACCCGGCCGTAACGTGTGCCATTCCAGCGACGAGCAAGCCGCACCACATGATCGACAATCTCGGCGCGGGCCAGGGCGAGATGCCGGACGCAGCAATGCGGCAGAAGATGGCTGCCTGGTGGGACGGCGTGTGAGCGAACCTCAAAACGCCGGGCTTCTGCGCCGCATCGGCGCAATGCTGTACGACGGCCTGTTGCTGTTCGCCGTGCTCATGCTGGTCGCGGTACCGTTCGTCGCGGTGCGCGGCGGCGAGGCCGTGGAACCGCAGAGCGACCCGCTCTTCAGGCTCACGATTGCGGCGGCCATTTACCTGTTCTTCGTCGGCTTCTGGACACGGTCTGGCCGTACGCTGGGTATGCAGTCCTGGCGGCTGCAACTGGAAACCGCGGACGGCGGCAAGGCCGGCATCGGGGCGGCCACGCTGCGATTTTTCGCAGCCCTGCTCTCGTGGCTTTGTTGCGGTCTGGGGTTCCTCTGGCAGCTCTGGGACAGCGAACGGCTGAGCTGGCACGACCGTCTGAGCGGCACACGGCTGCGCTACTACCCAAGGACATCAGCAACGGAATCAGCGAATTCTTGAAAGCGCGAAGATTGTGATGAGCGACAGCGTCACTGACGGCAGCCATGTCACGAAAATAGGATTCAGATCGAAAACCTGCCCCGAATTTGCGAGCGTCTCGCTGGCCAGATAGTACGCCAGACCAACGACCACGCCGATCATCAGACGCCCCCCCGCACCGCCGCTGCGCAACGAACCGAACACAAATGCGAGCGCCAGGATCGGCATGATCAGCACCGAAAATGTGCGCGACACACGGTACCAGAACTCAGTTTCGTAAGGCGTGGCGTCGAGGTCGTTGCGCTTCAGATAATCGATATACGTGAGCATTTCGCGCGCCGACAGGCTCAGCGGCTTGGCGAGCGCGCTGCCCAGCAACTGCGCATCCACTTCGAACGTTTCGATGGCGAGCGATGACTCCGCCACCTGCACGCCGTCGCGCTCAAACTGGGTTTCACGCAGGTTTTCGAGAATCCAGTCGTCATTGTCATCGATTCCGGCATTTTCGGCGATGGATATCGACGACAGCCGGTCGTCGTCGAAGCGGTACATATACAGGCTGCCGAATTCGAATTCCGGATTAACGCGTTCGAGGTGCAGATACACGTTCCCGTCCTTGACCCACGTTTCGTTGCCGAGCCGGTCGTCGTCCTGAGAATAGCGCGCCTCGACACGCATGTTGCGTGCATAAAAATCCAGCGGCGGCCCGATGAACTCGCCCAGGAGCCCGGTCAATACGAGCAGTACCGCGCCCGACACGGCCACCATCGAGGCCAGTTTGCGCACCGACAGCCCGGCCGAGCGCATGACGATGATTTCACTGTTTCCCGCCAGTCCGCCGAGTCCGAGCAGTGAGCCGATCAGCGCGGCGACGGGCAGCATTTCGAACGCAAGATTCGGCAGGCGCAACAGGGTATAGAGAATCGCCTGCGGCGTCTGGTAGTCGCCCTGCGTGTCGTCGAGTTCGGCGATGAATTCGAACAGTCCCGCAAGCGCAAGCAGCACGATCAGCACCAGCGCCGTGCTGAACAGTATCGTGCGCATCATGTAGTTGCTCAAGATAGACGTCATCGGAACACGCGTTTGTGGAGGCCGTTTTGCAACGCAAGCAGGGTCAGTGCCAGCAGCAATACGGCAGCGTGCACCCACCAGATGCCGAGGGACGGCGAGATCGCCGACTGCTCGATCCAGGCTTTCGCGGCGCTCATCATGTTGAGATAAATGATAAACACAAGAAGGCCAATCGTAATGCGGCCGTAGCGCCCGGCGCGCGGCCGGCTTTTCGACAGCGGCACTGCAAGAATGGCCAGTATCAGGGTCGACAGCGGGACGCCGATGCGCCACTGCAACTCCGCGGTGTGTTCGGGATCGTTCGATGCCAGCAGCGAAGCGAACGGCATCGTGCGCGGCTCCGGTTCGGGCGTCTCGAGGCTCGGCAGCCGATAGGGAACCCCGTGCTCGGCAAATTCGACGACGCGGAACCGCGACGTTCCCGGAATGCCTTCGTAACGCCGTCCGTCGTGCAGCACGAGCAACCGGATGTTCGGGTCTTCGGATTCAACCATTTCGCCGAATTCGGAAATCACAACCTCAACGACACCGTCGTCGACCATACGCTGCATGAACACTTTCTCCATGTAGCCGTCCGGCGTGACATTGTGGCCATACACGACGGCCCGATCGGGACCGAAGACCGTAAATCTGCCGGGCTCGATACTCGCGAGATCCGCCTCTCTGCGGGCTTCGGCGCCGATGCGATCAACGGCGGACATCGCCATCGGACTGCCACTGATCGCCAGCCAGGCCACTCCGATCACCAGCGGCACCATGAGCCAGAACATCGGCCGGTAGATTCCCATCGGCCCAACCCGGCAGGCCGTCATGGCCGGCATTTCACTGTCGCGGTAGAGCCGGCCCAGCGCGAGCATGATCGCGAGAAACAGACCGATCGGCACGAGGATTGTCAGGTACTGCACAGCCGACAGGCCAATGACGTCAATTGCCGCATACTTCGGCAATTTGCCCTTTGCAACGTCGCCCAATACGCGGGCAAACTGATTCGTCAGGAGAATCAGCAGCAACACGAGCGTGACGCCGAGCCAACTCGTCGCGATTTCGCGAAAAATGTAGCGATCCAGAATTCGAGTCATGGACGGAACGTCAGGACGTAGCTGCAGGTCGTTGAAACAGTTAGACTACCGCTTTTATTTTCAGCATGACAGTCCTTCCGAAACAACAACGCGACCGGGGATACATGAAATATTTTGCTACTACCAGCGCTGCATCGCGGCGCGCCGTCGATTGCGTGATCGTCGGCGTATATAACCGCGGAGGCCTGAGTGCCGGCGCGGAAGACATCAACGCGGCCAGCGGCGACGCACTTCGCAATCTCATCAAATCGGGCGACCTTTCTTCCGATCCGGGACGCTGCACGATACTGACCGGGCTCGCGGGCGTACGAGCCGGCCGCGTTGCGGTCGTCGGACTCGGTAAACGCACCGACCTCGACGTCACGGTTTACAGAAAGAGCCTGACTGCCGCGATTAAGGCGCTGGATGGCAGCAAGACGCGGCAGTTACTCAATACACTGACACTGGAGCCTGTACGCGACAGTAGTCCGTATTATCTCGCACGCTACTCGGTGGAGACGATCGCTGATGTGCTCTACCGATTCAGTGAAACCAAGAGCAAGCGTGCCAAAAAACCCATGCCTCTTACGGCGCTCGGCCATTCCATTGCCAAACGCGGCGATGCGGCGAAAAGCGGGCGCGGTGCGGAACACGGCGATGCGATTGCGAACGGAGTACGGCTCGCCAAAGACCTCGGCAATCTGCCGTCCAATATCTGTACACCGTCGTATCTGGCGCGTACTGCCAGAAAGCTCGCGGCAGGCAACGGCCGGCTGACCACGCGCGTGCTCAATGAAGCCGAAATGAAAAAACTCGGCATGGGTTCACTGCTGTCGGTGACCGCGGGAGCCGTCGAACCCGGCAAGCTGATCGTCATGCAATACAAGGGCGGCAGCGGCGCACCGATCGTACTCGTCGGCAAGGGCGTCACGTTCGACACGGGCGGCATCTCGCTGAAGCCCGGCGCGGGCATGGACGAAATGAAATTTGACATGTGCGGCGCGGCGAGCGTCATTGGAACGATGTCGGCCATTGCCCGAATGAAGCTGGCCATCAACCTGACCGTGATCGTACCCGCCGTGGAAAATATGCCGAGCGGTTCGGCGACCAAGCCAGGCGATATCGTGAAGAGTATGTCCGGGCAGACCATCGAGGTACTGAATACGGACGCCGAAGGCCGGCTGATCCTGTGCGATGCACTGACCTACGCCCGCCGGTTCAAACCTGCTGCCGTCATCGACGTGGCAACGCTGACCGGCGCCTGCGTGATCGCGCTGGGACATCATCGCACGGCAATTTACGCCAATGACGACGCCCTCAGAAACGAAGTATTCGCAGCAGGCGATCAGGCAGACGACACCGGCTGGCCGATGCCGATGGATGCGCGCTACACGGCACAGCTTAAAAGTAACTTTGCGGACATGGGCAATATCGGCGGCCCCGCCGGCGGGTCGGTCACCGCGGCCTGCTTCCTCGGCAAATTCACCGATGGGATGACATGGGCGCATCTCGACATTGCGGGCACCGCCTGGAAATCGGGCGCGCAAAAAGGCGCCACGGGACGACCGGTACCGATGCTCTCGGAGTTTCTGTTGTCGCGTGCCGGCGCGCTGCCCTGACCCGTCGTGGCAAAGGTCGACTTTTACGTTCTCGACAGAGTCGACGAACATGCTCGTTACATGCTGGCCTGCCGCCTCGCCGAGAAGGCCTGGCGCCTCGACAATACGATTCATATCGAAACGGCGTCGCGCAGCGATGCACAACGGCTCGATGAGTTACTGTGGACGTTTCGCGACGGCAGTTTCGTGCCGCACGATCTGGCTGGCAGCGGCACCCGGTCACCGATCACGATCGGCTACGAGTCGCAGCAGGCCGAACAGCGTGATTTATTGATTAACCTCTGCGACGATATTCCCGCGATCGCCGGACAATTTCCGCGCATCGCCGAACTGATTACTTCCGAAGAAAACTGCCGGCTCCGGGGGCGTGCGCGCTTCGGCCAGTACCGCGACCAGGGCCATGAGATGGATACTCACAAGCTCTGATGGACACGTCCTACTCACCCAAAGATATCGAACAACGCACCTACGAACGCTGGGAACGGCAGGGCTGGTTCGCGCCGCAGGGCGACGGCCAGCCGTACTGTATCGTGATCCCGCCGCCGAACGTGACCGGTACGCTGCACATGGGGCACGCGTTTCAGGACACGATCATGGACGTGCTGACACGGTATCACCGCATGCAGGGCGATCGGACGCTGTGGCAACCCGGCATGGATCACGCCGGAATTGCGACGCAGATGGTGGTCGAACGGCTGCTCAACAACGAAGGCCGGTCGAAGCACGATCTCGGGCGGGAAAAGTTCGTTGAGCGCGTATGGCAGTGGAAAGAGGAATCCGGCGGCCAGATCGCGAGGCAGACCCGCAGGCTCGGTGCATCGGTGGATTGGCAGCGCGACCGCTTCACGATGGACGAGGGACTGTCCGCGGCCGTACGCAGGGTATTTGTCGATCTGTACGATGAAGGTCTGATTTACCGGGGCAAACGGCTCGTCAACTGGGACCCGGTGCTGCACACGGCACTCTCCGACCTCGAAGTCCTGTCCGAGGACGAGGACGGCCACCTGTGGCACTTCAGGTATCCGCTGGCATCGGGCGACGGTCATCTGACGGTCGCAACGACGAGGCCCGAAACGATGCTCGGCGACACGGCGGTCGCAGTTCACCCGGATGACGAACGCTACCGTCATCTGGTCGGTCAGGAGATTGCCCTGCCGATCGTCGGCCGCCGCATTCCAATCGTTGCCGACGACTATGTCGACCCTGACTTCGGTACCGGCTGTGTGAAGATCACGCCGGCACACGATTTCAACGATTACGAACTCGGACGCCGCCACGATCTACCGATGATCAACGTCATGACCGGCGACGCGGCGATGAACGATGCGGTACCCGAGACCTACCGCGGCATGGATCGATTTGCGGCACGCAAAGCCGTCGTCAGCGAGTTCGAATCTCTGGGCCTGCTCGACAAGGTCGAGGACTACGTCGTCAAGATTCCGCGCGGCGACCGCAGCGGCGCGGTTGTCGAGCCGTGGCTCACCGATCAGTGGTACGTGCGCATTGAGCCGCTGGCGAAACCCGCGATCGACGCCGTCGAAACGGGAAGGATTCGGTTCGTTCCCGAGAACTGGTCGAAAACGTATTTCGAATGGATGTACAACATTCAGGACTGGTGCATTAGCCGGCAGCTCTGGTGGGGGCATCGCATTCCGGCCTGGTATGACGAGGACGGCAACGTCTACGTCGGTTATGACGAGCAGGATATCCGCAACAAACACAATCTCAATGGGAACGTCACTCTGACCCAGGACAACGACGTGCTCGACACGTGGTTTTCATCAGCCCTGTGGCCGTTCAGCACGATGGGCTGGCCTGACGACACGGCCGCGCTCAGGGAGTTTTATCCGGGCAACGTGCTCGTCACGGGATTCGACATTATCTTCTTCTGGGTCGCACGAATGATTATGTTCGGCCTGAAATTCATGGACGACGTGCCGTTCCACGAGGTGTACATACACGGCCTGATACGCGATCAGGACGGACAAAAAATGTCGAAATCCAAAGGCAATGTCCTCGACCCGCTGGATCTGATCGACGGCATCGACCTCGATTCGCTGATCGCTAAACGCACGAGCGGCATGATGCAGGATCACCTCGCGCCGAAGATCGAAAAGGCCACGCGCAGGCATTTTCCGGACGGCATTCAGGCCTATGGCTGCGATGCTCTGCGCATGACATTCGGTGCCCTGGCCACGACCGGCCGGGACATTCGCTTCGACCTCGGCAGAATTGAAGGCTATCGCAATTTTTGCAACAAGCTGTGGAATGCATCGCGCTACGTGCTGATGAACACGGAATCGCTGCACGACGGCGATGCCGATTGGTCGGCGGCCGATCACTGGATTCGTGCCCGCCTCGACGGAGCGATTCGCGACATGCACCAGCATATCGGCGCCTACCGCCTGGACCTCGCCGTGCAGTCGATTTACGAATTCACGTGGCACGAGTTCTGCGACTGGTATCTGGAACTGTCGAAGCCGGTGCTGCAATCCGACGAATCGTCCGGCGCACTCAAAAACGGCACCCGGCGAACGCTGATTGAAGTGCTCGAAACGTTGCTTCGCCTGCTGCATCCGTTGATGCCGTTCGTTACAGAGGAAATCTGGCTGACCGTATCGAAACGCGCGGGGATTGACGGCGAAACAATCATGTTGCGTCCGTACCCGCAGGCTTCCGGTGAATTCGATGCGGCGGCGATAGAAGACATCGAGTGGGTCAGGCAATTCATCCTCGGCATTCGGCAGATACGCGGCGAAATGGACATCTCGCCCGGCAAGGCGCTGCCCGTCATTTTGCAGGGTGCCGAAGCACTCGACGACCGGCGCGCGCGCCAGCACGCGCTACTGCTGCAGCGCGTCGGACGGGTCGATTCGGTTCAGGTTCTCGCGGACGGCGACGAGCCGCCGCCGGCTGCGACAGCGCTGCTCGGCGGCATGCGTCTGCTGGTGCCGCTAAAAGGCCTGATCGACGTCGATGCGGAACGCGAACGCCTTGAAAAGCAAAAGGATAAAGTCGATGCCGAGCGGCGCAAGAGCACCGCGAAGCTCGCCAACGAGAAATTTGTGAACAATGCACCCGCTGCCGTGGTCACACAGGAACGGGAGCGCCTGGCAGAATTTGAGAAAACAATCGCACAACTCGACGAGCAAATCGGAAAGCTCGGCCAATTCGAGTAGCCGTTCTGATTTCTGAGTACTGCATCACACTCTGACCGGGGATTCGATGCAATTCGCGGCTGATTCGGTGACGATAACGACTTAACCATCGCAGAGGATCGCGAATGCAGCTCAACAGCACACTGGAGCAGATTCCACCGGCCGGTGCCGGGGACCGCGCAGCAATCGATAGCGCCCGCGAAGCGCTCAGCGGAATTATCCTCGGTAAGGACCGGCAGATTCGTCTTGCACTCGCTTGCCTGCTGGCGCGCGGCCACCTGCTCATCGAAGACCTGCCCGGACTCGGCAAGACCATTCTTGCCCAGGCGCTGGCTCGCACGCTGGGCTTGAGTTTCCGCCGCATTCAATTTACGAGCGACCTGTTGCCGGCCGACATTATCGGCGTCTCGGTGTTTCGTCAGGCAAGCGGAGAATTCGAATTTCAGCCGGGACCGATTTTCTCGCAGCTCATCCTCGCTGACGAAGTCAACCGCGCGACACCCAAAGCACAGAGCGCGCTGCTCGAAGCGATGGAGGAATACCAGGTATCCGTGGACGGCACCACCCGAGCGTTGTCAGAACCGTTCTTTGTCGTCGCAACGCAGAATCCCGGCGATCAGATCGGCACATTTCCGCTGCCCGAATCGCAGCTCGACCGCTTCCTGATGCGCGTGGAAATCGGCTATCCGGACGAAGCCAGCGAGCGCCAGGTCATTGCCGGAGAGGATCGCCGCTCGATGCTCGAGGACCTGACGCCGGTCGCGGCACCCAACACGCTGCTCGCGCTACAGGAACGAACCCGGGCAATGACGGTCAGCGATGCGCTGCTCGACTACGTGCAGGCACTCGTGCGCCATACTCGCGAATCGGCCGAAATCGACGTCGGTCTTTCGCCACGAGGCGCTCAGGCCCTCGTTGCGGCGGCCAGGGCGCATGCCTTTGTCGAAAATCATGCGGGAGTATTTCCCGATGACGTACAGGCGGTGTTCGCAGCCGTTGCCGGCCACCGGCTAACGCCCGCGGGCAACACACAATTCCGCAGTCCAGCCGAACTCTGCCGTCATGTCCTCGACTCAGTGGCTATTCCGTAACGGCGCCATCACCGCGCTGCGCGCGAGCGCCGAGCACCGCATCCGCCGCTGGGCGCGAAACCGTCAGGGTGAAGACACCGGCCTGACTGCCCTGCGGCCGGGCCGGGTTTACATCCTGCCGACCGGCGTCGGGCTTGTCTACGGGTTAATGGCGTTCACGATGTTGCTCGGCTCGATGAATTACAACAACAACCTTTCGTTTGCGCTGACCTTTCTGCTGGTCGGGCTCGGCTTCGTCGCGATGTATCAGTGTCAGCGCAACATCGTGGGACTCGAACTCTCATTCGCCGGCGCTGAGCCCGTGTTTGCGGGCCAGGTCATGCAATTTCGAATCGCCGTGACCAACCGCTCTCGCAGCACGCGCTACGGACTACGTCTCCGCTTTGGGAACACCGAAAGCACCGAACACGACCTCAAGCCCGAGGAGAGCCGCATCTTCGTGCTGCCGGTTACGACCGAACATCGCGGCTGGGCGGAACTACAGCGTTTCAGCATACAGACGCGCTTTCCCTTCGAATTGTTTCGCTCATGGGCATGGCTGCATATGAATCTGCGCGGTCTCGTGTACCCGCGGGCGGCCGAGCGCCCGCCGCAACCGCCGCCGACGATGACCTCGCGCGGCCACCGTCAGCACGACGCACGTGGCGAAGAGGATTTCGCGGGCCTGCGGCGCTATCGGGATGGCGACTCACCGCGGCACGTTGCATGGAAGGCGTTCGCGCGCAGCGGCCAGTTGTTGTCGAAGCGTTTTGCTGGTGCCGACACGAGCAGTCAGTGGTTCGATCTGTCCGAGGTTCCAGGCCGAAACATCGACGAGCGGCTTTCTATCGTGACACGCTGGATCATCGATGCCGACCGCAGCCTTGAGGACTACGGCCTGCGTCTTGGCGGTGAGGTGTTCGAGCCCGCGCATGGAGACGAGCAACGGCGGCGCTGCCTCAAAGCCCTTGCGCTGTTTGAGGAAACGCCTTCATGAAGTTCAGATTCAAGGCACGCACGCGAGGCACCGACGGCGCCTTGCTCGACACGCTGCCCTGGACCCTCGGCGCGCTTGCGTTCGCGCTGCTGCCGCATCTCCCCTACCTGCCCGTGTGGGTGAGTGCCGCATTCCTGATTTGCGCCGGCTGGCGGCTGTATGTCGAGAAAACACGCCGCGCACTGCCATCGCCATGGCTGCGGGCCGGTCTCGCTCTTGCGTGTTTCTTCAGTATCAGCGTCGCCTATTCGTCGATCAGTGGCGTCGGTCCGGGGTCGGCGCTGCTGGCGGTGATGGCATCGCTCAAACTGCTTGAGACGAACTGCCGCCGGGATCAGTTCGTATTACTGTTCATTTCGATTTTTCTGGTCATGTCGTCGCTGTTGCGCGAACAGTATCTATGGTCGCTGCCGTATCTGATCGTGGCAACGCTCGTTATCGCGACTGCCTGGCTGCGCATGTCCGGAAAACGCAGCCATAGCGTAGGAGACAGCGTACGAACCGCGAGCCGGCTCATGGCCTATGCCGCGCCGCTGGCAATCGCGATGTGGATCCTGTTCCCGCGGCTCAACGCACCGATGTGGGCGGCCTCGATCGATTCCGGACGGGCCGTGTCAGGCCTCGCGAACACAATGAGCCCGGGCAGCATCAGCTCGTTATCGCTGTCAGAGGCCGTGGCCTTCCGTGTGATGTTCGACGACGACATTCCCGATCCGCGGGACCGGTACTGGCGAGTGCTGGTACTGACCAGTTTCAACGGACGCACGTGGAGTGGGATCGATCCCGAGGACGGCCGCAGTGTCAGGGATCAAACGGCGTATCGTGGCGATCCGGTGTCCTATGAAATTACGCTCGAACCGACCGGACAGAAGTGGGTACCGGCACTGGACATGCCCCGGCAATGGGACCTGCCGCTGACCCAACGGGTGCAGAACCAGACTCTGCTGCGCCAGAACGCCGTCGATCAGCGAATCGCATACCGTGCAACGTCCTACCCCGATTACCGCGTGGCACAGTCGGAACGGCGGCTCGCGCCGTATCTGCGTGTCAACGGCAACGGGAACCCACGTGCGGCGGAACTCGCGCAGACGATGCGTCGCGAGGCCGAATCGGATGAGGTCTTCGTCGACGAGGTGCTCAGGATGTTTCGGGAACAGGCGTTTTACTACACGCTGGAACCGCCGCCACTGGGCCGCAATCCCGTCGATCGGTTTCTATTCGACACAAAACGCGGATTCTGCGAACACTATGCCTCGGCCTTCGCATTCATGATGCGCAGCGCCGGCATTCCATCCCGCGTGGTGCTGGGCTATCAGGGCGGCGAGATCAATGAGATGAGCGGCCACCTCGTCGTACGGCAGTCCTCGGCGCACGCCTGGACCGAGGTGTATCTGCCCCACGCCGGCTGGTATCGAGTCGATCCGACAGCGGCGGTGGCCCCGGAGCGAATCGAATTCAGCCTGGGCGATCCTGAAATGGAATCGCTCGCATCGAGCTGGGGATTTTCGTCACCCTCCCCAATCCTCCAGAACCTGATCACGAGTTGGGATGCGCTGAACGCAAAGTGGAACGACTGGGTGCTCGGCTATGGGCCCGAAAAGCAAAACCGCTTTCTGCAATTGCTCGGCATGGACGATCCGCAGTGGCGAAGCATGTTGTTAACGCTCATCGCGCTGGTCATCGCGGCACTTATCGGGATCGGCGTACTGATGTCGCTGCGCAACCGGCCGCCGAAGCCGGACGAGGCGGCGCTGGCCTACCGAAGGTTTGTCAGGCGCAGCGGCCTTGAACCGGACACGGGCGAAACACCGCTCGTATTCGCGCGGCGAGTAACGGACAACGGCACGCTGACCGAGCAGCAAGTTAGAACAATAACCGATGCGTATCTGGCCGCACGCTATGCGGAAGACCACGGCGGACTTACGAAATTAAAACGAGCCGTGGCGGCTATTCGCTGACCGGCTCAGCAGGCTGCAGCTCCACCCGTGCCAGCAACACGCCGCCCACGACGAACAATGGCATCAACGCCAACAGCACCCACTTTGGATCGTCGGATAACATCGCTGCGATCGCCACCATTGCAGGGCCGAGCACGTGCGCGAACTTCGTCGTCATGCTGTAGAAACCGAAAAACTCTCCGGGCCGATCCTGCGGAATGAGGCTCGCGTACACCGACCGGCTCAGACCCTGCACACCGCCCTGCACCATGCCGATGATCGCGGCCATGACATAGAACTCGCGAACATTGGTCATTCCCAGCGCCCAGATGCAGGCGCCGACATAGATCGACAACGCGATGTAGATGCCCGGTCTGGCGCCGACACGATGTGCGAAAGCGCCGTATGCAATAGTCGCCGGGAATCCGACGACATTTGAAATCAGCAGCGCCTGCACGAGGTCGCTGTCGGCGAAGCCCAGCCGCTGACCGTAATTCACGGCCATAAAAATCACCGTGAACACGCCGCCGACATACAGCCAGTAAGCCATGAGAAAGACGACAACATTGCGGTATCTGCGAACTTCCCGGATCGTGCTGATAAGTTCCGCATAGGCCGCACGGATGCGACCGTTCCCGACCACGCCCGCCGTGGGGTTTTCGGGCACGAACATCAGCAGCGGTATCAGGAACACCAGCCACCACACCGCGACGGACACAAAGGCGGCGCTAAACGCTTCGGTGACATTCTCGAGCCCGAAGGTTGCCGGCGACCGCAGCATCCACAGGTGCAGTGCCAACAGCGCCGCACTGCCGAGATATCCGACGGAAAATCCCAGCGTGGACACAAGGTTGTAGTTGCGCGGCGTGGTGACGTCGATCAGCAACGAATCGTAAAACACATTGGAACTGTAGAATCCGACCGACGCAACGAGATACAGCGCAAGCGCCAGCGGCCAGTCGCCCTTCCCCACAAAGCCGAGTCCTGCCGTCATCACAGCGCCGAGCAGCGCCAGAGTCATGAGGAATCGCTTACGGCTTCCGCCGGAGTCGGCAATCGCGCCGAACAGCGGAGCCGTAATGCACACCACGGTGCTGGCCGCGAATGTGACCCACCCGAGCCTCGCAGTAACGGCCGAACCGCTGTCGCCCGCGCTCCAGAAATTGCCGAGCACGAGCGGGAAAAGAACGGCGAGCACACTCAGAGCAAATGCGGAATTCGCCCAGTCATACAGTGCCCAGGCGAGCACACGGCGCGATATCAGTGCTCCCGCGTTTCTCGAAATTGAATGTCCGGCCACCGTTCCTCGGTCAGGCTTAGATTGACTCGCGTCGGGGCAATGTAGACCAGCCGGCCGCTGTGATCCAGTGCCAGATTGTCGTGCGCCTTGCGCTCAAACTCGTTTCGCATCTTTTCATCGTCGCACTCAACCCAGCGCGCCGTGGCGACGTTGATGCTCTCAAAGCGGCACTCAACGTTGTATTCATCCCGCAGGCGATGTGCAACCACGTCGAACTGCAGCGGACCGACCGCGCCCAGGATCAGGTCGTTGTTGCGTAACGGTCTGAATAACTGCGTCGCACCCTCCTCGCACAATTGAGCGAGGCCTTTCTGCAGCGCTTTGAGCCGCAGCGGGTCCTTAAGGGCCGCGCGCCTGAATATCTCAGGCGCGAAACTCGGTATTCCCGAAAAGCGCAGTTGTTCGCCTTCGGTGAAGCTGTCGCCAATGTTGATCGTTCCATGGTTGTGAATGCCGATGATATCGCCCGCGTACGCCGTTTCCGCGTGCTGCCGGTCGGCTGCCATGAACGTAATGGCATCCGGTATTTTCATCTCCTTGCCCGACCGCACGTGCAGTGTCCGTATCCCTTTGCGGTACTCGCCCGAGCAAATACGCATGAACGCGATGCGATCGCGATGACCCGGGTCCATGTTCGCCTGAATCTTGAACACGAAACCCGTCAGCTTGCTTTCGGTCGGAGTCACGACGCGCTGTTCGCTGGCACGCGCGAGCGGAGCCGGCGCGTGTTGCACAAATGCGTCGAGCAGTTCGCGGACGCCGAAATTACCGATGGCGGAGCCGAAGAACACCGGTGTTTGTTTCGCCGCGAGATAGTCCTCCACCGACATTTCGGGACACGCGCCCCGGACGAGTTCGATCTCATCGCGAAAAGCGTCCGCCATGTCGCCCAGCGCTTCGCCGGCGGCGTCGGATGCGAGGCCGTCAATGGTTTGAATCTCAGACGCCTTTTGCCGGCCCACTTTGTCGTACAGGTAAATCCGATCCGTTAGCAAGTGGTAGACGCCGAGCAGCGTCCGCCCCATACCGATTGGCCAGGTCACGGGTGTGCACTCGATTTTCAGCACCGACTCGATCTCGTCGAGCAAATCGATGGGTTCCCGCCCATCGCGATCGAGTTTGTTGATGAACGTCATGATCGGTGTATCGCGCAGACGGCACACGTCCATGAGTTTTATGGTCCGTTGCTCTACGCCCTTCGCACAGTCGATCACCATCAGCGCCGAATCGACCGCCGTCAGCGTCCTGTAGGTGTCCTCGGAGAAGTCCTCGTGGCCCGGCGTATCCAGCAGGTTCACGATATGGCCCTCATACGGGAACTGCATGACCGACGAGGTCACCGAAATACCCCGCTGCTGTTCCAGCGCCATCCAGTCCGAGGTGGCATGACGGCTCGCCTTGCGGCCCTTTACGGTGCCCGCAAGCTGAATGGCGCCACCGTAAAGCAGCAGCTTTTCGGTAAGCGTCGTTTTCCCGGCGTCCGGGTGCGAAATAATCGCAAATGTCCGCCGTTTGCTGACTTGTTGTGCGAGGTCGGTCATGTCAATCGATAGAATTTTACGGCCGCGCAGTCTAGCGGAATCGCACGGTACGGGATACAGCCTCGAAGATTGCTGCCGGACCGATCACCGCCCGCGATAATGACCGGACAACCGCTTCGCGAGCAGGTCGGCGTCCTCATTGCCCCCGCGGGCCTTATAATACGCGGGCCGTTCGCCGATCTTATGAAAACCCTTCTTGCGGTAAAGCGCGTGCGCCGCGGTGTTGGACGGACGCACTTCGAGCAGTACCCGATCCACATCGGCCGAGCGCGCGCGGCACAACAATTCGTCGAGCAGGCGCTCGCCATATCCGCGCGACCGGCAATCCGGATCTATGCAGAGGTTGAGTATGTGCGCCTCTCCCGCCGCAATCGACAGAATTGCATAGCCCGCGACGCTCGAATCCCGCGTCAGCACAATGCACTGATAGCCCGCCAGCAGGCAGTCGCGGAATACGCCGTGGCTCCATGGAAACTCGTAGCTGCGCCGCTCGATATCCGAGACCATGCTCAAATCGTCGTACGTCATCTCGCGAATCTCGGCCGGTGGGTCGGGCTGCAGTGTGATCACGGTCCGGCCTCCTCGATCAGACCGGTGGCCAGGCACAGATCGCTCCACGAGCGCCGCTTTTGTGACGGACTGCGCAGCAAATAGGCGGGATGGTATGTGACGACGAGCGGGATGCCATCGAGATCGTGCGGCCTGCCGCGCAGTTTTCCGACCGGATCGGTTCGACCGAGCAGATTCTGCGCGGCAATGCGGCCAACCGCGAGGATTATGCGCGGTTGAATAAGCGCAATCTGACGCTCGAGGAAATCACGACAGGCGGCCGCCTCCTCAGGCTTCGGGTCGCGATTGTTCGGCGGCCGGCATTTCAGAATATTGGCAATAAACACGGTCTGGCGGCTCTGACCGATCGCACGCAGCATCTCATCCAGCAATTTACCGGCCCTGCCGACAAACGGCTCACCGCGGCGATCCTCCTCGGCACCGGGTGCCTCCCCAACGATCATCCAGTCGGCCTGCGGGTTGCCGACTCCAAACACGGTCTGTGTCCTGCTGGCCGCGAGTTCACAGCGCGTGCAATCCGCCACGCAGCCGCGCAATTCGTCCCAGCCAAGGCTCACAGCCGGTTCCGCCGTAACCGGTGCTTCGTTCGGTTCGGCAGGTGCGGCCTCGTCCGCATTTTTCGGCACCCAAAGATCGATTCCCATCGCCTCGAGGTACGCCCGGCGCTGTTGCTCCTGATTGCTCATCGTCGTGATTTTGCCAGCCAGCGCCTGTCAACACTATGGGCCAGGGCCCTATCGTGGATTGGGAACGCTGCCGAGCAGGTCGACGCCGGCCGTAACGGCCTGACCGGGTTCAACGTCCACGCGTCCATCCGCCGGGATTTCAACCGACGCAAAGCGAGTCAGACGCAGGTACGCGCAACGCTGTCCCTGGCCGAGCCGCTCGCCAAAGCGTGCGAACGCGCGCGGCGCGAGTCCGAAACGGTAGCCGCTGAACGTGACGACGACATCGTCGCCCTCATCGGTCTGCACCCACAGGCCCTTTTCCGGCAGGTTCATGATTTTGCCTTCGATGGCGCTGCGCGCCGTATAGGTTCCGAAAGCGTTGACACGAATAGTAATTCTGTGGACCGGCCGCTCCAGCATTCCGGTTTCGATGTCCTCAACCTGAACGACCGTGCCGTCGACGGGGCTTACAATGCCAAGCGCAACGGAAGGGCCCACACGCCGGGGATCCCGAAAAATCAGAAACAAAATAATAAAACTCGCTGCCGGCAGCAGCGCGTACAGCGGCTCGGTGTAGCGGTACAGCAGGATGACTGCCGAAGCGGCCAGTACCAGCAGCGGCAGTCCTTCCTGTGCAACAAACGGATTTCGACGTCCGTGCATTGGCATCCCTGCGAAATTCGAATAAAACTCACGAGACCATCACTAACTTTGGCTTGACTGTCAATATGGTTAAAATGCGCGGCCAGGCGAATTACAGGTCTTTACCCCTATGCGCTTTTCTGAATTTGGGCTGACAACGCTCAAGGAAGTCCCCGCGGACGCGGAAATCGTCAGCCACAAGCTCATGCTGCGGGCGGGCCTGATCCGGCGTCTCGCTTCCGGCCTGTTTACGTGGATGCCGCTGGGTCTCAGGGTCCTAAGAAAAATCGAAACGATTGTCCGTGAGGAAATGGATCGCGCAGGCGCACTCGAGTTACTCATGCCCTGCATCCAGCCGGCCGAACTCTGGCGCGAATCCGATCGCTGGGACCGCTACGGGCCGCTGTTGCTGCGCATGCAGGACCGGCACGAACGCGAATTCTGCTTCGGTCCGACACATGAGGAAGTCATCACTGACATTGCGCGCCGTGAACTGCGCAGCTACAAACAACTGCCGATCAATTTTTATCAGATTCAGACGAAGTTTCGCGACGAAATCCGGCCGCGCTTCGGCGTGATGCGGTCGCGTGAGTTCATCATGAAAGACGCTTACTCCTTCGATCTCGATCAGGCCGGGCTCGAAGCGTCGTATCGGAAGATGCACGCCGCCTACACGGCAATATTCGAGCGGCTGGGACTGACCTTTCGCGTCGTCGACGCCGACTCGGGAGAAATCGGCGGCAATCGTTCGCAGGAGTTTCACGTCCTCGCCGACTCCGGGGAGGACGCGATCGCCTGGTGCGATGACGACAACTATGCGTCCAATGTCGAAACCGCGGCGACATTGCCGCTGACCATCGACCGCCCCGCACCGCAGCAGGCACTTGAAAAGTTCCCAACGCCCGAAGTGAGATCGATCGACGATCTGTGCGCGTTGCTCGGCGTGCCGGCGTCACAGACGATCAAAACGCTGATCGTCGAGGGAACGGACGGACCTGTCGCACTGATCCTGCGCGGCGATCATGAACTCAATGCCGTGAAAGCGCAAAAGCTCGACGGCGTCAGCACACCGCTGACCATGGCGAATCTCACGACGATTCGTGCGGCGACGGGCAGCGAGCCCGGCTCTCTGGGCCCGGTTGGCATGCAGATACCCGTTTACTACGACCACGCCGTTGCCGCGTTGTCGGATTTCAGCTGCGGCGCTAACGAAGTCGACTTTCACTACCGAGGCGTCAATTTCGGCCGCGATCTTGCGGAACCCGAAACGGTCGATATTCGCAACGTCGTGGCCGGCGATCCGACGCCAGGGGGCGACGGTACGCTGAGTATCGCGCGCGGCATCGAGGTCGGCCACATCTTTCAGCTTGGCGACAAATACAGCCGGGCAATGCAGGCAACGGTACAGGACGCGAACGGCGCCAATCAGCGCATGTCCATGGGATGCTACGGCATCGGCATTACACGCATTGTCGGCGCGGCCATCGAACAGAACTACGACGATGCCGGAATTATCTGGCCGTCCGCCCTTGCGCCATTCGACGTGGCACTGATTCCCATCAACATGCAGCGTTCGGACGCCGTGCGGGATGCCGCCGAGTTGCTCTATACGGAACTGCGCGGGATGGGGCTGGACGTTCTGTTTGACGACCGAAACGCGCGCCCGGGTGTCAAATTCGCGGATGCCGAACTGATCGGGATTCCGCATCGGCTGGTCGTGTCGGAGCGCGGTCTGGCGGCCGGCCAACTCGAGTACCGGCATCGCAGCGACACCGAGTCGCGTCATCTGAATCGTGACGAAGCTCTCAGTCTGCTCGCCGAAACGGCCCATACTCGATAGTTGCAACAGGCCCTGGGACTCGCCCCTATCATGAATTTTGCTCGCGGCATGCTGATCGTACTCGTACTGACTACCCTGCCGGGGTTCGCAGCGCATGCCGACGATCCGATGCAGACCGACCCGGAGCTGCGCAATCTGCTGCGCACAGCGGCCAACGATGCACCGAGTTTCGAGGACCGCTTCGACGCCGCCGTCTGGCTGACCGACATGTCGCGGCGCCTCGAACGACAGATGCCGGATCCGCAGGAACGCATCCGGCTTTTAAAGCTCGTCCACCTCGAGGCGGCGCGCGCAAACCTGTCTCCCGAACTCGTGTTGGCGGTGATCGACACCGAAAGCAACTTCGATCGCTACGCGATCTCCGTAGCCGGTGCGATCGGGCTAATGCAGATCATGCCGTTCTGGCTCGACGAAATCGGACGTCCCGACGACAACCTCGTGCACATGGATACCAATCTGCGCTACGGCTGCACGATACTGCGCTTTTATCTCGACAAGGAAAAAGGCGATCTGCGCCGCGCGCTGGGCCGCTACAACGGCAGTCTCGGTAAACGAAAGTATCCGAACAAAGTCATCGATAAGCTGACGCGCAAGTGGTTTAAGGGCTGACCAATCGTCATCCGATAATAAACTCGTCTGCCTGTTCCGGTGCCGTGTCGCGCACGGCAACGCTACTCACGCTGGCGAGCGGCGGACCTTCGCCCAACCAGCGCTGCAGCGCGTCCAGCGACGCAGGTGAACCGCAGGCGAATACCTCGACGCTCCCGTCACTCAGGTTGATCGCGTAACCCGTAACGCCGAGTTTCTGAGCCTGACGCCGCGTACTGTCACGAAACCACACCCCCTGTACGCGGCCTGTCACCGTAAACAGGCGCGCGCATTGCGTCCCGTCGTCAGCGTTCGTTTCCATCCGGCCGCGTTTCAGCTTCGCTCTCGCGCAGCGCGTCCAGGGCTTTCATTTTGGCCTGCCGCGCGTCCCGGCGCGCCTGGTGGTAGGCGCGTTCACCGAGTTTTTGCTCGGCGCTGGCCAGGTACTCCTCGGCGGCATTCAGATGAAATGCCGCATATTTCTCAGCACCGGCCTCTCTCGCGACTGCAATCGCCTGACGCGCATCGCTCATTTCCTGAACCGGCGGCGTCGACTGACAACCCGACGGCACCGCGGCAAGCAGCATTGCGGTGGCCAGACATGCAGAATTGAAACGGGATCGTTTCACGTTTGTTCTGGTTATCGTGTCTCGAAGTCGCTAAAAGCTAGCAACTCAATGCCGTAGCCGTCAAGCGGACCCAATGGCGCTGACGGCACCGCCCGGGCCTGTTAGAGTCCGAATTGCCGCCTTATTATCAACGCAACGTGGGTTACCCAATGTCAGTGACGATTTATCACAATCCGCGATGTTCCAAATCGCGAAAAACGCTCGAAATTATCAGCGAATCGGGGGTCAGTCACGACATCGTGCTGTACCTCGAGAATACACCGTCGGCTGAGCGCATCCTGGCCATCGCGGCGCAGCTTGAACAGCCCGTGTCGGATCTGCTGCGACGCGGGGAATCCGTCGTGAAAGAGGCGAACGACCTGCCGAATCTGGCCGACGATGAGGCACTCGCCGCATGGATCGCCGACCACCCGATCGCACTGCAACGGCCACTCGTCGTTCACCATGAGACCGGTCGCGCGGTCATCGGCAGGCCGCCGGAAAACGTCGAAGCACTGCTGACAACGTGAGCGACATCCTCATACTGTATTTTTCGCGCTACGGCGCGACCGAATCGCTGGCGCGCGAGGTGTGCAGCGGCGTGGACGCCGTGAGGGGCATGGCCGCGCGGCTTCGTACGGTACCGGCAGTGTCGCCGAAAACGGAGGCAACCGAAGACAGCATCCCGCCTGACGGCCCACCGTACGTCACACCAGCCGACTTGTCGGCGTGCAGCGGTATCGTCATGGGCAGCCCGACGCGTTTCGGCAACATGGCGTCGGCACTCAAGTACTTTCTCGATACGACCGGCGCCGACTGGATGAAAGGGACGCTCATCGGCAAGCCGGCCGGCGTGTTTACGTCCACATCGTCGCTGCACGGCGGCAATGAGACGACCCTGCTGACGATGGCGCTGCCGCTATTGCATCACGGGATGATCTACGTCGGCATTCCCTATTCTGAAGAGGCGCTATCGACGACGACGACGGGCGGCTCGCCGTACGGCGCAACGCACGTCACCTGGAATCGCAGACCGGACGCACTTTCAGACGACGAGAAGGCACTGGCGCGCACCCTCGGGCGGCGCGTTGCGGAGATCGCCAAACGCCTCGGCGATCGATAGATGCTGTTACTCGCCTTCGGCGAGCACGTCACGCACGAGCGGCAGAGTCACGCGCCGCTTGGCGCGCAACGCGGCGGCATCGAGCCTGTCGAGAAAGGCGTAAAGACTGCCCATATCCCGACGGCTGCGCCGCAAAAGGTATTTCGCGGCATCGTCGGGCAGCTCCAGACCGCGGTGGCGCGCTCGCAGTTGCAACGCCGCAATGCGCTCCGCATCGCTCAGTTCCTGCAGCTGGTAGACCGGTAGCTGCCGCAGCCGGCTGGCAAGATCGGGCAGCGCGATATCGGCGGCGCGGGACGAACAGGCGGCACTCACGACGAGCGGCCGATCCGCATCGAACAGGCGATTGCACAGGCCAAACAACGCGGTCTCCCAATCGGATCGGCCAAACACGGCATCGATGTCGTCGACACAGATGACTTCGCGGCTGGCGAGACCGTCGAGCATGGCTGGCCCGGCCTCCGCAAGCGTCGAGATCGGCAGATACACGGACGCATCGCCGGCAAGTTCGCATACGGCCTGCAACAGATGCGACTTTCCGCCGCCGAGGCTGCCCCACAGCCAGCATCCCGGACCGCGCCGCCGTGTCGCAATCTCCGTCAGCGCAGCGACAGGCTCCTCGTTGCCATCCGCAAGAAAACTCGAAAAAACGGCATGGTCGGCCAACTGCAGCGGCAGTGCGAGCTGACTCATTCGAGATCGCTCTCCAATTCGGGATGTTCCTTGAGGTAGCGAAAATAGGCGAAACGGACAATCACCGACAGCACGGCTGCCGCCGGCAGCGCGAGCAGAATACCGAAAAATCCGAATAGCTGACCGCCGGCGGCGACCGCGAAGATCACCAGCACCGGATGTAATCCGATGCGATCGCCAACCAGCTTCGGTGTCAGGAACGAGCCCTCGATCATCTGGGCGATCGTGAACGTGGCGACGACGCCGAGCAGGTGCCACAGAGGATTCGGTTCGAGCGATACGGTCAGGCCGGCAAGCGCGATACCGAAAACGAATCCGAGATAGGGCACGAAACTGACAAGGCCCGACACAACGCCGATCGCGATTGCGAACTTTACGCCTACGAGCGTCAGCCCCAGCGAATAAATCAGCGCCAGCGCCAGCATTACGAGCAGTTGGCCGCGCAAAAACGCGCTTAACACGTCATCGGTCTCGCGCGCCAGCGCAAACACGGTGCCGCGCTGTCGTTCCGGCACCAACGCCCCCAGATGAGCGACGATCGAGTCCCAGTCGCGGAGCATGTAGAACGTCAGGATCGGGATCAAAAACAGGCTCAGTACGGCCGCCAGCACGACCCGGCCGGATTTGCCGACCGACATCAGCAGTGTACCGCTCCAATCGCCGAACATATCGCTGTAACGCGCGACGAAAGCGCCGAAACCGATGTCTTCCGCCCCCTCGACGTTCAGCCAGCGCAGCAATGTCGGAAGCCAGACCCGCTCCGCCTGATGCACAATATCGGGCAGCGCGTCGAACAAAGCACCGAGCTGCGTCGTGATCAGCGGCCCAACCAGCAGCAGCAGGATCGCCATCGCGAGCAGCGTGATCAAAAAGACGCAAACGACCGCCAGCGTGCGCGGCATTTTCATGGCCTGCAGTTTGTCGGCCAGCGGGTCGCCGAGGTACGCCAGCAGCGCTGCCGCGATAAACGGAGTCAATACGGGTGCAAGCAGCCAGAACAGCCAGCCAACGAGCACTATCGCGATCAGCCAGTTCCAGCGCCGGCTCGTTTCCGATGGCATCGCGTTCACTGGCCGGCCGCCGCACGCCGCGACCACGACAACACGTAGTCGACACCGCTGATAACCACCGTGACGAGTGTCGCGGCGCCGAGCACCGTAATTGTAATTTCCTGCGGCCAGCCGAAGCCCGCCCGGGACAGCACGAACAGCAGGAGCAGCAGTTGCAACGCCGTATTGAGCTTGCTGATGTGGGTCGGCTCGCCGTGCACGGGTTTGATCAGATAATTGTAGGCTGTCGCTCCGCCGACGATGATCAGGTCGCGAGCGATCACGACCGCGGCAAGCCAGACGGGAATATGCTGCGTCCATGCGAGCGTAATGAACAACCCGGCGACGAGCAGCTTGTCGGCAATCGGATCCAGCAGCGCACCGATCCGCGTCTGCCAGTTAAAGCGCATAGCCAGATAGCCGTCGATTCCGTCTGACACACCCGCGAACCAGAACAAAACCAGCGCCCAGCCAAACTCGCCGTCCACAATCAACAGTAATATCGGCGGCACCAGCGCGATGCGCATGATTGAAATAGCGTTCGGCAGCCAGTTGAGAGACATCGCGCTTCTGCCCCGGCTCTAGTGGGCCGTGTGGTAAATTCGGTGACTTTCAGTCGCATCACAACGCCTTATGGCAAGGCGAGCGAGCGCAGGACTGGCCGTCGCCAGATCAAGCGAACTCAACGCCGCCGAAGGGCGTTGTGGCGCGACCCACAGGGAGCCCTTCTCAAGGGGCATACCGGTGTTGAAGCCACTTGACATAGCCCGGCTATGCCGGCGCAGCTTCGCCTGGGTCTGCCCCCTGAGAAGGACTCTGAAAGTCACCGAATTTACCACACGGCCCACTAGCGGCTAAAAAAGAACTCAAGCGTTTGCGAATAGGCGCCGAAACGATCCGGCTCCGCTGGCACCGCAAACCGCTCCTGCTCGACGAGCCCTGCAAAACGCAACGCGCGGCGCAGTCGCTCCGCACTGCCGCGAATGTTCACGTCGTAACTGACCGTATCGCCCGATACTGCAGACACCTGCAGCGACTCGATCATTGCGACGTCGCCGAGCATACCCTGCAACTTACCGTAGGCATCGACGGACTCGATTCCCGAGACGCGCAGTACGATCTGTTCCAGCGGTGCAGCGCCGCCGACCGAAAATTCTGCCGCCATGAGACCGGCTATCTGACCCATCGCGTTTTCCGGAGATCCGCTCCAACTGCGCTGTTCGCTGCCGAAGAAATAGCGCCAGCGGTTCGGGTCGCCCGACGCCGGACGCACGCGGCCGATCAACACCGACCTCACGTCATAACGTTCCGACGCGGCGCGAACGCGCTCGTCGAAGCCGCCCCAGATGTCGCTGAACGTCACAGCCTGGCGGTCGATCGTATCGAGCAGCGGAAACGCAATCGGTAACCCGCGTTTCGCGGCGACGTCCGTCAGGCGCTCGCGCAGCAGTCGGTTTCGGTCGATGCTGCGAGACCGGTTTCCGGTCTGCTCGGATGCCTCGGCTGAGACGATCTCACGCCGCCCCTGTCCCCA
Source organism: Woeseiaceae bacterium (assembly GCA_965224505.1). Lineage (GTDB taxonomy): Bacteria > Pseudomonadota > Gammaproteobacteria > Steroidobacterales > Woeseiaceae > UBA1847. The sequence continues at coordinate 971,388 of CBDCZL010000018.1, forward strand.
GTCGACGGCCAGCCAGACCAGCGTTAGCGGCCGATCGCCGCCCCAAACGGTAAATCCGGCGCCACGCATGACCTGCTCAAGTGCCGCTCCGTCGAACGACACCCAGAGCGTTTCGTTCTCGCCGGGGCGAAACTGGGTGACGTACGCCGCCGGATCGGGAAACAACTCCTCGATCCTCGCACCGTGCTCCCGGACCTCCGCTCCCGAGACGCGCACGAGCACTTCCATCAGCGCCGCGCGATAGGCCTCCTGACGCGGGTCCCTGGAGGACTCGTCCAGCGCGACCTGCGCCGTGTACAGCTCCGGCACCTCAGCCGCAAAGGCACCGTACGTGCACGCAACGGCAAGCAAAATCGCGAGGCCGCCTCTTCTCACAAATTTCATATCAGGGTGGTTTCCCCAGTCATACCCAGGCACTATTATATCGCCCTCGCAGAGTATGCCACTCAACAATGAGCAGTAAACCACTAAGCTATAAAGATGCCGGTGTCGACATCGATGCCGGAAATGCGCTCGTGGAGCGGATTCGCCCACATGTTCGCCGGACCTTACGGCCGGAAGTACTGACCGGGATCGGCGGTTTTGGCGGCTTGTTTGCGCTGCCTCGGGACCGCTTTCGCGACCCGGTGCTCGTTTCGGGCACCGACGGTGTCGGCACCAAACTGATGCTGGCACAGCAACTCGACCGACACGACACAATCGGCATCGACCTCGTTGCCATGTGCGTTAACGACATCGTCGTCCAGGGCGCGGAGCCCTTGTTTTTTCTGGACTATTTCGCCTGCGGCAAACTCGACAACGACATCGCGGAAGCCGTCGTGGCGGGTATCGCCGAAGGTTGCGTGCAATGCGATGCCGCGCTGATCGGCGGCGAAACCGCCGAGATGCCGGACATGTATGCTCCGGGCGACTACGACCTCGCCGGCTTTGCGGTCGGCGCCGTCGAACGATCCGATCTCATCGACGGCAGTACTGTTTCGGCCGGAGATGTCGTCGTCGGCATTGCGTCCTCGGGACCGCACTCGAACGGTTATTCGCTGATCCGCAAGGTGCTGGAACGTGCACCGGACGATTTGAAAATAGATGGAACGTCCGCTAAAGAACGCCTGCTGGCGCCCACCCGCATTTACGTCCGGGCCGTCCTCGATCTAATGAAACGGGTCGACGTCAAGGGACTTGCCCACATCACGGGCGGCGGCATTACCGAAAACATTCCGCGAGTACTCCCCGACGGCGTCAGCGTTGAAATCGACACCTCGAGCTGGCATCCGGGAGCAGTGTTCGACGTTCTGGCCGACTACGGGCACATCGACACGGCCGAAATGCGCCGCACCTTCAATTGCGGTGTCGGTATGGTTGCGATCGTCGCCGAAACCGACGCAGACGCTGCGCTCGAACAACTGCGGCGCAGCGGCGAAACCGCGTGGCTGGCCGGACGCATTGTCGCGGGAGCCCGGGAAGTGCTGTACGTCTGATGCCGTGCAGGACCGCGATTCTGATTTCCGGCTCGGGCACCAATCTGCAGGCCTTCATCGATGCGGTCAGCCGTGACCAACTTGCGCTCGAGCTCAGCGTCGTGTTCAGCAACAACGCCGATGCCTACGGTTTGTGCCGGGCCGAAAACGCCGGCATTGCCACCGCGCATCTAAGTCACAAAGACTACGCCGACCGGGCGGCCTTCGATCGTGCTGTCCTATCGAAACTGGCGCACTGGCGGCCCGAACTGCTGATCCTCGCCGGATTCATGCGCATTCTGAGCCCGCATTTCGTCTCTCGCTACGCGGGCAAAATTCTCAACATTCATCCCGCACTTCTGCCGAAGTACCCAGGACTGAATACGCACCAACGCGCGCTCGACGCAGGCGATCGCTGGCATGGCAGTACCGTGCATTTCGTCACCGAAGCACTCGACAGCGGACCGCGCATCCTGCAGGGCCGCGTCGCTATCGATCCCAACGAGTCCGCAGACCATCTGCAGTCCCGAGTGCAGGTCGTCGAGCATCGAATCTATCCGATGGCGGCCGGCTGGGTCGCATCGGGGCGTGTCGAATACCGAAACGGGGAGTGCTGGCTCGACGGGAAGCCTGCCGCAGAACCCGAACTGCTGACCTTCGACGCCTAGTGGGCCGTGCGGTAAATTCGGTTACTTTCAGTCGCATCACAACGCCCTTGGGTAAGGCGAGCGAGCGCAGGACTGGCCGTCGCCAATTCAAGCGAGCTCAACGCCGCCGAAGGGCGTTGTGGTGCGACCCACCGGGAGCCCTTCTCAAGGGGCATACCGGTGTTGAAGCGGCTTGACATAGCCCGGCTATGCCGGCACCGATTCGCCTGGGTCTGCCCCTTGAGAAGGACTCTGAAAGTGACCGAATTTACCGCACGGCCCACCAGGGCCTGTTAACATTAGTGTTAACAGGCCCTGGGTTCAGGCTTTCGGCAGCGTAACGCCGGTCTGGCCCTGATACTTCCCGCCGCGATCGGCATACGAAGTCTCGCAGGGTTCGTCGGACTCGAGAAACAACATCTGCGCAACGCCTTCGTTGGCATAAATCTTCGCGGGCAGCGGTGTCGTGTTCGAGAATTCGAGCGTTACGTGGCCCTGCCACTCCGGCTCAAGCGGCGTCACATTAACGATGATCCCGCAGCGCGCGTAAGTTGACTTGCCGAGACAAATCGTAAGTACCGTGCGAGGAATGCGAAAGAACTCCACCGTGCGCGCCAGCGCAAACGAATTCGGCGGAATGACGCAGACGTCGCTTTTGACGTCGACAAAACTCGTCTCATCGAAGGCCTTGGGATCGACGACCGCAGAATTTATATTGGTAAAAATTTTGAATTCGTCGGAACAACGCACATCGTAGCCGTAACTCGAAGTGCCATAGGAGACAATGCGGCCATCGCCGTTGTCGCGAACCTGCCCCGGCTCGAAGGGTTCGATCATGTTGTGCCGATCCACCATGCGGCGTATCCAGCGATCCGATTTGATGCTCATCAGGCTCCCTCGACGACAATATTGCCAAACTTGCCGGAGTAGTCGACGCGTTGTACGGCCTGTTCCGCGGCGAGTCGCCATGCAGTGCGCCGACAGGCCCGTGCCGCGGACGAATCGGGATCCGCGATGACGGTCGGCCTGCCCGCATCGGTCTGTCGCCGAACATCGGCATCGAGAGGCAATCGGCCGAGTAACGGCACATCGAAGTCCTGCACCATCCGGTCCGCCCCGCCGGAACCGAACAGGGCTTCTTCGTGGCCGCAGGCGGAGCAGACGTGCGTGCTCATGTTTTCCACGACGCCCAGCACCGGAACTGACACCTTGCGAAACATCGCCAGTCCCTTGCGCGCGTCGAGCGTAGCGATGTTCTGCGGCGTCGTGACGATGACCGCGCCCGAGACCGGAATTTTCTGCGAAAGCGTGAGCTGAATGTCGCCCGTACCGGGTGGCATATCGACGATCAGATAGTCCAGTTCACCCCACTCGGTCTGATACATGAGCTGATTCAGCGCCGATGTCACCATCGGACCGCGCCACACCATGGGCTGGTCCGGGTCGACGAGAAAACCGATTGACATCACCTTCAGGCCCTGCCCTTCGAGCGGCAGCATGGTTTTGCCGTCCTCGCTTACAGGCGAATGGCCGACAAGTCCCAGCATATGTGGTTGACTGGGACCGTAAATATCGGCATCGAGTACCCCGACAGCGGCGCCGTCAGCCGCCAGCGCGAGCGCAATATTGGCCGCGACCGTGGACTTGCCGACGCCGCCCTTGCCCGATGCAACGGCAATGATATTGCGAATCCCGGGCAACGGCTTCAGATTACCCTGCACAGCATGCGACGCGACACGAAACGCAACACTGACCTCCGTTCGCGTAACGGACAGCACCTCCAGCAATCGCTTTGCGATCCGCTGCTCAATGTCGGATTGCAGCGACCCGGCAAACACCCCCAGTTCAACCTCAACCTTTGCCAGCCCATCGTCGACGCGTACACTAAGCGCCTTTCCAAGCTGACCGAGCGAACGGCCGAATGCAGGCATTTGCAGGCTATCGAGAATATCGTTCACGTCTGAAACTGTTGACACTGTCACACTTCGCGGGCTGGCATTAGGTAAAATTTGAGTGCGGAAGACCGGACGGCCGGGATTTCGAGCGCACATTGTAGCGGAGCCTTGGTGTGGCTGGAAGCCACTGACGGCAGGCAATGTGCCGGGTTCGATGTGGCATAATGCCGTGTCGGGGAATAACGGGTTGAGAAGGAATTCGGTTCCTGTAACCGTTTGGGTTGTGCTTTGCCTGGGCAAAAGCGAAGGTTGGTTTGGCGTTAAGAAACAAGAAATCCGGTGATGGACGGGCAGCATGAGTTTCCTTGCAGCATTTCGTTCCGACCATTTGATCGGGCAGCTCATCGCTGAGCCCGACCCCTCGTCGCCATCGGCGCAAAAGCTCGTTGACAAGATCAGGAAAGCAGGCAACAAAGCCGTCCCCAAAGTCATCGACGCGCTCGCGTTGTCGGACAAGACCCATACGATGATTCTCGTCGACATCCTCGGCGCGATGGTCAACGACAAAAACCTGCGCCTGTACAAAGAAGGCCTCGCGGACGGTAACGAGCGCGTCGTGTCGGGAACGGCATGGGCCTTGTCGAGCAGCACCTCGTACAATGCCAACGGTCTGCTTGAGTTTTTCGACGACGAGGAAGTGTCGAAAGCGGCGCTGATCGAGGTTCTCAGAGTCCACAAGGACGATCTGAGCGTTCACGAACTGCTGCGCCGTGCCTACGAATGCGAGCCCAAGGAAAAGGCCGCAATATTCAAGATCATCAGGGACACGATCAAACCCGAAATCGTGCCGGATCTGATCGCACGCATGGGCGGCAAGGATCCGGTCATCAAAATTCACCTGATGCAGCTGTTGTCGAAGTTCGACAGAGCGGAAATTACGCATGCGCTCGAAATGCAGCTCAAGGACGCGAATAAAATGGTTCGGGGCGCCGCACTCACGGCGCTTGGCACGCGCAAGCCGGAAAATATTCACATTGACAAGATTGCCGACGTCCTGACCGACCCGGATCTCGATGTCCAGGGCAAAGCCGTCGATGTACTGATTCGGCTGAAACACCCGGACACGATCCGCTACCTCATTCCGGCGCTGAAGGACGAATCCGAGTATGCGCGCCGAGCGGCGGTTGAAGTACTCAACGAGGTCGGCAGCGAAAACTCGGTCAAGGAACTGCTTGAGGCGATCAAGGACGACGACTGGTGGGTCCGGTCGCGTGCGGGCGATGCACTGGCTGAAATCGGCGGTCCACGGGTCGTCGATTCGGTTGTGCGGCTGATTGGCGAGAAAGATGAGGAAATTCGACGCACGGCCATCGAGATCCTCAATGCCACCAAGGACGAGCGTGCGGTCGATCACCTGATCAAGGCCACCGACGACAGCGATTGGTGGGTCCGTGAGCGTGCCGTCGACGCACTGGCCAAAATCGGCAGCAAAAAGGCGCTGCCGAAGCTCGAATCGATGCTTGGACAAAGTGCAAAAACCGATACGGTTGTGCTGCGGGCGTTGGGCAAAATCGGCAATCACAACCACATCGCTAAAATCGTGCCGATGCTTAAACGTCCTGAACGGGAAATTCAGATTGAGGCAATCAAGGCGATTTCCGCACTCACCAACGACTCGCAAGCCAGCAATGTCCGAACTATTCTGGAGCAGATCAGGCAGTCGGACGACGCCACTATCATCAATGTCGCCGACGGAGCGATAAAGGACCTGGACGCGCGATTCTCGCGGACGGTCGTCGAGGAAAACATTCGCGCCGAGAAGATCGGCGAGAATACTCGCACGCTGCTGGTCGACAATGCGGACCTCGAAAAGCTGCTGCAACAGGCCAAGGAAGACAGCGCCGCGGCCGCAGCCGACGGCGAAGAGGCCGCCGAAGCGGCCGCGCCGGTTGCGGCACCGGTTCTGGACATTTCCAGGCTGAACGAAGGCGACGTGATCGACGGGCGCTACAAGTATATTCAAAAAATCGGCAAGGGCGCCTTCGGAACCGTATTGCTGATGGAAGACGAGGTGGTCGACGAACAGCTCATTCTCAAGTTCCTGAACCCGAACGTCTCCTCGGATGAGGAAATGATGAAGCGCTTCGTGCACGAACTGCGTTACTCACGAAAGATCACGCACCGCAACGTTATCCGCATTTACGATTTTCTTAATCTTCAGGGCTGCTATGCGATTTCGATGGAGTATTTCCCGTCGCACACCCTGTCTGCAGAGATTCCGGACGACAAGCCGATGGACCTCGGCAAAGCGCTGAGTTACTCGCGCGACATGGCGGCCGGAATGTCCGTCGCGCACCTGGCCGGCGTCATTCACCGCGACCTGAAACCCGCAAATATTCTCGTGAACGACGAAGGGCTGCTCAAGATCGTGGACTTCGGCGTTGCGGCGGCTGCGAGCAGCGGCGACACGCAACTCACCAAGACGGGGTATGTCATCGGCTCGCCGAAGTACATGGCGCCCGAACAGATTCTCGGCAAAAAGGTGGACGAAACGGCCGATGTCTATAGTATCGGCGTTATCATGTACGAAATGGTAACCGGCATTCCTCCCTACAGCCGCGGCGATCACATGTCGGTGATGTATCAGCACGTGCAGGGCAAGGCCACGCACTGTCAGGAGATCAATGAAAACCTGCCGGACGATTACGCCGCGGTCATCGTCAAGGCGATGTCGGTCGATAAGACCAAACGATTCCAGTCGATGGATGAACTGACCGACGCGCTGGACCTGATCGAACTCTGAGGCTGCGATGGCTCGAATCGACGCGTTTCTAAAACTTGGGCTGGCGCAGGGCTGCTCTGACGTGCATCTGGCCGTGGGCGTACCGCCGATGCTGCGTATGAACGGCGATCTGATGCCCATCAAATTTCGCGAACTCTCGGACACCGAACTCGAAACCTATATTCTCGAAATACTGACCGCGAAACAGAAGGAAAAGCTGGAGACAGGACAGGATCTCGATTTTTCCTACGTTGGCGACGAAGGCGGACGCTTCCGCGTCAACGTATTCCGCAAAGCCACGGGCATCGGCGCCGTGTTCCGGCATATCCCGGGCGAAGTGCCGAAACTCGATCAGCTGAACGTACCGCCCGTGCTGAAGAAGTTCTGCGACTATCATCAGGGCATGGTACTCGTCACGGGTTCCACGGGGACCGGCAAATCCACGACGCTGGCCGCGATGATCGACCACCTCAACGAATCGAGAAATCTGAACATCATCAGTCTCGAAGACCCGATAGAGTTCGTGCATGCGAGCAAACAGTGTCAGGTGATCCAGCGCGAGGTCGGCACGCATGTCACGAGTTTCGCCGACGGCGTACGCTCGGCAATGCGAGAAGACCCCGACGTCATTCTGGTCGGTGAGCTCCGCGATGCGGAGACCATCTCAATGGCGATGACGGCCGCCGAAACCGGCCACCTCGTTCTCGGTACGCTGCACACCACGGGCGCCGTCAAGACCATCGATAGGATTATCGACGCCCTGCCCGGTGAATTGCGGGAGCAGACCAAGGGGTTTCTCGCGATGAGCTTAAAAGCCGTCGTCACCCAGGTACTCGTCAAAACGCCGGACGGCCGCGGGCGAAGAGCCGTACTCGAAATCCTCGTGAACAGCCGAGCGATCGCGAAACTGATCACTTCCGATCAGACCCATCAGATCGGTTCGCAATTGCAGATGGGCAAGGATGTCGGCATGCAGCTCATGGATCAGGCATTGCTCGAGGCGATCGGCGCGAAAGCGATCGACCCGGACGACGCCATTCGTTTCGCTACCGACAAGAAGAAGTTCCAGCGCTACGTGACCGACACGGATTTACTGCCCGTCATCGACATCGGCGACAATTCCAGGTGATGCGATGAGCAGAATCGACGCATACCTTAAAGAAGCGCTGAACAAGCGTGCCTCCGACCTGCACTTTATATCGGGCGATCCGGTGCGTGCGCGCATTCACGGCTCGCTGACTCAGCTTATGGACGAAGTGCTGACGGTCGAAACGGTGCAGGAAGCCATGACGGAGATCATGGACGGCACGACGCGGCAGGCATTCGAGCGCGACGATGCGGCCGATTTCGCCTACGAGATTTCCGGGGTGTCACGCTTTCGCGTCAACGTGTTCCGCCACCTTAACGGAATTGGTGCGATTTTCCGCGCGATCCCGTCAATGGCAATGACGCTCGACGAACTCAATATGCCGAAGGTCGTGCGGACGCTGTGCCGCCACACGCAGGGCATGATCCTCGTAACCGGCAAAACCGGTTCGGGTAAATCGACGACGCTCGCCGCAATGATCGACGAGATGAATCGAAGACTGAAGGGCCACATTCTGACGATCGAGGACCCGATCGAATTCGTGCATACTGCTAAAGGCTGTCTGATCAGTCAGCGAGAGGTCGGCGTTCACAGCCCGGATTTCGCATCCGCGCTGCACTCGGCGCTGCGCGAAGACCCGGACGTCATTCTCGTTGGCGAAATGCGCGATCTCGAGACGATAAGCATTGCCGTGACCGCGGCCGAGATGGGCATACTCGTCATGGGCACGCTGCATACGAACGGTGCCGCGCAGACCGTCGACCGCATCATCAACTCGTTTCCGGCCGACAAACAATCGCACATCCGGACCATGATCTCGACGTCGCTGCGCGGCGTGATATCGCAGCAACTGCTGCCCACCTGCCATCAGCCCGGACGTGCCGCAGCGCTGGAAATCATGCTCAATACCCCCGCAGTATCGAACCTGATCCGGCAGGGAAAACTCGATCAGCTCGAGACCTCGATTCAGAGCGGCGGCAATCTGGGTATGAAGACGATGGACAGCGCACTCATGGAGCTGGTTGAAAATGGCCTGGTCTCCGGGCAGGAGGCCTATCAGCAGGCGAACAACAAACACAAATTCGAGCAGGTCCGAAACATCGAATAGCAGCGACCGCTGGTATTCGACATGGCATAATCGCGCCGACACGGCTCGCGGCTATTGAATACATGCTCGGAAAACCTCGAAAAATCCTGGTCACCAGTGCGCTTCCCTATGCCAACGGTTCGCCGCACATGGGTCATCTCGTCGAGTACATTCAAACCGATATCTGGGTGCGCTTCCAGCGGCTCCGCGGCCATAACTGCATTTTCGTCTGCGCGTCCGACGCGCACGGCACGCCGATCATGCTCAAAGCCCGCGAACTCGGCATTTCGCCGCAGGCGCTAACCGAGAATTATTCGGCCGAGTTCGTCCGCGACTTCGGCGATTTTGGGATCGAATTCGATAATTACTATACGACGCATTCACCCGAGAATGAGCAACTCGTACGCCATATCTATACGTCGTTGCGCGATGCCGGGGACATCTACACGCGCACGATTGAGCAATCCTACGACGAACAGGAAGGTATGTTCCTGCCCGACCGTTTCGTCAAGGGAACCTGCCCGCGCTGCCGCAGTGAGGACCAGTACGGCGATGCCTGCGAGGTCTGCGGGGCGACCTACGCACCCGAGGACCTGATCAACCCGGTCTCGGTTTTGTCTGGAACGACCCCGGTCACGCGCGCGTCTGAACATTATTTTTTCCGGCTGAGCGCTTATGAGAAAAGGCTGCGGAACTGGATGCGGGAAGCGAAGCTCGACCGCAACGTCGTCGCCAAACTCGAAGAATGGTTTGAGGCCGGACTGCAGGACTGGGATATTTCGCGGGACGCGCCTTACTTCGGATTTAAGATCCCCGATACCGAAAACAAGTACTTTTACGTCTGGCTCGATGCTCCGGTCGGCTATCTGGCGAGTTTCAGGCACCTTTGCGATCGCACGGACAGCCTGGAGTTCGATGACTACTGGGCGGCGGACAGCGATGCCGAGGTCTACCACTTCATCGGCAAGGACATCATGTACTTCCACATGCTGTTCTGGCCCGCGGTGCTCGAGGGCGCCGGACTGCGTACGCCGACCAGCGTCTATGCACACGGTTTTCTGACCATTGACGGCCAGAAGATGTCCAAGTCGCGCGGTACTTTCATCGCGGCGCGCACCTATCTGGACAACCTGAATCCCGAATTCCTGCGCTACTACTACGCGGCCAAGCTCGGGCCGACGATTGAGGACATCGACCTGAACCTCGAGGACTTCGTTGCGCGGGTCAATTCCGACATCGTCGGGAAACTCGTCAACATCGCGAGCCGCTGCGCGGGCTTCATTACGAAGAAGTTCTCGGGCAGGCTCTCCGGCGAGCTGCCAGATCCGGCGTTGTTTGACGAGTTTGCGGCCGCAGCGGAGCCTGTCGCCGCCCACTTCGACAATCGGGAATACTCAAAGGCAATTCGCCGGATCATGGGACTCGCGGACAAGGCCAATCGCTACATCGACGAACACAAACCCTGGGTAATGATCAAAGACGACGCCACGTCAGCCGACGTGCAGGCTGTCTGCACGCAGGGCATTAATCTGTTTCGCAGCCTGATGATCTACCTTTCGCCGGTAATCCCCGTGATTGCGCGCGATGCGCGCGAATTCCTCAATGAACCCGAATGGCGATGGTCGGACACGGCGACGCCTTTGCTGGGCGCAACCTTGCCGAAATTCCGGCCATTGGTGACGCGTGTGGAATCTGAGCAGGTACAGCGCATGGTTGAGCAATCGAAAGCGTCGGCGCCGCCCACGGAACCCGCGGAGGAACACGAGACGATCAGCATCGACGAAGTCATGAAGCTGGATTTGCGCATCGCGACGATCGAGTCGGCGGTACCTGTGGACGGTGCGGACAAGCTACTGGCTCTGCACCTCGATCTGGGCGACAGCAAGCGCCGGGTCTTCGCGGGCATCAAGCCGGCCTACGATCCGGCCGCGCTGCAAGGCCGCCAGGTGGTCGTGGTCGCCAACCTTGCGCCTCGGAAAATGCGTTTCGGCGTCTCCGAGGGCATGATCCTGGCGGCCGGACCCGGCGGTGAGGATATTTTTCTGCTATCGCCCGACGACGGCGCAAAACCGGGCATGCGCGTCAAGTAATCCTTACAATAGGGGAATGACCGAGCTGATCGTCATTCTTATCGGCACCGTACTTGTGAACAATTTCGTACTGGTGCGCTTTCTGGGGCTTTGCCCGTTTCTCGGCGTGTCGAAAAATCTCGAGGCAGCACTCGGGATGTCGCTGGCCACTGCCTTCGTACTGACGCTGTCGTCGGCGACAGCCTATCTGCTGCATCGCTGGGTGCTGCTGCCGCTGGGGCTTGAGTATCTGCGTACGATCGCGTTTATCCTGGTCATCGCGGTCAGTGTGCAGTTTACCGAGATCATGGTGCGCCGGCTGAGCCCGTTGCTGGACCAGGTACTCGGAATTTTCATACCGCTGATCGCAACGAACTGCGCAGTTCTCGGCGTCGCGCTGCTCAACGTGCAGGCGTCGAAGGGCTTTGTGCAGTCGGTATTTTTCGGTTTCGGCGCATCGGTTGGATTCGCGCTCGTTCTCGGCATGTTCGCGGCGATACGCGAACGACTGGAGGCGGCCGATGTCCCGACCCCATTTCGCGGCACTGCGATCGCGCTGGTTACGGCGGGCATCATGTCGCTCGCATTCATGGGGTTTTCCGGCATGGCGCGGCCGTAAATGGTGTGGATTGCGGTGCTGACGATCACAGGCATTGCCCTCGTTGCAGGCATCGGCCTGAGCGTCGCGTCACGGCGCCTGCCTGCGGGCGGCAACGATCTTGTCGAACAGGTCAACGACCTGCTGCCGCAGACGCAGTGTGCGCAGTGCGGATACCCGGGCTGCCGACCGTTCGCAGCCGCGGTCGTCGAGGGCCGCGCAGAGATCAACCTGTGTCCGCCCGGCGGCGAGGAAACCGTGCGCAGGCTGGCCAGATTGCTGGGCCGCGATGCGCTGCCGCTGGCGAAACCGCTGGCGCCTTCGGTCGCGGTCATCGACGAGTCCCACTGTATTGGCTGCACGCACTGCCTGGCAGCCTGTCCCGTGGACGCCATTGTGGGCGCCCATCGGCGCATGCACACGGTCATCGCGAACGAGTGTACGGGCTGTGAACTCTGCATCGCCCCCTGCCCTGTAGACTGTATCGGGATGAGGCCGCTGCGGTGAGCGCGCCAACCTACGATCTGGGTAAACTGCATGGCGGGCTGCGGCTGCCCGGTCACAAATCGCAGTCCACGAGCCAGCCGATTATGGACATGCCGATTCCATCGCAACTCGTCCTGCCGATCACGCAACACGTCGGCGAACCCGCGCAACCTATCGTCGGCATCGGCGAACGCGTACTCAAAGGCCAGCTCATCGCCGAACTCGACGGCAGCCTCGGGGCACCGGTACACGCGTCTTCATCGGGCAAAGTCATCGCGATCGAGCCATGGCCGGTCGTGCGAAGACGCGGCGAGACGGCGCCCTGCATCGTGATCGAATGCGACGGTGAGGACAGGCCGGTCGAACAGGTCGAAGCGAACACCGACTTCGCGTCGCTCGAGCCCGGGGTGCTGCTCGGAAAAATTCTGCAGGGCGGCATCGTCGGTCTCGGCGGTGCCGTGTTTCCAACCGCGCAAAAACTCATGCAGGCACGAACCTGCGATCTCGAGTATCTGATTCTCAACGGCGTCGAATGTGAGCCGTACATCAGCTGCGACGACGTGCTGATGCGCGAGCGCGCCGCCGAAATCATCAGCGGCGCGCAAGTGCTGTTGCACGCGTTGCAGGTCGACAATTGCCTGATCGTCGTGGAAAGCGACAAACCCGAAGCCATCCACGCACTAGCCGACAAACTCAGTGAGGCCGATGACGACCGCATCGTGCTCAAACAGGTGCCGACGATTTACCCGTCCGGCGGTGAGGATCAGCTCGTACAGCTTGTGACGCATCGGGAGGTACCCGGTTCCGGCCTGCCCTCCGACGTCGGCTGCCTCGTGCAGAATGTCGGCACGGCCGCCGCAATTCATGACTGGATCGTCGGCGGCGAACCGCTGATATCGCGTGTTACGACGCTGACCGGAGACGGCATCCATGTTCCGGTCAACGTGCGCGCGCGCATCGGCACCACAGTGGCCGACATCGTCAACTTTTGCGGCGGCTACAGCGAGCAGGCCGACATGCTGATCATGGGCGGACCGATGACCGGCAAATCGATGACCACCGACAGCGTGCCGCTCGTCAAGGCCAGCAACTGCATCCTGGTCATCTCGAGGCCGCCGTCACCCGGCCCTGAGATGCCCTGCATCCGCTGCGGCGACTGCGCCGCGGTCTGTCCGGTACAGCTCCTGCCGCAGCAACTCTTCTGGTACGCCTGCGCCGATGACGAGGCCCGGCTGCGCGAGTTCGGGCTCACCGACTGCATTGAATGCGGCTGTTGCGACCTTGTCTGCCCGAGCCATATCCCGCTGACCGCCGACTTTCGCATGGCCAAAGGCCGAATTCGCGAACTCGACGACGACAAAGCCCGTGCCGAGCGCGCGCGGCGCCGATTTGAGGCACGCAACGAGCGCCTCGCGAAGGAACAGAGCGACCGGGACGCCGAACTCAGCGCCCAGAAGGAATCTGCGAAAAAAGCCGGGCCCGCCGCCATCGCAGAAATATTGCGCCGCAAACAACAACGCGACGACAAGGACTAATGGAATTTCGCACACAGGAAGCACCGTTTCTTGCGCCGAGAGCAAACGTCGCAACAATCATGCTGCAGGTACTCGCGGCACTCGTGCCGGCCGCTATCGCTCATGTCTGGTACTTCGGTCCCGGGTTCATCTTCAACCTGCTGGTCGCCGCGATTTTTTCCATCGGCGCGGAGACAGCCATTCTCAACATGCGCAGCCGCAAACCCGAGTCGGGCCTCATGGACTACAGCGCACTGGTCACGGCGGCCCTGCTCGCGTTTTGCCTGCCGTCTCTGACACCGTGGTGGGTAACGGCTACGGGTACGCTGTTTGCCGTCGTCGTTGCGAAACACCTGTACGGCGGGCTGGGCTTCAACATCTTCAACCCGGCCATGGCCGGCTACGTCGTCATCCTCGTCGCATTTCCGATGCACATGAATCTCTGGACCGCGCCGCGCATGGGCGACATCGACTATCAGCAATTATCGATTCTGCAGACGCTCGGATTTACGCTGACCGGCAACCTTCCCGATGCCGTGACCTTCGATGCCATTAGCCGCGCGACGCCGCTCGATGTCATGAAGGCCGGACTCAACAACGCGCGCACCGTCGATGAAATCCGCAGCATTCCGGTCATGGGCGATTTCGGCGGACGCGGGTGGGAATGGATCGGCAACTTCCTCGCGATCGGCGGCTTCTGGCTGCTGATTCGCAAAATCATCCGCTGGCAGATTCCCGCCGGTGTCGGTCTCGGGCTGCTGGGCCCCGTCACGGTGCTGTACATGATCGATCCGGGCGCCAACGCCAGCCCGGGGTTCCATTTGTTCGCGGGCGCGACCATCCTCTGCGCGTTCTTCATCGCGACCGACCCGGTCTCGGCGGCTACCAGCCCTCTTGGCCGTTTCGTGTACGGTTTCGGCATTGGCTTTGTCATTTTTTGCATACGCAAATGGGGCAGTTACGCCGATGGCGTCGCCTTCGCGGTGCTGATCATGAACATGGCGGTCCCCGCAATCGACTATCTGACTCGCCCGCACATCGTTGGCCACGACCTTGAGGAGCCCGACAGTGGCTGAGCGAAGCGCACTGAAAAACGGCATGACGCTGGCGGGGATCGCCGCCGTGTGTACGTCGCTCGTTGCGTTGACCTGGCAGCTCACGGCCGAGCGTATCGAAATCAATCGCACGGCGTGGCTCGAACGCAGTCTGACGCCCGCGCTGGCCGGGTTGTTTTTCGACGGCAGTGTCACCGAGTCGATGCTCACGATCCCGACGCCGCACGACCTGCCCGGCAACGAGGCCGCCATCGTTTATCGCGTCTACGCGGAACAGGAACCCGTTGCGGCCCTGTTCGTCGTGACGGCCCGCGACGGCTACGCAGGCCCTATTCGTCTGCTCATCGGCATCTCGATGGACAGCACAATCACGGGCGTTCGAGTACTGGAACATCGCGAAACGCCCGGGCTCGGCGATCGCGTCGAGATGTCCAAATCGGACTGGGTCCTGCAATTCGACGGACGCTCGCTCAGCGACCCGAATATCGCGGGATGGGCTATCCGCGAGGATGGTGGCGAGTTCGATCAATTGTCGGGCGCTTCGGTCACGCCGCGCGCGATCGTCAAAGCCGTGAAGCAAACCCTCGTGTACTTCGAGGACAATGCCGATAAGCTGTTCAGCGCCCCCGCCGACGACGAGGAGACCAACGAATGAATGCCCTCGTCGACCGCCTGAAGAACGGTCTCTGGACCGAAAACCCCGGGCTCGTGCAATTGCTGGGCCTTTGCCCATTGCTCGCCGTTACATCCTCGTTCGTCAACGGTTTCGGTCTTGGCGTAGCAACGATGATCGTATTGATCGCCTCGAATGCGCTCGTATCGGCGACGCGCCGGCACATTTTTCCGGAAATTCGCATTCCGATTTATGTGCTGATCATCGCGAGCCTCGTCACATGCGCGGAACTGGTGTTCAAGGCATTCTTTCCGGATCTCGATCGTGCGCTTGGAATTTTCGTACCGCTGATAGTCACGAATTGCGCCATCGTTGCTCGTGCCGAGGTGTTTGCATCGAGGAACGACGTCGCGTCGAGCATGCTCGACGGACTCATCATGGGCATCGGATTTGCGCTGTTACTGATGGTCATTGGCGCTTTTCGAGAGGTCATCGGCCAGGGCACGCTGTTCGCGCGGATGGACATGCTGATCGGCGGCGAAGCCACGCGCGGCATTGTATTTTCGGAGTCCGGCTGGCTGCTGCTGGTACTGCCACCGGGTGCGTTTTTCGCGCTGGCGCTCGCAGTCGCCGCGAAAAACGCCATCGATCGCTACCGACTGCAGCGTGGAGGCGGCCTGTCGCGGCGTGCACGCAGAATCAATCGATAGCGTAAGCCTTATGAACAAAGAAAAACGAACGGCCATTTTCAGCACCCTGCGGCGCGCAATGCCCAGTCCGGACACGGAATTGGTGTACGAGACGCCATTCGAGTTGCTGATCGCAGTGATTCTCTCGGCACAGGCAACCGACGTCAGCGTCAACAAGGCCACCGAAAAACTGTATGCCGTGGCGCGCACGCCTGAAGCAATCCTCGATCTGGGTGTGGACGGATTAAAGCCCTTCATTCGAACGATCGGACTTTACAACAGCAAGGCGAAGAACATCGTCGCAACCTGTGCACTGCTGCTTGAGCAGCACGGCGGCGAAGTTCCGCGGACCCGCAGCGAACTCGAAGCGCTCCCGGGTGTCGGCCGAAAAACCGCAAACGTCGTATTGAATACGGCGTTCGGCGAACCGACGATCGCCGTCGACACGCACATATTCAGAGTCTCCAATCGGACCGGACTCGCACCGGGCAAAACACCGCTGGAGGTCGAGAAGCGGCTGCTGCGGCTCACGCCGGACGAGTTTAAGCAGGATGCGCATCACTGGCTGATTCTGCACGGCCGCTACGTCTGCAAGGCGAGAAAGCCGCTGTGCGGCGACTGCGCAATCTGCGAATGGTGTGAATACAAAGCAAAGGAGCCTCGGTGATCTTCGGTCAGGATCGGCAGCAACTCAGACAAATGTACCGCGACGCGTGGCAGCGACGGTGCGACGACCGGCCGTTGAGCGCGCTTGACGCGCAGATCGCGGCCGTGATTGAACTCCATCCCGAATACACAGACGCGGTAACCGGCGAAGCCCTCGACCGCGACTACACGCCCGAGGGCGGAGAGACCAATCCGTTTCTGCATATGAGCCTGCATCTCGGGCTGCGCGAACAGATAGCAACCGACAGGCCGAAGGGCATTCGTGAGATCTTCGCGCAACTATCCGCCCGAACGGGCGACGCACACGACACGGAACACCACATGATCGACTGCCTTGCGGAAACGCTGTGGGAAGCGCAAAGTCGGGGCGGCCCGCCCGACGAGCAGACCTACCTCCGGCGATTACGGAAGCTGACGCGTTAAATATGTAATAAATTCCGCCACTTCAAGGTCTGATCTGGTAACTCGGAACTGGAACGACATGAACGAACGCGAATCACACTATCCGGTCGAGGGCGCGGGGCTCGGGCTGCGGCGGCCGCTCGCCGACAAGCTCATGGCGAATCCCCCGTCGGACATTGACTTCATGGAAGTCGCACCCGAGAACTGGATTCACGTTGGCGGCTCGCTCGGTAAGAAGTTCCGCTGGTTTACCGAGCGCTACCCGTTCGTGATTCACGGCCTGTCGCTGTCGATCGGCTCACCCGCTCCGCTGGACGAGCAGCTCGTGCGCGACATCGGGGACTTTATGGCCGAGCACGATATCCGGATGTACTCGGAACACTTAAGCTACTGCAGTGACAACGGTCATCTGTACGATCTGATGCCCATTCCATTTACCGAGGACGCCGTAACGTACGTTGCGGGCCGCATCGCCCGCGTGCAGGACATTCTCGAACAACGCATCGCAATGGAAAATGTGTCCTACTACGCGCCGACCGATACGACAATGAGCGAGCGCGAGTTTCTGCTGGCGGTACTCGAGGAAGCAGATTGCGATCTGATGTTGGACATCAACAATATCGTCGTCAACAGCATCAATCATAACTACGATGCCGGCGAATTTCTGCGTGCGATGCCTGCACAGAAAATTCGCTATTTTCACCTCGCCGGGCACTACGTCGAGGACGAAGACCTTAGAATCGACACGCACGGTACACCGGTCGACGACGCGGCGTGGCAGTTACTCGAAGACGCCTACGGTCTTTTCGGGCCCGTACCGACACTGCTTGAACGGGATTTCAATTTCCCGCCGATGGAGGACTTGCTCGACGAGGTGCGGCGCATTCGTCAACTGCAGACCCGACACACGGCCGAGGCGGCAGCTCATGGCTGATCGGCGCGGCTTCCAGGACAAGCAGTACGCGTTTGCGGCGCACATCCGCGACCCCGACAACTCCGTTGCACCGAATGACATTGAAGACCGTCGCATGGCCATCTATCGCGGCCTGTTTTTCAACAACCTCTACAACCTGCTCGGGACCTTTTTTCCCGTGCTGCGAAAAATCCATACAGATGACCGGTGGCGCCACCTGATTCGCGAGTTTATGAAAGGGCATCGCGCTCAGACACCGTATTTTTTGCAGCTTCCCGAAGAGTTTCTATCGTTCCTGCAGACCGAATACGAACACCGCGACGACGATTTTCCATTCCTGACCGAACTCGCGCATTACGAGTACGCGGAACTGGCGTTGTCTGTTTCCGACGAAATTGACGACCGTACCGGCATCGACCCCGACGGCGACCTGCTAACGGGCATCCCGGTGAAATCCAAACTCGCCTGGGCATTCGCCTACCATTACCCGGTGCACCGTATATCCAACGACTATCTGCCGTCGGAACCGTCGCAACAACCGGTGTACCTGGCGATTTTCAGACGCAGCAACGACAAAGTCGGTTTTCTGGAACTCAACGCGGTTACGGCAGCGCTGCTCGACGCGATCGACCACAATACCGCATCCCTCAGCGGCGAGGCATTGCTGCACGAACTCGCGGTGAAGATCCGGTATCCGGATGCCGATGCGCTCGTCGCACACGGCGACGCCGCATTGCAGGAAATGCGGCAACTGGACATCCTAAGCGGCGCGCGACGCCCTAATTGACGGAGACTCTGATGAACTCACTGACGACGCTCACAAGCAGGCTGATCGGGACGCTGAACAGCGCCGGCGACTGGATCGCTCTGCTGCCGATTCGGCTGCTCATGGCCTATGAGTTTTACTTCGCCGGTAAGACCAAGCTAAACGGCAATAACTGGTTCGGCAACGTTCAGGACAACTTCCTGTTTCCGTTCAATGCGGTACCGGTCGAAATCAGCTGGTTTCTGGCGACGTGGACCGAGTTGATCGGCGGCATTTGCCTGTTGCTGGGACTGTTTACGCGATTCTGGGCATTCAGCCTGGTCATTCTGTCAGTCGTCGCGATTTCCGCTGTGCACTGGCCGGAAAGCTGGAGCAGTTTTTCGGAACTCTGGGAAAGCTACAGCATTTCGAAAAAATCCGATGCGCATGGCAACTTCCGTGTGCCGCTGTTGTTCATCGCAATGTTGTTTCCGCTCGTGTTTTATGGCGCCGGTAAACTGAGCCTCGACAAAATCATCGGCAGAAAATCCTAAGCTTGACTCAACGGGGCGGACTGTAGAACCATCGCCGGATGGGTTACACATTCCGTTCCTGTGGCGCCGCGGCGCTAATTGCCGTAATTCTGATCTGTCACGGTGTGGCTGCACAGAAGGCGGGACTCGAGCATCGGCAGTGGCGCACCGTGACATCGCAAAATTTTCGCATGCACACGGTACTCGAATCGGAGCGCGCGATAGAGTTATTGCGGCAACTGGAAGTCATGCATGCGGCACTGGACGAACCCGATGCGGCACCCACGTATGCCGCCAGCGTTCCGACCGTCATCATCGCGGTAGACGATCGCGACGACTATGTCAGCATCGGTGCCACGCAGCATACAAATGGCATTTTTATCTCAACCCTGCGCGAAAATGCCATCGTCGTCCTGGACGGCGACGGCTCGAAGGGGATTGAAGTCATCCTGCATGAGTACGTTCACTACCTGAACCTGCGCAGAGGCCGGGTACTGACGCCAAAATGGTACGAAGAAGGACTTGCCGAGTACATTTCCGCGTCCCGTGTAGTTGCCGGAGAATTCGAGTTTGGGCTGCGGCAGAGGGGGCGCCTGAATGCACTGAACTTTGCGACGTGGCTGCCAATGAGTCAGGTTATTCGATTAACCGACTTAAGTTTGCTTTCCAGGGAAGATGCCGCTCTTTTTTATAGTCAGTCCTGGCTTCTCGTGCATTATTTGTCCAGCCTGCCGGATGCTGACCGACACCTTCCGCAACAGCTGCAACGCTACAGCGAGCTGGTCGGGGACGGTCACGACCGGGAACAAGCCTTTAAGGACGCATTTGCGATACCGGCCGATCAACTGGACCGGTTGCTGATCGACTACCTGCAGGCCGACGAATTTGTATCGCGGCGGATACCCGTGGACACGACATTGCCGTACTTCGATCCAGGTGTGGACGACATGCCGATGCCCGACGCTCTGATTGAACTTGGCGAAATGGCCGTACGCCTCAACAACCTCGAAAGCGCCGAGCAATGGTTTACCGCAGCGCTTTTGCATGAATCGTCAAAAGCAGAAGCCGAAGCAGGCATTGGCACAGTCAATGGTTACCGAGGGCTGATTGACGAAGCGGAACAGCGTTTCGAAAATGCTATTCGCATAAAGGCATGGGATTTTCGCATCTGGATGGACTATGCGCAGTTCTGGGCAAAGCGCATCGGCACCACAACCGACAGGAAACAGCATTTGTTCTTTGTTCGACGGCTCGAAGAAGCGCTGCGAAACGCGCACAGACTCTCAGACCCGACACCCGAACTCAACTCGCTGCAAGGCTATGCGTATCTGGCGCAGGGCAAGGACGTGACGGAAGCCATCGCTTACTTAACCGACGCCGCCGCTGAATCGCCGGCCGATCAAACCAGCCGGCTGATGCTGTCCAATGCATACATCATCAATGGTGAGTACGATGCAGCCATCAAGGTTGCCGAGTCGGTGTTGAGATTCGAGCACGAACACAACGCCATTACCGAATCCGCGCACAGACTGATCGAAGAGGCCCGCGCACAGCGGCGACTACAATAGAACCCCAAAATACAGCAGTGCAACATCGGCTTAAGCGTGACATTGGCTTCGCCGGCGCGGCGTTCCTCGTGCTCAACGCAATGATCGGCGCCGGCATTTTTGCACTGCCCGGCAAAGTCGCGGTGAACGCCGGGCTGCTGAGTCCGTGGCTTTTTCTGATCGTCGGCGCATTGTTCCTGACTGTCGTGCTAACGTTTGCAGAACTATCGAGTTACTACGACGATACCGGCGGGCCCGTACTGTACGCAACGGACGCGTACGGTCCACTCGCAGGGTTTGCCACAGGCTGGTCAATATTCTTAAGCCGCATGACCGCGTTCGCTGCGAATACCAACGTCATGGCAGCCTATCTGGCCTCACTACACAGCGTATTCGACAACGACGGCATGAGGCTGGCCGTGATCAGTGTTATCACTATCGGGCTGACCGTCGTCAATGTCCTCGGCGTCAAGGACGGTGTGCGCACCATGGGCGTATTTACGGTCCTCAAGGTCACGCCACTGCTAATTCTGGTTGTCCTGGGTCTGCAGCACGTGAGCGGTGCTGTGCTGCTGCCCGCAGCATTCTCCGTCGACGATCTCGGCGGCACGACGCTGTTGCTGATATACGCCTACGTCGGATTCGAAACCATTGCGGTCACAGCCGGTGAAACCTCACAGCCACGGCGAACGCTGCCGCGCGCACTGGTCGGCACGGTGCTCGCAACGGGTCTGCTGTACTTTCTGATTGTTCTCGTTTTCGTGTCCGTCATTAGCGCGCCCGAGTATGCCGACGCCACACTCGTTGACGTAGGCCGGAATCTGGCCGGCCCCGCGGGCGCACTCGCGATCACCGTCGCGGCCGTATTCTCAATCGGCGGCAACCTGGCAGGATCGATGCTCGCCGCACCGCGGCTCGTGTTTTCGATGGCCGAAAAACGCATGCTGCCGGTTTGGTTCGATCACGTGCATCCCCGTTACTCGACGCCGGACAGGTCCATCCTGCTGATGGGCGGGATGGCACTGCTGCTCGCAGTCAGCGGGTCGTTCGTGTACCTCGCCGTCGCGAGCACTGTCGTCCGTCTGCTGGGATATCTGATTTGCATCGCGGCACTACCATCGATACGTAAACACGCAGACAGCAGACAAACACAGCGCGCTTACACACTCAAAGGCGGATATACCATTCCCGCCGCCGCATTCGCAATCTGCCTTTGGCTTTTAAGTCACGCAAGCGCAGCGTCCTGGTATACGGTCGGCGGCCTGCTCGCGGTCGGATTTGTCTTTTGCGCCATAGAACGCGCCGCCCACTAGTGGGCCGTGCGGTAAATTCGGTCACTCTCAGAGTCCTTCTCAAGGGGCAGACCCAGGCGAAGCGGTGCCGGCATAGCCGGGCTATGTCAAGCCGCTTCAACACCGGTATGCCCCTTGAGAAGGGCTCCCGGTGGGTCGCACCACAACGCCCTTCGGCGGCGTTGAGCTCGCTTGAATTGGCGACGGCCAGTCCTGCGCTCGCTCGCCTTGCCCAAGGGCGTTGTGATGCGACTGAAAGTCACCGAATTTACCGCACGGCCCACTAGCGCTTCTTCGGCATGTAGAGATCCGTTAGCGTCCCTTCCTGCGCCTCCGCAGCGAAGGCGACTGTTTCGGACAGCGTCGGATGCGGATGTATCGTCAGACTGATATCAGCCGCGTCCGCACCCATCTCCACGGCGAGCGCAACCTCAGCAATCAGGTCGCCCGCATTCGGGCCGACAATCGCGCCGCCGAGCACCCGCCGGGTCTTCGGGTCGAACAGCAGTTTTGTGAATCCCTCGGATCTCCCGAGCGACAACGCGCGGCCGCTCGCAGCCCACGGAAACTGCGCCTTTTCGTAGTCGATGCCCGATGACTTCGCTTCCAGTTCCGTGAGTCCCGCCCACGCAACTTCAGGGTCGGTATAGGCCACGGACGGAATCGTTCGCGCATCGAAATAACTCTTCTCTCCGGCCGCCACTTCAGCGGCCACCTTCGCTTCGTGCGTTGCCTTGTGGGCGAGCATCGGGCCGCCCGCGAGATCGCCGATCGCGAAAATATGTGGCACGTTGGTCCGCATCTGCTTATCGACCTCAATGATGCCGCGCTGATCGACATTGACGCCTGCCTTGTCAGCATCCAGGCTACCGCCGTTGGCGCGTCGACCGATGGCCACAAGCACGCGATCATACACGCCGTTTGCAGGCGCGTCGCTGCCCTCGAAACTGACTTCGATCCCTGGCGTCGTCGCGCGCATGCCGGTCACCATCGTCGACAGCATGATCGCCTCGTAACGAGGTTTAACGATCTTCGTAAACGGCCGCAATAAATCCGGATCGGTACCGGGCATCAGCGAATCCGTCAACTCGACGACACTAACCGCCGTCCCCAGTGCGCTGTAAACACAGGCCATTTCAAGACCGATGATGCCGCCGCCGACAACGAGCATGCGCTTTGGCAGCGGTTCGAGTTCGAGTGCGCCCGTCGAATCGACGATCCGCGGATCGTCCGGCAAGCCTGGCAACATGGCGGGCTCGGAACCGGCGGCAATAATGCACTGCTCAAAGCGAACCGTGTCGCCGTTGTCCAGCGTCAACTGGTTTGGTGAGTCGAAGTTTGCGGTCGCCTGCAGCACCCTCACCTTTCGCTGTTTGGCCATCGTCGCGAGGCCGCCCGTCAGCTTCGCGATGACGTCGTTTTTCCAGTCCCGCAGCCGCGCAGCGTCGATCGACGGATTGCCAAACGACACACCATGTGCTGCCATGGCCTCCGCTTCGTCGATCACTTTTGCCGCATGCAACAGCGCCTTGGAGGGGATGCAGCCAACGTTCAGGCAAACGCCGCCCAGCGCCGGCGACTTTTCGATCAGTAAAACGTCGAGTCCAAGATCAGCCGCTCGAAACGCCGCCGTGTAGCCGCCGGGTCCGGCGCCGATGACAACCAGCCGGGCCGAATGCGTCGCGTCGGTGTCCCGCGGAGCCGTAGTGACGGCTCTGGATTTCTCATCCTGCGCCACAGGCGCCGCAACGTCCGCTTCGATCGTGGCCACCAACGTTCCGGTCGAGACCTTGCTGCCCACTTCCACATCAACAGAGACAACCTTTCCAGCCGCTTCTGCCGGTACGTCCATCGACGCCTTGTCCGTTTCAATCGTAATCAGCGGGTCTTCGACTGCGACCGAATCGCCAACGGCAACGAGCACTTCAATGACATCGACGTCCTCAAAGTCGCCGAGATCCGGAACGAGCAGCCTCACGATATCGCTCACTACGGGATCGCCTCAATCAGCGCATCGATGTCCGCGAGAGCCTGCCCGAGATACGTTGTGAATCGCACGGCCTGAGCGCCATCGATCACCCTGTGGTCGTAGGACAGGGACAACGGCAGCATGAGTCTCGGCTGAAACTCGCTGCCGTCCCATACGGGCCGCATCGTCGAACGGGAGACACCGAGAATCGCGACCTCAGGGGCATTCACAATCGGCGTGAATGCGGTCCCGCCGATGCCGCCGAGACTCGAAATAGTAAACGAGGCGCCCTGCATCTGTGCGGCTTTCAGTTTGCCTTCGCGTGCCAGCGCCGACAGCTCGCCCAACTCTGCTGCCAGCTCGTAGACATCCTTCTTGTCGCAGTCGCGAATTACGGGCACCACCAGGCCCTGCGGCGTATCGGCCGCAAAACCGAGATGGCAGTAATGTTTGAACACCAGATGCTCGCCGTCTTCGGACAGCGATGCGTTGACCTTCGGAAACTCACGCAGCGCCGCCACACAGGCTTTCATAACAAAAGCGAGCGGCGTGAGACTTATGCCGCGCTCCTTCGCCGGACCTTTAAGTTGCTGGCGTTTTTGCTCCATCTCGGTGATGTCTGCAAGATCGTGCTGCGTGACATGCGGCAGGTTGATCCAGCTCGCCTGCAGGCGCGGTCCGGAGATTTTCTGAATACGCGTCAGTGGCTGCTCATCGATCTCGCCAAACTTCGCGAAATCGACGGTCGGTGTTTGCGGTAGCGCACCGCCACCGGACGATGACTGACCGCTGAGCGCCGCCTTTACGAATGCTTTGACATCGTCATGCAGAATGCGTTTTTTAGGACCGCTGCCGTTCACCTGCACCAGATCGACACCGAGTTCCCGAGCCAGTTTTCGCACTGACGGACTTGCATGAGCTCGAGAGAAACCGACCTCGTTGATCGTCGGAAGCGTCATCGGCGGCGCGGACTTCGGCGGCGTTTGCACGGCTGGATTTGGCGCTGCGCTCGTAGATTCCACAGCAGGCGTTTCAGACGCAACGGTCGTTTCAGCCGGAGTCGCAGCAACTGCCTCAATTTCGACCAGCGCAGCGCCTTCGGACACGCGATCGCCGACCTTGATCAGCACCGACTCAACGACGCCCGCCGCTTCGGCCGGCACTTCCATCGCGGCCTTGTCAGTTTCGAGCGTGGCAATCGGGTCTTCGACACCGATGCTGTCGCCTGCGGTCACGTGAACCTCTATGATTTCCACATCCTCGAAGTCGCCGATGTTGGGCACTCGCAGCGTCTGCTTTGCACCTACCGCCGTGACCTCCGGCTCAGCCTCGGCCAGCTCAGACTGAATTGCATGGGGCGGTTTCATCGCGACCGTGTCGCCACCGGCGGTCGATGTACTCAGTGTGCCAATAACGTCGCCACTGGATACATTGTCGCCAACTGCGACGGTGAGCGTTGCGACGGTGCCATCCTCGGGCGCCGGAATGTCCATTGACGCCTTGTCGGACTCGACCGTGATGAGCCCCGCCTCCTGCTCCACCGCATCGCCTGGAGAGACTAGAATCTCGATTACCGCGACCTCATCGACGTCGCCCAGGTCCGGCACTACCAGTTCGATTGTATTTGCCATCGCCGCCGTCCGCCTACAATGTCACCGGATCGGCTTTGTCGGGATCAATACCGTACTTCCCGATTGCCTGCGCGACGGTATCGCTGTCAAGCACGCCGTCGTCTGCAAGCGCCTTCAGGGCCGTCACCGCAACATAGCGCTTGTCGACCTCGAAGTGTTGCCGCAGTGCTTTGCGGTCATCGCTGCGCCCGTAACCGTCGGTACCCAGCGTCACATAGCGCCCCGGCACCCAGCCCTGAATCTGATCCGCAACGATTTTCATGTAATCCGTCGCGGCAACATAAGGACCCGGCCGGCCGGCGAAGCAACGCTCGATGTAGCATTGCTTTGGTTCCCGATCAGGGTGTAGCTGGTTCCAGCGCTCAACTTCCAGGGCATCGCGCCGCAGCTCGTTGAAGCTCGTCACTGACCAGATATCCGACGGAATGTCGAAGTCCTCCATAAGCAGTTCCGCAGCGCCGACGACCTCGCGCAAAATCGTTCCCGACCCCATGAGCTGAGCGCGAATTTTACCCTGCCCGCCAACCTGCAGCAGATACATACCAAGCAGTATCCCTTCCTCGACTCCCGCAGGCATCGGCGGGTGCACGTAGTTTTCATTCATGCAGGTAATGTAGTAGAACACGTTTTCCTGCTCGGCCATCATGCGCCGCAGGCCGTCCTGAATGATGACCGCGAGTTCGTAGGCATACGCCGGATCGTAGGACACACAGTTCGGCACCGTCGACGCGGCGACCTGGCTGTGCCCGTCCTGATGTTGAAGCCCTTCGCCCGCAAGCGTGGTGCGGCCCGCGGTCCCGCCAATCAAAAACCCTCTCGACTGCTGATCGCCGCCGGCCCAGATGAAGTCGCCGATACGTTGAAAACCGAACATCGAGTAGTAGATATAGAACGGCACCATCGGTACATCGTGATTCGAATAGGACGTGCCGGCGGCTGCCCATGAACAAAAAGCGCCGCCTTCATTGATGCCTTCCTCAAGAATCTGTCCTTTCTTGTCCTCGCGGTAGTACATGAGCTCGTCTGAGTCCTGCGGTTCGTAGAGCTGTCCCTTCGATGCATAGATGCCAATCTGGCGAAACATGCCCTCCATGCCGAACGTGCGAGCCTCATCGGGCACGATAGGCACGATGTGCCTGCCAATCTGCTTGTCTCTCGCGAGCGTCGTCAGAATGCGCACAAACGCCATCGTGGTCGACGCCTCGCGCTTGCCCGTACCCTCAAGCTGAGACTTGAACGTTTCGAGTGCGGGCGCGGGCAACGCGGCTGAGGTCCTGCGTCGCGCCGGCAGAAATCCGCCCAGCGAATGGCGGCGCTCCAGCATGTATTCCAACTCGGGGCTGTCCGCGGGCGGTTTGTAATAGGGTATGTCGTCAATCTCCCGGTCGGAGATCGGAATGTTGAAACGATCGCGAAACTTTCTGACCTCATCGACATCGAGCTTCTTCTGCTGATGCGCCGTGTTCTGGCCCTCGCCCGCCGAGCCCATACCGAACCCCTTGACCGTCTTGGCAAGGATAATCGTCGGCCCGCCCTTATGCCGGATCGCGGCATCGTAAGCCGCATACACCTTGGCATGATCGTGTCCGCCGCGGTTCAGCCGCCAGATTTCGTCGTCGGACATATTGGCCGCCATTTCGGCGGTCTCAGGAAATTTTGAGAACCACGTATCCCGGACGTAGCGGCCGTCCATCGACTTGATCTTCTGGTACTCGCCGTCGACGGTTTCCTCCATGAGCTGCCGCAGTTTTCCGGCCTGATCTTTGGCGAGCAACGGGTCCCATTTCGATCCCCATACGACCTTGAGGACATTCCAGCCCGCACCGCCGAAGGCAGCCTCAAGCTCCTGAATAATCTTGCCGTTGCCGCGCACCGGTCCGTCGAGACGCTGCAGATTGCAGTTGACGACAAACACGAGGTTGTCGAGCCCTTCGCGCACAGGCATCGTAATGGCACCCATGGACTCCGGTTCGTCCATCTCACCATCGCCCAGAAATGCCCAGACCTTGCGATCGCTGGGCTGCATCAGCCCGCGATTTTCCATGTAGCGCATAAATCTGGCCTGGTAAATGGCCATCATCGGCCCAAGCCCCATCGATACCGTCGGAAACTGCCAGTAATCGGGCATCAGCCACGGGTGTGGATACGACGACAGCCCGCCGCCGCCGACTTCCTGCCGAAAACGGTTGAGCTGCTCTTCGCTCAGGCGCCCCTCGAGAAACGAGCGCGCGTAAATACCCGGAGCCGAGTGCCCCTGAATGAAGATCAGATCGCCGCTCTGCTTTTCGGAATTGGCACGCCAGAAGTGATTAAAACCCACCTCGTATAAGGTCGCCGACGACGCATAGCTCGAAATATGTCCGCCGTACTCGGTGCTCTGGCGATTCGCCTGCACCACCATCGCCATAGCGTTCCAGCGAATGTACGCTTCGATGCGCCGCTCCAGCACGCGATCGCCGGGATACTCAGGCTGTCTGGCCGTGGATATCGTGTTCAGGTAAGCCGTATTCGGGCTGTACGGCAGATAAGCGCCCGATCGCCTGGCGAAATCGATCATCTTGTTGAGCAGGAAATGCGCGCGCGCCGGACCATGGTGTGTCAGCACCGAATCGATGGATTCAAGCCATTCGGTCGTTTCAGTCGGATCGATATCGTCAAACGGATTGAACTTGCTCATATTTTATCCACTGCTCACCTGTCCGGAACACCAGGGTCTGCCGCGTGAATTCGTCGGGTCGTCCTGCTAGGATCACCGCTGCACCGGACCGTGTGTGTTGTTGCGGCGACATATTCAGGGTTTGTGCGGTGTTGGTCAAGCGGAATGCAAGCGCGGTTCTCACCTGCGAAAAGGATTCAATATGACACTCCCGGAATTTCACAATGTCCGTATCTTTCAAACGCTTGGCCGCGTTCACTCAAAATCACTTGAAGCCTGTGATCAGTTGCTGCTGATACTACCTGCGCGACCGACAGCGGCGCATTTTCGCCGTCTTCCGCAGGGACAGCGAATGCAGGCCGTGTTGCGCAAACACGACGCGGGTTCAGTGCCTGCTTTCACGACACGTCTGCCGAATAAAAAACAAACGCTCGTGGCCGCCGGTACGCTGTCTACATCGGCGACGGCATTCGAGCAACTGACCCTCGGCCGTAAACTGGTCAAAGCGGCGTGCAGTCAGAAGCCCGGAAGTCTCGGTATCTGCGTCATCGGCTTCGACAATGCGCAGCTCGAACAGATCGTCAACAACATGCTGGCTGCAGCACTCGCCGCTGCATTCGTTCTCCCGTCGTGGAAAGCAAAAGCCGGCAAACCACCGGTCCGCAGCATACGTCTGCTCGGCCTCAGTGAAAAGCTCGACACGTCGAGAACCGAAGCCGAAGCCAGCGGCAACAATCTTGCGCGCTGGCTGACGACGATGCCGCCAAACAAGCTGGATGCACCGACCTATGCCGAATACGCGAAATCGCTGGCGAAGTCCGGCGGCTGGGACTACAAGCGCTTTTCCACGAAGGAACTTCGCTCGCTCGGCACAGGCGCATTTTTGGCCGTCGCTCAGGGCAACGACAACGACAGCGCGAGCATCGTGCGCCTGCGATACCGGCCGAACGGCGCAGCGGAACGCGCCGACCTGAGTCTGGTCGGCAAGGGCATCATTTTCGATACCGGCGGCACCAATCTAAAGCCGTTTCAGTCGATGCTCGATATGCACGGCGACATGCAGGGATCGGCCGTTGCGCTCGGCACGCTGCTTGCCATCAGCCGCCTGCAGTTACCGATTGCGGTCGACTGCTGGCTGGCATTGACCGAAAATCGCACGGGTCCGAATGCCTACAAGTCGCAGGACGTGGTCAAGGCCGCCAACGGCACGACGATTCAGACCGTGCACACGGACGCAGAAGGCCGCATGGCGCTTGCCGACACGCTGGTACTGGCCAGCCGCGACAGGCCCCGCATTGTGTTCGACTATGCGACGCTCACAGGCACCTGCGTCAGTGCCATAACAACGCGTTACTCGGGCGTGTTTACGAACCGTGCCGAATTGCACCCGCACCTCAAACGTACCGGTGTCCGCTCCGGCGAACGCGTGTGGCCGTTTCCGATTGGCGAGGAATTCCTCAGCGTGCTGAAGAGCGATACCGCCGACATCATGCAGTGCTCGCCCAAGGGCAGTGGCGATCACATTCTTGCCGCCAGTTTTCTCGCTAAATTCGTCGAAAACGACACGCCGTGGGTACACATGGACCTAAGCGCAGGAGACAACGACGGCGGCCTCGGGCACATCGACTCAAAGTTCACCGGATTCGGCGTCCGTTATACGATGAGCGCAATCCTCGACGAGGGTCTGTTCAAGGCGCATTTCTGAAGTGAACGACGCAATCCGAATGGGAAACCGCTTTCGCGGTTTTCTGCCTGTCGTCATCGACCTCGAAACCGGCGGCTTTAACTGCAATACCGACGCGCTGCTGGAACTGGCCGCGGTCCTGCTAACCATGGACGAGGACGGCCGGGTTCGGCGCGACGAAACGATTCGCTATCACGTCAAACCGTTCGACGGCGCCAACATCGAGGAAGCGTCGATCGCCATCAACGGTATCGATCCCTTTCACCCGCTAAGGCCGGCCATTGACGAAAAGGATGCGCTGCAGCGCATGTTCCGCGAAGTGCGCCAGTCAATTCGCAATCATCGTTGCAGCCGCGCGGTGCTCGTCGGACACAATGCGCATTTCGATCTTGGGTTTCTGAATCAGGCCGTGGAGCGCACGGCCATTAAGCGCAACCCGTTTCACCCGTTTAGCTGTTTCGATACGGCGACGCTGTGCGGCGTCGCCTATGGCCAGACCGTGCTGGCGCGCGCTGCCATCGCCGCCGGCCTGGAGTGGGACGAATCTCAGGCACACTCGGCCTCTTACGACGCTGAAAAAACGGCGGATCTATTTTGCGGAATCGTCAATCGCTTCCGTGGAATGTTTGAATCGGCGCTGGAAAACGCACCACCGCAGCCCTAAGTGGCCTGCGCCTCATCCTCCAATAGCTGCTTCAATTCACCCGAGTGGTACATCTCGATCATGATGTCGCAGCCACCGATCAACTCCCCTTTGACATAGAGCTGCGGAAAAGTCGGCCAGTTGGAATACGTCTTCAGACCCTCGCGAATCTCCTGGTCTTCGAAGATGTTGACGTAGGAATAGGGCCTGCCGATTGCATTGAGTGCCGCGACGGCCTGCCCGGAAAAGCCGCACTGCGGGAAGTCCGGAGTCCCTTTCATGTACAGAAGCACGTCGTGAGATTTCAATTGTTCTTCGATTCGGGCGTTGATGTCCATTTCGGTTCCCTGCCTGGAGTCTAAATACGGATGTGAGCCAATATCTGGGGACGGATGGCTATTCTACAACGATCAGATTACTGACAGAGCGAACGCCTGCTGCTGCTCTTGCAATGCTCTCCGCATGCCGCCGGGCATCGCTGCTGGCCACTCGCCCACTCAGCGTCACCGCACCTGCCTGTGTATGCACGCCGATCTCGTAAGGGCTCACGGCCGCATCCGAGGCGTACCGAGCCCTGATCGCAGACGTAATCGCCGCATCCGATCGGTCCGCCGTGGCCTGATAGGTGCCTGATTTTTCCCCACCGACCATTAGCGCCGTACACCCCGGCAGCGGTACGGTCAGCATCAGCATAATCAATACAGGCAGTCTCATCACAGTTCTCCGTTGTCCGCAGCGATTGTAACGGCATTTTCCGCCTCGCGAGCAGCCAATTCATCGATGACCGACCACTGTTCCTCTGCCGTCATGAGTGCCCAGCCGGAAATCTGAGCCAGACTGCGCCCACAACCAAGGCAACGTTGCTCAGCGTCCAGCGTGCATATCAAAATGCATGGCGACAGCGGCCGCCCGGCCCGGTTTTGCGTCGCATTGTCCATGGTGTATCTCTATAATACCGACTGCGCTGGGGCGCGAACATTCCCGAAATTCAATAACATAAAACTCTCGGAGACGCGAAAATGAATCCCTTGAAGAGCATTGGCGGTACGCTGATCGCCGGTCTGGTACTGGCCTTAATCATCATGCTGTTGCTGCGGGGCGATACCATGGCAACCGGCCAGATATCGTCGCTGGTTATCTGGCTGCACGTATTTGCCGGTGTTACCTGGATCGGTCTGCTGTACTACTTTAATTTTGTCCAGGTACCGGCGCTGGGCGAGGCGGCATCAGACGACGGCGGTCCCGGAGGTGCGGGCATTGCCAAATACGTCGCGCCGAGGGCGCTGTGGTGGTTCCGCTGGGGTGCGCTGCTGACCTGGTTGTCGGGTGCGACGTTTCTCTACCTCAAGGGCATGCTGCATCAGGCCTTTACGCTGGGCCTCATGAGCGATGCGCCGAATGCGTATGCAACGATGATCGGTGTCGGTGCCTGGCTTGGCACCATCATGCTATTCAACGTCTGGGTATTGATCTGGCCAAATCAGAAAAAAGTACTCGGCATGGTCGAGGCCAGCGCCGACGAAGTTGCGAAAGCGAAGAACATCGCTTTTCTCGCGTCCCGTTCGAACACGCTGATGTCGATCCCGATGCTCATGAGTATGGTCGGTCCGGGGCACGGCTGGTTCATGTAGTCAACGAACTGTCATACCGAAAAGCCCGGCTGCGGCCGGGCTTTTGCTGTCCGGATAATCCGATGATTGTCTCCGATCAACTCATTGCCGCCGTACCGGCTACCGTTGCAATCGCTTTGGCCGAAGACGTCGGCGATGGCGACCTGACAGCGTCGCTGATCGACGAAAACCTTATCCTCGGAGCCAGCGTCATTGCGCGCGAGTCGATGGTTATCGCCGGCGAGTTGTTCGTCAATGAGGTTTTTCGTCAGCTCGACGAGTCGATCGTCATCGACTGGTACATTGGCGACGGACAGACCGCAGAAGAAAACGACGTGGTCTGCAAACTGGTCGGGCCTGCGCGCGCGCTGCTGATCGGCGAACGCACCGCATTGAATTTTTTGCAGACCCTGTCTGCAACCGCGTCCGCCACGGCACGCTATGTCGCTGCGATCGAGGGCACGACGACCCGGATTCTCGATACACGCAAGACCATTCCAGGCCTGCGCCTCGCGCAGAAATACGCGGTGCGTTGCGGCGGTGGCGTCAATCATCGTATCGGTCTGTTCGACGCAGTGCTCATCAAGGAAAATCACATCAAAAGTGCCGGCAGCATCACCGCGGCGCTGCGTGCCGCGGAAAGCAGTGCGGACGATGTGATGATCGAAGTCGAAGTCGAAAACCACGACGAACTTCTTGAGGCACTCGATGCGGGTGCGACGCGCATCCTCCTTGACAACTTCAGCCCACAGGCGCTGCGGGCGGCCGTTGCGACGAATGCCGGTTACGGTATGCTTGCAGCCGAACTCGAAGCCTCAGGAAATATTACGCTCGATACGATCCATGAGGTCGCTGCCACCGGCGTTGACTTTATCTCTGTCGGTGCCATCACAAAGAACATCCACGCTGCTGACCTGTCGATGCTGTTCAGTATCGACTGAACGCTTCAGGCGACGGCCTGGGTCACGCGCCTGGGTTCCGAGACACCGTAGCCCTGGGCGTAGTCGATGCCCATGCCACGCAGCATCGTGATGATTTCCTCGTTTTCCGCAAACTCCGCGATGGTTTCCTTGCCGGTCAGATGGCCGATCTCGTTGATCGAACGCACCATTTCGCGATCGATGGGATCGTGCAGAATTTCTTTGACGAAACTGCCGTCGATCTTGAGGAAATCGACCGGAAAATGTTTGAGGTAGCCGAACGACGACAGCCCCGTGCCGAAGTCGTCGAGCGCAAACTTGCAGCCCAGTTCCTTGAGCGCGTTGATGAATCGATTCGCCTGGGAGTAACTCGCGATAGCGGCCGTCTCCGTGATTTCGAAACAGATCTTGGTGGCATCAATGCCGCTCATCTGAAACTGGTCGACGACGAACGGCAAAAACTTCTCGTCACCGAGGCTTTGCCCGGAAAGATTGATTGAACAAAGCGATAGCCGTTCGCGCTCATCGGCTTCGGACACCAGCCAGCGCAGTGCCGTTCGAATGACCCAGCGATCGATGTTGGGTGTTATGCCGTAGCGTTCCGCCGCCTCGATGAACAGTCCGGGCGAGATGATGCCGCCGTTCTCATCGCGCATGCGCAGCAGAATTTCGTAGTGTGCACCGTCTTCAGCCGTCTGCAGCGGCAGGATCGTCTGCCGAAACAGCTCGAAGCGATTCTCATCGAGCGCGTTGTTGATTCGCGCCGCCCACTGCATTTCGCGGCGTCGGCGCATGAGATCGATATCATTTTCCTGGAAACTGTGAATCCGGTTGCGCCCCGCCTCCTTGGCCGCCGCGCATGCACTATCGGCTGCGCTGAGCAAGGCGGCAACGTCTTCGTTGTCGGCCGTGATCGGAACGACGCCGATACTGACGCCGAGACGGAAACTGCGTTCTTCCCAGACGAATTTGTACTCGCCGATGGCCATGCGCAGCGCTTCGGCCGTATTCATCGCCTCTTCGAGACTACAGCTTTCGAGCAGCACACCGAATTCGTCTCCGCCGAGCCGAGCCAGCGTATCGCGCCAGCGAATTTTCGATTTCAGCAACGCGCCCAACTGGCCGAGCAGCGCATCGCCGGCACTGTGTCCGCAGGAATCGTTGACGATTTTAAACTGATCGAGATCGAGATACAGCAGCGCGTAGGACGTTTCGCGCGCCTTGGCGCTTTTGAGGGCGCGCTCCAGACGGCTCTCGAATTCCCGCCGATTGACGAGACCGGTCAGAATATCGTGACTCGCGTGATAACTCAGGCGGCGATTGAGTTCGCGCGACTCCGAGACGTCGTGGAACACAAGCACACCGCCCGTAACCTCACCGCTGCCGTCACGAATCGGCGATGCCGTGCTTTCTATATACAACTCATTGCCATCGCGCCGAATCAACAGCGTTGGACGCACCGACTTTATCGCGCGATCCCGGCGGATTGCGACCGCCAGCGGATTTTCCAGCGGTTCGCAGGTTTCCTCGTGAAATCCGCGGAAAATATCGTCAATTGAACGGCCGCTGGCGTCGTCGACCTTCCACCCGGTCAGTTCTTCGGCCACAGGATTCACGTACTCGACGGTGCAGGAGGCATCGGTCGTGATGACGCCATCACCGATCGACTGCAGTGTAATCTGTGCGCTCTCCTTCTCGCGAAAGAGAGCGTCCTCATAGAGTTTACGCTCCGTGATGTCGACTTCGACGCCGAGCAGCCGCAATAGCCGACCGTTCTCGTCGAGCACCGATTTCGCACGGCTCTTCATCCATCGCCACTCGCCGTTCTGATGTTTCATTCGATGTACGGACTCGAAAAACGGCGTATTGCCCGCGAGGTGTTCGCGCATGCCCGTCTGCACGCGCGCGATATCGTCCGGGTGCACGAGCTTGTACCAGTCGAGCATCAGGTCTTCTTCGTTCGCATCATAGCCGAGCATCGACTTCCAGCGGCGCGACAGGTTGATTCGCCTCGATGCACCGTCGAAGTCCCAGATGCCATCGTTGGCGGTCATCGCGACCAGCGAATTGCGCTCCTGAAGTTCGTCGAGAATTTCTCTGTCCCGGGCACGTTCGAGCCCCACCGCCAGCGACGAACCGAACAGTTTCATGAGCAGGTGCAGGCCTGCATCCCAGGCATCGATCGATTGCTCGTTGGCAATACCGAGGACACCGGAAATTTCACCGTGCAGAGCGAATCCCGTAACCAGCGCCGAACCGATGTGTAATTCGTTCAGGCGTCCGAGTTCGTCGGTCGCAACCGCCGGACCGCCGGCGGTCTCCGTAATCTCGATAATACGCAAATGCCCCAGGCGCTCACGCAACCAGGGCCAGTCCTCGAGTTTTTCTCCCTGCAATAGCAGCGGACTGCACTGTGCGAATCCCTGACTGGCCGCCAGCACTACGTCGAAGGTAATGCCCTGATTATCGATCAAAGCGATGAACGCGGTATCGGCGCCTGTGGATTCAGGGATTTCATCGACGACGCCCTGCAGCTGCTCGAGGTAGGTACCCGGTTCGAGATTCTGGACGCCGACGGCAATCTTTGTCTGCAGCGCATCGACGGTGCCACGCGTTCGTTCCCCGGCTCGCGGCCGACGATGTCGAATTCCCGATGTCATGTTGGTGTCCGACGGATGCGTCATTACGATGGGATATTTTGACACGATCACTTAGGAATACAAGATAAGTTGCTGTATTTTTTGCTGAATTTAGTCAAGCAAGCGACGATTCGCGCAGATTTTGGCATGCCCGGTCAACGCACACGCCCACGCCGCGTTATTGCCTCTGAGTACACACAAACCCGTACAAGGAGTTAATTATGCAACGCTCAATATGGACGACAGTGCCGGTGCTGCTCATGCTCGCCGCCTGCGGCGGCGGGTCAGAATCCTCCGAAGCGCCGGCGGCGCTTGCCGAATGCGACCCCGCCAATCCCGATACTCATGCCGAATGCGGCACCGTACTGGTCGCGCTGACAGATGCGGAAGGCGGTTTTCTGAGCTACGCGGTCGATGTCTTGTCACTCGAACTTCAGGCCGCAAACGGACGCGTCGTGGAAACGCTGCCGAACAGCACGCGCGTTAATTTTACGGACTACGTAGACCTGACGGAACTCGTATCGGCCGCGACCGTTCCACCTGGCACCTACGTATCCGGAACGATTCGCCTCGACTACCGCGACGCGGAGGTTTTCGTCGAAGCAGGCGGCGAGTCGAAGGCCGCCGTCGTCACGGGTGCGGACGGCGAAGCGCTGAGCAGCACGGAGCTGACCATCCAGCTATCGAATCGCGACCGGCTGATCGTGACCCGAGGACGCCCCGCACTGCTGCAACTCGACTTCGATCTTGAGGCCTCACACAGTGTCGACACCGTTCCGACACCGGCGATCGCCGAATCCGAGGCATTCATACTTGCCGAAGTCGTACCCGTCGATGAAAAAGACATCCGTGTCCGCGGACGGCTACTCGACGTCAGCGCAGACGCAATGACCTATACCGTCGCAATCCGCCCGTTCCACGACAGAGACGGTGATTTCGGGCGGGTCACCGTGCACGTCGACGACGACACCGAGTTTGAAGTGAACGGCGAAGCCCGGCTCGGCAGCGAAGGTCTTCGGGCGCTCAGCGCGGCCGGGAACGGCACTTTGACCGTCGCCGCGGGTACACTGAATGTCGAGAGCCGCGAATTCACCGCGAAGCGCGTACTCGCCGGCACGAGCGTACCGGGAGTTGAACGCGACGCGGTCATTGGCAATATTATTCAGCGCGACGGCAACCTGCTGACCGTTCGCGGCGCTACCCTGATTCCGTCGGATCGACGCGCACACTTTCATGACGACATTGTGGTTGAGGTTGGCCCGAACACCAGGGTATTCAGAGACGGAGATCGCGGCGGAGACTACTCGATTGATGACCTGTCGATCGGCCAGCGGCTGACGGTCCGCGGCGACCTGACAACAGCCGCCGTCACAGATGCGAATGCACCGCAACTGCGCATCGACGCGACCAGCGGCGTAATACGCATGCACCTGACACAGCTTAGCGGCATCGTAAACACGGTCATGCCAGGCCAGACGGACATTAAGTTGCATGCTATCGATCGCCGCCGCGTGCAGATCTTTGACTTCACGGGCACCGGTGCCGAAGAAGATGCCGACCCGGACAACTACGAAGTCGCGACCGGCGACCTGACGCTGGCCAGTTTTGCCGCGGGCAAGCCCATCGTCGCTCGCGGTTTTCCGACTGCATTCGGAATGGCTCCTCCGGATTTCTCAGGACGTACCGTGATCGACTACACCGATGTGCGCAGCGCGCTCGGCGTGGGCTGGGGTTCTGAAGGTACGCTCAAGCCGTTCACGGGCATTGGCGGCGACGGCCTCACGCTGAACAATCGAAACGAAGACATTGCTGTTCGCCACTACATTAAGCAGGGCCCCATCCTGATTGACCTGACGAAACTCGATTCCGACACGGTGATCGTACCGACGGATTCCGGGCGCGCGCTTTACTACATCAAGTCGTCGGACAGTCTGCGGCAATACTCGGATTTCGCCGACTTTGTCGCAGATTTGAGCGGCAGCCTCAACGGTGCGACCGCTGCACGTTCTCTGCACGCGCACGGTCACTACGACGCGGCCGCAAACATACTGACCGCGAGGAAAATAGGCATCTACCTGCTCGAACCCTGAAGGCTCCCCCTGGCCAATTACGGGTCTTGCCCCGCTGCCTCAGGGCAGCGGGGCTTTTTCCTTCTCCCAGGGCAGCGCGCGCACATCGCCGTCCGGCATCCAGCCGTTGCGGCCCGCCAGTGCTTCAAGTTCAACGATTCGGTCACCGGTCCTGGGATGCGTGGACAGGTACGCGATCAGTGCCGAGGCGGCGTGACCGTCGTTCTCGTTCCAGCGCTCAAACAGACGCCATGCTTCGGCAACATGACCGTATCTCGACTGCACGAGCGACAACGCAAACGCGTCAGCGCGGCTCTCCTGCCTGCGGCTGAAGCCGCGTAATGTGGCGTCGGCCGCCGTAAGCCCGATTCCTCCAACGTCTTTACCTCGGAACACGGTCATAACCACAGAGAACATAACGCCGCGGCCCAGGGCGCGCAGATGATCCCGATTTTTGAAGTGTCCCAGTTCGTGAGCGATGACGAACGCCAGTTCGTTTTCGGACTCGACCTGATCCAGCAAACCTCTCGTTACGAGAATTAACCCGCCCGGCAATGCCATCGCATTGGACACGTCGGCGTCATCGATTTCGACACGGATTTCGTAGGGCACATCGGGCCAGTGGCGCAGCAGACTGTCGGTCAGTTGCTGGGTTTGCTCAAGCCGCTCGTCGAACGGCGACACCGTCACCAGGTCGTCGGGCAGCCAGTTTCGAAACAATCGCGCCTCGGTCTCGGGCGTCACGTAGCGAATGGCAATCTCGACGAAAAACACGAGTGCCAGCAAAATACAAGCGAAAATCGCGGACAAACCAATGACCAGCAAACCCGCTTCTGCAAGAGGGTGCGCCTTACTGACGTTAATCCCCTCGTGGGGGGCTCGCGGGACAAATCGCATCAGCGCCGCGCGAATCGATCCGCAAACGTCACCGCGGTTCCGAACGCAAGCATTTCGACGCCCGCGGTTCCGTTACCGTCCGAGCGCGCGTTGGCCAGCCGGGACGTTTCCAGCCGCACGTTGAATACCGCGTCATGCCCCTGAGCTTTCGCGGCCTCGATCATCCGCAGCAGCGCTTCCCGGCGAGCACGGTCGAGTAAAGGCTCAAACGTTTTTACACGGCCGCCGACAATACCTCGCAGTGCCGCAATGATGCGCTTGAAGTAATCGAGCGAGACCACCACGTTCCCCGACACCAACGCCGACGACCCGGCCGACCAGTCGGCCGGCATCGTATCGAAAGTGACCACCGGAAACTCGCGAACGGCGTCCTCGCGGCGCCGAATACTGCGGTAGTGCCGCTTTTCAATCCAGGACCCGACCAGATAGGCAACCATCAACGCGACGATCGGCAGCCCGAATTGCATAAGAACTCCGATCTGCTGCATATCATCCACCGCGCTACTCGACCCGCACTGCGGTGCCGTAGGCGAACAGTTCAGCCGCCCCCTGAGAAATGGAACTCGTGGCAAACCGCACGTTGACAACGGCATTGGCCCCCATGGACTCGGCCTGTTCGAGCATGCGATCCGTGGCCTCGCGCCGCGAATCCTGCAGCAACTCGGTATAACCTTTAAGCTCACCGCCGACGACGTTTTTTAAGCCCGCCATAATGTCGCGCCCGATATGTTTGGCGCGCACGGTATTACCGCTTACCACACCGTAGAATTCGACGATTTTTCGCCCGGGCACGCTTTCCGTGTTGCTGATTATCACTGCCGGCTCCAATGGTTTGCGACTGTTGTCCAGGATACTACCATCTGCTGCAAAACGGCGGTTCATAAGTATGAAATTGGCCGATACGCGACACATTTCCCGCCAAAAACCCGGATTATCCGTTGACTTGACTCATTCCAGCCCTATACTGCGTCCAGCTAGAATGATCGGCTGAGTTTTATGGTCACCATTTCGAAGTTTCTGGTTTCTTCCGATTCCACCTCGTCCTGATTCTCATAAGTACTAAGCGGCATCTCTTGCGTTTGCGCCTCTTTTGCGAGGCATTCACATTGATAGTTAGGAACAGAAAATGTCTACAGTAACCGGAACCGTAAAATGGTTTAACGAAGCAAAGGGCTTCGGCTTCATCGAACAGGAGAACGGACCCGACGTCTTTGCCCATTTCAGCAACATTCAGGGCAGCGGCTTCAAGACGCTGGCGGAAGGCCAGAAGGTCGAATTCGTCATCACCGACGGACAGAAAGGGCCACAGGCGGAGAACATCGTACCCGTCTGAATCGGCGACCCGCTCGATAACGAAGGCGAGGCCCAGGCCTCGCCTTTTTTTATACGTGCGACATCCCGATGAATTCGTTTACGATGACCCGCAATCCGGATTCAGGTAACGACGATGTTACAGCGCGCCCTTGGCGTATTCGGCTACAGCCGCAGAGCAATTGAACTCGTCTGGACGACGAGCCGGCCACTGACGATCGCGATTGCGTTGCTAACTCTTGTGGCCGGTGTGCTGCCGGCTGCGATTGCGTACGTCGGCAAGCTCATCGTTGACGGCGTCGTCGCGGCCGCAGCGGCGGAGAACCCCGACACAACCGGCGTACTGTGGCTCGTCGCGCTTGAGGCGGGCATCGTCGTCGCCGTCGCAGCCGCGCAGCGCGGTCTGTCGGCCAGCCAGTCGCTGCTGCGCGCGCTGCTCGGGCAGCGCGTAAACGTCATGATCCTCGAAAAGGCACTGACGCTGCAGCTCGCGCACTTTGAGGATTCGGAGTTTTACGACAAGCTGACGCAGGCACGGCGTGAAGCCTCCAGCCGCCCCTTAAGCCTTGTCACTAAGACGTTTGGTCTGGTGCAAAATGCGATCTCGCTGATCAGCTATTCCGCGCTGTTGTTCGCGTTCTCTCCGTGGGCGGTCGCGGCGCTGATTGTCGCCGGACTTCCGTCTTTTGTCGCGGAAGCCAAATTCTCGAACGATGCCTACCGGCTGTTCCGCTGGCGATCCCCCGACACGCGCATGCAGATTTACCTTGAGACCGTGATCGCGCGCGAAGACGGCATCAAGGAGGTCAAACTGTTTCAGCTCGGCCGGCACCTGCTGCAGCGCTACCGCGATATTTTTCGCAAGCTGTTCGTTGAAGACCGGCGGCTGACGATACGCCGTGACAGCTGGGGCTTTGCGCTGGGCCTGATATCGACTGGCGCCCTGTACGCAGCGTATGGGTGGATTGCCGTCGCGGCAATTGCGGGCACGATTACGATTGGTGCGATGACGATGTACCTCGTGCTGTTCCGCCAGGGACAATCGGCGGTCTCGGCAATTCTGACTGCCGTCAGCGGTATGTACGAAGACAACCTGTATTTGTCGAACCTCTACGAGTATCTGGAACAGCCGGTGCCCGCAAGCAGCGGCACGGCGAAAGCCGGCCCCGAACCCGG
This sequence comes from Woeseiaceae bacterium, assembly GCA_965224505.1. Taxonomy (GTDB): domain Bacteria; phylum Pseudomonadota; class Gammaproteobacteria; order Steroidobacterales; family Woeseiaceae; genus UBA1847. The sequence continues at coordinate 1,012,667 of CBDCZL010000018.1, forward strand.
GCGTGGCATTGAGTTTCAGGACGTCTCATTCACTTATGCGGGTGGCCGACACAAAGCGCTGGACGGCATCAGCCTGCAAATTCGTCCGGGAGAAAGTCTGGCGCTGGTTGGCGAGAACGGCTCCGGCAAAACAACGCTGATCAAACTGCTCACCCGGCTGTACGAACCGACCGAGGGGCGGATATTGCTCGACGGGCGCGACCTCCGGGAATGGGACATCGATTCGCTGCGGCTGCGAATTGGCGTGATCTTTCAGGACTTCGGCCGCTATCAATTCACGGTCGGCGAGAACATCGGCACCGGCGACGTACGCTACATCGACGATGCGGAACGCTGGAAAGCAGCGGCAACGACGGGGTTGGCAGCAGCGTTTATCGAAGGCATGCCGGACGGCTACGACACCCAGCTCGGCCGCTGGTTTAAGGGTGGCCGTGAATTGTCGGGCGGCCAGTGGCAGAAAATCGCATTGTCGCGGGCCTTCATGCGCAGCGAGGCCGACATTCTCGTACTCGACGAACCGACGGCAGCAATGGACGCGACGTCCGAAGCCGAGGTCTTCGAGCACTTTCGGACATCCAGTACCGACAAAATGACCATTCTGATCTCACACCGCTTTTCGACCGTGCGAGCGGCGAGACAGATCATCGTTATGCACGAAGGCAAAATCGTGGAGCGCGGCAATCACGAGCGTCTGATGCAGGAAGACGGCCGCTACGCACAGCTGTTCAGACTGCAGGCCAGGGGCTATCAGTAGTCGCCTCTGTATGGCTCTCGTAACGGCACATCCCGCCGACGATCCTGATAGTATGTTGCCGACATCACCGACCGCATACGAGAACATACAATGAAACGAATTTTCGTCCTGCTGGCGCTGACATTCGCTGCCGGCGCTTACGCCGATACTGCAGAAAAAATCGAGGCCGCACTTGCCGCGGAATCACGGCCCGCTGCAGACCGGGAACGTGACCGCAATCGCCGGCCCGTTGAGACGCTTGCGTTTTTTGGGCTGAAGGATGACATGCGCGTGCTCGAACTACTGCCGGGCGGCGGTTGGTATACACGCGTTCTCGCACCCGTGCTTTCGGAGCGCGGCAAGCTTTACGTGTCACTCGGTACGACCCGCGTGAGTGAGACCGTGCTCACGGAGCCCGGCTTTGACAAGGTTGAAGTCATCGATACACCGGCCAATGTACACCGCCCGGAGGGCGCCCGTCTGTACACGATGGACGAATTCGATTTCGGTGTCGACGACCTCGACATGGTCGTCACGTTTCGCAATGTGCATAACTTCGACGAACCCGGGCGCCGCCTTATGCACCGGAAGGTCTTCGAGGCGATGAAGAGCGGCGGCGTTTATGGTGTCGTCGATCATACACGACGTCACATGGAACCGGACAATCACGAGAATCGCCGGCGAATCGATCCGGTGCTGACCATTCTCGAAGTCGAACAGGCCGGCTTCGAATTCGTCGATTTTTCCGATCTGCATTACCGGGCCGACGATGAACTCGAATACGAAGTCGGCCGCCGCAGCGTGTCAGGGAACACCGATCGCTTTACCCTGCTGTTTCGCAAGCCCTGAAGTATCGGCGCCGGCGGACTGCCTATCGTCGCTCGCTGCTGAGTCGCGTCACATGGCGGCCAAGCCAGACGATCGCATCCTCGACGCGATCCGACCACACGTGACCGAAACTCAGGCGCAGAAAGCGCGAATAGCGTGCCGCAGGGGAGAATATTTGTCCGGGTGCCGTACTGATACCCGCTTCGATTGCCGCGTCGAACACGCGCTCGGCGTCGATGCCGGGCGGTAATTCCAGCCACAGCACCGAGCCACCAACCGGTCTCGACGTTCTCGTATTCGCCGGAAAATGCTGCCCCACGAGCGCACGCATGCGGTCGCAGTTCTGCTGCAGTACCTGCACGAGCGCCCTGATGTGCCGGGCATAATCTCCGGACGCGATAAACTCGGCGAGCGTGAGTTGCTGCAGGAAGCCCGACGAACAGGAGTACGCGCGTTTCAGCCGCGCAATGTCATCAACATTGCCATCGCACACCACCCAGCCGATGCGATACCCGGAAGCCGCGGTCTTGGAAAACGAACCGCAGGTCATTGCTCTTGCGTCGCCACCCAGAAACTGGGCCGGAATCGGACGTTCGCGGTCAAAGCGCAGGTCGCCGTAGACGTCGTCATCAACGAGTGAGACATCGTACTGCCTGAGTAGTGTCAGAAGGCGCCGGCGATCGCATTCCGGCAGCGTGACGCCGAGTGGATTGCCGAGCGTCGTCGAAAACACACACGCCGCGACATCGTGCGACTGAAACGTTCGTTCCAGTTCCGACAACGTCACACCCTCCTCGGGACAGGTTTCGACTTCGACGGCGAGCATGCCGAGGCTATCGATCAATTCGAGGACGCCGTGGTAGGTCGGCGTCTCCACGGCAATGACATTGCCGGGCGATGCCACGGCCGAAAGCGCCAGCAGCAATGCCTCCTGGCCGCCATTCGTCACGCAGATATCCTCAGGCTCCACCTGCACGCCCATCGTGTCGAGGTAGTGATACGCGATCTGCCGGCGCAGTCCCGGCTCGCCGAGCGTCGACGCATAGCCGAGACTGCGCGCTTCGGCCCTCGACATGACGCGTTTCATCGTCCGGTGAAGCGTTTTAGCGGCCGGCTTCGCCATGGACGGATTTGCAATGCCCAACGGCACGAGCGATGGATTGTTGATGCCGTCGTAGACGCGCTCCATCAACGAGCGGCACTTCAGCGCTGCGGGTCGGGACCGGTTGGTGCGCGTCGGGCGGACCAGCGCGTTGGACGTACGCGCCTTGACGTAGAAGCCGGATTTGGGTCGGGATTCGACGCGCCGGCGTCGTTCCAGTTCGACGTAGGCCTGCCTGACAGTCGGGATACTCACCCCGACCGTTTTACTCATCTTGCGCAGCGACGGTAGCCGATCGCCCGGGCTCAGGGTGCCTGAATTGATATTTTCATCAATTAAATCAATAACCTGTTGATACAGGTAAGACTCGCCGCGTTTGTCCAGACTCAACATATCTGTTTAGGTTTTATTTTCTAAAATCTGTATCTGTTATATCACCAATTTTTCCGTACAGTCAATTCAGCGCTCAACTACGGAGAAGAGAAATGCGATCAACAGACGCCTGCCGAAATGACTTTGGCTTGCCGGACATCCGGCGGCCTGTGCGGAAACCGTCACGTTTCGAGTCGCTGCTCGCGCATCTGCTGGCACCGCCGATGAGAATCCATCGCTACCGGCAACTGAGCCTTCGCCTGCTGGAGGAGAGACTGGACGCGCACGACTGCGGGAAACGCCAATGAGCAATGCCCTGCTGTACATCGTCACCGTTCTGATCTGGGGCTCGACTTTTTTCGCGATCGAGTTTCAGCTCGGGACCGTGGCGCCCGAGGTGTCGCTGGTGTACCGCTTCCTCGGCGCTGCGGCGTTACTGTTCGCGTGGAGCCGGGCGCGCGGTCTGCGGATACGTTTTCCGGTTTGCGCGCACGCACGCTTTCTGCTGCTCGGCGTATTGCTGTTCGGTGCCAACTACATCATTGCCTATCGCGCTCAGATCTACATTACGTCGGCGCTGGCCGCACTGTCATTCTCGGCGATGTTGTGGATGAACATCGCAAACTCGCGCCTGTTCTTCGGCATCAGAGCCAGCCGCGATACCCTGCTTGGGGCCGTCCTCGGCGGTACCGGAATGCTGATCGTGTTTATCCCGCTGATCGAGAACGTGACGTTCGACGACTCGGTAATGCTCGGTTCGTTGCTATCGCTAACCGCCGCGCTCACTGCTTCATTCGGCAACATGGTGTCTCAGGCGGCGCAGAAATCCGCGTTCCCGGTTTTGCAGAGCAACGCGTGGGCGATGTTGTACGGCTCACTCTTCAGTGCAGCCGTCGCTCTGGTATCCGGTCACGCGTTTAGCTTCGATCCGTCGTTTTCCTATGTGGCGTCGCTGGCTTACCTGACCGTATTCGGTTCCGTTGTAGCGTTTGGCGCGTATCTGACACTGCTGGGACGCATCGGTGCCCACAAGGCCGGGTACGTCATGGTCATGTTCCCGATCGTTGCGCTGTTGCTTTCGGCAAAGTATGAAGGACTGACAATTACGCCGACAATCCTGCTTGGTACCGTACTCGCGTTGGGCGGTAATGTTCTGATTCTCCGCAGACGGAACGCTGAGGAAGACACCGCAGGCCGCGTGCAGGCAAAGAAGTTTCCGCTGGCGATAGCGAAGATACTAACGTCGGTTTTCGAGTACGCAGGATTGCAGGCGCGTGTCACTATTCCTGCTCGGCGCGGCTGCGGCGTTTCTGTGGTCCGCCAGCGAGACGCTGATCAACGAACTTGCCGATGAGCAGAGGCGCGGACGCATTATCGGCATGTACGGCTCCGCCGGCGCGGCGGGCTTCGCGCTCGGGCCACTCATACTCGTCATTACAGGCACTGAAGGGCTGCTTCCGTTTTTCGTTACCGCGGGCATCGTTATCGCAGCAAGCCTGCCGCTCCTCTGGCTCAGCAACAAAGCTCTCACAGAGCATGCAGAGCACCACCTGAGTCTGCGGCGGATTTTCCGGCTGGCGCCCCACATTATGCTGCTGAATCTGACTTACGCTGCCGCGGTCGAAGCATTTATCGCATTCTTCCCGCTGTACGGCATCGCCATCGGACTGACCGAGGCCAGAAGCCTGGCCCCGCTCACAACCTTCGCGTTTGGCGGGGTTGTTCTGCAACTGCCGCTCGGCTGGCTCGCCGACTACGTTCGCCGCGAGAAACTTCTGCTTTGCTGTATTGTCCTGACCCTACGGGATTTCTGCTGCTGCCCGAATTCATCGCGGCAAAAGCCGCAGGCCCCCTGTTTGCCTTTGCGCTTGGCGGCGTCGAAGGCATGATCTATGCGCTGGGTATCATTCTGCTCGGTCAGCGTTTTCGCGGCGCTGAACTCGCGGCCGCGAGTGTACTTTACACCGGCATGTGGGGGGCCGGCACGATGATCGGCCCGCTGCTGATAGGCGCCGGTATGGACCTGCTGGGGACGACAGCGATGCCGCCTCTCATCGCCCTGGTTTACGTCTTCTACCTGCCCGCGTTGTTAACGACACTGCGCGGAAGAAACCGCGTGCACAGCAGCGACTAATGTCTCGTACGAAAGCAGGCGAAATCACAGGTTCTCTACTAGGCTTATGGCGTGCGGTCCGCTGTGCGGAGAAATTCCTGCGCGCGGCGTTGCCGCCACATTGAAATCACAAAAAAACAATGCATAAGGAGAACGATATGAAACTGTCTGGGATTCTGCTTGGAGCAATGATTCTCGGAGTTAGCAGCACAGCCGTCGCGGATCTTGAGCCGTGGAAGGACTACGACATCAGCGAGAGCCTTTCAAACGTGACAACCGTCAAAGTCGATTCGAACATGATCGACAGATATCTCGAAGGACTGAGCAAAACCTGGGTCACGGGCAACAAAGTAGCGATGGAACTGGGCCAGATTGAAGGCTACGCAATATATGTGAGCGAACTGCCAAACAGCGGTAGTTTCAATGTCGTTCTCGTCACGAATTTCAAAGACTCCGCTGCGATGCAGCCTGCAAAGGAGAATTTCGACGCCTTCATGAAGGCATGGGGCGAGGAAAACCGAACGATCACCGAAGAAGTCGTCGAGACTTACCCCGAAATTCGCAAGATTACGGGCGAGTATCTGATGCGGGAAATTACGCTGAAGTAGCGGCGGCAACCGACGCGCATGGCGGCCCGGTTTCGGGCCGCCATGCTCAGCGCCACCGACAATAGGACTCGCCTTAGTCGTTTTCGCCTCTGGCGTTCACGGCGATATCTCCGGTGCCGGAAAAGGATATCTCAAGCACGATCGGTCTGCAGCAGACCTGGCAATCCTCGACATAGCTCTGATGTCCCGCAGAGTCATCCACAAGAATTGAGATCGATTCTGCACAATATGGGCAACTAATTGTTTTTTCAACTAATTCCGGCACGAGTTACGAGCCGGCTTAGGATGACGCCTGGTTCCGGTTCAACGCCCGTATCTTGCGCTGCGCGCGTGACCGGCGCACGTCTTCGAGGCTCTCCATTGCCATTGTGTCGGTCGATTTCAGATGCTCGTCTACCTGCTCGCTGATCGCTGGGAGGCCCGTTATTTTCAGACGATAGTGACCGAGCGAGATAATGTCGTTATCCCGCAGCACGGCCCTGACGACCTGCCGCGAGTTAACGGTAATGCCATTGGTGCTGTTTAGATCGACCAGCATAACGGCGTCGGGGAGCACTCGCAGCATCGCGTGCATCTTGCTCGCGTACCCGTCCAGAATGACGATGTCGGCAAGCTCCGAGCGGCCTATGATGTACTGCCGTTCTGTCAGCGCATGCTCTTCGAGCGTTTCGCCATCACGCGAGACGACGACACGCGGAGACGACATCTGCTGAGCTGAACCCCCGGCCAGGCGAACGGCATCGAACGCCAGTTTGTTTAGCGCCCCTGGCCAGCCTTTCGAGTCGCGGCGCAGTTGGCTGCAGAGATCGACTGAGAACACGGCATCGCGGTCCGAAGCGCCCGCGGCCTGCAGACGCGTCCTCAAATAGATTGCGGTCTCGCGCTCCGACATGGGATTGAGGAAGAAGGCAACCGCGTCACGGCGCGACAAATGACTCATTCCTTCCCCTGCGAGTACAGCCGACAGGTTCTCGGTTCCCGTAAGGACGATTTTCATCGCGTAGCTTCCGCGCGCTTCCTGAGCCGCCAACCAGTTCAGCAGCCGCAGCGTGCCGGCGGGCGCGCGATGCGCATCGTCAACGATCAAAACCGGCGATGCGGCACTGCGAGCTTCGCGCATCAGGAAATTACTGAGCTGCTGCAGTAACTGCTGGTCGTCCTCAGACGTGGTCGTTACGTCGCACTGCGCCAGCATGCCGTGCACGAGATCGCGCGGGCTTAAGTTCCGACCCTGCAGCAATACGGCCGGACCGCTGCGCTTCGACCACTCAAGCTGTTGCCTCGCGATCGTCGTTTTCCCCGACCCCGCCGGCCCCTTAACAATGGCGATCGCGTTTGCGAGCGCGAGTTCTTCGGCGAGATAACGCATGGCATCCTGGTGCGACTGATACGCTACCACAAGCCCCGGGTCCGCAAATTCGCCGAAAGCCTTGCTGGCAAGCAAAGGGTCTTCGATGTGCATGGTCCGCCTGTTTTGGTTTTTTGCATTCGCTCCACTCCAATTATAGCGCGCCACGCGGCAGGAGTTGACAATACGGGCAATGTCGGCGTTATAGTCGCCCAATGGCGGGTGGATTCTCAAAAGACGGTGCGGTTCAGGAACAGATCGACGCAAGTATCGAAGATGCGGTGTCCCGCGCCCGCGCCGGACTGCCGTGCGGGCCGAGCCGGCACCGTTGCATCGAATGCGACACCTGTATTCCGGAGGCCCGGCGCAACGCGGTACCAGGTGTGCAGCTCTGCGTGTCGTGTCAGCAGCAGTGTGACGAAACTGCTGCATTCAGCGGCTACAATCGCCGCGGCAGCAAGGACAGCCAGCTGCGCTGACCGCCGCACGGCCGGTGCAACGCTGTAATTACCGCGATGATATCGCTCAGGAATATTACATTGCGACGGGGACGCACTGTGCTGTTCGAGAACGTGAATCTTAAGGTGCATCCGCGGCAGCGACTCGGCCTCGTCGGCGCGAACGGATGTGGAAAATCGTCATTATTCGCGATGCTTCTCGGTGAACTGGACGCCGACGAAGGCGAACTCGACGTCGACCCCCGCAGCGTCATCGCACACGTCGCCCAGCAAAGCCCGAACGGACAGCGTAGCGCCGTGGATTTTGTCATGGATGGCGACGCTGAATTTCGTGAGGTCGAGACGGCGCTGTCGCAAAACCAGGCGTCGGCATCTCTGCACGAGCGCTTCGACGCAATCGGTGGATTTACTGCCGAGGCGCGCGCATCGCGCCTGCTGCATGGACTTGGATTTCAGTCAGACGAGTACACAAAGTCGATCAGCGAATTTTCGGGCGGTTGGCGCATGCGGCTGAACCTGGCCAAAGCGCTGATGTGCCGCTCGGACATCCTGCTGCTCGACGAACCGACCAACCATCTGGACCTGCCCGCCATACTCTGGCTGGAGCGCTGGCTGCTCCGATACGATGGCATCCTGATGCTCGTGTCGCACGACCGCGATTTCCTCGACCAGGTCTGCACGCGCGTTGCGCACATCGAACGCCGGTCCATCCTCACCTACTCCGGAAACTACAGTCAGTTCGAGGCCCGCCGCGCCGAACAGCTTGCACAGCAGCAATCCATGTATGCGCGCCAGCAAAAGGAAGTCCAGCATATCCAAAGTTACGTGGACCGCTTCCGCTACAAAGCCTCCAAAGCGCGCCAGGCACAAAGCCGGCTGAAAATGCTTAAACGCATGGAGACGATCGCACCGGCGCACGTCGACTCGCCCTTTCAATTTCAGTTTCCGGTACCGGAAAAACAACCGCAGCATCTGCTCGGTCTGAGCGATGCAAGCGTCGGTTATGGGCAGACTACCGTGCTCGACAGGATCGATCTGCACCTTTCGGCAGGCGACCGAATCGGATTGCTCGGTGTCAATGGTGCCGGTAAATCGACACTTGTCAAAGCCCTGTCGAGCGGCGACACACTTCTGCGCGGTGAACGCGTTGTGAGCAAGGACACGCGCATCGGCTACTTCGCTCAGCATCAGCTCGACCAGTTGAGCACGGATCAAAGCCCAATAGACCATCTGCGGCGCGTTGCGCCGAACGACCGAGAACAGGACCATCGCAACTATCTCGGACGTTTCGGCTTTGGCGGAGACCGAATTTTCGAACCGGTTGCACCATTCTCCGGCGGGGAAAAAGCCCGCCTTGTACTCGCGCTGATGATTCGGACCGGGCCGAACCTGTTGCTGCTCGACGAACCCACGAACCATCTGGATCTGGACATGCGTCAGGCACTAAGCGTCGCGTTGATCGAATACTCCGGCGCTCTGGTCGTGATATCGCACGACCGTCATTTGCTCCGCAGCGTCTGCGACGAACTGCTGCTCGTGCACGAAGGCGGCGTGACGCGTTTCAATAAGAGCCTCGACGACTATCCGCAATGGCTCAGGGAGCGGGAACAGAACGGCGCTTCGGTGGCTGGGAAAGTAAGTTCCAATCCGCCGCGATCGAGAAACAGAAAACTTGAGCGACAACAGCAGGCGGCACTGCGAAGACGGCTGAAGCCGCTATCCGACAGGGTAAAACACATCGAACGCGAACTTACGCTCAAGCGCAGGGCACTGGCCGACTGCGATGCACGGCTCGCGGACGAATCCATGTACACCGACAAAAGCCGCAAACACGAACTTGAGCGATTGGTAAAGGAACAGGCTTCAGCCAGGAACGATATCGACTCACTGGAATGGGACTGGCTTGAGGCAAGTGAGCGACTCGAAGGCGCGTCGCAAAACGAGAAAGAGGCGAACGACTAAACCCACGACTGCGTCATGTACCCGTCGGTCGATTGGGACTATGCTCATGACAACGAATACTGCAACAACGCAAGCATAAGTCCGATGTTTCTGCCCCTCAAAGCCGACTTCGCACTCGGCCGTTTTCCGGTTCTGACAGTGCTCGTATGTCTGATCTGTATCGGTGTCTTCCTTTTTCAGGTGGATGAGCGCCGTGACTACACAGTGGCCGCAATTCAATACTGCAACGCGCAGAATCGCAGCCAGATCGAACAGATGATTCTGGAGCGCGTTTCTTCTGCGGAGAACGTTACCGTTTGCCCGGGCATCGTCCAGGCGATTATCGACGATCCGTATCGCAGTGAGTCCGAGGTCATTCAGGCCTTCGCGCGGAACAGCAAGCCGCTGGCTGGCTACGATCGGCAAAACTCGACTTTGTACATTACCGACGTGTTGCAGGAAGAGGTTTATCGTTATCGACGCATTGTGCCGGATCTGCCGGATCGGGGGCTCGCGTACTTTACGGGATCCTGGAATCCGATAACGATGCTGACATCGGGGTTCGCGCATGGCGGCTGGGGACACATCGTATTCAATCTGATCTTTTTCTTCGCGTTTGCCACAACCGTGGAGAATCTCCTCGGGCCGCTTAGGTATCTTGGGTTCATCGTTGCCGATTCGTTGTTCATCGGCGTTATGGGATCGCTCGCGGCTGCCGGAGCGGGAAATCACTACTGGACACTGGGTTTGTCGGGCATCGTGATGGGAATGATCGGACTGTTCGCCTACCTGCTGCCTCGCGGCAAGATAAAGTGTTTCTATTTCTTCATCGTTGTTTTTGGCTTTGTCGCGGTACCGGGCTGGATTCTGGCGCTGTGGTACATCGGTGGTGACGTCTATCGATTGTTTGCCTACGACGACCACGGACTGATAAATGTGATGGCCCACGTAATGGGTGGCGTGGGTGGCTACCTGTTCGGTGCTACCTTTTTGAGAGACATTCGTAAGGACGCGGAGCACGTGCAGGACACTATCGATCGCAGCCGGTTCGAAAAACGCTTCCGTTGATCGCGGCAAGACTTTCGCAAACGGATCTCGAAAACACACCCGGTACGTACAAGCCGTACCTGACACCGACCGCAGGTACCTGACACCGACCGCAGGTACCTGACACCGACGTGGGGAAGTATGTCAGAATCGCTTTTCGGAATCGGATGTTTTTAGAGGTTGGCATGATCAACTCCCGCCCATGGATGCTATTCGCCGCCGCGGCCCTGTTCTGTACGTTCGGCTGTGCGCAGGACAACAGCGAGCAGACTGAGGCTACTGCGCCGGTCTCCGCGAACGCCAGCCGCGACATTGAGGCCATCGCAGACGAATATCTGGCTGCCATGCTCGAGCGCTATCCGTCGCTCGCGACGTCGTTTGCCATCGAAGGCGCACGCCATGACAAATTGTTCGATAACTCGTTACCGGCGCTGAGCGCCTGGCAGCAGCGCGAGGACGCGTGGCTCGCGGAACTCAATGCCATTGGCGAACCTGAACGGATCGGCAGTCGCGACTGGGTCACTTTCGGAATACTTCATGAGCAGTTGTCGTCGTCAGCGGCAACTCGAATCTGCCGTAAGGAGCTCTGGGAAACCAGCACAACGACTGCCTGGTACACGGGTATGCCGTTCATCTTTGACGTCCAGCCGCTGGAATCGGACGAACTTCGCGATCAGGCGCTGGCTCGCCTGTACGAGGTAGACCGGTTTATCGATACCGAGATCGAAAACCTGCGCCGGGGGCTTGCGCTGGGTTACAGCTCACCCCGTGTCACCGTGAAAGCCGTGCCCGGAGAAGTGCTGTCTCTGCTCGACGAGGGCAATCCGTTTACGGCAATGGGCGACCGTGCGGACGATGACGCCTTCTCAGGCAAGGTGCGCGCGATTTTCGAGGATGCCATCGCACCGGCGATTCGCCGTTACGCCGCGTTTATTGAGAACGAGTACATACCGCAGGCGCGCGAGGAGATAGCGATCAGCGATAACCCGAACGGCGCCGAATGTTATCCGCATCTCGTTCGCTCGTTTGCGACCGTTGCGCCGTCTCCCGACGAGATACATGAACTCGGCCTGAAGCAGATGGCGAAGATTCGCGGCGAGATGCAGGAAGTCCTTGCGCGCCACTACGAGGGGGAAGCCGTCGAGTCCTTTGTGCGACGCATCAATGTCGATCCTGAATTCACGTTTCGCAGCGAGGAAGACGTGCTGCAATATTCGGTCGATGCGCTGGACAGCGCAAAAGATCGCATGAAGGAAGTATTCGGGCTGCTGCCGAAAGCCGACGTCGTCATCAAGCCCTACCCGGCATTCGCCGCCAGTGGGGTCGGTGAGTACCATTCTTCATCCGAGGACGGCACTCGACCCGGTATTTTCTATATCGCGACCCGGGATCCGGAGCAGCGCTCGAAGGCGCCGCAGCAATCGACGCTGTACCATGAGACCTACCCGGGTCATCATCTTCAGGGAGCCATAGCGCTGGAACTCGGGGACAAAGTGCATACGCTCGCGCGTTATTTGTGGAACTCGGGATACGGTGAAGGCTGGGCGCTGTACTCGGAACGCGTCGCGCAGGAACTCGGCCTGTACAGCGGCCCGCTCGACCTGATGGGCCTATACTCCGATCAGGCGGCCCGCGCCGCAAGACTTGTCATCGACTCCGGCCTGCACACCAAAGGATGGTCCCGGCAACAGGCTGTGGATTACATGATGAACAACACGGGATGGGCCGCCGTCGATATCGAAAACGACGTCAACCGCTACATCTCATGGCCTGGCCAGGCCAATGCCTACATGCTGGGAATGCTGGAAATCCGCCGACTCCGCAACCTGGCCGAGGAAGAGCTCGGCGATGCCTTCGACATTCGTCAATTTCACGACCGCGTGCTGGAAAATGGCAGTATCACGCTACCGATGCTTGAAAAAACGGTGACGGCCTGGATTGAGCGCACACGAGATGACGGCTGAATGGCCGTGGTGGTGCCGGTACTCGGACTCGAACCAAGGACCCCCTCATTACGAATGAGATGCTCTACCAACTGAGCTATACCGGCGCACGGGGCGCGCAGTATAGCCGCGCAAGCGCTTCGCGAAAAGGGGCCGGCAGGTATTTTCGAACTGTGGCTAGCTGTTCCGGACGTTGATTAGAATCTCGACGCTGTCTTTCTCGGTGCCTTTCGGCAGATCGGGCAGACCGCTGATGCTCAGCTCCTGATCCTCGATATCCGTCAGCTCGCCGGTATCGACGTTGTAGAAATGATGGTGGGCGTGTGTTACCGAATCGTAAAACCGGCGATCGGGGTCGACAAACAGTTCCTTGACGAGGCCGCGCTCGTTGAAGAGATTGAGGGTGTTGTAGACCGTTGCCTTCGACACCGAACTTCCCGATTTGCGGAGTCTGTGAATGATCTGGTCCGCGGACATATGCTGCGCCTTTTCAAGCAAAATCGATGCAACTTCAAGGCGTTGCGGTGTAGCCAGAATCGAGTGCTCTTCAAATTTGGCAAGAATGTCGGCGCGTTGCATTCCAGACTCCTATAGTGTGCGTTGTCGATAAGCGAATTTTCCGACGCGCTCCGACGCGTCATTTAGAATGATTCAAACCTTAACATGACTCTAGTCGCGTATCCCTACGCTTTTTTGACATTGTCGAATGACTAAACGTCCAAACGTCACGTTTTACCCAGATTTTTGTGCAGAAACATGGCCGGTCCGATAGCAGAATCGGCGGACGTAAGGAGCGACCATGGATCTGCGGCGAAAAGGACTGACTGTCTATGAACTGTTACTAACCCTGCTGATTATCTCAGTAGCGGCAGGTCTTGCGATTCCTTCAGTCGCGGCGCTCACGGCACGGCAGCGGCAGCACGTCGAAATCAACGCGCTGTTCAATGCGGTCCACCTTGCAAGGAAGGAGTCGATAACACGGCGAAAGGTGGTCTCGCTCTGCCCGAGCAGCGACCTCGAACGCTGTTCGGAGCAATCCGACTGGTCGGCAGGCTGGCTGATGTTCGAAAATCGCGACCGCGACTCGCCACCTCGAATCGATCCGGGCGAAGAGATACTCTGGCGTCACCAGGTGGCTGATTCTATTGATCTTTTCGCCAACCGAAAGGGATTTACGCTACGTGCGACGTTCCTGCGAGCAACGAACGGCACGATCGTGGTATGCGACCGTGAACACCGCATTCGACCGCGCGCGCTTGTAATCAGCTACACGGGGCGCCCTCGTGTCGCACGTCTCAGGCGTAATGGTGAACTCTATTCATGTGCGGATTAAGTCAAGCCCGCGCTGCCAAATCCGACCGCTTGTCGGACGGAAACGACCGTTTGTCACCTGAATCCGCGATTTTCGTTGCAGCGCCTTATAGTACGGCGCATGAACAGACCGAATCAGTCCGGCTTCACACTCTACGAGTTGCTGACCACGATGCTTATCGTCGGCGTCGTGCTGACGCTGGGTGTCCCGAATTTGCTCGAATTCCGGCAGAACAGCCGCATGAGCGCGGCGGCCAACGACCTGCACTCAAGCTTTCACACCGCGCGAACGGAGGCGTCGCGCTCGAAGAGCAATGTGACGATCTGCGCAAGCAACAACTCAATGAGCGATAATCCGACCTGCGCCGGCGAGTTCGAGGATGGCTGGATCGTGTTTCACGATCTGAACGGCGATATCGCGGTCGACGCGGGAGAGTCCATTTTCCGCAGTTTTCCGGCGGTCAACCAGGACATTAACATCACCTCGTCGGCAGGAACGGCTGACTACTTCGCGTTCGGCCCGACCGGCCAGGGACGCGGTACGGTCGCAAGCGTGGGCAGTCCGCCCGTTGACCGGCTGATTCTGTGCGACGGGCGCGGCAACGCCGTTGCACCGGGCGGCCGATCGTCTGCACGCATGCTGATCGTTACACCGCTTGGACGCGCCACGGTACTGAGCGGCAAGAACCAGATTGACAACCAGGGGGGCTGCCCATGACGCCTCTGCCGAAGTGCGGCACGGTCCGCGGCCTGAGCGGGTTTTCGCTTGTTGAAGTGCTGATCGCACTTGTCATCATGTCGGTCGGCATGCTGGGCATCGCGGGCCTGTACGTGCAGGGCATGCAGGCGGGCAGAACGTCGACGTTCCGCCACCATGCCGTCACGCTGACCAGCGATATCGCCGACAGAATTCGTGCGAATCCAACGGCGGGGGCGACCTACAACCACGCAGCCGGCGCCGGCGGTACGCCGCACAACTGTGTGGACGGCGGCGTCGATTGCACGGTCACAGAGATGGCCGAAAACGACATTTTCCTGTGGAACGCCCAGGCCGTCGATACGCTGCCAGCCGGCACCGTGGAAGTCGCGCACACACCGGCCTCGCTCGGTGCGCCACAGTCCTATCAGATTACTGTGCGGTGGAACGAGCCGAATCCGCTTGGCGGCGTGCAACCGGTCTATTCCGTCGATATCCCGGTAGTTGGTTTTTAGGAACGCATGAAGGTGACTCTCTTTTCGAACAATCATTTTCGCGGTCGGCAGAACGGACTTTCCCTGGTCGAACTGATGGTCGCTCTGGCGATCGGCTCGTTTCTGATGATCGGTGCCGTACAGATTTACAACCAGAGCCGCCAGGCGTTCTCGGTCAACGAGTCCATTGCCCGTGTGCAGGAAACGGCGCAGTTCGCGATGGACACCATTGAAGCCGATCTGCGCATGGCGAGTAACTGGGGCCGCAACAGCCGGGCGCTGGCCGTCGAAGGCCGCTCGGTCGGTGCCGATACCAACCCGCTGAATCTGCAGGACCTGCCCACCGACTGCGGTGACGATTGGGCCAACGATCTGAGCACACCGATCGACGGCAACAACAATTCCTACGCACTCACCTGTCCAGGCATAGACGGCGAGATGGCAGATTCGGACGTCGTCACAGTTCGGCGGGCCTCTGTCGTCGCGGTGGCACCCGATGCAGGCCGACTGCAGATTCAGACGACTCGAATCCAGGGACAGATTTTCGAGAATGCCACGGTTCCGAGTGGGTTTTCGGTGGCCGACTCAACCACACACAACCTGATCGTCAACAGTTATTACGTGGCACCGACGTCATCGTTGATTCCCGGCGTGCCCACGTTACGCCGTCAGCGCCTCGGTACCGGATCGTCAGGCGATCCGGCCATTCTCGACGAAGAAATTGCGCCCGGCGTCGAAAATCTGCAGCTGCAACTCGGCGTCGACGTCAACCAGGACAACACCGTCGACCGTTACGTCAATCCCGGCGATCCGATCTACGATCCCAACGCCGCGGGCTACGTTCCGGGTGCACGGGTGCTGACTGCGCGCATCTGGATGATCGTTCGTTCGATCGACCGCGAGGCCGGAATTGTGGATACAAAAGACTACGAACCGGGCGACGTCGATCTCGGCGTACCCACCGATGAATTCCGTCGCATGCAGATCTCAAAGACGATTCTGCTGCGCAACGCGCGCACCTGATGTCGGAGACCGATGATGAATGCAAATTACACAACGATAGTCGCAGCACAACGCCAGCAGGGCGCGGCGCTGATTGTCGGGCTGCTGCTGCTCGTGATCATTACCGTGCTAGCCGTGTCGGGAATGAACACCGCGACGACCGAGCTGGCGATGGCGCGTAACGAGCAAAGCTACGAGTCCGCGTTTCAGGCGGCCGAGACAGGTCTGGACCTTGCGCTGACACAGGGCGGGTTCAATACCATTTCGAATCCCACAATCAATACGACCACGCCTACCAACGAAACGGTAACTGCGACAATTCAGTTCCAGGAAACGACACTGGTACCTGACCGCGCTTTCAGCCTCGGTGTCGGCAGCGGCGTTGCCGCCTACCATTTCGTTGCGACCTCCCAGGGCGAACTTCGCCAGGCCGGCGCGGGCACGACCAGCGCCCGGGACGCGACGGCAACGCACACACAGGCATTTTACATCGTCGGCCCGGAATCTCCGGCGCTGTAGACGACCAACGGAGCACCGTAATGACAATTTTGAAAGCTTTCATCGCCGCCGCGGTTCTTATCGCGCCGCTTGCTATTGCGGATCAGGCGTCGCCGACGAGGACGTTCGAAGTCTCAATACACTCGATACGCCTGCCAGCACTTCCGGGAGGCACCGTCACGTTGCGCGAGTGCGAGGAATGCGAGTATGAAACGATTCGCGTCACCGAACAAACACGCTACCGAATTGGGCAGGAATACGTGGAATTGCACGAGTTTCGAAAACAACTCAACGCGATGAAACGCAATGTAGACTGGGCGCTCAATGTGCGTCGCGACAATACGACAAACACCGTGTCTCTCATTTACATGAGCCTCCCATAATCGCCCGGAAAGGATACTGAGGACGAACTCAATGAAATCACGAACTCTTAAAACCCTTGCCGGCGGGGCCGCCGCGCTCGCCGTCCTGGGTATTTGCGGACCGGTCATAGCGGATGACACTGAAATCCTTCTGGTCGATCCGGCAGCATCGGGCGCCGCAACACCGCCGAACATCCTGTTTATTCTGGATACGTCCGGCAGTATGGGTGACTCCGTGTCCACGACCCGGCCGTTCGACATTACACGGTCGTATCTCGGCGACTGCGACGAGAACAGCGTCTACTGGACGACGCTTGACGTCGTACCCAGTTGCCTGAACGCCGACGGCTCTGCAAATCAAAAACGGGTGGCCAAAACAAACTTTTACTGTGACGATTCGACATTGCGGATGTCGGGTATCGGCTCCTACACGGGCGTCATGGCGCAGCACCGTGACGACGGCAACGGCTCCAAACGCTGGCAGGAACTGATTATCGCCAATGCGACCGATCCGGTTGAGTGCCAGGACGACGCCGGCATCCACGGCGACGGCACAGCAGGGGACGTGTATGCGACGGCCGGTTCTTCGACGACGCCTTTTACGTCCGATTCCAACAATGAGTTAACCTGGGGATCGGGCGACGCAGCGCAGGCTTACACCGTATACGATGGCAAATATCTGAATTCTATTGAGAACCCCGAAACCGTCAGCCTGCAGAAGATCGAGATACTACGGTCGGTCGCGACAAACCTGATGAATGCGATCGAAGACGTCAACGTCGGTATCATGCGCTTCAACAACAATGAAGGCGGACGAGTTATCCATGCGATCAGCGATCTCGATGCCGATCGCTCGACTATTCTCTCCAAGATAAAAGGTCTTACCGCGTCCGGAGTAACGCCGCTCGCGGAAACGCTCTACGAAGCGGCGCTTTACTGGCGCGGCATGGACGCAAACTACGGTGCCCGAGTTTACGACTCGACAACCGGGCTCCCTATCGGAGAAACGGCCGACGCCGATTCGGCAGCATTTCTCGCCGGCACGCCGGGAACTTACCAGCAGCCGACAATGCCGAGTTGTACGTCCAATTTCAACGTACTGCTGACGGACGGCGTGCCGGTGGGCGACATCGGCGCACAGACACTCGCCCCGACACTCCCCGATTTCTCGACAGTGATGGGCGGTGCTACCGCGTGTGACGGCACCGGCGACGGCCACTGTCTCGACGACATCGGTGCCTATCTCGCCAACGGCGACCTGAGCAGTACGATCGACGGCCAACAAGTGGTTCGGACCCACACGATCGGATTCGACATTAACCTGCCAATCCTGCAGGAAACTGCGACGGAATCGGGCGGTACGTATTATCTCGCAGACGACGTGGTGTCACTGACCAACGCGCTGATGCAAATTGTCGATCAGGCGCTGGAGAAGGGGCTGTCGTTTTCGGCACCGACCGTTGCCGTGAACGCATTTAACCGGACGACGAATTTCAACGATCTCTATCTGTCGTCGTTCCGACCCGAAGCTAAAGTACACTGGCCCGGCAACCTCAAGAAGTACACGCTGGATGGCGCGACGATTAAAGACTCGACCGGCGCAGACGCCGTCGACGCTGTGACGGGATTCATCAAGAACGGTGCAAAGAGCTTCTGGACAGTCGGAGCACCCGACGGCTCCGATGTACTGCTGGGCGGTGCAGCCAACCGACTGCCCGACCCGACGCTGCGGAAGGTTTACACGAACCTGGGCACCAGCAACGACCTGGCTTCTGCGGGCAATACAATCTCTACGGCAAACACCGCGCTGACACTCGCGGACTTCGGCCTCACGGGCAGTACCGGTGAACCCACGCTGAGCGAGATCATCGGCTGGACGCGCGGCGAGGACGTGCTTGACGTCGATAACGATCCGGCAACCACAGTGCGCTACGTCATGGGTGACGCACTCCACTCGCAACCGGCCGCTATTGTTTATGGCGGTACCGAGAGCAGCCCCGACGTCGTGGTGTTTACGGCGACGAACGACGGTTATTTTCATGCGATCGACGCCGACACCGGGACCGAACTCTGGTCGTTTATCCCGAAACAACTCCTGGACAATCTGCCGGAACTCATGCTCGACGGCGCGTCGACCTACAAGAACTACGGCATCGACGGCGATATCGTTCCGGTCGTATCCGACGAAAACAACAATGGCGTTATCGACGGCAACGATTTCGTCCACATCATTTTCGGCATGCGGCGCGGTGGCAATCACTACTTCTCGATCGACGTCACGAACAAGAACGACCCACAGCTCAACTGGGCGAAAACCTACCCGGAATTCGGGCAGTCCTGGAGCCGGCCGGTGGTGGCACGGGTCGATATCGACGAAGGCTCGAACAATTTGTACAGCTCGGGCAACAAAGTCTCCAAAACTGTCGTGATTATCGGCGAAGGTTATGACACGGTGCACGATACGGCCGGCTGGCCGTCCGCTGCCGACAACGTAGGGGCCGGCATTTCGATGCTCGACCTGTTCAGCGGCGATCGCATCTGGCGCGCCGGGCGCACCAATGCGGACCTGACCATTCCGGAAATGACTCGCGCCATTCCGAGCCAGGTACGCGCGATCGACTTCTCAGGCGATGGGTTCGTGGACCGCATGTACGCCGTGGATATCGGCGGACAGGTATTGCGCTTTGACGTATTTCGAGGCCAAACGCCGGCCAACGCCGTAACGGGCGGTGTCATTGCTCAGTTTGGCGGCGAAGGCTCGGCTGCTGCCGGCGATACCGATGCCCGGCGTTTCTATACGGCGCCCGACGTATCGATCTTTGCGGACCCGGTACTGAATCGACGCTTCGCCGCGGTGGGTGTCGGCAGTGGATACCGCGCGCACCCACTCGACACGAGCGCGGCCGATGCCTATTTCTCACTGCGGGACGAGGATTTATTTACGAAGCTCACGGCGACGGCGTACTCGAACTACAACATTGCGACGCCGGCCGATCTTGTGGAAGTCAGCGGCCAGGTCAACACCGTGATTGGACAAAACGACCGCGGCTGGAAATTCTCCTTTGAGAGTAACCAGATGATGCTGTCGGCATCGACAACCTTCGATAACTCCGTATTTTTCATCAGTTACGAACCGGATACGGCAGCCAACAGAGCCTGCCGGGTATCGCCAGGCAGTAATTACCTGCACCGCGTCAGCGTAGCCAACGGCGACCCCGTGGCAAACAACCTCGACACGATGCTGCCGAGCGAGAGTAACGCCGCACGTACGACACCGCTACAACAAGGCGGTATTGCACCGACCCCTGCCTTCCTGTTTCCGTCGGAGGACAGCAGTTGTCTGCCGGGAGAAGATTGCGACATACCGCCGATAGGATGCGTCGGTCCCGAGTGTTTCGACCCCGGATTCGATAACAACCCGGTACGGACACTCTGGACGCAGGACGGCATCGAGTAGCTGAACAGCGCCTGCCGCCGCGCGTACTGACACCGAAAAGTCGCAGCGGCAGGTCAATAGGACGAAACAATGCAGAAACGCAAATACATGTCGGGCATCACGCTGATCGAACTCATGATCGTCGTGGTCGTCGTCGCAATACTTGCAGCAATCGCTTATCCGGGATATCAGGAATTCGTTGCACGGGCGAAGCGCACCGAGGCGCGCGCCGCGCTGCTGCAGGCCGCGACCAACCAGGAGCGCTGGTATCTGAATCAACGCAGCTTTACAAACGATCTGACCAATCTCGGATTTACCAGCAATCCGTTCACGACCGCAAGCGGCGCCTACGTCGTAAACGTTGCGGTCCAAAACAACAATCAGGAATTTACCGTTACGGCCACCTATCAGCTCGGCGGCAGTGAGGCCGGAAAGTGTCAGACCTTTACGATCGATGAAACCGGCGCACAAACATCGGCTCCCGACGCGGACTGCTGGACTCGAACGCGCTAGTGGGAATTACTTTTCGGCCAGAAAAAACGCGTCAAACAAAAGAAAGGCTGCACCAACCGATATCGCGGCATCCGCAACGTTAAACGCCGGGAAATAGCCGAGTTTGTCGCCGAGCCACACCTGAATAAAGTCCGTCACATGCCCAAGGCGCACGCGGTCGATCAGATTGCCAACGGCACCTCCCAGGACCAGCGACAGGCCGGCCGACAGCACAAGTTGACCGGCCCCGCGGATGCGCCATAACCAGACCACCAGTACCGCACTCACTACGGCCGCAAGCCCCGCCAGGAACCAGCGTTGCCAACCGCCCGCCTCCGCCAGAAAACTCCATGCCGCCCCCTTATTCTGTAAGTGCACGAGGTTGATAAACGAATTGACGGGCACAGGGCGGGCGTATAGATCGATCCACTGCACGATCGCCCATTTCGTTACCTGATCCGCTATGACGACAATCGTGGCGATGGTTATCCACAATACGTATCGAACGCTTTCATTTTGTGTGGGCTCTTCCAAGCAGTACTCCCTTCAGCGACCGACTGCCAGCGCAGCTTTGGCATTCTCTGCGTCCCGCGCCATTTGTGCAACCAGTGCGCCGACCGAATCGAACTTTTCCTCATCTCGAAGCCGGGCGATGAAATCGACGTGAATGTGTTTGCCGTAGATGCAGCGATCGAAGTCGAACAGGTGGACTTCGAGAAGCGGCCTGGTCAGATCGAACGTCGGGCGCGTACCGACGCTGGCAACGCCGTCAACGATACCCTCTTCGAGCCCGGCTACCCTTACCGCGAAAATTCCCGCGACGGCACACTGTCGGCGGCGAAGATCGACGTTCGCCGTCGCATAACCGAGCTGGCGTCCCAGCCGCCTGCCTCTGACGACTCTGCCCGACATTCGGTACGGCCGCCCCAGCAACTCCGTAGCTCGGGCAAGATCTCCGGCACACAATGCATCTCGAACGGCGGTACTGCTGACCCGGGTATCGCCGATCAGAATACTTGCGACGTCCTCAACGCTAAAGTCCAAAGCATCCCCGAAACGGCGCAGATCGACGACGGACCCCGCGCGCCGTCGTGCAAATCGAAAATCGTCACCAACGACTACGTGCCGCACGTTCAGCCCCTGCACGAGAATCTGCCGGACGAAATCCGGGGCCGAAATACCTCGCATGGCACTACTGAATCGCGGGCAGAAAAACAAATCGATGCCGCGCTGTGCCAATGCCTCGTATTTCTCGCGAAACCGCATGAGCCGCGGCGGTGGATTACCTTCCGAGAAAAACTCCTTCGGCGTGGGCTCGAAACTCATTACGGCCGACACGGCATCGATGTCTTTCGCCTGCGCTGTGACCCGGGCCAGCAACTGCTCATGCCCGAGGTGCAGGCCATCGAACGCACCGATCGTCACAACGCTACCGCCCGCGAGACGATCGAACGGCATGTCGGCCAGATGGCGGACAAGGCGCATCTTCAGCCTCCCACCCTGAGGTGCGACGGCCGAAGACCGGACAGCACCAGCACGGCGCAGTAAGCAACCGCACCTGCAACGACCGAAACGGACAACCACAGTAAGCGCTCGGCAAGGTCGCTTTGAAGCCACCACTGCAGAGGCCGTTGAAGCTGAATGAGCACAATGCACATCGCGGCATTCGCCACGACTGTCCGTGCGAACAACGCGGACCAGCCGTGACCGTGTTCGATCACGTCATCCCGGCGCAGACCCAGATACAATAAAACGGCGTTGACCACCGCGGCGATTGACGTCGCTGCCGCAAGCCCAACATGGGGTCCTGAATAGCCCGACCGAATCAGAAACCAGGCCGTGGATGGACCGACGATAAGATTGACGATCAGCGCGACGATCGCAATACGCACGGGTGTTCGCGTGTCTTCGCGTGCGAAAAAAGCCGGGGCTAACACCTTTACAAACGAAAAACCGACCAGGCCCGCAGCGTAAGCCTGTAGCGCAACCATCGTAAGGCGCACGGATCGTTCGTCAAACTCCCCGCCGAAGAACAGCGTTGCTATCAGCGGACCGGCCAGCAACACGAGACCAATGGCCGCCGGCAGGGCGATCAGCAATGCCATGCGCATCGACCAGTCCAGCGTCGATGCAAACAATTGCTTCTGCTCGCCCACCCAGAGCCTCGACAGGTAAGGCAGCGTTACGGTCGCAAGCGCGATACCAAACAGCCCCAGTGGAAACTCCATGAGACGATCCGAATAATACAGATAACTGATGCTGCCGATCGGCAGCAGCGAAGCGATCATGCCGCTAAGCAACACGTTGATCTGCGCGACGGACGATCCGAATATCGCCGGAACCATAAGTTTGAACGCGCGACGCACGCCTTCGTTCCGCGGTGCCCAGTGCGGGCGCGGCAGTCTGCCGATCTTCGCGAGAAACGGCAACTGAAACAGCAGCTGGCAGACGCCCGCAATGAACACGGCGTAGGCCAGCGCCATGATGGGTCGATCGAGTTGTGGCGCGAGCCAGACCGCAGCCGCTATCAGCACGACATTGAGTATTACAGGCGTGAAAGCCGGAACCGCAAACTGCCCATAGGTATTCAGCACACCTCCCGCAAACGCGGTCAGCGAAACAAAAAACAGGTATGGAAACGTGAACCGCAGCATCAGTGCCGCGAGGTCGAAATCGCCTCCGTCGCCGATGAATCCGGGTGCCACAACGATCACAAGCACCGGAGCGGCAACCACGCCGATCGCCGTGACGACAAACAGAATCGCGCCGAAGGTGCCGGCCATCGAGTCGACGTAGATTTGCGATGCGTCGGCGGAATGCCGCTCCCGGTACCGTGCCATCACCGGCACAAACCCCGCAGAGAACGCCCCTTCGGCGAAAAAACGCCTCAGCATGTTCGGGATACGCTGCGCCACGAGAAACGCGTCCATCAGCAGTCCCGCACCGAAACACTGCGCAAACACCACGTCGCGGACGAGCCCCAGAATTCGCGATATCAGCGTCATCGCGCTGACGACCGACGTCTTTAGTGCCAGCTTCCAGCCCGAGAGTGTCTTTTCGCTCGCCATAGTGCGCCGAGTTTAGCCCTAAAGCGTCTTAAAATCAGTAATTTACGCAGTCTCGTCAGAGAGTCTGGAGCGACCCTGTCACGGCCATTGACAATGCCGTCAAGGGCACCAATAATACGCGGCTCTTTGCACCCCGAACTCAGGTTTCAGTCGTGGCAAACATCAAGTCAGCCAGAAAGCGCGCCCGTCAGGCGGAAAAGTCTCGTAAGCACAACATGGGACTGCGCTCAATGATGCGCACCAAAATTAAGAACGTCGTGAAGGCCTGCGATGCCGGCGATCACGAAGCGGCAGCGGCCGCCTATAAGGAAGCGGTTCCCGTTATCGACAGCATGATCAACAAAGGCATTGTAACCGCAAACAAGGCGGCCAGGCACAAGAGCCGGCTGAATAAACGCGTCAAGGCGCTCGCTGCCGGATAAGAGCAGCCTCCAAAATCTGAACTAACGGTGAGCGCCCCCGGCCCGCTCCGTCAGTTCCAGCAGTCCGAACCGCCGCCTGACGCACCCTGCACACCCGCCTCTGTCAGACTCATCGAACCGCATTCGCTGTCCCTGCTCAACTGAGCATGCAGCGGTGTGGCCGTCGCGGTCCACGTGATCGCACTCGTATTCGACAACGCAATGCTGTACACGCTGTCGACATCTCCTGCCGCCAGCGATTTTCCGTCATCGCCGATGACCAGCGGATTGGCGGCGAAACCAAGGTCGGTAAGGTCGGCAGCGTAGGTCTTGTTGTCCATAAAAAACTGCTGCTGACGATCGGCGATCTGCATCAGTGCGGAGCGCGCGGCGGTACGTTTGGTATCGGTTATGTGCTGAATGTACGACGGGTATGCGAGCGCAGAAACGATCGCAATAATCGCCACGACGACGAGCAATTCAAGCAGTGTGATGCCTTGTTGCCTCGTGTTGCTGAATTTCATCGATGCTCCTTTAACAGGCCTTGGTGGATCCCTGGTGGGCCGCTTGATAAATTCGGTGACTCTCAGTCGCATCACAACGCCCTTGGGCAAGGCGAGCGAGCGCAGGACTGGCCGTCGCCAATTCAAGCGAGCTCAACACCGCCGAAGGGCGTTGTGGTGCGACCCACCGGGAGCCCTTCTCAAGGGGCATAACGGTGTTGAAGCCACTTGACATAGCCCGGCTATGCCGGCACCGCTTCGCCTGGGTCTGCCCCCTGAGAAGGACTCTGAGAGTGACCGAATTTATCAAGCGGCCCACTAGTCGGAATCTTCCTGCAGATTCCAGAAGGTTCGCCAGCGTGTCGTCGCGTTGACATTGTCGATCTGCAGGTCCGGCCGCAATATCTTGTTGGGTGGAATCGACACGACTTCTGCCGGAATTCCGCCCGATCGTAACTCAACGAACCGATCGTTTTTGGAATTGGGTTCCTCAGGCGGCTGTCCCGGCAGATCGTCGCTGGTGTCGTAGTTCATGACGGACTTGCCGTCCTGCAGCGACACGGCGTACAGACGACCGCCACCCTCCGAGGGGGAGCACGCCGACGCCGAACCCACAGCATAAGGCAGATAGGTCGTAAAGAATGTCTTTCCGGTAACGGTCAGTGCAGTCGCCAGCACCTTCTCACCGGGCTGTTCGAGCCGCATACGCCAGCCATCGGTCAGATCGACGACACAGCCGCCGGCGGACTGCAGGCAGTTGTTCGTCACGTCACCGAAATCGTCGTGTTCCAGCCCGGTGTCGACGCCGGATCCGATTGCCGTCTGGCGGTCCTTGATCATGTAAAAGTAGTTCGAATGCGCACCGCCCTTGTCGAGCGGGTTCGCACGATCGCCGCTTCCGAGCAACACACCGTCAAACAGGCCTTTACTGTCCTTGCTCGGCACCAGGTCGGGGCGGTGAAAAAAGCGCCGGTCGGATGCAATGGAAGGACTGTCGCCTGAGTGCCGGCCGACGGAAGCGAGCAGCGACAATGTCCAGTCTGCAGTGTTTTCGCCGACGAGATCGGCACGCCAGATCTGGCCGCCCGTATCGCCGACCACAATGCGATCGGTATAGCCGTCGCCATTCGAATCGCCTGTCGTCAACGTCGACGGGATACTGTCGGTCAGATTGGGGTGTTCGAAGACGCCGCCGCCTGCACCGCCGGAGCCCCGCTTCGCCTTCCAGATCAATTGACCGGTTTCGGCGTCGACTACGTAGATTGCATTACCCTCAGAATCGTCGCTGCCCACCACACCGCGCCGATCCTTGTTGAAATCGTAACCGCCGGCAAACATGACGACGGGCCGACCGCCGGTCGCCGTACGGATCATTCCGACGCGCGGATTGGAGAACGTGTAGCCGAGCTCCGCAAAGTCGCCGCCCTTGTCGATGCGCCAAAGCATTTTAGGGAACTCAGGATTGGAAACGTCAAGCGCATAGTAGGACTTGCCGCCGCGGCGCATTCCAACGTAGAGGTAAACTTTGTCGCCATCGCCGGGATCGATCGTGCCGTCGAAATTGGTATCCTGGATAAAGGCGACCGGCGCGCCGTCGAGCGTGTAAGGATGCGCCCCGCCCGTACCATTGGCGCGCAATGTAGTCTGAGCCTCCATGGACGCTCGCGGCAAAAAGGCCCACGCCTCAGTACCCGACTCTGCGCCGCCCGTCGTCGTATTCCGAACCATGCGCAGCATACCGTCGTTGGAGGCCACGGCAACGTAGATCGCGGGGTTGGCGGCGGTATACCCACCGACTGCTCCGTAGTTGATCGGCAGCGGCCGCGAATGCAGAGCGTCGCCGAAAATCCACTCGCGAGCCTCGGTACGATCGCCGTCGCCGTCGATGTCGTCGACGTCGAATCCACGTGCATAGGCAACCATCACTGCCGACTCAAGTGTTGTCGACACATCGAAGTCAGACTGCAAGTTCGATGCCGTTGTGGAATCGCCGTTTAACGGTGCCAGACTTGAATCGGTCTTGTCGTAGTAGATTCTGCGTCCGCTCGACGCGGCGCTCACCCGTGGACCCCCCGACATAAATCCGGGAATTTTCTGACCCGCACCGCCGCGCGCAACGCTGCGCCCGTCGCGTCCTGCGACCTCACCCGCGTCCGTATCCGGCGGAGGCAATTGCAGGGGATCGGTCCAGTACGTCAGCGCATCGAATCGAATTCGCCCGTCGCCGGCAACGGCCGGAATATCGCGGGCATCGACGAGTTCCGCTGTCGCTGAAGAGTCGTTGGCACCGCGGAGCTTGAGCTTCTTGAGGTTTCCGACCCAGTAGGGCTTGCCCTGGCCGTCAACCTGGAACAGCGCGATGTACACGTTGTCGGTGACTTCGGACCGATTGAAGACGTTGACCGGCACGGACGCCGCGACGAAGGTCGTACTCACACTTAGAATCTGCTTGAAGATTTCCTGCAGCGATGCAACGAGTTCGTCGGGGTTTTCGCTCAGTGCCAGCGGTACGCCGGTGCCGCCGGCCTGCGCGTAGCCGCGCGTCGTTGTGTTGATCTTGGTCTCGTCCACGATGAAGTAAGACGTCAGATTTTGTTTGTCGTCGAGATCCGAGACCGTGCCGTAGTTGCCGTTCGCAAGGTCGGCATCGTTGAGATACTGAACAACGTCTTTGAATGTACGGGGCGACGTGCCGAATCCGCCGTTCGCGATTGCATTCTCGATAGCACCGTCCGAATCGTCGTCCTGATTCGCCACCTGGAACAACATATTGACGCTGTAGAGTTTGGAACAAGCGCCTGCGGTCTGGAACGGACTTATATAGTCGGGCCGCAGAACAGCACCCGTTTCGATGCCTGTATCCCAGCTGATGTCGGGAAAATCGACATCGAGGTTGAGGGTATTCTTCGTGCCATAGTCAGTATAGCCGTTGTGGGCGTTGTAGACGCCCTGGCCCGTCAGATAACGAAAGAACTCAAAGAACAGCTCTTTGCCCTGATACGAATGACTCAGATTGCCTTGCGGCGTGGGCATCGAGTCGAGGATGTCATGAAATCTGGCTTTGGCGCCGTTGCCGTCGCCTTTCTTAAACAGCTCAAAGCCCATTGCAATGTAACCGCCGTTACTGCACTGGGTTCGACCGAAGCCGGCACATTTGTTGATGTGATCGTGGTTGAGCATAAGCCCGACGCGCACTCCCTCGAGAGGGTCGAACACCTTTCTCAGCGCACCGCGCAAAACGTCGAAAAACGTGTACGGCCCGGTCGAGCTCATATACCCTTCTTTGATCAGCGTATCACACTCGTCGTCGTTGCATGCTGTGGAGGCAAGGTTCGGCCGGTAATCGAGCGAAAACATAACCATCGGCTCGCTGCCCGACGGAAGGCCGGCGCCTGGATTGAGGTACACGTCGGTATCGTCCGCGCTCGCGGTCCCAACGATTGATATCAGTGCGGCGAGTGCCGCAGTCAAAGTCCATTTTTTGAGTTTGCTGTCCATACTGTTTGCCTCTCGGACTCGAGTACTTACTCTCTCGGAACAAGTACGAGTACGCCTTCGTTGACGCGCTGAAATCCCTGACCGTCTTCGATCCGATCGTAGGTCGTTGTCACGGTGAACGTAGCACTGCTGAATTTATCGATACTCGATTCGACGACACGAGGTGGCGGACTGAATTCAGTGCCCGTTCGCTCGACTCGAGCAGACAGATGGTTCGACGAAATCGCGTCGGCGAGCATCGCATCGTTGACCGGAAGATCCGTGCGGCTGCAATTCGCCTGACCAGGTGTACATGAGGTAAACCCCGACGTACCGGTTACGGGCGTTGAAGCCGGATTCGCGACAATCGCGTCCGCCAATGCCTGTGCTGCCTGGTCTGCCGCAACCCGCGCCTCCTCGTTAGCTGCCATAAACAGGCCGATCCTGCTCGAACGCATCGATGACATCGTCAGCAACGTAATAACGACCAGAAATACGAGTGCGACGATCAGCACAGCGCCCCGCTGGTGTTGTCGCGATGAATGATCTGAAAGTCGCATGGCTAGAACCCCATCATGTTCATGCTTCTAATGTTCTGTATGGATACCGACGTTGAAAATACACGGCGGTGGAAACTGTCGCCCGGTGCATAATCCGGCGCGTTACTGACGGAAAATGTCTTCGTATTCGTGTACCGGGAATCGGTGTCGGTCGTACGAGCCAACAGATAAATTCTCGCTGTTACGACGTTTTGCATCTGCGTGAGTGTCGGACTCGTCAGGAATACGTTTGGATGCCCGTCGTCGGACGTATCGACGCCGTATTCAATTTGCAGATTTTCAATTCCCGTCGCAATACACTCGGTCGTCATCGCGGGTCCGCTCCCGCTCAGAACCTTGCGGCACAGCGTCGGAGTCCCGTCGCCCGGTGTCGTTGCGTAGCGCCGCACGTAGTAGATACTCGGCCGAAACTCCCAGTCCGCACGCGGCACAGCGACGTCAACGGTGGGCGTCGACGTCAGCGGCGCGCGGAACAACAGACCATCGGTACCGTTGGTTCTGAGGTATATTCCCCCGGCTCGCAGACTGCCCGCCTCAGTTCCCATGACGCGTTTGATCGAAACGATATCGGTACCGGGTTCGATTTCCGAACCGGAAATGCACGAATGCGCTGCAACAGCCTGAGCGCTGCTGGCGTTGTCCACAGCCGTGACGGAAAGAGATTCGCCGGTCGCTGCGTCGACCGTCCGATAGATCCAGTTGGCCTGTCCCGCCGGACCGCAGTCTGCAGACAGCGTCAGAGCCGTGTCTGCCGTAACGATCCCGGGAACGAGCAGGTCAGCGTAGTGGCCTGCCATGCTGATGTCGAATGCAAGCTGCCGTAACGCGTGTCTGGCGTCGTCCTGCATACGCAACAGATTTTCGTCCTGTTTGAAGCTGTGAGAATTATTGACGAACACCGACACAATCGCGCCTGCGAGCACCAACGACAGCAGCATCGCGATCATCAGTTCGACCAGTGTCATACCTTGCTGAGATTTTCGGAACATCATGGCGTCGATAATCTCGCTTACAGTGTGGGATCGAGGTACGTCGGAATTTCCACGACTCGGCGCGACTGATTGTTCGTTCCATAGTTGCCGCTCGTTGCACCGCAGGCCGTATTGTTCGTCGCCGTGTGCGCTGCCGTGCCGCGCCAGACAATCGTCACACGATAAATCCCTGCGACCGGCCCGCCCGGACCCTGTATGCACAGTGTCGGCAGCACGAGCCCACCCGCGGCGTTACCGCCGCTCATTTCCAGCGTGCCGTCGAGAATCTGCTCCCAGAACCAGAGATCGTACGCAGCTTTCTGCATTGTGTTGCATTCGTTGCCCGGACCGCAGTTGGGTGCCGGCGACGCGCCGCGCGAACCGCCGCCAAGTTCGCCCGCAGACAGATACAGGCCGATGGCGTCGCCGTTGGTACGCATGTCTTCGAGCAGTCCGTGCGCAATCTGCGATGCGGTCGTCCTCTGCAGCGCCTCGAAATTCGACTGCTTCGAGACCGTCTGCAATCCGGCAATCGACAGCAGCCCCACGCTGAATACGACAAGCGCGATCAACAACTCGAGCAGCGAAAATCCGGATTGTCGTATAACGACCGTCATCGGCTTGCCCGTAGAGATCTAACTGCAGGACGGCGACGAGCCGTCCCCGGAGGTTTTGGAAACGCGCGGTCTGCCGGATAAATCGAGTATGACGACCTTGCCGAAATCGGAACCCCGGTGATCGCAAAAGGTAAGCTCGCCCGTACTCGACACGACGCCGGCGTTCAGGACTCGGCCACTGGGCCGGTAAGTCAGCGCGCTGCCGAACTCGGATGAGGCGATCGCCAGCTTTTTCGTCTCGCCGACACTGCCGATGACGCGCTCGTCGGCATCGACGCTTCCGTTGTTGTTTGGATCGCGAAACAGAATCCATCCGTTCTGCCAGGCACTACCGCCGCAGGATGCACCGTCCGCGCTGGCGCACATCGTAACCCGTGCGTTCGTCGTGATGGCTGTGTTGCGCGCGAGGTGCAGTGAGGACACGAAATTGTTGATGGCCCCTGTCTGCCGCGCATTGCTTGTGAACATTTGCATCGCCGGCACTGCAATCGACAGCAGGATGGCTGCGACGCCAAGCGTCACCATCAGCTCGATCAGTGTAAAACCGTGCTCCCTGTCCACTTTGGAATTCCTCTGCGATCGTTGATTCGACCGATGCGTACATTCTACGGAGGGCGCGGATTTCGCGGTGGGACGCAGGTCTGATTTGCCGGTTTGGCGCGACTCGTCGCGGCTAAAACTGTGACGCAGGTCACTAAACTCGGACCGCTAAACGGTGGGCAATCCCTCGTCGGATTCCAGCTGTTCCAGCGACTCAAGTTCCCGCATGACGCTCTTGGCCAACAGGTCGACGCCGGCACCCGTCGCCGCGCTGATTTCGAACATCGGACCGCGCCAGCGGAGCGCGTCGAGCAGTTGTTCACGCCTGCACGCGAGCTGATCTGCCGTCAGCAAATCGGTCTTGTTTAAGACGAGCCACCGCGGCTTATCGGCCAGCTCTTCCGAGAACTTGAGCAACTCGGCCGCGATTGCTTCGACGTCATCGGCGGGACGCGCCTCCGGATCGATCGGAGCGATGTCGACAAGGTGCAACAAAAGTCGAGTACGCTGAAGATGCCTCAAAAACTGAATGCCGAGACCGGCCCCTTCGGCTGCACCTTCGATCAGACCCGGGATATCGGCCATCACGAAACTCTGCAGGCGCCCCACCCGCACGACGCCGAGATTGGGATGCAGCGTAGTAAACGGATAGTCGGCGATACGTGGTTTCGCCGAAGACATCGCCGAAATCAGGGTCGACTTTCCCGCATTGGGCATGCCGAGCAACCCAACGTCAGCAAGTACCTTGAGCTCCAGTTTCAGGTGTCTGGCTTCCCCCGGTGTACCGTTCGTCGTTTTGCGGGGTGCGCGATTCGTGGAACTCTTGAAACGGGTATTGCCGAGTCCCCCTCGCCCTCCTTCAGCGACCTTTTGTCGTTGCCCGATACTCGTCAGGTCGCAGATAATTTCTCCCGTGTCGATGTCGTGAACGACTGTTCCGAGCGGCACTCTGACATCGAGATCCTCTCCGGAGCGGCCCGTTCGGTTGCGACCCGATCCGCCTTCTCCGCTCTGCGCCCTGAACCGGCGGGCAACGCGAAAATCGGCCAGCGTGTTCAGCGATTCGTCAACCGCCAGAAACACGCTGCCACCGTGCCCGCCGTCTCCGCCGTCGGGCCCTCCACGTTCGACGTACTTCTCCCGCCGAAAGCTCAGACAGCCATGCCCCCCGTTTCCGGCCTGTACTTTGATGCTTGCTTCGTCGACAAATTTCATGACGGGATTATCCAACAAAAAACCCCGCAACGGCGGGGTTTTCGAGCCCGGCTGTAGCCTCTGGGGCTACCCGGGAAACGTCTGGCGATGTGCCTGCTCAGACGTCGACAACGCTCACGAACTGGCGATTTTTTGGACCTTTGCGCTCGAATTTTACATGTCCGTCGGCTTTAGCGAACAGCGTATGGTCGCGGCCGATTCCCACGTTCGTTCCGGCATGAAACCGCGTACCGCGCTGGCGAACGATGATATTGCCGGCGATGACCTTCTGACCGCCGTAAATCTTTACGCCCAGGCGTTTACTTTCTGAATCGCGGCCGTTCTTACTGCTGCCGCCTGCTTTTTTATGTGCCACTGTCTGTTACCTGTTGTGAATTGCCCGTCGCTGGACTGAGCAGATTGAATTTCCGATAGGCTATGCGTCGTCTTTTTTCGTCGCCTTTTTCTTAGCCGTTTTTTTTGCAGCCGTTTTCTTTGCAGCCGCCTTTTTGGGCGTCGCTTTCTTTGCGGCTGGTTTCTCGTCCTTCTTGTCCGCCTTGTCACCAGCGTCCGAACGGATACCCGTAATTTCCACTTCAGTGAAAAACTGCCGGTGGCTGCCCTGACGAAGGTAATTCTGCCGACGCTTGAACTTGACGACCGGCACCTTCCTGCTCTTGCCCTGCCGCAATACCTTGCCGCTGACCGAACTACCGGTCAGAAATGGATTGCCGACCTGAATATCGCTGCCCTCTCCGACCAGCAGAACGTCGTCAAACTGCACCGTCGCCCCCTCGCCGGCGTCGATTTTTTCGACACGCAGAACATCACCCTTTGCCGCGCGGTACTGTTTGCCGCCGGTGCGAAAAACCGCATACATCGTTTTGCTCCATTGTGTAAGAAGCGCTACGCAACTTACTGAGAAATAAGACATTATTGTGGAAGCTTCGAATCACCACGCAGCAGAAACGCTGGCCGGCACCACAAAAGAGCCGGAATTCTATAGACTCGCGCGCGCCGGGTCAATCTCCACAGGCAGGCAAATCCTGGTTGAATTCAACGGCTTGCGAACTCGGATAGAACCGCTGATGTGGGCAAAGAATGTATCCAATAGCCAGCCGTTCAGGCATTATCACCGATGCCATGCAAGCGCTTGAATCATCGCCGCAACTAATCAATTTCGAGGACGTCGCCAAACTCGCCGCGGACGATATGCGGGCCGTTGACGAGCTGATTACCGAGAGTCTGGCAAGTGACGTGGCGCTGGTGTCGCAGGTATCGCAACACATCGTCATGAGCGGCGGCAAGCGCCTCCGGCCGCTGATCGTATTGCTTGCGGCACGCAGCCTTGGATACAGCGGCACCCAGCATATCCGCGCCGCGGCGATAATCGAGTTCATACACACGGCAACGCTGCTGCATGATGACGTCGTCGATTCGTCGTCGCGACGACGCGGCAGAGATTCGGCGAACACCGTATTCGGCAATCAGGCCAGTGTGCTGGTCGGCGACTTCCTGTACTCGCGGGCGTTCCAGATGATGGTTGACATCGGCGATATGCGTGTGATGCAGATACTCGCCGACGCGACCAACACCATTGCCGCGGGCGAGGTGATGCAACTCATGAACGTGCATGACCCGGATACGACGGAAGACGACTACACGCAGGTGATCTACCGCAAGACCGCAAGGCTGTTTGAAGCCGGCGGGCAGATTGCCGCCGTCCTTTGTGGAGCAGACCGAGGCACACTGTCGATGCTGGCGAGCTACGGCCGGCATCTGGGGACAGCCTTTCAACTGGTGGACGACGCGCTGGACTATGCAGCCAGCGCAGAGGAACTCGGTAAGAATATCGGCGATGACCTGGCGGAAGGCAAGGCGACGTTGCCTCTGATCTATGCGATGCGAAAAAGCAGCAAGGCACAGAGTTGCCTGATTCGAAATGCTATTCTGGAAGGTGGCCTGGACCACCTGCAGCAGATCACAGACATTATTCAGTCGACTGGAGCACTCGAATATACAGCGGAAAAAGCCCGTGAAGCGGCGGACCTGGCCGTGGCGTGTCTGGGATCGCTGCACGACTCAGCATACAAACAGGCACTTAGCGATATTGCGCGATTTTCGGTACAGCGCCGGTCCTGATCCGGACCGGCGAAAATACCGGCCGCGGCTTCAATTCGTGCTCACATTCCACAGAGTTTTGTGTATGATTGCGCGCCTCGGGGTATAGCTCAGCCTGGTAGAGCGCTATCTTCGGGAGGTAGAAGTCGTGAGTTCAAATCTCGCTACCCCGACCACTCCAAACAACCAGTGTCAGGTACAACCCGTTGGTGTCAGATACCGTCGGGTGGTGTCAGATACCAAGCCACATTCCTGGAGCGAAATTTTTACCTCAAAGTGGAAGACATCGCGCGTTGTTGTCACGGATGATGCGAAACGAGGTTTCTGTCGCCGCATCCTCAAGCAGACCTCTGTACGCCTGCGCCTGGCGCGCAGAATCACCGCCCAGCGCAAGATACAGTTCATGCGGCTGAATGAGATCGTTTCGTTCGCCAAGCGCGTTCGCCCTGCAACTGCTCCAAATGTAGTCGATCGGGCTGTTTACGATTCCAGCGCGTACCGGGTTCAGGTCAATGTACCGATAACACTCAAGACAATATCGATCCGTTTCCACAACTGAACTTCTGAATCGGCCTTCCCATAGCGTCCCGGTTCGCTTGTAACGCTTATTCATGTAGTGCACGTATCGAATTCCGAGCGATTGCATCATTCGCGAAAGTCCATCGTCTTCGGTCGGTGTAACGAGCAAATGGACGTGGTTTCCCATCAACGCGTACGCATGGATGACGCTTTCCGTGGCACTCGCAGCCATTTTTAGGGCGTTTAGATACTCCAGACAATCGTCGGAGAAGTTAAATATCGGGCATTTGTTGTTTCCCCGCTGTGTTACATGGTGAGGTAACCCCGGAACACTGAGCCTTGGTGAACGACCCATACACCGTCTCCACAATGAGCGAATGCAGAATTTGTCCTTTCCAACCTGCGTGAACAAGACGACTAATTGAACAATTCCGCTGGAAAGTCCGACACCAGCCTGATGTACCTGACACCACCGGTCTGTACCTGACACCGGGTCGTTCAGGTAATATGGTTTTTGGTCACGGGAGGGATGCGATGCGGAGAACCGGATCGGTAGAACGCTACATTAGACGACACTCGAACTGGGAACTCGAACTTACACGGCTACGAAGCGTGCTCAAACGCACCGGTCTCCGTGAAGAAATCAAGTGGGGAGCGCCCTGCTACACGCATAACGGCAAAAACGTCGTTGGCCTCGCAGCGTTCAGGAACTGGGTAAGCCTTTGGTTTCATCAGGGAGCGCTACTCAAAGACGAGCAAGGCGTGCTGATCAATGCACAACCCGGCCAGACCAAAGCAATGCGGCAATGGAGAATCAGTTCGGCAAGCGACATCAAGCCTCGCATCATCGAACATTATGTAAAGCAGTCCATAGCAAATGTCGATGCAGGCCGGGAAATTAAGGCGAAGCATTCCCGGCCTGTCGCGGTTCCCGATGAACTGGCAAAAGCGATGCGTCGATTCAAGGGCGCCACAGCCGGTTTTCGCGGTCTTACGACCGGGAAACAAAACGAGTACGCAGACTACATTGCATCCGCGAAGCGCAATGACACAAAGCAGCGCCGCATGGAGAAAATTCTTCCCATGATCGCAGCCGGTGTCGGTCTGAATGACAAGTACCGGGACTGCTAGACACGATTCATCGAACATACTGGCATACGAGGAAACGCTCATGCCGACACCGGCGGCCAGCGAGGTGCGCGAAAAGCTCGTCTGTCCGTTGAGCCCTCAAAAACTTGATCACTTGTACAAATTAAAGGCGCCCGGTGCCAAATTTCGCTGGTGAATCTGTGACCTGTGTGGTGTTCCGAGTCTCCGGTAGCTCTTAGAATTAAGTCAAATTGAGAGCAATGCGCGTACCATGTGCCGAACGGTGCTTAAAATTTTTAAAAAACAGTGGGTTAACAACCTCTCCGCAGTTTTTGCATTCAGCCTGCAGACGATCGTGCATGCCGCGCCCGGAGACGTGCTGTTCAGCGACAACTTCAGCCGTACAGCGCTTGCACCGTGGACGGCGAGCAACACGACTGCGGCCGGCATCCTGACCGGAGCGCAGACCTCCGGCTCCAATCCACGCGCCGCCTACACCCGCAACACGGCCGTCACCGTCACAAGTCCGTCCATCAACGCCGCAGTCGCAGCGGCGCGACTCGACATCTGGGTTCGCCGCGGCAGCAACTCCATTAACAACAGTGACGGGCCCGAAAACGGCGAGGACCTGTTTATCGAATACCGCACGGCGGGCGGTACCTGGAACACGCTCATCGCGTACGCGGGCTCCGGCACCAGCGGCCAGATCTACAATCACTCGTTCGTGCTGCCCGGCGACGCACTGCACAACAACCTCGCCATCCGCGCACGCCAGACGCAGGGTAGCGGATTCGATTTCGATTACTGGCATTTCGACGATGTCGTTATCACCGAAATAGCGTTGTCCGGCCCGCTCGCTGTCGGCATCTGCGACTACTTCGAAAACGGACTCAGCACCAACTGGACCGTCAACTCCGGCGGCGGCACAGCCGGCGTAAATTCAGCGACCTTTTCCTCGCCCTCACACTCGCTGTTCTTAAATGGCGGCGTCGTTGAGGTCGTTTCCGCGGTTGTGGACACAACCGACGCCACGTTTTCCGACGTCGCAGTCTGGGTGCGCCGCGGCCGCGACCGGTTCAGCGAAGATCCTGACAGCGAAGAAAATCTTGTGATCGAGTACTTAAACGACCTGAACAACTGGATCGTACTCGAAACATTTCCAGGTGCCGGCCGGCCCGGTGGTACTTTCGTGCGCAGTTACCCAATCCCGGCGGACGGGCGCCATACCGGGTTCAGGCTCAGAATCCGCATGACCGGAGCCTCGGAACCCGCCGGCGATTTCTGGCACGTCGACGACGTTTGCCTGACGCAAAGCCCCGATCCGTTCCTCGAAGTCACGAAAGTCGCGTCGATTCTCAGCGACCCCGTGAACGGCAGCAACAATCCAAAAGCGATTCCGGGCGCATTTATGCAGTATACGATAGACGTTACTAACATCGGTATCGGCAATACGGATTCGGACTCGCTGGTGCTGACGGACCCGATTCCGGCCAACATGGCTCTGTATGTCACGACCGCATCCGGAGATCCAATCACGTTTACCGACGGCTCGCCGTCCAGCGGTCTGTCCTACAACTTCGCCACAGACGTTACATTTAGCAATCAGGTGGGCGGAGGCGCGCCCTACAACTATACGCCCTCGCCTGACGGCCAGGGCTTCGACCCGGCTGTGACCGGCTATCGCATCGCGCCGACCGGCACGATGAATCCCGACATCGGCTCGGGCAGCCCGAGTTTCAGTATCGTTTTTCGCGTGCGCATCGAGTAACGTAGCGCGAATGCGCGGCACCATCGACAGCAAACTGCCCAACGTCGGCACGACGATATTCACAATCATGAGTCAGCTCGCGGCGGATCATGGCGCAATCAATCTGTCGCAGGGGTATCCGAGTTTCGATCCGCCGTCCGAACTGATCGACCGCATCGGCTTTCATCTCAACGACGGCGCGAATCAATATGCACCGATGA
Organism: Woeseiaceae bacterium; assembly: GCA_965224505.1. Classification (GTDB taxonomy): domain Bacteria; phylum Pseudomonadota; class Gammaproteobacteria; order Steroidobacterales; family Woeseiaceae; genus UBA1847. The sequence goes on from CBDCZL010000018.1 coordinate 1,050,480, forward strand.
CCGGTATCGCTGCACTGCGCGAGGCGATTGCGGTCAAAACGCTGCGGCTGCAGCAGCGCGACATCGACCCGGAGCACGAAGTCACCGTGTGTTGCGGCGCGACCGAAGGTCTGTTCAGCGCCATTCACGCGATCGTTCGCCGCGGCGATGAAGTCATCGTCTTCGACCCCGCCTACGATTCCTACGAGCCCGCGGTAACGCTCGCGGGCGGCGGTACGACTCATATTCCATTGCACATAGACGGTATGGACTTCAGCATTGACTGGCAACGGCTGGAGGACGCACTGCAGCGCAATCCACGTCTGCTCGTCGTCAACTTTCCGCATAACCCCACGGGCGCCATTCTCAGCGCCGAGGATCTGCACCATCTTGCGTCACTGCTGCGCGGCACCGACTGTCTGGTGCTGTCCGATGAAGTCTACGAACACATCGTCTTCGACGGTGAACCGCACCGCAGCCTCTTAAGCCATCCCGAGTTATGGGAGCGCACAATGGTGATTTCGTCGTTCGGCAAAACCTTTCACGCGACAGGGTGGAAAATTGGCTACTGCATCGCGCCGGCGTTTCTGTCGGCGGAGTTTCGAAAAGTACACCAGTTCAATACGTTCTCGAACTGTACGCCGATTCAACACGGCATCGCCGATTTCATGACGGACCACCCCGGGTTTTCCGACGCAATCCCGGCATTTTATCAGCAGAAGCGTGATTTCTTCTGCGAACAGCTACGGGACTCGCGTTTTCGCCTGCAGCCCGCACGCAGCACTTTTTTCCAGATCGTCGACTACGGAGACATTGCCGAAACCGGGGATTTAGATCTGGCGCGGCACTGGACCAGGGACCTGGGTGTCGCCTCGATTCCCTTATCCGTATTTTGCGAACGGCCGTTCACCGGCACGCGCTTAAGATTTTGCTTCGCCAAGGACGACGCGACGCTCGCCGAGGCGGCCGAAAAACTGCGAGCGATTTAAGCCTGCCGATCGTCAACCGCTGCCGATCTGGAACACCAGCAGTGCGCCGACATAACCGATCGTCGTCATATACATCCAGGCAAATACCGGCCAGCGCCAGGAGTTGGTTTCACGACGGATGACCGCCAGCGTAGCGGCACACTGCAGACAGCACGCATAAAATATCAGCAAGCCCAGGACCATCGGCAGCGTGAACACGGGAGACCCATCGGGCCAGGTCGACGCGTGCAGGCGGCCGCTCAGCGTCGCCTCGTCTGCCTCATCGCCAACGGCATACACGGTGCCGAGTACCGCGATCACAACTTCGCGTGCCGGAAATCCGGCAATGACGGCCGATGAAACCCGCCAGTCCCACCCCAGCGGCTTAAAGACGGGTTCGACAAATCGTCCTGCCCGGCCGAGCCAGCTCTGCTCCAGTTGCGCGGCCGCCGCTTCATTCTCGTAATGTGTATTTGCTGCGGCGATCCCATTACCGTCGTACCCCTGTTGCACTGTATACGGTTCCACAGGCGGCGCGGGCGCGTCAGCGCGCGGGAAATACGCCAGCGCCCAGACGATGACGGCAACCGTGAAAATGACGGTGCCGGCACGATAAAGGAATACTCTCGCTCTTCCCATCAGTTGAATAAGCACGGTTTGCAGATTCGGTTTGCGAAACTCCGGCAGCAGGAGCGCAAATGGCGGCTTGGGCCCTCGCAACGCCGTCTTGCGCATTAGCAGCGCCGTGAGTATGCCCATCACGATGCCGAACACGTAGAGGCCGAACAGTACGATGCCCTGAAGATTCAAAAATCCGATGTTACTAGCGGGCACGAACGCGGCGATGAGCAGCGAGTACACCGGCAGACGTGCGGAACAGGTCATGAAAGGAGCAGCGAGCACGGTCGCAATTCGATCGCGGCGATTCGGAATGACGCGCGTGGCCATAATGCCCGGCACGGCGCAGGCGAAACTCGAAATCATTGGAATGATCGACTGACCGGAAAGCCCGGCGGCCCGCATCACGCGATCGAGCAGATAGGCGGCACGCGCCAGATAACCGGTATCCTCAAGGACGATGATAAACAGGAACAGGATGAGAATCTGCGGGAGGAAAATGACCACGCTGCCGACGCCTGCGATAACACCGTCGGCAATCAGGCTCGACACGGCCCCCTCACCCAGCTGGTCAACAACCCCGGCACCGAGCAGCGCCGCGGTCTCATCGATCAGCTCCATCATCGGCGTTGCCCACGCAAACACGGCCTGAAATACAAGTGCCATGACAATAAACAAGCCAATCGTTCCGGGCACCGGCCGGTTCAGAAATTCAACGATGCGGTGACGCCAGGTGACGAGCCTGGGCGCCGAGCGCTGCACACCGGACATCGTTGTGCGCACCCATGCGTACCGGACTCTCGCCTCGGCGGCAAGCGGCGGTTCGGCACCGAAAATGCGCTCACGTTGAGCGTCAAGCTTTGCGAGAACACCGGCACGCAACCGCGCAACGGTCCCGGCATGGCGTTCACTCGGCCCGTCGACGAGCAGTCGCTCGTACTCGATTTGCCCAACGCTGTCGTCGATCGCGACAAGTTCCCGGGCCGCCTGACTCAGTTCCGGCCAGACCGCCAGCGGGGCAGGCGTGTCAGCGTCCGGCAGTTCTGAAATGGCCAGTCTCAATACGTCGATGCCCGCGCCGCTCGTCGCCACGACGGAATGGACCGGAATTCCGCCCAGCGCCTCGCTCAACGCGCCGGCATCGACCGCAATGCCGGACGCCTGTGCCGCATCCGTCATTGTCAGCGCGACAATCATTGGCAGTCCGACATCGACGAGTTGCTGAATCAGGAACAATCCCTGATACAGGTTGCTCGCATCGAGGACCGCGACGATGCCATCGGGGGGCGGGGAATCGGGCATTCTGCCCAGAACGACATCGACAGCGATCTGCTCTTCGAGCGAATGGGGACTCAATGAGTACGTGCCCGGCAGGTCGATTAACTCGACTTTCACGTTGCCGGCGGCGAGCGTACCAACATGCCGTTCGACGGTCACGCCCGGATAGTTGCCGATACGCTGTCTGAGCCCGGTCAGACGGTTAAACAACGTGCTCTTGCCCGAATTCGGGCTGCCGACAACCGCGATCCTCGCGTCGGCTTGCCGGCTGACGGGAATTTCGTTGGTGGATATTCGAATTTCGGTCGGCTTAGTCACCCAACGACGCCGACGGCGCAATCTGAAAGCAGCGGGCGTGCTCGCGGCGCAGCGAAATGCCACAGCCGAACAGGCGAAACTCTATCGGATCCCCGCCGATGGCCGACCCGGCGTGTTCTACTTCAGCACCTTCGACAAGCCCGAGCACCATCAGTCGCTGAACCTGCGAATCTTCGGCATTCACCCTGTCAATGACGCCACGCTCTCCGCGCTGAAGTGCAGCGAGGGTATTGCCGTTTGTTTTCATTGAGAATTTCCAGCCCAGATTGGCTATGACAACAAATGATAATAATTCGCATTACCGTGCGCAATAGGGGTTAGTACGGTTTTTGCATTCAGCCTGCATTCAGCGATTCGCAGGTAGTTTGGGATTCGCACCCGACAACGACACACCGCCGCTACCGCGAGGAACCAGGAAATGAAAATAAGATGCATCGCCGTGTCTGCCAGCGTCGTGGTGCTGGCACTGCTGGTCAGCCAGCCCAGTGCCGCCACGACGCCCACGATTCGATTGTTTCCGACGACCGTCGTCGAAGACCTCAAACAAACCGGCTATGTCGCACGTGACATGGAAACGGGCCTTCAGGAAGTGATCGGCAGGCTCGACCAGCAGCAGGCCCTGTACAACGAAAGCAAGTGCGATGGCGCCGAGAACGACTCGGGCTGCCAGCGACTGGCACGCCAGATCGGCGCGACCTATCTGGAAATGCTGACGATTATGGAAGAGCGGCTGCCGGACATGGAGCACACGGTTAACAACACACGCAAATCGCTCGAGAAAGGGCTGCGCTCCGAACTCGGCAAGAAAATGACGCCCTGGACGCTGCAGGAAGCGCTGATCGGCGGCAAGGCAGCCGCTCCCGCAGCGCAGTCAAACCCCACACTACGCGGTCGTTCGGGAATGCGCCTGAGCGAGCGCTTCAATCAATACTACAAGCTGGTCGCTACGTCCGGCGCCAAAGGCGACCAGTCGCTTGCGGTGCTGGCGTCGGACATTTACCTCGATATGGAGGACACCAGCATTCTGATTCAGCGCACGCGTCAGGAAATCGCGCGTGCCACGCTCATGGAACAGCTCAATCAGTCGTTTGGCATCATCACACCGGAGATGATCGAAGTCGTCGGCGGCGTTAAGTCCATTCTGTTTGGCGACGAGGAAACCGAAGCGCTGGTGGCGGGCCCGCCGCCGGGGAGCATCGAGCAAGCCTACCGCAGTCCACTGGAACAATAGGAGCGCAACAATGACGATCTCAAGACCCTCCGTATTCGCGTCGGCGCTGCTGCTTGTTGCCGCGTCTTTTCTCAGTAGCTGCGCTTCCACTCAACCTGCCTGCGGCAGTCCGCAGACACGCAATCTGACTGCCGCGATCGATTCGGTGCAGGCGACGCTGGCAAACGGTTGCCATGCGCATTTCGACAGCTACTACAACGAACTTCTGAGCATTGCCGAGGGCGATCCCAAACCCGAGAACAAGCGCGAGTTCAGCGAATTTCTGGTCTGGACAGCCGACCGCGGTCTGCTCAGCAAGCGCCAGGCGCAGGACTACTACAACCGCTACTTCAACGTGAAATTCATGTCGATGCGCGGCGACTACAACAACTGCTCCCACACCTGTCCGAACAAACGAAAGGTTCTGCTGGACATGGAACGCGAGTTGTCGGACAAGGAACGCGGCCTGCTCAAGGTCAGCCTCGACGCCGACGGTTACTATCGCGCGGACCGGCTCTATCAGGAGGTTGAGCTGGTTCTGGAGGCAACCTGTGCGGCCTGCGCCGCCGGACGTTAGAAATGGGCCGCACCGCCGAGTTTTTCCGCGGCCTGGTTGCCGGTGCACTGGGAACCCTGCTCAGTGCATCGGCAACACTTTACGTATTGCACCGCGGCGGATGGATTCGTTTTGAGCACGGCGCACTCAACAACGGGGGCGCATGGCTGGACTGGGCTTACACCAATCTGGGCTCGTCGATCCCCGTGTTCGCGCTGCTGCTACTGGCATGGCTGATCACGGCCGCCCGTCTGCGCGCTGCCCTGGACGGCAACGCAGAAGTCAATCGCATCGTGCATCTCGACCATCTGACCGACATCTGGACGACGTTGTTTTTCGGTACCGGCGTTATCTGGACCGCAATCGGCATGCGCAGCGCACTGATCTACGCGCTCGGCGACCGCAGTACGGCCGTTGAGCAGGGCGCATTCGCAATGCTCGAACGCATGATCGACGGCGGCATCCTGCTGGCGCTCTCCACCACGATATTCGGCGGCATCGGCGGCTATCTGCTGCGCGTGTGGAAGACCGTCACGCTGGGCACAAAGCTGCAACAACGCTACGACCAGGCCGTAAGAACGGATACGTCCGCAATCCGCGACAGTCTGAGTCGTATTGAGCGGCACTTAAGGCGCGGATCGGAAGCTGAGGTCAGTCCCTGATGCGCTCACCGCTCGCCTACCCTTTGAACAGAACCGCTGACACGGACGTCGGCGGCGCTGCCGATCTGCAGACGGACATCATGCGCTTTATGGCGATTCTGTCGCTCTGTCTCGTTGCCATTTTCGCCCTGGTGCAGAGCATGCCGTTGTCACCGGCTCCCTGGGTGCCGGAACCCGAAGTCGAACCGGCACCCGTCCTCGAAAAACACACCGCGACCGAACCTGAAGCACAGCCGGCACCGCGCGCAAACGTCGAGAAACCAACCTCAAATGCGGCCGAGCAAAAGGCGGTCGTACTGACCCGCCCGAAATGGGTACCCAAATACACACCGAAACAATCGTCGCCCGATATTGTCACAGCGCCAAAGGAGCCTGCTCCGGCAAAGCCTGCCGCGACGCCAGTCCGCGAGCCCGAGCCTTCGCCACCGGCTGTGGATTCCCGCGAAACACCGTTGCCCGAGCAGGAATCGGCGGGTTTCTCGCTGCGCTTCGAATCCGATGCGGTCCTGACCCGCCTGGTTGCGGCCGGGGAGATTGGTTTCTATGCAGTGCAACAAAATCGCGCCCGTCGAATGTCCGTCGTCGATTCGCGCATCAGTTTTTGGAATGCGTCAACACCCGGCAGCTTTCACGAAATGGAGAGCCCCACGGTTCCCACGGGGGTGCGCGACGCGCTGGCGCGCAGTGGCGCCGATCCTGAGGCGGTTCGCTGGGGGGTCACGCTGCCGGGCAAACTAAAGCGCCGTCTCGACGAAATACTGCGGGAACACGACGGCGGATCGCTGATCATCGGTGCCGATGGCACACTGCGCATGGAGCCAAACCCATGAAGGCCGTCCTTATCGTGACCACACTGCTGATCGCGCAGGCGATTCCGACGACCGCACAGTCGCGGGAAAAGAACCTCGATCGCTGGCTCGATCGCGAATTGATCCCATACGTGCAGCAACAGCTCGTTCGTCACCCAAGATTTGACGACGAAACCGTGATGTTCGTTGTCCTCGACGACAATGCGCCCGCATCCCGGAGCAACGCCCTGGCCCTGGCCCTGCGCGATCGGGTGCTCGAGGCTGCTGTGGACACGGCCGGCGTCTCCGTTGGATGGCTTCAGGGGCGCGACGACAGCACGGCACGACCGCATACGACGGATTGCGACCAAAGCAGGGTTCATTACTACATCGGTATCGAACTGACTCAGGAACTCGACGGCAGCTACGCCGTAAACGTACGCGCACTGGACCTCGAAGACCGCACCTGGGTGACCGGATTCGGCAAGCGGTGGCAGGGCGGCCTCAGCACCGTGCAGAGGCAGGCGCTGCGGCAGCAGCGTATCGATCAAACGTTTCTCGGCGCACGCGAAGTCCCGTTCAAACCAGACCAGACCGACCTGCTCGCAGCCTACCTTGCACAGCAACTGACCTGCACACTTCAGTCGCGTCTCGGGGACGAGTATGTTGTCGCCACTGACATTGCAGCCGACGAATCGCCACTGCGAAATGCCATCGAACTGATCGGCAACAATCTCGCCCGCAGACACGCGCTGGAACTAACGACCGACCCGTCCCGAAGCAATGCCACACTCAGCGCCAAGGCGCACCGTATCGATGGCGACCTCTATCAATATTGGCTAACGGTCACACCTGCTGTAACAGCCGGCAATCTGTCGCCGCTCAGCGCAAGTGCCTATGTGCGGCTGCCCGACGCCGGCGTCCCGCGTACAGTCGTCGCCAGGAGGCCGCCCGCAGCAGCCACGGTCGAACCGGCAACGTCGCGGCCGCCTGCCACTTCGCCGTCCCCCGCCGTCGTCTCAATCCCCAATGCCGGTGACGACGGCCTGATAAGCCCCTTGCGGATCACTCATCCGGACGACGTCAGCCGATGCCGCTGGCCGTGCTCGCTGCTCAGCACGCGCGCCAATATCGACGCGATTGTTTTCTTTCTTGAACACCAGACAAATCACGGACTCGTGCGGTTGTCGGACGGTGAATGCCGCCGGCGCACGGTCGCGAAAACCGCTCGCCGTGGTGAGTCGCTGAGTTTCCCGATCAGCAAGACCACGACCGACAGCAGTAAGTGGAGCGAAACGTTCGACTGGTCCCTAAAGCCGAATTTCGATACCTACTACGCGGTCGTCGTGACCAACGCTGCAATCGCTCGCAGGATGGCGAATCACATGGACAAACTGCCGCTGCGCTGCGGCAGCGCAATGCGGCCCGGACTTCAGGGCGCCGACCTGCAGAACTGGGTCGACGAATTCGCCGGACTGACGGCGCGAGCGTCAAAACACCTCGACTGGCGGGCGATTGAGGTGAGGGACATCCTATGAAAGTGACGACAATTCCGGCTCTTGCCGGCATGTTGTGCGGTGCGCTCATTGCGGTCACGGCCATCGTCACGATCGCGGGCATGCCGGCAATTACGCGCAACTCTGGCAATCCGGAGATACCGACCTACGCACCCTCAGCGCAGGATCGGGAACGTCCGAGTCTCGCAGCGGAGATACCGACCGACCGCGCAGAACCTGTATCCGTTGAGCGTGCAACAAGCGCGTCGGAACCGGAACGTCAACCGCTGACCGACACAACGCCTGCAAATGAACCGGATACGCCCGTCAGCGATGAGGAACTCGTCGAAGCCATCTTCGCTGCACCGCCGGACGAGCCCGCCGCAAAATTTGTCGATGAGGCAGAACTTTCAGATGAGCGCTGGTACGCGTTCTGGAGCCCGTTCCGCAGCGAACTGGCCGCGAACGGCTTCGTCGACCACCTGCAACGTACGACCGGCCTCGACTACCGTGTCGTGCGGCAAAAAATCGGCGTTTACGAAGTCGCATTTTCCTACGCCGAAGATCATGAAATAGAAGAAAAACTTGCCACGATTTCCGCGGCGACCGGACTGGAGATGCCTGGTGGATAAGCGTACTTCGGGTGCTCCACTGCGCCGGCTCACGATCGTTGCAGTCGGTGTGCTCGCCACGGTGCTTGCACTCACGGCCGATGCTCTGACCCGGCATCAGGAACTCGACACCGCGTGGCAGCGTTACGCGAGGAATCAGGCCGGATCGACTCCCGCGTATACATTTCCTCACGCTACCTGCTTCAAGGCTGCGGCCCTTGCGCACGATCTGCCGGAATCGCTGCTGCTTGCCGTCGCCCGCGGCGAAAGCGACTTCAAGGAAACCGCGCGCTCGAAGGCCAATGCACACGGCGTCATGCAGATACTCTGGCCGTCCACGGCAAAACACCTGGGCATTTACCGCCTGAGCGATCTGTACGACCCGTGCACCAACATCGACGCCGGAGCCCGATACCTGAAGGAACTGCTGGGTACGTATGGCGGAAACCTGCATCTGGCGCTCGCTGCGTACAACTACGGACCCGGCCGCATATCGAAACAGGGCGGACCCATTCCGTCAGGCGCCGTGTGGTACTCGGGCTACATCTATCGCCACCTCAACTACGTGCTCGGCAGCGATGCCGTGACGCGGCCGCCGCCGAACACGCTGTATTCGGCCATTGGTCAATCGACACTGCTGACGTTCGGCGAACCGTATCGCGCCGAAGCGTTTATCGCGCGCCTCGAACAGGACGCGCCCGAACTGAACCTCGACTGGTTTCGGCGCGGCACCGGTGAATTCGAAGTCGTCATGACGTACGCCGACAGGGAAGAATTCAACCGCAGCGCGCGGCTGTTGATGCGCTCCGGATTTCGCGTCGACGACCGCAGAGAATGAACGCCGGTATCAGGTAGACATGGGTCTGCCAATCTCGTCGGGAAGCACGGACTCAATGCGCTCCATGACGTCGAGCCGATGCACGAGGTCGTTGACGTAATCGAGATTATCGGTGTCGAGCACAAGTACCTGTCCCATCGAATAACCGTCGATCCATTGTTCGTAATTGCGCTGCAGCCGCCTGAGATAGGCCGGCGAAACATCCTGCTCCATCTCGCGGCCGCGCAGTCGAATGCGGCGCCGAAGTACGCGCATCGAACAGCGAAGATAGATCAGCAGATCCGGCGGCCGAATGGCCTTCAGGATGGCGTGATAAAAACGCAGGTAAGTGTCCCAGTCGCGCTTCGAGATTTTTCGCATTTGATACAGCGCGGTCGCAAAGATCTCGGCGTCCTCGAAGATCGTGCGGTCGAGTGCGACGACGCCCGGCTGACGATCAAAGGCCTGATGCAGCCGAAACTTGCTGGACAGAAAATACAGCTGCGAGCGAAATGCCCAGCGCCGCATGTCCGAGTAGAAATCGGCGAGATAGGGATTTTCGTCATTGGGTTCATAGAACGGCGAAACGCCGTATGTGCGATGCAGAAATTCAACAAGCGTCGATTTGCCAGCGCCCATATTGCCTGCGATTGCGATAGTTTTTTTCATACGTCCCGCATTGCCGATGCCGTACCATACCGCATTCCTGATATCATTGAACGATGCAACAGGATGCTCCGGCAGTACTGATCAGCGAGTCCCGGATTAAAGCGCGCGTCGACGAACTGGCAGCGCATATCTCCAAAGACTACGAAAATTGCGGCGATCTCGTCATGGTCGGCGTATTGAAGGGGTCGTTTATTTTTCTCGCGGACCTGTCCCGCAGTCTGTCGATCCCGCGCACGATAGAATTCATTGCGGTCTCAAGCTACGGAGACACGAGCGTCGCGACCGGCGCCGTGAGACTCGTCATGGATGTGCGCGGCAACATAGAGGACAAACACGTCCTGATCGTCGAGGACATTGTCGATACCGGACACACGCTGAAGTACCTGATCGGTATGCTCGAATCGCACCGTCCTGCATCCGTACGCACGGCGGCGCTGCTGCGCAAGGCGGAGAGCGCCGAGGTTGAAGTCACCGTCGACTATCTCGGGTTCGATATCGGCGACGAATGGGTCGTCGGTTACGGGCTGGACTACGCGGAGCAAAACCGCAGTCTGCCCTACATCGGCGTCGTGCATCCCGACGACCGATAAGCTGCCTCAACGATCCGCGCACCCGTCGATGTCGACTTCAATCGTGGCATGGCCGATGCCGTACTCGTCTCGCAGAAACTGCTTGGCATCTCTCAACACGTCGGCCTGCCGCCCCGCCCGATCGGACAAAGACAAATGCATCGTGGCCATGAGCTGCTGCGGCGTCAGGCCCCAGATGTGCACGTGGTGAATGTCCGCAACGCCCGGCACGGCAGCCACAAGCCGGCGTTGCATATCTTCACGATCGAACCATTCCGGCGCTCCCTCCAGCAGGACATGAGCACTGCGCCGCACCAGCGTCCAGGCGCTTCTGAAAATGAGCCCCGCTACTGCCATGGACAACAGCGGATCGACCGGCGTCCATCCCGTGTAAATAATAATGATCGCGGCAACAATGGCCGCCACCGAGCCCAGCAGATCGCCCGCGACGTGCAGTGCTGCGCCGCGGATATTCATGTTGTCCTGGTCGCCGCTGTGCAGCACCGCAAACGAAATCAGATTGATGGCCAGTCCCGCCGCCGCCACGAGCAGCATCGTCGTGCCAAGAACGTCCTGCGGCTGCAGAAAACGCCGGACCGCCTCAACCAGAATCCATCCCACGATGACCAGCAGGCTCAGGCCGTTCACGAACGCGGCAAGGATCTGGAAACGCTGGTAACCGAACGTCAGTCTCCCGTCCGGCGGCCGCCTGCTCACACGAAACGCCATTGCCGCAAGCGCCAATGCCATCGTGTCGGTCAGCATATGACCGGCATCCGCAAGCAACGCCAGAGAGCCGGAGATGATTCCCCCGACGACCTCCACGACCATGAAGCCGCCTGTCAGCACCAGCGCTATCAGGACGCGTCTCAGATTTTTTTCATCGGCCTCGTGGACATGCGCATGATGATGATCGTGCCCCATCGGAAGACGTATACTCGTGGACCTGCTACGGGACCGGCATTGCAGCACGATTGTCGTCCGGCGGCAACAACGAAAATCGGCAGGACTCGGTTACCTTAGAGCCTGTTAATGTGCAGGAACAATAAAGATTGTTAATAAGACAATATAGTTTGTTATTAGCGACGAACAGCCGCCAGCGTCCAGTTTCAACGAGTTTGGACGATCTGCTCCGGCCCGAAGGGGTCAAGACTTGCCGTTTCTGGTAGGCAGATGAGACGGCGCTGCGAGCCAAAGACTTGCCGCTGCAGGTGCGACGAACCCGATGGACAACACGTTAAGCCACCTCTCGACTGCGTAAATCAGGCGGTCGGCGTGGATATCCTGATTCAGCGAAGTCCGATCTCTCGACAAATCAGCGAGAGACCCACGATTTCGTAGGACGTTTTTCCAAACGAGCTACGGTGATTGAAATGCACCCGAATTCCGGTGGCGGCATACGCTTTACCAGTTGTGCTTATGTTGCACCGTCGGATGTCGTGCCACTCGCTGCAGTTTGTCCTGATTTCCGATAGATCGTTCGCCAATTCCCAGTTCGTGGTCCCATCTGCGTTGAGCGCACCGCCAACAACTCGGATTCCTTTTAAGCGGTTGTTGCGGTTGAACGTACTACAGACGGCGAGCCCCTCAATGACATTGGGCTCGGGCATGGTCAGTTCTTTTACTGCCGAAGAAAAAACTGCAAACAGCGTGATGCCGCCGTCGCAACCGCTCACGGTTTGAGTTGTCCGGTTGGCCTCAGAATCACCGCCGGTAATTCTGATCGTGCACGGTACGTCGGAGGCTTCATCCCACTGAATGCTTCGCAAGAACTGACTGTCAAGGTCCAGCGTTCTATAGTCGTCGCCCAGATAACCTGACACGCTCGTCCTATGCGCGTCGCCAATTGGAACGGGCCGCACGACCGCGCCGGCGTCGGCAATTGTCGTCGCTTCTGCCGCTGCTTCTGCTTCAGCTTCTGCCGCCGCCTCAGCTTCACGGCGCTGCCGCTCCAGTTCGTTTTGTTGGCGCGACAACTCGGTCTGATAAGCCTCGCGTTCCCGGCGCTCGGCTTCGCGTCGGGTGGCTTCCTGTGCCTCTGCCCATTCCTCCTCGCTGATCGGCAGAGCTGATCCGTCAACCCCCAAGGCAGACGGATCGCGGCCCGATTGAGGAATCGAGATCCCACCCAGAGTGCCTGAAGATGTGGATGAATCGCCACCATCATCCGATCCCGAAGTACCGATGCGCGCTATGACGCCGTCCGAATCCCACGGGTTCGTTGCCGACCCGCCAGCCATTCCCCAGCGCCCGTTGGTCAGTGCACAGGACGCGTCAATATCGAATTCCGCAGGGCCGCCAAGGCCGGATGGTTGGCTCCACGTTCCCGCTGCCGCAGTTACGTTTGCATTGACCTGCAGGTCCAGGTTGTTTGCGTTGTTCGGCCCGTACGAGCAGGCAAGCTGACTCGCGGCCGCAGTCCTGCACGACAGCACACCTGCCCTCGTGCGGTAATCGCCCGAGATATCGGCAACGTTGCAATTTGCCTGCGCGGCCTGCCGCGCCCCGGCGAGCACGCCAAGTTGCTCGTCAGTCAAAGCTCCTGCGTACAGTCGCAGGTCGTCAAACTCGATATTGTTGGCAGCCCATCCGCCGCTGAAGTCTTTGCCACCGATGAACAGGTAATTTCCGGCTGGTTTGTCCGGTTCGTTGGGGTTGCGGAATTTTCTCTTGCTGGTAATCGCATACCCTTTATCCCGGCGATGCTCGAAGAAGTCTGTGTCCTTCTGCACGCGAACGCGGTTGTTGTCCATATCGTAAACCACCGCCATGAACGACCACTCACCTGGCTTGAACAGGTTCTTGTTGCGGTACAGCGGGCCGCCTGGCGAAGCGCTGATGTTGCGCTGGTGGACTTGAACACGTAATCCCGTACCGGTCGACAGTACGGTCATTCCTGACTTCGATTCATCGTTCATCCTGACCCAGCCCGTCAGCGTCACTGTGCGGTAGTCGTCGTTCGTCAAGTCTACAGGCACAGCCAATACGGTCTTGCCGTCGAATCTCAGGGCCTGGCCAAACGCGCCGTCGACGAACTGCGGTTGCGCGCCGCCGCTGCGAATGACGAGTTCCGGTACGCCAGGCAACGATCCCCGGTTTTCGAACGAGCCATCCATCGGCAGGTGCAAGAGCAATTTGCCGCTGACTCCGGTGCCAGCATCAAACTGATCGCCGGGCATCTGGTCGGGGTCCTGTGGGGAATTGTCTTCTGGCGACTGCGCCAAAGCGATTGCGCTTGAACTTAGCGCCAATACCACAAGTAACCGTGCCGCAATCCGCGGAAAGTGCGACAACGCTGGAAAACTTTCGCTCATGGTCGGTCCTCAAGGATTTTCAGGTCATATTCTTTACCAGAGCGCAAGTTCCGATACCGATCCGCCACGAACTTGCCACCGATTCAGCCAGGGCGTACATTGGGGCGTCGCCGAGGGCCACCTGAGAACAACAATGACGGGCGAAAACGAGGGGCCCAGTGCTGGACCAGAGCAAATCGATGACCTCGACGAACTGGTCTCGCTCATGTACCCGGAGCTCAAGAAGCTGGCGCACTACCAGCTGGCCGGAGAGCGCGCTGGGCATACGCTTAGTACCACGGCAATAGTCAACGAGGCATTCGTTCGGCTACGCGGCGGCCGGCCTCACTGGCGCGACCAATCCCATTTCTTCAGGGTTGTGGCTCGGGTAATGCGCCATCTTCTAGTCGATCACGCAAGAAGGCGCCGTTCCGCAAAGCGCGGAGGCGCAAGCGATAACCTCGACATCGATGACTTCCAGGTCTCGACGCCCGATGACACGCTGGCGGTTCTCGCCATCGACGCCGCTATGAAGGATATCGAAACCATAGATCCTCGCATGGCGAACGTCGTCGAGTGCCGATACTTCGCCGGATTGTCGGTTAAGGAAACGTCTGATGCACTCGACGTGCCGGTGCGCACCGTCGAACGCGATTGGCAGAGGGCGCGCGCTTACATACACAGAGCAATGAATGAAAAAACTTGACCAGGTCCCGTAACAAGCAGGTAGATGAAATCTTTCAGTCGGCACTGGACCTGCCGCCCGGAGAACGGCGCACGTTTATCGACAAAGCAAGCGGCGGAGACACCTCCATCGCCGTCGAAGTCAGCGAGCTCCTCGACGCTACCGCGGGGCGGGCCGATATCGACGAATCAATCTGGTCTGCGGCGCGCGACCGCCTGCTCTCCGAGGTTTTCAGTTCAGACGACGATATTGAGGATCTGACGGGCAGCACTATCGGTCGTTGGAGTATTCGGCGCCGTGTTGCCCGAGGCGGTCTTGCGACCGTCTATGTTGCTGACCGCAGCGATGGGGAGTTCGTGCAGCGTGCTGCCCTGAAGGTATTGAGGCGCGGCCTGGACACCGATGATCTGATTTCCCGGTTTCGGGCCGAACGGCAGATACTTTCATCGCTAGATCATCCTTCAATCGCCGGTATTCTCGACGGCGGTGCAATACCCGACGGCCGGCCATACCTCGTGCTCGAGTTCGTTGACGGTGTATCGATTACAGATTACTGCGTCGCGCACGATACGAGTGTCGCCGGTAAAATCGCCTTGATTATCGATGTGCTGCGCGCACTCCAGCACGCGCACACGCGACTGGTCGTACATCGGGACGTGAAACCGTCGAACATCCTCGTCACGCATGAGGGTCGTGTCATACTGCTGGACTTCGGCATTGCGAAGATCCTTGACCCCAGCGCTATGCCCGGTGCGTCCACCGCGACGCGCACCGGAATATCATTGTTGACGCCGGGGTACGGCAGCCCCGAACAGCATGCCGGTGCCGATATCACCACGGCGTCCGACATTTACCAGTGCGGAATCGTCCTGCACGAATTACTGACGGGCAGACGCGTCGGAACGCCCGATTCGGACTTACAAACAGTCAGGACGGGCCGTCCCGACCTCAACGCCATCGTCGCCAAGGCGGCAGCCGGCGACCCGGCCCAGCGCTATGCGTCGGCGGATGACATGCGGCGCGACCTGCAGAATTTCCTCGAGGGTCGGCCGATTTCGGCGAGACCTGCTACGCTCGCGTACCGCATCACCAAGCTCGCACGCCGGCAACCCTGGCTACTGCCGGCAATCGTTTTGACTACGCTGGCCATCAGTGCGTACGTGGCGACGATCACGGTTTATTCGAAGCAGCTGGAAGAAGAGCAACGAATCGCCACAGCGTCGCAGCAATTTCTGGTAGACCTGTTTCGCTCGCCGGACCCATTCAACCCGGCGAGCGCCACCGAAGGTCGTGACATTTCGGTGATTGAAGCGCTCGATGTTGGCCGCAGCCGAATTGCAAGCGAATTGCTCGGACAGCCACGGCTTCAGGCGACATTGTACGGATCGATTGCCGATGTTTACGGCAATCTGGATCGGAACGATGAAGCAATACAGTTGCGCGAAGCGGCCCTTGACATGGAACTGGAGATCTACGGTGCACGCTCGCCGCAGGTGGCTGCGTCAATGCGCGAGCTGGCGCCGCTCTATCGTTGGGCCGGCGCAATCGCGAAGGCTAAGGAGTATTCGGAACGCCAGTTAAGCCTGGCGAAAGACGTGTTCGCTGGCGACTCCGCCGAACTGGGCCTCGCGTACATTGCGATGGGCATCGACCTTTACCACGCAGGGGATCTCCGCTCAGGCCGTGCGGAACTTGCACGCGGAATCAAGATATTGCGGCCACATAAAGACAGGTATCCAAACGAGATGATCGATGCACTGATCATCTACGCGCAAAACCTGGGATTTGACCGAAAGGGCGAAGCGTTCGATGCCATTCACGAATCCGATGACATCGCGGTTACCGCGTACGGCGAAGATAGCCTGCAGCGAGCGAGCGCCCGAATACGCCTCGCCTCGACCATGACATTGGTCGGAGAATACGAATCCTCTGAGGCAAATTTCCTCGCCGCGATGCCTGTGATGGAACGACATCTGGGGCGGGATCACAGCGCCACCGTGGGGGCGCTCGGAAATTTTGCGTTCCTGATGTTGCAGAGTGGAGACCTTAACCGGGCGGAGCCCCTGTTTCTCGATCTCCTCGCACGGCAGCGATTGCTTTTTGGGGAGCGCAGCAGACAAGTTGCCGACAGCAGCCAAAACCTGGGCGCAATGTATGCCAGGCAGGGCCGCTTTGCCGACGCCATTGAACATCTTGCGCGAGCCCATGACATTTATTCCTCGATTTTGAACGATGCCAATTATGTGATCGGTTTTCCGTTGCTGACCCTGGCGTATTCTTATATCGAGCTTGATCGCGCCGCCGATGCCGAGCCCATCGCCCGCGAGGCACTAAGAATTTTTGAGTCATCCCTCCCGGATACACATTTGCATGGCGTCGCGCAATGCTTGACCGGAGTGTCACTGGAATATCAGGGGAAACATTCCGAGGGCAAACTACTCGTAGAAGCGTCGCACGCACATCTGGGCAAAGGTGAGATCGGCGATCATTACCGACTGCTGTGCCGCTACCCACCGTAGTGCGTGGGCGGATGGCGGTTTTCCCGTTGCATCGCGCTGGAACGGGATATGAAGCCAAGATTTCACAAACCGCGCTCGTACGGTCTGATAGCGGCTTGTCTGCTACTGGCAGGCTTACCACTCGATTCCAGCGCTGAAGCGCCAAGATCGACCGAAGACCTGCTGCGGGCGGTCGCCGAGCACCGCGAACGCACCAGAGTCGGCGTCAACAATTTCAAGGTCGTTAGAGTTGCGCAAGGCATAGGTCCACCGGGCCAGGAAATCGTCGACTACTATGAGCGCGATGAGGTCACCGGTGCATGGTCGAAGTTGCATCCGGCCGAGATTGCGCAACGAGAGGCGGAAGCACAGACCAACATGGCGAGAAAGGAGCTTGCCGATTCCCTGAAGGAGTTTGCTGAGGCGTCAACACTGGTTGGTCTCGCGTTCGAGGCGGAATTTCAATCGCGTCTGGCCTCTGCAGGCATGGGGGCAATTGGCGGGCGCCTGCTCGGCATGATGTCTTCGCGCTTCCTGGCCTTCGGAACGGAAAACAGTGACGACGGGGCTACCTGTAAGGTCGCCAAAACAGTCAATGACATGAAGTACGGCAACAACGCGGGAAACCCCACGCTCAACGTGGAGGCGGCGTACCAATTTGTCAGCCCGCTTGCGCTGATGATGGAGTCCTCCTGTATTTATTCTGTCGCCGCGCAGGTGCTGGAAACGGATTATGAGCGCCAGCCCGAGACTCCAATGATTCGCCATGACATGCTCGAACAACTGGTCAGCCTCGTGGAATACAACGGGCGCGTCGATACCGAACGAGGGCCGGCTTACGAACTATCGCTCGAGAATCTCGAGCTGCGCGATTCCAGTGACGGGTACACGATGCACATCCACACCGTCCGCCGCTACTTCCACCCGGAACATTTCGGCGACATGGGGATGAAGATGCTCGGCACGCTCGAACATCGAGGCGAGGTGCGCGACATATGGATGGAGCGTCAATTCGACGACTTCAAAGCCGTTCCCGGCAGCGACATGATCGAACCGTACCGGGAATCCTTCGTCATGGGCGGGATGATGACTGCGGAGCAGCAGGCGGAAATGAAGCAGGCCGCGACACAGGTTGCAGACATGCGGCGCCAGCTCGAGGCAATGCCGCCGGATCAACGCGCCATGATGCGACGAATGATGGGCGGGCAGCTCGAATCCATGGAGCGTATGGCGAACAGCGGTACGTTTGAATTCGCCACGATCACAAAGCGAATCATGGTCAATACAGACGTTACTACGCCGTCCGATTTCTACGATCCTGACAAGCCGGAGGCACTGACCCAGGAAATCCAGTACAGCCTTAAAACACTTGGCTATGACCCTGGCAACTTCGACGGGGAACTTTCCAAACCCACTATCGCTGCAATTGTCAGCTTTCAGCGTGACTACGAAATGGAACTTACCGGCAAACCAACGCCCACACTTGCGCGAATACTGTCAGCAGCAATCAGCGCAATGCCGGCGACAGGAGGACAGCAATGAAATTACATTATTCGGCCGCGATTCTGGCCGTGGCCATCGTCACCGGGCCTGCGTATGCCGACGAATTGACCTTGATGATAGAACAGGATCTCGAGCGTCTCGGCTACGACCCTGGCGTTGTCGACGGAGAAGAAACCGTCGAGACGACCGTCGCAATCTCAAAATTCCAGGCCGAGAGGCAATTGGAAGTTACGGGAGAGGTTTCAAGAGACCTTGCCCGAACACTGGTTGCGACTACCGTGGCAGGCGACCTTCCAGCCACTACGGGAGCATCGCCAGCACCTGTTTCAGCACCCGATGAAGCGGCCCTTTATGCCGCCCAGGAAGCGTGCCTTCAGGAAAAGGTCGAAGCAGCCAAAGAGCGTGGAGAAAAGAAAAGAGGTCTCAAGCGATTGTTCGGCGCGGTGGCAAGAACCGCAACACGATTCGGCGGAAATTCGGTGGCCGATGCGATCCATCAGGTGTACTCGGCATCGGCAACGGCCGAAGACGTCGAGACGATTGCAAATGAACTCGGCATTTCCGAGGACGACGTCCTGGCGTGCAAGAGTCCCTAGAGCACAGTCGATGAAAATGATAACGATTCTTCTGCTTTCTTTCCTGTTGCTGGATTCATCCGCCGTGGCGGACGACGATCCGACTTTCTCATTCTTGGTCATGGATCGCTTCAAGGTTTCGAACGCGGAATACGATCTGGTTATTACCGGGCAGGTAAAGGTTGGGACCATCGTGGCGAATGCCTACGCATGCGTAACCGGGAGTGACAGCGAGCCAGTGGCGATTGAGATTATTGCGATCAGTAAAACGGGTAAGCTGGTCGAGACTGCGACCAAGGGTGATCTCGTTGGCCTTGGCACAACAGGCGCCACCAAGGAACTGGTTGAACCGGGCGATCGAATTACGCCAGGTTGCGAACCGAGCTGACAGCAACAAATAAGAAGAAAATGGGGATACACAATGAATCGCTACGTAAAGATTGCGCTCGCTACTTCTGCGTCGCTGTTTTGCTTTTTCTATGCAATCCAAAACATTGCAAATCTCGGCGCAGCCGAGTGGTTCGTTGGCACGATAACGGCAATGGAAGGCCATGAAGCCTACCCGAATACTTTTGCTTTCTCCGTCAAATCGCCAGTGTTGGTGAAAATCATGCTGTGGATCATCATCCTGCTCGAACTGGCGGCAGGATTCCTTGCCGGAAAAGGTGCGATCGACATGTTCGCTAAACGAAATGGCGGTGGCAATGAATTTAACGGCGCGAAAACCTATGCGCTTGCCGGGACGGGCTTAGCGGTGATCATCTGGTTCGGACTTTTCGGCGCTTTTGGTGGTGCGTTCTTCCAAATGTGGCAAGTTGAAGCTGGCCTCAATGCGCTCAGGGATGCCTCATTCTTCTCCCTGCAGCATGGCGTATTGTGGCTGATAATTCGGGCCGACGACTCGTAGCAAAATATTCAACTACCTGCTACCCGATGTCTGCAATGTCGAACTCGGAAGTCGGTTGTATCCCGAAAGCTGCCGCTCAAGCACCTGCTTAGGGCGCGCAAGAACGGAAGTTCGCAGGGGCAAGTCTTGACCCCAGCAGGCCGTCCAGGCCCAGTAGCCCGCAATTCCTGGAACTGGCCGCTGCCGCGCCCTTATCAAACTTTATTGTCTTATTAACAATCTTTATTGTTCCTGCACAGTTAACCCAAGTATCAGTGACCCTGTTGTCAATGATCCCTGATGTGCCAAACCCATCAAAAGAGGACCCACGATGATTTCAACGACCGAACACGACAAGCAGTTTATTGAAGTCGGGGACAAGCGGATGGCCTACGTAGAAATGGGCTCCGGAGATCCAATCGTATTTCAGCACGGCAATCCGACGTCGAGTTACCTGTGGCGCAACATCATGCCGGCACTTGCCACGCGAGGGCGCTGTATCGCGGTGGACCTGATCGGCATGGGCGACTCCGACAAACTCGACAACCCGGGACCGGACAGCTACCGCTATGTCGAGCACAGGGACTTTCTGTTTGCCGCGTGGGAGAAGCTCGGCATTCAGGAAAACGTCACGCTGGTGTTGCACGACTGGGGCACAGCCCTCGGATTCGACTGGGCGGTACAACATGCGCATTGCATAAAAGGCCTGGCCTACATGGAGGGCATCCCGTGCCCGATCACCTGGGAGGACTGGCCGGACGCCGTGACACCGCTCTTTCAGGGATTTCGTTCCGACGCCGGCGAAGCGATGGTGCTCGAAAAGAACGTATTCGTCGAGCGCGTACTGCCAGGATCTGTCCTCCGCGGCCTGACGGACGAAGAAATGGCCGTCTACCGCCGCCCCTTCGCAACACCCGGCGAAGATCGCCGGCCGACGCTGACGTGGCCGCGGCAGATTCCGCTCGACGGCGAACCGACCGATGTCGTCGAAATCGCTTCCCGCTATGCCGAATGGCTCAGCGGCAGCGACGTCCCCAAACTATTCGTCAACGCCGAACCCGGCGCGATTCTGACCGGCCGCCAGCGCGAATTCTGTCGCGGTTTCAGCAATCAGACCGAGGTTACGGTCGCCGGCAGCCACTTCATTCAGGAAGATTCGCCGGCGGAGATCGCAGCGGCGATCAATCGCTGGCTGGATTCGATCGAGACGCAATCGCAGCCGTGAACACGACATCGGTCGAACTGTTGAGCGCTGTCTCGGCCGAATCCTGCAGCACGGATATCACAAAGCCCACGGCAACCACCTGCATCGCCACTTCGTTGGAAATACCGAACAATGCGCAGGCCAGCGGAATCAGCAGCAGTGAGCCGCCCGCAACACCCGACGCCCCGCAGGCCGACAGCGCCGCAACCACCGACAACAACAACGCCGTCGGTATGTCTACATCAATACTCAGCGTGTGGACCGCGGCCAGAGTCAATACCGTAATTGTAATCGCCGCACCGCCCATGTTGACGGTGGCACCCAGTGGAATCGATACGCTGTAGACGTCCTCTTCAAGGTCGAGGCGTTCGCAGAGCGCAAGGTTCACCGGGATATTCGCGGCGGAACTGCGGGTAAAGAACGCCGTGACGCCACTCTCGCGCAAGGCCGTGAACACGATTGGATAAGGGTTACGCCCGGTCATCGACCACACGATCAGCGGATTGATGAGCAGCGCCATCGCGACCATGCAGCCCAGCAGCACCGCCAGCAGCCGCGCGTATTCGTCGAGCGCGGATAAGCCGGACTCGGCCAGTGTTCCCGCAACAAGCCCGAAAACACCGAGCGGCGCGAATCTGATCACGATGCGCACGATGCCCGTGACAGCCTCGGCGAGGTCTGCAAGCGCGAGCCGCGTGGTGTCCGCGGAGCGGTGCAGAAACAATCCGAGCAACACCGCCCAAACGAGAATGCCGATGAAGTTGCCCGTCAACAACGCATTGACGGGATTGTCGACGAGATTCAACAACACGGTGGCAAGCACTTCGCCGATACCCTCGGGCGGCACCACGTCACGTTCGGTGGCCGGGAGCACCAGAGCCGTCGGAAGCAGACTACTGACCGTGACGGCCAGCAAGGCGGCCGCGACGGTTCCGATCAGGTACATGAGCAGGATCGGGCGCATTTGCGCACTATGACTTGCCTGCCGGTTGGCGATGGCGGAAGAGACGAGCACGAGGACCAGCACGGGCGCCACGGCCTTGAGCGCGGCCACAAACAGAGTACCGGCGAGCATGGCGGCCTCGGCCGCCTCGGGTGACATCCACCAGAGCAAAACGGCCGCGACGATACCGATGGCGATCTGCAGCACGAGGTTGCCGGCCGCTATTCTCTTAAGGCCTGTAAACACTTCAATCATTCTGAACGTTGCCGAAGCTTCCGACAGACGTCGTCGATTCTACGGGTTCGACGGCGCGGCCGCTTCGCGCACACAAAAAAAAGCGGCTTCCTGCGAAGCCGCCTTATTCAAAACCGACGTTAGCACGTGGTCCTGGCCCCCTGAGTCCCCCCACCAGCCGTACCTGAAGGTGTCCAGCATTCGGTGCGTAGCGCAATGTTGTGGAAAGGCTACGCCAAGTGGAAGCAAAATTCTCAGAAAACCTGCTGTTTGTCAATCTTTTATGCCGTTTTCATTACGTGTAATCGATTTCCATCGCTAATTGTAGCAAATACACAACAAGTCTTGAATAGCATGGCCAGCGGCGAAAACTCAAGCTGAATCAAGGCGCTAATGCCGTTTAGGCTGGATCTGGCGGCCTGATCGCGGATTTGAGTAGCGCAGATCGCCGACACAGGTCATCATGCGTTTCCGCAGACTTCAAGGACAGACGGGTGATTGTCGAGCAAATATGGACCGCCAACGACTACCGAAATTTTAACTACCTCATCGCCTGCCCGGAATCCGGGGAGGCGCTCGCGATCGACCCGCTGGACTTCAGGAAATGCCTCGATACAGCCGACGCGCACGGCTGGCACATTTCGCAAATCCTCAATACGCACGAACACGCCGATCACACCGGTGGCAACAAAGGCGTGGTCGATGCGACGGGTGCCGCGGTCATCGCCCACGAAAACGCCGCCGGACGCATTCCCCACATGAGCCGGGGCGTTGCGGCGGGCGATGTCATCCGCGTCGGCAGGACCGTGGAACTCGAATGCATGGACACGCCGGGGCACACGATGAGCCACATCTGCTTACTGTCGCGCACCGAGCAGCCATGCCTGTTCAGCGGCGACACACTGTTCAACGCCGGTGCCGGTAATTGTCACAACGGCGGCCACCCGGAACAATTGTTCGACACGTTTGAACAACAGCTCGAAACACTGGGTGACGATACCTTGATCTACCCCGGCCACGACTACCTGGCCAACAATCTCGAATTTACGCTCGATCGCGAACCGGACAACGAGGTAGCCGGTCAATTGCTGCAGCAGGCAAGCTCCCAGAATCCTGACGACGCGATGATTACGACGATGGCGTTGGAAAAGGAAGTCAATACGTTCTTTCGGCTGCAAAGCGATACGGTCATCGAAAAGCTCGTCGAGGCGTTTCCGGAAATTGGAGACAACCCCGATAGCAGAACCGTATTTCTGAAGTTGCGAGAGCTTAGAAATCGCTGGTAATGCGAGCCGCAATACGCTCCAGCTCCGCCTGGTCCGTATCGGATCGCGCAGCCAGCCACAACCACAACAGCGCCAGATACAGGCGACGCTGTGCATCGAGCTGCGACTGCCGGCACCGGCCGTCGCCGTCGAAATACGCATCCAGCAACACACCTGCGAGCGATTCCGACAATTCATGATGTTCCACAACGGTAGCCAGATCGAAAAACGGATCGTTGTCGCAGGCGTATTCCCAGTCGAGAAACAGCAATTGCGGCGCAGAGATGAGGTTTGCGGCGACAAGGTCGTTGTGGCAGCAGCACAGATTGCCGGGTCCGCGGTGTCGCTCGACAATCGCCACGCAACGCCCTATCACTGCGGGATCCTGAGCCCCGACGATCCGCGATCGATAATGGCGCGCAGCCGCAGGGGCGTCGAACAACCGTCCGGACAGCGGCAAGGCATGCAGTTGCCTTAGCGCGACGGCAAGTTTCTGCAGACTATCGGCATCGCCAACGCGCCGCGGCGTCCAGATTTCGCCTTCGACGAATTCCGTCAGATAGACCGACCGATTCGCGAACAACACACGCGGTGCCAGACCCGCAGCGGCAGCCGCTCGCTGTACTCTGGCTTCCTCGGGACGCGTCGCGAACGGGGCGCCGCGAGGCGCCTCGTCGAATTTGAGCACACCGCGGCGATCGTCCTTACGAACTTTCCAGGATCGATTTGTCAGGCCGCCGCGTAATGGGCGGTATGCCGCATTCTCCCATCCGGGGATTTCAGCAAGTACGTCTTCAACGCGCAACCTCATTGCCTCGTCCTGTACGACCGGGTCCAGCTAATGAGACCAAACGGAATCATGGCGACATAAAGACAAAACAGCAGGCTCGTCAGTTTAAGGTCGCGCATCCAATAGATGCCGATCAACACGAGATCGATGACGAGCCAGTACCACCAGTTTTCAAGCACTTTTCGTGCGACAAGAAACGTGGCCCAGATCGCGAACCATGTGGTCAGAGAATCGGTGTAGGGAAATGCGGCATCGGTGTGTACGCCAAGCAGATAACCGCTGATCGCCGACAACGCGCCCAGCGCTGTGATCGCTACCGCGTGAATACGAAGCGGCCAGACAACGACCGGCTTTTCGCCGCCGTTCACGCGACCCACCGTCCACGAGTACCAACCGTATCCCGCCATCGCCAGGTAAAACACCTGCAAAGCAGACTCCATGTACAGCTTCGCCTGCGCAAACAGCCAGATGTAGATCGCGGTGCTGACGGCTGCGAACAGCCAGCACGCGATATTCTGCCGAATGGCAAGCGCCAGGTAGGCGACCGCCGAAACGACCGCAATGATCTCAGGCAGCGTCAATTGACCGGATTGTTGAGCATCCTGATGGCGAACACGGCCTTTGGCACATCTTCGAATGTCCTGCGTATTTCACGGCTCAGAATTGGCATCACCACGTCGAACTCGCCGCGAAGCTGTGTGCTCATGCGGTTTCTCTCGACATCGATTTCCTCGTGAGCTGCGAGACGCTCGATAATATCGCGAATCGGCGGTATGAAGTTCTCATCCAAAGGGTACAGGCTGATATCCACGGCGACCTGCATGTCAAAATCTCCTTTCCAGCGTGACGCCAAGCTGACGCGGATCGCCCGGCCTGGTGTAAAGCGTATCAGGGAAGTCCGGCGGTTCATTGCCGAAGTAAAATCCGCGCACTGCGTAGGTCCGGTCGAACAGGTTGCGCGCCCAGAAACTCACGGTCCAGTTCTCGGATTCATAACCGACGCGGGCATTGGCCAGCGAGTAGGCCCTGGACTTCTGATCGTGGCTGACGTCGAAATAGAACGCATCTTTCACCGACACATCGAGCCGGGCAAAAGCGCCTGTGGGATGACGATACACAAAACCGGCAAACACACTGTAATTCGGCGCGTGTGCCTGTTCGCGGTTTCTGAGCCACGGAAACTCCGCAACCGAACGCGGAAAACTGCCGTATAACAATCCGGCTCCGGCGTACATCTCAAATTCATCGGTGGCGAACCAGCGAATATCGCTCTCAAGGCCCCAGACCGTCGCGCCGTCCACATTGACGGTCGCAAATCCAAATGAGCTGGGGTCGTTGGCAACGAGCTGAAACGATGCCCGAACCTGCTGGTCCTCGCGCCAGTTGTGAAATGCGGCGACACTGTATCGAAGGCGGCTATCGAGCGCGCTGCCCTTGACACCCGCCTCAGCGGTCCACAGCGCCTCCTTATCGAAGCGGCGTCGATTGTCGGGCACGAGCCCCAGATTGAAGCCGCCCGCCTTGTAGCCTCTCGACAGCGTCAGATAGGCGGTCGCGTCGCCGCGCAGATCGTGGCTGAGGCTCAGTTCCCCACCCCACAGCGATTCCGATGGTCCGGCGAGCAGTCCGTCGGTGTCACTGTAGTCGCTTGTGCGGCGCTCGATACGCAGCCCGGCCGACAAACGCGTCACGTCGCTCAGCGAAAACTCGTACTGCCCAAAAGCGGCAATGTTGGTCGATTCATAGCGGCTTGCGAACGGATAATTGAGGCTGTCTGCAAAGTCGTAGAACGGATCGTAGTAGCGGCCGGTGCTCAGTGTATCGAGATCGTCGCTCAGGCGAAGCGCGTAAAGGCCCAGCAGCCATTCACCGCTCGAGAATCGGAATTCCTGACTGACGGTCTCGCGCGTACGATCGTTCGCTGTCACGTAGTCGTACAAAACAGGCGCCCAGCTTTCGTCATTTCCCCAGTCGGCATCGAAACCGAAGTCTATTGTCGAGTGTGCCGCCGAAGTGATCGACGTCAGCGTTCCGCCCGCGACGTCGCGCCAGTCCAGCCGCACTGACGCACCTGCGCTCTCCTGAGCATCGCGCCCTGGTTTGTCCGACAACATTGTGAAACCGTTGTCGAGCGCAAACGCATCGTAACCGTTGTCAACGTTCGCATACAGAAGCGCAATATTGGCCTCGACACGCTCCGACGGGAACCACTGCAACCGACCGCGAAGTACGGTCTCCTCGCGTCCGTTGGTGTCGTTTCGCCGAAGCCAGGTATTGTTGCGGAATCCATTACTGCGGTGACGATGCGCGCTTAACCGAAATTTCACGTCTTCGGCCACATCGAGCGAACCGCCTCCGGCGATGCCGAACGACAACGCGTCATCATCGCCTACGGACATTTCGGCGCGATTGTCGCCGCCCGAATCCGGCGATGTGGAGCGCAGGTAAATCAGCCCCCCCAGTGCGTTGGCGCCATAACGGCTCGCCTGCGTGCCGCGCAGCACCTCGACGGACTCGATGTCGAACAAGGTAGCGACCGTGCCAATGCCGCTGAAGTCGATGTCGTCGATGATGAAGCCGACGGACGGGTTCGGCGCACCCTGATACTGCTCGAGTTCACCGACCCCTCGAATCTGAAAATAGCGCGCACGATGACCGTCGCCGGACCAGTTCAGGTTTGGCACCAGAACCGTGAGTTCCTCGAAATGCTGCACGGCCGCGTCCCGAATCAGGCCGGCATCCATCGTCGTGACGCTGACCGGCATCCTGCTCGATTCGCGTTCGCGGAAATCGGCCGTCACGACGATGTCGTCGATCACGACGCGTTCGGTCTCGGACTGCGAATCGGTGTTCTGAGTTTCTGCCACAACGCAAATTGGCAGCAGACAAAGCGTGGCGGTTCGCCACAGACTGGACTGAGTGATCATCGTTCCCTTCCTACGCCGGTGCTAACCGGATCAGGTTCTAAGAGTTCCCGTATCGGATCTCAGGCCTTGCGGCCACCCCTGTGAAGTCGCGATTTTAGGGGTTGTCGGCGCTGTCGGCAACTGCCTTGCGCGGCAATCGTGCAATCAGAGAAGACGTGTCCCAGCGGCCACCACCCAGCGCCTGAATCTCGGCGTAGTATTCGTCGACGAGCCGCGTCAGTTCCAGTTGCGCGCCGTTGCGTGTGGCTTCCTGCAGTGCAATGGCGAGATCCTTGCGCATCCAGTCGACGGCGAACCCGAAGTCGAAGTCATTGGCGACCATGGTCTCCCAACGGTTCTCCATCTGCCAGGATTGCGCGGCACCCTGTGAAATCGACTCGATCACGACCGCCGCGTCAAGCCCGGCACGCTCCGCAAAATGCAGGCCTTCTGAAAGTCCCTGCACGATCCCGGCGATGCAGATCTGATTGACCATCTTGGCCAGCTGGCCGCTGCCTGCCGGACCGATATGGGTAACGGCCCTGGCATAACTTTCGATCACGGGCCCGGCCTGTTCGAGCACCGAGAACTCACCGCCGACCATGATCGTCAACTGTCCGTTTTCGGCACCCGCCTGACCGCCGGACACGGGCGCATCCAGAAATCCGACACCCTGTTCGCTTGCAAGCGCTGCGATTTCGCGCGCAAGCTGCGCCGATGCCGTGGTGTGATCGATCAATACCGCGCCGGCGGACAGACCCGCGAGCGCACCGTCCGGACCAAGCAGTACATCGCGCACATCGCGGTCGTTGCCGACGCAGGTACAGACCGCCTCGGCGCCCTCCGCGGCTTCACGTGGCGAGCTGACGTGCCGGCCGCCGTGCTCAGCACACCAGCGCTCGGCCTTTTCGCGCGTGCGGTTGTAAACCGTAACCTGATGCCCGGCCTGCGCGAGATACCCGGCCATCGGGTATCCCATGACGCCGAGTCCGATAAAGGCGACGCGCATCGCTATGCGGCGTCGGCTTTGGCAGCGGCCTTTTGCCGGCGGCGAGGATCGAGCCCGAGCGACCGCGAAATGATCTCGCGCATAATCTCGGACGTGCCGGCATAGATGCGGGAAATTCGCGCCGCCGTGTACATTCTGCTGACGGGATACTCGTCCATGTATCCGTTGCCACCGTGCAGCTGTACGCATTCATCGGTCACGCGGGCTTCAAGTTCACTGCAGAATAACTTGGCTTTCGCGGCATCTTCGGCCGTGAGCGCATCGTTGTTGAATGCCATTACGCATCGGTCGACAAACGCCTGTGCGACGTCCATTTCGGTACGCATATCGGCGAGCTTGAAGCGCGTCACCTGAAAGTCTGCAATCGGCTGGCCGAAAGCCTTACGCTCCTGCACGTATTCCATCGTCAGGTCGAACGCCGCTTCGGCATTGGCCAGGTATTGGCAGGCGCCGATCAGACGTTCCTCAGCGAGATGGTGCATCAATTGATAGAACCCACGATTCCACTCTCCGAGAAGATTGTCCTTAGGCACTTTCACGTTGTCGAAAAACAATTCGGCCGTGTCCTGGCTCTTTAAGCCCATTTTTTTCAGATTCTTGCCGCGCTCGAAGCCTTCCATGCCGCGCTCGACCACCAGCAGGCTGAGACCGTGGCGACTGTTCGGATCGGTTTTTGCCGCAACCACGACGATGTCGGCCAGAATTCCGTTGGAAATAAAGGTCTTCGAGCCGTTCAACAGGTAGTGGTCGCCTTTGTCCTCTGCGCGCGTCCGAATACCCGACACATCGCTGCCGGCACCGGGCTCGGTCATCCCGATCGCCAGGATGCTCTCCCCGGTCACGCACTTCGGCAACCAGCGCTGCTTCTGTTCTTCCGTGGCAAGCCGGCCGATATAGGGTCCAACGAGCCGATTGTGCAGTGACATGAAGAAACCCGGATCGCCGTGTTTCGCGAGTTCTTCGATCAATATCTGCTCGTATCGGAAATCCTGGACGCCGGCACCGCCGTACTTTTCATCCGCCCACATCATGAGCATGCCCTGCTCGCCGGTCTTGAGAAACGCCTCGCGATCGACGATGCCCTGTTCGTGCCAGCGTTCGCTGTGCGGCTTTATCTCGTTCTGAAAAAACGCCCGTGCCGCGTCGCGAAAAATCTCGTGTTCTTCGTCAAAGATATCTCTGTCCATGTTACTTCCCCTGAAAATCGGGTTCGCGTTTTTCGAAGAACGCAGCCACGCCCTCCTTCGCATCGTCCGAGTTACGCAGCATTTCCTGCAATTCGGCCTCGAGTTCGAAACAACTCGCCCAGTCGTTGTCCATTGCCGCACGCATCACTTTTTTGGTCGCGGCAATCGATAGCGGTGCTCGTTTAGACAACGCCTTTGCCCATTCGACGGCCGATTCGCGCAGCGTATCGGCGGGTGCCGTTCGATTGGCGATGCCCAGTTCGACACAGCGTTCTGCACCGATACGCTCGGATTCTATGCTGAGTTGAAACGCGCGCCGATAGCCCAATTGCCGCACAAGCAGCCAGTTTGCGCCACCGTCCGGCACCAGCGAGATGGTCGTGAACGGCGACAGAATGAAGGATTCCTCGGCCATGATGAGAAGGTCCGCGTGCAGCGCAAACGACAGTCCGACACCAGCGGCAAAACCCGGCACCGCAGCGATCACGGGTTTGGGCATCTGAGCGATCGTTGCCAGCGCAGGCCGGTACTCGTATAACAGTTTCCCCTGCGTCGTTCGCTCCCCGTCAAACCCCTGTTTCAGGTCCGCGCCGGCACTGAACGCGCGTCCTTCCCCGGTGAGCACGACGGCACGAATCGCATCGTCGCGCCAGGCCGTTTCCAGCGCGGCAAGCAATTCTTCGCACAACTCCGTCGTGAAGCCGTTCAACGCATCCGGCCGATTGAGCGCTACGATTGCAACCTGGCCGTCCTGCTCGTATTTGACCGTGTTTCCCATTCCTATGCTCCTTACGCGGCCGAGCGGGACCGTGCCGTCGAGATTCGTCCGTAGTAGGTTTCGTTTTCCGCGGCCATAGCACGCAGCCCTTCCGGCACTTCGAAACGAGATCCGCAGACCTCGGCGAGCCGGTCCGCCTCGGCAACGAATGCCGCCGTACCGATGGTATCGATGTAGGACAACGTGCCACCGGTCCAGGGCGGAAAGCCCCAGCCGAAGATCGAACCGATGTCCGCATCGGCCGGATGCGTCAGGACACCTTCTTCGAGACAGCGCGCCGTGTCAATTGCCTGTACAAACAGCAGGCGTTTTTCAATATCGCCGGCCGACGGTTGCTCCGCGGCGAGCGGAAAATGGTCGGCAAGGCCCGGCCAGAGAAATTTTCTGCCGTCGTCCGGGTACTCGTAAAATCCCGCGCCGAATCGCTTTCCTCTCCGGTCAAGGCTGTCGACCATGAGTTGCATCACATCGTCCGCCGGTGTCTCTTCGTAGGCACCGCCGAGGCCCTTGCGGCTGGCTTTGGCGACACTGTAAGCGAGTTCTATCGAAACCTCATCGGTAACCGCGAGCGGGCCCACGGGCATTCCGGCGTGTTTTGCAACATTCTCGATCAGTGCGGGATTGACGCCTTCGGACAACAGGATCATGCCTTCGCGCGTAAAGGTGCCGAACACCCGGCTCGTATAAAACCCGCGGCTGTCGTTAACTACGATCGGTGTCTTACGGATCTGCCGGATGTAGTCGAGCGCCGTCGCGATTGCGACATCGCCGGTCCGCTCTCCGAGGATGACCTCAACCAGCGGCATCTTGTCCACCGGTGAGAAGAAATGAATACCGATGAACTGCTCCGGTCGCCGCGACGACTGTGCAAGACCCGTGATAGGCAGTGTCGATGTGTTCGACGCGAAGATTGCATCTTCCGGTATCACGGCTTCGGTTTTTTGCGTGACATCGCGTTTGATGTCCGCATCCTCGAACACGGCCTCGATAATGAGTTCGCAACCCTGAAGGTCGTCGTAGCTCTCGGTCGTCCGAATTCGGTCGAGAAGGGCGCTCGCCGTATCCGCGTCCATACGCCCGCGGTCGATCATTTTCTGCACGAGTCCGCGCGAATAGTCCTTACCTTTCTCGGCTTCGTCGCGGCTGCGGTCGAGCAGCACGACATCGATACCGGCAAGCGCCGACACGTACGCGATCCCGGCCCCCATCATGCCCGCACCCAGAATTCCGAGTTTGCCCACATCGCGATTTTCGACGTCTTTCGGTCTGCGCACGAGCTTATCCGCGGCACCCTTGCTGACAAACAGCGTGCGCACCATGTTGCGCGCGACCGGGTCGGTCAGCAACTGCGCGAAGTACTTCGACTCAATCCTCAACGCAGTATCGAAAGGCACGACCGATCCTTCATACACCGCGGACATGATCGCAAGCGGCGCCGGATAGCGGTGATTGGTTGCCTTTTGCATCAACGCGGTTCCGACCATCTGTGTCTGGATGGCCTTTGGATGCATCAGCCCCGCGCCGCCAGGCACTTTAAATCCTTTCTTATCCCAGGGCTGTACACAGTCACCACCATTCAGTATCCACTGCCTGGCGGCTTCGACCTCCTGTCCCTGTGGCACAACGGCGTCGATCAGGCCCTGCTCCAGCGCTTTTTGCGGACTCAGATGCGTACCCTGAGTCATCAGTGTGAGTGCGTTCTCGAGGCCAATCATGCGCGGCAGGCGCTGCGTACCGCCGCCGCCCGGCAGCAATCCCACCTGAACTTCAGGAAGACCGATTCTGGCTTTCGGATTGTCCGCCGCAATGCGCCGGTGGCACGCGAGGCACAACTCGAACCCGCCACCGAGCGCCGTGCCGTTGATCGCTGCTGCAAATGGCTTGCCGCTCGTTTCAAGCTTCCTGTATGCAGACTGCAGGCCGTGCCATTTCCGGTAGGCCTGCACAGCATCGCCATCGGGATCGATCTCGTCGAGAATCTCCATGAGATCGGCACCGGCAATGAAACTGTCCTTTCCCGAAGTGACGACAACACCCCTGACCGCCTCGTCAGCGATCACCCGATCGACCAGAGAATCCAGTTCTGCAATCAATTCAGGCGTCAGTACGTTCATCGACCGGTCTGCGATATCGATCGTGATTATGGCGATGCCGTCGGCATCGACGTTGAGTTGCATTGTCTTCATTGTCATACCCGTTCGATAATCGTCGCGGTGCCCATACCGCCGCCGACGCAAAGATTGATCAGTGCCGTATTCTGGTCGCGGCGCTCCAGTTCGTCCAATACCGTGCCGAGGATCATCGCACCGGTCGCGCCGAGCGGATGCCCCATGGCAATCGCGCCGCCATTGACATTAATCTTTTCATGCTCGATATCGAGTCTGCGCATGAACAGCATCACGACCGACGCAAACGCTTCATTGAGTTCGAACAAATCGATGTCGCCCGTTGTCATGCCGCAACGCTTCAGAACCTTCTCGGCGGACGGCGCGGGACCGGTCAGCATA
Source organism: Woeseiaceae bacterium (assembly GCA_965224505.1). Lineage (GTDB taxonomy): Bacteria > Pseudomonadota > Gammaproteobacteria > Steroidobacterales > Woeseiaceae > UBA1847. The sequence continues at coordinate 1,083,282 of CBDCZL010000018.1, forward strand.
ATCGTTGGATCGGTACCGATCGATGCGAAGCCGCGAATACGCGCCCGCGGTTTGAGGCCCAGCGCATCTCCGATCTCCCTGTTGCCGATCAGCACGGCCGCCGAACCGTCGACAATGCCGCTCGAGTTACCGCCCGTGTGCACGTGATTGATGCGTTCCACCTGCGGGTACTTCTGGATGGCGACGGCATCGAATCCGGCCTGCTGGCCGGGAATCTCGAATGCGGCCTTAAGGCCTGCAAGATCGTCCATCGTCGTACCGGGCCGCATATGCTCGTCACGCTCCAGCAGCACCTCGCCGAGTTGATCGTAAATCGGCACCACTGATTGGTCGAAGTAGCCGTTTTCCCAGGCATTGGCCGCGCGTGCCTGACTCTCCACGGCGTAAGCATCGACATCCTCGCGCGAAAAACCTTCGAGGCTTGCGATCAGATCGGCGCCAATGCCCTGCGGCACGAAATAGGTTTTGTACGCAAACGCCGGATCGGCGTGCATCGCGCCCGAATCCGAGCCCATTTGCACGCGCGACATACACTCGATACCACCGCCAATCGTCAGATCGGACTGCCCCGACATCACCTGCGCCGCCGCCGAGTTCACGGCTTCCAGTCCGGAAGCACAAAACCGGTTCAGTTGTTTTCCGGGCACGCTCAGGTCGTAGTCGGCGTTCAGCACGGCAAGTCGCGGAATGACCGACCCCTGTTCTCCAACCGGTGAAACACAGCCAAATACGACGTCATCGATCCTGCTCGTATCGAGTTCGCTTCGATCGCGAATTGCGCCCAGAATCTGCGTCGCCAGATCGATTGGAGTAACCTCGTGAAGGGCGCCGTTCGGCCTGCCCTTACCCCTCGGGCTCCGTACGTGGTCGTATATGTAAGCATCTGCCATAAGTCTTTCCCGTTAATTCGCCGCGAGCGTCGCTCGCAGTTGCCGTTTCATTTGGTTATTGGTCTTCGAAATGTCGAATGTGTCCGGGCTGGTCAGCCACAGATACGTTATTCCTGTGGTATAGGCCACGTAGGTTTTCGCAACTTCCCAGGCATCGACATCGCCACGAATCTCCCCGCTCGCCTGGCCCTGCCTGACCCACGCGGCAACGTCCGACTGCTGCCGCTTGTGAATCGCGCGCGCAGTATCGGGAAACTCCGAGCTGGGGCTGGCAGCCCCACTGTTGAGAATCTGCAGTACCTTGCCGTCGCGCGGACGTTCGTTCACGAACTGCCGGATAGCATCGAGTGCCGAGCACATGGCTTCAATGCCGACCGTGTCGCCGACGCCGCGCTTGAGGTACACGAGCCAGTCGTGCGAGATCGATTTGAACAGCGCGTCGTACAGTCCGCCCTTGCTGCCGAAGCGGTAAGTGGCCAGACCGCGGCTGTATCCGGCGCGCTCGCCGATCATCGCAAGTGTCGTCTTTTCGGTGCCGTGTTCGAGCACGAGGTCCATCGCCGCATCGAGCATGGCTTTGTCGGACAGGGCCGTGCGTTCGGCCTGGGTCATTGAACTGGCGGGTCGCTGCAAGGCGTGCATTTACTTGCTGTTGGCAAGCAAGTGATTATACGCCTCGGCACATTGCTTGCAAGTCGCCGATTAATCTAATAAAAACAAAGTCTTACATATTTCTCCGGTATTCGCCGCCAACCTCGTACAAAGCCCGCGATATCTGACCGAGCGAATTGCTCTTGGCGGCTTCCATGAGTTCGGCAAACACATTCTCACGAGCGCGAGACACCCGCCGAAGCCTTTCCAGCGCCGCGTCTGAAGCCTCTGCGTGCAGGGACTGAAACGCTCGTAGGTGGCGAATCTGATCGTTCTTCTCGTCGTCGGTCGAGCGGATGAGTTCGAGGTCGTGTACCTCATCTTCCTGCCCCTGCCGCGGCAGAAACGTATTGACGCCGATCAGCGGCAGAGATCCTTCGTGTTTGCGGCCCTCGTAGTAGAGACTTTCGTCCTGAATTTTGCCGCGCTGATACATCGTATCCATAGCGCCAAGCACTCCGCCACGTTCGGAGATGCGCTCAAACTCGCGATACACCGCTTCTTCGACGAGGTCGGTCAGTTCGCCGACCGCAAACGAACCCTGCCACGGATTTTCGTTGTAGTTCAGCCCGAGTTCCTTAGAGATAATGAGTTGAATCGCGACCGCGCGGCGTACGGATTGCTCGGTCGGTGTCGTTACGGCTTCGTCGAATGCGTTTGTGTGCAGACTGTTGCAGTTGTCGAACAGCGCATACAATGCCTGCAGCGTCGTGCGGATGTCGTTAAAGCCGATTTCCTGCGCATGCAGAGAGCGTCCCGACGTCTGCACATGGTATTTGAGCATTTGCGAGCGTGCGCCGGCACCATAACGTTCACGCATTGCCCGCGCCCAGATGCGGCGGGCAACGCGTCCGATCACCGTGTATTCGGGGTCCATGCCGTTCGAAAAAAAGAAGCTTAAGTTTGGCGCAAACTCATCGATGTGCATGCCGCGCGCAAGGTAATACTCGACAATCGTAAATCCATTGGACAACGTAAATGCGAGCTGACTGACCGGGTTCGCACCGGCTTCGGCAATATGGTATCCGCTGATGGAAATGCTGTAGTAATTGCGGACTTCATTGTCGATAAAGAACGCCTGCACATCGCCCATCATCTTCATCGCGAATTCGGTCGAGAAGATACAGGTATTCTGCGCCTGGTCCTCCTTGAGAATATCGGCCTGCACGGTGCCGCGCACAACCGCCAGGGTATCTTTTCGAATGCGTGCGTAGGTGTCGGCATCCACAACCTTGTCGCCGGAGATTCCAAGCAGGCCAAGCCCCAGACCGTCATTGCCCTCAGGCAGATCGCCTTCGTACACGGGCCTTTCCCTGCCCTCGAACCACGCATCGATTTTGCCTTGCGCGGCATCCCACTGACCCGTTTCCCGAAGGTGCTTTTCCACCTGCTGATCGATGGCCGTATTCATGAAAAACGCAAGTATCATCGGCGCGGGACCGTTGATGGTCATGGATACCGACGTTGTCGGCGCGCACAGATCGAATCCCGAATACAGCTTTTTCATGTCGTCGACCGTGGCAATGGAAACGCCTGAATTGCCGACTTTGCCGTAGATGTCGGGCCGTTCGTGCGGATCTTCTCCGTATAGTGTGACCGAATCGAACGCCGTGGACAGCCGCGCGGCCGGCTGTCCGAGGGACAGATAATGAAACCGCCGGTTGGTACGCTCGGGCGTGCCCTCCCCGGCAAACATGCGCGTCGGATCTTCGCCGAGCCGACGGTACGGATACACGCCGCCCGTATACGGATAACCGCCGGGCAGGTTCTCCTTTTGCAGGAAGGTGAGCTGCTCACCCCAGTCCGTAAAATCCGGTGCCGCAATTTTCGGAATTTTTTGCCGGCTCAGCGATTCGCGATAGTTGTTGCCACTGATCTCGCGGCCCCGCACCGTGTATGAGTAGGACTCCGAGCGCACGCCCTCGCGGCGCTCGGGCCATTCCTGCAGCAACCGAACGGACTCGGCATCGAGGTCACCGATCGCCTCCTGATAGCGCTGACGGAGCACATTCAGGCTGCGATCCCCGTCGTCCATGAGATCTTCGGACGAGTAGGCCTCGAGTTCGGCGGGCAGTTTTGAATCGTCCAGCAGCTTAAGCGACTCATACAGGTGCTGCGCACGGCGCGCGATACCCGACTGCCATTCAATTTGCCGATTGATTGCGCGGCCCTGCTCCGCGATCTCCGCCAGATAGCGAATCCGCGGGCCCGGAATCATCGCCATTGAGCGCGGTTCCTTGTTGGCCGTGTCGATGTCCGGCGTCCAGCGGGCAACATCGCCACCGGTTTTCTCGGCCATTCGCCGGCACAGTTCGGCAAACATCCAACTCAGACCCGGATCGTTGAACTGACTGGCAATCGTCGGAAACACGGGGACGTCGCTGTCCGCAGCATCGAAAGCCCCGTGATTGCGCTTCCATTGTTTGCGGATATCGCGAAGTGCGTCTTCAGATCCGCGCTTGTCGAATTTATTGAGAACCACGAGATCGGCAAAATCGAGCATATCGATTTTTTCGAGCTGGCTCGCCGCGCCGTAATCGCTGGTCATGACGTATATCGAAAAGTCGACCAGATCGACGATCTCGCTATCGCTCTGACCGATCCCGGCGGTTTCGACAATGAGCAGATCGAAACCGAGCGACTTCAGGAATAAAATGTGGTCGGAGAGCATTTCGCTGGTAGCGAGATGTTGACGACGCGTCGCGATCGAGCGCATGTAAATTCGTTCGGAACGCAGCGAGTTCATGCGAATACGATCACCGAGCAGCGCGCCGCCCGTGCGGCGGCGCGTGGGATCGACCGCGAGCACGACAATGCGAAGATCGGGAAAGCAGGAAAGAAAACGGTTCAGAATTTCATCGGTAACTGAACTCTTGCCGGCGCCGCCCGTGCCCGTTATGCCGATGACAGGCACACTGCCCGCCTTCATCGTCCATTCCCTGCGCAGAGCCGCGAGCTGGTCGTCGTCCCACGCGCTTTCTTCCAGCGCCGAGATGGTCGCCGCAATGTCCGTCGTGTCACACCGCGCAACGGACGCCGGGACCCTCAATGCACGCCGCGACACGGCAGTACGTCGCACGAGATCTTCGATCATGGCCTGAAGACCCAGCTCCATGCCGTCGTGCGGATGATAGATACGCTCGACACCGTAGGCCATCAGCGCGTCGATTTCCTCGGGCGTGATGGTGCCGCCGCCACCACCGAACACCTTGATGTGGCCTGCACCGAGTTCGTTCAGGCGATCCACCATGTAGCGGAAAAACTCGTTGTGCCCGCCCTGATAGGAACTGACCGCGATGCCGTCTGCGTCTTCCTGAATCGCGGCCCGGACGATGTCATCGACGCTGCGATTGTGACCGAGATGGACGACCTCGGCCCCCTGCGCCTGAATCAGGCGACGCATGATGTTGATTGCGGCATCGTGACCGTCGAACAAAGATGCCGCGGTAACGAAGCGCAGTGGCGCGCCCCTGTTCGCACCGGACAGTGTAGGCACATTCCGGGCTGTCGTACTCATTCGATAAATTCCTTACTATTCAGCCAATTACAGATTGAACAAAATTTTAATCTGGATTAGAATTTAATCCAGATTAAAATAATCCAGAATCCGGCAAAACACAAGCGCTGTCATGAAAACCGCACAGGCCACGGAATCCCGCTTTCAGCTGCAAAAGGGGCGCATGCTGCGCGCCGCCGCGCGCTGCTTCAACAAAAAAGGATTCAGCGGTACCTCGCTCAAAGACGTCGCCAATGAACTGGGACTGACGGATGCGGCGCTGTACTACTATGTGCGTAACAAGGAAGAGCTTGTCTACCTGTGCTACGTCCGTGCGGCCGAATTGGGTTACGAGGCGATGCAACGCGCCGAACAGGCGGGAGGTAACGGCTGGGAGGTCGTCCTTGCCTACCTGCGCTTTCATGTTGAAATGATGGTGGGCGAGCGCGGTCCAATTGCGATCATGAGTGAGATTCCGACATTAAAGCCGGATCACCGTGAGGAAATACTGTCACTGTCGAGACGACACAGCCGGCGTTTCGAGGCGTTGCTGCAGCGTGGCATCGACGATGGCAGCATCGCCAATTGCAACGTTCGTATGACAGGCAATGCCATCATGGGATCGATCAACTGGATTCCCAAGTGGTTTCACGGCGACGCCCGCATGGCCGCCGAACTCATCGACGAGTATCCGTCGATTCTGATGCGGGGATTGCAGCCGGGGCTTACCTGAAACCGGACTCAATCTTTTCCTGCACGAGTGCTTCGAGTTCATCGACGTTAACGTCCGACAATCGCTTTGGGATGGACACCGCGTCGAGATCGCCGAGTTCGCGCAACAACCGCAGCCGGAGCATCAGCCGCCTGGCGAGATCGCCGTAGTATTCGGCACCCGATATCATGCGCCCCGTTCTGGCATCCATAATCTGTATGGGCATCGCCTGATTCGTGAGGCGAGAGCCCGTCCGCAGGCGAAGCTCCCGCACGTCTCTCCTGATAGAGGACAGCAACACAACGATGTCACTGTATTCGCGCCGGAGTTGCAGATAGCGCACGTCCGACCGCCGCCGTTCGGCATCCGACAATGAATTCAGACGATGGTCGCGCACTTTGATGAATTCAGGCGTACCGCGTTCCGCAGAGAGCCGGTACCAGGCAGAAGCGTGTACCGGGTCCGGGTCCACGCTCAGACCTTCGTCGTACATATAGCCCACCATGTACTGCGCGTACTTATCACCCAATGGTGCCAGTTCCCGGCGATAGATAAGAAAGGCGCGTTTGAATTCACCTTCGGCAAACAAGCGCTCAACTTTGTCCTGAATTGCCTGAGTTTTCGCATCCGGCAGATCGGCCGATAGTTCCGATGCACGCTGCGCGGCCGCAGGACCTGCCACAATGACAGCCATGCAGATCAGCATTGTCGATCTGATACCACCCAGGTTACGTCTATCGCCCCTCATCAGACCTTTGGAGTACACACGGTGCCGCAAAGTTCCGACACGGCCTACTAGTGGGCCGTGCGGTAAATTCGGTGACTCTCAGTCGCATCACAACGCCTTATGGCAAGGCGAGCGAGCGCAGGACTGGCCGTCGCCAATTCAAGCGAGCTCAACGCCGCCAAAAGGCGTTGTGGTGCGACCCGCAGGGAGCCCTTCTCAAGGGGCATACCGGTGTTGAAGCGGCTTGACATAGCCCGGCTATGCCGGCGCAACTTCGCCTGGGTCTGCCCCTTGAGAAGGGCTCTGAGAGTGACCGAATTTACCGCACGGCCCACTAGTCCTCGAAGCGCGGTGCTCGTTTTTCGAGATTGGCCTGCATCGCCTCGCGCTGATTCGGCCCACCGATGACGCCGGCCTGCAGCCGCGCTTCCATCGCAAGCGATTCCGTGTCCGCGAGTTGCCATGCGTCGTTCACCAATCGTTTAATCCCCCGAATCGCATCGGGCGATCGCGCTGCACATGCCTTTGCAAGTGTTCGCGCCGCCTCCAGCGGCGCGTCGCAGACCTCCGTAACGAGCCCGAGACCTCTCGCCTCGTCGGCGCCGAACTCTCTGGCCGTCCACGACAATTCCTTGACGCGGTCCGGCGGCAATATGTCCCGCAGCGTCACGGTAATACCCATGTCCGGAACCAGCCCCCATTTCGACTCCAAAATCGAAAACCGCGTTGCGGGCGAAGCAAAACGCACGTCGGCACCCATCGCAATCTGAAATCCGCCTCCGAAAGTGACGCCATCGAGCGCTGCGATCACGGGTACCGGCAACTCACGCCAGGCATAGGCCGCCCGCTGAAACAGGTTCGCGGGCGACGGCGCACGCGGCCGTGCCAGTTCGCCCGGAATATCGATATCCGATCCCGCCAGCAGACTGAGGTCTATCCCGGCACAAAAATTTTCGCCGGCGCCGTGCAGCACGACGGCACGAACGCCCGACAAGGAACTGAGATGGTCCGCCGCCTCCGACAGCGCCGCAAACATGCGTAGATCGAGCGCATTGAATTTCGCGGCACGGTCGAGCATGACTTCCGCAATACGGTCCGAAACGTCGATTTTTACTCTGTCTTCCATTCGCTGCTCTCCGCCCGAACTCGCTCACGCAACTTCATCGATCGCCAGGCCCTAACTTTTCAACGTGCATTTGCCATTGCGCAGCACGATGACGTCGCGTTCCACCGAAGTGCATCGAAACGACACGATCGGACCGTCCTGCCACATGTCGGTACGAATCGTGTCGCCCGGAAGTACCGGCGCCGTAAATCGGGCGTCGAAACCCTCGATCAGCGTGTAGTCGTAGTCGCAGATCGTTTGCAGGATCGCGCGGCAGGCGATCCCGTAGGTGCACATGCCGTGCAATATCGGTACTTCAAAACCGGCTGCTCTGGCGGTTGCCGGGTCGGCATGCAGTGGATTTCTGTCGCCGGTCAGCCGGTACAGCAGGCTCTGGTCCCGGCGCGTGGGCAACTCACAACTCAGATCCGGGTCTCTGCGAGGGGCACGATGCGGACGCGGTCCTCTGCCTGCAGGTCCGCCGAAGCCGCCGTCACCCCGAGCCATGACCGTACAACCGAGCGTAAACAACACGGTGTCGTCGCTCGCGAGGCGTCCTTCCGCTTCGAACAACAGCAATGCCCCTTTACGCGGTCCCCAGTCGAACGCGTCGACGACGCGTTTGTTGATCAGCAGATCGCCGGCGGGCGGCAGCGGCCGGTACAACTGCATGCGCTGCTCGGAATGCAGCACCTGGCTGAAATCCCAACCGAGCCCGGGCGGAAACAGATCAGGCACCAGCACGGTCGCAAAGGTCGGCACGGTGCGCAGGATTTCACCCTGCTCGTAGACATAGGGAAGCTCCCTGGCGCAAAGCGGGTTGCGGCCCATGCCAATGCTCAGCGCATACAGTATCGCTTCGGTATCGGTGTAGCTCAATGAGAGATCGTCGACCGTCGTGGCCATCAATGCATCGTAGTCAAGCGCCATACGTCATCCATCTATCCAATGCGCCAATTGTACATGTCCGGACGCCGCTACATTCTGAAAATACCGTACGGCCCCTCCTCACCCAACGGCCGGCTCATCGCGGCGGACAATCCGCGGGCGAGCACGTCGCGCGTAGTCAGCGGATCAATCACACCGTCGTCCCAAAGGCGTGCGCTTGAATACAGCGGGTGCCCCTGGGTTTCGTACTGCACGCGAATCATCTCCTCATAGTCCGATTTGTCGCGCTCAGACCAGTCTTCCCCTCGTGCCTTCAGGCCCTCCTCCTTAACCGTGGAAAGCACCATGGCCGCCTGTTCTCCGCCCATGACGGAGATTCGCGCATTGGGCCACATCCACAGGAAGTTAGGGCTGTAGGCTCTGCCGCACATGGCGTAATTGCCGGCACCGAAAGAGCCGCCAATGACGACCGTAAACTTCGGCACCGTTGCAGTCGCAACCGCATTGACCATCTTCGCGCCGTCTTTCGCGATGCCGGCGTGTTCGACGCGCTTGCCGACCATGAAGCCTGTGATGTTCTGCAGAAACACGAGAGGAATACGACGCCGGCTGCAAAGTTGCACGAAATGCGCGCCCTTCTGGGCCGACTCGGGAAACAGAATACCGTTGTTGGCCACAATACCGACCGGATAGCCGTCAACGTGGGCAAATCCACAGACGAGCGTCGCACCGTACAGCTTCTTAAACTCCTGAAACTCCGAACCGTCCACGATGCGTGCGACGATTTCCCGCACATCGTACGGAAAACGATACTCCCGGGAAACGATGCCGTAGATATCCTCGGCCGGATACACAGGCTCGGTTGGGTCGCGGCGTACGGCGTCGCAGGTCCGCGCAACATTCAGGTTTGCAACGATGTCCCTCGCGATTTGCAGCGCGTGCTCATCGTTGTCGGCCAGATGATCCGTGACCCCGGAGATTCGCGAGTGCACGCTGCCGCCACCCAACGTTTCTGCGTCGACGACTTCACCCGTGGCGGCTTTCACGAGCGGCGGGCCGCCAAGAAATATCGTGCCCTGATTGCGCACGATTACGGACTCGTCGCACATGGCCGGCACGTACGCACCGCCCGCTGTGCAGGAACCCATCACGACGGCAATTTGCGAAATGCCTGCCGCAGACAGATTAGCCTGATTGAAAAAAATCCGGCCGAAATGCTCGCGGTCTGGAAACACCTCATCCTGCCGCGGCAGAAACGCGCCGCCCGAGTCGACGAGATAGATGCACGGCAGTCGGTTCTGCAGCGCGATTTCCTGCGCGCGCAAATGCTTTTTGACCGTCAACGGATAATACGTACCGCCTTTGACCGTCGCGTCGTTCGCAACGACGACGCACTCGATGCCATGGACGCGACCAATACCCGCAACGATACCGGCGCTGGGCACATCGTCACTGTAAACCTGCCACGCCGCCTGACGGCCGATTTCGAGAAACCCGGCACCATCGTCGAGTACTGCATTGATACGGTCGCGGGCAAGCAGCTTACCGCGCTTCACATGACGTTCGCGGGCGCGCTCCGGTCCTCCCTGCGTGACGTACTCATCGACGTCACGCAGTTCTGCCGCCAACTGCTCGTGGGCTGCGGTATTTTTCTCGAAGTCGTCGGACGACCGATCGATTTTGGTGCTGATAACGGGCATTGCCTGACTCCCTTATACGCAGAGTCTAGTGACCGAATTTACCACACGGCCCAGTGGGCCGCTTGATACATTCGGTGACTCTCAGTCGCACCACAACGCCTTATGGCAAGGCGGGCGAGCGCAGGACTGGCCGTCGCCAATTCAAGTGAGCTCAACGCCGCCGAAAGGCGTTGTGGTGCGACCCGCAGGGAGCCCTTCTCAAGGGGCATAACGGTGTTGAAGCGGCTTGACATAGCCCGTCTATGCCGGCACCGCTTCGCCTGGGTCTGCCCCTTGAGAAGGGCTCTGAGAGTGACCGAATGTATCAAGCGGTCCACTAGCGTGTTGCGTTGAACAGTTCCCGCCCAATCAGCATCCGACGAATCTCACTCGTACCCGCACCGATTTCGTACAGTTTGGCATCGCGCCACAACCGTCCCGCCGGATACTCATTGATGTAACCGTTGCCACCGAGCGCCTGTATGGTCTCTCCCGCCATCCAAGTCGCCCGTTCGGCGGCCATCAGAATACATCCGGCCGCGTCGAACCGCGTGGTGCGCTCGCGGTCACATGCCGTCGCAACGGCATAGACGTAGGCGCGGCAGGCATTCATCGTTGTATACATGTCCGCAATCTTGCCCTGCATCAGTTGAAACTCACCGATTGACCGTCCGAACTGTTTTCGGTCGTGGACGTACGGCATGACGACATCCATGCACGCCGCCATGATGCCGAGGCACCCGCCGGACAGCACTACACGCTCGTAGTCCAGTCCACTCATCAGAATAGCGGCACCCTTACCCTCATCGGCCAGCCGGTTGCCGGCAGGAACGCGGCAGTCTTCGAACACCACCTCACTCGTGTCCGAGCCGCGCATGCCGAGTTTGTCGAGTTTTTGCGCGGTCGAGAAACCCGGTGTTCCTTTTTCGACGAGGAATGCACTCACACTCTTCGAACCGGCATCGGGAGAGGTTTTGGCGTAGACGATCATAACGTCGGCCTCGGGCGCATTGGTAATCCACATCTTCGAGCCGTTGAGTATGTAGCCATCGCCGTCGGAAACCGCCGTCGCCCGCATACCCATCACGTCGGAGCCGGCGCCCGGCTCGCTCATCGCCAGCGCGCCGACGAACTCGCCGCTGCAGAGTTGCGGCAGATACTTCCGTTTTTGTTCGCGATTGCCCCAGCGCCGCAACTGGTTCATACAGAGGTTGGAATGCGCACCGTAGGAAAGGCCGACAGACGCCGAGGCACGGCTGATTTCCTCCATCGCAATAACGTGCGCAAGGTAGCCGAGCCCCGATCCACCGTATTTCTCCTCAACCGTAATTCCGAGAATGCCGAGCTCGCCCATCGATGGCCACAGATCCCTCGGAAACCGATTGTCCGCATCGATCGCGGCAGCGCGCGGCGCGAGTTGATCGGTCGCGAACGAACGAACGGTCTCGCGCAGTAGATCCATTTCCTCGCCGTGCCCGAAATCGAACTTAAACATTGAAGTCGCCGTTACTGCCCAATGTAGAGTACGCTATTCTCCATTCACAGCCGCAAATTCAAAATACCGTTTGCAGGGTAGCCGGACGCAGTCCGTTAGCCGCTCTCTGACAGCGCGTCGATGAAGCCGGAAAACAGTTCGTACTGCGAGGTGATGCCAAGTTTGAGGAACAGATTGCGCTTGTGGACCATGACGGTGCCAGGCGCGATGCCAAGTTCGCGTGCCACTGCCTTGGAAGAGTAACCACGCAGCAACAGTTGCGTGATCTGCCGTTCCCTTCGTGTCAGCTGCCCTTCTCCGAAATTCTCGAAACAGCGCGTCAGGCGTTCATGCATGCTCGAATCGCCACCCACGGCAGCGGGACCGCGATCCTCCCAGATGCGTCGTAACGCGGCCTGAACGATCGCCTCGATACGCCGCAGACGCGCAAGCTCCTGGCGCGTAAAACGCCGCTCAGTGCGGCCACACACGATCACCAGCGTACTGTTCTTCGTCGCACCGTAAAAAAAATCCATCTCATCCACGAGGTGCGTGCGTTCCACATATTGCCGGTAGTACTCACTCGACCGGAAGCGGTCGGGTTGTGTGTCGCGAAAACGGCACAGTGTCGGTTTGTCGCGGCGCATTGCCATTTGGTACAGCGGGTCAAGCAGATACGGGCCGGCCAGGTAGCGATCGAGGTAATGGCGTTTCCGGCGCGCCGCCAGCGAATGGCTAATGACTTCGGGGGAAGCGTCGCGATGAAATGCCATCAGGCTGGTACCGTTATTCGGCACAGTCGCGGTAATCAACGCAATCAGACGATCGGCCGCCAGTTGTGCATTGCCCGCCGCAACGAGGTCCGCTACTCGCGCGTGCCACTCCGAACTGTCGAATACGGACTGCACTTACGCCTGATACAGCGCACAGGTTGCGCCAGCCGGGTCTTCAATTACGCAAAATCGGCCTCCCGCCAGTCCCCGCGGCTCGACGATCAGCCGACCGCCGTTTGCAACGACGGCCTGCGCGCTGGCCTCCACATCCTCTACGGTGACGTAGATCAACCAGCCTCCGGGCAGTTCCGCATTGCTCCCGCGAGCGTGGCAGATACCGGAGATTGCCGTGCCGTCGGCCGCCAGCATCGTGTAGTCCGAATAATCGCCCATGCTCGTATCTTCGACTTTCCAGCCGACGACTTGACGATAAAAATCCCGCAGCGGCTTTGCATCCGCCACAGTCATGTCAATCCAGCCAATTTTGCCCACGTCCGACATCGTTTTTCCTCACCTCATCCAGGTATGTATCTGACAATTCGCACAGTAAGCACACGCAGTCAAAAGGTTTTAGAACGACGTCAGAAACGAGACGGCGTTGCCGCCGATCGGACCCACGCCGGCCCTGGCACTGTGAAGGTACGCTGCTCCCTGCGGATAGTCGTCGGGCAGTTCCTCGTGAACGCGCAATACGCGATTCCTGTGATACAGCCGCAACTGCGCCCCGAATGGAATGACCGCCGACGGATCGCTGCCGTACATGGCCTCGTGCTTCGCGGGCAGCCGGTAGAACGGAAGAGACATGTCGGCATGATGTGCATTGTGATAGCCGAAGTTCAAGGCGAGCAGGTTCAACCATGGAAACTTCAGAGACAACATGGGGCTGAACGTATGCATCTGCTCCCACTCATGATCGCCCTTGTGCGGCGGTCGCGACACCGTATCGTAGAGCGTGACGTGATAACCGTAATCGTGCTGCAGGCTGTCCATGAAGCGCAAACTGTGCACCATTAACATGTAGGCTAACAGGTATAACAATGCGGCTTTGAGCGACCAGATTGCCAATGCGGCAAACAGAGACGCACGAATCACGATCACGGCCACGTTGCGGCGGCGCTGGCTACGGCGCTCGGGGATAACGAACGACGTGAACGCCATCACGGCGTGCATAAAAAGATCGTGGGCAGGTATGTACAGCCACTCCAGAGCGCGAATGCCGTTCGTCAGCCACGGATAGCTGTCGAAAACGCGATGGTAGTCGAAGCAAACGACGTCGTCGTTGTCGACGTGGTGGCGAAAATGCTTGTAGCGCATGTCTTCATAGGTCCCGTAACACGCACCGCACAGCCAACTCAGAAACCCGCCGAGTACGGCATTATCGCGGTGACGGTGAAACACCGCATTGTGACCGCATTCGTGTATCAGATATGCCGCAATGATCATGGCGTGGGCCAGCAACAGGGTGCCCGCGGCATTCAGCCAGCCGGAGGCGGCGAACAACGCCGCGAACCCCGCGATGTAACCGATACAGGCGTACGCCAAAGCTGCCCCGTAGTACAGCCGTCCCAGTGGCTCCTTCATTTGAAATGTCTGAGCAGACATCGCCCAACCTCCTGATTCCGTCGGCATTTGTACACATACTCATTGCCTATTGCTAGCATAGGCGGACCCAACATACTGTCCGGAGCATCTGTCAATGAAGTTGATTACCGCCATTGTAAAACCATTTCGACTCGACGACGTGCGTAATGCACTGAGCGAGATTGGCGTTCAGGGCATGACGGTCAGTGAAGTCAAGGGATTCGGGCGTCAGCGCGGCCACACTGAGCTTTACCGGGGTGCCGAATATGTCGTTGATTTTCTTCCGAAAGCGAAAATAGAGGTCGCGGTGTCCGACGACAATGTCGAGCGCGTCGTCGAAGCCGTCATCGATGCGGCCAAGACCGGCAAAGTCGGTGACGGCAAGATCTTCGTGACCGGAATCGAGCAGGTCTGGCGCATTCGTACCGGAGAAACGGGCGACAGCGCGCTGTAGTCGACGACTAAAGCCGTTGCCAGACGAATCCGTCGCCACGGCGGAAGTAAACGGCGAGCGCGCGACCGTAAACTTCCGCCTCGTCAATGGCGCCGAACATGCGGCTGTCGACGCTGTTGCCGCGATGATCGCCGATGGCAAGCACGGTACCCTTGTCGAGAATCCCCGCGTACTCGGGACCGCCGCCATCGCGCAGATTGAGTACGACGCGCCGATCGCCAATCATCTCGATGTTGCCGATACCATCGCCTGCGAGCAAGGCACCATTAACGATCAGCCGGCCGTCCTGCAGCGCGACGCGGTCGCCGCCGACGGCAACGATGCGCTTGATCAGCCGCGTACCGTCACGCGGCGAATCGAAAATCACAATATCGCCCCGCCGCACGCGATCGCCTCGTGTCAGCCTGATTCGCGTAAACGGTACGCGCAGTCCAAATGCCCGTTTGTCGACGACCACGCGATCGCCAACCTGCAAAGTGTTTTCCATCGAACCGGACGGAACGTAGTAATGATCCGCCAGCGTGGAGCGCGCCGCGAGTATACCGGTCAATAGAAAAGCGATGACCGCGGCTTCCCGCAGAACGTTCTGCAGGCGCGTCCTCGAAAGCATCTGCGGTGGCCGATTGCTGCTCAATTATCGTCCTCGCCCGCAACCATACAAAACGCATTGAGTTTGTTGCCGTCGAGATCGCGAAAATACGCCGCATAAAAGTCGCCCGTCCGCAAGCCGGGAGGCCCTTCATCGGAACCGCCGAGTTGCAGCGCTTTGGCGTGCATCGCATCGACGCTGTTCGGTGCATCGACCGCGATCGCTACCATGACACCGTTACCGACCGTCGCGGGATTCCCGTCAAACGGTTTCGTCACGGAAAAGCCCGGCGCCGTCGGCCCACTCCCCCACGCTACAAACGTGTCGCTCTCCATGAACCGGCCCACACCGATCGTTGCAAACAGTTCATCGTAGAACCCCGTGGCGCGTTCGATATCGTTGCTGCCCACTGTGACGTATCCAATCATGTTTCACTCCCCTTTTAACGCTCGCTGCCAGGCGTCCAGCTTACCTGAGAATGACATCGACGCGTAGGCCGGACTCGTCGAGGGTAGCAGCACCGTCTCGATCTGCGGCTGCACCGGCAGGTCGACGAAGCGAAAGAATAGCTGCTGAGCCTTGCGGCCATTAAACGCGATGCGGCGAATCGCGGCGTGTCGCGCGAGGAAACCCACGATATCGTTCGGGATGGCCGTTGCCATATCGATATCGGCATCCAGGCTGCCGGGACGCACCGAAGCACTCAGGACGTCCCATACCGCGACGCCATTGGCCGTGAGACGCCTGCAGCGCTGTTCGTAATCGCCATCGGTCCCGTACAGCGAATTCATGATGCGCCAGAACGCATTCTGCGGATGAGCGTAGTACTCGTTTTCGGTCAGGGACGTTCGTCCCGGGAGACTTCCCAGTATCAGCGTATGGGCGTCGAGGCTCGCAATCGCGGCAAATCCCTCAGACAATGCCATGCAACCAGGCTCTGCGGCCGACATCTCACCTGCACTGGGCGCCAATTCAAATCTCCTCGTAGGGGAGCGACGCCATGATTTCGAGTTGCTGCGCTTCGCTGATCCCACGCCCGAGCCAGTTGGCGTGCGGGCGAAATGCCTCACGCGGCGTTAATGCCGGGACGCCGTCGATATGTATGTCGTCGCGCAGAAAAAATGCGTTGGTGCCCGTGCGGTCGCAGCCAACCAGGTAGTACCCCTTTTCGCGTCCGAGCGATTCGAGCGCAGTGAGCGACGCACCATGAAAAAAACCGCTTGGGTGCCTGGCATAGCGCTCGAACGCGTCGTCATAAGGCACGCTTAAGGATCGGTCGGATCCAAGACCCGCGTTGTATTCGATGCACACCACACGCGGCGATACGCATTCGAGTACCTGCCAAAGCCAGTAGTCGTTGCCGTCGACATCCAGCGAGAGCAAATCGATGTCCCGTGGTACGCCGTTGTCCCGGATCAGAGTTTCAAGATTGTCGCGGGTGATGAATGCCTGCACCGCGCGGACGTTGCGAATACTCTTTTTCGCCGCGGCATATTCGAAAAAGCGCACGTTTTCCGTGTCGCCGTCGATCAGCAGTCCGCTGAAATTCTCGTGAACCATCAGCCGCAGGCTGTTGCACTGCGCGGCACCGAAGCCGAATTCCAGGAACCAGCGGGACTCGAATCCGATTTGGGAAAACAGATAGCGGATTACGCCGTCCTCGCCGTTCTGCGACAACCAGCTATATTCATAACGATCGAGGCCAGGCGCATCGCGGTTGGCCTCAAGCGGCCAGACGCGGACATCGGGACGATTCCATTTCGCAAGGATGCCGTTCGCGCGCATCGCGAATGGCAACAGCGTCCGGCGAATCCACTTGCCGGCACGCCGCATTCGGTAGGTCTTTACCGGAATCTCCGTCATATTGCGGAGTTTACTGGCTCCGGGCAGACCGCAACAGGGGCGTCAGCGCTTCGGTTCGGAGAGCTTCTCTATGCGACCGCGGAAATCTCGATGAAACCCCTTGCGGTCGTCGTAATACGCCTCTGCAAACCCCGGTGGCGCACCTGTCGCATCGTCGTGCGACGCGCCCCATGCCGCAATTTCGAGCAGCACCGGCACCAGCGTTTCGCCTTTTGTCGTGGCCGCGTAAAGCTTCTGCCGCGCATCGTCCTCAGCCGGCCGCGATTCGATGATGCCCTCGGCCTCCAACCGTCGCAGGCGATCGCTCAGGATATTGGACGCAATCCGTTCATCCGACGACAGCAACTCGGCGAAGCGCGACTTACCCCACAGAATGAGGTCGCGCAGGACAAGCAACGTCCAGCGATCCCCGAACAGGTCGAGGCTGTAACTGATCGGGCAACCAGACTTGGCACTGCGGGATTTTCGGCTCAATGCACGGCCTCCGGTGTTAACCGCCTGTATTGCGGGGTACCTATTGTTATGATATTACTTGCATTATGCAAGTAATATGTTGAGGGATCAGGAGACCAGTATGACCGAAATCGTTGACGACACCACATGGCTGGCCGCGCGACGCAAGTTGCTTCAAGCCGAGAAGGCGTTGACAAAGGCCAGAGAAGAGGTAGCCGTACAGCGGCGTGCACTGCCCGCCCGCCGTTTGGACGCGAGCTACGTATTCGAGGGTGAACACGGCTACACATCGCTCGCGGAACTGTTCGGCCCGCATTCGCAGCTTCTGATTTACCATTTCATGTTTCATCCGGACTGGGAGGAAGGCTGCAAATCCTGCTCGTTCTGGGCGGACAGCTTTGACAGAGCAATACCGCATCTTGCCGCCAGAGACGCCGGCCTCGCAGTCGTATCGCGTGGCCCGTTGGAAAAACTGCTGGCTTACCGCTCACGTATGGGGTGGTCGTTTCCGTGGTTGTCATCCGCGGCGTCGACGTTCAACTACGATTTCAAGGTTTCCTTCCGGCCTGCAGACATCGAATCGGGCAACACCTGCTACAACTATCGCGACGGCGCGGGCGGCATCGAAGAATTGCCGGGGCTCAGCGTTTTCCGAAAAAACCCGGATGGCACGATTGATCATACGTACTCGACGTTCAGCCGAGGCCTGGACCCGCTGAATCCGGTTTATCAGATGCTGGACCTGACGCCGAAAGGCCGGGACGAACAGCAACTGCCCTATCCGATGGACTGGGTCCGCCGCCGCGACGAATACTGACGATACGCGGCGCGGTACCGGTTACCTTAGACTCGATATAAGGTAACCGGAACCGAATCAGGCGGGGAAGAAGTCGATCGGCTTCGTCGTTGTGATTGCCTCGACGTCCCTGGCTTCGAAACGAAACAATTTGACGCGCTGCACGAGTTTGCGTTCCAGTTCTTCGTCGCCGAGTTCGCTTGAGACGATCTCGCAGAGTGTGACCGCACCGCTTGGCGCAATGGTCAGTCGCAGCACGAGTTTGCCCTCGAGCGACGGATCGCGGCGCAGTGCACGATTGTACAACGCGAAAATCGCGCCCTTGTTCTTGTCGAATACGAGTTCGATTTCCTCACGTGAGCGACTGGCCTTGCCGCTCGTACCGCTGCGTGTGGCTTCACCGCCGGACTGCGATCCGATCCCCGCCACCGGGCTCGCAACGCGTGTCGTGTTGCGGCCGGCGATGCCGGAGCCACCCGTGTTGCGGCTCATTTCCGCCGTATTGATGCCGCCGGATGCCGCACCAACCTTGGACGTAATCATGGAGCGCTCATTGCGCTCGGCCTCACCCACCGATGCCGTGAGCTCCCGGTTGTCCGCCACCTGATCGAGCAAATCGTTGTCGACGAGGTCGGCCAGGTCCTCCGCGAACGGCATCAGCGCGGCCTGCGCTTCTTCACGTGCGGTTTCCTGCCGATCCACGACCACGGGTTCCTCGGGTTCGGGAAGCGGCTCCGGCTCCGGTTCGGGCTCGACTTCGACGACCTCTTCCGGTTCTGGCTCGTCCGGCTCCTCTTCACGCGGCGGTGGCGGCGGTGGCGGAAGCGGCTGTTCTTCGAGCAACAACTTCGCAATTCGCGGCGGAATTTCCTCGACGTCGAACGGCTCGGGCTCAGGAACGGGAATGAACGGCCAGACGATACTCAGCGCAACGCAGATCAGGAATACGATGCCGACCAATCGCTGAAATCGGCGATCCTGTTGCCGGCCCGTCGTCCATGGCAGGTCGTACTCTCTGTAAAACGGTAAATCCAATTCCGTATCTCCTGGTTGCGTCGGCCTAGTGGGCCGCTTGATACATTCGGTGACGCTCAGTCGCATCACAACGCCTTACGGCAAGGCGAGCGAGCGCAGGACTGGCCATCGCCAATTCAAGCGAGCTCAACGCCGCCGAAAGGCGTTGTGGTGCGACCCACAGGGAGCCCTTCTCAAGGGGCAGACCGGTGTTGAAGCCACTTGACATAGCCCGGCTATGCCGGCGCAGCTTCGCCTGGGTCTGCCCCTTGAGAAGGGCTCTGAGAGTGACCGAATGTATCAAGCGGCCCACTAGCGTGCCGCCTGCAGGTCATCCAGTTTGTCCGAACTCTTCTGCAATACCGCAAGCGAAATCTGTCCGTAGTCCGACGCCGTGCAGGTCGCCATGACTTTTTTCAGCAAACGATAGGGAATGTCCTTATCGCCCATGATCGTGACCTCTCGACCCGCGATATCGTCGCGTGCTTCGCGCCGCAGCACACGGTCGTTCTGCGACAGAAGCGCTTCCCGCAACGCCGGAATGTCATTACCGGGCATTGCCATCGCTTCGTCGATGCCGGTCACGGGCGACCCCTGCACCAGAATCTGCGTTCGCCCGATCAGAATCGTAACCGTTTCCTCGGGTTTCTTTTCGGCGATCGACTCGGGCAGTTTCATGTCTTTCGCATTTGGCAGCGTCTGCACATCCGACGAGTTGACGAGCAGGAAGAACACGAGAATCGTAAATATGTCCATCAGCGATACGAGATTGAGCGCACCGGCACCTTTGTTGCGCTTGTGGTGCTTTTCCATACGCCGTGCGCGCGATGAGCTGGCCATCAGGTAGCCCCCCCCTCAAGAACAGGGGCATCGCCGATGGAAATGTCCGGGAACAGGTCGGAGCGCTCTACCTGCGAATCGTCGTCGCTCACCGTCTGCGCCACACGTACCGTGTCCATGATCTGCACGAGTGTGTCGTAGGAAATATCCTGCTCAAGCAGAATCGACGCATCTGTCTTGCTCGGATAGCGTTCCTTCAGCTCGGTCAGTTTGTCCGCCACCGCCGCAAAGTCGTAGCCTTCATCGCCGTTCGGGTAGATGCCCAGCAACCCCTGATTGCGGTCACCGACCTCGATTTTGTCCTGGCGCACGATCACCTCGAGCTGAAACGACTGGTCCTGCGGTTCAACGGGTTCGCTGGAGGAGCCTGGCAGATTCAATTCAAGAATCGCCAACCGCGAAAATACCGCTGTGATCAGCAGGAAGGGAACCAGAATGACCATCAGGTTCATAAAGGCCGTAATGTTGAGTTCGGCCGTCTCGGTGTTGTACCGGCGGCCGCCTCGGCGGCGGCGACTCATCGCTTAGGCCTCGGCTGCTTTCAACTGACGTTCGGTCACGGCATTGAGAAATTTCACGGTCGCCATTTCGAGGCTGTCGACCAGCGCATTCGTCTTCGTCTGCAGCACGGCATGGATTAACAGCAGCGGAATGGCCGCCATCAACCCAAACGCCGTCGTGTTCATCGCGGTCGAAATCGATGCCGACAGCATATCCGCCTTTTCGGCCGGATTGGCTTCCGCCACCGCGGTAAATGCCGCGATCAGTCCGATAATAGTACCGAGCAGGCCCAACAGCGTCGCAATGTTTGCGAGCGTCGCAATGTAGTGCGTGCGCTTTTCCAGCCGCGGCAACACCTCCATCAGGCTTTCTTCCATCGCTTTCTCGATATCGTCCCGGCGGCGTGCCGACTTAATGCGGTACAGGCCGTAGGTCAGTATCGAGCCAATTGCGGCTTTCGATTTGGCCGTGTGCTGCGCTGCTTCCTGAAAGTTACCGGCCTTCAAGAACGGGACGATCTTCTTCCACAGCGCTCGGTTACTTGCCCCCGACACGGTCAGGTAGGTCCAGCGCTCTATGGCGATGGCGATGCCAAAGCCGAACACCAGCAGAATGGGAATCATGAACGCTCCGCCATCCTGAAAAAAACGCACAATCGTGCTCATTTGTCTGCTCCTCTAAAAACAGTACTAATCATCTTCACCGTACAGGTCGTCGTAGTAGTTGACCTGACGTACGAACTCTTCTCTGTCGATCGGCGCCAGCACTTCGTCAATCAGCGTGTTGACCGGCTTACCCATCAGATCGCCCGGATCCGGCTTTTGCCACGGAACGATGTACAACACTTTCGGCAGCTCCTGATTGCCCGTAATCTCGATGCGATCGAGCGTCATGCTGTCCATGACCCGGCTGCCGCTCGTCGTGCGCGTGACATCGGCGGACGTTTCGGGCGGCGGCGTGTCCGCATCCGCACTGTCAGACACGTCCTCGGCAACGTCCGTCATCGCCGAGGTATCGACGGCCGGACCAATGTCGTCCGTCTCCTGCGCCACGCCCGGACGCATCGCGAACAACGCGACGAGCAGCGCGATTCTGCAAATTCCTGCGTCCGAAACGGTCTTCATCGCATTTACTCCGCTACGTTGGCCGACTGCCGGTCCGCCAGCACCCGGCGTTTGAGGTCGGATATCCATCGCACCACCTGCTTGTCCTCACCGACCAGCGACTGATACGTCTCGAAATGTTCAAGGGCCAGATCGAGCCGCTGCAGGTACAGCTCGTAGAGAACGCCGAGGTTGTAGTGTGCCAGGGCGTAATCCGGTGAAACTGTGACCGCCTTCAAATAAGCGGCCTCAGCTTCCAGGAAATTGCCGTTTCTGCGAAGCAGCATGCCGGATTGGTTCAGCGCTTCGGGATAATCGGGATCGAGCTGTAACGCGGCGTCGACGGCATCGCGGGCGGCCGCGAGGTCGCCGTTCATCGCATGAATGATCGCGAGATTGACAAAGGCGCCGGGAAACTGCGGATATCGCAACACGAACTCCTTAAGCCGGAGTTCGGCATCGACGAAATCGCCGGCGGCCATAGTGGCCGTCGCCTGTTCGTACATAATCATGATCTCGGGTTGCGCATCAGCCTGGAACTCAGCCTGTTCCGGTGCGGCAGCGTTCTCCGGTGCTCGTGCAAGCTCGCCCTGTGAGGCGCAGCCGCATACCAGCACAATCAACGCCGGCGAGATCAGATGGCTTTTAGTACAGCGTCGTAACCACATCTTCGCTGCGCTCCTCTTTCGCATATCGTGCCGGCATCAGGCCTGCCAGGCGCTCGAAACTCCTGCGCACCCATTCATCGTATACACCGTCGGACACCCGGTCCGTGTTCGCCTGGTACAGTTCGATGGCTTTTTCCTCAAACGGAAACGCCTGCTCTTCAAGCAAAATTTCATATTGTTCCAGCGCGTCCGCCTGCAGATCGCCCGGGCGGTCGGATTCCATCAGATCGCTGCTGAACTGTTCGTACACTTCTCCGAGGCGGTATGTCGCCGCCGTTGTGATGCCGGCTACGCCGTAGTCGGCTGCGTCGGTGTACGCCCGAATCACGTCCTCCATCAACTGCTTCTTCCGGGGCAGACTGCCGGCCAGCGGCTGCGTCAGGCGGGCGTCCAAAAAACGCTGCCGTACCGGATCGGCAAGCTCCAGCACCGCGCTCGCGGCGAGGAAGCGCGTCCGATCGCTGCGCTGCGATCCGGCCGTCGCATCGGCAGCAACCAGTTCCTCCAGCCGCATCGATACCTCGGCGGCTGTGGAAATTCTGCGCGCGATTTCGAGCAGTCGAAATCGGGCTTCGATCGACTCCGACAACGGGTCTGGAAAGCGCGCAACCAGACTATCGAGAATCCGTCGCTCGCTCTCAACGGAATCGGTTTCGCGGTACAGGTCGGCCGCCTTCCACAGCGCCTCACGCTGAACGTCCAGGTCGCCCTCGGGTGCCATCGCGATACGTTCGAATTCGCCTGCCGCGCGCTCCGCGCGTCCGGCCTCAAGATACGATACCGCGAGTTTTTCGGTCACTTCGTCGGCGAACTCGCTGTCCGGATAATCGTTGCGGAACTGCTCCAGTACTGCCGACGCGCGTTCCCAGGCCTTGAGATTGATCAACGCCGCCGCGGCATCGTACTCGGCCGTCGCACGAATTTCGGAATTCGGTACCACCTGCCCCAGGCGCATAAAGTGCGATACGGCGGTATCGAGATCGCCTGCATCCCGCGCCTGCTCGCCCTGCTTGTAGATTGACGACGCTATTCGATCGTCGATTTCCGCAATCGTTACCGCGCCCTCTTCGGGCTGAAACTCACGCAGCCTCTGATACGCCCATTCCGCAGCCGAAAAGTCCTCGGTATCGAACCGGGAGTGCGCGATCACGGTCCACGCCGTTCGCGCCTGGCTACGCTGTACCGGCGGTACTTTCGCGACGACATTTTGCGCAACGGCAATGGCCAGATCGAACTGCCGCTGCTCGAACAGGTCTTCTGCCACGGTCGTTAGCACGGCGCCGGACTCCGGGTGTTGCGGGAAGGTATCGGCAAACTTCAGGCCGCTGTCGAGATACCGGCTGTGCCATGCCGCACGCTGCTCACCGGCCAGCGATGGCTCGTGTGCTCGGTAGGCAAGTATTGCGGCGTAAGCGGCTTCGGCTGACCGCTCGTGGACGGCGTACTCATACGCGGTTCGTTCGTACTCGTCCGCCGCCGCTGCAAAGTCGCCGCTCTCGTACAGTATCTCTGCGAGCAAAAAGTGGGTTGGCGCGCTGTCCGCCTCACCGGGAAAGTACGCAAGGTACTTACGATACCAGTTCGCTGCCTTGCGGTAGTCGCCCGCTTCGCCTTTCTCCTGTGCCTCTGCGTGGTAGTACTGCGCAAGGTCCGTCAGATTCGTTTTCAGCTGGGCGGCAACCGCGGCATTGTCCTGTCGCGAATGGCGCTGCCAAAACTCGCCGTCCATGCCGTAGGTCTCAACGAAATCCTCCTTGCCCTGCAGCACGAGACCTGGAAATCCACCCTGCTTGTAAGCCTCGATAACCTGCACCTGAAGCAGCGGCGCTTTGGCGTGATACGGATCCTGGGCGACGAAGGCATGATAGGTCTCCGCGGCATCCTGATAACGCTCCTGCTCAAGATAGAGATCGCCGAGATTGCCATAGACGACATGTGCGAAAGAACGCGTGCCGGCACCGGCGAGGAACCGATCGATCGTCCTCGCACCCTGCATATAAGAAAAACCGATACTCAATACCCGAAACGTATCTTCAACGAGTTCGCGCTCCGCTCGGCTCAGCGCCTGCAAACGCCGCTCGCCATCGCCGATTTCGATGCCGGCAAGCTTACGGTCGAGCAATTCGAAGAAGGGCGCAAAACTCTCTTCGTGCCACGCCAGTTTGAATCGCGACCAGCCGAGCTTATACAACGATTGCTCGTAAAAGCGCGAGCTGTCGCCAAACTGCACGACCTGCTGGTAGGCCATTTCGGCATCGTTGTAGCGCCGGCGCAGAAACAACATTTCACCGCGACGAAACTGAATCTCGTCGATCAGCGGCGTATTGGGGTAACGGGCGACGAGGTTCTGCAGCACCTTAAGTGCGTCATCCGTCCGGCCGGCGATCTCATTGGCGCGCGCGAGCTGATACAGCACAGCATCGTTGCGCGCGTAGTCGGGATAGGACTCAAGCAGCCGCCGATACAAATCGACCGCATTGTTGTAACCGGTATGATTCAGCGCATCGATGTTTTGCACCATCTGCTCGGCTTCGGTCGCTTCCAGCTCAAGATCGCCGAGACGCCGCATCGCCTCCGCGCGAAGGTCGGGATCGTCCGACACGAGATTCAGAAACTCGCGATAGTTTTCGCGCGCCAGATCCGAGCTGTCCACGATCACACGCCCCGGCCGCAGCTCGACCTCCCTGTTGTCAAGGCTTTTGATCGTATCTTTCGTTTTCGGCGGCGCAGCGTCGGCTATTCCGGCGCCGAGTATCGGAATCATCAGCAAAGCCAATGCCGCATGCACACTCATTCGCCATCCTCCGCTACGGTCGAGGCCGCATCGTAAATGGCTGCGAGCGCAAAACGTGCCTGCACGGTATACACGTCCAGGCGCTGCTTCTGCGCCTGCAACGCACCGGCGGCAACATCCTGCAGGAAGGCTCGCTGCTCAGCCAGCGAATCCTCGACACGAATTTTCATCGCCTCGATTCGCGGCGCGAGTCCGTAGACTCGTTCGCCAAGCGCGTCGAAATGCTGCGGCTCATCGCGCATCGTCTCAGCAATCTGCCGCCGTGAACGCTGCGAGGCCACGAGCGCCTCGCCGGTCTCGTGCAGGTTGCGCCGGAGGCGCCAGAGCCGCGACTTGAATTCACGTTCCAACTGCCATTGCAGCACGCCTTTAAGCAACCGGACTTTGTCGCGGACGTCATTCGCCTCAGGAATATCCGCCTCGAGCGCCGCGGCATTTTCGAGCTCGCTGATCTCCCGCCACAAAGAGAACTCACGTTTCGTTGCAAGCGCGAGCCAGTCGTGGCTTTTCTCGACGTTGTTCAATGCCGAATCGAATTCGAGTTTCTGCGCGACCATGCGCTCGATGTCGGCTCTGGCAAGCGCTTCCTCCACCTTCGGCAGTCGTTCATCGTAGGCCTGGCGGCGCGTCTCGAGCATGTTTTCATAGACGACGACGTTTGCCTGCCAGCGGTCGAGATTGCGGTGCAGGTAACTCAGATCTCTGTAGTTCTTGAGGCCTTCCTGAAATTCGTGGGACGCGAGCAGGTGAAACAAATAGCGCGCCTCGGGTCCCTCGGGAAGCGCCTGCAGGCGCCAGTACCAGCCCGTGCTGTCGAGTGGATCGTCATCGACAAAATCATCGAACATGTCGCCCGACCGGATATGCTCAATCGTCCGGTCGAGACGACTGGATTCCTCGTAAAACGCCTCGATCGCATTCAGATAGTGGTCGGCAGCCTGACTGATGGCGTCCAGTTTGGCCATCGCGTACGGGATCGCGAGCATCGCTTCCTGCACGGCGGAATCGAGCAGGTCGCGGCTGCGCAACTCCATCCACGGCACCAGCGCGCGGCGGAAATTCGACACTTCGGCGTCCGCCCAGCCGACACCGAGCAGCGCCTTGTTGGAAAACGGTCCCTCGAGGCGCACACGCTGCAACGGTGCCTTCGCCGCGTACGCCTGTCCGTCCTGCAACAATGCATAGCCCAGCGCGAGATTTGCCTTATCGCGCAAAGCCAGGAGTTCCTCGTTAAACGGGTCGAGGTTTCCGAGGTCGTTCAGCAGTGCGCGAGCCTCGTCGATACGCCCGCCTCTAACCAGCGCCACGCCGACGTTGAACTTTGCATAGCTGGCCCATTCGGTCGTCCCGTCCCAGTCCGACAGCAGCGCAACTGCGGCGTCGTGTCGGCCGGAATCGATCAGAATCTGCGACCGCAGCAGCAACGCTTCGCGCCGCAGGTTTTCCGGCAACTCGCCTACGATGTAATCGAGCGCTGCCTCCGACTTGTCGAGATAGCCGCGCTGATACCATATCTTCGCGAGAAAAAACCAGGTTCGGTCGCGAATGTCCGGCGCCACGTTGGCCGCCAAAAGCCGCTCGAAAATGTTCGCGGCCTCAAGATGATGCCCGTAGGACAGGTACATTCCGCCGAGCAGCAATTCGGCGTCATCCGCATGAATGTCGATCTGCGAACGCTGCAACGCGGCCAGCAATCGAACGATAGCCGGGAAGTAATCGTCCTGATAGAAATAGAACAACGCCTCGCCGTATTGCGGGTCTGCAACAACAATGGGGTCGCGCTCAAACTTCGCCGCTCCGACCGGCTCGGCCGGCAATGTTAATACAAGGCAAAGAACAGCGGCGATGGACCAACCTCGGGTCACCGGTCACTCCCATTCTTTGATAACGAATTCAGGCTGCTGTTTTCTGACGCGGTCCGTAATCTCAAGTTCAACGTACTTTGCGCCGATGCCCTTATTGAACGTCAGTGTGGCGCCACGCCGATAATCTCGGACGTGCGGTCCCTTGCCGGTAAAAACGGCGATCAGTTCGTGATCGCCGGTCTTCAGATTGGCCATATGCACACGATGAACGCCGCCACGTACAAGTGCATCGGCTTCGCGCTCCGTGTACAGATAGTTGGCGACTTCCTTGCCGTCGATTTTCAGATTGACGGAATCGATTTCGAAGTACTCGCCAACGTCCATCGAAACGAAAAACGCGACCTGCGAGTTGGCTGGAAACAGCAACTCCTCCTCGAGCAGAAACAAGTCGCGATTGAGGTCCAGTACTTCCTTTTTCAGTGCCTGCACGTCCTCGTCGAGGCTGCGGAACGTCTCGCGCGACTCCGCCTCACCGCCGTCCTGTGCGACCGTGCCCGCGTTGCACAGCAACAGTGCTGCCGTAAAAATACCGAACAGTGTTTTTCTCACTTTCATCATCTCCTGCGGGCGCGGCCGCGACGGCTATTCTCTGAGCAGAGAACGAATCTGGTCGAGATACTTGTCCTCATAACCCGGTTTGTAACCATGGTGAACGTGGCGAACGGTTCCCTCGCGATCGACGAGCACCGTTACGGGCATTGCTTCAACATCGTAGAGTTCGCTGACCTCCTTGCGGGCATCGAACAACACCGGAAAGTTCACACCCAATTCGTCGATCATCTGCATCGCACGGCGTGAATCGTCATCGATGTTCACACCGAGCAGATTAAATCCAACCCGTTCGTAGCGCTGATACAACTCGTCCAGCAGCGGCATTTCCTGTCTGCAGGGACCGCACCAGGTCGCCCAGAAATTGATCATCACTACGTCGCCTCGATACTCCGACAAACGCAGATTGGCCCCCGACGAACTCTTCAGCGCGAAGTCCGGCGCCGTTTGCCCGACCATGACCGACGATGCCAGCGACGATGCCGCAAACATCGCGAACGACATTCCCACAACCAGATTCCTGATCTTCATCCGTCCACTCCCTGAATTTCAATTCGCTTCCTTTCGAGGACTTCGAATGTTGACAGTCGTGGCATTCGGGGGCCGTGATAATCGTCACAGTTGCCCCAATATTCTTGAACATAATCAGGCGCCGGCAATGCATGCCCGCGCCCAGGGCTTTACAGATTACGTTAAATTGACGTTCTACCCAACGTTTTTTCGCATCGTGCGGCGACGTCTCAATAATAAGCGTATCACCATGAAATTAAAGCGAAAATCCGTCGCAGATCTGCGACATTGTGGAAATCTGAGACACAATTACGGTGCCGCTGCGGTCTCTGGCGGCGCCAATCCGTCTGAAAAGAAAATGCGGCCGTTGGCGTCTATCACGATGCTCTCATAGCCATCGAGCGACGCGATCAGCCGCAGCCCGCGATCCACGCCCATGACGAACACGCTGGTCGACAGCGCATCGGTCATAACCGCGTCGGGTCCGATGACCGTGGCGCTGTGCACACCCGTCGCCGATTCACCGGTGTTCGGGTGGATGATATGGTGATAACGGACGCCATCCTCCTCGAAATAGCGTTCGTAGTCGCCGGACGTCGATATGGCCTCATCGGCCAGCGGCAGGCGCATCGCCACTTCGCCCTCCCGGCGCGGGTCGCGAATGCCGATCACCCATGGCTGACCGCGGCGATCACCGAGCAGCCTCGAGTCGCCGCCTGCGGTCACGATTCCATGGCGATGGCCATGGCTGCGCAGAATCGCTATACCGCGTTCGACGACATACCCCTTGGCAATGCCCCCGAGGTTGATGCGCACGCCTTCCCTGACGAATCCGACAGTGTTCGCGGCCACATCGAGTTCGACGAGTCGATAGTCGATGTTTGCCAGCGTCGCATCCAGCGTTTGCCGGTTCGGCCGAGCCCGCGCACGGAAATCGTAGTGCTGACCGACGCTGTCGTACGTAATGTCGAACGCACCCTGCGTCATTTCCGCCACGTCCGCCGAGCGTACGAGCAGGCTAAACAACTCCGGTCCCGCATACACGGACTGCCGTGCCGCGTCGCGGTTAATCGCCGATATACGGCTGTCTTCACGGTAGGTGCTCATCATCCGGTCGATACGCGCGACCTCTGCGAACACCGCTTCGATTGTGACACGACCCGCCTCAGGGTCGTCACTCCATAAGTAAACGCTGACCTCGGTGCCCATCATCGGCCGCGCGTCGCCGATCCAATCTGCGGCGGCGACATTCCACAGCAGCACACAAAGCGCGGCTAGTTTTGGCCCTGGCCCGAGGTTATGCTTGGAGCGATAACTTTTCGAAAAGGAGCGGGACCGTGACTTCATTCCTGATTTTCCTGGGCGTCATTGCCCTGCTGGTGTTCTGGGCGGTCAGCATCTACAACCGCCTCGTCAACGAGCGAAACCGAGTGCGCAACGGCTTTGCGCAGATAGACGTCCAGCTTACCCGAAGACACGATCTGATTCCGAACCTGATCGAGGCCGTCAAAGGGTACATGAAACACGAGCGGGAAACGCTGGATGACGTGATCAGCGCGCGGAATACCGCGGTATCGGCACTTGAGGCAGCCAAGGCCGACCCGGCCAGCGCCGCGGCCATCAAAGATCTCAGCGCCTCAGAGGGTGCACTCGGTTCTGTACTCGGACGGCTGTTTGCCTTGTCCGAGGCGTATCCGGATCTCAAGGCCAATGAAAACGTCATGCAATTCCAGGAGGAACTTGCGAGCACCGAAAACAAAGTCGCGTTTTCCCGCCAGGCGTTTAACGACGCGGTCATGGGTTACAACAACACGGTTGAAAACTTCCCCAACAATCTAATTGCGAACATGTTCACTTTCGAACCCGCGAGCTTCCTCGAGATCGAGTCGGAAGACAAGCGAGAAGTACCGGAAGTATCCCTCACCTAGGCGCCGGTGGACTTTTTCGCCGCTCAGGATCGGGCGCGCCGCACGACTCGGCGCCTCGTGTTCGCCTACATCGCCGCGACCGTGGCGATTGTCGTCGGCATTACGGCGATTGCCGCGTTCGCGCTCTATGGCGCATCTACTGCCGGCTACGGCGGCGGGGCACTGGTGTCGCCGGCAGACTTTCTCGAACGCAACGTGGCGCTTCTGGCAGGAATTGCTGCGCTAACGACACTGTTTATCGCCGGATCGACGCTCTACAAGACATCGGTGCTGTCTGCAGGCGGCGGACGTGTCGCAACGGACATGGGCGGCACACTCGTCCCGGCCGACGTACAGGACCCGCTGCGCCGGCGATTACGCAATGTCGTCGAGGAAATGGCCATAGCTTCCGGGGTTCCGGTCCCGGAAATCTACGTCCTCGAAGAGGAACACGGCATTAACGCATTTGCCGCGGGATACGCTCCAGGCGATGCGGCAATTGCCGTTACGCGCGGCACACTCGAACTACTCGACCGCAACGAACTGCAGGGCGTCGTGGCACATGAGTTCAGCCATATCCTGAACGGCGATATGAAACTCAATATACGTCTCATGGGCATCCTGTTCGGCATCATGGTGCTGGGTTTGATCGGGCGCATGATCGTGCGCGGCGGATACCATACGAGTATCGTATCGAGCCGCCGCGATCGCGGTGCGCCGGTTGTGTTGATGATCGGTCTCGGACTGGCGATTCTCGGCGGCATCGGCGTCCTGTTCGCGCGACTGATCAAGGCCGGCGTGTCGCGGCAACGCGAGTATCTGGCCGACGCATCTGCCGTACAGTTCACGCGCCAGAGCAGCGGCATTGCCAACGCGCTCAAGAAAATCGGCGGCTATAGCGGCGGCTCAGCCCTGACTGCCGCCGATCCCGAGGAAGTCAGTCACATGCTGTTCGGTTCGGGGGCGCGGCTGAGCGGGCTGTTCGCAACCCACCCACCCCTGATCAGCCGCATTCAGGCGCTCGAACCCGACTTTCGCGGCGGCGACTTCCCCGACGTCGATCCAAAATCGCGACGCCGAGTGCGCGACGACGATCCACGGCACGCGGCATTCACCGGCGACATGACAACGGCTATCGCCAGCGGCGGCTCCACTGTGCTTGCCGAATCGATCGCCGAAACGGTCGGACAACCCGAGACGGAACACGTGCACTATGCACGCCATCTGCGCCAGTCGATTCCGGAAACGCTTTACGACGCCGCGCATTCGAGCGAACTCGCCTATCTGCTGTGCATTGCGCTGATTCTCGACCGCAGCGGCAACGTCGTCGAACGTCAGCTTGCGATCGCCAGGGATCAACTCGGTGCGGAGCGTACGCGGCTGATGCGCCAGTTCTACGAGGAACTGGCCGAAACCGGCGCCGAGTACCGGCTGCCGCTGCTGGAGGTCGCATTTCCGGCCCTGAAGCTCCGTCCATCGCAGGAACTGGCCTATCTCGTTTCGCTGACGACTCGCATGATTGAACTCGACGGTGAAATCGACCTTTACGAGTACTGCTATTACCGCATCATGATGAGCAATCTCGGACAGGCCATCGATCCGGCGGGTCGCCGCGCGGCTGTGCGCTCACGCCGCAGCGAACTGCAGTCGGCGGCGCTGAATCTGCTGCGCATTCTGGCCGATTACGGCCACGATACGGACGACGAGCGGTCCGCGGCGTTTCGCGCCGGAGTCCGCACACTTGGCCGTTGGGCACAGGATGGGGAGTATCGCTCCGATCGGCAATACACGGTCTCAATGCTCGACCACAGCCTCGACGTGTTGCTTGGGCTCAATGCCAGGGGCCAGGAATCCCTGCTGCGCGCGATCAGCGAAACCGCGGCTCACGACGGTCGCCTCGCTATCGCCGAAGCCGAACTGATCCGGGCGGTTTGCGCAACGCTCAACTATCCGTTGCCACCGATCCTCGTACGACGAAACCAGGATCTGTCAGCATAACAACATTTGTCGACGCCACGCTGTGGCGTATGATAGCGGGACTGAGCGATACAGACGATGACGACAATGACGAAGCGAATTCTGATAGCCGCCGTGGCGCTGGCCCTGTCTCTTTCATCCGTAGTACACGCCGCCACTCGCGAAGAAAACCGCGTGGGCGACGCGGCCGACGTCCTGGAGCAACTTCTGCGCATTCCCGAAAAATCGATCCCGCCGTCGCTGCTTTCACGGGCCTATGCAGTCGCCGTCATTCCAAATGTCGTGAAGGCTGCATTCGGTGTCGGCGCGCGCCGTGGCAAGGGCGTTCTGGTGGTCCGTCGGGACGACTCCTCGTGGAGCAATCCGGCATTCATCACACTGACCGGCGGCAGCGTCGGCTGGCAGATCGGCGCACAATCGACCGATATCGTGCTCGTCTTCAAGACGCGCAAAGGCATTGAAGGTATCGAGAAAGGCCGCCTGACGCTGGGAGCCGACGCCTCGGTCGCGGCCGGACCGCTGGGCCGGCAGGCTGGCGTCGCCACCGACATCCAGTTCAAAGCCGAAGTGTATTCGTACTCACGCAGCCGCGGATTGTTTGCGGGCGTAGCGCTCGAAGGCGCTGGCGTGACTATGGACCGCCGCGCCAACGCCGCATTTTACAGCTCGCCAGGTATGACACCCGAAAAAATCTTCTCGAGTTCTCCGAACGTCGCTCCGGCGATCGCCAATACCTTCGTACAGATACTGGCCGCGCAGACAAGCCGTCTGCCGACGCAACCCGGCATGCGTGCGGTTGGCGAAGCCCCGCATCGGGCCGAGCCACCACAATCCAGCGTACGCACATTCGGTATACCCGACTCGGGCGACAGCGACCGCGAGCCCACCGACGATTACGATCCCAATTACTGACCAGAAACTCCAGCCATGTCTTTATCAGAACTCATCGCACAAGCGCAGGCATTCGTCGAACAGATCGGGCCGAACCTGCCGTTGCAGGCCGCGATCATCGCCGGTGCATTTATTGTCATCGGCAAGATCGCCGATTGGATAATTTCCGGAATTATCGGCCGCATCGCAAAGAAATCGTCGAATCAACTCGATGACAAATTCGTCGCACTGGTTCACCGACCGGTGTTCGTGTCGTTCGTACTGCTCGGACTCGCGCTTGCCACCACGCGGCTCGAATTGCCGCCCACGCCGACCTTTATCACACTTGGTATATTGAAGACGATCGCGATCTTCGTCTGGTACCGGACGTTCTCGCAATTACTGAACCTGATCGCGGAAGTGTTCACGAAGAGCAAGGACGCGAGGCTGTCAAAGACCGGCATGCTCTCCCTGCTGCACAACGTCATGAAGGTCGTGCTCGTCGCACTCGCCGGCTATTTCATATTCCTGGCCTGGAATATCGACGTGACGGCCTGGCTGGCCTCTGCAGGCATTGTGGGACTGGCGCTGAGTTTCGCGGCCAAAGACACGCTGGCAAACCTGTTTTCAGGTGTATCGATCATCATGGATGCACCCTACAAGAAGGGCGATTTCATCATCCTGGATACCGGGGAACGCGGCGTCGTCACCGACATCGGTCTGCGCAGCACTCGCATCCTGACGCGGGACGACATCGAGATTACGGTTCCGAATGCGATCATCGGCAACAGCGCGATTGTCAACGAAGCCGGCGGACCTCCGTCCCAGCACCGTATTCGCGTCAAAATCGGCGTTGCCTACGGCAGCGACATCGACCAGGTCATGGACGTGCTGGAAAAGGTTGCGCTGGACCATGCGGAAATTCTGGACGACCCGTCACCGAGAGTGAGATTCCGCAACTTCGGCGATTCGAGCCTCGATTTCGAACTGCTGGGCTGGATTTCAAAACCGGTCAATCGTGGCCGTGTGCATCACGAGCTGAACTGCAACGTCTACAAGGCGCTCAACGACAACGACATCGAGATTCCGTTTCCGCAGCGCGATCTCCACGTGCGGACAATGCCGGCGCCCGAGTAAGCGCTTACTGATCGATCTCGCCGTCTTCGCCGCGCCGCTTTAGCTCCTCGCGAACGGCATCGAGATCGCCGCTCAAATCGGGTTCGGCGGGTGTCGTGTCGGCTGCGTCATCAGTCGATTGTCCGGCTGCGTCGCTCATCGGATCGAGCGGGTCCTCTCCACCCTCAGGGATAATCGCCATCGGTACGTTGCCGCTGTCGCTTGTTTCACCGCCATCGGTGTCGGAAGCCGTCGCCCCGAATTGCGACTGGTAAGCTTCTTCCTGACGCAGCCGTTCGACTTCCGCTGCACGGCGTCTGGCTTCGGCGGCTGCCTCCTGCGTACGGCGCAGCGCTTCACGCTTCTTTGCAGACTGCACCTCCAGCTCAACCCTGCGTTCCGCCTCTTCCTTTGCCGCAACCCGTTTGACGGCCTCTCGCGCATTAATACACTCAGGATCGTATCGCGAGGCGTTGCGGTCGCGATCGCAGCGCACGATAGCGGCCTCGAGCAGGATCGGGTTTTCGACAAACTCGGTAATCGACCGGGGCTCCGGCTCCCTGCTGCACGCCCCCAGCGCAACGGCTACGCACAGCGCCACACAACGGTGCCTTGCCAAACTGGTCAGATAGTCCTTTGACACGGGGTTCTCATTACCCTCAATCGCCCGATTGCGGGATCCATGATAACAAATATGGGAATTCAGGTTACGACCAGAGGTCGCATCTCCAACCGAATTCCAACGGATTCGCGCTATAGTGGCGTCCAGCCAGGGACAGAGTCAATACGTGTCGGAATCCAATCAGTTTTCACTACTCAGGCAGCGGCGCTTTGCCCCGTTCTTCGCGACACAGTTTCTCGGTGCGCTCAACGACAACATCTTCCGCAACGGTCTTGTCATTCTGATCACGTTTCAGGGTGCCCGGGTTCTCGGCATGGACCATACGCAACTCGCGAACGTCGCGGCCGGCCTGTTCATTCTGCCGTTCTTCCTGTTCTCCGCGACGGCCGGGCAACTCGCCGATAAACACGAAAAATCGATGCTCATGCGGCGCATCAAGCTGCTGGAAATCGGCCTGATGACGATGGCGGCGGTCGCACTGCTCAGCGGCAGCTACGCCCTGCTGCTCGCTGTTCTGTTTCTGACGGGCTGCCAGTCCACGCTCTTCGGCCCCGTAAAATACGCCTACCTGCCGCAAAAATTACACTCAGAGGAGCTTATCGGCGGCAACGCGCTCGTCGAGTCCGGCACATACATCGCGATCATTCTCGGGCTGGTTGTCGGCGGCCTTGCGGTCGGTTTCGACAACAAGCAGACGATTCTGGCAGGGTGCCTGCTTGCCGTGGCACTGGCTGGTTATCTGGCCAGCCGGCAGATTCCGACGACCGAGGCAGTCGATGCGGAGCTGACGATCAACTGGAACGCCTGGCAGGAAACCTGGCGCATCGTGCAGTTTGCCCGCGAAGAAAAAAGCGTCTTTTTGTCGATCCTGGGCATCTCGTGGTTTTGGTTCTTCGGCTCGGCGGTCACGATTCAGGTACCCGCCTACACGCTCGATATTCTGAACGGCAACGAAGTCGTTACGACCGGCCTGCTGGTCGCGTTCGCGGTGGGCGTCGGCATCGGGTCGCTGCTCTGCGAGCGGATGTCAGGGCACAGAATCGAACTCGGCCTTGTCCCATTCGGCTCTATTGGCATGAGTCTGTTCGCAATCGATCTGTATTTTGCGCAACCGGTTGCCCACGCCGTTGCCGTTGAATCGGTCGGCGAGTTTCTTTCCCGGCCGGGCAGTTGGCGTATCCTCGCCGACCTCGCTCTGCTCGGCGCATTCGGCGGGTTTTACAGCGTGCCTCTGTATGCACTGATTCAACAACGCGCACGGCGAAAACACCTGTCGCGCATTATCGCGGCCAACAACATAATCAACGCGTTGCTCATGGTGGCCGCGGCTGTCGTGTCGATCGTCGTGCTGAACTCAGGCTTCAGCATTCCGCAGCTGTTTCTGATAATTGCCGTGCTGAACGCCGCCGTTGCGATCTACATTTACTCACTGCTTCCCGAATTCCTGATGCGCTTTCTCGCATGGATCACGATCAGCATCGTATACCGGATTCGCCCGGTCGGGCTCGAGAACATTCCGAAATCCGGCCCCGCCGTCGTAGTCTGCAATCATGTGAGCTACATGGATCCGGTCATTCTGGGCGGCTGCGTGTCGCGCCCGATGCGCTTCGTCATGTGGTTCAGGATTTTTCAGATGCCTTTCCTGAAATTTATCTTCAGCAACGCGAAAGCGATTCCGATCGCATCGGCCAGGGAAGATCGCGAACTGATGGAGGCCGCGTTCGAAAAAGTGGATCGGGAGCTGGCCGACGGCAATATCGTCTGCATCTTTCCGGAGGGCGCTCTGACCCGGGACGGAGAAATACAGCGGTTTCGACCCGGAATCGAACGCATCCTGAAACAACGGCCTGTACCGGTCGTCCCGGCCGCTCTGGGACGACTTTGGGGAAGCTGGTTCAGCCGGCGCAGGAGCGGCGGCATTCGAAAAATTCCGGGAAGGCTGTTTGCGAGAGTGCCCGTGATGTTCGGCGAGCCGGTGCGCCCGGAAGACGCCACCGCGGAGAAACTCGAACTGCTGGTCAGAACGCTTCGGGGCGAATTGCGTTAGGGCCTGTTAACACTGGAAGTCACTTTATCTGTCGGGCGGGGCTCACTGGTCCGACGAATCCAGTCGTCCAACAGCGCGGCGCGGCTACCGAGCAGTCCCGCCGCACCGGAACCGGTGACCTGCAGATCGGCAAACTGCGGATAGCCGTTCCTCACAATCGGGAGCAGCGCGCGCGTCGAACCGCTCGCGTCGCTGGCCCGAAACACCACAGCCGCGCCCTTAAGCGGTACCGGAATGAGCGTCGCGTCGCTCCAGCGCAGTCCACTCGGCGTCGCAACCGCCCTGTGAACCCAACGATTCGTGCGCAGATAAACCGTCGATCCCCGCGGTTCGAAGCTGACGTCCTGAATTGGGGACGGCAGCCTCAACGTTTCCGCCGACGGTTCTCCGGCCGACAAGACGAACTGACTGACCACGTTTTCGCTATTGACCATCAACAGCAGATCGCCGCGCGGCGAAGCCTCAAGATGCCGTACTTCGCCCTCTCCCTGCCAGACCTGCTGCAGATTCCATGCACCGTCGTCGTGCTGTTGTGCCCGTAGCAGTGCACCCTGCCGTGTCCCGATGTACAGCCTGTCATTCCTCGCAAATGCGACGCTGCCGATCGGATCACCGGCGTCGATCGCTGCGATCGTGCTGCCATTGTCTGTGTCCAAAAGAACGACCTGCTCATCGGACTGCAATGCGGCCACGGAGGCATCCGGTGAAAACAGCACATCGTGTACGGCGCCGGACCGGCTGTGTACCCATCCCCGCGGCGCGCCCGTCGCGGCTTGCCAGACTCTGACCGAGTTGTCGTCCGCAACGCTCGCGACGACATCGCCGGACGTATCGATTGCCAGCCGCGTAATTGCACTGCTATGCCCGACAAAACTGACATCCGCCGCCGCCGCCCTGACCGTCTCATTGCTGCCGGACGCGGGGAGAAAATACACGTGACCGTCGGCATCGCCGATGATGACCGTCGACGTATCCGGGCTCACGAGCACCGGCCGGTCTGCAGCCGGCCGCCAGATTCTGTACTCTCGAGCGGAGGCCGGCCGGGCCTCAGCGGACGATGAGGGCACCCGCCAGATTCGCGGACCGGCATTCCGATGTCCGGTTATCAGCAACTTCTCGTCGAACGTAAACTCAAGCAGTGCGTCGCCGCCGTCGCCGGTCTGCATGCCGATCGCCGGTCCGACCTGGCGTCCGTCTCTGCCGTCGTAAATCTGATAACCGCTGCCGGCCCTGCCTGCGGCGACGAGATTGCCTGAAGGCGAATAGCTCAATCGCCATTCGCCGGCACCGCTCCGACTGATGAGCGGAACATCGGGCTGCGCAGCGTTCCAGACCTCAAAACCGTTATTTGCGTAGACGGCGCCAAGCGAATCGCCGCTCGCAGAAAGCCGGAGGTCGCTCGGCTGAGTCGACA
The DNA here is from genome assembly GCA_965224505.1 of Woeseiaceae bacterium. GTDB lineage: Bacteria > Pseudomonadota > Gammaproteobacteria > Steroidobacterales > Woeseiaceae > UBA1847. The sequence continues at coordinate 1,121,210 of CBDCZL010000018.1, forward strand.
GATCGAACTGCGCCAGCAGTTCGTTCGTCCGCACATCCCAAAGCCTGACAGCCTGATCGAAATCCGCAATGGCCACCCGGCGGGCAGCGCCGTCCAGAGCCAGCATGGCGGGCGAACCGGCAACCGTTATCTCGGCCGTTACAACGCCTTCCTGTAACGACCACAGCTCGAAGCGCGTCTGCGCATCGCCGCGATGTTCGACAAACAACCCTGTCCGATCCGGCGTGAGCTGCGCGCTCAGGCTGGCAGCACCGACGGGCAGGCGGCGCAGTATATCGCCCGTGCCCGTATCCCAGACGTTGACGGAGTCCTGAGTCGCCGTAATCAACAACCGTGCGTTCGCGGCGAGCCCTATCAGCGTTTCGTTCTCGCCGACGGCAACAGCACGCACGGCTTCGGCGAAGGACAAATCCCACACACGCGCGCTATCGCTCTGCACCGCACGGGCAACCGCGTATCGGCCGGAGGGATCGAACCAGACATTGTCCGTCTCTCGTTCCACGGGGTCGGGCACGTTGAGGCCGCGCTGAAATTGCTCGACCACGCCCTGAGAATTTAAGTTCAGACTCCAGCCGACGAGCTGGCCCGCAACGCCGAGCCCCTCATCGCGCACACTGAGACTCCATGTGCCGGATAAGGATTCACCAATGAAATCCCTGAGCTGCGACGCGGGTATCCGGATGTCGTTGCCGCTTGACGCCCGCTCCATACCGGTTTCAATGTCCACCGCTCGTCCCGACGGCGCGATGACCCTGACGCGCAGATCGGAAAGACGCCCATGGCTGATGTTCAGCGTGAGGCCAATGCGGCGAACCGAACCTTCCTGATCGACCGCAACCCGCCGGACCAGCGGCGAAACCTCCAGTGCGGTCATCGTCCATGGCTGGCGGCTCTGGGCACCGTCCGCCGACCACGACCATTGCCGAATCTCAGCACCGGAGGCCGTCGTAAGAACACGATTGTCCGCATCGAACACGGTCCGCCCCTGCGGCAGTTCCGGCAGTGTGGCGAGCAACAGCGGATAGTCTTCGCCGACCAGCGACGCGGCCCGCTGTCGGCGGCCCGAGGTCGGCACCGCAAGCGAACGCAGGCTCGCCAGCAGCGCTGCATCGCGATCTTCAGCGCGCAACGCCATGCGCATTTTCCTGTCCCAAAAACCCGCCAGCACATCGTCCGGCAGACGACCAACGTTCGGTAGCTGTGCCAGTGCGGCTGCGATCCGTTCGATGTCGCGGACATCGCCGGTCCGCTCGGCACGACGGCGCAAAAACGTCACGAACAGATTTTGCGCGGTGTCGGCATGGCCCGGAAACGAACTCAGATTTTCAAACGCCTGCTGCCCGACGTCGATCGAAGTATCGTCCGACGCGAGAATTCTCACATACGGGTTTGGCAACCACTGTGTGTACCAGAATGGCACCATGCCGATCAGCAACAGCGCCGCAGCCACCATTGCCGGGACGCGCAACTTCGACGGCAGGTTCTCATTGGCCCAGCGCGCCGTGAACACGGACGCGTAAAGTCGATTACGGACGGCCAGATTGCCGTCGCCGTCTACCGTCACGAGACCTACCGCGATCAGATGACGCTGCAGCGCGGATCCGAGATCGGCGGCGACCGGGATACCTTTGCGCATCTTGCCGTAAAGATTCAACAGCGGCTCGCGCAGTTTATCGTCAGCGACAATCCGCCGGTGAATATGGCTCATGTGCGGTTCGCTGTGAAGTGCCGCCCGGCCGGCAAGCTGGTGCAGTGCGATATGATCGATCTGCGCCTCAACGTCCTTCGCCTGCGGCTCACGAGCAACCGCACGGGCCAGTTTCTGGCAAAGATACGGCTGACCGGCCGTCCAGTAGTGAATACGATCGAGTGCCAGCTCAGCCTCCTCGGGAGCGAGGTTCAGCTCGGTCGCGAACAATTTCAGTTCCTCGCGCTGAAAATCGTCGAGTACAACGGGCTCGGTTACCGAAAACGGAGAGAGTTCTGCCTCCTGGATAAGATTCAGTGGATCGCATTCTCCAGAGAGCACGAACGTCAACCGGGAAAAATCCGGATCCGTCGTGCGCGCATTGTGCGCCGCGCGAATGCTGACGAGTAACTGATCGGCGAAAGACAGGCGTTCGATACACTGGATGTCGTCGACGAAGACGACGACTCGGTCTTCAATATGCTCGAGCACGACTTCGGAATAAAACTCAACCAGACGCTGTCGGTTGCTCAATATCGATTTGTCCTGCCACCAGGTCTGCAGATCGTAGCGAATGCGAAGCTGTCGAAGCAGGCGATACGCGACACTGTAGTACCAGCGGCCGGCATCGGATCCACCGTCTCTGACACCGATCTGTTCGAGGTCCAGGACCGCGATCCGGCATCCATTATTTTCGAGACGCGCAGCCGTTGCGGCGATGAGGCTGGATTTGCCGCTCCGTTCGGGCGCAAGTACATGCGCATAGCGGCCGGCAACGAGCATGTCGTACAGGCGATCGTCTGCCGGACGTTTCACATAACCGGCGCGCACCGGATGCAGCGGCCCGCCGATGCTGAAGAACTCCCCCGTCTCATCAAGGCGATGGCCTCCTGGTTTGTTTTTCGGCTTGCCGGTCAATGCTGCACCCCATCGGCCCGGTTCGGGCTTTGAGGTATTCTGTGCATTTTGTGGAGACACCGCCAGTGCCACGTCGCGAGTTGTTGAAAAAAGACCTGTTTGGGGAGGTCTGGCTGCTGTCCGACGCGGAATCTCGCGCCATTTTGCGCGATACGAGCAAAGCGCGCTGGTGGACCGTGGCGCTTGCGCGGTGGCTAATGCGCCGCGAAGCGCGGGCGCTGGCCGTGCTGAATGACTGCGCCGATGTGCCGGGCATTCTGTCCGTCACCAGCACCGAACTGACCCGCGAGTACATTGACGGCAGTCCGCTCTACGCTGCCGGCTACAGAGACCCCGGCTTTTTCGCCATGGCTGCAAGGCTGCTGCGAAAACTGCATCGCGCCGGCATCGTACACAACGATCTGGCCAAAGAGCCGAATATTCTCGTTCGCCCTGATGGAACGCCCGCGTTCATCGATTTTCAACTGGCAGCATTTTCTGCCGTGCGGGGACGCCTGTTTAGAATCGCCGCACGCGAAGATATCCGGCATCTTCTGAAGCACAAGCGCAGCTACGAGCCGCAGGCACTGACGCAGCGCGAGCGGAGCATTTTGCAAACGCCGGCCCCGTTGTCGAGGATCTGGATGGGGGGCGTCAAGCCAATTTACCTGTTCGTGACTCGCAGGCTGCTGGGCTGGGCAGACCGGGAGGGTGCCGCGGACCGCGGTCGAAACGACTGACCGCCGGTGCCAGAACCTGTTAACGGGCCCTAGGAGCCTGCGCCGTAGAAAGCGATTTGCGATAATCGTGCGGCAACCGTATAGAGGATAGAAGATGCCGACACGCTTTCGCCCGTATACGCCGGGTCAGGATTTGTTGTTACAACCGAGCCTTCGGGATTGGCTGCCGGAAGGTCATTTAGCGTATTTCATCGACGATGTTGTCGAGGAACTGGACCTGAGCGCGTTTTACGCGCCGTACGAGGGTGACGGCCGGCGCAAATCGCCGTATGAGCCGCGGATGATGCTGAAGGTGCTGATTTACGGTTATGCCACGGGCGTTTTCTCGTCGCGCAAGCTTTCGAAGAAGCTGGAAGAAGACGTGGCCTTCCGGGTATTGGCGGCGGAGAACTTTCCGCAACACCGCACGATCTGTGATTTTCGCAAACGGCATTTGGCGGATTTCAAAGCGGTGTTCGTGCAGGTGATCCGGATAGCGCAGCAGGCGGGGCTGGTGCGTTTGGGCACGGTGGCCATTGATGGCACCAAAGTTCGGTCGAACGCGAGCAGGCATAAGGCGATGAGCTATAAGCGTCTGCGGGCAGAAGAGAAGCGGCTGAAACGGGAGATTGCCGGGCTGTGCGATATAGCGCGAGGCACCGACGCTGAGGAGGACCGGCTGTACGGTGCGGATTCTCGGGGCGATGAGTTGCCCGAGGAGTTACAGCATCGCCAGGCGCGGCTTGCGAAGATACGGGATGCCAGGGCCCGTCTGGAGCAGGCTCAGCGGGAGTCGGATACGGCGCGGGGTCGCCACGAGGACGATGATCGGCGGCCACCGAGCGGACGCGGTGCGTCGTACAAGCGGGACTTTGGCGTGCCGGAGGATAAAGCGCAGAGTAACTTCACCGATCCGGAGAGTTCGATCATGAAGACCGCGGCCGGTTTTCAGCAATGCTACAACGGGCAAGTGGTGGTGGATGGTGATTTCCAGTTGATTGTTGCGAACAGGCTGACGGCGAATGGCAGCGACAATGGCGAGTTGCCCGGCTTGCTCGATGACGTAGAGCAGAGTCTGCACGCGACGCCGGAGCAGCTGTTGGCGGATGCGGGTTATCGCAATGAGAAGGACCTGGCCGAACTGGAGTCACGCGGCATCGATGCCTGTATTTCCTTGCGCAGAGAAGGCAGGGAGGTAGGCGAGATCGACCCGGTTCGCCACCCTGCAACGCTGCGCATGGCCGAGAAGTTGGCCACGGCCGAGGGCAAGGCTCGCTATGCCGAACGAAAATGGCTATCGGAAGCGGTCAATGGCTGGATCAAACAGGTACTGGGGTTCCGGCAGTTCAGTGTGCGTGGATTATCGGCGGCCGGCGGTGAATGGGACCTGGTCTGCCTGGCAACCAACCTGAGACGGATGCAGCCGCTGATGGTGATGGAATGACATCACACGGCAAACCGCCGACACCTTGAAAAAATCCAGCGAAAATCACTGAATCGGAAAACCACTATGAGCAATACCGGGAAAGTCGTCACCTTGACGGATCTGAATGTCTTCTATGGCGCAGACTCCTAGAAACGCTATACTCGCGCGGCCTTAAACAATCTGAGACGCGCAGTGAATTACAGTAGTGTGCACAATCTCGTAGAGCCGGATGCGGTGACCCGGGACCGCCGCTGGGGCATTCGGGTGACGCTCCCGGCCAACGACTCGCTGGCACGGGTTATCGGAGAAGACTGGGAACGGACGCACTGGTATGCAAGCGAAGCCGAGCGCGACAGCGCGTTCGAAAATATGGCGGCACGCCATGGCTACTATCGTAAGACGGATTCGCCGACTCAGGTGCTCGAAAAAGTGTCGCGTTAGAGCCAGGTGGTGGGCTGCTAGTGGGCCGTGCGGTAAATTCGGTTACTTTCAGTCGCATCACAACGCCCCTGGGCAAGGCGAGCGAGCGCAGGACTGGCCGTCGCCAATTCAAGCGAGCTCAACGCCGCCGAAGGGCGTTGTGGTGCGACCCACAGGGAGCCCTTCTCAAGGGGCATACCGGTGTTGAAGCGGCTTGACATAGCCCGGCTATGCCGGCACCGCTTCGCCTGGGTCTGCCCCTTGAGAAGGACTCTGAAAGTGACCGAATTTACCGCACGGCCCACTAGCGCGGCGGTGCGCCGATGAATAAATAAAAATTCGACTTGCCGTTTTCGGCAAACCCGGCCGCCAGATACACCGGCCCGAAATAGGTATCCAGACCCGCAAACAGGCTGCCGTTCAACCGCATACTCTCAAAGCTGATCGCCGAGCGGTCCTGCCAGACGTTGCCGAGTTCGGCCGACGCGCCAAAGTAAATCGGCGTTTCGAATACCCCGCCGGTGCGATCGCCGATGCGGCGGTAGTAAACGAGCTTCGCCAGCGCAGCATGCGGTCCACTGATTTCGCCGCGCTCAAGCCCCGACAATCGCAAAAAACCGCCCAACGGAAAGAAATCCTGTAGTGCATTGTCGGCGCTCAATGTCGTCGAGTAGGACAATCCGAGTTGCAGGCTGCTCTTACCGCGGCTCCAGGTCTGCGACAGGTCCGCTGAGATCGTATCGAACTTCGTATCCGCGCCAAATCCGGGCCTGGATAAATCCCAGCGAACATCGGCCAGCATGCCGCGTCTCGGAAAACGCGCATTGTCGAGCGAGTCGATACGCAACTGCGCGAACACGCCGCCGGACTCGAAATTGAGGTTCGGCAGCGACGGGTCGCCTACTCTGACCCGCGCATTACCCCCGCCTCGATACGCACCTACCCGAAATTCACCGATGGACCCGAGCTCTCTGCCGGCGTCCAGACTCATTCCACCTTCGGTCACGCGGTAACGCGCGATCGTTTCGCCGTTCTGAAACGCATTGACATTCTGCTGGCGCACCTCAACGCGCGGCGCGATAAACAGGCGCGAATCAAAACTTAAGGGCTGGTAAAACTCCGAAATCAGTACGGGGTCGGTGCCGATCTGCATGTCGGTACGCCATTCGGCGCCGAGCGGATTCAGGCCGGCTTTCGTCAGCCGCGCCGACAAATTCACGCCGGTCGAACCGTCGAAGTCGTCTTCGAGAGAAACGCCGAACTGCATGAAAACAGGCCCCCAGCTCTTCGGCGTAGCCCGATACTCAACACCGGTCCGGCCGTTCTCATCGACCAGTCGGTAGCCAACGTGCTCGTACAGCTGCAGTCCGTACAAACGATTCGCATTGTCGGCAAGTACTGCCGTGTCGATATCGTCTCCCGCCCGCACCGACAGCTTCGACGCCAGCACCCGGTGCGACAGGCTGTCGTCGTGTACAACCCGGACGAAAGCGAGCGCTTGAGGTTCGCTGTCGGCCGACGATTTCTGCGCAAGCCACGACTGCCACGCCGAATCGCTAACGGACAGGTGTGCGAGTTTTTCCGCGGATTCGCGTACCGCCTTTTCACCGGGCTCGATTGCCTGCACGATGTCACCGAAATTCGTCGAAGCGAAAATACCGAGATCCGGCCGGATCAGCACATCGGACGCTGTCAGTGTTTCGATCTGACGCAGCGTTTCTCTGCGGATCAGAATCGTCAACATCTGCTCCGAGATTGTGAGCACGGATTCGAGTTCTTCGGGCTTGTAAAGCGGAAACTCAACGTCGACGGCGATGATGACATCGACGCCCATCGTCTTCATAACGTCGATGGGCAGGTTGCCGATCAGTCCGCCATCGACGAGCATTTTGCCGCCAATCTGCGCCGGCGTGAAAACGCCCGGGACCGACATGCTGGCACGAATCGCATTCGCGAGATCGCCGCTGTCGAGCACGACGGCCTCACCCGCGACGATATCCGACGCGATGGCGCGGAATGGAATCGGCAGCTCATCGAAGTCTCGTACGTGGGAGGCATGCAACGTCAGCTCGCGCAGCAGCAGATCGAGTTTCTGCCCGTGGAGCACCCCCTTAGGTAACACAAAATCGGTACCTCGCACGCCCAGTTCGAAGTTGATCGGAAAATCGCGGTCATCCTGCCTGCGCCGGAAACTTAAGTCGCTGCGCTCGGGCGCGTCAGACAACGCCGCGGCCCAATCGAGCGAACTCACGAGATGTTCGAGTTCCGCCGCGCTCACGCCCGTCGCGTAGAGGCCGCCGACGATCGCCCCCATACTCGTGCCGGCGATGGCATCGACCGGTATTTGTAGTCGTTCGAGTTCCTTGAGCACGCCAATGTGCGCGGCTCCCCTGGCACCGCCGCCGCCCAGTACCAGACCGATGCGGGGCCGGTCGGTGTCGTTTGTCGTGCCGGTATGGTTTGCGTCGGCCGCTGCAGACGGTATGCTCGCTGCGATCAGCGGCAGGAGCAGCATGGCAATAGCGTGAAATTGCGTCTTCATCGTGAAACTCATGGCTGTGCAGACGTTCCAATGCTGGCATATATCGACAGGTGCAACCAGAGGACCCGAATGTTGCGACGGCTCCCAATTTACCTCGCTGCGGCACTGCTCACTGTCTGCAGCCCGCGTAACGCAGTCGCGAGTGACGAACGCCTCGAAGAAGTCACGGTAACGAGTCAGCGGCGCGAGTTACCCGTGCTGGAAATGGCCGGGAACATTGCAACGATTGCCGCCGAGCTTATCGAGTCCGTCGCTCATCGGCATCCTCACGAACTACTGTCACACGCGGCCGGCACATGGATCAGCCGTGGCAGCGGGCAGGAACATCTGACCGCGATTCGATCGCCGGTACTGACCGGTGCCGGCTCCTGCGGCGGATTCCTGTTTCTTGAGGACGGTATCCCCGTTCGTCCATCCGGCTTTTGCAATGTCAATCAGCTGTTTGAAATCAATACCGAACAGGCGAGCCGCATTGAGGTCATTCGCGGGCCGGGAAATGCACTGTACGGATCGAATGCGCTGCACGGCATCGTCAACGTCCTGATGCCCACGCCGGATCAGGCGTCGATGGCGGCACTTGAGGCCGGCTCGAACGATCTGCGGCGGTTTCGCGCACGACTGGGCGGCTACGCAGGCGTCGCGGCGCTCGTCTACGGAGAAGACGGGGGATTTCGCGAAAAAACCGGCTATCGTCAGGGCAAACTGCACATGAATCATCGCTGGGAAACCCTGTATGCCGACCTCAGAATCGGCTTTTCCGCTAGCCACCTGCGCCAGGAAACGGCCGGCTTTATCACAGGCATCGACGCCTACAGGGACGACACGGTGCGGCGCAGCAACCCAAATCCGGACGCGTTTCGCGACGCGGACAGCCAGCGCCTTTACGCGGTCTGGAGCAAAGCGCTGCAGCGCTCACAGCTCGATCTTCGCGCGTGGGCGCGTCACAGCAATATGCAGTTTTTACAGCATTTTCTTCCTGGCAAACCGCTGGAAGAAAACGGACATCGCAGCGCTGGCTTTATTGCAAGCATAGCCGGCAACTGGTCCCGGCACCGCTGGACGGCGGGCGTCGATCTGGAGTGGAGCGATACGTTCCTCCGGCAAACTCAGTTCAGTCCAACGCAGGGATCGGACTTTCTGCGCGAAACCCGCCCGCAGGGAAAGCACTACGACTACGAGGTCCGGAGCGTCGCGGCCGCTCCATGGGTGCAATTCGAACTGCAGGCAAACGACCGGCTGACAGCACATGCGGGACTTCGGGCCGAATCCGTTCGTTACGCGTATCGAAATCGCATGCTGACAGGTAACACGCGCGACGACGGTAGTGCCTGCGGCTTCGGCGGATGCCTGTATTCGCGCCCTGCGGACCGCAGCGACACGTTCGACAATCTTGCGCCGAAACTCGGGTTTACACTGAAGCTCGCACCGCGGATAGTACTGTTTGGGAACGCCGCACGCGGATTCCGCGCACCGCAGATGTCCGAACTGTATCGCCTGCAGAGCGGCCAGTCCGTCGCCGATCTCACATCGGAACGACTCGATTCCGCAGAACTCGGCCTACGCGCGAGCATGGCAACGCTTAGTACCGAGGTCGCCCTGTTCGCAATGAGAAAACGCGGCAGTGTGCTGCGTGACTCGGACGGCTTCAACGTCAGCAACGGCCGCAGCCGGCACTCGGGCATCGAGTGGTCGGCGGCCTGGCACGCGCATCGACGAGTGTCCGTGAACACCGCGATCAGCTATGCAAGACATCGCTACGACTTCGATTTGATCGCGGCTCGAGGCGAAACCTTCAGCGCGGGTAACGACGTTGATACCGCACCGCGCTGGACCGCAAACGTCGACATTCGCTACGACCTGCACGCCAGTGCACAACTGGCGTTGCAATGGGCATTGCTCGACGAGTATTTTCTCGATGCAGAAAATAAACATCGTTACCCGGGCCACAACCTGTTCAACCTGCGCGGCCACATCGAATTCTCGCCACGATGGTCCGTGCACGCGCGAGTCAACAATCTCCTCGACCGGGCCATCGCCGATCGGGCGGACTTCGCGTTTGGCAACTACCGCTACTTCCCGGGACGCGGGCGGGAATATTTTCTTGAACTACGCTACACGCAATGAGTTGGCGAACGCGACGAGACCACCGAGTTGCGATGCACGCTCGCTGTCCGGCCAGCCGAACTCCACGGCTGCGGCGGCGGCAATCTCGTCGTAATTGCTGCGCCCCTGATCCGGCATATAACCCAGCATCATGCGGCGAAACACAACGTCGATCAGCGTCCGAGGAAATTCTTCGCGAACGACAAACCGGACCTCGGCTTCCAGCGTGCCGACACCAGACTGCACGAGTTCTGCGATGCCTGCGGATCGGCCGCCGTATATGTCCAGCAAACGCATCCGATCGGCTTCCGTCAGCCCCTCAAGCGCCGCAAGCCGCGCTGCCGCTTCGGCGATACCGCTCGCGCCCGGCAGCAATACGTCCCGGGTGCGGCACGCCGGTAACTTCCTGTGCAGCAGCCGCGTCAGACGATCCACGGTCTGTTCGCCGAGGTTTCGGTAGGTCGTCAGCTTACCGCCGATGATTGACAACAGGTTGCAAGCGATCGCCTTATTGCGCCTGATGATGTGACGGCGCGTAATTGACGACTCCGGCCCGCCCTGCCGATGCGGCAGCGGGCGCACACCGGCGTAGGCGAACTGTACAGCGCCGATATCGAGATTCGCTTTCGGGAAAACCCGGTTTGTCTCACCGAGAAGGTAGTCCACCTCTTCGCGGCTCGCACGAATCCGGTCGAGGTCGCCGTTGTAACGAATGTCCGTCGTGCCGATCAGATACTGTCCGTTCCACGGGATAATAAAAAACGGTCGGCCATCGCGCGCCGCTTCGACGTAGAACGCATCTTTCGGGGCGCCTACGAACGGCGGGACGACAATATGACTGCCCTTGGTACCGCCAATCAGCCGCCCCTCGGTATGGGGAGACCTGTCGAGCACCTCATCCACCCAGGGACCGGCCGCATTCACGACGCTCGCGACGGCCGCCTGCCCCTGCTCTCCATGCGCATCGACGAATTCGACCGCTTCGATGCGATCGTTGCCGCGCACGAACCCGGTCACGTCGCAATGCGTGTTGACGTCGGCACCCGCCGCGCGCGCCGCGAGCAGATTTTCGAGCACGAGCCGTTCGGCGAAAGTCACCTGGGCATCGTAGTAACGTGCAGCGCCGACGAGACCATCCTGCCGGACGCCCGGTTCCTCGGCCAAAAGCTCGCTGCGGTCGAGCATTTCGTGTCGTGGCAAACGCTTGTTCCACGACAGCAGGTCGTACGCGATCATGCCCAGGCGCACCAGCCGTTTGCTGCGCCTGCCATCGACGAACACCGGAATCGTGATGCGGATCGGCTTCACGAGGTGACCCGCAATGTTGCGCAGACAACGGCGTTCGTGCAGCGATTCGTAAACCAGCGGAATCTCGCCGTATTCGAGATAACGCAAACCGCCGTGTATTAGACGACTGGACACGGCAGAGGTACCGCTGCACATGTCGTTTTTGTCGAACACAACGACGCTCAGGCCGCGCAGTGCCGCATCGCGCGCGATCCCGGCGCCGTTGATACCGGCGCCGATGACGGCAACGTCGTAGCGTGTGTCACCCGTCATGCGCGTACCTGACCGTTGCCGCGGACGACGTATTTATAGCTCGTCAGTTGCTCAACGCCGACGGGGCCGCGAGCATGGATGCGGCCGGTCGCAATACCGATTTCGGCGCCCATGCCGAACTCTCCGCCGTCCGCAAATTGTGTCGACGCGTTGTGCAACACAATGGCGCTGTCAACCGCGTTCAGGAACGCGTCGGCGGCGGCGGCATCGGCGGTCACGATGCTTTCGGTATGGCCGGACCCGTATTGTGCAATGTGCGCAACGGCCGCATCAAGATCCGCTACGACGCGCACGGCAATGATGGCGTCAAGATACTCGGCGCTCCAGTCCGATTCCGACGCGGGTACGGCGTCCGCGACGTGCCGCAGTACCTCCTCGTCGCCGCGGATCGCGCACCCGCGTTCGCTCAGCGCGCCGCAGACGACCGGCAGCAACGTCGCGGCGGCGGCACGATCGACGAGCAGCGTTTCGGCTGCGCCGCAGATACCCGTTCGGCGCAGTTTCGCATTGACGACAATCTCACGCGCCATGTCGGGATCGGCCGCCGCGTGCAGATACACATGGCAGATACCTTCCAGATGACCGATAACCGGCACGCGAGCCTCATCCTGAACGCGGCGAATCAGGTTCCTGCCGCCGCGCGGCACAACGACGTCCACCCACTCGCCCATCGACGACAGGAGAAAACCCACGGCGTCCCGATCGCGCGTCGGCAGTATCTGCACACTCGCCTCAGGCAGGCCGGCGTCGGCAATGCCGTCGACAATGCACTTGTGAATTGCCGCGCTCGAGTGAAAGCTCTCGGAACCGCCGCGCAGAATGGCAGCGTTGCCGGACATCAGACACAGGGCCGCCGCGTCGGCCGTGACATTCGGGCGGCTCTCGTAAATGATTCCGATGACACCCAGCGGTACCGCGACACGCTGAATCAGTAAGCCGTTTGGCCGGCTCCACTCAGCCATGACGCGGCCGATCGGATCGGGCAGCGTCGCGATGACTTCGAGTCCCGCCGCCATCGCCTCGATGCGCGACGGATCGAGCATGAGCCGATCGCGCATCGACACGCTGAGATCGTGGGCGGCGTCCAGATCCTTACGATTCGCCAACAGAAGGTCGTTCACGTTGCGCCGCAGCGCGGCGGAGGCCGATCGTAACGCCTGCTGTCTTTGCTCTGTGCTGCTCGTCGACAGGCTGGAGACGGCCGCGCGTGCAGCCCTGCCCAGCGCCTGCATAGATTGCGCAAGTGCGGTTGAGTCATTCATGATCGAAGACTACCAGCTCATCGCGATGCACGATGACCGAACGCCCACGGTAACCAATCAGTTCCTCGATGCGATCCGACCGGCAACCCATCAGTCGACGCGCCTCTTCGTCCGCATACTCAACAAGGCCTCTGCCGATCTCGACGCCATTGGAATTCGCCAGCCGAACGACGTCACCACGCCGGAACGACCCCTCGACCGCAACGACGCCCACCGGCAACAGACTCCCACCGCCGCGAAGGGCCGTGACGGCACCGTCGTCGAGCCGCAGTTCGCCCTGCGGTTTCAATACGCCCGCAAGCCATTGCTTGCGCACGGCAGCCGGGCTTATCGCAGCCGGGAAAACGGTGTGGCGCGCGCCGTCCTGCAACGCCCTTAACGGATGATTCACAAGACCGCTCGCGATGATTGTCGAACAACCCGCCAGCGTCGCGATGCGCGCCGCTTCGAGCTTGGTGGTCATGCCGCCCGTGCCGTAGGCGGAGCGGGTCTTACCGGCCAGCGCCGCGACCTCAGCGGTCACTCCCGCCACTTCGGGGATATGCTGCGCATCGGCATTGGCCGCCGGATCGGCCGTGTACAGGCCGTCGACATCCGACAGCAGAATCAGCACGTCGGCCATGACGAGCTGCGCCACCCGAGCCGCGAGCCGATCGTTGTCGCCGTAGCGGATTTCCTCGGTCGCCACCGTGTCGTTTTCGTTGACCACCGGAACCACGCGCTGCCCGATCAACTTCGACAACGTGCTGCGCGCGTTGAGAAAACGTCGACGGTTTTCGGTGTCTTCCGGGATGAGCAGGACCTGCGCCGCGGTGCAGCCATGTCTCGCCAGCGATTCCTGGTAGGCATGCACAAGTTGCACCTGCCCGGCCGCGGCCGCGGCCTGGAGTTCGTGCAGCCGCGCACGTCTGCGATTGATTCCGACCACAGCACTGCCGATGGCAATGGCGCCGGAAGAGACGATCAATAGTTCGTTGCCGGCCCGCTGACGTTCGGCGACATCGTCCGCAAGACTGTCGAGCCAGCGTCTGTTCAGCGCTCCATCATCGCCGATGAGCAGCGAAGAGCCGACCTTGACGACAAGACGCCGGTTCGCGCTAAGGTCCAATCCGGACACGAGCTATTAACCAACCAGCAGGTGCTGACGATCGAACGACGTCAGCGTTACCTCGCCTTTGGATACCGCTACGGTTCCGCTGCGCGCGACCGCGGATATCTCACCGATGTCGGCCGCGTCGCTGACGAAATTGTCGATTTCGCCGACCCTGCCCGTGAGCTGCAGCGTACAACTCTCCTGCGCCTCGTCGAGAATTTCCGCGCCCGACTTTTTGACCAGCGACATCACTTTGGCAAGTCCGCCCGTGCCGAGTTTGATCTTGACGATCGCCAGTTCCCGCTCGAAATGTTCGCCCAGCGTCATGTCGTGAATATTGACGACGTCGACGAGTTTTGCGAGTTGTGCGTTGAGCTGTGCGATTGCCGCATCCGACCCCGTCACGACGAGCGTTACACGCGACACGCGGGGGTCATAGGTCGGTGCGACGTTCAGGGTTTCAATATTGTAGCCACGGGAAGAAAACATGCCCGACATGCGCGTCAGAGCACCGACCTCATTTTGCAAAAGAACTGAAATTGCGTGTCGCATTGCGCCAAAACTCTAAGACTGAAAAAAGCATTACACCTGAAACCGCGTCGCAGGCAGTCCTGCGCGGATGTTCGCGCAGTTTCCTGAGTATTGCAATGCACCTGAAATTAGTAAACACTCGCGGAAAATCCGCAATCCAGGTGCTGCACCTGCAAACGATGAACGAGTTGACGAACACTGCCGGCATAGCGGCTCACTCCCTCGCCGGAAAACGCATGACGGGCGCCGAGACAGTGATTCAGGTGCTGGCCGACGAAGGCGTCGGAACTGTGTTCGGCTACAGTGGCGGGGCCATATTGCCCATTTACGACGCTGTATTCCGTTATAACAGCGAGCACCGAAATCCCGACGGTTCGGCCGCGATGCCACTGGTCGTACCGGCCAACGAGCAGGGCGCGGGCTTCATGGCGGCAGGCTATGCACGGGCGAGTGGTGAGGTCGGCGTGGCCATGGTCACATCCGGGCCCGGCGCCACCAATACCGTCACGCCGGTCCGCGACAGTATGGCCGACTCCGTACCGCTCGTGGTCATCTGCGGCCAAGTGCCGACGGCGGCGATCGGCACCGACGCATTTCAGGAAGCGCCCGTGGCGGCGGTCATGGGCTCGGTGGCAAAGCATGTGTTCCTTGTGACCGATCCCGAACTGCTCGAGGATACGGTACGCAGCGCGTTCGAACTGGCACGCACGGGCAGGCCCGGGCCCGTGGTCGTCGATATTCCCAAGGATGTGCAGAACTGGGAAGGACCGTACCGCGGCGAGGGTGTGCTGCCCTTGCACGGGTATCGCCGCAGACTGGCGGCGGTCACCGAAAACCGGCTCAGCGACGCGGCGTGCGAGCGCTTCTACACGATGCTTTCCGAATCCGAACGGCCGCTGATCTACGCCGGCGGAGGCGTAATCAATGCCAACGCGACCAAACCGATGCGCCGCTTTGCCAGCGAGTACGGTATCCCCGTCACGACAACGCTGATGGCACTCGGAGCCTCCGATACCACGCATCCGCTGGCGCTGCACATGCTCGGCATGCACGGTCTGGCATCGGCGAACTACGCCGTGGAGGACTGCGATTTTTTGATCGCGATCGGCGCACGATTCGACGATCGTGTCGCGGGCAATCCCCCGCAATTCGCACCGCATGCCAAAAACATTGCGCAGTTCGATGTGGACTCCGCAGAGATCGGCAAAGTCAAACGGGTCAACTGGCATCACGTCGGCATTCTCGAAACCGATCTTACCGACATACTCGAGTATGGCCGCCGCATCAAATTCAAAAAAGCCTTCCCGGTCTGGCATGAGGAAATCGCCGAACTCAAGCGCGAGTACGCGCTGAACTACGACCGCGACAGCGAACTGATCCAGCCGTACGCGGTCATCGAGGAAATAAACCGCCTCACAAAGGGCGAGGCCATCATTTCGACGGGCGTCGGCCAGCACCAGATGTGGGCCGCGCAATATTTCGATTTTCGCGAGCCCCGCCTGTGGCTTACCTCCGGCAGCATGGGCACGATGGGCTTCGGGCTGCCGGCTGCAATCGGCGCGCAGTTCGCACGCCCGAACCGCGTGGTCATCGATATCGACGGCGACGCGAGCATTCGCATGAACATCGGCGAACTGGAGACCGCGACGACCTACGAGCAGCCCGTCAAGGTCATTGTGCTCAACAACCGCGGCGACGGTATGGTGCGCCAGTGGCAGAAACTGTATTTCGGCGGCCGCATGTCGGGCAGCGACAAGTCGCTGCACGCCAAAGATTTTGTCAGGTCCGCCGAAGCCGATGGCTTTAAGTTTGCCCGACGTCTTGAGGACCCCGCCGATGTGCCGCAGGTAATTCGCGAATTCATCAAATTCGACGGGCCGGCTTTTCTCGAGGTCGTCATCGACCGCGACGCCGGCGTCTATCCGATGGTCGGTCCCGGCCTGAGTTACGAACACATGATTACCGGCGACTGGATCAAGTGCCGCTCGAAACCGGGCGACGACACGCCCGACCCAAGCGAGATGTTTTAGGGCCTACTGCTGCTGCGCCGTAGTGACGGCCGACAGATCGTCTTTTAGTCCGTTGGGACCGCAGTCGTTGTCGAGATACTCAATAAGGTTTTCGTAAAGCTCTAGCTGATGCTCAAAATACAGTGTGTCATAGAAATGATCCGCACCTTCGAGTTCCACAAACCTGTATTTTTTGTTGTATTTTTTTAGTTGCCTGTAGTAAATGCGTGCCTGTACCGGTTGAACCCTCTGATCGACGCTGCCGTGAATCAACAAGATCGGTACATTGACTTTTTCAACTTCGTCGATTGGGTTTATGGCGCCGTTTCGATACGCCATTTGTTCGATTTCACCGGCGCCTCTAAACCATGCCTCATTCGCGATCGTATTGACTTGTTTGATCATGTCGGTGACGGCAGCACCGGCGATGACACACTGGTAGATCTGTGGTTTGCGCGACGCGGCAACCAGCGCAGCGTAGCCACCGTAGGACCAACCAAACATTGCCACACGATCCGGGTCTACGATGCCTTTTTCGATCAGGTACAGTGCGCCGTCATCTTTGTCGTCCTGCATGCGATACCCGGCTTCGCTGCCGTTCTTCCACGCCGACAAATAGTGTTCCAGTCCATAACCTTTTGAACCACGATACTGTGGCTGCAAAACCATGTAACCGTTGTTTGCCAACATCTGCGCCCATTCATCGTATAAGACAGTCTCCTGCACAAATGGTCCGCCATGCGGCAGCACCACTAATGGATAGGGCCCTTTTCCCCTTGGGCACTGTCAGGAACGCAGGGATCTT
Source organism: Woeseiaceae bacterium (assembly GCA_965224505.1). Taxonomy (GTDB): domain Bacteria; phylum Pseudomonadota; class Gammaproteobacteria; order Steroidobacterales; family Woeseiaceae; genus UBA1847. The sequence continues at coordinate 1,138,264 of CBDCZL010000018.1, forward strand.
CCTGCCATCCCTCGCGGTATATGTAATGTATTTCATGTCCGCCAGTTGCTCGCTGTCTATTAGCGGCTGCTGGCTGCCCACCGTCTCGAATTCACCGTTCTTGTACAGGTAGTAAGTACCCGGATCACGTGGACCCAGGTTCTGGACTGTCAGCGTGTTTCCGTCACGGGAACGTGACGTAATGCGAACGTAATGAGCGTTGGGAATAAGGTTCTCAATCTGCTCGTAAGTCGCCCGTTCCGTTTCGTCAAAGTACTCGAATCGAGGCTTGTCTTTGAAATACGCCACCGCTGTAATCTTGTCGGGCAGCGCCCAATTGTTGCTGTGGCGACGCACCCCAGTGACATCCACGTCATTGCGGCGATAGAGAAGCTCATCGAACGTTTTCGTTTTCGTATTGAAAGACCACAATCCGATCTTGTCGTGACCGTTTTGATACGAGACGATCACATTGCCCGGAACAGCATCGTCCCTGCCGTAAACCGCGAATTCTTCAAAGCTATCTTCGTGCAGACGAAAAATCTCCTCCCAGTTTTTTCGCCCTTTGGTTCTGTAATACCAAACATACTCCTGGTCGCCAAGGTCGAAACCCCGTGCCAACCAGGGATCGCCATCTTCATCGAATTCGATTTGGCCGAGGTCGAGTTTCCCCTGAATAAGAAGCTCTTTCGCACCACTGCGTAAGTTGAGTTTGTAATACGCACGCGGCCGGAATGCTTCCGCGATTCGCAACTTGTCCTCTGTACCCGGGATCGTCGAAATGATGACCCGATTCGGCTCTTTGGGCAGGATATGTTCAAACGCAGGATTGCCGACGTCAAACTCATCGAATTTCCTGCTCTTCGTATCGAGCAAGGCAATCTTGAAGTCATAAACACCCTCGTTTTGACCATCGATCCGATCGCGGACTTTCTGCCTCAGAATCAATAATATGTCTGTATCGCTAACCCAGCCGTAAGATCGAATCTCCATAATATCGGCATCGACAACCAAAGGGTCCGCCGACAGGTCGCTGGCATCGTGCACGAACAGGACCGGATTGCCGCCACGTCTCAGTATCTTGAGCATTGCGACGTATTTTCCATCGGGAGAAACTTCGACATTCGAGACCACTTCCCTGAGTGCGAAGTACTCCAGCGGGTAGGGCTCATTTTCTGCAGCCGCAAATTGAGCGGATAGGTTGCCCATCAACAGGAGCAAAATCAGTTTCAGTACAAAGATCCTTTCCATGGTCAAACACCTGTCGTTAAAGCGAAACAGCCCGCGAGTGTACTCGCGGGCTGTCGGTTACACACTCCGCATACCATTTCCTACCGGAACCGGGCCTGGATATTGAAAAAGTAGGAACGACCGTTGATGTCGTATCCAGCACCGAGAGGTACGTTGAAGGAGGAAAACACGGCACGGCCGTCAACCTGCGGTGGCTTCTTGTTGAACACATTTCTGGCACCAACACCGATGGTCCAGACGTCACCGAGGTAGAAAGCCGAGACGTCATGCCGGAAATAGTTATCCGCGCGACCGACCGGGCGGCAATCGACATCGCCGGCATCGGCACCGAGGCAGGTCCGCATCGCCGGCCAAGCGCCGTAGTCCAGAACTTCCCGCAGGTCCGGATCCATCCTCACACTTCCGATATAGCGCGTTGACCATGTATATCGGTAATCGCCAACATCAGCTCTCAGGATGCCCTGGCCTTCCCATTCCGGATACCCGAATTCCCCAAGATCGCTGTCGATACTCGCAACACCGGTTTCCGCATCGATGAATATGTCGGTGAACTCGAGCTTACGATTTAATGTGATGTCCGCACTAAAGTCGACTGCACGGCCGAAAACCTGCGTCGGCCAGTCAACCGCGATGTTCACGTCGACACCACGAGTCTTCAGAGCGTCACGATTCAGGAATGCCTGCCGCAGTTGCACGAACAAGCCGTTCCCACCGAGATTACGGCTGATATTCTGGCAATACGGACTGTCACCCTGCGGATCGTTGTAGCACGAATTGATACTGAATTGCCCAGCAAGCTGCGTGATCTCGTCTCGCAGATCGATCTGATAATAAATTGCCCCTATGGTCATATCGAACGCTTCGAAAAACGGCTGATCCCACGCAAAGCCAGCGGTAAGAGACTCTGATTTCTCCTCCCGAAGCGTCGTTTGACCCACACCGCGCAGCACTTCGACGGAATAGGTAGAGATGGACTGGCCAGACAATGTAATTCCGAGATCTTCCGGATCGACACCTGCCGCTCTGCAATTGTCGAGTACTGTCTGAGTGCGGGTTTCGCCGGAAGGATCGTAGACGAAACCTCCCGGATTATTTGGATCAAGCGCAATCGCCGATTCGGGTGTCACACAGGGATCGAAATAATTCAGGAAACCACTCGTACCGCGCAGAAAATTCTCGCGCAGATTCGGAGCACGATATGACGTTCCTACCGTCGCCTTCAAAATCAGTGAGTCGATCGGGCGCCACGAGAGTTTTCCCGAATAGGTATAGGCGCCTCCGTAGAACTCGTCATCCGTATGCCTGACTGCAAGATTTGCAGTCACTTCCTGAAACGCCTTCACGTTCGCCAGCAACGGCGCTTCAACTTCTGCGTACCACTCCTTTGTTGTCTTCGAGCCAACCGCGCCAAGATCCCGGAAATAACCTATCAACAAACCCTCGCGGGCAACTTCGTTCGGGATCGAGTTTATTTCGTCCTTGCGGGCCTCGTATCCTATTGCAGCGGCGACCTTTCCGGCCGGCAGTGAAAACAAATCGCCCGTAAACATCAGGCTGTACAGTGTCTGCTTATATGTCGTGTTAAATGTCCGGTCGGCAATCAGGTAGTCCCGTTCCGCCTGGGTCGCAAAATCGTTGTTCGACACATTTTGATAAAGCGACGGAGCAAACATGTTTACGGGAACGCAACCGTCGGACCCATTGCCACACGTTATGGCGCCGGTTACCGGATCAACGACGGTAGTCGCCAGGGAGTGCCGCAAGAGTCGCTCGTTCACGCCCTGACGCAGTGACTTACCCGTGGCATCGTTATGTACGACCGCAAGGTCGAACGACCAGTTCTCGAACGAACCTGCGTTCAGGAACGGAATATCGCCCCTGACGCCCGCAACGTATCGCATTAGATCGACGTCAGATTTTACAAAGTCACGGTCGCCTCGAATCGACGTCTGCGGCTCAAGCGAAATAGGCCCTGCGGGACCGCCCGGAAACAAACCAAACAACGAAGGAGTACATTGCGCAAGCGTAAACCCGAAACGGTCACAGACGGCAAAATAACGTTCGCCAAACTGCGCAATATAGGCAGGGTCGGTCAACACACTGTCCCACGCCAATCCGCAATCTACGCCATTGAGGCCGTTCGGATTGCAGGGATTGAACGGATTGGTTCCTGGCACATTGACTTCTTCGATTCCGATCGCTCCACCTGGTGCACTGCGCGCAAACACCTCGCGCTGGTTATACAGCAGTTCGAAATAGGGCGTGATGTTGGCCTCTCCTGCAAACGTATACTCGCCGTAGGCCATTGCGCTGACGCGATCGAGTTCCGGGAGCAGATGCTCTACGCCGGACGCGTTGGTGACAAAGTAGTCCGTAAAATCGACATCGGGAACACCGTCTCGATTGCTGTCGAGTACCGCATCGAACAATGTCGATTCGGAAAATCCCGGAATTCCAGTATTTGTTACATCGCCGGTGTAATACAACGACCCGAAAAGTCCGGCTTCATTGTCAAACACACGCTGCGTACCAAAACCGATAGTGCAGGGCGACGTCTTCATACCGAAGTCAGCCGCATAGCCTATGAACTCGGTACGAATCTCACCATCGGGCGTTTCCTCGAGATAGCTCTCGCAGCCGGATGACCAGGGTCTGTCGTTTCGATCAACAGGCTCAAGATGACCATAATCCACGGCGATTCCGAACACACCGCGATCAGTGTTGACGCCCCAGCTCGCCGCCACTGTCGTGCTTTCGCCGCCGGCATAATGCGGTACCGACTGATACACCTCCAGCTCCGGACCATCGAAGTCCTTGCGCAGAATGATGTTCGCGACGCCCGATACAGCATCCGAACCGTAAATCGAAGACGCACCGTCCAGCAGAATTTCATACCGCTGCACCAATGAACTCGGCACCATGTTGAGATCGGGCGCGAATGGCGCGCCCTCCACGCCGACCGGTGCTGCACGCCTGCCATTTATCAGGACCAGCGATCTGGCGTCACCAAGACCTCTGAGGTCGATCGTCGAAGCTCCCGGTCCGTTCGGCAGTACGAATCCCTGGTAGGTAATGTCGGTCTGCTGGCCCGCGGAAGACGGAGCTTCCTGCAGGATTGTGGCGGGATCGATTGATCCGATCTCTCGGGAAACCTCACCGCTTATAATCTGTAATGGCGCAACACTCGTGAACGTATCGCGTTTCAGCCGCGACCCGGTAACGATGATTTCTTCCGGAGCCGCGTCTTCCTCCAGTTCAGCAAGATCATCGAGGCTGTCGCTATCGTTCTGCGCGAACACGGCAGGAGCTGCGAACAAACCGAGCCCCGCAAAAACCACCATTGTTGAACTCAGCACGCGCCCGATCAGCGCGCGATCTTCGTTGAATCTCATCTCCTACCCCTTATGCAAATTTTGGTCGGTGAACTGGTTGCTGTTACTCGTCCAGGCGACGGTGTTCTGCGACACCTGTGTCGTATCCAACCATGATGCGAAATTACAACATATAAGTAAATGCCTGAAATCGATAATATAAGCACCAACCCTCCCGATGTTGCGGGTACGCAACGCAATTCCTTGGATTGTGCGACTTCCGTTCCACATTTCCAGGCTGTTCCTTTACGATAAGCAGTCTGTCCGACAACGGGAACAGGAAATACAACAGGAATGCCCGACTATCTGATCTCGGCACGTCGCGTCAGACGCAGTCAGTTTGTGGCTGAACCCGGTCCTGCACGATTCCTCAAAGTACCTGACGGGCGCGATCCTCGACCCGAGCACAAGATCCGCCGGGATGGCTGGATTCGCGACGTCATGTCGCTGGGACATCACGCTCAGCATCGACACGGCGGCGAAGACTGCGGCGATATTGCGGTGTTCATTCATGGATACAACACGTCGCCTTCGGACGTGGCAACGCGTCATCGCTCGATGGCGGCCAGACTGCGCAGTGCCGGATACGCGGGCGTGCTGATCAGTTTCGACTGGCCCAGCGACGACCGGGCACTCAACTATCTGGAAGACCGCGTCGATGCAAAGCTCACCGCGCTCACGCTGGTGAACGACTGCATTGCGGTTTTGTCGGCGGCGCGCTTCCGGGACTGCAGGCACAACCTGCACGTAATAGCCCATTCAATGGGCGCCTACGTCGTGCGCGAGGCGTTCGACGATGCCGACGACCGCCCAAAAATCGCATTGAGCGGCTGGAATGTGTCACAGATGTGTCTGGTGGCGGCCGACGTATCCGCCCGCTCGCTCGCCGGCGACGATGCTCGATCCCGCTCGCTGTACCGGCACAGCACTCGCGTGACGAATTACTACAATCCGTACGATTCTGTTCTAAAATTGTCCAATGTAAAACGCATCGGTGTCGCGCCCCGCGCGGGGCGGCGGGGTCTTCCCGGGAACGCCCCGGAAACCGCCGTCAACGTCGATTGTGGCGCGCGCTACCAGGCAGCCGCTCCGGATACGTCGAGTCATAACTGGTACTTTGGCGACGATGTGTTTATCGCCGATCTCGCACAGACGCTGGCCGGAGACACGGACGGTCGCGTTACGGCAGCACGACGTCTGGACGGCAGCGGTCGCGTGCACTTGAGTTAGAGGGTAAGTTGACACCAATGTCAGCGGCACTCACCGCCTCAAATGCGATGAATTGCCGTATTATGTGAACCAGGACCTGTTAACGCTAATGTTACCGACCCTGTTGCCGGCACAAAAAACCGCCTCGGCAGGGTTGATGACATTAGTGTTAACAGATCCAAAAACAAGGAATTGAGCAGCGATGCGGGTCAGATTCGAAAACATGCTCATCACGCCGCGCCGGGAATGTCTGAATAAAGTCGTAATTCTCAATACCAAAGGAGGATGCGGCAAGTCGACGCTCGCCACCAATCTTGCCGCGTACTACGCCCTTTGCGGCGATCGTCCGGCCATCATGGACTTCGATCCTCAGGGGTCGACAATGGCGTGGCTCGGCCGGCGCCCCGAGCATTTGCCCAACATTGCCGGCATTGCGGCATTTAGAAAAGCGATGCAGTCAACGCGCAGCTTGCAGCTTCGTGTTCCCGCCGACACAAAGAACCTCATCGTCGATTCACCGGCGAGTCTGAACCACGACGAATTGCGTGAAATTACGCGGGACTCGAGCAGCATTCTCGTTCCTGTGCTGCCGTCGCAGATGGACATCCATGCCGCGTCACGCTGCATTGCAGACCTTCTGCTGGTCGCCAGGGTCAACCGTGAAGACAAAAAACTGGCGGTCGTCGCAAACCGCACGCGCAAGAACACCAGGGCATTCGGCAAGCTCATGCGGTTTCTCGACACGCTCGGTATCCCGATCATTGCGGTCTTGCGCGATAGCCAGAACTTCGTTCATTCTGCCGAACTCGGCATCGGCATCTGTGAGATGCCGCCATCGAGAGTCCGTACTGACGTCGAACAACTCGATCGCATCGTCAAGTGGCTCGACGGCTGGGAAGCACGTCGTCGACCCGGCGATTCCATGACCACTCGCGGACCGTTTTCCGGCCGGGCAGTACCCGGCGGTAGTCACGCCGGGTCGGCCTGAAGCGCCGCAAACACGTCAGGATCGACGTTGCCGCCGCTGATAACGATGGCCGTCGTTTTGGCTGCGGACGGCACACGATCCGACAGCGCGGCGGCCAGCGCCACGGCGCCGCCCGGCTCCACCACCAGTTTGAGGTGACGAAACGCGAATTGCATGGCCGCTCGGACTTCGTCATCGGTGACCGTCAGCACACCCGCGAGCAACCGGCGGTTGATGTCAAACGTCAACCTGCCCGGCGACGGCGTCTGCAGCGCATCGCAGATCGACCGTGCCGACGCTGCAACGCGTTCCCTGCGGCCACTCTGCATCGAGCGAGCCGTATCGTCGAATGCCTGCGGCTCGACGGCATACACCGAAACGCCGGGCAAGCGGTCCGTGAGCGCCAGCGCAGACCCCGAGCTTAAGCCCCCGCCGCCACAGGGAATAACGACACAGTCCGGAGAGCAACCAAGCTCTGCCGCCTGTTCCGCAATCTCCAATCCGACGGTACCCTGCCCCGCGACGATATCGGGATGATCGTATGACGGCACGAGGGCTGCGCCGCGCTCTGCGGCAATCGCTTTGGCAATGGCCTCGCGATCTTCTCGATAACGATCGTAAAGCACCACGTCTCCTCCGAGCCGCCGCGTGTTTTCGAGTTTGAGGCGCGGCGCATCGGCTGGCATGACAATCGTCGCTGCAATGCCCAGACGGCTCGCGGCAGCAGCAACGCCCTGGGCGTGATTGCCCGAAGACCATGCCACAACCCCGCGCCCGGCACGCTCGGGCGTCAGGCGGCTCAGACGGTTGTACGCACCGCGTATCTTAAACGACCCGGTCACCTGCAGGTTTTCGGGCTTGATCAGGACACGGCCACCCACCGCGCGGTCGAGCGCGGCGCTTTGCAGCAGCGGCGTACGAACGCGCACGCCGTCGATGCGTTGCGCGGCACGCTCGATGTCGTCGACCGCTACCACTATTCAGTCGCAAGCCGGTCAATTTTGGCGGCACAAATAAAGTCGTTGTCCGACAGCCCATCGATCGCATGTGTGGTGTAGCTGACTTCACAGCGGCCGTAGCTGATCGTAAGGACCGGGTGATGTCCCTCGGTAATCGCGATCCACGCCACGGCATTGGCAAAACCCAACGTCCGGCTGTAGGCCGGAAACGCAAATACGCGCTCAATACTGAGACCGTCTTCGCTTAACGTCCAGTCGGGATGGAGCCCGCGCAGCAGCGCCTCGCACTGATCGCGGCGCAGCGGATCTGCGCCTCCCTCGCAAGGCACACAGCGGCGGTCCGCCAGATCGTCAGACATGCTCTACTCCAAAAAAAGTGTGGGCAAGCCTAGCAGATTTAGGACGCTTAAAAAAAAGGGTCGACCCAACGTACAGGCCGACCCAGGCGGAGACTCAAAGTGAGTCGCAGGGAAATTTAGAGCCTGTTGGCACCACGGGCCCTAAGGTCCGCTGGCCGCGACCGATGGCGTGGAATCGATATAGAGCTTGACACTGACGCGCCGTTGCAGCGCGAAACTGTCGGCGGTGGCGTCGTCCGCGATCGCCTCTCCGTGCGCAGCCGCGTGTATGCGGGCCGGATGCACACCGGCTGATATCAGCGCGTCGCGGACAAATTCGACGCGCTGCTCTGACAACGCCAGATTGTAGTCGGAAGCACCACGCTCGTCGGCGAAGCCGTCGAGTTGTATCTGTATACCCGGCATGTTCGCGAGCGTCGTGGCCATCTGCTTAAGACGGCTGTCGGTCGTATCCGTCAGTGCCGCCTCGTCGGTACGAAACAGCAGATCGAGAGCAATACCGGCCTGCATCAGTTCGACAAGCTCCGGCTGAGCGATGCGCTGCAGGCGTTCGAGTTCGCGATCCATATAAACGATGTCGTTCTGCAGATCTGCAAGCTCGCCCTGCGATGCATCGAGAGACGTTTGCAGACGTTCGAGCTCGTCGTTCCTGCGGCCGTAGCTGTTTCCCAGTCTGGCACCGATGGCCGCGCCGACGACAAGACCGATCGGACCGCCCGCAACGGCGCCAACAACGGCGCCGGCACCGACCCCAATATTCTCTTCCTTCGTCGCCGCGGCGCTCGCATTCGTGCCGAGCAGTGCAAGCGTCAGAGCCGTCATCACGGCTATCGATTTTGTGTACATCGGGTATTCCTCCGTTTAAGTGGCCACTGCAGTGGCTAACATCGGAATCCATTACAACCCGGGATAGCGGTACGGATAGGTCACCCAGATGGAAAGGCGGCGACGAAATGTGTCGAATTGTGGCGTGAGATCAGCCGCCGCTCAGCGCAACGAAGGTACCGCCGTTCAGTGCACACACGGCACGCATGAAGGTTGCAAAACGCTGCGCGGTTTCGGGTACGGAATTGGAGCCGAAGCGGCCCGGAAATCCAACCCCGTGGATGCGAACGAGCTTTTTGCCGTCCGGACCCGGCCGATTGGCTCGCTCGATCGCGTCGATCGCACCGTCGATCGACCGGCCGCCCTGATAATCGTCGCCGAACACATAAATGCTGATTTTCTTGTCGACATCGCGGAAGTCGCGAATCGCGGCTTCAATGCCGTTGACCGGATTACTGTCGCTGGTCGCGTTCCACGATGCCATTCTGTTGACGATCGCCTGGCGCCGCCCCGGCGAATCCGGCATCCAGCGCGCCGTGTAGTTCGGAAACATGTACGCGCCGTCGTCGTTCATGACCTGAATGCCCTTGACCGTAGGATAAGCCTCGAGCGTCTCCGCCAGTTTTCGGCGCGCGAGATTCCAGCTTCTGTCGAGCATACTCCCGGACGTGTCGATGACGAATATGATGTACTCGCTGTCGACCGGGATGCCGGCCACCGCATCCTCGTCGGCGCGGCGGTAGTAAGGCTGCAGGCGCCTTTGCTCCTCCGAGAGCCGCTGACGTGCGGCGCGCAGTTCACCCTCATCGATCGTGGCGTCTTCTTCCTGACGGCTCGCGTTGTATTGACCCTGTACCTTTTCAAGGTCGCCCTGCAATTTCCCGAGTTGCGTTTTCGTCGCTCGCGTTTCTGTGCGGACTTCCTTCAGCGTGCGATCGAGAATCGTCGACGTACCGCGAATCTCGAACAATTCTTCCTGCAGCAGCGCGATGAGTTGCCTTAGGTTTTCGTCGGCTTCCTCGACGACGACAGGTTCGTAAATCTTGCTCAGCACGAGCAGCAGAATAATTGCGCCGAAACCGCAGCAGATGCAGTCGAGGAACGACAGACTGAACGCCTGTATGTCGCGCCGCCGCGGCATTCTACGGCCAATCCCTGCTGACGGTCATAAACGAACCGCGCGTCTGCAGCGCGAGCGACCAGAAGGCGGTCGGTGCGTTGAAGTCGCCCTCCATCGGATACAACATGACGTTGATGGGAATGCCGGACGGAATCAACTGACGCGCGCCCTGAAAAAGATTCAGTCGCTCGACACCGCCGATGACGGACTTGCTGGTCGTCTCGGTATCCATCGTCGGCATGCTGTCGACGAGTAAAATGACATTGTCCGGGCGGGGATTCATCGCCGAGATCACCTTAAAAGCTGCGTGCAGATTGGTGCCCTGCTCAGGCACGGTTCTGCGCAGGATGCGGATGGCCTGGTCGATCTGCGAACCGTCGTCGGCCTTCAGCCAGATGCCGTCCGTACCCTTGATGACGGGTTTCGTGACATTGTTAAACATGTACATCTGGAATTCGCTTTCCGGTTTGAACTGCGCCGTCAGCCAGTTCACGCTTTCGACGACCTGCCGCCATTTGCGGGACCTGAGCTTATCCTCGTCGGGAAGATTCCGCCGTCGCAGTACATTGACGATTTCCTCGTGCAGCATACTGGCCGAGCGATCGATCAGAATCAGTGTGCGCTCGCCCCCGAGCTTTAAGCCCGTCAGATACTGACGGTCGCCGTCGCCTTTGAACGTTCGAATCTGTTCGCCCAGCGCGTCCTGCTCTTTCTTCAGCGCGAGCAAACGCCTGACCTCATCCTCGAGCGACTTGATGTCCGATTGCAGTTTCTCAATGCGCTTGATTTTCGCCAGCGTGTCGTTGTCGTACTTCGCGAGTTCCGCCTGCAACTCCGCAATCAACGCACGAATGATCGAAATCTGGTCCTTAGCCTCAGTCTGTTCCGTCTCCAGTTTCTGGATGGACGTTCGTGCCAATGCGAGGTTTTTGCGCCCTTCGAGCACCTCAATCTGCAGGCGGTCGGTTTCGGCCTGCAGCGCGCTGGTCTGATCGGTCGTCACATCGCTGTGTGAATTGATGATCATGAAAAACAAAATGACCGCACCGAACCCGCAGCTCATGCAGTCGAGGAACGACATGCTGAAAATCTCGGATTGACGGCGCTTACGAGCCATGATGCTCCTCCGCACTGATCAGGTGCATCTCCACGCCGGGCGTGCCGACGCGCAATACGTCACCCGACTGCAGCACCGCGGAACCGTCGATGCGATGGCCGTTCAGGAAAGTGCCGTAACGGCTGTGGTCGGTGACGACGATCTGCCGATTGTCCGCGGCCAGAACGCAATGACGGCGTGACACACCGGGAATGTCCTGCTGCAGTTCCAGCCAGCGTTCATCGCGGGTCTCCTGCGAGCCCAGCACGAGCGGTTGCCCCCGCAGGCTGTACGCCGTGTGGCCCAGCAGCAGATGCGTCGGCATGCCGCCAACCGACCCATCGTGCCCGGAATCGACGGTCACGGGCGCCCGATCCCAGGGAAGATGCCGCGACAGCGTAACCGCGTCCTTTGCCGTATCTTCTCGACAGCGTGCAAGCAGTCCACGCGCGGTGGCTCCGGGCTCCATATGAAACACTTCCCCGCCGACCCGTGTCTTTAGCGTATCGGCCAGACCCGGTAATCGGGATGCCCGGTCGGTGAGCTGCAGCGCGGGCGTGTCCTCGGCCCGAACCAGTGCCCGAAGCTGACTGACGAGTTTCTGATACACGGACCCGGCCGCCGAAACGAACTGCAGCGACTCTATCCCGGCTTCATGGCGGCTGCCGCGGTATTCGACGTGCATCGTAACGGCGGATGACGTCGACGCTCGGGCCAGCCAGTCCGGTAGCTGGTTCTGCAGCGCCTGCTCGGTCTCGGCCGTGTGCAGCGGATCGAAGCGCGACTGCTGCACGAATGCCTCGGCGATCAGTCGCAGCCAGCTATCCTGCAACGCCAGCATCCCGGCGTCGTCGACAACGACCGAGCGGTCGGCCTGCACCTGCCGGTCCTGCTGCAGGCGCGACAACGTGCTGGAATGCAGTCCAATATCCACGTGCACAGGTACCGCATGTTCATAGCGGCGCCGGGTGGCTGCGACCGCGGCGTCGACCATGGCAACAATCGGAATCCCGAGTTCCGCGGCAATACCCAGCAGCAGTCCGAGGCTTGCCTTACTCATTGTGGGCGGCACGGCCATCGCGAGGCGGCTCCCGTGCCCCGATACCCTGCGCCACATTTGCTCAAGCTGCCGGCTCACGAGATCGGCCGCGCTGAGATGCCGGAAACGCCGATCTGCGAGCGGTTCGGCGTGCAGCTCCGACCAGTAGTGATTCTGTATGTTGCGCGGCTTGAGCCTTGCGCTGCGGTAAGCGTCGTCACCCGTGACAAGGTGACTGTCTTCGAGCAACGCAAAGCCCGGCTCCCGATAAAGGATGCGCTGATCGTCTACGACGACGATACCCGCATCGTTCAGGTGTGCTGCCAGCAGCCCCATCGCGAACGGCGCCTAGTCGGCCTTCATGTGACGAATCACTTTTTCGTCACAGTAGTTTTCGCTGTCGAACACGAGCCGTTCCTGCATGAGCTGCAGCTGGTGTACGAGAAACATCAAAAAAATACTGATCAGGAGCGCGATAAACGTCGAGTTGAAAGCGACACCGAGGCTCTGCGTGACACCGGCAATATCGCCCTTGACGGCCTTGTCGGCCTGCGCGAGCGCCTCACCGATACCGCGCACCGTACCGATAAAGCCGATCGAGGGAATGGCCCACGAAATATAACGGATCATTGCGAGTTCGGACTCGAGTCTTTCTGCTTCCGACTCACAGATCGTGTGCGTGCTGCTCGAGACGTCCTGAATATTCCGCGTCGAGCTGAAACGACGCAGCGCATTCAGGAGCGCACGCGGTAACAACATCTGCTGGCGGTCTTCGGGCAGCGCCTGCACCTGGCGCGCAAAGTCCCGAGTGTCCTCGGGCAGTATTCGCATCCCCTCTGCCACGGGCACAAGATCCACCTCAAGCAAGCGGCGCTCGCTGCCGACCTTCACGGCCTTGTAGCCCATGATCGCGAGCGCCCAGAACATCAGTATGAAACACGCTTCCTGTTCGAGGTCTTTGATGAGGACCCACACACTCCGTTCGCGGATATAGTCGGGGTCGGCCGCCGCGGCCATGTTTTGTTCTTCGATCACTTCGGCGGCGGTCGGTCGAACGACCGATACGTAAAACGCATGGACGACGATGATCGCAATAATCAGCGCAAATAGCTGGAACACAAACTCAACGGGGATGTTTTTCTTATTCATGGTTGTCCGGTGGGGTTCAGATGTCGGTGGGGTACGGAATGGACTGCTGGTACAACACGTCGACGGACGACTCGAAATCATCCTCGTTGTCCTGCGTGTGATCGACGCCGATCTCGAGCTCGAAATCGTCCACGGGCGCCTCTTCGGCGGCATCGGCTGAGTCGGCCGTCTCGGCTTCAGCCGCGGCGGCGTCCGATTCGTCGCTCTCCGTATCCTGCGCCGTCACGGGCAGCACCGCGAACAGCACCAGCAACAATATCCATCGAATCATTATCGGTCCTCCGTTTCAGTCACTGCGCAATTGAAATGCTTCCGGTATTGAGACCGCAAATACGCCTTCCCGACTCCGTTAATTTTAGTCGACATTGCGCGCAAGCCGAAAGCCGACGTCCACGCGAGGTTCAGTTCCGAAGTCGCGGAAACTCATTCTGAGTTCCGTGAATCCCGCATGACGCCAGCTCGAACCGCGAATCACGCGACTCGTGCCCCGCTCGGGACCGGTCGGATCGACCTCGGGGGTGGTAACGCCGGGCGTCGGTACCGTGTACCAGTCGTTGACCCACTCGGCGACATTGCCTCCGCCGTCGAACAGACCCAGCGGGTTAGCCGAAAAAGAGCCTACCGGTGCCGTAGACGCATATCCGTCGTCGTAGCGCGGAATGATCGACGGCACGAGTTCGCGGGCCGCTGCATCGGCAAAATTGCCGCTGCCTTTTGGCGGCGGCCACTGCACACCCCACGAGTACTTCATCGCAGCCGGTCTTTCCGCATAGCGGAACGCCCAGGCCCACTCCGCTTCGGTGGGCAGACGATATCCGTCGGAGAATGGGTAAACCGGAACCCAATTACCGAATTCCTGTTTGTAGGCAGGCGATCGGCCCTCCCTGCGGCTGAGCCAGTTGCAGTACTGCGCGGCTTCCGACCACGTGACGCTGGCCACCGGATTGTTGTCGGCGGCCAGCGCGACGTGCACATCGGCACCGGAATCGTGATTGCGCTTGAATTCGGCAAACTGCTTGTTGGTCACCTCATGCGCACTGATCCAAAACGGCGACGCAATCGTGACAGGACGAATCACTTCGTTGGCGCGGCGACCGGGCTCCGCGCGCGACGCACCCATCGAAAACGTGCCCCCTTCGACGCGAATCATGGTCTGACCGGCCGCCGTCTCGACGCTGCGCGCGACCGAGGCACGCTCAATCGCTTCGAGAGACGTCAGCCTCGCCGTCACGGTCTGCGGGTACCCCGGGCGTGGCGTAATCGTGCGCGACCAGTCGGCAAACCCCTGCCGTTTGACCTCGATTTTGTGTGGCGCCGAACTCAGCCGCACAATGGTTTTACCCTTGCCGCGGGCGCGCCCATCGACATACACGGTCGCATCGGCGGGCTCCACGTTGACCGTCACGGTACCCACTCGCGCCGACAGATCCACGGTAATCGACTCACTGGCCGCCGAAGCCAGACGCAGGCTGCGCGTCGTGACGCCGTAGCCGGCTTTCGACATGCCGATCTGGTAATCCACGTCGGGAGACAGCGACAACGTCAGCGGCGACTGACCGCGGTAGCGGCCATTGACGGTCACATTTGCACCCCGCGGAATCGTGTTGACGAGCAATTTTGCATTGGCCGGCTGCAACGTAATCGCAGGCAGCGTCTGCGCGACGTTCGGCACCGCAACGACGTTGCCATCCCAGGCGCTGAAGCCATCCTTGACGACCGTAAGTTCGTGTGTGCCTTCGAGCAGTTCGATGACGGCGGGTGTAACACCCACTTCCTCGTTACCGGACAACACTGTCGCGCCCGGCGGCTCCGACCGCACCTCGACATTGGCCCAGCGCGGCACGAGTTGCACGAAAACGTCGTTGCTCCGGTCGAGCCCTTCCATACTGATGAAATCCGAGAACGGCAGGTAGCGTTCGGATTCGACCCGCACCGAATGCTCGCCCGGTTCCAGTTCGATCGGCCCATAGGGCGCTTTCCCGACGAGCGCTCCATCCACGGTAACGACCGCATCGGCATCGGGCACCACGGCGACCTGCAGCCGGCCTGGCTTGCGCCGCAGGCGCAACCGAACGGTCATCGCGGGCTCGTCGCCGACGACAAACGTCTGGCCGACATCGTAGTAGCCTTGTTTCGCGACGTTGACCGTGTAATTGCCCTTGCGCAGCAATACGCGGTCGCCGATCGGCAGCCGAAACCAGCCCCCATCGACCGACAGGACGTCGGGTTCGGCAGGCTCTATTTCAAACTCGATCGACTTCGACGTAAACAACAACCAGGACGCGGCCAGCAGGAGTACGAGCGCACTTGCGACGATCGCCCGGAGCGGGTGTCGTCGTGAACGCTCAATCTTCGCCGCCGTTTCCGCCGCGCGCCGAAAAGCGGTGGGCGCAATCGCCTCCTCGTCGGGCCCGTCGGCCACATCGTCGGCTTCGGGCGGGCGAGTCACATAGGCACTGTCTTCGAGGTGTACGTCGGCAACCACCGCTGTATCGGAGACCGCGATACGAACGCGGCTGCCGAAGAACTGCAGTTCATCGCCGTCGCGCAATCGCCGGCTGGTATCGAGCGGTTCGCCATTGATCCTGATTTGCGATTCGCGGCCAACCGGCTGCACGAACGGCAAGCCATCGAGCAAATCCAGCAACGCGAGCGGTTCACCTCCCGGGCCCGGCAGGCGAATGTCGCATTCACCGCCCGTACCCACCTTTAGCGGCAACTCGGCGCTTTCGACGCGGCGCTCCCCCTCCACGTCCCGGACCAGCAGATGATCAAAACTCAAATCGGCTCCTCGCACTGCACGACAACCGGCTGCATATCGATTTCCGGTGCAACTCTGAACTCCAGACGGACGTCACGATACCCGGCACGGGAGCCGACGGCCACATATGTACCGGGCCGGAGTTCCAGTTCCTGACGCATAAAGGAACCCAGGCGACCGACTTTGTAGACGACCACGTTGGTCTGATTATCGGACACCAGCGAGACCGTGAGCGGCGTTGCGGCACGTTTCAGCAGCCGCGACAACTCGTCCCGCTGACCGGCCAGCCGCGGACCCACGTCCGCACGCGTCGTGATACCGACCAGCAGCGCGGTGGCTTCCTGCATGGTCGCGGGTGAACTGAGTTTATCGGGTTCCTCGATATACGTATCCAGCCTGCCGTGCAAGGCACTCATTTCCCGGGCGTGCCGCAATCCGTCCACGGCGAACGTCAGCGTGTTGTCGACCTTGAGCAGAGCCTCATAGGTAGAAATGACGGCGTCCCAGTGCTCGTCCTGCTCCAGCGAACGCGCCTCGCTTTCGAGCGTGCTAATCTCATCGAGCCGCAACCCCTGCTCCACCTGCAGCAGGCCGTCGGCCGGTTCCGGCGATTGCGGCAACAGTTTTTTCGCGACCCGGAATGCGGCCCGCGCGCCGAGATAGTCACCCGCCGCCAGCGCTTCAAATCCTTCGCTCATACGCAGATCGAATTCGAGCTGGGTCTGCGCGATCGCGACACGATCGAGCCCATCCTGCGCAGGTTGCCACTGCGCATCGAGTGCGAGTGCCTGTTCGAAACTCCGTCGGGCCGCCGCAAAATCGAGATCCTCTTCGTAATCCATGCCCTGCTCGACCAATCGCTGCACGGCATCGAGATTTTTTGCACGCTCAAGGCCCGCAACGGCACCCCGGTGTCCTGGTGTGATGGCCACGGCGAGCTCGTACTGCTGCAGCGCCTCAAGCCGGTCGCCCGCTTCAAACGCAGCCTGCGCGGCAGTGTAGGCGTTCTCAAATGCGGGCTCGATGCGTTCGTAGGTTGGCTCCAGCACCGACAACGCGCCGAGATAACGCTCTTCGGCCTCGGCGAATTCCTGTTTCAGATAGGCTGCATCGCCCTGGGCGTATAATTCTCGTGCCCTGCTGTACTCGACACGCGCCCACAGCTCGATACCCCGCGACTCAAGCACTTCGAACGCCGACAGCAATTCACCGAGCGCATTCTCGGCATTCAGACGAGCACGGCCTTCGTCGTCGAGACCGCTGGTATCCTCGACGTTGTCGAGGAATGCGCCGTCGTCGCCGGCGGTCGGATCGCGGTCCCGCACGCTCGCATCGCGCTCCATACGCTCCCGAACAGCGGGGTCGACATACACATCCTCACGCGCACGCGCCGGCGCTTCGCCATCGCGTTGCGCTGCGCTGTCCCCTGCCGACTCGGCGACAGGCTCCGCCGCGCCGTCCGTACGATTCACTGTGTCGGGCAGCACAAACACGACCCCGACAAGGACCGCCAGCAAAACCGCCAACGCCGCGAAGACGGCGTTGCGGCTCAGCCCCGACGATGGCGCCGCGGTCTGAGGCGCCGGCTGTGCATCGCGAATGGAGGGCCGGACCGACTGCACCGCCTCAACGCGTTCGTCTCGGACCGACCGTCGTTGGCGCGTATCGAGCTGCGCGACGCCGGCCGCGTATCCAGCATCTTCAAGCCGTCGCCCGACGTCGTCCGCATCGGGTCGGCGTTCAGCCTGCGGGTCCAGCATATTCGCAACCAGATCGACGATTGCGGCGTTTAACGGCTCACCGCTTTTCGACGACACGGGTGGGGGGGGCGCAGCGGCAATATCGGCCGCCATCGAATTCGCCGACCACGGCGGCGCACCCGACAGCAACTCGTACATCAGCGTCCCGAGCGCGAAAATGTCATCGGCTGGCGATGCCGGTACGCCCTGCAGTGACTGTGGCGTCTGTGCGATCGGCGATCCGCCGCCTGCCGTTTCTCCGGCCCGGCAGGCAACACCGAAATCGCTCAGATATACAGCACCCGCACCGTCCAGCAACACGTTCGATGCCTTGACATCGCGATGCACAAGACCGCGGGAGTGCAGGTAGCCCAACCCCGACACCAACTGGCCGATCGGAGCGAGAATGCGTGCGGGCGTGCTGCCGCTCAGAACACCGAGATCCGGTCCGTCAATGAACTGCTGACTGAAGAATGCCAGTTCGTTGTCAACGTGAAACTCGAACATGCGCACGATGTGCGCATGCAACAACCTGATCCCAATCTGCCATTCCGAACGCAGGCAATCTTCGGAACTGGCTGGCAAGATTTTTAGCGCGACCGACGTTCTGGTGAGCCGATCGCTGGCCAGCCACGTCTGCGCCTCAGCGTCGCCGCCGAGGCGACGAACGAGCGAATAACGATTGGCGAGAGGCTGCCCTTTGCTGAGATCGAGCATGTGTCGCGGCGGGGGGCTACCCTGTCGGCTCAGGTGCCCGAGCCGGAGCACCGACCTCAATGGACTGGGTAAACCCGGTCTCCGCTTCGTAAATCTGTCGCAGTAATTGCCGCCAGCTTTCGTACTGAGCCTCTGCCGTACCGGTAAGGCGCCGTTCCTGTCCTTCAATATTGACAACCATCGGTGCCGCTTCCCTGCCGAAGGATCGCGACAACTCCGCAATGGCTTCGAGGTGCAGACCCGCCTCACGATTGCGCGTAATCGCAGCGAACACCGTGTTCAGGCCTCGGGATATACCCTGGTACTGCAGGGCACGATTGATGTTACGCGTATTGCGGCTGCCGGAACTCCGGGTATCGATCTGCATCGACCCCGCCAGCACCACAACACCGACGAGCGCCTGCAACTGGGCAGAGCGTTTTTCCTGACGAAACTTCACCGCCTCCGAGCGCGCATTTTTGCGCCAGCTCTGATAAGGAATCGCGATCCCGTAGTAAAAATTGGCGTAGTGCTCGTTAAGCGTATCGACCACGAGCCGGTCTCGCTCACGAATCTGCCGCATTCTGGCTACTGACGGGTCGTTTTCGGCCGGCAAACGTACCACGGTCGCGATGCCGTCCTTGTCCTGATCGAGATATGCACTGTAAGCCGCCGGCGACATATCCGCGAAAAACTGCAATTCGGAAATCTGGCGTGTCTGCTGCAATTGCTTCGGCGGCAGTGCCGCAGCGAAAGCATGCAGATCGTTCGCAAAGTCGTTAAACACCTTTTGGTACGGATCCCGTCTGCGATCGCGGCGTTTCGAGTACGACGTCAGTCCGGTCTGAGTGTCGTAGCTGCGTGTAAACCAGTGGCGGCCCGCGGCGTCGCGTACGGACATTTGCAGTTCAACATACTCGCCGTCGGAGCGCAAAATCCGACCGCCGACGATAACGTCCGTAAACGCTTGCGCCGACGGAATGACGCGCACTGCGCCCCAATGGCCGGTGCCCTGCAGCGTCGTCTTGATGTGATAGGGCATGTAACGCGCTTCGGCCAGCCGGATGTCTTCGTATATGCCGGTTTCGTGCGGCCGATTGTCCTCGGGAATACCCGGATCGAATTCGACGATGCCAACATCGAGCAGCATGGCTTCGTCGACACTCGAGGTCGCGACGACGAGTTGCGTTTCCTCGGCGACAACGAGTTCCTGAACCGCACAGCCGGAAGCCATGGACACGCAAACAATTAACGCGAGTGTTTGCCTGCACAGGCGAAGCGCTTGCCGCATCCTATCTCAGCCCTTTGTATTTCCGATATTCTTCCCAAAGACGCTCGCGGAGTTCAGGATCGTCTTCAGCCAATGCCGCCTCCCGAAGCTGTCTTGCCACCACATCTTCGTAAGCGTCGGGCACGATATCGTCGGGCGTCCGCGCAGCGATTTCCTCATCGCTCATTTCGCCGAGTGGGTTGGCCTGTGGATTTCCACTACCCGCCGCCCCTCCGCCGCCGCCACCGCCCGAGCCGCTCGACGAGCCGCCGGCTTCCTGTTCGCCGAGGCTGATCGTTCCGCCCGAACCGCCACTGGAACCGTCACCGAATCCTTCGGTATTGCGGCCAACCGATGCGACCTGACGCTGTTCTTCGCCGATGGCTTCGTCAAAGTCACCGAGCGATTTGTCGAGTTCCTTACCGAGTTGCTCGGAATCGCCACCCGGAAACTGTCCGACATCGCCGGCCTGGTCGCAGCCCATGCCGCCACCGATGCCGCCGCCGCTGATACCGCCGTCGTTGCAATCGCCTGCCGGTCCGGTATGGCCGATCGGTGCGTTGCCGCCCATTGTGCCGCCGCCACCCGAGGCTCCGCCGCCCGACGTACTGCCACCGGACGAGCCGCCTCCCGACATGCCGCCGCCGGACATACCCCCTCCCGGCGAACCACCGCCGGACATGCCGCCGCCTGACATACCACCTCCCGACGAACCACCGCCGGACATACCACCTCCCGACGAGCCGCCTCCGGGCATGCCCCCACCGGACGAACCGCCGCCGGAGGCTCCGCCACCCGATGAACCGCCGCCAGGGATTTCAACACCGCCGCTGACGCCGCCACCGCCACCGTAGGTGACGGCCGTCGAACAGCCGGACATCAGAAGTGCCGCACACGCGACGGGAAGACCGATCGCAAGCGGCCGAAAATGTTTACGTAAGGAATCTGGACTGGTCATTGTCGTCGGCCTCGTCGTGTTTTGGCTGCCGGTAGAACAGGCTTCCAGAGGTTTGAACAACTAATACACCGCGGAGTTCCGCGCTCTGCACACTTTACTATGTGCCACAGTCATCATACCGCGCAAGCGATTGCCTCACATCATCGAATTCGCTGCAAACAATGCGGGCAAGTTATTGAAAATACTAGAGCCTGTTAGGGCCTGTTAACACGAATGTCAGCCGCCGTGCCGAGCGCCGCGCCGATAGAGAATCAGAGAAAGGTCATCGGGCTTGCTCGGTTCGCGGGAACTGCTGCCGGCCATCCTTTTCTCGGCGAGCGCGACCAGCCCATCGGCGGCGTTTTGCAGCGGCCCTTTGCGGACAAGTTCGACGATTTCTTCGGCATGCACGTTATCCATTACGCCGTCGCTCGCCACCATGACCGTGTCGCGCTCACGCATTTTCACGGTGGCGCCGACATCGATTGTCATATCGCTGCTGCCGATAAAATTGGACACGAGATGGCGTTCCGCGTGGTGCAGCGCCTCGCGCTGGTCCAAAAAGCCGGCTTCAACCGCGAAGCCCGTGGGCGAATGCGGCGTCGTCTGCAGGCGAATGGCGCCGCGCTGCCCGACGATCAACCCTTCGGAATCGCCGACCTGATACGACCGGGCGAGATGCCCTTCGACCGTAATCACGGTCATCGTCGTTGCCGAGCCGTTGCCGAGCGACAGCACGGCTTCGTTGGCCGCCTCGATGCCGTTGAGCACCGCCGTGCGCAGTTGCGCTGTCCGCTGCGCCGACGTTTCGAGCGACGCCGCCAGAGTTTCGACGGCACATGAAGATGCTCTCTTACCCGCCGGCAGACCACCTGCACCGTCGGCAATAACGAATACGGCTGCGGCAGGGCCATAGGAAATAATCGCCGTCGTATCCTCGTTTTCAGTGGATTTGCCGGGGTCGCGGCAGGTATACGCTATTGCGGTTCCGGCCGCGATTCGAACGTCCAGCCGATCCGGCGACGTTGCGCCATCCAGCAGTGCGATTGAATCCGAAATGTCCGGCATAGGTCGAGGCTCGCTCAGTTTCGTCGTACCGGTTCACGGCACCAGGCGCAGTAGTTCCAGTAGTCCCACGCAATGCCCCAGCCACAGGCACCGCAGCGTTTTCGGCTGCCCGGCAAAGGCCATGGTTTGCGAACCTTGTGCCGGCACCACGGACAATAGCGCATGTAGGGCATGAGCGGGCCCTTGCAGCGTCGATTTGCGCAATGGGCTGAATAACGTTTATCGGGATAGCTGCGGCGCGTCTCCGTAACGAAGCCCGGACCGTAGCACCATGCGCAATAGTCCCAGTCAGTTTTTGCGCCGCGCTCGCAACGAGGACAACTCGACGGCATTCTCGACACCGATCCACGGGAAGGGTGGTCGAATCCGCACCACGGACAGCACTGCATGCTTTGCGAGACCGGACCCTCGCAGCGCCGGCACTGATGCCGGGTATCGAGGGCCTTTTTGAACTGCCGCTGGAACTCGCGCCACTGTAACTGCCGCCAGGCACTGCCACGCTTGCTGCCCTTGCCGCCCCTGCGCGGTTTCGCCGTTTTCTGGCGGCGTGCCTGACTGTTGGCGCGGCGAAACGCCGCATGCATCTGCACCGCGTCCCGGTAACGGCGACGCGGATCGAGTTGGATTGCGGTTTTGAGGATGTCGACGACCTCAGGGCGAACGCGATTTTTCAGTCGGTCGGCGCCTGCCATCGGCCACTCGAACGGCCACTCGGGCAGCCGGCCCGACAGCAGCCGGTAGATCACCAGCCCGACAGAAAATACATCGGACTGAAATTTGGGCCGCCCCATCGCCTGTTCCGGCGCAATGTAGTCGATCGTGCCCGACCCCGATGCCTTGAGCGTGCGCAGGTTGAATTTCGCAAAACCGAAGTCCGCCAGTTTCAGCCGGTAGCCGGGAAACAGAATGAAATTCTCGGGCTTGATGTCGCAATGGATGATTTTGGCGTCGTGCGCATGAGCGAGCGCCGCGAGCGCCTGGTCAGCCAGATCGAGCGAACGTACCGTGGACATGCGCCGTTCGATGCGCTCGCCGAGCGACTCGTCACCGAGTTCCATCGCTATGACAAACTGATCGTCGATGTAACTTGCGTTCAATACGCTAAGGATGTTCGGATGCTTAAGGCGCGTGGCAACGCGCACCTCGTGCAGAAATTCGTCGTGACCCGTGTGCGTATCGGACCTGGGTATTTTGAGGGCGACCTTGATGTTCTGAATCGTGTCTTTGGCCCGGTAGACATCCGCCAGCGGTCCGCTCGCGATGCGCCCCAGAATCTGGTACTTACCGATACGCTGTCGAGTTCGGAGCGCCATCAACCCGCCGTTCGAACGCGCGCCACAGCGTCCTGCCAGCCCCGCAGCAGCATTGCGCGCGTGTCTGTCCGCATGGCCGGTTCGAAGCGAGCATCCAGAGTCCAGAGTTCGCTCAGACGATCGGTTCCCACCGCAATTCCGGCCCGCCACGCCGCGAGACACGCCGCACCGAGTACGGTCGACTCCACATTGGCGGGGCGCTCGACCGGGATATCAAGAATGTTGGCAAGAAATTGCAAAAACCAATCGTTCGCAACCATGCCGCCGTCGACGCGAATGACGGCGGGGCGCAATCCATCGTCGGCCATGGCGGACATCAGATCGGCGGTCTGATACGCGACCGACTGCAACGTCGCCGTGACGAGTTGCGCTCTGCCGCTGCCGCGCGAGAGCCCAAGCACGGCACCGCGCGCATCGGGATCCCAATACGGTGCTCCGAGCCCCGCAAACGCCGGCACCACAACGACGTCTTCGACGACGCCCGTTTTGGCCGCGATGGCCTCGGACTCGGGTGCGGAATCGATGACACGCATTTCGTCTCGCAGCCATTGCATTGCGGACCCGGCGACGAACACGCTGCCTTCGAGCGCGTACGTCACCTGACCGTCGAGCCGCATCGCAACGGTGGTCAACAATTGGTTTTGCGATGCAAGCGCCTTGTCGCCGGTATTGGCCACGACGAAACAGCCGGTGCCGTAGGTACTCTTGGTCATGCCGGGACGCACCCCGGCCTGCCCGATCAGCGCGGCGTGCTGATCGCCGGCCATACCCAGTACCGGTATCGAGCCGCCGACCGAACCGTCGGTTGCAATGCCGAAATCCGCGGCACAATCGAGCACCTCGGGTAACAGGCTCGGCGGAATGTCGAACATTCGCAGCAGCTCATCGTCCCACACCTGGGTGTGAATATTGAACAGCAACGTTCGCGACGCATTGGTGGCATCGGTCGCGTGCCGGGCACCCCCGGTGAGGCGCCACAGCAGGAACGTATCGACAGTGCCGAACGCAAGCTCGCCAGCCTCGGCACGCGCCCTGACACCATTGACATTGTCGAGAATCCACGCAATCTTCGTCGCCGAAAAATACGGATCGAGACGCAGACCGGTACGCTTCGCAACCTCCTGCTCGTACCCTGAATCTCGCATTTCCCGACAGGTCGCCGCCGTCCTTCTGTCCTGCCACACAATCGCGTTGTGTACACACTCGCCCGTCGCACGATCCCAGATCAGCGTCGTCTCGCGCTGATTGGTGATGCCGATGCCCGCAACATCGGACGCGCCCGCATCGGCTGTCCGCAGCACACGGCGCACGACGTCCTGCACGGATTGCCAGATGGCCTCAGGATTGTGCTCGACCCAGCCGGGCTCGGGATAAATCTGAGGAAATTCCTGTTGCTCGCTGGCGATAACCGCGGTCGCATGATCGTACAGCACCGCACGGCTGCTGCTCGTACCCTGATCGATTGCAAGCAGATAACCGGCCATCAGCGACCCGCCATCGAATAGATCGGCCGCGGCACTGACATTTGCCTGCCCGCCTCCTCAGGCCATGCCGTCACGGGCTGCCGCTCGGCAAAATCCGCGATCTGCTGTCGTATCGCATCGGGCCATGGGGCAACCCTGCGCACGGAAAGATCGACGTGCAGATTCAGCCATTCGGCGGTCGACGCAAGAAAACCCTGTTCGGCGTGGTACATACGCATGAACTGGTGGATGCGCTTATCGTCCCAGGCCAGTATCTGTGTCGTAATCCGATACGGCGCATCGAGCGCCAGCTCCCGCTGCCAGGTGACATGACTTTCAACCGCGAACGTCGAACTATTGCTCGCATTGATGAATTCCTCGGTAATGCCAAACAGCTCCCAGACCGCATCGACCGCGTGATCGAAGGCCAGCACGTAATACGCGACGTTCATGTGATTGTTGACGTCGATCCACTCAGGCAGCACCTTTCCCGTCACGACCTCGAATCCGACCATCCCTTCCTGTGTCATGCACTCAACTCTTTAGCTCTTCGATATCCGTAAAGTATTCGAGTGCGCCGGGATTTGCGAGCGCCTCGGTATTGCGAACCGTTTCGCCGTGCACTACGGAACGCACTGCGAGTTCGACGATTTTGCCGCTTTTGGTGCGTGGAATATCCGGCACCTGAAGTATTTTCGCGGGTACATGACGCGGCGTCGTATTGCGGCGGATCGTCTGTCTGATCTCATCGCAAAGCGTCCGGCTGAGCTCAACACCGGGGTGCAGGACAACGAACAATACGACACGAACGTCATCCTCCCAGCGTTGTCCGATCGCGATACTCTCAACAACCGCGTCGAGCTTTTCAACCTGCCGATAAATTTCCGCCGTGCCAATGCGTACACCGCCAGGATTCAAAACGGCATCGGCACGCCCGTGAATGGCCATACCGCCTTCGGGCGTCAGTTCCGCGTAGTCGCCGTGCGCCCAGACGCCGGGAAAACGTTCGAAATAAGCCGCGCGGTAGCGGCTGCCGTCAGGATCGTTCCAGAAACCGACCGGCGTCGACGGGAACGGTCTGGTACACACCAGTTCTCCGTGCTCGCCGATGACCGATTCCCCCTGCTCATTGAAGATTTCCGTCGCCATGCCCAGGCCGCGGCACTGCAGTTCGCCGCGTCGTACCGGGAGGATCGGATTACCGAGAACGAAACAGCTCAGAATATCCGTACCACCCGAAATCGACGAGAGCTGCAGATCGGAGCCGATGGCATCGTATACATAGTCAAAGCTCTCGGGAGCAAGCGGCGATCCGGTTGACAGCAACGTGCGCAGTGCACTCAGATCGAACTCGTCGCGTGGCCTCAGACCCGACTTTTCCAGAGCGGAAAGATACCTGGCACTCGTACCGAAAATACTGATGTGCTCTTCCTCGGCTATGCGCCAGAGAACCTTGCCTTCGTCGTAAAACGGTGCGCCGTCGAACAGGATCAGGGTCGCACCCGTCCCCAGGCCGGATACAAGCCAGTTCCACATCATCCAGCCACAGGTCGTGAAAAAGAACAGCGTGTCAGTGTCGGATACGTCGGTGTGCAACACGAGTTCCTTGGCCTGCTGCAGCAGGGTCCCGCCGTGACCGTGCACGATGCACTTCGGCACGCCCGTCGTTCCCGATGAAAACATGATGTAGAGCGGGTGATTGAAGTCGACCGATGCGAAGTTCAGCGATGAGTTGTCGCGCACAAACTCGCACCAGGTCACAGTGCCCGGGACGTCTGCCGGCACGTCGTCGACAAACGGAACCATGACCACAACGCGAACGGTCGGCAGCGAATCTCGCATGCCCGCAACGGTATCCCGAGTGTCGCAATGCCGACCGTTGTAGCGATAAGCCGCCACGGCGAACAGCACTTTGGGTTCGATCTGTCCGAATCGATCGACCACGCCGTTGATACCGAAGTCGGGCGAACACGAAGACCAGATCGCGCCGATGCTCGCCGTCGCAAGCATCGCAATCACAGCCTCGGGACAGTTTGGCAGAAATCCCGCCACGCGGTCGCCTGTATCGACACCCGATGCCCTTAAGCCCGCCGCGGTGGCGGCGACCGCGTGGCGTAAATCGTCGCGGCTCAGAACCCGCCGCGCACCGTCTTCGCCACGAAATACGAGTGCGGGTTCTGGGCCGGTATGCCGCAGCAAATGGGCTGCGAAATTCAGTCTGGCGCCGCTGAACCAACCGGCGTCGCGAATATTGCCGGGTCTGGGCAGCACCGCACCGGCACCGCGGTCAAAACGAATCTCACAAAATTCGCACACCGCATTCCAGAAAGCCTCCGGTGACTGCAGCGACCAGTCATGCAATTGCGAGTAGTTATCGAAACCGTGCTGCGTCATGAATCGATACATCGCCGACGCCTGACGCCGCTCGGAGTCAGGCTCCCAGATTATTGGATTTGCGCTCATCGAGTTACTTACGAAAAATGACGCTGCCAGTATCCACAAAATCGATCTTGTGTCCACGGCAGCCGGCAGGACATACTGACGGCCATGAATCCGACATTGCCAGTGTTCGTTACCGCACTGACTGTACTCGCCGCCGTCGCCTGGTGGTTTGTGCGCAATCGGGGACGTCCGGTTCCTCCTCAGTTGCGGCGCGGTCAGCCGCTGCCGGATTTCAGCGCCACGGACGAAAGCGGCGATCTGGTGCGTTCCACCGAACTGCACGGCAGCGCCGCAGTCATACTGTTTGTGCGTGGTAACTGGTGCCCGTTCTGCAGTTCGCAGGTGCAAAACCTGAGTGCGCATTACAAGGACATTGTCGACCTTGGTGCCAGACTGATACTCCTCACGCCGAAACCGCTGGAAACTACCAGGCGCGTCGCCAGGTTTTTCGAAGTGGAATTCGATTTTTGGCTGGATCAGGACCTGACCGTGACGCGGCAACTCGGTCTGCTGCAGGAATCCGGCGTTCCAAAGGGGAGTCGCAGGGAATACGGCGACGATACCATCTGGCCGACCGCCCTCGTCGTCGATGCGACGGGCATAATCCGCTACGTCGAGTTGTCCAGATTCATCGCCGACCGGCCGAAACCGGCGCGGTTGGTTCGCGAACTGCGGGCGGCGAGCGGACGTTAGCGGAGCGCTCGAAGGCCGCTAGCGGGCCGTGTGGTAAATTCGGTCACTAGTGGGCCGCTTGATAAATTCGGTGACTCTCAGTCGCATCACAACGCCTTATGGCAAGGCGAGCGAGCGCAGGACTGGCCGTCGCCAATTCAAGCGAGCTCAACGCCGCTGAAGGGCGTTGTGGTGCGACCCGAAGGGAGCCCTTCTCAAGGGGCATACCGGTGTTGAAGCGGCTTGACATAGCCCGGCTATGCCGGCACCGCTTCGCCTGGGTCTGCCCCTTGAGAAGGACTCTGAAAGTGACCGAATTTATCAAGCGGCCCACTAGCCGACACTTCATGAAAGTTGTTGGTATGGCGATCATTTGTTGCCGATTGTAGCAAGCTGAACTTTCTGGCGGTTCCGAGCCGCGCCACTTTCTCCTGGTAGGGGATTATTGCGCGCTGCGTCGCGAAACGAGTTGAAATTGGCGATGTCAGGTCAAAGTTGCCCGTCGCCCTTGTCTGACGTGCCGATAACGATGAGGTTGTTGCTGGGCAGTGGGATCAGATTGGCACGGCACCGAGGGCGCGGGCAATGCGGCACCAGTCGGATCGCCACGGCGCTGAGTCTGGCAGGTGAAACACGATACGGCGCGTTGAGCGTTGCACCCAGACTGCGAGCTTTAACAATCGCTCGCGCAGGGTCGTAACCTGGGCCTGGGCGAAAGCCGTATGCCGCGCTTTGAGGCGCAGTTCCTGGAACAGCACGTAAGCGGCGACGGTCATGAGGACTCGGAACTGGTTGGCGAAAAACGAGGTACAACTGCAGCGGTCGAGGTTCAGGCCCAACAGCAGCTCTTTGATGCGATTCTCGATCACCGCCCGCTGGCAATAGACCCGCTCATACACGTGCCTTGGCGTGGTCTTGAGGTTGGTCACCACAAAACGGGGATTGTCTTTGGCGTCCCGGCCGGGGTATCGCACCACTTCGGCTTTGAAGATCACCCGCCTTTCGTCATCCCAGCTGCCGGCTTCGTACTGGCACTCGCCGTAGCGCTTTTCGGTGTCCCCTGAGTCCCATGACAGGTGACGGACCTCGTCCATCAAAGGCTCGGAAAGCGCCTTTAATACCGAGTTTTTCCCGATCCCCACCACGAAATCCACCCGACTGTCGGTGAGAAAATCGAGTAGCTCAGGCGTCGCAAAGCCAGCGTCCAGACGCACCAGGATACGCACCTTGCCGAACGCCTTTCGCAGCCGAGCGATGGCGCGTCGCAGGATCGCCTCGGCGCCCTCGCTCGCCGGCGCCTCTCCCGATCGCAGCACGCTCGCAAACACGTACTGATCCGCCTCGTCGTTGAACTGAAATGAACACACCATCGGCAGATAACAGTGATCCCCGTAGTGCGTGTTAAAAAACGACAGCTGCTGCTGGCCGTAGGCCAGAATATCCGTCGGGTCCAGATCGATCGTGATGCGCCGTGCCTTCTTACCCAGGCGCTTGCGGTGACGCGCAATCACCGTGTCCATGATCGCCGTCCCCATGCCGAGCAGTGAACGCCCATCAATGCGGTTCTCGAATCGGGACAAGGTCGGCTGCGAGGCCAGCGCCTCGCCCGACAGCGGATCTCGATCCATCAGCAAACGCTGCACCGGGTCCGTGCTCAGCCGGGCTGCGTCGTTGCAGTCCTCGTAGCCGCAGGCAATCCCGTACACCCGTTGCGATAGCAACTCCCGCAGACTGTGACGAACCTTGCCAGCACAGCGGTCATCGCGAATACACCTGGAAATGGCATCGATCAAACCCAGTCGCTGATCGCAAGCCTTGAGCAGAATCGCCCCACCATCGGAGCTACTGTCGGGCCGATCGAAGCGGGCCTGAAACGCTTTCTTCGACAGACCCTTGAACAAAACACCCTGGGGACTGGTATGCTTACTCATGCAGAAGCCTTTTTTGTGCTTAAGTTGTTGTGTGCAAACACAATTTTCGCACATTTAAGGCTTTTGTTTTATCTCTTCACGAATAATCCCGGCTAGAGCCTAACCCCCACGGCTCGGCAAAGGAATTCCATAAACGGCGTTGCATGCCGAAAACTGGTCTCCACCGTACGCTGAAACTGTGGCCTCAGGCAATCCTCCACACTGAGTTCGCGCACCGCAATGAAGCTCTTGCGCTTGATGTCCTCAATCAGCGGATGTTCCTTGTCAAAGCCTCGCGGCGGCCGTTTCAGTACCTCACCGCCCAGGCTGTAGCTGCGCCTGAACGCGCGCGCGCCGATCACGCGCCGCCATTCATCGGGTCGTGCGGCAATGCGCTCGCGAATACGTCGCAGCGGTTCCGTATCCGGACGCCACATACCCACGCCGACAAATACTTCGTTGGGCGCGATATGCACGTAGTATCCGGGCGAATGCACGTCTTTGGCACGTTCGTGCCGAAACTGAATGCCGATATTGGTCTTGTACGGCAGCTTATTTTTGGAGAATCGCGTATCGCGATAGACCCGCATCAGCGATCCCCCGACGCGAACCGGATTAGCCGTAAAATGCGGCGCGATCTCAGCAAGCGGCGCCTGCATCGACTGGATGAAGCGCAGTGCCGCATCCAGCACATCGTCCTCATAGCGCGCCTTGTTGAGTGCGAACCAGTCGCGATTGTTGTTTTTCTCAAGCTGGCGAAGAAATTCGATCGTCCGCGGTTCGAATCCTGCGTATCTTCGCGCCATGTCTCACCCCTTTCCCGCACGTTGTGCCAATGACGAGTACAGAGTAAAACAATTTTCGCCGATGGTCGCACACCGTTGCGGCCGATCGGCTCGACGTCCCGCACGGTGACAGGACTACGAGCCGACCGTTGGGGAATACACTGAGATTGGCCGCGGCGAGCTGGCGGCTGTCCGCCTTTCGCTGTTGCCCTGAAGCCGGATCACGGCGGGCCGGGACGCTGTTACCAACGACCGCAGCCCGCGGTCAACAATCGGTACGCCTCACTCAGCGACAACGTTTTCGGCCTGAGGTCCCTTCTGGCCCTGGGTCACCTCCATCGTGACCTTCTGCCCTTCCTTAAGTGTCTTAAAACCTTCCATCTGAATCGCGGTGTGGTGGACGAAAACATCCTGTCCGCCGTCCCGCTCGATGAATCCAAATCCCTTATCGTCATTGAACCACTTAACGGTTCCTTCAACTCTTTCGCCTGACATAACTACCTCGTAACAAATACTCCGCCCAGGAGCGGTTCTCACGCCGCGCCATCGAAGGCCGCGACAGGCGAAATATTACGCGCAAATCCACCGCCAATCCCACTCGTCAAGGCGGGATTCAAGGCGAAAAACAGACCAAAAACTCAATTTAGACTGTGTTTTAAGGGAAGTGCGGCACTATCAAATGTTTTCAGATTTTTTAGAAATAATCCTCGATTTGGTGATATTCACGCGAGATTTGCGCATTTTTTTGATAGTCGAGCAATTTTCAGTGCCGGGCGACGCCGGACCGTTGAACATAATGCGAGGCCAGTTTCCTCGCTGAGTCGCAGCCCAGCAGCGACATCGTTCGCTGTACTTCGTCTCGGAGCAGTTCAAGCCCACGCTCAACACCCTGCTGTCCACCGGCGGCCAGCGGGTACAGATACGCGCGGCCGATGCTGCAGGCCGTCGCACCCAAAGCGAGCGCTTTGACGATATGCGTTCCACGCCGTACACCGCCGTCGCAAATAATCTCAAGCCTGTCGTGCAGCGCATCCGCCACGGCGGCAATGCAATCGACGGGCGCGGGTGCGGATTCAAGCTGGCGGCCGCCATGATTGGACAACATGACGGCTGTTGCACCGGCATTGGCCGCATTGCGGCAATCGGCCACGGTCTGCACGCCTTTGACGATAAGCGGCCCGTCCCAGAGCGATCGCAGCCATTCCACGTCGGCCCAGGTCAGCGAACGGTCGAACTGGCTGTCGATGAAATCCTTGACGCTCTTGTCCGTGAATTTTTCGGCGTCCTGCCCCGCCGTTACGTTGACGAGTTCCAGATCGTTACGAAACACGCAACGATACAGCCACCCTGGGTGACGAAGAAAACTCGGTATAGCGCGAAGTTTCATACCTGGAGCACCCAGTCCCCACACCTTGTCGCGCTCGCGGTTGCCGGCAACAGGCGTATCGACCGTCAGGCACAGCGCGGTATAGGCAGAAGACCTGCAACGCTCGACAAACTGACGCGTCAGTCCGCGGTCGCGAAAGACGTAAATCTGATAAACCTTCGGTCCGGGAGCGGCCTCGGCGGCAGCCTCTATCGTCGTGGTCCCGATCGTGGACAGACTGTAGGGGATGCCGAATCGTGCCGCCGCCCGCGCTACGGCCGGTTCGCCGTCGGCATGAAACAGTTTGGATGCACCGGTCGGCGATATCATCACCGGCCAGTCTATCGACTCGCCGAATAAGGTCGATTGCAGATCGATCTTCGACACATCGGACAACTGTGCCGGCAGCAACTCGTAGTCGTCAAACGCCGAGGTATTTCGGCGCAGCGTCCACTCGTCATCCGCGCCACCGTCGATATAGTGGAATATCGGTGCGGGCAGCCGGCGCCGCGCCAGCCGCCTGAAATCCATGATGTTGTTGCAGTCGCCGATGCGCACACATTGAGGTTACCACGCATTGACGTATCCGTTGACCGAACGTAACGTGCCGCAACATGTCCAGCTTCGAGTTGACCGTTCGCAGCCCTGCCGCGCGCCGTAACGCAACCGCGTGGCTGTCGCTCGGTCTGCTCGCACTCGTGGCCGCCGGCATATTCTCACTGCTGCTGGTTCTCGCCAGAACGCCCGGTGTCCAGGACTGGATTCCATTTACCGATTTTTTCCGGACGGCACTGGTCGTTCACGTCACGTTGTCCGTGCTGGTCTGGCTGCTGGCCATTTCGGGCGCCGCGTGGACGTTATCCACTGCCGGCGAACGCCCGCTGTGGGATCGCCTTTCGTTTACGCTGGCTGCATCGGGCACGTTGATTATCGTGATCTGCCCATTCATCGGTGCCGGCGATCCGCTCATGAACAACTACGTGCCGGTGCTGCAACATCCGATGTTTTACGCGGGACTCGGTTTGTTCGGCAGCGGCGTGCTGAGCCACCTGCTGCGCGCCATCGCCTCCAGACCGCGCATTCGACGTCATCTTGACGGGGCTGCGGCCCTGCGGACCGGGATCACCGTCTCTGCGATGCTGACCGGAGTCGCTCTCGCGGCGGTCCTGTTCGCGTGGCGCGGCCTTCCGGCGGAAATGGAGGGCCAGATCTATTTCGAGTTCCTGTTCTGGGGCGCGGGACATGTGATCCAGTTCAGCTACACACTGCTCATGACCATCGCCTGGGTGCTGCTGGCAACCGCGAGCGGCTGTCGCTTCGAACTGACGCCGCGCCTGACGCTCGTGTTTCTGATCTTTCTGGCCCTCCCGGTGATTACGGTGCCGTTTCTGTTTGTCGCCCACGACGTCACGACCCCCGGCCATCGGGTCGCCTTTACCGAACTCATGAAATACGGCGGATTGTCCTGTCTGCCGCTGGGCCTCGCAGTCGCTGCGAGTCTCTGGCGCGCCCAGCCCGCTGCCGGCGAAGGGTGCTATCTGCGCACAGCACTGCACGCATCGCTTGCCTTGTTCGCCGTCGGCGGTGTGCTCGGCTTTATGATCGCCGGGCTCGACATTGTCATCCCGGCGCACTATCACGGCGCGACCGTCGGAGTAACGATCGCCTTTATGGGGCTGACTTACTACCTGCTGCCGCGGCTTGGCTTCGGACCGCTGTCGGCGCGCATGGCCTTCTGGCAGCCGTACGTGTACGGCGGCGGCCAGTTACTGCACATTGCCGGCCTCGCCTGGAGCGGCGGATATGGCATACAACGCAAGACGGCCGGCGCGGCCCAGGGTCTCGACGGCATCGGACAAACTGCGGGCATGGCGCTGATGGGTATTGGCGGCCTGATTTCCATCGTTGGCGGTCTTATGTTTCTGATCGTTGCGTGGACATCTTTGCGTCGACGCAGTATCGAACGCTCAGACCCCGAGCCTGCCGTGTAAACGCGCATCGTGCGTCGCAAAGTGTCGCGAAAACCATTCCGACAGTCCGGATTGTAGTTGTCGTACACCGGACTCCGGATCGTGCGCGAATACATCCATCATCCGGGTGAGTTCATCGAGCAGGTCTTCGTGATCGTCTTTATGTTCTGCGTACCGGTCATAACCCGCATCCCGCATCAGACGCTCTTCGAGCGCAAAATGTCCGGCAATGGCATTGAAAATATCACCGAGACAGGCTTCGATGTCGTCGCGGCCGGAGTGCACATCGAGTTGCCGGTACAGACCGTTGATCAATTCAATCATCTGCCGATGCTCGTGATCCATCGACTCTATGCCGATGGAGTATTCGGATTTCCACTGCAGCAAGCTCATAGCGCCCTCATCGAATCGAAAATTGCCCTGACAGCGGATCGAAACGGATCACCACGTTTCGGCCCGGCTCAATGCGCATCAACTGACTGTGTGAGTAATCGAACGCCTGCCCGCCGCTGTCGTTCATACCTACGAACAGACGGTGTTCGCCGGCTCCTATCCTGATACGTTCATAGACGCTGGCCTTACCATCTGACCAGATGCCGCTCGGTTCCAGTACGGCAGAGTACAGCAGCCGGTCTCCGGATTTGAAAACCAGTCTTACCGGATGGCGCGCGCGTGGACAGTCGATGGGACGACGCATATTGGGCGGCAACTCGTCGAGTTCGGCCTGCGTGAGCTGTCGGCAGTCGCTGACGCGCCGGCCCGCGTGCGAAAACGCCAGCGAGACGATCGCCTCGTCGTAGGCGAGCCGCTGGTACGGCGGCGAGGCCGAAAATACAGCGACGATCAGGGCGAATGCCGCATAGGCCAGGACTTCGGCGGCCAGCTTCATCGGGGCAACCTGCGCGCAAACGCGTCTATCGCCGCTTTCGGATTGGTATAACGCGCCCACGGCGGCAACCAGCTAAGTGCAAGTCTCTGCGTGTCCACCCGCCGCCGCAACATCGGATCGCGCAATCGGACGATTCGCTGCTCCGTCCAGTCGGCCCCGAACCGATGTCGGCAATGTCCGCGCGGGCATCCCAGCAAGAAGACGCCGGCGGCATGACCGCGACTCAGAATGAAGTCCAGAAACGAAGGCGGCAAATGGCCCATGCAGTTAACCGTCAGCACGCGATAGCCAGCTGCCCTCACGACAGGCGTCCTGTCGTCGTCGCGACAGGCAACCACAAGTACCCCGGCGACCGCGTCCGGAGCGGGCTCCGCGACCAGGTCGGCTCGAATCGCGGCAAGCGGCCGCTCGGGGAGATCGATACCTGGAATCAGCTCACCGTGCGACCTGAACGGCGTCGCAGTCGGGCAGGCACCGACGCAGATGCCGCAACTGACACAGAGATTCGTGTTCACCGAAGCCTGTTGCGCATAACTCGCACCGTCGCTGCGCGCCACCATCTCCACGGCGCCGTAGGGGCAGTCGTCGACGCAGCGCCGGCACCCGTTGCAGTAGTCGAGTGTCACCGTTGCGGCCTGTTCTGCCTTTTTCGGCGGCGCCCAGGGCGCCAGCATCAGCAGTGCGGATACCCCGACCAACAGCACCCAGACCCAGCCTGGCGACCAGGACTGAATCAGCGGATACACATGCAGGTAGAACCAGTCGAGGTGCAGCACCTGCGGAACGGCAGCGAGGTCTGCGCGGTCGTGGCTGACCGCTGGATAAAATCCGGACAGGAGCACCAGACACAGCAGCGTTCCCGCCATCAACCGCCTTGGCGGGTGAATCTTAGGGCCGGTCAGTCGAAAGACATGCAGCCAGATACCGAATACGAGGAAAATCGGCAGACCGATCAGATGCAGAAACGCCATGAGCGTGAAAAACCGATCGGATAGCAATTCATCGCTGAGAAAGTTACCGGCCATCGAATCGGTGAATATCGGTATCCGGTCCAGCAGTTCGGCGGAACTGATTGCGACGTACTGAGCAAGTTGATCCCAGACCAGCCAATACCCCGTGATGCCAAGCGGAAAAACCAGCCAGATCAGCGGCACACCGGTGATCCAGGTAAACCAGCGCCTGCGCCGGTATCGATCGAAAACGAATTCCTTAAGCATATGCAGCAGAATGGTGACGACCGCCGCGTCCGAGGCGTAGCGATGCAGACTGCGCATGACGCCGCCAAGGTACCATTGCTGCCGGGTCAGATATTCAACGCTGTCGAAAGCGCCCACGACGCTGGTACGAAAGAAAATCAGTAACCAGATACCGCTCACAAGTACGATGTAGAAGAAGAATACGGTGAGCGCGCCGAGGTGATTCAGCGGATTATCGGCGTGCCGGAATGCGCGCGCCAGCGGCTTTTCCAGGCCGCCGAACAACTGCCGCCCGACGTTGTGAACGCGCGCAATCACTCGCGTATTCGTGCCCTGCGAGCCAGCAAAACTTCTCTGAACAAATAGAAAAGAACGCCGAGAACAATGCTCGCGCCGACCGCAATCTGTACGAACAAAGAGTTATCGAATCGGTAGCGTCCGGTAGTCGGGTCGTAGACCGTACAAAACAGCCGAACGCGATCGATAAGGCCGGCAAATAGCCGGCCATGGCTGGACGGCCGATTGAATACGAGGTCCTTTAGAGGCTCGACGAGCCACGGCAGCTCAAAGGTCACACCGTAGACCTGCGAATACACGGCGCCACTCCGATCGATGATCGTCAACTGATTCAGGTGATCGAATCCGCGAGGTGTGGGAAAGTAAACAAAGCCGAGGTCGCGGCTCAACGCCTCAATCGTCTCTGTTGTCGCGCTTAAAAAACGCCAGCCGCTCGTATTGACGCCCTGCCGGCGCGCGAACGCCGCCATGGCCTGGGGTGTGTCGTTGGCAGTATCGAAACCGATCGTCACCACATCGAAACTATTCTCGCCCAATGCTTCTCGCGCGGCGTCAACGGATTTTGCCAGATGTTTCGTCGTTGCCGGACAAACGTGATGACAGGATGTAAAAATCAGGCTGACGACCAGCGGACGACCGGCGTAGTCGCTCCTGAGGTTTACCGACGAGCCGTCGCGCGCCGTGAATTCGTAGCTGCCAATGATATGACCGATGGCAGCCTGCGACCGCACCATCGCAGCTTCGGCATCGTACTGCTCCGCCCCTCCGCGAATCGAGACGAAAAGCAATGCCACGAGGCCGAATGTTTGTGCTGCGTTCATTGTCAGAAGTCGACTCTCATCTGTGGCTTCGCGGCGTAAGACCGTCCCTGGTAACGCGCTCTTAAAAAAAGGGGCGGGCCTGCGCCCGCCCCCACTAACAGGCCTCGGTCGACGCTGGGGGGGTTATGACATTGGCCAGACCGACGCCAGGTACTTCCAGTTGACTGCGTAATACAACACGAAGACAAGCAGAAAGAACATCGCCAGCACGAAGGTGCCAGGAGCCGCAAAGCCCCATTTTCCTGCGGCAGCGTGCCCTCCTTCGGGAACAACGATCGGCTCCGCGCGCGGTACGGTGGTTATCGCGGTTCCATAGCGCGACTCGGAATCGACGGGCTTGCCGAAAAATACGGATACCACCGTCACGAGGATGTACATCGCGCCGCCGACAACTGCCATGACACCTGCAATTCCCATAATACCCATCATCGTGTAGGCGCTTGCAGGATAGTCAAAGCCAAGCTGCGCATTCGTAAACGCCATGTCCCAATGGCGCCTTTCGACGCCGAGCGTTCCGGCGCCCATCATAGCCAGCGCAAAAACCGACATGCCAATACCAAAAACGTATGGCTGCAATTTCGCTATCTCGGGAAACGCCACCTGTTTGCGGAACAGTGTGGGTATCAGGAAGTACGTAAGCGACATAAACGCGAGCGTCGTACCGATGACAACGGTCGCATGAAAATGCCCGGGTACGTAGATCGTGTTGTGAATGATGATATTGATCTGTTCGGTGCCCATGACGACGCCGGAGATGCCGCCCAGAAATCCAAAACCTACCAACGACATGAACATGCCGGAAAACACCGGATTACCCCACGGGGCTTTGCGCAGCCACTGAAACAGCCCGTTGGTAAAACCCTTCGCACGCTGCGCGACTTCAATGGCACCGGGCACCGTCAGTCCGTGCACCATGGATGCCAGCACGGCGAGATACATCGCATAGCTTGTGTTGAAAATTTTCCATTCGGCACTGAGACCCGGGTCGACCAGCAGATGGTGCGCACTCGCGATCTGCAGGAATGCGATGTAGAGGAAAAACGCGACCCGGCTGACTTTCTCCGACAACGGTCGCGCACCGAATACGATCGCTGCTATCGCGTACCAGACCGCGACGTGCGCTGCGACGTTGATCTGCTGCGACGAGTGGCCCAGTGCCCACCACACGACCCGGTACATCGCAGCATCGATGTTGTTGACATAGCCCAGCGACCAGAGCCACGTCGGCACCAGCACGATTGCACCGGACGCAATCGTGAAAATGGCGATAATGCAGGCGGTCAACGCACCGAACGTGACAAGCGGAATGGAACCCTCATACGTCTTTTCGTCTTTGGCGACAACGAGGGTCGCGAGGAAGATAAAGCAGCCGATCAGTGCACCGACGGCAAACAGAATCAATCCCAGATAAAAATTCGGGTTTGCGGGCATCGGAACGTAGGACGTCATCATCACCGACGCGTCGCCGTTGGCCACGGCCAGATTGTTGATGACGATACCCGCGAGCATCAGCCCGAATCCCAGCCAGGCCAGCCGAGGCGTTGCCAGCCGGCACTTGAGCAGGGTGGAGGAGCAGAAGTACAGGATCGCGATTTCAAAGGAAATTATCCAGAAAATCAACATGTTAACGCCATGCGTCGTCAGCAGCTGATAAAATCTGTCGGCTGGGAGCAAATGCACGGCCGGCCAGCGCGTAAGGGTCACCAGCAGCGCTGCAATGCCGCCGATCAGGAGAATCACTACTGCCACAACCGCGTGTGCCTTCATCAGCCGCTCCGCCGGCCGATGAAACTGCAGGCCGGACTCCGGACAGGTACGAAACATTGCGTCGCTCACGATCCACCCTCCACGACATAGATTTTCCCGAGCATGTTGTGGTGCCCAATGCCGCAAAACTCGTTGCAGATGACGGTCTGCTCACCCGAGGTATCGGGCGTGATGGTTATTACCATCTCGTAGCCCGGCAAAATCTGTGTGTTGATATTGACGGGTTGCAGAGAAAACCCGTGCTGCCAATCCAGCGAAGAAATGTGCAGGCGGTACGTCTGTCCCTTTTCCAGTTCGAGAAGTGGATACCACTGCCATAGGCGGCCGGCAAGGTAGACATCGCTGCCGGGAGGCGGTTTGACGACCGGTAGTTTCGCATCGGTTTCAGTGCGAATTGTGTACTGATCGACCATCGCCTGCGTTTTGGCAAGAAAAGCCTGCGGTGTTGTCTTGTAAGCCTCGCTGGAGAGATTTTGCTTTCCGTACACGTGCCAGAAAGGCATCATGAAGAACATAATCAGAGACCAGACCAGCGCGATACCGATCCAGGTCCCCTCCACCTTGTCCAGCGGCTGTTTCCACCAGACGAGGTCCGCGGGAGGCTGAATGGCGCTCATAGTGACACCTATATTTTCGGTTGGAAGACTTAAGTGTTAACAGGCCCTAAGGCGCAATCGGTATGTTGACGATTTCTACGATTCCCCAAATGATGTAGAACACCGCCGGAAACAGAATGCCCACGAACAGCAAAATAAACGGGTTATCCAGGATGCGTTGCATTGCCGGCACTCGCTCGGCGCGATTCTCTTCAGTCATGTCGGTCAGCCCCTGAGTCTCTGTCTATGACCGCCGCCTACCCTAGCTCCAGGACCGCCACCGCGACACTAGGGAATGTACCTAGCCGGGTCGGAGACTTCCGGGCCTGCGATCGCTTGCAAAAGCGCTATGCTGATCAGCCATGAAAGCGCTCAGTTTCTTCTTGCCGGTGCTATTGGCAGCGTGCGGCGGTGCGGGCGACACCGACACGTTGCCCGACGACAGATTCGAGTTGTTTACGGTCGGCGCAGATTCATGCGTCAGGGACGGGATTTCCGGCCTTGTCTGGGAATCCAAAGCGGCCACTGAAGGACTTCACGATCGCGACAATACCTATTCCTGGTGGAACCCGGACGAAGCAACGGGTGAACTGGACTACCGTGGCGCTGAAAACGCAGGCGAATGCCGTGGCAGCCGCTGCGATACGTTTAGTTTCGTTGCAGCGGTGAATTCGGAAGCCTACTGTGGATATAACGACTGGCGAATGCCGACGAAGGACGAGCTGAATTCCATCAGCGATGTGACGCGCGCATCTCAGC
Organism: Woeseiaceae bacterium; assembly: GCA_965224505.1. GTDB lineage: Bacteria > Pseudomonadota > Gammaproteobacteria > Steroidobacterales > Woeseiaceae > UBA1847. The sequence continues at coordinate 1,178,305 of CBDCZL010000018.1, forward strand.
CGCCCACCATCGACACCCGATACTTTCCGCACACACATCCCGATGAATACTGGACCGGTAACGACTACAGTTTTCAGTACAATGCCGCGTGGGGATGGAATTTCCAGTACGGCCTTGACCGTGTCGACTGGAAAAAAAGTGCAAAATTCGTGCGGCTGGTACGCGGAACGCCGCAGGCTTTGCCCGCCGTAAAAGAATAGACCATGAAGTGGCTTGCCTGGACTTCGCTGCTGATGACGTTGGTGCTGGTACTCGTCAGTGCCTACCTGAGACTCGATCACTCCGGGGTAGGTTGCGCCGACTGGCCGTCCTGCTACGGCAGAATTGGCAGCGCGGCCGCAGAACCGCCAACGTTGGCCGGCACCTATGAACGCCTCGCCGGCGAAGCGCAATCACCCGGCAACTGGGCGACCAGAGCACACCGCCTTGTGGCGAGCCTGCTCGGCGTCCTGGTGTTAAGCCTCACGTTGGTATCCGTCTGGCAACGGCGCAACCGCTTGCTCACACTCTTCCTGCTCGGCTTGACGGTGTTTCTTTCGTGGCTTGGAATCTACTCGGGTGGCCTGCACAGCCCTGCTGTTGTCATGGGGAATCTGTGCGGGGGATTCGCGATGCTCGCACTGCTCGGCTGGCTCGTATTCAGGAGTCTGCCACCTGCCCCTAACGCTTCACCCGCAACATTCTTCTGGGCCGCGGCCGCGCTGCTGATGCTCACGCTGCAGATCGGACTGGGCGGACTGACCAGTGCAAACTTCGCGGCATCGGCATGCCAGACCGTCCCGGACTGTCATGGAAGTTATCTGCCCGGACCGGGTATCGCAAGAGCGCTCGATCTGTCCCGCCGTCACGAAATTGGGCCGACGGGACTCGCGCTGGGCGGCGCAGAGCGCGCCGATATCCACAAACTCCATCGACTGGGTGCGGTCGCGACGATGCTCGTCAGCGTCGTCGCGGTTCTGTTCGCGTTGCACGCCCGCGCCGGCATCACGGCAATCGTGGCGCTACTGCTCGTCACAGCCGAATGCGTCGTGGGACTGGCGGCCATTCTGACCCGGCTGCCCATCGAAATTGCGGTCGCTCACAACTGGCTTGCCGCATTTCTGCTACTCGCATTGTTAAGATTGCTCGCCTTGTCCCGCAACCGGGAGGCGTACTTCTAGTGTCCTGTCCCGTAAGTTCCTTGTATATTCAGCGCGCCAGGCGACGTCTCTGGCGTGCCCTTCGGGACAGGACACCAGGATGACAACGACAAAACGGAATCGCCCGGTTGCCATGTGGCTACTGATCTGCTGCGGACTCGTGTTCGCCATGGTGGTACTGGGCGGCTTCACACGACTCACCGGCTCGGGCCTGTCGATGGTCGACTGGCGCCCCCTGATGGGCTGGCTGCCGCCGATGAACGACGCCGAGTGGCGGCGCGTCTTTGAGATGTATCAACAAAGCCCGGAGTTTCTCAGGGTCAATTCCGACTTTGGCGTCGACGAGTTCAAGGGCATTTTCTGGCTCGAGTATCTTCATCGTCTGCTCGGGCGGACCGTCGGCATCGTGTTTCTGCTGCCGTTCCTGTTCTTCGTGATTAAGGGCTATATTCACCGCAGTGAGTGGCTGAAATACCTCGGCATGTTCGTGCTCGGAGGTCTGCAGGGCGTACTCGGCTGGTACATGGTAAAGAGCGGACTCGTCGATGTTCCGCACGTCAGTCAATACCGGCTGACGGCACATCTCGTCGCAGCGTTTGCGATCTACGCCTATATGTTCTGGGTTGCAATGTCCCTGTGGTTTCCGGCGCACAGCGAGATTCAGCACCGCTGGTATCGAAAATCGCTTGCGCTGACGGCCCTCACCGGCATAACCATCGTCTCCGGCGGATTTGTTGCGGGATTAAAAGCCGGCAAAATATACAACACATTCCCGATGATGGGCGATCACTGGATCCCCCCTGGCACGATGGCACTTGAGCCCGTCTGGCGAAACTTCTTCGAAAACACGACAACGGTACAACTGGACCACCGCGTACTCGCCGTGTGCACGCTGCTCGCCGTCGTCTCTTTTTGGTTTGGCGCTCGCCGTAGTGAACTGCCCGGCCGCACACGCCCGGCGGTTCACGCGCTGTTACATACGGCCGTGTTGCAGGTGGTGCTTGGAATCACAACGTTATTGTTTGCGGTGCCCGTGTTGCTGGGCGCATTGCATCAGGCCGTCGCGATGGTGTTGTTTACGGTTGCGCTGTACATCACGCACAGCCTCAGGCGATCATGAGCACAGTTCGTTTCGATGCGCATTTGATCCGTCGTCATGGCGGCCGAGGTCCACGCTACACGTCCTATCCCACTGCCCTGCAGTTCAGCGACGATGTACTCGCCGACGACTATTGCGCGAATGCGCGGGCCAGCAACGACAGCGGTTTACCCTTGTCGCTTTACGTTCACATTCCGTTCTGCCACACGCTGTGCTACTACTGCGGCTGCCATAAGATTGTCACACGAAATCAGCCACGTGTCGCCCGCTATCTCGGCGCGCTTCACGAGGAAGTCGAACTGCAATCCACGTTGTTCGCTTCGGAACGGAACGTCGAGCAGTTGCACTTTGGCGGCGGCACCCCAACATACCTCAGCCCGTCGCAACTCGAGGCACTGATGGCGCAACTGCGTGACTGTTTTCATTTCGACGACAGCGGCTCGCAGGAGTTTTCAATAGAGGTTGACCCTCGCAGCGTCGACGGCGAACGCATTCGAGAGCTCTCGGCACTCGGATTCAACCGTCTGAGCCTCGGAATTCAGGATTTCGACCCTGCGGTGCAGCAAGCGGTCAATCGTGTTCAAACGCCGGAACAGGTGAGCGAATTGCTCAGCGCCGCACGACGGTCGGAATTCGCCTCGGTTTCGTTCGACCTGATTTACGGGCTGCCGCACCAGTCGGTCGACAGCTTTAGCAAAACGCTGAGCCGCGTCATTGACATGCGACCAGACCGGATTGCCGTGTACAACTACGCGCACCTGCCCGGGCGCTTCAAAGGCCAGCGCCTGATCGCCGATGCCGACATTCCTGTGCCGGAAACCAAACTCGAGATTCTGCGCAGCACCATTGAGACGCTTTGCTGCGCCGGCTACGACTACATCGGCATGGATCATTTCGCACTACCGGACGACGAGCTTGCCGTCGCCCGGCGCAATGGCACGCTGCAGCGCAATTTCCAGGGCTACTCGACTCATCGGCACTGCGATCTCGTGTCGCTCGGCGTTTCGGCCATCAGCCACATCGGAGATCTGTTCGCACAAAATGCGGTTTCCACGCACGAGTACGAGACACTTGTGGCGAACGGTGAACTACCGATCAAGAAGGGCCTGCGGGTCAACGCCGACGACCGTATTCGCGCTGACGTCATTCAAGCACTTATGTGCTACGACGAACTATCGTTCTCCAGATTCGAAGAACGGCATGACATTGAATTTGATGCCTATTTCGGAACCGAGCTGGCGCACCTTGAATCTCTCGCAAGCGACGGCCTGATTACACTGGAACCCGATCGTCTGCGTATTACTGCCGCAGGCCGGCTGCTGCTGCGTTCGATCGCCATGGTCTTTGATCGATACATCGACCGGGGCGCCACAGACAATCGCTTTTCGAAGGCCATCTAATGTTCTGTAACAGACCCTATCCGACCTCTGTCAGCCAGCCGTGCGTATCCGGCGCCAGGCCGTACTGAATGTCCTGCAGCGCCTTGCGGAGGCGCTCGGTGTTCGGTCCCGGCTGCCCGTCACGCACGGCAATCTCATTTCCCTTGTACACCAGGGCGCCGACCGGCGACAGACACGCCGCGGTTCCCGACAGCGCTGCCTCATAGCCTTTCACAAGTTCCAGCAGCTCCGACACTGTAAAATTGCGTTCGCTGACGGAATAGCCGTTGTCCGCTGCGAGCTTCAGTATCGAATCGCGCGTCATACCGTGCAAAAATGAGCTGTCCAGCGGTTTGGTAATGATTTCCCCGTCGCCGATCAACAGGAAATTTGCCGCACCGGTTTCCTGAACGTCGCCGTTCGGGCAGAACAACACCTGGTCCACGCCGAACTTCGCCTTGGCCTCCAGCGTGGGTCCGAGTGCCGCCGCGTAGTTGCCGCCGGTCTTTGTGCTGCCCAATTGCTCAGTGGATCGGGCCCGCTGATCCTCCACAAGCAGCTTGAGCGCACGCGCCCCGCCGGCAAAATAATCGCCAACCGGCGATACCAGCACAAACAATGTCGCTTCGGTAGACGGCGATCCGGCAGCACCGATGTTTTCCAGAGTTCCAATCAGGGTCGGCCGAATATAGAGCGAACTCGGTGGTGACGGGATGTCGTCGATATGCTTTGCGACCAGTTCCGTCACCATGCCCGCAAGCAGGTCCGAGTCCGGCACCGGCAGACGAAGCGAAGCCGCACTTCTTTGCATGCGAGCGACATGATCGTCAAGACGAAAGATTCGCGCTCTGCCATCGCTCCAGCGATATGCCTTAAAACCTTCAAAACAGGTGCTCGCGTAGTGAAGCACATGTGCGGCCGGGTGCAGTTGCAGCAGTCTCAGCGGTTCAATCGATGGCTGCTGCCAACGGTCATTTTCATAGCGAACGATCGCGAAGCGATCGCAAAACTCGGTGCCGAAAGCGCCCATGGGATTCCCAATTTACGTAATCGAAGGAGCGTAACTTTGCATGAAATTCGCCACGCTTGCCAGCGCATCGACCCGGGGCATGGAATCATTTATACTGAGTCTAAAGGAGTCCGTATGCGTAGAATAATTATAACTATTTTTGTTGTGCTCACTTCACCTGCGGCTCATTCGCAATCCTGTAACGACCTGCGAGATCTCGGCGACAGCCTGACCGTGGGTCTGCCGGTGGCTGCAATGGCCCTGACCGCGCTTAAGCGAGACGGGGAAGGAGGCATTCAACTCGGCAGATCGATGGTCCTGACAGGCGCTGGCGCCGGCGCCTTCAAGGCGATAGGCGACAAAACCCGTCCGGACGCGGGCACGGGACGGCAGTCGTTTGTTTCCGGTCACAGCGCCGGTGGCTTTATCGGTGCATCATATCTCTACACACGTTACGGCAAAGGCTGGGGCATCCCGGCCTATGGCCTGGCCATATTGACGGCCTACAGCCGGGTGTGTGCGCAGAAGCACTTTGCGGACGACGTGCTGGGCGGTGCACTCGTGGCCATGATGGCCAACTGGTACTCAACCTCCCCGGTTGAGGGGAGCGGCCGCCTGTATCCGAGCTTCAGTTCCAATGGCATTGAGTTGTCGTTCAGCGGTTTCTTCGACGGCAATCGTCATCCACGAAACGTCGACGAGTTCGACCCCCGTTTTCGGGTAGTGTTCGAATTTGGACCCGTCGTGCAGGATAAGAACATCGTCCGATCGCCGAACGACGGTCTGACAGTCGACCTCGAAGCGCTCGAAACCGAGTTCCACATGACGGCAAGAATGATTGTGGATTGGTACATCAACGATCGAAACGAATTCAGGTTTTGGTATGGCCCGATGGGCATGACGGACTTTGCCAGCCCCACACAACCGTTTACGATCGGCGAGACGACCTTCGGTCCCAATGACGAAAACGGCAGGATATTCGACAGTAATTACCGCTGGTGGGACGTACGCGGAACCTGGCGCTACAAACTGATCGACAACGAACGTTGGACACTGCGCGCCGGTCTTGGGGCGCAGTTCAGCCGCACGGAGTTCGAAGTCGAACAACGCACGATGGTGCCAGGCCCGATTACGGCTGCGAGCCACGCCGAGGAGTCGGTGTTTTCACCGATGCTTCATCTTTCCGCGGCTTTCCGGCTCAACGACAAATGGTCCATCGAGGCGGAAATCGACGGTAGCTCGATCGAAGTGGAGCGCTACATCAACAGCGGTGTGATGCTTCGTTACCGTCCGACGCCGATTTGGGATTTGTCGATTGGCGGAAGACTGATCAGCGGCCGGCTGGATCGCGAAAATTTGTTTAACGAGGTCGAAACGTCCGACGTTACATTTCAGATTGGCCGATCCTTCTAACCCAGGGACTGCTAACGCCAGTGCGGGCCAGGGCCTGTTAACACTAATGTTAACAGGCCCTAGAAAAATCCGTGCGTGACACTCAGCACGAGGTCGCCAACTTCGAGTTCATTTTTGAGGCGGGCATCTGACACCGAACGGTCGAGGTAGCGATAACCAATGCCGAGTTCCCACTCCGGTGCTGCGCGCCAGTTAAACAACAGCCCGGCACTTAGGAAACGGTCGCTGCCGCCATAGCCATCGGCATGTGCATCCAGCCGCCAGCGTTTGGAAAGCGTGACATTGGCCCGGAGACTCGCAAGCGCCTTCGTTTGCTTCAGTTGCGCCCTGGCGAATTCGACCACGTCGTTGTCGCGTGGCGATCCCCGAAACTGCGTGACGTCGAGCAGTGTTTCGAGATACTGCACGCCACCACCGATACGCAGCGAAAAACGTGCGTTGTCGATGAGTCGATACCGGTAGACTGCGCGCAGTTCGACGAGGTTGTAGCGGGCTTCCAGATTGGTATCCGCTGACGGCGAAAAGCGCTTTCCGGCAAAGTCAAAGTCGCCAGGCAGTACCTTCGACGGTTCAAACTCAATCAGTTCCATCGGTGCGACGAACAGACCCCATTCGTGCCGCGACGAGGAGAAATACTCGAACGAAACACGCGAGGTAAAATCGAATTCATTTTCGGCGGTCGCAAGATCGATGATCGACCCATTCGCCGGAGGACTCGCAAACAGGTTTTTGTCCTGTGTCACGGGACCGTACTCGAGCGAAAACACATATCTCGGGCGGGTTTGGTAGTCCTCGTTCATTCTCACGCCGGATTTCGACGGGTCATAAGCCACCCGCACGCCGGCACCGTCTGAAAGATCCGGACTCACGCTCAATGCCCCGTCGCGAGGCGTCGTAAAGAACCAGTTCCATAGCAGTCCATTACTCGCACCCGCCAATACGTCATCGCGAAAGTGCTTTCTGGCGCGTATTCTCGAATAACCCACGAATCCCGCCGCGAGGGTCGCTGGAATCCCCCAGCTGTTTCCGTAGCGCTGACGAATAAACTCGGAACCGGCAAATGCGGCCGTCGTATGCCCCGAAGGAAATGATCGCTGGTCTGAGGCATCCGGGCGGCGGCGCTCTGCGGTAAACTTGACAAGATGGGCAGCCGCGCCCGCGCTGAGCAGTGTTTTCGTTAGCTGCCGGGTGCCTTCGCGATCGCCCGACAACCAGGCACCAAGATATCCTGCGGCCGGCAATCCAATTTGCACCCAGTCACCAATTTCTGCCAGATCGCGATCTCGTTGTGTCGTCGCCGAGTGGGATAATTCCGCAATCAGAAACAAAACCCCGATCGGAACACACCTGCTTACCAACATCCGTTTAGCCTCAATCTAATTGTTTAGATTAATTCTACACCAACTAACTAGAATGTGGGTGGCGTACAGGCGGTGATTAACGTACACACGGTATTGCGCGGATTGCGGAAGCCATGCGGACGCTGACTCCGAAAGTAGTAGGCATCCCCCTCTCGAAGCAGCGCCGACTCATCGCCCACGGTCACTTCGAGGCAACCGCTCAGGATGATGCCGCACTCCTCACCGTCGTGCGTAATGGCATGACGCCCGGTACCCGCCCCAGGCTGATAACTCTCCTTGAGAAACTGAATCGATCGGTGGTCGAGGTTTCGACCAACCTGGCGGTACGATACGCCGCCGTCCGCGATTTCGGTCAGCTCCTCGGCACGATAGAACACCCGTTCTGCTGTGTCGGTGTCGTCGCTGAAGAACTCACTCAGGCTGACAGGAATACCGTCGAGCACTTTCTTTAACATGCTCACGGTTGGATTGACCCTACCAGCCTCAATCTGCGATATTGTCGCATTCGCCACTCCGGATTGCCGCGCCAGTTGCCGCTGCGATAATCCGGACCGGGTGCGAACCTGTCGCAGCCGTGTGCCCGTATCCTGTTGCATCTGCTGTTTGCCTCCGAACTGTTTAGCTTAGTAAACATTTTGAACCAACGATCCTTTAGAATCAAACACTTGCGAAAACCAACTTAACCCATTGTTTAACATCCGTACTCGGTCGTACACTTGCACACCTAACGCATGAGGAGTGAATGCCATGTCTGTGCCGCAGCCGCGAAAAGAGGCTTATTGGTTGCCGTTTACCGCGAATCGCGACTTTCTGAAGAAACCGCGTGTCATCAAAGGCGCGTCAGCACATCACTACATCCGTGAGGATGGCGAGCGGCTCTATGACACGTTTTCCGGGCTCTGGACGACGGGCGTCGGCCATTGTCATCCAAAGATTGTTGAAGCCGTGCAGCAGCAGGTCTCGTCACTCGATTACTGCATGACCTTCAACGTCACCAACGACCAAGCGTTCGCGCTGGCCGAGCGCGTAACGTCCATGGCACCGGACGGCATCGAGCACTGTTTTTTCACAAATTCCGGCTCCGAGTCCGTCGACACGGCGCTTAAAATTGCGCTCGGCTATCACCGTGCTCGTGGAGAGGGTAACCGTACACGGCTGATCGGCCGCGAGCGCGGCTACCATGGCGTCAATTTCGGCGGCATGTCGGTCGGCGGCATGGTTCCGAATCGGAAAGTATTCAGCCCGGCGCTACTACCCGGTGTGGATCACATTCGGCACACTTTCGACCTTGAACACGCGGCGTTTTCAAGAGGGCAACCGGCGTGGGGTGGACATCTCGCAGACGATCTCGACCGGCTCTGCGCGCTGCACGACGGCAGCAATATCGCTGCCGTCATCGTTGAACCCGTCGCCGGCTCCACAGGGGTACTGCCGCCTCCCGCAGGCTATTTGGAGCGCTTACGTGAAATCTGCGATAAGCACGGTATCCTGTTGATATTTGATGAAGTTATTGCCGCATTCGGCCGTCTTGGCCACGCCTACGGCGCACAACGATTCGGCGTGACTCCAGACATCATTACGACCGCCAAGGGACTGACCAATGGCGTAATCCCAATGGGCGCGGTTCTGGTACGCGATTCGGTGTACGACGCATTCATGCAGGGCCCCGAACACATGATCGAGATGTTCCATGGCTACACCTACTCCGGACATCCGGTCGCCGCAGCGGCGGGCCTTGCGACTATGTCGGTCTACGAGGAGGAAGGCAGCTTCGATCAGGCGAGCGCGCTTGAACAGCACTTTGAGGATCTGCTGCACTCGTTTGCCGATCACCCGCTCGTGATCGACGTGCGCAATTTCGGACTGATGGGAGCCATTGAGATGGCGCCGCGCGAGGGTGCACCCGGTGCCCGGGGCGGCGAAGTCCACAAGAAGTGTTTCTGGGATGAGAATCTGGTCGTGCGCAACGGCATGGACACACTGCAGTTCTCCCCATTCTTAAATTCTGACGCCGACGAAATGGAGCAGTCGTTTGCCGCCATTCGCGGTGTGCTCGATACAGTTAAGTAAGCGGAGGCACCATGAACGCCACACCTGCACAGAACATTGACACAGCCCACACCGTGGGCCACTACATCAACAACGCCGATGTCGCCGACGACAATCGCCCGCAACCCGTGACTGACCCGGCCACGGGCGACGTCACAAAGCACGTTGCGATGGCGTCAAAATCCACGGTCGAAGCCGCCATCGATGCGGCCGAAGCCGCCTTTCCGGCGTGGCGGAACACACCGCCGGCGAAGCGCGCGCGCATCATGTTCCGCTTTAAGCAGTTGCTTGAAGAGCATGCGGACGAGATAGCGGCCGCCATTACCGATGAACACGGCAAAGTACTCGACGACGCACTCGGTGAGTTCGGCCGCGGCGTCGAGGTCGTCGACTACGCGTGCGGAATTCCGGAATTACTCAAGGGCGAGTATTCACGCAATGCCGGGCCGGGCATCGACAGTTGGTCGGACTTTCAGCCGCTTGGCGTCGTCGCGGGAATCACGCCGTTTAACTTTCCGGCCATGGTACCGATGTGGATGTATCCGATGGCAATCGCCTGCGGCAATACCTTCGTCCTGAAACCGTCGGAAAAAGACCCGACAGCGCCGTTACTCGCCGCGCGGCTGTTTAAAGAGGCTGGTCTGCCGGACGGTGTCTTCAACGTCGTCAACGGCGACAAAGAGGCCGTGGACACACTGTTACATGACGAGCGCGTCCAGGCGATCAGCTTTGTGGGCTCCACACCGATCGCCGAGTACATCTACGCGACCGGCACAGCCAATGGCAAGCGTGTACAGGCACTTGGCGGCGCAAAAAATCACGCCATCGTGATGCCGGACGCCGACATCGACAACGCAGTCAGCGCACTGATGGGTGCGGCATTCGGTTCCTGCGGCGAGCGTTGTATGGCCATCTCCGTTGCGGTATGCGTAGGCGACGTCGTCGCAGACGAGGTGGTGCAGAAGCTTATGGCTGAAATCGGCGGACTGAAAGTCGGCGCAGGCAACGACACGTCGAACCACATGGGACCGCTCGTGACCAGGGCGCACCATGACAAGGTACGCAGCTACGTTGACCTCGGCGTCGAGGAAGGTGCCGACCTCGTCGCCGATGGCCGAGGCCTCGTGGTAGAGGGCTGTGAAAACGGATTTTTCCTGGGGCCCTGCCTGTTCGATCGTGTGACAGCAGACATGCGTATCTATCAGGAGGAAATTTTCGGTCCCGTGTTGTGCGTGGTCCGCGCCGAATCGGAAGAGCAGGCCATGCAATTGATCAACGACCATGAATACGGCAACGGCACCTGCATTTTTACGCGTGACGGCGAAGCCGCACGCTACTTTGCCGACAACATTCAGGTTGGCATGGTCGGGATTAACGTTCCACTGCCGGTACCGGTCGCATACCACAGCTTCGGTGGCTGGAAACGTTCGCTGTTCGGCGACCTGTTTGCCTACGGACCCGACAGCGTCCGCTTCTACACACGACGGAAAACCATCACACAGCGCTGGCCATCGGGCGGCGTGCGTGAAAAAGCGCAGTTTTCGTTTCCCGGACGTCAGTAACCGTCACCGACGCAAGGCAATTCGAAGGTACACCCCCCGGGCGACGACTACAGTCGCCAACCCAGGGCAATTCGAAGGTACAATCGCGGTCAGGAGAATTAAGAAACCACTCCGGGAGACCGCGATGAACCGACTTGCCTGCCTGACCGTTCTGCTGACAGCCACCGCCGTCGCGGATGAGACACACAACCCGTTTGCCGCGGTCGAGGTCGCGCCCGGCATCTACCAGATCGGCAACACGAACGAGGGCTTTGCGCTCAATGAACCGGGCGATTTCGTCGGTGGCGGCGTCGGGCTGCTGGTTGGGGAGGAATACGTCGTACTCATCGACGACGTCATGGAAACCACCGCCCCCGCCCTGCTTGAGAAGGTCGAGGAAATTGCCGGACGTCCGGTTGACTTTGTCATCAACACGCACGCGCACGGCGATCATGTGGGCGGCAATGTCTACGTTGCCGAAAATGGCGCCATCGTCGTGTCGCACGACAAGCTGCGCGAGCGCATGGAGGGCAATCCGGAACTTAACACGGGCCCCGGCGCCCTGCCCGTCATCACCTTTTCCGATCGCATGAGCTTTCATGTCAATGGCGAGGAAGCGATTGCGATTCACGTGCCGAATGCGCATACCGACGGCGATGCGATTATCTGCTTTAAGAACGCGAACGTCATCGCCACCGGGGATCTGAGTTTTCGTGGCATGTTCCCGTTTATCGATCTGGACAGCGGCGGCACCGTTGCAGGCTACAAAGCCGGCATGCAACAACTGATTGACCTCGGCGATGAGAATACCCGATACATCACCGGTCACGGTCCCGTTGGCACGCGCGCGGGACTGAAGGCCGACCTTGATGTCATCATTGCAGCGGAAGCCGCAGTAAAAGCCCTCGTCGATCAGGGGAAGAGCGAAGCAGAGATACTGGCCGCCAATCCACTGGCCGAGCATGCGAGCTACGGTTGGTTTTTCATCACAACCGAGCGCTTCACGCAGACGCTGATCCGCTCGCTGACAGCGGATTAAGCACCCAATATGGACGACCGAAAAACCGCTCAATTCGTCAACGGGATGTGGGATGACGAAATCGTTCCGCAGATTGCCGAATACATAAAAATCCCGAACAAGTCGCCGCATTTCGATCCTGACTGGGACACACACGGCCACATGGAAACAGCGGTCAGGATGCTCGAGGCCTGGTGCCGCACGCAACCGATCAAGGGGATGAATATCGAAGTCGTGCGCATCGAAGGCCGCACGCCCGTGTTGTTTATAGACATTCCCGGCGACTCCGACGACGTCGTACTTCTGTACGGCCACTACGACAAGCAACCTGAATTCTCAGGATGGGATGACGACCTCGACCCGTGGACGCCGGTCATCAAAGACGGCAAACTCTACGGACGCGGCGGTGCCGACGACGGCTATTCGACGTTTGGATCGCTGACCGCTATTCGCGCACTGCAGGAACAGGGTATTCCGCATGCGCATTGTGTCGTGCTCATCGAAGGCTGCGAAGAGAGCGGCAGTTTCGACCTGCCCCACTACATCGATTTGCTCGAAGATCGTATCGGCTCGCCGGACCTTGTTGTCTGCCTGGATGCCGAGTGCGGCAACTACGATCAGCTCTGGTGCACGACCAGCCTGCGCGGCAACCTGACGGGCACGCTGCGCGTCGACGTTTTGACCGAAGGCGTTCATTCCGGCACGGCGAGCGGGGTCGTTCCGTCGAGTTTCCGCACTGCACGTCAGCTCATCAGTCGCATTGAAGACGAATCGAACGGAAAAATCCTGCTCGAAGACCTGCACACCGACATCCCGGCGCAGCGAATGGATCAGGCTGGAAAGGCCGCCGAAACTCTGCAGGAGCTCGTCTACGAAAAATTCCCGTGGGCCGTCGACAATCCGTCGCCATCCGAATCTCATGCCGAACTGATGCTCAACAACACCTGGCGCCCGACGCTCGCGATCACCGGTCAGGAAGGCATGCCGGCACTTGTGGACGCAGGCAACGTATTACTGCCCTACACCGTACTGAAACTGTCGTTCCGGCTTCCGCCAACCGTCGACGCGGAAGCCGCCGCGGTTGCCGTCAAGCGCACACTGGAGTCCGATGCACCGCCGCTGGTCAACGTCGAGTTCAATGCCGATTCAAGCATGGCGGGCTGGAATGCGCCGGCGATCGCCGACTGGCTCGAAGCGTCGATGCAAAGAGCCTCGCAGGCGTTCTTCGGCAAACCTTCCATGTACATGGGCACTGGCGGGACCATCCCGTTCATGGGCATGCTCGGTGAACGCTTTCCCGACGCGCAGTTTTTAATCACCGGGCTGCTGGGGCCGAAGTCAAACGCACACGGCCCGAATGAGTTTCTGCACATTGAGACGGGCAAGCGACTAACGAGTTGTGTCGCGCAGGTGCTGGAAGATCACTTCAAGCGTTAAACGATGTGCTAAAGGGGCCAATCGCAAGCGCGACAATTCGAACGAGCTTCGTGCTTGCTCTGCGGCTGTTGCTGCAGGCCGGCAGCTTGTTTCTGATCGCACGGGTTCTGGGGCCATCACTGTTCGGGGCTTTCGCAGGCACCGCGGCACTGGCGATTTTGCTCGGCACCCTTACGACCTTTGGCACGCATCTTGTGCTGTTGGCAGAAACCTCACGGCATTTCAAGCGCAGACTCAGAGTGCTCCCCTATTGCGTTACCACAGCACTGTTCGCCGGCTCATGTCTTCTCGCGATGTTCATAAGCCTGACAAATATGCTGTTCGTGGATTCACCGATAAACACGTCGCTCGTCCTTACGATTGGCATTGTAGAAATTATCGTACTTCCGTTGTTATCGTTCCCATCGGTGCAGCTTCAGGCCTGCCGCAGAATTGTCGCATCCCAATTCGTCTTCCTGACTCCGCTCGCGATCAGATTCCTGGTGATACTCGGAATTTTCTTGTTTCCTGTAAGCGAACCGCTGCACAAGTTCATAATCGGGAGCCTGCTGGCCGGCATGATCGGACTGATTGTCGCAACAATCATGCTGCCGAACACGTGGCCGGCTTTTCACCACTGGCGAATTGCAAGGCGACATGAGATTCGCCACGCGGCCGGATACGCCGCAATCAATCTCGCGGCCAGGGGTCCGACCGAGATTGACAAGTCGCTCGCTGGCCGATTGCTTCCACTGGCTACCGCAGGACTATACTCAGGTGCGGCTCGCCTGGTGAGCGCAGTAAATGTACCGGTAGTTGCGATGATTCAGGCCGCACTGCCGACCCTGTTTGTACAGGCGCGTGACACTGAAGGCATTCGCCCTGCCATGCTCGCGACAATGACCGGGGTGGCATTACTTTATGGGGGCTGCGTGGCAATCGTGATGTGGCTGCTTGTTCCGGCAATAAGCGGGTTGTTTGGCGACGCGTATACAGGCATCGGCGCGGCCGCGAAACTATTATGTGCCGCGATTCCAGGTGCGACCCTAAGAATTACCAGCGGTGCAGTACTTCTGGCGAGAAACCAGCCATGGGCGAGAGTTTCGTTCGAACTATCGGGTATAGGCGTATTGATCCTCGCAGCGATTTTTCTGGTACCCCACCACGGTATCTCGGGCATGATTGGCGCCTACATCCTCGCTGAGTGGACAATGGCGGCCATCGCTCTATTGTTCGTTGTACGGTACCGGAGCTAAGTCAATTGGTCCGTTCGCCGGTGCTGTTCCGCCGCACTGATACTCGATCAAATAATTCGATGTCATCCCGATAGTACTCGCAGATGAACTGCCGGACATACTGCGACTCAAAGATTTCTCTGTACTTTTTGTTCTGATCAATCAGCAAAAGATCATTTAGCCAATTTCTTACACCGACGGGAAGCCGTTGCTTGACTGTGCGCGTATAGAGCGGAAGGATGCGAGTGGCAAGCTTGCCGACGAATCCTGACTTAAAAAGCTGAGACCGATTTTCGTGGCTGGCTGCGGACGCCTGTGCAGGATGTCGAACCAATCTTCCTATGTATTCAAGAATGTCGGACATAGAGTCAAAAGAGAACAAGGCCCGAGGAAGCTGTTCGCCGTTATCGATAACGTACGTCGATTGCCTTTGAAAATGTATCAGGTCATAACGAAGAATTGCATCTGACTGACACTTCACAAGTTGCTCAATTAACTGATCGACAGCGCGCTTAAACTGTGGCCGCGTAATCGAGTGCAACGGTACCTCGCTGTACATTTTCAATCTCTGAAATACAGAAGAGGGAAATCGCTGAAAAGGGTTCCTTACAACGGCAAAAGAGTCATAGTCTTTGATTTTCTCGTACTCAGTGGCGAAACACCTTCGTAGTGCTGACAATGGAAGGTGTGTCATGTCTATTTCGCCTAACTCAGGGTGACTGGCCACACCAATGAATCGCGGATCGACGCGACTGTGTCGTTCCAAAAATCTGCGAATCGACATACCGGCGCACTTAGGAATATGAACAAAAACAAACCTGTGTTCGTCGCTAACTATCAACCGACTACCGCCCGTACTTCTCTGCTGTTGTCATATACTAGGGCCTGTTAACAATTGCCGAAGATCAGGTAGCCTGGAGCAACTGTAGCCATTTATCGATGGACCTCGTTACCGAAAAGTCCAGCGCCCTCTGCCGGAGCATTTCACCATCAAACCGGTGTTGGCCGGCGATCACCGCGCACAACGTTTCCGTCAATGCACCAATATCGTCCGCTGGCACGAGCACGCCGAAACGACCGTTGTCGACGATTTCGCCCGGGCCATGCGGACAATCGCTTGATATGACTGGCACACCGCGCGCCATGGCTTCTACCAATACCAACCCGAACCCCTCGTAACGAGATGGCATAATCAACCAGTCCGCCGCATCCAGAGCCGCGTTCGGGTCATCGGTATGCCCCCTAAATTCAATGCGGCCACGAAGTCCGCAATCCTCGACCAGGGACGTCAGAGCATCGAGTTCCGGCCCGGCACCGTACACATCGAGCCGCCACCCGCCCTTGACGCCGGCCAGGGCTCGAACGAGCAAATCGAATCCCTTCTGCCGGCTAAGCCGCCCAATAGCTATAAATCGTAATTCCTTTTTCAGCACCGAAGATTCGTCAATGCGTGTGACAACCTCGCGAACGATCGGATTGTGTATAAGAAAGACTTTATTGGCAGGCGCTCCAAGCTCATTTCGCAATTCAACGTCAACGCCCTCGGATACTGCTACGATCGCATCGACATATCGACTCGCGATGCGCGTCAGATTTCGCTCGACGGTGCTACGAATCCACCCGCCAACGCCACGAGGATGCGCAATGCGCGCCTGCGTTAAATGCGCGCCCTGAATAATGCGAGCGCCGGAATCCGCCTTCCATCGCGCAATCAACGTCAACAACGTTACATCCGGTACCGCGGTGATCAAATGAGTCGGCCGAACTTTCCTGATAAGTTCGCTTAACCGTGGAACAAACCTGTGAATTCCATCGCCAGCTATCTCGACCACTTCGGTCAGCCGCCTGGCCTCGTCGAGAAAGTCCCCTCGACATTGCCGCAAAGCCAAACAACAGCTTACACCGCTGTTCTGGAACTCCTCGATTAGCGTCAAGGTGACGCGTTCAATCCCACCACCAGTCATTCGCGAGTGTACGAATACTACTCTCAACTGATCGACCTCGCCTTTGCAGCACTCGTCAACAACGTCAAAGTCACACGTTCTATTCCGCCTGCGGTCAGTCCGGAAAGCACACACAACTCCCTCACCGAACTACCCTATTGGAAAGGTCAGCGTCAATTGCGGCCAGTACGCATTCGCTGATCGCCCTCCAGTCCATTCCGTCCGGCATATCTACGAGGCGGCGTTGCAACAATTGCTCTTTGATACAACGCGCGATGTCCTCTGCATTTCCGGACTGAGCGAGTAAATCATCGAGTTGTGCGGCCTGCCCGGGAAAATTGCGCGTCAGATTCGGTGAACGCGTAGCCACAATCGGGCGTCTCGCTGCGATGTACTCTGCGATCTTGCAGGACGAAGCGTTATCAAGAAACTTCGAGCTTCGGTAGGGCAAAGCGAGTAAATCACAACTCGCCAATGCGGCCGGCATATCGCTAAACGGCAGGTTCCCCAGATAATTCAGCCACGGATAGTCAAAACCGACCTGGGAACTCGCCTTACCGCCAACGACAAGGCCTATTTCTGTTCCGGCGCCAATAAGTTTGGCAACGGCGGCAATCAAATCCTCGATTCCACGCTCGGGCTCCATACTGCCAAAGTATCCGATTAGCGGTATATCGCCAGGCAGGTCAAACTGTTGCCTCGCCTGGTGCTTTGGTCGCGTAGCGAATCGAGTCAAATCCACTCCATTCGGAACGAGCAACGACTGTCTGCTTATCGACTCGAATTCCCTGAGCACAGTCTGGCTCGCGAACAATGTGAGATCTGAGCGCTTTATAAGGTAACTCAGTGGATCGAACCCTGGTAATTTCCGATAGCCGTCAAACGTGTCATACCGGTCATAAACATCGAAAATAAATCTGGCACGACAAAACCTGGCCAGAAAGAGTGCGAGCATACCGATGTAGCAATCGCCACTTCCCACAACAACGTCCGGTCGTTCGTACCGCCGGCCACTTATCAACGTACCGAACGCCCGACTGATGAAGCGCCAGCTGGTAACAGGCGTGGTTTGTACGCTGAGTTGATCATCCTCACGTCTGTCTTCTCCCTGACGATGATAATCAATCAACCACAGATCGACGTTGCGTCCCGCCACAGCCCAGTGATAAGGGAGTTGATAGATTCTGCCAAATCGTTCCGAGAAAGAATCCCGATTTGTATTAAAGCGCTTGCCAATGAATAAAATACTCACAGACCTACTCGTCCGCAGTTGCACGGCTAAGATGACCCGGATAACAGTTCAGATAAAATCTCCCGATACTTTGAGCCAACGATCGGCCAGGCAAACTTCGCCATGGCATAACTACGGCCCGCATCAGCGAGTTTTTGGCGCAAGGCACTATCTCCGAGCAAGATGCCAATTTTTGCCGCCAGGTCTTCGGCGTCTGCCGGTCTGGCGGTCAATCCTGTTTCTCCGTCTATTACTGTGTCCCTGATCGCGGGTAAGTCCGACGCGACCACTGCACAACCGCAACCCATCGCCTCAACGGCAACCAACCCCAGACCTTCCTGATCGCCCGATGAAGCAATGACGGACGGCATTACAGCGACTGACGCGGCTCGCAGATACGCCGGCACCTCCCGGTTCGGAACGCTGCCGACAAATCCAACTCGCTCATCGACCCGCAAATCGCGCGCAAGCTGTTTCAGCCTTTCTCGCAACGGGCCATCGCCCACGATCGTAAGTCGAGTGTCATTGTAGCTGTCGGCCAATAGAGTCATCGCCTCGACCAGGTGCTCCACGCCTTTTTTATCCACTAACCGACCCACGAAAACGAGTCCGCTTCGCGATGCATTTTTACTGCCCGGCGTAAATTTGTTCCCCAGATCGACCCCCATCGACTGGACGACGATTTTTCCCGGCGCAATTTGGCGCGCATCACAATAATCACGCATCGCGGAACTTACGACCGTAACTTTGTCCGCAGAATTTGTAATCCAGCGTTTCAGGAATTCCATTGGGCGGGAATTTAATGCATATAAGTCCCCGCCGTGAGAAGTAACCAGAATCGGCGGTATTCGGCGTGATATGAGCCTAAAAATCGCAACAGTGAGTCCTTGTGGGATGATCCAGTGCGCGTGCACCGCATCTATAGGCCGACGACGGCAAGCCTGCACCACCGCGAGGAGTTGAACGAGCAAAAACAACGGTAACAACAGGACTCTGAACGGGTTGGCTCGCAGACGCGATAACATGCCACCATCATAAGCCAGATTTTCGAGGATCTCCGGAGCATATTTGAAACGACAAACTTCAAGTTGGCGATCGCCGCTTCCGAAAATCTCGTTGCGAGCCGCACCCCGACAATGAGGCGCCAGCACAGTGACGTCAAACTCGTTCGCGAGTTCATAACACAGGCTCTCAACAAACCGAGGTTCGGTATCGTTCCCCCACCGGGGAAACGTCGAAGCAAGTACGAGCAGCTTCGGTCGCGCGTCGATCACAAGTTCACACCTAATGGCACCGGGTTGCAGTACACCAAACTTCAGGATTTACTGTATGTCAATGCCGTAATCTGTTCCGAAATCAGACCGATCAGAAAAACGATCACGCCTGCACTGATCAGCAGCATACTCATATTCGTAAAACGCCCGATCGACAAATAAGTGTACAAATACCAGCCTGCACCCAAACCAAAAAACACCGCGCTCACGGGCAGGAAAATTTTCAACGGCGAATACAGTGTCGCAATCTTGAAAATGATGACGAGGAAACGGAGGCCGTCACGAATCGGCCGAATGTGGCTCTTGCCAATGCGCGTGGCGGCGGAAACCGGCTCGAACACGATCGGGTAGCCGCTGCGCAGGAAAGCCATCGTGATTGTCGTCGGATAGGAAAAACCGTTCGGCAAGAGATACAGGAATTGCCTGAATAAATCGGCACGTACGGCACGAAAGCCGGACGTCAGGTCGAGTATCCGGCGTCCGCTCATCAGTGAAGCAATATTGTTGTACATGCCGTTCGCAAACAGGCGCCCGACATTTGCATGCGAGCCATTGTCACGCGCGCCAATGGCCATGTCATAGCCATTACTCAGGTGCTCAAGCAGCGACCCGAGTTCGCGTGCATCATGCTGACCGTCACCGTCCATGAACGCAAGAATCTCGCCGGACGCGGCCCGTGCACCGCTTTTTACGGCGGCCCCGTTACCCAGACTCTCGGGATGGCGCACGACGCTTGCACCCTCACTTTCCGCAACGCTCGCCGTTGAATCCGTAGACCCGTCATCGACGACGATGATTTCCGCGTCGGGAAACGTTTCCCGAGCGGTGCTCACCACAGAACCAATTGCACCCTCCTCGTTCTTCGCCGGAATGACAATCGATAAATTCACAATGTTCCCCCCCAGGTTCATGACGCGAACATTATCATGATACCGGCTGCAACGGCGGAACCGATGACACCCGCAACGTTCGGGCCCATCGCGTGCATGAGCAGAATGTTCTGCGGGTTCGACTCAAGACCCACTTTATTTGCGACTCGCGCCGCCATCGGCACAGCCGAGACGCCGGCAGCGCCAATCAGCGGGTTAATGGGCATCTTTGAGACCTTGTTCATGAGCTTACCCATCAGCAGGCCGCTCGCCGTGCCGATCGCAAACGCAACCATCCCAAGCGCAAGAATGCCGAGCGTGCTCCATTCGAGGAATTGCTCGGCACCGAGTTTCGAGCCCACGGCCAGGCCGAGGAAGATAGTCACGATATTAATCAGCGCATTTTGTGTGGTGTCGGACAGTCGATCGACAACACCGCACTCACGCATGAGATTGCCAAAACACAGCATACCCAGTAATGGCGCGGCTGACGGCAGCAGCAATGCAACAAGCAACAACAGCAGCAGCGGAAAAACGATGCGCTCCGCTTTGGACACTTCCCGCAACTGCACCATCTCAATACGGCGCTCCGATTCGGTCGTCAGCAACTTCATGATCGGCGGCTGAATCAGCGGCACCAACGCCATGTAGGAATACGCTGCGACAGCGATAGCACCGAGCAAATTCGGCGCGAGCTGTCCCGCAACGTAAATTGCGGTCGGCCCGTCCGCGCCTCCGATAATGCCAATCGCGGCTGCCTCGCGCAGTGAGAAATCCATCCAGCCGAGTTCGGTCAGACCCAGCGCTCCGAGCAGCGTCGCGAAAATACCGAACTGTGCGGCGGCCCCGAGAAACAGCGTCCTCGGATTAGCCAGCAGTGGACCGAAGTCCGTCAGCGCGCCTACTCCCATAAAGATGATCAGCGGGAATGCACCGGTTTCAATTCCGACGACATACGCCAGATGCAGCAGGCCATCGCCCGTCGCTATTTCGACGCCGGGAATATTGCTCAGCAATCCACCGAATCCGATCGTAACGAGCAACAGCGGTTCGAATTTCCTGACGATGCCGAGGTAAAGCAGCAACAGGCAGACTGCGATCATCGCAACCTGCCCTGCCGTGATCTGATAAATACCGGACTCGACCCAGATTTGGCGGATTAATTCCATCCGTCAGGCCCTATGCAATGGCAACGAGAGCATCGCCGACCGCAACCGCACCGCCCTCCGCGACAAAGACCTCAGTGATCGTTCCTCCCCTGGGTGCGCTGACGACCGTCTCCATCTTCATCGCTTCGACGACCAGCAACGGATCGCCTTCGCTGATCGTCGCGCCAGGCGCCACATGCACCTTGAAGATATTGCCGGCAAGTACTGCCCGTACCGGCTCTCCTCCCGCCGCCGGGGAGGCAGATTCGGATACCGGCGCGACCGGCGCAACGCCGGTGAGCTGCCCGCTTTCCGCGACCTCGACGGTAAATTCGCGGCCATTTACGCGTACCGAGTAAACGCCAGCCGCACCCGTAGCCGATACCGGCGCAGGCGTATCGACTTTAGGCTCACTGCCCGGCGCCGGTTCGAACGCGTCTTTATCGCCGCGATTTTCAAGAAAGCGAATACCAATCTGTGGAAACAACGCATAGGTCAGTACGTCATCGACGACATCGTCGGCGAGATGAATCTTCTTCTCGATCGCGATGTGGTTCAGTTCCCGGGTCTGCTCTTCCAGTTCCGGCGCCAGAAGGTCCGCAGGCCGGCAAGTGATCGCTTCGGCGCCATCGAGGACCCGCTGCTGCAATTCCTCATTCACGGCGGCCGGCGTCTCGCCGTACTCGCCTTTGAGAATGCCTGAGGTTTCCTTTGTAATCGTGGCATAGCGCGAGCCGGACAGCACATTGATCACAGCCTGTGTGCCAACGATCTGCGATGTCGGTGTCACGAGCGGCAGCATGCCGAGGTCGCGCCGAACCTGCGGTATCTCATCGAGTACTTCGTCAATTTTGTCGGTGGCATTCTGTTCACGAAGCTGGTTTTCGAGGTTCGTCAGCATCCCGCCAGGAACCTGCGCAACGAGAATTCTCGAATCGACACCGCGCAGCGAGCCTTCGAACTTCGCGTACTTCCTGCGCACTTCCCGGAAGTACGCAGCGATTTCCTCGATGAGCCGGATATCCAGCCCGGTATCGCGGTCGGTGCCCTCCAGTATTGCGGCCAGCGTCTCGGACGGCGAATGGCCGTAGGTCATACTCATCGACGACACGGCGCAATCCACATTGTCGATGCCGGCTTCCGCCGCTTTGACATAGGTGGCCGTCGAGAGACCGGTCGTCGCGTGGCATTGCATATGAATCGGAATATCGAGCGACGCTTTGAGGCGGCTGACGAGTTCATAGCAGGTATACGGCCGCAACAGGCCGGCCATGTCTTTGATGCAGATCGAATGCGCCCCCATGTCCTCAATGCGCTTGCCCATATCGACCCACAGATCAATCGTGTGTACGGGACTGACCGTGTAGGACATGGTGCCCTGCGCATGCTTGCCTACTGCGATCGTCGCCTTGATCGCAGTCTCGAGGTTTCTGAGGTCGTTGAGCGCATCGAAAATGCGAAACACATCCACACCATTGACGGCGCAACGTTCGACGAACTTTTCCACGAGATCGTCTGCGTAGTGCCGATAGCCGAGGATATTCTGGCCGCGAAACAGCATCTGTTGAGGGGTGTTCGGCATCGCGGCTTTTAGCAGCCGGATTCGTTCCCAGGGATCTTCACCCAGGTACCGGATACAGGCATCGAAGGTCGCGCCGCCCCAGGACTCCATCGACCAGTAGCCTACCTTGTCGAGTTTTCCGGCAATGGGAAGCATGTCTTCGATGCGCATGCGTGTCGCGAGCAGACTTTGGTGCGCATCGCGCAACACGAGCTCGGTAATACCCAGTGGCTTCTTATCAGTCATTCGTTTCAGGGCCTGTTTCGGTGAATGGCGATGGCGGCGGTCATCGCAGCGACTTCCTCGTCACTAACGCCGGCGGCGTCTGATTCGGGAGCCGGAGTCAGCCGCATCGCAATCGCCGACATCATAGACATTCCGATCACGAGCAGGGTCAAAAAGACGAAGACGGTCCCCATGCCGACGAGCATGAGCGTAACGCCCTGATCCAAAAGCGATGATTGCAAGTGAAACTCCTGTCTGCGCGTGCGAGCGGCTGATTATAAACAAACAAAGCGCCTCACAGCACCGGCTTATTTGGGGTCGAGGCGCACAGAGCGTTCATTCCGGCGACAGCGGCGTGTGTAGACCAATCAGCATCAGCGCACCAGGAACCACGGCAACTGCGACATAAATTCCACTAATCGCGCTTTCGCTTTGCACCGCCGCAGTACGCACGAAACCGGTCGCGCAGCACACGAATCTCCTCTCCCAGGCGAGTCACTTCAGCAGACAAGCGCTTCATAAGCGGCGAATCTGCGAATTCCGCGGCAGCCGGCCGCTGCAAAGCGATATCGTGCAGCGATTTCGTCTCCTTCGTTGCCTGAAAACAGGCACCGTTGAGTTTGCCCAGATCGGCCACGCGCCAGTTCAGGATGCCGTCGCGCCAGTCGTAGTCCCGATCCGTGCCGACCGACAGCAGGAAGAAACCCTCGCCATGCTCGGCCAGATACCTGCCCGGCACGGAATCTTCGTCGAAGGGTGCGACGAGCACGAGCCAGCTTTGCCCAATTCTGGAATACGCAACTCTGGATCCTCGTAGGTCATGGTCCACAACCTGAAATGGGGCGAGACCAAGTGTGTCTTCGAACCGCGGCATAGCCTCATCAAGATCACGAACGACGAAGTTGATATGGTGAACTCGCGATGCAGGCACCGGGTCGTTACTCTCAAGCGGTCTGGCCACTCGGGAAGCTACCCGCTTTCGGCAACAGGGCTGGCACAGCACGGCCGAGTTCCCGCTCCAGCCACCGACTCGTTTCGATAATTTTGTCCAGCGATACACCCGTGTCGACGCCTGAACGATCGAGCATATACAGCAGGTCGTCGGTCGGAATATTGCCCGTCGCTGCCGGTGCAAACGGACAGCCACCGATACCGCCGATGCTCGCATCAAGATAGGTCACGCCGGCCTCGACCGCAGCCTGCGCGTTGGCGAGTCCGGTATTGCGCGTATTGTGAAAATGGCAGCGCAGCGGAATATCGCCCGCAACTTCCTGCACACGTCCCAGCACATCGGCGACCTGATTCGGCACCGCAACACCGATGCTGTCCGCGATACCCAGTTCGGCCGGCTCCGACTCGATCACCCGCTGCGCCAGCTCGACAACACGGTCAATCTCGACGACACCTTCGTACGGACAGCCGAAGGCCGAGGAGATCATTACGTTTGCAACGCGGCCCGCGTCTTTCGCCTGAGCGCTGATGTCGTGCCAGACCATCACCGATTCGTCGGACGAACAGCCCTGGTTCTTACGGTTGTAGGTGTCGCTCGCGACGACAACCATGCCGATCTCATGAACACCGGTTGCGAGGGCCCGATCGAGTCCACGCTGATTCATGATCAATCCGATATATGACACGTGATCATGGCGTGGCAGCGCCTCCAACAGCGCTTCGGCGTCGGCCATTTGCGGAACGAGTTTCGGGTGCACAAAACTCGCGACTTCCAGGCGCCGTATGCCGGCATCGATGGCCTTCTCAATAAAGGCCACTTTGCTGTCCGTCGGTAAAATTTCGGGTTCGCTTTGCAGCCCGTCGCGTGGGCCGACTTCGACCAGTGTGATGTTTCCCGTAGTCATAGCGTCTTCAGGTGTGCGATAACCGTCGTCTCGTCCACAACATCGCCGTACTTGGCGTTCATGTCAAACAAGTTTGCCTCATGCGGCGCCTCATGGCGATCGCCGCAGGCATCGCGAACGACAATGGGTATAAACCCATTGGATACGGTGTCGACGCAGGTCGCACGAATGCAGCCGCTCGTCGTCAGGCCCGTGATGATCAGCGTATCGATGCCGCCGGCCGTCAGCGTCGCTGCGAGCGATGTCCCGAAAAATGCACTGGGATACTGCTTGGAAACCACGTACTCATTATCCGCCGGACTCAACCCGTCGGGCCACGCACCCAGCGGATTGCCCGCCTCGAAACATTTCAGCGCAGGGACTTTGCGATAAAACACACCACCATCGGCACCGCCTTCGTGGTAAACGACATTGGTATAAAACACCGGGACATCCGCCTGTCGGGCAACATCCAATATGCGCAATGCCGACGCGAGTTCCGCCTCGACTGCAGCGTACAGGGGGCTGTCCGGGTCAAAATAGGCCTGCACAAAATCGACGAGAATCAGCGCCGGCCGGCAGCCGAAGCCGAGACTCCCGTCAAACGCGCCGCGATAATTGTCGGCGAGATTGTCTGTCATTCGGATGTTCCGGACCTCAAAAACGATACTTCAATTCCACACCGTAAGAGGCGCCGCTGGCCTCGTGCAGGAACGATCCACCGAATTCCGGCGCCGGAATCACCTCTTCGAGGTAACGCTCGTCGGTGACATTCCTTCCCCACAGCGTAGCCGTCCAGCTCTCTCCCGCGAATCCAACTCTGGCGTTGATCGTTTCATAGGCATCGCGTTTGGATTTGGAAAAGTCGGTTGAAACCGGCCCGAACCCAAACGCCCGCCAGATATTCGGCACGGCCTCTGTCTGCAGCGTATGGAACCACATATCGCCGACGTGCTGCCAATCCACACGCACAAACATATCGACATTGTCGTTGACCGGTGCATCGAACTGCGCGCCCAGGTTATAGGTATTCTCAGGCGCCTGGGGAACCGGATTACCGACAGACAGCGGCCGGTTCCGGTTTTTTTCAATCTTCGAATCGAGATATCCGATGCCGCCGAACAGCGTCACGACATCGTTTGCCGCAAACGTGAAATCCGTTTCGAAACCGCGGATGTACATTTCGTCAATCGTCGTCACGACACGCAGAATGCCAAACGGGCCGGCGAAGAACTCGAAGAACTGATTATCCTCAACATCCGTATTGAAAACTGCTGCATTGATGCGCAGGCGCGAATCGAGCCATTCGGTCTTGATGCCGATCTCAGCATTCCTGGAAACCTCTTTGTCGTACTCGTCATTAATCGCGAGTTGTGCGTTTACGGCCTCGCCCGCGCCGCCGAATCCGGCGTTAAACCAGAAATTCAGCAGATCGGCGCTGCCCAGTGAATTAAAGCCTCCACTACGGAATCCGACGCCGTAGCTGGCATAAAGATTGACGGCATCCGATGCCGACCAGCGCGCCGTCAGCTTTGGCTGCAGCTGATCGAACGTGCGGCTGCGATCGGGAATACCCGACGGATTGGCGACGAAGGCCGGATTGATCGGGCCCGGCAGAAACGTCACACCGTCGAGTGTGTTCACGTTCAATCCCGAAGCCGACACATTCGGTACTTTGTTCCTGACCTTGCGATCTTCCTGGTCCCAGCGTACCGCCAGCGACACTTCGAACGTGTCGGTCAGGTCATAAGCGATTTCGCCGAAAGCCGCGATCACGCTGGTCTCGAAATCGTCCCAGAACAACAGGTCGGTCGGGTTCGGGCCAGTGGGCGGGACGTACGGGGTGCGCGCGAAGCCAAGCCCCTGATCCGCACCGTAGGCGACAACGACTTCTCGATCGATTTCAGCCGCGTAGACACCTGCAATCCAGCGTAGCGCTTTGCTTTGATCCGACGTCAAGCGCAACTC
This sequence comes from Woeseiaceae bacterium, assembly GCA_965224505.1. GTDB lineage: Bacteria > Pseudomonadota > Gammaproteobacteria > Steroidobacterales > Woeseiaceae > UBA1847. The sequence goes on from CBDCZL010000018.1 coordinate 1,205,018, forward strand.
AACACTGAGATCGTCCTGATTGCGTTCCTGATACTGGAATCCATCACAGGCCGTCGGCGTGTACGGTCCATAGACGCCCTGGAAGTCGAGTACGTTGTCCGGCGGAAACAAGCCGTTGCCCGGCGGGAAAATGCCAAACGGATTGAAAAAATCACCGTACAGGTCCGTCCGATCCGCGCCGCCCAGCGCTTCGGGCGTGTTGTTTAACGTCAGGCGATCGGTCCGACAGGTCGGCGTGAGTTCGTAACCGTAGAACGTCGCACTGGTACCGTCGGACAATAAATACTCTTCGAGTTTGTTGTAAGACACGATGCCTGTGACGTCGATGCCGCCCATTGCCCAGTCTGCTTTGAGCGCGAAGTCGGTGGTCTCCTGTTTGTTTTCACCCGGAACGTTGAACACGTAACGAAACGGCACTTCGTTGACGTCGGCGTCGAAGCCTGGCGCGCCGAAAAAGGCCGCGAATGCCGGAATCGCGAATCCGGCGTTGAAGTTGATCGCACCGCCGTCGACGTTCGAATGCCCAAGACGCGCATCCAGCCTGAAATTGTCATTTGGTTCAAAAATCGCCCGCAGGCGCCCGGTTGTGTCTTTGAGATAATCCACAGTGCCACGCTTGCCGGAAAACGTATTCTTGAAGTGACCGTCCGCAGTGAGATGACTGACCGAAAGACTTGCGCGCAGATTGTCACTCAGCCCCCCGCTAAAGCGAACCGCAGCTCGGGCCTCGGCCGGATCGGCATACCCGAGTTGCAAAGAACCTGAATACTCATCGGAAGGCTCCTTCGTTGTGACCAGCACGGCGCCCGCCACGGCGTTTCGGCCGTAGAGTGCACCCTGAGGGCCCTTAAGAACCTCTATTTGCTGAACATCGACGAGTTCTTCGTTAAAGCTGTTCGGATTCGTGCTGAGTACCCCATCGACCACGTAGGCAAACGTCGATTCGGCGTCACGAGTCGATACGATGCCTCGGATACTGACCTGCGTATCGCCAACGTTGGCCGTATCGACGATTGTGACATTGGGCATCATCGTGATGAAATCGGCAGGCCGTTCGATGCCAGCCTTTTCAATCGTCTGTTCCGTAAAGGCCGTAATTGAGATCGGGACGTCCTGGAGACTTTCGTCTCGCTTGCGAGCCGTGACCACGACTTCCTCGATCGCGGTCGCTCCGTCCTGTGCGTATGTCGCTGCAGCCGGCAACATCCCCGCTGCAATGATGACACCTATCACCTTCCCACGTGTGTTCATAGCTCGCACCTTGGTTATCTTCGTTTGGTGTAATTCTAGGGCCTGTTAACACGAATGTCATCGACCCTGCCGAGGCGGTTTTTCGCCCGGCGGCGTTGTCGCTCGTGTTAACAGGCCCTAGTTGAGTGCGCCGAGAATCTCCTCTGCCGCGCGCCGCCCGGACGTCAGCGCACCTTCCATGCCTGGTGCCACCAACTCCGTATGTTCGCCTGCGAAGTGCAGTCGTCCCAGCGGTTTCGGAATCTCGGCCGCATAGGCGGCCATCTGTCCCGGTGCGTAGTGCGCGTAGGCACCTTCGGCATAGCTTTGACTCCAGTCGTTACTCATCGCTGCCTCGAACTGGCCTTTTGCCTGCGGCCACACGACTGAAATCTGCCGCTTAACTTCCTCAACATGCTCCTCGGCCGTGCGACCTGAAACCCGCTTCGCGCCGGTTCCATTGATCCAATTAATCAGCATGCCGCGTTCGCCGGACATTTTTCGAGACGCATCGAAAAGACGCTCCAGCGGACCGTCCGACACGACCATCGACACCGGCGCACGCTGCTCCCAGAATCGCGTCTTCGTCTGCAACCAGGCTTGTACAATCTGCGTATACGGCAACTCACTAATGATGGCCTGGCGCGACGTCGGCAACGCCGGCGTAATGTCAATCCGGCGCAGTGCTGTAAACGGAATTGCCAGCACCACGTAATCAGCGTACAACGATTCCCGCTCACCGTTTGTTTCGACTTGTAACTGAACGCCGCTGTTCATTCGACCCACCGCGGTCAACCTGCAGCCATACCGAATGTGTTCTGAGAGTCGCTTCGCGAACGCCTCGGGCAAACTCGAATTGCCGTTATCCAGATTCAACGCCTGACCGCCCTGCATGTGCATCCTGCGCACGGTGTCCCGCAGCACACTGAGCGCGGATACTGTATCGACACTGTTGTAGTTCAGCGTGTGGTCGATCAGACGAACGGCCGCGTCGCTGGCGCCCTGTCGCAGCAGCAACTGCCGCAATGTCAGCGCGTCGTAGGGAAGAAACTCCGGTGACAACACGTTTTCCACGGCGCCGATTTTTTTCGCAATCGGTGTCAGATACGACGACAGCAATCGAAAGGGTGCCAACGGCCGCTCATGCTCATGCAGATTAACCGGCCACGGCGCATCCCCGGCGTGCAATGCCGCACCTGACAACAATTGATCGTTAAAATGCAGCAGATAATCGGGGCGCTGGCGAAACTCCTGCTGTGCCTCGAAAGGCAGTTCGAACAACGCCGAGTAGTAGAAGAAGTTGGCATAAAATGCGCCCGTGGTCTGGCCGCCCACATCGATCCAGGCATCGTCCGCAAAATGCCCACGAACTGTTTTGACACGACCGCCGGCACGCATCGACTGCTCGATCAATGTGACGTCGACACCTGCCTCAGTGAGATCCCACGCAGCGGCCAGCCCGGCAAGACCGGCGCCAACGACAACGACCTTTGTCTCCTTTGCGACGCCGGTCTGCCACGGCAACAGGCTCGCGCCCAGCCCCGCGACAAACGCCCGACGTGAAAGGTGTGCCATTGCTCCCCCGGATTCTCTTTGTTATAAAATACTAACATTAAGTCATTTATCGGGCAAAGCGATACTGTACTGCCCGTTTAACAGCGGAGACACCCCGTGGAACTCATGCGCGCCGCAACTCTGTCGGTTTCCGACCTGAATCGTTCAGTCGACCTGTACTGCGAGTGGCTCGACTACACCGTCGAAGAACAGCGCGAACTGGACGAATCGCTCGCACAAAGCTGGGGGTGTCCCGCGGCAGCCGGCCGTCGCTGTGCCGTGCTGCGTCCGGCATCGGGAATAGACATTTTTATTCGGCTTGTCGAGAACGACATCCATCCGGGCTTCAAAGCGCTGCGCACCTACGGCTGGTCAGCGATCGAAATCTGTGTACAGGATGTGCTTGCGGTCCACGAGCGCATCCTCAAATCGCCGTTTGAAGTCATCGGACCGCCGAGGGAGCTCGACGGTCTGCCAGCCATTTATCCAATGCAGGTCAAGGGGCCCGACGAGGAGATCGTCTATCTCACACAGATTCGCGAGAATCTGCCCGAATTCGACTTACCGCGCGCCGCCGCGCTGATCGACAAGTTGTTTATTCTGGTCATGGCCTGCTCAGATATGAAAGCGTCGCAGGCGTGGCTCGACGAGCACCTCGATTTCAAGACCGGCCGCGAACACCTGGAGATCGTTTACACGATGCTCGCGGCGGCGTTCGACCTGCCTGCCGACGATCCACACGTCATCTCAACGATGATCCACGGCAAGGACGTCTTCCTCGAACTCGACCAGATGCCGCCACAGGCGACGACCCGACCCGGCTACGACGGAGAACTCCCGCAGGGCGTCGCGATCGGTACGTTCTGGGTGCCGAACTTCGACGAGATTTTCAAACGCAACAGCGATCTGTGGATTACGCCGCCCTTGCAACGTGACTCGGCCATTTACGACGGCAAACGCGCGGGAACGCTGCGCGCGAAGGACGGTACGCTTGTCGAGATTGTCGAGCCCTGAGGGCGCAACCGACTCGCACAACCGCGTTTACTCTCGGTCAGCCTCCAGCGGTTCCTGATAGTCGCGGTACTTACCGAGTAACAGCAACGGAATCGCACCGACAAGGAATAGCACCGCCGAGATTCTCAGGATCGCGTCGTAATTGCCATCGGCTTCGAAGTACGCGCCGTAGACCGCCGGACCAATCCCCGCGCCCAGCGCAAAGAAGCCGTACAAAGCGCCGTAAATTGCGGCGTAATGCAGCAGGCCAAAATAGCGAGAAACCAGGTACGCCATCAGGTCGTATTCGACACCTGCTGCTGCACCGAGAATGAAGATGCCGACCGCCGCATACCAGAACGTCATCTCGGGCTGCGCGAGCATCAATGCTGCAATCGCCGGCAGACTGAGAATTGTCGCCGCCACGGCCGGCGCCCAGATGTGATCGAGCAGGAAACCGCCGACAACGCGACCCACGACAACTGCATAGCCGATAACGCTCGCCAGCATCACCGCCTCTTCCGGCGTGAAGCCCTTGGTGCCCATCATATTTTCGAGATTGGGGATGGGTCCGCCAACCGCAAACGAGATTGGGACGAACGCGTAGGCCAGCAGATAGAATCGCCAGTCCTTTAATGCTTCCACCAGGCTCAGGCCACCGTGGCGCACCTTGGGCTTCGCCAGGCTGCGCTCCATGTGCGCAACCCTGTCCGCCACCCTGGGATCCGAGATGTCGCGGAACAGCAGGAATGCTATCGGGAAGGAAATCAGCATCGGCAGCGCGCCAACACCAATATAGGCGCCGCGCCAACCGAACATCTCGATCAGCCAGAACGCGTACTGTTTCGCAATGACTCCGAAGATACCGGTACCAATCAGGGCCATACCGAGCGCCAGCCCGCGCGACTCCTGAAACCAGCCGGTGACCGCGCGCGTCCAGGTGATCGGCAAAGTGCCCGCACCGAAGAACGCAACCGCACACCAGGTGGCCAGCCACTGCGGAATCGATCCCGTCTGCAGCGAGAACGACATCATCGACAGCGAGAAGAGAACAATCGATGTCAGCGCGACGCGGCGCGGCCCGAACTTGTCGGTCAGGTATCCAACGAGCGGACTCGAGAACAATGCCGAGAACGTAAAGAACGCCATCGACAGCATGATCTGGTCAACGCCCCAGCCGAATTCCCCCATCAACGGCCCGACGAACACGCCGAGCGTGTAGAACGGCAGCGGAGACATGCCCAGCCCGATGCCAATCGCCGAGGCGAAGACAACGGGCCAGCCAAACCGGAACTCAGCGTACTTGGAAGCCATAACGGGCCTTTGTTCTGTTTGTTAGATCAGCAACGCGCCCTTGAATACACCAAACAGCGCAACACTGCCAATGACGACCCAGTAAACGTAGGCAAGCATGCGCCCCTGTGCGAGCTCCCGGTCGAGCATGGCTTCAGCGTCCGGGTCGTCGCCCGCCGTGATGCGGCGGAACAGCATGACCCAGCGACGCATGATGAAGCGCAGCAACAAACCGATGATCAGCGCGACACCGTAGAGACCCACCTTCGCCGCGTACCAGCCTTGCGGGAACGGCCACTGCGTCATCAGCGAGTAGATCGCGAAACCAATCAGGAGCGGTATGACCACGTAACGGAATGACTCATCGATCTTCGTCAGCTTCACGCCAAGATCGGTGCCGCGTTTGAAAAACGCCGAGTAGGTAATCGAGAGCCAGAACGCAACGAAGACCCACATTCCGACGATCCAGGGGCCGTGCAGCGGCTGGTAGTTGCCGATCGCGCCCATGTGCAGGCCCAGCGGCAGCAACAGGATGATGCCCGTTCGCGGCAGGATATCGATCCGGTAGGCCGTTTCCATGTGCCGACGGCGCTCTTCGAGCGACAGTTTCGAATTGGTGATCGGTCGCGATGCGTTGAATACGCCCCATTCGCCGCCAAGCCAGTAGGCCATCGCGATGATGTGCGCCCACTTCAGAAACAGATAGGTCATTGACTGCTCTCCTCTATCCTTCTCGTTCTTCTAATTCTCAAAAAACTCGATCCAGACGCCGTCCGGGCCGCGCACTGCCATCAGCGATACGTCGCCGTACGGCACCAATGAAACCGTTCGCGGCGACATCACGATCTCGATGCCTTCGCTTTGTACGTGTGCCTCGAATTCCTCGATGTCCGCGACCGGGAATCGCAGCATCAACACGCCAAGATTCGGCGGCACTGCGCGCGCCGAGAAATCCGCGCCGGTCGCGCCATCGAACTCGATCAGCTCAACGGACCCCTCGTTTATCTTGTGCGGGTGCAGGATCGAAACGTGCCGCGTCACGTCCGCTGCGATGTTGTGCGGCAGGCCCAGCACGTTCGGGCCGGCTTCCTTGCTCGGTCCCACGTGCTCGAGGTAACTCTGGAAGCCGAGCTTCTCCATGTAAAACGCCCGGGCCGATTCGATATCCGTGACGATCTGCGTGGCGTTGATTAACCGTCCCATCTCGCGCAGGTGCGGATGCCCTTCGAGCGGCGGCTGTACGCGTTCGATGACGGCGATCACGATGCCGTCCGGACCTCGCGCGAGCCACTCCTTCACGACGAACGGGCCGAACGAAAATTCGACCGGATCGCTTGCTGCCTGCCAGTCGCGTACCTGAAGTTCGGCGAACTTCCTGTCCATGCTGACGATGCGCGAATTGACGTCGAACCAGCCACCCGTATCCCAGCTCTGAGCGTTGGAACGAATCTGTACCTGCTCGGCGCCATCGAACTGGATCAGTCGAACGAAGCCCCGGTCGGTTCCCGGGTTGCCGAGCACGACCTCGCGTGCAGTCGCGTTCTCCGGAAGCTCCCATGCCTTGAGCAGGTTACGGTCACTTTCCCCTTCATGGAGCACTTCCCAGCCGGCGACCTCTTTAAATGTTTCGACCCACTCGTCTGTATCGGAAACGCTGAACACCGCTTCCTGGTAGCCGCCGGTTACCAGCGACTCGGCAGTCGCGAGCTGCGTGATTAGCAGCCCGAAAATTGCAACGCGTCGAATCATGAAGCGCGGCCGCGAATGGACTCGACTGAATCCCAGATGACGCCGCCCATGAACTTGCCGCCCGCGGGCACACACGAGTGCACCACGATCTCCCGATACATACCGCTCTGCACGTAGGGATCGCCCGCGACGATGGCACGCGCTTCATCGGCATTTTCAGCCGCAACGAGGAAGAAGCTGCCCATCAATGGTTCAGTGCCGGGTTCGCGCAACGGACCCGCGACCAGGTAGTCATCGACGTGCTTCTCGACGTACAGCAGATGTCCATCAAGATGTTGCTCGCGATGCTCGGCCGCACCTTCTGCGTCGTAACAGATAACGAGAAACACAGCGCTGTCGATGCGCGGTACGGTGGGCGCGTGCTCGGCCATTCGTATCCCCCTGAACCGGAAAATCGGCTAGTATTGGCATAATGATATAACAAAATACCCTTTGCGGGTATCTGATTACGGGGATCATCGATGCTGCGCCATGTTTTCTTTGTATTTCTGACAGTTACAGCAACCGTCGTCTACGCCGAGCCGGTTGCCGAAGATGAGCGGGTGCCAATCGACCTGCGCCGGACCACGCTGATCGTGCGCGATATCGACCGATCACTCGCCTTTTACCGCGATGCCCTCGGCATGCAGGTCATCTACGACAACGCAATTCGCACGCCGCGCAGCGCCACGACGGACGAAGAAGCGGAGCGAGCATCACGACTCGTGTTCCTGCGCGCAAACGACACCTACGTTGGCATCATCGGTTTGCTGCAATACAAAAAACCCGTGAAGCCCGCACCAAACCAGGGCGATGAACCATTTAGCACCGGCAGTATCGTGTTGCTGTTCAACAGCCACGACCTCGATGCGACATTCGAGAAAGCCCGCAGCGTAAGCGGAGTTCGTGCCCTGTATGAACCGCGCGAGACCGCCTACCCCTCTTACGATGGCAAGGGCACAATACCCGTCAAGGTCAGCGTACTGACCGACCCCGATGGCTTTGTCATCGAGCTGAACCAGTTGCTCACAGACGAGATTCGCTGATGTGCGAGATGCTGAATGTTCGTAACCCGAGAACCGGGGAACACGACTACGAGATTCCGGTTATCACAGACATCGCACCGATCGCGAGTGAGATTCGAGGTAACCAGAGCGCGTGGCGGGACGACGGCGTCGAAGCACGCATCGAAGCGATGCAGCAATGGGAACGCGAACTGCTCGCTGCCAAAGACCAGATTGTCGACGCCCTCGTAACCGATACCGGTCGTCGCAAGCTCGCCGAAGGCGAGCTGTTCGGCATCATCGGGCTGATCGAGTCCTGGTGCATGAATGCACCGGCCGCGTTCGAAGGAGAAGAATGGCCATCCAAGGGCATGCCGGGTGTAGCACTGCAGCAGCGCCTGGACCCCTACCCGTTACTTGGCGTCATCAGCCCGTGGAACTTCCCGTTGCTGCTGTCGTTCATTGATGCGATTCCCGCCTTGCTGGCCGGCTGCAGCGTCATCATCAAGCCAAGCGAAGTGACTCCGCGGTTTGCTGCTCCCGTTGCGGAAACCTTCGCAAAGGTCCCCGCGCTGAATGGTGTGCTCCGGTTCATTTCAGGTGACGGCCGCAGTGGCGCCGCGCTGATCGAACACGTCGACGTCGTCGCTTTCACAGGCAGCGTAGCGACTGGCCGCAAAGTTGCCGCAGCAGCAGCCGAGCAATTCATTCCTGCATTTCTCGAGCTCGGCGGCAAAGACCCGGCGGTCGTCCTGCCGGGTTCGGATCTCGAGCGCGCGGCCACGGCGATTCTGCGGGCGTCTGTCAACGCGACAGGACAAGCCTGCCAGTCCATAGAACGCATCTACGTACACGAAAGCCAGTATGACGAGTTTGTTGAGCTGCTCACGGCCAAAGCCGCCGCGACGCCGATCAACTACCCCGACATAGGCAAGGGCGTCATCGGCCCGCTGATATTCGACAGGCAGGCTGAGATCATCAAAGGGCATATCGAAGACGCCGTGAACAAGGGAGCGGTAGTAAATACGGGCGGCAAAGTTCTCGACCATGGTGGCCTCTGGATTGAGCCGACCGTGCTATCGAATGTTGATCACACGATGGATGTCATGCGCGAAGAAACCTTTGGCCCGTTGATGCCGGTCATGAAGTACTCGACCGAAGCTGAGGCGCTTGAACTCGCCAACGACACGCACTATGGACTGTCCGGCGCCGTGTTTGCGCCGGATGAAAGCGTTGCGAAAGCATTCGCTGACCGCCTGGACGCCGGCGGTATCAGCATCAACGATGCCGGCATGACAGCGATGGTATTCGAAGCCTGCAAGAACGCGTTCAAGATGTCGGGAATCGGTCCGTCCCGCATGGGTGCGACCGGCATGACCCGATTTTTCCGCCAGAAAGCGCTGTACATGAATCGCGGTGACGTTGTCCCGATTGAAGCACGAGCCGAAGACGCCGAATGAGCGAAAACGCACCAGTCCTGATCGCAGGTGCAGGTCCGGTCGGCCTGAGTGCCGCGCTCGCGCTGACAAAATTCGGTATCAGCGTTCGTGTTGTCGATGCCGGCACGGACGTCGATCGCCGCATGCGGGCGACAACCTTTCACCCCCCAACGCTCGACATCATCGAGTCTCTCGGGCTCATTGACGATCTCGTTGCCCAGGGATTGAAGGTGCCGCGGTTCCAGCTGCGCCAGCACGAGACTGCGGAATTCGTAAGCTTCGATCTCGAAAATATTCGCGGCGCGAGCAAGCACCCGTTTCGCCTGCAGGTCGAACAGCATCGTTATTGCGATCTCGCTATCGCCGAACTTGCCGGGCGAGGTGTCGAAGTGGAATTCGGCAACCGCCTCGAAACGCTCGTGCAGGACGACGCCGGAGTTGACGTTCGCTTGTCATCAGGTGAGGTACGCATCGGCTGGCTCATCGGTGCTGACGGCGCATGCAGCGCAGTCCGACCGGCGATCGGCCTTGAGTACGGCGGGATGACGCACACGCACTCATCGGTACTGGTCTCCACGGACTTCGCTTTCCATGAAGCACTCGGCGATCTCGATGGCGTCAACTACTGCTGGTCGGAGCGCGGACCGTTCAGCCTGTTGCAGCAACGCGGCTACTGGCGTGCGAGCCTCTACCCGGGCGTCGAAGACCTCGACGAAGCAGCCGACGAGGAACGCGTCCGCGACTGGCTCGCCTATATCCACCCCGACGCCCGTGACGCGAAACTGATCGATATCAACCCGTATCGTGTACATGAGCGATGCGTGGAACGGTTTCGCGTCGGCCGCGTACTGCTCGCCGGCGACGCGGCACACCTCAATCCGCCGAGCGGCGGCATGGGTATGAACGGCGGCATCCACGACGCAATGAATCTCGCCGACAAGTTATTGCGGGTTTTGAGCGGCGCCGACGATGCTTTACTGGATCGCTATGACCGGCAGCGACACACGCTGGCATCGCAACGCATCATTCCCCAGGCATCCGCAAATCGTGAACGCATGGCTACGATGGACCGCGGCGAGCAACTCGCAAGATTGGAGAATCACCGGGCGATTGCCAATGATCCCGAGCGCTGTCGCGACTTCCTGTTGCGCTCGTCAATGATCACCGGTCTCAGGGAGGCACAGGACATTGAATGACGTACTGATCGGCGTCGGCACGCCACAGGCAAACCCGACCGTCGATATCGAGTTCCAGCAGTTCTTTCGCGGCCCGGCACGCGCCATGTTCACGCGCCTGACCAGCCGCAGCGATTCCCCGACTGAACGGCTTGTCGAATATATCGAAAACATCACGGCAACGATGACCAGTTACGACTCGATGCCTCTGCGCGGCTTCGCATTCGCGTGTACGGCATCGTCCTACCTGGTCGGCCACGAGCGAGAGGACGAATTACGTGAGCAGGCAGAACAGCAACATCGCATTCAGGTTGTAACTGCAACCCAGGCCATTCGCCGTGAGCTCGAAGGTCACGGCGCACGCAGGATTGCGATGCTTGCGCCCTACCCCGACGATCTCTGTAATGCTGCAATTGGCTACTGGTCCGAGTTCGGTTTCGATGTCGTCGCATTTCAGCGCATCGATGTAGGCGACGACACACGAGCTATTTACGGCATCACTGACGACCAGGTTGCAGCAGCACTGGCTGCATTCGATGCCGCTGATGCGGATGTCGTGTTGCTGAGCGGCACCGGCATGCCAACAATTGAAGCGCTGAAGAACGCAGACCGGCCCATGCTCTCGAGCAATCTGTGCCTCGCAACCGAAATGTTGCGGCGCACACAATTGTGGGCGCCAAATGAGGCTGCAAATATTCACCAGATTTGCGGAGACGTGTAATGGCGGTACGCTGGCGAATCGCGATCCTGCTCGCGGTCATCACGACAATCAACTACATCGACCGTTCGGTATTTGGTGTTGTCGCCCCTGTGGTGCGCGACCTGTTTGCGATCGACGATGCCGACTACGGACTGATCACAGGCGGCTTCCTGTTTGCTTATGGGATCGGACAGCTCGTCTCCGGGCCGATCATCGACAGGCTCGGGACGAAACGCGCATTCTCAATTGCAGCGATCATGTGGTCGGTCGCGACTGTGCTGCACGCGCTCGGTCGCGGTGTCTGGAGCTTCTTCACCTTGCGCGTCACGCTGGGCATTGCCGAAGCTGCGAACTTCCCGGCAGCCACCAAAGCTGTCGCCCAGTGGTTCCCTGCGAAGGAACGCTCGACGGCAGTTGGCATTTTCATGCTCGGCGCCGGTCTCGGTGCAATTATCACACCGCCTCTTGCTGTCTGGATTATGGAGACACTTGGCTGGCGCTGGGCGTTCATCATCCCGGGCGTGCTGGGACTTTTCTGGGTCGTCCTCTGGAACCGATGGTTCACGCAGCCCGAAGAGTGCTCACGTATCTCCGCAGACGAACGCGCAATGATTCTTGCCGAACGCTCCGAGCAGGAAAGCAGGGAACCCTGGTACTCACTGATGGAACATCGCGAGTTCTGGGGCATCATGGCGTCGCGACTTGTCAGCGATTTCCCGTTCAATTTTTTCCTGTTCTGGCTGCCGACATACCTGATCGAAGCGCGTGGCTTTAACCTGCGCGACATTGCGATGTTCGCCTGGCTACCGTGGGTGGCCGCCGATCTCGGCGCGCTTACCGGTGGCTGGCTGTCAAGCAAACTGGTTGCTCGCGGACACACCGTGAACTTTGCACGCAAGGCCGTCATCTGGCTCGGCGCCAGTATGGTGCTCGTGGTTATTCCTGCGGTACAGGCCGAGTCGGCTATGCTTGCACTCGGACTGATCTGTTTCGCAATGTTCGCGATCCAGATCAAGAGCTCGGCATTCTTCACGGTCCCGGCAGACCTGTTCCCTGCCGCAAAAGTTGCAACAGTCTGGGGCGCATTCGGCGCAGTGGGCAGCCTGGGTGGCAGCGTACTTGGCATCGTCGCCGGGCTCATGATCGCGCAGTCAGGTTACGAGTCCGTGTTCTACATGATCGCGCTGCTGCACCTCGTTTCTGCCGCCGTTCTGCACATTGCTGTCCCCAATATTCGACAACTGGAATCCTGATATGACCGTTGGCACCAGAACGTTATTTGGCGTACTCGCCGCTTTGTCGCTCTCCTCAGTCCATGCAGAAGAGTTAACGGAGGAGTTCCCCGACTCGGTAATGCTGCGCATGGCGCTGGTCGTCAGTGATGTCGAATCGAGCAAGCGATTCTACAGCTACGTCCTTGGTTACGAAGTCGGTTTCGACGGCGACATATCACGGCCGGCGGTTCTCGAACAGCTGCAACTGGAAGAAGGACGCAGCGCGCATTTTGTTGTTCTCCGCGGCGCAAAGGAAGTCGATGGCCGGGAACTGACAGGTGCAATGATCGGACTCCTGCACATCAGCAATCCACCGCTGCCTGCCATGCGACGGCCCGGACCGGAAACGATGGCCACGGGCGAAGGAATGATGGCGATTGTCAGCTCAGATATCGCGCTGGTTTATGAACGAGCGCAGGAGCTGGGGGTAAAAATACTGCTGCCGCCGACCTTGTCGGCCGACGGCAGCGAGTCAGAGCTGGTCATGTACGACCCCGACGGGATTCGCATCCACGTCGTCGAGGTGCATGCAGACCGTAATCAGAAGCGGTAGGTCAGCGTCGCACCCACTTCGCGAGACCGCGGCGCGGTGACCGTGAAGTCGCGGATGAAGCTGAAGCGCAGACCGCTTGCACGTACCTGGGAAGGCATCAGCAGGAACTGACGGAAGTCCAGCAGACGGGTAACCACTTCCGGCGTATCGTCGTCGGTCAGGTTCTTCGCCCACAGGCTCACTTCCCAGTTGTCGTTACGCCAGCCGAGTCGGGCATTTACATTTTCCGACGCGCCGATCCATGCGAGGTTGGCTGCCTGCACGTAGCGCTTCGACTCGTGGCTGTAGTCGATCCGGAAATAACCTTCACCATCGGCACCCATAGGCCAGTGCAGATTGGTCGACAGACTGATCATGTGCTCGGGCGTCTGCGGCAGCGCGTTGCCCTTCACCTGGCCGTCCGGATCGACAGTATCAACGATGAGATCGCCGTTAACGTCGAGACCCGTGTAGATGCCGTTGGTGTCCAGCAGATCGCGGAAATTCTCATCCAGATAGTCGTCAAACTCGCCATTCGCCCACGCGTAGTTGAGCGAGAAGTCGAGATAGTCCGTGGGGCGAGCAATCAGTTCGATTTCGGCGCCGGTCACCGAAGACTTACCCGCATTGGTTATATAGGCGACCGTCGTTTGCGTGCCCGAGGCGACCTGCGTCAGGGCGTCAGAGTTTGTCAGCGCCTGCTTCTCCCAGTCGTTCTGGTACAGAGAGACATTCAATGCGACAGCGCCGTCGTAATACAGGCCTTTCATGCCAACCTCGTAGGACGTGACGTCGGACTCCTCGTAGGTACCGCGCGTCGCGACGAAAATGTCGCGCTCAGCCTGCACAAAGCGGGTCTCGTAATAGTTTTCATTGAAGCCGCCCGGTGAATTGCCGGTCGCAATGGCCGCATACAGATTTACGGTATCGGTCGCGGCAAAGCTCAGCGCGACTTTGGGCAAGGTCGCCGAAAAGTCGATACTGGGCGAGCCGGCAAACGTCAGATTGCCGGCCGCGTTCGTTCCGCCCAGCTTCAGATCTTCTTTCTGATGGCGCACCTCAGCCGACAAGGTCAGGCGATCGTCGAGATCCCAGTCGACACCCGCAAAAACGGCCACGTTCTGAACTTCGGAATCGTCTGAAAACGCCGCCGCAGCGAGATCAATATCGCCCGGGTTCGTATTCAACGGATTGAACGATGTGCTGAAGCCATCGCCTGATTCCTGGCGATAGAAATATCCGCCCACCGTGAACCGTGCGGCACTGTCAGTATTCGTCGACAGCCGGATTTCCTGGGACAGGGTCTTGTTACCGTCTCTGCCACTCCAGCTCACCGAAGCGCCACTGTATATCGCCGCGAATGCGTTCTGATAATCGTAGGTCGTGTAACCGGTCGCCGAGGTCAGCAACCAGTTACCCAGCTCGAAGTCAGCAATTACATTCGCCGTCAGTGTTTCGCGCTCTACACCGTTCAGGCCGCCGAGATCTTCGTAGAACGCCTTCGGAGTACCGATCTCGCCACACCAGTAGCCGCGGCTGCGGTTGGCGGTGAAGATCGAGAACAGGAACGTCGGACCGAAGCAATTACTGGTATTCGCCGAATTGGAATTGATGTCATTCGGCCCGTTGTCGCCGCCATTCCACAGGCCATAAGCGAACGTTCCATCCTCGTCCTCGGAGTACTGCAGGTTGAGGTAGATGCTCGCCGTATCAGTCGGCGTCCAGTTCAGCTTGACGCCCACAGCCGTGGTCTGCTCGGCGCCAATCTTGCCGCCGTTCGTTGCCTGGTTCGGATACTTCGGATCAGCCCCACGATCGTAATGCCGCGCATTAAGTTCGTAAGCGAGGGCACCTTCGATCAGCGGACCGGAGATGAAACCATTGATCTCCGTGGTGTCATGATCGCCGGCTTCAACTTTGATGCGACCATTGAACTCGTCACCCGGACGACGCGTCACGAAGTTGACGGCGCCGGCAAAAGTGCCGCGACCAAAGGTCGCCGCTTGCGGTCCACGAATGACCTCGGCACGCTCCAGGTTCTCCATGCTGTAAGCCGTGATCGGGCCATTTACATAGATGCCATCAACAAAGAAGCTCGCGTTCGGCGCACCCAGGATGCTCGACATGCCGCGTATTGAAGGACGGTTATTGGCGTTACCGGTCGCGCGACCAAAGCCTTCCCTGTACGACAGTCCCGGGCTGATCAGCGCCAGGTCCTGTACGTCCGAGATGCTGGCCTCGGCCATCGTTGCTTCTGAAAAAGCCGAAACGGCAACCGGCACGTCGCGCAGGTTTTCCTCGCGTTTACGTGCGGTGACGATCACCTCTTCTATGCTGTTGGCACCGTCGTCCTGTTGTGCGAATACTGGCGCACTAAGGCCGGCAGCCAACACCGCCAGGAACGAAATCTGGCCCAGTTTTGATGCATTGCGGATCATCGAATCCCCCTTGGTTTACGGTCCGAGCGCGCAGTCCGGCGCCCGGCGAATGAACTAAGTGATTGATTTACTTTATGTTGTTCTAATGATATAACTATAATTCTTTTTAGGTGGCATTGCAATTGAGTAACCCGGACAAACAGCCCAGACGAAGCCGCAACCTGCTCGGCAAGATCCACCGCTGGCTCGGTCTTGCCGCAGCGCTGTGGCTCACGGTGCTCGGCGTTACCGGGATCATTCTCGATCACCCGGACTGGCGTATTCCCAACCAGGCAACCGTTCCGGAATCCTGGGGATCGCCCGACCTGACGCGCTTTATCCGGGTCACATACATGCGCCATATCCTCGTCGACCCGCTCGACGAGCGGCGCTGGCTCGGCGGTTCAGAGCGCGGCCTTTGGCAAAGCACTGATAGTGGTCAGTCCTGGGTATCCATCAGTTTCGAAGGGCTCGACTATTCTCCACAGGTTCTGGGCCTGGCACATGATTCCTCGGGCGCCCTGATCGCGACCGATGACGGCGTGTGGCGACAATCCACTGATGACATGGCGACGCGAATTGTCCTGCAAGGCGAAGTCGTAAGTTCACTCTCGCGCAGCACACGGGACGGCGAGCTGCTTGGCGTAACGGATCGATCCAGCGTGTTCTTCTTGCGGCCTGCAAACAACGAAATTGAGTGGCGCGAAACCACCGCTATCGAACCGGTTATCAGCGGTGACGTACCACTCAGCCGCTTTATCCTGAACATGCATTTCGGGCACGGTCTCGTCGAAGGCGCGGCCGGCGTACTGATCAACGACTTCTCCGGCCTCGCACTCGTTATCCTTTCCCTCTCCGGATTTCTTTACTGGTTCATGCGGCGGCGCTGGCGCAAGCAACCGGAAAGCGCAACCGCCGCCCGCAAGCGTAAAACGACGGCGTGGCTGTATCGCAGCCACGCGCCGATCATTGGCCTGCTGGCGCTTATCCCGATTTTCTATGTGTCCGTGACCGGGATTTTCGGCAACCACATTCGCGCACTCTACAAGTGGGCGGAATCCGTCCCCGTCCCTGCCGCCGTCGTTCCGGCCGGCTTCTCGATGCGCTCGCTGGATGGCGATATCCAGGACGTCGTGACAACGACGGATGGCTCCGGCGATCTGCTGCTGGTGACCCGCAAAGGGCTCTACCGTTCTACAGACGACGCGAACACCTGGCAGCGCGACAACACGCTACCCATCCAGAAAGCCGATTACGGCAATTCGTTAAACCTGTTCCGCGTGGATGACGTGCTGTTTATCGGTGCCGGGCTGAATGCGAGCTACTACTCGGACGACCAGGGACATTCCTGGTCCATCGTCGAGGGTCCCTTTACCGGAATATCTTCAGGCAGCCGCTGCGGCGATGACTGGTGCCTGAAGAACAGCCAGGGCGTGTTCCGCGGCGCAGTGCCGGGCAGCGCGGCAATGACTGACGCCAAACCGCCACCGCTGACCGGGATGCCTCTGTTCCTGTTTCTTGCAGACATTCATACCGGCCATGCAATTCACCCGGCGTTTCCGTGGATCAGCGACTTGCTGACGGCATTCGCACTGGTGCTGGTCTTTACCGGCCCGTTTCTGTGGTGGCGCAGGAAGTGGCTCTAGTCCGCTTCCCGGCCTCCCCCGCCCGGCAGCATTTCGCTCAGCACGCCGTCCTTGCGCACGTATTCGTGGAACAGCGCGGCGAGTACATGTAACAACACCAGGCCGGCCGTCGTCAGTCCGAGCCACACGTGGAATGGATGCAGCCGGCCGACCATGTCCTTGTCGGGCGCAACGATGTTGCCAACTAAAAACACGCCGAAGAAATCGACCGCCGAATCCGCATACTGGGACATGAACCAGCCGGTGAGCGGTACAACCAGCATCAGACCGTACAGCGTCACGTGCACCAGTTTGCTGGCAATCACTTCGCTGCGGCTCATGCTTTCGGGCAATGCCGGTCGGGGGTTCATCAGCATCCACACGAAGCGGACAAAGATCAGGACCATGGCGGTAAAGCCAATGGGCTTGTGCAGCTTCATGATCAGCCATTGCCACAGGGTACGGTGCCAGTCGACTTCTGGGTCGAGCTGATCCGCCCAGACCGAGCAGACGATCGCCGCAATCATCAATGCGGCGATCGTCCAGTGCAGCCACTTGCTGAGTGAGCCCCAGGAGCGCTCAGTGTTCCGCAGAGCCACTCACGGTCCCTTCTTGCGCGCGCTTCTCCTCGATGTGTCGCTTGAAGACCACCCATGACGTTTCATTCGAACGATCATCGTCGACAGGTGGCGGCTCACGGTAGATCGGGTAGTTTTCCTCGATCTCGTTGCGGAGCACCTCGGGCATGTCATCCCAGTTCTGCAGGCGCATACCGGCCGTGTTAAAGACAACCACACCTTCGCGATCGCCCATCTTCATCCAGGGCAGCCATTTCGAAACCCTGCCCCACGACAACATCACGTCATCAATGGTGTCGCTTTCGCGATCGAGTGCCTGGTCGATGTTTGCGCTGAACGCACCGAGCTCCATCGCGTGGTAGGTACCGCCGATGTACTGCTGGTAGTCGCCGGCCAGCGGGTTCGTGTAGAACAACCTCGCCGCACCACCTCCATCGAGCAGCATGTCATCAAACGCCATGAGGTCGTCGCCAATGCCACTCGGCTCGCCGTTCTCGTCGCGCGCCCACATGTGACTACGCATGTTCACCGGGTCATTGTGTACATGCACGACTTCGACCGTCTCACCTGTGAACGGGTTCTCCCAGGTGTCCAGGACTTCGTCGGTTTCCGGGTCCAGGTACAAAAGCACCTCGCGCGATACCGATCTCAGGCCAGGGCCGCGAACGTCATCCACGCGGTAATCGCAGTTGCGAATGTTCATGCCCTGAACATTGAATAACGCCTGGTCCTTCTCGCCTGAGCGACGGCTGTACATCTTGCCGTGCCACCACCAGAGAACAGGTTTATTCGGCGTCAGGCGGCATTGCAGCTTTGCCCAGACGGTGAAGCGATCATCCGGATCGCTCATATCGAGCTTCTTGTCCGCCATCGCGGTCGCCGCGAAACAGCAGGCCGCTGCGGCGATCAAAATTTTTGCGATTCTCATTCTTCGCCCTCCTCTGCGCGGCGAACATCGATCGCACGCTTTGTAATCGTCCAGGTCGTGTCATTGGGTCGATCGTCATCCAGCGGCGGTGCTTCCGTGTACTCCGGGTGATTCAGCATGATCTCGTCCTTGACGACGTCGGGCAGCGAATCGAAATCCTTCATGCGACGGCCGACCGTAGTCGCGACCATGATGCCGACCCGGTCGCCCATCTCCATCCAGGGAAGCCATTTCGAAACACGTGCCCAGCCCAGGGATTTCTTCATATTGGACGGTACATCCGGATCGAAGACTTCGTCCTCGTAGGCGAATGAGTTGAACATTTCCATCGCGTGATACGAGCCACCAACATATTCCTGGTAGTCGCCACCCATCGGGTTGGTGTAGAACAGCGGCACCGCACCAGTCGTGAAGACCCGGCCGTTCTTGACAGTGCCGCGGAATTTCGCGAGCGGCTTGCCGTCCGCGTCGTACGGGAAAGAAGGCCGGCGGGCGTTGACCGGGTCGTTGGCGACGTGAATGACTTCATTGGTTTCGCCGGTCCACGGGTTTTCCCATTCACGCAGCACCTCGTTGGTTTCCGGATCGAGATAGAACATGACTTCCCTCGAGACCGAACGATAGCCTTCGCCGCGAACCGGGTCGGTGACCGTTCCGCATGTGCGGATGTTCATGCCCTGCACGTTAAACAGCAGTCGGTCGCGTTCGCCGGGAACCCGGGAGTACATGGACCCGGACCACCAGTAGATAACCGGCTCACCATCGACCAGTGAACAGCTCCACTTGCGCGCGATCTTGATTGCATCGTCCGGATCATCAGGATCCAGGCGATCGCCGGCATTTGCGGCCAGCGGTACCAGGACCGCCAGCGCGAGCAGCCAGCGGCTGACATTACTCGTCAGTTTCATTTCTTGCTCCTTCTGGTTCTTCGTCTGTATCGAGCAGGGATTCGATAATTTCCGCAATTTCTTCGAATCGTGTGTCAAAGATGCCGTATCCCCAATCCGGCCTTGCAACGATGTCGTGCGGAGTTAACAGAGCGGCGGCCTGTCGCGTTCGTTCCTGCAGGCCGTCACCCGGAATCACTATTCCGACCGGCGCGCGGATGCCCTTTAGCGCCGCCGTCATATCAAAATGCTTCAGGGCACCGAGCGCCCACCACTCTCGGCTACCGGCGCGTTGTTTCTCAGCCACCGTGACCGCAATCATCTCCAGGTCCTGCTGCGGATCACGATTGTCGAAGCTGCTTCCCCACATGCGCGCCAGGTGAGAACCATCTTCGGCGAGCTCAGGCGGTCCCGGCTGCCAGTCGTCGAGAAACGCCTTGTCAAACAAAGGCACCGACATCAGCACAAGGTTGCGCACGCGCGCCGGGTAGCGAGCGGCAAGGTCGGCCGCAATCGCGCTGCCGGTGTGATAACCGAACAGGTCAACTTGCGGCACTTCAAGGCTGTCGAGCCAGTCGATCATGGCGTCGGAGTAATCGCCGATCTCGGGCCGACTCGCGGGCCCATCGGACTCTCCGTATCCAGGTGTATCCGGCGCCAGCACCTGGCGGCCAGCCGCCAGCTCATCGATCAGGGACCTGTACATGCGTCCCGAAAGCGGTGACTGGTGCAGTAACACCAGGGGCACGGCGTCGCGAGCCGCCGTGTATCGGTAATGGAGCTGTCCGTGACGGGTATCGGCAAACGCACGCCGCTGCCCGTCAAACTCTGACGGCTTGTTGTGCGGTTGATTGATTTCCAGCAGGTGTCCGTCCGGGTCGAACGCGAACAGGAAGGTCGCATCCCATTGCTTGCCGCCCGCGCCGGTCACCGTGGTCGTGACCGGGTGTTTCCAGATGGGCGTACCGGCTTCAAGCATCCTCGCGTAAATCCCGTCGAGGTCCTGCGTCTCCATCATCAGAATCACATCGCCAGGATCCACCGAGTATTGCGCCGGATCCACATCAACGGACTGGGCATGGCCTTTCTGTAACAGTCCGACCATACCGATCCACGGATCGCGGCCTTTCATGATGGCAAAGATGCTCGGGTCGCCGGTCTCGGCGGACGACGGGATCGAACCCTCCGTCACGGTACCCTCGTTGTAATACCAGCGGCTGTAGCCAAGCACGTCGCGGTAGAACTCAACGGATTTCTCGACATCCGCAACGATCAGAGTCGTGCGCCGCACCAGCGTATCGTCGCCTGCGGCGCTGACTGACAGCGACGTCATCCCGATCGCGACAGCCGCGACTATGAAGTTTCGAATCCGAATCCCCCTGCCCCCGGTGCTACTGGACAAACCGCCCGAAAACGGCATAATGACTCAATCATATAACAATATATCCTATTCGTCATTTCCTCAGGGGAGAGCTCCAATGGTCGCACGTTTGTTCTCGTGTATTTCTTTGTTTTTTCTAACGATTATTGTTTCTTCGCCGGTTATCGCCGGACAACTCGATCCGAACGATCCTGACAATTTCCTGACTATCGCTCGCAAGCAGCACTGCTCCACGAACGATGGCGAAGCCATTACCTACTGGTGGCACGGACGCGCCTACTCGCGTCGCCAGGGTGAGCGCGACAAGCTGCTGTTCGCTGTCGAGGGCATGAACGTGCGTCAATGCACGAGTGTCGAAGACCCTGAGCGTGGCAAAGGCTACAAACTCGTGTCTCGAGAAATCCTGCTCTACAAGGATCCGAAGACCGGCGAGGTTCTTTCCAAGTGGGAGAACCCATGGTCGGGAGAAACGGTTGACGTACTGCACGTTGCCAATGACCCGGTGAATTTCACGAACTACGAGATTGGCCGCAACGGCGAGCGCCAGGTATTCACCGGCGACATTCTCGGCGATCGCTGGTGGAGCACCTCCGAAGTGCCGCTCTGGTACCCGAACCCACTGGCTAGCGCGTACCAGAAAGAAATCGGCGGCACCTACCACGCCACCGAGATGTTCAACTTCATGGGTGACACCGAGTCGCTGTTCAGCACCGAGACAACGACTGCACAGACCCAGGTTGGCTGGGCGCGCATGTCCGACTGGCTCCCGTGGATGATGATGAACGGTCGTGAAGGCGTCATTTACATGCACACAGCCGGTCGCAAACTCGACTCGTGGGATGACCTGTCGGACACGATGAAAGCCGAGATCGCCGCGCACTACCCCGAGTACACCGATCCGCCTCCGGCTGATGATCCGCGCCGCAATGAAACGAGCTGGATTTACTACCAGAAGATCCGCGATGGCGAACGCAAAGCTCCGCAGCGGGACTGACCATGGCCAGCACCGTCAAGCGCACGACGTTGATCGTGCGCGACGTGAAGAAGTCGCAGGAGTGGTACGAAAAAGTCCTCGGCATGACCGTATGGATGGATACGGACTTCACGCTGTCGGGCACCGGTCTTGCCGCAGGCAAGGCCGGTGACGTCACGCACCTGACCATCATGCAAGCCAATGATCCGGTGATCGGGATGATCGGCCTGTTGCAGTGGGTGGACCCGCCTCTGCCTGCCCCGGAAGAAATTCCGACCTCAGTCGGCTACGGCAGCCCGACATTTGTTGTCGAAGCCGAAGATGCGGCAGCGAGCTGCGAAGCCGCCCGCGAGCTCGGTACGCATATTCACTCGGAGATACACGAGTGGTCGACACGTGGACACGACGGCCGTATGAAGCATTTCGTTTCATGCTCGCTGTTCGACCCGGATGGCTACTTCTTCGAGATGAACCAGGTCCTGCGCATCACCGACGATTGACGTGAGAGACGATCGCAACTGCCAGTGGCGCGTTGCCCGTCGGCCCGACGGCAACGTCGTACGCGAGGACTTTCTCTACACCGAGGAAGACATCCCCTCCCCGGCCGATGGGGAGATGCTGCTCAGAACCTACTACATCAATCTCGCGCCTGTCATGCGCATGTACATGAGTGGCGAGTCGGTCGCGGGCGAAGCACCGCTGGATATCGGCGACGTGATCCACGGCCGTGCGGTAGCCGAAGTCATTGAGTCGAAGCACCCGGACTACGCAGTTGGTGACTGGGTGCAGGGCCAGTGCGGCTGGCAATCGTACAGAGTCACCAGGGCCACGCCGCAGGAAAAATTCCGCAAGCTCCCGGACATCGGGCGGTCTTACTCTGTCGCCCTCGGTTCCCTGGGCATGACCGGATTCTCCGCGTACTTCGGCTTTATTGACTGCGGCAAGCCGAAGCAAGGCGACATCGTTGTCGTATCCGGCGCCGCCGGCGGCGTCGGTACGCACGTCGTACAGCTCGCGAAAATTCACGGATGCAAGGTCATCGGCATCGCTGGCGGCCGCGAGAAATGCGAACTGATCAAACGCCTGGGATGCGATGTCGCACTCGATTACAAAGAAGGCGACATTGGCGAGAAGATAAAAACAGCCTGCCCTGACGGCATCGACCTGTACTTCGATAACGTCGGCGGCGAGACGCTGACCGCCGTGCTCGAGAATCTGCGCATGCATTCACGCATCGTCCTGTGCGGCTCGATCTCCGAGTACCTGCTCGACGAACCGTTCGGCCTCACAAACTACACGCGCCTGCGTCGCACTAATTCAACGATGCAGGGCTTCTTCATCTACAACCACGTCGACGACTTCGACCGTGCGGAAGCCGACATGGCTGCCTGGCTGCGCTCGGGCGAACTGACACCGGCGGAACATATCTTCGATGGCTTCGACGCGCTGCCCGATGCGCTCGCCAGCCTGTATGACGGCAGTAATCACGGCATCGCGCTGGTACGCATCCGGCGCGGGCCCCACGACAAGGAATGATCATGGCAAAGAACGACTACCTCCGTTTCCAGCGCGGCAACTTTCTCGTTCGCGACATCGAGCAATCGCTTCAGTTGTATCGCGATGTTCTGGGATTCGAAGTCGCGTTCGTAAAAGACTCGCCCGACGATTCCTACTCGTACCCGGTGTTCGAGATCGACAAAAAGGACAAGTTGCGCTTCGCCGTCCTGAATACCGAATCGCAGGTGCGCGTCATGGCGCTGACCGAAGTACCTGCAGAACTGGCACCCGTGCCGCACCCTCGCCGCTCGGCGATCGTCCTCGAAGTCGGCGACGTCGATGCCGTCTGTGATGGTGCGCGCGACATTGGCTGCCATGTCTACGAAGAAGAAGAACTGCACACTCACGATGGCCGCATCGGTCGTGAGGTAGGCATCGTCGATTTCGATGACAATCTTGTCGTGATATACAAGATCCCGGCCGAAGAATAAGGAACAACAATGTCGACCGAGCGCCAATACCCGAGTTCCAGGTACGCCTGGTACATGGTCATCGTACTAACGGTGGCGTACATCCTGTCGTTCGTGGATCGCTACATCCTTGGCCTGCTGATTGAGCCGATCAAAGCCGATCTTGGCCTTACGGACACGCAGATTGGCTGGCTGCTGGGCTTCGCGTTCTCGATCTTTTACGCGACGATGGGCATTCCACTCGGCATCCTCGCTGATCGCAAGCGTCGCACCTTCATCGTTGCAGCCGGTATCGCCGTCTGGTCGCTGGCAACTGCAGCATCCGGTCTCGCGAAGAACTTCTGGCATATGTTTGTCGCGCGCATGACAGTTGGCGCCGGTGAGGCAACGTTGTCCCCGTGCACGATGTCGATGATCTCTGACAGCTTTCCGCGCGAAAAGCGAGGAAGGCCAATCGCGTTTTACACGGCGGCCCTTTCGCTGGGTGCCGGCATTGCGTCACTGGTAAGCGCCGGTGTACTGACATGGGCCAAGTCAGTCCCCGAGATATCGCTGCCTTTGATCGGCGCCGTCGCACCCTGGCAGTTCACCTTCATTGTCGTCGGTCTCCCCGGCGTCCTCATTGCGCTGCTGGTTCTGACCATGCGCGAACCAAAACGCCAGCCAAGCCCCGAATCTGACGTCGAGCCGAAATTTACGCACATGTTACGGCATGTCTACGACCGGCTGGGCGTATACCTGAGCTTTGTATCGTTTGTCTGCGTGATGACGATCATCGCCTACAGCCAAGGCTGGCTCGCCCCAACGTTCGAACGCACCTGGGGCTGGCCTGCGGAAAAATACGCGACAATTAACGCTATCGTGCTGCTGGCGGTGGGGCCGTTGACCGTCAATATCGCCGGCTGGATGAACGACAAGCTTTATGCACAGGGCCGCAAGGATGCGCCGCTGCTGATCATGATCATCGGTGTCCTGATCATGGTACCGACCGGCGCAATCGCGCCATTGATGCCGAGCTCGTATATCGCAATGGGCATATACGCCATTAACACGATCGGTATCGCCATGACGTCGGCAACCGGCGTGACCGGCCTGATGAACATCACGCCCGGCGCGATTCGTGGCCAGACGGTCGCCGTCTATTACATGATGATCAGCCTGTCGGGACTCCTGCTCGGCCCGAGCACGGTTGGCTGGCTGTCGGACAACGTTTACGGCAATGAACATCTCAATTACGCGGTAGCGACCGTGCCGGCACTGTTTGGAATACCGGTCATCCTGCTGATCGGGTACGCAAGGCGTCGGTACCTCGCAGAAGTTGAAAAGCAGGAGGCCGCGAACGCCGCATGAGCGAAATCATCCGTCATTACGCCGACACCTCATTCGGCCAGGTTCATGTCCGTTGCTACAAGCCCGCGGACAAAGACCAGAACCCGCCGCTGATATGCCTGCACCCGGCGCCATCGAGCGGCCTGTACTTTGCAACAGCGATGCCGATGCTCGGCAAAGGTCGTCATGTCACGGCGCCCGACTACCCCGGTTACGGTGGCTCGGATCGGCAGGAAAAACCGCTCTCGATTGCCGAGTACGCGTCCGCTGTCGTCGAGGCGCTCGGTTTCCTGAGCGTCAATCGCGAGGTCGACCTGCTCGGCTTTCACACCGGCTGCCTGGTCGCCACTGAAATCGCTCACAGCTCGCCGCAGTGGGTACGCAAGGTCGTCCTCTGCGACATCCCATTCTTCGAAGGCGATCAACAAACCGCGCTACACAAGAAGATGGCGCGGCCGATGCCGGCGACCGCTGAAATGGACAGCCTCCAGGGTGTTTGGGACTTCAATGTCGGCAATCGCGTTGCAGACGTCCCGTTACCGCGCGCCCTGGCACTCTATTCCGAGCACCTGCGCGCCGGTACGCACGACTGGTTCGCATTCGACGCAGCATTTCGTTACGACTGCCGTGAGCGCTTTGCGGTACTAAACGCGGACGTCACCTGCCTTGCAACGCAGTCGCCATTGCACGATCCGACCGTTGCCGCGGCCAGCGTGATCCCGGACGCGAAGCTGGTCGATGTTCCCGAGGTTACAAGCACCGTGTTCGAGGCCGGTGCCGCCGCCATATCCGAACGTGTTTTGGCCGAACTATGAACGAATACCTGCTGATCAAACTGCTGCACATCGTCGGCTTCGCCTACTGGCTGGGCGGCGACCTCGGTGTGTTTACGTCGAGTTATTACGTAGCGGATAAAAAGCGGTCACCAGAAACTCGCGTGGCGATGGCCAAACTGCTATTTGCACTGGATCAGGCACCGCGCATCTGCATGACGATGATGCTGCCGCTCGGCACACACCTGGCGTGGAAGCTCGGCTTGTTCACCTTCAGCAGCGCAACCATGGCGGCGATCTGGCTTGCCTGTTTCGCCTGGCTGACCATGGTCATCACGCTGCACGTCGCGGCGCAGAGTCGCGGCAAGGCGATGCTCACAACATTCGACTTTTTCTTCCGACTCGCACTGGCTCTGGGCCTGTTGGCTGCCGGCGTTCTGAACCTGACATCAGGTGCATGGCCTTACTGGCTGGCAGTCAAAATGATGATCTTCGGTGGCCTGGTTGGTTGCGGCCTGATCGTCCGCGTCAAACTGAAACCGTTCGGTCCGGCGTTTGCGAAACTCGCCGGCGGCGAAGTCACCGACGAAGTTAACGCCGATATCCGCGACAGCCTGAATGGCACACGACCATTTGTCGTCACGATATGGATAGGCCTGCTCGCCAGTGCGGCGCTGGGCCTGCATTTGATCTAAAGGAGAAGCGAAGATGGGTGCATTCATGTTCATACAGGCCGATATCACGGACCCGGAACAGTTCATGGAATACGCGAAACGCGCGCCGGCGCTGATCGCCAAAAATGGTGGTCGCTATCGCTGCATGCGCGGTGCGGTTGATCAACTCGAAGGCAACCCGGACAATCGCAAGATCGTCGTTTCGGAGTGGCCGTCGATGGAGGCTGCGAAAAAGTTCTGGGATTCGGATGAATACCAGGAGCTCAAAAAGGTCCGCGAAGGTGCTGCCGAAATCGACGTCTACCTCGTCGAAATTACCGGTGACTGATATGTCGATCGATCGCTACATCGCCCTGGCACTGCAGACACGCTGCGACTCCGTCAACCACACGGACCGCGACGGTGCTCGTACTGCAATGCTGGCGACGATCGCCCGCATCGACGAGCAGATTCGTGGTTCGCTGGTGCTTACCGGCCCATCGCTGAAACTGGTCGTACTGCCCGAGTACTTCATGACCGGCTACCCGGTCGGCGAAACGATCGACGGCTGGGCCGAGAAAGCTGCCATCGCACCCGATGGCCCCGAGTACGACGCGCTGTCGGCTGTTGCGCAAAAGCACGGAATTTATCTTTCAGGTAACGCCTACGAGACCGACGCGAACTTTCCGGGATACTACTTCCAGGCCTGCTTTGTCATCGACCCGTCCGGCGAGGTCGTCCTGCGTTACCGTCGGCTAATATCGATGTTCGCGCCGACACCGCACGATGTCTGGGATCGTTACCTCGATATCTACGGCATCGACGCCGTATTCCCCGTTGCCGACACCGAGATCGGCCGCCTGAGCTGCTGTGCGTCCGAGGAGATTCTGTTTCCCGAAATCGTTCGTGCCCACGCGCTCCGCGGCGCCGAGCTCGTACTGCACCCGACCAGCGAAGTCTCCAGCCCGGACCTGACGCCCAAGGAAATCGCACGACGCGCACGAGCGCTGGAAAACCTGGTTTACGTGATCTCCGCGAATACGGCGGGCGTACACGGCGAAGGCATTCCGGCGCAATCAGTTGATGGCATGTCCAAGGTGGTCGATTACAAGGGACGTGTACTCGCAAGCGCCGACACAGGCGAGACAATGGTGGCAAATGCCGAGATCGATCTGCCGGCACTGCGCGCCGCGCGCGCAAAGCCCGGCATGCCGAACTATTTCGCTCGCCAGCGACTGGAACTCTTCGCATCAGCCTACTCGGGCAGCTTTTACCCGGCGAATTCGCTGCTTAAAGACGGTGAACCGTTCGTTCCGGCGCGCGAACACTTTATCGGCACGCAGCGCTCGACGATTCAGAAACTGATTGACGACGGACTTATCTAGCCGAGGCCGAGCGCCCCGGGATTCATACGACCGTTCGGGTCGACAACTTTTTTGAGTTCCTCTACCAACCGGAATGATTCCGGCTGCAGTGACTCACGGTACGGGTAGGACTTGCCGATCTGCATGTGCACGCCGCCGGCATCCTGGAAGACATCGATCAGCTCCGCCCTGATTTGCGCGGTTGCCGCCTGTGCTTCGGGATTGCGCTCGAATCCCGGCATGCGTTTCAACACACTTTCTTCGACCGTCGCACGATGAATCTCGTTGAGCTCGTCGGGCGTGAAGAAGACGGGCTCGATCACAAAACCGTTATTCGCGATCGTCGTCAGCAGGAAGCCGTAGCCAATGCCATGCGCTTCCATAAGCGCATCGTGTTTTTCGAATAACGCCATGACGGCAGCGTAGGTTTGTTTCGCTTTTGAGTGCGGCAAAATCGTGTGTACCGGAACCCAGCGTTCGCCGTTCGGCCCCACCATGTTATTGAGCGGCGTAAACGGGTTTGCACGCAGGATCCTGGGAATGCTGTTTTCAATTTCAGTCGCGCCCGCTGCAGCGCAGATCCTGCGCACTTCGCCCGCCGCGTGTTGCACGGCAGCATCGGTGCGATCCTCGATCATGACCTGCAGCGAAAATTTCACGCCTTTCATGAAGCCGCGTCCGGCCAGCGCGACCTTGGCGCCATCCTTCAGCGCGCCGAAAACCGAACCCGCAGACTTCAGTACGCCTGCGAACTTCCTGACGTCGCTCATCAGGCTTTCGCGTTGCATGCGTACAGCCTGCAGTTGCGGATCGAACGCAAAACATTCGTCGGCCAGGCCGCGACGCGAAATCTCGCTCATCGCCGAGATCAGGCTTTCATAGTCCGCGAAGTCGAATGCGAGTCCGTCGCGATGCTCGAACTCAGGTACCAGTCGCAGCGTTATCGTCGCCTTGATGCCGAGCGCGCCCGCGTCACACGCGAACAGTCCTGTCAGGTCGGGACCGTAATGCCGAAAGAATGGCGAGCCATTACGGCGCGCGTTCGCGCCTGTAGATACGATCGTGCCATCGGCCAGTACAACATCCATCGAGACGACCGAATCCGCAACTGTCCCAAACTTGCCGGACCCCCAGAAGATGCTGTTCTGCGAAACACCGCCGCCAACCGTCGCGTGAATGCCCGACAACGTACCCCAGTACGGTGTGCGCAGGCCGCTGCCGTCGAGTGCCGCGTGCAAATCCTTCCAGGTGCAGCCGCTTTCGACCGTCACGTACATGTCTTCGCGATTGATCTCGAGCACTCGATTCATACGCTGGGTGTCGACGATTACGCTGCCGTCTTCCCTGGGAACGAACCCGGAGGTATAGGACATACCGCCGCCGCGTCCGATCACGGCGTGACCGGCTGAGGTCACTGCGGCGACGACCCGGGCCAGCTCATCGGCGCTCGCCGGGCTGACAACAGCCATCGCAGGCGCAGCCTTCGTGTAAACATCCTGCGCGTAGAACACGCAGGACGCGTCATCGGTCCTGACGAATTCGCTGCCTACTGCGTCAGCAAGTTCCTGTAGCAAAGTGCCGCCCCTGTAAAGTATTATTTATATATCATTATAACAGCTTGGACTCTCAGGCCATGAGTAATAACACCCGCGTCCTCCTGAAACGCCGCTCCGACGGGGTCCCGGTCGCCGATGACTTTGAGGTTACAACATCGGCTGTTGAGTCACCCGATGATGGCCAGTTGGCCTGCGAAACCATTTACCTCTCGCTGGACCCGTACCTGCGCGGGCGCATCAGCGGCCGCCACCTGAGCGGTGCCATCCACCCTGGCGAACTCATGGCGGGCGAAGCGATCAGCCGTGTCGTTGAGTCACGGCACCCGGATTTCGAAGGCGGAGACATCATTGCTGCGCACAGTGGCTGGCAATCGCATCCGGTCGTCGACGCTGGACAGGCCCGCACGCTGGATCCCGCTCTCGGCCCGCTCTCAACCTTCGTCGGCATTCTCGGCATGCCCGGGCTAACGGCCTACGCCGGATTGCTGCGCCTTGGTGAGCCGAAGGAAGGTGACACTGTGCTCGTTTCGGCGGCCTCCGGCGCTGTCGGTTCGCTCGTCGGTCAGATTGCGAAGGTCAAGGGCTGTCGTGTCGTCGGCATCGCCGGCGCGCCTGAAAAAGTTGCCTGGGTTAAGGAGGCGGCAGGCTTCGATGATTGCGTCACTTACAAATCGGGCGACCTGCGCGAACAACTCGACGCGGCCTGCCCGGACGGCATCGATGTCTATTTCGATAACGTTGGCGGCGATACTTTGCAGGCCGCGATGGAACGCCTCGCGGTCGGCGCCCGAGTCGTGCTGTGTGGCCTGATGGCGCAGTACAACACCGATGAAATGCCCCCGGGCCCGAACCCGGCGTTCATTATCAAGGCCCGCGCCACGGTACGCGGCATGGTTGTCTACGACCACGAAGACCTGCGCAGCGAGATGGTCGAGAACGTCAGCCATTGGCTTCGCGAAGGCAGAATCGCTTACCTGGAAGACCGTACCGCAGGACTTGAGAACGCACCCGAAGCATTTTCCCGCCTGATGAGCGGCAAGAATGTCGGCAAGGCCTTGGTCGTCGTAGCCGACGAATAACTAGAGTTCGGGCCGTGCCTCGTCGCGCGGCACGATCGCGCAGTTGACCAGCATCCACTGCATGTTCATGCCAATGCGCTCGGCATCGGGCTGTGTGAACGCGTACGAGTGCGTCTTGTAGCTGCCATCGGGCAGCAGCTCCATGACGTACAAGACGAGCGAATCCCTGTTGAAGTTGCCGTTGTCTTCGTTGTTCACGTGCCAGGTTACCCGCCGCAGCGTTACCCCGATTTTGCGTGGCGTGTCTTCGCGGGTATCAAAAAACGCGAGGCCACCGCGATCGTGGATCGTGATGTCGTCATAACGTTCGAACGGAATATCACGGCCGCCGGCGACACCCGGGATATCGGCATAGCAGTGAAACTGACGCGCGCGTTCCAGCCAGAACGGTTCGCCCGAGTCGACGCCTGTTGTGCGTTCATCGGTGTCCACAGCGTATTTATGATCGACGAACCAGAGATCGCTGTTCGAGACCTCGATCGTGTTCGCCGTATAGACCTGCTGACCGTCCCACTCGAACTGGCACGCGCGCTCGCGCTGCGAGCCACGGAAGTGATCGGCGCGGCGCTTGAAGAAATAGTCGCAGCCCTCGGTACGTCGCAGATCATCCGGAGTTAGCGTAGCCAGGTCATCTGCAGTGATTTCACCGGACATGCGAAAGTAGTGCCGCATCGCAACTTCGTCTGAAGAATCGGCGGCGCTCAACGTCGCGATCCGGTAACTGCTTTTTGGCCCTTCCGCCGTCGTGTGCGTATTCACCCACAGGTAGGCGTAGCCCCCAAAGGCCGGCGCATCGACTCGGCTGATCTCTGTCCGCAGCCGGGGGTGCCGATCGTCGGCCTCGAGCCCACGACGGGTATCGAAATACGCCTGGTTCGCATTATCGTAAATACCCGGCAAGATCTCGTTCATTATCAGCAGGTTACGTTCCGCCATGGTCGAGTCCTGACCTTGCGCAAAGACCATCGCAGGTACAGCCAGGACCAGCAAAACAAAGGTACGCCACATCATCAGTATCTCCCCGACACCGTTTAGAACCACAAAAGAGCTATTGTTATACTTTTAAGTCCTTATTGTTATATGATTGAGACCATCGGCGCAAACCGACTTTGATAATTCTCATAAATCAGGGGGATCTCTTGATGCATACAATCCGTGTTGCCGGGTTGCTGGCAGGTACTGCCGCACTCGGTCTTATTGCAACCGCACCCGCTCCGGCGTTCGCACAGGACGGCATGGCGCTCGAGGAGATTGTTGTCTCCGCTCGCAAGCGTGACGAGTCGCTGCAGGACGTTCCGATCGCCGTATCGGCCTTCGGCGCTGAAGATATTGCAGCCCGCGATATTCGCAGTATCGAAGACGTTGCCAAGTTTGCGCCCGGTCTGAGTTTTGCGAAAGCGTTCGGCCGTTCGACAGACCGTCCGGTTATCCGTGGTCAGGGCAACGTCCTCGCTGGTGTCCAGTTCGGTGTCGAATCAGGTGCTGCGTACTTTATCGACGGCATCTACTACCCTGGCGACCTGTCATCACTCGATCTCGCCAACGTCGAACGTGTTGAGGTCATTCGTGGCCCGCAGGCAGCTCTGTACGGTCGTAACACCTACTCGGGTGCACTCAACTTTGTCACCCGTGGTATTGGTGACGAATTCTCGGGCGACCTGAAGGTTCGCTACGGTGAGCACGATGATCAGGAGATCTACGGCGCGATTCGCATGCCATTTGGCAGAAGCGGCAGCGGCGTGAGCCTGTCCGGCCGTTACTACAGCTATGGCGGCGAATACACGAACATCGTAACTAACAAGACCGTCGGCGACGAAGAGACCACCTCGGTCAGTGGTCGCATCGATCTTGCTCTGTCAGATGCCTGGACGGTCAGTGCGCGCGCTACCTACCAGCAGGATCGCGACGGCACACGTCCGTTCTTCCTGCAGCCATCCGAGTCCAACAACTGTATGCCGGGCACACGCTCCAATGCCGCCTGGCTGTGGACCGGCAGCACGAATAACAACCAGTACTACTGTGGTGAGGTCAATCGCCCGGGTGACACGGTACAGCTAAATGACGAGGCTGGAACAAACCTGGTCCTGGTACCTGGCATCCCGAACGAGACTCTGCCTGGGTTCTACTTGCCATTTCCCGGTTCTCCGTTGCCTCAAGGTTTATTCCCTGGTGGCAACCCTTACAGCCTGAATGACGGCCTGGCTTTCTCCGGCGTGCATCGCGACATCCTGCTGGCATCGATCAAATCTGACATCGAGTTCGGCAATGGCTGGACCATGACGGCCCAGGTCGCCACACGCGACGAAGAGCGCAAGACAGGCTCTGACTCCGACCACACCTCGGTCAACTACCTGTGGTCCGTGTTCAATCCGGCTCCGGCAAACGAGACCGTCGAATGTACATTCTGCGCGTCCGGGCAGGACGACTGGCAGGACTACTCCATGGAAGTTCGACTCAGCTCTCCGGTCGATAATGCGACGCGCTGGATGATCGGCGCTTTCTATTACGACCAGGAACAGAAGATCATGGACATCACGTTCCAGGGTATTGATCCGGCACATCGCATCGAAAACGTCGAAAATACTGCGGTCTTCGCCTCGGTCGAGCACGACTTCAGCGACGCGTTTTCTGCATCTCTGGAGCTGCGCTGGTTCGAGGAAACCAAGGCTCGCAACGAACTCGACATCATGGAACAGTTCTCGAACAAGTTCAGCGAATTTGCACCTCGAGTGACGTTCAATTATTCGCTCAATGACAACGCGATGCTGTACGGTATTTACGCCAAGGGCTACAAGCCTGGCGGCGTAATCGGCTCCGATGGCGCGACGCTGGTGCCACAGACGACTACCTACGAACAGGAAGTCTCGGACAACTTCGAAATCGGTCTGAAGTCGACCGGCATGGACGGTCGTATGCGCATCAACGCTGCACTGTTCTTCATTGATGCCCAGGACATCCAGCTGACCACACCGCTGGCTGACGGCGGCAGCGGCTCGCTGACATCGATTGTCACCAATCAGGGCTCCGGTGAAACCTTTGGCGTCGAACTCGACATGCGCTACGCACTGAGCGAGAACCTCACCATCGGCGGCACCTATGCGCTGGCCGACAGCGAGTTCACTGAAGGTTGTGACGAATTCCAGTGGACAGCCACGTCGGGTGGCGGCCTGTTGCTCGACGCTGCGAGGTGTACAGGCAATAACGTTAACGGCAACGGCTCGGGCTCGATCAAGGGCAACCAGTTCCCGCTGAGCTCGAAGAACCAGTTCAGCCTGTTTGCCGACTACCGTCGTCCGTTTGGTTCCGACAAGGAGTTCTTCATCAACGCGAACTACTCCTGGGAAGACAAGAAGCCGGTACAGGTGCACAACCTCGCCTGGGTTCCGGAAGCGACGCTGCTTGACCTCGCCTTCGGCATCTCGGGTGACCGCTGGACCGCCCGTGTTTACGGTCGCAACCTGACCGACGAGAAGGCACCCTCGATGGTTACGCGCTGGCTGCAGGACCCGCTGCTGAGTATTTACGCCAGCGGGCCGTTCGGCGTTCTGACGAACACCCTCGCGGCCGGTGCACCTCCGGGAGCCTGCGATGCCGGGTGTTCGACCAACTTCCCGCGTGCGTTCTTCGGCGACATGCGCCGCGGACGCAACATGGGTGTCGAATTCAGTCTGCGTTTCTAGGCTGACGGCCGCCTCACAAGTATTGGTCCCCGGCCTCCCCCGCCGGGGAACTAATACGATGAGCAAGACGCTATTCGACAAGATCTGGCAATCCCACGTCATCAAGGAACTCGATGACGGGACCAGCCTCGTACACCTCGACCGGGTGTTCATTCACGAGCGCACGGGCAGTGTCGCCCTCACCTCGCTAAAAAGCCGCGGCACGAAAGTACGCAACCCCAGGCACGTATTCGCGACGATGGACCACATCGTCGACACACTGCCGGGCCGCGGTGATTCCACGCTGATGCCGGGCGGTGAAGCCTTTATCAAGACCATGCGCGTTGAGGCGACGTCGGCGGGCCTGACGCTGTTCGACATCAACGATGCGCGTCACGGCATCACCCACATCATTTCCGCCGAACAGGGCATCACCCTGCCCGGCCTGATCGCGGCCTGTCCTGACAGCCACACCTGCACATTGGGTGCATTAGGTGCCATCGGCTGGGGCATCGGTACCAGCGATTGCGAACACGCGCTTGCAACAGAAACACTGCGAGCGATCAAACCGAAGCAGCTGCGGGTTTGCTTCGAAGGCGAACTCGCGCGCGGCGTTACTGCAAAAGACATGGTGTTGCACCTGATCGGCAAGTACGGCGCAGATGGCGCTCGCGGTCACGCGATGGAGTACGCGGGATCTGCAGTCGAGGCGCTGGATATCGAGGCACGCTTCACGCTCTGCAACATGGCGGTCGAGTTTTCGGCCTTCACAGGCATCGTCGCGCCCGACATCAAGACGATTGCCTATGTCGAAGGTCGCCCGTACGCGCCAACCGGCGACGCCTGGGAAGACTGCCTGACGTACTGGGCCACGTTGCGCTCGGATGACGACGCCGCGTTCGACAAGGAAATTGTTATCGATTGTGCGGAAATAGCGCCAACGATTACCTGGGGCACCAGCCCGGCACACGCGATGGCTGTGGATGCCGCAGTCCCGTCACTGGATACCGCCATTGATGATGAACAACGTGAGCAAATGGCGAGCGCACTTGAGTACATGGGCCTCGAGGCGGGACAAACGCTCGTCGGTTTGCCGATCAATGGTGCGTTTATTGGCAGTTGCACCAACGCCCGCCTGAGTGATCTGCGCGCTGCGGCCGCCATCCTGATTGGCAACAAGGTGGCTGACGGTGTTCGGGCGATCTGTACACCCGGCTCGCGCCCCATCAAGGAAGCTGCCGAGAAAGAAGGTCTCGACAAGGTCTTCCTCGATGCCGGCTTCGAATGGCGTGAGCCCGGCTGTTCGCTGTGCTTTAACGCGGGCGGCGAAAGTTTCGGCCCCGAAGAGCGCGTTGTCACCAGCACCAATCGCAACTTCCGCGGCCGCCAGGGTCGCAAGGTGCGCTCGCATCTCGCGAGCCCGGCAGCCGTCGCGGCTTCTGCCATCGCCGGCCGCATCGCCGATGTGCGCGAGGTAAAACACTAATGCGCGCCTTCCGCCAACACATGGGCGTCGTCGCACCAATGATTATCGACAATGTCGATACCGACCAGATCATCCCGTCACGCGAGATGAAGCGTGTCAGCAAGTCCGGCCTCGGCGAAGGACTGTTCGCTGGCTGGCGCTACAACTACGACGACATGAAGAAGATTGGGCTCAGGAAAAATTTCGTACTCAACAAGCCCGAATATTTCGGCGCCTCGATCATTCTCGGCGGCAAGAACTGGGGCTGCGGCTCGTCGCGTGAGCACGCCGTCTGGGCGTTATACGACTCCGGTATCCGAGCCATCATCGCCGAGAGCTTCGGCCGTATCTTCTATCGAAACTGCGCGCGCAATGGTCTGCTGGCGATCGAGCTGCCTCCCGAGCAGATCGAAATCCTCGCCAACAGCACGCAGACCGCCCCCCAATCGAGCCGTGTGCTCATCGACCTGCTGCGGCGCGAGATCCATGCACCGCGCGGCGAAGTCTTTGAGTTTTCAATCTACGAATCCGATCGCAACATGCTGCTCAACGGTCTCGATTACATCGAGTACACACTGCAATACAGGGACGCGATCGAATCGTTCGGCGAACGGGACCGCAAGAGCCGCTCCTGGGCGTACCTGTAGAAAACGTCAGCCTTTCGCAGAGAATCCTGCCGCCGTTCCACCGGCGTGCCGGCGGCGGTTTCGATCAGACCGGACTCGTCCTCGAAATGGCAGCGCACCGACCGGTCACTGACTGAGGCCGAGCGGGCGTAAGCCGCGGTCTGGATACACGGTCCAGGCACCCGGAAAAAATCCGTCCCTTAACTGCGCCTGATCTTCACACATTGGCGATCATCCGCAATCCCACACCAGCCTACTGCATGGTACCGCACCACGCCAGATTTCGCGGTCAGGTTTCTCCGGAAACCACACCGGCAATTTTTAGTTGCTCGATCTCCTCGGCGCTGAAGCCGAGGTCACTGAGGACCGCATCGGTATGCTCACCTGAGCGCGGCGGGTTTAGTCGTGCGCCGAACTTCTCACCATCGAGCTCAAACGGCATCGCGGGGAGGCTGACCGACATGCCGTCCGGCAATGTCATATCAAGCAGTCCGCCCGACGCCGCCAGGTGCGGATCTTCGAACAGGTCTTCGGGTTTTGCGATGGGTGCAAATGGCAGCCCGCTCTTCTCCAGCTCAGCCATGAGTTCGTCGCGCGTCATCGATGCGAATCGCTCGCGCACGACCGGCATGATGGCCTCACGCTCGGCCACGCGATTGTTGTTCTCGCGGTAATGCGCATTGGCCAGCAGCGCATCGAAACCGAATGCGTCGCAAAAGGTCTTCCACTGCGTATCGCTGACGACGCCAACGAACAGCTTTTCGTCGTCGCTGGTATCGAACACATCGTAGATCGCCCAGGCCGAGATACGTGCCGGCATTGGCGCTGCGGGCGTACCGGTAACCGCGTACTGCGCCATGTGCTGGCCGACCAGGAACACGGTGCTCTCGTACAGAGAGCTCTTGACCTGCCTGCCCTTGCCGGTGCGATGCCGTTCCTCGAGAGCTGCCAGAACACCGACCGCACCCCAGACCCCGCCCATGACGTCGATCACCGACGCACCTGCACGCAGCGGCCGGCCCGGTGGACCGGTCATATAAGCAAGGCCGCCCATCATCTGCGCAACTTCGTCGAGCGCCGTGCGATGTTCGTAAGGCCCTTGCAGGAAACCGTGTGTCGAGCAGTAGATGAGACGCTCGTTCGCCGCGCTCATTGCATCATAGCCGAGGCCCAGTCGATCCATTGCGCCAGGACGGAAATTTTCGATCAGGATGTCAGCGTTGGCGACGAGATCTTTGGCGATCTTCGCGCCTGCCTCCGATTTCAGGTTGAGCCGGATGCTCTTTTTGTTGCGGTTGTACATCGCGAAGTAGCCGGCGCCCGAACCCTTGAGCGTGCGCGTCTTGTCGCCCGAGATCGGCTCGACGCGTATCACATCGGCCCCGAGATCCGCAAGCACCAGACCGCCCGCCGGTCCCATGACCATGTGCGAAAATTCGATGACGCGGATGCCGCGGAGCGGCAGGTTTTCGGTGGTGGCGCTCACAAAGTCCCCAAAAGCCTGGGCTGCATTTGCTATAATCATATATCTTTATTCACATTGCCTGCAAGGCATTGTTTTGTTAAGTAAATTTCATGAGCGACATTGATATTCTCGTCAGTGAGGTGGGCCTCCGCGACGGCCTGCAAAGCATCGACGCCATCCTGCCGACCGAGGTGAAAGTCGAGTGGATCCGCGTCCAGACCGAGGCCGGTTGCACGGAGATCGAGGTCGGTTCGTTCGTGCCGCCGACGGTCCTGCCGCAGATGGCCGATACGGCTGAGGTCGTCAAAGCCTCGCTCGACGTACCAGGATTGACCGTCGCGGTCCTGGTACCGAACCTTCGCGGCGCCGAAAACGCCATCAAGGCGGGCGCGCACAAGATTTCGATTCCGTTCTCGGTCAGCGAGACGCACAGCCTCAGGAACGTGCGCCGCAACCACGACCAGATGATCGACGAAGTTAAGGCGATTGCCGCGCTTGTCGCAGAACAGGATGAACCGC
Organism: Woeseiaceae bacterium; assembly: GCA_965224505.1. GTDB lineage: Bacteria > Pseudomonadota > Gammaproteobacteria > Steroidobacterales > Woeseiaceae > UBA1847. The sequence continues at coordinate 1,243,184 of CBDCZL010000018.1, forward strand.
CCCACTTCGAAGCAGGCCTGTCGACCGCCTTTGGCTGCACGATCGAAGGGCCGATCAGCGAAGACCTCGTCGTAAGCTCGGCGGAACGGCTCATCGAAGCCGGCGCTGCAGAAGTTGGGCTTTCGGACACAACCGGCTACGCGAATCCTGCACAGGTAAAACGACTCGTGCGCAAGGTGCAGTCCGCCGTCGGCAAGGACAGGATCACCGGCATTCACCTGCACAACACGCGAGGTGTTGGCCTTGCCAACGCACTTGCCGCGATCGAAGAAGGCATCACCACCGTCGACTCGTCGCTTGGCGGTATCGGCGGCTGCCCGTTTGCGCCGGGCGCGTCGGGCAATATTGTCACCGAAGATCTCGTCTTCATGCTTGAGGCGATGGGCCTCAGGACCGGCATCGATATCGATAAACTGCTGTCCGTTCGTAATATACTGAGCCGCGCGTTACCCGATGAACCGCTGTACGGCTTTACGCCCGATGCCGGCCTGCCGAAAGGATTCGTTTCTGCATGAGTAGAATCAAAGCATGAGTGACATCAAAGCGATCGACGCCGTCGTCAATATCTGGACCGAGGAAGCACTCTCGCATCGACCCGACTGGGGCGACGAGTTCTTTGCGGGCAAGATGAAGGCGAAGGACAGCCTGATGGCCGGCCTGACACTTGACGAGATGATCGAGCGTATGGACTCCGCGGGCATCGCGCATGGTTTCCTGATCGCGGCGAAATCCGGTCGACCCGGACTCAAGGGTTGCTACCACATGCCGCCGCAGGTGGTTGCTGACGCGGTGGCAAAACACCCCGACCGTTTTTCAGGTCTCATCGGTATCGATCCGTTCACCGGCATGGACGGCGTGCGCGAACTTGAGCATGCCGTGAAAGAACTCGGCTTCATCGGTGCGCACCTGTACCCGCACTGGTTTGAGCTCGCACCCGACCACGCCAAGTACTACCCGTTCTACGCCAAGTGCGTCGAACTCAATGTGCCGATCCAGATGCAGGTCGGGCAGTCGATGATTTATTCAAAAGACTACCGCTGCAAAAGTGTTGGGCAACCGATCACACTGGACGCCGTCGCCTGCGATTTTCCGGAGCTGAAGATCATCGGCATTCACGTCGGCATACCGTGGACTGATGAAATGATCGCGATGGCGTGGAAGCACGACAACGTGTTCATCGGCTGCGACGCGCACAGCCCGACGTACTGGCCGGAATCGTTCGTGAAGTACATCAACAGCTACGGACAGAACAAGGTCATCTTCGGCACCGACTTCCCGGTGCTCGACTTCAAGCGTACGATGGACGAAATTCACGTACTCGGCTTCAAGCCCGAGGTGCTCGAGAAACTGCTGCGCGAAAACACACGCCGCATCTACGAACTCGACTGACCATGAACCTTGCCGCCGTCATTCGCGATCACGCCGAGTCGCGAGGCGACAAGGTTGCGATCCATTTTCGCGACGAACGGATTACCTACGCCGAGGCCTGGCAGCGGATAGAGGCGATCGCGGTGAGTCTTTGTGCTCGCGGAATATTTGCCGGAGATCGCGTCGGACTGTCGATGTCGGAACACCCCGACCACCTGCTCGCGCACTTTGCCGTTGGAAGACTCGGCGCCGTCATCGTCCCGATGGACCATCGCTGGACCGACGCCGAGAAATCCTCGGCTACCGAGGCCTTCGACGTAGAGGTTGTCCTCACCGACGACGACCGCTTCGACGTCATGCCGCTCATCGAGCCGCCGCCCATTGACGAGGCTGACAGCGATCTATTGATTTCGCTTTCCTCGGGTACTACCGGCAAGCCCAAGGGCGCACTCGTAACGCACCACAATCTGTACGAACGATTCGTCAGTCAGTGGCATGCCATCGGCTACGGGGAAGACGATTGTTTTGCGGTATTGACGCCGTTCTACTTTGGCGCCGGTCGATCATTTGGCATGAGCCTGCTCGCCGCGGGAGGGTCTGTATTGATTGCGCCGCCACCGCTGAAGCCCCCCGAGATCGTTACTGCCCTACAACAGGAATTTGTCACGGCAACATTTCTGCCACCGACCCTTATGCGTCGACTGTTCGAGTTCTCTGAGTCGGGGCCGCTATTTCCCAACATCAATTACTTGATTGCCAGCGGCGAACCTCTGTTTGCCGATGAAGCGCACGAGGTCATCGAGAAGCTGACTCCGAATCTTTACAGCTACTACGCTTCCAGCGAAGGTGGCGGTATTACGGTTCTGCAGGCGAGCGAGTTTGGCGAGTTTGCATCGACTGTCGGTAAACCGACTTACAAAACCAACGTTGAGATCGTCGATGACGCAGAGACAGACGTGGGCATTGGCGTCGTAGGACGGCTACGCTATCGCGGCCCAGGAGTCGCCACTCGTTACCTCGATAGCGATGGCAGCGAACACGAAGCCGCAGTCGGCGGCTGGTTCTACCCGGGGGATCTCGCTGAGCGACTCGAGTCCGGTCACATCGCGCTCCGCGGCCGCGACAAGGACGTAATTATTCGCGGAGGCGTGAACATCTACCCTGCCGAGATCGAATCGACGTTATTGCAGCATCCGGATGTGACCGAGGTTGCGGTTGTCGGCATAGATGACGATGAGCGCGGTCAAATCGTGCGTGCGTGCTTCTCGGGACCCGCCAGGGCCGGTTCACTCGGCGCCTGGTGCCAGGAACGCATGGCGCCATACAAGGTACCGCAGGAGTTTGCGCACCTGGACGAGTTGCCCAGGCGTTCATCAGGAAAGATTGATAAGAAAGCGCTTTCGAACTAGTTCGTCAGTGCAGATACAAAGGCGGTGGCGGTTCGTGCGCCCGGTTTTTCGGGATTCGCAGCGACTCTCCCGCGGGAGAGTACCCTTCCGGGCGGAACTCCGCTGTCACCGGAACCTGGTAGCCGAGATTGGGTATCGCCACCCCATCCGGCCTCACGAAGATCCAGTCATCCATGAAGTCTTTCTCTATTCGAAAGCCACCTTCGTGCACCAGCGTGTGGTGCCGATCGCATAACAGCATCAGGTTGCCTTCGCAGGTCTCGCCATTGTTCGCCCAGTGCTCGATGTGATGACACTCTGTGAATCGCCGATGGTTGCAGCCCGGGAAGCAACAAGTGTGGTTGTCTCTCGCTCGAACGGCTCTTTCAATCGCGGGAGGTATCACTCGGCTCTTTCTGCCGATGCTCAACGGCTGCCCCTCCTCGGTCTCGGTCATGACGACAAGTGAGTTGTCGCAACAAAGTCGTTTCACCGTCTCGATTGGCAACGCCGAACGACCGACGTTCTCCGAGAGTGCTTTCTGGTCAACATGCACCGTAACGAGAAAGCGATCCGAGCTTCGTCGGTTCTTCTTCTTTCCACCGTCGAGATACTCGTTCACCATATTCATGAACGCATCGGCTTGTCTGGCTGACCAGCTGGTATCAATAAGGTCCGGGATCTCGAGACATTCATCGTCACAGGCCTTGTCCAGTGCCTTATTCAGAACATCGGCTTTCTCGAGCGGCAGCTCGACCGTGATTGTCATTGTGCCCTTCTCGGCATTACGACGCACAGTCAGTGAGCGGTTCGCCAAAGCACGCTGAGCGGTACTCGTTGACTCTTCCAGACCAAACCGCAGTTCCCGACAACGTTCAACGACCAAGCTGGCCGGGTGCTTGAGTGCAAACTCGACCAAGGCATCTTCGTTGTCGCGGTTAGCAACTCGAGTCATTGCCCGAACCTTCGTGTAGGACAGCTGCCCGGACGCAAACTCGGCACTGATACGAGACAAGGTCTGCAGCGCGTGCGCGACGCGCACCTTCTCAATGGCCGTGATCATCGAGATATCACAGCGCCAGGCCAGCCACTCGGCCGTGTTCTTCAAAGCCCAGCGCAGGTAGCCCGCTCGTTGATCGAATTCGCGAACCGCTACGAGCAGTTCATAGGTAGCTACATTGATTCGTGCAGCCAGGCCAACAATGGTCTCTTCGAGCGCATCAATCTCTACGAGACGAGTGTGATTAGGATCGTGATTTTCGCAGTGTTCATCGCACATGACAGCTCCTTGTCACCGGGAAAAAAAGATACTGTTATTATATACAGTACTCAGCCCTCTTTCCATTCTAACCCTCTGTTTTAAAAGAATTTTAAGTCATATAGAATGGATCAATGAAGACATTAGCCACCCTCTTCCTGAGCGCCCTGGTACTGTCTGGCTGCCAACGAAACGTCGCCGACCAGCTCGCGGAAATTGCAACCGGAACGTTCGACAACCAGGACGAAGAAGATCGCCTCGTCGAGAAACGCATACGCGTCGAAATGCCGGAGATCGGCAAGTATGTTTTCTACCAGCAGCTGAATCACCGCGCGGAGCTCGAGGTCTACCGACAGCGCATACTGGTATGGCGAATCGAAGATGGCGCGCTCTGGCAGACTGCTTACTCGTTCAAGGAACCCGAGCAGTACGTGGATGCAAGTCCAGAGGACTTCACCAGCCTGACCATGGATGCCCTCGAAGCAACGCTGCCCGACGGCTGCGACATGCGCCACGAATCACACGAATCAGGTTTCCGCGGATACATCGACGCGAAGGACTGCGTCATTACTTCAAGCCGTACCGGCAAGCTCAGAGGCATCGAAGCCGAAGCAATTATTGGCAAGGACCAGTTACAGCTCGCGGAACGAGGCTACGACGCGGAAACCGGCGAAAAGCTGTTCGGTACAGAGCCGGGTGAGTACCTGATACTTAAGCGGCTCTCAGACTAATCGCCTGAACAGGTCTCGACCACAAACACCCGAAACTCGTCGCTAAGGAACTGCGAGACATTGATCTCCCAGTACTCACCACGCGATTCGCGATAACCGCAGATACGCGTCTGGAATCGCTCCCACTCCGCTTCACCGACCAGATCGTACTGGTAGGAATAAAAAGTCTTCTCGTAGATCGACCAGAGATTCACAACGAGTAGCTGCTCGCGCAGCACTTCCTTGCCCTCGACTCCCCGGTAGCCGGCCATCGCCGCAAGCGATGCATCATTGCCGGCGATCTCAGTGCGCAGGTCGATCAGGCTCTCGATATTTCGAATGAAGGTGTTGGCGCGGATAAGGTCCGAATTGCCGCGCACTTCGACGATCAGAAATATCAGCGTTATGACGACAGCCGCGCCGGAAACAATCTCGGCATACTGCGCCCATTGTTTAAGTCGTTCGCTGCTCATACACCTTTCCTGATTCGCTCCATTCAAACATTTCGATCGCCAGCAGGTGTCCCCGCTTTGAAAACCAGTGGGTGTACTGGCGACCTTTAAGAAAATAGTCGTACGACGCGAAATTTTTCGTTGCGGAAACCGCACGAAGTTCGTCAACGTGAAGTTGCGGAGCAATAGACCGGACGACGTTTGCGGCGACATCCTCCTGTACGGCAAATACATCATCCAGAGTACGCCGGTATTTTTCCGACCAGACCTGAAAACCGCTGCGCGTGTCGACAAGATTCAGTCGCAGGCCCATTTCATCACCCTGCTTCTGCAGGCTGCCTTCGAGCACGTAGCTGACACCGAGTGTCTTGCCGACTGTTGCAGCGTCAACGTCCTTGAGACCAAAAGTTGAAGAGCGACCGGCAACATCAACACCCTGCAGCCGTGCAAGGCTGTCGATCAGTTCTTCAGCCATGCCGTCACAGAAGTACTGCTGGTCCTGCGACTGACTCAGGTCACGGAACGGCAGGAAGGCTACGGACGGTCGTCTTGCGAAACCGCGCGATCACGATTTTCAATGAGGTAGACAAGCAGGTCGAGCGCCTTCCGCTGGACGCCGATAAACGACCCGCCGAGTGCGATTTCGCGACGGTTTGCGTCGACGACGCAATGACCAAAACGATAAATTCCGGCTACATCCACTTCCTGCGCCACCACAAAATGGGGCCGGTGATCGTCATATAGATGAGAAAGACGGCCATGGCATCAAGAATATACTTGAACCACGGCGCAATAATCCTGCCATTGTGCAACTCAAACATGAGTAGCATGAAAGCTTTGTGATCGTCGTTTGGCAGATTGAACGGTGCAGTCGTTACGCCAGCCTCGAGATCACCAACGAACATGCTCGGACCGCTGATGACGTACCAGACGTCGTCGCTCAGCGCCGCATCAGACGGCATACCCATTAATCCCGGAATCATTTGCCAGCTATCGCCGTCGACGGCACGTGAATAACTGGGTCCGCCCAGGCCGCCGAGGAACAAGGTGTCGCCGTGGCGCTTCAATGACCAGACGAATCCTGGTGCTATCGGCGTGCCGGTTTCGCGCGCCCAGTTCACCCCTTTATCGTCTGTCGTCAATACTCCGAGGCGGGTGCCGACAGTCAGTTTGTCCGGGGCGCCGGGATAAGCAATGACGTGCGAAATCTCCTTGTGCAGGGTCTCGAAGTCATACACATCGGGCAGCGACGAGCGTTCGATCTTGTTGCGCACCAGGGTGCCCATCCACTCGAGGCGATGATCGAAAACTATTCCGGTGAACGACAGGTACAGGAGGGGAAAGATCACCAACAGGCCGAACGTTGGCGCATGAAAGTTGTAAAGAATCTTCAGAATGCCGCGGCGTTTTTCAGGCGCGGGTCCGCCGCCACTGCGCCAGCGTTTCTTCAGGTACCACGCAAGCATGCCACCGATGGTCAGCAACATCATCGCGATTGCGCCGATGTCATTCATGACCATATTCCAGCTGCGGTTCATGAAAGAGCGGCCCAGGTGCATATCAAATAGAAAGCGCGACCAGCTCACCTGGTCCGGCAGGCCGGTAACCACCGTCTCGTCGGTTGAGATGGCTGCGAGACTATCCGGTGCCGCCGAGTTCCACATGAGAATCGCGCTGCGGTTTTCGATGAGTACCAGGGATCCTGGCGCCGCTCCATTGTCGATCGCGGTCAGGTAGCGGCCGTCCAGGCCGGCTCTAAGCGCTGTGCCTGCGGCAGGATCGAGCGACCAAAGGCCATCGTCGGTTGCGAGCCACAGTCGCTGCCAGCCCTCGACCTGGTCGAGCACGATACCGAAGACCATTGGTGAGATATCCAGCCCGGAGAAAGACACTGCATCCCAGGTTTCGGCATCGTCGCGGCTCTGCCAGACCCCGGTCGGCCCACCGACGACCCAGTTGCCAGCGTCATCGGGATTGACCTGGGCCAGCATGATATGGCGATTCAGCAGGGCTTCGACTGTGTGGTCCGGTATCAGCGCATCCGACACTTTCAGGCGCCATGCCCAGCCCCAGTCATCACGGTGATCCAGCATGAGCCCGGTGAACCCGAGCACGAGAATCCAGACTCCACCGATGATTCCAAACCATCGGTGGAGCTGAAAGATGCTTTTACGAACGCGACTCAATTAATGCGAATGATCGTCATGATCGTGTGAGTGCGAATGCGTCGTTCCGTCGGCATGTGTGTGCTGGTCACCACGCGTCTTCATCGAGTCCTCGAAGTCCTCGGGACCGTGCGGGTGATTGTGCGAGTTATTGACGCACCACTTGTAAAGCACCGGATCGCGCTTCGCAAGTCGTGCGGCCGATCGCTCTTCGTTCTCGTCCGGCGTCGACCACGGGTTGTAGTGGAAGTGGTTGAACAGCTTCGAGTCGGTGCGACCGATGGCGATGCAACCGTTCTGGCTCGCGAACGCGCCATGGTTGATGTACGGCGGACGCCAGAAGTAACCACCGGTTGGCAGCTCACCGAACTGCATCATCCAGGACGTGCCCCAGAGGTGATAGCCCTCTTCGGCGCAGTCGTGGTAGGAGATGTTGTCCTGATGAAAGTCGGGCGTCATGCAATACAGGAACGTCATCGCGAAGGTATCGGGATTGAAATTCAGCAGCTTGATCATGCAGCCTGATGCAACCGATGGACTGACAACGTTACCGGGCGCCCATACGAGGTCACGGAACGTGTCGACATTGTGGTACAGCTCAGAGCGGCATTGCGGATGGTGCTCGTCGCTTTCCTCGTAGCTGGGCTCGCCCGTGTTGTACATCATCAGGACGACGCAACCCTGCTCGGTCGAAATCTCGGGCAGCGCATAGCCGGCCGGGATAAAGAAGTAATGGCCGCGATTACAGACGGTATCACCGACTTTCATCGAGCCTTCGACAACGATCATCTCGCGCTCGGAGTAGCTGAAGCCGGGCTTCTGCTTGAAGCCGCCAGCCAGCTGCACGGTCATCGTGCACGAGCCAATTTCGTTGTCGAGGCTGAGCATCTTGTAGCTGAAGCCCACCGGGAAATCCGACAGCGTCATTTTCTTGAAATGAACGTCGAGATCGCAGAACGGTTCAATGTGTGGTCTGGACATGTTGAATCTCCTGCCTAGTAGACGACCGAATGGTCGCGCTCGGGTTTCACGGGAATCTCGTCGTCGGTCAATTTGCGACGACGATCGCCGTCTTCGTTGAAGCCGTACTTCTTGAGGCGCTCGAAGAACTCTTCGTACCACTGCTCACGCGTGGGATCGAGATCCTTCATCTCCTGGACGATCCTGGCGTAGCGCTCGTCCTGTTCCTTGATCTCTTCTTCGAGCCATTGCTTCACCTCGTCGGGAAGTTCGCGCTCTATCTTCGTATGCAGGAAAGTCATAACGGTCTCCGGGATTAATCTCTTATTACAGTCCTAAGAAACTGATCGCTGCGCCACACGCTGCAACCGATCCCCCGGCGATAGCGTGCGCATAACGTCCGATGGACGGCAGTTTCAGTTTCTGAATTCCAAGTGTCGTAACCGCAACGGCAGCCATCATGGTTGCCAATGTGACGACGCCAAACACGGTAGCGACCCCGATCACGAGCGATGCGCTTTGCTCGGCGGCGGGATACATGAACAGCGAGATCAGTGCTTCGCAGGGTCCGAGTACGAACACGATGAACATCGCCCACGGTGTGATCGACGCTTTGGCCGGCTCATCGTGAACGTGCGCATGGTCGTGCGAGTGATCGTGTTCGTGCGAGTGCACGAGGTCACCGTGCGAATGCATGTGTGAATGCGTGTGTCCACGACCGGCTTTCTTCAGCCCCCAGGCAAAATACATCAGGCCGAAGGCCAGCAGAGCCCAGCCGGCGAGGTCGCCGCGCATGCCTTCAATAGCGACAAGCGACGCCAGCTGCGAGCCGAGCAGCAATCCGACGGCGCCGATAACGACAGAGCTCAGCACATGACCGACACCGCAGTAGAACGTGATACGCAACGTCTTCGCGAGCGTCCATTCACGCGCTTTGGCCATGGCCGTAAACGGCAGGTAATGGTCCGGACCGAGAATCGTGTGCAGGAACGCAATCGACGCCGCAGTCAGCAGCAGAATCTGAGCTTCGGTCATGCGGCCGGCCTCGCGGTCGGACGCGACACATACTGGCCGTTGGGCTCGCCGACAACGTTGCCGTTGTCGTATACGAGGCTGCCGCGCAGGAACGTGGATCTGACCTTGCCCGTGAGCTCCATGCCTTCGAACGGCGTGTAACCCTGTGAAGACTCCGACTCGGCCGCGCGCACGACGAACGACTCGTTCGGGTCGAGCAAAACGAGGTCAGCGTCGTAACCGACCGCGATATCGCCCTTATTGAGCAGGCCGTAACGTTCAGCCGGGTTCTTGCTGACCAGCTCGGCCATGCGATTGACCGACAGGCCGCGTTTCGAACCCTCGCTGAAGAGGCCTGACAGCAGGTATTCGGTGCCACCGAAGCCAGACTTGGACACCCAGATGTTGTCGCCATCCTTCGGATCCTGATTGTCGGTCTTGAGTTCTTCGGAACAGCACGCGTGGTCTGAGGTAACCCAGTCGATCTTGCCCTCGAGCAGCTTCTCCCACAGGAACTCGACGTCCTCACGTGAACGAATCGGCGGGTTCACCTTGGCGTGACACGCCGACGGTGCATCGTAGTCGAGCAGCATGTGCCCAATCGTGACTTCACGACGGAAATTAATGTGCGGGAACACGTCCTGCATCATCAATGCGGCTTCGATGGCCTTGCGCGAGGTCAGGTGCAACAGGTTGATATTCAGGCACTCGGTTTCATACGCGAGGTAGGACGCAATCCAGATCGCCAGGCCCTCCGAATGCGGCGGACGGGCGGCGCTGTATGCGCGCAGGCCCGTGAGCTTGCCTTCTTTCTGCACCAGTTTCGTGTAGGCATTCAGAATATCCGCGAGCTCGCAGTGCAGGCTCACCGAGATCTGGTCTTTCATCTCCGGGTACTTCTGCATGAGCTTCTGCGCGCCGCGCATGATGAACTCGAAGTGCGCGATGTCGTAGGACTCGTCTTCGCCGATCATCAGAAACTGCTTCTGCGCGTCCTTGTCGGTCTTGCCGTGCAGTCCGTAGCCGCCGTAGAACATGAAGATCTTGAACGAGCTGACACCGTGATCGATCAGCAGTGATTCCATCTCGTCAATGTGTGACGAGGAAATCGGCGCAAGGTGGTAGGCATAGTCGACGTAGTAATTGCCGTCCGAGATCTCCAGCACTTCGGGGTAGAACTCGGCGTACGGGCCACCTTTGTTGAGGTAATACTGGCCGGTACGGAAGTAGGTGATTGCTGAGGTCACACCACCCATGGCCGCTGCTTTGCTCTCGGTAACCGCATCGTCGGCGAGCGGTGAGTAAATGCCAACGTGCATGTGCGCATCGACGAGACCCGGGAACACCAGGTTGCCGCCGCCGTCCTGCACTTCATTCGCTTCATCCGGCGAGATATCCGCCTCAAGTCTTGCAATCTTGCCGTCGGCAATGCCGATATCGAGGTCTTCAGCACCGTCGCCGCCGGGGCGAACGACACGAACGTTCTTGAGAACGAGATCCAGTGACATGTTGTTAGTCGCTCTTGTCAGTCGACGCTCAGTACCATCGCGTACTGGTAGCGTTTCGGGTTGTAAAGTCCGTCGAGGACGTCGACGACGACCCCAACTTCGTTGGATGACAGGCGCCGGATTGACAGCAACGCAGCACCGGGTTCGGTGGCCAGGTCGTCCGCAATCTGCACTGAAGCACTTTCGGCGCTCAGCACCTGTTCGATTTTGGTCAGTTTGATGCCGTTCTGCCGCACGACGTCGAGGCGCGGCATTTTCTCGAGATTGGCTTTCGTGAAGCCTTCGGTAATTCCGACCGTCCAGCTCACGTAGTAGGCATACGGTTCGCCTTCTTCGTTGCTGCGTACTCGCACCAGCTTGTGCACAGTGTCCTTTTCGCCAAGACCGAGAATTTCGCGAACATCGGCCGGCGGCACGACCTCCTCGACCGAAATGACGCGCACAATACTGTGCTTGCCCATCTCGACAAGGTTCTCCAGCATGCCGACGAGCGGCGCTCGCACCGGCGGCGGTGTGTACTGATAAGTGACGTGCGAACCCTTGCCGCGGAATCGTGCAATCAGGTTCTCTGCGGCGAGTTCGTCCATCGCCCGCTTCGCCGTAATCCTCGATACATCAAACGTCGCGGCGAGCTGCTGCTCGGTCGGCATTTGTGCGTCAAATGGGATCGTGCCGTTCAGGATCGACTCCTTGAGGACCGTGTAGAGCTGGTGGTAGAGCGGTACGCGCGCCAGCGCACCGCCCTGTGCCAGGTCCCACTCAGCTTTCAGCGAGGTCAGGAATTCACTCATGGCGCTTCAGGCGCCGGCAGGTGCGTCTCCTCCATGCAGCGCGCTTTGAGCTCCTCGATCGTACCGCCGCGACTGAAGAGACCTATCTCTTCGCGCGCCGGGGCCATCTCGGCCCGCAGCTTCTCGGTTGCCCCCGCATCGACCGTGCCATCGGCGCCGATGACGACGCCGTAGCGTTTGGCCCCTTCGGCACTGACGAGACCGCGATTGACGTCGGTTGCCACTAGCTCAGGATCGCGCTCGAGCGGGTTACCCCAGCCGCCGCCACCCCAGGTGTTGAAGTACAGCACGTCGCCTTCGCTGACCTTGATGCCGTCGCTCTTCGCCGGCAGCCACTCTTCGCTGCCATCGGTGCGAACAAGGCGCTTGGTCGAGCGCATGCCCGGATCCCCGCCGCGAACACCCCACGGATGCGTCAGCCAGCGCTCATCGTGCACCGCGATCTCGCCGTCGGCGAGGAACTCGTAGGCAACGGACAAGCCGTTACCGCCGCGATGCAACCCCGCACCGCCGGAATCCGCGATCGGTTCGTACTTGACGATGCGCAGCGGGAAGTAAGCCTCGATAAACTCATTCGGCACGTTGGTGAAACCGGGCCACAGCGAATGCCCGTCAGGCCCGTCGCCGACCGGGCGCCCCGGGATACCGCCGAAGCCGATCTGGAACAGCTGGAACCACTCGCCGTCCTTGTCGTAACCCGAGTAGAACAGGTGCGGGCTGTCCGAGAAGCCGGCTGCATTCATCGCGTCCGGTGCGCCCTGGCCGAGTACGCCGCCCATGACGTCGAAGATGCGACCCAGTGCGTGCGTACGACCCGACAGTGCCGCCGGGAAGTTCGGTTTCAGGAGCGAACCCTGCGGGATGCGGACGTCGACGAGCTCGTAGAAGCCATCGTTGAACAGAATGTGCGGATCGAACAGGTTGATCGTGAACGAGCCGAAGAACATCTTGAACATTTCTTCGTTCATGTAGAAGTTGATCGAACTCGCCGCCTGCGGGTCGGTACCTTCGAAGTCGAAGATGGCCACATCGCCTTCACGCCAGAGTTTGCACGCGATCTTGTACGGGCCTTTACCGACGCCGTCATCGCAGACATAGTCCTCGAAGTACTGCGGCGCTTCGGGCACGATCATGTTGATGATCGCCCGCATCGCTTCAAGGTTGCGGTCGAGCATGATCTGCATCGTCTGCTGGAAGATGTCGTCGCCGAAACGCTCGGCGATTTCGACGCAGCGTTTGCCGGCCGTGCGGCAGGCCGCGACCAGTGCGTTGAGGTCGAAGCGGTTCCACTCCGAGGTACGCACGTTGTGCAGGATCAGTTCGAGCACGTCTACCTGCAGCTCGCCTTGCTTGTAGAGCTTGGTCGGCGGAATGCGGATGCCTTCCTGATAGATGGTCTCGGCGCTGATCGGGATCGAACCCGGCACCATGCCGCCGTTGTCCGACATGTGACCGAACATCGCCGACCACGCGATGTGGCGACCGTCCTTGAAGATCGGTACCAGCACAATCCAGTCGGGAAGATGCGAAACGGCCGCGTTACACATGTACGGGTCGTTGGTCAGAATGATGTCGCCTTCTTCGATCTCGCCATCGTAGGCTTCCATGAAGCCGTGGATGAAAGAGCCAAACTGGCCGACGACCATCTTGCCGTCCTTGTTCGCAACCATCGGGAAGCAGTCACCCTGCTCACGAATACCCGGACTCATCGCCGTGCGGAACAGCACCGCGTCCATTTCGATGCGAACGTTTTTGAGAGCGTTCTCGATGATGTCAACGGTGACCGCATCGACGTCAACTTTCTCGAACGGCGTGGAGTTTGTCTCAATGATTTTGGCTGTCATGTCTTAACTCCTTACGCCGGGTTGATGAGCAGGTTACCGACCTTGTCCACGGTGGCCGCGTGGCCAGGCAGGATCAATGTGGTCGAGTCCATTTCGGAGATGATCGCCGGGCCCGGCACCACAGTGCCTGCCCCGAGTTTCTCGCGATCGTAGATCTGCGCGTCGTGCCACTCCTGTTCGAAGTAGAACTTCGTCTCGTGAATGATCGCGTCCTTGAGGTCGGTTGCCGTATCGGCGACTTCGTTCAGGTCGGCCGTCAGTGTGCTCTTCGCTTTCACGATCGCGCGGATCATGACGATTTCATGGTCCTTGCCGTGTGCGAATGTAAACAGCTGCTCGTGCTGGCGATCGAATTCATCGGTCAGGACCGCGAGGCCCTTCTCCTTCAGTTCATCGATCGTCGTCGTAAGCGACAGCTGGAAGGCCTGGCCCGCGTAACGAATATCGGCCTGGAAGGTCGCGACCTGCTGGTCAGCAGCGATACCGTCAGCCTCAAACGATTCGCCGGCTCGGGACTGCAGCGTCTCGAACTCGGCGATCAGGTCGTCGGCGGTGATTGCATCGGTGCGGCGTACGTAGGTCTGGGACGCTTCGTCCTGAACCTGCGTTGTCGCATCGCCGTAGGCGCAGAGTACGCCCGGACCCGGCGGCACGATGACAGGCCACGCGCCTGACAGGGTGCCAAGCGCGTTCGCGTGCAGCGGTCCGGCGCCGCCGAAGCCAACGAGTGCGAAGTCGCGAGGGTCGTAGCCCTGCTCGACTGACACAAGGCGCAGTGCACCGAGCATCGACTCGTTGACGATCTTGATGATGCCTTCAGCTGCGGTCATCAGGTCGATACCCATGGCGTCGGCCAGTGTCTGTACCGCTTTCTCCGCTGCGTCGCGATTGATTTCCATCGCGCCGCCGAGGCGAACATCGGAAGGCAGGTAACCGAGAACAACGTTAGCGTCGCACACCGTCGGCAGCTCACCGCCCTTCATGTAGGCCGCAGGGCCCGGATCGGCGCCCGCCGAATCGGGACCGACGCGCAGTGCCTTGGTCAGCTCCGGTACGAAAGCGATTGAGCCACCGCCTGCGCCGATCGTGCGAATGTCCACCGACGGTGCACGAACCGTGACGTCACCGACGCGCGTTTCGCGTCGAATACGTGCTTCGCCGTGCTGGATCAGCGCGACGTCGGTGGACGTGCCGCCCATGTCGAAGGTGAGGATGTTTTCGAAACCGCCGCGAGCACAGAAGTACATCGCACCGGCAACGCCACCGGCCGGACCTGACATCAGCAGGTTAACCGGCGATTCGCTCGATGCACGTGCCGAAGCGAGGCCACCGTCGGAACGCAGGATCGAGAGATGCACGTCGTCGCCGAGGCGCTCTTCGAGCGAACCTTTGAGGTTCGTCACGTACTTCGATACCTGCGGACGGACGTAGGAGTTCAGAACGGTCGTCTCGGTGCGTTCGTATTCCTGCATTTCAGGCACGACGTCACTCGAAATAGAGATCGGGATGTCCGGGAACACCTTCGCCGCCACCTCGCGCGCTTCCTGCTCGTGCGCGCCGTTGACGTAGGAGTTGAGCAGGCAGATCGTCAGCGCCTCGACTTCGCCTTTCGCTTTCAGACCATTGAGCTCAGCTTCGAATGCAGCCTTGTCGAGTGGCGAAACAACGCTGCCGTCGGCACCCATGCGCTCATCCGCTTCAATCGTGAGCTCGAGTGGCGCCATGAGCGGTGCCTTGACGTAACTGACCCAGCCGCCGAGACCGCCCGGGCAGAAGGAACGCGCCACCTGCAGCGTCTGCCGGTAGCCCTTCGTCGTCACAAGACCAACTTTGGCGCCCTTCTGCGTCAGGACCGCGTTGGTCGCGACCGTCGTGCCGTGCATGACCGACATGACCTGCTTTGGATCGATGTCCGATTCGTCGCAGATACGGTCGATGCCGTTCAGGACACCGATGGATGAATCTTCCGGCGTCGACGGTACTTTCGCCATGTATGTCTGGCCTGACCCCTCATCAACCAGCAACAGGTCGGTGAACGTACCCCCGACGTCAACTCCCAATCTAAACGACATAATGCCCCCTGGACTTGTCTAGATGATTCCGTTTTCCTTCATCGTTGCGAGGTCGTCAGCGCTGTAGCCAAGCTCGCTCCCGTATATTTCTTCGTTGTGTGCACCGAGATCCGTAACACCGGCCCAGCGAATTTCGCCCTGGGTCTTTGACATCTTCGGGAACACGTTCTGCATTTTGAGGTTCGGCCATTCTTCCGTCGGCACATCGACGATGGCCTCGCGTGCCTGGAACTGCGGATCCTCGAGCATCTCCGGCGTGCGATAGACCTTACCGGCCGGAACGCCGCCATCAGCCATGAGCTGCTCCAGATCACCCATGGTTTTGGTGACCGTCCACTCGTTGATGATGCCGTCGAGCTCGACCATGTTGGCGCCGCGCGCCGCGTGCGTGGCGTATTTCTCGTGCGTGATCAGGTCTTCACGGTCCATGACCTCGCAGAGGCGCTTGAACACGGTATCCTGATTCGCGGCGACCAGAAACTCGCCATCGCTGCATTTGTAGACGTTGGAAGGTGCGACGCCTGGCAGTGTCGAACCGGAACGTTCGCGAATGTAATCGCTGACGACGTACTCGGGAATCGTCGCTTCCATCACATTGAGTACGGCCTCATAGATTGCCGAGTCGACCACCTGGCCTTCGCCGGTCACATTGCGGTGATGCAGTGCGGCAAGCGCGCCGTTGCACGCGTAGGTCGCTGCGAGCGTGTCACCGAGTGAGAGGCCTGCCCGACTGGGCGGACGATCCGGCTCGCCGCAGAGATAGCGCATGCCGCCCATGGCTTCTCCGACCGAGGCATAACCGGCGCGGCTCGAATATGGACCTGTTTGGCCGTAGCCGGAGACCCGGATCATGATGATGCCCGGCTTAATCTTTTTCAGATCTTCGTAGCCCAGGCCCCAGCGCTCCATCGTGCCGGGACGGAAGTTCTCGAGAACGAAGTCGGCGTCCTTGATGAGTTCCCTGACGAGTGCCTGACCCTCTTCGACGCGCAGGTTCGCGGTTACGCAGCGCTTGTTCCGTGCACAGACGCTCCACCAGAGCGGGTAGTCGCCGCGGCCCCATTCGCGCATCGGATCGCCTTTGCCGGGTGCTTCGACCTTGATCACGTCGGCGCCCATGTCGGCCATGAGCTGGCCGCAGAACGGGCCTGCGATCAGCTGTCCCAGTTCAATGAGACGAATATCGGTCAGTGGGCCCTTGCGCACCGTGGAATCTGTCATGACGAATTGTTTGTCCCATTGTGACGGGCCGGCGGAACCGCCGGTTCCCGGACGTTTGTACTTTTAGCTCTATCAATATAACAATAGGTCTTATACGGCGCAATACGGCTTCATGACGACACCTGCATACCCTTCACAACGGCATCGCGCGTACCCACCCGATCGCGCCAGCGCTCAATGTTTCGATACACGCTCAGCCCGCCGGGCAACCGCGCCGCGGACGTTGTGGCGGCCGGGTACAACATCGCCACTGCATCACAGCCTGAAACTGGCGGCAATCCGCGGCTGTGTGTACTCTGACATGACATGATCCGCCACAAAGCGTTTTGCTCAACTCGATTCGGCCAGGTGTATTACTGGACACTCGGCGACGGTCCGCCGTTGCTGCTGCTGCATCAGGCAAGCCAGTCCTCCGACGAATGCCTTGCGCTGGCCGCACAACTGAGCAATCGATTCCGAATCATCAGCCTCGACTACCCGGGCCACGGCTGCTCCGACGATCCGGAGGAAGAACCCGGCATCGAGGTATTTGCCGAGGTGAGTATCGCAGTGCTCGACGCGCTCGGCGTCGACCGTGTACACGTGGGCGGGCACCACAGCGGCGGTCTGTTGAGCCTTTACCTGGCCGTCGAGCACGCATCACGAATTTCCAGCGCGACGCTTTCGGGAATTGGTATTCGCAGCGAGCGCGGCGTCCGAGCCGTGCTCGAACGCCCCATGACGCGCGATATCGAACTCGACGCCAGTGGGCGCTTCGTCAGGAAAACCTGGCAGACGTACCGACGCCTGTCTTCGCCGGAAACGCCCCTGGACGTTACGTGGCAGTTTTTTATCGTCGGCCTGGCAGCCCGCTCAAGACCGTTCGACGCGCACTTTGCCATGCTGCGCTGGCAACGGGACGCTTACCCGGCCAGAGTCTCGCAGCCGGTGCTGCTGCTTTGCGGAGAACACGACGAATTTGCAGAGCGCCCCGAGGAACTCGCCGAGCAGATGGCCAGCTGCCGAGTCGTCGAAATCCCGGATGGCGGCGCGTTCCTGTTTTACGAACAACCAGAGCGATGCGCGGCCGAGATCACTCGGTTTATCATGGGCCTGTGAGAAACGCCTGCTACATAGCGCTCGCCGCCATGGCCATGGCCGCCATGACCGGATGTGCGACGACACCGCGAACGGAGCTCTCGGTGGCGAAAAGCCCGGAAGAATGCGTCGTGCTGCTGCACGGTCTCAATCGAAGCTGGCGTGCAATGCGGCCGATGGCCGATGCCTTGCAAAAATCGGGGTTTTCGACCGCCAATGTCGACTATCCGTCGCAGTCCGGCACCGTTGAAACGCTGGCGCCGCTGGCCGTCGATGCCGGCCTGCGCAAATGCCGGGAATCCGGTGCACGGCGCATTCATTTCGTCACCCATTCGCTCGGCGGCATTTTGCTGCGCTATCGGAACAAGCTCGACCCGATACCGGATCTGGGCCGCGTGGTGATGCTGGGGCCGCCCAATCAGGGCAGCGAGATGATCGACAGAACCCGTGACTGGCCCGGGTTCGAGCTGCTCAGCGGTGAAGTCGGCGCACAGCTCGGTACCGACGAACACAGCATGCCGCGGCAGCTTGGACCGGTCAGTTTTGAGTTGGGCGTGATTGCAGGCACGGGCACCGTCAATCCACTGATGTCGGCAATGCTGCCCAACGAGGACGACGGTAAAGTCACCGTCGATGAAACGCGCGTCGCCGGCATGGACGATTTTCTGCTCGTCGGCAAATCGCATCGCTACATCACGCGCGGCGACGTCGTGGAGCGCAATACGATTGCGTTTTTGCGCCACGGTCGTTTTCTGGCCGCCGACAAGCGAGACAGCGAACTCCCGCCTTAACCGCGTTCAATCGGCTGCGGCGGCCGGTACCAGTCGACGTTGCGGGTCAGATACATCGTCGTTGCGAGCACCGCCCACAATCCGATCGCGCCGGACAGCAGCGCATAGGTCTCGGCGCGCAGCGTCAGATACAGGAAGACATACAGCCCGGACAGTACCGCTGCCATCGCGAGCACCTGATGGCGGGACCGCAGTACGCTGCGGCTGTAAGCCACGATCAGCCCCGCGGACGCGGACGCACTGATCGCGAACGCAAGCCCGAATCCGACGTGCTCCGCAAGCGACAGCAACAACAAGTAAAACACCGAATTGGCGAAACCGACCAGCAGGTACTGCAGCGGATGCAACCGCAGACTCGCCGAAACCTCCATCATGAACCATGCGACGAACGTAAGCCCGATAAACATGATGGCGTAGTTCAGCGCCCGGAACATGAGCTGATAGAGCCCGACGGGCTGAACGAATCTCACTCCGAACGCACGTTCCGCCGGGCTTTCGGTCTTGACACGACCGCTCATCCACGCCGGCGGCAGCGACCGGCCGAGACCGGTCAGATGCCACTCAGCCTCGAATCCGCTATCGGATATAAGCCGACTGGCTGGCAGGATGCGCCCGAAGAAACTCGGCGCCGCCCAGTCCGACACCGCCTTAACGTCGGCCGCACCCGCCAGAAGCAGGAAACTCAGCGACGCCGATCCTTTCAGGCGCAGATTCATGCTGACGGAGATCGTGCGCGTTTCGTCGGTCGATGCAGGGTCAATCGCAAACTCGGCAGCGAGCTGCAGCGGCAGACCGGCAGCATGGATAGCGCTGTCCTGGAATGGAACGCCGGAGCCGGATACCTGCAGCATGGGAGTCTCGGCAAGCGACGCAGGATCGCTGAGCCCGGCAAGCACACTTGCCTGTGACCAGCCTATATCCGCAAAATCGACGCCAAGCCGCTGCAGATGCATGAGACTGAAGGTCGTGGCGATCTCGATATCGGCGCTGTACACCGGCACTTTGTGTATGCCCCGATATCGCAGCTCGGTATCTGCGACAGCGACGACGCTCGAAGTGTCGGGCAGCACGTAGAGCACCCGATCGACCACGAGCGGCGCGCCGTTGTCGCCGCGCTCGTCCGATTTGTACGGCAATGCGAGTACCGGACCGGCAACGAGTTGTTCGCCGCCCCAGGCATTGAATATGTCGCGGCGCGCCTCGTCTTCAATATCTGAGCGATCGAGCGTCAGGTCGCGAATCATCGCTGTGGGGATCAGCAGAATCAGCACGAGCAAACCGATTACCGCAACTTTGGCGCCGATCGAGCGACGCAGACCTTCGAAACTCAGCTTCACCGGACTCTCCGTGGATGTCCGGCAAGTTCAACAGATCAATATGCCCGAGTTGTGGCAGGAAAATGGCCGAGGCAGAAACAGCCTATTTGCAGAGCTCGGCGACTTTGGTGCGCGCGTCCTCTATCGTCTGTTTTGCTTCAGCGTCGTCCAGATAAACTTTCTCACCGTCTTCGCCGGTACGGTACAGTTTCGGCGCATTCACGTAAGCATCGTGAATTTCCGTCGCCCGCTTACAGTAGTACGCTTCGGCGCTCTCCCGCGCGGCGCGGTCCTCAGCGGTTTCGCCCGGATAGGCCTCTCCGTCGTCGGCATCGGCGCTTTCGCCTGCCTTTGCCGTCAGGTCGTCCAGCGTGCCCGAGGAGTGCCACACGAGCTGCACCAGCACGGCATCGTCGTGATCCTTCTTGTCGCTGTAGAAGACGCGGCCGGATTCGTCGCGCCACGTGAATATGGACTTATCCGAGTCGACGAAATGGGTCTTGCCGTTCGCATCCACCCACTTCCAGACGTCGGCCAGTGCGCTGCCGCTCGCAATCAGCCCCAGCGCAGTCAACATTGTCAGCTTTTTCATCGCAGCTCCTGTATCGCGACAGGATGGTCGAAGCGTTCGCGAAGCGCCTTGACGAAGGTCACAGAACAGGAGTTTCCGATCCGACACTATGCCCGCTTTGCGCACGACGTTATGTCTATTGGCGGTCGCCGGGTGCCGGAAAATGCATTGCCCGGCACGAGGCCGTTAGTGCCAGCATCTGCCAGACGATGAATATCGCGGCATTTCCGTAAACCGACAGATGCGCCAGTGCGAGCAACAAAAATGGAACGTGGCAGACCAGCACTTTGCGCAGATTCCACGATTCGATGTTGTGCGGCGGCGACACGTACACGTCCCAGTAACGGCTCTGCCACAGCCCGGCAAACACGGCGTATGCGGCAAACGTAATCAGCACGGTCGGCACAGTCCCAAACTGCAGCGACGCCACGGCAAGAAATGCCGACAACAGCAGTGCGCCCTGACAAAAGCCCCACAGGCACCCAAAGAGTGTGGCGGCGATCGGCCGCAGGGGCCTGCCGTGAGTGACCGTGCCCTGCGGCCAATACCAGGCATAGGCGAATACCGTGTAGACGGAAACGAACGCCGTCGCCAGCCACCACGCAGCATCCACCCACTGGCCGGGCAGCACGGGCGGCCGGGTGAACAACATTCGCAGCGTGCCGGCGAACGCGGCAACGGCAATGCAGACCGAAAAGAACATCAATGCCCGGCGCCAGGCCTCGTCCGCACGATAGTCTGTCATAGCAAGAGTATGTCGCAGTCCACGGCGGTTTTCGTCACAATCCGCACATGCTTACCTCCTTTCACTGCCGGCCGCGCCTTCTCGCCGCGGGTGCGGCGCTGCTGATTGTCAGCATCGCATTCGGACACCCGGAAGACGACTTTTGCACGCCAGGAGAGGCCGCGCTCGACCCGGCGCTGTGTAAGATGCTCGCCGAACTCGACCGTGCGGATGCACCGCCGGCATACGGGGAGACTGCACTTTCCGGTGACGCGCTGGCACAGCGCGGCACGCTGCAGACCGGCCTTTTGTACGTGCGCATTGGCATCGGACACATCCTGCCCGGCGGGCTGGACCACATTCTGTTCGTGCTCGCGATCGTGCTCGCGTCTCCGCACATCAGGCCTCTGCTGATTCAGGTATCGGCGTTTACGGTTGCGCACACGGTGACGCTCGCGCTGGCCGCATCAGGTGTCGTTTCGCCGCCCACAGCAATCGTCGAACCTCTGATTGCGGCAACCATCGCCTGGGTCGCCGTAGAGAACCTGATTTTCGGAGACATTACGCGATGGCGTCCACTGCTCGTGTTCGGCTTCGGGCTGATTCACGGGCTCGGATTCGCAGGATTTTTTGGCGAACTCGGCCTGCCGTCCGGGCAGTTCTGGAGTGCGCTGATCGGATTCAACATCGGTGTCGAAATCGGACAGCTTGCAGTGGTCGCAGCCGGCGGACTGGTACTCTATGGGTTTCTGCGCGCCGTTCCACGAGACGAAAAAGCCCGGCACTACCGACGCTTTGTCGAAGTACCGGGCTCGTTACTGATTGGACTCACCGGTTTGTGGTGGGTCTGGGAACGGCTTGTCAGTTAGGGCCTGTTAACACTAATGTCATCGACCCTGTTGTGCCTGAAAAAGCGCCTGTCAAGGCGCGAGGAATGAGGTTTGACGCGTCAAATGAATGACGAGCAACGCCGAGAGGCGCTTTTTCAGGCGCAACCCGTGCGGGCCAAAGCGGTTTTTCGCCCGGCGGCGTTGTCGCTCGCTGATGTAGCGGGGCTACACGGCACTCGCTCCGTCTTGCCGGCACAAAAAACCGCTTTGGCAGGGTCGATGACATTAGTGTTAACAGGCCCTAAGACTCGCCGGCGGCCGTTTCCTCGGTCGCAAACCCGCGCCCTTCGAGCAGCGGTTCGATGCTCGGGTCCTGCCCGCGGAAGTTCCGGTACAACTCGTCGGCCTCGCGAAGCCCGCCCGATTCGTACACCCATTGCCTGAGCCTCGCAGCAATCTCGGGGTCCCAGATGTCTTCTGCCTGCTTGAACGCGGCAAATCCGTCCGAGTCCAGAATTTCCGACCACAGATACGCGTAGTAGCCCGCCGAATAGCCGCCTGCAAAAATATGACTGAAATACTGTGAGCGATAACGCGGTTCGATCTCTTCGATCAGACCGTACTCGCGCAGCACGTTCTGCTCGAACTCACGCGCATCGGTGATCTCGGCCGCTTCCTCAACGGTCAGGCTGTGCCAGCGCAGATCCAACAGCGATGCCGCAATGTACTCGGTCGTGCGGAATCCCTCGTTGTGGTTCGATGCCACGAGCATTCGGTCTACGAGTTCCTGAGGAATCACGTCGCCGGATTCATAGTGGCGGGCGAATATCCCGAGCATTTCGGGTTCGGATGCCCAGTGCTCGAGAATCTGTGCCGGGAACTCCGTGTAGTCGCGCGGACTGCCGGAGGTGCCTGCGAACGACGGATATCTGATCTGCGTCATCAGGCCGTGCAGGGCGTGTCCAAACTCATGGAACAGCGTTTCAACCGACGTGAAGGCCATAAGCGTCGGCTCGCCCTCGGGCGGCGTCGACAGATTCAGATTGTTCGTGACAATCGGCCGAATTGGCTCACCGACGTCGGACGTCTGGCGGTAGCTGCTCATCCAGGCGCCGCCGCGTTTGGAATCGCGCGCGTACATGTCCATCATGAACAGCCCGAGATGTTCACCATCGGCGTTCTTAACGTCGTAGGCCGTGACGACCGGATTCCAGCCCGCAACGTCGACCGGCTCGAATGTTACGCCAAACAAGCGGTTCGCCATTTCGAACGCACCGCTGCGAACGTCGTCGAGCTGGAAGTACGGCATCAGCAGACTTTCGTCGAGATCGTAGCGCGCCTTACGCACTTTTTCCGAAAAATGCCACCAGTCGTGACCCGCGATCCTAAACTCATCGCCCGCGAGTTCCTGCATGTCCGCAAGCTCCTCCTGCGCACGCGCCAGTCCCGGGCGCCAGACTCGCAGCAGGAAGTCCTCTGCGCCTTTTGGCGTTTTCGCCATGCGTGTCTCAAGCTGGAAGTGTGCGTGGCTGTCGTAGCCTTTCAGACGGGCCGCTTCCGCGCGGAGCTGCGCGATGCGGATCGCGAGCGGGCCGTTGTCGATTTCGCCTGCCGAAGCGCGCAACCGATAGGCGTTGAACAACTGCTCGCGCAACTCGCGTACTTCCGACTGTGTCATGAACGTTTCGTACGATGAGCGATTCAGACCGACGACCCACGCGCCCTTTTCCTCATCCCAGACGGTAGCCTTGAAATCGTCACTGAGCCCGGCCGTTTGCGCCTCATCGGTAATTTCGAGCTTAAAGGCCTTTGTTGCGTTGAGCAGATTTTGCCCGAACTTCGTCGTCAGTTCGGAAACTTCAGCGTTGATGTCGGCAATCTTCTGCTTGGTTTCGGGATCGAGTGCCGCACCCGCCCGCACAAAATTGCGATGCGTCAGCTCAAGCAGGCGCGCATCCTGTTCGTCAAGGCCAAGCCGGTCTCTCTGAGCATAGACCTCCTGAACGCGCTCGAAGATTTTCGGGTTCAGCGTGATCGCGTCGAATTCGCGCGACAGCATCGGCGAGACTGTCGACTCCAGCTCACTGAGCTCGTCGTTCAGTTCGGTGTTTGTGATATTGAAAAACGTATTGGCGACGCGTGTAATCGCCTCGCCCGCCATTTCGAGCGCCACAATCGTATTTGCGAAGGTCGGCGCCTCGCTGTTGTCGGCAATCGCAGCGATGTCCTCCCGCAGCTCAAGAATGCCTTTTTTGAACGCCGGCATATAATCGCTGTCGGCGATATCGGCGAACGGCGGGACGCCGTAGGGTGTGCTCCATTCCTCGCGAAACGGATTACCCTCAAGCTCGGCATCCGTCACCCTGATGTCGTCAGAGACGTCTTCCTGCACCGCGGGATCGGACTTGTCCCCGCCGCAGGATACGGCGCTCGCGAACGCCGCCAGAATCAGTATATTCTTGATTTTCATTGGAGTTTCTTCAGTCAACCCGGAAAGCTTTCAATTGTATCCAATAACGCTCGCGAATTCTTATCGGATAAATCACACGAGGCGTGCGATCAGCTCAGCCCCGAACAATGAAATCAGCGCAAAACTAACGCCGCCGATCAGTAAGGCTGCGAACAAACCCAGCACGAACGGACGCATGCCGATGCGGATGATGCCAGCCAGCATCGAGGTCAGTCCTACCGCAGCCATCGCGACCAGCAGGCAGCGCTCGGCGGTTTCGCGAATAAATACGACCGCCGACTGCCACTGAGCCGTATCCAGCAGCCCAAATGGCCGGTCCCCGATGTCGCCAATCGTCCGTACCGCCGACATCACCGCGAATCCGACAATGAACCACGGAATCATCGCCAGGACATTGATGCGCCCGCCGTCCGCTGCAGCACGATCGCCACCGTACAGAATCCCGACGAGCGGAATCACTGCGATCATGCACAGATTTCGCACCAGCTTGGTGACGGTCGCAATGTCGAGCGCGACCGGCGCCGTGTATTGCGCTTCGTACATCATGCCCGCGCCCGCAACCTGCGCGGTTTCGTGAATGGAAGTGCCAAGAAAAAGCCCGGCCAGCTCCGGCTGCATTGCGAACGCCTGATGCGCGAGAATCGGATACAGGAACATCGCCGCAATACCGAACACGGTCACACAGGCGATCGAATAGCTGACTTCGGCCTCATTGGCGCGGATCAGCGGCGCGGTCGCGACAATCGCTGTACAGCCACAGATACTCGTGCCGACCGCGATCAGGCCGCTCAGTTGCCCCGACAGTCCCATCAGCCGGCCGAGAAAGCCGACGACGGCCAGACCCGTGACAATCGCGGCTATGACGAACGGCAGAGCGACGAGCGTGAATTGTCCGGCACCCGTCAGACTCAGCCGAATGCCGAGCAGCATAATTCCGACTCGCAGCACGGTCGACGCACAAAACTTTAGCCCGGGCTGCATCGCAGCCGGCAGGCCGACCGTATTGGCAACCAGCATGCCGATGACGATGGCCACCATAATCGAGCTGACCGGACTCTTGTCGAAGCCGAGCAACGACAGACCGAACCAGTCGGCCACGTAGCCTGCCGCGATTGAAATGGACAGCGCAAGCACGACACCGGCCCACCAGCCCGGCGACTTTAACGATGTATTCAAGGATTTAGTTCCACACGAAACGATCGCGCGCGATGATACCGCAAATCGCCTGCGAAATGTGCCTGGTCACTGTGGATTCGGTGGTCTCTGAAATACAAGGAACGTACGGGACAGGACAGTTGATAAGAACGACGAACCAGGCTCGCCTGAATCAGCCCACTAAAAGCTCTCTTCCGGCAACGTCATGAGTACGTCGGGACCTGCGGTTGCCGCCTGCAGATAGCCGTGCGTCCTCGGCAGCACATGGCGCGCGTAGAACTGCGCGGTGTTGATTTTTGCTTCACCGAACGCGGCATCGTCGGACATCGCCCCATTGCTGATCGCAAGTGCCGCACGCGCGAGCTGAAACCCACCGAAAACCGTACCCGCGAGCATCATCATGTTGACGGCGGCGGAACCCGGAACGTTCGGGTCCTCCTGTGCGTTCTCGATCAGCCACGCAGCCGCAGCTTCGAGATCGTCGATCCCCGCGGTCAGCGCCGCACGAATATCCGCCAATGACTCGCCGCCCGCCAATGCGGTGTCGATCTGACGCATTTCCGCAATGAGCTGCGACAGCTCTCTGCCGCTGTCGGCGAGTATCTTGCGTCCCACGAAGTCACCGGCCTGAATGCCTGTCGTACCCTCGTAAATCGTCAAAATCCGTGCATCGCGCATGTGCTGCGCCGCGCCCGTTTCCTCGACAAAACCCATACCGCCATGAATCTGCACGCCAAGTGACGTGATCTCCTGCGCAACCTCGGTCATCCAGCCCTTGACAACGGGCGTCAGCAGCGCAAGCCGTCTCGCAGCGGCCGCGCGGGCGTCATCGTCGGCACCGTGTCGCGTGTGGTCCAACACCCCGGCCGTCACGTAGGCCAATGCACGCATCGCCTCAATCTGCGATTTCATGAGCAGCAGCATACGGCGCACGTCGGCATGCTTTACGATCGTGACGCGACCCGGATGCCCGGGTGCAGACCCCTGTACGCGCTCCAGCGCGTAGCTTCTCGCGAGCTGGTAAGCGCGCTCGCTGATCGCCAAACCCTGGACACCGACTTCTATGCGAGCGTGATTCATCATCGTAAACATGCACGCCAGGCCTTTGTTCTCCTCACCCACGAGGTAGCCGACAGCCCCATCGCCTTCGCCGAAACTCATGACGCAGGTCGGGCTTGCGTGTATGCCGAGCTTATGCTCGATCGACGTCACATAAACGTCGTTGCGCGCGCCGACGCTGCCATCGTCGTTGACGAGATACTTGGGGACCAGAAACAGAGAGATACCGCGGACGCCTTCCGGCGCATCCGGAAGCCGTGCCAGTACGAGATGCACGACGTTTTCGGTGAACTCGTGGTCTCCCCACGTAATGAAAATCTTGGATCCGGTAATGCGGTAGTGTTCCCCTTCCGGTACCGCTTTGGTGGTGACGGCGGCGAGGTCGGAGCCCGCCTGCGGCTCCGTCAGGTTCATCGTGCCACTCCACTCGCCCGTTGCCATACGCGGCAGATAGGTCTCAATCAGCGACCGTGAGGCATGCGCCTCGATCGCGGTCAGTGCACCCGTCGTGAGCATTGGCAGCAGGGAAAATGACAGGCAGGCGGACTGCAGCGCTTCGATGGCCCCCGCGCCGGCGGCTTCGGGCATGCCCAAACCGCCGTGTTCCGGCGAAACGACCACGCCCTGCCAGCCGTTTTCCACGAACTGCCCGTAGGCTTCGGCAAATCCCGGCGCGTTGACGACTTTTCGGTCCTCAACCCTGGTGTTGCCCTGATCGCCCGGAATATTGATGGGTCCCAGGACCTCGGCCGAGAATTTGCCGGCTTCTTCGACAACCTGATCGACGACATCCAGATCGAAGTCGGCGAAGGCATCCAGTGAAAGGATCCGGTCTATACCCGCCAGCTCATGAATCGTAAACAGCATGTCTTTGAGCGGCGGTCTGTAGTCTGTCATGAGCTATCCAAATTCATTGCGGCTAACCGCTAAGTGTATTTTCTTTACGGAACATAATACCTACCGTAAATCTGGTAACGGTAACCGCCGTGTTTGCCGTACGGTGTCCCAACATTCCCTTGCCATGTACACTGCCGCTCATCGCAACGAAATCTCAGGGGGCACGCGTGGCGAGTTCCGACACAGCGAATCATTCAACCACGGTAAAGGACGTCAGGCAGCTCGGCATCGTCGCAGCGATCGGCAGTCTGGGCTATGTGTTCTGGATCTGCGGCGGCATGGAAATGGTCGAGCGCCTGGCGTACTACGGCGTGCGCCAGGTTTCGAGCCTGTATGCGACCGACGCACAGTCGAACGGCGGCCTTGGGCTTCCTGGCACCGAAATCGGCATTATCTTCTCGGTATGGGCGTTGGTTCAGGCATTGGTTCCGGTCTTTACCGGCGGCATTTCGGATCGCATCGGCTACAAGGAAACGATCTTCGCCTCGACGGTTTTCAAGATACTGGGCTACCTGCTCATGGCCTGGTTTCCGACCTTCTGGGGCTTCATGGCCGGCGCAGTCGTACTCGCCTTCGGCACCGGCATTTTCAAGCCCGGCATCCAGGGCACGATTGTCAAGGCAACAAGCCGCGAGAACAGCTCGATGGCCTGGGGCGTGTTCTACCAGACCGTCAACATCGGTGGATGGCTGGGACCGCTGATCGCGGCTCAGCTACGTCAGCTCGACTGGCAATACGTGTTTTACGCCTGTGCCGCGATCATTTCGCTCAACTTTCTACTGCTTCTGACCTACAAGGAACCCGACAAAGAGGAACGCATCGCACACCGCGAGAAGGTAAGGAGCGGCGAGGTTCAGGAAGAGAGTCTGTGGCTCGACAGCCTGCGAGAACTCGTGCGGCCTATTATGGTCTGGTACATCGTGCTGTTCTCGGGATTCTGGTTCATGCTCATGGCATTCTGGGATGTCGGCCCATTGTTTTTCCGCGACTGGGTCGATACGTCCGTCATGATTCAGCATCTGTTCGGCGAAGACGGGACCCAAAACCGATTCTGGATATTCATTCTCGGTTTGTCTCAGGACGGCAAAAGCATGCAACCCGAGGCACTGGTCAACCTGAACGCGATGCTGATCATGCTGGTCTGTTTTCTCGTTGCGGGCTGGAGCGCGCTGATAAAAGCCACCAATTCCATGGCGATTGGCACCTTTCTGGCCGCCGCAACGCTGATCGTATTTGCCGAATTCAACTACGTCTGGATTATCGTGCTGGGCATTGTCTGTTTCTCGATCGGTGAGATGCTCTCGAGCCCGAAGTGCTCCGAGTACCTCGGCAATATCGCGCCGCCGCAGAAAAAAGCCATGTATCTCGGCTTCAGTCAGCTTCCGCTGGCAATCGGCTGGATTGCCGAGGGCTACATCGGCCAGACGCTCTACTACAAGTTCGGCGCCATCGATACCGTTGCCCGGCCTGCGCTCGTTGAAGCCGGTATGAGTGACGCCGATGCCTCCGCAATCCCAATTGGCGAAGCGTTTCAAAAACTCGTCGAGGTTACGGGCGACAGTGCCGAAACACTGACCGCACAGCTTTATGCCGCGAATAACGTCGGCGTCGCCTGGTACATCATGGCGTCGGTCGGCATTGTGGCCGCCGCCGGCATGTACGCCTATGGACGCTGGACCTATAGCCTCAAAGACTGATCGCGACATATCATTCCGGCAACGTACGGTATTGATCTCGGGAGCGCTCCTGCTCAGCACGACGGCTGCCGGAAACGACAATGTGCGCGACGCGGAGCAGATGTATCCTCAGGACATCCGCTACGACATCGGTCCGGTCGTGTCGGGCTTCGTCTCACCGACAAACGCCGACGCGCGGTCCGCTACCCCGGCACTCGTTGCGGAACGCCCTGGCGACGGCAGCGATATAATGACCGCCGACAATCCCAACTTTAGAGGCTATTGGTACGGCGCCAACACGCCGTTCCTGAACAGCCTGTTCTTCTCACGCGCCTTCGACGCGCCCAACGAGGATTGAATCAAATCATGTTACAAAGAATTCTGCTGCTGCCCGCATTGCTCGGCATCGCATCCTGTGCAACTGCCGAGGACGACGAGCGTCCGTTTAGCGTCGAACCAGTGGCCTCATTCTCGCAACCCTGGGCACTGACCTTTCTGCCGGACGGTCGCATGTTCGTCACCGAAAAAGGCGGCAACCTGTACATCGTGACTCAGTCGGGACAGAAGTCGGAGGCCATTGCGGGCGTCCCGAACGTCGACGCGGGCAATCAGGGTGGGCTTGGCGACGTCGCGCTGCACCCGGACTTTGCAACGAATCGTCTCGTCTATCTGAGTTATGCGGAGGCGGGAGACAGCGACACACGCGGTGCCGCGATCGCACGCGGGACGCTCAGCGACGACGACACCGAGCTTCTGGACGTCGAGGTCATCTGGCGGCAGGTACCGAAAGTCCCGGGCCGCGGGCACTACGCCTACCGAATGCTGTTTTCGGCGGACGGCTATCTCTACGTAGCATCCGGTGAACGGCAGAAGTTCGATCCTGCACAGGACATGGCATCCAACCTCGGCAAAATCCTGCGCCTCAACGACGATGGCAGTCCGGCTGCGGGCAATCCGTTCGCGTCGTCTGGCGGCGTCGCGGCCGAAGTCTGGTCGCTGGGGCACCGCAATCCGCTCGGTATTGCATTCGACAGCGCCGGCCAGTTATGGAACGTCGAAATGGGGCCTAAGGGCGGCGATGAGCTCAATCGGGTCGAAGCGGGCAGGAACTACGGCTATCCGATCGTTTCCGACGGCGATCACTACAATGGCACGAAAATACCGAACCACGACACACGCCCTGAGTTTGCAGCGCCCGCGATCACCTGGACGCCGGTCGTTTCACCGGGTGGCTTCATCGTCTATTCCGGCTCCGAGTTCCCCGAGTGGCGCGGCGACGGACTGATTGCGGGGCTGTCGTCGCAGTCGCTCGTTCGCGTCGAACTCGATGGCGAGAGCGCCCGTGAAGTCGAGCGTTTCGACATGGGTACGCGCATGCGCGCGGTAACTCAGGGCCCGAACGGCGCCGTCTGGATGCTCGAAGACGGCGGCCGACTGCTGAAACTCACATCCACGAGCTGGCGAACCCCGGCACCCGAAAACACAGCATACCTGCAATTGCCTCATGGCGAAGTCATCTTCGAACTTGCCCCGGCTTTCGCCCCGAAAACGGTCGCCAACCTCCGAACGCTGATCGAACATAAGTACTTCGATGGACTTTCCGTGATTCGCTCGCAGGATAATTATGTCGTGCAGTGGGCCGAGTGGCTGACCGACGAAAACGCCCGGCCCCGATCGATCGGTGACGCACGCGCAACGATCGAACCGGAGTTCTTTCGTAGCCGCGCCGGAATCGACATAACGCCGATAGACAGCCGCGACGCCTATGCCGACCACGTCGGCTTCGCCGCAGGCTTTCCCGTTGGCTACGACGACGAGCGCGCCTGGATGACGCATTGCTACGGTATGGTCGGTGTGGCCCGCGGCATGGAGCCCGACAGTGGCAACGGCACGAGCCTGTATGTCATCACAGGCCACGCACCGCGCCACCTGGACCGCAACATCGCATTGGTTGGACGTGTCCTCAAAGGAATGGAACACCTTTCGACGCTACCGCGCGGCAGCCGCCCGCTTGGCTTCTACGAAGACGAAGCGCAGCTGACACCGATCACGAGCCTCTATCTCGGCACTCACGAAAACGCGACAACGCCGCCTCGCGTGCTTGACACTGCCAGCGAGGCATTTCTGGCTTATGTCGCATCGCGCACGACACGCAGCGAAGACTGGTTTATCGACCCGGTGGGCCGAATCGGCATCTGCAACCTGCACCCGCCCGTGAAGTAACTTGTGAAATTAACAGTGTGAAATTCTTTTTGTGAAATTTCTCTGGCATCTGTCATAGGATGACATCAGGCCAATACATGAAGAGGATGTCGAGATGCCCTTACCACAGGCACAGGAAACGCAGGACGCCATTGCCCTGCTCGATGATCTGATACCGCTAAACGGCGCAAGCCACGCCGATGTCGTCGAATACACCGTTGAAATTCCGATGCGCTACGCCCAGTGCTTCGCTGTGCTGCAGGATGGCAGCAAGCGCCCGTTGCTGTCGCCGCAGCGTTTTATCGGCTGGTCGGGACACGACGAGGACAAATCGCTGCTGTTTCGCTGCAACGGCTCGACGCTCGAACTCGGTCTGACGAATCGGGAGGAGGCGCCGTTGCCGGGCCGTATTCGCAACATTATCTTCGAGGTGCTGGCCCCGCGCTGCGCCGCGACGATGAAGAAGTTCATTGGTATCGATGGTGAGCTGGTGTACCAGCCCGCCACCTGATCCGGGCGTTACACCTCTCTGAGTTCGCGGCGCAGAATCTTGCCGACCGTGGATTTGGGCAGTGCGTCGATAAACACGACGTGTTTGGGTACCTTGTAGCCAGTCAGACAGTCCCTGCAATAGTCGCGCACAGCGTCTCCGGTCAGCGACTCATCGGTCGCAACGACAAACAGCTTCACCGCCTCGCCGGTTCTCTCATCCGGTACCCCGACGCACGCACATTCGAGCACACCGTCCATCGCCGCAACTTCAGCTTCGACTTCGTTGGGAAAAACGTTAAACCCGGAGACGAGAATCATGTCCTTTTTGCGATCGACGATGCGGAAGTAACCGGTCGCGTCCATCTCAGCAATATCGCCGGTCCTGAAGAATCCGTCTCCGGTCATCACCTCGCTCGTGGCGTCCTCGCGGCGCCAGTAGCCCTGCATCACCTGCGGGCCCCTGGCACACAACTCGCCTGACTCACCCTGCGGTACTTCTTCGCCGTCGTCGTTTCTGAGTGAGATGTCGGTGGACGGCAACGGAATCCCGATGCTGCCCTTGAAGTCGTCGAGACCGAACGGATTCATGGTAAGAACCGGCGAGGTCTCGGACAGCCCGTAACCTTCCTTGATATGACGACCCGTCACGTCCTTCCATTTGTCCGAGACGGCACGCTGTACCGCGGCGCCGCCGCCGACGCAAATACGCAACTCCGAAAAGTCGAGGTCCGCAAAACCCGGCGTGTGCAGCAATCCGTTGTAGAGCGTGTTGACACCCGTAAACACACTGATCTTCCACTTCGACCATTCCTCGACAAAGGCCGGCATATCGCCAGGATTGGTGATCAGCACATTTGTGCCGCCGAACCTGAAGTAGGACAGCGTATTCACCATGAGCGCGAATATGTGATACATCGGAATCGCCGTCATGACGACCTCTTCGCCGTCGTGGATGTAATCGCCCGCAAACGCCTTGAACTGTGTAATGTTCGCTACCAGATTCCGATGCGACAGCATGGCGCCTTTCGATAGCCCGGTGGTTCCGCCTGTGTATTGCAGGAAAATCAAATCGTCGCCCGTGATATCGACGTCCGCCAGCGTCTGTCCGGCACCGTCCTCAAGCGCGTTGAGAAACGCGATGCTGTCAGCAAACTTTGGATCCGCATCGGGCGACGGAATGCCGCCCCCGATGAGATCGTCCAGTTCCGCCACGATCACATTCCTGACGGGCGTGTTGTCGATAACCTCGGCCAGTGTCGGCGTGGACCCCGAAAACACGACGATCGTTTCCACATCCGCGTCCTTGAGCTGATGTTCGAGTTCCCGTGCCGTGTACATGGGATTGACATTGACCTGCACACCGCCGGCCCTCAGGATGCCGAACATTGCGATCGGAAACGCCATCGAGTTCGGCATCATCAACGCAACGCGATCGCCCTTCCGCAAGCCGACCGTACTCTGCAGCCAGGCCGCGAAATCGCGCGAGCGGCGCATCGTGTCGCGGTACGTGAGTGTCTTACCGAAACTGCTGAATGCGATTTTGACAGCATAACGCTCGCCGGCCTCCAGCATCATGTCTACAACGTTTGTATAGCAGTCCGGATCGATGTCCCGCGGCATCCACGGGTCGTATTGCTCAAACCAGGGTTTCGTCATGCCTTCTTTCCTCTTTTTTATCGAACCGTCGCCCCAACCGGATGCCGATCGCCGCCCAGACCGCGGCAATGCCCGCTCCGATCGCCGCCACGGCGCCTAAGCTGAGCCCCAGAAAATCGGTGAGCAATGCAAACAGGGTCCCGCTGACCGCGTCGCCGCCTCGATACACGACGATATCGACGACCGGCTTGGCCTTGTAGCGCTCCTCCCGGGACACCCGAGTGTAAAGCATCTCCCGTGCCGGACGCGTCAGTCCGTAGTTGCCGCCCCGCCTTAACACCTGTAATGCCAATACCACCGTAAGCATCGGTGCGAACGCCAATATCAACATTGCGACGGCCATGAGCATCGGAACCAGCGCCAGTGCTGTCGCCATACCGAGATGACGCACGATTCTACCGGTCAGGAAAAAGGCCATGCCGAATGTCAGCAGATTGACCAGCCAGTCGATGCTACCGAGAATTCGCGTTCGCTCGGCGCGCGAAAAATCTGCCAGCAGGTTTTTTTGTTCGAAGTAGACAAACGATCCGACAAATACGTACAGCAGGATGAACGCACCGATGAGCAGCAGAAACCGATTACCGATGAATGCCTGAAACCCCTTCCACCAGTAGCCGCCCAGCACCGTCGACGACGTATTGACGCCGTAGTCTTCATTGCCGAGCTCCGTTAGCTTGAGATGGGAAATATAAAAGACGAGCGGAATCACGGTCAGCAAGCCGAGCGAGGCGATCAGCATCAGCGTATCCACGCTCATCTTTTCGGCGAACAACGCGGGAATTGCGGGACCCAGCAATGCACCGGCACTGGAGCCGACCATAATGACGCCAAACAGTCGTCGGGCCTGTCCAGGCCGGAACGTATCCGCCATGAAGGTCCAGAACACGGTCGTGTGGAACAGCGCAAACACGCTGACCCACAGATAGAACGCCTTGTCGACGAACTCCCGGTCGTCCAGCGTGCCGATAGCGAAGTAAAACAGCACGAACGTCGCGGCAAAAATGGCATACAGCGCCGGAACAACGTGGCGCAGCCTGGATTTCGAGACCGCGAAACCCCAGACTGCAACAATCGTGGCGCTCAGAAAGAAATTGAGCGTCCAGAGCAGGCTGACCTCGGAGTCCGTCCAGTCGCTGGCCATCGCGTCGCGCACGGGCCGCAGCACATAATAGGACGTCATCAGGATGAACACGAACGCCGCCGAAGCGAAGGTGGCCTTGAGTTCGTGTCGCTCTATCTGTGACATTGCGCGCGCCGCGCGTGCAAGTGTGTCGGAGCTGGCTTCGGTCATAGAGGCCGTCCATCGATCGCCGGTCTGTCATAGTAGCCGAGCTTTGCAGACACCCCAACCCCGATCGTCAGCGCCTGTGACTGCAGGGGCCTGTAACACGAATGTCCGATCCCGCAAGTTCCCTGGAGACTCAGCGCGCCGGGCCGTCGCGGGTGCGGTAAATCCAGCCCAGTGCCAGCCCGATCAGCAGAAACTGAATGAACTGGAACGCAGTGCCGTACAAAAAGAACGACAGCACGGGTTCAATGGCAAATTTGGCCGCGGTCGCGAACACAATGACCGAGTAGACGGTCAGGCCCGGAAACAGGTAAGCGAAGACGATCGCCTGCAAAACAATCGCGATCATCCCAAACGGGATGACGGGCTCATCCCGCGTAAACGCAGCCATAGCCTCATTGGTATCGTGGAACAGCAGCATGTGCCAAGAATAGGCCACCGCCATCGTAATGACGAAGAAAGCCGCGACCGACACATAAAATCGCTTTGTCACGACGGCAGTCGCGATTTGGCCCGGGCGATCGCGTCGAGCCCGGCCACACGTTCGTACCAGCGTACGACGTTCGGAAATTCATCGAGCGAAAAATCGGTATCGCGCTCCTGCTCGACGTAGGCGTAGGCGCACAGATCGGCGATGGAACAGCGACCGTTGGCAAGCCAGTCCGTATCGCTGAGCTGACGGTCCACGACTGCGAGCTGTTGTGCCGCGAAACGAGTGGCCTCCTCCACTTTCTCCACGTTCGCATCGCCCATCCCGAACTTTGGCTTAATGACCTGCTGGAAAAACAATTGCATGAGCCAGCGTCCCGGATGACAGGAGAAGTAGTCGAGCCACTGATCGACGATCGCTCGTTCATACAGCGTAGCAGGGTACATTTCAGACCCCGTGACGTTTGCGGCGTAACGGCAAATCGCGCCCGACTCAAACAGGTACTTACCGTCGTGGTCGAGGACCGGCACCTTGCCCACAGGATTCATTGCGAGGAAATCTTCCGACCTTTGTACACCGCTGCTGAGATCCGTAAACACAAACTCAAACTCCGCCTCGATTCCGTCGAGCACGTACAGTGCTTTTAAGGAATTCTGCGTCGTAAATCCGTAGAGTCGAAACATGCCATCCCCTAGTTTCCGTTGACCGCTGCAGAATAATTACAATACTTGCATTTTGCAAGTAACTCTTCAGCCCGTGACTTTGCGCAGCAATGCCCGACTGATCATACGAAACTTCGTATCCAGCGGGAGGCGGCGGATATTGGTGTCGACCGTACCCTCTGTAAATCGGGTGGCCTTGCTGTAGTCGATCGCAACATCGAGTACCGTCGAGCGTCCGTCGGCCGCTGCTTCCCACGCTGCTCCAAGCGCCGCGGCAATCTCGCTGTCGTTCTCGATTTGTGCGTACTCAACCCCGTTGGCACGCGCGACGAATTCGAGCCGCGGCGAATGCAGCACGCTGCAGGTTTTGCGGTTGTAGGGCGTCTCCTGAATCTGCGAAATCTGCGACAACTCGCCGTCATTGAAAACCGCAAACACCGCACCGACGCCGGCTTTCACAGCCGTCAGCAATTCCATGCAGGTCATAAGAAACGCCCCGTCGCCAATAATGCCGACGACCTGCTTATCCGGATTTGCCAGCTTCGCGCCGATCACGGCCGGTACCGCGTAACCCATGCAGTTGAAATCGGTTGGCGAGATCAGTCCTCGCGGCGACCGAATGGACAACAATTCCGCAGTCAGAAACGTGTGATTGCCGTCATCGGTCACGACGATACCGTCGTCGGCCAGCGATTCCCGGAGCGCATCGAAAAATCGCAGGGGATTGACCCGGCCGTCGCCGCGATGCCGTTCCCAGGACTGACGATAGGACCGCTTGTCGGCAGCAATACGCTCGGCAACGACATCGCCCCGCGGCCCCAGGTCGTGACCGGCCTCGGCAATCGTTGCCAGCAACTGACTGCGCAGCGCCGGGACGATGTGTCTGGCATCGCCTTCGATCGCGACCTTTGCGGGGTAATTTGCGTTCAGCGCGCGCGGGTTGATGTCGATGTGAATCAGGTTTTCGGGCACGCTGACACCGTAGCTCGCAGTCGCAATCTCGCCGAAGCGCGTGCCAATCGCCAACAGACAATCGCAGGCCTTGAATGCCTCGGTGGCTGCGGGTACCGCTGCCCGTCCGAAACTCATTCCCGCGTGCAGTGGGTGACTGCCCGAAAACGCACTAAGCCCTTGTAGCGTGGTCGACACCGGTGCGCCCAGTGCCTCGGCGATTGCGCGCGTGTCCTTGTGCACGTCCACCGCTCCCCAGCCCAGAAACAATCCGGGGGATCGACTGCTTAGGAGCAGTTCGACCGCGTGTTCGATCGCTTCGGCATTCAGCACGCGCGCGCTGCCGTCCTCCCTTGCGAGAAACTCCTCGTAGGTGAAAATCTCGTCGATGGCTGCGCTGTAAAGCTGCAGATTGACCGGCACTTCGACAAATACGGGTCCCGGTTCGCCCGAAATCGCCGTGCGATAGGCGCGGTAAATCGTCTTCAGCGTGTCGTTCTGGTGTTCGACGCGAAACGTGGCCTTCGTAATGGGTGCCAGCAGCGCGTGCTGATCGATATCGTGCAACTGCCAGTCGAACTCGGAATCGCTGCGAATCCCGCCGCAGATCACAAGCATGGGAATGCCGTCGAGGTAGGCTTCGCCGATGCCGCTCGCGGCGTGCGTCACGCCCGCTGCCGGAACGATTACGAGCGTCCCGACCGAATCGCCCGTGCGGCTTACCGCATCGGCCATAAACGCGCCGCAACCTTCGTGGGTAACCAGTACCGGCGCTATCGATGGCGAGGAATTCAGCTCATCGTAAATCTCGGTGGTGTGAACGCCGGGAATTCCGAACGTATGCCGGACGCCGAGCTGTTCGAGTGCGTAGCGCACAAGCCATGCCGCGGTTCTTTTCATTGCCTTGCCTGAGTGAGTTGTCGTCGTCGGGCCTCAACCTGCCGTTATCGTATCAGCAGCGGCGCGCGCCGTAAGAATACACCCGGACAAAAAAGTGCCCTCAAGCGACCGCCGGCCGCTGGCGCCGCCACCGCCGAACCCGGCGGCCTCACCGACGGCGTACAGTCCCGGCAGATGCGCTCCGTTCGACGTTAATACGCGGCTTCCCAGGTCGGTACGAATGCCACCAAGCGATTTTCTCGAAATCTGCCGTAACTTAATCGCAATCAATGGCCCGGCCTTCGTTTCTAGCAGCGGGCGCGGGCTGCAGGTCCGCAGCCGGTCGGGCCGCCAGGCACGTGCGTGCTCGATTCTTCGCAGCTGCGGATCGTTCCAGCAGGGCCGGCCGCGTCTGACAACCGCATCGAAGCTGTCTGCAGCCTCTCGCAAATGCTGCAGTACGACCGGATGATCGGGATTCAGCCGGTTCATCCTGGCGGCCAGCGACTCAAGGTCGTCGGCCTCAACGACATGATCGCTTTCTGCCAGCATCTGACCGATCAATCGCCGATTGCCGAATACCGTCTCTTTGAGCAACGACATCAATCTGCGGTCGCGGATATTGGGGTTGTGCTCGGCGCCCGAGATCGCGAACTCCCTTTCGGCGATGCGCCGGTTCAACAGTTGCCACGTCCAGGGTTGCTCGAGCAACGACACTCGCCGGCAGAGATCGTTCGTATCGAACCCCGTCACGAGCGGATCCGGCCCTATGCGCCGGCCCGCATGATCGAGCCACAGTGCGGACTTGCAGGGAATCAGGCTGAGTCCGTGGCCTTCGAACTGCGCCTGCGGATGCGGGATGCCAGCCGCGTAGTTCCACATCTTATCGAGGTGCGTCACGGCACCGCCGAGCGTTTTCACGCGATCGTGCATAAGTCCGTCCGCGTAAGGGTGCGAGCCGTTGAGCAGCTCGCCGGGCGGATGCCCCCACGGGGCATACCAGTGCTTACGCACCTTTTGCAGACAACCGGCGATCCCGCCCGACGCGATGATCACGTGCTTCGCGAAGACTTCGTCCTGCCGCCCGTCGTCTTCGTCGACGATCCTGCAACCGCATACCCGGCCGCCGTCGACGATCAGGTCTTCAACGCGCGTCCGGAACGCGACATTGAGTTTCGCGGCGTTCGGGTGTGATTTGAGCTGGCCGTCCAGGCCGGCCACGAGTCCCGCGCCGGTACCCCAGAGTATGTGGTAGCGCGGCACGCTGTTGCCGTCGCCGTAAAGACCGCGCTCCACCCAGTTCACGGCCGGTACGAAGCTTAAGCCCAGATCGCTCAGGTAAGCGAACACCCGGTCGGTACAACACTGAACGTAGTATTTCGCCCAGCGCCGCGGCCACACGTCGTCCGCTCCGAACTCAGCAAACGATTCCCAATCCGCGAGCGCCAGTTCAGCACTGTCGCGAATGCGCGCTTTTCGCTGCAGCGGCGTATCGACCAGCGCCATGCCGCCGAATGCCCATCGGGCCAGCCCTCCCGTTTCGTCGGGCCGGCAACGATCGACAACCCTGACGGTTCTGCCTTTGCGCAGGCACTCCAGCGCCGCGACCATGCCGGCAACTCCGGCACCAATGACCAGTACGTCCGTCTCACGTTGCGACACCCCTGCTCCCCGGCCGAATACGGCCTAAGCCCAGCCGCAGCGATAGTGGCATCTCCATCCCGACGGCACAACGGTCCGCAAGGTACCGGCGAGCGGCCGATTTCGCGCCCACCCGATACATTCAAGCGAACTATTGATTATGTAACCATATAAATAGATTATAAAACAACAATTTACAAGACATATTGACATTTTTTCTATAGATCTATAGATTTCTCGCCACGAGTCAGAGGGTAGCTTACGTGGGCCGGCAGGACACCGAGAAATACGAACAACAGCATCACGCAGCAATTCGGGCCGCGGCGTCCGTGTTTGCCGAAAACGGCTTTCACGGCTCGAGCACGCGCGATATTGCCGAACGTATGGGCATTAAGCAGGGCAGCCTCTACTACTACTTCAAGTCCAAGGAGGACGCGCTGTCCGAAGTCTGCCTGTACGGCATGCAGGACTATGCAGAGCGCATGCAGTCGATCGCTGCGAGCGATCAACCGTTTGCCGCCAAGCTCACAGCGACCGTGACGTCGCACCTGACCCGCTACCGTGAAAAAAATGAGGCACTGCGCGTCTACAACGCGGAGCGCTTGTACCTGCCCGAAGAAAAGCGCGAGAGACTGCACGAACTCGGCAGCGGCTACCGGCAAAGACTCGAAGACATCTTCAGACGGGCCATCGATAACGGTGAAGTTCGATCGGGTCTCGACTGCAAATTTGCCGCGCAGGCCGTCATTGGCCTGTGCAATGCATGGGGAGAACATATCGTCCGCGATCACGACCTCGACCTGTTCGACGTCATCGACAAGTGTGTCGATCTGTTACTCAAGGGATTTATCAATACCAATCGTTAACAGCAGGAATATTATTGTGACCGATCAAAAAGCAACCAACGTCACGTGGCACGACGGTGAGATTTCTCGCGAAGACCGCTACACGATTTTGCGCCAGCGCGGCGCAACCATCTGGTTTACGGGACTCTCCGGGAGCGGCAAGAGCACGATCGCCGTGGCGCTGGAACAGGCACTGTTCAAACTCGGCAAGCTGTCCTACCGTCTGGACGGCGACAACGTGCGCCTCGGCATCAACAAGAACCTGGGCTTTTCGGAAGCTGATCGCACCGA
Source organism: Woeseiaceae bacterium (assembly GCA_965224505.1). Lineage (GTDB taxonomy): Bacteria > Pseudomonadota > Gammaproteobacteria > Steroidobacterales > Woeseiaceae > UBA1847. Next base: position 1,283,838 of record CBDCZL010000018.1, read on the forward strand.
GAACATTCGCCGCATCGGCGAGGTCGCAAAACTGTTTGGCGATGCCGGTGTCATTTCGCTGTCGAGCTTCATCAGCCCTTATAAAGCGGATCGCGACAACGTCCGCGAACTGCACGAGCAGGCGGGACTGAATTTCATTGAGGTGTTCGTCGACTGTTCGCTCGCCGAAGCCGAAAAGCGCGACCCCAAGGGACTGTACAAAAAGGCGCGTGCCGGTGAAATAAAGAACTTCACGGGTATCGACGACCCGTACGAAGCGCCGACCAGTCCTGAAATTCATCTGCGGACGGACCGGATGACACTCGAAGAAGAAGTGCGGATCGTACTCGATCACCTCGAGGAAAACGGATTCATTCGCTCACAGTACTTCACTCGCGCGGAAGACAAAGTCAACGCTGCAGCCGCCGCTCAGTAGGAGAGAACATTGATTAAGCCACACGGGGCGGATGCCCTGCTCCCGCTTCTGGTAACGGAAGCGGACAAACATGCTCGGCTGTCCGCCGAAGCGGAGTCCCTGCCATCGTTGCTCCTGAGTTCGGCTGCGGCCGCGAACGCCGTCATGCTCGGCGGCGGCTATTTCACACCCTTATCCGGCTACATGAACGTCGCCGACGCGCTCAGCGTTGCCGAGAAAATGCACACCGTGGACGGACTGTTCTGGCCGGTTCCGGTGCTCAATCTGACGCAGGACGTCAGTGCCATCGACGGCGCTCCGCGCATCGCGCTACGCGATCCCAATGTGGAAGGCAATCCGGTACTCGCGATCATGGACGTGGACACGGTAGAGCAAATTGGGGATGCGCAGCTGGACACGATTACGGAGCGGGTGTACGGCACACTCGACACCGATCACCCGGGTGTCGGGGTCTTCCGGTCGCAGGGAAACTACTGCGTATCCGGTCCGATTCAGGTGCTGAATCTCAGTTACTTCGAAACAGAGTTCGGTTCGACGTTCAAAACCGCGGTCGAAATCCGCGAGGACATTGCGACACGCGGCTGGGAGAAGGTCGTCGCGTTTCAGACACGCAACCCGATGCATCTCGCACACGAGGAACTGTGCCGCATGGCCATGGAACGCCTCGGCGCCGACGGTATCGTCATTCATATGCTGCTCGGCAAACTCAAGGCCGGTGACATCCCGGCCGACGTGCGCGATGCCTGCATCCGCAAGATGGTGGACGTGTATTTCCCGGCCAACACGGTCATGGTGACAGGTTACGGTTTCGACATGCTGTATGCGGGACCGCGGGAAGCCGTGCTGCATGCCGTATTCCGGCAAAACATGGGGGCGACGCACCTGATTGTCGGTCGGGATCACGCCGGCGTCGGCGACTACTACGGTCCGTTCGACGCGCAATCTATCTTCGAGACCGAGGTACCCGAAGGCGCGCTCGATATTGAAATCTTCAGCGCCGATCACACGGCATGGTCAAAGAAACTGAACAAAGTCGTCATGATGCGCGAGGCGCCGGACCACAAGCCCGAAGACTATGTGTTCCTGTCCGGAACCAGAGTTCGCGAAATGCTCGGCAATGGCATAGCACCGCCGCCGGAATTCTCACGGCCGGAAGTGGCGCAGATTCTGATGGATCACTACCGTAAGAGTGCCTGACTCCGTCACTTCATCGTCAGGACGACCTTGCCCAGCACCCGGCGTTCGGTGATTGCGGCGAACGCGCTGACAAAGTCGTCCAGACGATGAGTCCCTGAGATCATCGGAGCGAGCTTTCCGGATGCCGCAAGCGCCTCGAGTTCATCGAGATTCCGTCTTGCTGTCTCCGGATCGTTCGCGGTCCAGTTACCGAACCAGACACCGACAATGCTGGCTTCTTTAAGCAACGCGATATTGGCTCTGAACGCCGGTATCTCGCCACTCGCGAATCCAACCACGAGGTAACGGCCCTGCCTCGCGAGCGAGCGCAGCGCGGGTTCGGCGAGATCGCCTCCAACGGGATCGTAAACGACGTCAACTCCGCGTCCCTCGGTGAGTGCCTTCACGCGGTCCCTGAGCGATTCCGCCACATAGTCGATCGCCTCGTCAGCGCCGGCACGCCTTGTAAACTCCGCTTTGTCCCGATGACTGACCGCTGCGATCACGCGAGCGCCCAGTGCCTTACCGAGCTGGACCGCGGCGATGCCGACACCGCCTGACGCACCGAGCACCAGCAGCGTTTCTCCGGCCTTTAGATTGGCCGACTGTCGAAGTGCGTGGTAACTGGTACCGAATGTGACCGTGAAGCCGGCGCCCTGCTCAAGCGACAATGCGTCGGGGAGCCGGACGACGTTATTTTGACGGGCAGCAAACTTTTCCGCGAACGCCCCGCCGATCCTGTAGCCTGCAACCCGATCGCCGGGTTTGAACCGCGTCACCCGTTCACCGACTGCCGCAACGATTCCGGCGGCCTCATTTCCAGGGATGAACGGCGGCGGCGTTTTCACCTGATACTTCCCGGCAATGGTCAAGAGGTCCGGGAAATTGACACCGGCCGCAACCACGTCGATCAACACGTCATCTTCGCCCGCAACGGCATCGTCGACCGTCTCAATGACCAGATCTTCGGGCGTTCCGTATGCCTTGCAAACCAGCGCGCGCATCAGTCCTGCGCTCCGCTGCGGTCGAGCGCCGCCGTCGCGGCGACGAGCCATTCCGCATCGGTATTGTCCAACAGCGGTAAGAGCACGTCTCTGACACGCCGGTGATAGGCATTCAGCCAGTCGAGTTCCGCATCGGTCATCAGATCGATCTCAATGGGCGTCGTGTCGATCGGCGCCAGCGTCAGCGTCTCGAACTCCAGCATGCCCTGCAGCCGCTGCGACTCCCTCACCACGGCCACGTTTTCGATTCGAATGCCATAGTGTCCTTCGCGGTAAAAACCCGGTTCGATCGTAATGCTCATGCCGACCTCAAACGGCACATGTGCGGCCCGCTTCGCTATGCTCTGCGGTCCCTCGTGCACACCGAGGAAAGTCCCCACGCCATGTCCTGTGCCGTGCGCATAGTCGACGCCCGCATCCCACAGCGGCTGCCGGGCCAGCACATCGAGCTGACGCCCGGCTGTGTCGGGCGGAAACACGGCCGTCGCGAGCGCGATGTGGCCTTTCAGCACCCGCGTATAGCGGTCGCGGCGTTCGGCGTCCTGCGGACCCAGCGCGATCGTGCGTGTTATATCGGTGGTGCCACCCGGATACTGTCCTCCGGAATCCACCAAAAACAGCTCGCCGTCCTCAAGTACTCGATTCGATGCCTCCGATACGCGGTAATGGATGATCGCGCCGTTCGGACCGGAGCCGGCGATCGTGTCAAAACTGGGGCCGCGTATCGTACTGTCCTGCAGGCGAATCGATTCCAGCTGCACCACGGCATCGATCTCGCTCACTCCGCTGCAGCGCTGCTCGTCGAGCCAGCGCAGAAACCGGACAACCGCAACGCCGTCTCGAACGTGCGCGTCTCTGGCGCCGTCGATTTCCACGCTGTTCTTGACAGCTCGGAGACGTACGACCGGGTCGCTGCCGTTTCGAATCACAGCACCGCTGTCACGCAGTGTCCGATACACGGCATCGGGACACGCCGACGGGTCCAGCAATACGCGGCAACCACGTTTACCGAGTTCGCGAAGGTACGCGGAATAATCTTTCGCATCGGCAACGGTCACCTCGTCGCCCAGGTGCGAGGCAAGTTCCGGACTGACGTCGTGACCGCTGAAAAACACAGTCGTCTCGCCGGTCGAATGGATCACACTACGACACAAAGCCACCGGTGTATTCGGAACGTCGGCACCGCGCATATTGAGCAGCCACGCACTCGAGTTCGGATTCGTCAGAACGGCACAATCGGTTCCTGCCTGTTGCAGCACCGCTGCCACCCGCTGCCGCTTGTCTGCCGACGACTCTCCCGCATACGTCAATTCATGAAGAAACGGGGCCTCGGCGCTGAATGTCGGTCGATCCTCCCACAGCGCATCGACCGGATGCTCGTCGAGCGGAATGAGGTCGACGCTGGCCGGCCCGTCGATAGCTTCGACCTTTGCGATTTCCGCGCGTGTGTGCAGCATCGCGGCGTAAGCCAGGCGGCGCACCCGGCCAGGATTCTGCAGCAGCCAGTCGGCCGGCGGCATTGCCCGCAGATCTTCGTATTCGAAACTGTCCGCCGGTGTCTCCAGTCTGGCCTGTTCCGTGTAGCGGCCATCGACAAACAGCACGGCGGACTCCTCCATCAACAGCAACGCACCCGCGGAACCCGAAAAACCCGTTGCCCAGCAAAGACGATCGTGTTGCGGCGGCGTATACTCGTTGAGGTATTCATCGTCATGCGGCAACAGCAGTGCGTCGACGTCGAGCCGCCGCATTGCAGCGCGCAGCCGGGGCAGGTTTCGGAAGGCGGCATTACGGTCACCGCGGACCTCGAACGTCTGAAACATCGCTCTGTCTCTGCTATCGATGACGCGCAATCATAGCCAAATTTACGCATCGAGTTTCCACGATCCGCCGCGCATAGTGTAAGTTATCGGCCAATGACCCGCGCCGCGAAATTTCCAATCGCATTTGCTATGGCCGTACTCGCAACGAGCGTGATCGCCTCGGTGTTCCTGACGCAATTCGTCATCGCCGAACTGCAATCCATCGACGTCGACATTCCGTTGCCGACGCGATTGAAAATGACCGTGACGGACCTTCAGATTCTGCAGATATTTGCGCCATTTTGCGCCGCCTGTTTCGCCGTCGCATTTCCAGTCGCCGCCTCGTGCGCACGAAAGTTGCCGGGCGAACGCCGCACCTGGTTTGTCGCTGCCGGGCTGCTATCTGTTATTTGCGGCCTCATGTTGCTGGAGGCCGTATTCGGATTCATGCTGCTCGCCGGCGCACGTACGAGCTTCGGCCTCGCATCGCAGGGCGTGGCAGGCGCTGTGGGCGGCTGGCTGTTCGAACGGAGTTCACGATGACTCGCCGCTGGGTATGGTCCATGTTGTTGCTGTTCACTCATGGAGCCGGTGCAGATACCGCGGTGTCTTTCGATATTGAAACACTCACCGACGGTCTGCATCACCCCTGGACCCTGGAGTTCATCCCCGACGGCTCGATGCTGATCACCGAACGCGTCGGTCAGCTACGCGTATTCCGCGACGGCGAGTTGCTGCCGGAGCCCGTCAGTGGCGTACCCAAGGTTGCATTTTCCATGCAGGGCGGGCTGTTCGACATCATTCTCGATCCGGATTTCGAGCGTAACCAGGCGTTGTACCTGTCCTACGCGGCTGGCACCGACTCTGCAAATGCGACACAGATCGTGCGCGCGACATTCGACGGCGAAACACTGAGAGAACAGACCATCGTATTCACGGCATCGCCGGAAAAATCGACACCGGCGCATTTTGGCGGGCGACTCGCGTTTCTGCCCGACGGCACGTTACTCGCGGCCATCGGCGAAGGCTTCACGCTCAGGGAACAGGCACAGAAACTCGACTCACTGCTCGGCAAAGTCGTACGTATCGATACCACGGGCGGCATTCCATCCGACAATCCCTTCGCCAACGGTGGAGGTCGACCGGAGATATGGACGTGGGGACACCGCAATCCACAGGCGCTGCTCTACGACGCAGGCGACGATGCCGTCTACCTGCACGAACACGGGCCTCGCGGCGGCGACGAACTCAACCGGCTCGCCGCAGGCCGCAATTACGGCTGGCCTGCCGTGACTCACGGCCGCGATTACAGCTTTTCGACCGTGACACCTTACACCGAATTACCCGGTATGGAGCCACCCCTCGTCCACTGGACGCCGTCCATTGCGCCATCGGGCATGGCGATGTATCGGGGGGCGTTGTTCAGGAACTGGGATGGCGACCTGCTCATCACCGCCCTCGTTGAACGTTCGCTGCGTCGGATTGAGCTGCAGAACGGCCGGGTCGTCCGACAACATCTGCTGCTAACCGAACTCGGCGAACGGTTGCGCGATGTTACGGTGGGGCCCGACGGCGCAATCTACATACTTACCGATGGCGAGAATGCGCGGTTGTTGCGGATTACACCTGCGACGACGCCATAGCGGAGACGGCCTCAAGATTCCGCAGGGTCATTTTCTGCCGGAACTGCCACTCCGGACGTGTCGCCGGGTAGTCGTCACGGAAGTGCGCACCCCGGCTTTCCTCCCGTCGCAGTGCTGCCAGCGTTACGAGTCGCGCCACGGCAACGGCATTCTGCAATTCGCCGTACGCCACGATCCGCTTGAAATCCATTGGCGTGTCATCGCAATCTGTCCGCTGCAAACGACGGCTGACGTCGCCAAGTGTCTGCAACGCCCGCTCGAGACCCGACCGCGAACGCGCGATGCCGACGTGTTGCGACATCGCCTGTCGTACCCGCCGGCACATATCAGCCAGTTGCGAATCCGAAAGACCGATCGCCTGCAGCGGTACAGACAATACTGCTACCTTACCGCCCGCGACGGTGTGATTACTGACGTCCACAGCAACGCGGCGGGCGTATACGATGCCTTCGAGCAGTGAATTGCTGGCCAGGCGATTGGCTCCGTGCACACCCGTCGTCGCGACTTCGCCGCAGGCCCACAGTCCGGACAGGCTGCTGCGGCCCATTCTATCCACCTGCACGCCACCCATGTGGTAATGCGCAGCAGGCATGATCGGCAGCGGCTCCGCGGACGGGTCGAATCCCGCAGCACGCACGGTTGACATTGCTTCGGGAAATTTATCGGCATTGCCGGAATCGAACACGGGCCGCATGTCCAGGTATACGGCCTTACCCGAGGCAGTGCGCCTGTGAATCGCCCGTGCAACCACGTCACGCGTTGCAAGTTCGGCCTGCGGCGATTCGTCGAGCATGAACCGGTGGCCGGTGGCGTCCAGCAGTTCTGCACCCGCCCCCCGCAAGGCTTCGGTCAGCAACGGCAGACTTGCGCCACTGCGCATCCCTGAGCCGGCGAACGCGGTCGGGTGGAACTGCACAAATTCGAGATCGGCCAGCGTCGCACCTGCCCGAGCGGCCATCGCAAGGCCGTCGCCGGTGGACTCGGGCGAATTGGTCGTGTGCCAGAACGTCTTGCCGATACCGCCGGTCGCGAGAATCACGCGCGACGTCCGATGCAGCACCCAACCGGCGTCCTCGCTGACCGTGATCAGTCCGTCGACGGCACCTTCGGCCGTGACGAGGTCGTAGGCAAACGTCGATGTCAGGACCTCTATCGACGGCGCCGCTTCAATCCGCCGGATCAGCGACGAGATCAGGACCTGCCCGGTTGCGTCGCCGCCGGCATGCAGAACACGCGCACGCCCATGCGCCGCCTCTCGTGCGAACGCGAGCGTACCGTCGAGCGCGCGATCGAACGGTACTCCGTCGTCAATCAGGTCCCTTAAGTATTCCGCACCGTCCTTTGCAAGACCGATAGCACGGAGCGGATCGCTAAGCCCGGCGCCCGCGGCCAGCGTGTCCTCGGCATGCTGTTCTGCGGAATCGCCTTTCCCGAGTGCGCCCGCAACGCCGCCCTTCGCGAGGTAACTGGAACCGCCCGCGAGGCCGGCGGTCTTCGTGATCAGAGTTACTTTGCGCGGCGCGAGCGCCAGTGCACAGATCAGTCCCGCGATGCCGGAGCCGACAACGACGACATCGTCCGCGCGGATATGCATTTTATCGAAGCGCGCCAGTGACACTAGTGGACCGAAGTTTCCAAACGGTCCACTAGCCACCGATCGCCAGCATTCGTTCGACTGCCGCGCGCGCGCGATCCGCGACTCGCGGATCGATGTCAACAGCGGGCTGCAGTGTTTCCAGAGACGTCTCGATGTTGGCCAGCGTGATGCGCTTCATGTGCGGACACAGGTTACAAGGCCGAATGAACTCGACGTCGTCGACACCCGCGGCGATGTTGTCGCTCATCGAACATTCGGTCACCATCAGCACCTTCGAGGGTCGCCGGTCCAGAACGTAGCGCTGCATCTGCGCGGTCGAACCGACGTAATCCGCTTCGTCGAGTACGTCCGGGGGGCATTCCGGATGGGCGATGATTTCCAGACCGCCGTGGCTGTCCCGAAAGTCCTGCAACTGCGTTGCCGTGAAGCGCTCATGCACTTCGCAGTGGCCGCGCCACGGAATGATCTCGACATCGGTCTGCTCGGCAACGTACGATGCGAGATACTCGTCGGGGATGAAGATCACCCGATCCGTATTCAATGATTCAACGACTTCAACCGCATTTCCCGACGTGCAACACACGTCGGATTCCGCTTTGACATCCGCCGACGTGTTGACATAGGTCACCACGGGGACGCCCGGGTGTTGCTCGCGCAGCGCACGCACATCGGCACCGGTGATCGACTCTGCCAGCGAACATCCCGCCTTCAGGTCAGGAATCAACACCGTTTTTTCGGGATTCAGCAACTTTGCGGTCTCGGCCATAAAGTGCACGCCGGCCAGCACTATGACATCGGCATCGGTATCGACGGCGCGCCTCGCCAGCGCCAGCGAATCGCCCGTAATGTCCGCGACACAATGAAAAATTTCCGGCGTCTGGTAATTGTGCGCAAGGATCACCGCGTTCCGCGCTTCCTTGAGCGCATTAATTCTCGCGATGTAGGACGCGTGCACGGGCCATTCGATTTGTGGAATGACCTTCTCCACGCGCGAGTACAGCGGCGCGACGCGGGCCAGATCGGAAGCAATCTGCGGATTCGTTGCCATAAAACACCTGTATTTTCAGCGACCTCTGTGCGAGAGGTGTAATTTGTCTATATGCTCACTTCGAGCATATTGCTTATACTCACAAAGAGCATATAGTGTGTCAAGTCTTTTGCGGGCCCGTGGAGTCCGAACATGCCTCGAAAACGCGCCGCCGACATCAACCTGATGGGCGTCATCGTCGCCGTCACCGACGAGGTACCGCGTGTTCTCGTGCTCGAATCCGGAGGGCAGTTCGAACTGCCGAATGGCCCCTTCGACCCTGCGAACCACGTGACCCTCGAGGACGGTCTGGGGCAACTCATCCAGGCGCAGACGGGCCTCGATTTATTCTATGTGGAACAGCTATATACGTTTGGCAACCGCTACCGGGCCCTCTCCGAAATTCACGGCGGACCGCGTGTCGTCTCGGTGGCGTACATCGCACTGACCCACGAAAATCCCGTCGACGAAGCCGCAGCCCGCTGGGAGGACTGGTACCGGTTTTTGCCGTGGGAGGACTGGCGCAGCGGACGCCCCGCACTAATCGACGATACGATCGACCCGAAACTCGCAACGTGGGTGCGCAAGGCCGGTTCCGCACACAAACGTAAACAACGGCAGGAACGCGTGAATGTCACCTTCGGCGACCGGCACAGCGCAGAAATGGACGCCGTACTGGCACTCGAACGGTTCGAGCTGCTGTACGAGTCGGGCCTGGCGGCGGAGTCGGAACGCGACCGGCGACGCATTGACGGGGAAAGCGCCAACGGCATCGGGGCGGGTCGATTTCCGGAACTCGGTACTCCTATGGAGTCCGACCATCGCCGGGTGCTCGCCACGGCGCTGGGCAGACTCCGCGGCAAACTCGCCTACCGACCCGTGGTTTTTGAACTGCTACCGGGAGAATTCACATTGCTGCAGTTGCAACGAGTTGCGGAGGCCTTAAGCGGCGCCCGGCTGCACAAACAGAATTTCAGGCGCCTTGTCAGCAACGCCGATCTCGTCGAACCGATCGGCCGAACGACGGCGGTGGGGCGCGGCCGACCGGCCGAGTTGTTCCGCTTCCGGCGCGAAGTACTCGGAGAGAAGCTCACGGTCGGATTGTCGCGACCGGTCATGCGCCAGGGCCTGTAAGGGCGTCGCAGGCCAGACCCTGTTAGGCCTGTTAACACGAATGTCGCCAACCCGCCGCGCGTGTAGGCGCGGAAGCGCAGGCACCTTCTGAAGACTAGCGTACAAAACGATGATACATCGGGAAAAGCGAGACGCCGTTTGGATCACTATGACGCGATAATCGTCGGTGCGGGGCACAATGGACTGGTCTGCGCGGCGTACCTGGCGCGCAGCGGCCGCCGGGTCCTCGCGCTCGATGCCAGCGACTCGCCCGGCGGACTCGCAGCCGACAGAGAGTTTCATCCCGGATTCAATGCGCCAGTGGCGCACTCGATAAGTCACTTCTCTTCCACGGTCGCCAGGGAACTTGAGCTCGCGGCGCACGGCTACGCGACTGCCGGCGGGCCCATGCCACTGCTCGGACTTGGGCCCAACGGAATTCACAACAGAATTACCGATGCTGGCATCGAAGGGCCGGCAGCCGCAGAATCCGAGGCCTGGCAGGACTACCTGCGACTGATGCGCCGCTGTGCGACCGCACTCGCCCCGTTCTGGCACAAAAAAATGCCGGCACTCGGATCCCTCACTCGTGGGGATATGACCACCTTCGGACATATGGGGCTGAAACTCAGAGGGCTTGGGAAGAAAGACCTGCGTGAATTCTTAAGAATTGCGTCGCTGCCCATGCGCGATCTCATGGACGAACACTTCGCAGACGACGCACTCAAAGCGACCTTGTGCTGGGATGGACTCATCGGCGCCAAACTCGCGCCGCGTTCGCCGAACGCAGCCGTCCTCGGGCTGCTGTATCGCATGTCCGAGGCATCCGGCAGTGCGCATTCCATTCCACGCGGCGGTGTCGCGGGGCTGATGCGGTCACTCGCCGCTGCCGCGACGTCGGCCGGATGTGACATACGCTGCAATACGCGCGTGCAGCGAATCGTCGTCGAAGGCGACGAAAACGGGCTCCGGGCGACCGGCGTCAAGCTCGCCTCCGGCGAAACGATCGGCGCCGATACGGTCGTCTCGGCCGTCGACCCAAAAAACACATTCCTGAACCTTCTGGGTGTCGAGTACCTCGACATCGGCTTCGCGAATCGCATTCGTCGGCTGCGCTGCGATGGCTACGTCGCCAAGCTGCACCTGGCCCTGAACTCGGCGCCGGAGTTCACGGGTGTTGACGATCTGCGCAGCCGCATGATCGTCGCAGTCGACATGGACAGCATCGAATTCGACTACGATTTCGCGAAGTACGGGGAGTTGCCGGCCGAGCCGGTCATGGAAATCGTTATTCCGAGCGCACACGACAAGTCGCTCGCACCGGACGGGCAACATGTGCTGTCGGCACATGTCATGTATGTTCCGTATCGTCTCAAGGGCGGCTGGAACGACGCCGCCCGAGACGCTCTGCAACAGCGGGCGATAGAGACGCTTGCGCGGTACGCACCCGGTATTCACGAACGGATCGTCGCCAGCGAGTTGCTGACGCCGGCAGACCTCGAACGCGAATTCGGTCTGACAGGTGGACACTGGCACCACACCGAAATGGCAATGGATCAGATGCTCATGATGCGTCCGACCTACGGTGCCGCGCAGTACCTGACACCGGTGCCCGGATTGTACCTGGCGAGCGCCGGCTGCCACCCGGGTGGCGATCTGGTCGGCGCTGCCGGCTACAATGCCGCGCAGGCGATGCTGCGATGAGCGCCTACGACGCAATCGTCATTGGTGCGGGCCATAACGGCCTGACGAACGCCACCTATCTCGCCAAAGCCGGCCTGAATGTCCTTGTCGTCGAAAAAAACGACTATATCGGCGGCGCGGCCGTATCGCGTGAACTGCACGAGGGCTGGACCTACTCCAACTGCAGTTACGTCTGCAGCATGATGCGCCAGGCGATACACCGCGACCTTAATCTGAGCAAACACGGACTCATTCTCGTACCGTATCTGGGTACCGTAAATTTCGGCGACGGCGACGAGCGGCTCATTGCCTATCACAATGAAGACGCCGCGCACCGGGAACTCAAGCGGATCTCGCCGCACGACGCCGATTCCATGCACCGTTTGCAGGCGGATCTGACCCGCTATTCGCAGCTGATTCGCAAAACGCTCATGCGCACACCGCCGGACCCCACGTCGTTTCGGCCGCGTGACATTCGCGAATTGCTGTTTCTCGCAAAGCAATTCTGGGCGCTGGGCGAGAAGGAAATCTACGAGTACGTACGATTTTTTACGATGAGTGCAGCCGAGTTTCTCGATGACTATTTCGAGAACGACCTGATTAAGGCCGCGATGGCCAGTCCTGGCATCATCGGCACTGCCCTCGGGGTTTACTCACCGGGTTCGTCGTACATACTGTTGCACCACGTGATGGGCGACGTCGACGGCAGTATCGGCGCATGGGGCCTGGCACGCGGCGGCATGGGTGCGATCTCCAATGCGATTGCCGGCGCGTTGAAGGAACACGGTGGTGAAATACGCACCGGTGCAGGTGTCGAGCGCGTGCTCGTGGAAAACCGCCGTGCGGTCGGTGTCGTCCTCGAAAACGGTGACGAACTGCGAGCGGACACCGTCGTCTCGAATCTCGACGCCAGGCGCACGTTTACGAAGATCATCGATCGCGGGGATCTGCCTGAAGACATCTACCGGAAAGCGAAGCACTTCAAAATCCGCGGCTCGTCTGGGAAAGTGAATATTGCGTTGTCCGCGCTGCCGAAGTTCACACACCTTCCTGACAATCGCTACGTCAATCGCGGTGGCCAGGCGTTTACCGGTTCGCTCGAAACCATGGAACACGCCTACGATTGCTGGAAGCACGGCCGCTGGTCCGATGACCCGTTCGTGGAATCGGTGATTCCATCCGTGTGGGATCCAACCGTTGCCCCGCCAGGCCGGCATTGGATGTCCAACTTCGTCCAGTACTGTCCGCCGCAATTGGCCGACGGCCCGTGGACACCCGAAAAACGCAACGCATTCGGAGAAAGCGTTGTCGCCAAAATAGAGCGCTACAGCCCGGGGTTTCGCGACCTGATCGTACACATGGAAATCAGGACACCGCATGAAATTGAAAACGAAATCGGACTGACCGAGGGCAATATCTTTCAGGGTGAACTGACGATCGACCAGTTGTTTTTCAATCGGCCGTTCCCAGGCTATGGACAATATCGTATGCCGATCAAAGGTCTCTATATGAGCGGTTCGTCGACGCACCCCGGCGGTGGCGTCTCCTCGGTGTGTGGCGCCAATTCCGCCCGCGAAATCCTTAAGGACCTGCGGCGTACCAACACCGTACCCGAAGACGATTTTTACGATGAGTGAACAATGACGGCAACGGACCCCTACGCTGGCGAGCGCCTGAAACTGTCGCCCTTCTATCCGCGCCAGGAAGTACTGAACATTCGTGAAGCGTGGTCCTCGTGGAATGGCTACAAGTTTGCAGACTATTACTACGACGCTGAGTACGAATATTTCTGCGTGCGAAATCAATGCGCTACTTACGACATCACACCGATGCAGAAATACGAAATCTCAGGGTCCGACGCTGAGAAAATGCTGAATCGGATGGTGACTCGTGACGTCGCAAAGATCGGGATGAACCGAGTGGCTTATTGCCTGTGGTGTACCGACGAAGGGCGCATGATCGACGACGGCACCATTTTCCGCCTGGCCGATGACCGCTTCATGCTGACCTGCGGCAGCCCATGTACTGCGTGGCTACGGATGAGCGCGTTCGGATTCGCCGACGTCACCGTCACGGACATCAGCGACGACCTGGCCGCATTGTCGTTACAGGGCCCGACGAGCTGTGCCGTACTCAAAGCAATGGGGCTGAGCGGCATCGAGCAACTCAAACCTTTCGGCGTTATGCGGTTTCCATTTCAAGGCGGTTCGCTGATGGTGTCGCGAACCGGTTTTACCGGCGATCTCGGTTATGAACTGTGGATTACGGCCAACCTCGCACTGGCGCTTTGGGACGATCTGTACGAAGCCGGTGAGCACTACGGTATACAACCCTATGGCGAGGCTGCGACCAATATGGCGCGCCTCGAGGCTGGCTTTATCATGCCGGCGATGGAGTTCAATGAGGCATTGCACACCGTGCATTTCGAGCATGACCAGACGCCGTTCGAACTCAATCTCGGCTGGCTGGTCGATTTCGGCAAGCCGCACTTCAGCGGGCGCGCCGCCCTGCTCCAACAAAAACAGAACGGTCCGAAATACACGCTGACCAAACTCGACATCGAGGGCAACAAACCGGCGGAGGGTTCCTGGATTTACGCCGATGAAGCCTGTCGCAGACATATTGGCTACGTGACGTCGGCCATGTGGTCACCGGCGGTCAAGGCGAACATCGCGCTGGCCATGATTGACACGCGGCATCTGGACGGTCCGCTCTGGGCCGAGATCTATTACGAAAAGGAACTGCGCCAGTACGGCCGCGTTGCGCGTTGTACACGAAAAACCAAACCTTTCTGGTCGCCATCACGCGCCAAAGCGACACCGCCCGCTGACTACTGAGCGGCGTAGGCTCCGCGGATATAGCGGATGGCGAAAAGCCCGACGGCTATCCAGATCACGCTCCAGCTTACGATCAGCCCCATTTCGCCCGTTGCCCAGTTGAGAGACCCGCCGGTTGCCAGCACTCCGGTGGCACGCTGATAGGGTCCGACGTAGTTGACGGCGAGCCACCATGGCATCAAAACCCCGTTAATTGCGATCAACACCGCGGGTGCGATCAACGTCATTCGCGTTCTGCGTGGACCGACTTCTTCTATCGGTCGCACGTGCAATTTGTCGAGGTAGCAACGTTCTTCATCGGACACCGACGAGCGACTGGAAACCACAATAGTAACGACGAGGCTCGTCACACCGCCAATGATGACGGGGTTCAGCCAGGACGGCAGTTCGAGCATGCCAATGAATTCGAAAAACTTCGGTACGACGTTGAACAGCAGGCCGGTCAGCATGCCCCAGAACGCGGCCTTCTCGGTAATGCGTTTGCTCCAGATCGCCATGAGTCCAACAGGTCCCCATGACGATGCGAAGATGGTCGCGATAAACGTAGTCAGCCAAAAGATTTGCGGGGGAAACACCAGTGCCGCGATGAGTCCCAGAAGACCGACGACGAGCATCATGATGCGGCTGAAGCGCAGCGTTTCCGCCTCGTCGTCGGATGTATGAATACCGATGTCGTTGCTGACACTAAAGCCGACCAGCGACAGGAACGTCGACGCCGACGACAGCACGGCCGCCATAATGCCCGCAAGCATCAGCGCACCGAGAATTTTCGGCAACATGTGGAGCGACGCCCACACGGTCGCGCTCTCGGGCGGATCGATCATGGGATTGCCAAGGTTGATCACCGCGCCCATGCCGTACACCATGACCTGCAGCAGCACCACGAAGAGCGCCGCCAGCACTGCAGAGCGGAGCACGACATGCTCGTTTTTTGCCATCTGATGGCGGCTCGACTGCCACGGACTGACCATGTAAACGAGCATCCAGCTTATGTCGATGACGACAGCCCAGATCAGATAATCCATCGCAGTCGGCCATTCCGTCCCGGCGCCAATCATGCCGTGCCAGGACAACAGGTCGGGCTTCTCATCGATCGCGACGAGGTTTTCGACTATCCGGGGAACGCCACCCAGCTCCTGCACGAGGAATACAATCGCCGCCGTACTTGCGACCGTGAACAACAGGAACATCAATGTGTCGGTCAGGATGACGCCGCGGGAGCCGGAGTACATCGTAAACAGCGTGTAGCTGATCCACGCCACGACGAGTCCCTGGACGTAGCTCAGTTCCGTGAGTTCGGACAACAGAATCGCGGCACCCTGCGTAACAGCCAGGAGGTATCCGCCCAGGGCAAGAATAATCGTAACGCCAGCGAGCGCCTGAACGCGGCGGCTATTGAAGCGCTGACCGAAGAATTCGGCGAGTGTATTGGTTCTGCTGCGGCGCAGATAGCGACCGAAGAACAGCGCCCCAAGAATGTATCCCGTGGCCGCCGCCTGGGGAAACAACACATAAGGGCCGCCCTGGGTGTCGTAGGCGAACCCGGCCTCGCCGAGAAACATCGTCGAACTCATGACGCTTGCGACCAGCGTGCCGACGATGATCAGCGTCGGTGCCCGACGCCCGGCGACGTAGTAGTCGTCAAGTTTGTGAATGCCGCGGCCCGCGTAATTGCCGATAGCAATGTAGACGAGAATGCTGATTGCAATGGTTGTCGTATAGATGTCCATCAGTCAGGCGAACGCCGTAACCACTTCGGTACCTGGTAGACTTCAACCCGGACCGGATCGCCTGTGTTGATCACCCCCGGTACGTCGACGACACCGACAATGCCGCGTTTGAGTTTTGCCGCTGTCGAAAAGGCCGTCGACGACAGCGGCCGGCCGGAATTTGTCGAGTGAATCCGCGCAAGTTTTTTCCCCATGTCATGGCAGGGCGGGTTGTACTCAACCACGACAAGTTCGGCACCCGATGGGAACTTCAGCAGCGTTCCTTTTGGCAGGCGAGACAGCTCGTGTATCCCGGATATGCAGAGGTTCGCACCAAGGGACGCCGGACACAGAGGCTCCGCGAGGTCCATGTCATTCGCGATTTCTTCGAGTTCTTCCACCGACACGGCCGACCACTGGCGTTCGTTTCGCCGCCGCGTTCCCTGTGCCTGCTTATCCCCGGACCAGCACTCGCGAGTGTATGACCGGTGTGCATCGCCGACGATGCCATCGAGGTCTACGTCGACCGACTCACGCACCGGCTTGCTCACGTCGTCATTCAAGCCTGCGTGTACCGAGACCACCTGTGCGACCAACTCCGCCACTGCTTCGTCTCCACTAGATCTCCTGTACGGCACGATAAGCCTGCTCTATCGCAGCCTCCGTCATCGCATTGGAGGCCGCATCGGTACCCGCGAAGTGAATATTGCCAACGCGTTGACGGGCAACCTCCCAGGGTTTTCGCGCATGCCGCCACATTTCCGGATTCCAGGCAACGTCGCCGGACTCGCCGTCGACCGAATACGCATACCCGTGCGGCCAGCGATTGACGGTGATTGCAGCGATATCCGACGCCGGATCGAAACCGCCGGCGCCCAGTATGCGATAAAGCTGCTCCCTGACGTGCCTTTCGAAGGACTCGAACGACGTTTGCAGCAGCGCCTGGCGCCCGGCCCGGAACTGCTCGGCGGCGGCTTTGCCGGGGTCTGTCGGAATGTGTTGCAGATGCAGAACGACGGGCTCATCGGGCGTCGTCGGAAACTGGTAATCACCGATGCTGACCGGAAAGTCCAGCCTGATGCTTTGAAAAAAACTGCCCGGGCAATAGGCGCGCCGCAGACCGAGCTCGACAAAACTGTGCCAGTTACGAATCAGAACGTTTGTGTATACGAGCGGCGCGCGTACCGAGGTTTTCAACGCATCTGCCTGCTCCGAGTTCAGTTCAGGACAAGTAAACGGCGCGAGTGCGTGGTAACCGGCCCATATCGCCTTATCGGCTGTCACACTGAGGGGATCTTCATCGGCGACGTAGCTTACCCGAACGGTTCCGTTCATTTCACCGACGTGCCGCAGATCAACAACCGTGCTATTCAGCCGGACGCGAATCGGCGCACCATCGCGATCGAGCTGCGAATAGTCGAAACGCTCGGTGACAACGTCGTGCATCGAATCGCCCGCCGCCGCGGACGGGACCAGCTGGCGCACGAGCATCCTGGCAATGGTGGCGTTTCCGTCGGGAAAATGAAAATTCCTCGGACCGGCTGGCGTTTCGGGGACTTCGCCATCATCAGTGCCCAGGTCCATACCCGCGAATCCCGGGTACCCTTCTTCCATGGCCATCAGCGCCGGAAACGCATCCGCACCGATGGCCCAGACCCCATGTGGCCGCTTACGCAAGAGCCTCAACACCTCGTCACCAATGTTCGCGTATTTCGCCAGATAGGCTTCCCAACTGTGCGACCGCAAAATGGCGACGCGTTCAACGGCCGCCATGCCGTCCAGGTAGTCGACCTCATCGGCGAGCAGCCGCGCCAGTTCCTGTCTCGCACGTGCTGACAAAGGCGCCTCATAGTCATTCGCGGCATCGAACGACAGATGGTCCGCTCCAAAGGTCTCTTTGTCGAAAAACGTGCCTGTCTTCAGCCCGCGAGACTCGTAAATACTTTCATCAAGCAAATCGTCTCGCTGGCTGGCATCGATACCGAGTTCCTGCAGGAGTTCAGCAGCAACCTTCGGGTAAGTCGCTGGCGCTTCGATGAACATAGTGCCGCCAAAGCCGATATACAAACGGCCGTCAATCTCGAATTCATTGCGTTTGGCATGGCCGCCAAAGTCGTCGTGATTGTCGAGAATCAAAATACGTGCGTCGGGATTGACATCCCTGCGATAGAAATACGCCGCAGACAGACCGCTGATTCCGGCACCAACGACGACAAGGTCGTAGTGTTCGCCTGTTGCTTCGGCATCCCAGCGCTGTCCCTGTACGGCCGCATGCGCCACCTCGAATGATCCGGGATGAGACCCCCGCATGCCCGTCAGTTCCGGAGGATAATAGGTCGCCACCCCGCCACCGGCACCAGCACGATCCTCAACGCAGCCGGAAACCGGCAGCAGTGCGGCACCGGCTGCAATCCCCATCCCGCCAACAAAGTCCCGGCGCGTGATGCTGGCGTTCATTCCCAGCAGACGATCTCGTTTGTTCATACGTGGCCCGGGTTTGTTGATGTACTCCAGCATAGCCGGTTTCACACGGCAGGCAAGTCCTTCATAATCAGCTTATTCAGAGTGCTTCCCATTTTCTTCGCGACCTATACATGACGATCAAATTACCGCGGCTCATCGCCACGTCCGTCGTCCGCGGCAGTCAGCAGGGCGAAAGCCACGGCGGTGTATTTACCGTCGACTTCAGCACCCGAACCGGCGAACAGCACGTCGACTGGAATACGAGTGAAATCGACTTCGAAGGGCGCGGCGCCGATCGCGGCCTGCGTGGCATCGCATTCGACGGCGGCGACATTTTCATCGCGGCCAGCGACGAATTGTTCTGCTATGACAAAAACTTCGAGATAACGGCATCCTACCGCAATCGCTACCTTAAGCACTGCCACGAAATCGCTTGCAGGGACCGGCATCTGTTTCTGACGTCGACGGGCTTCGACAGTCTGCTTGCATTCAACCTCGACACACGCGAATTCGAGTGGGGTTTCAGGCTGCAAAGACCCTACGAGCGATGGTCGGGATTCACCTACGATCCGCGAACCCAGTCCGGCCCAGGGCCGGAGAACGAATTTCACATTAACGCCGTGCACGTCAACGAAAATGGCATTTTTCTAAGCGGCCTCCGAACACAGGCCCTGCTGCATCTCAACCGCGACTGGAATGTCTCGGAGTATTGCAGCCTGCCGGCCGGCACCCACAACGCGCAGCCATGGAAGGGAGGCGTATTGTTCAACGACACAGCCAGCGATCACGTACGCTTTGTGCCGCGGTCGGGTCGACAGCTCGCTTTTCCAATCGCTACTTACAAGGACGAGGACATTCAGTTTGCCGGCGTCGACGATTCGAGCGTTGCACGGCAGGCGTTCGGCCGTGGACTTTGTGCTGTTAACGATCGGCTGATTGCAGCGGGCTCGTCACCATCGACGATCAGCCTGTACGACGTTGAGGCCGGATTGAAAGTTGGCTCGGTCAATTTGTCGATGGACATTCGCAACGCGATTCACGGCCTCGAGCCGTGGCCGTATTCCGAATAAGAAGAAAGACCGGGCAATCTGCCCGGCCTCGTGTCTCATACTTGTAGAGCTAAAACCGCTATTCGCCCCAGCGTTTCATAAAGCGAACGCCGAATTCACGCGGCCGTGCCGTGTAGCGTTTCTGCCAGTGGTCATGGCCATCCACGGTATTTGAGGCTGCCCAGTTCATCTGATCGGTACCGATGGTGTATGTCGCACGCTCGTCGGTAATATTGTTGACAAAAAACGCCAGCTCCCAGTCCTCGCCGCGTACGCCAGCCCGGAAATCGGCGAGCGTGTAGGCTTTGTTCTTTAACTGCGGATTGGCGGTATCCAGTCCGGCAGGATCCAGTCGGTTGACCGAGTCGCCCGTGTAGGACACCTGGAATCGTGCGAACACATCCTCGCCGCCGAACCAGTCCGAAGGCTTAGTGGCATCCAGCCAGGCCGACATCTTGACCTCCGGAGTCAGCGGTAAACGCAGTCCGCCAATCAGGTCGTTTTCGCCGTCGCCGGTAATGTCCGCGGTCGTATCGGTTTCGGCCTCAAGGAACTGCCCGTTGGCGCCAACGACAATGGAATCGGTGAGCGCGTAGTCGAGTTCGAGATTGATTCCCGAGATATGCGCCTCGCCCGCGTTTGTCACAATCGACTGCCAGGGCTGGCCGCAAACGTTCGGCACATCCGATGGAGCCGGGTCTGGAAATCCAAATCTGTCATCGGAACACGACGTGCTGGCCGGGTCGGTCAACTGTAACTGGTAATCCGTCCAGAGCATGTGGAAACCGGTGACGTTAAAGCGGCCACGCCCTTCGCCAAATGTCGAGCGATAGCCGATTTCGTAGTTGTCCATGATGTCCGACGTATAACTCGTCGAGAAGAACGGTTCACCACGGCTGCGGTTCACGCCGCCCGGACGCGTGCCCTTCGTATACAAACCGTACATCATGTTGCCGTTATCGAGCGTATACCGCAGCGCGACTTTGGGAATGAATTCCTGTTCTTCATCCCTGTGCGCCGGCGCCTGATTGTTATTGGCAAGCCGGTACTCGCGTGAAAACGGGTCGGCCGTGTCCGGCTCGCCGTTTAGTCCGAGGTCGCCAGGATGGTCGACGCGATAAAAGTTGGTATTCGAGCGATCGAAATAACGCCCGCCGACCGTCAGATCCCAGTTGTCGTTCAGATGCCAGGTCATTTCACCGAAGATCGCCTGCTGATCCCAGTCGGTGTGACTGTCCGAATACCACCACGAGGTGGCTTCGGGATACGTGTAATAATTGCCGTCGTAGTACACCCAATTGGTGAAATAGAACTCCATGTACTGCAGCGATATCGAATCCTGATAAAGATTCTCAAGTCCCCGGCCGCCCGTCGTGGGCTCGGCAAACGGCGCCTGCCAGGTGTCGTCGCTCTCTTCCCAGTAGTAGCCGACGATCCAGTCCAGCGTATCGCCCTGACTGCTGAGCCGCACTTCGACGTTCTTTTTGCTCTGCTGCGCCGGCGACGGATAGCTCTGGAAATAATCCGAATCGAGCGTCTCGCCCATGCAGTACACGGGGTACCAGACGATGTAACCGGTATCCGGATTGGTCCAGTAGTAAGGATACAGATAGTAGCCCGTGTACGGATCGATATCGGATGTCGTGTAAGCGGAATCGTGGCAATAAATACCGCCCCAGTAATGACCGTACACAGTAATGTCGTACAGCGATTCGATGTCTCGGTCGTAGTAGCTCGCCGAGGCGACGAGTTGCGCGAAACCCAGATCGCCGGTCACCATCAGCGAATACATCTCCCACTGATCTTCCTTCCACTCGTCATGGAATCGAACGGTCTGCAAATCGCCGACGAACGGGTCGAAGTGGTCGTCAGCACCTGCCTCCGTTTTCTGCGCCATTGCGGTCAGGTTGACCGACCAGCTATCGTTCATCTCCCACAGCAGAGACAGACGGCCGCCGTAGACGTCCGATTCGTTCCAGTTCTTCTCCACCGAGGCAGAATTGTCGAGTGTGCCCCAGAGCGCGGGATAAGGCTGACCGAGCGCCGATTTATTGGGGGTATGTCCGAACACGTTGTCGATGAATCCGCCGTCGTGATCGCTGTAGCCCACAATCCGGGCAGCCAGCCGGTCTTCGACGAGCGGCACGTTAAACACGAGCGATGCACGGTGACTCATATCGCTCTTGTCGCCGGCGCGAACCTCGGTATCGACAATCGCCTCAAACGTGTTCAGTTTCGGTTTATTCGTGATGATACGCATCGTGCCGGCCTGCGCATCGGATCCGTAGAGTGTGCCCTGCGGGCCGGCAAGCGCTTCGACACGCTCAATGTCCACCATGCGAATCGCCGGTTGATCGCCCGTCGTCGTGAGCGAAATCTCGTCGAGGTATACCGACGAGGTCGCCTGGGCAATATAGCCGGACCCCGTAATTGCGCCGCGAAAGACGACCGTGCTCGACCCGGCGCCGAAACTCACGACATTGACCGACGGTACGAAGCGGGAGTAGTCCTCCATGCTCTTCGCACCCATGGCCTCAAGGCTTTCCTGGGTAATGGCCTGAATGGAAGCTGGAATTTCCTGAACGCTGGTGGTTCGTTTGGTCGCGGTAACGACGATTTCCTCGAGCGCAATATCGTTATTATCCTGCGCGACTGCCTGTTGCCCTGGAGCGAGCGCTGCGGCGATTGCACCGGCAACGGGCGTGAGTGCGAACTTGTGTTGCGATTCCATTCCTGCATACCCCCGAATTATTAGTGGAAACAGTCTCTCACAACAGCAACATAGCATATTCCTGCCCTATAGGGAGAAGGGTCGATCCGGCTCCGGCAGTTTCTCAAGCAATGGTTTCAGCACCTCGATCAAATCACCGATTTTCGCCTCGTAGTGGCGCCACAGGTTCACCGAACTGCGATAGATCGGTCGCCGAACCTGCTCCGAACTGGCTGTTTTTACCGCTCTTTCGGTCTCATGGAAGCGCAAACAACGCTGCTCGAAGGGCAGGCCGCAAAATTGCAGGATTCTTCGCACCTGCGTTTCCAGATCGTCCACGACACGCTCATAGTGAACGTCGAGCACAAATTCAGGCGTTACCGCGTGCCAATGCTCCATCAGGCGGCAATACTGCAGGTAGTACTCACCGAGTTCCTCGAGGTCGTAGCTAAACGGCTGCCCGGCGGCGAACAACTGTTTCCAGGAACCGAAGCAACTATCCAGCGGGTGGCGACGGGCATTGATAATCTTCGCATTCGGCAGAGCCAGTTTCAGCAAGCCGACGAAAATGAAGTTGTTCGGGTTCTTGTCGATAAAATACGCAGCGCCATGGCGAAATTTCCGGGTCTCGGAGATGTACTCCCGGCCGATCTCCGACCAGTCCTTACCTGTCAGTGACAACAGCGTATCGGGAAACCGCTCGTTACGCTTTCCGGGTCTGCGCGCGTCGCGAACCACGGTTGCCAGGTTGTGCAACTCGTGCGTGCCATCTACATCGCTGTGGCTCGCAAGGATTTGCTCGATCAGCGTAGACCCGGAGCGCGGCAGACCGACAACGAATATCGGCGCGGCATCCGATTCGCCGTTACCGGCATGCTCAGCCAGAAATTCCGGCGTGAAGACCTCAATGAGCCGGTCGCAGCGCATTTCAGTTTCTACCGGATCGTACGACTCGGCGGCGCGGCGCAACCGGTTGCACTGTTCATAATGTGAAAAAGCAGTTTCGTAGTCGCCACGGGCTTCTGCGTGCAGCCCCAGCGCGTTGTGAATCTGCACTCGTGCTTCATCTTCGGTGTCTTCGGCCGAAAGCAACGACCGCATGGATTCAATCTCCATGTCGTCGAACGTAAACGTCTTGAGATTAGCCAGACTCCAAAAGGCCTCGGCATGCCCCGGTTGAATCTCGATACAACGCCGGTACGCCGCAATCGCGTCCTGCTGGCGGCCAATGGTTTTCATATGATGCGCCATGCTGCACAACGCGCCCGGGCGGTCAGCCGATATTGCCAGCGCCTGCTGGTAATCGTGTATCGCCTGCTCGTGATCTCCGGCGGCGCCGACAACTCCGGCGCGCAGCATGTGCGACTCCGCCATGTCCGGCGCCAGCTCAAGGACTTTGTCGGCGCACTCCAGCGCCTCGGCAAATTTTTGCTGTTCGCGCAGCACGTTTGCCAGATCGACCCAGATACGGGCGTAATCAGGTGCATGTTGACCGGCGTGGCGCAGGAAGATTTCGGCATCCCGGTAGGCCTCACGTTCGGCGGCAATCTTTGCCAGCAGCCGCGCTGCCTCTACGTGATTGGGATCGCGTTTGAGGATCTTGCGGTAAATATCTTCGGCCTTGCGGCCTTCGCCGGCGGCCATATGCTGTTCCGCTTTGTGCACCTCGTCCGCGAACGCCATGCGCCGGGCACCTTCCGGGTGGGCGTTGCTTTGCGGCGCCGAGTCAGCATGCGCGTCGATCAGTTCCTCTGCCCGATCGATTTTTGCAAAGATGGATGCACGTGTCGGATCCAGCCGTAGCGCGTGTTCCCACGCACCCAGTCCAGCCGTGACCTGCCCCTGTGCAAACAGCAGATCGCCGACCGTTTCGTGAGCGACGGCGAAATCCGGATGCAGGCGAATCGCATCGTCCAACAGACGTTTCGCCGCTTCAAACCGGCCTTGCGCGATATTGGCCCTGGCGCCCAGGCACAACAGGTTCGCATCCTCGGGCCGATCTTCGAGCGCATCGCGGCAAGCGGACGCAGCGCCGGCGGCATCGCCGGCGCGAAGTTTTTTTACGGCGGCGTCGAACGCCTCACGTTGTTGCACAAAACCAGCTATCGGACTGCCTCCGAGATGCTTTCTTCAGCCGAAGTTCAACACAGGGCACGCTGCATTTCCAGCCTGCATGAAAGACAGGGCGCTATTGTCACGGCCACCCTAACCTTCTACGCTTCGTGGCCTATGAGGACGTTCCAGGACGCTGTGAGGACCCGGCCGTTTGCCCTGACGGCAGAGAGCTTTCTGAAGCCGGAAACGGACCAGCGCTCGATTGAATTGCAGGCTGAAACATTACGAGCCCATGTCGACGGCATCGTTCTGACCGACAACCAATACGGCAGGCTCCATATGTCGACGGTTGCGGCGGCCGGCCTGATGCTGATGCACGATATCGACCCGGTGGTTCAGCTCAGTTGCCGGAACAGAAATCGAATTGCGCTCATCGCCGACCTGCTCGGCGCCGCGGCATTGGGAGCGCGGAGCCTGCTGCTCGTGCGCGGCAATCGAGTACCCAACGGCGTTAAACCTCGGCCGCGTGCCGTGCTGGACACAAACGCAGCAGATCTTATCGGCATCGCGCGCAACCTGAAAACCGACGAGCACCTGAAGAACGTACCGGAACTGTTCGTGGGCGGTTCACTGACGCCGCATGAACCCAGAGCGGACTGGGTACCGCAAAACCTCATACGCAAGGCCGATGCCGGAGCACAATTCATGGTGAGCTACATCTGCATGGACCTTGAACTGCTGCGCCGATACCTGAAACGGGTTATC
The DNA here is from genome assembly GCA_965224505.1 of Woeseiaceae bacterium. Classification (GTDB taxonomy): domain Bacteria; phylum Pseudomonadota; class Gammaproteobacteria; order Steroidobacterales; family Woeseiaceae; genus UBA1847. The sequence goes on from CBDCZL010000018.1 coordinate 1,308,886, forward strand.
GCGGCAAAGCTCACTCACCGCGTGTCGATTATTATCAGCACCGCCGTATTGAGTTCGGCCGACGACGCCAGATTCCTGCGCGATCACCGGCCGAACCTGCTGATTCCCGACACCGTAATAAAGCGGCTCGCATCCGCGAGCGATCCTTACAGCGAGGGTATTTCCATCTGCGCCGAGCAACTTCGTGCGCTGGCCGACATGCCTGGCGTGTCGGGCGCGAACATCGTCGCATCGACCGATCTGAGCATGATTCCGGAAGCCATTGAGGCCGCTGGACTGGCCACGGACGGTACTGACCGATGAACGCTTCTCCGGTAACGCGCGAGACGATGGAAGACTTGTTTCGGCTGATCGGTTCGGGGCAGATTCAGCATGCGGAATCCCGCTGCCGGGCCCTGCTGAATGCGCATCCCGACGACGTCAATCTACTCGCGCTGCTCGGCGCGATTCACCTGAAACTGGGCAGGAAGGCGGATGCCGAATCGTTGCTGAAACGCGCCATCGATTTAGAGCCTGGATTCGCCAAACCGCATGAGGATCTGGGCGTTCTACACCTCGACGACGAGAACTATGCCGCCGCTCTTCCCTGCTTTCGGGAGGCGATCCGGCTCGACGGCAATCAGGCCAGCGCCTGGGCCGGGCTGGCCGCGGCATTGCGTGAACTCGGCGACGCCCGCGCGGCTGAAGAAGCGCTGCGGAAATCGACCGAACTGTCGCCCGTGGCACGAACGCTGTCGAGAGCGTCCGAACTGCTGAAATCCGGACAACGCGCGGAAGCGGAACGGCTTTGCCAGCAAGCGGCCTCTGAAGACCCTCTGAATACCGATGTGCTGAGAATGCTCGCTCGCATCGCAACCGAGGACGACCGGCTGGTCGTTGCCGAAAGTTTTCTGCGTCGTATCGTCCGACTCTCGGAAAACAGTTCCCGGGCGCACGCCGACATGGGATTGTTTCTCGGCGGGCAGGGACGATTTCCCGAGGCCGTCGAATTTCTGCAGCGGGCTGCCGATCTCAGACCTGATTCGGTCCCGGTCCGGCAAAGGCTGGGGGATTATCTGGCAATTCTCGGCAAGCCGGAGGCCGCGCTCGATGCGTACGACGACGTATTGCAGCACGACCGAACCTATGCACCGGCGCACATAGGGCGCGGGCACATGCTCAAGGTGCTGGGCCATAGCGACGATTCAGTTGCTGCCTACGAAAGCGCTACACGACTTCGCCCGGAACTCGGCGACGCCTGGTGGAGCCTGGCAAGACTGCCCTCCTACGAGTTCGCTGAACCGCAGATTGAGGAAATCAAGCATCAACTCGGCGCGTCCGACGGCAGCGAAGCACGACTCGGGCTGCACTTTGCGCTGGCAAGACATGCGGAAAAACTGGAAGACTTCGAAATGGCCTGGGAGCACTACCGTATCGGTAACGATCTCAAGCGATCGACCGTAAACTACGATCCCGTGCAGATCGAGGTCATGCACGATTCGATCATCGATGTGTTCGACGAAGAACTGTTCGGGCGAGCGCAAATACAGCAACGGCCGGAAGCGACGCCTGTTTTTATCGTCGGCATGCCGCGTTCCGGGTCGACGCTCGTGGAGCAGATTCTGGCAAGCCATCGTGAGGTGCAGGGCACGTCCGAGTTGCCTTACATGGGCATGCTTTCGGAAGCGCTTGCAGGGAAACAGTCGGGAAACGTCAAGTATCCGGAATCGGTCAGAAACCTCACAGGCGAGCAGCTACTGGCCTTCGGACGCAGCTACCTCCGGCACACCCGCGACGCACGGACTCAGAACCTCGCGTACTTCACCGACAAAATGCCGGCGAATTTCGTCCATGCGGGTCTGATTCATCTGGCGTTGCCGCAGGCCAGAATTATTGACGTACGGCGCAATGCCCTGGATACGTGCATCGGCAACTACCGTCAGCTATTCGCCAGGGGCAAGAACTTTACCTACGATCTCACTGAATGCGCGGAATACTATCTCGAATACGTCCGTATCATGGATCACTGGGAGGACGTGTTGCCCGGACGGATACTCAGAATCGATTATGAAGATGTTGTTGCCGATGTCGAAACCGAGGCACGGCGCATGCTCGAATACTGCGGCCTGCCCTGGGACGATGCCTGCCTTCGGTTCCACGAAAACCTGCGTGCGGTAAACACGGCCAGCGCGGAGCAGGTTCGCCTGCCGATCTATCGGCACGGGATGGGTTATTGGAAGCACTACGAACCCTGGCTCGACGATGTCCGGGAAATACTCAGGCCGATGCCAGCCGCTCAGCCGGAACGTAATCGAAAATAAACGTAATTCGATCTTCTTCACCCTTGTTCATCACCGAGTGCTGCAATTGATTGTTGATTTCGTAGGCCTCACCGACCTTGAACTGGTACGGTCGCCCGTCGATCATGAAGCGAACGCGCGGGTTGGTCGTTATCGGTACGTGGATGCGATGTCCGTTGTGGAACGACTGATGCCGGTCCACGTGCGGCTTGATTTTTTTCCCTGCGAGCAACTTTGCAGCCATCGCGCGAATGACGGTTCCTCCAGGCGTGTAGAGGCGTGAAATGATGTCGTTCATGAGCGGCAGTGCCACGTCGGCGAGACGGTCCCAGCCAGGCTCCTGCGTCACAACAATATCCGGCCAGCGGTCCAGATCGACGAACAGCATCACGATCGATTCCGTATCGTAGTGCACATCGAAGGCTTCCTGGCGATATTGATCTTCCTTCCACGCGACTGCATCCTGGGAAAGGATCGCCTCCCGAAGCGCTGTGCAGTCGACTTCTCCGAGTTCACGAAGCGGTGTATCGATATCCATAGCGATTTCGTCCCTGCGTATCTGACACCGAGCATCGGTACCTGACACCGACTGCTCGTACCTGACACCGGATGTTACGTTGCGGGGCCGGGGCTTGTATACTCTGGGCCTGTACGCAAGGAAATGTCTATGCGCGCCAGCAAATTCGTCGAAAGCTACTTCGATGCCTGGAATCACCGCGATCCCGAGGGCGTGGCGAATCACCTTGCGGCCAACGGTGTCTACCTCGACATTCCCGAAAACGTTCAGCGCACTCACGACGAACTCATCGTCTCACTTGAGAAGCTCTTCGCGGAACGCCGCGAGCGCTACGAACTGATCGGCGAAGTGCTTAAGGGAAACAACTCCCTCGCATTTCAGTATCGCGTCTGCCCGTTCGCGGAATCCAGTGACGAGGTTACGTCCACCTACTACGGTGCGGAATTCATGACGCTGGACGGCGATGCTGCCCTGACGATCACCGACTACTACGACATGCCCGAGCCCGTAACGCAGCACAAGTATGCGAAGTCCGGCCTGAGCGAAGAGCAACTACGCAAGTACAAGCGTCGACTCGACCATATCATGGAATCGGACAACGCCTACCTGCGGCCCAATCTGACGCTGCCGATTCTGGCTCAGGCCGTGGGTTGCTCGGTCAATCATCTGTCACAGGTCATTAACGCCGGCTTCAATATGAGTTTTTTCGACTACCTGAACAGTCATCGGGTAAGACACGCAAGAAAACTGCTGACGGAGCTCGACGGCCAGAAAGGCGCGATCCTCAACATAGCGTTTACGGTCGGCTTCAACTCCAATTCGGCGTTCTACGCCGCCTTCAAGAAACACGTCGGCATGACGCCGGCGCAATTTCGCCGGCGCAACACGATTCCCCACTAGGGTGGGATACATTGCGACCCCGGATTCGTCAATAGCGTATCCAAACGATGATAAATGATGCGCCCGCAACCACATACAGGTTCGTACTACGCCGCCACCGTTAACGAAGTGACGGACTACGCCCCGCTGCGCGGAGAACAGCGGGCAGACGTCTGCGTCGTTGGCGCTGGATTTACCGGTATATCGACGGCACTGTTCCTCGCGGAACGTGGCTATAACGTGCACGTCGTCGAGGCGAACCGGGTCGGCTGGGGCGCATCCGGCCGCAACGGCGGCCAGATCATCGGCGGCATTGCCGGCGAAGCCAATATCGCGAAGCACCACGGGGCGGACGTCGAAGACCTGTTCGGTGAACTTCGATGGGCCGGGCATCAGATCGTCCGCGACCGCGTGAGCACCTATGGCATCGACTGCGATCTTAAGTGGGGCTATCTCGACGTTGCCATAAAGGAACGCCACCTGCGCGATTTCGAGCACAACTACGAGCGGTTGACGAAAACCGGGTTCCCACACGAGATTCGAATACTGACTAAGCAGCAAACCGGTGAACTGATCGGTACAAATGCTTACATCGGCGCCCTGTTGAACATGGGCAACGGACATTTGCACCCGCTCAACCTCTGTATCGGCGAAGCGAAGGCCGCCGTGTCCCGGGGCGCGACGATTTACGAGAATTCGTGCGTGCTGCGCGTAGAGCACGGCAGCACGCCGCGTGTCGTAACGGATCAGGGTGCGATAACGGCCGATGCCATCGTGCTGGCCGGTAACGCCTATCACAGCCTTGAGCGCGAATTACGCGGAGCCATGTTTCCGGTGAACAGTTTTATCGTCGCGACCGAACCGCTGGCGGACGATGTCGTCGCAGCGATCAACCCCAGAGACCTGGCGATCTGCGACCCGAATTTTGTGCTGCAATACTATCGGCTAAGTGCCGACAAACGTCTGCTGTTCGGCGGCCGCATCAATTACTTCGGCGACGATCCCGGCTACATACGAAGACACCACCGTAAAAAGGTAGCGAGGCTCTACCCGCAGCTTGCGGACGTAAAACTCGACTACGCCTGGGGCGGCACCATCGGTGTACCGCTGAACCGGGTGCCGTTGATGGGCCGCGTATCACCCAATGTGTTCTATTGTCAGGGTTACTCCGGCCACGGTGTCAACGTCACGCATCTCGCAGGGCAGATTCTCGCCGATGCCGTCGCAGGAACGATGGAGAGGTTTGACCTGTTTGCGAGCGTAAAGCCGATACGCGTGCCAGGCGCCCACAGGTTTGCAAAACCAATGGTGAGCCTCGGAATCTGGTATTACCAAATCAGGGACCGGCTCTGACCGTGTTTCACATGCTGACCGGCTTCAACCTGAAACCCGAATACACCATCGAGGAATTTCGCTGGTCGCCTAGGGGCCGTTCTCAATTAGGTTGAGTATTGTGGTGTAGGGTGCTGTATTCTCAGATCTTTCCGCGGTGAAAAATATGGCTCGGAAAGAGATCAGAGACGATCAGTGGGATCGGGTAAAAGACTTATTACCCGGAAAATCAACCGATTGCGGTGTCACCGCGAAAGATAATCGCCGCTTCCTGGAAGCGGTATTGTGGATTGCCAGGACCGGTTCGCCATGGCGGGATTTGCCAAGCCGCTTCGGCCACTGGCACCGGGTCTACGTGCGTTATAACCGCTGGGCTCACAAGGGCCATTGGGTCCGCATCTTCGAGGCGATGGCCGATGACCCGGACCTGGAACATCTGATGGTCGATGGCAGTATCGTTCGCGTTCACCAGCATGGTGCGGCAAAAAAAACGGCGGGATGAGGAGGCGATGGGCAAATCGCGCGGCGGACTGAGTACGAAGATACATGCGGCTGTCGATGCGTTGGGCAACCCGGTTCGTTTCATTCTCACGGCCGGTCAGTGTGCCGAGATTGGACAGGCAAACGCACTGATCGCGGGGTTTTCCGCCGACTACGTCATCGCGGACAAAGGCTATGACGCCGATGCGTTCATCGATTCCATTCATGCGATCGATGCGGTGGCGGTGATACCGCCGAGGAAAAACAGAATTGTACCGAGGGACTATGACGACTATCTGTATTGCGAGCGAAACCTGGTTGAGCGGGTGTTTCAGAAACTTAAACACTACCGCCGGATCGCTACTCGTTACGAGCGTCTGGCAGTCACTTACCTCGCTATGCTCAGCCTCGTCGCCACCATCATCTGGCTTAATTGAGAACAGCCCCTAGCCTGTTTTCAGCCGCAATGATACGTGACGGTCTGCTTGAATCGACAGGCCCTGTGGAACGAAGAGTCCGTCACCCGGTGATGGATACCGATTCCGAACGCAATCATGAATACAACTTTCTGATGTCGTTTCAGGACCGGGCACAATGTGACCGGTCCGTGGCGTTCATCAGCGATTGGCGCGAGGAATTCACACAAGGAGCACCAGCATGATAAAAGGTCACTGCGAATGCCGCGGCATTCAGTTTGAAACGGACGCGGCAATCGACGATTTCAGTCATTGTCATTGCTCGCAATGCCGACGGATGCACGGCGCCGCATTCGCGACATTCGCGGGTGTGGCACTTGACCGCTTGCGCTACGTATCGGGGGCAGAACTGCTGAGCCGCTACAATTCGTCAGCAACTCACGAGCGCTTGTTCTGCAGCGTCTGCGGATCAAACATCGGCGTGACGCTGGACGACGAACCCGGCGTAATCTACCTGAGCATGAGCGCCATCGAGGGCGATCCGCCGCACCCACCCGCTTATCACATATTTGTCGGTTCCAAAGCGCCCTGGTACGAGATCGCGGACGACGCGCCGCAACACGAGACATTTCCGTCGGATTGATTCGAACTACGTGTGCGTGTCACCGCGCAGTTTGTCCATATAAGCGCCGATCAGCGCTTTCTGGCGTTCGGGCGAATAAGTCTCCGGATGCAATACGCCGAGCTGCCCGATGCCGGTAGAATAGGCCCACAGCGCCTCAGCCTCAACATCGACATCAAGCGAGGCCGGCACCTCGCCCATCGCCTGCGCTTCGCGCAACAGTGCTTTCATCCGGCCGCGCCAGCCAGCCACGAGTTTTTCATTAATGTCGGCAAAGGGCTCGCGTAGTGCAGCCTGATACTGAAACGTCATCCAGACAAGACTGGTGTCACGGGATGCATCCGTCGTGATCGCGTCGTCACAGAGTAGTTCCTCAAGCGCTCGCAGACCGCAGTGTTTGCTTTCGAGATCATTAAGCCTTCGGGTCTGCTGCGACAACAGGTGTCGAACGGCGTGGATGAGCAATGCATCCTTCGAATCAAAGTAGTGAAACAACGAGCCGTAGGAGAGCCCGGCTTCCGCGGCCACGGCTCGCATCGTCACCCCTTCCAGACCGCTGCTCGCTATGAGCCGCATCGCTGCCGCGACAAAGCGTTGCCGCTGTGATTCGTGATCTACGATTTTTGGCATAAACGTTCCATCTCTGCCCCGCTCGGCTTGTTATCCGTTCGGGGATTTTTTATTATACCGATCAGTTGGTATAAATAAAATCAGATTGAGACGCTTAGACCAATGATGAGACAAGGTGAACAAAAACAAGAGCATACGAACTCGTATTACGCCGCGTCGGTGAATGAAGTCACGCGCTATCCCGAGGTCGAAGGCGCAAACTCAAGCGATATCTGCGTGATCGGCGGTGGTTTCACGGGCGTTTCCACGGCCCTGACGCTGGCAGAACGCGGCTATTCGGTCTCGCTCGTCGAAGGCAATCGGATCGGCTGGGGAGCGTCCGGTCGCAACGGCGGACAACTGATCAACGGCATCAGCGGGCTTGCGAAAATTCGCGCCAGACACGGTGACGGCGTTGCGGATATCGTCGAAGACCTGCGCTGGCGCGGCAACGATCTTATCCGGGAACGTGTGGCACGCTACGACATCGAGTGCGACCTCGCAGACGGTTATGTCGAAGTGGCCCCCAAAGCAAGCCAGTTAGGTTATTTCGAAGAATGTGCCGCCGACCGGAGGCAACACAACAGCGGCCACCGCTTCGAAGTCTGGGACAAAAACAAAACGCGCGAAATGCTGGGCACCGATGCGTATCACGGCGGCTTTGTCTGTTATCGCGATGGCCACCTGCACCCGCTTAATCTCTGTATCGGCGAAGCGCGCGCCGCACACGGACTTGGCGTGCAGATCTACGAACAGTCTCCCGTTACACACATTGAACACGGCCGCAGACCGAGGGTTGTTACCGCCCGGGGATACATCGACGCGGACTCGGTGGTGCTCGCGGGAAACGCCTACAGCCTGCTCGAACCGAAACACCTGTCCGGTCTCGTATTTCCCGCGGGCAGCTACATCGTCGCGACTGAACCGCTGGCGGAAAACACTGCCAACGAAATCAATCCATTGAACGTTGCCGTCTGCGACGTCAACGAAGTCGTCGACTACTTCCGGCTTTCAGCAGACAGGCGCCTGTTGTACGGCGGCGCCTGTAATTACTCGGGCCGCGACCCTGGCAGCATTAAATCCTACATACTGCCGCGCATGCTCAAGGTCTACCCTCAATTGAAGGGCGTCCGTATTGACTACGAGTGGGGAGGAAAAATTGGCATCGTACTGCGGCGCATTCCCGTGGTCGGTCGCATCGGCAGCAATGTCTACCATTGTCAGGGCTACTCGGGTCACGGCGTCTGTGCTACGCACGTTATGGGTGAGGTTATGGCCGACGCGGTCGCCGGTACGATGGAACGATTCGATCTGTTTGCAGGGATGAAGCATTACCGGATTCCTGGCACGCAATGGATTGGCAATCAGATCATCGCGCTCGGCATGCTGTACTACAAAATGCTCGACCGACTCTGATTCCACCCCCCATCCGGCCGGCAGCACATCGATCACGGTTTGTATCGCGCGCGCGACGGTGAGACTATCAGGCCCGAAGCTGGCAAAGAACAAACAACAATTGGGGGGACCGGCATGAGCAACGCCGAAGGCAAACTGCTGCACCAGCGCACGGAATTCGACGACTGGCGTTCGCTGTCGCTCGGTATTTACATGGCGCTTGCAGGCTATGCGGTCATGGTCGGCTTGCCGGTCATTTCAACGTCCTGGGTAAAGAACCTCGGTTTTAGCGACGAACAGGTCGGCTATGTCGCGAGTGCCGATCTCTTTGGGCTGGCGATAGGTGCTGTTATCGCCTACTTCGTCGTTGCGCGCTTTGACCGCCGGTTACTTGCCGCGCTCGCCGCGGGAGTCGCTATCGCTGCCAATCTGCTATGCATTTATTACCAGTCATACGAAGTGACATTCTGGCTGCGAGGTGCCGCCGGCATCGGCGCCGGCGTCTACACGGGGATTGCCGTGGCAACGATCGGCGGCCATTCGCGGCCCGCATTCGCGTTTGGCCTCGAACTGTTCGCGTTCGCGTTTTCGCAGGCCGGCGAACTAAAGTTCCTGCCCTACTTATCGATTGAAGGCATGTACGCCGCATTTGCCGGCGCTTTTGTATTCGGACTGCTGTTCATAGGCTGGCTGCCCCGGCGCCCGGCAGACAGCACGCTCGATGTCGAGGTTGACATCGAAGAGTCCGATGGCGGGCACCATGTCGAGCACCGCCACGTTCCAGCCTACGTTCCGTGGCTGGTACTGACTGCGATCGTATTTACCTACGTGAACATCGGCGGCTACTGGGCCTATATTGAACTCGCCACGGTCGATTCGGCCGCAACGCCCGACTGGGTAGCCAGTATGCTCGTGTATACATCGTTCTTTTCGATCATCGGGTGCCTTGTCGCCGTGCTGCTTAGTAATCGCTACGGGTTGTCGCGGCCACTGCTCGTCACGCTGGTGTTTCAGGCTGCCATCGTCGCGATGCTCGTGTTCGGCATCAACAATGCCAGTGTCGCGTTCAGCATGTTCGCTTTTAATTTCTGCTGGATTTTCGTGGACATCTACCAGGCCGCAACGATCTCCAACGTCGACCGGTCCGGCGCGTACGTTGCACTGATCCCGGCTGCACAGGGTGTTGGCAATGGCCTGGGACCCGCAGCGGCGGCCACGGTCCTGTCGTGGGGACTCGGCTATAACGGCGTGTTCATAATGTGCGCTTCGGCTTCCATTGTGGCGATGCTCGTCTATCTTTACATGTACCTGATGTTGAGACGACAGATTCCCGCACTCGCCGACGCTTCATGACCGCAAAGAACCACGATGTCATCGTTATCGGCGCAGGCCACAACGGCCTGACGAATGCCGCGTTTCTAGCGAAAGCGGGCCTCGATGTGCTCGTCCTTGAGAAGAATGCCTACACGGGCGGCGCGACCGTCAGCCGCGAGCTGCACAAAGGCTGGAAGTACTCAAACTGTTCTTATGTCTGCAGCCTCTTTCGTCCCGAGATTTACAACGCGCTGGACCTCGGCCGTCATGGTCTGAAAGTCGTACCGCTCACCGCGAGTATGACGTTTAAACAGGATGGCGACTATTTCGGCAGCTATTCGAACCCGGACGTTCGCCGCCGCGAACTGCTGCGCCACAGTCGCTGCGATGCCGATGCAGCGATTCGTTTCGACGCCGACGTCATGCGCTGGTGCCGTCTGATCCGCGGATTCCTGCTGCGGACACCACCCGACCCAGGGTCGTTCAGGCCGCGTGACATCTTCGAATTCGCGTATCTGCTAAAGAAGTTTCACGAACTCAGTGAATCGCAGATTTACGAGTTCATCCGCTTTTTCACGATGTCCATTGCCGAGTATCTCGAAAACTACTTTGAGAACGAGACTATCCTGGCGCACTACTCCGGGGGCAGTATCATCGGTACGGGACTCGGCGTGTACTCGCCCGGAACCGCCTACGTGTTGCTGCACCACGCAATGGGCGACGTGGACGGTAACGTCGGAGCATGGGGCTTTGCGCGCGGCGGTATGGGTGCTGTGTCCGGCGCAATCGCCAGCTCGCTGCAGTCACACGGCGGTACGATCCGCAACGATGCTGAAGTCGACCGCGTTCTCATCTCCGACCGCCGGGTCAAAGGTGTGAGGCTGACATCCGGAGAAGAAATTCACGCACCGACGGTGGTATCCAATCTCGATGCCAGGCGGACGTTTACGCGCATCATGGCCGAGCGCGACGTTCCGCCGACGCTGCTGCAATGCGCGAAAAATTTCAAGATCAGAGGCTCGTCGGGCAAGCTCAATATTGCGCTCGACGGCATGCCGCGTTTCCCGGCATTACCGAAGGACTCGCCCCTGACGCTGGGCCATATGCATTTTACCGACACACTCGAACGGCTTGAGCGCGCTTACGACGATTGGAAAGACGAGCGCTGGTCGAGCGACCCTTATTGCGACACGCTGATTCCATCGCAGTATGACCCTACCCTCGCACCGCCAGGTAAGCACATGATGACCGTGTTCGTGCAGTACTGCCCGGTTGAGCCGGAAGGCGGCTGGACTGACGAAAAACGCGACCAGTTCGGACAAACTGTGATCGATCAGATCGCGGAGTACAGCCCGGACTTCAGGGACCTGTTGCTGCACGCCGAGATCAGGACGCCGCGCGAACTCGAAAATGAAGTTGGATTGACGGAGGGCAATATTTTTCAGGGTGAGCTGACCTTCGACCAGCTCATGTTCAATCGGCCGTTTCCGGGCTATGCGCAGTATCGCGGCCCGGTTCGCGGCATGTACCTCTGTGGCTCGTCAACACATCCGGGCGGCGGCGTGATGGGAGCGCCGGGTGCCAATGCGGCGCGCGAGATTTTGCGCGATCTGCGACTTCCCGATACAACACCGGAAGAGTTCAGCGATGACTAAGCAGGCTGACGCGATTGTCATCGGTGCCGGGCACAACGGTCTGGTCTGCGCCGCGTATCTGGCGCGTGCCGGGTTGCAGGTGCAGGTTGTGGAGGCCGCGCCGCATACCGGCGGCATGTCGGCACCGCATGTTGTCGGCAACGGCTACGAGTCGCCGGGACTCGCCCATCTCGTGTATCCATTGAGCGATCGAATTCGCCGCGACCTCAGACTGGACGAGTTCGGCTACGAACCGGGTCCTGCGGTCGATACGATCGCCCTCAGTGAGTCCGGCACCCACCTCACGATCGGCCGCAATTCGATCTCGGGCAACGGGCTCGACGACAACGACAGGCAGGCGTTTGCAGCGTTCAAAGATCGATATCTGAAGTTCGCGAAATCGATTCGGCCGTTGTTCGAAAACAAGCCGCCGCGACTGAAGAATGCAGAGTTCGCCGATGTCAAAACGCTCGCAAAGCTTGGCTGGAATCTGCGGATGGGTCTCGGGCGTGAATCGATGAACGAATTCCTGCGCGTCGCGGCAATCAACATTTTCGACGTGCTGAACGAGGCCTTCGACAACGAGGCGTTAAAGGGTGCCGTTGCCGCCGACGCGGTACTCGGCAGCGCGATGGGACCGCGCACGCCCGGAACCGTGCTGACCTGGCTTCAACGTCTGCACGCAGAACTCAACGGCGACCTTTGCCTGCAGACCGGCACCGAGTCCGGGGCAATCCGTGCTTTGACTCGCTGTGCCGAGGACGCTGGCGTCACGTTTCGCTACGGTGTTCGGGTGAAAAGCATCGCGATTGAAAACGACAGAGCCGTCGGCGTCCGTCTCGCAGACGGTGGATCGCTGGCGGGACAACTCGTGGTGTCAGGTACCGATCCGAGGTCAACAATCACGTCACTCGTTGGTGCACCCAATCTCGATGCGATGTTCGCTCAGCGCGCCTCGCAGATACGCGGCAGCGGTGTCGTCGCAAAAATGTACCTGACACTGGACGCCATCCCGGAGTTCAAAGGGTTGAGCCCCGAGCAGACCGCACAGCGACTGCTCTTGGCGCCGTCCATGAAATACGTCGAGCACGCTTTCAACGCCTCAAAGTATGGCGAGCTTCCTGACGAGCCGGTACTTGAAATCACGGTTCCGACAATTCACAACAATGCGTTGGCACCGAAGGGCCATCACCTCCTATCGATCAACGTCAGCTACGTCCCTTACAGACTGCGGGATGGCTGGAGTGGGTGCCGGCAGGCCTTCACCGACCGTGTGGTGTCAGTCATTGGGCGGTTCGCACCCGGGCTCAGCGCTGCGGTTACCGGCGCTGAACTACTGACGCCGCAGGACATTGAGCACCAATATCACGCCATTCACGGGCACTGGCACCATGGCGAATTGACCCTGCATCAGTCCTTCATGATGCGCCCGCTGCACGGTGCGGCACAGTACGACACACCGATCGAAAACCTGTTTCTCTGCAGTGCCGGCTGCCATCCTGGTGGCGGCATCACGGGATGGCCCGGGCGCAATGCCGCGGAGCGTATTCTCGATCTCGGAGCCGGCCAGTGAAGATTGAGCACACGCACTTTCGCGAGGCGTTGCAGCATTCGCCGTTTCACGATTGCTACGCGACCCTGTCGCGAACGGAAAACTGGGCGAACTGGAATTCCTACAAAGTGCCGCGGGTTCTCGACAAACTGTCGACAGAGTACTTCGCGGTGCGCAGCGCATGCGGTGTGATGGACCTGACGCCGATGGAAAAGTACCGTATCCGCGGCGACGATTCACTGGCATTCCTCGATCGTCTGCTAACGCGCGACCTATCCGGGCTGCGGCCGGGCCGTGTCACCTACGTCGTCTGGTGTAACGATGACGGCAAGGTCATCGACGACGGTACGTTGTTTCAGCTCGGCGAGTCAGACTACCGGCTTTGCTCACAGCACCACCAGCTCGACTGGCTGCGTATTTCGGCGACCGGTTTCGACGTACAGATCGAGGTTGAAACCGACGCGGTGGCGGCACTCGCAGTGCAGGGTCCGACGTCCTGGTCGGTGCTGCATGCCGCGGGCATTGACGGTCTTGAACGTCTGAAGCCATTCGGCATTATGGATGTGGCGTGTAACGGCGTGCCGCTAACCGTCTCGCGCACCGGATACACTGGGGACCTTGGCTACGAACTCTGGATGGATCCGGAGCGCGCTACCACTATATGGGACGCACTTTTTGCCGTTCAGGGGCAGTACGACATCCACGTATTCGGACTCGACGCATTGGAAATGCTGCGCATCGAGGCCGGATTTATCATGCCCGGATTCGATTTCAACACGGCCGAGTCGACAATCCGCAACGGGTACGGCCGCTCACCCTACGAAGTGGGTCTCGGCTGGGTCGTCGATCTCGAAAAAGGTCATTTCACAGGCCGACGCGCACTCCGTGAAGAATACTCGAAGCCGGCGCAACGTCGAATCATGAAACTGACGGTGCAGGGGAACAAGCCGGTCGGCGAGGCATTCGTGTATGCGGGCAGGAATGGCAGGCAGGTTGGAGAGATTAAGTGCACGACGTGGTCGCCAATCCTCAAGTCCAATCTGGCGCTCGCGGACATCGAGTACTCGGATGGCGTGCTGCCGGCAGACCTGTGGGCCCGATTCGATTATCAGCGCGAATTGAAGTGGCGCACGGCGTGGGCGAAATGTCATCCACAGAGCAAACCGTTCTACATGCCCGAACACCGATCTCTGACACCACCCGCCAGTACCTGACACCACTGGCAAGTACCTGACACCGAGGAGGGAAGAAATTATGCTGGCTACTGCGGATTTGTACGATCGCTACGAGGACAGCGTGCAAACCTGTGCGACTCAGTTCAACAACTACGGCGGGCGCACGAGGTTCTTTGGGCCGATTCGCACCGTGAGGTGTCTGCGCGACAATCAGTTGTTTCGTGCATTACTCGATGAGCCCGGCAACGGCTGCGTTGTCGTCATCGACGGTGGTGGCTCCACCGAATCGGCACTAATGGGTGACATCATTGCCGCCAAAGGAGCGAAGAACGGTTGGGCGGGCTGCGTGATTCTCGGCGCGATTCGCGATTCCGCCGAAGTGGGGAAAATCGACTTCGGCGCCAAGGCCCTTGGCGTGAATCCCGCGAAGAGTGCCAAACTCGGCAACGGCGAAGTCGATGTCGTACTCGAGTTTGGCGGTACCCGCTTCGAACCCGGACACTGGGTCTATTGCGACGAGGACGGCATCCTCGTCGCGCCGACGAAACTGGAACAGGGATAGCAGCTACCGCTACGCACACGGCCCGTCCAGCGCAGCCGGTATGTCGTCGAGCTGACTGCGAACGTCGCACGAGCCTTCACAATATTCCCGGCGACAGGGGGATGTTTATATTGAGCAAACCTGAAATTTTCGTAGTCGGTAAACGGTAACAAATTCCCACCCAACCCGGAGCCGTGACCACAGCGTCAACTGCGGCGTCTGACACCGCATACAGAATCTGGACCGACAACAAAATGGACTTCATGGACATTCTCATCTCCGCCGGCGGTTCGGAGAGCCTCACGCATTTGGCGAAACATTACTCGCTGTCGCTGGAAACGACGACCGACATCGTGTTCGCAGCGTCGCCGTACTTCATTCAGGCTCTGCATGCGCGAACGAACAGCGCCGACGGGAAACAGCATCTCAGAAAACTTATCGAATCGGGAGGGCCGCAGCAGTTCGTCGACCGACCGCAACTAGTCGTCGCAGACGTGGCGCAGATCGAAGGCAGAGGTTTGCTCGGCAGTCTGTTCGAAGACAGCGCCGCAATCGATGAGGTCAAGCGAGGCGTGGCAACTCAATCGAACGTCGATCATGGCACCATCGACACGCTGCTGGCACCGCTCGCCGGTCTGTTTTTCGGGGCGATCTGCAAGAAAGTGTCGCTGCAGACCGCCAGGGCAGCAAGCGCCTGACGATCGCCGCGCCCGGCACGTTTGTCAAATTTTTCGACACAAACGGTCCAAAAACTATCAAAAATCCGTAGCAGCCCTGCCATTCTGTGAGGCAGCGCACAGCCACGCTGTCGAACTCACAACTTCTTCGGCCACGAATCCGAACAATGTCAAATGGCCCGTTCCTTGCACTTTTCCCTTGTAGGGAAACTTTGCAGGGACTTGCAGGATGCACCGAGTATCAGGGCTGAGACTGTCTTTTTTCGCGGCTTTCGCATTGCTGGCCAACAGCGCAGCAGCCGTGGCGGTGGGAACCGGAAGCTGCGATTCATGTTACGACCGGACGTCATTGCCGGATGCCATAGGAATTCTCGGCGATGCGCCGGCACACGGATTGGCGGTTCAGGAAGACAATCAGCGTCGGCTGCAGGACATCTGGCGCTATACGCATTCGCTAAGCGCGTCCGCAAATTTGCCCGACAACGTATCGAAACTGATCGAACACTCGCTGCTGTCGTACGCCCTCGATTTTACGCTCGGCGGCCGTGCTCCCACCGAAGATGACGTCGAACGGCTTCGCGACGCGATCCGAACGGCCGGCGCAAACGGCACACTCCAGGACTGGTATAAATCGCTGATCCCAACGCACGCCGCCTACCATACGCTGCGCGCCGCCTATCTGACACTTCAGCGTCAGAACGGCGTCCAGTGGCCAGTGATCGGACCTGGCGAAACGCTGGAGTACGGCAGCACCGGTCCGCGCGTCGATCGTCTGCGCATACGCCTGGGGCTCAACACGGAGAACAATGCCGAGCAACCCTTCGACGACGAACTGCGGCTGGCGGTACAGGCGTATCAGCAACGCAACGGTCTCGAAGCAGACGGAAAGGTGGGCAAACGATCGCTCGCGCATCTCGATACGCCGCGCTGGCAACGTCTGCGACAACTGGAGATTAATCTGGCACGCTGGCGGCAATTGCAGGAACCGGCAACTGAGCGTCACATTATCGTCAATCTGCCGTCCTACGAATTGCAACTCAACGGTGTACGGGAGGAGCCGCTGACCATGAAGGTCATCGTCGGCAGCCGCAAAAACCCGACCCCGCTGTTTTCCGATCGGATCGAACGGCTCGTCTTCAGCCCGTACTGGTACGTCCCCGAGAGAATTGCGATCAGAGAAGTTCTGCCGAAGATTGCGCGCGACGACGCATATCGCCAACACCAGGGATTTGAAGTCATCGACAAGGCGAGCGGTCGACTCGTTGCACAGATCGACTGGGAGAGAATAAAAAATGGCGAAATGCCGTATTGGATTCGGCAGCGGCCGGGCCCGAAGAACGCACTTGGCGGATTGAAATTCATACTGCCGAACAGTCAGCAGATTTATCTGCACGATACGTCGTCGCCACAATTGTTCGCGCGCTCCGAGCGCGCATTGAGTCACGGATGCATCCGCCTGTCCGAGCCCGCCCTGCTCGCACAATCGCTGACGAGCGACGACTGGACACAACAGAGCGTGGCGGAGGCCATGGTCCTGAACGAGCCGACCTCCGTACGCCCGAAATCCCCGGTTCAGGTGACGACGACGTACTTTACTGCGACCGCCGACGAAGCCGGCACGGTCGCGTTCTTCGACGATATTTACGGGTATGATACGGCCCATACAGCGCCGATGGCGTCGACGTACCTGCCGCAGATCGAACCACGGGACACCGAGCGACTGCTGGCCAGCAGCCAATGACCTGAACCTCTTGAAACCGCTTCTACCCGCATTCGTATTGTGTATCTGCGCGCTTCCGGGTCCGGCGGTGGCGAAGGCGCTCTCATTGTCGGTCGATACCGACGTGTCGTATCACGCCGTGTTTGTAATGCCCGGCGAAGAGGTGCGTATTCGGCTAACGAACGTACAGGACGCCGAACCGCAGTTCGATGTGGAGACCGGAACGGTCACGGGCACCGAGGGCAGCGACTGGGTTTGGCGTTTCGACGACGGGCCGCAGGACGCACCGTTGCTGTCGCTTAAGCTTGCCGACCGGCGATTCCAGGTCAGAGCGTTCGTACTGACGCCGTTCTCGCCGCAAACCGACGACACAATCGGGGATTTTCGAATTGGGCTGTATCCGCCGCAACGTGAAGGCGCTGACACTGCGTACGCGCCGCCTGGACATCTGTTGCGGGTGACACCGCATAATCAGGAATTGCGTGTAAGTCCGCACTTCACAGTCAGACAGTTTCTTTGCAAACAGGCCGGCGGCTGGCCCAAATACATCGTGCCGAGCGAGCGCCTGTACGCCTATCTGGAATCGCTGCTGGCGATGCTGCGCCATCGCGGTATCGATGTCGATACACTGACGGTCATGAGCGGCTACCGAACACCGTCGTATAATGCGAGTCTTGGCAACGTTCGCTACAGCCGACATATCTATGGCGACGCTGCGGATATTTTCATCGACGCCGACGACGACGGTCGGATGGACGACCTCGATGGCAACGGCATCGTCGACTTTAACGATGCGCAACTATTTGCCGACTGGATTAGAGAGTGGCGGCTGTCAGCGGGTAATGACGGCCTGCCAGGCGGCATGGGGATCTACGCCGCCAACGAGTGGCGCGGTCCATTCGTCCATGTCGACCTGCGCGGCAGTGAAGCGAACTGGAGCAGCCGGCATTAGTGGGCTGCCTGAGAATGGCTCCCAGTTAGGCTGCCGCACCGTCTGCAGCGTCCTCGTTTGCGGCGTCGGCCGTCGCGCCGGTTCGCATCGGTAGAGTGACAACGAACTCCGTGCCACCCGACGCGCGGTTTCTGACGTCGATCGATCCTTCCATGTATTTGACAAGCTGCCGCGTGATCGTAAGTCCGATGCCGGTACCCTGGACGCGCTGTGTATCGTCGCCGACCCGGACGAACGGATCGAAGATGCGGCCGATGTCTTCCTCCGAGATTCCGACGCCATCGTCCGTCACCGTAATGCCGACGTAGCTGTGCGATGCGGGCTCGACCGACACACAGACGCAGCCGTACTCCCTGTTGTACTTAATGGCGTTGGACAGCAGATTCAGGAACACCTGACGCAGGCGCAGCCGATCTGCGAACAACGACAACTCGCCCGCATCCGCGCGATTAAATCGAAAATCGATGGATTTCTCGCTGAGTTGCGGCGCGAGAATTGCGGCGCACTCGTCGATGACTTCGGCGACGACGATCTGCTCAGGACGGAACTCGACCTCACCGCTGTCGAGACGCGCCACATCCAGCACATCATCGATCAACGACAGCAGATGCCGGCCGGCCGCCTGGATGTTCGCAAGGTGACCTTCCCGGTGTTGGTGAATCTCCTCAACCGATAATACGCTGAGCAGTTCGCTGAAGCCGAGAATGGCGTTCAACGGCGTGCGTAACTCGTGACTCATACGCGACAAAAACTGAGATTTCGCATGATTGGCACGCTCGGCAGCCTGACGCGCATGCTGCAATTCGATGGCCACCTGTTCGCGCCGCTCAATATCGAGTTCGAGCTGTAGATTGGCCGAAGCCAGTTGCTCATTGCTGTCCTGTACCTGCCTCGACAGACGGTCGCTTTGGATTTTCAGAGACAGGGAAGACTGCAACAACTCGTTAAATCGCAGCGCCGCAAGCCAGACGCCCATGCTGAACACCACAACGAAGGCCGCGAAATAGCGCATCGTCGTATCGCCGTCGAGCAGCATGCCAGCCAGAAGCGGCAGCATGGCGCCCGCGAAGTAACATAAATAAGGCAGTCTCTCCATTGCAAGGTACGGAATGGCGGACACCGTAATCGCGGCGATAACCAGCAGGATAATGGCATCCGCAATGACGCCCGATTCCGCAAGCAATGCCATTCCTCCAAAGCCCCAGCAGAGGCCTGTGAGTCCGGCGCCCAGGGCGTATCGGTTTAACCAGGCCGACCAGTCGCGCCGCCGATTGACGGCGCGGAAGTATCGCCAGGACACGAGAGTCCGCAGCAGCACAACGGCGGCCGTCGCAGCCCACCAGGTCAAAACCGTTTCAGCGCTCACCGACGCGAGCCCCGCGGGGCCAAGCCAGACGAGCGACCCCAGCACCGCCGACACGAGCATCGTCAAAACGAGCGCGCGCCGCGACTGTTCGAACAGATGCTGTACGAGCCGCGAGTGAACCGATGCGTCGACGATGGCGTTCATACTTCTCTTTGCCCGCCGGATGCTCTCGGCGCCAGATGGACATCGCCGCCAGCCGACTTCAGTTCCGTCATGAATGTGAGCAATTCGCCCGCCGGAATCGGTCGGCAAAAATAGTAACCCTGAATTTCATCGCAACCGCGCTTCTGCAGGAACGATAACTGATCGACTTCCTCCACACCTTCGGCAACGACTGACAGCCCCAGTTGCTGCGCCATAGCGATCATTGCAGCGCAGAGCGCTCCGCCATTGTCGGTGCTGCCAATCTCGCGAACGAACGAACGATCGATCTTCATCCGGTCGACGGGAAATTTTCGCAGATAGTCGAAAGACGAGTAACCGGTACCAAAGTCGTCCAGTGCAAGCGACACGCCAGCTTCCTTCAACTGTTCGAGCTGCAGGATCGTCCGGCTCGTATCGGTCATGAGCGTGCTCTCGGTAATCTCGATTTCGAGCGACTGCCCCTTGATTCCGCTGGCCCACAGGCACTTTAAAAAATCGTCGACAAAATCGTCACGCAGAAACTGCTGCGACGACACGTTGACGGCCACCGGTACGCCGTCAAGCGCGGTACCCTGCCATTCCTGAATCTGCCTGCACGCCTCTTCAAACACCCAGCGACCGAGCGGAATAATCAGCCCTGTTTCCTCGGCGACTCGCACGAACCGGGCCGGCGATATCTGACCGAACTCCTTGTGTTTCCAGCGCAGTAACGCCTCGACGCCGACTACCCTTGACGACCTGAGACAGTATTTCGGCTGATAAGCCAGTGTCAGGGCACGTTCCTCGATCGCAACACGAAGTTCGTTTTCCAGATGCAGACGCTCCAGAGAGCGCAGATTCATCGTATCCGTAAAGAATCTGAAATTGTTGCGGCCGTTTTTCTTGGCCTGGTACATCGCGGTATCGGCATTCTTCAGCAGGTCTTCGAGTGTGTCGCCGTCATCCGGCATCATCGAAATTCCGATGCTCGGGCTCACAACAAACTGATGGCCCTCATGGGTAAACGGGGTCGCGAGTTCTTCGAGGATGCGCTCCGACACCGTCATTGCCGTTTCGGGTCCGTCCACGCCGGTCAGGAGTACCGCGAATTCGTCGCCGCCGATGCGCGCGATACGCACTTCGGTTGCCGAGCCGGACTCAACACCCAGCGTGCGGCGATCGTAACGCCGGCAGCAGTTTTCAAGCCGCTTGGCAACCGAACTCAGCAGTTCGTCGCCAGCCGAATGTCCAAGTGTATCGTTAATGCGTTTGAAGCGGTCAAGGTCAAGATACAGCAGCGCGAGTTTCGAGTAGGTGCGTTTCGCCCGTTCAATCTGCACGTTGACTTCTCTGGAGAACATGCCCCGATTCGGCAGGCCCGTCAGCGTGTCGTAGAAAGCAAGCTGATGAATCTGCTTGTCCGCAAGTTTTCGCGCCGTGATGTCGCGAATCAGCACCAACACCGAACTGCGATCGCGGGGCACGACGCGCGTCTCATAATAAGTATCGCCATCCTCAACGGCCGTTTCGAACTCCTCGATCCTGCCGTGTTCAAAAACGTCCGCGGCACGGCGGCGAACCATTTGCATAAACTTCGAATCCAGCGACTCTCTGGCGTCGGTACGAGCCATCGGATCGTCGCCTTCGCCATCGTGTCCGAAAATACCCGCGTGACGAATTTCGATCGCCCGCATATCGCGGTCGAGAATCAGAATCCGGTCGGGGATTCCACGCATGAGTCCCGCGATTTCGTTGTGCGCATCGTTGGCGCGCAGAATGTGATCGAGGCGATAGGGAAACGCGGACCAGTTAATCGGCTTCGTCAGGAAGTCGGTCGCGCCGCTGTTAAACGCGCGTTTCGCAGACGTGCTGTCGTCGGTCCCTGTGATCATCAGAATGGGCGTCACAAAATCTACCTCCGCCTCGCGAATGCGCTGACAGGCCTCGTAGCCCGACATGACCGGCATCTCGCCGTCGAGCAGCACGGCGGAAGGGCGATCCTTCAGAAACAGATCGAATGCTTCCGCACCGTCCTTGCATTTGATGACACGATAGTTGTGACTCGTGAGTACCTGCTCCATGATCAGCAGTGCTGTCGGATCGTCGTCTGCAATCAAAATGAGTGGTCCGCCGTTTCTCGTTACCGCTTCCATCGTTAACTCGCTGCCAGTATTCGAAGTTGAGTGACCGCCTGCTCGAAGGTCGGGCGGATCCGGTCGTGGTACGTGAGCAGATCGGCGACCTGCCCTTTTCTTGCGCGTGCCTCGATCTTTTTGCAGAGGTTCGCGAACGCCGTCGCCCCGACATTGGCACTTGACGACTTCAGTGCGTGCGCCGCGCCGGCGATACTTTCGCACTCGTTGTTTGCGATAGCCATCTCAAGATCCGACACCAGCCGCGGTGACGAGTCGATGTATGCCTCGATGACTTCCTGAATGAAACTGCCGCCGTTCTCGCCACGCAGGCGCCGGATGCTCTCGATAATCGACCCGTCGATGATCGTCTCCTCCATCGCCCGATCGTCATTCGCTGCAGAGCCGAGGTCCACGTCGTCATCGGGTTCCCGCGGTGCTTCGGCCGGGCCCGTATCGAGAGGTGCAATTCGATCTTCGCCGAGATGAGTGACGAGCGTCTTGTGCAGGTCGGCAAGCGTAAAGGGCTTGCTCAGGTAGTCGTCCATGCCCACCTCAAGGCACTTGTCACGGTCACCTTTCAGTGCGTTCGCAGTTAACGCGACGATCGGTATGCGCGTAGCGCTGTTGCGGGTCTCGCTCTCGCGAATGCTGCGAGTCGCCTCATAACCGTCCATAACAGGCATCTGGCAGTCCATGAAAATCAGATCGAACTGACGATCGACGTCGAGATGCTGCAGAGCGGCAGCACCGTGCTCGGCCACCACGGCGCGCGCGCCGATTCGGCGCAGCATCCCCTGCGCGACCTGCTGGTTGACAGTGTTGTCCTCAACCAGCAATACGCGTGCGCTCGTCCCGTTGTTGCACGCAACGTTGAGCTGTGGCAGCTCGTAGGTGTTGCTTTCAGCCGATGCTGCCTCCCCGAGAATATCGGTGAGTACGTTGAGCATCTGGTCCGTGTGCACGGGTTTCGACAGTGTCCGCACGATGCCGGCAGCTCGCCGCTCTTCGCTGGACGCGGAAGCGGCTATCGAACTCAGCAGGACGATCGGCAGATTGTTGCCAAGTCCCTGTTCCTGCACGAGTCTTGCGGTCTGAAGCCCATCCAGGCCTGGCATACGCATATCGAGAATAAGAAACTCATACGACCTGCCCTCATCATGCGCCCGCTGCAGGCGGCCAATGACCGTGCCACCGCCATCGGCGGTGTCGACCTGCATCGATGCGGTCTCAAGCTGATGCGTAATAATCTCGAGATTGGTCCTGTTGTCGTCGACGACGAGTACGCGCCGGCCCTCCAGCGCCGACACATCGCGTTCCGGAATCTGGACCGTGGAACGCTGCAGCGGCAGCTCGAACCAAAACAACGAACCGCCCGACTCCTTCGATAACACACCGATCGACCCCTTCATCAGTTCGACCAGCTGCCTGCAAATGGCCAACCCAAGTCCGGTCCCGCCGAAGCGCCGTGTCGTCGAGCCGTCCTGCTGGGAAAATGCCTCGAACAGATGCTTTTCGTATCCTGGGTCGACGCCGACGCCCGTATCGTCGACCTCGAATCTCACCGTGACCGACTCGTAATTGGATCGCGCGAGCGCGACGCGAACGACCACCTCGCCGTTTTCCGTAAACTTGGTTGCGTTGCCGACGAGATTCGTCAACACCTGCTTGATGCGTAGCTGATCGCCCGCGACTACCTGATCGATGCCCGCGTCGATGTCGCAAAGCAGCTCGAGATTTCGGGACTCCGCACGCTCGGCGAACATATCGACCACGTCGTACACCGCGCTGCGCAGATGAAACGGACGATGTTCGAGTTCAAGGCGGCCCGCTTCGATTTTCGAAAAGTCGAGGATGTCGTTAATGATCATCAGAAGCTGTTCGCCCGACTGATGAATCGTATTTACGAACGATCGCTGTTTGCCGGTCAGTGCTTCCGAGTTGCGCAGCAGGTCCGACATACCCAGCACCCCGTTCATCGGTGTGCGTATTTCATGACTCATGCGTGCGAGAAATTCACTTTTCGCATGGCTCGCCTTTTCGGCGCGTTCCTTCGCCTCGCGCATTTCCGTTATTGCGACCTGTAACTCGTCGTTTGCCGTCTGCAGCGACCTTGTACGCTCGCCGACGATCTCCTCCAGGTTGGCCCGGTGTTCTTCCAGCCGCTCGTCGCGCTCCTGAATCTGTTCGAGCATGCTGTTCAGACCGTCCGTGAGTCCGCCGATCTCATCATTGCCGAAGCGGTCTGCCCGCACGCTGAAGTTTTCGTCGCTGCGAACGCGGTCCGTCACATCGACCAGGTGAGCCACCGGCCGCGTTATGCGGCTCGCGAGCCACGACGAAAGAAACGCTGCCACAGCCATCGCCAGCAGAAACGCACCGATGGAAAACAGCGCATACAGTCCCAGTCGTTCGCGAAGTCCGCGCATGTCATTGCGAATAAATGTATGCCCGATGATTTCGTCGTCGAAAACAATCGGCGCTACGTGGTTTAGCGCGTTTTCATCGTCGTACCACGTTGACGTGCTCGATTCATGCAGGCGCATCTGCTCAACCGACACCGGCACCGAACCGTCAATGTCGCCGGCGCGATAGCTCGCGACCGTCTCGAACTCCCGGTCGAAAATCTGCGCACGCGTCACGTGCGGGTCGGACGCCACGGCACGCAGTACCGCAGCGGCCTGCTGACGATCGTCGAACAAGACGGCTGCCGCACTGTTCTGGCCGATCGACGACGACAGAATCGTGATGTGCTTTTCAATGTTCGACCTGTAGGACTGGACTTCTCCGATTACCATCGGCACGGCCGCTGCAAGCAGAGCAACGGCACTGATCAGTACAGTGGACCAGCGAATCTTTTTCGCAAGTGCGAGGTCGTCAAACGCCATCATGGAATACTCACTCGTTTTGTTCTCAGGTCCCCAAGCACATCCGACACGGCGAGCAACTGAGAACTCATTCTTAACCCTGAGGATTCTGCGGCGGGTCGATTAATAATGAATCGCACCCGGTTCGCCTCCCGCACCATTGCCATGACTCCAACGTCCATCGCAAACTGCGGCGATTCACCGACCGTCAACACCGGTTCGTGCCTGAGCGCTGTCAGCGACGCGGTACGCGCTTCCATATCGCGCGCGACGTAAAGAATATTGCAGGCAGCGGCACTACTCTGGCGGGGGTCCACCCACCGCACCCTAAGCGATCGATTGCGGACCTGGCGTCCCTCCAGTTCGGCGAAGGCATGGTACAGATCGTCTCCGCCGTAAGCGCAAAGCTGCAGCGAGTCGTCGCTGCCCTCGGGGGCAGGCGGCCAGTCCACGAACCTCGCGACGTTGTAGATCAGCGCTGCGCGGACATCGACTTCGCTCGCAGACTCATCCGCGGTCAGCGCGCACGGAACCATGACGGACAATACTGTCGCACCGACGATCTGACCCCAAACGCACCGTAGCTGCCGCATTTCTCCCCTCCGCCCGCGCTTAAAACAGCCAGCGGAGCCGGGCGACAGCTCTGCGTTCGATGATCGTAGGCGGAGCCTCGCCGAGTTCAGACAGGAACTCGACGTGGTCGGACTCTGTAAGCTGCTGACCAATGAGCGAAAACTCAAACGCCTCGACGGGACGCCAGGTCCAGATAAGACTCAAGTCGTGATTGGCACGAATATCGAAGTCCTGCAGTTCATCGGTATACCGCGCCCACAGGCCAAGCTGCATTCCACGCGCAAGAACCCAGTCCGCACGCACGGACCATTGATGCCGCGCATTCGGAAAGATCGGTCGCGACCCGTTCGGCGCGACACCCTCGAAATCGACGTCAAGAAACGAGTAGACGGCGTTCAGGCGCAGGTACTCACGAGGCGCCCATTGCGCAGCCAGCTCTGCACCGTACGCAGTCGCCTCAAGAAAGTTCGCAAAGTACACGGTGTTCAGGACATGATCGGATGTCAGCGTACATAAAGGGTCCGTGCTCAACAGCACACCATCCGGTTCACAGGAAGACAGAATCTGCGCGGCGCTGCGAAGATCGTCGTACCGATTATGAAACACCGCAACGTCAATGCTGCCATTGTCGACGGCCTGCCAGCGGAATCCCGACTCAATTGCCAGCACAGTTTCGTCTGTAACCTGGACGCTGCCCAGGAAAGCCCGCGTGTGCGGAACCGGCAGCGGGTTATCTTCCGACAGCGGCGGCACCGCAGGGCCAAGGCCCTGAATCCGCACGTTGGAGTCGGCATAGCTCGGCGTGCGTATGGAGCGTGTAATACTCCCCCATACGGTCGACGAGTCGCTTAACTTCCAGCTCGCCCGCAGCGTCGGCATTAGTTTGAGATCGTCCGACTGCCGCTCGTCGTGTTCCAGTTTTACGCCGGCCGTGAGGTGTCCGCGGCCGTCGCCAAAATCGATCTCATCCTGCACAAACGCGCTAAAGAAATTATCGAAACCGGTCGCCGGCTGCAGGCTGATGAAGGGCGACGCGGCAAACGTAAAGTCGTAGCGCCGCAGGCCGAGGCCGACCGTCAGTTCGTGCCGCCCGTGCCGCGGCAGCGTCCATTGTCCGTCAATGGCGAATTTCGTGGACTCTTCGCCGAACAACGCATCGGCGCGATCGGTTTCGTCTATCGAAGCACGAACCGACAGTTCTCCGCGGCGTTCGGTCCGGCGGCTCCATTCCGAATTGACAAAGAATCCGCGAACGTCGCTGCCCGATGTGTGCCTGGTGTAGTAAGGCGCAACGAATGAACTCAGAAGCGTTGTCTGACCCACCTTGTCATCGTGCGCTTCCGCACTGACCGAGATACTGTCGTCGCCGCGCTCGAAGTCATAGCGCGCGCCAATCCGCAGCGAGCGAAAATGATCGTTGGCATTTTGTCCATAGATGTCACTGTTCGATTCCCGGCGTATCGCTTTTCCGAACAGCCGAAAATAGCCATTGTCACCCGCATCCGCGCCGTAGCGTATTGCGCCGCCATTCCCTCCCAGCGAATCGGCATTCGCCGAGAACAGCACACCCTGGGTGACGCGCGCCCTTTTCGTGATGATATTGATGACACCGTTCACGGCATTGGCGCCCCAGACGGAGCTGCCGGGGCCGCGGACGACTTCGATACGCTCGATATCGGGGAGCAGCGTATCCAGCGACTCCCAGTACACGCCTGCGAACGACGACGTGTAAACCGAGCGGCCATCGACCATGACGAGCAGCTTGTTGGCGAATCTGCCGTTAAATCCGCGTGCACTGATGGCCCAGCGATTACCGTCGATCCGCGATACCTGCAGGCCGGGCGCAAGACGCAATGCCTCTGGAATCGTCCTCACACCCGACGCCCTGATCGCCTCATCGGATATGACGTAGACGGCTGCTGCAGCTTCGGACAACGACTGCGACTTGCGGGAGGCCGACGTAATTTCGACCGACAACAACTGTTCGAGCGACAGATCGAGGAGATCCGGTGTCTCCGCGGATACCGCGGGAACCGATACGCAGAGAACAAACACCGCCATGACTGCATTGCACAAGCGCCGCCAGTGCGCGGAATGATGCTCTGTCATGTTCCTGCCTGCTAAAGATTACGTCAGATCAGCCGAGATTAAAACCAGGACGATTTCGCGCAATGGCCATCGCCGGAAACTGAAACATGCGTCACAACATCAATCTGGCGGAGGAAGATATTGCTCGTTTTTTTGACAGGAAGGCGCCGTTTTCAAGCGCTTATTTTCGTCTGACGCGCTTCACACTTCTTAAATTGTACAAACGCTCTAACTAACATGCTCGATTTTGGAAACACTGCGATTACATCGCAATTAGACGTGACAAATTGAGTGGATGCGGCGTCTGCACGTTTAAATATAAGTATCGATAAAACGAAAAGCACTGAGTGATGATTGAAACGACAACAGCGAACAACCAACCGATAGATAAGCACGCGTCGAGCGACCTCGGCAGACTACTCCGCATGATCGATCACTGGAGTACTGACGGATTTCCGTTTGATCCGAGGCAGTTTCGCGGCCACCTCGAATCGACAAGAGTCGGCGTCACCCATATTCATTCACTTTCGCTGAGCGGCGACGTCATAGTTAGAGTCAGTCCAGACCCTGGGTTTGCCGGCGTGCTGTTCGTCGGTTCCTGCGAAAACGATCTGTCGCTCAACGGATTCAATATCGACCAGCGCGCGGTCTGGCACGCGAAAAACGGCGGTGCGGCATACATCCGCTCAAAACGTAACGCGACCGTGTTTCTTATCGGCTGGGACGAGGACGACTCGCTGCTGCCAACCGGACGTTATCTGGGTCCGCAGGATCACAACATCGACTACAACAACCCGAGCGGTTTGTTGCTGCGCACACGAAATTCGTCGGCGCACGTCGATGTCCTGCGCCGCGTTATGCGCGTCGCACAAAACGATTCCGTCGACCGCACGCTGTTTCAGGAATCGCAAATGGTCGACGCGGTTGCGGCGAGCATCATCGATGCATTGTCGGGCTCTGCGACCAACGATTACTACTCGACGCTTTCACGTCACCGCTTCGAGTTGTTTACCAAAGCATTCGAACGCCTGAATCGCAGCGCAAACCTGCGCTACACGACACCGCATCAGCTCAGTGTCGATGTCGGGATACACGTGCGAACTCTGCAGGAAATTTTCCGCGAGTTCATCGACATGACACCGAAGCAGTTTACGCGTCTGGTGCAATTGCATCGCATCAAGGACTACCTGCGGTACTCGCCTGAGCGCGTCGAACCGTTGTCGAGCATCGCGCGCGTAGCCGGGTTTTCGAGTCCAAGTCATTTTGCAGCAAGTTACAAAGCCGTGTTTGGCGCGCCTCCATCCAAAACCGTGTCCAGTAATACGGCGAGATAAGTCCGTTACAACAGACAATCAGGGGGTCTGGAAATGAAGAAATACGCGGCAGAATTCGTAGGCACATTCTGGCTCGTTCTCGGCGGCTGTGGCAGTGCCGTGCTGGCCGCGGCCTTTCCTGACGTTGGCATTGGACTGCTCGGCGTGTCGCTGGCATTCGGCCTGACGGTACTGACCATGGCCTTTGCCATCGGACACATTTCGGGTTGCCACCTCAATCCGGCGGTTTCGGTCGGACTTTGGCTCGGCGGGCGATTCGATGCGAAGGAACTCGCACCTTACGTCATCGCCCAGGTTGCAGGCGCAATCGTAGCCGGCGGAGTACTGTATCTGATCGCAAGCGGCCAGGCCGGTTTCGATGTTTCCGCAGGTTTCGCGTCCAACGGCTACGGTGAGCACTCACCCGGCGGTTATTCGATGACCTCGGCGCTGATTACCGAAGTCGTCATGACGATGATGTTCGTCATCGTCATTCTCGGCGCAACCGACTCGCGCGCGCCCGCAGGATTCGCTCCGATTGCGATCGGACTTTGTCTGACGCTAATTCACCTGATCAGCATTCCGGTCACCAACACATCGGTAAACCCCGCACGCAGTACCGGCGTGGCGTTGTACGTTGGAGACTGGGCTGTGTCGCAACTTTGGCTGTTCTGGATCGCACCCGTCGCCGGAGCGGCACTCGGCGCGCTGGTCTACAAGGTCATTGGCTCCGATACGGACTAGTGGGCCGCCTCGGCAGGGGCGATGACATTCGTATTAACAGGCCCTGGTGCTATTATGTCGCTATCGCGACACTGGACATATCCGTCGGATGACAGGACCGTCACCCGGGACGGAACCCAAACTGTCGACTGGGAGATTTCGATGCAAAAGCTACGCTATAGTCTGATTGTTGTTCTCTGTGCGCTGCTCACCGCCTGCGCAACCACGAAGGGCAGCACACCCGCCGAGAAACGCGCGTCAATCCTCGAAATGCGCTCCGAAGTTCTGGGCAAACTCTACGACCTCAAGGCCAGCGCGCGCAGTGAGGTTTCCGCAGCACCGGGCTACGCCGTGTTCAGCAACGCCAATCTGAATATCATTTTCGCAAGCTTCGGCGGCGGCCACGGTGTCGTTCACAATAATGCGACCGGCGCCAATACGTTCATGAAAATGGGCGAGGTTGGCATCGGGCTCGGTGCCGGCGTCAAGGACTACCGCGTCATTTTCGTTTTCCACGACAGCGAAACCATGAACGACTTCATCACGAAGGGCTGGGAATTCGGCGGTCAGGCCGATGCTGCGGCCAAAGCCGGGGATAAAGGCGCAGCAGTCGGCGGCGAGGCCGTACTGGACCGCGTAACGGTCTATCAGATCACCGAAAGCGGACTCGCACTGCAGGCGACGGTCAAGGGCACCAAGTACTGGCTCGACGACGAGTTGAACTGATCGGCCGCCATTGAATCCGGACGTTGCGATTGCGGTGCTCGCGGCCGGGCAGTCGCGGCGTTTTGGGAACAACAAGCTGCTGCGCCAGTGGCAGGGTCTGCCATTGTTGCAGCACGCGCTCTCAGCCGCGCAGCAGGCGAGCCCGGGCCGCGTCTGTCTGGTCACCGGTCACGACGACCGTCATGTCCTCACGGCGGCCGGCAAGCTGGCCGATCGCATCGTTCATAACCCGCGATTTCGCGAAGGCATGGGCACCAGTATCGCGGCAGCGGCCGAGGCTGTCGGCCAGTCTGTCAGTGGACTGATCGTTGCTCTCGGCGACCAGCCGCAGATAAGCGCCGAGCACCTGCAGTGCCTGATCGAGCACTGGGACGGCCAGGCAAGCCGTATCGTTGTAACAACGTATGCCGGAGTTCAGGGTGCGCCCGTCCTGTTTGGCAGCAACTGGTTCGCGTCACTGCGCAAATGCCGCGGCGATGAAGGTGCGCGCCATATCCTGCGCGAAAACTCGACCTCGGTCGTTCAGGTTGCGTTCGAACCTGCGGCGATTGACATCGATACGCCGGCGGACTTCGCAGCGCTGGACAATTCCTGATCGAGCGTACAGATATGCTGCTGAAGCTCCACGGCAACCTCCAGCGCGATGGCACCCGCGCCACGCCCGCCTATACGCGAGCCGACCGGCGCGCGCAGACGATCTCCGAACCGGCGTGCTTCGATACCGGGTTTGGCCAGCAGACGGTCCCGCCGACGCGGCGGCCCCAGCAATCCGATCAAACCAATGTCGGACGTCGCGAGCTGCCGCAGATAGCTTGCATCCGATTGCAGATGGTGGCTCATTACGAGCGCCGCATCGAATTCGCTCAATTCGAAATTATCGGCGATGGAATCGGCGTCGTAGCGCCTCACGTCAACGGCTTTCGGCCTGGGCAATGCGTCCAGTAAGGCTGGCCGGTGGTCGCAAACCCGCAAATCCCATCCCAGCGACGCTCCGATCTGCAGCAGCGGTGCAACATCGGGTCCGGCACCCAGTATCAGGATCCTCGCGGGACGGAGCCATCTGAACGCAGCATCCGTTGCATTGGCCCGTGGAGCGCACAGGTCGGCGACTGAATGGCGTACCAGTGCGGACGCAATTCCCGCCATAGGTCGATATCCGGCGTCCGGGTTCAGCGGTTGTATCCAGACGCGCATCAGACCCTCGCAGCCGACGCCTGGCCCAAACAGTTCATCGTCATTGCGGAGATCGTACTCGACCGTGGCCGGTGTGTCGGTGCGGATACTCTGAACGCAACGCTCAGCAAGATCGCCCTCCAGACAGCCGCCGGACAGCAAACCCTGGGCGTTGCCCGCATCGTCGATCAGCAGCGCCTGCCCTGCCTTGCTGTATGACGAACCCGAGGTCTCGGTGACGACGACGAGCGCCACAGACTGAGCGCGTGCCACCCTGTCATCGAAAAACTGCAGGAACTGTGCCGACAGCCTGGCCGTCGGCAAACAACCGTCCACGACGCTATCGTCGATCCTGGCGCTCAGATCAGGCCTGCTTTTCTGAGCGGCAGTTCACGCACCCGATTGCCGCTGGCCGCGAAGCAGGCATTGACAATCGCCGGCGCGATCGGCGGCACGCCGGGCTCGCCCACACCGCCGGGCAACGCATCCGACGCCACGATGTGACACTGTATTTCCCTGGGCGCCTCATTCATCCGCGTCATCGGATAGGTGTCGAAATTACCCTGCACGACGGCGCCATTTTCGGCCGATATCTCACCGTGCAGCGCAATACTCATACCGAAGATTGCCGCACCCTCCATTTGTGCCGTTACGCGGTCGGGATTGATGACGGTACCGGCGTCGATGGCGGTCCACATGCGGTGCACGCGAAGTTTGCCGTTTTCATCCACCTCGACTTCGGCAACAGCACCGACATAGGCCAGAAACGAGCGATGCGCCGCAATGCCGAGGCCGCGTCCCGCGGGCAGGTCGCGTCCCCATGCCGACATTTCAGCGACTTTCTCCACAACGGCACTCAACCGGCCGGTATCGATCGGGTGCCGGGCCAGATCCTGACCGTAGTTTGTGTACGTTGCGCCATCGTCCGCGGGATCGATCAGTCTGGCGGGGCCGATCATCTCGAGCAGATGATCTTTCGGGTCCATGCCCTTCCGATGCGCCAGTTCGTCGACAAAACAGCACGCACCGAACGCGTGAAATACGTTGCAGACTGAGCGCAGCCAGCCAATGCGAAGGTGCGCTTTTGCCTCACAGGTTTCAATCCGCATGTTCGGCACGTGCCATGGATTGTCGAGAATGCCAAGATCGAGTTCGAATCCTGCCGGTCCGTTTGCGTCAGGACTGAAGGTCGAAAAGATTGACGGGAAACTCGTTCGCTGCAGCCAGCTCACCGTATTGCCGTCTTCGTCGATGCCGGCACGGTAGTACTGCGCACTGACCGAGTGCAGATAACCGTGACGTATATCGTCTTCCCGGCTCCACGTGACCTTGACAGGCCGGCCCGACTCACGCGCCAGCCAGGCGGCCTCGGCGATAAAGTCGGGTTTCGATTTTCGGCCGAAGCCGCCGCCGAGCAAGGTCACGTTGACGGTCACCCGTTCCTTGTCGATGCCCAGCGTTGCCGCCACGGTATCACGGGCGGTCTGTGGGTCCTGAGTACAGGCCCACACCTCGCAGCTACCGTCCTCTCTGACCACGGCGGTCGCGGCCGGCGGTTCCATCGGCGCCTGCGACAGGTGCGGTGCGTAATACACGGCCTCGTGTACATCGGCAGTTGCGATGTCGGCGTCGCCCCGCGTCAGCACAGCGGTGCCCGGCGCCGACGCGGATGCGATCAGTTTTTGCCGGTAAGTCTCACTGTTGTAATCGCCGTTCGCGCCGCGATCCCAGGCAATCGTGAGCGCCCTGCGCCCCTCCGCAGCCGACCAGGTATTGTCGGCAAGAACCGCAACACCGCCCTGAATGTTGAAAAATGCAGGCGCGGTCGGATCGGGCATCTTAAGAACGTCGCTGACACCCGCGACGGCCCTGGCAGCCTTGTCGTCAAACGATACGACGCGTCCGCCGAACGCCGGGCAGCGTTCGATCGACGCATACAGCATGTCGGGCAGTACCGTGTCGATGCCGTATTTACCGCCCCCGGTCGTAAATGCCATACCGTCAATCGTATCGACCGGCTTGCCGATGTAACGGTAGTCTTCCCTGGCCTTGAACGCCGCGGATTCGGGCTGCGGCATACCGCTGGCCGTTGCAACGAGATCGCCGTAGCCCGCCGAACGCCCGCTCGCCTCATGATGCACCGCGTGCTCGCGCGCAACGCACTCTTCGGCCGGTACCGACCACAACGACGCGGCTGCCGCGATCATCATATCGCGAGCCGTCGCGCCCGCGTTTCGCAACAGATCGAAGTGCCGGCGAATACTTGTGGAACCGTCGGTATTCTGATCGCCGTATTTTTCATGGCCAATGGCCTGCACAACCTCGATTTTGTCCCAGTCGGCTTCGAGTTCGTCCGCAATAATCTGTGCCAGCGAGGTCCGGATGCCCTGCCCCATTTCCGAGCGATGGCAATAGATTTCGACGATGCCGTCGCTGCGAACATTGACGTAAACATTGGGTGCGACGGAACCGGCCGTCTTTGCGGCTGGACCGGCCGCACGCTCCTGCGGCTGGCACGCGCTCGCAAAACTCAGCGCGAACACCAGGCCGCCACTCACCTGCCCTGTGCGCTTCATAAACTCGCGCCGGCTTATTTTTCTGAGTTGGCTCATGACCGATCTCCCGCCGCACGACGAATAGCCTTGCGGATTCGCGTGTAGGTGCCGCAACGGCAGATATTGCCGCTCATCGCGGAATCGATGTCGGCATCGCTCGGTTGCGGCGTTCGTGCCAGCAGCGCTGCGGCACTCATGATCTGCCCCGACTGGCAATAACCGCATTGTGCGACGTTGAGCTCGCGCCAGGCGACCTGCACGGGGTGGTTACCGTCCGCAGACAGGCCCTCGATCGTCGTGACTTTCGTACCGGCCGCCGCCGACACGGGTACGGAACACGATCGAATCGGCTGTCCGTTCAGATGCACGGTACATGCACCGCACAGCGCCCTGCCGCAACCGAACCTGGTGCCGGTCAGACCCGCGATATCTCTGATCGCCCACAGCAACGGCATTGCCGGGTCGACATCAAGACTGATTTTCCCGTTGTTCAGTTCGAATTCTATTGCCATTTTGATCCCCTCCGAGCGGCGATGAGCCACGCCGCGTTGCACGGAACGATTGCAGCGCGATTGCGCGCAGGAGAACAATGCTTGATGATGAATCTTGCGTCAATTGAGCCAGGGCCTGTTAACACTAATACACTTTAGAGTTAGTCTTCATAACTCGTTGAAATTCGGCTTCTGTTACTTTAGTTATTCCAGAGTCGTCAGTTACTTTCGCACAACAATAATCTCTGGAGCGATCATGACGAAATCCGCACTAAAGTATTTCGATCGTGCGATGACACAATTGCGCGATCTTGGGCTGGTACCCGATCAGAGCGAAGAAGCACCGATTGTCGCACTGCTGAACCGCCTTTCCGAACTCGACGAATCGAAAGTCACAGCCATCGCACGCACATTGAGCCAGGCCTCGTTGTTCAACGAAGTCGTGCGCGAACAGATAAGTTCGATGAAGCTCGGCGAACGTTATGAGGACATTACCAAACGTTTCGACTCGATCCGCAAGGACGCAAAGGGCATGGTCGAGCAGGTGGAAGACGGTAAAATTGACACCTTCGAACGCATCGGCAACGTGTGGATGAAAGTGACGCGCGGTGACATAGCGACACGTTTCCAGGAAATCAAAGACACCTACCTCGACGTGTCCAGGGACTCGCGCGATCAGATCGAACGCGAGCATACGATCCTGAACGCCTACCAGGATTTTCGCGGCGCCATGAAGGAGTCCGAAATACTTGCACTGGACATCCTCGAAAAAGCCGAAAATCGCTGGCAAGCGGCGAAGGAAAAAGTCGGTGCAGCGAACGACGCCGTGGCGGCTTTTGCGGGCGAGGATCTCGCCGAACGCGCCAAACTGGAGCTGGCCCGTGACGAATCGGTACGCGCACTGCAGGACGACGAAGACCGCTACCAGATCGCGAAGGATCTGTCGGACAATCTGACCGTCAGCTACAACACGTCGGAGTTCGTTATGGCGCGCCTGATGCAGACCACGAGCGCCAAGGAGCGCGTGTATAAACAGGCAATAATGTTCTTCGGCACGAACGAAACCGTACTGACCGCACTATCGGCTTCGTTTACGGGACTGTTTGGGCTGCATGAAAGCACGAAGACGCTGGAGGCAATGAAGGACGGCGTGTCGAAAAGCCTCGAAGACCTCGCCGATATCGGTGGAAAAGTACAGGAAGCGGCCGTACGCGCTGGCTATGGCCCGACGATCCGCGCCGAGGCCGTCAAAAAACTTGTCGAGTCCGTCGTCAATTTTCAGGCCCGCTCGCGCGACATTATCGAGGAAATGCGCGTGCTGGCCACGCGTAACGCTGAGGACATCCGCGAGTCTGTCGAAGACGGCAAGCAGCGCCTGGCACGGCTGATTGAGCAGGGCAATACGCTGCCGCCACCCTCCGGTGTCTGATCCGCAATGAGCGACGCGCCGCTCGAAGACCTCATGGTGGCGATGGATGTCGTCGACACCGTCCGCCATCGTGAGCTGATCGTCGATCGCGAACTGGACGCCGTCAATCGCCGGCAGCGCTTGATTGAGCGCCTGCGCCAGATATACACGGCTCAGGGTATCGAAGTCACCGACGCGGCGCTCGAAGCCGGCGTCGATGCGCTCGAGCAGGAACGTTTTGCGTACGAATCGACGCCCGACAGCCTGTCCGCAAAACTCGCCCGGCTGTACGTGCGCCGCGATCGCTGGCTGAAACCCGTGACGATTCTGCTCTCGATCGCGCTGATCGTCTGGCTGGGATGGTTTTTTACCGTGGCACTGCCGGAGCGCCGGCTGCTCGCACAGCTTCCCACTCGCATTGACACCACGGTGGCGCAGATACAGCAGATTGCCGGCGACACCGACGCCGTCACGCTGACCGCCGATCTCGCGAACAAGGCACGGCGTGCCGTTTCAGCCGGCGACTCGGCCGAGGCCCGCCGCTACGCCGATGAACTGGACCTCGTGCTCACGGACCTGCAGTCCGAGTACCGCGTGCGCATCGTCTCGCGCCCGAACGAGGTCTCCGGTGTCTGGCGGGTACCGAATCTCAACCCGGACGCCCGCAATTACTACCTCATCGTCGAAGCGGTCACCGCGTCCGGCTCGGTCGTCCCGGTAAAGGTGCAGAATGAGGAAGACGGCCGCATTCTGCGTGTCAGAAGCTGGGGGCTGCGCGTCAGTGAGGAAATATTCGAAGGGGTCGCGGCCGACAAGCGCGACGACGGAATCATTCAGGGCGATATTATTGGCAGCAAAGCGTCCGGACAACTGCGGCCGCAGTATCGAATCGAAACCACCGGCGCAACGATCACGGAATGGTAGACATGCTGAGCGGACGCGAAACTCTGGGCCAACTGAATGCCACGCTGACGACGGCGCGCAATGAACTCGGCCGCCTCAACCGCGATCTCAAACAGGCATCCGATACGCTGGCCCGCAACCGCCAAAAGCAGGGACAGATGCTAAAGCGGCTGGCCGCGGTGCGGCTCGATGCCATCCGTGAGGGCGAGGTCGGCGCTCGTATCGACTCGGCGGACTTCCGCGTCGAAGAACTGCTGCGCGCCCGTTCCAAAGCAATGTCCGAACTCGCCGGACAGATTAAACACGCCGGTGAGGCGTTGCAGACGCTGGAGGCCGAGCGAGATCGGTGCCACGACGATGTCGAAGCTGCCGCGTTGCGGCTGGCTGAAACCGAGGCGGCCGCACAGGACGCACTCGCAGAGGATTCGTCGTTCCAGCAACAGCTCGAAAAAACACGGGCAGCCGACGCGATTGCCGTCAGTGCGGCGGAAAAGTACGAAATCGCCCAGGAAGACCAGCTTGAGAAGGGCGAACCTTACGGCCGCGACGAATTGTTCATGTACCTCTGGAACCGTGGATACGGCACATCGGAGTATCGCGCCAATCCGCTGGCACGGCTGCTGGACGCCTGGGTCGCTCGACTGTGCCGGTACAACGACGCACGGCCGAATTACTGGATGCTGCAGGAGATTCCGAAACGACTGCGTGCGCACGCCGATAAGGTCCAGGCTGAGGCGGACGAGCAACTCACCGTGCTGCAGGACATCGAGCGCGGCGTGGCCCGCAAATGCGGTGTGGAGGACGCGCAGCGAGCACTTGCAGAAATGGAGCACGAGCAGGATGCGGTCGACACACGAATTGCCACCGCCGAGGACGAACTCAACGGGCTGCGCGCGAAACAGCGCGACTTTGCATCCGGATCCGACGAATACATGCACGAGTGCCTGACGGTGCTGGCGAGTGCGATGGAACACCGTGAGCTGAGCGATCTGACCCATCTGGCGCGCGCGACGATGACCCACGAAGACGACGCCATTATCGAAGACCTGCGGGACCTGCGGCGCGACTTCGAGGGTGCCCGCGGCGAACTCGAACACGCACGTTCACTGCATCAGGAATACCTGCTGCGCGTCCAATCGCTCGAGAAGGTCAGGCGGCAGTTCAAGCAGCATCGGTTCGACGACGTTCGTTCGACGTTCAAGAACGGCAATGTCGTCGTCGATATGATGCGCGAAGTACTCGGCGGTGCGGTCCGCGGCGGTGCACTGTGGGACATACTGCGGCGGTATCAGCGCTACCAGGATATCGGCGGTGCGTGGCCCGACTTCGGCAGTGGCGGTATTGCGAGGTCCGGCCGGCGACGGCGGCGCCATCGCCCGACATGGCACTGGCCTGGCGCACGCAACGGCTCCGGGCGCGGCGGATTCAGTCTCCCGCCCGTATCCCGGCCACCGAGCGGCAGCCGCGGCGGATTCCGTACGGGCGGTAGATTCTGATTCCATCTCCTTACGAAATCCGGTACCGGCCGGCCTAAACCACTCGTATTTTTTATAGTCGATCCGTTGTCGCGTTCAGGCGACCGGGAAACTGTGAAACGTCACACGCACGTAAAACCCGCGGGCGGATAGAATTTATGTCCGATCAGCAAGAGCCGGCGTGGCTTCGCGCTCCAGGTATGACCAGATGCCCGTCACGACACGTACCATAGTGTACTCGGACCTCAACTGCCCGTTTTGCTTCGCACTCAACGAGTGGCTTGAGGAACTGGGCGTTGACAATCAGTTTCTGTGGATGGGTGTCGAACACGATCCTTCGCTCGACTTGCCGACCATCGCAAGCGATGACCACGAACAGTCATTACTGGATGAAGAAGTCAGCGTCGTACGGCAAAGAACACAGCTCGGTGCACTGCGCCGACCCGACATCAGACCGAATTCCCGCCTCGCGATCGCCGCAGTTGCCGCAGCGCGCAATATCGACTGGATTAAATCGAGCAGGCTGCGTACGCGACTGTTTCGCGCCCTGTGGAGCGAAAACGAGAACATTTCGGAACGCAAGGTCATCGACAGCATCGCAAGCGATGTCGGTCTGCCGGGACTCGACATCGATGAAGACGCGATCGAACAAACGGATGCGTGGACGCGGCGCTGGCGTGCCACCAACATCAATCGCATTCCCGTCATGGTCTCGCCCACAGGCAGTCAGTTGCTCGGTCTGACGAGCAAAGCCGAGGTCGATGTGTTCATGGGGTCCGGACTGCACGACGCCGTGTCGCCGGACGGGTGCCGGTTGTCCAATGCCTGAGTCCGATATCGCGGAACTTCGACAAAGAATTCGGTCGCTGGAATCCGAAAATGCGCGTCTCGAATCGGAGGTTGCAGCCGTCGTCGAGACACTGCCGCGCCTTCGGCAGATGATCGAGTACTCGCCCGGCCTGCTGTTCCTGCACGACGGCGATGGCCGCATCGTGGACTGCAACGCGCATGCGATGCTGACACTGGACCGCAGCATGCCCGAACTGATCGGCGCCGACATTTCGGAATTCATGGCGGAGGCCGCGTCCGACGACGCCGATTCGGCGGGATTGGAATGTGCCATGGGCGATTTTTCCGACCTGCTTGCCAAACTCGAACCGGGCCGGACGATTTCAGCGAAACGCCGCTTCGGTGGCGTCGGAAGCACGCCGTTTCCGGCTGAGGTATCGACAGCCTGCTTTATGTCGCAGGAAAAGAAGTTATTCGTCAGCGTTGCGATCGATATCTCCGAACTCGAAGCGTCGCACCAGCAGGTCGTGCGCGCTGGCGAGCTGCGCAAGCGATTTTTCGCGAACATGAGCCATGAGCTGCGAACGCCGCTCAACGGCGTTCTCGGACTAACCGCGCTGTTGAAGAACTCGCCGCTCAACGAGGCTCAGCTCGAAATGATCCGGACAATGGAGCAATCCGGCCGCACCTTACTCACGACGATTAACGACATCCTGGATTTCTCGAGAATCGAGAGTGAGAAAATCGAGCTGGACCGGACCGAGTTTTGCCTCGTAGACGTATTGCGCGGTGTTGTCAAACCGCTGGCGGTCATCGCCCACGACAAAGGCATCGAACTGCTGCTCGATATCGAGCCCGGGCTCGTACCGCTCCGCACAGGAGACCCGGCGCGCCTGTCACAGATACTCACCAACCTGCTCAGTAACGCCATCAAGTTCACCGCCGAGGGCGCCGTATCCTTATCGGTGTCCGTCACTGAATACGCGAACGACGGCCTGAAGTTTACGGTAACTGACACCGGTATCGGTATTTCGGCGGACAGGCAGCAGATGATTTTTGAGCCGTTCTCTCAGGAAAAACCGTCGACCTGTCGGGAATATGGCGGCACCGGACTGGGGCTTGCGATTTCGAAACACATCGTCGAAGCCATGGGAAGTACGCTGACGCTGACGAGCGAACCGGGCATCGGATCGAGTTTTTCGTTCGCGCCAATGCTTCCTGCCGCCGACAGCGGCGCGCTGCACAACGACACGGCGTTCGATACCGACACCTTCGACCGCGTTGTTTGCGTTTCGACTGTCCATTCCCCGTATGCGAGGGCGGGCGATCAATTGCGCGAACTCGGCCTCTGCGTGGACGAAGCGCGGTCGCTGCACGAGTTTGCCGCAACGATCGACAAGGTCGACCAGGACCATACCGACAGCGTGCTGGCCGTCTTCGAACTCGGCGCCGTCGAAGGCATATCGGACGCCGAGTGGGCACTGATCGGCCGCACGCAGCGGCGCCCCGGGGCCTCGCTGCTCCTGCTCCATCCGGCAAATTTCAGCGCCGGCGATCGCGAACGCCTGACCTCGGCAGACAATACTCAACTTCTGACGAGGCCAGCCGATACACAATTGTTAAAGCGGACACTTACGATGATGACGAAATCGACGACGGACCAAAACCCGGTTTGCGAACCCAGTGAGGAAACCCGGCCGGCCGGCAGCGGCAGCGACGTACTGCTCGTCGAAGACAATCCGGTCAACCAGCTCGTGGCGTCGAAAATGCTCGAGGTGCTCGGCGTATCGGCGCAGATAGCCGAGAACGGCGAGCTGGCCGTTGAGGCCGTTGCGAAGCGATCTTACGATCTCGTGCTGATGGACTGCCAGATGCCTGTGATGAACGGTTACGACGCCACTCGCGCTATTCGGGAATTCAATACCGATGTCCCGATCGTCGCAGTCACGGCGCATGCACTGGACGGGGAGCGGGAGAAGTGCATGCGCGTGGGCATGAACGACTACCTCGCAAAACCCATTCAACTCGATCAGCTACGCACGATTCTCGACAAGTGGCTGCCCGAGTCCGGCACGGCCGACATCGCAAAGGCGAAGACCGCGTGACCCGGCCAGGACGTCGATGTCACGGCGAGCCGGATGCCGCCTCGACGACGTCGAAGACGAACGATTCGGCTTCCGCAGGTCGCCCGGACGCCGGCGTCAGCCGCAACTCGTAGCGGCCGTTCGACAACAGCCCCGCCGATACCGCAATACTGCCGCCGTCGTTCGAGTTGACCTCAGCGGAACTCACCTCCCGGCCCTCGCTGTCGTACAACGACACCTGCAGATTTCCGTAAAGGCCTGGGGGAATCTGCGGCATAAGGACCACGACATTCGTGTGCGGCGCGAGCCGAATTTCCGTTTCGACCGTCGACAATACATCACGAATGGTTGACAGCGGCACGACCAGCACATTGCCCGCCATACCGTCGAATCCCGCACGCGACGCCGTATGACCGCTCGGCTGTAACATCCACGCACCGAACGCGGTCAGCAGCGAAGCGGCCGCGGCGGCCGGCAGCCACGACGGCACCCGGGCGGCGCGGCGCTTCGACGCAATGGGCGTCACGACACCCTGAGCACGAAGCTCCGAGAAGGAATCGCCCACCTTTTTGACGGCGATACCCAGCGCAAGCGCCGTTTCGACTTCACGCAGCAACTCGGCATCGTCGAGCATCGCAAACTCGAATGTTTCCTGTTCGTCCGGCGGCATATCGCCGCTGACATATCGGTTGACTAACTCAGATCGGTCTTTGGATTCTGCGTTCATCGGTCAGGCCCATCAACTCGTCAATAATGCGCACCTGTCGGCGCGCGCTCAACAACCGTTCGATCAACTTACTCCGCGACCGCCTCGGAACGGCCGTAACGCATCTGACTGGCATCGGCATTCGCCAGCACATCTTTAAATCGATTCCTCGCCCGATACAGCACGCGATTGAAATGAATCGACGTTAGGTTCAGATCCCTGCAAATCAGGTGCTTATCATGGTCCAGCACATAAAACCGATACAGCAACTCCTTGTCCCGTTCCGTCGGCAGTGTCGCCAGCAGTCGCAGCACCTCGGTCAGCGTCTGCTCGGACGCCAGGCTGTCGAGCGGTGACGGACCGGGCTCAACGGCGGCATCGATGCTGTGCACGTCCGGAAACGTCTGGCGCCTCGCGTTTCGCCGTGACTCATTGATGTACAGATTGACGGCGGTTCTGTACACAAAGCGCTCAAGCTTCTCCGGCTCCTCCAGACGACGCTCGCGCAGACGCACCAGTACCGTCATCAATGTCTGTTGCGCGAGGTCGCGAGACATTTCCATATCGCCGCAACGCTTGAGCAACACCGCTCTGATCCACTGCGAATACCGGCGCACGAACTCCGTCTCGGCGACTGAATCGCCTGAACGTATCCGCTCCGCGAGCGCGATCGACGAACACGCTTCGAAGTCCCGCGGATCAGCAGCCGGCATCCGGGCCATTCCGATAGCCGGTATCGCCTCGACGAGCCTCGACACGAAGCGTGCAAACGCATCGAGGCGGCCGGGCATTCCCTATCGGAATCCTTTTAGACATGGGGTCCGTAAAAAAATTTACCAACCCGAATAATACCGTGTGCCTTAGCCCGGAACCAGCGCACAGGCCAGAACGCACCTGGCCTGGTTACCGGTTTACCTGTCTAGGGTAATCGGCCGAATTATGTCACGACCGACCGCCCTGCCTGTCGTTCGGTCGCAGCCTATGGCGGCTCATCGTTACCTGTACCGCCTCCAGGGCCACCCCCACCGCCGCTCATTGCCATCACGCCGCCAGCCGGCTGTGCGACGACCTCGACATGAATCCAGTTCGGCGTGCCGGCGAGGTGCGTCACGACGAACGGGAAGCTCTCGCCCGAGTCGTTGTTCACGGTGCCCGTCAGATAACCAGCCGGTCCGCCGTTTTGCCGCCATATGCAATCGCCGACGTTGCCCCAGCGCTGCACGTTGGCGGGGTTCCCCGATGTGCAGGTGATCGAAAGGGAGTTCCCCTGCGACGTAAAATCCAGTTGGTCGCCGACTGCCAGCAAGGGCGTCGCCGAA
Source organism: Woeseiaceae bacterium (assembly GCA_965224505.1). Taxonomy (GTDB): domain Bacteria; phylum Pseudomonadota; class Gammaproteobacteria; order Steroidobacterales; family Woeseiaceae; genus UBA1847. Next base: position 1,351,794 of record CBDCZL010000018.1, read on the forward strand.
TCCCTCATCGTCCAGACCGAACCGGTGTAGCTTGCTTTGCTCATAGTGCGTGCTCTTGCTCCTTCGTGTCGTGCCGACGGCGGGTTCTGCATTGCCGCCGGTTTTCAGTCTAGAGACTGTCATGAGCCGCGGGACTATCTCAGCAGGGCTCGGAGCCGATCAGAATGCGGACGCGCGCTGTACCGTAAACCCGGCCCAGAAGTACGGGTCCTGCCACTGCGGAAAGGTGCGGACCTTAAGCTTCGCACGCCGCAGTGCGGCCTCGGGGGTTCGATTACGGAGAAGCAGTTCGGAATAAAACTCGCCCATGAGTTCGGCCGTGGCCGCATCGTCGACGTTCCACAGCGACGAGACGACGGCCGTCGCGCCCGATTGCAGCATCGCGCGCGTCATGCCGACAAAGCCTTCGCCGTCGACGGCCTCGCCGAGACCCGTGTTACAGCCGCTCAATACGACAAGCGGCGATCCGAGCCTCAGATTCAGCATGTCCTGTAACGTCAGGTAGCCGTCGACCCGATCGCCGCGCTCGCCGTAGCGAGAGAACACGAGGCTCGCAATATCGGGCTGCTCGGCATCGAACAGACCATGCACGGCGAGGTGGATGATGTCGTAGGCCCGAAGATCGGCGTCCGCAATTGCGCTTTTGAGCGCGCCGGGACCGCTCAGGCTGCGAACGTTGCGCGGCCCGACTATGTCCCGCAGCCGCTCCGCCTCGACGGCCGACCAGCGCAGGCGCGGCAGATCGGCGCCGCCCGTGCGCTGCACCGCAGTCGGAGCCGACCTGCCCGACACGCGCGGATCGCTCAGCGAATACACGGCGTCCGACACAACGAGCGATCGCGGGCCCGCACCGGCATCGACGACGGCGTGCCGCGGCACGCGCGCGGGACTCAGCAACGACGGCGTATGCGACACCGACGCGATGTCGAGCACGGGCCTGTAACAACCCGAGTTCGACGGATCGCCGGCCGCTTCAGCGGCCAGCAGCGAAAACGGCACCTGCGCGAGCACGCCGTCTGCAACGATCGTCAGTCGTTTCACATCTGCGACGTGCTGCCGAACCGGACCGAGCAACCTGTCGCTGAGTTCGGCGACGGCCGCCAGGCGATCGCAGCCGCCGCCCGCAACGGGTCTTGCGAGCGACTGCACGGCCCGCAGCACAGCGTCCCTAACGGCATCGCGACCCGGGATCGCGTGGGACGTTACACTCTGCGCATCAATCACCCACACATAGCCCGTGTCCTCGCCGAGGAAAAACTGCAGTGCCAGGTCGCCGGGCTGCATCGCGGACTGCAGTTCGGCGATATCGGCCTTGTCCGGCGCCGATACGTCCCGGCCCCCACCGCCCGAAGCGGCCGCCGTAGATTCGCGGCGCAGTTTCAGATCGTCCATCGCGGCTCGCCGACGTTGAACCGTTTCCGTATCGGCACCCGCCGCGATCAACGACGATATCTCGGCCGACAACCGCCGAATCCGCTCATCGGTCTCCGCCCTGTGCTCGCCGCGGTCGCGGCTCACGTTGCGCTGCAACAGGATCTCGTCGAGCGAACGCGCGAGCCGGCGATCGTTAATCAACAGCGCCTGCCGCGCGTATCCGGCCGACGGTTCGTCGCGATCGAGCGCCATGAGAATTTCGATGCGTTTCCGGTAGGCCTCCTGGCGAATGCTCAGGAACGTCACGCGCAGCCGCGGGTCCAGAATACTGGCGCGAATCGCATCGGTCATTTCGATGCTACGCCCGGCCTCCTGGAGCGCGGACGCCAGATTACCGCGCCGATACTCGGCACGCGCGAGACCCAAGGTCGCACGCGCAGGTCCCAGCGGGTCCTCGATGTCCTGCCACAACCGCACGGCCATCCGGTAGTTCCGAACTGCCGCATCGAGGTCCACATTTTCGAGAACGGCCGCGCGCTTGTAGTGCGACTCCGCAACGTAACGCACGTCGCCGGCGCTGTCGAACAGGGCCTGGGCGCGATCGATGTTGCCCAGTGCCGCGTCGATATCGCCGTCGATTCCCAGGCTCTCGCCAAGCCGCAAAAAGGCCCGCGCCTGTCCGGTCTTGTCGTCGAGCGACAGTCGGATATCGTTGGCGCGCCGGAACGCGTCCGCGGCCGCGTCACCCTGCCCGAGCCGCAGATAGGTGCTGCCGAGCCCGCTCAGCGTCGACGCTTCGCCTCTCCGGTCCCCGGCGTCTCTACGCACAGGCAGCGCACGTTGTAAATACCGCAGCGCGCGACGCTCGTCACCGAGATAATAGTAAGCAAGACCGATATTGTGCAGTAACGCCGCGCGCACGATAGCGTCACCCTGTTCCTCCCGAAATTGCAAAGCATTTTCGTAATTGGCAATCGCGTCGAGAAAATTTCCCAGCCGCCGTTCCAGCAAGCCTAAGTTGTTTAGCGCCTGCGCAGCCCCTGCGGCATCTTCAATCTGCTCGTAAAGCCGCAATGCCTCGTCGAAATACTCACGCGCACTGTCGGGATCGCCAGTCAGATCGAGCACGAGTCCTAGGTTGTTGTACACAACCGCAAGACTCCCCGTCTCACGAAGCGCGAGAAAGCGCTCGACCACGTCGTAGTAACATGGAACGGCCTCCCGATAGCTTCCCCTGTATTGCAAGAGCAAACAGAGATTGTTTGCGACAGTTGCGGTTCCGGCTTCGTTTTCCAGATCCGCGAACAACGTCTGCGCGATACGGGACGCTGCACCCGATTTTTCGAATTCAGCAAGGTACAGAAGTTCGAGGCCGTGCTGCGTCTGTCCCCAGGCCGCCATCGCCTGATCGCCGAGTTCAGAATAGCGGTCGGCCGCGACGCCAAACGCGGTCGCAGCCTCCGAACTCATCCCAAGAACTCTGAAGCCGATGGCTTCACTGAAACGCGCCCGGGCGCCAAGATCCGGCAGTCCGTAAGCGACGGCCAGTTTCGCGGCAATGCGATAGGAACGCAGAGCGGCACGCAGTTCGTTCTGATCATCGAGGACGTAACGGCGATCACCGTCGTGTAAATACCGCAGTATTTTCTCCCGCGGCGTTTCCGATACGTCGCTGAGGGCTGTGAGTCTCACCTCGACACGCGAAGCCGCGGACGGCGGCTGTTCGCTTTCGAGTTCGATACACACGGTGTCGTCGTCCGACGTGGCAAACAGCGCCGAATCCCGGCCGTCCCGGCCCGTCGGGCTGTTGACACGAATCTCGCCCTCACGGCTGCCGCCGATCAGCAGTTCGACGTCGAGCCGGTGCTGCCGCACTTCGATGAGCCACGAGCCGCTTCGGCCGGGAGAAAACGAAAACACGGCGGTCTCGGCGTCACCAAATGCCGCGTCCTGCCAGATATCTTCGCGAAGTGTCTGCCCATCGCAGGCTTCGGCTGCGGCAAGTCCCGCCGGCGATCCCATGGAGAACGCCAGCAGGACGAGCAATGAGCGCACACGTCCTGAGGCAAACTCATACAACGAATCGCTCGGAAAGTCAGGCGATCGCCCCTGCATTCAAACTCCCCCGCAATGCTCGCAATCGAACAACACCGCCAGTGTGGCTGCAAATCCTTGTCGGAAGACGCCAGTATGCCCGGCAATCGGCTCGGAGAGAAAGTATCGGTGTCAATTTGCCCGATTCGGGCTTGCGGGAATATGGTGCCTGCGGCCCATCGACGGTTAAAAGCGGCGCCGGCGTCAGAAACGCCGGCGCCAAGTCGCGGACCCCAGCCGCATCCCGTGCACGGAATTTGAGGGACCGGCAGCCGGTCGAAAACAAAACCCCGGGGGCGGACCCCCGCTGCCTGGTCGTGGCACTTAAATCCGGTCAAACAATGGCTGCAAAGGCTCGCTGAACGCGTCTATGCCGTAACGCCGTTTCAGACGGCGAACGATCGACTCCGTCGCCCTGCCTTTCGCAACCGACAACTCGAAAACGACAGGATTGCGGGGCTGATCCCCCTGCGCAGAAGACAGCTCCACACCGGCCCGTCTCAGCACGGATAAGAGATCGCCGCCATCTGTCAATTTGTCCCGCCGCACTGCGAACGTGTAGTTCAGTTTGTTGCCACTCAAACCGCTTCCTCAGATACCGCGGATCCAGCCGGTCCACACTCGCGTGAACCTCGTACAGAAAACTACTCTCACGAGGACGCGAAAAATCTCACCTGGAGCGAATAAATTTTCGGCCGATGGCCGGCCACTGGCAACGGAGGGGGCTTGGTACGCTCAGGCGTTGGCGGCGGAAGCCGGAGCAACGGGCTGTGGCGCGCGGAATACCGTCTCGAACCAGAACACGGACCCCTTACCGAACTCGCTCTCTACCTCAAGTCGGCCCCCCATCAGTTCGGCGAGTTGTGAGGAAATCGCGAGCCCAAGGCCTGTCCCGCCGTAGCGCCGCGTCGTGGAGTCGTCTTCCTGCGAGAACGGATTCAGAATTTCATCGAGTTTCTCGGCTTTGATACCGATGCCGGTGTCGTGCACCTCAAACCGGCACACGATCTGCTCGTCGCCGGCGCTTTGCTGGCTCACAACGAGTCTGACGTCGCCGACGTCGGTAAACTTGATCGCATTGCTGAGCAGGTTCACGAGAATCTGACGCAGCCTGTGCGGATCGCCGATAACGGTTTCGGCAAGATCGGGGGCGATTTCCGTACTGAGCGAGATCTGTTTTTCGTCCGCCGACACGCTCAGCGTTCGAACTGCGTCGTCAACCACGCGGTGCACGTCGAAATCGATCGCCTCAATCGTCAGTTTGCCGGCCTCGATCTTTGAGAGGTCCAGAATGTCATTGAGCAGCGTCATCAGTGACGCGCCGGATCCGCGGATAACGTCCAGGTATTCCTGCTGTTCCTGCTTCAGGGAAGTGAACCCGAGCAGATCGGCCATCCCTAAGATTCCGTTCATCGGCGTTCGAATTTCATGGCTCATATTGGCAAGAAAGCGGCTCTTCGCACGATTGGCGGACCTCGCCTCGTCGACCGCAACCTCCAGCGCATGATCGCGATCCTGGATCGTTTCGAGCATCGAGTTAAAACCCTCCATCAACACGCCAAACTCGTCTTTGCGATCGGTGCGAATGCGCCTCTCGTAACTGTTGCGGCGCGACACGGCACGCATCGCTCGCATCAATACCCCGATCGGCTCCGATACGTAGCGATGCAGACGCAGTGCCAGCAGAATCGCCAGCGCGATGGCCACGCTCAGTACAACCACGGCAATCTGCGTCAGATTCCAGATGGCATCGCGCAGTCCGCTGGCATCGAAGGTTGCAGCGAGCACACCGATCAATTCGCCGTGCAGTACGATATTCTGTTGGGTCTCGATACCGGCGGCGGTTGCCGCCGCCTCGCCATCGCGAAAATACGTCGCCATCACATTGCCGGAGGCATTGCTCAGCGTCGCAGTGACCACTTCGGGGTCCGCGCTGAAGGCTCGCAGTATCTCGCCGGCCGCCTCACTGTCGTCAAACACCAGCGACGCTTCGCTGGTTGCTGCGACAGCTTTCACAAGCACGGTCTTCGATTGCAGGTAGGTATCGCGCGCAGTAAATGCCTGGATCGTTACGTACACCCCCAGTGCCAGTAACAGCAGCGACGCGACCGTGACGACGTAGGACACGATGATCCGCGTTTTGATCGATGAGTGCTGCCGATTCATGATGACTCGCCGTTGTCCCGGGTGCCGCCGCGCATCAGTTCAGACGGCGCGAAAGGCGCAATAATTTGGAACTGATTTCGAACTGTGCGGCGTCGAGCCGTTCTTCGTTGATCGCCATTCGCAGCTTCAGGTCGTGCAGAAAGAACTGCACGATAAATCCTTCGTCGAGACCGCCCGGCTGATCGGTGACATACACGATCGCGGGATTGTTCGTAATCCCCCCGTCCACGAGACGCTGATCCCAGTACACCATGTTGCAGCCGTCGTCCGATTTGGCGTCGAAGACGACCGATAACACGACATCGTTACCGATCGTAATGCCGTTCACCTCGGCGAGATAATCGTACAACCGCGTAGACGCACTGGCACAAAGACGGACAACGTCCGGATTATCGGGCCAGCGGACAAATTTGGCGATGTTGACGAGATAGGCCGCCTTGAGCTTATTCTCGACATTGGCACCGCTGTTCGCGAATGCGGGCGTGGCGCAGACGGCGCCTATAACCAGAACGCAGGCGACGCACCTGCAGCCGCGAACGAGGCTGTTCACGAAGCCCATCACGGCGACCACCGGCGAATGGAATTCATTGGAACGAGCATGCGATCAAACTTCACGGCGTCACACAATGCGCTTAGCGTATCCAGTCGTATTCAAATCCGATAAACCACTCGCGGCCCGTGAGCCGCACGTCGACCCCGATCAGCGTCTCGTACGGTCTCTCGTCGCCGAGATTCTTGCCGTACACTGACAGCGTCAGCGGCCGCTTCCCGCCTTCGAGCACAAACGGCATACGGTAGCGCAACGACAGATTGACGAGCGCATAGCCGTCGAGAGGGCGCACGGTGGGATCGCCGAGCGCGATCCGATACCAGAAAGCCGGCGCTGTATACTTGTCCCGCCAGGAGACCTCGACATTGCCGGACAGCGCGTCGCTCGGGAAAAACGAGGTACCGAGGTTCACTTTGTGTCTGGGCGCATAGCTGAAATCTATCCGGTTTCCGCTGCTGTCGGTGCCATCGCCGCGCTGCTCGTTGTGCTGATACGACCAGTTTAGATACGCCGACAGCGTTCTCGACGGGTGGAGTCTGAATTCGGTTTCGAAGCCGCTGACAATGGCGTCGTTGGGATGATTCTCGAAGCGAAATGTCGGATACGCGATCGCGATCGATCGCTCGATTTCGTTTCGATACAGGTCGATTCGGCCTTCGGCCCACTCCGAAAACTGGTACGAAAGACCGAGTTCGGTACTGCTGATTTCTTCGGGTTTAAGATCGGGATTCGGCGTGAAATTCGACAGTCCGATCCGTGCTGAGGGCGAATCGGCAACGATAAACGGGGTTTTCAGATACAGTTCGGTAAACGACGGATAGCGCGCGGCTTTCGACCAGCTTGCCCTGAAAGTCAGCTTGTCGGACGGGCGCGACACGACTGCGATTCTGGGAAAAACGCCACTGTCGAACAGCCGCGGCGACGTCTGCAGATCGTAGCGGGCACCGACGACGACATTGACGGCATCGTCGAACAGCGAAATATTGTCCTGCGCAAAAAACGCAAGCTTGTCGTAGGCCGTGACGGATTCCGTGAAGTCGTGAAGGTCCTGCCGATTATTGCCCGACGAAATCCTGCGATACTCCGTGCCGATCAGGAAATCGTGATTCTTCACACTGTGAACGCCGAGCTGCGCTTCAAGGTACTGCTGATAACCGTGATCCGCCGATCCCGCATAGTCTGCGGGCTCAGTCGAGGTTCCCTGCGGACTGTGACAGGTCGCACAGTGGCTGCCATCGCGGCTTGCGTGCGACGCGTTGAGTTTCACGGACCACTGCTCGCTCGCCGCCATGTGGTCGAACTCGGCGGCGAATATGTCGATAGTCTGTTCAATTTTATCCGCCGAGAGAAACGCGCTGTCGGGCGGCAGACGGGGCGAATCGAATGGCCGCACAAAACCCTCGAATTCATCCTGACGGCGATACCACGAAAACAGCCAATCCCTGTGTTCGAGTTTGACGAACAGATCCTGCCCTTCGGCGTCTGAGTTTTCCCAAAACTTGCCCGGCAGTCGTGTTTTCTCGGCGCTGACGGACGCGAAAATCGCCGTGTCGTCGCCGAGTTCAGAACCGTGCGTGACGCTGAGTCTGTGCGTGTCGCGCGAACCGCCGAAGGCCTTGATCGTCGTCTGCGGAAACTCGCGGCCGGACAGCGTAACGATGTTAATTACGCCGTGCAGCGCATTTTCGCCGTACAGCGCGGAACCCGGTCCGCGAATGATCTCGATATGTTTAACGTTCTCGAGATTGAAGAAATCGAAACCCGGATGCTGCGGAAATCCACCTTTGTTCCAGGAGTTGTACGGAACACCGTCGATCAGCAACAGAATGCGGCTGGTAAACGGGTTCGATCCAAAACCGCGCGCGTCGATCGTCTGCACCATCGGATTCCAGCGGACGTTGATACCGGGCACCGAACGCAGCAGTTCCGGAATCGTTTTTGCCGAGGAATTCTGAATCTGATCGAAGGTAATGACCGTGACCGTGCCCGGCGCCTTCGAAAGACTCGTTTCGGTTTTGGTCGGCGCTACGATCGGGTAGTTGGCAAGGTCTTCGAGGTCCAGCGCCAGAAAGCTGTCGATGGTCACGTCCGCTGCGCTCGTCGATACCGCGAAGACCGCAGTCAGCGCAAGTAGGCAGCGTTGAGAGATGTTGATCTTCACTAAAACTCTCCTGGTTCGGCATCGCCTGGCGACCAGGCGCTACTACAGATTATGTAATGATGGCGTCATGCTATCTCACGGTCCCTGGGTGCAAAGGACGTGTGTCACAAATACACCGGACCCGCTCCGTTAGTACGCGGTGGCTTAGACCGAAACCAATGAGACCTCAGCGTTATCGGCCGATGGTACGGTTTTGTTGAGAAAAAAAGCGTGAGCTTCGGCAGGAAATCCTTCGCCGAATGGCTTAATCGCCAATAAATTCAACGAATTCGCGGAATTTTGACAGCGTATCCCGCCGAACGTCGTCGAGGTCGTCGCCGTCGAGTGTCAGCATCGGTGATGCCGCATACGGCCGGCACAGATCAAAGGCTGAGAGCATTGCCTTGAATATCGGAATCGAGCGGCTTAGCGGATAGCCTTCCTGATAGTACTCGCTGATTTCGTCGGTCGCGATCTGCAGGCGATTCGCCTCCGCATCGTCACCGCGTTTCGCGGCGTCATAGATGCCACGATAGAGGTTCGGAACCAGATTCGCGCTGCTCGGTACGATGCCGTCCAGCCCGTTGAGCAGGCCGAATGCCGACTTCGCGGCCCAGCCAAGGTGATGCGTGAAGTCTTCGCGATCGCGCCACAGCGTCAGTCCGTCCGCGAGGCGCTGCTCGCCGCGTTCGGAATCCTTGACGCCGACGATGTTTGAGTGATGGCTCAGATCGTCGATCAGCGACAGCGGGATCGACAGGTTGGTCGTAACCGGAATGTTGTACAGAACGACCGGCAGCGGACTTGCATCCGCCAGAGACACAAAGTACCGCCGCATCTGGTCTTCATCGATCGGGTAATAACAAGGCAGATGCGACACCACGACGGCAGCCCCGGCATCGCGGTACTGCCGACACTTCTCAAGCGATGCCGAAAAGCAATTGTCCGCAACGCCCGCATAGACGAGTTGCCGCCCGGCTGCCTGATCCGCGGCGATCCAGACCAGCTCGTCTTTCTGCGCATCGGTGAGCGACGAGCACTCCCCCGTGGTTCCCGCGACGAATGGCGCGCAGCGATGGCGAACCAGGTGCTCGACGAGCCTGCGCGCCGCCGCCTCGTCAATGGCGCCTTGCTCGTCGAGCGGAGTGACCATCGGCACGATCACGCCCCGATATTTTTCAATCGCCTGCATCGCCTAATGTGCCTCGCGGTAAATCGCCGCGGCGTCTTCTATCGAGACTTCGCGCGGGTTGTTTTTTAGCAGCCGCTGCACCTCAATCGCGCCCTCGGCGAGCCGCTCTATCGCGTCCTGCGGAATATCGACCTCGGAGAGTCGCGCCGGAAGACCGCAGTCGGCAATGAGCTGCCGGATTGCCGCAATACCCAGGCGCGCGGTCTCCTCATCGGAGCCGCCGGCCGTGACGCCAAGCGCCCGCGCGACGGCCGCGTATTGCGGCACCGCTTCAGGCAGGTTGAACGCCATGACGTAGGGCAGCAACAACGCATTCGAAAGGCCGTGTGGAATGTGAAACTGAGTGCCCAGCGGGTACGCCAGCGCATGGACGGCGCCCGTGTTGACGGGTCCGAGACACATCCCGCCGTACACGCTCCCAAGTGCGACCTGCGTGCGCGCCTCGAGGTCCGAGCCGTTTTCACAGGCACGCACGAGGTTGTCGCCGATCAGCCGTATGCCCTCAATCGCGATGACATCGACCATTGGGTGCGCATAGCGGTTCGCATACGCTTCAAGACAGTGCGTCAGCGCGTCGATACCGGTCGCCGCCGTCACCGAGGCCGGTACCGAGACGGTCAGTTCAGGACAAATGTAAGCCGCATCGGGAACGAGGAAGGGACTGATAACGCCGACTTTGCTGCCGTCGTCGTTCGTAAACAATGCATTGGGCGACACTTCGCTGCCGGTTCCCGACGTCGTCGGCACACACATCAACGACGTTTGCCGCTCTTTGAGATTTCCGATTCCGACGATCTCGTCAGTCGACTGCGAATTGCGGTTTTGTGCCGCGAGCAGCTTGGCGACATCCATCACACTACCGCCGCCGATTCCGAGCACACAATCGGCATCGAATTCTCGAACGCGCGACAACAGCGTCTCAAACTCGGCAAACGTCGGCTCGTTGACGATCGAATAATCGAACTCGCAACGAATGCCCGTCACTTCGAGTTCGTCGCGCAGCGCGGCCATCTCGGGCGCCAGTACGTCGATCGACACAACAAAAATGCGCTCGTAACCCGAGTCGGCGATGTCCTGACGCAGGACGGCGTGCGCCTCCGGTCCGAACACGAGTTTGCCGGGGTGCAGGAAGGTGACCGTTCTCATTTGGAATTGCCGCCGTGCTCGTCAACATAGCGCCAGTCGGCGCGCTCTGCTTCATAGTTTGGATTAACCGCCATTTCAGCGGCGCCGATGTCTTCTCGCCATTGACGCAGACTCGCCAGAAGCTCTATCGCGAGCTCGGGTTTTTCGGCCGCGAGGTCCGTGGTTTCACCCGGATCGGCCGCAAGATCGTAAAGACTGAAGGCCGGACCCTCGCCGACGATGGCACCTTCAAACCACTCGATCAGCTTGTAGTCTCCCCTGCGAATCGCACCGGCCGGCATGAACCCGAGGTGATGATAGTGCGGATAGTGAAAATACAGCGTGTCGCGTTGCAGTGCACCGGTCTGCGTGAGCAACGGCATCAGACTCAGGCCGTCGATCTCCGGGTCCGTCGCGTCGCCGTCCACAATCTCGGCAAGCGTCGGGAAGAAATCGTCCGAGATGACGAGGTCGTCGCTTTGCGAGCCGGGCTCAACGACGCCCGGCCACTTAATGGCCATCGGTACGCGAACGCCGCCCTCCCAGATCATCGCCTTGCCACCGCGGAAAGGGTCCTGTGCCTGAAGTTGCTCGAATCCGCCATTGTCGGAGTAGAAGATCACTATCGTACGGTCGGTAAGGCCGTACCGATCGAGTCGTTCGACGATGCGGCCCACGCCATTGTCCATCGTCTCCATCATCGCCCCCATGATCGGATTGTTGACCGGACTGTCGGCATTCGGTTTGGCCGCGTACTTTTCGATGAGTTCGGGTTTTTCCATCAGCGGTCGGTGAACCGTGTGATGCGTCACGTACAAAAAGAACGGTTTGTCTTTGTTGTCGTCGATAAACGACAGCGAGCGCTCGGTAATCTCGATCGCGTGGTGCGCGTCGGCCGCAGGATCGGCTTCGTATTCGGGCTTAACGGTCGTCAGCACGTCGTCGAAACCCTGCGACGCGGGGTCCATTGGCCGCCCGGGCACATAATTCTTGTCGACGTTGAGGTGCCACTTGCCGAAGTGGCCCGTCACGTAGCCCTTTGCCTTGAGCATTTCGGCGATCGTAACCTCTTCAAGCGGCAGTCCCGGGATCTCGGCCGGCCGCAGCAACCTGGCATAGGGATACGGGCTGCCCGGTATGTAGTCGGTAATCTGCAGCCGCGCGGGATTCTTGCCCGTCATGAGACTCGCACGCGTTGGCGAGCAGACGGGATTGGCCGAATACGCGTTCGAGAACTGCATGCCGCTCTCGGCAATCGCGTCGATGTTCGGCGTCTCGTAAAATTCGGTGCCGTGGTAACCGACCTGGTTCCAGGCCACATCGTCGACGACGATAAACACGATGTTCCACGGCGTTTTTTCCTTGCCCGCTTCGCTCTGACCACGCTCGTCGCCGGGTGCCGCGCGATCGCCGCAGGCGGCCAGCAGCAGTACGCCGAGGAACGTGAGTACACCATAGGTATTTGCAGATTTAAGCATTTTTCCGGTCCGCCTGGTGTCCTGAATCCGTACGTTGCTGTTTCCACCCGGCGTACGTCAGCCGGGATTCGATGTCCGGTGCAGGAAACAGGTAGCTGGCCGCCCACGCGACCACGAACAAAACGATGTGACTGTATACGCCCAGCATATACTTGTGCTGCGTGTAATTTAATGGCCCGAGATCGAGCAGAATCCGGGACTCACCGCCAAACGAGAACGGCGTCGAGGTTAACAGTGCCACGGCCGTGTACAACACACACACAGCAATGCCGATGTACAGCCCCTGTTTATTGGCGCGCGGCACGAAAATTCCGAGCAGAAACATGCCCGCAATACCGCCCGAAAATATCGCGTACAGCGCGAATACCGTACCGAGCACCCCCTTGTTGCCGGCAGAAACGTAGATCGACGCAACGATAATGGCACCGATACCCGAGAGTACGACCAGAATTTTGCCGATCCGAACGCGCTCCGCGTCGGTGCTGTCGGGTTTGAAGCGCTTGTAGTAGTCATCCACACCGACGGCCGCCAGGCAGTTGAGATCCGAGTCGAGCGATGAAATCGCGGCCGCCATCAGCGCCGCAATGATGATGCCGACGACACCCACGGGCAACTCGGACATGATGAAGTGCGGGAACACGGCGTCCGCCCGAATTCCATCCGGCAGAACCGCACTGCCCTGGTAGAACGCATACAACGCGGTACCAATGAACATGAACATTGCCCAGACCGGCACCACCATGAGGACGCCCGTAATGGATGCCTTGATCGCTTCCTTGTCGGATCGTGCCGTCAGATAGCGCTGCACGATGGTCTGGTCGGTGCCGTACTTTTGAATCGTGTAGAAGATGCCGTTGATCGCCATGACCCAGAACGTCAGATTGACGAAGTCCCACTCCATCGACCCAAGACTCATCTTGTTCTCAGCCGACGCGACCGCGAACACCGTGCCCAGCCCGCCGTCAAGTTTCATCGCGATGATGCCAACCGTAATGAGTCCGCCGAAGATCAGCAGAAAACCCTGAATCACATCGAGCCAGATCACGGCCTCCATACCGCCGAGCAGGGTCAGAACGATCACCGCAATCCCGAGGACCAGAATCACCGTGTAAGTATCGATTCCCGTCATGCTCGAGACGGCCAGCGACAGCAGAAAAAATACCGACCCCATTTTCGAGAAGTGCGCCAGAATAAATCCCAGCGAACTGTAGACCCTTGCGAAGTAGCCGAAGCGCTTTTCAAAGTATTCGTAGGCGCTGAGTCCGATGACGTTACGGTACAGCGGTACAACGAAGCCGATGCCGGCGAGCACGACGATCGGCACCATCATTCCCTGCACGAGGCGTACCCAGTTTCCCGCAAACCCATCGCCCGGGTAGGCCAGAAAAGTAATGCTGCTGATCAGCGTCGCAAAGATCGACACGCCGATCGCCCAGGCCGGCACATTGCCTTCCGCAGAAAAATACTTCGAGGTACTCGACTGAGCTTTGGAAAACCTCAGCCCAACGCCGAGTGAGACGACCAGACTCGCCAGTATGATGAGGTAGTCGATGACGTGCAGTGTGTCGTTTTCCATACTCCGGTCCCACCCTCTAGTTGTTGACCTTCCAGACCTTGTCCGGCCAGCGGTAGCTGCCGGGTTTCATTGTGACGTACAGATCGGGGTAGCCATCGACCTGCATTCGGGTTACCCCAGGCGCTAATGACAGCGACGGACGCAGCGATTCGATACTCAGTGCGGACATGACGGCACTGGATGTCGCTCCGCCCTCAATCATCAGATCGTTAAGTGCGCGCTGTTCCACGGCACGCAGCGCCACATCGGCCATGACGCGCGCAATTCCCGCGCCGTCCATGCTGTGCTGATCCGGCACCTGCAGTGCGGCGATGATGACCGTTTCATGGTCCCTCAGCGACTGCACCACCGATTCGGCCCATGATGCGACCGCGGCCGGATCGGCAACATCGGAATAATAGATGTCATCGGGCATGGCTTGTACACACACGCCGCGGCTCATGGCCTGCGTCACGGCACTGTTGCTCGACGGGAAATTGCTGCCGCACACGATCAGCGACCTGCCAAAGGCGTACGGATGTTTTTCGACACCGTTGATACGTTCGCGAGCCGGCTGCGACGCGAGGATTGCCGCAAAAAAATCGGCGCCTCCGGCCGGTACGAGATTGCGATCCGCACGACCGGCCCAGCGTCTGACATCGTCGACATTGGCCGTATTGCCGACGTGGATGCCGGTCTTACCGAACGGCTCATGGGACGAAAGGCTGATGGCGTTGCTCGCGCCGCGGCTGATCAGGATATCGACAACGAGCGAGGTCGGCGATGCGAGCCGGTGACTCGGTGCAAACCCCGACTCTGCCAGCGGTATGCCGTCAATGAAGTACACACCGTTCGCAATCGTCCGCTGCCGGGACGGGTTGGCGGGAACCAGCAAAGCCAGCGCCTTATTTTCGACGCGCATCTGTGCTTCAAGTTCCGGCCCGATGTTGCCGCGCAGAACCGAGTCCACTTTCTTATAGATAAACTCCGGATCGAGCTTCAGCAGTTCCCGGGTTGCACGCGCGGACTCGTCAGCCGCGTCCTCAGGTGCCAGCAAACGCATGTCGCTGGCCAGCACGAGCACATCTGCCTCGCGGCAATCTCGTGCGCTCGTTTCAATGACCGCACGGAATCCATGCTGCAACGCAATGCCCGCGATTTCCGAGGCGCCGGTAAAGTCGTCCGTAATGACCGCGAACATCAGATTTTCGCCCTCTGCGCCCGGAACAACGTGATCGCGTAGTCGATCGCCAGCTTCATCGCGTCAGCGCTTGCAACGTTCTGACCCGCGATTTCCATTGCCGTGCCGTGATCGACCGACGTGCGGATGATCGGCAGGCCCAGTGTGACGTTGACGCCCCGAACGCTGCTCATGCGCCGCGCCTGACGGTCCCAGTTAAACCCGACGATCTTGAACGGGATATGCCCCTGGTCGTGATACATCACGACGCAACCGTCGTAGACACCGCCGATCGCTTTGGGAAACAACGTGTCGGACGGTATGGGGCCGTCGGCATCGATACCGCGTGCCCTCGCCTCTTCGATCGCGGGCATGATTTCGGTGTCTTCCTCATCGCCGAACAAACCGCCGTCACTCGAATGCGGATTAAGCCCCGCGACGCCGATGCGCGGATGTTCGATGCCGAGCTGCAGACAGGCATCGTGCATCAGCTCAATCGTCTCAAGAACGCGTTCTTTTTTTACGAGGTCGCAGGCCTGCCGCAGTGACACATGCGTCGAGACGTGCACGACGCGCAGGTTGTCCTCGACGAGCAGCATCGCGTAGCGCGATGTATCCGTATAGTGTGCGTATATCTCGGTATGGCCGCTAAAACGGTGACCTGCGAGGTTGATCGATTCCTTGTTGATGGGCCCGGTGACGGTGCCGTCGATGTCACCGTTCATCGCGAGCGCAATATTACGCTCCACGTACTCAAACGACGCAGCCCCGCTCATCGCCGAAATTTCCCCGGGGACCAGTGCGTCCATGTCGACGTTGGCAAGATCGAAAACGTTGATGAGCGCCTCGCCGAACTCAGCATCCTCAATCGCCTTGATCGCGTTGACCTGCAATGCCAGTCCGCATTGTGCGACGGTATGCTGCAGTACACGAGCGTCGCCAATCACGATGGGGCGGCACGCAGCCGTCACGTCGGCATCTGCCACCGCCTTGGCCGTGACTTCCGGGCCGATGCTCGCGGGATCGCCCATCGAAATACCCAATACCGGACGCGACTCCATTCGTTCTGACCTTACATCCTTTGTCTAACGCATACCGGAGTTCGGGCAGTGCGGGTACAGTGACAGAACGGTACCCGCACCGCACGATCCGGCAGCCCCCAATTGTCTAGAATGTCCAGCTTGCGCCGAGGTTGAACGAACGGCCCGTAATACTGTACTGCCTTGAGCGCGTCGGAATGCCGTAGTAGATGTACTTCACCTCGTCCGTCAGGTTGTTGGCCTGGAAGAAGATGTCGAGGCCGTTTTCGAACATCCACGTGAACGAAAAGTCGACTGTCGTCGTGTCGTCACGCCATTCGTCTTCGTCGGCGTTGCCGCCCACTTCCTCAATGAACTTGCCGGTGTAGTTCATCGACAGCCGCGAAACGATCGCGTCCTTCTCATAGATCAGCGCGAGATTGGCAACGTCCTGCACCTGCTCGGGCAACACCGCGATATCGGTGCGACTGGATTCGCTGCCAAGATCGATGCTGTTGGCATCCGTGTACGTGTAGTTCGCGTAAATGCCGAATCCTGACAGCCAGCCGGGCAATTGCGTGAACTGCTGCTGCCACGTCAGTTCAACGCCATACAGATCCGCGCTGCCGCCGTTGACGTACTGCTCGACTTCGTAACCGTCGTACGGTCCGCCAACCTCGTCGAACCCGGAACGAAAATTGAAGTCGTCGATCTGCTTAAAGAACACACCGCCCGAAAGAACGCCGATGCCTTTAAAGAAATGTTCGGCAAGCACATCGACGTTTTTCGAGATCGCAGGGTCGAGGTTTGCATTGCCGCGCACGATTTCTTCCTCATCCGTATCGGTCAGAGAGTAAGGCATCGAATTCCAGAAATCGGGCCGCGCCATACCTTCGCTGTAAGCAACGCGCAGATTCGTTTCAGGCGTCAGACGCCAGCGGAACTGCAGATTCGGGAACACATGATCGTAGTCTCGTTTAACGTTGACGAACTCATTACTCACGAACTCGCCGTCGTCAAGCACCAGATTGGATGCCGTGTAATCGAGGTCCGTCTTTTCAAATCGAACGCCGCCGAGCACCAGCAGATTGCCATACTCCTGCGTCGTCATGACGTATGCACTGGAAACATCTTCCTTTGCAGAGTACGGCTCACCAAGATTGACGTCGTTGCGCGCTTCGTCCAGCTCGAACATGCCGTCGACCTGATTCGAGAAAAAGAAGTTTCTGAAATTGGCGCGGTCGTACTCCTGACCGAGGTTGTAACCGCTTTCGAGCATGTTTGTGCCGCCGTTTTCAAACTGGTTCAGCAACAGATCGTCATCGCCGCCCCACTCCCATTTTTCGCGGATATCGGCACGACCTTTATCGAGCGCACGAAGTTTGGCGCCGACTTTGAACGTCCCCGTGTCGCTGCCCCAGACCATCGGCATTTCGAAGTTCACACTGGCAGAATCGATATCGCTCGACGTGTTTTCGTATTTGAGGTCGATCGCATCGAGCGCATAGTTGCTGCCGTCGTGAATATCGAAGTTGGACGACTGCCAGTTCGGCGCCTTCGAATCGATACCGACGACGTTGAGATCGACACCGCGCAGTTCAAACTCCGGCTTCAATTGGCCGCCGGGCTTTTTGGTAGACGCCGAACTGGTCGATAGCGTGAAGTCGAGTACCGACGCGCCGAAGCGGTGTTCGCCGCCGATCGTGTAGGTCGATATCTCCTGCTCTTCGAGACGGTCGTGCAGCGACTTGACGAGCCGCAGACCTTCAACCTGCGTCGGTGTAATGTAATCGCCCTTATCCCAGCGGATACGCGTGATCTGCCGGTCCTGATCGTCTTCGCGATAGTTGTACACTGCACCGAAGTGCAGCCGGTGATTGTCGTTGAGCTTAAATTCCAGGCGCGTGTTCAATCCGTAGCGATCACGCGTGTTTTCCGAGAACTGTACTTCGGTATTGCTCAGCGCGTAGGGAATCTCAACGTCGTTGACGTCCTCCTGGTCTTCCCATTTCTGCTCATTGTTATGACGCTCAGCCGATGTGCGCGCATAGTTCAGACCCACCGAAAAACCGACGTTCTCATTCGCACCGAACACGTCCGCAAAATCGAACGATGCACGCGAGTGCATGCCGTTTGAAATCGAGTTCTCCCCAAGGCCGACTTTGACTTTCATCGTGCGCTCTTCGGAATCGAACGCACTGCGCGTCTTCAGATTGATCGAGCCGCCGACAGCATCCGCATCCATATCCGGGGTCAGCACCTTCGTGACTTCGATGCCGCTGAGCTGCGCGGCCGACACCACATCGAGTTCGACAGAGCGGTTCTCCCCGTTCGAGTACGCGACCTGCTGTCCATTGACCGTGATGTTGGTCATCGCGGATGGCGTGCCACGCATCGAGACAAAGCGTCCCTCGCCGTTATCGCGCTGAATGTTGATGCCCGACACACGCTGCAGAACTTCGGCCGTATTCAGATCCGGAAAGCTCTGAATCTGCTCTTCCGAAATGATGTTCTTGATGTTCGCGGCTTCTTTCTGATCGTTGAGAGCCTTGCTCTGCCCAAAGCGGAACCCCTGCACGACCACCTCGTCGGCAACCTGCACCGTACGCGCCAGCGTGATCGGCAGATCGACCGTACCGCCCGATGACACGGACACCGAGGTCTCGAACGGCTGGAAACCAACGTAGGTCACGATCAGCGTGTACTCGCCGGCAGGAATCTCGTCCAGACGGTATCGCCCGTCACTGCCGGTTTTCGCCCGGTGCGGCGTGTCCTTGAGCGCGATCAGTGCACCGGAAAGAAGGCCCTCAGTCTGGCCGTCAACAACCTGTCCCTGAACGGACGGAGCCGTCTGCGCGACGGCGCTGCCCAGCACAGCCAGCGACATCAGCACCGCCAGAACGCTGTTTCTGAGTGCGTTTTCGAGCATATTTTTCATGTCATTTCCCCCGATTGCATTGGCCGCTCAGGACCCTGATGCGACTTCAGTAAAAGGCCTGTCGACGAAGGGTTCGAGAAAAATGAGAACGTTTTCATTTCTTTTGGAAGCAAAATGACAACGTTCTCATTTAGTCTTGAAACTCCCCCGAAGGACGTCCACCTACGCTACTCCCACGTCGAGCGCTTTGCAAGAGCGGCGACGCATTAATTCCGTCGCAAGCACGATACTTGAGGTCGTGCGGTCCGGATGCGCGATTTTTTGCACCAGTAACTCGGCCGCCTTGCTGCCGATGTCGTAGCCCGACTGCCGCACGGCGGTCAGCGGCGGATTCAGGCTCGTCGACCAGTACATGTCGTCGAATCCGACGATCGACACATCGTCCGGAATCTCAAGGCTGTTTTCGTGAATCGTCCTCAACGCGCCCAACGTGAGCAGGTTGTTCGCGGTAAACACGGCCGTCGGTGGATTCGCCATGTCGATCAGTTCCTGCATCAGATCTGCGCCGCTCTGATAGCTGGAATCGCTGTTACGCACGAGTTGTGGGTCGATATCGACATTGTGGCGCGCCATCGCCTTTTCGTAGCCCGCGATTCGTTCGCGCGTCGTCGGAATACCGGGATGACCCGTAATATGCGCAATGCGCGAATGCCCGAGGCCGATCAGATACTCGATCGCCTCGAAGGCGCCCTCCTCGTTGTTGACCTTGACGACATCGACGTCGGTACCGATCAGCCCTCGGTCTATACACACCACGGGGAAACCGTTGTCGATAACTTTGCGGATGTGCTGATCCCGGCCCCGGGACGGGGCGACGATCAGGCCGTCGATGGACTCCGATTGCAAAATGTCGAGAAAGATCTTTTCCTTTTGTTCATCCTGATCGAAGTTGCCGATCATAACCGCGAAGTTCTGATGGTACGCGGCCTCTTCGACGCCGCGCACGACGTCGACATAAAATGGATTCTGAATATCCGGGAGTACCAGCCCGATCAACTTGTTCTTGGAGTTGATACTCCGCAGCCGTTGCGCCACGCGGTTTGGCAGATAGTTCAGCTCGGCAATTGCCTCCTCGACGCGTTCCCGCGTGCGGGCTTTGACCAGCGGCTCCTGGTTGATCACCCGAGAAACGGTCGAAACGGAAACCTGCGCTTTCTCGGCGACGTCTTTTAACGTGGACATGTTATTCGTGCATCCGCTTTGGATTGATCAGGGCCTGTTAACAGACCCTGACTCGCTGTGGATTGAGCGAAGGATAGCGTAAATTTGCGGGATTGCCTCATAGCCGATGCCCGGATCGTCGGTCAGCGATACGCGGCCGTTTTCGAGCGTCATCTGCGGCGCGAAGCGTCCAAACGGCTCGAACACCCCGGGATACGCTTCGTTGCCCATCAGCCCGAGACCCGCGGCGATCTGCAATCCGAACTGATGACCGCCGTGCGGCACACAGCGACGAGCCGACCAGCCGCTGTTCCCCAGCATGTCCAGGGTTCGCAGATATTCCACCAGGCCATAACTCAACACCGGGTCCATCTGCAGATAATCGACCTTCGGGTCCAGTCCGCCATGACGAATCAGATTTCGTGAATCCTCGAACGAGAAAAGATTTTCGCCGGTTGCGATCGGCGTACCTGACGCTGCTTTAACCTCAGCATGACCCAGGAAATCGAGAACCCCCACCGGCTCTTCGTACCACCGAAGTTTGTAGGGTTCAATGGCCTCCGCATACCTGAGGGCAGTGGCCGTATCGAACCGCGCATTGGCATCCACGGCCAGGCGGCTGCCATCGCCAACGACCGACAGCGCCGCCTCAATACGCGTAAGGTCCCGTTCAAGCGACGCACCGCCAATTTTCATTTTCGTCTCAACGAACCCCATGTCGAGATAGGACTGCATTTCGTCCTTTAGCGCCTGGTGGGAGTCCCCCGGGTAGTAATAACCTCCGGCTGCATAGACTCGGACATTTGAGTCGGCCGCACCGTCCCTGAATCGATCCGCGAGCAGCCGATACAACGGCACGCCCTCCACTTTCGCAACGGCATCCCAGACAGCCATGTCGATCGCACCGACGGCGACGCTGCGCTCGCCATGGCCGCCGGGTTTTTCATTCCTCATCATGATGTCCCAGCATCGGAACGGATCGAGGTTGCCGCCGTCCGCGGTATTGGTTTCCGCTGCCGGCGCCTCAAGCAGCCGGGGTATAATACGTTCGCGCAGAATGCCCGACTGACCGTAGCGGCCATTGGAGGTAAATCCGTAGCCGACAACATAGTTGCCATCGCGCAGCACATCCGTCGCCAAAGCGACGACCGAAATCGTCATCGACGAAAAATCGATGACCGCATTACGCATCGGCGATGCAATGGAAACGGTCTTGTCATGTATCGCGGTAATCTTCATTCAGCCCGCTCGGTAAATGGCTTTCGGTCGTGTAAAAAAATCCCTGGCGTAACGGCCACACTCCGGCAGACCGCGCCCGGATTCGTTCCAGCCGAACAGCGGCAGCGCATTGTCTCTGACACCGGTGCCCAGATTGACGTGACACAGACCCGCGTCTGCACCCGACACCATACGATCCGCCAGCGATTCGTCCTGCGTAAAGACCGAAAACGACAACCCACAGGAACCGGCGTTGGCCATGCTCAGTGCATCGTCGGAATCGCGCGCCTGATACAGCAGCAGCACGGGCCCAAACAGTTCCTGCACGGGCAGACGGCGGTCTCGAGGCATGCGCAATACGGTCGGTTCGTAAAAACACCCGAAACTCAGTTCACCGGCGGTCGGCCGGCCTCCGCCATGCAGGCTCTGCGCGCCTTCGCTGCACAATTTATCGACAGCGGTTTCGATGCTGTCTCTGTGACGCTCAGAGATCATCGCGCCCATGTCCAAGGCGTCCGAGTCACCGGGTCCGACCCGGATTGCGCGGACGCGAGAAAGCAGCCGCTCAAGGAACGGTTCGTACACCGACTCCTCGACGATGACTCGCGACGTACCGGTACACCACTGACCGGCGCACGCAAAGGCATGCTCGGCGACAATCTCCGCCGCAGAATCCAGATCCGCATCCAGTAACACAACGGCCGCATTCGACCCGCCCATCTCGGCCTGCAATCGAATGTTACGGCTGCCTATCGCATCTGCGACGGCGGTACCTGCCGCGGTCGATCCCGTGATCGATACGGCCGCAATGGCATCCGACTCGATGATCGGCGCAACAAGCTCGGGTCCCGCAAGAACAAGATTGGCAACGCCCGCGGAGAGCGGCGTGTCATCGATACACGCGAACACAGCGCGGGCGGTTAATGGCGTGAATTCCGAAGGCTTCACAATCACGGAATTTCCAGCCAGCAGTGCTGGTACGAGTTTGCGCAACAGTGCGGCCAGCGGAAAATTTGATGGCGTTACGAGCAGTGCCGGACCGACGGGCTCGTGTACGACGTGATGACCCGCAATGTCCTCGACCATGCCGCGACGATAAATCTGCAACTGGCAGTCGCTTTCAACCGCGGCCGCATCGACTTCCGCGCGCGCTTCGCGCCGCGTCTTTCCGGTTTCGAGGCGAATACCGTCCGCAATTCCGTCGCGCTCATTCACTATCCTGGCCACAACGTCTGCGACGATCTCGCAGCGCGCCGGCAACGGCATCGCCTTCCAGAATGCCCAGCTATCGGACGCCGCAATGACGGCTTTTTGTGCGTCATCGGGCGATGCCGTTACCGTACAACTCACGACGTCTCGCAAATCCGCCGGGTTGCGTCGCTCGAGCGTATTCGATTCCTGGACATCGAGCCAGTGGCCGGCGATGTAGCTGCGGCAGAGCATCGGCTACCAGGGCATATTTCGCTGACTGTGTGCTCGGCCGACTTCAGCGGCGTCCTCACGTCGGCCCGCACCGATCATGACGCCGCGTTCAATTTGGTCGACGACATTGTCAGGCAACACGTTGTCGAGAAAGTACAGGCCGTTTTCGACCGTGAGGTCCAGCACGTAGTCTCCGGCCTCATTGACTTCCTGCGGCAATGGCGGATCGGCGCGGCCTTCCAGATAACCGTAGGACAATCCGAGGTCGCGTGGCCCATGTTCAGCGAAGGCCAGGCCGGGCACGGCCAGCGTTTCTTCGGCACGTTCCAGCGCCTGCTGATCCTCAATCTTGACGCCGAGCATGATTTCGCCCTCAGGATTCAGTGGCCAGACATCGGCCTTGCGCAGGTAGTCTTCGCGTTCGAGGCCCCAGACCCACGCCGCAAAAATATGACTGCCCCATCCGCGCAGGCCGATGCCCAGCGTCTCCGACGCCTGCTCGTGAATCGGATATCGCGCGGCCTGCACAAACCGCGCGACCGCGGCCGGGTCGCGGGCTCGCGCCAGATGAACGCCGTGAACGCCCTGAGCGAGCGCCTGCTCAACCATCCATCCACCGGATTTGACCGTTTCCTCGTCAAGTCCAAGTAATGGCAAAACGACAATGACGGTCGGGGTGCGGTGCCCGCTGGGCGTCGGACCTGCATCGACGAGCCCGCGCATGAACGCACGCAATGCCGCAAAATCGAGCGGCTGGTGCTCCATGTTGTAGACTATGTAATCTGCCCAGGTATCGGCCATTGCGAGCCCCTTCTCGTAACCGCCGTAGCCGGCTGCGTAGTAAATGGGCTGCCCGTCTTCGAGCAATTCGATCGATTTATTTATCCGCCCTGGCCGATAGCCGGCTGTTGCTCGTTCCGCATCGGCGCCCTTACCAAAACCGGGCGATGACGTGGACTGTCGATACGTCGGCAGTACCGATAACTCGGCCGCCGAGGACAGGTCGCCCCACACTGTCAGCGTATTCCCGGACACGGAGCGGACCACGCCCCATCGATCGCCGCTGCGAACGACCCGGTTTTCGAGCGCTACGCCCGGCGCCTTTGCCAGCCGCAGCGTGCTTTGATGATGCGCTGCAGACCCGTTCGCCGCGACGACGCGCAGCAAGAGGCCGTCGTCGAGGAAAACTGGCTCGCCAACCGTATTGCCTTGCCTAACCGAACCGTCGCTCAGGAGATTGCCGCTGATCTCGGCGACGGGCTCCGGGTCGAATGCACCCAGCACCACGTTGTCGCGAAACCGCGTCGGTCGCAGCCCGTCTTTGGTTTCGATCAATAGCGTGTTCTCAAGAATCGTGTTGTTCACGACGTCGAGTTCGCTGCGCTGCAGATAAAATCCCGGATTAAGCGCCGCAACGTTGTTCGCCACCCGCCCGCGGCTTTCCATCGTGATGCGCGTCGCGCCGGAGTTGCGCGACGAATTGGTATTGCCGAAGAAGCGATTGCCGGTCACCTCAACGAAGAAGCTGTCCTCGTCCGGCAATGGGTCCAGCGGTGCGTCGTAGCGATGCTCCTGACCGCCGACAAACAATCCACCCGCATCGTCACCGGCCGCATTGCCGACGATCAGATTGTCGCGCACCGTCGGGGACGACCAAAGCGCGACAAATATGCCGCCTGCATCGTTCCTGTTCAGTGCAGCGTTCCCGAGAACGACGTTTCCTGATATGTCCGGCGACGACCAGCGAAAAATCGATATCGCGCCGCCGTCGCTGCTGCGCATCGGATCGTCCGTACCTGCAACATTACCGGCCAGAACATTGTCTTTGATGGTGCCGCCGCACTCGTTGTCGTAGGCGATGCCAGCACCGCGTCCGTTCTCGGTCCGGTTTCCGACGACCAGGTTGTTGCGTATCGTCGGCGAACCGCCGCCGGTACAGTAGATGGCGCCGCCGTCATGCGCAGTTTCGTGCCAGTGTTGCGGTGCCCAGTTCTCGGGTCCCTGCGTTTTATTAGCGATGAACGTGTTGTTGCTGAGCGTCGGCGACGTGCCGTCGATGTAGACGGCACCGCCCGCATCTCGGATCGTGCCGCCCCGAATCTCGAAGCCGTCGAGCACAAGGTCGTCCGCCGCAATCAGGATACGACCTTCGCCGCTGGCGTCAATCACCGATCGATGCGCCTCGATGTCGCGGCTCCAGTCGCCCGCGTTGAATCCGCCATAGAGATGCAGGCCCTTGCGCGGCGCCAGCGAATGTTCACCGTAGCTGCCTGCCGATACGAGCAACGCCACGGTGCGCCCGCGCGCATTCTCCAGCGCGTGCGTGAGCGATGCCCACGGTGCATTTCGCGTTCCGTTACCTTTTTCGTCCGAACCGGTGGTGGACGATACATACAACACACGCTTGTAATCCTGAGCGTCGACCGGCTCGGTCTGCGGTCCGGTCGCCGCGACAGCAGGGCCGGTAGTAGCAAACAGCAGAGTGACAATTGACGATAAAATGGAATGCACTGGCCGCATTACTGATTCTCCTGATCTTCGCTGTCGTGGGCGAACTGCATGGCATACAACTTTGCACCACGCATGCGAAACTGTATCTGTACGGTGCTGCCCGACAGTTCCGACAAATCTCCGCCATGCAACCATTGCACGGGCTTCGCGACGAAATCGCCATTCACATAGATGCAATCGTCGAGTGCAAATCCTTCAATCGCGTCGCCATTCTCATCGAGAAATCCGACTTGCACATAACCGACCGCGTCTGTATCGACGTTAAGTTCCAGCGTATCGCCATCGAATACCAGCGGTTTGGTTACCGCCACGGTTTCGCGTGCATATGGGCTGTCGAGCGACACAAAACCATCCAGTCGCTGCACGAGCCGATACACGCCTCGTCCGTCCGGATCCTTGCGGTAGGCGGAGTGATACTGGGTCTCACCGAAATAGTACTGCCAGATCTCCTCACCGCGGCGCACCATGCCGTGTGCAATGTATGCCGTCACGACATCGCGCCCTTCATGGCGGCCAATTCCCACGTACGCAGGCTCAGGATAGCGTTCCCAGTCCAGCCCGTTGCGGCTGACCGACAATTGCGATTCGAGTGGACCCGAACCGAGCGCGAACGCTTCGGTGCCGAGAATCCTGCGCGCCTCCGGGCCATCGTTTTCATAGTGAAAATACGCGATCGGAAATGCAACGTAGGTGTCGGGCGCCCACGGGTACTTCATGGCCTTGGTCAGGTAGAAATCGACGCCGACCGGATCTTCGGGAATCGGATCGAAGCGGTGCGGATACTCCATGCCGAATCCGCCCGGCGTCAGCGGACCGTTGTCCGAAAACCAGGGCAGCGGTTCCCGCAGCGGATAATCGGCGCGCAGGTCCCAGTAGTCCTGTTGGGTCAGCGCAGTAAACGGCAGGGGCCGTCGTAAGTCCTCGTGCTCGGTGACGACGGAGCTGCGCTGCGTATCGCCGGCGGGCGTGTGAAAAATGCCGGAGCGGTGATACGCCACGTAAAGCTGGCGCTGATCGTCATAGAACGTGCTTGACTGTGTGCCCGAGCGGAATGGAAGAACCACCGTGCGGTGACGTTTCCAGTCGTAACCGTCCGCCGACGTGTACAGGTAGATGCCGCGCCGCTGATAGTCGGTAAAGTACTTCCAGCGCTCGTTTTCGGGGGCCTGCGGATCGTAGAACGGATTGCCGAGCCCGCCGACGTTATCGGGAATGACGATGTTACGATGACCGTTGATCTCGCCGCGCCCGACATCGGGCCGCTCGAAGTTAACACCATCCACCGAGGTATAAACGGCCAGGTGATCGTCTTCAACCGAATTGTAAATTCGGACGACGTTATCGTCGCCCTCGACGACGGTCAGGTGTTTGCGAAACGCACCTTCGATATTGTCGATGACGCGCTCGGCTCGTTTGGGCGGATTGACGACGAAGCGGCCTTCTCCGGGGTCCGCAAGAATCGCATCGTCAATAAAAACGTGTTTGCGCGAGCCGAGTTGCAGTACCGAGTCGCGCTCGCCGTCAAACAACAATGGCGGGCCGCGCCTGAGTTCCACGGGCTCGGGTGCAATCGCGAAACTCGACGGCGGCGCGAAATCTCCGTTGTACACCCGCCCGCGGCTGACTCGAAACTCATCGAGACGGCCACGCAGCGGCGCACTCCAGAGACCGTCGCGTCCGAGCGAAAAATAGGCCTCTTCGCCGCGCGGCAGCGACGACAGGCGGGCTTTCTCGGGCAGGGGTTGCAACTGTCCGTCAACGTAGTGCCGCAACTGCTGCACACTGGCCTCGTAGACAAACGCAAAGTGATGCCAGTCCGCATCAGGCATCGCGGTCGGGATTCGAAGTTCCGTTCCCGACGGTTGATTGACAAGGACAAACTGCGAACGATCGGCGGACCGGGACAACCGCGTTACGACGTCGTTTTCACCGCGCGGTCCACTGCCTAGCTCGAACACAACCGCCTCGTGTCCCGTATCTGCGGTATCTGCGGCATACCAGAACTCAACCGTCCAGTCGAAGTCACCGACATTCAGATCGCTACTCGCTGGATTGACGAACCCGACTTCCTTGCGAAGATGGTTTTCCCCGGACGTCATGAATGCCGCAAACCGGGCATTGAACCATGTGAGCGGCGCCACGGTTCTGCCGTCCGCGGGCGGCAGTTCGACGAACCCGAATCGCTCGAAGTTCTCTTCCCCCCTGGGCACTTCGAACGGTTCCCGGTCAGCCAGCAACAACGCATTGCCGAAGCGGCCCTCGACGACCTGCGCCCCCATACCGATGGACAGCGGCATGTCGTAATCGGAGCTATCGTCCAGCGTGCTGCTCGGGTACAGCCCGACCGGCTCGTCGAACAACCAAAGCGCGATCGTCTCGACGTCCCGAGTTGCGTCTGCACCGCCCGGCGTGGCCATAAGCAGCCAGCCCGACAATGCCGTTAACCCTCTCACTGATACTCCGCTGATGTGTCTTGCCACTGTTTTAACCCCCCCAGAAATTACCGAGCCAATAATCAATCGCGACCCTTCCAACCACGTCGCTGCAACTCGCGGCGCGTAATGACAAGCTCCGCGACTTCCTCGTTGTCGATCGACACGATGCGGAAAGTAAGACGCGGATCGCCGCGATCCGTGTCGAACTGCAACAGGCCGAACGAGTCCTTTTCGTTGTAGCTGAAAAGTGCGCCTGGCTCCACGGGATGCGTGTGCACATTCGTGAGCTGTCCGCTCAGAAGGTCGTAAAATACGTAGCCGCTGTCGCGCTCGATCTTCCAGGCCTCGGAGCGATGCCGGTCGGACGACAGCAGCACAACCCCCTCAATGTTCCTGTTTTCGATGAACGACAGCAGTTCCTCGCGCTCTTCCGGAAAACCCGACCACGTATCGATACTGCCCGGCTTGGCACCATCGGCCCATGCGACCGGACTCGCGATGACTTTGAACGTGGCCGAGGACGCATCGAGTGCGTTCAACAACCATGACTTTTGCACCGGTCCGAGCATCGTGCGGTCCGCGATGAACGGATTGGTGCGATACGCCCGGCCGTCGAGCATGAAAAAATCGACATCGCCGATCGAAAACTGAAACCACGTGCCGGGATGTGACTCGGCACCGTAAGCGGGGTTGTTCCAGTTCGTTTGAAACGAGCGGATCATCGCGGGTTTCCACGCGGGGCGGTCGACGTAAGGCCCCATCCAGATGTCGTCGAATGCCGCATCGTGATCGTCCCAGATCGCATACATCGCCGAATGACTCACCAGGCGGCGAAACTCAGGACGCGACTGACGGCGATAATAACTGTAGTCGTGGAACGCGCCCGGCATCTCCGGAATGTCGATGTACACATTGTCGCCCAGCATTAACACCGCGCGCGGATCATGGCTCGCAATCGTATCCCACACCCGCTCATTGGCCGGCGTGTAGCCCGCACAGCCGCCAAATGCGACGCGAAACTCGCCCGGCACTCCCCGCGGTGGAGATGTACGAAACTTAAATGTGTCCGTCACGGGTTTATCGCCGATGTCAATCCAGTACGTGTACTGCGTATCGGGACTTAGTCCGCCGATGTCTGCGACACCTGTGAAGTCGCTATCGGTTTTCGTGGTTCCGTGCGCAGCGATCTCGCTGCCGCCGTCGCTCAGGCGCACAGTGAATTCGGTCTCGCTGGCCGTACGCACCCAGATTTTTGCACTGTTGTCGGTGACGGCACCGAGCATCGGGCCGTGAATGATCGTGACCCGATCGCTGCCTGTCGCTGTGCGGAACGCGTCGCTTTCGGTGAGCGGTGCGAGCAACGCTCGCGGCCCCGCGACGAATCGTTCGATCGGCAATCCCGCAGCAAGTGCGGCCTGCGCTGCCGCGAGCGCCTCCTGAGATTCGTCAAGCTGCGTTAGTGCGATCGTTTTTAAGAAATGGGACTCGGCATCGTCGGGATCGGCCAGCAATCGCGCCTCCGCGAGTTCGAGCGCGCGTGCAGGTTTGCCATCGATGATTTCGAGGAGCTGCCGCTGGCCGCGCCGCTTGTAGTAGAGATTAGCGGCACGCTCGGCGAACATGCGCCGGCTCCATTGATTTTCGCTGCCATAATAGGGATGCGGCGAACCGTCTTCGTAGGCATCGGAAGGACCGAACTCGCCGTAGTTGGTGCCTCCGGGATTGCCTGCCTCCCGGGCAGCCAGTTCTTCCGCACGATCGTCGACATGCGCCGGCGCACAGGCGCTCAGCGCGACGACCATAGAGAATGCTGAAACGCAGCACCTGCGGCTAAATGTCCACATTCGAGTCACCGATAGACAGTGTGTGTCCGGCAGACGCCGCAATGTCTTCGATCGCCTTTTTGTAGCCTTCGTGCAGCACGCGGAAATCACAGGCGTGAATCACGAGATTCAGACCGAGCGCGGCCCACCTGGCCGACTGCCTGAGCGACGCGAAATTGGCCGCTACCTGTACGCCGCGCTCCGTGCAGCGCCGGATAATGTCGAGACACATGCGGTCGAAGTCGGGATGATCGAAATCGCGGGGAATTCCCATCGACGTCGACAGATCGGCAGGACCGATAAATACGACATCAATGCCGCCAACATCGAGAATTGCGTCGAGGTTTTCGACGGCAGGCACGCTCTCGATGCCGATCATCACGACATGGTCGCGATTGCAGTCTTCGAGATGCTCGCGAGTCGCCTCACTCGGAAACTCGTCGTCAATAACGGCGTGCTCGGCCAAACGCCCCTTGAGCGGCCGCCAGCGAGCCGCGCGAACAACCTCGCGAACCTCGTCTGCGGTTTCGCAGTATGGCGCCAGTACGCCGCTCGCACCCGAGTCGAATACGCGCGTCACGAAGTGCCATTGCGGGCGAGGAATTCTGACGACGCTCGGCATGCCGCCCGCACGAATGACCGCCAGCAGGTCTGCAACTTCACTGTCGCTGTACGGCGAATGCTCCATGTCGATCGTCAGGAAATCGAAGGGCAGGTCTGCGAGTACCTCGTACCAGCCAGGATTCCGAATTTTGCTCAGCATCGTCGAAATCAGTGTGTCGCCGTTCCGGACACGCTGCCGGAACCCGGAATTGATCGTCGTCATGGCTTACCTGTCAACAAAAGCGCCGTCCTCGGTCCGAAGCGTGTTCCAGTTTTTTTCCTGAAACGGATACTTCGCTGCCACGGCCTCATCGAGGTCGATGCCGAGCCCGGGACGTGTCGGTGGACTGGCGTAGCCTCCCTCGTACGAAAAATGCCCGCCGTAGAACAGGTCCTGCCAGAACGGATCCTGACCGCTGCCGATTTCAAGTATCGTGCAGTTTGGCGTGCTCATGCACACATGCATCGACGCGAGCGTGCTGACCTCACTCTGCGGATTGTGCGGCGATACGTCGACACGAAACGCCTCGGCGAGGATTGCGATCTTGCGCAGCTCGGAAATTCCGCCCACATGCACAACATCCGGCATGATGACGTCGACGAGGCGCTCCGCACACAGCGGCGCGAAATAATAGCGCGACGTCAGCCGCTCACCGGTCGCGAGCGGCACCCGCGTCTGCGCACGAATTTGCCGTACTTCCTCGAGTACCTCGTTTTCGAGCTGCGTGACTTCCTCGACCCACAACGGGCGAAACTCTTCGACACGATTGCAGAACTCCACGGCGGTCAGCGGCGTGGGTTTGCCATGCGCTTCGACGATGATGTCGAAATCAGGACCGACGATCTCGCGCACTCTGGCGAGGTGTTCAATACCTCGCCGAATCGCAACCCGATGGTTGATCGGCTTACCGCCCGAGTAGAAGCCGCCCTTGACGCAGGTCCAGCCCTGCTCCTTTTTCTGCCGCCAGAGGTCCAGCGCTTCGTCGTAGGACTTTGCCCTGCGCTTTTTGCGGTGGCTGACGCGCTCGAGATAGCCCTCATGACAATACAGCCGGACTTTGTCGCGTGCCTTGCCGCCAAGCAGCGTCCAGATCGGTTGTCCGAGCGCCTTACCGAGAATATCCCAGAGCGCGATTTCGACCGCGCTGAGCGCCGACATCAGCACCGGGCCGCCGCGGTAGCGGGGACCGATGAACATTCCGCGCCAGTGGCGCTCGATTTCGGTCGGATCCTTTCCAACCAGATAGCGCTTGTGGGCCTCGATCGCAGCCGCGACAACCTCGCCCTTATTCGACAAGGTGCCTTCACCGAGCCCGGTAATCCCTTGATTAGTATAGAGCTTTACGAATACGTAATTTTCGTCATTGCCCGCATCGACGAGAAAGGTCCTGAGATCCGTGATTTTCAGATTCAGCGGCTTCGCATCGGCAAAGGCCCGCTCGAGCGGCCCTGCCAGTGACGTTTCCTGCGCAGCAACGGCCGAAGAACCGACCAGCGCCGCACCCAGGCCGTTCGCCAGAAAGTGTCGTCGATCCATTGCTTCGCTCATTGCCCCCAGGAAATGGGAACGTTCTCATTTTTTCGTTAAAATCGCAAATCAGCGTAAATTTGCACTGCGAAGTGGGATAAGCGCGTGAGCGCGACAGTATCTCTGCAAGTCTTCGAGTCAGGTCAGTGATTGACCGTTGCATACTTACAGGGAAAGAACATGGCAGACACAACGTACACGAACTGGGACACGTGCCGGCGCGAGCGCTATCCCGCGGCCACCCACTCGGAATTCGAGTCCTGGTACCGAAACCTCCGGGTTGCGGGATACTTCAACTTTGACGTGTGGGTATTCCGAACGCAGAAAACCTTATTCGAATCGGACAAAACGCACGATGAGTCGCGTCTTGTCAGCTATTTTCAAGAATAAACAGGATCACAGATCGAAATCGATTCCCTGCGCAAGCTGCAGGCCCTTGCTCCAGTTGACCGTGTTCGTCTGCCGGCGCATATACGCTTTCCATGCATCGGAACCCGACTCCCGCCCACCGCCGGTTTCTTTTTCACCGCCGAATGCACCGCCGATCTCGGCGCCTGATGTACCGATGTTGACATTGGCGATACCGCAGTCGGAACCGCCGTGCGATAGAAAATACTCGGCATTTTGCAGCTTGTCGGTAAATATTGCCGACGACAGACCCTGCACAACCCCATTTTGCAGCGCGATGGCTTCGTCCAGCGTATCGTAGGGAATCAGATACAACAGCGGCCCGAATGTCTCGGCCTGCACGATATCCCAGTGGTTCTCGGCTGTTGCGATCGCAGGCGTTATATAGTTGCCGGCGCGGTCCAGGCGTTCTCCGCCGCAGAGAAGTTCTCCGCCGGCATCCACGACCGCCTGACAAGCCGCCTGCACGCGCTCTATCGTGCTCTCCTCAATGACTGGCCCCATGAGGGTGGCCGGATCCAGCGGATCTCCGATGCGGACCTGTTTATACGCTCGCACCAGCGCCTCTTTGACGTCGTCGAAGCGCGAACGATGCACGATAATGCGGCGGGTCGACGTGCAGCGCTGGCCGGCCGTTCCGACCGAACCGAATACAATCGCCGGAACCGCGAGTTCGAGATTGGCGTGCATATCGACGATGATCGCGTTGTTGCCGCCGAGTTCGAGTAACGATCGGCCCATGCGCGCGGCAACACGTTCGCCGACACCGCGCCCGACTTCGCAGGAGCCTGTAAACGACACGAGATTCACACGCGGATCGTCGACAAACTGCGCGGCCAGACGGTTGTCGGCATCGTTGAACAAAAACAGGAAATTCGGCAGGTCGGTGTCCGCGAGCGCTTCGGCGCAGATTTTTTGCACGGCCACGCCGCACAACGGCGTCTTCGGCGACGGCTTCCAGACATTCGTGTTGCCGCATATCGCGGATATGCACGCGTTCCAGGACCATGGCGCAACCGGAAAATTAAACGCGGTAATAATGCCCACGACACCCAGCGGGTGCCATTGCTCATACATGCGGTGTTGTGGCCGTTCGGAGTGCATCGTCTTGCCATACAGCATGCGCGACTGTCCGACCGAAAAATCGGCAATATCGATCATTTCCTGAACTTCGCCGTCGCCCTCCGCCTTGATTTTGCCCATCTCAAGGGTGACAAGGCTGCCCAGCGCGTCCTTGTAGTCGCGCAGTGCGTTGCCGATTCGCCGCACGGCATCGCCACGAACCGGTGCCGGCACCTTGCGCCATTCCACAAATGCCGAGGTCGCCTCGTCGAGCAGGGAATCGTATTCCGCGGCCGACGTTGCCCTCACCGAGCCGATTGCGTCTCCGGTTGCGGGATTAATCGACTCGATCAGCGGCGCGGACGAATCCTCCAACGACTGACCGCCAAGCCATGTTCCGGGATTGGATTCGGCAAGGCCGAGCCGGCTCAATACCTCGTGCATGCGATTACCTCTGGCAACATGAAAGGGAGCGAATTGTGACAGTCGCCCTGCGGCGAGTCCAGGCGAGCGGGCGATTGCTTCGAGTCAGGTGTGAAACGACTCGCGAAGCACTTTTGCAAGTGCGGAACGTCTGAATGGCTTCCTCAGGAAGGGCACGTCCGGAAGTTCGTCGCTGCCCTCATCGGACGACTTCTCGGGATTGCCCGACATCAATACAGCCTTGATGCCCTTGTGCGACGCCAGCAATTCCTCGACGACATCGGTGCCGCTTACGGCACCCGGCAACACGATATCGCTGAGCACAAGATCGATATCTTCCGCGCACTGATCGATCATTGCGACGCCCTGCTCGCCGTCGCGGGCCGTCAACACATCGTATCCCAGCGACGTAAGAAAGCCTCTGATGGTCTCCTCGACCTCGGCCTTGTCCTCGATGAGCAGAACCGTTCGGTCTTCGTCGTCAGGTAAGGCCGGCATCGATTGCGTTTCCTGCACGGCGACCTCCTCCTCACTATCGAAGCGCGGCAGAAACAAATAGACGCTCGTGCCCTTACCGGGTGTGCTGAAAATTCGGATATTGCCGCCGGAGCGCTGAATAAAGCCGAACACCATACTCAGACCCAGGCCGCTGCCCGCGCCGGCCTTCTTGGTCGTAAAGAACGGGTCGAATGCCTGTTTGAGAACCTCGGGCGACATTCCGCTGCCGTCGTCGCGCACGACGACGTACAGCATTTCGTCGTCGGTGCCTTCGAGTTCGGGGAATTGGGTCTTATCCGCGACACCGGTTTCGATGACGATTTTTCCGGGACCCTTTATCGCATCGCGCGCGTTCACACCCAGATTCAGGATCGCACTCTCAAGCTGACCTTGATCGAGTTTGCTCCGGCAGATTTCATCACATAACATGATTTCGATGTCGATTCGTTCGCCGAGCGAACGCTCGAGCAGACCAAGCATGTTGAGTACGGCTTTGTTGATATCGACGACCTTGGCATCGATTATCTGCAATCTCGAAAATGCCAGCAGCTGCCGGTTGAGGTCGGCACCTCGCTGCGCGCCGTTGAGTGCAGCAGAAATAAGGTGGGCACAGTTCTTCGGCTGGTTCTGCGCCAACTCGAGATTACCGATGACCACCATCAGGATATTGTTGAAATCGTGAGCAATGCCGTTGGTGAGCTGCCCGACGGCTTCCATTTTTTGTGCCTGCCGCAACTGCCGCTCAGTGTAAATCTGCTGCGTGACCTCCTCGCCAGAGCCAAGCACGCCGGTTATCCGGCCACGCTCGTCGGTAAGCGGCACCGTCTGCCAGCGCACGTAACATTTCCTGCCGCTGGTCGTGATGACAGAGTTCAACGTGGTCGAAAGTACCGGTTCTTCCCCGCTCATCCAACGGGCGTACATCGCCTTGTCGTGTTCACGCCGTTTCTCGGGAGTGAACAAATCGAATCCGTTCTTTCCCAGCACGTCCCGTTCCTCGCATTCCAACGTGCGACAGCCTGAACTGTTCAGCAGCGTCAGATTTCCGTGGACATCCATGGCATAGATAATGGACCCGGTGATATTCAGATAATCCCGGGCGCGACCTTCTTCCCGGCGCCGCGCCTGTTCCGCAGCCTTGTGCTCCGTCATGTCGATAACGGACGTCAGCAACGCTGCTTTGCCCCGCCACTCCACCGTGTCGACCCTGCCCCGCAAAGGAATCCGGCGGCCGCTTTTGTGAACGCCCTCAAATTCGAAGGATCCTGCCTGCGGTTCGCCGGCCGCCCGCGCCTGCGCGATTTGCTCCAGCATCGGTTGAAAGCGCGGGTAAACAAAATCCTGTGCAGAACGGAGGCCCGGTAGTTCATCTGCCGTATATCCGAAAATCCGGGCAACCTCATCGTTGGCATACAGGATTCGATCGTGTCGATGGACAGCCATTCCAAGCGCCGAATTCTGAATCAGCCTGCGAAAATTCCGCTCGCTCTGCCGCAGCTCGGCGTCTGCAATGTATCGTTCGATGGACAGACCGAGTCTGGCCGCGATGTACGTCAGAGATTGAATCGTACCGTCGTCCGGCCGATGCCGTGACGTCGAGAACAACTCAAGTATCGCGATTGTCTGCCGCCCGGCGGTCACGGGAACTACAAGATAAGATTCAAGCCCCTCCGGCAACCCCGGGCGAAGCCGCCAATGCTGCATTCCGGTATCGACACTCCTGACCGCGCGGCTAAGGATCGAATCGAAGCCGGGGTCCTGTAACATCTTCCGGAATTCTTTGTGGCTTACGGTGTCTGACACGTAAATCGTCTCGGCGGGGACCGTTCGATTGGCGTCGTCGTCTGATTTAGCGATCACACGAGCTGCGTCAAACCCGGCAAAGTCACAGATTTCCCTCAGACTCTCAGACAGCGCGGTTTCCAGATCTTCCGCCGAATTGACGATTCCGACGACGCGGTTCCTGAACGCTTCCCGCTCAGCACGGTCAGGACTCCGGGACGAAAGTCTGCGCTCAAACATACCGCGATACACCGCCCTTGAGACAAGTATCAGTGCAACCATCAACACCGCGAACGGCAGCGACAGATTGCCCGGGTAATCACCGGGAAGCACGAAGCCGTGAAGAACAACGGGCACACAGCAACACACAATAAACGCCAGTGCGATCTGCGGTACGGCCGAAAGCGTCGTCGCGCCGACCGCAGCCATTCCCCCGATGGCTACGATGAGCGTCGCAGTCTGACCGTCGACTGCATGTGGCAGCAGCAGGCTAAGACTTCCCCACAGACCGCCGCACGCAGCACCCCACGCAATGGAGAGCCGCAACGGAACGCGTTCGAGGACGATTGCCGGTCCGTCGTCCGGAGCAGGCTGTTTTCGGCGCCTCCGGAAAGAGAATCCAACGGCTGTCAGAGCTATTTGTCCCGCAGCCCACAGATACAGCCAGTTGCGATGGGCGGCATCGCCAAATGCGACGAGAATCAGTGCCGTAAATACGAGGCTTACCGACAAACAAACCGGCAATTGTGCGGCGAATCGGCGCAACTGCACCCGCGAGACGCCCGTTCGGAACTGTGGCACCAGGCTTCTGAGGCTGTATTCGGCGGTTAGCATAGGCGCGGAATGTGTTGGCGGAAGATCATTTTAAACTTATTCTAGCAATTTAGATTCGTTCTAACCTCTGCATCGCGTCACAAACCGGGTCAACGCCACGACCCCTGCAATTCACACTACTATTCATTGTAGGTCGGTTGATACTTCTGTGCCCTGCCGACGACGTTTTTTACCTCGGCAGGGGGGCGCGGGATCGAAGCGGTGGCCCCTTCGTATGCGCACTAGAAGGCCCGCCGAAGATAATCCGATTTTGCGGTACGGCCCAAAGGGAGCTGTTCTCTGGGGGCGTATCAGCCTTCAGTATCTGACACCAAGCCCTGGTACCTGACACCGTCTGCCGTCTCTGACACCAGGGCCTGGTACCTGACACCGTCTGTCGGGTCTGCCAGTTGGAGCATGATTTCGTTGCGGCGGATCATTGGCAGAGAGAACGGGCTGTTGTAGCGCGCGAAGATCGGCCGGCCGACCGTTTCCAGTCCGGCTGCCGCCAATGCACTGCGCAACTTCGCTTCGTACTTCAGATACTTTTTTTGCGTCCAGCGGCCCGCGTAGCGAATCACGGCCATTGTCCGCGCCGGAACCTCACGTATTTGGATGCGCTCGTCGTTGGGAACCGGCAGCGTTTCCGTTGTGTATCTGCTTTCCATGACGAACGCATAAGTCGTGACCTGTCCGTCATCGGTACGATTGGACGTAACGGGAGCGGTCATCGCCATCTTCTCGCCGCGGCCGGAACGCCGCGACTCGACGGGGGCAGTCATCGCCATTTTTGTCGCAGCTCTGTTGTCGCCGAATATGTAACCGGCAAGTATCCTGAACGCGTCACCTGCGCCGTCGTCATCGGCGGCTGCAATATCGACTTCGGCGATCACGTACGGCTCGTAGTCCCGGATTTCGAAGTCATTAAGCGTGGCAACCACCTTGTAGGCCGGCTCTTCAAGTGCCATCGCGGACTCCATACTCAGTAGCAGCAACAGACTGATTGCGGTGAAAATTCTCAACATGACGTTCGGCTCCGTCGATTTTGGGCATCGAACCAGCCTGTTGCGAGTTCGATACCATACTTTCGACGAATCCTAACCCGCTACTGCAATGGTTAAATCTCTGTTCTGTATGAATGTGTATCAGAAGATTTCATCGCCGTGCGGCCGCGCCACGGGAAGCGACCACCGGATTCAGCCTGCCTTCGTGTGTATACAGGTGGACGCCAGCGGCAATCACCATGAGCGAAAGAAAAGGTTCAAACGGCCAGTAGGGAAACCACAGCTCAAGCCTGGCCGACCAATCGGGCGCGGTCAGAAATTCTGTCACACTCTCCTGCCAATAGAGGCCGGTTGCGGCTACCAGCAATCCAAATGCAACGACGCCGGCACCCAGAAATTTTAAAATTCCGGGCGCAGAATCCGGCGTACGATCGGCGCGCGAACGCATTGCGCGCTTCTTACCCCACGCTGCAATCCTGACAGCAAACGCAAGAAAACCGCCGCAGTAAAACATGTAGTCGATAGCCTGCGGATTGCCGTAGTAGAAAAGATTCCACCAGTAGACGCTGAACGGATACGCCCATAGAAAACAAATTCCGAACGTGTGCAACACTTTCCACTGTTGCAGACTGAATCGCCGCCGAATGCTGTCGAACGACGTAATCACCAATGCAACCAGAAACAGATAACCCGTGCTGCCTTCGAGTTCGTCGCGCAACAGATAGATGTCCTCGTGATAGTAGTCCCGGTGGAACGTCGACATCATGAAGATAAAGAGCCCCTGCCAGGCCATCGCGCAAGCAAAGCACATCCCAAGATACTTACGATTGCGAAGTAACCACGCGGGCAACGGTCCGGGAAACAAGTACTGCAGCGAAGACGAAGCCACTACCACAAAGATGAACGGTACAGCCCAGCGCACCGAAAACCCAATCATCTCGGACACGCCGGGGCCGGCCGACAGATCCGTCCCGCTCATTCTCACGATCATGACCGCCGACATTGGCACCGCGACCAGCCAGAACAGACTCCAGCCGTTGAGGATCCGATATTTCAATACAGCCCGCGGATCGAAGTTCATAGGAGTTCCGGTTTCAGCGTTGCCGACGCTGCACGCCGGCCAGGGCCTGTTAAAACTAACGTCAGTGTTACACTATCGAACAGACGTTACGTCGTACCCGATAGGTTGAGAATATCGGTGCCTGGTGGGCCGCTTGATACAGTTGCATTATGCTCGAAACTCTAAGGACGCGCGCCGTTCGCCTGCTGCTGACAGCCCTGATGCTGACGCCGTGGGTGGCGTCAATGTACCTGCTGTACTGGCTTGAATCCGCCGAAATGTGGTCGGTGGACACGCCTCATCGCGGCAAAACATCGGTTGCCATTTTATGGCTCGGCATGACGCTGACATTCGCAGCCTGGTCGTTCCTGAGTCGCCGCGGAAAATAACGGCGTCCGCCTTCTCCGTTGGCTCGCCGTTACAGAATGTTTCGACCGAACGCGCTTTGAATCAGCAGCACGCCGCGTTCGGCGGAGATATTCCCGTGGTCCAGAAACGGATTCAGTTCCACGACCTCCATGGAAATCATGCGTCCGTCGCTGGCGCACTCCTCCAGCAGCAGATGCGCTTCGCGGTAACTGACACCGCCAGGCACGGTCGTTCCTGTGCCCGGAATCACGTCGGGGTCGCAGCCGTCGAGGTCGAAACTGATATGGAACCCTGCCGTCCCATCGTTGAGTACCTGCAGCGCGCGACGCGCGACCTCGCTCATCCCGAGTTCGTCGATGTCGCGCATCGTAAACACGGTAATGCCGGATTCGCGGATGAACTCCCGTTCCACACGATCCACGTCGCGAATGCCCAGCAACACCACATGCTCGGGCCGGACAGCGGGTCGCATGTCCATAATCGACGACAGTTCCGCGTCACCGTATCCAAGTACGTGCGCCAACGGCATACCGTGAACATTGCCGCTCGGCGACGTCCCGGGAAGGTTCATGTCGCCGTGTGCATCAAACCAGAGCAGCCCCAGGCTTTGCTCGCGGCGTGCGACGTGCGCCGCAACGCCTGCCACAGTGCCCATCGCGATCGAATGGTCGCCACCAATGACCAGTGGCTGTTCGCCGCTGTCGAGCGTCTCAAGGGTCTGCGCCGCCAGCTCCCGGCAGACCGCCAGAATCTCGTCTCTGAATCGCGCCTGCTGATCGCTCGGCGTCCGTG
Organism: Woeseiaceae bacterium; assembly: GCA_965224505.1. Classification (GTDB taxonomy): domain Bacteria; phylum Pseudomonadota; class Gammaproteobacteria; order Steroidobacterales; family Woeseiaceae; genus UBA1847. The sequence goes on from CBDCZL010000018.1 coordinate 1,391,517, forward strand.
TCTCCATCGCGGGCACCGGAATGTCGCTTTGCCCCGAAACGGTCAGGCCCATTTTTTCGAGCGCCCCGCTCAGACCGGCGACACGAAACGCCGACGGGCCTGCATCGGTGCCGCGCCGTGAAGCGCCGAGGTCGAGCGGTGCGTTGATAATTCGAATGGATTTTGACGATTCGCCCATGACTTCCGTGCCTGTGTGATCCCACCTGCGGGCTGTGCCGCACCATTATCTCAGTTTTGCCGCAACGTGGCATTCCCCGGCCCGGCTCGGTCGCCGGCGGACTGCTGAACCACGCGACGAAGGCGCGTAACGATCGCGGCAGCATCGTACGTGTCGATCCGCTCGAGCAACCGCCACGCGCCGGCTTCGGTCACGGTCACGTAGGGATCCTCGGGTTTTTGTTGTTTCATGAGCGCCGCATTGGTCACGCTCACCGCAAGCCGCGTCAGCAACAACGGCCAGAGAATATCGAATTCCGCATCGACCAGCTCGCACACGGCAGAATATCCTCCAAGGAACGACTCCAGCCGGTCGAGCGGATTGTTGCAGTTCAGCACCAGGTAGGCAGCGGCGATAGCGACATCGGCAAGCCTCGGGCCGTACATCGCATCGCCAAAATCGATGACGCCGGACAGACGGCCGTCGCCCTCCGGCCCGGTCACAACCAGTACATTGTGATCGTTGAGATCGTTGTGCAGCGCCTGTCGAGGCAGAGAACGAAGAATGGGCTGATTACTGTCTTTGTAATGCGAGAATACCCGCCGCAACAACGCACGGCGAGCCGCGCCTTCGACCTTGCCCACCCCTGATTCAAACGCATCGGCTGCGCACAGATCCCACTTCAATTGGCGATCCAGCCCCGGGTGGACAAATTGTGCCAGCGCGACGTGCAATCGCCCCAGCGTAATACCGATATCCCTCAGCAGCCCGGCATCGACCTGCGTCAGCTCGACGAACATCCTCCCAGGCAACAGACTGACCATCCGGGCATATCTGAGTTCGCCATCGTCGTCGATACGCTCGATTTCGTTACCGTTGCGGGATGGAATTACCCGAGGCGTCGGCACATCGCCCGTCCCGGCCAGATAATCGAGTATCGCGATCTGCATCTCGATTTGCTCACGGTCGTGGATGTCTCCGGAGATTTTGAGCACGCCGGACACCGTCCCCGATACTCTGAAATTCCAGTCGCACTCTCCGGGCAACGGGTCCAGGCGAGCGTCGTCGCTCCAGCGACTCAGCGCCTCCTGTACGGCAGGCCGTTGTGTTGTGGGCAGTTCATTCAAAGCCATTTCGCCAGATACACTACTCTTTGGTGTCCACGCAATTATAGGCCTGCGCTGCCAATTCGGCGCCCGAAATGTTCGGCGCATCGACGGTGTGGGACCCACCACGCCGGTGGACATTGCCATTCTGACCGGTGTCAGACACCGATGGGTGGTGTCGGGTACTGATGAGTGGTGTCAGGTACTGCGTACGCTATTCATGCCAAAACCCGCGTGGGTTGCATTGCAGCGACATACCGTTAGGCTGTTGACCCTGAAAACTGCAATTTTTGGGGAGTTCCGAATGATTTGTGTGCGCGTACGTGCAGCGGCTGCGTTGCTGCTGGCTTTTACGTTTGTTTTTGACGGCTCAGCTCAGGCGCAGAACGCGCCGAAACGTATCGATCCTGAGCTCCTGCTGCAGATTCGTTCTGTATCCGGCCCACAGATCAGCCCGGACGGTGCATGGATTGCCTACGCGGTTGAGCGCAACGATCTCGATGCGGACGAGAAGTCCACTCAGATTTTCATGGTCTCAGCCGACGGCGAAGAATCGGTTCAATTGACATCGGATGACTATTCCGCATCGACGCCTCGCTGGAGTGCGGATGGCCGGCAACTCGGATTCCTCGCCGCAAAGGGCGGCGACGATGCAAAAACCCAGGTGTGGACGCTCGACATACGCGGTGGCGACTCTCAGCAACACACGAACGTTGATCAGGGCGTCAAAGACTTCCGCTGGGCACCCGATGGCAAAAAGATGCTGTTGATGATTAAAGACAAGACGGCGGCGGACCTCGCCGACGAAGCGGCTAAGGCGGCGGATGAGGAAGCCAGACCATTGCCCTATGTCATCGACCGGCTGCAGTTCAAGCGCGACGGCGTACCTTATCTGGACCGCAGCCGGACTCACCTCTATGTTCTCGACAATAAAGGCGCAGAACCGAAACAGCTCACGTTTGACGACTATGACGACCACCAGCCCGCGTGGAGCCCGGACGGTCGTGCAATTGCATTCGTCAGTAACCGCACCGAGGAGCCCGATCGAAATTCCAACGACGATATCTGGGTCGTTTCAGCCGAAGACGATGCTGAGCACAGAGAACTTCGCCGCATCACCTCCAATCCGGGCAGCGATCATTCGCCCGCATGGAGCCACGACGGGAAACAGATCACCTACATCACAGCGACCGAACCCGACCTGATCTGGTACGCCACGAATCATCTCGCTGTCGCCTCGGCCAACGGCGGCAACGAGCGCGTACTGACCGAGTCGCTGGATCGTCACGTCATGTCACCGGTCTTCGCCCGCAACGACGAATCCATTCTGTTCGTGCTTGAAGACAGCGCAGAGCAGCATCTCGCGGAATTTGACCTGTCGACCGGAAGTATCCATCGACTGGTCGATGGCGAACTCAGTGTTCGCGAGTTTTCGATGGATGCGACAGGGCGGAGCATCGCGCTGCGCATCGGCAGTGAGAAAGTTCCCGGCGAAGTTTACCTGTTGCGGGATACCGAGATGGCACAACTTTCACGAACCAACAACGCTTTGCTCGATGGCGTCGAATTCGCGAACATGAGCAACGTCACGTTTCCAAGCGCGGACGGGACTCCGATCGAAGGCTTCGTGTTTACACCGCCCGACTATTATACGAATCGGCGCTACCCGACGATCCTTAGGATTCACGGCGGCCCCGTATCGCAATACGATTTTTCGTTCAACAAAGACGCACAGCTGCTGGCCGCGAACGGCTATGTCGTCGTCATCTCCAATCCCCGCGGCTCAAGCGGCTACGGCCAGGACTTTTCAGCCGCGATATTCGCGGAATGGGGCGTCAAGGACTTCGATGACGTCATAGCGGCCGTGGACTACACGATTCGCGAAGGCATGGCCGACCCGGAACGGCTCGGCGTCGGCGGCTGGTCCTACGGCGGAATGCTGACGAACTACGTCATCACGAAATCCGATCGATTTAAGGGCGCGATCTCAGGCGCCAGCGAAGTCAACTATCTGGCCAACTACGGTCACGATCACTATCAGAAGGAATGGGAGGCCGAACTGGGGCTACCCTGGGAAAACCGTGACGCCTGGGAACGGATTTCGCCGTTCAATGACATCGACAAAGTGACGACGCCGACACTCGTCATCGGCGGCAAGGAAGACTGGAACGTACCCATACTAAATTCCGAGCAACTCTACCTGGCATTGAGGCGCCTCGGCGTCTCGACACAACTCGTGGTCTATCCCGACGAGGCGCACGGTATTTCCAGACCGAGTTTCGTCCGGGACCGTTACGAGCGTTATCTGGACTGGTACGGCCGCTACGTCAAAGGCGAGTAGCGGCCGCACCTGACCAGTGGATTAAGGCCCGTTAACAGGCCTTAGTGACTCGATGCAATGCGCCCGCCGATCTCGCGCGCCCGAATCGACTGCTGATACGTCCAGGGCAGGACGATCAGGTTTTCGGCCACCGAGATCAGATAGGTCAGCACGGCGAATACTTCGCCCACGCTGAGGCCCGTGCGCACCGTAATGACGACCGCACCGACGATCAGCGCGGACAGGAACAGCTCGGCAATCGCAAAGTTGGTCGCCTCGAGATCCGACAGGTGTATGCGCCAGCGCGCAAGGCTCAACAAGTGCCGCCAGCGCGAAAACTCGCGCCCGGATTCGAGCATTGTCACCTGCCGCTCAAGCTCGTTGTTCAGCAACTTGTTCAGGTTGAACATACGACCGCGGCTGACAGCAAAAATGATGCCCACGACAATACCGACGACCACACTTAGTCCGCCGACGGTCGGCAGCAGGTAGATCAGCATTGTCAGCGCACCTGCGACGCCGATCAACGCCGCGAACAACTCGGGCAGTTCCCATTCAAAGAAGTCGACGAGTTCGCGGGCGAGACCGAGCCTCGCAGACCGGCGGCTCACACTGAGGTGCGTTTTCTGGGCGGTCTCGCCGGCAATGTCGGTGTAGATACCCGCATAGACTCGCGTGTCATACAGGCGGCGAATCGTACCAATCGTCAGTGCGGCGACTTCGAGGCCCACCAGCCACCAGATGCCGCGGAAACTGCCGTCGATCAGGTCGTTGATCGCCACCCCTAAGACAAACGGAACCGCGACGCCCAGCAGGCGCTCAACAAACAACAGGCTCATCGTGCCTGAGATTTTCATCCGGTAGGTTTTCCAGATTCCAGCCAGCGTCGGCCGGCCGTTACGTTTCGCTTCCGTCATCTTCTGCCCTCCTCGAACAAACGGTTTTTCGTTCGGGCAACAAAAAACCCTGATTGGCGAACCAAACAGGGCTTTTTCCGCTGGATGGTTCGACTACGCCATCCAGAACCGATGTACGGGACAGCTAATGCAAAAACGCTCCTTCAGGTGTCGGAGCGATACCGGTACGGCACGACGCCATGGCCTTGCCGATCCGCGAAGGACCGTCGGCTGAGGGGTGTGCGTACTGTGTGTGAATGGATGTGCTCATAGTGGAAGGGATGTTACTCGTTGTTGGGGGAAAAGGAAACCGTCAATAAATTTGAACCTCGTAATCGGGAACTGACTCTGGCGATGGCTGCCTGGCTCAAACCAAAAACCCTCCGGGAAAACCGGGGTGATTCAGTACCTCTGCGCAAACTTCTCCAATGCTGAGATCGTAGACTTGAACGTCCCTATGTTCGTGGTTGGCGCGATCAACCGCAGTTGTTCGGCCCCTTTGCCGTCCTTTTGCTTAATAGTGATCTTGGCGAAGTGCGATGATCTGATACTCGATATTCGAATCGAAACGATAGATGCGACGGGGATTTGGATCATCGTGAACGCCTTCAACGCTTGAATTGAACCGTCTACTTCTCTGATGCGGGAAACAAAAGTCGAGTAGTACCAGACGAAACCAAGTAGAACTCCACTAGCCACGCCCAACGCAATTCCTCTCCCAACGCCAATTTCCCCTAGAAGGCTCCAGACTAACACGCCGAATACCACGCCAGTGAATAGCAGTACATTTGCATAACCGGCTCTCCAAACCTTTGTCGAGCTTCTGGTACAGATTAAATCGAAGTCGGTCGTGTGATTTCTTCCGCGACTATTTGTCACAACTATCATCGCAGTCAGGTTTCAGATTTCCCAATGCGTCCTGTACCGCTTGCGGCAGTGAAGAAAACTCGTCTGTGCTTAAGAAGTTCGTTTTAGTCAGGAGACCGGAGACGCCTGCACCCGCTCCCGCCGCATATCCGCCACCGGCGGCCAAGTAATCACCGCTCAGATTGGCCGGTCCAGATAGCTGCCCTGTCATTCCGTGGATTGCCGTCGCGAACACGCCGACACCGAAACCCCACCCTTCCAAATCTGTGGGACTATCCAGTTCTACCGCACCCACCTCAAGTGTGACAGCACCACCAAAACCCAATCCTACGCCTCCAGCCATGTACGAGAAGTTGTGGACGTCGAATGTGCAAGGATCAATGAGAAATATCATCCCAGCTTCGCCTGAGAGGACAAACGCTCCACCAGTGCCGGTCGTCTGAACGATGATATACGACTTCAGCCCAAGAGGGTCATAGAACGATAGCGGATTGCCGCCGACGTAGCCATAGGTGTTCAGCCCGCCATTGAGCCCGATCGGGTCACTCTCCAGATACCGGCCCGTACCCGGGTCATAGGTTCTGAAGTAGTTGTAATGCAGCCCGGTCTCCGCATCGTAATACTGCCCGGGGAATCTGAGATTGTTGTTGACCGTATTCGTCAGCAATGCTGCCTCCCCGAACGGATCCAGATGCGCCTCCCAGCTCACTGAGCCCGTGATGTCGGTCAATTTGTACGGCGTCCCCAGATGATCGTTGTGGTAGAAATGATAATTACCGCCATCCTTGAGATAAATCGGGTCCGTCATCCAAAGCCCGTTCGGCCAGTAACCGTAGGCGCTCTGTTGACCGCCGCCCGTGTCGTATTCACCGATCATTCCTGATTGCGAGTAGAGGAAATACGTCTTCGTGCCGCCAACGTCTTTTGACAGACGACGTCCGAAGGGATCGTAGGTGTTTTGTTACCACTTTGGAAAGAAATTGTAGAAGCACGCGCAATGTTCCCGCAAGGTCAGGCCGGTACCCTGCGAATTTTCAAGACTGGCAATGACATACGGACCAAATCCAATGACGAACATCACCCGCCGATCTGCGCTCAAAATGACCGGCAGCACGCTACTGTTACTCGCCGCCGCGGGGCCGCTGACGCGCAATGCCTGGGCCAAAGAAACCGAGTCGGTGAGTTGGGAGCGCTTCCTTGCACTTTGTCATGAACTGTCCAAAGTCCAGCAAAACAACGATTGGAACCAGACGGCCTACACAGCGCGCGTCCGGAAACTGGTCGCAAAACTGAAACTCGATGACAGCAAGATCGTCGAGTACGTACGGAAGTACGAAAATCTAAATTTCGACTTCCCGGAAATTCGCACGATGCACTACGAATCGCAGTTCATGGTGTCGATGCTGGATTTCGAAGCTGGCGAGGACATCCCATTGCACGATCATCCCGATATGACGGGCGTCATTTTCTGCACAAAGGGCAATGTCGACGTCGATCACTACGACCGGCTCGATGAGACTTCGGCTTCCGGTAACCCGCTGCTGCAAACCGAACGCAGCCTGACAATGACCGCCGGGGACACGGCAGCCTTGACAGCGACGGTCGGCAATATCCACGAACTGCGTGCCAGTGAGTTCACACGCATGATCGACGTGTTCACACCGCCCTACACGAAGGAACGCGTCCAACGTGCGCGATACTTCGTCCGTGACGACAGCGAATACGAGGGACGTTTCGGCATCTTTGAGGCAGAGGAATCCGTCGAGCGCGTTTAGGCCGAACACTCCGGCGACAGGATCAGTTGTTCCTGTCTCTGCCCCATTCGAGCGCACGCATGACGCCGCGTAGTTCCGCCAGTCCTTTCAAACGGCCGAGGTAGGAGTAACCCGGATTTACACTCGCATCGCCGAGTTCATCGCCAAGCGTATGACCGTGATCAGGACGCATCGGTAGTTCCGGTGCGCTCGGGTCGTTCTCGCGCCGCACCCGCTCGTTGTCCAGCAGTTCGGCCATGAGATCGACAAGGTCGTTGTCACCGTCAAGATGCTCGGATTCGTGGAAGGACCCGTCCTCCTGTCTCGACACATTGCGCAGATGCACGAAATGCACGCGGCCGCCGAACTCCCTCGCGATGGCGCTCAGGTCGTTGTCGCCGCGCGCACCGAATGAGCCGGCGCACAGCGTCAATCCGTTTTCAATGCGGTCGATCGCGTCGAAAAGCCACCTCACGTCGTCCGCCGTTGAGAGTATTCTCGGGAGTCCGAACAACGAAAACGGCGGATCGTCGGGATGAATTGCCATGCGCATGCCGCAGTCTGCCGCAACCGGTACGATCTGCTCGAGAAAGTACAGCAGATTCGCGCGCAGGCCCTGCTCGCCCACAGCACGAAAGCGCTCGATTTCCGTTCTTAAGGTCTCGCGGTCGTAGGAGCCGTCGCCACCCGGCAGGCCCGCGATAATGCTTTGTTCGAGACGCTGTTTTTCGGCGTCGTCGAGATCATCGAAATAGTCGCGCGCACGCTGCAATACGGGCGCTGAGTAATCGGCTTCCGCACCGTTGCGCTTGAGGATCAACACGTCGTAAGCCGCGAATTGCGCAATATCGAACCGCAGTGCTTCAGCGCCATTGGGCAGCCGGAAATCGAGGCTGGTCCGGGTCCAGTCGACAACCGGCATGAAGTTGTAACAAATAACGCCGACGCCGATCCCCGAGAGATTTTGCATCGTCTGCCGATAGTTTGCGATCAGGGAATCGCGGTTACCGGCACCGACCTGTATGTCGCTGTGCACCGGAACCGACTCGACGACCGACCAGCGCAGCCCGGCTTTCCGGATCTCACGATCGCGCACCTTGATCAACTCGGCAGGCCAGACCTCTCCGGTCGGAATGTCATGCAGCGCCGTAACGATGCCTGTCGCGCCCGCCTGCGCGATTTTCTCAAGCGATATCGGATCGCCCGGACCGAACCATCGCCAGCATTGCTCCATACGGCAGCACCCTACAAGTAAATAATGATTGAACCCAATGGCGCGTCACAGTTGATCAGATCGACCCGCTTGTGCCGTATGCGCAATCCCTCAGCCGTGTTCGCGAGTTCATGGCGGTACCGCCCCGCAAACAGCGTCTGCTCATCGTGATAGAACATGACGCACTGAAAATTCGATGTAACGACACAACCCGCGGCATCCTGCGATTCGATCCGCACGTTGCCGATGATATGCGAACAACGCACGACGTAGTCCTTGGACGCGGCACGCGGATGCACGAAATTCCGCTTACGTATTTCCATCAACACACGGTCGTCGTAGAACAGGGACACGTGGTTCAGCGGATCTTCCTGGCCCGGTATCGCAGGCATCCAGTAAGTGCCGTCTTCGGTGTACAGGTTCAGCCAGGCGTCGAGATCGGGATTATCGAGACAGGACGCCTCAACGTACAAAAAGTCCTCGACGTCGCGCCGTGTGAGCGAGGCATTCGTACTCATTACGCCGCCTCCCCGACCATGTAATGCCGCCAGGCACCGTACTGGCTGCGCATGTCGAGATCGCTCGTACCCGTATTGGTCAGCCGGTCGCCCTGGTCCTCGTCCCTGCCGTGATTGCGGCACATCTCGACCCAGTCACTGCCCGTCGACTTAAGCCCCTGCTGCATGCGGAAATACGCGGTCAGATCGTCGGGTCCGACCATCGACCCGTTCGAATTGATCAGGCGCGAGTACAGCAACGTACGCTGCAACATCGATTCGGGCGCGCCCTTTAAGCGGAATGAATGCGTTTCGACAATACAGCGATCGACGGCAATCGGCCGCACGACGCGGATATTCTGAATCGCGGATTTAATCGTTAACGACGGATAATATAGCGTGTTGTGCGTATTCCACGTCAGGATTTCTCGTGTGCGTTCCGGGCCGTAGGCCGCGAGCATGGCCTGTTCGTAGTCGGGATCGACGCTATAGTCGGCATGAATACTGCTCTTCCCACCGTCGTAATGATGGCCGTACCTGAACCCGGTAATGCCTGTCGCCTCAAACACGTCGTAGGACGCACCGAACGGTGGAATTATTTCCGCTTCGTCACGGCGCGGAGAATCCTCGGGCAGTGTCTGAATGTACTCGTTGGCTGCGTCCACGACCGAACGGTGCACCACCATCGGATGCATCGTGTCATTGAGATTCTCGATGAACATCTTCCAGTTGCAATTGTGGTCGTAGCGCAAAATACCGCCCGCGGCTTCGACTTCGCCTTCGGGCGAACGATCGCACAGGTTATCGATGACGTCGCCGGCACCGCCGAGCCAGGTGCGCAGGTCGGGCGCATTCGGATCGAGCGTTGCAAACACAAACCCGCGATGACTGTCGTAGCGGGCGAACTTCTGCATGCTGTACTGCGGGTCATCTTTATCGAACGGCGTATCTTTGTAGCCTTCGAGATGTGGCACGCCAAGTAACTTGCCGTCCAGCCGGTAGGTCCAGCCATGGTAACAACAACGAAACGCACCGATTTTTCCGCAGGGCTTGTCAACGAGCTTGGCCCCTTTGTGGCCACAGCGATTGTGCAGTACATGCACTTCGTCGTTTTTGTCGCGCACCATCACGGCCGGCATACGGCCGAGTTGCACGGACAAATAGTCGCCCGCATTGGGCACCTGACTGTCATGACCGACGTAAATCCACGCGCGGCCCCAGATGCGCTTCATCTCCAGGTCGAAGATCGCAGGGTCGGTGTACACGCGGCGGTGAATGTGGGTGTCAGACACCAGTTCGTTGAGTTCGGGGCCTGCGCTGTTCATTGTTCTGCTCCTGTCATTGTTCTCCGGCCGCGAGAATTTCGCCACGCGCCATCGCAATGGCGAGCGCCTCACTCGGGTTCGGCGGTTTGGCCTCGCGGCGCAGTTCCAGCATTTCTTCATTGCGCTGTTCGGCCATGATTTCTGCGAGGTTCCTGCCGGAGTGATACTGCGGCGGCCAGTGTTGACCGGCAACGCCGTAATGCGCGGCCGCCGTCAATACGAGATGCGGTTCATTCATGATCGGCCGGCCCATCGCGACGATGTCGGTACGCCCGGCCGCGACCAGTGTATTCGCCTGATCGGCTGTGGTGATGTTTCCGGCCACAATCGTTGCTATCCCAACTTCATTGCGAATTTCATCGGCAAACGGTGCCTGGAACATGCGCCCGTAGATCGGGTCTTCGTCCTTTGTCACCTGTCCTGTGGACACATTGATGATGTCGACTCCGGCATCTTTAAGCATCCGCGCCGCTGCCAGTCTGTCCGCATCGGACAATCCGCCTTCGACCCAATCGGTCGCCGACACTCGTACGGATATGGGTTTGCCGGCGGGCCATGCCGCTCTGGCTGCCGCAATTACTCGCAATGGAAAACGCATGCGACCTTCGATGCTGCCGCCATACTCGTCGCTACGCTTGTTCGTGTACGGACTGATAAAGCCTGACAGCAGATAACCGTGCGCGAGATGAATCTCAATCATGTCGAATCCGGCCTCATCCGCGTTGCGCACGGCCGTGACGAAGTCTTCGGTGACGCGATGCATGTCGTCCTCAGTGGCTTCCCGCGGTACGACACTGTGATCCAGATACGGAATCGGCGACGGCGCGATAATGTCCCAGGCTTCGTTCTCAAGCGGCTGATCCATGCCGGCACCGACCCAGGGCTGGCAGGTCGCGCCTTTGCGCCCGGCGTGCCCGAGTTGCGCGCAGATTTTCGACCGGCTGTTGGCATGCACGAAGTCGACGATGCGCCGCCACGCAGCGGTCTGTTGCTCGCTCCAGATACCCGCGCAACCCGGTGTAATGCGCGCGTCGGGCGAGGTACAGATCATCTCGGTGTTTAATAACCCAGCACCCCCGATCGCACGGGCGCCGTAGTGCACGAGGTGCCAGTCGTTCGGCATCCCGTCTTCGGCGCAGTACTGGCACATGGCAGACAACTGAAAACGGTTTTCGATTCGAAGACTGCCGATACGAAACGGCTGAAATACGGGTGCTACCGGATTCTGCACGTCGATATCGTCAAGGCCGGTCGTCCTTTTCGCATAGTCGGCAAACCAGCGATCCACCGAGGCGATGTATTCCGGGTCGCGAAGTTTGAGATTCTCATACGTAATGCGCTTCGAGCGGCACAGCATATTGAATGTGAACTGCTCCGGACTCTGCGCGGCCGCGTAGCGATCGATGCGCTCAAACCAGCTCAGCGAGACGACCGCCGTACGCTGCAGTTTATCGGCCTCAATCTTGCGCGTCTCCTGATAGAGTTCGAGCGCGGCGGCCACATCCTGATTTGCGGCGTCGAGACAATCCACAAGCGCGATCGCGTCTTCCATCGCGAGCTTGGTGCCGGACCCGATGCTGAAATGTGCGGAGCGCACGGCATCGCCGAGCAGCACCATATTGCGATGATACAAGCGCTCGTTACGAATCACGGGAAAGGTCCGCCAGATCGAACGGTTTGTGATCAGCGGATGTCCGTCGAGCTCGTCGCTGAACAGCGCCTCGCAGTAAGCCTTCGTATCGTCCTCAGTCGCTCCTTCGAGACCCGCTGCCGCCCACGTGTCCTCGCCGCATTCAACGATCCACGTCGTTGTGCCTTTCTCGTAGCGGTAGGCATGCACCCACCACCAGCCGTGTTCGTTTTCCTTGAATGTAAACTGAAAATCGTCAAGCGGCTTCGTCGTCGCTAGCCAGCAGAACTTGTTGGCGCGCCAGTCGACGCGGGTTCCGAATTCATCGGCGAAGGTTTCGCGAATGATTGAGGAGATGCCGTCTCCGGCGATGACGAGATCGTAGTCGTCGGGTTGCAGTTCGTCGACGCTCCCGATGTCTGTACCAAAGCGCAGATCGACGCCGAGTTCGTCGCAGCGATCGTGAAAAATATTGAGCAGCTTCAGACGCGACATACCGCAGAAACCGTGGCCCTGCGAATTGATCGTCCTGCCGTGTATTGTCGTGTTGATGCCGCCCCAATACGCGAACTGCTCTACGATACGACGGTAACTCGCCGCATCGGCTTCCATGAAGCCCCTGAGCGTGTCGTCGGAGAAGACTACGCCGAACCCCCAGGTGGAGTCGCGGTCGCCGCGCTCGAATACCGTGATCTCGGCATCCGGATTCGCTTTCCTGTACAGAATTGCGAAGTACAGCGACGACGGACCGCCGCCAAGACAGGCAATTTTCATAGTGTCTCCAGGCACCTCATCAGAGCGCCAATGACCCGAGACTTGCGCCACCGCAGACGAACAGCGTCTGACCGGTGATGAATCCGTTCTCGGGTTCCATAAAAAACAACGTGGCCCGTGCCACATCCTCGGGCCGACCCAGGCGTTTGACGGGCAGCGAATCGGCAATCGCCTGCGCTTTGTCGCTGTCCTCGGGCACCACGTCAGTGAACATGTCGGTCACGACCGGACCCGGCGCGATTGCGTTGACCGTAATGCCGTGTTCTCCCAGTTCCAGTGCCCAGGTGCGCACGAGCCCGATCTGCGCGGCTTTGGTTGCCGAGTACGCTGTGCGCGTCTCAAGCCCGAGCATCGCCCGCGACCCGATGATGACGACACGTCCAAACCGCTCGGCCTTCATCGCAGGCAGCGCAGCCTGCAGCAGCGTGACCGCCGCATGCACATGCAGGCGTGACAGATAGCCGACGTCGCGCAAATCCACGTCTTCGATCAGGGCCGGTCGAATGACGCCTGCGTTGTGAACGATATTGGTGATCGTGTATTGCGCCGCAAGCCCCGCGACAATGTCCTTGCTCGCGTCCACATCGGCAAGATCCACGGCCACGTCGACGAGCCGTTCGTGGCCGTAATCGGATTTGCGGCGTGACAAATTCAGCACCGTGTGCCCCGCATCCAGCAGATGCTGCGCAATACTCCGGCCAATGCCCGCACTGCCACCCGTTACGATCGTCGTTTTCATGCGGCACGCCTGTCGACCAGCGCGAGCACGCGCAGCGGGCTTCCCGAGCCGTGTTTTATTTTTAGCGGCGGGCAAACGAGTATGGCGCCTGTCGCGGGCAGGCGGTCGAGATTGGCCAGACATTGCAGCCCGTAACGATTGGCACCGTGCAACAGATAATGCGCGGGGTACGGCGGACTCAGGTGTGTCGCCTGCCCGGCATCGGTACCTACGGTCTCGGTGCCGAAGCCGCGTATGTCACGCTGCTCAATCAGAAAACGCATTGCACCCGCATCCGGTCCGGGCGTGTGTGCGCCGTCCTCGCGCATATTGAGATACTCGGCGCCCGTGCGCTTCGACCAGTCCGTGCGCATCAGCACCCAGCTGCGCGGTTGAATGTCACCGTGCGAAGCTTCCCATTGACGAATTAACCCTTCGGTCAGCAGAAAGTCTTCGTCACTCGCAGATTCCTCCGAGCAGTCGATCACGCACACCGGACCGACAAATGCGTCGGGTGGAATGCTGTCGACGGCGGCATCCGGCAGGTCCTTACCTGAAATCCAGTGCACGGGCGCATCGAAGTGCGTGCCCGTATGCTCGCCGCAGGTAAAATTTCGCCAGTACCAGGCCGGGCCCCGTTCGTCGTAACGCGACACTTCCTCGACACGGAAGCGCGCGCACTGCCCGAACTCCGGCGGCAGCACAATCACGGGAAAATCCGGATCCAGCGTATGCGTCAGGTCCACGGTTTCAATGGAGCCGTTTATGAGACCGGCTCTGAGTGCTTCCAATGCGTTCATTGACTCAGTCATGTCATCTACTCAGTTGTATCTGTGCGAGTTCCCGTTCCAGCACCATCGGGTCCTCACGAAAACGCGCCACGAGGTCTTCGGCAACAGGTCCCAGCGTGACGTTCTCAATCCCCTGCTGCAGCGATTCCACGACAGTGCGAGCGAGACGCTGCGGCGTGACCTTCGGCGGCGGCAGCGGCTGACGCCAGGACTCATCCAGCGGGCCGAACAGTACGTTGACGACCTTGACGCCGCTCCCGGCAAGTTCCGCGCGCAAACACTGACTCAATGAATAGCCGGCCGCCTGGCTGGCCGACGTCGTGCCGAACGCGGACCAGTTCGACAGCGCATAGACCGAAAACAGGTTCACCCAGGCACAGGCACTGTTGTCACCGTCCGCACCGCGAAACTTCATGCCGGGGCCGAAGGCCTGAATCAGCCGCATGAGTCCGAAATAATTGACCTCCATTTCATCGCGCGCCGTCACGACGCCGTCGCGTTCCATCGTGGAGCCGGGACGCACGTACTCAGCCGTGTTAATCAGTATATCGGTCTTGCCACCGATCTCACCGGCGAGTTCCTGCACCGAAATCGTATCGGTGATGTCGAGCGGCATCGTTTCGACGCCCGGTATTTGACGAAGTTCTTCACTGCCCTGGTACGGTCGCCACTCTTCGGCGATCCCAACGAAAACGATCGACGCGCCGGCATCGGCGATTGCTTTCGCCATTGCCTGTCCGAGTTCGGTGCGTCCGTCCGTAATCAGCACGCGTCGGAATTTCGGGTCGCAGGTCAGCGTGCGCAGTTGTCTGTCGTCCGCCATATTCGGTGTCTCCCTGTCGGGCAAAGCGATCAGCACGCCCTGCCCCGATTTATCGGTTCTCGCAATGACGCGTACTCTTGCATACTCGTCGACGTCGCCGTGCACATGCGCCAGCACACTGGGCCCGGCATCGAGTTGCACCGTACCGACTCGCCACGGCATGCGTTCGCGAAAATAGGTGTTGATACTCGTCCGCAGCGTGGTTTCCGAAACCAGTTGTCCGCCTTCGGACACCGCCTGCCAGGTCAGATCGAGCGACCAGCATTTTGGGCAGGCTTCTCGTGCCGGATACGTCACATGCGAACAGGCCATGCATTGCTGCAGTTTTAGTACGCCCTCGGCGGCCGCCGTCGTAAACGCGAGCGCCTTGCGGCTGCGTGAAAACGGCGGCAATGTCGGTAATACCGTACGCTTCTGCGGGTCCTTCTTCGGCGGTCGCTGCAAAGGATCGGTCATACGCCCTCCAGCACGGCGGCTGCCGAGCACAGGCCGCGATCGAAATTGATCATGCCGAAACCGGACACGGCGGCGACTCTGGCATCCGGGACCGCGTTTGCTTCGGCCGCTCCTGTAATCTGCCGCAAAGCTTCCACTATGCCGAGAAACCCGCCTGCGGCACCCGCCTGTCCGACGGACAGCTGTCCGCCCGACGTGTTGTGTGGAAAACTGCCGTCAGTCGTAAACGTATTCTCGCGAATGAACTCCGCCGCTTCGCCTTTTGCGCAAAAACCGAGGTCCTCGAACTGCATGGCTATGACGACCGGATAGTCATCATAGGTCTGTAACAGATCGATGTCCTGCGGCGATAAATCTGCCATCGACCAGAACTCGTCCCTGTCGAGCGCCCAGCCGCCACGAATCTGCACGGGGTCGTCGGGAAAAGCGTTGTGCCGCTCGATCGTCGATCGTATGCGTGCGTACGGCAACGCCATGTCTCGGGCAATATCCTCCCGCATGACGAGGTAGGCCTCGCCGCCCGCGCAGGGCATGACGCAGTCATACAGCACGATAGGATCGGCGATGAGGCGCGCGTGCAGGTATTGCTCGAGCGTGAGCGGCGTCTTCATCAGTGCATCGGGATACGTCAGCGCATTGGCACGCTGGGCGACACAGACCTTGCCGAAGTCGGCGCGCTCTATTCCGAATTGCTTCATGTAGTCGCGCGTCATGAGCGCAAAACTGCCGTTGGGACCGCCGGAACCGTACGGGTAGGCGGCATCCTGTGAAAACCGGCTGAAACTCGTCAGCATGGCGCGAAACGAATCGACGTGATTCGTATCGCCTGCCAGGCAAGCCACAACGTCGGCGTCGCCCGCCTGCACGGCACGTGCCGCGCGCCGGAGGCTGACGACGCCCGACGCGCCACCGGTCGGAACATGGTCCAGCCAGCGCGGCGTGATTCCGAAGTGCTGTGACAGTCCGACGGCGGTATCGGGAAACAGCGTAAACGACGACGCACACAAGCCGTCAATGTCGCGGGGCGTCATTCCGGAACGCTCGCCGAGCAGCGACAGCGCACGGCCCAGCCACCAGTGTGCGGGCTCGTGCGAGTATCTTTGGTACGGAACGCTCACGGGCGCTGCGACGGCGACGCCGTCGTAGCTCAACCGTTTCGCACGTCGTATTGCCGGTGGCATTCGGCGTTTTTTGAGACATCGCAGGTCGATCGCGTCACCGTCTTCGACGCATGTCCGTGCAAGCTGCCGCACCTCCGCCCGGCTGATCTTCTGCGACGCGGTCAGCGGCAAATCGTCGACAAATGCGAAATAACCGGGCGCCTTGAAGTACGACAGCGATGCGTACGCGGATTCAAACAAGCGCCGCGCGAATTCGCGCGGATCTGAGTAGACTTTGTCGCCGACGACAAAGGCAAACACCTCATCGCCGCGCAACTCATCGGGCACCGCCGTGACGACACAATTCGCAACAGCCGGGTGTGTCAGCAGCGCCGCCTCGACGTCTACCGCTGCTATGTTCTCACCGCTGCGCCGGATGACGTTCTTGCGCCGATCGACGAAATAGAGCGATCCGTCCGCACCTTGCCGTACGACGTCGCCCGTGTGCCACCAGCCCCCAGCCCAGCCTTCCTCAGTGGCCGCTTCGTTGTTGTAATAGCCGCTGAAAAAGCCGTGGCGCGGATCGTCGCCTGCCGACCTGACGAGCAATTCACCGTCCTCACCGGGAGCTACGTCGCGATCGCATTCGTCAACGACCCGGAATTCCGTGCTGCCTGCCGGTGTGCCGATACAGCGCCGACCGACATGACGGGGTTCCTGATTGGCGACGATCATGCCGCCGCCGCCCGACTCGGTCATCGCCCAGGCTTCGATCAACGGAAATCCGAAACGTGCTTCAAATACCTGCTGGTGTTTCGGATCGGATCCTGCACCAAAACCGAACTTCACCTGTGCGCTGAAGTCGTCGTCGTGCTCCGGGAACGTCAGCAGGATCGCAGGCATCACGCCAAGATAGTGAATGACCGTTGCGCGTTCTTCACGCACGGTCTGCCACCAGTTCCGCGGGTGAAAGCGATCGAGCTGGATGATACAACCGCCGCACAGCAACATTGCCATGAACGATGTCGACAACGCGTTCATATGATTGGGCGGCAGCGGTGTTATGAGGCGATCGTTTTCGTCAATTGCACAAAGACCGCCCAGTGCATTGTACTCACGGCCCATCGTCAGGAAATACTCGTTGGACAACATGCAGCCCTTGGGCTTTCCGGTCGTGCCCGACGTGTACAGCAACGCGGCTTCAGTCGACCGATCCCCAACTACCTCCATCGATTGATTCGACCCACTGAGTTCTGTGCTCGCCACAACCGTGACGGTTTCAAGGTCGGCTGTCAGCCTCGCGAGCCGTTTGCGGTATTCGTCCGCACCGGTGACGAGCCGGCTGTCGCTGTGATCGATCACGTAGCGGATTTCGTCGTCGGAACCGGCCATGTTGAGCGGCACGAGACTCGCCCCCAGAGCGTTTAGCGCAAGCAGATGAAGGTAAACGTCCAGACGGCTGTCGTACGCCACGGCAACGCGATCTCCGATAGAAATGCCCACGGCAGCGTATGCGCCGGCCAGCGTCTCTGCCGCCGATTTGGCTTCGGCGTAGGTATAGGCAACGGCATCTTCGGCGTAACCCTGCGTGCTGACCGCCGGCGCGCGCAGAAACGGTCGATCCGCGTACCGTTTCACCGCATTGAGCATTGCCTCGAATACGGTCATGACGAACCGTTCCGCTGCCACTGCGGCGCAATCAAACGGCGGCGGCCATCTACAGACTTCGCGATGCCTCCCTCGTCCAGGTCTTCACGGTCCCAGAGTTCGCAAGTAACCTGCTTGTGTTTCGTGTCGAGCGCCTCGCAATAATTGGTGTACAGACAAATTCGAATATCGTCCCCGCAACCCTCGCGAGCCTTCAGAAACCAGTCCGGATCGGCAAGCGTCTGGCGCGCGCTCGCAATGACGTCGGCACCGCCGGTCTGCAGAATATGCTCGGCCTGAGCGAAGTCGTGTATGCCGCCGGCCGCAATCACAGGCGTGGAAAATCCGGCGTCTTGTACCGCATTTCTAATCGTGGCCGTCGCTGAAAGGTTGCGTCCAAACGGGCCGCGACTGTCAGAAATATATTGCGGCATGCACTCATAACCGCTGCGGCCCGTGTAGGGATAGGCAGCAGCGCCCACCTTCGGTTGTTTGGCGTCTTCGAATTTTCCGCCGCGCGACAGCGACAGGAAATCCATTCCGGCACGCGCAAACTCGGTTGCAAACCATGCGGCATCGTCGACATCGGAACCGCCCTCAATGATCTCGTTTGCGAGCATGCGGCAACCAACCGCGAAACCGGGGCCGGCGACGGCGTGTACGGCCTCAAAAACTTCAACCGGCAGGCGGACTCGACACTCACGGCCGCCGCCATAGCCGTCGCCGCGAGTATTTCGTGCCGACAGGAACGATGCCATCGTATAGGCGTGCGCGTAGTGCAGTTCGACGCCGTCGAATCCGGCCTGCTCCGCGCGCCGGCTGGCTGCAGCAAACAAGCCGGGCAACACCTGCGGCAGTTCCCGAATATGCGGCAGATGCAGGTCATCCACACGCTCGCGGAAACCCATCTCAAAATCGCTCCATTCCCGGCGCGTCAGCACGTTCCGTAATTCGTCGTCATCGAGCGACAACAGCCTCCGTCGAATCTCGTCGTCATCGAATCCGCCGCCGATCGCATCCCTGTGACGCGACGTTATCGGCAGGTAACGATTAATAAACGACTCTCTCGTTGGCCGCCGTCTGATGCGCAGGAAATCGATAATCTGAATCAGCAATCGGGTCTGGCCGCCGCTGGCCTCACGAACGACATCGACGAGCTGCCGTAGTCCGGGAATGAAGCGGTCGTCACCGATGCGCAGCAATGGACCGCTGGGCACATCGCGAATGCCGGTTGCCTCGACAACGATCGCTCCGGGCTGACCTTGCGCGAAGCGCCGATACCAATCGAGAACGTCGGGCGTGACGTACCCGTCCTCAGTGGCTCGCCACGGAACCATCGCCGGAACCCAGGTGCGCTGGGCGAGTGTCAGCGGCCCGATTTTTATCGGGCTGAAGAGCATCGATGCCCGGGCTTCAGCGGCTGACGGCCACGGTCCCGGCTGCGGTCGATATTTGATTCTCTCGGCTGGCCGCCACATCCACTACGCTCTGAATTAATTTATATATAAACTATCATCCCATCCCGCGCCGGACAAGGCGATTTACTCATCGCGCGGTACCACGGCCGTCGTCTCAATTTCCAGCAATGCCTCCGGCTCCACGAGATCGCCGACGCCGACGACCACCATCGTCGGGAAGTGCCGGCCGATGACCTTCCGCCACACACCACCGATGTCGGCGATATTGTCGCGATAGGCGTCCAGATCCCTGACAAACCACGTCATACGCACGATGTGTGACGCATCAGCGCCAGCCTCTGCCAGAACGGCGACCGTGTTGTCGAGTGTCTGCTCAAACTGCGCGACGATGCCGTCCGGAAAATGCCCGTGCACGTCCCAGCCGATCATCCCGGCGACGAACACCAGCCGACCGTCGGCTTCGATGCCGTTCGAGTACCCTTTCGGCCGTGGCCAGTCCGGAGGATTCAGATGCCTCATCGCGCAATCCTGTCGCTATTGTATGTCTGACGCGCGACGATCATTTTCTGTATCTCGCTCGCGCCTTCGTAAATTCTGAGCGCGCGAATCTCGCGGTACAGCGTCTCAGCGATGTGGCCGCTGACCACGCCGTGACCGCCGAACAACTGCACAGCCCGGTCGATGACGCGCTGTGCCGCCTCGGTCGCAAACAGCTTGGCCATGGCGGCTTCGCGGGTAACGCGTTCCTGATGGCAGTCTTTGGCCCAGGCAGAGCGATAGACAAGCAGCGCACTCGCGTCGACATCGGTTGCCATGTCCGCAATCGCCGCCTGTGTCATCTGCAACTCGCTGAGCGGAGCACCGAACAATTCTCTTGTCGACGTGTGCCGCAGCGACTCGTCCAGTGCGCGCCGTGCGAATCCGAGTGCAGCCGCACCAACGCTGGTACGAAAAACGTCGAGCGTCGCCATCGCGATTTTAAAACCATCGCCGCTCGCACCGATGCGGCTGCTCGCCGGGATGCGGCAACCCTCGAACGCCAGCGTCGCCAGTGGATGGGGTGCGATCGTGTCGATTCGATGTGCAATGCGTAAACCGGGCGTGTCTGCATCGACGATAAACGCGCTCAGACCGTGCGCGCCGTCGGCGTCGCCCGTGCGTGCGAACACGCAATAAAAATCGGCAAGGCCGCCGTTCGATATCCAGGTCTTCTCACCGTCGATGACGTAGTCGTCACCGCTTCGCGTTGCCGTCGTCGCCATCGCGGCAACATCCGAACCCGCTTCAGCCTCCGATAAAGCAAAAGCCGATATGGCCTTGCCCGCCGCCACCGCCGGGAGGTACGCGTCGCGCTGAGCGTCATCGCCGAACAGCGACACCGGTCCGCTGCCAAGGCCCTGCATCGCAAACGCGAAGTCGGCAAGGCCACTGTGATAGGCGAGGCGCTCACGCGCCAGCGCGATCGTGCGAACATCGAGCCCGCCGTGCAGCCCTCCGCTCTCTGACGGCACGCAGGCGCGCAACCAGCCATCCGCACCCAGGTCGCGCACCAGTGCGCGGCAGATGTCGTCCGGATCGCCGCCGTGAGCGAAAGTGCGCTTGTCACACCAGCCGCCCAGATCGCGGTACCACGCGCGATGCGACTCTGCGAAAAACGGCCAGTCGATGAACGTCGAATCAGTCACCCTGGAACTCCGGTTTTCGTTTTGCAACGAACGCCTCGTAGGCGCGCCGAAAGTCCTCGGTTCGCATACAGATCGCCTGCGCCTGCGCCTCGGCCTCAATGGCCGTGTCGAGCGACATGTCCCACTCGATGTTGAGCTGGTTCTTCGTAAAACCGTTCGCGAAGTTCGGCCCGCTCGCGAGGCGTTCGGCGATCGCCATGGCGTTGTCGAGCAGATCGTCCGACGGGTGGATCGCATTGTAAAAGCCCCATGCCTGGCCCTCGTCGGCACTCATCGCTCGGCCCGTCAACAACAGTTCCGATGCCCGCCCCTGACCGATCAGCCGCGGCAACATCGCGCAGGCACCCATGTCCGCCCCGGCGAGGCCGACGCGATTGAACAGGAATGCGGTCCGGGCATCCGGCGACGCATAGCGCAGGTCGCTGGCCATCGCGACAATGGCACCGGCTCCCGCACACACGCCGTCCACGGCCGCAATGACGGGTTGCGGGCAGCCGCGCATCGCCTTGACGAGATCGCCTGTCATGCGCGTAAAGCGCACGACACCCTTCATATCCATTTGCGTCAGCGGCCCGATGATCTCGTGCACGTCGCCGCCCGAACAGAAGTTTCCACCGGACCCGTGAATCACGACGACCCTGACAGCGTCGTCATAAACGAATGCGCGAAACGTGTCCCGCAGCTCCGCGTACGATTCGAAAGTGAGGGGATTCTTGCGCTCGGGGCGGTTCAGCGTCATCGTCGCGACGCCCGCGGCGCTGATATCCATTAAAAAGTGTTCGGGATCGTATTCTGACATCAGGTCCTCACATGACTTCGCCGCCCGCGACCGCAATCGACTGGCCCGTGATCGATGCCGAGCCCTCGCCGAGCAGCCACAGGACGGTCTCCGCGACTTCTTTCGGGTTGATGAGTCGCCCCTGCGGATTCGCGCTCACGAGTTCAGCCAGCGCCTCCGGCTCAGATCTTCCCGTAGCATCGACAATCTTTTGAATCGCGCTGGAGACGATGTCGGTGTCCGTGTATCCCGGACACACTGCATTCACCGTAACACCAGATTGGGCGAATTCCGTTGCCAGCGCGCGCGTCAGACCGACAACGCCGTGCTTGGCCGCGCAGTACGCACTGACGTACGCATAACCCTTGAGCGCCGCAGTACTGGCAATATTGACGATCCGCCCATAACCCGCATCGAGCATCTGCGGCGCGACGGCTCGCGAACACCGGAAAACGCCGCTTAAATTGAGATTTAATGTCCGTTGCCAGCCGTCGTCGTCAAGTTTCCTGAAGGGGCCTGACTGAACGCCCCCGGCATTGTTTATGAGTATCGACACGGCGCCGTTGGCGGACGCCGCCTGCTCGAACGCGCTCTGTACGCTCTGTGAGTCCGTGACGTCCACCGGCACCGCCGTTGCGCTCAGTTCCCGGGCTCTGTTCGTGAGCGTCTCAACATTGCGCCCCATGATGGTCAGCGTGGCTCCGCAGCGAGCAAGCGCCGAGGCAATGGCGAGACCGATGCCGCTGCCGCCGCCCGTTACCACCGCGTGCCGCCGCTCTATGTCCGCGTTGTTCATCTGATTCAGGCCGCCCTCTGTTGCAGGAGTTCCGATTCGAATCGCGCACCGTCCTCGTCGGCGAGCGCCGCTTCGCGCAGGCGTCGAATCAACTCAGCGCGTTGCGCCGCAGGCGCAACGTCAGCCGCATCCATTATTGCTATGTAGCGCGAATATCCGCGCTCCCACGTGTCGCCATAGCCGCGCACGATCTCGATACACGAAGCCGCACCAAGCGCGGCCGCGTAGTCGTCCTCTGCAATTTCCTGGACGTTGTCCAACCAGGCGCCGATCATTTTATCCTGCGCAGCGTAACGATAAGTACCGCGCCGCCAGCGTTTGCAGCGGCTCAGTAACGACAGCAACAGGAAACCGCCAAGCTTATTGGTTGTAACCATTCGGCCCCGGCCAAAAAACGGTGCCAGCCAGCGGCGCGCACGCCGCGACTTTCTGAATCGCGATCCGAGCCGATACGGCAACGTATCACAGAACTCCTCGAAGCGCGGATGAAAGTACTCTGTGATATAGGCGGGCTGAGAATCCGCAACATTCAGGTGCTCGCGCACCCGCTCGAAACGCTCCGCAGCCGTTTTGAGCTGTGCGACGCGAATCGTATCCTCGTAACACATTTGTAGCGCCAGCAGCCGTGCCACCTCCTGCGTCAGGATGAAGTCGCGTGCACTGCTGTCGCAGGCTGCAATATTGGAGACACGATCCAGGTACTCGCTGGCGTAGGCCACATCCTGATAGTCCAGCGCGCGCAGCGCACCGATCGTCGCGACTTCATGCACCGGGTGCGGCAGTTCCTCCGCGATTCGCTGCAGTAAGCGCTCACCGTTCGGACCGCGCGCCGCGATTCCCTGCGGCGGCACACCTTCTTCATCGGCCTGCGACTCGCCCGCGAAGCCGGCCGCAAATCCCTTCAGGTTCGACTCGACCGCGCGTCCGTCATTGCGAATCGCATTCTCGAACGCCGAACGCCCAAAAGGCAGGGCGCCGCTGGCCGCAATTGCGCCCAGCATTACCGCACTAATAACCGCACCGCAGCGCGTGGCAACCGCGTCCATGTCGAACAGTACGGCGCTGGCGGCCACCTTACCGGCCGCCTCGATGATCGGCGAGGTATCGACAATCCCGTTGCCAAGCGCAACTTTTTCGTCTATTGAGTAGACGCGATGCGTACTCGCAACGAGCGTCGTCACATCGGGCGTCACAAATCCTTTCTGGATCGCGCGTCCGGCTTCGGTCAATTCCCCGGCGATGACGAGGTCAACGTCGCCGGGTACCGGATACGGCGTAAAAACGGGTGTTCTGCCATCCTCGGGCAGGCGGTCCTGCGGAAAAATTTCAATGCAGTAGACCGTGGCACCGGTGCGTTGCGCAACACCCGCCACAAAGGTCGACTGCGCCAGATAGCCCGCGGCTTCGGCGATATCGACGAGCCACTTTGTAAGTACTCCTCCACCCTGCCCGCCGAGCGCGAGCATGGCAATCGACAGCGGCCGGTCCCATTCGCGTTCCATCAGGCTGCCCTCAATGCGCGGCGAACCGCTCGGTCCTGCAACCAGCCGATGATCCGGCTGCGCAACAACCACAGGATACGGTCCAGCGCACCGGGATTATGGAGCACCTCGCCCTTGTAAAACGACGGACACAGCACCGCCTCGTGCGCGACCTCACCGCAGTTGCCGCAGCCGACACAACTGTTATCGACGTACGACACGGGTTGTGTTTTTAGTGGATCCGGATTCGGCTTGATGGTGAGCGACGGGCAACCGCTAAGCCGCATGCAGGCATGATCACCGGTGCACGTGTCTTCGTCGACACCAAAGCGTTCCTGGACTCTTCGCCGGCCGTCCTTGACGGCCTGTGCAAACTGCGGTTTTTCGCGGCGCTGACGATTGAGCATGCACTCGGATTGCGCCACGAGCACCTTGGGGCCGGTGCCTTTCTTCGACACGGCCTCTTTCAGCGCGGCGCGCATTTCTGAAATATCGTAAGTACGGACCGTACGCGCCCACTCCACCCCGACACCGCGCACCGCTTTCTCAATAGGATGTTGCGTACTTCGGTTTTCGTTGCTGCGTTTGCTCGAAAGCACATCCTGGCCGCCGGTTGCCGCCGAGTAATTGTTGTCCACGATGACCGTCAGGGCATCGCTGCGATTGAACACCGCATTGCCGATACCGCTGGTGAGTCCGTTGTGCCAGAAACCGCCGTCGCCCATGATCGATATAGCGGGTTTATCGCTGTCTGTATTGAATGCCGATGCACCGGCCGCACCGAGTCCGTAACCCATCGTGGTATTGCCGATATGAAACGGCGGCAGAATTGAAAACAAATGACAGCCTATATCCGCGCTAACGTGAAATTCGCCGAGTTCCTGCTGCATCATTTTCAGGCTCGTGAACACCGGCCGCTCAGGACACCCGGTACACAATCCGGGAGGTCGCGCCGGTACCGATTCGGCGATACCGCTCGCGATTGCCGCAACCGTGCTTTGTGCGCGGTCAGGATTGCTCCACGAGGGGTCCTGTTGTTTGAGAAATGCCGCGATTCCTTCCCCGATGACGGCACTCGTGTACTCGCCCGCGAACGGCAGCACCCCTTTGCCGGTCACGGCTGTCTCAACACCGGCTTTGCGCAAAATCGACTCTATGCTCTGCTCAATGTAATTGGGCTGACCCTCTTCGAGCAGCAGCACAGCGCGCTTTTCCGAGCAGAACGCAATCACCTCGTCGTCAATCAGCGGATAAGCCACGTTAAGGACGTACATGGGCAGGTCGCTCGCACCGAACGCGTCGGCAAGCCCCAGCCGCTCGAGTGTGCGCAACGTCGTATTGTACAAACCGCCCTGCACGACAATGCCGATATCGCTGCGCCGCCCCGCCACGCATCGATTGAGCTTCTTCTCGCGCACAAATTCGACTGCGGCAGGCCAGCGCTTCTCGATCTTCTCGTGTTCGTGCTGAAAAGACGCGGGCGGCAGAACGATCCGACTCACGTCGCGCCGCGGATTCTCCATCGCCTCTCGCAGTGTCGGCGAAGGCCGCCGGTTGTCCTTCGCCGCAAAGCGGCCATGGACGTGGCAGGATCGAATACGCAGTTCGAGAAAAACCGGCGTATGGGTCGCTTCGGACAATTCGAAGGCGGTTTCCACGGCTCGCACAATATCCGGTACATTAGGTGGCGGGTCGAGCAGCCACATCTGACTTTTCATCGCGAACGCGTGTGTTCGCTCCTGCATGATGCTCGACCCTTCGCCGTAGTCCTCTCCGACGATGACCACGACACCGCCTGTAACGCCACCCGAGGCCAGATTTGCGAGTGCATCGCTCGCCACATTGGTACCGACCGTCGACTTCCACGTGACGGCACCGCGCAACGGGTAATTGACCGATGCCGCGGCCATTGCGGCTGCGGTCGCCTCGCTCGCACTCGTTTCGAAGTGGACGCCCAGTTCTTCGAGAATATCGGATGCATCGGAGAGCACGTCCATCAAATGGGAAATCGGCGAGCCCTGATAACCGCCGACGTAGGCAACGCCCGACTGCAGCAAAGCCTTTGTGACGGCGAGGATACCCTCGCCGGCGAATTCGTCACCGGCACCGAGCCTCAGTTTCTCGACTTCCCGCCTGAACGACCGCTCCGCCAACTCGCCTCCCGAATTCCGATCAGCTTTCCGCGATGTCGCCGGCATTCACTTCGACCGCCGCCCGTGTGCGATCGAGTGCCGCGATTATCGAGCGGCTGTCCGAGGCCGACAAGCCCGCCATCAGCGTCGAGATTAACTCATCGTAGTCGGCGTGCATGTCTTCCCAGAGCGCGCGCCCCCGTTTTGAGATCGTGACCGACTGCACACGCCGGTCCGTCTTGCTGGTTTTCTTGAGCACGAGTTTGTCCTGCTGCAGGCGGCGAATGACGCCGGTCACGTTGCCCTTTGTCACCAGCAGCATTGAGGACAGGTCTCCCATCGTCAGTCCGTCGGGGTGCAGCGCAAGCGCCGTCAGGACATCGTAGCGTGGCAGGCTCGAATTGTACTGCTGAGCAAAGTAACGCATCAGCACGGACTCTATACTCGAGAAGCAACGAACCAGCGACATCCAGGTTTTGCGATGGCGTGCGTCGGAGGGAAGTGAGTCAATGACAATCTCGTAGAGGTTTTTTTCAGACATGAAGCGATTCCGTCGTATGGTTACAACTTACAAACAACGGATTTCAACTCGGTATACGCGTGCAGGCCTTCAAGGCCGTTTTCGCGACCCCAACCCGACTGCTTGTAGCCACCGAACGGAACTGCCATGTCCGGAATGCCGTGACAGTTCACCCAGACCAGGCCAGCCCTGATCTGAGCAGCCAGCCGGTGCGCCCGTCCAACATCTCGCGTCCATATGCTCGCTGCCAGGCCGTACTTCGAATCGTTACCGTATGCCAGGCATTGTTGCATGTCGATGCCTTTCGCGGCCACTACGACCGGCCCGAAAATTTCCTCGTGGACGACGGGCATGGACTGCGAGACATCGGTGAGCACGGTCGGCTGCATGTAATATCCACCGTGCTGGTCTATTGTCTTGCCACCTGCGGCAACGCTTGCGCCCGCCTTTTCGCCCGATTGTACGGCGCTCAGAACGCTGCCGAGATGTTGCGCCGAGATCACGGGGCCCATCTGCGACGCCGGGTCGTAAGCCGGACCGACATTGAGTGCGTTCGCGTAATCCACGATACCGCTCAGTACGTCGTCGAATACGGGCTCTTCCACGTACAACCGGGATCCTGCAACGCACACCTGACCCGCATTGGAAAAAATTGCCTCGCCTGCGCCTGCGACGGCTTGGTCGAGGTCTGCATCGGCGAGCACGATCACAGGCGATTTGCCGCCGAGTTCAAGCGTCACTTTTTTTACGTCATCGAGCGCGGCGCGGCCTATTTCACGGCCCACGCCGGTGGACCCCGTGAACGACACCTTACGTACGAGCGGGTGACGAACGAGCGCAGCACCGACGTCGATGCCCACGCCATTGACGACATTGACAACGCCGGGCGGTATTCCGGCTTCCAATGCCAGTTCCGCGAGTCTCAGTGTCGACAGCGGCGTTTTTTCATCGGGCTTTATGACCGCGCAACAACCCGCCGCGAGTGCCGGCGCGAGCTTCCACGAGCTTTGTACAAGCGCACCGTTGTAAGGAACGATGAGACCCACCACGCCGATCGGTTCGCGCACAGTGTACGCATGAAACGCTTCGGCCGGGGCGAACGTCATATGCTTCGTACTGCCTTCCAGCTTTGTACACCAGCCCGCGTGGTATCGATAGCACTCTGCGGCAAACGGCACTTCAGCATTTCGTGCAGCCGCGTGAAGCTTGCCTGCCTCAAGCATTTCGAGCTCGGCCAGTTCGTCGCCGTTCTCCTCAATCAGGTCCGCAAGGCGCAATAGAATTCGACTCTTCTGCGCCGGCGCAAGTTGTCGCCAACGCTCATCCTCGAAGGCGGTCTGCGCCGCCTGAACAGCTATATCGACATCGGCCGCATTGCCCGCGGCGATGTTCGCGAACACCTCGCCGGTCGACGGATTCAGATTGGGAATTGACGCGCCGCCGCCCGGTCGCGCTACGCCATCGATAAATACGCCGTTATCCGCCGCTGCAAACTTCGCGACACGATCGCCAGGCGTATACGTCATGACCGGACGTAAGCGGTGAGCGTACGAATCACGGCCTCGTTTTCTTCGTCCGTACCGACGGTGATTCGCAGACAGCGATCATCCGCAGCAGGCCTCGGAATGATGCCGTGTTTTTCAAGCCAGCGGCCCGCGCCGTCAGCCGATTTGCCTTCGATGTTTTCCAGATGCAGAAGGTAGAAGTTCGTCACACTGGGCACCACGTGGATGCCCAGTTCGCCCAGCGCCTGCCGTATCCGCTGCTGCCACCGCCAGGTGTGCTCGCGTACGCGCTCAACATGTCGATCGTCACGCACTGCGGCGGCAGCCGCCGCCATCGCCGGCAGGCTCGCATTAAACGGCGTGCGCAGCCGGTTTATTGCGTCGACGATGACCTCATCGCCATAGCCCCAGCCGACCCTTAAGCCCGCCAGGCCGTAGATCTTGGAAAACGTATGCGTAACGAACACGTTGCCGTGCCGTTCCGCCCAGTCGAAACCCGCATCGTAGTCTTCGACCTTAACGTACTGCGCGTAGGCCCCATCGAGCAGTATGACGACATCGGAGGGAACATTATCGATCAGCCGCTGTATTTCCCTGCGCCCGACGTACGTACCGGTGGGATTGTTCGGATTCGCGATACCGATGAGCTTTGTCTTTCCCGAAACGCGGTCCAGAATTTCGTCGATGTCGACCGTGTGTTCATGCTCGGGCGCAAGTACGACGGTCGCACCCTGAGCGCGCGCGTACACCGAACACATAACGAAATGATTCTGTGGCAACAACACTTCGTCGCCGCAGCCGACGAAACTGCGAATAAGCAGACCGATCACTTCTTCCGAACCATTGCCGCACACGACGCGTTCCACCTCAACGCCGTAGCGGTCGGCAATCACCTCACGAAGTTCCCACTG
The DNA here is from genome assembly GCA_965224505.1 of Woeseiaceae bacterium. Taxonomy (GTDB): domain Bacteria; phylum Pseudomonadota; class Gammaproteobacteria; order Steroidobacterales; family Woeseiaceae; genus UBA1847. The sequence continues at coordinate 1,420,817 of CBDCZL010000018.1, forward strand.
GCCGCCATCGGGGTAACGATGCAATCGTGAGGCGGCTGCCTCATAGGCTGCAACCGCCATCGGACTGGAGCCGAAACAACACTCGTTACTCGACAATTTGATCGGGCTCGCCGTGCCCGGGAGGTTGCATTTCCCCTGTTTGTACGGCGTGAGTTCCTTGACATGCGCCAGCGGTTGAGGCGGCGCACTCCGGTTCTGCTGTGGTAATCTGCCCGTGGACATTGTTTAAGTATAAACTATCTTTTGTGATTTCGTGAAGCCCATGACTGGCTTGGATTTTCTATTTGTTTATATATAAACTAGAAAGGTCTGTTTCGAGACGTGTTTCCACACCGATGGGTGATCGATGAGTGAGTCGGATTTCGAGGTAGTCATTGCGGGTGGCGGCCACAACGGCCTCGCCTGCGCCGCTATGCTCGTCAGATTTGGTGTCAAAACGCTGGTCCTCGAACGCAATGACTGGGTTGGCGGCGGTGTGCTGACACGCGAGGTCACACTGCCCGGATTCAAACATGACCTGTACGGCTCATCGCATGTCTGGGTCCATCTGAATCCGTCGTTCAGACAGTATCTTCGCCCCGAACTCGAAAAACACGGACTTAAGTACATCTGGTCTGAAGACCATATTACGGGGCATCCCAACCTCGACGGTCAGGGTATCATCGTCTACAAGGATGTCGACAAAACCTGCGACACGATTGCCGAGTATTCGAAAAAAGACGCGCGCCGCTACAAGGAGATTTACGAAGAGTTCGCCGAAATCGAGGCCGGGGTCATCAAGGGGATGTTCTCCCCGCCATCGCCGCCAAGCCACATGTATCAGGCGTTGGAAAACAATAGTGAAGGGCTGCGGCGCCTGCGCGACTATCAGCTCAGTTCGCGCGCATTTACGTTCAAGAACTTCGAGGACCCGCACGTACGTGCGTTTATTCTGGGCTGGGCCACTGCGCCACAGACCCTGCCCGATCAGGAAGGTACCGCGCAGGGCTTCTACGTCATGATCCCGAGTATCCACTACTACGGACAGGCCATCCCTGAAGGCGGCAGCGGCATGCTCTCGGTGTCGATGCAGCGCTACATCGATGCCAATGGCGGCAAGGTCATGACCGGCGCCACCGTCGATGAATTCATCGTCGAAAAGGGTGAGTGTCTGGGTGTGAAGCTCGCGGACGGCCCGGAGATACGTGCGTCCCGCGCCGTCGTCACGGGCCTCGATCCGCAGCAGACGTTTCTGCGCTGCATGCGCGACGAACACGTCGATCCGCGTATTCGCGATATCGTGACGCATTTTTCTTTCGGTAATGTGACGATTGCGCGCGCGCACTACGCGCTCAACGAAGCGCCTGAATTCCTGAACGGTCCCGACATGACGGCCACGCCGTTTCAGCGAATCTTCGGTACCGTTGCCGACATTGATAAACAGTACGCAGAAATCGCCGCAGGCGTGCCGCCGACCGACCCATTCCTGTGGTCGGCTTGCTGGACCAAAATGGATCCAACGCGCGCGCCGGACGGTAAGCATACGATCATTTTCGATACGTTCGTGCCGATTGAACTGACTACCGGCGAGGACTGGGAAACCATCGGTCCGGCCTACATCCGCGACGTGTTGCTGCGAAACTTAAGGCGCTACACAAGCAACATGACCGACGACAACATTCTGGGCGAATTCATCGATACGGGACCGAACCTCGCCCGCTCGAACTGGTCGTTTGTCAACGGGTCGACCACGGGCGGTGAACGCGTATTGTCGCAGCTCGGCTGCTTTCGTCCGATTCCGGGGTTTGCGGAGTATAAATCGCCGATTGTGAACCTGTACATGACCGGCCCGTCGTGTCATCCAGGCGGCGGCATCTGTGCGATGGGAACGAATACCGCCAATGTCATGCTGGAAGATTTTGGATTGATCGAGCCGCAGGACGAGTTCTGACGGCTTTCCGGAGGATTAGGAAATATGGGAAACCCAATAGAACGATATACGGCGCTGGTCATACAGCCGCACGTGACCGTCGCGGAAGACCGCGATGGGATCAAAAAAAACCTTGACCGGGTTCTGAACATGATCGACTTCGGCGTCGGCTACTTCTGGGAAGTGCCGGCACGGCTGGTCGTTCTGCCCGAGTATTTTTTACAGGGCGTTACCACACCCGGTAAGGGAGAGCATGGCATCGAATCGTTCATGAAAAAGGCGATTACGATTCCCGGACCTGAAATGGACGAACTCGGTAAGAAAGCGCAGGAATACGGACTGTACATCGCAGGTGGCGGTGTCGTCGAACAGGTGCCCGAGTTCCCGGATCGCTGGTTCAATGCAGCATTCATAATCGGGCCCAGTGGCGATGTCATCCTGCGTTACCACAAATGGCATATCCCCGCCTCGATCGGTCTGGGTACCAGTCCGCACGATATTTTCGACGAGTACGCGGAGAAAATCGGCGGCGATATCGAGACCCTGTTTCCGGTCGTGGACACGGACATCGGCAAACTCGGCACAATGACCTGCCACGACGGCTGTACGCCCGAAGTGGCGCGCGCGCTGGGCTACAACGGCGCTGAAATCATTTGTCACCCGGTCGCTCTTCAGGAAATCGAAGGGGTTTCCGACCCCTGGGATTTCTGGCGCTTTACGCGCAAAGCGCGCGCGCACGACAATATGTGTTACGTGCTGGGATCGAACTGGGGCAGCGTCGATTACGACTACTATCCGGCTGCGTTTTGTCCAGGCAATTCCTTCATCATCGACTATACAGGCATGATGGTGCGAGAAGCACCGTACCCGAGCGAACAGGTGATCGGCGCGACGATCGACATCGAAGCGTTGCGCTGGCATCGCTCACGCGCCAATCACAACTGCTGGATCGATATCCGCGCCGAGGCCTTTCGCCAGATCTACGACAAGCCGATTTATCCGCCCAATCAGTTTCCGTCAGGCAAGCCGCCGAGGACGCTGGCCGACAAACTCGGGCCGGCTAAGCAGGTACTCGACCAGCTATACGCACGTGGACAGTTCGTGCCACCTGCCGGGAAGTCGCCGGAGGAGATGTCGTCGGTACTCGAAGAGCGCATCAAATACGCCCAGGATACGGGACGGCTGAAAAAGAACGACTGAGGACAAACCGATGAGAGTGCTAAGCAAACTCGCGCAGATCGATTTCCAGTTCGGTCCGATCACGCGCGAAGACAATCTGCTCGTGATTGAGAGCCACCCGAACTCGAAAATGCCGTCCACGGTGTACGTGTCGCCGCAGGATGTCGTCGAGGTCCTCAAGCGCATGCTGGTCAGCCCGAAGGCACTGTTGTTCGTCGTAGGGCTGCCCTGGTTTTTGTACCGCTGGAACCGCTCCGAGAAGTCAATTCGCCGTCAACGCAGGAAACGCGTCGACTGGCCAACCGTCTAGTGGGCCGCTATTCGGGGTAGGTTTTCTCGGGTTTCCGGGTTCGAAGCTCGTCAAATTCAGCACGCGCATTGCTGAGTACCCGCCGGTGCTCTCTTAGTATGTCAGGGTGGCGGTCCGCATAGCTGTAGGCCTCTCCGTCCTGGCCACGTGCGTCGAACAGCAGCTCATAGGACGACTCAAACCCCGGCAGTTCATCGAACTTCTCGAACGCACCGAGGCTTCCGGTGTAGTACGCGTGCGTGACGTACTTCCAGTCGCGGGAACGAACGCCAACCACGCGTTCATTATTGAAGTAGTACAAATAGTCATGCGCTGCATCCGAATCGCCGCGCAGTAACGGCAACAGGCTGCGACCGTCGAGTTTCTTTGCGGTGGAATCCACGCCAACTGCATCGGCGACCGTCGGCAATACATCTATATTCATCGCCAGCGCATCGCTGACGCCGGGCTTGTCCAGGCCTGCCGGCCACGACACGATAAACGGCACGCGATAACCAGCTTCCCACGTCGTGCCCTTGCCGCCTTTGAGGCCCGCCGTTCCACCTTCAAAAAACGGCCCGTTGTCGCTCGTGAAAACGACAATCGTATTGTCGGCGATACCAGCGGACTCCAGCGCCTGCATAATCCTGCCCGTGCTCCAGTCCAGTTCCTCGACCGTGTCGCCGTACAGACCGGCGTCGGATTTGCCGTGGAAATCGTCGGAGGCAAACAGGGGAATGTGCGGAAACGTGTGCGACACGAACAAAAGAAACGGCCGGTCCGCGTTGCGGCCGATGAAGTCGACGGCACGTTCCGTATAACGTCGTGTCAGCGACTTCTGATCGACGGGATCCTCGACAACGGATTCGCCATCGAACAGGGCAAAGTCCGGCATATCGTTGCTGTGTGGAACGCCAAAAAACTCGTCAAACCCGTGCTTTTGCGGCAGGTAGTCCGGGAAAACACCCAGGTGCCACTTGCCGATATACATCGTTCGATAACCGCCACGCTGCGCGAGTTCGCCCAGTGTCTCTTCGCTCTCGGGTAATCCCTTCGCATCCCCCGCGGCAACAACTTTCCAGGCCAGCCCGGAACGGATTGCGTAACGGCCTGTCATCAAACCGGCGCGAGAAGGTGAACAAACATTCGCGCTTGCGTAGCCGTTGGTAAAACGGATACCCCGGCTGGCCAGCGCATCGATGCCGGGTGTTTTTATCCGTGAAGCACCATAGACACCGATATCGCCGTAACCCAGATCGTCGGCCAGTATGATTACGGCGTTGGGTGGCGCTGCGGCATTGCTACAGCCTATGAGGACAACGGCCAGGAGAAAAGACGCGATTGTACGCATAGACAGTCCCAGTAAAATTATGGGGAGTTCCGCAGAACTCCCCACATACGTCACTTACACCAGGTTTAGAGTTCGGGGGACCTAGTGGGCCGTGCGGTAAATTCGGTCACTTTCAGAGTCCTTCTCAAGGGGCAGACCCAGGCGAAGCGGTGCCGGCATGGCCGGGCTATGTCAAGCCGCTTCAACACCGGTATGCCCCTTGAGAAGGGCTCCCGGTGGGTCGCACCACAACGCCCTTCGGCGGCGTTGAGCTCGCTTGAATTGGCGACGGCCAGTCCTGCGCTCGCTCGCCTTGCCCAAGGGCGTTGTGATGCGACTGAAAGTCACCGAATTTACCGCACGGCCCACTAGTTTGTCATGTAAGTGAATTTGATGCCGTATGTCTGGTGGTGAGGCTTTAGCCGCATTCCGGCTGCTCCGAAGTTGTCGGCGGTACCCGTGTAATATTGTTCATCGGTCAGGTTCTTTATGTAGGCCGTGATGCGGAAGTTGTCGTTGCTTACACCGCCCGACAAATTAGCCACGTTGTAACTTGGAACTTCATACGGGAATTTTGGCAGATTGAATGGCTGACCGGATACTGTCCGACCAACCAGCGCACCAACGGCCTCGATGTTGCTGTATTGCTTGTCAACCCAGGACCAGTCCGCACGAACGAATCCTTCCCAGTTACTGCCAAACTCGAATCCCCAATCGGCGGTCAGCGTATAGGTCCACTCCGGCGTGCGCGGCAGGGGTTGACCCGATACGTCAATCACGTTGTCCTGACCGTTCGTCTGCCCTTTCAGCACCGCATTCTTGAAATCGTCAAACTTGGAGTCCGTGTACCCAATGTTGGCCCCAAGCGTCAGACTTTCGGCGGCCAGTGCCAGAAACTCCAGCTCGAAGCCCGTGGAACTTGCCTTTTCGGCGTTCTGTGTGGTTTCGATCGATGACGCAATGTCGTTTGGGTCCTCAAGACGGTTGGTTTGAACCTGGAAATCCTTCCACTCAAGCGCGAAAACGGCGCCGGAAAGGCTAATTCGACCGTCGGCCAGCCGAGTTTTGAATCCGAGTTCGTAGCTCCAAAGGTCTTCTGCGTTGTAGGGTGCGCCTTTACTGCGCGACGCACTTGAGACGTCGATACCACCGGATTTGTAACCCTTGGACGCACTGGCATACACGTTAACTTCGTCGCTCGGCAGATAACGCACAACGAAGCGCGGTGAAAAGTCCGAGAAATCGACGCTGCCGGTGACCGGGTCCGTCTGCGCATCCCGGTTCGCGTCACTGTCCGTGGCGCTGACGTCGTCCTTCGAATAACGTCCTCCGACGATCAGGTCTACAGTATCGCTAACGTGCCAGTTGACGTCCGCAAACAGTGCCAGTGTTTCGAACTCGAAGTTGCGATTGTTGCTGTTGATCAGACCGCTCGGATTGGTCGCGTTCGGGGACCCCTTGGGCAGAATCTGAATCTGATTCGACTGCTTGAAATCGTCCTTCGCGTAGTAGAAGCCGATTGTCCAGTCAATAGCCTCGCCCTCCGTGGACTGCAGGCGCAACTCCTGGCTGAAGGCCTCGGCGCTGTAGTCGTTGACCCGGCGCAGCGGCAATGGACCGACTTCCAGCGAGATGCCATCGATGTCCGCACCGCGCTTGAACGAACTGTCGATGAATCCCGTGATGGACTTTAGTTGGACAGTATCCCAGTCAATCGTGACGCGACCGTTGATGATCGTAAACTCTTTGTCATTCCATTCCGCCGTATCACGGTCGATGATGCTGTCATTGGTCGGATAAAATCCAGGACCCGTATCGATCGCATCCGTCGGAGATCCAAAACCGAAGGTATCGATCGTATCGAGGTCGAGAATGCCGGACGGGATAGCGATATCGCCACCTTCGTCTTCCCGGGTATGCGTGATGGAAAGATCGAGTGTCGCCATATCTGAGGGCAGCGCGCGAATCGACACACGACCGGTTGTGTATTCATAGAAGGGGCTGTTTCCCGTCGAACTGATGTTCCTGACCGGCGTGTCCGATTCCTCTCTTGCGACCACGGCGCGTGCCATGAATTTGTCGTTGAATGGGACGTTTACAATTCCCTCCAGTCCCCAGGTATCGTGGTTGCCTACCATCGCAGAACCTTCGAAGAAAAACGTATCCTCAGGCTTCTTTGTCGTGATGTTGATTGCGCCGCCAACTGCATTTCGTCCAAAGAAAGTACCCTGCGGGCCGCGCAGGACTTCAATGCGCTCCATATCCTGCAGTTGCGGATTGATCGTACCCTGAGCAACCGATCCAACCGACAATTCATCAACGTAGTATCCGATTGAATTCGCCGTCGCCACGCCGTCAAGTGTGATGTTGCTAACACCGCGGATTGCAATATTGACGCTGCGACTGCCGCCCTCACCATCCTCAGAGAAACCGACGTTCGGTGTCATCATGAGATATTCCGTAGCTTCGCGAATTCCGGCCTTCTCGAGATCCGCACCTGAAAATGCCGAGACGCTGACCGGCACATCCTGCATGGATTCTTCGCGCCGTTGGGCGGTCACCGTAATCTCTTCAAGCGCCATGGCACCATCCTGCGCCAGTGCTGCACCGTGGATGGAAACGCCGCCAGTTCCTGCGGCGACAATCAACACCGCCCGCAACCGACCGTTCAACGCGACAAAATTCCTCGATAAAAAACTCATATTGTCCCCCGGACCTCTGGCCAGATGCGAATTCGATAGATACGCGACCGGCATGTTGTAAATAGCAAATATCCAGACCAGAAATTTTATAACTAAACTGTTTTTGATTGTCAATTAGTTTATATGTAAGCTAATTAGCGCAAACCTTGGCATTTCAACTATAAATTCAACCAATTAACTCCTAAATATGGCAGAAAAAACAGGTGCGGACGCGATTGTCGAATCGCTGATCATAAACGGCGTCAATACGGTTTTCGGCCTGCCCGGCGGGCAGCTCGACCATCTGTTCGATGCCATTTACCGCAGTAATGGCGGGATCGAACTGATCCACACGCGTCACGAACAGGGCGCTGCGTATATGGCCTTCGGCTATGCGCAGACGACCGGAAATCCTGGCGTATACACTGTGGTCCCGGGGCCCGGCCTGCTGAACACCACCGCGGCACTGTGTACGGCCTGGGCCTGCAACTCGCCGGTACTGGCTCTGATCGGGCAGCTCAACCGCGACGAAATCGGCTCGGGCTACGGCCACCTGCATGAAATCGACGACCAACTCGGTCTGATCCGGCATCTGACGAAGTGGGCCGAGCGCATCGACGACGGGGCGGACGCACCACGACTTATGAGACGCGCTTTTGAGGAACTTCAGTCCGGCCGTCCTCGCCCCGTTGAGATCGAAATGCCACAGGACACGATGGGGCTTAAGACTGACATCGGGCCGGCAGAAAAAGCGGTGCCAGCGCCGTCACCTGAAATCGACCAGGACCTGATCCGCGATGCGGCCAAATTGCTCAGCCGGGCAGAGCGGCCGATGATTGTGATCGGATCCGGAGCACTGGACGCCGGCAATGAACTATTGGCGCTTGCCGAACGGCTGCAGGCGCCGGTTGTTGCAAAACGAAAGGGCAAGGGCGTCATTCCCGAGGACAGTTACCTGAGCCAGAATCTTCCGGCCGGCCACCGGCTTTGGGGACAGACTGACGTCGTGCTGGCGGTCGGAACGCGCCTCAAAATGCCGCTGACGATGTGGGGGAAGGACGACGAACTCAAGCTGATTCGAATCGATATCGATCCGGAGGAACTCGACCGAATTTGCGTCCCCGACATCGGAATTCTCGGCGACGCCACCGAGGCGCTCGGTGCGCTGGTCGGTGAACTCGAGAGCACCGGCGCGCAGACTCACGACAGGAGTGAGGAACTGATAGCGCTCAAAGGGCGCGTCGATGCGGATATCCGTCAGCACGTCGGACCGCAGATGGCCTATCTGGATGCTATCCGCGCGGTGTTACCGCGCGACGGGCTTTTTATCGACGAGGTCACGCAGGTCGGGTTCGTCTCGTGGTACGGTTTTCCGGTCTACGAGCCAAGGCAGTTTGTCAGCGCCGCTCAGCAGGGTACGCTCGGCTACGGCTTCGCAACGGCGCTCGGCGTCGCCGCAGCACATCCCGACAAGCCCGTGGTCTCGGTCAATGGTGACGGCGGTTTTATGTTTACGGTGCAGGAACTCGCGACGGCGGTGAAGTACCAGCTGAACCTCGTCGCCATCGTTTTCAATGACAAAACCTATACCAACGTGCAGCGTCAACAGGACGAGTGGTTCGGGGGACGACGCATTTGTTCTAACCTGGTCAACCCGGACTTCATGACAATGGCCGAGAGCTTTGGCGCCGGCGGCTATCGGGTCGACTCCCCGGATAGCCTAAAGAACATCCTGCCACGCGCATTTAACGAATCGGGACCGACGCTGATCGAAGTCTCGCTCAGCGAGCGCTTTCCGACACCGTGGCGCTTTATACTGATGGAACAGAACAGAAGGGCTGTCTGTCCGTAAATCAACATTGGGGGGAAGCATGCCTGAGGTCGGTACTTCACTAATCGCGGCGGACAATGTGTTCGCCATGGGAACCATCCTGCTCGGCCTGGCGTATTTCGGCTTTTGGATCGACAACAAACCGATCGGACAGAAGACATCGGGGGTGGTCTGGGTTCTCGTCGCCGCGATGCTGCTGTCCAACTTTCGCATTATTCCGTTTACGTCGCCGGCCTACGATTTTGTCGGCGGCTATCTGGTCTCGCTTGCAATTCCGCTACTGCTGTTCAAAGCCGATATCCGGAAAATCTTTCGAGAGAGCGGCAAGGTCCTGATCACGTTCGTCATTGCTGCCGCTGCAGTCGTTGCGGCCGCGGTCATCGGATTCTTCGTTATGGACCTCGGCGAGGTTGGGCCGAAAGTCGCAGGGACTTACACGGGTGGCTGGATCGGCGGCGCCGTGAATTTTCTTGCAGTATCGCAGGTTGTGCAGATGACGGAGACCGAGTTTACGTCCGCTATCAGCGCGAGCAGCGTCGTAAGTATCCTGGCCCTGATGATTCTCGTCGCGATGCCGTCGATCAAATTCGTTTTGAAATTCGTTCCGACCTCGTTCGAAGACACATTGCAGGAAGACGAGAAACAGGCCCTAAAGGAATCCAATCGTTCAAAAGTCTATTTACGTCATCTGACCGGCGCGCTCACATTGAGCTTTGGAATATGCACCATCGCCGCCGCAATCGGCGGCCTGATCGGTACCTCGCAGTACAACATCCTGTTCGTCACGATTCTGACGATCGCAATTGCCAATCTGTTTCCGCGCGCGATGGACGACGTCGAAGGCGAATTCGAACTCGGCATGATTTTTATGTATATCTTCTTTGCGATGGTCGGTTCGAGCACCAATGCCATCGCCTTCATCGGTTCGGCGATGAACCTGTTTTTCTATGGCATGTTTATCATCGTCGTGCATCTGGCCGTGATGATGGTCGTCGCAAGACTGCTGAAAGTCGATCTGGCAGAGGCCGTCGTCGCTTCGGGCGCCTGTCTCGTTGGGCCGGCCGTGACCGCAGCAATTGCGATTACGCGCGGCTGGCGCGACCTCGTCACACCCGCGATCATGTGTGGGATTTTCGGCTACGTGATCGGCACATTCATCGGCGTCGCAGTAACGACCGCATTGTCCCGGCTATAACTGCAGGTTTCGAATCACGGCTGATAGTCAACTTCACAGACACCACCGACGAGTTGCAGACTCTCCGGCGTGTACTGCTGAAATTCGATAAAAATTCCGTTGGGATCGGTGCAGGTCACCATCCAGATCTGGTCGTCACAGAAAGCCTTCTCCGATACGTCGACGCCAGACTCAACGAGGCGCGCTCGAACTGCGTCGACATCTTCGACTTCAACGGCAAAGTGCCGTATGGCACCTTCGTTCCGTTTACGAAAGCTCTTGATCACCTCAATGTACGTGTTATTGGTAAACGCCAGATAAAACCCAACCAGTTCGCCCTGGCGATTTCGAAACTCAAATCGGCGAGTCAACCCTACTGCCTTGTAAAATGCCTCCGTTTTTTCGAGATCGCGGGTCTCAATACAGACGTGCGCTAATTGCGGCATGCGTCGTCTCCTTCGATCCACCAGTCACAATTGGCAATTTCCCGTAAGTAGAGGTCGCGCTCAGGGTCACTCTGTGCCAACATTGTTGCCAGAACTCTCTCCGCGACCGCATCGGCCGGCCAGCGCAACCGGCTGCCGTCCGACTCGACAATTTTTACGATCAGTTCACCGACGCGCGCCGGATCGAATGCATCCGGAGCACGGCTCAGCACATCTCGTAGTCGCGTCTCAACCAATAATCGATACGGTGAATCTTCGGGATACCCCTCCGGCAGAAGTTTCCCGCCTGACAACGCTGAGTCGAAAATTCGGGTCGCATACATGCCCGGTTCTACGAGCGCAACGCGAATCCCCCAGCGATCGACCTCATGTCGCAGTGCTTCGGTGGCACCCTCAATGGCGAACTTGCTGGCGGTATACATAACATCACCTGGTAACCCGGCAATACCGGACAACGAACTCATCATGACGATGAACCCCGCACGCTGTTGCCGCATTTGCGGCAGTACCGCGCGGCTCAACAGCAGCGGCGCGAAAAGATTAGTCTCGATGACGAGCCGCATCTGTTTTTCACTCAGATCTTCAAGCGCGCCCGCTCGCAGAATGCCCGCATTGTTGACGAGCACGTCGATTCGACCCTGTTCACTGACAATCCTCTCGATCAGAGCCGCAAACGTGTCGGGACGCGTTACATCCAATCGAGCGATTCGAATATTGCTACCTGCATCGCCGGCCGTAGCGAGCAATGTTTCGGCCTTGCTCGTATCGCGCATCGTCGCATAGACCACCTGGCCTTTTCTCGCGAACGCTGCAGCAGCGGCTAGTCCCAGCCCGCTGTTGGACCCGGTAACCAGAACGATCCCCATTTCATACTCCTGCCAAACCCTGATGCCAGCCTCGACACTGCTGTCAACGACCAGGAAATCGGTTTAGAAATAATTGGTTTACATATAAAATATAACAAAGCACCTCGAACCAGCACAACAGGAGAGCAGCGTGCCACAACGAATCGTGTTCCCTCAGAAGGGCCAGGTAGAGCTACAGACGTTCGACTTACCCGTATTGGAGCCGGATCAGCTAAGGGTGCGCACGGAATTCAGTCTGATGAGCATTGGCACCGAGTCCATAATCCTGCACCAACGCTATGCGCCGGATACTCACTTTGCGCGGATGTTCTCCTTCCCGCAACTAAAAACCGGTGTCCAGGCCGTTGGCAGGGTCGAAGCGCGCGGTATCGAAGTCAGTGATTTCAACGTCGGCGATCTAGTCTATATGCGTGCCGCACACGGCTCTCACCAGCAACTCACCGCCGCTGAGGTTTCCCCGATACCGGCCACCATCAATCTGAAGGAGGCCTGCTGGGCAGGCCTTGCAAAAACGGCGTTCCGGGCGGCATGGGCCGCGCAGACAACTCTCCAGTCCGATGTACTGATCATCGGAGCCGGTCCTGTCGGACAGTTATGCCTGCGCTGGCTGGCTGCGGCCGGCGCACACTCGATTACCGTTGTGGATTCGGCCACAGCACGGCTCGCACATGCCCGCCGTGGTGGCGGAACCGATGTCGTTTGCAGCAGCATTGAGGCGTATCCGGACAAGCGGGACTACAGCGGAGAATACAATCCTCCCGACGTCGTGATCGACACAACCGGAAACGCCATTGTTTTTCCGCATGCACTTCGGCTTGCAGCGAAATACGGCAAGATCATCCTCGTGGGCGATTCAGGGTATCCTCACAAGCAAACGCTTACCTCGGACGTCATGACCAAAGGCCTTACTATTCAGGCAACGCACGACAGCCATGATCGCGACGGCTGGAATCAGCGGCGCGTCGACGCGCACTTTTTTGCACAACTGGGTGACGGCAATTTTGACGTCGACGGCATGATCACGCATGAGTTCAGGCCTGAAGACTGCGAAAAGGCGTACCGTATCGCGGAGACGGATCGCGGCAGCACCATGGGCGTGTTGTTTGACTGGACCGGGCACTATCAGTAGAACCACGGGATACTAGCTACGATGCCGGAAACCGAACTACGTCAGGCACCGATGTCGCCGTTTCAGATTTCCGCCGTGACGATCTGTCTCATCATCAATTTTCTCGACGGCTTTGACGTACTCGCAATCGCGTTCGCGGCGCCTTCGATCGCATCGGACTGGGGTGTCGCACCCACCGAGCTCGGCATCATTTTCAGCGCCGGGCTCGCTGGAATGGTGTTCGGTGCGTTGTTTTTGTCCCCGTTCGCAGATCGCGTCGGACGGCGGCCGCTAATACTGATCTGTCTTGCAATCATCGGGACGGGTATGCTCGCCTCGGCAACGGCGGCTAATGTCACCCAGCTCATCGTCTGGCGATTGCTGACGGGATTCGGCGTCGGAGGCATGCTTGCCAGCCTTACTACAATGGTTGCCGAGTACAGCAACGACAAGCGGCGCCGATTGGCCATAAGCATACTGCAGTCCGGCTACCCGGTCGGTGCGATCATCGCGGGGATAGTGTCAGTCGCACTGCTCGATGCCTACGGCTGGCGTTCAATATTCCTGGTCGGCGGAGTGCTGTCGCTGGCGATGATTCCGCTGGTCCTATGGCGGCTGCCTGAGTCGATTCACTTCCTGTCGACGCGCCGCCCTGCGAATGCGCTTGACCGAATCAACGCAATACTGCGACGCAGCGGGCATGCAACCATCGATGCACTGCCGCCTCAGAATGAGGACACGCCGGTCGGAGGCGGTTCACTGCAAATATTCAATCCCGGCTACCTGCCCAGAACGCTGGCAATCTGGGCAGCCTACCTCGTGACCTTGTCAGCCTGGTACTTCGTCACGAACTGGACGCCGAAAATCCTCGTGGACAGCGGTCTTGCGAGAGATGCGGCTATTTCAGGCGGCGTGCTGATCGCAACGGGCGGTGTTGCCGGCGGACTCGCCCTGGGCTGGATGTCGCAGCGATTCGATGTCAGCCACATCGGTGCCGCGTATATGCTGCTCGGTATCGGTGCGATGACGTTGTTCGGCCGGCTTCCGCCGGACCTCGGCATGCTGCTTGCTTTGGCGTTTCTGATCGGTTTTTTCGTCGCCGGAGCAATCATCGGACTGTATACGATCGTCCCGGACCTCTATCCGGCGCACATCCGCAATACGGGCACCGGCTGGGCGCTGGGTATCGGCAGGCTCGGCGCCGTCGTCGGCCCCTATATCGCGGGTCTGCTCATCGATGCCGGCTGGGCGCGCTCGTCGTACTATTTCGCGATGAGCCTGCCATTACTCGTCTCGTTGTTCGCCGTGATGTACCTCAAGGGTCATCGCGCCGCGTATTAGGGCCTGTTAACACGAATGTCATCGACCCTGTTGTACCTGAAAAAGCGCCTGTCAAGGCGCGAGGAATGAGGTTTGACGCGTCAAATGAATGACGAGCAACGCCGAGAGGCGCTTTTTCAGGTACAACCCATACGGGCCGAGGCGGTTTTTCGCCCGGCGGCGTTGTCGCTCGCTGATGTAGCGGGGGCTACACGGCTCTCGCTCCGCCTTGCCGGCACAAAAAACCGCCTCGGCAGGGTTGATGACATTCGTGTTAACAGGCCCTAAGCCCTGTCCTCGTCGGATTCTGCGCTGCCGGCCTTAAAGCGCTCGAGCGCCTCTCGAATCTCATCGGATATGTGCTTTGACCGCAGATTGCCATCTTCCTGAATCTCGGCAAACACGCGCGTGGCACGCCCTTCGCAGATAGCCTGTCCGGTATCGAGATTCATTGCCTCACACTTCCAGCGCAGAGTTTTGTCACGCACTTCGAGCAGCGTAAGTCTGCATTGCACGCGATCGCCATAGGCTGCGGGGCCGACGAAACGGAAATTGATCTCACCCATGACGAACGCACTGCGGTCCTCATCGATCATGCGGTTGATCGGATATCCAATCTGCCGGAACAATTCGTGCTCGACTTCGTTAAACCACGCGACTTCTCGCGCGTAATACACTAGGCCAAAGGGATCGGATTCGCCCCAGTTGACCCGGAGCTCCTGGATGTATGCGGTCATGCCTCATACTAGTCCTGTAAACTTCATAGTCAACACCTCAGCCGGAGATATCATGCTGCTGTTCGTCACCGCGGTCACTGTCGTACTCGTCGTATCGTTTCTGTGCTCTGTCTTCGAGTCAGTACTGTTGTCGGTCACACGCCCACAAATCGAAGTCCTGTCGCGCGGCGGCCGGCGTGCCGGAACGCTGCTCGCCAGCTTTAAGGACAACATGGACGTGCCGATCGCCGGCATTCTAATCCTGAACACGGCAGCCCATACGATCGGCGCCGCGGTTGCCGGGGCGAGCTACACGGATGTCTTTGGCGCAGGTTCGCTGTGGCTGTTCTCCATCCTGTTTACGATCGCAGTGCTGTTATTGACCGAGATTATTCCCAAGACGCTCGGCGTCTCGTATGCAGCCACACTGGCCCCACCGGTGGCCTGGGGTATTCACTGGCTCACGGTCGCGCTGCGGCCGCTGGTCCTGCTCAGCGAGCGCATCTCGAGATCGCTGCGAGGCCATCGCGAGATACCCGTAACGTCGGTTGAGGAGATTCGATTGCTGGCGTCGCTCGGCCGTAACGAGGGCGTCGTCGGCACGAGAACTGCAGGGTTGATCGTCGGGGCGACGCACCTGAGCGATCTGCAAATTCATGACGTTTTGCTGCCGCGCGACGAAGTCCATTTCTTCTCGGGAACGATGAATCGCGACGAAGTACTGGCCGTCGTGCGGGACACCGGTCACAGCCGTTTTCCGTATTCGCCGACCGGCGACCTCGACGGTGTGACCGGCGTCGTGCTGACCAAGACGCTGCTGCAGTGGATGCTGGCGCACAGCGACGAGGACATCGAATGGGAGGCTGTCCGGCAGGATGCGCTGGTCGTTCCCGAAAGCTCGCCGCTGTTACAGTTGCTACGTACGTTTCAGGATGGCCGGCGGCATCTGGCCGTCGTCGTCAATGAGTATGGCAGCGTTCAGGGCATTGCAACGTTTGAGGACGTTCTCGAGGAGATCGTAGGCGACATCCGGGACGAGAGCGACCGCCCGTCGGAGGACATCGTTGAGCGTGATGACGGCTCGTTGCTGATTCACGCCACGGTCGATCTGCGCAGGCTGTCAGCCAGACTGGGCATTCCGTGGGAGCCCGAGGACGAGGTCTCGACGGCTGGCGGCCTGTTGACGGAATCGCTTGAGCGCATACCCGCGGTCGGCGATTCAATCGACTGGCGCGGTTATCGAATCGGCGTATTGCGCGCCGACCGGCAGCGCGCCAAATTGCTTTCCGTCACGAAAACCGATGTGTAGCGAAACGCTCCGCGTCCATCATTCCGCGCGCTTGATAATCACGGACCAGCTCGCACCCGACCCGATGCCATAAGTCGACGCAAAGCTGTCCTGATTCAATGCGACAGAAACGTTGTTGAGGCTGTTGAGGTACAACAGCGGCTCGCCGAGTTCGACAGCACCGAACGTCGATTCGAACGGGATTTTAAGACGCACGACCTCTTTGTCCTCGTCGCAGATCTGCAAATCGACCAGCTCGCCGTGCTGCAGATTCAGTCGCTCGAACACATCCCGGCCGATATTGGTCCAGACATTGCCGTAACGAACGTCGAGAATCGGTATGTTGCCGACGAGCCTGCCGTCGGCGAAACCTGGCGGCTGGTAGGGAATCGACACCACCTCGGCAGGCAGCAAGGGACCGACATCCTCGAATGAGATGGTCTCCGACGCCAGGCGCGCACCCGTATAGGCGTACACATCGCGGCCATGGAACGTATAAGACGCCTCCGAATTCTGTAAGCGGTTGACTGCCTCGTCGATTTCCCGGACCGCGTCGATGCCGAGCGTCTCCGCGACAAACGTCAGTGTGCCGTTGTCGGGCGTGACGAAGTAATGACCGGATGTCGTTTTGAGCACGACCGACTTGCGATCGGTACCCACGCCCGGATCGACGACCGAGACGAAAACCGTACCTTCCGGCCAGTACTCCGCAACCTGCAACAGACGAATGGACGCCTCCCAGATATTGTAGGTCGGAATCTCATGCGTCAGATCGTACATTGAGATATCCGGCGACACGCCCACCGCAACGCCGCGCATGGCAGCCACAGCACCGTCCTTCTCGCTGAAATCGGACTGCAACACCAGTGCGTGCTGCGCCATCGCCGGCATGCCGCACATGAAAAGCAGGACTGGTAGAAATTTCATTACTGTCTCCCCTGGCGATGTAACGATCTGTTTATACTCAGGCCGCTCACTGGAATCCGAATGACGTTCTCAGGTACACGAATCGGCCATTCACTCCGATTGGAACGACGCCGCCGTCATACGGCAGATTTCCGAAGTAGCTGATGTCGAAAATGGACTCGTCCGGATACTCGTCAAGCAGATTGTTGGCACCGATCGCGATATCCCAGGCCTCGGTGATCGCGAATTCGACGTCGGCATCGACCGACCAGTCCGCACCGTACACCTGCGTCGGCTCGAATCCGCCACCGAAGTCAAAGACGCGTTTTGTGTCGCCAAACCGCACGGCACGCAGCAGCGCCGACAACCGGTCGCCACCCCAGCGAGCCGAAAAAATCACCTTGTTTTCAGGCGCAGCCGTCTCAAGCGTGTTGACTTCTTCTATACTGAAGCCCGCGGGTGCACGAACGATCCTGGTTTTGGTGTCGTTGTAGGCGGCGGAAAACGTCCATCTGTCGAGTGCGTAGGTCGCGACCAGATCGAAGCCCTCCGTCTCCGTATTCACCGCACTGCCGAAGAAGCGAATACCTTCGATGCCTGGCACACCGGTCACCGGGATCGTCCCGCCGAGGACGATACGATCGTCGATATCGATCTCGTAGTAATCGGCCGTGAAACTCAACGCGTCGCTGCTCCACACAAAACCAACGCTGCGGCTCTCCGACTCCTCGGGTTGCAGCGGCACGGCACCATTCGCGATCGCGAGCGGATTCGACGTCGGCAGATTCACGGTGCTGATCAACGCACCGCCCGGTCCGAAGCTCGTGCTGCTGCCTGAGAAGAACGCCTGCGCGAGCGACGGTGCGCGGAAGCCCGTGCTGACCGCCCCTCTCAGGGCGAAACCGTCTGTGAGTTGCCAGCGGGCCGCAAGTTTCCCGTTGGTCGTATCGCCAAAATCGTCGTAGTCTTCAAAACGCAGCGCAGCAGCCAGCAAGAACGTCTCGGTTAGCTGCAACTCCACATCGACAAATGCGGCGAATGAGTCCCGATCGACATCGACGGTCTCGTCCGGCCGCAGACCGCTGCCGCCCTGTGAGCCTATCCTCGCGGTACCGCCGCCCTCACCGGTCATGACGGCACCGGCCGAGTACGACGCCGCGTCTCCGGCCCTGGTCTGATAATTTTCGCGGCGAAACTCCGCACCGATTGCGACGTTCGCCGGGATGCTTCCCAGATCGACCGATCTGCCCGCATCCAGATTGATCACGGTTTGTCCGTACTCGAATTCGGCACGGTCGAAGAATGTCGGGCTGGTTGCGCCGAACGACGAATTGACACTCTGTCTGAGATTGTCGTCGTAGATATTGCGGCCGTGAACGACGCTGCCGTCGAGTTTCCATCCGCCCGTATCACCGCGGATACCGACAGCGACCGAAAGATCGGAGACGTCCGCAACACCGATGGGCAAAAACCCGTTCGGAAACAGTGCCGCGACGTTGTTGTCCGACACTGCGTAGCGGAAAAAATTAGCACCCTGGGCACGACGGTCCGAGTAAGTCCCGAAGCTGTACATCTCAGCGGAGGAACTCACGCCAAACGCCGTGTTGTAGCTCAGGTGGATATCTTCAGTGTCGCCGTCGCCGAGCCGGTAATTGCGGCGGCCGGCGAGTGCGTCGTTCGGCGCTGCTTCGGGCGTACCCGACGACGGGACCGGCACGATGAATTCGGCGAATCCAATGGTCGGCAACTGATCGAATCCGGCCCGGTTGGTCGCGGACCGTTTGCGGTACTCGCCGCTCAGATTGAGGAATCCGTCGCGAACCTCGAGACCCTTGTTAAACGACAGCACGCCGGTCTGGCCATCGGTTATGTCCTGATCGATCGGGTCGACGCTCGTCATGTGCGCGCCGTAGGAGGCGGTAATGCGACCGCCCGCGCTGTCCTGTTTCAGCACGATGTTGATCACGCCCGCGATCGCGTCGGAGCCGTACTGTGCGGCAGCACCGTCGCGCAATACTTCGATGCGCTCTATGGCACCCGTGGGAATGTTGTTGAAGTCGACCGGCGCGGCACCTTTGCCGAGTTTCGACTCGACGCTGATGACAGCGTTAGCGTGACGGCGTTTGCCGTTGACCAGCACGAGCACCTGATCGGGATTGAGACCACGCAATTGAGCCGCACGCACGATATCCGCCTGGTCGGAATTCGACTGTCGCGGCATGTTGAACGATGGCACGTTCGCCTGCAACAGACTGCCGATCTCGGCGCCAATGGTCGCAGATTGTTGCAAATCCTCGGCCGTCAGCACATCGACAGGTACCGCGCTGTCTTCGGCCGTGCGGCCTGGCGTTCGGCTACCGACAACCGTGATTTCCTCCAGTTCGCCGGATTCGCCGCCATTGGCCTGAGCGAAAACGGGACCCCCCGAAATACCGAGCCCGACGGAAACAACCGCGGCCGGCACACTTTTCATTTTAAGCATAATGCCCCCTCAACAGGCGACTATGGTAGCAATTTGCAGGTCGTGAGCGAAACTACGTGAACAAGTGGGCCGCTTGATAAATTCGGTCACTCTCGGAGTCCTTCTCCAAGCACTCCCATGATTCGATACCTCCGGGCCCGCCTCAAAACCGACCGTTCTGAAAATCGTCAAAGGCCTGCATCACTTCGGCTTTTGTATTCATGACGAAAGGTCCGCCGCGCGCCACGGGTTCGTTGAGCGGCTGACCGGCGACCAGTAAGAAACGGCTGTCCCGCACCGCCTCGACACTGACCTGATCGCCTTCGCTCAGGATCGCCAGGGTCCGGTCGCCAACGCCTGCCTTTTGTTTGCCCACGCTGATCGCTCCGTCCACCTGGTACAGAAACGCGTTGTCGGTGGTCGCCAGTGTCTGCCGCAGAACATCGCCGGCCTTTAGCTGCACATCCAGGTAGGTTGGGGTAACGAACGTATTTCTGACCGGACCTCTGGTGCCGTTGTTCGTCCGTCCCGCGATGACGCGAATACGCGTACCGCTCGGCCACGCCTCAAGCGTGACATCGTCGGCCGGAAACTCCTGATACCCGGGCTCGGCCATTTTGGCGCTCATCGGCAGATTGACCCAGAGCTGGAAACCCATGAGCAAACCGTCCACCTGCTCGGGCATTTCGGAGTGTACGATCCCCCTGCCTGCCGTCATCCACTGCACACCGCCGGGCTGAATGACGCCTTCATTGCCCGCACTGTCTTTGTGGCGCATCTGCCCGGCGAGCAAATACGTCACGGTTTCGAATCCGCGGTGCGGGTGACTCGGAAAACCGCCGATGTAATCGTCGGGGTTGTCCGACTCGAACGCGTCGAGCAACAGAAACGGATCGAGCATGTTCAATTCGGGTGTACCGATGATTCGGGTGAGTTTCACCCCGTCACCGTCACTCGCTCGCTGGCCTCGGGTGACGTTCCATATTTCTCTCTCTTTAACATCGGTAACTTGATTTGTTGTGGCAGCCATAGAGAACCTCCTGGTCCATGATTAATGCAATACACCGCATTGTATCTATTGCAAATTAGTGAACAAATAGGCCTTATAAAAACTATTTATTTATATTATTAGAACAATACCGACTCACCTGCGAGATTCCCGACGCCGCTGTGCATGTCCGGGGCTTTCCCCTCGCAGGGCTCCCATTTCATGATTCACTGCGGTAACCGGATCCTCTGCGACGTCCCGATTTTGCAGGCACACAGCGACGATCGCTATGACCGCCACGACCGCAAGGGCGTGGATACGCGGTCTGACGGCGGGCTCAGACGTAGTTTGCGCTAACATTTTTCCTTGCGCAGAATATCGTCTCCGTACCGCGCTTGAGGAGGCGCCACACCGATGGCCGAATACGAGCCGATTCCGCTGCCCGACCGTTTCGACTACACCGAAGCGGAGATGCACGAGCGCATTGCAGCGTACTATGACTCGGTCCGGCGGCGTCACACGGTGCGCGAGTACTCCGACAAACCCGTCCCGCAGGACGTCATAGAAACCGCGATTCGCGCCGCGGGAACGGCGCCGAACGGCGCCAATCATCAGCCGTGGCATTTCGTTTGCGTCAGCAACCCGGAGATCAAACATCGGATTCGCCTGGCCGCTGAACGGGAGGAGAAGGCGTTCTACGCCGGCCGCGCCGGTGAGGAATGGCTTCGGCATCTCGAAAAAGTGGGCACACATGCGAGCAAACCGTACCTCGATATCGCGCCGTGGTTAATCGCGATCTTTGCCCAGCGGCGCAGCATCGACGAAAACGGCGCACGCCGGAAGAACTACTACGTACCGGAATCCGTCGGCATCGCGACCGGGTTCCTGATTAATGCATTGCATCATGCAGGTCTGACGACACTGACCCATACGCCCAAACCCATGGGCTTTCTCAACGAGATTCTTGAGCGCCCCGAGACGGAACGACCCTTTATTCTGCTCGTCACGGGATATCCGGCCGACAATGCCGTCGTGCCGAAGTACGCCAAAATCAAAAAACCGCTCGAAGAGATAGCCACATTCCTGTAGCGCCGTGAACGCAGCTACCCAAAGCGCCGGTCGCGTCCCGACCGCCAACCGCCTTACCGGATCGCAACCATGACCTACGTCGTCACTGAGCACTGCATTCGCTGCAAGTACATGGAATGTGTCGAAGTCTGCCCCGTCGATTGCTTCCATGAGGGAGAAAACATGCTGGTCATCGATCCTGACGGCTGCATCGACTGTGGCGTGTGCGAAGGCGAGTGCCCGGCCGAGGCGATTCTGCCCGACGGGATGGAAGAAGCGCAGCGATGGGCCGCGTTGAATGCCAAATACAGCCGGCAGTGGCCTGTCGTTACGATGCGCCGGAAGCCCCCCGACGACGCCGAAGACTTCGAAACCGAAGACGGTAAGTTCGAAAAATACTTTTCTCCACAACCCGGGAAAGGCGACTGATCACACTGGAACATCGCGGCGCCACCGCGGCACACCGCGAGTCACGGTTGCGCGCACCGCCGTACGATCGAGATTGAACAGCAGCGCATCGAAGAGACGCGGCCCGCCGGTATCGTCCGGGACGTCAATTGCCACCAGATCGGCGTCGTATCCCGGCGCGATGCTTCCGATGCACTCTCCAAATCCCAGCGCGTTCGCACCGCCGCGCGTTGCAAGCCAGAGCAGCGTCTCGGAAGATACAGGCTCGCGTTCGATCAACGCTGCATCGTAAGCGCCGGATGCCACACGCTGCATCGAGAACGTCCTGCCTGCACCCACGTCCGTACCCAGTCCAACCCGAATGCCGCGTCTGAGAGCGTCCGCGAGCGGCATCGTGCCGCTGCCGAGGAAAAAATTGCTGTCGGGGCAATGGGCGACGACCGCATCGTGCCGGGCGATGCGCTGCCACTCGTTGTCTGAAAGATGAACACAATGCGCGAATATCGTGCGGTCGCCGACCAGGCCGTGTTGTTCGTAGACAGCGAGGTAGTCGGCTGCCGCCGGAAACGCTTTCGCCGTGTCTCTGAGTTCGTCGGGGTTTTCGGACAGATGCGTCTGGATGTAGAGGCCATGCCGCGCGGCCAGATCCGCGGCGGCGCCTAACAGGGGCGAGTCGCAGCTCAGCGCAAAGCGCGGTGTCACACAGAAACGCAGACGGCCGCCATCGTGGCCATGCCACCGCTCAAGCAACGTTTCCGCCGCATTGACCGCCGCATCGGTGTCGAGCAACAGCGGCCCTGGTGCGCCGCGATTCATCAACGTGATGCCCGCCTGCGCCCGCAGGCCGCAGCGGTCCAGTGCCGTGAACAGCGCGTCGGTGGCATCGAGATGACTGGATGAGTACACGCCCGCCGCAGTCGTCCCCTGCGCCAGCAACGCGTCGCAAAACTGCGCTGCCACGCTCGCGGCATAGCTGCGATCGTTGAAGCGTTGCTCCTCCGGATAGACGGATGCATCTAGCCAGTCGAGCAGAGGACCGCTGGCACTGCCGAGAATTCGCGTCTGCGGAAAATGAATATGCGTGTCGACGAAACCGGGAAGTATCGCGGTACCTGGCCACGTCACCGGCACATCGGGCGAGGTCGCGGCATCGTCGACCGAATCGATCCTGCCGTCGGCGGTCAGCCGGATTACGGCGTCCGGGTGAACATCGAGGCGGTGCTCGGTCGGGTGCGGAGCAATCACGAGACCTCGAATAGATCGCAACGCATTTGTCATTGGCGCCCCTTTTAATCTGCACAGCTCGTCGATTGCCGCAGGCACCGTATCACTGAAATACCGGCCGCGGCCACCACCGCAAATAGCGCTCGGCCAGCCGCTACCGTAGACTCGTCCGCATAATCCGAAGAAAATAGGGAGACTCCATGCGTTGCAGCATTTTCGCCGTCGGCCTCACGGCCCTGGCAACACTTTTTTCACACCCTGCGTCCGCCGATGCCGTCGAGGGCCGGCTGATCGATGGCCTCGAGTACCGGCTTATCGGTCCATGGCGCGGCGGCCGCGTTACCGCGGTCCACGGTGTGCCGGGCAACGACCAGCTTTATTATATGGGAGCAACCGGTGGCGGCGTCTGGAAAACCGGAAATGCAGGCCAGACCTGGGACAATATCTCTGACGGTCAGATTCCGGTGGGCACCATCGGCGCCATCGGCGTTGCGCCATCGGACCCCAACGTAATCTACATTGGCACCGGCGAGGCACCCATCCGCGGTGTGACGACGTCGCAGGGCGAAGGGCTTTGGAAATCGACAGACGCAGGAAAGACATTCACCTTCATCGGTCTGCCGAAGGCCGGCCAGATCGCCAAGATTCAGATTCATCCAACCGATCCCGATCTTGCGTATGTCGCAGTACAGGGACAAATCTGGGGACCCAACCCGGAGCGCGGCGTGTATCGCACCCGCGACGGCGGTGAGTCCTGGGAACTCGTGCTCGAGGTCAACGCCGACACGGGCGCAACGGACCTCACGATGGACCCGACCAATCCTCGCATTCTCTACGCCGGCATGTGGCATCACGGACGCAAACCGTGGTTTATCAAATCCGGCGGTGAAGGCGGTGGCATTTACCGCAGCGTCGATGGCGGCGATTCATGGCAGCAACTCGAAGGCGGTCTTCCGGATCTGATCGGCAAAACGGGTATCGCGGTATCGGCCGAAAATCCCGCGAGAGTTTACGCGATGATCGAGGCCGGCCCGGGCCTGGGCGGCGTCTGGCGCAGCGAGGACTATGGCGAAAACTGGAAGCTCATCAACGGTCATCGCGCACTCTGGTCGCGCGCCTGGTATTACATTCACATTGCCGTGGATCAGACGGACGCCGATACCGTCTGGGCGCTCAACACGCGCCTCTACAAATCGGTGAACGGCGGCGAGGATTGGGAACAGGTCGATGCGCCGCATGGCGATCATCACGACCTGTGGTTCAATCCGGAGAACGGCGATAACATCATCAATGCGAATGACGGCGGAGCGAACGTCACTTTCGATGGCGGCAAAACATGGAGTTCAATCTACAACCAGCCGACCGCGCAGTTCTACCGCATCGTTACGGACAATCAGGACCCGTACCGCCTCTATGCCGGCCAACAGGATAATACGACCGTATCCATTGCAAGCTATGCGTGGGACGGCGGAATCGGTACCGATGACTACTACGCCGTGGGCGGCGGCGAAAGTGCCCATATCGCGTTCGATCCTGACGATCCAACGCTGGTATACGCCACGACAATTAACGGCACGCTAACCGAGTACAACCATGACAACCGGAAGACACGTTACATCATTCCGTACCCGGAAATGGTGTATGGCATGGACTCGAAGGACCTCAGGTACCGCGCCAACTGGAATCCACCGGTCATCACGAGCCCGCACGATCACTCGACGATCTATTACGGCACGCAGTTCCTGCTGAAGAGCACGGATCGCGGGCTCAACTGGGAGGAAGTCAGCCCGGACCTGACGCGCAACAATCCCGAGCACATGGGCCGCAATGGCGGACCGCTAACGCCCGAGAACGTTGGCGCCGAGTTCTATCATACGATCTTCGCCATCGAAGAAAGTACGAACGAGCAAGGCACGATCTGGGTCGGCGCCGACGATGGCCTGCTGCACATCACGCGTGACGGCGGCGATCGCTGGACCGACATTTCACCGCCACACCGCGGCGAAGCAATGATCAATGCCATCGACCTGTCGCCGCATGCCGAAGGCACCGCTTATCTCGCCGTCACGGGTTACAAGCTCAACGACTTTAGACCCTATATCTACAAAACGACAAATCACGGCGGCAACTGGAAACGCATCGATCGCGGCCTGCCGGACGGCTCGTTCGTGCGCGTCGTTCGCGAAGATCCCGTGGTAAGAGGCCTGCTCTATGCCGGCACTGAAAAAGGCATGTTCGTTTCGTTCGACGACGGCGGGACGTGGCAGCCGTTCGACCTTAACCTGCCGGCCGTTCCGATAACGGACCTGCGTGCCCGCGAGGACGGCCTCGCCGTGGCGACTCAGGGCCGGGCATTCTGGGTGCTCGACGACCTGTGGGTCGTCCGCCAGGCGTCCAACGAACTCACCGACAAAGCCCTGCACCTGTATACGCCACCCACCTGGGCGATGGGCAAGCCTGGCGGCAAAGCCGGCGATTTCGAGGGCAGTAATCCGTCGCCCAACCTGCCGCTGTATTACGTCATTCGCGACGAACCCGGTGAAGAGACCGAACTTAAGATCGAAATTCTGGACGACAGCGGCACCGCGGTGCGTACGATGTCGAGTCTGGAGGGCGAGCAGGAACGCTGCGAGAAAGGCAACGAGGACCCCAGAAGGCCGATCGAGCACAAGTACGCACCCACCGAGCAGGGCCTGAACAAGTGGGGTTGGAACCTCAAGTCTGACGACCTGCCCTGTATCGGAAATATTCTGCTTAACGGCGGTTACGACGGACCGAGTGTCCCACCGGGAACTTACAAGGCACGCCTGACGCTGGGCGATGCGACGAGCGAAGCGTCGTTCAAGGTCGTAAAGGATTCGCGCTCGTTCGCGAGCGACGCTGAGATCGCCGACTGGGCGCAGACGCTGGCCGACGTCGGCGCATTGCTCTCCGAATCGCTTAAAACGCTTGACGACGCTCGCCGCGCGCGCGAACAAATTGCGTATCTCATGTCGGCGCACAAGGAAGCGGAGCTGCACTCGCTGGGCAGACAGGCCATCGCCGGAATCGATGCGTGGGAAGAAAAGATTACGCAACTTAAATTCGAAACCTACGAGGACGAAGACGCCTGGGCGACAATGTTCGACGGGCAGCTTCGCTACCTGATGGACACGATCGACGATTCCGGCGCACCGGTCACTGAAGGTATGCGCATCCGGCAGGCTGATCTCCTGCGGCAATGGACCGAGTTGCAGACCGAGCTGAGGAGCATCGCCGAAAATTACATCGAACCAATCAACGACTGGGCACACGAGCGTCGAGAGCCGCACATCCTGCGGCCGGGCGCGCTCGGTGGGAATACCCGGTAACAGCGATTGAGGGCGGCCCGCCGTTACACCGTGGCCGCCCTGCCGGCAAATGGAGAAGCCATAACGTCGTACTCCTGTGGGATAATGTCGAACGTATGAGCGGCGGCATTCGCAGAGTAGTTATCGTAGGCGGCGGCAGCGCCGGGTGGCTGTCGGCCGGCATCATTGCGTCTGAGCATTGCGCTGACCCGGCACCTGAGCAAACCCTTGAAGTGCTTCTGATTGAATCGCCGGACATCCCGACCATCGGTGTGGGAGAAGGTACCTGGCCGTCCATGCGAACGACGTTGCAACGTATCGGAATATCGGAGACTGCCTTCATTCAGGCGTGCGGCGCCAGTTTCAAACAGGGCACCTGGTTCCGCAACTGGAAAACCGGCAACGGAGAGACATACAGTCATCCGTTTTCCGTGCCAGCGGATTACGCTGAAACAAATCTGGCAGCGGATTGGCTGGCTCGCACCGACGCACTCCCGTTTGCAGACGCTGTGACGCCTCAGACCGCATTATTTGCGAATTGCCTTGCTCCTAAGCAAATCACCACACCGGAATATGCCTTCGTCGTGAACTACGGCTACCACCTCGATGCCGGCCGGTTCGCCGAACTGCTCCGCAGGCACTGCACATTACAGCTGGGTGTGCAGCACATCCTGTCCAATGTCCTGACGATTAACGCTGCGGACAACGGTGACATCGAATCGGTGACGACGGACCGCAACGGGGACGTCTCAGGCGATTTGTTTATCGATTGCACGGGCGCACGGAGCCGATTGCTCGGCGAACACTTTAACGTTCCATTTCAATCGCAGCAGGCCTATCTGTTCAACGATACGGCGCTGGCCGCGCAGGTGCCGTACGCAGATGACGACCATCCCGTGCAATCCTGCACACACTCAACCGCGCAGACCGCAGGCTGGATTTGGGACATCGGCCTGTCGACACGACGCGGTATCGGTCATGTCTACTCGAGCGCGCACATCTCCGATGACGAGGCAGCAAGCGAGTTGCACGGCTACATCAAGCGTGTTGCCGGTGACGATGCAGCGGCCGGCGTGGAACCCGGAAAAATACAATTTCGGCCCGGGCATCGACAGACATTCTGGCATCGAAACTGCGTCGCGATCGGCATGTCGTCGGGCTTTATCGAGCCGCTCGAAGCCTCGGCTCTGGTCATGGTCGAACTGGCGGCAGGAATGATCGCGGACCAATTACCGCCGACCCGTGATGTCATGCACATCGTGGCAAAACGCTACAACAGAAAATTTCTGCGGCACTGGAGTCAGATCATCGAGTTCCTTAAACTGCACTATGTTCTGAGCGACCGTGACGACTCAAGCTATTGGCGGGAAAACCGCCTGGACGAGTCAATTCCGGACAGGCTCCGCGAGCAGCTCGCGCTGTGGCGATACCGTACGCCCTGGCATCAGGACGCCGAAGCCGTCGATGAACTGTTCCCAACCGCAAGTTATCAGTACATTCTCTACGGCATGGACTTCCAAACGCTGTCGCAACGGACTCGAAGCCATCACCACGACAAGCGCCGACGCAAGGCCGCCGCGATATTCAAGGACAATGCGGCGCGGGCGGCACAGCTGAGAAAAACCATGCCGGGCAACCGGGAACTGCTCACCAGGGTCCACGAATTCGGCTTTCAAACACTGTAATCAGGAATTTTCACATGAGTCGATACGAAGTCCTGAGCAAGGACAAACATCAACAACTCAGAATCAGGACCGGCTACGGAGCGGAACTCGGTGATGCAACGATGTATGCGATGACGTTTGCGCTGGAATTCCGCGATATTCAAAGCTGCTATCCCATCCTGTTCACCAAGGATACCAATACAGGCCGCTTTCTTGCCGCAGCCCTGCTGGGATTCGAAGCAGACCAGAACCTGTTCCTCAATGACGGCGACTGGAATGCCGGCTATGTTCCGGCCGTCGTTCAACGACAGCCATTTATGATCGCCACGGGCGGCAAAAGCGGCAACGATTCTGCGGTTGTTTCAGTCGATCTGGACCACCCGCGAGTTAGTCCTGACGGCGGCGAAGCCGTGTTTAACGCCGACGGAACGCCAACAGAATTCCTCGACGAGAAGATCGCAATTCTGGATAAGCTTCACAGAGGCCTGCAACACAACAACGGATTCATCGATACGCTCTTGCAGCACGAACTGCTTGAGCCGGTAACATTGGACCTGACATTTGTCGACGGCGATAAGAGGAGTCTGCAGGGGTTTTACTGTATCGCAGAGGAACAGCTCTACCAATTGAAAGGCGAGGCCCTTGAGACCCTCAATCGGGCTGGATACCTGCAACCGGCATTCATGGCGGTTGCGTCGCTGTCGCGAATGCGTGACGTGATCGAAAGACGAAACCGGCTAAACAATTGACAGAGAACTCAGTACACCTATGACCGAGCAGCACGCCAGGCACAACATTCGTCAGACAGTTACCGAACTCGGCAACGTCACGCTGACCGACCTGAACGACAATCTGCTGGCATCGGATCAACCGCGCGTTCTTCGGCAGCTGGTCTCTGACTGGCCTGCTGTCCAGTGCGGTCTCGATTCCACCGACCGAATCGTCCGATACCTCCACGAATTCGACACTGGAAATATAGTTACGGCCCTGTGCGCACCGGCTGCGGCAAATGGCCGGATATTTTATAACGAGGACATGACAGCGTTTGACTTCGAGTATCGGCGAGTCGCGCTCAGGGAAGCAGTGCAGCAGATTCGCGCTAACGGGCAAGCGCCCTCGCAGCCTTCCATTTACGTCGGTTCGACCAACATCGACCACTGGCTGCCCGGGTTCCGCGACGACAACGATCTGCCGATTGAGCACCTGCAGCCGCTGGCCAGCATCTGGATCGGCAATCAAAGCCGCGTGTCGGCGCACTACGATTTCCCGTCGAACATCGCCTGCGTTGTCGCAGGTCACCGTCGTGTCATTCTGTTCCCTCCCGATCAACTGCCGAACCTTTATGTCGGACCACTGGACTTCACACCGGCCGGCCAGCCGATCAGCGTGGTGGACTTCCATAAGCCTGACTACGAAAAGTTCCCAAAATTTCGCAAGGCGCTGGCGGCGGCTCAAATGACCGAGCTCGAACCCGGCGACGCCATAATCATTCCGAGCATGTGGTGGCATCACATGGAGGCGCTGGACCCGTTTAACGTTCTTGTGAACTACTGGTGGCGAAACTCACCATCCTACATGGGTCCCCCACTAAGCGTATTGCAACACGCCATACTGAGTCTTCGGGATTTGCCTGACGCGCAACGCAATCAGTGGCGGGCACTGTTCGAATACTACGTATTCGCACCTGAGCCAGGCAGTTTCGAGCACATCCCGGAAAACGCGCGTGGCGTTCTCAATCCCATCGATGAGCAAACGGCGCGGCAAATCCGTAAGATGCTCAGAGACAAATTATCCTAAGGCGAGGAACATTGTCAGCCGAGAAGGTAACTAATGTTGTCGTTGTTGGCGGAGGCACCGCGGGCTGGACTGCCGCGACTTCGATCGCCAGGCTCGTTGGCGCCAATCTGAACGTTGTACTGGTCGAATCGGATGCGATCGGAACGGTCGGTGTCGGCGAGGCCACAATACCGGCATTCATCGCCCTGCATCGTCTGCTTAAGATCGACGAAGCAGAATTTCTGTCCGAAGTACAGGGGACGATCAAGCTTGGCATCAGCTTTGAGAACTGGCGAGACGTCGGTGAAGAATACACCCATGCTTTCGGGTTCACTGGTGAGGGCTGCTGGGCCGCCGGCTTCCAGCATTTTTGGCTGAAAGCGAAGCAGCTCGGCTTTGCCGAAGAATATGGACGCTACTCCACGGAACTCATGGCCGCGAAGGCGAACCGCTTCGGTTTGCTGAAGGAAAACGGGCCGAGCTATGCCTACCATATCGATGCGACACGTTACGCAAGGTATCTGCGCCGCATTGCCGAAAACGACGGTGTCACCCGCGTAGAAGGCAGAATCGTTGACGTTCAACGCACCGAGGCGGGAGACATATCCTCGGTGAAGCTCGAATCGGGAAGCGTGGTTGCAGGCGACCTGTTCATCGACTGCACCGGGTTTGCCAGTCTGCTGATGGGCACAACTCTGGACACCGAGTATGAAGACTGGACGCACTGGCTCCCCTGCGACCGCGCGATCGCGGTTCAGACACGCTCGGTCAGCGAGCCTGTACCCTACACACGCTCTATTGCCGGAGACAATGGCTGGCAGTGGCGCATCCCGCTGCAGCATCGCGTTGGCAACGGACTCGTCTACTGCAGCGAATTTATGAGCGACGACGAGGCACTCAAAACACTGTTAGGCGATGTCGACGGCGAGGTCCTTACGGAACCGCGGCTGCTGCGCTTTCGCACTGGCCAACGCGCGAAACACTGGAACCGAAACTGTGTCGCGCTCGGCCTGGCATCAGGATTTCTTGAACCCCTGGAGTCCACCAGTATCCACCTGATTCAGCGCGGCGTGATAAGGCTGCTGCAAATGTTTCCGTACGACGGCATCGTCGAATCGGACCGGGTTGAATTCAATCGGCAAATGGACACCGAATTTCGTTTTATCCGCGACTTCATCATCATGCACTACCATGTAAACGAACGATCGAACTCCGAGTTTTGGCGTCGTTGCCGCGAAATGGATATTCCCGACAGCCTGCGCCATCGCCTGGACCTGTTTCGGGATACGGGACGTGTCTTCCAGGCAGAGGGCGACGTTTTTACTGAGAACAGCTGGACCCAGGTGATGCTCGGTCAGGGCATTGAACCGAAAAGCTATCACCCGATAGTGGACATGATGCCGGAAGAAGAACTGCGTCGCTTCATAGACATACTAAGCCATAGGGTCGACCACGTACTGGGCCGGTTGCCTTCCCACCAGGAGTTCATCAATAGCTATTGCCCCGGTAAAATGAAGTAAAATTTATTGAAGAGGTGTCTCGGTGACTGACCTGAAGAAATCCGTTTTCACGCTTATTACGGTCGTTGTCGTTCCAGCCCTGTTCTTCGTCCTGATTGAGATGAGCCTCATCGTGTTCGGTGTCGGCACGACTTTCGACTACTTTGACGAAATAGACATCGACGGCAAGCCTCATTACCAGGAAAATCCCGATTTCGCGGACCAGTTCTATCCCCCCTCACTCAACATCGGCCCACTCGAAAATACGTTCGCGAGGGAACGCAATCCTGAATCGATCCGGGTCTACATATTGGGGGGGTCCGCAGCGCAGGGCTTCCCGCACAAAAACCACGGTTTCGACAGACTGCTGGCAGCGCAGCTGCGTGCCGCCTTGCCCTCGCGGGAAATTGAAGTCATCAATACGGCCATGACATCGGTTAATTCGCATGTGGTTTACGAGGTCGCCAGATCGATCCCGAAAAGCTCCGCGGAATTCGCCGTTGTCCTGATGGGAAACAATGAAGTTGTCGGCCCATACGGACCCGGCACATTCAACCAGAACTTCCTGGCAAATCTGACACTTATACGGACCGTTCAGGCGATAAAACGTACGCGGATCTGGCAGGGATTGAGTAACATCCTCTTACGATCCAGCTCAACCGATGCAATGCAGGAACTCGAGTGGGAAGGCATGCAGATGTTCACCAATCACGGTATTTCGCATGACGACCCGCGCATGGACGGCGTCTACGATCATTATGAGAAAAATCTGATCGATATCATCGACGCGCTACAGGACAAAAAAATCCATGTGTTACTTTCCACCGTACCCGTCAATCTTCGGCATTCGGCGCCATTTCTGTCAATCCACGACCCCTCGCTGACGGATGAACAGCTCAATAAATGGGGTGAGCATATTCGC
This sequence comes from Woeseiaceae bacterium, assembly GCA_965224505.1. GTDB lineage: Bacteria > Pseudomonadota > Gammaproteobacteria > Steroidobacterales > Woeseiaceae > UBA1847. The sequence goes on from CBDCZL010000018.1 coordinate 1,453,199, forward strand.
CAGGGATCGCAAAGCGCCCGCGAAGAACACTGGAATGACGCGGTACAGCAGTTTCAATTCGCAATTGAAATCGATCCGGGTTACGCCGACACCCATTTCAGACTTGCGACTGCATTTGAGAATCTGGAAAACCCGCAGCAGGCGGAAACGCACTTCAGGCACGCGCTTGAACTGGACGGGTTGCGCTTTCGGGCCGACACGAAGATTAACCGGATCATCGAACGTGTCGCCTCGTCCTTTGGGGGTGACGCGCTCAGCTTTGTCGACAGCGCCAGCGTTTTTGAACAGGCGAGCGCGCCCTATCAACCAGGCTGGAACCTGTTTCTGGAACACGTCCATTACGACTTCACCGGTAATCAGCTTCTTTCGAGCGAGATATCCCGATCGATAGTCAATAAGCTATCGGACGATAGCAGTTACCGGCCTTTATCAGGCGCCGAGATCGCGGCAAGAACAGGCTTTCCGAACTACGACACGATCGAAGAAATCAAAAACCTGCAGGGCATGGTCGAACACCCGCCGTTTCCCGGACAAATCAACTACTCCGAGTTGCGGGAATTCCTGAGCGGCAAACTCGAGTACGTGTCGAGCGCCGTCGGCTCGCAGCGGGAGGTTGTGCGGAAACGGCAGAAAGTTGTCGAATCCGGTATCGCCGACTGGAAAGTCCATTTCGAACTGGCGGTTATCAATCAACGGCTCGGCAATCGCTCCGATATGTATTCTCACCTGAACCGAATTCTTGAACTCTACCCACACAATCGGGAAACCTACATGAAGCTCGCGGATGCCTTAAGCCGTGAAGGCCGGTGGGGCGAAGTCATTCCGCATCTCAAAAGGTCGCTTTACTACACGAGAGGTGACGAGGCAAAAATCGCCGAAACGGTCAACTGGCTGGGCACGGCACATTTGAGGATCGGTAACTACGAAAACGCCAAAGACTTCTTACTTGAGGTTCCGGCCGACTATCCCGATCAGGTCGACCTGTCTCTCAAAGCCTATGCCAATCTGATTCGATACGCGCGCAGTCAGGGAAAAACCAGGGATCTTGAACGATACGTAAAGGATGTCCAGACGTATGCCCGGGCGCAGATTCGACGCGGGAAAGACGAAAGCTACCCGGCACTCTATCAGCGCATGGCACAAATCATGAACATGGGAGGCCGCGATGCAGAGGCGAAAGAATGGGCGAAAGCAAAACCGCAGTAGCACTACACCTGTCTGAGTGTCGTCTCGCACGAACCTGTCGCCGGCAAATCGCGGCCGGCTGTAAGTTGTGAAATGACTTCCACGATTCTCGGAATCTCCGCTTACTACCACGACAGCGCGGCTGCACTGCTCAAAGACGGCGAATTGGTCGCCGCCGCACAACAGGAACGCTTCTCACGTAAGAAACACGACGCGCGATTTCCCTCCGATGCGATCAGCTACTGCCTGGAAACCGAAGACCTGCAGCTCTCTGAACTCGACCGTATCGTCTTTTACGACAAACCGCTGATCAAATTCGAGCGCCTGCTTGAAACCTATCTAAGCTATGCACCAAATGGCTTTCGATCGTTTGTCACGGCGATGCCTGTCTGGCTTAAGGAAAAACTCTATCTCAAGAGCGTTCTAAAAAACGAGCTTGCCGAACTCGGAAACTGCAATCCGAAGCAACTTCCTCCGCTGCTGTTCGCCGAGCATCACGAATCGCATGCGGCATCGGCTTTCTTTTTCAGTCCGTTCGAGCGCGCAGCCATACTGTGCCTCGATGGTGTGGGTGAATGGGCGACGACATCGACATGGCTGGGGAATGATGCAGACCTTGAACCGCTGTGGGAAATCGATTTTCCCCATTCGCTCGGCCTCCTATATTCTGCCTTTACTTATTTCACGGGCTTCAGAGTCAATTCCGGGGAGTACAAGTTAATGGGGCTTGCCCCCTATGGCGAACCGAAATACACCGACCTGATTCTCGACAGGCTCATCGATCTCAAAGACGACGGTACGTTCCGCCTCGACATGCAGTACTTCAACTACTGCACCGGCCTTACGATGACGAACCGTCGCTTCGATGAGATTTTCGGCGGCCCGCCACGGCAACCGGAAAGCGAACTCACACAACGCGAAATGGACCTTGCCGCTTCGATACAGGTCGTTACTGAAGAGGTGGTGTTACGGCTCGCGCATACCCTCCAAAGTGAGACGGGCGAGGAAAACCTGTGTCTCGCCGGTGGCGTCGCGCTCAATTGCGTCGCAAACGGCCGGCTGCAGCGTGAAGGCCCATTCGAACGCATCTGGATACAGCCTGCCGCCGGCGATGCCGGCGGTGCAGCCGGTGCCGCTGCCGTGGTCTGGCATGGCTACGACAATCAGCCGCGAAAAGTAAACGGCAATGGCGAGCCCGCCTCCGATCGCATGCACGGCGCTTACCTTGGTCCGAAATTCGCAGCCGAGGACATACGATCACAGCTCGACGCTGCAGGCGCGAAGTACGATATTCTGGACGGCGACACACTGTTCACGCATGCCGCGCAATTGCTCGACGATGACAACGTCATCGGTTGGTTTCAGGGCCGCATGGAATTCGGACCGCGCGCACTAGGCAGCCGCTCCATCATTGGCGATCCGCGCAGCGAAAAAATGCAGTCGATCATGAACCTCAAAATCAAATTCCGTGAGTCATTCCGGCCGTTCGCACCGTCGGTGTTGTGGGAGCGCGTATCCGACTACTTCGAACAGGACACGGCGAGTCCGTACATGTTGATCGTTGCCCCGGTGCGGAATGAACTCAGACTGACGGTCACCGATGAACAGAACGAGCTATTCGGTATCGAGAAGCTCAATGTCAGGCGTTCGTCACTGCCTGCAATCACCCATGTCGATTACACAGCGCGCATCCAGACCGTGCATGAAGAGACCAATCCACGCTACCATGCGTTGCTCCGAGCATTTGAGCAGCGGACCGGTTGTGCGGTCCTCGTAAACACATCGTTCAACGTGCGCGGAGAGCCGATTGTGTGTACACCGACCGACGCCTTTCGCTGCTTCATGCGTACCGAAATGGACTATTTGATCGTGGAAAATTTTCTGCTGGCAAAGGACGAACAACCGGCACACCAGGACGAGGTTTCCTGGCAGAACAGGTTCGAGCTCGATTGAAATGACAATCGCTCACAACATTCCCGAACCGGATCGCAAAGGCCTGCGCGAATTCGGGATTTCGACCGGTGCCGCCATCGTCATCATCTTCGGTTTGTTCTTTCCCTGGGTACTGGGCGTCGCCTGGCCGCGGTGGCCGTGGATTTGTGCTGGGGCGCTCTGGCTTGCAGCATGGATTTATCCGCCATGGTTGCGCCTGGTTTACAAATCATGGATGCGATTTGGGTTGCTTGCCAGTCGCATCATGACGCCGCTCGTGCTGGGCATCGTTTTTTTCGTTATGATTTCACCGATGGCACTGCTCAGGCGCCTTATGGGCAAAGACCCGTTGCACAGGGAGCTCGATCCCGAACAGAAAAGTTACCGGGTGAAGAGCTCGAAAAACCCGACGAACAGACTTGAGAGACCGTTCTGATGCTGGACCTCCTCGCCGACCTCTGGGCCTTTATGCGCGTACGCAAGAAACTGTGGCTGGGCCCGATCATTTTGGTCATGGTTCTTCTGGGTGGTTTAATCGTCTTTGCGCAGGGTTCATCGCTCGCACCGTTCATCTATACGTTATTTTGAACACATCGCATTTCGCGATCTGCGAACATCGCGTCAGGCATAAAAAACCCGCAGCATGCTGCGGGTTTTTTGTCCGCCATTGAGAGTCCGCTACTCTTTGGCGAGCCTAAACGTCCACCAGTTGTCGGTTACCGTCTCAATGGTAACCGTCAGGACTCCGTCATCCAACGTCCGAACGTCGTAGGTCACGAAGTCCGGCGCGGCAGCAGGGTCTGTCAGTTCCGAGCCGTTGACGACTTTGGGCAGTCCGAGGAATGAACCGCGACCATTGAGCGTCAGCTTGCCGGCGCCATCGTCGTAGTTGAACGAACCGGCGGTCAATCCATCGTGCGGCGCAACAGGCACTCCGCACTGTTCGGCGGTAACGCCCTGGAAGGGTTCGAGCCAGGTCTCACCGTCCTGGAAGTTCTGAAAGTTTCCGCCGGCGCCGAAATGATAGACATCGTCGAACCAACACGCACGAGCGGTCAGTGCTGCCGCGTCGGCGGCCCACCAGGAGACATCTCCTGGCGCCGGTCCCACACCGGCGGCACCCTCACCATCGAGTTTCCAATTGCCCACCAGAGGCGAGTTTGACGCGCGAACCAGGCGATACTGCCACCAGCCTGTGCCGACATCGATGGTCAGTGTCATCGTGTCGCCGTCGAGAACCGCTACCTTATAAGTGATGGAGCCCGGGGCCGCTGCGGGCGACGTCAGTTCCGCACCGTTCACGACTTTGGGAAGACCGAGATGGGCGCCTGTACCCGTGAGCTTCAGAGTACCTGCAACATCGTCGTACTCGAAGATTGCATTATTGCTGCCATCGTGCGGAGCGACCGGCGCACCACACATTTCAGCAGCGACACCCTGCCAGGGCTCAAGCCATGTCTCATCACCCTGGATGTTGGCAAAAGAACCGTCAGTACCGAATTCGTATACGTCGTCGAACCAGCACGCGCGAGCCGTAACAGCAGCGGCGTCGGTACTCCACCAGGAAGTATCGCCTTCGGCCGGACCGACGCCCGCAGCGCCTTCACCGTCCAGCACCCACTTACCGGCGAGCGGCGCCGTGTCGTTTACGCGCTCAAGCGCAAACGTCCACCAATTATCAGGGGATGTCTCAATTGTAACGGTGACGTTGTTGTCGTCGATCGTGAGAATATCGTAGGTGATCGAGTCTGGCGCGGCGGAAGGATCTGCGAGTTCCGAGCCATTGACGACTTTTGGTAGTCCCAGGAAAGAACCACGGCCATTCAGGGTAAGTGTGCCAGCCGCATCGTCATAATTAAACGAGCCGGCACTGGAACCATCGTGCGGCGCAACCGGCGCACCACACTGCTCAGCCGCGACACCCTGGAAGGGCTCGAGCCACGTATCGCCGTCCTGGAAGTTCTGGAACGAACCGTCGTCACCAAAGTGGTAAATGTCATTCAGCCAGCAGGCACGTGCCGTGACCCCGGCGGCATCGAGACTCCACCACGAAACGTCTCCGGCTGCGGGTCCGACGCCGGCCGAGCCTTCGCCCGCAAGCTTCCACTTGCCGACGAGGGGCGAATCGGAAACCCGCACCAGACGGAACTGCCACCACCCGGTGCCGACATCGATCGTGACCGTCATTGAGTTGCCATCGAGTACGGTGACGTTGTAGGTGACGGATCCCGGTGCCGATCCCGGCGAAGTGAGTTCCGCACCGTTCACGACTTTGGGCAGACCAAGGTGAGCACCTGTGCCCGTCAACTTTAGCGTGCTGCCATCCTCGTCGTACTCGAAGATTGCGGCATTGCTGCCATCGTGCGGGGCGACCGGCGCTCCGCACATTTCCGCAGCGACGCCCTGCCAGGGTTCAAGCCATGTCTCATCACCCTGGATATTTCTGAACGAACCATCGGCATTAAACTCGTAGACGTCATCGAACCAGCAGGCACGGGCAGTCACCGCGGCTGCGTCGGTGCTCCACCAGGAAATATCGCCTTCCGACGGACCGACACCGGCCGCGCCTTCGCCGTCGAGTTTCCACTTACCGAGCAGCGGCGACACCGGCTCTTTCGCGAATCGGAACGTCCACCAGTTTCCGGGCGCCGTCTCGATCGTGACGATCAGCGTCGTTGCGTCCAGAACCTGAACATCGTATGTGATCGATGCAGGCGCCGCGCCAGGCGTCGCCAGTTCCGTACCATTGACGACCTTCGCGAGACCCAGATGCAGGCCCGTACCGTTAATCGTCAGCGCGCCGGTGGCGTCGTCATAATCGAACGTACCTGTCGTACTCCCGTCGTGCGGAGCAACCGGCGTACCACACTGCTCAGCGGTAACACCCTGAAAAGGCTCGAGCCAGGTATCGGCGCCAAGGTCCTGGCGGAACGAACCGTCGCTGCCGAAGGTATACACATCGTCCAGCCAGCAGGCGCGAGCGGTAACGCCTGCCGCGTCGAGGCTCCACCACGACACGTCTCCAGACGCCGGTCCCACACCTGCTGAGCCCTCGCCGTCAAGGCGCCATTTGCCTTCCAGTGAACCGCCGCCCGATTCCGGACAGCCCTCTGCACAATACTCAACGGCGCTGCCATCGGTCGTCGCGTCTACGGCCTGACCGAGTTCACCGCTGATGTCCTGGAATACGATGGAGAAGGTTACCGGACCGTCCACGTCGGTTTCATCCATCGTTCGCACAGCCGACCAGTTGGTCACACTGCCCGTCACCGTTGCCTCAACACCGTTGATCGTCACGAGAGGAACCTTCAATCCTTCGCTGGCAACGATGTCCACGCGAACGTCCTGACCCAGCCGGGCGGTGCCGCCAGGGCTTGGCTTAGAATCACGGGACATCTTGATTGTGACGCTATCCAGCACAGGCGCTACGCCGTCCCTGCCCGGTTCGGCGAGATTGTGTTCGAGAACCGTCTCGCCGCCACCGCCGCACGCGGACAATACGAGCAGACTCGCGATCGCCAGAATAGCCTTACAGCGTCCTGCGATTGCGCCGGATACGCCGAGGCTCGATTTACAGATTTGCCGTTGCATTACGTCCCCTAAATTTATGTCTTTTCGTGCCCGACCCCGGTCAGTTTGCATTGTCGCTCGTACCGTTGGTCGTGAGCAGCGCTGTCAGAAAAAGTTGTAGCGGAGCCCGAAGTCGTATCGCGGACCGCCCTGAACGGCCTGCAGTACCTGTCGTTCCGTGAGCCCATACACATGGGCAGTCTCGTTGGTCATATTCAACCCGGAGAAATAGAACGTCAGATTATCGGAGTAGTTGTAGGTCACACCGAGATCCCACTGTCCATATTCCTTGACGTTGGTGGGATTAGTTAGCGTACCCTGCCCCTGGCCGGCCCCCGCGAGAAAGCTGTCACGCCAGTTGTACGCGAGACGAACCTGCAGACTTTCACCGTCGTAGAAGCCGATGAAATTGGCCGAGTCACTCAATCCGTTCAGGACAAACTGCCCTTCGAGCGAGTTGAAATTGTCGTACGCAACATCGGCGTCAACAAAGGTTGCGTTGACGATGAAGCCGAATCCGGAGTCGCCAAATGCGTGCTGAAGATTGACCTCTACACCGTCGACTTTCGCCGTGCGCTGATTAACAGGTCTTGTCAGGGACCAGACGATGGACGGATCGCCCGAGACGCCGACAATGGTCTCTCCGTCAACTGCCGGATCGCTCTGATAGTTGTCAAGAATGTATCGGCCAACCGCTGTGTAGTTATTCGGATCGAGACCGCTATCGGCTATAGCCCTGTTCCAGAGCGCGCCGCCAATGATATTGGGAATTTCGAAAAGCGTATCTTCTTCGATACCCGTACCGATGAAGTTCTTGACGTCCTTCTCAAAGTAGCCTACTGAGAAATAGCTGCCATCGCTGTAATACCACTCAAACGACAGGTCGATGTTTTCCGACTGAATCGGAACCAGACCCGGGTTGCCCGCACGCGCCTGGGCATTCGTGTTCGGGAAGTACTGGGTGCTGCTCGCGGTCAGGCCTCCCTTGATGTCTTCATAGCTCGGGCGGGTAATCGTCTCGCTGAAGGACGCTCGTAGCACGATGTTCTCCCAGGGCTCGATATCGAAATCGAAGCTGGGCAATGTCACGTCGTACTTACCCACAAAGTCCTCAAATCCCTGGATGAAATCCCCGTTCTCATCGGTCGCTTCAACGACAAACAACTCGTTACCTGCGCCGGTCCACCGCGATCCGGAATACAGCGTACTGAGTGCGGCGGAAGTCACTTCGGTCTCTTCATAACGAACGCCGAACACGAGGTTGGCGGGAATCCGGCCGATGTCGCCGGTCCAGTTGAACTGAACGTAGGCCGCAGTGGTTTCTTCGAGCGTGCGAAGATCGCTGCTCCAGTCCGTTGACGGACAATAGCCCGTACCGCAGTCACCCACTTTTTCGTAGTCATTCCCGCTTCGAAGGTACGCCGCCTCACCGGCGGCCTGCAGATCGCTAAGGCTCGCCGTGAAAAACTCAGTCTGCAGGCGCGGGTCGTCGTGACCGGACAGTTCGTCGAACTGGTCCGCAATCGTTGCCCGGTTAATGATGCCTGAAATATCGCCAGGGTCGGTGATGCCGCCCCAGGTGTTCAACTGCACGACACTGGACACTGAGCGGTTGGTGACGTCGGTGGTTTGCACGCCAAAATCGATACTGGAACCTTCGAAAAACAGCTCTTCGAAAGAGCCGGCCAATTTGAGCTGTTCAACTTCCATCCGTGCGGCATCGTTGCTGAAAACGCTGCCGGTGATTCGCATATCGTCGGCATACAACGGCCGATTGTCCTCACCGCCGGAGTTGAGGTTGAGCGACATAATCGGGAGTTCGAATCCTGTGATAATGCTCTGGCCGACTTTGTTGAAGGTGGCCATCGTAATCAGCGAACTCGTGCCATTGGGTCCGTTTGCACCCGTCTTGGCCGAAGAATCGTGATAGTCCAGTTCAAGCCTGAGCCGATCGTTTACCCACCATTCGAGATTGAAACCCACGGACTCGTTCACATTCTTTCGGCCATCCTCGCCGGTACCCATTGCAAAATCGGCATTGTTGACGACTTCGGAGTAATACACCGGGCTCGCAATCGGCCCATCCGTCCATTCACTGGACTGAGAAACGGCGGCAGTGTTGGAAAACCACGCCGAAAGATCGCTGTAGGATCGTTCCAGCTCAAATTCTGAGCGGATGTAGTCGACGGTCGCCGTCAGGTTCTCGGTGGGTGCCCATTGCAGGACCAGCTGTCCATTGGTCCGCTCGCTGTGATACTCCGCAATGTTGTAAGCCATCGACTGCGGCAGAGAGTAACTTTCTCCGGCTTCCTGCGGACGGTTGATCTGATTCTCATCGTTTGCGAGCCTGGGATCGGGAACGCCGTTCACGATGTCGTCACCCGGCCGTGTAAACCAGCCGTTAACGAATGCCGTGTTTACACCATTGTCTCGCTCCTGGTGCGATGCCGTAATCGCAATGCCGATGGTGTCGTCGGCAAATTTGTCGAGGTAGATGCCCGACAACTCCGGAGTAACGTCGTCGCCGGAACGAGTGGACGTATCGAACACGGTCTTACCTGCCAGGCTAAAAGTATCTTCGCCTGCCAGTGGCTTAGGTGTCGAGATATTGATTGTGGAACCGACGCCGCCTGACGGAACGTCGGCCCTTCCGGTCTTGTAGACCTGCACACCTGCGACACCTTCCGATGCGAGATCTCCGAAGTCGAACGAGCGGTTAACGCCTGAGTGTGTCGGCATCTGGCGACCGTTAATCGTGACGAGATTGTACTCCGGTCCAAACCCTCGCACCGTCACCTGACTGCCCTGCCCGCGTTCGCGCGAGATTGAGACACCGGTGATTCTTTGCAGTGACTCCGCCAGATTAGCGTCCGGGAATTTACCGATGTCTTCTGCCGATATCGCATCCACGACGCCGCTCGAGTCGCGTTTGATGTCCATGGATCGATTCAAGCTGCCGCGAATACCGGTAACGACAACTTCCTCAATGACCTCGTTGTCCTGCGCCAGTGTCACCGATGGCGACGAAAACGCCGTGCCTACGACTACGGCAACAGCAGTAGCCAGCGGTTTCCTGGTAAATGAAGAATTTTGCATGCCTGAAGTCCCCGGACTTTTCAATGTCGAATTTAACGCTGACTTGTTTAGTTTGAGGCCGGTTCGCCACCCAATCCGCCGTTCGCATTAGCAGAGTCAAACCGAGTTGACAGCGCTGTCAACGAAGGTTATAAAACAACCTGACAGCGTTGTCAAGACTTGTTGGAATCGGAGGCAGTAGCAATACTCGCCACACTCCGAACTTCAAGAACATCACCAACCACGGGGGGACGATGCATTGCAAAAGGACAAATTCGGTCCGGGAACGGGCGGTAACTGCGTAGCATGAACGTCCGGATTTCAGCCGGTCCGGTGCCGGGCCACGCGCCTGTGGCATTGCGCGAGCAGAGCGAATTCGTCGATCTTTTGGGCGAGCGCTTCTATTGCATTCGCAACGTCGACGACATCCCGCCGTTTTTCATCAGCGTGATATCGTCGGATGACCACTGGCTGTTCGTATCGTCGACCGGCGGCCTCACGGCTGGCCGTGTGTCGCCGGATAACGCCCTGTTTCCGTACGTTCCGGTCGACAGAATTCACGATAGTCCCACCCATACCGGCCCACGCACGATCGTGCGCCTTCATCGTGATGACGGGCCACGCTACTGGGAGCCCTTCAATCGTGAGCACCGCGGTCGATACCCGACCAGCCGAAACCTCTTCAAGAACACACTCGGCGACAGGCTGTGTTTCGAAGAGACGAATCATGAACTGGGCCTGCTTTTCAGATACATCTGGTCTACCAGCGCCGAGCACGGATTTGTGCGCGATTGCGAACTGCGGAACATCGCGCCGACCGATGCCCGCGTCGATATCGTCGATGGCCTGCAGAACATTCTTCCGGCAGGCACGCCCCGATTTGCCCAGACCAACTCCAGCAACCTGGTCGACGCCTATAAGTGGACCGAACTTGATGAGCAGACCGGACTGGCCCTGTTCACGCTTTACTCAGGAATCACCGACCGGGCGGAGCCCTGTGAATCGCTGTCAGCGACGACCGCATACTGTCTCGGCCTGGACGATCCAACGGTGCTTGTATCGACAAATCAGCTTGATGCGTTTCGCGATGGCCGCAATGTCGAACAGGAATCGCGCCGTCGCGGGATTCGCGGTGCCTATTTCGTCGCGCATAGTCCATTGCTGTCGCAGAATCAATCCGGTACCTGGCGTATCGTCCTGAACAGTCAGCAAAGCCAGTCCAGGGTCGTACGCCTGCGTCAGGCCCTGCGATCCGATCCAACGCTCGACGAACATATTACGAATTCGATTGCCGCCGGTTCAGATCGACTGGCCAGAATCATGGCGTCCGCAGATGCGTTCCAGTCAACGGCCGAGGAACCCGTTGCCGTGCACCACTATGCGAACGTGTTGTTCAACGTATTGCGCGGAGGGATTGTCGCCGATCAGTACAACATTTCAGCGAAGGACTTCCGGAATACGGTTCGGCGCTTTAATAAGCCCGTCTACCGTCGCAATCGCGAAACGCTCCGGTCTCTGCCACAGCAACTGAGCACCGATGAGCTTGTGAGAGCCGTGCGGGGCACACACGACCTGCAGTTGTGCCGCCTCGCCAACGAGTATCTGCCCATTAAGTTCGGTCGTCGCCACGGCGACCCCAGCAGACCTTGGAATGAATTTGCCATTCGCCTGAAAGACGAACACGGCGACGACCTGCTGTCCTATCAGGGCAACTGGCGCGACATTTTCCAGAACTGGGAGGCACTTGCTTTCAGTTACCCGGAGTTCGTCGAGAACATGATCGCCAAGTTCGTAAACGCATCGACGATAGACGGATACAACCCGTATCGCATTACCAAGGAAGGCATCGACTGGGAGGTTGAGGAAGCCGATAATCCCTGGAGTTACATTGGCTACTGGGGCGACCACCAGATCGTTTATCTTCTGAAGCTCCTCGAACAGTCGCGCAGCTTTCATCCTGAAAAACTGCGGGAACTGCTCCACGAACCAGTTTTTTGTTACGCCAATGTGCCCTACCGCATTAAGCCGCTAGACCAGTTGCTGGACGATCCGAAAGACACCGTCGTCTTTGACAACGCGGTTGCCGAACTCGTCGACAGACGCGTAGCCGCCGTCGGTGCAGACGGGAAGCTGATCCAAAATAACGCTGGCGAGACCTATCAGGTCAACCTGCTGGAAAAACTTCTCGTGCCGCTGCTGGCCAAGCTTTGCAATCTCGCCGTCGGAGGCGGAATCTGGCTCAATACCCAGCGTCCCGAATGGAACGATGCCAACAATGCCCTTGTCGGTCAGGGTCTGTCGATGGTCACGCTATATTACATGCGTCGCTATGTGCAATTTCTTCGGGAATTTCTGGAAAATGAGTCCGGATCCTTCGCGATTACTGAAGCGGTGAAGGCGTGGCTCGAAGACACAGCCGTGGCGCTGTCCAACCTGCACGCGAAAATCGAGTCGGCGCCCGACCCTGACGAACTGCGGTATGAATCGCTGTGTGCGCTCGGATCGGCTGCCTGCAAGTTCAGAAATGACGTGTACGCACGGGACACGATCGGCCGTTCATGCGATGGTGAGGTACAAAGCGTTCGCCGCCTGCTCGACGACGCTGCGGCGATCATCGACCACAGCATTGCCGCCAACAAGCGCAATGACGGTCTGTACCATGCGTATAACATTGCACACTTCAATGCCGAGTCCGTGTCGGTACAACGCCTTTATCCGATGCTTGAGGGTCAGGTAGCGGCACTCAGCGCAGGAACGATGACCGCGGAAGAGGCGGCTCAGGTTATCGAGGCGTTGTTCAGCAGCACGATATTCCGTGCCAGTCAGAATAGCTTTATGCTGTATCCGGACCGTGATCTGCCCGGATTTCTTGATCGCAATCGCCTCCCGGCCGAACGGGCTCGCGCTATACCGCTGCTCAACGATATGTTGCAGCGAGGCGACGGCCGAATTGTTGTCGAGGACGCCGAAGGCTGCCTGCGATTCAACGCTGATTTCACGAACGTGCGCAGCGTCATGGACGCACTGGATGCAATCGACGGCGACTACGGAGACGCGGTTGCGGAACATCGCACAGCCGTTCTTGCTCTGTACGAATCGGTATTCCAGCACAGTGAGTTCACGGGTCGTTCTGGCACCATGTTCGGCTTCGAAGGGCTTGGCTCGATCTACTGGCATATGGTTTCCAAGCTGTTGCTGGCGCTCGCCGAGATTTTCTATGCTGCGGTCGACGACGGAGCCGAACCCGCAACGCAACGGCGACTTGGCGATCTTTACTACCGTGTCCGCAGTGGGCTCGGCTTCAACAAAACGCCCGAAGAATACGGTGCATTTCCAACCGATCCCTATTCGCACTCACCCGCGCACTCGGGCGCACGCCAGCCGGGCATGACCGGCCAGGTAAAGGAAGAAATAATCTCGCGTTTCTTCGAACTGGGCGTTCGTGTAAATGACGGTTGCGTTTCCATCCAGCCCGCACTGTTGAAGCAACAGGAATTTGCCCGCGACCCGCGGTCGTTTCGTTACCTCAGCGTTGCCAATGACTGGACGACGATTGAACTTCCGGCCAGCAGCCTGGCATTCACCTGGTGTCAAATACCGTTTATCTACGTTCTCGACGACGATCAGTCCGAAAATCTGGCGGTCGAATTCGATGACGGTTCCAGCGAGGACTACCCGGCACTCAGATTGCCGGCCGACGTGTGCCGGAGCCTGTTCAACCGCAATGGCGACATCCGCCAAATCACCGTTACCCTGAACTCCGGCAGCCTGCTTGAGAACCGGGGCCAGGAAAAAGCGAACCCATAATGTCCGGAACTTACAGGCGCGAGCTATCTCTGGCCGGTATCGACGTGTCTTCGTTGACGCACGACGAACTTCGCGGGCTCGTCTCCGGAATACTGGAACGGAGGATTCACGGCTTGTCTTTCAGCCCCTACGCCGACGGACAGGCACCGGGAACGATCATTGGCGAAGCTCAGATTCGAGACCGTCTTGCGATCATTGCACCGCACGTTCGCTGGATCAGAACGTTTTCATGCGCGGACGGGCACGAACTGATTCCGTCCATAGCTCATGACATGGGCCTCAAAACGCTGGTCGGCGTCTGGCTCGACAGTGACATGGAGAAAAATGAAGTTGAGCTCAATAATGCGATTCGTATCGCCCGGGAGGGCTACGCCGACATGCTCGGAGTCGGGAACGAAGTGCTCCTGCGCGGCGACCTTACAGAACGCGAACTGCTCAGGTACATCAAGCGCGTCCGAGACGCCGTTCCAGGGATCGATGTCGGCTATGTCGATGCGTACTTCGAATTTATCGACCATCCGAAAATTACTGAGGCCTGCGATGTTCTGCTCGCCAATTGCTATCCGTTTTGGGAAAGCTGTCCGGCGGAACATGCACTGTTGTACATGAAGGAGATGTTTCGGCGAGTTACAGACATCGCCGGTGGCAGGCGCGTCATCGTCAGCGAGACCGGCTGGCCAAACATTGGCACAGCTGAAGGGGCCGCGGAGCCTTCCTACGAAAACGCGGTTAAGTACTTTGTCGACACGTGCCGATGGGCCGATGAAACCGGCATTGAAATTTTCTATTTTTCGTCGTTCGACGAGTCCTGGAAAGTCGATGCCGAGGGTGACGTCGGCGCTTACTGGGGCTTGTGGGACAAGGAAGGGAGATTCAAGTACGGCTGACAACCGCGCGATTGACAGCATTAACATACACGCAAATAATATTAATCGATCGGGGGGATCGCAATGACAGGAAACCTGCATGACAAAGCGTAGAGTTACGATCGACGATGTCGCATCGCTTGCCGGCGTATCGATCAAGACTGTTTCTCGCGTTGTGAATCGTGAACCCAATGTTCGTACCGCGACAAAAGTAAAGGTCGAGGATGCAATCAAATCGCTGGGGTACCGCCCCAATCCTTCCGCCCGAAACCTCGCCAGTCATCGCGCTCGTCTGATTGCATTGGTTTACGATGACACCAGTGTCTACGAAACCACCAGTGCGGGCTATATCATCAAGATGCAGGAGGGTGTCCTGCGTGCCTGCCAACCGGAAGGATTCGACCTGCTTATACAACCGTGCAACTATCGGGACGACGATGCCGGTGAAAAACTGCGCGACCAGCTTGTCCAGGCCCGCCCATCGGGAATCGTGGTTGCCGCCCCTCTGTCGAACATGCCGAAGATCGTCGATGCGGTTAAAGCGACAGATACCCCCTACGTCCTGTTGTCAACGGGCAATGGCAAAGACAATAAATTGTTTGAAGTTGCGACGAACGATCGCCAGATCAGCGCCGAGATGACAAATTACCTCGCGTCGCTGGGGCACACACGCATTGCCTTTATCAAAGGCGATCGCACGCATACGGCCGTCGGAAACCGTTTCGACGGATATCTCGATGGACTGCAAAATGCCGGCCTGCCGTACGTGGAAGAACTCGTCATTGAAGGCGACAACTCAATTGAATCCGGTCAGCACTGCGCGGAAAACCTGCTCACTCGTGAAAATCGCCCGACGGCGATTTTTGCCGCCAACGACGATATGGCCGCTGGGGTTATACGCGTCGCGAGTCGTCTCGACATCAGGATACCGAAGGAACTGTCAGTCGCCGGTTGTGACGACATCGCACTTGCACAGATTCTGTTTCCGTCACTGACTACGATTCGGCAACCGCTCCGAAGTATGGCGGAATCCGCCACACGGGCGCTGATCGACGATTCGCGCGGCTCGCCGCGTGGAGTCGGACTCGAGACGATTCCCGGAGCGATCCAGGTACGAGAGTCCACGGGACCTGCGCCCAGGCTCGTCTAGCGTACGAAGCGGATACTGTCCAGATAGATCGTCGTCGCTTTGCGCCGGCCTTCGATGGTAACGACGAACGGCACCTTGATGCTCGTCAGATCATCACCAGGGTTAAATCCAATCCGGTACTTTTTCCATTCGGACCCAAGTTCGATAGTGGGAGTCCTGACGATAACGGAGTCGGGATATTCGGTTTTTTCGTCCAGCAAACCGACGCCAAAACTGGCCTTTTCACCACCGGATTCGCCGCGAACCCAGAACTCAAGCGCAGACGCCCCGGTAAGATCGTAACCGCCGTCCAGTTCGCCCCAGTTATTCGGCGGATCCTGCCAGGCAACACCCGCCCAGCCACGGCGCGCCGTGAACTGTATTTTTATGCTGTGCGCCCCCTCATGGACGGATTCCATCGACTGGCCGTCGATGGTTAGCGACCGGGTACTGCCCATTACGCCGGACGGTGCCCAGGGCATGTGCTCGAATCGCTCCTCATACACCGAAACCGGCATGCGCGGCCGCGGCTCACCCTTGACCAACACCGGAACGTTGGCGGTTGCTGCGTTGCCGCTCGGGTCCTTCGCATAGGCAAACAGGCGGTACGCGCCGGGCTCCTCCGGCATTCTGACTTTGACGGCGCCATCCAGGGCGTCGATGACGGCATCTGCGATATCCTCCGGGGAGGGTCGAAAGTCACCGCCTGTCATGTAGTCGCCGGACTCGGGACGCAGAGCCCACCGCAGCGATACCTGCTCGCCTTCGGGATCCGTTACGACCGTCGCCGCATCGATCACGGCGCCGGGATCGACCGCTGTCGCACCGCCTACGCGGACGGGATCTATCGCCGGCGCGCGGTCAGACGGAACCTCGCCCGACCACAGCTCGGTCATGACATCGAGCACAGCGGTTTTGGAACCGTCATCCAGAAGCATGCCGAACCAGGTCGCGGTTCCCTCCATCTTCGCCCCCCACAGGAACGCGTACGCACCCAGCGCCATATCCGCGTTGTCGAGCACGGACGTCTGATAGCTCTCGCGATAGGCCTCGGCCTTCTGTGTGCTGGTTTGTTCGAACGGGGCACCCCATTCCGCGGTTGGCATTTCCCAGGGTCCGGCAGGTCCGAACTCGGTGATGACGTAAGGCTTGGAAGCGCCTGCTTCACGCATTCGCCTGGCAAGCGACGCCGCCCCGCCATAGGCGTTGACGCCGTGAATATCTATCGCGGGCGTCCGATTGTGCACCATCTCGATTCGACCGCCACCAATCTCGGCAGTCACGGTCATCGTCGGATGATGCGGATCGAGCGCCTTAATCATTGCAGCGACGTCATTCACTGCTGACCAGATTCGCGGATCGTCACCGGATTCAAAGCCTTCCATTTCATTGCCGACTCCCCACAACAGCAGTGCGGGATGGTCTTTGTATCGCATGACGTCTCGGCGAGCTTTCTCAAGCTGAGCCTGTACCTGTTTTTCGTCACTGTAGTCAAAACCGTGCCGCTCGTGCTCGAGCCAGATGCCGACGGTCACCGTCAAGCCAAGTGCATGAGCTTCGTCCAGCAGCGATCCGACATTGTCGGTACTCCAGGCACGAACGGAATTTGCACCGGCAGCGGCCAGGCGATCAAGCGGACCAGGGCCACCGGCCCCGCGAATTCGATAGGGAGCACCGTCGCGCAGCAGTTGCCAGCCGCTGCCGGTCTGTCTGAGCTCAACCGGCACCGGCTCGGCCAGGCTTGCGTTAGAAAATATGACAAACGCCGCGACAAGAGCCGCAGAGGAAAATATTTGCCGGGTTCGTAGTGCAATCATCGCTATTATTCCGTTTATGGCTGACCTGAATACACCCTGACCCAGTCGACCTCCATCGTGACAGGAAATGCCGTACTGTTGTCGGGGTTGCCGGGGAAACTTCCTCCGACGGCGACGTTCAGGAGTATGTAGAAGCGCTGATCGAATGGTGCTGGAAATCCACCGCCTGTCGAATACCAGGTATTGCGCATTGAGTAGAGTACATCGTCGACATACCAACGAATCTCAGTCGCATCCCACTCTACCGCGTACGTATGAAACCGGGCAGTTGCATCGGCGGGAACGGCATAGGTCTCGCCGCTGGACGCATTGTTCGGCCATGCGCCGCCGTAATGAATCGTTCCATGGACCGTATTGCCGCCGGAACCGCCGAGATTGACGGCTTCCACGACATCGATCTCGCCGGACGCGGCCCAGCCGCCATACCGGTCGTCCTGCGGCAGCAGCCAGAAGGCGGGCCAAAGACCTTGCCCGCCTGGCAGCCGAATACGGGCCTCAACACGACCGTAACGAAACGCAAATCGATCGCGTGTGTGTATGCGCGCGGACGTGTAGTCGAATCCGTTCACCGATTCGGCTCGGGCTTCGATTTTGAGCAGCCCACTATCGAGCGATGCGTTGTTCGGACGGTAGTACTGCAACTCATTATTCCCCCAGCCCGGGATGCCGTATTGCGATCCGTCGCCGGATTCGAAAAACCATTTCGCCGGATCAAGCCGGGCAGCGTTGAACTCGTCCGACCAGACCAGGGTCAGCGTATCGCCGGGAGAGACCGCGTTGTTGTCTGCGGTTGTCAGGACCGGGTTGTCGATATTCTCATTTGTCGGTGCCGGCACGGGCGTTGGCGGCACCGACACCTCAGCCGGCGAATCGTTGCCCCCGCCGCCACAGGCGACCAACGCCGCCATCGTGCCGGCCAGGACTAAAGCCCGTCGATTAATCCCGCTTGTCGTCACTCCATAACCCGTTTCGGTGACCGATCGACATTAAACAGGCCCCAGTGCTTTTCAGCACCTTCAAGATTATCTGGATTGCCTTTCCAGGGTTCGTCGAAAGCTTCAAAGAAGAAGACGGTTGTATTGGTCGACGTGGCCCAGTCCTCAAGTTCCTCGTAATGCCTGGCCTGATTGACTTCGCTGGCCTGCTCGGGGAATTCGTTCGCCGTCGTCGCCCAACCGGCCTCGAGGATGACAATCGGCTTGTCGGGCAGCGCGGCGTGAACACCTTCGATATTCTCAATCGTGAAAGCCAGTGCCTCATCAATTGTCTTGTTTTCCCAGGAGGGGTATGTGTGTACGCCGAGAAAGTCGACTTCGGCGGCCAACGGCGCGCCGTCGTTGATCCACCAAAGATAGTTATCGGCCACGGTCACAGGCTGCGAAATTGCATTCTTCGTCATTCTCACGTATTCGATGACGTTCTGAAGCGGCACCATGTGGTCGTTCCAGTCGACCAGCGCCTCGTTGCCAACGTTGACGGCGACGACGATATCCTCGTAGCGCCTCGCCAGTTCAATACCCTTCTCAACTTCTGCGGCATTGCGCTCTCGGTTCAGCGCAAGTTGTTCCTCCGGAACCGGCTCATCCAGCCACGGACATCCTTCATGATTGCTGATCTCAGCGCGCAGCCACATACCCAGCAGGACTTTGACAGGCAGATTTTCGCTCTCGATAACCTCGAGCGTCATCTGTGTGTTCTCCCCAACGTCATACATACGGATGAGGCGAAAGCCGTGATCCACGAGGATGTTGAGGTCCTCAACGATGTGTTCGCGACTCGGCAGTATTGCTCCGTCGCCGCGATCGGGGTGCTGTCCTTCCCGATATCCCGAATAGGCAACGGCCATCACTTCCCCGCTCAGCAAATCCGATTCCTGCTGCACAAACCCAAGCTCCTCCACCAATTGTTCGCCGTTCTTATCCGGCGAACAGGCAGCGATCGCTCCCGTCGCCAGGGCCGCGATCAGCCATTTCGCCGTTTTACTCAACAACACGGAACGACACTCCCAGGTCCGCATTCGAGCTCGCGCCGATCCAGGCCTGGAACTCGCCCGGTTCGACGATGAGCGTGTTGTCACGCCCGAAGAACGCAAGATCGTCCGTATGAAGTGCGAACTCGACACGCGCGGATTCACCTGGATCGAGGCGGACTTTCCGAAATCCTTTGAGTTCCCGCACCGGCCGCGTGACGTTACCGACGAGATCGCGGACGTAAAGTTGAGCCGTTTCGGTGGCCGCAATGTCGCCGGTGTTTGTGAGCTCGGCGCTGATCGATAGGGTGTCGCCAACGCGTATCTCGGCCGCGCTGGCGGCGATGTCTGCAAACTCGAAGGTCGAGTACGACAACCCGAAGCCGAATTCCCACGACGGCAGGTAACCCGCGTCAAGATGAAACGCCGTCATGCCCAGCGAAGTCTGCGGCGCAAACGGATCGATGTCGTCGATGTGAACCGTCGTCTCCGGTGACGGCGGCTTGCCGGTGTTTTTCTGGCCGTAATAAATCGGAATCTGCCCGACCATGCGCGGAAACGTCACGGGCAGCTTGCCCGACGGACTTTCGACGCCGAAAAGGATGTCCGCAATCGCCGCGCCGCCCATCGTTCCGGGATGCCACGCGAAAAGAATCGCGTCGACCTCCCTGACAATGTTATCCAGCGTCAACGGACGGCCCGCGAGGATAACGGCTACGACGGGCTTGCCGGCTCTGCGAATTTCACGGACGAGGTCGGCCTGTGCACCCGGCAAATCGATATCGGCACGCGAGTGCGCTTCTCCCGAAAGTATCGATTCCTCTCCGAGGAACAGGATAACCGCATCCGAGCGTTCTGCGGCGGCCCGAGCCTCGTCGAACTTAACAACATCGCCTCGGCTGCGACTTGTGGGCATTGCACGAACGTAGTGAATGTCCACGCTATCGCCTGCAAGGTCACGCATGCCCTCAAGTCCGGTCACGCTCAGCGATTTGTCGCCGTCGAAAACCCAGGTACCCATTTGCTCGTAGGGCGCGTCGGCAAGCGGCCCGATCACCGCGACCGAGTCCATCTCGTCTCCGCGCAGCGGCAGAACGCCATTTTCGTTCTGCAGCAGCACAAGACTTTCGAGGGCGGCCTGCTTCGAAACCTGCAACGCGTGCGCGTTGGCAATCGGCGGGAAATCGTCGGGGTTTACGTACGGATTTTCGAAGAGACCGAGGCGGAACTTGGTGCGAAGGATGTTACGCACCGCAGCGTCAACGATGTCGACACCAATGCGGCCGTCGGCGACAAGGTCGTGCAGGTGATCGTAGGCATCACCCGCCATCTCCATATCCACACCCGCCATCGTCGCTTCAAAGGCCGACTGCCGATCGCCTTCGGTCAGGCCATGGATGGAAAGCTGGTGCACCGAATCCCAGTCGCTGACAACGAAACCGTCAAAACCCCACTCATCGCGCAGCACCTCGCGCATGAGGAATCGGTTGCCCGTTGCCGGTACGCCGTTGAGATCGCTGAACGACGCCATCAATGTCAGGACACCGGCGTCCACCGCCGCCCTGAAGGGTCTAAGGTATACGTTGCGCAGCTCGTTCTCAGGGATATTCGTGGTCGCGTAGTCACGGCCGCTCTCGGCGGCGCCGTAACCGGCGAAGTGCTTTGCGCACGCGGCTATCGTGTCACGGGCCGAAAGATCGTCACCCTGAAATCCCTCCACCATGGCGACGGCCATCGCCGACGTGAGGAATGCATCCTCTCCCGGACTTTCCGCAATACGGCCCCAGCGCGGATCTCTGGTTACATCGATCATGGGGGCAAACGTCCAGTTGACCCCATGCGACGCTGCCTCAGTCGCCGCGAGCCGGGCACCCTGTCTGACCAGTTCCGGATTCCAGGTTGCCGCCTGCCCCAGCGGAATCGGCAGCACCGTCTTGAACCCGTGGATAACGTCCCGCCCTACCAGCAGCGGAATACCCAGCCGGCTTTCCTCAACGGCAATGCGCTGCAACTCGTTGACGAGTTCCACATCGACGAGATTCAGAATTGATCCAATATTGCCGGCGCGCAGATCGTTACCGAGGTAGTCCGCTGGGTTGCCATGGCCCGCGTTTTTTTGCCGCATCTGTCCGATCTTCTCTTTGATCGACATCTGTGCCAGCAACCCCTCAACGCGCTGTTCCACGGACTCATAAGCCGATACTTCACTGATAATTGCCGTCATACACAGGATCGTTGCCACGACAGCGAGGGAAAACACCGAGCGACCCGAATGGCCGTGTTCCGGCCCGTTCCTGATCCCCTGTAGTATCCGACGCATGTTCCGCCAGCGCTTCGCCAATAAAAACTGGATTATCTACAACAATTGACAGCGCTGTCAATCTAATACAGGATACCACCCGTAACATAGAAGCAGGGGAACGCGATGACCGAGCGCGCTAAAAAACTCAAATTTTCCGAAAAACTGGGCTATGGCCTTGGCGACACGGCGTCGAATTTCTACTTCCAGGTCTTCAACATTTTCCTGCTGTACTACTACACGGACGTGTTCGGCATCTCGGCCGCAGCGGTCGGGACGATGTTCCTGGTCACGAAGATCGTCGATGCCGCGAGCGACCCGCTGATGGGGCTGATCGCCGACCGCACCGAAACGCGCTGGGGCAAGTTTCGACCGTACATTCTGTTCGGTGCCATACCCTACGCCATCCTGGGTTACGCAATGTTTGCGGGCCCCGACCTATCGGACACGGGCAAACTCGTCTACGCCTACGCAACCTACACACTCATGATGCTGGCGTATACGGTCATCAACGTCCCCTACTCCGCATTGATGGGTGTCATCTCCCCTTCTTCAGAAGAACGCACCAAAGTGGCAAGCTTTCGCTTCTTTTGCGCCTTTGCGGCCGCCTTCCTGATTGCGACATTCGTCAGACCGCTCAACAACGCGCTCGGAGCCGGCGACGAAGCACTGGGCTTTAAACTGACGATGGGTATCTTCGCCGTCTGCTCAATTGTGTTGTTCTGGGTTTGCTTCGCGACAACGAAAGAACGTGTGCATCCCGTTCCCGAAGAAACGGATGTACGCGGAGATTTGCGGGCGCTATTGAAAAACGGGCCGTGGATCGCACTCTTCGCAGCGGCCATCTTTACGTTGATGAACGTTGCGGTACGAAATGGCACAACGGTGTATTACTTCAAGTACTACGTCGGCGACGACAATGCTGCTTTTCTTTTAAACCTCGACAAGACATCCGTTTTCATGTCATCGGGGCTGATCGCCATGCTGATCGGCATCGCACTGACTTCTACGCTCTGTAAGTATTTCGAAAAGCGTACGTTGCTGGTTGTTCTGACGATATTGAATGCGATTTCGATGGGCCTCTTCTACATCACGCCCGCCGATCAATATTGGCTGATGGTCGCGATTAACTGCATTGGCGCGCTGTTGATCGGACCGACACCGCCTCTCGTCTGGGCCATGTACACCGACACGGCCGACTACTGCGAATGGAAAACCGGCCGCCGCATTACCGCGCTCACATTTTCAAGCCTGCAGTTCGCGCAAAAACTCGGGCTGGCGGTCGGTGCGGGCCTGACCGGCATCATACTGGGCTGGTTCGGTTTCGTCGCAAATGAGGTACAGACTGCCGATTCGATGATGGGCATACGCTTCCTGTACAGCATCATGCCGGCAGCGCTGGCGATTGCGGGCGCGATCGCGATACTGTTTTATCGCATCGATTCGAAGACCATTGCGAGCATGGAGCACGATCTGGCTGCTTCAAGATAGCGGCGATCCGGAGGCCGATTACCCGCCCTGATGGCGCCAACGGACCAGGGTATTAAGGGTCCGGCGAGCCGGGGTCCTCTTCAATCGATGCCTCGTGATCTTCCAGCACCTGGTAGAGCGGAAAATCGACCCATGTGTCGTTGAGATAGTTGAGTTCCGGTACTTCTTCCTTCGGATCGACAAGCAGGTTGTAAATGGATGGGTATGCCATCTCGCGGATCGCGTAAGTCTCCTCATCCATCTCACGCAGCAACAGTTTCCAGTTGCGCCATTTCACGCCGAACAACACGTTACCGATATAAATCACAACGGATTCTCGTGCTGATTTCTCGGTTTTCCCCGTCAGAAATTGGGTTTGGTCGACGCCGTCGTAGATCCGGTCGGACGGTAATCTCGCACCTATAACACTGGCGATCGTCGGCATCAGATCGATCTGGTGCATGATTTGATTCGACACGCGCTTCGCCGGTATTTTGCCCGGCCAGCGCACGAGAAACGGCACGCGCAGGGATCCTTCATAGGGCGAAAACATACCGGCACGCCAGGGCCCCGTAAAACCAAACGAACGCGGTATGCCTTCGCGACCGTTATCGGCTGTAAAAATGACAATCGTATTTTCCTTCAAGCCGAGCTTGTCCACGGTGTCGAGCACCTCGCCAACGTAATCGTCGGTCTGTGCAAGCACGTCGGCAAAACTGCCGTTGCCGGTTTTGCCGTAGTAGTCGGGGTGCGGGTCCACCGGCTCGTGCGTCTGGGTGTAGGACAGAAAAACAAAGAACGGGCGCTCACCAACTGCCTTGCGTTCAATGAAATCAATGGACTGGTCGGTAATGTCACGATCGATTGTCTTGCGTTTTTCGCGGCCAAAGACGTCATGCTCCTTCGGTTTCTCTCCGCGCTTCGACGACATAATGCGCGTGAACACCGCATCCGGATGCGCATCCGGATCGTAACTGTTGCTGTCCGGCCAGAACGCACGATCCGACGACCGCGGAATCCCTATCCATTCATCGAATCCCTGGTCCGTTGGAAATCGGCCTTCGGTATCGCCGAGATGCCACTTGCCGAACAGACCGTTTACGTACCCCGCATCCGACAGCATTTCCGCCAGCGTGTATTCCCACTTCGTGATCCCATACCAGACGCCGCGCGGCGGCCCCTTAGGCCGCTGTCGGGTACGAATGCCGTAGCGGCCCGTCATCATCGCCGACCGGGAGGGTGTGCATTCCGCTTCAACGTTGAAGTTCGTGAGCTGCATCCCTTCAGCCGCGATGCTGTCGATATTTGGTGTCGGTGCGCCGCGCAGGACACCGCCGCCGTAGACACCGATCTCGCCCCAACCAAAGTTGTCCATGACCACAAGAACGATATTCGGTTTGTCTGCGCTGACCGTGGCGAGCGCGCTAGTGGGCCGTGCGGTAAATTCGGTGACTTTCAGTCGCATCACAACGCCCTTGGGCAAGGCGAGCGAGCGCAGGACTGGCCGTCGCCAATTCAAGCGAGCTCAACGCCGCCGAAGGGCGTTGTGGTGCGACCCACAGGGAGCCCTTCTCAAGGGGCATACCGGTGTTGAAGCGGCTTGACATAGCCCGGCTATGCCGGCACCGCTTCGCCTGGGTCTGCCCCTTGAGAAGGACTCTGAAAGTGACCGAATTTACCGCACGGCCCACTAGACGGCAGGCCTATTGAAACAACAATCAGGCTTGCCAGTCGGCTGATGAATCGAATTCGAATACACATAGCCATCTCCCACAGTCGCAACCTCGAATATAACAGCCGAGGTCAACGAAAAAATCGCGCTCTATAGGCGCAGTTGCCGGGCGATTCGACCAACTCCGATAATTGCCACTTACAACAGCGGTACCGCCATCGATTGCCGTTTCCTGCGGTGCATATAACGTTCAGGGTATCGATATGAGTACAAAGATTTTTCGTCCGGCGGCGTTGTCGCTCGCTGATGTAGCGGTGCTACACGGCACTGCCGGGCAGGACGCCCCAATGCCGCGAAGCCCATGGATGAGCGAGAGCGGCCGCTCCGCCTTGCCGGTACAAAAAAACCGCCTCGGCAGGGTCGATGACATTAGCGTTAACAGGCCCTGGCCGCTTGATATACTCAGCACACTTGGCGCGCGGGTCAATCCAATTTGATGTTTTCTGCGATTTTTTCTGAAGCGGTCCTGTACGCAGGCTGCACCTTTCGATAGACGATGTAGGCAGCTACGAGACCTATCACACTCAGCACCGATATAAACAGGTAGAAGCGCTGGTAGCCTACTGCGCCGGGATTCGCATCGAGGATCATGCCGCCCAGCGTGGGGATGAATATATCCGGTGTGTACCCCAGTAGCGAGATAATCCCGGTTGCGGTTCCGGTGACGGCAATGGGAATACCGCCCTGCTCAAGGAGAGAAAAGTAAATGCCTCGAAGCGCATAAATGGCGACGGAAATCAACGCTACATTGACGAGTAATACCGCCAACAGGGCCGGCTTTCCGGGCATGAACGCGAAGACGAGAAAACCGGCGGTCATCATGACAAAGGCACCAAGCACCGCTTTGGCCGGCCCAATCCTGTCCGCGACGAAACCCGCGACCACCCCGGCCAATGCTGCCACCCAGAGTTTGGCCGTACCTAATGCACCTCCGAGCACCGAGCCGAGTTCGAATACCTCCGTTGCGTAAGGAGTGAAGTACATGCCGCCCCAGTAACCGCTGTAGGCGGCAAGAATAATAACTGACATCAGCCAGACCATCGGTAGCCGAATGACCTTACCCACATCGGCCAGCGTAATGCTCGTAGAGCGGTCGTCCTTTCCTGACGTGGCATCGTCGCTCATCACAAACCAGACAACAACGCCAAGCAGCAGCGCGGTCGACGCGTAAAAAACAATCTGCTGCGAAAGCGCAGCACTGGTGCCGCCGGCAAGGGCGAACAAAGACACTGCGGCCGTCGCAATGATCGTATCCGTAAAGTTTCTGCCACCTTCAAGTATGCCAAATGCGCGGCCCTGCTCGTCCTTCGTTCCCCAGTTTCGGGTCGCCTTGATCATGGCGGACCAGAAAATACAGCCTGTCGCTACGCCCCATAGTGCGTGCAGCACAACGCAAACCGCAAACGAAGGAAAGGTCGAAAACAGCAGTCCGCCGGCACCCGTGACTATCAACGCCGTCGCGATCAGCCTGCGTGGCGAAATGCGGTCCGCGAGCCAGCCCCCCGGAAGATAGGCGATCAGGGACAAAAAGCCAAAGACGCTCATCAAATGTCCGATTTGCGTCTTGGAAAACCCGAACGCATCCTGCATCGGGACGTAGTAGATCTCTGACAGGAAAGGCAGCCAGTAGATAATGCTGCCGGACAAGCAGAGCAACAGCATCGTCAATCGCTTTTCTATCTTGTTCAACTCGGTTGCTGTCCCGTTCCAGCCTGGTGGGCCGTTTGGTAAATTCGGTCCGCCAGACCTTACCGCATCGCAGGCAGCATTCCGAATTCGCGAACGTTGCTCTGAAAAGGCCGCCGATGTACCTTGATTGCACCCGGCACATACCTCTCGATTCCACCTTGACTCGATTCGCGCTACTCATGGCCTGTTGTCTGCTCGGTGCCTGCTCCGAACGGACCGTCAATACACCACCCGTCGAGCCCGTTGCGGCTCAATTCGTCGGCAGTGACCAATGCGCCGCTTGTCACCAGACCCAATTTGCGGAATGGCGGGGCTCGCACCACGAACTTGCGATGCAAGCTGCGAATGACGATACGGTCTTAGGGGATTTTTCAGGGATTGAGGCCCCCTACTTTGAAACGACCGCATCGTTTACGAAATCCGACGGCCGGTTCCTGGTGCGTGTCGAGGATGAGAACGGCAAGCTGCAGGACTATCAAATAACGCACACGTTCGGCGTGCATCCGCTGCAGCAGTATCTGGTCCACGCGCCGGGTGGCCGCAAACAAGCATTGCAATTTGCGTGGGATGCACGGACGGCGGATCAGGGCGGACAACGCTGGTACCACCTGTATCCTGAGGAGTACATCGGACCCGGCGATCCGCTGCACTGGACCGGCCGTTACTTCAACTGGAATTACATGTGTGCGGAATGCCATTCGACGAATCTCAAGCTCGGTTACGACAGGGCCAGCGACACATTCGATACGACATATTCTGAGATTTCGGTCGGCTGCGAGGCCTGCCACGGACCGGGCTCCCTGCACATGGCGCAGGCGAGCGGCGAAAGTTTCGATGACGTTTTCGGCTTGCCCGCTGACCTCGACGACCGCGATGGCGCTGCGTGGATTATCAATCCGGATACGGGTATTGCGGCCCGCAGTACGCCGGCGTCTGCGCTGCAGCAACCCGAGTCCTGCGGCCGGTGCCATTCGAGAAGAAGCACTGCAGCGGAGGAATACGTGTACGGCGCGCCACTCGGTGACACGCACATGGTTTCCTTACTCGATGACTCACTGTATCACGCGGACGGCCGTATCCTCGAAGAAGTCTACGTGTACGGTTCGTTCATACAGAGTAAAATGTATGCGGCGGGCGTAACCTGCAGCGATTGCCACAACCCACACTCCGCCGAACTGCACGCAGGCCCGGACCCCAACGATACCTGTGCGACCTGCCATCTCACGACGCGCTTTGCGACGAACGAGCACAGTGCGGAGCAGACCGGCGACTGCGTGAGCTGCCACATGCCGGCCACGACTTACATGGGCGTTGATCCGAGACGGGACCACAGTTTCAGGCTGCCAAACACCGCCGCCGACCCGGATCACTATGGCGCGGCGATCGCCGCCGGACGCAAAGGCGGAGCAAACGACAGCCTGCTTGCCGGTATCGCGAACGGCGCCTACCCCGCGATCGCCAGGGCGACGATGTTGACGTTGCTCGAACCGTTGAAATCGGCAGAACGATTATCGCGTGTGCTCGAACAACTCGACGACCCGAACCCACTCGTTCGAATCGGCGCGTTACGTGCACTGCGTACGCAAACGCCCGAAGCGCGGGCACAACACGGCAGTCATCTGTTGCGCGATCCGGTCCGATCGGTCCGAGTTGAAGCTGCACTGACGTATGCCGGCGTCCGCGATTTGTTGCCGCTTGAAGACAGTCGGGCATTTGTGGCCGCCGCCGACGATTACCGCAAGGCGATGAGCGCGTCGACGGCCATGCCCGAGGCCGCACTGCAACTCGCGGAGCTCGAATCAGGACTCGGCAACACGGCAGCGGCCGGCGAATTGTACGAGCACAGTCTGCGCATCGGTCCGGAACTGGCGACCGTGCAACATGCCTACGGCCTGCACAAAGTTCGCGCAGGCGATCCTGCGTCCGCACTCAAACATCTGCACCAGGCGACACTGCTCGAACCGGATACACCGCAGTTCGCTTACGTCTACGGCGTCGCGCTCAATTCTTTGGGACAACCCGAAGCGGCGATTAACGTACTGGCCGACGCGCGAGACAGGTTTCCTGGCGATTTCGATATCGCCTGGGCACTTTCGACGATGTATCGGGATGCCGGAGATCGCACCGCGGCAAGACGCATCGCGACGGAACTGGCCGAACGTTATCCGGAAAATGAGCGCATTCACGCATTGCTCGATGCGCTGTCCACTAGTCCCATCCCGTAAGTTCCTCGCTCGATCTCCAGGCAAAGCGATCAGCGAAATTCCTTGAGAAATAGTTAGAATCAATCTAAAGTTAGACTTAGTCAAGATCTGCTTGTTCGGCAACCAGTGAGTAGAACGAGCCCCACAAGAACAGCAAAACAAAAATCATCGAAGGTCGGAGGGGAGCACATGTTGTACCCACGAATTTCCCGAAACGGGCGGTCGTTGCCTTATCTGGTGGCAGCGTTTTTAACAATAGTTACCCTCGCGTCGTGCAGCAAGAGCAAACCGCCGTCACCACCGCCACCCTCACCGCCACCACCGGTTACCGTGAGCGGCATCGAAGTCACGGCTAAGGCCGATGACTTTGCGACGGCCACGCAAGTGCCCAAGGGCGAAAGCGTACGTTTTACAGCAAACGTTCGGCGCAGCGACGGCACGTCGACCGACGAGTCATCGTCTGCGACGTGGACATCGAGCGACACGAGCATACTTGCCTTCGAAACGACGGGATTGCCAGGTCTTGCAACGGCGAAAAAGGTGGGCGGTCCTGTTACCGTGAGGGCGGAGGCCTCGGGAAGCTCGGGAACTTTGTCATATACCGTGGTAGCAGCAGCGCCTGTGAGCCTGGCCATTAGTCCGGCGCAGATATCACAGGGTGTGCCGGTCGGTCAAAAAGGTACGTTTACGGCCACCTATACGATGACCGACAAGACGACGCAGGCAGCAACGGACGCCGTTAACTGGTCGTCGAGTAACGGTGCAGTCGTCATTGTCGGTAACGATTCCGGAAACAAAGGACAGGCCGTTGCTCAAGCGCCGGGAACCAGTAACGTCAGCGCTTCATCCGGTTCACTAAAGTCGCAGGCAGTTGAAGTCAAGGTCTTTCAGCCAATCGCCCCACCTCAGTTTGGAGTAGCGCCCGACAGGCCTCAGGCGTTACCTCTGGGCAGGACACAAGCGTTTCGTGCCGTGCTGTACTATGCCGCGGACGACCGGGTCGTGGACGTCACCAGTGACGTCACCTGGCAGTCGTCCAATGAAGCCATTGCAAAATTTCCCGTCGACAACGATATTCCCGCCGGCACTTTGATCGCCAATCCGACGATGACCGGTTCGGTAACCGTCACGGCGTTCGATCCGAAGACTGCAACGACGACCGCGCCGGTGACTATCGATATCACTAATCCTGCAATTCAATCGTATGTAATTTCGCCGGAAAAAACGGCGGGCGATCCGCTGGTCGTTGGCGCCAGACGGCAACTTGGCGTGATTGCGACCTTCGCGGACAACATTGCGCGCGATATCACGCAGACCGTCGATTGGTCGACGGGCGATCTCGGCCATTTGTCCGTGACCAACGGTACCGGAAAGAAGGGTGTTGTCACCGCCAACCGCGCCACACCGGCCGGCACACCGAACGATACCGTTGTTATCACCGACCCCGTGTCGTCTGAGTCGGTCAGCAAAGCGATCCCTACGGCCGGCCGTATACTCACCGCGATCGACATTGCGCCGACCGGAAATCTCGATCTGCCGTTGGGACAAAGCCGGCAGTTCAACGCCACGGGACTGTTTTCGGACAACAGCAAGGAACCGCTAACCACAGAGGTGACCTGGGTCACGAGTGCCGGAAACCACGTTACGATCAGTAACGAGTTACTCAGCAAGGGTAGTGCGACGGCAGTGAAGCTCGGCAGTTCCGCGGTTATCGGTGCTGAATACCAGGTGGGTGGGACGGTCATTGCATCGAACAACACGGTCGTGAAGGTAACGGCACCGACGCTCGATACGATTTCGATTCGGCCGACGACGGATGTGACCCTGGCGCTGGGCAGGACGCAACGCCTTACCGCATGGGGAAACTACTCAGACGGGGTGGCGCGTGACATCAGCGGGCTGGTGACCTGGTCAAGCGGTATGCCCTCGGTTGTCAGCGTCACTCGGTCCGGCAAAGACCGTGGTGTCGTTCGCGGTGAATCCGTCGGCAGCGCATCGATACGCGCTGTCGAACCGAATACAGGACGGTTTTCGAGCAAAGCGGTTACCGTCAGCGGCAAGGCGTTCGACGGCATCAGCATTACTCCGGCAGGGCCGGTGTCGAGCCCCATCGGCATCGTCTACACGGACTTCGTGGCAGCCGCCAACTTTTCGGACGGTTCCCTGGACGTGATCACCGAGGACGTGCAGTGGAAATCCAGTAATCCTGACGTGGCAACGGTGCTCAATGAGGCAGGCAGGCGCGGGCACGTACTGCCGCGCGCCGTCGGCTCGGTAAGCATTACCGCGGAAAGCGACGGTATCGTTAGCCCAGGAATTACCTTCAACGTGACATCGGCCGTGTTGCAATCGATCACGATTGCACCGTCGGCAGTACAGAACCCTAACGTTGGCCAAACTATTCAATTTTCAGCCACCGGAACCTATTCGGATACCAGTCAGCGCTCTATCACCGTCGATGCTACCTGGTCGTCCGACAATCCTGGCGTGGCCATTATTACGAACAACGAGCCCAACGGCCAGATGCGCGCCGTAAGTCCGGGATTGGCCGGTATCACGGCGGCGAAGGATGGTGTCACATCGGCGGCGACCGAAGTCGTGGTTGCCGGTACGGTGACGGTACGCAGTGTGAGCGACGTCTCCGGGGGCTGCTGTGACGGCGACGAAGTCACAATGGACGGCAAAGTCGCCGAGATACTCGGGGCGACGAGTTATCGTTTCGAAGACGCTTCCGGATCAATGCCCATACTCTGGGGCGGCAATTCACTTCCCCTGAACCAGGATATCCGGGTGAATGGCGTTCGTAACAGCGATACCGGTCAATTCACCGTCTCGAGTTGGACGCCGTTGTAGGCAATAGGAGATCGCGTAAATTCGGGTGGGCTCCGGTCGTTTCGATGAGTGACGAGAGGCTGGCACAGGCGTTGGCGCCGGTAATCCTGAAGACGACAAAAGTTGCACTATGCCTTACTTTCGGCTATAAGCTCCGTCCTCATCTACCGCAAGCGCTCACCGGGAAGTAGTGGCCAGGTTCATTCGACAATCCAGTTCAGGGCCATCCGCTGTCAGGTATCTGGCTTTGCTTGCGCTGGTCTTATCTCAACTGTCGATCGCCGCCCACCAGTTCGAGCACACGGCCGTCGAACTCGATGAAGACTGCGCGGTTTGCCTGATCCTCGATGCCAACGACGGCGCACTAGCCTGTGCAGCAGCAACTGACCAGGCGTCCACACCGGCCGATTTGTCCGGCATCTACATCGATAATTTCGCCCCCAACGGCCGAATTTCCTCCTACGCGGCACGCGCCTCTCCCTAGAAACGACTCCAGCTCAGTTGGGGTACTTCGTATCGCACGGAGAAAGCGGGGCGCTTTCTTTCCATTTTTTTCTGCTCGACGCCGCGACAACGCCAGCTCGCGTCCGCGGTTCGGGGACAATGAAATACACAGAGGAACATTGAAAATGACCGTTGAATTTGCACTCGAAGCCAGAGGCCTCAGTAAGCGCTTTGGCCGAAAAACGGCGCTTTCCGAACTGAACCTGACCGTATCGCCCGGCCAGGTGGTTTGCCTGCTGGGCGCGAATGGCGCAGGAAAGACGACGACAATTAACCTGTTTCTTGGGTTTCTCAAGCCCGATGCAGGCAGCGCGTTCGTACAAGGCATCGACGTCGCCGATTCCGCGTTCGAGGCGCGACGTCAACTGGCCTACCTGCCGGAATCGGTGGCGCTGTACCCGAAACTCACGGGACTCGAAAACCTGACGTTCTTTGACAAACTCGCCGGAGCCGGGCGCTCGCGAGACGAACTGGTAGCCCTGCTCGTCGATGCTGGATTGCCTGAGGAAGCCCACCATCGACCGGCGTCGACCTACTCCAAGGGCATGCGCCAGAAAGTCGGCATCGCTGTCGCAATGGCACGCCAGGCCAGGTCCCTGTTACTGGACGAGCCGCTGTCCGGGCTGGACCCCTCGGCCGCTAACAGCCTCGGTGAATCGATCAGCCAATTGAGAGACCAAGGTGCGGGAATCCTTATGGCAACCCATGACATTTTCCGGGCCAAGGAAATTGGCGATCACATCGGCATCATGATGAGCGGCCGGCTCGTCAATCTGCTGGATGCATCCGCGCTCGACGCCAGGGAGATCGAATCGATCTATCTCCACCATCTGCACGAGGACAACAACACGATGAAGGAACAGGTGGCATGAGCAACGCCATCGTCAGCAAGGAACTAAGGGTACTACGCCGGAACAACCTGCTCATCGGTCTGTTTGCAGCGGCCGTCATCCTCATTGTCGCGAGCCTGTTGGCCGGGCTCGAACGCGAACGCGTGTTCGGCAAGGAAATTTCCGCCGCGCTCGAGTCGGATAGACACGAATGGGACAACCAGGGCGAGCGAAACCCACATGCAGCGGCACACTTTGCGAGGTACGCGTTTCGCCCCGCCTCGCCGCTGGCCGTTCTCGATCCGGGCACCGTGGACTTTGCCGGCCTTGCGATCTGGATGCAGGCACACTACCAGGATCCTGCGGCGTTTCGACGCGCGGAAGACGGCGGTGAGTTAAGTCGTTACGTGCAGCTGACGCCGGCATTCCTGTTCCTGACGATCGGGCCTCTCATCCTGTTTCTGATGCTGTTCGACAGCGTCGCGGGCGAACGCGAAGACGGAACATTGCGACAACTCCTGGCAACCGGTGTCAGTTCGAGACGGTTTTTCCGGGGGAAAATGTCCGCAGGTATCCGGTTGGCGCTCCTTGCATACTCAACCTTGTTCGTACCCGTGGCCGTTATATCGGCAATCATTACGCCAGGATTGTTCGATGCGGACTCACTGCTTCGAGTACTCGCGTTGTACCTGACGTACGCAGCCTATCTCGTCGTATTTGTCGCGGTAGCGATCGGCGTTTCGGCATTCTTTCGGACGCGGCAAGCCGCCTTTCTCGCACTGACCTGTGTCTGGACGTTGGTGGCCATTGTCACGCCGCGATTCGCGGCCGATGCGGCCAAAATACTCTACCCGCAAATCGATGCCCGACAGGGAACTGCGGAACTCGTTGCAGCATCCCGCGCATTCTACGCCGACGATGCGCTTCGCGCGAAAACCGAGGAAGACGTACTCAAACGTTACAACGTCGCTTCGGTTGAAGAGCTACCGATCCACTACGGCGCTTATCTTCAACAGGTTAGCGAGAAAGTATCCGAACCGCTGTTTGATCGCTTTTACTCTGACCTGGACACCCGGTACCTGAACCAGGAATCCGCGATGCGGGTATTCAGCCTGATGTCGCCGACGATCCCGGCAGCGACCTTATCACGCGGTATCGCAGGTACCGATCGCATTCATCAACGCGAGTTCTCCCAGGCGGCCGAAGCGCATCGCAGAGCGATGATTCAGCGGCTTAACGAAGATTATATGCAAAACGCGGGCGAACTCGGCTACTCGTACAAAGCCGATATCGAATTGTGGAGGCAGTTCGACGATTTCGACTATCGTATGCCCACCCTTTCTCACATCGGCCAATCCTATTTGCCTGACACAATCATCCTGGCAATCTGGCTGACACTTTCGTTCGCATTCGCACACTGGTCAGTTCAACGCGCCATTTCCGGCGAGGAGAAGGCCTGATGAAAAGCGGAATTCTCTACCATGAAGGGCTTAACTTTGTCCGCCGTGGATCGGCAACCGCAATCATCGCCTTGCTGATCGTCACGTTTGCCTATGTCGGCTGGAGCGGTGATCGCTGGCGCGATGCCCGGCACACCAGCTTGACTAACTTCGAGACACAAGGTCTTGAGGCGGTATCGAAACTGCGCGCAGATCTCGCAGAGATCGAAGCCGGCAGGATGGAAGCGACGCCCCGGGGTCCCAACGCGCTCACCATTCAATTTCCCGCCGTTTTGCCGCCGTCCTCTCTGGCGGATTTTGCGGTCGGACACGCAGACCTGCACCCGGCGAGTGCAGAAATTTCAATCTGGCGAAACCTCTCGGACGTCTTCGGGCGCTATCAATTCGACAACCCGACAACGCTTTCCGTGAGTACATTCGACGTCGCCGTGGTTGTTATCGTACTGATGCCGTTGTTGATGATAGCAGCGTCCTTCGACGTACTCGCCAGTGAACGATCTCGTGCTTCGCTGGCGATGGTCCTTGCTTCACCGGTTCGCCTGACCGAACTGGTCTGGACCCGGCTGGCGTTTCGCAATGTTCTGATCTGGCTGGTTGCTGTCCTGGCCATGCTGGTTCTGGCATTCTGGAATGACGCGGGAGGCGACCGCTTCGCTCGACTCGGCCTATGGATAGGCGCGAGTTTGCTCTACGGGCTGGTTTGGTCGGCACTCATTGCCTATTGTGTTGCACGATGCAAAACCGCGACAGGAACGGCCGGCGCGCTTGTCGGATTGTGGCTGTTCTTCACACTTGCGATGCCGGCAACCATTGCGACATTGTCCGAAGCGGTCTACCCGACACCGTCACGACTAGCGTTCTTGTCGGAAGTTCGATCCTCACAGGGAGAGTCCCGCCGCAACCTCGAAAAGCTGACCGAAGGATTCCTCCTGGATCATCCCGAGTTAACCGTTGGCGACGAGAACGTACCGGCCTCCTGGCGTGCAGCCTTTCTGGCAAACCAGACGGCACGTAAAAATACCCAACCTATTGTTGCTGCCTATGACGCAGCGCGCGCAGGACGAGAACGAACAATCGCGTGGGCACAGTACCTGTCACCGTCGATCATCGCCCAGCGTCTTTTGTACCTCAGCGCGGGCGGGAACTTAGAGCGGCAACATCGATTTCAGGCACAAGTGCAAGCTTCGATGATCGAACTTGACCGCGTTCTGGGTCCGGCAATCGTGGCACAGCAAAAACTGTCGGCGGCCGATTTGGGGGTTTTAAAACCGTTCGAATTCAAGGACATCTCAGTGCAACGGATCTTCTCAGCGGCGATCGCGCCAGGCATCTTCCTGCTGCTGCTCAGCCTTTTCCTCGGCATTGCTGCTCACCGTCGGCTGGTCAACGAGTTGTTATAGTGCGGTACGCAGCGGGCTCGCGTCGCCTAAGGGCCATGGCCCTAAGTTACACCGGCCTTCCTGGCGGCGACCGCCATCATCGCGATTGCGAGCACAATAAACAACATGCCAATTGCACGGCGCATCTTATGGTGAGGAATGCGACCTTGCAGCCGTGGGCCGATCTGTCCGCCTATTAACACACCGGGAACGTCGTAGATGAGCAGATTCCAGGGGATTGCGGCCCATCCTCCCGATCGGACCAGATCGACAAACAAGGTGGCAGTCGCAAACACGATGGTAAGTATAACGACCAGCACCGATGTGGCCGCAGCAACAGCAATCGGTACGCGCTTATGCGTAAGTTGCGAGATGGTGACTTCGCCGATGCCGACGGACACCATCCCCGTCAGGAATGCACCGACACCCGTCAATGTGAAACTGCCGGGCCCGAACTTCGGCATATCATAACGATAGGTATGCCCTCCCGAGTCGGTTCTTTCGACAACGTCGCGCCCTTTCAGGTGCTCGCCAGCAGTTACGGCCTTCATCGGGCTGCGCCACATCACATAGGCGAGGACCGCGACAAGTATTGAGTAGCTCGCGAGCAGTACACTGTCGTGTACCAGGCTCGCGGTCAAAGCACCTAATATTGCCACCGGTATTGAGAAGCGCAGGAGCTTCCAGGCGATCTGAAAGTCGATCAGCTTTCGTCGATAGTAGCCGACGAATCCTGAAAGGAAACCGAATGTCTGAGTGAACAGTGCGGCCGCAACGGCTGTCAGTGTTGTCTCGAGAGAATATTCAGGCCCGAGCAACGGAAAGACAAGTACGAAGATCGGCGTGAACAGGGCTGCGCCGCCAATGCCGCTCAGCATCGCGCATGTGGCAACGACGATCGACACCGGAAACATGAAAGAGTAAAGCGTAAAATCCAATACGATTCCTCAGAGAGAATACTTCGTCACTTCGTTAAATGCCGAAACAGCGCCGGAACCGAGAGGGCCGACGAAAAGACAGGGACATGCTGATTGACTTTAATCGGACGCCGGTACGCCCGCCTCGATGAGAGCGTCGTAGATTTCCTGGACCTGGTCAGGCTCAAACACAAATTTACCAATGTACTCGCGTGCCGACCCGGCAAAATCCGGATGCGTTTTGACAAGTTCGCGGACGACCCGCTCTGCCTCCTCCGTGCGCCCGAGCCGTTGCAGTGCCGCAGCGCGCATGAGCGGATCCCACGCAAGGCCTGGCGTCTTGACGCGTTCGGCCGCCACCAGTGCGTCATCAAAGTCTGCGCGCATAAAATGGTACTGAAAGATGGCGACGTTGAACCAGGACGGATGGAACGGGTTGCGTGCTTTGGACTCTTCGAGAATGGACAGCCCTCGCTCCCAGTCGCCGACGAGAGCCATAAGCCACCCCGCAGCACCCGAGTAGTACGGTGCGTTGGGATTCAATTTGAGTACACGTTCCAGGGCTTTTAAGCATCCAGGCCGCTCGCGTCGCTGGAACTGCGCCATAGCAAGGGCATGATGCGCTTGCTGGCAGGACGGGTCGAGTGCGATTGCCCTGCGTGCAAGATCGTATGCCTGACCTAATAAGTCGTAGGGAGGCTCCAGGTGCAGAGCGTAGTTGTCTGAATATACCTCCGACAACGATGCGAGCGCCATCGCGTAGTCGGAATTGCGCTCGACGGCAACTTCGAGTCCTCGTCGCGCCCGCCTGAATGTCTCGCTCCCGGGATTGGCCTGGTAATGAAAGAACCTCAGGACCGCATCATAGGACTCGAGGTCCATCGCCCGCTTCCCACGGATTTCCTTTTCGAGCAACCGTGGAATGACGCCGTAAGCATCGGAAACGGAGGTAATGACCTGCCGCGTAATTTCATCCTGGATCGCGAACAGATCCTCGGTATCAAACTCACGATCGAATCGCTCCGCCCAGACCTGGATCCCGGTCTGAGTGTCAGCTAACTGCGCTGTAATACGTAACGCTTTGCCCTGCCTTTGCACCGCGCCCTGCATCACGAAACGCACATTGAGTTCGCGTCCGACATCGCGAAGGTCGACATCGCCACCCTTGTACCGCTGGGTCGATTGCCGCGCGATCACCCGAAAATTTTCGACCTGGGCCAGCGCTATCGTCAGTTCTTCGGTGATACCGTCGGCGAAATACTCCTGATCCCTGTCAGATCCGATGGACGCAAACGGAAGTACCGCGACCGTGGGCTCAGCGGGCGCCGGTGCCATAGCGGTCCGCACTTCGTCGCGGCTCCGGCGCTCGAAGACGGCTGCATAGCTGCCCTTCGGGACCGTTATCCGGATCTCTTCATTCTTGCCACTCAGCAAGTAGTAACGCTCCAGCGCTTTGCGCAGGCGGTTTGCCTGGACGCGCACAAGCGGATCGGTGCGAGCATCGAATTTCTCATCACGGCCGAAAACCTGATTGGCGATACTGAATCCCTTGAGGAGATGAGAGCGACCGGCGAGCGTCTCACGAACGATGAAATCGAGCAACGATGTCAGGCGCGGCGCAGCCGAAAAATCCTCGCTGTTCAGGACTCGCTCGAGAGCCTCCAGGACGGTGTCGGCCTCGGCTCCGGTGGTCTCCGGGCTATTGACAGGCTTCGCTTTCATGAGATGGCGGACCGCGCCTTTGAGTTAGTAACGGTAGTTTACTTTACCTTTGACGGCGCCGTCATTAACCTGGAACGTGACATGTCCTCACCTGCCGCACAATCCGGCCATCGAATTCTCGTGATCGACGCCCTGCCGGCATGGTCCCGCGACGAATTCAGAAAACAGCTCAATTACGATGGTATTGGCGCCGTCATTGCTGAGCGAACGTCCACAATTTCAAGCGCGGCGCTTGCCTTCGACATCGTCCACGGCGTTAGCGAAACCCCCGATGCCAGGGTATTCGACGGTTACGACGGAATCATATGGAGCGGATCGCCGCTCAGCGTCAATGATGGCAGCTCGGACGTTGAACAGCTTACGGATTGGATGCGACTGAGCTGTGCATCAGGCATGCCTGTATTTGCAATCTGCTTCGGTCTGCAACTGGCGGCCGCAGTGGCGGGTGGCAAGGTGGGAAGGAATCCTCGCGGGCGGGAAACGGTTGTCGCGAGGAAGATCAATGTCACTGCCGCGGGTGAAACGCACCCGATGATGCAGCGCCGATTCGGAACGTTCGATGCGCTTGCAGAACACGTCGACATCGT
Source organism: Woeseiaceae bacterium (assembly GCA_965224505.1). Taxonomy (GTDB): domain Bacteria; phylum Pseudomonadota; class Gammaproteobacteria; order Steroidobacterales; family Woeseiaceae; genus UBA1847. Next base: position 1,492,174 of record CBDCZL010000018.1, read on the forward strand.
TCGCGAACTGCCTCCCGGATCGACCGTCCTTGCATTCAACGAGATGACCGATGTACAGGCGGCTGCGTTCCGTGCCGACCGGTCTGACGTCTGGGGCGTTCAATACCACCCGGAAATGGACCTGTCCTTCTTTGGCCCCATCCTGCAGCACCAACGGGACGAGCTGCTCAGTGAAGGCTTCTTCAATAGCAAGGCAGATCACGCCGAGTTCCTAAGTCGCGTCCGGCGCATCGTCGAGGAGCCGGATGCGAAAGACATCGCGTGGCAACTCGGCCTCGATGACGATGTTCTCGATGTGGCGACGCGGATGTCTGAATTGTCTTGCTGGATAGACCAGCAAGTCGTCAAGCGAGAGAAAGCGGCCTGACTGAATTACAGCACGGCCGTTGCCGCAGCGGCTCATAAATCTTTCAAAATTGCAGTGATCATTGAACCCGATTCACGCAGCAGGACGCTCGGGTGCTTTCCTGATCATCGGCATCGGTGTTACCGGCCTTGAAATCCTTCATTAAAGTCGGTCATCCAAAGGCCGTCTGCAATGACAGTGTCGAACAACCATTCGCCGTCGACGCGGCGGTACGTTTCATCGTAGGTGCCGGCCGCCCACAGCATACCTTCCGTGCCGTCGTCCTTGCGCACGATCGAGAACAGGATGCCCTGCCACCGCCCCGTCGCAGCATCGCCGTCGACGTCGATCACCGGGGCAATCGCAAAATGTCGTGACCAGACGACCTCGGGTTTGTAATCCTCATCCATCCATCGCTGAATCGCGTCACGACCTTTAAACTCCAGTGTCGGTGGCTCGACAAACTTGCCATCCGGCGCGAACAGACTTGCAAACCGGTCGTGATACTCGGGGTCATCAACGTACCAGCAATACTTTGCTTTGAGTTGCTTGATGTCCTCAATATCCAACAAGCGTTGAAGCCGCGGGTCGATATCGCTCATGAAAGAACTCCTCTTGAAGCAAAAAAGTGAGCCATCGCGACGACGACAGGAAGCGAAATGATCGTCCGCAGCAGGAAAATCAACGCGAGCTTGCCAAAATTTAACGGAATTCTCGTTTTCAGGATCAACACGCCGACTTCGGACATGTAGATTAGCTGGGTGATCGACACCGAGATAACGACAAAACGGGTTAACTCGCTGTCGATGTCCTTGGCGATGACGGCAGGTAAGAACATCTCGGCGAATCCGACGAGCATGGCTGGCGCCGCCGCTGTCGCCTCAGGCAGCTGAAACAGTTCGAGCAGTAATCCGAACGGATACGACAGGATTTCAAAAAACGGGGTATGTACAGCGACGACCAAACCAAGCGTCGCAATGGCGACGAGCGGCGGCATCAATCCGAACCAAATATCGAACAGGTTGTGGAGTGACCGGGTCAGGTACTGTTTGAGGCCGGGTGCCGCGTCTGCCTTGTTCAGCGCCGCCTCGTAACCTGCAGCCAACAGGCTGCCCTCACGTTCATCGCTCTCCCCAATCTGCTTGCCGACCTCCATATACTCATCCGGTATCCGCGACAACGGCGGAATGCGCGGAAGAATGATTGCGGTCATGAAACCGGCCACGCATACCGTGAGGTAGTAAGGGATGAATACGTGACCAAGTCCGGCAAAATCCGCCACAACGACACAGAACGGCAAAGACACGATCGAAAAATTGGTTGCAATCGTTGCCGCCTCTCGTTTCGAATAATATCCGGTCTCCAATTGCTGTGACGTGATCAGAACGCCGACTGGCGCGGCTGTCATCCACGATGCAACGGCGTCAATGCAGGATCGTCCCGGCAACCGGAACAACACCCGAAAGCCGCGCGACAGCAATATGCCGATCAGCTCCATGAGCCCGAATTCGGTGAGCAGCGGCAGCAGAAACGACGCAAAAACGAAGATTGTCACGATGGCCGTCAGTAGTTCGAAGATCACGACGTGGCCCGTCGCCTTTGACCAGATAAACTCGGGGCCAAGTTTCCAGATGATCATCGCACCGATGACTGCGCCGGCAATCCGCAGTACCAGCCAGCCCCGCGTCACAGTGAACAGGCTGGCAAATCGTGACTGCGGTTCCGCGTACGCCGCCCGAAACACCGAAAAATAGACCGACATCAGCGCCGAGATCAGAACGAGGGCAAACCCGATGTATGGCAGGCTCTTGCCCAGTGCGGCGCCGAGCGTGTCGGACAGCACGGCCATTGGAATCGTGTAGGAACCCTCATGCCGAATTGGAAACAAGAAGAAAAATACGCCGAAAATCGACGGTACGACGAATCGAGCGACCCTGTTCATTTGCGTTTATCGACCACCTCGGCAAGCAGGCACAGAATTTCGAACATCAGGCTGGCGCCGACCAGCGCCGTGTTGCCGGTCTGGTCGAACGGCGGCGCGACCTCAACGACATCGCCACCGACCAGGTTCAGGCGGCGAAGGCCTCGCAGCAGGCGCAGCGCCTCAACCGTCGTAATACCGCCAATTTCAGGGGTGCCGGTGCCGGGCGTGTAGACAGGATCTATACCGTCGACATCGAACGAAATGTACGTTGGGGCGTCGCCGACGACCTTGCGCGCCTCCTCAATGACACCTTCGACACCGAGATCGGTAAACTCATCCATCTCGACAACCCGCATCCCCTGCTCGTACGAGTAGTTGAGCCCTTCCCAGGTATTTTGTCCGCCGCGAATTCCGATCTGAATTGTCCTGGTCGGATCGATCAGTCCTTCATCGGTCGCAAGCCTGAATGGTGCGCCATGGTGGAACTTTGAGCCGTAGAACTCGGGCCAGGTATCCGTGTGTGCGTCGATGTGGATGAGCGCGAACGGCCCGTCACCAGCCAGACCTTTGAGGATCGGGTAGGTGATCGAATGATCGCCACCGGCCGACAGCGGCATCGCGCCCGACGCTTTGACATCGCGATAGTAGGCCTCGATGTCTCCGATTGCCTCGTCGAGACTGAACAGGTTGTCGATCGGAACGTCACCGACATCGGCGACCTTCGCTATCTCGTAAGGCTCAATCTTCGTCGACATGTTGTAGGCACGCATCAGCGATGACTGGTTGCGCATCTCCCGGGGACCATGCCGAGCACCGGCCCGGTTGGTCACACCCAGGTCACAGGGCACACCGATCATTGCGATGTCGAGGCCGTCGAGGGACTCCGCATAGGGTGCGCGCATGAACGTCGCGATTTCAGTGAAACGCGGACGCAACCGTGGCTCGCGATCGATGGGCAGCGCGTTGTCTTTTTTGTCGGTCATGAAAGTTCCTGGTCGCGGGACAATACCCCGTAGTTACCGTCCCCGCGCGAGGCGCACAGAGCGGTTAAAGCCGTCGGAATAGGACGCCTCTGCCATGAAGACCCGGAAACGCCCTGTCTCAAGGCTATCGTAAAACATTTCCAGGCCATCTTTATGCGCCGGCAGAAAATAGTCGTCAAACGGCATGTCGTCCCGATTGAACCACTCGGCTTCGGACACTTCCATACCCAGTTCGGGATAAACCTCGTCTTCCAGTTTAGCCCTGCATATAAAGCAGATCTGATTGATCGAAGGTATCGAGACGATCGAATAAGGAATCATCGAGTCCGGGTCGACATCGATACCAATCTCCTCACGAATCTCTCTGACCGCAGCAGCATCGATCGACTCGCTCTGGTCGATATAGCCGCCGGGAGGCGCCCACGAATCGACATAGGGTGGGATCGCACGCCGAATCATCAGGACCTTTTCGTTCGTGTGCAACAGGCACAGGACGAGCGGAATCGGGTTGTTGTATTCGACGTGACCGCAGCCGGTGCAGTGAAACCGCTCAGTGTGATCGCCTGACGGAACACCCCAGGCGATCTTGTTACCGCACGCTGAGCAGTAGTTGATTTCCATGCTTACCGAACGAGGTAGTCCTGGTACTCAGCACGCAGCGGCTTCTTGTCGATCTTGCCGGTCGCGGTCAGCGGAATGTCATCCACAACGATGACCGCGTCGGGGAGCTGCCACCTGGCGAACGACTCGCCGATGAGATCGCGTACTTCGTCCTCAGACGGCGCGTCAGCGCCGTCGGCCACCTTGATCAACAGGATAGGACGCTCGTCCCATTTCGGGTGCGTGGCACCGATACAGGCCGCCATTGCAATCGCCGGATGCGCTACCGCCGCATTTTCGAGGTCCACCGAGCTGATCCACTCGCCGCCCGATTTGATGACGTCCTTCGAGCGATCGGTGATCTGCATGTAGCCGTACTTGTCGATCGTGGCCACATCACCCGTGTCGAACCAACCGTCTTCGAGGGCCGACGCTTCCTGTTTGTAATAGCGCTCAATGATCCAGGGCCCGCGGCACATGAGGCGGCCAAAAGTCTCACCGTCGTGCGGCAGGACATTGCCGTCGTCGTCGATGATCTTGAGATCGACGCCGAACACCGGGCAGCCCTGCTTGGCGCGCAACGCAAGCTGCTCGTCCGGACCAAGGTCCTTGAAGAAGGGTTTCGGACGATTCACAGTGCCAACCGGGCTCATCTCGGTCATGCCCCAGGCATGGATTACGTCAACGCCGTATTTCTCGTCAAACTCCCTGATCATCGTCGGCGGAACGGCGGCACCGCCGATGACGACTTCTTCGAGGTTCTCGAGCCCGGCGCCGGTTTCGTTCAGGTAACCGATCAGCATATTCCAGACTGTGGGAACCGCAGCGGCTTTGTTGATTTGCTCGCCGTCGATAACGCTGTGAATGGATTTGCCGTCCATGTGCGGTCCGGGAAGTACGAGTTTGCAGCCGGACATCGGGCCCGCGTAGGCGAGACCCCAGGAGTTGGCGTGGAACATCGGTACGACCATGAGTACGGAGTCGTTTGAATTGACGCAGAACGACTCGGACGACATGACCGAGTAGGCGTGCAACAGGTTGCCCCGGTGCGTGTAGGTCACGCCCTTCGGGTCACCGGTTGTGCCCGACGTGTAGCACAGCGAAGAACAGGTTTTCTCGTCAAATTCCGGCCAGTCGACGCTGTCGCTGCCTTCGGCGATGAAATCCTCGTAACAGTGCACGGCGTAGGTGTCCCAACCTTCGGTATCCGGCATGTGGTCCTTGTCCGTCATGATGATAACGGCCTTGACTGACGGCAGTTTCGGCAGCAGGCCTTTGACGAGGTCCGCGAATGTCAGGTCGATGATCAGGACTTTATCTTCGGCGTGATTGACGATGAATTCGATCTGATCCGGAAACAGGCGCGGGTTCACGGTGTGACAAATGGCGCCGATACCCGAGATCGCGTACCACGCCTCCATGTGGCGGTGCGTGTTCCAAGCCAGCGTGCCGATCCGATCGCCTTCGACGACACCCTTTTCCTGCAACCGCGACGCGAGCCTGGTCGCACGTACCAGAGTCTCGGCATAGGTCTGCCGATGCAGACCGCCCTCGACCGTATTGCTGACGATTTCCTGCCGCCCGTGCCACCTGGCCGCATGCTGCAAAATGGAAATCAGATTTATCGGTTCTGCCTGTAAATTACCTAACATGTCTCTCTCCTAAACCGGGGACGGACACCTATTTTTTGCCCACCGCCCGACAACGTTGCCTGGCCTTAAATCGGTGTCCGTCCCTGGATTATTTCGGCTGCTTTTTCGAAGCACTCGCGCGGTGCGCGTACGACGCCGGCGCCGATCTGGCCTCCGTCCTTGCCGGCGATACCGATGTCCATACACGGCATGATGCCGGTCTCGAGCACCTTGAAAACATCGATGCCCGTCGGCGTGCCGCGGTACTTCAAATATGGGATGTAGAACGACGGGTTTTCGCCGTGCGTAATGTCGTAGAGCTCGACATTGCGTTCCACCATCAGCGAGGGTTCACCGCCCTGGTAGTTCTGCAGCGGAAATGAACAAGCCTGTGCGAAGCCGCCCAGCCCCACTGTCTCGGTGATCGGGCTTTCGCCGCCCATCCAGGTAATGTCGTCGTCGGTGTAGCCGTCGAACAGCTTGACGTCGAGGCTCGCGTGCGGACCGCGAATCCAGCCCTCGTCGGCGAGCCCGCTGACTCGAATCCCGAACTCCCTGCCCGAGAAACACATGGCCGTGACCAGGCTCGAGCCCTCTACGCCGTGTGCCGCGTCAGCAATACCCTTCGCTGCGGCCATCGAGATGCGGAGGAAGAAATAGTTATCTTCCGTCATTGCATCGACCGCCTGTTTAACATCGTCGCGGCCTTCGGCCGCGAGATCGAGGAAGCCGGAAAACAGCGCACGTGCGAACAGCATCGACGCCGCCGTATTGCGCGAGTGCAGTTCGTCACCCATGTGCAACGCACTGCGCATCAGCGGCTTCAGTGGCACTTCACCCACCTTGTTGAGTGCGTCACGAATCACCGGTACGACGACATTGTTGATGTGGTCGAGACGATCATGGATCTCCTGATCATACAGACCGTAATTCAGGCGGCGCGGTGACTTGCCTTCGTAGATATTGCAAAGCCCGATGTTGCCGAACGGCCTGTTTTCGACGACGAAAACCGGCATCGATGCCGTGTAGATGCCGGCCAGCGAGCCTACGCAGTTGTAATCGTGGCAGCCGCCGACCTTGATCTCGCCAGCGTCAAATTTTGCGATCGCCTCCTCGCGCGTCGAGGCAAGCCCTTCGTATAACGCCCCACCGATCAGGCCTTCGCGCTGGCCACCTTCGTACTCGCTCCAGGGCAGCGGCGGCCCCGACGTGAGCACTGTATTCTTCGTCATGCCCGGCGCAACCTCGATGGTCGGGCGGATATCGACAAGCACCGGTTCCGATTCGGTCAGTCGGCGAAATGTCTCGTCATTGGCAAGTTGTCGCGCGTCGCTCATGATGCGGTAACGCCTCCATCGGCAAATAATGTCTGCCCTGTGATAAACGAGGCATCGTCTGAAATCAGGAATGAAACCGGCCCGGCCATCTCCGCGGCGTCGGCCATACGCCCCATCGGCGCCTGTGCTTCGCACCAGGCGATGGCGTCGGCTTCGTTGTCGGCAGTAGCGATAAACTGCATCGAGGGGCTCATCGGCAGCACCTTGATGTAGCCCGGTGCCAGGCAATTCACACGAATACCGCGTGGTGCAAGTTCGTTTGCCAGGTATCGTGTGAACGCATTAAGCCCTGCTTTGGATGCGCCGTAGGCGGAGGCGCCCGGCATTCGCCCTACCGCGCTCGTGACTGACGAAATGTTGACGATCGCGGCACCATCGCGGAGATGCGGCGAAGCTGCCTTGCAGACGTGCATGGCGCCGATGACGTTGACATTCCAGACAAGCTGGTAATCAGCTTCGTTGATGTCTTCGATCAATCCGTGCGAGAGAATACCGGCACAGTTGACCACGGCCTTGAGCGTACCCATCGACGCGGCATGATCAACACACGTTTTGGCGCTGTCCTCTGATGTTACGTCCAGGTGGTGGACGAAAACGCACTCGCTGATGTCGGTCGCCGGTTTGCCATTGTCAGCCGAATCCACACCAATATCGCCAGCCAGAACCTTAAAGCCGTCGGCTACCAGTCGCAAACAGATTTCGCGGCCGATACCGCCGGTACCGCCCGTCACTAACGCTACGTTCGTCATAACCCTGATGTTCTTCTTAATGGGCTATCAATAATACCAATTTTCAGGGCAACACAGTAGCGTATGTAGCGGTTACAGCACAGCCAACATCGAAAAGGGCAGCACCCGGAGATGCTGCCCCATGTTCGCATCGTACAATGCGATGGAAGTAGAACTTAACGGCTAGAAACTGTAGCCCAGCGTTATGCCATAGGTTCGCGGCGCGCTGTAGTCCTGCCAGAAGTTATCCAGACCGTCGTTGTAGAGTGACGTCCTGTTGATCTCGTCCGACAAATTGCGTCCCCATAGCGCCAGGTGCCATGTGTCACTGCCGGAATAGATTTCTACGCGAGCATTGACCTTCGAATAGCCACTTTCCTTGCCCCAGCGGGTGTTAGCCACGTTAAGAAAGTAGTCGTCGCTGTACGAGCCGTCGACCTGGATTGCCATGAAGTTGTCGCCAAATGCCGCGAAGTCGTAGCGAACCAACGCGTTCGCGGTAATTTCGGGCGAGTATGGCGTCTTGTTGCCCAGAACATTCACGGGTTGGTTCGTTTCATCAATGACATTGACCGATGTGCCCGGCCCCAGATCCGGTGGCGGAGCGAGTTTGGTGATCTTGGTGTCAAGCCAGCCCAGACCGAAACGAATATCCCAGCCCTCCGCAGGCAACCAGCGCAGGTCAATCTCAGCACCGGTTGTCTCCTGATCGCCCAGCGTTGTCAAACCCAGGAACTGAGCACCAGTATTGCCGTCGATGATGTTCAGCAGCCCCTGCCAGTCCGTGTAGTCGTACCGGAATATCGCACCGTTCAACTGCATGCGGCCGTCAGCCAGGGTCGACTTGAAGCCCAGCTCGTACGCCAGGTTCTTCTCAGGCTTGTACGCCTCAACTTCTGGTGCAACGAGCCAACCGCCAAAGAATCCGCCAGACTTGAAGCCCTGCCCAATACTACCGTAGACAAGCGTTGTGTCGCTCGGGCGGAAGTCGAGGTTGACCTTCCAGGAGAACTCGCCCTGATCATAGGCACTGGTGATTACGTCGGCGCCGCTCAATGAGAAGTGATTATCCTGGTCGATTCCCAGCACCTGGCGGCAGGTCAGCCCGGCCAGCGTCGGATCGAACGCCCCGAGATCGTCATCTGGACCGAGGCCAAAGACGAGAACGCAAGTCATGGGACCGTCGTTCACGTAACCCCAACCGGCGTAATCTTTCTGCTCATCGGTGTAGCGAGCATCAAGCGTTAGCGCCCAGGCATCGCTCATGTCGAAGCGTGTCTGCGCATACACCGACCACGCTTCTGTTTTCTGGTTGTAGCCCATCGTGCCACCGCCAGGGAACTGAAGAATGTTCCAGCCAACGTTGCCGAAGAACTCGGTCGGTGAGACCAGGTCCATCTCATCTTCAGCCCACACGGCGCCCGCCATCCAGGAGACGCTGCCGTCACCCGTGGAGACAAGCCGGAACTCCTGCGAGAACGCGTCGATATCCGGGTTGAACTGCTGGTTAATGAACGGCGTCAACGGGTACGTACGGTAGCCACCAAGATTGATGTTGTCCCAGGCCGGATCCGCATTGACCGGCAGAACGACGCCATCAGCCATCGGATTGATGCTGCTGTAGTCTTGAAGAGAGGTAATCGACATCAGTGTCACACTCGGGAGCTCAAACGAAAGATTCAAAGCAGCTGACTTGAACTCCGTATCTTGCTTGTGAACCTGGTCGTCGACACCCGTGTGCGGCATGCCGTCAGCGGTCAGACCGCCATTGTTGATACAGCTCGAATCGGGGATCCCCTCGTTGACGAGTGACGTGCAGTGCACCGGGAAGAAGGTCTCGGTATTACCATCAAATCCCCAGGGCAGGGAAAGTGGAGGCAGCCCCAGCGCGGTACCCCAGTCAAACACAGCATTTGGATCGAGCGTGCCCGACACCTCCGGCAGCCCTTCTTCAGATTTATCGCGGCCGTACACCAGCCGCAAATCGGCCGAAAAGTTGTCGCTCGGCTGGAATGACAATGTAGCGCGTGTCATCAGACGGTCAACACCACCAACATCTTCGTTCAGGAACGTGTTCCGGTAGTGTCCATCGCTCTTGTCATACTGGAAAGCGATACGTCCGGCGACTGTATCGCTCATCGGGAATGACGCTCCAGCCGCCATGCCAACGAATCCAAAGTCACCGAAATCAACGCTGACATTGCCCTCGGTCTGCTCGAAGTTCCCTTTGCGGGAGACAAAGTTCAGCGCGCCACCGGTCGTGTTGCGACCGTACAGTCCACCCTGCGGACCGCGCAAGACCTCAACCCGATCCGCGTCGAACATGGCGAACGGCATCATGACGTTGTACGGCAGGTACACGTCGTCGGCGTACATCGAATTGGTCGGAGTGTTGTTCGGGTTCTCATCAATCAGGCCAACACCGCGAACGACAAACACCGGAAGACCGGTGTAGCCGGCTTCAAACAGTTCAACGTTAGGCATGTGCTCAGTGACATCCATCGCCGAACGAGCGCCAAGCGCTTCAAGATCCGATCCTGACAGGACCGAGATTGCGATACCGACGTCATTGGCACTCTGTTCGCGCTTCTGCGCCGTCACAGTAATCTGTTCCAGCGCGTCCTGTGCAATGGCCGGCGCAGCAGTCAGCGCTGTTGCGGCCATCAGCGCGCACCCAAGTGCGCGTTTCATATAGGTCATTTTTGCTCTCCCCCCGCTGAGTAACGGGATAAATGTTTGAAAAGGGTTACTTTTCGTACCATTTATGATGTCACAGACACATACGATTCTCAATAAGACGAATTCCCGTGTGAGTTACATACGGTTACGTCTACAGTAGTCACACATTGGCGCCGATCTCCGGCCCAACTTTATCCTGGACGTTCTATAAAGGTTTATTTACAATACCATTATGAATAGTGCTGAGATCGAGAAATTTGGCGGTATCGACAGTGAAGCCTTCAAGCTGCTGATGCGCCAGCAGGCAAGCACCGTCGCTGTGATAACCACAGGCGATGAGGAATCGCCTGGCGGCCTTACGGCTACTGCCGTCATGTCGTTGACCGCAACGCCCGCAAGTGTCGCCGTATGCGTTAACAAGTCTGCAAGTGCGCACGATCAGATCGTCGAGTGCGGCAAGTTCGGCGTCAATTTTCTCTCGACCGAGCAGGTCAACGCGTCGAACGTGTTTTCAAACAACGATCTAAAGGGCGAACGCTTCGAGCATGTTGACTGGTACGTCTCCGATACCGGTGTCGCGTTACTCCGCGGAACCGCGGCCAGCGCTGCATGCACGGTCGAACACTCTGTACCCGTTTTCTCCCACACGCTTTTCATGGGCGTTGTGCACGAAGTATTCACGAGCGATGGCTCGCCGCTGATATATGGTGACGGTCGCTATGGAAAGTTTGAACAGATCTAAGGAAATTCAATGAGCAACAACAATGTAGACTTTGGATTCATCATCACCGCCGTTGGCGGCCAGGGAGAGTCCGACGCGCAGATGTACAAGGGCATGATGTCCGATGTCGAAAAAGGCATCGAACTCGGATTTAACTCCGCATGGATGATCGAACATCACTTTACGGACTACTTTCCGACGCCAAATCCGTTGCAGCTGTTGTCACATATCGCCGGGCGTTATCCGGACATCGACCTCGGCACGGCGGTACTGGTCCTGCCCTGGTACAATCCGCTGCGTCTCGCCGAGGATATCTCGCTGCTGCGCATGGTCACAGACCGCAAGCTGCACATCGGAATTGGCCGCGGCACGGCAATCCTCGAGTACGAACGCTTCGGCATTCCAAACATGGATGAAACGCGTGATCGCTTTCACGAGATTATAGATATTGTTCGTGAAGCGACGAGCAACGACACATTTACATACGACGGCAAGTTCTACAATGTCGGCCTCGAAACGACGCTGCGCCCGAAAGTCGACAACTGGGACAACACGTATTTCTACGGCGCCGTAGGCGGCAGTCCGGAAAGCTCGCAGATCATGGCCGATGAAGGCCTGCCGATCGCTTGTACGGCCTGGGGCAATATCGGTGCTCAGGAAGTCGCGGTTGCAAGCTGGCGCGAGCGCGTTGCGCAGAACGGCATCAATCCGGACGACTTCAGCCTGCCTGTCATGCTGAACTGCATTGTGGCGGACACCGATGAAGAAGCCATTGAACAAGCCAAGAAATACATCCCGATCTTCATGCAGGCGCAGCTTGACCACTACGACACGCACCGCGAGCGCTTCGAGCAGCTTGAGTCGTACAAAGCGTGGGGCAATGTCATCAAGGGCTGGGAAGCGCGCACGAACCCGGACAACATTCCGGCATGGTGTGAAGGTCAGCTCGTTGGCAGCCCGGAGACCTGCATCAAGCGTGCGCAGGAATTTGTCGATATCGGTTTCGGGCAGATCATCATTCACTGCTCAACGCCAGGCGTGCCGACCGGACCGCGCCAGGAATGGATGACGCGCTTCGCCAATGATGTTATGCCGAACATCAAACCCAAGGCAGCGGCTGCTGCGTAAGCAATGAGCGTTGATCACGACCGGATGCATCCGGTGTTCCGGGAGCTGCTTGCAGCTCCCGCGGACCCGGACGCACCCGCTATTGAAGACCGTCCAATCGACGAACTCCGCCAGGAGTTTGAAGATGACATGAAAGCGGTTGACGGTACTGCTCCCGAGCTCGCCTCTGTCACCAACACGACGTTTGCGGGACCTGCGGGCGATCTGCCTGCGCGCATCTATCGGGATGGGAATGAGTCGGGGGTTCCGACGATCCTGTTCATTCATGGCGGTGGGCTGTTTCGGGGCAGCATCGACAGCCACGATTCGATCTGCCGGGTGCTCGTAAAGGAGTCGGGCGGTGTCGTGGTTTCCATTGACTACCGCAAGCCACCGGAAGACGCCTATCCAGCCGCCGTACACGACTGTTATGCGGCGCTGGAATGGGTGGCAGCAAACATCGCAGACTTCGGCGGGGATACAGACCAGCTCTGGATCGCCGGTGACAGCGCGGGTGGCACGCACTCCTGCGCCGTGACTATTAAGGCGCGGGACGAAAGCGGCCCCAGTATCGCCAGGCAAATGCTCTACTACCCGTCGGTTGACCATGCGACGCCGAATGACTGGGAATCCCAGAACCTGTTCGGCAAAGGATACTGGCTGGATTCCGCACCGTTCTGCATCAGGCTGTACCTGCCGGACGAGTCTGTCCGCGGTGAACCCTGGGCATCGCCGCTATACGCGGACTCACATGCCAATCTCCCCCCTGCCTACATTTGCACGGCTGGCTTTGACCCCCTGAAGGACCAGGGCAAGGCGTACGCTGACAAGCTGGCCGCCGCGGGCGTCAATGTGGTCTACGAGAATTACGACAACATGCTGCACGGCTTCGTATCCTGCCGCGGGCTTGTCGACGAAGCGGACGCCTGCATCGCCCGCTCCTGCCAATAAACCGGGGACGGACACCCTTTTTCGTCAGAAAAAGGGTGTCCGTCCCCGGTTTATTGGCAATCCTCAAAGATTAAAGCGGTGCAAAGCACCTCCAAACACGGCAGATTTCTACTTCTCCTCACTTCCAGGCCGGACCATTGCCGAGATGTGCCCGAATTATCATTCCGAACATTCCGCATCACGTTACCCAACGCGGCAACCATCAGGAGCGCGTTTTCTTCGGCCGACGTGATTTTGCCACCTACATTTCGTACGTCGCCGAACAACTAAGGCGCACTGAAACCGAAGTCTGGGCATACTGCCTCATGCCAAATCATGTTCATTTCGTGATGGTTCCGCGTACAAAGACCGGATTATCCGACGTGTTTCGAGTCGCCCACCGACGTTATACCTGCCACATCAACAAACGCAGGGAATGGACTGGTCACCTTTTCCAGCGTCGCTTCTACTCAACAGCGATGGACGAGTTTCACTTGTACAACGCAGCGCGATACGTGGAGCTGAATCCGGTCCGCGCACTTCTCTGCCGCCGAGCTGTCGACTGGCCTTGGTCCAGCGCACGAGCACACGTAGATAAGGAAGACGACGAATTGGTTCGAGTCAGACCGATGCTTGATCGAGTAGATGACTGGGCGACGTACCTTAGTGAACCCTCGACCGGCTTCACCGTCGACGACCTCCGCAAGGCAACCATTTCAGGAAAGCCGATTGGAAGCGATGTGTTTATCAAAGATCTTGAGGCAAGGACGGGCCTGTCACTGAAGTCGAGGCCGCCGGGGCGCCCACGAAAATAGGTGTCCGTCCCGGGTTAGTTGAGGATGCTGTCGAATGAGCCCTGGATGTGCGCGCGCATCAGCGCCTCGGCGAGCTCACCGTTGCCCGATTCAATTGCGCTATAGAGCTCTCGATGCTTGTCGTTGGCGTGTTCGTCGATCTCTGCAGCCACACGTCCCATCGGCAGGAACATCTTGTAGCGCAATTCCTCAACCGTTTCGCGCAGTAATTCGTTGCCGCTTGCTGCAGCAATCGCGATATGAAACGCCGTGTCCTCGGCATAGAATCGGATCGCCAGCTGCCTGTCGTCGCTGTCGATCGCGCTTTCGAACAGGTTGTCCATACTGTCGACAAGCGTCTTCAATGTTTGAAGGTCCGACTTTGTCCTGCGTTCGGCAGCCATCCTGGCCGCCGCGCATTCCGCAACAAGACGAAACTCGAGCAGCTCGTCGTAGTGCTTCTTGCGTGCCTCCATAAAGGGCCGCATCCGGACCCGATTGTCATTGTCGATCACGTCCTGAACGACCGCACCGCCCGTCGCGCCACGCTTGATCTTGAGGAGTCCGTACTCGACGAGCACGTGAATGGCTTCGCGAACAGACGTTCGAGACACGCCAAACTGATCGGCCATCGCGCGCTCAGACGGAAGTTTGTCGCCGGGTAGATAACGGCCCAGCATGATGGCGCGTTGCAATTGATCGGCTACCAACTCGTGCGCCGGGGTCTGATTGACCGCCGTCAGGATTGTGGATGTCGCCACAATGTCCCCTGTGTTGTTATCGTTGTATCAGGGAATTGTCGCAATTATTCGGTCCCTTTTCTAGACCAATCAGACGTGACGGGTCGAGAACGCTTTTCGAGCGAGCAGTTTCTCGCCCTATATCCATTCCCCGGGCAGCCACGGCGCATCCGCACCCATCGCCAGTTCGATACCCTCTTCCCACATCATTATGGCGAGAATCCCGCATGCAGCTTGATGTTGCGGCCGGCATCTTTTCGGAACGAACTATTCGTTGGCGGTCAGGAAAGCCCCGTGGGTTCCGCCATCAACCGCAATCTCCTGCCCGGTGATGTAGCCCGCATCGTCCGACAACAGAAACGCCGTCGCACCGGCGATCTCGGCCGGGTCGCCCAATCGGCCCATCGGAATATGCCTGAATCGCGCACGCATGGCTTCATCTGAAGGGCGCAGTTCTTCGATCATCGGCGTACGCGTGACACCGGGACAGATGGTATTCACACGAATGCC
This sequence comes from Woeseiaceae bacterium, assembly GCA_965224505.1. Classification (GTDB taxonomy): domain Bacteria; phylum Pseudomonadota; class Gammaproteobacteria; order Steroidobacterales; family Woeseiaceae; genus UBA1847. Next base: position 1,507,204 of record CBDCZL010000018.1, read on the forward strand.
CCGATTTGCGAAGCAAACGGCGATGTCGCGGCTCATGGAAACGACGCCACCCTTGGATGCGGTGTACGCGACCTGCGACGGACAGGATCCGAGCAGTGCCGCGGCCGACGCAATATTTACAATCGCCCCGCCGCCGTTCTTTTCAATCAACGGAATCGCAAACCTGCATCCGAGAAACACACCGAACAGGTTGATGCTGATCGTGCGGTCCCAGACATCGGTTGGTGTTTCCGTGACATCGCCATCCCTTTCCATGTCCGCATAGCCGGCGTTATTGACGATTGCCGTCAGGCCGCCCAGTTCCTTGTCGGCAAATTTGACCAGTGCCTGAACGTCACTTTCCGACGATACGTCCGCCTTGAAAGCGACGGCTCTGGTTCCGCCTGCCGCCAGCGCATCGGCGACCACCACCGCTGACGCCTCGTTAATATCGGAGACGCAAACGCCCGCACCCGCTGCCGCGATGCGCTCACAGATGGCTTTGCCAATGCCGGATCCGCCACCCGTTACGATGGCATTGCAGGAAGCCAGGTCTGTCATCGCAAGGATTCTATAGCCGTGCCATGATACCGCCGTCGGAGACCAGGTCGATTCCCGTTATGAAGGAAGCCTGATCCGCAAGCAGCGTCATCGTCGCGTAGGAAATATCTTCGGGTTTACCGACCCGTTTGATCGGGGTGCGTTCAGCCATTGCCTCAACACGCGTCGGGTCCTGGTATATCTGGTCGGTCATCGGGGTCCAGATGGCACCCGGGCACACCGTGTTACACCGCACGCGATCTTTCGCATACTGCAGCGCCAGCGTCTTGTTCAGCGAAACGACCGCGGCTTTGGACATCTGATAGGCATCGAGCGCATCACCGTCTTCAATATTTTCCGCGCCACGCAGGCCGGCGATGCTGGCAATCAGTACGATAGCCCCGACTGCCGACTCTTTGAGGTCGTCGATCGTCGCGCGTACAGTGTTTATGACGCCCCGTAGATTGACGCCCATCGTCAGATCGAGCACGCGATCCTCAATATCCAATGCACCGCCATCGCCACGATTAAACAATGCAATACCGGCCGCGCAGGTAACGTAATCAAAACGACCGCCGAATTCATCGCGCGCAGCGTTAACAGCCGAACGGACATCCGACTCGTTCGTTATATCGACCTCACGATAGGCAAGCTGCACGCCTTCAGGCACATCGAACCCCGGCGAATCCTTCAGATCCAACGCGCAGACGTTAATTCCGGCCGTGAGCAGGTCCTGTGCAATCCGCTCACCAATCCCACCGCCGGCACCGGTCACAACCGCGTTTTTTCCGGAAAATTCAAGTTTCATCAGAACAACCAGTCAAAGTAACGCTGGTACTCCCAGGTCGTGACGTTTGGGCCGTTGTAATCGACCTCGATATCATTCTCCTTGCAGTACTCCTCGTATTCCGCGCACTCCTCTTCGCGAACCTGCGCGAAGTGATCGACGAAATCATCGCCGAATGCTTCGCGTGCGACCTTCGATGCTTTGAACTTCTCGATGGCGAGTGGCAAGGTATGCGAGAGCATTGGCTGCTCTTCAAGTTCCTCGATTTTGGCCTGTGGCGGCAACTCGAGATCCTGCTCGATGCCGTAGAGTCCACCATAGATAATCGCCGCAAGCACCAGGTGCGGACAGGTGTCGGTACCGGCCACGCGGTGTTCTATTCGAGTTTGCTTCTCCGGCACCGAGCCATGGCTCATACGAAGCGATACGAGGTGATTGTCCTCACCCCACAGTGCATGAACAGGGCAAAACTCATCCGGGTTAAATCGGCGGTAGGAGTTGACCCAGGGCCGGAAAATGATATGAAAGTCGTCCATCGTTGCCAGAACGCCGGCAATAAACTTCTGCCCAAGCTTGCTCAGACCTTTACCGTCCCAAAAGGCGTTCTTGCCGTCCTTCCAGAAGCTGATGTTTGCATGGACACCGGAATGCGTTGCGGTTTCAACCGAGTGCAATGCCGTCATGCCCGTCGTCGTCAGACCGTTTTCCGTGAGCAATTCCTTTAGGTACAGGCGAGAGCGCGCCAGGCCGTCTGCTGCCGTCAATGCGTCCTGCGGCTGAAACGCGAACTCGTACATGCCGCGGCTGTACTCGGTATGAAACACCTCAAACGGTGCGCCAGCCGACTGCATGCGACGAAACATCTCCTCCGCGATTTGCTGCATGAACTGCTGACGCGCCAACGAATAGGCGTTGCGGTTGCGACCGAGCGTGCGCAGCTCCTTGATACGGCCCTCGCGAATGGCATCGTCATCGTCTTCGAATACATAGAACTCGTTCTCAAAGCCGACGTACGATGTATAACCGTGGTCAGCCAGCCGGTTCAGAACCGTCTCGAGAATCGAGCGAGGACAATGGTCGTGCAGCGAACCGTCCTTGCGCGTCATGCGACCGAGGATGGCCGCCGTGTTCGGACGCCAGCTCATCTGAAACGCCGTGTCCGGGTCGTAGACAATCGGGCGCTTGTGTACGCCATCCATCAGACCCGCGAGCGGCGTCATGACGATTTCTTCGTTGCCTCGGACGCCGTTTATGCAGGCCGCCGCCGCACCAATCTTGCCGAGATCCTCAACGTTGCCCAGCTTTCCGCGAATAGTGCCGGCCTGGTCGACGTACTCGAACTGGGCAAACTCGATGTCATCGTTTGCCTGCAATGCTTCAACTTTGCTCTTTGCCATTTCTTCTCTCCCCTTCTCGTCTCAGGCCGGAATCAAACGCACGCGTTGTTCCAGTACGTTGTCTGCTACGGCGTTGGGTGCGACCACAGCGTCACCGAGCAATTCGATGTCCTTGGTCCGGCGCAACAACAACTCCGCCGACATGCGCCCTTCCAGCCTCGCCAACGGTGCACCGAGGCACAGGTGAGGCCCGGCCGCAAACGCGATGTGGCGATTCGGCTTGCGATGAACGTCGAATTCGTGCGGATTTTCGAACACGCTCGGATCCCGGTTGGCCGTCGCGATCCAGACGAATGCCACGTCTCCGGGTTCCAGCGTATGCCCATACATATCGACAGTCTTGCGCACCCGGCGCGCCGTACCCCGCAACGACGGCGTCATGCGCAAGGTCTCTTCCAGTCCCGGCTTTGCAAGTTCGGGGTCGGCGCGCATGATCGCGGCCTGTTCCGGATACCGCGCCAGTGTGCGTACGAAGTTGCCGATCAGGTTGGTGGTCGTCTCGTTTGCGGCCAGCAGCAACAGCATTGCCGTTGCCTCGATTTCCTTGTCGGAAAGCCGGTCGCCGTCGACTTCCGCGGTCATGAACAACGATATCAGATCGCCCTCTTTCGGTTTCTTCCGGCGTTCTTCGAGGTAGTCGTGAAAGTACTCACTCAATTCGGTCGCGACTCTGGTCGTCACCGCTTCGCGTTCCGGATCGCGCTCTTTCAGCCAAACATCCGCGATTACGTTGTTGGAGATATCCGTCGTCCATTGGCGAATCATCGGCCAGTCTTCTCGAGGCAGGCCGAGAATTGTCGTGATCATGCCAATCGTGACCTGGGCCGCAAAGTCGTTGATGATATCGACCTCGCCTTTTTCCATGACGACATCGACCAGTCCCTCGACGATGACGCGCGCCTGATCCTGAAAGCCGCGAATGACCGGTGGGGCGAACGCCTTGTTGGCAAGAATTCTCAGGCGCGTATGGCGCGGCGGATCGGTCGCAATGAGGTTGTCCAGCAAAGGTCCCACGGCGGCTGCCTTGTTCTCTGGCGGAATTTCGCTACCGAAGGTTTCGTGGTCGACCAAAATCGACTTTACGTCGTCGTATGAGAAAAAGGAGTAAGTCGTCGTCAGGTTGTCGTGGCGCATAACAGGCCCTTTGGACCAGGCTTCCAGCAGCGCCGGCATCGGGTTCCTGATGAACTCCGGATTGAGTATCGGATTAATTTCCAGTGACATGCGCGTTCCACCCCAAAATAGCACCAATAATGGTTTTTCCAGTCTAGTCGCCGACTCGCGGCCACGAGACGTATGTAACGGTTATAAATTCTCGTCGAAGAATTTTGCGATTCTCCTGCAGGCCTCGTTCGACTCCGGCAACGTCGGATCGAAGTGCCAGCAGTGCCAAAGACCTTCCCAGACATCGAGGCGCACATTGACGCCTGCCGCGCGACAGGCGTCTGTTATGCGACGCGCATCGTCCAGGAGTATCTCGAGCCCACCCACCTGGATATACGTCGGCGGCAATCCGGCGTAGTCGCCAAACACGGGCGAGACCAGGGGATCCCGGGGATCGCTCTGCGAAACGTACGAATGCGCCCCTGGCCGCAAGGTGTCCCAGACCAGTTCCGGATCGACGCCATGATTCGAGCGAATGCTCTCACCGGACCCCGTCATATCGGCAAACGGCGCGACGAGCACCAATGCGCCCGGCGTTGGCAGCCCGTGCTCGCGCAGTGCGAGTGCCAGTGAAGCCGTCAGTCCGCCACCGGCCGACTCGCCGAATATGCCGATTCTGCCTGGCGCGTAGTCGGCGGTCAATGCGCAATATACCGCGAGTGCGTCGTCGAGTCCCCTGGGAAACGGATGCTCAGGCGCCAGTCGATAGTCGACAGAAATAACGGCCATGCCCGATACTTCTGCAACCTGCGTAGAAAAGCTCGCATTGCCGATCGCAGAACCCAGGATGAATCCTCCGCCGTGGAAATGAAGCAGCACGCGTTCCGGATCCGTTTCCCTGCTCCCGTGAATGCGCAGCACAGGAACACCCGCTATCGCGTCTTTTTCGTGAGAATACGGAAAGTCGATTTTTGCGGTGTTGTCGAAGCCCGACCGGTCGGCCAGACGGCGATGCTCTGCCAGCTCCTCCGGATTTTCAAGATCGGGCGGCACGATCGGGCCGTCGATCTCGAGGAGGCGGGCGCCGGCCGCCTCACTGATACGATCAACGCCCACGATGACTATCGCCCTCCGCCAACATCTTGTGGTTTTCGACGTTCCAGATGGCCTGGCCAGTATTCCGCGAGATAAGCACACACGGCTCGTTTGGTCTCCGCGGCATGTTCCTCGTGGACGTAGCCATACTCGACGACAGACAGTTCCCACAGCCCGTTGAGAATCTGGATACAGAACTGCAGCAGCCGGGCCGGTGGCGGGCTTGCGGGTACGACGAAAAAGCGCGACAGAGATTTGAGCATATGCTCAGCAATCTTAGCGTCGCCCGATGCATCCTTCAGGCGTGTCTGCCAGGTACGCCCCGGACCAATGATCAGCATCAGCGCAGGCGGTGTGTCATTGATGAACGACTGCGAGCGATCGAAGTGAATGCGAATCACATCGGTCCAGGTCTCGACGTCCTTTGCCTCGATCGGCTGGTCAACGATTTCAATGAATTTGTCGTCAAAGCGCTCAACGAGCGCGACGAACACCGCTTCAATGTTTGGAAAGAAATGATACACGGACCCCTTGGCCACGCCTGCCCGCTTTACCAGATCGGACATCCCGAAGTTGTCGTAACCCTTGGACACTATGAGTTCGTGCGCCGCATCCAGAATCTGTTCAAACTTCACTGCACCTCGATCCTGCGACGGACGCCTGAACGGCACGACCGGAGCGGTCAAGTCCTGATTACCTGAATGCCTGACGAATTTCATAACCGTTAGCCCCCAATGATGTACCACATCTGTAGATTACTACAAAGGTCTATTTGACATACCAAAACACTTGCTCATAAAATAGCGAATGGACTAGTTTCAAGTCCAGTTTTCGATACAGCAGGCATTGCATCAACTTCCAGGGGCTTTTAGGGGGAACGAAAATGAACCGATTACTGATGCCCGGCTTGCTGGCAACGCTCATGTTGCCGGCGACCGGTCTTGCGCAATCCGACGGTCTCGAAGAGATTGTCGTCACGGCGCAAAAGCGAGAGCAAAATCTGCAGGACGTCGCAATCTCGATTTCAGCATTCACGGGCACTGAATTGTTGGACCGTGGCATTGACGGAATTGTCCAGATCCAGGAAATGGTCCCGAATCTGCGTGCTTCGCGCAGCGGATTCGGCAGCAGCGCGCCACGATTCGCGCTGCGTGGCGTCGGATCGCAGACAGACCGATCCACGGTTTCCAGTTCGCCCGTGGCCGTTCACGTTAACGAGGTTGCTGCTGCGTATCCTATTACCACCACGAACCTGATGTTCGATCTCGAACGTGTCGAGGTTCTGCGCGGACCCCAGGGCGATTTGTTCGGCCTGAACACCACAGGCGGCACGATCAACTTCATCACCAATAAACCCACCGACGAGTTCGACAGTTCCGTCATGGTGGAGCTGGCGAATCATGATCGTTACAAGGTCGAAGGATTCATTTCCGGGCCGCTCAGCGATACGATCAGAGCACGGCTGGCTGTTTCTCGCAACGAACGCAATGAGGGGCCGCAGACAAATGTCAATAACGGTGAGGATTACGGCCAGTTCGAGAGAATGGGAACCCGCCTGTCGTTCAACATGACACCGAGTGACTCCGTCAATATCGATCTTGAACTGCATGCGACGACGACTGACGAAGAACCCACGGGAGCGAGAAACATTGACGTCTGGCCGCATATCGGCGCCACGGGCAACCCGGCGCCCCAGGTCATTCAGGACCCCTGGGGTGTTGCTTTCAACTCAAATCCGGACTCCAGACCTGGACAGGGCAACCCTAACATCGATCACGAGGGTCTCGGCGGAACCGCAACAGTCGGTCTTGACCTCGGTGGATTGGCGCTGACATCAATCACCGCGTACGAGGATTTCAAGCGCCGTGAATACATCGATGAAGATGGCGCAATCGCTCAGGACGGTTACCGTGTGTACTGGTCCGATTTGTGGTCGTTCTCACAGGAGTTTCGTCTCGGCTCATTTGACAATGCCGAGTTCCAGTGGATGGTAGGCGCCAACTACGGGAAAGATCACCTGAACCAGACGACAATCTTCGATCAGCCGGACAACGTCGACTTTCCAGCGGTTGGAGGACAAAATCCGATCCAGGACCGCGAAATCTACGCTGTATTCACGCACATGGAGTACCAACTCAGAGATAACCTGGTACTGGTGGGCGGGCTACGGTACACCGACGAAACGCGTACGGAGGGCAATATTGGTACCTTTCTCTACCGCGACGTGCTCGGGATCTTCGGCGGCCTGTTTGGCGAGTCGCCTGACATGGCCAATCTCGTCGCGGGCGAAATTCTGACCGGCAATTGCTTCATTACAGGATTCGTACAGCCCTGCGATATCCCATCGGCGCCGATTAACGATCAGATCACCGACAGCGACTGGTCCGGCAAGCTTGGCCTCAACTATTTCCTGAACGACGAGTCGATGTTGTATGCGACGCTGTCACGAGGCACCAAATCGGGCGGATTTAACGACATCGCAGCCGCGGATTTCGACAACTATATCCCGTCGACACCCGAGTACCTCAATTCGCTGGAAATCGGTGCCAAGACCACGATTGCAGACGGCCGGCTGCGTATCAACGCGGCCGCTTTCTACTATGACTACGAGGATCAACAGGTCGCCGGAATCAACCTGTCACCGGCATACGGTCCGCTGAACACAGTCGTGAATGCGCCGGAGTCGGAAATCAAGGGCGCCGAACTCGAACTTTCATGGCGGATTAGCGACAACTGGAGCATTAGACAAAACATCGGGTATACCGGTGCGAAATACAAGAAATATGCTGCGCTGAATGGCGCCGGTATTCGTGCGTATCGTGATGATTGCACGGCTTTCACAGGGTCTCTGTGTGAGTGGGCTATGCCAGACCCCAACGCGCCGTGGTTCAATCCACTGACGCACGTCGGAACGAACGACCTGGCAGGTAGTTCTTTTGGCGGGCCGCGCTGGAGCATCAGTGGCGCCGTGGACTTCCATATTCCAATGGGCTCCGATTACGAACTCGGCTTCAATTTCGACTACAACTTTACGAACGAAACGAACACGGATGAAAAAGCCCTCGCCGAAGGCAGCTTCAGACGGTTAAATTCGCCCGATACGTTGCCGTCCGATATTCCGTTCTTCATGGCCGATACCGATGGCGATGGCGTACAAGAGAAATTGATTCGTGGCGGCTATGAATTGCTGTTCGTTAATGGCCGGATTACACTTAGCCATACGGACACCTGGGACCTCAGCCTGTTCGGCAGAAATCTGACAAACGAACGCATCTACGGTACGGGTGGTGGATTTAACAACAATATTGCTCTGGTTCCGAATGAAGGCCGCAACTGGGGCCTGCGTTTCCGCTACAATTTTTAAGGCTGATCGAGAGGCGCTGGACATACGGCGCCTCCGATGCTTTCCTGCAGGGGGCGGTAACTCACGGTTGCCGCCCCTTTTTTCATAACAAGGAAGACACTTGGACACGATTCGAAAGCTAGTCATTATCGGCTCTCTTCTGACAACGTTGGTTACAGCAGCTCATGCTGACAATGCCCCCCTGCTCATTCGCAATGCTGCGGTTATCGACGGTCGCGGTAATCCCGTGCAACCCATGCGCGACGTACTGATCATCGACGGCAAGATCTCAAGCATCGCTGTAACCGGAATGATCGGGGAACAACCTAAAGGTATTAAGATACTCGATGGTACAGGCATGACCGTCATGCCCGGACTGATCGACCTGCACGTACATCTCGGAAACGTTTCGTTTACTCGCGATCCGGCAGCACGGCGCGACCCGGCCGGGACGCAGCGCGCGCTCAACGCCCATCTGAACGCCGGCGTGATGACGGTGCTCGACCTCGGCAACGACCACGACCGCATCGTTGGTTTGCGGGACGACGTCGCCAGCGGTAAGCGAACCGGACCACGAATCGTTGCAACGGGTGACAACTTCGATAACCTGGATTCAGTATCGCGTGTCTTTACATTAAGCAGTCCTGAAGCGCAAAAGGAAATTCGCGATCGGCTCGACAAAAAAGTCGACGCGGGCATCAGCACGATCAAGATCTACGCCGGCATGTCGAACTGGGAAGCGCGACATGTCATGGTCGAGGCGAAAAAACGCAACATGGTCGGGATTGCCGACCTGTGGTGTTCCAACCTGAGCCGCACCGTTTTTGAAGTCACAATGATTGACGGTTATGCCCATGGCGGGTGTCGAGCGCTGACTCGGGAGGAAGCCGAGTGGATGGCGCAAAACGACAAGTTTGCAATCCTGACCTTGAGCATCTTCGACATCATGGGCGGTCACCGGGCTTACGAAGACTATGAGACACGGACATTTCTCAAAGATCCGTTGATTACCGGTCCGCTAGGTGAACAAACGGTAAGGGATTATTACACGGCATTCCCGACGATCCGGCAGACGACTTACGTCTCAGAGACGGCGTTCTACCAGGCAACGCACTTTCCGAATTTGCAGGGACTGCTCGCGTTCAACCTCAAGAACGCAAAAACGCTGGCCGATGCAGGCGTGCTTCTGGGCATGGGTTCGGATGCCCCTGCTCCACCTGCAAACTGGCCCGGCGAGGCCATGCACTACGAACTTGAGCTTCACGTCCGCGCAGGTATCGACCCGATTGACGCAATTCGAATGGCGACGATGAACGGTGCCCAAATACTGCGTCTCGAGAAAGATATAGGCTCGGTGGAAGTCGGCAAGATCGCCGACCTGATGATCGTTGACGGCGATCCGTCGACGAACATTCGCGATACGCGCAACATCGAATACCTGATCCAGGGAGGTCGGCTGGTCGACCGCAAAGCACTCGTCGCAGACTGATCATTGACTAGCTTCCGTTTCAGTGTAGTCTGGACTCAATCCAAACCAGCGGAGCTTTACATGTCCAAGTCGACTTTACTCGCCGGAGCCCTGCTCTCGGCCTTCCTTATCGCCTGGACTGGCTACAGTCGCGCCGACCAGTCGCCTCGCTATGCGCACGAAGGGCCTGCATTGATCAGAAATATTCGAATCGTCGATGGGCTCGGCAACGCAGCGGTGGAGAATCAGGACATCCTGATCGTGGACGGCAGGATAGCGACCATCGGCGACGGAGGATCGCTCGACGCACCAGCGGGCGCCATCATTGTCGATGGCAGCGGACTGACCGCCATGCCGGGCCTGATCGATATGCATATCCATCTCAAAGGCGGCTGGACCGGCGGCAATGCAATGCCCGAAAAATACACGGCGGGTAAATCCGACCCGGAGTTGCAACAGACTTTATCCGCATTTCTGTATTCCGGCGTGACGACGGTTCTTGACGTTGGCAACCCGACAGAATGGACCGCGACACAGCGCGACCGAATTAACGGAGGAGAGTTCCTGGGACCGCGGTTTTTCACGACAGGTATGCCGTTTAGCCAGGATCCTTCCGGTTGGGATGGGGCCGCGAAAGCCGACGGCGAGACGGATCCGGCCGAGTTCAGTACCAAGGTCGATACCGAAGATCCGGACGAGCTCTACAAGCTGTTTGACGAGTATGTTGAGAACGACATCAAAATCATTAAGTTGTACTCGGGTATCTCAGCATTGGGAGCGACGTTCCTGCTCCAGCAGGCCAGGAAAAGAAACATTCGTGCGGTCGCGGACCTCTGGCAGCTCAACATGGACGTCGACTGGATGAAGATGACCGGGCTACACGGCTGGGCACACTCGACGCCGTTCGAAGTCGCCGACAGCGCCAACGCCTGGATGGCGGAAAACGGCCGGTTCGTCATTGCCACTGCAAATGTAGGCGAGAAATTGTCTGGCCTGCGAGTCAGGGAAGACGATGGGACCTTTTTCTACAACGAGCCGCTTGTTATGGATATCTGGGGCAAGGAAGTGGTCGATGACTTTTATGCCAGCTACCCCAATGTCCGGGAAACTCTTTACGAGGGACCGGAGGCTTTCTACCAGGTGTATAACTTCGGCGACCTCAGTGGCTTTCGCGACGCTTTTCTCAAGAACATCAAGAACGCCTGGGATGCTGGAGTACTGGTTGCGGGTGGCACTGATGCGCCGGCCTACCCGTCTCTCTGGTCCGGCGAAACGATGCACCGCGAACTCGAGCTCTTTGTGATGGCGGGACTCTCGCCTGTCGATGCCATCAAGGCGTGCAGCTATAACGGCGCAGTTATCCTGCAGGATGATGACAAGTACGGTTCACTGCAGGAAGGGCTGTCAGCGGACATCCTCATCGTCGAGGGCAACCCGGCTGAGAACATCTCCGATTCACGCAACGTGCGGCATGTTTTTCTGCGCGGTAACAAGGTTGATCGCGACTCCCTGAAACGGCAGCAATAAACCCGGGACGGACACCGGTTTCTGAACAGAAACCGGTGTCCGTCCCGGGTTTATTGCCAATTAAGTTCAGGTGACTGCCACGCAATCTCGCCACCGATCAGCGTCAGCAACACGTTGGTGTCTTTGATCGTGTCTTCCGGGATCTCGAACAGATTCTGATCCAGCACAATCAGGTCGGCTGCTTTACCCTCTTCGAGTGAACCCACCTGGTTCTCACGATGCAGCAAATAAGCACCGTTAATCGTATGAATGCGGATCGCTGTAGCCAAATCGACCTTGTTCTGAGGACCCACGACCGGAGCATCCGAGAATGGATCCTGCCGGGTGACTGTTGTCTGCAGTCCGCGGAACGGATCGAGAATTGCCGCCGGCCAGTCGCTGTTGGCGGAAACCACAGCTCCGGAAGCAACCAACTCGCCCACCGGGATCAGTTGCTTATGAAAACGATCATGACCGAGCGCGTTGTAGTAGTTCGACTCCACGTACGGGATCATCGCCGTCAGGTGCCCAATAAATTCCGCAGGTACACCCAGCTCCTGGAAACGCGGCAGATCGTCCGGATGCACCGCGATTATGTGGCCAACGTGGTGGCGCAGCTCGTTGCTGCCGCGGGCAGCAATAGCTTTCTCATACGCGTTCAACAGGAGACGGGTGGTACGATCGCCAATCGAATGCGATTTGATCGGTATGTCATGCGCATCGAGGTCGGCAACGATCTCGTCCAGCTGTGCCTGTGGGAAGTTAACCTGGCCGTTGTGATCGTGGTTGGCGTATTTCTCGATGAGCCCGGAAGTCCCGTTTTCGAGGATTCCATCCGTGTAAATCTTGGCGCAGATTTTTACGTCGTCCGGCAGGCCTGCATTTTCGAATGCGGCCCGAAGATCGGCTGCAGACGGTACGTTGTCCTTGTCCCGCCCTACCCACATACAGAGACTGAAGCGCTGCGCCACATGTTTCGTCTCCAGTACCTGCTTCCAGACCGGCAGGCGACTGGTATCGACATTCGCGTCCATGACGGCTGTGACACCATGACGGCTCAGCTCATCCAGCGCCCATTTCAAGCTTTCAGCCTCATCCTGTCCGGCGGAGGATTCCTGCTGCATGGCACCGCGCATTCCGGGCATCATTCCACGCGCGCCAACAAAAACGCCGGTCAGTTCACCGTTTTCGTCTTTGCCGATTTTGGCGCCGTCGGGCACTTCAGACTCGGCCGTTATACCCGTCATGGCCAGTGCCGCGGTATTCATCCACAAGACGTGGCCAAGCGGATCGCTTAGCACTACGGGTTTGTCAGCGACCAACTCGTCGATGAACTGTCGATTGAAGTACTCGGGACCGACCGTGTTTGGACCAAAATGACTCAGAAAATAGAACGGTCGCTCGGGGAAGCGCTCGACACAGTCCAATATCGCTGCTGCGAAATCCTCGCGGGTTGGCCGGTCGAAGGTGCCAGGCGCAAAACACTGTGTGCGTGTACGTCCGCCACTTTCCGTGTGAACGTGCGAATCGACGATGCCCGGCATCACCATGCGGCCGCCAAGATCAACGACCTTTGTGGCATCGCCCGCGTAAGCGAGAACGTCATCATTGGTACCTACCGCAACAATGTTGCCGCCATCGATGGCTATCGCTTCGGCCCAGGAATTCCCTTCATCAACCGTATAGATCGCACCATTGTGGAACACGAGTTCGGCGGATTCCGATGTGGGCGCTTCGCTGCTGCAGCCTGCGAGTAGCAGGTACAGGGACGGTAACCACAGGTTACCGTCCCTGAGTGTTTTCAATATCCTGATTTGTCGGATTTCCATGCAATCTTTCCCCGGTAAAGTGTGAGTAGTACCTTGACTGTGCGAATGTCCTCTGCCGGGATTTCGAACAGATTTCGGTCAAGCACGATAAGGTCCGCGTCCTTACCAACCTCCAATGAGCCGGTATGCTCTTCGCGCCCGAGAATCCACGCACCATTGATCGTGTGCATCTCTATAGCCGTCGGCAGGTCGACACGATGCTGCGGGCCCGCTACGGGTGCATCCGGATTATTCGGGTCCCTGCGCGTTATTACCGTCTGAATGCTACGCATTGGATCCAGAATGCCTGCGCCCCAGTCGCTGTTCGCCGAAGTAACTACGCCCGCGCGAACAAATCCGCCAGCCGGCAGCACTCGTTCGTGAAAACGGTCGTGGCCTAGTGTGTCGTAGTAGCTTGTCTTGACGTAAGGAATAAGCGCGGCGATGGCACCGATCATGTCGGCACCTACGTTCAGTTCGCGGAATCGCGGTATGTCGTCGGGGTGGACCGTTGTGTTATGTGTGATGTGATGGCGCAGCGCATTGTTGCCACGATTCTGGATCACCTCCTCGTAGGCATCGAGCGTGACGCGTACGGCGCGGTCGCCAAGGTTGTGAGTCTTTATCTGGATACCGGCCGCGTCGTATGCCGCTACCATGCGCTTGAGCGCAGCGGGTGAGATATTCAACTCGCCGGACCCGGGCCGGTCGGCATACGGCTCAAGTAACGCTGCGGTTCCTGCCTCATGCGTGCCGTCAGGATACAGCTTGACGCACATGCGAACGCCCTCCGGCAAACCCACCTCGGCAAACGCCGACTTCAACACTTCCGGATCATTGAAATCGTCACTACCGGCACCCCACAGGCAGAGGTTAATGTGCTGAGCCACGCCAACACGCGCGATTGAATCTCTCCACACAGGCAGATCATCGGGACGCACGATAGCATCCATGACTGACGTTACGCCAAGCTCTGACATGCGACCAAACGCCCACTCAAGACCGCGCACTTCCAGCTCCGGGTCCTCGTCATCGGATCGCAGCGCGCTTGCCAATCCGCCCGCGCGCGACAGCAATACCCCGGTTGGTTCGCCCTGCTCGTCCTTGACGACCGTGCCACCTTCCGGCGACTCGGTGTCCCGCGTGATACCCGCAAGTTCCAGGGCCTTGCTGTTCAACCATTTAACGTGACCCGACTCATCAGCGAGGAACACGGGGCGGTCCGAGATGATCGAATCCAGGAACTGTCGATTGAACTTGTCGCCTGGTATGGCCGTAACAGTGAATTGCAGGCCACGAAGGATGTCATCATCTGCAAAACGTACGTCGCAATCGCGCAATGCCGCGACAAACGTATCGAGACCGGGGTTGGTGAACGTTCCCGGAAGCCGGCACTTCTGGTTAATGACGCCAGCTTCGATTGTATGGGTATGCGTATCCACAATCCCCGGCATCACCATGCGACCTTTCAGGTCTACAACCTCGGTCAATGGCCCGGCCAGCAAATCAATTTCAGTATTTTTGCCGACGGCAAGAATCGTGCCGTCGGCAATGGCGATTGCCTGCGCCCAGGATCGAGAAGCGTCGACCGTGTAGATCGCCCCGTTTCGCAGGATTAGGTCGGGTTGACTATTCGCTATCGGCTGCGACTCGCCACAGGCGTGCAGTCCCAGTGCGAACAGGATTGAAACCGCAGCTTTCCATAACCGAAACAAATTGGTGTCCGTCCCCGGTTTTGTCATAGACCCCACGTTGCCTTTTCGGACTGCCAGGCGACTTTGCCGCCGATCAGTGTCAGCAGGATAGTCGTGTGCCGAACGTCGTCGACATCAACATCGAAGAGATTCTGGTCAAGCACAATGATGTCCGCTTCCTTGCCGACCTCGATCGAACCCGTCTGGTCCTCACGGCGCAACAGGTAGGCTCCGTTTATCGTGTTCATCGCGATCGCCGTACCCAGATCGACCCGATGCTCCGGGCCAGCAACCGGCGCTTCGGGATTCAATGGGTCCATGCGAGTGACCGTCGTCTGGATACCGCGCATCGGGTGCAAAATCGCTGCACCCCAATCACTGTTGGCGGACAGAACTGCGCCCGTCCGGTGCAAACCACCGACCGGCATCATGCGCTCGTGGAACCGGTCATGGCCAAGCGATCGATAGTAGCTGAGCTCCACATAGGGGATGAGGGCGGTGATCAAGCCAATGAACTCACCGGGAACGTCCAGCTCACGCAAACGACGAAAATCGTCGGGGCTGACAGTCGTCAGGTGCCCGAGATGGTGGCGTAGCGGGTTTCCCCCGCGCGCTTCGATTACCTCTTCGTAAGCGTCCAGCACATTGCGTGCGGTTCGATCGCCGATCGCATGCGTCTTGATCTGGATGTCGTACTTATCCAGTTCGCGCACGATTTCCTTCAGGAACTCCGGCGTCTGGTTAGTCTGGCCGGCGTGGTCGCGATTGGCGTAGGGTTCGAGCAATCCAGCGGTACCGGCTTCGAGGACGTTGTCGCCATAAATTTTGGCGCACAATTTAGTGTCGTCTGGCAAAGACGAATTTTCGAAGGCCTCGCGAATCCCTTTGGCATCGGGCATGTCCATACCGCCGGTAGCCCAGAAACAAAGGTTTGCCCGTGGACTGACTTCGCGTGACGCAAACACGGCCTCCCACAACGGAAGTCCCTGCGCCCAGAAGCCCGCGTCCATATAGGACGTCACTCCCATGCGAGACATTTCATCCAGCGCCCAGTTGATGCCTGCGGTCAGCTTGGCGGGGTCCGGCATTTCTCGCCGGCCACGCAGGTCGCCGAGCAACTGGCTGGCGGCCGACTGAAAGACACCAGTCAATTCGCCATCTTCGTTCCTGACGACAGTGCCACCTTTGGGTGCCTGAACATCGTCAGGTAATCCGACCAGTTCGAGCGCCCTCGTATTCAACCAGGTGGTGTGGCCCGATTCGTCGTTGAGGACAACTGGCCGGTCGCTGATCAATTCGTCGAGAAACCATCGGGTCATCCTTTCAGGCGCGATTGCGCTCGTCGTGAACCGATTGCCGCGCAGGATTTCGTCGTCGGCGAAGCGCTTGCCGCACTCCAGGAGTGCTGCTACGAGCTCTTCCTCGCCCGGGTTTTCAAAGGTACCGGGCAAAATGCATCGCTCCTTATCCATCGCGACCATACCCGGATGCGAATGCGAGTCGATGATGCCTGGCATGGCCATGTGGCCTTCCAGGTCTACTACCGTCGTGTTGTCGCCGATCAGCGCTTCGACCGATACATTCGAACCGACGGCAATGATCTTACCGGCTTTCACTGCGACAGCGTGTGCCCATGAGCGCGCGGCATCGACCGTATAGATTTGCCCGTTTATCAATACGAGGTCAGCTTCGTCCGCCTGTGCCGGAAGCACAGCAATGAACATTGTTGCCGCGACGATCAGAATTGACTTCATCTTGTTCGTTTCATTGCAATAGATGGAACAAGGCCGCGCACAATTGCTCGTGCGCAGCCTCGTTCACAACTCCGCTTGTTGCGCCTTAAGACTTACTGCCAGTACATTGTTCCGCGGATACCAAAGGTCCGGGTCATCATAAACGGTGTGCGCGCGAGGATGACATTCACCGTGCCACCTGGATTACGCGGAATCTCGTCGGCGAGATTCACGCCCCACAGCTCGACTCCCCAACGCCCGTCCGCGTCATTTAGTCGAATACTCGCGCCGATCGTGTCGTACCCAGGATTGAAGTCACCGTCACCGTTAAAGTCCGGTTGATCGTCGCGCTTGTTGTAGCTGAGTGCTGCACGCAGAGAATTGCCACCGACATCCCAGTTATAGGAGATACGTGCATTGTACTGCCATGGGCGAATATCCAGTCGATCGCCGCTGGCATCTCGTGTTATGAAGCACCAGAAACCACCAGGGTTGTTCGGATCGGGGTTTTGCCCCATTCCGTCACAGATGGGGCCACGGTCCTCGGCAGCATCGACGTCATAGGCGATAAACTTCACCACTTTTGATTTCACATAGGCGGCACCAAAATAAAGCTCCAGCGCATCCGTCGGCCGGACGGTCAGTTCCAGCTCCCCGCCCTGAACCTCAGTCTCGTCAACATTCACGATGGCAGCCGCAGTCGTGAAGATCGGATCCCACGGTATACCACCGGTTTGCCGATCTTTGTAGTCATAGTGGAAGATCGCGGAGTTCATCGAAACCATCGAGTCGGCAAATGATGCTTTCCATCCAAGTTCGAATGCATTCACTGTTTCCTGATCGTAAGGTCCGAGGCTTGGAGAAACGACGAGGTTCGCACCATTAAATCCGCCTGATTTTTGACCACGCGACATTGAGAAATAGGTCGTGTGATCTGCATTAGGCTGATAGACGAGTATGAGTTTGCCAGAAGGATCTTCGTCTTTCTGAACACGCTCGAGGTCAGACGCCGTGTTGCAAACACCGGCGATATTGTCGGTCAGCAAACCACCATCAGCCCAACCAGCATAGGTGCATGTCGGAAAGATCAGCCCACTGCCATAGACAAACTGAACGAATGGATCTCCCTGCATATCGCCGATGTTGTAGGACCCAGCGTCAAATATCTTCTTTTCTTCGCTTGACCAGCGCAATCCACCGACGAGCGTGAGCTTTTCGGTAAACGAGTACTCTGCATGAGCGAATACTCCGAGTGAGTCTGTTTTTTGGCGCCAGTTGGTCGTAAAGAGAAAAGGAGGCGTTCCGTCCACGGCAAAGAAATCCAGTGCATCCGCGATTTGCTGCTCTTTGATTTCGTCGCGTCCGTAAAACAGTCCGGCCAACCAGTTGAACCTGTCCGTCGGAGCAGCGCTTATGCGCAACTCCTGCGTAAACATATCGAACTCGTTAACCGCCAGTTCGTCCGCATCGCTGACCACGGATCCATCGAAGTCTCGGATAATGGACCTGTCGAGCGTCTCGAAAGCCGTCAGTGACGTTAAGGTGTAATGGTCTCCAAAATCCCAGTCGAATCGAATCGACCCGCCAAAACTTTCGTGATCCAGGTGCGGCTTGCCCTGAAAGTCGCGGCATCCGGTTCCTTGTGTGTTGCAGTTCGTAAACGGCGTATCTTCCCAGTTCACAAGAGTCGGGTCGTCCTGGTTTGGCGAGATTACGCCCGGAGGGGCTGTTCCATACCGTGGATTCCAACCCATCGCATTCGTGCCACGAGGATCCGAGTCATCGTCAAACGTATGTACATTGAAGAGGACACTCAAATCCTCGCTCGGCTCGAATCCAAGCTGCAAACGGACCCCATACCGGTTGGATTCGCCGAGTTTCTCACCCGTCTGCCAGTTCGTCTGCCAACCTTCACCCCGATTGTAGGTTTGCCAGGACAAACGAGCATTTACAGTATCACTGATGGCACCGTTCAGAACACCTTCCGTTTCGAAGGTCTCAAGGTTGCCAAACCCCACCTGCAGTTTGACCTCCTTCTCTGCCGACGGCTTGTTGGTAACGAAATTCACGGCGCCGCCCGTGGTATTTCGACCGTACAGATCGCCCTGCGGACCCTTTAGAACCTCGACCCTCGCGGTATCGTAAAGCTGCCCCTGGGTGAATAGTCCGTTCGAGAACGCAACCTCATCGATGTTAACGCTGACAGCCTGGGATCCCAGCGCGCCGCCAAACCCGAGGCCGCGAATCGTGAATGTAGGAATCTGACCCTCGGCGCGACCACCAATACTCAATCCGGGCACCGCGTCTGCAAGATCTTGCGGCTTCTGGAGATTGAGGTCGCGTGCGACATCTTCGCCGATTGCCGTAATCGCAATTGGAACGTCCTTGATACTCTGCTCACGACGTTGCGCCGTGACCGTGATTTCTTCGAGGCCGACTTCGTCGTCCTGCGCGGCGGCATATCCCGCCGGTAACATAATTGCGGCTGCACACAAGGATACTGATGATAACTTCAGATTTCGGTTCATCTAACTCCCCCGAGATAATTGGCCTACATATTAGGCCTTTCTGGAAGTCTATTAATAACTCATCAGCGCATCGGAAGGCAATTTTTTTCCAAAAAAACTGTGGAAATAGACCGCCAGGGCGGTGTTTTGGCTTGAATTCCAGGATTTTCGTAGAATTTATTTCGTTTTTATCGGTTCAAGCTGCTCCGGCCAGTACGAGCGCAGGTAGGCGATCACGGCTCGTTCGGATTCACTGGCGATTCGTTCATCCACTCTTCGGCTCATGTGAATCGACAGCTCCCAGCAACCGCTGACTATCTGCATAGCCACATGGACTATTTCGCGGGGCGGCGGACTTTGCGGAATCCGCCAGTAGTGCCTCAATGTTCGCAAGATACCATCGGCGATGCTGACGTCGCCCAGCTCGCTGACCTGTTGCAGTTCTATCGTTCGCCCTGGACCGATAAACAGCGCCATCAACTGCGGATTCTCGTTGACGTAGTGACGCGACCGATCAAGGAACACGCCAATGAGGTCCTGCCAGCTGTCGTACGGCCCGGTGTCGACCGTCTCCTGAAGCAAACGGCCGAACGCGTCGTCGTAGCGGCCTACGAGGGCAGCGAATGCGGCGTCAATATTTGAGAAGAAATGATATGCCGTACTGGTGGGTACACCGGCTTTTTTCGCGACATCGCCCAGGTTGAATGAAGCACCACTCTTCTCGACGACGAGTTCGTGGGTGGCATCCAGCAGTTTTTCGAATTTTTCGGCGCTCCGTGCTTGCTTGGGTCGTCGAAAACTCTTGGCGGACGTTTCTGACTTGAGCATCCGTCCATAATCTCACAGGTCGTTTCCCGGCGGGAAATTCCCGTAACAATACCTGCGGCCGTACCAGCAGCCACATTCGATAATCAAGACCCGTACCGCTATCATACATTGGAGTATTTTCTGAACCTTTGAGGGTTGGCTGAATGAGCAACGTATCGAGACGCGGATTCTTTGCCGGCGCGGCGGCTCTGCCCTTAGCCACTCACTCGATTTCTGCAGGTGCAGGCCTCGTTTTGGGAGGCGTCCCAGCAGAAACGGTTATCGTGACCACCAGGTCTGTTCTGACAATGGACCCGCAGCAGCCCGTAGCCGATGCCGTCGCGACTCGCGGCGACCGAATTCTGGCCGTTGGCAGTACATCCGATATCGAACAACTTACCGGACCAAACACCAGCAAGATCGACGCCCGCGGCCACACCGTGACGCCCGGCTTCATCGACGCGCACAGCCACCCACTCGACGCCAACCCGGCGCGCGGCGTCAACGTAAATCTGAGCAGCATCGCCGAAGTACAGCGTGCCCTCAAAGAACGGGCAGCGACGAAACCAAAGAATCATTGGGTCGTCGGCGTTATGTACGACGATACGAAGTTTGTCGAAGGCCGGCCACTGACACGACGCGATATCGACGCGGTTGTCCCGGATCGTCCTGTGTACGTCGGCCATCGCGGCGGCCACACCGCGGTCGTCAATTGCAGGGCTTTCGAGCTGGCCGGTATCACAATGGACACACCAGACCCCGAAGGCGGCCGCATCTTCCGCGAAAACGGGCAGTTCACGGGCAAAGTGCAACGACTACGGCGAAGAAAAGATGAAAAGCATGTTTGCGCATCGCAGTTTTCTCGATGCCGGCATTCCGGTAGCGCCCGCATCCGACTTTGCGCCCGGGCCATTCGAGCCAATGATGGCGATCCAGAGCATCGTGACCCGCAAGGACATGCAGGGCAGGGTCTGGGGGCCGAATCAGCGGATTTCTGTGTCAGAGGCGATGCAAATCTGTACGATGCACGGGGCGTACGCATCGTTTGAAGAAAACATCAAGGGTTCGCTGACGGCCGGCAAACTCGCCGACATCGCGATCCTCGAACAAGATCCACACGACGTTGATCCGGACGCAATTAAACACATCAAAGTCATCAGAACCATCCTGGGAGGCAAGACCGTTCATGAAGTCCAGAGCAAGAGACATTGGTATTCCCTGCGAGGGAGCCACAGGCCCAAACAACAATATTACCGATGTACCCGGTGTGGAACTCGGTTACAGCACCATCATAGTGGGGGAACCGGACGACTACGTATCCGACGAGTCAGCGTTCGCCCGCACCGGCGTGACGGCCATTCTGCCACGCGGCAAATCGCGGTCGAGCGTCGTCGCGGGCTGGTCGAACTTCAACGGCTACGGCGAAATGACCGGCGTACCGTTTATCGACGACTATGGCCAGATCGATGGCCCGATCATGCTGACCAACACCTACAGCGTTGGCACTGTGCGTGACGCCGCCTACAAGTGGTGGATGCAGCAGGACCTGATCGACGAACTGGTGCTATTTGGCGAACCTATCGAATGCGCAACATTGATGTACCCGGTCGTCGGCGAAACCTACGACGGCGCGTTTAACAATGGCCGCGGCTTCCATGTGAAAGAGAAGCATGCGATCGAGGCTATCGAAAGCGCCGCTGCCGGCCCGATCGAAGAAGGCAATGTCGGTGGCGGCACCGGCATGCAATGTCACCTGTTCAAGGGCGGAAGCGGCTCAGCATCGCGCAGGCTGTCGGATGAGGAAGGTGGCTATACGGTCGGCATATTTGTCCAGGCAAACCACGGCTACCGCGAGCGCTTCATGATTCGCGGCGTTCCGATGGGCAGGTTAATCACAGACTGCGATCCGATTATCACCGGTGTTGCGCCCGGTGGCGGACTTTCGCCAAAGCCGGGCACCGGATCGATCATCGTCGTGCTTGCAACGGACGCACCCGTCACTACGCAGCAGATCGAACGTATGTGCAAACGTATATCGATCGGCATTGGCGTTCTGGGCGGCGGAACCGACAATGGTTCCGGCGACATCTACGTCGGCTTCTCGACGGCGCATGACACGAAAACCGTTAATAATCAGACAACTACAACTATGCGCGAATGCTACCCCGACGGCCTGCTCGATCCGTTGTACGGCGCGGTTGTCGATGCGACCGAGGAAGCGATTCTCAACGCGATGGTCGCGGCGGATACCATGGTAGGCATCAACGGCAACACCCTGCACGCACTCCCACATGACCAGGTACGCGAATTTCTGCGACAATATGGGCAATTGGCTGAATAACAATAAACCTTGAGGTGGATTTCATGAGAAAGCTCGCACTCTGGATAACAGCAATTCTGATCTTAACGGCATGCACGAAAGATGGCGCAACGCCGACGGCAAGCGCGGAGTTTGCCGATACGGTCTACACCAATGGTCGGATCTACACGGTTGACGGCGATACCGAATGGGCCGACGCGGTTGCGATCAGGGACGGCAGGTTCATTGTTGTCGGCAGCGCCGATGATGCCGCGGCCGTAACCGCCGACTCGACAAAAGTCATCGATCTCGAGGGCCGGTTCGTCATGCCCGGTCTGATCGACCCTCACACGCATATGTTCGAGGATTATCACAGCCAGAACTTTGCGTTCGGGATCGAAGACAACGGTTCCATGGAAAGCATCCTTGCCGCCGTGGCTGCCTACGCTGAGGAAAATCCTGGTGACGGCTGGATCGTCGGCGGCAATTTCCCGAATGGACTTTTTGCGAATGACAGCCCACCCAAAGAAGCACTCGACGAGCTGCTGCCTGACCGTCCGACCTGTATCGCAGATCAATCCGCGCATTCCTGGTGGTGTAACTCAAAAGCTCTGGAAACAGCCGGCATCATTGGAGACGCGGAGTTGCGGGATGGCTCAATCGTCGAACGCAACGAAGATGGCGAGGCTGCCGGCACGGTTCGTGAACATGCCATCGGCCATATGCGCCAGTTCATTCCTCCGGTTCCGCAGGACGAGTGGGAGGCTGTCGGCCGTGGCTTTATGGGCTGGCTGAATTCCATGGGAATCACGACCGTTCAGCTTGCAGCCGGCAACGAGTCGCACCTCAAGGCGGCGACCAAAATCGAGGCTGACGGTGACCTCAGTGTAAGACTCGCCGTAGCATTGAACTACGGGTACTTCGATTCGCCTGAATCGCTGGATGAAGAGTACGAGTTCATCCAGCGCGCAGGCGAGTACAAGACTGAGTTCGTCGATCCCGGCTACACCAAGATCTTTATGGACGGTACACCGACCTCGAGAACCGGCTGGCTGGTCGAGCCGTACCTTGGCGACGATGCGTTCTACAGCAGCGGCTATTACAATGCTGACGACCTCAGTCGAATCTATGCCGACTTCACCGGGAAAGGCATTGCAGTTATGGCACACGCGACTGGCAGCCGCTCAGTACGAGAGGTCCTGGACGCGATCGAAGCCGCACAAGCAGCCTATCCTGAATCCGAAGTACGCCACCATATCACTCACAATGGCGTCGTACATGCCGACGATGTCGGTCGATACGCTGAGCTCGGAATCACAGCCGACCTCGCACCGATTTTCCCGATTCCGCCATTCCTTGCGGATGCTGCGGCGCTCGAACTCGGCAGAGAGCGAGTCGACAATTACACCAACCCAAGAGCCATTCTCGACGCCGGTGGCGAAGTTGCGATTGGCAGCGACTGGTCGGTATCGACGATCGATCCGTGGAATCGACTCGCTTTCGTCATTACGCGCCAGGACGCGAACAACCCGGACTGGGGGGTGATGACCGCTGAAAACGCGATCACCGTCGCCGAAGCGATTCGAGCTTACACCTGGGGTCCCGCGCACGCCATCAACAAGGAACAAGAGACGGGATCGATCGAAGTTGGCAAGTACGCCGACATGATCGTGCTGGACCGAAACCTGTTCGAGATCGATCCCATTGAGATTGCCGGGACGCAGGTGCTGACAACGGTCTTTGCCGGCGAGGTGGTCTACGAAGCCAGCGACAATTGAACGTCCGCAAACTTTGGCCAGTTGGCGCCGCATTCCTGGGGCTGACGAGTCCGCCAGGTACTGCGTATGCGGAGGGCATCGGTGATTCACCGACCCTGCCGCTGGACATCGAAGAATCCAGGCGCTTCCTGATCGACTTTCACCACATCGAGCGCAACGCATCGTTCACCGTTCTTGCGGCGGCCTACGCGTTTAATGAGAACTTTCTCGGTTACTTTAGCTGGGATACCGATAACGACGGGGTCATCGGTGGCCTCTACATCAATGATTTTGCCGAGAACTTCAATGTCATTGGCGGCCTGGTGCTAAACGATAAGAAAGCAGGCAATCATTCGATCATGGGGCTGACCCACGTCAACTATGTAATCGGCAATGCATCGATCGGGTTTGGCCTGCAGCTTGAACGCGGCCTCGACACCAGGGTCGCGAACACCATCGGCAAGCAGAATACGTTGACCTACCGAATAATCGGCGAGTACACGTTCCCGAAGGTAACTCTCGAAGTCATCGCGGAGAGGTACGACTATCGAAACTCCACCTACAGGGAGTTCAACCGCACGGTACCTGACCGCGATACGAGCACGGCCGGAAAGTCCGCGGCAACTATTGAGTTGACCTACACAGGGTTCGGCGACGTCTCGCCTTACGCATTGCTCAAACTAAAGGAATTCGATGGTCCGCTGGACGACGATGAATTAAGAGTCGGGTTTCGCTGGCTCTTTTAAGCACCCACTACTTACTTGTCGCACGCAAGCGCCGACGTAATCGTGCCGGACCGAAACGTGTTTGAGATCGACCCAAACGAGTCAGAACGAGTAAGTCACACCGAGAGACCACAGGTAAACCGAATCCGTGTCCGGAATGTCGAACCCTTCGAACTCAGCACGGATTCCGAATCGGTTCAGGTTCCACTGCGCACCAAGGCCGTACGCGGCGTCGGTGCCGGTTTCCGAATCTGAGAACTGAAATTCAGGCGGAACCTGGTCGCCACCGATAATACCCTTGACGTCCCACGTAACCACGCCGAGCTTCGCAAACAGGTCGATGACGCCCGCTTCGAGAGATGCAACGCCGAAAACCTCGATTCCGGACGTCTCGAATCCGACAAATGCCGTCGCATCGCCGATCTGCGGCTCGCCGAAGTTGACGTAACCCAACTCGACGCCGAGGTCGAGCTTGCCGAGGTCGAAATGGTATCCGCCGAACAGTTTCCAGGCGGTGTCCTGCTCGTCAAAAACAAGATTGGGATCGGGCGGCAATTCCATGGCCGACTGCCCTATCGAACCGCCAATGTAAAAGCCGGCCTCCGCCGCTTTCGCTTCAACGGCGGATATGGAGAGAATGACAAGAGCAACGGCGCTTAACGATTTCATACTCATTAGTAAGTACCCGATTTGAATGATCGATGGTTGCGGCTAACAGCCCTGGCCTGGTTACACGCGAACTACAAGGCGTCGAACTCGGCTTTCACGCTGATCAGGGCATCGACAGTCAGGACACACCGCGTGCCCGAGGGACCCGGACACCGCTCCCATTCTTCGAACACGAAGCCTGGGTTTGCATGAGCGGTCAGGGTAACGACAGTCCCTCGCGGTGCCCGGAGTTCGCAAAACTTGTCGCCCGGGCCGCCTGCGCAACTACCGATATTCGGCGACGTTGAAACGCTGCCGCCGTTTTCGACCTGCAGCAGAACTTTTCCGGCGCCGCCTGTTCCTGGAATGACCGGACCGCCGCCGCTGCCTCCACCGCCGCCGCCAACCGGGGGTACGACGATTTTCGCTGGCCCCTTGCTGTTGCCGCAACCCGCGAGAAACGACGCCGCGACGATTGCGATGAGCATCGAATATTTCATTGACCCGGTCCTTGCAATAACTTGATCTGATTCGACAATATTGTGAACACTAGTTTAGACTGAGTCAATTCGATTAGAGTTAGTCTTAAATCACTGGGTAAATGATTGATTTGGAGTACTGTGTTCGCGGTTGGGCAGCCGGGAGCGAGGCACGCCACGCTACGATGATCGACGGGTTGTCTGGCTGCAGGATTTCCTCTGCCTGATCGCTCGACATAACAAATCGAAAACGTTTCTGGCTTTGATCATGTCGAAATTCACGGTTTTTTGGGTGGTACTGGGGCTCGTTGCTGGCTCGTATTTGTGGCCTGACGATTCACGCATACCCGAACCGGACTCCCAACAACCGGTCAGACGTGAGACGCACGCGATCCGGGTACCAGCCCCGATCACAGCCAATGCTTTGACCCGCGAGTTAACGGCTCCGGGCGAATGTGCGCCACTTCCCGAAGCCGAACTACAGGTGCTATCGGGAGCGGGTTACTCGCCGGAAGCGCTGGAGTCCTACTCGGTGCTCAATCGTGCGACCGTCACAGAACTCGCACATCAGGGGGATACCCTCGCTATGCTCGCGCTCGCGGAACTCGAGGTTTACTCAGCGCGAGGATTCGGCGACGAAGCGAACTGGACGGCGAGGCATCAGATGAGCAGTGACAGGCCGATCGAAGTACTCTCAAAAAACGAACAGCGCGAACGATGGAACGAAGCGCTGCATTGGTACTATCGCGCGGCCCTCGAGGGACGCGTGTTGGCCCTGATTCAATACGGGCGCACGCTTTCGGAAACAGCGGTTACTCCGGCGGAACTCGGATGGCTACCGGAAGCCGACTATCACCCGCTGACGGACGCCGAGAAACAAGCGATGGCACCATCCCTGATCTATTCGGAGGTCGCAAAGCGACTTGCCCCTGAAAGCTACGACTGGGCGATGCGGCCAGTTGACTCGATTACCCCTGAACACGAGTTCACGGACGCACATGAGTTCATCATCGCCAGCACCGTCGAACGGTTCTTTAAAGACCTGGACGCCGGCGGATATGCAACGCCTGAAGCACTGACTACGAACTTCCCCGTCTATTCGATGAGTACCGGAGCGCAGTGCTTGCCCGGCAGCGAATAGCGACCTCGATCGATCAACTATTAAAAACCGGGGACGGACACCACTTTCCTATCGGAAAATGGTGTCCGTCCCCGGTTTTTAGAGTGCTGAAGCCTCTGCTACGTGCAAGCCTCGTTCAGCCATGGCGCCGATCAGCTTGCGTGCACCGAACGCTGCAGCGGGCGAGACGAACCCAGAACCATTGCTGTCACCGGCCAGGATCTGGCCAATTGCCTCTGCCGCAAGGACACCCGTCTGGATATAGGGCGAGTTACCCCGCAGTGTGACGCGAACCCCCGCCGTGTTGCCCCGCCCAATGCAGGCAATCACACAACGGTTAACGTTCGGATCTTCACGGCCCGGTTCCTCGGTGACGATCTGACCACCAATCGCATTGGTGACTTCGCCCTGCTCTTCAGGCGACTTGTCCCGATGGTTTTCCTCGAAGTCAACCAGGATGCCGTGAATGGCGCCAAGCAGTTCCTGGTTCTTGAATGCAACCAACGTTGAGCAGTTCACGACGCGATCGTCATGCTGGTACCAGAGCGTCTCGGCGCCGCCGGACCAAGGCAGCGCATTGAGAATTTTGAAACTATCCGGTACCTGCACGGGATACGTCGTCGCATACGGCCACATCTGCAACTCGTTGCGTTCGAGGTAATACTGCGGGTTTGTGCACATGCGCAGGAAACTCTTGGTCGATGCCTGTGACGTATCGGAGTCCGCGAGGTAAACGATGTCGACGCTGTCGACGCCGTCTGTTTCCAGCGCGACTTCCGCTGCGAGTACACCTGCAGTCCACATCCACGACGTTGCCGGGCACAACAGCAACCCTTTCTTCTCAAACTCCGACCCATACTCGTCACGGATGAACGCCATCCAGTCCGTCTCGCCGGTCGTGTCGAGATAGTTGCAACCGGCTGCAAGACAAGCCGCGACGACCGGTTCGCCCAGTTGCATGAACGGGCCGACGACGTTGTAAACAACCTTCTTGCCGGTGAACAATGCGGTCAGTGACTCAACCGTATTGTCGACGGCTTCACAGGTGTATTTGGCGTTGGCCAGCTCCGGCACCGCCTTCATTTGTTCCTCCAGCCGCTCCAGGTTTCGGCCAGCTGCAACGAATGGGATACCCGCCTCGGCGAGGTGCCAGGCAATCAATTTGCCGGTATAGCCGCTCGCGCCGTAAATCACTACTTGTGGGTCACTCATGTCTGTCTCCGGTTCTCAGTACATCAAGCCGTTTCCGTGAAAACGTTGGCGGCATCCTGTTTGAAGGCATCCAGCAGAAACCGCTCCTGCGGTTTCTCGGACGCGGTTTTGGGAATCTGCTCGACGACCTGCAGATACGTTGGAATGAAGTTCGCCTCCAGCTCGGCACGGCATGTTGCGAATACCTTGCCGGCATCGAATGAGTCACTGTCGTCTGGAACGATTGCCGCGATTACTTCCTTTTCGCCCGGTGCGTTGGCGTCGGTGTGCACGCCGTAGACAAAAACGTCCGACACCGACTCAAGTTCCGCAATCGTCTTCTCGACAAACGCAGAATTGACGAAGTCGCCATTCCTGCGGATGCCACCGCCGGCGCGATAGTCGAAGAACACCCAGCCGTCGTCATCGGTGTGGCCTATGTCGCCGGAACGGAACCAGCCGCCCTCGGTTTTCTCTGCGCTCGCCTCCGGGTTCTTGTAGTAGGCGACCGGCAGCACCGAACCGTCAGCATTTTGGAAGCAGATTTCGCCCGGCTCACCGGGCTCGACCTCGTTATCGTCGTCGTCCAATAGCTTGCAGATCATCGAAGCGGGCGCTTTGCCGATGCTTCCGACCGGCCCTTGTCCGGGGGGGTTAAGCGTCAGGCCGCCTTCGGCCGTGCCGTAGAACTCGTAAATCTCGACGCCAAAGCGATTCCTGAAGTCTTCCCAGATTGCGGCCGGCATACCCGCGGAGAAAACGTAACGAACCGGGTTGTCGCGGTCGTTGTCCCTGACTGGCTCCGAGTAGATCGCGGTCGTCATGCCGCCGAGCAGGTTGAACATCGTGCAGTCGTAGGCCCGGCAAATATCCCACAATCGTGATTTGGTGAACTTGATGCTGATGACGCCGCGCAATCCCATCTTCAGTACGTTTCCGAGCGTGATGAGCTGCGCATTGGCGTGCGTCAGTGACAAGCCCGTATAAGGTCGATCACCTTCCTCGAGGCCGATGACAGGCCCCAGCGCAGCAATGGATCCGAATCGTGCATGCGGTGCAAGGATCGCTTTCGGGTCGCCGGTTGTGCCAGATGTGTACAACATCTGCATCGGGTCCATCGGATCAATGGCATGGACGCCGACGTCCGGCACATCGCAGTCAAGAATGTCGGCGACCGCCGTGACACGCTGCCTTACGTCAGGCAGACTGCCCCCCAGGCCTGTATCCAGCACCCAAAGCCATTCTATTGCCGGACACTCGTCGAGAATCTCGAGCAGATTCGGCAACGCGTAGTCGGCGACAACAAGACCCTTGCACTCGGCGAACGACAACATGTACTGCAGCTTGCGGCCACGGGTGCGCGCATCGATCGGGACGAACACCGCGTTGGCGATTGATGCACCGACCATCGCATCGACGAATTCCGGGTGGTTTTGCATGACGAGGCCGAATGGCTCGCCCTCGCCCATACCTTCGTCGATGAGTTTCCGGGCGATGCGCTTGCCGTTGTCCCAAAGATCCTGGTAAGTACGAACTTCGTCCTGAAGCTCACCGTTGACGACGCTGACAAATGTCAGCACATCAAGGCCTGCATGGCCTGCTAGCTTTTCCCGAACGATGTTGGCAAGAATCAGGTCGGACGGTTCACTCATCGTTATCATCTCCTGCTGAGCATCGTCATAGCCATGGCCGCACCGTCCTGGCCGATGAAACCGCCGCCGTTTTCAGCGAGTGCGGTCCGCGCCCCGTCGACCTGTCGGTCGCCGGCATCCCCGCGCAGCTGTAATGTCAATTCATGAATCTGGCTGAGACCGGTCGCGCCGATCGGGTGGCCCTTGCGGTTGAGTCCACCCGAGGTATTTACCGGTATGCGGCCACCGATCTCTGTGGCCCCGGACGTGAGCAACTGGACGCCCTCACCTTTTGGGCAGAGTCGAAGGTGCTCGTAGTACTGCAGTTCCGCAGGCGAGGATGCGTCATGCAGTTCCACGCATGACAGATCTTCGGGCCCGATTCCGGATTGCTCGTAGATTTCGCTTGCAGCCCAACGGGCCAGCGGCTCGGTATCCGGTGTCTCATAGTCGTAGCCGCTCGCGACGAGCGACGCCTCGACCCTGACAGCATTGCTTGCGCCCAACTCGTTCAATGCGCGTTCCGATACGATCACGGCTGCTGCTGCACCGTCACCAATTGGCGAACACATTGGCAGCGTCAGCGGCTCGGCGATCATCCGCGCCGACAGTACCTCATCGACCGTCACCTCGTTGCGGAACTGGGCACGCGGATTCTTCGCGCCGTGACGTGAGTTCTTGGCCGTCACGGCGGCAAAATGCTCAGGTTTTGCGCCCGTCTCATCCATGTACTGGCGAGCCCAGTTGGCGTAGATATCCATGAACACCGAGTGCGCGCTTCCACCGGCCACGCGATCCGGGTTCTCAACGTCTACACACCCTTCAAAGACAGCGAAAGTGCGCGTCTTGTCGTCGTGGTAGAGCTTCTCGTAGCCCGCGGCAAGCACAACATCGTGAGCACCCAACGTGACCATCGAGCACGCTTGCTGAAACGCAGTTGAAGACGTTGCACAGGCGTTCTCGACATTGAAGACGGGTATGCGCCCGATGCCCATCGTACGCAGTACCGCCTGTCCGGAGATGCAGCACTGGCCGGTAATCAGGCCGGCTGCCGCATTGCCCATCCAGGCGGCTTCGATGCGACGCCTGTCGACGCCGGCATCACCCAGGGCCTCGTTGATGGCGTCCAGCGCCAACGCCTTGAGACCTTTGTCCAGGTGTTTGCCGAATGGCGTCATCCCAATGCCGACGATGTAGGCGTTCTGCTTCATCGAATCGACTTACAGGCGGTCCCGATCGATCATATTCATGCCGCCCTTGATTGCCAGGACCTCATTGCAACCGTCTTCGATCAGTGAGGAACGCGCATCGCGGAAAATCTTTTCAACCGGGTATTCGAGCGTGACACCGTTGCCGCCAAACATCTGGATGGCGTCGCTGGCAACTTCAAACGCATGCTGCGTCGCTGTGACCTTCGTGAACATCGCCGCCTGCAATGCCGGCTTTGGCTGCAGGAAGTTGTGCGCGAGGACACGGTGGGTTACAGCGCGTGACAACTCGACCTTGCGCGCCATGTTGAAGATTCGCTTGGCGACATCCTGATGCTGGATGATTTTGACGCCACCCTGCTTGCGCTCATGCGCGTAGTCGTAAGCAAGTTCGTAGGCCGAACGTCCACAGCCCGTGAAGATTGCACCCATGAGCGTGTTGGCTTCGGTGTGAATGCAGTAGACGGCTTTTTTGTAATCCTCAGGTGCAGCCAGCAGGTTTTCGATGTCGACTTCAACGTTGTCGAAGAAGACTTCGCCCTGCGGCAGCGCACGCTGACCCATTTTCTCGAGCGGCTTGCCCCTGGTAACGCCATCGGCGTCCATCGGTACGAGCACAACCGCACCGCGATGTGGGTCGACGCCATCTTCCGTTTCCGCAGCGCAGTACAGGATGCAGACGTCGGCAACCGGAGCATTCGAGACCCAGGCCGACTTCTGGCCGTTGATGATGATTTTGCCGTCGGTGATCTTTGCCTGGCAGTTCGGTCGGCCATACTTGCCGGCCGCGTGGAAGATCTGGGCGCTGGCGTCGAGGCTGTCAGAACCGTGATCGGGTTCTGTGATACCCCAGCAACCCAACAATGTGTCCGGGTACTTCTGCAACAGGTCCGGTCGCCCGAATTTGGCACACATATACGCCGGCAGCAAGCCAGCCGCAGCCGAGATCGCGAGACCGGCATCACCCCAACCGAGTTCCTCAAAAATCACCGGGAACACGGCCGCGACCTCCTCGGGCGACATTGCCGCTATCGCTTCCATGCCAATGCCGAGACCGACATACTGTTCGCGGAAGTCCCAATATTCGGAGTCTTTTGCGCAGACTTCGTCGGCGCTAAGGCGGTCGAGGCGCTGTCCAATTGGGCGCATAACGTGTTCGGCAAATTGATGCAGCCCACGCTGGAACTCCGATGCAACGTCGGGGAGCGGCGGTTGCGCGCCCAGTTCGCCAAGAAGAATGCTCGGATTTGCATCCCATTCGGTGTACGGAATTGCGGTCATGGCGGCCTCTCAAAGTGATTTTCGGATGGATCCCATTTTGCAGTTCGTCGGTCCGGCACTGCTTGCCCTCATGTGACAAATGCTTGACCGATCGCGACAGAAACCAGGGACGGACACCTATTTCCCGTCATCGAGTCTTTGAATCGGTGGCTGGAAAAAGGTGTCCGTCCCAGGTTTAATCGAAGCGGAAGGTGACGTCCACGCCCCACGCGCGAGGCGCGCCGCGCGTGAAATAATCGACGTCGAAGCCGGATCGGATGTCAATGCCGTAGACCATGTACGTCTCATCGGTCAGGTTGCGGCCCCACAGACGGGCGGTGTAACGGTCGGCGTCCCAGACCAGCTGGCCGTTCAACAACCAGTAAGCGTCCTGGAACAGACGTTGATTGCCGGCAAGCGCGTTGAACGGGCTCAGATACTGGTCGCTGATATAGTTGGCGGACGGCAGCAGGCTGAGCGTACCCTTGTCTGACTCGTAAACGGTCCAGTCGGCACCGATCGCGACATTCCATTCCGGTGCGTTCATCATCTTGTTGCCATTCAGGTTGATCGGCAAAGAAGCGCCAACCTCACCAAGCAGCACATCGATGATGCCGTTCATGTTGGTATCGCCGTTCAGTGTCCCGTCTGCTGCTGCCGGACTCAGGAGCGACAATTCTTTATAGACCGCGTCCTGGTAGCCGATGTTGAGGTTCAAAATGAATTGATCGGTCAATACCGCCGCCAGCTCTGCTTCAAGACCCGAAATCTCGGACTTGCCGGCGTTCTCGAGGAATGAAACGATGCCAACGATGTTCTGGAACTGGTTGTTCTTGTAGTCGTAGAAGAAGGCGGCGGTGTTCAGCTGCACTCGATCATTCAGGAAGCGGCTCTTGAGTCCGACCTCCCAGGCATCCACGATTTCCGGTTCGACGAACGAAATCTGCTGCGGTGCGAGGTAGCCATTGCCGTTAAACGCACCGGCACGATAGCCGCGAGAGTAGCTGCCGTACAGCATGACGTCGTCGCTGAACTTGTAATCGAGGATCAACGTTCCGGTCACCTCATCGGAGTTTCCGATCTGATCGGGCAGCGGACTCGAGAAATCGGGCGGCACGCCCAGCGGGAACGGACCCGGTATCGTCTGTTGCGGCAGAGTCAGACCTGCCGCTGCTCCTAGCACAGGGCCCAGGGCCGGATGATCAACGGTATTGATTGGCGCGAAACCGTTATAGAATTGCAGCAGGACATCGGGGATCGAAACCTCCAACCACGCAAACCCGTTCTGGTACGAGAACTCGTCATCGGTCCAGCGCAAACCCGCAGTGAGCGTCAGGTTGTCGGACACAAACCAGGAACCGTGGCCGTAGAGCGCCAGCGACTTTCTTTCCTGATCGTAAGTCTGATAGACGTTCGTTGGCATGACCTGCAGAGCGACAAGCGCATCGATCGGCAACACTTCGTTGTAGAAGTAATAATCGTTACGAACCTGGGTCTCATCCCAACCGTAATAGGCGCCCGCGATCAGATTGCCGCGATCAAACGTCCAGGAAAGCCGCAGGTCCTGCTGCAACTGTTCGTTGTCCGCTTTCCAGTTGCCGTTGCCGACGCTGACAGGTGAACCGCTCCAGTCGAAGGTCGGCTGTGCGATCTGAGACTCGTCCCAGGCCGAAATCGAGACGAGGTCAAGTGAATCGGTGAGCCCGACATTTACCGTCAGGTTAAATCCGCTCGCGTCTATGTCGATATCGCCCGTATTGCTGGAGTCAAACTGCAAATCGGTCAGCGGCAGGCCGTTATTGGCATCACAGCGACAAGCGCCCGTGATGATATTGCGATTATCCGGCCCTGAACCCAATGCGATGACGCCGGTACCGCCCGGCTTCTCATTGGAAAAGTAGGCGCGCGCAATAACATCCCAGCGGTCGTTGCTGAATCGGGCTGCAATTCGCGCAGCCAGGCTGTCCGTACCCTGCCCGTCTTTACCATTCGGGTTGACGTTTTCCATGAAGTCGTCGCTCCTGACGTACTTCGCTGCCGCCCGAACACCAAACGTATCGCTGAAAGAAACATCGAATGCACCTTCGACCATCGCCCGGTTCCAGTCGCCCGCACCGAGCGTCAGATAGCCATGTGGCTCACCGTCCAGCGACGGCTTGCGCGTAATGAAGTTGACCGCACCGCCCGTCGTGTTTCGCCCATACAGCGTACCCTGCGGACCGCGCATGACTTCGACGCGCTCGAGATCGTAGAGATTGGCACCGTGCGTGAAGCGTGCCGCGAGGTATACCTCGTCCACATAGACACCGATGGGCGACGCCTGGTTGTAGTTGAATTCGTTACCAACCGAAATGCCGCGCATCGAAAAGTTCGGCGCTCCGGCGGCGTGTGGCGACGTGACATTGAGGTTCGGCACGATTTGGGCAAGATCGTTTGCGCGGAAAACACCGGCCTTTTGCATCTGTGCTTCCGTCAGTGTCGATACGGCCATCGGGACTTCCTGAAGTCCCTGCTCACGCTTCTGAGCGGTAACCCTGATTTCTTCGAGGGCTTTGCCGGACCCCTGAGCAGAAGCGGCGAATGGAATGAGTGAAGTTACCGCAAGTAAGCTCGCGTAAGCCAGACGTTGTCGCATCGTACCCCCCCTTGGATGACATGTTGCCGGTAACATGCTGTCAAAGAGAGGGTCTCAATCTAATACGATTTCACGACAAATGGATGTCGAACTACGACATATTTGCCTCTGTCATCGCCTGTCGGACCGAACTTGGGGCCAATCCATGCCAGCTCTTGAACGCATGGCTGAAGCTGGAGCTATTGCTGAAGCCCAGATGGTGGCCGATCTGTTCAATGCTCAACGACGTCGTTCTAAGAAACTCGAGTGCGACGTTCAAACGGACCTGCCTGACGAGATCATTGAACGATGTTCCCTCCGCGCTTAGACGACGCTGAATCGATCGGGGCGTTGTATGTAACGCACTGGCAATCTCGTCAAGGTTTTTTGGTGGATGCCCCCAATTCATCACAAGCGCCCGGATGTGTTCGGACAGGTTGTAACGCGCGCACAGGGATTCCGAAATCCTGCCGCACTGAGCGGCAAAAACCTTGCTTGTCGCGGGTTCGGACTTTTCGAGCGGTTCATCGAACCATTTTCGATCGAAAACCAGTGCATTTCTTTCCTTTCCAAAATGAACCGGACACTCGAAAAACTCCTCGTATCGATGGCAATACCTGGGCGGATCCTGCTGCAACTCCACCCTTCGCAGCGGCAGACGAAAACCGAGCGCTTCGCTCGCGATTGTATATGCCGCGCTGATGTCGCGGTCGACCATAAACCGATAGGCGTTACCCAGATCCCGCAGTGCTTCCATATCGAGGATGCCGTCGCCGCCTTCAGCCACCATGCCAAACCTGAAATAGGTCCACGTCATCACAATATGATCGAAGAACCTTCTGTAACACTCGTACAGGTTTTCAGCGGTCATGGCGGCAAGCCCCAGCATTCCGTATGACGAGAGGTGATACCGCGGCCCGATGATGAGCCCAAGGTGCGGAATATCCAGCTCGAGGCAGACCGACGTGTGAAACGCCAGCTCCTGTGAGGGCGAAATCAGGTAATCCGGATCTTCAATGGCCGCCCTGGGAATACCTGCCCGATCCAGGAAGTGATCATACGAGTATTCTGACTCTTCCAGCCAACCGAGCAGAGGATTCAGCCCATACACCAGATGGCGAACCTGGGACAACTCGTCGAGATTGCTGTAGATCTTGCCCTGCATACACCGAATCCGGCCTGCGTTCGGTGTATTTTCTCACGCAATTGTCTCAATTTGAAACCGCTGCCGCCCTACAGCTACCGTCCCATCAGAATACGAACGATTTCGTCCCAGACCGGGAGCCAGCGGGCCGTGTCTTCCCGGGTGTGCTGAGGAGTGACGATCAGCATATTGAAGTACGGCATGATCATGATACCGCGATTCCAGGCGTAGGCATGGCTGAACTCGAACATGCCGCCGAAGCCGATGCCAACGGAGGCCGACACCGGGTCGTAGCAGCGTTCGGGAATGAATGTGTACGATATGCGGTTGCCCATCTTCTCAATCAAAAACGGCGCGTTGTACGTCTCGATCGACGCATTCATGCCGTCGACGATGTCATCGACGTGCTTTCCAACTTCGCCGTACACCTCATCGGTCAGGACTTCCTCAAGGGTGACTCGCAATGCACGAGCGGAGACCGTGTTGCCGGACAAAAGCGTTCCGAGACGACCGAACGCAGCTTCGCCAAACAGCCCTTGCGCCTCGGTCTGATGGAAAAGTTCGCGCGCATCGTCTTCGGTCATACCGAAGACGCCGGTCGGGACGCCACTCGCAATACCTTTGCCGCAGACCCAGAAATCGTAGTAGCCATGCAGTTCCAGCACGCCGCAGGCACCGGCGGGTCCGGCCGATAGCGTGTGCGTCTCGTCGTAGGCAAGGCGCGTACCGTACTTCTGGCACAGCGCATAAGCCTTCCTGTTAAAGTCGTCGCGCGGCCACGCCCATCCGAAGTTGCTCATGATCGGCTCCATCATGACGCAGGCGACCTGTTTGTCCTTCAGAACCGCCTCAAGACTGTCGAGATCGTTATAGTTGAAGATTCGGGTCCGGTCGCCCACCTCCGGGTTCGGATAGACATTCATGCCGTGGAAACGCGAGATCAGGCCCTTGTAGGGCATGAATTTCTGCGTTTCATCGACATTGCCGTGATACGTGAAGTTTGGAATCGCAATGATATTGCGGCCCGTGACCTGGCGTGCGATCGCGAGTACGGCACGATTTGAATCCGATGCCGACAGGTTGGCCATCCAGTGCGGCAAGCCGAATTTCTCGGACATCAGCTCGCAGCAAACGACGCCGTCTTCATTGGGCGCCATTGTGTGAATACCGTTTTCGAGCATGTGTGCTGCGGCAGCGCGAACGGCCGGGTTCTTATCGCCGTGACCGTACATGTCCGGCGTATCGCCCAGGCAGAAGTCCAGGTACTCGTGCCCGTCGATGTCCCAGAGCTTGTTGCCGTACGCCCGCTCGACGTAGATGTTCTGCGGCATGTTGTTCCAGTCTTTCTGGTGATTGCCGAGTACACCAAACGGTGAGGACTCGCGCGCACGAGCGGTCATCGCGCGGCTTTTCGGCTGCTTGTCAAGCCACGCGTCCAGTTCTTTCTTCGCAAGCGCCTGGACTTTCTCCCGCGGGATGACGCCCGGCAGGTTGGTCGGATATGCGTCCTCGACGGTGCCCTGCGGAGAATACTTGAGTGCCGTGGCCGTCATGATGCTGTTATCGCCCTGCTCCATTGCCGCCCGGGCAATCCGAGCGGGCATTGCTGCCGGGATTGAGGCAACACCGGCCATTCCGGCGAGCGAAAGCCCACCGCTCAATTTCATGAATTCGCGTCTGTTGGTCCCCATGGCGGTATCCCCTCAAAAGAAAATCTGATTCCGGCAAGTGTCTCGTTTGTACGTACAAATACGCTTGCCCGCCGACGACAAAATCTTGACGATGTACGACACGATGAATGGCCTGCCGACAAGACCCTGGGTACGATCCGGAGTGATACTGGGCGTCGTCGATTTTCTCAGGCGTAACCAATACGAGCCAGGCGCGATTGTTGGCGATAGCGCCATGCGTATGGTCGAGGCCGCGGACCCGTATCGTCAGGTCGACCTGCTGACCATCATGTCGATCTTCAGCAAAGTCGTCGATGCGACCGGCCGCCCTGACATGGGGCTGCAACTCGGGCGTTCGGTCGAATTGCCGCAGCTTGGCCCGTTCGGTCACTTGTACAGGAACGCTCCAACGGTCGGCGCCGCACTGGTCGACTTCATTCACTATGCGCCGGTGTTTCAGTCTCAGGCGCATTTCGCGCTGAAGCGCGGGAAACGACGGGTCTCGATCGAGTACGCATCGAACCATGTCGAAATTCCAGGCTGGGAATACGACAGCGAAATCACGGTCGCCTACATCATCGGAATCTGCAGCAACCTGCTGCGCCGCAATGTGATACCGGAAGAGGTTCACTTCGATCACATGCCGGTCTGCTCCGACACCGAGTACAGACGTCACCTGCACGTTCGACCGCGTTTTGGCCAAAGCATTAACCGGGTGTACTTTTCATTGGCGCTAATGGACGAACCGGTGTATGGCAGCGATCCGACTCTTTACACGGTGTTGCGCCGCCACATGCGCGATCTCGCGGAGGCGTTGCCTGAAGAAGACAATCTGATCGAACTCATTTGTAACAATATACGCCGCGGACTCGGGTCGGATTCTGTCACGCTTGAGCATATCGCATCCGAAGTCGGAATTGAGCCGCGCACATTGCAACGACGGCTTGGCGAACACGGCACGTCTTTCAACATGCTCTTCGACCAGATTCGACTGGACCTCGCTCGCTATTACCTTGAAAAAACGTCGCTCGACATGACCGAGATCGGCCTCGAAATCGGCTTCGCGGGGGCCAGCGCATTCAGCCGTGCATTCAAGCGCTGGACGGGTACATCTCCCGATGCATATCGTCGGTGCGAACGCGCTTTTAATGCCGTAAGTTAGGGCCTGTTAACACGAATGTTATCAACCCTGTTGTGCCTGGCAGGACGCCCCAATGCCGCGAAGCCCATGGATGGGCGAGAGCGGCCGCTCCGCCTTGCCGGCACAAAAAATCGCCTCGGCAGGGTCGATGACATTCGTGTTAACAGGCCCTAAACCAAATCAGCGAGGATTCTCCGCAGCCACATATTGAACGCATCCTTTTGCGCCGACTTGTTCCAAAACATGAACCACTCCAGATCCGGTATTTCAAAGGGCGGTTCAACGACATGCAGTCCGGTCGTCTCTGCCAGCGCACCGGGAACGGTCCACAACAGATCGGATGACTCGACAACTCGAGCGGCGACCAGGTAGTCGGGCACACGCACGACATTCCTGCGCCGGTGCCCTGCCCGGTTCAGGGCAATATCGGCCAGCCCTCCTCCCCTGCGACGACTCGATACATGAATATGATCGGCCGCGACATAGTCCTCAATTTCAATTGTCCGAGACGCCAATGGGTGGCCGCTACGCATTGCAACGACGTGCGGCAGCTCGGCCAGGCGTTGTTGCTCAAGCGCCGCTACATTTACGATCGGCGCATCCAGAAGCACGTCAACATCGCCGGATTTGAGCGCCTGCACGGCTGACTCGCGGGACCGGTAGTAACTGGAAATTTGCATCTCAGGGGCAACGGCGGACACGAGCGACTGCAATTCCGGCAACAGCAACGCTTCAGCCAGATCGGTCATCGCAAGATTGATCGTACGGGTCGAGGTGGCCGGATCGAACCCGGAACTGGCTGACGCGCTACGCTGCAGCAATTGCAACGCCTTACGAACGTCGGCCGCGATGTTGTCCGCCATCGGCGTCGGCATCATGCCCTCCGACGATGGAACGAACAGCGGATCGTCCAGTGCCTGCCGCAGCCGGCGCAGCGCGCTGCTGACCGCCGGCTGCGACACGCTCAGGGTCTCCGCGGCACGCGTAACATGGCCTTCCCGGTAAATACAGTCGAACACGACGAATAGATTCAAGTCGAGCGATCGCAGCGCCATCGGTAACACCCATAGAATAACCATTGTTTATTCTATCGTATTAGATATATTAATTTTTGTTATCTCATAGATTCCCTTAGCATGGCCGCACTATGATTACTTTTTCAGACAAATCGCTGGACCTGCAGGCCAGGCTCAGAACC
This sequence comes from Woeseiaceae bacterium, assembly GCA_965224505.1. GTDB lineage: Bacteria > Pseudomonadota > Gammaproteobacteria > Steroidobacterales > Woeseiaceae > UBA1847. The sequence continues at coordinate 1,547,057 of CBDCZL010000018.1, forward strand.
TTTTTCGACGAGAACATCTACCCGAACGAGAAGGCGTACTCACACGAGGTCGAGACCGCCGAAAACCGCTTCGGGTCGGTTCCGCTGATGGAGGAACTCAAGCACAAGGCGAAAGCAGCGGGACTCTGGAATCTCTTCGTTCCTCCCGCGCACGGCGAGTTTGCCGAACATGGCGGGCTCAGCAATTTTGAGTACGCACCGCTTGCTGAGCAGATGGGCCGCGTCCTGTGGGCACCCGAGGTGTTCAACTGCAACGCGCCCGACACTGGCAACATGGAAGTGTTCATGAAGTACGGCACCGAGGCGCAGCAGAAGCAGTGGTTGCGGCCGTTACTGGACGGCGAGATCCGCTCGGCGTACGCGATGACGGAACCCCAGGTGGCCTCGAGCGACGCAACCAATGTCGAACTCAGCATTGTGCGCGACGGCGACGAGTGGGTACTCGACGGACGAAAGTGGTTCATTACGGGTGCGATGTACGAACGAAACGGAATCATCATCGTCATGGGTAAAAGCGACCCGGACAATCCGAGTCGGCACAAACAACAGTCGCAGGTTTTGGTACCCGCGGGCACACCCGGAGTGAAACTCCTGCGCCCGTTGACAACACTCGGCTATGACGATGCGCCGATCGGGCACGCCGAGCTGGTGTTCGAAAACGTCCGGGTGCCTTACGACAATATCCTGCTGGGCGAGGGCCGCGGATTCGAAATCGCTCAGGGCCGCCTGGGGCCGGGGCGAATTCACCACTGCATGCGCCTGATTGGCGCAGCGCAACGCTCACTGGAACTCGCCTGCCAAAGAGCGGAGGCCCGCGAAACCTTCGGCCGCAGGCTCAGCCAGCACCAGTCGGTGCGCGAAGATGTTTCGAGAAGCTACTCGGAAATCGAGATGGCGCGACTACTGGTTCTCAGGACCTGCCATGAAATGGACCGGGTCGGCGCCAAAGCCGCCATGAACCTTATCGCGGCCAGCAAGACCACCGTGCCGATCCTCGTACAAAACGTCATAGACCGTTGCATCCAGATTCACGGCGCCGGCGGGTTGACGAGCGACTGGTCCATGGCAGAGGCCTTTAGCTATGCGCGGCAGATTCGACTGGCCGACGGCCCGGATCAGGTGCACCAGATGGGTCTTGGCAAGCGCATCATTGCCGAATACACAGAGAGTTAGAAAAGCATGTCTGACGCATTGTCGACGTTCGACGACGCCCGGCTCGAGCTCTGGCTGACGGAAAATGTACCGGACTACAGGGGCCCCTTCGTCGCTCGGAAATTTTCGGATGGGCAGTCCAATCCAACCTTTCTCATTGAGGCGGCGTCCGGCCGCTACGTTCTGCGGCGCAAACCGTTTGGCCAGATCCTGAAATCGGCGCACGCCGTCGACCGCGAGTACCGGGTCATGACCGCGCTGCGTGATTCCGGCGTACCGGTCCCTCGAACCGTTTCATTTTGCGGGGACGAGTCCGTCATCGGCACCGATTTCTTCGTTATGGAATTTCTCGATGGCCGCGTGTTCTGGGACCCGGCATTGCCCGAACTGCCGCGCGAAGATCGCAGCACGGTTCATGACGAACTGAATCGCGTTATCGCGGTGCTGCACTCGATCGACGTACAGGAAACAGGATTGTCCGACTTCGGCAAACCGGGTAACTATTTCGAACGCCAGGTCAGCCGTTGGACAACCCAGTATCGCAACGCCGAAACGGGCGCGATACCCGAGATGGAGATGCTGATCCGCTGGCTGCCCGAAAACACGCCGGCTGACGACGGCCGGGTTGCGTTGGTACACGGCGATTGTCGACTCGACAACATGATGTTCGACAAACTCGACTACCGCGTCATCGGTCTGCTCGACTGGGAACTGTCAACGCTCGGGCATCCCTTCGCCGACCTCGCCTACCAGTGCATGTCACTGCGTATGGATTCGGACTGGTTCATCCGCGGGCTGGGAGGTCTCGACCGCGATGAACTGGGCATTTTATCCGAAGAGGCCTACGTTGCGAGATACTGTCAGCGCATGGGCATCGACGGTATTGAGAACTGGCACTTCTACCTCGCGTTCAGCTTTTTCCGGCTCGCGTCCATTATCCAGGGCGTCAGGAGACGCGCGCTGGACGGCAACGCGTCGAGTGAACAGGCGTTGACAGTCGGTGAGATGGTTCGCCCCGTAGCCGCGAAAGGGGCGGAATTGTGCGCGTAAAGGAAATTTCGACCGAAGGTAACGTGGCGCTTGTCACCGGCGCCTCCGGTGGACTCGGCGAACACTTCGCAAGGGTACTCGCATCGACCGGTGCAAGCGTAATCATTGGCGCGCGCCAAGCGGACCGGCTCGCAGCACTCGAGGAGGACATTCGAGCGGACGGTGGCAATGCACTTGCGGTCGAACTCGACGTAACCTCGCCCGACGACGTTGAGAATGCACTGGACGCCGCCGAAGCGGCCTTTGGCATCGTCGACATCCTGATCAGTAACGCCGGTGTCGCGAAATCCGAGCGGTTCGGCGAGATTTCCGAAGAGAGCTGGCGCTTTGTCATGGACGCAAATCTCGATGGCGTCTGGCGGGTGGGACAGGCGGTCGTCAAGCGGCTCAAAAATGCCGGCCAGCCGGGCAGTATCGTCAACATCGCGTCGATTCTCGGACTGGGCATTCAATACGGTGAAGTCACTTACGCGACCTCCAAGGCCGCTGTCGTTCAACTGACGAGAGCGATGGCACTGGAGCTTGTACGAGACCGTGTTCGCGTCAATGCGCTCTGCCCCGGCTATTTTCGCAGCGAAATGACCAATGCTTTTTTTGAATCCGAGCGGGGACGGAAATTCCTTGCCGGAACAACGGCGAAACGCCTCGGGAAACACGACGAACTCGACATACCGCTGCTGATGCTGGCGTCAGACGCCGGCAGTTTCATCACCGGAGCAGCGCTGCCCGTTGACGGCGGACATTTGCTGCGCTCCCTGTAAAACGCGACATATAGGGCCTTGCTGTTGCACATTTGTCGCGAATTGCGACAAAAACACCCTGCAATGGTAACGACCGCGGAACTCTGTACAATTGCATTGTCCAAAAGGGCTACTTACCAGGCCTTTACGTTTTTTTTGGGGGATTCGTGGCAAATCTTAGGTTCGTTTCACCGCTGCTCGTGGTGCCGCTTTTTTTGCTTCCTGCCGCTCAGGCGCAGAACAATGAATCCTTAGCGACTGCACCTAAGGTGACACGCTCATCGGACGGTGCGACCGTCGTTTACGACGCCGCCTATTTTGCCCAGTACGAGCCGATCTCCGCCCTCGACATGTTGCGCTGGGTACCGGGTGCCGGGGAGTTTACACGCGACCGGTTTAGCGGCGGCGGTGGCGGCCAGGACCGTGGCTTCGGTTCGGGCGGCGATCAGCTCCTGATCAACGGCAAACGCATGTCCGGCAAATCGAACGACGTATCATCCGCGATCCAGCGAATCCAGGCATCTTCGGTGGTTCGGATCGAAGTTATTCGCGGAACGGCATCGGGATTGGACGTTCGCAGCGAGGGCATGATCGTAAACATCGTGCTGCGTGAAGACGCGGACGATGGCGCCGGTTCCTGGCGCGTGCATGTCGGTGACTACGGTGCAGGTGGCACGGAATGGGACGCGCTGGTCTCCTACGGGCGCAGTCACGGCCGCTTCAAGTACCTCGTCAGCGCCGAGTACGGTCCGTACAATCGCGGCAGCGGCAATTACATCGAGGAAACGTTCCTTGACCCGGCGGGCCAGGTGACCGAAACACGCGTCGCCGGCGGACCCGAAATGCAGGATGACCTCATCCTGATCGGCAGCGCGTCCTGGAGCTTCCGTGACGACGACGTCGCCAATCTGAACCTCCAGATCGTCGATGGCGAACGAAGCGACGGAGAGACGACCGTCGCTTCGATTGTCGGCATACCCGAAACCGAAACCGCGGTGGATTCCCAGCTTCGGGAGGGCGTTGAGTGGGAACTCGGTGGCGATATCGAAAATGCCTTGGGCGCTGGCCGCCTCAAAACCCGTATGATTTTTACGAACGAAGACGAGGACGAAACTGAAATCGTATCCCTGATCTCGAGTCTGCCCGGCGATATTCCCGACGCATCGATGTTCGTCGGCAATGAAAAGCAGACAGAATCGATCGTTCGCAGTTCGTTTACCTGGTCGCCCTGGGACGCCCACACACTCGAAATCGGCGCCGAGGCCGCACGAAATACGCTCGACAAGGCCGTCTTGCTGTTCGAGGTCTTGCCAAACGGCGACCTGATTGAGATACCACTGTTCAACTCCGAGTCGAAAGTCACCGAAGACCGTTACGAAGTCTTTGCAACCGACTTCTGGTCACTGGGCGACGACAAGATCCTCGAAGCGGCGGTCAATATCGAAACCTCCAAAATCGTCCAGACCGGACTGGATATTTACAACTCCCGCTCCTTTGACTACGTCAAGCCACGCTTCGATTTCCGCTGGGACCTGAATGAGCGAGACCAGTTCCGGGCGACACTCGAACGCACCGTCAGCCAGCTCAATTTCGGCGACTTCGTGTCGAGCTTTGACAGCCGCGCCGACCGTCTTGACGGCGGCAACCCGGACCTCGAACCCGAAAAGGCATGGGAACTGCAGGGTACGTGGGAGCACCGCTTTGCCGGCGACGGCGGGCTGATCAGCGGCAAACTCTTCTACCACGACATCGAAGACCATATCGATCGAATCCTGATCGTCGATGGCGTCACCGGTCCGGGCAACATCGGCGACGCACAGCGCTGGGGCGCTGAGTTGAAGACCAGTTTCCGGCTGGAGCGCATCGGCCTGGAAGGTGCAGTCGTTGACCTCACCTACACGCTGCAGGATTCCGAGACCACCGATCCGTTTTCCGGCATAGCGCGCGAAATACGCGGCTCGGCTCGGCATTCCGTCGAAACCCAGTTTCGCCACGATATTCCTGCATGGAAATTGAACTACACGCTCGAAGCCAACTGGAACAGCGAACGAACCAACATCGGCTACGATCGCGTTACCCGGGACCAGCGCAAGGGTCCGACGGCACATTTCACGGCGAACTACCGGATGTTCGACAGTACCACTGTCTACTTCCAGGCGCGCGTATTCAACGAGGGCGTCAGCCGGCGCATTCGCGAGCGCTATGACGGCCCGGTGATCGACGGCAACCTGCTGCGTACCGAGATTCGCGACCGGCAGTTTGAACGTGAATTCATACTTGGCCTGCGAGGCAATTTCTAACGGGGACGGACACCTGTTTCCCGGACGAAAATAGGTGTCCGTCCCCGGTTTTGGCCCATTACGAGAGGGTTGAATGACCACGGTTCCGTCCGCGCATTACGTACTTGAGGATCGCAACGCGTTCCTTGCTGCCTGTATCACGTCGGCTGTCGGCTCGCTGGTTTTCAACGCGTTTCCGTTGTTTCTTAGCGCGACGGCGGACCAGTACGGGCTCAACCTCGAGCAGATTGGCTGGCTCGCGTCGATATACCTGATCGGGTTTGCCGCGATCACACTGGCCGCACCCATCTGGATGAGTCATTTCGAGTGGCGCGCTTGCGGCATTGTCAGCGGCGTGCTAATGGTCGGCGCCGTTGCCTCCTGGGGGGTCGCCGATCACGCCACCATGGTATACGCAGCATACTGCATACTCGGCGCCGGCGCGGGCATGGTGTTTACGATCGGCCTGACGGTCCTCGCACGCGCACGCGATCCGGAGTCGGCGTTTGGCGTCAAGCTGATGTGGGAGATGGGCCTCGCCGGGCTCGTCATGTTCCTGATGACAAAGTGGATCATCGTCACGTATGGCTTTTCCGGCTTCGTCGTTGGCACAGTCGCCGCTTACATTGCTTGCCTGGTCTTCGTGTTCAGGCTGCCGGATAACTTCCTGAAACGTGAACGTGGTCTCGACGAAGAGCAGGCCGTGATCAAGCGCATCAATCCCCTGCCGGCCTGGGTGGCCATCCTTGCACTTTTCATCCAGTTTGCCGCGTTTTCAGCGCTATGGGGATTCATGGAAGCCATCGGCGATACCAACGGACTGTCTGCCGACACCATCGGCACAATCCTGACTCTGTCGATTGCCGCCGGCTTTGCCGGAGCGAGTCTCGCCGCGTGGCTCGGTAATCGGTATGGCCACATCTGGCCACTGAACGCCGGGCTGGTTTTCGCCGTTATCGCGGTGCTGTTGCTTGCGTATGGCAATGGCCTCGCGATCTACGTATTTGCCGCGTGCGTCATCAACGGCATGCTGCAATACACGATTGCATATCAGATGGGGCTCGTTGCCCACAACGATTACAGCGGTCGCATCGGCGTGATGATTCCGTTCATCCTGGCATCGAGTGCCGCCGTCGGGCCGCCGATCGCGGGCACGATTGCCGAGGCACAGGGCTTTACCCTCGTTTACTGGGGGTTCGTTGCAGTGACCGCCGTAACAATTCTACTGTCGGCCTGGGTCGGCCGGCAAAAACCGTACAACCATCAGGAAACTTCATAAAACGTTGGGGACAATTATGAAAACCACACTCAAGCTTCTCGCACTCATGATTTCGGCAGGCTCAATCGCATCCTGTGGCGGTTCCGCAGAGGCACCAGAACCCGCCGATACACTCCTGCGTGGTGGTGCCGTTTATACGCTGAACCCGGAGCAGCCGTGGGCAGATGCTGTGGCCGTGCGCGACGGAGTGATCGTCTACGTTGGTGACGAAGAGGGAGCATCCGCACTGGTCGGAGACGAGACAGAGGTATTCGACCTCGACGGCGAGATGGTGCTGCCTGGGCTGCACGACAGCCACGTGCACGCGATGTCGTCGCAGCTTCGAACCAGCGGCCTGAAATTCTCAACGGCACTGACAGCCGAAGAGGTTGTTGAGGTTATCCGCGAGTACGCTGAGTCTCACCCGGAGGACAATGTCATTGTCGGCGGCGATGTCGGCATGGACGAAGATCTGAATCGCGACGTGCTGGATACCATCGACAGCACGCGGCCGATTCTCGTCGGGCAAGACGGCGGACACTCTCTCTGGGCCAACAGCGCTGCGCTTGACGCTGCCGGTATCACTGACGACACCCCCAATCCCGATGGCGGAAAAATCGTTCGGGACGAAAACGGCCGGGCGAACGGGCTGCTCATCGACACAGCCAGAGGAGCGGTCCGCGGAATTGCGGCGGGTGCTCGGCCAACCTACACAGAAGAACAACGTCAGCAAGCCGTTCGTGATGTGCAGCAGTGGTTCAACTCTTATGGCATCACGTCGATCAAGGAACTGCACGGTGGCAAGTCAAGCCTGGATACGTACAAAGCAGTCGACGATGCCGGCGAACTGACGATGCGGGTGTCGCAACACCTGACGTTTCGCCCACAGACACCCGAGCAGGAAGAAGAATTCTATGCGTTCCTCGAAACGCGCGACCAGTACCGCTCGGACAAGCTCAATCCGGACTTCATCAAGATGAACATGGACGGTATTCCGGGCACCAATTACATGCTCGAGAACTACGAGGGCAACAACAACACGCCGTTGATCGACCCCGAAGTCCTCAAGGAGCGCTTCATTCGCCTCGATGCGCTAGGCATGTCGATTGCCGTCCATTCGCACGGCGACGCGTCCATTCGCGCGGTGCTCGACGCGGCCGAGGCTGCGCGTAACGCCAACGGTCCGGACGGCCCGATGCACCAGAACGCACATTCGAGCATGCCTCACAAGGATGACCTGCCCCGCTTTAAGGAACTTAATGTCGTCGCCGAGGTTTCGCCGCACGCGTGGTATCCGAACGACACGTTTGACTGGGTCGCCACGATGGTTCCGGACTGGGTAATGGATATGGCCTATCCGGCTCGCTGGTTTGCCGATGCAGGGGCAGTGGTTGCTGCTGGCAGCGACTGGGACTCGAATACGCTGACTGTAAACCCGTACCCCGGAATGGAAGCATTGATTACCCGTAAACACCCGCACGGTGTCCGTGACGATCGCCTCGGAACGATTGATGGCCTGACCGTCGAGCAGGCAATTGCTGCCTACACAACCGGCGGTGCTTACGCAGCACGGCGAGAGGATCTTGGTTCGCTCGAGGTGGGTATGCGTGCCGACATCGCGGTATTGAATCAAAACCTGCTCGAGATCCCGGTCGAGGACATCAGCGAGACGAAGGCGGTCTACACCTTTCTCGACGGCGAGCTTGTTTACAGCGCCGAATAACCGGTTTCAACTTAACGAAAGCAGGAGAACCTTATGCCTGAACCCGATGTTCTGCCTGGCGTAGAAGAAGCACCGCATATCGACATCAACCAGGATGGATCGACGATTGATCTCTCCAACTGGGCTGAGCCCGCTAACCGCAACTGGGCCTATCGGCATATCGACAGGATCCTGCCGTACACAGTCACGATTCCGAAGGGCGACGGCGACGTGCAGGCCCTGCAAACGGGGACGGCCGACCTGTCCGATGTTCGTGTCACGTATCATGGCGAATCGCTTAACCTCGACGATTACCTGTACAAGTGCCATGCCGATGCGTTGGTCGTCCTCAAAGATGGTGTCGCCGTCTACGAAAACTATCTGCGGATGGACCCCGAAGAGCGTCACATGTGCCAGTCGGTGTCGAAAACGACGGTAAGCGCCGTTGTCGGCAATCTCGTCAGCGAAGGGCTCATCGATCCGACCAAAACAGTCGACGAATACATTCCCGATGTCGCGTCCGGGTTCCACGGCGTACGCCTGCAAGAGCTTCTCGACATGAACACTGCACTTGCGTTCAGCGAGAACTTCGCAGACCCGGACGCGGAAATCTTCGAGTACGAGGCGGCTTCCGCCTGGCATCCGGGCACAGACATGCATGACATCGGAATCCTCGAATACATCAAGGCGATCGAACACGACCCGGACCTCGAGCTCGACGGCATAACGCTTTATCTGTGCCCAAACACTGACATGCTGGTTGCGATCACAGAATCAGTTACGGGCAAGCGATTCACCGAACTGTTCGCGGAACGTATCTATCGCCATATCGGCGCTGAAAGCGATGCTCTTTTCAGTGTCGACAAGTACGGTTTGGCAAGTGGCAGTGGCGGTTTGATCATTGCCCCGCGCGATCTGGCCCGCTACGGGATGCTGTACGCGCGCATGGGCCAGGCGGCCGACGGAACTCAGGTGATTCCACGAGAATGGCTCGACGAGTGCCGCTCAGGTAAAGACGGAACAAGCTACTACCTGGGAGACGGCTACCATTACCACAACCAGATGACCTCGGATGGCGAAGCGTTCTGCCACCTCGGCGTCTGCGGCCAAATGATGTACGCAAACCCGAGAACCGGGGTCGTTGTCGTGCAATTCTCAACGACGACGATGCCGTCTCAGGGCGACCTCGATTTCGGCAATGCGCTTTACGACTGCGCTCGCGCCATCAATGAGGCGCAGGCCTGACCCCAACCTCAGTCGAACGTAAACGGCACGTAATCCGCCTGACTCGGAGGCCCCGGCGAGAAGAACAGCGTCGGAGTTTCACCGAGTTCCATGATGACACTGTTGATCGTCGGGAACTCGTCCTCGGCATGCGCCGACACCGGCACCTCACGGGACGACAACAACTGCATAATGCGCGCACGCGTAAGCGGCGCGTCAGCTTTGGTTGCCTCGCGCTCAATGAAATCGAATCGCGCCTGTGTATTGCCGGCCTCAGCATCCGGTAGCTTGTTCCACATGCCGATGTCCCGGCAGTAGTTGTCGTTGGCAATCGGATGGTTGGTATGCCAGATGCGTTTGAGGTCGGGTGCAGGCAAGTATTCTTCGACGTGGTCCGCAGACACCTCAAATGTCCGGACGGATTGCGCGTCTGCGAGCCCGTAGTTCATGCCCGAGGCATGTGTCACCTCGCGAAGAATGCTGGCCGCGTCTTCGATGTTTCGGCTGCGCTCCATCAGCAGGCGTGCAAGAAATGACACAGGCAGCCCATTGGGGCTGCGCGCCAGTTGACCGACGTGGTTCAGACACACGGCAAGATGCCGGCTCATGCCGTCCTGGCATGGTATGCCCGCGATGGTTGAATTCAGGATATCGATGTCGGAATCGGCGTAGCGCGTCCGAACCAGAGCGCCCGCACCGATGTAGCAGTGCATCAGGTCCTGCGTCTTGCCAATTGTCGGCGGTGCGTCGCCCGCCTGCTCGTACCCGCCAACCGTCGTGCATTTCTCGACGTAGGCGTACTCCACGATGAAATCGATGAACTCATCCACCATCTGCCAGGTGTAAATCACGTCATCGGCGACATTCGCAGCCTCGCCAATCGCCTGCATCTCTTCAAGGACATGCGGCGTCCAGCGCACGATCGCCGGCCGGTAGTCGGTCGCAGCGAGGAACTGGCCCATAAATTGTTCGAACGGCATCTTCGTGAACTCGGCAACATCGTTCTGCCACTGCTCAATCGCATTGTCGATTACGGTACGAAAATGTTCGCCGTGCGCGAGGCCGAGTTGCCGAGGCGTCCCGCTCGAGTCGAGGTAAAAGGGATGATTGCTGTTGGACATTACGATTTCTTTCCTGCGAAGGGGAGAATACAAGCGAGATACAGCGCGAGTGCGACGCCAACCGCAATGTACATCGCGGTATAGCCCGAGGACTCAATCAGAACGCCGCCGATCACCGGCCCAAATGCAAGGCCCAGCGCTGACGCCGGTGAAACCAGGACGATAAACCGGTGCGTGGGGTCGACATCGGCCATGACGCCGTACTGGTAAGGAATGGCCATTGTCCAACCGAACTGGAAGATGCTGAGCGCGACCAGCAGAACGACAAAATCGATCTCGAGGATCATCAGCATGGCCAGACCAACAAACTGAATGATGCCGGCCGTTAAGAGCGGCGCAAACTGCCCGAGCCGAGTACCGAAATAGCTGGCAACCAGCGGGCCCAGCACGGCGACCAGTGTTGACAGCGTAATGGCGAGAATAGTCTTGTCTGCCGCGATGCCTGAATCGGCGCCGAGTAGCTCAAGGAATCCCCAGAGCGCCGTTTGTGCGATAAAGAACAATGCGAATGAGGCGAGTACTACCGCCGCGTGCAGGCCGTGTCCGTGCTGCTCCGAAACAACGGCTTCGGACTCCTGCCCTCCGCCGCTGCGGGGCATTGCCCTGACAGCAAGCAGCAAGATGACGGCAAAGACCGCCATAGCAAGAAACACGCCTTTCGCACCAAGAAATATGCCGCCAAGCAGAGGCGCAGCGATCAGAACAGGGACGAGATAGATGCCCGCGACCTGCAGAGCAGTCTGTGCGGAGACGAGGAACCCCGATGCACGCTCCGTGTCGGGGTGCGCGGCCAGATACGCCAACATGGTTGCCGTCAACACACCGGCCGCCATGCCAATCACAAAGCGCAACGTCAACAGGCCCGTGTACGAGATTCCGTCCAGCGCGAAATAGGTGACGATGTTGCCAAGCACGATCAGCGCCAGCGCACCGCCAACCATCCGGCGCCAGTCCCAGCGTGTCGACCAGTAAACGCCGCTTGTCGCCATCACCGCAATACCCAGCAATTCCATCGTTGCCAGCAACCCGAGCTGGCTCTCACCGAGACCGAGATCGTTGTAAAGCGCCCCGAGGTAGACGGGAAGGATCAGAAATACAATCGGCGCAAGAACGGCCAGGCCGATAACAAACGACAGGCTCTTGGCGCTGTCAACGCGGGCTTCAGAGGTCACATGGCTCTCCAGTGGTCATGCAGAAAAATCGGCGATACTCGCGCCAACGGTAAGATCGTCCAGCGCTGCGACAATATCCAGCATTGGCCGCACTTTGGGAAGTTCGTAACGGTAAAAGAACCGCGCCGTGCGGTATTTGCCGGCGTAAAACGCTGTATCGTCGGCCGTGGCGGGCGATGCCGACGCCGCCACCAGCGCTTGCTGCAGCCAAAACCACGCGATGACGATATGGCCCGTGGCATCGAGATACAGCGTGGCATTGGCGAGCCGCAACGTCGTATCGTCGCAGGCGAGCAGAGTGGCCGTCGTCTCGCGCAACCCTTCCACAGCTATGTGCAGTTGACTGGCCTCGCGCTCGAACGCCGTGCCCGAGGCCGCAGCGACGGTTGACTCGATTTCCCCGCAGAGGATGTCGAATGCTGCGCCGCCGTGCATGGTTACCTTGCGCCCGAGCAGGTCGATGCCATGAATGGCATAAGCACCTTCGTGAATCGGGTTCAATCGATTGTCGCGATAGTGACGCTCGACCGGATAATCGCGCGTGTAGCCGTAGCCGCCCAGGACCTGGATTGCGAGCTTGTTTGCTTCGAGACAAAATTCGGACGGCCACGATTTAGCAATGGGCGTCAATAATTCAAGCAGCAGGTGCAGACGCTGCCGGACATCTGCATCCGATTCAGTCTTCAGCCGGTCAACCAGCAACGCGCAAAACAACACCATCGCCTGTGCGCCCTCCACATTGGCTTTCTGCGACAGAAGCATGCGCTTTACGTCGGCATGCTCGATGATCGGGACCTGCGGAGACCTGGGATCCTTGTTGTCGGGCAGTCTTCCCTGCGGTCGATCTTTCGCGTAGTGGAGCGATGCGAGGTAACCCGCGAGCCCGTGCATGGTCGCGTTTTGCCCAACCATGATGCGCGCTTCATTCATCATGTGGAACATGTAGCGCAGGCCCCGGTTGGGTTCGCCGACCAGGTAGCCGATCGACTCGCCGCCTTCGCCAAAGTTGAGCAGGGTATTCGGCAGTCCGCGCTGGCCCATCTTGTGATTGAGCCCGGCGAGCACGATATTGTTCTTTTTGCCGAGTTCGCCATCTTCGCCGACGCGAACTTTAGGCACGATAAAAAGCGAGATGCCCTTTACGCCCGGCGGTGCATCCGGCATCTTCGCCAGCACCATGTGCACGATATTTTCGGAAATATTGTTCTCGCCGCCAGAGATCCACATCTTTGTGCCTGCAATGTTGTAGGTCCCGTCTTTCCGCGGGACTGCCCGGGTCTTGATGTCGGCCAGTGACGACCCGGCCTGGGTTTCGGAAAGGGCCATCGTGCCAAACCATCGGCCGTCAATCATCGGCGTGAGGAACTTCGCTTTCTGCTCGTCACTGCCGAATTCGTCGAGCATATTAGCTGCCGCCACAGTGAGCATCGCGAAACAGTAGACTGAGTTGTTGGCCGCCGAGAACATACCGTTCATCGCAGTCGTCGCGACGTAAGGCATTTGCAGACCACCAACCTCTTCGTCGAATCCCGCAGCGAAGAAACCGCATTCGGCGAAGGCGTCGAGTGCTTCTTTGACCTCCGGAGGCGATACGGCGCCGCCGTCTTCGAATCGGACCTCAGCAGCATCGACAGAGGCGGCAGATGGCAGGAAAACGTCCTCGGCAACAGCCTGGGCGCTGTCCAGCACTTCGTTAAGCATGTCGCGGTCGAAAGACGCGTAGCGCTCGGTGGCAAACAGCTTTTCGACGCCGAGCACTTCGTACAGAACGAAATCGAGGTCGCGACGGTTGACGATCATGGACACGATTGATTTCTCAGGCCATCTCAGCCGTCAACGGTTTCACGAGATACGCGCCGTCAAGCGGCAGAACGAAGCCAACATTAGCAGGGGCATGGTCAGTTCGTCATACCACCCTCTGCGACCCGCCGGTGTCGCTGCAATGGACTTCCTGCCTTCCTCAGACTCGAAACAGGCATCCAGCGCCCGACTAATCTGCTTCGGATCTGTCACATCGAGGGCTACCGCAACGGCGCGGCCACTCGAAGCGCCGGTGATCAGGGCCGCGCGTCGATCTAAAGACGGCGAATCTTTAATCTCTGAAAAAAGCAAATCATTCCCACCATGGATAAAACTCAGGCATCTCGCTCGACGCCTTCTGTTCGAAAACCGGTGCACGCTTTTCGCGAAACGCCTGGACGCCTTCCTTGCCGCTCGTGACACTCGTGTAATAGACAGAAAGCGAGTCGACTTCGTGAGCCACGCGCGGATGCTCAGCGGCAGAATTGCGGTACATCATCTGGCGCGTCAACGCATTCGTGACCTGGCTGAAGCCGGCGATCCTGCGTGCCAGCTTGTAGGCCTCGTCGAGGAGTTTGTCGGTGGGATACACAGCTTTGACAAAGCGTTCCTGTCGCAGCGTCTCGGCGTCGTTGATGTCCGCGGTGTAGCACCACTCGAGCGCCGTCTGCATGCCGACAATGCGTGGCAGAAACCAGGTTGAGCACGCTTCCGGAGTGATACCGACTTTGTTGAAGACGAAACCGACCTTCGCATTCTCCGAAGCCAGCCGGATGTCCATTGCGCAAGTCATCGTCGCGCCATATCCCACGGCGATCCCGTTGATCGCAGCAATGATCGGCTTCTTGCATTCGTACATGGCGAGGCTGATCTGTCCGCCGAGATCCCGCACGGCCTCTATCATGTGCGGGTTGTCGGCACGCCTGCGCATATCCTCGAGGGTCGGATGTGCCGTTTCGTCGAGGCCGAAGACATTGCCGTCGACCGACAGGTCCATCCCGGCACAAAACGCCTTGCCGGCACCGGTGACCACAATGACCGACACCTCATCGTCATCGCTGGCGCGATTGAATGCCTCGATCATTTCCCGACCCATGGCCACAGTGAACGCATTCAGTCGGTCCGGGCGGTTCAGGGTCAAGGTCATGATTCCGTCGCGGACATCTGCCGCAATGTGCGTATACGTCATCTCGTGTGAAATTCGAATATTATTGGACCAGAAATTATACCTTTACTGAGACTGAGATAGAACCCGTGCAGACATGAATTTAGGGCCTGTTAACAAGAATGTCATCGTCCCTGCCGACGGTAAACCTGCCCGGCCACCCGGCATACCTGAAGGCCATGATCGAAGCTGGCGCCAGGCTTGTCGAAGCGCCCCCCTACTTCAGCATGTCTCTGAACCGGTTGACTTCGTCGTCATTCGCATGAACGATCTCGCCGTCGTTCGGGTAGCTCCCGCTCAAAACGTCTGCCTTGAAATCCGACATTGCTTGCGTCCTGACTTCGCGGATCTTCTGCTGCATTGACATCACGTCGGCATAGACGCGCGCATGGCGCGGAATATGCTCGTGCTCGCCACACACGTCCGACATGAACTGACCCATGATATCGGCGTCGCTTCCCGATCCAAGCGAAATTGTCGCCATGCCGGTCCGCCTGGTGATCTCACCCATCATTTCAGATGCAATCAGCTCACATTCGACGGCAAACGCTCCGGCGTCTTCGAACCGGCGGATTTCGTCGAAAACCCGCATAGCCTCCTCAGCCGTCTTGCCGACACAGCGAATGCCGCCAATCAGGTTGGACTGCCTTGGCACGAAGCCGACGTGGCACATGACGGGGATTTTCTCATCCACGAGACGACGAATCGTTTCCGGACGCCGGCTCGTGTGGATCGCATCTGCGCCCTGCTCGATCGACGTCATCGCCGCTCGCAGCACATCGTCCTCTGTCACCGGCGGATTCGGCACAAAATCAATTGCCGACGTCAGAAATAAGCGCTGAGACGCTTTTCTCACGTCCGCAATTGCGCTGGCGTCGGCAACGCCCATTTCAATACCAGCCGCTTCCGCGACAATTGCGTCCTCGGCGCCCGTCAGCGACGTTTCCGTGAGCTTGACGTCCGAGTTCTTCAGCGCCCGAATCGAGGCGACGGTGGCAAAGCGGTCGTGGACCTGCAGGTTGAAGTCGAATATACGCGGCATAGGTACTCCAAACGATCGGGTAAACCACGCATTGTAACTACCATTGGGCTAATTTTCAGCCCAATGGTCAGAAATAGGTCGTTACGTTGAAGAAAATGCTCCAGTCGTTCTCCAGACCCGTATCGCGGCCCCGACGGAGCGACTTCAGATCTTTGTCAAAATTTGATTCGGCGACAACGTCCCACATGACGGTCGGCGTAAACTCGCCACCAACGTTGAACTCGATGTTGCCGGATCCGCTGCCCTGCAGCTCGCCCGTCAGGAAGCTCGTGTACATCGGCGTAAACTGAAACTGCGCGCCCGGCCACCAGCCCTCCGGCGAAAATACGACTTTCGGCGCCAGGGCGACTCCGACGCCGTTGGACCGCGCGAAGCTCTTGTCCCAGACCGCAACGGCGTTGGCCATCACGTACATGTTCCACTCTTCGCCGATGCCAAATGCCGGCATCAATCCCGCCGCAATCTGGTTCTGGCCATCTGTGCCTTTCAACTCGCCGGCAAACTGAAGATCGACCTGCAGGCCCATTCCCCGGTAACCGCGCACGACGCTGTCATCGATCGGCAGCATGTGAAACCAGCGAATACGTAAATTCGTGAGAGCCGAATCGGCCCCCGGCACCCGATCGCCGTCGTGCCATCCGTAACCGATCTCAAACAAAACCGAGTCGTTTTCACCGATGCCGTAGTTGCCGGTCGCCCGCAACTCGAGCATCGACTCGTCATTGGTGTAGTCCGAGTACTTCAGTCCACCGCCGAGAAACGTATAAATTTTCGTCGGATCCGAGGCATCGATTTCCTCGGCAAAAGGCACTGCTGGTCCGGTCGCAAACGTCGCGCACAACGCCAATGCCGGCAAGCGCCGGTGAAAGATATTCATTTTCTCAGGAATCCGGCTCGCGAGTCACAGGGGCAGCGATCAGCGGCCCCAGATGTCCTTGACCAGACCGACCGTAGCGCCAACTTCAGCGCCCCACTCGGCATCACCCATGACGTAGCCGATGCCGGCGCCCATGACGGTACCACGCATCGTATTGCATCCGCCCACAACGACCAGCGCCAGCACGGCGCAGAAGAGTCCGATCTTTTTCATGTTCATATCCTCAGTCTGTTTCGACGAATGAATTCCAGATAACGACAAGCACGGGCGTTTCCAGACTGCCCGGGTTCGCCGTGTACCAGGCGTCGACCGCGGCCACGAGTTCGTTGATCGTGGTGGCTTCGAGTGCCGTGTACCAGCTCGAAATGGACGATTGCTCATCCGTCGGCGCTATGTCGGCCTTCGACTGGACGATGCGCTCGACAGTCATGAAGTTACCGGCACCAATCAGGTAAGCCTCTTTTTCTTCTTCGCTTGAGACGGTCCATACATCGCCGTCGACGAGAGGCGCAGCGCCTGCCTGAGCGGCATACAGGAACATGGTTGCCAGCACTGCGATAAATTGCCTGGATATTCTCATTCTTATCTCTCCAGTTGTTTTGTTTCTACCGTGGTTTTATCTCTCCAGCCGTTCTGCTTGTTACTCGCGCCGACTATAGCCGCTATGTCCGGCGGATTCCAGGGCCTGGCGAGCGTCTCGCGACGCTCACTTCGTAACGATTCCACCCGATAACACAAACACGCCTTTCATTTTTTCGCCCCGACAAGGGGGATTTTGGTCCGCTCCACGTATTACTACATGCGGGTGAAAAAATTCGCTCGCCCATTAATTCTTGAAAGCGGGAAGCAAACAACAATGCAATACCTGAAAAACCGACCAGCGATCGTTTGGGGGGTCGCGATCACCCTGCTGGTGCCCGGCTTTGTCCTGGCGCAGGCGGATGAGCAAGAAGAAACCGTCAATGAGGAATCCGAAGAAATCGCGGCTGATGAAGTCCTCGACGAGATCGTCGTCGTGGGAACCGGTACACGCCTGGAACTCGAGGCCAGCCAACTGGCCAAACAGGTGGTCACCCTGGACAGCGTCCAGCTGGCCGCAATCGGCGAGCCGGACCTGGCCCGCACACTCGCGCGCATACCGCAGAACTTCGGCGGCGCCGCACAGGCCGGCGCATTCAACGGCGCAAATCCGGCCGGCGGGCGTGACCCGATGTCCGGTACCAACAAGTTTGGCCGTGCAGCGAATATTACGGGTGGCGCGTCAATCAACCTGCGCGGCTACGGCGACGATGCCACGCTGGTCCTGATCGACGGCAAGCGCATGGGTTCGGCCGGCGTCATGGGCGGCGTCAATGATATCTCGGCAATCCCGATGTCCGCCGTTGAGCGCGTTGATATCGCGATGGACGGCTCATCCTCGATTTACGGCGCCGATGCCGTCGGCGGCGTGGTCAATATCATCCTGAAGAAGGACTACACGGGCCTGACGACCGAACTCGACTACGGCACGCCGACGTCGGGCGGTATGAACGAAGGCCGCCTGTCGCTCGGTTACACCAAAAACTGGGGCACGGGAAACCTGACCACGAACGTTGGCTACTATGACTCCAGCGAGCTTGTCGGCGGAGAAATTGACGGTTATCGCGGCTTCTCCGACGCGCTGTCCAGCGCGACCACTTACCGCACACTTGGATATCCCGAGTCGGCGTACATACCGAATGCCCAGTTCTTCGGCTCCGGCTACTTCGACCCGGTCACGGGTGAATACATCTACGAGCCGGGTGACACCTACATGTCGCCGGAAGGAATCGCTAACCCTCTGGCATCGGATATGGTACTTGGTGAGCGTACGGGCGATTCACGCGACCAGGACGACTACATCGGCATCCACCCCGACCAGCAACGGCTGAATATCGGCATCACGGGACGCCAGGACCTGACCGAGTCACTCGGCCTCAACTTCATGCTGCTCTACAACAAGTCGGACACGACCTTTACGCGCAGTATGATTGCGATACGCACCACGTTGCAGGGATTCGCCGACACCAATAGGGACGGAATACCGTACCCGAGCGGCCAGTACAACCCGTTCGCCGAAGACATCACCGTCTTCGGCTTGTACCCGGCGCTGGGCGCACAACAGTCGATCACCGACAACGAAAGCTACACGCTGCGCGCGGGGCTTGACGGCAAGTTCAACGACAACTGGAGCTGGGAAACAAGCCTGAGCTCTTCACGCGATGACATTGAGTCGCGTCAGACCAACCCGATCAACTCTACTGCCTTGTTCCGCAGGGGGTCTTCTCTCCTCTACTATTGGAACCCGTGGGGCGACGGCACGAACAACTCGCAGGAAATCCTCGACAATATCATCCTGCCGGATTCCCTGCTGTTCGCGGAGAACAAGGACCTGATCGCCGACGTGTTCGTACGCGGCGAGCTGTTCGAACTGCCCGCCGGCGCTGCCCAGCTCCTCGTAGGCGCTGAATTCCGGGACACCGAAGGTGACATGTACCGACCGGCACTTGAGAACAACCCGGCCGACCACTGGTCCGGAGCAAGCTACGGCATCAACGTACCGGATGGTGTACGCCACTCGTCAGAGAACACAGCCTTCGTCGCGGAAGCGTTTGTACCGCTGCTGAGCGGCATGCCTGCCGCCCAGCAGCTCAGCCTGACCCTGTCCGGCAGAACCGAGGAAGCACGACAGTCCGGCCAATACACCGACATTGACATCGACCCTCGTACTGGCGAAATAGGAGAGACGACCTTTACGGCCGGCAGGTCCAAATACGATTTCGAGTCCTGGTCGACAGGCCTGATCTGGGCGCCGGTCGAGAGCGTAAGAGTCAAGCTCAACCACGGCAAGGCCATGCGGGCACCGCGGCCTGAGGAGCTGTATGAAACACGGTTTGAATATATTTCGGAACTCCACCCTGTCTACGGTGACGTCCGGAACCCGCTGGACCGCCGTTGGCAGTTTGTCGAAATCGAACGGGTAACAGGTGGCAACCCGAATCTGCTGCCCCAGGAATTGACCTCCACCGAAGTCATCCTGGAATTCGATCTCACGGATAACTTCGGCGTTTCGGCAAAATTCTTCGATAACGAGTACGCCAACAAGATCATTTACGGCGGAGACATTATTGACAGTGACTACGGCGACGGCGCGACCTTTGCCGCGATCTTCCCCGATCGCGTAGTGCTCGACAGTAACGGCGACCTGATCTATCTCGACACGTCGGCCATGAACCTTTCCAGGGAAACCCAAAACGGGCTGGACCTGCAAATTACGTTGAATGCCAGCACCGCCATCGGCGACTTCACTACCTGGGTGAACTGGACCGAGATGTTTGATAACAAGCTGTATATCGATGACACGGCGCTTTCGCTTGACCCGGTCGAGCAGGTTTCGGTCACCACGCCGCAAAACCGAGGTCGTCTCAATGTCGGCTGGACGAAGGGCGAGTGGTTCGCCGGTTTCGACAGCCTGTACACGTCGGATACGCGCGACGCGGGCCTGATGTTGGCGGATCGCCCGGAAGGCTGGGAGCGTGACTCGCACATGTACCACAACCTCCAGTTCGGTCGCAGCTTCTCCGGTGGCGGATTCCTCGACGACACGACGATTACGCTGCGCGGCACCAACGTCACGAACGAGAAAATCAAGACTCGTCACTACTATGATGGCGTTGAGGAGCTTGCCGGCTTCACGACCGTCGCCGCAGGCGATGCACGTGGGCGGATGATCTTTCTAAACATCCGGAAGACATTCGACTGATGCGATCGCTATCGAAGCTATGGGGCGCGGCCTGTTCGGGTCGCGCCTTCCAGCGACCAATGTCCAGCCTATTGGTCGAAAATCGGAAGTATGCTGACATGCCTCCGTTCCCACGGTCCTTACCGCCCGGCAACCGTCATCCCGTCCACTCTCAACGTGGGAGCATTGATTCCATATTCGAATTTGAGGTCATCTGCAGGCAGCATCGCAAGAAACATGTCCTTTAGATTCGACGCTATCGTCGCCTGGCCGATGGGCTCGGCCAATCTCCCGTTGACGATACGAAAACCCGATGCACCCCTCGAGTAATCTCCGGTGATTCCGTTGACGCCCTGCCCAACCAGTTTGGTCACGTAAAATCCGTCGGATACGTCCGCCAGCAGCGACTTTACCGATTCATCTCCGGCCTCGAGATACAGATTGAAGGCTGCCGGCGAAGGC
Organism: Woeseiaceae bacterium; assembly: GCA_965224505.1. Taxonomy (GTDB): domain Bacteria; phylum Pseudomonadota; class Gammaproteobacteria; order Steroidobacterales; family Woeseiaceae; genus UBA1847. Next base: position 1,567,861 of record CBDCZL010000018.1, read on the forward strand.
GCGCCCGACCCGTCGCGTCGGGCGTGACCGTTGCTCTGCAGCTCCAATTGCAGTGCGGACGCATGATCGAGCATCCATTCGTTGAGCACCCCGTCACAGACAAATGCTGAACGACGCGTCGCGACGCCCTCGCCATCGAAGCTTTGAGACCCGAGCGCTCGAGGCCGCAGCGGGTCGTCAATCACGTTGATGCCGGCCGCAAACACGGGCTCGCCGAGATAGTCTTTCAGGAAGCTGGTGCCCATCGCTACCGAGGCGCCCGATATGGCGCTCGAAAAGGCGCTGAGCAGGGAGTTGGAGACTCGACGATCAAAGACGACCGGCAACTTCCCGGTCCCGATCTCGACGCCGCCAAGGCGCGCAACGGCCCGCTCGCCGGCTGTCTTTCCTATTTGCGCGGGATCACCAAGGTCCGCAGCGAACACAGCCATGCTGTGATCGTAATCCACCTGCAGGTCGTTGCCGCCACCGGCATACGCGAGGCTTGAAATACTGAACCGGGTAGACCGCTGTACCCCCTCGAACCCGTTTGAGGTTGCGAGCACGAACACCTTCCCCGACGATTCCGCTGACGAGCCGCCGCTGTTCGACACACCCTTTACGTTCAGTGTCGCCGCCTCCGCTTCGAGCGCCTTTGCGAGCAGATCGTCCGCTGACAGCACTGTAGTATCAATCATGTCGAGATCCGGGAACGGTCCTCGAGCGAGTGACTCAACCGGGACCAGTTCGGCATATGGATCCTCCGGCGCGTTTCTGGCCATCGAAACAGCCCGTTCCACCAGCGCATTCACATCCGCGGAACCGACCAGAGTTGACGAGACGAAAGCCTGCCGACGCCCGATAAATACCCGCAATGAGACACCGCTCGACTCCGAATTACCGGAGCTCTCAAGCCTGCCGTTTCGCACCCGCACGGCGAGTGAGTCACTTGTCGAAAGCACGGCATCCGCCGCGTCGGCACCTTTTCTTTGCGCAGCCGATATAAGCTTTCTCAGCGCAGCAAGCTCCTGTGAATGCACGGTCATGCCGTTCCACCCACGGTAATTTCAGCAATTCGCAAGGTTGGCTGACCGACGCCGACCGGAACGTTCTGCCCGGCCTTGCCGCACATCGCGATGCCTTCATCGAGTTCGAGGTCGTCACCGATCATGTCCACCTGGCGCATGATCTCCGGGCCGTTGCCAATCAACGAAGCGCCGCGGACGGGCTCGGCAATGGCGCCGTTGCGAATCCGATACGCTTCGGTGCACGAAAAGACAAAATCGCCACTGGCGATGTCAACCTGGCCGCCGCCGAAATTCACGGCGTAGATGCCGTCCTGCACCGACTCGATAATTTCGTTGCGCTCATAATTGCCGTTGAGCATGAACGTATTGGTCATGCGCGGCATACTGACGTGGGCAAAGGACTCACGTCGGCCGTTTCCGGTCGGCTCCACACCCATCAATCGAGCATTCAGGCGATCCTGCATGAATCCAACCAGGATGCCGTCCTCGATCAGCACGTTGCGGCGGGTCGGCGTACCTTCGTCATCCATCGTCAGGCTGCCGCGGCGATTCGGCATCGTACCGTCATCGACAACCGTGACGCCCTTCGCGGCAACCTGTTGTCCAAGAAGATTGGAGAAGTTCGACTGCCCTTTCCGAACGGCATCGCCTTCAAGGCCGTGACCGACAGCTTCGTGCAGCATGACGCCTGGCCAGCCGTTGCCGAGCACCACAGTCATTTGTCCGGCGGGAGCATCGATGGCATCGGTGTTTACGACGGCCTGCCGCAGGGCGCGATCTGCGTAGCGCTTCCACGTTGATTCGGCGAGCAGCTCCGTCATGCTATAGCGACCCCCACCGCCGGAGCTGCCGTTTCCCATGATACCGTTCTTCATCACGACAACCTGGATACTGAACCGCACCATCGGGCGGATATCGCCGTAGCGTTCGCCACCCGGCCGCAGCAAACTGACGGCTTCCCAGGACGCATTGATTGACGCGTTTACCTGCACGACACGCGGATCCTTGCCGCGAACATAAGTATCGACCGCCTGCAGCAACTCGACCTTCGCGTCGTAGGCCATCTGCTCGATAACCTGGTCTGCGCTGTATCTGATCGTCGCCTTCGACTCCGGGGACACATCCCAGACGCCGGATGCGTACTTTTTGCCGAGAGTCGCTGCAGCCGACGCCCGGCCCAGCGCTTCGAGCGTCAGTTCATTCGAATGTGCGTAACCGACAAGTTCGCCGCTGGCGGCCCGCAATCCGAAACCGCGAAACTCTTCGTAACTGCTGTTTTTCACTCGACCGTCGGCGAGCGTCAGGCTCTCCGACTGCTTGAATTGCAGGTAGAGTTCGCCATCGTTGGCGCCGTGCAGCGCGTCATCGACTGTCTGCTGCACCTTCGGCGTGTTCGGCCAGTCGTCAAACTCGGCCGCAGCGGGTATGGATCGCATATCTGACATTTGTGTTCGTGAGGCTCCTGCCTAGACATTATTAAGTGACCTGTCCCTCCTCAGCTTAATCCACGATGCTTGAGGACGGACAGGTCACTTCATAATGTCTAGCATGAATTTTCAAACGGCTCTGTGACAGGCGCGTCCAATTGCGATAAATCTGCAGTGATGATCCGGACCAGCTTCGACGGATTCAGACTGTTTCGCCAGACCGCGAGCACCTCGTCAGGCCCGAGTGAGCGCAGATACCTGATCTTCTCTTCCGCCGTGAGGCCCGGGCGCCCTTCCTGGCGAAGCGACCTGAGTATCCCGTCCAGTGACGCAAGCCGCGTTTCCTCCCTGGTAATCCAGCGGCTTGTTACCCGCTGCACCTCGGCTTTGGTCGGTGGGCGATCACCGAGGAATGCATCCAATTCGCTCTCAATTACTTCGACAGCCTGATCCAACCGGTCCACCTGCACGTTCCCTCGTGTCGTCCACAGGCTGTAATCCGGCCTCTCCACAAAGTCTGTGTAGAAACCATAAGTCCAGCCGTGCTGCTCGCGAAGGATCGTGTCAATACGGCCATTGCCGCGCCCGAAGATTTCGTTGCCGACGGCGAACGCGATTTTCGCCTGCGGTGATTCGAGGCGAAGCACACTGCCCAACCGAATGTCCGCCTGCCCGGAGCCCGGATTGTCGACACGGATAACTCGCTTATCGGTGATTGAAGGAGGAGCCGGCAACGCACGGCTATCCGTTTCCGCCCCCCGCGGCGCCCATGCCCCGAACGCGCACTGCAGCAGTCTCACCAGCTTTTGGTCGCGCAGCGACGAGCGGGCGATAATTCGCAGCGCGTCAGGCCGAAAAATGGCCTGATGCAGCGCGCTCGCTTCTGCAGCCGATGCCGCCGCAAGATAATGCGCCTCAGACACGTAGGGATGCTCATCACCGTAGAGGACTTTGGGCTGGATGTATGCACCGGCGCCCAATCCGGTTCTCGGCGGATACGGCGGCAATGGCTTTTGCTCGTCGATGTACTCGGGACTGGCCAGACCCTCTGCAACCGCATTCAATACCGGCTCGATATCGCGATCGAGAAGTCCGATCGTCAGCGTGGCCGTAGTCTCAGTAACGTTCACCCGGACCGTCGCACCGAGGTCCGTCAGACTATCCGGACTACCCGCCTGCCGGATTCGCGCCTGCAATTGGCTCGCAACGATTCTGGCTACAGCCGGCGACTGCTCCCGATAATGGCGCCAGCCACGGTCAAACTCGAAATAAAGCGTGGTCAACTCGGCCCGGGCATCGCCAACGACGGCAACCGGCACACCGTTCCTGAGTGAGTGACGCCGAACCGGCGTACCGTCCGCTGCGCTCTCTCGCGCATCCTGCGTCGTCGTCGGCTCCGGTAACGACGGTCGATCGAACTTCTCCGGTATCTCACTATCCCCTAGCCACAACCGCGCAACCCGCTTGAGATCGTCCGTAGTCGCCCTTGCCATCACCCGGTTTCGATAGCGGTAGTACCCGGGATCGTCTCCGTTCACTATCGACCTGACGATCAGCTTATCGCGCTCGCCATTCGACAGTGCAGCGTTAACCTGCGCGACCAACAGCGACCGCCTGGCCGATGCCAGGGCGCGCTCCGTAATACCGTTCTCGAGCAGAGCGACGAGAGATTCATCGAGTACAGCGAGTAGTTCCTCCCCTTCGATACCCGCATGGCCGACCACGCTTACAGAAAACTCGCTGACGAGCGACCTATTCCACATGCTGACCCTGACGGATGCCACGATATCGCTGCCGCTGGACAACTGACGATTGAAGCGGCTGTACTCGCCGTTCAATACGCTGGCCAGAAGTTCGAGCAGGACAGCGTCCTCGGTCCACCCCGGCGCCACGTGCCACGATCGCCGCAACGTAACGCCGGCTTCGTTCGCATCGCCGTAGATATCGTCAGACGCTCGTTCTTCCGGCACCCACGCCGTGAATGACCGGTCGACACCGACAGGGGGGATTTCTCGAAACAGCTTTTCTATCACCCGCCTCGCATCGGCGGCTCCAACACCACCATTGATGATTAATACAGCGTTATCCGGTCCATAAAAGCGCTCGCCAAATTCCGACACTTCCTCGACAGAAAGAGACAGCAGGTCCTCGACACGGCCGCCCGCGGTATGAGTGTATGGATGCCCGTCCGGCCATTGCCTGGCGCTCATTCGTGCAATCATCGACGACTTCTGGCGAAGTTCGTTAATGACAATATCCCGCTCTACATCCAGCGCCTGCTGCGTAATGTTGCCCCGAATCGACGCCATACGATCGGCCTCGAGGGCCAGGATGGCTTCGAAGTTCGCTACCGAACCGCCTGACATGTAAATCGTGTAGTCTTTAAGAGTGCCGCCCTGCGCACTTCCACCCAACCGCTTCATGGCCTCCTGAAAGCGCACGGGACTGTATGCCGTTGGACGAAACATCATGTGCTCGTACAGATGTGCAAGGCCCGTTTTGCCCGGCTCCTCGTCACGAGAGCCAACGAAGTAAACGACATTAAGCCCGAATGTCGGTGACGAAAAGTCCTCTGCAACGACAACGCGCAGGCCGTTTTTTAAAGTGAAGTCGTCGTAGTCGAGTTCGAAGTCCTCGAGGGTCTGTGCTCCGCCAGCGGATGCACCAAACGCAAGCAGCAGCACAGCGGTAATTCTGATCAGGTTCATTGGTCCTCCGTCTTCGCCTGGTCCACACCGCCCAACGGCTTGCATGCCTCGGTCTGCGGCTTCGCGAGCAGATCGCAACATAGCCGTATCGCGCATATCATCTGTTCCAGGGGCAGACCGCGGTCGCCATCCGTCGATTCAACCGGACAGTGAATGAACCCCGCCGGGATGCGGGATTCGGACTGGTCGAGTAAGTGCATCAGTGAATAAAAGACATGGTTGCAAACATAAGAGCCCGCGCTTAACGACAGTGCCGCCGGAACCCGTTCCTTACGCAATTCTTCGACCATCCGTTCCGCGGGAAGTGTCGTAAAATAGGCCGCAGGTCCGTCGTCGATCACAGGTTCAGATGCGGGCTGATTGTCGGCATTGTCGGGAATCGCGAAACTGCTGAAGTTGAGGGCTACTTTTTCGGGCGCGATCAGCGGCCGGCTGGCCGAAACGCCCAGCGCAATGACCGCGCTCGGCTGTACTTTTTCTATTGTTTTAGCCAGGATGGCTGCCGCTCTGTTCTTGTCAACCGGCAGTACACAACCCTGTATTCGCGTTCCGGCGCTGGTCAGCTTCCGGTCCAGGGCCGTTGCGATCCGTTCGCTGGGGTTCGAGCGGTGCTCGCCGAATGGCTCAAAACCCGTCAGTAGTATCGGTCCCGCAGTCATGATGCAGCGCCTGCCGGCAACGGCGTCATCGACACCGTTCGGGAATCCGGATCGAGAGTAAGCTGTTGATCGTGATAGCGCCGCAGGCTTTCCCGATGAGCAATACTGACGATGGTCGTCTCCGGCAACTCAGTTTCGAGCACACCGTATAGTTTCGCCTCCGTGGCCAGGTCCAGCGCCGCCGTCGCTTCGTCGAGAAACAGCCAGTCCGGCTGTCCCAGAAGCGCGCGCACGAATCCGATGCGTTGCTGCTCACCGCCCGACAATACGCGCGACCAGTTGTCCTCATCGTCCAGGCGCGCAACCAGGTGCGCAAGCTGACATTGTTTCAATACTTCGACGATACGCTGCTCGTCGTACGCTGCTGTTTCATCGGGATAACACAGCACCGCACGTAGCGTACCGATCGGCAGATAAATTCGCTGCGGAAGGAACATGACTTTGCCGTCGGGACGCGCGATGTCGCCTTTGCCCCAGACCCAGAGCCCGGACAATGCCCGGAAAAGCGTGCTCTTTCCGGAACCGGACTTTCCGGTAACGAGCGTGTTGGCGCCTTTCGCTATCTCAAATTCCGCGTTCTCAAGCAGCGCGCGCCCACCCGGGAGACGAATGTCCAGACCATTGACCTGGAAATTGCCCGAGCCGCTCGAGCGGGAGCAAAAACCGGATGCGCCGGACTCGTCCGAAGCAAGGTTCAGCGTTAATTCGAGCAACAAGACGCGATCGACGCTTGCCTTCCACGTCACAAGCTTCTGGTACGACAGCGCGAACCATTCCAGCACCATCGTTACTGCCGCAAAGGCTGCGTTGATCTGAAAAATCTCGCCGAAGGTAATTGTCCCGGTGATATACCCGGGAATACTCATCAGCGTCGGAAATATATTGGTCATCCGGCCCATAAAGGCCTGGACTCCAATGAGCGGCACCTTGTAACGGAGTTGCTGCATGAAGTTCTGCCATACGGCGCTGAACAGGTTTCTCATCCTGCGTTCTTCGTTCTCCGCACCCTGGATCAGAGCAATGCTCTCGGCATATTCACGGATACGAATCATCTGGAAGCGAAAATCGGCCTCTACTTCCAGTTGCCGATTGATAAGCCGGGTGAGCGGATGTCCGACCTTGTGCACCGCCCAGGTCACGAACCCGGCGTACAGCATCGAGGCCCAGAACATGTAGCCGGGAATCCGGACGTCGATATCGGATATTGAAAACTCAAGTGTCCCCGAAGCGACCCACAGTGCAACGCCAAAAGCCCACAGCCGTGCGAAATTCTTAATAAAAGAAACACCCAATTCCAGGGTCTCGTCACAGAGATCCGTCGAGGAATCGACCATCCGCAGCGATATCCTCTGGTCCGGGTTATCGCATTGATAATCCTTGAGCTCCATCTGGTTATAGAGCTTGCCATCCATGTAACGCCCTGCCAGCTTGCCGGTCAGCCAGCGACGCCAATTGACGATCAGGTAGCCGCGTACCAGGATCTCGGTCATGTTGAAAAAGACCACGATCAGCACGAAGCCGAGATAGGTCAGTCCAACGCGAGAAAAGGTATCGACGTCCTTTTCCTTCAGCGCGTCCATCATGTCGCCGTAATAGAAGGTCAACTTCGCGAGTATGTACGCCAGTATGAGTTCGATAACGACCAGTGTCGCGAGCGAAATCCATGCCGCCACGCGCTCCTCCGACCGCCAGTATCGGCTGAGCAGGCGAAATGCACTTTTTATGAAATCCTTGATGGCTGTTTCCTCACGCAGCGCCGATCGGTGCGAGCGCAAGCGTTCGCGCCTCTGGATCCAGCGTGACCTGTTGGTCGTGATAACGACGCAGGCTTTCGCGGTGAGCGATACTGATTAATGTCGTGTCGGGTAACTCCTCATCGAGCGCTTCATACAGGGTCGTCTCGGTCTGTGGATCAAGCGCGGAGGTTGCCTCATCGAGCAACAACCACTTCGGTTTCGCGAGCAATGCCCTGGCAATCGCAACACGTTGCTGCTCACCGCCCGACAATACTCGCGACCAGTTGTCGATTTCGTCCAGCCTGTCCGTAAACTGATCGAGGGTGCAGCGTTCCATCGTCGCAACAATTTGTTCGTCGCCATATTGCTCAGGCGTGGCTGGATAACAGATCGCTTCGCGCAGCGATGCAATAGGCAGGTAAGGCTTCTGCGGGATGAACATCATCGAATCGGCGGGATACGAGATCTGGCCCTTGCCCCAGACCCACAGCCCACTAAGCGCCCGGAACAAGGTGCTTTTACCCGAACCCGATGGGCCGGCAACCAGGGTATTGCGCCCTTTCTCAAACGTCACTGCGGCGCCGGAAATCAGTTCGCGGCCATCCGGCAGCCGGATATCGAGATCGGCGACATTCAGATCGCGTCCGCCTCCACTTGTGATCTCGAATTCGCTCTCAAAGCGCTCGGCGCGGGCCTCTTCGAGCGTTGCCTTGAGCAATAGCACGCGGTCCACGCTTGCCTTCCACAGCGCCAATGGCTGGTAGAACGTGGCAAACCATTCGAGTCCGTTGGAAATCCTCCGGAAGGCCTGTTGCATTTGCATCAGCCCCCCAATAGTCATACTTCCAGCGAGGTATCCGGGCAGACCGGCAATAATCGGCAGGTAGCTGTCAAACCGCTTAACCAGCCCCTGCACGCCGCGAAGATTGCGGCGGTAGCGAACCAGGTTACGGAAATTGGACCAGACTGCGTCAAACAGATTGGCGAGCGATTTCACTTCACGCCGCTCACCGTCGACCAGTGCAATGCTCTCGGCATTTTCGCGAATCCGCACGAGCTGAAAACGAAAATCTGCCTCTACCCCCTGGCGTTCGTTCTCGAGGCGCACCATGGGTTTTGCGACTTTGTGCGTCACCCATGTCACCAGCGACGCGTACACGATCGCAAACCAGAACATGTATCCCGGTATTGCTATTGCCACCCCCCAAAGCGTGAATTCCAGCGTTCCCGACACTGTCCACATGACGACTGAGAACGAAAAGATTTGCCCGAAATTTCTCAGGAAGCTGATGCCCAGCTCCAGCGTGTCGCGGCACATCGTGAGAATATCGACGGCAATACGCTGGTCAATGTTGTCGGCCGGATAATCCTTGAGTTCGAGCTGGTTATACAAACTGTTGTCGAGGTAGCGCGCATTGAATGCCAGGGTCAACCAACGACGCCAGTGAATGATCAACAGGTTCTGCATCAGAATGGTCAGCATGCCCCACGCAGTCCAAATGACCTGGATGCCGAGGTACAGGAGCGCCACCGCGAAGAATTCGTTCATGTTCTGCTCGGCCAGCTCATCGAACATGTCGGCGTAGATGAATGACGCCTTCGTGATGATCGCGACCTGGCCGAAGACAACCGCCAGGGTGACGATCAACAACACCCAGGCAAGCCACGCCTTGTCCCCCAGCCAGAACGGCTTCATGAGATTGAAGGCGTCGACCAGGTATTGTCTGAGGGAGCTTTCGGCCTGCCCCGCCCCGTTCTGTTTTTCGCTGTTATTCACTCTGAAAGAGAAAGGGCGCGGCAAAACCGCGCCCTTTCCTTACTTCACTCTCGCGGTCGTTGCTCAGAAGTTTTTCTTGAGCGTCAGGAATACCATGCGCCCGCGCGGATCCCTTGCAGACCCGTAGGCGAAACGCCCGACGCTCTCCGAGCGGAAGAATTCTTCGCCTTCGATTTTCTCATCGGTGATGTTGGTCACGTAGAGCTCAACCGAACCATCGCTCAGGAAGCCTGAATCGAAGCTGCGGCCCAACGAGAAGTTGTGCAATAACGACGAATCGTAGGTCGTGTATTCACCACGAAAGGTATCCAGAACACCCGACGTCGTCGTTTTGCCGCGGTACGAGGAGTTCCAGTTCGCGAACCACTCGTCTCGCTGCCAGCCGAGGGTCAGGAGGCCCGATTCCCTGGGATTTGAAATGCCGATCATATCGACCGGCTCTTCGTCGGATAGCGCGCCGAGGTACTGATCACGACGCAGCTGGCGGGTCCAGCTGATCGCGGTATTGAAATCACCAAAACCTGTATCAAACATATATTCGAGTCGAACGTCATATGACCGAACCTCTTCTCTTGAGAGGTTTTGCCAACGCGCATCCATCGCAACCAGCTTGTCGCCGTCAAATTCTATGAGGTGAGGTAGCGCTTCCCACACGCCTGGCAACGAATCGATGAAATTCAAAGCATCAACCAGCTTATTCTCGTACTCCAGCTCGTTGTAGTAGACGCCAAGCAGAAAGCCATTGTCGAATTGCAACTCCATGCTGAATTTGTCGGCGGTCGATGTCTGTGGCTTGAGGCTGGGATTGCCGCCAACAGACTGGATAAAGGGCGCATCCAGAACCACACATGGGGAAAATCTGGCACACAGAAAATCCAACGGCGGTGCGAAATAGTACGTGCCGTCGCCTGGATTCGCGATACCAAAGGCCTCGCGCTCCAATTCCGGCTGAAACACCTGCATCAGGTCCGGCGCAACGAACGCCGTGCTGCGGTCGTACTTGATTCGCAGTGCGTCGATAGGAGACCAGACGAGTCCCATAGAATGGGTATTGTCGCTGAACTTGACAGACTCGGCTGGAGTTCCACCTACCTCCTGACCGCCAAGTTGCTGCAACGTAATGCCATCGCCTTTGTACGTGTCGCGACGAATCGCGGCGGAAACGGACAAATCGTAGAAGCCACGCACTCCAGAGAGAATCGGAACGAATACTTCTGCAAACACAGACTCTATATCCTGCTCCGCATCCATCCCTGAAACCTGAATGCCGGTGCCCAGACCGATACCAGTAGCCGCCTGAGTACCGGAATTCGAGTCCTGGCTGAGCGTTTCCTGCATCATATGGACGTTCTTCTTACGAAGCGAACCGCCCAAACTTGTGCGTACCGTTCCAGCCGGAAGATCGAACAACGAACCGCGGACAATCAGCTCGAAACTGTTTTCTTTATTTTCGGTACGATTGTCGCGATCACCTAAAAAGATCTGCGACAGCACATCAGCATTGTCCGGAGAATTACCGTCACCCCACGGATTGAACGCCTGATTGAAGCCGGAAACATAAGAAAATCGGGCGCTGTTTGTCTGCAAGCCCACAATAGTGTTCTTGCTATTGCGTACACCAAAATCCATAGACCAATTATCGGAAACCTGCCAATCGAGACCAAAATTTACTGTCAACTGCTCGGTATCGGTAATCGATTGCTGAATTCCGAAGTCCGGATAAATTCCCCACACGAGGATTCGCTCGGCGAACGGATTAAACGCCGACGATGGACGGGCGGTTTCACCGCTCCCGAACAGACGCGTGCGAAGTGCGACGGGATTACGATCATAGGTCGTGTCGCGCTGTGAATAGATGACGCCGCCCCTCAGGGCGAGGGACTCGGAAACATCCTGATCGAACATCAGGTTAATAGCCAGCCGGTCTTCATCGGGAACGACGGACTGATGATCCCCAAGCGTAGATGGATTCACGCCACTCGCAAAGTCACTCAGCGTGGGAGCGTATGAATCCGTTGTGACGTTGTATGGAGTTAACGAGCCGTCTGCCTCGATAACGTAGACGTTGGCCGGATGCGATGCGCCGCCCGGAACTTTTTGACCGAACGATACGCGTGCGACCGTCGAACTAAGTACCGCGTTGGCTTCGGACGCCTGCAGCTTGTCATTGGTATGAAAATCGACATTCGCCGTCAGCCGAGCGTTGCCCAGGGAGAACGTCGTTCCGACATTCGCGGTTGTTTCAAACATGCCGCCATTCGTGGGCGAACCGACGCGCAGCGACGTAGATACGCCCTGGTAATCATCTTTAAGAATAATGTTAACAACGCCGCCGAGCGCATCCGCACCGTAGATGGCCGAGGCACCGTCAAGGACGATTTCAATTCTTTCGACAGCCGATTTCGGAATACCCGCAATGTCGGTCGCATTACCCGTGATATCACCGGCACCAATACGCATGCCGTTGACCAGCACCAGCGTTTCCCTGGTTCCAAGACCGCGCAGGTTGAGCGAAACAGCACCGTTGATGTTGTAGGCGCCGTTAAATGCCTCGGTATTACGGCCGTTGAACGCGCCGGCAGTCTGCGCACCGCCCCAGTTCTGCGGAATTCGCGCAAGCGTGCGGCCCAGGTCGGGCTCGCCGATCTTTTCCAGTTCTTCGGCGGTTATGGAGATCGTCTGTTTCGCCATCCGACCGGCTTCGAGGCCCAGTCGCGAGCCTACCGTAACGATTTCCTCTATTTCTTCCGGGGCGTCTTCGTCATCATCGATGTCCTGCGCACCGACGACGCCGGGTACAGCGATTGCCGCGCCTGCGACAAGCGACAACCAAAACGCCTTATCCAGTTCATGTGTCATATCTGTCTACTCCTGAATAATTGCTGTGGAGCGCATCTGGCACAAACAGTCCGGCACTCCCCCAGCCAGTAACACGCAGCGATTCGTACCCCCCTCCAACTTATTTTGGATTTCGGGTGTTAATATCGTCCGGAACTACTTTTGGCGGGGGGGGAGGAACGCGACTCAAATGTACTCGAGTCGCGCAAGATCAGTGAAATACCGGGTTTACATGGCGAACGGCCGGGTTGTACAGGCAATTGTCATACTTCTGTTCACAACGTTGCCGTCTGCATTGTCGGCGGCAGAAGAATTCGGCACGAGCGCGCCGCAACCCATCCGTCTCCAGGCACAGCCTGTGGAGCAGGCCCTGCTTGAGCTCGCAGAGTCCACCGGTGTCCAGATCATGTTCGTGCCGGGCATCGCGGCGGGACGGCAAACTACTGCCATCGACGACGCGTTGACGGTGGAGGCCGCCATCGACCGGATTCTTTCCGGATCCGGCCTGACATTTTCAACGCCGGCACCCGATCTCTTCGTGATAACACGCGACAGTGGAAATGCCATGCCCGCCAACGCCGGCCAGGCGCAAACAGGACCGGGCCGCGTGACTGCAGGTGTCTCTGCGCCACAGAGGCAAATTGACGAAATTATCGTCGCCGGATCGCGGCTTGGACTTACAAGCGGGCAGCTGACAAAGCAGATTCTGGTGCTGGACGCAGAGCAACTGGAGGCAATCGGCGAGCCCACGCTCGGCCGGGCCCTCGCCCGAGTACCGCATTACTGGGGCGGTGCCCATACGACGGGGGCGTTCAACGGAACCAATTCCGCGCTGGACAGCGGGTTGATCAATTTCAATGGTGCCGAACTGGTCAACCTGCGTGGGATCGGAACCGGCGAAACGCTGGTACTGGTCAACGGCAAGCGTTTGGGGGCGGGCGATATGATAGGCAGCTCGAGTGATATTGCCGGCATTCCGATTGAATTTGTTGAACGCGTCGACGTTGTTCTGGAGGGTGCGTCGGCCATTTACGGGGCCGATGCCGTTGGCGGCGTTGTGAACATCGTACTTCGGCAGAATTACGAAGGAATCGACTTACGTCTTGAGGCCGGCGCGCCGACAGGTGGCGGTATGACCGAAGCTCGCATCAGCGCCGGAGCCGGCAGGAGGTGGTCGGGCGGAAGTGTTGTCGCGGGGATGAGCCTGCATTCAAATGACAGCCTCCTGGCTGCCGACATTGACGGCCGGCTGTCGTCAAATTCGAGGAGCTTCTCACTCGCGCCCGTTGGTGTCGGCGAATCGCCCAACGCCTTTGTTGCAGACCGCTCCACATCGCCGGTCACCGTTCTTGAATTCACCCAGATCGGTAACGGTTATCTGCCGTCCCTGTCTGATTTCGCTCCCGGGCTGGCGCCGAACATCGAAGGCCGGTACCAGTCCGTCGTTCCGGAGGAAGAGCGAATCTCCGGCTACCTGAACCTGCATCTGGACGTGACGGACACGCTCAGTCTTCGATCGCATTTTCTTTACACGCGGAGGGACAGCGTATACGACCGCGGTCCGGTGGCGGGAATGACTGTGCTGGCGGCGCGATCAGCATCGGCGCCGTCGTCGGTACTCAATCCGTGGGACACTGACGTGCGCGTCAGATCGATATTCGATAACAACGCAGCACAGCAATCCATTACGGCAACCGAGCAGTCGACGATCGTCTTAGCCGCCGAATGGTCGATGTTTGCCGACTGGACGGGTGAGATCGCCCTGCGCTCCAGTCACAACAGAATCGACGGTGAACAGACGAATTCGGTCAACTCCGATTACCTGCTGGGCTCACATCGATTCAATCCGTGGGGCGACGGAAACGCGCCCTCCAACCGTTTGCCGACGGACCCGGCAAACCCGAATGGTCCTACCGTGTTCGATACGGTGTTTCCCGGAGACAGGAGTACACGCACTCGAAATACCGATGCAGATGCGACACTCCTGTTCCGCGGAAGCCTTATTGAGCTGCCCGCAGGCGATGCCCGGATGGCAATTGGCGCGACCTTGCGCCGTAAAGAGCTGGCACAGGAACAGGATACGTTTGGGCTGAACGCACCCATGCAGGCTTCGCTTGGAACCTCCGTCGGACTGAACGTTGCCGATCTTTTCGCCGACGAACGACTGACATCGGTATACGCGGAGTCGCTGATCCCGCTGCTGAAGTCGGATCGGTTTCCCGGGAAACTGAGTATCGTTGCTGCAGTAAGACGGGACGATTACGACGTCGACGGCAGCAGCAGAATCCTCCTCGGAAATACGGTGTTTGGCGGCGAGAGGGTTGCCGGTGTGTCTTTCGGGGACACAACCCGGATGTCTGGACTCATCTGGTCGCCCTCACCACAGTTCAGAATCAAGGTGGATCGCAGCACGGCATTCGTCGCGCCGACCGCGTTGGCCGTTTTCGAACCCCAGGGGTCGCGCCCTGCAAGTTGGGTTATCGACCCTGGCACGGGCACTGCATACGTTGTGACAAACCTCCAGGATCGCTGTCCGTTGCTGGCCCCGAACGCCGAATGCATTCTTATCGATGAACCGGTAACCGACTATTTCGGTGGCAACACCGACTTAAACGCGCAGGCATCGGTGTCAACCAAGTACGGCGTCGAGTGGAGCATCGGTCCCGACCTGCATCTCGCGCTCTACTCCAGTCATCTGGACTATCGCCACAAGATTGTATCCGCCGATGACGTACTGTTCTTGCCGGGGTCCTGGCAAACTCTGTCTCGGCTGCTCGAATTCGATGGCGAGCAGCTGGTGTCCCGGGATTTGCGTACGCAAAACATCTCGCGAGAAAAACTTCGCACAATCGATCTGCGCCTGACCGGAACATTCGATCTGGGCCCGGGCGAGACATCCATGGACCTGATGTGGACGCGCCAACGGCGTTTCGATCGCTTTCTGACCGGCTCAGCCGACGAGACACCGATCGACCTGGTCGGTATCAGAGCACCGCGTGACAGCGCCCTGCTAACCGTCCGCTGGCAAACCGAGCGCTGGGACCTGAGCTGGAGTTCGTCCTACCGCGGCACGACATCGACGCCCGGTGTATTGAGTCGCAACGGTTTCTGGGAAACTTACGAAGCCAGTCTGCGGCATAACCTATCAATCGCTCGCCGCTTCGATAACGGTCTGTTGAAAAACGGCTCTCTGGCGCTTCGGATCGCCAATCTGACGGATGAAAGCACGGTTGCCGAGTCGTTCGTTCGCGGACAAAGCGCCGGCAAATTTTTGTCGGGTGCGGCTCGGGATCCCAGGGGGCGGATGTTACATGTATCTGTGCGCAGGGTTTTTTGAGTCGAAAGTGTGACGAGGCCCACAAAAATCATTGAGGTACGGGCCTGCAGGTGCGTGTAAATGGATAACGTGACTGAAACGACGGAAAAGGTTGTGCATCTCGCGGACCGGCAGTCCCGTCCGCGGATGATCGAGACAGTGCTCGACGAACATGGCCCGGCGTTGCGCAGATTTCTCAATGCCAGGCTGGCACTGCAACCGGATCGGGAAGATCTGTTGCAGGAGGTTTTTGTCCGCCTGTCTAAGCTTGGGGACGCCGATGATCGACTGACAATGAGGCCGGAGGCCGTGCGCAGCTTCCTGTTCACGATCGCGACAAACCTGATTCGGGATTCTGCAAGACGCGCAAAAGTTCGTGAAACGGACAAACACGTCAGTTACGACGACGAGCAGTCGACGACCCGTGTAGACACGCCGGAGGATCAGTTGGAGGCGAGCCAGAAACTTACGCTGATGATGCGTGCGCTACGGCGTGTCAAGGCAACGCACCGTCGGGCATTTATTTTGAGTCGACGAGACAACAAAAGTTACCGCGACATTGCCGACGACCTCGGCGTGTCGATTAGCACGGTTGAAAAATACATATCGGCCGTGCTTCTTGAAATGAGAAAGGAGTTGCTGTGATGGCAACACAACGCAGGGAGGCCCTGCAAGACGAAATAGCACGGCAGGCATCGGAGTTCGTTGTGCACCTCCATTCCGGCTCGATGTCCGCAAAGGACGAACGATGCCTGTACGATTGGCTCGACACTGACGAAACGCATCGGGACGAGTACCAGCGAATGCTGGACCTTTGGACCGACTCCGGTGATTTGAATCTCGACGCAGCCGGCCTGGTTGGTGCAGTCAGCTCCCGGATAAGCCGACGGTGGATAATTGCCGCCGGCGTGGCCATTGTTGCCGTCGGCGCCGGCTTGTTCGGCTGGATGGTTCGTGACAATCCGCAGGTTGAAGATGTTCGCTTTACGACCGCTGTCGGTGAACAAAGGACGATTTCACTCGCCGATGGCAGCACCGTTATTTTGAACACCGACTCGGAAGTCTCGATCCGTTTCTCGGACGACCTTCGCGCACTAAACCTCGTTAGCGGTGAAGCATTCTTCGACGTTGCAAAAGATGTACTTCGGCCATTCAGTGTCAACGTTGGCGATCGTTACATTACGGCGATCGGAACCGAATTCAACATCTACCGCAAAACCGGCGAAACTACAGTCGCTGTCATTGAGGGTACGGTTGCGGTCCACGCGGCAAATCAACCAGTCGCAGCGGACAACGCCAGCCTGGTCAATAGCGGTCAGATCGGCACTTTCTCCAGCAATATCCCCGGGATTACGGTGACTGCCGTTCCAAATATCGAAGACTTTCATAGTTGGCGCATTGGCGTCGTCCGATTCGACGACGTCAGCCTTCAGCGGCTGATCGATGAGTACAATCGTTACAACACCCGAAAGATTCGTATCGCGGATAATCATCTCGGCGACCAACGTATTGGCGGTGTCTACCAGTTGGCCAAAGTCGAATCGATGCTGACCGGTCTGGAGCTGAACTACCCGTTGAGAGTCATCCAATCGGGCAATCAGTACGTGCTGATTGCCGCTGAATGAAACAGACAACCACTTTGGAATTGACCGAGGATACCTTTGACCCTGAGGTGATCGACGCCGACGGGATCGTCCTCGTCGACTTTTACGGACCTGATTGTGCGCCGTGCCGAAGAATGGCACCGATAATCGACGAACTGGCCGCGGACGACGCTTTTCCCAGGACCTGCAAACTGGACACATCTCGTGCACTGCGGATTGCCGAGCGTTACGGGATACGCCACGTGCCGACATTCCTGTATTTTCGGAACGGTAATATCCTGCAGCGCTCAATGGGCGTAATCGCCAAGTCAGATTTTTACGCTGCAGTAGAGCAAATCAAGCGTCAGAGTGACGCCGATCTTGAGGCGCAGAACTTCTCCGCCGAATTTCGCAATTTGCTTGCGAACGGCGACAAACCCGATACGTTGATCGCGCTAAGAGAAATTTTCGAGCAACAGCCGGAATTGGCCAGCGCGCCTCTCGACGGCGAGGAATCTCTGCGTCCACTCGACCTCGCGGTGGCGCGCCTCCAACTATCTTGCGGCAGACTGTTAATCGAGTTTGGCGCAGAGCCCGGGCTCGGCGATTTGATTGCCCTCGAGCTTTACGACGAGGCGCTGGCATTGTTGACGAACGAGCCGCAAACAGCGGACATCCGCAACGCCAGGGGTATTGCACCCGTATTTTTCGCGATTCTGGCCCGTCACACCGAATTGATTGATGCGTTTCTGGAATGCGGTGCAGACCTCTCAGATGACAATAACGGGAATCTCGTCACATGGGCGATGCGTGTACTCGACTTTGTGACAGCCGATAAGCTGGTGGCGGCGGGAGTACCGGTACAAGACCCTGACCGGTTGCCTGAGATTGTGGCTAAAATCAGCGAGGTGACACAGGACGATGCGGTTGTCGCGCAGGCAATCAAGTTCGCGAACGCGCATACGGGCAATATGGAACATTGGCGATCGGACGACGGCAGAAACCTGGCACAGATTCTCGCTACGAACAATTGCACAGCCAGCGCGCAGCTTCTTTCTTAGGTTCCTCAAACAATCCCCACAAACCGGGCGCAGGCCGTGCCTGAAGTGCCGTTTCTCCACCTTTGCGATACGCCGCTTTCCAGCGCCGCACACTGCGTCGGTCGACACCCAGCTGGTTGGCGACCTCGACGGGCTGCAAGCCTTGTTCAAGTAACTCGATGGCACGATGGCGCGATGGCGCCGTCGTTCCAACGTCTTCGGACTGCCAGGTGGTCTCATGCGCACGCACCTCCCACCCGAATAATAGGACATTAATTATGCAGGTATCAATAGCGCTCTGTTGAAGAGCGGCGCCGATCTGACAATGTTCCGTGCATGGGCCTGAACTATTGCCGGAGATTGTCGCTCGAATCAGCGAGGTGACACGGGAAGATGCCATACTCGCGCGGGCAATTGAGTTCGCGAACGTGCATGCGGGCAACATTGAAAGTTGGCGATCGGACGATGGCAAACGCCTACACCTAATCCTCGTCGAGAGTAATTGCGAAACCAATGCACGGTCGCCGTGCCTTGGATTTTGAACAGCAGCAACAAGGCCCGTGTCCGTACATCCCAAAGCGGTACACAAGCCAAACGCAATTCACGCCATGGGCCTGTACGTGGAGACGTTTGTGCCACTGCTCAAGGACGTACTGTTTGTCAAGGATTTGAGCCTGCAGGGCGCATTCCGAACCGAAGAGTACACGACGAAGGGTGAGTTCGGCGAATCTTCCACCGACAGAAATATCGGTGAGGACCTCGAAGTCTTCGACGCGGCGAACGGCAAGAAGTTTGATGCCGATACGTGGATGGCTGGCCTGGTCTGGTCAGTGGATGACACCATACGAATCAAGGCGAACTACAACACGTCATTCATGGCGCCGGACACAGTCCAGTTGTTCAAGCCGGTGCAGGAGCGTGACTGGAGTGTCTACTGCGGCTTGCTGGCTGTCGCCGGCGGCGGAATATACAGCATCCTCAACGGCCTGGATCCCGCCGACCCGTATCCGACCAACCCGCTGGCCGGCTGCTATATTCCGTCGTTTGGCGCCGACGCGCTTCTGCCGGTCAATCCGGACGCGTTTCAGAGCACACCCGTCCTGCAGCTCACTGGCGGCAACCCGGACCTCAAGCCGCAGCGTGGTGAAAGCCGCACGATTAGTGCCGAGTTCTTTGTCACCGAGAGCCTGACGATCCGCGCGACATCCTGGAAAACGACGTACTACGACAAGTTTGTCGACCCCTACTCCGACTACTTCAGGCGTCCGGCGCCCGGAACCGACCTGCGCGACGTGTTCCCGCAACTCTTCACGTACACGCCCGACGGCAATGTTGACACTGTCAAGTCTCAAACGGTCAACCTGGACAGGCAGATACTGAAAGGCACCGACCTCAACATCACCTTTGCACCAAGCACGAGTTTTGGCGACTTCTCATTCCAGGCGCGCTGGACGCTATTCGACAAGAATGAAGCCAGACTTGAGGCGAATGGCGACATTGCTATCAGAAATGCCGTTGGTATTGAAGCACCGAGGGAGAGTGGTTCTGTTCTGATGACGTGGCAGTACGGAGGCTGGTATGCCTCGACGGATAGCACCTATCGGGACACGACCTATGACTACGACTACTTCCTGGACGGCGAGACCGGCATGATGCACAAGTCGTACTGGCGTTCGAACATGTCAGTTGCCTACATGTTTGGCGAGCGTAACGGATGGCTGGATCGGGTGACCCTGCGAGCGGGTATCAACAATGTCTTCGATGCGACGAAGAAGTCTTACTACATGTCCGGCGGCGAGCTGGTAGCTCCGACCAACCGAGGCTTCAACGATCAGTTTGACGATCCTCGCAGACAAACATTCTATGTAGCGTTCGGCAAGGAGTTCCTCTAAGGATAACTACGCGGGCTGCCGCCAGGCAGCCCGCAAAACCAGGGACGGACACGCATTTCACGACACCGTTCGCCTGGCCGACAAGCAGATCGGCGGCCTTTGGAAAGCAGGCTTAATCCGACAAAGCCAACATCGTGGAGAATGGTCGTTGATCCTAACCACCGCTCACGGCCTGGTGGGCCCATCTCAGAAAAAGGACTTGCCCATCGCGACAAAAAGTGACTGCCGGCGCGGGTCCGTGTAGATCCCATTGAACCCGGTATTGGCAATTGCGACGGTCTCACCCTTGTAGACGTATCGGGAACGCTGCCGGTCATTGAGCAGGTTGTTGATTCCGAAACGAAATGAAAGGCGATCCAGCCAGCCGCCGCGCTCGCCGAAGCTGTAAGACGCCATGATATTGGACCGCCAGTACGCTTCGTGCTGCAGACCGGTTTCGCCGTCCAGATAGTAATCGAAGTTGTATGTCGCGGCGCGGTAATGGTTGTCCATTGAGACCGTCCAGCCACCCTGTGTCCACGTCAGCCGTAATAAGCCGCTGTGCCGTGGCGTGTCAATACCAACACCTTCCCGGATTGCAAGATCACCGTGCCCATCGATTCGGGCCCGGTTCTCCAGGAAGTAGGTCCAGTTCAGGTGCACGCCGAAGTCGCCAACCGAAGTGCTGGGTGTGTAGTCAATCAACACATCCACACCTTCTATCTTCTGGCGATCGAGATTCACGGTATTGGACCTGATCGTCGCCACCTGACCGTCCGGATGAAATGTAAACAGTTGCGGAAATGTATTGACCAGGTCCGCTCCCACTTCCGGTCGGCGAAAGTAATCCTGGTACAGATCCACAAACTTGTCGCGATAAACCGTATTCCACCACACCAGCCTCGCGCCAAGATTCTCAGTCACGAACCACTCCGCAGCCAGTGAACGGCTGGCGCCTCGCTGCGGCTTCAGATCCGGGTTGCCTCCGCGAAGCTGTGCGACCGGCAATGCCTGAAAAGCGTCCGGGTTCGCGCTGTATGCATCTACGAACGAGTACGACGGGATGAAACAACCTGCAAGCGGGTTGTCGGGGTAGGGCGCATTTGGATCATAACCGTTCAGAGTACTAAAAATTCCGTTGTTAACTGTGGCCAGGATGCCGCAAAAGCGCGCCCAATCCTCTTCGAAGACCGGCTTGAACAATTGAACCACGTCTGGCGCAACGAATGATGTGTTGTAGTTCAGCTTGATTCGCAGTTCGTCGACGGGCGACCAGACGAGTCCCGCCATCCAGGTCTCGGCGTCAAAACGGCGTCCATCGGCAGCATCAAACCTGGCCAGTGGCAATCCCGAGTTTCGGCCCGTCTTGGCTTCCTCAAAGTAGCCACTGGTCCGGTAGTGCTCTTTCCGCAACGCTGTCTGCAGTCCGAGCTCTCCGACTCCGGCGTTACGACCAAATAGTGGCAGAAACCACTCAGTGTAAGCGGTGGCAACATCCTGCCCGGCATTCATTGCTCCCTGATCAGTGCCTGCGCTGTCGGGCAGGCCACCTGACCTGTAGCTATCGCCGCGCAATCCGTAGTTGCGATACTCGATGCCCACCACACCTTTTGCAACGCCAGCGCGCAGCTCAAAAGGTTCGCCACGAAGCCTCGCGTCCGCGATAAAATTATCGTTCCTGGACCAGGCGGAACTATCGCCTTCACGAGCCATGAACTGCAGGACAGTACCGTCGACCGTGGTGCCGTCGGGCTGTTCCCAGCTAATTGGGTCCTGCAGTGACCCCGTGCCGTCGCCCCACGGGTTAAAGGCGCCGCGACTGGCTGCACTGTAGATATCCAGTCTGCCGAAACTATTGAAGTCGTGGGAACTTCGAGACCGGGAGACCCCGAACCGCAAGTTCCAGCCCTCACCCAACGATATGTCCGCAGCCAGGTCGAGACTGGTCGACACACCGGTTGAACGCGATCCCCGCATCCCAAGCGCAGGATAGTAAGCACGAACCAGAACATCCTGCTCAACCGGATCCCCGTTCTGGCCCGAAAGACCATTGGTTGGGTTCCACGGAGCTCCGGCGTCAAGCGTGATCGACTCCCGGTTGAATCCTCTATCGATTCGACTCGCCCTGGATGCGTAGCCGAATCGCCCATGCAAGCGCACCCGTTCACCGATTTCCTGTTGGACGAAAACATTGAGCGACGTGGAATCAACCCTGGGTACCAGGTCTTCCGGGTACACTTGCGAGCTCTTCAAGTCTTCCAGTGGCTCGAGGTCGCGCCAGGCGGGATTCGTTGATCCGGATTGCGATTGGCTGAAGTACGTACCGTCCGCCCGCAGCAGTACCGATCCCGGCGATGTAAACGGCAAATTCTGTTCCAGGCGGCCGCTGCCGGGTTGGAAATACTCCCCCGAACTCCCGCCAGCACGCAGCCCGAGATCGGTACGATTGAGGTTGGTCTGGCGGAAGACACTCAGGTTCGCGACGATATTGCCCGACTCCCAACTCGTTCCGCCCGAGAGGTCAAATGTCGTCTCACTGTTTCCACCGGATGTTGGAGCCCCAAGTCTGATTTCCGCCTCAACATTGTCAACGTCTCGCCGGGTGATGATGTTAACGACTCCACCAACGGCATCCGCACCGTAGATCGACGAAGCGCCGTCGAGGATGATCTCCACACGTTCGACAAAACTGATAGGAATGACTGACACGTCCTGCACGCCGCCCTGAATTCCCGACGTGCCCAGCCTGCGTCCGTTGACGAGCACCAAAGTTCCCGAACCGGACAGTCCGCGCAGATTGACGGTTGCAGCGGCCCCGATATTCGAAGCGCCATTGGCGGGCCCGTTGTCGCTACTCGTATGCGTATGGCCGACGGTGTCGAGCAAGGCGCCGTAGTTTTGCGGCAACGTACTTAGCGCACGACCCAGCGTCGGTTTGCCGGTCCTGACCAGGTCGGGTTGCCGAAGAACGATAATCTGCCTGGAAACCTGGCTTGCCTCCAGCGAGAGGCGCGACCCTGTGACGACGAGCTCTTCATGCCCGGTCTCTGGCGGCGGACTGGCTGGTTTCTCTACTGCCGGCGCGGCATCACGTCGTACACGCCGATCTCGCTGAATGACCACCACATCGCTGCGTGTGACGGTCACACTAATGTTGGTACCTTCGAGGAGCCTGTCCAGTGCCTCATCCCGGGACATGACACCCCAGACTGCATTGCTTTCGATGCCGCGGACCATACGAACACTGAAAAGAATCTGCCGATCGGTGATTTCCGCATATTCCAGCAACGCGGATTCGACCGGCTGCGGCTCGATGTCGAACTCGAACAGCGGCAGATCGTCAGCCAAGCTACCGCCCGGCTGAAAAAGCATCGTTAAAGAAACAGCGACGATGCTCCAAATGGTTTTGGCAGAGCACATAGATTGGTGGTCGCACCGGAGGCCGCGGAAAGCCCCGATTGTAGCCTTTCAGACCGCAAAACAAGGCGTTTTTAACGGTTTACAGCTCCTGCACGGGCTGAATCAGGTCCCACGACCTGTTAACGCAGGTGTCAGCGACCTGACTCTACCACCGAAATCACTTCTCTGGCCAGGCCGGGGTAATAGACTTCCAGCGCCTCGACTAAAGCCTCCGGATCGCCCGCCTCAAACATTCCACTTATCGTCACCCGCCGGGAGACGCTGTCTGCAACCACCAGTTGCTTGTCGGAATAGCGGTTGATGCGCGCGACCGCCTTTTTTAAGGGCTCATTGTCAAAGAACAATCGACCGTGCTGCCACGCCGACGATTCACTGAATTCAAGACCCGACCTGGTCTCACTAGCGCCGTCTTCCCCGATAATCAGGCGTTGGCCCGGCGAGAGCTGCACTGCCTCGGTGACACCGACCGCAACCGCATCCGCCACCGCGACACTGCCCTCCAGCAATGTGACCTCAATATCGCCATCGATCATTTCGACGTCAAACACCGTACCTAACGCAACAACGACTTTATTCTGCACCAGGACTTTGAACTGTCGATCCGGAGTCGATGTTACGTCGAACCGGACCCTGCCCTCCATCAGGCGTACAAGCCGGGCATCGCCCGAATAATCGACATCCACCGACGACTTCGCGTCCAGAATCATCTCGGTCGCATCAGCCAATGAAACCGGCAGTAACTCACCAGTCACGCTGCGATACGCCTGCCGCGCCGTGGTGGAGCCTTCCTCGACGCCGCCGAGGCCGGTCATGTCGACCATCGTGGTTATGAAAATACCTGCGATTACAGTCGCCGCGATCGCGAAGATAATCTTTAATCGTGCCGGCCGCGCATCGACCCGATCAACCTCGAGGGAGATCGCAGCTTCCCGGCGGGCCGCACGAATGGACTCGGATTCAGCAAGCTGCCCGGCTGCCCACCAGGCGCGTTCGACGGCGTCATAGGCGGCCGCCTGCTCATCAGACTCGGCCAGCCAGGCTTCGATTTCCGGCCACAGGCTTTCCTGCGAGTCGTCCTCGATCAGACGACGGTAGTAGTCTGCCGCCTGCTCCATTACTTCCGATCGAATTTTCATTTTAGCCGTCATCGTTTTCGTGAAACTGCTCTGCGATCCTCGCAATCGCCCGCGTCATATGCTTTTCAAGCGCGCTGACCGATATCCCAATGTTTTCTGACATTTCCCTATAGGGCATGTTGTCCAGGCGCCGCAGCAAAAATACCTGCCGGGTTCGTTCTGGCAACGCGTTTAGCGCCCGCTCCAGGCTTTCCAGCTGCATATTTACTTCTAATACGTCTTCAGGCGACGAAACCACACGTAATTCCTCGCGATATTTCAGAGTTTCGTGATGTATGTCACGAACTTTGGCCCGCCGGGCGCGATCGCGAATCAGGTTCGCCCCGATCTGAAAGACGTAGCCGTCAACCGTTTTAGTTCGATCCGGGTCAATGCTCCTGGTGGCGCGTATCAGCGTTTCCTGCGTCAGGTCTTCCGCGTCGGAAAAATGCCCGATTCGACGAATGAAAAACGCCATCAACGGACCTCTCATTCGTTCGATGGAAGCGATCAGTTCAGCCCGGTTTTCATCGCCAGTGTCAGTCATACGCTGTGTTCTGGCTGCAGTGTACCTGGGCGCGACAGGTGTGGAAAGGCGCCGACATCGTTGCTGTTCGGGGAAATCTTCTGCAGGACGTTCGAGTGCTGGAAAACGCCCAGGTCATCATGAAATTCGGAACCGTCTTCTCCTGCTCGGTAACCGAGCGTCAGCGACCCGCAATATTACTGTTTGGCAAATTCCTCGAACGACACACTGCCGTCACGGTCTTCATCCAACGCGGCGAATTCGAAGCGTTCCAGAAACATCATTTCCTCAATACCACTACTGCCGGCAACACCAGCAACACCGAATAACACTTCTGCACATCCGGCGCTAATTGCCTCTCCCTCGTGGGCCGCCGGACCGGTCAATTCTTCCGGCGACAGACGAGCATCACCGTTCCGGTCCAATACAACAAACTCATTGTAGAAATCCTGATAAATACGATCACGAAACTCTTCGAAACTAATCTCAGCGTTCAAGTCGCTGTCGAATCGCTCAAAGTCGTGGCCATCACTTACCGGCGCGGTCGCATCGACCGACAACAAACCGCTCGTGATTTCCGTTTCGCACTCCGCCGGGAGTGAATCATCGATGTGAACCAGTTGTGCCTCTCCGGCAACAGCTACGCCAGAATCGGCTGGCGACGGTGCATCAAATTCCTCTTCGCTGATTACGCCGTCGGCATTTCGGTCCATGTCCGCAAACGCCACTCGGACATCTGCGTTGGCAATCGCCGGTCCTTGAAACGACAAAGACGCAATTGCGCCAACCATCGAGGTCAAGGCGACGACGGACACCATCCTAAGACGTGTCTTAGCGGCGGAGCAATTCTGCTCACCGTTTCCGGAACGAGACGCCGCGGAAAGCTCGTTGCTGATAGCGGTACGTACCGTATCGCTGACTGATTGGTCGTATTCCTCACTGTGTGCGTTTAGGCGCCGCTTGAACTCCGGTGACACTCGAATTTCGATCTTCTCGATTTTCTTGGACATAGCCGTCTCTCACTGTGGACACTCCATACGTTCTATGATGAGCATTCCGATTTCAAGATCTTTCGTGCCAGTACATCACCTGTTTCGTGTCATGACAGGCGACACCCGGGTGTGGGCCACTTAATACATTCGGTCACTCCCAGAGCCATTCTCAAGCGGCCCACTAGCGGTCGGCAATGGCGCCGTCCTCGAAGCGGGGCCCGTGCCAGTCCTTCTCAACATACGGCGATCCTGCCGCCACTGCCTCATCGACATCGATGCCGAGCCCGGGTTTCATGGGTAGTTCCGCGAAGCCATCCTTGTAGGTCACGGCGGTGCCGAAGAACAGGTCGTCCCAGACCGGTCTCTCGGAACCGCTGATCTCAAGCAGTGTTGCATTCGGCTGCGATGCGCAGACGTGCAAAGACGCGAACGTGCATGCGCGACTGTTCGGATTGTGCGGCAGAAGTTCAATCCTGAAGGCATCGGCTATCGCCGCGATCTTGCGCATCTCCGTGATGCCGCCGACGTGAATGACGTCGGGTTGCACATAGTCCACGAGGTGATTGGCACAGATAACGCCGAAGGGATATCGGGTAAACAAGCGCTCGCCGGTTGCCAGCGGTACCGTCGTGTGTTCGCGCAGGTGCCGTAGCTCACCAAAATCTTCCGCCTGCGTCGCCTCCTCGACAAAATAGGGCCGGTATTGCTCGACCTGGCGGCAAAACTCGACGGCGAACGCCGTCGTCGGCTTGCCGTGCAGGTCAATGCAGATGTCGAAATTGTCGCCAACCGCTTTGCGAATCTCACGCACACGAGCGACCGAATCGGCAAGCGCCAGTTCCGGCCGCATGATGCTGTCGTCTCCGGACGGCTGTTTGAAAAAGCCGCTCTTGCCCGCTGTCCAGCCCTGCTCTTTGGCACGCAGCCACAACTGCCCCATTTCTTCCGGCGTTCGGCCCCAGCCGGGCTTGGTGTATACGCGTACTTTGTCACGGGCCTTACCGCCGAGGAGCTGCCAGATCGGCATGCCGGCAGCCTGGCCGAAGATATCCCAGAGAGCGATATCGATAGCGCTGATCGCACCGACGATGATCGGGCCGCCGCGGTAGCGCGGCCCACGATACATGGCTTGCCAGTGCCGCTCGATCTCCAGCGGATCCTTGCCGACGAGATAGCGCTTGTGCTCGAGGATTGCGTGACTCATCGTCAACGCCTTCGACGGCAACGTCGCTTCGCCAAGTCCCGTAATACCCTCGTTCGTGTAAATTTTCACGAATACGTAATTTTCATCGCCGCCCGCATTCATGACGATCGTCTTCAAATCCGTGATGCGCAGATTCAACCGGCGGGCTCGATCGCGCTCTTCGGCGAGAACAGGCGACGCAACGGTCGCGGCGCCCGTTAGCGCCGCAAGTTTCAGGAAATCCCTTCGAGTCGTCGTCACCGGTCGTTACCTAAGCGATCCACATGCCGATCAACAGCACCATGAGACCCGCGATCGATCCCTGGATCAGGGTTCCGAGCGTCTGTAGCTGGTAGCCCTGTTTGACGGTCATGCCGGAGAACTGGGTCACGACCCAGAAATAGCTGTCATTGGCGTGCGAAACAACCATCGAGCCGCCACCGATTGCGACGACGGTCAATGCCCTGGCCTGTTCGGAGTCGAGACCGAGCGAGCCGAGCAACGGCGCGATGATGCTCGCCGTCGTCACAATGGCCACGGTTGACGATCCCTGCGCCGTCTTGATCGCTGCTGCGAGCAGGAACGGTAACAGCAGCCCGAACTCGAAGTTCATCGCCGTATCGCCGACGACGTCCGCAATCCCCGATTTCTGCAGAACGCGACCAAACGCACCGCCCGCACCGGTGATGATGATGATCAGTGCCGACTTGCGGATCGCCTCGCCGATCCATCCGCGCTCAGAGAGTTTGTCGCGACTGATCGTCTTTGGCAGGAACAGCGCAAGACCGACGCCGACCAGCAGGGCAACTGCCGGTTGACCGAGGTTTTGCACGAGCGAGCCGATTGCGCCCTCGCCAAGCGGCTTCGAGGGCAATTGACTGAGCGAACGTCCAACGATTAACGCGATTGGCAGCAGTACAGGCAGCAACGACATCCACGCAGCAGGCCGATCGTCGGCGTCGGGCTGCGGTGACGATTCCGCTCCGTCGAACTGGGATGCAAGTGTCACATTGCTTGCGTAACGACGTACGAACACGAGTCCGCCCGCCAGCGAAACAAGGCTGACCACGAGTCCCCAGATGATGACGAGGCCCAGGTCGGCGCTTAGTATGCCCGCTGCCGCAACCGGCCCGGGTGTCGGCGGGACCATGGTGTGTGTCGCGTAGAGGCCGAGGCTGAGTGCCAATGCTCCGGCTGCAACGGAGACCTTCGCACGGTGGGCGAGCGCCTGGTTTATCGGCGATAACAATACGTAACCGGTATCGCAGTACACGGGCATCGACACAATAGAGCCGACGAGCCCCATCGTCAGCGGGACGCGCTTTGGTCCCGTCAATCTCAGCATGGATTCCGCAATACTCGACGCGCCGCCGGAGTGATGCAGAAAGGTGCCTATTATCGAACCGGCTATGATGACAATGCCGATGTACGCGATCGTGTCGCCGAAACCCGAGTTTATCGCGTCGACGAGGTCGGCGAGGGGCATGCCGGTGGCGAGGCCGTAACCGAACGCAGCCAACACGAGCGCGGCAAACGGATGCAGACGGAAGGCGGTGGTTGAGAAGACAACGAATCCGATAGAAACCACCAGCGCGGTAATATGCAGCATAACGTTCGAACTCGTGTAATTTTTGTTACCAAAAGGATAATATACGCGAACTGCTGCAATCAGCAATACAGAGGTAGTGGACCGCATGGACGAGCGTACTGACGTTGCCGAACTGTTCCGGTCACGTTGGGACGAATTCACACGGGCGGACCGCAAGGTTGCGAGGGTTATACTGGCCAACTACCCGGCGGCGGGTCTCGAAACGCTGGCGCGCCTGTCTGAGCGCGCCAACGTCAGCGCACCGTCGATCCTGCGATGCATCAAGAAACTCGGATTCGAGGGTTACCCGGAGTTTCAGCAGGCGTTGCATGCCGAAGTTCACGAAAAGATCCGGAATACGACGGACCGCAGTCCAATTGAGGTCGAAGGTTCAGCCTCGCATCTGCCCGATCCCGTGCAACAGCGGTCCCATGACTACTACTTCAATATCGCAGAGACATTCGATCTGCTGCAGGCGGGCGAACTGGACGCCGTTGCATCGCTCATCGCAGACACTGCGCGCTCCCTGACGATGATAGGGGGGCAGGTAGCGGGCGCATTTGCGCGGCTCGTTTACCACCGGATGGTCATGATCAGGCCCAATTGTTCGCTCCTTGGACGCGATCCGCTCGAGCGTGCGGAGCGCCTGATCGACATCGGCCAGCGCGATGTTCTGCTGGTATTTGACCACCCTCCGTACGATAGTGCGACGGCATCCTTCGCTTCCCTGGCCAAAGAGCGTCATGCCAGGGTCATTCTTTTTACCGATACGCGTATGTCCCCTATCGCCGAGTTCGCCGATTCGGTGCTGTGCGCTGCGGGTGGTTCGTCTGAAGATTTCTCAATCGTGTCGACCGCCTGCCTCGCAGAAGTGGTCACCGCCGAAGTGCAACGCAAAATCGGCGAACAGGCCGCGGACCGACGCCGTCGACTGACGGCCATTAACGAATAAGAATTAGACTTATTAAAAAATTACAGAAACTGTGAAAAACAATATACTGAAATAAAAATTACAATTTGGCTCCAGCTATGTTACTTTCCCAATGCGACAATAGCTATTGCAGGGGGGCATTCGCAATGAAGGCATATCGGTTCTTGTATTCGCGCATTTGGGGGTACGGATTTGCGGCTACGCTTTCCGTATTAATGGTTCAGTCGCCCGCAGCCAAGGCCCAGGGGGCTGATGACGACGAACTCGAAGAAATCGTCGTTCGCGGAATTCGATACTCACAGCAACAGGCCGTGGGAATCAAACGTAATGCGATCGGTGTTGTTGATGCGATCTCAGCCGACGACATCGGCAAATTACCGGACAAGAACGCTGCAGAGGCCGTCGACAGGCTACCCGGTGTTTCGATATCCACAGACCAGGGTGAAGGACGGTATGTCATCATCCGTGGTGTCAGCCCGTCGCTCAATAACCTGACGATCAATGGTGTGTCGGCCGGGTCACCCGAAGCCGACGGGGGTGGACGCGCATCGCCACTCGATGTCGTGGGCGGCGACTTGTTGCAGTCGATCGAAGTGATCAAGACGCCGACGCCGGACATGGATGGGCAGGGAATCGGCGGCACCGTCAACGTCGTGACGCCAAGTCCGTTCAGCCGTGAACAGCAGCGCTTCGGAAGCCTGACGCTGCGCGCCGGGTATGAGGATTTCAGCAGCAATACGCCCTATGCCGCGCGATTTTCCTACGGCGCGAGGAACGCGGACGACACATTCGGACTGATCGTCGGCGGTTCGTATTCGTATCGGGATTTCGTGTCGCGCGGCATCTTCCAGGACGACTGGCGCGATCCCAACGGGCGCAGCCAGGACGGCAGCAGCACAACGCATTGGCTGCCCGAGAACGCGAAGAACTCCCAGTACAACCTGGAGCGTACACGCACGGCACTCCACGCGAATCTCGAGTTCCGTCCGACTGACTCGTCGAAGTACTTCGTGCGAGGCTACTTCAGCCAGTTTGACGAGGACGAGAAACGCCAGCGCTACCAGCACTCTGTCGGGCGCGATCCGTATCTGCTTGACGGTTTGACCGGCTTCGCCGACAACAACCGGCGTGCACAGGACCTTCGACTGGAACAAAAAGACAAGCGCTTCGCCAATCTCGCCATTGGCGGCGAAAACTCACTGAGCAGTGGCTGGAATGTCGACTACGGTCTGCAATTCAATGCGAATCGCCAGGAAGAACCCAATCGCTACTGGGAATTCCGCAGCGGCAGAATCTACGACGGCGATTCCTGGGTCGTTGATGGGCGGGGCACGGTGCTGATCACGCCGGGTGTCGTCGATCCTCTGGACCCGAGCCCTATCGATTTCCGCCGCATCAGGAACCAGGACAATCAGACCGAAGAAGATTCCGTGATTGCGCATCTCAATGTCCAGAAGGACATCGAGATCGGCAGCAAATCCGGTTTCGTCAAGTTTGGCGCGAAGTATTCCACGACCGAACGCGACAACGACGCCAGCCGCATTCGCTATAACCCTGGCGATGTCGATTGGGGCATGGGTGACTTCGGCCATGCCGGCGCCCCGTTTACAAACGATGTGGACGGTTATCGTTTGCCGAATATCCAGATCGACCCGACGGCGGCGAACAGCTTTTTCGACCAGAACCACCAAAATGCAGACTACTTCGAGTTTGATGACGGGTACACATTCGATCAGGAGCACGGCTCGGACTACCTCGTCGAAGAATCGATCATCGCGGCCTATGTCATGGCCAACATCGACCTGAGCGATACGCAGAACATCGTGTTCGGCGCCAGGTTTGAATCGACCGATATCGACTCGACAGGATTCCGGCTGACCGGCGGGACGGCCACGCGGTTAACCGCGAAGGGTGATTACACGAACGTACTGCCGTCAGTCGTTTATCGCTGGAATGCGTCGGAACAGCTCGTCTTCCGCGCAGCAGTGACGACCGCCATCGGGCGCCCGGATTATAACGATATCGCGAATATCTCCGAGTTCGACGAGTTCACCGATCCGCTGACGAACGAAACGTTCGGGTCGATCTTCGTCGGCAATCCAGGCCTGAAGTCTCACGAGTCGCTTAACCTCGACCTGTCTCTCGAGTACTACACGGATAACGGCGGAATATTCTCGGTCGCAGCGTTCCGCAAGGACATCGACAACTTCGTCGTGCCGTTCACGGACGAGTGCGACACCATCAATGGCAACGATACCTCGTGCGAATTCGAGGGCAGTTCGTATGATGTGTTCTCGTTTAGCTCGGTGACCAACGCTGAAAGTGCTGAAATCAACGGCATTGAGCTCAATTACCAGCAGGCATTCGACTTCCTGCCGTCGCCGTGGAACGGCTTCGGTGTCGGCGCATCCTATGCGCTCATCGATTCGAAGATGAAGCTGGGCGGTCGCGACTTCGACCAGACGCTGCTTGGACAGCCGGATTGGATTCGCAGCTTTATGTTGTTCTACCAGACCGAAAAGTTCGAAGCGACGCTGGCCATCGATGACTCGTCTCATTACCTTGACGAGATCAACGGCGACGACGGCACCGAGGACCTCTACATGGAAGGCTACGGGCGCCTCGATCTTAAGATGAACTATGACTTTAACGACCGTTACTCGGCGTTCTTTGAGTGGCAAAACATCAATGACGAACCACTTGAGCAATTCCAGGGCGACAACAAATTCTGGAATACGCAGATTGAAGTGTACGGTCAGACATTCATGCTTGGATTGGCTTTAACGTTCTAGAGCCTGTGAGCACAAATGTCAGCAGGCTCGGCCGCGCAGCCCTTCTGGTATTGCTGGTGTCTGCGTGTTCCAGCGACGCTGAGGAAATTCCCGAATACCAGGCCGCGATCATCGCCGAGTTCGACGCGCCGGACGCCAGGCAGGGGGTGGCGGCCGACGATAAACACTTCTATGCGGTGAATAACTTCGCGATCAGCAAGCATGACAAGCGGAGAGGCGAGCGCGTAGGCGGCTGGGCAGGTGCGGCCGAGGGGGACCCGCTGATCCACATGGACAGCCTCGTCGCGAAAGACGGTGCGCTCATCGCGTCGCACTCGAACTACCCGCTCTGGCCGATGACGAGTTCCGTGGAGATCTGGGATGCCGGGACGATGCGTCATAACGGTACGCACAGCTTCGGCATCCATCGCGGCTCACTAACGTGGCTTGACTGGTACGACGGGCATTGGTGGGGGGCGTTTGCCAACTACGACAAAGTGCAGCGGGGACAGACCGGTCCTTATGGCCACACGGACCGGACACAGGTCGTCCGATTTAATTCGGAATTCGTCGTCGAGGAGGCGTGGACGTTACCCGCCGAGATTCTCGATCGCATGCGGCCAATGAGCAATTCGGGGGGGTCCTGGGGACCGGACGGCTATCTTTACCTGACCGGGCATGATCATGGCGAAACCTATGTCATGGCATTGCCCCGGTCAGGATCGGAGTTGTTTTGGGTCGCTACGGTGAAGATTCCGATCATGGAGGGGCAAGGCATCGCCTGGGACAGAACGTCGGGCGAGCGTGTTCTGTGGGCCATTTACAAAAAAGAGCGCAAGGTCCTCAAAGTGCGCATGCCCGAGATAACCGGGGCAAGGCAGCAATAGGCGCGCTATGACGAAGCTGATCAAATGGTTTGCAACCGGTCCCGACGCGCCTCCGCTCGATGACCGTTCGGACATCAGGCGCATATTCGAGCGCCGCCGCTGGCGCCTGTTTATCTGGCTGATACTTGGCTACGGTTTTTTCTATACCTGCCGCCTCAGCCTCTCTGTTGCGAAAAAACCGATGCTCGACGAAGGCGTTCTCTCGGTCGAAGAGATGGGCATCATCGGCTCGCTGCTGCTGTTCGTGTACGCGTTCGGGAAATTCTTCAATGGGTTTCTCGCGGACCGCGCCAATATCCGGCGCTTCATGTCCACCGCATTGCTGTTCTCCGCATGTGCCAATCTGTTGTTCGGTTCGGTCAGCTATTTCTGGATGTTTGCTGCACTCTGGGCATTCAACGGCTGGTTTCAGTCCATCGGTTCGGCGCCTAGCGTCGTGTCGCTCTGTCAGTGGTTCAGTAACAAGGAGCGCGGTACCCGCTATGGCATCTGGGCGGGGGCGCACAACATCGGCGAAGGCCTGACGTTTGTCGGCACGGCATTGCTGGTCAACGCATTGGGCTGGCGCTGGGGTTTCTGGGGTCCGGGGCTGGCGTGCGTCATCGTCGCATTCATCATGTACATCAATCTGGCCGACCGTCCGCAAACCTATGGATTGCCGCATGTGGCCGATTACAAGAAGGATTATTCGGCCGGCAAGCCGACAACGGTCAGCGTCAGTGCCATGCAATGGACCGTATTGCGGAGCCCGATCGTCTGGGTGCTGGGCCTGAGCAGCGCCTGCATGTACATGGGCCGCTATGCGATAAATAGCTGGGCCATTTTCTATCTCCAGGAAGGCAAGGGTTACGAACTCGTCGAAGCCGCCTCCGCAATGGCCGCCTACCCGGTGTTCGGGCTACTGGGCGCTGTCTTCTCCGGTTTTTTGTCGGATCGATTCTTTGGCGCGAAGCGCAATGTCCCTACCCTGTTGTACGGACTGTTACTCATATTCTCGTTGTGCCTTTTCTATTTCACGCCGCCCGGATATCTGATCATCGACAGCATCGCGCTGGCCGCATTCGGCTTCGCGATCGGCGGACTCATCGTCTTCCTCGCGGGACTCATCGCCGTCGACCTGATGCCGGTCGGTGCCGCCGGCGCTGTCAAAGGCGTGATTGGCCTGTTTTCCTACCTCGGCGCTGCGGCGCAGGACTGGATCAGCGGTGTTCTTATCGAGAATTCAAAAACCACCGTCGGCGATGTAACAACCTACCAATTCGATAACGCGTTCTACTTCTGGATTGGAGCGTCGATCGCATCGCTGTTACTCGCCCTGTTCGCGTGGAACAAGAAAGCGCACGAGTAGTAAAGTCGCTGCGAAATTTCGACACGCTATGATCCACGGTTGGCACGTGACAGACGTTTTTCGCCAGCGGAGACCCACTGGTAGTATTCGCACAGATCGAGTTTTTGTGCCGCTTTCTCATCCAGCAAAAAATTCACTTGCCGGTGGGTCTGCAATATTGATGCCGGACAAGCTGCGGAAATGGGGCCCTCGATCGCGGCGCGCACCGCTTTAGCTTTATTGTGACCGGTTGCCAATACCAAAATTCGCCGGGCGTCTAAAATCGTTCCGATTCCCATGGTCATTGCCAGCGTCGGCTGCCGCTCATTCGCTGAAAACAGTCGAGCGTTTGCCGAGAGCGTACTTTTTGTCAACGTCTTGATTCTTGTTCGCGACGATAAGCTTGATGTTGGCTCATTAAAGCCAATGTGCCCGTTTTCTCCCAACCCCAGAATCTGCAGGTCTATGCCACCGGCATCGGCAATCTTCTTTTCGTATGCGGCGGCCCGAATTTCCGGGTCCTCCCCTTTTCGACAAGTCGGAAGGTGCGTGTTGCATTTGGCGACATCCACCCTATCGAAGAGGTGACGGTTCATATAGGCGCGATAGCTTTGTGGGTCTTCCGGATCAATATCGTAGTACTCATCGAGGTTGAAGGTTTGCACGTCTCCAAATGAAAGCTGGTTTGCCTGATATAGGGTGCTTAAAGTCGCGTACATCTTGATTGGTGTGCTACCGGTGGCAAGCCCAAGGGTGGACCCTGAACTGACGGAAACTTGTTTCGCGACAATCTCCGCAGCTCTTGTTGCTACTTGATTGGCGTTGTCTAGTATCGTTACCTGCATTTGTCACGACCGGTTGTCACTCAGCGTCACGCATCAATTGCTCACCCAACTAGT
This sequence comes from Woeseiaceae bacterium, assembly GCA_965224505.1. GTDB lineage: Bacteria > Pseudomonadota > Gammaproteobacteria > Steroidobacterales > Woeseiaceae > UBA1847. The sequence goes on from CBDCZL010000018.1 coordinate 1,603,462, forward strand.
GGGCCGTCATATGCACCAGGCTTCCCCTTCGCCAGACGCGCCGAATGTCGAAATCGTTATCGACCTCTACAAGGTCCGCAGGTTTTCCGACATCAATAGTGCCGATCGAGTCGGACTTCCCTATCGCAGCGCCTGGATACCGGCTGGCCATCCGCACCGATTCCTGCCAGTCGACGCCTTCGAATCTTGCCGCATTTCTGACAGCGTCAATCATTGTGAGATTCGAGCCGGCCAGTGACCCGACTGCGTTGCGAAGTGCGCCATTCTTCAACTCAATTTGTTCGCCGTGCAGCTCAAAACTCCGATCTGCTCCACCAACGGTCGGCATCGCATCGGTGACGAGGATTGCGCCTCCAGGAAACTTGGCGCGTATGGCGATGCTTGCCGATACAGGGTGCACGTGATGGAAATCCGCAATGATGCTGAAACATGCGGCCGGGGAGTCGATTGCCGCACCAACGATGCCGGGTTCGCGGCTTTCTAACGGCGTCATAGCGTTAAACAGATGGGTATAACCGGAAACACCAGCCGCTTCGGCAGCTCTACACTGATCGTAGGTCGCCGCTGTGTGGCCGGCGAAAACAACCAGGCCGGCGTCTCGCAACGCCCTTACTCGTTTCAGGCAGTTTCGCTCCGGGGCCAATGTGACCAGCGTGACTAAATCGGGGCCAAGGCCGGTTAGCAGCTCAACACCCTCATCGTCCAGCCTCCGAAACGTCCTGGCATCGTGGGCACCTTTGCGTACCTCGTTTAGGAATGGCCCCTCGATATGGATTCCCGCAATCCCCTGCACACCTTCGTCGACGGCCTGGCGAACCGCCAGGATTGCGGCTCGGATCACATCGTATTCATCGCTAATCAACGTTGGCAACAACGACGTCGTTCCGAATCGGACATGAGTATCCGCTATTTTTCGAATCCCGGATACGGACAGATCGTCGTTAAACAAAATTCCGCCGCCGCCGTTAACCTGTACGTCGATGAAGCCGGGCAGCAGTCGGTGTCCTCCCAGATCAGTCCACTCAGAATCCGACGGCGGAATGGAACCTGCCTCTTCAATTTTCGCGACAGTTTCACCTTCGATTAACAGCGAGCAATTTTCTCGAGTATCGACACCATCAAACAGCGTGCAATTGTCGAGCAGTTTAGAATTCATCGTTCCGCACCCACGATCGCGGCACCGCGGACACCACTGTCATCCCCGAACATTGCCCGGCGAATCGGAGGAGGTCCGGCCTCTTGCGGCAACATCGCTTCGACCGCGCCTGGAAGCAGATCATAGAGTTCGTCGACATTTGACATGCCACCACCAACGACTATGGCATCTGGATTGCTGTGCACGATGATTTGCGAGAATATGTCCGCCACGCAGTCTATCCAGACATGAAATACTTTCCTGGCAACCCAGTCACCGGCCCGCATTCTGGTGACACACTCTGCCGCACCGACAGTCTCATTCATGAAATGGGTTGCCAGATTGGCAAGGCCTCGTCCCGATGCGTACATTTCGATGCAACCTTTCTTGCCGCATGCACAGTCAAAAAGAGACAGGCCATTGCGATCGAGGACAGTTGCCGATATTGCTGTATGCCCCCATTCGCCGGCAATGCCGTTAGCGCCGACGCAGGGTACGCCGTTGCGACAAAATCCGCTGGACGATCCAGTTCCCAGGACAACGCCGACCATCGTCCCATATTCATCCGCAGCGCCTCCTCGCGCCTCGGAAAGTGCGAATGCCCGCACATCGTTAATACATGATACCCTTCGCCCGATCATCTGACTCAGGTCCTCGCTGACCGTGTGACGGTTGAGACACGGAACATTCACGGAGTAAGAGACTCCGCATTTATCGATCAATCCGACCAGACCAAGCCCAACTGAGCACCGATTTCCATGAATCTCGTCAGCGCTGCGAATTTGTTTGTAGACCGACTCGAGAAATTTGCTGTAGTTATCTTTTGGTGTCGGAATTCGGTGCGAGTGTATGCGCGCAAAACTCTGGTCAAAAACAGCGAATTCAGTCTTCGTTCCACCGACGTCGATTCCGTAGTGCATAGCGATATTCATCAACCATCAGCGTCCGAGTGCGCGTGGATAGTGCCCCCGTTGTACGACCCGATTGACCTCGCCAGACAGATGCGTCGCGCACAGGAAAGAGATGCCTGTCGCCGGCCCGATACGACTCCGGCGTGGCCGATCAAACGTTCGGTCAAGTGCCGTGTACACCGGAATTTCTGCAACGGCCCTCATGTCATGACGCCCTTCCTGACCACAAACACACCGCAGAATCCTGCTGCCGACAAAAGCCATACGGCGAGAGCTGTATTCCCGTATACCAGGTTGCCAATGCCAAAGAGCGTGGCGTAGACAAAAATGCAGCCAAGAAAGATATTGAGAATTGCTCGAGGAATCTCTCCCGTTGATCTGGCCCGATCTTGCTCTGGCAACGATCGAGCAACGCGATTCCATCCTGCACCCTGGGGCCGAATCTGTGTATAGAAAGACTGAAGTGTCCGCCTGTCTGTTTCCGGACCGAGGAAAGCCGCCAACAGCCACGCTGCCGTCGTTACGCCGATGCCTGCAACGAGTTTTTGATAGGACGTCCAGCCCGGCAACTCCGCAAACTGAAAAAACAAGGCTGCTGCGAAGGACACGATCATCGCTGTCACTTCGCTGGACGCGTTGATGCGCCACCAGTACCAACGGAGCAAGAACAGCAGCCCGGTTCCCGCTCCTACGGTAAGCAGGATGTTGAAGGCCTGCAATGCGCTCTCAAGCAATAGCGCGAACCCGCTCGCAAGCACCATGAGTACTAATGTTGTCAAGCGGCCGACCCGGACCAGCGTCTTTTCGCTGGCATCAGGACTGACGAACCGCTTATAGAAGTCGTTGACGACGTACGACGCACCCCAGTTTAGCTGCGTTGAGATCGTCGACATGTACGCGGACACAAGCGATGCGAGGACGAGCCCAAGCAGTCCGGCCGGCAGGAAGGTCAACATCGCCGGATAGGCGAGATCATGACTGACGACCGTTGGGTCTATATCGGGAAACGTCTGCCGTATTGAATCCAGTGTTGGAAAAACGACAACCGACGCCAGGGCTACCAGTATCCAGGGCCAGGGGCGGAGGGCGTAGTGTCCGACCTGAAACAGCAGCATAGCGCGAACTGCATCGCGTTCACTTTTCGCAGCCAGCATGCGTTGGGCAACATATCCGCCGCCGCCCGGCTCGGAACCCGGGTACCAGACGCTCCACCATTGAACGGCCAGCGGAATGACCAAAACCGCAACCACTGTTCCCGTGTCCCGAAAGTCAGGGAAAAAACTCAAGCGCGCTGACACATCCGGGTGCGCCAGCAAGGCAGAAAGACCCCCGACCTCCGGTAAGTTTACGGCAATTGCGGCAGCCGCAACCGCACCTATCATGGAAATCACGAAAAGAATCAGATCTGTAATCACCACGCCTGCGAAACCGCCAAGTGTGCTGAATAGTACGGTTACGAGACCGGCGACAATGACCGTCTGCAAAGGCGAGAACCCAAGCATCACGGCACCTATCTTTATCGCCGCTACAGTCACCAGCGCCATGACCATAACGTTGAAAAACACACCCAGGTAAATTGCTCGAAATGCTCGCAGTCCTGCTGCCGCTCTGCCGCTGTACCTGATCTCGTAGAACTCAAGATCAGTCAATACCTCTGAGCGCCGCCACAATCGTGCATAGAGAAAACACGTGAACATCCCCGTGATCAGGAACGCCCACCAGATCCAGTTACCGGACACACCTTGAGTTCGTACAATCTCTGTAACGAGATTTGGTGTATCTGTCGAAAAGGTCGTAGCGACCATTGAGACACCGAGCAGCCACCATGGCATGTGTCTGCCGGAGAGAAAGAACGATGCGGAGTCTTTGCCCGATCGGCGACTTACCGCCAGGCCTATCAGCAAGCTCGCGGCCAAAATCGCGATGACAATGAGGCCATCGACGAATTCAAGACGCACGGAGGCGGTCCCTGGCGATCGTCTTACTCATCTTCACGATAATAGCCCTGCTTGATTTTTGACCGATACGGCCCGTAGACACCAGTTACGAACCTGTCCTGAGAAGTGTCGTCCAGCGTATAGACGTGGTACTCGCCGCCGCCCGCAACGACTCGCACAACGATGTGGCCTGCAAAGCTGGAATAAGACTTCGTCATGATCGGTCCAATCGCCGCTTTAGTTTCTTCGGCCATATTGGTCGAGAAGATGTCACGCCGCCCTCTCCAGATCGCCTGTGAGGCCATACGATGAACGACCTCTCCACCGGGATGATCGGAGAACCAGGATTGCTGAATGATTACGCCTGGTTGTAACGCTTTGAGAAAATTCTCGTTGGTTGCATCGCGATTTCCATGGTGATTCAGAGTCATCACCTCGACTGGCCCAACCGCCTCGCCCATCGGAGTCTCCACATCGAACCAGGCTGGAATTCCCGGGCCCGATAGCCCCGTGTTGTCACCGCCTGTATAGTAGTCAAACGAACCGTATGAAACTCTAATCGCGATGCTTAGAGGATTTTCGCTAAATCGATTTTCCTCGCCCAGAATACCGGACGGGTCGAACAGCGAAACGAGCTGGCCATCCGATTCACACCAAATCTCGCCATTCGCCTTTAGGTTTAGTACTCGAAAGCCAGGGTACCGCTCGGCATCTTCGACGCCTATCTGCGTATCGCTACCGACCTCAAGACCGGCGCGCCGCAGGCCATGATTGAGCTCATGGTCTTCTGCAAAAGCAAGATAATTCAGAAACGGGCTTTCTTCACTTGAATCGTAGTACTCCAATAGATTGGTTGGATAGTTGTAGTCTGGATACGCCCGATCTATGAGCATTCGTATCGGCACATACTGCGCAACTTCGGCAAACCCGGACAGCCGGTATTGTCCGGACGGCGAAAGTACGCGATGCGAGTTCGCATTGCCGAAGTGGTCGGAATGGAAGTGTGAAACTATGGCATAGTCGATTGAAGGGTTTGCTTCGTTTGGGTGAAACGATTTGATGTAATCGGCTATCCAGTACCCGGGAGCACGACTTCCGTTTGGTCTGGGCGGCCCTGCCTTCAGCGGTGCGTAGCGCGTGATATCGTGAACATCTCTGTCCCCTGCGTCGAACAGCATCGTCGTCCCATCGGGGAAGATGAAAAACGCGGCATCTCCTCTGCCGGTATTGATGTGGTGGATGTCCAAATACCCTGGCAACCAGGGAGAAAGTGGTTGTGGGTCGAGGTCCGACGTTGCAGCCACCTTGTTTCCTGCGACTGCGCAACCAAACAATAAACCGCAGATGATTGAAGTGATCGTCAATTCGATCAGGTTCCGCGCGACTGTCACCGGAGGCCTCGTTCCTCGAGGTACGCTATCAACTGCTCCGGTCTGTCCGTCATTACCAAATCAACCCCCATATCGATCAGCCGACCCCATGAAGCATCCGGATCGTACATACCAACATCGTCAGAAAGGTGTCCGGACCAATGCGGCAGTACAGCAATCGCCATGTATCGATACTTTTCCCATCCGACGACCCGACCGGACTCATCCAGTGGCCAATAGCCCAGGTCAGGCGTCACGATTTCAAATCCGATGATGTTGTCTGACTTGAAGTCACCAATTTGATCAGTAAAGTCCCGATCTCCATCTCGAATAATTGGAGTCACATAGTTCAACCCCTCGGTATCCAACAATGTTGTAATCGTATTCGCCGGGGTGGCAGCAGATAACGACCCTTTGAAATTACCGGCTATCTCTGCTGAATACTCCCGGTTCGATGCCGGTATTTTCCAAAGGATGTGATTCTCAACGCCCATTTCCCTGGCGAGAGAAACTGATGCATCGAACGTTTCTTCGAACCCGAAGCCGCTCGACTTTATTTCGAGGTTGATCATTATCTGCCCTTTCGCTACTTCAAAAATCTCGCGAAGGGACGGCACTCGGTAATTTGTAACCAGACGTTTGCCGTTGATTTCGTCTGGAGATCCGTCGCGCTCGAACAGGCGAACTTCCTTGAGCTCCGCCAACGTCATTTCCGCAATGCGACCGTCGACGCCCGCTTGATTGAGAAGGTCTGCATCATGATTGACAACCAATTCTCGATCTTTAGTTAGCTGAACGTCGATTTCGACGACCTCAACGCCCATATCGATGCAATTTTGAACAGCTTGAACGGAGTTTTCCGGAGCCGCTGACCAGCACCCCCGGTGCGCAACGACAAACACTCTTCCGTCGCGTGGATTTTCGTAGGACGCCTGGAGCTCCTCGATCCGTGAGAGTTGACGTTCCGAAGTGGCTGCCGCTGTTATCCGGGATTCAGAGCCGCGTTCACAAGCCGTCAACAAAACTGCAAGTGATCCGGCAATCAGGGCCGCATTTTGTTTTATTGGCATAAACAGCCTGTTCCTAGAAAGTGCCTCGTACGCCAAACTGTAAAACCCGTCCTTGCGCTGATAGCTGCTGATTCAGCATCTTGCCGAAATCATTTCCGGGCGTCGTGTAGAATCGGTAGGTATCCTCCTCCAGAATGTTCAGACCCTCGAAGAACAGTGAGTAATTGTCGTTGATGTCAAACCGAAGAGACATATCGAGCTGCGCATAGTCTTCGTAAGTCACATCGAATCCATTGCGGCCAGCAAAGAACGGATTCAGGTATCCCGAGCGGTACGTATAGGCCAAACGCGCACCCAATCGTTCCTTGTCGTAATACGCGACAACATTGTAAGACTCGTCTGACTGACCAACCAGCGGCCTGGTCTGGCCGTCGGAGCCCTCTCGTTCACTGTCGGAAAAGGTTGCATTAGCCATCACGCCCAGACCATCGAACGGTGCGGGCAAGAACGTAAACGGCTGTTGGTATTGAACTTCAAAGCCGCTTAACTCGCCGCTCTCACCATTAACCGGAGTTGTCACCGAAAAGACTCTTCCGCATACGTTCTCACCATTATCATCGCGAATATCACCACACTGAATGATGGCGTCACGGGCCTCTCTGACGATAAACGTCTCAATCTCCTTTCGATAGTAGGTCACGGATAGCAGCGCTTCGTTATCGAAATACCATTCGAATGACAGATCCAGGTTGTTTGAGCGAAACGGCTCCAGATTTGGGTTCCCGCTTTGAGCAGCAAGTACCGTCGGAAATATTCTTACTGCCGGGGCTATATCCGATAGCGTTGGACGGGTCATGGTACGGTTTGCCGCCAAACGAACCTTGAATTCGTCGGAAACGTCGAGCGACGCGTTCAAAGCAGGTAACCAGTCACTGTATTCACCGTCAATCGTAACGGGGACAGGCCCGCTTTCCTCTTGCTGTGACCCGCTTGAGCTGACATCGGTACTCACGTAACGAAATCCGGCGTCGATCGCCAGCGGCATGTCGCCTAACTGCAGATCCAGGTCGGCCCTAAAGTACGCTGCTATCGTCTCCTCCGATACTGAGTATGTCTGCAGCGCATCGATGTCTGTCGAAAACCCGTCCGGCAGAAAGTCCGCACTGGCCAGGTTGACATCAGCGATTAGAAAGTCCGAGGGGTAAGGCGAGTCGCTATGATAATCGCCCCCTAACGAACTAACGGGAATGGCGTAATCCGAAAAATTGCCGGCAAACGGTACTCGTACCTCGGCAATTCGGGTTTGGCCCTTTTCCCGATCGCGGAACTGAAGCCCCGTACGAATGGCGACCAGGCCGGTGTCATTGAGATCGCCCACGAAGTCTAACGAGAATGAGTTCTCTTCGTCATCTCGCTCAAACGGCCGGTACCGTAGTTGTTCCGGTGTGTAGTCTGCAGGATTCAGCCAGTCAAAACCAACGCCACCGATCTGCGGATAACGAGGGTTTACGAAATCGTATTCCCAGGTTCCGGTATTGCTAAAGAGGAACGTCCGGCTGAGTTCGGACTCTTCTGCGGAAGACCGGCCCAATACAGCGGCCGCACTCCATGTATCGTCGATCTGCCAGTCCAGACCCAATGTCGTGTGAACCAACTCGGTATCGAATTGGCGAAACAGAGTCTCGGACCGCTGCACCTGATTGTTTACCGCACCGGCAACCGCAATACCGTTTTCGATTGTCATCCTGGTCCACTCCCGACCAATATTGAACCCGGGCAGCCCATCGATGGTTGCGCGTATTTCATCCTGGGTAAATTCAGCGTAAAGGATGTCCGCAGAAAACTGGACATTATCAGAGAGATCCGCTTGAAATGCACCGGTCAAACCCAGACGCTCTCTTTCAACCAGTTGAGGCCCCAGACGCGGCAACAACGGCGTTATTGTATTCGCTGCGAGGTTTAACAACTCGTTTTGATCGCTGATATCGACACCGTTGACATTCACGGTTACAGGATCGGTGGCCCAGTCGCGGGCGATCGGGTCGCCATTTGCATCTACACCGTTGGTCGAAAGGTACGTCGTGAGTCCGTCGTTGTTGTTGTCCCAACCCCAACCCTCTGAAATGTCTCCTCGGACACCGGTTTCTGAGTAGGAAACTGAGAACAGCGCACCGACATTTTCCCATCGCTTCGATACCAATCCCGACACACGTGGAAGAAAATTGTCGCCGTTGTCTTTAGCTGCATTACTGCCGGCTGCGGAGAAAGCGATGCGATCGCCGAGCTCGAAGGGTTTTGGTGTCGTCAGGTCGATTGTGGCTGTTACACCACCTTCTGTGAGGTCTGCCGACGGAGACTTGTAAACGGTGACATTGGTAAAGAGCTCTGAGGCAAAAATGTCGAAATCGAACTCGCGCCCGGTGTTACCTGTAGCAACACTTAATCCATTTACCGTTGTCTTGGTCCAATCTGTTTGGCCCCCACGAACTGATACCTGAGCACCCTCACCACCGGGCGAGCGCGTAATTGTGATTCCAGGGACACGGCCTAGCGCTTCACCAATGTTCAGGTCGGGAAATTTGCCGATATCATCCGCAGTAATTGCGTCGACGACGCCTATCGCATTGCGCTTTTGGTCCAGTGACAGCCGCAGCGAACCGCGAGTACCTTTTACGAGAATCTCTTCCAGAACTGCGTCGTCACTGGTCTCCTGAGCCTGAGCAACCGGAATTCCCAGCAGCGCGGCGAGGAATGTCACTCCGGTCGTTCGAAGCCAATTGAGCTGCACTTTCATTGGTTTTCCCCCCTCATTGAAGATTGTTAACGTCCTGGGCACTCACATTTGCACTCGTTCGGCGGGATCGCCGTAATCATAAATGCAAATACATTGCACAGGTACAACACAACCCAGAATCGCATACGTTGTGCATATCTGCAAGTACTTTTTATATATAAGATAGCTTATCCACAGAAGACCCCCTGCATACCTTTATGTATCGGCATCCAGGCACAGTGCTTGATTTGAGTGACTTGCTTACGCAGGCTCGGCTTTCGAACGCTCCACAAAGCCAAGCTCGGCTGAAATCCTGGCCGCCGCGTCGGCCGCGAGTGCGGATGCCTCCTCCTCCGGCACGATGTGTTTTCCGGTCAGGTAGTCGACATAGGGAATTACCAGGGCGGCGGCAACGTGTCCTGTGTGATCGAAGATTGGGTACCCAAAATCTCTTACGCCCTGGATCTGTGCACTCTCAATCGATTCGAACCCCTGGCTGCGAACGCGCTTTACCAGGCGCTCCAGTTCGCCTTTCCTGGGCCTGCGCTGGTGTTTTGGGATTAGCTGAACCATGGACTTTCGATCGAAACCACTCGCAAATGCAAGCAATACATGTCCGGAACACGTGTCTAAAAGTGGCGCCTCTGCTCCGAGTCTCACGCTCAGAATTCTCGCGGTAGGCGCATCCTGCTGGCCGACGATGTGACCGCGCCCGTCATAATAGGTAACGATATGACATGATTGACTGGTCTGTTGCGCGAGACCCTTCATTATCGGAACTGCCGCCGCTGAGAGTCTGGCGATTGGCGGAAACCTGTGCGACAGCGCAAACATCTTCAGGGTCAACACATATACGTCGCTATTCTCGCGGAGCTGAATGTATCCTCGCTGCTCCAGTACGGCAACCATACGAAAAACTTCACCGACGGATCGGCCCAGCTTCTTGGCGAGTGCACTGATATTCAGACCCTGCTCGTCGCTCGACAGCACCTCAAGAATATCCAGTCCCTTTTCGAGCGCCGGCGCTGCATAGACCTTCCGGCGAATACCGGTAGCCGGCTTCTTTTTCGTGTCTTTCATATTGAGGACCCTGCAGTGAGGATTGCCGCCGGAAGAAGAACAAACCTCATTGACTTGTTTTTATTTATACAATACGTTTGCATATATACCACGTCCGCTGGAATATTCAGTTGAGTAACAAGATAGCAAAGCTGTCAACACACGACATCAGGTTCCCAACGTCTGAATTCCTGGTGGGTTCTGACGCGGCGAATAAAGCTCCGGACTATTCGGCAGCTTACATCGTCATTGAAACGGAGCAAGGGAATCAGGGTTTCAGTTTAATCTTCACAATCGGTCGTGGAAACGAGATTTGCTGCCAAAGCGTTAATAGCCTGTCCCACCTTTTGATCGGCCGCGACCTGGACGATATTAAGGCCAATATGGGCAGGTTTTACGAGGAACTGCGATCAGACAGCCAGATTCGCTGGTTAGGCCCTGAAAAAGGTGTCATTCATATGGCGGTCGGCGGTATCGCAAACGCCGTCTGGGACCTATGGGCACGCTCAGAAAACAAGCCGGTCTGGCGGCTGCTTTCAGAAATGCCCCCGGAACAGTTCATCGATTGCGCGGACCTGCGCTATGTTGAGGACGTATTGACGAAACAGGAGGCGCTGGAAATCGTTACGCGCACGGCCGCCAATAGACAAGATCGCCTGAACCTCCTGCAAAACACCGGTTACCCCGCCTACACGACATCGGCCGGCTGGCTCGGATACTCGGATGAGAAACTGCGGACACTGTGCAGAGAAGCGATCGATGCGGGCTTCAGGCATATAAAACTCAAAGTCGGTGAAAATCTGGCAGACGATATCCGGCGCTGCCGGCTCGCAAGAGAGACCATCGGTCCGGAGGTCAGACTGATGGTCGATGCCAATCAGGTATGGGAAGTGCATGAAGCCATTGATTGGATGAACCAGCTGCAGGACTACAATATCTGGTTTATCGAAGAACCCACCAGCCCCGACGATATTGCCGGCCACAGGAAGATACGCGAGGCCATTGGCGATATTCAGGTTGCGACCGGCGAGCAATGCCAGAATCGCATACTTTTTAAGCAATACATTGCGGGTTTGGCTATCGATGTCGTACAAATCGATGCGTGCCGGCTTGCAGGCCTGAACGAGATTCTATCCGTGTACTTAATCGCTGCAAAATTCGGGCTGCCTGTCTGCCCGCACGCTGGCGGAGTCGGATTGTGTGAATACGTCCAACATCTGTCGATCATTGATTACCTGATGATTTCCGGCGAAATAGGCGAACGTGTAATCGAGTTCGTCGATCATCTTCACGAACACTTCGACGATCCCTGCACTGTTCACGATGGAGCGTATCGAATTCCGACAGCCCCTGGCTTCAGCGTCAAAATGGTCGACGAAACAGTAGAGCGTTTTCGCTATCCCGACGGTCCGGAATGGAAATTGCGTACCGTTTCGCCAGCGGTCGGAGCCTGTGACAAGTGACAAACCTCCCGCTTCGCAACATCGGTCGAACCGACCTTAAAACAACGGAACTGGGGTTCGGAGCGGCATCGCTGGGCAATCTCTATCATGAGATCACCGATTCCGACGCAGGAGCAACGGTCGAAGCTGCGATTGACGCTGGAATACGATACTTCGACACCGCCCCCTACTACGGCTTTGGACTTTCGGAGCGACGCCTGGGCGACCGACTGCGAAATCTCGATAACGACCGTTTTGTTCTCTCAACCAAAGTAGGCAGGCTCTTACGACCCGCCCCGAACCTCTCTGCAGAAGGGCTGCGGCACGGATTCGCCTCACCCATGCCATTCGAGCCGGTATTCGACTACCGATACGACGCAATCATGCGATCGTTTGAGGACAGCCTTCAAAGACTCGGCCTTGATCGAGTCGACATTCTATTGGTCCACGATATCGGTGCGGCGACGCACGGTGAAGCAAACCAGAAGCATCTTGACGACCTGATGCGAAGCGGATACCGAGCGCTTGAGGAACTCCGTGCCTCGGGGCGCATTGGCGCTTTCGGTCTTGGTGTGAACGAGTGGCAGGTTTGCGAAACTGCATTGGACCACGGCGACTACGATTGCTTCTTGCTTGCCGGCCGCTACACACTGCTCGAGCAGGAGGCGCTTGGAACTTTCATTCCAAGGTGCGCTCGACGAGGTGTAACGCTGATTGTCGGCGGCGCATACAACTCCGGCATTCTGGCGACCGGAACTCGCCGTACCGAAACACCCTACTACAACTACGAACCGGCACCTGCCAAGGTCGTTGAGCGTGTTCGAAGAGTCGAAACGATTTGCGACGAACACTCGGTCACTCTCGCCGCGGCTGCGTTACAGTTTCCACTGGCACACTCAGTCGTTGCGAGTGTAATCCCTGGACTCGGCGATCCGGGGCGTATCGCTCAGACAATGGATTTGTACAGAGAAACGATTCCAGCTTCGTTCTGGTCAGATTTAAAGACAGCCGGTCTCATCCGGCCTGACGCGCCAACCCCTTGACTCAGGCTTTGTGTACGTAATGTGAGCGGTAGCCGTAGATCGCAACAACGACAAAACAGGTCAGCGGAAGCAAGAACGACGTCTTGACGGAGGGTATGTTGCCGATTATAGATCCCGCGTCAATCATTCGCCCCTGCAACGGCGGCATCAGTGCGCCGCCTACGATCGCCATCACCAATCCTGCAGAGGCAAGGCTCGCGTCATCACCCATCCCTTTGAGTGCTATGCCATAAATCGTTGGGAACATTAGCGACATGCACGCCGAGATACCGAGCAGCGAGTACAAGCCTGCATATCCATTTAAAAAGATTGTTCCGGTTGTGAGCGCAATTCCGCCAGCCGCCAACAACAAGAGCAGGGCGCCTGGCCGGATGAACCCGAGAAGAAAAGTACAGACAAACCGGCTGGAAAGAAACACCACCATTGCAATGATGTTGTGGTTTTGCGCCTCGGACGCGGTCAAACCGAGTGTCGTCATGCCGTAGTGGATGACGAACGTCCAGACCATAATCTGAGCGCCGACGTAAAACGCTTGCGCCACAACGCCTTCCAAATAGCAATTGTTGCGGACCAGTCGTCCAACAGTTTCCTTAAATTCCCGGAGCGTCAGGGGGTGATCGTGTGTCATTGTCTTCGGCAGTTTGCTGAAGAGATAGATAAGAAACAGCACAGCCACAACTACCGCGATTGTGACGTACGGTCCGCGAACCGTGACGAGATCCGCCGCTTGCATCGCCTGATGCGCGACCGGATCTGAGACGGCAAAGTCGCTTAAGGCCTGCGTTAATTTTCCGTCAACGACGGATGGCAACATTGTGTCGTACTCCGGGTGTGCGGCACGCTCGGCATTTCGAAAGGCCTCCACCTGCAACTTGCCAAGGATCAGGTTTGACGCAACGAACATCCCCGTAAGAGATCCCAGCGGATTGAAAGCCTGAGCGAAATTGAGCCGGCGGGTGGCAGTCTCCGGATGGCCCATTGAAAGAATGTAAGGGTTCGCTGTTACCTCTAGTAATGCGAGGCCGCATGTCAGAACACAAAGCGCCGCGAGAAAGTAGTAAAACTCCGCATAGATACTCGCCGGTATGAAAAGTGTTGCACCTGCGGCGTACAGGGTGAGACCGAGCAGAATGCCTGACTTGTAGCTGAAGCTCCGAATGAAAATCGCCGCCGGTATGGCCATCACGCCATAGCCGAGATAAAACGCGAATTGCACTAAACTGCTTTCAGCATTGGATATCAGAAAGATGTCTTTGAACGCCTTTACGAGGGGATTGGTGACATCGTTCGCGAAGCCCCACAGCGGGAACAGTATTGCGACCAGGACAAACGGGAAAACCATGTCCCGCGTCAGAACCTTTGGCTTTTCAGGTGTCATCGCCGACGCAACCTTTGCTTGTAGATCAATTGCACGTTATCATGTTTTGACATACGAAATATATATTTATATACAAAAATCATGCAGCGCTTGACCCCTATCATCGACAGTCACCAGCACTTTTGGGCTCGTGCGCGAGGCGACTATGAGTGGCTCACCGAAGATCTCGGCGTGCTGTATGCGGACTTCGGGCCGCTGGACTTGTTCCCACTTCTGAAAGAGTGCGGCATTACGAGCACCGTTCTCGTACAAGCGGCCGCAACCGTTGAGGAAACAAAATACCTCCTGTCGATCGCGGATGAAAACCAGTTTATTGCCGGAGTGGTCGGCTGGATTGACATGGACGCACCCTCAGCGGCAATCGACACGCTGCAGGAATTCGCTCAACATCCGAAATTCGTCGGTGTTCGCCCAATGATTCAGGACATCGTTGATCCCGCATGGATAGAAAAGCCTGAAGTCGGCAGCGTCCTGACTGTCCTCGCCGAAGAAGGCCTTTGCTTTGACGCGCTTGTCCGTTCGACCCACCTACCTCATCTCCTCCGCTGCCTTGTGCGTCACCCGGAACTCCGAGTTGTCATCGACCACGGCGCGAAGCCCGACATTGCCTCGGGCGAGTGGCAGCCCTGGGCAGATGACATCGCAATGATAGGCGCTAAAACAAGTGCCTGTTGCAAGATTTCCGGGCTGATCACCGAAACCGACGATTCCCGGAATTTCGATGATGTAGTGCCGTACATCGACCACCTTCTTAGTGCATTCGGCGCTGAAAGACTGATATGGGGCAGCGACTGGCCGGTATTGAATCTGGCCGGCGACTACAAGTCCTGGCACAACCTGTCCACCGAGTATTTTTCTGCGCTACCGAATGACGACCAGCACGGTATCTTCGGTGGAAACGCGGTCCGTTTTTACAATCTCAATGTCTGACGAAAGCGCAAACTGCATGAAGCGATACTCCAACAGGACCGCGCTCGTCACCGGCGGTGGAAGTGGAATTGGTAAAAGTATCTGCAATCGATTGGCAAGCGAAGGTGCACACGTAATTGTGCTTGATATCAATCGGGAAGCCGCACAAACAACGGCGCAGGACATAGTCTCCGCCAACGGCGCCGCGATTTCTCACACTTGCGATGTTGCCGATCATGAGGGCGTGAAACGCCTGGTGCACGAAATACTGCGGTCGACCAGGATTGACGTGTTGGTGAACAACGCCGGAATTGCTCATATTGGAAATATCGAAGAAACATCAGAGTCGGACCTGGATCGAATGCTTTCGGTGAATGTCAAGGGCGTCTACAACGTATTGGCGGCCGTTGTTCCGGCCATGAGGAAGCGGCGCGATGGCGTGATACTGAATCTTGCGTCGATTGCGTCATCCGTCGGTATAGCCGATCGGTTCGCGTATTCCGCAAGCAAAGGTGCCGTCCTTACGATGACCTATTCAATTGCGAAGGACTATGTCGACCACGGAATACGATGCAACTGCATTGCGCCAGGTCGCGTTCATACACCTTTTGTCGACAACTTCCTCGACAAAAACTATCCCGACAATCGGGAGGAGATGTTTGAGAATTTGTCGAAAAGCCAGCCGATCGGACGTATGGGGACACCCGACGAAATCGCCGGTCTCGTTGCGTATCTCTGTTCCGACGAAGCTGCGTTCATTACCGGCGCGAATTTTCCAATTGATGGCGGCTTCACCACACTGAACAACTAAGCGAGAAGAACGAAATGAAACTAGTGCGATACGGAGAGCCCGGCCGCGAACAACCTGGCGTTATCGATGTCCGCGGTCAAATCCGGTGTCTGAAAGGGCTCGTCGAGGATATCGATGGGCCATCACTCAGCTCGTTCTCCTTTAAAGATGTGGACATCGAAGCCCTGCCGGTCGTTGAAGGCGACATCCGGCTCGGAGCCTGTGTCGGTAACGTCGGCAAATTTATTTGCATTGGCCTGAACTATGCCGATCACGCGGAAGAATCCGGGATGCCCATACCCGCCGAACCGGAAGTCTTCACCAAGGCAACAAGCGCGATATGCGGAGCCTATGACGATATTGTACAACCCAGGCAAAGCACGAAGCTCGACTGGGAAGTCGAGCTCGCGCTCGTCATCGGCGGCGATTGTTCGTACGCATCAGAAGAAGAAGCGTTGTCGAACATTGCCGGCTACTGCGTGTGTAACGACGTATCCGAACGGCAATTTCAACTGGAGCGCGGCTCTCAGTGGGACAAGGGCAAGGGGTGCGATACGTTTGGGCCCATTGGGCCGTGGCTGGTAACCGCAGACGAAATTGACGATCCGAATAATCTCGATATGTGGCTTGCCGTCAATGGCCATCGATATCAGGACGGCAATACAAGGACCATGGTGTTCAAACCCGCATTCCTCGTCAGTTATCTTAGTCAATTCATGAGCCTTCAACCCGGAGATATCGTTTCTACCGGTACGCCGCCAGGCGTTGGACTCGGACAAAAGCCGCCTGTCTACTTACAACCCGGTGACGTTGTCGAGCTGGGGATTGACGGACTGGGAGCCCAGCGACAAACCGTAGTGCCGATTCAGTGAAAGCCGCGTGCGTCATGGACTATCGCGAACTTGCCCGAAAGCGAGTGCCGCACTTTTTGTTTGAGTATCTCGACGGCGGCTCGTACGCAGAAGTTACCAAAAAAAGAAACAAAACCGACCTCGAATCGATCGAGCTGAGACAGCGGGTACTGTGTGGCTCGGCAGACATCGACACAGGCGTTTCCTTGTTTGGGTCGCGATACGATCTACCGGTCGGATTGGCGCCGGTGGGTCTCGCGGGCATGTACGCGCGGCGCGGCGAGGTTCAGGCCATGCGAGCGGCCGAATCTGCCCGTGTTCCGTTTGCGCTTTCGACCGTGGGCGTCTGTTCAATCGATGAAGTGGCCAGCGCAGCCGCCGAACCGTTCTGGTTTCAGCTTTACATGATTAGAGACCGTACGTTCATGCGAGAATTGTTTGCACGCGCACAGGAAGCCGGCTGCTCAGCACTCCTGTTCACGGTCGATATGCCAGTGCCGGGCTCAAGATACAGGGACTATCGCTCCGGGCTCGCCGGTGAGAACTGGTTGTTCGGCAATATTCGTCGCGTATCTCAAGCAGTACTTAGGCCTCGTTGGGCCTGGGATGTGGGGCTGATGGGGACGCCCCACCAACTCGGCAATGTCGCACCAGTTCTCGGGCACAAAAGTGGGATGGATGACTTCATGGCATGGATGACGAAGAACTTCGATCCCACGATCAAATGGAACGATCTTGAATTCGTCCGCGATAACTGGCCCGGACCGATTGTAGTGAAAGGTATTCTAGACCCCGACGATGCGCGCGAAGCATCGGCTGTGGGCGTTGATGGCATTGTTGTATCGAATCACGGCGGAAGACAACTTGACTCCGTTGCCTCAACTGCTCATGCGCTACCCGAAATCGCCGAAGCTGCCGGTGATCGATTGACTATCCTGGCGGACGGCGGCATCGACTCCGGTCTTGACGTCGTCAAGCTGATGGCCCTGGGCGCAGACGGTGTATTGCTTGGCAGAAGCTGGGTGTACGCGCTCGCCTCTCGCGGACAACCGGGGGTGGAGCACGTACTTGAGCTAATACGCAACGAAATGCACGTCGCTATGACACTGACAGGCTGTCGAAGCCTTTCAGACATAAGCCGGGACATTCTGAACGCGGCATGATCGGCGGATTCCTCTGCAACCATCCCGAGGTCGGCATCGAAATATGTAAGCGGTCAATCTCATTCCATTTATGGATTTTGGTCCGCAATGGAACCTGATTGTGCGACGTCTGTACAGCGGAGAACGGGCGGCAGGCAATCGAAACCTCTGAGGACGATTCGAACTTCGACCTGATTCCAACCCTCATCGATGGCCCGGATATTCACGGACTACCGCTGAACCCGCCCTGACGCGTCGCCACCCATCAGCTTCTCGACTTCAGGCACCGTCACACGATTGAAATCGCCGGAGATCGAGTGCTTCAGGCAACTTGCGGCAACCGCAAATTCGAGACTGTCCTGTCGATCGTCGTAGGCATTGAGACTGTAAATCAGGCCAGATGCAAAACTGTCGCCACCGCCGACGCGATCGACGATATCGGTAATTTCATAACGCCGCGACAGGTGGAACCCCTTGCGATCTCGAAGACAGGCCGACCAGCCGTTGCGGTCCGCACTCTTCGATTCTCGCAGCGTCACCGCGAGGATACCCATGTTAGGGAACTCCTCCATGACTTTTTCTGTCAGCCGTTCGTATCGCGTCGGATCCAGTTCACCGCTTTCGACATGCACATCATCCACGCTGATATTCAGCGATTTCTGACAGTCTTCCTCATTCGCGATACCGACATCGACGTACTTCACGAGTTCACGCATAACCTCAGGCGCAGACTTGCCATACTTCCAGAGTTTGCCGCGAAAATTAAAATCACAGGACACCGTGACGCCTTTTGTTTTCGCGGCCTTGACGGCGTCCAGGCTCAGTTCCGCAGCAGACTCGCTCAGTGCGGGCGTGATGCCGGTGATGTGTAACCATCTGGCACCATCAATAATACGCGACCAGTTGAATTCTGCCGGATCGGCACTCGCAATCGACGAATTGGCTCGATCGTAAACGACGTTCGACGGGCGTTGATTGGCGCCAGCCTCCAGAAAGTAGATACCCACACGATCACCCGCGCGCTGAATCTGGCTGACGTCGACACCGAAGCCACGAAGTTCGCGAACGCACGCCTCGCCGATCGGATTATCCGGCAGCGCCGAGACGAATCCGCTGTTCAATCCGTAGTTCGCGAGCGCAACGGCAACATTCGCTTCCCCGCCGCCAAATGTCGCTTCGAATTGCGGCGACTGGAAATAGCGTTCATGACCGGGCGTCTTGAGACGCAACATGACTTCGCCGACACTCAGGTAATCCGCCATTAGTTTTCTCCTCGAGCCGCCGCAATCGCTAACGCTTCGCTGGCGAGTCTCGTGACTTCGTCAAAATTGCCGGCCATTACAGCATCGGCCGGGGTTAACCAGCTACCGCCGCAGGCCAGCACGCTATCGATCGCCAGAAACTCGCCCAGGTTGCTCGCGGATACGCCACCGGTCGGCATGAACTTCATGTTCCTGAAAACACTCCCCAGCGCCTTGAGTGCAGGGATGCCACCGGCAATCGACGCCGGGAAAAACTTCACGACATCGAGGCCGAGATTTTGCGCTCGCATTGCCTCGGTCGGCGTCATTACGCCGGGGAAAATCGGCACGTTTGCTTTCTGCGCGATTCCTACGCTTGCATCGTCGAGACCGGGCGCCACAATGAACTGCGCACCGCGCGCCAGAACCGCTTCAGACTGTGCGCCCGACATCACCGTTCCCGCGCCCACCAGCAAATCGTCATCCAGCTCACAAATTGCCTGCAGGCAGTCGAGTGCTGCGTCGGTCCGCAATACAACTTCAATCACGCTAAGCCCGCCAGCGGCAAGCGCCCTTGAGGTCGCGATCGCCGTATCGGGGTCGTTGGCCTGCACGAGCGGCACCACCGGCGCCGATTCAAGCCGCGTTCTTAAATCAGACATGCTTACACCCGCTTAAGAATTTCTTGACAAGATGTTCCATATATGGAACACTGTTCTTTATATAGATCATTCTTGCTGAATTCGGTGCTGAAGTCAATGGACCCGGCGGTATGGGATCGACCACAAAATCCTTTGAGTTAATTGCCGCCGCAATCGATGCAGGGCCAGGCGGTATTTCGTTTTCAGACGCTGTCCGCGAAAGCGGCGTGCCTAAATCGTCGGCGCACAGGCTGTTAAAGGAACTGACTGAGATCGGCGCCCTGCGATACGACGAGAACTCAAAAAACTACTTCGGCGGCCTGCTGCTCGCCCGCCTCGGCGCCGCCGTCGCGACAGGGTTTGACCTCCGCAAGATCGCGCGGCCCCACCTCGAAGCGCTGCACGAGCAAACCGGGCACACGGCTACACTGGGCATTCGTAACGGCAGCCACGGCATCTACCTCGACAAGGTTGAGTCAGGCGACTTCGGGATAAGACTGCATTCTGAAATCGGCAAGGCATTTCCGCTGCACTGCACCGGGATCGGCAAGGTCCTGCTTGCCGGGATTCCCGAGTTCGAATTACGCAAGCTGTTGCGCGGCAAGCTCGAGCAATTCACCCCAAATACGATGACCGATAAGGGTAAATTGCGCAGCGAGTTCGAAGAGATCCGC
This sequence comes from Woeseiaceae bacterium, assembly GCA_965224505.1. Classification (GTDB taxonomy): domain Bacteria; phylum Pseudomonadota; class Gammaproteobacteria; order Steroidobacterales; family Woeseiaceae; genus UBA1847. Next base: position 1,623,768 of record CBDCZL010000018.1, read on the forward strand.
GAACGCGGTTACGCCATCGATGACGAGGAAATCACACGCGGCCTGATTTGCGTGGCCGCACCGGTTTACGGACCAGCCTGTGAGATCGCCGGCGCGCTCAGTTGCACCTTTCCTACCTGGGTTCGAGATGAACGCGGTATCGACCGCGAAATTGACTCCGTGCTCAGCGCCGCGAAACTGGCTTCGAGCCGTTAAGGCAAAGTGCGACTCGACGTTAACTACTTTATGAGTAAGCGAGCCCGCCGTTTATATCGACGTTCGCTCCATTGATGAAACTGGACTCGCTGGATGCGAGATACGCGATAAGGTCAGCGACCTCCTCCGCCTGCCCTTCACGTTTGAGCGGCGTTCCGGCCGCCACGTTTTTGCGGACTTCATCCCTGGTAAAATCGTCATGAAATTTCGTTGCAATCATCCCGGGACAAACGGCATTGACACGAATATTCGAGGGGCCGAATTCCTTCGCCATCGCGCGGGTAAAGGTCATTACCGCACCTTTCGAGGTTGCGTACGCCGAGGCACCCGGGCCACCACCATCGCGACCGGCCAGCGACGCCAGGTTGACGATGGCGCCGCCGCTACCCATATGCGGACGCACTGCTTTGGTCGCAAGAAACGTACTGGTGAGGTTCAACTGCATGATGTAGTTGAAGAAGTCTTCATCCATCTCATCGATGGTCTTGCGTTCAACCAGACCACCCACGTTGTTGACAAGAACATCGATCGATTCACCGAATGCCTTTTGCGCTTCCGCAACGAGCTTGGCCACGTCCGCCGACTTCGTCATGTCGCCGGCCACCGCGACGGCATTGCCGCCCGCCGCTTCGATGTCAGCAACGGTCTCGGCGCCCTGCGCCTCGTTGCTGAAATAGTTGACAACAACACGTGCGCCTTCGGCTGCCAGCTTCAGGGAGATAGCCTTGCCGATGTCGCGGGATCCGCCGGTAACGATTGCTACTTTGTTCTTAAGCTTCATTTTGGTTCCTGTATAAAGCGCGTCAGGCAGAACCGGCCGAACGCGGGCTCAGTGGTTGAATCCTGGGGCACAAAATCAAGACGGAAAGGACCGTCATGATTGCCAGCCCGGCGCCAACCGCAAATGCGGGGGCATAGCTGTTCACGGTGATGGTCGGAATCAGGAAGTTCAGCAATACGACAGCCAGCTTGGCCGCCGTACCCGCGAAACCAGCGAGCTGACCCACGGCTGCACCGTAGAAGTCACTCGGCAATGTCTGAATATTCCCGACGGCCGTCTGAAAGCCGAACAAAATCGCAGCCATCAGCAACACGGCCGTCAATGGCGTCGACGCCTTTATCGTCATCAGCAGGCAGATAAGCATAATAAGACCGCCCAGGCCAATAACGAATTTGCGCGTCTTGTTGACCGACCAACCCGCCTTGATTCGATTTTGCGCAAGTAGCCCACCGAACCAGGCACCAAACATCGCGCCGATGTACGGGACAGCCGCATACTTCGCGATCTCAGCCACGCCAAAACCGTAGGTTTCGTTCAGGTAGAGCGGCAACCAGCCGACAAACAGCCACCAGATCGGATCCAGGAAGAAGGACGCTAGGATCACGCCCCAGCTCTCCTTGCGCGACAGGATTTCAGTTGCCGTAGGTACCTCTACGGCGACCTCCTCGGCCTCGTCGCTACGTTGACCGCTCAGAATGTACTCACGCTCCGCCTCGTCCAGCCACGGGTGCGTATCAGGTCCTGACTTGTATACAACCAGCCACGGTACGAGCCAAAGCAGACCAAGCACACCGATGATAATGAAGGTCGCCTGCCAGCTTCCAAACCAGATAAACAGCAACCCGACGATAGGCGCTGAAATAATGCCGCCAATTGCCGCACCCGAGTTAAAGATTCCCTGAGCCAGCGCGCGCTCTTTGATTGGGAACCACTCGGCATTGGCCTTGGTCGCGCCCGGCCAGTTTCCCGCCTCCGAAACACCGAGCAATCCGCGAAACAGCGAAAACGTGAGCAGCGAGCTGGCCGCTGCGTGCAGAATTGTTGCCACCGACCAGACCGCAATGGCCAGGACAAATCCGAGCCGCGTACCGATCCAGTCGAAAATCCTGCCGAACAGCGTTTGGCCGAATGCGTATGCAAACGTAAACACGTTAATAATAATTGCGTAATCGGTCTTGGTGAGGCCGAGGTCAGCCGAGATTTCCGGCCACAGTACCGCGAGCGCACCGCGGTCGATGTAGTTGATGATCGTCGCCAGTGCGACAAGGCATACAACAACCCATCTCAGTTTCCCTTTCATCACGATTGCGTCTCTCCCAGGAAATCTTCGCGGACCGGGCTGAAAACATCGAGCAGCACGCCGGTCTTACGGCACACCGCTCCATGATCGAGGTTGGGCTCCACACAGAAGCTGTCGCCTGGGCCGAGTCGTTTGCGGTGCCCGTCGATGAACACATCAAATTCACCGCTTTCGATATAGCTGACCTGGGCGTGCGGGTGTGCATGTACGTACCCTTCGGCACCCTCTTCGAATTCCACGCGCGCTACCATCAGGATGTCGTTGTAGCCGAGCAGCTGGCGCCTGATGCCATCGCCGAGATCCTTAATCTCGACATCCCTGGCTTGGATGAAAGCTCCGCTTGAATGCTTCATGCAGCGTCCCCGACCTCGTTTTTCTGGTTTCCAGGGACTGTAACCAATAGTCATCATCTGGTCAAATTGAGTTTATGACCAACCTTCGAAAAATACCGGCATCTTCGTCAGACCAATTGTAGATCATTCGCGCCTGACCCAAGACTACGGTAGCTTGAAACCTCAGGGGTGAGGTACATACCTCTTTAATTTGTAAGTATTTTTTCATTTCAAGCGAGATAAAATGCAATGGCAGATACTTCTTCTAACCAATTTAGATTGTGTGCTAGACTCCCTCAATACCGCCACTCAGATAGTCACCGCGGTAAATAGGAGATCGATCCGATGGCCAACGACAAGCGCCTTTACAGAAGCGTTCTTGAGCGACTCGAAAAACTCATAGATGACGGCGAGTACCCGCCTGGCGGGCGCCTCCCCCCCGAACGTGAGCTGGCCGAACGATTTAACGTCAGTCGACCGACAATTCGCGAAGCCATCATTGCGCTCGAAGCGCTCGATCGGGTGGAAGTCAAAACCGGATCCGGGGTTTACGTGCTTAACGCTCCGAGCAAGAAGAACGGCATCGACACTACGGTCAGCGCATTCGAACTCACGGAAGCAAGGGCACTGATCGAGGGCGAAGCGGCTGCGCTCGCCGCAACCATGATGACCGACGAGCATCTCGCCGAACTCGAAACCGTACTGCATGAGATGGCAGATGAATCCGAAGATGGCAAACTCGTCTCGGAGCTGGCCGACCAGAAGTTCCACCACATTATTTCAGAGGCAACGCAGAACAAGATGCTGTCGTCGGTGATCGACAACCTCTGGTACGTGCGCGACAACCTGCCGAAGGTGCACGAGGCCTACCAGTCCATCTGCGAGACTGAGCCGCAGGCACGAGTCGATGAACACAGAGAGATACTTGATGCACTCAAGAAACGCGATCCCCAGGCGGCTCGGGAAGCCATGCACGCTCACTTCGCCCGCATTCTTAACAAGCTGATCGCGGCGAACGAAAAAGCACAGTTTGAGGAAATTCGCCGCAAGACGATGGAAAGTCGAGAGCGATTCTCACTGAATCACCTGAACACCAGCACTTAAGACCCGGGAAAGTAACCGAACGGGCCGGACCAGGCCAGTTCATCGCCGTCAATCGCAAGACGGTGACTCGACTCGTCGGTTGCTTCCTTGTTCGACAATGCGAGCGTAATTCTGCCGCCATCAACGGTGCCGACCGAGACGACCGTGTAGTTGTCATCGTCGTACAGGACACTCAGGTCGCCGATACTCGATCTCGAATTCACGGCCAACTCAGTAACCGGGTTGTATCCGCCGTGTGATTCGAGCGCGCCGACGAACAGCGTACCGGCCGTATTGTTACGGCGCAGCATGATTGCAGGGTCACGCCGCAGGTTGAAATGCGGATCATTGGCCCCAATGCGCGTCAGCAACAGCTCATCGCGCTCGCCGACAACCAATGTCAGCGTGTAGAACCGTCCCTTGTCCATCCAGGAAAACTGCGTATTGCCGGATGTCGGCGATCCACGGCCTTCGACATACAGGTGCTGATAGCCGTGCTCTTCACCGAGCGCCGTCAATGACGTCGGAGACTCGTACTCGAAGTTGACATCGATGACCTGGCCCAGGTAATAGAACGGCAGGTCATAACGATGACGTTCGTCAGTCGAAACCCTGAAGATGTCCAGCATCAGCGGTTTCTCGAAAGCGGCGTGTTCGATCAGCGCGACGGTACGATGCAGCATCGTTCCGCGATAGGCATCACCTTCCCTGGCGCTTGCAATCTGGACCTCCCCATCAGCAAAAAAATGCAGATCCGGATGATGTTGGCTGCCGATCGCATACTTGCCCTCGTAATGCGAGACACCGTTCAGCGTGAGCGTATTGTGCGCAATCGTCTGCTTCGCCCAGGTCGTATTCTCCGGCAGATAATTGCCGCCACCTTTTTGCTCGATGTTCACGAAGCGCGCAAGCCCGTAGTCCTGCAACACCTCATCGCCCTTTTCGTAAAGAGAGTACGACAACTTGTCGTAGTGGCCGTGACTGAGTCCCTGTGCCGAATACTTGAAGACGAGTTCCAGTTTCTCGTCATTGTCGCGCAGAACCGCAATGCCGCCCTGATCACCATCGCTGCCATCCGACAGGTTGATCGAAACTTTCTCGAACGGCTGCGCCAGGCCGTCGCGGATAGCCAAGGCGACCGAAACGCCCGCGTCGTCCAGCAAGACACGACCCTGCTCTTTGGCGACGCCAAGCAAGTGCGGATCATTGCCGACCAGGTAAGCGATGTTGACCGCCGTTACCACGGCGTCGGTGTGATACGACATGCCCTTCTGGCCGTCATTTAGCGGAAAGAACTCGCCGTCCGCATCGGACAGCTGCAGCATTGCGTTAACCCCCCTGGTCAGAACGCCGTCGTTGTACTCGAATATCTTCAGGTCCGGACGCACGTTGTGTAGTCCCTGGGCAAAGATCAGGAATGGGTACATGGCATAACGCTGATAGTACGGGCCCTCTGTGTGATAGCCGTCCGGCGAAAACGGTTCATCCAGATTCGCCAGGAAACCTGCCCCGCCGTCCTGGTCGAAAATGAATCCGCCATCATCATCCTTAAGCTCAGGATCCATATCGAACTGTTCGGGCGACAGTCCGTACAGCGCTCGATCCACAAGCTCGTCGTCACCCATGACCAGACCGATCATGCCAACGGCGGCATTCCCCCAGGTGCTGTGATTGTGAATACGATTGAAAAAGCGCGGGTTCTTGATTGACAGGTGATCGGCGAACGGACGGAAAAGGTTGTTCTCAAGCGTTTCGCGTTCCGCGACTGACAAGTAATCGTAAACTGCGTCATACGCCTGGCTTACGTACACGAGCCAATTGGCATCGTTCAGACATTGCCAGAACAACTTGCCACGCGCATACGAGCGGGTCTTGGGATGTAACGGCAGGTCCTTGTACATCGCCTCATACTGAAACAGCATGTCGCGCACATACTTCGCGTACTTCTCGTCGTTGAGAATCTGGTACAGCGCGCCGGCTTTCTGGATGACGAAGAAGTTACGCTTGTGCCGCTCATGCGTGTAGCCGCCCGAATAATCCTGCGGCACCGGCGTATCGATACCCGCCGCGATCTCGGCGTCCACTTCGGCCCGGACATCGGCGATGGTCGCATCGAGCAGTGGTACCGAGCCGAGGCTGCTCCGGATTCGCTCAACACCAGTCCGGGTCATGATCAGGTTTGGATGTCCGGATCCCGCCGTGGCGTCCGGTACCGGGCCGCTGTCACAACCCGCAGGGAACGAGAGGACGAACAGGCATACAATCAGCGGCGCTGGTTTCATGAGGGTTACAGCCTTGTGACGTGAACGCTGGTCAAGCTACCGTATTAACCAATTGGCGGGCCGAAGTCAACCTTGCAATCGGTTACCGGCGTGGCTCAGTACAAGGTGGGCCTCTCTACGTTAACTATCTGTTTGTAAAGTATTTTCACTCAACTTTCGGGGCAACTTACCTGATGCACCAGCGCCGCGCTGACTAAGTTTGGTCTGACCAATTCAGGCTCGTTTTCCTGGCTCGCGAATGCTAAATTGGTTGCTCGCAGTTCTGCCCTCGCGGCGAACCGACCCGAACTACAGCGAGACTCACCATGCACAAGCTTTGTCGACTTACTCCCGTCGCAATCGTCCCGGTCCTGTTCATCGCCGCCTGCACAGCACCCGATGACACCGGCCTGGTCCACAACATTGATGAATTCGATGCGGCGGTTGCCGCGGCGCGGCCCGGCGACCGGATCGTGCTTGCCAACGGTATCTGGTCAGACGTCGAACTCAGGTTGCGAGGTGAAGGACTTGCTGACAGTCCGATCGAACTCACGGCCGAGGAAGCCGGCAAGGTCATTGTCAGTGGCCAGTCCAACCTCGGCATCTCCGGGTCGTACATCGTGGTATCTGACCTGGTATTCAAAGGCGGTCACACACCCACATCGGCGGTCATCGAATTCAGGACGTCGAAGGAAGACCTCGCCAATCATTCGCGTGTCACCAACGTCGTCATCGACAGCTTCACGAACCCGGAGCGTAATTCCTCGGATGTCTGGGTTGCCGTCTATGGCAAGAACAATCGCTTCGATCACAACACGCTCATCAACAAGGGCAACGCCGGTGTCACACTGGCTGTACGCATGAACACCGAGGCCAGTCGCGAAAACGGGCACATCATCGAGTACAACTATTTCGGTCCCCGCCAGACACTGGGATCAAATGGCGGCGAGACCCTGCGCATCGGCACAAGCCACTACTCGCGCGAGTACTCAAACACGGTTGTCCGGAACAACTACTTCGACCGCACGAGCGGCGAACTCGAAATTGTCTCGAGCAAATCCTGCGGCAACGAGATTCGCAACAACGTGTTTTTTGAGAGCCAGGGCACGCTGACGATGCGTCACGGCCATTACACAACGGTCGAGGGCAATTACTTCCTCGGCAATCGCGTGCCGAACACGGGCGGCATCCGCATTATCAATGAGAACCAGACGGTCAGGAACAATTACCTCTCGGGTCTGACGGGCTACCGCTTCCGCGGGGCGATGGTCATCATGAACGGCGTGCCGAACGGACCGATCAATCGCTATGACCCAGTCATTGACTCGATCATGAACAACAACATCGTGGTCGACAGCGATCACATCCAATTGTGTGCCGGCAGCGACGAGGAGCGTTCGGCCCCGCCATCAGGCTCATCGATGCACAACAACATCTTCATGAGCAAAACCAACCTCAACCCTTTCACCATTTATGACGACATCTCAGGCATCAGCTTTGAGGGCAACGTCATGAACGAAGAGGCTGATGTACCGATCAGTGAGGGATTCAGCAAGGCGCCGTATTCACTGGTCCGGAACGAAAACGACCTGCTGGTGCCAGAGCAAAGCCTGATCGACCAGATTGGCTTCGGCGAGGTCAAACTGCCGGTGACGAAGGAAGAGACCGGGGCTGACTATTACGCCAAGGTCGACCCGTTCGTTGCGTTCGGTAGCGGAAAAACCACCGTCGTTCCCCCCGGGACCAACACTCTGATGACGGCGATCAAAGACAGCAGCCCTGGCGATACGCTCGTGCTGGAGAACGGCGCGGAGTACCTGCTGACCAAATTCACGAGCGTCCACCATCCGCTGACGATTAAGGCGGAAATCGGTGACAAACCTGTTATTCGTACCGAGAAAGCGACGTTTATCTTTATCGAAAACGGCGGCTCGCTCGAGCTGGAAAACCTGCGATTTGACGGCGCGGAGTCACCCGACCTATACGGCAACAGCGTCATCAGCACAAGCCGTTACTCGATGAACCGAAATTATTCCATCGCAGTACGCAATTGCAATATAACAAACCTTGATGTCAATCGGACCTTCAACTTCATGAAGGTATCCAAAGCGACGTTTGCCGATTCAATCGAAATCGTTGATACCGAGATGAGCAATGTGACCGGATCTATCCTCGCGTTTGACAAGGAACCTGAGGACCTCGGCATCTACAACGTAGAGAACGTCACAATCAGAAACAGCCGCTTCACCGACATCCAGGGAGCGGTTGCGAATATTTACCGTGGTGGCACCGACGAAAGCACTTTCGGCCCAATCGTTACAATAGAAGGCAACGAGTTCATCAATATCGGCAAAGGCAGCCGCAACAAGACGGGCGCGTCGCTGCGGTTTCATGGCGTCCAGAAATTGCATATTTCCAACTCGAGCTGGGATAGCAGCGCGCCATTGGATCTCTTCCTGACCAACGGCGAACCCATCACTGTTATCGAGAATGTCTCGATGAAGAACACGGGCGCTATCCGCGCCAATAGTGAGGGTTACACGATTCGCAATGTCTCTTACGAAACTACGCTGGACTAGGGTCTGTTGACAATTAGCAAAGCCACAGGAAGCTGGCGACGATAGCAATGAAGGCAGAATATCGGCAGGCGAGTTTGTCGTAGCGTGTGGCGATGCGTCGGAACTGCTTGAGACGGGCAAAAAAACATTCAATGAGGTTGCGGTGTTTGTACTGATGGCGATCAAATGCGCGTTGTTCAATGCGGTTCGCTTTGGGCGGTATCACGGCGTTCGCAGGCAGTGCTTCGATAGCCGTGATCAGTGCGTCCGAATCGTAAGCTTTATCGGCGACGACGGCCTCGGTGGACAGACCATCGATCAGACCCTGCGCCTCCATCAGGTCATGCACCTGACCGGCAGTCAGCGTCCATCGTGCCAGCAATCCCAGGCCTTCTACCAGGCCATGAATTTTTGTCGTCAGTCCGCCGCGCGAGCGGCCGAGCGCCTGCGGACCGTTTTTTTTGCCGCACCGGCAGCATGCTGGTGCGCCCGGACAATGGTGGAATCTAAAAACACTTCTTCAAAATCGGCGTCTTTGGCCAGCTCCGCAAACACCCGGTGCCAGATGCCTTTGTCCGACCAACGGGCAAAGCGTTTGTACACGCTGTTCCAGGGGCCAAAGCACTCTGGCAGGTCCCGCCACGGCGAGCCGGTTCGTGCGATCCACAGCACCGCTTCGACGAACAAGCGGTTATCTTTGGCCGTCACACCGCAGTCGCCGGGCTTGCCCGGCAGCATGGCTTCGATCCGCTCGAACTGGTCATTTCTTAAGAGTAATCGGGGCATCGTTCCAACTCCTTCAATGAGTTGGAACAATAGTTTACCTTTAATTGTCAACAGACCCTAGTGGGCCGTGCGGTAAATTCGGTTACTTTCAGTCGCATCACAACGCCCCTGGGCAAGGCGAGCGAGCGCAGGACTGGCCGTCGCCAATTCAAGCAAGCTCAACGCCGCCGAAGGGCGTTGTGATGCGACTGAGAGTCACCGAATGTATCAAGCGGCCCACTAGTAGTTCCAGAGCGTTCCGTCTTCGAGACGGCAGATCGGATGATAGCGGCGCTCGTAGGAATACTGCTCGGCTTCTTTTTCGTCGAAGTCGACACCGAGACCCGGTTCATCGCTAACGTAGAATGCGCCATCTTCGTAGTAGTGCTCCGACGGAAACAGAGCATCGCATTCCGGCGTGCCCAGAACGAGATACTCCTGGATACCAAAATTGGGCGCCCACACATTGAGATGACCCTGCGCAGCCATTGAAATGGGCGAGTGGCTGGGCGCGCCATGAAACCCGGTTCGCACGTTGTGCAAGGCCGCGAGTTCCACGATACGTCTGACGTGAGTGATTCCGCCGCCGTAAACAGCCGACACCCGGATGAAGTCGATTAAATCTTCCTCAATCAGCTGTTTGTAATTCCAGACTGTGTTGAACACTTCGCCAATCGCGATCGGGACCGTCGTATGTTGTCGGATAATTCGCAGGACCGACTGATCCTCGGCCGGCGTCGGGTCTTCCATCCAGAACAGGTTGTACTTCTCGATTTCCTTTCCAAACGCCGCGGCTTCACGCGGCAACAGTCTGTGGTGTACATCGTGCAGTACCTTCAGGTCCGGACCAAACCGATCCCGAATCGCTTCGAATACGGTCGGCATGTATTGAAGGTACTTGTCTGTATCCCAGACTTCTTCTTTCGGCAGTGCCCCATACTGGGTGATGAAGTGTTTTGAATCTTCGCCCTTTGCGGCCACCCCGTACGAGTCGGAAGGCACACCGGGAATTCCGCACTGGATGCGTACTGCCTTATAGCCCTCAGATTGATAATGTTCGATCGTATCCAAAAGATCGAGCATGTCGGTTCCGGTCGCGTGGGCGTAGACCAATGCGCCCTCGCGGCTCTTGCCACCAAACAATTGATACAAAGGCAGGCCCGCAACTTTTGCCTTGATGTCCCATAACGCCATATCGACCGCACCGATAGCCGTCATCGCAATAGGACCACCTCTGAAATACGCACCGCGGTAAAAGTACTGCCAGATATCTTCGCTCTTCATCGGATCCTTGCCGATCAGGCAGGGAATGATAAAGTCTTCAAGATATTTCGCCGGAAGGGTTTCCCGATTATTCAGGGTCCCATCACCGAGGCCATAGATGCCTTCGTCGGTTTCGATCTTAAGCGTGACGTAATTCTTTCCGGGCCCGCCGACAAAGACTTTTGCGTTAACTATTTTCATTTTTCCGGTCCTGCAAAAGTTTCCTGGAGATCTTCTGCCGTATCCGCATCGTCGGCGTCAGTATCGTGGCCCTCTGGCACTTCCGTTACCGATGTAAACAACAGCACACCTACGAGCATGACGGCCGAACCGACCCCGAAAAATACGAGGCGGCCCCAAAGCGGATTCGGCAACGCCATCATCGCCACTACCAGGACGCCGGCAGCAGCAATGGTCCGGCCAAGCAATATGCGCTGGCGGTTATCAAGATGCGCGTGATCACCTTGTTTCTTGCGCAGCGGCGTATTGATGTTGGTGAAAAATCGATCGACGTCCGTCTCCCGGTTTTCGGGAAGGCCCCTGTAGAAAAGAGGCGTGAGGCAGAAGAAACCGCCTGTAATGACGACATGGCTTGTCAAACTTATTGCAACAACAAGATCCACCCACTCGCGATCCGTCAATGGCACGGCCAGATTGAACCAGGACTCGATGTACTCCGGTTGCAGTACGACAGCAACGACGTACGACACGCCCGCTCCGACCAGCATCGTTCCCCACGCTGCCCAGTCGGGCGTCTTGCGAATAAAGAAGCCGAGGAAGCTTGGTACCATCTGTGGAAATCCGAGCAACGCACTAAGCAGCAGCATTGCATCGAACAGGCTCAGCTCCTGCATGGAATTCAGGAAAAGCGCAATTGAAATGATGATTACACCGAACGCTACCGAGGCTACCCTGGAAACGCGCATCAGATTTTCTTCGGAAATATTCGGAACCAGGACCGGCTTGATAAAGTTTTTGACGACGATGCCGGCGTTCCGATTCAGGCCGGAGTCGATTGAACTCATGGTCGCAGCAAACATGGCCGCAACCAGCAAGCCAACCATTCCAGCGGGCATATACAACTTGACGAATGCAACGTAAGAGACTTCCGCGTAGTTGCTGCCCTGCTCCGGATACATCGCCGCCAGATCGACACCGGTGCTGGCCAGGAACCATGGTGGAATGAACCAGATGATCGGACCCAGCGTCATTAAGCCACACGCCAGCAGGGCACCTTTGCGGGCGTGGTCGGAGTCCTTGGCCGTAAGGTATCGATAGGAGTAGAGAATGTTATTGATCAGGCCCATCTGCTTCAGAAAAATACTGAACGCCCAGATGTAGAAAATCGTCATGTAATTGACTTCCGAGCCCGCAACGAAATCTCTGGGAAAATTCTCGATGACTTCCACGACGCCGCCGGCATGGTAGATACCAACGGCGGCGCACGCGATCGTCACAGCCATGATGACAATCATCTGCATGAAATCGGATGCAATGACCGCCCACGAACCGCCGGTAACTGACATGATGATCACAACGAGTCCCGTCGCGATAATCGTTGTCTCCATCGAGAAACCGAAAAGGCTCGACGTAATAATCGCCAGGCCATTCAGCCCTATACCGGCGGAGGTCACATTAGTGAACATGCTCACCCACGCAAAGACCTGTTCATTGCGGTTGCCGAATCTCAACTGCAATGCCTCAATGATCGTGACGACGCGCATCTGCCGGAACCGCGGCGCGAAATACAGGTAGTTCAGGAAGTAACCCAACGCGTTACCGACAAAAATGAACGATACCGCCAGGCCGTCCATATACGCTTTGGCCGAAGCCCCCGTGAAGGTCCACGAAGAAAACTGCGTCATAAACGCTGAGGCGCCGACCATCCACCATAAAACATTGCCTCCGCCGCGAAAGTAGTCGCTGGTGTTTGACGTCAGGTTCCTGAACGACAAGCCGATCACGATCAGAAACGCGAAATAGATCAGGACGATGATGACATTAATGTCCATGCTCAGGCCCTGGACGCGCGCGCGGTGCCGCGTACCCTGGTGTCCATCTCCACCAACCTGTTCAAATCTTCGATGGTTTGCAGAAGCTGCGGGTCTTCTGACAGTCGCGTAACCTCGTCGTCGGCTGCACCAATGTTTTCCAGCAGGTAGCGTTCTGCCGATTCCGCGTCACGATCGACAATCGCGTCCACAACGGCAGCGTGCTCCTGGATGACCAGGCGTCGCTGGCGAATGCCAAAACGACGTTTCAGGTGACGAACACGATCGATCTCCGCTTTCGCCGACTGAAGTATTGCCCAGGTCCCAGTCAATCCCGCACACTCGAACAATGCGCGGTGAAACTCCTCGTCAAGCTCGAGAAAACGCCCATTATCATTGTCCTTGAGGGCCTGCCTCGCCTGCGTCAGCAGCGACTTTAGCTTCACTTCGTCCGCCCGACCGATGCCACGCGTTGCAAGCCGCCTGACACAACCGGTCTCAAGTTGAGTGCGAACAAAGCGAGCCTCGAAGTAACGCTCCAGACTGACAGCCGTTACATAGCTACCGCTTTTTGGGACGACCTGAATCAGGCCTTCTTTGGCCAACCGGATAATCGCCTCTCTGACCGGCGTCTTGCTGATCTTGAGAATGCTCGCAACTTCCTGTTCAACCAGAGCTGATTCCGGGGGCAATGACAGGTTGATGATCTGTTCGCGCAGCAACGTGTACGTTTGTTCGACGAGGCTCCCGATGCCTGACAAACCGTCAGCAAGCACCTCCTCGATGGGTCGAAGTTCAAATGTCAGTTTTTTCACGGAAATCAGTGTAATATATTACATATGATTTTAATATATTTATTTTTCGGGCAACCTGCATGAGGAGCCACCAATAGTGAAGCCAGAAACCAGACAGACGCTGCTCAACACGAGCACAGCCAGCATCGCCACGCTTCTGTACAAACGCGGCCTCAGAAACCAGTTCCTGCAGGACGTATGTCGTCTTGGCGGAAGTCGCGGCCGTATGGTTGGACCGGCATACACACTTCGCCATATTCCGGCGCGTGAGGACCTCAATCCTATCGAGGTACTGCGTGAACCGGACCATCCACAGCGCCGGGCGGTAGAGGAAATACCCGAAGGCTACGTACTTGTGATGGATTGCCATCGCGATGCCACGGCGGCCTCTTCGGGCTCGATCCTGGCCACCCGTCTCGAGGTACGCGGCTGCGCCGGGCTTGTGACTGACGGCGGTCTGCGCGACTCCGAGGACATCATGCAACTCGACATGCCGTCTTTCTGCGCAAAACCATCAGCGCCGACCAACCTGACCAAACACCAGGCACTCGAGTTAAATGTGCCGATCGGTTGTGGGGGCGTTGCGGTGTTTCCCGGGGATATCGCGGTTGGCGACGGAGATGGGGTCATCATCATTCCCGCGGAGATTGCGAACGAAATCGCCGACGAAGCGAGAGGCATGGAGACGTACGAGGCCTGGGTAATGGAACAGGTCCGCGCTGGCGCGAAGGTAATCGGTCTCTATCCCGCAAACGCGGAAAACAGGGCCCGATACGAGTCCTGGCTTGCCGAACAGGAACAGGGCCAGGCGGAGTCTTGAACTGCTGGACACAGTGCGCCCGGACCATCTTAGCGACGTTTGTGTGGTTGGCGGGCTCGTCTGCTGCGGAAGACACCTGGACGTCCGAGCAGCTCCAGGAAGAACTTGGTGTCAGGAGCGGTTGGACGATCACACGTAATCTCCCCGGGTGGTCTGCGCAACCGACCATACTCGTCAGTATGGAGAAGCCCTACGCAAAAGGACTTGCGAAAGCATTGTCCGGTGCGAGGATTATCGAGGCTTCGAGCGTCGAGGAGGCTCTGCCGCACGCGCCGCGCGCAAATGCGATTTTTGGATTTTGCGATGCAAGCCTGCTGGAATCCGCACCAAACCTCGCATGGGTATTCGTCTTTCACGCCGGTGTTGAAGCCTGCCCACTGACCGAACATCTTTCAAGCGGCGATGTCGTGGTAACAAATTTTCAGAAGCTCGCCTCTCCGGCTATCGCCGAACACGCGATCGCAATGATGCTTAGCCTCAGTCGCGCCCTACCTCGATTCAAACAAGCGATGCCGGCTGGCGAATGGCGTCGCGATCTTGCCGCTCAACCCGGTATGCAGGTTATCGCCGGACGTACCGTTCTGGTTGCAGGACTGGGCGGCATCGGCAGCCAGGTTGCTCGGCGGGCAAAGGCCCTTGGTATGAGCGTACTTGCCACGCGCAATAGTTCGCGTGAAGGCCCGGACTACGTGGACTACGTTGGGCTGTCGAGCGAACTGCCTGAATTGGTAAGACAAGCTGATGTCGTCATCAACGCGTTGCCGTTGACGGAACAAACCGAGGGACTCTTTGACTCGGCAATGTTCGCGAACATAAAAGAAGGGGCATATTTCGTCAATGTCGGGCGAGGCGGAACAGTCATCACAGATGCTTTGCACGACGCTCTTATGGGCGGGCGATTAGCTGGAGCCGGCCTCGACGTAACCGATCCCGAACCGCTGCCGCCTGGCCACCCCTTGTGGAAGATGCCGAACGTAATTATTACACCGCATATCTCAGCCAGAGGATTTGATCGAGAATGGCTGCGATTCATTATCGAAGAGAACTTCCGGCGCTTTGTGGCCGGGGAAACGCTGCTGAACGAGGTCGACCCGTCACGTGGGTACTGACCCACACCCGCCCAATTTATCAGAGATCGAAACCACCAATGAGCGACAAATTAAAAGTACTGGTACACGGCACCGGTTTCGCCGGCCAGGGGCACACCGACGCATTCCGGAATGTTGGCGCCGAGGTGGTCGGCATGGTCGGTCGAACCGAGTCAGTGGTAGGGGAAGTTTCCACAAAAAAAGGTATCCCGTACGCGAGCACCGACTGGCAGGAAGCGCTCGCCGAGTGCCAGCCCGATATCGTGTCAATCGGCACACCGGGCGGCGCTCACGCCGAACCCATCTGCCAGGCGATCGCACAGGGCTGCCACGTTTTTTGCGACAAGCCACTGACGGAAAGCGGCGAAACTGCAGTAAAGCTTTATCAACTGGCGCAGGCCAGGGGCGTCAAGACGGCATTCGCATCGAGCTTCCGTTACATGCCACACATCCTGCATACGAAGAGGCTTGTTGCCGAAAGTACCATTGGCGAGCCGCTGGAGGTTGAATGCGTTTCTCACTTCAATCTGGAGCGCGACATTCCCTTTGGCTGGTCTCACCGCAGGGAGGACGGCGGAGGACGGCTCAACAACAACTTCACGCACATGCTGTCGATCGTGACGTCGGTCATCGGCGAGGAGATCCTTGCGATTATGGCCGAGGTACGCGATGACCTTGGAAAAGCGCCGATCGTGAACGGTGTGCACAACTTCAAGACCCGCCGTGAACTGATTCCGAAAGATATCGACGACCCGTCTCTCGAATGGGGCGATTCCAATGTCGAGTGGAGCTATACCGTGCTGGCAAAACTCAAAAGCGACTTCGCCAGCAAGCCCGTATCGATATTGTTCAGGCACGGCGGACTGCACCCGCGATTTAACGAGGACCATCTTGTTTTCTACGGCAGCAAGGGCGCGATCTATATCAAGGGTCACTATGGCAGCGGTCCGCTGTACCTGTACGGGCCGGACAAAGAATGGCAGGAACTTGACTTGCCCGCTGACATTGCCGCCGACGTGCCGGACATTGAGGGCGACACGGAACGCAACTGGCAGTACCTGATTCGTGAGTTCGTCAACGACATTGAGGGCCGGCCCTTCAAGCCATACCAGACGTTTAAGGAAGGCAGTCAGTACCAGCAGCTTATCGACATTATCCGAAAGAACGACGGTTGGACTGACGTCAGCAATCTGCACAGGGACTACTGCGGTTGAACTACGACTACCTGGTCATAGGTGGCTATTTCCTGCTGGTCGTAGGGATCGGGTTCGCGTTCAAACGCATGGCAAAGCAGTCCACCAGCGATTACTTTCGCGGCGGTGGGCGCATGCTTTGGTGGATGGTCGGCTCGACGGCATTCATGATGCAGTTTTCGGCCTGGACGTTTACCGGGGCTGCCGGCAAAGCGTTTACCGATGGCTTTGCGGTCTGCCTGGTCTTTTTTGCCAATACGTTTTCCTACTTCTGCGGATGGGCCTTCTTCGCGCACCGTTTCCGACAGATGCGGGTCGATACTCCGACAGAGGCGATTCGCAGGCGCTTCGGCCACCAGAACGAGCTGTTCTTTTCCTGGGCGCTTATCATTTTCAGCCTGATAAACGCCGGCATATGGCTCAATGCACTCGGTGTTTTTTCAAGCGCTGTATTTGAAGCGGACATCACGCTTACGATCGTAGTGACCGGACTGACAGTGCTCTTTGTGTCGGTGGTGTCAGGTGCCTGGGGCGTTGTGGCATCAGATTTCGTGCAAACACTGACGGTCGCTGTTGTCTCGGTGGCCTGCGCTGTAGTGGCACTCGTGATGGTCGACGGACCCGTGGAACTGGTTCGAAAATTCCCCTCCGACTTCCTGATCGGACCGAACATGAACTACCCGTTACTGCTGGTTGGCACATTCGTATTTTTCCTCGTCAAACAGCTCGTGACGATCATGAACCTGCATGACTCGTTTCGATTCCTGAATGCGCGCGATTCAGTCAACGCCAGGAAAGCCGCCCTTCTCGCAATGGCGTTAATGGGTGTCGGCAGCCTGATTTGGTTTATACCACCCTGGGCGTCGGCCATCCTGTATCCGGATGCCCCAGCCGCCTACCCGCAGCTCGGCAGCAAGGCGGCGGACTCGATCTACCTCGTCTTTGCCCGCAACGCGATGCCGTTGGGCACTGTCGGTTTGCTGTTGGCGGGACTATTCGCCGCCTCAATGTCGTCGATGGATTCCGCCCTGAACAAAAACTCCGGTATTTTCGTGCGCAGCATGTATCAGCCCTTCATGCTACGACGCAACAGGCTCGTTTCGGACAATCACTTGCTGCGGGTCAGCCGGCTGCTGAGCCTCCTGAGCGGAATCGTTGTCATTCTTATGGCGCTATTCTTCAAGTCACTCAAGGAAATGAGCCTGTTCGATCTCATGATGTCGGTATCGACCATGATCCAGGTCCCTCTCCTGATTCCGCTCATCCTCGGCCTGCTCGTGAAAAGAACGCCGAACTGGGCACCTTGGGCAACTGTCGTTGTAGGCCTCGCAGTCTCGTGGGTCATGAAGGACGTCCTCACCCCGCAGGTCGCCGCCGCCTGGATTGGTCTCAATGAACTGACTGCTCGCGAAGTGGTTGACATGAACCTGATGCTTACGCTGGCCGCGCACGTGTTCATTACGGCCGGTTTCTTCTGCTCGACTACTCTTCTCTACTGTGAGCAAGTCGATAACCACAAGCTGCAACGAGAGAACTTCTTCCGGGATCTGGAGACGCCTGTCGTTGCTGACGGAACTCAGGACAACTACGACCGACAGCAGCGCGAGAAGCTGGGGACCATGGTGATTTTCATGAGTGGCGGAATCCTGTTGATGGCACTGATCCCGAACCCGCCATGGGGACGGCTGATGTTCGGTACATGCGCAGCAACCATAGCCGTGATCGGTTTCCTCCTGAAACGCGGTGCTGTTCATGCGAAGCAGGCTGCCACTGATTCCTGTGGCATGCGGGCTCGCCGCATACACAATAAACACGAAGCACTACATTCGCCTCAGCGACGGCATCGATGAGTCCGCCGACGGAGGCCCCGCCTACCTCGTGTCCACACCCTCGGCTGTCTACTATGTGGAGAAGGAAGGCGGTGGCCTGTCGAGCATGCTCGACGTCGACGGCGTTGATTGGCTCGGCTTCCACAACGCGGCGGGTTCGGGACATAAAGGCGAATACCGGAGATTCCCGAACGCCGTTCACCGCCAGGATGGCAACTACTTTCACGCGATGAACGCGGGAACCGACCCTTCCACCTTAACAGTCGACATCGAATCGGAACAGCACGTTCGAATCACATTTACTTCCGGCAACGACAGATGGCGGGGACAGTGGGGCTTGTACGCCGACCGTTGCGACTTCACGATGAGCCAGGTTAGCGTCGGCCACTATTACTGGCTGCAATACGAGGGTGTGCCGGGCGGCAGTATGAATGACTCCGATTACTGGTACAGCTCCGCAGACAATAATCGTCATCCAATCAACGAACAACGGATCAGCAACCTGCCCGTGCCGGAGTGGATGGCATTCGGCGACGCGAACTCGGCGCGAATACTATACGTTCTGCATCACAACGACGACACTCACCCAGATGACTATGTCAGCAGGCCTGACATGACCGTGCTGGGAATTGGCCGGCGTGAGAAGAACAAGTTCCTCGATGCAGTCAGTGTATTCTCAATCGGGTTTGCAGAGACGACCAACTATACCGTCGTTAATCGGAAGATGCGCGATCTCGTCAGGTAATTGCCCGCCGCAGCATCCGTCGGAACGGAAGGGCCTTCAGAATCTCCTCCACCGGCAGGATGGCAAATGCCCAGAAGACCGACATCTCAAAGTACAGCACTGTCAACGCACAGAGCGGCAGGCAGATGATCCACTGGCAAACGAAATGGATTTTCAGCACCGCTACGCTGTAACCCATCGCGCGCAGCGAATTGCCGGCAATCGTATTGTGTGTTCGAACGAGCGGCAGCAGAACATAGACCGGCATGATCGTAGCCATCGCTGCGAGGGTCTGGCTTTCGACATTGGTATAAATCGAGGGCACCAGCAGGCTGAGCACGTAGAGTGCTGCGCTGACCGCGAGGGCCATCATCATCCCAAGCCGTATACAACTGCTCACAATTACCTTCAGGTGCGCATGGTCGCCGCGACCTATCGCCTGCGTAATGCTTATTGAATTGGCTTGCGCCCAGGAGACAATGGCCTGGGTTGCAATTCGCAGCCACGGGAAGATCAACGTAATCGCCACAAACGAGTAGATATCCAGCTGCGAAAACAACAACTGATAGACGGTATAGCCAACAGACAGCACGATAAAGTTGCTGGCGACCGGCAGAACTTCGTGGAAATGAGCGGAGACTTCACGAACCGGGTACTTTCCGCTTAAGCGGAAGTCGCGCATGACTGGAAGCTTGCCGACGTGCCGGAGCAGCATGACGAGACGAAACACAACTGCAATCAGGCTACCTGTTGCAGCCCCTGCGACGCCAAGCCCCTCGAAGGCAAATTGGTCGACCCCGAATATCAGCAGGTAGCTCAGCACGATATTGAGGGGTACTTCCAGCAGATAGACTTTGAACGTGGTTTTCGTATCTCCCTGCCCGTTCAGAAAGACCGTCAAAGTCTGGCCTGCCGCGTTGGCAAGGAACAGATACCTGGCAATTGCCAGGTAAGCCCTGGCATCAACCCGGACCTGCTGGTCTGCGACGAGCGCATCGACGACGTCGCCACCAAATACCGCAACTACCAGGAAGAAAAGCAGCGCCGCGACCATGCTGATAAGCGCCCCGTGCCTGAACTCGCGATGCAGCCCGGCCTGGTCGCTGGCGCCGGCCGTTCGGCCAATAATCAGCTGGGTCCCGTTTCCGATCGCGAATTGCAGCCCAAGGAAAAAAGCCACGATTGTCGTTGCGATGCCAAGCGCGGCAACCGGGACCTCACCCAGCGGCGATACCAGTAATGTGTCGATGATCATCATCGACTGCGTCAGCAACCCGTTCAATGCGAGCGGCCATGCCATGGACAGGTTGCGGCGTGTGTATTCGCTCGCTAACAGTTTTTGATCGTCCTTAACCAGTTGTTTTCACTCTTGAACAATCTCGCGAATCTATCAAAAAAAACCCCGGCCGAGGCCGGGGTTTTGTTCGAATCCGGGGGATCGATTCGAAGTCTGACGTATCAGAAGCGGTAGATGCCGCCGAACACGATGCGTCGGTCGGGAAGTCCGACGAAACACAGCGGTCCGGATTCAGCTACGCAGTGCTGATAAATTGGCTCTTCAGTCAGGTTGACCGCCTCAACACCGATATCGATATTGTCGTTAACCGCGTAATTGATGCTGGCGTTCAGCTGACCCCTTGCCAGCGTATTGACCGGGAAGCTGAATGTGCTGCTGCCACTGGTGTTTGCGCCACCAGCGAAGTCCTGGGTGCGGAAACCTTCGCGCCAGGTGTAGCGAGCACGTGCAGACAGTCCGTACTTCTCGTAGTACAGCGTAAAGTTGTACGCATCTTCCGAGAAGTCCAGCAGGCCGCGCGGAATGCAGATATCGCCAAGAACTGCCAGACCGCGCCCTGAGGTACAGTCTTCAACCGAGCCGCCGGAGAAGTCCTGCTTCGTGTAGTTAGCCAGAACGCCGAAGCCAGAAGCCCAGCCGAGTCGATCTTCAAAGCTCGACAGGTCGTACTGGAAGGCAAGTTCGATACCGGACTGAGTTGTGGTGTCCGGATCGTTGCCAGGCTGCGTGAAGTCAACGCACAGGCCCACGGTGGTCGGATCACCCAGAACATTCGGAATAACTTCCGGGTTCCAGATACCGCCGCCAGGGCAACTCGGGTCAGTTTCACGTTCCAGGCCGGTCGGCGTTGTTGTACTCGGGAGAAGTGCGGCGCCCTCAAAGTTCTGACCGAAGATGTTCGTACGATCCTTGGTGAAGTAGCCGACGCTGGCCATTGCACCTTCGGCAAAGTACCACTCGACAGCAAGATCGAACGAGTCAACTTCTTCCGGCTCAAGGCCCGGGTTACCCAGTTCGACAGCGAAGTTTTCGCCAGTCTGGAACGTGAATCCCGTGCTGAGCTGGTCAAAGTCAGGACGACGAACGTCCTTGGCGTATCCGAAGCGGATAAGCAGGTCGTCTCTCGGGCTGGCAATGACGTTCAGGCGCGGCAGGATGAAGTCGTACTTTCCTTTCGTGGACTGCAGCGACCGGTTGCCATTTGCATCTTCAGGTCCGAAGCCGATCGAGTCGACGTCCGTTTCAACGTAGCGGAGACCGAAGTTGCCACGGAACATGCCCATTTCGAAGTTCGCCTGCGCGTATAGCGCGATGGTCTCTTCTGAAATGTCGTAGAAGGCATTCTGGTCAGACCGGAGGTTCAGGATGTCCGGATCGATCGGATTGTGCGCGATTACGGCAGCCTGAAGGATCGCGATCGTACCCTCTGGATCATTGAACGAACGGTCCGGATCCACGAGCAGGAAGTCGGAAAAGTAGAGCGAACGGCCGTCCGCCGAATTAAAGTTGCTCGGTCCGGGAACCAGCAGCTCCGAGAACAGCGAACCGTTCGGGCTGTCAGCCATGTCGCTAAACCCACCGATATTATCGGCCACGCGATTGTAAGTGCTGCTTGATTCGTTATACCGAACACCAAAATCTAGAGTCGTAATGCCACTCCAGCCGAGGTCGTAATTAAAGTCAACGCGGAACGCATTCTCTTCATTGTCGTTCGTGTTGCGATTTACGATTACCTGATCCAGCACCACATTGGCCGGATCAAGAAGCTGAGCCGATGTCGGCGCATAGCCTGAACTGGAGTCGATACCCCAGGAAAGGGTGTTGTCTCTCAGGTCATAAGCGAACGGTGTTGAGTTGTCATTATAGACAAAGCCACCAGTCGAGTTTGGCACGCTTGCGATGGCATCCGCCAGCGTCTGGATATTGCCAACGAGACCGACGTTCGTGCGGCCGCTGTTGCCCATGCCGTCGTCATAATTGACTCGAGCTACCAGGTTGCCATTCGGGTTGATAAAGTTGAGCGTCGTGTTCAGAGTCGGATTGACCGTCGCCGACTTCGTCATGGCGATCTCAGCTCTTGCTGAGAGTCGCTCACCAGACCAATCAGCTGCCAGGGCGAATACATCGCTGTCTGTTACGCGTCCACCCGTCTCACTCGAGAAGCGCAGGTTGCCGTTATCGTCGTTTGTTGTCCTGCGAACGATGCTGCCGGTCAGAGCCGCCGGAAATTCCCCGGGGCCTACGCCGAAATCAACCGTTTCGAACGACGTCGGAATGCTGCTCTGCATGAACGTGCTGATGCCCGAAGCCTGCAGTCGGTACGAGTCCTGACTGCGTTGCTGATCATTGATGATCGCATCGAAGCTGAATGTCAGGTTGTCGTTCGGAGCAAACTCGAACGTGGACGCGAGGTTGGTGGTCTCGTAGTCATAGTTTTCCTGCTCCTGCACGAGGAACTGAATACCGAGCCACTCGGGAGGATTCGCGCCCGGCGGGCGACCAACGTTGTCACGGTCAGTACGCGGGCGGAACGAAACCGATTCCTGTTCCGTGTAGCTGCCGCTGATGACGAATCCGAACGAACCTGCGTCCGTATCCCAGTTGTTACCAAAGGCACCCGAAAGTCTCGGCGTCATGCTCTTGGTGCTCAGGCTGCTGTCTTCGTACTGAAGCCTGACAGCGCCGAGCATCTCGTTCAGCGCAAGCGGACGAATCGTCTTCAGGTTGATCGTGCCGCCGACAGAACCTTCAATGGTTTTCGCATCAGGCGATTTGGTGACCTCAACCGACGAGATGATGACCGGGTTGACGTCCTCAAAATCGATGCCGCTGCGACCCGCACCTGAACCGACTGTCGAGACACCATTGAATTCAATGCGGTTTGCGTTGGTGCCGCGAATCTGCACGCCCGTGCCAACACCCGCAGTACGCGTGATCTGGACGCCGGTAATGCCTTCCAGAACTTCCGCAAGGTTCTGATCCGGAAGTTTGCCAAGGTCTTCCGATACCACGACTTCAACGAGTCGATCGGAATTGCGTTTCTGGTCCACGGCGCTCGCGAGCGAGCCGCGAATACCCACGGTGATGATTTCCTCAATTTGCTCATCGTCGTCTTGCGCGATGGCTGCCGGCATAACTGACAGAGCAGCTAACGGCAGAGAGAGCAGTGCAATTGCACGCTTGGTCTTCATTGTGTTCCCCCTGACTAAAGGTTCTGAATATTTTTGGTTTGGACAAGGACCAGACCAATCCCATGTTTGGTTTGGGTAAAACCCCGACCAATCTTATAAACCAATTATGGCAATACTGTCAACCGTAGATTATTTCCAATTATCATATATTGGTATTACCAATTTAACGAAAACTCACTCATTTCCGGGTTTTCCAATCGTCGCGAGGATGCCGCCATCGACATAGATAACCTGGCCATTGACGAAGTCGCTGGCGGACGAGGCGAGAAATACCGCCGTGCCCTGTAAATCGTCGGGATCACCCCAGCGCCCCGCCGGCGTTCGCCCGACAATGAAGTCATTGAACGGATGACCGTCGACCCGGATCGGCGCGGTCTGCTCGGTCGCGAAGTAACCGGGACCGATACCGTTAACCTGCACGTTGTGCCGCGCCCATTCGGTGGCCATGTTCCGAGTCAGCATCTTCAGGCCACCCTTGGCGGCCGCGTAGGCGCCCACCGAGTCCCGGCCAAGCTCACTCATCATCGAGCAGATGTTGATGACCTTCCCCTGATGGCGCTCCACCATGCGGCTGGCAACGGCTTTGGACACCACGAATACACTGGTCAGATCGGTGCGAATCACCTGCTCCCATTCGTCAAGCGGCATATCCAGCAATGGAATGCGACGAATGATCCCGGCGTTGTTGACGAGGATGTCGATCGGACCGACTTCGGCTTCGATTTGCGAAACGGCGGCCTCAACCTCCTCCTCATTCGTCACATCGAACCTGTAGCCGTACGCAGTGAGGCCGGCGTCGCGGTATGCAGCGAGAGCCTTGTCGATCTTTTCCTGCGATGAATTGCCATTTACCACCAGCGTCGCACCAGCGGCACCCAAACCATTCGCCATCGCCATGCCAAGCCCGTGCGTCGCACCGGTCACGAGCGCGACCTTGCCGCTCAGGTCAAACAATTTGGTGTCGGCCATGATTCAGTCCTTAATCCATCAACCCGAAGTAGCGCGGCAACGACTCGCTGAACCCCGGAACATAGGTGACAAGCAACAATGCGATAATCAGCGCGACATACATCGGGATCATCGGCCGCACGATATTGGCAATATTGGTCTTGGCCACTGCACAGCTGACAAACAGGATGCTTCCCACGGGCGGCGTGCAAAGGCCAATGGTCAGATTCATGATCAGCATGATTCCGAAGTGCAGCGGCGACATGCCGAGCTCGACCGCGACCGGCAGGAAGATCGGCGTAAAGATCAGCACGGCCGGCGTCATATCCATGAAGATGCCGATCGCCAGCAGGAACAGATTGATCAGCAGGAACAGGACGATCGGCTTGTCGCTGATGTCCAGCAGAATGGCAGCGAGTTCTGCCGGCACGTTCTCGTAGGCCAGCAACCACGACATCGCGATCGAGGTGCCGATCAGGAACATGACGATTGCGGTCGTTTCGGCCGACCTGATGAGGATGTCCATGAGGTCGGATGGCCTGACCTCCCGATAAACAAGCACCGCGAGCAGCAACGAATAAACGACGGCAATTCCGCCGGCTTCCGTTGCGGTAAAAACGCCACCGAGAATGCCGCCGATGACAATTACGACGAGCAACAGGCTCGGCACGGCAGCCAGCGCGCGCTGTGCGGCTTCTCTGACACTCACCCGCGCGCCGCGCGGCATATTGTGCTTCCGGGCGTAACCGGCTGCGACAATCATCAGCGCGATCCCCATCAGGAGACCCGGCAGATAACCGGCAACAAACAGCGCGGCAATGGAGACGCCGCCACTGGCGACCGCGTAGATAATGAGAATATTGCTGGGCGGGATCAGCAGACCAGTCGATGACGCCGTGGCTGTCAGGGCAGCACTGAAATTGCCGTCGAACCCGTCACGCTTCATTTCCGGAATCATGAAGCCGCCTATCGCTGAGGTCGCCGCCACGGCCGACCCGGAAATCGACCCGAATAACATGCAGGAGATAACATTCACGAACGCCAGCCCGCCCGGGAACATTCCAATAAAGGCTTTCGAAAAATCGATCAGCCGGCGGGCGATACCGCCGCTGGCCATGAGCTGGCCGGACAGAATGAACAATGGAATCGCAAGCAGTGCAAAGCTGTTCAGGCCGCCCGCCATGCGCTGCGCAACGGTCGTCACCGCCGGCATGAAATCCACGGCAAACAGGAACGCGCAGATCGTTGCGGCGCCAATGCCAAATGCAATGGGCACACCAATGGCGAACAACAGTGCGAACACGAGGACCAGAACGACGATCTCCATTAACCCGCCTGCCGTGCCGGGTTACCCACGGCTGCATCGACAGCGAACAGGCAAATCAGAACACCACTGGCCGGGATAACGGAGTAGACCCAGGCGATTGGCAGTTCCATGGCCGCCGAGTACTGCTTGAGTTCCCACGTCATCGAAACCAGCGAACCACCGCCGACCACCAATACGCTCGCGGCAAACAACAGGCATAAAATATGCACAATTACGTGCAGCCTGTGCCTGGCCGACTCGTTCAGTTTGTCTGCCAACAGGTCTATACCCAGGTGACTGCCGTCGCGATAGGCAAATGCGGCGCCGAGCATGCCAATCCAGATCAGCAGAAATCGGGCAAGTTCCTCGGTCCAGGCCGCCGGAACCACAAACAGATAGCGCGACAGCACCTGCCACACAACCGATGTAACCATCGCCACCATCAGCACGACCAGTGCCATCCGCAATTTTTTCTCCAGAAGGCGCATCACGTTCGTCACTCCATGCGCCTGATCGCGTCGAGCAGCTCGCCGGTTTCAGTGCCGGCGTAGTCTGCCTTCATGGATTCCACAGCTACACGAAACGGCGCTTTATCCGGGTACGTCACCGTTACACCCGCCGCCTTAACGGCCTCCAGCGATTGCTCGGTTTCGGTCTGCCAAAGTTCACGCTGATAGGCGACGGATTCGTCGACCGCGCGCATCAGCCAGCCCTGCTCTTCTTCGCTCAGTTCATCCCAGACCCGCTTGCTAATGAGCAGCACATCCGGGACGAATGTGTGTTCGTCGAGCGAGTAATAGCCTGCTGCCTCGTAGTGCCGCATGCGATGGAATGTCGGCGGATTATTCTCGGCGCCATCCACAACGCCCTGCTGCAGTGCAGTGTAAATCTCGCCCAGGGAGATTGGTGTCGGGCTCCCGCCGAGTTCCGCGACCATGCGGACCGATGTCTGGCTCTTCATAACGCGGATCTTTAGCCCCTCAAGATCCGCAGGCGTATCTACCGGGCGTGTATTGGTGTAAAAACTGCGGCTGCCCGCATCGTAGTAACCCAGCCCCTGCAGTCGCGCCACCTGCAGCGAATCGAGCAGCCGCGCCCCGATCTCCGAATCCAGTACACGCAGATGATGATCGCGATCGCTAAAAATATAGGGAATGCTGAATAGCTTGAGCGTCGGTACAAACCCCTCAAGCGGGCTGGCCGAGACTTTGGTCATCGCCAGCGATCCTATCTGCAGCAACTCGAGGGTTTCGCGTTCGGATCCGAGCTGGCCGCCGGAATAGATCGCGATCTGCATTCGTCCGTTCGAGTACTCAGCAAGCCGCTCACCCATCAGCACCATGGCGCGATGAACGGTGTGGCCTTCGTCGAGGCCATGCGCAAGAGTGAGCACCTTCCCACTGCGCGCCTCGATGCAACCCGTCAGCCACAGGATGCCGACGAGCAATGAAACAAGAAAAACGCTTCTTACTTCAGTTGGCATATATCCAGGACGTTCATGTCCGTGTAGTCAAGGTTTTCGCCACCCATCGCCCAGATGAATGAGTAATTGGCATTGCCGCAGCCCATGTGAATCGACCACGGCGGTGAAATGACCGCCTCGTCGTTGTGCATGACGATGTGGCGCATCGAATCCGGCTCGCCCATGAAATGGAAGACGCGTTCGTTCTCGCCAAGCTCGAAGTAGAAGTACACCTCGGAGCGCCGGTCGTGCAGATGCGGCGGCATCGTATTCCAGACGCTGCCCGGATTGAGAATCGTCAGACCCAGGAGGAGCTGGGCAGATTTGCAGGTTTCCGGTACGACGTACTTGTAGATAGTCCGGTCGTTCGATTCTTCCAGCGAACCGAGCTTTAGCGGCACCGCTTCCCTGATCGAAATTTTGACCTGCTCGAAGCGGGCGTGCGCGGGCGTGGATGCCAGATAGTACTTCGCAGGCTCGTCACTGTCATCGCTGGAGAAGATGACCTCCTTGCTGCCCATCGGGATGTACAAACCATCGCGTGGACCCAGTTCCTGCGTGTCCCCATCAACGGTCACCTTGCCTGACCCTGCTCCGACGTTGATGACGCCCAGCTCCCTGCGCTCGAGAAACGGTGCACCCTCGACCGGTGCCGACTGTGCCGGCAATGCCACGACCTTATCCACAGGCGCTGCGCCACCGATGACCATCCGTTCGTTGTGCGTGTAATTGAGGCTTACCTGATTCGACACGAAAAGCTCCGTGACCTGATACAGGTCGCACAGTGCCTCATTGCCGATGCCGTCGATCATCGATGGATGGGTGGCCTGGTAGGTCTTCCTGAACATGCTGGATTCTCTGAATGTCAATTTGTCCGTATGGTAACCGGTGTCAATTTCGGATGTAAAGCCCGAATTGGTGCAACAAGCGGGCTAATCGCCTGGTTTTCGCGATGATTCCCGGCGGACCAGCCGGGGGGTTGTCTGGTTTGGACCCGCCTCTATCGTCGTGTCATGAGCGGCGCGCAGAAGCTGACGGGCCGCCATTCGGCCGATATCTCGTGACGGTGTTTCGACAGTTGTCAGGCGGGGCCAAACGCGCGTCGCTGTCTGAAAATTGTCGAATCCGATAACCGACAACGCTTCAGGAACCTTTAGTCCCGCGACCAGCGCGGCCTGCATCACGCCGGCCGCCATCTCGTCGTTCGCTGCGAAAATCGCCGTCGGCATCGGGTCGAGGTCAATCAATTCCGCCCCTCGCGCGAGTCCCGATTCAAACGTGTAGTCGCCCTGCGCAACGTAGTCGGACGCTAACTCAACACCGTGCTCAGCGAGCCCCTCTTCGAATCCGGCACGGCGTTCATGCGCGGATCGGAAACTGCGGCGCCCCGTCACCATGGCGACACGTGTATGTCCGAGATCCGCGATGTGCCTCCCGGCCTCACGGCCGCCCAGCCGGTCGTTGGTCACGATCATTCGCTCCTCCAGGTCCAGCGCAACAGACGCGATACGCACGTACTCACAGCCTATTTCACGCAACACCTCGGCGAGACGCTCATCTTCCGACACAGACGGCGTAACAATGACACCGTAAAGTTTCTGCAGTTCGATAAACCTGGACGCATCCTCGATGAACGTATCGCTCTTGCGATCGCAAGGATGCACGACCAGCTCGAAGCCGGTCCCACGAAGCCCGTCAAGGATGCCCAGCTGGACATTGACAACGTATTGCGGATTCGGGTTGTCGTAGATAAGGCCAACCAGGTAGGACCGGCGAAATGCGAGCCCCCGAGCCTGCGGATCGGGCCGATAACCGATGTTATCGATGACAAGCTGAATGCCGTCTCGTGTCGACGGATTTACCAACGGTGACGCGTTGATAACCCGCGATACCGTTTTCTTGGAAACGCCTGCTAAATCAGCAACATCGTTGATGGTAGGCCTACGTCCATCGAAGTTATTTTCCTTCCATCGCTGGCAGGCAGCCAGGTAGTCGTGCTGGGATTTTCGACTTCTTCTCGCCACTGATGGCTATGCTACTGCGTGGGCAGCATCGGCTCAAACGTTACCTCAAACCAACCGAAGTCACCGAATTCGATGCGGGCAACGGAGGTCGTCTCAACATCATGGATTCCCGTGGAGGCACCGGTCGAAATCAGCGTTCCGGCCGGTAGCTCCAGTCCGCGTTTCGCGCACATTGAAACCACGAAACCAAGCGCCGCGACCGGCCCGCCTGGAATTGCTGCCGCACTGGCTTCACCCACGCATTCGCCGTCAACAGTTACCTTCGACGGCAATTCTTCCAGCTCAGCCCTGTGCCAATCCAATATTTCCGGACCGAGCAGCAACCCCGCATTGTTACCAAAGTCTGAGGCAACGACAGCCGGTCCCAGATTGTTTATCTCGGCCATCGGGCTGCTGGCGATTTCCGCACCGACATGCAAACCGCCGACCAGTTCGACGAGTTCCTTGTCTGACCAGCGACGGTTGTCCGGCGCAACCGACTTACCAAGCCTGATAACGAACTCAGCCTCGATTGCCGCAAACCCGCCGACAAAGATTGGCGTTGTAACCCGCGATCCCGACACCACCACACGGATCTGCGATCGAAAGATCGGGCCGGCCAGCCGCTCAACCGAGTACTGCTCCTGATGATGTGGTGCTAAAAGGCCCACCTTCCAGCCGGCGACGGTATCCGGCCATCGAGCTATCGAAGCGGACTGGATACGGTACGCGTGAGCCATCGACGAGGGAGTGGTACCTGGAAAACCGGCGAGCGGCGTTGCGCCCGACCTGGCGTCTACCAGTATTCGCGAAACCGTATCGTCACTGTCAGGCATGTCGATTATCGTCGACAACTTGCTCTCCTTTCGTCAGCGTCGCAGCATACGCAATATGATACCGGTGTCAACAGGAACGAAAATGTGTTCCAATGGCTGCGGCGACTCAAGATCAGCCACCGAAAGAGAATTGTTATGACGCGTAAACCCACTGTCTTTCAACGCCTGTCCGTTCTCCCGGTATTCGCCTCACTGCTGTGCGCATACGCCGATGCACAGGAATTGCCTGCCATTCTGAGCGACGGCAACGCGGCGAACGCGCAGTGGCTGCCGGACTTTTCGTATGCCGGTTATCGGAACGGTTCACAGCCGTTGCCGACAGCCACCGGTACAGTCGTATGGGTTGATGACTTCGGCGCAATACCCAACGACAGCAATGACGATACAAAGGCAATTCTCGCGGCGCTCGCTTCCGCCAACGATGTTGCCAAACCGGTCATCATCCGCTTTTCGGCGGGTCGATACCGGGTTAGCGAAATCCTCAGAGTAGAGCGGTCGAACATCGTTCTGCAGGGTGCGGGTTCTGGAAAGGGCGGCACCGTCCTTCACTTTCCACGACCGTTGAATCAGGTGGACAAAAGCACATCGCTCGACGAACTGCGCGAGTACATTGTCAAACTCGACAAGCGGCAACGCGAACCGGACAAGAATCTTGACGAATACTTTTCGGCGTATTCGTGGAGCGGCGGATTCATCTGGATTCAGAAGCCGGGTACCCGCGCAGCCGCATACCTTGAAGCGTTCGACCAGGAGATTGAGGTGCTGGCTGACGCAATTACCGGCCAGCGCGGCGAGACGACTTTGCGGGTTGAGAACGCATCGGGATTGCAAACAGGCCAGATCGTTCAGCTACAGTGGCTCAATCGGTCGGGACCCGATGCCGGAATCATAAAGTCCCTGTATGGCGAACATGCCAACCTGGCGGGTTCTCACCACTGGACATTCCCGGAGCGCCCACTGGTGCGGCAGACGACCCGCATCAACGCGATCGAAGGCAAAGAAGTCACACTGTCGGACCCGCTACTGCATGACGCGGGTGAGTCGATACCGGCGCAGATCGCGACCTGGAACGGACTGGTGGAAGTGGGCATTCAGGACCTGCACCTTGAGTTTCCCGTCGCCCCCTGGTTCGGGCACCACATGGAACGCGGCTATAACGGTATCTACTTTACGTCGGCATTTGACTCATGGGCACGCAATATCCGAATCACGAATGCCGACAGCGGCATCCTGAGTTACAACAGCGCAAACTTAACCTACAAGGACATCATAACCGACGGCGAACGACGCGCGCATTACGGCGTTCATATGGGCAACGTGCACAATGTGCTGGCCGAGAACGTTATTGTCCTGAATCCGGTGTTGCACTCGCTGACGTTCAACACTCAATCAACGAAGTGTGTTTACAAAGACGCCGAAGTATTCAACTCGCCCGTGTTGGATCAACACGCCGGTTCGAATCACCAGAATCTGTACGACAACGTGACCTTACATTCGCACGCAACGGATTCGGAAGACGGGCCTGTCGCTATCGTTTTTGACGGCAGCGGCGCACCGTACTGGCAACCCGGCCATGGCGCATTCAACACAACCTGGAATCTTCGCGTTTTGATCAACGGCGGCACATACGCCAATGAGACTGTGAGGCTGCTCGGAACTGATGAAGGGCCGATGGCCGGAATTATCGGCCTGCACGGTAACCGGCTGTTCGAGCTCGACTACCGGCCGGCGCCGTACGTCGAAATGCTGAACGTTGAGATAGCTTCCGTGCCATCACTTTACGACTATCAACTCCGCAAGCGCATCGATCGGGAGAAATTGCCTTTTTAGCCGGGTGGCCACTGACAGCGGCCATCGATGTCGTATAGCCATAGCAGGACTCGCCCATGACATCCACGTTACCGATGCTCCGCGGCTGCCCGACAATCCGGTCCCTGACGCCCTTGACCGGTATGAAATAGTGTTGCGGTACACGCATTTGGCGCCAATAATCAGTTAAAAGTGGCTGCCCGGATCGAACGGCGGCTGGAGATCGTAGAGAATGAGCGGTATCTCGATAAGCTCCTCAAGAACAAACAGTCGCGCAAGTGGAAGGCCCTGCACACTTCTGATGTCGATCTTGCGCGGATTTCGAGCGGCACAGCCAATCAGCTCCGGCCTTCCTCGCTTTTCGGATTGAGCTTATGACTCCTGACCTGAATTGGAAACTCGCCGACATAAAGCGATTGGGCAAGGACTTGTCACTGTTGCTCGGTCTCTTGCTGAGTGCCGCTTGCGTTGCGGGGGAAGAGCACGACCTCGCGATCAACAACGGCCGTGTCATCGATCCCGAAACCGGCCTGGATGCGATTCGGCATGTCGGCGTTCGTAACGGGGTGATCGCCATCGTTTCAGAAGTCCCGTTGGACGGCGATACGGTTGTCGATGCCACGGGTTTGGTCGTTGCGCCTGGCTTTATCGACCGCAATACGTACACCCTGAGTGAGGAATTGTTCCGAGCACGCGCCGCCGACGGCGTTACGACAACGTTCAATTTTGAAGAGGGCGCGATGGATGTTTCCGCGGCCTACGAGGCGGTCGAAAATGAAGCGACGATCAATTTCGGCTTCTCATCAAGCTGGGCTTCGGCTCGCATAGCGGCGCAGTTGGATAAGCCTATCGAAGTCGAAGACGGTATCGGGCTCTACTTCAGGGGGAATGATGCGGCGCATCTCACAGACCTCTCGAATACGCCGCTGGATGACAATGAAATGGCGTCTATGCTGCGTACCGTCGAGAGCGGATTGAGAGATGGCGCACCGGCGATCGGCATCGGCGTTGACTACATGCGGGGAGCCACTAACAAGGAAGTGGTCGCGATATTTAACCTTGCCGCGAAATACGAGCGGTCGGTGCAGATTCACATGCGCAACTGGGACGAGACACGCGATCACGGGGAGATGTTCGAGGTCATAGCAGGCGCAGTCATCTCCGGCGCGCAGATTCATGTCAGCCATCTGAACTCCTCAAGCGCAGAGTACATCGACATCTACCTCGCGTTCATTGAGAAGGCGAATGAAGCGGGCATACCAGTCACCACTGAATGCTATCCCTATACAGCCGGTATGAACGACATTCGCTCAACCATGTATGACGATTGGCGGGAATGGCCGGACGATCGGTTCAAAGCGTATCAATGGCCCCTGACAGGCGAACGGCTTACCAGGCAAACGTTCGAAACGTACCGCGAAGCAGGCGGCCTGGTGATCATTCACTGGATGCAGACGGAGTGGGTCGACGCATGCATCGAGCATCCTGTTACACAGATTGCTTCCGACGGTGGCTGGGATGACGGCAAGACGCACCCGCGCGTCGCCGGCTCGAACTCGCGCGTTCTGGGCCGCTATGTTCGCGAGAAGGGATCGCTGTCGCTCATTGATGCCATTCGAAAGATGGCTCTGCTGCCGGCACAATCGCTGCAATCCGTGGCGCCGCAAATGGCGAAAAAAGGCCGGCTGCAGCAAGGCATGGATGCGGACATAGTGATCTTTGACCCGGATACCGTTATCGATCGGGCGACGTACTCGGAGCCGACGCTCACACCCGTCGGCATCGAGGCCGTCGTCGTCAACGGTGTCATCGTGCTACGGCACGGCGATTTCGAAGAGGGAGCCTATCCGGGTAAAGCAATTCGCCTGGACGCTATCCGGTAAGACCGGGTTGTCGAGTGATCGGGTACCTTAGGACCTGTTAACACTAATGTCATCGACCCTGTTGTGCCTGAAAAAGCGCCTGTCAAGGCGCGAGGAATGAGGTTTGACGCGTCAAATGAATGACGAGCAACGCCGAGAGGCGCTTTTTCAGGCCCAACCCATACGGGCCGAGGCGGTTTTTCGCCCGGCGGCGTTGTCGCTCGCTGATGTAGCGGTGCTACACGGTGCTGCCGGGCAGGACGCCCCAATGCCGCGGAGCCCATGGATGGGCGAGAGCGGCCGCTCCGCCTTGCCGGTACAAAAAAACCGCCTCGGCAGGGTCGATGACATTGGTGTTAACAGGCCCTGGGGAGACTGAGTACGTTGAATGGAAAAATCCTTGTGGCGTTGCTTGCGACGCTGTTTTCCGGCGCCTGTGCCACGGGACCGGAGCCGCAGCCGAAAGCGCTGTTTATCATCATCGACGGCGTGTCGACCGACTCGCTGGAGGCCATCGCGACACCGAACATCGACGCCATCGCGGCGGCCGGCGGCTACACGCACTCGTGGGTCGGTGGCGTACTCGGCACGGAGAGCGAGACGGCAACGATCTCAGCGCCGGGTTACAACCACCTGGTGACCGGCACGTGGGCCAACAAGCACAACGTCTACAGCAACGACATCAGGAACCCGGACTACAGCTACTGGGACATCTTTCGTATCGCCAGGCACCACGACGAAAACCTGAAAACCGGCATATTCTCAACCTGGCTCGACAATCGCACGAAGCTGCTCGGCGACGGGCTGGACGACGCAGGCGGCTACAAGCTGGACATCTATGTCGATGGCCTCGAACACGACGAGGAGCGTTTCCCGCCACGCATGCCTGACCGTTACCTTGCCATCGATAATCAGATCGCTGCTGAAGCCGCCCGCCACGTCCGCGAATACGCACCGGACCTGTCCTGGGTCTACCTGCAGCACACCGACAACGTCGGCCACGAACACGGCGACAGCGCGGAATTCGACACCGCCGTGGTGCACGCCGACCGGCAGATCGGCCTGATCTGGGATGCGATCCTCGAACGACAGGCCGAGCATAACGAGGACTGGCTGATCATCGTCACAACCGACCACGGGCGTTCGTCGGCCACGGTCAACTCACGCGGCCGGCCCGTCAAGCCTGGCCAACACCATGGTGGGCAATCGGAGCGTGAACGCACGACCTGGATTGCGACCAACAGCCGTCGCCTGATGCCACGATTCGCGGACAATCCACCCATCGTCGACATCCTGCCCTCGATCACCGATCACATGGGCATCGACATACCCACGCACATCCGCGAGCAACTGGACGGTCAGTCGTTTATCGAAGCGCGACGCTGAATCCGCATTCGGCGGTCTCGGGCGGCACGCCGATGTACGGACGGCAGGCAACAATCACCGACACTCCAGGTACCCGCACCGGTGTCGATTTTCGCCTTGATGTCGGAAAGCCCGAGTTCGGACAGGTCGATCCATTCGCGCCAACCCAGGCATATCCCGCCACCTCGGCCACACCTTCGATACCAGCATCCAAAAGGACCGATCAGATGCGGAAAGCTGAGGCCGAACGCGCTTCTCCTTCAAGACCGCCGGTTGCTGTCGCAGCAGGAGATTCTGGAAGGCCCGGTCACGGCGAGTCCGAAACAGCGAAGTAAGCGAATACAGAAGAACTGAGAGCCACTTGGTCATCCGGATGACGCTTAACGGCCTCTACGAAAAACCCCAGCAAAATCAAGGCGGACGATTAAACGGAGGGACAATCCGATGGAGCAGTTTCATGCACCCAGTCTAGCCTCGGCCTGACGTCTTGTCGGTTGCTTGAACGAATACCGAAGCTCGCCGCCAGTCTTGGCCAGAAGACCGACGAGAAAGTCCGACGAAATCTCTTCGACCTTACCGTTAATGATGTTGCTGATCTTTGGTTGTCCTGTGCCAAAGAACTTTGCCGCCTTAACCTGGGTGAGGTCATTTCGATCGATGAACTTACGAATCTCTGCCATCAGGTAAGCACGCAAAGCAAGATCGGCCGACTCGGCCGGATCAAACCCGAGGTCCTCAAATACGTTTCCCTTTGTGATCTTCGCCATAGCTTCACCTATTTCTTGCGTTGCAGTTCCTTGAACCGAGACTTGCCAAGTTCGATGTCGGACTTGCGAGTCTTTTGAGTCTTTTTCTGGAGCGCATGCAATACATGAATTCCGTCACGCCTTCCGACGACGTAGAAAACCCGAAACGCACCGCTTTCGTCCTTGACTCGAATTTCCCATGCACCCCGGCCGACACTTGCAAATGGCCTGCTGTGCAACGGTTTCTCGCCAAGCTGCAACAAGTAGAGTTCACTGCCAATGTCGACGCGGAATGCTTTCGGAAACTCCGTGATGACATCCAGCGAATCGCCATGCCAATGGACGTCCTTAAGCGGCTTGTCCGTCATCGAGGATGTATATCGAATTCAGTATATTTCACAAGTGCGTTATTCCCGCTCGTAAGGAGATCATTCTGTCCCAAAGCGAGCCGCTAGTACGCTGCAAATCAAACGTTTACGTGGCGAAACAGGGAATTCTATGGGACAGGGAGGATTTGTAATGCAATGAACTGTTAGAGGAAATCCAGGATCGCATTTCTGGCTACGAACCGTACACCCTGAGAGGCGAGTCAATCGATTGGCACGGACGTGCTATCGGACCGGTCGGGAGTTTGCACCGACGAGCGAAGCGAGGACAGGCCGAAGGCCCATCTCTCCGGGCGCGTCAATTTCTCGTAGAGAAATCAAGCAGTTAGTGCCTCGGGTGCTAGCTGCTTTTTTCTTTAGTGCCACCAGTGCGTGACTCGCGAGCATCTGGTTGGTACCGGGCACCCCGCTACTTCCTGATCCCACGCACGATATAGCCGCCGGACTTCTCATCCCGCTCGATGTCGAGTTGCGTGCGCCGGGAGGCCTCTTCCAGGAGGTCGCTGATATAGCTGAACCTATAAACCGATTCACTAAAGCCGGGCTGTCGCCGTTTCAGTGTCTGTTTGATCATCGAGCCCCAGAGCTTTTCGCGATCGCCACGTTCGGCATACAAGGCTTCCGTGGTCTCGATAACGAGATCGATTGCTTCCTGTGCGGGATCCTCTATTCTGCGTTGCGGTCTTCTTCTTTGTCTTCTTGGTTTTCTTTTTCGTCCTGGTCTTTTTCGCTGCACCAGAGGTGCCGGCGGCCCGGGACGGCGTCAGATCATCATAGAAAATGAGTTCATCGCAATTGCTCATGAGCAGGCCGGACGTCGCTTGTTTGACGCCTACACCAATTACGGTTTTGGCGTTCTCCCGGAGCTTACTGACAAGAGGCGAAAAGTCGGAGTCACCGGAGATGATCACGAACTCCCGACCGCCTGGTTCGTAGTTAGCCGACCAAAGCGTAAGTAATTGTAATAGTTAATAAAGCGCAGGGCGCTCGTTGCATCAAACGCCCTGCTTTGCACAACGGTGCAGAACTAATTCACGCAAAACTACCGCAATCCGTCTCTACGACGGAAACATCTTCGAATAAAACGCACGAACGCTGATAACCGCATCTGCACGCAATATGGTGCTATCCAACTCAGGGTGATCAACGTGCATTTGCTCCGCGTAGGCACGCGATCCTTGGGCATCGGGTTCGGAAAAATTGGCCAGAAGATCATCCATGGCAGAACGAAGGGCTGCCCGCTCGCCGCCGAAGCGTGCAACGACAGCCTCCGCTGCTTGTCGCGGTCCCCCAGCTTCGTTGTGCGTTAGCACAAATGCAATGTCGTACCAGTCTTTGGGCGCACGCCGCGAGCGCGCAGCAGCGCACTTGGCCATCAGAAACCCTGCAAGGCCGGTTACGTTGACCTCCACCGTTCTTTCGTCTTCGCCCACGCGCGCTGTCAGTTCTCGGACCTCTACATCCCGTGTCGCAAATCCCGTACCGCGCAGATTGGCAGCTCCCAACTGCTCGCAACCATCGAAAAGCACCGTTGTTTCAGCTGGTGCGTCGTCCAGATCAGCCAAAAGCTCGAACTTAACTACCGTACGGCGTTCAGGACCCGGCGCTGACCATCGCCAGCGGTTCGATTCGGGCTCGAACTCGGCATTACGTAGCGCACGTTCCAGGCGTTCGGAATTGACCGACCCACAAGCAACTTCCAGATTGACCTGCACGTCAATGTCGGTGGTCCCGGCATGCTGAAATCCACTGCCGGCGCAGAGAAGTTCAGGGACCAATCCTCCAAGGACGACAAACTCAGGGCGCCTCCCGTAGTGATGAACGACGCGGACTAATGCGCTCTCTGCCGCAGTGCGCGCTCGCCGGCTGCGCGGTGCTTCATCGCTCACGAATGACCTCTACCAGATGTTCTGCGGCTTCTTCACCACGGACGCCCGTGCGCTGAAGATCGACGTATACCCGTGGCCAAGGCGCCACTAGTAAGCCATCGATTTCTTCGCACAAGCGTTGGACGGCCACGGTTGGGAAGGGTCGTAACGTGAGTCGACCGCCTTCAATGGGCTGCAATTCGGCGGCCTGGGCAACAGCTTCGAGGCCGACAATCGACGTCGCATCGACATATACATCGGCGCTTGATACTCCGGAGAGAAACGGCCCCATCACACTGGCGGCGACACCGCCAGTAGCCACCCAATCGATTCCTGCAGTACGCCATCGTTTCCCGATAGTGATCAACTCTGCAACAGGATCGCGCCACATAACGCCAACTTGCAAGCTGAGCGGGTCTGCTACCGCATGTGTTGTGGCGGCGTAGCTGGTGAGGAACGTATTCGGATCGTCTATGTGTCGAGCAGAATCCCGTCCGCGTCGTGCCGCTGCCCGAAGCAGGCCGAGATCCGTTAAGTAGCGCAGCGCGGCCGTGCAACTTCCGGTGGATAGCCCAGTGGCGGATTTGGTTTCGGCTACCGTCGCGGCAACTCCACACAGCAGCGCTTCCGCTACCGCCAATACTGCCGGTGTCCAACGCTTCAAGTGTCCCGGCTCCGGCTTTGCGGGCGTCCCGGATCGGGACACGATCATGAGGCCGATGGCAATTTCGGCCGCGCCAGTTTCATCCACCCAGCCGATCCCGGCTTCGTCGAGTGCTGCCCGGGCGCCGGGCGAGAGCCGCTGCGCCACCACGATGTCGGGATACGGACGGGCGCTGTCTTTTAAGAGGCGTCGAATGTCGCCAAGGTGCCCCTCCCCTGCCCACTTGATGGCCAACGGCTGTCCGTTGACTATCAGGTCGGCGCCTGGGTCGCTGGTCGGAACGGATACCTCAATGGAGCGCGGCAAGACCGCCAAAACGGTTCGCTCAGCTCGACCAGTGGCTTGGCGGCGTACCTGTGACTGACTCATGACTTAATACCTCAGTGCTTTAATATACCTCACTATCACACTGAAGTATACTGATTTGCTGAGGTATCGTGTTTACGCCTTGACCAGACCAGACCAAAGAGCCATTGTTCGCGGCATTCGCACATGCGGGAACTTCGGATTCAACATCACGGTGAGCCGTATCGCGTTTTATACGCATTTGACCCGCGGCGGACCGCTGTGGTCCGCAATAATCTCATGCCGCACGCTGCAGCGCGTATTCATGATGCAGGCCGCCCAGTATCGAGCGGCAAGTAACGTGATGCCCTTTCGGCATCCGATGACGATGTTCCTGCAGGGGCACCGGAAGATCTTCTGGCGGACCTGGTATGCCGGGCCCCAATGAACTGTGCGGCCGCCCGGCATTGTAATTGCTCACCCACTTCTGAAGAATGCTTCGGAGGTGATTGGCGGTAATGGGAATCAGGTAGTCCAGACACTCCCGACAGATTGTGCCGATCGTTCGCTCGCAGACAGCGTTCGCCACCGGTGTGCGAACCGGCGTTTTCAATACCTTGAGGCCAAGGTGCCTGACCGACCGATCCAGTTCATCCCTAAACTTGCGGTCCCGGTCTCGAATCAGGAAACAATAGCTGTGATCGCCGGGAATCGCCTCGCGAAGCTGCTGCAGAGTCCATTCACTACTCGGATGTGCAGTGACATTGACGTGAATGATTCTACGCGTCGCGTGTTCAACAACAACAAACACATACAGGACTTTGAAGCTGGCGGTGACGACAGCGAAGAAGTCGCAGGCAACGATCGCCTCGGCATGATTTCTCACGAACGTGGCCCAGCGCTGATCAGCTCGTCCACCATGCGGACCATCTGATCGTTCTGGCATGTACTTGCGAACAGTACATGGTGATAAACGCAGACCAGGCTTGAGAAGAAGCTCGTGGACGATTCGCTCCTCTCCCCAGGTTGGATTGTCCAGGGCCATTCGGCGAATCAGTCGCTGAACGTCCGTCGGAACCGCTGGTCTTCCTGGTCTTGATTTCCGCCGCCAAAACTACCGAAATCTCTCGCGGTGCCAGCGAATTAGAGTCTAAGGCGAGACAATCACCAGCGTGTCCTGCCAGCTGAAGTACTTCGTCAACCACACGAGTGAGGCGCGTGTCGCATTGCCCGCCCGCCGGGGCCTGATGTCCCTCTCCTGATACAGAGCCAGTCGCTCGCGCAGGAACAGATACGTAAGCGGCCATTGTAGGCCGTTATTCCCCCATTTTTGATTTCCGGTTACGTTTTCCGCTCCGTTGATTACACAGGAGCAAATCAGATGAGTGAGGTAACGGGAAAGTCCGTGCGCAAGAGGCGAGCGGACTGGTTGGAGTTGATGGCGGCCTACGATGCAGGCGATCTTTCGCAGCGTGAGTTTTGTGAGGTGCACGGTGTTGCGTACAGTACCTTTGGCTACTGGCGCAAACGGCTTAAAGGCGAGAGAGCTCGACCGAGTAGTGCGCAGGCTTCGGCACTTCTCGATGTCACGTCGTTGCTCAGCGCGCAGGATGATTCCTGGTGGCAGGTGGAGCTTGAACTCCCTTCGGGCCTGAAGCTGAGGCTGCGCTGATGTTCTTTCCCGAGTCCCAGGTGCGTATCCGGCTGTATACCGAGCCCACTGATATGAGGAAGTCGTTCGACGGTTTGTCAGCGCTGGTGAAGCAGCAGTTGTCAGAAGATCCGCTGTCGGGCCAGCTGTTCGTGTTCGTCAACCGCAAGCGGAGCTACCTGAAGATACTGTACTTCGATCGGTCCGGTTATGCGCTCTGGTCAAAACGCCTCGAGCAGGGACGGTTTCATTTCCGTAAGGACGATGCCTGCGGTGATAAACTGTCGCTGGACGTGACGTCACTGAAACTCATGCTGGAAGGTATCGATGTGGGTTCGGTGAAGCAGCACAGGCGTTATTGTCATTCTGAGCATCGCTCCGAGAGGGTCGCTTTGTTATAATCGTCCGCCATGAGTTCAGCGCCATCGGTGAGTACAGGAACACAAAGCACCGCGGCCCTTCTCGCTGAAAATGCGGCTCTTGCCGAACAAGTTAAAAGCCTTACGACGCAACTTGACTGGTTCAGGCGTCAGCTGTTTGGTGAGCGTTCGGAAAAGCGTTTGCAGATCGATCCGGCGGTACAGGCGGATCTTCTGGCGGGTCTGGGCATTGAAGTCACGCCGCGTCCGCCGGCAGAAGAAAAGCAGAAGATTACTTACGAGCGCAAGAAGTCCCGTAAGGACAACTGTGTCAACGACCAGGGCCTTCGTTTTGACGAGACGGTGCCGGTCGAGACCATTCACCTTGAGCCCGAACTGGAAGATGCTATCACTCCGGATCAGCTCGAACGGGTCTCGGAGAAGGTTAGCTTTCGGCTGGCGCAAAGGCCGGGCAGCTATGTGGTTTTGAAGTACGTACGCCCGGTCTTCAAAAGGCGGGATACGGCTGACCTCATCAGCACGCCGGCGCCTGCCAATGTGCTGGAGAAGAGCATCGCCGATGTGAGCTTCCTGGCCGGCATGCTGGTGGACAAGTTCTGCTATCACCTGCCCTTGTACCGGCAGCACCAGCGCCTTGGCCAGTGCGGCATCGCGCTTTCGCGGGCGACACTGACGAATCTGGCCAGACGTGCGATCGATCTTCTGGAGCCCGTCTATGTGGCGCAGTTCGAACACATTCGCAAAAGCCGTGTGCTCGCCATGGACGAGACGCCGATCAAGGCGGGTCGCAAGAAACAGGGCAGGATGCGGCAGGCGTATTTCTGGCCGATCTACGGGGAGGCGGCTGAAATCGCCTTCAGCTACTCCTCCTCACGGGCCGCAAGGCAGGTGCGTGAGGTGTTGGGCGAGAACTTCGAAGGAACCCTGATCACAGACGGTTACGAGGCGTATGAGAGCTATGCCCGTAAGCGGCCGAAGATGAGCCATGCGCAATGTTGGGCGCACACGAGGCGCTATTTTGACAAGGCGAAGGCCGCGGAGCCTGAAGCGGCAGAACAAGCGCTTGCGCTGATCGGTGAGCTGTATTCTCAGGAGAAGGCTATCCGCGAGAAAAACCTTGAGGGCGAGGCGAAGCTCAGGCACCGGACAAAGCACAGCGAGCCT
This sequence comes from Woeseiaceae bacterium, assembly GCA_965224505.1. Lineage (GTDB taxonomy): Bacteria > Pseudomonadota > Gammaproteobacteria > Steroidobacterales > Woeseiaceae > UBA1847. The sequence goes on from CBDCZL010000018.1 coordinate 1,665,968, forward strand.
GTGGTAGCGGCGTTCTTTGCCTGGTGCGAGCAACAATGTACCCGGCATGACCTGGTTCCGAGCAATCCTCTGAGCAAGGCATTGAAATACGCCATGGGCAGAAGCGATGCCCTGAGGGTGTATCTCGGTGACCCTGAGGTTCCGATCGATACCAACCACCTGGAGCGTGCGCTGAGGCCCATCCCCATGGGCAGAAAAAACTGGTTGTTCTGCTGGACGGAACTCGGTGCCAGGCAAGTCGGAATCATCCAGAGCCTGCTGGTGACCTGCCGGTTACAGGGTATTAACCCGTACACTTACCTGGTTGACGTATTGCAGCGCATCTCTCAACACCCGGCCAGCCAGGTTGAAGAACTGACGCCGAGGCAATGGAAGGAGCTGTTTGCCGACAATCCGCTGCGCTCGGATCTCGATCAGAACTGATCAGCGTCGAAGGCGTGACAGATCGCCACGCACCGGGTACATAATCGTCCTGGGTGCCGCAATAACGGTGCAGAATGGCCGGTTACACAGATACTCTGCCGCCAACGCCGCCTTTCTCCTCGGCCGCCGGATGGCATATTGGACTATCGTGGCGATCAGCCCCGCCAGCGTTCGAATGAAATCTATGATGGCAGTTCGCAACCGGTCGATTGCCGCCAGATCCAGATCCAGATCCAGATCCAGTCTCTGCATTTCTTGTTCCTGGTCCAGACTAAACCGTCAATTCGACCAGCATAATGGCGAATCTGCGGGTGTTCAGTAATTTTTGCGGAGCACAGGGGAGCCTGGTTATTAATCAGGCGGTCATCTCTGCACATTGACGTTTCACGCCAATGACACGCCGACTTGCGACGCAGGCTCCCAAACACCGAAACAGATTTGGTCAAATCAGGCGATCGGAATCGATTTGAGCTGGGTCTGGACAGCCTGATTTACTGACTCGTGGAGCGGCAGATTAGCCTTCTCCTTTTCCCAGGCCTCGTGGAACAAGGCTACAGTCTCATGTGCCGATTCAAGCACTAGCGTTTCTGGGAGATGGGCACGAGCTGCGAGATGCGAGAGTTCATCTTCAGAAAACCGATCAAAGCGCTTGGTCCGGCTAAACTTCAGGGCTGCTTCGCCATCTGGAATGTACGGAACAGTCGAAAGAAGATCGTAGGCGGGTGCAAGCCTCGCGGCCCGTCGATCCGGGTAGATTAGCGACCAGTTCTTCAAGTGCATGTCGGCGTTTCCAATCAACGTATTGAAGGTAAGCCGCCGAATGAACTCACGAATATCGTGCTCGTCACCCTCCGCGCCAACGACAGTAGCAATGTTCATCGCACTGGCCTTGTCGTATTTGTCCTGTGAATAGACGTCAAAGACCTGGGCAAAATCCTCGATGTGAACGGCACTTCCGTCGCTAAGACGATCAAAGCGCTCGATGGCAAGCGCTTGTCCCTTGAGCGCAGCAACATCCTCGGGGAGGTTTTCAATCGCCCCGACATCGATCAGTTCGACCGGTGGAACATCGATGCCAATGATGCGTGCAAGCGTCATCATTGAGTATTCGTTTTCAGGTACGCCATCGTATTTCTCGGATGGGAGCTTCACGATCCAGGAACCACCGACGCCACTGGCCGGGATGGTGAGGCCACCGCTTGCTTCGGCTATTGCCGAAAACTTCAGTTGGACGCCAGCCAGCGAAAAACGCAGCGCTTTCTTGCGTTCGCCCTCGTCGCTAATATGCTCGCCCGCGTCTTCCGGAGGCCACGCCTCGTCACCTGCCGATCGCACGGTGACGGCGCCCGGCAGATCAGACCCAAGTACCCAGAGCAGGAAAAACTCGCGTTCAGGATTGACGCCCGCGCGATCTGCAAGATACGTCCGGAGTCGCTCCTCCGGCAGCAGGTTGGAAAAGAAAGGCATGAGCCTCGTTTGGTACGGCCTGAACTCGGTGAGAAGTTCGCCGGCTTCGTCCTTGAACCGCAAACCGAGCGTCGGCCTGTTCTCATTGGCAATGTAGCTCTCGTTGAAAGCGAAGATCGACCGGTCGCCGGCGATGCGCGTGATCGTGCCGATTGGTTCGTCGTAGAGGAGCACTTCGAGGACGGAGACATCAGCCATGCTCATTTCCCTCCAGGCTGTAGGCCGGCCTTGCGCGCTCAGTACTGCTCGGCAACGCGTGGACCGCCTGGTTCCTTAGAGCCTGGATTTGAGCGAGGGACTTGCGAACATCTTCGAGGTTCCCGGTGTGGTTTTGAAATGCGATAACCGTTCTGTTCGCGTCACGAATGACATCCAGATCAGGAAGGGCGATCTTAAGCCGTTCCAGGTCGCGCACCTGCCGCTGAAGTTGCGCAAATTCCTTGATCGCCGGATGGTCTCTTGTTGCCAGATGGATGGCCTTCTGAAGTTTGTTGTATTCCTTTTGCGACACCCGGAGAGCCTGGAGCGCTTCTTTTGACGGTGCGGCGCTTCGGATGATGGACTGGATTGCCGGGAGGGTCTTGCGAGGGGCCAGCATAACCTCGAGATCAAGGGCACGAGCCAGTTCAACCAGGCTAGAGAGTCGAAGATCGACGGTACCGTTTTCTATTTTGGAGATGTGGCTCTGCGGCAGATTCACGAGCTTGGCGAGCGCACGCTGGCTCAGACCTTTCGCCTCTCGGGCGGCCTTGAGATTTCGTGCTACTTGCTCCGTTGTATAGGCCATGCTTTTCCAAGTTAGATATGTTTTTGCATATCAATTGATCCAGTTGATATTGAATAATATATCGGCTGAGAGCAAATTGGTCAAGAAATGATCTGTTTAAATAAATCATTTCTTCATTTTGATATATTAATGCATATCATACGACTGATTATCTTCGTGCTCAGCAAATCACCATCTACCATGTCAGGAATCGGGGACACGAAGTCGGCGGCGTCAAGAAAACTCGACATCGCGACAAACACAATTGACTGACATGAAGTCGCCGCTGCTTGACACTGTCAACGAAAATAACCCCGGTGTCTGCATTGATTATCAGGAGGTTCTAAGTCCAGGGCCATTCGGCGAATCAGTCGCTGAACATCCGTCGGAACCGCTGGTCTTCCTGGTCTTGATTGCAGCCGCCAAAACAACCGAAATCCCTCGCGGTGCCAGCGAATTAGAGTCGAAGGCGAGACAATCACCAGCGTGTCCCGCCAGCGTTCGAATGAAATCTGCGATGGCAGTTCGCAACCGGTCGATTGCTGCCAGATCCAGTCTCTGCATTTCTTGTTCTTGGTCCAGACTAAACCGTCAATTCGACCAGCATAATGGCGAATCTGTGGGTGTTCAGTAATTTTTGCGCAGCACAGCGGACTATTTATTGGATGGAATTGGATGGATAATTGGAGGAAATCATGCCATCATAAATGAATGGAATTGGAGGTGTAAATGGATGGCATCCGCACACACACGCTGAGTATCACGCAGAAAACGCTAAAGCTCATCGCCGAGATCGATGAGTTCAAGGGCGCGTGGGCAGCGATCGGGCGAATTTCCCCGGAGCGCCTGAGTGCGCTGCGCCGGGTAGCCACGATTGAAAGCATTGGCTCATCAACGCGTATTGAGGGCGCAAAGCTCTCGGACCGGGAAGTCGAAAAGCTGCTTTCCGGTATCGAGATCAAGGCTTTCTCAAGTCGTGATGAGGAGGAAGTTGCCGGATACGCCGCCGTCACGGAAATGATCTTCGAGAGCAACAGCGAGATCACGCTCACGGAAAATCACCTCAAGCAGCTTCATCGTGAGTTACTTCAGCACTCATCCAAAGACGAGCGCCACCGGGGTGAGTACAAGACACACAACAATCATGTCGAGGCCATCGGCCCGGACGGTGAGAGCATCGGTATTGTGTTTGAGACAGCATCGCCGTTCGACACGCCGCGCCTGATGGGAGAACTTGTGCAGTGGGCGAACGACAATCTTGAAAGCGGTGAACTGCACAAGCTAATCGTCATTGCGATCTTTGTCGTCGTGTTCCTTGCCATCCATCCGTTCCAGGACGGCAACGGGCGACTTTCGCGTGTCCTGACAACGCTACTCTTGCTACGTGCCGGATACGACTATGTGCCCTACAGCTCACTGGAAAGTATCATCGAGCAGAACAAGGACTCTTATTATCTGGCGCTGCGCCGCACGCAGGTTACGATCGGAAACGAAGACCCGGAATGGGGCCACTGGCTCGATTTCATCCTGGATGCACTGGCGCAACAAAAGGTGCGCCTTGAAAAGAAGATCGAGCGCGAGCGCCTTGTACTTGGCGATCTCCCTGACCTCTCGGTACAGGTCCTCGAACTGACGCGAGAACGCGGACGGATAACGGTTGCCGAAGCGGCAAAGTTGACCGGTGCTAACCGCAATACGCTTAAGGACCATCTAAGCGCCCTGACCGGCGCTGGCCACCTTATACGGCACGGCAAAGGTCGCGGCACGTGGTATGGACTGGTATGAGAAGACGGCCCATCCCCGTTAACCGAATCACGCAAAACTCCCGCAAAGGCTTAGTTTTCAGAATCCGATAGGAGTCGAACTTTGATTTAGCCTGTATTTGGAGACGTGTGCGATGCGGCGAAACCTTTGAGATCGGAGAAATGCAGGATTCGTAAGGCGGCAGCAAACAATGACTAATCAATCCGCGTACTTGACCAGACATTCCATCAAAGGTATATTCCTCAAATGGAATAACACTTATTGTCTTGGATTGTATTGCTGATCGCACCTCATCTGTGCGAGTTGATTGACGAAGGGATCAATGCGGATGCCCTGCGAGGTTGAATACACCGACGAGTTCGAAGCCTGGTGGAATGAACTCACCGAAGACGAGCAAGATTCGGTCGCAGCCAAGGTGCAATTGCTTGAACATTTGGGCCCACAACTTCCGTTCCCCCACAGTTCAGGGATACAAAGTTCGCGGCATTCGCACATGCGGGAACTTCGGATTTAACATCACGGTGAGCCGTATCGCGTTTTATACGCATTTGACCCGCGGCGGACCGCGCTCTTGCTCATCGGCGGTTGCAAAGTCGGAGACGACCGATGGTACGAAGCCCTGGTGCCGATTGCCGATACTTTGTACGACGAGCATTTGCGCGAAATTGGTGTATAGGTGCAGGACCGATTTCTGAAGGAGAGTTCTCATGGCGAAGAAGTTTCAAACACTGCGTGACAGCATGTCGCAGGCGCGTCGCGACAAGGTCGATGCGATGACCAATGAGATGCTGTCTGAGATGCCTGTGCACGCACTGCGCGATGCGCTGCGTTTCACACAGCAGCAATTAGCTGATGAACTCGGGGTTAAACAGGGCTCGATCTCCAAGATGGAGCGTCGGCCCGATCACCTGGTTTCAACGCTGCGCCGTTTTGTTGAAGCCATGGGAGGAGAACTCGAACTTCGTGCGCACTTTCCATCCGGCTCTGTGAGCATCACCGAGCTTGGTGAAGACGATGAGGTGAAACAGACCGCATGAACATTCAAATTTGATAGCGAGCTGGCGACTGCATTGAGCTGTCGACGGATCACCTGGTTGCTAACCAAGTACTCGCGTGCATAAGCAATTCTTCCGCGTCCAGGGTCGATCTAGACCAGACGAGACGAAACAATATGGAGCCCGATATGATGTTATTGGCTGACCAAAACACGGCGGGACCCAACCAAATACTGATCTAGTCTGATCTTCAGGGAACAGGGCATTCACGATGACACGTCTTCTATCTCACTTTGCAGACTTCGACGATGCACTGCGCGAACTCTGCTTTTCCTATTTCTATTGGTTCTCTCGGCTAGAATTTGCATTGAAGGAGAATGACTTCGGTTCGCCGGGGCGCTTTGGCGAAGCGCAAGTGGACTGGCGGAAGTATATTGATACTTGTGCGAGCGACTTCAAGGCTCCAAGAGAGGGAAGAAAGCTGCTGGCAGATCCACCGAAGTGGCAGACATACCAAAACGGTCGATGTGGCTGGCAGGAACTAAACCTGGATCGAGAGGCCACCGAACTTGGCAAAGTTGTACTGATCGCCAAGACGATTCGAAACAATCTGTTTCACGGCGGCAAGGCTAGCCAGGCCGATTGGGATGATCCTGGAAGGAACCTCTTTCTACTGAGAAATGGTAAGGCTGTGTTGGACGTTTTGGCCAAGACTGCTGATATTGAGTCTGACTATTTGCGACGTTACTGATAGATGTTAACGATGCCATCTAGCATCCTCGATCACAGGGCAAGGCGATTCCTAGGAGACTTCCGCCGCCACGTTGAGCGTGTAATGGCCGCGATTGAGGAATCGACGATCCCCAAGCAGGAGATCGACGACAGCGTCGAGTCGCTGCGTAACGATATTGAAAAGGAACTCGCGCGCATAGGGTCGCGCAGTACGGTGGATTCGGAAATTGCCTCGTACAAGCCGGCGCTGATCGAAGCGAGCATGTACCTTGAGAAGTACACCATAGCCGAGTCTGCGGATGAGGCGTTTGAGGCCATGTATAACGCCAATATTTCAATTGGCTACTATTTGTCCGAACTGACTGAGCAGTAGTATGCTCACGGCGAGTTTCGGACAAGCAGAACGAGAGCGGCAGAGCCGATGTCGTACAGCCATGAATCTTCGGTCCTTCCTTTGTTTCTTGATGATGGTCGGAGTCTCGAGCAATTCGGTTCGGGGGTACTCGTTGCGCTGTCTGACAGGCACTTTGTATTGACGGCGGCGCACGTCACCGACCTGGTTGCTCAAGGCGACGTGTGTGCGCCTACAGAAGAAGGAATCTTGCCGATTCGCGGCGGTTACGGCCACGCTCGCTTGCCGCGAAACGTGCCACGCAACACGGATAAGTACGACATCGCCTACTTTAGTCTGTCGCCAGACTATGCTGGGTCGTTGCACCGAGCAATAAATCCGCTAATCGTTGACGACTGCCGTCTATGGGAATCTCTCGTTGAGGACGACATTTACACGTTCACGGGTTATCCAGCGTCAAAAAGCAGAGCCCGATCTGATAGTCATTCCACGGAGATGTTTTCATACACTGGCGCCGCGGCATCGATCGCCAAGTACGGTCGGATGGGATACGACACGGCTGACCACATATTGGTCAACTTCAATCGCAAGAAGAGCATCAACAACGATGGAAGGCAACTCATGCCACCACATCCTCGTGGTATCAGCGGTGGCGGAGTGTTCGCTTGGCCCAAGGATGTCTTTGACAAAACGGAGCCGGACTTTCGACGATACTTGGTCGGCATTGCGCACACCTACGAAAAGCGATCCAACTGCCTGATCGGAACTCGAATCAATAAGCTGCTTGCGCTCATCGTTGCGAATCACCCGGAGTTGGGGAGCTGCTACCGGCAAGTGCAGAGAGATGACGACTCGTCGATTCCGATGTTCGTCGCGATGGTCTGGTATCGGCGAGACGAATGGCCCTTGTTGATGAGCGATTTTGAGGATGCCGACAAGTACCAAAAGACATGGAGCCTTTGGCGACAAGCGCTCGAGAATGGCTTGGAACATCTTGGGCGCGATGGCGCATTTCCAACCCCGGTAGAAATCACGCGCGAGGAAATCCTCGACTACTGCGAAGAGCAAGGCGAACCGAACATCAGCCAGACCAGATCGGCCTTGGCCAGCAAGAAGTTGGTGGGCATGATTCGAGAGCGCGGCCTGTAGGTTATCGACATTGTGGGCAAGTAGCTGATTGTGGGCGGCCGCGGCTCGATGCAGGCTATAGGCCTAGAGCGAGCTCTAGGCCATCGTGCTCGAACGCCGACGACATTCGTTCGAGCTCGGCAGGCGATAGTCCGCGCTCGGCCGCTATCGCTCGCCAGTCAACAACGGTTTCGGCGACGTCCTTGGCAATAGCCCGAGCCTGATCGTCATCGATCATGAAGTACTCGGCTACTTCGAGCGCAAGCTCAATGGAAGCTGACGTATCCTCCAGGTCAATCGCGGTTATGAGAAAGCGAGGCTTGACGTCGACCGGAATCGGGTTGAGGTCGTACGCCGGAGAGAGGCGCCAACCATCGTGTCCGGAATAGAGAAAGCCGTGGTTGCGAAGGTGATCGTCCGTATTTGAGATCAGGACACTGAACACGATTCGTCGCCACAGCGCTTCAAGATCCTTCACCGTATTTGCACCGTGCTGGCGCAAGGCATCGGCAACCTCGAGATAGCTCCGCGTTTCGAGATCGTCTGCGCCGATCATGCTCATCGCGGACAGAAACGGAATTCGCCGTTCGCCATCACGATCGAACCGACGCACGACCAATACAGAGCGCCCATCGATGTCTTCAACGCGCCAATCAGGTATCTCGATACCGGCACGGCCGGCGAGAGACAGCGCCACCGATTCCCAGCGCACAACGTCGTAATCGTCACCGTGCTTTGGAAACTTGGCAATTGCGAGTTGGCCATCCTTATCCAACACTGACGCCTTGGGCCTGGCTCCGCCCAATGACGACCCAGGAGCGAGCAGCAGCTGCAGCATCTCGTAGCTGTCGTCCTCACCGAGCACGTTGTCACTCGCCGTCAGCAACTTCGGTAGCTCTACGAACGGCGGTACCGAATCGTGCTCACTCGTACTCACAAACGGCCCGCCCTTACACTCTGCGAAACGCAGTGCGCCTTGTCGTGCGCGGTCGTCAACCCGTAGTAGGAAGTCAATCTCGAACAGGGTTCGCGGAGCTCGACCCTCGTCACGAGCGCCGCGTCGTTCGGCACGGCGCATCAACGCCCTGCCCCAACGATCCGGTGCCGAGTCGCCCAGTGCTCGAAACAATGCTTTGTCGGCTGGCGTGTGATGTGCGGCCTCGCCAAGGGTCAGCGCTGGTTCGAGAGCAAAGCGCGCCGGGTGGTTTAGCCAGGTTTCGTCATACTGAAACGAAGCGCTTTCGCGGCCTTGACGCACACGTGACCATAGCCTGCCAACCAATTCTGGCGTGCCATCGAGGTCTATGTAGACCCACGACTCTCGGTCCATCAGGAGTCACTCTCACGACGGGACAAGCGGATACGCTTGGGCAGCCACTCGTCGGCGAGATCTCGGCCAACCTGGTCGAAGCGAGCGTCGGCAAGTTCGCTAAGACTGTCTAGCAGGCCGAGCACAAACAGCACCGTCGCCAACGTGCCAGAAGATACTCCGGGGTCGCCCTTCTCGACTTTTAGAAGTGTCGTACGACTGATGCCGGCGCGTTCAGCCATCACCTGGGTCGGGATACGCCGACGTCGGCGCGCGTCGCGAATATCTCCGCCGAGTTTGCGCAAGGCGCTCCGAACAGGAATGGGCAGTTGCTTTTGCTTGGCCATTTTTAACGCCTATTATACTGGACAGAAAAGGGCGAAACGGTTATTATTCTGGACGTAAAATGATTTCGCTGCGCAGCGTACCAACAAAATTTACTTGTGTCCAGAATAATGGTCGATTATCAAGGTAACGACCAGCTTAATGGACACCTGTGAGGCCTTAGGGTTGTCGCAGCATCCACTGGTTGAGGATGATCCGATGACACCGAACGCCCGCTTTACCGAGTTCTTGGCCGACATTGAGCCAAGTGCGACCACCAAATCGAACGCTTCCAGTGCCCACACCAAGCTGCGCGCCATTCTCCGGCAGGATGCGATTTTTGCGCCCTTACACAAAAACACGTTCTTGTCGGGCTCCTACAAGCGCGACACGGCGATCCGTCCGCGAGTCAAGAACGGTGACGCGCACCGTCCCGACGTCGACATCATCGTGGTCACAAACCACTCCATTTACGATTCCCCGCAGCTTGCTGTCGATGACGTCTTTAACGTGCTGACCCGCCACTACACGCCAACCAACCGTCAGGCACGCTCGGTCAGCGTCTCAACCCTTACCGCCGACATGGATGCCGTGCCGCTCATTCAGCCTTACAACGATGGCAACTTCTACATTCCGGATCGGAAACATCAGCAATGGCTGCTGACCAATCCGCCAGGACACACGCAGTGGACCACCGACATGAACAACGCGACCGGCGGTCGCTTCAAACCGCTGGTAAAAATGTTCAAGTGGTGGCGCCGCGAAAACCCGACGATCGCCAAGCGCCCGAAGGGCTTTATGCTTGAAGTGCTCGCCGCTGAAAATATGAATCGGCGGGAAACGCATTACGGTGAGCTGTTTGTCCAGCTGCTTGAGGCCTTGGTCAAACGATACGAGTATGAGGTGAGCCTGGGAATCGTGCCGAGCGTGGCGGATCCCAGCCTGCCGGAGAACAACATCATGGGCGGCATCGGATTTACCGCGTTCGAGGGCCTCTACAACAAAATCAAACTGCACGCCGCCATCGGCCGCCGGGCGCTGTCCATAGAAGATCAAGACAAGGCCACAGCGAAATGGCGGCAACTGTTCGGTGATCGCTTTCCGAAGCCGCCGCTGCGCAAGTCGGCTGGGTTGATGACACCGGCGCCGGCATCCGCCGGCCTAGTGTTTCCAGATCATCCGGTTCGGCCGCCCAACAAACCGGCCGGGTTTGCCTAAACATGTGGTTTCTCGAGGATCCAGCCCGGCTGCAGCGTGAACGAAACGCGATTGCCGATCTGCAGCAGTCGGCGGCGTGGCTCGACGGAGTGCACTGGAAGCTCGATCCGAGCGAAGGCTTGTTGTTGATTGATTGCAACATCGTGCTCGACGAAGATGCGATTTTCCCAATTTGCTTGACGTTTCCGAAGTACTTCCCGACCGTCGTGCCGTCGATTCGGCCGCGGGAGAAAGAACGTTGGTCCGGACATCAGTATGGTGAAGGTGGTGATTTGTGCTTGGAGCTAGGGCCGGACAGTTGGCATCCTGATCACCATTCTGCGGCGAACGTCCTGCAAAGTGGACATGACCTGCTGAGCCTTGAAGCCCAGCACAAACAAGATGACAGCATAGACATACCGTCACGGCACGCGCTCACGGACGGCCAACAGGTACGCACATCGGCACGCCGATTCGTGCTAACGCCGGAGGCAGAAGCAAACCTTGACGCCTTGCCAGAAGGTGCTGCGGTGCGATGTCGCATAGACGCGATGTTTCACGAAAATGTGATGACCGCCTTTCTGTCGCAATTGGAAATCGAGAACGGCGAAACTTGGGAAGATCCAACGCTGCCTGGTAGCTTGAAGCGTTACGGTATTTGGTACGACGGTGTTGCCGTTTCAGAGTCGGTTGGCATCCTACAGCACGTCGCTCTGCTGTCTGAGGGCGGCGTCGCCAAATACCTGGCCGATCAGTCGATTCCATCGCCCGGGGACGAGGACACCGATCCTGCTGTTGACGCGGTCCGATGCCTATTGGTTCGTCCATTTGACGGCGCGCGCTGGCAGCTGTACTGGTGTTATCAGGGTGGCGGCAAAGCGTCCGTGTTTACGACGGTTGAAGCGGATACCGACGATGGCTCGTTGCGCTTGGGCGAGGACCGCCAGGCGTTGTCGGAAAAGGCCGTTGCCATTGTCGGCCTGGGTTCTGCGGGCAGCAAGATCGCCACGAGTTTGGCCCGCAGTGGTGTTGGACGGTTCGTCCTAATTGATGACGATTTGTTGCACCCAACCAATCTGGTGCGACATGACAGCGATTGGCTCCACGTCGGCCAACACAAAGTGGATGCGGTGGCCGACCGTCTGCGCCTTATCAATCCTGCTGTTGAAATCATTTGCCGCAAGCACCGTATCGGCGGCCAAGAAGCACCGACGGCAGCCGCGTCGGCGCTTTCGGCACTGGGGATAGCGGATATCATAATCGACGCGTCGGCCAGTCCACCGGTGTTCAACCAATGCGCTCACATTGCACGGCAATCGAAGACACCGTTGCTTTGGCTCGAAGTGTATGCCGGTGGCATTGGCGGTTTGGTGGCGCGCGCGCGACCGGGAAAGGACGCAGAACCGTTCACTTTGCGTACGGCTATTTACGACTCAGCGGGCAAGGTGGCGGACGAGATGGGCGTCGAGCCGCCGGAATCCATGGCCCAGTACACGGCTGAGGGCGTGGAGGAACAGGTACTCATCGCCACCGACGCCGATGTCACAGTCATCGCAGCGAGTCTTGCGAAGATTGCGGATGACACGTTGCGAGGCGTTGAGCCCAGCGACTATACGTACCCGGCCTACCTTATCGGTCTTTCGCGCAGTTGGGTCTTCCAGCAACCCTTTCACGTGTTACCCGTAGAATGCACCGCGGACACGAGCTGGTCGCTGGAATCGGAACCCGATGCGGCAACCTACAGAGAAGGCGCCGACTTTATCGGGGGGCTCGTCGAACAGGTGAAAGAGAATGCTGGCAGTTGAGCTGCCCTCGAAGTGGAGGAACAAGCTCGCCGACGAGCTTCAACGAGCCGGGAATAGAGAGATCGGCGGCATCTTAATGGGTGAGCAGATCGCGCCGGGTCAGTTTCGGATCATGGAGATGACCTTTCAGCGCCACGGCGGGCGAATTGCGTTGTTCGTACGCAGCGCGCGTAGCGCGCTGCTGGCGTTGCAGCGGTTCTTTACACGAACTGCCCATCGGTACAATCGCTATAACTACCTGGGTGAATGGCACTCGCATCCGTCGTTCGAGGCTCGACCCAGCCCTACCGATCACGAATCCATGATCGAGGTGGCCTGCAACCCGAGTACTGGGGCGAACTTCGTTGTACTGATGATCGTGCGTCTAGATGACTCAGGGTCCATTGATGCCAGCCTCACTACATATCTACCGAGCGGAATGGCGTCGCGAGCCACCTTGCTGGTAGGCGACGGCATGACGGCCGCCCCTCAATCAGTCGATACGCATGTCTAGCCGAACCCGAATCGAGTCGTCCCAGTGGCAGATGCGATAACAGCGACGTGGCACGGAGGCAACTATCAGGCGCGCGTGTTTTGGCAGAATGCGTTGTGTCTACTGCTCGATGAATCGTCGGTAAGCGAAGTATCGTTTGAGGCGGACGGACCGAAGTCTTTTGACGATGTGGTGGTCAAGTACGATCCGGCCATTCCACGCTCCGGACCGGAGCGCGTGAGTGCCGACTATCACCAGATCAAGTGGCATGTTGAAACCGGAGGACGGTTCGGCTACGAAGACCTAACCCAACCGGGGTTCATTGGCGCACAAGCCTACTCGTTGCTCGAGCGACTCAGGGATGCCAAAGCGAAGACACCCAAGGGGGCGCAGTTCACTTTTCTGACAACGTATCGAATTCGCGACGACGATGAACTGGCACCGTTGGTATCGGGTAATGACGATAGTCTATTGATCGAGAAGCTTTTCGACGGCACAAAGGACCGAAGTCGTACGGGGCGGATTCGAAAACGTTGGCGAGAGCACCTGGGCCTGTCGACGGATGCCGAGTTGAAGGAGGTCGTTTCCGGCTTGCGAATTGTGCAAGGCTATCTGACCTTGGACTTTCTGCGAAGCGACATTAACTTGAAAGCGCGGATTGCGGGAACAAAGGCCTACGGCGATTCCACCTCGGATTTTCGCTACGACGAGTTGGCCCGGCAACTCAAGATTCGCAAGCTGAACTCACTCACCCGAGAGTCGCTACTGAAGTTCTGCGAGGACGAGGGGATCCTCGACGAACGCTTAAACGAGTCGGGCGCATATCGACCCATCGCGATTCGCAGCTTCTTGGGGCCTTCGGCGGATGTGATCAACGTGCCGGAAGAAGACCTGCTGCTTCTGGTCGGCGAGTTTCGAGAACGGTACCTGCAAGACGGTCGCGATTGGCAGCGAGATATCCGGCCGAAGGTGGAGTCGTTTCTAGTGGCGGCTGTCAAACGATCGTCAAAACTGCGATTGATTCTGGACGCTCACGCATCGATTGCTTTTCTTGCGGGGACGGTCCTGCACCTGAAGTCCGGTGTTGATCTGGAGCTCGTCCAGAAGGGACGAGTCGGAACGCGGACGTGGCGCGCGGACGACGGTTCGGCGGCCGGTTCCGACAGATTCACAATAGCTGAAACAGCGCTCGGCGACGGGCCCGACATTGCCCTTGCGATCAGTGCCGCGCAGCCCGTGGATACTGAGGTGCGAGCCTACGTCGCCGCCAACCTGCCCCGTGTTGGTCGCGTGATTGCCTTTTCGCTCCCGGAGGGTCCGGGACAACGCACCGTTGCGGGCGGCGAGCACGCGGCAATCCTGGCCGAGCAGATCAGTTACCACACCAAATCGGCAAAGGCAGATGATTCGGAGGTGACCGTGCATCTGTTCGCCGCCGTCCCCAACAGCCTTCTGTTCTTCCTCGGACAGCACCATCAGACTGTGTCGCCAACCATTGTCTACGAGTACGACTACGACAACGAGGGGTTCAAGACCTATCAACCGTCTTTCACTATCGACTGAAGACTAGAATAGTCTGTTCAGTCGTCGCGTGATGTTCGCCTGGGTCGGTGTATCGTCGATTGCAATCAGATGATTGCGAGCCACCTTGGCTTTCTTTGCGAAAGCAACGCGGCGCGCGATATTCACGCCGCCAAGCGCGTTGCCTCCCAGTCCACTAATGTCGGGCGCTCTCGCTCCAAAGATTCCCAGCGACACACCATACGCCTGCTTCCATTCAAATGCGCCGTCATCGTCGGCCTGCGTTGACACATGCACCATGAAGTCGAAGAATTTCAGCAGTCCGTCTGCAAGATCATCGATTGGCACATTGGCGAAAAGCTGTGCAGCAATCGACTCGATGCAAAACGATTTGAAATAGGCGGTGCTTGGCAAGCGAGAGTTCCATTGCTTTAAGAGCTTGACCAGAGGTACGAACAGCCCACTATTCATGCCGTTGAGCTCCTGAACGCGCCATGTGTGGCGTTCAGGTGCTGTTTCGATCCACTCTTCCAATCGCGTATCGGGAATTCGAAATACGTTCGGCGTGCGCGTCGGCACAGCCGGAACGATATCAATGGAACGCCTGGAGAGGTACAAACCCACGGATCGGCGTTGGCTAACGACTCGGCTGGAACGATATCGACTCTTTACGATTCGGTGAAGCGATCGAATGACGGTGTCTGGTTCTGGTAGCGACGCAAACATCGGTGCCTTCCAGAAAGTCGAGTCTACCTGAATCATCACATCCACATCGTCGATTGGTGCAATGGCAGTCCGCCTGGCATAACTACCGATCAAGAATGAGCCTTGGATCGCCTCGGAGAACTTGCCGGTCTGAAGTCGATTGCGAACATACCTGTGGCTTCCCTTCGCCTGCGACTTTTGCGCTGCGCTGGGTTCGATCTCTCGACAGATCTCTCTCAAAAGCCCATTTGCGACATTACTCATGCTGGCAACCAGACATCTCGCTATTCTGGCGCAAGGCCCGTTTAGGGATTAGCTGCATCTTTGGCATCGGCACGGGCGAACAGCCTCACGCCGATTCGACGACAGATTGTGCGAACACAGTTTCCGCGGAATTTTCGCATTTGCAGCACACAAGACCGGAACTCCCCTACTGGCGCGAATTATGTCTTCCATATTATCCGGATATCTTAATCGCGCTGGATCTCACATTTGCCGCCGTAGAACGACATACGCAACTTGCATCGAGGGTTCGCTTCTCGACGGCGACACATGTTGTGAGCCTCTGAATGCTCTGGACTATTACGAAATCAATGCCCTAGCGAAAAACCCGACAGTTGCTGATTCGAATTCGGGTAGTACTTTTCAATAAGATATTGCAATTTGTGCTGATTTCACGGTTCAGAGTACGAATGACAAGCACTTCACTCTCAGCCACGTCGCCTCCGAGAGTGCTGAGACTTCGCGACGCGCCGGCGTATTTAGGGGTCGACCGAAACCGATTTAACGCGGAGGTTCGCCCATATGTTAGCGAATACCGCATCGGCCGCCAGGGAGTTGCCTTTGATCGGCTTGAATTGGACGCTTGGTGGGAGCAGTATAGATCTCGCAACGAGCGTCGTCCGAAGGTCTCTGTACTGGAGGACGACAAATGTCAAAAATCAACCAAATGCCGGGGCTCCGCCAAAAAGGTGGTATCTGGCACATTGAGAAACGCTGCCAAGCAGCGCCAGGAGGGTGGCTCCGCGAAAGCACGGGCACATCTTCGCGCCGTGAGGCAGAGAAGCATCTAATCCGCCGTCTGGCGGAGATTGAGGAGGAAGTAGAACGACACGAGAACGCAGAGCACCTGTTTGAGGAAGCGGGGCTTCGCTACTTGTCGGAGATCGCTCACAAGGCATCTGCCGACGACATCGCCTACCACCTGGATCAGCTTTTTCCGTTTATTGGGAAGCTGCCTTTGCATCAGGTCCATAACGGCACGATTCGACCGTTTATTGATCATGAGCTTGCACGGGGATTGGCGCCGAAGTCCATCAACAACGTCCTGACCATCGTCGGAACCGTGTTGAACCGTTCGGCGAAACTGTGGCGCGATGAGCAAGGCCGACCGTGGCTCTCCCAAGCCCCTGCGACCATCAGCCGACTGTCGGTGAAAGGACAACAAGCCCGCCCCTACCCTCTATCCTGGAGCGAGCAAGATACCTTGATCCGGTACATGCCCAGACACCTCGCGGACGCCGTTTTATTCGGCATCAACACCGGGTGTCGAGAGCAGGAAATCTGTCAGCTCCGTTGGTCATGGGAAATTGAGCTTCCTGGGCTTGAGACGTCTGTGTTTGTGTTGCCAGAACACGTGACCAAGACCGACACCGAGCGTGTCATCGTCTTGAACACGATTTCACGTCGGGTCATTGAGTCTCGACGCGGCATACATAAGACGCACGTATTCAGCTTTCGGGGTAACCCGGTCAAGAAACTCAATAACACGGCTTGGAAACGCGCCTGGCGTGTTGCGGGACTGCCGATCGACAAAGCCGTTCGACGTGGGGTGCACAACTTGCGACATACGTTTGGGCGACGACTAAGAGGCGCCGGCGTGGCCTTAGAAACACGCAAAGCACTTCTTGGTCATGCTCACGGTGATATCACAACACATTATTCGGCTGCAGAGCTTGAAGAACTCATGCAAGCGGTGGAGCGAATAGTTGATAGAGGCGGCATTGAGTCGCCCAATTTGATGCTGTTATCGCCGGATTCCGACAAAACTGTCGGAAATTGTCGGAAAAGTGTCGGAAACAAAAAACGGCTTACACGCTAAAATCGCATAAGCCGTTGTTTTGATTGGCGCGCCCGGAAGGATTCGAACCTCCGACCGCCTGGTTCGTAGCGCGGGAGTCGTCCGTAACAGCGAGTAACTGCGCGTAACCTGCGCAACAATTACAAGTGCTTACAATTCCGCTGGACGCGAGTGCTCACGCGAATTGGTGCTATCCATGGCTCGCGGTTTAACTGCGTCCGTCGGGCGCTCGATACGCTGCCCGTCCGGTAGGAGCCAGTACGTGCGCGCTTCATCGAGCAGCGTTTGCACAGTTCGCCTGTAGCGCTCTTTCGGAACAGCAGGCGACAAGTACTCGCCTTCGATCAGAGCGGGCGTTGTCAGGCGATAAGTTGCGCCTCCTGTATCGAGCAGCCAGTGGATCGCGGACGCTTGATCGCGCGCGCCGTTCCAGTTGATCGGCACGACTTTGCAGAGTGACTCAATACGCGGCAGCTCGGGTTGCATCAGTTCAACGACGTTGGTCATGATCTTGTCCTTTCTCCGGAGTGGAAAGTCGGGCGCGGCCCAGGTAAACAGCGTCGCACACCCGAGCCGCGTCCTACGCCGCACGATCAGGAGCAGCGTGCGTCAACAGGTCGGAGTGGACCACCACTGAGACGAGGGTGTTGACGCATACGCATTGTACGAGCGTGCGCTACGCTTGCCGACCGATACTGCGCCTCGTTCTTGTTCGGTTTGCTAGTGGTCGTTCGAGCCAGTGAGCTTTTCGAAGAATTCCTCGGATTCGACCAGTTCGAGGAGCTTCTTCTGTCCCTCAGACACGGCTCTGACCATAGCTCGGAGATTGTCGTAGTGCGGCTTTAGTCGACTGCGCTGTTCATCCAGCGCGCTTAACACCTCTTTGCACGAATCAATCGAATTTGGATTAAAGCTGACTAGCATTTGGTGGATGAGAGCGTTTCGCTCCTGAACGATTTGGCGGAACGCATAACGGGTCTCTTCGTATGCTTCCGCATCTAGCTCAAAGCTAAAGCTCACTGATGCTGCATCATCAGACGCATCCGATCTGGATTCTCCACCCGGTCCATCCCGCACAACAGAACGAAACAGCTTGTCGACCAAGGTGCCCATAGTATGCCGATCAACCTCCCGGCGGCTCTGATCGCGAAGTTCGAGCAATTGCTCAGGCAGTCCTTCGATCTTGTGATTCGCCACCAGGAATTTGAGCATTGCTTCCATCTTCTGGAACGCAACTACATTCCGCCCGATCCCTTGTAGGGCCTTGTCCCGGATTTGCTCTCGATTAGAAGTATCGTCCATGTCGCTCTCTTGCTGCGCTGCAGAAGTCCGCTGGCACACGCTATCGCCCTGCGGCGGCATCGTGAATTGTTCGCCGTATGTCCTCCGCCAGTTGCTGCGACTCACGCATGACGCCCAGTAGCCGCGCCCAGTCCTCCCAGTACTCGGTCCATTTCTCCGATCCCACAATTTCCTCGAAGTCATATCGCTCTGGGTGATTATTCTCCTCGTAGCGTTCGAGCATTTGAATACGCGTTTCCAAGTCAGAGACTCCTCGCGACTTCGGCGACAAACGCGCGGCGCTCACAATCCAAACGCGCCACGCTTTATTGCCTTTTGATTGATTGCACTTGCCGCACGCCGGAACAAGATTTGCAATCTCAGATATGTATCCAGTCGGCTTCTGCTTATCAACGAGAGGGTTCAAATGGTCCCACTCGGTTGACGTGTCTCCACAATAGGCGCAGCCAACAGAGTCCTTCGTCATGCCAAGCAGGTCTAAGGCGTTTTCGATCTCTGCATCAGTTGGATAAACGACCGGGATAATCGAATTCACGAAGCTGTTGGTGATCGTAGAGGTCCGCCCGGTAATCTTCACTGGCTTTGGCATTTGAAAGGACTCTCTCAGCGAAGGCATAGAAGTTCCTCGATGGCTGGACGGCTTACTTCTCTTGTCATTATCCCGAATCGAGATAGGTGCGGCAGCGAAACTAGGCGACAATCACTATAGGTGTCTGCCGTGGCCGTGATATTGCCCCACGCCACGGGAATTACCTCGGTCGCTTCGGGCGCACCAAGAATCTCATGAAGACTCGGTCTAAGTACTGTCTTGCCCATCGCGATGATCATGCTGGGCTTGACGTAGTCCAGGACGCGCCTCCAAACGTTGATACCTAGACGGAGCGATTCCTCTTTAGCCGGAAGCTCGTCCCAACTTGGCGACCGAAATGGAACGAGCTGGCCGCTCAAAACGTCATCGGGCTCCACGCTCAAATATTCATATAGCGCTTGTACCTGCTGTTGAAGACCGTCCTGCCCCGGCTCAACTCCTTCTCCCCAAGACTCAACCACATAAGCTGAGCCAGCTTCGCTGCTAGCTGATGGGTGATCTGGGCGATCTTGTTTGCCGCCCGGATTCAGGCCCAGAAACACGATATGCGTTTTCGGCGAGACCGTCCGACGCGGGCTCGTGACGAAGCGCCATCCCAAGGTATGCCCAAGCCTGTGATATTCAGCCTCAATCTCGGCCACTAACTCATCGAACACAGATCTATTTCTCCGCAATTCCACCAGATTCGAGGCTACCAGCTTCCGGTCGCGTCAGCGAAAATCGGCCGCATGGAAGCAATGCAGGTAACTGTCCTCTCGGTGCGCCGACAACACGGCAAACTGGTTGCAAGGGCTCAGGCAATCGCGCAGAACGCGCGATTGTGGGTAGAGGTTCGATTCGATCCGAGCAATGGCGGAAACGTATGGGAAGAAGCGCGGGATCAGGTTTTACGATATCTCGACCCAAATTAGATTAGCTCACTGTCATAACTCGTTGAAATGCGGCACCATTAGGGGTTCCGATACTCAACGGGGACTACCGTGGCTAAGGACTCAGACCAAAAGAAAGCCGTCAGGAAAAAACTGTCGTCGTCTATCTCCAAGGTTCTGAAGAACTACGACCTGGCACTCTCGCAGTGTGGAGTAAAGACGTACAACGTTCCCGCATTCAATTCGGCGGATGGATTCTGGGCCGATCCCAACGGCACAACCAACAAGCCTCCTCGCTGGCTCGTCCGGATTTCACGTGATGCGGACGGCACGGTTTCTGCTGAGCTTCCAGACGGTCACGGAGCCGAACGAATTGCCCACTCGAATACGACTAACCAAGCGGTAGGCGGGCTGTTTGTCCGCGTTGTGCCGTCGATACTGATGTCGGACGGCACCTATTACTTAGGTGACGACGAGTGGGAGTGGATTCTATTTTTTTGTTTCCCCAAGAAGCTGGAGGCAGGTTCGGCGGCGCAGTTGTTTGACTCATATGACCCGACGACTGGCGCCCTGCAATACAAGAATGCTGGACAGGGCTATGTTGCGGCAGGCCTGTTCACAATGAATGATCCAGAATCGTCTGTTGATATAGGAAATGGCAGTACGGTTACGTATGAAGAGGCAACTGATGCTCTCGGCGAGTTTCTGAAAGTTGCGCCTCTCCCCGCAGAAGGGGCGGAACAACAGACGACACCGATCAACGTCTACGACGGCTTGCAGGACGCGGAAATTCAGAAAGCAGCCGACGACGTTCGCGCTGCGTTTAAGTCGGTATCGGTGTCTGAGGATGAGACCCCGGATTTTGAGATTCCGGAATCTTCCGAGTTGATCGGAGTAGACGATAGCGTCTATAGGCAGATTACAAATGCCCTCAAGTCCGGCAAGAGGCATCTAATGTTCTATGGGCCTCCCGGTACTGGCAAAACTACGCTCGCACAGGATGTAGCATCGAACGTTGCAGACAATGAGTACACGATTATCACTGCGTCGGCTGACTGGACCTCGCAGGACGTAGTTGGTGGGTACCAGCCTCTCGGCAGCGGAAAGATTAAATTTATGCCTGGCGTTATCCTCGAGAACTTTGACCGCCCAATCGTCATTGACGAACTTAATCGCTGCGATATCGACAAGGTCCTGGGACCATTGTTTACGGTGCTGAGCGGACAACCAGCTACGCTTCCCTATCTTGTTGATCCCGAGGACGAAGGGTCGTCCCGATACATCGTGCTGCCGGAGCAGAAGAAGGACGCAGCGGAGAACGAGTTTGCGCCAACTGAGCACTGGAGGCTCATTGCGACGATCAATACGGTCGACAAGGCATCTCTCTATCAAATGTCGTTTGCACTTTCGCGGCGATTCGCATGGGTGTTTGTCGACGTACCTAAAGACCTGCGCCAGTTCGTGATTGACCTTTCAACGAATAGCGACAAATTCCCTGATCCGCCCGACCCGATCGAAGCGATTCCGCTCGCCGATATTTGGGAGTCCTTGAATCGGGTACGGCCCATTGGCGCAGCCCCGATTGTCGACCTCATGCGCCAATGCATCTCGCACACACCGAATTTCGACTTTTTCAAGGCACCGGATGCGCAGCTTAGGGAAGCATACGTCGATGGAATTCTGACCTGCCTCCTGCCCTTGATGGACGGAATTTTATCGGATGAAGCAAACGCGCTTGCTGAAGCTTGGGGGCAGGCCCTTGGCCTAAATGAGAACGACACCGACCAGAAGCTAATAAAGAGCAGGTTGGACGAGATTGCGCTCTGACGCCCAGAAACTAGACGACCTAATCGTCCGCCTTTTGCTGCGGTACTTTCGTCGTGGTTCGGATACAGACCTAGACATTCCAGAGTTCGTTCTCCATGAGGACCTAAGTCACATTCGCTTGAATTGGGCTGTGTCTCCGATTGTCTCCGACTTGCTGGCCTACATCTTGAAACATCGGCATGAGTTGCAGGCTTCCATTTCGTCGCGGCTTCAGACACACGAGCAAGTTGTTCGCGGCCGAATAGATGCTAGGCAAACTTTGTTGGAGCGAATGGTTAGTGGCGATCCAGCAAGAATCGCGTACTGGGAACCTGTCAAGCAATACCAACACGGCCCGAATCAATTGCTGTTTTGGGTGCTCACTTTCGTATTGATGCTCTGTAAACGATTCGCGCGGGACCTCCCTACGGAGTCCGGTTACGGCGAAGCATTGATGAAGACGCGGCGTCTCACTGAGCAAGTCGCACGTCTCGACTTCGTGGGACAGGCGCTAGCCGAAGTTAGGCTGTCAGACACCCCGAGCCCTCAAGCGATTACTCAAGCGGCGCGTGCACGGACTCGGCTGTACCGAAACGCTTACGAAGCGTATCGGGCGCTACAGCAACTCGAGAGCGGCGACGCAGAAACATTGAAACTAGTCTTGTCGGAGACTCTTGTCGCGCCACTCGAGAGGTGGCGGCGCTTTGAGCTTGGGCTATTGTTGAGCATGGCGAACGCGCTGAGTGACCAAATTGACGAGCAGATACAACTTTCTTCGATTCGGCCCGGCCAGATGGGAGCAATCGCCACCGTGGGATCGTATCGCCTTTATTGGCAATCCAAGACAAACCTCTATACGGACCCAGCGCCAGAGCCAAGTGAAGTGCTTGTCGGCGCAGTGCTGGAACAATATGGACTAGCTATTGGCGACGATCGACCCGACGTAATTGTCATCGACACCTCGCAAGACAAGGTCGTGGCTGTTGGCGAAGCGAAATACTACGCTGGCTCTACGGATAGCTGGCAAAGCGCACTAAGGGAAGCTACAGGGCAAATAGTCCGATACGCCCGTGGCTACGAAGACGCAGATGGTATTGGAAACCTACTCGGCAAGAGCATTGTTGGTCTGAAGTCATTCCCACGCGATCAGCGCCCCGAACAGGTAGGAGCCAACACGCCATTGGCTGTTGATCTCGACGACCTTATCGACTCGTCTCTGCAGTTGTGGGCGGAACGGATTACAGCGCAGTAGCCTGGGCTTCCGTCGGCTCAGTTGTCTGAGCCTCTGCCTTCTTTTCTCTCGTGCGTCCACCTTCTGGTGACAGGGGCCGCGAATCGTCACTTGGCAGCGAGCAAGGCGGCGGTATCTTGTAGGGCTCGGCCGAGGTGTTGTCGCGAATTGCTACGCCGTTCGAAAATCGTGATAACGCGCCTTGCAGATAGGACTCGTCGGTGTCAACACACATCCACTTCCGTCCGAGTGCCTCGCTAACCTCGCCCGTAACGCACGATCCAGCAAATGGATCGATCACTAGGTCATCTGGGTCCGTCAGCATCCGAATAAAATACTCCGGCAGAGTCGCAGGAAATCTCGCAGGGTGTACGGGCAGATCGTTATCGCGGCAATACGACTGATATTTGCCATTCGATTCAGTATTGGCGATTGCAAGGAGGTTAGGCGGCACCGAGCCTTGGTTGTCGCGCTGGAACTTAGTAGAGATGTTGTGACCCGATGGCCTAAGTTTCGCCTTGTAACCATTCTTTAGGAGCGACTTCATTGAATCGCTATAAGGCGCCAGTACGCGCCGATTATCGGCACGAGGGAATGGAGTCGGAGAAAGCCACCAAACGCAATTCACGGCGTCCTTAACGCGTATGCGGCGGATGTTTACCCATTCGGCGGGAGTCGGAAGCTTCGACGGATTCCACCAGTAGTGTTCTTGGCAGAGGTGGAAACCAAACTCCTCGCAAAGGGAAATCAGAAGTTCGAAATGGTAGAGCGAACGGGTAGGAATCCCAGGCTTCCAAGCGCCGCCGATGTCGATTACTAGGCTTCCATTCTCTTTCAGGACGCGCCGAAACCCGTCCGCAAAAGGTCGAAACCACTCTACGTACCGATGCGCGTCTTCATTGCCGTACGACTTCTTACGAACAAGTCCAAACGGCGGTGACGTCATTATAAGATCAACCGAGCCGGGTTTGAGTTTGCTGTGCAGCAGACCAAGCGAATCACCGTGGAGAATCTGGCCCTTGCCTACGCGCTTGAAGAGCTTTGGGGGCTCGTAGTCGGGCTTTGAGGTCTCTCTCGAACGGTCTTGTTCAGCTTTCAGGTGTTGACTGTGCAAATGCCGGACGTACTCGCTGATGGAACCAAGTCCGATGGCCTTGGCGGCCTCGGTCATGGCTTGGCGTTCCTTCGGGGTCAGGCGTACGTTGGCAAAAGCGCTCTTAGGCTGCTTAGAATATGGGCGGGCCATCCAAAATCTCCGTGTGACAAACGCAGTCTAGCTGAGGAGTTGATGTATTACAACAACTAGCTAGTTCTACCTGTCACGTGGGGCACCGTGCAACCCGCATTCTTGCGCCATTCGCGGAGATAAGCTCACTATGTAGGCCATGCGCGTCGGTATCAATCCACCGAAATACGTGCCCGTGACGAAGCGTGACATTGCCCTCGCGCGGCAATGGATCGGGGAGGTCGACTATCTGCCCTGCCCCGCGGACGCGGCCATTGCGAACACGGACTCCGATCAGGCGATACTTCATCCGCGCTTACCTTTCGCGAACGGATTGCGAAAGCGCTTCTCGGTGCTCGTGTCCCGACCGCCCGCATATAGCGGACTCGGACTACGCTTGTGCTTCGGCACCGCCTTGTTGCGCCGGAACGATTCCGAGCCCAACTGCTCACTGGCCTCTGACATGCGTCCAATAATGCGACTGCGAAGCGGTTCGGAATTGCTGCAAGCCTTGCTCGTCATGCGCTTGAACAATGTACTCATCAGTCAGCGTGCTCCGTGTACCACGTGAGTGCGAATAGCAACGCTATCAGCAGCAGGTATTCCATCGCTTAAGCGCGACGGCCATTGTTACTATTGACTGCGCTCCGTGGCTGCCGAGAGATCTGCCCGGGCTTCCGTGCGCCATCCTCCGGCGTCCTGGGCCGTGTTGGTTTCGGTTGCTTCGCGCGCCCAATGTTCGCATCGCTTTTTGCTTTGGCCATTGCTGGTTTCCTCCTATGCAGGGAGCTTCAAGAACGCTTCTTCGCCGTACTGCTTGATGAACGCTACTTTGTCCTTCGGCGTCATCTTGGAACGGCGCTCCTGCGAGTGTCTAAATTGTAGGGCCGAGCGCCCACTTTCACGACCGCCCGGGGGCGTGCCACCGCCGGACTTCGCCCGTGATCCGAACAGCCCACCGATGCCGTCGTAGTGCAACGGATCGGACGCGTCGTAGGCCGCTTCGCGCAGCTTGGCTACGTACTCGCTGACGCTGATCTCGTCGTCGTTGTACTCGATGAAGGCACGCGCTTCCGTGCCTTCATCGTTGATGACGACTTGCACTTTGTCGCGTAGGTGGTCCATCAGCGCCTTGTGATATGCGCGATGCTCGTCCGCCGCTTCGTATACGGCTTTTGTCTTAAGCTCCTTGCGCAGTTTCTTGTCGAGCGTCTGCGCATGCTTCTGCACGCGCTCGAACTCCTCCGAGTCCGGCGCCTGTTCACGCAAGCGACCCAGCTCCGTGCGCATCGCCTGGACGTCGTCCATATTGAGCTCGCCGTACTGCTCCTCCATCTGCTTCACGCGTTTGAAGGACTCGCGTGCGTTTTGGCGCTCCTTCTTGAGCGCCGACCTCAGTCCCTGCACGTCCTCAACGTGTGCTGTGAGCACGAACTGGCCGGACTCCTCGTCCAGCGTGTAGTCCTCGGCGTGCTGTTCATCGTTGTACTCGTCCGCCTCTAACCTCAGTTTGATAGGCATTGCCTTAGTCCTCCTCGACCAGTTTCAAAATTCCACCGCCTGCAAACGAGCCTGTCGGCCTCGGCGGTCGCGCGTCTTCCAGTGCCGCCTCCTCGAGCGCGGCGCGATCTCCGTCTGTCAGTTCCGCTAACACCTGGACCACGTTGGCGGTCTCGTTGTAAGCGCGCTCTACCGTCGCGATCTGTGTTACTTCCTCGTCCACTTGTGCAAGCGCCGCACGCTGCTCGTCGTCGAGCAGGTTCATGCGCATTTCCTGGAGTTGGTCCGCGCGCAGCCCTGTCACGATCTGCGGCTCGGCGCAAAGCGCCGCAACGAGCTCCGGCGATTGCTTCGCGAATGATGGCTGTGTGATTCTCGCTTTCTGTTCACGCGGCAGCGCTCTGTACGCCTCAATCAATCGCTGGTGAGCGAGCGAGTGCACGTCCACGTCCTTGGTGACGCTTTGCAGAGCCTTTGCGGCCTTGTCGACCGCGCGTTCCCGGGCTGCGGCACAGCGCTTCAACACGCCAGCGCGCTCCTTCAACACGACGAACGCGTCTTCGCGGATTTGTTCTAGCCGCCCCTCGTCCGAGTAGCGCGGGTCCTCCTGCAAATCACGGACGTTGATGTCCATCTTCTTGGCTGCGTCGATGGCCGCTTCGAAGTACTTCCTGTGCGGGGAGTATTCCTTACCCTTCCACTCGCCAAAGAACCTGCGCTTGCCTGCTATATCCATGCTGAGCGATTCGCTCGCTGCGTGTTTCTTTCCAATCATCAGTTGTGGCATGCGTTGTGCCCTCCTATAAGTCGAAACGCTGTGTGACGCACCAGGCGTCACGTGATTTGTCTGGCGTGAGCCCGTACCTGCACGCGTCCACTGCGTGATCGACGTCGAAGCCGTCCATGTCCTCCGGGTTCTTCTCCGATCGCTGCATCATGGGCAGCGTCTTCAGCAAGTACTTGCACCTATCGTTGATATACAAGCCTGGCTCTTCCGGATCGCCCGCCGCTGCAAGCATCCTGGACATCCTTGCGAGGCTCGGCACGCGCTCACCCTTCTTGGCTGGTTTGAACTTGATGCCGCAGCGCTGGAACTCCTCGAGGAATGTGCGGGGTTGGTCGCCGCGCGCGGCTGCCATTGCGTCGTCTGCAACACCACGCGGACGTATACGCCAGAGCCTGCACATGTCGTGAATCTCGTCCGCGAGCTCTGGTATCGTTTCGCGGCTGCCGACGCTCGGCGCGTCCAGGTCCGGGCAACTCACGAACTCGTCCGCAACAATGACGCTGCCTTTTGGGTACATCTTCTTGCCCGGGCCCACAACGTTGTCCATGGCTGTGAACATCACGAGCGTCGCGCTGGGCGCTGCGAAGCCCCAGTCGTGGCTCAGTTGCGCTTCCCACAGATGGATGTTCGGCCAGTTATACGGATCGGTTGAAATGACGTTACGTACCGGGTCGAACACCGTCGCGAAGAACGCGCCCGCGTCCGCAGCCCACCAGTCATTCTCGAGCCATGCCTTGCGCCGCGCAGTGTTCCCGATCGTGGATGCACGCAGGTCCCTCGCATACTGCTCGCGATCTATCTTGTCGTTCATTAGATACGTACCCGTTGCATTCACCCACATGACGCCTTGATACATGTACGGCGTCCACGGCTCGGCACGCGCTAGATAGTTATCGCGCAGGTGAACGTGGCTCGGACCCATCGGGTTAGCGCCGAGCAGCATACGGGTTGGCAAGTGTGGCGAGCGGAGGTTCGAGCGCAGCATGTTGACGAGCGACATGTCCGGGAATTGCTGAGCCTCGTCGACGTAGCACTCGACGAATGAGCGGCCCTGCACTTTGTCGTACGAGTTGCGGTCGCCGAGTTCGTTCAACTCGATGTACGCGCCGTTCGCACGGAGTACCATGTCGCTCATGTTGTAGGAGTAGCCGCGAGGCCCGAAGGCGCGGCTGAATACGTCGCGCAGCACGTCCTCGAAGTCTGAGAGGCCCTTGTACGTCTTGCGCACGTAAAGCGCCCGATACGCTTCGCCGTGCTCCACAGCACCGCGCAGCATGAGGGTTGCGAACCCGGTCGACTTGCCCGTGCCGCGGCCCGTGAGGCAGGCCTGGCTGATTCCAGGCTCGACGGCGTGTTGCAGCGCTTGGTAGGTGTTGAGCTCCAGGACGTTGCTGTCAGTCGTCACGCTTCACCTCCTGCGCCGTGCCCTCGAGCAGAGCGGCGGCGTGCTTGGACAGGTCCTTGGCAGCGACGGTCTTCGGGAATGAGATTTTCAGCGTGTTGTTCTGCACGTTGACTTGCGAGCTGGGCTCGCCGTCCTTGTACCCGTGCCGGGTGGTGAGAAGGAACTTGCCCGCCTGCACGCTGCGCGGGTTGCTAGTGTCGGCAGCTTGCTCGAGCATGGAGTTCACAATCGTTTCCTCCTCCACTGCACGCCCTGCGTCGAACGCATCCTTGAGCCGCGGGTCTTCAGCCATACGCCTCTTCAATGTGCGCCCTTCCATGCCGAGGTGCTTAGCGATCGTCGCGATCGAATGTCCTTGCGCGGCAAGCGCAGTGACACGCGGGTACTCCGTGCGCTGCACTACCTTGCGCGGTCGTCTGGCTTTGGTTTTCTTCTTCGTCACCGTAGTGCCGCTCCGTTGCTATAAATCAAACGCTTACACGCGCTCGCCTGGATGTTGTTTAACGCCGCTGGCTGCATGCCGCATAACTGCTCGCTGACCGCCTTTGTTGCTACTAGGCGGTCGGAGCCGCTGTCAGCGCGCCTGGAGCGCAAAAACGCCGTCAGCGTCGTGTTGCTATTGCTGCGCGCTGACCTACCCGGTAGCGCTGACCTGCGACGGACTGTAGCGCTAGCTAGCGCTGCACTAGCGGAGGAATTTGGCGCTCGATTTCGCGGACGAGCTAGAGGGCTGCCGCGCCTAACTCCTTCATCGCGTTCCAGTTTCCCTGACCTCGCATCACGTGAAATGTGTGATGCCACGGAGCAAGTAGCGCTTGCAGCGCTACTTTTCATCAAAACTCTATAAGTGCTGTGCTGTGCGTACATATATGCCGTATTTACCTAGTTCCTATTAAATGTAGAGCTACTAACGCTAGGTACTGTTTACCCTCACATTTTTTCGAGCCAACGCTCCGCTACCGCAGCGCTACTTACCGCTACTCGACTCGTCCTCGTACGACTCACGCAGGTCAGTCTCGTCCGCCGGGCCGATTCCACAGTTCTTAACCTCGCGGTCCTCGCCCTTCCAGTAGCCGCGCGCATAGCCGTTAAGCCAGGCAATGTTCCTGTCGTGCGTCCAGCCCAAGTCCTCCATTACGGCCCTCAGCCGTGCCGCCATGTGCGGGCTCTGACGCTCGGTCGGAATATTCAGCACGCGCCAGCCCATCAGGTACGACGACGCGACTCGCTGCACGTTGTCGTCGAGCTTCGCTTCAATCCTGTCGCGCCACGGGTCGTCTTCAACGCGCGATTTCTGTACTTCAGCAGCCTTCGCCCACAGCGACTCGGGCAGCATCAGCGCCTCTGTCCTCGCATACGCATCCGCTTCCGCGAATAACTGGTCACGCGCTTCACGCAGCCCAGGAATGTCAATTACGGTCGTTGGCAATGGGAGCCAGCGTCTGTTGCCTGTCTTGTCGGTCAGGTATTGCGCATCGTTGGACGTAGCCACGAACACGCATCCACGCGGCGTGTCGGTGCGGTTCCGGGCATAAGCTAAGCGCACGCGGTCAATGCGGCGAGAGCAGAACGCTTTGGTCTTGTTGACGTCGGCTTTGCTGCGCCCAGTCATTTCCGCAATCTCGTAAAACCAGACGCCCTGCAACTGCTCTGCCTGTTCGCGCGACGAGTGCGCCAGCAGGTCCTGGTCTGAAAAGTAGTCCGCGCCGCCTGCGAGTGTTTCGATAGCCGTACTTTTGAGATTGCCCTGCGGCCCTTCGAGGACGACCACGTAGTCGTACTTACATCCAGGCTCGCGCGCCCGCTTGCACGCAGCGATCAACAACAGCCGCCCGATCGCGCGGTTGAGCTCCGTGTCGGGCGCGCCAAGGTATTTCGTAGCCCACGCATCGAGCCGCCGCACGCCGTCCCAGTGCAAGCCGTCCAAGTAGTCGGTGACTGGGTTGTACGTGTTGAGCAACGCCTCTGCGATGATTGCTTCGTGGACCTTTGTCAGCGGAAACTCGAAGCGCGTTCGCTCCGTCTGCTTGGTATGGTCAGCAACAGCCGCCGCGACCAGTACTTCAGCGCGGTCGGACAGTTCGCCCGCGTACTCCTTAACAACGACGCCGCCGATTTCCAGGCGATCCTTGAATGCGTTGTATTTGCACTCGAGTCCGAGATCGCGTATCCAGACGCGCAGGTTGTGGACTGAGCGGTAAGCGACGCCGTTTCCGTTCCGTTCAATCTCGGCATTGTTGTACGGCAGCGTGAAGATGCGCCCGCCATGTAGGAAGGAGTGGATACAGGGCACGCCATTGCGATTCATCCAGAACTTCGCCTTGCCGCGTATGTCGGGCTCGAGCGGGTCGCGTAATGACTTGCCGTCGAAGTCCGGCATGTTGAGCAGCACCTCGGCAACGGGCACTGGCGCGGGCAGGTGATCGAAGTGCAGCATGTCGTCGGCTTCGAGGCGCTTTTCGTGACGCGTTTCAACAGCAACCACGGCACGCGCTCGCTCGACGCCTTGCGCGACCAGCCGTTCGACTTGCTCCTCGTTGTACGTGTTGCGCACCTCGCCCGCTTCCTCGGCGGCGGCGTCCAGCAACTCGCGGATCATTGCCTGCGCCCGGGTGAGTTGCTCCTCGGTGCAGTTCGGCAGGGCATGCGTGTCGAGCACGTTGCCGTCGTGGACGAGCGGCTCCTCGGCAGCACACCACAGCGGCTCGGCTACGTGCGCGCCTGCGGCGAAATCCAGGCGCTCCGGTGAGTACACGGCGTCGTCGAACAGCACGCGCACCTGGCGCGAGCCGTCGGCGCTGATGTGGACCCAGCCATAGCCCTCGAGCAGGGCACGCGTTTTGAGCACTTCGAAGAAGCGCGGAATGTCGCCCGGGTCCTCCACGATGAACCAGAAGCGCTGGCCGTGGCTGTCAAAGACCTGGGTATCGCCGTTGTATATGCCCGCTGACGTACTCGGAAACCACAGCCAGCCCGCATCCTCGAAACCGGAGAAGCACTTGCACAGCGCATCCAGGAGGCCCTCGCGATCAAGCGGCGCGCCCATGCGCGGGTCGTAGTCGTAGTCAATGAGTGTGGTGCGCCCGAACTGGAACTCAGCCTTCGTGCGGGCGATGGCGTCGGCAGCACCATTTAGCTGGCCCGCCGTCACGACGCGCACGCGTGGCGGTCGCTCGTCGTTGTACGTGCCGTGAATGATGGCTTGGTTGGGCTCGAGCGAGTTCTTCAGCGCCAGCAGGCCCTCGAAGCCCGACTCGATCATACAGCGCTCGGCAGTGCCGCGCGTCAGGTTGGCAGCCGCCTTCTTGACGGGTTCGCCATCGTCATTCAGGAACACCTTCTTCGTCAGCAGTCCGCGCTGCGACGTTATGCGAGTCAGCTTGATGGGTGCGTCAGTCACTTGTTGAAAGCCACTCCTCGAAAGCCGCTTCGATCAGCGGCTTCAATTCTTCACCATGTCGTTGAGCGTGCGGATGCATGCGTTCATTTCGGCGAGGTCGTCCGTGGTTTTCAGACGCTCGAGCACGCGCTCGGCCTCCTGCCTATCGACCTTGTCTGTTTTGATGTTGAGGTTCGCGGCGCGGATGCACTGCCGCCAGTTCCGCGCCGTGAAGTCGATTGGCATGAACCAGAAGCACTGCTCCATCACCTGGATCGGAATGTGTGAGTACTGCGCGTTGGTAAGTCGCAGCGGGTAGTTGTGAACGTCGATGTGGAGCCCGCCGCTGTCCAGGTACAAGTCGCCGATCTCATTGGCTTCACTGTGCATACAGCGACTCCTTCAGCTTCGAGCCCAGCGCTTCGGCTTCTTCGGTAGCTGCGAGTTCGGCTTTCTTGACGGACAGGCCAGCATCAATGAGCGCTTGGCGCTTCTGGATGTATAGGCAGGTGACCAGCTTGAAGCACAGCCCGTGGTTGGTTCCTGGACGCGTGAGGTCCGGCTTGGGCATGCGGCCCGCTTTCTCCAGCCGCCATTCGTGCTGGCGCGAGATGTGGAGTATGTCGCGGCGCTGTTGTCTGGTTAGAAGGTTCTCCACGACACGCTCCTCAAGGAACGCTCGTGGCTTGGGCTTTGTACCTTCACGGTTGCAGTCCTTCGATCTGCGGCGGCGACTCAATACGAGGCCGCTAACATGCGTGGCTCCATGTGTTGTGTGACTGTTTACAGGTTACGGATTGCAACAGGCCAGGCAAGCCCGGATTTCCTACCGCACGTCACTTGCTTGGTTGTAAGAGTGAAAGTGCAACAGCGACAAGAACTTACATACGCATCGGCAATCCAGACCCGCACAGCAACATGCAGGTCAGCGGCGCGCAATTTGCGCAAAAAAGAAAGGCCCGCCGAGCAGGCCCTCTACTTTGCGGACTTCTACAGAGTCACTTCATCGCGAGCAGCGCGTCGTGGACCTTCTCAGCGGCAGCGACGACCTTGCTCTGCGACACGCGGGCGTAGGCTTTACTGGTGATCGTCTTGGCACTGTGGTTGAGCATGCGCCCGATGATTGCTTCCGGGATTTCCAGGTCCTCGGCACACGCGCTCCACGTCCGGCGCAGGTCGTGCGACGTCCAGTCGGTGCGCTCCGTCTCGCCGCCCTTACCCTTGTTGGCGCGCTCGCTGTACGCCATGTGGGTGTGCCCGAGCGCTCGGGCTACCTTCTTCGCTGGCATGCCGCTCGTGTGAATGTGGTTGTTCGGGTCGCGGCCTGGAAAGATGATGTCGTTGACGCGGTGCACTTCCAACTCGTCCAGGATCTCGCGCACGCGCGGCGTGATCGGCACTGTGTGAGCGCGCCCGGACTTCGTCTGGTCGCGTTCCAGTTTGATCGCTTCGCCATTGACGTTGGACCAGCGCATGCGTGTCACTTCATTCGCTCGCATTGCGGTCAGCAGTTGCAGTTGGCAGCACAGTTGCCAGATGCGGCGCTCGTTCTTCAACTTCACATTGAGCAGGTCTTGGACTTGCTCCGGCGTCAGGCCCGCCTCGAAGTTCTCCGGGTCGTCCTCGTACTCCAGTTCCTTCGACGTCGGCGGGCGTTTGAATGACGGCAGCACCTCCTTGAACGGGTTGTCCTTCAGTCCGTGATGCGCTTTCGTGGCTTCGAACACTGCTGACGCATACGTAAGCCAACTGCGCACAGTCCAGCGCGTGCCGATTTTGTTGCCTGTGATGGGCGACACGTACTCGCCGTTCTTGATGAGCGTTGCGCGCTTCAGCACCATCTTCGTCGTGATGTCCGCAAGCGGCTTGTTGAGCCAGTCGCTTGAGTAGATGCGCAGGCAGTCCTCCGTGTCCTTCACAGTCTTCTCCCGCAGGAGCCCGTCCGTCTTCTGCGAGTCCAGCTTCCGGCGCGCGGCCCAGATGTCGTTCAGCGTGATCTGCGGCTCGCCGTCCTCGCTGGGGTCCCAGCCGCCCTCGATCGCCGCGATAAGTTCCCTCGCACGCTCCCGCGCCTCGTCAACGAAGCCCTCAGGCCAGTCGGTCGTGCTGAACGGGATGTCCTGGAAGTTGTGAAAGCGCACCAGGTCGCTGTGCTTGTGCAGTCGGGCCCGGACACCGAACGAGCGCTTCTTCGAGCTCTTGTACAGTCGAACGTGGAAGCCAGTGACGTCGTCATCCCAAACGAACTGGCCGTGCTTCGCGAAGCGGTAGCCCCGCAGCTTTTGATATGTGATGCGTTCCTTCGCCATTGCATTGCTCCGTTATCAGGTGGATATAGCAATGCTACGACCCGCTAAACAGGCGGTCGACGACTTTTAACGCTGGGTTTAACGCTGCGCTTACTGCCAGAAAAAAGCCCCTGCACTGCAAACGGCAAAAGCGTTGCAGTGCAAGGGCTGCAGGTGGCGCGCCCGGAGAGATTCGAACTCCCGACCGCCTGGTTCGTAGCCAGGTACTCTATCCAGCTGAGCTACGGGCGCTATGTCTCATCTGCAGGGGCTGCCCCTCGCAGGGCCGCACATGTTACTGATCCCAACGCACGGCGTAAAGCACATTCTGAGTTCCACACTACGCAGCAACGTGGCACCGCCGCCGGCCGAAAATTGCCAGATACCGAATCTGGAACGAATCTCACATGACAAGCGCCCAAGACGAGGCTATTGTCACGCAACACTCAACCGGAAAGAACCACAACTAAGAGAAAAGATTCGATATGCCGGAGTTACGGAACCGAAAAAACTCGTCCGAGACCCTCGGTCGATTCACGCTGTCCGAAGTACTCGCCGTGCTTTCCCTGATAGTCGTAGTCGCCTTTGGGTTCAGCCTGCGCTTGCAGGCATTTGCTCAATCCGAAGTACCGAGATTTCCCCATGGAGATGCCGCCAAGTATTTTCTCTACGCATACAACGTGAGCAATTTCGAAATCTATGGATTCGGCGATCTTCAGGTTCTCCCTCCCGACACCAGCGCGGATGTCGTGACGCAGACATTGAAACCCGATGCTCTCGTGACGCCAGGATATCCATTGTTCATGAGCCTGTTTCTTGGTGGCGAGTACACAACTCAGCAGCGAGACTCAATTTTACTGATGCAAGTCATTCTCAGTACTGCGACAATTCTGATTGCGTATTTCGCATTTGCTGCTGTCGGCCGAGTATACGCCCTGAGTTTGGCGGCACTAATCGCCTGCAGCCCACATCTTGTGAACATGAATCTGTATTTTCTGACAGAGACGTTGTTCTGCTTTTTTCTCATTTTGTTCGTCTGGCTTCTGAACTCCGCAAACGCCGGGCAGAAACCGTATTTTTTTCTGCTGCTGGGTGCCGCATTGGCGCTGGCAGCGCTGACAAGGCCCTGGATTCAGGGGTATCTAATCGTCGTACTCGCATACCTTGTTTTTTCGACATGGAATATTGGCTGGAGGAACGCCGTGCTGGTATGCATAGGTGTTGCAATACTACTGGCACCGTGGATGATCAGAAACAAAACATCCCTGGGCACGTTTGCAGATCCGGCGCTTGCTTCCACCAGCATTCATCACGGAATGTACCCCGACATGATGTACGAGAGGCAGCCTGATACCCGCGGGTATGCCTACCGCGCCGATCCGATGAGCGATATATTCAAAGGATCTGCAACCGCCACACTGGTTGAACTCAAAAAGCGCGCATCAGCGGAACCAGTCAAGTATCTCGAATGGTTCACCGTCGGCAAAATTCGGACCGTCCTATCCTGGGGCATCATCGCCGGAGCCGATCCGATTTTTGTCTATCCGATTGGGAACAGCCCGTACTTTGACGATCCGAAATTCTACCTGTCAAGCTACTACATGGAGAAAATCCATGGTGCCCTGGTCGTTCTGGCATTGATTGGAACTTTGACAGTCTGGCTCCCGAGCCGTTTCCAATGGGCTGACGGTAGCCCCCTTTTGTTTCTGCGCGCGATTTCTTTGCTCGTCCTGTACTTTCTTTTTATGCACATGATCGGCGCGCCATACCCTCGATATTCGATACCGATGCGACCTGTCATCTACGCTATGAGCCTGTATTCCCTTCTGCTCGCGGCGCGTGCAGTACACCAACGATTCGCCAAAGCGTGAGAGTAAGTTGATCGACGAGTGTACACGTATCACCATTCTGATTCCGGCGTTTAATCCCGATGGCAAACTCGTGGAACTCGTCGACGAACTCTCCGGACATCAATACGGATCCATCATCGTAGTCAATGACGGCTCCGATTCCGTCCATAACGAAATATTTGAAACCATCGCCGGTAAGCCGTCCGTTAGCGTGCTACACCACAAAGCAAACGCCGGGAAAGGCGAGGCCCTCAAAACCGGGCTGCGTTCAGTCATGACCGGTCCGTCGAGTATTGACGGTGTCATAACTGCTGACGCCGACGGACAACATTTGCCCGTCGACATTCGTCAAATTGCAGCAGAAGCACGGCGGCATCCGGAGAACATCATTCTGGGGTGCAGGACGTTCGGCCCCGACACCCCGATACGGAGCCGATTTGGTAACCACTTAACATTGTTACTCATGTCGTTCGTCCATAATATCCGTGTTAGTGACACACAGACTGGGCTGCGCTACCTGCCAACAGGGGTTTTGCCCGAATTCACAGATTTACCCGGATCAGGCTACGAGTATGAGTTGCAATGCCTGGTTCAGGCGAGAAAACTTGGCTACGCGATGAGAGAAGTTCCGATTAGCACAGTATACATCGATGAAAATGCGTCATCGCACTTTCAGCCGATTCGTGATTCGATTCGAGTATACAGCGCGCTGTTTCGTTTCGGTGGCTCAGCGGCGCTTAGTTTTTCAGTTGATGTTGGACTGTTCGCTCTGATCTACCATCTGACCGACAACGCCCTGCTTGCGACTGCGGGGGCAAGACTAGTATCGGGGACCGTCAATTTTTGCCTAAACAAATTTGTCGTTTTTCGCCAGCGGGAACTAAAACGTACCAAACAGGAAGCGATGGGGTATTTCACCCTGTGGATCACGCTGCTGCTGCTATCAGGCTTGATTGTGTCGATCGCCAACGGACTGCCGACTTTGGTCGTCGTTCCACTCAAAATCCTCGTGGACACGGTTTTGTTCCTGCTCAACTACTATTTGCAAAGCCGCTTCGTTTTCGCAAAAAACAAAGCCAGCGAATAACGCTGTTCAACGTTTCGCCCAGCTCGTCTCGGCGGCTGTCAGTGCACCGCTGCTCAGGCCCTCGACCCAGCTATCTCTGACTTTCTCGTCCGCGAAAACGTACAGACGGTTGCCCTCGATCCGCCATGCGTCGGGTGAGGCATCCGCCGTGAAGCCCTTGCTCATCGCAAATGCGCAGAATCCTCCAAACTGCGGCGCGTATCGCGCCGGGTCCGCGGCGAAGCGATCCCGATTCTCCGCAGACGTGAAGTGCCACGACGCATCGGCCCACTCGTGGCTAAAGGCCGCAGAACCCTGCTCCGCGGTTGCCGAGTCGAAGTACGCGACCGGGTCATGCCCGCCGAGTGCCACGCCCGACGCTGTATTCGTCGTGCCCCACCAGCCCCAACTCGCGGGCGACACCTTCTTAACCACGGCGAACGTGACAACCACAGCCAGCAACAGCGCGGCCGCAATGTAGACATACTTCATGGCAACTCCCGTTTCTCTGCAAATTCCACCAATGCGGCAAGACAGGCGTCCCAGCCGCCGCGGTGCGCAGCGCAGGTATCGGGCGACTCGAAGCGTTTATGAACAAGACGCAGGTCCGTGCCGCCGGGCACCGCGTTGAATACAACCTCGACCAGCGATTCAGGATCGGCGAACGCATCGCAGTGCCAGGTCATGACGATCTTCTCATCCGGCACGATTTCCCGAAACTCACCTCGAGTCCTGTGCACCGATCCGTCCGGAAGCGGCATTCGGATCGAATAGCACCCGCCGACCGCAAACTCCATACTGACATCCGGCGGCTGCTCCGCCATCGGCGCAAACCACTTTGCGAGCGCCTCGGCCGTGGACCATGCAGCGAAAACCGTCGCAGGCGGACGCCGAATATGCACGAACGTGTCGATGAGCAACTTGCTCATACCTCTTCCTCAAGGCTCGCCTTCAACGCCAGCAGGCTGCTGTCCCACAGCTCAACGTGATATTTCAGCCAGTCCATCGCGGGTTTCGCCGCTTCCGGGTTCAGGGTCATCAGGTGCAGGTTGCCGTCAGGCCGGCGGCTGATCAGCTCGGCCGTTTCGAGTTTTCGAATGTGCTTGGACACCGCATTCAACGACACCCGATGCGGGGCAGCCAGTGCGCCCACCGACTGCGGCCCGGTGCCGCACTGCTCGAGTATCCGACGCCGCACCGGGTGCGCCAGAGCCGCGAATACCGTGTCCAGATGCTGTTCGCCAACGGAAATCATCGGCGAAGTGTATGACGAAGCCCAACACTATTCAACCTTTTAGTTGAATAGTGTTGTCATGATTTACCCGGCCTTGAGCTCCGCCAGCAGACCGTCGATGACCTCATAGCCCATGCCCCAGCCGCCGGCCATGTTGTCTTTCATGTTTGCGAAGCACGCTATTTCCGCGTCCGTGGCCGCAAACGGAATCTGCGTGAGGCGCACGTTGGTTTTATCGCCGCGCTCTTCGAACGTCACCGTTGTCAACAGAACGCGCGGCCAGTCGGGCATCATGGGATTGGCTGCGACGTTCCAGTGTTCGTCCGTCGTGCAATGGTGCCAGACGAGTTTTTCGGGCCTGACGACGTCCTTGAAGATGATCTTCTGGAAATTGGAACCGCCGCCCATCTTCATCTCGTTACGCCACTCGCCCTCGGGTTCAAGATCGAAGGTGTGAATGACGGTTTCGACGCCAGGGCCGTACCACTGCTGCAACAATTCGGGATTCGTCCATGCGCGCCAAACCAGATCACGAGGTGCGTCAAATTCTCGGTCCAGTACAAATTCAGGTAAGTCACTCATGGCGTGTTGTCCTCGTTCCTGTTTCGTTTCATTTTCACCAGCAGATCGTCGAGCTGACTAAAGCTCGTGCCCCACATCGGTCTGAATTCGGCCAGCCAGTCGACGGCCGTGAGCATGCGTTCGGCTTTGAGTCTGGCCGGCCGACGTTGCCGGTCAATGTCCCGCTCGATCAGCCCTGCCCGTTCGAGAACTTTTAAGTGCCGGGAGACGGCGGGCTGGCTGATTTCGAAGGGTTCGGCGATCTCGTTGACCGAGGCCTCTCCGTCCGCGAGCCGTGACAGGATCGCCCGGCGCGTGCCGTCGGCGAGTGCGTGGAATAGCGCGTCGAGATTGGCCTGGCCCGTTGTATAACTCATTTGTTCCATAACAATATGGTTATATTTTCTATACCGTCATGTCAAGGCCTTTTTGTTCGACTGAGCAGCGCACAAGTTGCCCTGACGGACTGCGCTCAACACGGGATGCTGATTCGCTTTGCAGGAACTCACAGGCAGTATGACGAGATTGAAGATATCGAGAACATTTATGGTTCGTGATGAAGGCCATCAAGTACGACCGTGAATTGAATCGTGCGCTGAAGCGCATCGGGGCACTATGGGGTGCGATGTCCGGTACACCAAAGGGTGACGAATTGGAAACTCTGATGCTGTTGGTTGAAAAATATGAAACTTAACGTTACCGATGATCAAGAAACTGCACAAAGGCCTGAAGATTCCCTACGAAAGTTTGATTCAATGATTATTGCCGATACAAGCTGGGCAACAGGCACTCTCTTCCAAACCTAATTTTTCAGTATTCACAAAGCGCTGGCTGGCTTCGAGCCAGGCGGTCTGAGAGGTTTTAGCTGTAGCATCTCAAGCGCCGGCATTCCCGGTTTTTTCTGTCTTTTCTTCCCGCTTTCGCCACTTCAGCATTGAAAATCCGACCACTGTGCCGATTGGGATAAATATTATCCACGTCCACGCAAAGAATGTACTCACTGGCAGAAACCACGAAGGACGATCCTTCTTGTTCCGCAGCACAATCCACGCGATGAACACACCTACAAGCCCAACAGCAGCGCCGATCGCAAAATCTATGATCATTGCAGATATTCCGCCAGCCATCACTTTCGGGTCGCCCGCGCCATATAACGACAGAATCTGAAGCAACTTAGTTGTGGACGTAATAGCCTCCAGTAAGGCTTTTACGTAGATCAGTTGCAATGTAGATCAGTTGCAATACAGTACTAACCGCAGCCGCGAAAGACTTCAATTTAGACCCTTTTCTAAACTCGTTTTCACCGGGTGCGGGTGGGAAACCGCGGGTGCTCTCTTCGATGCACTCGGCGTTTATTCACAAAGAACGACTCGATGTTCCGGCCATCTACATCGACGAATCTTTCATTCTGCGCCATCGGCTCAAATAGTGCGTTCAACTTTTCATAAGCAGGTTCATCTATCCAAAGTGAATCTGAAGGTGGATTCTCACTGCGCTTCAATCTCCGGTCTTTCGCAAGTTCCCGCGGGCACGATATCAGATAGAACTTAGGCCTCGCTCCGACCTCAGATACTCGATCTCGCGCCAGTCTTCGTGATTCACGCGACCAAAACCCGTAATCCACGATAACCTCAGAGCCCGCGCGGATAACCGATATTGCGGTCTTCCAGACAAGGGCATCCACACTGGCGTAGTGCTCAGCAAAATCTTTTTCCGGTGGGCTCGTCCCAAACAGCCTGGCGACCCATTCATCGTGGGTAAATCGTACGGCCTTGATTTCTCGCTCGAGTCTTTTCGCGAACGTGGTCTTGCCGCTTCCGATACGACCGCAAAGCATGTGGACTGTAGGTTTCACATTATTGCTGGCTACGGGTCAACGATGATGGAATTCGAAATCACGATTCTGTTTTGTTAACGTAAATTGTTCAAATGCGTAACGGGATTCAGTTCGCAGCAAGATCTGGTTTCTCCGTGATTGCATTATCAACGGGCAGGCCCTCGTGAGAATTCTTTTTGTTTGCAGCGAAAACCGACTAAAGAGCCCTACCGCAGCTGCCCTATTCTCAGAATACGATGGTGTCGAGGCAATCAGCGCGGGAACGAATAAGGACAGCGAGCAACCCGTGACCGGCGATTTGGTGGAATGGGCAGATGCCATTCTCGTCATGGAAAAATCACACCGCAACAAGATTTCGAAGAAGTTTCAGACACTCCTTGAGAATAAGAAACTGTCCGTTTTGGATATACCGGATAACTTCGAGTACATGGCTCCGAAGCTCGTGCGGCTACTGGAAAATAAGGTTCCGAGATATGTGCGAATCGAGCGGTAACCGAAATTGAAAATGGCGGAGAGAGAGGGACTCCTCGATTCTCTGCCCCAATCGCTGTACTCCTTGACCTGCAACGCTTTCCGCCATTAAGGTTCTACCCAAACCCTCTACCCTACACTGAATTTTTGTAGACAACGTTACAGGGGGGGAGGGGGGGCTCAACGGGGAAACAGAAATGCTTGTTAAAAAAGGGAACACCTACTTCGTCCGCTACACCGTGCCTATGGCATTGCGTGAACCTCTCAATATGAAACGACCAAGTGGCAAGAAGTCAGACGACGGAACACCAATCATAGTTGGTAAACGCTCACCGCAAATTTGGCGAACGACTCGTTCCCAAGATAAGAGCGAGGCGAAAAAAAAACAGCACGAAGTAACGGCTAAGATTATTCGAGAGCTAGAGGATGAAGTGGAGGCAGTCAACGCTGAAAGCCCAATAATCGACCCAAGAACGGTACTTAGGCGCTCGCTCAATCGAATCAAGAAGCTGGATACTGAAGAAGCAGTAGATGAGTTCTCACGCATTATGGATAAATACCTGGCTGCAAAAGGAATCGAGGATGGTAGAGGCATTTCTGAACGCGACCTGCGATTGTATAGGTCTGGAATTGCCGCTATTAGATCGGAAGGTAAGGACAGATTGTTCGAAAGCGCTATCAACAGCTACATAAAGACTCGCGAAGGTAACATCAACATGGCAACCTTAAGACGAATAGAGAAAGTCTTAAAGAGGTTTTCAGAATGGTATGGGGAAGGCGGCGTCGATGGCATCACACGCCGCGTTGCTGGCGAGTACATAGCTGAAGTGATTGTCCCTGACGACACATCATTCAAAACAAAGGTGTGGCATGTCTCCGCGATTCGCTCCGCGTGGCGCTACTTCCTTTCACGCGATTGGACGGGCTCTGTAGAATCAAACCCTTGGGACGGCCACCTTGAGAACTATCGTGGTTCTAGACGTGGAACTAGTGATACCAACGAGCGTCGGACCTACACCGACGAAGAGATAAAGCAAGTCCTATCTTTGATTGACCAAAATGATCCGATGTTTCAAGTCTGGATCATATGCCTACACCACGGCTGTCGTGCCGAGGAAATTGCGTCCTTACGGGTATCCTCAGTGAACCTCTCTGATAAGTCTTTCGAAATCGTGGAGGGAAAGAACAAGTCGTCTGTTAGAACACTGCCCATGCACAAGGACACAGTTCCTCTGTTTGAGTCATTGGCCGAAGGGAAGAAGCCTGAGTCCTTACTATTTGGCAACATCAAGGCGGACTCAAAGGGAAACTATTCGGGGCTCATATCGAAACGTGGGGGCCGTTGGCTTCGCTCCCATATCTCTGAAGACAAGTCCCTAGTCTTCTATCACTCACTTCGCCACACGCTGACAACCGCGCTCGAAACCGCAGGCGTGGAGCCGCATCTGATCAAGCGAATTGGCGGGTGGAGTTTTCAAGACGAGACCTTTGGGACGTACTCAAAGGGGCCCGGGCTTGAAAGGATGCGCGAAGCTCTAAATTCAGTTGATTTCGACAACAAATAGAACAACGCAATGAGAATTGATTGTCGCTCTGTTGAGGTAGACTGAGATGCTTTACAAATAATCGGAGGACTCCCGATGTCAATGCGCATGGACAGCAGTCTCCTCAATCAAATTGATAATGCGCTGGAGTTTGAACCGACGCTAAAGGACTCAACGGGTAAATACATGGCGTCGCCTGCGAGCTACGAAACTTTCTATACCTTGGCGCTGGCTGCAATCTCTAGGGCAACCGGAGACGACTCTATCTACGTAGAACAAGCCCGCTACGCGTTAAATCAACGCAAGAGTAGCGCCCGTGTTCAGTACGGTGTAATAACCGAAATTCTCACCGGAATACTCCAAAGTGTCAGATCAGCAATCAGTGACGGATATTTGGATAGTGTGTCAGACGTTATACACGGCACTGTGTTTGCTGATTTCCTAGAGATGGCTCAACACTTGCTGGACCATGGATATAAAGATGCGGCAGCGGTAATAGCCGGAAGTTCATTGGAGTCACACCTACGGCACCTTTGCACGAAACATGGATTGGACCCAGAAAATGAGAATGGTCGGCGTAAAAAGGCTGACCGTATTAACGCCGACCTTGCGAAGGCTAACGTTTACGACAAGTCTCAGCAAAAACACATTACAGCGTGGATGGCGACCCGCAACGACGCAGCCCACGGCGACTATGACAATTACAGTGATGTCGTAGTCAACAACATGATTTCGGGAATCCGACACTTTGTAGTTGCAGGGTAAGTAACCGGCGCTAATAGGTCCGAAATTTATACCACAAAAATCTGTCACCCCGACTTGAGGATTGAGCGATCGAAAGTCCCCCATAGCCCCCTCAAAAAGGTGCCATACTGATCAAACGAGGTCATGTGAGAAACCAGACAGGCGTAAAGGCGGGGAGTCTATCACTCTCCGCCATTGGCTTACTTAATGGGATTGACTAGCATATTCTCTACCCTATTCTACCCTGAATATCCTCTCAGACCGTCCTCGGAGCCCCTCAGCGAGCCCTCCACGGGGCAACCAAGGGGCAGAAGCCCGCTGCTTCCTGCGGCCGCTCTGCGGCCTCTCAGCGCCTCGAAATTTCCGAGCGCGGCCGTGTCCCTATCTGTTTTCTTTCAATAAGAGCCTAAGCGGTAGTATTGGCGTTGTAGAGCTTCGACAGAGAACCCAAATCTATGTGCGGAAGATATAACGTCACTGACGATCCAGCAGTACGCAGTCTAATGACTGCGCTCGGCATCCCGCTGTATAAGGGGGACGAGCTTCTGAACCTAGCACCAACGGCCTTTGTCCCTATTGTCATCGTCGAAGACAACACGCCGAAAGTCGTTATGGCCGTCTGGTGGCTTCTCCTACAACGCGGCGAACAGGGTATGGTTCCTAACCCGAAGTGGAAGACATTCAATGCTGTCTCGTCTCGCGCTCACACTAGCAAACTCTATGCTCCAGCATTAAAACGCTACCGTTGTGTGATGCCCGCGTCTGGCTACTACGAGTTTGCGCCGGAGGGCGGAAAGAAACGAGCGTATCTAATTGCACCTGACTCAGGAGCCATCGCATTCGCTGGTCTGTATCGAAAGTGGGAGTATGACGGCGGAGTCATTTACTCCTGCTCACTACTCACCACAGAAGGACACCCGAAACTAGCTCACATCCATAAGAAAAGCCTGCCTGTCATGT
This sequence comes from Woeseiaceae bacterium, assembly GCA_965224505.1. Classification (GTDB taxonomy): domain Bacteria; phylum Pseudomonadota; class Gammaproteobacteria; order Steroidobacterales; family Woeseiaceae; genus UBA1847. The sequence goes on from CBDCZL010000018.1 coordinate 1,709,656, forward strand.
TGCAGGAGCATGACTACGAGGCGTGGCTTTCCGGGGCAGAGCTGACGTTAGATCATAGAACCAAGCTGTTTGAGTCGGTGCTTAGAGAACCGCTTACGGCAACTCCGGTAGATCGCACAGTGAACTCAGCATCTACCAAGGGGGCAATTTGTACGACACCTATCGGTGATGTCCAGCGGATAGCGGCTGACTAACTGTAATAGTCGGAATCCGATCTTACGGTCAGTGTCCGACTAGATCGCGCCTTGATTGTCTGCTTTTCTCAATGGCCGTCGCTCGAACGGCAAAATTCTCCTCATTCTTACAGACGGTAATCGGCCAGAACCAGTCATCAGAATACTATCGTCGCGGGCCGACATTCTTTTCAACACAAGTTTCAAACATCGTGTCAGTTTTCACCGATATAGAGCCAATGCGTTTTCGGCGTAAAGGAGCCACCTGGTTTTCACCGTAATGGAGCCGTTACGTTTTCGGCGTAATGGAGCCACTGCGGCTCTGATTTCAGGCTCGAACTTTCCATAAATGCAGATACCCTCGCGGTTTTTTGAGCGAGGGTATCGATGGCAAACAGGAGGTTCGAGATGTACGAACTACGACAAGTATTGGTGCGCATGCGGCTCGGCGATTCCGACCGGGCCCTGGCCAGGGCGGGTCTGATCGGCCGTCCCAAGGCGAAAGCGCTGCGCCGGCTGGCCGAGGCCGAAGGATGGCTGGATCCGGGGCGGCCCTTGCCCGAGGATGCGGTGCTGGCCGAGGCCCTGCCACGGGCCCGGCCGCGGTCGTCTTCGGTCTCCGGCGTTGAGCCGTTTCGCGACAAGGTCGAGCGATGGGTGGCTCTCGACACACCGTGCCGTGCGATCCACCAGGCGCTCAAGCGAGAATACCAGTACAGCGGCAGCTACTCGTCGGTGTACCGCTTCGTGCAAAGCATCAAGCCGCGCCGACCGAAGGCGACGATGCCGCTCGAGTTTGCACCGGGCGAAGCCGCCCAGATCGATTTTGGCAGCGGCCCGGAACTGATCGACGTGGAGACCGGCGAGATCGTCAAGACCTGGTTCTTCCTGATGACGTTGTGCTGGAGCCGGCACCAGTACGCGGAGATCGTGCTGAATCAGAAGGTACCGACCTGGCTGGAATGCCACCGCCGCGCCTTCGAGTGGTTCGGCGGTGTGCCGCAAAAACTCATCATCGACAACGCCAGGTGCGCCATTACCCGCGCCTGTCGCCGCGATCCCGTGGTGCAGCGCGCCTATGCCGAGTACGCCGAAGGCTACGGCTTCAGGATCGACGCCCTGCCGCCACGACAGCCGCAGATGAAGGGTCGCGTGGAATCGGGTATCAAATACCTCAAGACCGGCTTTTTGCCGTTGCGCGAGTTCCGGGATATCGTCGATGCCAACCGGCAGTTGCAGACCTGGGTCCTCGAGGAGGCCGGCAACCGCGTCCACGGCAGCACGCACGAGCAGCCGCTGGTGCGCTTTGAGATCGAGAAGCCCTTGCTGCAGCGCTTACCGGCGGTGGCGCCGGAACTCGCCGAATGGGCCAAAGTCAAGGTCCACCGCGATTGCCATGTGCAGTTCGAGAAATGCCTGTACTCAGTGCCCTTCAAGCTGATCGGGCAGTCATTGTGGCTTAAGGCAACGCCGGTTACCGTGCGTATCTACCGCGACCACGAGCTGGTGGCGGTGCATTCCCGGCACTTTAAGCCGGGCAGCCGCGCCAGTATCGACGACCATCTGCCGCCGGAAGCCATTGCCTGGAAGATGCGTGATCCGCAATGGTGTTTACGCCAGTCGGAGAACATCGGTGCATCCTGCCATCAGCTGATCCGCACGCTGTTCGCTGACCGGGTCCTCGATAATCTGCGCGCCGCCCAGGGCGTCATCCGGCTCCGTGACAAGTATGGCAGCACCCGCCTCGAGGCCGCCTGCCAGCGAGCGCTGAGCTACAACAACCCGCGCTATCGCACCGTCAAGACCATCCTCGAAAAAGGCCTCGAGCAACACCCCTCGGCACAACGGGCCTTCGACACCCTGGCCGACAGCTACACCGGCCAGGGACGCTTTAGCCGGGACATCAAATCCTTACTGAAACACTGACACAGGAGATATCACCATGAATCCCATGCCTGAACTGGCTCCCATGCTCAAACAACTGCGGCTGTCCGGCATCCTCGACTCACTGGAATCGAGGAACAAACAGGCCATCGACAAGAAAATGGCTTACCCTGAGTTCCTCTCGCTGCTGATCAGCGACGAGATCGCAAGGCGGGAACAAAAGCGCTTTGCCACGCGGCTCAGGCGTGCCGCCTTCCGCACCAACAAAACCCTCGACCAGTTCGACTTCAGCTTCAATCCGAACATCAACTCAGCACTGATCCATGAACTGGTCACCGGACGCTTTATCGACGAGAAGGTCGCGGTTCTCATCGCCGGGCCCTGCGGCACCGGCAAAAGCCACATCGCCCAGGCCATCGGCCATGCCGCCGTGCGCCAGGGTCGCGATGTGCTGTTTACCTCCCTGTCCAAGCTGCTCGGCGACCTGCATGCCGCCAGAGCCACCGACTCCTTCGATCGCAGGTTCCAGAACCTGGTCAGGGTGCCGCTGCTCATTATCGACGACTTCGGCCTCAAACCGCTTCGCCATCCCCATGACGAGGACTTCCATGACCTGATCGCCGAGCGTTATGAGCGTGCCGCCACCGTCATCACCAGCAACCTCGACTTCTCAGAATGGGGCGATGCCTTCCCCAACCAGTTGCTCGGTGCGGCAACGCTTGACCGGTTGCGCCACGCCGCCTACCGCGTCGTGTTGGATGGCAAAAGTTATCGCTCTCCAAGGCCGCTCGACAACCAACTTGAAAAACACCCGGAATCAGGAAAATAATGCACCCGTTCGAGCCTGAAAATCAGCAACAAAAAGTGGCTCTATTACGCCGAAAACCGCTGGCTCCATTACGGCGAAAAATGACACATCGCTTCCCAAACGTGAAAATCTCGGTCACCGGCCGGATAGATTTTCGACTCTCTCTCTTCTCCGTTTATAAATCGAATAACTACGTCCACCCGCTTGTTTGCACGAAATTCGCTCAATAGTTCTGAAGTGGCTTCTTCATCCAACCAAAACATGTGAATCCAATACTCAGTGTTCTCGGGTGGATTAAGCTCAAAGTCTCCAATTTTCGCCGACAGAATTCGACTGTCCGGTGCAGGTAGCTCGCCGTTTTCTCCGTAGATATGTAGGTGAAGCCTTACTTTGAACAGGTCCTCTTCCGGATATAGGTCATAGTGCAGTCGCGTTGTTGCCGCAAACCTCACAAAGGCACGGTCGTAGCCGGTATTGGCTAGCAGCCCTCTACGCATTGCGTCGCGTCGATACGGAATGCTGTAGTCCAGCTTGAGTTCACAATAGGTGTTCCAGACGTTGGCGGACCACCGATGCGACCAGCCCGGCATAGGGTCGCTCGCCCCGGCCACCATGCAGGCCGAAGTTAGGACAACTACAACTAGAATTTGCAGCTTGCCTAGCATTTCAATCGCTTCCTCGACAAAGAATCTGACGGTCCGCTTTAGGTCATCTACCGACCTTGAGTCTATCACTGATTGACGGGCAGCTATGCTGGGCTTTCCTGCCTGTCGCAGGCGTTTCCGCGGTAACGTCTAACTTGAACGGCCGCTGTTGCTGAGAGCGGCCCTTTGCTTTGAACCTGGAATAACTTCAGCACCCGGCCAATAGCATCCATTCGAAATTCGTTGCTACTCTGGAGACTTGAGCATGGGGCTTTCGAATTCGTAGACCCCTATCTCGGCCGGTCGAATAACTACAGGCAATACGACGCTCATATGAGGCGCCGGCGATGCCCGTATTTCTAACCATTGCTCCTCTAAGTCGCTATCCCAACGCCATTCAGCGTCAAGAACCATCATGGGATTTACAATTTCAGACACCGGCACAGTCTTGGAGACCTTGATGGGCGCCTCATCCACATTCAACCACTGTAAGTATGCTTCGCTCCAACAGTGTTCGGTGCTACAACGCCGATAAAGCAGAAACCGGTACTGACCTGATGTGGTCGCGGTGACAAGCGCAGGATCAACGTTCGGCATCTCGGATGCCAAGCAGGTACAGAATCCACATACGGTTAATAGCGTTCCAGCCAAGTGAGCGAGTCTTCGCATTGTCTCTCTAGTGCACAATTGAAAAGAAATCCACCGCCCGAAAAGGGTCATTTGCCGTCGCACAGTGCTTCGCTATGCAAACGGCAGCAATCGAGTGTAAAGCGGCCGCTAGTCTCGATCAAATCTGACAATGACTGTACGGTCGGGTCTCAGTCATCACAACTAACCACACCTTCAAACGTCGCTGAGAACCTCCGAGCAACCTCACGATCCATAAAGTAAAACCTCGCGTAGTCCTTAGGGACTCTCCCCGCCTCCACCTTTTCGGTGTACCCGTGAGTAGCCCACTGTTCACCGTGGAGATTCTCTCGGCACCATACGAGCATATCTGAGAGACGCTTCCCGAGTCCTGACGGCGGGACTTCAATATCCACCCTGTGCGGGAACTCGCGCTCTGCTATTTGCCGAAAACACCCGGATCGTCTGTTCATTCTCAACGATACTGTATGTTTATACAGTAATATGTCAACAGATAAAATCCAATTGGTGTACGTCGTTGAAATTGCTGGAAGATCGCGTACGCTATGGCGGGTCGAGAATGTACACCAATTGGCGTATTTCTATTCTCGACCTCCTTCTACTAACAAGCTAGAAACAGATAGAAGGAGATTAACTATGCAAGACGTAACCACACTATTCGACGACCTTGCAGCCATCCGCAGGGCTGCTCTATCTCTCCCGCAGACCGCCTCACAGGCAACCCGTGACGATCTTCAAGCCGTCATTGAGCGAATCAAAGACAAACTGAGGATCGAACTTCGAGCCCTCCCGAAAGAGGAGCGTTTTGACATCATCTACGAATTAGATATTGACTATGAAGGCGGTGTTTGGGACGAGCTAATAGCCCTCCTGTAGCCCAACCCCTGTCATTTTTCGCCGTAATGGAGCCAGCGGTTTTCGGCGTAATAGAGCCACTTTTTGTTGCTGATTTTCAGGCTCGAACGGGTGCATTATTTTCCTGATTCCGGGTGTTTTTCAAGTTGGTTGTCGAGCGGCCTTGGAGAGCGATAACTTTTGCCATCCAACACGACGCGGTAGGCGGCGTGGCGCAACCGGTCAAGCGTTGCCGCACCGAGCAACTGGTTGGGGAAGGCATCGCCCCATTCTGAGAAGTCGAGGTTGCTGGTGATGACGGTGGCGGCACGCTCATAACGCTCGGCGATCAGGTCATGGAAGTCCTCGTCATGGGGATGGCGAAGCGGTTTGAGGCCGAAGTCGTCGATAATGAGCAGCGGCACCCTGACCAGGTTCTGGAACCTGCGATCGAAGGAGTCGGTGGCTCTGGCGGCATGCAGGTCGCCGAGCAGCTTGGACAGGGAGGTAAACAGCACATCGCGACCCTGGCGCACGGCGGCATGGCCGATGGCCTGGGCGATGTGGCTTTTGCCGGTGCCGCAGGGCCCGGCGATGAGAACCGCGACCTTCTCGTCGATAAAGCGTCCGGTGACCAGTTCATGGATCAGTGCTGAGTTGATGTTCGGATTGAAGCTGAAGTCGAACTGGTCGAGGGTTTTGTTGGTGCGGAAGGCGGCACGCCTGAGCCGCGTGGCAAAGCGCTTTTGTTCCCGCCTTGCGATCTCGTCGCTGATCAGCAGCGAGAGGAACTCAGGGTAAGCCATTTTCTTGTCGATGGCCTGTTTGTTCCTCGATTCCAGTGAGTCGAGGATGCCGGACAGCCGCAGTTGTTTGAGCATGGGAGCCAGTTCAGGCATGGGATTCATGGTGATATCTCCTGTGTCAGTGTTTCAGTAAGGATTTGATGTCCCGGCTAAAGCGTCCCTGGCCGGTGTAGCTGTCGGCCAGGGTGTCGAAGGCCCGTTGTGCCGAGGGGTGTTGCTCGAGGCCTTTTTCGAGGATGGTCTTGACGGTGCGATAGCGCGGGTTGTTGTAGCTCAGCGCACGCTGGCAGGCGGCCTCGAGGCGGGTGCTGCCATACTTGTCACGGAGCCGGATGACGCCCTGGGCGGCGCGCAGATTATCGAGGACCCGGTCAGCGAACAGCGTGCGGATCAGCTGATGGCAGGATGCACCGATGTTCTCCGACTGGCGTAAACACCATTGCGGATCACGCATCTTCCAGGCAATGGCTTCCGGCGGCAGATGGTCGTCGATACTGGCGCGGCTGCCCGGCTTAAAGTGCCGGGAATGCACCGCCACCAGCTCGTGGTCGCGGTAGATACGCACGGTAACCGGCGTTGCCTTAAGCCACAATGACTGCCCGATCAGCTTGAAGGGCACTGAGTACAGGCATTTCTCGAACTGCACATGGCAATCGCGGTGGACCTTGACTTTGGCCCATTCGGCGAGTTCCGGCGCCACCGCCGGTAAGCGCTGCAGCAAGGGCTTCTCGATCTCAAAGCGCACCAGCGGCTGCTCGTGCGTGCTGCCGTGGACGCGGTTGCCGGCCTCCTCGAGGACCCAGGTCTGCAACTGCCGGTTGGCATCGACGATATCCCGGAACTCGCGCAACGGCAAAAAGCCGGTCTTGAGGTATTTGATACCCGATTCCACGCGACCCTTCATCTGCGGCTGTCGTGGCGGCAGGGCGTCGATCCTGAAGCCGTAGCCTTCGGCGTACTCGGCATAGGCGCGCTGCACCACGGGATCGCGGCGACAGGCGCGGGTAATGGCGCACCTGGCGTTGTCGATGATGAGTTTTTGCGGCACACCGCCGAACCACTCGAAGGCGCGGCGGTGGCATTCCAGCCAGGTCGGTACCTTCTGATTCAGCACGATCTCCGCGTACTGGTGCCGGCTCCAGCACAACGTCATCAGGAAGAACCAGGTCTTGACGATCTCGCCGGTCTCCACGTCGATCAGTTCCGGGCCGCTGCCAAAATCGATCTGGGCGGCTTCGCCCGGTGCAAACTCGAGCGGCATCGTCGCCTTCGGTCGGCGCGGCTTGATGCTTTGCACGAAGCGGTACACCGACGAGTAGCTGCCGCTGTACTGGTATTCTCGCTTGAGCGCCTGGTGGATCGCACGGCACGGTGTGTCGAGAGCCACCCATCGCTCGACCTTGTCGCGAAACGGCTCAACGCCGGAGACCGAAGACGACCGCGGCCGGGCCCGTGGCAGGGCCTCGGCCAGCACCGCATCCTCGGGCAAGGGCCGCCCCGGATCCAGCCATCCTTCGGCCTCGGCCAGCCGGCGCAGCGCTTTCGCCTTGGGACGGCCGATCAGACCCGCCCTGGCCAGGGCCCGGTCGGAATCGCCGAGCCGCATGCGCACCAATACTTGTCGTAGTTCGTACATCTCGAACCTCCTGTTTGCCATCGATACCCTCGCTCAAAAAACCGCGAGGGTATCTGCATTTATGGAAAGTTCGAGCCTGAAATCAGAGCCGCAGTGGCTCCATTACGCCGAAAACGTAACGGCTCCATTACGGTGAAAACCAGGTGGCTCCTTTACGCCGAAAACGCATTGGCTCTATATCGGTGAAAACTGACAACCCCTTTGCAGAACCAAGCCCCGCCTCTATCGGGCGGGGTTCTTTTGATTGCAAGTCATTGCCAATGCCACAGCCATTGGCACCCCCACGAAGAACAGCAGGCATTAGGCAATCCCCACCCCCACGAAGAACAGCAGGCATTAGGCAATCCCCACCCCCACGAAGAACAGCAGGCATTAGGCGAACCCACGCCCGAGGATTCGTCCCTTCTCCCTTTTCTGAAATTAGTCATCTACTAACGATGGCACTACAACAAGGACTCTGAATGATGCGCCGACCGGACCATCAGAAGCTACTCATGCGCCTGAAAACCGAGGTTGCTAAACATTTAGCAGAGCATGGAGGCTGCCCTCCTCCGCCGCGCCTATATGCGCTTAGGAAAACCGTTAAGCGATGGCACGAAGAGCGGGCGGAATATCAGCGTCAGATCGACGGGTACAGCGGCGGCGTGTTTGAGCAGGCTAACCTTAACTACCCACGAGATAGAATCCGGGAGATTGACGAGAAACTGGAAGTTATCTCACAGCTCGACCTTAGGACCAACCAAGAGCGCCGAGGCATTTCCCGAAAGGCATATCAGAGACGAAAACCGGCTGAATACCGTGGCCTCACCGACACGGAGATACAGGTCGTCGAACGCCAACAGTCAAAGCTGGTGCAAGCAATGGCCAAACGAGGCGAGGAAATTGCTCGTCAGATGCTCATCCCGGGATCGCCGGTACGCCAAGACTATTACAACGACACACGCCGGGATTTGCTGGACAACCTTAAGCGATTCCATAGCCGGGGTGCTGCCGTAGTAGCTCGTATTGCAGTCGAAGAGAAACGCGGCGAGTTGTATGTCCCGAATGAGTACGAGGCTTCTGCTCGTGAAGCATTTATAGCTGAACTTGTGAGGCTCGACGAACTTGACCAAGAGTTCGCGGACTGCGTACGCGAGGCGGAATTGTGGGACGCGAAAGATCATACCGACGCTACTGCACCATTGACAGTGATTGACCCATACGGCAACGAATGTGAATTCGAATTTGACAAGAACGGCACGCCCTACCTTAAACCCCAAAAACCCCTCAAGGATTAACTTATGACAGATGACAATCTCAGTGAAGCTGCTAAGCCTGCACTGGAAATAACACAGCAGGACGCGGCTCGGGCCAACACGGCGGCATCCGCTTTAGATTCGGTCTCCGGCTTTACTCAGGATCAAATAAACCTCCGAAATCTACAGGCTGAATTGGATGTATACGAAGCCAAGGAAGCCAGCTACATCGATCAGAATTGCATGATGCCGCGTCAAGAACAGGCAAAACTAGACTCACTGAGGGCCACGCTCACCTATCAAAAACAACTCATCAGAAAGCACGGCGCTGATCGACGTGGAGACGTGGCTCGGGTGTCGGAGCGTGAACAGGACCTGTCTGCATTGGAAAATGCACGCAAATCAAACATGAAGACGGCGGTGTCTCGAATCATGCAAGATGAGGGGCTAACCAAGTTTGAAGCTGTTCAATTAATTGACATGCGCCTTAGGGCCGATGGTGAACGGGCAGAAGAGGAATTGTTACCTCAATTTCATTCGATAAAGGCCCGGCTACGCACGAAATATGCGGATGTTGCAGCAGGTTCGCCTAATAGTTCGTCGAACATCTCTCCGGTACAGCAGCAAGCCCGGTCAGAGTTCTCTGAAATTAACTCTCGCGTAAAAGCTGCCATAAGCGCAGGCCAAGCGCCGGACCTGAAAGATATGAAACGGCTCGATGAGCTGAGTCAGTACATCTAACAGGGACGACAGCAGTCTCGTAACAGAGGGCTATCCCGCAACCCACTCTCCTCTGGTTGTGGGTCTCCTTCTGTTGCGGGTCTCTTTTTCCATCTTGGAGTATCTTATGAAGGCTGTACTGCCCCGGCCAGTCGGTTTCTATAGCCACGGTACGGCGTGGCAACAATTGACCGGACGGTTGCCATCCAAGTTTGAATCTGCAACTGCGGAAGCCCTTTGGGACGCCTTAAAGGCCTGCCAACAAAACCCGGACCGCTTCAAAGCCGTCTCAGCGGCAACCGGCTCGGGTAAGACTCTCGGGGCTATAGCGTTGATAGCCCACTGCTTTCCAGCAAGCGCCGCTCTCGTAAGTCGGGAAATATCTGAGTGTCGATCCGCGTATCACTCTCTTTGCAATCTTATCGGTAAGGACAATGTCGCGATTTACGCTTCGAAAGGCGCAATAGAGAAATACGATTCCGAACATTCTGAACCGTTTGGCCCGGTAGCTAGTGACTCTGAGTTTCGTGCTGCGCGTGTAATAGTTTGCTCTCATGCCCGCTGGAAGGCGGAGTGTGCTGACGACCGAGACCGGGGCGTTCGCCATCGGAAGGGACTGCTACGTGACGTAGTGATCGTAGACGAGGAACCGGAGCTGGAAAGTGTGTACGTAGCCCAGCCCGAGGATGTCTCGAAGCTGGCCTCACTCCTTTCTGATTCCGTCCGTAAGGACGAAGCACGCTACTTCGGATTCGCCCAAACTAATTCAATAGTAGCCGCACTGGTACCAATACACGAGCGTATGCGGGCTGTTAAAGACAATAAGAACGTCCAACAGTTACTTCCTCAAACTGACTTGATAACAGACGACGAGGCGCTGACGATTCGTTCGCTAACCTACGAAGACATTTACGGTCGGCTGGGTTACCTAAGGCCCGAAGAACGTCGTATCTTGGCCGACCAAATGAACATCGTTCGCAAGTTTCTAATTGCTGCCTGCGACGGCCGAGTATTTTACTCAAAGGGATTCCGTGGGGAATTCTATGCCTACTCGTACACGATACCGCCACAGCGAAACACTATCATCCTTGATGGAACTGCGGACCTAAATGAGCTGTATTCTGTTGGCAGGTCTCTTGTCACGCTGGATACCCCATTAGCAAACTACGAAGACGTAAAGCTTCACTACATCGAGTTACCTAAGGACTTCTCCGGGCAAACCGCGTGGAAGCCTGAGAACGTCCGTAAGGTCGCGAAGACGCGGCCTTTCATGGAGTGGTTTAACAAGACAGTAATCGACAATACAGAGGCTGGCGAGAAGGTCCTCGTGTATGCCCCACTTGTCCTACTCGACACTGACTTACACAACACGGTGGATTGGCAAGGCCGAGAGATAAATTGGAAACACTTCGGCTCTGGTCGAGGCACGAACGAATTCAAGGACTGCACCGTATATTTCCAGATAAGGGCCTTCTACAAACCGAAGGGCGCTATAGTGGCCCAGACGCTTTCCTATAGTGGTGACAAGCCAGAAGGGAAGAGATTTCGGAAGCTGTCTACCGGACGTACGAAAGACCCGGTATATGTCTCCGTGAGAGACACGCTAATCGCGTGTGACACGAAGCAAAATGCTGCGCGAACCTGTATCCGCAGTCTAGACGACAGCGGTAAGGCCGCCGCTGCTCGACTGTATTTTGTGTCCGACAACCTTACTCAAATCGAGAAGTACCAATCCCAGATGTTCCCCGGTGCGTCCCCTGTGGAACTGCTCATAGACCCTGAGGCGGACCACAGCAACAGCACCGGCCCCGAGCGGCTGGCTCACCTTCTGGCGACCCACGCGGGAAACCTGCTGACCTATGCGGAACTCATGGATGCTACGGGCATCCTAAAGCAGCACCTTGGAAAGTCTCTCAACGCCCCTGCTGTGGCTGCCATAATGAGGACCCGAGGCTGGCGGAAGGTGACACGCAAAGAGGCGGGCCTTAAGGGCCGGGGTTTTGTACTGACCCGTAAGGAACAAGATTGCAGTAGGCCCTAGTAGAAAGATGTTCCTTGCTCGAAGGAATTCAGATGTCAGAGAGCCCTACTAGAAAGAGGCTTCTAGCGGGATTCCTGCTCTGTTCTTCCATTTCCTGTGTAATCCAACCGGCGAAGCCGGTAATTGGTACATCCCGAAGACACCTCAGGAAGCACCCGAGAGAGTCGCTGTTAGAGTCCTGAGGTGCCTTCGGGTTGCATACCTACGGCGATTAACATTGAAGGGGGATTGTAGAATGATCCCCTCAGACCTCCCCCGACACCCCCACAGCTCACTACGGTTCCCGTGTCTTCCTGTGTACTAGGCGGATGGGGTCTTACACCTCTGACAGTAGCTTTAGTCATCTACTTATAGAACTCTCCGACACCCTCCGGGATTCTCCAGACTAATCTGGGTATTGCCACGCGGTTAGACCTCAAGGGTGTCGCTTCCATATTTCCCAAGGAGACCTCCGTGGTATCAGACAGACCACCTTACAGCGTTACCCTAATCAGCCCTAAAACACCTGAGGACCGTGCAGCCAAAGAAGAGGCTCGGAAGATTCGTGAAGTCGCACAGCGAGAGCAACTTCGAGTCCGAGAGGAACAGGACCGCATACTCATCAACAAGCGGCAAATGGCTCGAAGTCGCTGCATCACACTGGTGAAAGCTGTAGACAAGCTATGTCAGCTAAACCCCATTGAAGCTGCTGAGTGGCTTGAGGACGCCTTTAAGTCGGCTCCGGGACCACATCCTACGGCCTAGTTCGTGGTCTGTAGCGAGCCCGCCTAAATCCGTTCTCACGACTCCTAAGAGACTATGAGAAAACCCTTCTGCTCCTGCGGGATTACTTAAGAGGTACTTTAATGCCTACAAGGCGAAAGACCAGACGCATCCAAATTCAGCCTAGTGACCAACCTACGCATCTTGGAATTCACGCACCCTCTGCAGTGAACGCCCCTAGTAAGACGGCACGTCAGGCTTCAGCGTTGAGCGCTGCATTAGGACTCGGCCAACAAGTCGCTGGTGACCAGATTCAACAACGACAGGCTGAAGACGCTGAAGACGGTGCTTTGGCAGCAATGCGTGGAGACTTCAGCGACGAAGAACTCCATAAGATGGAGAAGTCTGCCGCCTTTGTAACGAGTGCTCAAAAGGTCCTCGCTAAGCAGAGAATCATCGAGGATGCCACCGCAGCCCGCGAGTGGTACCAGCAGGAGTTCGACAAAAACGCGGGTCTGGATGACCTAAGGGCAGGCCTTAATCAGTTCTGGGAGACCCGATATGCGGGTGTCTCAACGGGCATCGCTAGAGAGATCGTTCCTCTCATGTCCCAAACCTCTGATGAGATCATTAAGTCTCATGCACGCTATCAGGAGGAGCAGACTCACACTGAGCTTGTCACCGCTCAGGGCATGGTGCTTGACCAAGCCCTTCGTGCTGGTACATACGACCACGACGCGGTTCGTGGAGAAGCCTCAGCGCTCCTCGGTAAGGACGCTGCGAACGCACTGATTACAGAGCGATGGATTGAATACGCGATATCGATGAACGATGAGACTATCCTCGATCACAACGACCTGAATACCCTGCGTCAGAATCGCAAGTACGCCCCGAAAATCGCTTCTGCCCGTAACAATATCGAAAAGGCCCGAATTGCAGCCAATGAAGAGGCTACCATCAATACACAGGGCCAAATTGCGGCTCGTATCGGAGAAGCGGCGGACTTGGGTAGTACAGACTTTCCGAGTCTCATGGAACAGTACACAACACCCGACCCGGTGACTGGCGTAGCCATTATCGAAACCGACGATCAAGCAAGGGGACTTTGGACGCGGTACTTCAGATCATTTGGAGAGGACGCCAAGTCTGACATTCACAAAGCGAACTGGCTTGCAGGGCTCGCGAGACGCTCAGCGAAAAGAGCAGATCGTGAACAAGGCGCGGCCGATGCAATCAACGAGATTGCTAATCGGGAAGGACCCGAGGCTGCTGAAGCCGTCCTTATAGAGCGCTCCGTAATAAACAATGAACTCCCGGCATTTGCCAAAGCCGAGATTGAGATTGCTCCGACGAATCCCGCCTTCAGGAAAGCTGTAGACCTCTTTGAGAAATTCGAGGCGTACAACAAAGGCTGGATCGGATCGCAGATCAACAGTGACACAGTACGGGACATCCTCTACTACCAACGTCTTCGTGAAGACCACGGAGAGGAGCGTGCTATTGAGCTACTCGATTCCTATGATCCTAAGCTGTTCGAGCAGTCAGGCGGGACACGAGCAGTAAACGAAGTAATCCCCACAATAATCGACATCATAGACGGTAATAACGTTTCGAATCTCTTCTCAGGGAACCACCTTGAGGACTCCGCAGTTCTCCGTTCGATGATTCACGATGACATGAAGTACTACGTGAATCAGGGGCGGTCGTTAGACGAAGCTCTCAAGCTGACGGCTGTGAATCTAAATCCTGAATCTGGACGCTACGTCAACGTTGACGGTCACCTCTATAAGAACACCGACGGGTGGAACTCGGACGCTCCTGAAGTAGCCGAGCTGACCCGCACAGAGTTCGCTAAGGAACTGGGCGAAACCAAGTGGTACAGCAGCGAAGGCGATGGCGATGAGATCGAAATCGTACCGGTGTTGAACCGGCCTGGATTCGTGCGAATCGGTCACAAGAACGATGTCATCAAGTATGAGATACGTTCGATTGCTGAGCTGAACGAACGGTTCCTACAGGTCCGCGCCGAGAACGAGGCCGAGATCATCCGTCAAGGCGACGAAAAGACTCGGCGTGAACTCGACGAGAAAGCCAAAGACCTCTACATGCCTCTACCATCGTACGTCGGTACCCCCGATCCTGCGATGGTAGACATCATGCGGGCAGCCCGTGAGGAACAGTGGGACGACCTCCCTGAGCAAGAACGACAGCGTCTCAGAGACCGCGTACGGAGTAACTAAATATGGACCCTATCCCTAATTCCGCTGAGGAACAATCGAAGAAGGGAGTATTAGAAATTCTGTGGGAGTGTTAGAAATTCTGTGTCAATCCATTACTCTTAGCGAGAGAGGATTGACCAATGAGCAAGAAACTCGATTTTGAGGAAGCGCTGAAAGCGATTCAATCAGGACAAGCGATCACTGGCAAGGACGGCGTGCTGGCGTCGTTGGTAAAGCATCTGACCAATATTAGATTACATCTGATCTTACAGACAGTGCCAGATCAGGCCGCACCGTGAACGTCTGCATTCTTCCAAGTCAGCCGCTCAACAGGCACAAGTAGCGTTACTACATAGGGCAGAAAACGGCCAGAACCAGCCGGTCGCGAGCGTCGCTCACTCTTGATTAGAGACCTTGATATTTTCGATCTTTTTCTCAAGCTCAGCAGCTCTATTGACAAACAAACTTGTAGCATCGCCTCCCGCTACCAGATAGGCAACGAACTCGCCAAAAGTTACATCTGGGATTTCCCCCATCTGGCAAAGAATTTGCGCGATTGCACTCCACTGTATTTCCGGATCGAGAGTGGCATTGCTTTTGTTTAGTTTGACGTGGTTTTGCATCAGCGATTTGCCCGGTGCTTCTGGGTTGCTCTCCACCATTTCATAGAGCTGGCAAAGCCGATTGATGTCTTGGTAGATATCAAATGCGGTTCGCGCGATCGCCAATTTTCGATCTGTGTAAATCTGCGGTCTTCCTGATCGATCTACCCAATAGTTGACCTGTACGCGGCCTAGACCTTCGACGAGCCCGACCATGCCATTCGGATACCTCAACCACGATCGGTCTGCCGAGTTTTCGACCTTTTCCTCATGCTGAAACTTCATCGCGACCAGTCTATCGGCCGTGTAGATATCGTCTCGTTCATCGACGATCTTATGATGTTTTCTACATAAGGCGATCAAATTTGTCGCGGCGCGGTTTTTCTCTTCTGATTGATCAGGGTCGAAGCGTTTGCCGTTTTGCTCTTTCCGTGCGTTTATATGAGCTATTTCGCCAACCAATACACCGTGGTCGCGGTCTACGATGATTTCACTGCACGCATCGAACGCGCACTGGTTCCCGCTCGCAGCCAGTATCTGCTTTTTCGTAGTGTCAGTAGGAGGCCTGTGTTCAATCGGCATGGATTCAGTCCGGAATTCTCAAGCTGCACTCACCAATCGATGAACGGCTACTTTGGATCAAAGAACAACAGTTTACAACAGTTTGATCGAGGGGCAGCTAAGCAAACCATTGCGGCCTGTGGAATGCACTACCGCGGGATCGTCTAACTTGAACGACCGTTGTCGCTGAGAGCTGCCCTTTAGATTGAACCTAGAAAAACTTCAGCACCCGGCCCACAGCGGAAGGTCGAATCAGACCCACCGTCATTCTATTATGCGATTCCTTCTCGAACCGACTCACGCCATGCAACAAGCAGCTCGGCAACTTCGAGGTCTTCTTTTGGTGCTGAAGGTAGCCCTATGGATGTCGTTCGAACTTTTCCGAGATAATCCGCAATCTTGCTGGCGTTCTGGTCATCCTGTAAATACCTGAAGACCGTCTTTGCATATGAGTCGTATTCGTCGCGAGCAGCCGCGCTCGTCGATACACCTATGGGGTCCCAAACGTAGAAAAGAACTTCATTGCAGAGACGGTGGAGCTGTTCCATAGAATCCGGTCGAACGGTCGCCTTGCTCAGTACCCCATTGTAACTCAGGAAATCTGGTCGGCCCGATTACGGCGAATAGCGGACAGTGAGGTTGCTGCTATGCACGGTAGTACAGGATATATCCTGAGTATCTCAGTTCACCGGAATCCACCGCCTCCTCTATTGCGACTTCGATCTCCTTGTGCGAACTAAAAAACGTGGGAACGCTATTGCGTGGAGTCTAATCGCAGATATTCGTAATCCGGCAGCACATATGTTATCGAATTCTTGGAATCGCGCGAAAATGTGAACCACGGTATTTCGCCCGATTCGTTGACTGGGAATCCATCTCCAACAAACTCGTACAGTATGGCGCTGTTATCCCCTAAATCATAGACACGATAGGCTGGAATCCAGCGACCCTCATGAAACAGGATTTGCATCAGTTGAAGGATAGTCTTGTTTCTTGAGTGAATGTGAATTGTATATTCCGCGTTTTCCTCTTCTGGTAGGTAGATATTCGGTAACGACCTATTCGAGTCTTTTGTATAAGCCGGAAAGTCCGGTGTTTGTCTTCTGACAGACCGCAAAAGTGCGTTATTGGTCCCCATGTGGGTCTGGACATTCTGTAAGTCAATCTTGACGTCATAAACGGGATATTGGCCAACATGTCTGACCGGGAAAGATGTGCTGCGGCGATCTGTCTGTTGGAAATCGAGGTATACGAAACTATCACCACCAGTCAAAAGGCTCTCCGTATGCTCACGATAGCTATCTTCTGATAACCCAGAGATCAAATTAGCAAGCAGGATTATTAGAAGCCCAGTAACAGCCAGTGCGTGCGCCGCACTGACATTGTACTTACCAAATCGGGCATTCGAATTCAGAATACCCCCGTACCAAACCAGAGCACTTCCAATAAAACTCAAGAGTATTGTGAAGAACATTACCAATTTCTATACCGCCATTTGCTTTGGCTCGTTCACTCTGCTACGGCCATATCACGCGCTACATAGTTAGCAGGGCAGCTCTGGAGAAAACCAATTAACCGCCTCAGAAGTAATACAAACTCTAACGCACGATGCCTCAAATGCAACACCTCTACCTACCACTACGAATCAAACACCTCTCGGCTTATATGCGAACCGTGCCTACAGACCGCAGTATCTGAAGCTGATGCTCGTCGGCAGCGAATTGATAGCGGAGACATCAGCGTCCCCGACCTTACCGACGAAGAACGCGCCACAATACTCGCGAGGCGCTCCGAAATGAGAAGCAGATGACGGTGAGTAGCTCAGGCGAAATACTCACAGAAGCAGAGCTCGCTACGCTCCGCACTCACGCTGGCTACTGCTACGCCACAGAGGCAATATACGCGAAGCTTAGAATGTCTAACTTCCGATACTGTCGTCAGTGCGACACGATTAAGGCCACCTCAGATTTCGCTCGTAGTGCGTGCTGGTGCAAGCCGTGTGCTGCGGTGAAATCACGCGAGTACTATCGGTCTGGGGGTAAAGAGAGGCAAGCTGAAACCGCTGCTTTGGAAGATCACCTAGCGCGAATGTTCGAGAATTCCGGCCCGGTACCAGACCCATCATTCCTGCTCGATGGCGATTTCGACGACTAGCCACCAACCATACACCCGAACCCCAATTCGCCGTCCTGCGGCGTTCCATCCTGTCTAGTGTGACTACAAGACAGGTTCTTTGAACTCCATTCCGACGAACGGAGAAAACCACAATGTCAGAAGACACCGTGTCGCCTGTTGACCAAGCGACGCAGACTTTGCTTGCCGTAGCCGAGGCCAATCCGCTCCACCGCTGCTCTCGTCAATTCACTCGAAAGGTGAACGAGATTAAGACCCTCGCGGAACGTATCGAAGCCGATGCAATAGAGCGCGCTGAGTACGACGCAACCGCTAAGGCGAATGCTGAGGCTAAGGCAGACGCCGAGGCGAAGGCAACGTTGAAAGCCGCTACAGTGGCCGCCAAGAAGGCCGCCGATGCCTCTGAGGCTCTAAACGAAACTCTTATTGAGGCGCTTGCGAAATCTCAAAGGTCGAAGTAAGCGAGGATTAAACCTCACCCGGTGACCGGAGACCTCACGGTCTCCGTGTCGCCTCCGCTGGGCTACAAAGTTCGACAATTAAGGGATTGAATATCTAACAAGGATACTGCGCAAATGTACGCGAATGCGGATGAGAATTTATACCCGAACCTTCTACCCGAATGACCTATTTTCGAGGGTAGATGAGGCTAGAACCCGCATAAGTAAGCCATTCCAAGAGACTGGCGGAGAGAGAGGGATTCGAACCCTCGAAGGGCTATTAACCCTTACTCCCTTAGCAGGGGAGCGCTTTCGACCACTCAGCCATCTCTCCGTATTTTTCTTTCTAGCGTTTCCCAACTCCGCCGGGTCGCGCTTTGACTCATATCGGCTTTGGCCGACATCGAGACACGTGCCCCTCGAAAGGCCGCACATATTACTGTCAGAGGTAGATCGGGTAAAGCGAAAATACAGCCGGGTGGCCTGCTAGCCGCCGCTGCTTTCCTTTGAGGGCGCAGCGCCCTCCTCGGCCGACTGTTCGCTCTGGATTCGCTCAAAAATTTCTTCCCGGTGAACGGCCACGTCCTTCGGCGCATTAATGCCGATCCGGACCTGATTCCCCTTGACCCCGAGGACGGTGATCGTCACGTTATCCCCGATCATCACCGTTTCACCCGCTCGTCGCGTCAGAATAAGCATGACTTCCTACTCCTGCCTGACGGGGTGGAACCCCGTTCTTATGCGCGTGTGTTGTCCATAAGCCCGTGATTCTAGCTGAATTTTGCTCAGGATGCGCTTGGCACCGCGGGAATCAGCGGTTTTTTCAGATCGAGGTTAACTGAGTTGCTCAGCCACCCAGCCCGGAACCGAGTCCAAAGCACTGTCGAGCGCCGCCGCATCGCTGCCGCCGGCCTGAGCGAAATCCGGCCGTCCGCCACCCCTGCCGCCGACCTGTTCGGCGACGGGCTTGATCAGATCGCCGGCCTTAATCCTGTCCGTGACGTTTTTCGTGACGCCAGCCGCGAGCCGCACCTTGCCGTCATCGACCGAACCCAGGACGACAATCGCGTTTTTAAGCTTGTCCTTGAACTTGTCGACCGCGCTGCGCAGGGTTTTTGCGTCGGCCCCGTCCATGCGGACCGCGAGCACCTTGATGCCCCCGATCTCACGGACCTGTTCGCTGTGATCGGTCGTCTGTCCCATCGCCAGCGCCTGCCTCGCGGACGCCAGGTCCTTCTCAAGATCCTTAATGCGCTGCTGTAGCTGGGCGACTTTCGATGCCGCCTGATCGGGCTGGCTCCGTAGCAATGCCGCGAGGTCGTTCAGGGACCGCTGGTTAGCGGCAATCCACTGCATAGCACCCTCGCCCGTGACGGCTTCGATACGCCGAACACCGGATGCGATGCCCGTTTCCGACGTGATCTTGAATACACCGATGTCACCCGTGCGCTCGACATGGGTACCGCCGCAAAGCTCGACCGAGAAGTCGCCGAGGCGCAGTACGCGCACCTTGTCGCCGTACTTTTCGCCGAACAACGCCATGGCGCCGGAGGCGATCGCATCGTCGTAGGTCATCAACGAGGTCTCGGCCCCGGTGTTTTTTCTGATCTCCGCGTTCACCGTGTCTTCGATGGCTTGCAACTGTTCGTCCGTGACGGCCTCATAGTGAGAGAAGTCGAAGCGCAGCCGATCGGGTGCCACTAGCGAACCCTTCTGGGTTACATGCTCGCCCAATTCCTGCCGCAATGCTGCGTGCATAAGATGCGTCGCCGTGTGATTGAGGCGAATCGCCTGGCGGCGCTCGCTGTCCACGACCGCCTCCAGCGTATCTCCGACGTTCAGGTCGCCCTGTTCGGTGGCGCCGACATGCAGGATCGCATCGCCGGACTTCTGCGTGTCGTCAACGCGAAAAAGCTGACCCGTGTTCACGAGTATGCCCGTGTCGCCGATCTGGCCACCGGACTCGGCGTAAAACGGCGTCGCAGTCAGAACCACCGCGCCTTCTTCACCGGCCGCCAGAGCATCAACGGCTTCGCCATCGCGAAACAACGCCAGGATTTCGCTTGAGCCTTCGGTGCCGTCGTAACCGAGAAATTCGCTTGTCGCATCGGTGCGAAGCTGGCCTCCGGACGCCGCAGAGAATTTACTCGAGGCACGGGCCCGGTTGCGCTGTTCTTCCATTGCCACTTCGAAACCCGGCTCGTCAATGGTCAGTTCCCGCTCGCGGGCGATGTCGGCGGTCAGGTCGACCGGAAATCCGTAGGTGTCGTAGAGCTTGAAGACCACGTCACCGGGAATCTGCCTGCCATCGAGCGTGCTGATGGCCGACTCGAGAATGTCCATACCCTGGTCCAGCGTCTCGGCAAAGCGTTCCTCTTCCTTTTTGAGCACTTTTTCGACGTGCGCCTGAGCCTTGACCAGTTCGGGATAGGCCTCGCCCATCTCCGCCGCAAGCGGCGCGACGAGCCGGTGAAAAAAGAGCCCGGGGGCGCCGAGTTTTTTGCCGTGGCGAATCGCCCGCCGGATGATTCGGCGCAACACATAGCCGCGGCCTTCGTTGCCGGGCAGCACGCCGTCGACGATCAGGAACGAACACGCGCGGATGTGATCGGCAACGACGTTGAGCGAACTCGAACCGTCATTCTTCACCTGCAGCGTCTCGGCGGCTGCGCCGATCAGGTTTGCGAAGAGGTCGATCTCGTAATTCGAATGCACGCCCTGCATGACGGCTGCGATGCGCTCAAGCCCCATGCCCGTATCGACCGAAGGTTTGGGCAACGGCGTCATCGATCCGTCCGCGGAGCGGTCGAACTGCATGAACACGAGATTCCAGATCTCGACGTAGCGATCGCCATCCTCATCCGGAGAGCCGGGTGGGCCGCCCGGGACATGCTCACCGTGATCGAAGAAGATCTCACTGCAGGGCCCGCAGGGACCCGTGTCGCCCATCGCCCAGAAATTGTCTTTCTCACCGAGGCGCGAAAACCGGCTCGGGTCGATGTTCATCTCGTTAAGCCAGATCTCAGCTGCTTCGTCGTCGTCGCGAAACACCGTGACCCACAGACGTTCCTCGGGCAAGCCGAGCGTCTTTGTCAGGAAATCCCAGCCGTACTGTATAGCTTCGCGCTTGAAGTAGTCGCCGAAGCTGAAATTGCCGAGCATCTCAAAGAATGTGTGATGACGGGCCGTATAACCGACGTTTTCGAGATCGTTGTGCTTGCCGCCGGCGCGTACACAGCGCTGCGACGTCGTCGCGCGCGAGTAACGGCGCTTGTCGTCGCCAAGAAACACATCCTTGAACTGCACCATGCCGGCATTCGTGAACAACAGCGTCGGATCGTTGCCGGGCACCAGCGGTGAACTCGCAACGACCTCGTGGCCGTTGTCGCGGAAAAACGTCAGGAAGGCCTGGCGCAGCTCATTGCTCGTCATGCGTTTCATCGAGCGTATGGTAGCGGCTAAATCACCGATTGGATATGGTCTGTATCGAATCCGCGATACTGAAGAAAACGCATCTGCCGGGCCTTCTCCTTGTAGTCGGCAGGCTTCTCCGAGCCGAACTTTCGCACCCGAACCTGATCGGCCAGCGCGCACCAGTCAACGGCCGCCTCCTCGATCGCGGCGACGATGAAGCTGTCCGGGATACCTCGCTGACCCAGCTCCATGCGGATGCGCACCGGGCCCTTGCCTTTGTTGATGCGGGATTGCACGAAAGCCTCTGCATAGCGGGCATCGCTTTGCAGGCCCTCATTGGCGAGTTGGCCGAGTACGTCTTCGATGACGCTGCGTTGGTAGCCTTTGTTGGCGAGTTTACTCGTGAGTTCGGAAAGTCCGTATTCGCGGCGGGCGAGTAGGTCCATGGCTTTTATGCGGATGTGTTTTGGGCAGGCGAGATGGTCTTCTGTATCGGTGGAGAGAAGTTCTGTTAGTTCTTCGTGGAGTG
Organism: Woeseiaceae bacterium; assembly: GCA_965224505.1. Taxonomy (GTDB): domain Bacteria; phylum Pseudomonadota; class Gammaproteobacteria; order Steroidobacterales; family Woeseiaceae; genus UBA1847. The sequence goes on from CBDCZL010000018.1 coordinate 1,731,685, forward strand.
CTTTCATTTTGGATTGTGTAACTGGCGATTCTTCCGACCGGTGGCCGTCTGTGAAGCTGCATACGGCAATGGCTCGCTCTCTCCGGGCGATCCGGCCAGTGTCAAATTTTCAACACGTGCGGTTCGCTATTGAAGGCACATTCTGAACCGAAATCCTGATCAAAGCCTTACCAAGTCGCAGTTGTTACGATGCCTCGGCAGCTTCGGAATCGTCGGCACCGCCGTCGACGACCTCGAGTTTGGTCGTCGGCAGAAGTTTCGCTCGAATTCTCGCTTCGATATCGGCTGCCATTTCGGGATTCTGTTTGAGAAACTCACGAACGTTTTCCTTGCCCTGCCCGATGCGGTCGTCGCCGTAGCTGTACCAGGAACCGGCCTTGTCGACAATGCCGTGCTGCACACCGAGATCGATTAACTCACCGTGGCGCGAAATACCCTGGCCGTAAAGAATCTCGAATTCGGCCTGTTTGAACGGCGGCGAGACCTTGTTCTTGACCACTTTGACACGCGTCTGATTGCCGACAACCTCGTCGCCCTTCTTGATCGCGCCGATGCGCCGGATGTCGAGACGCACCGACGAGTAGAACTTGAGCGCATTACCGCCCGTCGTTGTTTCGGGGCTGCCGAACATTACACCGATCTTCATGCGGATCTGGTTGATGAAAATGACCATCGTGTTCGAGCGCTTGATATTGCCCGTAAGCTTGCGCAGCGCCTGTGACATCAGACGCGCCTGCAGTCCCATGTGCGAGTCACCCATCTCGCCCTCGATTTCCGCTTTCGGCGTCAGCGCCGCCACCGAGTCAATGATGACGATGTCGACCGCGCCGGAGCGCACGAGCATGTCGGTGATCTCAAGCGCCTGCTCGCCTGTATCCGGCTGCGATACGAGCAGTTCGTCCACATTGACGCCAAGCTTCTCGGCATAGGCCGGATCGAGTGCGTGCTCGGCATCGACGAATGCGGCCGTGCCGCCCAGTTTCTGCGCCTCGGCAACGACCTGCAGCGTCAGTGTGGTTTTACCGGACGACTCCGGACCGTAAATCTCGATGACACGCCCTCTGGGCAGGCCGCCGATGCCCAGCGCGACATCCAGCCCGATCGAGCCCGTCGAAACCGCCTCAATATCTTTGGCTGCGTTGTTGTCTCCGAGCCGCATGACCGACCCTTTGCCGAACTGCTTTTCGATCTGTCCCAGAGCCTGTGCGAGTGCTTTTTTGCGATTCTCATCCATTATTTTGGTCCATTTTGGTGCCGCCAGCGGCGATTTCGAAGATACTGTGGGTATGTACAGTATTATTTCATGAAAGCCGCGTCAATGGGAGCTTTCGGCGCTCGAGTTTTTCGCGGGAAGGTCGAGAAACTCGAAGTGATCGCCGCAGGCTACTGTTTCATCAGGTAATAGCGCGAGCCGCCCGGTGCAGAAACCGATTCCATCAATTCAAATTTGAACCATTCCATCTCCAGCCTGCGCGACAGGCGCTCGGTGGCGAACGGCCGCGCGTTGCGCGCGACCGTGACGTGCGGACGGTAGTTGTGCTCCTCGGGCCGAATACCGACGCTTGCCAGAGTCTCGCTCAGCGAATCGACCAGCCGTTGCAGTTCCGGCGGCACCGTCACTGCCGCAAGCACGGCAATCTTCTGCTTTGGCCAGAATTCCAGCCGGTCGAAGCTCAGGCGAAACGGCTCGACGGCAATTTCAGCAGCCTTCTGGTACAGAATCGGCAGGCGCCTCTCGGGAAAAACGCCAACGTACGCGAGCGTCACGTGCCAGTTCTGGCGATCCAGCGTACGGCCTTCGACGTTTCTCGCGACCGAGTTGATGGCATCGCGCAGACGATCGCGCTGTGCAGGTTCCGGCCACAACGCAAAAAACAGCCGCCGCGTCTTCACGTATCGATGCGCTCCCGCAGACCCTGCAGCGCGTGCGCCACGCTGGCCTCACGAATCAGCTCGCGGTCGCCTGTGAACCGCTCGAGGTGCGAAGTGGTGCTGACGTCGGTTCCGTCGCGAACCGCCCAGCCGAACCAGACCGTGCCGACCGGCTTCTCCTCAGTGCCACCATCCGGACCCGCCACGCCGGAGACCGCGACGGCGATGTCGGCACCGCTCAGACGCAGCACGCCCTTCGCCATTTCTTCGACGACGGCTGCGCTGACCGAGCCGTGATCGTCAATCGTGGAACTCTGCACACCGAGCAATGATTCCTTCGCACCGTTTGCATAGCTCGCGACACCGTAGCCGAACACCCCGGAACTGCCCGGAACGTCGGTGATGGCTTTCGATATCCATCCGCCCGTGCACGACTCCGCCGTCGCCACGGCCTTGCCGGACGCGTTGAGCTCACCGACCAGGGCTTCGGCGAGTTTAAGAATCGCTTCGTGGTCCGCCATCGATCACAGATTCGTACAATGCTATATGCCGGTCGCCCATCGTAGCGATTGAAAACTCACTTTGCATCCGTCGTCGGCCGAAAATCGCCATTTCCCTGCGTTTTTTGTCGTCCGATTGCAACTCCGCAATCGCTGCCGCGAGCGCGGACGGGTCGCCGGGCGCAACCAGCAAACCGGATGCGCCGTGCGCGACCGCCTCCGGAATACCGCCCGCGGCGCACGCGACAACGGCGAGGCCGGCCGCGGCCGCTTTGAGCGTCACGACACCGAGCCCCTCGGCCAGCGCCGGGTGAACGAACAAGTCGAATGCGCCCAACAGGTCGTCGAGGTCGTCTCTGAACCCCGCGAAACGCAGGGTATCCGTCAACCCAAGCGAGCCGGCCTGTGCCTGCAGGTCGCGGTAGAGCTCACCCTCGCCGAACAATACGAGCCGCATTCGCGGATGCTCGGGACGAAGGCATGCAAGCGCCTGCAACAGGTGCCCGTAGCCTTTGCGCTCGATCAGTTGCCCAGCCGCCGCGATCGCAAAATCGTCGGCTTCGATGCCGAACTCACGTCGCAGAACGTCTCTGTCCGGTAGCGCGCTGAACGCCTCACTATCGACTGCGTCGCGAATGACGACGATCCGGTCGTCGTCAATTCCATGGCTGCGCAGCACCTCGGCGATGGCGTCCGAAATCGCGACGATGCGCCGGAACGGCTTGTAGCGAAGGGCCGCCATGACGTGAATCTCAGTATTATCAACGCGCCGCGATACGATCGCCGGGACATCGGCAAACGATGCCGCGAGACCGCCCAGAACGTCGGCGCCGCGACGGCTGTGACAGTGGACGATGTCCGGGCTCTGCTCGCGAATGAACTGCGACAGGCGGTAGGCGAACGGCAGATCCAGATCCCCGGCGCAGAACAGATTGTGCACTTTGAGGCCCGCCCGGCGCGCGGCAGTGTCAACACCCGAGCCCGGCGGACAGACGAGCATATTCTCGTGCCCGCGGCGCTGCAGCGCCGCCATCAGGTAGACGACCTGCTGCGGCCCGCCCAAAAAATGGCGTCCGGTTTCGACATGCAGTATTTTCACGGATTGATAATAAGGTACCAAAAAAAGCCAGCAGGAATGAGCAACGTCTCCCCCGTACACACACCGATGATGCGCCAGTATCTCGCGATCAAGTCGGACTATCCCGACATGCTCGTGTTTTACCGCATGGGCGACTTCTACGAGTTGTTCTACGACGATGCGAAACGCGCAGCCTCGCTGCTCGATATTACGCTGACCGCACGCGGCAAGTCCGGCGGCAACCCGATCCCGATGGCGGGTGTGCCCTACCATGCGGTCGAAGGCTATCTCGCCAGGCTCGTGCGTAAAGGCGAATCGGTCGCCATCTGCGAGCAGATCGGCGACCCGGCCACAAGTAAGGGACCCGTCGAACGAAAAGTGACACGCATAGTGACGCCGGGCACGCTCACCGACGAAGCGCTGCTGTCGGCTAACCGGGACAACGTCGTCGCGGCACTCTGTTACGGCACCGAGAACATCGGCATTGCATGGCTCGACCTTTCTGCGGGCCGGTTTCGCCTGACCGAAGTACCTGACACCGAGGCATTGCTGGGAGAAATACAGCGGCTACACCCCGCCGAGTTAATTGTCGACGAGGATATGGCAGCGACATTCGACGATGACATACGCGTGACAAGCCGGCCGCCGTGGCATTTCGAACTCGACAGCGCAACGCGGCTGTTGTGCAATCAGTTCGGTACCCGCGATCTGAGCGGCTTCGGCTGCGAGCAGCTTGAGAATGGCGTCGCAGCGGCCGGTGCACTTCTGCAATACGTCACCGACACGCAGAAGGCCAGTCTGCCGCACATCACGGCCATCGGCGTCGAGCGCCGCGACGACGCGGTCATCATGGACGGACCGACGCGCCGCAACCTTGAGATCGACCAGTCGTTGAGCGGGCACGACCGGCACACGCTGGCCGGCGTCATGGATCGTTGCCGCACCGCGATGGGCAGCCGCCTGCTGCGCCGCTGGCTGCAGCGGCCGCTGCGCGACCCGGAAGTCCTAAAGGCACGTTACCAATCGATAGAAACGCTGATCGCGACGGCCGCTACCGGCGGGCTGCAGGAACTGCTGAACGGCATCGGCGACACCGAACGGATTCTGGCGCGCGTCGCACTGCGCTCCGCGCGGCCGCGCGACCTCAGACAACTTGGCGAGGCCTTGTCCCGGCTACCCGAACTGCAGCGCCAACTCTCGGCGCTTGAATCCCCGCTATTGCGGGAGCTGGCCCGGCAGATCGGGGAACATCGCGAATCGCAGCGCCTGCTCGGCGACGCGATCATCGACAACCCGCCCATGCTGATTCGCGATGGCGGTGTCATCGCGCCGGGCTACGACGACGAACTCGACGAGCTGCGCGGAGTCGCGGAGAACGCGGACCGATACCTCACCGATTTGGAAGTGCGCGAACGCGAGCGCACGGGCATACCCACACTCAAGCTCGGCTACAACCGCGTGCACGGATACTACATCGAGATCAGCCGTGCACAGGCCGACAAGGCACCGGTCGAGTACGTTCGCCGGCAGACGCTCAAAGCCGCGGAGCGGTACATCACACCGGAACTCAAGGCGTTCGAAGATAAAGTGCTGGGCGCGCGTGAACGTGCGTTGAGCCGAGAGAAGTTCCTCTACGAGGACCTGCTGGATCGGTTGCGTACGGTGCTCGGCGAATTACAGCTCAGTGCCGCTGGACTGGCAGAACTCGACGTGCTGGTATGTTTCGCCGAACGCGCGGTCGCACTGAACCTGTCGAAGCCCATTATCAGCCCCGAACCCTGCATCGACATCGAAGGCGGACGCCATCTCGTCGTTGAACAGGTCATCGACGCGCCGTTTATCGCGAACGATCTGACGCTAAGCGACGCGCGCAGGCTGCTCGTCATCACGGGCCCCAATATGGGTGGTAAGTCGACCTACATGCGCCAGACCGCACTGATCGTGATTCTTGCTCACGTGGGCAGTTTCGTGCCGGCGAAACGGCTTCGTATCGGGCCCGTCGACAGAATATTCACGCGCATCGGGGCATCCGACGATCTCGCGGGCGGCCGTTCGACATTTATGGTGGAGATGACCGAGACGGCAACCATTCTGAACAATGCGACCGACCGGAGCCTCGTGCTCATGGATGAGATCGGCAGGGGCACAAGTACATTCGACGGACTGTCGCTGGCGTGGGCCGCCGCGCATTTCATGGGCGAGCAGGCGCAGGCGTTCACCCTGTTCGCAACGCACTACTTTGAACTGACGGCTCTGGCCCAGGAAATATCGGCGTGCGATAACGTGCATCTCGACGCGACTGAACACGGAGGCGAACTCGTATTCCTGCACGCCGTGAAACCCGGGCCGGCGAATCAGAGTTACGGCCTGCAGGTGGCCTCGCTTGCCGGTGTGCCGCGCGACGTGATTCGCAGAGCCCGAGCCTACTTGCACGAACTCGAAAACATGCAGCAGGGTCTCAAACAATCACCGCAGCGACAGCTTGATCTGAGCATGGCATCGCCCGAGCCGATGGAGACCCCGTTGCGTGACGCCGTCGATGCACTCGATCCTGACTCAATGACACCACGGCAGGCACTAGCCGCGCTGTATCGGCTCAAAGACCTGTAGGCGTCTGCGCAACGGTACCGGTTACCGTATACCCAGTCTAAACGCCCTGCTGGCATTTAGACTGGGTATACGGTAACCGGTACCAAAAATTAACGGCGGAGGCGGATGCCGGTTTCGCGGAGCTGCTCTGGCGAAACTTCGCCGGGCGCGTTCGTCAATGGGCAGGCTGCGGTTTGCGTTTTCGGGAACGCAATCACGTCTCGGATGCTCTCCGCGCCTGCCATGAGCATGACGATGCGATCGAGGCCAAACGCGATACCACCGTGCGGCGGGCAACCGTACTGCAGCGCCGTGAGCAGGAAACCGAACTTCTCTTCAGCCTCTTCCTTCGAGATATCGAGCAGTTCGAACACCGCCGCCTGAATGTCCTGGTCGTGAATTCGGATCGATCCGCCGCCGATTTCCGATCCGTTGAGCACCATGTCGTAGGCGCGGGACAACGCATTGCCGGGATCGGCCTTCAGGGCATCCGCATCGTTCACCGACGGCGCTGTGAACGGGTGATGCAACGCATTGTAACGCTTCGTCCCGGCATCCCATTCGAACATCGGGAAGTCGACCACCCACAACGGCGCCCAGCCCTCAGCGACCAGACCGCGGTCCTGGCCCACCCGCACACGCAACGCGCCGAGCGCATCGTTGACGACACGCGCCTTATCGGCGCCGAAGAAAATCAGGTCGCCCGACTTCGCGCCCGTGCGTTCGAGGATTCCCTGAACGGCATCGTCGCCTAGAAACTTGAGGATCGGCGACTGCAGGCCGTCCGCACCGGCATCGATGTCGTTGACCTTAATATAAGCGAGACCTTTCGCACCGTAGCGACCAACGAACGCCGTGTAGTCATCGATGACCTTGCGGCTCATTTCCGCACCGCCCGGCACGCAGAGCGCGGCAACCCGGCCTTCAGGGTCGGCCGCAGGCCCGGCGAACACCTTGAAGTCGACCGATGCCATCAGATCCGACACCTCAACGAGTTCGAGGTCGATACGCAGGTCCGGTTTGTCGGAGCCAAATCGGTCCATCGCTTCCGCATAGCTCATGCGCGGAAATGGATTCGGCAGATCGATGTCCATCGTCTCCTTGAACAGGTGACGAATCATGCCTTCCATCGTGTCGTTGACGGCCTGCTCATCCACGAAACTCATCTCAATATCGAGTTGCGTGAATTCCGGCTGACGATCCGCACGCAGATCTTCGTCCCGGAAGCAGCGCACGATCTGATAGTAGCGATCGAGCCCGGACATCATGAGCAGTTGCTTGAATATCTGCGGCGATTGCGGCAGCGCGAAGAACTTTCCGGAATGCGTGCGGCTCGGAACGATGTAATCCCGCGCACCTTCCGGCGTTGCCCGCGTCAGCATCGGCGTCTCGGTATCGACGAAACCGTTGGCGTCGAGGTAGTCGCGCATGGCCTTCGTTACCTTGTGGCGCAGCATCAGATTGCCGAGCATATCCTCACGTCTGAGATCGAGGTAACGATACTTCAGGCGAATGTCCTCGTTCGCGTGCTCGTCGTGATGGAACGGCGGGGTCTCCGACTTGTTCAGAATGTCGAGTTCGTGCGCCAGCACCTCGATCTGTCCGGTATTCATATTCGGATTGACGGTGCCGTCGGGGCGCGGCCGGACCAGCCCTTTTACTTTCAACACAAATTCCGACCGAATCCTCTCGGCGTCGGCGAAAATCTCAGGACGATCGGGATCGAACACGACCTGTAGCAAACCCTCACGATCCCGCAGATCGATGAAGATGACACCCCCATGGTCGCGGCGCCGGTGCACCCAGCCGCAGACCTCAATTATTTCGCCGTTGAGAGACTCGTTGATCTCGCCGCAATAATGGCTTCGCATCGTGAATTCCGGGGGAAAACCCCTGCAAAAAGAGGCGGAATGTTACGGCCTGCGGGGCGGCTAAGCAAGCCAGGAGACCCTATTCCGCAGGCATTTTCAATGGCAGCTCGCCGGTCTGCTCACGGCGCCAGGTCGGCACCACGACACCCAGTGAAATGATCATCTTGAGCGCCTCATCGACCTCCATGTCGAGTTCGATCACGTCCTTCTTCGGCACCACGATGATGAAACCCGAGGTCGGGTTCGGCGTGGTCGGAACGAAACAGCACACAACGGCCTCGCCCGTGCGACCCTGTACTTCGCCCAGTTCCGACGAGGTTTGAAAGGCGAGGCTGTACAGTCCCTTGCGCGGATACTCGATCAGCAGCACCTGTTTGAAGGACTGGCTGGAATCTGAAAACACGATTTCGGCGAAATTCTTTGCCGCTGAATAAATAGCTCGCACGACCGGAATTCGATCCATCAGCGATTCCCAGCCACCGACGAACGCACGCCCGACGAAATTCGCAGCCAGCACACCGGTAACGAACAATACGACGAGGGTCAGGATGACACCAAGTCCGGGAATGTTGACGCCGAGCAATTCCTCGGGACGATACTGCTGCGGGATCAGCAACAGTGTTTTATCCATGAGGCCTACGGCAAACCGCAGTAGTAACCACGTGACGAACAGTGGCGCCCAGACCAGGATTCCCGCGACGAGGTATTTCTGGATTCGTTTCAACTCGAATCCGAGGCGCCGCCCGTCGTGGCACTGGCCGGCTTCTTCTGAGGTTTATCCGCGCTTTTTTCCTTCTTGTCGCCGGAGCCGGGATCAGCGCTTTTATCGGTTTTCTTCGTCTCCGCCTCACCGTGAATATTGCGTTTCTCGCCAGTCTTGAAATCCGTCTCATACCAGCCACTGCCTTTGAGCCGGAACTTCGGCGCGGACAGGAGCTTACGTAACGACGGCCTGCCGCACGCCGGGCAGTCCACGAGCGGCTCTTCGCGCAACTTCTGCAAGGCATCGAAGACATGCTCACAGTCTCTGCACTGGTAATCGTAGATCGGCATTTTGCTCCTTACTCCATTCCAACCCCGCGCAGGAGGGGGCGCCGAATTATAGAACCTATCGCAGTCACGTGCTAAGCCGCGTTGTCGAACTCCAGCCCGCCTTCGGCGACACCGACCTCAATCGTGTCTCCCGGTGAGAAACGGCCCTGCAGAATCTCCTGAGCGAGCGGATTCTCGACCTGCTGCTGAATCGCGCGCTTCAGCGGCCTAGCGCCGTAAACAGGATCGAACCCGGCGTCGGCGAGCTTGTCACGAGCAGCGTCCGACAAGTGAATGCGGATATCACGTTCCGCGAGCCGCTCGTGCAGATAGCCGAGTTGGATATCCACGATCATGCGGATGTGTTCGCGCGCGAGCGGATGGAACACGACCAGATCGTCGACACGATTGATGAACTCCGGACGGAAATGCGTCCCGACCACCTCCATGACTGCATTCTTCATCGCTTCGTAGTTGTCTTCGCCGGCCATTTCCTGAATCAGGTTGGAACCGAGGTTGGAGGTCATGACGATGACCGTGTTGCGGAAATCGACCGTGCGGCCCTGGCCGTCGGTCAGGCGACCGTCGTCCAGAACCTGCAGCAATACATTGAATACGTCCGGGTGCGCCTTCTCGACTTCGTCGAGCAGGATGACCGAGTACGGCCGGCGACGCACGGCCTCCGTAAGATAGCCGCCTTCCTCATAGCCAACGTACCCCGGAGGTGCACCGATCAAACGTGCCACAGAGTGTTTTTCCATGAACTCGGACATGTCCAGCCGCACCATTGCATCGTCGGTGTCGAACAGGAAACTGGCCAGCGCCTTCGTGAGTTCGGTTTTGCCGACGCCGGTCGGTCCGAGAAACAGAAATGAGCCAATCGGCCGCTTTGGATCGGAAAGTCCGGCACGTGAACGGCGGATCGCATTTGCGACAACTGTGACAGCCTCATCCTGACCCACAACGCGCTGCTGTACGACGGCCTCCATCTGCAGCAGTTTCTCTTTTTCCCCTTCGAGCATTTTGGCGACCGGAATACCCGTCCACTTCGAAACGATCTCCGCCACCTCTTCTTCGGTGACGTTGTTGCGAAGTAGCGTATTTTCAGTGTTTTCCGCCGCCATCGCATCGCCGAGTTGTTTTTCCAGTTCCGGAATGCGGCCGTACTGAAGCTCCGACATGCGTGCGAGGTCATTGGCACGATGCGCGGTTTCGAGTTCGAGTTTTGCGCGTTCCAGTTCTTCCTTGATGTGCGTGGCGCCCTGCATTGCGGCCTTCTCGGCTTTCCAGACTTCCTCAAGGTCGGAGAACTCCTTCTCGAGCGCCTCCAGTTTTTCCGCAAGTTCCTCAAGACGCTTTACCGATGCCTCATCAGACTCCTTCTTCAGCGCTTCGCGCTCAATCTTGAGCTGAATGATGCGGCGTTCGAGCTTGTCCATGGCTTCGGGCTTCGAATCGATCTCAATGCGAATTCGCGACGCCGATTCGTCGATCAGATCGATCGCCTTGTCAGGCAATTGCCGGTCCGAAATATACCGATGAGACAAAGTCGCTGCTGCGACGATCGCCGGGTCCGTGATTTCGACACCGTGGTGCACTTCATAGCGCTCTTTGAGACCGCGCAGAATGGCGATCGTATCCTCAACCGTCGGTTCTTCGACGAGCACTTTCTGGAAGCGACGTTCCAGTGCGGCATCCTTTTCGACGTACTGCCGGTACTCGTCGAGTGTGGTCGCACCGACGCAGTGCAATTCGCCGCGCGCCAGTGCGGGCTTCAACATGTTGCCGGCGTCCATTGACCCCTCGGCCTTGCCCGCGCCGACCATCGTATGGAGTTCATCGATAAACAGAATGATCTGACCTTCCTGCTTCGCAAGGTCATTCAGAACGCCTTTCAGTCGCTCCTCAAACTCGCCGCGAAATTTTGCGCCGGCAATCAGTGCACCCATGTCGAGCGACAGAATGCGTTTGCCACGCAGGCCCTCGGGCACCTCGTTATTAACGATGCGCTGCGCGAGTCCTTCCAGGATCGCGGTCTTGCCGACACCGGGTTCACCGATCAGCACAGGATTGTTTTTGGTGCGGCGCTGCAAAATCTGGATCGTACGACGAATTTCGTCGTCCCGGCCGATGATCGGATCCAGCTTGCCCTGTTCGGCACGCTCGGTCAGGTCGATCGTAAACTTTTCGAGTGCCTGACGTGAGTCTTCGGCATTTGGATCATTGACCTGCTGTCCGCCGCGCAGATCGTCGATAGCCTTCTCAATTGCGCCCCGAACTGCCCCGGCCTGCTCAAGCAGCGGCCTGAGCGGTGAATTGTTATCGAGCGCGGCAAGCACAAAGAGTTCGCTGGAAATATACTGATCGTTACGACTCTGTGCGAGCTTGTCCGTGATATTGAACAGCTTCTGCAGATCGCTGCCAATATGTACTTCACCTCCGGCGCCTTCGACGCGTGGCAGGCGATCAATGGCATCGCCGAGCTGCGAGCGCAGCAGATTGGCGTTCGCCCCGGCTTTCGTCAGCAGTCCACGCACGCTGCCTCCCTGCTGGTCGAGCAATGCGACCATGACATGGGCTGGTTCTATGAACTGATGGTCCTGCCCAACGGCAAGCGACTGCGCATCGGCCAGCGCAAGCTGAAATTTACTTGTCAGTTTATCCAATCGCATGGAAGTCCCCTGCAAATCTCACAATCTGCCCAGGATTTGGCGCCAGGCAGACGATTTTTCAAGGCCCTGGGTGTCAGGTACAAGCTGCCGGTGTCGGATCTTGTATCCGACACCGGCAGCTTGTACCTGACACCTAAGCACGGGACCTGACACCGATGAAAGTTTTGAGGCGGCCGCAGGCCGGGTTGCGGCGGTAGGAGTGGAAACGGGCTCGATCCGCAAAGGTACAGAGACCACCGCCGTAGATACTGCTGACGCCGGCTGAATGAAGGCGCTGGCGGGCCAGCCCAAACAGGTCAGCCTGCCAGCGACCCTGTGCATTGACGATGAAATGCTCTGCAGCCGCCTTGTCGACCACCAGAAACGCCTCGCGAACCTCGTCGCCTACCTCGAAAGCGGCCTGTGAGATAGCCGGCCCAAACCAAACCAGCAGGGATGTCGGTGGGCAATTGAGCGCCGCCACAGTATTTTCAAGCACACCGGCCACCAGCCCCCGCCAACCCGCATGTGCAGACGCGAAGGCCGTCCCGTCGCGGCGGCAGAAAATCACCGGCAGGCAATCTGCGGTTCGGACAACACAAATTACGCCCGGAGCACCGCCAACACTCGCATCCGCCTCAGGCGGTTGCGCGTACTCGCGGGCCTCGACAACAACGTTGCCATGTACCTGCCGCAAATAGCATGGCTGCCCGGCACAGGGCAGCCGCTCAGACGAATAACTGCGCAGCGTCGTACCGGCGACGATCGCATCCGGCGCCGGCCATTCCGCTTGCATCCAGTCAGCGTTCATCCGCATCCGCGCGCATGGCATCGATCAATCGATTCATATCGTCCGGCAAAGGCGCTGCGAACATCAGGCGCCGGCGGCTGAGCGGATGTTCGAACTCCAGGCAGCTCGCATGCAGCGCCTGGCGCCTGAACCCCCGCAGTACTTCGACAAGTTCTGCCGATGCCCCCCTTGGCAGCATAAGCCGCCCGCCATACACGGGATCGCCGACCAGTGCGTGCCGCCGATGTGCGAAGTGCACGCGAATCTGATGCGTTCGTCCGGTTTCGAGCCGCACGTCAACGCTAGTGAATGCCGCAAAGCGCTCCCTGAGCGTAAAATGCGTCACAGCCGGTCGGCCACCTGACTGCACGCTCATCCGCTTACGATCCACGGGATGCCGGGCCAGAGGCTCACGAATGGTCCCGCCGCCCGTGAGCGCGCCGTTGCACACGGCAATGTACTGCCGCGAAATTTCCCGATCCGCCAGCCGACGAACCAATGCCGTGTGCGTGGTCAGCGTCTTCGCAACAAGCAACAACCCCGTCGTGTCCTTATCGATTCGATGCACGATCCCTGCGCGAGGAATTTCCTCGATCCCGGGCGCATGATGCAGCAAACCGTTCATCAGCGTTCCATCGGGATTCCCGGCACCCGGATGCACAACCAGCCCGGCCGGTTTGTCGACCACAAGCAGCGCTTCGTCTTCGAACACAATGTCGAGACGCATCGGTTGCGCGCGTGCCTCCACGGCCGCCTCAGTCGGCGGCATCATCGTCACGGTCTCACCGCCCGCCACTGTGTCCTTTGGCCGCGATATCCCCGTGCTGACGTCGATGGCTCCGGACAACAGCCAGGATTTCATCCGGCTGCGCGAATACTGCGGAAACATCCGTGCAAGCGCGAGGTCCAATCGCAGACCGGCGAAATCCTCGGGCACTGTGGCGACATGTTTTTTGGAAGTCATTGGACCGTGGCAGTTTACGTTATAATTGCCAGCCCGGCCGGCAGCCCAACTCAGCAACAAGACAGCACTATATGCGATTTATGACAGCGATTACGCAGCAACGGCATTTCATTTTGGCACTGCTTCTCGGCATGGGCCTGATGGCCTGCGCCGGCAATGAGGAAACCCAGTCCGAAGTACGGAACATCACCGAGGCGTACGAAACGGCCCAGGAAGCGATCCAGCGAAAAAACTTCCGCCGCGGCATTCAGATATTCGAAGCCATTCAGGCGCGCTATCCCTTCAGCGATCTGTCCCGTCAGATCCAGCTGGAGCTGATGCACGCTTATTATCAGAGCGGTCAAAAAGAGCAGGCCATAGACACGGCGGATACGTTCATGCGCGAAAACCCGACCCACCCGCGCGTCGACTACGCACTCTACATCAAGGGGCTGTCCTACTTCGAACGTGATGCCGGCAGGCTTGAACGCCTGTTCCGTCGCGACATTACCAAACGGCCACCGGTTGATGTGGAGCTGTCGTACAGCACCTTGCGACGGCTCGTCGAGCGTTACCCCGACAGCGCCTATGCGCCGGATGCGGAACAACGCATGGTAGCGATGAAAAACCGGCTCGCGGAATACGAAAACCACGTCGCGGACTACTACCTGCGACGTGGCGCCTACGTCGCCGCCGTACGCCGTGCCAAATCCGCGCTCGAGGAATTTAACGGCGCCAGCGGCAATGCGCGTTCACTGGAAATTATGGCCGAAGCCTACGACAAACTCGGCCTGACAGACCTGGCTTCCGATGCTCGCCGCGTCCTGGCGCAGAACTTCCCCGATCGCGGCTAGTGGGCCGCTTGATAAATTCGGTGACGCTCAGTCGCATCACAACGCCCTTCGGCAAGGCGGGCGAACGCAGGACTGGCCGTCGCCAATTCAAGTGAGCTCAACACCGCCGAAGGGCGTTGTGGTGCGACCCGCAGGGAGTCCTTCTCAAGGGGCATACCGGTGTTGCAGCGGCTTGACATAGCCCGGCTATGCCGGCGCCGCTTCGCCTGGGTCTGCCCCTTGAGAAGGGCTCTGAGAGTGACCGAGTTTATCAAGCGGCCCACCAGGCCGCTTGAACTATTCGATCAGCGCGGAAATTTGTATCCCGAGGTAATTGGATAGCGCCAGTCGCGGCCGAATGCCCTGCCACTGATACGCACCCCCGGCGGTGCCTGGCGGCGTTTGTACTCATTGCGCTTGACCATCTCCAGCACACGCACGACAACGCTGCGATCGAATCCGCGAGCCGTTATTTCGGCAACCGACAAATCCTCCTCGATAAACGCCTCAAGAATCGGGTCCAGAATTTCGTAGTCGGGCAGCGAATCGCTGTCTTTCTGGTCCGGACGAAGTTCCGCGGACGGCTCCCGCGTGATGACGCGTTCGGGAATCGCGTGGCCCAACGTGTTTCGGTACCTCGCGAGACGATAGACGAGCGATTTAGAGCAGTCCTTTATAGGCGCGAAGCCACCGGCCATATCGCCGTAGAGCGTCGCATAGCCGACGGCCATCTCGCTCTTATTGCCGGTCGTCAGCAACATACGGCCGGTCTTGTTGGAGATCGCCATCAGCAATATGCCGCGACAGCGCGCCTGGATATTCTCCTCGGTCGCATCCGGTTCACGGTCTCCGAGCACGCGCTTAAGCTGCGTAACCGTCGCCTCGTACATCGGCTCGATCGGAACAACGTCGTAGTCAATGCCGAGCAATCCCGCCTGCGCAGCGGCATCTTCCCGGCTCATTGCCGACGTATAGCGAAACGGCATCATGACGGCCCGCACCCGCTCGGCCCCGATAGCATCGCAGGCAATTGCGGCAACAAGCGCGGAATCGATCCCCCCCGACAATCCGAGAACGACCCCCGGAAAACCGTGTTTGTCGATGTAGTCGCGCGTACCGGTTACGAGCGCACCGTAGACACTGGGTTCAAGCTCAAGCGCTTCCGACCTGCTCCCCCGTTGCGGCACGACCCCACGGCCTGACGCCCCGAGAACGACGTCGCAGAGCGCCTCTTCGAATGCAGCGGCGCGAAATGCGATATTGCCGCCGGCATCCATTGCAAACGAGCCGCCGTCGAACACGAGTTCGTCCTGCCCGCCCACCATATTCGCGTACACCACCGGAATACCGACTTCGGCAATGCGCTGCCTTACCTGCCGTTCGCGATTGGTCTGGCTGTGAATCTCGTAGGGCGACCCGTTGATTGCCACAAGGCACTCCGCACCGGCCGCCCGCGCCGCATTCATCGGCGCGGGTTGCCAGACGTCCTCGCAGATATTCAGGCCGATGCGGATGCCGTTGAGACGGAACACCGAAGCCCTGTTGCCGGCCGAAAAGTAGCGCTCCTCATCAAATACGCTGTAATTGGGCAGCAATTGCTTGCGATAGTGCGCGAGGACATTGCCGTTGTGAAACACGGCACAGGCATTGTAGATGGCATCGCCGTCGTATTCGGGAAAGCCTATCAGAACCGCGATGCCGAGCGCTTTGTCTCTGATTTCCTCAACGGCCGACTCGACGCCGTGCCGAAGCCCGGCGTGAAACAGCAGGTCCTCGGGCGGGTAGCCACAAACGCTGAGTTCGGGAAATACGACCAGATCCGCACGCAGGTCATCGCGGGCGCGCGTGGCATAGTCGATGATTTTTGCCGTGTTGTCGGCAATGGCGCCAACGGCGAGATCGATCTGTGCCAGTGCAACCCTGACGCTGGAGTTCATCGTCACTCCGAATCGAAGCGGTCAGCCGCCGATCACTTCCCGCATTTTCGACCCAAGCTCTGCCGGTGAACGCACGGTGGCCACACCGGCGCCGTCGAGCGCCTTGAATTTGTCCTCAGCGGTACCCTTGCCGCCCGCGATAATCGCGCCGGCGTGTCCCATGCGCTTGCCCGGCGGCGCGGTCACACCCGCGATATACGCAACGACAGGCTTGCTCACGTTGTCCCGAATATACTCGGCAGCCGCTTCCTCGTCGGTACCGCCGATCTCGCCAACCATGATAATGCCGTCCGTGTCGGGGTCGTTCTGGAACAATGCCAGGCAATCGATGAAGTTCATGCCACGCACCGGATCGCCACCGATGCCGATGCAGGTGGACTGGCCGAGGCCGTTGGTCGTGGTCTGATAGACGGCCTCATACGTCAGGGTTCCCGACCGCGACACAACCCCGATGCGACCGGGCTTGTGAATAAAACCCGGCATGATGCCGATTTTGCACTCGCCCGGCGTAATGATGCCCGGGCAGTTTGGGCCGATCAGCCGGCAATTGTAATCGCCGAGCGCTGACTTCACCTTCACCATATCGTTCACGGGAATCCCTTCGGTGATACAAACGATCAGTCCGACCCCGGAATCGGCCGCCTCGAGGATCGCATCGGCGGCGAATGGCGGCGGTACGTAAATCATACTGACGTCGGCACCGGTCGCGGCGACCGCATCGCGCATCGTGTTGAATACAGGCACGCCCAGATGATCCTGCCCGCCGCGGCCCGGCGTCACTCCCGCGACCACCTGCGTCCCATACTCAATGCATTGTTCGGTATGGAAAGACCCCTGATTGCCAGTAATGCCCTGACAAATAATCTTGCTGTTTTTGTCTACCAGAATACTCATCAAATCTTCTCGTCGGAACGCCTGAGTCAGGCTGCGGATGCAACGGCTTTTTTTGCGGCATCGGTCAGATCGTCGGCCGCGATGATGTCGAGGCCGCTGCCGGCGAGCAGCTCACGTCCCTTGTTAACGTTCGTGCCTTCGAGCCGGACCACGACGGGCACGCTGACACCGACGTCCCTGACCGCGCTGATAATGCCTTCCGCGATCAGGTCGCAGCGCACGATGCCGCCGAAGATATTGACCAGAATCGCCGACACGTTTGCATTGGACAGAATCAGTTTGAACGCGGCAGCCACTCGCTCGGCCGTGGCTCCGCCGCCGACGTCGAGGAAATTTGCGGGCTCACCGCCGTGCAGCTTGATCAGATCCATGGTCGCCATCGCAAGACCGGCGCCGTTTACCATGCAGGCGATATTACCGTCCAGCGACACGTAATTGAGGTCGTGCTCGGCCGCCTTGCGTTCGGCCTCGTCTTCCTGGGACTCGTCGCGCATCTCGGCAATGGCCTTCTGCCGGTACAGCGCACTGCCGTCGATGTTGATCTTGCCGTCCAGTGCGATGACATCGCCTGCTTTGTTGGTAATCAGCGGATTGACCTCGATGAGGCTGGCGTCGGTGTCCAGATAAAGCCGGTACAGCGCCTTCACGAGCGCACCGAACTGCCGCATCTGCGTCTTGTCGAGTTCGAGACCGAACGCGAGTTGACGCGCCTGATAGTCCTGCAATCCCGCGTCCGGTGCGATGGCGACCGAAAATATCTTCTCGGGCGTTTCGGCCGCCACTTTTTCGATATCCATACCGCCCGCGGCCGACGCAATGAACGAAATGCGGCTGACCTCCCTATCGACGAGCATGCTCAGATACAGTTCGCGATCGATTTCCGACCCCTCTTCGACATACACCGTGTTGACGGGCAGTCCCTCCGGGCCGGTCTGATAGGTCACGAGGGTCATGCCCAGCATCGCATCGCTGAATTCCCTGACCTCATCCAGCGTTCCTGCAAGCCGGACACCGCCCGCCTTACCGCGCCCGCCCGTGTGCGCCTGCGCCTTGACGACCCACAGCTCACCGCCCAGTCGCTCGGCCGCCGAAACTGCCTCATCGGCCGTCTTGGCAGGAAAGCCTTTTGGGACGGGTATGCCGTAGTCGGCGAACAATCGTTTCGATTGATATTCGTGAAGATTCATCGGGTCGTCTTTTTGTCTGGGAATCGATTGTCGAGCCGATGCGCGTTGGCGCACATCCGGCGCGAAAAAGTCGGCGTATTTTGTAGGTTTGCGGGACCCTTGTCCACAATCGGTCTACAATCCGCGAATGAATCAGGCACCGACCGACGACAGGCTGCGGCGGACATTCCTTGGCAACCGCGAAGCACTGATACAAAAAGCCACCGACGAGCCGGATCTGGGCTGGCGGGTCCTGATCACGCTGAACGCGTTTCGACTGTTGATCGCTGCCGCGCTGCTGGTGCTGTTCGCGGCAGGATCGGACCCACACTTCTTCGGCGACAGCCGGCCAACGCTGTTCGCAGCCACGGCCGCAGGCTACCTCGTGTTCGCAATTTTGTCAGCGATCGCGCTCCGGCAACGCTGGGGACCCGAGCTGGCGATAGGCACAGTGCAGCTATTCGTGGACATCCTTGCGATTCCGCTGCTGATGCACGCCAGCGGCGGTATCTCCAGCGGTCTTGGCGGTCTGCTGGTGATTTTCATCGGCGCCGGCAGTCTCGTTCTGCCAATTCGACTATCCGCAACGCTGGCGACAATATCGACGTTTGCCATTCTCGGCGAACAGCTATATACCCAATTCGTCTACGACAACGCAGAACCGAACTACCCGGCCGCGGGTATTCTGAGCGCGATCATATTCGCGATTGCGCTGGCAACACAGCCACTCGCTCGCCGCATTCAGGCCAGCGAGGCGATGGCGCGTCAATTCGGCGTGGACCTCAAGAACCTGTCCGAACTCAACCAATACATTGTGCAGCACTTAAGGGAAAGTATCGTGGTCGTCGACTCGGACGACAACGTGCGGCTCGTAAACAGTTCTGCGACGCAATTGCTCGGAACGGACAGCATTGTCGCAGGTACGCCGCTCGCTGCGATGTTTTTGCCGCTGGCGGAATACATCGCACGATGGCGACAGGACCATGCAATGCCTTCTCACCCGGAATTCACGCTGTCGAGCGAGGGAGACAGTCTGCGCATCACGGCGCACCTAGCGCCGCTCGGCAGAGATGGTCAGCGGCGCGGACCGATCCTGATATTCCTCGAGGACGTCAGTCTGATGAATGCCCGCGTTCAGCAGTCCAAGCTGGCCTCCTTAGGGCGCCTGAGTGCGAGCATCGCGCATGAAATTCGCAACCCGGTGGGTGCGATGAGTCACGCGGCACAACTGCTGGCCGAATCTTCGGGACTCACCAGCGACGACGTGCGGCTGACCGAGATCATTCAGACGCACTCCGAGCGGGTCAGCCACATTATCGACAACGTACTGCAATTGTCCCGCAGAGAATCGAGCCGCCCGGAACTGCTTGAGCTAAAACCCTGGCTGTGTGAATTCGCCGCCGAATTCGAGCGCACACACGAACTGCAGGAAGGCGAGTTCAGCATCGGCAGCGTCCCCGACGGGCTCGTCGCACGCATGGACCGCACGCATTTGCGGCAGATACTCTGGAATCTCTGCGACAACGCAATCAAGTACGCGAGCGAAACCGGCGGCATCCTCGTGGAAATTCAGGGCGGGCGTCTGCAGGGCAAAGGACGGCCGTACGTCGAGGTACTCGACTGCGGCCGCGGCGTGGCCGACGGCTCGGCCGACAAGATCTTCGAGCCGTTCTATACCGCGCGCTCGGGAGGCACGGGACTGGGGCTCTATATTTCGCGCGAATTGTGTGAACTCAATCGCGCGACACTCGTGTATCTTGACCGCCCGGGCGGAGGCAGTATCTTCCGTATCGTGTTTGCGGACCCGGGCCGCTGGGAATCCCAGGAAGAAGCATGAATCGACCCTTAGCGCTGGTCATCGACGACGAACCGGACATCTGCGAGTTGCTGACGCTCACACTCGGACGCATGGACGTGGAGACGAGATCGGCCGTGGACGTCACCGGCGCGAAGCAATTGCTCTCCTCGCACGAGTTCGACATCTGCCTGACGGACATGCGGCTGCCGGACGGCGACGGCCTCGAACTCGTCGAGTGGATGCAGTCGAACGCGCCTGGAACGCCCGTGGCGGTAATCACTGCCCACGGCAACGTCGAAACGGCCGTGCAGGCCCTCAAACTCGGCGCATTCGACTTCATCTCCAAGCCGCTCGACCTGAAAAATCTGCGCAATATCGTCGAAAACGCGTTGAAGCTGGACGCGACGAACGGCCGAAAGTCAAAACTGCTGGGCAATTCGGAGCGGATGAGCGAGCTGCGCCGCATGATCGATAAAGTCGCTCGTTCGCAGGCGCCCGTGCACGTCTCCGGTGAGTCCGGCACGGGCAAGGAACTCGTCGCGCGCCTGATCCATGAAGTTGGCCCGCGTAGTTCAGGCCCGTTCGTTCCGGTCAACTGCGGAGCGATCCCGAGCGAACTCATGGAAAGTGAGTTCTTCGGCCACCGCAAGGGCAGTTTCACAGGCGCGATCAACGACAAAGCCGGTCATTTTCAGTGTGCGCAGGACGGTACCTTGTTCCTCGATGAAATCGCCGACCTCCCGCTGGCAATGCAGGTCAAGCTGCTGCGCGTGATTCAGGAGAAAAAGGTACGCCCGGTTGGCGCCGAAAAGGAAGATAGCGTCGATGTGAGAATTTTGTCCGCCACGCATAAAAATCTGGTACAGATGGTGGCCGCCGGCGAGTTTCGCGAAGACCTCTATTACCGGATTAATGTAATTGAGTTGCACGTACCCGCATTGCGCGACAGAGGCGACGACGTGTTGATGCTGGCGGACAATATTCTGCGTCGGCTCGACGACTCCGTCGAAATGTCCGCCGATGCGCGAAACGCCCTGCTGTCCTATGCGTTCCCGGGCAATGTTCGCGAACTCGAGAACATGCTCGAGCGAGCCGTCACCTTATGCACAGACGGTCATATTTCCCGGGAGGATCTGAGAATGCGCGAGGAACAGGCCACGACAGGCGAACCGGCCGGCAAGCTGGGCGATCAGATTGAAGACGTGCAGCGGCAGGCTATTATCGAGGCGCTGGAAAAAACACGCTACAACAAAACCGCGGCCGCAAAACTGCTCGGTCTGACCTTTCGTCAACTCAGATACCGCATAAAGAAGCTCGGCATCGAATAGGCGGCGCCGAAACTGACAAAAATTGTCAGCTTGTGACGCAACAACGACAATATCAGCCTGGGATTGTCAGTTGTTAGAGTCGATCCAAACCAGTGAAATCCCACATAAATAGCTGATAAATAACACTTTTCTCCAACTGAATCAAAATTGGCACGCGAATTGCTTAATCATCCGTACGGGCGATTTCGCCGTTTTTGAAAAATACTCTCAATTCATGGAGACGAAGTGATGAAGAAGCAACAAGGTTTTACACTTATCGAACTGATGATCGTCGTAGCGATCATCGGCATTCTGGCGGCGATCGCAATTCCTGCCTACTCGGATTACACAATCCGCGCACAGGTTTCTGAAGGTCTGACGCTGGCTGGCGGCGCGAAAGCTGCTGTGAGCGAGTACGTAATGGACCGTGGCGCATTTCCGCTCACGAATGATCAGGCAGGTATTGCTGCTCTTCCGACCGACATTAACGGAAAGTACACCTCGAGTGTCAACGTTGGAGCAGTACCGGGTCAAATTCTTATCACTTACGGCGGCATTTCCGGGCATGCAAACATTAATACCCAAACATTGGTGCTGTCCGCTGTCACGTCAAACGGCGCTGTCATCTGGGCCTGCCCTTCAGCTTTGGGTTCAGTAGACAACAAGTACCGCCCTGCGACCTGTCGTTAGGAATTTATGAAGCAGGAAAAGCATTTAGCTTCATGCTAAATTTCGGAGGGCCCCGGTTACACGGGGCCTTTTTGCTTCCAGCCAGGGGCGACGATGTCTTTCTCAACCGCTGTCAAAGGCACCGCGAAACGCGAACAGGGTTTCACCCTGATCGAATTGATGATCGTCGTTGCGATCATTGGCATACTCGCATCGTTAGCCGTAAGCGCTTATCAGACCTACACGATCCGGGCCCAGGTCGCAGAAGCGATCAACATGGCCGCGCACGCGAAAGTGCCGATCGTGGACGCATTCAATATGTCGGGCCGCCCACCCATCGGCAGGACCGAGGCTGGAATGACCGCCGATCCGACCGATACCAAGGGTCTCTATGTGTATCAGGTTGATATCGTCAACGGCCGTATCGATATTACAATGGGTAACGCTGTCCACGCGGATGTTTTCGGAGCGGTGATCTCCTTTACGCCTTATTTGCTGCCAGGCGGTGGCGTGATCTGGCGCTGCGGAGCTGCATCGCCCCCTGGCGGCGGCGCTGTGCCGCTCACCGATGGAGGGTCAATTACAGCCACGCACCTGCCGCCAACACTGGACACTCGATACATGCCCTCATCGTGTCGCAGCTGAATATGACATGACAGCGCCGACTCTGCCCCGATGAACGCTCTAAGTAATAGGGAAAACGGGAATTCGATGGTTTTACTTAATGGAATCCTGTAACTGTGAACGGGCGCACAAAATCCGGTTGAATCGGCAATCGGTATCGGTGAGACTGTAACGCTCGATACTCCCTGAAATTACCCGACATTCCTATGGCCGCAACAGCTTCTTCTACCAACCTCGCGGGCCTGCCACGGCGGCTCGTGCAGGACGGTATTGTCTCTGAAGAACAGTTTCAGCAGGCAAGCGATGCGGCCAAAAAGGAAAAATTGTCGCTTATTGCGTATCTCGTCAGCGAGGGTCTGGCAGACGCGAGAGCCATTGCGGTTGCGGCATCTCACGAATTCGGTGTACCGCTGCTGGATCTCGACGCACTGGAAACCGACCTCGATGTCATTCGCGCCGTCGATCAGAAGCTCATCGCCAAGCACCGGGTATTGCCATTGGTCAGGCGCGGCCAGCGCGTCTTCCTGGGTATCGCAGACCCGACCAATCTGCAGGCCATCGACGACATCAAATTCGCGACCAGTCTGCGCGTGGACCCGGTGGTCGTCGAGCAGGACAAGCTCGAGGAACGTATCAACAAGGCACTCGAAGCCGTCGATACGAGTCTTGGCGGACTTGAAGACGACGATTTCGATCTCGAGAACCTCGACGTCGGCGGCGAAGAGGAAGACCAGGAAGACGATCACCGCGACGATGTCGAGGATGCACCGGTCGTCCGCTTCGTCAATAAAGTACTGCTGGACGCTATCAAGCGCGGCGCGTCGGACATCCACTTCGAACCCTACGAGAAATACTTTCGCGTACGCACACGCCTCGACGGTGTGTTGTCCGAGGTTGCGCAGCCTCCGGTCGTACTGGCGAACAAGGTCTGTGCACGACTTAAAGTCATGTCACGCATGGACATCGCCGAACGGCGCGTACCGCAGGACGGCCGTATCAAGATGCGGCTGTCGAAGAATCGCGCAATCGACTTTCGCGTCAACACCTGCCCGACCCTGTTCGGCGAGAAAATCGTACTTCGAATCCTTGACCCGTCGAGCGCCAAGCTCGGTATCGAAATGCTGGGTTACGAGGAGCATCAGCGGAAGCTGTACGAAAAACACCTTGCCAAGCCCTACGGCATGATTCTCGTGACCGGTCCGACAGGCTCCGGTAAAACCGTGTCACTGTATACGGGCCTCAACATTCTCAACACCGAGGACCGCAACATTTCCACAGCGGAAGACCCGGCGGAAATCAATCTCCCGGGCATCAACCAGGTCAACGTCAACCCTAAGGTGGGTCTGACGTTTGCATCGTCCCTCAAAGCGTTTCTTCGTCAGGATCCCGATGTCATCATGGTCGGTGAGATTCGAGACCTCGAGACGGCAGAGATTGCCATTAAGGCCGCACAGACGGGCCACCTCGTCATGTCGACGCTGCACACGAACGACGCGCCAAAAACGCTGACCCGCATGGTGGACATGGGCGTCAAGCCGTACGCTATCGCGACGTCTGTCAGCCTGATTATTGCGCAGCGTCTGGCGCGACGCCTTTGCGACAACTGCAAGGAAACGAAGGACATACCGCGCGAGGCGCTGGAGCAGGAGGGCTTCGCGGCGGACGAGCTCGATGAAGGCATCAGCATTTTTGGACCGGCAGGCTGCAAACAGTGCAATGACGGCTATAAAGGCCGAGTCGGTATTTTTCAGGTTATGGAAGTTTCGGAGGCCATGGGCCGCATCATCATGGAAGGTGGAAACGCGATGCAGATCGCGGATCAGGCGGCAAAAGAAGGCGTTATCGATCTCAGACAGGCGGGATTGAACAAAGTCAAGGAAGGGGTTACCAGCCTTGAGGAAGTCAATCGGGTTACAATCGAGTAATCAACGTGTATTTACTTATTTAGCGGGCAAAGATAATGGCGGACACGGCAATTGTTAGTACGCCTTTTCTGTGGGAAGGAACCGACAGAAATGGCAAGAAGGTCAAGGGTAAAAGCGTTGCGAGCGACGAGGCGCAGGTCAGAGCCGATCTCCGTCGTCAGGGCGTTGTACCCACGCGAATCAAGAAGCAGAACAAAGGTCTGTTTTCGGGCGGCGGCAAAATCACGTCGGGCGATATCGCCATTTTCTCCCGCCAGCTCGCGACGATGCTTGCGGCCGGCATCCCGCTGGTTCAGGCTTTCGAGATTGTCGGCAACGGTCACGAAAATGCCGCAATGCAGAAACTGATTTTGTCGATTAAGGCCGACGTCGAGGGCGGCAGCTCGCTGGCCGAGGCGCTGGCCAAACAGCCCCTCTACTTTGACGATCTGTTCGTCAACCTCGTCGAGTCGGGCGAACAGGCCGGTGCGCTTGAGACGTTGCTCGACAAGATTGCGACGTACAAGGAAAAGACCGAGGCGATCAAAAAGAAAATCAAGAAAGCGCTGACATATCCTGCCGCGGTACTGGCTGTAGCGTTCATCGTCACGACGATTCTGCTGATTTTCGTCATACCGTCCTTCGAAGATCTCTTTAAAGGATTCGGTGCGGACCTGCCAACGTTTACACGTATGGTCATCGATCTCTCGGCGTTCGTTCGCTCGCAGGGCATCATCATCTTTCTCGTGATTGCGGCTGCAGTCGCCGCATTCCTGTACTTCAAAAAGCGGTCCCGGCCGTTCCGGCATTTTCTCGATCGTATGATGCTGAAAATGCCCATAATCGGGCCCATCATGCAAAAAGCATCTATCGCCAGATACTCGCGTACGCTGTCGACCATGTTCGCAGCGGGTGTACCCCTCGTGGAAGCCCTGGAGTCCGTGGCTGGAGCAACGGGCAATATCGTCTACGAACAGGGCGTGTTGGAGATGCGGGACGAGGTTGCAACCGGACAACGGCTGCAGCAGTCCATGGAAAACACCGACCTGTTTCCGAACATGGTCATCCAGATGATCGCGGTCGGCGAGGAATCCGGGTCGCTCGACGAAATGTCCGGAAAGGTTGCCGACTTTTACGAAGAGGATGTCGACAACGCCGTCGACAATCTCTCGGCGCTGCTCGAACCGATGATTATGGCCATCCTCGGTATCCTTGTCGGCGGGCTGGTCGTCGCCATGTACCTGCCGATCTTCAAGCTGGGTGCCGTTGTTTAGACTGCACCGAGAAGATTCCGACGAAAAAAACGGCGTTCGGCGGGCACCCCGAGCGCCGTTTTTCTATGGATCGACAGACCCCGACAGGACTAAAGTCGAATGATGGACTTACTTGCGGCTTCGGAACCCTTTTACATCTCGGCGGTATTCGCGTTTGCGCTGATCATCGGTAGTTTTCTCAATGTCGTGATCTTTCGCCTGCCGGTCATGATGGAAAAGGACTGGCGCGAGCAGGCGGAGGAGATACTGAGTACCCCGTCCGATTCCAATCTGCCGCAAGGACGCTTCAATCTGCTGACCCCGAGATCGCGTTGCCCGTCCTGCGGCAAGCCCGTTTCCGCACTGCAGAACATTCCCGTACTCAGCTATCTGTTGCTGCAGGGACGATGCGCCGGTTGCGGAACATCCATTTCCGTGCGCTACCCGATCGTCGAACTGGCATCGGGAATCATGGCCGCAGTCTGCGCATGGCACTTTGGATTCGGTTGGGAGGCCATCATGGCGGTCGGGCTTACGTTCGCGCTGATTGTGATCGCACTCATCGACGCCGACACGACACTGATACCTGACTCAATTGTCCTGCCGTTGCTGTGGGTGGGTCTGTCAATGAGCCTGTTCCATCCGCTGGAGGGCACCGAGACACTGTTCATCGCGCCGAAGGATGCCATCATCGGTGCACTTGCCGGCTATCTGTCTTTGTGGAGTGTATTCTGGCTGTTCAAGCTTGTGACGAAAAAAGACGGGATGGGCTACGGCGACTTCAAGCTGCTCGGCGCACTGGGCGCATGGCTCGGCTGGCAGCAATTGCCGCTGATGATTCTGTTGTCGGCCGTGGTCGGCGCGTGTATCAGTATCGCGATGATCGTCATTCTCGGCAGAGACCGGTCGAAACCCATTCCCTTCGGACCTTACCTGGCTGCGGCCGGTTGGATAGCCATGCTGTGGGGAGAGAAGATTACGGCGACCTACCTGAACCTGCTGCTTTGATTATGAATTCCGCAGTACGCACATTTCGCGTCGGGTTGACGGGAGGAATTGCGAGCGGCAAGTCGACCGTCGCAGACATGTTCGCCGATTGCGGCGCACAGGTCATCGACACGGACGTAGTCGCGAGGGATGTCGTAAGACCGGGCGAACCGGCGCTGGAAGAGATTCGGGCCCGATTCGGAAATGCCGTCATTACAGCATCTGGAAAATTGAACAGGCGCGAGTTGCGCCGCCGCGTTTTCGCAGACGACGATGCACGCGCTGACCTTGAGGCCATCCTGCACCCGCGAATACACGCAGAAGTGCAAAGCATCGCCGCCACTCGCACCGGCGACTATCAGCTCGTCGTAGTGCCCCTGCTTGTCGAATCGGAGTTGCTGCAGTTCGTGGACCGGGTTCTGGTCGTTGATTGCAGCGAGGACACGCAGATCGAGAGACTACTGCGAAGAGATACCGAGACGATCGAACAGGCGCGCAGAATACTGGCGGCGCAATCGTCGAGAGAAGCCCGGCTCGCTATTGCAGATGACGTCATTTCCAACAACGCCGATCTGCAACATTTGCAAGACCGGGTTAAGGTGCTTGATCGCCACTATCGCCAGATCGCATCTGAGCGAGGTCGGCACGGACGAGTGCCTGAAATTCAATAATATCCGATTCGTTGACTGCGGCTGCCTGCAGGAATGTGCCGGGCTCCCGGGCAAGCTGTTGCAGGGCACGCTCCGAGAAGTACAGCGCCTCTTCATAAAACGAACTGCTGGCCAGCACTGCGGCCATCATCATTGCGTGGCTGGCGCCGGGACGCGAGGACAGCGATCGTTCAAATGCGGTAATTGCCTCATCGATCTGACCGACGTGCGTGTGGGTAACGCCGGTAAAATACTGGAGGTGTGAGTATTGAAGCGACGTATTATCGGCATTGTAGGGAACCTGCAACATTCTGGTAAACAACGCATTCAGTCCCGCTGCCGTCACCGATGGACACTTGCCGGAAACAACCACGTCGGTCAACGCCGAGTAGTTTCGATGCAATCGCGCATTATAGGGCTTTTGCGAAAGTTGATTCGAGACGGTTTCAAACTCGGATTCGCTAAGCCGGTTTAAACTGCAACGCACTATGAGCTGGCTGAGGGCAAGCGCCGGATCAAATTTGGCGGAGCGCGCAATTGCTCTTTCAAGTACCAGTAATGCCTCCTCGGCTCGTCCATCGCTGTACAACAGCGCCGAGTACTGGGTCTGCGCACGCGCAGAACCCGGTGCCTTTAGCGCCGACACTTCGACCAGGTTGTTGTAGCTGCTCCACACATCGGCCGAGTATCGAGTGAATCCCGCCAGGCAAATCACGACCAGGCCCGCGATCAAAAAGAAAACCCGATGGTTTAGTCTGCGGCGAGCGAAAAGCGCAACGGGTAAGATCAGAAACGCTACCGCCAGGTAGTTTCGATGCTCAAAGTAAAGCTCCAGATTTACGACCGTAGACTCGAGCAGATGGCTTGCATAAAAAAACAGCACGGCAAACGCAACGACCGGCCATTGTTTTCGACGTAGAATAGCTATCGCGATCACGACAGCGTGACCGATGAGGGTAAGCAGTGTAGAGGCAGGGCTCAGCAGGCCTTCCGATTTGGCGAAGTGGTCCTGAAACACGCCAGAGGTGAATAGCTTTGGTACCACCCAGTTTTGTAAGTAATCGAACAATACTCGCGGCTGTGTGAGCAGCCGTTCGTACATACTAAAGTCGCGTGGCGGCACGATGTCGAAAAAACTCGCCGAAAAAAACTGCCTCGCGAGATACAGAAACACAACGGCAGCCGGGAAACCCAAAAATAGCATCGACCACCACGGAGCGGGACTTTTGGTAGTCGCGGCGCGGTGAGAAAAAACGGTAAACTCCAGCACCCCGACAAGCACTGGCAGCAATATCCCGTTTTCCTTGCAAAGGGTTGCCATTGCCGTGGCAATCACCACGGATGCGCTCATTATTCCATAGGCACGCAACGGCGAATCTGTCAGCAGCGTTCTTCCACGCATGTATCCGGCGAGACCGACGAGGACAAATGTCGTCGAAAGCTGCGCCATGCGCTGCACGACGTATAGTGTCGTCGAAACCAAAAACGGGTGCAGCAGCCAGAATGCGACTGACAGCAACGTAACCCAGCCGGCTTTTCTTGTATCGTAATTGACGGCCGCAAGAATCTGACGCGTTACGACCCCGAGCAGAGCCGCATTCAGCAGATGGATAATCAGATTGGTCCGCTTAAACGGCCAGGCGTCCGCCGGCCAGTCCCTGGCATCAATGAGAAAACTGAGCAGCGACAGCGGCCGGCCCGTCGGCCCGGCAGCGCCGCCGAAAACGAACGCCTTGAACGTCTCCCAGTCAGTCACGCCGCCACGATGACCGAGAGCGGCTATCGATCCGAAATCGTCCAGCAGGAACGGCCCATCGAGTCCCGGCCAATAGGCCAGAATCGCGGCAACGAACACGATCGACCAGGCAGCCGGCAGTATCAGGTGTCGCGATTTGACCGCCGGCCAGCGAGTCTGGAAATCCATCGGGAACTTAGCGCCTGGTCTCTGCAAGGGCCTGCGATTCTAGCCCGAAATGCCCGTCGCTGCGGCGTCAATTTGCCACTTTCGACCTGCTGACGCAGAATACCCGGATGGCCAAACCTGCTGGAGATCTCGCGGTGCGAAGTGCCGCCGCCGAAGCACACTACGAGCAGCCCGTATCCGAGCGCATGCGTACGTTTCTGCGCCTCGAATTTCTCTACCAGCAGATGCTCTACAACAGCGACAAGAACGCCGACTGGGCCACACGCGCCACGGTAGGCACGCTGCTGGAGATACTCGCCATCATGTCGCGTGGCGATGTGCGCAGCGAAGTACATAAGGAACTGGAGTACCAGATCGGGGTACTGGAACGCTATCAGAGCCACGATGGTGTCGATGACGCACGTCTGAACTCCATCGTGCGAAATTTGTCGGCCAGCCGCAACGAGATTGCCGGAATCGGTACCGGATTCCTGCAGCCGCTCAAGGACAGCGAATTCTTATCGGCCATCAAGCACCGTAGCGCGATTCCCGGAGGCACCTGCGAATTCGACCTGCCGGTGTACAGCCACTGGCTCCGCCAGCCCATCGAGAGACGCCGCCGGGACACATCGGAGTGGATTAAGGCCGTTCGGCCGCTTTGCGATGCGGTAAGCGAGATACTGTGGCTGATTCGCGAAAGCGCCCAGCCCCGTGACAAACTGGCAATGAACGGCATGTATCAGCACAGCATGCAGAAGGACGCCAAATGCCGTCTTCTCCGCGTTAGCCTTCCCAGCGACTCCGGCCTGTTCCCTGAAATCAGCGGAAGCCAGCACCGATTCACAGTGCGTTTCCTGGAATGGTCGACGGTGGACAGCCGAGCCGTGCAGACCGGGCACGACGTCAGTTTCAAACTATCGATCTGCTGACACGGCCACTGACATTCGTATCAGCAGGCCTCGGAGGCGCGGCCCACTAGTGATCCTGCCGCAATGCTTCAACAACCGGTACATCGGCGGGCAGCAACTGAGCCGCGTCGAGTTTTGCTCGCGGCACCCAGCGTAGTTGCTGACCTTCCCGGCCAACGGGATCGCTATTCCAGCGGCTGACGATGAAGAACTCGATCGTCACAACCCGATCGGCGTATTCGTGCCGCAGATTCATGAACGATGCGCACTCGGTGACTTCAATGCCAAGTTCTTCGGCGAGCTCGCGCGACAGCGCCTCCGGGGCGGACTCTCCGGGCACGATCTTGCCGCCTGGAAATTCCCAAAGACCTTCGAACGGCCCGCCGCCCAGACGCTCGGCGATCAGTACGCGACCTTCGGGATCGCAGAGTATTCCTGCAGCGACGTCGAAACAGTTCACGTAGCGTCGACTGGGCCCTGGCGGCCCACTAGTGGGCCGTGCGGTAAATTCGGTGACTTTCAGTCGCATCACAACGCCTTATGGCAAGGCGAGCGAGCGCAGGACTGGCCGTCGCCAATTCAAGCGAGCTCAACGCCGCCGAAGGGCGTTGTGGTGCGACCCACAGGGAGCCCTTCTCAAGGGGCATACCGGTGTTGAAGCGGCTTGACATAGCCCGGCTATGCCGGCACCGCTTCGCCTGGGTCTGCCCCTTGAGAAGGACTCTGAAAGTGACCGAATTTACCGCACGGCCCACTAGCTCAACTTACCGTGACACTGTTTGTACTTCTTACCCGAGCCGCAGGGGCAGGGTTCGTTGCGGCCGACCTTTCTTCCTTCGCGCGTGAACGGGGTGACTGCCGGTGCAGCCTGCGCACCCGGGGCGCCGCCCGGACGCGCCGCCTGGGGCGGCGGCGAGCCGCCCAGCGGAGACGCCTGCGCGTGCTGATACTTCATGTTCTCAGCCGCCCGGCGACGTTCGTTCATTTCATTGACATCGTCCTCGCTCTGCACACGAATGCGGGATAAAATGCTGATGGTGTCATGCTTGACCTGCTCCAGCATAGCCCCGAACATCTCGAATGCCTCACGCTTGTATTCCTGTTTCGGGTTTTTCTGCGCATAGGACCGCAGCCCGATCCCCTGGCGCAAATGATCCATCGCGGCCAAATGTTCTTTCCAGTGATGGTCGAGCTGGCGCAGCATCACCTGTTTTTCGACACCGCGCATAAGTTCATCGCCGATCCCGCCGACTTTTTTCTCATAGGCAAGGCGCGCTTCTTCGATACAGCGTTCCGCGATGCCCTCTGAGTTGAGGGACTTGTCCTCGCGTATCCAGCGCGAAACGTCAGCGCGAATGCCAAATTCGGATTCCAGTGCCTGGCTTAGTCCGTCCGCATCCCACATCTCGTCCAGACTCCCGGGCGGAACGTACTGTTCGACCGTGACACCCACGACTTCGTCACGTATGGCTTCGATCGAGTCTTGAATTTCGTCCGCGTCCATGAGTTCGGCGCGCTGATGGTAGACGACCTTGCGCTGGTCGTTGGCGACATCGTCGTACTCAAGCAGGTTTTTGCGAATGTCGAAGTTGTGCGCCTCGACTTTGCGCTGCGCACGCTCAATCTGGCGTGTCAGCAGGCGGCTTTCGATCGCCTCGCCTTCGCGCATGCCGGCACGCGACAGCAACGACTTGGTGCGCTCCGGATCGCCGAAAATCCGCATCAGCGAGTCTTCCATCGACAGGTAAAACCGCGACGATCCCGGGTCTCCCTGGCGTCCGGAGCGGCCTCGAAGCTGATTGTCGATGCGCCTGGACTCATGCCGTTCAGTGCCGACGATATGCAGGCCACCCGCCTCGAGTACCTGTTTGTGGCGTTCCTCCCATCCGGCACGCACCGCGTCGCTATCGTTGGCGGCTTCCTCAATTGCCGCATCGAGGCTTCCACCGAGAACAATATCGGTTCCTCTGCCCGCCATATTCGTTGCAATCGTAATGGCGCCGGGGCGGCCCGCGTTCTGCACAATGTGCGCCTCGCGTTCGTGCTGCTTGGCGTTCAGTACTTCGTGCCTAATCCCCTTTTTCTTCAGGAAAGTGGACAACAACTCCGACGATTCAATCGAGGTCGTGCCCACGAGAACGGGCTGGCCGCGTGTGCTGCAGTCTTCGATGTCTTCGACGATGGCCTCGTACTTGTCTTTCTCGGTCAGATAGACAAGATCGGGCTGATCGTCGCGAACCATCGGCTTGTGTGTGGGAATGACGACGACTTCGAGACCGTATATCTGTTGAAATTCAAATGCCTCGGTGTCCGCCGTACCGGTCATTCCCGAAAGGTTGCTGTACAGCCGGAAATAGTTCTGAAACGTGATCGACGCGACGGTCTGATTTTCCTGCTTGATCGCCACGCCTTCCTTGGCCTCGACAGCCTGGTGCAGCCCGTCACCCCAACGTCTTCCCGGCATCGTACGCCCCGTGAACTCATCGACGATCACGACTTCGCCGTCCTTGACGATATAGTCAACGTCGCGCTGATACATCGCGTGCGCACGCAGTGCGGAGTTGAGATGGTGCAGCAGTCGAATGTTGCTTGCGTCGTACAGACTCTCGCCCTCGGCCAGCAGACCTGCCCGCATCATCAGCGCTTCGACGTTGGCGTGCCCCTCTTCGGTGACATGCGCCTGTTTCGCCTTCTCATCGGTCGTGTAATCGCCGAGCCGGATCAGGCGGCATACCGCCGTTTTCCCGTCGAGTTCCGTCATCGCCAGTTCGGAGTCGTGCTCGCTCGCGTGCTCAACCGCGTCGTCAAGCGACATTTCCTGTCCGTCCAGCAGCACCTTGTCGGCGGGAATGTCGTAGTTGGTCGGATCGTCGGTTTCGTCGTGCCGGCGCAATTTCGGGATCAGCTTGTTGATCTGCGCATACAGGTCCGTGGACGACTCGGTCGGACCGGATATGATCAAGGGCGTGCGCGCCTCATCGATCAGGATGGAATCCACTTCGTCGACAATCGCAAAATTCAGCTTGCGCTGCACCTTGTCGGCCGTTGAGAAGGCCAGATTGTCACGCAGATAGTCAAAGCCGAGCTCGTTGTTGGTCGCATAAGTGATGTCGCACCGATAGGCGGCACGCTTTTCATCCTGCGTCTGACCGCTTTTCGAGACGCCCACCGTAAGGCCGAGAAACTCGTAGATCGGCCTCATCCAGTCGGCATCGCGTCCGGCCAGATACTCATTCACGGTCACGATATGCACGCCGTCGCTGCTTATCGCGTTCAGATAGGCCGGCAAGGTGGCCATCAGCGTCTTGCCTTCGCCGGTACGCATCTCGGCGATGTTGCCGTCGTGCAGTACCATGCCACCGATGAGCTGGACGTCGAACGGGCGCATGTTCATCGTGCGCACCGAAGCTTCTCTTGCGACGGCAAAGGCTTCGGGAAGCAAGTCTTCAAGTGAGGCACCGTCGGCGTAACGCTGCCGAAACTCGTCCGTTTTCGCCCGCAATGCGGCATCGTCAAGGGCCTGCAGGCCTTCTTCGAGCGAATTGATCTTCTTGACGATTCTTGAATATTGACGCAGCAGCCGCTGATTGCGGCTGCCGAACATACGTGTCAGGAAATTGGCCACAGAAATTCCGTATCCGATCGAACAAGGCCCGCTATTCTAGGGCCTGTCAACACAAATGTCAGCGAACGGGTCACTAACATTGGTGTCAACAGACCCTGATTCAGAAACGGGCGGGAAAATACCCAATGTCGCGATTTATGGACTTTTTCGGCGAATACAAGTTCGCCGGACTATCGTCGACAACAGCCAGTGGCCCGCTGGGCCTGTTAACACGAATGTCATCGACCCTGTTGTGCCTGAAAAAGCGCCTGTCAAGGCGCGAGGAATGAGGTTTGACGCGTCAAATGAATGACGAGCAACGCCGAGAGGCGCTTTTTCAGGCACAACCCGTGCGGGCCGCGGCGGTTTTTCGTCCGGCGGCGTTGTCGCTCGCTGATGTAGCGGTGCTACACGGCACTGCCGGGCAGGAAGCCCCAATGCCGTGGAGCCCATGGATGGGCGAGAGCAGCCGCTCCGCCTTGCCGGTACAAAAAACCGCCTCGGCAGGGTCGATGACATTCGTGTTAACAGGCCCTAGTTGGAGGCGTCCCGAATGTACTTGACCGGATTGACGCGACGGCCGTTCTGCAGAACCTCGAAGTGGAGGTTTGGACCCGTCGCCCGCCCGGAGCGGCCCATTAGCGCAACCACCTGTCCTTTCCTGACTTCGTCGCCGACCGCGACGAGATTCGCTGAGTTATGCGCATAACGGGTTGAGTAGCCGTTGCCATGGTTAATCTCCACCATCATCCCGTAACCGGAGCGTTTCGAGGACCAGGTGACGACGCCGTCGGCCACCGCAAAGATTTCGGCGCCCATCTTTCCGGCGAAATCGACGCCGGTATGATTCGCCGGCTTACCCGTAAACGGGTCGGTGCGTTTGCCGAAGTAAGAGGACAACCATCCGGCTTTCACGGGCATACCCTGCGGATAGACGCGATCGCGCAGGTTCTGATTCATAAGCACGCTTTCAAGTGCATCGAGCTGAGCTTCGCGGTCGCTAAGTTGCAGGCCCAGGGACTGCAGCGCCCCCATCACTTCGGGTACGGCAACCCCCGAGGCGGCGGCCATGGGTTCTTCAGGTCCGCCAACCGCGGGATCGGAGTCGAAATCGAACTCGCCGTCCTCGATATCCGCCATCTCCGTCAGCCGCCGGCCCAGTGCGTCGAGCCGAATGACCCTTGCGTTCATTTGCGCAATACGGATGGCCAGCGCATCCAGCGTATCCTCGTTCTCCTCGCGGATGGTCGTAATACGCTCGCGCTGCGACGCCAACTGTTCTCTGAGTTCAGACAGCTTCTCGGCGCTGATGCCGGATCCGTTGCGCTGCGCAATCGACGAGCCCGCGAAAAATCCGGCACTGACCACCAGCCCCGCGGCCGCCAGAACACAAACGCCAGCGCTCACGCCGGATAAACTGAGTTGACGGGGCTTGCCAAATCCCCTGCCAAAAATTACAACATTCATCAACAGCGCCTCGAACGCGTTCTGGTTTGTCGGTCTGCGACGGAACAGGCCATGATTGTGCGAGCCCCACACCCGCACGCGCGTCTTCGCGTTATTCTGGACCTGCTGTCCCTGCTCAATTCGGTAACCCCGCTGCCCTGGGAACGTCCTTTAGACCGGTGGTTTTGCGCCCCCGCCTTTCGACGGGTTTGCCCT
Source organism: Woeseiaceae bacterium (assembly GCA_965224505.1). Classification (GTDB taxonomy): domain Bacteria; phylum Pseudomonadota; class Gammaproteobacteria; order Steroidobacterales; family Woeseiaceae; genus UBA1847. The sequence continues at coordinate 1,767,110 of CBDCZL010000018.1, forward strand.
TTTCGTGAGCGAAACTATGCATAATGTCCGAAATCATTACAAGAATTGACTGTTTGAACGGTGAACGACGTCACCAGGTCACACTACAAACCGCCAACTGTGTCACACAATTTATGACTGCGAGTAAGCTCGAATCCCTGCTAAGCCCTTGTAAAGATGGCGAATTGAGTGCTCTCGTTAAACGGGCTCGAGAGCTGGAGTCGCTTTCACACGTTCTAAACGCGGCGCTGCCCGCAGATCAGCGCTGTGCGATTGTCGCGGCAAATGTGCGGAAAAACGGGGAGCTCGTCGTGGTTTGCAGTTCGTCGGCCTGGGCGGCTCGGATGCGCTATGAGACCGAGTCCCTGACGGCAGCCGCCAGTCAGGCGGGATTCGAGGTCACGAGTTGCCGGGTGCGGGTCGCCAGAGGCTAAGCCGGCCATCGGCCGCGGATGCCTACCATTTCATACCGCGACGGCGCGCTCAGGCATAGGCAGGCGTTGCGTAGGAAATCGGCGCTTTCCCTGAGTCTTCGTACGTCACTTCTTCCCACGCTTCGCTGTCAGCGAGCATCGCACGCAGGAGTTTGTTGTTCAGATCGTGGCCGGACTTGTACGCCCTCATTTCACCGATCAGGCTGCGGCCAAGCAGATAGGCGTCGCCAATGGCATCGAGAATTTTGTGAATGACAAACTCGTTGGCGTAGCGCAGCCCGTCCTCGTTCAGAATCCGATAGTCGTCCAGCACAATTGCATTGTCCATGCTGCCGCCGAGCGTCAGATTTCGCTCACGTAACGCTTCGACGTCCCGCAGAAAACAAAACGTCCGTGCACGGCTCACTTCCTTCAGAAACGACGTGGAGGAAAAGTCGATCGTCGCTTTCTGGCTGAGCTTGTTGAACACGGGGTGATTGAAATACACCTCAAAATTCACCTTGAAACCATTGAACGGTCTCAGCTCAGCCCATTTGTCGCCGTCTTCGACACGCACAGGTTTGCGGATACGGATGAACTTCTTCGCGGCATTCTGCTCTTCGATGCCGGCCGACTGCAGGAGAAAAACGAACGGCCCCGCACTGCCATCCATGATCGGCACCTCGGGCGCCGACAAGTCCACGTGCACGTTGTCGATACCGAGGCCCGCAAGGGCCGACATCAGGTGTTCGACCGTCGCAACCTTGACGCCGTCTTTGACGAGCGTGGTGCCCAGCATCGTTTCGCCGACCAGCGTTGGATCCGCCGGAATATCCACAGGCGACTCAAGATCGACACGCCGGAATGAAATTCCGGAATTCGCAGCGGCCGGCCGCAACGTCATATAGACCTTCTCACCGGTATGCAGTCCCACACCCGTGGCGCGGATCGTGGTTTTGAGCGTTCGCTGTCTTAGCATGTCGCGCGGAAGGTTATCACAAATCCTTCATACCGCAAAAAAGTCATAGGAATTCAGTCTGTTATATCTATTGCTTAAGAATACCGGGAGGAGTGAGCGCCCGGGGTCGGGAAGGTAGCCGACCTGCTGTTCAGGCCGGCAAAGCGGAGTATCCCGTCCTCGGGCGCTACCGAATCATGTCCGGCCGCGCCTCCCTGCGCTAGTCTGCCTGACGCCGCAGAAACGCCGGAATATCCAGCAATTCCTCCTGCAGGCCCGTACCGTCCAGACCGTCACCAACCGCCCGCTGACGCTGCACGGTCGGCTTGTCGAGCGACTGGTAATTCGGCTCCTGCTGCGCAACCGGCTTACGCACGATGCGCATCGGCGAATCGGCCTTCGCTGCCTGCTGCCCCAGCCCGGTCGCGACCACGGTTACGCGAATGCGGTCGGTCATTTCCGGGTCGATAACCGTTCCAACCACGACCGTCGCCTCGTCGGACGCATACTCCTTGACCGTGTTGCCGACTTCCTGGAATTCGCCGATCGAGAGATCCATTCCTGCCGTCACGTTGACGAGAATGCCGTTGGCGCCGGCAAGGTTGATATCCTCGAGCAATGGGCTCGATGCAGCGGCTTCGGCCGCTTCGCGCGCGCGATCCTCGCCCGACGACGTCCCCGAACCCATCATGGCCATACCCATTTCAGACATAACGGTCCTGACGTCGGCAAAGTCGACGTTGATGAGTCCCGGCCGCGTGATCAGTTCGGCGATGCCCTGTACGGCACCCTGCAGCACCTGATTCGCCGACTTGAAGGCATCCAGCAGCGTGGTCTCGCCACCGAGTACAGTGAGCAGTTTTTCGTTGGGAATCGTAATCAGCGAATCGACGTATTTGCCGAGTTCCGCGATCCCCTGCTCGGCGATCTGCATGCGCTTGGTGCCTTCCATCTGAAATGGCTTGGTCACGACGGCCACGGTCAGAATACCGAGCTCCTTCGCCACCTGAGCTACCACCGGCGCCGCACCGGTTCCGGTACCGCCGCCCATGCCGGCCGTGATGAACAGCATATCCGCACCTTCGATAACCTCGTTGATACGGTCGCGATCTTCCATCGCCGCCTGGCGTCCGACGTCGGGACAGGCACCGGCACCAAGTCCCTTGGTGATGTTGCAACCGATCTGCAGCGACGTGCGCACGCGCGAACCCTTAAGCGCCTGCGAGTCGGTATTCGCGCAGATAAAATCGACGCCTTCGATGCCCGTGTCGACCATGTGCGCAACGGCGTTGCCACCGCCGCCGCCGACGCCGATCACTTTGATCACTGCGCTCTGGCTGTGCGCATCCATTAGCTCAAACATTGTTTTTCCTCCGCTTTTTAAACTAAACAACTTTCCCTGCGGCAGTCCGTCATGGACCGCCAAACTAAAACCGGTGTTTCAGAACTGCTTCTGAAACCAGGACCTCATTCGTTCCCAGATGTCACCCACGCTGCCGCCAATCGGTGCGCCCCGCGCATCGCGGCGTGCGAGGTTCTCGTAGCCGTACAGCAACAGGCCCACGCCTGTTGCGTGGATCGGATTGCGCACGACATCCATAAGCCCTTCGACGTACTGCGGCGCGCCAAGGCGAACCGGCATGTGAAACACTTCCTCAGCCAGTTCGACGGCACCTTCCATCTTCGCGCTGCCACCCGTGATGACGACCCCCGCCGCAATCAACTCCTCAAATCCGCTGCGACGCAATTCGTCGCGCACCAGACCGAACAATTCTTCGTAACGCGGCTCGACGATCTCGGCGAGCGTCTGCCGCGCCAGGCGCCGCGGCGGCCGGTCGCCGACACTGGGGACCTCGATGGTTTCGTCAGGATTGGCAAGCTGCGACAACGCGCAGGCGTATTTGATCTTGATCTCCTCGGCGTACTGCGTCGGGGTGCGCATCGATACGGCAATGTCGTTGGTGACCTGGTCACCGGCAATCGGAATCACGGCGGTGTGCTGAATTGCGCCGCCGAGAAACACGGCAATATCGGTCGTGCCGCCGCCGATGTCGACGATGCACGATCCCAGTTCCTTTTCGTCCTCGGTCAGTACGGCGTAACTCGATGCCAGTTGTTCGAGCACGATGTCATCGACTTCCAGGCCACATCGCTGCACGCACTTGACAATATTCTGTGCCGCACTCTCAGCACCCGTAACCATGTGTACCTTGGCTTCCAGCCGCACGCCCGACATGCCGACCGGTTCGCGTATGCCTTCCTGATTGTCGATCACAAATTCCTGCGGCAGGATGTGCAGTATCTTCTGGTCGGCGGGAATCGCGACGGCCCGCGCGGCGTCGATCACTCTATCGACATCGCCTGCGCTGACCTCCTTGTCGCGAATCGCAACAATGCCGTGGGAATTCAAACTTCGGACGTGGCTGCCGGCAATACCCGTGTACACGGAGTGAATGTCGCAGCCCGCCATCAGTTCCGCCTCCTCGATCGCGCGCTGAATCGAGTGCACGGTCGATTCGATATTGACCACAACCCCTTTCTTGAGGCCGCGCGACGGGTGAGACCCAAGCCCGACAACTTCAATGTCGCTGTCCTCGTTAAGCTCGCCGACGATCGCAACGACTTTCGACGTTCCGATATCCAGTCCGACAATCAGATTTTTGTCCGGCCGTTTGGACATTATTCGATTCCCCTCGCAGCAAAGACCTCACCCTCGCTGTCTTCTCGTTCCTGTTCGGACGAACCCGCCTTATTCGCCCAGCCGATCGTGAAACCGTTGCCGTAGCGAAGATCCACATATTCGATGTCCTCACCGCGGCTCGTGACGATGTCGGCGACAACGGCAAGGAACAATTCCGTACGCGCTTCGACATCCCGTCGCCCGAGGCGAACGTCGACGCCGTTACCGAGCGTCATTTCCCAGGCTCCGCGCGCATCGACATCGACGCGCCGCACGTCGAGTCCGAGCGGAATCAATCGTTCGCGAACATCCAGATAGCGCTGCGCGACGGCCGCCGACTGCTCGCCCGGACCGCTGAGACGCGGCAGCTCCGGCGGCAACCGCTTCAGATCTGAAATAAACAATTCGCCGCGCGTATTGAGCAGCCCCTGGTCCCTCCAGACCGCCGCGGGTGTCTGCTCTGAAACGGTAATCAGCAATTTTCCAGGCCAGCGACGGGCAACTCGCGCGTGATCGATCCACGGCAGCGCTCTGATCTGTTCACGAATACGGTCGAGATCGGCACCGACAAACCCGGCTTCGGTTTCAGAGCGGATGGCCTCCTCAATCTGCAACGCCGTGACACGCTGAAACGGCCCACTGATTTCAATGGACGTGATTTCGCGATCGAGCAGCAACAGACTCAGCTGATGGGTCGCCAGCACGATGCCGACCGCGACCAGCGGCGTCAGCAGACGGCCGATGCGAACGCTCGGCAGCGTCAGCGGCGGCGACGTCCTGTTTTGCCTGCGTTTTGCCTGTTTACGCGCCATGAGCCGCCGCCTTCTGCCCGTGTTCGTTGCAGGTCGCATCGAAGCTCGTTTCGAGGATGCGCCAGCACAGCGCCGCGAAGTCGATGTCCGCCGCTGCCGCCGACATTGGCACGAGGCTATGGCTCGTCATCCCCGGCACGGTATTGACCTCCAGTACCTGCGGCTGCCCGTCGGCACCGGCCATAAAATCGACGCGCCCCCAGCCGCGGCAGCCGAGCGCCTCGAAGGCCGCGACCGCCATCTCGGCATAACGCCGTTCGTCGCCGGGCAATGTGTTTCCCGGACACCGGTACTCGGTGCGCTCCGATTCGTATTTTGCGCGGTAATCGTAAAAGACGCGTGGCGTGACGATCTCAACGCTCGGCAGCGCCTCTCCCTGCAGTACGGCGACCGTGAGTTCCCTGCCTTCGATGCACGGCTCGACGAGTACGGTGTCGTCGTAGCGCACTGCATCGTCGATCGCCCGTTCAAGTTCCGCCGCGTTGACCGCCTTCGCCATACCAACGCTCGAACCCTGCCCCGACGGTTTGACGATCAGCGGAAACGCCAATTGTGAGACGACATCGGGTACGTCTGACGCATCGCGTACCACGCGAAAGTCCGGGGTCGGTATGCCAGCCTGCAGAAACAGGTGTTTGCTGCGTACCTTGTCCATTGCAATGGCCGAAGCCATCACGCCGCTGCCTGTGTAGGGGATGTTGAGCCACTGCAAGGCCCCCTGCAGCGCACCGTCTTCGCCGCCCGGACCGTGCAGCGCAATCCAGACACGGCCGAAGCCTGCTGCTGCAAACTCACTCATGGTCTTTTGCGCCGGATCCCAGCCGTGCGCATCCACGCCACGGGCCTGCAGCGCTTCCAGCACGGCCGCACCGCTATCCAGCGACACGTCGCGCTCGCTCGAATTACCGCCCAGCATGACGGCGACACGACCGAACTCCGCAGCATCGCTAACCGCGTAGCGGGTTTCCTGTGTACGCGGCTCAGTCATCGGGCAGTTCTCCGACAATGCGGACTTCGTGCACGAGACTGACGCCATGCACGTCCTCGACGGTCTGCCGCACCCGTTCGATCAGTTCCTCAATGTCCATTGCCGTTGCGTTGTCGACATTGACGATAAAATTGGCATGTTTTCGCGACACCTCGGCACCGCCGATCCGACAGCCTTTGAGTCCTGCCGCTTCAATCAGACGTGCCGAGTAATCGCCCGGCGGATTGCGGAACACGGACCCACAACTCGGTAGCCCCAGCGGCTGCGTCGCCTTGCGGCGCTCAAGCATCGACTTCATCGATGCCATCTCCGGAACGATGTCGGGTTCGAAGCGAAAGACGCCTTCAAGAAACCACTCATTCCGGGGGCCCTGTACACTGCGGTAGCCCACGGTGTACTCGGTCGGCGCTCGTTCATGCACGTCCCCGGACCGATCGATCGTGCGCACCGAGGCGACGCGTTCCCACGTTTCGCCGCCGTGTGCTCCGGCATTCATCGCGAGTGCACCGCCGATCGTCCCGGGAATGCCGGCGAAAAACTCCGACGGTCCCAGATTCCAGCGAATGCACTGTCGCGCAAACTGCGTGCAGGCAAGACCGGCGCCGGCACGAACCGTGAGCGCGTCGAGCCGCTCCATATCCCGCAATACCCGGGATGCGGAGACGACAACACCTGCAATCCCACCGTCGCGAACGAGCAGATTGCTGCCAACGCCGTGCCAGAACAGCGGTGTATCGTCATCGAGTCCGGCCAGGAACACCGATAAATCGTCGACATCCGCGGGCACGTAGAAGACTTCCGCAGCACCGCCGACCCGCCACGATGTGTGACGGCTCATCGGTTCGTTGCGGCGGAGCTCGCCGCGTACCGGAATATCTCTGGCCGCCGCCATCATGAGTGCACCTTCAGCGGCGGGCTCGCTGCGAGGCGTTCCGGCAGAGCGCTCGCGTAGGCGCCGATGTCGCCCGCACCCATTGTGAGCAGCAGATCGCCGTCCTGCAGCAGGTCGCTCAGCACCTGCTCTACGCCGTCCAGCGACTCGACAAACACCGGTTCGACGGCACCGCGAGAGCGAATGGCCCGCGCCATCGCGCGGCCGTCGGCCCCGGCGATCGCTTCCTCACCCGCGGCATAGACATCGAGCAGTACGAGCACGTCGGCGTCGGACAGCACCGTTGCAAAATCGTCCATCAGATCGCGCGTGCGTGTGTACCGGTGCGGTTGAAATACCAGCACCACACGCCGCTCCGGCCAGCCGCTTTTCGCTGCCGCCAGGGTCGCGGCAACTTCGGTGGGGTGGTGTCCGTAGTCGTCGATCAGCGTGACGGTGCCGGATGCAATTCGGATATCGCCAATATGTTGAAAGCGCCGGTCGATCCCCTCGAACCCGTCAAGCGCTGAAACCACGGCATCGCTGCCGACCTGCAGCTCGTCGGCTACGGCGATCGCCGCCAGCGCATTGCGGACGTTGTGCAGTCCAGGCAGGTGCAGCGTCACGGACAGGCTTTCGTCCGCACCGCGCCGCACAACGTCGAACGATGTCTTCGCTGCGTGGTAGCGAATATTCACGGCCCGGACATCTGCATTTTCACCGGTGCCGTAGGTTGTCACCGACCGCCCGATGTCGGGCAATATCTGATTGACGCCCGCATCATCGCTGCACACGACGGCCAGTCCGTAGAACGGCAGATTGTGCAAAAACTCGATGAAACTGTTGCGCAGCTTTTCGATGTCGCCGTCGTAGGTCGCCATGTGGTCCGCATCGACGTTCGTGACGACGGCGAGCATCGGCTTTAAGTGCACGAACGATGCATCGCTCTCGTCGGCTTCCGCGACCAGGTAATCGCCCTGTCCGAGACGGGCGTTCGCGTCGGCGCTCTTTAGGCGGCCGCCGATGACGAAGGTCGGATCGAGACCGCCTTCGGCGAGCACACTCGCCACGAGACTGGTTGTCGTCGTTTTTCCGTGCGTACCGGCCACGGCGATCGAGTAGCGGAAACGCATCAGTTCCGCGAGCATTTCCGCGCGGCTGACGATCGGCATCAGACGCTCTTTCGCCGCGACGACTTCGGGGTTGGTGTCGTCCACGGCACTCGACACAACCACAGCATCGGCATCCCGCAGATTTTCGGCCGCGTGGCCAGCGAACACGGTCGCACCCTGGTCTTCAAGCCGCCGTGTCTGCTTATTGCTCTTCAGGTCCGATCCCTGCACGGCGTAACCGAGACTCAACATGACCTCGGCAATACCCGACATGCCCGAACCGCCGATGCCGACGAAGTGGACGCGATGAATGCGACGCATTCTGTTGATCATGCCGACACCCGCGCCTGCTGCAGGCACAGCTCGGTGATTCGCCGCAGCGAATCGGGACGTGCCAGCGACCGGGCCTTCTGTGCGCGGCGCATCAGTTCGGCGCGAGACTGCAACCAGTCGGACAGCAACGCCGCGAGCGATTCGGGCGTCAGATCCCGCTCCTGAACGATGACGGCGGCCCCGGCGGCCTGCATCGGCCCGGCGTTGGCCGTCTGATGATCGTCGACCGCTGCCGGATACGGAACGAATACCGCCGGCACACCGCTGGCGCACAGTTCCGCCACGGTTAGTGCGCCGGCCCTGCAGACAACCAGGTCCGCCCAGGCGTAGGCGGCCGCCATGTCCTCAATGAACGGCAGCAACTCCGCATCGACGCCGTGCTCTGCATAAGCCGCTTCTGCCGTCGCCAGGGTGCGCTCGCCGCACTGGTGCCGAACCTGTGGCCGCAATGGGCCGTCGAGCCGCGCCAGAGCCGCGGGAACCGTCCGGTTGAGCGTCAGCGCGCCCTGGCTGCCGCCCAGCACCAGCAGTCGCAGTGTGCCCTGCCGGGCTGTGTACCGCTCCTCCGGCGAAGCGACGGCGGCAATGTCCTCGCGCACCGGATTGCCGACGGTTTCCGCCCTGATCGACGCGTTAAAACTGCCCGGGAAGGCCTGCAGCACAACCCGGGCAAGACGCGCCAGAAGTCGATTCGTTAATCCTGCCGCCGCATTTTGCTCGTGAATCAGCAACGGACGACGGGACAGCCAGGCCGCAACACCGCCGGGCCCACTCGCAAATCCACCCATGCCGAGCACCGCAGCCGGTCTGCAGCGAAACATCACGGTCAGCGCCTGCAACAGCGCCCAGCCGATTTGCACCGGTGCGATCAACAGTGTGAGCACACCCCGTCGGCGCAGTCCCTGAACGCTGATCCACTCCATGTCGATGCCCGCAGCGGGAATGACGCGCGCTTCGAGTCCGCGGCGCGTACCCAGCCAGACGACATCCTGTGACGCAGCCTGCAGTGCGCACGCGACCGCCAACGCAGGATAAACGTGCCCGCCGGTGCCGCCGGCCATGATGAGTACCGGGCCGCCGCTCACGATGCCTTCTTCCTGTTGCGGCGTTTGCGACGGGCAGGCTTCGCGTCGACCGCCAGTTCGTGATGGATACGCAGTAACAAACACAGACAGATCATCGTGACAATCAGGCTGCTGCGCCCATAGCTGATCAAAGGCAGCGTCAGCCCCTTGGTCGGCAGCAATCCCATGTTGACACCGATATTGATAAAGGCCTGAATGCCGAGCCAGGTGCCGATTCCAACCGCAACGTAAGCCTCGAAAATACGTTCGGCCTCCGAGGCCCGCAGCGCCAGCCGGAAAATGCGCCAGATCAGTGACAGAAACACAACGATCAGCAATGCCGACCCAACGAGTCCGAATTCTTCGGCGTACACGGCGAATACGAAATCCGTGTGCGCCTCAGGCAGGTAAAACAGCTTCTGCACGCTTTCGCCCAGACCGACACCAGACCATTGGCCGCGGCCGATCGCTATGAGCGACTGCGTGAGCTGAAAGCCGGTATTGAACGGATCGGCCCACGGATCGAGAAAGCCGGTCAGCCGCTGCATGCGGTAGCTGGAGGTAATCGCGAGCACGCCCATGCCGATCACGGCAAGCAGCATGAACAGCAGAAAATCGCGGATTCGCGCACCCGCAACGAACATCATCACGAGTGCAGTCGCGAGCAGTACGACGGTCGCACCAAAATCGGGCTCGGCCAACAACAGCGTACAGCCGATCGCGAGGACGATCATCGGCCTGAGGAAGCCCGTGAACTCCTCGCGCAGCGATTTGTTGCGCCGCACCAGGTAGCCGGCCAGATAAACGATGAAGCAAAGACGCGCAGGCTCCGAGACCTGCAAATTCATAAAACCGATCCGCAGCCAGCGCGTGCTCCCGTTGACGGTGTGGCCAAGTCCCGGCACCAGCACCAGCGCGAGCAAAACAATACCCGTCAGCAGTGCGACAGGACCGAGCGAGCGCCACACATTCATCGGCACAAACAGACAGCAAAACCCGGCAGCGGCCCCGATCGCCGCAGCCAGAATCTGGCGCTGCAGGTAATGGAACGGATTACCCACCGCATTATCGGACACCGATATGGAAGCCGACGCGAGAATCACAAACCCGCCAAACAACAAGGCGAGAAACAAACTCAGCAGCACCGTGTCGATTTTGAGCTCTCTTCCAGGACGCACCGGAAACGGCATCGTTGCTGTCCTGGCACTCATCGCCGCAGCGCCTCCACCGCGTCATGGAACGCGTCGCCACGCGCCATGTAATTCGAATACTGGTCGAAACTTGCGCAAGCGGGTGCCAGCAATACGGTATCGCCATGCACGGCACAATCCGCCGCAAGACGAACGGCGTTCTGCATATCGTCGGCAAAATGTACGGGCGCCATCGTGTCGAGCGCCGCGGCGATCAGCTCCGCGTCCCTGCCGATGAGTACAGCCGCCCGCAGCTTGCCTTCGAGCGCCGCTGCCAACGCTGAGAAATCGCTGCTTTTGCCGTCGCCGCCCGCAATCAGCACCAGCGTATTGTCGACAGACTCGATCGCCGCCAGAGCCGCCGCCACGTTGGTCGCCTTGGAGTCATTAATGTAATCAACTGCCGCAATTCGATCGACGAACTGCATGCGGTGAGGCAGGCCCGGGAATTCGGCGAGCACGCGCAGCATCGCGGTCATGGAAAGCCCAAGAAGATCGCCGGCGGCCAGTGCCGCGAGCGCATTAAGCTGATTGTGAACGCCGTACATCGCAAGTTCCGCGTCCGACAGCAGCAGCGTTTCGCCGTGTGCCAGGTAGCGCACACCCGCTTCGACACGCAACCCGAAATGGCCGTCCGCGGGTTCACAGAGACCGAAACTGACAATCCGTTCGCAATTCGCAGCCATGCGCTCGGCGAGTTCGTCGGCGCGATTGACCACTGCAGCCTCAGCTTCGCGAAAAACACGGTACTTGGCCTGACGATACTCCTCTTCGTCCCGGTGCCAGTCGAGATGATCGGGCGTTATATTCAGCAGCACAGCGACTTTCGCGGGCAACGTTTTGGTGCGCTGCAACTGGAAGCTTGACAGTTCCAGCACATAGACGTCGGGCGTATCGTGTCCAAGCAGGTCCAGCGCCGGCTCGCCGAGATTGCCGCCCGCCAGTGCGGCGCGCTCGTCGGCCAGGCACATGTAGTACAACAGCGTCGTCACCGTGCTCTTACCGTTGGAGCCCGTGATGCCGACAAACGGCGCCTTCGCTTCGCGCACAAACAGTTCGATATCGGAAATGACCGCGACATCGCTGAGTATCGCCTGCTGCAGCAACGGGTGGCTGTCGGGAATGCCTGGAGATGCGACGATCTGCTCGATGCCATTCGGCAAATCGTGCGTGCCCAGCATGACGTCGGCGTGCGGAAAGATCTTCTCGAGATCCCCGAGGCCCGGCGGCGCCTCGCGGCTGTCGAAAAACGATGCGGTCGCGTCGCTGCGTTGCAGAAAACGCGCGACAGACAGGCCGGTCGCACCGAGTCCGGCGACCAGCGTATTCGCAGAAGTACTCGACAGGCTCATCGTATCTTCAGGCTCGCGAGGCCGATCAGCACGAGGATGACCGTGATGATCCAGAAGCGAACGATTACTTTCGGCTCCGCCCAGCCCTTCAGTTCGAAATGATGGTGCAGCGGCGCCATTCGAAACACGCGCTTGCCCGTCAGCTTGAACGACGTCACCTGAATCACGACCGACAGCGTCTCGACGACAAACACGCCGCCCATGATCGCCAGAACGAGTTCCTGACGTACCACGACCGCAACGACACCGAGTGCCGCACCCAGCGCCAGCGCGCCGATATCGCCCATGAACACCTGCGCCGGATAGGTGTTAAACCAGAGAAAGCCCAGACCGGCCCCGACCAGCGCGGTACAAAATACGAGAATCTCACCCGTGCCCGCGACATACGGAATACCGAGGTAATCGGAGAAATTCGTATTGCCCGTGACGTACGCGAATATACCGAGCGCTCCGCCGACAAGCACCGTCGGCATGATGGCCAGCCCATCGAGACCATCGGTGAGGTTTACAGCGTTGCTGAAACCGACAATAAAAAAGTACGTAACGGCGACCTGAAACACACCAAGCGGGATCGCAAGATCCTTGAAATAGGGAATCAACAAAGACGTTTGCACGTCGCTGGTCGCCGAAACGTACAAGGCAATGGCGGCAATGAGTGCCGCCGTGGACTGCCAGAAGAATTTTTGTTTTGCGGAAATGCCGGAGGGATCCTGCAAGACGAGCTTTTTGTAATCGTCGACGTAGCCGATGACGCCGAATGCCAGCATGACGAACAATACAACCCAGACATAGGGATTCTGCAGATCTGCCCACAACAGCGTCGATACGAAAATCGCCGCAAGAATCAGCGCGCCGCCCATCGTCGGCGTGCCTGCCTTGAGAAGATGCGTCTCGGGCCCGTCCTCGCGAACGGGCTGGCCCAGTTGATTGACCGACAGACTCCGGATCATGCGCGGGCCGACGATAAACGAGAATGTCAGTGCCGTCAGCGCACCGAGGATCGCGCGCATGCTCTGATAACTGAAGACATTGAATCCGGACTCGAAGCGGGTCAGATATTCGGTCAGATGCAGCAACATAGTCAGACCCCCACCGTCTCGGCCCCGGATTCAAGCAGCGCCGAAACCACGCGTTCCATGCGCATGGAACGCGATCCCTTGACGAGCACGTTGCATGCCGGTCCGGCACCGCGCACGTCGTCGATCAGTGCGTCGATCGATTCGTACCAGCAGGCATCCGAGCCGAAACCATCGACACTGTGTTTTGCCAGATCGCCAAGCGCGAACAAACGGTCGACACCGCTTGCCCGAGCCGACGCTCCAACCTCGCGATGCATGTCCGCTGCATCGTCTCCGAGTTCCTTCATATCGCCGAGCACAAGCCAGTTGTCGCCGGGCAGACCGGCAAGAAACTCCGCAGCGGCACAGACTGAGCGAGGGTTTGCGTTGTAGCTGTCGTCGAACAGCGTGCAGCCATTGCTACCCTGCAACGGTTGCAGGCGGCCGCCGACCGGCGTCATCCGTTCCAGCGCCCGGCGCACTGTCGCACTGTCGACGTTCAATGCCGTTGCGACGGCTGCCGCCGCACAGGCATTCGCGACATTGTGCAGTCCCGGCAACGGCAGGTTGATACGAATGTCCTCGCCGGGCAGCTGCAGTTCGAAGCACGACCCGTCAGTGCCGGACCGTATGTCGACGGCACGTACGTCAGCGGCGGCATCGAAACCAAAGCTCAGCGTCGCCACGTCGCCAACGAGTGACTTCCAGTAGTCGTAGTAATCGTCGTCGGCGTTCAGCACAGCGACTTTCGGCCGCGTTTCGCCCTGCAGGATTTCACCTTTGGCAAACGCAACACCGCGCACGGAACCGAAACCCTCAAGATGAGCGGCCGCGGCATTGGTTATGACCACGATGTCGGGGCCAGCCAGCGACGTGAGGTACGCAATTTCGCCGGCGTGATTGGCGCCCATTTCGATAACCGCAAACCGGTGCCGGTCTTCGATTCGCAACAGCATCAGCGGAACGCCAATGTCGTTGTTCAGGTTGCCCGCCGTGGCAAGCGTTGCCGCTTCTGCCGAGAGACAGGCAGCGATCATCTCCTTGAGCGTCGTTTTTCCGTTGCTGCCCGTAATGCCGACGATGGTCACGTCGTTGGCGCGGCGCCACGCAGCGCCGAGACGACCGAGAGCGCGCTTCGGATCGTCCACAACGATCTGCGGGATGTTTTCATCGACCAGCCGGCTGACGACGGCACCGGCGGCACCCGCTGCAGCGGCCCGGTGCACGTAGTCGTGCGCATCGAAATTAGGTCCCCGCAGCGCAAAAAACAACTCGCCGCCCGTCAGGCTGCGCGTGTCGCTACTCACGTTTACGAATTGCAGGTCCGCGCCGCGCAGTTTTCCGTGCATGTTCGCAGCCGCTTCGGCGAGAGTGGAATTCATGCGGAATCCTCCCGGCCTGCGGCCGCCGCGACGGCGTAATCGGAAAACGGCAGCCGCTCGCTCGCAATCTCCTGGTAGTACTCATGTCCCTTGCCCGCGATCAGCACGGCGTCGTTCGAGTCGGCCTGCGACACCGCCCAGGAAATGGCGGCTGCGCGATCCTCGATAACGACCGGCTCGCCGCTAAAGCCCTTGAGAATGTCCTGAATGATCTCCTCCGGCGCTTCACTGCGCGGGTTATCGCTGGTCACGACGGCAACGTCGGCGTACTGCTCAGCGATCCGGCCCATCATCGGCCGCTTGCCGGAATCGCGATCTCCACCGCAGCCAAACACGCACCACAGCCGGCCTGTGCAGTGCGGTCGCAGCGCCGTCAACACCGCCGTGAGCGCATCCGGCGTATGGGCGTAGTCAACGAACACGTTGCCGCCATTGACGCGTTCCAGACGCCCTGGCGGCGCTTCGAGACCGCTCAGCAATTCGCATGCATCCTCAAGCGGGATGCCGTCAACGAGCAGTTCGGCCAGCGCGAGCAAGGCGTTGGAAACGTTGAAGCGACCGGGCAACGGCAGATCGAAGCCCGCGTTCCCCCAACTGCTGTGAACGCTCACACTCGATCCGAATTCCGTTGCAGTAACCGAATCTGCGAAAACGAAACGGTGGCAGGTCGTCGCGGGACGCTCCTTTGACGAAACAAAGACAACATTGCGCGTGCACAACTCTGCCAACTGCCGTCCATACTCGGTATCCGTGTCGACGATGCTGCAGTCGGGCGTCGTGTCGGTAAACAGTTTCGACTTCGCCGCAAAATACCGCGGCATGTCACCGTGATAATCCAGATGGTCCCGCGTCAGATTGGTAAACAGCGCCCGACGCACGCGCACGCCGTCAATGCGATTTTGGTCGAGTGCGTGCGACGATACTTCGAGGGCTGCGTGAGACGCGCCCGCATCGACAAACTCGGCAAGGCGGCCGTGCAGATCCAGCGTGGACGGCGTCGTCATGCCATTGTCGCGTGCGAGTTCGCCGATGCCGTGACCGAGCGTGCCGAGATAGCCGCAGCGCTTTCCGACACGCTGCAGACAGTGCGCGATCATCCACGCCACGGTCGTCTTGCCATTGGTACCGGTTACCGCGATGACGTCGAGCCGGTGCGACGGGGAGTGGTAGAAGCGATTGGCGACATCGCCGAGCCGCGCTGCGAGTTGTGGAACATAAACAGCCGGTATGGTCAGGTCGCCGGGGAGCAGCTCAGAGGAACCGTCGTACACCACGGCCGCTGCTCCGTTCTGCAATGCGCCGTCGATGTACTCCAATCCGTGACTGCCGATGCCCTGACAGGCGACGAAAAGGTAACCGTCGCGCACTTTGCGACTGTCGCTGCTGATACCGCGGAGCGCTACCGGCGGCGCGCTGACGATGCCCTGCAGCAACTCCGAAAGGGTGGCCGCTGCAGACAGATACTCGGCAGGCATGCTCATCGACTCGTGGCCCGCTCGGCCATCGCCTGCATCACGCTGCCAGGGTCGCGGGCAGGCAATGCGTCGGGTGCAACAGCCAGCAGCCGCAGCGACTCCGACACAACGTCGGCGAACACCGGCGCGGCGACATCGCTGCCGTAATACAACTCGCCGCTGGGTTCGTCGATAACGACGACCGTCGCGAGGCGCGGATCGCTTGCAGGCGCCAATCCGGCGAATATGGAAAAATACTTGTCTTTGGAATACCCGCCGGGTGCCGATTTCCAGGCGGTACCGGTTTTTCCCGCTATTCGGTAGCCGGTAACGGACGCTTTCGTGCCGGTACCGCCGGGGCGCACGACCTCTTCGAGCATGCGCCGGACATCTGCGGCCGTTTCGCTTGAAATCACACGCTCGCCACGCTCGAAATCGTCGCGCACAACGAGCGTAACAGGCTGCATGACGCCGTCGTTGCCGATTGCCGCATAGGCCTGGGCGAGCTGCAACGGCGTTACCGACACGCCGTACCCGTAGGCAATTGTCGCCTGACTGACCTCACGCCAGTCCGTAAAGTGCGACAGCATACCGGCGGACTCGCCGGGAAACGCGCTGTTCGTAACATCGCCGAGTCCGAACTGCCGCAGCGTGTCCCACAGTTGTTCCGGCTGCAGCGTCATCGCAATTTTGGTGATGCCGACATTGCTTGAGCGCGCAAGTACCGTAGTCAGGCTGACACGCCCGAGATTTCGCCGGTCCTCAATGCGTTTGGGACCGACGCGCACAAAGCCCGGCGCCGTATCGACGACGCTGCTTGGACGGTACATGCCGCTCTCGATGGCGGCGGCGGCGACGATCGGTTTGAAGCTCGAACCGGGCTCGAAAATATCCGTTATCGCACGATTGCGATATCGTTCGGGCAGCAACTGAGACCGATCGTTCGGGTTGTAGGTTGGCTGATTGACCATCGCCAGTACTTCACCGGTCTGCACGTCGAGGATCACCACGGAACCGGAGCGGGCCCGATGGGATTTTACGGCCTGCTTGAGCGTACGGTAGGCGAGATACTGAAGGCGCAGATCAATCGTGGCGCGCAGGTCTTTGCCGTGTCGTGGCGGCCGAATGCTCGCAACGTTTTCAATCGAGCGCCCGAGGCGGTCCTTGAGCACGCGCTTGGCGCCTGCCTCGCCTTCGAGCCATGGGTTCATGGCGTACTCAAGACCTTCCTGACCCGCATCGTCGATATCGGTAAAGCCGACCAGATGTCCGGTCACTTCTGACGCCGGATAGTAGCGGCGGTACTCACGCTGCAGATTGACGCCGGGCAGCTTGAGTGCCATCACTTCGGCTGCCACACTCGGGTTGAGGTGGCGCTTCAGGTAGAGAAATTCCTTGTCCATGCTACGCGTTAATCGGCGCATCAGCGTGTCGGGCTTCAACCCGAGTATGCGCGCAAGCTTCGGAATGCTATCGACGGCAGGTGCAAATTCCTGGGGGTTGGCCCATACGCTGTCCACGGGCGTGCTGATGGCGAGCGGCTCGCCGTTGCGGTCGGTTATCGTGCCTCGGTGTGCCGTGATTTTTTCGGTGCGCAGATGACGAGACTCCGCCTGGCGATTGAGAAAGTCGCGATCAAGCACCTGCAACTGCACGGCACGCGCAACGAGCACAACGGCGGCCAGCGCGAAGAAACCCATGACGAGGGTCACTCTGCCCGCGAATCGCCGTGCAGTCAGTTGTTTTGTCTGTGCTCCTCGGGTCATGGCCGCTCGATGACGAAAATATCCGTTGCTTCCGGCCGCACCAACGCCAGATCGTCCATCGCGACTTCCTCGATACGCGCGTGAGTGGCCCAGGTACTCTGTTCGATCTGCAGCTGTCCCCATTCAATATTGAGTTCGTCGCGCTCGCGACTGAGCTGCTCGAGTTCTACGAACAGCTTGCGTGCGTCGTGTTTGGTGTAAACGAGCGCCAGCGCGCTGATCACGCAGACCAACGCAAAGACCAACACCAGCAGGTGGGGCTCCCGGTGCATCATCAGCATCGCTCCGCAATGCGCAACCGCGCACTTCGGGCTCGCGGATTGTGCGTGACTTCACTGGCCGCGGCAGTGATCGCCCTGCCGACAAGTCTGAGCTTTGGTCGTAATTCGACTGGAATGTCGGGCAGCCCGCGATAGGCCTCCGGTTCGCGTGATGCGTCGCGAAAGAAGCGCTTCACGATACGATCTTCAAGCGAGTGAAAACTGATCACACAAATTCGTCCGCGGTGCCGAAGTATCTGCAAAGACGCTTCGAGGGCCGCTTTCAACTGCTCAAGTTCGCCATTCACAGCAATCCGGATGGCCTGAAAAGTCTTTGTTGCCGGATGTGTTTTTTTCGACCGGTAACGTTGCGGCACGGCAGACTCGACGACCCGCACAAGTTCCGCGGTCGTCGCAATTGCCGCCTTCTCACGGGCTTCGCCTACGGCTCTGGCAATGCGCTGTGCGTGATTTTCCTCACCGTACATTTTGAGTACTCGTGTTAGTTCTCGTACTTCGACGGCTGCGAGCCATGCGCGCGCGGAACGACCCGAACCGGGGTCCATCCGCATGTCGAGCGGGCCATCGCGCAAAAAACTGAAGCCGCGACCGGCCTCATCCAGCTGCGGCGAAGAGACACCCAGGTCGAGGAGCAATCCATCCACTTTTCCGCTGAGATTTCGGGCAGCCATGTACTTTTCGAGTTGTGCATTTTCACCCCTGATAAGCTCGAAGCGCGGATCGCCTTTTAGTACCTGCGGCGCGGCCGCGATCGCGTCCGGATCCCGATCGATGCCGATCAATCTGCCGCTCCGGCCCAGTTGCTCCAGAACGGCCTTGCTGTGTCCACCGCGGCCAAACGTTGCATCGACGTAGCAGCCGTCTGTTTTAATATTCAGTCCATCGAGGACCGCGTCCAGCAGCACCGGCACATGTGTGTCGCTGCTCATATGAAACTCAACGGTCTAGAAGGAAATCGACTCGAGGTCTGCAGGGAGTTCGCTGTCGTCCTCCTCAGCCAGCCACGCATCGCGTTTTTCGTTCCAGGTAGTCTCATCCCACAATTCAAATTTGTTGCCCTGGCCAATCAACATGCCCTGTCTCTCGAGACTGGCGAAATCCCGAAGTTCTCGCGAAACGAGAATCCGGCCGTTCTTGTCCATGTCGACATCGGTCGCATAACCCACCATAATTCTCACGGTTCGGCGTGCGACCTTATTCATACTGGGCAGGCGCACGAGTTTGCGCTCGAGCTCCTCCCAATCGGGCAATGGATATACGAGGAGGCAATGATCCTTGTCGACAGTCACGACAATTTGTCCGTCGCAACGGGCGACGAGCCGCTCCCGATACCGGGTCGGTATTGCCATGCGCCCCTTTGCGTCGAGCGAAACTTTTGTAGCACCTCGAAACACTGTGATCCGGACTGTCCGGGTTTCGCTCTTCTGGTGCGAAATCCGGGCTGAAGGCCCATTTTCTCCCACTTTTTTCCACTTTTCGACACTATAGGTCCGGCAGCCGTTCAGGGTCAACAACAAGTCTTAATTATTGTTGTTGTACAGGCACTTAGGGGCTAATCGGTGGTCCAAAAAGGGCGAATAATGGCAGCAGCCGCGCGAGTAAAATCAGCGCCTTACGTCAAACACTTAGAGAAAGCCTAAGAACAGCGTCGGGAAACGGCGACAGCATTCCCCTGGGAACGCCCGGTACACTTTATGCGCAACTCACCTGGTACCGGTTACCTTATTTCCAGTCTAAAGGGTCCGGTTACCCTGAGATTGAATTCAGATCAAAAGAAGGCATCCAAAACGAATATGGTAACCGGACCCTTTAGACTGGAAATAAGGTAACCGGTACCAATAGAGGGGGTGAAAAAGCCGAAGCCCGCAATAAGCCGGGTTCTGTCGTCGACAGCCATTCATCTGGGACGGCCGTCACCAGCCGCCTCAAGCAACCTACCCGGGAGCCCGTTCGGAACCGACGGCGGGCATATACCCTGCTCCCCTATTTGGTCTTGCACCGGGCGGGGTTTACCGTGCCGCGAACTGTTACCAGCCGCGCGGTGCGCTCTTACCGCACCTTTTCACCCTTACCGGCAGGACCGAGAAGTCGCCGCCGGCGGTATATTTTCTGTGGCACTTTCCATGGGCTCGCACCCTCCAGGCATTACCTGGCGCCCCGTCCGAAGGTGCCCGGACTTTCCTCTGCGGCAAGCCACAGCGACTGTCTGGCAGACTTCGGCTCTTTCGAGTGCAGATTTTACTCGTTCAGCGTCAATAGTCGATGATAAAGCGCATTCTTTCTGCCGCCGGTTACCCTCGCAGCAAGTGCGGCTGCGTCCCTCGCGGACAACACGCCGGACAACTCGAGCAGCAAATTGTCAACATCGGGAAACGCCACCTCTGTTCGGTCAGTGCCCTCGACCACAATGACGAATTCACCTTTCTCCGGGATTGCGTCACCCGCCAGACCGCCACTCAGCCCTTCCAGCGTGTCGCTTGTACATTGCTCGTGCAATTTTGTGATCTCCCGGCCTATAAACGCCTCGCGATCCCCGCCAAATACACTCACCATATCGCGGACACAATCGGCAATGCGGTGCACGGACTCGTAGAACACCATCGTCCTGGTCTCAAATTGAAGCCGTTTAAGCCATTCCAGACGCGCGGCACGTTTGGCGGGTGGGAAACCCTCAAAACAAAAACGGTCGGTCGGCAAGCCGGCCGCCGAGAGTGCGGCCAGCGCAGCACAGGGGCCCGGCAACGGCACCACGCGCACGCCGGCACGATGCGCGGCACGCACGAGCCGAAAGCCCGGGTCGCTGATCAGCGGCGTGCCCGCGTCGCTGACGACAGCGACGTCCTCCCCGGCTTCCAGCCGCCGAACGATACCCGCGACAGCCTGCTGCTCATTGTGGTCATGCAACGGCAAAAGTCGAGGTTTGCACCCGATATGCATTAGCAATCGCCCTGTGCGGCGGGTATCCTCGGCTGCAACGAGATCGACGACAGAAAGCGTCCGGCAGGCCCGTGGCGTCAGGTCGTCCAGATTGCCGATCGGCGTTGCAACGACGTAAAGTGTGCCGCTCATCTGGCGCAATGTCCTTTATTCAGTTGATCGTTCACATGACTCTACACGGTTTACATCCTGCAGCGACTTCCCGTTCAGTTACAAGCGCATTCGTTATTGCACTGGCATGCGCACTGCTCGCCGGCTGCGAAACACCCTTGGGCGGCAGTTTCGGCAGTTCGGGCGAAACTCGCGCAGAACAGTTGGCGGCAACCGGCCGCCATGACGAATCGGCAAGCCAGTATATCTATCTGGCGAGCAGTGCAGTCGGGGTGGAGCGCGACCGGCTTACGATGCTGGCTGTCGAGCAGTGGCTGGACGCCGGCGATATCGACCGCGCACGCAACGCGTTCTCAGACGTCGCAAAGCCCGTGCCGGGACCCCGCCTGCCGTTATGGACCTCCAACGCTGCCGCACTGGCTCTTTACGATGGCGATGCCGACAAGGCGCTCGGACTGCTTGAACCGCTGGACACCGAACCGTTACCTCGGCGGAGCCGCCTCCGAATCGACGCACTGACAGCGGATGCCTGGATACAAAAGGGACAGCCGGGTCGGGCCGTCGCACTCATGGTGCAACGGGAACTCTGGCTCAACGGGCGGCGCGAACTCGAACACAGCCGGAATCGCCTCTGGAAAGGTCTGCTGTACAGCGATCCGCAGACATTGCGCAGCGATGCGGCCAATACCGACGACAACAAGGCTCGCGGCTGGTTGTTGCTCGCGGCGCTGGCGCGGTCAACCGGACAACAGGGGCCCGGCTGGCAGAGCGGTCTGGCGCAATGGCGCGCGAGTAACGCCGAGCACCCGGCACTGACGGTAATCGGTGATGCAGCATCGTTACAGGACGTGTCTCGCGAGCTCCCGCAGCAGGTCGCCCTGCTGTTACCCCTGTCAGGGCGCGACGCGGCACTTGGACATGCCATTCAGAACGGCTTTCTCGGAGCCTACTTCAGTGCCGCCGCTTCGATGCCAGCCCTGCAAACCGTGCGTGTCTACGACATCGGCCGAGATGGTGGCGTCGGCGCAGCGTACCGTCAGGCCATCGACGATGGCGCGGGATTCGTGGTCGGCCCTCTGCGGAAAAACGATGCGACAAACCTCGTCCGCGAAATGTACGTTCCGGTACCGTTGCTGACCCTAAATTACCTGAACGACGGGACCGTCGCGCCGCCTGGCGTCTTTCAGTTTGCTCTCGCGCCCGAAGACGAGGCAGCGTCTGTCGCGGTCCGCGCGCTCGGCGACGGCCACCGCCGGGGGGTGGCACTGGTTCCCGACAACCCGTGGGGACGCAAAGTGTTGCAGAGCTTTGCCACGGAATTCGAAGGTCTCGGCGGTACCTTGCTCGATTACCACAGTTATTCGCCGAAGCAACAGGACTATTCCAAAGACATCGAGGCTCTGATGGGGTTGTCCGGGAGCATCGCCAGATTCCGACGCCTTCGAGCCAATATCGGCGATTACAACCTGCAATTCGACCCGCGCAGACGCGAAGACTCCGAGTTCATATTTCTTGCAGCCGATGCCGACCAGGGCCGCCTGCTCAAAGCGCAGCTAAAATTTCACTTTTCGGGAGATCTTCCGACGTATTCGACGTCGCTCGTAAATTCGCTCGACGGTCGATCGAATACGGATTTGAACGGCATCATGTTTGCCGATATCCCGTGGCTGATCGACCCGCACCCATGGATTCAGCACCTGCCCAGGACATACACCGAGCACTGGCCCAGGGAGCGCGCCCTCGGCCGGTTTCATGCCATGGGTTACGATGCCTACAACCTGATTTCGGCATTGCTGTCGGTGCCCGAGGGAAGCATTCCGGAGATCGAAGGTGCGACGGGCACGTTGTTTCTGGACCAGTTCGGCCGGATTCACCGCCGCCTTTCATGGGCACGGTTTGAAGGCGGTGAAGTCGTCACCATGCCAGGTTCGGACCCGGCCTATCCGGATGGAAACACCGGCGATGACATTCCGCAGAGCCACACAGACAGCGCATCGAGCGAAACCGCGTGGAACCCAGCTATCGTGGAACGTTAGGGGCCCAGGCCGAGGGACTCGCGCTTCGGTACCTGATCAGTCAGGGTCTCACGTCTGTAGCGCGAAATTTTCACCGCCGCGGCGGAGAAATCGACCTGATTATGCTCGATGGCGGCTGTCTGGTGTTTGTTGAAGTCCGTTATCGCAGCAATTCGCGCTTTAGTTCGCCGCTGTACACCGTCGACATCCACAAGCAGCGCAGAATTGTTCGTGCGGCGGCACTGTTTGTCGCCAGCCAGACGCACTTCGCCCAACATACGATGCGCTTCGATGTCGTCGCGGTCGAGGGCGCAGAGCCGATCTTCAACTGGTTAAAGGACGCATTTCGTCCCACCAATGCCGCTTTTTAATCAGGTGCTGATAAAATCTCGCTCAAACCGGAGAATGGAGACACAATGGACCCCGTAGCGCGCGTTCAGGAACACTTCGCAGAGAGCATCGCAACGAAGGAAGCCGCAGCGGCACAACTCGCCGAATCAATTGCCGTCGCCGGCAAAGCGATGAGCGACGCTCTGCTGGCAGACGGTAAGATCATGAGCTGTGGCAACGGCGGTTCGGCTGCAGATGCTCAGCATTTTTCCTCCGAGTTGCTGAATCGCTTCGAGATGGAGCGACCGGGCCTGCCGGCTTTGGCTTTGACCACGGACGCGTCAACGCTCACTTCAATCAGCAACGACTACGCCTATGAGGACATCTTCGCAAAGCAGGTGCGGGCACTCGGCAGGGCACCGGACGTCCTGCTCGGTATTTCAACCTCGGGAAACTCCGAAAATGTCATCCGCGCAATCGACGCTGCACACGAACGCGGAGTCAGAGTAGTCGCCTTAACGGGGCGCGACGGCGGCCGAATGGCAGGCCTGTTCTCGGCGGAAGACGTAGAGATTCGCGTGCCGGCCGAACGCACCGCTCGGATTCAGGAGGTACACATCGTCGTCATTCACTGCCTGTGCGACCTGATCGATACGACCCTGCTCGGCACGGCGTAGGGCCTACTTGACGATCCTCAGATGCGGCCGCGAGCGAGTATCGTCCAGCGACTCATTGCGCAGTTCGGGCGGCTCAACGTGCTCTGCTGATTCCGTATCGTTCGAAAAGATCATGCCCTGGCCGGTCTCCCGCGCATAGATACCCATCACGGCTCTCATTGGCGCCCACACGTCGAACGGAACTCCGCCAAAGCGCGCGCGAAAACTGACCGCGTTGTTCGCCAGTTTAAGATTGTGCGCAGCCGAATCGCTGATGTTAAGGATTATCTTGCCGTCTTTAGCATGCTCCATCGGCACGCTGACACCGTCGACAGACACGTCGACAACAATGTGAGGCGTGTGACCGTTGTCCTCCATCCATTCGTGCATCGCACGTATCAGATAGGGCCGTTTTGATCGCGTCGGGTTATTCACGAATCTTATTCTTTTAGTGGTAAGCAGGCTCTACTTTACCACCGCCTGCACCCGGTCGAATGAAACTTAACTTAACCCCGATCAAAACGGCCCAGTGGGCCGCGTGATAAATTCGGTGACTCTCAGTCGCATCACAACGCCTTATGGCAAGGCGGGCGAGCGCAGGACTGGCCGTCGCCAATTCAAGCGAACTCAACGCCGCCGAAGGGCATTGTGGTCCGACCCGCAGGGAGCCCTTCTCAAGGGGCACAACGGTGTTGAAGCGGCTTGACATAGCCCGGCTATGCCGGCACCGCTTCGCCTGGGTCTGCCCCTTGAGAAGGGCTCTGAGAGTCACCGAATTTATCACGCGGCCCACTAGAGCCGGATTTCCTGTTCCAGTTCCGTCAGGGACTGCTGAAATGAACGTCTGGCGAAAACCCTGTCCATGTACTCCAGAATCGGGTCGGCGTCCTGGCCCAGTTCGATGCCGTACACGGGCAGGCGCCACAGCAGCGGTGCGATGGTACAGTCGACCAGCGAGAACTCCTCGCTCAGAAAAAACGGACGAGCACCGAACAACTCAGTACTCTGCAGAATGCTCTCCCTGAGCAGTTTGCGGGACTTCGTGCCAAGCTTGCCGTCGGGTGCTGACTCCGCTTCCTCGGCAATGGCGTACCAGTCTTTTTCGATGCGAAACAGGGCCAGCCGGAATTGCGCCCGAGTCACCGGATCGACAGGCATCAGCGGCGGGTGAGGAAACCGTTCGTCCAGATACTCCACGATGACGCGCGAATCGTACAGCGTCAGATCACGATCGACGAGCGTCGGAACCGTATGGTACGGATTAATGTCCATCAGGTCCTCAGGCAGATCCGGACCCGCGACATTCGAAATCTCAATGTTGATATTTTTTTCAGCGAGAACCAGGCGCGTACGATGACTGTGGATGTCCGTCGGGCGCGAAAAAAGGGTCATTACCGAGCGCCGGTTTGCGACTACGGCCATCATTTTACATCCTTCCAGATCTGCTTCTTGAGCATTCTGGCCAATATGAAGAAGAACGTGAGGAACATCAGGACCCACACGCCCAATTTGCGGCGATCCGAACGAACGGGCTCTGCAATATAGGCGAGAAAGTTCACGGTGTCGCGGACAAAATTGTCGTAATCTTCAGAGTCCATCTGACCGGAGATCAACTGCTCGAAACCTTCAAACGAATGGGTGACCGAACCGTCGTCGTTCTCATGCCGCTCAAAGTGTGCGGTCTGATAGCCCTGCAGTTCCCACAGTACATGCGGCATGCTGGTACCCGGCAGCACGAGATTGTCGACGCCGGTCGGACTCTCTTTCTGGATATAGAATCCTTTGAGGAAATTAAAAATATAGTCCGCCCCTTTCGCACGGGCCATGAGCGACAGGTCCGGCGGTATCTTACCGTACCAGCGCGCGGCTGCATCGGCAGGCATCGCCGTCGTGATCGTTTCAAATATTTTCTCGGCGTTGAACATCAGATTGTCGATGAGCATCTCATCGCTGAGCTCCAGATCCTTGCCAATCGTCTTGAAGCGGACGTACTGCGCGGAATGGCAGCCCGAACAGTAATTCATGAAATTGCGGGCGCCGCGCTGCAGCGAATTGATGTTGTCGGGATCGATACCCGACGGTTCGAGCGCCGGACCGCCTCCGGCGGCAAATACCGATGTCGCTGCGAGTAACGTAACGAACGCCGACAGACCCCTCATCTGCTTCGTCTTATCCATGATAGACCACCCTGTCCGGTACTTCTTTCGTCTTGTCGATTGCCGTGTAGTAAGGCATCAGCAGGAAAAACGCGAAGTAGAGCACCGCGCAAACCCTGGCTGCCAGCACGTATACGCCTTCAGCCGGCTGCACGCCGAGCCAGCCGAGCGTCAAAAATGTGATCACGAACACCGTCAATGCGCCCTTGTAGATCGGCCCGCGATAACGGATCGACTTGACACGCGAACGGTCGAGCCACGGCAACAGGGCGGGCAGTACAACCGACAGGCCGAACAGTATGAAGCCCCACAGTTTGTCCGGAACCGCCCGCAAAATTGCGTAATACGGCGTGAAGTACCAGACCGGCGCGATATGCTCCGGGGTCGCTCGGAGATTGGCCGGTTCGAAATTGGCGTGTTCGAGGAAATATCCGCCCATCTCGGGTGCGAAGAACACGACCGCGGAGAAAATCATCAGGAATACGATGATCGCGACCAGGTCTTTCGTCGTGTGATAGGGATGAAAGGCAACACCGTCGAGCGGCACTCCGTCGGGACCTTTGTTTTCCTTGATTTCTATGCCGTCCGGGTTGTTGGACCCGACCTGATGCAACGCGACGATGTGCACGAACACCAGACCGATCAGCGCCAGAGGCAGCGCAATCACGTGCAGTGCGAAGAAACGATTGAGCGTGATGTCGGAAATGGAGTAGTCGCCGCGAATGATCTCAACCAGCGAATCGCCAACCCATGGGATCGCACCGAACAACGAAATGATGACCTGCGCACCCCAGTAGGACATCTGCCCCCAGGGCAACAGGTAACCGGCGAATGCCTCAGCCATCAGGACGAAGAAAATGAGCATGCCGATAAGCCAGATCAGTTCGCGCGGTTTCTTGTACGAGCCGTACAACATTGCGCGGAACATGTGCAGATAGACGACGATGAAGAAAAACGACGCACCGGTCGAGTGCATATAGCGAATCAGCCAGCCCCATTCCACGTCCCGCATGATGTATTCGACGGATGCGAAAGCCTCCGCAGCGGAAGGCTTGTAGTTCATCGTCAGGAAGATGCCCGTGAACAACTGGATGAACAGCACCACGAACGCCAGAACACCGAACACATACCAGACATTGAAGTTCTTGGACGCATAGTACTCGGTCACGTGGTACTTCATCGTCTCCGTAAACGGAAAGCGATCGTCGATCCACTTCATAAAACCGCCTTTCGGCGTGCCGACCTCTGCTTCGATTCTGGCCATTACGCTGCTCCCGTGTCCTGACCGATGAGAATCAGGTCGTCTCTGACGAACCTGTGCGGCGGAACTCGAAGATTGGTCGGTGCCGGTACGCCCTTGTAGACGCGACCCGCCAGATCGAATTTTGAGCCGTGGCAGGGACAAAAGAACCCGCCTTCCCAGCCCTCCGCGGGGCGAACCTCAAAGTCCTCGATCGGTGCGCAGCCAAGGTGGGTGCACGATCCCTCGACGACCAGATACTCCGGACGGACCGAACGCGTGTCGTTGGCCGCATATTCGGGCTGCTGGTCCACGGCCTCAGAATCCGGATCGCGAAGCTCGTCGACGACCTCGGGCAGACGGGCAAGCATCTCCGGCGTGCGCCGCAGCACGAAAATGAGCTTGCCCCGCCACAGGACACGTACCATTTCTCCGGGCTGCATCGAGCCCAGCGGCACCTCAACCGGCGCACCCAGCGCCTGCGCGCGCGCGCTGGGCTTCAGCGATGCCAGAAACGGAATCATAGCCAGTCCGGCGCCGGCGACACCGGTCGTCACGGTTGCAACGGTTAGAAAATGACGCCTGTTGCGATCAAGGTCGTCTTCAGTCATCAGGCACTCCCATACGCCTGGCTGCAAAAGCTTCATAGAACGATCGCGACTCCTGCCCTGAGCGGCGAACCCGGTCACCGTTCCCCGGCACAATACGTTTCGTTCTTATTTGCGATCTCTTTTACAGCGCGTTTGTTTTGCTTAGTTTCGAAACTGGTAGATTTGCAGCAGACCCGGTTTACCGCCAGGATGGCGGTTGCTCCGGGGCCAGGTGCGGAACCACGGCGCATTATACACGGGCACAAACGAAATTGGCCAGCGACGTATTCGTCGGGCCTTAAGGAACAGAGGACACCGGGTGGCCGGACTTAAGTCTGCGATAACTTTTCTGCTGCAGTCGATCGTAGTGGGACTTGCGGTTGCGTTTCTCGTGGTACTCGTGCGCCCCGACCTCATGCCCGTAGTCGCAACGGATACGCAGCCCGCAAGCTTCGCTGACGCCGTTGACCGGAGTTCGCCGTCGGTGGCCAACATCTATACGAAACGGCTCGTGCAGGACAGTGAGGAGACCGACGAGCGTGCGCGATTTCGCGTCGATACGAGCTTCGCATCGGCCGTCATCGTGGACTCGGAGGGGTATCTGGCGACCAACTATCACGTGGTCGCCACAGCGGCCGAAATTCGCGTGCAACTCGGCGACGGCAGGATCGCGGAGCCGTCGATTGTCGGCGTCGACGCTGAAACCGATCTGGCGTTGCTGAAAGTCGACGTCGGCGAACTGCCCGCAATCCAGTTCGGCGACTCCTCCAGGCTGCGCATCGGTGACATCGTGCTCGCCATCGGCAATCCCTACGGCCTCACCACATCGGTTACCCAGGGTATCGTCAGCGCCACCGGGCGCGGACTGCTCAATCTCGTGACGTTTGAGAATTTCATCCAGACCGACGCAGCCATCAATGCGGGCAATTCCGGCGGCGCACTCGTCAACAGCCGAGGCGAACTGGTCGGCATCAACACGGCAGTGCTGGCACAGGACCCGGGTACCGAGGGCATTGGCTTCGCCATTCCCGTCGACCTTGTGGCCGGTGTAATCGAACAAATCAGGCAGAACGGGCGTGTGATTCGCGGTTACATGGGCATGGAACCTGACGACATGACGGCCGCGGAACGTATCGCGAGCGGCGTCGAAAGCGGAAACGGTATTCTGCTACTTGAAGTATTCGACGGCGGACCTGCGGCAGCAGCAGGTCTGCAGAAAGACGACATTATCCTCGAAATGAACGGTGAGCCTGTTTATTCGCAGCGGCAGGCGTTGCTGATTTCTGCCGGAACTCAGCCCGGCGACGACGTAGATGTCGTCGCAATGCGCAACGGCAAGCGCTTCGAAACGACCGTCAGGTCTGTCGAGCGGCCCGAGGATCCGCGCTAACGGGCCGCTTGCCAGAGCCTGTAACGCGGCGAATCTGCGCGCCGAGCTGACCCAGCTTCTCCTCGATTCGCTCATAGCCGCGGTCCACATGGTAAATGCGGTCTACCAGCGTTTTGCCGTCGGCCGCGAGTCCTGCGAGCACCAGACCGGCAGATGCCCGGAGGTCCGTCGCCATCACCGGCGCAGCCGTCAGCTTGTCGCTGCCGGTAATGATCGCCGTATGCCCCTCGATCTGGATGTTGGCACCCATCCGCTGCAATTCGAGCAGATGCTGGAAACGGTTTTCGAATACCGTTTCGGTCACGGTGGCCACACCCTCGGCGATGGCGTTCAACGTGCAGAACTGCGCCTGCATATCGGTCGGAAACGCAGGATACGGCGCCGTCCGTAAATCGACTGCCTTCGGCCTCCGCCCTTGCATGTCGAGTTCGATCCAGTCGTCGCCCGATTCAATCTCGGCGCCGGCTTCGGCGAGCTTGATCAGAACGGCCTCAAGCGTATCGGGTGCCGCGTGCCGTACTCTGATGTTGCCCCCCGTCACAGCGGCTGCGACGAGATAGGTGCCCGTTTCAATGCGGTCCGGCAACACCGTGTGCCGCGCCCCGCCCAGCGACCTGACGCCGCGTACGATAATCGTGCTGCTGCCGGCGCCCTCGATGTCGGCCCCCATAGCGATCAGGAATTCTGCAAGGTCCGACACCTCCGGTTCGCGGGCTGCGTTTTCGAGTACCGTTTCGCCATCCGCGAGCACAGCAGCCATCATCAGATTTTCGGTACCGGTTACCGTCACGTTGTCGAACACGATATGGGCGCCTCGCAGACGCTCAGCCCGGGCGCGAATGTAACCGTCCTGAACCGACACCTCCGCACCCATCGCCTCAAGGCCCGCCACATGCAGGTTCACCGGCCTCGCGCCTATCGCACACCCCCCGGGGAGCGAAACGCTTGCCCGACCGAATCGGGCCACGAGCGGTCCCAGCACGAGAATCGACGCACGCATCGTTCTGACGAGTTCATACGGTGCCTCATGCGACGACACGTTACGCGCATCGACTTCCACGCCCTGACGATCGTCGACCGTCACCTCCACACCCATCATCTGCAGCAGTGACAGCATCGTCGTGACGTCCTTCAGATGCGGCACGTTTTGCACCACGACGCGATCTTCAGCCAGCAGGGTTCCCGCCAGAATCGGCAGCGCGGCATTCTTTGCCCCCGACATCGAGACACTTCCCGAAAGGCGTGAACCGCCGCTGATCAGCAGCTTGTCCATGGCCTTACTCCCCGCCCCTGGCGCGCCACTCGTCGGGCGTCAGCGCGGATATGGAAAGTGCATGAATTTCATTACCCATCCGCGCGCCCAGGCAGCGGTATACAAGCTGATGCCTTGCAAGCGGGCGCTTGCCTTCGAATTCCGACGCAATCACAACGGCCTCGTAGTGCGTGTTGTCGTCACTGCGTACCTGCACGACGGCGTCGTCAAAACCGGCCTCGATGAGCTGCCGGATGTCTTTAGGGTCCATATCCGAGATTGCGCCATTTGACTTCGGGGCGCGCAGTGTAACCGCAAAGCCTCCGCCATTCCCAACGCCTGTCTTTGATTGTGTATGATACCCGGTCCGTGTTTTCCGGCCGTCGGCTTGCCCGGCCCCAGGCCGTCACAACACGTCATTGCTTTCATCTATGTTCGACCAGCTAGGCAATATCGGCTACATCGTTGCCGGACTTGCACTCCTGATCTGGGGTGCGGACCGCTTCGTGCACGGCGCTGCCGCGACAGCACGAAATCTGGGCATTTCGCCGCTTCTGATTGGATTGACGATCGTCGCATTCGCGACTTCCGCGCCCGAAATTCTCGTATCGGCAGAGGCCGCATTGTCAGGTTCGCCTGGGCTCGCATTCGGCAATGCCATCGGCTCGAACATCGTGAACATCGGTCTTGTACTTGGCATCACTGCACTGATCCGGCCCATTCCGCTCGAGTCTGCGACGCTTCGCCGTGAAATGCCGGCACTGCTGGCCGTGTCTTTGCTGACCGTATCGCTGTTTCTCGATCAGTTTTTGAGCCGCATCGACGGTTTCGTCATGCTGACCGGCCTGATCATCGTCATGATCTGGCTCGCGAGACTCGGAGTACGTTCCGCGGCGAACGATCCGATAAAAGTCGATTACGAGGCGGAGATTCCCGATGACGTCAGCATGCCAATGGCGCTGACGTGGTTCGCGATCGGCCTCGGAACGCTGGTTTTCGGCGCGCGCTGGCTCGTGGAGGGATCCATCGGCGTTGCCGAACATCTTGGTGTTTCGGAGGTCGTCATAGGCATCACCGTCGTGGCCTTCGGCACAAGCCTTCCCGAACTGGCCGTGTCGCTGGCCAGCGCACTCAAGGGCGAGTACGGTCTGGCCATCGGCAATATCGTCGGCTCGAACATATTCAATCTAATGGCCGTCATCGGCGTCGCCGGATCGATTCACCCGGCCGCAATCGACCAGTCGGTTCTGTCGCTGCACATATTCGTGATGGTCGCATTCACGCTCGTATTGTTTGCGATGACCTACGACTACGATGGAAAATCCAAATTATCGCGGCTCGAGGGGCTGGCATTGCTGGCAGCGTACATTGCATACGATGCGTACGTTGTCATGCAGAACATTTAGGGTCTAACATTGGCTGATACGCTCACAAACGCCGAACTACTGACGCTCGCCGCCGAGGTTCTCGACATCGAGTCCCGCGCCGTCGCGTCGCTTGGCGAACGGCTGGACGAGCGTTTTATCGCGGCCTGTAAGCTGTGCCTCGACACGCCCGGGCGCATCGTCGTCACGGGCATGGGTAAATCGGGTCACGTCAGCAACAAAATAGCGGCCACGCTTGCGTCGACCGGAACCCCTGCCTTTTTCATGCATCCGGCCGAAGCGAGCCACGGCGATCTGGGTATGATTACCGGACAGGACCTGCTGCTGGCGATCTCGTATTCCGGCGAAACCGAAGAGGTTGTCACTATACTGCCGATAGTGAAACGAATCGGCGCACGACTGATCTCGATGACCGGAAAGCCGACTTCCACGATGGCCGAGGCCGCTGATGTGCACCTCGACATCAGCGTCGCGGAGGAAGCCTGCCCGCTGAATCTGGCGCCCACCGCGAGCACCACCGCAACCCTTGCGATGGGCGATGCACTGGCCGTTGCGCTGCTGCAAAGCCGTGGCTTCACCGCAGAGGACTTTGCGCGCTCGCATCCCAGCGGCAGCCTTGGAAAACGCCTGCTGCTGCGCGTCGCAGATGTCATGCGCCAGGGTGACGCACTTCCGGCAGTCACATCCGACGTGAGTCTGCGCGACGGACTGATGGAAATGACGGCCAAAGGACTCGGCATGACCGCAATTGTGGATGCCGAAAATCGGGTCGAGGGCATTTACACGGACGGCGATTTGCGCCGAACGCTGGACAGCGGCGCGGACATTCACAATACGAACATCGCGGACGTCATGAGTACAAGCTGCAAAACGACGACGGCGGACGTACTCGCCGCCGAAGCGCTGCACCTGCTGGAAACCTACAAGATTACTTCACTGCTGGTCACCGATGACGAAAACAGGCTCATCGGCGCCCTGAACATTCACGACCTGTTTCGCGAGGGCATCATGTGAACGCCTCGGGCGCAGGCAAGGTTCGGCTGGTCGCATTCGACGTGGACGGCGTGTTCACGGACGGACGCTTTTATCTGAGCGACGATGGCGTCGAATCGAAGTCCTTCCACACACAGGACGGCTACGGCGTCCGCCGGCTGCTTGAATATGGAATCGCGGTTGCCGTGATCAGCGGCCGCCGCTCCGGTGCGGTTGCGGCGCGCATGGCCGAACTTGGCGTACAACACGTCGTCCAGGGGTGCAGGGACAAGGTCGCGGCGCTCGACGACATCATAGGAGACCTCGGCCTGCAGCCGCATGAATGTGCCTACGTCGGCGACGATCTCCCGGACGTGCCGCTGTTGCAACATGTCGGCTATGCGATCGCCGTTGCCAACGCTGTGCCGGCGGTGCACGACCTGTGCGACTATTCCACGCGCGCAGCAGGCGGCGGAGGTGCTGTCCGCGAAGTGTGTGAACTGTTGCTGGCGGCTCAGGGTCAAAATCCGTCATGAGCCCCCGAAACTTAGTCTTTATCGTCATACTGAGCGCCGGCGCCATTGGCAGCTGGTATCTCGCGAAATCCAAAACACCGTCCTACGACGACCCGATCCCGATCGATCCGGTGCATCGCGGCTATTATCTGAAGGATGCGCGAATTCTCGGTACCGCGGACGATGGCAGCCTGTTGTATGAGATTCTGGCCGAGCACGCGGAACAACGTAGCAACGATCGAATCGAATTCACGGGCGTACGCATCCGCTACTCGCCGGAGAGCGACGTTCCATGGACCGTTAACGCCGACGAAGCCACGCTGAAGGACGCGAGCCCGAGAATTACGCTCAGAGGCCACGTCGTCGCGCTGCGCAGTGACGACAACGCTGCAAGGGAAACCGAAATTCGCACGCAGTACCTGGAACTCGACCCTGAAGCCTACGTCGCCGAAACCGATGAGCGAGTGCAAATACGTGTCGGCGCACGCAGCCTGACGGCGACCGGCATGCTAGCATCGCTTAACGATCAGACGATCGAGCTAAAGGCCAATGTCCGCGGCAGGATTGCACCCTGAATGGAAGCGACAGACCGAATACCGTCAGATAGCGAGCCGATTCCGCCTGTAACCGTCAGTCGGGCGTTGTTGGTGCCTGTGGCGTTGCTGATCTCGCTGGCCGGTGCCGCAGGCAATGCGCAGGATAACGCCATTGACCTGCGCAATCCCGTCACAATTTACTCAGAACATTCGACCTTCGATGGCAAGACCGGCGTGTACGTCTACACCGGCCTGCAACTGACACAGGGAAATATCCACATCGAAGCCGACGAAGGCAGAGTCACCCTACGGGAACAGGAGGACGGTGAGTGGCGCTTCGCTGGCAACGTTTTGATGAGCGTCGACGGCGCCCGTATCGAGTGTGACGCGGCGGACCTGACATTCGAGCAAAGCGTACTGACCACAGCACACATAAGCGGTGCGCCGGCCACATTCGAACTGCAGCGTTCCGGCGCGGACGACATCACCCGGGCGTCGGCGGGACGGCTCGTGTACGACGTCAAAAACGGCATCGTCGAGTTTTCGGAAGCCGCAAGAATCACGGAAAGCGGCAACGAAATCGCATCGAACACACTGGTCTACAATATCAAAGAGCAGCGCGTGGACGCGGATGCATCCGGTGTCGACGGCGACCGCGTCCGCATAACCTACACGCCGACGAATGGCGACATCGAGCTTCCACAATCCGACGAGGACTCCGGGAATCAATGAGTATTCTCAGCGTTCAGGAAATCTCAAAAAGCTACAAGTTACGTAAAGTCGTCAAGGGTCTGTCACTTGAAATCCGGAGCGGTGAAGTCGTGGGGCTGCTTGGCCCGAACGGAGCGGGCAAGACCACGGCTTTTTATATGATCGTAGGACTGGTGGCCGCCGACAGCGGCAATATCCTGCTCGACGAACACGACCTGACCGCCAAACCCATGCATCAGCGCGCCAAAATGGGACTCGGGTACCTGCCCCAGGAAGCGTCGATTTTCCGCAAGCTGACAGTCGAACAGAACATTCTTGCCATTCTGGAAAACCGGAAGGATCTGGATCGCGCGGGCCGTGAGCAGGAACTTGAGAATCTGCTGGACGAACTGCACGTCGGACACGTTCGATCGAGTCTCGGTATCAGCCTGTCTGGCGGCGAGCGACGGCGCGTAGAGATTGCGCGGGCGCTGGCCGCCGACCCGCTGTTTGTGTTGCTCGACGAACCCTTTGCGGGCGTCGACCCCATTTCGGTGCTCGATATCCAGCGTATCATTCGCCACCTCTGCGAGCGCGATATCGGCGTCCTTATCACTGACCATAATGTGCGCGAAACGCTCGGCATCTGCGGTCATGCCTATATACTTAGTGACGGCAGCCTGATCGCGGCGGGCGCGCCCGAAGAAATTCTCGAAAATCAGCACGTTCGAGAAGTGTATCTCGGACAGGAGTTCAAACTCTGAGGCAAACTGAACCCCGATACGTGCCTCACAGCACGTGTTTTGCAGGAATCTGAGTAACCGAAGACATGCTCAAACCTTCGTTACAGTTAAAACTCGGCCAGTCGCTGACGATGACACCGCAACTGCAGCAGGCAATCCGCCTGCTGCAACTGCCGGTGCTCGATCTGAACGCGCAGATTCAGGAAGCGCTCGAAGAAAACATCATGCTCGAGATGGACGATCTGCCGGACGTACCCCGCACGACCGCGGACACGACGGCCGAAGTCGAAACCATCAAAGCCGACGAACTCTGGCAAACCCGGTCGGCGGATCGCATACAGGACAGTGGCTGGAACGGCGAAGGCCGCCCAATTTCCGAGTTTGCAGACGAATCGGGCGATTCGCTGCAGGAACACCTCTACTGGCAGATCGAGATGGAGCGATTCACCGTGCGCGAGGCGTTGATCGGAGAAGCGATCGTCGATTCGATTAACGACGACGGTTATCTCGCCGCAGAAATCGACGATATTGTCGCGAGCCTTCGCGAAGAGCCGCCGGTCACCGGTGACGAGGTTGAACGTGCACTTGCCAAAGTGCAACGCCTCGACCCCATCGGCGTCGGCGCACGATCACTGTCCGAGTGCATCGTATTGCAACTCAGGCAACTCGATGACAACACGCCTGGCCTTCAGCTTGCGATTGACATTGCGGCGGCACACCTCGACAAGGTGGCGGACCGGGAGTACGGCGAACTGCGACGCAGCCTTCGCTGCTCAGAGGATGCCCTGCACGAGGCGCTGGCACTGGTCCGCGGCTGCAATCCGAAACCCGGTCTGACGGTCAGTTCCGCCGCCGCAGAATACGTAATACCCGATGTTTTCGTCCGTAAGATCGATAACCGCTGGCAGGTTGAGATCAGCCCCACCGGCGTACCCCGATTGTCGGTCAATCAACAATACGCACGCCTGCTGCGCGGCAGCGGCGAGCATGCGGTCCTCAAATCACAATTGCAGGAGGCGCGCTGGCTGATTCGCAGCCTTGAGATTCGCAACGAAACGCTGCTCAAAGTGGCTACCAGCATCGTGTCCCGGCAAACACAGTTTCTGGAGCACGGCGATGAAGGGATGAAACCCATGGTCCTGCGCGATATCGCCGAAGAGATCGGCATGCATGAGTCGACTATTTCGCGGGTTACGACGAACAAGTACATGCATACGCCACGCGGCGTATTCGAATTCAAGTACTTCTTCTCGAGCCATCTGTCATCGACAACCGGCGAGGATCAGTCGTCGACCTCAGTTCGCGCAAAAATTCGCAAGTTGATCGGCTCCGAAGACCCTGCGAAGCCGCTGAGCGATAGTAAGATCACGAACATACTGAAAGAAGATGGTATATCGGTTGCGAGGCGCACGGTGGCGAAGTACCGTGAAGGTATGAACATTCCGTCGTCCAGCGAACGCCGCGTTCGCGATGCACGTTGAATTATCGGAAATGCAACATAAGTAAAGGAGAAGCAACCGACAAATATCCTGAATGGGATCACCCAAACGACTGATTACAGGAGAAAACTATGCAATTGAATGTTTCAGGTCACCATGTCGAAGTGACGGATTCGCTGAGAGGCTACGTCGAGTCCAAGATCGCAAAAATAGCCCGCCACTTTGACATCGTGTCTGACGTCCATTGTATTCTGACCGTCGAAAAACTCCGTCACAAAGCGGAGGCAACCGTCCACGTAAACGGTGGTACGATCTACGCTGATCACACCGAAGAGGATATGTACGCTGCGATTGACGGTCTCGTAGACCGACTGGAACGCCGGGTTCGAAAGTACAAGGAAAAACTCGTCGATCACCACGCCAGAGACAAGCAAAAAATCCGCTATGCCTGAACCCCGCACGATCTGCGCGGTCGGTGGGCCGCGCAGATCGCAGCGAAACCAGACACCCGAATGCTCTTCCAGGATCTCATCAAACCCGATTGCGTATTGTGCAACGCCACTGCTCGCAGCAAGAAACACTGCCTCGAAATTCTGAGCGAACTGCTGGTACGGAGCAGCCCTGAAATTGCGAGTGAAGACGTGTTCGAATGCCTGTTCGACCGTGAGCGGCTCGGGTGCACGGGCCTCGACAATGGTGCAGCTTTTCCACATTGCCGAGTCGACGGCATTGACGTCAGCCGCGCCGCGCTGATCAAATTGTCCGAGCCTGTGGATTTCGATGCCGCCGACGGCGAGCCCGTCGACCTGATCTTCGGCATGCTGGTGCCGGCGGAAATTGACGAATCTCATCACGCCGAAATCCGGCGCGTGTCGCGCATACTTGCCGACGAAGGGCTACGCGCGCGCCTGCGTGACATGAACAGCAGCCACGATCTTTACGACGCGCTGATCAGCGGATCCGAACTCGTTGCGCCGGAACCGCTGTACGCAGCTCAGCAGGCATAGCGTCCCGCGAATGTGGAACAACAGCGCATTGCATGCAGACTGAACTCAGACTCATTGTCGTCAGCGGATTGTCGGGTTCAGGCAAGACCGTTGCGCTGCATGTGCTCGAAGACCTCGGATACTACTGCATCGACAACATTCCTGTAGCCCTGCTCAAGTCGGCCGTTGAGGAAGTACGATCCGAAAAGCCCGGCAGGGTGGACATGCTTGCCGTCGGCGTCGACGCGAGGAATCGAGCGCAGGACTTAAAAGCACTGCCTGGACTGCTCACGGAACTGCGGCAGAACAATGTGCGTACGGAAACAATTTTCCTGCACGCCAGCGAAGAGATTCTGTTGCAGCGCTACAGCGAATCCCGTCGACGCCATCCGCTTGCTGCGCACGGTGCAGAACTTCGAACCGCCATCGAGCAGGAACGTGACATTCTCGGGGATATACAAAACAACGCCGATCTTATCGTCGATACCTCACGTACCAGCGTCTACGAACTCGCCGACGTTATTCGGGAACGCGTGGACCGCCGTTCCGCAGACATGCTATCGGTGCTGATCGAATCGTTCGGTTTCAAGTACGGCATTCCAGCGGATGCCGACTTCGTGTTCGACATGCGCTGCCTGCCGAACCCGTACTGGTCGCTGAAGCTGCGCGGGCTGACCGGCCTCGATCAGGACGTTGTGGATTTTCTGAATTCTCACGATCGATTCGCGGAAATGTTCAACGATATCGAGGCCTTCCTGAATCGCTGGATACCGAGGTTCACCGACGCGCGGCGCGGCTATCTGACCGTTGCCATCGGCTGCACGGGGGGACAGCATCGATCCGTCTGCATGGCCGAAAAGCTGGCGGAAAAACTGCGCGAACGGCATGAACCCGTACTCACTCGGCACATCGGTCTGAATCGGCACCCGTTCGGGCACCAGCACCGGCCAAACTGATAAACTCCGGGCGCATGACGGCCCGAGAGCACACCAAAGCCAAACTCGACCTGCTGCGGCAGCAGCTTGAAAGCGGACGAATGCGCGCGGCCAGCGCGATGGTCAACAGCCTGCACCCTTCCGAAGTGGCACGCCTGCTCGAATCGCTGCCGCTCAAGAAACGCGCAATGCTCTGGGAGATCGTCGATTCCGAGATCGAAGGCGACGTCCTCGTCGAAGTGGCCGAGGAGGTCCGCGACGGGCTGATCGAAGGTATGGCGACCGAAGAGCTCGTGGCGGCCGTCGACGGCATGGAGGTCGACGATCTTGCGGACCTGCTGGTCGATCTGCCGGAGGCCGTAACGGACGAAGTACTCCAGTCTCTGGACAAGCAGGATCAGGAGCGTGTACAGCAGGTACTGGCCTACGATGAGGAAAGTGCCGGCGGCCTGATGAACGTCGACATACTGACGGTGCGCCCGGACGTCACGCTCGAAGTTGTAGCCCGCTACCTGCGCGCCGTCGGCGACATTCCCGACGGTACGGATTCCATCTTCGTCGTCAGCAGAGACAATACCTACATCGGCTCCCTGTTTCTATCACGCCTGCTGACCAACGACCCAGACGAGATGGTGGCAACGGTAATGTCCACCGATGTCGCTCCGATTCCGGCAAACACGTCATCGTCGCAGGTCGTCTGGGAGTTCGAAAATCGAGATCTGTTGTCCGCGCCCGTCATTGACGACGAGTTTCGGGTACTTGGTCGAATCACCGTCGACGACGTTGTGGACGTCATTCGCGACGAGGCCGAGCACTCACTGAAAAGCGCGGCCGGTCTCGATGAAGAAGACGACATGTTTGCCCCGGTCGTGAAGAGCGCCATACGCCGCGCCCTGTGGCTCGGCGTTAATTTATTTACGGCGTTTCTCGCCGTTTCCGTGGTCGATCTGTTCCAGTCGACGATCGACAGGATCGTCCTGCTTGCCGTGCTGATGCCCGTGGTACCGAGCATGGGCGGTGTGGCCGGCACGCAATCGCTGGTGATCATTACGCGCGCCATCGCTCTGGGCCAGATTAATCGCGACAACGCGGCGGGCATTTTGCGCAAGGAACTCATGGTCGGGCTGCTCAATGGCATTGGCTGGGCCATCGTCGTATCTCTGTTTACGTTCTGGTGGATTGGCAGTTGGGCGATCGGCGGTATCCTGGGCGCCGCCATGATCATCAACCTGTTTATTGCGGCGCTGGCCGGGTTTAGTATCCCTCTGATTCTGAAACGTATGAGCGTCGATCCGGCGCTGGCGGGCGGTGTTGTGCTGACGACGGTAACCGATGTCGTCGGTTATCTGGCATTTCTGGGCCTCGGTGCGATGTTGCTGCTGTAGCTCACTGCGGCCCTAAGCAAATGCGCTCAAATCACGCCTGATCCAGTCCGGAGCGAACAGCCGAGGTACTTCAGCGCCGCCGACAAAGTCGAGCAACTCGTCTTTGACTTTCATCGCATCGTTGTAGCCCAGATTAATCAGCTCGCGCGTGTAGGCCCGTTCGAACAGCAGAAAGCTCAGTAGTTTGTTTTCCCCAGGGCCGGTACCGCCGACGCCGCGCAGCAGCGAACGAATTGCAAACGGCAGTTCCTGCCGGTGCCGCTCGGCAATTTCTCGCAGGTCCTTACTTGGAACGATCAGCATCGTATCGATCGGTCGCACGTGTGTCAGCGAACCGCTGCGCTGCGATTCCGGCACCGCATCGATCATCTGATTGATACGCGTGATGCGTTCCAGATCCGAGTACAGCCCGTCCATGAACAGCGTATCGAGCATGTAGCCTGCGATCTGACCGAAACTGGGCGGCGGTCCGAGAGTATTCGGGTCCTTGTCGGCCGTTTCGTCCCGGATGCCAATGACGAGTATGCGATCCGCACCGAGATGCACGGCCGGACTAAGCGGTGTCGCCTGCCGCATGGCGCCGTCGCCGAAATGCTCGTTACCGATACGTTGCGGGGGAAATACCATCGGTACGGCAATGCTCGCCATCAGGTGATCCAGATTCAGCGTGACAGGCCTGCCGAGGCGGCGCGTGCGCTCCCAGCCGTGCAGATCTTCCCTGCCCTCGAAGAACGTCTTCGACCGTGCCGACGCATAGCCCGCCGCCGTAACCGCAACGGCATCCAGATTACCGGACGACACGGCATCGCTGATACGCGGAAATCGCACATTGCGATGCAATAGTTCGCGCAGCGGCGTGTTGTTCAGCAACGACCTCGGCGGGCCGATCGCAAGTCC
Source organism: Woeseiaceae bacterium (assembly GCA_965224505.1). GTDB lineage: Bacteria > Pseudomonadota > Gammaproteobacteria > Steroidobacterales > Woeseiaceae > UBA1847. The sequence goes on from CBDCZL010000018.1 coordinate 1,807,963, forward strand.
GCCCGTGACGATGGCGGCAAACCAGTGCAGACTGCTTCTGAGCATTGTCCAGTGGTCCGTCCTGTAGACGTGGTGGCAGCGAAAATTGCCCCAGACCCGCTCCAGTTCGGCAATGGCAGTACGAAATCGATCGGCTCGGGAGGCCAGTACGACGGCGTTTACGGCGCCGGCCGATGTGCCGCAAATGACAGGAAATGGATTCCGGCTTTGTTTCGGCAGCAACTCGGCCAGCGCCTTGAGGACGCCGACCTGAAAAGCACCGCGGGCACCGCCACCCGGCAGGACCAGTGCGGTCTTCGCCGAATCAGATGGATTGGTCATAAGGAAAGGTCAAAGTATTACGAATCGCCACAGTTGGGCGTATTATAGGCCGTACATTCAGTGTGGCATGACATCCTGCTTCACAAATAACGGAACAGATCAATGATGCGAACGATTACCATCGCCTTCTTTGCCGTTGCCGCGATTGGCGTCCTGCTGGCGTTTTCGTCAGTTGGCATTGCCAACGATACCGTGGAGATTGGCAGCGCCGCGCCTGAGTTCGAACTTCAGGATCAGAACGGCGAGTTACACTCGCTCGAAGACTACCGCGACCGGTGGCTCGTCCTGTATTTCTACCCCAAAGACGAAACGCCGGGCTGTACGACCGAAGCCTGTGCGTTCCGCGACAACATCTTTGCGTTTCGCGATCTCAATGCGCAGATTCTCGGCATCAGTCTTGACGACGTGGATTCGCACAAGGCGTTCGCCGAGAAATACAGCCTGCCGTTCCCGCTCCTTGCCGATGTCGAAGGAACGATGTCGACCGCGTATGGCGTAAAGACGCGCATGTTCGGAATGACCGTCGCACGCAGGCAGACATTTATCATCGGCCCGGACGGCAAGCTCATGAAACACTACGAGAAGGTGGATCCGGAGACCCATTCCGAACAGGTGCTTGCCGATCTGAAAGGCCTGGCCTCAGACGGCTGAGCTGCCACTCAAGCAGGGCCTGTTAACTCTAATGCAGCGCCTTGATACCATCGTCGAGTCCGGAAATGGTCAGCGGGAACATGCGGTCGCCCATGAGCTCCTGCACCATTTTGACGGACGGCGTGTACGGCCAGCGCGCCTGCGGCTCGGGGTTTAGCCATATCGCCTTCGGATAGGTTCTCAGAAGCCGCTGCAGCCATACTGCACCCGGTTCCTCATTCCAGTGCTCGACACTGCCGCCGGCATAGGCAATCTCATAGGGGCTCATCGTGGCATCGCCGACAAATATCAGCTTGTAGTCCGACGCGTATTTGTGGGTGATGTCGAGCGTCGCAGTCTTTTCGCTGTGGCGGCGGCGATTGTCCTTCCAAAGGCTTTCGTAGATAAAGTTGTGAAAATAGTAATATTCGAGATGTTTGAATTCGGACCGTGCCGCCGAGAACGTTTCCTCGCAGATGCGCACGTGGTCGTCCATCGATCCTCCGATATCCAGACACAATAGAATTTTCACGGCATTGTGCCGCTCAGGTACCATGCGGATATCGAGCAGACCGGCATTACGTGCCGTCTTATCGATGGTTTCGCTCAGATCGAGCTGATCCGCTGCACCCTCCCTTGCGAACTTACGTAAACGCCTCAGCGCCACCTTGATGTTGCGCGTACCGAGTTCGACCGAATCGTCGAGATTGCGATACTCGCGCTTGTCCCATACCTTGACCGCGCTGCGATTGCGCGATCCGTGCTGGCCAATGCGTACGCCTTCAGGATTGAATCCGTAAGCACCGAAAGGCGATGTTCCGGCTGTTCCAATCCACTTGCTGCCACCCTCGTGACGCGCTTCCTGCTCCTCAAGACGTTCTTTCAGCGCATCCATCAGCGCTTCGAATCCGCCCATCGACTCGATCTGCGCCCGCTCCTCTTCGCTGAGCGAAAGTTCCGTGCGATGCCGCAGCCATTCCTCCGGCAATGATTGAAACAAGTCCGACAGCGAATCGTCAATGCCCTTGAAATACGCGCCAAAAATACGGTCGAAGCGGTCAAGCTCCGACTCGTCCTTGACGAGCGCGCTGCGCGCGAGAAAGTAAAAATCGTCCACACTCTGCCCGGCAAGCCCCTGACACAGCGCTTCGTGCAGCGTCAAAAACTCGGTGACGGAGGTTTTCATACCTCCTTCGCGCAGTGTGTAGAAAAACGGTATCAGCATCGCGTCACTGCGGATTGCTGCGGCGATCCAGAAACACGAGTTGCTCGAACAGGTGCACATCCTGCTCGTTTTTGAGCAGCGCTCCATAAAGCGGCGGAATCGCGCTGCGGTTGTTGTCGGTGCGAAGTGCCTCGGGCGGTATGTCTTCCGCGAGCAGCAGCTTGATCCAGTCGAGCAGTTCGGACGTGGACGGCTTTTTTTTCACGCCGCGCACGTCGCGAACTTTGTAAAACGCATTCAACGCCTCCGACAGCAGTTCTTTTTTGAGGTCCGGGAAATGGACATCGACGATTCTGGCCATCGTTTCCTGGTCGGGAAAACGGATATAGTGAAAGAAACAGCGGCGCAGAAACGCATCGGGCAGTTCTTTTTCATTGTTACTCGTAATCACGATAATGGGCCGATGACGTGCCGTGACCCGTTGTTTCGTCTCGTACACGTAAAACTCCATGCAATCGAGTTCCTGCAGCAGATCGTTTGGAAACTCGATATCGGCCTTGTCGATTTCGTCGATCAACAGGATGGGCTGCTCCTCGGAGCGGAAAGCCTCCCACAGCTTGCCGCGCACGATGTAGTTCGAAATATCGTGCACCTTGTCGTCGCCGAGTTGCGAATCGCGCAGACGCGCAACGGCATCGTACTCATACAGGCCCTGCTGCGCTTTCGTCGTGGACTTGATGTGCCATTCGTACAGCGGTTTGTTCAACGATTTCGCAATCTCGATGGCAAGTTGAGTCTTGCCGGTACCGGGTTCTCCTTTGACGAGTATCGGTCGCTCCAGCGTAACGGCTGCGTTGACCGCCATCATAAGGTCGTCCGTCGCGATGTACGATGAAGTCCCGGTGAATTTTCCTTCGGCCATGAATCCTTCTCCGGTTGAGCCGGGCAGATGCCCGGAAACGCCTATCTTACCGGCTCCGCGGCGACAGCGTCAGCGTATGCTCGATGCCGCCGGGTAAAAATGGGCTTGGTCGTCCGGTTTCCCAGTCGTCATGACCGTGCCGATAAAAGTCCGACAGCGGGTGACCGCTCTGACCGGCGGGCATTTGGAAAATCCCGTTTTGTTCGTCGCCCGGCGACACCGCAAATCGCTCCGACGCGCCGAAATCGGGCCCCTGAACGAGCGGCATATCCTGGTCTCCGCCCAGTTGGTTTGCGGGCATATCCAGTAACCATCCCATCATCGGCAATGCGCGGCTGAGCGGATGACGAATCGCCGCGGTGTTCAGTTCTCCCCAGTTGCGTTCGCTGAGCGGCCCATCGTAGCGTCGCTCGAACTGATCGATGGTCTGCCGAACCACCGCCAGCAAAAATGCGTCCCAATCGTGGTGGCTGCCGGGCAGCAAATGGTCAGGACGTGCGCTGACGGCCGCCCACAGAGGCGCTTCGAACTGATTGCTTCGGTAGAGCGGAACGTCCGCACCCTGAACGTCCCGAATTGGCACGGTCAACGCAAAGAACAGGCGCTGCCGGACACCGAAACGGAACGCACGCACAAGCCGGTATCCCACCGAATCCGGCGATGCCCGAGGAATCCAGTTGGCAACGAGACGCCGATACTCGTGCAGCGCCGGTTCCGCATTTTCCGGCAATCGATCGAGCACCTCCAGCAACAGTTTTTGCCATCGCAGCAGAAACAAAGCGCGATCGTCGGTCTGAATGGCAAGCATATCCCTTGGTGAAAACACGTTGCGCACGAACAACGCGTCACGAATCTGACGCGCCCGGGCACCGAGATCGTAACCGCCATCGCCGATTGTACGCAGGTCTTTGCCATCGGCTACGCGTGCATTGGCCGTCCAAATCCGGCCGTCGGCGGGATTCTCAACGCGCGGGTAATCTTCGGGAGCCACCCAGCCGCGCCAGCCGGCACCGCCGCTCCAGTCTGCAGGCTGTGAGGAATCGTAGCCTTGCCTGTCGGGAATGCGTCCTGCGATGGTCCAGCCGATACGGCCGTCTGCATCGCCTACCGTAAAATTTTGCGGCGGAATGCCCATCGTGTTGGCGATCTCCATCGCTTCGCTCACCGACGTCGCCATCTCCAGACGCAGTAACTCGAGGTTTATCGCCTCGGGTTTGTGCGCAATCCAACTGACCGCGAAGCTGTCGCCGCCTGCCGTTTCACCGTCAAGTACGGGCCCCCAAATCGTTTCCCGTATTTCGTGTACAACCGCATCCCCTCCCCTGACATCGATGCGTTCGCGGTATACATCGAATTGACGCTCGCCGGCAGCCGTTCGATAACTGCCCGGTGTGTCGCCGGGCCGGATGATGACTGCATCGCTGTAGTCGCCGTAGCTGTTGGTGTAACCCCACGCAATGTGGGTGTTGCTGCCGGCAATGACAAACGGGGTTCCCGGCAAGGTTACGCCCGTCACGTCGCGGCGCTGCGTGCCGGTGGTCTGCAGACGTGCCCGGTAGTAAATATTCGGCACGCCGTGAGTAAGGTGCATGTCGTTGGCGACGAGCGCGCGGCCGGATTCGGTCAGTTCGCCGGACACTGCCCAGTTGTTGCTGCCTCGAACAGCCGCACTACCGGGCTCATCACGCAGTTCGACAACATCCGCAACACCGCGCAGCGATAGCACGTCGGCCGCCGGAATGGCGACAGATGCGTGCGGAGCACCGACCAGAGGGGCATCCCACTCCGAACCGTCCGGGTACATCCAGCGATATACCGGCTTCGCAAGAATCGAAGCAGCAGTTCCCAGCCGCACATCTTTTGTCGCACGCTCGTCGTTTAGCTCAAGGAACATCGCATAGACAGTCAGCAGCGAGTCCTCTGCTTTCCAATCACGCGGACCTGCGCCAAGCACAAAGTATTCGAACGGTCGCGCGCGCAGGGATGACAGGCCCGCATTCACACCTTCTGCATAGCGTTGCAACAGGGTCCTATGTTCTGTATCGAGGTCCTGCAGCCGCTGTCGTGCGCGTGCCCGAAAGCGGTGAAGCCGGTTGCGCCTGTCGATATCAAGTGCTGCCGGCCCGACGAGCGCCGACAATTCGCCGGCCGACTGCCGGCGCATCAGATCCATTTGAAAAAAGCGATCCTGACCGTGGGCGAAACCCGTCGCGAATGCCAGATCGACACGATTGTCGGCCATGATGTGAGCAACGCCCGCGGCGTCTCGTCCGATCGTTGCGGAAACCTGAAGTTCGGCAAATTCCAGCTCGCCGTCGAGCAGCGGCAGGCTTGCTCGCAGCACCAGAAAACCCGCCAGCACGGCGGCGAACGCCAGCAGCGCAATCGCGGCCAGCATTCGCAGCAGGACGCGTCTCATGAACGCTGGCGAATCTGAATGATCGTCATCGTATTCGTGCCGCCGGACACGCCCTGCAAATCGCCCTTTGTGACAATTGCCCGGTCGCCGACCTCGACCAGATCGTTGTTGAGGAGCGTGTCGAATATGTCCTGGTGAAGGCTACCGGGACTGCCCGATATATCGAACGTCACGGGAAATACGCCGCGATAGAGCGCCACTCGGCGTCTCGTTTCGACGTGACGTGTGAACGCATAAATCGGCATATCGGACCGAATACGCGACATCCAGCGCGTAGTCGATCCCGACTCCGTCAGCGCGATGATCGCTTTGACCGACATATGGTTTGCCGTGTACATCGTTGCCATAGCGATGGCCTCGTCGACCAGGTCGAAGTGCTCCTGCATTCGGTGACTCGCCTGGCTGATCGGCACGGGGAATTTCTCCGCGCCCAGGGCAACATCGGACATGGCCCTGATCGCCTTGACGGGATACTGGCCGACCGCCGTTTCGCCAGACAGCATGACGGCATCGGTACCGTCGATCACCGCGTTGGAGACGTCCGAGACTTCCGCGCGAGTGGGGATCGGATTTTGAATCATCGATTCCATCATCTGCGTTGCGGTGATGACGATCTTGTGTGCCTTGCGCGTCTTGCGAATCAGTTTCTTCTGAATGCCGATGAGTTCGGCGTAGCCCATCTCCACGCCGAGGTCGCCGCGGGCGACCATAATGACGTCGGAGGCCTCTATGATGTCGTCGATCTTGGCGACGGCCTCAGTCCGCTCTATTTTTGCGACGATGTGGCCGTGACCGCCCGCGGTGCGAAACAGCGAACGGGCTTCTTTGACGTCATCCGCACTGCGAACGAAGGAAACCGCGAGAAAATCCATTTTGAGTTCTGCGGCCAGCCGGATGTTTGCCTTGTCGGTATCCGTGAGGGCTGCCGCCGAGAGACCGCCGCCCTTGAGATTTATACCCTTGTGGTCGGACAGAATGCCGCCGTTCACGACGGTCGTGTGAATACGAGTACCTTGAATGCGATCGACCACAAGGGTAATAAGGCCGTCGTTGAGCAGCAGAATATCGCCACTCGTGACATCTTCATGAATGGTATCCAGAGCCACACCTACGCCGTCCGCATTGCCATCTCGTATGCCAAGCTGACTGTCCAGAAAAAACGTATCGCCTTCGGCCAGTGCAACGCTGTGGTCCCGAAAGCGTCGAATACGAATTTTTGGGCCCTGCAAATCGCCCATGACGCCGACTTCGCGTCCGCAGGCTGCTGCCGCCTCACGCAGCATTTTTACACGCAGTCGATGGTCGTCCGCATCGCCATGGGAGAAATTGATTCGTGCCACATCGAGGCCGGCACGAATCATCTTACGGAGAACCTTGTCGTTGTCGGTCGCGGGCCCTAAGGTCGCAACAATCTTTGTTCTTCTTTGCATGGCGGTGGATTATTGCACAGCCGGCGTTCGATCTGTGTGACGATCGGATAACCGAGTCTTTCCCCGGCCACTTCTTCAGGCTATGCTGCAGGAATCACGGAGCCGAATTCGTTGAAGATTAACCGCCGCCGATTTATTCAGAGTATCGCCGCCGCAGCTACGACGCCCGCGCTTTCGAACTGCGCGGGTGCGGCCCCGCGTGCGACTGAGTTGCGAAGCGATCCGGATGGCATCATCGATCTGCCGCCCGATTTCCGCTATACGATCGTGTCGCGTTTCGGCGACCGCATGGACGACGGTCTGCGGGTTCCCGCAGCGCATGACGGCATGGCCGCATTTGCCGGCGGCGACGGCCGCGTGCGACTCGTGTGCAATCACGAGCTGACACCGACGGAAGTCTCTTCCAATACCCTGTCGGCCCGGTTTGCGAAGTTGCCGGCCGAGTTCAAGGCACGTCTTTACGATTGCGGCGAGAACGTGACGCCCGGGCTCGGCGGCACAACCACGACGGTATTCAATCCGGCAACCGGCAAGACGGAAAGGCAGTTCCTGAGCCTCGCTGGCACCGAACTCAACTGCGCCGGCGGGCCGACCCCCTGGGGCAGCTGGCTGTCCTGCGAGGAATGTTTCGAATCGCCGGGACGCAGCGGCGGCGCGAAGAATGCTACTTACCGCAGCAAGCCGCACGGCTATGTATTCGAAGTTCCCGCGGCAGCCGACAGCCTCACTGAGGCGGTACCGATAAAGGCTATGGGCCGATTTGAGCACGAGGCCTGTGCAGTCGACCCGGCCACCGGCAATGTCTATATGACCGAAGATCGATTCCACAGTCTGTTTTACCGCTATGTTCCGAAGACCCCGGGCAAGCTGCTTCGCGGCGGCAGACTGCAGGCTCTTGTCGTACGTGGCATTCCGACCTTCTCGACAAACAACTGGACCGGACCGGCAATCAGGCAAGGACAGCCGATGGCTGCCGATTGGGTCGATCTTAAGCACGCAGATCTTGAAGAAAACGAACTGCGCCTTTACGGCGCGTCGCTCGGAGCGGCACTGTTTGCGCGCGGCGAGGGCCTGACGTTCGCCGGCGACCAGCTGGCGTTTACATGCACGATCGGCGGGCCGGCTCGCCTCGGACAGGTTTTTACCTACACACCGACCAGCGAATCGTCGGGTAATCTGGAACTGATTGCCGAATCGTCTCCCGACTCACTGCTGCGGAATGCCGACAATCTGACGATGGCGCCCTGGGGGGACCTGATCGTCTGCGAAGACACCAACAGCCACTGCGGCCTCGTCGGTATACGCCCGGACGGCAGCCAATATGCACTTGCCGACAACCCGTATTCGAGTTCGGAGCTGGCCGGAGTCTGTTTTTCCCCGGACGGCGAAACGCTGTTCGTCAACATTCAATACCCGGGAATGACAGTGGCCATCACCGGACCGTGGCAACACTTTGGTTCCGGTTACCTTATTTCCAGTCTAAGGTAACTGCACCCCTTAACACTTTGGTTCCGGTTACCTTATTTCCAGTCTAAGGTAACTGCACCCCTTAGACTGGAAATAAGGTAACCGGAACCAAAAAAATGTTATTTGCCGCGTTTTTCGAGGATATCGACCGCGGGCAGCTTCTTACCTTCGACGAACTCCAGAAATGCGCCGCCGCCTGTGGAGATATAGGAAATTCCGTCCGCGACACCGTACTTGTCGATGGCAGCCAGCGTGTCGCCACCACCCGCGATTGAGAACCCATCGCTGGCCGCGATGGCCTTTGCGAGAGACTTCGTACCGTCCCCAAACTGATCGAACTCGAACACGCCGACCGGACCGTTCCAGATAACCGTGCCGGCATTGGCTACAATTTCGGCAAAACGCGACGCCGTCGACGGTCCAATGTCGAGAATCATCTCGTCACCCATCACGGCCTCAACGGCCTTGACCGTTGCGGAAGCGTCTGCCGAAAATTCGTCGGCGACTACAACATCGTCCGGCACCGGGATCACCGCGCGGTCGCTCGCCTCAGCTGCAAGTTGCCTGGCGGTCGCCAGCATATCGGCCTCGTACAGCGATTTTCCGACGCCGTGACCGGCGGCCGCTATAAAGGTATTTGCAATCCCGCCGCCGACGATCAGTGTATCGACCTTTTCCGCCAGCGCATCCAGCACCGTCAGCTTGGTCGACACCTTCGAACCACCGACAATCGCAACGAACGGATGTGCCGGATTGTCCATCGCTCTCGCCAGCGCATCGAGTTCCGACGCCAGCAACGGTCCCGCGCAAGCGACGGGCGCGAACTTGGCGATGCCATAGGTGCTGGCCTGGGCACGGTGCGCAGTTCCGAAGGCATCCATGACGAATATGTCGCACAGTGCGGCCATTTTTTTCGCGAGATTTTCGTCGCACGCCTTTTCACCTTCCAGGAAGCGCACGTTTTCGCACAACACCAGTTCGCCGGCCGCAGCATCGACGCCGTCAATCCAGTTACGGATCAGCGGGACATCGCGTTCCAGCAGACTCGAAAGGCGCGCCGCAACGGGAGCGAGTGAGAACCTGTCTTCGGGCTGTCCTTCCGTCGGGCGGCCAAGATGAGACATCAGCATCACGGCCGCTCCGGCGTCCAGCGCCGCTCTTATCGTCGGCAGGGCGGCGCGGATTCGAACATCCGACGTCACCTTGCCTTCTGCAACGGGCACGTTGAGATCTTCCCGAATCAAAACCCGTCTGCCCGACAGTTCCAGGTCGGACATTCTAATGACCGTCATGCGATGACCGTTCCCTAGCTCGCGTTCATCAGCGCGACAGTCGTGTCGAGCATGCGATTGGAGAAACCCCACTCGTTGTCGTACCACGAAAGAACTTTGACCAGATTGCCTTCCATGACCTTGGTCAGACCGGCGTCGTAAGTCGACGAGTGCGGGTCGTGATTGAAGTCTATGGAGACGAGCGGTTCATCGTTATACGCAAGCACACCCTTCAGCGGACCTTCGGCAGCCGCGCGAATCGTGTCGTTGATTTCCTCAACACTGGTGTCGCGCTCCGCGACAAACGTCAGGTCGACGCACGACACGTTGATCGTCGGCACGCGCATTGAAAAGCCGTCCAGACGACCGTTCAGTTCCGGCAGGACCAGTCCGACCGCCTTTGCAGCACCCGTGCTCGTCGGAATCTGCGACATTGTTCCCGACCGCGCACGGCGCGGATCCTTGTGGTAAACGTCCGTGAGCACCTGATCATTTGTGTACGCATGAATGGTTGTCATAATGCCGTGCTTTACGCCAATCGCTTCGTGAAGCGGCTTGACCAGCGGCGCCAGGCAGTTGGTGGTGCAGGACGCATTGGAAATGATCGTATGGTCGGCCGTCAGCGTATCGTGATTGACGCCGTAAACGAAGGTACCGTCGATTCCGTCTCCGCCTGGCGCGGAGATGATCACCTTCTTCGCGCCGCCGTCAATGTGCTTGCCGGCCGTCTCGCGCGTACGGAACAGTCCTGTGCATTCGTAGACGACGTCCACACCGAGATCGCCCCACGGCAACTTCGCCGGATCGCGCTCGGCGAATACGCGCACGCGATCGCCATTGACAATAATATCGCCACCGTCGACGTCCACCGTACCCGGAAACGGCCCGTGCGCGGTATCGCGGCGAGTGAGCCGCGCATTGGACGTCGGATCGCCAAGGTCGTTCAATGCAACGACATCGAATTCGCCGGCCCGGCCTGACTCGTGGATTGCCCGAAGGATGTTGCGGCCGATGCGGCCGTAGCCGTTAATGCCGATCTTGATAGCCATGATGTATTGCTCCCGTTTCTATTTCAGTACGGCTTTCGCAACCGCAACAATGTTGTCGGTCGTAAAACCGAAGTGCTCGAATAACTCATCTGCCGGCGCCGATTCCCCAAACCGGTCGAGACCGACGACACGGCCCTGGGTGCCGACGTATCGCCACCAGCCACCGGTCACGCCCGCTTCGACCGCAAGCCGCTTTGTTACCGACGACGGCAGGACCGATTCCCGATAGTCCGCATCCTGGGCATCGAAAACGTCGGTACTTGGCATTGAAACCACACGGACCTGCACACCTTCATCGGCCAGCACACTGGCCGCAGACATCGCAAGCGGCACCTCGGAACCGGTCGCGATAAGAATAATACTCGGGGTACCATCGCCGTCTTTCAATACGTAGCCGCCGCGCGCAATGTCCGCGATCTGCTGCTCGCCACGTTGCTGGAACGGCAGTCCCTGGCGAGTCAGCACAAGACTCGTCGGGCCGTCCTGGCGTTCAATTGCACTGCGCCATGCAACCGCGGTCTCCACCGTGTCGCAGGGCCGCCAGACGCTCATGTTCGGCATCAGGCGCAGCGACGCGGTGTGCTCGACAGGCTGATGCGTCGGCCCGTCTTCCCCCAGACCGATCGAGTCGTGGGTAAAGACCAGCACGTTTTGAATGCGCATTAGCGCCGCCATGCGCAGCGCGTTCCGTGAGTAATCCGAGAATGTCAGAAACGTTCCGGAGTACGGCAGAAACCCGCCGTGCAGCCGCATACCGTTGCAAATTGCCGCCATACCGAACTCTCGCACACCAAACCAGACGTAGTTGCCACCGGCGTCCGTGGACGAAATCGGCACCGACTTGTCGTGTTTAGTGAGATTCGAGCCCGTGAGATCCGCCGAACCTCCGGCCATCTCGGGCAGCGCTGGCGCAAACGCATTCAACGCTCGAAGTGACGCCTTCCGGGTTGCCATTGCCTCACTTTCGGCAGCGATTTCAGCGATGCCGCGTGCGGCAGTGTCAGCCCAATCGTCCGGCAACTTACCGGCCATGCGGCGTGCAAACTCAGCAGCCAGATCAGGGTGTTTGGCATTGTAGGCCGCAAATGCCGCATTCCAGTCCGCCTCAAGTGCGGCACCGGATTCCCGCGCGTCCCAGGCAGCCGTAATCTCCGCAGGAATCTGAAACGGCGCAGCCTGCCATCCCAGTTGCCTGCGGGCCGCGGCAATTTCGTCATCGCCAAGCGGAGCGCCATGTGTCGATGCGGTGCCCTGCTTGTTGGGCGCACCGAATCCTATGATCGTCCTGCAGCAGATCATCGACGGACGCTTGTTGTCAGCAACGGCCTGCTCAATAGCTGCGGCGATCGCTGCAGGGCTATGCCCGTCGACATTGTCGATCACCTGCCAGCCATAGGCCTCGAACCGCTTCGCGGTATCGTCCGTAAACCAGCCATCCACGTCGCCGTCAATGGAGATGTTGTTGTCGTCGTAGAGGCAGATGAGCTTGCCGAGCTTTAACGTGCCAGCGAGCGAACAGGCCTCGTGCGAGATGCCTTCCATCAGGCAGCCATCACCGAGAAACACCCAGGTTTTGTGGTTGACGATCTCGTGGCCCGGACGGTTGAACTGAGCCGCCAGCATCTTCTCCGCCATCGCCATACCGACCGCATTGGTGACGCCCTGCCCCAGCGGTCCTGTCGAGGTCTCGACCGGGCCGCCCGGCTCGTACTCGGGGTGGCCTGCGGTCCTGTATCCCATCTGCCGGAAATTTTTCAGCTGTTCGATCGGAAAATCGTCGTAACCCGTAAGATGCAGCAAACTGTAAATCAGCATCGAGCCGTGACCGTTCGACAACACGAAACGGTCGCGATCCGCCCACTGCGGATTTGCGGGATTATGTCGAAGGTAACCGTTCCACAGAACTTCGGCGATATCCGCCATGCCCATGGGCGCTCCGGGGTGGCCGGAGTTTGCGGCCTGCACGGCATCCATACTCAGGGCTCGAATCGCGTTGGCGAGATCGCGCCGAGCGGGCTGGCTGGCGGCGGAGGTAATTTGTGACATGTTGACCTGTCTTATGCGGGGCCTGCCGGCCCGTGAGGATTCGAAGTGAATTTCACTTTGGCGAGCGGCGCATTTTCCCTGTTATGGCGGGCGGCATCAAGGGTACAATGCGCCTCCGATTTTCTCTGGAGCAACACTGGCTATGTCCGATGCATTCCTGTTTACGTCCGAATCGGTGTCGGAAGGGCACCCGGACAAGATTTCCGATCAGATCTCGGACGCCATCCTCGACGCTATTATCGCGGAAGACCCAAAGGCACGGGTCGCCTGTGAAACCATGGTCAAGACCGGCGTCGCGATCGTTGCAGGAGAGATAACGACATCAGCGTGGGTAGACGTCGAGGAAATCGTCCGCAATACCGTGCTCGACATCGGCTACGACAGCTCAGAAAAAGGCTTCGACGGTGCCTCCTGTTCCGTGCTGAACGCGATCGGCAAGCAGTCGCCGGATATCGCCCAGGGCGTAGACCGCGAATCGGCGGAACAACAGGGCGCCGGCGACCAGGGACTCATGTTCGGTTATGCCTGTAATGAAACCGACGTTCTGATGCCGGCACCGATCACTTACTCTCACCGGCTCGTCAGGCGGCAGGCCGAAGTCCGCAAGAACGGCACGCTGCCCTGGCTTCGTCCGGATGCGAAGAGCCAGGTAACCTTCAATTATCTTGACAACCGGCCGACGTCGATCAATGCGGTCGTACTATCCTCGCAGCACGACACGGACATTTCGATGAGCGACCTTCGCGAAGGCGTGATGGAAGAAATTATCAAACCGATCCTGCCCGCGAACCTCCTGTCTGCTGACACGCAATATCACATCAATCCAACCGGCCGATTCGAGATCGGCGGTCCGATGGGCGATTGCGGACTGACCGGCCGCAAAATCATCGTGGACACCTACGGCGGATCGGCACGGCACGGTGGCGGTGCGTTTTCGGGCAAGGACCCCTCCAAAGTCGACCGCTCGGCAGCGTACGCCTGCCGTTACGTGGCCAAGAACATCGTGGCCGCCGGACTCGCCGATCGCTGCGAAATTCAGGTCTCATATGCGATCGGTGTCGCAGAACCGACGTCGATAAGCGTGCAAACTTTCGGAACCGGGAAAATCTCGGATACAAAATTGACGGAACTGATCCGGGAACATTTCGATCTGACCCCGTACGGCATCCTTACGATGCTGGATCTGGTTCGACCGATTTACAAGCAAACGGCCGCCTACGGGCATTTTGGCCGGGAAGACATTGATCTGAGCTGGGAACGCACCGACAAGGCAGCGGCCCTAACCTAAACGGTACCGGTTACCTTAGACTGGGAATAAGGTAACCGGTACCAATTATGACAAATCAGGAGATATCGCATGAGCAGCGAAGCCGTTGCTATTCCGCAGAATGATTACAAGGTCGCCGATATGTCGCTCGCCGACTGGGGTCGTCGCGAAATCGCGATTGCCGAAACCGAGATGCCTGGTCTGATGGCCATTCGCGACGAGTACAGGGGTCAGAAGCCGCTCGCCGGCGTGCGTCTGACCGGCTGCCTGCACATGACGATTCAGACCGCAGTGCTGATTGAGACGCTGAAGGAACTCGGCGCCGACATTCGCTGGTCCTCCTGCAACATTTTCTCGACGCAGGACCATGCGGCGGCAGCCATCGCCGCCTCAGGGGTCCCGGTATTCGCGTGGAAGGGCGAAACCGAGGAAGAGTACTGGTGGTGCGTTGAGCAGACGATCAACGGTCCGGACGGCTGGCAGCCCAACATGATCCTCGACGACGGCGGCGACCTGACGCTCGTTTTGCACGATAAGTTCCCCGAGGTCATGAAGAACGTGAAGGGACTGTCCGAAGAAACCACGACCGGCGTGAAACGTCTTTACGACATGATGAAAGACGGCTCACTGCTGTGCCCGGCATTTAACGTCAACGACTCCGTCACCAAATCCAAGTTCGACAATCTCTACGGCTGCCGTGAATCGCTCGTGGATGGCATCAAGCGTGCCACCGACGTTATGATCGCCGGGAAGATCGCCGTCGTCTGCGGCTATGGCGATGTCGGCAAGGGCTGTGCACAGTCGCTAAAAGGCCTCGGAGCGACGGTATGGGTCACGGAGATCGATCCGATCTGCGCACTGCAGGCGGCGATGGAAGGTTACCGAGTCGTCGATTTCGACGATATCTGCGACCAGGTGGACATCGTCGTCACGGCAACGGGCAACTACCATGTCGTATCCGGCCCGCAGATGGAGCGCATGCGCGATCAGGCCATCGTGTGCAACATCGGGCACTTCGACAACGAGATCGATGTCGCCTATCTGAAACAGTTTGAGTGGGAAAACATCAAACCGCAGGTCGATCACATTGTATTCCCGGACGGCAAGCGCATCATCCTGCTGGCCGAAGGCCGGCTCGTGAATCTCGGCTGCGCAACCGGGCATCCGAGCTTCGTCATGTCGAACTCGTTCACCAACCAGGTGCTGGCACAGATCGAACTCTGGCAAAACGGCGACAAGTACGACAATGAAGTCTACGTGCTGCCGAAACACCTCGACGAAAAAGTCGCGCGGCTGCACCTCGACAGGATCGGTGCCAAAGTCACCGAGCTGTCCGACGAACAGGCGGAGTACATCGGCGTCGACAAAGCCGGTCCGTACAAGCCGGAGCACTATCGCTACTAGTGGGCCGTTTGAAGTAATACACGGAGGCTCAGTACTATCGTTCAGGCCGCCGACAGACAGTCTATCCGGGTCCTGCACCTGACGGACCCGCATCTGTTTGGCGATTCGCGCGGAAAACTGAGAGGCATCGTGACGGCGGAGTCGCTTGCGCGGGTACTGCGTCACTACCGTGACTCCGACTGGCGCGCGGATCTGGCCTATGTAACGGGCGACCTCGTTCAGGACGACAGCGACGGATACCGGCAATTCGTGGATCTCATGCGCACCGTCGCACTGCCGGTCCATTGCGTTCCGGGTAATCACGATATTCGCCAGGCAATGCGCGCCTGTTGTGCCGCAGCCTCGTTTCCCTACTGCGCGCAGGAACACCTTGCAAACTGGCTGCTGATAGGCCTCGACAGTTGCATCGAACACGCCGCGGGCGGGCGCGTTTCTGCCGCCGAACTCGCCCGGCTGCAAACGGCCATTGATGAAACTGCCGCTGAACATGTCGCCGTGTTTCTGCACCATCCACCCGTACGCATGAACAGCGCATGGCTGGATGGTGTCGGCCTCGCGAATGCGAACGAGCTGCTGGCCGAGCTGACTCGATCGAAGCGGGTCCGACTCGTCGTTTTCGGTCATGTCCATCAACTCTGGGATAGTCTCCATGACGGAGTACGGATTATTGGAACTCCATCGACCTGCCGGCAGTTTCGTCCGGGCAGCCGCCTGTTCCACGTCGATGACCGTCCGCCTGCTTATAGTCGACTGACGCTGCACACCGACGGTCTTGTAAGCACCGATCTGATCTGGGTGGAGCAATGAAAATCCTCGCGCTGCTGGCGGTTCTTCTGACCGCATTCGCTACGGCGACGGCCGACTCGACCGCAACGCCCGTGACGATGTGGAAAGCGCATGGCACAGACAACACGGTCTACCTGCTCGGTTCCATTCATCTGCTGCGCGAGCAGGATCACCCGTTGCCGGCGGCAATCGATGCGGCCTACCGCGATGCCGACGTGCTCTTCATGGAGATCGACATGGACGATCTCGACCCCGTCGCAGCGCAAACTGCCTTTACGACGCACGGTGTGCTGCGCGACGGTACACGGCTCCGGGATCTGATGGGAGCGGCGGATTTCGAGCGAGCGGTGGCCGCCGCCGAAAAACTTGACATCCCGCTGCATCTGCTCGACCGGACCGAACCCTGGTATGCCGCTCTGACCGTCGAAATTCTCAGCTTAAGCCGCATCGGCTACGACGCGCGCTGGGGCGTGGAGAGCCACATGATGGCGAAAGCCGCTGCCGACGGGAAGCCCATCGAGGGCTTCGAGACCCTGCAGGAACAGGTTGCGTTCCTCGATGGTCTGTCTTTGCCCGCGCAACGTCAGTTGCTGCTTTCGACGCTAGAAGAGGGTTCGCGGCGCAGCGACCTCATGGACGGCATGATTGCGGCCTGGCGCAACGGCGATACGGCGTTTATGGAAGCAGAGATGCTGAACAGCCTGGCCGAGTTCGACGAACTGTATCGAACCATCGTCACCGATCGAAACAGTCGCTGGGTCGAGCGCATTCAGTCGCTGCTGAATGACGAGCAGGACTATCTGGTCATCGTCGGCGCGTTGCATCTGATCGGCGCCGACGGCGTACCGCGTCAATTGCGCGAACTCGGTGTGAGCATCGAACAGTTGAGCGATTCGTCCACCCTCCGGTAGGATGCCGCCTCCGCGATCAGGAGTGAACAATGAGCCTATTCACCGACGCCTGTCAGGTTCTGGCCGGCGGTGTAAATTCGCCCGTCAGAGCATTCAACGGCGTCGGCGGAGAACCGATCTTCATCAGGAGTGCGAGTGGTGCGCGGTTGGTTGCCGAGGACGGGCGACGCTTCATCGACTACGTCGGTTCGTGGGGACCCATGATACTTGGCCATGCACATCCTGCCGTTATCGACGCAGTGGTAGCAGCCGCGAACAACGGACTGAGCTTCGGCGCACCTTGCGTGCTCGAGACCGAACTGGCCCGAAAGATCTGTGCGCTCATGCCGTCCATCGAGAGAGTGCGCATGGTCAGTTCCGGCACCGAAGCGACGATGAGCGCCATCCGGCTTGCGCGCGGGCATACGGGCCGCGACACAATCGTCAAATTCGAAGGCTGTTATCACGGCCATTCGGACTCGCTGCTGATCAAAGCCGGATCGGGTGCGCTCACGCTTGGCGTGCCCAGTTCGCCGGGTGTACCTGCCGGACTCGCCGAACATACGATCACGTTGTCGTTCAACGATATCGCCGCCGTACAAGCGGCTTTTGACGAGCTCGGCACCCAAATCGCCTGCGTTATCGTTGAGCCGATCGCCGGCAATATGAACATGGTGCCGCCCGTTCCCGGATTTCTGGAAACGCTTCGGGAGGCGTGCTCGGTGTCGGGCGCCGTCCTGATTTTCGATGAAGTCATGACCGGATTCCGCGTGGCGAAAGGCGGCGCTCAGTCGATTTACGGTATTGAGCCGGATCTCACAACTCTCGGAAAAATCGTTGGCGGCGGGATGCCCGCGGCCGCGTTCGGCGGCCGGGCCGACATCATGGCGCAGCTCGCCCCTGAGGGACCCGTCTATCAGGCAGGCACTCTGTCCGGCAATCCGCTTGCGATGGCGGCCGGTCTCGCCACCCTTGAGGCAATCGATCAGCCCGGATTCTACGAATCGCTCACAGACAGCACCGAAAGGCTGGTCGCCGGCGTACAACAGGCCGCCGACGATGCCAGTGTGCCGCTCGCGAGCGAACGCGAGGGCGGTATGTTCGGGTTCGTATTTACCGAAGCCGGGCCCGTACGGTCATTTGACCAGGTGGCGGCCGCCGACATCGAGCGCTTTCGGTCGTTTTTTCACGGCATGCTGAACGAAGGTGTGTACCTCGCGCCGTCGGCATTTGAGGCCGGGTTCGTAAGTTCCGCACACGGCGAGGCAGAGATCGACGCCACGATCGGCGCAGCTGCCAGGGTATTTGCAGATTTGACCGAGCAATAGCGGCCCCAACGAAGCGGCGCTAGTGGGCCGTGCGGTTAATTCGGTGACTTTCAGTCGCATCACAACGCCTTATGGCAAGGCGAGCGAGCGCAGGACTGGCCGTCGCCAATTCAAGCGAGCTCAACGCCGCCGAAGGGCGTTGTGGTGCGACCCGCAGGGAGCCCTTCTCAAGGGG
Source organism: Woeseiaceae bacterium (assembly GCA_965224505.1). Taxonomy (GTDB): domain Bacteria; phylum Pseudomonadota; class Gammaproteobacteria; order Steroidobacterales; family Woeseiaceae; genus UBA1847. The sequence continues at coordinate 1,826,533 of CBDCZL010000018.1, forward strand.
CATACCGGTGTTGAAGCGGCTTGAGATAGCCCGGCTATGCCGGCACCACTTCGCCTGGGTCTGCCCCTTGAGAAGGGCTCTGAAAGTGACCGAATTAACCGCACGGCCCACTAGCTGCGCACGCTGTCCAGCAACTCGTTGACGAGCCTCAGGCGCGCCTCAGTGTCGCTGCTCTCCAGACTGGCCTGTTTTTCCTCAAGATCGATCGGCAGTATCTCGAGAAACCGATACGTCACCCAAACCGCGTCGTCGAGCTGACGCTGCAGAGAATCGTAAAGTCGGCCAAGGTCGTTGAGCACGTTTTCGAGAATCTGCGACATCGGTCCATACTCGTCTGGCAGCGGAAACGAGCGCTCGTCATCAATGAGCTCGACGGTACCGACGTTGAGTCCGTCGGCAAGACGTTCGCTGGACAGTAACCGAAACCGCTGTTTGCCGAGCGCGGTAACGCCGAGCAGCCCGTCGCTGCCCTGATAGAAATCCGTGATCACCGCGAGCGTGCCGACACCGTAGGTGGTCGAAGGTCCTGCCTCGTCCCCGCTGCGGATCAGCACCACTCCAAATGGCGTTTCATCCTTCATGCAGCGGCTGACCATGTCGATATAGCGCGACTCAAAAATCCTGAGCGGTAACGGACCGCCCGGAAACAATACGGTATTCAGCGGAAAAATCGGGACTTGCACACTACAACTATAGACACAAATGTCGGGCGCTGCCTGACGTGCGGGCAGGCCGCTACGCGCGCGTACGCTGCAGAAGTGCCGTCAGCGTCTGTCTCGCGGAACCGAATCCGCCGTTACTCATGAACACGACCTGATCGCCGGAAAACAATCGCGTCGCCATGTCTGCAACCAGCTGATCGTAATCCTCGAACAATCGCAGTTTTCCCTTGAGTTCCGCCAGCGCAGCATCGAAATCCCCACCCATATCCGGCGGCCGGTACATCCAGACCAGGTCGGCATGCCCAAAAGCGTCGGCCAGCCGTTCATTGTGCACACCGAGTCGCATCGTGTTTGACCGCGGCTCCACGGCTACCACAATCCGATGTCCAGGATGTTGTCGACGCATCGACGCAATCGTCTTTGCAATCGCCGTCGGATGGTGGGCGAAGTCATCGTAGATCGCGATATCGGCGACGGTCGCGGTGCGCTCCATACGGCGCTTGACGCCTTCGAAACGCGACATCGCATCGACGGCCGTCGCGAACGGAACACCGACCGACACGGCCGCAGCAACGGCGGCTATGGCATTCTCGAGATTGTGTTCCCCACCCATACCCCAGCGCACCGTGATTTCGGGTGCCGACGGGCCTCCCAGCGCGATGTGATGCTCGGTGACGTCGTCGAATCGCGCTGACCAGTCTGCATTTCCGTCCAGACCAAAAGTCTCAACCGGGGTCCAGCACCCCTGCTCAAGGAGCACGCAAAGGTTGTCGTCCGCGCCGTTAACGATCACGCGGCCATTTCCGGGCACCATGCGCAGTAGCTGATGGAACTGCCAGCGAATTGCGGCCAGGTCCGGGTAAATATCCGCGTGATCGAACTCGAGATTGTTGAGGATCACAGTGCGCGGCCGGTAGTGCACGAACTTTGCGCGCTTGTCGAAAAAGGCCGTGTCGTACTCGTCCGCCTCGACGACGAAAAAATCCGGTCTGCCGAAACGCGCCGATACACCGAAATTGGCAGGTATTCCACCGATCAGGAAGCCGGGCTGCAATCCCGCACACTCGAGTATCCACGCGAGCATGCTGGCCGTCGTCGTCTTACCGTGCGTTCCGGCGACCGCCAGCACATGGCGGCCCTGCAGCACATGTTCTGCGAGCCATGCCGGCCCGGACGTGTAACGCTGCCCGCTGTTCATGAGCGCCTCGACCACGTCGACGCCGCGACTCATGACGTTGCCGACGACCACGCAGTCGGGATCCACGTCAAGCTGCGCTGCGTCCAGGCCCTCGTGTATCTCGATGCCGAGCCGGTTGAGCTGCGTGCTCATTGGCGGATAGACGTTACGGTCACAGCCGGATACCTCATGCCCGGCCGCTTTCGCGAGCGCGGCGATGCCGCCCATGAACGTACCGCAGATTCCCAGGATGTGCAGATGCATGCCAGGCCGCCCGTTAAGGACTCGCAGATTCCGCAGGCGCCAGTGAGACGCCCAGATAGTACTGCAGAAAAAACACCGCAACGGCGATGAGCACGCCAAAAAACAATGGCTGATCGAGCGTGCGGCCCAGGATGTGTCCATCGACGACCAGCGCCCAGAGTACAAGCAGCCAGATCAACACGACCGCGGGGCCCGGCCCCAGCGCGGGCATCAGCAGTACGCGGCAAACCAGAAACAAAATCTTCAGAATCGCGGTACAGCCCACTACGGCAGTGATCATCTGCAACAGCCGCGCCTGCCTGCCATAGAAACCGACGAGCAGCGCGTAAATCGCAATGCCGGTGAGCCCGATCAGCAACGTGCTGGCGAAATCCTGAGATCGCATCTCCGGAATCAGCAGCACACCGGCGAATTCGGCGAACAACCACATCGCAACGGTTGCGAACAACAGAATGCTCGCGCGCGGAATGGCGTCTGGGCCTTTTTTCAGGCGAATGATATCGAGCAATGTCGTGAGAAGTGATGACACGCCGGGAATCATCGCATGTTACTCTCTGAGACTGAACATCGAATGCGCTCCCCCCCAATGCCCGAATACCAATTCGTCGATCGCCCGGACACGCTGGCAGACGCCTTCGCGGACGGACAGTGTCTCGGCGTCGATACTGAATTCATGCGCGAGAAAACCTACTTCGCGCAACTCTGCCTGGTACAGCTCGCGACAATCGACGCCATTTACTGCGTCGATCCGCTGTCGGGCGACGCGCAGGACAACTTTTGGCGGCAGTTGCTGCGATGCCACTGGGTGCTGCACTCGGCGCGTCAGGACATTGAGGTGATCTATCAGATGACCCATGCCATGCCCGCACGAATATTCGACACGCAGATCGCGGCCGGATTGCTCGGGATGCCGCCGCAGACCGGCTACGCGAGTCTTATGAACGCATTGTTCGATGTCGAAATGGCCAAATCCCACACGCGCTCCGACTGGACCCGGCGCCCGCTTCCCGAGGCCGCGCTGCATTACGCGGCCGAGGATGTCCAGTATCTGCTGCGTGCGCGAGATACGCTGATTGAGCGCCTGCAGAAACACAATCGGCTGGAATGGGCCGAGCAGGACTCGATGCTGCTGCTCGATCCGTCGCTCTACGACATCAGCGCCGTACAGGCGATCGATCGGCTCAAGGGCGCGCGCAACTTCCGCGGCCGCCGCCGCAGAGCGGCTGCCCGCCTCGCCGCATGGCGGGAATCCGAGGCCGTGCGCAGCGACCGCCCGAGGCAGTGGATTCTGCGCGACTCGGCGCTGCTGGATATTGCCCGCCAGCGCCCCGCGACGCTGCAGGCGCTCAGTGACATCGACAGCGTTCCGGCGAAGCTGGTCCGAAGAGTCGGCGACCGTCTGATCCGCGAAATCGCAGAATCCGCACAGGATGGCGACGACTACAGCCCACCGCAACCGCCGGACGAGGAGCAAAAGAACCTGTTGCAACAGATGCAGGCTGCCGTCGCGGCGCGCGCAAAGGACCTCGGCATTGCCGCCGAGGTCATCGCATCGAAACGCGAGCTGTCGGCCGTGATCATTGCAGGCAGCAGGGAATCGCGGGTGTTCAAAGGCTGGCGGTCCGAACTCATCGGCAACGAGCTACTGGCTCTTTTGTAGAATCCTGGTGCCTGGCAGGTCAGTCAGATGAGCTAAGCGCCTCAGTCAGCCGCTCGTAGACCTCGTCAATCGATCCTTCGGCCTCGATTGTCGTAAGCTTGCCGCGCCTGCGGTAAAACTCAATAAGAGGCTCGGTATTCTCCCGATAGACATCGAGCCGATTCGAGATCGTTTCCTCGTTGTCGTCCTCGCGCTGGATCAGTTCGCCGCCTGCGTCGGTGCACGCGTCCAATTCGTCCTGCGGCGAGAAATAGACATTCAGCAGTTTGCCTGTCAGCGAACAGGTGCGCCTGCCCGTGAGCCGCTTCATCAAGATGTCGAAATCGACGTCCATGAGTACGGCCGTGTCGAGCGGCGTGCCCATCTGATCGAGCAATTCGTCCAGATCCAGCGCCTGCTGCGTCGTGCGCGGGAAACCGTCCAGGATGAATCCTTCCTGCGCATCGGGTTCCATGAGCCGTTCGCTGATGATCCCCAGCACAACATCGTCGGGCACCAGATTGCCCGCCTCCATGATCGATTTGGCCTTGAGCCCAAACCGGGTGCCGGCAGCAACGGCCGCGCGCAGCATATCGCCCGTCGACACCTGTGGGATGTTGCGTTCGGCCATAAGTTTTTTCGCCTGGGTTCCCTTGCCGGAACCGGGAGCACCGAGCAATACGATTCGCATTGTTACCGTCTCGCTTTAGAGTCAATACAAAACCCGGCTCCGAGCCGGGGCGAAGTACGCTACCTGGAAAGGACTTTGCCGTCAATGCAAGGTATCCTCTCGGCCTTCCCATCGTCGCACCAGGAACCCGAAACATGCCTGCAATGAATGCTTTCTACGCCCAGTCCGGTGGCGTCACCGCGGTCATCAACGCAACCGCGTGTGGAGTCATCGAAACCGCGCGCAAACACCGCAACAGAATCGCGAACGTCTACGCTGGCCGCAACGGCATTATCGGCGCCCTGACCGAAGACATGATAGACACCAACCGTGAAAGTGCGTCCGCCATTGCAGCGCTGATGCACACGCCAGGCGGCGCATTCGGTTCCGCGCGCTACAAGCTCAAGGGCATCGATCAGAATCGCGTGGAGTACGAGCGCCTGATCGAAGTATTCAAGGCTCACGATATCGGCTACTTCTTCTACAACGGCGGCAACGACTCGATGGACACAGCGCACAAAGTGTCGCAGATATCCAAAAAAATGGGCTTTCCGGTCACCTGCCTCGGTATTCCGAAAACGGTCGACAACGACCTGCCGGTCACCGACAACTGCCCGGGCTTCGGCTCCGTCGCCAAGTACGTCGCCGTGTCGACACAGGAAGCCGCACTCGACGTATTATCGATGGCGGAAACCTCGACCAAAGTATTCATTCTCGAGGTCATGGGCCGCCACGCGGGCTGGATCGCCGCGGCGGGCGGCCTCGCCGGAAGAGCGCCTGGCGACGCACCGCATATCATCCTTTTTCCCGAGATCCCGTTCAAAAAGCGCGAATTTTTAAAGCGAGTGCGCCAGTGCGTCAGCGACTACGGTTACTGCGTCGTCGTCGTCTCAGAAGGCGCAGCGTACGCCAACGGCAAGTTTCTCGCCGACCAGGGGACCCGGGATGCATTCGGTCACGCACAACTCGGCGGCGTGGCGCCGGTCGTCGCGAACATGGTCCGCGAAAGCCTGGGCTACAAGTTTCACTACGCTATCGCCGATTATCTGCAGCGTTCCGCACGGCATATCGCGTCCGACGTCGACGTGAAGCAGGCCTACGCGGTCGGCAAGGCTGCCGTGCGGTTCGCCTTGCAGGGCAAAACCGCCGTGATGCCGGTCATCAAACGCGTCTCGGACAAGCCGTACCGCTGGAAAATAGAGTCGGCGGCGCTGGGGCGTATTGCCAATAAGGAAAAAATGCTGCCGCGGCGCTACATCACCAGGGATGGCTTCGGTATTACCGAAGCGGGCCGGCGCTACCTGGCGCCCTTGATAAAGGGGGAAAATTACCCGCCGTATATCAATGGTTTACCCAAAACCGCGAAGCTGAAGCTGCGCGCCGTGAAGCCGCTGACGGGCCGCAAATTTGTGGTATGATGCGCCGCCGCTGCGCGATGCGCCTTATCACGGTTGGGGTTGGCGCTCGCACAGCACTCAATAAAAAAAGAACACAGACTTACGCATTCGAAGCCCAGTGCTGGCGCCGCTTCAGCATGCCGGCCTCGTCTGACCTGTCATTTTTGAGTCAGGAGACAATCTGATGAGCAACGAGCTTGCACTGTGGCTTTCGATCGGAGCGGGCGCACTCGCCATTCTGTTCGGGATCGTTTCGACACAGTGGATTCTGAAACAGCCTGCCGGCAACAGCCGTATGCAGGAAATCGCCGCAGCGGTTCAGGAAGGCGCCAAGGCCTACATGGATCGCCAGTACATGACGATCGGCATCGTCGGTGTCGTACTTACCGTCGTGCTTTGGTTTGCACTGGGATCCGGCACCGCGATCGGCTTTGCGATCGGCGCGATTTTTTCGGGCCTCGCAGGTTACATCGGCATGTTCGTTTCTGTGCGGGCCAACGTACGCACGGCCGAAGCCGCCACCAAAGGCGTCAGTCCGGCGCTGGACGTCGCCTTTCGCGGCGGTGCGATCACGGGCCTGCTCGTCGTTGGGCTGGGCCTGCTGGGTGTTGCAGGTTACTACTTCGTGCTGCTCAAAACCGGCGCCACGGTCGACGATGCGATCCATGCGCTCGTGGGCCTCGCGTTTGGCGGTTCGCTGATCTCGATCTTCGCCCGACTGGGCGGCGGCATCTTCACCAAGGGTGCCGACGTCGGTGCCGACCTCGTCGGCAAAGTCGAAGCGGGAATCCCCGAGGACGATCCGCGTAATCCGGGCGTCATCGCTGACAACGTCGGCGACAACGTCGGGGACTGCGCCGGCATGGCCGCCGACCTGTTCGAAACGTATGCCGTGACGATCATCGCCACGATGCTGCTCGGCGGTCTCGTCGCAACGACGTATGGCGCCGAAGCCGTTGTCTACCCGCTGGTTCTCGGCGCGGTGTCGATCGTTGCGTCGATCATCGGGACGTTCTTCGTCAAGACCTCGGACGGCGGCAAGGTCATGGGAGCGCTGTACAAGGGCATGATCGCGTCGGGTGTGCTGGCGGCGATCGCCTTCTATTTCATCACCGATATGATGATGGGCGGCAGCGGCCAGTCGATGAACATCTTCTACTCGGCACTGATCGGCCTCGGGCTGACCGCCGCGATGGTCGTCATCACCGAGTACTACACGAGCACCGAGTACGCGCCGGTCAAAACGATCGCCAACGCATCGCTGACCGGTGATGCCACCAACATCATCGCGGGTCTCGGTATCTCGATGAAGGCGACCGCACTGCCGGTAATTGCGGTCTGCGCGAGCATCTGGGGTGCGTTCCAGCTATCCGATACAACCATGGGCGGCCTCTACAACATCGCTATCGCGGCAACGACCATGCTGTCGATGACCGGCGTTGTCGTTGCACTCGATGCATTCGGCCCGATAACGGATAACGCGGGCGGTATTGCAGAGATGGCCGAGCTTCCCCCGGAAGTCCGCACGATTACGGACCAGCTCGACGCCGTGGGCAACACGACCAAGGCCGTCACCAAAGGCTACGCGATCGGTTCAGCCGGGCTCGCGGCGCTGGTTTTGTTCGCCGATTACAACAACGCGCTGGCACAGGCCGGACAGGAGGTTACCTTCCTGCTCAATGACTATCGCGTCATTATCGGCCTGTTCATCGGCGGTCTCGTACCGTTCCTGTTTGGCGCCATGGCGATGGAAGCCGTCGGTCGTGCCGCGGGCTCTGTGGTCGAAGAAGTACGCCGTCAGTTCCGCGAAATCGACGGCATCATGGAAGGCACGGGCAAGCCTGACTACGGCCGTGCGGTCGACCTGCTGACCAAAGCCGCGATCAAGGAAATGATCATCCCGTCGCTGTTGCCGATTGCCGTTCCGCTCATCGTCGGCTTCGCGCTCGGCGTCGAAGCGCTCGGCGGCCTGCTGCTCGGCACAATCGTGACCGGGCTGTTCGTCGCAATCTCAATGACGGCCGGCGGCGGCGCCTGGGACAACGCCAAGAAGTACATCGAAGACGGCAACTGCGGCGGCAAGGGGTCCGATGCACATAAAGCCGCGGTCACGGGCGACACGGTCGGCGATCCGTACAAGGATACGGCCGGCCCCGCAATCAATCCGCTGATCAAAATCATCAACATCGTGGCACTGCTCATGGTGCCGCTGCTGTAGGCGCAGCCAACGCAGAAGTACAAATGGCTGCCGGATGCATGTCCGGCCTGGGCGTGCAGTAAATCTGTTGATAAAGGCGCCGAAACCATAAGAGCCCCTGAGGTCCGCCTCGGGGGCTCTCTTTGTTTGGCGCTACCGGCGGAAAAGGCCAGTGTTGGGATAATCTGAGGTGCAACTCGACAGGTTCAGGACGGGGCTCTGAGGCCGGAACGCCAGGTCTTTACTGTTGAGGTCATTTCAATGGCAAGTTCGGCCACAGGCAAACAGTCGTTTTACAGCCAATTGGAGGCATGCGGATCGCTTAAGAATCCAGGATTTCCAAGATGAAGTCTGGCGTTCGTGAGTCAAAAACGGAGACCTTTGACCCCCATTGGGTGTTTCGGTTATGTCAATCTCGACTTCTACCCTCTTTGTCTCGTTTGGCGGTATATTAATTTCGCCATCCGCAGCTCCAACCACGACCAGACCCGACTTGTTCGGGTCGCGTATGTAGTTCTGACTCAACGAAATATCGTAGATCAACGGCAGCTCGCCGTCAGATGTGTTTGTAATCTCCAAGGCCACCAGGCACGAACCTTGATCGCAGTCCATACTCACCGGACTTAGCGCGAACCTGGGCTCACTTTCGCAACCGGCAAGTACCAGCCCAAGAAAAGCTGTGAGATAGAGTCTTCGTATCATCGAGATAGGAGCCTCACACTCGCCTTGCCGAAGGACGTTGTGATGCGACTGAGAGTCACCGAATTTATCAAGCGGCCCACTAGGCAGCAAATACTTCCTGCATCACTTCTGGCCGCTTGGCAGCCACTGCGAGAAGCGACCGTGCGGGACCATTCGGTTGACGTCGCCCTTGCTCCCATTCCTGAAGGGTACGCGTCGATACGTTCAGCATCGCGGCAAATGCACTCTGCGAGACACCGACCTTTTCGCGAACAGCTTTGATCTGATCGGCGGTGATGTAAATATGAACACGACCAACATCGCCTGCTTTGATCTCTTTAATTGAATCCAGAATCTCTTGACCGATATCACGCTTAGCCATCTTCCATTGCCTCTTTGATTTTCTTCAGCACCGGTCCGGGGATATTTTCCACTTCACCTTTGCTGTAGATCGTTAGCATCCAAAATGAATCACCATCCGGAAGGTAATAAATCACACGCACGCCACCACTCTTTCCTTTTCCTCGAACATTCCAGCGAAGCTTTCGAACGCCGCCGGATCCTCGAATGATAGGTCCAGCCTTTGGGTGTTCCAACATATGGCGTTGAAGTGCCGAGTATTCGGCGTCGTCCAGGTAATCGCCAACAAACCTGGTGAAGACTTGCGATTCGATGAATAGCCGGTGACGCACAATTCATATTGTACGTCAATGACGTATAGCTGTCAATCCCGGATTGGTCGTTAAGTTATTAATTCTTAGCAGGAACGTGGGCGCTCCGAAAGGCTGCCAAGGGCCGCATTCGGCCAAAGTGGACAGTCACTCAAACTGACTTGCGCGCGCCGCTGAGCCGCCCTGCAGAGCATACGGAAGAAATCGAACTCGGAATCACCCCGCTTTCGCCGGCCACGACAGCATCAACTTTCTTCACATCTTCGACCATCCAGTCACGAATATGATCTGGTTACCATTGGCCGGTACGAGCACGCCGAGATTGTAAAGGCACCGTGCCCTGTCCAAGTCGCCCAGGAGCCTCGCAGCCAGTATCGGAGTAATTCCTCGATCGGTTTGCGCATCAAAATCTGCTCCGTGCGATACTACGTTGCGAATAATCCAAAGACCGTTGGTCGAAACGGTACTTACCGAATGCAGTAGAGTTTGAAGGTAATCGTTTTTAGTGTTCGGGTCGTCACCGATCGCGAGCAATGCGCAACTCTGCCCGCGCCCTGTCTATTTTTTACCCGTTCGGGCCTCGACTGAGAGTTCGCGGCGAGCATTGCCGAGCGAAGCTGTCAGTCGTCCCGACGCGTCGCTTTCACCTGACGTTCAGGCCTCAGGGACCCGTCGTGCCCCGCCGAGCTGCAATTACTGAACGCCGGGATGTCCGGCGGCTTTTTTTGCTCGCCGATTTATGCTGCAATCACTGGGCCAAACGCACGGCGAGTCTCAGCATTCCCGCACACTCACGAAAAAATTCCCTGCATCGTTTCGACGCGTATTTGATGGAGCCCAGGGATCGAGGCGATCTGCGCGGCTCCGCCAGATTCGCGACAGAGTTTTTCTTCTTCGGCATTAAGGAAGCGCGCGCCTGTCTGTTTGCCGGCCTGTTTTTTCTTGCGGTGTTTGCCATACCCCGAGCGGGACTGTTCGGCATCGCCCGCTACGATCTACTGTTGATCATCGCGGTCGGCATTCAATGCGCGATGCTCTGGGCAAAGCTTGAGACGTTCGACGAACTCAAAGCCATTACGCTGTTTCATCTGATCGGCTTTGCGCTTGAAGTGTTCAAGACGTCAGACGCAATCCAATCCTGGTCTTATCCCGATTTTGCCTACACCAAACTATTCGGTGTGCCGCTGTTTTCCGGATTTATGTACGCCGCGGTCGGCAGCTATATGATTCAGGCCTGGCGGCTGCTCGACATTCGGATCGATCATCACCCGCCCTACTGGATGGCGTGGGGCGTCGCCGTTCTGGTCTACGGAAATTTCTTCACGCATCACTTTATCGGCGACTACCGCTGGTACATCGCGGCGCTGGCACTGGGTCTGTACGCGCGCTCAACCGTGATCTTTCGGCCGCTCGACCGCGATCGCCGCATGCCGCTGCTGCTGGCATTCATGCTGATCGGATTTTTCATCTGGCTGGCAGAGAATATCAGCACTTTCTTTTCGATCTGGAGCTATCCGGACCAGCTCGGCGCGTGGTCCGTCGTGCACGTTGCAAAGTGGAGTTCCTGGTCGCTGCTCGTGATTATGACGTTCACGATCGTCGCCAACCTGAAACACATCAAGGAGACTGTGCGCGTCCCCGAATAGTTTTACTCAGGACACCAGTGGGCCGCTTGATAAACTCGGTGACTCTCAGTCGCACCACAACGCCTTATGGCAAGGCGAGGGAGCGCAGGACTGGCCATCGCCAATTCAAGCGAGCTCAACACCGCCGAAGGGCGTTGTGGTGCGACCCGCAGGGAGCCCTTCTCAAGGGGCATACCGGTGTTGAAGCGGCTTGACATAGCCCGGCTATGCCGGCACCGCTTCGCCTGGGTCTGCCCCTTGAGAAGGACTCTGAAAGTGACCGAATTTATCAAGCGGCCCACTAGCCCGCAAATCTCACCGATGGTATAGAAATAGGCCTCTGTCTGGTGCATAAAGTAAGAGTCACCAAACACTTACTGACGCCCGGAGGAAGAGGCCTATGTCAACAGAGTGTAGTTCGTCGCAGCTGGAATTTCACGCCTTTGGAAGCCGCGAAGTTATCGGCCGTTTCGATGGTGGTCGCATCACCTCAGACGGTGGCGGATTGCTGTTGCGGGAAGTCGATCAGCGTATTGGTCTGCTGCCTCGCCTGGCTGACTGTTTCGATGATTACCGCAACCCGAACAGTGTCGAGCACAGCGTCCGGGAGTTGGTGGCACAACGGGTGTACGGCCTGGCGCTGGGGTATGAAGATCTCAACGATCACGATGCGCTGCGTTCGGACAGTTCGCTGGCGTTGTTGGTCGGCAAGCGCGATCTGACCGGTGAATCGCGCGACCGTGCGCGAGACCGCGGGTATCCTCTGGCGGGCTCGAGCACGCTGAACCGGCTGGAGCTGTCAACGCCGGCCGCAGCGGCGGCCGATCGCTACAAGCGGATCAGCGCCGACCCGGCGGCGCTGGATCGGCTCCTGGTGGATCTGTTTCTGGCGTCTTACGAGAAGGCACCGCGGGAGATCTGGCTGGACCTGGATGCCACCGACGATCCGCTGCACGGCCACCAGGAAGGTCGCTTCTTCCACGGTTACTACCGCTGCTACTGCTACCTGCCGCTGTACATCTTCTGCGGCGAGCATCTGCTGTGTGCGCGACTGCGGCCGTCGAACCAGGATGGCGCCGCCGGCAGTGTCGAGGAACTCGAGCGGATCGTCACGCAGATCCGTGAGCGCTGGCCGAAGACCCGTATTGTCATCCGCGGTGACTCCGGCTTCTGCCGCGACGCCATCATGAGCTGGTGTGAAGCCAACGAGGTTGGTTATGTGCTGGGTCTGGCGCGGAATCAGCGTTTGCGCCGAGCCCTGGGCCAGACTATGGCCGAGGCACGAGCGGCGCACCAGCATACGGGTAAACCGGCGCGGCGCTTCCGTGACTTCCGCTACCGTACCCGCAGGTCCTGGTCGTGTGAACGGCGCGTCGTCGGTAAAGCCGAAGTACTCCCGGGCAAAGACAACCCGCGCTTCGTGGTCACCAACCTGCCCGGACATCGTGCCGGTGCAAAGCGTCTGTATGAAAAACTCTACTGTGTGCGCGGCGAGATGGAAAACCGCATCAAAGAGCAGCAGCTCGGCCTGTTCGCCGACCGCACCAGCAGTGCAACGATGCGTGCCAACCAGTTGCGTTTGTACTTTGCGTCCTTCGCCTACGTCCTCATGCACGGCTTGCGCAGACTCGGCCTCGCCGGCACGCAATACGCCCGCGCCCAGTGCACCACCATCCGTGTGAAGCTTTTAAAGATCGGCGCACGCATCCGTATCACCGTGCGCAAGGTGTGGCTGTCGTTCTCCGAGGCCTGTCCTTACATCAGCGACTTTGCGCAGATCCTCGCCAACCTGCGTCGCATCCCGGCCTGGGCACCGCCGGGATAGCTGCCCCACACACCTGTTTGTCCATCAGCGTCTTCGCTGAGGTTGCCGCTTGCACGGCCGACACAAAACCCTTGTTCCGAGCGCCGCTGCATTCCAATCTGAACCCTGAAAGCCAACGATCAGTTGCTTGCCCAGACGAAAACACGTCAACCAGGCGTAGCCAGCAGTTAAATGACACGTACATCACGTCTTTAGCTCAATCGGTGACGGATGCCGGCTAGTGCCGCAGTACGCGATAGTCGCCCGTCGTGCCCGTGCCAAGCGCGGCCGGCCGTTCGACAAAATGTCCCTGCACAAAATCGACGCCGACTTCGCGCAGCCAGTCGAAGTCGTCCTGATGCTCAACCTGCTCGGCGACGACCCGAAACTGCATGGTTCTCGCCAGTTTGATCATCGCGGCGACCATTTCCTGGTTGACTTCGTCCGACTGCAGATTGCGGGTGTAATTGCCGTCGATTTTCAGGTAGTCGATAGGCAGGTGCTTGAGGCTGGAAAATGAGCCCAGACCGCTGCCGAAGTCGTCCAGAGAAAACTCACAGCCGATGCCGTGCAACACCTCGATAAATCGCTGCGCATGCTGGACGTTCGACAGGATTGCCGCCTCGGTTACCTCGAAACAAATAGAACTCGGTGCCACGCCGGAACGATCCAGAGCCTCAACGACAAAACCGAGGAAGGACTCGTCTCCGAGCGTCTGGCTGGAAAGATTGATTCCGCAGCTACGATTGGCAGGCAGTTTAATTTCTCCACCGGCGATTGCAGCCAGCGTCGCATTGACGACCCAGCGGTCGATCTGCGGCATGAGCTGGTATCGTTCCGCCGGCCGCAGAAATTCCGCAGATTCGGTAGGACGGCCCTTGCCGTCCGTCAGACGAATCAGCACCTCGACCGACGGCCCTGTGTTCACGCGGCCGCTCATCGCGATAATCGGCTGCACTGCAAGCTCAAAGCCGTCGTCGTGCAATGCGGTCTGTAACTGCCGCAGCCACTGGATGTCCCCTCGCTCACGCGCCACGGCTTCGTCCCGTGCAGAGTACACATGGACCTGTCCGCGTCCGGACTGCTTGGCAACGTAGCAGGCCGAATCCGCAGCGCTCATGACATCCTGCAGCGTGCCACTGGCGTGGCTGATTTCGACCAGGCCGATAGAGACACCAATATTGAAAATCTTGTCTTTCCAGACAAACCGGTAGTTCGCGATGGCATTGCAGACGTCAGAGGCAATTTGCCGTGCCTTCTCGATCGGACAGCCGATCAGCAACGCACCGAATTCGTCGCCGCCGAGCCTGCCGACGAAGTCCGAATCGCGGACCTGATCCTTAATCAGCATCGCGACTTCGCGCAGCATATTGTCTCCGGCCATATGGCCGCAGGTATCGTTGACGGCCTTGAAGCGATCGAGATCCATATAAAACAGCATATGCACGGCCTCCTCGGCGTGTGCCGAGTCCATGGCCTCGTCGAGCCGGCGCTCGAATTCGCGCCGGTTGATCAGCCCGGTCAGCGGATCGTGGGTCGCCTGGTAGGACATCTGGCGTGTCAGGCCGCGCAGCTCGCTCACGTCGTGAAAGACGACAACCGTGCCCGAAATGGTATTGCCGGGACCGCGCACGGGCGACGCCGTAATCTCAACCGAGTGCTCCAGTTCGCCGTCAGCGCTGACCATGACGGCGCGGCGTCCCATGTTGACGCGCCGGCGCATCGCAAGGCAGCGTTCGACCGGATCGCCGAGCGGCCGTCGATCGGCGTCGTCGACAAGCGTAAACAGCTCGCTGACCTTGTGTCCGGCCGCATCCTCCCGGTTCGCACCGATCAGTTTTTCCGCGGCGAGATTGACGTAATCGATACGACCCGTGTTGTCGGTCGTGATGACGCCCTCCGAAATCGACTCGAGTGTGTACTGTGCCTGACGCTTGCTGCGCGACAGCGACACTTCGAGACTCTTGCGATGGCTGACGTCGCGTGCCACGGTGATGATCGCGGGACGCCCGCGGTATTCGATCGTCGAGCTCTGCGCTTCGACCCACAGACCCGTCTGATTGCCGTTAATGAGCTGCATCTCAATGCGCTGCGGCGCCTCTTCATCCGCAAGCCGCTTGGCAATCGTCTTACGAAACAGCGCTCGATACGCCGGCTTCACGAGGTCGGCAACTTCCCTCCCGACGAGCGACTGAGGCTCCAGCCCGATCAGTCCCGCCGCCGACTCGTTGGCCAGCAGTATCTTCTCGTCGTGGATGAGTACAATTTCCGACAGCGTCTGCGCGAAATCTTGAAACAGCCGGTCACGGCCCTGAATTTTTTCGTCACGATCGCCCAGCGCATCGAACAGCCGGTTGACGGTGCTGGCAATCTGCGCCGTGACAGGATCGTTCGGCACCGTGAGACGGCGCCCAACGGAGGCATCCATCGACGCCTCAATAACCTCGGAATTCAGGCGACGGACACGACGCAACAAACTCCTGCGGGTCGCCCACAACCGGAGCGCGATGCCCGCCACCGCGAGTAGAGCAACTGCAAGGAGACTATTTAGCAACAAGGGTGACATTCAGAGCCCAACTCCCGAAGAACGCATACAGATAGCACAGGGTTTGTGATGTTCATTTGTTATTATTGGGCTAAGTTCGAATCTTCGCAGGCGAAGATTTCAGAGTCTTCCGCATGCAGAAACCCGACGCACAACAAGCTACAAGGTCCAGATTCCACTAAGCATATCCCAGCCACAGGAGCGGGCCGGGACGATTCACCATAATTCGCTATGCGTACAGGCAGGCAGGCGGTTATTGTCAAGAAACTCGACATACAACAAGCATTTACAGGTGGTTTTCAGATGAATACAGACTATGCCCGACGTCAGATGATCGAGCAGCAGGTTCGAGCGTGGGACGTCTACGATCACGACGTGCTGCGCGTATTCCGGGAAATACCGCGCGAACGCTTCGTGCCCGAAGGGTGGGAAGCGCTGGCCTTTGCCGATACCGAAATCCCACTCGCATACGGCGAGGCGATGATGACGCCTACGGTTGAGGGACGGCTGCTGCAGGCGCTTGAACTCGACGGCACGGAAAACGTACTTGAGATCGGCACGGGCAGCGGGTTTCTGACGACGTGCCTGGCATCGCTCGCCCGGCAGGTAACCAGTATCGACATTTACCCGGATTTCCTCGAATCCGCTCGCAGCCGATTTTCCGATCTCGACGCTCGCAACGTCGATCTGCTCGAAATGGACGGCACACAGTCACTGCCTGAGGGATCGTTTGACGCCATCGCCGTGACCGGGTCCCTGCAGCAGTTCGATCCACGACTCGTGGAAGCGCTGACAATTGGGGGCCGGCTATTCATCGTCGTCGGCGATGCACCTGCCATGCAGGCGAAATTGCTCGTGAAAACGGAGGACAATGACTGGCAGAGCGAAACGCTGTTCGAAACCATGCTGGCACCACTCAGGAACGGTGCACCGCCACCGCAGTTCTCGTTTTGACCCGAGCGATTTTTTTCTCGCGGACGAAACCACTTGGCAGCGTGCCGCATCTAAGTTCAGGGCACTGGCAATCAACTGATTTAGTGATATAGTAGACTATAACACCTATCGCGAGACGGCCATCCACATCCGGAATGGGGCACTATGAAAATAACAACCAGGTTTAGAGTCATTCTGTTGAGTATCGGCGCCCTCGCAGCGCCGGCGGCTAACGCAACGTCGCTGCTCGAAATTTACCAACAGGCGCTGCAGAGCGACCCTCAGATTCACGAGGCCGAGGCACGTCGGCTGGCCGCTCTGGAAGCGAAACCTCAGGCGCGCGGCGTGTTGCTGCCGCAGGTTTCGTTTGGCGGCGATTTCACCAAATCGGAGAGCAGCGGAACCAGCGTGGAAATCGACTCAAACGGTACGATCGGGCAGCTTCAGAGTAAGTCCGAGACGGAGTCGACCCGCTGGCAGTTTTCGTTGCGTCAGACCCTGTTCCGCTGGGATCAGATTGTGGGCCTGCGCCGTGCCGACAAATCCGTTGCGAGGGCTGAAGCCGTGCGAGAATCGGCGCAGCAGGACCTGATCGTGCGTGTCGCCCAGCGGTACTTTGACGTACTCGCTGCAGAAGACCGGCTCACATCGATTAATGCCGACAAGCGCGCGATCGCGCGCCGGCTTGAGCAGGCACAGCAGCGCTTCGATGTCGGCCTGATCGCGATTACCGACGTGCAGGAATCGCAGGCCGCGTACGATCAGTCCATTGCGGACGAGATTCTCGCGAAACGGACGCTGGCCACGGCACGCGAATTCCTGCGCGAAATTACCGGAGAGTACGTTTCCGAACTCTCGGCGCTGGGCGACGATTTTCCGTTGCTGACGCCGAACCCGAACTCGGAGGCGGAGTGGGTCAATCTGTCGCTGAGTCAAAACCTGAATCTGGTTGCGAGCCGGATCGACGAACAACTCGCCCGCGACGAGATCTCGTTCCGTCGCAACGGCCATTACCCGACCATCGAACTCGTGGCCAGCTCAGGCGAACAGGACATCAAGTCCGACCGAAGTTTCAACAACAGTCCGTTCGTGCCCTCGGACAGCGACGGCAAGAGCGACAGCATCGGCGTCCAATTCAACCTGCCGCTGTTTGCAGGAGGCGGCACGAGCTCACGAGTCCGCGAGGCGGTGTATCTGCATCGCGCCAGCCGCGAACAGTTGCAGCGCGTCACCCGCGAAACGGAGCGCCAGGCCCGGGATACCTATCTCGGCGTACTTTCGGAAATCAGCCGCGTAAAGGCACTTGAGCAGGCCGTCGAGTCGAGCCGCACGGCGCTTGAGGCAACTCAGGCGGGCTATGAGGTCGGCACACGCACGATCGTCGAGGTGCTCAATTCGCAGTTCTCGCTGTACGCCGCAATTACAAACTACTATCAAAGCCGCTACGACTATGTCATGAACACGCTGCGGCTGAAGCAGGCGGCCGGCACTCTGCAGATTCAGGACCTTGAGCAGATCGATCAGTGGCTGGTCGAGCGGCTGCCGCCCGAAAAACGACTCGCCGAGGAAGACACCGAATCGCCGTGATGCGGCTCTGCGAACCGTGGATCGAGTAACGGCTCGAGCACGTCCAGTAGCCGGTCGAGGGCACCGCGATTTTCGTCCAGCACGGCGCGCGCGTGCTTGCCGAGCACAGAGGCCGCGGCCGGATTCGTAAGCAGTTCTTCGACAGTGTGTGCCAGGTCCGCACTTCCGTCGACTACGCGGCAGGCCTCGCGATCGATGAACATGTCGGCAATGTCCTGCGCGTTGAATACATGTCGCCCGGTGATGATTGGCAGCCCCTGTACCGCGGGTTCGAGCAGATTATGGCCACCGACCGGCACGAGGCTGCCACCGACGAAGGCCAAATCGCTGGCCGCATAAAACAACGGCACTTCGCCCATCGTATCAACGAGAAATACGCCGGTTGCGATGCCGCAGGCGTTGCCGTCCGTGCGGGACACGACTTCAAAGCCGCGTTTTTGAATCAACTCGCGCACGACTGAAAAGCGCTCGGGGTGACGCGGGACGAGCACCAGCAGGAGATCGGGAATCGTTGCACAAATCTGCCGATGCGCCTCAAGCACCTGCTCTTCTTCGCCGTCGTGCGTGCTCGCCGCGATCCACACGGGGCGGTTGCCAAACAGCGTTTCGCGCAATGCCTGGCCCCGCAGCAGAATATTTTCGTCGAACGGCATGTCGAACTTGATGTTGCCCGTCACTCGCGTCCTGCCGGGGCTTGCCCCGAGTTCGAGAAAGCGATCGGCGTCGCTCTGACTCTGGGCCGCGATCACAATACCGTGCGACAGCGTCTCCCGAATCAATGGCATCAGGCGTCGATATCCGGGCACCGATTTCGGCGAAATCCGCGCGCTGACGAGTACCAACGGGATGTGCCGGATGCCGCAGCCGCGATAGAGATTCGGCCAAATTTCGGTTTCCATGATCATCGCAATCTGAGGACTTAGCGAGCGAAAGAAATTGCGAATGGCATGTGGAAACTCGAACGGGATGTAACAGTGACAGACATCGTCCTCGAAAATCGATCTGACGCGCACGGCACCGGTTGGCGTCACAGTCGTTACCAGTATGGTCTGCGATGGATAGCGTTCCTGCAGCGCGCGAATCAGCGGTACAGAAGCCTGCACCTCACCGACCGATACGGCATGAATCCATATGCAGCTATCGAGCCGCGGCAGACCGAAACCGAATCGCTGACCGAGCCGGTCAAGATAGCTGCGATTACCGAGCCCGCGAAACAGCCAGTAACAGGCAAACGGAATCAGCAGCAGATAGGTTAATAGGTTATAGAGCAGGCGCACTACCGGCTAGCGCCCGTTGTCGCGAAGCTTTTCGATGATTCGGCTGGACGACTGGCCGTCTCTGAATGCCAGCACGCGCACTTCGCCACCGTTCTCGAGCACGTCCCGGGCCCCGGCGATGTCTTCGGGCTTGTAGTCTCCGCCTTTGACGAGCACGTCCGGCAACACCTTAGCGATCAGCGCAGCGGGCGTGTCCTCGGAAAACGGCACCACCCAGTCAACGGCCGCTAAGCCAGCCAGGACGTGCAGCCGATCCTCGAGCGTGTTGATGGGCCGCGACTCACCTTTGAGGCGCCGTACGGAATCGTCGTCGTTGACCGCGACAATGAGCCGGTCGCCGAGGCTCTTCGCCTCTTCGAGGTAGGCGACGTGACCCGAGTGGAGCACGTCGAAACAACCGTTGGTCATAATGATGCGCTCGTCGCGGCCACGCGATTCGTCGACCATGAGGCGTAACTCATCGAGGCCGACGACGCCGCGGCCGCCCTGCCCCCTCTGATGCAGCGCGACCTTGATTTCGCCCGGCGTCACGGTCGCAACACCGATCTTGCGCACGACCAGGCCGGCCGCGAGGTTTGCAAGTGCCGCGGCCGATGCGAGGCTCTGGCCGCTGGCCCGCGATGCGGCCAGCGTCGCGATGACGGTGTCGCCCGCACCCGTCACGTCGTAGACCTCGCGCGCCTGAGTTGACAGGAACAACGGCTCCTGCCCCGATTCGAGCAACAACATGCCCTTCTCGCTGCGCGTGACGAGCAGCGCGTCGAGTTCGAGTTCGTCGATCATGGCCTGGCCCCGGCGTACGAACTCTTCGTCGGAGTCGCTGATGCCAGCCACCGCTTCGAATTCGGACTGGTTCGGCGTCAGCAACGACGCTCCACGATACTTCATGAAATCCGTGCCTTTCGGGTCCACGAGGGTCGGTACGCCGGCATTCCGGCAGGCATCGATCATTGCGCGCACATCGGTCAATGCACCTTTGCCGTAGTCGGACAGGATGACGGCACCCGCGCCGGCGATTTGCCGCTGCAGCGCATCGACAATGGATGCATCGCCGAGTGCCGCCGCATTTTCCTGGTCGAGTCGAATGAGCTGTTGTCCGCGGCTCTGCACGCGTGTTTTGGTTATCGTCGGCCGGTCCGCAACACGATGAAAATCGCAGGCGACGCCGTGGCCCTGCATGATCGTTTCGAGCGACGCACCGGCGTCGTCGTTACCGACAACGCCGAGCAGCCGCGTGCCAACGCCAAGGCTCGCGAGGTTGACGGCCACGTTTGCGGCACCGCCAGGGCGGTCGTCCGTTTTCTGCACGTGCACGACAGGTACGGGCGCCTCGGGCGAGATACGGCCTGTCGACCCGAACAGGTAACGGTCGAGCATGACATCACCGATGACGACGACATCGGTATTTGAAAAATCCGGAATATTGACAGTCACGCGCGAACTCTAGCACGGCTTGGCATTAACGATTAAGCTCGTTCCGTTCGGCAGATTGGCATGGATACCGGAAACGACAACAAAGAGCTGCTCAATTCGCCTTCTCGGCTACGCGCTGTTTCTGCAACACACAAAGGCTCTGCCAGAACACCTCCCAAACGGATGACATCCGCAAATGCTGAACATGGGGTTCGAAGAAGCAACTGGTGCGTGGCGCATCGTTCAGCCAGTTTTTTTGCAGCATCATCGATCGGGAAATAAAGGTGTTCTGGATCAGCAGGAACTGAGTAAAATTTCGTCGGACGGGTACCTCAAAACGATTGTCTTGTTCCAGTTTCTCGCTGCCGGCGATAATCGCCTCGATCATCCTTGTCGCCGGCATGATATCCGCGCATCGCAGCAGAAGTCAGCTTGAATCGGGCATCCAGTCTGTTTACTCCTGTTCGCTGGCCTGGATGGCAGTGGCTACAGCCCATTACCGGGCGCGCAACGATTCTCCGGATGATGCAGTTCCGTTTGGGCCGGAGTATTTCACCCGCTTAAGAAATCACGCAGAGAATCCGGCAAGACGCGGTGATGGTATTGATGCCTGGATTCAGCCCACACCGAAATGAGTTGGACTCAGGTCCGACTATCGCCGACAGATCGAATCATCGGGCGTGACAGCGGCTTGATCGTAGTCACTAATGACGCCTAATCGGCATATCCACAACCGTGTGGGTTGGCTCATAAGCCGATATTACACCGGGAGCCAATTCAATAACTTACGATCGCCAAGTACACCATAAGACGATATCAATCGGCGCCAAAAGGGGCTATTTCCTTACGAAAAGGACGCATAAGTCGATATTTCCTTAGCGCATGACGAAAGGGCTTATAAGATGTTGTTTTTAATATATATTTACTGACAGAGCACGCCCCGTTGGCCATCGAATGCCAAGAAGACCTGATCGAACCGCCCGAACAAATCTGACTAAGCGAATTGCTGCTCCCCGTAAGTTGGGTCGGCACATCCATCACCTTTGCACTCGTCCCGATCCGTCGCCACGCAACAATTGTTCCACTTCACTCGCCGAAACGCGGTTGAAATCACCGTCGATGGAGTGCTTAAGGCAACTTGCCGCAGCCGCAAAAGCGAGTGCCTGGTCGCCACTTTGATGTTGATTCAGATCGCAAACAAGAGCGGACGCGAAACTGTCGCCGCCGCCGACCCGATCAACGATGTCGGTGATTTCGTAGCGCTGCAAGACGAAAAAGCCGGTGGAATCTCTTAGGTACGCCGACCACCCGTTGCGGTCAGCACTCTGTGACTCCCGAAGTGTTACAGCCAGTGTTGTCAGGTTCGGGTATGCGTTCATGACCGTTTCAGTGAGCTTGGCGTACTTGCTCACTTCTAGCTCGCCACTTCCTACGTTGACGTCCGCGCTAATGCCGAGAGATTTCTGGCGGTCTTCCTCATTTGCTATTCCCACATCGACAAACTTAGTGAGTTCGGACATTACCTCAGGCGCGGACTTACCGTAGTTCCATAGTTTGCTGCCGCAATTAAAATCGCATGAAGTCCTGAGGCCGTACTTCTTAGCACATCGAACCACATCGATACTAAGTTCTGCAGCCGTTTCACTGAGCGCTGGCGTAATTCCGGTGATATGGAACCAAGTAGCATTCTTGATTATCAAAGGCCGATCAAAGGACCGTAACACGACTGTCGAAATCGACGAAGAGGTTTCTATCGTAAACCACCTTACAGTCGGGCCTCCTTAGTACTACTGTGTTATAAATCAAGGACTACTCCTGTTGCGTCCGCAGCAGGGACACAGCCGCAAGCTTCGGGCGATGGCTCGGGCAAGTCGAAATCGACAAGTCGCAATAGAGCTTGGCTCATGACGCTGCGGGGGTCCGAGCCCCGCGCGGGCGGAAACCTTCGGGTAAGGCAGGCGCTTTGAATCCAGCGGCGTTTTTTTTACTGCCGGCGAGGCGCTCCAGCATCAGGAATCCGTACGCGGCAATGCACAGGCTGGCGTGATGATGAAAACCACGCCAGTTGCGGCCCTCGTAGTGCCCCAGTCCGAGTTCCTGCTTGAGTTCCTGGTAGTCGCGCTCGATCTGCCAGCGGCTCATCACGGTGTCGGCCATCTCAGGCCACGTAGCGCGCTTAGACAGATTGCTGAACCAGTAGTGTGCCGGCCGTTCCGCGCCTTCGGGCCACTCGACGATCAGCCATTCTTCCGCACGCGGCCGGTCCCGGTGTGCCGCCACCACCCGGGTACGGGCAAAGCGCGAGCGCAAAGGTCCCGAGGCTCCCTCGCGCCAGCTCACCGTTCGCCAGGCCTGTGCCGGTAAGGCATCCGCAACTTCAGCGATCGAGATCGGCCGGTGGCTTGCATCCCGCCGCAAGCGGCGGCGCGGCCGGCCTGGACCCTTGCTGCGCGGCCCCTCAGGCACCGGTTGATGCTCCCCCCACCACACCGTGGTGCCCGGACGCACACCCACGGCATACCGCAATCCATGACCGGCGAGGCGCTCACGCCAGCCCGTCTCGTCGCCGTACGCCGCATCCGCCAGCACCACCCCGCGCGGATGTCCCGCAGAAAGCGCAGCCTCGATCTGCGCCATCGCCAATTGCGGCTTAGTCCGGAACATCATGTCTTCCGGCACCCCGGTCTTCGCCCGGCGTTCGGCATCCTCGGCCCACTCGCGCGGCAGGTACAACCGATAACCCACCGGCAGACTGCCGCGATCGCTTGCGATCGACAACGACACCGCAACCCGGCAGTTGTCCTGCTTGCCCGTCTGACCGCAGTACTGGCGGGCCACACCCACCGAGTGTCTGCCTTTCTTCGGAAACCCCGTATCGTCCACGATCCAGTGCACCGCGGCGTCCGAATCCGTCAGTTTCGGCAACACCCGTTCGGCCACCGCCGACAGCAGCGCAGCATCGCTCCACGGTGCATCGGCCACCAGGTGGTGCATGCACTGGTGCGCCGAGCGCACCTTATCGGGCTGCACGCGCGCCGCCATCGGTTCCACGCTCTTGCGTGCCCCCGGCAGCATCAGCCCTTTGATGTACCATCGTGCCGGCTGTTCCCGGTCCGCGTGCATCAGGCTGCTCACGATCCCGTCGCAGTAGCGTTCAAAGCGTCGTTCCAGACTCAGATCCATAACTCACCTCACGAAACACTTGAAGTGATTGCCATAATGCCTTATTTTTTAACACAGCAGTATTAGAATTCTGCCGAAATTTCCCCGCCTATACATGCGATATACAGGTCTTTCTTGGAGCGAATTCTCGGCTCGGTTCGCTTAGCCAGCTCAATAAGACTGCGGGTAGAGTTCAATCTCAGTCGCCAGTCTTACCTTGAGCACACCGAGAAATTCTTCAAAGTTGCGCCACTGCTCAAGAGCGCCGGTGTATATCGGCTGCCTCACCTGCTCGGAACTCGGTGTTCGAACGGAACGACTTGTTTGGTGAAATTTGAGGCATGTATCCTCAAAGGGCAGGCCGAGAAAATCCAGTATCCTCCTCACCTCGGCGTCCGCATCTCGAACAACGTGTTCATAATGAACACGGAGAACTTTACCCGGCAGTACTTTATCCCAATGCGCCATCAGCTCTACATAAGACTTGTAGTAGCGCGCGATGTCTTCGAGTCCATAGCTGAATTCCTGGCCATCTGCGAACAACTGTTTGAATCCGCTGAAGCAACACGCCATCGGGTGCCGACGCGCATCAATGACTTTTGCATTCGGAAACATCAGGTGAATAAGACCGATGTGCATGAAGTTATTTGGCATTTTGTCGACGAAATACGGGGCGCCTTTACGATGAAATGCAGTATCCTCGATGTATGCATCCGCAAGTTTCTGCAGCTGTTCCGCCGACAGTTCGGCCAGAACTTTCGGATATCTCGGATCCTCCGTTATTTGTCTACGACCGTTCAGCCGATGGGCTAAGGCAATAATATTCGGCAACTCCATGGTGCCGTCAATCTGTGAGTGGGAGGCCAGTATTTGTTCGAGCAAAGTCGAACCCGCACGTGGCAGTCCCACGACGAAAACGGGGTCTTTATAATGCCCACCCATGCCGGCTTTGCTTGCAAACAACGCCTCCGTACACGTCTCTGCCTGGCGTTTCATTGCCGCGTCCAGACTGTCAGGATCGTACCGCAAGCCGTCTTTTCTCAGTTGATTGCCTCGCTCATAATATGCAAACGACTCCGCATATTGTCCTCGATCCTCGTAAGCTTTGCCCAGTGCAAAACACAGATGAAAGCGATCGACCACTGCCGTTTCTGCTCTTTCGACTTGTGCTCGCATTTGTGAAATTTCACTTTCGTCGAATCGATAGGTCTTCAGGTTAGCGAGGCTCCAATAGGCGTCGCCGAAGTCTTTTCTTGCCCGATATGCGCCACGGTAAGATTCGATGCCCTCCTCCACACGTCCAATGGTTTTTAGCGCGTGACCTCTGGATAAGTAGGTTTGCTCTAAGCCAGGTTGGGCCTTGATGACCTGATCGAAAATCTCCAGCGCCTTATCAATACTTCCAACAGCTACATTATGGTTGGCGAATACCAGGTCGAATACATAGTTGCCCGGATACATGTCTCGCAGGATAGTCGCTTGTTCCAGTGCCTGTTCAAATTTTTGCCGCTTATGCAATACGGTGACATAGTCCAGCCTGGCCAGCCAATAATCGGGACTAAACTCGACGCAACTCTCCAACAGAAACTCAGCATCATCGTAAACGAGCAACTTCATTCCCAGCAATGCAAGCAACCGCATCGCCTCGACGTGATGCGGTTGCTGACGCAGAAATTCTCGACAAAGCGTTTCCGCCTGAAACAACTTGTTTTCGTATATGAGACTGGTGACAGTGACCAGGTCCGACGGGAGCCCTGAGAGACGTTCGAACTCTGCATTCGCGGTTGCAAAACCCTGCTTGTTGTACTGCGCTTTGTGAATCGCCGCCAGTTCCCGCCACGACGCAATCAATGCACGATTGAGGTTCACAGCACGTTGGTAGGCACTTTTTGCGCGAAGTAAATCACCGAGTTGCTTTCGGTTGTGACCCTCTTCCTGATAGGCCCTTGCAAAACTTGGATGAGCGTCTTTGAGCTTCTCGATTGTCTGCAGTGCTTCTTCCGACCGACCAAGATAACGTTGGACAACTGCCTTACAGTAGATCGACTCAATATCGCCTGGATTGTTGAGCAATTCAGACTGCGCCGCCTCGAGCGCTTCTTGCAGTTTTCCGTCCTGCAGCAGTTGGCGGGCTACCAAAGTACTTTCCTGTGATTTAGATGAGTCTCTTTGGTAGCTGCCTTGGGTCATCAAGTGCTCCATGATTGGAACGTAACAAGAAAGAACGCGCGGGGCGAATCGACTCGCCGATCCGCCCCGCGTCCTCTGTATACGTAGCCTGCCTCAGCCACCGGCCAGAATCTACGCTAGCTTTGGTTAGCCGCCCTATCTAGAAGTCATAAGAAAAGCGAACACCAGCAGTGCGTGGCCGATTTGTCGTTACTCTAAGATCCGTATCCAGCGCATTGATAAATAACTCGGCACGTTCATCAGTAATGTTCTCCGCAAATAACTCAACTGACCAGTTATCCATACTCAAGCCCACCGCGCCATTCACGATGCCATAAGAATCCTGTTCGAAGCGATTCGCGACGACAATCGAGCTGAATTGTTCGTCCGTGTAGGCATAGATGAGCTGAGCATGAGCGTCCTTATCGTTCACCGTCCACTGATATCGAGCATTAAGGTTGTACTGGACCTCAGGGGCCAACGCCAATTCGGATCCTGGACCGACAATGTCCGTCACACCGGCAGGAACCCGAACCATTTCCGTCGAATTGAACGACCACGAGGCACCAAGCGTGAGATTGTCGGTTGCCAACCAGGATAGATCGCCTTCGAAGCCTTCGATTTCGGCATCGGCGGCGTTGGTGGTAAAAGTGATTACAGAGATGTTGAAATCCGTAATACCGACTTGTACCCCATCCCAGTCGATTTGATAGAGGGAGCCATTAAACCGTACGGTGTCATCAAACAGAGTGGTTTTCCAACCAAACTCTACATTCGTCACTTCATCGCTAACATAGGTCGTAGGCACCCCGGCGCTGTCTATTCGGTTAAAACCGCCTGGGCGAAAACCTTCAGAATAAGTGACAAAGAACAGCAGATCATCCGTGGGTGTGTAGGCAACACTGCCTTTGAGAATCGTATCGTCTTCCTTGAGCGGCAGGTCGTCGGCGAAAATGACGTCAAAACTACGTCCGCTGTCATCATCCACGGTTCCCGTTACCGCAAAGTTAGAGGAACCCAGCAAACTGGACTCGATATCGTAGTACCGGGCCCCTGCCGTCAGGGCTATCGTATCCGTAACATTGAACGTGACCTCACCAAATGCGGCAAACTGCTCCTCTTCACGAATCGCATCGTTGATGAAGGTTATGCCCTCCGCCCTGGGGTTCGGGTTGTTTGAAGTCGATTGTGAGTGTGGTGCATTGGGAGCGAAGAACCCCGCTGATGCAGCGACGAAAAAGTCCGTCTCGACCCTGGTTTCGATATCGTCAATAAATACACCGCCGACGAAATTCACTTTCTCACCCTCGGAATAGGATACTCGCAGCTCGTGCGTAGTCCTCTCATTTTCGATATGGGCGATCACTCCCTGTGTCGGATCACCACAAGCGGTGTAACTAGGTTGACAGAGATAGTAGTAACCGAAGCTGCCGACCTGGGTGTATCCGCTGTAGTCGAAACTGTTGTTGACTTCGCGATCGAGGAACGATCCTGCGTAGACGAGATCCAGTGCCCCAAGCCGGCCATTCAATGTTAAAGACAACTGGTCAAACTGGTCGTCCAGAGAATCGGGGAAAAAGCGCTGGACTTGCAGGTCTCCAACGACTCGACTTCCGGCAGCGTCCTGGTTGATGTTAGCGATAGACGGTGGTGAATGATCGAATACACCATCGACATCCAGTGACTGCGTCATAAACTGTGGTGTCAGCTCCCAATCGTCGCTGAGCGCGATCTTCGCGCTCAGGCGTGCGCCACGGTACACAGCATCGTTAAAGTCTTTTTCAACAAGAGCTATGTTGTTGACGACCGTCGAGGTCGCACCGACTGGAAAACTATTATCACCGGGCCCAAACGAGTTTTCACCGAAAACATTGTCGATATAGCCGCCTTCGACGGCATTGTAAAAGACACCCCGAACAGCAAACTTGTCGTCCACAACCGGCAGGTTAATGTAGGCTTCCACGCTGTGGCTGTCTTCACCATGACGGGTAGTCGAGTAGCTTGTGTCAAAACCGGCCTGAAACTCATTGTAAACAGGCTTATTGGTGATCAGACGGACAGTACCGGCCTGTGAGCTTGCACCGAACAGCGTTCCCTGGGGCCCTGGCAAAACTTCCACCCGGGCTATATCAGCCGTGTACAAATCCAGATTCCGACCACCCGAGCTGACCGGCTGCTCGTCGAGATACAGTGCGACGTTGGGTACTGGCGCGCCAATTTCAATCGACGTCTGGTCTGAGGAGTCAGTCGCCAGTCCGCGAATGAAAATCGACGACTGACCAGGACCGCGTCCTGCAGCATTCACGCCTGGCAGAAATTGAACGTAATCGTCGAAATTTGAGATGTTGAGTTCTTCGAGCTTTTCTTGGTCCAGAGCTTGCACCGCAACGGGTGTATCCTGAAGGTCGGTGGCTCGTTTGGTTGCCGTTACGACAATTTCCTCAAATTCCGCCATCGCTGGGGTCGCAACCAACCCGGACGAGGCTGCCAAAGCCATGCAAACTGCTTTGTTTATCGGTGTTTTTTTGTACATCGGTGTCCCCCAGTTGAAGTCGCAGCCAACTTTCTAGCCACGCAAATAATGGGCGAGTCCCGCGGCGAAACATATAGCGAAAATTTACAAATTCGCGCCAATTTTCGTCATTTTGATAGCATTGACCGTTAAAATGGATAAGGACCGTACCGCGAGCCCACACAGAGCTGGCGCGACGTAATGCTGGATCTGAAGGCCCACAGTCCGGCGGCACCTGAACTCGGCGTTGGAGACGGTGCCCTAGCGTCGTAACTTCGTTTCCAGGACGACAGACGAAGTCGTTCGGACAATTCCGTTGAGGGCGGCTATCCCGTCGAGCAGTTGATTGAGTTCGCGCGTAGATTCTGCCGCGACGATCGCAATCATATCGTATTCGCCGCTCACGGCGTAGATGGCCGTAATCTGGGTGAGTTTTTGCAGACTTGCCTGCGTTCTTCCAGTCAACGCCTGATCCACTTCGATAAGCACGTGCGCTTTAATTAGCCGACTTTCGTAGTCGCTGGCTAGATCTACCGTAAAGCGCTCGACTACGCCATCTCGAAGTAAGCGGTCAATTCGACTCTGGATGGTCGATCTCGAAACCCCAAGCAATCTGGCAATCTCAGAAATCGACGTGCGGGCGTTCTCACTCAACACAGCGACCAGTTTTCGGTCTAGATTATCCATTTTAACGGTTAATGCTATCACAATGACGAAAATTGGCACGAGTTTGTAAATTCTGGCTATACATTTCGCCACGGGATTCGCTGATCATTTGCATGGCTCAGGAAAGGAGAGAGTAGTCATGCGAAGAATCGCAGTCATCGGCGCCGGGCAGATCGGTGATCTGATTGTTACGTTGTTGGCGGAATCCGGCGACTACGTTGTGTCGCTGTACGATGCGAGCGAAACGCGGCTCGCGAAGATTCACGAACACCGTCGTGTCAAAAAATCCAGGCTCGATGTCGAAAATGACACAGCTCTGCGAAAAGCCGTCTCGGGCCATCAGGTCGTCGTCAATGCCGCGCCGTATCACCTCACGGAATCGATAGCGACAGCAGCGTCACAACAGGGTGCACACTATATCGATCTGACTGAGGATGTTGCCAGCACCCGGGCAGTAAAGACACTTTCTCGAGCCGGAAAAGAAACGTTCATTCCACAGTGCGGACTCGCACCCGGCATTGTGTCCATCCTTGCTGCAGATATGGCGAGGAGTTTCGAAGAGCTCGATACGGTCAAGCTAAAGGTGGGAGCCCTTCCTCGTTATCCCTCAAACACACTCTCCTACAATCTGACATGGAGCCCGGAGGGTGTAGTCAACGAGTACTGCAATCCGTGCACCGTAATATTCGATGGACAACGCTTGGAAGCACCGCCGCTGGAACAGCGAGAACTGCTTCTGATCGATGGCGTTAAGTACGAATCGTTTAACACATCAGGCGGTCTCGGTAGCCTTGCAACCACCTGGGAAGGGAAGGTCAGAAACCTAAGCTACCAGTCCATTCGTTATCCGGGACATGCAGCAATTATGCGCACGCTGCTACGTGATCTCGGCTTATCAAACCGTCGCGAACTCCTACTCGATATCTTTGCGCAGTCGCTACCGGTGACCAGCCAGGATGTTGTAGTCATCTTCATAACTGTCTCCGGGAAAAGGAATGGCCGTCTGGAGCAAGTGACATATACCAACAAGATTTACGGACGGGAAATCGCCGGTAGAGAGTTCACCGCTATTCAGCTGACGACAGCATCAAGTGCTTGCGCTGTGCTGGACCTGCTCACCACAGGGCATATTTCTCAACCAGGATTTGTTCGCCAAGAGGACATTGCATTGGATGCTTTTCTTCAGAACCGCTTTGGACGTGTGTTTCAAACGAGTCACATGTCCGCAGAAGAGCTTGCGAGTGTGGCCTGACAATGAACACCGAAGCAAAAGAAATTCTCTCAAGTGATCCTGTAACAGCGCCTGGCGTGAAATCGTCAGAGCGCGTCGTCAGCATATTCCGTGCGCTGGGCATCCCAACGGATGCCCTCTTTGCCGGTAACAACAATGTTCGATCACCGGTAGATGGATCTTGTACGGCCTCTCTATCGTTTGACCAGGTCGACGAGATTGATGCCAAGATTGCGAAAGCGGCAACCGCTTTCGCAGCGTGGCGTAGCGTCCCGGCTCCGCGACGTGGAGAAATTGTCCGAGAGTTCGGCAACGAAATGAGGGACAACAAGACTGCGCTTGCCGCACTGGTAACCGTCGAGTCAGGCAAGATCTACACCGAAGCGCTCGGCGAAGTACAGGAAATCATCGATATCTGCGACTTTGCGGTCGGCTTGTCTCGTCAGTTGTACGGTCTGACGATGGGATCCGAACGACCCGGTCACAAGCTAGCTGAATATTGGCATCCGATTGGAGTAGTTGGCGTCATCAGTGCGTTTAACTTTCCAGCAGCCGTATGGGCGTGGAATCTCGCCCTCGCCCTGGTATGCGGTGATGCGGTGGTCTGGAAACCTTCGGAGAAAACGCCGCTTACGGCAATTGCCTGTAGTGCTCTTCTTCAGCGAGTACTGGACAAACACGACGATGTCCCGAGCGGGCTTCACCAGATACTGATTGGCGACGCCAGTGCTGGCAAGCAACTCATTGCGGATTCTCGAATTCCCGTGGTAAGCGCAACCGGCAGTACCGCGATGGGTCGGAAAGTCGCTCCGATCGTTGCCGAGCGATTTGGTCGGTGCATTCTGGAGCTCGGCGGAAACAACGCTATGATTGTGACGCCCTCGGCAGACCTTGAAATGGTGGCTCAATCCATCGCGTTCGCTGCTGTGGGCACGGCAGGCCAGCGCTGTACGACACTTCGCCGTGTGATCGCGCACGAATCTGTCGTCGATAGCCTAACCGAGCAAGTTATCGAAGCTTACAAGTCGATACGGGTGGGGGATCCGTTCGACGAGAACACTCTTACTGGGCCGCTGGTTGACATAGATGCCTATGAAGCCATGCAACGGGCATTATCGGATTTGAAATCGCTTGGCTACACAGTGTTCGGTGGTGAGCGTGAACCCGTACTCGACGCAGACGACGCGTACTACGTTCGACCAGCGCTGGTTGCGGTTGATAACGACTATGGCGGCATGCAGAAGGAGTTATTCGCACCGCTCTTGTACATCACGAGCTACAAAGAGTTCGATCAGGCAATCCGGCTGCAAAACGGCGTTCCACAAGGCCTGTCTTCGTCCATCTTCTCCAATGATGTTCGTGAAACAGAGCGATTTCTTTCGGCGACAGGCAGCGATTGTGGCATAGCCAACGTAAACACAGGGCCCAGTGGCGCCGAAATTGGTGGAGCATTTGGTGGTGAGAAGGAGACCGGTGGCGGCCGCGAATCAGGTTCGGATGCCTGGAAAGCGTACATGCGCCGGATGACAGCAACTGTGAACTACTCTGAGTCGTTACCACTGGCTCAGGATGTCTCGTTTAACGTTAGTGTTGGTGAAAGAGCATAAGCCATGACAAACGAATATCGGCTTTCAGGCAAAGCATCAGAGTTCTTGAGTACCGTGGAAAACGGAAGCTACAAAAGGGATATCGTCAAGGGACTCAGGAAGTTCATCGACAACAAGGTTGCTGATGATATGCAGACCTTTTACTCGGTCGATGAGCTCAGAAACCTCATCAAAATTCAGGGAACGGAACGCGACATCGAGTCGCGCATGCCCGTGAAAATCACGCGTCACTACTATGAGCTGGCGAAGGACAGTCTGCCGCTGCAGACTTTGGTCAAAGCAAGTCCCAAGGAGACCTTCGACCTTGAAGGTGCTCCCGACCCAGGCAAGCAAATGGACTACAGCCCGGTCGAAGGCTTGATTCACAAGTACGAGCTAGGCCTCATCTACGTTGCCTCGACTTGCTCAGCGCATTGTCGCTTCTGCTATCGGGAAGAGCTGATCGCAAAGAAGGAAGTTGAACGGCCAGACGGTACGGTTGCACCGAAAGGTCTTGCTCAAATTCCAGACATCGTCAGCTACGTGAGGGCACACAATGACAAGGTGGACCAGAATGGTGGACGACACCCAACGACTGGGCGCGAGAAGCTTCGCGAGATCTTAATGTCCGGCGGCGATCCAATGGTGCTTGCGAACAAGGTTCTGGCGGAGTGGTGGGCATCCCTGGCAGATGTCGGTGTCGAACAAATCCGAATCGGCACGAAAGAACTAGCGTTCTATCCGAAGCGATTCGACGCAAACTTCTTTGACATGGTGGACCGGTTTCATGAAGCGTATCCCGGCGTCAACCTCCGCTACATGGTGCACTTCAATCATCCCGATGAGTTCTTGCAAAAGGACGAGCACGGCAGCTACATCGACGATCCCGAAGGTGGTCTTGTCTGGGTCGAAGATACAAAGAAGGCAATTCGCGAGTTCGGCCGCCGCGAGTGGATAACGATCGATAATCAGGCCCCGATCATCTCGGGAATTAACAATGATCCGGATGCCTTGCGCATCATGCAACGGGAACTCAAACGGAATCGCGTTGAGAACCATTATTTTTTCTGTGGAAGGGACATTATCGGGCACAAGGCATTCAATGTCCCCATCGAAGAGGCCTGGTGCATTCTGAATGAGTCTCAGAAGGGGCTGTCCGGTGTCGAAACGCATGCGCGCCTCTCGATCACGCACTACAAAGGAAAGACCGAAGTTGCCGCCGTTGCCAATCACCCGATCCCTGGTGTTCCTGGAACAGAAAACGGATTTGTCGTCCTGAAATTGTTGCGAGGCGCGGCTGATGCCCCCGATCGTGGCAAGACCACAATAGTCGGACGGAATCCGGAGGCGATCTGGTTCAGTGGCTACGATGATCGCGTTATCTATGACGAGGCGGGACTCTACTCGCACGTTCCCACCGGTATTGATGAGCCGGTCGTTGCACTACATGGCCCGTAGTTCAAACGGAGAATATTGATGCCATTTGTCGTTGGTGAGAACTGCATCAAATGTAAACACACGGATTGCGTCGAAGTATGTCCGGCTAACTGTTTTTACGAGGGACCAAACTTCCTCGTCATTCATCCGGATGAATGTATCGACTGCGAGGATTGTGTGCCTGCGTGTCCTGCCAACGCGATCTTTGAAGAGGACGACGTACCCGAGGACCAGCAGCAGTTCATTGCCTTGAATGCGGAGTTGGCTGAGATCTGGCCAAACATCACCAAGAAAAAAGACCCGCTGCCCGATGCGGAGGAGTGGGATGGTGTTGATGGCAAACGGGAGTTTCTCGAGCGGTAGTGCTCACTCGACCAGTGCGGAAACGACGGTCAAACGCAAATGATCAACAAGCAGACAAGTGACATTAGCGCGGCAGTGGCCGATGTGTTTAACGGCGCGACTGTAATGGTCGGCGGCTTTGGCGAGGCTGGAAGCCCGATCGAGTTGTTGCATGCCCTGATTGATCACGGCGCCAAAGATTTGACGGTCATTAGCAACAACACCGGCAGCGGCAACGTAGGTCTTGCGGCGTTGATCGAAAACGATCGTGTGTCGAAGATGATCTGCTCGTTTCCGCGAACGGCGAACTCCACAGTTTTTCCCGACAAGTACTCAAAAGGGAAGATAGCACTGGAACTAGTGCCTCAAGGAACATTGGCCGAGCGAATCAGAGCCGGTGGTGCCGGGATACCAGCCGTATATACACCCGCGGGCGTTGGAACCGTACTTGCCGAAGGGAAGGAACAACGTGACTTCGACGGTCGCACGTACCTTCTGGAGAAAGCGCTCGTAGCTGATTTCGCCCTGGTGAAAGCCCACCGGGGTGATCGCTACGGGAATCTCCAATACAACAAAACGGCGCGAAACTTTGGGCCGATTATGGCAATGGCAGCACGGACGACGATTGCGCAGGTAACCGAGTTCTGTCCTCCGGAGATGCTGAACCCGGAATCGATTGTCACGCCGGGGATCTTCGTACAGCGCGTCGTGCCGGTATCCAAGCCCCAACTCGAGTCGGAACTAGTGGCGGCAGGAGTTCGATACTCATGACACCCCAACAGTCGATCGGCTGGGATCGGGACAGCATGGCGCGAAATGCAGCGCTCGAAATCCCCGACGGAGCCTATGTCAACCTCGGGATCGGGCTGCCGGAACTGATTGCGAACCATATCCCGAAGGACCGCGAGGTCGTTTTTCACACCGAAAACGGACTACTCGGCATGGGACCGTCTCCAGCCCCCCAATCGTCGGATCCAGAATTGATCAATGCCGGGAAAAAACGCACATCGGCTGTGTTGGGTGCATCCTATTTTCATCATGCGGACAGCTTCGCGATGATTCGAGGTGGTCATATCGACATATGCGTGCTCGGCGCCATGGAAGTCGCCGCAAACGGTGATTTAGCGAATTGGTCGACTGGTCCGGAAGATCCCATGCCAGCCGTTGGCGGAGCGATGGACCTTGTAGTGGGTGTGCCGAATATCTGGATTGTTACGAAGCACTGCACGAAGCAAGGAAATCCCAAGCTCGTCAGTTCATGCACCTTGCCGGTGACGGGAAAGGGCATGGTCAGTCGGGTATTCACCGACTTCGGCACGCTGAAAGTCGATAACGATAAGTTTGTCGTCACCGCGTTGGCCCCCGGTGTTGATATCGAGTTTGTACGCGCAAGAACCGGGGCACCCGTTGTCGATGCAAGAGAAGTAAGCGAATTTGGTACCGAGGAACACAGGAATCTGCGACATGGCAGCTAAACCGACAGCAGTCCGGTCGCAAAGTGCTGAGTTATTCCGGCGGGCCAAAAAGGTCATGCCTGGCGGCTGCAGTCGAAACACCATCCTGCGGAAGCCGCACCCCATATACGCCGATACGGCAAAAGGTTGTCACATCGTTGACATTGCGGGCAATCGCTATGTCGATTTTGCAAACAATATGGCGTCGCTCATCCATGGCCATGCACATCCAGCTATCGTGGAAGCTGTTACAAGACAACTCAAGAAGGGTACGGCCTTCATGATGGCTACGGAAGCGGAGTTGGCCTTTGCCGAGCATATGTGCTCCAGAAACAAAAACTTCGACCAGATTCGTTTCATGAACTCCGGCACTGAAGCCGTGATGAGCGGAATCAAAGCGTCGCGTGCCTACACTGGTCGTCCGAAAATCGCCAAAGTGGAAGGGGCGTACCACGGTCTGTACGACTACGCAGAAGTGAGTCAAACGTCAAATCCCCAAAACTGGGGAAACGTGTCACGCCCAAAGCGAAACCCGGTAGCGAGGGGCACACCAAAGCGAGCGTTGGCTGATGTTATTGTTCTTCCGTTCAACGATGTGCAGCGTGCCGAAAAGATTCTGAACCGACATGCAGAAGAAATAGCCTGTGTGCTTGTCGATCCCATACCGCACCGTGTGGGCCTGATTCCGGCTCAGCCTGCATTTCTCAAGATGCTCCGCCGTTGGACGCGTACAAATGACGCTTTGTTACTGTTTGATGAGGTTGTCACTTTCAGAGCACGCGTCGGCGGGGCACAAGAAGCGTTCGGAATACGACCGGATTTGACAGCGATGGGGAAAATGATCGGCGGTGGTTTTCCGATCGGTGCACTCGCTGGAAGTCGAAAAGCGATGAGTGTCATGAATCCCGAAAAGCAACCTTTGCTTCTCCCCCAGGCAGGAACGTTTTCTGCCAACCCGATATCGATGACCGCCGGGCGCGTCGCCATGGAGCTGCTGGATCAAGACACCATAACGCGTTTGAATGAGCTTGGCGAGAGAGTCCGTGCGGGAGTTCGGCAGGCTGCGAACGTTGCGCAAGCGCCGGTTTCTGTCTCCGGTTTTGGCTCAATGTTCCGAATTCACATGAAGCAACATGTCCCGAAAAACTATCGGGAGACTTACACGTCCCCTGAGGAGAGCCAACAATTGGTGACAGTACTTGATGCTCTACTTGATTACGGATATTCGATCATCGGTACCGGAACGGGAATGCTCTCGACACCGATGACGGAAACGACTATCGACCGATTCACACAACGGTGCCTGGATGTTTTTCGACGGCTCTAGCCGACACTATTCATGAAAGTTGTTGGTATGGCGATCATTTGTTGCCGATTGTAGCAAGCTGAACTTTCTGGCGGTTCCGAGCCGCGCCACTTTCTCCTGGTAGGGGATTATTGCGCGCTGCGTCGCGAAACGAGTTGAAATTGGCGATGTCAGGTCAAAGTTGCCCGTCGCCCTTGTCTGACGTGCCGATAACGATGAGGTTGTTGCTGGGCAGTGGGATCAGATTGGCACGGCACCGAGGGCGCGGGCAATGCGGCACCAGTCGGATCGCCACGGCGCTGAGTCTGGCAGGTGAAACACGATACGGCGCGTTGAGCGTTGCACCCAGACTGCGAGCTTTAACAATCGCTCGCGCAGGGTCGTAACCTGGGCCTGGGCGAAAGCCGTATGCCGCGCTTTGAGGCGCAGTTCCTGGAACAGCACGTAAGCGGCGACGGTCATGAGGACTCGGAACTGGTTGGCGAAAAACGAGGTACAACTGCAGCGGTCGAGGTTCAGGCCCAACAGCAGCTCTTTGATGCGATTCTCGATCACCGCCCGCTGGCAATAGACCCGCTCATACACGTGCCTTGGCGTGGTCTTGAGGTTGGTCACCACAAAACGGGGATTGTCTTTGGCGTCCCGGCCGGGGTATCGCACCACTTCGGCTTTGAAGATCACCCGCCTTTCGTCATCCCAGCTGCCGGCTTCGTACTGGCACTCGCCGTAGCGCTTTTCGGTGTCCCCTGAGTCCCATGACAGGTGACGGACCTCGTCCATCAAAGGCTCGGAAAGCGCCTTTAATACCGAGTTTTTCCCGATCCCCACCACGAAATCCACCCGACTGTCGGTGAGAAAATCGAGTAGCTCAGGCGTCGCAAAGCCAGCGTCCAGACGCACCAGGATACGCACCTTGCCGAACGCCTTTCGCAGCCGAGCGATGGCGCGTCGCAGGATCGCCTCGGCGCCCTCGCTCGCCGGCGCCTCTCCCGATCGCAGCACGCTCGCAAACACGTACTGATCCGCCTCGTCGTTGAACTGAAATGAACACACCATCGGCAGATAACAGTGATCCCCGTAGTGCGTGTTAAAAAACGACAGCTGCTGCTGGCCGTAGGCCAGAATATCCGTCGGGTCCAGATCGATCGTGATGCGCCGTGCCTTCTTACCCAGGCGCTTGCGGTGACGCGCAATCACCGTGTCCATGATCGCCGTCCCCATGCCGAGCAGTGAACGCCCATCAATGCGGTTCTCGAATCGGGACAAGGTCGGCTGCGAGGCCAGCGCCTCGCCCGACAGCGGATCTCGATCCATCAGCAAACGCTGCACCGGGTCCGTGCTCAGCCGGGCTGCGTCGTTGCAGTCCTCGTAGCCGCAGGCAATCCCGTACACCCGTTGCGATAGCAACTCCCGCAGACTGTGACGAACCTTGCCAGCACAGCGGTCATCGCGAATACACCTGGAAATGGCATCGATCAAACCCAGTCGCTGATCGCAAGCCTTGAGCAGAATCGCCCCACCATCGGAGCTACTGTCGGGCCGATCGAAGCGGGCCTGAAACGCTTTCTTCGACAGACCCTTGAACAAAACACCCTGGGGACTGGTATGCTTACTCATGCAGAAGCCTTTTTTGTGCTTAAGTTGTTGTGTGCAAACACAATTTTCGCACATTTAAGGCTTTTGTTTTATCTCTTCACGAATAATCCCGGCTAGGAGCGGAGCGGGAATTGGGTGTAAAGCATGACAGAGCCGAGGCGTCCGAGTCTCCTTGATTCACTGATTCCAATTATTGCGTTGGCCATCATGCTGGTCATGTCGGTGCGCATTTTCGGTTCCGACTCTTCAAGCGGACCGAACCAAATCGTCCTGACATTGTGCGCGGCGATCGCCGCCATCGTTGCTATCAAGAACGGCCATAAATGGACGGACATACTGGAATCTATCGTCGCGGGCATCGGTACCGGGATGGGGGCGATCATGATCTTGATGTCGGTCGGCGCGTTGATCGGTACCTGGCTCATGGCTGGAACCGTGCCCTCATTGATCTATTACGGCCTCGAATTGCTTAGCCCACAGGTATTTTATTCGGCAACATGTTTAATCTGCATCGTGGCGTCGCTGTCCACGGGCAGCTCCTGGACCGTCGCCGGAACGTTGGGCGTTGCGCTAATCGGCGTATCGATGGGGTTGGGGCTCTCGCCGGCCATTGCAGCCGGTGCGATCATCTCCGGCGCCTACTTCGGCGACAAAATGTCGCCGCTCTCTGATACCACCAATTTAGCGCCTGCCGTCGTTGGCACGGATTTGTTCACCCACATTCGGCACATGGCATGGACCACGGGCCCGTCGATTGTACTCGCGTTGATCATTTTTACCGCCATCGGATTCAGCGTTGACGTGGGAGGCGAAGGCAGCGCCGCCAGCATGGCGCGGCTGTCATCGACGCTTGCAAACACCTACAACATCTCACTTTGGACACTTATTCCATTGGTCGTTGTTTTCTACATGGCCTATAAGAAGGTGCCGCCCTTGCCGACGATATTGTTCGGCGCCTTGCTTGGCGGTTTTCTGGCAATGTTGCTGCAGCCCGACATCGTGCTCGAATTTGCAAATTCGCCCGAACTCGTTCCGGCGCTCGCGATGACCAAGGGTGTATGGTTAGCGTTAGCCGACGGCTATGTTTCTGCGACAGGTGTCACCGAAGTAGATGATCTCTTAAGTCGCGGCGGTATGAGTTCAATGTTGGTCACCATCTGGCTCATCCTGACCGCATTGGCGTTTGGGGCGGTACTCGAGCACAGCGGCATGCTGTTGCGCCTGATCGAATCCCCACTCAAAGCAGCCAAGACAACAGGCTCGCTTGTGGTTACTGTCGCGTTGAGCGCGATCGGTATCAACATCGTCGCCGCCGATCAGTACATCGCCGTCGTGCTTCCAGGGAGAATGTACAAAGCGGAATTTCGCAAACGCAAACTTGCGCCAAAAAACCTATCGCGCATTATTGAGGATTCGGGAACGCTAACGTCGCCATTGATCCCTTGGAATACCTGCGGTGCTTATATGTCAGCTACACTTGGCGTTGCAACACTTGCATACTTGCCGTTTGCCTTTTTCAATCTCATCAATCCGTTAGTGTCCATCATTTACGGCTTCACGGGATTTACCATTGAAGAGATCGGTGATGAGCTAGGAGCTGCACCTGGTAGCCCGCCGCCCGATGAACCGCCGCCAGCCGGTTACGTAAACACGTGAGAATGGATAGTTAGAGATGCTTCAACAACGCGATTACAGGCGCAGGATCGCGCTGGCCGGCAAGCCATTCGACAGGGCTGAGCGTCTGATCAATCTCATCGTTTATGTAGAGATCGGGATTCTTAAGGTTGAAGAAGGATTCGATCCCACCCATCGACAAATACCTCGGAATGTGAGGTGCGACCTCCGGAAACCCAGGCAATACTCCGTCTTCCGTGAACTGGAAGGCCGGGAAACGCTCCAGCCCATACTTTTTGTCGACGACGTACAACTCGAGATTCGCAGCAAGCTCCCGCACACACGTCACGGATAGGTCCAGTCTCTCGGCGACCTGTTCTACAGTCAAGGCGCCGATAAGTATGTCCGCTACCTGACCATAGCCCGCTCTCAGCGGGTCATTCTCGGGTGCAATAGTCTTGTCGAGGTCGATGCCACCTTCTTTGAGGCACGCGATTTCCTCGTCACTCAGCGGTTTCCCGAAGCTCTGACGCTCTTCAAAGGGAATGGATTCGTCTGCCATGAAACTCTGGTATTCAAATTTGGCTTCTTCGCGACGCTCCGCGATCAACGCATCGACCAGACTGTCGCGATCAGGCACGTACGCACGTACCAGGCGCTGTACCTCGGCTATGCACTCGGCCAGTGCGTCAGGATCAGGCGGTTCCATTGAGTAAGTCAGCTGACTTCTACACTGAGCTTGGGTGGGTCCAGTACCAATCTCAACAGGGCGTAAATCGCGAAGGACTTGAGTGCTCCGATATTCGTATCACCGAGGTAAGGTACAATAGCGTAGTTTAGTAGAAGGAAAAATAGGCCCGCTTGGCCTAGGGGCCGTTCTCAATTAAGCCAGATGATGGTGGCGACGAGGCTGAGCATAGCGAGGTAAGTGACTGCCAGACGCTCGTAACGAGTAGCGATCCGGCGGTAGTGTTTAAGTTTCTGAAACACCCGCTCAACCAGGTTTCGCTCGCAATACAGATAGTCGTCATAGTCCCTCGGTACAATTCTGTTTTTCCTCGGCGGTATCACCGCCACCGCATCGATCGCATGAATGGAATCGATGAACGCATCGGCGTCATAGCCTTTGTCCGCGATGACGTAGTCGGCGGAAAACCCCGCGATCAGTGCGTTTGCCTGTCCAATCTCGGCACACTGACCGGCCGTGAGAATGAAACGAACCGGGTTGCCCAACGCATCGACAGCCGCATGTATCTTCGTACTCAGTCCGCCGCGCGATTTGCCCATCGCCTCCTCATCCCGCCGTTTTTTTTGCCGCACCATGCTGGTGAACGCGAACGATACTGCCATCGACCATCAGATGTTCCAGGTCCGGGTCATCGGCCATCGCCTCGAAGATGCGGACCCAATGGCCCTTGTGAGCCCAGCGGTTATAACGCACGTAGACCCGGTGCCAGTGGCCGAAGCGGCTTGGCAAATCCCGCCATGGCGAACCGGTCCTGGCAATCCACAATACCGCTTCCAGGAAGCGGCGATTATCTTTCGCGGTGACACCGCAATCGGTTGATTTTCCGGGTAATAAGTCTTTTACCCGATCCCACTGATCGTCTCTGATCTCTTTCCGAGCCATATTTTTCACCGCGGAAAGATCTGAGAATACAGCACCCTACACCACAATACTCAACCTAATTGAGAACGCCCCCTAGGAGGTTGTCGGACTTTCCGATAGTAAGTCGGTAAAATACCGTTACTGCAACAAGGCGCCGAAAGAGCATCAAGATGGCCGTTGAATTTATCCCCATCGACCGGGACACGCCGTATATTTTTCCCCCGTGTGTGCAGGATTATCTGCCGGAGGAACATCTGGCACGATTTGTGGTGGATATTGTGGATCAGCTGGATCTGAGTCATTTGTCGGCGGTGTACACGGGTCGGGGCTCAAAGCCTTTCCATCCGGCGATGCTGGTGTCGCTGTTGTTTTACGGTTATGCCACGGGTGTGTTTTCGTCGCGCAAGCTTGAGAAGGCCAGCTATGATTCGATTGCCTTTCGTTATGTCTGCGCCAACACGAACCCGGACCATGACACGATCGCCAGTTTCCGCAAGCGGTTTTTGCCAGAGCTTTCGGCGTTGTTTGTGGAGATACTGCTGGTGGCCGAAGTGATGGGGTTGGTGAAGCTGGGCAGTGTCAGCCTGGACGGTACCAAGATCAAGGCCAATGCGAGCAGGCACAGGGCGCTGAGCTGGGACTACGCGAACCGCCTGGAGGCGCAGCTGAATCAGG
The DNA here is from genome assembly GCA_965224505.1 of Woeseiaceae bacterium. Classification (GTDB taxonomy): domain Bacteria; phylum Pseudomonadota; class Gammaproteobacteria; order Steroidobacterales; family Woeseiaceae; genus UBA1847. The sequence goes on from CBDCZL010000018.1 coordinate 1,868,434, forward strand.
AAGTGGAGGAACTGATGCGTCTTGCCGCAGAAGCCGATCAAGCTTCACTGCCGGAGGAAATGGATATTCCCGAAGAGCTGCAACGCCGTGAGGAGCGACTGGCGTCGATCAGGCGAGCCAAAGCAGAAATCAAGGTACGTGCACAGGAGCGCTTTGAACGGGAACAGGCGGAGTATGAAGAGAAGTTGGCAAAGCGCGAAGCGCAAGCCAAAAAGACGGGTAAGAAGCCACGGGGCAAACCGCCTAAGCCACCGACAGGCGGGCCGCGGGGCAAAGACCAGGTGAGCCTGACGGACGAGGAATCGCGCATTATGCCAAGCTCTGGCGGTAGCTTTGAGCAGGCCTACAATGTGCAAGCGGGTGTGGATGTAGAGACACACCTGATTGTTGAACAGCATGTCACCCAGCACACGAATGACAAACAGGAAATCGAGCCGGCATTAGCGGAGCTTGAGCATCTGCCAGCGGTGCTGGGCAAGGTCAGGAAACTGCTGGCCGACACGGGCTATTTCAGCGAGGCCAATGTCGACAAGTGTATTGAGAGTGGCATGGTGCCATTCATCCCGGAGAAGCGGCAGAAACACAATCTCCCTTTGCTGGAACGCTTTTCTGGTGATCCCGCGCCGCCAGAGAATGCCACTGCAGTGCAGGCCATGCGACATCGCTTGCAGACTCAGGAGGGCAAAGCGGTGTATGCCAAACGCAAAGCCACCGTGGAAACGGTATTTGGTATCGTCAAAGATGTACTGGGGTTCCGGCAATTTCTGTTGCGAGGTCTGGATGCCGTCCAAGGTGAATGGAGTCTGGTCTGTATTGGATGGAATCTAAAGAGAATGCATGCTCTGAGTGCGTAACAGGAACGTGCGGGCTCTTTTGCCATGCAAAACGACCGTCAATACTGATCATGACCACGAAAATAATCGCAATTTATTCCCGGATGACCTTTGCAGATTGCAATTCGACGCCAAGTCCGACGGCCTCCTAGAAACCACAAGAACTTGTAAGTAAGAATGACCAGTATCTCAGCGATGGAATCAGTCATGATTCAATTCTCCTGTCCTTGTGACAGCTTCAGCCAGTGGTTTTGAACAACTGCCATCTGCTGGCAACGAAAAACCTCCCTGGAACTGGGCGATCAAGTTATCGGCGTCCGACGACGTATAGAATATGTTTCGATTCAGGCCTGCTGCTCGCGCGATTTCGAGCTTATTGGGTCTACCGCATCGCCCGATAGGAATTCCGGCTTTGCTATTTCTAAGTTTGCGCAGATAAGAATCGAGAATCTCCAGATCAGCACGCGAGTCAATCTGATGTCTCGATGCATCTTCGCGCTCGATCGTAGCGAGTAGATTGCGCGCCTCTTCGCTCTTGTAAAAGAGATTGCGGCAAATTCCACTCGCTTTGGCAATCTCTCGAAGATTGGGTCGCTTGCCTATTCTCGGGAGCGGCTTCGCGGACTGACGCAACGAGTCCAGGTATTGCGATAGTTTGTCGATCGAGCCTACCCTGTCGCGCCACTCCGCCGATCGTAGTGCAGCGTCGGATCGCCACTGCTCGACAAAACGCTGCAATCTCTCAACCTGTGAACGCCTGATAAACGGCGTAACAACACCACGCCTGCTATTGATCAACAGGAGCTTGTACCCTTTCTCCTCAGCCCTGCGTCGCAGGGCCCGAACCGTGGTTTCGAAGCGGCTCGTCAAATCGTTTAGGGCTACGTACCGTTCGCCGAACTTCCGAACACTCTCTCGACATATGTTTCGATAGTATGGGCCGGATGTCGTCGCGAGCATTTCGCGATCGACTAGCACGTTTACGCAATCTGATGAGCAACCGAGCAGCCTGCCCGCCTTTGTTCTCGTTACAGCATGCTTCGACTCGGCACGCTTCCTATCGAGGATATACTCGTCGACTGTTACGCGATCGAAGAACAGCTGTTGCAGGCTTTCCCCGGTCCGGCCAACGGGTTCGATTCTGCCTTCGATAATGTCAACCAGGAACTCTGATTTCCCGAGCTGTGACCAGAAGGTTGCTGTTTCGAGCAGCCGAGCAAGTGAGGCATGGTGTTTTGCCTGTATTGAGTTACCGGATACGTGCTTGCCGACGTCTCGAAGCTTTCCCATCAGGTTATCGATATCACCTGCCCGATAACCCCGCCGCAGGTTCTCCACACTTTGAGGCCCTGCGTATCCCAGCTGACGGAGCCCTCTCAAGACAGTCACGGGAATGCCAGCCATCGCAGCGGCCTGCCGCTCGGTTATCCGACGCGTCTTCGCAATTTTCAGGTGATTGACGATCTCCGCTTCAACCACGAACCGTTTCAGGTCTGTCGGCGACAGCGCGGCATTGTCCTTGCGTTTGGCCTTGCACCAGCCTTCGAGCCGCTTCCTGGAAAAGCCGAACTGCGAACAGATCCAGTCCATAGTCATTGACTGACGCAGCCGCACGTTCGAGTCCGAACGCAATCGCTTCGCTTCGAGTACGGCCCGGCTTTTCTCCTCCTCGAGAAAAACGTCGAGTTCATCTCGCAAGAATGTCGCCCCAGACGCGAGACTTCTTTCTCCCGTTATCGAACGGTAGAGCGCACCGTACTGCTCTCGTAGTCTGCCGAGTGGGCATCGGTGGCCATCCTCGTGCTTACCAAGCTCGCGCAGGCACTTTCGAAAGCCCTGTGGCCAATCACTCAGGGCATTGGCGGCGGCCTGGACCACCAGGTCCGGTCGCTCTAGCGCTTCCTTGTGCGAGAGGCGCCGCAGGTGCTGACCCAGCAGGAACAGCACGGATACGAGCTGGACGAACGACATCTCATTCAGCTCCGCAATCGGGAAGCCAGACCGGCTTCTCCGATTACGCAGACTGCGCTTCTCCAACTTCGCCTGAACCAGGCCAAGCAGCTCAAGCTCTGGGTTCGACGCTATGTCCGGCGAGCACTCGCCGAGTCGCGCCCCACACCGACACTCGAGAAGGCCCGATCTGAGCCAGCTGATGTTCTTCTTGCACCCCGGACAGACGCTGAGCGCCCGGCAACCGTGCTTTGGGCAAACGGTTGCCAGGGTAAGGTCCCAGAACGAATCGAGATAGCCGTATTCACCAATGCAGCTAGGGCAAACGTAGGTCCTTTTCGGCGATAGCACCCGCGCTACGCGCCAGGAGGATATTGTGTGACCCCTGAAGCTGACGGCTGTCGTCTTTTCGCCCCGGACGTCGGTGTATGCGATTTCGGCCAGATCCTCTGCATACTGACCAACGATATTGGCGAGCAAACTCAAGTCGCAGTTGGCGCCAAGTGCATGCGCCGAGCCGTAGCCCGCGTAACACAGAACTGTCCCCGGTGAATCGTAGCCGTTTGCCTCAGCAAGGCGAATGGCATAGCCGATCAGACTTTCAGTCGGATACGGTGCTGGCGTAACGACTAACATGCTACGCCCTCAGCACGTCGTTCATGGATTCGGTTTCGGTCCCGAAACTTTCTTCCGCGCCTTTGCGGCAGCATCGGACTCGATTCCAACCTGATGCGCAATGGCGAGTGTCACCTCCTTCTCTGGGTCGGCGTCAAACGCCTTCGTGAAGGGATTCGGACCGTTGTTCTTGCCCTCGTCTTTCCATACCGCTTGCGTGTGAGCGACGTGCAAGTCGGCCAGCGTAATTGCCTTCGTGCCAGACTCCGCTGCATTCCATACTGCCTGGTCCAAAAACTTTGCAGTGTATCCAACCAGTCCGCCGCATCCGACGTAGATTCGAAACGCCATGCTTTCGGTGTCGAATCGTGGCAGATCGAAGTGCCGGCCAATTGACTCGTGGAACGAAGCCAGAATTGCCACGAATTGGCTGCGGCTCGTCTCATTCGACCAATCGAATCGTGGCATCGTAACCGGCGAGAGAAAGCGCCCACGCAGCTGTTCATTCTGCTCAATTACAGCCTGGCAACGCGGCAATCCGGCCACGATGAGCCCCACCTCGGCCTCGTCGACCAGGACCTTCAGCCAGTCCGCAACATGGTGCAGCACTTTGTGCGACATCTTGTCCACGAAGTGCTGAAACTCATCAATGGACACCACGCACGTCTTGGCTGCTTTCATCAGCGTGATGAGCCGATCGGTCTTTCGAGTTTTCGTTCCAATGTAATACCTGGGGTCCCCGAGTGCCGACAGCATCAGCTCAACAAGCCCCATGACGGTGGGTTCCGAAGGCGTTTTGACCTGCAGAATCGGAACCTCAAGGCCATCGTCATGGCGGGTTCTGGGATGTGCGCTCTTCAGTTCTTTCAGGAGTGTGGTCTTGCCGGTTCGGGACTCGCCGACGATCGGCAGGCAGATGGGCTCTGACGATATCCTGGCGCGCCGGAATACCTGATTGACTCGGCTGGTTGCCTTCGCGAAGGCCGTGTGTTGAATGAGCGTGGACTGGACGGTGGAACAAATTTCTTCGAGTTGAACTTCAGTGTAAGACATTAGATAACCTCCTCAACTGCACTATCTCGAACCCGGTAGACCGGCGTTATGGGCTCGTACTCAATGACCGAACCAGCCTGGTTGTCGTCAACTGACAACACCGTTTCCTCTATGTGTGTATCCGCTTGCAGCTCGGGTTCAGGCGCACAAAACGGGGTGGCGCTACCGTTGCCGGCGTTCTTGAAGCGCGCGGCCCGCGACCGTGTACCTTTGCCCGTCGTCAGGAACTCCTCACGAACCATCTCGACGATGTCGTGCTTGGCCTTGAGCCACGATTCCCAGTTACTCTTTTTGAACTTCCTGCGGGAATAGCTCTTGCACACGGCGTGCTGCCACCGAGATAGACCTGTGGCGTAGTCGGCTTGAAGTGACGGCACTCGATACAGGTCGCCCGTCTTAGGGCAGACGACAATAATCTCACCGATATTCGAATCATCGATTCGAAGCTCGACTTCGAGCTTTTCACCGTAGCGTCTTCGTAGGTCGGAAAGTTCCGGCGAGTTGTACAGCAGGCAGTCGAGCTCGATGCCTTTGTGAGTGAGCTTCCTCGTTTCGGTCCGGCCAAGGATGGCGTCGAGCACGGCCGGATCGTCCGGCAGCAAGATATCTTCGTCTCTGATCGAGCTTGTCCAGTCGAGTTCCGGAGGAACACCGATCGCACGATGCGGCCTCTGGTGATAAACGTCGACGATCCACTTGCGAACGATTTCCTGAATCTTGCTCAGGCGTACGACGGCATGCTTGCTCGGGTCGTAGTCCCCTTTCTCGAGAATATTGCTAAAGGTCGTTCCCGGGGTGCCGTGAGACACGGCATTGTTCAGGGTCTTGATGAACCGTTCGACCTTGCCTTTGTGCCATGGCGTCTTTCTTTCGCAGTAGTGAATTTCTGTACCTAACGAGAGACACGCGTTCTCGAGGCTGACGCTGTGGAACTCGACACCGTTATCAACGACGAGTTCTTGCATGACACCATGGGCAGTCCACTCATTCTCGATGGATGGGTATTCTTTGCGCAAACTCGTCTTGGGAAGAAACGCGTGCCGCAAGCACGCAGCCACGCTAAGGTGGCTTGGCGGCTCGAAGCCAAGATAGATCCCGAGGACGCAGCGCGTCCGCACGTCCAGGCAGACCGTCAGCCATGGTATTGGTGCGCATGCGGCTCGGCGATTCCGACCGGGCCCTGGCCAGGGCGGGTCTGATCGGCCGTCCCAAGGCGAAAGCGCTGCGCCGGCTGGCCGAGGCCGAAGGATGGCTGGATCCGGGGCGGCCCTTGCCCGAGGATGCGGTGCTGGCCGAGGCCCTGCCACGGGCCCGGCCGCGGTCGTCTTCGGTCTCCGGCGTTGAGCCGTTTCGCGACAAGGTCGAGCGATGGGTGGCTCTCGACACACCGTGCCGTGCGATCCACCAGGCGCTCAAGCGAGAATACCAGTACAGCGGCAGCTACTCGTCGGTGTACCGCTTCGTGCAAAGCATCAAGCCGCGCCGACCGAAGGCGACGATGCCGCTCGAGTTTGCACCGGGCGAAGCCGCCCAGATCGATTTTGGCAGCGGCCCGGAACTGATCGACGTGGAGACCGGCGAGATCGTCAAGACCTGGTTCTTCCTGATGACGTTGTGCTGGAGCCGGCACCAGTACGCGGAGATCGTGCTGAATCAGAAGGTACCGACCTGGCTGGAATGCCACCGCCGCGCCTTCGAGTGGTTCGGCGGTGTGCCGCAAAAACTCATCATCGACAACGCCAGGTGCGCCATTACCCGCGCCTGTCGCCGCGATCCCGTGGTGCAGCGCGCCTATGCCGAGTACGCCGAAGGCTACGGCTTCAGGATCGACGCCCTGCCGCCACGACAGCCGCAGATGAAGGGTCGCGTGGAATCGGGTATCAAATACCTCAAGACCGGCTTTTTGCCGTTGCGCGAGTTCCGGGATATCGTCGATGCCAACCGGCAGTTGCAGACCTGGGTCCTCGAGGAGGCCGGCAACCGCGTCCACGGCAGCACGCACGAGCAGCCGCTGGTGCGCTTTGAGATCGAGAAGCCCTTGCTGCAGCGCTTACCGGCGGTGGCGCCGGAACTCGCCGAATGGGCCAAAGTCAAGGTCCACCGCGATTGCCATGTGCAGTTCGAGAAATGCCTGTACTCAGTGCCCTTCAAGCTGATCGGGCAGTCATTGTGGCTTAAGGCAACGCCGGTTACCGTGCGTATCTACCGCGACCACGAGCTGGTGGCGGTGCATTCCCGGCACTTTAAGCCGGGCAGCCGCGCCAGTATCGACGACCATCTGCCGCCGGAAGCCATTGCCTGGAAGATGCGTGATCCGCAATGGTGTTTACGCCAGTCGGAGAACATCGGTGCATCCTGCCATCAGCTGATCCGCACGCTGTTCGCTGACCGGGTCCTCGATAATCTGCGCGCCGCCCAGGGCGTCATCCGGCTCCGTGACAAGTATGGCAGCACCCGCCTCGAGGCCGCCTGCCAGCGAGCGCTGAGCTACAACAACCCGCGCTATCGCACCGTCAAGACCATCCTCGAAAAAGGCCTCGAGCAACACCCCTCGGCACAACGGGCCTTCGACACCCTGGCCGACAGCTACACCGGCCAGGGACGCTTTAGCCGGGACATCAAATCCTTACTGAAACACTGACACAGGAGATATCACCATGAATCCCATGCCTGAACTGGCTCCCATGCTCAAACAACTGCGGCTGTCCGGCATCCTCGACTCACTGGAATCGAGGAACAAACAGGCCATCGACAAGAAAATGGCTTACCCTGAGTTCCTCTCGCTGCTGATCAGCGACGAGATCGCAAGGCGGGAACAAAAGCGCTTTGCCACGCGGCTCAGGCGTGCCGCCTTCCGCACCAACAAAACCCTCGACCAGTTCGACTTCAGCTTCAATCCGAACATCAACTCAGCACTGATCCATGAACTGGTCACCGGACGCTTTATCGACGAGAAGGTCGCGGTTCTCATCGCCGGGCCCTGCGGCACCGGCAAAAGCCACATCGCCCAGGCCATCGGCCATGCCGCCGTGCGCCAGGGTCGCGATGTGCTGTTTACCTCCCTGTCCAAGCTGCTCGGCGACCTGCATGCCGCCAGAGCCACCGACTCCTTCGATCGCAGGTTCCAGAACCTGGTCAGGGTGCCGCTGCTCATTATCGACGACTTCGGCCTCAAACCGCTTCGCCATCCCCATGACGAGGACTTCCATGACCTGATCGCCGAGCGTTATGAGCGTGCCGCCACCGTCATCACCAGCAACCTCGACTTCTCAGAATGGGGCGATGCCTTCCCCAACCAGTTGCTCGGTGCGGCAACGCTTGACCGGTTGCGCCACGCCGCCTACCGCGTCGTGTTGGATGGCAAAAGTTATCGCTCTCCAAGGCCGCTCGACAACCAACTTGAAAAACACCCGGAATCAGGAAAATAATGCACCCGTTCGAGCCTGAAAATCAGCAACAAAAAGTGGCTCTATTACGCCGAAAACCGCTGGCTCCATTACGGCGAAAAATGACACATGGCCTTCCCAACGGCATGAACGTGTCGTCATCAATGACAATCAGGTCCAGCCGTGTATGATCAATCTCGGCGCGCTCCAACGGCAGGTCTGCAACGAGAAGACATCGCACCGAGCGAAAGCGGTTCATTGCCACGGTTCGGCCATAGCGAGCCGCCACTCGATCAAACGCCGGAATCTCCTTGACCAGCCGTTTCACCATCCGCATCGTGGGGCGACGAATGTGGATTTGCCGCGGGCGCAGCTCGTTTTCCTTCTTTATACGATCGATCGCCTCGTCCAGAACGTCCTGGTAAGTTTTGCGCTCGAGAGTCATATAGACCTCGTCCATCACGTCATTGACGAGGTTGCAGGTTTCCTGCGGGTAGCGAGAGAGGCGATTGCCTTTTCTGTGGGTTTGGTCAACAAGGCTGGTCAGGTCGTTGCCGGAGTTGAGATAGCGGCGTTTCCAGTTGAGCACCGTAACCGGGTGGGGACATCGGTCCTTCGTCCCCAACTTTCCCCATACCTCCTGAATCGCTTCGCGGATCGCATCTTGATGATTGGGGAGGTGTAGGACGGCGATAACGTAAGCGCGTTTTGTCTTCGCCTTAGCCCATTGGTACTCGGAGATGTCCGAAATCTTGTGGCCTTCGCCTCGGGAAGCGATGTTATATCCCGAGCTGGCGAAGACCAATTTGCCTTCTTCAAATAACTGTCGAAGTGTCGAGGTTCGATGCTCTGAGATGCGAAGCGTACGAACGTCTTCAAGTTGCCAAATCTGATTGTCCAGCTTGCGGAGCAATTTGTGCTGGATACCCTCGATGGCGACCTTGACCCCGGCCCGGATAGCCACGGTGCCCATGTTAGGCCGCCCAAAGGTCGTGCTGACCTTTGGCCTCCTTGGTTACGCACAGGCGGGTGTGCGGCTGCAACGGGCGCCGACAATCATCGGTACCAATCTCGCCTTCCAACAGCAAGCGAGCTGCAATGTAGCGGCTCCGTTCACCGAGGCAGCCATCAGCGACGTCGCCCCAGGTCAGATCTGAATTGGAGGCAAAGAGTCGTCGGGCGGCTTCGCGCTCTGTAGCACCGATTTCTGATCGGCCATATTTGAGCACCGAGCGGCAGAAGCCGAGCGTCCGCCGAAACCGGTCTTTGTCGATAAAGCGCACCCGGTACCGAAGTCCGAGCCTTGCAAGCAACGGGGTCAGATACCTCGCCCGTTCAAGGACATCTGAATTCTCCGCATCACGCGTATCCTTTATCTCATCGATATCAATGTACTTTGGGCGCCGAACAACGAAATCCGGAATGTGTACCCGTTCATCGCCATCCATCCAGTAGTGAATGGCAACAGCCTGTTCATGGAACGACAGCACGTCGGTGTCGAGGTCATAGATCCGAGATGCGACGAGCTCATTGCCGGACTCGCACTCGATCATCCGATCCATCTTCCAACTCGGGTACTTCTGCGTTTGCCGAGCGCGAGAGCGAGTCACAACCTTACGGACGCGCTTCTCGCCCGGAGGTGGAAATCGCAAGTGTAAAACGCCCGGCAAATCGGGCTCAATGATGAATAGGCGTGGCTCCTGGACGCACTTGCGGCGCCGACCTTGAATCTCGAAGGACATAAGGGCTCCTTTCGACACCGCGTGCGGTGCCGATCAATTCGATTGGAAAACAGGAGACCTTGACGAGAATCGAACAGTAGCCGATACTGGATTTGCGTAGGCAGTGACCAGCTCACTGTCCAAACCCGCCGTCAGGTCTCCTGGCGTCGGGTTTTTTGTTGCACTATAGGTTCATGGGCACTCCTGTTCTACCTGAGACGACGCGCCCCGTTCGACCGTGGGCTCGGTATCGCTAGCCGAGAAACTCAGTTCTTGGATTTCAGGACTTTTGCCTTCTTTAAGGCCGAGCGCGACAGCAATGCGATGCGATTGCCCACGACTGGCTTTGTTGCGCCCGGATAAGACGTGATAGACAAGGCCTGTACTGTAACGGTTCTGCCTCGCCCATTCGGCAACAGAGATTCCGGCCTCACGGAATCGTGCTCTGACTTGACTAGGCGTCAGCGTTTGACCAACTTGTTGGTGATCTTCCATAGCCTGTGTCTATCCAATAACAGATTTTAATATATACAAATCATTGCTAAGATATACCTCATAGTGGAACATATGTAAAGTGCTGTGTTAAGAGAACTCGGTAAGCGGTTGAAACTAGAGCGAGAAAGGCTCGGCCTTGCACCTAGCGAACTGGCCGAAGCCATGGGCGTTGATAAGAGCTCCCTCTACGGCTACGAGCGCGGAGACCGAAGCACACCCTCAATCCACCTCGCCGCTTTCGTCAAAATGGGCGCGGACCCTGCCTTTCTCCTGAGTGGACGGCGCCTCGCCGGCGCTGAGAAGACCAGCCTGGCCGCTGCCGAAGACATCGTCGATGCCGTGCTGCACCTAGCGGCGATGAGCCATTGGGATAAATTGACGGGCGACGAAAAGAAAGAAACCGCAATGGAGTTCGTACTTCGCGGCGGGCGAATCGATACAGGTGCGGAGTGCGATGTGGCTTAGAAACATTGCGACACCAGCCCGGCGACGTTACTACGCTGACTCCGGGCGACACGTCGCCAATTGCTGGCCGGATAATCGTGCGGAGGATTTCACGACGGTTGAAGCCCACAATGAGCATCTCCTTGCATGGGCAACAGTAAGATTTGGACGCTCAAGGGGGTGGCGGCCGCTTAAGCTCCCTGGCGCGAGATTCCTACACAGAGCCCTCGATTTCATTCCTCGCGCCCAACTTGAGTCATTGTTCCACGGCGGACTCGTTGATGGTGAGTCGGGACTCATCAAAAAACCTCAATGGTGGCGATGGCCCTTGGCGGTGCTAGCGGGGCTCTACGTACCCCTCGCTAGTCTTGGAGCGGCGGCTTTGTCGATCCTTATCGCCGCAACCTCCCTCCATCCAGTATCGAAAGTCGCGCTCGTCTTGACGGTAGTCGCCGGACTACTAGGTCACGCGATGCACGCATTTCTTGTTCTGATACAGCCGCTGTGGATTGAGCGAAAATGTCGTCGACGTAACATCGTCGAACGAATCATGGCGCACAGTTGGTGAGGCATTCGAGCTGATCTTGGTTCTGAGTTTTTTGTTTGGATCTCACCCCAAAGTTGAGATAGTCGTCTGAATCCGAACGACTTTTTGATCAATCTGTTACTCTGAAGTCGATGAAAGTGGAATACTGTATGAATATACAGTACATTTACAATCTGGTCCTTGAACGAATAAATAGTTATGGCGCAGAACTCGCAGATCGAATGGACTGACCATACTTTCAATCCTTGGTGGGGATGCACAAAAGTGTCTCCAGCTTGTGATAACTGTTATGCAGAAGCTTGGGCACGGCGAACCGGACATGCAGTCTGGGGCGCCAAAACCCCGAGGAGATTTCTCAGTGATTTCTATTGGAAGCAACCGATTCGGTGGAATCGCGAGGCGAAGAAGAACGGGCGTCGAGAGCGTGTCTTTTGTGCGTCGATGGCAGACGTTTTTGAGTGGCGTGCAGACTTATCTCCATCACGCGCTCGGCTATGGGAGTTGATCGAGCAAACGCCTTTTCTGGACTGGTTGCTGCTAACGAAACGTCCGCATTTGATACATAGGCTAAACCCGTGGGGCGCGGACTGGCCAAACAATGTCTGGCTCGGTGCCACCGTTGAGTCCCAGAAATTCGTTGAAAAGCGAGTACATCATTTAGTTGACGTACCTGCGCATGTTCGTTTTCTTTCTTGCGAACCACTTCGTTCCGCGATTGATCTAGTTCCCTTCCTCGTCGACAAGCAGATTGACTGGGTAATTGCCGGCGGAGAAAGCGGCGCAAATGCTAGACCTTCAGAACCCAATTGGTATCGAGATCTGCGAGACCAATGCACGGATCATTCCGTTCCATTTCATTTCAAGCAATGGGGTGAGTGGGCGCCACTCACTGCTGTTCCCGTTGGAAAAACACCTACAACAACTACTTCAGAATCTTGGTCAGAACCAATTGGGCGTTTTGGAAAGAAGCGCAGTGGTCGCCTCCTGGATGGATCTGTATGGGATGAATTTCCTACACCCGAGAGTTGTCACGAAAAACTAGCTGCCGCGGGTCTTTGAACGAGGGTGGCGAAAGTCGAGGCTGAACGCGCACGCCGTCCATTTCAAAATCTATAGACTGGTTGGCAATCAGCTTTCGAACAACAGGCCGTGCATGTTTGTTGATAAAGCCGCTTTGAAGCATGTGAAGATAGATTTCTCGATCGGACGCGAACTCCCTGTCCAAAATTCTCTTTTCTAGATCAGCTTGAAACTCAGAAATCTTCCCAACTTCAAACATAAGAACTTGGTCTCGATTACCTGCCCCCTCACCGAACATATCGAAGTTCGCCTCCCCTGTATGAGGATCTTCTTTCCATGCCACATCCAGGAATTTCTTCAGGCCTAAGTGATTATGGCTCGCAAACACTAGACCGTAGATATTCGATCCTTTCTTAAGGGAGAATGGTGCTACATAGTAATCTCCGCCAACTAACTTTCGAAAATGGTCGGCCATGAAACGATGCACTTGATTGTAGTGCACCTGCATAATCTCTTCTTTGCTGATTCCCCAGCCCGCCGCTTCAGGTTGCCCCGCAAATCGACGGAACCAATCCGATGAAACAAAGAAAAGTACATCCGTCATTTTCAATGCATGAAGTGTTCGGAATTGACCCTCATCCACTCCGGTGGCACCAAATTGATCAATAAACAGCAAATTCGCCGAAGTCCCATCAATACTGGCTACGATTCGCGGGAAAAGGTCCTCAAATCGTTCTGCATGGTATTCAACTGACGCGAGAACATCGCCATCTTTCGAAACGAGCCGTTGACCCAGGCAGGCCCGAAGTGTTGCGACGTGCTCTTTATCGTAGTCATTGAACACAAGCCTGAGCCTGACGTTGCTTCCGCGGACCAAATCCTCATTCTTCTCAACCACGCGTCTTGCGCGAAGAGGACTGCCCTCCAATCCGCCGGCATCCGAACCAGGCCCGCAAAACAGGTCGAAGATCACAGCTTCTTTGACCCGCATGCGACCAGATAAAGGTACCGGCAACCACTCTTGTAGGTAGCGTGCATAGATATCCAGCTTCGTAAGCGTCACCGCATCGAAGCCCTGCTCGAAAAACGACTTGTCTCGATTGCTAGTATCTGACATCAACTAAACCACATAGTCTTATATGCGCCTGTCTCACAGAGGCCTAGCACTTAGTGTACGACGCTTGCCCTGCGGAATTCACACGATCAAGTTGAGCTAAACTGGTCTTTATTATTTCTTCTTTGGAAACGACATCTCATCCGATGCGAGTAGCAGCTCATCTAAAATCGATTTTAAGGTAAGACCTTCTGCTTCGAGTTTGCTTGCGGCACTAATTCGCCAGACCAAATCGCCGCCTGGCGGCAGTGTCGCTTTCAGTTCACGAATCACGTCGATGGCACCCGCAGCCCAAGTCCTGAAGTCGCTAATCAACCAGTATCTAACGCGTTTTAAGGGTGGCTTGGCGCCAGCGCTTGCTTTCGTACAGGGCGTAACTAGAACCACCGTAAGATCTAGATCGACGGCCCCAGTTACATTCTCTTTCACCCAGTCGGGGTGAAGAGCAGCCTGTTTGGCCTTTGTGGCTCCGAGAATGGTCGTATCTTCTCCTCCGGCATGATCTTCGAACACAAGCCCGGTCGACACACCTAACCACCATGGGTCAGGAGCAGCATCCGACTCGTCATTGCCTGCATCGAAACCAAGCAACTCGCCAAGCAGTCGCTGGCCTTCTTCGAAGGTTTTCTCGGCATTAAGCAACTCTAGGAGCCTGCGCCGTAGAAAGCGATTTGCGATAATCGTGCGGCAACCGTATAGAGGATAGAAGATGCCGACACGCTTTCGCCCGTATACCCCGGGTCAGGATTTGTTGTTACAACCGAGCCTTCGGGATTGGCTGCCGGAAGGTCATTTAGCGTATTTCATCGACGATGTTGTCGAGGAACTGGACCTGAGCGCGTTTTACGCGCCGTACGAGGGTGACGGCCGGCGCAAATCGCCGTATGAGCCGCGGATGATGCTGAAGGTGCTGATTTACGGTTATGCCACGGGCGTTTTCTCGTCGCGCAAGCTTTCGAAGAAGCTGGAAGAAGACGTGGCCTTCCGGGTATTGGCGGCGGAGAACTTTCCGCAACACCGCACGATCTGTGATTTTCGCAAACGGCATTTGGCGGATTTCAAAGCGGTGTTCGTGCAGGTGATCCGGATAGCGCAGCAGGCGGGGCTGGTGCGTTTGGGCACGGTGGCCATTGATGGCACCAAAGTTCGGTCGAACGCGAGCAGGCATAAGGCGATGAGCTATAAGCGTCTGCGGGCAGAAGAGAAGCGGCTGAAACGGGAGATTGCCGGGCTGTGCGATATAGCGCGAGGCACCGACGCTGAGGAGGACCGGCTGTACGGTGCGGATTCTCGGGGCGATGAGTTGCCCGAGGAGTTACAGCATCGCCAGGCGCGGCTTGCGAAGATACGGGATGCCAGGGCCCGTCTGGAGCAGGCTCAGCGGGAGTCGGATACGGCGCGGGGTCGCCACGAGGACGATGATCGGCGGCCACCGAGCGGACGCGGTGCGTCGTACAAGCGGGACTTTGGCGTGCCGGAGGATAAAGCGCAGAGTAACTTCACCGATCCGGAGAGTTCGATCATGAAGACCGCGGCCGGTTTTCAGCAATGCTACAACGGGCAAGTGGTGGTGGATGGTGATTTCCAGTTGATTGTTGCGAACAGGCTGACGGCGAATGGCAGCGACAATGGCGAGTTGCCCGGCTTGCTCGATGACGTAGAGCAGAGTCTGCACGCGACGCCGGAGCAGCTGTTGGCGGATGCGGGTTATCGCAATGAGAAGGACCTGGCCGAACTGGAGTCACGCGGCATCGATGCCTGTATTTCCTTGCGCAGAGAAGGCAGGGAGGTAGGCGAGATCGACCCGGTTCGCCACCCTGCAACGCTGCGCATGGCCGAGAAGTTGGCCACGGCCGAGGGCAAGGCTCGCTATGCCGAACGAAAATGGCTATCGGAAGCGGTCAATGGCTGGATCAAACAGGTACTGGGGTTCCGGCAGTTCAGTGTGCGTGGATTATCGGCGGCCGGCGGTGAATGGGACCTGGTCTGCCTGGCAACCAACCTGAGACGGATGCAGCCGCTGATGGTGATGGAATGACATCACACGGCAAACCGCCGACACCTTGAAAAAATCCAGCGAAAATCACTGAATCGGAAAACCACTATGAGCAATACCGGGAAAGTCGTCACCTTGACGGATCTGAATGTCTTCTATGGCGCAGACTCCTAGGATGCGTTTTGCGTGTTTCTCGAAATTGTGTTCACTGGCAGTACCTAGACTAAGCAGGACGGCTTCAAGTTTTTCTACCTGAACAGAAATCTCAACAGATTCATTGGAATCAGCATCATGCTTTGCTTTCTCGCCCGACCGCGTAAGAAATGCAAGCCACGGAATACTTGGTGCAGCTTTTTTGGCGCTCAAGAACTGCTCACGCGCGGCTTTGTCATAGCCGTCGTTGACTTTGGATGACAACATCTGACTGACTGATCCTGCCAAGTAGTGCCAAAGTGCACGATACCCGCGTAACTCCGGCGCTGTTAGCACAGTAATGATACGTTTCGCGGCCGCGAACGCTCCCTCCAAATCACCGCTCCATAGCGCTTTCTGATAGCGCACTTCTTGTGCTACCGCCGCTTCAAGTTCGCCCATTGCAGGGTACGGCGCCTGTTTCATCGACGCTGCGTCGTCCACAATTTCTTGATTTGCCTCATCCCAATCCGAATCATTGGCTATGAAACTCTTGAAGT
The DNA here is from genome assembly GCA_965224505.1 of Woeseiaceae bacterium. Taxonomy (GTDB): domain Bacteria; phylum Pseudomonadota; class Gammaproteobacteria; order Steroidobacterales; family Woeseiaceae; genus UBA1847. Next base: position 1,884,300 of record CBDCZL010000018.1, read on the forward strand.
TAGCCATGAGTACTGACGGCTTCGCCTCCTTTGATTGGAATACACCGAATGCGAGCTCCGCCTGTAGCTCTGGGTGAAAATGCTGCCAGTTACGATCATCTGCGAGGTAATCTTGAAGTTCGTGACCCGTTACGAAGACAGCCGATCGGTCCTGAAGGGCACGCGTGCACCTGCCAGCTGCTTGAAGGACGCGTGTCTGTAACCGTTCGTTAAAGAGCGCAGACGCGCCCATCTTACTCATCAGGAAGCGCTCCTGCGCGTTGGTCGCTTTCGGCAGACCATCCAAGCACAAAAGTCGACACTCATCGTTTGGAAAATCAATTCCATCGAAACGGCCAGCCATAATAGCGGCAGCTTTGTCGGTGGCGACGAAGTTCGCCTTGGACGCCTCAATGTCACTGGCGTCGAACAACGCGAATTCAGTCTGATTCTCAAACTGCTTTGCAATCGCGTCCGCGGCGCCGCTGTTGGGTGTCAGAACGACAGAGCGACCTGCATACTTTTGCATACGAAGGCGAAGTTTTTCGCAAGCAGCCGGCTCAAGAGATAGCCCCGGAAAGATAAAGAACCTGCGCCCTACACCTGATGACAGGAAATCGTCGGGAGCGGGTATTCGACTAATCTTCGCCCTACCTGTTAGACGCTCCAGGTCTCCACCTGCTCCCAGCGTCGCTGACATGTATATTCGATGCTTTGCATACTCAAAAGGTGCATGTGTCCACGTCGGAGGAATTAGCGGTCGGATTAGAATCTCGCGCGATGCCAGATACACATGGCATGAATCCAAATTGTCGCGAAGTAATGGCCATGTATATCTAACCGAATCGCTAACGTCGACATGTGTATCCAATACCGCCGTAAGTTGGGAGGCGAGCTTACGAAGTGTGTCGCTCGGCAGCTTATCTACCCAGTTGGAATCGAAAGCGGCTTCCCAGTCGCCGGTAAGACGAGCATAGGACTGATCCGAAATATGCGGCTTGAAAAGACCACAAAGAGCGGAGTGGAGCGATGCGTATGACGTATCGTTTGCAGGAACTTCCAGTGACCACATCTTAGCGACATAGTTTTCTGCAGCATGCGCGTCATCGAGAATTATCGTGTCGGGATTGCTAAAGTACGGATAGGAATTGAACAGGCTCGAATAGGTCGTTACCGCGATTTTCGAACCAGTGGTGAAATCTGTCTTGTCTGCCGGTTTATAGTTGTGCTTTGAGCCCGTGAACGCGGTGGCATCTATGCCGTATGTCCCTTCTGCTTGTTCAACGGTCTGATTGACCAACTGGCGAGTAGGACACAGATATACAACCCTTTCCGCGAATTTTCGCCGTCGCCACTCCCCGATCATCAACCCTACGAGCGTCTTGCCACTACCGGTCGGTAGCTGAAGTGCGACGTCACTCACGTCTACCATGTCATCAACATATGCAGCGAGCATTTGCTTCTGATGTGACATTACATCAGGAAACTTCCTACGCGTAAGGAGTGGGAGTAACCCCATTGGCGTCTTAGGAGCAGAGGAAGCGGATTTCTTCTTCTTAAATGACATGGTCTTTTCGTCACCAGAACAATTTGCAGAAGGTCACATCACAAAGACACCGTTTGCCGATGTTGACAATAAGCCGAAAAAAGAGAGCCACTCACTCTTTCAAGCAAGTGGCTCTGTAGGACAGTTCGACGCTCCATGCTGTCATAAGCTGTCATTTCGCAAATTACCGGGTCAAATTACTCGATCCGCTGTATAGCCACTTATGCTGTCAACTTATAGCGCCTTATGGGGTCCATATAGCGTCTTATGCGTACTCCCACACCGAGCGTCGCTCACCCGCACTTAGAATCACCACAACTCAGGCAGGTCATGCAGCCGTCCATCATGATGACAGCCGTCGTGCTGCATTTGGCGCAAAGCTGTGCACCTTCCGGGTACTCGCTGCTTGAGAACGCATCGGTCTGCTTCTGAGACTCTTCGTACTCGGCGCGTTTTTGTGCGATGAGTTCCTTCTGCCCCTGATCGAGTTCGGGCCGCGACATCAGGCCGATCATGACGAGGTGTTTTTCGACGATGTGGCCGAGCTCGGCAATGATCGACGGCATGAACTTACCGCCGGGCTGCCAGTAGCCGCCGCGCGGATCGAACACGGCTTTGAGTTCCTCGACGAGGAACGTGACGTCGCCGCCCTTGCGGAATACGGCCGAGATAATGCGCGTCAGTGCGACAATCCACTGGTAATGATCGAGGTTTTTCGAGTTAATGAAAATCTCAAACGGTCGGCGCTTTTCGTGTTCGGTGCCCTCGTTGAGAATGATGTCGTTGATTGTCACGTACATCGCATGATCGGAGACCGGCGTCTTCACCTTGTACGTCGAGCCGACCAGCATTTCGGGCCGCTCGAGTTTCTCGTGCATGCGAATCACTTCAGCGCGGTCGCCGCCCCCTTCGCGCGCAAACTCGCGTCTGGCTTCCTTTTCCTCTTCGGCCGGCTGGTTTACCGCATACCCAACAATTTTCTTGTCTACTTTAATCATCTTAAAACTTACCGTAGTAGCCTTCTTTCAAGGCATCAAACAAATTCGCGGCGGTGTGTATCTCACCGTCGTACTCGATCTCTTCGTCGCCCTTCAGGTCGACCGTCGAACCGTCCTCAAGCGTGAACGTATACTTCGTATTCTTGAGGTCCTTCTCCTTGACCAGCACGCCCTGGAACGCCTCCGGGTTAAAGCGGAACGTCGTGCAGCCCTTGAGACCCTGCGCGTAGGCGTACAGGTAGATGTCCTTGAAGTCGTCGTACTTGTAGTCGGTCGGCACATTTGCAGTCTTGGAGATCGACGAATCGATCCACTTCTGCGCGGCCGCCTGAATATCGACGTGCTCTTTGGGCGTAATCTCGTCGGCCGTAATGAAGTAGTCCGGCAGACTGCCGCCCGGTGCGTCGTCGCCCACACCTGCCGGCATCGCGTCCGCGTCAACCATGGCGCGATACGCCAGCAATTCGAACGAGAACACATCGACCTTCTCCTTGGTCTTCTTGCCCTGACGAATCACGTTGCGGAAATAGTGATGCGCGAAGCTCGGCTCGATGCCGTTCGACGAGTTGTTCGCGAGCGACAGCGAAATCGTACCGGTCGGTGCAATTGAGCTGTGGTGCGTAAAGCGCGAGCCGTGTTCGGCCAGTTGCTCCACGAGTTCAGGCGCCTCCTCGGCGACACGCTGCATGTAACGGCTGTATTTCGCGTGCAGAATTCGGCCGGGTACCTTGTCGCCCGCCCGATAACCGTCACTGCGCATCTCAGGTCGCCTGCGCAGCATTTCCTCGGTGACCTCGAAGGTCTCGTTCATGATCGGCGCCGGCCCTTTTTCCTTCGCCAGCTCCAGCGACTCTTCCCAACCCGCGAGCGCCAGTTCGCGCGCCACCTTTTCGGTAAATTCGACCGCCGCCGGCTCACCGTACTTCATACGCAACATCGTGATCGTCGAACCGAGGCCGAGAAAACCCATGCCATGACGGCGCTTGCGCTGTATCTCGTTGCGCTGCTGCGGCAACGGCAGCCCATTGATCTCTACCACGTTGTCGAGCATGCGCGTGAACACCTTGACGACCTTACGAAAGCCGTCCCAGTCGAACCGGGCATCGTCGCTGAACGGCTTGTCGACGAACTTCGTCAGATTCACCGAGCCGAGCAGGCAAGACCCGTAAGGCGGCAGCGGCTGCTCACCACAGGGATTGGTGGCGCGGATATTCTCGCAGAACCAGTTGTTGTTCATCTCGTTGACCTTATCGATCAACACAAAACCCGGTTCCGCGAAATCGTAGGTCGAAGCCATGATGATGTCCCAGACGCGCCGTGCCGGGAGCGTCTTGTAGATCTTGCAGGCGACGAGTCCCTCATTGTCCGTCACGTAATGGCCGGCCTCGGGCCAGTCGCGCCAGACGAACTGCGCCTCGTCAGCCACATCCAGCCCGTCGACCTCCACTTCCTTCGGCGTCACGGGAAACGCGAGCTTCCAGTCGTCCTCATTAATGACGGCCTGCATGAATTCGTCGGTTACGAGCAGCGACAGGTTGAACTGACGCAGCCGGCCGTTCTCTCGCTTGGCGCGAATGAACTCCATGACGTCGGGGTGTCCGACGTCGAACGTCCCCATTTGCGCACCGCGCCGGCCACCCGCGGATGACACGGTAAAGCACATCTTGTCGTAGATATCCATGAACGACAGCGGCCCGGACGTATACGCGCCCGCTCCCGTCACATAGGCACCCTTGGGCCGCAGCGTCGAGAACTCGTAGCCGATGCCGCAGCCCGCCTTAAGTGTCAGACCGGCTTCGTGCACCTTGTTCAGGATATTGTCCATCGAGTCACCAACCGTACCCGACACCGTGCAGTTGATCGTCGACGTCGCGGGCTTGTGTTCGTGCGCACCGGCATTGGAAATGATGCGGCCGGCCGGAATCGCGCCCGACCTGAGCGCCCAGACGAATTCCTTAAAGTAGTGATCGCGCCGGGACTCGACCTCGACACCGGCCAACGCGCGCGCGACCCGCTTGTAGGTATCGTCGATACTCTGGTCTATCTTCGATCCGTCTTTGGCGGTCAGACGGTATTTTGCGTCCCATATATCGAGGGATGCCGGCTGAAACTCGATATCGGTAACCGCGTGCGCATCCAGATTAACGGCAGACTTCATTGGTTTTTTTACTCCCCTGAACTCCGTAAAGGCGGCCTGGATTCCTGTTCCGGCCAGCCATTTTTATTGGGAAAACGGGACCTGCTCACCGGCTATAAAAAAAGCGCGGCGAGTGCCTTTGCAGGCCTCTTTTCGCTGATTGGGCAGACACAAGATGTTGTGCCTCTATAGGGACAAGATTATGCCCGTAGCGCACTACTGTCAAGCCTTTTCAGTAAATTATTGGTAGAGGCTTTATGATTTTAAATCAATAAGTTAGAGAATTTTCAGAAGTAAGTGCTTTAATTATAAGGCAAAAAAAATGACACTTTCGTTAAATATTACAAACACAACATATAGTGGCAGCAAATTAACGGCCATAAGACCCGGAAAATCGCGCAACGACGCCGTATTTTTGCCCAAATTCGGGTCTTGAAAAGCCGATGGAAGGCCCTACATAGGCGAACACGGACATTTTTTGTGGAGACTTGTCATGAATATCACTCGCTTTGAACCCTGGTCTTTCGTCGATCTGCTGCACCGCGATCTGGATCGCATCGCCCGGCACCGGCTCAGCGCCGACGCCGAAGACAGCCCCGTCGCCCAGTGGGTGCCTGCTGTCGATATCGTTGAGGAAAAACAACGCTTCCTGCTGCGTGCCGACGTCCCGGGCGTGGCACCCGAAGACATCGACGTATCGATGGACGCCGGCGTACTGACGGTCAGCGGCGTCCGGCACGCCGAAGAGCGCACCGAAGAAGACGGCGTACAGCGCCTCGAACGCTCGACCGGCCGCTTCTACCGCCGCTTCACGCTGCCGGAGACCGCCGATGCGGAAGGCATTAGGGCGAAAAGCCGGAACGGCATTCTGGAGGTTACAATTCCAAAGCTTCCGCAGGTTCAGGCACGCCGCATTGCAGTCGAAGCCGCCTGACAGCGCCGAACCGCCGGTGCCCGAACGCGACTAATCCCTGCGTTCGGGCATCTTTTTGAAAGCCTGTAAAGCCTGTAATGTATAGGGAGGCTGAGCGTTCATGAGCGATTCAGCTCGTGGCCACTACGCTGGCAAATTCCGGAACACCGAGTTAAGACATCAGATATTGATAGAGGCAGGGATGAAAAAAACACGATTTTTCCTTACAGCAATACTGACGCTGATCGCCGCGAACGCTGTAAACGCGCAACTGCCGCAGACCGTCAGGGGCGAGCCGGTGACGAGTCTTGCACCACTGGTGGAAGCAGTATCGCCGGCCGTGGTCAATGTCAGCGTCAGCCAGACCGTCAATGCCCGCAGGAGTCCGTTCAGTCAGGAATTCCAGCGTTTCTTCGGGCTGCCGGAAGCACCGCGGGGCAGCCGAGAGATATCGAGTGCGGGCTCGGGCGTCATCGTTAATGCGGACCGCGGTCTGATTCTGACCAATCATCATGTCGTCGGTGAAGCCGATAAGATTCAGATCTCGCTCATGGACGGCACGACACTTGACGCCGTACTCGTCGGTTCCGATCCCGGCACCGATATCGCGGTCATCCAGGTCGAGGCGAATGGCCTCACGGAAATGCCGATTGGCGACTCGGGCATCGCTCGTGTGGGCGACTTCGTGCTCGCGATCGGCAATCCGTTCGGGCTCAACCACACCGTAACATCCGGCATCATCAGTGCACTGGGCCGCACCGGCATCGGCGACGGTTACGAGGACTTTATCCAGACCGATGCATCGATCAACCCGGGCAACTCCGGCGGCGCACTCGTCAACATGAATGGCGAGCTGATCGGTATCAACTCGGCGATTATCAGCCGGTCGGGCGGCAACGTCGGCATCGGCTTTGCGGTACCGACCGAGATCGCCAGTTCGATCATGCAGCAGATTCTTGACTTCGGCGAGATTCGGCGCGGCCTGCTCGGCGTGACGATCCAGACCGTTGACGCCGCGGCCGCCGAAGCGCTCGGCAACGATGTCGAAAGCGGCGTACTGATCACGGGCGTCAATCCGGATTCAGGTGCCGAGAAAGCCGGTCTGCAGGTAGGTGACATCGTCACGAGCGTAAACGGCGAACAGGTATCAACCTTGTTCGAACTTAGAAACCGCATCGGTCTGCTTCGCTCAGGCGACACCGTGACACTAACCTATGTCCGCGACAACAAAGAGCGCACCGCGAAAGCCACACTGGGGAACGCCGAAAACCAGATAGTCAACGGTGAGTCCATCCATGAAGGTCTTGCAGGTGCGGTTTTCGCGGCCGCCACAACATCGTCCGAGGATGGCGTATCCGTCACCGAGGTGCAGGAAGGCAGCCCGGCCGCGCAACGAGGGCTGCGCTCGGGCGACCTGATTACGCACGTCAACCGCGCGCGGGTCCGGAGTTTGAGCGAACTACAGCAGATAGCGGCGCAGTATCAGATACTTTTCCTGAATGTGAGACGTGGCGACAGGGCATTGATGTTCCAGATCCGCTAACATCGGTGGCATGTACCCATGAGGAACGTGCCTGACCCGTGAACGCATTGCTAACGGCCGGCCGAATCTGCATTCTGGCCGGCCTGTTTCTGTCAGCGGAAATGCTTAACGCGGCCGATATTGACCGGCAGCGGGAACTGTTCGTTGGCGTTTACGCCGATGCTGAACTCGGCATCTGGGAGTCCGTCGAGCGACTCGACGAATCAGACCGCAGACTGCTCAGTGAATACGTGTTGTGGCCCGATCTCAGAGCCACCTGGCTCAATGCCACCATCAAACAAGCCGATCCGTCCGAAATCGAGGCGTTTCTGGAACGCTATGGTGCCTTAAGACCCGCGCGCGACCTGCGCTACCGTCACGCATTAAACCTGGTGCGTAGTGGTAAATCGAAAGAGTTTCTCAAGCTCTATCGCGAGTTTTACCGCGGCCGCAACGTCGCGAAAATCGATTGTCTGGCACTGCACGCCGAACTGAAGACAGGACTCGGGAATGGCTTTGTCGAACGGGCAATTGAACTCTGGATGATCGGCAAAAGCCAGGTCAAAGAGTGCGATCCGGTTTTCAGGTATCTGAACGACGAAAGCCTGCTCGGCACCATCGAACATGCCAGGCGGTTCGAGCTCGCATTGGACGAGCGCGAGTATCGGCTCGCCGGATGGCTTGCGAAACAACTCGGCGACGAAGAGCGCGCAATCGCCGCACAATGGAAAAAAGCGCAGAGCAATCCCGAGAGTTTCCTGCGCACAGCGCGCAACGACGCCGACACTGAAATGCTGCGGCAACAGCTCGTCTATGCCGTGGAGCGACTGACCTATCGCGATCCGAATCTCGCGGCGGAACACTGGGATGCGGTCCGTCACCGCTTTGCGTTCAGCGAACGACAAAAAATGGAAGCCGCAGAGCACATCGCGCTGTGGACCGCGCGTGACAATCTGCCCGGTGCGCACGACAAACTCAGCGCCCTGCCACCGGCCGCACACAGTGACGAGGTGCTGCGCTGGCGAGCGCGTACCAGCCTGCGTGAACTCACGTGGCAAAGGCTGCTCGACGATATCGCACGGATGCCCGAGTCGGAACAATCCAGCGAAGAGTGGCAATACTGGCGAGCCATAGCACTTGCACGAACCGGCCACGACGAAGCGTCGCGCTCGGCATTTCTCGCGCTGAGCGAAGAGCGCAGCTACTACGGATTTCTCGCTGCGGACGAAGTCGATACCGAGTACGCATTGGACGATGCGGCACTGATGGCCGACGAGGACGTTATTCAGAAAATCGCGGCGCGCGACGACATCGTTCGCGCACGCGAACTGTTCATGGTCAACCTCGACAGCCGCGCCCGCTCGGAATGGGATGCCGCTGTCCGGCAACTGACCGACGAGGAAAAACTGCAGGCGGCCATCCTGGCCGATCGCTGGCGCTGGCACTCGCGGGCGATTGCGACATCGGCGAGCCTCGGTGAGTACGATGACCTGACCCTGCGCTACCCGCTCCCGTATCAGTCCGACTTCGAACAGTGGTCGAAACAAGCCAGCATCCCGTCGCCCTGGGCGTACGGAATCGCTCGCAGCGAAAGCCTGTTCATGCGGGATGTCCGTTCTCACGCCGGCGCGATCGGCCTGATGCAGCTCATGCCCGCCACGGGCCGCCAGGTCGCCCGGGAACTGCGCATTCCGTGGTCAGGCCTCGCCACACTCACCGACCCGCAGGACAACATCCGGCTCGGTACCACCTACCTTGGAAGCATGGCGCAGCGCTACGACGGCAATGCCGTGCTGGCCACGGCTGCCTACAATGCCGGACCGCACCGTGTGGATCTCTGGCTGCCCGATGAAGGCAGCGTCGACGCACGCGTCTGGATCGAGAACATCCCGTTCAATGAAACCCGCAAATACGTCAAGCGTGTGCTGTCGGCGCAGGCGATTTTCCACTGGCGCATGACGGGCGAAGTCCGACGGCTGACGGACACGCTGCCCCCGGTACGCTCGAACGCAAACGCGGAAGCTGTGGCGCGGCGTTAGCGGGCTGCTTCCGCGATACCTCGAACTCTTGCGTAAAAGCAATGAATGTCCTGATCGCAGTCGGCAAGAATCCGGCGAAACCGCGGTAACTGCCCTTCGTACAGCGCCATCGAAATCAGGTGAGCGTTGTTGATATCGCCACTGAGCCACGCTGTCGGCTTGCGGCCACTGGCTGCTGCTTCGCGGCGGACTTCGGCGACGAGTTGCGCCAACCGTGTCTGTTTTTGCTGCCGTTTGTTGTCCTCGGTCACGTTGCCTGAGTAGATTGCACCGAGGTCCGCACGCGCCCGTTTCACAATTTGCATGAGCCGCTGCTGGTACTCGCGCCCGGCGACATATTGCTCGAACGCCTCGGCGTCGCCTGTCGATTCGAGCCAGCGCCTGACGCCGTATTCGGCGACAGCCGTCGCGAAAGATTCGTTGAATGCCGTATCGCCTTTGACATAGACGACCTGATGCGCAAGTTCGTGAAACAGCACGTCGACAATGTCCACATCCTGCCACCCCAGCATCGTATTAAGAATCGGATCGTCAAAGCGGCCGAGCGTCGAATAGGCGGACACACCGCCGACCGCCACGTCGTAGCCCCTGGACTTGAGCTTTCGGGCCTCTTTTTGCGCGCGCGCCTTCGAGAAATACCCCCGATAACTGACGCAGCCTGCAACCGGGTAGCACCAGGTTTTCGCCTGCAGCGAAAATTCCACTGCGGCAAACACGTTCCATACGACGTAATCGCGTTCAATATCGGCGTAGGTCCGGTAGCTGCCGTTGTCTGGCAGGCCCAATTCCTCAATGGAAAAGTCGCGCGCAGCCTTCAGCAACTCCAGCCGATCGGCCAGTTTGCCTGGCGTGGCCGGGTCCGCAATCACCTCGTCGATCGGCTCGCGCTTGCGCAGCACCTCCCACTGCCCGGCAGCGGCCTGCATGTAGTAGCAGCCGTGCAGAAGCGGCACCAGCACGAAAAGCAGCAAAACGGACTTCATCGCGCAACTCTACCGCACAATTCCATTACTATTGGTGAATGCAGATTTATCTCGTCGGCGGCGCCGTTCGCGATCAGCAGCTTGGCCTTCCCGTCACCGAAAAAGACTGGTGTGTCGTCGGTTCCACGCCGGAAGAACTGTTGTCTCAGGGATTCCGCCAGGTGGGTCAGGACTTCCCTGTATTTTTGCACCCCGATACCGGAGAAGAATACGCATTGGCTCGAACCGAGCGCAAAACGGCACCCGGCTACCGCGGATTTCAGTTCGACTTTTCTCCCGACGTAACGCTTGAAGACGACCTCAGGCGCCGCGACTTGACCATAAATGCGATGGCGCTAACCGACGACGGGCAGATCATCGACCCCTGCGGCGGTGCAAAGGACCTGAGGGACAGACATCTCCGACATGTATCTGACACCTTCTGCGAAGATCCGGTACGTGTGCTTCGTGTGGCGAAGTTTGCTGCGCGGTTTCACAGCCTGGGCTTCTCGGTGGAGCCCGGGACGCTGGCGCTGATGCGGCAGATGGTCGACTCCGGGGAAGTCGACGCGCTGGTACCGGATCGCGTCTGGAAGGAGACTGAGCAGGCTCTGCGCGCACGCGACAGCCGAGTGTTCTTCGAGGTATTGCGCGATTGCGGCGCGCTGCAGAAAACCTATCCCGAGGTTGACGCGTTATTCGGCGTGCCACAACCCGAACAATGGCACCCGGAAATCGATACCGGCGTGCATACGATGATGGTGCTAGATCAGGCCGAGCTCCTCAGCGGCGATCTGGCCGTGCGCTTTGCCGCGCTGACTCACGATCTGGGCAAGGGCACAACGCCGGCGGACAAGCTGCCTGGCCACCCCGGCCACGAAAAGCGCAGCTACGATCTGATCCGTGCGATCGACCGTCGCCTGCCGGTCCCCAGGACCTGCCGTGACCTTGCGCTGCTGGTCGCGGAATTACACACGCACTGCCATCGCGCGCTTGAGTTGAAAGCAGCGACCCTCCTCAAACTGCTGGAAAGAACCGATGCCTTTCGCAGACCCGAACGCTTCGAGCAGTTTCTGCTGAGCTGCGAGGCGGATGCGCGCGGCCGCACCGGGCTTGAGGACCGGCCCTACCCTCAGGCCGATTATCTCAGAGGCTGCTTCGCAGCCGCAGCGGCCGTGGACATCGCAGCGATTTCCAAAACCACCGAGGCCTCAGGCATGCGCGAGGCCATACGCAAGGCACGCCTGGCGGCCTTAAAACAGCACCGCCGCAACACCCGAACCGGTGGATAACAGGACAGGACATCAGGGGCCCGGTGCGCCGTAGAAATACAGAAACACCGAAAAGAACGTCACCGAACCGTACACGTCGGAATCGTCCACTCCAAGACCGAATTCAATATCGCCGTTGTCGCGCAGCGGCGTCGTGAACCGCAATGTCGCGGAATGAGTCCTGCTGTGGTCGACGGACGCGCGCCAGGTCCGGTAGTCGAGACTCCAGTTCCGAACACCGACATCCAGTGCCAGACCGCCTCCGACACGGTAGTCGACGAGACTGTTGATCAGACTCAGTCGAGATACGGAAAACAGATCGATAATCGGTCGATTCTCTTCGATGGCGAGCGGTACGCTGTAGTCGTAGTCGATACCCGTGACATTAACGCTCAGTACGTCCGTCACCTGAAGCCTGGCCGACAGCCCGACGCCGTTTGCGTGAAACCGGACGTCGCGCGGCCGGGGCGCGTCGGACTCGGGAAAATCGAATTCGAAGTCGCGATACTCGACATCGCCCGAAATCGTAAATCGTTTGTTGCGCCAGTAGACCGAGGCCCGAGCGTCAATGGAATCGAGTATATCGCTATCGCCCCAGTAGGCCGCTTCCAGAGTGAGCCCCAGCGGCTCGAAGAAATGATCGATGCCGATGTCCGCGTAGTGCGTGTCGAGCGTGAACCCGCGCGGAAAATCGACCCTGCTTCGTGCATACGCGCCCGACAGCCACGTTTTCTCCGTCAGGCCGATTTCCGCAAGTGCGGCAATGGAGACACCATCCTCGGTATCCGCCTCGACGCCGCCACCGACGACGTAACCCTCCAATGCCAATGCAGAGTGCGCAGGCCACAAAAGGACAAGCCACCTAAACCAGCGCATACAAAATCACTCCCGCAAGCAGCAGACGATAAATTGCAAAGGGTGCCAGACCGATGCGCGACACGAAACGCATGAAGAACTCGATACTCAGGTAAGCCACCACACAGGCGACCAGTGCACCGAGCCCGAGTTCGCCCCACCGGACCGGCTCCTCTCCGAGCAGCAGTTGCAGGAATTTATACGCGCCCGCGAGGAAAATCACCGGCGCCGACAGCAGAAACGAAAATCGTGCCGCATCGCTGCGGGCGATACCGAGCAGACGCGCAGCCGTGATCGTGACGCCGGAACGCGACGTACCCGGTATCAGGGCGAGCGCCTGTGCGACACCGATGGTCAGTGCGTCCCTGTAACCGATATCGACGAACCCCCGATCGCGGCTGCCGAATCGATCGGCGAGCGCCATCAGAATGCCGTAACCCGACAGCGTGTACACAATGACCATCGGGTCACGCAGACTGTTCTCGATCATTGCACCGAACGCAAGCCCCACCGCAGCAGCCGGTATCGTACCCAGGGCGATGACGAGCGACATCCTCGACTCGGGACTCCGCCTGTCGCCGCGCAGCACCCGGCCCGCACCGCACAACAAAGACCCAATATCCCGGCGAAAATACAGGCAGACGGCAGCCAGAGAGCCAAGATGCACGGCGACGTCGAATGCAAGTCCCTGATCGGCCCAGTCAAAGAAAAACGGGACGAGCACGAGATGCCCGGAACTCGACACAGGAAGAAACTCCGTCAGTCCCTGGACGACGGCAAGAATAACGATCTGCAATGTGGTCAAAGTGTTTGCGCCCTGTTCGCGAAGCCGAATGCCGACGGTGTCGCCACGTCCCCGCGGCCGAGCACCATGCACTTGAAATGCTCTCCCATCGCTCCCGGGAGAGTAAGGGTTTTCACCTGAGCGGACAATTCCAGTTGCCGCTCCAGCGGCTCCGCCGTGTAGCGGCGCATTTCGCGTTCGAGACCGCCGCCGAGCAGAAACTGCGACTGTGTCTGATAGCCGAGCACGTCCATGCCCACGTTCACGGCCGTGTGCGCAACGGCCGTAAAATCGACCCACGTGGTGATGTCCTGAACACCGACCAGCACCAGTGGGTCGTTGTGCGCGTGGTGGCGAAAATGGCAGCGCAACCAGCCGCCATTCCGGTCCGGCGCATAGTACTCGCGGCGCGATACGCCGTAGTCGAACAGGAATACTGCGCCGTGCCGCAAACAGGCGGCAACATCGGCGATCCACGATGGACCGGCCAGAGACACCTCCGACGAATAGCCGTCCGGCAGCGGTACACCGAGTTCGTCCTCAATCTCTAAGACTGCGCGCGCGAGCGGCGGCGGCGCCTCGGCTTCTGACCAGTCGAAACCGCTGTCGCTAACCGCAACGCGTTGCTGCATAACGCCGTCCTGACGCCGAACAAAGCGCTCCACAGGCAGCGCATCAAGCAGTTCGTTGGCGACCACCACGCCGTGAAAATCCTCGGGCAGTTCCGTAAGCCACTCGAATTTTTCGAACTCCCGAGGACACTCGGCCCGCAGCCGCTCGGCCTGCCGCTGTTGCAGATCCGGCGACACTTCGAGAATGCAGTAACGTGACGGCGGCTGCGCGTCACGCACGAATGCCTGCATCAGATCGCAGGCGAGTTTGCCGCTGCCAGCTCCAACTTCAAGGATCTCGGGCCGCTCAAACGCCTGCAAAACTTCGCAGCACTGACACGCGAGCACCGCGCCGAACACACTCGACACCTCCGGTGCGGTCACGAAATCGCCTGCCTCGCCGAACTTCGCATTTCCCGCCGCGTAGTAACCGAGTCCCGGTGCATACAGCGCTTCGTGCATGAATGCCGCGAAACTGAGCTGACCGCCTGCCGACGTCGCGCGTTGCCGGATATGCGCCGCGACGCACTCGCTGTGGCGGGCACTGACCGCGTCCACGTTCGGTAATGCGAGGGAGCGTTCGTGTTGCATGTCAGCAGCAAAGCCTTTATGTATGGGGGTCATGACCGACTCGTCGCTGAACAACAAGACCTTTCTCGTCACAGGCGCGGCCCGGCGCATCGGGGCTGCTATTGTGACACGGTTGCACGACTGCGGCGCGCGCGTTGCAGTGCACTATCGCGCTTCCGCACAGGATGCCGAACGCCTCGCGCGCGAACTTAACGCCAGGCGCGATGACTCGGCACTCACGATACGCGCGGACCTGCACGACACAGCGTCGCTGCCCGATATCGTCGCCACCGTGGTCAAATGGGGTGGTCGGCTCGATGGACTGATCAACAACGCTTCCAGTTTTTATCCGACGCCACTCGGTACGATCACCGAGGCGGAGTGGGACGACCTTGTCGGCAGCAATCTGAAAGCACCGCTGTTTCTGTCACAGGCCGCCGCGGACCCGCTGCGCGAGAGTAAAGGCGCCATCGTCAATATCGTCGATATTCACGCGCAGCGGCCGCTGCGCAACCACCCGGTCTACGGTGCCGCGAAGGCCGGCCTCGCGATGCTGACCCGCTCGCTGGCCAGGGATCTGGCCCCGGAAATTCGCGTGAATGGCGTTTCTCCAGGCGCAATCCTGTGGCCAGAGGACGGCATGACCGACGGCGCGCAGAAATCGATTCTGCAACAGGTCCCCTTGTTGCGCGCCGGTGAGCCGGACGACATCGCCGGGTGCGCGGTGTACCTGATGCGGGACGCGCCTTACGTGACGGGACAGATCATTGCCGTGGACGGCGGCCGATCGATCGGCTGGTAGTTTTCGCCGGAGACAGGACGCTAAAAGGCGTCCAGAAGCTCGCGATGCGGCGGACCCCGCCGATCCTCACGCGGCTTAGGCGACGATTCGGCGAACCCTTCTGTCCCGGCTTTTTGCACCTCGGGCGGCAGGGCCGACACCGGGCAGGCACCCGTATTCAGATAACCAAGCGCCTTGACCATGTTGGGGTCGCCGAGATCGCCGACCGCAACGCTGAGATCGTCGGGCGCAGCACAGCCGGCACCGACCGGCAGGCCGTCGAAGAAATCGCCGTCACCATTGGCATTGACCGTCTTGAATGCCGTCGGCCTGAGGATTTTTTCACAGAATTCCAGACCGATCTGGCCCACGGGTTTACCGAAAGTACGATCGCCGACAATCACGACGTCGGCATGCGGAATCAGGCCGTTGGTCACAAGTTCACTGGCCGACGCGGTGCCCTGCGTCGCGATAATGACCAGCCTCGACAGGCTCATGGAGTTGCCGCGCCGCTCGAAAAACTCCTCGCTGTTGTTCTGCGCAGCACGATCTGCGTTAAACTCGGTGCGCGAAAACGTCAGGTTTTCGGCGATCAGGCCGCCCAGATAGTCGCCGAGCAGTTCGGCCGTGCTTACGAGACCGCCACCGTTGTAGCGCAGATCGAGGATCACGTCGTTGACTCCGGCGGAACGAAACGCGGCGAACACCGTATCGAACTCCGCATCGGCCGTGCTGATGAACGTCGAAAATTCCATGTAGCCGACGTTCGTACCGTTCCCCGTATCGATAACTCGCCATTGCGGAATCGGCGGAATTGTCACAATGGCCTTCTGAATCGATGCCGTAAACGTCGGTCCGCTCAGCGGTTCGATTTCGAAGCTGACATCCGCGTTGTTGTCAAAGTAGGCGCCAAGCCCCTCATTATTGCGAATGCTCGAGACGCTTCGGCCGTCGATACTGATCACTCGCTGGCCGCGCGCCAGACCGCCATTGTCGGCCGGCGATCCGGCGAAAACACGCGTAAACCGCATTTCGTCGGCCGACAGCAGCCGATAACTAAATCCAAAACCCTCAAACCTGCCCTCACCGAAAAATGCCGCGTCGGCTTCCGCCGAGTTGATAAAGCTGAAGTTATCCAGCGGTTGAAACGAACTCAGAAAGGCGAGCAGATCCTCCGGCGTCGCATGGTCGTCGAGGTTGACATCGGCCGGCAGCAGATCGTTCCACAGGTACCAGAGGCGCATCTGGTCGAGCACAAACTTTTTCTGACCGGCGTTGCTGCACGGATCGGCGATTTCGACATCGCCGGTGTCGCCACTGCCGCCTCCGCAGGCAACCAGCCCTGCCGTCAGAATTGTCAACAACCAATTACGCATTCGTGTTCCTCTACAAAAACAGGCCGACCGGCTCCAGCGGATGGCTTCGAGCGTCGTATTCTCGCCAGTGCTGTTGCATCGTCTGCCCGGTTACCGGATGCCGCAGGTCCGGCGCCAGTTCCGCCAGCGGCCGCAGGACGAAGCTGTATTCCAGTATGTCGCTGCGAGGCACACGAACCGGCGGCTCATCGATGACATCGTCATTGTAGAGCAGCAGGTCGATATCCAAAGGACGTGATTCCCATTTTTTGCTGCCGCGCATGCGCCCCGCCAAATCGTGTATGCGCTCAATGTCCTCGCAAATCTCCGCCGCCGTAGCGTTTGACTGGAGTCCGACGACGAGGTTCAGAAAGTCGGCGCCGTCAAAACCGACTGCTGCGCTTTTGTACACAGCGGAAATTTCCAGGGCACCGTAGTGTTCGCGCAGTTCACGAATGGCGAGCCTCAGGTTCGCGCGAGGATTGAGATTGCTGCCGAGCCCCAGGTAAATGTCGGCCATCGAATCGGGCGACAAGTTGCTTACTCCGGCCGCGTACCGCGTTCGATCAGGACCCCGACATCCCTGGAGCCTCGAATCGCACCGGGTTTGTTAATCCGAACCCGGACCCAGGCGACATCGAATTCGTCTCGAACGATGCCCGCGATGCGCTCTGCCAGCGTTTCCACGAGCTGGAAACTCGATTCGCTCGTAAACGCCTGAATGCGTTTTGCGACCAGCTTGTAGTTGAGCGTATCGGCCACATCATCGGTTTCGGCCGCGCGGGCGATATCGGCGCTCATCTCAAGATCGATGACCACTGTCTGGCGAATGCGGCGCTCCCACTCCCAGATCCCGATCACGGTATCCACGCGCAATTCATTAAGAAATATCGTGTCCATTCTCTGCATCCACAATCCGGTGTCAGGTACCGACGACCGGTGTCGGGTACCGATGGCCGGTGTCAGGTACGATCAGATCGTCCAGCGCCCAGCGAGCCCGCGCCGTGATCTCGTCGACGTCGGCCGCATCGGCAAGGCGCAGTGCGCCGGCAATCGCGATCATCGCTCCGTTGTCCGTACAAAATTCAAAGCGCGGATAGTACACGTCACCGTCGAACCGACCCGCCAGTTCTCGCCGCAACAGGCGATTCGCGCCAACACCGCCCGCAACGACGACTCGGCGCAGTCCGTTATCGGCGGCCGCCCGGATCGTCTTGCCCACCAGCGTATCGACGGCCGCCCGCTGAAACGAGGCGGCAATATCGGCCCGCATCGCGTCGTCGAAGCGCTCGGTTTCGGCACGGCGCACCTCGAGCATGACCGCGGTCTTGAGTCCGCTAAAGCTAAAATCGTAACCTGCCTTATTGAGCATCGGCCGAGGCAATGCGACGGCGGATTCGTCGCCG
The DNA here is from genome assembly GCA_965224505.1 of Woeseiaceae bacterium. Lineage (GTDB taxonomy): Bacteria > Pseudomonadota > Gammaproteobacteria > Steroidobacterales > Woeseiaceae > UBA1847. The sequence goes on from CBDCZL010000018.1 coordinate 1,902,029, forward strand.
TGCCTCGCAAGCTCTGCCAGCGCGGGCCCGCCAGGATACGGCAGGCCCAGCAACTTTGCCGTCTTGTCGAACGCCTCGCCCGCCGCATCGTCAAGTGTGGTACCCAAAATTTTATAGTCCCCGAGACCGCGCACGGAGACCAGCAGCGTGTGCCCACCCGACACCAGCAAGGCCAGAAACGGAAACTCGGGCGGCTCATCCTCCAGCATCGGCGCCAGCAAATGACCTTCCATGTGGTGCACCGGAATCACAGGGCAATCCCAAGCGAGCCCTAGCCCGTTTGCGACGCCCCCGCCTACCATCAGCGCACCGACGAGACCCGGTCCGGCCGTGTACGCAATGGCGTCCGGCCTGCCGATTCCCACATCACCTGTAAGCTGTTGAATCAACGGCAAAAGCACGCGCAGATGATCGCGAGATGCGATTTCAGGCACGACACCGCCGTAGGCCGCGTGCAAGTCGACCTGGCTGTGCAGCAGATGCCCCAGCAACCCGTCGCGGGTGCTGTACAGCGCCACGCCCGTCTCATCGCAGCTCGTTTCTATCCCCAATACGTTCATGAGCGGCGCATCATAGCAACAAAAAGACCCGCAAAACCCGCCAACAAACGGCTCAAATGCTTTGCAAAGCCCAAATCTCAGGGTTAAAATGTTCGGCTGGTTCCCGGCCATGTGCCGGGATTATTTATGTCTGTACGGAACCTCTGAACAATGCCAAGCGTTCGAGTAAAAGAGAACGAATATTTCGATGCCGCCCTGCGCCGCTTCAAACGCGCCTGCGAGAAGGCCGGCATCCTGACTGAACTGCGTCGCCGTGAGTTCTACGAAAAGCCAACTCAGGAGCGGAAGCGTAAGAAAGCCGCAGCCGTCAAGCGTCACCTCAAGCGCATCTCCCGAGAAAAAGCCAAACGCGAGCGTCTCTACTAGTGGGCCGCTTGATAAATTCGGTCACTCTCAGAGCCCTTCTCAAGGGGCAGACCCAGGCGAAGTTGCGCCAGCATAGCCGGGCTATGTCAAGCCGCTTCAACACCGGTATGCCCCTTGAGAAGGGCTCCCTGCGGGTCGCACCACAACGCCTTTTGGCGGCGTTGAGCTCGCTTGAATTGGCGACGGCCAGTCCTGCGCTCGCTCGCCTTGCCCAGGGGCGTTGGGATGCGACTGAGAGTCACCGAATTTATCAAGCGGCCCACTAGGCTCAGATACCGTCATTGAAAACTGGCCCCACGCAACATTAGTCCCACCATGTCCCTCAAAGACGCGATTACCGACGACATGAAATCCGCCATGAAGGCCGGCGACAAAGACCGGCTGAAAGTGGTGCGCCTGATTCTCGCCGCCATCAAACAGGTTGAAGTCGATACCCGCGAGACACTCGACGATGCGGCCGTACTCGGCGTGCTCAACAAGATGGTCAAGCAACGGCGCGATTCGGTACAGCAGTTTGACAAGGGCGGCCGCAGCGATCTTGCGGCCATCGAGCGCGCCGAAATCGAAGTGCTCGAAACTTACCTGCCCGAGCAACTCTCGGCGGACGAACTGGCTGCAATGGTCGACGAGGCGATCGGCGCGACGGGTGCGGAAAGCATGCGTGACATGGGCAAGGTGATGGGGCAGATTAAGTCGAAAGCCGCAGGACGGGCCGACATGGGCGCCGTCAGTGCTGCGGTCAAAGCGCGGCTCGCCGCACTTTAGAATTCGCCGTTGTGCGGCAATTTGCGCGCTGGCGCAACCCGCACAATAGGCTATGCTTCAAAAAAACAACAAAAATAGTCAAGACCCGCACAATTGCGGGCCACGTTTGATGAGATATGGCCGGATTAATCCCGCAGGATTTCATTGATGATCTGATCGCCAGGGCCGATATCGTCGAGGTCGTCGGGCGCCGTGTGTCATTGAAAAAGGCCGGCCGGGAATTCAAGGCCTGCTGCCCGTTTCACGGCGAGAAAACTCCCTCATTTACGGTCAGTCCGGCAAAAGGCTTCTACCACTGTTTTGGCTGCGGCGCGCACGGCACCGCCGTCGGCTTTCTGATGGAGTTCGATCACCTGAGCTTCGTCGAAGCCATCGAGTCGCTGGCCGGCTCGATGGGTGTCGATGTTCCGCGTTCGGACAGCGACCGGCCCGCGCGCCGCTATGACGAATTGTTTTCGCTCATGGACACGGTGGCGCGGCATTGGCAGGCAGCGCTTAAGAATGCGCCTGCCGCTACCAACTATCTGAAAAACCGCGGCATCGACGGCGCCACGGCAAAACGTTTCGGCATAGGCTATGCGGCGGACGGCTGGAGCAATGTCCTCGACAAATTCGGCCAGTCCGACGACGCCGCGGAACGGCTGCTCGCGACCGGACTGATCATTCGCAAGGACAACGGTAAGCACTACGACCGCTTTCGCGATCGAATCATGTTTCCTATCCGCGATGCACGAGGACGCACGATTGGCTTCGGCGGACGCACGCTCGGGGACGGCGAACCCAAGTATCTGAATTCGCCCGAGACCGTGCTGTTTCACAAGGGCCGGGAACTCTACGGCCTCTACGAGGCGCGTCAGGCACTTCGCCAGATTGAGCGGCTGGTCGTCGTAGAAGGCTACATGGACGTCGTTGCGCTCTCACGACACGGCATCGATTTCGCCTCGGCGACGCTCGGCACCGCAACGACCGGGGAACATTTAAACCGTCTGTTCAGACTAACAGAGAATGCATACTTCGCATTCGACGGCGACCGCGCGGGGCGTGCGGCAGCCTGGCGCGCGCTCGAAAATGCGCTGCCGCAGGTTCGCAAAGGCCGCCAGATTCGCTTCGTGTTTTTGCCCAATGGCCACGATCCGGACACTTACGTCAACGAGCACGGCGCCAGTGCGTTTATGTCCCTGCTCGACGACGGGCTTTTGTTGTCGGAATTTCTGATCCAGGAACTTTCAGCGCAGGTCGACATGAACTCGATCGACGGCCGCGCAAAAATGGTGGAGATGGCTCGCCCGCTCGTTAAACAGATACCGGATGACGTGTACAGGGAGCTGCTCGTCGATGGCCTTGCCAACGCGGTCGGAATGACCGGCGATAAGCTCGAAAAAGTGCTCGCGCGTGACAAATCGGCGAGCGGGTCCGTCCATTCTGGCAAGAGTCCTGCTACAGGGGCCAGAAGAAAACCATTGGGGGCCGGTCAGCCATCGGTAATTCGCAGGGCTATTTCCCTGTTACTGAATCATCCCGACGCAGGCCGGCGCATTGACGGGAGGAATCTTGCCGATGTCGAACGTCCCGGCGTTGACCTGCTCGTGGCACTGCTCGACACGGTTCAGAACGAGTCTGACATCACGACCGCCGGACTTCTCGAGCGCTGGCGCCACGACGAACAGGGGCGGCATCTCGGCAAACTTGCGGCCGCGAATCTGCCGTCCGACGACGAATTCGACGCGGAGGCCGAGTTGCGGGAGTGCGTGCAGCAACTGGTGCTTGCAGGAAAAAAGGACAGAGCAGATTTTTTAATTGAAAAACAACGGCTTAGCGGCCTTACGGATGAAGAGAAAGCGGAGCTGCAGCAGTTGCTGAAAGCCGCGTAAGCCAATGAAAAATATGTAGATTCGACTCTTTCATGAGAGTAGAATTAATCGTTTGTATTTTTTACCCGCAGGGGTTTAGTTTTGACCGAAAAAAGCGCAGCGAGCAATGTTAGCAAACAGGCTCAACAGCTCAAGGAACTGATTGCCCGCGGCAAGGAACAGGGGTACCTGACCTATGCCGAAGTAAACGATCACCTGCCGAACGACATCGTCGACCCGGAACAGATCGAAGACATCGTTAACATGATTAACGACATGGGCATCGCTGTGCACGAGAAAGCGCCCGACGTCGAGTCGATCACGCTCAGCGATGCAACGGCAACCGATGACGAGGCCGTCGAGGAAGCTGAGGCTGCGCTCGCGAGTGTCGATGCCGAGTTTGGTCGCACGACCGACCCGGTGCGCATGTACATGCGCGAAATGGGTACGGTTGAACTGCTGACTCGCCAGGGTGAGATAGAGATCGCCAAGCGTATCGAGGACGGCCTGAATCAGGTCAAGTACCACATGTCGCACTTCCCGCCGACCGTCGAGGCGATGCTTGAAGTTGCCGACCGCGTGATCGGCGGCGAGACGCGCATGCAGGATTTCGTGGTGGGTTTCATCGACCCCAACGAACCGGACGAGATCAAGCCCCCTGCCCCCAAGTCCGACGACGATGACGACGAAGTCGTCGATACCGGCCCGGACCCGGACGAGGTCAAGGCGCGCGTCAAGGTGATTCGCCGGCATTTCAACCGCGGTATGAAATACCTCGCGCAATACGGCAATAAGGACAAGCGAACGGCCAAGGCGCTCGCGGACATGACCGATCAGATCATGGAGCTCAAACTCGCGCCCAAACTGTTCGACGCGCTGGTCCGGAATCTGCGCGACGTGGTATCGATTATCCGCAGCCAGGAACGGCTGGTCATGCAGATTTGCGTGCGCGATGCCGGTATGCCACGCAAGGACTTCCTGTCGAGTTTCCCGAAGAGTGAGACCGATTTCGACTGGGTGGACAAACACATTCGCGCCAAACGCAAGCACTCATCGACGCTCGCAAAACTCAGGGACGATGTGCTGCGCGCGCAGCGCAAACTGGTTGCCGTCGAGGAAGCGACACGTCTGACGATTGCCGACATCAAGGAAATCAACCGGCAGATGTCGATCGGCGAGGCAAAAGCACGCCGCGCCAAGAAGGAGATGGTCGAGGCCAACCTGCGTCTCGTGATTTCGATCGCGAAGAAGTACACGAATCGCGGCCTGCAGTTCCTCGACCTGATTCAGGAGGGCAACATCGGCCTGATGAAGGCGGTCGACAAGTTCGAATACCGCCGCGGCTACAAATTTTCAACGTACGCCACATGGTGGATTCGCCAGGCGATCACGCGCTCGATCGCGGATCAGGCCCGCACTATTCGCATCCCGGTGCACATGATTGAAACGATCAACAAATTGAATCGAATCTCGCGGCAAATGCTGCAGGAAATGGGCCGCGAACCGCTGCCCGACGAACTTGCCGAACGCATGGAGATGCCTGAGGACAAGGTCCGCAAGGTGCTCAAGATCGCGAAGGAACCGATCTCGATGGAAACCCCTATCGGCGACGACGAGGATTCACATCTCGGCGACTTCATCGAGGACCAGACGGTACACTCGCCCGTCGATTCGGCGACGACGTCGGGACTCAAGGAGACCACCCATTCGGTGCTCGCGGGTCTCACACCGCGCGAGGCCAAGGTGCTGCGCATGCGCTTCGGTATCGACATGAACACCGACCACACGCTTGAGGAAGTCGGCAAGCAATTCGACGTAACGCGCGAACGCATCCGCCAGATTGAAGCGAAAGCGCTGCGCAAACTTCGGCATCCGACGCGTTCGGATCAACTCCGGAGCTTTTTGCTCGAGGACTAGCGGAGTATTGGGCCTGTAGCTCAGTTGGTTAGAGCAGGGGACTCATAATCCCTTGGTCCCAGGTTCGAGTCCTGGCGGGCCCACCATTCTCTCGAAAAAAATACAGATTTTGACCGAAACCCTGAATTGTCCGGATCGGACATTTTAGTGTCGCCGGATACCCAGAAATGTCCGTACTGAGAGAGCTCGAAAGGCCAGGAATGGCGCAATCCCGTTAAAGGGGATTGATCTTCTCTTCGGTATAGCTCTTGCGCTTCATATCGAGATCTCCTTTGCTTCAAAATACCAGGAAATCCCACATACCGCATGGCTCGAATTACGGGGGTACGGTCAGCGCATTCTCGCGCTTGAGCTGCATCATTTCCTCGTCGCGGGCATGACCCGTGCCTGGAAATGCCTTCTCGCCCTGCTGTTCCATAGCCCTGCGCCACTTGCCGAGCATGTGAGAGTTGATGCCGAGATCTACCGCCACCGCCGTAATCGTCGCACCCGGAACTCGGGTTAAAGCAACCGCTGCCCGCTTGTACTCGTCAGAGTATTTTCTTCTTGCCATTGGACACTGTCATTTTTCGCCGTAATGGAGCCAGCGGTTTTCGGCGTAATAGAGCCACTTTTTGTTGCTGATTTTCAGGCTCGAACGGGTGCATTATTTTCCTGATTCCGGGTGTTTTTCAAGTTGGTTGTCGAGCGGCCTTGGAGAGCGATAACTTTTGCCATCCAACACGACGCGGTAGGCGGCGTGGCGCAACCGGTCAAGCGTTGCCGCACCGAGCAACTGGTTGGGGAAGGCATCGCCCCATTCTGAGAAGTCGAGGTTGCTGGTGATGACGGTGGCGGCACGCTCATAACGCTCGGCGATCAGGTCATGGAAGTCCTCGTCATGGGGATGGCGAAGCGGTTTGAGGCCGAAGTCGTCGATAATGAGCAGCGGCACCCTGACCAGGTTCTGGAACCTGCGATCGAAGGAGTCGGTGGCTCTGGCGGCATGCAGGTCGCCGAGCAGCTTGGACAGGGAGGTAAACAGCACATCGCGACCCTGGCGCACGGCGGCATGGCCGATGGCCTGGGCGATGTGGCTTTTGCCGGTGCCGCAGGGCCCGGCGATGAGAACCGCGACCTTCTCGTCGATAAAGCGTCCGGTGACCAGTTCATGGATCAGTGCTGAGTTGATGTTCGGATTGAAGCTGAAGTCGAACTGGTCGAGGGTTTTGTTGGTGCGGAAGGCGGCACGCCTGAGCCGCGTGGCAAAGCGCTTTTGTTCCCGCCTTGCGATCTCGTCGCTGATCAGCAGCGAGAGGAACTCAGGGTAAGCCATTTTCTTGTCGATGGCCTGTTTGTTCCTCGATTCCAGTGAGTCGAGGATGCCGGACAGCCGCAGTTGTTTGAGCATGGGAGCCAGTTCAGGCATGGGATTCATGGTGATATCTCCTGTGTCAGTGTTTCAGTAAGGATTTGATGTCCCGGCTAAAGCGTCCCTGGCCGGTGTAGCTGTCGGCCAGGGTGTCGAAGGCCCGTTGTGCCGAGGGGTGTTGCTCGAGGCCTTTTTCGAGGATGGTCTTGACGGTGCGATAGCGCGGGTTGTTGTAGCTCAGCGCTCGCTGGCAGGCGGCCTCGAGGCGGGTGCTGCCATACTTGTCACGGAGCCGGATGACGCCCTGGGCGGCGCGCAGATTATCGAGGACCCGGTCAGCGAACAGCGTGCGGATCAGCTGATGGCAGGATGCACCGATGTTCTCCGACTGGCGTAAACACCATTGCGGATCACGCATCTTCCAGGCAATGGCTTCCGGCGGCAGATGGTCGTCGATACTGGCGCGGCTGCCCGGCTTAAAGTGCCGGGAATGCACCGCCACCAGCTCGTGGTCGCGGTAGATACGCACGGTAACCGGCGTTGCCTTAAGCCACAATGACTGCCCGATCAGCTTGAAGGGCACTGAGTACAGGCATTTCTCGAACTGCACATGGCAATCGCGGTGGACCTTGACTTTGGCCCATTCGGCGAGTTCCGGCGCCACCGCCGGTAAGCGCTGCAGCAAGGGCTTCTCGATCTCAAAGCGCACCAGCGGCTGCTCGTGCGTGCTGCCGTGGACGCGGTTGCCGGCCTCCTCGAGGACCCAGGTCTGCAACTGCCGGTTGGCATCGACGATATCCCGGAACTCGCGCAACGGCAAAAAGCCGGTCTTGAGGTATTTGATACCCGATTCCACGCGACCCTTCATCTGCGGCTGTCGTGGCGGCAGGGCGTCGATCCTGAAGCCGTAGCCTTCGGCGTACTCGGCATAGGCGCGCTGCACCACGGGATCGCGGCGACAGGCGCGGGTAATGGCGCACCTGGCGTTGTCGATGATGAGTTTTTGCGGCACACCGCCGAACCACTCGAAGGCGCGGCGGTGGCATTCCAGCCAGGTCGGTACCTTCTGATTCAGCACGATCTCCGCGTACTGGTGCCGGCTCCAGCACAACGTCATCAGGAAGAACCAGGTCTTGACGATCTCGCCGGTCTCCACGTCGATCAGTTCCGGGCCGCTGCCAAAATCGATCTGGGCGGCTTCGCCCGGTGCAAACTCGAGCGGCATCGTCGCCTTCGGTCGGCGCGGCTTGATGCTTTGCACGAAGCGGTACACCGACGAGTAGCTGCCGCTGTACTGGTATTCTCGCTTGAGCGCCTGGTGGATCGCACGGCACGGTGTGTCGAGAGCCACCCATCGCTCGACCTTGTCGCGAAACGGCTCAACGCCGGAGACCGAAGACGACCGCGGCCGGGCCCGTGGCAGGGCCTCGGCCAGCACCGCATCCTCGGGCAAGGGCCGCCCCGGATCCAGCCATCCTTCGGCCTCGGCCAGCCGGCGCAGCGCTTTCGCCTTGGGACGGCCGATCAGACCCGCCCTGGCCAGGGCCCGGTCGGAATCGCCGAGCCGCATGCGCACCAATACTTGTCGTAGTTCGTACATCTCGAACCTCCTGTTTGCCATCGATACCCTCGCTCAAAAAACCGCGAGGGTATCTGCATTTATGGAAAGTTCGAGCCTGAAATCAGAGCCGCAGTGGCTCCATTACGCCGAAAACGTAACGGCTCCATTACGGTGAAAACCAGGTGGCTCCTTTACGCCGAAAACGCATTGGCTCTATATCGGTGAAAACTGACAGACACCTCTCATGGCCTTATCAGCCTATTCTAAAGTATCCGGTCAAACGGGACCTAACCCCTCTGTATGTCCTGCTGTTCAATCTGTTTCACAACGACAAAACGCATAATTGGACGTGCCACCGCTTCGCAGATCGCCTCGGCCCGATCATTCTTGCTTGACGTCACGTTCGGTTCCATGAATACTTCAATCGCTCCTATTGTCCTGTCCCGTAAGTATATGCGCAAAGTCTTTCGATTTTATCGAGTATGGATTTGGCAGTAGCCGTCCACAGAAAGGGTCTGGCGTTGTTGTTGTAGTGATCGACAAAGCGCTGGATTTTGTCAATCAGCTGTTTGACGCTGGAAAATGACCCACGGCGAATGGCACGTTGTGTAATCAGACCGAACCAGCGTTCGACCTGGTTAAGCCAGCAGGCATAGGTAGGGGTGAAGTGCACATGGTAGCGCGGACGCCGGGCCAGCCAGGCTTTCACTTTGGCGTGTTTGTGGGTGGCGTAATTGTCGATCACCAGATGCACATCGAGGTCTTCAGGCACGTTGGCATCGATGTGCCTGAGGAAGGCGAGAAACTCCTGATGTCGATGGCGAGCCCTGCACTGGGTCATCACTTTACCGTTGGCGACATCGAGTGCGGCGAACAGGGTGGTGGTGCCGTGACGGACGTAGTCGTGGGTGACACCTTCGACATAGCCGAGTCCCATGGGCAGCATCGGCTGAGTCCGTTCGAGCGCCTGCACCTGGGTCTTTTCATCCACGCACAGCACCATCGCGTGGTCGGGCGGGTTGAGATAGAGGCCCACGATGTCGCGCACTTTTTCGATGAAGAAGGGGTCGTTGGAGAGCTTGAAGTGGCGTTGTCGATGCGGTTGCACGCCAAACAGGGTGAACCAGCGCTGCACGGTGCTTTTCGATATCCCGGTATGCTCGGCCATCGAGCGCACGCTCCAGTGGGTATCGGCCGGCGGTCGGGTGTTCAAGGCTTTGTTGATGACCTCTGCAACGCGCTCATCGTCGAGCGACCTCGGCCGGCCGGCACGCAGGTCCTCGTGCAAGCCCTCGATCCCCTGTTCCCGATACCGTTTACGCCACTTGCCGACGGTGGCGTTGTTCAGTTTCAGGCGTTTGGCAATGGCGCTGTTGGCCTCGCCCTCGGCGCAGGCCAGTACAATTTGTGCACGGCGCACCAGACCGTGCGGCAGGCTGCGTGAATTGGCAAGACTCAAAAGCTGCTGTTTTTCCTCGGCGTTGAGTACGATTGGCGCGACCGGGCGTCCACGAGGCATGGCTTTTCTCCTGTGAAAAGAATGCCTTTTATTATATTAGTTATTTATGGGACAGTATACTATGGCCTGTTAACATTAAATCTGGGCTGAGGCGAAATGAATTTCGTTCGACTATTTCTCACCCGCATTTCCATTTTGCTATTGAGCACCTTTTTCTTCCAACGATAGCTTACGCACTTACGTACGCACCGTATACTCCAGGTAGTTACTTGTGCAATGCCGATGACGAATAAGGTCAAGAGTATCGCTGGCATCCGAGAGGATCGAATGAAGGGCAATGGGGTAACGAGACGACATTACTGACAATAAATGATTGGGAATGCGAGAACTACACCGGCCATACCGACGTTACATTGTTCGTCATAGTATGGACAGTGCATGGAAGCTCGTCAGAATCCACCACAGTCCATTGTGATATTTCGATATGACGTGATCGATTGAGTTCTTTTTCCGTAGTACGTGTTCTTCTTTGGGTCGCCGTGCTCGCAGTCATAATGACTGCGAGTGCATTCGTGTTTTGTCCACTAAACGGACCTGCACTGTCAACAGCCGAGAACTTGGCCAAGGAGCATCATGCCGGTCAGGTACCTAGCGAATCGCATTCAGACCCGGATGTGCTGGGCGACCCAGCAACGGTCGCAGCTGCGAGACTGAATACGATTCGGCAATTTGTCTCAGATATCGAAGTCCGCTTTCGAACAATCGCAACTATCTCACTTAAGGATTATCCGCGCGACTACTCGGCACTGCTATCGGCAGCAGAGACTGGCGATGGAACAGCTGCATTCCTGTTGTCAAAGCTACTTCAGTCGTGTAAGGGCGAGCCGTTTGGCGTTTCACAGGCGGAATTCGATTCGGATATCTCTAGGGTAGAACAAACCCACCAGTTCAAAATGGTGATTGATGGTGAGGAGACGTGGATCAGAATTGACGACTCTGACCCTGAGAACTTGTCGCGTATGTTAAAGCATATGAGACGAAGATATGAAGCATGCAATGACGTTCCATTGTCAGCCCGGGAAAGTGCTGACGAGTGGCTAAGAACATCTATCAAGCATGGTGCTAAGTATGACGCTCTGCTTAGCCTCGGCAAAAGAAGCGACGATAAGGGTGTTGCTCGAGAAATTTTCATGAAAGTATGGAACGATGGCGACGCCCGAGCACTAAATGAACTTGCTTTGCTAGACGCGAACGACTACACGGTCGGCACGAATACGCTAGGGAATGTAAGTTCGTATGCGTATCTGCTCGCTTCGACGACAATCCTGGCTCGATCGGTTGAGGAATTTGGAAAAGTGGGCCTGCCGTCTGAGATCTTTGAGCAGTTGCAGCACAAATCTCTCGCTTTGCATGAGCACGAATTCATAGAGGCCATTAGCATGGCTAAGGAACTTATCGACGAGAACTCAAACTGTTGTGTGGTCAAGCTGCCGCGATCTAATTAGTTGCAGAAGTTTTTCCGGCCTGTTGAAAAAGTCCATGTAGCAGGCGTTGGCATAGTAAAATTCACTGTCTCCCGGATGGATGCAGGCTATAGTGCCCGATCTTGCCCGAGCGCATTGAGTACCAATGCAATGTTCTGGGCCTGGCCATCAAGGAGGTGATTGCCGATCGGGGCTACGGTCGTGGGCCGACTTATGCGCAACTGCGCGAGCAGAAGATTCGCCACTACATTCCCATGCACGATGCCAACACCGGTCGCGGTAAATTGACACCAAGCAACTTTAAGTACGACCGGCGTAAAGATCGGTATCGCTGCCCTGAAGGCCACACTACCTCTATCCCTGTGAGAAAACCGAACGTGGCTCGGTAAGGCGTTACCGCATCACCGGCGGCCATTGTCGACACTGTCCAATGAGCAGCAGTTGCCTCCCTGATAACCAGAAGTTCAGGGCTCGTTTCGTTTACCGAGGCATTCATCAGGATGAAGTGGAGGCGGTACGTCGGCGTCAGTCAACACCCACCTTCCGCCAACGCTTGGTCGAACGGAAATGGAAGATCGAAAGTTTGTTCGGTGAGGGCCAACAGAGTCACGGGCTGCGGCGGGCGAGACATCGCGGACTTCCCAAAGTCCAGATTCAGTTCTTGATGATCGCCATCGCACTCAACTGCAAGCGCGTGGTCGGCCGCTCATCTTTTTTCCGATTTATTGTTCTAGTTCTCCGCCGACTTTTTGTCCGTCAACAATATTTGCCTGGAAAACTCAATCGCCGACCAGTTTTGGCCTAAAGACAGGGGTTATTCAACAGGCCGTTGACCTGATCTGACACGGAGCTTTGTCAGTCTTCAAACAATTGGAACAGGTGTAGCGATTTGCTAATGGAGAGTTGAATCGCTCCCGGTTCTCTAGACACTCACCAGCCGTTCCTGGAATTTCTCTTCGCACTCTACCGGCGACAGCAGATCATTAGAACCGTGCCGCCGTTTGTTATTATAGAACATTGCGTCCGAGACCCTGAATTGTCCGCCACGTCCCGCTCAAATGCTCGCTACGTCAATGAGTTCGACGGACACTTTCCGCTCGAATTTGCGATGGCGGTCAACGAAAATCAGTTTGAATACACATCGTCGCTTGCCACCGAGGGACTCTGGTCCGCGGTAGGCGATGCCGTCGACAAGGTCCTGATGTCATTTGGCATTGAACTCAATTTGGAATCGGAGACCGGTAACGCGATAAGAGAAGGTGCAAAAACCTTACTCGATCGGCTGCGAAAGCCTAAACACGAAAAACCGGATTAAACAACGGAAACCGCCTCGGCAGGGAAGCTGACGTTCGTGTTAACAGGCCCTATTCCATTCGCTTCGCCAACATTTGCCAATTGCCCGGGTTTAGCGCGATGACGTCGAATACGCCGCTGGTCGACGAAAACTGCAGCATGTGCTCACCGTCCCCTATCAGGAATCGATGTCCGCCGATTGCGGTCAACGCGACCGGCCTGTCACCGGGAAAATAGTCATTATTCTGACCGGTGTAGGTCGCCGTCATTTGCCGCGCGTCGCGACTGACCACAAGAATGTCGTTGGGTGCAAACGCGTAGCGGCCGACGTAAAGATCGAGCGTCGCGGCGTCGAGAACTGCAGGCGTTGCGTCGCCGCGGGTTATGCGCCCTGGCACGCTGGACAGCACGGCGTCCCACGCAACATCTGCCGCGATGGCTGAGATATCCAGCGTCGACAGATTGGGATTTTCCACGTCGCCCGTGGAAACGGCAAACAGCGTGTCGCCATCGCCCTCGGTGGCGAAGGGCTGAATCGCCCTTGCCATGGACGTGTGAACATGGGCCGCCATTTGCTCTAACGCCCAATGCGGCATCTTCTGGTTGGTAACGACGAGCGTGACCGTGGTCGCCTGCGTGGGTCCGGTACGCCGTTGCTTCGTTCCGGCGACGGAATGCTGCATCGCGGCGTATTTTTGCCTCAGCAGATCCGCTACCGAACTGCAGTCGTTCTGACCTTCGATGTCGCTGCAACGAACGACCTTGCCACCACGATCAACGATCGCGCCATAGGAGTTGACGACCGTGAACACCGCGATTTTGGTGTCACCGATCTGGCGAAATGCACCGCCTTGCCCCGAGCGGACACGTCCGTGGCGATCATCGAGTCCTTCAAAGAACGCGCCCTGCATAGCCATGCGGCCCGCACCGCGGGCTCCGAGCGGAAAACGTCCGGGCTGCGCCGCAGCGTAGGCTGCCTGTCCCAGCCGATAGTCAGGCGTGATCGCATTAAAACGTCGACCGCCCAGGTCAAAGATGATGGCGGACACGACCCCGGCGATATCGTAGTACTCGTTTGATGCACCGGTGTCATCCTTAATCGCATCGGCAACACCGGTGCCGGCCGCAAGGCCATACCACGACCCACCTGAGAACACGACCGACTTCATGAACGATTCGGCCGAGCCTTTGCGGACCGAATCGGTATTTATCGTGCCTGGCGCACCGCCCAGCACATCAACTGCCGTCATAGCGGGCTTCGAAAAAAAGAACACGGTGGTCCCCGTAGGCCCTTCGTCGTACTCCGCTATGCCGATCTTCATTCCGGGAAAATCGAACTCAAGCACCGGTCCGTCGAACGCCGTGCGCGGTACCAGCGAACGCTGGTCCGCCTGCACCTGATTGCCAACACACGCAGCGACTGCCAACACCGCGATCCATCGTTTCGCACGTTGTCGTTGCATTTTTCTACTCCCGTTGGGCGACAGACACCCGATATCATTCACCGTGATCGGCATGGCGCGCCGGCGCGATCGACGCCAGCAGGCAGATCAGCAAACCAACAGCGGATGCGACCAGTAACGAGCCGTAGTCGTTGCCCGAGATGAAAAACGTAGCAACGAGCGGACCCGTCGCGAGACCGAATTTCGACGCCATACCGCCAAGTGTGGTCAACTGGCCGGTCTTGTCGTAATGCGCTGTGATGCCGAACATGTAGGCCAGCCCAAACGACCAGGCAAAATTAATGGTTGCGCCACCAATCGTGAATCCCAGCAGCGCGTCGGAACCGTAAACGGCGAATACACCCGCGATAGTCGTGAGAATCCCCGCAACGATAGGCACGGTACGCCCGAAATGTTTCCCAAGGGTGATCGGCACCAATGCGCCGCCGATACCCGCCCAGGTCGCCACGGCCACCGCCCCCGACACCGCCGTATCGGTAAACTGCATGGCCGTCCCGATGCGCTCGATATAGGTCCAGGTGCCGTTCGTCGCGGTCTGGAACAGGAATATGCCAGCAAGACACAGCACTGTGTACAGCGTAAACGGGGGCAGTTTCGAGCGGTTCGAATCTGTGGTCTCCTCCACCTCGTAATCATCCAGAAACGGGATTGCCAGCAACCCGATCAGCATGAGGATGGCAAGCATGACAAAGATGCCGGTTACGCCCAGATAGGGAATGACGAGAGGTCTGAAAAGAATCAGAAATCCGCCCAGCCCGAATTGCTCAAGGAACAACAGGCCGAACGCCCGGTCCGGGTGCCTGAGTCTGGCGAGTACCGCCAGCCCGATGCCGACCGAGCAACCACCGACGGCACCTGACACAAACCGCCACGCCGCCATCGTACCCGGTGACGAAATTTTGGTCGTGACGATCTCCATCGCAATCATGACCACGAACATGGCGGCGACAGTCTTTTTCCAGTCGCACGAGCGAACCAGCAGCACAGCGATCAATGCCCCGGTCATGCTTCCGTAGGCGTTGGCCGATGACACATAGCCGGCTTGTTGATCGGAGAACCCAAGGCCGTCAACCAGTGCGGTAACGATCGCCGGGAGCGCCAACACGTAGAAGATGCCAACCGAGGCAATAAACGCGAGAAACACGTAGGCGACGGCGCTTTCCCTCGACAACCGATATCCTTCAGACATACATCTTCTCGAGCGGCTGCGCGACCCGGCTCACGTGCGTATTGGGTAAACGGCTGCACCACGGGAGCGCCCGTTCCAGGTCGGCCGACAGGCTTAACAAGCGATCCTCATTGCTGTGCGCCGCACCCAACTGAATGCCGATCGGCAGTCCGTCCATTGTTTCCGCCAACGGCAGCGAGATCGCCGGGAAGCCCGTGACGTTGTACGGTACCGCGAATTGCACCGGCCGTTCGGTCAGGCGTATGTACTCTTCTCCGGTCATCCCCTCCAGATTCTGGCCATACTTACCCCAGGGTTCACTGGGTTGCGCCGTGGCCGGCGTCAGCCAGATATCGTAATTCGTGAAAAACTGCCCGAACGTCCGGCGCACCCGGTTGAAGTAGTCGATAGCGCCAGGCAACTTCGCAGGTGGCGTGTCCCTCGCCGCCTCCAGTACGGCGAGTGTCATCGGCTCGAGCGTCTGCTCATCCAGCCTTCGCCCCATGGCAAGCGCACTCTGCTGAATAAGATCGTCGTAGCCGACAAACCAGACGGTCGTGAACGCCTCAATCACGGCATCGAAATCGTAGTCCGGCGCGGCCTGCTCGACGATATGGCCCATCGACTCCAGCACTGTCGCCACACGCTCGATAGCATCGGCCACTTCGTCATTGACCGGATACCCCGGCATCAGTGCTTCGCACGAGTATCCAATACGTAATGTTGGCGAATCTTCATCGATGACCTCCTCGAAGAACGGGCGCTCCGGCTGGCGAATGACGAACGGATCGCCGGGCTGCGGAACAGACAGGCAATCGAGCGCCAACGCCGTATCGCGAACGCTGCGCGTCTGCACGTGACTGGTCACCATACCCCAAACGCCTTCGCCAATGTCCGGTCCGTGGGAGATCCGTCCCCGCGACGGCTTGAGGCCCACACCGCCGGAGAAACTCGCCGGAATTCGGATCGACCCGCCAACGTCCGAACCGTGGGCCATTGGCACGATACCCGCACTGACGGCGGCCTGCGATCCGCCGCTCGAACCCCCTGCCGAAAACCCGTCCCGCCAGGGATTGGATGCATTGCCGTGGAAGACACCTTCCGTCGTGCCGGCGATACAAAACTCAGGCACGTTGGTGCGACCCAGCGGATTCAGTCCACTCGCTTTGATCATGCGCATGAAATAGGTGTCGTGCGGCGCTCTGCGGCCGGCCAGCAACCGACTGCCCATCTCGTAGAGGCGACTCGATTCCTGCATGCCCGCATCTTTCATCAGGAACGGCACACCCCGAAACGGGCCGTCACCGAGCGTGGCATCGTCCAGTTCTTCTATGCGGTCCCGGTACGTTTCGACGACCGCATTCAACGCCGGGTTAACCGCTTCGATCGCCGCAGACGCGGTGAGCGCGAGCTCCTTCGCCGTTACCTCACCGGCAGCGATCAGCGCAGCCAGTCCGACCGCGTCATGCTGCGCGTACTCCTCAAGTCTCATTGTGGCCAGCGTCATTCATGGTCGGCAATTCGCGCCAGCCGGCTCCCCCACGGTGGCGCAGCGTTAACAGGCCCTGTGTCAGAAGCTGTAGCTGGCCGTGACACCAAACGAGAACGGTCGCGCCGCCGACACGGCCGAACGGGCATTTGTGGCCGTGTAGATCGCGTTTTTCTCGTTAAACAGGTTTCTCAGATGAGCGGTAATCGTCCAGGTGTCGGTCGATACGCCGACGGAACCGTTGAACAACGAATATGACGGCAAATCGAACACTTCCCCGCCTGTGCTCAGATCGTTCTTACGATCCCCCATGTACATGCCGTCAATACGGTAGTTAACGGACCAGCCGTTGCTCAGCGGCTGTAAGTAGCTGAGCGACAGATTCGCCTGGTGTTCGGCAATCCCGGGCAGCCTGTCGCCGGCGACGCCCGTGACGGAACCGGCTATAAAGTCCTTCGTCAGCTTTGCATCGGTGTAGTTGTAACCCAGCATCAATGACAGATTATCGGTCAGATTGCCATCAAGCGACAGTTCCAGTCCTTTCGACTCTGCTTCGTCGCCGTTCTTGACCGCAGGCAATGCCGCGGCCGTGAGAAACATGTCGAGTTGCGGATTCTTCCAGTCGATCTGGTACAAGGCGGCCGTGTAATTCATGCCCGAGTCACCAAAACTACCCTTGATGCCAATCTCGAGATTCTGCGATTCGTCGGATTTGAAAGGAATGTCAGCAGCTACGACGCCAAACGCCCCGACCGGTAACGCATTCGAACCACCGTGCCGGAATCCCTCCGCCCACGTCAGGTAAACGTTCGTAAGGTCGTTAATTGCATACGAGGTGTTGACCTTGAAGATCTGGTCATCGAACGAGCTCGAGGTCTCCCAGTTTTCGACGCCGCGGACGCTGCCGGATGGCGAACAAAACACTCCGCAGTTTGTAAACTCCTGGCGAAGATCGTGACGGTACTCCTGGTCAAATGCGCGAACGCCAAACGTGATCTGCCACTGGTCGGTAGCGTGTAGCGTTAGCTCCCCGTAGATGGCTTTGTCGGTAAACTCTACGTTTCGCTGGTTGAAGAACTGATAATCCTCATTCGCCGGATTCGCGATGTAGCCTGCCATCCAGAAATCGTAGAACGACAAGCCTAAGCCACCGGGAATACCAATCGTCTCCGCTACGGCGGCATCGGTACCCGCCGTGTTGGCCCACTCGGCGTAGCCGTACACCGTTTGCGCGAGAATTAAATCAGCGTCCTGTTTGTTGTAGAACGCACCGATCATCCAGTCGACGCTTCCTTCCGAATTGGAGACGAGACGCAGTTCCTGCGTGACGTCCTTGCGCTCGGCGGGTTCGGAACCGATAAATACGCCGCGAGGGTAGCAACCATAGATGTAACAGGGGCCGATAGCCGCATCAAGCGACTCGACGAGGAACGACAGATCACGCGTGGTATCGATGTCGGACTCCGATTGCGAAGTGCTCGAAACCAGTGTGGCAAATCCCAGGTCCGCCTCAATCTCGAGACTCAGGACATCGACATCCTGCTCGAACGTATCGACAGACGCGTAGTCCAGCGAGTAATCGTCGCTGCCCATGTTGCGGAACGCATTACCCGTGGCATCAATGGTCTGATGGTGCCAGGTGAGCTTCGCCTCGACCGATTCGTTAATATCCCACAGGGCAGCAGTGCGCAACGACCAGGTCTCCGATGCATCGTGGTCGCTGGCATTGACGGTCGCATAAGAACTGCCGACGAAATCACTGGGATCTTCGAGCACGGGTATGCCGGCACCGTCACGCACTGCCAGGCCCTTAACGTCGATGAGTCCGGCCGTATCGTCGTAACCGGCAGAGAGGCGAACGGCAACGTTGTCTGACACTGGCACATTGAAGGTGCCGCGCAGGCCGTAGCTCAGATCCCCGGCGTCATCCTCATGGCGGATACTGGCTTGAATCGAACCCGACGTGGCGTCAACGTCCGGCTCGTTGTGAATGAAGCGAACCGTCCCTGCCAAAGAACCCGATCCGTACAGCGTCCCCTGCGGACCGCGCAGGACTTCCACACGATTCACGTCGAGCAGCTGCAGGTTCATGAATACCGGCGTTTCGTCCATATAGGTCGACACGGACGGCACCGCGAGATTGGCGAATGCCGAGCTGCTGACCTGTGACTGGGCATTCAGGCCACGCAGTACGATCGTGCTGTTCTGCGCATTTGCGCGGGCGCCCATGTCGGCGTAGACCGCCCCGGGCACCGCTTTCATCAGGTCGGCCAGGTTACCGATGCCCGCGTCCTGAAGCGATTCGCCGGAAATTGCCGTAATGTTGTACGGCACATCCTGAACACTTTGCGCACGGCGGGTGGCCGTCACCATGATTTCTTCCATTTCGTCCTGCGCAACCGCGACAACAGGTGCCTGGACTGAAAGAACGGCGGCTACTGCAGCGGCAACCATCGTTGGCGATTGTGCGGCTGGGCTGGATGTTTGCTTCATGATATTCCCCCGGGACAAACGGATAAGCGGTTCCGCGCCCATGATGCCGCCAGGCCATACCATTGATGCTGCGCATAGCGGATGAATACATCTGTTATCACAGAGGTATAATCGCTGCTATGACCAAGCCCATCACCCAGGTTCTCGGCGGCCTGACCGATATCGACGTGCGACAGCTCAAAATCTTCGCTGCGATCGTGGAATCGGGCGGCATTACCCAGGCCGAAGGCCGACTCGATATGGCCAACAACACCATAAGCACCCACCTGTCAAAGCTGGAGCAGCGCCTCGATATGCGTTTGTGCCGCCGGGGCCGCACGGGATTCGCACTGACGGCCGAGGGCGAATCGGTCTACCGGGCGGCGCAGGAACTCTTCGACACCATGGACGCTTTTCGTGCGCAGGTGCAGCAGCTTCGCGCCGGGCTTTCGGGCGAGATAGCGCTGGCCGCGCCGGACGTCGTGCTCGAGGGCATGCAGGACATCCTGGTGCCGGTGTTCGACCGCTTTCTCAAGGCGCTACCCGGCGTCTGTATCAACATCAGTACGGCTGAGCCACGCGTGATCTGCGATCTCGTTCGCAACGGCAGCGTCGATATCGCGTTTAACAGTGCAGCCCGGGATCAGGCCGGACTGACGTCCTACACGGTAGGATTCGAGCACGTCGATCTGTATTGCGGGCCGCGCAACCCGTTGTTCGGCAAACAACCCAGCGAAGCGGCGCATGCTGATTACTCGGAATTCAAGCTGATGCGCAGTTTCGGCTTTTATGTACCCTACAACATCGTCGAGAAGCTGAAGTTTTCTCAGGTATTCGTGAACTCCTCGCTGCAGGACGGCAAACTCCTGTTGCTGCAGGCGAGCGATTATCTGGCATTCATGTCGGAGAACTACGCCGAAAAGTGGGTTCGATCAGGTAAGCTGGCTGCGGTCAATTCGGCCGAGTTTCGCTACAAAAGCGACCTTGTTGCGTATGTTTCGCCAACCAACAACAACGAGGCGGTCCGCACGCTGACCGGGATTCTCGAAACAGAACTGAATCGAGCGAATGTTACCGGTTCGTAGGACAGACTGACCAGGCCCTAGTGGGCGTTCTCAATTAAGCCAGATGATGGTGGCGACAAGGCTGAGCATTGCCAGGTAAGTGACCGCCAGACGCTCGTAACGAGTGGCGATCCGGCGGTAGTGTTTGAGCTTTTGAAACACCCGCTCAACCAGATTGCGCTCACAATACCGGTATTCATCGTAATCTCTCAGCACGGTTCTGTTCTTTCTCGGCGGTATCACCGAAACCGCATCGATCGCGTCAACAGAGTCGATGAACGCATCCGAGTCATAGCCTTTGTCCGCAATGACGTAGTCGGCTGAAAACCCCGCGATCAGTGCATTTGCCTGACCAATCTCGGCCCGCTGACCGGCCGTGAGAATGAAACGAACCGGATTGCCCAGCGCATCGACCGCCGCATGAATCTTCGTGCTCAAGCCACCACGCGACTTGCCCATGGCCTCCTCATCCCGCCGTTTTTTTTGCCGCACCATGCTGGTGAACGCGAACAATGCTGCCGTCGACCATCAGGTGTTCGAGGTCCGGATCGTCGGCCATGACCTCAAAAATACGAACCCAATGGCCCTTGTGGGCCCAGCGGTTATAGCGCACATAGACCCGGTGCCAGTGGCCAAAGCGGCTTGGCAAATCCCGCCAGGGCGAACCCGTCCTGGCAATCCACAGCACGGCTTCCAGAAAGCGACGGTTGTCTTCGGCGGTAACACCGCAATCGGTTGATTTTCCAGGCAATACATCTTTTACCCGAGCCCACTGATCGTCTCTGATTTCTTTGCGAGCCATAGTTTCCCCGAGGAAAGATCAGAGAATACAACACTGTACAGTGTATTACTCAACCTAATTGAGAACGCCCCCTAGTGCGACAACATATCCGACGCCGCAAGCGCCTCATACAATTGCCCCAGATGTTCCTCGTAACGGCGCCACTTTTGCACGGAGGTCGTGTACACGCCTTGCCGGACCTGCGACGCGCTCGCCGTAGTCACCGCGTCGGACCGCCCGCTGAATGACAGACAGCCCGGCTCGAAGTCGAGCCGCAGGAACTCAAAAACGCGCCGTACCTCGTATTCGGGATCGGCGACCAGATCCTCGTACGCGACAGTGTGAAACCAGTCACCGAGTATACGGTTCCAGTGGCCCATCAGTTTCCGGTAGGCCGTGTAATAGCGCGCGATTTCGCCGAGGTCGTAAGAAAATGGATAGGCCTTATTGAAGAGCATGCGATAAACCGCGAAACAGGTGTCCATCGGGTCGCGAACGACATGAATGACCCGGGCATTCGGCAGCGCGAGGCGAATCAGGCCTACGTAGAGAAAGTTGAACGGCAACTTGTCGATGAAAGTGCTGCCATTCCTGTGGAAGTAGCGTGTCAAGTGTGCATACAGCCGTCCCATCGCGGCAAAATCCGCTTTGCGCGACGCCTTCACGATCCCATGTTTACTCAGGTACTCCCGGCCGGCAGAGGCCAGAGTCGCCTGCGTCAACGCCGCCGAGAACTCTGTGAGTTCGCCGGCGCTTGAAATCGTCGAATGACCCGCGAGAAAGCGCTCCAGCAACGTCGTTCCCGTGCGCGGCATACCGAGCACGAATATCGGCGCGATGTCATCGCAACCCGGCGAAGCCTGGCTCATGAATTCGGCGTCGTAACACGCGGCGATTTGTGCAAGGATTCTTTCATCGTTGTCGATCGAGTAATCAATCTCTTCACGTCGGGTTTGCGCACCGGCCGTCAACGTCGTGAACGACTCGTTGTATCGGCCCAGATCATCCAGTTCCTTGGCCAGCGCATAGAGCAAATACGCCCGTGACAGACCGGCCGGAACGCCTTCGTCCAGTCGTGCTTCAATTTCCGCAATGTAATTCGCTTCGGCGGTGGCTTTGCGCAGATCAGAACGCAGAAAATACGCCTCAACGTTGCTGGGATCGAGCTCGATCGCCCTGTTGGCCGCGCGCTCAGCATCGCCGGTATTGCCCAGAAAGCGGTGTGTTGCGGCGACATTATGCCAGGCAAGCGCATTGTTCGGCGCAATTGCGACGGCCCTGAGGAACATCTCGTGCGCGGACTGCTGCATTTCGAGCATCGCAAAGTGCTGTCCACAGGTCAGCAACGAGTCGACGTCATCCGGCGCAGCGGTGGCGGCCCGGCGCAGCAACTGACGCGCTTTTTCCCGTTCGAATCTCGCGATTTCTCGGCGCGCCTCAAGCAATAACTGTTGTGGCCGCTTCATTACCTTGCCAATGTCTCAATGGGTACCCGTAAAAACAGCATAGCGCAGCGGGCCCTGTGTCAGAACCTGTCTGTCAACACAAATGTCAGCCCTGTTGTTTCTGAAAAAGCGCCTCTCGGCGCCGCTCGTCATTCATTGGAGTCGTCAAATTTCGTTCTTCGGGCCTTGAAGGGCGCATTGCTGGTGAGCCGCTTCGATACTGTATACTTGAATTACTGGGCGGTTCGGAAAAGTCAGCGACGGAGGAGCAGGCTGTACCTCGATTTCGGGCAGCGGAAGCGACGTAGCGGACAACTGATTAATTCAACAAACCGACCGAAATTATCGCCATGGATATAAATTTAACTTTAGCAGGCCAAATTGTTCTTATTAATGGTATTGCGGTCGTTGCCTGCACGGTCTGGTATGCGCGACGACCGAGTTTTCATACCGTCGCCAGCTCCCTGTTGCTGGCATTCGCCTGGCTCATACCGGTCATCGGCGCCCTGTGTTTCGCCGTCTTTCTGGCAGCGATGGAAAAAAGCCATCGCAAACATAGCGCTGCATAGTTCGCAGCCGGTTGCGTTTCTACCTCTGAAATTGCCTTAGGGCCTGTTAACAGGCTCAGCGCGGCACCGCCAATCTGCGCAAATTTTCCGGATCGTACATTTTTAACTACAAATAGTCGCAAAAAGGTGCGTCATATTTGTTCAACTTGAGTCAGCGATTTCGACGTATTGCCCGGATATCTGACATGTTTTCTAGTGACTAAAATCGGATGGCTAACCGACTAGTTTAACCTCAGATATCTCGTATACGACAATTAGAATGATTCTAAATGCTAGCCGCCTCAGAATCTCAATGAGTTAACTCGCTTTCCGCTCAACACCCGGCCCCAATGCGAAATATTTCGCGCAAAAAAAGGCTCAATACGATCTGTCATTTTCGTTCCACTTTTTGAACAGCTTTATTTGACAGGATAGGTGTTCGAAACACTAATGCGATGTCTCGAATCGAGCACCGGAAAGATGGTCAATTTAGACGACTGGAGAAATTCGTACCAGAATCTCCACGACGTGAGGGTACACACGCCTGCCAGTGCCACGGGCGCATGCAGAAAAGTCGTGGGCGGACGTTTGCTCTATGCCGAAGTCGATCTGAGTTTCGCAAAATCCGCCGAACTGGAGTTTTGTTCGGCCCTGCGATGTTCCGCACATGAGCGCGCATGCCGTGAAGGATGGTTGACGCCGATCTGCTTCGGCGTCCTCGACACGATGCTGGTACGACCCATCACGCCCGTCACACATTTCCGGTGCACGATAACGGATATCCGATTTCACGAGCTCGACTCCTCCGCACAGGCCTTCCGCGTTGCAGGGCGCCTTGCCGCAGAGGACTTTCTGAATCGCGAGCGCTTCGCGGTGCTCTGAGCCGTGCGGCCGTAGCACCAGTTTCATCCGCGGCACCGGCATCCCGCCGGTCATAGACGCAGTCGTGCATCCGACTCGGCGACTGAGAGAATTCCTGCCGTCACGACAGTGATTTACAGGCCCCAACAGGAATAACAAGATGGCCACACGGCAAATAGATCTGATTCGGGGACGCAACCCCAGGTTTCGCGAATCCGTCGATCGAATCTGGGAACGGTTTCGCCAGGAGAATCCCGACGGCGGCACCATTGAAAGCGCGCGCAACGTTGCGCAGGGCGACCTTGCGCTGGAGGGCATCGGTGGCGGTCAGGAAGGTCACGCCCAATGGTTGCAGCTTGAAGCGATCATTCTGGCCGAGCTGCGCCCGGCCTATCTGATCCGAGACGATGTCATCCAGATGCAGGCGAGCCCGGTGGCAGAAGACCCCGATCTGGTCGACGCCGTCACCGGGAACAGAACCGACCTCGAACGCATCTCGAAAAGCGTCGGCCGTGTCGATCTGTTTAACCACTTCACACTGAGCTATGCAGGCACAGGCTGGCTTATCGATGACGACATCGTCGTCACCAATCGTCACGTCGCACGCCTGTTTGCGAGTAAAAACGCGTTGGGCGAATTCGAATTCAGAACCGGCACCTTCGGTGAACGCATGGATGTACGCATCGACTACATGCGGCAGCACCAGACAACCTCGCCCAGGCGCCGCGCCGATGTCTTCGACGTGCTGTACATCGCCGAAGACGCGCAGCCGGACATGGCGTTCCTGCGCGTGGATAACATCGACGGAGTCGAACCGCTCAGGCTGCGCGAGACCGCGGCCACACCGGGAATGCCGGTTGCCGCGGTCGGCTACCCGGCCTCCGATGGCGGCCGCAACGATCCTGACCTGATGAAAAAACTGTTCGAGGACATCTACGACGTCAAGCGCTTCGCGCCGGGATTTGTGACAGACACCGAACAAAACGACGTCATCCTGACGACCGACTACACGTCGCTGGGCGGCAATTCCGGATCGCCCGTACTCGATCTCGAAACCGGCGACGCCGTCGGCCTGCACTTTGCCGGCGCATTCCGCGATGCCAACTTTGCAGTCGCCTCGGACGTTGTCGCGGCGGCGCGTAAGCATCTTAAGTCCAGCATCTTTCTCGGTGCCGGCGCGGAAGGCATTACCGAAGACCCTGTGTCTTCGGCCGACGACTTTTCCGGCCGTGGGGGTTACGATCCGCAGTTTCTCGGCGAGGATGACTTCGCGGTCCCACTGCCGGACGCAGGCGACTGGGCCGACGATATCGCGCCGGTCAGCGACGACAATGACGGCGTTCTCAAATACACGCACTTCTCGGTCGTACAGTCGGCATCGCGGCGGCTACCGCTGTATACGGCCGTCAACATCGACGGCGAAAAAGCGTTCTCGCTGAAACGCAAAGGCACCTGGAAGACCGACGGGCGACTCGATCCCGCCCACCAGATCGGCAACATACTGTACAAACACAATCCGCTGGATCGCGGACACATGGTACGCCGCATGGATCCGGGCTGGGGCGACTCGCGTGCCGAGGCGCAGCAGGCGGAGATCGATACGTTCCATTACACAAACAGTGCGCCGCAGCACAAAGATCTGAATCAGCGCGACTGGGTCGATCTTGAGGATCACATCCTCGAGTCGGCCGACACTCACGGCTTTCGCGTCAGCGTATTTACGGGCCCGGTGTACCGCGACGACGACAAAACGCTGAAGCGCCAGCCGGGTGCCGAGGACGTGAAGATTCCCGAAGAGTTCTGGAAGGTCGTTGTCATGATCAACGAAGACACCCGCGAACTCAGCGCCACGGGCTACCTGCTCACTCAGGGCCGCATGATCCGCAACCTGACCGAAGCCGCGTTTGTGTTTGGGGAATTCGAAACCTACCAGCTGCAGATCGCGATGATTGAACGGGAAACCGGTCTCGACTTCGGCGCATTGAGAGACGCCGACCCACTCGGCGCGGCGATCGACGACGAGGCCGTATTCGCGAATGTCGTCCACCGTATCAGCCACGGCGAAGGATTGATTCTGACCGCACGTCCCTGACCCGAAGAATCGGGTTTCCAGAACCGCTGGAACATGTAAGCCTATGATCAACAAGGAAGCGCTCACCGGCCAGCCATTCTCATGGGAGAAAGCGCTAGCGCTCGCCATCGCGAGTCAGGTCGCCTACAGAGACGAGGCCGGCGTCGAACGTATCGCGAAATCGCTGTGGGGATTCGACGAACTGCGCTTCCTTGGCTCCGGGGATACGCGAGGATTTGTATGCTGGGACGAGCGCTCGGTTCTGGTGGCATTTCGCGGCACGGAAAGCGCGGGAAACTGGCTCGCAGGACACAGTGTGCACAATACCGTCCGTACCCGGGGCGGCGGCAACAGCCTGTTCGTCGAGGATCTGTTCGACCTCACGGAACCACTGCTCGATGCACTGCAGTCGGCCGATGCCGGCAATAAATCGGTGCACCTGACAGGCCACAATACGGGCGGCTCGCTCGCTATGCTGACGGCGGCCGAACTGACCGGAATGCTGGCGCTCACCGGTGTCTACACGTTCGGACAGCCGAAAAGTGTCGATGAAAATGGTGCCCGGTTTCTGCATGAAGAGCACGGCGAGTATTTGTTTCGCTTTGTCAACGATCAGGATGTGATTGCACGCATTCCCCCGGGCTATGTGCATGCGGGCAAGCTCATCTGGTTCGACCACAACGGCCAGCCGAGGACCTTTGAGCCGGACCTGAGCGACAATGAGCCGGGCCTGCCCGGCTCCGCTCCTGCCGACATGACGGAGGAGAGTTTTCGCAAACTGCAGGAAACGGTTTCGAACATCGAACACGGTGTGTCGAGTCTTAAGCAAAAAGCGGCGCGGACGTTCGATGTCAGCGTAGAGGGCATGATTCCCGGCGTACGCGATCACGCCATCGCCGAATACATCGCACTGATTCGCCGCTATCGGCGCGATCAGACGCGGCTGGACGGTCTGCTGCAACAAACTGTCCAGCGACGCTTTCCAAACGTATACAAACGCTATAAGACGCGCAGCATGACGACGCCGGATCCCGAATCGATCGGACCCGAGCGGGGCGGCGGCGATGCGAGCGAACCCTCCGTTGCCGGTATCGAAAGCATCGTCGGCAGCGGTACCACGGGCGAGCAATCGATTCCGGTGTTGTTACGCGTCAAGAACAGCAACTGGCAGGCGCCCGACGACCTGAAAATTCAATCCCGCCTCGGTACCGTCATTTCAGCCTCGGTGTCCGCCGAGCAATTGGATGCACTGCAGGAAGACTCAGGGATCTCGTCCATCGAAGCCAGCCGCGAGGGCGGCAGCATCGAACTTGCGACGTCCAAACCCTTCGTACGTGCGCAAGACATCCACATCCCGCCCGTTGACGAGCGCGGCGATGCCGCGCTCGTCGGCATCATCGACACAGGCATCGACGTTTTGCACGACGCGTTCCGGGACGCCGGCGGTCTGACGGACATTGAGTTCGTCTGGAATCAACGCGACCCCAGCGGGCCTGCGCCCAACCAGGTCCTTCCGGGCGTATTCCATGCAGACTACGGCACACTCTACGATCGCAATAGCCTGCAATCGATGGTCGACGGCAATCTCCCGGTGCCGCCCGCGCTGCGAGACCCGAATCGCCACGGTACACACGTAGCAAGTATTGCGGCAGGACGGCCCGCCGGCATGTTCGCGGGCGGCATCTCACCCGACTCGCGACTTCTGCTCGTTATCCCGGCGATGCGATTTAAACAGGGCGATCCACCGAGCCTCGGCTATTCAACGAGCCATGTCGATGCGCTGGGTCTGCTCCGAACCGCCGCGGAGCACTTGAATCTGCCGGTCGTGGTCAATGTCAGTCTAGGCATGAACGCAGGCGCCCACGACGGATCGTCGACACTTGAGGCCGCCTTCAACGGATTCAGCGGCGACGGGCGCGAGCCCGGCCTCGTCGTCGTCAAATCGGCCGGCAACGAGCGCGGACATGCCGGTCACGCGATGATCGACGTTGCCGAGGGCGCCGCATCCAGCATCGTCTGGGAAACCAACGATCAGTCCCGCGACGAAGACTACTTTGAATTCTGGTTTCACAATTTCGACGAGATCGAGTTCACGCTGGAAGACCCCAATAACCGCGCCATCCCGGTTCCCGTTTCGAAAGCCGACCCTGCGGTATCCGAGGCGCTCGGCGGCAACGCGTGCCATCTGCAACTAACGATGGGACATCCGGACAACGGCGACAACCTGTTGTCCGTTCGCATTCAACGCGATCTCTCGCGTATTCAGGAAGGCACCTGGAAAATGCACATGGTCGGTCGGGAAATCCGCGCCGACGGTGTGGTGCATGCGTGGGTGGAACGCGATGCCGCGCGTGCCGTCGAATTCGTAACAGGCGATAACGACGAGATGACGCTGAGCATTCCCGGTACCGCCGAACACGTCGTGACGGTCGGCGCCTGCGCATCGCAAATTCCGATTCAACTGACCGACTCCTCTTCGTTTGGCCTGACGCGCAACAACAGGGCGAAACCGGATCTGTGCGCACCCGGGCTCGATATCCGCGCCGCGCGTGCCGGGTCGACGAACCACTCGGCAACCGTGGCAATGACCGGCACAAGCATGGCGGCACCGCACGTCACCGGGAGCATTGCACTTGTGCTATCGAAACTCGAAAAAGACCCGAACAGGTTGCAGGCGAATTCCAACCAGATTCGCAGCGCGTTAATTCGCAGCACGCGGAACTTCAACGGGACGCACCACAGAGGCTTCGGATTCGGCTTGCTCGACTCGCTCGATTTCTACAACCAGTTCTGACCCGGCAGAAATGTCGTATTGGGGGTGACAGAGAATGACACTCGAAGTTGAAATAAACGGCACGGCCGGCGCGGAAGGCCGCTACCTGACGTTCGCGCCCTCGCCGGCCCGAATTCGGCAGTTACCCACAAACACAGACGTCGACGTCACACTGAGTTCGGCCCCGACGACGCCGAACGGCGGGGAAATTGTGTTTTATTCGGCGCCCGATGCGGCGTCCGAGGAAACGCTGCAATTGCAGTTGCCGGCATCCGGAGACTGGGTAAACTTCCACGTCGGCGGCAGATGGGGCAGCCCGAGCAGCGCCGATCCGGACTGCGAACTGCTGGCGAGCACGGCTGACGACCGACTCACCGTTCCGCTGATGGTCCGCGTGCGCAAGAACGCCAATGCGCTGCAGCCGTCAGAACGCGACCGGTTTTTGAACGCATTCGGGATTTTAAACAACGGCGGCGCCGGCATCTTCGGCGACTTTCGCGATATGCACGTCGATCCGGCAGACGGCGAAGAACATCGAGGACCGCAGTTTTTGCCCTGGCACCGGGCCTTTCTACTGGACCTCGAACGTCAGCTGCAGGCGATCGATCCCGCCGTCGCGCTGCACTACTGGCGTTTCGACGAACCGGCACCGAATGTCCTCTCAGCCGATTTCATGGGCGAAACCACGCAGCGATCTGAGGGCGCGGCCGGCTCACCCGTGCAGTTCACGCCCGGCCACGCGCTGAGCGGCTGGGTCACAAATTCGACCCCCGGCATCAGCCGCAGTGCCTACTTCGACACGCAGACACAAAGTGCGCCGGGCTTAAGCGTTATCGCGAATTTTCCATTGATCGATCAACAGACCACGCTGGCCCTCGGCGATACATACAATGCGTTTCGCAGCATGGAGGGCAGCCCGCACGGTGCGGCGCACGTGTCGTTCGGCGGCTGGATTTCGAGTATCAACACCGCCGCCAAAGACCCGCTGTTTTTCATGCTGCACAGCAACATCGACCGGCTGTGGGCACTTTGGCAATGGCTTGAAGATCGCATGGACGAGAATCACGTGTCATCCTATGCTCCACAGAATCGCGACGGGCGGCGTGTCGCCGACACGTTGTGGCCGTGGAACGACGTGACCGCACCACCGCGGCCCGGATTTGCGCCGCGCGGCAATCTGGGATTCACGCCATCGAGCTGCTGCCCCGCACCGGGCGCATCGCCCACAGTGGGCGATATGATCGACAGTCAGGGACAGCTTTCGGTCGACCGCCGTCTGGGCTTTGGCTACGACGACGTTCCCTACGAAAACCCGGGGGTGATTCAGCCATGAGTATCGAAGACTATCGTGACAAGCTGCGCCGCTATCGCGCCAGCTTACTTGCCGAGCGCGACGCTACTGCGGATGCCGATATTTCAGAAGGTATCGCTCAGGACTCGCTGACGCTCAGGGAAAGCGCGCTTGCGGAACTGCAATCGGAATCGGCCGCCGCGCAACAACGTCTCGCGTCATTGCAGTGGCTCAAAGTTCACAGTTTCGACGACCCGGAACTTCCCGAGTGGCTGCCGCGTTTTCGCGATAGCCTGCGGGCTGCGGCCGCGTCCGACCATCCAGCGTTACGCGAAGCGGCATTCGAAACACTGATCGCTCTCGGAGATTCTCATTCGCAACAGGCACTCATCGATTCGCTGCGCAGCCGCACCGAACTTGTTTCCGACGAACTCGCACTCAGGCTGCTGAGCCAGGATCCGCACGCCTCCGCGCGTGACGTTGCACAGCAATTCGCGGGGCGGGAAACCGATGAAGCCGTGCGCCTCGAAGCACTGCGGGTATTGGCCTCCGACACGGCATCGGCCGACCGGTTTGCTGATCTGATCGCAGACGGCACTGAGTCCGAGTCCGTGAGAACGCTGGCCGCGACCGCGCTCAACAGCCTTGACCGCAATCGATTCCGCACACTCGCGCGAAGCCTTACGGTGGGCCTTGAAGGCATCGAGACGAGCGAAGATACGGCAGTACGAGCGCACCTCAACCGCCTTCTGGAGCTACCTGAATGACGGAGTGCACGACGCCCGCATCCGTCAGGCATTCCGAACGGCCTCGGCAACCGGAACCAGGCAGCGAACCGGAACTGCAGGCCCTGCTCGAACAGGCCAATCCGGACCCGCTGCAAATTGTCGCGCTGCTGGACGAAGCACACCCGCTGTATCAGGGGCTCGGCGCCGCGGCCATTGTGCGCATACGCGGCGCGCTTATCATGGCGTTGTCGAGAAACACGCTTCCCCGTGAAGCGCTGCCCTACCTGCTGGAAGAACTGAATGCGCCCTCGAACGCTTACCTGACCGCCGCGGCGGCATTTGCGCTGCGCGCGTTGACAAAAATCGAATCGTCTGTGTCGGATGCGCTGACGCATGCGTTGACGGCCATCCGGCTGCGCGACGACCTCGTCGTACTCGACAGTTACGGCGGCTATACAGCGACCGGCCGAAAAACCACGGCAACCGAACAGATTCACCGCACACTGCGGCACTTCTCGGAGGTCCCGCTTAACGGTGCCGCGAAATCGCAGGACTGCTGCGGCAACGGATCCACTTTGGAAACGCACACGGCCGAGGCGGCACGCAGACTTCGCGAAGACCTGCTGGCGCTCGAACTGCAGGATCACAACGGTGAGAAAATTCGATTCGGCGAGTTCTTCAGCGGACAGCGATCGCTACTGACGTTTTTCTACACGCGCTGCGACAACCCGTTCAAATGTCCAACGACGATGACGAAGCTCGGTGCGATACAACGTCATCTCGACGCGCACCACCACGCTGCACCGATTCGCACGGCCGCCATCACCTACGACCCGGACTGGGACACGGCACTTCGACTCGAACAGTACCGGCGCAGCTGGGGCGCCGAAAGCACGCATCGCCATCGGATTTTTCGAACGCCGCGCGGCTTCGACATTCTCAGGTATTACTTCGGACTCGGCGTCGGCTACGGCGACAACATCGTCAATCGCCATCGTATTGAAGCGTTCGTGCTCGACAGCGGCGCACGTATCGTATTTCGCAACACACGCCGCCAGCTCGATATCGATCGTCTTGTCACTGAACTGCTGCGATAAAGTCTGGCATCTGCATTGCCCTGCCGGTCGACAGCGGATACGGTTGCTGACATCGGAAAGGAAGGTGCGATGGCTGGCTACTCTGCAACGCCTCTCGCGAAAAAACTGGGCTACAAAGCGGGCTTTCGCGCGCTGATCAAAGGCGCGCCCGAGGACTATCGGGAACTGCTCGAACCGTTGCCGCCGGGCGTTGTACTCTCGGCCAGGCTGCGCCGCGACGTCGATTTTTGTCACCTGTTTACGCGCTCGCGCCGCGACCTCGAACGACAGTTGCCGCGGCTGATAGGCGTCATCCGGCGCGACGGAACGATCTGGGTATCATGGCCGAAGAAAGCATCCAGGGTCGCCACGGACATTACAGAAAACACGATTCGCGACGTCGCTCTGCCGCTCGGCCTCGTAGACACCAAAGTCTGTGCAATCGACGCCACGTGGTCAGGGCTCCGGCTCGTCATTCGCAAAGCACTGCGCTGATCGCGGCAGTCGTAATCCCATAGGTCAGATAACGTGCTCAATGTCGGCAATCCAGCGCCGCCAGTACGCGAGTTTCGCGCGGTAGGCTTCCGCAGCCGCATCATGATCGCGGTACAGGAAGCGCACATGACCGCCCGATCGAAGCTGTCCAATCAGGTGCCGGTCGACGCGGGCGACCTGCGCGATCCGCGGATAACCGCCGACGGTTCCGGCATCGACGCCGAGCAGGTAGGGCACTCCGTTTTCCGGACACTGCACGGTGCCAGGAAACACGGCTGCGCTCGGCATGCGTCCATCGGAACGGACATCCAGCCGAGCCCCCTCCAGCTGGATGCCCATGCGGTCCTGGCGCTGACTTACGGACCAATTTTCGCCAAAAAACCGCTCATGGCTTCGCGCGCTCAACGACCCAGTCTCCGACGTCGTGCAGGTTCGCAGCGCGATGCTCGGCGTCAGCGGCAGGCGGAACTCGTCTGGCGTCGTGAGCGGCTTTGCCGTCGTGTCATTAAGCTTAAGTTCGTCGCCGGCAAGCAGTGCCCGCCCGTGCAGCCCGCCAAAACCCGCCTGCAGATAGGTGCTTGCCGAGCCCAGCACCGTTGCGCAGTCTATGCCGCCCGCAAACGCAATGTAGATGCGCGCTCCGTGGGTGATTGCGCCTGCGATGAGCGTGTCGCCGGCGTTGGCACGCACCGTTCGATGCGTTGCGACAAGTATACCGTCGAGCGTCATGTCGACCGCCGCGCCCGCTACTGCGAACGTGCAGGCTTCTTTGAACCTCAAGGTCGGCGCCAGCACGGCCGCCTCGAGTGCCGGCGCATCCCACACGTTGCCAACCAGCCGATTGGCCGACGCCAGCGACAACGGATCGGCCGCGCCGGAAGACGGGATGCCGCGATGACGCAGGCCGTGCCTCGGCCGCGACTGCAACGTCGTCTGCAAGCCGGGTTTTACTACCTCAACGCTCATGCCCCAAACTCTGTGGCGTCGATCGCCCTGAATCGAATACGCATTCCCGCGTCGATCAAAAACGGCTGCTCGGCACACGGATCGAACAGCCGCAGCGACGTCCGACCGACAAGCGTCCAGCCGCCGGGGCTCGCTATCGCATACAACCCGCTACGGCTACCTGCAATGCCGACGGAACCCGCAGGCACTTCTGCGCGAGGCTGGCTGCGCCGCGGGATCCTCAGCGACGGATCGAGTTCGCCGACAAACGCGAAGCCAGGTGTGAAGCCCAGCAACTCAACCGGGTTTTCGCGTCCGGTATGCCGTGCGATGAACTCATCTTCCGAAATTCCGAGCCGCCGGCACAGCGCACTCAGATCCGGGCCGTACGTCCCGCCATAGACGACCGGCACCTCCAGCACTTCACCCGTGGATACGGGAGTCACCGATCCGTCACCCAGTGCTTGTTCAAGGGCCAGGTGAGCCGCTGCGGCATTGTCCGCGCCGATATCGAAACGAACCACAACAGAGTTTATACCCGGAACGACATCCAGCCAGCGGCCCGAACTCAGCAACCGCGTTGCCAGTGCCTGCGCGCTCGCGGCATCCGGCATTGCGATGCTGAACTGATCATCAGCGTTGCGTGTAAGCACGGATCTCCACTCCATTGGCCTCAAGCACGTCCCTGACGGCCCTGGCGGACTGCGCAGCACCCGGGCTGTCGCCGTGAATACACAGCGTATCGGCGGCAACGCTTATCTCGGAGCCATCGCGCGCCGTCGCCACACCCCGTTGCGCAAGACGGGTCGCCTGGCTCGCGACCATGGCCGGGTCGCCGTGCACGGCACCGGGCAGAGATCGCGGTACGAGGGTGCCGTCAGTTTCGTAAGCACGATCCACGAAAGCCTCTCCAACGAACGTAATCGCGTGACGTCGCGCGGCCGTGTCCAGTTCGGAGCCGGCCATACCGATGAGCGCCGGTGTTCCTGTCGTGTCGGCCGTCGCGCGCGCCACGATTTGCGCGAGTTCAGCATCGCCAACAGCATCGGTGTACAGCGCACCGTGCGGCTTGACGTGCATCAGCCGCACGCCGACGCGGGCCGCAATATCAGCCAGCGCCGTAATCTGCTCGCACAATGACTCGTACAGCGCCTCGCCGCGAAGAAAGCCACTGCGACGGCCGAATCCGTCACGGTCCGGGTATCCCGGATGTGCGCCCGCGACAACGCCATTCACCGCTGCGTTCGTTACGGTCGCCGCCATCGTCTCGGTGTCGCCGGCGTGGCCACCGCACGCTATGCTGCAGCTACTGACTATCGTCAGCAATTCGTCGTCGTCCGGCGCCCCTTCACCGAGATCGGCGTTCAGATCAATGGACGTCATATGAACTACCTGCCCTTCCTGCGGCGTTGATCGGATTGCACGGCTTTATAGAATCTGCTCAGCGACTTGTCGCGCGAACGGCGTTGTGCCATCGATTCCGAATTGCGGCGATCTTCGGCCTGCAGTTTACGATAGCGCCGCAGGCGGTCCTCGTCGATGTCTCCCGCCTCAATGGCGGCGCGCACCGCGCAGCCGGGTTCGGACTCGTGATCGCAGTCGGCAAACCGGCAGTGCTGCCCGCGCTCGGAAATTTCGTGAAACACATCTTCGAGTGCATCACCAACGTCGACAAGCTGCAGTTCGCGCATGCCCGGTGTGTCGATCAGCCAGCCGCCGTCGCGAAGCCGATGCATCGACCTCGCGGTCGTCGTATGGCGCCCGCGTTGATCGTCGGAGCGTACCGACCTCGTGTGCTGGGCAGCGCCGGTCAGCGTATTGATCAACGTCGACTTGCCAACACCCGACGAACCCAGCAGCGCGACGGTCTGTCCCTCGGCGCACCACGACCTGAGTGCCGCTGTTTCATCTGCATCGCGCGCATCGAGCATTTCGACAAGCAGGCCGGGTGACAGTGCGCGCGCAGCATTGGCAAATTCGCCGGGATTCTCGACGAGATCGGTCTTCGTAATGACCACGACCGGAAAAGCCGCGGCTTCGTGTGCGATGGCCAGATAGCGTTCCAGGCGCGCGACGTTGAAGTCTCGATTCGCGGACGTCACTATGAACAGCGTATCGACGTTGGCGGCAATGATCTGCAGTTGGCCGGCGCTTCCCGCCGCACGCCGCCGAAACACGGCGAACGGCTGCAGTCGCCGGCGCACGACCGCAAACTTCGCATCGAGCATAATCCAGTCGCCGACCGAGAGGCTTTCCCGATCTCCCGACTCGGCGACTTCGACACCGAATTCGCCGGCCACCTCAACGCGACCTCGATGCACGGACATCACGCGCGCGGGCCTGAGATCGGTGGGCGGCTCGAGCTGCTGCTGGAAGTAGTTTCGCCAGCCCAGCGATTGTAACGATTCTGTCGAGCTCATGGGATACACTGCATATCACGATATACCAATTCGGGGAAGTTCATGAGCATTTGTCTCGTCACTGGAG
Organism: Woeseiaceae bacterium; assembly: GCA_965224505.1. Lineage (GTDB taxonomy): Bacteria > Pseudomonadota > Gammaproteobacteria > Steroidobacterales > Woeseiaceae > UBA1847. The sequence goes on from CBDCZL010000018.1 coordinate 1,937,792, forward strand.
CGAGTTCCGGCATCGGCGCCGCCATCGCCATCGCGTTTGCGGAGGCCGGCTGGGACGTGATGGCGGCCGGGAGAGACGAAGGACGGCTTGAGGAAGTTGCCGACGTATCGGAGGACATTGCCACCTGGTCCGGCGAACTGACAGATTCCGATAGTTGTGAGGAACTGATTGCTGACACGGTCGACGAATTCGGCGGCATCGATTGCCTCGTCAACTCGGCCGGTGTGATCGTGCGTGCCAGCGCCGCGGATACGAGCGACGACGACTGGCGTTATACGATGGCAATCAATCTCGACGTCCCGTTCTTCCTGAGCCGCGCCGCACTACCCCATCTGCAAACCACAGGCGGCAGCATCGTCAACATTGCCTCGGACTGGGGACTGAGTGGCGGCGAAAACGCAGCCGCGTATTGCGCAAGTAAGGGCGGGCTGATTCTGCTGACCCGAGCAATGGCCAGAGATCATGCACCTGACGGCGTTCGTGTCAACGCGATCTGCCCGGGCGATGTCGACACCCCGATGCTCGCAGCTGAAGCGGAGGACTGCGACATGGACATCGACGAGTACCTCGCACAGGCCGCAGAAGAAGTACCCAGCGGCCGTATTGCCGCGCCCGAGGACATCGCCGCGCTGGCGTTGTTTTTAGCCGGCGACGCGGCGTCGCACCTCAACGGCACGGCGATTCCAGTCGACGGCGGCAGCTCCGCCTGACGTAACCGGCCGGTGCAGGCGATGCCCGGCTTACGCACCGGAAAATTCGACGTCCGTAAACACGAGCGAAGGCGACAGCGTGGACGAATACGGATAGACGTCGTTACCGGTCGCCTGCAACCGCGCGAAGAGCTCACGCAGATTGCCCGTGACGTTCATTTCGCCAACAGCCGGGCCAGATTCTCCGTTCTCGATCAGGTGCCCACGGATGCCCAGCGAGAAGTCGCCGGTCGTGTTGTCGGCATTACCGCCGAGCCACGAGGTCACGTAAACGCCGCTCCCGGCCTCGCGCAGAAGTTCTTCGAGCGACCGTTCGCCGGTACCGACAACGCGATTCGACGCCGAACCCGTAGTTGGCACCATCCCGGCTTTGCGGCCGTAGTAGGTATCGACGTACAGATTCTCGACGACGCCGTTCTCGACAATCGGCAACCGGCGAGCGGCAATACCCTCATTGTCGAAACGACGTGAACCGAAACCGCGCGGGATCAGAGGATCGTCTGTAATGCTCAGTGCTTCACTGAATACCCGTTTGCCCACCAACTCGGCCCAATAGGACTGCCCCTGCTGTACGCTTTGCGCATTGGCCGGCCCGAGCAACCACGCAATCAGCGAACCCGCAGCGCGCGCGTCGACGATCATCGTCGTCTTCGTGGTTGGACCCTTTCGTGTATCGAGGCGAGACAATGCACGGTTAAGCGCCATTGCGGCGACCTCGGATGCAGGAGGCAATGCGCCGATGTGTCGACTTCCGGCAAAATAGCTGTCCGACGCGCGCTTGTCGCCCTGATCCATGAGCGTAATATTCGATCCATACCAGCAATACGTGGCTTCACTTTCACCAAAAAACCCATTGCTGCTGACCGACGCCGATCGCGTGTGGCCGTCATAGACGCCGGCGGTGGCCGACACGACGCGCTCGTGTCCACTCGAGACGGCATCGATCTCCGCACACCAGGCGAGTCTTTGCGCGCGATCGATGTCTGCCACAGACGCGTCGACAAGATCCAGGTCGTCTTCGGGCATGTCCGAGAACAGCGCCTCCGGCGTGATGCGACGAAACTCATCGGGCTCAAGTTCGCGCGTAATCGCGACGGCCTCACGCAGGAAACGCTGCATGCGGTCGGGATGAAGGTCCGTCGTGTTGTGGCTCGAGTAACGACCGTTCGCGTAAATGCGAATACCAAGCCCCTGGGACGTGGCGTCCTTAACCGTCTCCAGCGCACCGTCACGATACTCAAACTCAACGTCGCGGCTTTGACTGACCGACGCCACAACATCGTCGGCACCCGCCAACATTGCGAACGCCAGCGCCTGCTCGGCTGTGCCCTTTAGATCAGCCATTCTCGCCGCCTACCGTCATGTTTGAGACGAGCACGGTCGGGATGCCCTGCGACACGGGCACTCGCTGGCCGTTCTTACCGCAGGTCCAGCCGCCGGTGTCCAGCCGGGCATCGTTGGCAACCATTGTGATGCGCTTCAGCGACTCCGGTCCATTGCCGATGATGTTGACGTCCTTGATCGGCGCCGTGACTTTGCCCTTTTCAACCAGCCAGCCATTCTTGACGTAAAACGTATAGTCACCAGCCCCGATCTGCACCTGGCCGTTGGTATACGTCTCGCAGATGATGCCGTGGTCGACGGCTTCGATTATCTCGTCGCGCGTATGCGGACCGTCTTCCATAAATGTGCAGCTCATGCGCGGCATCGGCGCATGCCGATAGGATTCGCGCCTGCCCGAACCGGTCGGCGCCAGACCGTATTGTTTCGCGCTGATCCGATCGTGCAGATAGCCTTTGAGAATGCCGTCCCGGACGAGGACCGTGCGGCCCGCGGCGTTGCCTTCGTCGTCGTAGTTCAATGCGCCGCGCTCTCGGGGAATGGTCGCCTGATCGACAATCGTGACAAACGGCTCGGCGACCTTCCTGCCGATCATGTCCGAGTAAATACTCGTTCCCTTACGGTTGAAGTCGGCTTCCATGCCGTGGCCGATGGCTTCGTGCAACAGGATACCGCTCGCACCGGACGCGAGTATGACCGGCATTTCACCGGCCGGCGGGCGTCTGGCGTCAAATTGAATCATTGCGCGATCGACCGCCTCGTCCACCATGACGCCGAGGCGATCCTGGGTATACCAGGCGAAATCCTCGCGGGCTGCAATATTGGAATAGCCGGTCTGCGTCTCATCGCCTTTTTTCGCGGTAACAACGACGGTCACACGCGTCATTGGCCGGCTGTCGGTCACGAGTTTGCCGTCCAGTGTCGCGATCATCACGCGATCGTCGGCATCGTTCCAGTAGACGGAAACTTTATCCACAGCGGGGTCTTTCGCCCTGGCCCTGGACTCGACGAATTTCATCACCGGCAGCTTCCGATCCACACCGACGTCCGCCCAGGGCACACTCGTCGTGTACAGATCGCCGGTCGCGAGCGGCCGGTAAGACTGTGGCGCCACAACCTGAGAACCGTTCGCTATCGCTGCCGCTGTGCGCGCCGCAGCGAGCATCGATGGCAGCGTCAGGTCTTCGCTGAACGCATAGCCGGTCTGATCGCCGACCACAACACGCAATCCGACCCCCTGTTGAATACCCGAATTCGCCTTGCTAACGATACCGTCTTCGAGCGACAGCGAATTGCTGCGCGAGTGCTGGAAGTAGATGTCCGCGGCGTCTGCACCCCGACCGGCCAGTTCCGACATGATTCGCGCGACGGTCGCCTGATCCACGCCGAACCAGTCCATGAACGGATTATCGGGCGCCTGTTCCGCTATCAATGCGGCGGATTGCACGCCGCAACCGGAAAGAAACCCGGGCATCGTAACGATTGCGCTCCCGGCGGCAACGGTGCTCAAAAACTCTCTGCGTTTTATCGACATTGGTGTCCCCTCGTACCCATCAGTCAGGATACAGCAACGCCGGGCTTAGTTGCGTTGCACCGCCGCGAGCCCGACCCCCGCAACAGTAAGAAACGCACCGCTGATCCTGTTGCGCCAGGCGCCCCAGCGGACCAGAAACCGGCTCGCGCTGCGGGCCAGCAGCATCCAGACCAGATCGCCCACGAACAACACGGCAAGATATACACTCGCCGCCGCGATGAGCTCGCCGCCGCCTGCGTCGCCGACGAACTGTGGAATGAAGGCCGCGTTAAACAACAGCGTTTTTGGATTGAGCGCGGCAATCGTGACTCCGGGCCAGAACGACGGCGGTGCAGCCGCGTCGATGCTCAGTGACCGGGGCGGCATCCGCCACGTCCGGATTCCAAGGTAAACGAGGTACACAACGCCGATCCAACGTATCCAGACAAGCGCGTTGGCCGTGGCCTCGACCAGCGCGGCCAGTCCGGCAATCACCAGCGCGAGCTGCAGCGCGACACCGGCCGTCGTGCCGACGACCGTCATCGTTCCGCTGCGCAGGCCGCCGTGCAGCGTATTCGCCACAACAAGCGCAACATTCGGCCCCGGAATCAGAACCAGCACCGTGGTCGCCAGCGCGAGTGCAAACCAGGCATTCATCGGCGGCGCGGACGGCTCCAGTATCTAAGCATCAGGAATCCGAACAACATACCGCCGAGGTGCGCGAAATTTGCGATTCCAGGCGCTGCACCGCTGAGCCCGAGAAACAACTCAATCGCACCGAATACAAATACCGCGGTAATGGCGCGCATCGGTATTGGCGGAAACAACGGTACGATGATCATGTTCGGAAACGTCAGCCCAAACGCAAGCAGAATACCGAAGACACCGCCGGAGGCACCGATCGTGGGATAAACCCCGCCCTGGATTGCCGCCACCAGAAGCTGAATGAGTCCGGCGCCGGCGACGCAGACCAGATAAAACGTCAAAAATCGCCGCGGTCCCCACAGCCGCTCAAGGTGGCTGCCGAACATCCACAAAGCGAACATGTTGAACCCGATGTGTGCCAGATCCCTGTGCAGAAAGCCGTAGGTCAGGAGCTGCCAGGGCATAAACGGTGTGTTCGGCACCGTCGCGGGCCACAGCGCGAAATTCACGAACAGGAATCGCGTGCTGAACTGCTGCAGCGCGAACACAAGGCCATTCGCAACCATCAGCCAGAAAACGACGTCCGGCAGGGTGCTGCTACTTGCCGGCCGGCGGCTGAATGCGCTTTGACTCATTCGTAGACGGTCCGGCCGTCGAAGATCGTCATCGTCACGCGCGCATCGCTGATTTCCGATGCGGGAATGTCGAACAGATTGCGGTCGAGCACGATCAGGTCAGCGCGCTTGCCCGCTTCAATCGATCCCTGATGGGCGTCCTGCGTCATCTGATAGGCTCCGTTTATCGTGTAGGCAGCGATCATCGTCTCAAGGTCGACTCGCTGATCGTCGTTCAGAACCGGCCCCGAATTGCTGTGCGGATCCTGCCGTGTGATCGCTGTTTCAATCGCCAGCAATGGATTGAGATCCGTGACGAAGTAGTCGCTGCCGCCAACGATTCGACCGCCTGTTTCCAAAACGGTTCGAATTGGATACATCTGCCACGCACGCTCCTCGCCGAGCAGCGGCACGTCGAGCTCCATGGCGGACGGGTCGGGGTAAGCCCACAACGACTGGAACACCGCCGCGACGTCGAGCTCTGCAAAACGCGGGCGGTCGTCCGGGTGAATGAGTTGCAAATGGACGATCTGGTGGCGATTATCCGAGGCACCGTTCGTCTCGCGCATGGCCTCGAAGCCGTCGAGGGCGCGCCGTATCGCCGCGTCGCCGATGGCGTGCACGTGAATCTGCAGGTCCATCGCGTCGAAACGCCTGAAATACTCGTTGACGACGGCCTGCTCATAGAAATACCAGTCCTCGCCGCTTCCGTAGGCCTCGTCGGCGTAGGGTTCGAGCAGCGGGCTGGTACCGTACTCGATGACGCCGTCCATGTAGATTTTGACCGAATCGACACCGAGATTCGGCCGTCGCCATTTGTCCCTGGCCGACAGGAACTCGAACACGTCATCGTCGAAGCGGCCCGGTTGCCAATTGATCGGCGACAGCGATGCGAGCACGCGCAGGTCGAGTTCGCCGCGATCCGCGATGTTCACGATCGGTTCAAGTAACGCATCGTCCAGGCCGGGTTCGATGACCGCCGTTATGCCGACCGAGTGGGCGAGTTCCATCGCAGCATGTATCCGGTGTTCGCGCTGCTCGAGCGACATCCGCGGGAGTTTTTCCTTGACCAGCAACATCGCGGCATCGCGCAGCGTGCCGCTCGGTTTCCCGGTCTCCGGGTCGCGTTCGATCCTGCCGGCTTCCGGATCCAGTGTGTCTTCGTCAAGCCCGACTATCTCCATCGCGCGGCTATTCACCCAGGCCGAGTGGCCGTAGCTGGATTCCAGGTACACGGGCCGGTCCGGAAACAGCAGATCGAGAAGGCCTTTTTGCGGATTCGCCTCCGGCCATAACCACTCGCCCCAGCCGCCACCGACGATCCAGCGCTCGCTGCCGATGCCCGCGAGCGCGCGGCACGATTCGAGTTGCCTGGCAACGTCCTGGGCAGTCTCGATGCGCAGCAGGTTGCATTCCTCATCGGCCATGACGCCGATCATGATGTGAATATGCGAATCGTGGAAACCGGGCAGCATCATCTGACCATTCAGATCCGTGACCGTCGTCCGATCGCCGATCCAGGCGGCAGCACCGTCATCGTCGCCGACGTAGACGATACGACCGTCGTCGACGGCAACCGCCTCGGCCCAGCTACGATCGGCGTCGACCGTGTAGATCGCGCCGTTGACGAACACACGGTCCGCCGCGGCCTCAGAAGACACGATCTCTTGCTCGCCGCAGGCATGCAGCAACGTCAGCGCGATCAGCGCGGGATACGTCCTTCTCATCAGTTCCTCCTCCACGGCCGATTGCACGGGCAAAAAATGCACCGGGATGCGAGCATCGAGTGTGGCAAATTTCAGGCGCTTAGTCGAAAGTATTGCGTTGGCGGGCCGTTCTAAACTCAAAAGCTGCCGTTTACGCTGGGAAATTCTGTTACCTTCGGAGCGCAATGCCGGGCCAGGCACATCGGGTAACAGCCGCTTTGGATTGGAGATCAGCAAATTTCACAAAAAATAACCCGGCGGGATTTTCTGAATGGCACACAGGTTGCGATTGGTGCTGCCCTATTGACGCCCTGGGCGGAAGCCTTCGGTAGCGATACGTCGAAGTTTGTTGCCGGCGCCGATGACTATCCGCCCTCAAAAACCGGCCTTCGCGGCAGTCACCACGGATCCTGGGAAACCATGCACGCGCGCGTTGCCGGTGCAACGTGGCCATCGGGAGCGATCGAGGAGGACTACGACCTCGTCGTCGTGGGCGGCGGCATCAGCGGGCTTTCCGCCGCGCATTTTTTTCGCCGCGAAAAACCATCGGCCCGCATCCTGATTCTCGACAATCACGATGACTTTGGCGGCCACGCCAAACGCAACGAGTTCGACGTCGATGGGCGAACCCGGATCGCCTATGGCGGTACAGAGACGATCGATACTCCGTCCGGCTATACCGAAGTATCCAGGGCACTGCTGAAGGACATCGGCATCGATGTTCAACGCTTCTATGAGTATTTCGATCAGGACCTGTACGAGAAAATGGGTCTCTCCTACGCGATCGCTTTCGACGAAGAAACGTATGGCGAACGCAGGCTCGTCACCGGTTACGGAAGCAGGCCATGGAAGGCGTTCGTCGCAGAAACACCGCTCAGTGCAGCGGCGAAAGCCGATCTTGTGCGCGCGTTCACCGACGAACGCGATTATTTGCCGGGCATGAGCCGCGACGAAAAAATCGCGTTGCTCAGCAAGATCAGCTACCGCAGCTACCTCAGGGACTACGTCAACGTCGACGAGCAGGTGCTCGAAATGTACCAGCGCTGGGGGATGAGTTACTGGTGCGTCGGTATGGACGAGGTCCCGGCCATAGACATTCCGGGCTACACGGACGGCGGCGGTCTGCCCGGGCTGACGCATACGGTGACAATGGAAGGTGGGCGTGGCGACGAACCCTACATCTTTCATTTTCCGGATGGCAATGCCTCCGTCGCGAGGCTCCTGGTACGAAACCTTATTCCGGACGCCTTGCCCGGCACAACCATGGAAGATAGCGTCACGGCACGTCTGGACTACAGCAGGCTTGACCGGGAGGACGCACCGGTACGCATTCGTTTAAACAGCACGGCGGTTAACGTCGCCCACTGCGCCAACTCGAAAGCGGTCAACGTGACCTACGTGCACGCGGGAGACGCGCACACGGTGCGCGCTAAGAAATGCATCATGGCCTGTTACAACAGCGCCATCCCGTATATCTGCCCGGACCTGCCCGAGACGCAACGAGCCGCACTCGCTTACAACGTCAAGGTACCGTTGACCTACACGAAAGTGATGGTGCGAAACTGGCGCGCGTTTGCCGATCTCGGCATACGCTTCGTGTATTACACAAAGGATTTCTACAAGCAGGTGGAACTCGACTACCCGGTTTCGATCGGCGATTACGCGTTTGGCGCGGACCCCGATCAACCGATGGCCTTACATATGTGCCATGTGCCCTACTTTGACGATATTAAGGGCCCGGAACAATGGCGAGCCGGCAGGCGCAAACTGCTCGAGACACCGTTCTCAGCATTTGAGCATCATGTGCGTGATCAGCTCGATCAGGCCCTCTCGGGCGCGGGTTTCGATGCCGACAGGGACATCTCGGCGATTACCGTTAATCGCTGGGCGCACGGTTATTCCTACAGTCCGCACCTGTTGTGGGAACCCAATTACGACTCGGATGCCGACAAGCCCTGGGTCATCGGGCGGCAGCCCATGGGTCGAATCTCGATCGCGAATTCGGATGCGGGTGCCTCGGCAGATACCAACACCGCGATCAGCGAGGCTTATCGTGCCGTGCAGGAGGCGCTGGTGAGCTGAGCGTGGGATCAGGAGATTGTGACCGAAACCACGAGCCGACGGACGCTATTGTCAGCGACCCAAATACATCCCTAATCCCCCCAAAACTTCCACCAGGGTTTCTTCGGCTTCTTGTCTTCCGCCATGTCGTCTTCGGTCTCGTCGTCTTCGACATCCTCATCCGAATCGCGGCCCGGCTTGTGTTCATCCATGATGTCTTTGCGTTCGTCGCGCCGCGCCCGCATTTCCTTTGACTTGTCGCTGCCACGAGATGCCGCGTTTTCCTGCCCACGGACGCGATCGACGTCATGGTCCATGTAATCCTCGTCCATTTCCTCGGCGTGCTCTTCGGCTGCCTCGCGCCTCTCTTCAGCGCGTTCCCCGGCCTCTTCGCGCATTTCCTCGGCACGCTCATCGGCCTCCTCGCGCAATTTCTCGGCACGTTCGTCGGCCTCCTCACGTGCGTCGTCCAGGCGATCCTGTCTGTCGCCGGCATCGCGCATGCGCTCTTTCTGCGCCTTCGCCTGATCGGAATTACCCTGTGCCACAACCTCCGGTGCTGCCGTAAGGGCGGCGAAGGCCGTCAATATCAATAAAATCGGTTTGTGCATGATCCATCTCCCGGTTGGGTTTTACACATTGACGCATCCCGGGACCATTTGGTCACGAGGGTTGCATACACTATTCGGCACTCAGTAGAAAAATGAGAAGTACAGTTGAAAAACGTTTGCATCGAGTTTGTAGAGGGGTTCGCTGCCGATCGGTTGCAGCGCAGTCAGATCGGAGAAATCGCTGTAGTCGATCTGCAGATGGTTGATCGACGCCGTCACTTTCGCGCGCTTGATAAATCCGAAGTCGTTACCGTCATCCTCTAGAAATTCATAGGCCGCCTGCAACATGAACGAGTAACTCGTCAGCGGGCTGAGTTCCTTGTCGCGGCCGCGAAAGTTCGTCGCCTGCGGCCCCGAAAACAAGTCCCGGTAGAAATGTGCGCCGGTCTGATCGTGAACGCGAATTTTCCCGGTGAATGTAAAGTCGTCCCAGGGATGGATATACGTCAGTGAAAACGTATGACCCTCGATGTCCCAGGTATCGTCGAAGTAACGGTATTCACCTTCGAGCGCTGCGCGATACGGCAGAAAATACCGCGCCCTCAGCCCAACCGCCGTACTCGTGCGCGTATTCGGGTAAAGCTCCGGTTCGAAACTGTAACCGAGCGCGCTGCCCGGATCGGCATAGCGCACCGAGCGATAGGGATTATTAAGATAACCTTCGTCGGTAATGACTTCCACGTTCAGCGATGAAATCAGATTCTTCGTCAGAATCTGCGTGACGCCAATACCGTAAGTCTGCCGGTCAAGCGGACGCTCGAACGTCGGATCGTCCGAGCGGCGCACAAGATCGTCTCCAAGCGCGTAACTCAGCGTCAACGTCGTGAGATCGCCAAACATGTCCTGGCTGACTGAGAAGCTCACGGTCTCCGCATCGTAATCCGATTCGTCGCTGCTCGTGTAGCTGACGCGCATCGTCGTATTTCCGCGCAGGTAGTCTGCGCCGAGCGAATACTGCGTGCGCTCCTCGGTATAAGGGCTTGCGGTTGTGACCACGTCGATGGACGCAGAACTGACCATGTCGACGTAGTAGTTGCCGACGACCGAAACGCTTTTGCCGATCTTCTTACGCACAAGAATCGAAGGGCCATCGATTTCGACGCCCCCTCCATCGTAAAGATGGTAGAGCACATCGGCGCGATCGTCGGGCAGCACACCCGCACCCGCACCGCCGGCGAATGCCAGCAACGTGGTGAGCAGAACCGTTCGCCGAATCGTCATGCCAGCGGCCACTAGGGCCTGTTAACGCTAATGTCATCGACCCTGCCGAGGCGGTTTTTTTGTGCCGGCAAGGCGGAGTGAGAGCCGTGTAGCACCGCTACATCAGCGAGCGACAACGCCGCCGGGCGAAAAACCGCCTCGGCCCGTATGGGTTGGGCCTGAAAAAGCGCCTCTCGGCGTTGCTCGTCATTCATTTGACACGTCAAACCTCATTCCTCGCGCCTTGACAGGCGCTTTTTCAGGCACAACAGGGTCGATGACATTAGTGTTAACAGGCCCTAGTTGCAACCGCAGCCGCCGCCGGCCGAGCCTTCGCCGCCTCGCGCACCCTCGCGCGCTTCGTAGACGTGCTTGATATAAGCGGTCGACACGGGATCGCCGTCGAGTGCCATGATCGGGTCGGCAAGCTTGTCGCGCTCGTAGGGTTTCACCCAGGGTTCGACGGGGCCGCAGGCCGACAGCCCGGCAAGCACCAGCAATACAACTAACCCTGAACATCGTTTCATTGTCATGATCTCTACTTTAGTGCCGCAGCCCGGCGGTGAGTGTAACGTCTGCCTCAGAAGAACACCGTAACGCCGATATGACCCTCCAGGTTGTGTGTGGTCTTCTCTTCACCGAACAAGTCAATATCGAACAGGTGATCGCGAAAATCCAGGTGAATCGCCACCGCATCGTTCAACAGAAAGCGGTAACCCGCACCGAAATTGACCGTGAAGCGATCGTCGCCTGCGAACCGCGTCGCACCGAGTCCCGCGATCAGATACAAATTCGTATTAAACGCCCTGCCCTCGCCAATGAAAACTTCGCCGGGCAAAATATTGTATCCGAGGTTGATGTTCGCATATGTGAGTGTGCGCTCGCTGTCGCTGATCAGCCGCGCACCGCCCGACAACACTTCGAAACTGGTCAATCCGCCCTCACTTTGTCCCAGCGTGCCCTCAACGAAAAAACCCTCGGTGATGTGGTAAGCGAGACGCGCGCCGTAAACGACGTTGCTGCCAAAGTCTTCGATACTCATGATGCCGACGAACGCACCGATCTCAAAATCTTCCCGGTCAATCGCCGGCTCCCTGATGTCGCGACGCTCGACCTCGGGTTCGATGACCTGCCCGGGCGGCTCTGATGTCGGCGGCGGCGCCTGTTCCTGACCGACGCCAAACAGGTTTTTGGTTGCAGCACAACCCGGCAGATAAAAAACTGCCGCAATTAGAAAAAGAACGCGAAACCGACTTTCCATTCCTCTACTTCCTCGTTTTCGTCACGGCTCGTGAAAACCACGTAGCTCTTGTATTCGGCTCGCAACAGGAAACGTCGCGTCGTGTAAATCCGCAGGCCCACGCCAACGTGACCGATCTCGTCGGTACGATCCTGACCCTGAACGATCGTCGACTTCGGGCGGGTTTCGATCATTCCCGCACCGAGCGTAAAAAACGGCGAAAATCGCCATTCCGGAAACGGCTCGTGAACGAGATTGACACTGCCCATGTAACCGTTGGAAAAGTTGCCGAGAATCTGAGACAGCCAGAGTTCAACGGCTACGTTCGGATTTAGCGAATAGCTGCCATACAGCGATTGAATATTGGCACCGCCGAAGTCGCCGGCAAGCATGCCGGCTTCCCATCGGGCATTCGTGAACTGCTCAATGCCGATATCGTTGAACTGTGTCGGTGTGCCGTCCGGCTGCAACGTCCGCTCCATTTGTTCGCGATCCACCCAGCCTTCCTTGCCGCGGTCGGTACGTACAAGGTACCACTCGGTCCGCTGCTTAATGACCTCAACCGATTCGCCGCGATCGACCACATGGTCAACGGGATAACCCTGGCCAGGCCCGGTCCGCATTTCAAGGTACGGGTCCGCGACGACTACTGTCCGGTATTCACCAGCACCGTTGGCTGCGGCCGACGCGAAGAAAAGCAGTACGGCAAGCACCGGCCACAGCGTCGCAATGCCCTTAGGGCCTGTTAACACTAATGTCATCGACCCTGCCGAGGCGGTTTTTTGTACCGGCAAGGCAGAGCGGCTGCTCTCGCCCATCCATGGGCTCCGCGGCATTGGGGCGTCCTGCCCGGCAGTGCCGTGTAGCCCCGCTACATCAGCGAGCGACAACGCCGCCGGACGAAAAACCGCTTCGGCCCGCACGGGTTGTGCCTGAAAAAGCGCCTCTCGGCGTTGCTCGTCATTCATTTGACCCGTCAAACCTCATTCCTCGCGCCTTGACAGGCGCTTTTTCACGCACAACAGGGTCAATGACATTAGTGTTAACAGGCCCTAGTTGGCCGGTGCGTCGAAAGGATTGTTGTAGTACTGGGCCCCGGCATCCAACCATTCCGCGATGAGGCGCTGCTCCGCTTTGGACATGATATTGAAATGATTCTGGTCGTCTGGATTGCTAAATCGGTCAAAGAAATCGCTCGATGCCCTGGCGCCGGTGACAGATGCCGGCGGGTCGTATGGCACAAAGGCAAGGATGTCGTTGCCATCGGCATCCACGCCAACCACCTCAGTTACGTCCACCAGCATGCCACCCTGCAGTTCCTGAAGGTTATCAGTTACTAACAATTCGCGATAGGCGTGAAAGTGATCCGGCTCGTCGGGGGACAGCCCATCCTGCAGTTCGAGTTGCCCGGCCGGCACGCGTGCGACGTTGTTCACCGGGTCGACCGCTGTATGGCATTGCAGACAATTGTTGCTGACCTGCTGACCGTTGCCATCCAGCATCGGCACCTCGGGCGTCATCGGATCGTTGTCGTCATCGAAAGTCACCAGCCGCGGCAGATTCCACAGCGGATGAATGACGGTTTCGTAGTTGATGACACTGCGGCAGTGCGCCTGCCAGTCCTGCTGACAGGCCAGTGACGTCGGCGGCGATGACGTCAGATCGGAATAGAGGTAATCGATGTCCGGGTTGATCGGGTCGCCGTTGATGTCCAGCGGGCTGGCACTCCACACGTCGCGGTAGATGACGTCCATGGACGGCTGGAGCGACGAACACGCATCGTTGCCGCAGGTGATTCGGGCACGCACTTCGGCCATCGTCTCGCCAACCTCCCCGACAAACCACTTCGGGTCGGTATTTGCAAACGCGACGCCGGCGACCGGGGCGCCGGCATAAGCGCTGTCGAAGGCATCGCGGCGGCCATGAGACACCCCGCTGTTCGCATCGTGACAGCCGTTGCAGGACAGTTCCTGCCCCGCGGGCACCGATATCCAGTTGAAATGCGTTTGCGAAATGCGCATGCCGTTTTCATCGACAATACTGATCTGCAACGCCGTGTTCGCGGGCACTTTCGTCATGACCGAACCGTCCGGTTCGATCATCGCGTAGCCGACGATTTCCTTCATGCCGAAGAAAGCCGTGACACCAAATGCCGAATTGTCGATGTCGCGCAAATCGTCGTCCGGCTGAGACACGGCTTTTACGATGCGCAGGAAACGACCCGGGCGGTCGATAGCCAGTGTCTGCAACGGATCAGCGAGAACCAGCGGATCGATGTCCGGCAGCATCGCGCCGTCAAAATCGTAGACGTTTCGAATATTGATAACCGCCTCGCCATTGTCCGCCAGCGTCGGATCGGCCGTAAAGTCGTTCAACCCGTCCACAAGCACGGCAGGGACGGTCCGCGGATCGGCGGAAACGACTTCGGTAAACATGAAGCCTTCCTCACCCGGCACGATCGGCAATTGTGTGCTGTCGCGCGGATCGTAGATCCAGACCCCGTACAGCGGCGGGGCGACAGAGAATTCGCCGGGGGCCGACGCATTGTCCACGACCGCGGCCAGATTTTCGTCGGTACACGCGACGATCTGCTCGTCAACCGTGTTTGCATCGCCGTCGTCGGGCAAAATTTCGCGCAGACGGCACTGCGACCAGCTCACCATCAGGCGGCCCGTGCCATCCTGAATCGGGTACGCGGAAAAATAGCGCCCACCCGGAGACGGCTCGCCCGGCACCGTGGATACCTCGTTAAACGTGGCGTCCTCCTGAGCGGGGCCCGTCAGAACGCCAATGTTGTCTTTCGTCGGCTGCGTGTTCTCGACGTACTGCGGCGTGTCTATCAGCAATAGTTCGCCACCGCCCTCAGTGCCGGTGAACGGCCTGACGAGCGTCATGATGCGGCCGTCTTCAAGCTCTCTCGGCTGCATAAACTGGATTGTCTCGCCATCCGTACCCGTGTCGTGACTCAGGCTGCCGTAAAGCAGTTCGAGATTCGAGCCGTCCGGGTTCATACGGTACAGGCTGACTTTGTCGTGCGGCCCGCTGCGGTCCCAGCGGCTGAATACGATCTGCCCGTTTGCCAGCACGGAAGGATCGAGATCGTGACTTTGATTAAACGTCACCTGACGTACACCGCTGCCGTCGTCGTTCATGACATGGAGATTGAATGCGAACTCATTGTCACTTTCATCGACTGCGGGAAACGCACCTTTGCCCTCGTCGAGCAAAACGGCCTGTGACTGCGTCTGACGCGTGGATGCGAAGATGATGCGTCCGTCCGGCAGGTATTTCGGCATGATGTCGTGACCGATTTCGGCCGTGAGGTCGGACGGTATGACACGAGTCAACTCGTCGGTGGCGAACGTGTACTGCCAGATGTTCCACGTAGCCGCCTGGTCTTCTTCGGCGACGCCGTCTTCAAACGGCATCCGCATGGCGAAGAGCAGTCGGCTGCCGTCGTAGTCGATCTCAACATCACGCACGGCTGCAGGCCCGTTTGCGACGCGCTCGGTGATATTGACCGGCTCCGCACCAACCGCGGCGCGATCGCGAAAGTACAGATCGGCACCGGCGTCAAACGTGATCTGTTCGCGCAGGTCGGTCTGCTCAAATACGCCGTTGTCGTCCGTTGGAACGGGCGCTTTGATGTACGCAATCGGAAAGTCGATGACAACCGGATCGGGGTCCTGCCCGGTTCCGATCTGAACGCCGTCACCTTTGCTGCACGCCGTAAACAACGCACACACGATTGCTGCGGCAGCAAGGCGCGTCGGTACCGGCATCCTGTTGTCGAGTTGCTGCAATTGCGGGTTCATAGGTCTCACCCAGGGTTATCTCGGCAGAGTACGCTGCGACTTGCGGCGCGTACCGTTAACGCGTTCACAAACCGCGCAGGCCCTTGATGGCATCGCTGTGCCTGGTTTTGCGGGGCAAATTATAGGAGAGGGCCTGAGAACGATGTAATGTCTCAAAAGCCCGACAACGGCAACCGCGACAACGCGTTGAACGGCGCGGCCTGGCAGCGATTCGAGCGGACGCCGACCGTCACACCTGTCGCGATTCGGCGACAGTCCGGGAAGCCTGTTCAATCAGCACCTTAGCCGCTTGCCGGTGAATCGTTGTGCGCTTCCGACGACAAGCGCTTGACATATCGTCACCCGACCATGAACACCCAAAATAATCATAACTCATTGTTTTATAAAAACTTTACGAGATCGACGCGATTTCCGGCACAGGCTGGCACAGGCCTTGCTTCGATTTTGGCAATGCCTCGGGCGATCGGCCGCTGTGGCGGGGGACCGGGACTGTGAATGCCTTCACAGTGATTCACGCGGGGGTTTGGCACATTTTGCCAACCGGAAATGAAATCACACCGGAAAAAGAGCTGATTTTTATGATGCAGGGATTCTTGAACAAGGCGATTCGCGCCGCCGTGGCCATCGTCGCAGGCGCTGCATTCATGTTGCCGGTGCACGCGGAACCGGCCGATCAGGCGAAACGCATTCACGACCGACTTGCGGGCGTACCGCCCACAGATGCGGTCCTGCAGCAGATGACGAACGTCATTCAGACCAACGGCAGCGACGCGCTGTGTCCGCCCAGTGTGGCCGGAGCCGGCTGTGCGGCGTACATCGCCATGGACAACGTCAGTTTTTACAACGTCACACTCAAGAACTTTGCCGCGCCGTGGACCAATCGCGAACAATCGGCATTTGTTCCGCTCAACGACTACATGGCGACGGTGATCGGGATGATCCGTGACGATCGTCCGTTCAACACGCTGCTGTCCGACGACGTCACCTACGTCGGCCGGACTGGCATCGTGCCGGCATCGCCGTCCGCCAGTAATAACGATCACTATGCGCAGCTCGAAGCGAACAACGTCAATCTTCGCGACGAACTGGAGTTTGCTCTGCAGTCGTCGATAAACGGGTTGCCGGGCACGGCAACGGCCGGCGTAATGACGTCGCGCGCCGCGGCGGAAGCGTTTTTCATTGCCGGCACGAATCGCGCCATGTTTCGCTTTACGCTTCTGAATCATCTGTGTAACGACATGGAGCAGATGCACGACCCGGCGCTGCCCCCCGACCGCATCCGCCAGGACGTCAGCCGCAGCCCGGGCGGGGACAGCCGCCTATTTTTGAACAACTGCGTCGGCTGTCACACGGGTATGGACCCGATGGCGCAGGCGTTCGCCTACTACAATTTCGACGAGACCGCGGGCGCGATCGAATATACGGCGGGCAGCGTGCAGCCTAAGTACTTCAACAACGACCTGAACTTCACGCCCGGTTTCAGGACGCCCGACGACCGCTGGGACAACTACTGGCGCCGCGGTCAGAACCGCTATCTGGGCTTCGACCCAGCGCGCGACGGCTTCGGTAACGGCGCGAAGTCGCTCGGCGAGGAACTTGCCAACAGTCATGCTTTCGCCTCCTGCCAGGTGAAGAAAGTGTTTAAGGCCGTGTGCCTGCGTGCACCCGAGAATCAGGGCGACCGTGACGCGGTCGACACGATTGTGGGCACGTTTCGCAGTACCGGTTACCGCATGAAGCAGGTCTTCGCGGATACCGCTGTCCACTGCATGGGCACGTAGGGGGACGCCACGATGAGCATGATACCGATGAGATTCTCCCGCACCGGCATCGCCGCACTCGCTGCCGCATGGCTCATGGCCGCCTGCGGCGGCGGTGCAGAAACGACCGCGAATCCGAAGGCACCGAACACCGGCGACGGCAACGACACGGCGT
This sequence comes from Woeseiaceae bacterium, assembly GCA_965224505.1. Classification (GTDB taxonomy): domain Bacteria; phylum Pseudomonadota; class Gammaproteobacteria; order Steroidobacterales; family Woeseiaceae; genus UBA1847. Next base: position 1,955,183 of record CBDCZL010000018.1, read on the forward strand.
ACGCCGGTCCTGCGGCCAGGGACGCCGAAGTACTGAAGTTTCAGCAGGAGTTCTGGAGCAACGCGAAGGGTACGGATCGCTGCGGGAACTGCCACAACGAATCCGTCGGCCAGAATCCGATGTTCGTTCGCAACGACGATGTCAATCTCGCGTACGACGCCGCAGTAACCGTCGTCGATACGAACCAGCCGTCGGCGTCGCGCGTCGTTGAGAAAGTCAGCTCAACGACAGAGCGCCATAACTGCTGGGTTGAAGACCCTGGCGTCTGCGGCACGATCATGACGACGTGGATCGAAAACTGGGTCGGCGAATCCGCCACGGGCGGCCGCCAGATCGTGTTGACGGCACCCGCATCGCAAGACCCGGCCGACAGCAAGAACTTCCCGACGGACCCTGCGTCTTTTCAGGCCCTGATCTACGATCCGATTCTGACGCAGTACTGCGCGAATTGTCACAGCTCGGAATCGCCGACGGCGCAACAACCCTACTTCGCGGACCCCGACGTCAACGTCGCCTACGAAGCGGCACAGTCGAAAATCAGCCTGGACACCCCCTCCGAATCGCGCTTTGTCATCAAGGTGAGCCCATCGCCGGTCGGTGAATCGCACAACTGCTGGAACGGCGGAAACTGCAATTCGTCCTCCGCCGAAATGCTCAATGCGATTACGGCTTTCGCGAACGGAATACCGTCTACCGTCGTCGATCCGGATCTTGTCACGAGCAAAGCCCTGCGGCTCGTCGACGGCACACTGGCATCGGGCGGCAATCGCTATGAGGAAAGTCAGATTGCACTGTGGGAGTTCAAGACCGGCAGCGGACTTGTGGCCTACGACTCGAGCGGTGTCGATCCCGCAATTGACCTGAATTTCTCGGGCGACGTCAACTGGTACGGCGGCTGGGGTATCTCTATCGGAACGGATGCGGCTCAGGGGCCGGGCAAGGCACAGGGATCAACGACTGCCAGCCGGAAAGTGCACGACGTGCTGCAGGAGTCCGGCGAGTTTTCGATCGAAGCCTGGGTGATTCCGGCGAACGTGACGCAGGAAATGTCGCGCATCGTCAGCTATTCCGCGGGGCAGTCGTCGCGTAACTTCAGTCTTCAGCAGACCTTGTACAACTACGATTTTCTGCTGCGCACGAACGCACAGGACGGCAACGGGGACCCACTGACGACGCTGAACGGCGACCCGCAACTGTCGACGCCCGACGCCGACGAAGTACTGCAGGCGACGCTGCAGCACGTCGTCGCGACCTACGATCCTCTCGACGGCCGCCGCATCTACGTCAACGGCGCCCTCGTCACGAACACCGATCCAATACCGGGCGGAACATTCGTCGACTGGCAGGACAACATGGCCATCGTGCTCGGCAACGAGGCATCCGGTGACGGCGTCTGGGAAGGCACGTTCCGCCTTGCCGCACTGCACCGGCGCGCACTGACGCAGGAACAGATTCAGCAAAACTTCGACGCCGGCGTCGGCGAACGTTTCTACATGCTGTTCGATGTCTCTGACCGCATCTCGGGCGCCGCACCGGAATCCAGTTTCATTTTATTCGAAGCTCAACAGTTCGATTCGTTCTCGTACCTGTTCGACAAACCGCACTTCACGACACTCGGCGGCTCGACACCCGATGGTGTGTCGATCCAGGGACTGCATCTCGCAATGAACGGACAGGAAGTGCCGGTCGGCCAGTCCTACGCGAACATGGATCAGACAACCGACTCCACGCTTAATGAGGAACTCGGTCAGCCTCTGTCGGTACTCGGTGCGGTGATTCCGTTGTCCAAAGGACCCGAGGACGATCAGTTCTTCCTGACCTTCGACCGCATCGGCGGTGCCGTTTACAACCGGCCCGAAAACCCCATGCTCGTTATTACACCCGCCGACCTCGATCCGGCATCGCACATCGGCGTCAGAACGTTCGACGAAATCGACGCAGCCTATGCCACGATCCTCGGCGTTGACAGGCTCATGGTGTATCCCGACGGTTCGCAGCCGGTCGACGAAACCTACCAGGAATTGCGGCAGTCGCTGCCCGCGGTCGCGGATATCAATACCTTCCTGTCCTCGCATCAGGTTGCAATTGCGCAGCTCGCGATTCAATACTGCGATGCCGCAATCGGTTCGAACGCCAACCCGAACCCGGACGCCGAGGCCGTGATCTGGACGTCCTTCGATTTCGACCTGCCGGCGGCAACGGCATTTAGCGCCGGAAACCGCGACAATTTCGTCGATCCGCTGATTCTGCGCGCGGTCGGCCAGTCACCCGGCGGCCTGCAGATCCTCTCGCAGCCCAGCTATCTTGCCGTCAAAAACGAACTCGCGCTGGCGACCGCCACGGCGACACGCCCCGATAATCTGATTGACCGGCTTCTGGCAGGACCCAGTGACACGCGCGCAATTGCGAAAGGCGTCTGCGCATCGGTGCTTGGCAGCGCGGCAACGGTGGTTCAGTAATGACACAAACCAGGGAATGCGTACGATGAGCAAACGAAGAAACCGACGGCACTGGGACGCACCGCAGCTTCACGGCGATCATCCACGTCCCGTTACCCGCCGGGAGTTTGTCGCACAGGGATTCATGTCCGGCGCCGCCTATACGGTGGGTGGTGTGCTCGACCTGTTTTCGAACAACCGCGCATGGGGCCACCATCTGTCGCCCGATCTCGAAGCGCAGCTTGCGACGCCGTGCAATATTACGGATGGCGCCGGAAAAATTCCGTTCATCTGCTTCGATCTCGCGGGCGGGGCGAACATCGCCGGGTCAAACGTGCTCGTGGGTCAGTCTGGCGGTCAGCAGGATTTTCTGAGCACGGCGGGATACGAAAAAATGGGTCTGCCTGGCGACATGGTTCCAGGTCTCAACGATGCGAACGGCGAGCCGTTCGCCAACTTCGATCTGGGGCTCGGTTTTCATCTGGACAGTGCGTTTCGCCGCGGAATTTTGCAGAGCCTGACACCTGGAACCGAAGCTAACATTAACGGTGCGGTCATACCGGCCCGCTCGGACAACGACACGGGCAACAATCCACACAATCCGATGCACGGCATCGCACTCGCGGGCGCGAAAGGCTCGATTCTAACGCTTGCGGGTTCCGAAAACTCGGACTCAGGCGGCAACTCCATGCTACCGGCCATGCTCTACGATCCTGAACTCCGCCCGACCAAAGTCGATCGGCCCAGCGACGTTGTCAATCTCGTCGATACGGGCGACCTTGTCGGTATTCTCTCGAAAAACGACGCGACGGCGGTCATGGAATCGATCTACCGCATCTCCGGCGAAAAAATGGCCAACGTGCAAACCAACGTGGCGGCCGACACCGCGATCAAGCAGGCCGTCAACTGCGGTTACCTCAAGGCCGCCGATATTGCCGAACGATTCGGCGACACACCGATCGATCCGTTGCTCGACACGGACATCGTGTCCGATGACGGCACCGGGATTTTCACGACCTCGGATTTCACCGACGGCAGCCGCGATGCACGCGAATTTCAGAAAACGGCATCGGTCATGAAACTCGTCATGAACGGTTTTGCGGGCGCCGGCTGCGTCGAGATGGGCGGCTACGACTATCACGGCGGCCGTCGTGCCGAGGGAGAAACCAAGGACTTTCGTGCCGGGCGCTGCATGGGCGCCTGCCTGGAGTATGCCGCCAGGCTCGGCAAACCGCTGATGTTGTACGTGTTCTCCGACGGATCGTTGTCCTCCAACGGCGCGATCGACGACACGGTCGAAGGCCGCGGCAAGGGCGAGTGGACCAGCGACAATTCATCGACGGCCGGCTCGTTTTTTCTCGTCTACAACCCGGGGCGAAGACCGACCATCATTGGCGCCACGCCGGAAGAACAGGCCGTTCACCAACAGATCGGCGCGATGGATGCCGGAGGCTCGGTGATGCGTGCCGCGACGCCGGTGGCGAACAACGTCAATCTGCTCGTCAACAGCGTCATCCTGAACTACATGGCGCTGCACGGCGAACAAGGCGCGTTCGCGGACCTGCTGTATCCCGGCTGGAATCACGGGCTTGGCAGCGGCGCGCAGCTCGATGCACTGACCGCGTTTACGCCCATCTGCAACGGCACGATCACGAACCCCGTATAGCGCTGGCGGCGGCGGAAATAGGGTAACCGGTACCGATTAATACGGTAACTGGTACCGAATTGGAATTGCTGCATAATCGGGGCCATGAGCGACATATCAGCCCTGCTGGCCTGCCCCCGCTGCGATAAGACACCGCTTCGGCCAAACGACGGCCGATACCGCTGCAGCGCCTGCAGGATCGACTTTCCGGCGCTCGAATCGATGCCCTGGTTGTTTGCCGAACCGCAGGCGGCACTTGGCGAATGGCGCGGACGCATGCATTTTGCACTGCAGAAAATCGCAGCGGACATCGCGAGCGTCGACGGCGAACTCAGCAAGGACGAACTGCGTGAGCTGACACAACGCCGGCTCGTGCGTTATCGAACGTCGCTCGAATCCCACGCGCGAAAACTGCACGATCTGCTGCAGCCGCTCGAACTCGAGCCGCTGCGCGGCAGCGTCGAAAGTTATCTGGCACTCCGGACGCGCCTGCCGGTCGACCAGGGGCTGAACACTTACTACGCGAATATCCACCGCGACTGGTGCTGGGGCGATGAGGAAAACCTCGCGTCGCTCAAACAGATTCAGTCCGTGCTGCACAATCGCCCACAACTCGGCAACGTGCTCATACTGGGCGCCGGCGCCGGACGTCTCGCCTACGACATTCACACGCAGCTGGACACGGCACAGACCATCGCGATGGATTTCAATCCACTGCTGATGCTCGTGGCCCGAACCGTCACCACGGGGCGCCCGCTCACACTGTACGAATTCCCGATCGCTCCGCTCTCGCTCGAAGACAATGCTGTTCCGCGCGAGCTGTCGGCTCCCGCGGCCGTGGACGAACGATTCCACCTCGTGCTCGGAGATGCTTTGCGGCCACCCTTTGCACCCGCGTCGTTCGATACGGTCGTGACGCCCTGGTTGATCGACATCATCGCCGAGGATCTGCAACCGCTTGCCGCTCGGATCAACGGGCTGCTGCGAGACAACGGTCGCTGGATCAACTTCGGGTCGCTGGCGTTTGCCGGTCCCGCACATGCAGGACACTACAGTCCTGAGGAAACCAGAGCGATTGTGGTCGAAGCCGGGTTTTCCGATCCGTACATTGCGGAGGCTACGATTCCTTACATGTGCTCACCCGCGAGCCGGCATGGGCGCCGCGAAACTGTGTTTACATTTGCGGCATCGAAAAAGCATGACGCCCGGCCGCCCGAACGCTACAGAGCACTACCGGACTGGCTCATCACAGGACGCGAGCCCGTTCCGCTGACGGCAGCGTTCAGACAACAGGCGGCTACAACGCAGATCTACTCGTTCATCATGTCGCTGATCGACGGCAAGCGCTCTATCCAGGACATGGCGGCCGTGCTCGAAGCGCAGAAGCTCATGACGCGGGAAGAAGCGGAACCCGCGATACGCTCATTCATTACAAAGATGTACGACGACGCCGGGGTCGACATCAGTCACGTTAACAGGCCCTAACTCTTCGTCCGCTCTCTGATGTAATCGCCAACGCGCTGAATTGCCTGCCAGCTCTCGGGCATCTTGCGGATGAACATCTGGAAGACGTGCCACATGTCCGGCCAGATTTCGAGTTCCACCGCAACGCCGGCTTCGCGAAGTTTTTGCTCGAGGCGCACCGAATCGCTCAGAAGAATTTCGTCCTCACCGACCTGTATCAGCATCGGCGGTAATCCCGTGACGTCCGCGAACACCGGTGAAATGAGCGGGTTCCTGATGTCGTCGTCGCCACAGTAGTAATCGGCCACTACCGGCAGGCTGTCGGGTTTAAACCATGGGTCGTTTGCTGCGCGCGTGTGCAGCGACTCTCCGCTGCCGCTAAAGTCGAGAAACGGTGAAAACAGGATCGCTGCCGCCGGTAACGGTTCACCTGCATCTCTGAGCGCCAGCAACGTCGCAACGCTTAGCCCGCCTCCGGCGGAGTCACCCGCCACGAGAATATCCTCCGCGCGATATCCCGACGCCAGCAATTCCCTGTAGACCGAGGTCGCATCCTCGATTGCCGCCGGAAAGCGGTGTTCGGGTGCGAGCCGATACTCGGGCACGAGTGCCGTGATGCCTCCGGCACGCGCCAGGTGACTCACGAACTGCCGGTGAGTTGCGCAACCACCCAGCACATAAGCGCCACCGTGCAGATACAGCAGCAGCTTGTTGGCAGCCGGTTGTCGCGGCCGCAACCATTCGGCGTGGAGCCCGGCGATTGTCGTCGCTTCGGCACGGACGCCGAATGCGCGCAGCAGGAATTTCGATCCAAGTGCCCAGCGCCGCCGCATCGCGCCGATGTCGGCATGCTCGGCATTAATGCTTTTGACGTAGCGCCCGGTCACCCAGCGGATGATTCGCGCCCTGATACTTGCGCGCACTATCTCTCGAGGTATTGCAGCTTATCTTTGACTTCGCGCCACTCGTCGGCGTCCTCGGGCGGGTCCTTCATTTCGGTAATCACGGGCCATTGCTGCGACAGTTCTTCGTTGAGCGCAAGGAAGTGTTCCTGCCCCGCCGGCAACTCATCCTCCGAGTAAATGGCCTCCACGGGGCATTCGGGCTCACACAGTGTGCAATCGATGCATTCGTCAGGATCGATCACGAGAAAATTCGGCCCCTCGTGGAAACAATCCACGGGACACACTTCCACGCAGTCGGTCAGTTTGCACTTAATGCAGGCTTCGGTGACAACGAAAGTCATGCCGCGTCCTTCACGTAAACGAGCGCGTACGCTATTCGAACTGGCCTGGCGAATCAAGTTGTGCGTTGTGCGCATAACAGCAACCGCACCGATTACGCTAAACTCTGCTGCTTCAGGGCCCGATAACATTAGGGCCCCGGCTCTTCCGACCCTCTATCTGCGCCGGTATTTGTGAATAAAAACAAGGATGTAGACTCCATCGTCGTGCGCCTCTCGGGCGATTCGGGCGACGGCATTCAGTTGATGGGCTCGCAGTTCGCCGTGTCCACTGCACTCTCGGGCGCCGATTTCGCGACATTCCCCGACTATCCAGCAGAAATTCGAGCCCCCGCCGGTACCACGTTCGGTGTCTCGGCCTACCAGATCAATCTTGGCGGCGGCCCGATCACAACACCCGGCGACGCCCCCGACGTGCTCGTCGCGTTCAATCCGGCAGCACTCAAAGTCAGTCTGCCGTTGCTGCGTAAAGGCGCTCTCGTGCTGATCAACAATGACGGGTTCACGTTGCGGAACCTGACCAAGGCGGGCTACGAAGAGGACCCTCGCGAAAGCGGCGCACTCTCGGATTTCCAGGTGGTAGCCGCCGATGTTTCGCGCCTCAATCTCGAAGCCGTAAAATCCTTTGGCCTGAGCAAGAGCGAAGGCGGACGCTGCAAGAATTTCTGGGCGCTCGGCGTGCTGTTATGGATGTTCGACCGCGACCTGGCGCCCGTCGAATCGTGGATCATGCGCCGACTGGCGAAACTACCGACGCTGCGCGATGCCAATATCAGGGCACTGCGCTGCGGATACGCCTATGGCGATACGGCAGAACTGTCCGCACCGCTGCCGCAGATGCACGTCGCGGCAACGGCGGCCGAACCTGGTGAATACCGCAGCATCACGGGTGCCGAAGCATTGGCGCTCGGCATCGCTGCGGCCGGCGAACTGGCCGATCGGCAGGTGCTGTTTTGTTCCTATCCCATTACACCGGCATCGCCGTTGCTGCACCGATTGACACAGCTCAGCGAAACCGGTGTCGGAACGTTTCAGGCCGAAGACGAAATCGCGGCCATTTGTGCCGCGATCGGCGCATCGTATGGCGGGATGATCGGCGTGACCTCCAGTTCCGGGCCGGGTATCGCGCTGAAAACCGAAGCGATGGGGCTTGCCGTCAGCGCCGAATTGCCACTGTTGATCGTCAACTGGCAGCGCGGCGGTCCGTCAACGGGATTGCCGACAAAAACCGAGCAATCGGATCTTTATCAGGCCGTGTACGGACGCAATGCCGATACACCCATTCCCGTTCTGGCCGCAGCGAGCGCGGGCGACTGCTTTACGATGGCGATTGAAGCCGTCCGCATCGCGCTGCGTCACATGACGCCCGTCATACTGCTGGCGGACGGTTATCTGTCCAATGCTGCCGAACCCTGGCGCATTCCCGACCTGTCGAAAATTCAGCCTTTGACTGCCAATACGGTAACTGACACCGATGAAAGTGCGCAGCGGCGGGCCTTTATTCGCGACGACGTCAGCCTCGGCCGCGCTTGGGTGACGCCGGGAATGCCGGGGCTAATGCACCGCATCGGCGGGCTCGAAAAAGACCTCGCGACGGGGCACATCTCCTACGACCCGGGCAACCACGAGGCGATGACGACACTGCGCGCGCGCAAGGTCGAGTCCGTTGCAGCCTATGCGCCCGAACAGACATTCGAAACACAGACTACAGACGGCGATATCGTTCTCGTCGGCTGGGGCTCGACCTATGGCCCGATTTATCAGGCGGCGCTCGCGACGAACACACCGTTTGTACACCTCCGCTATATCAACCCGCTGCCGCGAAATCTCGCGTCACTGCTGCGGCGCTTCAGGACCGTACTGGTGCCGGAAATGAACAGCGGCCAGCTCGTTACCGTATTGCGAGACAAAATCGGCGTAATGCCGCAGAGCTACACGAAAGTCAGCGGGCAGCCGTTTAAGATCGCCGAAATCGCCGAGCGCATCGAATCGATACGCCGGGAGGCACCATCATGACGGACAGACTCACGGCAAAGGATTTTGCGACGTCGCAGGAAGTGCGCTGGTGCCCGGGCTGCGGCGATTACGCGATACTAAAAACCGTGCAAAACGTGCTGGCAGACGTCGGTGCGAAACCGCACGAGACCGCGTTCGTCTCGGGCATCGGTTGTGCGTCCCGGTTTCCTTACTACATCGAAACCTACGGATTTCATACGATTCACGGCCGCGCACCGTCCATCGCGACGGGACTGAAACTGGCGAATCCCAGCCTTGACGTGTGGGTGGTCACGGGCGATGGCGACGGATTATCGATCGGTGGCAATCATTTGATGCACGCGTTACGGCGCAATGTGGGATTAAAAATCCTGCTGTTCAACAACGAAATCTACGGGCTCACAAAAGGCCAGTACTCGCCGACTTCGCGCATCGGCACAACGTCGCCGTCCAGTCCGGGCGGGTCGGTAGACAGCCCTGTGTCACCGGGCCAGTTTGCGCTCGGCTGCGGCGCGAAGTTTTTTGCGCGCTCTGTGGATACCGACAAGACCAACCTGGCTTACGTACTGCGACAGGCACATGCGTTTAACGGCGCATCGCTGACCGAAATTTTTCAGAACTGCATCGTGTACAACGAGGATGTGTTCGCCGATTTCACAGACCGTAAAACGTCCGCCGACACGCAGCTACATCTGCGCCACCGCGAACCGATGCTGTTCGGCGCAAACAACGACAAAGGCCTTCACCTGAATCGCGACACATTCGCACTGGAAGTCGTCGACGCGGCCAGGTCGCCGCAAAAGGTGCTGATCCACGATGAGGCCAACGCCACCGTAGCAAGACTGCTGATCGATCTGCATCTGCCCGTCGCGATGGGTGTGATCTACCGGCAGCCCGCGACGGCCTATGAAGACACATTCTACGCACACCATAAAACCGGACTGAGACGCGAACGCAGCGTTACCGAATTTATTCGCGGACCGAATAGCTGGATCGTGGATTAGCCGGACGTGGCATGCCAGGTGTCGTTATCGACAACGGCAGCGCCGTCTTCGGCGAGTTTCAGCAGGTGCGCAAGTAACGAACGCTCAGCCAGTCCGTAAAGCCGCTCGGGAACGTCACGGTAGACGTATGGAACCAGCGCTGCCGGACTAAGCCCCGGGTTGCCGCGCAGCGCAGTCAGAACTTTCGCTTCCCGCCCAAGCCGGTGTTCGATGATGCCGTCGATGACGACCACCGAATCTTCGATGAGTTCGCCGTGCCCCGGCGCCAGCGCCGCGGGGTGAAGATCTCGGACCCGCTCAAGAGAGCGAAGGTATTGACGCATGTTGCCGTCGGGCGGATCGATCACAACGGTCGACCCGTCAATCACATGATCGCCCGTAAACACCCAGTTCAGTCCGACGTGCCGGTAACACAAATGATTGGACGCGTGTCCTGGCGTGTGCAGCACCTCGATCGGCACGTCATCAAAGCGCAGCCGTTCACCATCGTCGAGCACGCGGTCCGGCGTGAAGGCTGCGTCCTGGTGCCCGTGCTCGGGCGCCGCGCGCCCGAGAATCTGCGCGCCGGTTTGCTCGGCGAGCCTGCGTGCGCCCGGCGAATGGTCGGGATGCGTGTGCGTCACCAATACCCAGCGGACCGGCGCCTGCGCGTATTCGACGATATTCTTCCTGTGTGACTCGATGTCCGGGCCCGGATCGAGCACCGCAACTTCCTCGACGCCCAGCAAATAGGTATTCGTCCCGGGTCCCGTCATCATCGACGGATTTGGCGCGAGCAGCCGCCGCACACCCGGTGCCAGCTCGGCATACACCGGCATCTGCGGCCCGAACCCCGTCACGCCCGCACGTCCGGATAGCCTTCGTCGCCCGGCAGCAAAATCACATTTTTACCGTCGCGCTCTGCGCGCACCGGCAACATGCTCGTAATGCCGCGGTCGGCCTGCTCCGACGCCCAGGCGAACACCGCGTCGACACTGTCGTGTTGCGCGATATGCTGCAGCGTCGTCATCGTCGGGAAATGCAGTGTCAGATCGCCGCTGCGCGCTTTTTCCAGTATGTCCCGAGCCGTCGACCAGCGGGAATCCGTGAGCTCGCGGCCGCAATGGACTGCCCGCTGATCGGGCGGCAACGCCGCCAAAAAAAACCGCGTGCTGTATCGCTTCGGCATCGCTGTGGGCGTTACCCAATGCGCAAAGTAATGCAACGCCCGGCAATCGAGGCGCAGTGCCTGCTCGCTCACAAATTCGGCCCAGCTCAGCGACTCGTCGTTGAGACCGTCACGATACGCCGGGAGTTTTGCCTGCACCGGGTGCGCCGCCAGCAACACGCCGGTTTCTTCGAACAACTCCCGGATCGCGGCGCTGTAGTAGCCCAGTCCGCCGGAGACGCCGATCACGTCGTTCGCCTCTGCGGCGGTTACACCGTCGCAGTACTCATACACCTGGTCATCGTCGGTATCGAGCACGCCGCCGGGAAACGCATACGCGGCACCGAAAGAGGACGCCTCGTGGCGGCGCACCATGAACAACTCCGGCGCCGTTCCGCCGGCGCGGATCAGAACGACGGTCGATGACGGTCGCGGCTCAGCGGCTGACGGCATTTGACGGGTCGCCCGTTTCCACGTACGCGCCGAGACGCCGCAGCGCCTCGCCGATCACGGAATCGACCGGTATCGATATCGCATCCAGACCGCCGGCACGATAACCGCCCACGGCGTAGGTAAAGCGCACGTGTGTTTTGCCGTCACGACGTTCGAATTCCCACGTCATATTGCCGTTGACCCCCATGAGCCCCAGCGGCCCGAGCCCACCGGTCAGCCGCAGTACGACCTCGGGGTTCACCATGGTCACCGTCAGGTGCACGACACCCGCGTCGTCGCCAAGATCCTCGCAAAAACAGCCCTGCGGGCGAGCGTCGATACGCAGGCGCGACGCATCGCCGGAAATCGTATGATCGGAATGCCACCACTGCCCCACATCGTTAACGGCGGCGGACCATACCTCACTCGGCGGTGCGTCGATCGTGAGCTCGTTTACCGTGGTAAAACCTGAGGGAGCAGCGTCCATTACATCTGCCACGGCGGTCGAGGCCATGGCCACGAGCAGTACCAACGTCGGGATTGCTGATTTCATAATTACTCCGACTAGCTTACCGGTAACCGAAGCTTAAAACAGCGAAAAGGCAAGGAAAACCGCGCTGGCGAATGCACTGCAGAAGTAGAGTTTTTTCCAGACAGTCATTGAATTCACCGGAATTCGTACTCAGTTCAGCTTGCCTGTATTGTCGCTGCAGCGGCCTGAACCGAACCTGAAGCCGCCGAACCGGCAAGAGGAATTAACGGACACCATGAGCGAGGATCTGCGGGTTGTCTTCGAAAGCCGTCATCGCGGGCGGTGCAGCGATCGTGCGCTGGTCCTGAGCGCCGTGGACATTCCGTACCGGATCGTCGAAGACAGCAGCAGTTGCGCCATTGTGGTGCCGGCGGCGCACTCGGCGCGTGCGGTCCGCGAGCTGCAGCTCTATGAAGACGAAAATCCGCCGCAACGCCCACGACCGGTTCGCCGGATCGAGTCGCACGACCCGGTACCGGGACTGGCGGGTTACACGCTTGTGGTCTGCCTCGTCGCGGGCATGGCGGGATTTTCCTGGTTCGGCAGTGACTGGCTTGCCGCTGGCCGCGTCGACGGCGCACTGTTCCGCGATGGCGAGATCTGGCGCGTGATCACGGCGCAGACGCTGCATGCCGACGTGCGGCACCTGCTCAGCAACCTGGTTTTCGGCATTTTTTTTGGATTTTTCGCAGGACGGCTGCTCGGTTCCGGCGTCGCGTGGCTCACTATTCTGCTCGCGGCGGCATTGGGCAACGCAATGAACCTGCTGTTGCTGGACAGCGGTTTTCGATCCATCGGCGCATCGAGCGCAGTATTCGCAGCCCTTGGGCTGATCGCAGGCTATGTCTGGCGTGGCCGGCTCATGCCGCAGGACCGCGGCGGCTGGACCACTCGCTACGGTCCGATCGTCGGTGGCCTTGCTTTGCTCATGTACACGGGCACGGGTGGCGAAAACACCGATATCGGCGCACACTTTTTCGGATTCGCCGCCGGCTTTTCGAGCGGTATTCTGCTGATCCGGCTCGGCCGGCTGCCAAACGAACCGCGAGCGCAACTGCTCGCGGGCGGGCTTGCGCTCGCACTGGTGACCGGTAGCTGGGGTATTGCACTCCATTTTCGATAAGTTCATGTAATATAAGGCAAACGGCATCGGGGGTGTTGCAGCAGTCCGCATGAAAAAAGTCCTGCTGTTTCTTCTGATGTTTGCTATTGCCGGTGCAGTCTTCACAGGACTGCGTTACGGCGGCGGCGACACCTACCCTGACCTGACGACCCAGCCCCTGTTCGGCGAGGACCGGCTTGAACACGTGCTCTCCTACTCCGAGCCAATAGGCGATGTCGCGGTCAGCGCCTCCGGACGCATTTTCTTCACGGTACATCCCGACTCGCGTTCGCAAGGCAATAAGCTGCTCGAATACGTCGATGGTGCATCGGTGCCCTATCCGTCGTTGTCGCAGCAGACGGAGTTGTTCGACACACCGCTCGCCATCGTGGTCGACGGTGAAGACCGGCTCTGGATCGTCGACCACGGCAGTCACGGGATGCACGCAGCGTTTATCATGGCCATCGACCTCAGCTCCGGCGAGGTTTTGCGCCGACAGCAACTCGACACATCGATCGCACCCGTCGGCTCCTGTTTGCAAAACGTCGCGGTCAGCCCCGATGGACGGACCGTTTTCATCGCAGACTCGAGCTTTTGGCGAAAGTCGCCGGCAATCGTTGTCTATGACGTCGCATCGGGCCAGGCCTGGCGTGTACTCAACGGAGATGCCGCGGTCTCGGCAGAGCACTACGCGCTCAGTTACGACGGCCGCGAAGTGAGTTTTCTGGGCGGCCTTGTCGCCCTGCGAAGCGGGGTCAACGGCGTGGCGGCAGCCGGGGATTGGCTATACTTCGGCGCGATGACAGGCGCGGGCCTCTATAGGGTTGCACTTGAGGCGCTGACGGACGAAAGCCTCACCGACGAACAGCTCGCGGCGCGTGTTCAAAGGGTCGGCGACAAACCGATGAGTGCGGGCCTGGCCGCCGACCCGGCGGGCCAAATCTGGATCGCCGACGTCGAACACAACGCGATATCGATGCACCGACTCGATCGGGGATTGTCGACGGCGCTGCGTTCGTCCAGAATTCGCTGGCCGACGGGCCTGACTGTCGCACGCAATGGATCGGTGTACGTCTCGGACAGCGCGCTGCCGAAAATTATCCTGCAGCCGGCGCAACAGATACGTTCCATGGGTCCCTACAGCCTATTTCGATTCAACCCGGACGCCACTGGCGCTCCAGAACAACAAAAGGAAAGGAAATGAACGAAACCGCAGGAACATCAACCGGGTCCGGCCTCGACAGGGCGCTGACTTTTCTCGCGGAGAACGGCATCACGTCGGCAGTCGTCGTGGAATTCGCGAAGAATTTCGTCATTGCGCTGCTGATCTTCTATGTCGGAAAAATCGTCATCAGTCTCATCGTCCGCGGTTTGCGCAAAATGATGCAGCGCCAGGATGTCGATAAGACGCTGGAGACGTTTATCTGCAACCTCGTGCGCATGGCGCTGCTCGTCGTTGTCATCATTGCGGCGATCGGAGCACTCGGCGTGGAAACGACATCGTTCATTGCCGTGTTCGGTGCAGCCGGTCTTGCGGTTGGGCTCGCGTTGCAGGGCTCACTCTCCAATTTCGCGGCCGGAGTTCTGATCGTTCTGTTCCGCCCCTATCGCGTTGGCGATTTCGTGGAGGCTGCGGGAATTTCGGGCGTCGTCGAACAGGTGCAGATTCTGACGACGGTGCTCAAAACGCCCGACAACAAACAGATCGTCGTGCCGAACAGTCAGATTATGGACAGTGTCATCACCAACTACTCTGCAAACGATACGCGGCGCGTCGATCTGGTCGTGGGCGTCAGCTACGAGGACGATCTCGACAAGGTCCGCCGCACGCTTGAAGAACTCGTGGCCGCAGACGACCGCATCCTCGACGAACCGGCGACGAAAATTGCGGTATCAGAACTGGCCGACAGCAGTGTGAATTTTATCGTGCGCCCGTGGGCAAAAACCGAGGACTACTGGAACGTGTACTTCGGCCTGACCGAGGCGATCAAAAAGCGCTTCGACCGGGACGGCATTTCGTTCCCGTTTCCGCAACAGGATGTGCATCTTTATAATGCCGGCACCGACTAATCTGCGATGTCGGGCTCGACAAAACACCAGCGCAGCCCGGGAATGCGCTCTTTGAGCTGACGTTCCATCGCATTGATCGCGGCCTCAACATCGGGGTCCGCGGAGCGGCCAATGAGCAGCGATTTGACCCGCCAGCCGACGAACGCCGAGATAGCAACCAAAATGACGCCGAGGCAAATCGAACCCAATGCATCGCAGACAGGATTGCCCGTTATCCACGCCAGCAACAAAAAGCTCAGCGCGAGGATCGGGCCGAGTTGCGCGTGTGTTTTAGCCACTGACGAAACGACCGGTCGCCGCGCACCTTGCCGATTTCGCAAATGGCGACGATAAAACTCCAGAAATAACTGAGCTTGCCGTAACCCAGCGGGTGCTCGTCGTCCGCGGGTTTCTGTGACCGTTTGAGCCCGAGAAACGGCAATACCTGGTTGCCCGTGTCGGCATAGTAGTGAATCGCCTCGGCGAGCATACTGCCGGAATCCGTCACGATGGACGCCCAGGTACTGGCGATGCCGAAATTGGCGAGAAAGGCGTAAAGAATCGCCTTCGCAGTTGAGTCGCGGGCGGATGCTGCCATGCTATCCCCTGTCAACGGAATCCGTTTTGGGACGTTGTTTGTGATGATGAGACGGTCCACCCGCTCCGCGGAACCGTGTATTTTGGTGCACAATGGCGCTACTTGTCGGGAGGCGGAGGAAATTATGCGAACACTGGTATTCAGCCTTGCCGCGGCTGCACTATTCGGTTGCGCCGCACACCCCGATCCGATCGTCGATATGAAAGGCGTCAACCCGGAGCTGCTGGCGCAGGACTGGGAAGACTGCGAACGCTACAGCGAAGAGATCAAAATCAGCCAGGGCGTCGCGAAAGGCGCCGGCGTCGGTGCAGGAGTGGGTGCCATTGGCGGCGTCATCAACGGCGATGTCGGCCGTGCTGCCGCGAACGGAGCGCTGTACGGCGGCACTCGATCCGGGCTCGATGCGGATCGCCAAAAACAACAGGTCTTCAAGCGCTGTCTGCGCGGCCGGGGTTACCGCGTCCTGAATTAGTCCCTGTTAGCTTTGCGGATCGTCCAGGCTACCCGGCTTGATCTCATCGTTCGACTAAAGTACTGTGTTTTTATACAGTAACCGGTACCGAAATGACGACGGTGATTCGCAAAGGCCGGGGTGCGTTATCAGCGCCGCAGGGGCGGTTCGCGGCGCAGACCTGGGAGCTCGACGAAGACGTTCTGAGTGAGCAGGCCGCGCCCGAGACGACGCTGACCCCCATGCGGGCGGGACGGATCGTGAGCCGCAACAACTCGCCCGACGTGCCTTTCGATCGATCGATTAATCCGTACCAGGGCTGTGAGCACGGCTGCATCTACTGCTATGCGCGGCCGAGCCACAGCTACCTCGACCTGTCGCCGGGACTGGATTTCGAAACGCAGATTTTCTACAAGCCGAATGCCGCGGAACGGCTGCTCGAAGAATGGCAGAAAAGCCGCTACGAATGCCGGCCGATCACGATCGGCGCCAACACCGATCCGTATCAGCCCGCCGAAAAAAACCTGCAAATCACGCGCCGGTTGTTGCAGCTCTTTGCGGACTACCGGCATCCGGTCAATCTGATCACCAAAAGCCATCTGATCGCTCGCGATATCGATCTGCTCGGTCCGCTGGGCAGCAACGGGCTCGCCTCGGTTGCCATCAGCATCCCAACGATGAACGACGGGCTGAAACGCATTATGGAACCGAGGGTACCGTCGGCAGCCTCGCGGCTTCGGGCGATCCGCCAACTGTCGGGCGCAGGAGTTCCGGTCAGCGTGCTGGTAGCGCCCATTATTCCAGCGATCAACGACAGCGAAATCGAAACCATTCTCGAAGCCGCCGCCGAATACGGCGCCTCGTCGGCACGATACATATTCCTGCGCCTGCCGAACGAATTGAAAACGCTGTTCGGCGAGTGGCTTGAAGCACACTTTCCCGACCGCGCCCGTCACGTTATGAGCCTCGTGCGCCAGGCCAGCGGGGGCCGAGACTACGACAATCGCTACGGCGTGCGGCAAACCGGTCAGGGCGCGTACGCAGATATGCTCGGCGCCCGGTTCCGCGCCGCGGCGGGGCGATTGGGACTGAATACCCAGTCCTATCAGCGATCGCTCGATTGCGGACAGTTTTCGCGCACCGGCTGCCGCCAGCTCGAACTGGAACTCTGACGGGGTCCGATCAGCCTACCGTCGTGAAGCGGCAATCGGTATAGTAAATCAAGAACTATCAGGTCTCGATTCGGTCTCAAGCTTTCTGTGGGAACAGGTTCGCCAGCGCTTCAATGAGAATCCACGCTCTGTACTTCGCAATGCTGATCAACATGGTCACGGCACCGGCCGTAGCCCAGATCGACGCGAGCCCGATGGAACAGACGGTCGCGGTGTCGGAGGAGACGGCGGATGAGGTGAGCGCGGACGGTCCGGCCACCGAAGAGCAACTTCTCGGTGAGTTTGCTCGCTACCGGCGCCTGATTGAAGAAGGCACGCTCGACGAGGCCGACGTGGCAGCCAAACGAATTGTCGAGATGGCGATCAATGTCTACGGCCCGATGGCCACCGAGACGGCGAGCGCACTGAACAACCTCGCAATCGTTCAACACCGCAACGAGCAGTACGAGGCAGCCATTCAAAATTTCACGTCGGCTGTCGAGATCATCGAAGTCGTCGAAGACCGGCTTAACACGGCGCTCGTTAATCCGCTTAGGGGACTCGGGGCGGCACAACTCGCGAACGGCCGCCCCGACCAGGCGAATCGTACGTTCACTCGCGCGGCTCACATCACACAGGTCAACGACGGTCCGCACAATATCGGTCAGGCCGAGATTTTAGAATCGATCGCCGAGACGTTCATACGTATGGGCGACATCAAGAGCGCGCGCAACATACTCGATCGAATTCACGTCCTCAATGTGCGTTTTTTCCAGAAAGACCCACTCGGACTCATTCCGTCGCTGATGAATCGCGCATCGTGGCAGCACCGCGCGGGCTACTATAACGAGGAACGCACGTCATACCGGCGTGCAATTCGAATCGTCGAAGCCGCAGGCGACAAGAACAGCCCTATGCTCATCGAACCGCTGCGCAGGCTCGGCGAGTCTTTCTATTTCGTTGACGTGTCGATGGCGACGCCGCAACAGCAGGGAATGGTTGCGACCGGCGAGATGTACTTCAAGCGCGCGGCGAGAATCGCGGAAAAAGCAGACAACCTTGACTGGCGTGAAGTGGCAAAAACGCAGCTCGCGCTTGCGGACTACTACGCGTTCACCGAAGCTCAGAATCGAGCTCGGAAAATCTACCTCCAGGTCTGGAACTCTTTATCTTCCGACGAGGAACGCATTGCGCACCGCAGTGAACTGTTCGCAAACCCGGTTCCCGTTCGGGCCGACCCGTTACCCGGCTTTGCGGGCGGCAGCGGCAATCGGCCTTCGTCGAAAGCCGAGCTGCGCAATGGCAGGATTGTCGTGACCTATAGCGTCTCGGTCCGAGGCCGGGTCCGCAATCTCAGGACCGAGGCATTCCCTTCTGAATTCACCGACATGCAAAAGATCGTGCACCGCGAAATTCGCCGCCGGGTTTTCCGTCCGCGCATCGTGGAAGGCGCGCCGGTCGAAGCCGTGGATTTGGTTTTCGAACATCCGTTTTCCTATACGCAGTCAGACCTGGAATTGTTACGCGAACAAAAAGCAGAAAATGAACAGGACAGCCAGTCAGATACCTGACAATCACTTCGTCAACGGCAACCCGCTTCGCGGACCCTTTCCTGAAGGGATGCGACTGGCGGCGTTCGGCATGGGATGCTTCTGGGGCGCGGAACGGCGATTCTGGGAAACGCCCGGCGTCTACGTTACGGCCGTCGGCTACGCGGGCGGGCACACTGAGCATCCGAGTTATCAGGATGTTTGCAGCGGCGATACCGGACATGCAGAGATCGTGCTCGTCGTGTTCGACCCGGCCACAGTGAGCTATGCCGATCTGCTTCGGCTGTTTTTCGAGAACCATGACCCGACCCAGGGTATGCGCCAGGGCAACGACATCGGTAGCCAATACCGTTCATCGATTCAGGTCTTCGACGACGGGCAGCGATCCGCGGCAAATACTGCACTTGCCGGCTACCAGGCACGCCTGCGTGAAGCCGGACTGGGTGCGATTGCCACCGAAATCGTCGACGCGGGCGACTTCTACTATGCGGAAGACTATCACCAGCAGTATCTCGCCAAAAATCCGGGCGGCTATTGCGGTCTGGGCGGCACCGGCGTGAGCTGTGCCTGAACTGCCCGACATCGACGTTTACGTCGATGCCATCGCACAAACCGCCGGCACGCACCCACTCGATCAAATCCGCATCGGCAACCCGTTTTTGCTGCGGAGTATCGCCACTCCGCCCGAGGTATTTACGGGCCGCCGCCTCGACGAGGTGCGACGTATCGGCAAGCGCGTAGCGCTTGGCTTCGACGGCGGCCTGTGGGCCGTCGTGCACCTCATGATCGCGGGCCGCTTTCAATGGAAGCCGAAAGCACCGCCGCTGACAAGCAAACAGAACCTTGCGTCGTTCGACTTCGATCACGGTTCGCTGCTGCTCACCGAGGCCGGCACGAAGAAGCGTGCCTCGCTGTATCTCGTATCCGGCGAGAACAGTCTCGGCGAGCACGACCCCGGCGGCCTGGAACCGCTGCGCTGTAATCGAGATGCGTTCTCTGCTGCGCTGACACAAAGCAATCACACGTTGAAACGCGCCCTGACAGACCCACGCATTTTTAGCGGCATCGGCAACGCGTATTCCGACGAAATACTGCACGCCGCGCGCCTGTCACCCGTTCGGCAAACGCAGCGCCTGTCTGACAATGAAATAAGCCGTCTGTTCGAAGCGACAACACAGACACTCAGCGAATGGCGCGAACGCTTGCTGCGCGAGGCCGGAGGCACAATCCCTTCCCGCGTGACGGCGTTTCGGCCGGACATGGCCGTGCACGGCAGGTACGGCAAACCCTGCCCCACGTGCGGCGAGCCCGTGCAGCGGATTCGTTACAAGAGCAACGAGACCAACTATTGCGCACGATGTCAGAACGAAGGCAGGCTGTTCAAGGACCGGTCATTGTCGCGGCTGCTGAAACAGGACTGGCCAAAGACCCTCGACGATCTGTAGTATCGCCTCGATGAGTGCCGGAAAAAAGAAAACACCGAAGCCGCGCAGGCCCAGCCGCAAGGCCGCGGAAGATGCCGTCCGCACGTTGTTGCTGTGGGCGGGTGAAGACACGCGCCGCGAAGGCCTGATCGACACGCCAGCGCGCGTCGCCAAAGCCTACGAGGACTGGTTTAGCGGTTATCGCGACGACCCGGTTGCCTTTCTCAAGCGAACCTTTGAGGAGGTCGAGGGCTATGACGAGATGATCGTTCTGCGCGACATTGCGTTCGAATCGCACTGCGAGCATCACATGGCGCCGATCATCGGCAGGGCGCACGTCGGTTACCTGCCGCGCAACAAAGTCGTCGGCATAAGCAAACTGGCGCGCGTTGTCGAAGCGTTCGCGCGCCGCTTCCAGGTTCAGGAAAAAATGACCGCGCAGATAGCGAACTGCATTCAGGACGTGCTGCAACCCAAGGGCGTCGGCGTCGTGATTGAAGCAAAACATCAGTGCATGACGACGCGCGGCATACACAAATCCGATGTATCGATGGTGACGAGCCAGATGGTCGGCACGTTTCGCAAGGACGCCCGCACACGGGTCGAATTTCTGCGCATGATCGACGCAAATCGTTAGGGCCCGTCCGCGTTGCTGTGGAGAGCCTTACAGGTTATTAAAGCCCGAGTTCGGCCGGCCCCTGCAGGAACGTGACGTCCACGGGAATCGCCGCGGCAGTCAGCCGATCGAGATCCGACTGTAACTGTGCGGATATAACACCCTTCGACGCCATCAGTTCGGTCGCACCGTCATAATCGCCATCGCCCTGGAGTGTCAGCAGCAGCCGCGACAGGTCGGTAATGGCCGCCTGCATCCGGTCGTAGTTGACGCGATAGAGACCGGTTTCGGCATCACGCGCAAACGCGCCCTTTTCGAGGAAGAAATTGAAACGCACCATGTTGGCCTTGCCATGGGCGCTCGACGCGCCGAAGCGCACTGAGCGAAAAATGCCGGCCAGAAACGTCGTGTAGAAATCGCGGAGATCGACATCGCCAAGCTCGCCGGCTTTGTGGAGCTCGGTAATCATGTACAAACCGAGTACGTCGGCCTTACCTTCTTCCATGCTCGACGCCATGTCGAGCATCGCGTCACGCACGGTGCCGCGGCCATCGACGGTATTTTTTATGCCGAGGCCGTGCGCCACTTCGTGAAACATCGTATTCGAAAAGAATGCATCGAATGTAACGTGCTCGCGCTGCGCCGTATCGATCAGCTCGTCTGCTATCGGCTCGAGTATCTCGTCGAACTTGGCTCGCATCGCATTCTTGAGTTGCAGACGGCGCGTCCCGCGCGACAACTGCACGCTTTCATCGTTGGGCAGATTGATCGCAATCGTCTTGCCGCCGGCATTGCTATGGCCGGCGTAGTAGACGACATCGTAGGCATTGAGATCCGAATCGCTGCCCGGCATTTCCCACTTGTATTCGTCGGGTACCGGCAGCCCTTCCTGGAGCGCGGGCAAAAACGTTGCAAACCGGCTCAGCCTGCCGCTCCACTCGCGGTCCTTCACGAGCACGTAAGCCTCGTAACCGGCCCGATAGCCGAACAGCCGATCCTCATAGGTTTCAATCGCGCCGATGACCAGATCGATGTCATTGTCGCGAACGTCCATCCAGTACATATCGCTGACCTGATACTCATCGCTGATGAGCGACGCCGCCCTGAGCTTCAGGTAGTTGGCAAAGTCCGGACTTTCCGCAAGCTTTGCTGCCTCCCGCAGCAGGTCGGCCGCCTGCTTGAGTTCGGTGGCGTAAGCAACGTGGTAGGGAACGAGAATGAGCCTGCCTTCGGCATCGCGCCGCACGAGCGAGTACAACCCCTTCTTGCCCGGCAGATAGGCCGCCTCGAACTCCTCACGGCTCATATCCGGCGGGTAAAAATTGGCACCGGGCGGTTTTGGCCCAACGCCCTTGATAAACGGTTTGTCGCCGTCGAGCCGGTCCCAGGGACCGTAGTTCAACTCGGCGAACAGGCGTGTATCGAAATCTGCGATGGATTCCAGCCAGGCCTCGTAGTCGTCACCGTACGCCTGGCGCCAGAACAGGTCGTCCATGATGCGCGATGCGTCGATCAGCAGCCGCAGCATGTCCCGCTGACCGTCGCTGAGCGCCGTCAGATCCGGCGACAAGGTCACCTCGGCGTAAATGTCCGGTCGCGGTTCGACCGTTACGAACGGCCGGATATCCAGCTCGGGCGGGGTCTCCTCGGCACAGGAGACAAACAGCAGCGATGTCATCAGCGCGGCGATGCTGCGCCCTATCTGTCGATTGCTCACAATCAGAATCCGTTTCGGCAGAATTGCGCATTATTGCACAGACGACACTTTTGCCGATCAGAGATCGACGAGCTGCACGTCCGCCGCAGTCAGCGGTTCCCCGAGAAACTGTCCACCCACGCGAGCGAATCGCGCCGCGCCGTCCGTTGCCAGTAACGTCAGGTTGCCGCCGCGGGCCCGCATTCCACCCGATGCCCGCAGCGATTGCTCGACGACCGACGCGGTCGTGCTCGCGGAGTCGACGATGGCGACGCTGTCGCCGGCCACCGCCTCGATGACGCCGCGCAACAATGGAAAATGCGTACAGCCGAGAATGATGCTGTCCGGGGAAAAACCGTTGCCGGTCGCCTCGCGCAGATAGCGTGTAACAATTGCGGTCGCAATTTCGCCGCCATTCCAGCCCTCCTCGGCGAGTGCCACAAGCAACTCGCAGGCCTGTTCCCGCACGCGTGCGTCGGTATCTCGCGCCGTAATCGCGCGGCGGTACGCGCCGAGCCGCACGGTTGCCTCGGTCGCCAGTACGAGATGAGCGCCGCCGGGGCGTGCGGTAACGGCCGCAGTCGTACCAGGTTCGATGACCCCGATCACGGGAAGCGGCGCCAGTTGCTCGCGCAACGACTTAAGGGCAACAGCGGAGGCCGTGTTGCAGGCGACGACGAGCAGCTTGATACGATGTTCGAGCAGCCTGGCGGTGGCCTGCCGGGCATAGCGCGCAATCGATGCCGGGCTTTTCGTGCCGTAGGGCAGCCGAGCCGTGTCGCCGAGATAGATCAGATGTTCCCCGGGCAGGCGTCGGCGTATAGCCTTCGCGACGGTAAGTCCGCCAACGCCGGAATCAAACACGCCGATCGGCAACGAATCGTCAGCGGATGCAGTCATGTGCGCATTGTGCCCAGGTCACGGCATTTGTGAAATAATTCTCGCGTCTGTGGAATTCCGGGACGCGCTGCACCGTGCAAAAACTCACCATTGGCGTCGTAGCGGCGCTGGCCGTACTGATCGCTGCCGGATTTGCGCTGCCGCGCCATCACACCGTCACAGTGGCAACGGAAATCGACGCTCACCCGGCGACCGTTTACACGCAGATCGCCGAGCTTCGCCGTCATCGGCTCTGGTCGCCGTGGGCCGCAAAAGAGCCGGATCTGCGAATCGAGTACGACGGTCCGCCCAAGGGACCGGGGGCAACGATGCGTTGGAGCGGTGCGGTCGTGGGCAGCGGATCGCAGACCATTATCGACAGCCGCAAGTACGAATTGGTCGAGCTTGCGATCAACCCGGGCGACGACAGTGAGGCCCTCGCAGGATTCACGCTCGCACCGGGAATCGGCACGACGAAGGTTCAGTGGGCATTTCGAACGGACTATGGCTTTAACATCGCGGGTCGCTACTTCGCGTCCGTACTCGGACGGATGGTCGCAGAGGAACACCGAGTTGGCCTGCAGCAGCTCCGGGAGCTCGCTGAAAGTCTGCCCGCGGACGACTTCAGTCAGCTTGACGTTGAACGCCGGACCGTCGAACCCGCGACCATCGCTTACCTGTCTGTAACGTCACCCCCGGACACCGCGTCGGTGTCGGCGGCAATGAGACAGGGATATTTCGAGATTCTGCGCTTCATCGACGACAACGGTCTGACCGATGCAGGCCCGCCGTTGGCCGTACTGCGCCATTTTAGCGGTGCGGAAAGAACCTTCGAACCGGCTATCCCGGTCGAAGAGCCTGCAGAGCCGGTGGCACGAAGCGTCGCCGGCGTGCGACTGGGTACAACGTATGCAGGCGAGGTGCTGCGCGTCGCCCACCGAGGTGCTTACGATGGCCTCGGCGACACGCATCGCCGGATCGCAGCCTATCTGGCGGCACACGGTATCGAACGCAACGGCGCACCCTGGGAAACCTATGTCACCGACCCCGGCAATGTCTCCGAGGCCGAGTTACTGACCTACCTCTACTACCCAATTCTCCGCAGCGCCGACTAACCCTGGGTCCGGGGTCTGTTAGGACCCTAAACGGACTTGATCAGAAACGGTGGAACCCGCACCTCATCGGCATCGGCCAGCGGAAGCGCGACCTGACTGTCTTCTGTCAGGCGAATCAAATCCCGGTAGATTGCGACCAGCGACGCTGCGCACTCACCGGCTTCTTCGCAGGACATCTTGCGCACCGATGCGCAGGTCGCACTTTCTCCGGTGAGTGGAGTGACCTGCTGCATCCGGTGCCGCAAATCGGCAAACGGCTGCTTAAGCGTGATCGGTAGGTCGTTATCGTGAATATCGGCCAGATTCTCTTCGAAGGCTTTAACAAGCCGTTGTTTTATATGGCCATGCCCAGCCAGCACCGTGAGTGCGGCGTAAAAGTGATCGACGTGGTCTGTCATTGCCACTCCAGCGTTTCAATTTTTGTTCTGCCGCAACTGCCCTCTCAGCGGCTTGTACGCTTTTGTCGTGGAGTTGACTACCTGCAGTAGCCCGGCCCCTGCTCGGCCGCCTGTCCCTCGGATACTCCCTATCTATTCAAAATCTTGCGCCCGGTTCTTATAACAAATTTTACGAAGTACGCGCAAGTGAAGATTGACTTAAGATCTGTTAACACTAATGCCATCATGGATTCGCGCAACCTTCGGCTCGGTTATCATGCGCCTCGTATGCGAACCACCTTTATCTCCATTTTTTCAGCGCTTGCTCTGAGCACCGGGACTGTCCAGGCCAACCCTGAACCGCCCTCGGCGGGTGAAGCAACCGTGACCGCTATCCGGCTGCAACGCGCCAACGTCTTCGATCTGAGCCGCGCGGACGAAAACAACTGGCTTTACCGGCTGGCAAACCGGCTGCACATCGTCACGCGCGAGGACGTCGTTCGCAAACAGTTACTTATCGATGAAGGCGAAGCCTATTCGACGCAACTGGCCGCCGAAAGCGAGCGCATCCTGCGGCAGAACAGATACCTGTTCGATGCGCGCATCCGACCCGTCCCGCTTGAATCGGGCGCCATCGAACTCGTCGTCGACACGCGCGACGTCTGGACACTCGGCCCGGACCTTTCCGTGTCGCGCAAGGGCGGCGAAAACACGAGCCGGTTCGGCATCGAGGAGCTTAATTTTCTGGGGCGAGGCCAGACGCTGCGCTTTAATCACGAGGAGAACGTCGACCGACGCTCGAACAGCTTTGAGTTTTTCGATCGCCATCTCGGCACAAACTGGATTTCGATGCACCTGCAGATTGGCGACCATTCGGACGGGTCCACGCAACGGCTCTCTCTGATTCGCCCGTTTTATGCTCTCGACACGCGCTGGTCGGCCGGTGCGGAAACCCTGCTCGACGACCGCCGCAGGGCGTTTTACGCGCTCGGCGACGAGACCGCCGAGTACCAGCGCGAGCGGGATTACTACCGGGCGTTCGGCGGATGGTCGGCTGGACGGAATAACGGATGGGTCAAACGGTGGACTGCAGGCATAGTCTACGACGACAGGCACTTCGGCATTGTGGATTCTCCGAGCCTGCCGGCCGTCCTGCCCGAAGACCGCAAACTGGTCTATCCCTGGGTCGGATTCGAGTGGCTTGAGGACCAGTTCGACACGGCGCGCAATCAGGATCAGATCGGCAAGACCGAGGACTTCTACATGGGCGCCCGAATCACGGGGTCCATGGGCCTGGCCGATGAGGCGTTTGGCGCCGATCGCAGTGCCATTGTGTATTCGCTCGCGGCGAGCCGCGGACTGGGTTCACTGAAGTCTTCAGCGCTGTTGCTGCGCGGGAGTATCTCCGGTCGTCACAGTGCCGGCCGAGCCGAAAATCGGATTGTTTCGGGAGACGCCCGCTATTATTTTCGCCAGTCCGAGAAGCGCTTGTTCTTTGTGACGGCACGGGCCGTCTACGGACACGCACTCGATCTCGACAATCTGATCGAGATCGGCGGCGACACGGGCCTGAGAGGATATCCACTGCGCTATCAGACCGGCGAATCGAGCGCTCTGATCTCGCTCGAGCAACGATTCTTCACTGACTGGTATCCGTTTCGCCTCGTGCGTATCGGCGCCGCCGTATTTGCCGACGCGGGCCGGGTCTGGGGCGCCAATCCGCTTGGCACTCCACGCAAAGGCTGGCTCACCGACGTCGGTCTTGGGCTGCGTTTCGCTCCGACGCGCAGCTCGTCCGGGAAAATGGTGCATCTCGATATCGCGTTTCCGTTGAACGGCGATTCATCCATCGACTCGGTACAGATTCTGCTGGAATCGAAACGCAGTTTTTAGAGGCCGATTTCAATGCGCCACTGCTCATCGCCGAGTTCGCGCGTTGCAGTGTACTTTGCGTCGGTCTGATCCACCTGCCAGCGCGTCGCCAGCGTTTCGTTCATGATGTAGTCGCGATGTGCGGCAAGCGCTTTTTCGACACCCGCCGACCCGGAAACGCCCAGCGCGATCCGGTCCGACACCTCGAGGCCGGCCTGCTTACGCGCATCCTGCACGGAACGCACGATCTCTCTCGCGAATCCCTCGGCAATCAGTTCCTCGGTCAGCGTCGTATCGAGTGCGACGAGGTAGCCCGAATCCGCCTCACAGGAGTAACCTTCGGCAGAATGCGTCTCGATCAGCACATCCTCTTCACTGAGCGGCATCGTCTGTCCTGCGACCGTAATTTCGAACGCATCGCCGCGCGCCGTCGCGGCTGCAATGGCCGCGCCGTCGGCGTTCTGCAATGTCTGCCGAATCTGCGGGACGAGTTTTCCATACCGCTTGCCGAGTCTCGGCAGATTAGGCTTGATGTTGTAACTGACGAGTCCGGCATCGCGGGCGATAAACTCCACGGATTTGACGTTGAGTTCTTCGAGAATTTGCGCCTGATGGCTGTCCAGCGCCGCGACCGCCGCATCGCTGGGTGCGCGCACGAGCAGCCTTGATATCGGCTGGCGCGTGCGAACGCCGGATTTGCTGCGTGCCGCTCGG
This sequence comes from Woeseiaceae bacterium, assembly GCA_965224505.1. Taxonomy (GTDB): domain Bacteria; phylum Pseudomonadota; class Gammaproteobacteria; order Steroidobacterales; family Woeseiaceae; genus UBA1847. Next base: position 1,982,677 of record CBDCZL010000018.1, read on the forward strand.
CCGAGCCCGACGGCTTTTTGAACGACATCAACCGCAAACAGCAGTTCGTTGTCGAGCAACGTATCGTCGGCCTCGGGCCATGACGCCATATGCACCGACTCGGGTTCGTCCGCATCCGCGCGGCGCACCAGGTTCTGATACACGTTCTCGGCAAGGAACGGAACGAACGGCGCCATAAGCTTGCAGGCGGTCGTCAGACACTCGTACAGAGTCAGGTACGCGGCCTGCTTGTCGTCCGGATCGGTCGACTTCCAGAAGCGTCTGCGGTTACGCCGTACGTACCAGTTACTAAGCTGATCGACAAACGACTCGATCGCCTCACCGGCCGTCTTTGCATCGAACTCATCCAGCGCCTCCGTGACGGTCATGACCGTATTGTTCATCAGCGCTACGGCCCAGCGGTCGATTTCCGGCCGGTCGGCCACAGCGACCGACCGGGCAAGGTCAACCTCGTCGAGGCGCGCGTACAAAACGAAAAAGCTGTAGGTATTCCAGAACGTATTGATGAACGAACTCGCGACGTCGGCCACGATATCCACCGATATACGCTTTTGCACGTCGGGAGACAGGCGCGCGAGGAAATACCAGCGCAGCGCATCGGCACCGACAGTGTCGAACACATCGTAGGGATCGATGATATTGCCGAGCGACTTCGACATCTTCTTGCCGTCTTTATCGACAATGTGGCTCAGGCAAATACAGTTCCTGTAAGCGACAGTATCGGACACCAGCGTCGCGATGGCATGCAACGTATAAAACCAGCCACGCGTCTGATCGATCGCCTCGCAGATGTAGTCGGCGGGAAAGTGCTGTTCGAAAGTATCGCGATTTTCGAACGGATAGTGCCACTGCGCGTACGACATCGCGCCGGAATCGAACCAGCAGTCAATCACCTCGGGCACACGCCGCCAGGTTTTACCGTTCTTCTCGAACGTGATCTCATCGACGGCCGGACGATGCAGATCGAGATCGGTCAGGTCACGGCCAGTCAATTGCGCAAGCTCTGCAATCGAGCCAATGCAGATAAATTCCTCTCCATCGGTCCACACGGGCAGCGGCGTTCCCCAGAAGCGCTCGCGCGACAACGCCCAGTCGATGTTGTTTTCCAGCCAGTTGCCGAAGCGTCCGTCCCGGATGTGCTCCGGCACCCAGTTGATGGTCTGATTGAGTTCCGCCATACGTTCACGAAACTTCGATGTGCGGATGTACCACGCGTTTTTGGCATAATAGAGAATCGGGTCGCCCGTGCGCCAGCCAAACGGGTAGCTGTGCAGGTAGCGTTCCGAGCGGAACATCATGCCGCGATCTTTGAGAATTCGGATCAGGGGTTTGTCGGCGTCCTTGAAGAACAATCCGCTGACGGGCTTAACGTCGTCGACGAAGTGGCCATCAAGTCCTACGCCGTGCACAACCGGCAGCCCGTTCTCCTGCCCGAGGGCGAGATCGTCAACGCCGTAGGCAGGCGCCGTATGGACGATGCCGGTGCCGCTGTCGGTGCTGACGAAATCAGCGGCAAGTACCTGAAACGCATTGGGTGCATCGACCTCGATGTCGTCAAACAACTGCTCGTAGCGCATGCCGACGAGTTCCGCACCCTTGACGGTTTTGGTAACCGTGTGCTCGACGTCTCGGAATACAGTATCGCGCAGTGCCTCAGCGACGATGAGCGTCTGACCGCCCGACTCGCAGTAGCTGTAATCAATGTCGTTGCCGACCGCGAGCGCAAGGTTGGAAGGCAGCGTCCAGGGTGTTGTGGTCCACACCAGGAAATAGACGTTGTCGGCATCGGTTACTTTGAAGCGGACCGTGATCGAGGGATCGTCAACCTCTTTGTAGCCCTGCGCGAGTTCATGCGACGACAGCGTCGCCCCGATGCGCGGATCGTAAGGAACGACCTTGTAACCCTTGTAGATTAGATCCTTGTCCCAGATTTGCTGCAGCAGGTTCCAGACGGACTCAATGAATGCGTTGTCGAGCGTGTAGTAGGCCTCATCGAGGTTGACCCAGAAGCCCATGCGCTCAGTCATCTTCTCCCAATCGGAGATATAGGTCATGACGGACTCGCGGCATAGCCGCGTGAACTCAGCGATACCGACCTTCTCTTCGATCTCGGCCTTGTCGTAATTCTCGATGCGACCTTCGTCCTTAAGCCGCTTCTCGACTTCATGTTCTACCGGCAGACCGTGCGTGTCCCAGCCGGCTTTGCGCGGCACGTGATAGCCACGCATCGTTTTGTAGCGAGGAAATATGTCCTTAAAGGACCTGGCAAGAACGTGATGAATACCCGGCTTGCCGTTGGCCGTGGGCGGACCCTCGTTGAAACTGAACAACGGTCCGCCCTGAGTCTGCTCGAGCGACTTCGCGAAAATGCCGTTGTCGCGCCAATAGGCCAGCACCTCGCTCTCAAGCGCAGGACCGTCGTAGCGGCCAGTGACTTCCTTGAACTTCAATACCCCGTCCTCAAGCGAAAACGCCTCTACAATTCGGTACCGGTTACCTTATACCGGGTATAAGGTAACCGGTACCGAATTGCCGGGGAAATTAGCCGGGAACGCGGAAAAAGACAAGCCTGGATAACGCGGCGGCGATTAGTGCAGCACCGGCGGTGCCAGTCGATCGCTTCCTTCACCGAACATAGCGCGATCGAACGCATTGACGATGTTGTCGGTTTCCTGAGCGCCGACGACAAGCAATCTGCGATTCAACAGAAAACCCGGAACGCCCGCGAGACCGCTTGCCCGAACCTGTGCTTCGCGCGTAAGGACCAACTGGCGGATAGCCTCGCTGGATGTCGCCTTGAGAACCTCGGCCGTACCGATGCCGTGCGGGCGCGCGATGTCGATCAGAACATCGGTATCACCGATGTTGAGACCCTGCTCGAAAAATGCGGAAAACAGATCCTCCGCAAGTGCAGACTGATCCAGACCGAGCGTTTCACCACGTTGCATCAACTGATGTACCGGCAGTGTATTCGGAACATGCCGGATTCGGTCAAAGCGAAATTCGACGCCAACCGTCATGCCTTCGCGAACCAGGTGGTCCAATACAGGTTCGACGTTGTCTGCATTGCTGAATCGGCTCGCCAGGTAGTCCTTAAAGGGCTGCCCTTCCACAGGGATATCCGGATTGAGCTGGTAGGGATACCAGCTCACATCGCTGGGTCCACCAACCGACTTTAGCGCTTCGTCGAAACGGCGTTTGCCAACGAAGCTGAAGGGACAGACCATGTCAGCAATGACCTCAACGTGCAGCGACGCCGTCGGGCTGATCCGATTGTTGTTTCGGACGATGTTCGAAAGTGTCTCGCTCATTGCTCGATGCTCCTCGTTACGCACAGAAATATGGTCCTGTGATTCGATATCAAGCCTATCCCTGCGCTCTTGAATGACGGCTGAATACACGGCCGGAGTAATCGGTTAGATACCGCCGAAACCGGAATGTTTTGGGAACTTTTGGGAAAAGTCGCGAAAATCGCCGAAAATAACCAAAGTAAACGGGATTCTGAGCTTTGGACTCACATAGATAACGTGCGAATTGCTACCTGGACTAAAGCTCTATTTTTCGATATTTCGCAGATTTTACTGAAATTTAGGCATATTTTCGACGAATTTATAACTTATCTGCGCCATTAAGGACAGAAGTCTCTGACACCAGCCCCTGGTACCTGACACCATGCCGTGGTGTCGGGTACTTTGGCGTCCGTTTATTGAATTTTCCCGTAGATGGGCGAAGTTACGTTGGAATTGCCGAATTCAGGGGGCACGTCGCATCAATCTGTTACATATTCGCTGCAATAATCTGATCGCCGATGTGGTCCTATAGTGAAACACCCAAGGAGTCCCCGCGTGCTGATCCGCAAACCCGCCGACGTTCGCCCCTCGGAAATCACGAGCGAAACCAACTATCTCAACAGAAGGGAATTCGTCCGCTCCGGACTCATTGCCGGAGGCAGTATGCTGCCCGCCGCCGCGATGTCGGCCATTGTACCGGCCACCGCCGGAACGTCACTCAAGCACATCGTCCCGAGCCCGTTCAGCACTGACGAGAATCCAAACAGCTACGAGGACATCACCACGTACAACAATTTCTACGAATTCGGCCTCGACAAGAGCGACCCGTACCGTAACGCTCAGGACTTCCGGACTCGCCCGTGGACAGTCGAAGTCGCCGGCCATGCCGAAAAAACCGGCACCTTCGACTTCGACGACTTCATGAAACCTTTCGATCTCGAGGAACGCATCTACCGTATGCGCTGCGTGGAAGCCTGGTCGATGGTCATTCCCTGGGTCGGCATCTCGCTCGCCGAAGTCGTCAAGTACTTCCAACCCACCTCCAAAGCGCAATATGTAGCTTTTGAAACACTCAACGATCGCAAACAAATGCCAGGACTCCGGCGAGGAGTACTCGACTGGCCCTATCGTGAAGGTTTAACCATTGCGGAGGCGACCAATTCACTGCCGATTCTGGCGGTCGGAATTTACGGCAAGACAATTCCCAACCAAAATGGCGCACCGATTCGACTCGTGGTGCCCTGGAAGTACGGATTCAAAGGCATCAAGAGCATCGTAAAAATCCGCTTCACGTCGCGGCGACCCGAAACCAGCTGGAGCATGTCAAATCCGCGCGAATACGGTTTCTATGCCAACGTCAATCCGAACGTCGACCACCCGCGATGGAGTCAGGCGCGCGAGCGCCGTATCGGGTCCGGGATTTTCGCCAGCAAACAGGACACCCTGATGTTCAACGGCTACGGCAAACAGGTCGCACACCTCTACAACGGTCTCGACCTGAAACGCAACTACTAGTGGGCCGCTTGATACACTCGGTCCACTAAGGCTGTCGATCATGAACACGCTGCAAACTGTCCGCTTTGCCGGCAAACCGATCGTATTTGTTTTGTGCCTGATTCCGCTGCTGCTGCTCGCCGGCGATGCACTTGAAATTACGGGGCGGCTGGGCGCCAATCCGATCGAGGAAATACTCGACCGCTTCGGCAACTGGGCATTGCGCTTCATAATGATTGCACTGGCGGTCACGCCGCTGCGGCGTATCACCGGCTGGAACTGGCTGACGAGGTTCCGGCGCATGCTCGGCTTGTTCGCTTTCTTCTACGCGTTGATGCACTTTTTGGTCTGGTACGTGCTGGACCGCGAATCGAACGTCGCAGATATCGTTGAAGATCTCATTGAACGTCCATTTGTCACGGTTGGCTTCGTTGCCCTCATACTGCTGTTCGCCATGGCCTGCACATCCTTTGCGACCGTGCGTCGCGCAATGGGCGCGACCTGGCAGACCCTGCACAATAGCGTCTATCTGGTGGGAATTATCGCCGTCTGGCACTACTGGTGGCAGGTCAAAAAAGACATCACGGAACCGCTCATCTACGCAGCGATTCTTGCAGTCCTGTTGGGGGCACGCCTGCTGTGGCGTCTGCGGCAGCCTAAACAACGGCGGGTAGCTGCCCGGGCATAGACTGGCGATCCGGCTGCGGATATGGTCCTATCGTTGCGGCGTCAGCTCCCGCATTCGGTTCATAATCTCCTGTCTCTCGACTTCGTTGTCGAGCATCACCACCAGCGCCGCGTACTGCGCCTCATCGAGGTACGATCTCGCCCGCAACTTGATCCGCTCATGGTTGGCCCTGGTCGATTCGAGCTGGGCTTTCATCACATTCTGAACGTCCTCGCGACTTGAGCCTGGCGTCAGGGTTTCTGCATTGGCCGGCGATTTCGATTCCTCGACAAAGATGCGCAGCAACTCGTCCTTTGTCGAACTGTAGAGCGGATTTTGCAGACTCGACTCAAGGCTCTCGATTCGCTGTGTATGCGGAACGGTGCGCTCGTACTCCTTATACGCGTCGTAGTTGCTGCCGAGAATAGCGCGCTGTGCAGCGTCGGTTTCAGCTCGGCGTTCCTGCACGTACTCGTGCATCGCCTGACGGTCTTCGTCAGCAGCCTCACCCGACATCATTCGTTCCCGAAACTTCAGGAACTCGGGGTCGTTGTACCACCCATACTGAGCATCGACCAATGCCGCTGACAGCTCGTCAATTTGTTCTTCCGTCATACCCAGCCCTTCAAAGAAGCCCGCCATCGTCTTCTTCATCCGCGTAAGCAACTGACGGCGCATAAACTCAACCTGTGAATTCGGGGTGGCCGAGCTCGATCGCTGCGGTGCCGATTGCGGTGATTCAACCTGCGTTGCAGCAGGCGCATCTGCCGACGCCGCTAAAACTGGCGGGATCTCAGCCGGCGCCTCGACACCGGCGCTCCGGCGCTCAGCGACAGGATTCGCTGCGGCCGGCAACGGGGTTTTCGATACCTCCTGCCCGACCTGCGCGACCGGCTCCGAAACCTGAGTCCCCCGCACAACGTAGCCGAGTGCAAACGATGCCACGGTCAACAGTCCGATACCGACGAACCTGTTCATTTATCTCCCTCCCAAAAGCCGGCGTCCGGTCTTCCTCAGACCGTTTGCGCCGCCTCCGCGGCACGCTGCGCCAGCAGTTTCCTACGATAGCGCCCCTGAACGACGTCAGTCAGTACCAGCACCACGATGACGAAATAGAACGTCGTCTTGGTCATAGGATGAATCTCACTGCCGAACAGTCGCAGATGCGCCAGATGCCCACCCTCACTGAGCAGCATGATGCCGACGACGAGAAGAATGAACAGGCCGAGTACCTCGTACATGCGATTCTTTTCGAGGAATGCCGCAACGCCATCGGCGAGCCAGATCATGAGCAGCGCACCAGTCACGATGGCGGTCGCCATAACCCAAAATACATCGGTCAGCGCGATGGCTGACAGAATACTGTCGAACGAAAAGATCAGATTCATGAGCACGATCCAGAAGATCAGATCGGCGACCGAGCGCGGTTTGCGATCGCCTGCGCCTAGATGCTGAATCTGCATCATGTGCCAGATTTCCTTGGTCGCCGTGTACATGATGAACGCCCCGCCAAACAGCACGATAATCGCATGGAAGTTGAACTCGCCTTCGACTACGCCCGTCCAGTCGAGCGCAAACCAGGGCGACTGGAACATTTCAATCACGGTCAGCAACAGGAATAACAATGCAATCCTGAGCACCATCGCGAGTCCGATGCCCATGCGGCGCACGAATGCCTGGCGGTGAGCCGGCGCGCGATTTGCCTGCAACGTGATGTACAAAAGATTGTCGAAGCCCAGCACTGCCTGCAGCAGAATGAGCATGAACAATGTGACGATGTTTTCGAACGACAGAAATTCCATTAGCGCGGATCCTTTACATCGCGTTTGAGTGTTGCACCTATTTTAAGCATAAAAAAAGCCCGACCGAAGCCGGGCTTTCTTAATTGTCGGAAAAACGAGCAGGCCGATTTACATCATGCCGCCCATGCCTCCCATGCCGCCCATGTCCGGCATCGCCGGAGCCGCAGCAGCCTCATCCTGCGGTGCATCCGCGACCATCGCTTCGGTCGTCAGCAGCAAACCTGATACCGAGGCCGCATTCTGCAGTGCGAAGCGCGTGACCTTGGTCGGATCGAGGATACCGGCTTCGATCATGTCGCCGTAGTCGCCCGTGGCCGCGTTGTAACCGTAGTTACCATTACCGTCGGCGACGGCATTCAGCACAACGCTTGCATCGCCACCCGCGTTACGAACGATCTGACGCAGCGGCTCTTCAACGGCACGCTTCAGAATGTTGATGCCGACGTTCTGATCGTCGTTGTCGCCTTCGACGTCAATCTTGCCAACGGCACGGATCAGCGCAACGCCACCACCCGGTACGACGCCTTCTTCGACCGCAGCGCGGGTCGCGTGCAACGCGTCTTCAACACGGGCTTTCTTTTCCTTCATTTCAACTTCGGTTGCGGCACCAACCTTGATCACGGCAACACCGCCGGACAGCTTGGCAACGCGTTCCTGCAACTTCTCCTTGTCGTAGTCCGACGAAGACTCTGCGATCTCGGCGTTGATCTGCTCGACGCGGCCCTTGATGTCGGCAACCTGGCCGGCACCGTCGATGACCGTCGTGTTTTCCTTCGTGATCTGAATCTTCTTGGCAGAACCGAGATCGTCGATCGTCGCCTTCTCGAGCGACAGGCCAACTTCTTCAGAAATCACCTGGCCGCCGGTCAGGATCGCGATGTCCTGCAGCATGGCCTTGCGACGATCGCCGAAGCCCGGTGCCTTGACGGCAGCAACCTTGACGATACCGCGGATATTGTTGACGACCAGCGTGGCCAGTGCCTCGCCTTCGACGTCTTCTGCAATGATCAGCAGCGGACGGCCGGCCTTGGCAACGCCCTCAAGGATCGGCAGCAAATCGCGGATGTTCGAGATCTTCTTGTCGAACAACAGGATCAGCGGGTTTTCGTGCTCGACCTGCTGGCTGTTGGCGTCGTTGATGAAATAGGGCGACAGATAACCACGATCGAACTGCATGCCCTCGACAACGTCGAGTTCGTTGGCCAGACCGGAGCCCTCTTCAACCGTAATGACACCTTCCTTGCCAACCTTCTGCATCGCATCGGAGATGATCTCGCCGATCTCACTGTCCGAGTTCGCAGAGATCGAGCCCACCTGGGCGATAGCATTGTCGTCCTCGCAAGGCTTCGACAGCCCTTTGAGTTCTTCGACGATCGCAGCCGAAGCCTTGTCGATCCCGCGCTTCAGATCCATCGGATTCATACCGGCAGCCACCGACTTCAGGCCTTCGCGCAGGATGGCCTGTGCGAGTACCGTGGCCGTCGTCGTACCGTCACCGGCTACATCAGATGTCTGGGAAGCGACTTCCTTGACCATCTGAGCGCCCATATTCTCAAACTTGTCGTCAAGTTCGATTTCCTTGGCAACCGATACACCGTCTTTGGTGACGGTCGGCGCGCCAAAACTCTTGTCGAGCACGACGTTGCGTCCCTTGGGACCCAGCGTCACTTTTACCGCATTAGCCAGAACATTCACGCCGGCAAACATCTTCTGCCGGGCGTCGTCTGAAAAACGTACTTCTTTAGCAGCCATGATCCAAATCCCCTTTAGCTCTCAATCACTGCCATGATGTCGTCTTCCTTCATCACGAGCAGTTCTTCGCCTTCAACTTTGACTTCCGTGCCGGCGTACTTGCCGAACAGGACCTTGTCACCGACCTTGACATCGAGGCTGCGAATCTCCCCGTTTTCAAGGATCTTGCCGTTACCCGCGGCAACGACTTCACCCTTGATGGGTTTTTCCGTCGCAGCGTCGGGAATGACGATTCCGCCGGGCGACGTGCGCTCTTCTTCCATGCGCTTTACGATGACCCGGTCATGAAGCGGACGCATCTTCATGGTGTTATTCTCCTATAAACTATTGATTTTTAACCGACTTAAAGCGGCCTTCCTGACTTCGCGCTGTTAGCACTCGGTCGTAAGGAGTGCTAATAATAGGCATCGTCCGCCAAATTTCAAGCGCAAATTGGCAGGAAACCAATGCGCCGGCAGAGACTCCAACAAGACCATGAAAAATCAAACAACATCCGCGGTCCTGACGGCCGCATTGCTGACGGTGGCCGGTGCCTGCACCGATTCAGCACCGCCGGCCGAACAGACTGAACCCGCGTCCACGACGCTGAGTACCGAAAACGACCGAGCTTCATTCGCCGACGACCTGCTGATGCCGGGCGGCGATCGGCCATTGCCGGCCGACCGGGTATTTGTGCCCGGTGCCTATGCCGCCGACGCGAATACGATCGAATTTGGTATTCGCATTCTGCCCGGCTACTACGTCTACAAGGACAAATTTGAACTGCGATCTCTGACAGACGGCGTCCGCGCGGAGAAGCCGATCCTGCCCGACGGTGACATCGTGAGTGACGAATGGTTCGGCGAGCAGGAAGTCTATTACGATGAGGTATTCGCCCCAGCCAGCCTGCGACGACACTCGGAAACGGCTCAGGAAGTTGCCATCGAACTGACCTACCAGGGCTGCAAGATCGACGGAATTTGCTATCTGCCCGTCACCAAAACACTCACCGTCAGCCTGCCCGCTCGGGTAGCATACGACGATTAGTCACGGCGAGTTACTACGGTGTCAAGATCCTTTCTCATATTCTGCGCAGGCCTCGTGGCGCTCATGGCGGGCGCCTTGTTCTATGCGGCTCGCATGCCGGTTGAACAGGCGGTCGTCAACAGCGCCGGCAATATCCCGACGGCGACGGTACGGCCAGCACCCGACGTTGTCACGCATCCCGATTTCTCAATGCCGGATGCCGACGGCACGCCGCGCGACTTCACGGAGTGGGCCGGGAAAAAGCGTCTGCTGAACTTCTGGGCGACCTGGTGCGGACCCTGCAAGCGGGAAATTCCCGTGCTCAAAGCATTTCAGGACCAACACGGAGACGACGGCTTTCAGGTTATCGGCATTGCCGTTGATTTCGCCGAGGAAGTCAGCCACTACGCCGATGTCGCCGCGTTCAACTACCCAATTCTGGTCGGCGAACAGGACGCCATGGCCATCGCCGAGTCATCGGGCATCGCCTTCGCGGCCCTGCCGTTTACGATGTTCGTGTCGCACGACGGAGAATACCTGAATGCCTACACCGGCGAACTGCACGAGCACCATCTCGAAAAAATCACCGATATTATGAACCGGCTCGAAGCCGGAGAGATATCCAGCGACGAGGCACGAGACGCACTGGGCTTTTTGTGATGCCGGGTTTCCCGGGCCGCAATCAGCGCCATCGCAGATTTGACAGTTGGCGAAAGTGCTTGCGCTAACGTGACCGAAAAAGGTTAGAATTGCCGCCAACTTCGGGAAACGCGCTGCAATTGGCGATAATGGCCTCAATTCTTCTGCTCAACGGCCCAAATCTGAACCTGCTGGGAACCCGGGAACCGGAGGTCTACGGTGCTGACGGGCTTGACGATATCGAGGCTCGCTGCAGTGACTTTGCGCTTAAGCTCGGCCATTCGCTGACCTGCTTTCAGAGCAACGCCGAACACGAACTGGTCGATCGTGTCCAGCGGTCCCGAGCAGACGGCATCGACTTCATCGTACTGAATCCCGGCGCGTTCACTCACACAAGCATCGCGCTGCGCGATGCGCTTCTCGCGGTAGACATCCCGTTTATCGAAATTCACCTAAGCAATGTATTTGCGCGCGAAACGTTTCGCCACAACAGCTATTTCAGTGACATCGCCAGCGGCTGTCTGTTCGGATTCGGTCCGTCCGGTTACGAGCTGGCACTAACAGCTGCCCATGAGTTCGTTACCGGCGTTGAGGAAAAATAATGGACATTCGAAAGGTTAAGAAACTCATCGAACTGCTGGACGAATCCGGCATTGCGGAAATTGAAATCACGGAAGGCGAAGAGTCGGTACGTATCAGCCGTTATGCACAGGGTGCACCGGCGGCACCGGCGCCCATTGCCGTTGCAGCCCCTGCACCGGCCCCGGCCCCCGCGCCCGCCGCAAGTGCCCCTGCGGCCGAAGCACCGGCGGCAACCGAAGAGTACGAAGACGGCTTCGAGGTCACGGCGCCAATGGTCGGCACGTTTTACGCTGCGTCGTCACCGGGCGCAGCGCCATTCGTTCAGGTCGGTGACCGCGTCAGCGAAGGCGACACACTTTGCATTATCGAGGCCATGAAAATGATGAATCAGATTGAGGCTGACGTATCGGGCGTCGTGAAGTCGATTCGCATCCAAAACGGCGAGCCCGTTGAATTCGGCCAGACGCTGATCGTCATCGATCAACGTGCCGGTTAGGCGGTAGCGGACCATGCTCGACAAAATTGTCATCGCCAATCGCGGTGAAATCGCGCTGCGTGTTCTGCGCGCCTGCCGCGAAATGGGTATCAAAACCGTCGCAGTCCACTCAACCGCCGACAACAACCTCAAACACGTACTGCTGGCCGACGAGACCGTCTGCATCGGCCCGCCGCAGTCGACCGAAAGTTATCTCAACATGCCCGCAATCATCAGCGCGGCCGAAGTCACCGACGCGACCGGCATACACCCGGGGTACGGTTTCCTGTCCGAGAACGCCGATTTTGCGGAACGCTGCGAATCCAGCGGTTTTACGTTCGTGGGCCCCAGAGCCGATGCGATTCGCCTTATGGGCGACAAGGTATCGGCGATCGCTGCGATGAAAAAAGCGGGCGTTCCCTGCGTACCGGGTTCGGACGGACCGCTGGGCGACGACCCGGATGAAAACATCCGGCTGGCCAGAGACATCGGCTATCCGATCATCATCAAAGCCTCGGGCGGCGGTGGCGGGCGCGGCATGCGCGTTGTGCACGCCGAAGCGTCGCTAACGGCTGCGATTACGGTCACAAAAGCCGAAGCGCGTGCGGCGTTCAACAACGATGTCGTGTACATGGAGAAATTCCTCGAGCAGCCGCGCCACGTCGAGTTTCAGGTGCTTGCCGACACCCACGGCAACGCCATTCATCTCGGCGAACGCGATTGCTCAATGCAGCGGCGTCACCAGAAAGTCATCGAGGAAGCGCCCGCGCCGGGCATCAGCGAAGAACAGCGGCAGCGCATCGGCGAACGCTGCGTTCAGGCCTGCCGGGAAATCGGTTATCGCAGCGCAGGCACTTTCGAGTTCTTGTACGAGAATGGCGAGTTTTATTTTATTGAGATGAACACACGCCTGCAGGTCGAACACCCGGTGACCGAAATGATCACGGGCGTCGACATCGTGCGCGAACAATTGCGCATTGCCAACGGCGAACCGTTGAAACTCCGGCAGAAGGACGTGCGCATCCAGGGACATGCCATCGAATGCCGCGTCAACGCGGAGGACCCAAAGAGCTTCATGCCGTCTCCGGGCATGATTACGCTTTGGCATCCGCCCGGCGGCCCGGGAATTCGCGTTGAAAGCCACATCTACAGCGGTTATAAAGTGCCGCCGTACTACGATTCGATGATCGGCAAGCTCATCGCGCACGGCGAATCGCGCGAAGCGGCTTTCGCGCGCATGAGAAACGCACTGGGCGAGGTTGTGATCGAAGGCATAAAAACCAATATTCCACTGCATCAGGAAATCTTCCAGCACGCTGCGTTCCAGGCCGGCGGCACGGATATTCACTATCTTGAAAAACGCCTCGGCCTCGTCTGACCGGCCCGCGCTATCAGGGTTCGCGTAATCCGATGGCATGGCGTCAGCTTGTCCTGAAGCCAGGCGCAAACGATCCGGAACTGATCGAGGCGTTACTGCTTGAACTCGGTGCACTATCCGTGACCTTCACCGACGGTGCCGACAACCCGGTCCTCGAGCCTGGCCCGGGCGAAACGCCGTTGTGGGCCGACACGCTCGTGACGGGATTGTTTGCCGGCGACACCGACCTCGATGCGCTGATCAATGCCCTACGTGACCAGCTTGGCACCGATGCGCTCAATGGCCATCGGATCGAGGAACTGGAGGACCGCGTCTGGGAACGGGAATGGCTGCACGACGTCGATGCAATGCGCTTTGGACAGCGGCTGTGGATTCAACCTGGCGAAAATCGAATTGCGGCACGGGATGCGGTCGTTGTTCGCCTCGACCCGGGCCTCGCTTTCGGCACCGGTACCCACGCGACGACCGCACTATGCCTGGAGTGGCTGGACGGTCTGAATCTCCGCGGGCAGAGCCTGCTGGATTATGGCTGCGGCTCTGGCGTGCTGGCAATTGCGGCGCTCAAACTCGGATGCCGCACCGCTACCGCATACGATATCGATCCGCAGGCTTTGCTCGCCACGCAGCGCAATGCGCGCCGCAATGACGTCGACGACCGGCTCCGCGTAATCGGACCCGACGACGACCTCGGCGGGCAATACGAGAATGTTGTCGCAAATATTCTGGCAGGCCCGCTTGTCGAGTTTGCCGAATCCATCACAGCAAAGCTCGCGAACGAAGGTATGCTTACACTGTCGGGCGTATTATGTGAACAAGCGCCACAGGTAATGGCGGCCTACGCACCCTGGATTGCGTTTGGGAATCCCGAATTCAGGGCGCAGGACGGACAGGTCTGGGCGAGACTGACCGGCCGCCGTAAAACGGGTTAAAAGCACGTATGTACACACAGTGTCCAGATTGCGGAATTGCGTTCAAAGTCACTGCAGATGTGTTAAAGCAGGCCGCCGGGCTCGTGCGTTGCGGCGGCTGCAGCAAGGCCTTTAACGCGCTCGAGTATCTGTCGGAGGAAATTCCCGAACCGCGGCTTCCCGCGGAACTCGATACCGCGCTACCGGAACTGCTACCCGAACCGGCCAATCGGGACATCGGCCCGACGCAGACGATCTCCGCCGAACAAAGTGCGGCCTTTCTGAAGACGCTTGACGAACTCGCAGGGTCAGACATTCGCATTGAGGATACGGGTGTCGAGTGGCGTGTACTCGACGACGATCTGACCAAGGAGCCCGCTGCCGATGACGACTTCGCCGCTATCTTCGAACCCGGCAACGAACCTGAAGACAAACCCGAAATTGAGTCGGCGCCGTTCGTTTCGCCGGTCGAATCGCCCATCGACGAATTTCTCGACGATGCCCCCACGCCCGTCGATCAATTCCTGACCGACACGCCCAGCGAAGTCGAGGCAGCCGAAATTTTCGAGGAGCCCGACGACGATTCACCGACGGACGTGGACCTGCTGCGCTTTGACGACGACACCCCACTGCCCGCGGAGTTTTCCTGCGCGCCGGAACCTGAACCGGAACTCGGGTCGAACGACCTGACGCAGATCGCGGTCCTCGACGAGGAGGACGACGAGCCGGCATTGTCGACTGCAATGGACCCGGACATCGCGCTGACCGATCCGGACGAGTGGACCGACATTCTTGATGAGGTTGGCGATGTTGCCATCGAAGCGGATGACAGCGGCGATGAAGAAAGCGACCAACCGGCGCGTGACGGCTCGCTCGATATTACACCCCTGGCTCTTGAGGACGAGGACCAGGATGACGACGAAGACCGCTTCGTGTCAACCATTGTTGTTGAGGAGGAGTCCGCACCCGATCCGTTCGTCGAACAGGAGGACGTACCCCATCCGTTCGTTGCGGAGGACCCCACACCCGAACCGTTCATTGAGCCAACCGCCGACGAGATGCCGGTGGATCGGCAGCCCGTCGCTCAGACGACGATCGATGAAATGCCGATCGATCCGGAACCGGTCGATGAACAACCGGACGAGGACGACGCTCACGAGGCGACCGTGCTGGAGAAACTGCAGGAACTCGCGACGTTCGATGGCGACGACCCGCCTGGGTTCGAAACGATCATCATGGAAGGCGAGCGCGTCCATTCCGGCGAAGACCTCAGCAACATCGCCGCCACTTCACCGGCGCCCGTAAAATTCGAACTGCTCGAGGACGAAGACGCTGACGAAACGACAGACCGTTCTTCGTCACGACACCGACGCCTGGTTGCTGGCGCCATCGGCCTTGCGTTGCTGCTGGCCGCCCAGGTCGTGCATCAGTCGCGCGAGGCCCTCGCAACCCACCCGGTATTCGAGCAAACCGTTGCACCGATCTATCGTGCGCTGGGCAAACCCGTACAGCCGAGCTGGGATGTGACGGGCTGGCAGATCGAAGTATCGCAGGATGTCACGGACAGAGTCCCGGGCGATGCACCGCTGACCGTGTATTCGCGCATCGGCAATCGATCCGGCCAGGCCCTGCCCTACCCGCTGGTGTGGATCTCACTGACCGACCGATTTGCCGAGACTGTGGGCAGCGAAGTCGTTGAGCCCGCGCGTTATCTGTCGGCACGACAGGCTCCGGATGCGCTCGTGGCACCCGGCGAGACGTTCGAAGCGGTGATGGCGATCGAATCTCCGACCCCGGGGGCAACCGGCTTCAAACTCGATATCTGCTACCGCGTAGCGGACGGCCGGATGCGCTGCGCCGTCGAGGACTTCAGGTAACTGCCCACCCGTCCGCTACAATACGTGCATGACCCTGAACCCGTTGTCCATCGGCCCCTACAGACTCAGCAGTCCGTTCGTGCTGGCCCCAATGGTCGGCGTAACGGATGCGCCGTTTCGCAGGATTTGCCGGCGCTACGGTGCCGGAATGACGACCTCGGAGATGACGACGGCGGATACGCGCCTCTGGGAAACGGCGAAATCGAGGCATCGTCTGGACCTCGATCTCAACGCCGAACCGGTCGCCGTACAAATTGCCGGATCGGAACCCGAACAACTCGCGCACGCCGCGCGTGCGGTGGTCGCTCGCGGTGCACAGATCGTCGATATCAACATGGGTTGCCCGGCCAAAAAAGTCTGCCGCAAAGCCGCCGGATCGGCATTGCTTCGCAACGAGTCACTCGTTGCACGCATCCTGGCGGCCGTCACATCCGCCGTATCGGTTCCGGTTACCGTAAAGATTCGCACGGGCTGGGATCGCGCGCACCGCAATGCCGTCGCTATCGCACGAATTGCCGAAGACAGCGGCATCGCCGCACTGGCCATCCACGGCCGCACACGCGCGTGCCGATATCGCGGCGAAGCCGAGTACGAGACGATTGCGGCCGTCAAACAGGCGATCGACATTCCTGTGATTGCCAACGGTGACATCGCCACAACAGAGAAGTCGCTTGAAGTTTTGCGCCTAACAAACTGCGACGGCTTGATGATTGGCCGCGGTGCTCAGGGGCGGCCGTGGATCTTCCGCGACCTGCTTCAATTGCTCGACAGCAGAAGAGGAAAACCTCAACTGGATAAAAACGAATTGCGTGCTATCATGCTCGGCCACCTGGGGGAATTGCATCGGTTTTATGGGGCTTCCACCGGTGTGCGGGTGGCCCGCAAGCACCTGACCTGGTACTGCAAAAACCTGGTGAATGCGGAAGAATTTCGTCATCGGGTAGTGCGCGTCGAGAGTGCTGCAGAACAAATCAGACTGACGAAGATCTACTTCGAGCGGAAAGACGGGGGTATATCTTTGGCGGCGTAAATTCCGACATGGGGATGTACGGCTCCTGACCAGAGCAAGAGCATTGGGAAAATACAATCGTGTCAACGAACAATAATAAAGAACTGACCTCAAAAAAAAGCAAGAAACCGCTCTGCAAACACACTGAAGACGCTCTGGATCAATACTTTACAACTCTCAACGGCGATCGACCGGGCGATCTTTACGATCTGGTCATCGGCGAAGTGGAAAGGCCGTTGTTCAAGGCGGTTATGGCGTATACCCACGGCAACCAAAGTCAGGCAGCCGGCATTCTGGGCATCAACCGAGGCACGCTACGAAAGAAACTCAAGGCTTACTCTCTTATCCAATAGATCGCCCTGCTGGAGCATACATGTTCAAAGTAAGACGCGCGCTGGTCAGCGTATCTGACAAGCGCGGAATCATTCCTTTTGCCAAAGGACTTGCCGGACTCGGCGTCGAAATCCTGTCCACGGGCGGTACCTGCCGGCAACTCCGCGAAGCCGGGGTCGAGGTCGTCGAAGTCGCGGAAAAAACCGGGTTTCCGGAAATTATGGACGGCCGCGTCAAGACGCTCCATCCGGTGATACATGGCGGGTTGCTGGGGCGCCGAGGCACAGACGACGCGGTGATGGAAGCACACGGCATCGAGCCCATCGACCTGCTGGTCGTCAACCTGTATCCGTTCGAACAGACCATTGCACGCGACGATGCAACCATTGACGAGGCCATCGAGAACATCGACATCGGTGGTCCCGCGATGATCCGTGCTGCATCGAAGAATCACGATGGCGTTGCGGTAATCGTAAATCCTCAGGACTACGAACCGGTGCTGGCGGCACTGCAAGGCGACGGTCTGTCTCTCGAAGAGCGCAGACGCCTCGCTGCGCAGGCCTACGCTCATACCGCGAGCTACGATGCCGCAATTACACACTATCTTTCGACATCGCTGGGCGACGACGCACTCAGCGACCGCTTCGTGTACGCGGGCAAACGCTCACAGACTCTGCGCTATGGCGAAAACCCCCACCAGCAGTCGGCGTTTTACGTGGATCAGCGCGCGCCGAAGGGATCGCTTGCGGCGGCGCGGCAGCTTCAGGGCAGGGAACTGTCCTACAACAACATTGCGGACGGCGACGCCGCCCTCGAGTGTGTGAGGCAGTTCGAACAGCCGGCCTGCGTGATCGTTAAACACGCGAATCCCTGCGGCGTCGCGGTGGCAGGCGGTATTCTCGAAGCCTATGAGAAAGCATTCAGGACCGACCCTACGTCGGCGTTCGGCGGCATCGTAGCCTTCAATCGCCCGCTCGATGCCGAAACCGCGGCCGCCATCATTGAAAAACAATTTGTCGAAGTTATCATCGCACCTGACGTTGCCGACGCCGCAGCGCGAGCCTGTGCGGCTAAGAAAAACGTGCGCGTTATTGAAACCGGACCCTGGCGGAATGCCGCATCCGCCGCTTTCGACTTCAAGAAGGTGTCGGGCGGCCTGCTCGTCCAGACCGGCGACAACGGTACGATCGTCGAGGACGACCTTGACATCGTCACGGATCTGGCGCCGACGCCTGAGCAGATTCGGGACCTGCTGTTCGCGTGGACTGTGGTCAAATACGTTAAGTCGAACGCCATCGTCTTCTGCAAAGACAACATGACGATCGGTGTCGGTGCCGGCCAGATGAGCCGCGTCTATTCGACCCGAATCGCAGCGATAAAGGCAGCCGACGAAAACCTCGATATCACCGGGTCGGTCATGGCATCCGACGCATTCTTCCCGTTTCGCGACGGCATAGATGCGGCCGCTGAAACCGGAATTTCGGCTATTATCCAGCCAGGCGGCTCCCTGCGCGACGACGAGGTCATCGCCGCCGCCAACGAACACGGCCTCGCAATGGTGTTTACGGGCATGCGGCATTTCAGGCATTGATGCGATGAAAGTTCTCGTCATAGGCAGTGGCGGACGCGAGCATGCGCTTGCGTGGAAATGTGCACAGACCGCGGACGAGGTGCTTGTGGCCCCAGGCAACGCCGGCACGGCAATGGAACCCGGCGTCCGCAACGTCGCAATAGCGGCCGACGACATAGAGGGCCTGACCGACCTTGCGCGTAAAGAGCACGTCGATCTGACCATCGTCGGCCCCGAGGCACCGCTCGTCGCGGGTATTGCCGATCGTTTCGATGAACTCGGGCTGCCGTGTTTCGGACCGACCGCCGCCGCCGCCCGCCTCGAAGGCTCAAAGGCCTTCACCAAGGACTTTCTGGCCCGCCACGGCATTCCAACCGCCGATTACCGAAGCTTTACGAACCTGGACGAGGCACTCGCCTATCTGCGCGAACGCGGCGCCCCGATCGTCATTAAGGCCGACGGCCTTGCAGCGGGGAAAGGCGTGATCGTCGCACAAACGCTCGACGAGGCCGAACAGGCCGCGATCAGCATGCTCGACGACGGCGCATTTGGCACGGCCGGTGCCCGTATCGTTGTGGAGGACTTCCTCGAGGGCGAAGAGGCAAGCTTCATCGTCGTCACCGATGGCGACACTATCCTGCCGCTGGCGACATCGCAGGACCACAAAGCTCGCGACGAAGGCGACACGGGCCCTAATACCGGCGGCATGGGTGCCTACTCACCGGCGCCGGTCGTCACGCCCGACATTGAGGCGCGCATCATGTCGGACGTCATCCGACCGACGCTTCAGGGCATGGCGTCGGACGGCAATGCCTACCTCGGCTTCCTGTACGCAGGCCTGATGATCGCGCCCGACGGAACGCCCAAAGTCATCGAGTTCAATTGCCGCATGGGCGATCCGGAGACACAGCCGATCATGGCGCGTCTGCGTTCCAGTCTGACGGATGTTTGTGTCGCCGCATTGAACGGTACGCTATCGCAACAGAATGCCCTCTGGGATGAGCGCGCCGCGCTCGGGGTAGTGCTTGCGGCGGGCGGCTATCCCGAAGGCTATGAAAAGGGCAGGATCATCAGCGGTCTTGAAGAGGCCGATTCCGAATCACGAAAAGTTTTCCACGCCGGGACGGCCGAACGCGACGGAAACGTCGTCACGAGCGGCGGGCGCGTATTGTGCGCCGTAGGCCTCGGCGCTACCGTTGCCGAGGCCGCGGACAATGCCTACGCGGGTGCCGCGCAGATTCAGTGGGAAGACATCTACTTCCGCCGCGACATCGGCCACCGCGCCATTGCGCGCGAGCGATCCTGAGCTGACCGTGCTCGGTACGTCGGAAGCGCTGCAGAAAGTACTGTCCGCAACAACCGCGTTTCCGGACACGATCGTTCCCGCCGACCAGTGCGCCGGCCGGGTGTTGCGGCAAACCATTTGCGCCGAACGCGATCAACCGCCCTTCGATCGTGTCATGATGGACGGTATCGCACTGTCCTGGAAGGACTACTCGTCGGGCCAGCGCGCGTTCCTCGTGCAGGCGACGCTGGCCGCCGGAGATCCGCCGATCTCGCTCAACGACGGCGGCTGCATCGAGATCATGACCGGCGCAACGCGTCCAGGCAATGCCGACTGTATCGTCCCTGTCGAACACATTCGTGTGACTGATGGCGTCGCGACCATCGACACCGATTACGATGTCAGAGAAGGCCGCTTCATACACCCGCGCGGCTCGGATTTTGCGCGAGATGCGCAACTGTTGAAACCCGGTAAGCGCATTGCACCGACCGATATCGCGGTCATTGCGTCCTGCGGGTACACGGAGGTCGCGGTCGCTTCAATTCCGACCGTGCGCGTCGTATCCACGGGCAACGAACTGGTGCCGGCGGGACAGGTCATCGAGGATCATCAGATTCGCATGTCGAACGGACCTGCCATCGTCTCTTTGCTTGGCCAGCACGGCTATCGCAACTGCGAGCATGACCACATACCCGACGACAAACCTCTGCTTCGCTCGCGGCTCGCGGAACACCTGGCTCAGGCCGACGTTCTATTGCTCAGCGGCGGCGTATCGATGGGCAAAGCGGATTTCATACCGCAGATACTCGCCGAGCTGGGGGTGGACGTCGTTTTTCACAAAGTCAGCCAGCGGCCAGGCAAGCCGATGTGGTTTGGGCTCGGCCCAAACGATCAACTTGTGTTTGCACTCCCGGGAAACCCCGTGTCGGCTCTGGTGTGCTGCCGCCAGTACGTCGTGCCGGCGCTCGCGCGAGCATCGGGGAACGCGAACCCGCCGCCGGAGTTCGCGGCGCTCGCATCGAACGTGTCGTTCAAGCCCGCGCTTACGTGTTTTCAGCCCGTCCGGCTGACATCGAATACGTCAGGGCAGGTAATCGCCATCCCCGTAAAGACCAATACATCCGGCGATTTCGCGGCATTGTCGGGTACCGATGGCTACGTGGAACTGCCTAAAGACCAGACCCGTTTCGACGCGGGTACATCGGTTTTCCTGTATCGCTGGATTGCCGCCTGATCACGAAATCGGTTACTGTGCGCGAATGACATCTGCCAGCAACGCATTGCGTCGACTGCGCGACGGAAACCGCCGATTCACTCAGGGCGACGCAGGCGGCCCGTCGATAAATCGCAGGCCGTCTCCGCATCAGGCCGCCGGACAATCGCCGTTCGCGATCGTTCTTTCCTGTGCAGATTCCAGAGTACCCGTCGAATTGATTTTCGATCAGGGTATCGGCGATCTGTTTGTAGTTCGTGTTGCGGGCAACATCGCGCAGCCGTCGCAGCTAGGCAGTATCGAATACGCGGCCACGCAACTCGGTACGCCGCTCGTGGTAGTGCTTGGGCACACCCATTGCGGCGCTGTCGCTGCTGCGGTCGATGCACTCTCGAGCGAAGCCCAACACCCGTCTCCGAACCTTCGCGCAATCGTCGGCTGTATCACGCCCGCACTGAAGGGGTTGTGCAGCGACAGCGACTCGGATCGGAACGACCTGATTGCAGTCGGTGTACGAGCCAACGTTCGTGCATCCGTGGAGGCGTTGGAGCGTGGCTCTTCAATCATCGGGGATTTGATTACCGCCGGCGAACTCACGGTCGTCGGCGCCGTGTACTCGCTCGAGGATGGAACTGTCGAATTTCTGGACAGCGCAGATCCTCTACGAGCGGTCTGAACGGCAGACATAGTCAGGGCCTGTTAACACTAATGTCATCGGCCCTGCCGGGCAGGACGCCCCAATGCCGCGGAGCCCATGGATGGGCGAGAGCGGCCGCTCCGCCTTGCCGGCACAAAAAACCACCTCGGCAGGGTCGATGACATTAGTGTTAACAGGCCCTGGATCGTCCGGCGCAAAAATCGTAAATTTTTCCAATTGCATAATTTTTATAGTACGGACATCGTGCAACGGCGATTTGCGCAGGCGGACCGCATTCTGTCGCGGTTTTTCACATATACGCAGTATCCAATCACTGGCATTCCGTGCATTTTTCATGCCACGGGTTTTGCCGATCGCCGTTAATGCTCTATATTGACCTTGGGGGGAAAAACGAAAGCGGTACCCGCTGGCTTCGTGCGCGGCACGGATGCGCTGACAGGACTCAAGCGGGCGGGTGCAATGGATTGCAGCAAAATGAATATAGCGGATATCGCCGTCTTCAATAAGGTGGCAGAAACACTGAGTTTCACTCGTGCCAGTAAAATTATTGGCATGAACCGGTCCGCCATCAGTAAAAAAATTTCACGTCTGGAAAACGATCTGGGCGTCGTTCTGCTCAATCGATCGCCTCGCAGCATTAGCCTGACCGAGGCCGGATACAAATTCTATACCCACACCTGCACACTCGATCACACGATTAACTCTGCCGCAGAAGCGATTCACGACACACATCAGAAGCCGAGCGGGGTTTTGTCGTTTACGATGCCAAACAGTCTCGGCACGACGCTGATGCCTGCGATCATGCAGGAATTTCAGAAGAACTGGCCGGATGTCTGTATGAACGTCATCCTTGAGGAGCGGCACATTGACATCATCGGCGAGGGTATCGATGTCGCCGTTCGGATCGCCAAAAAAATGAACGACTCGAGCCTGATGGCGCGGCGTCTGGCTTCTACGCCGGAAGTGCTGGTCGCCGCACCGTCGTATCTTGAGCGCCACGGCAAACCCACACATGTTCGCGAACTAAAAAACCATTGCTGTCTGACGCTTGCCAAGCGTGAAGTCGTCTGGCGCTTTACGGACCCTGAAGGGACGGTTGAGGTACCGCTTCACTCCACGACAAGCTCCAATAACGATCACGCCCTGATCATGATTGCGTGTCTCGGCGGCGGCATCATTCGCGTACCGCGATTGCTCGTCGAGTCTGAAATTCAAAGCGGCCGCCTGCAGGTCGTGCTCGGACGTTTCGGCATGCCCCCCGACTACGGAGTCTATGCAATCTATCCAATCCGCAATCCGCCCGCAAAAGTCAAAGTGTTCATCGACTTCATCGAACAGCAACTGCCGTCGCTGCATCTGATGAGCCGGTGGTCGCTGTTTGGCGACCCCAACGACGTGTTAACGGGCTCAAGGGCCGGCTAGTGGGCCGCTAGTGGGCCGCTTGATAAATTCGGTGACTCTCAGTCGCATCACAACGCCTTATGGCAAGGCGAGCGAGCGCAGGACTGGCCGTCGCCAATTCAAGCGAGCTCAACACCGCCGAAGGGCGTTGTGGTGCGACCCACAGGGAGCCCTTCTCAAGGGGCATACCGGTGTTGAAGCGGCTTGACATAGCCCGGCTATGCCGGCGCAGCTTCGCCTGGGCCTGCCCCTTGAGAATGACTCTGAGAGTGACCGAATTTATCAAGCGGCCCACTAGCGCTTCATCGCCTCAAAGAATTGAGTATTGGTTTTGGTGTCCTGTAGTTTGTTCAGCAGGAATTCAATGGCGGCCAGCTCGTCCATCGGATGCAGGACTTTGCGCAGTACCCACATCTTCTGCAATTCGTCGTCCTTCGTAAGTAATTCTTCCTTGCGTGTACCGGAGCGATTGATATTGATCGCCGGGAACACGCGCTTTTCGGCGATACGGCGATCCAGGTGAATCTCCATATTGCCCGTGCCCTTGAATTCCTCGTAGATCACTTCGTCCATCTTCGAACCCGTATCGACGAGCGCTGTTGCAAGAATCGTCAGGCTGCCGCCTTCTTCAATATTGCGGGCCGCGCCAAAGAAACGTTTTGGCCGGTGCAGCGCATTGGCGTCGACACCACCGGTCAGCACCTTGCCCGAACTCGGCACAACCGTGTTGTAAGCGCGTGCGAGGCGCGTAATCGAATCCAGCAGAATGACGACGTCCCGCTTGTGCTCGACGAGCCGTTTCGCCTTATCGATCACCATGTCGGCAACCTGGACGTGACGGCTCGCGGGCTCGTCGAAGGTTGAACTGACAACTTCGCCGCGGACCGTGCGTTCCATTTCCGTCACTTCCTCGGGCCGCTCATCGATGAGCAGAACCATCAGGTCAACTTCCGGATTGTTCGCGCAAATGGCCGATGCAATGTTCTGCAACAGCATCGTCTTACCGGCCTTTGGCGGCGAGACGATCAGGCCTCGCTGGCCCTTACCAATCGGCGCCACCATATCGATGATGCGTGCGGTCAGATCTTCAGTGCTGCCGTTGCCCTGCTCCAGAATCAGCCGATCCTTAGGAAACAGCGGCGTCAGGTTTTCGAACAGCACCTTGCTGCGGGCGTTTTCGGGTGCATCGTGGTTGATCTGACCAACCTTGAGCAACGCGAAATACCGCTCTCCGTCCTTTGGCGGACGGATCAGACCCGACACCGTGTCGCCCGTGCGCAGATTAAATCGGCGAATCTGGCTTGGGCTGACATAGATATCGTCCGTACCCGCAAGATACGAGCTATCCGCCGATCTCAGGAACCCGAATCCGTCCTGCAATATCTCCAGCACACCGTCGCCGTAAATATCTTCGCCGTTCCTGGCATGCGCCTTAAGAATCGAGAAGATAATATCCTGTTTGCGCGAGCGCGCGAGATTCTCGACGCCGAGCGACTCGCCGAGTTCAACAAGCTTCGCAGCCGGACGGGTCTTGAGTTCCGTCAGGTTCATGATGTTCTTGCTCGCTTCGAGCTGCTCGGGCGGTATTACCTCGAGCGAACCCTCGTCGTCAGGATACTCATGCTGCGGTGGACGGCGACGACGCCGGCGGTTCGGGTTTCCCTTACCTTTGTTTCCGGAGCGATTGTTCCGGCTTTTTGCCTGTGTGTTAGCCAAGTAGTGTCTCTCAGATGTTTGTGTCGAGGAACTCTGTCAACTGCGATTTGGACATTGCTCCGAGTTTCTGTGCCTGAACGGCACCGCCTTTGAATATCATCAGGGTGGGGATGCTGCGAATGCCGAATTTCTGCGCAACAGCGGGATTTTCGTCGACGTTCAGCTTAACGACCTTAAGCTTCTCGGCATACTCGTCTGCAGCCTCGTCGAGCAGCGGCGCGATCATTTTGCAGGGTCCGCACCATTCGGCCCAGAAATCGATGAGTACGGGCATGTCGTTTTCGAGAACGTCGCTGTCGAAGCTGTTGTCTGAGGTGTGCACAATCTTGTCGCTCACCGGCTGGATCCTCCAAATGAAGTGTGTTGAAAAAGTGATACTGCCCGCGGCCACCCCAATGCCTGACGAACAACGATAAATCGGGTGACGCTGCCTGAACTATCAGGCACTATGTCGCAGCTTTATTGCCGACTTCTTTGTGGGTCGATGAGTAGCGAAACTGGCGGGTGCGACGGGTGTCGCGTCGAATTAGGCTTAATTTGACCGCGTTGCGAGCCATTTTGCAAGTTTTTTAGCGCATATTTTCCGGTTCTTAATCTTATGTCCGAAAACCATCTGAGCGACCTCAGATTCGATTCACTTGATCTGCACGAGAGCATTCAGGCGGGAATCCGCGATGCCGGCTTTGAATTTTGTACGCCGATTCAGGCCAGAACCCTGCCCATCGCGCTCAGGCCCGGCGATGTCGCGGGGCAGGCGCAGACGGGCACAGGCAAGACGGCGGCTTTTCTGATCGCCGCGTATCAGCGGCTCATGGCGTCGGCGACCGGCGAGGAGGACCGCCGTCACCCTCGTGTATTCGCCCTCGCGCCGACACGCGAACTGGCCGTTCAGATCGCCAACGATGCCGAGGTGCTGGGCAGGCACACAGGGCTTAAGATCGGACTGGCGTTTGGCGGTACGGACTATGAAAAACAGCGTCGCACACTCGAAAACGGCGTGGATCTGCTCATCGGCACTCCGGGCCGGATTATCGACTATTACAAACAGGGCGTGTTCAGACTCGACTCTGTTCAGGTAGCAATCCTCGACGAAGCGGACCGAATGTTCGATCTCGGATTTATCAAGGACATCCGGTATCTGCTGCGCCGCCTTCCTGCGCCGGACAAGCGCCTGAACATGCTGTTCTCGGCAACACTCTCGCGCCGGGTGATGGAACTCGCCTACGAGCACATGAATGAGCCTGAACTGATTCAGATCGAACCCGACAAGGTCACGGCGGACCGTGTTCGACAGGCAATTTTCTATCCGTCCAACGAAGACAAAATGCCACTGCTCATTGGACTCGTGCGCGAAATCGGCGAAGTTCGAGTCATGATTTTCGTGAACATGAAGCGTGAAGCTGAGAAGGTGCAGGACTATCTTGAAGCCAATGGCATCCACGCGGCCGCAATTTCCGGCGACGTTCCGCAAAAAAAGCGGCTGCGTATGCTAATGCAGTTTCAGAACGGCGAATTGCCCGTGTTGATCGGCACGGACGTTGCCTCACGAGGGCTGCACATACCGGATGTCGAATACGTCATCAACTACGACCTGCCGCAGGATCCCGAGGACTATGTGCACCGAATTGGCCGAACCGCACGGGCCGGCGCTTCGGGAAACGCACTGAGCATGGCGTGCGAGACTTACGCCATTTCGCTGCCGGACATCGAAGAATACATTGGCCACAAGATTCCATTTGCGAATTACGATCCGGCCGACCTGCCGGAACTCGAGCGGCCAAAACCACGAAAGCGAAAACCCTCGCGCGGTGGCAGACCCGGCGGCAAGCGCAAGCAAAGCAGCAGACGGCACCCCCGCAGACGAACGAACACGTAGTGTCAGGTACCAGGCCCTGGTGTCAGATACCGCGGATGCCGCGGTATCTGACACCAGGGCCTGGTACCTGACACCGACGGTTTAGATAAGCTCCGATACGCTTTCGACGCTGGCAAAATCGCTCTCGGACCGGGGGTCCTTCGTCGTATCCGGTCGCATAACCGAAACCAGCATTTCAATGCCGTAGTCCTGCGCACTTCTCAATACAGCCCGCACGTCGTCGACAAACAGCGTGCTGGCAGGATCGAACTTCGCCGATTCCCGCAAGGCATGCCAGAAATCCTGACTTTCCTTTGCATGTCCGTAGTCGTGCGAACTGTGGATTCCATCGAAGTAGTCGCCAAGCCCGGTGATCGAATCCTTTAACGCCAGCGTATCGGGGTGAGCGTTTGTGACCAGCAGTACCTGTACATCGCGCGTCTGCATCTGTCTGAGAAACTCTTTCGCACCGGGCAGGTACGCGATGCGATGACTCATGTCGTGATGCAGCTGTAACACATCGATGCCCAGCCTGTCGCGCCAATGATCGAGGCAGTACCACTCCAGCCCGCCGCTGACAGCCCCGTAATGCTTCATCAGTTCCTGCCGGGCATCTTCGATTGAAAGCGCATTTGCCAGCGCGAAGTGTCGCGGAATGTGTTGCTGCCACATGAAATTGTCGAACGCAAGATCCAGCAGCGTGCCGTCCATATCCAGCATCAGCGTCTCCGCATGATTCAGCGCAACTTTTGGTGTCAGGTTCACTGCTATACTGCGCGCCCCTTTCTCATCAGGAACAAGCATGAAATCGATGATCGATCCCGTCGTCGCGCTGGCCGAAAATGCCGGAAGCGCAATTCTCGAAGTCTACTCGACGAACTTTGAGGTACAAAGCAAGGACGACGAATCGCCACTCACCCAGGCCGATCTCGCCTCCCACCGCTGCATTGTGGCGGGACTACAGAAGCTTACGCCCGAGATTCCGATCATCTCTGAGGAAGACGGTTTGCCGTCATTCGACGTCCGCAGCTCCTGGTCGCGGTACTGGCTCATCGATCCGCTGGATGGCACAAAGGAATTTGTGAACCGCAACGGTGAGTTCACGGTCAACATCGCTCTGATTGACGGCCACAGACCGGTACTCGGTGTCGTGCACGTCCCGGTGCATGACAAGACCTACATTGGCTGCGAAGGCAGCGGGGCGGAGCTGCGCGACGGCAACCGACCGCCGCAGGCCATTGAAGTTACGACCACGAGTGCCACACCGATTCGCGTCGTCGGCAGCCGCTCGCACCGCGGTGCCAGTCTCGATGCCTATCTCAAAAATCTCGGCGACTGCGAAATGATCCCAATGGGTAGCTCATTGAAATTCTGCGTGGTAGCAGAAGGTGGCGCTGACCTGTATCCGCGGCTGGGACCAACGTCCGAGTGGGACACGGCTGCCGCTCAGGCCGTCGTCGAGCAGGCGGGCGGCAGCGTCGTGACACTCGACGGTAAGCCCATGAAATATAACACAAAAGAGGACATCCTAAACCCGTGGTTCATGGTCATCGGTGCAGGCGATAAAGACTGGTTGTCAGCGCTGCCCGACTGCGAGTAGCATGGGCTTATGATAGATAAGATCGACACGGAATCCTTCAAACAGCTAGAGCGACTACGGGAACTGCGTGTCAGTCACAGAGACCTGGATTACCTTATCGACCGCCTGCAACACGACCCGATGGTCGATCAGCTGCGCATTCGCCGCCTGAAGAAGCGTAAACTGCTGCTCAAGGATATGATCATGTCTCTCGAAAGCGAGCTCATCCCCGATCTCGATGCTTAGGGCCTGCGCCACAGCAGGAACAAGGCCGGAATCACAACCATCGTCAGCAAGGTTGCACTAAGCATACCGCCGACCATCGGCGCTGCGATACGGCGCATCACTTCCGAACCCGTGCCACTGCCGAACATGATGGGCAGCAACCCGCCAATGGTGGCCGCGACGGTCATCGTGATCGGCCTGACGCGCAACAGGGCCCCATCCACGATTGCCTGCTCCACGTCGCTGCGCTGAAGTTTCCGCCCCTGATTCGCCGCATCGTCTCTGCGGCGGCGAATCGCCTGGTTGAGATAAACCAGCATCACGACCCCGATCTCAACGGCAACACCCGCGAGCGCGATAAAACCGACCCCCACGGCGACCGACAAATCGTAATCCAGCCAGTACAACAACCAGAACCCACCGACCAGCGCCATCGGCAGCGTCCCGAGGATAATTGCCACCTCGGCGAATCGTCGAAAACTCAGGTAAAGCAGGAACACAATGATTGCGAGGGTTACAGGCCCGACGACCGACAATCTTTCCTTCGCGCGCACCATGTACTCGTACTGGCCGGACCAGCGCAGCGAATAGCCGGCCGGCAACTGCAGATCTTCGGCAACCGCTCGCTGTGCATCGGCAACATAGGAACCGAGATCGCGATCGGCAATATCCACGTAGGTCCAGCCGTTTGGCCTCGCATTCTCGCTTTTGATGACAGGCGGACCGTCGGCAACGTACACCTCCGCTACGTCCGCAAGCGCAATGCGGGCGCCCTGCGTTGTCACGATGGGCAACAGGCGCAGCTTCTGCACCGAATCCCGAACGTGCTGCGGATAGCGGACGTTGACGGGATAGCGCTCCAGCCCCTCTAGCGTCGTCGTGACGTTCATGCCGCCGATCGCCGACTGCACGACATCCTGCACGTCGCTGACGTTCAGACCGAAGCGCGACGCTCGCCGGCGATCGATGTCGACCTGGACATACCGGCCGCCCACGACTCGCTCAGAGTACACGGACGTAGTACCGTCGACGCCGGACAGCACGTCTTCAAGTTGTCGGCCAATGTCCTCAATGACGAGCAGGTCGGGTCCGGCTACTTTCACGCCCACCGGTGTCCTGATACCCGTGGCGAGCATATCGATGCGCGTTTTGATCGGCATCACCCACGCATTGTTCAGCCCGGGATAATCAACAACGCGCTCCAGCTCGGCACGGATCGACTCCGAAGTCATGCCTTCTCGCCATTGATCCCGAGGCTGTAACTGAATGACAGTCTCGATCATCGTCAGAGGCGCCGGATCGGTGGCCGTTTCGGCGCGTCCTATCTTGCCGAACACCTGCCGCACTTCGGGAACGCTCAGGATCAGTTTGTCGGTGTGCTGCAGAATTTCTCTGGCCTTATCGACAGACACGCCGGGCCAGGTCGTCGGCATGTACATCAGATCGCCCTCGTCAAGCGGCGGCATGAACTCCGAGCCGAGTTGAGCCGCCGGCCACCCACCCAGCAAAAGAATGACGGCCGCCACCACGAGTACGGACTTCGGAAAACGTATTACAGCCTGAATCACGGGACGGTAGACCGCGACAAGCACCCGATTGACCGGGTTCGCGCGCTCCGATAACACGCGGCCGCGAATGAAATACCCCATCAGCACGGGTACGAGCGTCACGGACAAACCGGCCGCCGCCGCCATCGCATAGGTCTTCGTAAACGCCAGCGGCGCAAACAGTCTGCCTTCCTGTGCCTGCAGCGTAAACACGGGCAGAAAACTCAACGTGATGATCAGCAGCGAAAAGAACAGCGGCGGCCCGACCTCCGCGGCTGCATCGCCGATCACGCGCCAGCGGTTCCGGTCCGTGAGGGGCTCCTTCTCGATGTGCTTGTGCACGTTTTCAATCATGACGATAGCCGAATCGACCATTGCCCCGATGGCAATCGCAATTCCACCCAGCGACATGATGTTGGCGTTAATACCCTGAATCCTCATCACGATGAAGGCGACGAGGATTCCGAGCGGCAGACTCAGCACGATCGTGATCGACGAGCGCAGGTGAAACAGAAAAACGGCACATATCAGCGCCACAACGACAAACTCCTCAAGCAACTTGCCGCGGAGCGTGTCCACTGAGCGCTGTATCAGCTCCGAGCGATCGTACGTCGTCACCATCTCCACGCCCTCGGGCAGGCTGTTGCGCAGTTCGTCGAGCCGCTGTTTGACCGACGCAATGGTCTTTGACGCGTTTTCACCAGAGCGCATGACGACGATGCCTCCGACAACCTCCCCTTCGCCATCGAGGTCGGCAATTCCGCGACGCATCTGCGGACCGATGCGGATGTCCGCGACATCGGAGAGCAGCAACGGTGTCCCGCTGTCGTTGACACCGAGCGGTATCGACGCAAGGTCGTCGATGCCCTGCAGATATCCCGACGCCCTGACCATGTACTCGGCTTCACCCATCTCAATCACGGACCCACTCGCCTCGCGGTTGCCGGACCGAATGGCCGCCTTCAGTGTCGTGAGCGGCACGCCAAACGCACGCAGGCGGTCGGGCTCGACGACCACCTGATACTGCCGCACCATGCCGCCAACCGTGGCCACTTCCGACACACCCGGAACGGTCTGCAACTCGTACTTGAGAAACCAGTCCTGCAGACTCCGCAGTTCGGCGAGATGGTGGCGGCCGGTTCTGTCGACGAGCGCGTATTGATACACCCAGCCGACGCCCGTCGCGTCGGGACCGAGTGCGGGCCTGGCGCCCGCGGGCAGCGCATCCGATGCCTGATTCAGGTATTCAAGCACACGGGAGCGCGCCCAATACAGATCGGTTCCGTCCTCGAATATCACGTACACGTAGGAATCGCCAAAGAACGAATAGCCGCGCACGGTCAGCGCTTTGGGCACGGACAGCATTGCGGTTGTAAGCGGAAACGTGACCTGGTCTTCGACCACCTGCGGTGCCTGGCCCGGGTAAGCGGTCTTAATGATGACCTGCACGTCGGAAAGATCGGGCAACGCGTCGACCGGCGTCTGCCGCACGGCGAATACACCCCAGCCGGCGGCAAAAAACGCGAGCAGCAGCACCAGAAAGCGGTTCTCGATGGACCAGTGAATCAGCCGGACGATCATTGCGGCGCGCCCTCGGTATCGCGGCCGAACCGGTTCAGCGCCGACTCGATCGATGACTCCGAATCGATCAGAAACTGCGCGGACGTCACAACGGTCTCACCGGCCTGCAGGCCGCCGCGAATCGCCACGCGATCGCCGGATTCGATGCCGACCCGCACTCGTCGGGAACGGTAGCGCCCTTCCCCGAGTGCCACAACGACCCGATTCATCGTTCCGCTGCGAACCACGGCCTCACGCGGCACGTGTACGATGTCACCCGTCCCCGTGCCGTCGATCACGACCCTTGCAAACATATTCGGCCTTAAGTTCTCGGTTGGATTGTCAAAGCGCAGTCTGACGCGCAATGTCCGGGTAACGGGGTCGAGTTCGGGGTAGACGTAGTCGACTGTGCCCTGCAGCGTCGTACCTGGCAGGTAATCCAGTGTCACTTCCGCCGTCTGGCCAGGTTCGACCCGGTTCGACTGGCGTTCGAACACTTCCGCAATCACCCAGACGCGATCGATGCTCGCCACGGACATGATTTCAGTGGCCGGCGTGACGAAAATTCCCTCGCGGACCCCAAGGTGGGCAATGACCCCGTCCGTTTCCGCATAGAACCGTGTCAGGCGAGACGCCTCGCCGCTGTCGCGAAGCCGTTCGATGGCGTTCGATGACATACCGAGCGCCGTAAGCCGAGCGCCCGATGCACGACGCAACGCCGCGTTGCCGCTGCGCTCGGCGGCAAGAAACTCTTCCTGCGCGTTGACGAGCGTCGGCGAATACAGTTCAAACAGTAACTGGCCCCGGCTGACACGATCGCCGGTCGCCTTGGCCGCGAGTTTTTCGATCCAGCCGTCCACGCGTGTGTGCACATGACTCACGGTGTCCTCGTCGTAACGGACGTAGCCGACGGTCTCGATCCTGCGAGGCAGCGGACCGCGCTTTGCGACAGCCGTGCGCACGCCCAGGTTGCTGACCACTTCCGGGTCGATTCGGACAACCCCGGGCCGGGCATCGGCTTCATCGGCATACACCGGAACCAGGTCCATGCCCATCGGCGATTTGCCCGGCGCATCGCGCCGGTAGTTTGCATCCATTGGTGCTACCCAGTAGAGAATCTCGCGTTCCACCGGGCCTGCACCGTTACTCGATCCGCCACCGTTCGGTATCTGACGTCCAATGAGAACACCAGCAGTAACAGCAAGAAACAGTGTGACAGTAATAAGGATTGTCTTGTTCATCGCGGAACCCCTCCCAGCGCAGCCAGCGCCGCGTAGGCTTTGGCGCGTTCTGTCTGGATGCGAACGTAATCGATGCGCGTGTTCAGGCTGCCGATGTAGCCGAGCAATACATCGCTAAAACTGCCGGCGTCGCTCTGATACGCCAGCATTGCGGCTTCGGCCTGTCCTTCCGAAAGCTGCAAAACGCTGCGATCGTACAGCGCAAGGCGGCGCGTATGTTCCGACCAGCGCGCGTGTTCACCGGCCAGATCGGCCTCAAGTCTCGCAAGCAGTCGCTGCCGCCCGGATCTTGCGGCGCTGCGCTCATGCAGAGCTGCCGACAGCGCGCTGCGCCGCCGCTGCCGGCCGAACATCGGCAGATCGACTGTGACCGACAAGCTCACGAAATCCGATCGCGGTTCTCCCGAAGGCAGCACACCGTCGCGAAACCCGTAGCCGAAATCCAGCACCCAGCCGGGTTTGACGGCTTCCTCAGCGATGGCAATGACCGACTGCCGCGCCTCAATCTCGGCATCGGCCGCCAACAGACGCGGATGGGCGTCGAGCGCGCTGCGTAACGCCGACAGAGCCGGTATCGCGTCCCAGCCGGGCAGATGCGGCGCAGTCGCCCGGTACGCCGCCGCTCCAATCCATTGCGACAACCGCGCCTGAGCACCCTGCTTTGCACGCGACGCCTCGATCAGGCGGTCGTCGAGGCGGCTCAGCTCAAGCTCCGCGCGCAACAGGTCGTGCTGCGATTTCCGGCCAACCGAGTACAGCGACTCAGTGATTTCGACGAGATCGGCGAACAGCGGCCGGGACTCATCGAGAATCGCCGCCGCGCGCGTCCAGTAGTAGACATCGAGCCACGCCACACGCACCGCCATCAGCGTCTCCCTGTGGCGGCCTTCCGCGGCGAACTCCTGCGCCCTGGAGCGGGCGAGAAAACGTTCGGCCGACAACTCCCGCGTATCTCCGCGCGGAAACTCCTGACGCAGGCCGATTTGCGCCTGCGTCATCCCTTCTGTCGTAAAACCGCCGCGATTCACGGGGAAATTGGCCATACCGACGCGCAGCGCAGGATCGGGGAGTTCGGCCGCGGCATGCGACCGATCGCGAAGCGCCGCGGCACTCTCACGCAGGGCCGAGTAACCAGGCTCGGAAGCCAGTGCGATATCTTCGGCTTCGACCAGCGTCAGCGGTGCGCGCGAATCGGCGGCAGCCAAAGGTGCCGCGGCACAGAGCGACAGCGCGACGAGCGCGCCGGAAACGGGCAGACGCCCAAGTGGAACGTGCATAAGTCAATCTCCTGGGTGAATCCGGGTTCGGCGGCTGAGCGCCGGTATCCTGTTCCGCAAAACCGTGGTCTTCCACAGACCGCCGAACGGACAGGATTCAGGAGTTGGCTATTTCAGATAGACGCAGTGGAGGACCTGCAGGGACGGGCCGGCCACAATCGGATCGGGTGGCGGATGAACGCGGCGAAGGACTGTGCTGATGTCCTGCAATGGCAACACGGTACTGGGAACGAAATCCGCCAGATCGGCGTCCGCCACGTCGCCGTCACGCGTGTTCGCGGAAGCCTCGTCGGGTACGCAGCAATCCTTTTGCTGCAGTTCTATTTCAGGCGGGCAGCAGTCGTGTCCGTCTACCGGCATTTCGAGCGCCATCGCACAGGGAAGCAGTGCGATGTTTAGCCAGACTGCCAGCAGCCCAACCCACGCCTTTCGCGGCGCCCTGTGACCGAAACGTCGAATCATTCGTACGTTTTAGACCGAGCGGTGCGAAGATGCAAGCGAATGGGTCGGAAATTCAGGGGCCGTTCGGCCCGATGTGCTTTTCGCCGCGCGCGGCGGCCAGTTCGATCTGCCGTTGGCGTTCCTCCAGCCGCGCCAGCCGGTCGGCATCGGTTTCGTTGACACAGCGCGGACAGGAAACGCCTTCCCGGTAGTCCGGCGATGAAAGCTGCTCGCGGCTGACCGGCCGCCGGCACGCATGACACTGGACGTACCCACCCTCCGACTGATCGCGATCGACAGCCACACGCGTATCGAAGACAAAACACTCGCCCTGCCAGCGATTGTCGTCGTCGGATACCTGATCGAGGTAGTTCAGGATACCGCCCTGCAGATGGTAGACATCTTCAAAACCAAGCTCCTGCATCAGCACCGTCGCTTTTTCACAGCGTATCCCGCCGGTGCAAAACATCGCGAGCGGTCGCTCGGTGGATTCCTCCGCAAGTGCTTTTGCAAATTCGGGAAACTCACGAAAGCTGTCGTTGCCGGGATCGATGGCGCCGGGAAACGTCCCGACTTCTACCTCGTAGTGATTGCGCGTGTCGATGACGAGCACATCAGGGTCTGCAAGCAGTTCGTTCCAGCGCCTCGCATCGACATACTCGCCCGTGCCGCGGTGCGGCAATATATCCGGCCGCCCGAGCGCGACAATTTCCTTTTTGATTTTCACCCTGAGACGGCGAAACGGCGGCTCGGTCACATCGTTCCAGCGCGCATCGAGTTCCTCGTCCGCACCGACGTAGCCGCGCAGCCAGTCAAGGACAATGCGCAGCGCCGATTCGTCGCCGGTAAGCGACCCATTAAATCCCTCATGCGCAACAAGCATGGTGCCCAGCAGCCGTTGCGCCTCGCAGCGCGCCAGAAGCGCATCGCGAAATGCAGACGGGTCTTTGAGATCGAAAAAGCGGTATAGGGAAACGACTTTCATTGCCTGCCTGATAGCCTATTGTTCATCGACCGTGAGCGACAAAATACTGTGGCGGATTTCCTCACCGAGGACCAGCCGCGCATCGGCACCGATGCTGGTCAGATCGTCGTCGAACTCAATCCGTCCGTCGGAATCGCGCCGCAGCACCTCAAGATCCTGCAAGGTGCGAATGAAATCATGAAACAGCGATTTGTTAAAGAAATCAGGCGAATGCAGCCCGTAAATCATCGACAGGCGCTCGGCACTCTGCTGGCACATCGTCTCGAGACGCCGCCGGGACAGCGTCCCGGACCCGTTCTGCACGAGAATTGCAATGACGAGATAAAAGCGCTGCAGCATCGGCACCATCGACTGGCCAAGCATCAGTAACTGGAACGCCTTCGCGGAACCGGCCGGCGGCCGCTTCAGCCTGTCGCCGCCCTCGCGAGTCAGCAGTTCCAACTCGATCAGCGTGTCTATCGCCTGAGTCGTCACCGCGTCGACATATTTGCTCGGCCACTTGAGGCAGAGTTCTTTTTTCATGAACGGGTAAATCATGCGCATCAGGCGCTGCAGCTCCGCGTGCTCCAGCTCACGGCCCTGAATAAAGCAACACGCAACCGCGGCCGGCACCGCGAGCAGATGCAGGATGTTGTTGCGAAAATAGGTCATGAGCACCGCGGTACGTTCCGTCATGTGAATGACCTGACCCATTGGATGGGTACTGCGGCTGATCACCTCCAGCTTCTCGCCGTGCTCGACGATCCGGTCGGCGCTCCAGTCGGGTGTCGTAACCAGTGCCGAATAACGGAAACTGCGCATCAGTTTGAGACTCAGATCGAGCTGACGGCGTAGTTCCTCGAGTCCTATTTTCTGCCTTGGAGTCGCCAGCAGGACGTACGCAAGCAGACTGATCGGCGTCACTGCCGCAGCCGCGTTGATGTTGCGCATAATGCGGCGGCCAAGTTTGTCCACCACACCCGTGAGCCAGTTGGGCCGTTCGCCATTGTGCGCATCGAAACTACGCCATTCGGGATGCACTTCATCGAGCGTCAGTTCGAGTTCGATCGGCTCGCCCAGGTTGACATAGACCTTACCGAACTGATCGCGCAGCGAGCGCACGGAACGGATCAGGCCGCCGAGCGATTCTTTCTTTTTCTCCGCACCGCCGAGTTCGCTGATGAACGAGTCGCCCTCGATCAGTTTTTCGTAGCCGAAGTACACGGGCACGAATACGACAGGCCGCTGCGGGCTTTTCACGTAGGAATGCACTGTCATGGCCAGCATGCCGCCTTTTGGCTGCAGCAACCGGCCTGTCCGGCTGCGTCCGCCCTCGATGAAGTATTCCATCGAGTGTCCTCGCACCAGAATCTGGTGAATATAGGCGTCAAATACGGCCGCATAGAGGCGATTGCCCTTGAAGCTCCGGCGCAGAAAAAATGCCCCGCCGCGCCGCAGAATTCCGCCGACGATCGGCAGATTGAGATTGATGCCGGCCGCCACATGCGGCAGATGCAACCCTCCCTCGTACGTGATGTAGCCGAGCAGCAGGTAATCGAAGTGACTGCGGTGACACGGCACGTAAATGACTTCCTTCTCATTTGCGACGTCGTGCAGTCGTTCCATGTGATTGAGTTCGATACCGTCGTATATGCGGTGCCACAGCCAACGCAGCAGGCGCACCATGACGCGAATCGTCGGGTAGGAGAAATCGGCCGCGATTTCGAGTGCGTAGCGCTCGGCCTTGCGCCTGGCCACTTCCTGAGTACGGAACTCGCCACCCGCCTCCGCATCGATCGCGCGGCGAACCGCTGGCGACCGCAAAACCTGATTGACCAGCGTGCGGCGATGCGACAGATCGGGGCCCACCGTGGCCGTACGCCGCTGGCGAAAGTGCACACGAAGTATTCGGGACAGCTTGCGCACGGCGACTGCCGCGTCCAGATCGTCGCTGTAAACTGAGCGAATCGGCAGCGCCTCGCTGTATCTCAGCAGTGTGTTACGTCCGTGCAGCACAGTAGCGAAAAATTTTCGCGTACGCCCGATGACATCCCAGTTTTCGGAAAACAGCAGTTTAAAGATCGAGCGTTCTTTTTCGGGCGACCGGCCCCAGTAGATAGCGACTGGAATCAATAATAATTCCTGTTCGCAGTGCTCTGCTGCCTCGACCAGCCGCTTGAGACGCCGCGACACCGTCCCCGCCGGTCGGCGCACCCAAAATCCGCGCAGACGACGCATGACGACGAATCGCCGCACCTCGCGAGCACCGCCATACTCAAAGGAATCGGTTGGCGACGGCATCTCGTGCATTGCGCAGGACCGCTCCAGCGCGAGCACATCGGCCAGTCCGCCGGACTCGAGCACGTAACAGACTTCGGCGTTCTGCCGATCGATGACGTCAATCGGAAACTCGGGCTGAATCGCGGGGCGCGCCCACAGGGAAAATACCTTGCCAGCGAGCCAGTAGAGGGGCCGGGAAATTGCGCCGGTTAACTTCATGGCCGACAAGTCTACCCAAAACCCTCGTGCCGAAGCGTATTGACAACGCTGTTTTTTTGCATCCGGCGCGACGTTTCTGTGACTCCTGCCGCATTGTCGGCACTTGATCTGAGAGAGAATCCCCATGTTCCCGCCACATTGGGAGTGTAAAACAATGAGAACGATTTTCGTTTGCGCCTGTATCGTCGCGGCGGGCGGATACTTCGGCTCGAAGTGGCTGCTGCACCACAAAGTGGAAAACGGCGTAGACACCGCTATCGTCGCGATGTCCCCGATTGTGACGATTGAATACGACGGCGTCAGCTCAACGATGAGCGGCGAACTCACTATCGACGGCATCCGTGCACGGATCGCAGGATTTGAGGACGACATTCGTATCGGGCGGCTCGGAATCGATACACCGAGTTACTTTGCGTTACTCGACTTATCCGATGCCTCGCAAAACGTACGCCGGCCCGACGAGATGATTCCAAAATCCTTCGGCATTATTGCGGAAGGCGTGGAAATGCGTGTCGATGCCGACTTTATGCACCGCCGGCATGAAGCAAACATCGCTGAGCTGAACGCAACGGACGCGAACACGCCGGCAGCACAATGCGCCGGCAAATACGGATTTTCGCCACAGGCGCTTCTGGGTCTGGGTTACACGACGCACGTCTCGTCCGCCTCACTGCACTTTCGCCGCGGCGACGGAACCTATTCCATCGACATCGCGGCGGATGTCGATGACATGGGGTCGATGAGCGGCGAAGTCGTGCTGGACGGCGACATGGCATCGGAGTTATCGAAGGGCTCTCGATTCCGCCCGCGGCTGAAGTCAATGCGATTTGAAATCGAAGACAAGTCGCTGAACGAACGCACAAGGAAATACTGTGCCAGCCTTGGCTTAAGCGAAGAGCAGATTTTGGAAGCTCAGCTGAACTCACTGCAGTTCTTCGGCGAGCAACTGGGCATCGTCTTTGACGAATACGTGCTGTCACCGTACACCGAATACCTGAACGGCAAGTCGACGCTCATCGTCGTTGCAAACCCGTCCGAGCCGATATCGCTGACCCAGATCGGCCTGTACAAACCGAGCGACGTTCCGGCACTGCTGGAACTCAGCGCCGAAGCATACTGACGCGACTGCGACTCAGGCGGCGTCTGCGCGGCAGAAGACATTCCTGCCGCGCACACTTCCGGGCCGATTAATCGTTGCGAGATTCCTCGATCGCTTCCTCAGCCGCGTTAAGCGCATCGACCGTTTTGTCCGCCGCGGCATCCGCCGCATCGTCGATCGCTTCGGCGGTTGCATCGACGGCATCGCCGGCAGCGTCCATCGCGTCGCTGGCCATTTCGCCCGCAGCGTCGACAGCGCTATCGACCGCCTCACCGGTTGCCTCGGCCGCATCGGAAATCGCTTCGCCTGCGGCATCCACTGCATCGCCGGTTGCCTCAGCGACGTCCGAGGCCGCTTCTTCCGTCGCGTCGATGGCAGCGTCGAGATTTTCGCCAGCGGTTTTGTCGGAATCACCACAAGCGTACAAAGACAGCGCAGCGATCAGAATCAGTAGTTTTTTCATTGGATTTCCTCCCATTTACGCCGGTTTCCCGACAATCATTTCTAAAAAGTGCTTCAGATACAGATTGATTTCAGCAATATTGCTCGTCAGCCGATGGTCCCCGTCCACGAGATGCAGACTCGCGAAACAGTTTCTGGCGAAACGAATGCTGTTCTCCACGGGAACAATATCATCTTTCCAGCCGTGAACGATGCAAATCGGCACCGCAGGCGGTGGTGGCGTCAGTCCCTCGAAGCCCTCCATATAGAACGCCGGGGCAAGCACAAACACGCCTTTGGCCCCGACGGCTGCAGCGGCAGCCGTTGCAACGTGCCCACCCATGCTCGAACCGACCAGAACGACGTCGCCGTCGAAACGCGCACATTCCGCGATGCATTTTTCGACGCGCTCAGTCGGATCCGAGATACCTCGATAGTCGATGCTTTCCGCAGCACAACCGGTGTCCGTCACGAGTTTTGCCATGGCCTGGATTTTTGTACCCCAGGGACCGCTTTCCTGCCCGTGTGAAAATACAACCGTCGTCATGTCAGTATTCCGTCCTCACCTCTCATTAACCTACAGGGCAGCTTATCGGGGACCTGACACGCCGTAACGACGCCCGTAACGCAATCGAAGTCACTACGCTGACTGTCAGTCGTCATCCCAGCCGGATCGCGGCTTCCACAATAGTTCATCGAGATCGGGCTGCCAGCGATAAATTTTCATATCGACCCTGCCGTCGATGACGGGCACGCTCTCCGCCTCGAGACGTGCTCGCTGCCGTTTGAATGCATCGCTGTTAGGATCGAAAGCAAGCCGCCCCGAAGCCGTAATGACGCGGTGCCATGGCAGTCTGACATCGTCCGGTGCATGGCGCAGTGCATAGCCGACCTGTCGCGCGCCGCGCGGAATGCCTGCAATCTCGGCAATCTGCGCATAGTTCGCTACGCTGCCCGCAGGAATGTCCTGCACAGTCTCCCAGATACGCCTCATTCGCCTTTCGCGATCCGACATTGACATGGGCACCTCAGCTCATCCGCAGCCGCGACTGAATTTCACGCCTCGCATCGCGCAGCACGGTGTCTCGGTCGAGACTCTCAATAATCCGGGTAACGACCTGTTTGGGACCTCCATCGCCCCACGACTTGCCCTTCGCAAGATATTCGGCAGCCGCCTGGCCGACAAGGTAGGTGCTGTAGTACGCGATGGCGCCCTGCGCACCGGCCGTCAGAATCGTGGACAGGCCGATCGTACCGACTTTCAGCGCGCTCGACACAAAATGCAACGCCCAGACCGTCCCCATCAGCGCCGCCGACTCGGCCGCGATGACGCGCACGATTCGACCAGCCTCCTTTTTGCTCAACGGCAAATCGTAGACCTTCGACAAGTGTGCCACCATGCCGACGTCTATGAATGCGGCGGCGAACAAATCCGCCACGGGCACGGGATTGAAGGCGACTGCAATACCTTTGGCAATGCAGTAGGTCCGCACGAGTTTTTCGCCGAGTTCGCGCCGGGCCGCAAGGATTCGGCGGCCGACCTGATCGGACAGATCGGCCGCGAACAGGCTCGCATTCAGTGCCGCCAGCGTCTTGCCCTCGGCTTCCAGAATGTCCCATAGTTTTACACGAAGCTCGCTGACATCCGCTTCGCGTTCACGCTGACCTTCGCGCTCGTTACCCTCGGCATCCCGCTCCAGCAGCCGTTGCGGTCTGGGGCTGGCCGCAGCAACGATCACGTGCGCGGGATCGATGATGCCGGCGGTTTTCTCGCGAATCGATGCCAGCAGAGCCGCCTGCTCTTCGCGGGTGTACAAGTCACCTTTATTCAACACCACGAGTATCGGCCGTCCCTGCGATATCGCTGCCCGCAGCGCGCTGAGCTCGGTGTCGGTAATGTCGCCGTCCAGTACAAACATCACGAGATCGGAACGACCCGCCACTTCTTTAGCGAGCGCTTCGCGATCTTCGCCGCCAGCCTCGTCAAGCCCCGGCGTATCGATTAAGAAAACGCCCTCGGCTTCGACTTCGTTCCACGCCTCAATTGAAGAAAAGCGTGTCTCACCGTGCAACGGGCTGACGGAAAACACTTCTTCGCCGATCAGTGCATTCAGCAGCGACGACTTTCCGGTGCTGACGCGGCCGAATACAGACAGATGCAAATGACCGTGCTCGAGTTTATCCAGCATGGAGCGAACTGCGTCATAGTCATGCGCCAGCGATTCGCGCACACCGGCCGGCAGGCGCGGATCGTCGAGGAGATCGCGCAGGCTCTCTCGCGCCAGGCTCAAATGGTCGGCACCGCCCGCGTCGGGCGTGTCAGTCCCGTTTTTCTTCGAGCGCCATTTTGGCAATGCGGCGTACACCCGCTTCAAAATGTTCACCGATTCCTTCCTCGAATTCTCTGGCAGCCGACGCCGGCCGCAGCTCACCGTGACGCTCGAGCGTCAGCACGAGACTGCGCCCCAGTGCATCGAATATCAGTCCGTAGGCAACCGCGTGCACGACGCCGCCAACGACGGTACCCAGTCCCGGAAACGCCTTAAGTCCATTGCCCGATATGGCGAGCGACAGCGGCAGGGCGCGA
The DNA here is from genome assembly GCA_965224505.1 of Woeseiaceae bacterium. Classification (GTDB taxonomy): domain Bacteria; phylum Pseudomonadota; class Gammaproteobacteria; order Steroidobacterales; family Woeseiaceae; genus UBA1847. The sequence goes on from CBDCZL010000018.1 coordinate 2,025,046, forward strand.
CCGACACGGCTCTGTGTGAGTGACAAAAAGTCTTCGACGTCGAGATCGCGCGGCGCCGCACCGTACAGCGAACACAATTCCCGGGTCATTGCCGTGCCGATATAGCCCTGGATCAATACGTCCGTCCCGGGGCTGACCGCGGCCAGCGCGCCAACAACCGCTTTACGCGTCGAACTGCGGATTATCTGCTCCGAACGCTGTTTGCGATAGCGCGCTTCCGCTTCGGCGAGTTTATCGGCTGCAATGCGAAATACAGCACGTTCCCGTCGAGCGTCAAGCGAGGCCACATCGCCGGCAAGCATGCGATTGATCGCGACCACCAGCACCGCAATGTCAGCGCCGCGCTGACGGCTTTGCGGACCTTCCCCGCCGTCCGCATCGCGCTTAAGATATTCCTCTTCGCCACCGGCCGTTACCGCGACGACCTGATCTCGGGAAATCTCGCCGCCGAGTTCGTCGACGCGCTCAAGCAGACGTTGCAGCAGCATTGCCCGTTCATCGTCGCTGAACCGATCGCTCTTGTTCAGCACGAGAATTATCGGCTTGTCGAAGGCGAGCAGATCGCGGACCGCATTCACTTCGGAACGGGACAGATCGCCGTCGCACACGAACAGCACCAGATGCGCACGCTTCGCGGCCTCGCTTGCGACCTGAGCGAAGCTTTCCGAATGACCGCCGGTACCCGGTACGTCGCTGAGCAGAATTTCGTGGCCCGCCTCGTTGCGCCAACGATACTGACGCACATCCTCGGTGGAACCGCCAACAACGTCGATGAGCACGTCGGCATCGGGCACCAGCGCCCTGATCAGCGAACTCTTGCCGGTACTGATCTCGCCGAAGAAACACAGATGCAGCGTACCGGACCCACTGCCTGCCGCCAGCTCCCGTAGTTCGGCCTGGGCAGCACTCGTATCGACACCGGCCTGCTCTGCTTCCTTCAGCCTACCGGCGATATCCTCCTGGGACAACGGCCGCTGTTTCTGAGCCGGCTTTGCGCTGCGCCGGACGACAAGCCGCCAGATCAGCCACACCGCGGTCGCTGCAAACAGCAGCATCAGCACGGTGTAGACGTAAAGAAACACGGCAGGACCATCGCGAAGACGATCCCAGACGTTCAACGCCGATTCGGCCACGAACAACAGCGTGCCTGCCGCAATCACGAATGCCGCAACGACGACGAATGCGACAGCCACGCGAATGAAGCGATCCAGTTTCATGCCACAGAGGATACATCCATTCGGCCCAGGGTACGCGCCGACGGCCCGGTGGGCCGCCTGATACATTCGGTCACTTTCAGAGGCCTTCTCAAGGTGCAGACCCAGGCGAAGCGGTGCCGGCATAGCCGGGCTATGTCAAGCCGCTTCAACACCGGTATGCCCCTTGAGAAGGGCTCCCTGTGGGTCGCACCACAACGCCCTTCGGCGGCGTTGAGCTCACTTGAATTGGCGACGGCCAGTCCTGCGCTCGCCCGCCTTGCCATAAGGCGTTGTGATGCGACTGAGAGTCACCGAATGTATCAGGCGGCCCACTAGAGCTGCGTATCGACCCAGCGGCCGATCTTCGCCTCCAGCATTGAAAGCGGCATGGCGCCGTCCTTGAGTACCTCGGTATGAAAGTCCTTAACGCTGAATTTGTCGCCCAGCCGGCGCTCGGCCTCATTGCGAATCTCGCGAATTTTGAGCTGCCCGATTTTGTAGGCCAGGGCCTGCCCCGGAATCGCCATGAAACGTTCCGCCTCCGCGACCGCGCGCACCTCCGCCACTGCGGAATTTTCGAACATGTAATCGAGCACATCCTGACGCGACCACTGCTTTGCGTGCAGCCCCGTATCGACCACGAGACGAATCGAGCGCCACAGCTCCGCGTTCAGCGCACCGAAGTACTGATACGGATCGGTATAGACGCCGAGCTCCTTGCCCAGCGATTCGGCATACAGGCCCCAGCCCTCGGCATAGGCCGTAAAACCGCCGAATCGGCGGAAATCGGGCAAGGCTTCGTTTTCACGCTGAATCATAATCTGAAAGTGGTGTCCCGGAATGGCCTCGTGCAAAAACAGCGACTCCATGGCCCATTTGCCACGCGCTTTGATGTTATAGGCATTGGCATAAAACACACCGGGCCGCGAACCATCAGGTGTGCCTGCGGAGTAGGAACCGCCGGCGGCTGAGGCCTCCCGAAACGGCTCGACCCGACGCACCTCGAACGCTGTCTTCGGCATCACGTCGAACAGACGCTTCGACAGCTCCGCGATGCGGTCGGACATGTCCCGATATCCCTGAATAAGCTGTTCGGGCTCGTCGTAAAAAAACTGATCGTCGGTATTGACGAACTCGAAAAATTCCTTGAGGTCGCCATCGAATCCGACCGCTTCCATCACACCGCGCATCTCACCGTGAATGCGCGCCACTTCGCTGAGACCGATCTGGTGAATCTCGTCAGGCGTCAGATCGGTCGTCGTAAGCAGTCGAACGAGGTAGGCATACCATTCATCACCGTGTGGCTGCGCGTACAGCCCCACCGTATCGCGCGCCGCCGCGATGTATTCGTCGTCCAGAAAATTGGCGATACGCTGGTACGCCGGCACAATCGTATCCATGATCATCGTCTCGTAGGCCGCGGTCAGTCGCTGGCGATCTTCAGTGCTGAATACCTCCGGCATGTTCGACACCGGAGCATAAAAGGCGCTGTCCTGCGGCGCGTCGACGATCTGCGCAACAATCTGCGGCAGAAGTTTTTCCATCAGAATTCGCGGCTGCGTGACACCCTGCTGCAACCCGAGTTTCATGTTCGTAATGACCTGATCGATATTGGTCGAAAAATCATCCGCGCGTGACAGAAAGTCGTCGTAGTCCTTCACGGTTTTAAACGGATGCGCGCTCGAACCGCTGCCGAGCTGAACGAAAAAGCTCGTCAGCGAGTAGAACTGATTGATCGGCTGCAAATGCGACGGAAAACGATAGCCCTCAATGGCCTGTTCGCGATTGATGCGAAAAAGGTCGAAGCTGAGCTGGTCCTGATAATCGAGTGCCTCGCGGTCGATCGTCAGCAGGCGCTGCAGAAATTCCTCGTCCAGCGCTTTCGACTTTGCAATGTACTCCGGGCTGTTCTGATTGGCGAGCCGATCGTTGTAGCGGTGATCGCCAATAAACGACGCATAGGTCGGATTCATCTCGAGCGTGCGTTCGAAATGGTCGGCAAACAGCGCGTGCAACTCGGGTCCTGCAGCCGTTTCGGACGTCAGCGCCGTGTCCGTTTCCGCGGCCCGCTGTTCTTTGGGTCCACAGGCCGCAATTGCCAACGCGGCGACAAGTACCGCAACATATCTTCGTTTCATGAGGTGCCCCTGATTTGGAATCAGGCGATCATAAACCCAAGATTGCGCTGCGCAAAATTCTTAAGACTCGGCGCAACGGTATCCAGGTCGGCGTCGTCGATGCCAAACCACCGCGCAAGCGTGGCCGCATACTGGTCGGCGGACGTCGATGGGATGAATCGCCCGCCACCAACGTCTTCCTGGGCTCCGATTTCCAGCACAGGATAGCGGCCAACGAGCTGACGTCCCGCTACCGACCCGCCCAGCACGAATTGATTTCCGCCCCACGCGTGGTCGGTACCGTCGCCGTTTGACGTCAGCGTACGACCGAAATCCGACTGGGTAAACGTCGTGACATTGTTTTGCACGGCAAGCTCAACGGTTGCCGAATAAAACGCGGACACGGCGGCGCTGACATCGCCCAGCAGGCCCGGCTGATTTTGCAACTGATCGTCGTGCGAATCGAAGCCGCCGGCCGCCACAAAGAACACCTGGCGCCGCATCGCAAGCGCATCCCGAGCCGCGATAAGATAGGCCACGGTTTCCAGTTGGGTGCCCAGCTGAGACGGCGGAAACGCGGTTGTCAGAGGGTAGTGTTCGCGCTGCTGCCGTAGTGCTGTCGTCACCGTGTCCGACATATCGATTGCGCGGCGCTGTACTTCGGCAAATCCGCGCTCGTACACGGTGTTGTACTCCGCCTCGACAATGGCACGAAACGCCTCGCGCTGCGCGAAAAACCGCATCTGCGCCGAATCCCGCGAAAAACCGACGAAGGCTCGCGGTCCGCCTGGCCCCATGACATAGGCGACCGTGTCTTCCGCGGACTGCAGCAGATTTGCGCCAAACAGCGATGCATTGGTTGCCATTCTCTGGCCGCTCACACCGTCACGAATCAGATCGGCTATTCGGCCGGCCCAGCCGGTCTTTGTCGGCAACCGGCCGCGCAGCGATGCCCACTGGTCCTGCTGGTCGTTGTGGGAAAATAGCTGTGGCGGCAACGGTGCAGTCCCGTCAAAAAACTGGTCGTGCGTCGTCGGGGAAAGCAGCGGACCGACATTGGCAATAAACGCCGCCGAACCGCTTTCGTACAAATCCTTTAGCCCCCCCATCGCAGGATGCAGCCCGTAGCTTACCGCGCCCTGACCCGGTGTCGAGATACCAAGCAGATCGTCCTGGGCAATCGCAAGGTTTTGCCTCGAAGCCGCATACGCACCGTACTCGGCATTGCTCGTGGGCACGAGCATGTTGAATGAATCGTTGCCGCCGAACAAAAACACACAGACGAGCGCCCGGTAGTCGCTGAAGGAATAAGTGCCTCCCATCATCTGCGAGTACGCGAGCCCCGGTGTTGCGGCCAGCGCGGCGGCCGCGCCGCTGCTGCGAAGAAAGTGCCTTCTGTTCATTCGCTTCATCGGATTAACGCTGTAACGCATACTCGGGCGATGTCGCGACAAGATAGACCGCCTCTGCCGCGCGTAAGCCGGCATCCCCGTCCTGCAACACGTCGAGCATGCGCAAAATCTCGGATTTGAGCGTGTCGGACATCTCTCCTCCGAGCAACTTGTTCGTAACCAGAGCCACCAGCTTTTCTGCGTCACCTGCGTTCTGAACCTCTTCTTCGAGGTTCACGTAGACCTGATCGTCTTCGAGGTCATCGCTTAAGTGATTGAGGAAGAACAACTGCTGTGCCATGTAATTGGTCATCAGGGTATTGCTGTACTCGGTGGCAAGCTGCAATTCAGGTGCCACCAGACCACTGTCGCGAATTTCTCCGGGCGGCGCATAAGACGGGCTGAAGAAATTAAACACCGAGGGTGACTGCAACGGACCCTGGCCGAACAGCACGTACGCAAAGCCGTAAGCGTAGCGGCCGCTGCCGGAGGTCGCATCGTAGGCTCTCCATAGTTGCGTCACACGCAGCAGCGGTTCTTTGAGCTTTCCGTCGATCTCCATCGGGTTTGCGGGGCGGGCTTCGTCGTCCAGTAGTATCGCCTTTACGACGGCACCGAGATCGCCGCGCTCGCCGAAGCCGTTGTCATTGAACGTTGACGCCACACGACGTACGTAGCCCGGCGACGGATTGCTCGTTACGAGCCGCTGGATCAGGCGGATGGCAATAAACGGCGCAACATTCGGATGATTGAAGATATTATCGAGTGCGTCGCTGAGATCCTTCTCACCGCCCTGCCCGGCAGGCAAGCGGACACCGTTTAGCAGTTGCTTCGGTCCCGAATCGTGAAACGATTCCCAGAGTTCCATCGGCGTCGTCTGCGCGTCGATCGTTCGTCGTGCCGCGGAGAACGAAGGTGCACCAGCCCAGGTCCAGCCCGTAAACACATGCGCGAATCCCTCGATGACCGACTGGTCGTAGGTGGGGATCGGCTGGCCTTCAGCGTCGAGCCGCTGCGTTCCGTCGGCGTTCAGTTCGACCGGCCCGATGGAAAACAACTGCATCAGTTCGCGAGCGTAGTTTTCATCGGGACGAATATTCAGTATCGGGTCCGGTTTTTCGTTACCGAGCATCGAAAGATACACGCCCATCGCGGGATGCAGCGTCACCTCCTCGAGTAACTCGCGGTAATTGCCAAAAGCGTTCCGTACCAGGACGTCGTAGTAGTCGGCGAGTGCAAAAGGCGCATTGTTGAGTGCGCCGAGTTGCGACACGACCAGAATTTCGGACAGAGCGAATGCCACGCGCTGCCGTAGCTGATCGTCGCCATGGAGTACGTTGCGAAACCAGATATCGACACGGTCGGCCTGTAGCTGAAACTGAAACTGCGGAACAGGCACGGACTGCACATGCGGTAACTGCAGCGAGGCGGGCATCGATAGCTGCCGATCGATCCAGGCTTTCTCGTGCATCGATACGACGGCGTCGATGTCGGATTTCACCGCACCGAACGTCACCTGATTCAAAAATCGGAACGCCTCGGCTTCGCTGACGGTGTCCGGTTCCGGTCCGGGTGTTGGCGGCACATCGCCCGAAGGTCCACCGCCGCAGCCGGCGAGAACCAGCCCAAGCCATACCGACAATGTTACCGAGCGAATCATGAACCAATTAGTACTCTATCCAGCCACGAATTACGAGGAATCGCATTCGATTAACGCAGCCTGCCACCCCGAGGTTGACTCACTCCGGAACAACGCCTGTCGTATAGATGAAGGCAGTAACCATCCCCCGGCAAAGCCGGGGGCTTTCAATTTGTGAGCCGCTCAAAGCGGCATGACGGAATCGCTTCGCGATTCCTTGCGCCCCCTGAAGGGGGGGCGGCTACATCAGCTCCAGTTGATCCCGGCGATGATCCTCTTGCTCTTGGTGCCGGATGTACTCCCGGATGACTTCCTCGTCTCGACCAACTGTGGAAACGAAGTAGCCCCGGGCCCAGAATCGCTGACCCACGAAGTTCCTCTTCACCGCCGCGTATCGCCTCGCTATGTGGATCGCACTTTTCCCTTTGATAAACCCGACAACCTGAGCCACCGCATACTTTGGAGGAATCGATATCATCATGTGCACGTGATCCGACATCAGGTGCCCTTCTTCGATTCGGCTTTCTCGCTGCTCCGCCAGACGTCTGAATATCTCTCCCAGCTCCGACCGGATACGACCAAATATCGCCTTCTTCCGGTACTTCGGTATGAACACGACGTGATACTTACACTCCCAACGGCTGTGATTTAAACTGCCTATTCGTCTCATGGTTTCTCCTTGGTGTGTGGCTTGGCGGCTCACACCTTGGAGTTACTGTGAGACTCCCGGAATTGTCAAACTCTGCTTGCCTCCCCGGCAGAGCCGGGGGGTCTCCCTTTTTTACTAGAGTTGCAGATCGGTCAGTCCAAAGGCCGTACTGCCCACCCTGCAACCCGACGCGGTCTGATGCAGTGTTACCGAAATCGGTTCACTGCACGTCAGCGGCTGAAAAACCAGCAATATTGTGACGCCGCGCTCGAGCGGCTCGGACCGTTCGCAGACACCCGCATCGCACTGCACGACAACGCTCGAACCCGAAAACGCGCCGGCATCGGCCAGCCGTTCGAAATAGCCGAGGAGCTGACGGCGAATCCGGTCCGCTACCAGGGCACTGTCCGCCTCGAATACGGCCCAGCGTGTCGCGCGCGCCACCGTGCCGATGATCTGCAGGCAACACCGACGCACGGAAAGCTGAATGAATCGGCCGTCGCTTTCGGTACCGCGCCCCAGCGTCACACCGCCCAGCAAGCGCGTCGATCTGCCGGCTTCGGGCGCGAACACGTTAATTCCTTCGCGCAGCAGAGTGCGGATATCGTCCTCGTGAACATTCTCCACGGGCAGCCAGTCGCGCCTAAGACCCGCCGACGCCGTTGACAGCTCGTGCCAGGGACCGTTGATTTTGTCGTGCCGGCACAACAGGCCCGCGATCGCAGCACCGGCCGGTCGCGCGCGGGCGTCATCGTCGCCGCGATGCCGGATTCGCGGAAAATACGTCAGCATGCCGGAACTCGCGTAACCCAGATCGCGGATGCCGAAAACGGCGTCGTGTGCGTTCCGCCATTCCGCGCATGGATCGACGATCAGCATGGCGCCGCGCCGATGACAGTAACGCTCCGCGGCGAGCACTGCGGTGGGTCCGATATCGAGCCCCTTGCCTGGCGGCGGCAGGTAGAGAATGTCCAGGCGCTCAACCTGTTCGAGGGCAAACAGACCGGTACCATCACGGCTTGACCCGATCAAATCGTAGTTGGTGAGTGCAACCCCATCCGTTCCCTGCTGTTGCGGATAGGTGTACGAGGTCGCGTATTCATTGCCACGCGTGACCGTACGGTCGGGCCGCATCGCCGGAAGCGGCTCCGAGACCCGCGCAAGCTCCGACGACAACAGGGCGTCGCCGACGAATCGCGCCCTGGTCGGGCCGCAGCCGACACGACGGTAGATTTCCTGATCTTCAACCAGTCCGGCAGCATTGATGCGCTGCACGGTCAGATTGAAGCCGGCATCGTCGTGATCGTCAATGTCGTCGTAGTCGACCGCTGCGCGAATCGTCTCTGCCGAACCTGGGTTCACAGCCGTGAGCCGCAGCTCCGCATCGCCTGCCGGCAGTGAAATCGTTGCGCCGCGTGCATCGTTTGCAACCCGCACCACGTACACGCGACTGCCACCGTGTTCAAAAAATAACTGCACAGCCGGGCCCAGGCTCGACCGATGCCAGACGTCACCGAAGTGACGGCGAAAGTCGCCGAAATTGCGAATCAGTATCGGTTTATTGAGCGGTCCGCGCAGCGCCCGGCCGACGAACGCCGCCGTGGTTTCCGGGTATGCGTCGATGGGCTGATCCATCGCCGCAATTTCAGTAACCGTGATCCCGTGATCCGCTGCATCTGACAAACCTGTCTCCGAACTCGGTCAGACTGTGAAGGGCATTCTAGGGCCTGTGAACAGTGCGGGCAACGATCCCGTCGAACCGGACGTAAAGCCGCTGTCGCAAACGGCTCCCGGATGGGCTTTAATAGCTTATGTAATGACCGATTATCTCGCAGCCGCGTATCCGGCAATAGCCAGTGTCATCCCGAAAGTGTCTATTGCAAACCTGCCGACGCCGGTATCGCACCACCGTATCGAAACCTCAGCCGGATCGCACTCGATTCTGGTCAAGCACGACGAGCTGACGAACGACGACTACGGCGGCAACAAAATCCGAAAACTCGAGTACATATTGCAGCGCGCGCTAGATCGCGGTGCACGTCGTGTCGCTACTTTCGGCGCGGCGGGCTCGAATCATGCGCTCGCCACAGCCGTGCACGCACGCGCGGTCGGACTCGACTGTCTGTGTTTTCTCGCGCACCAGAAACGGACGCCAAACATCGCGAGTACACTCAACAAACACCTCGAACTGGGTACCACCATCGTTCGCTACGGCGGGTCGATCGATAAGCTGCGATTGTTTCGTCAACATCTGCAGGCGACGAGAAGCTGGGTCGTCCCTCTCGGCGGAACCTGCTGGTACGGCGCGGTCGGATTTGTCGGTGCCGGCCTCGAACTCGCCGCCCAGATCGAGACCGGCGAGGTCGAGTGCCCGCAACGCATCTATGTGGCCAACGGCACGATGGGCACGGTTGCCGGCCTGTCTGTCGGTCTCGCGCTCGCGGACTTACCGACGGAAGTGCACGCCGTGCGCGTGGCGGACAATCGATTTACAAACCCGCGGACGTTGCAGCGTCTCGTCGCAAAAACCGCAGAACTACTGCGCCGTTACGAACCCGCGATCGCAACCAATCTGGCGGCCCGTACACGAATTGTCTGGCGCGATGAGTTTTTCGCAGGGGGCTACGCGGCCGTCGATCGGCCCACTCGCAATGCCGTTCGCTTTGCAGCAGACAATCTCGGCCTGACACTGGAAACCACCTACACGGGCAAAGCCATGGCGGCCTTGATAAACGATCTCAAGGCCGGCGCCAAGCAATGCCTGTTCTGGAATACCTATGGCGGGCTACCCCGTGCGTCTTCGATCGAGAGTTGCCCGTTGCAGGGCATTCCGCTTAGTTTTCGGCGTTATTTCGACCGCTGACATCGGCTGGTCCGCCCGACGGTTGCTCCGTATCGAGTTCGCTGATCATCTGCCGGACTTCCTCAAGCGTCGGTTCGTTCCGATCCCGTTCGACGACGTTTTCCACAACCCGCACGCGTTCAAGTATCTCGTCGGCGTCGTACATCGTCACCCGCAGCGGCACGCCCGACGGCACCGCCGCCAGTGTTTCGATATGCTCCCGAATATGGTCGGCGAGCGGTCTGCCGATACCGTCCTGCTGAGCATCGAGCAGACTGCTCAGGCGCTCCTGCGGCTGTACAGCGTCGTCCTCAAGCGGCTCGTGAGCTTCGAAAAAAAGCACACCGTCCTCAACCGCAGCGAGATAAGGCTCGTTGACGATCATGACCGGCTCGCCAATGTCGACCAGCCTGTACAGGTACTCGATATTTTCCGGATACAGGCGCACGCAGCCGTGACTGACACGCATGCCGACGCCGTAGGGCTGATTCGTGCCGTGGATCAGATATCCCGGCATATCCAGCTTCAGCACGCGGTGTCCGAGCGGATTGTCGGGGCCCGGGGGAACGACTGCCGGCAGCGGATCGCCCATCTCTGCGTGTTCCTGACGAACCGAAGCCGGTACCCACCAGGACGGGTCTTTCGCCTTGGCGATGACTTCGGTCGCGCCGAGTGGCGTTTCCCAGCCCACGCGTCCGATGCCGATCGGATATGTGAGCACCTGCCGCGGCTCTCCAGCCACATGCAGCGGAAAATAGAACAGGCGTTTGGCGGCGATATTCAGTACAACACCGCGCGGCTCCACGGCCGGAATCACAAACTGCGTCGGCAGCAATACGGCCGTACCTGCACCGGGAAGCCAGGGATCGACGCCGGGGTTCGCGGCGACCAGTTCGTCGTAGCCGAGCCCGTAGGTCCGCGCCAGATCGGAAAACGTGTCTTCTTCGCTTGTAAACACGACCTGCGGTTCGCCGATAATGCGCTGCATCGGACCGGACAATGTAAATACGTTGGCATCGATCGGCTGCTCGACCGCACGCTTGTCGAGCGGTACCGCTGCCGGACCGCGGCCACCGGACATCAGGTCGTCGAGCACGGCGCAACCACCGAGCGCGCCCGTCGCGAAAATTAACACGGCAGTTCGGATTGTTTTCATTCAGACCCTGAGAACGAACGGTGTCCTATTCTACCGCATTGGGCCTCGCGATCCTGACCGATAGCGGCCAGACAACCGTACGCGTGTTTGCACCCCATGCCTCGCGCAACTCGTCGGCAATCAGTTCGATCGGATCGCGGCCGTGACGGGATTCGTAGCGTTTGCTCGCACTCCACGTCGAGAGGTAACCCAGCATGTCGTCCGCGGTCCAGTTAAGCGTCATCTGAAAATCAGGCGCGGAAACGGCCTTCCCGGGCAATATCGCGTTGGCGTATCCCTGCTCGATCATCACACGCTCCGGCGGCCAGTACTGGCCGACAATCTCCGTGTACAGACGCTCGACGATGGCATCGCAGGACGACGCGACGCGACAGAATCCGTAGCACCAGATTGCCAGCACACCGTCGTCACGCAATACCCGCTTCGCCTCGGCGAAGAAACGCTTCTCGTCAAACCAGTGAAACGCCTGCCCCACCGTCGTCAGATCCACACTGTTGTCGTCGAGCTCGCAGTTTTCGGCCGTCGAGACACGATAGCTCACCCTCGGGTGCTGTTGCGCGGATTCGAGTTGCTGTTCACTGGCATCGGTGGCGACGACGCGGTCAAAGTGCTCCGCCAGGGCTGTCGCCGCCTGGCCGCTGCCGGTTGCGCAGTCCCAGGCCATCGCACAACGTGGCGAACTCTCGGCCAGAAACTCAAACAGGGCCGCCGGATAGGTCGGCCGATAACGCGCATACCCGGCCGAGCATGTCGAGAAATGATCTTTGAAGGCCCGGCCGATTACCAGTCCCGTTTGCAGTCCGGAATTTTGCCGTCCGCGTGTGCCTGATTGTACAACGGCAGCGTGTCCTGCCATTTGGAAACGAGATTCTCTATTCGCGTGCTGCTGGCCGGGTGGGTAGACAGCATTTCGGGCGGCTTTTTGCCGGGCAGCGCCGCCATGTTTTGCCAGAGGTCGACGGCCGCACGCGGATCGAAGCCGGCTTTTGCCATGTATTCGAGGCCGACCACATCGGCTTCCGACTCCTGACTGCGCGTCATCGGCAATTCCATGCCAAACGCAGCACCCGCTCGCATGACTTCCTGCGCCGTGTAAGCGCCGCCCGTGTAGCCGCCGCCCATGATGACGGCCAGCGCTTCGATGCCAATACCCGACAGCGCGGCACGCGACGCGCGCTCGTTGGAATGGCGCGCCGTGACATGCGCGATTTCGTGGCCGATGACGGCCGCGAGCTGATCCTGATTCTCTGTGACTTCGAGGATACCCGTAAACACACCGATTTTGCCGCCGGGCATTGCGAACGCGTTGATGTCGGCCTGCTCGAATATCGCCAGCTCCCATTCGATGTCGCTGTACGGCGGGTACAGTTCGCCGACAACCGCCTGCGCCACACAGGCAACGAAGTCGATTTTTGCGCGATCGGTCGCCAGCGGTAAGGTGCCGCGCATGGCATTGAATGCCTGTGCCGCCTGGCCTTCCAGTTCAGCGTCCGACTTGAAAATGAGCTGGCCGCGCCCGGTCGGGGATGTCGAGCAGGCAACGACGACAAGCGCCGCCAGCAACAGTGAAACAATACATTTTAGTCGATGCATGAGCCGGGTACTCCGTAAGCCGCGCCCAATTATAGCGCCTGTCGCCGCCGCAATCCTGTCGAGAATTCGACTGCGGCCATGCCATACAGTTCCCGGTCAGCGCGGCAGGCGCGATTCGATCCGGCGTCGCCAGAATGCCGCGTCGGCCTTTTCAACCGCCGCGTCCATCGTGGAGAGCAGGCGTTTTTGCAGGGGCTTGCGTATTTTGTACTTCACCGAATACAAATCCCAGTCGGCGGCGCGGGCCGCAAGCAGTTCGTCGCTCGTAATGAGCCGATCTGCAAGTTTGAGTTCCAGCGCTCGCGTACCGTACCAGTGCTCGCCCGTGGCGACCTTCTCCAGATCGAGCCCGGGCCGGCAATCGGCAACGGCGTCCTTGAACAACGCGTGCACGTCTTCGAGTTCTTCTTTCAGTTTGGTGCGATCTTCGTCGGTGTTTTCACCGAACATTGTGACCGTGCGCTTGTAGCGACCGGCCGTGACCTGCTCGAAGTCCACCCCGTGGCTATCCAGCATGCGATTGAAATTCGGAATCTGCGCGAGTACGCCGATGGATCCGAGAATCGCGAAGGGTGCCGCACAGATCGTATTGGCGACCGAGGCCATCAGATAGCCGCCGCTCGCCGCGACTTTGTCGACACACACCGTCAGCGGAATATCTCGCGCGCGAATGCGCGACAACTGCGAAGCGGCAAGGCCGTGCTCGTGAACGACGCCGCCGTGATTTTCGAGCCGGACGATGACCTCATCGTCCTCACCGGCCACGTCGAGGATAGCCGACACTTCCTCGCGCAGCGAAGGCACCGCGCTGGCTTTCAGATCGCCTTTGAAGTCGATCACAAAGCTGCGCGGCTTAGACGACGTGTCTTTGGCGGCCGCCTTTTCCTTTTGCTTCTTTTCTTTCGCCGCCTGCTTACGCTGCGCCTTCGACGACACGGCACTGCGCAGCACCTCGCCGAGCGCCTCGTATTTTTTGTTGAGATGCTCAACCTGCAGACCTTCTTCTGCTCCCTTACGGCCTGCCAATGCGGCAATCAGAATGACGGCGGCGATGCCGGCGACGATCGTCAGCACCTTGAGCAAAAACAGGCCGTACTCCGCCAGAAACGCGGTCATACGGCGATGCCGACGTTGTTTTTCTGCAGGACCTGCTCGGCGCGGTAACTGGACCGTACCATCGGGCCCGCGACCACTTCGACGAAGCCCTTTTCCAGACCCTCGGCGCGATACGCCTCAAACTCCTCCGGCGACACATACCGTTCGACAGCCAGGTGATTGGCCGTCGGCCGCAGATACTGCCCGAGCGTCAGGATGTCGACGCCAGCCTCCCGCAGATCGTCCATCGTCTTCATGATCTCGTTGTCTTTTTCGCCGAGACCGAGCATCAGGCTGGTCTTGGTCAGAACATCCGGCCGGTGACGCCTGGCGTGCCGCAGCACGTCGATCGTACGTTCATAGCCGGCTCGCGCGTCGCGCACCGGATGCGTGAGCCGGCGAACGGTTTCGACATTTTGCGCGAAAACGTCCAGACCCGACTCGACGACGCGTTCCACGTGCTCGTGTACACCGTTGAAATCCGGCGTCAGTGCCTCAACCGCCGTGGCCGGATTCAAACGCTTGATTTCACGAACACAGGCCGCGTAATGCGCCGCACCGCCGTCTTCGAGGTCGTCACGATCGACCGAGGTGATGACGACGTACTCAAGGCCCATTAATTTGACGGCTTTTGCCGCATTCAGCGGCTCTTCGGGATCGAGCCACCCTTTCGGATTGCCCGTATCGACAGCACAAAAACGGCAGGCTCGGGTACAAACGGAGCCCAGTACCATGATCGTTGCGGTGCCGGCGTTCCAGCATTCGCCGATGTTTGGACACATCGACTCCTCACACACCGTGCTGAGCCGATGTTCATGCACGATATTGCGGGTCCTGGCGTAGCCTGGCCCCGACGGCATTTTGGCGCGCAGCCACTTCGGCTTCTCGCCGCGCATCAGCTGCCCACTGTCCGAACGGCGCTTAATGCCGTTGCGAACTGCAACGAACCCGGCATCGGTACGGTATTTTTCGCCGCTGCCGACGACTGGAATGCCTTTGAATTTTTGCGTGTCATCACTCATGGGGGCACGCATTGTAGCCGATCCGGTCCCCGCGGCATAAGCCCGTCCATCGCAATCGCCGCTCCCGGCCATCCCTGGCCTCCGCGGCATAAGCCCGTCCATGGCAATCGCCGCTCCCGGCCATCCCTGGCCTCCGCGGCATAAGCCCGTCCATGGGCAAAAAAATCCCGGCCGAAGCCGGGAGAGTCAGGGGGGAAATCGTAAGTTGCCGAAAGCGTTCAGTGCAGCCGCGACCAACTGACCAGTTTCACGGCATCGCGCTGCAGATCGAAATTCCTCGCCAGCACCGCTTCGATGTCGCGCCGGTCCGTTTCCTGCTCCATTGGGCAGTTAAGCTCAACCACTCCGCAAAACTCATTGCCATCGCGATACTGGGTATCGACGAGAATGAATTGGGTGTAGTACTTGGCAGACATGTGACCAATGTACGCCTCTCGACCGTCAGTAACTGTGAGCCACAGCACAATTCGCCGCACTGCGGTCGAAGTCGGGCCTGTGAATTCGCTAAATCACACCACCCGTCGTTTTAACGTAAAATTTCGGGTGTTTGCCAGGAACGGCCCTGGGAGGCGCTTCCGGCAGTTTATGTATTATTGGAACAGATCCGTCCTCCGCTTGGGCGGTGACCAGAAAACACCATAGGAATCAATAGAATGGTCGCGAAAACACGAGTACTGGGAACACTCATGGCAGCAACCCTGCTGGTGCTGTCGGGCATCGCCCTGGCTGCGCAGAACGAGCTGCGCGAGACCTTTTTCCGAGACGCGGACGCTGCGAAAGCCGCCGCAGACGCCGCCAACGCCGAATTGCTGGCCCCACGCAGCTATGAGCGCGGGCTCAGCGAGTACGAAGACGCCGAAAAAGCGCTTGAGCGCGGCCGCAATATCGAGGTTGTACGATCAAACGCAGCCGATGCCGCCAGATACTTCTCCGAAGCCGCCGACGCGGCGACGCTTGCGGGCACAGCGCTCGCTCAGGTCATGAAAAGCCGCCAGGATGCCGCCAATGCGCGCGCGCCCGAGTTATCCGCGGAATTATGGGAGCAGGCGCAGCGAAAATTCGGCGACACGATTCGTCTGCTCGAACGCGGCGATCTCAAAGGCTCGAAAAAACGCGATATCGAAGCCACGAGCCTGTATCGCGAAGCCGAGCTGGACGCGATCAAAAAGCAGTATCTTTCGGGCACGCGCGATCTGCTTGCCCAGGCCGATCGTGCAAGAGTCGAGCGCTACGCACCGATTACGCTGAACAAAGCCAAGCAGTTACTCGCCGAGGCGGAATCCGAACTCAACAACAACCGCTACGACACCGACCTGCCCCGCAGTCTTGCCAAGCGGGCGAACTACGAAGCCAAGCATGCGATTTACCTTTCGGAGATCGGACGCAAGGTTCGCGAAAAGAAACTGACCGCGGAACAAATTGTGCTGCTGTGGGAGCAGCCGATGCAGGCGATCGCAGGTGTCGCCGACGTCGTACCGGATATGCAGGACGGACCCGATAAGCTGGTCGACGAACTGGTCACTTTTTTCGAGGATCAGGGACGAAAACTGCAGGCGCTCGAGCAGGAAAAAGCCGAGAACGAGGTGCGTATCGCCGACATGGAAGAAGAGCTGCGCGCCCTCGACGAACGTCTGGGCGGCGCCACGGCGGAACGGGCCGCACTGGTACAGCGGCTCGAGGCGCAGGCGCTGGTCAAACAGCAGTTCGAAAAAGTCGAGAAAATGTTTGGCAACGACGAAGCACACGTGTTTCGTCAGGGCGACAACGTAATATTGCGACTGATCGGATTGAGTTTCGACAGCGGCGCGGCGCAGATCAGGCCGGAGAATTTCGACCTGCTGGCAAAGGTTGAAAAGGCCATCGATGTGTTCCCGCGCAGCGAATTAACCATCGAAGGCCATACCGACTCGCATGGCGGAGACGACCTGAATCAGAAACTGTCGCAGGAGCGTGCGGAATCGGTGCAGCAGTACATGATCAACGCCATGCGCATTCCGACCTACCGCCTCATCGCAACCGGCTACGGTGAAACGCGGCCCGTGGCGAGCAACGAAACCGAGTCGGGCCGTGCGCGGAATCGACGTATCGATATCGTCATCAATCCCGTGTCGGAAAATCAGTAGCGCCGACCCGGCCGACGGCCCGCTGTCTGATCGGCAGCCGGGCCTGGCGTCGCGGCTGCCGTCAGCCGGATGTCATCAGCGTGTAATCGTGGCCACGCCACCACCGTACAACGGCCCGGGCGACGGCTTCCTGCACGAGGTAACCGTACTCGGAATGGACGTTGAGCTCGCCATCGTAGCGAAAGTAGTTGCAGGTCGCCGCGTCTTCGATACTCTCGAGTATCCCGAGCCCGATCATGTCCGCAAAATCGTCGGCGAGCGTTGCGTTGATGGCCGTCAGTTCCCCCGCCGCGGCAAAATTCTTCCAGCGCCGTATGTTTGTGGGGTAGCGATCGCGACCTTCCATTGCAAATCCCTGATGCGCCGGCGCATGTAGCGCTGGCCAAGCGGACTGCCAAGCGTCATCCACAGATCGACACTGACCGGATTGCCGTGACGATGGCTCAGTTGCCAAAGTGTGTCGTAGCAGATCACCGACCCCATACTGTGACCGATTAGCAGGATCGGATTTTGTCCGCCCGCGGCCGCCAGCAGTGGCACTTTGAGCATGCTGCGAATGCGGTCTGCGACACCGTCCGCGTTGCGCACATATCGGCGCAGGTCCCGCAGATGCACTTCCATGCGCTCGCTCGCAATATGTGGAATCAAAAACGGCAGACGATCGCCGAGACGGTAAATCCAGCGAGTGAGCCGCCGCGTCCAGGCCGCTGCCTCGGCTTTGTCGCGCGCCGATGCCGAAGCCTGCTCGATCACGGCATCGATGGCAGCGCGATCGAGTTCGATGTCGCGATGCTCACGATAGAAATCGAAGGTCCATGGCACGATCTCGAACGCGCCCGACATACGCTCAATCGCGTGGGCAACCTCGGCGTCCACGCGTCGCACGCCGGTCAGCAGACAGCGAAGCAGCGCATCTCGATGCGCCGCGGCAGGCGGCTTGGGCAACAACCCCGGAACGTAAATGATCAGCGGATGTGCCATGGACGTCAGAGCGACGCAATGCGCTCGGCAAGTTCGCCGATATGGGCAACTTCGATATCGGCCGCCTGATACTCATCCGGCCAGGGTGCGTCACTGCGATTGACCCAGGCCGTGCGAAGGCCGGCGAGGCGGGCACCGTCAACATCGTAATGCGGATGATCGCCGACGTGCAGCGTACGGTCCGCTCCGACCCCTCCGGCCCTGACGGCGAGATCGAATATCCTGCGCGCGGGCTTCGCCGCACCTGCGGCAGTGGCATTTATGCTGTCGGAAAAATACTGTGCGATGCCGATTTTCTCCAGATTGGCATTGCCGTTGGAAACGGCGATCAGCACGTGGTTCCGCCGCAGCGATTCCAGTGCAGGAATCACTTCGGGAAACAGTTCAACCGAGTTGCGTACTTTGTCGAATACGTCAAAAGCGTCGTCGACAAAACCCGTGCCGTAGCCAGCGGCAATTCCGGCTCGCGACAACACCGTGCGGCGCAGGAACGTCAGATCGTGAGAGCGCTCGGCAAATTCAATTCCGATTTGCCGGCGTAGCTGCCGCAAATCGTCACGACTGTACATTTCGGCAATTCGTGGATAGTTTTCACTCAGCCATTCGTAAAGGCGCACTTCGGCGCGCCGGATCACCGGATGTATTTCCCAAAGGGTGTCGTCCAGATCCAGTGTTATTGTGTGAATGCGATTCAAATCGTAGTCTCGCGAAGCGGGCTGTGACGGCGAACGGCGACATTGTGGAGTTAATCCTTCATCGAGTCCATTACGGAGCCGCCTCATGAAATACCTGCACACCATGGTACGTATCAGCGATATTGCCGCATCGCTCGATTTTTACTGCGACAAACTCGGACTTGTCGAATTACGACGATATGAAAGCGATCAGGGTCGATTCACTCTGATTTTTCTGGCCGCGCCCGGCGACGAGGCGGCGCAGATCGAACTGACCTACAACTGGGACCGGGAGGAATACGGTGAGGGACGCAACTTCGGCCATCTCGCCTACGAAGTCGACAACATCTACGATATTTGCGGGAAACTCCTCGACGCAGGCGTCACGATCAACCGCCCTCCCAGGGACGGGCGGATGGCGTTCGTGCGTTCGCCGGACAATATCTCGATAGAGTTGCTGCAAAAAGGAGACGCGCTGCCGCCCGCGGAGCCGTGGTCAACGATGGAGAGCACCGGCCACTGGTGATTCAGGCACCGGGCGGCATGAGCGGCGGCAACGGCTCCGACCTGGCATCGGGTGCTGCGGCGTCCGCCGGGCGTATGGTGCGCAGCGAAGACGAAAGCGCCGCACCGTCCCATTCGACGACACGTCCGCCGTAACTGGCCGCGGACACTTCGGCCAGTTGCTCGGACAATGGCGGAGCGACGCGTGCAGCGAGCTCACCGATGCTGCGCGGCGGGTTTTCCGGCCACTGCAGCAGGCCCCATTCGCGCAGTGCGTCTCTGACACCGGCGACATCCCCACCCACAGCGGCACGGCGCGCAGCTTTGACGTACTTCGCCTGCTGCTTGTAAACAGGCTGCGGCCTGGGCGTATTATCACGCGGTTGCCGGTCTCGTGAGGACCACCACCAGGCGAATCCGGTCAGCAGCCACAGCGCGGCGAGTAACTGGCTCGCGAGTTTCCAGAAGGGCGTCTCGCTCGCCGCCGGACTCACCGCTTCCTCAGTCTCGCCGATTACCGGCGGCGGCGCCTCCGGCTGTGTTTCGATCGGTGCCGCTTCGACGGCCCGAATTCGAATTTCGCGGCCAGGCAACGTCGCAACCCGCCATTCGCCGGCCTTGATATCCCACCAGGGCACTGCGAGTTCCGGTATTTCAGCCGTGCCGCCGGCGACGCCGATCATCGCGTACTGATCCTTGCGGATACCCCGGATGCCTTCAGCCTCGTTGCGGCGATTCAGATCGGGTTTGTCGGCATAGGTGTTCAAGCCCTCGATGTCGGGCGGATCGAGTGCCGGGATCTGGGTTTCGAGTTGTCCGAGCGCACTGATCGTGACGTGCCGGGTCACGGGTTCACCGGCTTCGAGCCGATCAGGTTCGCGGGACCATTCTTCGCTGATCTCGACACTGTGTGCCGGCAACCACGCAGCATCGGGATAATCGGCCGGCGGTGCCGGGATCGGCCGCACGTCTATGGAATGTGCATTCGAGTAGAACACTTTTCGACCGGTAATTCGGCCGTCGCGCATGACCCTCGCCTCGAAGCGCGCCGGCGAAATCGAAATCTGTCCGCTCTCCTGCGGATAGATCGCGACCAGGCGTTCGACGACACGATACGAGCGGCCGTTGAGGACTGCATCGTAATGCTGCTCATCGCCAACGAGTTCCACGAGCACTTCGGCACCTGTAATGCCGGGATCGTGCAACGCGGCCTGACGCGTCTGCACGGCAAGGTAAATTTTGATGCGATACAGAACCTGCGCCTGCACAAAGGTCTCCGCACTGTCCACTTCGCTCGTTACGAACACGTCTGCTTCGCCCGGCGGCAGTTCGGTCGGCTCATTGACAGCGATCGTGAGCGGCTCGGTCGCAACATTGCCCACTCTGATCGACGGGATGGTCTTGCTGCCGTTCGACTTCGCCATCAGCACGATTTCCCAGGTACGGCTGCGGCGAATCTGGCCGTTGATAATCGACGTATTGCTCATTTTCGAGACCTGACCGCGGTAGAAGTCCCGATCGAGGACAGTCCAGTCGGGTTCGATATCGATGTTATCCTCAACGACGACCTCAAGACTGAAGGACTCATTGAGATCGACGGATGAACGATCGACTGTCGCCGTCGCAGCCGCAAACGCCTGCGTAGCCGGCCAGAACCCGCCGGTCAACGTCACGACGGCGAGTAACATGAATCCGCGAAAACCGAACGTCACCATGGCTGCACCTCATTGTCCGGCCAGACACTGTTGCCGTCCTGATCCCGGCCGCTGCGCTTGTACTGGTAGCGGAATTTGTTGCGCAGTAAACCGCCAGGATCGTCGGGGACGCGGCGCAACCACTGTTCCATCGCCTGTTGTTCGACCTGCTGCTGGCGGCGCTCGGCAAGCTCCGCCTCCGACAACGGTTGCGAATTTTCGTCCTGCTCGGCCTCTTCCGCCGCACGCTGTAACTCCTCCTGCAGCGCCTGCATGTCTTCCTCGCTCATTTCTTCTTCGCGATCGGCCATTTCACTGTTGTCGGGCTCTCCGTCCGACTGCCCGTCGGAACCCTCCTGGGTGTGGTCGCTCTGCTGCTCCGACTGTTCTCCATCGCCACTCGGATTCTGGCTCGACGACGCATCGTCGCCCTCGCTTTGCCGCGCTTGCTGCTGCTGGTCTCTAAGACTTTTTACGAGATCGAGATTGTGTTGCGCATCTTCGTTGTCAGGCTCCAGCTCAAGCACGTTTTCATAGGCGTCGATGGCCTTGTCGAGTTCCCCCTGCATCGCAAGCGCGTTGCCCATATTGTAGAGACTTCTCGTATCTTCGCGCCGCGCAAACTGTTCGGCGCTGCCGGCAAAGTCCTCGGCCCGATAGCGCGCAACGCCCTGCCATTCCGGATCGTCGAACAATTCGACCGCGGCAGCGGCATTGCCGCTTTCCAGCTCGCGCTGCGCCTGCTGATTTTTGTTCAACCACAGATCGGCCCACTCCGCGGCCTGCACGGGCCTGGCCAAGGGTACAATGGCGAACAACAACACAATCACCCAGCCGCGCCGAAATGCGAGTGCGCCGAGCGGCAGCAGCAGCAGCACAAGCCACGGACCTTCTTCGCGCCAGCGGTCCGTTGCCAGCGTATCGTCGCTGACCGCCCGTCCCGCACCGACGATGTCGTCCGTAAACAATGCGTCGAGATCGCTGTTACCGGCATCGAGTTCGACATAACGACCGCCACCCGCGGCGGCCAGCCGCCGAAGGCCGCTCGACTCAAGCTGCGGGACGGCAATACGGCCGCGCTGGTCGGTGACGAAGCCACCGCTTTGTTTTGGTATCGGCGCGCCTTCTTTGGTACCGACGCCCAGTATCGACAAACTGTATCCCGCCTCATTGAGCTCTCGGGCGCGGCGTTCGGCTGCCGGCGACGCACCTCCATCGGCAATCAGCAGCACTTCGCCAAACTGCGCCCCGGCCTGCTCAAGTAATTGCTGGCTTTTGTGGATTGCCACCTCGGGATAGCTGCCGCGACTTGGCATGATGTCGGTGGATACGCTGTTGACCAGCGCCGCAATCGTGTCCGTGTCGTCGGTTAACGGCGTCACGGTAAACGCGTTCGCGGAGTAGACGACAAGTGCCGTCTGACCGCCGCTGCGCCGCTCCAGAATATCGAGAATTTTCAGCTTTGCACGGCCCAGCCGGCTCGGCGCAATGTCCTCGGCATCCATGGAACGAGACAGGTCCAGTGCGACGACCAGTGCCTGGTCAGCACGAAAGACCGGTTGTTCAATACGCTGCCAGACGGGGCCCGCCAGCGCGACCGATGCGACGACGCCGCCAAGGCCCAACAACCACCAGCGATAGTCAGAACCACGGCCAGGCGAACTCGACAGCACATGCGGCATCAGCGCCTTATCGACGACGCTTGCCCAACCGCCGGCACCGAGCCGGCCGCGAGACAACAACGCCGCAACCGCAACCGCGGCCGGAATCGCCAGCAGCCACTCGGGCCGCAGCCAGTGAAACTCAGCCGGCACTGGTCTGTAGCTCCATGCGCCGGCGTGCAGACAGCCGGCCGAGCAGGCTGATCACACATGCAAGCAAGACCAGGCCGAACGCGGCACCGAGCGGCACGTGAAACCAGGATTTGACGGGCCGGAAGCCCGACTCGGGCTCTTCGACAGGCTCTAATTCGTCGACGAGCCGGTAGATTTCCTGCAGGCTCGCGGTATCCGTTGCCCGAAAATACTTACCGCCCGTCAGCATTGCGATCTTCGTCAGCGTTTCCTCGTCGAGATCGGCCGACGGATTGATGCGCCGGGTCCCGCCGATCAGCGACGACACTTCGAGCTGCTCGGCGCCGATTCCGATCGTGTAAACACGCAGCCCGATCTGCTGCGCGAGTTCGGCCGCCTTGATCGGATCGACCTCGCCCGTGGTATTGGCACCGTCGGTCAGCAGTACAAGGACCTGATCGCCCGACTCGGTCTGATGTTCATGCGCCCGTCGCACTGCCAGCGTAATCGCATCGCCGATCGCCGTGCGCTCACCCGCCAGACCGATCGCGGCTTCGAGCAGCAGAACATTGACCGTTTCGCGGTCCAGTGTCAGCGGCACCTGCAGGTAGGCACGTTCGCCAAACAGAATCAGGCCAATGCGATCGCCTTCGCGCCGCGCAATGAAATCGCCTGCCACGGCCTTGGTGGCCGTCAGGCGATCGACGCGACGACCGGCCAGCTCAAAATCCTTCTGATCCATACTGCCGGACAAATCGACGGCCAGCATCAGGTTGCGGCCCGCAACCGGCACCTCGAGCTCGTCGCCCACCCGCTCTGGCCGCGCGGCAGCGAGCACCAGCAACAACCAGCTCAGCACGGCAACCCAGAAGCGCCAGTGGTAGAGCCGCTCCGCACCCGATCGATCGCGCAGCGGCGAGAACGAACTGAGGGTCGGCACGCGCAACCCGGCCTCGGACGTCCCTGTCGCCTCGGGCAGCAGGCGGCGAACCAACAGCGGCAGCGGCAGCGCCAGCAACGCCCACGGCCACGCCAGCGACCACATCAGCGGTCGCCCCGAAACGGACGGGCGATGCGCATCCGAACCGCGGTGAGCAGCGCGTTGACATCGACATCCGGGATGTCGCCGTCCGGATTGCGATACGGCAACTTCAGCAAACTCCGGCCACCTTCGGTGTGAAAACAGGGTACCGGAAGATCGTGATCCAGCCACTCAAGCCACGCGTTACCGGTCAGGCCCGCAATGTCCTCGCGCGGTGTATAGGCAAGCATCGCACGCCGCAGCAACTCGGAGAGCGCCTTACCCAGCACCACTGGATTGCGGTGCTTAAGGTATTCCGCCTCGATGACCTCAAGGCGGCGAAGCGCGTGACGGCGTGGCGCGTTGAACTGCCAGTTTCGCCAGACCCTCAGTGCAAACCAGCCGAACAAGAGCAATGCGATTGCGATGACGCCCCACCATCCGGGTGCCAGCGGCCACCAGCCGACCGCGTCGGGCAGGTGCAGATCGCGTAACGGCAGCTCGCTCGGCTCCATCTAATGCGTCCTCCTGCCCAGCGCGGCCTGCAGCGATGCGACCGGATCGTCATTTGTCGACATCGGCAACAGATGCACACCGTAGCGCTGGCAAAACGATTCCAGCGCATCGAGGCGGCCCGCAAACGCCTGCGCATAATCCCGCCGCGCACCGGGCGGCAGCGTATCGATGACCATTTCGTCATCGTCGGAAACCACCCGGTAGCGGCCCGGCGGCGGCAATTTACGTTCGATCGGATCGTTCATGAACACGGCCAGCACTTCGTTATGCCGCGCGACGCTGGATAAATAACTCTGGGCACCGCGGTCGAAGCCGAGAAAATCGCTGATCACGACGACGAGGCTACCCGGGCGTGCGACTCGCCGCAGCGCGGCCATCGCCTGCGTCAGCGCTTCGCTGCCGCTCCGCGCCGAGTCCGTCTCCCAGTCGGGATGTTCAACCACTTCATGCACAAATCTCAGCGCAGCCCGGCGGCCCAGTCGCGGCTTCAGTTCCCGGTGCACCGAGTCGCCGAACACGATTCCGCCGAGACGGTCTCCGCGATGATGTGCGGCCCACGCGATCAGCGCCGCGGCCCGACTTGCATTGACCGACTTGTAGCAACCGCGGGTCGCGAAGTGCATGTTCGCGCGCAGATCGACGACGACGAGCACGGGTCTTTCGCGTTCCTCACGAAACAACTTCGTATACGCCGTCGTACTGCGTGCGGTGACGCGCCAGTCGATACTGCGAGGGTCGTCACCCGGCTGATACGGCCGGGATTCGTCGAACTCCATGCCGCGGCCGCGAAAGTGCGATACGTACGCGCCCGTCTGCAGGGAGTTGACGCGCAACACGTCGAGCGCGATCGCGCGCGCGGGTGCATTGAGCTTTATCAGGCCGGGCTGACTGACGCGGACCGGCGACGCATCGGCTGGCATGTGACCCCGGTGCACCACTTACGGCACCCCGACTCCGTCGAGAATGCCCTGTATGACCGAGCCGGCGTCCACGCCATCGGCCTCAGCCTCGAAACTGAGCACGAGCCTGTGCCTCAACACGTCCGGTGCAACGGCCTGGATATCTTCCGGGCCAACATAATCACGGCCGGCCAGCCACGCATGCGCACGCGCCGCGCGATCGATGCCCATGCTGGCGCGCGGACTCGCGCCATACAGTACCTGACCGTCGAGCGCGGACTCGACCGCACCGGGATTGCGCGTTGCCACGACGACGTTGACGATGTACTTCTCGAGTTCTTCCGCGAGATGCAGCGTCAAAATATCCATACGTGCCTGCGAAATCGACTGGCGCGACAGCAGCTCGGGCGGCTGAAACGCATCGCGCTCGCCCGACTTTGCCTCATCCCTATTGAGCACGAGAATACGGCGCTCGTCTTCGACCGAAGGATAGTTCACCTCGACGTGCAGGAGAAAACGGTCAAGCTGGGCTTCAGGCAGCGGATACGTACCTTCCTGCTCAATGGGATTCTGCGTCGCCATGACCATGAACAGATCTTCGAGCGGGTAACTGCGCTCACCGACGGAGATCTGCCGCTCTTCCATCGCTTCGAGCAACGCCGACTGCACTTTCGCGGGTGCTCGGTTGATCTCGTCGGCGAGAATCAGATTGTGAAACAACGGACCTTTACGAAACTCGAACGTCCCTTCCTGCGGCCGATAGATGTCGGTGCCGGTCAGGTCGGCGGGCAACAGATCGGGCGTAAACTGCAGGCGATGGAAATCTCCTTCGATGCTCTCGGACAAGACCTTGATGGCGCGCGTTTTGGCCAGACCCGGTGCCCCTTCGACCAGCAGATGGCCGTCGCAAAGCAGCGCGATCAGCATGCGATTGATCAGATGCGACTGCCCGATAATCAAACCGCTGGCATGTGCTTCGAGTTTTTGGAATTGTTCCCTGACGCTCATTCAGTACTCCGTTCGCTGCGGCGGCGTGACATTCTAGGGCCTGTTAACAGAAATGTCAGCGGCTCTGCCGAGGATGCCTGTTACGGCCAACCAGTCGCAGATTTTTTATTCTATTTTCGCGGGCATTCAGTACTATTGCCCCCATTCTGACCAGACTGGCAACGCTGCATTGCAACAATCTGACGAGAAACCCAAAAAACGCCGGTATTTCATGGCGCTGGCGGCATTTATTGTCTCCGGTGCCTGTAATTCCGGCGATCAGGCGGCGGCCGCCAGAGTCGACGCGGCGGCCGCGAGCGTACGGCCTGCTCCGGATTCGACATTGTCTCCCTGCGGCGCCGGAGCAGGCTTCAGCATGACGTTGACCGGCACCCTGTCGGGTTCCGTCGGAATGCAGGGCCTGATGAGGCTGGCATGCGACAGCATGCTGCGCCCGGATAACAACGGCGTACGACTCCGGTTTGCGAGGGACGTATTGGACGAACGCTTCGTTGTCATCATCGGCATTCCGAGTCTCAAACCCGGTGAGACCCGAGACGGATTGCCCAGCAACCTCACAATCACCGTCGAGGGCAGCGGGCGCTTCTTTTCGACCTCAGATCTCGATGTTTGCTGGACCGACATACATCGGCAGAATCGCCTGGACGGCGAACGATATACCGTGGGCGGCGAGGTGCACTGCATTGCGCCTCTTACAGAAATGAACGGGGATGGAGTGATTACGGTTACGGATTTCGCATTCAGAGGGATCGTCGACTGGGGTGCCGAATGATGCTCAGGCTGGCATTTACGGTTCTGACTTTGTCGTGCCTCGGCGGTTGCAAGGAAGCTGCTCCCGAGCTGCCGCCTCACGTTCTCGACGAGCGTTACACGCGCGACACGCTGATCGTCGAAGCCGACGACGGGCGGCGACATGAACTCACGATCTGGCTCGCCACAACGGTCGAGCAGCAGCGCAACGGACTCATGAATATCTACGACCTGCCGACCGATGCGGGGATGCTGTTCGTCTACCCGCAACCGGGCATCCGCTCGATCTGGATGAAAAACACGTACATCCCGCTCGACCTCGTCTACGCCCGGGCCGACGGCAGCGTCTCATCCATCGTACACGACGCCAAACCGCTGACGCTCGCGTCACGCGGTTCATCGGAGCCCGTGAAGTACGTGCTCGAACTCAATGCGGGTACCGCCAGGCGGTTGAACATCGGCACCGACAGTCAGCTGATCTGGTCACCCCCGGCAATACTCGGCGGGCAGTAGCCCCCTGTCAGGCGCTACAACGCCGCCGCTATCGACGAGGCGAGGTAGTCCACGTTTGCGGGCGTAATACCGGCCACGTTGATGCGGCTCGAATCGACCATGTAGATACCGAAGTCTTCCTTGAGACGCGCGATCTGCGCCTTCGAAATACCGAGGTAGCAAAACATGCCCGCCGCGCGCGTGAGGTGAGAGAAATCGTGCGCCGGTGCTTTTTCGGTCAGCGCGTCGTTGAGCATGACGCGCATAGACCGCAGACGATCCCGCATCTCGTTCACTTCCCCTATCCAGCGTGCTTTGAGATCGCCATCGCCGAGGATCGTCGCAACGATCGACGCGCCGTGATCGGGTGGCATGGAATACAGTGTGCGCGCGAGCCCGCTGAGCTGGCTTGCCACGACATCCCGCGTCGCACTGTCGCGGCAGAGCACCGACAGCGATCCGACGCGATCGCGATACAAACCGAAGTTCTTCGAGCAGGAATTACTGACCACCATCTCCGGAACGCGGGGCGCCATATGACGGATCGAAAACGCGTCGGCATCGGAATCGTTCGCGAAGCCCTGGTAGGCCATGTCAATTAGCGGCAGAAGACCGCGCTCTGCAATCACATCGCCAATTGCGCGCCACTGCTCCTGCGACGGATCGAGCCCGGTTGGATTGTGACAACAGGCGTGCAGCACGACGATATCGTCTTTTTGCGCGGTTTCGAGCGCGGCGATCATCTCGTCGATCCTGATGACGTGCCGCGACGTGTCGTAGTAGGGATAAGGCTTGAGTTCGAATCCAACGCTGCCCAGCAACGGCACATGATTCGCCCAGGTCGGCTCCGACACCCACAGCGTCGCACCGGGACGCGTTTTGTGGAGCAGGCCCGCAGCGAGACGCAAAGAACCCGAACCGCCCGGTGCCTGCACCGTGATCAGCCGCTCGTCGAACTCGGCAGTCGCAAACGTTTGCTGTTGCATTGCGGCGTTGAACGCGGCCGATCCGGCGGTACCGAGATAGGACTTGCTGTCCTGGGTTTCGAGAATCCGGCGCTCGGCTTCCTTGACCGTATCGAGGACCGGGGTGCGGCCGTCGGCGGTAAAGTAAACACCGACACCGAGGTCGATTTTCTCAGCCCGTTGATCGGCTTTGCTTTCGGCGATGAGCCGCAGAATGGCGTCCGGCGGAGCCGGCTTAAGTTGTTCGAACAAGAGCATTCTCCGCGCTGTTGGGTGTGAATTGAGAACCGCGAAGATTGTACCCGAACGCTCGCCTGAAGTCGGCGGCGGGTCCGGCCGGCGCAAGGCAAAGGCTCAGCGTCGCCGGTCCACAATCCTGGCAATCTGTGATTCGCCGACTGACGCCTTAAATGCCGCTAACGGCCAACCCTGACCTCCGCGGCAAGGGCACCGCAATCAGGCTTTAGGCGCCCAGACCGAACACCATCCGGCGGCAGCGACAGCTTTTCCGGGGAAAATCTGACACGGGCGCCAGGCATCGCCTTCCTTACCCTGGATCAGCGCGCAATTTGCGCAAGTCTGATCGGCCGCCGGGTTGTTTCTCGTGGCAGGGTCCACGGTCGATGCATCGTGGGTGTATTTCATGGCCTTCGCCATCGGATCGTCCTCAGCCAGTTGCGGCAGCTCGTCGGCACGAGCATCCCGAGACGGCATTGCGACACAACCCGCGGCGGCTACCGCCGAAAGCTGAATGAATTTACGGCGTGCAATTTTACTCAACGGTGTCTCCTTCATATCGTTCGCCCAGCGTGGCCAGCGAACCAGTGTAAACCAAATCACGCGCGATTCTATTACAGTTTCCTGAACGTCCGCATAACGGGATATGCGTATGATTTTTCCGATGATTTGAGAACGATTCTCATTAGGCCCAGCCAACGCGGATGTCAACCCCCCTGCCGCTCAAGCTTGCGGTGAACGAAGCGGTACGCCGACAAGTAGCTGCCGCTGCACCGGGCTCTCGCCTGAGCGTCTCGTGGATGGTACGGCACAGGGTAAGCGGCCATTGTAGGCCGTTATTCCCCCATTTTTGATTTCCGGTTACGTTTTCCGCTCCGTTGATTACACAGGAGCAAATCAGATGAGTGAGGTAACGGGAAAGTCCGTGCGCAAGAGGCGAGCGGACTGGTTGGAGTTGATGGCGGCCTACGATGCAGGCGATCTTTCGCAGCGTGAGTTTTGTGAGGTGCACGGTGTTGCGTACAGTACCTTTGGCTACTGGCGCAAACGGCTTAAAGGCGAGAGAGCTCGACCGAGTAGTGCGCAGGCTTCGGCACTTCTCGATGTCACGTCGTTGCTCAGCGCGCAGGATGATTCCTGGTGGCAGGTGGAGCTTGAACTCCCTTCGGGCCTGAAGCTGAGGCTGCGCTGATGTTCTTTCCCGAGTCCCAGGTGCGTATCCGGCTGTATACCGAGCCCACTGATATGAGGAAGTCGTTCGACGGTTTGTCAGCGCTGGTGAAGCAGCAGTTGTCAGAAGATCCGCTGTCGGGCCAGCTGTTCGTGTTCGTCAACCGCAAGCGGAGCTACCTGAAGATACTGTACTTCGATCGGTCCGGTTATGCGCTCTGGTCAAAACGCCTCGAGCAGGGACGGTTTCATTTCCGTAAGGACGATGCCTGCGGTGATAAACTGTCGCTGGACGTGACGTCACTGAAACTCATGCTGGAAGGTATCGATGTGGGTTCGGTGAAGCAGCACAGGCGTTATTGTCATTCTGAGCATCGCTCCGAGAGGGTCGCTTTGTTATAATCGTCCGCCATGAGTTCAGCGCCATCGGTGAGTACAGGAACACAAAGCACCGCGGCCCTTCTCGCTGAAAATGCGGCTCTTGCCGAACAAGTTAAAAGCCTTACGACGCAACTTGACTGGTTCAGGCGTCAGCTGTTTGGTGAGCGTTCGGAAAAGCGTTTGCAGATCGATCCGGCGGTACAGGCGGATCTTCTGGCGGGTCTGGGCATTGAAGTCACGCCGCGTCCGCCGGCAGAAGAAAAGCAGAAGATTACTTACGAGCGCAAGAAGTCCCGTAAGGACAACTGTGTCAACGACCAGGGCCTTCGTTTTGACGAGACGGTGCCGGTCGAGACCATTCACCTTGAGCCCGAACTGGAAGATGCTATCACTCCGGATCAGCTCGAACGGGTCTCGGAGAAGGTTAGCTTTCGGCTGGCGCAAAGGCCGGGCAGCTATGTGGTTTTGAAGTACGTACGCCCGGTCTTCAAAAGGCGGGATACGGCTGACCTCATCAGCACGCCGGCGCCTGCCAATGTGCTGGAGAAGAGCATCGCCGATGTGAGCTTCCTGGCCGGCATGCTGGTGGACAAGTTCTGCTATCACCTGCCCTTGTACCGGCAGCACCAGCGCCTTGGCCAGTGCGGCATCGCGCTTTCGCGGGCGACACTGACGAATCTGGCCAGACGTGCGATCGATCTTCTGGAGCCCGTCTATGTGGCGCAGTTCGAACACATTCGCAAAAGCCGTGTGCTCGCCATGGACGAGACGCCGATCAAGGCGGGTCGCAAGAAACAGGGCAGGATGCGGCAGGCGTATTTCTGGCCGATCTACGGGGAGGCGGCTGAAATCGCCTTCAGCTACTCCTCCTCACGGGCCGCAAGGCAGGTGCGTGAGGTGTTGGGCGAGAACTTCGAAGGAACCCTGATCACAGACGGTTACGAGGCGTATGAGAGCTATGCCCGTAAGCGGCCGAAGATGAGCCATGCGCAATGTTGGGCGCACACGAGGCGCTATTTTGACAAGGCGAAGGCCGCGGAGCCTGAAGCGGCAGAACAAGCGCTTGCGCTGATCGGTGAGCTGTATTCTCAGGAGAAGGCTATCCGCGAGAAAAACCTTGAGGGCGAGGCGAAGCTCAGGCACCGGACAAAGCACAGCGAGCCTGTGGTAGCGGCGTTCTTTGCCTGGTGCGAGCAACAATGTACCCGGCATGACCTGGTTCCGAGCAATCCTCTGAGCAAGGCATTGAAATACGCCATGGGCAGAAGCGATGCCCTGAGGGTGTATCTCGGTGACCCTGAGGTTCCGATCGATACCAACCACCTGGAGCGTGCGCTGAGGCCCATCCCCATGGGCAGAAAAAACTGGTTGTTCTGCTGGACGGAACTCGGTGCCAGGCAAGTCGGAATCATCCAGAGCCTGCTGGTGACCTGCCGGTTACAGGGTATTAACCCGTACACTTACCTGGTTGACGTATTGCAGCGCATCTCTCAACACCCGGCCAGCCAGGTTGAAGAACTGACGCCGAGGCAATGGAAGGAGCTGTTTGCCGACAATCCGCTGCGCTCGGATCTCGATCAGAACTGATCAGCGTCGAAGGCGTGACAGATCGCCACGCACCGGGTACATAATCGTCCTGGGTGCCGCAATAACGGTGCAGAATGGCCGGTTACGTAGTAACTCGAGAGAACCGACGAATTGTAAAAATTGAGAGAGACAACACTATCGTAGCGAAGTACTTGTACGGCCCCAACGGAAAAGTGATTTGGGCACATGATAGGAAGGGTGAAAGAACCTATTCTTTCGACTCGTGGGGGCAATTAAGCGAATTTACAATTGGTGGATCGGAGTTCTTGTTGAATCGCGACAGATTTGGTTCAGTTATTGGCCTGTCCGATAGCGAAACCAATCTAATAATGCTATCACGTGATTCTGCAGACTACATTGTGTCGATGGGTGTCGTTGCAGAGAGTGGAACTGAAGCCGCAACCTACAAAAACAGGGTTGACGGGTTGCGCGAGAGTGCATCATATAAAACATTGTCTGCAGCTATCGATTTCGACTACGACGCGGTTGGAAATCTCGAGTCAATTAAGTTTACCAATAGCGAGGGTAAAATTTGGAGGGACGAATATGTTTCCGGACCTGGGAATCGCGTCGAAATGATAGTGGGGCAAACGGGAAGTGACGTTTCGTTCCAATACGATGCTTCTGGTGCGCCGGTACGAGTGGAACAAGAGGAAAAGCAGGCAACGTTTGAATATGACGCTATCGGGCGGCTTGTGGGCGCAAGTGTCGACGGCACCGACTTTTCGATCGAGTACGGCCCTCTTGACAAGGGTGTGGTAGAAGCAGCAGATGCTCGCTCAGTTCTGACGCATGTGAACCAGCCTACAGCGAGCGCTGTATTTAACAACATTGACAATATTGTCTCTAATCGACTCGTTGGTTCTCCGTACGGACCGATACAGTTCGACGCGAACTCAGCTCGCTTCGTACTGGGAGAGAACTTGGTTATCGCACCTGATGCGGAGATCTTGTCTGGACTCGAACGCCGGATGTTTGCAAACGCTGAAGGCAATATTGATATCCTGCCATTGGGATTCGACAAACCGTCTAACAGCTTATTTATCCCTCCTGAGTACTACTCCGTAAACTGCTACATTTGCATAAATTCCGTCAACGACGTAACAATTCGAGTCGAGAACAGCACTTCGCCAACTAATATCGATGGCGGTGAGGTTGTGGTATTCGATGTAGATGTATCCGGATGGTGTACGTGGCTCGGCGAAGGTGCCCCAGGCGTCGCGACCTTTGATCACTTGTTCTATTTTGGCGACGGAAATGCGCAGTGGAAAAGCAAGGCGATTAATGGCGATACTACGTTTACACATCAGTACTTTTCGGCCGGCACTAAGTTAGCAATCAGCAACGTGGACTGCAGCTGTAGTAGCCTGTTTGGCGATTCTGATACTCACACGGTAGTCGTAAACATCGATCCACCACCACAGGTTTCGATCGAGTATTCGATGTTTATCCCATTGGACCATGTGAGGCTCCCTACTTGGATGCAGTTGCCACCGGTAAAGTTCTTCGAAGGGGATAACAAGCTAATACATTCTCCTGCACAGCCCGGATTTCGAATTCAACAACAAATTCTCTGGACTTCCTCTACGAACCAATTAGCTTCTGCCGGACTTTCTGGAGTAACGAAGTCCTACTTGCCGAGCGTAAATCTGACAACATCCGGCAATTGTGTCCGAAAAAACTGCACTCAATGCGCAAAATACCTGGGTGTCGAAGATTTTGTATACCAAGGAAAATGTAAGACTGGTTCGCATATTGAAGCCTCAACCGCAAGTGGTATGAGTACGATAGTTGCTTCGATAGTCAGTCAGACTTCTGATAGCGTCACAATTCGGTTTTCAGGTGAGCCGTACAATGCGATTGCATTCGGTGCCTCAGTTTTTGGCGATATCGATTGGAGTCACGATTTGACAATCGACTGGTCGGTATATCCTGTGACTTGGGAATTGGACTATCAGCACGATGGTTTTCCGTATCATCACGTCGATCTAAACGGCCTTGTAATATACACGTTTGACCCCGTCACGAATGGGCAGACGCCATTGAGTCTGAATGGCGTAGGCTCAGGAGAGTGGAGTGGTGTCATCAACGGTGTGTTCTAGAATGTACCGCGCAATCCTAAAAGGTACGGTTGCGACTTGGTGGTTGTTTGTCGCAGCAAACGCACATGGAAATGAGCAAAGTTTGTCCGTTGTAGTTGCGGACACTGACTCCGATATGCTTGAGGCTATTTTTAAGTACGCAAGAGCACCCGCCGGTAGTTTTGAGGTCTTCGAGACGATACCTTTGCTTTCCGCATCAATAGACTCACGGTCTTGGACTGTGGTTGAACACGCTCTTGGCCTGTGCATAAAGTTGTCATACCAAGACCCAGGGTTAGTTCGGTCACTAGCATCGAAAGAGAAGTTAACCGAGTTGGTCGTCAATTGTCCCGATAGATGCGCTGCTGAGGCGGCGAAACTTTCGTTTGGTCTTTATGGAACAGAAAACAATCTATCAATAGTGATAGTTGATCGACTAAATCAAGGGTTACGCTCGAGCAGCGATGCGCATCTGATCAGGTTGCTAGCCGAGTATGACCAGCTTACAAGTATGGCCGTAGGAACGCTTACATCGATAGCAGAAAACGAAATAAACGATGCTGGCATTGAGGCCATTACGTTGCTGATTGAGACCGGAAATTCAACCGCCGGCCTGACGGACCGGGCAATGGAAATTATCTCATCCGATCTGATGTTTCTGAACCCAAGGATTGTTGGCTATCTTGGACGTGAGTTGAAAACGACCGAGGCGCACTACAAAAAACTTCTAAATTTGCAAAGTGTTTTCAACGAACAAGTACAGCTCAATCCTATTCAAAGACGGGTTAGTATTTCGAATGACGAGTACTACTCAGAAGTTCTTTCGGCTGCGATTATGCGCCTGGAGCAAACCGTAAAGTAGAAGTGCGACGTCATAATTTAAGCTCCGAAAGTACGTCTGAATTGGATGTCGCCGCCGCGATCGTGGCATGTCTGTTAACGGTCCCTGTTGCGTTCATCGGCGGCTTTGGGTTGGTGAGTATGGCCCACGGTGAATCCATGGCCGCGTCGCTACTGGCGCTTTCCTGGGCAGTATGTTCGTTGTTCGGCGCATACGAGTTGCTTAGGCGCTGCAACCGTTGGGAGTTTGGAAAATCTCGATCAATACGGAATCTGTGGTGTGGTTTGCTTGGAACGTCCTTTTGCTTCTTGACTCTCGGCGTGTTCGCCAATTTTCTTACCCTCCTCGCGCTTGTTCCAATGTTTATCGCAGTTCGG
Source organism: Woeseiaceae bacterium (assembly GCA_965224505.1). Taxonomy (GTDB): domain Bacteria; phylum Pseudomonadota; class Gammaproteobacteria; order Steroidobacterales; family Woeseiaceae; genus UBA1847. The sequence continues at coordinate 2,059,840 of CBDCZL010000018.1, forward strand.
GCATTGTGGCTGACTAACGGGTTCACGGGTCGTGCAGCAGTAGTTCTTATCCCAGGAACCAGTATGATTCTAGGTACCGCTTTCGATCTGCATTGTAATAATTTGATCATGTGTTTTCATACAGGTCCGGAATGATAGTGGCAAATGATGGGGAGTCCATATTCGGACTCCGTTTTTTGAATCACGCTACCATAGCTAACTCTGTCCAGTTGTTGATAATACGCCCGCTCAGATTCAGCCGGTGGTACGTCGCCGATCAGCTGAAACAGGCGTCAGTTGTTGAACCCAGTCGATCCATTCCAGCGTTGCAAACTCAACATCGTCGATATTTTTCCACTAACTTACGCTGCGTTTGTCAAAGGCGTTAAGCTATGCAACGATCCCCGTATTATCGAGAAGGTTCGCTATGGTGGGTCTTTATCAGGGTCCGCCGGATGTTAAAAGGCATCTTCGAGGACATCCTTTATAACCACCCCGACCCGTTGGCCAGGCTCGGCGCCTGCGCATCCTGCCACTGCACGGAACCAGCGAGCGCCCAGCTGCATGCCCGCATTCCCAAAATTACCTCGTCGATACCTCGACCAGGGAGACCGTCGCTATGAATCTGCGCCGGCACGTCCTTAGCGAGGAGCTCGAACAACTGCCGGAGGCCGAATCAGGCTGGCCACGGCACCGAACCGCGGAGCTGGGCTATACTTACCGGCCCTGCCCCGGATACCCGTGCATGCCACCCAGCAGTCACGCAATCAATGTACACCGAGTACGCGGCGCATCTACCGATGTGGCCGACGATTGGGTCGCTGCCGAAGAGCCGCTGGAAATCAGATTGGGCTATTCCGTGCCGGGCGGTCGAACTGCAGCCAGCGTATCGATCACAATGCGCACGCCGGGTAACGATGAGGAACTCGCGACGGGGTTTTTGTATTCGGAGGGCATTATCAGCCATGTGGACGACCTCGCCGAGGTTGCACATTGCGGAGCGCCCGCACCCGACTCCGGCAATCGCAATGTCGTGCGCGTCGATCTCGCAGCCGATGTCAACGTCGACATCGAACGGTTAAAGCGCCATTTCTATACGACCTCAAGCTGTGGCGTGTGTGGAAAGTCCTCGCTCGATGCGCTGTCCGCCGTCGGTGTCGAACCGCTGGCAGACGGCGGCTTTACGATCGGCAGTGAACGTCTCACCGGGTTACCCGAAAAACTGCGGGCGATGCAAATTACATTCGATCGGACCGGCGGGCTGCACGCCGCGGCCGTCTTCAATTCACAAGGTGAAATTCTGCTGACGCGTGAAGACGTCGGTCGACATAATGCCGTGGACAAGGCGGTCGGCACGCTGTTGCAGGACGGACGGCTGCCCGCATCGGACCTCGGCCTGCTGGTCTCGGGACGCGCGAGCTTTGAACTCGTGCAAAAAGCACTCGTTGCCGGTATACCGTTGCTCGCCGCCGTCAGTGCGCCGTCAAGCCTCGCCGTGCGTCTGGCGAACGAATTCAATGTTTCACTCATCGGCTTTTTGCGCGGTGAAAATTACAATGTCTATTCGGGCAGGGACCGTATCCACCAATGACACCAATCACAACAGAACAAACCCGTGACATCGTCGACGAGTACGACGCACGCCCGGAAATGCTTGTGCAGATTCTGCAGACGATCGTTATGCGGCACGGCTGGATTCCGGAAGCGGCGATACGCCAGCTCGCCGATGAATTGAACCTGTCCCGTGCGGACGTTCACGGTGTCGTCGAGTACTACCACGATTTTCGCACCGAAGCGCCCGGCAAACACGTCGTCAAGATCTGCCAGGCCGAAGCCTGCCGTGCGATGGGTGCGGTGGATCTGACCGAGTACGCGCAGAAAACCCTGGCCATGTCATTGCATGACACCAGTGAAGACATTTCGCTGGAGCCCGTGTATTGCCTGGGCAACTGCGCCTGCGCACCCGCCGTTATGATCGACGGGAAAACGCTCGGCAAGGTCGACGCGAACCGTTTCAACGCTTTGCTCGACGATATGCGGGGTGAAATGTAATGGCGCGCACGAAAGTTTGCGTTCCGCGCGAAACGGCGGCGATATCCATGGGCGCAGACGAGGTTGCGCTGGAAATCGCTCGCGTTAATAAGGTAACCGGTACCGATATTGAACTCGTGAGGAACGGGTCGTGGGGTGCGTCGTGGCTGGAGCCGCTCGTCGAGGTGGAGGCCGATGGCACACGGATCGCGTACGGCAATGTCGATGCCGGAGACGTGCAGAGCCTGTTCGATGCGGATTTCCTGGCTGGCGGCGACCACGAGACACGACTCGGACCGACCAACGAGATTGACTACCTGATCTCTCAGGAGCGCTGGACATTCTGGCGCTGCGGTCTGATCAATCCGCTGTCGCTCGACGATTTTCTCGCGCACCAGGGTTTTAAGGCCCTGCGGAAGGCATTCGCGGACCGCCCGGAGTCAATACTGGCCGCCGTCACCGAATCAGGTCTTCGCGGCCGCGGCGGCGCCGGATTCCCGACCGGCATCAAGTGGCGAACCGTGGCGGACGCCTCAGCCGACCAGAAGTACATTGCCTGCAATGCCGACGAGGGTGATTCAGGGACATTCTCGGATCGTATCCTCATGGAAAGCGACCCGTTCGGGCTAATCGAATCGATGGCCATTGCAGGGTTCGCCGTTGGCGCGAGCAAAGGCTATATCTACCTGCGTTCCGAGTATCCGCTTGCACACAGCGTGCTGAAACGAGCGATCGATACCGCTCGCGAATCGGGCTGGCTGGGTCGGAACATTCAGGGCTCGGGCTTCGACTTCGATATCGAACTGCACCTGGGCGCGGGCTCCTACGTCTGCGGTGAAGAAACCGCAATGCTCGAAAGCCTCGAAGGTAAAAAAGGCATCGTGCGCTACAAACCGCCCCTGCCCGCCCTGGAGGGCCTGTTCGGCAAACCCACGGTCGTCAACAATGTCGTGACGCTCGCGTCGGTACCGAATATCGTGAATCTGGGCGGCGAACGCTATGCCGGCATGGGTGCGAATCGTGCGAAAGGCACGCTCGCATTCCAACTCGCAGGCAATGTAAAGCGCGGCGGCCTGGTGGAAAGGGCGTTCGGCGTGACTCTGCGGGAGTTAATTGAGGACTACGGCGGCGGCACCGCCAGCGGCCGTCCGGTCAAGGCGGCACAGGTCGGCGGCCCGCTTGGCGCATGGATACCCGAGCATCAGTTGGATGTGCCGATGGACTACGAGGCCTTCGTCGGGATCGGCGCAATGATCGGCCACGGCGGCATCGTGGTCGTGGACGATACGACCAACATGGCCGAGATGGCGCGCTTCGCGATGGCGTTCTGCGCCGTCGAATCCTGCGGCAAATGCACCCCCTGCCGTATCGGTTCAACACGTGGCATGGAAGTCATCGATAAGCTGATTGCAGGGCAGCAACGCACTGAAAACTATGATCTTTTGGTCGAACTGTGCGACACGATGGAAGATGCGTCGTTATGTGCAATGGGCGGAATGACACCCTACCCGGTGCGATCTGTTCTAAAATACTTCGCCGAGGACTTTGCGTAATGAATAAGACTCATCAGACCGACCTCGGAACGCCGGCCAGCAAGGCCGAGGAGACCGTGGAGATCGAGATCGACGGCCTGCCCGCAACGGCTCGGGCGGGTACCAGCATCCTGCGCGCGGCACGCGAGAACGGCGTCGACATTCCCAAGCTTTGTGCGACCGATTCGCTGAAGCCGTTTGGTTCCTGCCGCCTGTGCGTCGTCGAAGTCGAGGGCCGCAAGGGCTATCCCGCATCGTGCCACACGCCTGTCGAAGACGGCATGCAGATTCGTACGCAGACCGCGGCGCTGTCGAAACTGCGACGCAACGTCATGGAACTGTACATCTCCGACCACCCGCTGGATTGTCTGACCTGTTCGGCGAATGGCGACTGTGAACTGCAGGACATGGCGGGCGCGGTCGGACTGCGCGACGTGCGCTACGGCTTCGACGGTGAAAATCATCTCGATGCACCCGTGGATGCCAGCAACCCCTACTTTCAATTCGATGCGTCGAAGTGCATCGTCTGCTCACGCTGTGTACGCGCCTGCGACGAGGTGCAGGGCACGTTCGCACTGACGATCCAGGGCCGCGGATTCAGCTCCAAAGTATCGGCCGGCATCGGCGAGGACTTTCTCGATTCCGAGTGCGTATCCTGCGGTGCCTGTGTGCAGGCCTGCCCGACCGCGACGCTCATGGACAAGAGCATCGTCGATCACGGCCTGCCCGATCACAAGGTCGTGACGACCTGTGCGTACTGCGGCGTCGGTTGTTCGTTCCAGGCCGAGATGAAAGGCGATCAGGTAGTTCGAATGACGCCATGGAAGGACGGCGAGGCTAACCATGGCCACTCCTGTGTCAAAGGACGATTCGCGTGGGGCTACGCATCGCATCGCGATCGCGTCATGAAACCCCTGATCCGCGACAACACCGACGAACCCTGGCGCGAAGTCGAGTGGGACGAGGCAATCCGGTACGCGGCAAAACGCTTCAAGGACATCCAGGACCGGTACGGCCGCAAGTCGATCGGCGGCATCACGTCCTCGCGCACGACGAATGAAGAGGTCTACGTCGTGCAGAAACTGATCCGCGCCGGATTTAAAAACAACAACGTCGATACGTGCGCACGTGTGTGCCACTCGCCGACCGGTTACGGCCTTAGAACCACGCTCGGCACATCTGCCGGAACGCAGCCGTTCGACAGTGTCATGGACGCCGATGTCATCCTGCTGATCGGCGCCAATCCGACAGCCGCGCATCCTGTATTCGCGTCACAGATGAAACAGCGTCTGCGCGAAGGCGCCGAACTCATCGTTGTCGATCCGCGTGAGATCGGTCTCGTGCGTTCGCCGCACGTTGCAGCCGCACACCACATTGCGCTGTCGCCGGGCACCAACGTGCCTGTCATCAACGCGCTGGCCCACACGATCATCAGGGAAGGGTTTGTTGACGAGGCGTACGTGAACGAACGCTGCGACCTCGAGTCGTTCGAGTCGTGGAAGGCCATGATTCTCAAGCCCGAGAACTCGCCCGAGAAAGTCGCCGAAGTCGCCGGCGTGGATGCCGAGACCTTGAAAGCCGCCGCCCGTCTTTACGGCGCAGCGAACAACGGTGCGATCTACTACGGTCTCGGCGTGACCGAGCACAGCCAGGGCTCGACGATGGTCATGGGTATGGCGAATCTCGCAATGGCGACCGGCAATATTGGCCGCAGCGGCGTTGGTGTTAACCCGCTTCGCGGGCAAAACAACGTTCAGGGTTCCTGCGACATGGGCTCGTTCCCGCATGAACTCGCCGGCTACCGTCACATCTCGGGCGAAGAAGTGCGCGCCCAGTTCGACGCACACTGGGGCGTCACGATCGATCCGGAACCCGGCTTTCGTATTCCGAACATGTTCGACGCAGCCTGCGCCGGTGAGTTTAAAGGCATGTACATCCAGGGCGAAGACCTGGCCCAGTCCGACCCGAACACGCACCACGTCGAAGAGGCCTTCAGAAACATGGAGTGCGTGGTCGTGCAGGACCTGTTCCTCAACGAGACGGCCAAATTTGCGCACGTGTTTTTGCCCGGCACCTCCTTCCTCGAGAAGGACGGCACGTTCATCAATGCGGAGCGCCGCATCAACCGCGTCCGCCCGGTCATGCCGCCGCAGCAGGGCAAGGACGAGTGGCGGATCACGCAGGAATTGGCTCAGGCAATGGGCTACGACATGAACTACGCGTCGGCCGCCGAGATCATGGATGAGGTCGCCGAGCTGACTCCGACGTTCAACAACGTCAGCTTTAAGTTCCTCGACGAGGTCGGTAGTGTCCAGTGGCCGTGTAACGACAGCGCACCGATGGGTACTCCCATCATGCACATCGACCAGTTCGTTCGCGGCAAGGGCCTGTTCGTCGAAACCGACTACGTGCCGACCGAGGAAAAAACCAACAGGAAGTTCCCACTGCTGCTCACGACAGGCCGCATTCTGTCCCAGTACAACGTCGGAGCACAAACGCGCCGTACCGAGAACAACGCCTGGTACCCAGAGGATATTCTCGAAGTGCATCCGTCCGACGCTGAGATGCGCGGTGTTCAGGACGGTGCGCTCGTGTCGCTGGCCAGCCGCAAAGGCGATATCACATTGCGCGCGAAAATCACCGAGCGCGTCAAACCCGGTGTCGTGTACACGACCTTCCACAACCCTGAGACCGGTGCCAACGTCGTGACGACAGAGTACAGCGACTGGGCCACCAACTGCCCGGAATACAAGGTCACGGCCGTGCAGATCGCGCCGGCCGAGCATCGCTCGAGCTGGCAGGAAGAATTCGCGCAGCGCGCCGAGAAACAGGGGCGAATCGCGGAAACCACATAACGGATACGAGTAAATCCGGGCACCCGCGGAACTGTTCGTCCGATCCGCGTTCAAACCGTCTGGGTAAACAGGGGGTTTTCAAAATGACAAGAATCGGCATTGCTCGAGTTCGCCTGCCTTGTATCGGCCTGTACCGGCACCGGCGGTTCTGCTGCCGCTGGTAACGCGGGCGATCAGGCACCGAGTCAGGCGGAACTGGACAGCATGCTTACCGAGAATGAAGATGAGGTCATCTGCCGCTACGAAAAAACGATCAATTCGAGAATAGGCAAACGCGTCTGCCGAACCAGGGCCGAACTTGCGGCCGCCAGAGAAGCCGGCCAGAATGCCCTCGAAGAGAACGCATGGCGTCAGGACACGGACCGCATCGTTGAAGAAGGACAGTAGTCGTCTACTCGGAAGTCCCGGGCGACTCCGGCTCATCATCGAACAACCAGCGCTCGATGCGCGGCTTGACGAATTTCGGAAACAGGATAAATGCCAGCCCAAGCGAGATCGCGCCCCAGGGCTGCTGAAACGCGACGACCTTTGCCGGCCACATGAAGGCCGTGATCGTATTCCAAAACGAATCGATGACGAAGCCGAGTGCAAACTCGACGATCTGCCCTTCGAAGACCATTCCGATGCCCGCGATGTCATCGAACAGTTCACCGATCTCGAGCGCGAGGAACGTCAGCGCAAAGCCACAGGCATACAGCCCACCGCCGCGGACGTCCCAGACTTTCCGGAACCAGGTCCGAAACCAGCCGTGCGATCGCGACGGCAGCGCGCGCGCCTCCCGACTCAGCCGCTGCGAGAGGCGTGACCTGGCAGGAATCGGTTGGTCCCGTACCGGTGGTTCGTCCTGCGGCACCTGACTCTGTTGCCCTCCTCTGTTTTTCCCCCGGACCCCCAAAGTTCTATTCGTCCTGCCTGACGGGTGGCATCAGGCTCACAGGAATAGGTGCGCGCCGGCGGTTTGCCTGCGGTGGATAGTTTTGTGCCAGATAGTCGAGAATCTGCTTTTCGACCTCGGGCGTGAATTGCCACAGGTTTTGTGTGTCCTGCATCCAGCGGATCATTTCCAGCCACGATTGCCGGCCCATCTTCTGGCTTGTGACGATGGCATGCGAGTGGCAACCGCCGCAGTGAGCGCGAACCTGCTGCCAGCCCGGCCTCATGATCAGACCGCTGGCCGGGTCGATGTCGGCCGACGCCGTGGCCGGCAGCATCAACACAAACAGTGCGAATCGCTTCATGCGTGGACCATGACTGCAATGCGATGGCAGGCGTTGTTCAGGTACCCGCGCGGGTTCCAGCCCGGCAGCACCATCGGCTGTGAACGGCCCTGGTCGTCAACGGCTCTCGCCCAGATTTCGTAATAGCCGGGCTCGGGAAAGTTTACAGTCGCGGCCCAGTGCTGCCACGCAAAACGATTCACGGGTCTTCTGAGTTTCGCTTTTTGCCACGTCGCGCCAAAATCGATTGAGACGTGCATGGAACGGACTCGTGAGTCGCCCGCCCACGCGTGTCCGCGCAACGCAAGCGGTGTATCGAGGGTCGTTTCGATGCCGGATTTAGGAAACGTAATCAGCGACTTCACAGGCATCGATTCGATGATGCACATGTCCTCGTCCGCGACTGTGGCTCCGGGCGCCACGGATTCACAGGGAACACGATAGGACTGGCCGGTCATCTTCGGCCCGTCGTGAACGCGATCACGAATCAGGATTTTGGTCAGCCACTTCCCACTAACCGACGCCGGCCAGCCCGGGCACAACAGCCGCGCCGGAAAGCCGTGCAATTCCGGTAGCGGCTCGCCATTCATCGCCCACACGAGCATGCATTCTTTTTCAAGGGCCTTGTGCACGGGAACGCCGCGAGAGATCGGCAGTTTGGTGGGATCGCCCGAAAGGTGTGTGTCCGCCCCTTCGTAGGCGACGTAAACCGCTTTGTCGCCGAGACCGCATTCGTCGAGGATTTCGGAAAGGCGCACGCCGGTCCACTCAGGACAGCCGATTGCGCCGGTCGTCCACTGATTGCCCTTCGCACCCGGATGAAATTCAGAACGGCCGTTGCCGCCGCATTCCAGTTGCAACTGCAGTGTGCGGTGCCTGAAACGGGCTTTGATGTCGCCCAGCGTATACAGATGCGGCCGCTCGCAGGCCTCGCCTTCCACGCGAATCTCCCAGTCATCGGCGTCGATATCGAAGGTGGACGGCGGAACGCCGTTGTTGCGAACGAACAGCCGCGACGCAGGTGTCACGGGATCGTCAAGCAGGTGCGCAGGCGTCTCGGCATTGAGCGGGCGGTCGTTGAGCACGACGAGACCCGACTTGCCCGGTATCTCGAACGGCTCGTCGGATTGTGCAAGCGCCGCCGGAATCAGTCCGCCTGGAAAATATCTGGCGAATGGAATGCTCGCGCCGAGCGCCGCGGTCATTGCGGCAAGACCCGCACCTTTGGCAAAGCCCCGCCGGGTTAAGGGGTCGGTCTTTCGGCCCCAGAGTTTGTCTTCAGCCGCCGCGGGATCGGCGGCATACAGTTCGTGGAGCCCCTTCTTGTCGGTCATTGCTACGCTTTACCCGGAATCGTGTCGTGCGCGGAGGGTACCACGAAGGGTCATTACACATTGATTATCAATGAATAATGGACCGTGACGAGTGATATGAAAGGCTTCGGAACGGCCAGTTTTTCGATGTTGAGTCGAGCTGCCTGCTATTGCATCGCCGTGCAGGACTTAGGGCTCAGAACGAGCGAGCGCTGTCGAGGAAAACCCGGATCATCGAGCGCAGCGTGATCTGAAGCGCTTCCGCTTTATTCGCGTCCCAGGCGAGCGTCGTTTCATCCATGTACGCGCGCTGCGCGATTTCGAGTTGCAGTGCATGTACCGACTGCTCGGGCCGGCCATAATGGCGTGTGATGTAGCCGCCTTTGAACCGACCGTTGAGCACCGAGGAATGGCCGCTGTTTTTTGCAACACTGTCTACGGCCGCAGCGACAGTCTTCACACAACTTTTGCCGTCGTTGCTGCCGAGGTTTAACACTGGCAATTCGCCGTCGAATAATCGCGGCACGACACTCGGGATGGAGTGTGCGTCCCATAGCAGCGCGTGGCCGAAGCGCTCGCGAAGCATTGCGAGTTCAGACTCGATCTGTGCATGATACGGCTGCCAGTACTGTTCAATGCGGTCCGTTTTCTCGCTCGCACTCACACCAGCGCGACGATAGAGATCCTCGCCCGCGAACGTCTGCTCAGGACACAATCCCGTGGCGGGCTGTCCGGGATACAACGCAGCATCGTCGGCGGACCGGTTCAGATCGACGACGTAACGCGAGTAGTTCGCGACGATCATACCCGCACCGAGGCCACGCGCGAATTCATACAATTTTGCGACGTGCCAGTCGGTGTCAGGTACTGCTCGTCCGGTGTCGGTCATGCGTGCACGTATTGCCTCCGGAATCAATCGGCCGTCATGCGGCACACTGATCAGCAGCGGCGTTGTGCCCGGCGTAACGTCGAATACCGGGCTCACTGGCGCCAGCCCGGCAGTACGTCTTTCGCGTAATGACAGAAATCGCCATGGTCGACCCTGGCCGCAACGCGGCGTATGTCGGACGACAGCGATCGATCCTCATCGTATGCCGGCGATATCTCACGCAACGCCGCAATGACTTCTTCAAGCAACGGCGAACTCTGCTGCGGATGGTGAAAGTCGATGCCCTGCGCTGCGGCCAGCAGTTCAATCGCAACGATATCCATCGTGTTGTCGAGCATGCTGTGCAGGCGACGGCCGGCGTAGGTCGCCATGCTGACATGATCTTCCTGATTGGCCGACGTCGGCAGGCTGTCGACGCTGGCAGGATGCGCGTGCGACTTGTTCTCCGAGGCCAGCGCTGCCGCGGTAACCTGGGCGATCATGAAGCCACTGTTGAGACCGCCGTCTTTTACGAGAAACGCAGGTAATCCGCTCAGGTGAGAATCGATCAGCAACGCGATTCGGCGTTCCGATAACGCGCCGATCTCGGCGATAGCCAGTGCGAGGTAATCGGCCGCGAGTGCGACGGGCTCTGCATGAAAATTGCCGCCCGACAGTACCGAGCCGTCGTCGGCGAACACGAGCGGGTTGTCGGTCACGGCATTGGCCTCGACTTCGAGGACCCGACAGGCGTGCCGCAGCACGTCGAGACAGGCCCCCATGACCTGCGGCTGACAGCGAATCGAATACGGATCCTGCACGCGGTCGCAGGTGAGGTGTGACGCACGGATATCGCTGCCCCGCATCAACGCGCGCAGCACGGCGGCGACATCGGCCTGCCCGGTATGGCCGCGCACGCGCTGAATACGTTCGTCGAACGGCGTGTCGCTGCCCTTGATCGCGTCGGCGGCCATCGCGCCCGCGACCAACGCGGCACTCAACGTGTTTTCGGATCTGAATGCCGCCGCTAACGACAGTGCCGTCGATACCTGCGTACCGTTTAGCAGAGCCAGTCCCTCTTTCGGCGCGAGCACGAGCGGCACAATACCCGCCTGCTGCAATGCGGCCGACGCCGGCACGAGACTGCCGTTGACGCGTACTTCACCGATTCCCAGCAGTGCACCGGCCATGTGCGCGAGCGGCGCGAGGTCGCCCGATGCGCCGACGGAACCGCGTGCCGGTATGCGCGGATAGATGTCATGGTTCAGCAACGCACACAAGGTCTCGACGAGTTCGACGCGCACGCCGGAGTATCCCCTCGCGAGCGCGGCTATTTTCATGAGCAAAATCAGCCGCACGACATCGTCATCGAGGTCTTCGCCGACGCCGACCGAGTGCGAGCGAACCAGATTTTCCTGCAGGTGTGACAGCTCGTCATCGCCGATGCGCACGGACGCCAGCTGCCCGAAGCCGGTATTCACGCCGTAGACCGTGTCGCCGTGTGCGACGACATCGTTGATCGCTGCGTTCGAGGCCGCGACACCGTGTTTCGCACGCGCGCCGAGCGACACGTTTACGGCCGCCCCCCAGACCGCTCGCAGCGTCGCGAGGTCGAGCGGCTCGGCGTCGACGACGAGATTCATTGGTGCGCTCACAGCTCGACCATCGGCAGATTGAGTCCGTTTTCGCGCGCACAGTCGATCGCGATATCGTAACCCGCATCGGCATGACGCATGACGCCGCTGGCCGGGTCGTTCCAGAGCACGCGCTCGATACGCCTGTCCGCGGCCTCGCTGCCGTCGCAGACAATGACCAGCCCGGCATGCTGCGAATAACCCATGCCGACACCGCCGCCGTGGTGCAACGACACCCACGTTGCACCGCTCGCGGTGCTAAGCAGCGCATTCAGGAACGCCCAGTCAGACACCGTATCGCTGCCGTCGAGCATCGCCTCGGTTTCGCGGTTGGGACTTGCGACTGAGCCACTGTCGAGATGATCGCGGCCGATCACGACGGGCGCTTTGAGTTCACCGCTGCGCACCATTTCGTTGAACGCGAGCCCGAGCCGGTGCCGCTGTCCGAGTCCTACCCAGCAGATACGCGACGGCAGTCCCTGAAACTGAATCCGCTCCCTGGCACCGTCGAGCCAGTCGTGCAGATGTGCATCGTCCGGTATCAGTTCTTTCACCTTCGCATCTGTCTTGTAGATATCCTCGGGATCGCCCGACAACGCGGCCCAGCGAAACGGTCCGACGCCACGGCAGAATAACGGCCGTACATACGCCGGCACAAAGCCTGGAAAATCAAACGCGTTTTTCACGTCCTCGTCGAATGCGACCTGACGAATGTTGTTGCCGTAATCGAAGGTCGGAATGCCCTGCTTTTGAAAGCCGAGCATCGCCTCGACGTGCACGGCCATCGACCGGCTCGCGGCCTCGACCACCGAATTAGGGTAAGCGGACCGTTTTTCGAGCCACTCGGCGACGCTCCAGCCGATCGGCAGATAGCCGTTGGCCGGATCGTGGGCCGAGGTTTGATCGGTCACGGCGTCGGGGCGAATACCGCGTTTAAGCATCTCGGGCAGAATTTCGGCCGCGTTGCCAGGCAAGCCGACCGACACGGGTTTTTTGGTCGCGACGGATTCGTCGATGATCTGCATGGCGTCATCGAGCGAATCGGCGCGCGCATCGAGATAGCCTGTATCGAGCCGCATTTGTATCCGGTCCGGCTGGCACTCGATCGCGAGCATCGACGCACCGGCCATCGTTGCGGCCAGTGGCTGTGCGCCGCCCATGCCGCCGAGTCCCGCCGTCAGAATCCAGCGCCCGCTTAAGTTCCCATCGTAGTGCTGTCGACCCATCTCCGCGAAGGTCTCATAGGTGCCCTGCACGATCCCCTGGCTGCCGATGTAAATCCAGGAACCGGCCGTCATCTGACCGAACATCATGAGGCCTTTTTGATCGAGTTCGCGAAAATGCTCCCAGTTCGCATACGCAGGCACGATATTTGAGTTCGCGATCAACACGCGCGGCGCATCGACCTGCGTGCGAAATACGCCAACCGGTTTGCCGGACTGCACGAGCAACGTTTCGTCGTCTTCGAGTTCCCGGAGGGCATTAACAATCGCGTCGAAACAGTCCCAGTTGCGTGCCGCCTTGCCGATGCCGCCGTAGACGACGAGATCGTCCGGACGCTCGGCCACCTGCGGGTCGAGATTGTTCATGAGCATGCGCAGCGGCGCCTCGGTGAGCCAGCTCTTCGCGGAGAGCGTCGTGCCCGTCGGTGCCTTGATAATCCTGCCTGTTGTCTGACTCATTGCCTGAGTTTCTCCAGTTCGATGACATCCGCGGGTGGCGTATAACGTCCCGTGAGTTCGTAGCGGCTACCGGGATGATGCAGCCGTGAAAAGGTGACGGGCCGGCCGTCGGACCACGTGCGCCGCACGACCACAAGACAGGCCTCGTTCGGCTGCATATCCAGACGGCGCCGTATGGCATCGTTCGGAATGCTTGCACGAACCGCCTGCTCCGCCTCCTGTAACGGCGCGATGCCCGTCAGATAGGCGCTCGGCGTCACGGCCTCGAAGTCCTGCTCAAGACATTGCGGTGCAAAACTCGCAAGCACGTGCCGGTCCTCGATCTGAATCGGTCGGCCGTTTTCGGAATGCACGAGCAGCAGATGAAATATCGCCGTGCCCTGCTCGATGTGCAGCGCCTTCGCGACTTCGCCGCGGGCGCGTTGTTTCGACTGCCGAATCACGCGGCTGGAATGGCGATGGCCGCGTTGCGCAATCTCATCGGCGATGTTGTGTACCTCAAGCAGATCCGATTTTGAGCGAGCGTCGGACACAAACGTGCCGCGTCCGGCCACGCGTTCCACGTAACCTTCGTCGTTGAGTTCGCGCAGCGCGCGGTTGGCCGTCATGCGCGACACATTCATTGACGCGACAAGTTCATGTTCCGACGGCACGCGATCCTCGGGCTTTAGCTCACCCGACGAGATGCGTTCGATGATGTGATCCTTGAGCTGCTGGTAACGGGGCTTTGCACTCATACTTCATCCGCTCCGAGGCCCGCAAGCGCCGCCGCAAACTCGGCGCGCGCCTGCTCCCTTTCGATGTGCACGGCATCGACGACGCGCCACTCGCCCGCCACCATGACGCGTTCAACGGGCAGCGGGTAACCCGAAAACACAAGCGCATCGAGACGCGATGCATCGCTGTGCCCGGCAAGCATCGGGTCCTCGTCGTTGAGGACGACAAAATCGGCCGGGCCGTAGGCTTCGAGTCCCGCGCTCGCGAGCCCCGCCGCGGCCGCGCCGCCTTCCAGTGCCCGCTGAAACAACTCGGCACCGACGTGTGAGCCGCGCAGCGAAACCACGTTCCGCGTCTGACTCGCGAGACGTTGCCCATACTCCAGCCAGCGCAACTCCTCGAACGGATTGATGGTGATATGGCTGTCCGAGCCGATTGCCATGCGCCCGCCCTGCTCTAAAAATGCGTGCAATGGAAACAGACCATCACCGAGATTTGCCTCAGTGCTTGGACACAGAACGACGACAGCACCTGATCGCGCTACGAGAGCAATCTCGCTGTCGTCCATGTGCGTCGCATGCACGAGGCACCAGTTGGATCCGACATCGCAGTGATCGAGCAGCCACTGCACCGGCCGATGTCCGGTGGCCGTGAGGCACTGCTCTACTTCTCCCTGTTGCTCCGCGATGTGCAGGTGCATCGGCACGAACGCGTCGTTGGCCCGTGCAGCGATCTGTCGCAGCGATTCCTCTGTCACGGCTCGCAGACTGTGTACGCCGAGCGCGACATTCAGGGCTGTTCCGGTGTCGGATGCAACGCGCTCGTAGTGATCGAGAAAATCGCGAAGCGGCTGCACAAAGCCGGCCTGCTGCGGCGTCGGCCCCGCAACGTCAAAACCCGCGCGCTCATAATGCACCGGAACGTAGGTCAGGCGAATACCGCTGTCCCTGGCCGCATCGGCAATCGCATGAAACATCGCATCATTGGCACCGTTGCCGCCCGGGCTCCGGTGCAGGTAGTGAAATTCGACAACGGCCGTGAACCCGGCCGCCAGCATTTCGCAGTAGGCCTGGCGCGCGATAGCCGTCAGCGCGTCCGGGCCGACCTTACCGGCCAGCGCATACATGCGTTCGCGCCATGTCCAGAAGTTGTCCTTGCCGCCCGGCGACGCCTGCTCGGTATGCCCGGCCAGCGCGCGCTGAAATGCGTGGCTGTGCGCATTGCAGAGCCCCGGAATGACAATCCCGGTTTGCCTATCCCGCGCTGCGGGCGCGACGCCTTGTTCAATCGACGCAATGACACCTTCCGCGACGGTGATTCGGACATCGTCAGCCCACCCCGAGGGCAGGCAGGCTTTTCTGGCGTGGATAGCGGTCATAGCAGCACATCATTAAGTTGTATATACAGGTTAGGGCATGCTAGTTTCGGGTGCAAGGTCTTTGGAGGAACACATGCCGGAGTGGGATTTGCTGCTGACCGATGCGCGCGTGGCGACGCTGCGCGGCGGCGGCTACGGGATCATCGACGAACCTGCAGCCATCGCAATGTCGGATGGGGTTATCGACTGGGTCGGGCCAATGACCGACCTGCCCGCCCGCAGTGCAAAGGCCAGACGGGCGCTGGACGGCCGCTGGGTCACGCCTGCACTCATTGACTGCCACACGCACATTGTGTTCGCCGGCGATCGAGCCGCCGAGTTCGAACAACGCCTGCAGGGAAAACGTTACGAAGACATTGCAAGGGCCGGTGGCGGCATCCTGTCCACCGTGAAGGCGACTCGCGCCGCGAGCGAAGACGAACTCGCGGCACTCGCAGTACCGCGCGCGAAGGCGCTGGCTGCCGAAGGCGTCGCGACGCTCGAAATCAAATCGGGCTATGGGCTTAACGTGGAAGACGAACTCAAAATGCTGCGAGCGGCCCGGCGGGTTGGAGAAGAAACCGGCCTGAGCGTCGTTACGACGCTGTTGGCCGCGCATACGGTTCCACCGGAATACGACGCCGACCGTTACATCGACCTGATCGTCTCAGAACTGCTGCCGCGCGTCGTCGAAGAAAAACTCGCGGACGCTGTCGATGCCTACTGCGAACCGATTGCCTTCAGCGCTGCGCACGTAAGGTGCCTGTTCGAAAGCTGCCGCGAACACGACCTGCCCGTCCGTCTGCACGCAGACCAGCTTAGCGACAGCGGCGGCGCGGAACTGGCTGCCGAATTCAACGCCCTCTCGGCCGATCACCTTGAGTACACGACCGAGGCCGGCGTCAGAGCAATGGCACGATCCGGCGTCGCCGCCGTATTACTGCCGGGCGCGTACCTGACACTCGGGGAGACACAATCACCGCCGGTGCAAAGCCTGCGTGAGCATGGCGTACCGATTGCCGTTGCCTCCGACTGTAATCCAGGTACATCGCCGATCTGTTCGCTGCGCACGTCGATGATGCTCGCAAGCCGTCTGTTCAAACTGACGCCCGAGGAATGTCTGGCCGGCGTGACGCACAACGCGGCGCTGGCACTCGGCCTCGATGACCGCGGCTCGCTCGTACCGGGCAAGCGCGGCGATATCGCAATATGGGATATCGGCCATCCGCGCGAACTCGCGTACTGGACCGGGACACCGCAGATTTACCCATTGCTTAGCGCCGGGGAGACCCGTACTCTGCGCGCTTGAACGCGCACCTCGCTCAATCCCGTAGCTTTATCATTACGCTTGGCCTGATGACGGCCACGGCGGCTGTGACGGTGGACCTGAGCCTGCCCGCGATCCCGGCGATGGTCGACGCGCTGGACACTACACTGTCGCGCGCGCAGCAGATCGTCGGCATTTTTATGATTGGCATGGCGATCGGACAGATTCCGTCGGGCCTTGCGGCGGACCGCTATGGACGCCTGCCGGCCCTGTACGGTGGCCTCACGTTGTTCCTCATCGCGGCGACTGTGGCCGCGCTCGTCGACAATATCAACCTGATACTCGCCGCCCGCTTCGTGCAGGGATTTGGCGCTGCATCGGCCATCGTCATCTCGCGCGCGATCGTCAGAGACATTTCAAGCGGCAGAGAATCGGCACGGCTGATGTCGCTGATGACGATGATCTTCACGGCGGCGCCGGTCGTCGCGCCATCGATCGGCGCGCTGCTGGTCGCGCAGTGGGGCTGGCGTGCACCCTTTGTCGGCATCGCCGTGTGCGGCTACGTGCTCGTGCTCGGCATCCGCGCCTACCTCGTCGAGACGCACACGCCCGTGTCGGACGAACGCGCGCTGCGACAACTCGTCGGCAGTTTTCGCGAGTTTTTCTCGCATCGGCAGAGCGTATTTTCCTTCCTGTTGCTGGTGTTCGTGCCGGCCGGGTTCATGTCCGTGATCGCCGTGTCTGCGGCGCTGACCGTGGAAATCTACGGTTACTCGGTACAGCAGTACGGGCTTATATTCGCCACCGCAGGCCTGTCCATCCTGGTCGGTTCCGCGGTCAATCGCTGGCTCGTCACTTACTGCGATTCGATGCAGCTCGTCACGCTCGGCGTCGTCCTTATTTTCATTGCATCCGCACAACTCGCGTTCATGGCGTGGACGAACTCGGCACCTTTCTGGTGGATCTGGGCCTGTGTCTGCCTGTACATGTTCACGATCGCGATTCTGATGTCGAATGCAACCGTGCTCGCGCTCGACCCGCTGCCGCGTATCGCCGGCGTCGCATCGTCGATTCTCGGCACGTCACAAAATCTGGCCGGCGCCTGTGGCGCGCTGCTCGCCGCCGCGATTTACAACGGCTCGGTTCGCAACACAATTCTGATCATTGCGACGGTTGGACTGATTGTGACCGGCACCTTTTTGCTGCGCCCGCTGATTTGCCCGGGCCGCATGGTCCATCACCCGAAGGAGCTGGCGAGGGACTGATCGACGGCCCGTTATCAGCAGCCACGCCCGCTGTCGGCCTCGGGATGGGGGTAGGTGTCCTCATCGTCCTCTCCCGGCCGATGGTGCCCCGGCGACAGGCACTGGAAGTCTTTTTCGACGAGCAGCGATAAGGGTTCCGGACCGCCCGTTTCCTGTTCCGCAAGGAGCGACACTTCATCGCTCGAAGCCCATCGCTCGACATCGCCGGCCGGCAGCCGGATAGATAGGGTGTTGTCGTCGAATGCGGCGGAAATTCGGCCGTCGTCGACCGGCTCCAAACGGTAGCGGAACGTGGCACCGGGAAAGTGCGTGCCCTCCGTGATACTCTCTCCTGAAGCGATCCTGTCAACCTCGCTGCGCTTGAGGCGCAGACGAATCGTCTCACCGCGAATACGTAATTTCATCGACTGATCTCGTGCTGAATTTTGTTCATTATGACCAAAGTCGGCGCCGCGAAAAATAGGCACGTTCCACTTGGCTGTGCGGCGAGTCGCGAGCACCAAACCCTGGGAGGCTGAGCATTGAGCGAGAAAGACGAGGACCACGTTCTGACGAAGCGCGGCGAACGGCGTGTGTTCCTGTTCATCGCCGTATTCCTGTTCCCGGTCCTGTCGGTCGTTCTCGTCGGCGGTTACGGGTTTCTGATCTGGATCATGCAGATGCTATTCGGCCCCCCAGGCGCCTGACGGACTTCGGGCGCAGAATGGATGCCTCGCGGCGAAATCTGTTGAGAGGGCGGCCGCCGTCGGCGCCGCTCCCGCTGCGCCCGCCCGGCGCGCTTGCCGAAACGGCGTTTACGGAACGGTGCACGGCCTGCGCTGAATGTGTGAACGCCTGCCCGGAATCGATCGTCGTACGCGGCTCGGGCGGTTTTCCGGAAGTCGATTTCCGGCGTGGCGAGTGCACGTTTTGCGGCGACTGTGCGGCCGCCTGCGGCGAGGACGTGCTCGCCAGCGACTATGACACGCCCTGGCGACTCACGCTGCGCGTGCTCGACGGCTGCCTCGCGAAACACCAGATCGTCTGCAATAGCTGCGGGGACGCCTGCGGCGAAGCCGCGATTCGTTTTCGGCCCCGACTCGGGGCCGTCGCTCAACCTGAAATCGATCAATCGCGTTGTACGGGCTGCGGCGCGTGCATCGCGGCCTGCCCGCAATCGGCACTGGAGGCCGTCCCGAATGGGTGATCGTGAGTACCACGTCGCGAGCTACGTCGTGAGCACGATGCCCGGCCGCGAAGACGGCGTTGCCGATCGCATTAACGCGGTGCGGGAACTCGAGGTCCACGCACAGGGACAAGGCAAGCTGGTTGTCTCCGCGGAGGCAAACAGCGTTCGAAAACTCGCCGACCTGGCCGACGGCCTGGCGGCAATGAATGAGGTTATCAATGTGGCGCCGGTCTATCACGAGTATTCGGGCTCGGCGGATAAAGAGGCAGAGTTATGACGATAAATCGACGAGCGTTCATGAAGGCCAATGCGGTCGCTGCCGCGGCCGGCGTTGCGGGGCTGCCGCTGCCCGCAGCGGCCAGCAACATTGTCACGGCGAGCGACATCACGAAGCTGACATGGAACAAGGCGCCGTGCCGCTTCTGCGGGGTCGGCTGCTCGGTCAACGTCGCCACGCTCGACGGCAAAGTCGTCGCGACACACGGCGATATCCAGTCGCCTGTCAACAAAGGCATCAACTGCGTCAAGGGCTACTTCCTGTCGAAGATCATGTACGGGCGGGATAGGCTCAAAACACCGCTGCTGCGCAAGACGAACGGCAAATACGACAAGGCAGGCTCGTTCACGCCCGTGAGCTGGGATGAGGCCTTCGACGTCATGGAGGAAAAGTTCAAAACGGCGTTGAAAACCAAGGGCCCGACCTCGATCGGCATGTTCGGATCGGGGCAGTGGACCGTGCTCGAAGGTTATGCGGCCGTAAAACTCATGAAGGCCGGATTTCGTTCCAACAACATCGAACCCAATGCACGCCACTGCATGGCCTCGGCCGTGGGCGGCTTCATGCGCACCTTCGGCATCGACGAGCCGATGGGCTGCTACGACGACATCGAGCACGCCGATGCGTTCGTCCTGTGGGGCTCGAACATGGCGGAAATGCACCCGATCCTCTGGACGCGCGTGACCGATCGCCGCCTCTCCGCGCCCCACGTCAAGGTTGCCGTGCTGTCGACGTTCACGCACCGCTGCTACGACCTCGCCGATCTCGACATGATCTTCACACCGCAGACCGATCTCGCGATTCTCAACTACATCGCGAATTACATCATCCGAAACGATCGCGTGAACCGGGACTTCGTCGACAAGCACACGCAGTTCCGCCGCGGTGTCGACGATATCGGCTACGGGCTGCGCGACGAGCACCCGCTGCAGCAGGCAGCAGCCAATCCAAACAGCGGCGCGTCGGAATCGATGACCTTCGAGGAATTTGCCGAATTCGTCAGCAATTACGACGAGAAGCGCGTGTCCGAACTCAGCGGCATTTCGGGGAACAAGCTGCGCCAGCTCGCGGAGATGTACGCGGACCCGGACATTAAAGTGACGTCGTTCTGGACGATGGGCGTCAACCAGCACACGCGCGGCGTGTGGTGCAACAACCTGATCTACAACATCCACCTGCTGACCGGCAAAATCGCAACGCCGGGCAACAGCCCGTTCAGCCTTACCGGGCAACCCTCGGCCTGCGGTACGGCTCGCGAGGTCGGTACCTTCGCGCATCGGCTGCCTGCCGACATGGTCGTGGCCAACGAGGAACACCGCGACTACGCGGAGAAAGTCTGGAATCTGCCTAAAGGCACGATTCCGGCGAAGCCCGGCTTTCACGCGGTGCTACAGAATCGCAAACTCAAAGACGGCGAACTCAACGTTTACTGGGTGCAGTGCACGAACAACATGCAGGCCGCGGCCAACATGAACGAGGAAGGATTGCCGGGCTATCGAAATCCTGAAAATTTCATCATCGTGTCCGATCCTTATCCGACGGTGACCGCGGAAGCGGCGGACCTGATCCTGCCGACCGCGATGTGGGTCGAGAAGGAAGGCGTCTACGGCAACGCCGAGCGCCGAACGCAGCACTGGTACCAGATGATCGAGCCGCCTGGCGAGTCGAGGTCGGACAGCTGGCAGGTCATCGAATTCTCAAAGCGCTTCACGACCGATGAAGTCTGGCCCGAGGAATTGCTGGTACAGCGACCCGACCTGCGCGGTAAAACCCTGTACGAGGTTCTGTTCGCCAACGGGGTTGTCGATAAGTACGGCCTCGACGAAATCAGCCCCGACCATGGCAACAACGAGTCGCAGCACTTCGGCTTCTACCTGCAAAAAGGCCTGTTCGAAGAGTACGCAACGTTCGGCCGCGGCAAGGCGCACGACCTGGCGCCGTACGAAGTTTACCAGCGGACGCGCGGTTTGCGCTGGCCCGTGGTTGACGGCAAGGAAACGCGCTGGCGCTTCAAAGAAGGCTCGGACCCTTATGTCAGCGAAGGGGCCGGCTACGAGTTTTATGGCAAGCCCGACGCACGCGCGGTCATCTTTGCGCTGCCTTACGAACCCGCACCTGAAGCGCCTGACGACGAGTACGACCTGTGGCTCAGCACGGGGCGTGTGCTCGAACACTGGCATTCCGGGTCGATGACGCGCCGTGTGCCTGAGTTACAACGCTCGATGCCGGGCGCGTTGTTGTACATCCACCCATCCGATGCACGCCAGCGTGGCCTGCGCCGCGGGGACGAGGTTCGTGTGATTTCCCGCCGAGGTGAGGTTCGCACACGCGTCGAAACCCGAGGGCGCAACAAGCCACCGCAGGGCCTCGTGTTCATGCCCTGGTTCGATGCATCGCGGCTGATCAACAAGGTCACGCTCGACGCGACCGACCCGTTGTCGAAGCAGACCGACTTCAAGAAGTGTGCGGTCAAAGTGGTCAAGGCGTAGGGAGGCGTACGATGAATAAGAACCAGATTCTTGTAGCAGGATTTTTGCTGACGCTTGCCCTCGTGTTTGGACACGTCGTCGCCGAAGAAATCGCCACACTCCGTGGCGGAGCACCGCTCGACGAGGAGCCCACGCCACCCGCAATTCCACAGGTCGTGGACACCGACATCCGAGCGACCCGCAACTACCCGATGCAACCGCCCCTGATCCCGCACGACACGCGCGGCTATGAGGTCAATCTCAACGTCAACAAATGCATGACCTGCCATGGCCGGCGGCGCACCGAGGAAAGCCTCGCACCGATGATCAGCGTGACGCACTTCATGGATCGTGAGGGCAATTTCCTGGCCGAGATATCCCCGCGCCGCTATTTCTGCAATCAGTGCCACGTCACGCAGACGACGACCCGGGACGTTCAGGAGAACGACTTCAAAGACATGGACGAACTGATTCAGGAACGCCGCGAGCAGGAAGACTGAGATGCGGTACTTTCGCAAAATCTGGCGCGACATCGGCCGCCCCAGCGTGCACTACAGTATCGGCGCGCTCGTACTCGGCGGGTTTATTGCCGGCATCGTGTTCTGGGGCGGATTCAATACAGCACTTGAGGCATCGAACACTGAGACGTTTTGCATTAGCTGCCATGAGATGGAGGAGAACGTCTACGTCGAGTTGCAGGAGACGATCCACTTCACGAATCGCTCAGGCGTCAGGGCGACCTGCCCGGACTGCCACGTGCCGCATGGCTGGACGCGTAAAATTGCGAGGAAATCTCAAGCCACCAAGGAGCTGTGGGGTAAGATTTTTCGCACGATTGATACGCGAGAGAAATTTCTCGCCAAACGCCGCGAACTGGCCGAACACGAATGGGCACGGCTCAAGGCAAACGACTCGCTCGAATGCCGCAATTGCCACAATTTTGATTACATGGATTTTACGCTGCAGAGTCCGCGTGCCTCCAAACAGCATTCGACGTCGCTTGCGAGTGGTGAGAAAACCTGTATCGACTGTCATAAGGGCATTGCGCATCGGTTGCCGGATATGACGGGGATTGAGGAGGGGTACTAAATTTCGCAAACCCTACTACAACGTCTACCTACACCACACGATCGGCAATCTGCCATGGGAAGAATTCGAACTTCCCTTCTCACGTCCGGAAACCTATCGCACCAGCACCCCAGCTTTGACTGGACGCGATCAAATTCCTGGTCGCAAAGGATATTCGCCAAGTCCAGCTACGGGCCTTGGAGATGGATTATTGTCCAAAGCGCTCGGCCAGGTAGCGCCAATCGAGGCACCGCTAACAGAGAAGCCTTGCCAAACTCTCACTCGGAATACTCGCGACAGAGGAGGCCAAGGTAACACATATTCGGCTAATGATTGCGCATTTGATGCCCCAACCCGAAAGCGTAACAGCGTCTTGGCTCGCGCAAGTTAACCCTTACCGTTCATCTACTTTTTAGTATTCGACGAAACAATGCAACTAAAACATAGATCCAAAACAACGGGAGCAGTGCAACCAAGAATTCAACCCATTCGTGCTGCGAATCCACACGGCAATCGGCAAAAATATCAGCATGAACTATGGTTGCGATCAGTATGATCGCAACCATAGTAACGTAGTTGCCGATTATCATGAAGTTCAAAGCGGGGAATCGTTCAGCTCGATCTCGAATGAAAAAATTCGTCCACACGAAGATCAACACTACAATACAAAGTGCAACGTAGAAAACAACAAACTTTACGATACAAGCCACGTGCGAAACTAATGAGTGGACACTTTCAACGCCTCTACAAATTGGTTGTTGATTTTATTTCAATTCATTTTCAGTAACGAGCCTTGGGTCCCAACTACCGTTTTCGTCCGTCAAAGAGATATGCGTCGGAATGCCAGTCGCACTTTCTGCTGCCTGGCCAGCAGTATCTCCTATCAATTCCGCTGTTCCGGTAATCGCGCCCTCTGTTGCTGCGCCGACCAAGCTACCTGTCGTTGACGTAGGCGCAGCCCCCCGAGCGCTGCTGCCCATGTTATTCACTGACTGCCCGATAGTAGTTTGCCGACCCAGACCCTGTCTAACGGCCGCCGCATTTGCCGAAGTAACCATCCCCCGGCAAAGCCGGGGGCTTTCAATTTGTGAGCCGCTCAAAGCGGCATGACGGAATCGCTTCGCGATTCCTTGCGCCCCCTGAAGGGGGGGCGGCTACATCAGCTCCAGTTGATCCCGGCGATGATCCTCTTGCTCTTGGTGCCGGATGTACTCCCGGATGACTTCCTCGTCTCGACCAACTGTGGAAACGAAGTAGCCCCGGGCCCAGAATCGCTGACCCACGAAGTTCCTCTTCACCGCCGCGTATCGCCTCGCTATGTGGATCGCACTTTTCCCTTTGATAAACCCGACAACCTGAGCCACCGCATACTTTGGAGGAATCGATATCATCATGTGCACGTGATCCGACATCAGGTGCCCTTCTTCGATTCGGCTTTCTCGCTGCTCCGCCAGACGTCTGAATATCTCTCCCAGCTCCGACCGGATACGACCAAATATCGCCTTCTTCCGGTACTTCGGTATGAACACGACGTGATACTTACACTCCCAACGGCTGTGATTTAAACTGCCTATTCGTCTCATGGTTTCTCCTTGGTGTGTGGCTTGGCGGCTCACACCTTGGAGTTACTGTGAGACTCCCGGAATTGTCAAACTCTGCTTGCCTCCCCGGCAGAGCCGGGGGGTCTCCCTTTTTTACTAGCACTTGGTCCTGTCAACATTGCACCTCCAGTCGCGACCAGATCAATATCCAAATTTGCAGCGGCCCGGCTATCATTGACAATATTTTCTACAACCTGGCCCACCACTTGACCGGAAACAGAAGAAGCAGAGGCAACAGCACCTGCGTACGCAACCGACGCCGCTGTCCCGGCCGAGGCGGAAAGTTGCGGGGCAACAAACCCGACCGCAGCGCCTGCGGCTGCGCCAGCAAGGGTACCTTTAACAGTACCAGTAGAAACATACCCGCCGACGGCACCTGCTACCGCGCCAAATGCGGCTCCAAGAATACCCCACTGTCCCGTCGGATCAATCCCATTCACCGGATCATTGTCTACATAGGCATACATATTCATGCCATCGTCATACCCGATCGGATCGGTCTGCAGAAATCGGCCTAAATATGGGTTGTAGACACGGGCTTTATAGTAGTAGAGCCCGGCCTCGGAAAGCCACATTTGACCCGTATATTGAAATCGGCCCAGGTTTGCGCCACCCGGGACCCCATATTCGTCATAGGTATTGTGTTGCAAGGCGGCGCCGTTGTTATCCGTAACGAGTACAACCGAGCCCAGTTCATCACGGACGAGGTAGCGCCTCGTACTGTCGGATACGGCACTGCCCTCGTACCAGATTATTGGCGTATCGACATCCAAGCCATGCACATATCGTCGTTCCAGAGTAGCGTTTCCGCTTCCGTCAACAGTGTATTCTCCGATCAGCGCTTTGCCGTCGTACAGAAAGTAGGTGTTCGATGAGCCTGTGACTATTGAGAAGAGACGACCTTGCGCGTCGTACTCCAACGACGTTCCGCTATTTGCCGTGGTTAAGCGATTAAACAAGTCGTAAGCAAAATTACTGCTACCATCACTCGTAAGATTGCCATTGAGGTCGTATCCAAAGTTCGACTGCACACCGTTGATAGTCTTGTCCGTCAATTGATTCAGACCATTGACGTCATAATTTGTGGTGTCACCAAATACCGTTGGCAGATACAACGTCGTCAGCAGTGTCTTCGACGTAATTTGATTTGCTGCATTGAAGCCGTAGTCGATTTCCTGGCTGTACGAACCAGCGGCTGGAACCGTGAAGTCCAAATCGGAAACCCGATTCGCGGTATCGAAATCAATTTCCCGATACACGCCGTTGTCAAATGTAAGCTTGTCTCCTCGATTAAATGCATCGTAATCGTAGGTTGCGACAGTTTTGCTTCCATTCTCTTTGATGTACCTTAGTCCTCCGGACCCCCAGTACTCGTACGTAACATAGAAGCCGTCAGGATATGTCAGCCTTGTCCGGCGGCCCGCTTCGTCATACTGGTAACTGACAGTGAGGTTTTGTGTCCCGATCTGGGTCGTTTCACTCGTCAGTCGTCCGAGCGCATCCCAGACATAGGTAATCGTCTCACCATCCTTTGTAAGCGTATCTATCGTGCCGAAATCATCGTAGGTCGTTGTGACATCACTATCTGTTCCGGTTGCGTCAGCCAGCGTTACACGTCCCCTGCCGTCGTAGGTAAACTCAACTTCAGCAGGGGTGCCCTGCAGGTGGCTGCGCTTGCGGTCATACTTTGCAAGCGGCGTTGAAAGGCCATTTACCGTGTCGAAGACCATCGTGGAAACATCAGTCGCAGAACTTCCTCCACCGGTTTTGTTTGGATAGCGTGTCTGATAAAGCCTGTCGAGCCCGTCGTACTCGTATGTCGTTACGTTGCCGTTTCCGTCCTGAACCGTCTTAACCTGGCCGTTGTCCGTAATACTCGATTCCTCGCTCATCACTTCTGGCGTACCCAACGCGAATGTTGTCTTGTATGCCCGCCCGTACGAGTCGTAATGCGTCTTGGTGATTCGGTCCGCCGGATCCTGAGCAGTGCTTTGACCACACGCCGAGGGTAGCGAACTGTAGGTCGAGACCGTCATCCTGAGCGTACTGCAATCAACACGACCAGAAGAGTCGTACGAGGTTTGAAGCAGCGAAACCGCACTTGCATTGCTGTCGCGAGTGATGGTTTCTTCGAGGCGGCCATAAGCGTCGTAATTGTTCAACGACGATGTCAGTACCGTATCGACCTGACTTGATGGATTTTCGCTGGTCGTCCAGCCCGTCTCGATTAACATCACCTGATCTTCTGCGTTGTATTCTCGCCTCTCATAGGTGTAGCGCTGCGGTCCGGCGCCATCAGGATCAGACCTGGTGGTACGCGTGACATTGTCGCGCTTGTCGTACTCGAACCAGACCCTGTCGGCCTGACCGGGAAGCGGTCCATCTTCCCACGCCCTTCGTCCCCAGGTGTCGTAACCATAGGATACGGTTGATGAAACGCTATTGTCACCGGATCGAGTCGTGACGCTGGTAAGCTTAACGTTGCTCGGCGTCGAAGCGTTTCCCTGCTCGTAGAAATACTCTGCAACCTGTACAGCACTGCCGCCATCGGTACAAACAGCACTTTCCGACGCCACAATGCAGCTGATTTCCTTAGTCTTGCGCCAGACGGCGCGGCTGTCTTTTACTTGAGTCGAACTCGACGACGTTCGATACCAAGCGTGAAACTGAGCGTACTCCGTGTTGATTTTTCGGTAGCCTTCACCCGCGACATAGGGTAGCTGTACTTCGGTAATACCGCCGTGCGCCGCCGAATACTTGTACTTGGTAATCCCCCCGCGCTCGTCGGTAAACGTTTTGGGTTTGGCGCAATACAGCCTGTTGGTCGAACCACAGGGATCGTAAGTATACGACTTCACCATATCGGGTTCGGTCGCGCCCTGCTTCGCGATCTGACGAACCTCGACGATGCGGCCGACTGTATCGCGATTGAGTTCGCTGATGTTACCCTCGGGATACACCACACTCGTCAGGCGACCCGATGTGTACCCATAGGAGGTCGTCAGTGTAGTCCCCGTGCCCGCCGGTATCTGATCGTACTGCACGAGATTGCCAGCGTAGATTCCGCCACTAAAGTAGAACTTCTGTTTTGTGCCCGAGGGATCAGTAAGGATAGTGGATCTTTCGGCGATGTCGTATTCATACGTCCAGACAGAACCGTATCGCTCGACCGAGGAAACGCGACTTGTGTAAGGCGTGGTGATATCGTCAACATCGAAATTGAACTTGATGGTATCGCCGTTGCTGAACGTTCTGGTCAGATCGTAGTTCTTCTTTGGAACAAGATCATAGGCCTGAGTTTCACTGTTCCAATTCCATTGATCAGGGACTTCCTGGCCGCGCACGTCAGTCGGATACGTGTAGTGTTGGCTATCCGGCCAGTCTACCGGGTCGTACTCACTGCAAGCGGCGGAGTCGCACCAGGTGTGACCGAGGTTAATCAGGTACGGATAGAAACCGTACCCCAGGTTGTTGGAGCGAAAACCGTTTTCCCCACCGGTGTTCGTCCATACCTCTCCGTCCGGATATTCAATCTTCGTAAGGATGGCGATATCCTCAACCATTCCTTCAAAAAACTCATACTCGTAGTCGTCGTATTCGGGGTCGACGTCATAGGTATAAACTGTACCGCTCGGAGACGTATAAACGAACTGCGTAAAAGCGTTAGTCCCGGATACATTATCCAATGTGCTAATGGTTGCATCGTACGGTACGAACTGTTTCGCATTTGCGTCGTATTCGAACTTATCTTCGATCTCCTCTGCTGCAATGCTGAACAGCGCAATTCCGTCGTCGAAATGAATGCTGTTGTCAACGAGGTTTTCGCGAGACGAAGAATGGTTCTTGAAACCGTCTTTCAATATAAATTTAGACCGTCTCAACGCTTGCCGCGCATAGCTAAAACTACCCTGTCGATAGAGATATTCGATACTTCCGGTATTCAGCTTCACGCCATGCTGATCGGTTGCCGACGGCAGTTCCGGCCCATCAATTTCCTGTGCCGCGGCGGTTCCGCACATAACCGAAGAAACGACCGCCGCTAGTACGGCGATTGTAAATAAAGATGTTTTTTGCTGCGTTAGTCTCATGCGGTTTCTTCCTTGCGGTGAGTCGCTGTTGAACCCACTACGCCTCTGTGCTTATGCCGAAAAATATCTGCAGGTACCGCAGGATATTCCGGGCGGACTTCCCGCGGCGGTGCTTAGTTCAGTATCAGATGGATAATCGGGACCAGAACCGCCGGGTCGATGGTTCCTCCCTGACCGGATCCCTGACCGTTGGCCGAAACGATCTGTGACGTTCGATTACCGGCAGGGTCGTAGTGGTACTCCACCACAGTCCCATCTGTGTAGCTGACCGTCTTCAAACGACCCAATGCATCGTAGGTGTAGGAGACCTGATCGGCTACCGACGTCGACGTCGCAATCCCCAAAAGAAACACTGCCATGAAGGAAGCGCGAATGCGGTTCCTATTCCGTTTTTTGTCTAACATGTCGCCCCAAACTGTTGCTTCAAAACCTCTACATCTGAGGCCAATCTACCGCAACACGTATTATGTCTCAAACTAGACACAATATAGTCTCCTGAACTCAATCCAGATGATAATCGGCCTAAATCTCAACGACGGTTTTGACAGCAGAAATTCACACCTTAAAACCGCACGAAACCATGCCGATGCGTTAACCTGAAGCCTTGTCTGCGATCCCAGAAATCTCCCCGCTCGGCCTCACGCTGGCTTTCCTGCCGGCCGCTCTGGTCATCGCCGTGCTGTACGCCTGGCGCGGCAACGGCAATACAGCCGTCTACGCGACGCTGCGCATGCTTGTGCAGTTGTTGCTGATCGGGCATGTGCTTGCGTACATCTTCGAGTCCAACAACTGGGCGACCATTGTCGCCGTGATCGTGTTGATGCTGCTGATCGCAAGCTGGATCGCAACCCGCGAACTCAAGCGAAGAAACGGCAAAGCCTATGCGCACACACTCACGGCCGTGTGCGTGGGCAGCGTACCGATACTCGCGCTCGTCACTCAATGGGTCGTCGACGTGGAGCCGTGGTTCAGTCCACGGTACGTCGTGCCGCTCGCGGGCATGATCATCTCGGGTGCGATGACCGCCGTGACCCTCGCATCGGAACGGTTTCAGGCCGAGACCGAGAAGAACGCAGGCTACACAGATGCCAGACGCACGGCCCTTCAGGCCGCGCTGATTCCGATGATCAATGCGCTGTTCGCAGTCGGTCTCGTGTCACTGCCGGGCATGATGACCGGACAGATTTTATCGGGCGTGTCGCCGCTCGTCGCAGCCCAGTATCAGATTGTTGTCATGACGATGCTGTTCGGTGCCGAGGGCATCGCCGCTGCCATGTACCTTTGGCTGCAACGCTGAATGTCGCTAGTCGGTCAGCTCAAAGACCACCGTAACCGTCGCGTCAAAACTTAAGTCCGCGGCGTTGTAGGTTTCGACGGCATCCGCTTCCATTGCCATGCTACGTGCCTGCATCGCATAGGGCACGGGCGGCCGCGGCATCGTTGCACCTGAATTGACACTGATCACGTCGCCAAGCTTCGCACCGAGCGTCGAGGCCAGTTCGTCGGCGTTGGCATGTGCCTCCTTTGCAGCCGCGCGCAGTGCGGCGCGATAAGTGTCCTTGCGCTTGCTGCTGTCGAGCTGTGGCGGCGACACCTGATTGACACCCGCGCCAACGGCACCTTCGATCACAGCGCCGAGCTTCTCCAGATCGCGAATGTCGACGACAATCTGCCGCTCGGAAATATAGCCGCGCAGTTCCTGCTCTTCCTTTGCACGGTTCCAGCGATAATCGGGACGCACCGACGAACCCGTGGTGTCGACCCGGTCGCGGTCGATGTCCATGCGATCGGTCATCTTAAGGACCTTATCGGTGACTTCAGCCGCCATTTTTTGTGCAGCGTCCAGCGTCGGCTCACGCGCAACAATCGACATGCGGATAGTAGCCCGGTCCGGCGCCACCTCGGCCGAGCCCGATCCATTGACCGTAATTGTCCGTACCGGTTCTTCAGCCATGACACCCGCCCCTATACTCAACAGGAAAACAACCCACAACGACTTCAGCATCTCAATGTCCTCATCTACGGCAGTTCCGACAACACAACGTCGAGGCCCTTGCGACTCTGCGACGGCGTGACCTTTGCGTAACCGTACCAGATCAGACCGACGACAAACGCCTCGGTTCGATCGATACCGACGATCTCGAAGAAGCGCGGGTCACGCGTGATCGCGCCGCTCGTCCATTTGCTGCCGACGCCCGCTTTCCACAGATACAACAAGACGTTCTGCACCGCCGCGCAACAGGCACCGTAATCCTCCTGCTGCAGCACCTCATCTTCAGAACTCCGGCAGGTCACGACGAGCCAGCCGGGTTTTTGCGACCAGCTGTCGCGTTTGAAGTCCGCCATTTCAGGCCCCTTCTTTGCGCTCACGATCGCATGACACAGATCGAGACAACGTTCTTTGGTCTCCTGGCCGAGCAGATAAAACCGCCACGGTTCGGTCAGGCGATGATTCGGCGCCCAGGTTCCCGTCTCAATAGCCTCGCGCACGAGGTTCTCAGGCACGGGCGTCTGCAGGAACAGTTCGACCGTCCGACGGCCGCGCAGCACTTCGGCAAACTCACGAAGCGCCTGCGATTCGTAGCTGGGCGCCTTCTTCATTAAACGCGTTCGATGATCATCGCGATACCCTGACCGACACCGATGCACATCGTGCACATCGCGTAGCGGCCGTTCGTCCGGCGAAGCTGGTACGCGGCGGTCGTCACAAGCCTCGCGCCTGACATACCGAGCGGATGACCCAAAGCGATGGCACCCCCGTTCGGATTGACGTGTTCGGCATCGTCATCCACTTCGAGTTGCCGCAGCGTGGCGAGCCCCTGCGCCGCGAACGCCTCATTGAGTTCGATCACGTCCATTTGCCCGACCTTCAAGCCGCAAAGTTGCAGCACCTTCATTGACGCAGGCGCCGGACCGATGCCCATGACGCGCGGTTCAACACCCGCCACGGCCCAACCGACCACGCGCGCCAACGGTTCAAGACCATGGTCCTTCGCCGCGGTCTCGCTCGCGACCAGCAACGCGCAGGCACCGTCGTTGATACCCGACGCGTTACCGGCTGTGATCGTGCCGTCCTTACGCACGATGGGCCGCAGTTTCGCCAGCCCTTCCATCGTCGAGCCCGCGCGCGGGTGTTCGTCCGTATCAACAACGAGGCCATCGCCGCGGCGCTGCGGGACGGTCACCGTTACGATTTCGTCATCAAACCGGCCCGCCCTGATTGCGGCCTCGGCGTGCTGCTGGCTGCGCAATGCCATCGCATCCTGATCCTCGCGTGACACGTCGAAATCGTCGGCGACATTCTCGGCCGTCTCGGCCATCGAGTCGATACCGTACTGCGCTTCGAGTTTACGGTTCACAAAACGCCAGCCCAGCGTCGTGTCGTAGAGTTCTGTATTACGCCCGAAGGCAGCGGTTTGTTTGCCCATGACGAACGGCGCGCGCGACATTGACTCGACACCGCCCGCGACGGCCAGCGAAACGCTCCCGCTACGAATCCCATCAGCGACATTGCCGACCGCATTCATGCCGGAACCGCACAAGCGGTTCACGGTGACCGCCGGCACGTCGACAGGCAGACCGGCCAGCAATGCCGACATGCGTGCGACATTGCGATTGTCCTCACCGGCCTGGTTAGCGCAGCCGTACACGAGGTCGTCGATTGCTGCCGGATCGACGCCTGCGTTGCGTTCCATCAGTGCGGCAATGGGCACGGCACCAAGATCGTCGGCACGCACAGCCGACAGCGCACCGCCATAACGGCCGATCGGCGTTCTGACGGCATCACAGATAAATGCTTCGCTCATGGGCTATTTAACCCCGACCGTCATGCGGCGCAGCACGTCGTTCTTTGCGACGAAGTGATTAAACAGCGCGCCAAGAATGTGCAATATCAGCAGCACCGCGAGCGGCTTCCAGAGAAATTCGTGCACTTCCTCCCAGCGCTCGTGCGCCGCATCGTCCTCCGCAATCCGCAACGGAATCGAGAACAGGCCGAACACAGGCAGACCGCTCCCGGCCGTGCCCACGATCATTGCCCCAACAAGCAACTGTGCCATTACGACGATATACAACCCCCAGTGCACAAGGCTTGCCGTAACCCGCTGCCAGGCCGCCATGCCGGGCGGGTGTCCCGGCACGTCATTCATGAAGCGCCAGACAATGCGAATCGTCATGAGTATCAGCACCACGGTCGCGATCGAAGCGTGAATAAAGCGCATGAAGGTCTTCTCGTCACCCCGCTCCATGCCCGACTGCGCGAGCCCGAGATACAGGATGCCAACCATGCCGAGCGCGATCAGCCAGTGCAGCGCTTTCGCCAGACCGCCCCATTCTTCGGTCGTATTCTTAAGTCCCATTGCCGTTGTTTCCCCATGCCCGAAAATCGTGCACGAAGACTACCATCGGAGACTGTCAGTCTGCAGCTATCTCCTGTGCGACTGCCAGCAGCCCGATCACAGGCAGCCGGACCTCATCGCCCGCATTGCTGAACGCGAACGGAAATGGCTACTCGTGGCGCAGCGCCTCGATCGGATCGAGCGTTGCGGCGATCGGTATCGGGATGGACGCCTGCCACGCATGATCGGGCAGGGCAATGATCGACCAGCGGCTCTCACCGTAAGCTTTCGCTCTGGTGACGCAAATCCGCATCTGTGAACGGACGGTCGCCCCGGCATTTCAGCAGTATTGATCGAAATTGATACCTGCCGGACCTGCTCACCCGAGCTTTAAGGTCTGCTTGTTGAGGCAGGGCAAGGACGCACGGTATGGGCGCGACGGATCGCGACATCGCGCAGGCGAAGGAGTTCATCGCGCCGGCGGGGTATCGGCGCCATCGGCCCGAGACGACGCTGCTGTACCAGCTCGTAGCCGAGTACTTTCCCGCGTTTCGGGATCGACGCGCTGCCGAGGACCGACCGCTGCCGCGGTATGCAGAAGACGAATTCGAGGCTCATCTCACGTGCGGGTTGCTCGAGCACGGGTTTCTTCGGGTCAAGTGTGACGCCTGCCAGGCCGAGAAGCTCGTCGCATTCTCGTGCAAACGTCGCGGCTTCTGCCCGAGCTGCGGCGCGCGGCGGATGGCCGAGACGGCGGCACTGCTTGTGGACGACATCCTGCCACAGCAGCCGGGCGGGTGTTGGCTTGTGCCGTGACGCGTCGGCCTTTCCGGGTGAAAGAGAAAGATTCACGTGTTGAACGACGAGCGGTCGGACCGGCTACGCGAAGACGGCGGCCTCGATCTGTCGTCGTCAGCCCGGTGTCAGCTCGCTCCAGCGGCTTCGTTCCTGACATGATGGCCCCTTATACGCACTATCCGCGCGCGCAGCAAGTGGCCTGATCCGTCTGCATGCGCTCGTTAGGCGAATGAGGTAATTGTTTTTGCTGATGCATACAATTTGATACCTCCATTATCTGATCGATTATCTCTTTTAATAAGATCAGCTGGAATGACTCCGTAAGCGTTGCCCAAAAAAAATGCAACTGACTCTGCTATCGGAGATAGCCAGTTGCACAGGAATCTAATTCCATGCATATCTAGTGAATATGCGTGGATTTCAAAATTTGGATCAAACTCCATATTTAGTATTTTTTCTATTTCCCTGACCAAGTTAATAAAGTCTTCAGGTGAATTAAACTCCGGCCATTTGGTTCTCTTTCGGTGAATCAAGCTGGGCGACTGGATCTCTGGAGCGTATCCAACGAGCCAACTTACTTCGAAGGTCTTATCCTTACTTTGCAAGTTCACCTTAGAATTCAGTTGTCTGTGCAGAGCCATTCCTAGCCATAAATCCGAATTTGATATCTTGGACTTATTCGCAACCCAGGTACTTAGAGGCACCGTTGACGCTGATACCTTTAATCCCCAATCCGAATGCTTCCCTTCTTCAGGGACAACGTTGTGAGTGTTAAACCATTCTTCTGCAGTTCTTACTGTCATGGCTATGTTGATATCTGCACTCGCCTAACGTTTAAGCTCACCGGCGCCAGCAGCTGGCGCACTGCGTGCGAGGCCACAAATCATAACATTGCACGAAGTGTGACAGATGCGCCCGGGCGGCCAGTGCAGCGCATTGTCAGGTGGCATTCCCCAGCTACTCCTCACGGCTTTCTACTGGTCGTAGCAAACGCCCTTCCAGCAACTTAGCCACTGTTCCGGACCTATACTCCAAGTCGTAACATTCGATTACCCACGACAGGAACTCATCGGGACCACCATTCATATACGGCGGCGGAGAAACGGGCTGGAAAACTGTGGGTAGTCGCACATTTAAAGACAAGTAGTTGAATACGTGCCCGAACTCTTGAACGGTATGCCATGCAATTGGGCTGGAGATATCGATGCGAAATTTCACCCACCAGCCGGACTCATCTGACCCGGATCCAATCGCGACAGTTACAGATGGAACACGCCTAAGGTCGGCCTCAAGTTTCGAAAATGCTCGGCCATCCACGAATGACACCTAACGCCCTGTATCAGCCTACCATCAAAAGGCGTAGCCTTTTGATGGTAGGCTGCGTGCGCCTGCTAGGCGACTACAGGCCTTCATACCTCATTCCATCTATGACAACAGCAACACTGGTAAGAAACCATCTGTTGGCTTCCCACTCAAACCGATATTCGTAAAAATTTGACAGATCCGCATTTCCAATACGACGTTCATGTTTTGTGTACACGATGGCACTTTTTTCACCTTTTTTGACATTTATGATTTTTTCTTTTTCCGGATTGTGGCGGGACTCGCTTCCATAAGCCAATGGTTGGTATTTGAGGCTTTCTCGGCAATACTTCAGAATTAAGTCATCGTAGGCTCTTCCTATTTTCCAGCCGGACTTCTCATCATATGATTCTTCAAGACTCATGGCGTAGTCGTTCCAATCCTTGAAATCTTTAATAAACGAAAGAGTCAGCTTTTCCGGTGACATTTTCGCAATATCATCTGCGATAACCACTCCCGACATAGTTAAAAGTATTGCTAATAGATAAAGAGTTAATCTGGTCAACTTTGTCTCCTAACGCTAACTGGTGCCCGTCCATGAACTTCCATCCATTTGAAGACGAATATATTCGATTTCTTTGCCCGGCACGAGCACGGACAAAGGCTCAGGCGGTTGTCTGAACGGCTCGATGAGCACGAAGATATTCTCGAACTGATTGAACAGGACTTCGACAAAGCGAACGTGGCCCAAACGGGTGCCCGCAGGCTGAGCATTGAGAGCATTTTCCGTTGTCTGCTTCTCAAGCAGATGCTGGGCGTCAGCTACGAGAAGCTGGCATTCCTTCTCAGTGACTCGCCCAGCTATCGCTCCTTCGCCCGCCTGAGACATCGGCAGTCGCCGAACCGATCAGCGTTACAA
Source organism: Woeseiaceae bacterium (assembly GCA_965224505.1). Classification (GTDB taxonomy): domain Bacteria; phylum Pseudomonadota; class Gammaproteobacteria; order Steroidobacterales; family Woeseiaceae; genus UBA1847. The sequence goes on from CBDCZL010000018.1 coordinate 2,095,583, forward strand.
GCCAGCATTCTACCATCGGCCCGAGACGACGCTGCTGTACCAGCTCGTAGCCGAGTACTTTCCCGCGTTTCGGGATCGACGCGCTGCCGAGGACCGACCGCTGCCGCGGTATGCAGAAGACGAATTCGAGGCTCATCTCACGTGCGGGTTGCTCGAGCACGGGTTTCTTCGGGTCAAGTGTGACGCCTGCCAGGCCGAGAAGCTCGTCGCATTCTCGTGCAAACGTCGCGGCTTCTGCCCGAGCTGCGGCGCGCGGCGGATGGCCGAGACGGCGGCACTGCTTGTGGACGACATCCTACCACAGCAGCCGGGCGGGTGTTGGCTTGTGCCGTGACGCGTCGGCCTTTCCGGGTGAAAGAGAAAGATTCACGTGTTGAACGACGAGCGGTCGGGCCGGCTACGCGAAGACGGCGGCCTCGATCTGTCGTCGTCAGCCCGCTGTCAGCTCGCTCCAGCGGCTTCGTTCCTGCCATGATGGCCCCTTATACGCACTATCCACCCATACCGGTTCATCGTCCTCATCTTGCACCGGCAACTCGGATGCGTAGCGGAACACATCGTCCAAACTGCAGCTCAGTGCATCGGCGATTCGATGAGCGACTTCCAGGGACGGCATCGATCTCCCTTGCGAGTTGCGCCTGCGACATGTTGTCGTTCTCAGTACGCAACTTTCGGATTCTGTTCAAAATCGCCATTCGCCACCTTCGATGAAATCCCGGCGTCGTGCAAAATTGCAATCGTACGCATGACCACATTGACCAGCATGTCAAGATTCCGGACACGTTGTGTCGCAAATCCGGGCGCCCCATGTTGACTTTCGGACAGTTGCATCCGCAAGAGTGTCTACCAGATCGACTTCACGAAGAAGCCGGCTCGCCCGGGGCAGTCCCATCCAGATTTGTTCTTGTGCTTGTTCAACTTGGGGTTCTGCTTCTTGCGTCTGAACTTCTTGTGACAGACAGGACACTCGTAAACGTAGGTCGGGCCGGTCTGGCGTGTCGGACGCGTCCCTCTTCGACTGGGAGGTCGGCGAGTGGCAGGTCTGGTCCGAGAAACGCTGCGGGTACGCCCGAATCCGCCGCTTCCTTGCGAAACGGGCTGAACCGTTTGAGGTCCAGCCATCGTCAATTCGATAGTGTAGCGGGGTACGTACGTCCGATTCGTAATGGTTGCGCCGTGAATGTGATCAACTCGATATGCTCGCGGTTCCCCGCTGTCATCACGCGCCGCGTATAGCAGGACATTACCGTCGGCACTCTGACGGAGCGAATACGGTTCAATGAACCTGGTGGACCGGCGCCCGTCGAGTGTCTCGTAGTCAAGGTCGACAAGCAGCCGGTTGGCTGCGGCGAATCGTATCCGACCCATAATGCCGCTTGAGACCTCTGGTCGTCCCGGCAGCGGCTGTGACGCGTATATAGGGACCTCACCTACCCGAGTTCGGACAGGTGCTGTCGCGGGGATTTCCAGCTTGACCTCAAGCCAATCGAAGAAGAATGGCAGCTCGTCCCAGAAGGACTCGAACGACAGTAGCTGCGGAAGCTGATGGTCGAGCATCTGTACCCATGTCGCTGCAACGTCCTCTCGAAACGGTAACAGGTCCGCGAGTGTCGGTACGCTGATTTCTTTGAACGCGCATTTTCTTGCGAGGACAGCTCGAATGTCATCCCGAACATCCTGAGCCTCTGGTCGTCTGTAGAGATTGATGACATCGTACAGGTCGCGTGGGCGTGTCCGCTCAGCCAACGCCCGGGTCTTTTCCGCGAAAACCTCAGGGAAGTCATAACAGAGCGCTTGAATCCCGTCGTCGCGTCGATCCGAGTATGGGTGCAGCACCTCGCGCTGTACAGAGTCCCTAACCAGGACTTCGTGTGTGGTCAGATCGACTTTGATGCGGCCCGGGCTATTCTTCGTATGAGGAAGCGGATTTCGGAAGTAGACTCGTGCTTGTCCGCCGGTCACGCCGGCTTTGTTGGTGTAAACCTCGGCCTTGAGCTCATCGATAGGAATATTGATGCCGGCATTCTGGTAGACCCAATCCGCAACTTCGGACAGAACCGTGGACAAGAACGCCTCGTCGAGATGCGCCGCATCGCGCAATGTGAAGTCGAGGTCCTCCGAGAACCGATATGTCTCGAAGAAGCACTTCTTCAGGCATGTCCCACCCTTGAAAACCCAGGCGTCGCGGATTTCCGAATGATTGTATATGCCGGCCAAAATCCAGCCGATTACGTAGTCTTTCTCAATGACGTATGGGTTGAGGCCGGTTTCGTTGGCAGCTTCGTGGATTTCGATTGGGTCGATCATTCGTGCACCCACCGCTCCCAGTGTGCCGGGACCCATACGCCCCACCGAGTTACCAGTTTGTCGCCAGGGTTCTTTGGATCAAGTTGAACGTTGCCCGCCGACTTGCCGGCAAAGAGCATTTCTGCCAACTCGCCCAGGCCCGTCGCTTCGGCAATGAGACCTAGTCGCTTGTTTACTGCACCGCTGCCGAAGCGCTCAGCGTAGTTGGCCAGCTTGGTTGCATCTCCTTGTGTCGCTCGGATCAGATTCCTAAAGCATTCGGTCGCGTGCTGTATGCCGCCGCCAAGGCTCGGTTTGTAGAACATATCGATGACGGTTTTCTCAGGATCGGAGACGGCGATCCGCTGTTTCCCGACCCACTCGAATCGCGTACCGAAGTGTCTGTCTATCCTCATTGACGTCAGCACGAATCGGATTCTGCCGACAGTCTGTTCCTTGCTGCGGATCTTGTCTGCGGTCAGCACGCAGACACTCGAAAAGATCTGCTCGGTCAGGTCCCAATGCTCGGCTGCGGACCAGCCTCCAACATACGCCTCGTCGAATAGTGCGGGGACGATCAGCCAGGGATTCTCCAGCACCATTTCGCCGCCGGAGGACTTCAGGGGTACGGCAGCGTATAGCCCCCGGCGGAGACGAACCACCCAACCTTGAACCGCCCAGCGAGAGAGTATTTTCGATGCCTCAATGCGCTCCAGACCCAAGACGTCGGCGACCTCGGCAACAGTGAAAGTTGGGCCGGTATTTCTGAGAACGAAGCTCAGGCGTTGGCGTGCTTTAGAGAGTTTTGCTGCCATGTGTCAAATGATACAGAAAAATAACAGAAATTCATGTTTTTCGTGAATAACCTGGGAGCTTTTATAGTTACACCTGCCGGCAGTGCGGTGGGCACTTGCGCGTCATCGCCAGCATCGAGCAACCCGCGGTGATTGAGCGGATTCCGGACCATCTCCGCCATACTGCGCAGCCCGTCGATCCGGCGCATCCGAGCCGAGCACCGCCGCGGGGCGATCGCCTGGTCTGACTGCTTCGTTTTGTTCGTCACCACCCGGGCCACCGTGCCGGGACGGGCGGGTGTTGGCTTGTGCCGTGACGCGTCGGCCTTTCCGGGTGAAAGAGAAAGATTCACGCGTTGAACGACGAATCGAGACCCGCGATGTCCTCCTGCGCCTCGCGGCTCAGGCTTTCATAGAGCTGGTCGGGACGGTCGCCGCTCAGGAACAACACGTCCACGCCCATCGCAGCAATCTCGGGTATCACATGCCGCATTTCCGACAGGTATACATTGCAATACGGGCACCAGCCGCCGCGAAACGTCAGCAGGACGGCAGGGCGCTTGAGGCGCTCCGGATCGAACACGACATCGTCGCCGGCCGGGGTACTGACAACAAAGCGGGGTGCCTGATCGCCGATGCCAGGCGGCTGTACGCGCTCCGCCGATTCGGCGATGGGGGCACTTGCATGACCCGACAAAAGTGCTGCGCTGCAGACGATACTGCTCGTCAGCAGCAATGCGAATATATTGTGAAGGATAGATTGCAGGTTCATGAAGGCGCGCTCCGGTCAGTCGCGATAGATGACCGGCGCGACCGAGAAAATATTACTCGTGGCGCAGCGCCTCGATCGGGTCGAGCTTTGCGGCCCGTCTGGCAGGCCAGATACCGAACAGCATGCCGACGCCGGCGCTGAATCCGAACGCCGTCACGGCAGAACTCGTCGTCACCACGGTCTGCCACCCCGCGTACTTCGCGAGCAGCGCCGACGCCGTGGCGCCGAGCGCGAGCCCGAGGAGGCCGCCGAGCAGGCACAGGATCGTGGACTCAACCAGAAACTGCAGCAGAATATTGCCGCGCGTTGCCCCGAGCGCCTTGCGCACGCCGATTTCGCGGGTACGCTCGGTCACCGTAACCAGCATGATGTTCATAATGCCGATGCCGCCGACGACGAGGCTCACGCCCGCGATACCGGCGAGCAAATAAGTAAATATCTGCGTCGCCTCCTGGCGCGATTCCGCGAATTGAGTGCGGTCCATGATCGCAAAATCGTTGTCCTTGCCGGGCAGCAGGCCATGCTCGCGCCTGAGTACGCGCTCAATTTCGAGCATCGCCATCTGCATCGTCGAATCCGGCGATACCTTTGCACTGATCGATTCGACGAATTCATCACCGGTCACGCGAAACTGCACGGTCGACAGCGGCATCCAGATGAACTCATCGGGATTGCGCCAGCCCTGACCGCCCTTGCGCGCCATGACGCCAATCACTTCGAACGAAATAGCCCGAACCTGCACGGTCCGCCCGATCATCGCAGCCGGAGTCGATTCCAGCATTTCGGGTATCGACGCACCGAGCACGACAACCCGGCGTCGTGCCGCATCGTCGCCCGCATTGAACATGCGCCCGTGCTCAATCTCAAACTGGTGCACATCAGGATAATTCGGCGTGGTGCCGATCGCTCTGACGTTGATATTGCGGTTGCCGCTCTTGACCTGAAAACGGCTGCTGATTTCGGGCACGACGGCCGCAACGTGCTGCATCCCCCGCGCCAGCGCAGCGGCATCGTCGGTGGTCAGCGTCTGCTGATTGCGCGCCACACCGCGGCTGAACCATGCTGACGATTCGACCTCCAGTATGTCCCCTCCAAACGATGCAATCTGCTCATCGACGGCGCGCTGCGCGCCGGTGCCGAGCGCCACCATCGTGATAACGGCGGCGACGCCAATAATGATGCCGAGCATCGTGAGCAGCGCGCGAAACAGGTTGCCGCGTATGGACGACAGTGCAATTCGAATGGTCTCTCCTATCAGCATTCAGCCTATTCCCGGAACTCCGCCCACTCGCCGTTTGATGAATCGCTGCAGGTCTTCCTGCGTTTCGAGCAGGTGACTGCTCGGCAGTATCAGCACGCGATCGTTTTCGTCGAGCCCATCGACGATCTCCACGCGATCGAGATCGGTGACGCCGCTGCGCACCTTGCGTATTTCACGCTCCGGCGTATCCAGCACCACCCAGAAATCGCCGCCGAAGCGGTAATCGGCCGGCGGTTGGCGCGATCCGCCGCCATCTCGCATGGCCTGAAAAACACGCCGCATCAGTGCCTGCTCGTCCGCGCTCAGCTCGCCGCCGTCGCGCCGTTTTTGCATCAGCGCCCGAACGGATTCGGCGGTCACGCCTTCGGGTAACTCGACGACATTGCCGCGAATTTCTATCGTCTCTGCGCCATTATCGGTTGCGGCGGGACGACTCGCATCACGCACAGCCAGCGCCGAGCGAATTGCACTCTCGTCACGCTCCAGTATCGCGGCCGTCGACGCGACGTCGCGATGCGTGCGCAGTGCCATCACCGGTATCGTCAGCGCGTTGTCGCTGCGTGCGATGGATACGTCGACTTCGGCGTTCATACCGGGCATCAGCAACCCGTCGGGATTACGGATCGACACGAGCACGGCGAACATCGTTACGTTCTGCTCGACAACGGCCTGCGGCTCGACTTTGACGACCTCGCCCGGGAATGGCTGATTCGGGTATGCCGCAACCGTGACGCTTGCGCTCATGCCGGCGCGAATCTTGCCGATGTCCGTTTCGTCGACCAGCGAGCGAATCTGCACGGCACTCAAGTCGGCCATCTGCAACAATAGGGTACCGCCCGAAAAGTCCTGGGTCGGCGACGAAATGACCTGTCCTGCTTCGACGGGTTTCACAATGATCGTGCCTGTGATCGGCGCACGAATATCGGTATCGTCCACAGCGATCTGTGCGTTTTCGACAGCGACCCGCGCCGCCACGACCTGTGCCTCGGCATTGGCGAGATCGAGCACCACGGCCTCGAGATCGGCCTGCGTCAGCGTGCCGTTGGCAACGAGGGACTCGACTCTGGCCTTTTGTGTCTTCGCAATCTCGCGGCGCGACTCCGCCGCTTTGAGTTCCGCCTGCGACTGATTGAGCCGATTGCGCACCGTGCGCGGATCGATGCGTACCATCAATGTGCCTTCTTCGACGCGGTCGCCCGTCTCGACCTCAACAGCCAGCACCTCACCGGACGCCTTGGATTTCACCTCTACCGTTGCGAGCGGCTCGACGATACCCGCGGAACTGACCGACACCTCGATGTTGCGGCGCTCCACGGACGCCGTGTCGTAGAGCTGAACCTCGGTCGTTTCGTCAGCGCAGGCCGTCACGAGCCCCGCCGCGATCAATATCCGAAATCTCATCGTGACGCGGGCTCCGCGCTATCGCTGACGATGTCGCCGTCGCTGAGCCGCACGATGCGCCTTGCGTGCTCGGCGATATGCTGCTCGTGGGTAACCATGACGATCGTGTGACCGTCGGCGTGCAGTTGATCGAACAATCTCATGATGTCTTCACCTGTTGCTGAATCCAGATTTCCCGTGGGTTCGTCCGCGAGCAAAATACTTGGCGCAGTGACCAGGGCGCGCGCAATCGCGACGCGCTGGCGCTGCCCGCCGGACATTTCCGACGGTCGATGCAACGTGCGGTCGGCGAGCCCGACCTTTGCCAGTGCCCCCTCGGCCCGGCTCACACGAGCCGTCCTGCGCAGTCCGCTGTAGATAAGCGGCACTTCGACATTGGCCAGCGCCGTCATTCTGGGAAGCAGATTGAAGGTCTGAAACACAAAGCCAACGGCCTTGTTTCTGACCTGCGCCAGTTCGCGTTCGTTCATCGAGGACACGCGCTGACCGTTGAGCCAGTACTCACCCGCAGTCGGACGGTCGAGGCAGCCGATGATATTCATGAGCGTCGATTTGCCGGAGCCGGACTGGCCCATGATGGCAAGATAGTCGTTGCGCTCCACGTCGAGATCGACGCAGCGCAATGCGTCGATATACTCGCGCCCCATGGGATAACGGCGCTGCAGTCCGCGCACGCGAATAACGGCTGCATCTCCGGGTTCAATAGCGGGTAAAGACGACAAGGGTGATTCTCTTACGGACCGACGGTCGATTAGACCATTTTTGCGGCGTCCGAGGCCATCACATCAGTTGCCGGTGGCTGTCAAATGGCTCTTTCGAGCAGATCTTCGCTGCTGATTTCGTCGAAGTTCCGGCTGCGCGCCTTGGCGCGGTACATCGCCCGATCCGCTTCGCGCAAAAGACCCGTCAGCGTGTTCGCGTTTTTGGGATACAGCGCCAGTCCGATGCTGGCGGCGCAGTCGAGCTTATCCTTGCCGATGGCGTACGGCCTTTCGAGAGACATCGCGAGTCTTGTGGCCAGCCTGTCGGCAACGTCCCCGTCGACGTCCGGCACGAGTGCCACAAATTCGTCGCCACCGGGACGGCCGATAATGTCGCAGGACCGAAGACTGCGGCGCAGTCGGTCCGCAGCGATGATCAGTATCTGGTCGCCGATTTCGTGGCCGTGGCGATCGTTGATCAGTTTGAAACCGTTCAGATCGATAAACAGCAGTGCACCGGTCGCGTGATCCTCGCTTTCCGACAGACGGCGGGTCGCGTCGCGCTCGAATCCGCGGCGGTTGAGCACGCCGGTCAGTGGATCGGAGGTCGCGATCGACTCCATGTGGCGCTCCTTTGCCTTGCCGTCGGTGATGTCGACAAACGTCGCAGCAAAATCGTCTCCGACGGGTTCGCAAATCAGGCGCAGCCAGCGGCTGGTACCTGCGCCGCGGCAGCGAACCTCCACATCGAGTCCGCCACCGAGCTCCACGGCCTGTTCCAGACGCCGCTGTATCTCGCCGGTCTGGCCGACCTCCATATCCGACGTGGCGTAGTTCACAATTTTTCGAGCGCTCTGCCCGACAAGTTCGCCAGCATCCACACCGAGGAATTTTCCGGCCGCCGCGTTGGCGAATATGCAGCGCAAAACCCGCGGCCCGCTTGCATCCTGCGCCCAGCGCAGGCGCAGGATGCCATTGACCGAGTGATCGATCAGCGTGCGCAGCAGTTTCTCGCTTTTGCGTACTTCCGACTGCGCTTTCTCGACGTCGCTGACGTCTCGAAACATCAGAACCTGTCCGCCCTGCACGGTCGCTCGATTGTTCGCAATCGGCGATACCTGTACGTGCAGAAAGCGGCCGGTCGAAGTCATCATGCGCTGCGGCTGACCCGATTCCAGCACTTCGAACACTTCGGGCGAATCGTCTCCGAATACCGATTCGAGCGGTTTAAGCAGCGCTGCGGTCTCATTGATCGACAACATGCTCTCAGCTGTCTGATTGAGGCCGATCACGCGACAGCGATTGTCGATGACGACCACGGGGTCCTGCATGTTCTGAAACACGGTTTCGTACGCGAGGGGCGTGAACTCCGCCAGTTGTTCGCTGACGACCAGCCAGGCATACAACGGCAGCATCGCCACCAGCACCAGCGACACATACGAAAACGTTGTCGGACCAATGCCGAGATCGTACAGCGTGACGGAAAGCACCGGAGGCACACACGCGGCCATCAGCAGATACAGCCCCCGGCGGTGGCCCGCCGCCACGGCCATCGTGTGAGAAATCAGTGTCAGCAGCGCCGCGCCCATGACCGCATAGCAGTATGGCATGTGGACGAACAGGAACCACGGCCCCCAGCGGGTGGGTCGCGTCAGATACTCTCCGGCCTCATTGGTGAACGGCATAAACCAGACGAGTTCATGGTGCATGTTGGTCGCCGCAAGGAGAATCGAGAGCAGTGGAATCGGTAACAGCATCCACACGGTGCGAACAGGCAGCGGCGCACCCGTGTAGGCGCGAAAGCAGACGTAAGCCGCGACCGGGGCCAGCCCCGAGCCGATGAAGTGTGCGGTTCTGCCGGCCGAAAACGTCACGAACGACTCGGAGAGCAATTCGATCGCGGCACCCATGACCCAGCAGCCCAGCAGGACGAACAGTGCACCGCTCGGCATGCTGCCGGCGCTGCTGGTGGTGGCCACACGGATACCCAGCAGCGCATAACAGGCGGCGCTGAAAATCAAAAGTGTGGCGAGCGGCACGTCAAGGGTCATAGCGGTTTGGATTTGACGAAACTAAGGCTTGAGTTTACGTAACGTCCGGCCTGGACTCACGGAACTGCTTCGCAGGATTCCGCTGTTTTTCTCGGGGGATTTGGTGCATATTTACCAACTTATTCAACTTTGCTTCACCGGATCGAACGTCCCGCCTCCCAACTCGTTTTCGGCGTTGTCGAGCCAGGCTTTAGTCAGGACGCTTCGAAACTACCGATGAATTCCGGTCTGAATAAACATAATATGGTGTTGAGTACGGCCGCAATCTGCGCGAGCCGGTCAAGGAACGGCTGAAACGCCTGTTACGGCGATGGTCCGTTCAGTTGGTCCATTTTGAAACGCGCGGCGGCACGTAGTCATCGAACTGCCGCAGCAGGCCGTTTGCGTCTGCGTCACTCAGCAGCATGTCACGGTTCTCGCGGCGCAGAAAGCCCTCTGTAACCGCATGATCGAGAAACCTCAACAGCCCGTCGAAATAGCCGCCCACATTGAGCAGGCCGCAGGGCTTGTCATGAATCCGTAGCTGTCCCCAGGTCAGGATTTCGAACATTTCGTCGATCGTTCCGAAGCCGCCCGGCATCGCCACAAAAGCATCGGACAGACCGGCCATCAGCGTCTTGCGCTCGTGCATCGAGTCCACGACGTGCAGTTGCGTCAATCCCTCGTGAGCAACCTCGGCATCGGCGAGCACCGTCGGGATCACGCCATGGACGCGACCGCCCGTCGCGAGCACGGCATCGGCCAGAACACCCATGATGCCTTTTTGCGCGCCGCCGTACACGAGCTCCAGGTTCCGTGCCGCCAGCGCGTCGGCAAGTTCGGATGCCGCGGCGGCATAGTCCGTCCGACGGCCGACATTCGAACCACAGTAAACACAGATGCGCCGCACGTTTAAGGCCTGTTCACGCGACGCCGGCAGGCGATTACGCCGACTTCACCCTGGGCGCCACGTTCTGCACGATGGCCGCAATCTCGGGACGATGCTCGCGCAGTTCCTCGGGCGTCAGCGCGTCGAGTTCGTGCGGAAACACGAGCCACTCGGCCGTCTCATGCAGAAAATAGTGTGGCGTCATGTCCGTTTCGTTGCGGCTGGGTTTAAACCACGGCACCGCCACACGAATATCGTCGGGCGTGTTTCCCCGGGCCCGGCGCGTGAGCTCCTCGATGACCGCAACAATCGTATTTCCGGTATCGAACACGTCGTCGACGATGAGCACGCGATCGTCGTGACAAATCTTCTTGACGATATAGTTGAGACCGTGAACGGCAACCTGTCCTCGCTCGTCCACGCCCGTATAGGAGGACGTTCGTATCGCAATGTGATCCGACGCGATACCGCAGTAGGACAGCGTCTCCTGAACCGCCATCCCCACCGGCGTACCGCCGCGCCAGATCGCGATGATCATCGTAGGCTCAAAACCGCTCTCCCTGATTTTGATCCCGAGTTCTATGGAGTCCTCCAGCAGGTCCTGCGCGGAAAGTACGATCTTCGGCATGGCAATTCTCGAGTCAGGAAATCCGGCGGTATAATGCCCGGCACCGATTTTAGCGCAGCATCGCCAGGGAACAAGCATGAACGAACGATTCATTGCCGCCAACGACCTGCTACAGGACTCGTTTAAGCTCGCTGCCACGATCCACGAAGCCGGATTCGAGCCGGACTTTCTCGTCGGACTCTGGCGCGGCGGCAGCGCGGTCGGCATCGCCGTGCAGGAGGGTCTCGACTACTTCGGCACGCGTACCGATCACATCGCCATTCGCACCTCGTACACGGGAGCGCCCCGCTACCGGCAGATGGTGGGCAAGGCCGGCGCCATTCGCGTACACGGGCTGCAGTACCTGCTCGAAAATCTGTGCGCGCATCATTCGATGCTGATCGTCGACGACGTCTACAGTACCGGCTCCAGCGTGCACGCCGTGATCGACCAGCTAACGCGCAAAACGCGCCGCAATCTGCCCCACGACATACGTATCGCCACGGTTTGGTACCGGCCGACCGAAAAAACCCTGCGCACGCCGGACTATTTCGTGCACAGGACCGACGACTGGCTGGTGCTGCCCTACGAGTTGTCGGGCTTTTCGATCGACGAACTCAGGCGAAATCGCCCGGAGATGACCGGACTGCTCGACCGGCTCGCGCCGTACGTCGCAACGGATAGCGACGCGGCGCATTGAGGTCCGCACCGCCCGACATTCTGCGCTCGCTGTTCGACGCAGCGGTCGACAGCGCCATGCCGGAGCGCTGCATGGCACGTTGGCTGCCGCCGCGGCCGTCGGGCCGCGTCGTCGTCGTGGGCGCCGGCAAAGCCGCCGCGCGAATGGCTGCGGAGCTGGAACGCCAGTGGGGCGATCCGCTGGAGGGCCGTGTCATCACACCCTACGGACACGCCGTGCCGTGCAGATTCATCGACGTCATTGAGGCCGCACATCCGGTACCTGACAAAGCCGGATCGGCCGCCGCGCAGGACATTCTGCGCAGAGTATCGGGTCTGACGGCGCAGGACACGCTCGTGTGCCTGATCTCCGGCGGCGGCTCGTCGCTGCTGAGCCTCCCGGTCGATGGCGTCTCACTCGAGGAAAAACAACAGATCACAAGAGAGCTTCTGCGCAGCGGTGCGGCCATTCATGAGATCAACGGTGTGCGCCGCAAACTATCGGCCGTAAAGGGCGGCAAACTGGCGGCTGCGGCGGCACCGGCGACGGTCGTCACGCTGATCATCTCCGACGTGCCCGGTAACGACCCGGCCGTCGTCGCCTCGGGTCCGACCTTGCCCGACTCGTGCACACCGGCCGACGCACTCGATATTCTGGCGCGATATCGAATTGGCCTGTCCGATCCCGTGCGCACGGCAATAGAGCACGCGACGGCACCCGTCGTCGCCGACCCCGATGTTCGAATTGTTGCAACCAGCGACGACGCGCTGATCGCCGCGGCCGTCAAAGCCGGCGAGTTCGGCATCACGCCATATTCGCTCGGCGATTTATCCGGCGACGCGCGTCTGATCGCGCAGGAGCACGCACAACTCGCGCTACAGATTGCGGCCGGAAGCGGACCTGTTGAACCGCCCTGCGTCATTCTTTCCGGCGGCGAGACGACAGTACACGTGCGCGGTGACGGTCGCGGCGGACGAAACGGCGAGTACGCGCTGTCGCTCGTCGTGTCGCTGGGTGAGCATCCGGCCATCCACGCCATCGCCGGAGACACGGACGGAATCGACGGCGCCGGCGACAACGCAGGCTGCCGCATTGCACCCGATTCTTTGGCGCGCGCACGTGCACTCGGCATCGATGCTGAAGAACGGCTGGAACGAAACGACAGTTATCGCTTTTTCGACGCACTCGACGACCTGATCGTGACGGGTCCGACCGGCACCAACGTCAACGATTTCAGGGCCATCCTCGTCAACGTCTGATTGCTTTATAATGCCCGGCCGCCGCCGCCACGATTTTCACGGCCACTCAGCCCCAACAAGGACAGGTAATGAGTCATTCCAAGATCATCTACACCCGGACCGATGAAGCACCCGCACTCGCCACCTACTCGTTACTCCCGATTATCAAAGCCTTTACGCGGGCCGCCGGGGTCTCGGTTGAGACCCGGGACATTTCGCTGGCCGGGCGCATTCTCGCAAATTTTTCGGATCGGCTGCCGCAGGATCAAAAGCTGAGCGATGCGCTGGCCGAACTTGGCGAACTCGCCAAAACACCCGCTGCGAACATCATCAAACTGCCGAACATCAGCGCATCGATCCCGCAACTCAACGACGCCATCGCAGAACTGCAGTCACAGGGGTTCGACCTGCCCGATTATCCCGCGGACGGCCACGACGAGGACGATGCAGACATCCGCGCGCGCTACGCGCGGGTACTCGGAAGCGCCGTCAATCCGGTGTTGCGCGAAGGCAATTCGGACCGCCGCGTGGCCGCCGCGGTGAAAGCGTATGCAAAAGCGAATCCGCACCGCATGGGCGAGTGGCGCGCCGAATCGAAAACTTCGGTTGGCCACATGCACGATGGCGACTTTTATTCGAGCGAACAATCGGCCGTGGTATCGCGGGACGGCAACCTGAAAATTACGCTCCAGGCGGGCGACGGCACCGAGACGGTACTTCGCGACGCCGTGCCGGTGCAGGCGGGCGAAGTCGTCGACAGCGCAAGAATGGACTGCGGCAAACTGCGTGAGTTTTTTGCGCAACAGATTGATGCGGCATCACGTGAGGGCGTTCTGTTGTCGCTGCACCTGAAAGCGACGATGATGAAAGTATCCGACCCCATCATGTTCGGACACGCGGTCGCGGTTTACTACAAAGACGTCTTTGAAAAGCACGCGGACGTGTTCGCGGACATTGGCGTCGATCCAAACAACGGCATCGGCGACGTGTACGCCCGCATGGAAAGCCTGCCGGCCTCGGTACAGGATGACATCAAGGCCGATATCGAAGCGGTTTACGAATCGCGTCCCGCCCTCGCGATGGTGGATTCGGACCGCGGCATTACCAACCTGCACGTACCGAGCGACGTCATTATCGATGCGTCGATGCCCGCTGCCATTCGTTCGTCCGGACAGATGTGGGGCCCGGACGGAAAACCGGCGGACTCGCGGATGATGATTCCGGATCGCTGCTATGCGGGTATCTACGCCGAGACGATCGATTTTTGTAAGTCGTACGGGGCATTCGACGTCACAACGATGGGCAATGTTTGCAACGTCGGTCTGATGGCGCAAAAAGCGGAAGAATACGGTTCGCACGACAAGACGTTCGAAATACCCGCTGACGGCGTCGTGTACGTCGCGGACGAGGACGGCAACCGACTGTTCGAGCACCGGGTACGACAAGGCGATATCTGGCGGATGTGCCAGACACGCGACCTGCCGATCCGCGACTGGGTAAAACTCGCCGTCCACCGCGCCCGTCAGACCGGTTCGGCAGCGATCTTCTGGCTCAACGAGGAGCGCGCCCACGACCGCACGCTGATCGAACTCGTGAATCGCTACCTCAAGGATCACGACATCCTGGGCCTCGACATTCGGATTTTGTCGCCCGTCGAGGCAATGCGGGCAACGCTCGAACGCGTAAAAAACGGTGAGGACACGATCTCGGTAACCGGCAACGTCCTGCGCGACTATCTGACCGACCTGTTTCCGATTCTGGAACTCGGCACAAGCGCGAAAATGCTCTCGATCGTACCGTTGCTCGCGGGCGGCGGACTCTACGAAACCGGTGCCGGCGGCTCGGCCCCGAAACACGTGCAGCAGTTTCTGAGCGAGGGCCACCTGCGCTGGGACTCGCTGGGCGAATTTCTGGCGCTGGCGGTGTCGATCGAGGATCTGGCCGTAAAGACGGGAAACGACCGGGCGCGAACGCTGGCAAACGCGCTCAACGATGCAAACGGCCGCTACCTCGACAACAACAAAGCGCCGTCGCGCAAGGTAAACGAGCACGACAATCGCGGCAGTCATTACTATCTGGCGCGCTACTGGGCCGAGGCGCTTGCCGCCAACACGGTCGATTCCGAGCTGGCGGAGTCGTTTAAGGGTGTCGCCGAAGCCCTGGCGGCCAACGAGGAGCAAATCAACGCCGAATTGCTCGCGGCTCAGGGCGCAGCCGTAGACATAGGAGGCTACTATCGGCCTGACGACCGCCTCGCTGAACAAGCGATGCGTCCGAGCGCAACCCTCAACGGTATTATCGACGCTATCGGCGGTTAATCGGTGTCGACGAGGACCGTCTCGTCGATGTCGTGCACATCGCAGTTTGCGTGTGCGCCGCAGCGATCGACGATCAGATATTCCTGTCCTTTCTCAAAACCGACGAGCGGCATGTGCCACGTCCCGCGGTGGTAGTTAAATCCCTGCCGGCCGTTCGTGACGAATGCGCGCAATTCGCTGACATCGACACCTTCCCGCGGCGGTGCGACCACGACGAGCATTCGAGCCTGCGACAGCGGTATAAACGCCTGACTCCCCAGCGGATGACGTTCGACTTTGTCGACGCGCAGCGGCAACACCTTAGGGTTGCGGCAGCGCGCGATGCTGATGCCGGCAACACCGTCCACGTCAATTCTGCACAGTTCGTCAAAGCGCTCAAAATGCGCGTCGTTCATGGCTTCTGCGGTATCTCTGCAGGTCTCGATGACGTCGCCAAACGCGGCAAATCGTTCGCGGCTGAGCGGCAGCGCTCTAAGTGTGACGCTCATTGGCCGCCCACGCGGCTAAACAGGCGCAGGCGGCTGACGCCGCCGTCCGGATAGATCGACATGCGCACGTGCGTGGCGACGCCGACATCGTTCAACTGCTCAAAAAAATGCTGCTGATCCATCTTCAATTTTGTCTCAGGCAACATTGAATCCCACGCCTGTTCGTCAAACACTAGGACGTTTTTCTCAAAGCGCCCCGCTTCGAGCGAAACACGGTCGGGATAGTTGCCCTTGAAATGCGCCGTGTCGACTTCCGCGCGCTCGATAACGCCGGGTTGCGCAAGCTGTACGACCACCCAGTCGTTTCCCGGGCCGCGGCGGCGCGCCGTTTCCCAGCCATCCCCCATGTTTACGCCGCGCCCGGGGAGATTGAGATTGTGCATACTGCCGTAGTGTTCGTCGCTGCACGCGACGGCGCGCCCTCCGTTTTCAATGGCAGCCAGGTCCACAAAGCCGTCCACGCCCGAAAAATCGGCGGACACTTCGCCATACACGCGCAGCCGCGCGATGCCGCCGTCGGGATAAATGTTCAAACGCAGATGCGTGCGAATGCCGTTGTCGTTGACCGGCAGGAAATGATGGGCATCGCCCTTAAGCACGGTCTTCGGCAGAATACACGCCCAACCGTCCTCCGGGATTTCTTCGCCGCTGCGACACGCATCGATCGACGCCTCGGGAGGATAGTTTCCCGTAAAGAAACTCGTATCGATATCGACGCCGCGAATGCGGCCGGGCACACCGAGGCGTATGACGCAATAATCGTGTCCGGGAGTCCGTCTGCGGCGGCTTTCCCAGCCGTCCATCCACTTTCCATGATCGTCATACACGCCGTCCCTGAACACCGGATCGGCCGGATCGATGACGCGTTCTTTTGCGGCAAAAAAATCGTCTGTGGCGAAGGTTACGCGTGAACCGAGGCGCGGCTGTTCGAGCCGGACCCACTCGTGAAAAGGATGCCGTTCACTCATTGTCGGATCTCATCGAATCGAGCCTGAGCCGGGCGATCCGGTGAATCTGCGTCAGTGCCATATCGAATTCTGCCCGGTAGTCGTTCAACAGGCGCTCTTTAAACGCGGCCAGAATCTGCCACCGATCGCTACCGCGCACCGCCATCACAAACGGAAACCCAAACTTATCGTGGTAGGCCTTGTTGAGCGCCTGAAACTCCGCGTGCTCATCGGCGCTGCACCGGTCGAGTCCTGCACTCTGTTGCTCGCTCGCCGAATCAGCCGTCAGCTCATCCGCGAGTTGCACCTTGCCGGCAAGGTCGGGGTGCGCCCGAATCAATGCAAGCCGCTCCTCCTCGGAGGCATTGTCGACGCAGGCTCGCATCAGTTGCGCCAGCGTTTCGACATCGGGCACGTCGTCGCCAATGACCGCCGCGACACGCTCAGCCACCCAGGGTGAATGTTCGTAGACTGTGCCGTAGCGGTGCACAAATGCGTTACTCATTTTGGGCTCCCGTCCACCGGAAACAGCGCACGCCAGTGGCGAGCAATGTCCAGACGCGTCGCAACCCAGCAATCCTCGTGAGACTGCACGTAGTCGACAAATCTCGCGAGTGCGGCGCTGCGGCCCGGCCGGCCGGCCAGACGACAGTGCAGGCCAATCGACATCATGCGGCCACCTTCGGCGTACAGCACATCGAAACTGTCGCGCAGATAGTCGAAAAACTGAGCGCCTGAATTGAATCCCTGTGCGGTCGCGAAACGCATGTCGTTGGCGTCGAGCGTGTACGGCACCATGAGCTGAGGCGTTGCAAACGAGTAGTCCCAGTAGGGCAGATCGTCGGCGTAGGAGTCCGCGTTGTAGGCGAAATTTCCGTCTTCGGCGGCGATGCGGTGGCTGTTCGGGCTGCAGCGGCCCAGGTACCAGCCCTGCGGCGATGCACCGGTCAGCTCTTCATGGATGCGCAGCGCCTCGCCAAAGTGCTTGCGTTCGGTGGTCTCGTCGACGTGCTGATAGTCTATCCAGCGATATCCATGGCTTGCAATTTCCCAGCCGGAGGCCTGCATCGCGCGCACGACGACCGGATTGCGCTGCAGCGCCATCGCGACGGCAAATACGGTAACCGGAACCGAACGGCCGGTGAACAGACGGTGCAGACGCCAGAATCCGGCACGCGATCCGTACTCGTAGAGCGACTCCATGTTCATGTGGCGCTGCCCCTCCACGGGCTGCGCGCCGACGATTTCAGACAGGAACGCCTCGGAGGCCGAATCGCCGTGCAGCACACAGTTCTCACCGCCTTCCTCGTAATTCACGACGAACTGCACAGCTATGCGTGCATCGCCGGGCCACTGTGGGTCCGGTGGGAACGCCCCATGGCCGCGCATATCGCGCGGATAATCACTCACCGCCGTTCTCCAGGCTCAGGTACCACTGTTCGACGATGCGGCGTTCCTCCTCGGTCATTGCGGTCAGATTGCCGATCGGCATGATACGCGTCAGTACGGTCTGCTGATAGATGCGCTCCGCCTCGTTCACAATCTGTGCCTCGGTGTCCAGCACCACGCCGAGCGGTGCGGCTGGAAACGCCGGATTCACGGGCGCCTGCGAATGGCAGCTCGTACAGCGCGCATGAATGACATTTTGCACTTTGGCGAACGGCACGCCCGTGCCATCGGTTTCGGGCGCCCGCGGCACGATTGCGGCTGCAGTCGCCGCAAGCAGCAATACCGCCGCAATCAACGTAACAGGCGACGCAGAGCCTTTATGCCGTGCCACGAAATAGATACGAATCAATGCGCCAGCCACCGAGATTGCAATCAGAATCGCCCAGTTATACCGATGGCTGTAGGTCATCGCATAGTGATTGCTGGTCATGACGAACAGCACCGGCAGCGTGAAATAGGTGTTGTGAACTGAACGCTGTTTGGCTTTAACGCCAGGCGCCGGATCCGGCGCCTGGCCGCGGCTCGCCGCGGCAACCATCTGCTTTTGCCCGGGGATGATGACGAAGAACACGTTCGCCACCATGATCGTTCCGAGCGTCGCGCCGAACAGTATGTAGGCGGCCCGGCCGCTGTACACCTGGCACAACCCCCAGGCCAGCGCGGCGCACAGCACCAACAGTATGCCTGCAAACAACGCCTCTCCGGCCGCGGCCGCGGTTTTGCACAGCAGATCGTAGACGACCCATCCGCCTGCGATGATCGCGAGCGCAAGTGTAATTGCCGCGCCGGTGCCAATCTCCGAGACACTGCGATCGATCAGATAGACCTCGGCGCCGACGAAGTACACGAGCCCGAGCAGGAACATGCCCGACAGCCACGTTGAATACGCTTCCCACTTGAACCAGTGTAGTGTCGCGGGCAATTCGGCCGGTGCCACAGCGAACTTGCGCGCATGATAGAACCCGCCCCCGTGTACCGACCAGACTTCGCCGCCGATGCCCTGGCCTTCGTCGTCCGGGTCGCGCGGCGGTTGCAGATGATTGTCGAGCCATATGAAATAGAGCGACGATCCGATCCACGCGATGCCCGTGACGAAATGCAGCCAGCGGACCAGCAGGTTCAACCAATCGATGAGGTATGCCTGCATGTCAGCGCCGCAACGGCCGTACGTTGTCGGGCAGCGACCGCACTGCACGGCGCCCGTGCAAGCTAAGGATCTCGGCGGCAACCGCAACCGCTATTTCCGCCGGCTTTTTGCCGCCGATGCCGTCCACACCGATCGGACAGACGAGCTCGTCGAGCATCTGCCGCGACATGCCCTGCTGTCGAAAGCGTTTTTCGAATCTGCGGCGTTTCGACAATGAACCGATCAGTCCGCAGTAGCGGCTGTCGCGCCGCCGTAAAATTCGATCGCAGATTTCGAAATCGAGCGCGTGACTGTGCGTCATTATGAGGTAGTAGCTGCCCGGCGGCATCGCCGCGACTTCGAGTGCCGCGTCCGGCGTTTCGATCGAGCGCACATTCGCCGGTGTCGCGCGAAACACGTTGCGGCGGCTGTCGACCCAGCGGATATTGCAGTCGAGCTGTGCCAGTGCCGCGACCACGGCCGACCCGACGTGTCCGGCACCGAATACGGCGATATTCAGATCCGGCGCGACAACGGGTTCGTAAAACTCCTGAACGTTTCGGCTGGGCGGCGAGTTGTCCAGAAGCAAACTGCGCGCCCGCGCCACCATCGAATCCGTACCCTCCGCGCTGTACACATCCTGCTCGGTAACGACGAGCTTGCGTGGACTGGATTGTGAAATATAGGTGGCCAGCACGGCCGGCACGCGTTGACCGTGCAATGCACGCAGGTCGCGCAGCCAGCCCGGCAGACCTGGCGGCACCGGTTCGAACAACACTTCGACAACACCGCCGCAACATTGGCCCATCGACGAGCCGAGCGGAAAACTTCGAAGCTGCATATTCGACGCCCGCAGCATGTCAACGGCACATCGCGTGCTTTGATACTCGAGCTGACCGCCGCCGATCGTACCGATCGTCTCGCTTTCGGTGACAATCATTTTGGCACCGACCTCACGCGGCGCCGACCCGCGCAGTCCGGCGACCGTCACGAGCACCGACGCCTGGCCGCCTGCCGCAAGATCGGACAACTCGTCGATCCATTCGTTCACGGCGTAATATCCCGCAGCGCGCGCAACAGGGCTTCGGGCGTTGCCGGCGCGTTTAGTGCGGGCAGCGGCAACTGCCAATTGGATATAGCATCGCGCAACGCAAAAAAAGCCGACAATGCCAGCATCAGCGGCGGCTCACCAACCGCTTTGGAACGAAAAATCGTGTCCTCCCGATTTGGCGCGCGCTGCAAAAGCCTGACGCGAAAATCGGGCGCGAGATCGGAACACGTTGGAATTTTGTAGGTTGATGGCGCGTGCGTACCAAGCTCGCCCCGATCGTTCCACCACAACTCCTCAGATGTCAGCCAGCCGACACCCTGCACATATCCACCTTCGACCTGACCGATGTCGATTGCGGGATTCAGCGAGTGTCCGCAGTCGTGCAGCAGATCGGCACGCAGGATTCGATATTCGCCGGTCAGCGTATCGGCAACGACCTCCGTGACCGCTGCACCATAGGCAAAATAATAAAACGGGCGCCCGCTGAACGTCGCGCGGTCGTAGTTGATTTTAGGTGTCCGGTAAAAGCCCGTCGCCGACAACGACACGCGCGCAGCCCAGGCCTGTTGCACCAGTTCTGCGAATGCGATTTGCTGCCGGCCCGCGAAGATCGTGCTATCGCGAAATTCGATCGCCGCCTCACTGACACCGAAACGGTCGGCCGCGAATGCCGTCAGGCGTGCCCGGATCTTCGCCGCCGCATTTTTGGCCGCCATACCATTCATGTCAGCGCCGCTGGACGCAGCCGTCGCCGACGCGTTCGGTACCTTGCTCGTATCCGCCGCGGTGATGCGTATATCGCCGATGTCAATCTGCAGTTCGTCCGCAACGACCTGGGCCACCTTGATATAAAGCCCCTGCCCCATCTCGGTGCCGCCATGGTTGAGCTGCACGGTGCCGTCCCTGTAGACGTGCACGAGCGCGCCCGCCTGATTCAGCAATGTGTTGGTGAAGGAAATCCCGAACTTTACGGGCGTGATTGCAATACCACGCTTTAGTATCGCGCTGTCTGCATTGAACGCTCGTATCTCGGCGCTGCGTTTTTCGTAATCGCTGCTTTCAGCGAGCTGATCGAACAATTCGTCGGTGATGTTGTCTTCTACCGTTTGCCCGTACTGCGTGACGTTGCGTTCGTTTTTGCCGTACAGATTGCGGCGGCGCACCGCGAGTGGATCGAGATTCAGCGCTCGGGCGATATCGTCCATGACGTATTCAATCGCAAACATTCCCTGCGGGCCGCCAAAGCCTCGAAAAGCCGTATTGGACACGGTATTGGTTTTGCAGCGGTGCGAAAGTACGCGGATATGCTCAAGAAAATACGCGTTGTCGCAACTGAACATTGCCCGATCGTTGACCGGTCCCGAGAGGTCGGCCGACATCCCGCAACGTGACGCAAATTCAAATCGGATGCCGAGGATTTTGCCGTTTTCGTCGAATCCGACCTCGTAGTCGATTTCGAAATCGTGCCGCTTGCCGGTCATGACCATGTCGTCGTCGCGGTCGAGGCGCAGTTTGCAGGGCCTGCCCGTCTTATCGCTCGCAATCGCCGCAACACAGGCGATCAGTGCCGCCTGACTTTCCTTACCGCCAAACGCACCGCCCATGCGGCGGCAGATCACCGTGATGTCGCTGGCCGGGCGGTTGGTCGCGTGCGCGACCAGCATCTGAACCTCGTCGGGATGCTGTGTGGAACTGTAAATCCGCAGGCAGTTGTCTTCCTGCGGAACGGCCATCGCGATATGGCCCTCGAGATAAAACTGATCCTGCCCGCCCAGCGACACCGAGCGCGACAAACTGCGGGGCGCGCTGGCAATGGCTCTGTCCGGGTCGCCGCGCTGCAGCGTTTCACTGGGAAGCACAAACGAGCCCTCGCGCACCGCCTGACGAATGTCGAGTATCGCTTCGTGTTCCTGCAGAGAAAACTCGGCACGCCGCGCCGCTTTGCGTGCGGCCGTCACCGTATCCGCGACGACGGCAAACACGGGTTGCCCGACGTATTGCACGAGATTGTCGGCAAAAATCGGATCGTCCGCGACGATCGGTCCGTAGTTATTTTCTCCGGGAATGTCGCCCGCCGTACAGACTGCGAGAACACCGGCACTGCCAAGCACGCCGGCAAGATCGACGGATTGAAGCGTCGCGTGCGCCACCGGACTCATGCCAACCGCGACGTGCGCGATGTTTCGCGGTTCCGGCAGATCGTCCGTATAGGATGCCCGGCCGCTGACGTGCAAATGCGCGCTGTCGTGCGGCAGCGGAGCGCCCATCGCCGCTTCGCGCGCCGACGAAGACTTAGTGCGAGCGTCCATAGGTATACACCGTCTCAGGCGCGGCGTCGCTGGTTTCAAGAAAAAAGCGGCGCAGGAGATTCTGGCAGACTCGCAGACGAATATCGGCGCTGGCGCGCATGTCGTCTATCGGTTGAAAATCTTCAGCGAGGGCCGCACTGGCGACCTCGACGGATTCGCGCTGCCATTCGCATCCGGCAAGCACGCTCTCGGCTGCCTGTGCCCTTTTTACCGTCGCAGCGAGCCCGCCGCAGGCCATGCGAAACTCGCTGACGGCATTGCCGTCAAGCCGCAGCCGGTAAGCCGTGCACACGGCCGAGATGTCCTGGTCAAATCGCTTCGACCATTTATGGCTGCGCACGACGTCTCCCTGAACCGGCAGCGGCACATTGATCTGCTGCAAAAATTCGGACGGTTGCAGATCGTTGACCATGTAATCTTTGTAGAACTCGTCCAGGCGGACTTCACGTACGGCATCGCCGCGGCGCAACAACAGCGTCGTATCGACGACCATAAGTGCCGCCATCGAATCGCCGATCGGCGAACCGTTGGCAATATTGCCGCCCAGCGTACCGGCATTGCGGATCGGCGGCGACGCGAAACGGCGAAACAGTTCTTCAAGCCCGGGATAGTGCTGGAGCAGTACAGGCACTGCATCGCTGAGCGGCGCGGCCGCGCCTATTTCTATATGCGAATCGTTTGCGCCCACGGTTTTTAGTTCGGCGATCTGTCCCGTATAAATGACGGTTTGCAGTTCACGATGCTGCTTGGTGACCCAGAGGCCAACGTCGGTGCCCCCGGCCAGAATCGTCGCATCGGGATGACGCAGATACAGCTCGGCAAGTTCGTCGCAACTCAGCGGCGCGTAAAAGCGGCGGTCACCGAAACGGAGCGCAAGCGACTCCTCTCGCTGCAGCCGCGTCAATACGTCGGCGGCAACCGGAGACGGCCCGCGGCTCACCGAGTACATGGCCTTTGCCGCGTCGACAATCGGCCGGTACCCGGTACAACGACAGAGATTCCCGGCCAGCGCATCGTCGATTGCCTGACGATCCGGAGACGGCTCGTTCTCGTAGAGCGCGAACAGCGACATGACGATGCCGGGTGTACAAAATCCACACTGCGATGCGTGCTTATCTACCATGGCCTGCTGCACGGGGTGCAACGAATCGCCGTCGCTCAGGCTCTCCACGGTGATGAGCTGCTTGCCGTCGAGTAACGGTAAAAACTGAATGCAGGCGTTGACGGCCTTCAACGCAATGCCGCCAGCCTGTGCTTCGGCGATGACGACCGTGCAGGCACCGCAGTCGCCCTCGGCACACCCTTCCTTACTGCCCTTGCGGCGCAAATCCTCGCGCAGATACTGCAGTACCGTTCGGCACGGATCGACATCGGAGAGTTCGATGAGCTCGCCGTCAAGAACGAATCGAATGCAGTCTTTGCGAGTCAATGCATCAACTCCCCCTGTAGGTCGAATAGGACCACGGCGACACGAGCAACGGCACGTGGTAATTCTCATTGTCGAGTACGGAAAACCGGATCACGACCGTATCCAGAAAGGCGGGCTCAGCGAGCGGCACATCGCCGCGCCGAAAGTACTCGCCGACGTCGAACTCAAGTTCGTAGGTCCCCGTGCGCATTCCGTCGCCCTGCAACAGCGGGCGTTCGGTTCGTCCGTCGTCGTTGCTGCGAGCCTCAACAATCAGTCTGCGCTCTGCGCCGGCGCGAAACAGGCGAATGGCGACATCCGCGGCCGGACTGCCGCGTACGGTATCGAGAATGTGCGTAGAGAGTCGTGCCATGTCACCTGCCCAGTTCGATAGGCTATCACAATGTGGCGCGGCGCAAACTGCGGCGGATTGTCGTTTATCGAAGTCCCGGATGCCGCTCGCGCTTGAGGAGTTCGTCTCGGCGACCGAACAAGGCCTTCAGCCGCCGTTTGTCGAGCACGTCGCCAAGTTCTTCGCTCAGCCGTTCGTTGCTTAGCGATTTGAGCGCCTTCTGCCAGCCGGCATGAACAATCAGTTCCTCGTACTTCAGGTGCGGCGGCCGACCGCGCGATGCAGCGAACGAACGGAAGTGTTCGCTTAAAATCAGTCGCCAGGTTTTCGGGTCGTAGAGAATCCGGTGCGAACTCCGGCCTTCGTTGTAAATCAGAGTATCGAACACGGCCATCGCGGGCCACTGGTCGCGCAATGAGCAGCGCGCGCCGCCACCGTCTCCCCTGGCGGCTCTGTCGGCTTCGGGCACCAGACCCGCCGGCAGAAACTGCAGCGAACCTGCCGCACCGTTCACCTCACGAATGACGGTAACCGGTACCATTTCGAGATTGAGGAGGCGGTCGAGCCGGTAGGCTGCGACAGACGGATAGACGCCCTTGTTGCGCCGCTTGCTGAACACGGCATCGACGGTGTTCTCACCGTCGGTGACGGTGACCAAGACAGCCGGTTTCGGCTGTGTCAGCTTTTGACGATTTTTTTGAATTGACACGATCTCGCCTGTACGCAGCAATTCTTCCATGCGTTCGGCGCTCAGTGCCTGTGCGCGCCGGCCAACCTGGCGCGCACGATCGCGCGGCGCACTCACTTCGTCTGCCGACTGAGCGACAACGCGGAGTGTATCGCCGTCAATCACCAATGCGTTGCCGCTGCCTTTGTACCAGCTATTCAGCATGCCGGTATCGATTTCGACGACGCGGCCGTCGAAGCGCTGCAGAACATCGCGCCCGGGCGTCGGCGTATGACCGACAACGAGGCGCTCGGCGTCGAGTGCTTCGAGCACGTTTCGAATCCGGTACTCCTCGACGATTCCCTGGCACGACACGTTGCTGCGGTTCCAAAGCGGCCCGGTCACGTCAAACAGGCTCGACTCGAGGCGTTCCCTGAGCGTCGCAGTCGCCTCGATGACCGTGGACGATGCATCCAGCGACGGCAGGTAGTTGTTGAGGATCGACGCGTAGTCGTAATGGCTGTCGGTAGGCAGGATAATCGCCGCATCGATCAGCACGTCGAGCGCTTTCACGTACTCTGTGAGTTCACCTCGTAGGCGCGTGTTGATGCCCGCAATGCCGAGACGCGCGATCTTCTCGGAAAGGCCGCCGTGCACAAACACCGACCCGTCCAGTTTCGCGACAGCGTCTTTTTGCAGCAACCAGGCACCGTATCGGCCGTCGGAACGAAAGGCGCGCCGCATGGCGAAGTAACCGGGAGGATAGTTTTTTTCGAACGTCGCCTGAACCTCGGCGATTGCGGCCCCGCGCCGCTCTGCATACCGCTGTAACCATTCCGCTCTTTCCGGCGCTGTCTCCTCGGCAGCAAACGCCCGATACTCTTCGTCGCTGACGTAGCGCATGTCGCCCGTCAGCAGCATCGACTCGTGGTTTCCGATCAGTACCTCAACCCGTCCGCCGGCCGACTCGGCTTCCTCCTCGAGGCGCATCAGCAACTCCATCGCGTCGCGCGAACGAGGTCCCCTGTCGAGAATGTCGCCCACGATGACGAGCTGCGAACAGCCACCGGTCCATTCGTCGGCCTCGCCGAGGACATCCGCGCGGTGCAGCGTTTCAACCATGGCATCGAATGCGCCATGCACATCGGACATCGCGACGATGCGCCGGTCGTCGCACACCGGCTCAGCCAGCGCGGCAGCGGGCTGCAACCAGGCGGAGAACACGCAGCAGAAATACAACAGACCTGAAATGCGGCTGCGAGACGATATACTATCGAGGAGAAATCGCCACATACGCTGAGAGTACTTTAACGAGGAAAAATAACAATGGCTGGGACCTGCCGGACACTCGCATTGGCGCTGTGGCTGTTGGTATCGCAATGCGCGGTCGCGATCGAAAGCGCCGAGCCCGACCCGTTGTTCGACGATGACACAATACTGGATATTCGTCTCGTTGCGCCACTAACGACGATATTATCGGAGCGCCCGTTCAATGAGGAACTGCCGGCACGGTTCCTGTTCACGAACTCAGCAGGAAAAGCCGTCGAACTCGACGTAAAGGTACGAACACGCGGTCGTTCGCGGCGGCAAAAGGAAATCTGTGCATTTCCGCCGCTGCGCCTCAACTTTCGCACGTCACAGACCCGCGGCACATTGTTCCAAAAGCAAAACAAGATGAAACTCGTCACTCACTGCCGAAAGGGTTCACGCTACGAGCAGGTGCTGTTGCGGGAATACCTTGCGTACCGGATTTTTAACCAGCTGTCCGATGCCAGTTTTCGGGTACGCTTGCTCAGAATCGAGTACGAAGACAACGAAAACGGGCATCACAACGGTGAACACTACGGCTTTGTGATCGAACACCGCGACCGATTGGCGAACCGGCTCGGCAGACAGGTCATGGGCGTCGAACGTGTCCGAGTTACATCGCTCGATGCTGCCTACACCAACCTGACGTCGATGTTTCACTATCTGCTCGGCAACACCGACTTTTCACCGATTCTCGGCGCAATAGACGAATCCTGCTGCCACAATTCCATACCGCTGGGTGGCGGTGACTCAAAGTGGCTCTCCGTGCCCTATGACTTCGATCAGGCCGGACTCGTGGACGCGCCGCACGCCGGACCGAACCCGGGATTTCGTCTCGCCAGCGTTCGGCAGAGGCTGTATCGCGGCCGTTGTGCGTTTATCGACGAAATACCCGCAACCATCGAACGCTTTCTCGAGAAGCGCGACGCGATTTTCACACTGATCGATTCAGCGCCTGCGCTGAACAAACGCACGCGGCACGCGCTGGCCAGCTATGTCGAGGGGTTCTACAAGACCATCCGCTCGCAGCGGCAGGTGGAGAGCCGCATCGTCAAAGCGTGTATTTAGGCGACGCACTGGACTCGGGGACCTGTAGCCAGTCGGCGACGATCTTCGACACACGCGGGTGGATGTAGTAACCGATCGAGCTGTGCGGATTCGATTTTCCGTAGCGTACCGCCAGATTGAAGATCTTGTAATCGTGTACGGCACTGACCAGACGCTGCTGCAGCATACGCTTGAAGTCATCGGCCAGCGTGTTGTCGTGGCAAGTGTAGTCGTCTTCGGCCGCAACGTTGTGCCATGAGATCACGTTCTTCGGGAAACGGGCTTCGCTCTTCTCTTTTGCGCCCAGCAGGCGCTTGCGAATATTGTTGTCGCCGAGCGGGGCACCCAGTGTCAGCCAGAGTTCGACCTTGCTGTCGAAGTATCCGTCACTGCAGTCCGGATCGTGCGACAACTGCCAGAGCACATCGTAGGCCACGATGCTGCCGGTCCCGTGCGTTACCAGCAGTATTCGATCGCCCCGATCCATCATTTCGCACAGGCGCGTTCTGAGCCGCTCGCGGACGCGCATCGAAAAGTCCGATTTCCTGTCGAAGTACTGCGCCACATCTTTGGCAACCGCGCCAACCAGCGGCATGCATAAACCGATGCTGCCGAGTGTCGGCGCAAGCAGTCCCGCGAAAAACTCGGGCACGGCCGATTTACCCGGCAGTGTGTCGTAGTAACGGATACCGAATCGCTTGCGTGCGTCGATCTCGCGCAGTGCAGCGAGCGCGTTACGGCGATCGCCCACGTCAAGTTGTTCGTCGTAGCGTTTGCCCTTGCGCCGCAGTACTTCCGCATTGAGATCGCCATACCAGGCCATCGCTTTACGCATGGCGTCGAAAGCGTCGAGCTGTTCCGGGTAGTCGCGTTCGATGCCGCTGCGCAGCGCGGCCATCGACACGTCCATATAGGCTTCTTCGGCCGGTTTGAAATTGCGGCCGTGCACCAGCAGTAAACTGCGGTTACTCGGACCGCTGAGTTCTTCCAATGTCGTCAATGTTCAGCTTCCTGCCAATACCGGCCTGTACCGCAATCGATCAGCGCTTTGGCGGCAGCAATCACAACCCTCAATACTCGTCTTCGCCTGCATCCCGCCGCGTCAGCATCGTCAGAAACGGCCCGGCAAGCGTTTTGCCATACTCGAGTTTCCAGATTACGAGGGTGGCCAGCACAAACGTCAGGGAAATGACGTAGGCGATACCAAGCGCGCCTATGCCGGCACCCAGACCGATGCCAATTGCGACAAAAATATACATCGCATCCGACGGCTGACTCAGAGAAAACCGGAAGCGCACGGCCGCAACCACGCCGGCCAGACTGAACGCCAGCGCAATACTGTTCAGCACGATCATAGCGATGCCCGTCACCAGTATCGGCAAAATCATGATTGTCTGAAGGAAGGATTGATCGATGCGGCGTGCCCGGCTCGTAATGAAATACACCCACGAGACCGGAACTGCGAGAATTGTCGCACCGATAATCGACCAAAACAGTTTGATCGGCGCCATCGCGGTCAGCAAATTGCGCTCGACGGAGGTGTAGACCGGCTCGAACGAGTCGATGTTCATGCCCGGCAACTCGTCGAGTCCACCGATAGGCAGGTATTCCGCCACGGCCGGATAACGGGTCGCGAAAAACGTCACGACGCCAAGCCAGATCCCGTAGTACAACAGAATCAGCGTCAGCGGAATCAGCAAACTCGCAGATCGTCTCATCGTTACCCCTATCGACTGTCAGACCGAACTGACAATCCCAGGGGACGTATTGTAATCAAGCACGTCACCTCTGTCAGCGACACGCACCTGGTGGTAGGCTATGCGCCGTTTTTGTCTCAATGTTGAAAATATGACGCACTCCGTTCAGCTCCTCGGTATCAGCAATGCCATTGTTGACGTTCTTACACATGTCGATACGGACTTCCTTGAAAAAATCGGTGCACCGCCCGGCTCGATGACCCTGATCGACGAAAACCGGGCACGTGAGATTTATGCCATGATGGGTCCTGCCACTGAGATGTCCGGCGGCTCGGTTGCCAACACGATTGCCGGATTTGCGAACCTGGGCGGAAAGGCGGCGTACATCGGTAAGGTGCGCGACGATCAGCTCGGCGCAATCTTCAACCATGACATGCGGTCGATCGGTGTCGACATTCGGCTGCCACCGGCCGACTCGGGCGCTGCGACGGCACGCAGCCACATTTTGATTACCGAGGACGGTCAGCGCACGATGCAGACATACCTTGGCGCCTGTACCGAACTCGCACTCTCGGACGTGACGAAAGCGACCGTCGACAGTCCGCAGGCGGTACTGATCGAGGGTTATGTCTGGGATATTGCCGACGGCCCGGCGCTCGCAAGAAAAGCCGCGGACATCGTGCACGAACGAGGCGGCAAGGTCGCGTTATCGCTTTCCGACTCGTTTTGCGTCGAACGGCATAAGGATTCGTTTGCGGATTACGTGCAAAATTGTACCGACATCGTCGTCGCCGACGAAGACGAACTTCACGCACTGCTGGGCACCGACGATATCGACGACGCAATCGCGAAACTGCGGCACACGGCGACCTTGTATGCGGTCACCCGTTCGGACAAAGGTTCCGTTATTGTGCATCGGGACGCGGTCGTCCGGCAGCCCGCTACGCCAATCGAAAAAGTCGTCGATTCGACCGGCGCAGGCGATGCCTACGCAGCGGGCTTCCTGTATGGGTGGACCCACGATAAATCACTCGCCGACTGCGCCCGCTACGGCACTCGCTGTGCAACAAAAGTCATTCAACAACTCGGCGCACGCGTTGAGAAAGGGCTCCTCGACGACATCTGACGCGGGAATCGTGCGGCAGCACGCTCAGGTCCCGATCGGGTGCCAGGTCGTTTTGACTTCCTGCGTTTCCCGGATCAGATACGGATTGGCGGACTGCGGTTTGCGCCAGTCGACGCGCGTCCGCGCAACGACGCGCTTGATGTTGCCGGCGGCGCGTTGCTGGATATCCCGCGCCACGGCCTTGCCGCCATCGCAGTAAACGATCGCGTTGACGTCCATGTGGGATGCAAAATACTCACTGAGCTCTCTACGGAAACCGCTTAGAACGTTGACGACGCCGGCCGGCACGTCGGACGCATGCAGCACTTCGGCGAAGCTGACCGCGCACAGCGGTTGCGACTCCGACGCCAGCGCCACGACCGTATTGCCACCCACGATCGCCGGCGCCACGTTGGACACAAACCCGAGCAGGCCAGTACTGTCGGGTGCCAGCAATGCCACAACCCCGGTCGGCTCCAGCACCGAGAAATTGAAGTGCGACGAACTGACCGGATTGACGGCACTGAACACCTGCTGATACTTGTCGGCCCAGCCCGCGTAGTAAATCAGCCGGTCAATCGACAGGTCCGTTTCTCTTTCGGCCGCTGCTGCCGTCGCGCCCTGCAGCCTGAGCTCCGCGATGAACTGATCGCGCCTGCCCTCCAACATCTCGGCAATACGGTACAGAATCTGTCCGCGGAGATAGGCGCTCACACCGGCCCACCCCGACTGTGCCTTGCGTGCGCTGACTACGGCATTGCGAAAATCCTTGCGGCTGCCGCGGCAGACGTTGGCAATCACGCCGCCTTTGCGATCCTCAAGCGCAAAATACCGGCCGGACTCG
Organism: Woeseiaceae bacterium; assembly: GCA_965224505.1. GTDB lineage: Bacteria > Pseudomonadota > Gammaproteobacteria > Steroidobacterales > Woeseiaceae > UBA1847. Next base: position 2,126,357 of record CBDCZL010000018.1, read on the forward strand.
GTGCGTGGAAATTTGCCGCCGATGTAGATCTTGTAGGTCTTGGCAACGGCAATGCGATTCGCCGCCATAGTCACACTCCCGTTTTCACGTAGGCATCGAGGCCGTGCAGGCCGCCTTCCCGGCCCACGCCGCTTTCCTTGTAGCCGCCGAACGGCGACGTCGGATCGAACTTGTTAAACGTATTCGCCCACACAACGCCCGCACGGACGCTTCGCGTCATGTTGAAAATCTTCGCACCTTTGTCCGTCCAGATGCCCCCGGACAGGCCGTACGGTGTGTTGTTGGCTTTCGCAATGGCTTCGTCGAAGCGGCGGAACGTTTGAATCGCAAGCACGGGCCCGAAAATTTCTTCCTGCACGACTCGATTCGACTGCGAAACACCCGTGAATATAGTCGGCCTGCACCAGTAGCCCTTTTTCGGCAGGCGGCAGGAGCTCTGGTGCATCTCTCCGCCTTCGGCCTGTCCGACCTTCAAATAGGACTGAATCTTCTCGAGCTGCATGGATGAATTGATTGCACCGATATCGGTGTTCTTGTCCAGCGGGTCGCCGACGATCAGCGTTTCCATCCGGTCCTTGAGTTTGCCGATGACCTCGGCCGCAACCGACTCCTGCACGAACAGCCGCGAACCCGCGCAACACACGTGCCCCTGGTTGAAGAAGATGCCATTGACGATGCCTTCCACGGCCTGGTCGATCGCGGCATCGGCGAAAATGACGTTTGCGGCCTTGCCGCCGAGTTCGAGTGTGTATTTTTTGCGGCTGCCCGCGAGCGACTGCATGATCAGACGCCCGACGGCCGTTGAACCCGTGAAGGCGACCTTATCGACCCCCGGATGTTCGACAACGGCAGCGCCCGTTGCGCCGGCACCCGTGACGATATTCACGACACCGTCCGGCAGCCCGGCATCGGCGATCGCTTCGGCGAGTTTCAGCGCGGTCAGCGGCGTCGTCTCGGCCGGCTTCAATACGACCGTGTTACCGCAGGCCAGCGCCGGCGCTATTTTCCAGGCGGCCATGAGCAGGGGAAAATTCCAGGGGATCACCTGCCCCGCAACCCCCAGCGGGCGCACTTTTCGCCCAGGAAACGCGTACTCGAGTTTGTCGGCCCATCCGGCGTAGTAGAAAAAATGCGCGGCCGCCAGCGGCACGTCGACGTCTCTCGATTCGCGAATCGGCTTGCCGCCGTCCAGCGATTCGATTGCCGAAAATTCGCGTGCACGTTCCTGAATGATGCGCGCGATGCGATAGATGTACTTACCGCGCTCAGCGGGCTTCATTCGACCCCATGGGCCGCGGTACGCCGTTCGTGCAGCGCGCACGGCACGGTCCACATCGGCCGCACTCGCCTCGGCGATACGGCTCAGTTTCTCTTCGGTCGCGGGATTGATCGTGTCAAAATAACGGCCCTTGCCGGGCGACACGAAGTCGCCGTCAATGAACAGTCCGTAGCGCTTCCTGATCCGAATGTGATCGGTGCTCTCGGGGGCCGGATCGTATTCCCAGCCGCCGTCGAACGCCAGTTTGCTTTCGGGGGTTGCCATTTTTTCCTTACCCCGGCTCATTAGTCCTGTGAAAAGTAGTCCGCCGACTGATACACGCCGGTCGATTGCTTCACGATCTGCATCAGTACGTCGTTCGCAAGCGAACTCGCGCCGAAGCGAAACCACTCCGGCGTCATCCAGTCGTTGCCGAGCGTCTCGCGCAGCATGACCAGGTAGTGTATCGCCAGCTTCGATGTCGAGATGCCGCCCGCCGGTTTCATGCCGACCCTTCGACCGGTGTCCATGAAGAAATCGCGAATCGCCTGCAGCATGACGAGCGTCACCTGCATCGTTGCAGCCGGTTGTATCTTGCCGGTTGACGTCTTGATGAAATCGGCGCCTGCATGCATCGCCAGTACGCTGGCCTTGCGCACGCGATCCAGCGTTCCGAGTTCGCCGGTTTCGAGAATGACCTTAAGGTGCGCTTCGCCGCAGGCTTCCTTTACCGCCGCGATTTCGTCGAACACGTAACGGAATTCGCCCGCCAGAAAGGCGCCGCGCGAAATCACCATGTCGATTTCGTCGGCGCCCGCGTCGACTGCCATGCGCGTGTCGTCGAGTTTGACGTCGAGCGTCGACATACCGCTCGGAAACGCCGTCGCCACCGATGCGACATGGATATCGTGCCCGGTGAGTGCCTGCTTTGCGACGCCGACCATCGTCGGGTACACGCAGACGGCCGCAACGTGCGGCAGTCCGGGCACCGTATCGTGCAGATGAATGGCCTTTTGACAGAGCTGCCTGACTTTTCCGGGCGTGTCCTGGCCTTCGAGCGTCGTCAGGTCGATCATGCTCAGGACAAGCCGCAATGCATCGACCTTCGATTGTTTCTTGATGCTGCGGCTCTGAAAACGCGCAACGCGTTCGTTCACACCGACTTCGTCCACCACCGGAATTCGGCTTAGATCCGGAATGCGGGCTGCGCTCTGGACGGCCGTTAGCGACATCTAGTCCGCCGCCACGGTTTCGAGTGCGACGCCGATCATCTCGTCAAACGTTGTCGCGCGCTCGTCGGACGTCAGCGCAGCGCCGCTCGGAATGTCGTCGCTGACCGTACAGATTGCGAGCGCCTCGGCATCGTTCTCAGCCGCGATCGGAAAAATACCGGCCGCCTCCATTTCGATGCCGTAGATATTGTATTTCGCCATCGTCTTGAACATCGACGGATCGGGTGTGTAAAAAAGATCGGCCGAGAAAATATTGCCGACGTGATAGCGAACATTGGCCGCACGGGCCGCCGCGACCGCTTTCTCAACGAGATCGAAGCTCGCCAGCGCAGCCAGGTCGTAGCCGCCGAAGCGCATGCGATTCACGCCTGAGTCGGTGGATGCGCCCATCGCAATGACGACGTCGCGCAGTTTCACGTCGGGATGCGAGGTCCCACAACTGCCAACGCGAATAACGCGCTTCACACCGTATTGCGTAATGAGTTCGTGAGCGTAGATCGATGCCGACGGGATACCCATACCGTGCCCCATAACCGACACAGGCTGCGATTTGTAGGTACCCGTAAACCCCCACATGTTGCGCACGTCGCTGACGCGTCTTGCGCTATCGAGAAAGTTCTCGGCGATGTACTGCGCGCGCAGCGGATCGCCGGGCATGAGCACCGTCGCGGCGAAATCGCCGGGTGCCGCGTTGATGTGTGAAGTTCCCATGTTGTGCGTTGCCGCCCTCAATGTATCGCGTTGGAAACCATACGCCTTCCAGGCTCGTTTTTGCAGCCCCGAGTGCGCGAAACCCTGTCGCAAGTCCGAGCCTGCAACGAAACCAAAACAATGAACCGACAGTGTGCGGCAGTTTTTGCAAAAGTGCTACACGGCTGCAGGAATTCGGCGGTATACTGCGAAAAAGCTTAGTCAGGAGGAGTCCACATGCGTGGCAAAAACGCAACAAGCAGGTATTTTTCGGTGCTCTGCAGCATCGCGGGAGTCGGTGCGGCAACGTTCGCACTGCCTGCACAGGCTCAGATAGAGGGCGTTCTCGAAGAGATCGTCGTCACCGCGCAGAAGCGCGAGCAAAGCCTCGATGACGTGCCGGCATCCGTGTCGACGGTCTCCGGCGACACCGTGCGCGACTATCTCGGGTCTGCAGAGAACATCCGTGCACTGGCCGGACGAGTCCCGAGCCTGCAGGTGGAGTCGTCGAACGGCCGCACACAGCCGCGCTTCTACATTCGCGGCCAGGGCAACATCGATTTTGACAACAACGCCAATCAGCCCGTGTCGATGGTATTCGACGACATCGCGCTGGAAAACAACGTGCTGCGCAGCCTGCCGCTGTTCGACATCGAACGCGTTGAAGTCCTGAAGGGCCCCCAGGGATCGCTGTTCGGCCGCAACACCAACGCCGGACTCGTCAAGATCGATTCGGTGAAACCGAGTTTCGACTTCGGCGGCTACGCCTCGCTCAGCTACGGCGACCGCAACACCGTCGGTTTCGAAGTCGCCGCGGGCGGCGGACTCACCGAAACACTGGCCGTTCGCGTTGCGTTCAAGAACCTGAGTCGTGACAACTGGATCAACAATGCTGCAGCACGGACCAATGGCGACGACTTCGGCAAATTCGACGAATCCGCGCTGCGCCTGATGCTGCTGTGGCAGCCGTCCGACACGTTTCGCGGCCTGCTGAAGCTACACGGTTTCAACCAGGACGGTTCGCACCCGCAGGTATTTTACGCGAATGCGATTCAGCTCGGTTCCTCGGGACTGCGCTCCGCGTTCGATATTGAAACCGCAAATCACGACGGCGGCGCCAGCATGGACCTGCAGCATAGCGGCGGCGCGCTGAACCTCGAGTGGGATACCGGCAGGACAACCTTCACGTCCATTACCGGCTACGACTCAATCACCAACTTTCAGGCGGCTGACGTCGACGGCGGTCTCCTGTCGTTCAATCCCGCCGATATCGGCAACCTTGGCCGGCAGGTGTTCTTCAACGTGACGACCGGTGACGGACTCGCGGACCACCATCAGATTTCTCAGGAATTCCGGCTGGCGTTCGACACCGATCGCGTCTTCACGCAGGTCGGTTTGTACTACTTCGACGAGGAAATCGACGTCCTTAACAGAGACTTCGAGTTGAACTTCTCGGATATCGTCAATCAGAAAACCCGTTCCTATGCGGCGTTTGGGCAGGTCGACTTCGCGCTGTCGGACCGGCTGAACCTGATTGTCGGCGGACGATTCACGCGAGACGAAAAAGACCTGAAGGTTGTACCCGGACCGAATTCCGGATCGCCGGCGGCGTCCATCTCGGCCGATGACGACTACTTCAACTGGGACGTTGCACTGAACTTCAACGCCTCCGATGAATGGAGCATCTACGGACGCATTGCCAACGCCTCGCGCGGACCCGTCACGCTGGGCCGTTTCGGCTTTACGAGTTCGGCGAAGAAAGAAACCACCAATGCCGCGGAAATCGGCTTCAAGAGCGACCTGCTCGGCGGACGGGCACGCTGGACCGGTGCCGTGTATGCGTTTCAGAACGACGATCATCAGTTGACGGCGACGGGCGGTGTCGCCAACGTCAATCAGCTACTGAACGCCGACAAGGTCAACGGCAGCGGCGTCGAGTCGGAACTCGAAGTCCTGCTCACCGACAATATAAGGCTCATCCTCAACGCGAGTTACAACGACACGGAAATCGACGACGCGTCACTGCGAGACGACCTGTGCGGATCGAATCCGACCTGTACCGGACTTGACCCGGTCGTCGGCAGCCGCATCGGACCGTTCGGGCCGGTGACCGAAGTATCGATCAATGGCAACCCGCTGCCGCGTACGCCCGAGTGGATCGGCAACGTCATTGTTCAGTACAGCGTGCCGACGCAGTTCGGCGGCGAGTTTTACTTCCACACCGATTGGAACTACCGCAGCGATTCCAACATCTTCCTGCACCGCTCGCTCGAGTTCGTTGCCGAACAGCGCGTGCTGGGCGGTCTTCGCACGGGAATCCGCGGCGCGGACAATCGCTGGGATATCGCCCTGGTCGGACGCAACATCACGGACAAGATTGTCGTCGATGGCGCTCTGAACTTCCTCAATCTGACGGCGTTTGTTAACGAGCCGCGCTACTGGGGCGGCGAGTTCCGCTACAACTTCGGCAACTGATTCGTTACACGCTAACGCTGATCGCCGTTGCGGGCTGCTCTGCCGCCGAGCAGCCCGCGGCGCGGCTGTTCGACGTCGGCGGACGCCTCGAAGACAAACGCATTCTCGAAGCCAGCGGACTCGCACGCTCGCAGCGCCAGGACGATCTGCTCTGGATCATCAACGACAACGGCGCGAAGGAAATCGTGCACGGCGTCGATTTCGCCGGCCATCGGCTTGGCGAATTTAAACTTAAAGACTCGAAGAATCGCGACTGGGAGGACCTGGCGTCCTTCACACACGAGGGTAAACCCTACCTGATGGTCGCCGACATCGGCGACAACGACGCCAAACGAGAGCATCGCACACTTTACTTCGTCGAGGAGCCTCAAGCGGAACAAAACGGTGAGACGCCGGTGGCCTGGTCGGTGAACTACCGCTATCCGGACGGTCCGCGCGACGCGGAGTCCGCCGCAGTCGACACCGAATCGGAAACTGTGCTGATCCTCAGCAAGCGCGATCTTCCGCCCGTGCTGTATTCGGTACCGCTGCGGCCAGCGGCCGATGAGGTCGTCGCAGCGCAACGTCTGGGGCCGATGACGAGCCTGCGGAGGCCGAGCCGTCAGGAAGTCGAATCGGCGCCGGCCAACAAGAGCTGGGGCTGGCAGCCGGTTGGCATGGATATCTCCGCGGATAATCGGGCCGCCGTCATCCTGACGTACGAAGAAGTGTATTACTATGAACGGCAGGCGGACCAGAACTGGCTGGATGCGCTAAACGGCACGGCATTCCGCGTATCGCTCGGCAACTTCGAAAACGCGGAGTCCATCGCCTTCGGCGACGCCGACAGAACTGTGTTCGTGACCGGTGAAAACAAACATTCGCGACTGTTGCGCGCGGACCTGAGGGAGGCAGGCAATCGATGAAACCCGGACTGTTGCTGCTTGCCGTGTTGCTGCTCATGAGTGCGTGCAGCACGGCACCTGCACCCGAATCGCTCGGCGTCACGGTCATGACCTTCAACGTGCAGAACCTGTTCGACAATCGCGACGATCCGGATAAAGACGACAAAGCCTATCTGCCGCTTGCCCGGAAACAGTCTGCTGAACACATCGATGCCTGCAACGGCATCGAAGTCGAGAGCTGGCGCAACGAATGTCTGACTCTCGACTGGAGCGACGCGGCAATCGAACGCAAGCTGACCGTGCTCGCCGAGTCGATCCGCCAGGTCAACGGCGGACGCGGCGCGGATGTGATCGCGTTTCAGGAGGTCGAAAACGCCGCAATCCTGAATCGATTACGCACTGAGTATCTGGGTAACCTCGGATATGAGCCGGCCATTCTGATTGAGGGTACCGACAATCGCGGTATCGATGTCGCGATGATGTCGAAATTTCCACTGGCTTCGGAGCCCGTACTGCACCCGCTCGAGATTCCTGAGTTTCCTGAGCGCAGCGGCGACACGCGCGGCGTGCTCGAGGCCACGTTCGAACTGCCGAACGGCGCCAGACTGACGGGCTTCAGTGTGCACTTTCCCGCGCCGTTTCATCCGACGGCGATGCGCGTAGCCGCCTATGAGCACCTGAACGCTTTACTCGCCGATTTGCCGTCAGACAGCCACGCATTTGCCGGCGGCGACTTCAATACCACGAGCGTCGAAGACCAGCGCGAACATCTGCTCGACACCTACGCAAGGCCGCACTGGACCGTTGCCCACGACGTCGGCTGCAGCGACTGCAGAGGCACCTATTTCTACCGCGGCGACGCCACCTGGTCGTTTCTCGACATGATTCTGTTTGCGCCGGCGCGTGGCGCAAATACAACAGCACGGATTCGCGGGGATTCGGTTCAAATTGCCAACGGATTCGCGCCGCAACGCAGCGCCCGTGGAACCCCGGAGAGGCATCGCAGCGGCCAGGGAACCGGTGTATCGGATCACTGGCCGTTGGTCGCGACAATCGAACTGACAGGAAAACAATAGCTTGTAACCTTTTCGTAATTTATTTTCTTGCTATTGGACATAACCCAAGGCCCCGGCAGCGTTCCAACACCCGGATGCAATCGCAAGCCCTTATTGCGTAAGCAATTTTAGTGAGCTAGATTAATCGGACTACTTAAAGCAAATAGTCCGTTTTGGCCCGGCGCCGGCACGCTCAGGGTCATTCGAACGAAATCCGACTGTCATATTCCTGGCGTAAGATTTCGCACTCACTCTCAATTGCGGGGTTCAAAATGAAGCACAAACATTTTTATCCGGGCTCGGTACTCGCGGCGCTTGTCGCTGTCGTTATGCTGGCCATGCCTGTTGCGGGAAACGCACAGGAAACCACGTCCGCGATTCGCGGCAAAATACTCGACGCCTCCGGCGCGCCGGTCGCCTCCGCTTACGTGATTGTTGAGGACCTGCGCAGCGGCGCAACCCGCTCGCTGACGACCAACGACGACGGCGTGTTTCTCGCCGGCAGACTGCTGCCCGGCGGCCCGTACCGGGTCACGGTGAACGATGTCAAAAGTACGGTCATTTCTTCGATCAGCGTCGCCGATATTTACAAGCTGACCATGAACCTGCAGTCACAGGAAACCATTGAAGAGATCGTAACGATCGGTCAGCAGGCAGATGCCTACGAAGTCGCCGCAGGCCCTTCCGCAACGTTTAATCTCTCAGACCTCGAAAACTCGGTCGCCTTTGGCCGTGACATTGCCGACGTTTACGGCATCGACCCGCGCCTGAACGTCGACGTGGATGAAGACGGCCTTGGCATCAACTGTGGCGGCAAACATCCCCGCTTCAATGCCACCACACTGGACGGCGTTAATCAGGGAGATCGTTTCGGCCTGAACGAGAACGGATACTCCACAGCCGTCGGCATGCCGTTCCCGTACGACGGCATCGAGCAGATCGCGGTCGAACTCGCGCCGTTTGACGTGACCTACGGCGGATTCTCCGCCTGCATCATCAACTCGGTCACCAAATCCGGTACCAACGAGTGGGAAGGCAAGGCATTTTACGAATTCTCCAATCAGGACCTTCGCGGCGACAAAGTCGCGGACAATCCTTCCGATTTCGGCCGCGATTCCTACGACAAAACCTATCTCGGCTTCAACATCGGCGGTCCGATCATTAAGGACAAGCTGTTCATCTTCGCCGCTTACGAGGAATCGGATGAACCGCGCTTTCTGGCCAAGGGCTACAACGGCCAGGGCAGCGGTGAGGAACGCGCCTGGCTGAGTCAGGCCGACTACCAGCGCATCGTCGACATCGCCAACAACGTCTACGGCTACGATCCGGGCGGTTCCGGCGGCGACGGCCTGCAGCAGACCGAAAAATACATGGTGCGTGTCGACTGGAACATTAATGACTCGCACAATGCGGCCTTTATCTATAACTACTTCGACGGTTTCCAGGACCGCGATTCCGATGGCGATGACGACGAGTTCGAATTCGCCAATCACTACTATGTGAAGGGCGCCGAGTCGGAAACGTACACACTGAAATTGTCGTCGCAATGGACCGACTCGTTATCGACCGAGATTTTCTACAGCGACAGCGTCATGGACGATTCGCAGGTTACCGTCGGCGACCCGACGTTTGGCGACTCACAGATCAGTATCGGCGGCCGCACCGGTACCGTTTACCTGGGCGCCGACGACTCTCGCCAGGCGAACAGCCTGGATACGGCGGCCGACTATCTGAAGCTGTCTGCCAGCTACCTGGTCGGCGATCACGTGATCACGGCGGGGTACGATCGTGAGAGTCTTGAGATTTTCAATATATTCGTACAACACTCACGAGGTGGCGAGTACGACTATTTTGACTCTTCAGCCAACAACGCCGCTTCCTGCGCCGCACTGACGGCGCAGCAACGCTACGACGGCGTCAACGGTTGCGCACCATCAGGCATCGATCGATTCGAGCTCGGCCGTCCGAGCCGCATGTACTACGGCAGTGCGGGTGTGACCAACAATGCACTCGACGCGGCGGCTCGATTCGAAAATGTTCTCAATGCGCTGTACGTTCAGGATGAGATCTTTTTCGATCGGCTCGACCTGACCATCACGGCAGGGCTTCGCTACGAGTGGTTCGAAAGCGACGACCGGCCGAAGTTTCATCAGAACTTCTTCGATGCCAGCGGTATCCGGAACGATCACAATATCGACGGCGTCGACATCGTCATGCCGCGTTTCGGTTTCAACTGGGGCGTTACCGACGAGTTGACGCTGCGCGGCGGTGTCGGCCTGTACTCGGGCGGCAACCCGAACGTATGGCTGTCCAACGCCTGGAGTAACGACGGTATTACGAACGTTCAGCCCGGCGGCTTCAGCGGCTGGGATGCCGGCGAATTCGTCGATGAAACCGGCGTATTTAGCTGGACCGTACTTCCTGGCTCCGCGGACTCGGTAAAATTGGTCGGCGACGGCCGGCCTAATCGCGATGTACCGCAGCTCATCTACGACTTCGTCGGCGCATCCACACCCTTGACCGCACAGCCTCGCGGTCTCGTTCTGGTCGATCCGAATTACAAACAACCCGGCGAATGGAAGCTGGCGCTGGGCGGCACGTGGGACGTGCCCTGGGGCGACTTCAATCTGGATTTCGACATCCTGCACACGAGAGGCCGAAATCCGGCGCACTATGTCGATGTCTCGCAGCGGATGATCGGTAAAACACTGGCCGGTTCCCCGGTGTACGACTACTTCACGCAGGACACCCTGGGCGTGGAAGCCAGAGATAATCTGATGCTGACCAACTCGCCGGACACACCCACGTCCAACATGTTCTCCGTGGTTCTGACGAAGGAATGGGACTGGGGTTTGCGGGCGCAGCTCGGCTATGCCTATGTTGACGGTGAAGACGTTGCATCGATGATCGCCGCAACTGCGGGCTCGAACTTTACCGGCGAAGCACTGCTCGACATCAACGCACCGGGCGCCAACAACTCAAACTGGGTCGTTCCCCAGCGCTTCACGATCGGTCTGTTCTACGAGAAGGAAATCTTCGGCAACAACCGGACGCGTATTGCGCTGCAGGGTTACTACAATGAAGGACAGGCACAATCGTACGTCATGGACAGCGGCGACCACGAAGGAGACGGCTTTAACGGCCGGCATTTACTGTACGTACCCGATGGGCCAAACGATCCCAACGTTGTCTATAACTGGGACGATCCGGCGATGCATGACGCGTTTTTTGCATTTATCGAGCGCGAGGGTCTGCAACCCGGGTTCCAGTCCCGTAATGCGAGAAACACGGGATGGAGCAATGTCTGGAACCTGAATATCCGGCAGGAAATCTCTTTTGGAGAGAACCTGTACAGCCACCTTTACTTGAAGATCAGGAACCTCGGCAACCTGCTGAACGACGACTGGGGTAAGGTGACCGACTCTCAGTTTTTCCCGCCCGAGGTGATCAGAGACATCGATACCTGTGTCGGTTGTCCGCTGCAGTACGAGGAATTCGATGACGTCTCACTGCAAAGGACCTATGTGAATCCCAGCCTTTGGGAAGCACGGTTCGGCATCGACATTCGATTTGGCGGATAGTCATTTGGCAACTGTATCGAGGGCGGCCTGCGGGCCGCCCTCATTCATTTTGCTACTGAGGTGGGGTTGAGTTCTGCAAAATTCTCTCGCAAGAATTGCATGCGGGAAGTAAACCAGACCGAAAAATATTGCCTGACACAGCACGAATGTCAGAGCAAAAATTACTCGACCGACCTCCTGTATTGTAGGTGTCATTCCTTACGCCCCAGTGTATTTCCGTCCAGTACGGTTGGTTGATCGACAGACATCTTAGAGGGTATCGTACTCGCGATAAATCCCATTAGATTTGACTTCAAATAGAAGTTCTTCCACGAAGTGGATGTTATCGTCGAGTCGATCGCTAATCTGAATAACGAGCTTCCGATCATGGCCCACAGGTTCTGACACCTCATCGCATTCCGGGTGCCTGGTTGGCAGCCACGTAAAGCGTAATGAATTGTCCCGTATTCCCCGTTTTTCTGCTTCCCTTTGTCTAATTGGTGAGAACGCGCCATAACAAACTAAGTGCAACCCACCGAGTTCCGGATTTTCTATTTCCTTACTATCGATTTCGAAAATCACAGACGGCGGAATTGATGTCGTATCCACAGATGCATAAAGCGTATAGGACTGTCTATGCAGCATATATTTTGTTGGAATACTATCGTTTCCCTGCACATTTGGCAGTTCTGTGGTTCCATGATCTATGACCTCCATATTCGCCGTCAGGGAAATATATGTATGGTCAAACTCCCGGTAGCACCCGAAGATTAGTAAGACTGTTATCGCCAAATTGATACGCCATACAAATCTAGTGGGTCGCTTGGTAAATTCGGTCACTCTCAGAACCCTTCTCAAGGGGCAGACCCAGGCGAAGCTGCGCCGGCATAGCCGGGCTATGTCAAGCGGCTTCAACAACCGGTATGCCCCTTGAGAAGGACTCCCTGTGGGTCGCACCAAAACACCCCTGGGCAAGGCGAGCGAGCGCAGGACTGGCCGTCGCCAACTCAAGCGAGATCAACGCCGCCCAGGGGCGTTGTGGTGCGACTGAGCGTCACCGAATTTATCAAGCGGCCCACTGTCACATATTGCCTTAAACACAGTGTTTCACTCTGCGCAAGCCGGCGAATTTGACGAGAAATGCACAGCGGGAACGGGCTTTTCCGATCCGACAAACTCATTGATTGATACAAAGTCACCGCCTGGCGTTAGGACAATAGTAGCATTTACAGCCGGTACAATCCCCGCGACAAAACTATTGGAATTGTAATGTGGAGGATATGTAGATGTGCTTTGAGCCACAGAATAGGGTAGACAATCGAGGTAGTTATCATCGCGCACAAGGCGAGGATGGCCTTTTCGTTGCTTACTGTGCGGCTCAATACTGTTATCAGAGCAAACAAGAAGCAATATCGGCACCGATTGTCAGCAACGCAAATGCATCGCCTGATTCTGCGTACCGCCTGAGTAAACCCTGAAAACAACGAGCCCCACCAAAATCACGGGTTTGTCAGCGGTCTGGGGCGGCCTGCGGGCCGCCCTTTTTTTGCATTGAGCCTATTCGAAACACGGTTGCTTGCTTTCCAGCAATTCGAAGTAACGTGGGTTTTCCGGGTCCACGGATTCTCCGACCTCACGGCCCAATGCCTGCAGCGTCACGATCGCATCGAGTACCCGGTACTTGAGCTCCGAAGCGGGCGGCGATGCGGGGCGTTGTTTCGGAATGTCGTAGCCGTCGCCGCCGCCGTAGAGATAATCGGGCACGACGACGGAATACACGGTATCTGCGTCGATGTCGGACCATTCGCCATCATCGTCCGGCATCTGCAGGCTGACGATCCGGTCACCTTCACGGCGGCTGCGATCAACGCAGATTCGAAAACCGGAAACCTGGGGGAAGTAGCCCTTGCTCGGACCGGAGCCGCGGTAGCCCGCTTCGAGCACCGCTCGAAACTCGGCGCCGCTCATCTCGGTGAGCCTTAAGAAAGAACTAAAGCCAAACGTACGGCCGATATCCTCAAACTGAATATCGCCATCGACGTAATCGTCGAGGCGCAACGTACCGCTGTTGATGAACGCAAAATCCGCTTCGGGTTCACCAAAGGCGCCTCGCATCTGATCGACGATAAAATTGCCCCAGTTACTTTCTTCGTTGCGAACCGTCACTTCGCGGCCATCCAGCGGCACTGCTGCAACACCGATACGCGCCTCGAGAAACGGGAACTTTTCGAGCAGCTGCGTTCGCCAGCGCCGTTCCAGCGCGTCATAACCACTGTCTGAAACCACGTCCGGTCCCAGTACGATTTTCTGCGGCGTCACAAACGGCATGTCAACGGCATCGAAGTTCAGGTCGATGCGCCAGATAATCCGCGCGTTTGACGCGCCCTTCACAACCGCGGCCGAACCCGCCGTCGCTGCTGAGTACTCCGGTTCGTGTTCATGCCCGCCGGCGATGAATGCGAGCTTAGGGTAGCGTCGTTTCAGCCGCGCCAGCTCTTCGTCCTGCCACATGTGCAAATGGGTCAGACCGACAATCGCGTCAACACCGGCTGCCTGAAGATCGCCGATCACGCGTTCGGCAATGGCGACATAGTCTTTATCGACCGGCGCATAGTCGCGCTTATTACCGCCGTCGTCCGTGTGCAACGTTAACGAGAACACGCCAATGGTCCTGCCGCCGGCCGTGAACGTGTACGCAGTTTTCAGCGCGCTGTCGACATCCGCGGACCCGGTCCGGAATGCGTAGTTGTCGCCGAGCCATGCGAATTTCGACGCGCGCACCGCTGCGGCGAGATGCTCGGGCGTGCGTCGATCGAACTCATGGTTGCCTGCGACCGCGTACAGTGGCGCAATCGCATGCATGTAGTTGAACGCGTCGATCATTTGCAGGCCGTTCCACAACTGACTTTCGAGGGACGGGTACAGAAAGTCGCCGCCATGCAGAATGCGCACGTCTCTGCCTTCGGACAACAGCGACCGTACGACCGTGACAACGCGGCCGAAGCCGCCGGCGCGGCCGTCTTCCACGGCACCAATACGATACGTATCGTTCAGATGTATGAAAGTAATGCTGCGGTCAGCGCTTTCCTGCGTCTGTACCGACGCGCAGGCAGTGAAAATCAGGCAGGCAGCCAGAATAGCGAGTCGTTTCATTGCATAGTCCTGTCGAATACAAGCATGCTAACCTGAATTCACGATTTGTGGCAGCGGGAGCAGCCAATGACGACGATTAAGTTGTGTTTCGCAGGTACCATTGCCGCACTGATTTGTGCCTGTACTACGCCTCCGCTAACGAACGCTGCGTCGCCCGAAGGCGGCATGCTGTGGGTCAAACATGCGGTCGAATACAAGGCCATCACGCGTCAGATTTACGCGCAGGCAACACGCGACCTGCCGCGCCTGCTGCAAAACACCGACTGGACCGCGCTTCCGGGGCATAAGGCCAACGGCAACAAGCCACCCGCGGTCATTCTCGACGTCGACGAAACGGTGACCAGCAATGCCGATTTTCAGATCCATCATCTGCCGTATACGAGTCATAAGCACTACGTCTGGAGCCGCGACTCGAAGGCGATCCCGGTACCGGGCGTTGTGGCATTCATCGCCGCAGCAAGAGCTGCCGGTGTCGACGTGTTCTTCGTGACCAACCGAGCCTGTGAGCAAATGGACGACGACGATGCCGCTTGTCCGCAGGAGAGCGTAACCATTGACGATATCAGAGAAGCCGGCATCGACACCGACGCCGAGCATGTCCTGCTTGTCGGTGAAAGGCCTGACTGGGGCAAGGAGAAACTGACGCGCCGTGAATTTATCGCAGGCACGCACCGCGTGATCATGCTGTTCGGCGATGACTATGGCGATTTCGTTTTTTGCGCGCGCGCCAGACCCGCGGCACCGTGCACACAGGCCGCCAGCCGACGCAGCCGCCACACCGCGCTCGAAACCTACGCGGACTACTGGGGCAACGGCTGGTACATACTGCCGAATCCGATGCACGGATCGTGGACAACCGTCCGCTGAGAACGGTGATTTTCGACGCCGAACGGCGTATGCTGTAATGACAACCGGAACCGCTAACACCTTGAATTCACTCGGTTCTGCAGGGGGTTGTCATGGCATTGGTGAAATGCGGCCTGATCCAGATGGGGCTCAAAGGCGACGGCTCGATGGCGCCGGATGCCATCCGCGACCGCATGCTCGACGCGCACATTCCGTTCATCGACGAGGCCGGCAGCAAAGGCGTGCAGGTACTGTGCTTTCAGGAGGTTTTCACACAACCGTACTTTTGCCCGGGCCAGGATCGCAAATGGTATGCGGCCGCCGAGAAAATTCCGGACGGTCATACGACGCAACTCATGCGCGAGTATGCGAAGAAGTACGACATGGTCATCGTCGTGCCGATTTACGAAGAGCATATGACCGGCGTGTACTACAACACCGCTGCCGTGATCGACGCCGACGGCTCGTATCTCGGCAAGTACCGCAAGACGCACATACCGCAGGTTGACCCCGGGTTCTACGAGAAGTTTTTCTTCAAACCTGGCGATTCCGGCTGGCCCGTTTTCGATACGGCGTACCTGAAGCTTGGCGTCTACATCTGCTATGACCGGCATTTTCCCGAAGGCTGGAGAGCGCTCGCGATGAACGGCGCGGAGTACATCGTCAACCCGTCGGCAACCGTTGCCGGACTCAGCAGGCATCTCTGGGAACTCGAACAACCCGCCTCTGCGGTCGCCAACGGCGTGTTCATCGGCGCAATTAACCGCGTCGGTACCGAAGAGCCCTGGGCCACGACGCACAACATGGGCGAGTTCTACGGATCGAGCTACATCGTCAATCCGCGCGGCACGATTGAAGCGCAGGCCAGCTACGGCGACGACGAACTGCTGATTCACGACATCGACCTCGACCAGGTGCGCGACGTTCGAAACACCTGGCAGTTTTTCCGTGACCGGCGCCCGGAAACCTACGGGCCGCTGGTCGACGAGTAGGCGCAGCGCCGCTATGTCCGCCGACCTATCGTTTAGCAGGCTGCGCGCGGTCGGCGAACACATTGAACTCGACGTCGGCGACGACATCGCATCGAGTCCCCGCTACAACGACGATATTGCTCCGACGCGCGCCGCACAGCGTACGTGGTCGCGCTGGCACGTCGCGTCGCTTTGGGTTGGCATGGCCATCTGCGTACCGACCTACACGCTCGGCGGCGTACTCACGGCCTACTTCGGATTGTCGGTCAGCGAGGCGCTATGGACCATTTTGATCGCGAACGTCGTCGTGCTGATTCCGCTCACACTGAACGCCTATCCGGGTACGAAATACGGCATTCCGTGCCCGGTCGTGCTGCGCGCATCGTTCGGCATCATCGGCTCCAACCTGCCGTCGCTGATTCGGGCCGTGGTTGCGTGTGGCTGGTTTGGCGTGCAAACGTTGTTTGGCGGGCTCGCAATTCACCTGATGTTGTCTGCGGTGTCTGACACCTGGGCCGCACTGGGCGGTACCGGCGAGGTCATCGGCTTTTTCATTTTCTGGGCGGCAAACGTCACGGTCGTGATACGCGGGTCCGAGTCGATCAAACACCTCGAGACGATGGCCGCGCCGTTGCTGCTCGCCGTGGCGATAGGACTGATAGTCTGGGCGTTACCCAAAATCTCAGTCAGCGACGTGCTTGCCGTGCCCGCGAGCCGGCCTGCGGATGCCTCATTCCTTGCGTATTTCATGTCCGCGCTGACGGCAATGGTCGGCTTCTGGGCGACCTTAAGTCTCAATATACCGGACTTCAGCCGCTACGCGCGTTCGCAGCGCGCGCAGATCGCCGGGCAGATCATCGGACTGCCGCTGACGATGTTGTTG
This sequence comes from Woeseiaceae bacterium, assembly GCA_965224505.1. Classification (GTDB taxonomy): domain Bacteria; phylum Pseudomonadota; class Gammaproteobacteria; order Steroidobacterales; family Woeseiaceae; genus UBA1847. Next base: position 2,143,364 of record CBDCZL010000018.1, read on the forward strand.
TTCGCAGGCCTTGGTGTCGTGTTAACGGCCGCATCGGCAGAACTTGTCGGAGAAACGGTTGCCGACCCGATCAGCCTGATCGGCCGCATCGACAGTCCGTTCTGGGTGGTGCTGTCGATGGCGATGATCATCCTTGCGACGATCTCGACGAATACCGCCGCCAACGTGGTCTCGCCGACCAACGTGTTTCAGAACGTCGCACCGAAGTTCATCAACGAAAACCGTGGCGTGTTGATCACGGGATTCATCGGCATCGCGCTGATGAGCTGGGAGTTGCTCAAGAAACTCGGCTGGCTCGAATCGGACGTCAGTGTCGAGAGCCTGTATTCCAACTGGCTGCTGGGCTATTCGAGTCTGCTCGGACCAATCGCGGGCATTATGATCGTCGACTATTTCCTGATCAAAAATCAGGAGTACGATCTGCTCGCCCTTTATAAGGACAACGCGGGTTATCCGGCATGGAATGTCGCAGGCCTCATCGCATTTCTGGCGCCCGTGGCATTGACCGTCGTGGCGATTACGACCGGCTGGCTGAGCTGGTTCTACGACTACGGCTGGTTCACAGGTTCGATTCTCGGCGGACTGATTTACTACGTCATGACCAGACGCTGACGAGGAGGTAGCAATGACTGTATTGATCAAAGGCGGCACGATCGTCAATGCGGACCGGACGTTTGCGGCCGACGTGCTGTGCAGCGATGGACGTATCGCCGACATCGGCGAAAAACTCGCCACGCCATCCGGGGCGACGATTGTCGATGCCGGAGGTCAGTACGTCATGCCGGGTGGCATCGACCCGCACACACACATGCAGTTGCCGTTCATGGGAACGGTTGCGAGCGAAGACTTTGAATCCGGCACGGCAGCCGCGGTCGCGGGCGGTACGACGATGATCATCGATTTTGTCATTCCGAATCCGCAGCAGAACATCATGGACGCCTACCGACAATGGCGCGAGTGGGCCGAAAAATCGGTCGCCGACTACAGCTTTCACGTCGCGATTACGTGGTGGGACGAATCGGTGCACGAGGACATGGAAACGCTGGTGCGCGATCACGGCGTGAACAGCTTCAAGCATTTCATGGCCTACAAAGGCGCGATCATGGCCGACGACGAAATTCTCGTGAACAGCTTCTCGCGCGCACTGGAACTCGGCGCGATCCCGACCGTACACGCCGAAAACGGCGAACTCGTATATCGCCTGCAGCAGGCCCTGTTCGACACGGGCGTGACCGGTCCTGAGGCTCACCCGCTGTCACGCCCTCCCGAGTGCGAGGGCGAAGCGGCCAACCGCGCCATTCGTATCGCCGAGGTACTCAAAGTTCCGCTCTACATCGTGCACAACTCCTGCCGACAATCGCTCGAAGCGATTACGCGCGCGCGCAACGAGGGCCAGCGTGTATTTGGCGAGGTGCTCGCCGGGCACTTACTGATCGACGACTCGGTGTATCTCGACAAGGATTTCGACACAGCCGCTGCGTATGTCATGAGCCCGCCGTTCCGCGACAGGTCGCATCAGGACGCACTGTGGCGCGGCCTGCAGGCCGGCAATCTGCAAACGACGGCAACCGACCACTGTTGTTTCTGCGCGGATCAAAAGGCCGCCGGCAGGGACGATTTCCGGCTGATTCCGAACGGCACGGGGGGTGTCGAGAACCGCATGGAAGTGTTGTGGCACCACGGCGTTCGCAGCGGGCGGCTGACGATGAATGAATTTGTCAGCGTGACGTCGACGAATGCGGCGCAGATTTTCAATATTTACCCGCGTAAGGGGAGTATTTCCGTGGGTGCCGACGCCGACATCGTGGTCTGGGACCCGGACGCAAGCAAGACGATTTCCGCAAAGACACATCATCAGAACGTCGATTTCAATATATTCGAAGGCATGACGGTACAAGGTTGTGCATCGCACACGCTGAGCCGCGGCGAACTCGTCTACGCCGGCGGCAAACTCAACGTGGAGCGCGGTGCGGGCCGCTATGTGGATCGTCCGCCGTACGCCGACTACTATGGCGCACTCAGGATCCAGGCGGAACTCGCACAGCCCGTACCCGTGCAGCGGTAGCCTGCGATGGCCGATCCAAACGAAGCCGGCGTACTGCCGAAACGCTTGTCCAGCGAGGAAATAGACGCCAATTTTTCGGACCTGCACCCGCCGTTGACCGCTGCGGAAGCCGTCGTCGAGGCCGACCGCTGTTATTTCTGTTTTGACGCGCCGTGCATCGCCGCTTGTCCAACGGACATCGATATTCCGGTCTTCATTCAGAAAATCCGCAGCGGCAATATCGAAGGTGCGGCGCGCACGATACTCAGCGAGAACATCATGGGCGGTATGTGCGCGCGCGTGTGCCCGACCGAGATTCTCTGTGAGGACGCCTGCGTGCGCAATACACGTGAGGAAAAACCCGTCGAAATCGGTTTGTTGCAGCGGCACGCGACGGACGCCGTCATCGACGCGGGCAAGCGCCTTTTTCACCGGCGCGAAAACACGGGGAAAACCGTCGCCATTATCGGTGCCGGCCCTGCCGGCATCTCCTGCGCCCACGGGCTTGCACAGCACGGACACACTGTCGTGATTTTCAATCGCGACGAGAAACCCGGCGGTCTCAATGAATATGGCATCGCCGCCTATAAAACCGTCGACGATTTTGCACAGCGGGAACTCGACTATATCCTTGGCATCGGTGGCATCACGCTCATGAACGGTTACGCCCTGGGTGAGCAGCTCGATATTTTGCACCTGATGGACGAGTACGACGCGGTATTTCTCGCCACCGGCCTCGCGGAATCCAATACACTGAATATCGACGGCGAAGACCTCGACGGCGTCGTCGATGCCATCGACTACATCGCACAACTGCGCCAGGCGGAGGACAAACGCCATCTGCCGGTCGGGCGCGATGTCATCGTCGTCGGCGGCGGCATGACCGCCATCGACATCGCCGTGCAAAGCCGGCATCTGGGCGCACAAAACGTGCATATCGTATACCGGGGAGAGGCCTCCGGAATGAGCGCGAGTGTGTTCGAGCAGGCACTGGCACAAACATCCGGCGTCGGTATTACATTCAACGCAACGCCAACCCGCATTATCGGCGGCGAGCGCGTCACGGGCGTGGCGTTCGATGTCAACGGCGAGTCTCTGACACTGGAGGCCGATGTCGTGTTCAAGGCGATCGGACAGCGGCTGGATCTCATAGACGGTCCGGATATCGAGGACGGACGCATCGTCATCGACGAGCAGTTTCGAACGTCGCTCAGAAACGTCTGGGCCGGCGGGGACTGCGTGGCGCGGGACGACAACCTGACGGTCAGCGCCGTGCAGCACGGCAAACTGGCCGCACTGAGTATGGACGCGTATCTTCGGAGTGAGGACGATGGCTGACCTGACGACGGACTTCCTGGGCATCCCATCGCCAAACCCGTTTTGGCTCGCATCGGCCCCGCCGACCGACAAGGCGTACAACGTCAATCGGGCGTTTGAGGCCGGCTGGGGCGGCGCCGTGTGGAAAACACTTGGCGAAGATCCGCCGATCGTCAACGTGAGCGGCCCGCGCTACAGCGCGCTGCACAGCAACGATCGTCGTGTGATTGGGTTCAACAACATCGAACTGATCACCGACCGGCCATTGCAAACCAATCTCGACGAGCTCCGGCAGATCAAGCGCGACTGGCCGGACCGTGCGCTGGTCGCCTCCGTCATGCTGCCGATGCGGGAAGAGGTCTGGGCAAAGTACCTGCCGATGATCGAGGACACGGGCATCGATGCGTTCGAACTGAACTTCGGATGCCCGCACGGCATGTCGGAGCGAGGCATGGGCGCTGCCGTCGGTCAGGTGCCCGAGTACATTCAGATGGCTGCCGAGTGGGCGAAAGCCGCCGCATCGGTTCCGATCATTGTCAAACTCACGCCCAATGTAACGAACATACTGCCACCGGCGAAAGCCGCTCTGGATGGCGGCGCCGACGCAGTCTCGCTGATCAACACGATCAACTCGATCATGCGCGTCGATTACGACACCCTGACAATGTACCCGACCACCGATGCGATGGGCACGCACGGCGGATACTGCGGCGAAGCCGTCAAACCCATCGCGCTGCACATGGTTGCCGAAATCGCACGCAGCGAGGAGACCCATCGACTCCCGATCTCAGGCATTGGCGGCATCACAGACTGGCGCGATGCGGTGGATTTTCTCGCCCTGGGCGCAAGCAACGTACAGATCTGCACCGCGGCGATGGTGTACGGATTCGGGATTATCGACGACCTCGTCGACGGGCTCAGCAGCTTCCTTAACGATAAGCAACTGGCACTAAAGGACCTGATCGGCAAGGCCGTTCCCAGCGTCACGGATTGGCAGTACCTCAATCTGAACTACGTCGAAAAGGCCGTGATCGATCAGGACCTGTGCATAAAGTGCGGACGTTGTTACGCCGCCTGCGAAGATACGTCGCACCAGGCGATCACCTGTTCCAAAGACGGTGAGCGGCACTTCGAAGTCATCGACGCCGAGTGCGTCGGCTGTAACCTCTGCACGAGTATCTGTCCGGTCGACGGCTGCATTACGATGAAGCACGTGTCGGCCAGCGATCTCGGCCCGCTCAACTGGACGCAACACCCCAATAACCCGATGAGGAAGTCGGACGACAACAATGGATGACGACTTAATTAAGGCGGCGACACGGGCACGCGAAAATGCCTACTGTCCGCATTCCGGCTTTGCCGTGGGCGCCGCCGTCATGGATGAGAACGGCCATATTCATATCGGTTGCAACGTGGAAAATGCGTCCTACCCGGTGGGCAACTGCGCCGAAACGGCGGCCATTGCGGCCATGATCGCCGCGGGTGGAACCCGTATCGAACGCATCGCGGTCGCCGGGGGTTCCGACTCAATCGGACCCTGTACGCCCTGCGGGGCCTGCCGCCAGCGCATACGTGAGTTTGCCGATGACGAGACCGTTGTCATCACGATGGACGACAGCCGCGAGTGGCAGCGCTATTCAATCGGTAAATTGCTGCCTGCGAGTTTTCATTTGGATTGAGCTGACGGTTGGCGTTTCAACTGCACGAGATCAGACTCAGGCGGTGAGTGTTTCGTGCGTAATCGCTGAGATTCTCTACTACCGCGTAAATGAGATTGTCGCGTCAAAATCGTCGTCGCGAGCCCACTGGGCAGTGCGTGCACAAGCTGTTTTCTCTATTGCGCTGTTCCCTGGGTAGATCGTGCTCGATCCTTTTTCTGAGCCGCCTGGACAACCGCCTGAGCCGCCGCCTCGATCGCCAGTACATGATCACATTCCGCTGTGGCCTGCGATTCATCTCGGAATGCGCTTTCGTAGCCCATACAATCATAGACCACAAGCTTTGGCTCTTTTTCATGCAGTTTCCTGGTTGCATCAACGATTTCCTGTCGGGTCGCGAGTGGCGACACCGGGCTTATCGTAGTCTGGTATCCGAGTTCGGCCCACCGCGCCTCAATCATGGAAACCTGCGATTCATCCGGAACGAACAATCCCAGAAGATCCTGCTGATTCGGCATCCTTGCAGTCACGGCGTCTTCTACGATTTTTGATGCAGTCAAAATCTCGTAGCCCGAGAGTTCGGGAAATGGCCCGGTACAGCAAAGTACGCCAGCAGCGATATCGACAACCCTCAGCTCTTCGAGCCGCAGAATGAGACCCTGGACAACAGTGCTTTTTGGTATGAAGACGGGTTTGTCGTCGGGAGGCAGCGTGGTAAACAAACACTCTTCATCTGGCAACGGAGACATTAGAAGGATCTCGTCACGCGAGTAGTCATCGAGTGCACCGACGCAGGCTATGGAGAAATTCTGCCCCAGGACTCGCTGGAATTGCGCCTCCATCTCCGGCGACGGTGACTGCCCAATCTCCAGTAAAGCAACGGATGGCTTCCGTGCCGAAATTCGACCCACGCTATGTGCTGCGTTCATGAGCGAAGTCACCCCGATTTGACAAGTCATCCGGCTGCCGTTGTGATCTGCCGAGACCCGAGCAGAGTATCCAATAGCAAACCCCGGAGATCATTACGGCGTCGAGTGCTGGAACGCCACTCAAATTCACGGACGTTTCGGCAGTTACGAGGCAAATGACAAAAGCGACGGCCCACGATACCAGTGCCGGTTTGTTTACTCGCGTCAAATTCGACTCGGATGTGCTGACATACGAATCGCGACGAATCAACAAGAAATCGACAATGATTACGCCGGCGACAGGGACGAATGCAATTGCCAGGTAGAACAGATACGAGAGGAAATTGTCCAGTATGTTGAGGGTTGCGGCAAGAATGCCGAGGACCCCGAACAATGCGATGGCGCGAGTTCCGTACAATTTCGGAAATGCCGCCGCGAATCCAAGCGAACAACCGTATAGATTGAACGCATTCATAATCCAGGTGCCAATGACAACGATCGCGAATGCCACGAATCCCAACCCAAGTTGCAACAGCATCTCCAAAACATCTTTTGACCCGGAAACCTCGGCAGCCAGCCCCGCAACGATAACCACAACGGAGCTCAATCCAAGGTATGAAAGTAATGCCGCCTTGACGGCACCGGGCCAGGACCGAATGAATCGAGTTATGTCCGGCATAGTAATCGCGGCAATCGTCAAGCCACCTACCACAGAAGATACTGCACTACCGATTCCGGAGAACGCGAATTCAAAGTTTCCAGGATCGAATAGGCCACCATCCGCGGACCCCGTCACAAGGGTTGCGGCCATCCAGACCGTCGCACTGGCGATTATCGGTACAAAGATTGTTGACAGAAATCGAATCGCCTTGAAGCCTATGATGGACGTTGCCGTCATAAGAACACCTGCAGTTACTTCGATCAGCGAAATCTCGACATTAAAAGCGAATGTCTCGTTTAGGAGGTAGGAGATCGCGCTGCCGAAAATATCGATATTGACGCCAAACCAGCCAAGCATTGAAAGAGCGAATGCCGCGTTGACGAACATCGATCCACGCAGACCGAACGCGATTCGAACAAGCAGATAAGAGTTCAAATGCGTCCTGGCGCCGATAGTTCCGACCAAAGCCGCGATTACACTGACTATTGCAAATCCACCCACCGCGGCAACCACCAGGGCGCCGATGCTCAACTGCTCTGAAAGCGCTACGCCGAGAACAAACGACGGCAGCGAAAATGCCATCGCAGCATTAATCATCGCGACTCGGAACCAGCCGCATTGTGCGCTTTCCGGAACAGGTCCGGTTGCGTATTGCTCAGATTGATCCATAACTATGCCAATCTTCTGTTGTTTAGCCGTTTCCGCCGAGGTTGTAGCCAACGATCTCTTTGGGCTCCGGCGTGGGATACCCCTTTTTCGAGTGCGATAGACCCAGTCGCACGAGACTCGCCGCAACCTCTATGGTCACGCTCAGTGGCTCGATAACAGGAACTGACGTTCCAACCTCTGCGGCAATACGTATCTTTAGCTCATCCGCAACCTCGTATAACCCAGTGCAGCCAAGTATTAGCGTATCCGCCTCATCCTCATGAATAGCCAGTTGTGCCTGCTCAAGAAATTCGCTGACGACTTTCTCCTTCGAGGAGTGCAGCTCAAGCACCGGAACAGCAATAGAACGTGGCGGTGCCATATGACTGCTTACGCCGTATCGGGCCGCGTGCTCGCGAACGAGAGGGTGCAGTCGACGCAAAACAGTAATTACCGAGAAACGGCGCCCCAGGATCGTTGCCACTCGCATGCTGGTGCTCGCCGGCGCCAGTACGGGTATTTCGACCACTTCGCGAATGGCCGCAAGGCCAGGGTCGCCCATGCAGTCGATCACCAGCGCGTGGGCGCCGTCTCGCTCTGCTTGAACTGCCTTCTCAACGAGGCCAGGGACGGCGAGCGCTTCCTCAAGGTCACCCTCAATCGACGTTGGGCCTTGCTCAATGGCGCTCCAGGACAGTGTCAACGACTCGTCACCGGATATCGAGAGAGGAGGGTCAGCAGTGTCTGGTGCCGAGACTACAGGCACCAATACATGAATTCGTGGCATTGTTCTGTCACCCGAACTGACGCCATCCCTGGCGCTCGACATCCTGCCTCACACGCCGAAACCAAACCGGCACAAGAGGCGCTCAAAAATTGATCCACGCCCCGCGCTCCCTCACGGTGTGGATCCCGTACAGCCCAAAATCATAAGCCCTGGAATCTCATGTCGAACTCGACGCTGTAGGAGCGTGGCATGCCCCAAAGATCCGTATCACCTGCCAGGCCGCCAGTGAAGGCTGAAGCTCGGTACTCAGTATCGCTCAAGTTACGCCCCCGTATCGAAAGACTCCAACGGTCGTCGACATTTGCGATGCCAACGCGTGCGTTGATCAGCGTATACGCGTTCTCCAGCATCGACGGCGATTCGTAGATATCCAGGAACACCTTATCCTGATAGCTGAGATCCGCCTGCAGGAACATGTATTTATCCGTACCGACGTCGAACTCGTATCGGGCGTTAGCGTTAATATTCCAGTCAGGCGAAAGAGCGGGCTTTCCACCTGCCCGAACTTCAGCGATAAACGGCTTGGTGATTTCAGCGTTAAGGTGGCCAACGCCGAGCGACAGCAACAGTCCTTCAACCGGGAGCGCCTGCAATTCGGCTTCGAAACCAAACACCTCTGCATCACCAACATTCTGCAGCGCAAACAGGTTACCGACTCCGCCACCTGGATCGACCAACGTACCCTGTGCCTGCAGGCTTTCATAGTCGTACCAGAATGCAGCTGTATTGAGCTGCACACGTCCGCTGGCGAGCGTGAACTTGCCGCCCACTTCGAAAGCGGTTACAAATTCCTCGTCAATCGGAACAATCTCCGACGGATCGAAGACCAGCGTGCCCTGAAAGCCACCGGACTTAAAACCACGGCTAACACTAGCGTACGCCAATGCATCATCGCTCAGCAGATAGTCCAACGCGAGCTTTCCGGATACGGCGCCAAATGTTTCCGAGTAGTCGGCCGCTGGGAACAGCAACCCGGACTCCGTCGGGCCAGATTCCCCCGCACCGGGCTCGGAGGTCCACCGGGTCGAAACATTGTTGAACTCCTTTTTTTCATTGGAGTAACGAAGGCCGGTTGTCAATCGCCATTGCTCGCCCAGTTCCCATTCGATTTGTCCGAAGGCCGCTTTAGACGTCGAAATCTGGTGGAACTGATTACCAAGTGCATCGAGCGCGGCAAACGACGATACGATTCCAAATGCCGCGTTGGGTATTCCGAGGCCTGTAACCGGGAAGTCAGTAAAATCTTCAATCTCATCTCGTGAGTAGTAAAGACCAGCAACCCAGTTTAGCTCACCTGAATTTCCAGGCGCCAAACGCAGCTCCTGCGTGAACTGTTTGAGATCGCTCACCATTTCCTGATCGATGACAGCGTCTGAAGGCAGACCGTCACCGTCGCCATGTTCATAGCGGTCCAGTTCGTCGTAACCGGAGACAGAAGTCAAGGTGAGAGCGCCGATATCGGCGTTTGCAATCAGTGAAATACCTCGGTGGTCATTGTCGCGAAATGGGATGCCGTCTGCCGAGTCGATAGTGCCGGTTGATTCTTCCGGTCCACCCACACCTGCCTGGTTGTAGCTCTGCAGCTCCGACTGATCCGTACCACCATGAATGTTGAGCAGGAAATCTACCGTATCTGTCGGGCGCCAATCAAATATCAACCGCCAAAACTGCCGATCGATAGCGCCATGCTTGTTTCCGGTGATTGAATTGCGCTGGAAACCGTCGCTCTGTGTAGCATTGAGTGCGAGGCGCGCAGTCAGCGTGTCACTTAGCGGCCCACCGATTGCACCCTCAAACTCGGTATAACCGAAGTTTCCAGCGCGCAGTTTAAGCCTCGCATCGAACTCCTCGGTTGGGCGATTGCTCGTGAAGAGCACTGCGCCGCCGGTTGTATTCCTTCCATAGAGGGTCCCTTGAGGACCTTTCAAAACTTCGACTCGCTGCGTATCGAACATCTGGAAAAGCATCATCGCCGGCGAAACTATAAATATTTCATCGACATACGTACCGACAGACGTGCCCAGGTTGATGGTGTAGTCGTTAACGCCCACGCCGCGAATCGTAAAGTTCGGCGTATTGAAGCCGAGCGTCGCAACTGTGAAGTTTGGTGTTTGTCCAGCAACATCTGCCGCTTGCTTGAAACCAAAGTCTTCGATCGCTCGCTCATCAAAAGCAGTGATTGCAATACCAACATCATTCAGCGATTGCGCTCGCTTCTGGGCTTGAACAACGATTTCCTCCAGAGCGTACTGTTCGGATCCCCCCGAATCCTGAGCGGTCGCGCCAGTTGCGAGACCGATAGCGACGAACGTCGCAATTGGCCTGACAAAGTCAACTAACTTCATTAAATCTCTCCCCCAACTGGAAATACAAACGATTCAGGTTGGAACTGAGAGTTCTCGCCTCAACGCCAGATCCCTCATGCGAACCTAAATCCCGCATCGGCCCATTGTCAGTGATGAATTTTGATGGTTTCAATCTCTACAAGTAATGGTTCCAGCTTTTTTTTTGGGAGGGGCGGCAGTATCCAGGTCGCCTCAAACTACCTACCAGAAACGGTAGGTTTTGACATCGAGGCACACTTTTCCCGCGCCGGGGCCAGCGAGGCAGGTTGACTACGCGGCGCAGGGCCTCGCAAGATGAATAACACAGAGCCGTTGCACGATCCGAAGCGCCAAACGCAAGCAATCAGCCGGGCGAGCAACACAGAAGCTCAGCTTGTGACGAATTCGGCGAAATTTTACTGGATTACAGTGTCAGTCTTTCGTACTGGTCGTCGTAACCGAATGCGGCCGGGCCAACGACTTTTAATGCATCATCGGTCGTGAATTGCTGGTGGCAAGCAATTCCAATAACCGACACGCGCTGACCGTATCTGGCATCCGGTGTCGGAATTGGCGTGAGCGTCTCACTATCAACCATACAGACTAAGTCCGGTGCGATTGCCCTGGTACTACCATTTACCTGGAAGCGCAGGAACTCGTTCTGGAATTCCACTTTGCCGAGATCTCCATTACCGCCGAGATCGACTAGCTCGCACCATCCCGTCGCAAATCCTTTCTCCGTGGTACGCCAGAGGTCCACGATCTTGCCATCGAACAAATGCACTACGGGTTGATCCGACAACACCTCATTCATTGAACTGACCAGATACCTGACGGGTTCGTCAAGACCTCGCGCTGCCACGATTTGACGACCGATGTCTCTGGATAAAGTCAGCGTTCCCGGAAGTACGGCCTTTTTGGCTTCTTTGCCGGTCATTCTGTAACAGGCGATATTTGCCATCATTCCCATTTCGATGGTGGCTGACCTGGCAAAAGATTCGGCACTTTTCGGGTCTGACGAGTTTGCTACCTCACAGGCGACAACGTTGCCGTGATCATCTGCAATCACAAACGGTGCTGTCGGGATGCCATTCAGGTAGAAACTTGTCATTTGCATTTCGGGGAACGCACGCCCCATGCCGTCGCCGTCGATCACCGGTAGTTGATTCTCAGCGCTCGCGAGTAGTGGAGTCAACGCATTACCGCCGCCCATTTCCGCTGCGACCAGCACGTGTATTGGCACGCCAAAATGGCTTTCGTATGCATCAATACAGCGAGTAATCGTATCCAGCGATTGCATGCGCTCGGCTTCTACTGTGGGTGCGCCTATCCCCGCGATACAAAGAACATTTGATTCGTCATCGATGTCGTTCAATGGCGTGACAACGACCTGAGCGCCTTGCTCGATCAGATTTTTCATTGCCTGAAGATTCAGGTAGGGATCGCCACCGCCGCCGGCGCCAAGCAATGTAGAACCTAAAGCAATATCGGCCACGTCGTCCGCATCAATTTCCCACCTGGTCTCTGCGGAAGGACGTTTTTTACGTTCAATCGCCAAAACTGTATACCCGGGTTTCTTTGAGGGCGTTCACGGTCTTGCCAGGATTTGTCGGTTCACTGAATGAAAATCCTCATAAGCGTCGCCAGAGTCATAGGTTTGAGCGATTGCATCGTCACCAACAACAAGCAGCATGCTGGTTACCACGGCAACACCCAAGGTCCCGTAAATGCAGTCTTTCATGGTGTTCCCCTTCGAAACATCGCGTCTGCCAAATTTCAGTCCCTGCTCGGTTCATCAGCAGCATGTCAGGCACTGCCAACGTGTTGCGTCGCCAGGTGCAGACGGCCGGCGGCCTTTACCCTGACTCGCACCGAACCTCCCGGCACATATGCCAGCGGAATTTCTTCAACGTCTAAAATTTCCACCGAATCCCTGGCGGCCCCGGCTGCGATCGCATTTTGTCGTGCCTCCTCTTTGGCATTGGTCAACGCTACGTCACGGCCAATTTCGTCGTAGGAACAAACCCGATCGATTTTGGCTCCAATTTGTGCAATGGAAGCCCCGATAGCGTTCGCGACTGGCGCGTGGTCTGGTGTGATGACGTCGCTGACACCGCGAATATCATCGCGGACCAACACAGAGCCACCACCCACGAGAATTAGCGGCAGTTTCGTAGCGCTGGTTCGAATTCGATCAACGCCGTCCGTAATCTGAGCGTGAATATCCGTTACTGCGTTGGCTACAACTTCGCTGTCAAGATGCTCGACATGCACCGCGTTCCCTATATTTGCGTAGCCAGCGGCAACCGCGATGTCCGTCGCTGTCAACGTATCTCCACCAAAAACAATCCCTTCTTTCATCAAGCGAAACCCGACCGAATCCGGTCCAACAGAAACCGCGTCGCTCATCCGGACGCGACTGCCACCACCCAGCCCCAAAGCCAAAACATCCGGCATTCTGAAGTTGGTACGAACTCCGCCAACATCCGCCGTCATCGCGGATTCCCTGGGAAACCCGTTAATCAGTACGCCTATATCCGTTGTTGTGCCGCCAATGTCAGCAACAATCGCGTCGCGCAGACCCGACAAGTAAGCCGCGCCTCGCATACTGTTGGTTGGACCGGAGGCGAACGTGAGTACCGGATACTTTTCGACGGCTGCGGCTGTCATTAGCGTGCCGTCATTTTGGCTAATGAAAAACGGACACTGAATATCAAGACGTTCAAGCGCTTCCTCGAACGACCGCACCACGCGTGTGGACAGATCGGCCAGACTGGCATTCATGACCGTTGCATTCTCGCGTGCCAGCAGCCCAAGCGATCCTATTTCAGCAGACAAAGACACACTAGAGTCCGGCGCCTCGTTTTTGATGATCTCCGCCGCGCGGCGCTCCATCGCAGAGTTCAGCGGCGAAAACATACTGCTGACAGCGAACGAGCGCACACCAGCTCGATGGTTTTCCTTTGCCGCCGTTGCGACTGACCTCTCATCAAGTGGTGAGTCTTCACGACCATCGTACCTGATGCCGCCGGCCACTTGCGTGCAATGGCGGCCAACCGCCTCAGCCGCGTCACCTGGCCAATCCACCAACGGTGGCACGGCCGACCCGGCTGGCAGCGATATGCGTATAACACCAACCTGTTGCATACCGTTTCGTTGCACAAACGCGTTGGTGAACTGCGTCGTGCCAATCATGACGCAATCAATTTGCGACGGAGATGTTTGAGATTGACCCAGAATCGATTGAATCGACCCGACGATGCCGTCGCTAATGTTTTCAGATGTTGGCTGCTTCTTACTTGCTACGACACGGTCACCATCCATTAGCACCGAATCAGTGTTAGTTCCGCCTACATCGACTCCGATTCGCATTGAGCCGCCTCCTCATCGACACAGAAACTGCGTTCTTCATATTCCGTCTCATTGAGGGACCAGCGCAATGTCCCCGTTTGACAGTTCCAGGTCGAAAATTGGTAGGCCAGCCAGAGACAGAGCTCGGCAATGTACCTGCCAATTTAAGCAGGTAACCATCATTTGTGTGCGGTTTGTGGTAGTGCGGCGGCTAGTGGGCCGTGCGGTAAATTCGGTCACTCTCAGAGCCCTTCTCAAGGGGCAGACCCAGGCGAAGTTGCGCCGGCATAGCCGGGCTATGTCAAGCCGCTTCAACACCGGTATGCCCCTTGAGAAGGGCGCCCTGCGGGTCGCACCACAACGCCTTTTGGCGGCGTTGAGCTCGCTTGAATTGGCGACGGCCAGTCCTGCGCTCGCTCGCCTTGCCATAAGGCGTTGTGATGCGACTGAGAGTCACCGAATTTACCGCACGGCCCACTAGCCGGGATTATTCGTGAAGAGATAAAACAAAAGCCTTAAATGTGCGAAAATTGTGTTTGCACACAACAACTTAAGCACAAAAAAGGCTTCTGCATGAGTAAGCATACCAGTCCCCAGGGTGTTTTGTTCAAGGGTCTGTCGAAGAAAGCGTTTCAGGCCCGCTTCGATCGGCCCGACAGTAGCTCCGATGGTGGGGCGATTCTGCTCAAGGCTTGCGATCAGCGACTGGGTTTGATCGATGCCATTTCCAGGTGTATTCGCGATGACCGCTGTGCTGGCAAGGTTCGTCACAGTCTGCGGGAGTTGCTATCGCAACGGGTGTACGGGATTGCCTGCGGCTACGAGGACTGCAACGACGCAGCCCGGCTGAGCACGGACCCGGTGCAGCGTTTGCTGATGGATCGAGATCCGCTGTCGGGCGAGGCGCTGGCCTCGCAGCCGACCTTGTCCCGATTCGAGAACCGCATTGATGGGCGTTCACTGCTCGGCATGGGGACGGCGATCATGGACACGGTGATTGCGCGTCACCGCAAGCGCCTGGGTAAGAAGGCACGGCGCATCACGATCGATCTGGACCCGACGGATATTCTGGCCTACGGCCAGCAGCAGCTGTCGTTTTTTAACACGCACTACGGGGATCACTGTTATCTGCCGATGGTGTGTTCATTTCAGTTCAACGACGAGGCGGATCAGTACGTGTTTGCGAGCGTGCTGCGATCGGGAGAGGCGCCGGCGAGCGAGGGCGCCGAGGCGATCCTGCGACGCGCCATCGCTCGGCTGCGAAAGGCGTTCGGCAAGGTGCGTATCCTGGTGCGTCTGGACGCTGGCTTTGCGACGCCTGAGCTACTCGATTTTCTCACCGACAGTCGGGTGGATTTCGTGGTGGGGATCGGGAAAAACTCGGTATTAAAGGCGCTTTCCGAGCCTTTGATGGACGAGGTCCGTCACCTGTCATGGGACTCAGGGGACACCGAAAAGCGCTACGGCGAGTGCCAGTACGAAGCCGGCAGCTGGGATGACGAAAGGCGGGTGATCTTCAAAGCCGAAGTGGTGCGATACCCCGGCCGGGACGCCAAAGACAATCCCCGTTTTGTGGTGACCAACCTCAAGACCACGCCAAGGCACGTGTATGAGCGGGTCTATTGCCAGCGGGCGGTGATCGAGAATCGCATCAAAGAGCTGCTGTTGGGCCTGAACCTCGACCGCTGCAGTTGTACCTCGTTTTTCGCCAACCAGTTCCGAGTCCTCATGACCGTCGCCGCTTACGTGCTGTTCCAGGAACTGCGCCTCAAAGCGCGGCATACGGCTTTCGCCCAGGCCCAGGTTACGACCCTGCGCGAGCGATTGTTAAAGCTCGCAGTCTGGGTGCAACGCTCAACGCGCCGTATCGTGTTTCACCTGCCAGACTCAGCGCCGTGGCGATCCGACTGGTGCCGCATTGCCCGCGCCCTCGGTGCCGTGCCAATCTGATCCCACTGCCCAGCAACAACCTCATCGTTATCGGCACGTCAGACAAGGGCGACGGGCAACTTTGACCTGACATCGCCAATTTCAACTCGTTTCGCGACGCAGCGCGCAATAATCCCCTACCAGGAGAAAGTGGCGCGGCTCGGAACCGCCAGAAAGTTCAGCTTGCTACAATCGGCAACAAATGATCGCCATACCAACAACTTTCATGAATAGTGTCGGCTAGGGCCTGTTAACACTAATGTCATTGACCCTGTTGTGCCTGAAAAAGCGCCTCGGCAGGATCGATGACATTGGTGTTAACAGGCCCTAGTCTAATAGCCCGAGCCGTTGAGCGTTTGCCACAGCTTCCAGTCGATTGTTTGCGCTGGTTTTCGCGTAGATATTGCGCAAATGGAATCTCACGGTATGTTCGCTCACGCCCAGTTGTCGTGCAATTACCTTGTCGGGCAAGCCCTGCCGAAGCTCCACCAGCACTTCCTTTTCTCTCGGACTGAAGGCCAGCGCTTTTTGTTTTACGGCGTTTCGCGACAATCTTTCCAGTAATTCATCATCTTGTGCAATTAGCTGCGGGCAATTGCTGTTCAGCCAGGTCAGAATCTCGATGACATCCGGACGATCGCGCCAAAAGGCACGCTCAAAACCCGACTGGTGGCGCTGCTGCACCGCTTTGGCCAACGTCTCGGCCGCCTCTTGCTGTTTTTCGTTCTTCCACAAAGCGATGGCCGTCAATACTCGGATACTGAGAAGCGATCGAAACATGTCCTTCGACTCGAACACGTCCGTGAGTTGGGCTGCCAGCTCAATTGCTTTCTGAAACTCCTCAAGGCAAATCCACAACCTAAGTATTGCAAGCGCGCTCGCTTCTGCTTCGCGCCAGCGCCACCGACCGCTCGATAACCACCCTCCAACCTTCATCAGGCCGGCATCCGCAGCGACGCCTGCGGCCTCCTGCGTTCGGCCACCCATGCACAGGACTGACACGCGTGTTGCCATCACAACACCGAGCAGATTATCGAGTTTTTGGTCATCGATATACGCGTGTGCGTCATCCAGAAAATACAGTGCGTCGTCGAGGCCCTTCCTGTTGAACAAATACTCTGCATTTGTGCTGTAAAATGCCGCATAGGAATCGAACCATGCTTCAGCTCGGTACATTTTGGCCAGCGTTGACTGTAACCGACGTTTCGCGCTTTCGAGCTGATTTTGTTCCATGGCTAATTCGCCCAGAAACGTATCAACCGTCAGTCGGAGACCCGTATCCCTGGGAAAATCCGCTCGAATGAGTTGTTGTGTCTTCCGGTAGTGCTTTTTGGCTGCCTCTGCATTTCCTCTGGCGAACTCAATGGACCCCATGTGGAGATTCACAAAAGCGCTGTTCTCGCCCAGGCCCTCCTCTCGGTGGTGCATCAGCGTTTCACGGGCAAAATGCATCGCCTCGTCAAAGTTTGCGATCTGATGATTCGCGACGCAAAGCAGCATCTTGCAGTACCCCTGCATCGCCCGGTCGGCCGCGGCGCCAGGCAACGATGCACGTGTAAAATACTCGATGAGCTCAGGCGCAATTTCTACGCAGCCATGTACGCTCAATGTTGACAGGACGATCTGTTGATCAGTCACCAGATCCTCAACGTCAAGCCCATTCCTGTTCTGTGTAAAGTCCCTGGTCACCAATCGGACCGCCTCATATCGCTCGCTTGCCTCGCGGTACTTCGCTTTCTTGCTGTCAACGATGCACCGCATCAAGGACAGCCGGGGATATAGATGCAGTATCGATTCGCTTAAGTATCGATCAACCGCGAGCAACCGCGCCGTCCCGTTCAGTAACCAGATTCTGACCGCTCCGGCACCTTCGATCAGCTCGCCAATCAAATTCTGATCTTCAGCCGACTTTGCGTGCGCCAGCGCTGCGACAATTCGACCTTCTTCGGCAAACCATTTTGCCGCTCGCCGATGAACCGACCTGAACCTCCCGGGATCGGATCGTCTGAAGTCACTCGACAAGCAATCGCGCAACATCGGGTGTAAACGGTAGGCGCCATCCGTGCTGACTGTAGTCATGGGGCGAATTCGTTCGAGCGCCGACATGTAGTCGTCACGTAAATCACGTTCAAACAATGAGTCAATGGCTGACTGTTGTACCCAGTCCAGCGTAGAAAGCTCTTGTAATCTCTGCAGCTCCTGGGCGGTCATGGCCGAAAGGATGGTTTCGCGAATATAGTTAGATGCCATTTCCGCACTTTCGGCCAGGTGCGTTGCCAGCGAACTCTCGGTCAGATGCGCCCCGGACTTTTGTCTCAGTAGCTGGACCGCAGCTGGCCATCCTTCCGTTTGATCCAGTACCAGACGCACCGTTGCGCTGTTTATGGCGTTTCCAAGAAACGCCTTGACTTCTTCCGGGGAAAAGCGCAAATCTTCCGCGCTCATGTCGGAGACCATGCCTCCGACCCTGAGGTCCCAAACCGGGATTTCCGGAATGTCCCGACACGCAATTACAACATGAAAGTTTTCCGGACGCTGATGAACCATCAAGCGAACCAGCGCCAGACTCTCCGAATCCCGTAACACGTCCAGATCGTCGAGTACCAACACGACACGACCGCTGTAGCGCTCGATTTCATTGAGCAACATTGCCATGCCGTGTGCAGCGTGGCCCGATTCATCCAGAAAGTCCGATTGCCAAAAGGACGCGGGTATGGCAATTCCCGCCTGCTCCAATGCAAACCCGCAGTAGCTTACCAACGACTCTTCAAGATCATCGTGGCCGACAGTCAGCCAGGCAACGGTTGTATTCTCACGTTTCTCCAGCAAAGCGCACCACTGCATGAGCAGTGTCGATTTCCCGAATCCGGCGGGTGCGGACAACAACGTCAGTGACCGTCCGGCCCCATGGTTAAGACGATCGATTAGTCTCCGCCGTTCCGCCAGTTCCACCTGGTGGCGCGGTGGTTCGACTTTTGCCTTTACAAGCCATGCCGGTTTTGCTGGTGATTGCATTGCTGTGCCAATTAGAACCGGAAATACCAAACTCCTGGCACCGCATTATACGTCGCGTGTGGCAACTGTTAACCGGTAGTGGGACGGGATGATTGTTGCGTTTGTTTGACCTGTATGTCCAACGGCTTGTGGCAAGGCTCCGGTCGAGTCGAAAGAACGCCAAGAACACGAGGTAGGCCATGAGAGAGCATATCATCACCACGCACGTAGGACTGGACGCGCACAACGAGACGACGGCGATCGCGGTGGCGGACCGGGATCGGCCGGCGCAGTTTATCGGCACGGTCGGGCCACAACCCGGCGAGTTGCGTAAAGCGCTGAAGAAGCCGGGCTCACCGGCGTCGCTGCAGATCGTTTATGAGGCGGGACCTTGCAGTTACGCCCTGGTTCGAAGCCTGCGCGGCTGCGGTTATCACTGTGATGTGATCGCGCCGACTAAAGTGGCGCGGCGACCCGGTGATCGGGTAAAGACCGACCGCCGGGACGCCTTGCACCTGGCGACACAATCACGGGCCGGTGCGTTGACGGCGGTGTGGGTTGCGGAGGAAGCGGATGAGGCGGTCCGCGACCTGTCGCGAGCCCGGGAAGACGCGGTACGAACTCGCCTGAAGGCGCGCCAGCACATGCAGGCGGCTATTCTTCCGTCCGGCAAGGCGAAGCGCGTGCCGTGTAGCACCGCTACATCAGCAAGCGACAACACTGTCGGGCGAAAAACAGCCTCGGCCCATAAGGGTTTCGATTGAAAAAACGCCACTTGGCGTTGCTCGCCATTCATTTGACTCGCCAAACTTCACTCGTCGCACCTTGATTGGCGTTTTCTCAATCGCAACAGGACAAATGCCCGTAGTGTTAACAGGTACTGGTAGTGGATTGACATTGTCTTAATTGAGACATATTATTGACTCATATGAGCGTCGCAGCCGAACAAATCGCAAAAGTCCTGGGTGGCAGGCGGGTCCTTGGCCGTCGGGTCACGAGCATGCGTGAGCTCGACGACATTGTCCGCGAGGGCATGCCGAAGACGGCGCTGGACACTTTTATCGATGCACTGAGCCGGTCGCAGTACGGCGAATTTGCCGTTCAGTTGCGAAACAAGATCGTGCCGCGCGCTACCTACAATCGTGTTGATCGCTTTAACCTCCAGGTGAGTGAGACTACTGAGCGCATGGCCCGGCTCTATGCCATGGCCTTGGCGGTGTTTGACGAGCCGGAGGCGGCGGCACGGTTCATGGCCAATACACATCCAGAACTCGATAACCGAACCCCATTCGAAGCGGCGTTGACCGAGATTGGCGGTCGTGAAGTCGAAGAAGTGATCGAACGCGGTTTGCATGGCCTCCCCGCGTGACGACGCCGCCCGCGTCTACCGGATCGTCGGCCCGAAGTACCCACCGTTCGACGGTTCCGGGTCCCACCGATGGGGCAGCCGCTGGATCAGTCCCGGACAGTACGTTGTGCACACCGCAGAATCCTATGCGCTGGCCGTGCTTGAAAACCTGGCGCACTGGCAAACCAGTGCCGTCCCCAAGCGCCTCGTTTGCGTTGCTGCCGATATTCCCAATGACATCGAGCAGGAAGAACTGCAGCGCGAGGATCTGCCGACGTTCAAAGGCAACGACTATCGGCAATTTCGGAAGATCGGTGACGATTGGTATCAGCGTGGTGAAACGGCAGTTCTGTGGGTGCCCTCCGTGGTCTCGCCGGTGGACGCGAACGTCCTTATCAATCAGACGCACGAGGATTTTTCGAGACTCATCATTCACACTGCGGAGCCGGCGCGAATCGACCCGCGCTTAAAGCGGACCAATCGCAAGCGCCGGTAGGCGGGTCCTCTCACGATTCGACTGGAGGACCTCAAAAGTTATGGAATGGTCCACTCCTCCTGAATCCAGCTTCGACGAGCCAAAAGATGAGGTATCGGGTACACTTGAGCTGGAAGTTGTTGAGACGCCCAAAGGAGCGCACAAAGACCAGGGGCTGTTAACACGAATGTCATCGACCCTGTTCATTCGAGCAATCGATACTGCACGGCTGTCAGCCACTCAGTCATCAAGAACGACTTGCCGGTCAGTGATGCAATCTCCAAACAGGACATTAGCCAACACGGAGGATGACAATCTTGGCGGTACAATCCAGCCGCTTTTTTATTGCGCTGTTGCTCTTCGGGCTGGCCATGACCGGCATCGGTTTCTTATTGTTTAGCGATCCTGATAGAGACTCTGTAGGTGTAAGCGAGCCCGCGTTGGAAAAAGATAACGCCGACGACTCCGCTGCAGACGGCACCGAAGAGACGGCCAGCGGCAACGATGCCGAGGAAGACAAGCCTCCGCCGTACAGCCAATCCATGATCGACGCGGTTTCCGCCGAACCGCCGCCCGCATTGCTCGCGGGTAAGTTCGCCGAAGACGCGCCGGCCCAGGCGTTACTAACCGGGATTATTCGTGAAGAGATAAAACAAAAGCCTTAAATGTGCGAAAATTGTGTTTGCACACAACAACTTAAGCACAAAAAAGGCTTCTGCATGAGTAAGCATACCAGTCCCCAGGGTGTTTTGTTCAAGGGTCTGTCGAAGAAAGCGTTTCAGGCCCGCTTCGATCGGCCCGACAGTAGCTCCGATGGTGGGGCGATTCTGCTCAAGGCTTGCGATCAGCGACTGGGTTTGATCGATGCCATTTCCAGGTGTATTCGCGATGACCGCTGTGCTGGCAAGGTTCGTCACAGTCTGCGGGAGTTGCTATCGCAACGGGTGTACGGGATTGCCTGCGGCTACGAGGACTGCAACGACGCAGCCCGGCTGAGCACGGACCCGGTGCAGCGTTTGCTGATGGATCGAGATCCGCTGTCGGGCGAGGCGCTGGCCTCGCAGCCGACCTTGTCCCGATTCGAGAACCGCATTGATGGGCGTTCACTGCTCGGCATGGGGACGGCGATCATGGACACGGTGATTGCGCGTCACCGCAAGCGCCTGGGTAAGAAGGCACGGCGCATCACGATCGATCTGGACCCGACGGATATTCTGGCCTACGGCCAGCAGCAGCTGTCGTTTTTTAACACGCACTACGGGGATCACTGTTATCTGCCGATGGTGTGTTCATTTCAGTTCAACGACGAGGCGGATCAGTACGTGTTTGCGAGCGTGCTGCGATCGGGAGAGGCGCCGGCGAGCGAGGGCGCCGAGGCGATCCTGCGACGCGCCATCGCTCGGCTGCGAAAGGCGTTCGGCAAGGTGCGTATCCTGGTGCGTCTGGACGCTGGCTTTGCGACGCCTGAGCTACTCGATTTTCTCACCGACAGTCGGGTGGATTTCGTGGTGGGGATCGGGAAAAACTCGGTATTAAAGGCGCTTTCCGAGCCTTTGATGGACGAGGTCCGTCACCTGTCATGGGACTCAGGGGACACCGAAAAGCGCTACGGCGAGTGCCAGTACGAAGCCGGCAGCTGGGATGACGAAAGGCGGGTGATCTTCAAAGCCGAAGTGGTGCGATACCCCGGCCGGGACGCCAAAGACAATCCCCGTTTTGTGGTGACCAACCTCAAGACCACGCCAAGGCACGTGTATGAGCGGGTCTATTGCCAGCGGGCGGTGATCGAGAATCGCATCAAAGAGCTGCTGTTGGGCCTGAACCTCGACCGCTGCAGTTGTACCTCGTTTTTCGCCAACCAGTTCCGAGTCCTCATGACCGTCGCCGCTTACGTGCTGTTCCAGGAACTGCGCCTCAAAGCGCGGCATACGGCTTTCGCCCAGGCCCAGGTTACGACCCTGCGCGAGCGATTGTTAAAGCTCGCAGTCTGGGTGCAACGCTCAACGCGCCGTATCGTGTTTCACCTGCCAGACTCAGCGCCGTGGCGATCCGACTGGTGCCGCATTGCCCGCGCCCTCGGTGCCGTGCCAATCTGATCCCACTGCCCAGCAACAACCTCATCGTTATCGGCACGTCAGACAAGGGCGACGGGCAACTTTGACCTGACATCGCCAATTTCAACTCGTTTCGCGACGCAGCGCGCAATAATCCCCTACCAGGAGAAAGTGGCGCGGCTCGGAACCGCCAGAAAGTTCAGCTTGCTACAATCGGCAACAAATGATCGCCATACCAACAACTTTCATGAATAGTGTCGGCTAAACAGACTGCAAAGCGACGATTATCAGACTCAGGTTGTAAAAACCGCCGACGAGAAAGATGTCGTCTGGTATCTGGTGCTACTCGACAACTTCGAGAACCAGGCCAAAATGGATCAGACCCAATACCGGCTGCAACAGGAGTTCGGC
This sequence comes from Woeseiaceae bacterium, assembly GCA_965224505.1. Lineage (GTDB taxonomy): Bacteria > Pseudomonadota > Gammaproteobacteria > Steroidobacterales > Woeseiaceae > UBA1847. The sequence continues at coordinate 2,166,273 of CBDCZL010000018.1, forward strand.
ATAGCGGTTAGACCGGCCGAGGTTCCGGCGGCAGAGGACGAAGAATAGGCACCGAACTGGCGTTTCGCCGAGCCGTGTTCTAACCTGAGTTTATACGTTCCGGAGAGACACCATGTCACACGACGATCGTCCAGACAGCAGAAACCCGCGCAGCGGTGATGTCGACGTCGGTGTGGTCGTTCCGGAACGTGCGGCATCGTCGGATTACTATTCGCCGCGCCCTGTTCCGGCACATCCGTTTGAACAGACACAATGGTACCAGCGGCAACTCAGCGGCAAAGCGCCGCCCGAGCATCGCTCGCCCGCGGAACCGTGGGGCGCGTTTCCCGCAAATCACCGCGCCAAAACGCTGCACGACACACAGCCCGTGTTTTCTGCCGAGCGCTTGCGCATGGACACCTGGCGCTTGACGATTGTCGTTTCCTGGATCGACAACCCGCGCGACAAGTTCCGGTTCTTCTAAACGCCGTTAAAGTCTGACGAATGTCTCGGGCCAGCCGGCCTGCCTGACCTCGCTCGCATACGCCCAGCGCGCGCCCGGTTCGTAGATACTCGCGTCCAACTCGGCAACAAAGCCATTCGTGCACGGGAACAGGGGTGTTTCGCCAAGGTTTGCCGGTTCGCGCCAGATGACCGTACATTCTTCACACAACAGCACCAACGGACTCTTAGCGCCACAGACGTACGCATAAATTCCGCCTTGTTCACAGAGCTGACAGGTCACCGTATTCATTGCCATTCAGTTGTTGTAAAACGTGATGACATTGGTCGGCACCGACACGCCACCGGGCACATAGCCTGCCGGACTTTCAGCAACCATGCGATACCCGCCCGTCGCAGCACCGCCGCCTGCCATCCCGCCCTGATACCCGGTCGTCACAGGCGGCGCGGGCGTCACGTCGAAACGATCGCGGTTGTTCGGCCCGCCCTGGTTCACGTGCATGACGCCGGGACCGCCAGGACCGCCGACTGCAGCGGGCGGGCCGAAACCCGGATGCCAGCCGCCCGGAGCCGGTGCCCCGTAAGCCTGCGCTGCGATCTGATCGGCCTGCCCCAATGGATCCGGATGCGGCGTTCCTGGCCCCGGTGCGCCTGGATCCGTCATATGGCTGTGCGGCCCGGGGCGATTGGGGTCGTCCATGTTGTGATAAAGCACGTGATGTACCCGATGTTGTTGTGTTTGTGCCGGCGCACCGCCACCGCCGCCACCGCCCATGGGCTGATACGTTAACCCACCCGGCGACGTAAACGGCAGGTGCGGCGTATCGCGCATGTGGCGAATTGCCTGCGCGGTCACCGTCCTGCGCCCCTTGTTTTCGACAATCATGGCACCGTAGTTCTGATCGTAGTTGGCCTGCCGCTGAGCCCCGGGTGGCATTGCGGCAACGGTCGAGCGAGTTCCTCCTGCCATGTCAGTTTACCTCCGATTGAATCCTGCCCTCCGTTTGCACCTGCTCGGAATCCACGAGCGCAAACGGCAGCCCGAGATCACGCAGTAGCCCGGTCAATTCCTTGAGTACGGCATCGCCTGGTGTCGTGGCGGCTGCGCGCCGATAGAAGACGGCATCCTGATCGGGTTCTTTGGCGTCGAACGGAAGCATGGCAAACCCCAGTTTGCCGAGCGCACGCCGCGAGCGCGTATTGTCACGAAACGCGCAGGTATAGACCTGCGCAATGCCGAGCTTTTCCTCGGCCATGTTAAACATTAGTCTTGCCGCGCGCGATCCGAAGCAGCGATTCTGATAGTCGGCGCCGATCCAGAAGTAAAAATAACCCTTGTCGTCTTTCCACTGCAGGCTGACGATGCCGACAAATCCGTAAATTGCGTGCACCACCGCGAAACAGGCTTCATTGTCCGCCACCTGTCGTTTCATCACCCACGCCGAAAACTCGTCCTGATCTTTCCAGGCCGGCAGGCCGGTTTGCACCGTGATGTTGGCATCGCGCAATTGGAACATCGCTGCCGCTGTCTGATGCAGCCCAAACGGATGAATACTCAGATCCCCGTCCCGGCACAGCGCCGAGTCGTAACAGTGTGCGGCATTGCAATACGCCGACCACTCGTGAAGCTGTTGTTCCAATTGCTGAAAATGCGGGTTGTCCGGATCAAGTGCACTCGCTCGATGGGCGGCACGCAACGCCTCATCGATGTTCTCAACAGAGTAGTGGCATAACGCGAGGTCGTACTGGATTGCTGCAGTGTGGAGCGCGCACGCGCTCAGTGACGAAAAACAGCGGACAGCGAGCCCCCACGCGCTCAGACGCATGGCAAAGCGGGCAACGTTCACGGCGAACTCGACATCTTCACCCACGGGGAAGTAGCCGTCCCAAACGCGCGACAGCGCATCTATCCAGTGCAGACGCTCCGCCGCGGTCAGATTGAGCGGCATCTGCAACAGCGCCGGCAGGCAATCGGCCAGCACACGACTGTCCCAGGTACTGAGACGAAGATGCGAAAGTAACTGCACGGGCAGCAACGCCGGCGCCCGTTCGCGAAGCTGAAATCTCAGCGCTCTGAGCGCGTCGGGTGTGCGCTCCGCAAAATTACGCTCGAACGCGGCATGACCTCGTCGCCCCGGTCCGCCGTACGGCCCTATCGACAGGACGCTGTACAGAAGGCTGGAATCGTCGAGCTGCGCCTGTCTCGCGGCACCGCCCGAGGACGCCGCATAGCGCGCCAGCACATGACCGTTCACGGGCAGAAAGAAACGGCCCGGTGTGCCGAACTCGGGTTCGGACTGCTCGCGCAATCGCTGCATCGTGTGGAAACCGCGATCGGCCAAAAGTACGCAAAGACCGCGCCGGGACAGGACGGACAAGCGTTCGAGACAGTCGAGCGCCGTTTCGGGAAACACGATCGGCGTACTGTCGAGTTCCTCGACATAGTGTGCAAGCAGTTCCCGAAAGCGTGGCTCACCCGCCTGCTCACGCCATTCATAATGCACGGACAACACAGAGTCAGCACCGTCCGGATTGAATTGCCGTTCGTCGCTGACAGCGATTCTGGCAAACGCGTCATGGCAGGTGCCGAAATGCGCGTGGTACAGCGCCTGCGGCAGCGCACTGAACACGCCGTTGGCAATCACGGTCAGTGGATTGGCAAGGCTGCGCGGTCCGAACACCAGTTGCCGGCTGGCGATGTCCAGGTGACGATCGCACGCGGGGTCGAACGGCACGGTATCCAGTTTTCCGGCCTCGAACCAGCACCATAGCCGCGGGTGATTCCAGCACGCGGACAGGCGTGCGGGCCTTGGGTCGCTTATCAGATATAGCCAGTCTGCGTCCGCGAACGGCGTATCCGACGTAAGACGCCGCAACGCCGACAGTACGAAAGATGCAAATCGCCCATTGGCTGCAAGAAGTTCCAGTACGACCAATGGCTGATCGAGATTGAGCGTGCCTGCCTCAAGCGCGTCCTGCCACGCGCCTACGATGCACTCCGCGTAGGCGAGCGCCAGCGCCGGTGTGGCAATCTCAGCGAGCTGTTCCGCTTCTTCCCTGGGACCTGCTTCTTCAAGGCGCCGGCGCTGGTATCGCCATAGTGCACAGGTGTAAAACGGCTCCGCTGCAGCGTCGATTTCAATCCGTCTGTTGCCTGCGATCGGTTCAATGCCGCTCGTTGTGTTCATCCGTCCGTCCTCCGATGCAGGTTTAGTCTCTCGGCGTTTTGCGGCCTTCGTTTTGCAATTCCCATTCGATCTGCGCCGCCAGACCCGCACTGTAATATTGCGCCCTGCCGCCGGATGTCTGCTGCTCGCCGCTCGTCAGATCGAACTTATCCAATGACCAGCTATCGGTGACCGGAGCGGACACACTTGAAAGAACCGGCGTATCCTGCTTCATCGTGCCAATGAACTTGCGCTTCTTTTGAATTTTTACGCTTTCGCTTTCTCCGGTCATTACGAACCCGTCACCGGCGACCTGCGGCCCCTGTTCGTTAACAACCACCTGACCGACCGGCAGAATTCCGGATTCCGTGGGCCGGGAATTGGGGTCGTGCGGTGCAACCCAGCTTCCACTCGGCTGATCATCGACGGAATAGCTCTGCACGGGTGTCCCCGCATTGACGACGCGAATGTTCGCAGGTTGGGTCATATCCACCCCGGACGCGTGCAACATCGGGATCGGCGAACCCATCTCCACGAGTTTCTTCGGCACTTCCACACGATTGACGTCCTGCATCGTCATCAGACTTAAGGGTTTGGGCATTATTGGCGCAAGACTTTTGCAGGTTTTCTCGCGCAGAGTCGGCACCAGCACCGACGGCGTTTGCATCGTGCTGGTACTGAGCAACCTTTGACTGGTCGATGGCAGCGAGCCGCCACGAGGAATAAATGCTCTTAGCATATCTGCTTCTCCTTAGGATCTAATCGGGACTGTTAACACTAATGTCATCGAACTACCCTCCTGGACTGCGTTGTTCGCCGTCCGCCGCGACACCGAGAATGTCAAAAATATCGAGCTGGCCTTTTTGCTGAACGAACAATTGCCGATAGAGTTCGGACGTGTTCAGCCCGCCCCATTCGACAGCCTTCATGAGCAGGTAAGGCACCGGACTGTGTGGATCGTCGGCCGCCAGAAACTCGGCGATGTGGCGCAGCCTGCCGTACGCTTCGAGCCGGTCGCGAATACCGGCCGTACCGGCCGCGACACTGTGCGGTAACGGCGACTCCTCATTGTCGTCCGGGGCTTCGTCGTTCGCGGACGGGCTCGACAACGGAAACAAACCGCGCTGATCGAGTTGCGCACATACCATGTCGTGAATTTCATCGAGCACGCCGCGAAACCCGGACAGACTCGGCGCGTCCTGCTCGCAATACTCGTCGATGACGGTGACGAGCCGTTCGGTCGCCGCAATGCCCTGTTCCAGTTCGTCCGCGAGGCGCAGAAAGAAACTGTCGGGTGTGTGCAGAATCGCGCGCTCCAATTGCTCGGTCGTGACGCCCGGTTCGACGACCTCTGCGTCGGGATGCGCGACGCGGATACTCTCGCGGCGTTTCGCCATCGCCCAGTCGGCCCAGCAAAAATCGGACTCCGTGTCCTGCCTTGCAGTAATTGGCAGCAGCCGTAGCGTGGGTTGCAGTTTGTCGTTGACCCACGCGATCAGATTCGTTCTGTAATCGCGGTCGCCGTTGATCATCTGCGGGTACATGCTCTCCCAAAACCGGGCGCACAGCTCGGCAATCAGTGCCATGCAGGGCGCCACGGCCGCGAATGCGAAGCGGTGCAGGTGCGCTTCGAGCAGCCACACGGCCAGTTGCAGGTCCTTGCTTTGCGAGTGCAGTGCAGAGAGCGCGGTCTCCGCCACACGGTCCCAGTTCGCCTTCTTGAGGTCGTGTTCCCAGACGCCCTGTTCGAGTGAGGCATCGTCCTCGCGCCGCGCCTCTTTTATGGTCGTGTAAACCGCGTCGTCGCGGAGTGAAACGCCGGCCGGACTGGCGGCGTCAAGCGGTGCCAGCACGGCAGCGAAGTCGAGTCCGGTTTGTTCGAGAAACTGCTCGTGTACCCCTTGTGTTTTATGTTCGGTGTGCATGGCAGCGCCTCTCAGATTTTTGGTGCCTGACGCGGAAACGTCAGCGGCACCGATTCGCCTTTGGGTCCACGCAACGACAAACGGACGTAGAAACTTTCCGTTTGCTCGCCGGAAACCGCGTTTAGCCGCACGGGCAGTTGCAGAAGCACGCCCCCCGCCGCAGCCGACGTCCCATACCGCCGGATCAGTCGCAGCAGCCCCCAGTCGCCAGGCTCGGAGAACACGACGGTGCGTGCCGACGGCCTGTCGGGACTGGTCAGTGTCGAGCTGAACGTCAGCGGCAGTACCGTCGATCTCGAGGCCCATGTCAGCCCGATCTCGACCGGACTGCCCACCTGCCAGAGCAACGTGTCATTGCCGGTCGTCGGGCGCTCAACCGATTCTCGCGTATCCGTTCGTAACAGTTTCCAGGTAATGACCTGGTCGCTGAATTCCGACGGTTGGGCACGAAATTCCGCAGCGACCTCGATTTCCGGTTTACCGAGTACCTGCGGTGTCTCAACCGCAAAGATAGCCGCAAGCCGGTCTATGGCGCGCACGAATTCCAACGGTTTTGCGAAACGGGGCTCCTGTTCGATCTGCGCTTCGAGACGAGTGGCCAGGCCGCTTCCGACCTCGGCGTAGAACTGAAAAAAGGCCTGTACGCTGTCCGCGTCGGCGTCGTCAACGTCAAGACTTTCTGCAAACGGAAACTTGTCCGACAGTTCGTTGTTGAATTTCGTGAACACTTTCAGGTAGTCGTTGGCAACATCGGCGTTCACTTTGTCGTTGCAATAGTTGTCCACGTCCGTAACGATTGTTTTATACGACCGAGAGAAGATATCGTTGTAACCCTCCAGCGTCGCGTCAGGTTCGAACCCGCAGTCGGTTTTGGTTTTCAGCAATCCGTTCGCAAAAAACGTTTCGAGAACGAGCAGATGGCTGGACGGGTCCGAACGCTGAAATTTATCCAGTTGTTCAAGCGTTTCGCGCCACTTGAGCAGGCTGTCCGATTCGCCGGGTACGGACGGCGTATACTCGGAATTGAGCAGATACGTGACAGGCGGCTTTGCATAGTTGAACGCCAGTTGGGATACACGACGCCGTTGTTCGAAGAGATAGGTGCGCAGCCTCTCTGCATCCGGGATGTCAAACAGAGCGTCCAGCAAACTGGGTTTCGACCAGTCCGTGAACAAGGTAGGTCCGTACAACGGACGCGGCTCCGCGGACAGCACGTCAGTTCGGTCAAGCAGATCGAGCGCGCTTTTTTGCGACACGGACGTGAACCAGTTGCTCAGACTCGTCAGTTGCAATTGCTGCAGTACGTCATCGACCTGGCTTAAGGTTTGTAAAACACCCGAAAAATTCTCAGCCGTGTTCTGTATCCCCTGCTCCATCGCCGCGACCGGCAGAGCAGCGGGTGTATCGGGCGTAATCTCCACGAGTGCGAGGCGCAGAGATTGCTCGATCGCACCCTGCAGTTGACCGCGCACGATCCCCTGCAGCGCGGCGCTCGTGCTGCCCGCCGCGACCGCGTCGGCACCGAAATGCTGAACGGCGAAGTTCTCGTACTCCCGATAATACCGGAGCGCATCCCGCAACCGCTCACCCGACCATTCGAACGATGCGGGAATATCAGCAGCGGGAAGCAGCGGTTGCTGCATGAATGACAGCTCGCGCAGAGCGGCGAACTGATCGGCGAACTCCACGGCGGCCGGCGACAGCTCCGGCAAATCGCCACCCGCTCCCGTGAAAAGATTGCCGAGGCCCGGGTAGGACTGATCGCCGATGCGCGCGAAAAACTGAACATCGCAGGACGCCTCGGCAAACACGCCAACCGCCCGGCTGATATCGTCGTCCCTCGAAGGACAAACACTGGCCGAGCCTCCGCTGCGCTCTCGCGGAGGACTGCGGTACGGCCCCCATTCGTCGCACACATCCGTCAGGCGCCTCTGCAGCAGGCGGCATGGGTTTTCGGCCGGTGTCAGCAGCCAGTCTGAACGGATGGACCGCAGCCAGTCGCCGAATTCGAGCAGATCGTCATTCTGCGTATCTCCGGGTCTGCGCGCCGACGCCACGATCCGGTCCCTTACGGCCATTGCGTCGCTGACGACCGGATCCCAGATCGCATCGAATCCCGTGCGCAGCATATGCTTCGCACCGCGCGTGCAGTGGTCCGACTCACCCATCTCATAATCGATTTTTCGCAGCGATTCCTCATAGAGATCGCTTTGATCGAAAAATCCCGCCGGCAGGGTTTCCCCAAACGCATAACCGACGAGCTCCTTGAACATCACGAGGACATCGTTCTGAGCGGTGTTCTTATCTTCGTCGATCGGTTTTGAAATACGCTCAAACTTCTCGTAGTGCTCTCGTAATTCGGCAAGACCATCCAGTAACGCCGAGAATTCCGTGATCGTCGCGTTTTTGTTTGCTGCAGATACGACCCAGTCATCGAGCTTACGACGAAGACCGCATTCGAGATCGGGATAGATGATCCTGCCGAACTTTTCACGCGACAGGTAACTGACCACTTTGTCGTCAAGTTTGCCCAGGTAGGAAACCGGCATGCTCCAGCGACGGAACGTGTCAGCATTCATATCGCTCATCTGACTCATGATGTTATGAATCTCGATGAAGCGGCCGAAGTCGCCTGCGAGGTTCTCCCGCACCATCGCGGCAACCGACCCTTGTACTGAACGTGCCTGCGTCCGGAGGTCGTAAAAGTGGAAAACTCCGAAACCGAAAAGGGCGAGCAGCGATACCGTAACGGCAATCTGATAATTTCTGAGCAAGCGATTGGCGGACAGCAGGCCGCTTTCGGTTGGCCGCGCGAGGTTGCGTTCGGGCCAGATTCGCTCGGTCAGGAGATCCCGGGAAAAGGCCGGTGCAGCCGAGGTCTTATCGACCGCGGAGCCCGAGAAGTAGACGCCGCGGAAGTAAAAACCGTCGTCGTAGATTCCCTCGTCGAGAACGTCGTCGACAATGCTCTGCAGCGGTTCGCGGAGTCTTGAAAGCGCCAGATCGAAGATAACGAACTCGTCGACATCTGCGATGTGTTCCGATGTCGCCGCCTGCTTAATCTGGCTGGCGCGGATGTCCGCGGTCATTGCATCGAAGGCTTCCGTCAGCCAATCGGGCTCGTAGACCCTGTCGAGCTTGTGCGGGTTGGACCAGCCGAAAATCTGATCCGCATCGCTCGCGTGTTGCTTTGCGAAGGCCGTAAATCCGGGCAGCGCCTCGGCGTGTGTCAAAACGACGTAGACGGGCAGTACGAAGGACGTGGCACGCTCGATCCTGCCGAGTGACTGTTTAATCGCCTCGGCGCTGCGGATTCTCGAATCGGGCGTCTCCAGGCTGTCGACCGGAAGGGAAAGAATCACACCGTCGAGCGGCCGCTCCGGTCGCAGGTCGCGCAGTTCGTTGATCAGGCGGCGCATGCCGCGGCCGCCCGCGGAAGGCTGTTCGCCCTCCGGTGTTTCGGCAAGCGGCTGAATCAGGACCAGACCCGACTGCATGCGCCACTGAGCTGCGCTGTGCTCGGCATGAGCGCTCAGGTCGGCAGGCAACGGGACCATCGACTCACGGTCCTTCGCGAACGACAGCGCGTCGGGCGAATCCGGCGCGCCCACAACGATATACCAGGGCATGTCGTAATAGTGCTCATCCAGCGCGAACAAGTGCCGTGCCGCACCGCGAAATCGGTCCAACCGGTCGCGCCACGTCAGCACTTCGGGTTCCGCATCGGACACCGCCTCTTGCCGCTGATTGCTGACGTCCGCCTGTCGATTCGACAACCACCGAACCATAAACACGATTAAAGCCACGGCAAGCGCCGCGAGCACGAACAGCAACGGCGCGCGATAGTCCGCTGCAAATTCGATCAGGCGTTGCCACAGTGATGTTATCGCCGTCATGGATTCAACTCAGGTAGGCGCGCAACGAACTCGTGGCAGCAAACCACGCGATGGATGAGGACAGACAATAAAAAAGAAAGAGGTAGACGGTACGGCGTTTCCAGCGCGCCAGCGGCGATACGCGCTCGGCACTGCTGCGCTTGACAATGCCGCTGTATGCCGCCGGAAACAGCCGCCTGCGCGGTTGCAGCGGTGAGACTTTGCGCATGAGCAGTCTGCGGTCGACTTCGCCCTTAAATCCTGTGAAACCAAGGCACAGCGCCAGCAGATAGACATGCGCCAGTTGTTTTTCGGCTTGTGTCAGCACCGACGCCTGCAGAATCTCGTTAATCCGCCGGACGACTTCCTCACCCGCATTCGAAGTTCCGAACAGACGTTTTTCAAGCAGATAGTCCGACCAGAATGGCTGCCCTCGCCAGTTCGTCATCTCAACCAGAAATATCTCGTCGGTCAGCGCGGCCATCAGATAGCGCGCCTGCCGATACGCGTGCCGCTCGGTATTTCGCGCGTGCAGGTCGACGTAGTCCTGCTGCGCGTCGAGACAGTTGTGCAGGCAGGTGCTGACAAATTCCGCTTCGTCTCTGCCCGACTCAATGACGATATCGACGTCCGAGAACTCGCTCTGGTCGATTCTCCCTTTGAGGATCATCTTTTTGAGCCTGTGCACCCGACTGAAATACGTCTTGAAAAGACGATCGAGGTCCAGTCCGGTCCAGTCGCGATGGTGGCTTGAATCGAGCATATTCGATCTACCCGGATTCGTGAGTCACGTACAGGGAAACACCGCTCGGCAGACGCTCTTCGGGCGTCTCGTCGGAACTCGCGATGATGAGTTTTTCGCCGGCTACGATCAGGTGTTCCTCGCCGGCGGCATCTATTTCGATGACCGCCTGGCTGATCCTGCTGTCGCTGTGCAGGTAATTCTCCGGCGGCTGAAGCGTTCTTCGCGCACCGAGAATCCGGTACTTCAGGGTTCTCGGGAACGCACTCTCGGTTGCGATGCGCGCCGTGGCCGCGAAATTGCGCATATCCGCATGCCTGTCGCTCTCATTGGAATGGAGCACGACTATGAGCCTGTCGCTCATCCTCTCGGGCGTCAGCCGCAGCGAATAGCGGCCCGCGGCCTCCGTGTCGAATGGCACGATGCTAAAGGCGACCGTAATATTCTCCACCACTTCGCTTAAGTATTTCAGCGCGACGCAAATGCTGTTCAGCGGCATATCGTGCCGGTAGCGTGGCAGGCGGGGCGGTATCGAGTCGTCGTGACGAAACTGTGCAAAATTTCCGACCAGGCCCGACAACGCCTGATAAACCTCCCAGGGATGAGCACGCCCCGACCTTAAGAGCACTTCGAGCGGCGGCAATGCAGACGTCAGTTGCACCGCCGTATTTTGTTTTTGCCTGCGTTGTTCGCCGGACAGGTTGCTGGCTGCGGATCGGCTGAGCTTGTCGAGTCGCAGCGCCTTCTCGCGGATCGCATCGACCAGCCGGCACAGGCTATCGGTCACCGATGCTCTGTCGAGATAGTCCCGCGGCGGCATGCGCAGCATAGGTCCCATGTAGGGCGCCAGTTTGTAAGTGCGAACGAGTTCCTTGCTGACCTGAAACAGCGGCATCGTGACGAAGGTTTTACTGGGATGTGCTGTGGCGAGGAGTTCCAGCTTCGGCCGCAAACGCGCAATTGCGACTTCGCCCTCGCCGGTATTCTCGTCGACTTCGGCATCGCCGTCGATCGAGTCGAAACGCCTGATGGCCGCTTCGCGATGACTTGCGGCGCCTCTTGTGCGAATCGGTACGGCAAGGTGCACGGGTACGGCACCACCGCCTTCGACAATCTCTTCCTGTTCGTCGAGGTTGATTTCCAAAGGCGGGTCTTTTTCGGCAAAATAGTTCACGATCAGACCGTCTGGCATAACGCCGTAGAGCCGCTCGATGCTGAGCGGGTTTCCGGCCGGCATCCCGCGAATCGCCAATTCGTAGATACCCCAGTAGTATGGTTGTTCGAGAAACAAACTGCTCACGCGCTCACTTTCGTAGTAGCGCTGCTGTTGCTGAAAATGCTGTGGCGACAACAACATCCCCTCGTGCCATTGCACCTCCCACTGCCGTTGTATCGATATATCCACTGTCAGTTATCCTTATCCGATGTTTCTTCGACGGTGATTTCGGTTTCCTGTAACAACACGACGGGCCTTTGAAAATCGCTGATATCCAGCGTATAGGCCTTGCTGTCCGTCAGGTAATTGGCAAACAGCAACACCGCACGCGCCTTTTTGGGTGGCGGCGCCGGCGGCAACTCGAGCTCACCGACCGTCACCGTCAGGGCGTCCTGCGGTACAAGCTCGTGGTGCGACACATTCAGCGCGCTGGACAAGCGCGGCAAATACGCGTCCTTTTGCGTAAACCAGACACGGGCAGACACATCCGACAATGTCTCGACCAGCTGCGCGTCATGCACGAAAACCAGATCGACCGCGACCGGCGTATCCTGATTGACATTGTCCGTGCTCTGAAAGTCGACCGACTTCACCTTGTGCCGGGGTTCGGCGGACAGACCCGGAGTGATCTTTTTGATAAACGTGCAGCCGCCGGCGGCCGTCAGCATCACAACGAAGAGCAGACACACCGCACGAAAAACCGCACCCTGCATGAGCTTCATACCGGCCCCCTCATGCCATCACCATCACTTTGACCTGCGCTGGCGACAGCGGCAAACCCATCATGTTGGTATTGTTCTGCAGCGTTGGGTTGAGCATCTTCGTCTGTGGCATAGCGCTGGAAAACACTTTGAAACTGCCAAGCGTGTGCCGGGACGGCCCGATGATCGTCCCCGATGCCACGCCCGTTGCGACGCCCGCCTGGTCGCCGTTGCTCAACGGCGTAGTCGTCAGGATATTGTGAATCGGCATAGCCTGAATGAACTGATTGATCACCGTCGGAATTGCCATGACCGGCATTGCGATGTTCGGAAACGGCGTGGGAACCGGACCGGCCGGCGTCGGCAGCAGGCAAACATCCGGAAACGCCAGATTCATTAGCGTGGGACTGCTTGTGTTGGTAAACATAGCAACTACCCCATCGTGATTCGTTCGCCGTCGAGTCGAACTTCCTGATCCGCTGTGACGACCTGATGACGGCCGTGCTGCCGCAGCAGGCCCAGCGCCGTCAGGCTGTACTGCGTGACTTTGCCGACGTAGCTGTTGGCGGTCTGTACAACGCTGTCTGCCGCGGTCGAGAACAGGTTCCGGGCGTGCACCGTGAGATTGCCGAGCCCTGCATTAACGGCCATGTTACGCAGCGACGTCAGCGTCAGATCGTCGGTCGCGGCTACGCGAAGCCGCCGGCCGGACAGTGTTGTGGTCCCCGCGCCTTCGACCGAAATTCGCCCCTCCGACGTTGCGGCACGGCAGAGCACCTGCAGAACGTAGCAAGTACCGTCCTCCGCGACGCAGCACAACACCGTATCGTCTACCTGAGGCTCGAGCAGGCAGCCGGCAGCACGCCCGCAGCGATGCCCGTTGTCGAGGATCAGGCCGCCGTCGTCGACTGCGACAACCATGGCCGTCAATATAAACGCGTCAACCGACTCGGGCTGTTTTTCGGAAATTGCAGTGAGCATCAGAGGACACCTCGTTTGATGACGTTTTGTTCGGCGGCACGCTTCCATTTTGGGATTTTCAGTGTCCTGCGCAGACGGCCTTTGCTGATGTTTGAATCGGCGAATTGAGTCTCGTGCAGATTCGCATGCGTCAGTTTGACGCCGTCGAAATCCGATTCAACAAACACCGCGTGACTCAGGTTGGCGAGCGTCAGGTCCGCTCCGTTGAGTTGCGTGCGACAAAACTCGGCGTCTGCCAGATATGCCCGCTGCAGGTTGGTATCGGAGAGTACGCAGTCGTCAAATTTCGCCTGCTTCAGGACGCAGGCTTCCATGTTTGCGCCGCTAAAGTCTGCAGCTTCGGCGCGAGCCTCGACGAACGAGGCCTGCGTCAGGGTCGCGCCCGAAAATCGCGTACCCTGTAACTCGCAATTGGAAAAATTGGAGTTCGCACAGTCCGACATCGACAAATCGGCGCCGGTCATATCGCTGCCGGTCAACGTCGACTCGATCAATGTCCAGCCGCTCAGGTCCATATCCCTGAATACGCAATTGAGCAACAGCGCCTTTGCAAAACTTACATCGTGCAGTTCGATGGCCGAAAAGTCGGTACCGACCCACGCGATGTTCCGGAAACGGCAGCCACTCACCCGCACTCCTGAGAATACGGATTCGAGAAACGCGACCGAGTCGACCGTGACGCGATTGAACGACATGCCGGCACAGTCGCTTAGTGTGAACAATGTCTTGTGCAGTGCAAGATCGGTGAGGGACGCCCGGCGTGCCGTGCATTTGGTCAGCACCGTGTCTCCGGTCGTCGCGGCCCTGAACGTTGCATCGTTCAGACACGACTCGACGAACTGCGTACCGGACAGATCTGCGCCCGAAAAGTCGCAGCGTGACAGGTCGCATTGATTGAAAATCGCCCGCGACAGGTTGGCACCCTGCAGCCGGCAATCGGAAAAAACGACGTTGTGAAAGATCGCATTCGAAAACTGAGCGTCGCTCAGATCGACGCGCGCCAGCGACGCATCGCAGACCGGCCGGCCGAGCTGAATGTCGCGCTGCATCTCGTCAGGCATCGTCATTCACGCAGCTCCCAGGGTGTGTTTGAGTGGATGTTGCTGCACACCGCACCCTCAAGGTTGAGTTCCGACAGTGACGCGCCCAGGAAACTAACGTCGAGCAGGTCCGCATCCTCGAAATTCGCTTTTCGCAGCTGCGCATCGTGAAAGTCGGCACGATGAAGCCGGCTGCCCGCAAAACTGGTTCCGCTGAACAGGGACTGGTACAGACAGACGTCATTGAGATCGGCGTTACTCAGTGTGACATCACCGAAATCGCATCTCAGCAGGTTCGCGTTTTCCAATTGCGAGCCTTGCATGTCCGCCTTGCGGAAACCGCACTGATCGGCGTGAGCGTTTGAGAAATCGCTGTTCTGCAGATCGCAGTCACCCGCGAACTGCACGATGTTGAGATTAGCGCCGCGGAACCGTGCGCCCCTCGCATCGGCATTCGCCAGCAGGCATCGCTCAAGCGCGGCATCGGAGAAATCGTTGTTACGCACGGAAGATTCAATGAACATCGTTTTGCGAAGCGATGCGTTCTGCCAGTCGGCATCGCCGCAATCGGCCTCGACCAGCAACGTCGTCTGCAGCTCCGCACCGTCCAGCGAGCATCCGGTGAACGACGCACCGACTGCCACGATATCGGTCAGCTCGCTGCCCGAGAAATCGCTTTGCGCAAACGCGGCATGCATCAGGTTGCAGCCGCTTAAGTCGGTCCGCGAAAAATCCGCATGTCGGCCTTGCGCGGATGCGAGGCTGGCGTTCCGCAGCACCGCGTCGCGGAAGTTCGCGCGGTGGATACGTGCCCCGGCGAGCACCGCACCGTTCAGGTTCGCACCCGAGAGATCGCAGTGGCTCAGGTTCGCGCCTTCGAGCATCGCGTCGTGCAGATCGGCCTCGGAGAGATTGACGTGCGACAAATCGGCGCCGGCGAAATCTCTGCCCGCAAGCGAGGCGCCGTCGGCCATTAACCGCAGGATCAGCTGCCTGAGCTGCGACGCGGCGGCGGCATCCGCTGACGGTTCAGGTGCCGCCGGCGACGGGCTTGCGCGGCGCGCCTCTCGCGCGGCACGCTCTATAGCACGGTCAGCGTGCTCGGTATCTGCCGCGGTCAACGACGAGGAATCGTCGTCACGATAGACAATGGTCTCCGCACGGGTTACCCGTGCGTCCCTATCCTGCTCGGCAATGGCGTCTTCAGCGTCCTCACTCAGTACTTTGATTTGCGCGAGCGTCTCGTCACGCTGCGCTTCGAGCGCGGCAATGGCGCTGTGTGCTTCGGCGAGCGTCCGACTCAGGTCCACGTCAGCGCGCCGGAGTGCCGCGTCCGGAATCGCGCTGATCGGACCGGGCTCCACCTTCGGCGCTTCGATCAAAACGGTGTCCGTCCCCGGTTTTGCGCAGATTTCGCTCAGTGCCTGGTCGGCGGCCGCCTGTTTGTCCGCCAGCGCATCGGTCTGAGCATCGTTCCACTCCTGCTCCTCGCGCTTTCGCATCGCGTCGGATTTTCGCGGCGATAGTTGCGATTCGTTGAACACGTGCGCGAGCGCGGTTTCCGGGTCCGTACGCAATTGCCAGACGTCACGGTAATGCTCGACACTTCGGGCGACGTCGCTCCTATGCTCGTAGGCGAGCATCAGTCCTTCCACGTCGAGTGCATCGCTGTCGGAAATTGCCGTCTGTCCCCGATACAGCAATGCGCCGAGTTCCTTGTCGGGACAGAACCAGACGGTATCGAGGACGGTCGGTACTTCCACGAAAGCGCCGCCGAACGGCTGACCGAACTGCAGGAAACACCGTGCGCTGAACGCCGGCAGGGTTCCTGTTATTTCGCCTCGTGTTGGATGCATTCCGACGAGCCGGTACGATTCCCCGCCCGAGAAGTAACCGTCGACGCGCTGATCGGCGGGCGCGACATTGAACAGACGCCAGTCGATGTCCGGTGCATACTGCGGAAAATCGTTGCGCAGCCAGCGTCTGCCGTAGGTACCGGCCAGCGCGCGGCGGCTCTTAACGCGCAGGTCCAGCGGACCGAAACCCGCAATCTGGCGCTCGCCTCGCCGCCGCCGGTAATCCATATCGGGGTATTGGACGTTGGGCAGCGAAATTTCCGTGCCCGGGCGCAAGGCGGAAAAGCGAGGTACGAATCCCCTGCCTTTAGGATTCTCGTCGAACGCCTCACCACCCCAGGCGTGTTCGTCATCGATCGGCATCTCGGTAAACGGCTCGGTTTCCGATATCTGCCAGAAGAGTCCCTTGTCGCGGCGCAGCTGCCGCTCGCCGACAACAGTCAGCCGTTTTTCGACGTCTCCGATGGCGGCCACTACGTCCATTGCCCGACACGGCCGGCCACCAGGCGCGAATGCCGTCGCGGCCAGCAGGAATTCCCCACTCGGTTTTGGCATGGCGAGATCGAACGCGGTCTCGGCCGGCAGCGACTGCATCAGCTTCGGCCAGCCTTCGTTCTCCGCAACCAGCTCGGCGTGCGCATTGAGTCTGAAAAAGACAATCGGTGTAACGACCAGATACCACTGCCCCCGATGACCGTAGGTCTTGTGAAGCAGCGACATTTTCATTGGCTTGATAATTTTCATGATCAGATCGTGATGTCCATCGCACCGCAAAGCTTCGTCGTCAGTGTTTGCAGCTTTGCGTCGAGGTCCGCGAGTTTTTTCGTTTCCACACCGGCACCGAGCTGAACCTTGACGCCACCGCCGACGGCGGCGATATCTGTAACGCTTGCCGTCGCGCTGATGTTGGTTGCATTGGCCGTCGCACTGACGCTGTTGGAAACACCGACGACATTGATCGAGTTGGACACCCCAACGCCGTGCATGGAATTCGATACTGCCGTGGTATTGGACGAGTTCGACGTCAACACCACGTTGGCCGAATTGCTGACATTGGTCACCGATGCCGAATTGCTGACGAGCGTGGCAGACGCGACATTGGTCATCGCTGTCGCGGATACCGAATTGTTGACACCCACCGCGGAGCTCGAGTTGTTCATCCCCACGGCCGATGCCGAATTGCTGACTCCGGTCAGCGATGCCGAGTTACTGGCGCCGATCATTGATGCCGAGTTACTGACACCCAGTTCGCTGGCCGAATTGCTGACGTCGACCGTGCTCGTGGAGTTGCTCGTACCCACCTTGCTTGTGGAATGACTCGTATCGACCGTGCTTGTCGACGTGCTCGTGCCGATATGGCTCGTGCTCTTCGACAGGTCGCCGTGGTGCTCCGAAATGGTGTTGCCGTAAGAGAGGCTCTGACTGAGCAAACCGGATTTATCGTCGGCATTGTCCGGGGCCGAGTAGCTGTAAGACGCGCCGAGGCTGTAGGACACGTCCTTGAACTTTCCGGTGGCGTACTGCGCATCGATCTTACCGATGGCCGTATCGAGGTTGCAGGACGACTTACTTCCGTAGCGGATGCCGCGCGAGTTACCGTAGCTCGTCGAGTAGTTGTTGCCGACGCTCGTATTCTCCATCGTGGCATCCGGCACCAGGATCGTCTTGTTACCTTTCTGCTGCATGACGCTCTGGATTTCGGGGACTTCGGTATCGTCCGAGGACCGGCCCACCATGACCGTGGTGCCTTCCTCGGGAATCGACTGCATGTGCTCGGCGAGCTTAACCCACACCGGCTCCATGTCCGGATCGAGACCCGGAAATACGACGTAGACACCCTTGCAGGAATGCGCATCCTGGTGCTCGTTGAAGTAGAAGTCCTTTGTATCGAAGCAGAAATTTCCATTGGCCATCAGCCCGTGTTTGTGCACCGATTCGACCGACCCGTCCTTGCTGACGACACGGCCGAATATCGAGCCGATACGGCTGTTGCGTGGATTGTGTTCGAGGACATCGCCCGCCGCCGACGCTGCGGTGAACGTGTTGCTGTAATTTCCCGTGGCCGTGGCCCGGTGCTGTGCCTGCAGAACGACGAACCGCCGCTCGTCCAGTTGCGGGCGCATCAGCGCGACATCGTCCCTCGGCGAACCCTCGGCCTGTTTTGCCTGCTTCGCGCAGAAGACATGGCCCGGCTTGAGTTTCGCACAGGTGGACTGACCGTTAAGCCGATACGCATCGGACTCGATGATGGCTTCATCACGATCGTTAAGTTCCTCGGCCTCCTGCTGTGTCGCGCCGTACTGGAAAACGCGGTAGCGCTTGAACGCCGCCTGTTCGCAGGACCCGTCCTCAAACACGGTCAGCGCGGCAACGGCTTCGTCTTCCCACGCCGCTTCAGGTTGCGCGACGATGTTGCAAGCGCCGTTCGGCACGAGATGTTGCTCGAACGTAAAGTTCTCAAGCCGATCGTCCTCATCCAGCGACTGTTGTCTGGTGTAGGTGTAGTACAGCGCGGCGCAACTTCCGGACTCGCCGCGCTCCGGAGGAATCGGCGTGTACGCGGGTGCATTGGCAAACTTCACTGTGTGATCGCGATCGTCGTGCAGAAAATAGTAGTAGCCATTAACCTTCATAAGCAGGTTGTTGATGAAGTCGATGTCCGACTCGCCGGCCTGCAGCCAGTCCTGGGAACGATAGTTGGCGATGCCACCGAGTGCCTCGACATCGCACTTCACCCCGTTTTTCTCATACACGATATGGTAGATCAGATCCCTGATCGTCATGTCCTTGTACAGACGATAGTCATTGCTCAGACTCAGGCGCCAGAGATCGGGGCGCAGAACGCATTCGTAATGGCCCGACTGTCTGAAACTGAAACTCGCGATTACACCGTTAAAAAAAGCCACGGTACGCGGATCCGGGTAGTGCGCTTCGGAACTCCGGGTATCTCTGGGCAGACCGACACGAATACTGGCCGGACTGCCGATAATGTCCTTAAAACTGAGCGCCTCACTGCCGGTTTGCTCGAGCGTATCGTCGGCTCGGAGTTCCACGCGGTACTCAAAAAACTGCGAGACCGCCTCCTGACCGCTGAACTGTTCAATGCGCACGTACCGATCGTCGATGGCGCCGGTACACGACTGAATGACGAAGTCGAGACTGCAGCGCGGTGTCGGCATGTTGCCGCCCGGATCGATGTTTGCGACCCGCGGGTATGTTTTGAGAAATTGTCCGCCCGACATTGAATTCCTCCGCTAGTGCACGCTGAACGGCTTGATCGTGCAGCGCGTCGTCACGAGGCCGGCGTCGTCCGGCGACGACGCCGTTTTCACCCAGCCGCTGTGGCCGAGCGTCAGATCGGATCCCAGTTCGCTGCCGACGAAACCCGACTGTGGAATGGTCTCCGATCGAACCAGAAAATCGACGTGAATCACCCAGCGGCCGTCGGTCACGTGCAGCAACAGCCTGCGCAGAGGGTCGAAGCGCGGCCGCTCCGGCTGCAATTCGGCGGCGGTCTGGAAATCGATCGGCCCGACGCAAAGTTCGATGGCATAATCCTGCCGCCAAACCGTCTTGCCGATCACGCGACCTTTGCCCAGTACGCTGTAAGCGGCGCGTCGTCGGCTGAGCGCCGTGCGCTGATCCTTGTCGACGGGCACGAACGCGCCGATAAACGATCGCAGTTTGACCGGTGTATTCAGGTACGCCGAAACAATGCTTTCAATCCTCGCCGAACTGGCACGCTCACCGGCCAGCAAACCGGCATAGCTGCTGAGTTCCGTATCGGCCGCCGGGCCGGACTGCGGTTTCTCCAGACTGCCGATATCTTTCAGATAACGATACACCTCGGTATCTTCGGGTGGACCGCTGTGCAACGCACTGCTGCAGCGTTTTCTAATCAGGTACCGAAGTGCGACCAGACGGTGGTTGAACAATGCCAGAAACCGGCTGAGCCGATGCCGGCCCCGTAAGTTCTCGGAATTGATCCAGTCGCTGTGCGCCTCGGGCAGCGGCCCGAGCGGGCCGGCGATGCCGAAATTGTTGACGACGACGTTATGCTTTCCGTCCAGTTTGCTGATTTCCCGCACTTCGCTGCTCGGGAACTGCCCGCCCGAGTCGCTGCGAAATTCGATAGTCTCGTCAAGCACTTCGAGTTCACGGCGCAACTGCCGCTCCGACCCGGCCAGCAATCGCACGGCCTGGAAAAAGCTGTATTCGTGCGGTTTTTTGAGCAACGCCGTCGTCATAGCAACACCTTCTCACCAACCATCGGTGGCCATTCCTCAAGCACGCGCAGCGTTTGCTTGCTTTGCATCTTCAGCGTGACGAACGAGTTGACGCTTGCGTACAGCGCGAGAAATCGGCTGAGCACGTCGCCAAACAACTTCAGGCTTGCAACACCGAGACGCTTCTCGTCGATCGTAATCGTGACGGTAATGCCCGAGCAAAACCCCCTCCAGGCGTCGGGTCCGATATGTCGGACACTGGGCGTTGTGCTGATTCCGCAAAGCGCATCGATCAGACGCTGCTGCTCCAGATTCTGCTCATCGGCATACAACCGCAGCAGGTTTTTCAGGTCGTCGACATTCGCTTCCCGGCCGCTGAGCGCCGTAAAGTTAAGCGACAGCTGTGAGATAAGCAGCCACGGTTTCCGGCCTCTGACATCGGGTGTACGGTGCCGGCTTGGTTTGGTCACAAGCGTGGCGCGCGCAAACGGCCCTTCGCCGACGACGCGCAGCTCGGTTCCGACATGCATGTTTTCCGCAATGTCGCGATTGGTGACCCGTACCTCGGCATGTATCGAATCGTTTGGCAGCAACTGTGGCGTTCCACCGCGGTCATGCAGCGCAAGCCAGGTCTGAGTACCCGGCAGATGAAATTGTTCGGTGTAGTCCCGCCGGATCGACCAATAGCAATCCTCGGCCTCCGCAGGGCTGATATTTTCCTGCGGCAGAAACGGCGCCAGCGTCCGGGACCGCCCCTGTACATCGGTCGCGACCACCTTGTCGACGCTGTGAACTTCAAGGCCGCGATAATTCTGCACGTCGGGCACCAGCAGGTTTTCAAAATAGCGTTCGTCCGGTCCGATCGGATCGGTCGCGGTCCTGTACAGATTGATGGCGGGAACGCAGTTGATACGCAAACGGCCTTCGTTCAGGTCTCTGATCTGCGTAATGTCACGGTCGAACATGAAGACGATGTCCAGCGTCGTGTCACCTTCCGCAACCTGAATACCGTTGAGATTGAAGAACAGATACTTTTCTGGAAACCAGAAGTACTCCTGCAGCAGACGAAACGCGCGATGCGAGTTTTTGCGATACGGCAGCACGGCATGTGCATCTTCGAATCCCCACCACGCCATGTCGAGCGACCGCTTCTCGATGTACTGGTCGCCGGAACGGCTGACTGCAACGGCACCGAGCAGGTCCCGTGTGAGTTCGTAGAACGCCTGGCTGTCAGTTCTTCCGGCATCGACCCAGAATCTGAGTGACGTCATGGACGCGCTCAGCGGCGTGCCTTCCTTCAGCGACGAAATCGAAACGCGCAGGGCCGAGCGGCAGTGCCGATATCGCTCACAGCGAATGAATTCGAGCTCGTTGGCCGGCGCCACCGACATATCGTCGATCTTGACGGGCCAAAGCTCCGCGTCCGCTGCGATGCTGAACAGGCAATCATAGTCCTTGTTGTCGCTGGCATTCACCGTTCGCCGGAGCAACTTGCCTTTGGACACCGCATAGCCGTTGTCGTAGTCGGCACCGTTCGGGTACAACTCGAGTTCCACGATCGCCATCGGCGGAGTTGGCGCCTCCAGATGCGGATACAGGTACCGGAGCAGATTATTGGACACTTCGGGCAGTTCGGCATCGAGGTCGTAGCGCAGCCTTCCCGTCAGATAAGCGAACGACTGCAGCAGTAATTCGACGTGCGGATCGTCTGAACGGCCGTTGCCGAGCTGAAGTTCCTCCGCGACTCTCGGGTTTTCCCGCCCGAAGCGCGCGGCGCGATCCCGCAGACAATTGAGCTCACTCAAAAAGTATTCGACAGTCGTTGCATTGCCGGATGCGATTGCCATACGCCGCGTCCTACTCCGGGATATTGAGTGGAATGACGAAGCGAATGCCGCGATCCTCGTCTCGAATACCCGCTGAGATTTCGACCTCCGCAACGTGTTTGACGTCGGTTTCGTACACCGCGACCTGCACGTCGAACAAGCGCGGTTCGTAGCGAACTATCGCTTCGCGAATGCGGTTGGCGAGCAATGCGCGCCGATTCCCGCCGTGAAAATCCGCACTCGCGAGGTCCACGAGCCCGTAATTGAGAATGGAATCGCGGCCGTGAGCGCTCCCGGTGCCGAAAAACGAACGGCTGTTCAGCAATCTTGACAGTTCGCCACCGATTGAATCGCGCGTACGGGACAGTGCCTCTTCCGCGTCGCTCGCCTGGGGCAGTGGATTGGCGATTCGATCGAACAGCGCTCTCATCGTTTCCGCTTACCGCGCTTAACCCGGCGGCGGCACGGGTCTGTTCTGCGCCACACTCCAGCCCGCGACCTTCTTGCCCGAGATGTACATATCGTTCGACTGGTGGTTGTAAATCCAGTTCACGGCCGTGAAGTTGATCGTCAGTTTCTCCGTCGGCATGTCATTAGGGTGCGACTGGCACTCGATTGAACTGACGATCGCGTCGCTGAGCTCGAGCGTCATGATGCACGCAATCTGATCGCGGTTGTTGCGGCACAGAAATATTTTTGTGATGTCGTCGGTTCCGTTGCCGCCAATCGGCGTACCGCCCAGGCAGGAGCTGTACAGCGCCGTGGACGAGGAATCGAAGTATTTGATCGCCGTAATATCCGTCACTTCGGGTCGCCCGGACGTACGCGCCGAATTGCTCACGTCGGTCGTGATCTGCTGCTTCATCGAGTAGTGCATCGACACGAGTTCGATGCACTGATAAGCCTTGATCTCAGCATCCTTGTCGGTCTCTTTCTCGCCGCCCTCCAGTTTGCCGTTGATCTGGCTGGCGCCCTTGATGTCGGTATTTCCAGGTTGAAGTAGTACAAGATCCATATCGCTGTTCCTGTGAACCTGCCTATGACGGGATTTCCGCCACGAGCCGGATAGATGTCGTCAGTTCCTCAAGTTGAAAATGAGGCCGAAGGAAAACGGTCGCCTTGTAGGCGCCGGGCTTGCCCGGTACGTCCGACACAACGACGCGAGCCTGACGCAGCGGATACCGCGCCTTGACCTCCTGCGGGGCGCTGTCGTCCAGCAACACGTACTGGGCGATCCAGGTGTTGAGGTAGTCCTCAACGTTGCCTCGGGTCATAAAGGAACCGATCTTGTCGCGCATGATGACCTTGATGTAGTGCGCAAAACGCGAGGCGGCCAGCATGTAAGGCAACATCGCCGAAGTCCTCGCGTTGGCGTTCGCCTCATTGGTGTTGAACTTCTTCGGCTGATTCGTCGTCTGTCCTCCGAAAAAGGCCGCTTTACCGGAGCCTTTGCAGTGGCAGATCGACATGAAGCCGAGTTCGGACAGCTCCTTCTCGCGGCGATCCGTAATGGCAACTTCTGTAGGACACGTCAGCGCCTTATCACCCTCAACGGTATCGAACGTATAGGTCGGCAGATTTTCGACAAGCCCGCCGCCTTCGACGCCACGAATCGCGGCCGTCCAGCCGTAGAGGGCGAACGCATTCGTAATACGCTGCGTCAGCGCGTAGGCCGAGCCGCCCCAGAGGAACTTTTTCGAGTCCGTCCCGTTCACCGATTCCTCGAATCGGATGCCGTCGACGCGATCAGTTTTCTCGCCGTACGGCAAACGCAGCAGCACACGCGGCAGCGTCAGGCACACATAGCGCGAATCTTCCTTCTCACGAAATTCCCGCCACTTGATGAGCTCGAGACTTTCGAAAATCTTCGAGAGATCGCGCGGCTTATGCAGATCGCCAAAGTCGGCCATGTCGAACAGCTTGCACCACGCGTTCGAAACGAACGGTGTATGCGCAGCCGCGGCGACTTCCGACATCTTCTCGAGAAAACGCATGTGGTCAGGATGTCTTCCGAACACATAGTCGCCCGTCAGCATGCTGAATGGCTTACCGCCGTAGGTCCCGTATTCGTTCTCGTAGACCATCTTGAACAGCGCGCTCTGATCGAAGTCGCCTTTGCTGAAATCGTCCAGCAAAGCTTCCTTCGACACGTTGAGCAGCTTGAGCTTGAGACCGGTGCTGGTTTCGGTGTTGCTGACGAGGTAATTCAAACCGCGCCAGGTCGACTCCAGTTCCTGAAAGTCCGGGTCGTGCAGTATCGCGTTGAGCTGGGCGCTCAACAGCGTGTCGAGCTTTGCAATCTGCACGTTGATGAGCGCGGTCGGATCCGGATTTTCGGCCGGGATATCGGCAGTCAGCACCGAGTTGACGAATTGCCCGATCAGCACGAGTGCGTTTTCGGCCTGCTGCGGATCGCGAATCATGCCCTTGTCAAAAAGCGCTTTGACCGTGTCGTCCGGCGTTGCTTTTGCCCAGTCCTCGACACTGCTGTCGGCGGGGAACAGCGCTTTCAGTGCGGTCTGCTTGTCGGTATCGCCGAGCAGTGCTTTGAGTTCGCCGTCCAGCGGATCGTTGCCGTCGAGTTTCGCGCGCATATCGCGCAGCCGGCAGCGAACTTCGTAGGAATCCTTGAGCGGATCGACTTTCTTTGCAATTTCCAGCGGATGAAAATCGTCGATCGATTCAAAATCGAGTGTCAGCGAAGACTCAGTGTCATTGCCCTGCCCGTCTTCGTAGCCGATCTTCATTTTGAGCTGCGGCCCAACCGATTTCAGCACCGTATTGAAATTGTCACCGTCGATCTCGACGAACTTTCGTTCCTTGAGCGGCGGCAGTGGTCTGTCCGGATTGCGCTTGCCTCTGCCCGACAAATCCAGGTCGGCGAGAATACCGACAATAAATGGCAGTTCTCTTACCTGAATGGCGCCGCCGGTCTCCACATCGTAAGTAATGTGAACCCTGGGCGGTCGGACTCTACCGAGTTTTTCCTGGATACTCCCTTGCACTTAGATACCCTCGTTTCAGTCGGCCTTCACGTAAATCACGCTGTCTCCGGATGTTCGTTTGTACAAAACACCCTTTTCGACGAGCGATTCGAGTGCGGCACGCACTATTTCCAAAGACGTCTCAAATTGCTGCTGCGGAAGCCACCAATAGGCAAAACCTTCGGCGGTATCTGCAACGTTGGCGAATCCCTCCAGATACGCTTCGATTTCCTTCGCCGCCGACGCCACACGCGACACCGGCACAAACCTTCGCTGCTGCAATAAGCTCATTTCGTTTCCATTCGTTGATCATTGACACAGGATTCTCTGGTCCCGGAGCGTTCGATTATTCACCTGCGCTCACTGATGCACAGGCCGTGCCAACTTATTAACCTATTGTTTTTATTGTGATTATTGGATTATTGGCGCAGGCCGGGTGTGGCCTTTTTGCCGCAGGCGATTTCGTCGCCGGAGCCGCGGGGCACCGTTGCAGAAGGCGTGGAATCAACTGTGGCCGATCGGACACATGACACAAATCTGCAACGCGCGAATGATACAACCGACGACGCACAGCAAAATTTCGTTCGGCACGGTTGACACGGGAGCGTTAATACACTATCCATATACGTGAAGCATTCCCCCAAGTTCGAAACGTTTATCCACCGTTCAATCGAGCCACAAGAAAAATAAAAAATGGGAGGGCTGCAGTGTCGTTGTACTCCAACCTGCTGTCGCTGGTTCCGGGCATTCTCGTGATCGCCGATCGGGACTCCGTGTCCGGAAAATATGTGCTCGACCGCCTTTGCGAAATGGGTTTTCCCCGCGCGAAGGCGCAGTTTGGACATTTTGCGGCCGCCGCAGGAAGCGGCCGGCCCGTGCTGTGTATTGTCGATGACCTGGCAGACGCGGCGATCGAACTGCAGAACGCCGGCGTTAACGAGTACCTGCTCGTCGACCCCTGCAATCCGAACGACGTGACGTTTGCCGTGCGGTCCCAGCGTCATGACGAAGACGTTCAATGGTCGGAATACCTGCTGGAACTCAGGGAAGGATTCAGCAGCCTGTGTCAGTGCTACCTGCAGCGCAGCGCCGCCCGCTTTCAATCAGGCCGCCCGTACGTCGTTGGCCGAAATCTCGTGGGCACGTCTTCCGTGTTTCAGTCGACGCTCGACATCACAACGAAAGTTGCGAAACTCGATGTCGGCGTTTACATCACGGGAGAGACCGGCACCGGCAAGGAACTGATCGCGAGGTCGATACACTATCTGAGCGACCGCAAAGGGTTTCCATTTGTCGCGGTCAACTGCGGCGCGTTTAACGACGAACTCATCCTGAGCGAATTGTTCGGTCACGCCCGCGGCGCGTACACCGGCGCCGACAGGGCGCGCGAGGGCCTGATCGAAAAAGCGGCAGGCGGGACGTTTTTCCTCGACGAGATCGATTCGCTTTCTCCCCGGGCACAGGTCATTCTGCTGCGCTATCTGCAGGAGAACGAGTATCGACCCGTCGGCAGCAATACGACGAAGACCGCGGACGTGCGCGTCGTCGCCGCGAGCAATACCCCCCTGGAAAGCCTCGTCCGACAAAAGCGATTTCGCGAGGATTTGTTTTACCGACTCGATATTTTGCGCATCAACGTACCCACGTTGCGAGAGCGCGAATCCGACCGGCATCTGCTCGCGCAGTTTCTGCTCAACCGTATGCAACGCGACCATCACGCGGCGCCGCGCGTGCTGGACGCGAATCTGATCGCGGCGATCGACGAACACGCCTGGCCCGGCAACATCCGGCAACTCGAAAACAGTCTTTATCGCGTGTTCCTGCTGACGGACGGTTTCGTCATCCGGCAAAGCAACAATGTCCGGCTCTTCGAAGATCGGGAATCCACAGAGCACAGCCCAACCGCATCGCTCGGCACCTTCCGGGCAGAGAAAGCCAGAGTCATTCGGCGGTTCGAGAAAAACTACCTGTGCGACGTACTGGCACGGACGCGGGGGAACGTGTCCAGAGCCGCGCGATTGTCGTCCAAGGAACGGACATCCTTTATTCGACTCATGCGCAAGTATGGACTGAGCCGTGAGAGCTTTTGTGCCGCGACGGACGTGGCGGATTAAGGCCTGTCAGAGCCTGGTGGGCCGCAAGTGGCCCACTAGAAATTCAACAACAGCCCGGCCAGCGCCGCACTCATGAGATTCGAGAGCGAGCCGGCCGCAACGGCTCTGAGGCCGAACCGTCCGATCAGTTCGCGCTTCTCGGGCACCAGCACGCCCAGACCGCCGAGCAGAATAGCGATCGACGAAAGATTGGCGAATCCACACAATGAGAACGTCGCAATCGCGACCGTGCGCGGACTCATGCCCGCCAGATAATCGTTCAGGTGCGAAAAGGCAACGAACTCATTGAGTATGAGTTTCTCCCCGAACAATGCACCCGCCGCCTCGGCCTCGGCCCACGGTACGCTGAGCAGGTACATCAGCGGCTGGAACAATTTGCCGAGGAGGAACTGCAAGGTGATTCCGTCGATACCGAACAGACTGAACAGGCCGCCGACGAGTCCGTTGAACAACGCGATAAGCGCAACGAACGCGACCAGCATCGCGCCGATGTTAACCGAAAGGCGCAGGCCATCCGTTGTGCCGGACGCCGCCGCGAGAATAACGTTCTTGTGTTCGCTCGCTTCCATGACGAGCCGCTCGTTGGCATCGCGCACGGCGTCGGCATCGTCCGGCATGATGATCTTGGCCATGAGCAGCCCGCCCGGCGCTGCCATGAACGCAGCCGCGAGCAGATACTTCAGTTCCGCACCCATCAGCGCATAACCGGCCAGCACCGTGCCGGCTATCGACGCAAGACCTGACACCATGACAGCGAACATCTGCGGCTCGGTCAGTCCCTTCAGATAGGGCTTCACAACCAACGGTGCCTCGGTCTGGCCGACGAATATGTTTGCGGCTGCGTTCATCGACTCCACCGCGCCGGTACCGATGATGCGGCGCAGCAGGCCACCGACCAGTTTGACCACCCATTCCATGACACGCAGGTGATACAACACCGACATCAGGGCTGAGAAAAATATGATGATCGGCAGCACGTTGATCGCAAAGCTGAATCCGACGACGTCGGTATCGGCCAGCGGCCCGAACACCATGTCGATACCCGCTTTCGAGTACGAAATCACGGCCATGACGCCATCGCTCAATGCTTCGAGTACACGCTGACCGGCGCCGGTATACAACACGAGTGTGGCAATGACGACCTGCAGCGCCAGTGCTGCACCGACGACGCGAAGATTGATCGCGCGGCGGTTCGTGGACAACAAAAATGCGATTCCCAGCAATGCGGCGATGCCCGCCAGTCCAATCAACCTGTCCATGACACCCCCGTCGGTGCTGTTGTTGTTCTCACAGCGCTACAGGATACCGCAAAGCCGCGCTTAGCCTGTGAGAATCTCGCTCACCACAGGCCTCAGTCGCGGCGCACGATCGCCTATCGTACAGGCGTCGAGAAGACGGCTCGCCGCCGATTCCGCCGCCGCGTCGCCGGCCGCGTGCACGACCGCGAGCGGCCGGGTGCCGTCGAGTGTCGTTCCAATCGGCGCAATACCGGTCAGACCCACCGACAAATCCAGCGACTGCCCAACTGCACGCCTGCCACCGCCCAGTTCGATAATCAGATTGCCGACGGCCCTCGCGTCCACCGCCTGCAGCACACCTTCGGCATGGACGGCCCGCGTGACCGGCGCCGCCCGCAGATATCGCCCGCTATGGTCGATGAAATCTGCCGGCCCTCCCAGCGCCGCGACCATGCGTGCAAATACCTCGGCGGCCAGACCGCTCGTTATCGTGGCTTCACAGCGCTCGCGCGCACGGCTCCGATCCGTTTCCACACCGCCGACAATCAGCATTTCCGCGCACAGCGACAGAACAACCTCGTCAAGACGCGGCTCGCGCTCCTCGTTTCTCAGGTAGCGCACGACTTCGGCGATTTCCACAGCATTGCCCGCGCTGCTGCCAAGTACCTCGTTCATGTCGGTGATCAGCGCATGCGTGCGCAGGTTCGCGCGAGCAGCGGTCGCAATGATGCTCTCGGCCAGCTCGCGCGCCCTGTCGGGCGTTGCCATGAAAGCGCCGCTACCGACCTTCACATCCATGACCAGCCCCTCGAGCCCGGCTGCGATCTTCTTTGAAAGAATCGATGCCGTGATGAGCGGGACCGATTCCACAGTACCCGTCACATCGCGAATCGCATAAAAGCGGCGGTCTGCCGGTGCGAGGTCTTCGGTCTGGCCGATAATCGCACAGCCTACGTCGCGTACAGTACGCCGAAACTCGTCAAACGGCGGCGTCGCGTTGTAGCCCGGTATCGCTTCGGCCTTGTCCGTTGTGCCGCCCGTATGTCCGAGTCCGCGCCCGGAAATCATCGGCACGTAACAGCCGGCCGCCGCGGCAATGGGTGCGAGCAAAAAACTCACTTTATCGCCCACCCCGCCGGTCGAGTGCTTATCGACGACCGGGCCGTGGAGACCTGCGTCGCTCCAGTCGAGCACAGTGCCGGAGGCCGCCATGGCCAGCGTCAGCCTGCCCGCCTCGTCGAAACTCATCGAGTTGAGGAAAATCGCCATCGCGAGCGCGGACACCTGTTCGGCCGGAAGGGTGCTGTCAGCAAGGCCGTCGACGAAACATTGGATATCGCTGTCGGTCAGCGCCCCGCCGTCCCGTTTTCTGCGTATGACATCGGTGAACAGCATCGGTATCCTCGTTAGAAACCCTTGAGGGGCAAGGCGTCGCTGCGCTGTAGCCAGTTATCCGCCGGATAGTGACTGTCTCGTTCAATGACGTGAAGTGTATAGGCATGCCGCGATTTCTCTGAGCGGTTCGCGGCGCTCAGGTGCGGCGTCCGGCCGTGAAACACGACCAGCGTGCCGGCCTCGACTTCAGCCGGCACGAGCCGCTCCATCGGCCACGGCGTGTCATCCATGGTCTCGGTGACGAGCCGGCCTTCCGCGTTGCGATAGTTGCGTTTTCTAAGCGGCGATCGCTGTGCGCCGGGAATAAACTGCATGCAGCCGTTTTCGAGCGTCGCGTCCTCCAGTGCGAACCAGAACCCGACGCAGGACTCCGGCTCCGTGTAGAGATAGGTTGAGTCCTGGTGGCAGACCACTTCACCGCCGATGTGCGGCGGCTTGAAAATGTACATCGACTGCAGAATCAGCGGCGACGCAAAGCGAATCGAGCGGGCGACTTCGGCTAGTTCCTGTGTGCGTGAAAACGCATCGAACACGGGGTCGAGATCGTGCATCGCGTGTCCCATCTTATTGATGCTCCGTTCCCTGGCCTGCCTCAGATTGCCAGCGTTATCGAACGCTTCACTCTCGAAAAAACAGCGTATCGTGCCGCCGGATTCCAGAAAGTACCGGTCGCTGAGTTGTTCCTGCCGTGTCGTCGAAAACACACTTTTGCTTGCCTCAACATCGAACTCGTCCACGAGTTGCAGCGCGCGCTGCTGTAGTTTCCGACAGGCCTTAAGCGACACGAAATCGGACAACACGAGGACGCCGTCTCGTTCGAAGGTCTCCAGCATGCGTGCATTCAGATGCCCGCCCCGCGGCGCGGAAAACGTCGGAAGCGGACGATTCGATGCTACAATCGGCGCCAAAGGGACACTCCATGAAAATAATAAGTATCTGTTTTTCCTTTGTTTTTGTATCACTTGGCCTGCTCGGCTGCAAGCCGGGGCCGGGCGATACCGATAGCACGGAAAACCGCACGTCAGTCGATCTGATCGTGCTGGGCGACCAGGTCGTCACGATGGACTCGAACGGCACGATCATCGAAAATGGCGCCGTCGCGATCGAGGACGGCGCCATTCTTGCGGTCGGTCCTGCCTCGCAGATCGCAGAAACGTTCGTCGCGGCGGAGACGCTGCCTGGCGACGGCCGTGTCGTCCTGCCCGGGCTTATCAACGGTCATTCTCACGCGGCAATGACGCTGCTGCGCGGCGTGGCCGATGACCTCGCGTTGATGGACTGGCTGCAAAACTACATTTTCCCGGCCGAGGTGGAATTCGTCGACGCGGAATTCGTTCGCATCGGCACGGAACTGGCCTGCTGGGAAATGATTCGCGGCGGCACAACAACGTTCGTCGACATGTATTACTACCCGGACACGATTGCCGAGGTCGTCGAAGCCTGCGGTCTGCGTGCATTGATTTCGGCGACCGTTATCGATCAGCGCAGCCCGGATGCGGAGAATGCGGACGACTCGATCCGCAAGGGAATCGGCTTCATATCGCGCTGGCAAAACAGGAACGACCGCATTCAACCGATTTTCGGTCCACACGCGAACTATACGCTGAATGCGGAACAGCTAAGGGCCACGCGCGCAGCGGCGACAGAATACGGCGCCGCGATCAGTATTCATTTATCCGAGTCGCCGTTCGAGCTACAGTATTCGACCGACACGTACGGTATGCCGAGTATCGAGATGCTCGAGTCGATCGGTTTTTTTGACGGGCCGACCATTGCCGCACACGTCGTATGGCCGACCGACAACGAAATCGGGATTCTCGCCGAACGCGGCGTGGGTGTAATTCACAACCCGACGTCGAACATGAAAATCGCTTCCGGTATTTCACCGGTTGACGACATGCTGGATGCCGGCGTCAACGTCGGACTCGGCACCGACGGAGCCGCGAGCAACAACGATCTCGACATGTGGGAAGAAATGCGGCTCGCCGCATTTCTGCAGAAAGTCGATCGCATGGATCCAACGGTCCTGCCGGCATCCACGGTACTGGCAATGGCGACCAGCGGTGGCGCCCGGGCGGTTGGACTCGGCAATTCTGTCGGGTCTCTGACACCGGGATTGCGTGCGGATTTGATCCAGGTCGAATTCGGCGATGTCCACCATATCCCGACCTACGATGTGGTTTCTCACCTCGTGTACGTGACTGATGAGCAGGATGTGGCGTCTGTAGTGGTTGATGGAGTGGTTCTGATGAAAGAGCGGGAGATGCTGTCCATCGATACGGACAGAATCCGGCAGGAAGCATCGGAACTGGCAACGAGGATTCGGGACGCACTTGACGAACGAAACAGTGCCCCGTAATCCATAGGAAAAATAAACCATATAGGGAGAAACCAGATGGAAGTAGAAGGTCTGTTAGTGACATTGGCCATCGGTGCCATCGCAGGGTGGCTCGCCGGGAATCTGATGAAGGGCGGCGGTTTTGGGCTGCTCGGCAACATCGTCGTTGGCATTATCGGCGCGTTCGTCGGCAGCTTTGTGTTCGGTCTGCTGGGCATCAGTGCGGGCGGCATACTGGGTTCCATCATCACGGCGACCGTCGGAGCCGCGATATTGTTGTTCATCGTCGGCCTGATAAAGAAATAGCCGGAACGGGGCCGGGCAGCACCCGGCCCCGGCATCGGCGGAGGGCGGTATGGGTGGCAGCGCGTGAGCGCGATACAGGACAGCATTCCCGACAATAATTGTTTCGGCTGCGGACCGGACAATCCGCTCGGGATGCAGATCAAGAGCCGCTGGAAAGGCGATGTCTGCGTCTGCCGCTACACCCCCAAACCGGAACAATGCGCAGGTCCGCCGCAGTACGTCTACGGCGGCACGATCGCCAGCCTGATCGACTGTCACAGCGTCTGCACGGCGCTGAGTCATTACTACACGCTCAAAGGACGTGCCGTCGGTGAGCCGCCGGACATCTGGTGTGTCACAGGCCGACTCACGGTTAATTATCTGGCGCCGACACCCATCGATCGCGATATCGAGCTGCGGGCCAGTGTCGGTGAGAGCGACGCGAAAAAGTGCCTTGTGAACTGCGACGTGTTCTCAGGCGACACGCTGGTCGCGAAAGGTGAGGTTGTCGCGGTTCGCGTAGCCGATTCGTGGAAGTCGGGCGAAGTATCCTGAAGCGAAACCGTTGTTGTACACTTAACTCACCGACTGTGACCATGTAAGAGGATATCTATTCAGCTCCACATCCGCGATGGTAGCCATTGAGATCAGTAAGCGCTGGCTGCTCGGCACCCACCAGGGCGCGATCCGACCCGAACAACTCGATTATTACCTCGACGAGTTCGTGTTCCGGTTGAACCGAAGTAGCTCGCGCTCTCGAAGACTGCTGTTTTACCGGATGTTGCAACAGGCCGTCGTTACGGCACCGGTGGCTTATGCGCAGATTACCCGCGGGTCCGCAGTATCGTACACGGGAGCAATTTAATTGGAGTAAGTTCATGATCTCAGCCACACAGGTTGTTAATCAAATTCGACGGTCGCTGCTCACCCGCTTTTTCGGTTATGTGGTGATGTCCGCGGTTCTTGCAGCTTTAGTTGTTCGCCACGAAGACTATGGGGACTCCCACACCAATTTCCTTACCGCGTTTGTTCTTGCAGTGATTTTCGCGGTAATTGTCGTCTACGCGGGAAAGTATGTCCCTGTAACAAGCAAGCATGAGAGCTTGTTGAACAAGTATGGTCACGTTTACCTCGCCGAGGCAGAAAAAGCGATGTCAAAATACGGAATGGATCGGATGCTTAGTACGTGCTGGTTTGAGATATATGCGGACAATTTCTGCGAAAGAGAATCGGCAGCCACTGGTGCCTGAGTGTTCGTTGCACCAGATGCTTTTTACAGATTGCGCCAACTACAGGATGTGGTAGCTGGTGGAGGTAAGTGGATACCCCTTACTTCCAGACAGTGGGTTTCGTCAAGCACATAATCGTGAGCGAAACCGAAATGAATTCATGTGTCGTCGAAACACCAAATCATCGACTACGAGTAATCTTGGCCACTGTTCGAAAGAACGAGTTGAAGTTCCTCTAGACGAATTGCCATTGTTTCCCGCGACACCGCGAATTGTTCCGCCAGAGTCTCAAAAAATACGCCGTTATAACCGCGTGCCTCTGCTAGAGCTCTCGAAAGATCGCGCATAGTGGGTAATTCGTCTTTAAGTTCAGACAACGACCTTCCGCCGAGCGCAAATGCCGTATCCTCGGTGAGGAAGAAATTCGTTGTCAGAAAGCGGCGCTCAAACTCTTTCATCACGAGTCTTGACGGCATTAGGAAGTATGTGGCGAACCAATCTGCTTCTTTTTCTTTTTGTGTACGGCGGCGAGAAATGCGCGTTCCATCTAACGGCCGATCGCGATGAACTCCCCTGTTTTCGTGAAGAACTGCATGCCCAAGCTCGTGCGCAGCAGTAAAATTCCTTACAGGAAGCGCATATCTCTGTGAGATTGAAACCCGCTTTGAATCACGATCCAGCATTCCGGCAACTTCGAAAATATCGCCACTGTTAGATTTGAATTGTCCGATTGTATCGACGAGTTTTGATTTAAAACCGATCGCACTAAGAGCAGCTAGTGGATCGACAACATCAATCGGACTTGGACCATCTGTCGCTGAAAAAATCTGATTACGGCAATTCCATAACTCGACCAGAAGGGATCTGGCGACGCGTTCAACTTCGACACGAGACAGGCTCTCTGGTCGATCCAGGTTATTGAAAACTGCGGATTGGTCGATAATAACTTCAGCGTTGATATCGTCGACGCCTTCGTTTATATCGTCAATAAACCTGTATGGATTTTGGTAGACTGCCCTGCGATCAGCCGTGATATCGTCAATAGCTGGCAAAAGTGCATCATAGTCGCCGTCGCCATCTAAGTGTGCATAAGGGTTACACAGCAATAATCGGCTGCGCCGAATTAGGTCTGATCGCTTATCATCCATATTGCACCACCATCCCTAGGCGAAGATTCCCAGTATGACTACTCAGCGCGTAAATTCATAGTGGTACACGTAAACTAAACCTTTGGTAGACCGTTGTGGCTACAAAGCACGTCATGGAATTTTTTCCTGTAAGAGAGGAAAACGCCCTCAAGGCTCCGAGGACAGAGTCACGCCGCACGTTATAGCTTTGATTGATTTAGACTTTTTTCTACCGCGACGAATAGTCGATTCAGAAGTTAGAGGAAACTTCTCCCGTAGTCCATCGCCTCAAGGCCGAAGTGACCGGCCAGACTCTGACCGATGTCCGCAAACGTATCGCGACGTCCTAACGAACCCGGCGCAACGTTTTGCCCGTAAACGAGCACGGGAATGTGCTCGCGCGTGTGATCGCTGCCGGGCCAGGTCGGATCGCAGCCGTGATCGGCGCAGAGTATCAGCACGTCGTCGTCGCGCATCAGGTCCATGACTTCGGGCAGGCGTGCGTCGAAATACTCCAGCGCCTGTGCGTAGCCGAGCGGGTCCCGGCGATGTCCGTACAGCATGTCGAAATCCACGAAATTCGTGAACACGATTGAGCGGTCCGGCGCGTCGCGAACAGCTTCGAGGGTTGCATCGAACAATGCCGCGTTGCCCGTGGCTTTGACTTTCCGTGTGATCCCCTGATGGGCGTAGATGTCGGCGATCTTGCCGATACTGATCACCTCGCCTCCTGATGCAACCAGTTTATCGAGTACCGTGGATGCATGCGGCGGTGTCGTCAGATCGCGCCGATTGCCGGTACGCACATAGGTGTCGGCGCTATCGCCGATAAACGGTCTCGCGATGACGCGGCCGATGTTGTAGTCGTCAACGAGTTCACGCGCGATGTCGCAAAGCGCGTACAGGCGTTCGAGCCCGAACGCCTGTTCATGACAAGCGATCTGAAACACACTATCCGCCGATGTGTAGACAATCGGTTTGCCCGTTGCGACGTGTTCGTCGCCCAGTTCGGCGACGATCGTCGTACCGGAGGCGTGACAGTTGCCAATCACACCCGGCAGGTTGGCGCGGCGAATCAGCTCGTCGAGCAGTTCGCGCGGAAACGTGTCGCGGCTCCCTGTGAAATACCCCCAGTCGAACAGAACCGGCACGCCTGCAATTTCCCAGTGTCCGCTCGGCGTGTCCTTGCCGCTGCTGAGTTCGGCGGCGTGCCCGTAGGCACCCACGATGTCCACATCGGTGGCCACCCCGGATGGAAACGCCCCCGTACTCTCGCGACTCGCGTGATACAAGCCGAGACTCGCGAGGTTTGGCAAACGCAGCGGACCTTCCTCCGACGCCGCGCGCACCCGTGCAATGCTGCCCAGCGTATCGGCGCCGGTATCGCCAAACGACTCGGCGTCATCGGTAGCGCCGATGCCGAATGAATCGAGTACGAGAATAATCGCTCTGCTCATACCGTCCTGTCCGTCTACTGCAGCGAGAAGAAGAAACCCGCCAGCGCCGCGTTCATGAGATTCACAAGTGTACCGCCAATCACGGCTCTAAGCCCGAACCGGGCGATGTCGTGGCGGCGGGACGGCACGACGGCACCCAGCCCTCCCAGCAAAATTGCGATGGACGACAGGTTGGAGAACCCGCAAAGCGCAAACGTAACAATGACTTGTGTGTAGGGGGACAGCATCTCCCTGCCCTCGACGAAGCTCACGTAGGCAAAAAATTCGTTGATGACGAGTTTCTGCCCGATCAGGCTGCCTGCCTCTGCCGCCTCGGCCCACGGCACCCCGAGGAGCGCGGCCAATGGCGAAAACAGGTGCCCGAGCAGCCACTGCAGCGTCAGCCCCTCGACTCCAAACCAGCCACCGACGGCGGTCAGCACACCGTTTAAGAGATAGATCAGGCCGACAAATGCGATCAACATCGCGCCCACACTGAGCGCCACCTGCATGCCGGTCAGCGCACCGTTGCCGATCGCTTCGAAGATATTGACCGGCGCTTCGTCATCCGTATCGTCAGCCGACAGATCCGCTTCGACGGACTCGGTCTCGGGCATCATGATCTTCGCGATCATCAGGCCGCCGGGTGCGGCCATGAAACTCGCCGTGATCAGATACTTGAGCTCAACCCCCATCTGCGCGTACCCCATCATGACCGCGCCGGCGATCGTCGCACAGCCGCCTGTCATGACGGCAAACAACTCCGAGTTCGTCATCTTCGCGAGATAGGGCCGTACGACCAGCGGTGCGTCGGTGTGCCCGACGAATATGTTGGACACCGCACTTACCGATTCCGCACGGCTTGTCTGCAACAACCGATGCAGCCAGCCGCCGAAAACGCCGACGACGCGCTGCATGATGCCGAGGTAATACAACACCGACATCAGTGCCGCGAAAAATACGATCACGGGCAGCACGTTAAACGCGATCGTGAATCCCAGCGAATCGTTGAGCCGCGTACCGAACAAAAACGCGATGCCGTCGTTACCGTAATTGATGACAGACTGTACGCCCTTGACGACGTTATCCAGTACCGCACTGCCGACGGGTACGAACAGCAGCAGCGCACCCAGTGCCACCTGAATGGAAAACGCGACCGCGATCGTTCGACGGTTGATGGCTGAACGGTTGCTGGACAGCGCGACAGCGAGCAACAGCATGACGGCGACGCCGACCAGGCTGATCAGCGACTGCATTTGTCTTTCTTGGGACGCGTTGTTGTCAGTGTTTTTTCCATTTCGATTCCGATGTCCGCGTAGCCGAGCCGCCGGTAGAGTTCGTGCGCCCGGCGATTGGCGGCCATAACACCGAGCCGAAGGTAACTGACACCGTTTTGCAGCGCCCAGTCTTCTGCCGCTCGCACGAGCGCTCCGCCGACCCCATGGCCGCGAAAGCGCTGCAGTACCGCGAGGTCTGCAAGCCGGCCGCATTCGAAATCGCCGTCCTCGATATCCTCACCCGGTACACGTGTCCAGATCATGACATAACCGACGACGGCACCGTCCTTCTCAGCAACCAGTATTTTTCCCGCATACTGTCTGCACCGGTGAAGTACGTCAGGGATGTACTCATCGACGATGGACTCACCGTCGGGGAATCGGGAATCAATGCGGTGCTCGAAATCCTGCAACTCGACCACACAGGCCCGCAGGCCGGCGTAGTCAAGCGCCGGATTGTAGTCACGAATGACGGTCATCGACCTTGTGAGCGACGTATGAAGTCAGCCCGTTGAGGCCTGGGCCGACGGCGATAAAGTGCCAGCCCAATTCCGTGCACGCAGCGCGATCCCAGACGCCGTCGCCGTAGTAACTGATACGCGTAAATCCTGCGCCTAAGCGGTCCAGGGCTATCTGCATGATATCTGTTCTGCGCACGGCATCGTCCGACGTTGCGAGTGGAACATCCGCAAATTCGATGCCCGACGACGACAGTTTAAGTGCTGCACTCTCGCGCCAACCGCCCGTTGCCATCGCCACTCCGTGTCGTGCGGAACGTGACAGCGAGGTGAGCAATTCCGCCGCACCGGCAATCTGTTGAAACGGACCGTATTCATCCACGTGCTGCCGCAGCAATTCAACGAAGCATGCCTTTACATCTGCTTCAAGCCGCATCTCCAGTGCATTGTCGCGGGCAATGTCCCGCAGGATACCGCTATCGCTCACATCCTCGTAGTCGTGCAGCGAGGAGCGCAGCACAATATCGCCGTGTACCTCTCTGACCGCCTGACGATACAAATCGTCATCGACCTGCACGGATTCGAGCAGGGTACCGTCAATGTCGAAAATCACCGCGTGCATGCCTCATTATCCCTGATTTACGGCAAGAAAGAGGCCCGCGATGCGCTATGCGTTCCGTTAATCTGTTGAAAAATGCACCGAAACTTCATGAGTCCGTGAAATCTCTCTCGGCGGCTCCCTTCTTTTGGGCTACTGGCGCGAGCGTCCATTGTTGGAATGCTCTGGGAAGAGGCTCGACGGGGTCAGCATTGGACTCCGAAGCCAAAACGTCAGCCCTCAACGAAAGCGGTCGTTTGAACGGCAAGTTTTGGTGGAGGCAATCAGTCGCTTCAGGGCGAGGAGCGGACGCCCGGGAACAGATATCTTACCTCGACTAGATTGCAGCAAAGAGCACGACTGCGTATGGCAGGAGAATAGCCAAGTGAATGAACCAACCGTCAAAGAATGGAACGCGATTTCGTGTGAGAAATCGCAATCGAGTTAGTCTTACCAGAGAGAAGCAAGGAATCAATACTGGCACGAAAAGCAAAGGAAATCGGTGCTGGGCAAGGAAAGCGAATACCGGGCTGGTCGCCTGGTTCATTATAGTGAAGAAACAGATGACGAAAGAGAGAAGAAACACCGAGCTGGATGCCAGGCTGAGCACTCGGTGTTCCTCCATTCGCCGCAAATGAGAAACTCGCCACATGTTTATCTAAACGTCGCGAATAGCGGCAAAGGGTCAGAGGGCGACTATTCACAACAGATCGACCGACGGGCAGCTAACCTGGGCATTCCAGTCAGTCAGACGCGTTTCCGCGGTTACGCGTGTCCGTAACGTCGGCTCCTGCAGACGGCTGCCGCTCAACTCGCGCCTGGAAAAACTTTAGCAGACGGCCACCAGACATTCGGCGCGATAGAATCATGTACTACCGTCTAGTTTGCGGTTGCGAGTGCGGCGCTGGCCTTGTTTGCCCGCGGCTGTACAAACCACACGCCCAAAGGAAAGAACCAAATTAGAAAAAACGTGCCAAATGAGCCGCCGAATCCAACTCGGTTTCCTGCCTCGAAGGACTTTAGTCGCATCGCCGCTGAGGCTATAGCGTAAAAAGTACAAACTACGGCAAAAATGTGCAGGATCATTACAAGTCCAATAGGAACTGGCGGGTTTTCCATCTTGCCGGGGCTTGGGAAAAAGAAATAGGCGAAGACCAAGTATGCAAACGTGTAGGGCAATGCGAAGTTGAAAAAGCGATCAGGCCGCTTCGCGCCGTCACTCGCAGCACGATTCGCAACATTGCCGATAGACCATATCCAAAAATAAAGCACTACCGCCACCGGCATCAGTGTCAACATCATCCGGCTAAACATGACTTCCATTTCGACGACACTTCCCGATTGCCCAGGTTCTGGCATCGCCACATACCCTGCCCCAAAGAACGGTATACAAGTGAAGAGGAACGCTTGCCACGCCGGCCAACTCGTGATTGATGACGCGATTCTGCTTATGGACACCGAGGTTGCTCCCTGCGTTTTCTCTGAATCACCGTTGTTTGCGACCGTCCGGAATGTAGAAGCTGAAATTGTAGCGCACTTTCGCTGGCTGGCCGGTAAGCCCATCGAAGCCGTCATTCGATCCGACAGCAAGCTTGTCCACAGTCGGCCACAAGCATATGTAATCGGTCGGGTTCTTAGGAACCCGGCTCCCAGTACGATGTTAACGCACATCAACCGGGGAGATTGCCATGACTTACCATGCCAGAATCGACGTATCGCTACGATCTGTGAACATCCGTGTGTCATCCTCCACCGAATGTGGATCGAGGAGACCCAGTTCCAATGGGGCATGGAGGGAGTCAGGTCATGAAATAACGACTCGCTCCACCCCAAAGGATGCGTCCTGACGTGGACGTGGTCTGGATGAGGCCGCGACTGACCGCTGTGCCCGAGAGCACGCCCAAAAGCATGGCCCTCCACTCCGTCCGATCAATGCTTGCAGCGGCTGGCTACCGCCAGTACCGACTGCGTAGAGAAGCGTGACCCACACCAGAACGCGACCAAAACGATACTACAAATCTTGGGAGCTTGACTTCAATGCCCGATTAGATAAGCGGTCACTCGATCTCGGCAGTCGAGCCATTGTCCTCTACAAACACCATTGAGTTTATTTTGAAATGGTAGACACTAAATTCACCGTCTCGATCTACAAGAGTCAACTCAATACTCGCATCGCCACTCTCAAATCTTGCCGCAATTTTGTATGTAACGAGCTTCCTGGCGCCGCTGCTGGTTGACGCGGACGTTGAAACCATCTGAAATTCCGGTGTATCAGTTGATTCCAGCTCGCCGAGTTTGCTCATAAAGCGAACGACCTTCTCATTGTCTTCCTTGCTTATCGAGCTTTTAACTTCCTGATCATAGTGGTCCCAAACGACATTAGGGTCCCATGTTGCGATTTTCGGAATCAGTTTTTCTATGTAAGGCACAGCCGTAGATTCATATTCGCTCTGTTCACCCAATACCCAGATTACGAGAGCAATGACCCCCAGAATGAAGACCGCAAAAACGTAGAGGCAACCTTTTGCGACCTTCTTTACAGCGCTGGGTTTCTCGGCAATTGAT
This sequence comes from Woeseiaceae bacterium, assembly GCA_965224505.1. Classification (GTDB taxonomy): domain Bacteria; phylum Pseudomonadota; class Gammaproteobacteria; order Steroidobacterales; family Woeseiaceae; genus UBA1847. The sequence continues at coordinate 2,207,313 of CBDCZL010000018.1, forward strand.
CCTTGAAAACCGGAGTCATTTGATTGGTACGGATCTACTGGAGAGTTCATTCTCGTTTCGTCCTCAATTTGGATTCTAATTGGTCGTACGGCAGACCGGTCGAGCTACTGCTTTCGTCCAGGAGCGGTCGGTCAGAATCTGTTAGTTGCGCTCCCGCAGATCAGTGACTACCTCGCTCAGAGGAATCTGCTCGCCATTTAGTAGAACAGTCACCGAATCTGTACCGATCCCTTCTACGTCATGCCATCTGCCGTCGACAAAAACGCTCGCGGTCGAGTCTTCGTAATTAAGTATGAAGTCCGGCTGCCCATCCATTCCGTAATCTTCTACGTCGACCAAGGTTTGCCCGGACTCGGAAAGTGCCGAATATGTGAGTAGGTCGAAGACACCATCATTGTCGTCGTCACGCAAGGTAAGGACAGGAGCTCCCGAACCGGACTGGAAAACTCCGATTCCAACCGCTCCTTTCTCATGCGTTAGTGCAACTGCGGGATACCTGGGGTCATCTATTGTGAGGACGACGGCGTTAGGATCAGATCCCGCTATCAGAGGTTCCCCTTGAAATGTCTCGGGCCTGTTCTCGCCCGTACAAGATGCCAAAATAGTGAGCACCGAAAAGCAAGAAAACATCTTGAAGAGCACAAATCTACTCACAATACCCAAGGAATCTCGAATGGCGGCAAAGGGTCAGTGAGAGACAGTTTACAACAGATCGATCGGCGGGCCGCTGACCAGGGCATTTCTGTCGGTCAGACGCGTTTCCGCGTGTCTGGACTCCTCCCCGTTTGCAAGTCACCGGGGTTTGGCAGAGAGGTTCGACTGCTCACGTGTATCCGGTCTCTCTCTGTCGTGCATCATGGTACGGGACCTTAATGGGCCATCCGCACGCTGACTCCCTAACGGTAACGCGAGCTCTAAACACTCCGCGGAAAACGGGTTTTGTCAGCGTCGGTTCGACCTGTTTGCCATCATCCAGTGACTTTGCAACCGTTGGTTTGTTGCTCCCCCCTTGTTCGTGTCAGTTGGGTACCGCACCCGCTGCCAGCTGTGGCTCGTAGTCGCTGTCGTGGCGGATCAACGCCCAGGCCACGCGGGCCGTCTTGTTCGCCAATGCGACCACGACCACATTGGTGTGCTTACGTGTCTGCAGTCGCCGTATCCATCGACTGAACTCGTCATCATGATGTTTTGCGGTACGCACCGCAGCTCGCGCGCCATGCACCATCAGCTGGCGCAAGTAGCTGTCACCGCGCTTGCTGATCCCGAGTATCTGCCCTTTGCCGCCACTACTTCGCTGTCCGGGTGTCAAGCCGAGTGACACGGCAAAGTCCCGGCCCTTGCGGAACGCCTTGCCATCACCCAGGGTGGCCACCAGGGCCGTCGCCGTAATCGGGCCCACACCGCGGAGCTGCTGTAGTCGCTGCGCTACGGCGGTGCCCTTGGCCAGCAGCTGGATCTCCTGGTCCAGTTCCGCAACCCGTTCGTCCAGGGATCGAAGGTCGTCCCACATGCCAGCGAGCAAGCGACGAAAACGCATCGGCAGGCCGTTGTCGGCATCCTCTAGCCAGTTCGGCACCTTCACACGAAGCTGCGCTATGCGAACGGGTGCAACCAGCCCGTACTCACCCACCAGCCCCCGTATCTGGTTGGCTTTGCCGGTGCGCTGCCTGATCAGCTCCGAACATACCCGGTGTACCGCCTGGATGTCTTGTTGTTCGACGCTCTTGATGGCTACAAAACGCATCGCCAGCCGACTCATCGCCTCGCAGATCGCCTCGGCATCGCTGCGCTCGGTCTTGTTGCTCTTCACGTACGGCTTCACAAACTGCGGTGCTATCAGCTTCACTCGGTAACCGCGCTGCTCAAGCTCTCACGCCCAGTGATGGGCTCCAGCACACGCCTCCATGCCAATCTCGGCCGTCGGTGGCACACGTCGCTGTAACTCCGCAAGCCACTGCGTTCGCCTCAGGCTACGCTGCCATACGGCCTTCTCGCGACGATCAACGCCGTGAACCTGAAACACGTTCTTTGCCAAATCAACACCAACTCGCATAATCTCCATGGTGGACTCCTTCTTGTTCCTGACTGGTGGGTTCAACAACCAGTCAGGCACATAGATGCCGAAATGTGGATGAGGAGGAGTCCATCCCACTGGTAACGTCCACGGCGAACGTCGGCTTCTGCTGAAAGCTGACGCTCACACCGAGTCCAGAAAAATCTACGCTCTCGGCCAGAGGACGCTCAATCTGGTGCCGTCCCAAAGGACTCGACCACTTCGATCAGCCCTACGATCTTCGAGTTAAACTCTTCAAGTTCCTCCGCCGGTACCCATAGTTCTTCATGCACCGAGCCACCCACAACCTGCATAGGAAACTTCTCTAAATATCCGGCATCGACATCAAACCGAGTCACGAATCCGGAACCACTCTCTTTAACGTTCCAGTCCCTGGCGATCTGAGCCGCATATTCCTGGTTCAGGACGGGGTAGAAGATTGGCTGCTCTGGCAGACGCGGAGGAAACGCCCGCCACCCCGAATCGCGAATTAACTCAAGCTCTGCTGGCCCTACCGGTCGATAAAGGGTTTTGGTGTTCATACTGTCTGCTCTCCAGGGCAATTCTATCGGTCAGACGCATTTCTGCGGCAACGTCCACGGCGAACGACGGCTATCGCTGAGAGCTGTCGTTCAAACCGAATCTCGGAACATCTCCGCTCTCGGCCAGTGGTCCGGATGAAGCCGTAAACGACTGCTGTGCTCTAAAGCATGTCCAAAAGCGTGGCTCTCCGCACCGTCTGACCTATGCCTGCAGCGGCTGGTTGCACCCGGTACCGACTGCGTAGAGGAGCGTGACCCGCGCCAGAACGCGACCAATGCATTCTACAAAACCTGGGAGCTTGACTGACAGGCCCGATTAGAGGAGCGGCCGTTGGGCTTAGTCTACTTATCACTGGTTCGAGGCTTCATGTCTCGCCTGGTCGGATCAGCACGCATAGCAGATTCATGTAAGCCTTCGATAGGAAAGATCGGATACCCATCATGGTCGGTCGCAAACAGGCACCACCAGACATCCTTCAGCTCCGGTTCTTCAAGCATTGGATCAATTAGCTTGTAGCTGAAACTACATAGGAAATCTGCTTGCATCCCTCTCGCGATTTCAGACAAGTCTTCTTTTGTTGCGCCCTTGTCCAGACAGCGCTTCAACGCAGCGCCGACCCCAGTAAACTCAGTCCCCGGATACTTGTCTGCCTCATCAATCCAAGAGTCGATCCAACTCGTATCCCCGTCCTCAAGAATGTCTCGCCAAGCCTGTCGGAGAAAAAGATAACGATATAGCTGGGGGATTCCTTCCTCCAGTTGGGACCGTGCCCAATCTTCCGGGTCCGTCGCTCCACATTTTTCAAATAGCTCCGTCAGCTCAGGCAGTGTGTCAGGTATCGACGCGGGCATGTTTGCGACGCGCGGTTTCTTCTTGAAAAAAGACATTGAATCGGATGCTCCGGAAGCACACAGCCGACGGGCCGGTAAGGGTCACAGGCCGACAGTTTACAACAGTTTGATCGACGGGCCGCTAACCAGGGCATTTCTGTCGGTCAGCGTTTCCGCGTGTAACGTCCACGGCGAACGACGGCTATCGCTGAGGGCTGTCGTTCAAACCGAATCTCGGAACATCTCCGCTCTCGGCCATGAGCGGTCGGCCGGGCAATCGAGCAAACTCTAATTTTGGCTACTCGGCACGTTCATCGTAAATACGCGTGTAGTTCTCGAACTCGGAACCTCTTAGGTCTACCTCGATAACAGATTTCGCCATGTCGAAATCAACCACAAGCAACAGGCTTCCATCGTATCCGAGCCAATGCTGCCGCCGTCGCAATGTCCAAGACCCGGCCACCCGAGAGTTTCGTTCATTTTCGATTCAAGCTTGTGCCACTTGTCCAGATCATCACTATTTCCAAATCCATCAACGGCATATTCGATCAATAGGATGCGGTGATCATCCATATCAATCGGCCTATAGCCCTTCGACACGAAGTCGTCGATTTCCGACTGAATCTTGTCGGTCACCCTTTTTAGCAGAGATGATTTGACGGTCTTGATTTCTCCGGTTTGCCCCAGCACACCCCAATGCACAGTGTGTGAACCGTCATCGTTATCCCAAGTTTCCCAATAGCGAGGCGGTTGATCGTCCATTTTGTAGAGCTTGAGCATGGCTGATTTCGCCTCACGGCGAACGTCTCCGTGGGATCACCAGCTGAAATTATACCGCGATATTAACGACTGGCAGGTTTCGCGGGCAAAGCGGAAGTCAGAATGCAGAATGCCAGCTGAACGACCGAGTGCTCTAAACCGAGAGCGGACTTACTTCGTCCGACACAACAAGGCGACTAACTCCCCAAGTTTGTAAATATACCAACTGCAAGTTCCGCCCAGACATACAAGAAGAATGCAGCAATCATCACGCCGACGAACAGTCGGCGCTTGCTCGGCAGCTTTCTTGCCGCCAACACGTATAAGCTGGACGCGCTGAAGAGTAGCAATCCCATCACGATGAAATCTGTCAACGCCCAATCAACTTCGGATGTGAACTGCATAGAAATCAAGGGGATTAGCAGAATTGCCCCCGTGGCGAACGCAATCCATATGAATACGCGGTTTTGAGACATCAAGCCAATGGGTTTTTGAACCATCTGTCATTCCTCGCTGCGTGTCGCCTTTGGGTCAGTGAGAGACAGTTTACAACAGATCGATCGACAGGCCGCTAACCAGGGCATTTCTATCGGTCAGACGCGTTTCCGACCGAAGACCAAGTTTAATCTTGAACCATTAGACGCCTGTTTAGGAGATCCACGCAAACAATGTGGTCTCGAAAGAATACGTGGCCGATTATTCCTTCGAACGGAGGCCCTTCGGGGAATTCCCAGACTTTCAACTCAATTGGGCCAAGGTCATGCGTGTCGAAAACGACTTTCTCTAGGGTCTGTTGACAATCAGCAAAGCCACAGGAAGCTGGCGACGATAGCAATGAAGGCAGAATATCGACAGGCGAGTTTGTCGTAGCGTGTGGCGATGCGTCGGAACTGCTTGAGACGGGCAAAAAAACATTCAATGAGGTTGCGGTGTTTGTACTGATGGCGATCAAATGCGCGTTGTTCAATGCGGTTCGCTTTGGGCGGTATCACGGCGTTCGCAGGCAGTGCTTCGATAGCCGTGATCAGCGCGTCCGAATCGTAAGCTTTGTCGGCGACGACGGCCTCGGTGGACAGACCATCGATCAGACCCTGCGCCTCCGTCAGGTCATGCACCTGACCGGCAGTCAGCGTCCATCGTGCCAACAATCCCAGGCCTTCTACCAGGCCATGAATTTTTGTCGTCAGTCCGCCGCGCGAGCGGCCGAGCGCCTGCGGACCGTTTTTTTTGCCGCCCCTGCCGCATGCTGGTGCGCTCGGACAATGGTGGAATCCAAAAACACTTCTTCAAAATCGGCGTCTTTGGCCAGCTCCGCAAACACCCGGTGCCAGATGCCTTTGTCCGACCAACGGGCAAAGCGTTTGTACACGCTGTTCCAGGGGCCAAAGCTCTCTGGCAGGTCCCGCCACGGCGAGCCGGTTCGTGCGATCCACAGCACCGCTTCGACGAACAAGCGGTTATCTTTGGCGGTCACACCGCAGTCGCCGGGCTTGCCCGGCAGCATGGCTTCGATCCGCTCGAACTGGTCATTTCTTAAGAGTAATCGGGGCATCGATCCAACTCCTTCAATGAGTTGGAACAATAGTTTACCTTTAATTGTCAACAGACCCTAGTACCACAGTATTCCGATCTGAAACGCTCAGGTTTTCTCGATCGGCTCGGCTCTTGAAAAGTATGTTTGGTACAGCACCGGTATCCCAAACAAATCGGATATCTCCGACCTCCGTCCGAGCTTCTGTTAGTACGCCGGCTTCTTCAACGGGTAGCATCGGTATTTCATCGCCGTAGCAGACTCTACTCCCACCCGCTGAGTCGGTCGGCTTAATGAACGTCATTTCCGATGAGGGATAACTGAGAACGATTTTGTAATCCTCAAAATACCCCAACCCAATACTGCCATACGCCCTAATCGCATCGACGACATCAGCTTGATGCTCCAAGTCGTGAAAGCTTTCCATTACTAAAGCGTTGAAAAAGACGTGGTCGCCAATTTGAACGAAATCAACCCGATAAGCCGGTTTCTCCGCTTCTGGGCCGTATAACGTACGAACGCCGGTCACCTCGCCGGTTTCAACTTTGTCGATCTTCGCCAAGACTGAAGGATTGAGTCTCAAAGTCTCTGCGCTGCCCAAATCGAAAAGCACTCGAACTGGCGTTCCATTGACTTGAATCTCGATGACCGGACGGTTATTGATCAGATCTACGGGAATTGTTGTTTGTGAGGACTCTACGCCGTTGATTTCTGGGTCTGAGCATCCCTGCAATACACACGCAACGAGAATTACCGTGCTTGGTCGGGCCAGCCTCGTACAGTCAGGCATATAGGGCACTATGGTGCGGTCACGTGGACGGGTAACCTAATCTTATAGTTTTTCGGTAGCCCCGTCTGCTATTGGCCGCGTCCGGGAGTAAGCCAAGCGTCGGAACGAACGGCCGCAATGACCGACATTCCTGCCTGTCGCTTGAAATGCGCTAAACTGGCTCATGGTGACCCGGAGCAGCCGTTCGGCAATATTGGGTAGCGACCAGGTATTCTGCGATTTTCAGGGACGGGACGAGAGGGAAAGGATGCACTGCTTTAATCACATATCTTCGCCTGCTATCGGTATCTGCAAAGCATGTCAGAAAGGACTTTGCTTAGAATGTGCAGCAGATGTCGGCATGGGACTAGCGTGCAAGGACTCTTGCGAGACGCACGTAGGTGAATTAAATGAAATGAATGAGCGAAGCCTGAAGATATACGGTATCGGCAAGTACAAGTCCCGGATGCCGTCGTCAGGAGTATTGTTGTGGGGAGTGCTTTCTTTGCTTCTTTGGGGTGTGTTCTGCTATGCCTACTACAAAAGCGGAACTCCAAATTTCGAAGTGGCACTACCGGCATTGTTCTTCACCATAATCACAGCATTTGCGTTCTACAGCAGTCGCCGAACAGGCATTAACTGCTAGAAGTTAACCGGCTGGTGTTGGCCGAGGCTGAATTCTCCTCGCAGCCTGTTCGCAAGCCGCTTCAGGCTTTGCTTTTTGCTTCAATTGGCGGTCTGTATTTAATGAGTGGGTTACCCCTTCGCAAACTCGGATTGCATGGAACTTGCTTGGTAACAGGCCACCTCTATCAGCCGCGAACCGACCATTTGCCACCACCAGAACTTGCCTTTCAAGCGACCGCTTTTGCGGAGAACCGACGCTCGAACGGAAGCTTTCGGGTTACAATCCAGGTCCGGGTTTGAAGCGGAAAATCGATTTAGGTAGCGCGATTGCTTCGCGCAAACAACAAAAATGAAGAAGAAGGGAAATCAAGATGAACATTCGAAATCTTAAAATCGTTCTTGTCGCTTTTGTATCGTTGGGCGCATTTCTCTGGGCAATTCAAAACATTGTCAATCTTGAGTCGGCCTACCAGTCGGTAGCATATGTGACATCGAATGTGGATCATGTGGCCTACCCGAAATCAGTTGGGCCGGCCATCACTTCACCGCTTCTCATTTGGTCGGCTCTGGTGATCATCTTGTTAGGCGAGTTTGCAACCGGCTTGCTCGCGGCTAAAGGTGCTTACGACATGTATTCGAACAGAGGGAAAACTGCTACCGATTTTAATTCCTCAAAGCGATTCGCCGTTCTTGGATGCGGTGCAGCGGTAGTTGTCTGGTTTGGAATATTCACAGTCATTGGCGGCGCCTATTTTCAGATGTGGCAAACAGAAATAGGTGATGCATCGTTCACGGGCGCGCTGCACTACGCCATAATAAATGCGGCTATTCTCATTTTTGTCGAAATGCGAGACGCTTAGCGACCGTCTGCTGAAGCAGGCGACGGACAAGACCCAGGGGACGAAACCGCGGCATTGAATGAGCTGGGTGCGATGATGTGTCGGGCTATGGGGACTTGATCGTAGTGCTGAGTCCAGGGGCTGCATCTTTTTGTATCCGGTAGTCGGTGAGAGAAGGCGCAGCCCGACCGTTGCCGCGCCCTGGTGACAGCGGTCGTGTCGTTCATTGCCTCTTTTTTGTCGTTACTCATGCCGCGTTCCTTTGCGGTGGTGCCGGGGCTTTGTGATCGGGCATGAGGATCTCGACGATGATGAGCCGTTCACCACATTGCCGGCAGGTGAATGCCGGCGGCTTGTCGTCTTTTTCTGTTGACTGCACAGACGCGCGCTAGTGGGCCGTGTTGTACTCTAAAAGTGGTTTCGACAACCTTAGTGGTGCGGCGTTTCAGGCTCGAACGTGCTCTCGCCGTAGTGTTCCAGCCGCGAGTCTTCGACATACTCGCCTTCGTACGACATCAACGCGATGAGTACGAGTATCGCAACAGGCGGACCCAGTATGGCAACCTTCAGCGCCAGCCGCTCCCAGCCCATGTGCATGAAAATCCAGACGATGCCGCCCGCCTTGAGCATCATGAACAGCAATATCAGAGACGTGCGCAGCGCACCGTCGTCCATAAAGTCCGTCGCGTAGGAAAACGTGCTCAACACAAATAACGCGATCCACATGATCCAGTAGATTTTCAGCGGATGCTGTTGCCCGTCTGCAGATGCCATAAGCGATTACCAGAGGTAGAAGAATGCAAAAATAAAGACCCAGACGAGGTCAACGAAGTGCCAGTAGAGCCCGGCAATCTCAACGATCTCGTAATTGCCGCCACGTTTCTCGTAAAAACCGTTTTTGACGCGGAACGCGACGATCAGCAAATAGATCACCCCGGCCGACACGTGCATGCCGTGGAAACCGGTGATCATAAAGAAACTGGACCCGAACTGAGCGGCGCCGAAAGGATTGCCCCAGGGACGTACCCCTTCGGCAATCAGCTTCGACCACTCGAACGCCTGCATGCCGACGAAGGTCGCACCGAGCAATGCCGTCGCCACCATGAGCCAGAACGTCTTGTTGCGGTCCTTGCGGTAGCCCATGTTGACGGCCAGCGCCATCGTGCCCGAGGACGTGATCAGGATAAACGTCATGATCGCGATGAGCAGCAGCGGCACGGGGAAACCGAAAGCCTCTAACGCAAACACTTCGGACGGATTGGGCCAGGGGTCCGTCGTCGATATACGCACCGACATGTAGCCGACGAGGAAACAACTGAAGATGAAGGTATCCGACAACAGGAATATCCACATCATGGCCTTGCCCCACGGCACGCCGAAGACCTGTTTGTCCCGCGCCCAGTCCTCGACCAGGCCCTTTGTGCCAGCCACTTCGTCATCCAGTACCGCTTCAGACATTGGAACCCCTTAAAATCAAACTCAGGTCGACAACAGCAACCCAAACAGTATTAGCCACACCAGCAGCAGGAAGTGCCAGTAGATCGTGCACAACTCGATGCTGCGTCGAATCCTGGCACCGTCGCTGTTACCCCTGACCACTCCGACTGTCGCTCTGCCCCAGACCACCAGACCGCCAAGGATATGCAGCGCGTGTACCCCGGTCAGAAAATAGAAAAATGCGTTGGACGGATTGTTCGTGATCAGCTCACCCGACGACTGTAGCTGCTGCCAGGCCATGAACTGCCCGGCGACGAAGCCAAACGTCAGTACGCCGGTCGCGGCAAGCCCGGGCAGCAACCGGCCACGCTGCCCCCGAACCGCGCCGTTGCGGGTCCACTGAAACGCGATGCTCGCGAGAACCAGCAACCCCGTGTTGACCCAGAGCAACTGCGGCTCGGTCATCGGCACCCAGTCGCCGAGTTCCATACGCAGCGCATAGGCGCTCAGAATCAAAGCGAAAAACGAGGTTGCTACCGCGAGAAACGTCAGCAGCGCGATGAGCGTCGTATTGCCTGCATCGCCGAGCGGCCCGTGATGCGCGGTATCCGACACCTGCTCCGCTACCCAGGGCTGGGTATTGAACGATTGCTTCAGCAGCCACCCCAGCAGCGTGGCGAGTATCAGCGCAAGAACAATGAGGCCGATTTCCATGGCTGCCCTGCGTTAATGCTCGACGCCGTGATCGCGCCCGGCTGGCGCCTTGTCGGGTGGCACGTTCTGCGGAATAAAGTCGTCGTCGTAACCCGGCACGCTGTAGTCGTAGGCCCAGCGATGCACGACGGGCAACTCGTGCCCCCAGTTGCCGTGTTTCGGCGGATGATCGGGCGTCTGCCATTCGAGCGTGGCCGCGTCCCACGGATTGGGGTCGGACTTGGGTCCGCTGCGCAGACTCCAGACCACATTGATGAAGAACAGGATCTGGGTCGCCGCAACGAACAGCGCCGACATCGTGATCCACGCATTCAGGTCCTGCGCCGACTGCGGCATGAATTCCGTATTGCCCATCGAGAAATACCGGCGCGGTACGCCCTGGAAGCCGAGATAGTGCATCGGCAGATAGATGGCATACGTGCCGAGGAACGTCATCCAGAAATGCCATTTACCCAGCGTCTCGCTGTACATCTTCCCGGTAATCTTCGGCCACCAGTGATAGATGGCTCCGAACACGACAAGTACGGGTGAAACCCCCATGACCATGTGGAAATGCGCCACGACGAAATAGGTATCCGACAACGGCAGGTCGATCGTCACGTTACCGAGAAAGAGCCCGGTCAGACCGCCGTGAATGAACGTAAATACGAAGCCGATGGAAAACAGCATCGGCACGCGCAGATGAATGTTGCCCTCCCAAAGCGTAAACACCCAGTTATAAACCTTGAGCGCGGTCGGCACCGCAATAATCAGCGTCGTCGTCGCAAAGAAAAACCCAAAGTAGGGATTCATACCGCTGACGTACATGTGGTGCGCCCAGACGATGAAACTTAAACCCCCGATTGCGATGATGGCCCAGACCATCATGCGATAACCGAAAATGTTCTTGCGCGCATGTGTCGACAGCAGGTCCGACACAATGCCGAAAGCGGGCAGTGCGACGATGTACACCTCAGGGTGACCGAAGAACCAGAACAGGTGCTGGAACAGAATCGGACTGCCGCCCGTGTAACCGGGATCGCCGCCCATCGAACTGATCGCGGGCATGAAAAAGCTCGTCATGAGCGTCTTGTCGAACAGCATCATGATCGCGCTGACGAGCAGCGCCGGAAACGCGAGCAAACCTAAGATCGTGGCAATGAAAATACCCCAGACCGACAACGGCATGCGCATCAGCGTCATGCCGCGGCAGCGCGCCTGCAGCACCGTGGTGACGTAATTCAGGCCGCCCATCGTAAAGGCGACGATAAACACGGCGAGCGAACCGAGCATCAGCAGGATGCCCCAGTCGATGCCCGGAGTACCGGGCATGATGGCCTGCGGCGGATACAGCGTCCATCCGGCGCCCGTCGAGCCGCCCGGCACGAAAAAACTGATCAGCAGGATGATGACCGACAACAGGTACACCCAGTAACTGAGCATGTTCATATACGGAAACACCATGTCGCGGGAACCGCACATGAGCGGGATCAGGTAGTTGCCGAACCCGCCCAGGAACAGCGCGGTCAGCAGGTAGATCACCATGATCATGCCGTGCATCGTGATGAACTGATAATAGTTCTCGGGATTGATGAACGAAAACGAATCCGGGAAACCGAGCTGCAGGCGCATCATCGCGGACAGGACAAGTGCAACGAGGCCGACGAAGATCGCCGTGATTCCGTACTGTATCGCGATGACCTTGTGATCCTGACTCCAGATGTACTTCGTAATGAAGGTATCCGGATCGTGGTGGTCCTGTTCGTGGTCACGATCGGCTATTGCAACGTATGACATAGTGCCGCCCTATAGCGTGTTGATGTACGCGATGATGTCCTTCATCGCCTGCTCGTCGTGCAGAGACCTGCTCATAAGTCCCATCTGAAATCCGTAGTAGTCCTGCGGGTGTGCGCCGCGGACACCGCTGGCAAAATTTTCGAGCTGCCGCCGGATGTACCAGTCCGACATGCCGGCGACGCGCGGTGCGTTGAGCGCCTCGATACCCATGCCGTCACCGCCGTGACAGTACGCACACACGGTGTACAGTCGTTTACCTTCCACGACATCGCCACCGTCGATGGTGGCCGCAGTCGGATTGTCCGGCAGCGTCAGAATATGCGCCACAACGTTGTCGACCGCCTGCTCGTCGGGCAGCGTGCCGACCATCGGCACCATGGCAGCGCCGATCGTGTCGTTCTCGCTGGTGCCGCGCAGCCCGTTTTTGTAGCTCATGATCTGGCGCTTCAGATACCAGGCGGACTGACCCGCGAGTTTGGGTCCGTTGACCGCGGCGACGCCCTCGCCCTGCGGGCCGTGGCAGGCTGCACACACCGCGTACTGCGCCGCACCGATCGCGGCATTGCCGGCGGGTTTGTCTCTGAGTTCGGCGAACGTCGGCTGGTTGGCCAGCCATGTGTCGAAATCGCCCTGGTCTTCAACGACCACCGCACCGCGCATCGTGTGATGACCAACGCCGCAGAGCTCCTCGCAGAGAATTTCGAAGCGGCCGTTCTTCGTCGGCGTGAGCCAAAGGAATGTATTCATGCCGGGCACGAGATCCATCTTCACGCGGAACTGCGCGACGGCAAAGTCGTGCAGAACGTCTTTTGAGCGCAGCAGAAAGCGCACGGGGCGGTCGATCGGAATGTGTGCCTCGGGACTGTAAACGAGCACATCGTCCTGTCCGTTCGGATCGTCCGGGTCCATGCCGAACGGATTGTCCGATGAGATGCGCTCGGCATCAACTTCACCGAGCTTGCCGTCTTCACCGGGATAGCGGAACGTCCAGTGCCACTGCTGCCCGATCGCTTCCACCGTATGCGCTTCCTCGGGCACGGTGACAAATTCGTTCCAGACCACCAGACCTGGCGTCAGCATTGCGATGACGCCGGCTGCCGTGACCACGGTCAGCCAGGTTTCGAGCTTTTTGTTCTCGGGCTCATAGGCCGAACGCGCACCCTTCCGGTGCCGGAAGCGAATGACGCAATACGCCATGAACAGGTTGACGGCCACAAACACGGCACCCGTGACATACAACGTAATGTCGACCGTAAAGTCGACCATGCCCCAGTTGGACGCAAGTTCGGTAAATGTCCAGGGGCTAAGGAGATGAAACAGCAGGGAGCCAACGACGAGCAGGATCAAGACAACAGCAAAAGGCATACGGCGCGCGTCCTTTTAGTGAGTGTTGCGATTTTTTCGCACGGCGGCGTTTGGAACGCTGCCGGTACTTTTTTACTTTCTCAGTTCGCGTTCTGACTCTGTTTGTTTCGCAACCCCTATTGCGCTGTCGTTACGGATTCTGGTTTACGCGGACTCTGAAAACAGAACGGCGAACTGACCCCTGCCGTGAAGATACTGGAAAAAGGCCGGGGATTCCATAGCTTCCGCGGATTGTGGATTTACCCTGGTGGGCCACTAAAGGCCAATATCCTCCCTGACCTTATCTTCCGCCCGCTTTAAATCGGACTGCAGGTCTTCGAGTTCCTGCCGCAACGGACCGGTCAGCATCGCCGAACGAGCCTTCCATTCAACCGTCGGAATGTCCGCGATATCGGCCAGCGTCACCTGGCGATTGCCGGATTCATCGGGATTGTCTCGTGACGGAACGTTCAGAAAGGCGATGACAGCGATCGCGGCCACAACGCCCGTCGCGCTGCTTGCCCACCAAAACAGCGCGGGCCGCACGGGCTGTCTCTGCGTCGGCGCTTCGACGACAACAGCACGTAACGATGCGTCGATACGATGCTCGAGTTCCTCGGAGACAGCCGCGTCGATGTTTGCCGCATCTCGTCGCAACCGTTCAGTAAGCTCATCCATAGGTTCCACTCCCGGCGCGCTGTTTGTTGAGTTCCACATCCAGAACCCTGCGCGCGCGCATTAAATTGACTTTGGTCCACGACGCGGACCGATGCAGCGCTTTTGCGACGTCATTCACCGACATATCCTCGGCATAACGCAGCCACATCGCGACGAACACGTCATCGTTCAACGAGCGCCGCGCAACGGCCCACAGGTTTTCGCTTTCGGATTGCGCAATACACTGCAGCAACGGGTCGTCCTTCTCGTCGCCGATGTCGTCAAATTCGACGAATTGCCCGGACCGGATCCGTTGCGCGTTGCGAATGGCAATCCGATACAACCAGGTACTGAAACGCCATCTCGGGTCGTAGGAATGGATGTATCGAAATGCATTGATGAACGTATCCTGCAATGCGTCTTCGGCATCCGCATAAGTCGCGCAACGCGTAACCAAAAAGCGCAGCAAACGATCCCGGTACGCGCGGACCAGATCCGTGAAGGCTTCCACGGACCCCGTTTTCGCGGCATCGATTAGCTGCAGTTCGTTGGACACAACGGTCCTTGTTCAGTTTTCTATCGTTGCGACGACCAGTTCCGGATTAACGGCCAGCGAGATATTCAGGCTGTTGCCCTTTGCTTCGACGCTCGTCCCTCTGAGCATCGCGGCAGCTTCCGGGTCCATGTCGTCACTGAACGACACGAGGCTGATCAGACCTCTGACGACACTCGCCAGCGAGTCCGCCATCTCGGGCTCAGTCGTGATGAGCTTCGCCTCGATCGCGAGTTTGTTTGCCGCGGCCGCCACCAGAAATGCAACCTGCTCCGTATTGCGCAGAATGTTCGAATCCCAGCCCGTGTCGCCGTCATCGCCCAGCATGTCCGACGTCATGCCTGCCTGCAGTAAGGTCTTTTCCGCGGTCAGCACGAGCAGCGCACCGCCGTGGGACCCCGATCCGGCAACACGTCCACCGTTCTTCAGCAACGCCTTCATCTGCTCCTCGCTGCCTGTGATCAGGAGTTTGTTCCTGATATCCATGCTGATCCAACCCTCGTCCTCGAGCGTATCGATCGAGAGGTTGACGTCACCACCCTTGTAACTCAGGGTGCCGTCACCGGCTTTGGCATCGCCGAAGCGATAGTACTTTTTGCCGGACGCATCGAGCGGACTAATGTCGCCTTCCGCCATCAGGAACGTCATGAGCTTGTCCCTGGTCTGCTGGCTGAAGCGGCCGTCGAATACGATCACGGGCCCGCCACCCGCCACTGAGAACGCCGTCAGGCTGTGCAGTTCCCGGTCAACGTCCACGCCGGCTTCGTCGCGCAATTCATCGAAGACTTCCCCTTTCAGCCAGTTGTATACGGGCTTTCCGGCAGACTCCGATTTCATTTGTTGCAGATCGACGTGCAAATACCATTCGGTCGAACCGGGCACGTCGAGGTCCGCAGCCGTCGTCAGCGGCAACGCCAGCGCCAGAAATACGGTCAAACACTTCACCACACGCATTACGCCATCCTCATTCGATATCACTACCCGCTTATAGTGGCGTGGGCGCGGTTAAGTTACATTTTTATTGAGTTATTTTTCGCTGCTAAGCCAGCTAACGCCGAATGTCAGCAATAGCCCTGCGATAAATCCCGGTATGGCCTCATACAGCCCATGGTATTGAGGCTTGAACCACTTCATCCAGACGACGCTCGCAAGAAAGCCGCCGAACATTCCCGACAGTACGCCGAGCCACGTAATCCGCCGGTAGTAGAGAATACCCAGCATGACGGGTCCGAACGCCGAGCCCAACCCAGACCAGGACGCCAGCACGAAGTCGAAAATGACACGCGGTTGCTCAAGGCCCATCAACACGGCGAATAGGCCTATTGCTATAGTGACGTACTTGCCGAGCCGCGACAGCGCCGCGTCGTCCTTCGCAGTGCCAATGATCTTCTGGTAGGCGTCGCGTACGACGGCGGAGGATGCGAGCAGCAACAGCGAATCGACCGTCGACATGATAGCCGACAGCACGACGACGAGCAGCATGCCGG
This sequence comes from Woeseiaceae bacterium, assembly GCA_965224505.1. Classification (GTDB taxonomy): domain Bacteria; phylum Pseudomonadota; class Gammaproteobacteria; order Steroidobacterales; family Woeseiaceae; genus UBA1847. The sequence continues at coordinate 2,223,232 of CBDCZL010000018.1, forward strand.
CGACGATGGGGTGAAACAGTTCGGTGGACAAGCGCGGAAAAATCGCCTCCGCATCGGCCAGCCCAGGGAACAGCGCACGCCCCGCGACACCAGCGGTCACGGCGCCAAACGTGAAGATCAGCAACACGGTCACGGAGACCACGCGCGCTTTACGAATCTCTGTATCGTCACGGGCGGACATGTAGCGAATCAGTAGCTGCGGAACGCCCATGAATGGCAGCCCAATCGCCATGAAGCTCGCAACGGCGATCCATACGGGTTTGACGCCATCCGACACGGCCAGCATGTCCATCAGCGCCGGGTCTTCCGTTGTCAGCGTGCTGTGCACGGCAGCCGGACCGCCCGCGGCGATCATCGCCATCGCGGGTACGGCAATCAGCCCAAGGAGCATCAGCACACCCTGCACGACGTCGGTATAGGAGACGGCCTTGTAGCCGCCGACGAATGTGTAACCGATGATGAATATCGCGCCGACAATGACGCCGGTCTCGTACTTAACCCCAAGATAGCCGTCGAACGCCTTGCCCGCCGCAACCATCTGCGCCGTCACGTAGGCCGTGACCATCACCAGAATGATGGCGACCGCGGTTGCCCTGATCAGATGCCAGCGATCCGCGAATTTCGCGGTCAGGACGTCGGGTACCGTAATCGAATCGCTGGCATCGCCAAGCGCCTTCAGGCGCCTGGACAACAGCCACCAGGACGCGCTGATACCGATGAGCTGTCCGACCGGGATCCAGTAGGCCTGCACGCCGACCGCATAGCCCATGCCCGAAAGGCCGAGCAGCAGCCAGCCGCTCTCACCCGTGGCGTTGGTGCTGAACGCCACGACCCAGTAGGGCAGTTTTTTTCCGGCGAGATAGTAGCCCTGCAGGGAGTGGGTCTCGCGGCGGCTCCAGACCGCAAGTCCGGCGAGTACAAACAAATAGACGACCAGAACGGAAACGGTCGCGGTCATGGCCGCATCGCGCCGATCGGAGAGCCGGGCGGGACGGTAATCTGCGGCAGTACCTGAAGTGCATCGGGATTCCCGAGCAGTCTGGCGATTTCGAAACGTGCGAAGCGATAGTGCGCGCGCCAGACGCTGCCACGCGGCGACTGCCGCTCCAGCCATTCGTCAAGGCGGCGTGTCGCGTCGAGTGCGACCGCGCGCACCTCGGCGTCTGCCGCGGGATCGAAAGCGAGCTGTAACAAACCGTACAGCACCTGCAGATTCGTCTGCCGCTGAATCGTGCCAATCTGCCCGTCAGCCGGCCGCAGAAACCAGCTCGCGCCGAGCAACGCCTCGGTCAGCACCGTGAAATCGGGCGTACCGCCGCGCATCATGCGCGCGGCCCGCGTCGGTTCGAGCAGTACCCCGATCGTCAGGGCTGCTGCGCTTTTAGCCGGTGCGGCCGGATCGAATACGACGCCCGTGTCACCGCTGAAGGTCTCCCGGGTTTTCGGATTGTTCGGCGGCCGCGGCGAAATCCGCTCGGCCAGTCCGTGCGGAAGCAGCAATTCCTCAGGCTGCAGCGTCGCGAGCAGCGCGTCGATCGCCCGTTGCTGGCGCTCAGTCGACACGGGCCGGTCCGCCGCCTGCCCGTCGCCGCGCAGGCCGTAGCTGAAATACCGTCCGCCGATCAGTTTGCCGACGGCACGTATCTGAAAGCGGTGCAGCAGGTAAACCGGTACGAGCACTTCTTCGATCTCAGCCCACGGACGGCCCGGGCGGATCACGTCGGCAGAGAAATTCTCCAGTGCGATTCGCCGCACACGCATAAGATGCTCAAGCTCCGAAATCGCGTCGTCGCCGTTGTCCCAGAGATTGCCGTGCGGATGCGCCGTACCCGCTGAGCGTGAATCCGAGTCGGATACGTAGCGATACCCGGCCGCAATCGTCTCTGCCAGGATCCGCTGCCGGCCTGCGTCGGCATCGACGTTGTCGGGAAAATCCTGGTAGGCGTACAAGACGGTGCGAACGTCCCATGCACCGATTTTGTCGTCATACGCCGCTGACAAATCGAGCGTCCCGTCGTCGCCGATACGGATCAGGGGAAAGGGGTAGTCCATGACCGACGCGCGATCCTGCGTGCTGGCCGCAAAATTGTGTTCGAAACCGAGCGTGTGGCCGACTTCGTGGGCGCTGAGCTGACGAATGCGCGCCAGAGACATCTTAAGCATCTCATCGGGCACCGATTCGCCGGCATACGGCGCGAGCAATCCTTCGGCGATCAGATAGTCCTGCCGAACGCGCAACGAGCCCAGCGTCACATGGCCCTTGAGTATCTCTCCGGTGCGCGGATCGAGCACCGAGGAACCGTAGGACCAGCCGCGCGTCGAACGGTGCACCCACTGAATGACATTGTAGCGCACGTCCATCGGATCGGCGCCGTCGGGCAGCACGCGCACCTGAAATGCATCCTTGTAACCGGCCGCCTCGAAGGCCTGATTCCACCACCGCGCACCATCGAGCAACGCACTCCGAACGGGTTCCGGTGCACCGCGGTCAAGGTAGTAAACGATGGGCTCGACGGCCTCGCTGACGGCAGCAGACGGGTCTTTTTTCTTCAGCCGGTGCCGTCGGCCGAAGTCGATAACCATGCGATCGCCGATCTCCGTGGCGTAGTCGGCGAAGCCGCCGGTGCCGTAGCGCAGACCGATCACACCCGCACGCGGATCGTATGGCAGCGGATCGTAATTGTTATCGGGCAGTCGAATGAAGGAATGATGCACATGGACCGTCACGGCGCGCGCATCGGGAACGACACTCCCGAGATACGGCCCGGTCGGCGCACCGACCAGCGTCACAATCGCCTCTGCCTCGGTGTTGTCGGGAAACGCCCGGGTGCGCTCCATGTACATCGCGGATCGCATCGGATCGACGCTGTAGCTTCCTTCGCCCGCGTTGCTCAGACGCTCTGCCACGCCATGCGCGTCACGCACGAAAAACGGCGTTGCATCGACGATGACCGCGTCGCCGCTCGCCGCAACACGGTCAAACCCCCAGATAACCGACTTCGCAAAACTCTCGGTTATCGCATCGCGTTCGTCACGATCTTCACTGACCGCGCGATACGCAAGATTGTCCTCGACGAGCAACACCCTGGGCCCGCTGCGCACAAATCGAACGACGCGCGTATCGCCGAGCTGACCGCGATCGAGTCCGATGTCGTTGGAGCCGACACCGCGGGCAAGCGACACCTGATAGATGAAAGGCTCATCGAACGGGTCCGCCCGCAGATAGACTCTGCCACTGCCTTCGTCCCAGTACAGATCGGCGAAACCGGCGCGCTTTTCAAACGCATTGAGGTCGATCGGGTCGGCCGCCTCCGCGCCAATCGACAGCGCAAGCGCAAGCACCGCGGCCAACGGTCTGCATCGGATCATAGATTCCCCTTTTGTCGAATTTACTCCGGCCGCGTGATACGACCCGCGATAATGCCGGCAATCAGCAGAAAAACGCCCGTCCCAAGCAGATACTCGGGAAACGACCGCGTAATGCCGCAATAGTAAACGCCGGCGACAATCACGATCTGCGTGATATTGATGAACATGTTGTTGCGCATCTTTGCCTTCGGAAACCGGAGTCGAGACACCATCATGATCGCAAGCACGAACATCAGCACCGGCAGATAGAGATGCAGCGGCAGCGAGGCGGCAATGTCCTCGTTGTGCAGTAACACAAGAACGAGCGACGACACAATTCCACCTCCCGCCGCGGTGATTGGCACGCCCAAAAACCAGCCGTCGTTTGGCTGATCGGAGATCAGATTGAACCTGGCGAGGCGCATCGCGCCTGTGAGCACGAACACCCCTATCGCGACGAGCAACAGATAAAACGGTCCGCTTTGATACGCGATATCGCCAATCTGCAGACCGGCATTCAAAACGAGCACCGCGGGTGCGACGCCGAAAGAAACAAGATCGGCCATCGAATCGAACTCGGCGCCGAAACTGGACGTTGCCTTGAGCATACGCGCCGACAGTCCGTCCATGACGTCGAGCAGTCCGCACCACACGATCAGCCACGCAGCCAGCTCAAGATCGCCGAGCTGCGTCGTCACGATCGACGCCACGCCGAGCAACAGGCTCAGCGCGGTGAAACTGTTGGGCACCGTGTACTTTAGAATGCTCAAAAACTACCCTCCCCACCAGTTCATGCCGCGAATGAACGCCCCGCGGCCGTTCATACCGATCGGTCCGCGCGGAATCGTGAGCTGCATTCGAAGGCCGTCCCGATCGATTTCCACGACGACATCCTCGCCCACCGCGCCCTGCATCGTCTCATTGCGCAGGTCGGTCATCGAGAACGTTCGCTTGCCATTGTAGCTGACGATTTCATCGCCTTCCTTAATCCCGGCAAGGCTGCCGGGCCCGCCTTCCATGATACTGACTATCTGCACCGCGACCGGCTGTTGCTGGGCGGACAGGAAGCGTTCGTACTCCGCATCGCCGAGTTGCTCGCGCAGCAGCGCCTGTGCGGAATTCCGGTTGTCGAAAGGATCGATGGAATCACCGTTGCGCTGCGCCTCCCAGACATTCTTCATCGCCTGTAACTGCGCGTCCGATTCGGCCTTGAGAACCTGCGATGCCTCGATTTCCGAATAGCCGTTCGTCATGAGCTGCTCCAATCGCCGCTCTTTCATGATCCGCAGGCGCGACGCCCAGTCTGAGCGATCGCGCCGCGAGTCGCGGCTCGCGGTTTCGGACTGTACAGCCCGTTGTTCACGCGCTTCGACTACGGCGCTCGGCTGAGTGCCGGCCAGCTGTTCGGTCAGTGCCAGTATCTGTTCTTCAAGCTGTTGCCTGGCCTCACGCTCCTCGCTCACCGCCTGTTCCAACTTCCTGAGCCGCTCGCCGTCTACCGTCGCCGGCAGGCCGGTACCCGCAGTCTCGGCTTTGTCGACGAACCCATCCCCGTTACTCTGATACCAGGCGCCGAGCACGAGTCCGGCCCCAAGGCTCGCCAGGACCGCCACAATCGTTCTGGACATCGCCCCCTCCTCGCACCCGTTGCTGAGTGGGCAATTATTGCAGACACGGCCACGGTCTGCCCTTAATATTGAGGAACAATGACGCTCGCTACTGTCTAATGGGCGACTAAAACATCGGGGAAAATCATGAAAATGAATCGACTGGCCGGAGCAGTGCTCTACCTGTTCGCCGCGGGCGCGCTGGCGGACAACCACGCCAGCGACGCCGAAGCCACCTGGAATCTGCAGGACCTCTACGCAACCGAAGCCGACTGGACACAGGCCCGCGAGGAGGTCATGTCTGAGTTCGACAAGATCGACGCTCGCCGCGGTACACTCGGCGACAGCGCCGAATCGCTGTACGAAACTTACCGCCACGTGTCGGATACGCTGCGCAAGGCCAGTCGCGTCTACGTTTACGCATCGCTGGCAGGCGATGAGGATCTGCGCAACTCAGAGGGTCAGGAGCGCCTGCAACTTGCACAGATCATGTTCGCCCGCTTCGGCGAGGCCACGGCCTGGATGCAACCGGAACTGATCGAGGTCGGCCGCGAAGTCGTCGAGTCCTATCTTGAAAAGGAACCGCGACTCGCACCGTTTGCATTCGGCATCGACGATGCCCTGCGCAATGCACCTCACACGCTGGGACCGGAGACCGAACAGGCCCTGTCGTACTTCTCGCAGTCGTTCGGCGCACCGAACGAAACCTACAGCCTGCTGGCAAACTCCGATATCCCGTGGCCGACGATGACGCTTGCCAACGGCGACGAGGTCACGATCGACTCCCAGGGCTATGGCGGCGCACGCAGCAGTCAGAACCGCGACGACCGCAAGCGCGCCTTCGACGCGTTTTGGGGTAAATGGGCCGAGTATCGCAACACGATCGGCATGGTCATGAACTCGCACCTGCAAACGCAGGTTGCGCTGGCCAAAGCTCGCAACTACGACAGCGTACTGCACCGCGAATTGTTCCAGGACAACCTGCCACCGGCCGTCTACCGCACCCTCGTCGCAGAGGTCAACAAGGCCCTGCCGACGCTGCATCGTTACTTTAAGTTGCGCGCACGTATGCTCGGTGTAGATCAGCTTCACTACTACGATATCTATCCGCCGCTTGTGTCGCTGGATAAAACATTCGATCTGGAAACGAGCAAGGACATTACGCTCGATGCGATGCAAATACTCGGCGACGACTGGGTCAGCATGCAAAAAACGGCCATGGAGGACCGTTGGATGCACGTTTACCCGCAACGCGGCAAACGCTCCGGCGCCTACATGGCTGGCGCGGCTTACGATGTGCACCCGTACCTGCTGCTGAATCACAACGACGACTACAGTTCATTGTCGACGTTCGCGCATGAATGGGGTCATGCGATGCACACGGTGTACGCCAAACAGGAACAGCCTTTCGAAACGGCGGGCTACGCGACGTTCATCGCCGAAATTCCGTCGACTTCACTGGAACTGATTCTGCAGGACTACATGACCCGTAATGCGGAGTCCATCGACGAGAAACTGTTCTATCTCGGCCACGGCCTCGAAGGACTGCGCGGCACATTCTTCCGCCAGACGATGTTCGCCGAGTTCGAACTGGCCATGTATGAGGCCGCCGAGCGCGGCGAGGCACTCTCGGGAGACCGTATTACCGAAATGTACGGCGAGATACTGCGCCGCTATCACGGTCACGAAGACGGCGTCGTACTGATCGACGAGCTTTATCACAACGAATGGATGTTCGTCCCGCATTTCTACTACAACATGTACGTGTTCCAGTACGCAACGTCGCAGACAGCGGGAACGGCTTTGTACGAAAAGATCGTCCAGGAAGGCGAAGCGGGCGTGGAGAACTACAAGAATCTGCTGCGCGCCGGCGGCTCCGACTATCCGTATACGCTGCTGTCCAACGCCGGTGTCGATCTCGCGACGCCCGAACCGTACGAAGCGCTGGTGCGGAAAATGAACGCTGTCATGGATGAAATGGAACGACTACTCGACGAGCGGGATTAGTAACCGAGTCAGGTGTGCGACCTGCTCATCGATTTGGACCCGAGTCGTGCGCTATTCAGCAATTCGAGCCGCCGTGACGGTCGCCGGGCAATTGCCGCCAGGCGTGAACGGCCCCATACCCGTGTTGACGCTGGCCACTTGTCCGGGCGGTACCTGACCTCGAATGCTGTGCCGCTTCTGTGCCGGCCTGCCCGCGCTATCGTTGTAGTTCACGGTGATCTGAATACCCGTTAGCGCAACCGACGTATCGTTGCGCACCGCCACGACGAGATTGCCGTTCGCGTCGGCGTCACAGGCGCGAGCGATATAAGCTGACGGATTGGACGGCAATTCCAGCCGCACGAGCTCGGCCGTCGCGGCCTGGCCGTATTCACCGCCCGCCTTTGCAACGACCTTGAAGTGGCTGATTGCATTGGCCGTATTGCCGCGCGCCTTTTCAATGTCACCGAGTGCGTAATGCGCCGGTGCCGTCGGCAACAGTTCGATACTGCGATTCAGGTCGGTGACGGCGCTGTCCGTCTGCCCCGCCTCTTTTTTCGCGAGCCCGCGCTGCAGATGGTAGTAAAAAAAGTCGTCGCGACGATCGATGGCGCGATTGTAATTCGTAATGGCCCAGTCGTAGTTATCCTCCAGCAGGCGCACGTCACCGCGCAGCGCGTGAAAGTGTGCCTCGCCGCCGAACAGCCCAATCGCTTTGTTTGCGAGATCCAGCGCTTTGGCTGAGTTCTTTTCGGCCAGCGCCTTGCGGCCTTCGTCATACGCGTCGTAGGCGGGTTTTCTGAGCATCGTCTGGCGCAGCGCGGCCTCGTACTCGGCCTTGCCGGACGTTCCGCCTTGCTGCAGGGTCGCCGCCGTAGCCTCATTGGCCCGAACCCGTTCCTGCGACGGCGGGTGGCTGGCAAACAATCCGCTCAGCCAGTCGGTCGGGCGGCCCTCGCTCAGCCGTACAAAGGTTTTTTGCAACTCTACGGCACCCTGCGGGTCGTAACCGGCTTTTGACATGTACTCCATACCGTAGCGGTCCGACTCCAGTTCGGCACCGCGGCCGTACCTGGCCAGGCCGAGCTGCGCCAGCAAATTGGCACCACCCACGGCAAGGTTGCCGTAATCGTTGTCGCTGGTCGCAATGGCGGTTGCAATAATGCCGCCCTGCATCAGCATGGCACGCGACTGTTGTTTGGCGGTATGCCGCGCCGCCGCGTGCACGGCCTCATGCCCGAGCACCGCGGCCAGCTCGGCCTCGGAGTTCAGCTCGGTCAAAAGCCCGCGGTTGATTGCGATCTTGCCGCCGGGCAGCGCCCAGGCGTTTGGCACCGAGTTGTTCAGCACGACGAACTCATACGGAAGATTCACGCCACTCTGCGCGGCGACCTTATTGCCCACGCCCTGCACGTAGCGTGTCAGCTCGGGGTCGACGTCGTACGCCCCGCCCTGCGACTGCTGCATCGGCAGGTAATTTTGCCGGCCCAGCTCTATTTCCTGAGCCGTGCTCATGATCACGAGTTCGCGTTTGCCCGTGACCGGATTTACTGAGCAACCGGCCAAATAAGCACAAAGCAGACCCAATAGCAGTAAGGTTTTCTTTTGCATCGACACACCCTGGTGGAATTAACGCCATGCATTGCGGTGCAGTATACAGACGTGGACTGTGACAAAAAGGTCACCCGCCGCGTCAATAGCGTGTAACACAAGCAGCATGCTGCTGTATCCACTATTTCGAGGAATGGAGAAACAAATGGGACTTTTTGACTTTGTCAAAGATGTAGGCCGGCAGATTTTCGACACGGACGGAGAAGCGGCCGACAACATTAAAAACCACCTGGAGGTCAAAACCACGGGCCTGAGCAATCTCGACGTTGAGTTTGACGACGGTGTCGTCACACTCTGCGGTGACTGCGCAACTCAGGCAGTACGCGACCAGGCGATCCTGATCGCCGGCAATATACAGGGCGTCACGAAAGTCGTTGCCGACGATCTCGTCGCACCCGAACCGAAACCCGAAGAAACCGAAGAAAAATCGGAAGTGTACGAAATCGTGAGCGGCGATACGCTGGGCGGCATCGCCAAGCGGTACTACGGCAACGCTTCCAAGTACATGCAGATTTTCGAAGCAAACCGCGACATTATCGACGACCCGAACAAGATTTATCCGGGCCAGAAGATTCGCATTCCGCTCAACGCTTAAGGGATCGGTGATCAACAATGGATCTTCTTGATTTACTGACGGCCACAGGCGGCGGCGACAGCATCAAAAAGCTGTCCGAAGCGGTCGGGCTCGGTTCGTCGGACACATCGAAGCTCATCGCGGCGCTGGCGCCAGCGCTCATGGGCGGACTAACTAAAAACACTGAGAACGACAGCGGTCTGGCCGGTCTGAAAAGGGCACTCGAAACCGGCAATCACGACCGTTATCTCGATCAGCCCGATCTGATGGGCACCGACGATACTCGTATCGACGGCAATAAAATTCTCGGACACATATTCGGCAGCAAGGATGTCAGCCGGCAAGTAGCGGCAAATGCCGAACGCGATACCGGTATCAGCGCCAGTCTGATAAAAAAAGCGCTGCCTCTGCTTGCGACGCTTGCTATGGGCGCGATGAGTAAAAAAAGCGAAGCAGGACGCAGCAACAGTATTCTTGGCGATCTTCTTGGCATGGCGCGACGGTTCCTCTAAGGAACACATTGTCAGAAACTACGCTAAAGGCCCCGGATTTTCGGGGCCTCTTTTTTTACCTGGCGGGACTGCTGTTGATAGGGGATATCCCGCATAGCGCTTGAATCGGCCGCGGTGCAGGATTTCCGGATGACGTCAAACCGACACCTGCTGAGGGATCTGCGAACCGATCACCGCAATATGATGCTCGTGCTCGAGATATTGCAGACGTTCGCGACGTCGGCGCAGGCGGGCGACGATCCCGACTTTGAACTGGCCGCCGAAATCATGCACTACATGACCGTCTACCCGGATGCCGTACATCATCCAAACGAGGACGTACTGTACGCGCAATTACGCGACAAACGTCCGGATCTTGCCGACGGACTCGACGATGTGTCAGTCGACCATCGGGAAATCGGAGAACTCGGACAGCGGCTGCGCGAAGACGTCGAGGCGATTGTCGCCGGAGCGGCAGTTCGCCGCGAGGCGTTTATCGAAGACACCGAGCGCTACGTCTGCCGGCTGCGCAAACATATTCAGTGGGAAGAATCCGACCTGTTCCGGCGCATCGAACGGATGCTGGACGAAAACGAAGATCAGGCGGCCGGAGGCGAAACCCGCACCGAAAACGACCCGATCTTTCGGCTCGGATTGAAGTCTTCATTCCCGCGACTGGTATCTACGCTTAGGGATGCTACGCATTAGGGCCTGTTAACAGGCCCTAAAGTGCCGCTGGCAACGAACCCATGTGAGTCCGTTACCAGCTTCCGGCTTACCCCAGGCTCTCTTGTCCGATCTCAGGCGCTGACTGTTTCCGCGCCCGCTGCCCGTTTTGCAGCCTCCAGTCGGCTACGGTTGGTGACCATACGGTCGTGCAGTTCGGTGATCAGCCGGCTGCCGGTCTTCTCGAAACAGAACGGCAGCAGCGCGTGGACGCCGCAGCAAAAAGCGGCTTTGAACATCGTCAGCGTAAATCCGCTGGCGGAAACGAAGTGCTCCCCGTAGGTCTCGCCGACAGTGGCCGGGTGGCCGGTAAATTTTGCTTTCAGGGACATTCGGTAACCTCCGTAACTAATATCCAAATTATTACGGAAGATGCGCGAACCTTTGTTGCTTTTTGTTGACAATTTTGGGTTAGAAATGAAACAATCGTTAATCTTTTTCACAGATATTAGAACGAATGGACCAAAAAGACCGGCAAATCCTCAGAATCCTTCAGAACGACGCCGGGATATCGATGAACGCGCTCGCCGAACGCTGTGACCTGTCGAAAACAGCGGTCTGGCGCCGCGTGCGGGAACTGGAAAAAAGGCGCATCATCCGCCGCCGGGTCACGCTGCTGGACGCGAAATCGCTGGGGTTTGGACTCACGATATTCGCGATGGTACGCACCAGCCAACACAGCGACGAATGGTTCGCGACCTTCGAACGAGCCGTACGTTCAATCCCCGAGATTCTGGAATTTCATCGCACGAGCGGCGACATCGACTACCTGTTACGCATCGTCACACAGGACATGCGTCACTACGATGATGTTTACAAGCGCCTGATTCGCGAGGTGGATTTTGCGGACGTCAGTTCGACATTCGTAATGGAAACCCTGAAGTCGGATACGCAATTGCCAATCTGAGTAAGGACTTTTCTCTATGGCCAGGATTTGAAATTGTATTAGACTAGGCAGCATGTTCAGTATTGAAGCGATAATGAGTACCGACCTTCTTACCGTCGAGCCTTCTTCCTCGCTGGCGGACGTCAGAGCGCTGATGCGTGACAACGGCATCCATCACGTTCCGGTCGTTGACGGTGACAGCCTCGTTGGACTCGTCACGCTGACCAATGTACTTGCGGCAACGGATTCTTTTCTGCGCGACGACGACAGCCGCATCCATGCGACGGAAATACCCGTTCGCGACGTCATGGTCACGGACGTAGCGACGGTCGACATCGGTGCCAGTCTTCGGCACGCCGCGTTGTTTATGGAAAAACACAAGATCGGCTGCCTGCCCGTTACGAACTGCGGCAAACTGGCCGGTATTATCACCGACACCGACTTCGTCGCGGTTGCGATCAATCTTCTCGAGCAGATGGAGGAAAGCGAACCCGTCGCCGACGACTACGAAGAATCGGACGTCGCCTGACTACGGGCTGACAGCCTGTTTTACACGCGACCGCTCGTCACGACTCGTGACTCCAACGCATGCTGAGCATCCCGCTCGGAACCCAGGAAGATTGCAATCCAGCGTGTGCGCTCGTCGCTCTCCAGCGCCAGCTTGAGCGTCATTGTCAATGGCACGGACAACAGCATACCGACCGGTCCAAACACCCAGCCCCAGAAGATCAGGCCGACGAACACAACCAGCGGTGATATGCCGACGCCGTAACCCATCAGCCGCGGTTCGATGATATTGCCGAACGCGACGTTGATGAACGCAAATCCCGTGGCGACGGCACCGGCGGCACCGGGACCAATCTGCACCAGCGCCAGCAACACGGCGGGCACCGCCGCGATGATGGAGCCGATTGTCGGCACGTAATTCAGCAGAAATGCCAGCATACCCCAGAGCAGCGGAAAGTCGACGCCCAGCCACCACGTCAACAGCCCGGCACAGCAACCGGTCGCCAGACTGACCAGCGACTTAATGCCCAGATAGCGGCCAAGATTGTGCAGAAATTCGCGCGGCCGTTTCATCGATTCGGCGGTCTTGCCGAAAGCGGCTTCAACTTTGGTTGCCACGCTCGATGCTTCCAGCAAAATGAAAATCATCGTAAAGATGATCAGAAACGTATTGGTCAGCACTTCGCGCAGACTGTTCAGAATCGTCGCCGCCAGGCCCATGGCCCAGCCCGGGTCGATCATATCGCCAATCGTCTCGACGGATTCGTCGTCGCTGAAGTTCTTCAGGATGAATTTGGTTGCCCGGTCCGTCAGGACATCGAGACGTTGTTGATAATCCGGCAATGCCGCCGTGAAGTCCGCAATCGAACTGCCGAGCACCGTGGCCACGACCGCGAGCAATAGCATGAGCATGCTCACAATGATCAGCGCCGCCAAAAAACTCGGTACGCGGCGGCCTTGCAGCCAGAGCATCGGTCGCACGGTAATCAGGGCAAGGAAAGCGGCGATGAGAAACGGCACGAGCAGCACCTTCGCCATCTGCATGCCGTAGATAATGACGACCACAGCCGCGAGGCTGACAACGGCACTGCTCTTGTTGTCTTCAGGAATAGTCACAGACGCGATATTCGCACGACTGTCAGCTTCTTTCTTTGGGCGTGTAGAGCCTGGCTTCCTCAGGCGTTATCTGCTCGATCTTAACGGTCCAGCGTGCCAGCGTCGTGCTGATGCGCAGGTGGTAGCGCCCACCGGTGTCGAACAGCCTCAGGCCGTTACCGACGTACTTCGTGTGCTTGACACGTCCGACGTGCCTTCCGGTATCCGAGTCGACAAGCGTGATATCGAGCGCGATGAAGCGGGACTCGACACCGCCGCTGCGCCAGTTGTCGCCGTCGAGGCGCCAGTCCAGCAACCATGGCGACTCCACGGTGAACGTCGCGGTCGTCGTATTGCCGTTGCCGCGAAACTCGCGCACGGTGTGACCGGCGTCGGCCGTGGATACCGCGAGCAACGCCAAAAGTGAAAGCAAGAGTCTAAGCATGTCGTCTCCGTAACAGATACTTCCCGCACCTGTCTTGCAGACGACCACTATATTCAGGCCGAATCGGGTTTACAACGAATAAGGTACGGCACATCCCTGTGCCGATTTGGGGGAGTCAGATGTCGTTACGCCGAAGCCGCTCTGTCGCAGGCGAAAAATAAGCATCGGGTCGACTGAATTCCGCCGGCAGCGGCGGTTCAAAGTTCAGCTCGCCGGCCACATTATGTTGAGCAGCGGCAAATGCAAACACAAACCCTGCGTAAACCAGCATCCACCATCGAACCGTACGTATCGCTTTCCGGGCCATGTGATCGCCTCTCCGTTGGGTTTGTAATTATGGAGACCGACAATACGTTGGGTTTATTACACGGTGGTGACCGAAGCGTATGCAGTTGTATCAGAATGTTACGCGACCGGGCCGCGGGCGGAACTGTCCGTGTCGCAATCCCGGTCCCAGGGAGGGATGCCCGAGAACTTGTCCGCAAGAAAATCGATGAACGCCCTTACACGAAACGACAGATGGCGGGTCGGCGGGTACACCGCGTACGCCGTCGACACTGGCCATCGGTAGTCGGTCAGCACAGGTATGAGGTTGCCCCGGCGAATCGCCTCGGCCGCGATGAACGTCGGTTGCAGGACGATGCCAAGCCCGTGCGCTGCCGCGTTGGCCAGAAAATCGCCGCTGCCTGCAAGCAGCGCCGGCTCGATGTGAACCTCTTCGCGATTGCCGTCCCGATCTTCGCAGGACCACAGAGTCGGCTCGGCGATGTTCGAATACACGAGGCAGTCGTGGTCTTTGAGGTCCTGCGGAGTCTTTGGCGTATCGTGTGAGCGCAGATAGTTTGGCGATGCGCAAACGACACCATGCACGTCGAACAGGCGCCGTGCAATCAGTGAGGAATCGCTGAGCCGGCCGATACGCAGCGCCACGTCGATGTCGTCTTCAATCAGATCCACGCGGCGATCGTTGAGGTCCAGATCGAATCGGACCCGGGGATGGCGCTTGCTGAATGTCGCGATAGGCCCGCACATGTGCCGTACGCCGAACGACAACGGCAGCGCAACACGCAATCGCCCGCTGAGTTCGCCGTGCTGCTGTCGAATCGCTGCCTCGGCCTCGTCGACATCGGCCAGCAGGCGCGACCCATGCTCGTAAAAACTCTTGCCCGAATCGGTGAGATTCAGCACCCGCGTAGTCCTTCTGAGGAGCTGCACACCGAGTCGTTCCTCAAGTGCCGCGACACGGCGGCTAACGGCCGATTTTGCAATGCCGAGGCGTTCCGCGGCAGCCGTAAAACTGCCGGTTTCGACGACTGCGATAAAGGCCTGATATTCTTCGAGTTTATTCATATTGTTTCGATTTATAGAACAATAATGTGCATGATAACCTATTTATCTACGGCGCTTGAACAACAATACTGTGGTTATTGATCGGAACCGAGGAAAAAACAATGGCAGCACAGGTCCTAAAAGTGCTCGAAGTGGCAGCAAGCGCGAGAGCAACCGGCTCGGTGAGCCGGCAACTCAGCGCCGAGCTGATCGATGCGTTGCGAAGCGGCCACACTGAGGTTGACCTGAAACGCCGAGATCTGGCCGACGGCATACCGTTCGTCGATGCAGACTGGATCGAAGCGAATTTTACCCCTGAAGCCGAGAGGCACACCGAACACCGCGCCGCACTTATCACCTCCGACGCGATGGTCGCGGAACTCCAGGCCGCGGACGTGCTGGTGATCGGCGTGCCGGTACATAACTTCTCGATTCCGGCAGCGCTCAAAGCGTGGATTGACATGGTGGCCCGCGCGCGACTGACGTTTCGCTACACCGAAAACGGCCCTCAAGGTCTGCTGAAAAACAAGAAGGCGTATCTTGTGGTTGCATCGGGCGGCGTCCGGGTCGGTAGTCCGGCCGACTTCGCGACGCCATACCTGCGGCACGCGCTGTCGTTTATTGGTATCGATGATGTCGAGATCGTTGCAGCCGACCGGCTCAACAGCGATGCAGACAGCGCAATGCGGCGCGCACGCGCAGCGATCGAGGCTCTGGCAGCAGCGGCAACGCAGGCCGCCTGACGCAATCGATCGACGCTGCGGCTACGGTAGAATGCCGTCATGAAATTCCTGACGGCGAGTTGTCCATTGCTCCTGTGTTTCGTGTCGGCCTGCGGCGGGGCGAACACCTCCGAACAACCGGCCCCGACCGAAGGCCTGCGAATTGCCGACATTCAGGGCAGCGGCCCGGACAGTCCGATGGTCAATCAGGCGATCCGCTTCAGCGCCGTCGTCACCGGCGACTTCCAGGACAATGACGCCGACAGCGCTGCCGATCTCGGCGGATTTTACGTGCAGCAACCGGCGTCGGATCCGGAGGCATCCAGCGGCGTTTTTGTATTTGATGGCCGCCTCGCAAGCACGGACGTAGCGGTTGGCGACCGCGTCTCAATTGAGGGTATCGTCAAAGAGTTTCACGGCGAGACACAGATCGAAGCAAAGCATGTAAGCGTCACTGGAACAGACACGATCGCGCCGACCGACGTAGAGTTACCGACAACTGAGCTAATGCATAACAGCGACGGCGATGTACTGGCCGACCTCGAACGTTACGAAGGCATGTTGGTTCGATTCCCGCAGCCGCTCTACGTCAGCAACCTGCGCTTCCTTGAGCGTTTTGGCGAGATTGGCCTGTCCGCGAACGGACGTCTTTCACAGTTCACGAATGAACACGCACCCGAATCCGCGGGCTATCGCCGCCACAAACGGCAAAATGCACTGCGCTCGATCGTACTCGACGACGGTCGCCGTGAGGCGAACCCGGCGACCCCGCCCTACCTGGGTGTGCGAGCGGGAGACCGTATCACCGGATTGACGGGCAATCTGCGTTACTCGAGAGGCAGCGGCGGCGACGGCGAGCAGCAATGGCGGCTCATGCCAACCGCGGACGTGCCATTCGAAACGTGGAATCCGCGACCCGGCAGACCGGTTGTCGATGGCGATTTTCGAATCGCGAGCCTGAACGTACTGAATTTCTTTACGGGCCTCGACAACGGCAGCCCACGCTGCGGACCGCGCAACGATGAGCATTGCCGCGGGGCCGACAACCCAAGGGAATTCAGCCGCCAGCTCGAAAAGACCGTCACCGCGCTCGCGATGATGGATGCCGACGTCATCGGCCTGATTGAACTCGAAAACAACGCGAGGCAGTCCATTGCGACACTGGCCGACGCGCTGAACACGCGGCTCGGCGGCGATGTTTACGAGTATATCGATACCGGGGTTATCGGCAACGACGTCATCAAAACCGGGTTTCTGTTCCGCAAAACCTCGGCGACACCGGTCGGCGAATTCGCATTGCTGGACCGTTCATTCGACGCGGACTTCAACGACGATAAGAATCGGCCCGCACTGGCGCAGACCTTTGCGGCGCAATCCGGTGCACGGCTGACGATTGCGCTGAATCATCTCAAATCGAAGGGCTCCGACTGCGAGGCCGAAGGCGATCCCAACCGCGGCGACGGTCAGGGCAACTGCGCCGGCATTCGAACGGCAGCGGCAGACGCCCTGGCACGCTGGCTGCAGAGCGACCCGACCGGCAGCCGTGACGACGATTTCCTGATCATCGGCGACCTGAACGCCTATCTGCAGGAACACCCGCTAACCGCATTGCGCGACGCGGGCCTCGTCAGCCTGCTCGATGACACCCGACCAGTGGTGTACTCGTTTCTCTACGACGGTCAGATCGGCGCGCTCGACCATGCCGTTGCATCGCCGAGCCTCGCCCGTCAGGTCGTCGAAACGCTCGAGTGGCATGTCAATGCCGACGAGCCACCGTTATTCGACTACAACCTTGAACACGGGCGCGACCCCGACCTGTTCGACGCACATTCGCCGTACCGCTCGTCAGATCACGACCCGATCATCGTCGGGCTGGACCTGACACCGTAACCCTGGACCTGACACCGCAATTCCGGACCTGACACCATAGCCACGGACCTGACACCGTAAGCCCCGCCGTTACGATGCAGGCTTTCTGAATTTGAGGGTCATACGATTGGACTCTCCAACCGCCTCCAGCTCAGCGCGAAGCTCCGGGTTGTCTGCGCTGGTCCGCAGCCCGGGCGGCAGACGCCACACGATATCTTCCTCGCTCGGCCGATCCTTCGGATTGGCGTTGACGTCGCTTTCGCCGACGAACTCGAACCCGGCCTGCTCTATCGCGGCGATCACAAAATCCTTCTTCAGATAACCGTGACTGCCATCCGCGAACGAATCGGACATGTCATCCCGGGCATGGTGTTGTACCACGCCAAACACACCGCCGGGCTTCAGCACCTTGTAGGCGTCGGCCAGCGCCGTTGTCAGGAAATCGCCTTCCGACTCGAAACGCGCGAGGTTGTGCAGGACGCGCGGAAAGAAGACGGCATCGGCCGTGCCTGCGAACGCCTCGGGCATCGAGCCGAAATGAAATCCTTCGACGTGGGTTCCGGCGTCGCCCGCCCATTCGACCGCACCCGCAACCCAGTCGGTGGTCCAGGTTTGTTGCCGCGCCATAAATTCATCGTTAACGAAACTGAACAGCGGGTACATCTCAAGCGAATAATCCGCACCGATCAAACAACCCTCACTACCAAGATAAGCCAGCAACACTTTGCTGTACCACCCCCGTCCGGGTAAGCCTTCGACCACGGTCATGCCGGGTTCGATGCCAAAGAACTCAAGCGTTTCCTGCGGATGACGATACTCGTAACGCGCTTTGACCTCGTCGGGCTGCGCATCGAGTACGTCCGCAAGTTGATTTCCGGCATCTTCGGCCGCGTTCCCCATCGGCGTTTCGGCGGCCATGGGCTTTTCGGTCTCTTCGGCAGCCGGTGGCGGCGCATCGGATGCGGGATTACAGGCGGCAATCAGCAACACTGCCGGGACGATTGACCAAATTTTCATTGCGTTCCCCAATACTGTCTGAACCTCTGAAATTAGCCGCTTAGTCGAGGCTGCGCAACACCTCGTGTGTTTTCGCGCGGACGTCTTCCAAAGCCGCGATAATACGCTCCTTGCCGCGCACGTCGGAACCGAGCAGATCGTAGTCCGCGTTCCAGACCTCGTATAGCTGCTCCGCTGCGACCGGAACGCCGCCTGCCGCGACTTCCGCAATGTCGCGTATCGTCAGCACCCTGGCCCAGCCGGCTCGCACGAGTGCGCCGCCGTCCATGTTTTTGCCATAGTGGCGTTCGTTGGTTAATTGCTGCAGGTCGCCTAACATCAGCAATAGTTCGATGGACACGAGCCGCTGGTTGCGGTTGTACTCACTGGCCTCGTTGCGCCAGGTGTTGTAACCGAGACTCGTCACCGCGACAGCAAGGCTGATCAGGGCAACGAGGTTGCGCCGGATTTGTTCGCGTAGTGAGGTTTTCTGCGTCATCGCTCAACTGACCTGCTGAATCGACTATTTATTTCGCTGCGCCCTCAGCGGCCGGCCAAAGCCGGTCTGCCCCCTGGCGCTGCAGAATCAGCACGACGAAGGTGACCAGTACGCCGACTGCCGCAATAGCCGCCATGAACATCAGGTAGTTCTGATGTCCGACAAGCCCGGGATTGGCGTCGAGAATGCGGCCCGCGATCGGTGCAAAAAACACTTCGGGTGTGTAACCGACCAGAGAAATCATTCCGACCGCAGCGCCGGTCAGGTATTGCGGCGTACGGTTTTCCTCCAGCAGCGCGAAATAGATACCGCGCAACGCAAACACAGCGAAATAACTGACGAAGAAATTAAGATAGATGACGCCGATCCCGCTACCCTCCGGTACGGCCAGCGACCACGCACTCCAGGACACGCACAACACGACAAAGATCGCACCGATCGACCATGTCGCCCGAAAACGATCAGCAACAAGCCCTGCAAGCAACGCCGCGACTGGACGCGTATACGCACCGTAAGTGGACAGACGCGCACCCTCGACCTCGTCCATGCCCAGCACCTGCACCGCGTACAGCGAATAGTTGTCGAGCCCTTTGTAGCCGCAGTATGCACACACGATGACGGCGGCCTGCGCCCAGACCACAGGCCGCCCGAGGACCGCACGCATGCCCTGCAGCGGATTGTATTCGACATCGCTGCCGGTTTTGCCCGGCGGGATCGCAAACCAGACCAACACGCCCGCGAGAAACGTCACGGCCGTGTACAGCAGTATGACGATCTGAAAGCTCTCGTGTCGTTGCTCAGGCGAGGCGCTGGTTACAACCTCGGGCATGTAAAATGCGAAGACGTTGACTGCGGCGAACGCAACGACGGCCGCGACCAGCCCCCTGCCGCCTTCGAGAACACCGAAAGCCAGCCCCTGGGCATTGCCGCCGCCCCAGTCACGCGTCGCTTTGATCAGTGCGGCCCAGAACAGAAAAATCGTCGTGACACCCCAGTATCCGTAGAGCACGGCCATCGAAAACGCACTGGGTATCGTGGCCATATAGAGCCCGCCAAGAGCCGTCGCCATGAGTGAGATCGTCATAAGCGTGCGCGCCGAAAAGCGGTCGGCAACCGCGCCGCCCGGAAAGTACGCGAGCATCGCGGTAATCCCGTATACAGCAAACAAATCGCCGAGTTGCGTGTTGCTGAAACCGAACACATCGAGCATCGTCGGCCGGAAAAACCGCGACACGTTGAACGGCAGGCCGAACACGAGTTCGCCGGCCGTTACAAGCGCGACCATGAGTATCAGACGGGACATCACACGATCCGGACCACGATTCTCAGCTTCGCAGGCGATAGCCGGTTTTGAAGATCCAGCGCACCGTGAGCAGGCACATCAGCAGAAATCCGATCGTCATACTCAGACTCAGCGCGACGCTGACGTCGGCGTTTTCGTAGAAGCTCCAGCGGAAACCGCTGATCAGGTACACAACCGGGTTGAACAGGCTGATCGTCTGCCACAGGGGCGGCAACATGCTGATTGAGTAGAAGGTGCCACCGAGGAACGTCAGCGGCATGATGACGAGTATCGGCACGATCGTGAGTTTTTCCCATCCCGTCGCCCAGACACCGAGAATGAAACCGAACAGACAGAAGGAAATGCAGGTCAACAGAAGGAACGCAATCATGATCAGCGGATGTGCAATCCGGATATCGACGAAGAAACTCGCTGTCGCAAGAATGATCGTACCGATGATCACGGACTTGGTCGCGGCCGCACCGACGTATCCGAGCACAACCTCGACCCAGGACACCGGTGCCGACAACACCTCGAAGATCGTTCCCGTAAATTTCGGAAAATAAATCGCAAACGACGAATTCGAGATGCTCTCAGTCATGATCGACAGCATGATCAGGCCCGGCACAATGAAAGAGCCATAGCTGACGCCGTCGATCTCGGTGATACGTGAACCGATCGCCGAACCAAAGATGACGAAATACAACGACGTCGACAGTACCGGTGCGACGATGCTTTGCACGGCTGTGCGAAACATACGCGCCATTTCGTAGCGGTAGATGGCTTTGACGGCTTGCAGGTTCATCGGTCCCTGCTCACGAGATCGACGAAAATGTCCTCGAGAGAACTCTGCGAGGTTTCGATATCGTTGAAATGAATCCCGGCCTCGCGCAGATCGTTGAGCAGGCCCGTAATACCCGTACTCTCGCGTCTCGTGTCGTAGTGATAAGTCAGTTGCTGACGGTCCGCCGCGACTTCCAGCGCATAGCCTGCCAAATCATCCGGCAGTTCACCCAGCGGCTGCTGCAGGTGCAGCACGAGTTCCTTCCTGCCAAGTTCGCGCATGAGTTTTTTCCTGTCCTCGACGAGGACGATTTCACCGCGGTCGATCACGCCAACCCGGTCGGCAAGCTGCTCAGCCTCCTCGATGTAGTGTGTGGTCAGGATGACCGTTACCCCTTTTTCACGCAATGCCGCGACAACGTTCCACATATCCTGGCGCAGTTCGACATCGACACCCGCCGTGGGTTCGTCGAGAAACAGAATCTCAGGCTCATGAGCGAGCGCTTTTGCAATCAGCACACGGCGCTTCATGCCGCCCGACAACTGCATACTGATCGTGTCCTTCTTCTCCCACAACGACAGCGATTTCAGCACAGCCTCCAGGTGACTCGGATTCGGGGGCTTGCCGAACAGGCCGCGGCTGAAGCGGCAGGTGTTCCAGACTGTCTCGAAGGATTCGGTCGGCATTTCCTGCGGCACCAGGCCGATTTTCGAGCGCGTCACACGAAACTCGCGCGTAATGTCGTGGCCGTCCACCAGCGCGCGGCCCTGCGTGGGATTCACGATGCCGCAGACGATATTGATCAGCGTCGTCTTGCCGGCACCGTTGGGGCCAAGCAGCGCGAATATCTCCCCGCGCTCAATCGTCAGGTCCACCGATTTCAGCGCTTCAAAGCCGCCCGCATAGGTTTTTGTCAGCGATTCAACGGAAATGACGGGCTGCATTGCGCAATGATACGACGAAATTCATCGATAGTATCCATCGGGTGTTGTCGGGTCACATCGTGACATTCGCGATACGGCTTTCGATCGTCGCCGTACTTGCGGTACTTCCGATGCGACCGCGGCGTGTGCATCCTGAGCCGGGCGTTCAGGCCGATTTGCCGAAAGGCACAACAGGGGTGACGACATTGGCGTTAACAGGCTCCGGAGAAGCGTTGCTGGCCGCCGAAGACCGCGACAGTCGCTTCCCGGACTGCAACGGGCGTTCAAACGCCGCGAATTAACCGCCTGTCGAGCACGATCGCGGCGAGCAGCGCGGCCGGGAGAGCAATCAGCGTCGCGAGTGAAACCGTAACCCCTGGATTCGCGAAGGTAAGTGACGACTCCGGAAACCAGTCTGCGCCGCGGAAAAACAGCAGAAAATGGAGCGAAATCGCGAGAATCGAGGCTGACCCTGCGAGCCACCGCGGCACCCGTCTGAACAGTACGCCGAGCAACAATGGCGGTGCCGCAGCCGCCGTCAGTCCGTAGACGCCAACCTGACCGAAAATTCCGAGCAGCTTTGGCGGCTGCAGGTTGATAACAAAGGCCGCGACTGCGATCAGCACCAGAATTCCGTGACTCGCACGCATTGCAAATTGCATCTGTTGTGGTTCGTCGAGATGATCGCGATGCCGCATCAGGTGCCGCAGGATGTCGTTCGCGGTAATCGTCGAGATTGAGACAAGCAATCCGTCGAGGGTTGACATTGCGGCCGCCAGCAACACGATTCCCACGATGGTAAAAACCCAGGGTGGAAACATCGTCCTGAGATAACTCGTCATTACGAGGTCCTGACGGAACTGCCCGGTCGTTGCATCGACCAGTGCCTCCGGCGACACCGCGAGATGCGCAAACAGACCGACGGCGGCAAGGAGCTGGAACAGCACGAAGATGACGGCGAACACCATCAGATAGCGCCGCACAGCACGATCGTCCTTTACGTACAGTGCCTTGGTCAGGATGTGCGGCTGACAAACCACGACAGCGCCCACCACGAATCCCGCAACATAGATCGAGAATACGCTGTTGAACAACGCACCCTCCGGGTTGACCAGCGCAACGAGATTTTCGTCAATGGCTCGCAATGACGACGGCATGGACTCGGGCTGCTGCATAGCAAGCCAGACACAGGATCCAAGAACGACGAGAGTCACGACAATCATCAGGCTGCCCTGCAGCAGGTTGGTCAGTACGTGTGCGTGCGTCCCGCCGGCGAAGACGTAGCCCGTCACGAATGTCAGCGTAATAACCAACGCGACGGAATTTGAAACGCCGAGTAAGGATTGCATGACAATCGAAATGCCACCTACCAGCAACACGACGAATGCGAACGACAACAGATTAAGAACCGCGAAGTACAGCGCAAAACCGCAGGATGCGTAGCGTTTGCCGATCCAGTCCGGCATCGTCAACGCACCGGATTCAGCACCGATGCGGCGAAAGCGAAACGACAGCAGATACAGCATCAGGAAGAAACCCATGCCGGACGCCACTGTAAAGTGCATGAAGGCCGACAAGCCATCGACGTAGACGAAGCCCGGGTTAATTATGAACGTCGCTGCGGACGACACGCTTGCCGCGAGCGTAATGCCGACAACGACAGGGTGCATGGCCCGGTCGCCGAGCGCAAAACTGCTAAATCCCGTCGTCCTGCGCGAACCACGCCAACCCAGCCAGGCGGTGACGGCCAGGTACAACGCGAACAACGCCCACGCAAAACTCAAAGTGGCCGGCCCGCCAGCCGATCCATCATCGCCCTGACTACGCGAATCTGCTGCCCGTCTCGCGTTGCATACTTGTCGTCGGTGTAGCCCCACCAGTCCCAGCAGCCCATGGGATTCATCGGCGCCATGCGGCTGCTCGCCACCTGCGGGTAGAGCACAATCAGCCGGTTCCGCTCCGCCCATTCGTTGTATCCGGCACCGGCCGCGAACGCATCTCCCACGTAGTCAGATGACTGCCGACAGCCATGAAATGCAACGTGCAAACCGCAGGATTCGCCGTTGCGGCAATCCTCGGGAACGTACAGGAAGGCGTCGGGCAGCATACTCGCGTCGGCGGCATCCGGTTGCGGAATTTGCTGCAACTCCGACAAATCGCTGCTGCGAACCTGCAATTCGCCGTACAGTGCCTTCAGCAATGCACCGGCGGCATCATAGCTACAGGCATTCAGCCACGGTGACTGCATCTGATCGCAGGGTGCGCCCGTGCTCAGCGTCGGAATGCCGTGCGTCACGGGTACGTCGCCGACAAAATCTATGGTCGCAACGCCGAGCGCTTCATAGAAATCTATGGCGGCGGCGGGCAGGTCCGGATGGATGATCTCGTCTTTAGTGCCGTGAAACACCCAGACACGGTCCGGAACCAGGTTTTCCAACGGATCGATTCTCTGCAGTGCTGCGGCATCGCGCGCATAGTCGATCAGCCCCGCGAGGTTCAGATCGCCACCGTTCATGCAGGCACCCAGACCCTTCGACAGGCTGGCTTCGGCACAGAAATACGGCCCGCCGGCGAGGATTGCGGCACCGCTGAACAATGCGGAATGGGCGACGTGCAACTGTGTGGCCATCATTGCGCCCGACGATGCCCCCGATGTCGTGATGCGGGCAACGTCAATGTTGTAGCTCTCACTGTTTGCCGGCGCCTGCACTTCATTCCTGCCACAGGCGCACAGTGCCGCCGCAACCAGTAAAATCGGAAATCGCTTCATGCCTGCTGCTCCAGCAACTCATCGATCGCGGCGAGGCATTCGGGCTCATTGAGCAACGGTGCGTGACCGCGTTCCGCAACCGCTACGACTTTCAAGTCCGGCTTGCGCTGCTGCATCCTGTCGACGATGTCTTTACTCAGTATGTCTGAGTTGACCCCCCACAGCAGCGTTGTCGGCACCGGTTCGAGTGCCGCGAAAAACGCCCAGGGATCGGCCGTCTGGCCACCCTGTTCTCTGATGGCGCGGCCGATATTGCTGTCATAGTCGAGCACCGGCAGTCCATCGTCGTTGCGGCGGTACGCTTTCCAGACCATTCTGTCCCAGTCTGCATCCGATAACCCTGGCAACCACTCGCCGTAGGCTTGCTTGGTCTGCGCAAGCGCCTCCTGCCAGCTCTCAGGCTGTGTCATGATGCCGGCGTACTGCATCACTCGCTCCAGACCCGCCGGGTTAATCTCCGGCCCCACGTCGTTCATCACAACGGCGGCAAGGCGAGACGCATCGATAGCCGCCATTGCCATGGCACACAGGCCGCCGAGTGAGGTGCCAATGACGATCACGCGCTGCAGTTCCAGGCGATTGAGTAGCGTCAGTGTGTCCTGCACGTACGTTCCAGGGTGATAGTTCTGCCAAAGCGGATCGTACTCGGAACAACCGCGGCCGCGGAAATCCGGCGCGATTACACGACGACGATCCCCAATGTAGTCTGCAAGATCCACGAAATCGCGACTGTTGCGCGTGAGACCAGGCAGACAGACGACCGGTGTACCCGACACGTCGGGCCGGTAGTCGCGATAAAACAGGCTTAGCCCGTCATTGCTCCCATAGCGGTGTTCGCGGCCTGATGACATGGACATCCTCCCTCGTCAGAACTTTTGCTCCGCAAAGCGCGTGCGCAACTCGCGTTTCAACACTTTGCCGTTCGGGTTTCGCGGCAATTCGTCGACGACAACGGTCGCAACGATGCGCTGCTGCCGGCCGAGCCGTGCGTTGGTCCACGCGGTAATGTCGTCCGGATCTGCCGCAGCTCGCAGTACAACAACAGCCAACGGCGTTTCGCCCCATTTATCGCTCGCGACACCGATAACGGCAACCTCACTCACGGCTTCGTGGGAAACGATTTCTGCCTCGATATCCGCCGGATAGATATTCTGTCCACCCGAAATGATCATGTCCTTCTTGCGGTCGACCAGATACAGAAAACCGTCGTCATCGAGTTTGCCGATGTCGCCCGTGCGCAGCCAGCGCGACCCGTCGGCACGCTCCCATGTCGAATCGCGGCTGGCCGCATCGTTATCGTGATAGCCCGCCATCAGAAACCGACACTCGCCGACAATTTCGCCGGCGATGCCGTCGGCGACGGCCTTATCGTCGTCGTCGACGATCGCGAGACGTTGTCCGGGACAGGGCAATCCAACTGACTGCAGCTTTGCCGGCATGTCCTCCGGCGAGAGAATTGTGACCAACCCCTCAGTCAGGCCATACAATTCGATGAATGCCCCGGGCCAGTCCTGCGCGAGCGCTTCTTTAAGCGGCAGCGGCAGCGCCGATCCGCAACACATGCTCGACTGAAGGCTCGACAGATCGTAGTCGGAAAAACGCTCGAATTCGAAGAGTTTCTGATATTGCAGCGGCACCATGCCGGTATGGGTCACGCGATGCCGCTCGATCGTGCTCAGGCAATCCTCTACCGAGAATCCGCGCGAAATCACGAGCGTGCCGCCGCTAAAAAGCGTCGCGAGCATGCCGACCCAGCTAATGTTTGAAAACAGCCCAAGGTTACAGAGCGTGCGTGCGCCCGAGTGATAGCGAAGCGCGACGGCCATATCGCTGCCCCAGGCCAGGCGACCGCCGTGATCGTGGACAATACCTTTCGGCAGTCCCGTCGTCCCGGAGCTAAATATGATGTTGCACTCATCGTTTGGCGCCACCGAGACGGAGGGCGGCTCGGTTGCGGCGGCACCGCAGCATTGACCGTAGTCCAGCCAACCTTCGAGCGGTGCTTCCAGTGCAATACGGGTCTCCGGAAAATCCTTACCCAACTCGCTTGCCAGGCCCTGAATACGCTGTACGTGCTCGTCGGAGGCGATCGCCGCTTTTGCATTACTGTTGCGGATCATGCCGGCAACCGCGGCATCGGCGATTGACACGTTGAGCGGCACGACGACAAGCCCCGCCCGGATTGCGCCGAACATCGCTTCCAGCATCTCGTAGCTGTTCCGCATCAGAACGACCACCCGGTCGCCTTTGCGCAAACCCGCGTCCAGCAGTGCGTTCCCCAATTGCGCGCAGCCAGTTCCGAATGCTTCCCAGCTCACCTCGCAGTCGTCGACTATCACAGCAGGCTTGCGCCTCAGATTTCCAGCGTTGAGCGACAACAAAGCCGGAATGGTCAACGAATTTGGTGAAAACCACGCCATCGCGGATACTCCCTTCCCGTGTTGATGACATCCTGGTCGTCAACAGCCGAATTTCAACGATCGTTGAATACTAGTTCAACGACTGTTGAATTTCAATTCGCTCTCCACTACGGTCGGGGCCATGACAGACAAGAAAAAAAACACCCGGGAACGCATTCTCAATGCCGCCGAAAAGTTGTTTGCCGAAAAAGGGTTCGAAGGTGTATCGGTGCGCCAGATAATGAGCGCCGCCGAGGCAGACGTGTCGCTCGCTTACTACCACTTCAAGTCGAAACGCGACCTGTTCGATCAGGTCATGCTCAGGCGCGCCGATTTTCTCAACGAGATTCGCTATGCGGCGCTCGATGAGGTGGTTGCGAATCATCCGGACGGCAACCCACCCCTCGAAGAAATTATGGATGCGGGCATCAGTCCCGTTCTGAATCTGCTGCTGGACCGGCACGAGGAGTGGAAACACTACCTTCAGATCGTCGCTCGCATTAACAGCTCCCCGCTGGTCGGTGGCGAACTCATGACGCGCTATTTCGATCCACTGATCCTGAACTTTATCGACAAGATTCGCTTGAGCCTGCCCGACTGCGACGACGAGGAACTGTTCTGGAGTTATCACTTTCTGTCGGGAGCCCTGACATTGACGCTGGCCGAGACCGGCCGCATCGATAACCTGTCCGGCGGGCTGTGCCGTTCCTCCGATATCGCCGCAATACGCGAGCGCATGCCACGATTTCTGGCCGCCGGGTTCAGAGCGCTCTGTCAGTCGACCTGACGGCTGCTCGCTGGCATCGCCACAGTATTGAGTTTCAACGTACGTTGAATTAATATTTGTTGAACGTACGTTGAAATCTGCGCTCGATTTCCTGCACAGGTCAGGGGGATATCCTAATGAAAACAAATAAATACGTTGCCGGCTGCATGCTGGCCACTACGCTCTGCTTGCCTGCAGCAGCGGAGGAAAATGGCGCTTCGCTCGAAGAAATTGTGGTGACGGCGCAGCGCCGCGAACAGAGCATTCAGGATGTGCCGATGGCCGTGAGCGCATTCACAGAGGCCGACCTCGAAGCCATTCAGGCGGACAATCTGGATTCGTTACAGGGCGCGGTGCCAAATCTGAACCTGGTCAAGGGACGAGGCTCGAACTCAAGCGTCAACGCATTTATTCGTGGTGTGGGACAACCCGATGCCCTGCAAACCTTCGACCCTGCCGTAGGCATCTATCTCGACGATGTCTATATGGCTCGTATTCAGGGATCGCTGTTCAAACTCTACGGGGTGGAGCGAATCGAAGTACTGCGCGGTCCCCAGGGCACGTTGTACGGGAAGAACACACCGGGTGGCGCCATTAAGCTGGTTACGAAAACACCCGGTGACGAATTCGCGGCTCAGGCGGGCCTCTTGCTGGGCGACTACGATCGCGTTCAGTTCAAGGGCTATGCAGCCGGTCCGGTATCCGATTCACTGCGCCTCGGTGCCAGCGTACTGTCCGACAGGCGCGATGGTTTCGTCACCGACCCGGCGACCGGCGTCAAATACAATGACGAGGATACGGTTGTCGGTCGTATCCGAGGTATCTGGGACCTCAGCGACTCGGTCAGTGTCGACTTCGCTGTCGACATGACGCGCGAAACCGTGGAAAAGACGCTCGGACGTGCTGAAGACACCCTGATTGGGATTGACCTGCTCACAGGCGCGGTACTGCGTCAGCTTCCGCCGACTGGCGAGTGGGACTTTCGCACGAGAACGTCGATGACCGATCGGCCCGGTCAGTCGGTGCGCGGGTCCGGCGCCAACGTCGGTCTTAACTGGAACATTGCCGATACCGTGCGATTTCGCTCCATTTCGGCGCATCGCGAACTCGATCTCGACTTTTTTATCGATATCGACGCCACGGAATTCGAACTGGGCGACGTATTCGTCGGCATCGATCAGCGGCAGTTCAGCCAGGAGTTTCAGCTCATCGGTGAAACCGAGTCGGTGAACTGGATCGTCGGACTGTACTACCTCAATGAGCGCGCACTGTCCGACCAGGCCGCATTCGCGGATGACTTTCTGTTGTTCGCAGGTATTCCTATTTCCTTTCTGCGGACAATCAATGACGACCTCGAAACAGACAGCTACGCAGTATTCGGCCAGATTGATTACCGATTCGGAAACTGGACACTTGGAATAGGCGGTCGTTACACGCGTGAAGACAAGGACTACTTCCGCACCACCAGTACCTTCAGCGACCTCCTCGGCAACGCCGATCCGGCATTTGAGTTTGTGGATTCGGATTCGTGGGATGCATTTACGCCGACGGTCTCGCTCGACTATGCTGCCGGCGACAACGTCCGCCTCTATGGACGCATTGCAAATGGCTTCAAAAGCGGTGGCTTCAACGGTCGCGCCAATAGCGCGTCCGATGTCAGTGCATTCGACCCGGAAACGGTATGGACAGCGGAAATCGGCGCGAAAACCACGTTGGCCGACGGCCGGGTGCAGGCGAATTACGCTATTTTCTCAAGCCGGTATGAAGATTTCCAGGCACGCGTTTCGATCGGCGATGGCATCGACTTTCGCTTCCCGGTATTGAACGCGGCGGAACTCGACATCAACGGTGCCGAGATCGAAGCCCTGTGGTTGCCAACCGATGCATTGCAGCTGTCAGCGCAGATCGGCTACCTCGATTCGAAGTACGGCAAAGGCGGATTTTCAGGCTCCGATGGAGCGGCCGACGAACCGGCGTTCTCTCCCGAGTGGACTGGCCGCTTCGCAGCAATGTACACGTTCGACCTTGCGAGCAACGGCACGCTGAGTTTCGCGGCAGACGCGAACTACCGCGATGCGATGTGGCTCAGCGTCGAAAACGTAATGCCGTTGAGCGAATCGGACTACTGGCTTGTCAATGCGCTGGTCACATACGGCAGTCCCGGTGGAAGATGGTCACTGTCAGCAGGAGTAAAGAACGCCACCGACGAGGTCTATAAAGTGGAAGGGCAGGAGTTTCGTAGCGTGGGCAATATTCAGACCGCTTACTACGGCAGTCCGCGCACGTGGAGTGTCGCTTTTGAAATGCGCTACTGACTTTCGGTCAGCCGCGAACGGCGAACAGCTTGCCGTCCGCGGCACGCATAAGCTGCGAGGACTCGAGATCGACCTGATTTCGCCCACCGCGCTTGGAGCGGTAGAGCGCGCGGTCGGCCCGGGTAATCGTGTCGGACAGGCAGTTGTCGCTGCTGTTCACGGTCGCAACGCCGAAGCTCGCGGTCATTATCAGTTCGATTTCGTCAATTCGCATGGGCGCCGCTTCGATCCGTTCACGCAGCCCATCCGCGACCTTTAGCGCGGCCTTGAGATCGGTACCTGGAAGAACCAACGCAAATTCCTCTCCCCCGACACGGGCGAAAATGTCATCGGCCCGCCGCTCTTCCTTCAGAACGTCGGCAAAATGGCACAATGCGGCATCACCGACAGCATGACCGTGCTCGTCGTTGATGGATTTGAAACGATCGATATCCATCATGACCACCGACAACGGCATTGAATGGCGGCGCGCGGTCTCGTATGCCGCCGCGCCATGCTCACCGAGTCCGCGGCGTTCGTACAAACCCGTGAGCTGGTCGCGCACCGCCAGTTCTTTGAGGTCCGATGAAAGATCGGAAGCCAGCATCAGCGTCACGAACATGCCCGTCGCGATAAATGCGGCCGGCACGGCCATGACATTGAGCTGAACGAAGTGTGTCGGATAGGCGGCATTCCCGGCGGCGCCCTGCAGCACGGCCATTCCGGCGATGATTCCCAGTATCAAACCGACAATCGCCATGCTTGTGGCCACTGCCCATTCGACCGGCCGCGGCTCACTCCGATGTCGCATGATCATCAGCGCGGACAGGA
The DNA here is from genome assembly GCA_965224505.1 of Woeseiaceae bacterium. Classification (GTDB taxonomy): domain Bacteria; phylum Pseudomonadota; class Gammaproteobacteria; order Steroidobacterales; family Woeseiaceae; genus UBA1847. The sequence continues at coordinate 2,253,972 of CBDCZL010000018.1, forward strand.
ACAGCGTCGCCGAAGCGGCCGCCGGCAACAGCGCCATCCGCAATCCGGCGTGCGGGGTGACAACCGTGGTCCAGACAATGAGTCCGTAGACGCCGCCCGCGTAAGGCCAGAGGTTGTCCGGCAGATGCTCAAAACAGGTTCTCTGACAGTGTCCGCGCAACCCGAGCGTCATCAATATCGTTGCAAACGCATTTACGGTCAGCCACCAGGACTCGTACGATGGAAACCACTGAGAACTCGGGTAGAAAAAGCACTGCAGGGCAGCGGCGGCAAATGCAAGTGACCAGTTCAGCGCGTACGGCTTGCGAACTAAAGTTTTCCAGGCGATAAAAAAAATAATCGACAGTATTACACTGGCAAACAGCATCGCAACGACGATGAATAAAACCTCGGACAACATACGGGCCGGACACTTTGTGAACTGTGCATTATTTTGCCTTCAGCGCAGCGCGGATGACTTGACGCAACGCACAGATCGACCGAACAACCCATCCGGCTAACTGAGAGTACATGAAAGGAGTCCCATATGCGGCCACTGGCGAATCAGGACTGGGATGAGTCACTGCAACACATCATCGACGAGATGGGTGGAAATCCCATCAATATTCACCGTTTGATGGCAAATCACCCGAAATTTATCAGAGCATGGTGGAAATTTCGCACGTACTCGGTGCGCGGGGGAGACCTCAGTCAGCGTCACTGCGAGCTCGTCATACTGCGCGTCGCCGTACGCACGCGATGCTGGTACGAGTGGGCAGCGCACGTCGATCGCGGGCTTCAGGCGGGCCTTGACCGAGCGGAAATCGATCGCATCGCGGCACGCGGGACCGGCTGGGATCTGCCGGACGCATTGCTCGTGCAGGCGGTGGATGAGTTGTTCGACGAGTACCGGATACGGCCCGGCACGCGGCAGCAACTCGCGGTCCATTTTACCGATCGGCAAATTCTCGACATCGTGTCGCTGCAGGGACTGTACGTGGGAATCGCAGGCATGATAGGCACCTGGGGTCTGACGATTGAAGACGAGCTCGCCGCCAGACTACCGGACGACATCACGGAGAAGGATTTCCGGCGGCGCCTCTCAGCGGCGGACAGTCACTGATTTGATCTGAGCGAAGAGTTGCTCTCCAGGCTTAAGCGCCAGATTTTGTACGGATCGATTCGTGATGCGCGCGATGAGTCCCTCACCGCCGGCAAACACCCGAACCAGTGCCGTGGCTCTGGATTCGGCGGCAATCGCATCGACGGTCACCGGAACGATGTTTAGAATCGAACTGTCCCGCTGGCGGTCGCGCGTCAGACTGACGTCACTGGCACCGATTCTGAGCCGCATCCTCGACGCTTCAATTTTTCCGGGCAAATACAGTTCGCCACCGGCAAAAGTCAGTCGGGATAAATCGAATTCGTCGTCGTAGCCGGCGAAACCGGCCTCGATGAGCACACCCGCATTCGCGCCGGACAACTGCGGAACGTCAAGCCGGCACAACACCGACTGCAGGTCGCCTTCGGCGGTGACCGATCCGTTGTCGAGAATCAGAAGATGATCGCAGAGCCGGCAGATTTCGTCGATGCTGTGGCTCACGTAGATTAACGGTGCCGATAACTCTGCCCGCAGCCGGTCGAGATACTCGAGCACGTCGTTTCTGCGCGGCCGATCGACGGCCGACAGCGGTTCGTCCATGAGGATCATGACCGGAGACATACACAGCGCACGCGCAATCGCGACGCGCTGTGCTTCACCGCCGGATAACTCGTGCACACGACGGTCCAGCAACGCGCCAAGCCCGAGCAGATCGACGATATCGTCAAAACCGGCGTTGCGCTCAGGCGCCCGTTTCCGGCCATAGCGAATGTTTCCCGCAACGTTCAGGTGCGTGAACAATTGCGGCTGTTGAAAGACGTAGGCAATACGCCGCTCATGCACGGCCTTGCCGCCGACGGACTCCAGCCCGGCAATACACCGCAGCAGTGTCGTTTTACCGGCGCCCGATGCGCCAAATACGCCCGTAATCCCGCGGGCCGGTATTTCGGTGTCGACCGACAAGCTGAAATCGCCCTTACGAACGGTGTACTGCAGCGCAATTCCGGTCATCGCCGCCACCTGCGATCGAGAACGAACATCGTGAGCAGCACGCAAAAGGCGAACGCAGTCAGCACAATCGACAGACGATGTGCGGCCGCGTAGTTGAGCGTTTCGACATGATCGTAAATCGCGATCGACACGACCCGGGTCTCGCCGGGTATGTTGCCGCCGACCATGAGTACGACGCCGAATTCGCCCAGCGTATGGGCAAAGCTGAGCACCGCCGCACTAACGAACCCTCGCGCAGACATCGGAACCGCCACGGACAGGAACGCATCGAGTCGGGACGCACCGAGCGTGCGTGCGGCTTCGATCGTGTTCTCGTGCATCGCGGCGAATGCGTTCTGCAGCGGCTGAACGGCAAACGGCAGGCTGTATACACAGGACGCGATGACCAGTCCCGTGAACGAAAACGTCAGCGCATCGCCCGTCAGCCGTACCCACCAGCCACCGATGGCACCGTTCGGACCCAGCAGGATCAGCAGGTAGAATCCAAGCACGGTCGGCGGCAGCACGATCGGCATTGCAACGAGCGTCTGCATCACAGGCTGCAGCGGCGAACGCGTGCGCGCCAGCCACCACGCCAGCGGCGCGCCGAGCAGCACCAGCAGTAGCGTCGTCGTCAGCGCAAGCTGCGCGGACAGCCATAACGGTCCGGCACTCATGGCTCGCTGTCTCCGCCCGGCGCTATGCTGTAGCCACGCCGCGCAAGCAGCGCTTTGACGTCGGGTGTCTGCAGGTAGGCCATGAATCTGCGCGCCAGTTCGGCTCGTTTTGATCGCGACAGCACAACCGCGCCGTGTTCGACGCCGTCATCGCCGTTTCGCCCCGACTCGAGGCGCACGACACATGACAACGGAACGGCGTCATTGGCCGCAAGCGATGCCGCAACGACACCGAACGCCGCATTGCCCGTGGCAACGAACTGAAAGGCCTGGGCGACATTGTCGCCAAACACGAGCTTACTCCTGAGCGCCGGCCAGTGTCCGCTACCGCGCAGCAGCGTGCGCGCGGCGGCTCCGTAGGGCGCGGTTTCAGGGTTCGCAATGGCCAGCCGGGAAAACTCCGCTGTGGCCAGTAACGCCGTGCAATCACCATTCGCATATTCAGGCTTTGCGGACACGAGAACCAAAAAACCCGTTGCATACACCGTAAACGTGCCGGGCAATGCAAGGTCCTGCTGCTGAAGCCTGCGCGGACGCTCCGTATCCGCAGCAAGGAACACGTCGTAGGGAGCGCCATTGACGATCTGCGCATACAGCTTGCCGGTCGAGCCGCTCGAAAAACGCACAGATACTCCCGTAGCGGCCGTGAATGCCTGAGCGATTTCCTGCGCCGCGCTTAAGAAACTGCTTGCGACCGCAACGTCAAGCCGGTCGTCGGCCCATACTGGACCGCAAAGCAACAGCAGAATCAGCAGGCGTCGCACCGGCCCTAATGAGCCTGCTCCGCTTTTTTCAGCCGGCGATACTCGTGCAGCAGAGGCTCGGTATACCCATTCGGCTGCGCGCAGCCCTCGAACACCAACGCACAGGCGGCCTTAAAGGCGATGCTCTTGTCGAAGTCGTCGCTCATACGTTCGTAGGATGCATTGGCTTCATTCTGCTTGTCGACGACTTCAGCCATACGCTTGAACGTCTCAGCGACCTGCGCCTCGCTGGTCACGCCGTGCAGCAGCCAGTTGGCGATGTGCTGACTCGATATGCGCAGGGTCGCGCGGTCTTCCATGAGCCCTACATCGTGGATGTCTGGAACCTTGGAACAACCGACACCCTGATCGATCCACCGTACGACATAGCCGAGAATACCCTGCGCATTGTTGTCGAGCTCCGCCTGAATGTCCTCGGCAGACAGAAATTCCGAGGTCGCCAGAGGCGGCGTCAGTATGCGGTCGAGGTCGGCAATATCGCGTGTCGCGACGGTTTTTTGAACCGCGCGCACATCGGTATCGTGGTAATGAATCGCATGCAGAGTCGCGGCGGTCGGCGACGGTACCCACGCGCAATTTGCGCCTGCGAGCAAGTGCGCCTGCTTACTTTCCATCATTTTCCGCATTTCGTCCGGCATCGGCCACATACCTTTTCCGATCTGTGCTCTGCCAGGCAAACCGCAACGAATACCGACATCGACATTCCAGTCCTCGTAAGACAACAGCCACGGCTGCGACTTGATCGCCTCCTTGCGAAGCATTGGGCCCATGTGCATGCTCGTATGAATTTCGTCGCCGGTCCTGTCGAGAAAGCCGGTGTTGATAAAGACGACTCGGCGCTTCGCAGCAGCAATGCAGGCAGGCAGGTTGACGGTCGTGCGTCGCTCTTCGTCCATGATGCCCACCTTGATCGTATCGGGCGCGAGGTCCAGCAGTTGCTCGACACGCCCGAACAACGTATCCGCAAACGCCACTTCGTACGGTCCGTGCATCTTCGGTTTGACGATATAGATGCTGCCGGAACGGCTGTTCGGCTGTTTGTCCTCCCGCTTGCGGTCCGTCATCGCGCAGGCGGCGGTCACCACCGCGTCGAGGATACCCTCAAAGACTTCAGCGCCATGGGCGTCGAGAATTGCGTCGGTCGTCATCAGATGACCGACGTTACGGACGAGCAACAGGCTACGCCCCGATAGCGTTAGCGGCTCACCGTCGGTACCCGTATAGGTTCTGTCGTCAGCCAGCGACCGGGTAATTTCCCGGCCGCCTTTGTCGAACGACACCTGCAAATCGCCCTGCATCAAACCCAGCCAGTTGCGGTATACGCCCACCTTGTCCTCGGCATCGACCGCCGCCACGGAATCCTCACAGTCCTGAATCGTCGTCACGGCCGACTCCAGGATCACGTCGGAGATATTCGCCGTCGCTTCCTTGCCAATCGGGTGTTCCGGATCGACGAATATTTCGAGGTGCAGGCCGTGATTCCGAAACAGGAAGCGCCGCCGATGCCCGTCCTCGGAAAAACCACGGAATTTTTCCGGTGACATCAGTCCCAGCGTGTCGCCACCGGCCAGCGACGCAACGAAACGTATGCCGTCTTCGCTGTGATCGAGGCCATAGGCATTGACGTCGACATGGCTTGCTCCATCCAGTGGAATGACGCGATCCAGCAGTTCGGTTGCATAACGAATAACGGCCGCACCGCGGGCCGGGTTGTACGACGCCCCACGTTCAAGGCCGTCGTCCTCACCGATGACGTCGGTGCCGTAAAGGGCGTCGTAAAGACTGCCCCAGCGCGCATTGGCCGCATTGATCGCAAAACGCGCATTGCTGACCGGCACAACAAGCTGTGGCCCTGCCACTTCGGCGATTTCCACGTCGACCTGCTCGGTCGAGACAGTCGGAAATTCATCGACCGGTTTGAGATAACCGATGTCGGTCAAAAAAGCCCGGTACTCGTCGGCGTTCAAAGCCTGACCGCCGCGGGACTGATGCCACGCATCGATTTGCGCCTGCATATCGTCGCGAATATTGAGAAGTTCACGATTAACGGGCGTCAGATCGGCCACGATTGATTCGACGCCGGTCCAAAAAGAATCCGGATCGAAACCGATGGCCGGCAGCAATTCGGTCTCGACAAACTCGTGGAAGATGGTGGCTACGCTCAAACCGCCGATGGATTTTCTTTGCTGCTGCGACATCTCGTCCGTGACTCCCTTCTCTCAAGACTGGTTTACCGGCATTTAAGGATACAGTCCAGCGCCGTCGCACGTGCAGCCCAATGGAGCGATTCGTGTCGTTTAGGCCCACGTATGCTACTGTTGATAGTATAAAATTTCACTGAAAAAATTTTACGCTGTTAATTTCACAGGGTTCTCAATGACGTCGCATACGGGATTGAAACGCAAAGCGCATTTTCTCGGTACAAAAATCAAAAGTCTGCGCAAACGCAACCGTCTGACCCTCGAGGACCTGTCGGTTCGCTGCGTTCAAATCGATGCCGAGGCCGGACCGTCGGTGTCATACCTGTCGATGATCGAGAACGGCAAACGCGTACCGTCCGAACGGCTGCTGCAGATCATCGCCGACATTTTTCAGAAGGAGACGAGCTGGTTTTTCGACGAATCGCTCGATGACGAAGCCATTGACACGGCACCAACGGCCGCCGTGAGCGGCATGCCGCTGGAACCTGGATTCCTGTTCTCGGAAAACTCGCTGCAGCGCGTGATCCCGGAACTGCTCGCGCAGACCGGCACGACCGGCCGAAGTTTTGCACACCTGCTGATTCGAGCACACCAGGAATCGAATCAAAACCGCTTCCCGGACCTCGAACGGGCGGCCGAAAGCGTCGGCAAAAAGCAGTTTCCGCTGCACGTTGAAGATGTGCTCGACATGGCCGGGCGCATGGGACTCACATTGAAGTGGTTCAACAAGGGCGCGTTCAAAGACCGCCGTGGTGAGCGGGATGCACCGCTCGATATGCTCGTTCGATCGTTCTTCGACGCACCCGGGACCGTGTACCTTAACGAGGCACTCAGGAACACGCCGGCACGTCTCAAGTACGATGTGGCCAACCACATCGCACATAAGGTGCTGCACGACGGCGACGGAGCGCGTACCCCGCAGATTTCCGGCGGGCGCGTGTCGGGCAGACGCCATGAATCCGACTCGGCCAACCTGGATGCAAAGGACGTGCTGTTCGCGTGGCGGGACTTCGAATGCAGCTATTTCGCGGCCGCGCTGCTGGCGCCGAAGACGCCGTTTCGCCAGTTCCTCGCGAAACACGCCTACGCCATCGACTCGGGCGATCGGATCGATCTGACGACGACCCTCGTTATGCGACGAATGTCGAGCGTTTCTCCGTACCAGCACTGGCACTATTTCGATGCCTATCCGCCCGGAAACCTGCGCGCCGTGTATCGCGGCAATGGCATTCCGCTGCCGTGGGGCAACATGACGATGATCTCGGACCCCTGCCAGCACTGGGCCGTGTTTCGCATGCTGAACACGCGTATGGACCGGCCTTCATCGCAGATTTCGGTGTTGCGCAGCGGCGACGACAAGCGCCTGTACTGCTGTCAGTCGATTCACAGCAAGGACGCCGCCGGCAATCCGCACGTGCTCTGTGCCGGCGTCGACCTGGCGCCCGCGCTGTCCGCGCAGAACATCGACTCAGCGGAAACCATCGACATCATCGAGGCAAGCTGCAATCGCAGTGGCGGTTACGGGAAAATACCGCGCGAGGCCCGCGACCAGCTCCGCAGTATCGGCAAGATTCTGAATATTGGCTGGATTGCCGATGGCGCCGAAAAGGACGCGACAATTATCTGTCCACGCAGCTCCAACTGCCCGCGCGAGCGGCACTGCCTCGGAGAGCAACAGCCGAAACTGCGTCCGCAGATCGACGAAATACGGGACTCGATTCTGAACACTTAGCTGGCCGTTATTGGGCCGTACCCGCGCTCGCGCCACTCTGCCGCAAAATGACCGCCCGATGCGGCGAATTGACAAGACCGGGCCGCGTTGCCTGCGTACAGTCTCGCTTCAAGACAACGCGGAGGCGGTCATGCTCGGACTGGCCAGACAATCTGACAATTTGCTCGCATTACGCAACGACGTCGCAGCGTATCTCGACGAGGCATTCGCCGGCGGGAGAGCGGGCGATTCGTACCCGGACCGCTGGACACAGCATCGAATCATTGCGGACAGCACCGACAAGCTGGAGCAAATCAACTCGTCCGACGATCCCGTCGCGTGCTGCTACGGCTACCTTGTGCGCGAAATAGACACCGAGGCGGAAAGCGGCATCTATCTGGTCGGCGAGCACGCCGAGTCTCAGACGCTGCGGGAACTCGCAACGGATGCAAGTATCTCCGGTCTGCTCGGCGGCACGATCGATTGCGAATCGGAGTTCGAGGCGTTAAAGCATCGCTACGCCCGCGCCAACATTGAGGCCGGCGTATCCGAAGCCCTCATGAAGCGGCTGGCTGCCGGTACAGAGTACGTTGCCGATATGAGCACGGCGATACGCTCGCTGATGTACGCGTATCACGAAGACACCGCAAGAGATGCAATGAGCCTGCCACGAATCATCGACAGCAAAGCATCGATAGAACTGACGGCAATGGTTTCGAACCTGCGCATCCGAGCGGCCGACAGCCTGGGCGCTGTCTGACGAATCCCCCTTGCTGATAGCCTCTATCAGCCATTCGGCGGGCCCCTGCGGCCCGCCGCTTTTTATCCAGAACCTGTTCACACTGATATCAGCGACACTAGGAGGTTGTCGGACTTTCCGATAGTAAGTCGGTAAAATACCGTTACTGCAACAAGGCGCCGAAAGAGCATCAAGATGGCCGTTGAATTTATCCCCATCGACCGGGACACGCCGTATATTTTTCCCCCGTGTGTGCAGGATTATCTGCCGGAGGAACATCTGGCACGATTTGTGGTGGATATTGTGGATCAGCTGGATCTGAGTCATTTGTCGGCGGTGTACACGGGTCGGGGCTCAAAGCCTTTCCATCCGGCGATGCTGGTGTCGCTGTTGTTTTACGGTTATGCCACGGGTGTGTTTTCGTCGCGCAAGCTTGAGAAGGCCAGCTATGATTCGATTGCCTTTCGTTATGTCTGCGCCAACACGAACCCGGACCATGACACGATCGCCAGTTTCCGCAAGCGGTTTTTGCCAGAGCTTTCGGCGTTGTTTGTGGAGATACTGCTGGTGGCCGAAGTGATGGGGTTGGTGAAGCTGGGCAGTGTCAGCCTGGACGGTACCAAGATCAAGGCCAATGCGAGCAGGCACAGGGCGCTGAGCTGGGACTACGCGAACCGCCTGGAGGCGCAGCTGAATCAGGAAGTGGAGGAACTGATGCGTCTTGCCGCAGAAGCCGATCAAGCTTCACTGCCGGAGGAAATGGATATTCCCGAAGAGCTGCAACGCCGTGAGGAGCGACTGGCGTCGATCAGGCGAGCCAAAGCAGAAATCAAGGTACGTGCACAGGAGCGCTTTGAACGGGAACAGGCGGAGTATGAAGAGAAGTTGGCAAAGCGCGAAGCGCAAGCCAAAAAGACGGGTAAGAAGCCACGGGGCAAACCGCCTAAGCCACCGACAGGCGGGCCGCGGGGCAAAGACCAGGTGAGCCTGACGGACGAGGAATCGCGCATTATGCCAAGCTCTGGCGGTAGCTTTGAGCAGGCCTACAATGTGCAAGCGGGTGTGGATGTAGAGACACACCTGATTGTTGAACAGCATGTCACCCAGCACACGAATGACAAACAGGAAATCGAGCCGGCATTAGCGGAGCTTGAGCATCTGCCAGCGGTGCTGGGCAAGGTCAGGAAACTGCTGGCCGACACGGGCTATTTCAGCGAGGCCAATGTCGACAAGTGTATTGAGAGTGGCATGGTGCCATTCATCCCGGAGAAGCGGCAGAAACACAATCTCCCTTTGCTGGAACGCTTTTCTGGTGATCCCGCGCCGCCAGAGAATGCCACTGCAGTGCAGGCCATGCGACATCGCTTGCAGACTCAGGAGGGCAAAGCGGTGTATGCCAAACGCAAAGCCACCGTGGAAACGGTATTTGGTATCGTCAAAGATGTACTGGGGTTCCGGCAATTTCTGTTGCGAGGTCTGGATGCCGTCCAAGGTGAATGGAGTCTGGTCTGTATTGGATGGAATCTAAAGAGAATGCATGCTCTGAGTGCGTAACAGGAACGTGCGGGCTCTTTTGCCATGCAAAACGACCGTCAATACTGATCATGACCACGAAAATAATCGCAATTTATTCCCGGATGACCTTTGCAGATTGCAATTCGACGCCAAGTCCGACGGCCTCCTAGCTGCTGACAATGCGCAAGGCGACGTAGGGACCGAAGTGCGTCACGAGCAGCGCTATTTTGTACTGCCCCATAAGCCGGTACATGCTGCGATCGAATTCTTCGCGTGAAATCGATGTGACCAGTTGCTGGGTTTTGTAGGTAAGGTCCGGCGCCAGCATCAGGGCAACCACCCACACAAGGAAAATGCTGAAGTTGATAACCATGCTCCAGCCCAGCACTGCCAAAACATCCTGCGCAATCATGTTATTCTCCTGCGACCCGATTTTATCGAATAATACACCCTTACAAACGCGCTGAGCCCTCGCCGACCACGGCCTGACTATTGAGCCCGACCAATGTCGAATCCCACCGTTCGTGCATTTTTCGATGAAGCGACGTTTACCGTTTCCTACGTCGTAAGCGATACCGATACAGGGCGTGCAGCCGTTATCGACCCGGTGCTCGACTTCGACGCGGCATCCGGACGCACGTCAACGCAGTCGGCGGAAACGCTGACCGCGTACGTCCGCGCCGAAAATCTGACCGTTGACTGGATACTCGAAACGCACGTCCACGCCGACCACCTGAGCGCCGCACCGTGGATCGCCGAACAGCTCGGAGGAACGACCGCAATCGGCGCCGGTGTCGTGAGTGTGCAGCAAACCTTCGCAGCTGTTTTCAATGCGACCGATCTCGCCACCGACGGTAGCCAGTTCGGCCTGTTGTTCGACGATGACGACTCGGTCACACTGGGCAATCTCAACATCGACGTTCTGGCAACGCCGGGCCACACCCCGGCCTGTATAACGTATGCGATCGGCGACGCCGCATTCGTCGGCGATACACTGTTTATGCCCGACTTCGGGACTGCGCGCACGGACTTTCCCGGTGGCGATGCCGCCACATTGTACGCCTCGATACGCCGTATTCTCTCCCTGCCCGACGACACGCGACTGTTCATGTGTCACGACTACAAGGCGCCCGGTCGGGATTCCTACGCCTGGGAAACCACGGTTGCCGACCAGCGCAGGTCGAACATTCACATCAATGACAGTGTGAGCGAAGACGAATTTATCGCACTGCGCGAAGGACGCGACCGGGACCTCCCCGTACCGAAGTTGCTGCTGCCGTCTATCCAGGTGAACATCCGCGCGGGCAGGCTGCCGCCGCCCGAGGACAACGGCACCCGCTATCTCAGAATCCCGCTCGACGCGATCTGACCGCCGTCGCCATCGGGGTTATCGTTTCTCCGCCGAACTCTCGTAAACGATGTCACCGTCCAGCATCGTGAGAACGACCCCGGTCTCATGAATCGAATACGGATCCACCTGGAAGATGTCCTGATCGAGGACGACCAGATCCGCAAGCTTGCCGACCTCGATTGAGCCGAGCCGGTCTTCCATGCGTAACTGGTAGGCCGCGTCGATCGTAAATCCGCGCACGAGCGTTTCAACGGACAGCCGCTCGGATCGCCGGGGCTGAATTTCGGCATCGGGCATGCCGGCTTCCTGACGCGTGTGACCGATTTCGATCTGCACGACCGGCGACAGGCCGAGTGTACCGGCACCGCTGGCCGGAAAGTCGCTGCCGAAAGTGAGTTTTACGCCGAGCTTTTCAAGACTGGCGTAGCGCCAGTAGCGCTCGAACTGATCCTCGCTGACAAACTGTTTACCGTACTCGTCGTATGAGGCCCACAGCGGCGTACTCTGTGCAATGACGTCGAGATCGGCAAAGCGCTGCAAATCCTGATCCGCGAGAACCTGAATATGGCAGATCGTAAAACGCGTATCACTGTCCGGAAACACCCGTCGCACCTTTTCGATGGCATTGAGTGCGTCGTTGATGGCGCGCTCTCCGAGCGCATGCACGTGTACATCCATATCCTCGGCGGCCGCAGCACTCATCATTTCGACGAGCTGCTGTTCGGTAAACACCGTCTTGCCACTGTTGCCGGGTTCTCCCTGATAGTCCTCGAACATGGCCGCCGTACGTCCCTCGACGGTACCGTCGTCGGGAATTTTGAGCGTATTGTAATGGTAGCGCTCACCCTTCACGGTATCCCGCCACTGCTTTGCGACGTCCACGGCGGTCGCCGCTTCTTCCTGCGTCTCGGGTCGGGACGACCCGACGATGCGAACGGTCAGTTCGCCCGCTGCCTCGAGCTTGTGCAGCACATTCGCGGTCTGTTCCATGTCGCCCATCGTGCCGGCATCGAACGCCGACGTAACACCGTAGCCGTTCATGATATCGACAATGATGCCCGTACCCTCGGTAATGACGTCTTCCGTAATCACGTCGAGGGCATCCATTGCGAGGCCCGCCGTACCTTCCAGCAGATACCCCGTCGCGTCTCCGTTTTCGTCGCGCTTGTAGTAACTGTAACCGGGCACGGGATCGGGCGTATCCTGAGTAATGTTCAGCGCCTTTAACGCCGCCGTGTTGGCCCACGCGGCGTGAAAACCCTCGTCCATAATCAGCACGGGTCTGTCCGGGACAACACTGTCTATGAGTTGCCGCGTCGGCCCGACGGGGCCGAAGGTCGTCGCAAGAAAGCCGAATCCGAACAGTACACTTTTGTCCTTATTGGCCTCGGCATAATCTGCGATCGCGGCGACCCACTCATCCACCGTGCCGGCGGTATTCAACGATAATGCAGTAGCGTAGCCTCCGCCGGCAACCGGATGAGCGTGAGTATCAATAAAACCGGGCAGCAAAAGTTGCCCCTGCAGATCCCGGACTGCCGAGCCTGTGCCCACAAGCGCGCGCGCGCCGGCATCGTCTCCGACGTAGACGATCTCATTGCCAGATACCGCGACGGCCTCAGCCCAGGGCCGGGCGTCGTCCAGTGTGTAAACCTTCGCGTTCGTAAACACGAAATCCGCACCGGCCGGCTGCGGCTCCCCGCGGCTGCAACTCGCCACTGCCGCGCACGCCAGTGCGCCAATGAGTACGAACCTATTCAAGTCCGGATCCATCCTCTGAGTAAATGACCCAGATCTTCGTGTAACCCTCGGTTTCCCACACGCCCGTCCACTCCTTCGGGATCGTCACGGCTTCACCGGCATTGATCGTCTGCACCGTGCCGTCGCTTGACGTCAGCGTGACGCCGCCTTCGAGGAAATGCATAAACTCGTCGACGCCGTACGGCTCGTCGATTTCGATACGGACCGCGCCGGACTTATACATGCCGGAGCCGAATTTGCGGTCGCTGGAAAGGAACGACGTCACGTCCTGCGTCGTGTTGCCGTTTTCCGTATGCTCGTACATGTCCGGCCGGGAGAATATGTCTCCGCTGATGTCGTCGGACGAGAGCTTTGCCGGATGCACGGCTTTTTCGGCGTATGTGCACGCCGCGAATGCGGCTGCGGCGAGAACCACGATTAAGGATAGGGTTTTCATAGTCTGCCCCTGGGTTTGATTATCCGCCCAGATTATCGTTAGATCGGTTGCCATGCCACATCGATTCGCACTATGAAACCTGCTTTACCGTTTTTGCTGCTGTTTGCGGGCGCTGCATTTACCGCGGGAAACGTCGATGAGGAGCGTGTCCTCGCCGAGTCGGCCGGCGGCGAAAACTGGTTTCTGAAAGGCGGCAATTTCAACGGCGAGCACTTCAGTCCACTCAGCGATATCCATCGCGGCAATGTCGGCCGGCTCGGACTCGCGTGGTCCAGTACATTGCCGATTCCGGACGGCATTTCGGCAACACCGATTGTCATTGACGGTGTTATCTACATTTCGGGTGCGTGGTCGGTCGTCTACGCGATCGATGCCGCAACCGGCGAGGTGCTCTGGCAATTCGACCCCGACGTACGCGCCAGTCTCGGCGACGACCCGTGGATGTCATGGACGGCGCGTGTCAATCGCGGCGTGGCGGTGTGGCAGGGCAAAGTTCTCATAACCACCGCGGACTGTCGCCTGCTGGCGCTCGACGCCGCCACAGGGCGCGAAGTCTGGTCGCAGTTAACCTGCGATACGGCACTGGGCTATGCGATCACGGATTCGCCCTACGTCGGCGGCGACCTGGTCTTCGTCGGCAATGCCGGTTCCGAATCCGGGGAGAAAAACCGCGGTTACGTTTCGGCTTACCATGTCGCGAGCGGCGAGCTTGAGTGGCGCTTTTATACGGTGCCGAGCGCCGATCCGAAGCAAAACACGAGCGCGGCAATGAAAATGGCCGCGGCGACATGGTCCGGCGACGCACTCGAAACGTTTGGCGGCGGCGGCAGTAACTGGAACGAGATGACCTACGACCCGGACACGGGCCTGCTGTTTTTCGGCACGGCCGGTGCGCTTCCGTATACCTGGCACACTCGCTCTCCGGACGGCGGCGATAATCTGTTCCTGTCTTCGGTCGTTGCGGTCGATGCGAAAACCGGCGAGTACGCGTGGCACTACCAGACCGTTCCGCAGGACAGCTGGGAGTTCAACGCGACCATGAACATCGTGCTGGCAGAACACAACATCGACGGCCGCAAACGCAAAACGCTGCTGATCGCACCGAAGAACGGTTTTCATTACCAGCTCGACCGGGTCACAGGCGAGCTTCTTAGCGCGGAAAAGTTTGCGAAAGTGAACTGGGCGACGCACATCAACCTTGAAACCGGACGCCCGGTGTACGACGACGCCGCGAGTTTCTGGGAGCGCCCCGATGAACGTGTCGAGGTCTGGCCAAACATGTGGGGTGCGCACAGCTGGAACCCGATGGCCTATCACCCCGGCCTGGACCTCGTATACATCCCGGTGGTCGACGTCCCGACGGTCGTGACCGGCTATGAAGACGGCGACTACAACGACACCCTGGAGATTCGTCGCGTGATCGACGGTAAGGCCTTCGATCCGGGCAAACTGGTCGCGATCGAACCCGGCAGCGGTGACATTCGCTGGTCCGTTGGACACCGCATGCCCTATAACGGCGGTGTCATGGTCACCGCCGGCGACCTCGTTTTTCAGGGCGACGCGTACGGGCATCTCAACGCTTACGATGCACATGACGGCGCATTGCTGTGGCACGCGGAAACGGGCTCACGTATTACCGCAGCACCGGCCAGCTACGCCGTTGACGGCGACCAGTTTGTCGTGGTGCCCGTCGGAGCGGGCGGCGGCCTGCAGTTTGTATACCCGGACCTGCATTCCGACAACGACGTACTCGGCCCGACGCGTTTGATGGCGTTCGCACTGGACGCCAGGGAGAATTTGCCCGGCCCCGTCGTCGACGCTCGCCGGCTGCCGGAACAACCAAAGCTAACCGCAGATACTGAGACCGTCGAGAAAGGCAAAGCCCTGTTTTCGGAACACTGCAGCGGCTGCCATGGCAGAGATGCGGCTACCCGCTACGGCGGCACCGTCGCGGACCTGCGCTATTCGACAGCGCAGACGCACGCTCAGTGGCCTGCAATCGTGCTGGGCGGGAGCCGCAAATCGCTCGGTATGCCCGGCTTTTACGGCCGACTTGACGCCAGCGGAGCCGAAGCTATCCGCAGTTATGTACTGTCGCTGTCCGAAGCGCTGAGGGAAACCGCCGCTACAGGCGATCCCTGAGCGAGTAATACAGCATACCCAGTACCATTCCGGGATAGCGCAGCAGCGTTCCGCCCGGAAACGTATGAATGGGAAGGCCGGCCATCACATCGAAGCGGGTGGCCGTGCCGCCGATCGCCTCGGCAATCAGCCGGCCGGCCAGGGTTGCGATGGAGATGCCGTGACCCGAATACCCCTGACCGAAGTACAGATTGGGCTGCAGGCGGCCGACATGCGGCAGCCGGTTTACGGTCACGGACAGAGTACCGCCCCAGCTATAGTCGATTGCGGCGTCTCTGAGTTGCGGGAACAACTTCAGCATATGCGGCCGTACGAATCGGGCGATGTCGCGCGGAAACCCCGGTCGATAATTCTCACCGCCGCCAAACAGCAGCCGGTTGTCTGCCGACAATCTGAAATAGTTAACGACGAAACGCGTGTCGTGCACACCAAAGCGACCGTCGATCACACGGCGGGCGCGGGTCTCGCCAAGCGGCTCGGTCGCGATCATGAAATTGTTGATCGGCATAATCCTGCCGGCATTGCGGGGCTCGAGCCTGCCGAGATAACCGTTGCAGGCGAGCACCACGAACGATGCACTGACCTGCCCATCGGCGGTTTCCACGATGGCCGGGTCGGCCTGCGAGTAACGCCGGACGCGTGAGTTTTCAAAGATCTGAACACCAGCAGCAACGGCCGCCTTCGCAAGGCCGAGCGCGTAGTTGAGCGGGTGTATCGTCATCGCCTGCGCGTCGAACAGTCCTTCGAGGAAATCCCAGGTGTGAACCCGCGCACGCGTTTCGTCCCGTGTCAGTGCGCTGCAATGCGGATAGTCGTAACGTTCTGCCAACACATCCGCGAGTTCTTTCGGCCAGCCGGCGTAGCGCTGTTTGTGAATCCCTTCCAGCTGGCCGTATTGCAGGTCGCAGTCGATCGCATGCCGCTCGACGCGGTCACGGATATCCTGTTTGGCAAGCTCGGCCAGATCCCAGAGCATCCGCGAGCGTTGAAGCCCGAATTGCTCCTCGATCTCCATCACGTCCTTGCGCTGGCCACTACCGATCAGGCCACCGCAACGCCCCGATGCACCGAAGCCGACCCGTTGCGCCTCAAGCAGAACGACGCTAAAACCCTGTTCCGCGAGGTTCAGGGCCGCCGAAAGCCCCGTAAAGCCGCCGCCGATGACACAGACGTCGGCTCGATGCGCACCCCGCAGCGGCGCATGTTCGACGACATCGACGGCTGTCGCAAAATAGTAGCTGTCGGGATAACCGCTCATTCGTCGGCCGACAGCCAGCGGCTGTTGCGATCGATCAGTTCCTTCATCGCCTCACGTGTCTGCGGCAATTCGTCACGCGGGATGTCCATGTAATTCAGCGGTGTCTCCTGGCGGAATTGTGAGAAGACCGGTGCAACCACACCCATCGGATACCGCGGAACCGCTTGCGACTTGCCGCCCGATTCATTCGGCCAGGCAACGATGCAGAGGACTGCCAGCGTAGCGACGATTATTTTCATGGCCGCCTCAAATCGACGACTGTGGCCGCACCGGACTACCGTCAAAAAAACGGCGCAGCCGCAGCGGTCTGATGTCGATACCAGACTCCGCGCCCGTGAGCATCGATGCCACACAGTACCCGGCACCCGGGCCGAGCCCAAAACCGTGTCCGCTGAAGCCGGTCGCAATGTGAAACCCGGGAATCGAGTCTACCGAATCGATGATCGGTGCCACGTCGGGCGAGGCTTCAATGACTCCGCACCAACTCTCGACCAACGGCGTGCCGTCGAGTGCCGGGAACACCTCGTCGACAGCACGACGCAGCCCTCTAAGCACACTGGCCTTTGGCGCCGGGTCCAGCACGCGAACACGCTCGAACGGCGATACCCCGTCCGGCTGCCACGACCTTTTCGCAATCCAGCCATCGACGCTGTCAGGTCCGAGGCGCAACTTCACCAAATGAGGATCCTGCATCAGCGCCGGCAAAAACTTTCGGAAATAGCGAAACGAGGCAGGCGTAATCGTGTGTTCGAGAAAATCGCCACGCGCCACCGTGTAACCGCCATCCAGTCTGCGTCGGATACCCAGCCGCGCATCGAAAATATTGCCGTCGAACAGATCCGGTCCCGGTGCCGTACGCGCGACCGTGCCTTTGACGCGCAATTGCGGTACGTGGACGCCAAGCGCGCGGCAAAATACCGATGTCCAGGCGCCCGCGGCACACAGCACCGTCGACGTCTCGATGCGCCCCGATTCGGTAATGACGGCGGACACCGCACCGGCCGATGTCTCGATTCCGCGGACCGCACAGGACGTCAAAACAGTGGCGCCGAGCCGCTCCGCAGCGCGCGCGATCGCCGGCGTTGCCAGATGCGGCTCCGCTCGTCCGTCCGATGGCGTAAAAATCGCACCGTGCCATCGCACACCGCTGCCATTGACGCGTTTCGCGAGGTCGTCGCCCGAGAGATACCTGGAATCGATTCCGAACTCATCGGCGATTTGCAGCCAGTGCTCGAACCCTTCGCCGTCCTCCGCGGTGCGCGCAGTAAACAAACAACCGCCGCGGCGAAAGCCGACGTCCTCCCCGAGCGTCTCGGAGAACGAATCCCAGAGACTGAGACTTTTGAGCATCATTGGAATCTCACGAGTATCGCGGCCCATGACACGCACCCAGCCCCAGTTCCTGCCCGACTGCTCTCCCGCCACATGGCCTTTCTCGCAAACCACAACGCGGACACCCTGCTGAGCCAGACACCAGGCGGCCGACACGCCGACAATGCCGGCGCCGACGACGACGACGTCGGCACGTTCAGGAATACTGTCGGGCGGCGTGAATGGCTTCTGCCAGGTCCGCGAAACCAGGCGCTGTGACAAGCCGATACCTCTTCGGTAAAGTCGGGCGAATTCGCAGAGAATACTCCAAATGCCGAAACGCGTCCCCGACATTGAGATCAATCCCGGCGCACGACCCCGCGTTCACTCGCTGGGAAGCACGCATCATTGCATCGTCGTGGACGATTTCCTGGTAAACCCCGCCTCCGTTCGTGATTACGCCGCGGAATGCGCCAGCGAGTTTCGGCAGCCGCCGAAGAGCTATCCCGGCCACGTGATGGCACTCGATCCGCAGGATACGACGACACTGCGACGCTACATCAGATCGCAGATGTCCCGGCACTTCCCGTTCCTTCGCGGCGGTCTTGGGCTAACCACCCTGCTGTCGGTCACGACGTTTAAGCCCGGCGAACTGACGAATTTACAGCGCCTGTGCCATACGGATCCGCGCACGGCAGCAAATCGCGACAACTATGCGGCCGTCGTATACCTGTTCGACGACGAGCGCCTCGGCGGTACCGGTTTCTACCGCTGGAAAAACCGCGCGATTGTCGAACAGGCAACGGCGCTGGAGCAATCGGACCCCGATGCCGCGACAGCGTTGCTGAGGGAACACTGCACGGCTTTCCGGCAGACTCCCGACTACCTGACCGAATCCAACGAACTCGCCGAGCTCATCGACGTCGTTCCGGCACGTTTCAACCGATGGATCTTTTACTCAGGAGACATTCCGCACAGCGCGCACATCACTGAACCTGAATCATTGTCGACCGACTTCGCGCGCGGACGCCTGACACTCAACTGTTTCGCAAGTGTCAGGCCGTCCCACCGGGCCGTCTGACAATCAGAGTTCACTCCCGTTTTCATCAACCGCAACGAGCTGATGCGCGTCGGCCGCATCGGCTTCGGTCGGAATCCATGCATCCAGACAGCGCCGGTCGGTGACGCAGGGATCGGTCAGGGTCCGCAGGAATTCGACAATCTGGTCTTTTTCGGCCGCATTAAGATCGATATTCGGTAATGCGGCCGCGTCGCCCTGCCGCCGTTCACTGGCAACTTTGTCAAGCGCCAGTTGCGAGTTTTGTTCCGCATCGGGATACAAAGCTTCGCAGTTCTCGACCGTTTGGAATTGCGGCAACGAACACCACCCGCCGGCGGCAAAAAATGCAGCCACCGAATTGTTCGGATTGTGATGGTGATCCACCACCACCCGAAGCGTCTCGTAGGCCCCGGTGTGTGTATAAGGTCCCGTTACCTCAACGTTCAATAACGACGGTGTTCGAAACCGAAATCGATCGCTCGCATTGCCGCTAATGTTCTCGCGACCGAAATCGTGATCGTTTCGGTTGCCCTTGCCCGGCCCGAATTGCGGTGCCGCAATCGTATGGTGCTGCTCGTCGGAGAATAAGTCACCGGAATGACACTGCACACAGCCGCCACCCTGCTCGTCTGCATTCGTGAAAAATAGAATCGCACCACGCTTGGCGGCATCACTGATTGCGGAATCGTCGCCCCGCACATACGCTCGCCAGGGATTGTCGACAAAAACCTGAGATCGTTCGTATGCACCCAGCGCCGCAGCGATATTGTCATACGTTATCAAGACCTCCGCCGACGCCGAGCTCGAGAACGCCGTCCGAAACTCCTCGAGCCAGGTCGCACCGCTCAGCTCGCCCCGTCCTGCGCCGTAGTCTCCAAGCCGCGCGGCGAGGTGGGCGCGAATCGCATCGTTGTCACCCCCGTGCTCCAGTTCGCCACGCATCTCCTCAACCGACGTGACCGGGAATCTGGCCTGCGCGACGGCGAGATCGGAGCCGGCATTGACGTCGAGCGCATTGGGGCCTGAGTCCGGTGTACTGATTCCCGAAGCTGCGCCGTTCTGCCCGGCTTCCCTGCCCAGACTTTCGACTCTGGAGTCCCAGAAGAGCGATCCGTCCCAGAGACCGACATTAAATGTCGTTGGTGCGTTACGCGGCACGTTGGGTACGCCGCTTGCATCGCCTCTGCCGATGCCGAGCAAGTTCGGATCGATCGCGCCGATACCAACGGACAGCGACAGACCGTCCGATCCGCCGAGGGCCGGATGATGACAACTTACGCAGGCGGTATCGAACTCGCCGCCCAGCGATTTTGTAAAGAACAACGTCATGCCGAGCTTCGCGAGCGGATCGTCAATACCGGGCAGCGACCGGCCGGTCGACGCATCGCCCGTTAGTTCATTGTCGACGATTAGTCCGCGGAGCTGAGTGTCGACGTCATTCGTCGCTTCGGGCGTGATCGCCACAAATTGTGCAGCATCGTGATTGCTGCTGTAGCACCCTTGAATCAATAGTGCAGCCAGAATCAGCCATCCTTGTGTTGCGTAACTCATAGATACCTCAGCCCAGACAACCAATCTGAACTATAGGTAACACGGTCCTGCACAACCGACTTTCAAATGAGCAGAAATTATGCAGAAACTCACACGCGCAGGCGTTTCAGGGTCGATGGCCGATAAAGTGACGTTACGCGGCGGCCACGCGCCGGGATTTTGTGCGCGGCTTTCCGGTTCCGGGAAGACCGGTTACCACAGCTCGACAGTGAGCACTAACAGAGGCGGCCGCTACAGCTCGTAGTCGAAATCGTAAAAATGCTGTCCGTCTTCGATCCTGATTAACATCGACCCTCGCAGCCCGGTCAGGTCGCCGGTACCGGAGTCGGGCAGTACTTCGAGGATCAGCCGATCGTGCCCACCGTCCATCGTACCGAAATGCTGCAGTACGAATCTGCCCTGCTTTCCGCACAATGTTCCACCGACCTGTTCAATCGCTACGTACCCTGCGGACCCATGCACCGGGCTCATTGCACTGAGCATTTCGCCTTTGCTGGTGGCGTCAAGGTCGCCATGGAACACTTTGTCGATTGACATCCGACCGAGCACAATGCCGTCGGCGCCTTCAGCATGCGTCTCCATCGGCTTCATGGTGACGTCGAATTTTCCGGATATTGTTGTCATATCGGTACCTTACACCATTCGGCCGGACACCGGGTTTTGCGAATTTGCCGTGACTCGCCACCATATTTAGAGAAGGGCGTTTCCGGCCCGTGATTGTCGTGCGCAAGCCGATCCCGCTGCTATGCTACTTAAATGCCGGCCCACGTCTACTTCGATCTCGACGGAACTCTGACCGATCCGTTCGAGGGCATCAGCAAATGCCTGATCCATGCAGTGAGCACGCTCGGGTTTCCGGAGCCATCCGAAGCAGTGCTCCTCGACTGTATAGGTCCACCGCTCTGCGAAACGGTGCCAGAGATTGTGGGCCAGGACCTGACACCGCAGGCGATCGATCTGTATCGTGAGCGGTTTAATGAGCTTGGATGGCGGGAGAACGAGCCGTACGACGGTATCCACGATGCGTTGGACGCCATTGCAGAGTCTGGTTGCCGCCTGTTCGTGGCAACCAGCAAGCCCCGGCAGGCGGCGTTGAGAATCGTCGAGCATTTTGCAATGCGGCCGTATTTTGAGGCCGTGTATGGCAGTGAACTCGACGGCACCCGATCCAACAAGGCGGATCTGCTTGCGTTTGCCGCGACGGAAAATCCCGGCGCCAAAACGACGATCATGATCGGCGATCGCAAACACGATCTGATCGGCGCAATCGCGAATCGTATGACTCCGATCGGTGTTGGCTGGGGCTACGGCAGTACTGAAGAGTTGCTGGGTGCGGGCGCCGTTGCCATCGCAGCGTCACCGGCGGACCTGCCGTCAGTGATTGCCGGTTACGCGTGATAACGCGCGGATGTGTTCCGGACCGGTCCGGCAGCAGCCGCCGATGCCCTGCGCGCCCGCCTCGATCCAGGTTCTCGCTGCGTTCGCATAGTCGATCGGCGTCGCAGATCCGGTCCAGCTACCGTCGCCGGCGTTGTAGGTCTCGCCGGAATTTGGGTACGCGAGTATTGCTCTGTCGGTCACGGCGCGGATTCGGGAAAGCAACTCAGCAATGTACTGCGGCGGCGTGCAATTGACGCCAACCGCACACACGGCCGGGTGCGCGTTGAACAACGCCACGGCTTCTTCGACGACTGTCCCGTCGCTCAGGTGGCCGCCGTCCCTGCAGGAAAAACTGATCCACGCGGGTTTTTCGATATCGCCCAGTAACTCGGCCAGCACCACAGCCTCGTCACAACCCGGTATCGTCTCCAGCGCGATTGCGTCGGCACGGCTACCATCGAACAATTCGATGCGTTGCGCGTGAAAGTCCCTGAGTACTTCTGCCGATACGCCGTACCGGCCGCGATATTCCGAACCGTCGTGCAGCATCGCGCCGTATGGCCCGAGACTCGCCGCGACGATAGTATCGCTGTGTTCCTCATCCCGCGCCCGCTCGGCAAGTGCTACCGACCTGAGCATCAGCGCGTCGGCGTCGCGCGCTCCGATGCCGCGTGCCGCAAATCCTGCGCGGCTCGCCTGGTAGCTCACGGTCGCGATGCACTCCGCACCCGCCCGAATGAATGACCGATGCGCTGTGACGATTTCGTCAGGGCACGAGATCAGCAGCCCGGCGGACCACAAACTGTCACCGATGTCACAACCCTGCGCTTCGAGCTGTGTGGCGAGGCCGCCGTCCAGCAGCAGCGGTCTGCGCCGCTGCAGTGCCCGAACGAGTTTTGACTCTGTCTTGATGTGGCACCTCTCATGCCCACGGCATTTGCATCGCAGCCGCGAGCTTACTACTGTTGTGTTTACGCCTGGAGCAAACCGTGAATCGTATTGCATCACTCACAACCGTACTGTTTCTAATCGGTGCGTGTCAGCAGCCGGTCGACGAGCCCGCCAGACCGGCCATCGATCTTATCGTCCACTGCGGCAATGTCGTCGACGGCATCGCCGACGAACCCATCGGAAGCCGCTATATCGTCGTTCGCAACGAACGGATTTCCGAGATCGTCGAGCATGAAACGCCGGCGATCGCCGACGCCGAGGTGCTCGATCTCAGCGGCCACACGTGTCTGCCCGGTCTGATCGACACGCACGTGCACCTCGACGGACTACCCTCGGATGCCGATGACTACACCATTTACCTGCGCCGCACGCCCGAGGACACGCAAAACCTGGCCAGTGAACTGGCCGGCATCGTACTGCAGAACGGCTTCACGACAGTGCGCCACGCCGGTGCCTATCACGCGTGGGTGGACCGGGACGTGCGCGACAGAATCGATCGGGGCGACATCAGCGGCCCGAGAATTCAGATCGCGGGTCCGTACCTGACCATTCCCCACGGTGGCGGAGACATGTACATTCCCGGCGTCGACGATGCCGATATTCCCGATTACTACCGTATGGGGGTCGCGACCGGCCCCGAGGCATTCCGTCGTCGTGCCGAGGAGGTTGTCGCCGGGGGTGCGGATTTCATCAAGATCATTGCATCGGGCGCCGTGTTTGGCCACGGCAGCACGCCGGGTGCCCCGGAAATGAACTTTGAGGACATCAAAGCCGTGGTCGAGGTTGCGCATGCGGCCGGCATCCGGGTCACGGCGCATGCACACAGCGCGCAGTCCATTAAAGACGCGATCCTCGCGGGCGTCGACTCGATCGAACACGCGTCACTCGGCGACGACGAATCGGTGGCACTCGCGAAGGAACACGACGTCGTGTTCTCGATGGATGTCTACAACGGTACCTACACCGAAGACGTCGGCCGCGAACAGGGCTACGCCGAAGAATTTATGCGCAAGAACGAAGAAACCACCGAGGCGCAGCGAATCGTATTTGAAAAGGCTGTCGCGGCCGGCGTTCGCATCACGTTCGGCACCGACCTGGGTGTGCTGCCGCACAACATGGGTGCCCGACAGTTCGAGGTCATGGTCGAGCGCGGCATGACACCCATGCAGGCGATCAAAGCGGCGACATCGGTCGCTGCCGAGTCCATGGGCTGGCAGGCCGATGTCGGCACGCTTGAACCCGGACGTTTCGCCGATCTCGTGGCGGTAAGCAACGACCCGATCGCAGACGTCGTTGCATTGCAAAACGTCGACTTCGTCGTCAAGGGCGGCAAGGTCGTCAAGCGACCCGGCGTTAAGGATATTCCGCGTGCAGACACTGTCTACCATACGGGCAAGGTGTACACGCTCGATGAGGCACAGCCGTGGGCGCAGGCCGTCGCCATTCGCGAAGGAAAAATCCTGTTTGTTGGATCGGACGACAAGGTACGGCAGTACATCGGGCCGGACACAGACGTATACGATCTGCGTGGAAAAATGATGTTGCCGGCCTTTCAGGATGCACACATTCACCCGATCTCATCGGCACTGGACATCGTGAGCTGCGACCTGCTGGAGGACGCCACGCTCGACGATTACCTGCGCAGTGTCGCCGAATGCGCCGAGGCACAGCCCGATGCCGACTGGATTCGCGGCGGCGGCTGGTCGATGCCGGTGTTCGGCCCGGGTGCGGTGGCCGACAAGACACTGCTCGATGACGTCGTACCCGACCGCCCCGTATTTCTGTCCTCGAAGGACGGCCACTCGGCGTGGGTCAACTCGAAGGCGTTGCAGATCGCTGAAATCGACCGCACTACGCCGAACCCCGACGACGGCATTATCGACCGCGACCCCGAAACCGGCGAGGCCGTCGGCAGCCTGCAGGAAACGGCGATTGCGTTGGTCGCCGATGTGATCCCCGAACACACCGCAGAGGAGCGCATCGAAGCACTGCGTTACGCGCGCGATATGCTGCACAGGCTCGGTGTGACGTCTATCCAGACGGGGTATTCGGAGGAACGAAATCTCGTCGCCTACCAGACGATGGATGCTGCGGGCGAGTTAAATCTGCGCGTTGTTGCGTCACTGTACTGGGACGCCGGTGCGGACGAGGGTCAGGTGGCACGGCTCATTGAACTGCGAGAGCGTTACACGAAAGGAAACCTTCGTCCGATGACCGTCAAGATTTTCCAGGACGGCGTCATGGAAAATTACACGGCCGCGCTTTTGGAGCCGTATCTGACCGAAGCCGGAGGTTACGGCCTGCCCGTTGTGGAACCCGAGTTGCTCAAGGAGATCGTCACATCGCTCGACGCGGCCGACTTCCAGGTGCACTTTCACGCCATCGGCGATGCGGCCGTGCGACACAGCCTTGACGCGATCGAGGCCGCGCGCGATGCGAACGGCGACATGGACCATCGGCATACCATTGTGCATTTGCAACTCATCGACCCGGCCGACTACGCACGCTTCGGCGAACTTGACGTCGTTGCCAATTTCTCGGCCTATTGGGCACTCATGGACGACTATGTCACTGAGTTGACGATTCCGTTCATTGGCGAACAGCGCGCCGCACGCATGTATCCGATTCAGTCCATCGTCGAGGCCGGCGGGCCAATCGCATTCGGCAGCGACTGGTCGGTGAGTTCGGCGGACCCGCTGCTCGCGATTGAAACGGCCGTGACGCGGCGCGACCCGGAGATCGCAGAGTCCGAACAGTTAAATCCGGATCAGGCGATCACACTCGAACAGGCAATTCACGCATACACGCTGGGTTCGGCCTACGTCAATCATCATGAAGACAGGACCGGGTCGATCGTCGCCGGAAAACTGGCGGACCTGATCGTGCTGGACAAGAACCTGTTCGACGTTCCCTCGGAAGCGATCAGCGACGCGACGGTATTACTGACGCTGTTTGGCGGTGAACCGGTGTTTGGGGAACCTTCCCGGCTTTAGCTGCGTATCAGACACATAGTGCTCGGCAACATCTGAGGTTTAGAAGGAGTCTGCCTGAAGAATTGGCGACGCCCGGTTTTTAAATGTGCACGACTCAGTTCAGACAAGAGTCAGACAGAAATCAGTAGCGAGACATAAGTCCATTTTCCATATAAGATTCATGCAGAACAGATTATATTCTGTCGCACATGTGTGCACGATAATCGAATACAAGAAACAGCCACAGGAAAACCATTGAAATTCATTACGTCACTTTTAGCAGCCACCGCGCTCCTTATCTCAACACATGCGTCCGCGTCCGTTGATTGCGGACCGGCAAAGATCGTCGCAATTCAATCGCAAACCACGGTTATCCTCGTGAAAATCGAATTTGCCGGCAGTATCGTATGGAAAAACCTAAGTGCGCATACGGCCGCTTATTCGGCATCATTTCAAGCGCTTGCCCAGCAGGCAATGGCTACTGATAAAACCGTGGTGCTCCGGTTCCCAGACGGGCATGTCTGTTCGACAACCAACTATTCGGACACACCTGAGATGATACGTCTCTCGAATTAGCACCGAATCGGTACAAGTTACGATCAGCTACCGGTCGCTGCAAAGCCCGGCCGCGATCGCGTCAACAGCAACCGCCCCATCCACATTGACGATGACAGGATTGACGTCCATCTCGTTAATGACATCGCGCAGCGCGTAAACCATGATGGAAAATCGTTCTGCCGTTCGGCAAAAGCCTTCGATATCGGCGGGCGCCGCGCCTCTCAGACCGTCGAGCAGGGGCCGCAGCCGGGTACGATCCAGACATCGCCGGGCGTGCGCGGCGTCAAACGGCGGCAACGCAAACTGAATGTCCTTTATCGTCTCGGCAAGCACGCCGCCAAAGCCCAGAATCACGACAGGACCGAATTGGGGATCACGACGTACTCCGAGGATCATTTCGACGCCCGCAGGCACCTGTGCAGCGAGCAACGCATCAGGACCGAGGTGCCGGCTCATGATTTCATAACGCTTCTTTAGTATGTCAGCATCCCGAATGCCAGTCACGACACCATCTTCGTCCGACTTGTGCAGCAAACCGGGTTTTGCGGATTTGAGTACCAGCGGATATCCGAGTTTCTCGGCAGCGGCAAGTACATCCTGTGCGCTGGAGGCTATGATCGTTTCCGGGGTCGCCATCCCAAAGCCGGAAAGCAGTTGCAGTGCCTCGTACTCGCCGAGCACCGCGCCACTGCCAAGCCGGGTTTCCCATTTCTCCACGGCACCGGCATCGGGCGAAGGCAACTCGCGGGAGTCGTGCAACAGAAAATCCCGATAGGAAAACAGCGCGTTAACGCCACGCAGAAACGGTGCGACACTATCCAGTACCGGATAGCCTTCATGCGTGCTGATCACGGCCGCCTCGTCGTGGCCCGTGCCCTGGCGCGCCGCAACGAGCGCCACGGGCTTGCCGGACCGTTCCCTTGCGCGCCGCATGTAGCGCAGATAACTCGGATAGATTTTTCCGTAGGGTGCCCGGTCGTGGACCACGGCGCCGAGTGCCGCTCCCTGATCCTGCATCATGAGCGTCAGAGCATCGGTCATTTGCGCCTCCGCATCGGGTCCGCCGCGGCTCCACCCGTCCAATGGATTGACTGCAGGCAGCTCCGGATCGATGACATTGGCAAGTTTAGCTGCGGTTGCATCGCTGAGTTCGGTCAGCGGTACATCGGCATCGTCGGCCAGATCGACCATGAGCTGCCGTTCACCGCCTGAATCATGCAACGTCACGAGCCCGCCCGGACCGACCGGATGCAGTTCCGCGAACAGGATCAGCATCGTCGCAAACTCGTCCTGATCGCGTGCGCGCTGCACCCCGTAGCGATCGAACAACGCTTCATAGGTCGCATCGTCACCGGCCATCGCGCCCGAATGCGACACAGCGAGCTGTGCCGACGTTTCTGTACGCCCCACCTTGAGCGCAACGATCGGAATCTTCTTTCGAACGGCCTTTTCCAGAGCAGCGCGGAATGCATGCGGATTCCGCGCCGTTTCGATAAACAGACCGACGGCACGCGTCTCGGGCAGGTCGAGGACGAAGTCGAGGTACTCGTCCATCGTCACACTGAGTTCGTTTCCGGCCGAGATCGCGACGTTGATTCGGACGCGCTCGTCGCAGTCGACAATACCGCACATGCCAGACCCCGAGTGCGTAATCAGCGCAACATTGCCAGGCGGCTCGTGATCGGCGCTGTCAAAGCCACAGGTCCAGACGCGGTCGCGCACGTTGTAGTACGCCATGCCGTTTGCCCCGCAGACCAGCATGCCGGCGTCAGTGACTTTTTGCCGCACGCGCTCCCTGAGCGGAGGTTCCGTGTCGTCGTCAATAACCAGTGTGGATTGAATAACCGCCGCAGGGACGCCGGCCGCAATTGCCTCGTCGAGTGCGGCCTCGATACGCGTATCGCCGACCGCGAACGCAACCAGATCGGGAACCTCGGGCAAATCGTCCAGCGCCGCATAACAACGCATGCTCTGAACTTCCTCATACCTCGGATTGACCGGGTATACGCGACCCGTGTATCCGCCCTTGGCGAGGTTCCTGAGAATCCACTCACCGAGCGAATCGCGGCGCTCCGATGCGCCCACCACGGCGACCGATTTCGGCCGCAACAGGGGATCCAGCCGGTGCGTCGTCACCCGTGCTTAACAGGGTGCGGGTGGTGTCGCGCCGCGCCGTGCCGGGAACCAGAACGGCTTGTCGACAACCGTTGCCTTGCACATCGCTCGATTCCAGTGCATCTCGCGCTGGTAGTACACCTCCACCCAGACCGTGCTGCCCGGTTTGCCATGCGGTGTGCGCACGGTACCGATCGCAATGTTCTGCTTACACACCGGCGACCAGGCCGCGGACGTAACAAACCCGATTTCCCTGCCGCCGCCTTTTGGCTTCGCGTAGATGTAGGAACCGTCCGCCGGTTTGTTGCCTTCGATGTCGAGTTTGACAAGACACCACTTCGAGCCGTTGCGTTTCTCGGCAGCGAGTGCCCGGCGGCCGTTGAAGTTGGGTTTTTTGAAATCGACGAGCCAGCCCAGCCCAAGCTCCAGCGGCGAACGCGACCGTCCGGTTCTGATCGTTTCATCGGACGGCAGGAATTCCGCGTACGGCGCCAGATAACCCGCCTCGATGCGCGCAAGTTCGAGTGCGTGCGTGCCGATGGCCATAATTTTGAATTCCTTGCCGGCCTCGAACAGTGCATCCCAGAGTTCGAGCGCCTTGCCGGGCTCAATCCACAGCTCATAGCCCAGGTCGGCCGTGAATCCCGTGCGCGATACCATCATCTCGCTGCCCTGGAAATCGACGTGCATGAGCCCAAAGGGCTTCAGCGTCTCGAGGCCCTCGACACCCATCGTTTTGAGCACGCTGTAGGACGTCGGCCCCTGCACGGCCAGCGCCGCGATGTCTTCAGTTTCGTGCACGACGTCCACATCGAAACCGATCGTCGCCGCCTGAAACCACGCAAAGTGCCGTTCCTGGCAGCACAGACGATACTCGCCCTCGCGCAGATGAAAAATCGTGCCGTCGTCAATCACCTGACCCTGATCGTCGCACCACACGGCGTAGGCGACGCGGCCTGCTTTGACCTTCGCCATGTCGCGCGTTACGAGGCGATTCAGGTAGTCGAGCGCGTCCGGCCCGGTAATCCGGTACTTGGTCATCGGCGACAGATCGAACACCCCGGTGCCGTTGCGAATGGCAAAGTACTCAAGATCCTCGCAATACAGCGCATCGGGACTTGAGTAGCCTTTCCACTCGTGCCACTGATTGACAATGTCGATCTGCTCGACACGAGGATAGAAAGGGGTTTTCAAAGGCCCCATAGGAACAGGTTCTCGTATTGTCATCGCTATTTCTCCCGGCTCAGGATCGCGCGCGCCGCGTTACGGCCCGCCGCACCGCTGACGCCGCCGCCCGGATGCGCACCCGCACCGCACAGAAACACACCGTCGACAGGTAACTGGTACTGTGCCGCACCGTTGACCGGGCGCACGAACAGGAACTGATCGAGCGTGAGCTCAGCGTGATGCCAGTGTCCGCCGCTCATATGGAATTCGCCTTCGATATCGGCCGGCGTCAGCAACTCGCTGGCCGTGATACGCTGCTCAATGTCGGGCATATAGCGCGACAGCGTCGCAACGATCGCCTTTTCGAACGCCTGCTTTGCTGCCTCGTTCCAGCCGCCCTTTAACGCGTACGGCGCGTACTGGACCACGGCCGACAGAACGTGTTTGCCGGTGGGCGCGAGCGTCTCATCGCGAAAACTCGGAAACGTGATTTCGAGCACGGGATGAGGAGAACGCTCACCGTACTTCGCGGGATTGAACGCACGCTCGACGTAGTCCTCGCTCGGTGCGATCAGCATGCGCTCCGCAAAATCCTTGCGCGTCAGTCCATTTATTGCCGGCAGGCCGTCGAGTGCAAGATGCAACTTTGCGGCATTACCTGCAGCACGCAAGTGTGTAATGCGTCGCGCAAAACCGGTCTCGACGTGTCGCGCGCCAATCAACTCCAACACCGTTTTCTTCGGGTCGGCATTGGACACGATCAGCAGACTCTCAAAGCGCTCGCCCGACTCGGTGTCGACGCCCGTCGCGCGCCCGTTGCTAATGACGATTTGCCTGACCGGCATCCCGGTACGAATCGTGACACCTTCCTTGCGCGCCGCCTGCGCAAGTTCGTTGCTCAGACTGCCCATGCCGCCGGCCGGAACCGAATGGCGACCGTGATTACCCGCAAGCCGGTAGAGATAGGTCAGCATCGTATTCGGCGAGCGAGGCCCGAGATGCGTACCGAGCACGGCGTCGACGCTGACGGCACCCTTAAGCAACGGGTTTTCGAAACGCTCAGTCAGTTCGTCATGAATGTTCATACCGATCAGCCGCAGAAACTCGCGCATTTCCTCCTTGCCGAGCAGACGCAGGTCCAGGCCAAGCTGACCGAGCACCATCAGGTCTTTGCCACTCCTGCTGCCAAGCCGTGGCGGTGTCTTGTTCAGGTACTTGCGCAGCAGATCCGCGTATCGCGTCGAGCGCTTGTAAAAGTCCCGATACTCCTCAGCGTCGTTGTCCGACACGCCTTCGACCGCATCGCCTCTGATGCGCACATGCGTACCGTCCTCGCCGAGTGCAATCGTCGACATATCCTCTGTCGCAAGACGCGTCGTCAGCTTGAGTTCCTTTCGCACTTCCGGCTGCAACTGATACAACAGGTGCGCACAGGAAGACACCGAGTAACCGTCTGTGAACTCCCGCGTCACGGCCGCACCACCCACCTGATCGTTTGCCTCCAGGACCAGCACCTGTTTGCCGGCTTTCGCAAGCAACGCCGCGCATATCAGACCGTTGTGGCCGGCACCCACGATAATTGCATCGTATCTGTCAGTCATCGCCAAAGTTCTCCGGTACGACGTTGGGACGCCTTAGGTCGCTCAAAATCTCCCGCGCTGCGTTCGCACCCGGCGCGCCCATGATGCCGCCACCCGGATGGTTACTGGACCCACACAGGTACAGCCCCGCGATGGGGCTCCGATACTGCGCGTAGCCTGGGATCGGCCGATTGAACAGCAATTGGTCCATGGTCAGTTCACCGTGGAAAATATTGCCCTCGGTAATACCGATCTCGTTTTCGATGTCCTGTGGTGTACGCACCTCGGCATGCAGCACGAGGTCTTCGAAGTCCGGGCTGTAAGCAGAGATCTGATCGAACACCGACTTCCGGAACCCGTCCTTGTCGTCCTGAGTCCAGTCCCGTCCGTTAATCTGACGCGGACAATACTGTATAAAGCAGCTCATGAAGTGCTTGCCTGGCGGCGCCATCGTCGGATCGTTGGTCGTCGGAATCGTCATGTCGATATAAGGGTCTTTGGACCAGGTGCCGTCTTTCCAGTCGTCGTAGGCGCGTTCCATGCGCTCCATCGAATCGGTGAAGTGAATATCGGCGTAGTAGAGCGGGCTGTTCTTCGGCAAGGCTGTGAATGTCGGCAAACCGTCAAGCGCTATATTGATCTTGCCGGACGACCCCCGAATTTTGAAATTCTCGACACGGCGATGAAACTTCTCGGGCAAATCGCTCTTGTCCATGCAATTCAGAAACGTACGTTTCACATCCATTGCCGAAACGACCGTATCGGCATGAATCTCGTCGCCATTGTCGAGCGCAACACCGGCAACCCTGCCGTTTTTGACGATGAATTTGTCGACGCCCGCCTCCGTCCTGATCTCACCGCCGGCCGCCTGAAAGGCACCCGCAATCGCTTTGGAAACCGCACCCGTGCCGCCACGTGCAAACCCCCAGGCACCCACGTTGCCATCCACGTCGCCCATGTAGTGGTGCAACAGCACATAGGCAGTGCCGGGTGAGTGAATACCGAGCGCCGTGCCGATGATGCCGCTGGCCGAGAACGCGGTTTTGATGACGTCCGTCTCAAAATACTCGTTAAGGTAATCGGCGACACTCATGGTCCAGAAACGGATCGTCTCGTTCATTCGGTCTTCGCCCATCTCGAGAAACTTGCCGCCGATGCGCGCCAGTTCCTTTAGGTCTTTCGGCTTGAACGAGGTCGGGTCCGGCGCGGTACTCAGTAGAAAGTCGCGAATGAAGCGGCACTGGCGCATCGTGTCGGCCGAATAATTCTTGTACGCATCCGCGTCCCTGCGCGAAAAGCGCGCCATCTCGCGATACGACGCTTCGTGGTCCTGGTAAGCGCCGTAGTAGTCACCGTTTTCCATCAGAGTCACGGAGCCCTCGTAGGGCGTGACCTGCAAGCCGTGCTTGTGCAGTTCCAGCGCGCGGTAAATCTCGGGACGCAGCAGACTGCAGACGTAAGAGCAATTCGAGTACCACCAGTCCTTGTAGAGATTACGACTGACCGTCGCACCTCCGATATAATCGTTCTTCTCGACACAGACGACATCGAGCCCGGCTTTCGCGAGAAATGCCGCAGTGGTCAGACCGTTATGGCCGGCACCAACGACAATCGCGTCATAACTTTTCATTGCTGCTTCGATCCTCCGCTTGCGCATTGTGACTGCGCCATTTTCGGCAGCGTAATGTCCACTGCGCGTTCAAATTTGTCCAGTGTTTCATCCAGGCAGTTCACATTGTGTGACTCGCACAGGAACCACGGCTCGCGCGAATCGGGCTCAATCAGAATGCCCTGCTCATGCAATTCGGGCGCAAGCGCATCGTAAAACGCGTAGTCGGTGCCCGACCATTCCCGGTAGTTGAGCGGCGCTTTGTCGGAGAAAAACAAACCCATCAGCGCGGGATGCCCGGTAAAGCTATGCGGAATTCCCCGCGCATCGAGGATACGGCTGATACCAGCCTGCAATGCCAGACCGTAGCTTTCGATGTCGTCAAGTGCCGTCGTCTCATCGAGTATTTCGAGTGTCCTGGCAGCAGCCGCCAGCGACACCGGATGTGCAGTGAATGTGCCGCCGTGCGCGACGCCGTCGCCGATGCGGCGCATAACGTCTTCACGCCCGGCAACGACCGAGATCGGATAGCCGTTGGCGAGTGCTTTGGCAAACGTGCACAAATCGGCCCGCACATCGAACAACGCCTGCACGCCGCCCTTTGCGACGCGAAACCCGGTTTTGACTTCATCGATGACGAGCAGCACGTCATATCGATCGCAGATTTCGCGAACAGCCTTCATATAGTCTGCGCTCGCCGTAATCGCGCAGCAGTTGCCCATGATCGGTTCCATGAGGAATGCGCCGATCTCATTGCGCTTTTCACGCAACAGATCGTCAAGGGCATTGGCGTCATTCATCGGCACGGTATGAAAGAGGCGTTTCGTTACGGCCGGAATACCATCGCCATAGGGCTGCACAGGCGGGTCCGCGTGTCCCGGCTGCCAGTCGTCGTATTCCCTGCCCCACATGACGAGATTCGATAAGCCATGATAGCCGCCCTCCATGACCACGAGACCGTCTCTTCCGGTATGCGCGCGGGCTACCCGTAATGCCGCCATGACAGCCTCGGTACCGGAGTTCGAGAAGCGAACCAACTCGGCCGCCGGGACCATTTCGCTGATTTTGCACGCCACCTCATACTCTCTCTCGGTAGCGAGCGCGAAAACGCCGCCGACCTGCATGCCCGAGCGGGCGGCCTCGTCGATGCGCTCATCGGCGTAGCCCAGGATGATCGGACCGTAGCCGAGGCGATAATCGACGTACTCATTCCCATCGATATCCCAGACGCGGCCGCCCTTGCCGTGATCGATGTAGATTGTCTGGTCGTCGCCCCAATAGCGGAAGTTCGATGCAACACCGAGCGGCAGGCGCTGTCTGGCCTTCTTCAGATGTGCATTGGACCTCGACAGACGGCGCATGACAGCCTCCGTGGAAAACAAAAAATGAATGAGTATTCATTCATATTATGGCATGATTCGAACATGGCGGCCAGCGAGAAAACCACCAAACGCACGGCGACACGCGAACAGCGGCGCCGGCAGCTCATCGACGCTACCATGAAATGCATTGCCCGCAATGGCATGAGCAGTACGTCAATAGGTGACGTCGCCAGCGAGGCCGGGCTCTCACAGGGCATCGTCAATCTGCATTTCGAGAGCAAGGACAATCTGCTCACCGAAACGCTGCGATTCATCGCCGACGAATACAAAACGCGGTTCAACCAGGCGCTCGAACGATCGCCGCCAGATGCGCCCAGCAAACTGCAGGCGCTCATGGAACTCGATCTGCGTCCGTCCATTCTGGACCGCCGTAAACTGGCGGTCTGGTTTGCGTTCTGGGGCGAGGTCAAATCGAGGCCGCGATATCGCGAGGTCTGCGAGAAGTCGGACGAGTACTACGACGACGTCGTCTGTGGTCTGTGCGAAGAGATCATCGCGGACGGCAGGTACCGCAATGTGTCCGCTGCGGCCGTTGCGACGGCACTAACGTCGATGACAAACGGACTCTGGCTCGCCTATCTGATCAGCCCGGCGCGCTATGACCGCCATATCGCGACCAATACCGTCAACGAATACCTGCGCTGTGTATTCCCTAAACATTTCCCGTTGTGAGATGACATGAAAATCGAAATCAGCGACGACGCGCGTCACTGGCAGAAAATTGCCCGGCAATACGCTGACGACTACCTGCTGCCGCACGAAGTCGAAGCCGAACTCAACGATGGCGAGCTGCCGGCTGAGGTCACGCTCCGTAACAAAAAGCGCGCTCTGGAACTCGGCCTGACGGCGATTGACATTCCGGCAAAGCACGGCGGGCTCGAACTCGCGATGGAATCGCAGGTCGCGATCTGGGAGCAACTCGGGCGCATCACCAACGCACTGTCCTGGTGTTTCCCGGAACCTCAGGCATGGATGTTCGAAGGGTGTAACCAGGATCAGATTGACCGCTACGTGCTGCCGATGATGCGCGGCGAACTCAAAGACTGCTATGCGATCACAGAATCGGGGCCCGGCTCGGACGTGGCGGGCCTTGAAGCCACGGCGGTAAAGGACGGCAGCGACTACGTTCTCGACGGCGAGAAATGGTATGTAACGAGCGGCAACCTCGCGGACTACTTCTGGTTTCAGGCACGACTGCCCGACGAGGATGACGACGCGCTGTTTCTCGTCGACAAAGGGACGCCCGGAATAGAGATCACGGCGAACCCGAAATTCACCCACACGTACGCCGCACATCACCCGACCTACCGTTTCACGAATGTGCGGATTCCTGCGAGGCAGCGTGTCGGCAATCCTGGCGACGGCATGTCCTTTACACGAAGCTGGTTTCGCCATGAACGGCTCATGATCGGCGCCAGAAGCTGCGGCGCGATGGCGAGACTCATTGAAGAGGCGACGGCGTTTGCGAACGATCGCACTGTCGACGGCGCGCCGCTCAGCGAGAAGCAGGCCATTCAGTTCATGCTCGCCGATTGCGTGACCGAGTTGTACGCCGCGCGGCTGATGACCTATGACGCGGCGCGGTCATCGGACCGCGGCGATGACCTCAAGGCGCAGCATTCGCGGTGTTCCGTCGTCAAGCTGTTTGTTTCGGAAGCCGCCAATCGCGTCGCCGATCGCGCGGTGCAAATTTTCGGCGGCCGCGGTTATATGCGCGAAAACGTTGCGGAGCGGTTTTTCCGCGAGTTGCGGGTGGACCGAATCTGGGAAGGTACCAGCGAGATACAACGGCTTATAATCGCACGATCGCTGCTCAAGCGAGGACTGGACGGGATGTGACTCGAACTGGCGTTGTAATACTCGTTTTTGTGCTGGCCGGATGCAGTGACGGCCCGGCGACCGATGCCGAGGACGACAACGTCGTCAACGTCTACAACTGGGCCGACTACATCGCACCCGACACGATCGAGAAGTTCGAGGCTGAAACGGGAATCAAGGTCAACTACGACATGTACCCGTCAGGGTCCGTGGTCGACGTCAAGCTGCTGACCGGTAACAGCGGCTACGACGTCGTGATTCACAGCAACCAGTATTCGTCGCGGCTTGCGCCCATCGGCATTTTCGACAAACTCGACATGAGCAGCCTGCCGAACATCAAACATCTCGATCCGGACGTCTTCAAACTCATTAACGTCTTCGAAGCCGTCGAGGGCTACATGGTGCCGTATTTCTGGGGCAGCACGGGTTATGCGTGGAACGTCGAGATGGTGCGCAAGCGTCTGCCGGATCATCCAATGGACAGCATGGACGTACTGTTCGATCCCGAGGTTGTGTCGAAAGTCGCTGACTGCGGTGTCGTGCTGCTCGACGATCCGACCGACCTGCTGCCGATGATGATGGCGTATCTCGGCCGCGACCCGAATTCCGTCGACGACGAAAGTCTGGCTGCTGCCGAGGCGCAGTTCAAAAAGATCCGCAGGTACATTCGCTACTTCAGCAATGACAAAATGCTTGTCGACATGCCGAATCGCGAGGTCTGCGTCGTCATGAGCTGGTCGGGTGACTACGCGTCCATTGTCGCCCGGGCGCGCGAAGCCAATCTCGATATCGAAGTGCGCTATACGGTACCCAAAGAGGGGTCCGGCCTGTGGGTGGATGGAGCCTATATCCCGGCCGACGCCAGGCACAAGGATAATGCCTACACGTTTATCAACTTTCTGATGCGGCCCGATATCGCCGCGGACATTGCCAACGAAGTGTACTACGCGAATGCGAATCGCGATTCCTGGCCGCTGACCAATCCACTCATTCTGAACGACAAGGGTATATACCCCGATGAGGAGTTGTGGCAACGCATCTACCGCGTTAGCCCGGTCGACCCCAGGCGGGAACGCGCACGCACGCGGACATTTGCGCGCATTAAGAGCGGCCTGTGAGCGGCTTTATCCGCATCAGAGGGGTGAGCAAACACTTCGGCAACTTTGTTGCAGTCGACAACGTCAATCTCGATATTAACAAGGGCGAGTTGTTTGCGATTCTCGGCGGCTCGGGCTGCGGAAAGTCCACGCTGTTAAGAATGCTGGCCGGCTTCGAGATTCCGACCTCCGGAACGATCGAAATCGACGGCGTGGACATCACAGATCAACCGCCCTACGAGCGGCCGGTCAACATGATGTTTCAGTCCTACGCCGTGTTCCCGCATATGAACGTCGCGAAAAACGTCGGCTACGGTCTGCGCCGTGAGGGCATTGCGAAGGCAGAAATCGAACGACGGGTGAACGAGATGCTGGAACTCGTGCAGCTTGGCGACTTCCGCGACCGCACGCCGGATCGGCTTTCCGGTGGTCAGCGACAGCGCGTTGCGCTGGCCCGGGCGCTGATCAAACGGCCCAAAGTCCTGCTGCTTGATGAGCCGCTCGCCGCGCTGGATAAAAAACTGCGCGAGCAAACCCAATTTGAACTCATGAACATTCAGGGCGAACTCGGTGTGACCTTCGTCGTGGTAACCCACGATCAGGAAGAAGCCATGACGCTGGCGAGCCGCATCGCCGTGATGGACAAAGGCCGCTTCCGCCAGGTCGGCGAGCCAAAGGAAGTCTATGAATTCCCGGCGAATCGTTTCGTCGCCGACTTTATCGGCACGATCAACCGGTTCGACGCGGTCATTACGAAAGTGGGCGAAGACCGCATCGAGGCGTGGTCCGACGAGGCCGGCACAACGCTGGTGGCACTCGGACGCCAGCTACTGGAGGTGGGTCAGACCATTGAACTGGCCGTGCGACCCGAAAAAATATTTGTCGACAAGGAAAAACCGAAAGATCCGGATGTCGTCTGTATCAAAGGCGTGGTCGAGGATCTGGGCTATCTCGGCAATCGTTCCCTGTACCGGGTACTGTTGCAGAGCGGCAGGATCGTGCAGGTCAGCTCGCAGAACCGGCGGCGTTCGACGACGCGTTTCTTAAGCTGGGAGGACGATGTCTGGTTGTCGTGGGAACCGCTCAGCGCGGTCGTATTGCTCGACTGATGGACAGTTCATCCGGTCACACGGCCCTTTGGCAACGCGTCGCGATCGCCGTGCCCTACCTTTGGTTACTCGTGTTCTTCCTGGCGCCGTTCGCCATCATCTTCAAAATCAGCCTGGTGGACCCGATTTTTGCTCAGCCGCCCTACAGCAATACGGTGACACTGGACAACTACGTCTTTTTACTCACTGACAAGCTGTACGCGATCACCTATCTGCGCTCGGTGGTACTTGCGGCCACCGCGACAGTACTGTGCCTGCTACTCGGGTTTCCAATGGCCTACGCCATCGCACGTTCGCGTCCGGCCACGCGCAATCTGCTGCTCATGCTGATCGTGCTGCCCTTCTGGATTTCCTTCCTGCTGCGCGTGTACGCATGGATGGGACTGCTCAACAACTATGGCGTGATCAATAACTTACTGATGTGGACAGGCCTGATCGACGAGCCGGTACAGATGATGTACACGGACTTCGCCGTATTTATCGGACTCACCTACTCCTATCTGCCGTTTATGATTCTGCCGCTGTACGCCACGCTTGAGCGGCTCGACTTCGATCTCGTTGAAGCAGCACAGGACCTCGGCGCCTCACGAGCCCGAGCCTTCCGTGATATCACGGTGCCGCTTGCCAGACCCGGCGTTATTGCCGGCTGCCTGCTGGTTTTTATTCCCGCCATTGGCGAATATGTGATTCCGGTACTGCTCGGCGGGCCCGAATCGCTGCTCGTGGGCCGGGTCCTGTTTGACGAATTCTTCGTCAATCGCGACTGGCCTCTCGCCTCTGCCGTTGCAATTATCCTGTTGGTATTGCTCGTCGTGCCGATCGCGATTCTGCAACGCAATCAGGCAATAGAAAAACGGAACGCGGCATGAAATCACACTCCCGATTTCTGCTGACCGTACTGTCGTTCGGCTATGCGTTCCTCTACATCCCGCTGGTTTCGGTCATCGTCTACTCGTTCAACGACTCACGCGTCGCGACCGTATGGGGTGGGTTCTCAACGCGCTGGTACGCCGAACTGA
Source organism: Woeseiaceae bacterium (assembly GCA_965224505.1). Classification (GTDB taxonomy): domain Bacteria; phylum Pseudomonadota; class Gammaproteobacteria; order Steroidobacterales; family Woeseiaceae; genus UBA1847. The sequence continues at coordinate 2,293,277 of CBDCZL010000018.1, forward strand.
TGCGCAACGAGCAGATCCTCGACGCCTTGTCCTTGAGTGTTCGTATTGCAGTCACGTCGGCAACCGCGGCAACGCTGCTCGGCACGATGGCCGGGTTCGTGCTGGCCAGATTCTCGCGATTCCGAGGGCGTACGCTGTTTTCAGGCATGATCAGTTCACCGATGGTCATGCCAGAGGTCATCACGGGTCTCTCACTGCTGTTGTTTTTTATCGCGCTACAGCAACTCACCGGCTGGCCGGCACAACGAGGTTTCGCCACCGTTTCAATCGCACATACAACCTTCTCGATGGCCTACGTTGCGGTCATCGTTCAGTCGCGTCTGACGTCGATGGATGCATCGCTCGAAGAGGCGGCAATGGACCTCGGTGGAACGCCATTACGCGTCGTGTTCGATATCACGCTGCCGATCATCCTGCCCGCAATGCTGGCCGGCTGGCTGCTGGCATTTACGCTGTCGCTCGACGACCTCGTCATCGCAAGCTTCGTTTCAGGCCCCGGCAGCAACACATTGCCAATGCTGATCTTCTCCAAAGTGAAGCTCGGCGTCTCGCCCGACATCAACGCACTCGCGACATTGATTATCGCTGCGGTGAGTTTCGGCGTGCTTGTAGCCTGGCTCGCACTGCGCCGCACATAGAATTGGTTCCGGTTACCTTATTCCCAGTCTAAGGTAACCGGAACCGCTGGTGGGTCGTATCAGGGGCGTTGCAGTTCCTCGAGAATCCAGTCGATGTAGTTACTTTCTTCTTTTTCCATGCCTGAGAACGGACCGGGCTCGTAGTATCGGGAATGCACGCCTTTCGAGTTGTTGACGATGATCTCCTTGTCGGAAATCGTCGTAATGTCCCAAAGCCACGTCAGCTCGTCGACGTCGTAATCCGTACCCTCAACGGCGTCACCGCGAACGAGCCAGTAGATTTCGCATTTCGAACTGCGGTGACCGGTCGGTGTGAACACATAGGCCACGACATGGTCGCTGTACGCGAGCAGAAATGAAAATCCTCCGAAATTGAAATCGGATGCGCCGCCGTCATAGTCGGTCAGCTTGCCCAGCAACGGAGCAACCGGCTCACCGTCGCGGCTGCCGGTCTTGTACTTGTTGAACAACGCCGTGCGGCTGTAACCGTAGCCCATCTCACCGGGCCGCGCCGCCGTATCCACTCGATCGATCCAGATCTCGCGGAGACCGCAGGCTTCCATACGCCCGAGCATCCTGTCCTGCACACGCTCGCGCTTCTCATCGTCGAGCATCAGCGTGTGCATGCGCGCGTACTCAGGATGTGCCGTCGCACAATGATAGCACTCCTGATAGTTCTCGATCGAAAGCTTCCAGTTCGCGGGAATGTCGTAGGACTTCTGCGCAGCAACTTTTAGGTTCGGAATATCGAACATGGCCATCGGCTCGGCAAGTTCGCGTTTACAACCGTCCAGCGACGGCGGATCGTCGGTGAAACAGACGAAGACAAGACCGTGTACGACGTCAATCGACACGGGTTTGAGTGAGTGCGCCGACATATCGAAATCGTCGGGCATGTTGCGGGCGGCGAAAAGGCGACCGTCGATATCGTACATCCAGCCGTGATACGGGCAGGCAAACTTGTCCGTGCGCCCTTCGGCTTCGAGACAGACCAGCGAGCCACGGTGGCGGCAAACATTGGCAAACGCGTTTAACGCACCGTCCCTTCCTCTGACGAGGATCGCCGACTCGTCTGCAACCGTCAGAACTTTGAAGTCTCCGGGTTCCTTTAGTTGCGATTCGTGCCCGGCCAGTATCCAGTTGCGGTAAATGACTTTTTCAAGTTCGAGCTTGTAAATATCCGGGTCCGCGTAGAAGCGCTGATCCAGCGAGTAACCAGGCTTACGCGCGGCGATCAGTTCGGCGATCGACGGACGTTGTTCTGTAACGACGGCATTCATGTCGCGACTCCACAATATGAAACAATCCACGCAGGATTTTCATACGATAGCACAGCCGCTGCGGCCGGCCAGCCCGGAAAATACGGATTCTTTTGCCCGCAGAACTTTAATCAGAGTTCATTCGATGCGGGGCTTGCGAGCGAATGCAGGAACGCCTCGAGCTGCCCGAGTTCGCGGCGACTCAGCCCGAGCGGCTTCGCCTCGTTGTGTCCGATCATCGCATCGGGCGCTTTGTTGTAATGCTCAAGAACCGCAGTAAGCGTCGGCAACTGGCCTTTGTGCATATAGGGTTGCGTGTTTTCCAGATTGCGCAGCGACGGCGTCTTGAACGCTCCGATGAGTTCGACACCCGTGCGTACAAAGTCGAGCTCGTCGCACCGCCTGGCGGTGTCATCGCTATGCGAGCTGCTGCAATTGAACTCGCTTTGCAAAACCTCGCGTACGCCGGCTGACCGGCCTTTGTCCGGCACCTCACCCGGAAAGCTCAACACGCCCGTATTGTGAAACTCGTGGTTGGTCAGCAACGGGCCGTTGTGGCATTGCGTGCAGTTGGCACTGCCGATAAAGAGCCGGAGGCCCTGTGCTTCGTCGGCCGTAAACAGCACCTCCTGACGCGCCCGATCGCCGGACAACACAGCATCCACGAAGTCATCGAAACGCGACGGCGTCGGCAGCAGCGTACGCTCGAATGCCGCGATGGCTTTGCCGACGTTGGCAAACACCGTGTCGACACCCTCGACCTGCGGGGAATGACCAAACAGCGCTTCATATCTGGCGCGATAGTCCGTGTCCTCGACGATCAGCGCTGCGACCTGCTCACGACTGCTGCCGTGCTCGTTGACGTCTTCGAGCGGCGCCAGCGCCTGCGCCCACTGACTGTCGCTGCGGCCGTCCCAGAACTGCCACGGGCTGTACGCGGTACCCACGATGCTCGGCGTATTTCTTGCAACGGTGCCAAGTGCCTGGCCTTTTTGCAGCCCGTCGGTGAAGCGCCGGATCGGCTGGTGGCAGGTCGAGCACGCGATCATGCCATTGGCACTCATGCGTGGATCGGCGAACAGCCGTTCGCCGAACTCTGCGGCCAACGGGTGGTCGGCGACTGCATTGCTGGGATCCGGAGGAAGTTCGGGCAGCGCACGCAGCGACAGAGAGGACAGACTCGCCCGCTCCGCATCGCTCCACTCCGGATATCGGGCCGGAAGTCGTTGCCAGGCCGCATAGAGCAGGAACGCAACGGCAACAACAAAGCTGAGCCTGAGTAATCGAATACTCACAAATTCAGCGTTATGGTCCCGGTAGAAGTGCCGTCATCCGTTACAACCGTCACGACGATCCGCCATTTGCCGCGCATGTGAAAGCGCATACCGTCTATTCGGTAATCGCCGCCGCCGAGTTCCGCCGTGACGCGCGGCCGGGTCGGCAGCCCGTGATTGTGCGCGGGCATGCCACCATCGACCGTCACCTCGGCACCTTCTATCGCTTCTCCGTTTGCATTCTCGACGTGCAGCACCCAGCTATGCATTCGATTGATTTCAATCTCACCGTCCGGCGTGGTGAAAGACAGCACCAGATCCTGAGCGCTTGCGGGCAGCGCGAGCATAAGCAGCATTACACCCGTCGCAGACCGGCCCGGCCAGCGCCTCAATCGACCGCTCATGAACAGGTACTGCAACTGGAGCAAAATAAGTAGGCCAACGATGTATGGCCAGTAGCCGGCGCCCGTGAATCCGACTTCGAACGGAAATACGGCGGCAAACGATCGCCCGGACTCGGGATGCCGCACAGACACAATACCGATGAACGCTCCTTCTTCCTCAAAGGCATGAATCACACTGTAGACGTCGGGTTCTATCGTCGGCGCACGATAGTAGACGGTCGCCGCATTGAGGTCACCGATTTGCTCGACATCCTCGATCCTGGCGAATCGGCCCTTGCCCGTCACATCGCGGATAATCCGGAAATCGACAGGCATCGTGGCCAGGGCATCATGTTGGTACTCCATGACGAAAACGCTCTCAGAAGCCGCAGGAATATCCTCGCAGAACTGCTCGTGCCCGCTCACGAGCGGCTGGTAGATCTTAAAGTGGGCGCGCAGATAACTGACCTTAATAATGCAAAGGTCGTCTTCCTCGACGACACCGCCGTGTGCATAGATCGTTTCGCCGAAAAGTAACGGCAAAAAGAGCAGGCAATTCAATGCAAGGCGGTGCAAAATCATCCCCCTAATTGTAACCACAGTTACGGACCGCCCGCAGCCTGTTGAAATCCATGCCGCTACTACTCAGTACACTGGCCCTGCTGGCCGGACCGATGCTCTGCGGTCTTCTTCGAAATCGCCGCGGCGGCCGCAGGCTGCTCAACGGCCTGATCGTCATTTCGATCGCGTTTATATTGCTGGCACATATCATACCGCAGTCGATTCAGCACAGTGGCAATGCGGCTTTCGGAATGCTCGCGCTCGGGCTGGTGTTTCCGCTGGTGCTGGAACGGCTGATGTCCAGGGCGCACGACGCTGCGCACACGGCCATCGTGGTGCTTGCCGCGGCGGGTCTGATGCTGCACGCCGTAATAGACGGGCTCGCGCTGCGGCCGGAGCATGGCCACGCGCTCGCAATCGCCATCATCCTGCATCGACTGCCTGTCGGGATGGCGGTCTGGTGGGTCGTTCGGCCCAACCTCGGAAAATGGGCTGCGGTAACAACGATTGCGGCAATAGCAATAGCAACGGCCGCCGGTTATCTGCTGGTCGACGCGGTGGCGGCACTCGCCGAAACGCGCCCGACCGCCTGGCTGCAGGCGTTCGTTGCGGGTTCACTGGTGCACGTGGTGCTATTCGGTGTCAAGCACCACCACTAGTGGGCCGCTTCCATCAGCTCTATCAACAACCCACCACAATGTTCCGGGTTCAGGTACAACAGCCGTCCGCGCGAATACTCGAGCGGCCCATCCGGCGTCACGTGACCGGGCCCGATGCCGCGTGCCGCAAGGAGTTGAATACAGGTATCCAGATCGGACACCTGCCAGGCGACATGGTTGATGCCCCCGTTGCCCGATCGAACAGCCGTCAACTGACGCCTCGAATCCCCGGACAGTGCTTGAATCAGTTCGAACTCAGTATCGGCAACGCGAAAAAATGCGAACACGGTCGGCGTACTCGCATCGATTGTTTCCGGTACGCGCTGAATATCGGCGGATCCGAGTCCGTATACACGCCGGAAACTATCGAGCGCCTCGTCGAGGTCGTCTACCACGTAACCGACGTGACGCAGACCGACGATGTAGTCTTTCAGGGCATTGACAATTGTCAATGGTGCCTCCTTCCGCTCACAATATGATGACGATATGCGAATACTGATTCTGGGGCTAGGGAATATTGGCCGAACGCTCGCCGAGCGGCTACGTTCGAACGGGCATTTCGTGGCCGGAACGACCACAACTCCGGGAAAAGTCGAACCTCTGGAATCCGTTGTCGACGAGGTCGCAGTGCTGTTCGGGCACGAAAGCAACAAAGTAGCGAAGGCCGCCTCAGGCTGCGATGCCATTGTTGTGACCGTGGCGCCCGATGCGCGTAAGAGCCGCACTGTGGAGGAGCGTGAGGAAAGCTACCGCCGCGTACTCGTAGATACCTGTCAGAACGCCGCACACGCCTGCGCGCACGTCATCTTCGCTTCGTCGTTTTCCGTCTACGGCGACGGCGGCAGCAGCAGCGAACCTATTGACGAGAGCACACCCTGCTCCAATCACAAGGAACCGTCATCGAAGTACTATCAACTGGCAGAACAGGCGGTGCTGGGTGCCGCGGAGGGCTGCGTGCTGCGTTTCCCGGACATGTATGGCGCGCCCGGCGACCTGAGCTATCCGGACCGGGTACGCATGTGCCATGAATACATGGGCGGCAAAGCCATTTTCTCCGCGTCAGCGCCGCTGTACTGCATTCACTACCTTGATGTCGTGGCCGCCATTGAGCACGCACTGCGGAATCGGCTGACCGGTGTTTTTAACGTCTGCGACGACAACAATCTGCCGTACAGCAATCAACAGGTTTTCGATGCGATCTGTGACGAAGAGTCCCTGCCTCGTCTCGAGTTTCTGGATCAAATCAAAATGCCAAATCGCCGCATCTCTGCCGCAAAACTATACGCAACAGGATTTCGCATCGAGCAACCCGACCCCAACACGCCGCTTGTCGAACAAGCCGCGAACAGCGCATGAACAATGTCGTTATCACGGGCAGTACCAAAGGCATTGGCCTCGGACTCGCGAAGGCGTTCGCGGCGCGCGGCGCCAATGTTGCCATCTGCGGCCGCGGTGAGGCCGCTCTCGAGGATGCGCTGACCGTAATCGGCGAGGTGCCGGGTACGCTGTTTGGCCAGATTTGCGACGTCAGTGATCGCACCCAGCTGCAGGCACTGTGGGATTCGGCGGTTGAGGTGTTCGGCAGCGTCGACATCTGGATCAACAACGCGGGTCTGGCTCGCACGATCTGGCCGATATTGGAAACGCCGGAGGATCAGATCGATGCAATGCTGAACATTAACCTGCCGGGTACGATTTACGGTTCCATCATCGCTGCGCGAGGCATGTCGGCGCTGGGTTCCGGCAAAATATTCAACATACTGGGCGGCGGCAGCGACGGCGAATATTTTCCGGGCATCGGAATCTACGGTACGACAAAGCGCGGCCTCGACTATTTCAGCACGGCACTGGCTCAGGAGTTAAAAGGCACGGGGGTGCTTGTGGGTCGAGTACGTCCCGGCATGATTGTGACCGAGGCGGTCATCCGTGAAGCGCGCGCGAATCCGGAGAGTTTTCGGAAATCCCGGCACACGATCAACAACCTCGTCGATCAGGTGGACACCGTGGCACCGTTCCTCGTTGACGAAATGCTCGCGTTCACAAACAGCGGCAACAAAATACGATGGTTGACGGGCGCGAAAATCGGCTGGCGCATGCTGAAGTCCAGATTTGTAAAGCGGCCGGACCAGTTTGAACGATTTGGCGTGTAGGAGCGGCAATGGCGGAACATGCAGACACGAAGACCATCGACCAGTTTCTTGCGGAAAATCCGAACGTCGACGTGACACCCTACTGGGAGCGTTGCTGGCACATACTGTCCAGCGTCAAAGCGCGTATCGCCGAGCGATTCCCGCACCTGAGCCGCGAACAGAACACGCGCGACCGGGACTACTACACGTCTCCGAATGGCGAGTGGGAAGGGTCGATGAAAGCGTGGTCGGGTCCCGGTGTCGAGTGGCTGGTGAACTCGTGGCTGGGTAATCGGCAGGCGTCGATACTCGACATGAACGCGACTGCGTTTCTCGATCAGCAGACCGACGTGCCGCATCTTGTCATCGTTTTTGGCACCATACCGAAACTGTTCTTCTACGCCGACTACACGCCGCGCCGCGATCTGATGCAGGACGTCGACTACCTCGACCGCTACTACGGTGACGAGATCAACGACTGGTATCTGACACTTCGGGGGCATCAGAATTTCCAGTGGTCCGTAAGCCACGGCAACTACATGCGGGCACTGACGAACCCGGTGACGCAGAGTCTGACGGGCGAGCTAAACGACGACAACATCAGCATACTTAAGACTTACGTCGACGAGATGGTCGACCGCTGGCTGGGCTGGCTTGACGCGACGCAACCGGTTCCCGAGTCAGAGCGCGATGCGCTGCGGCAGCGGGATCATACAGTGCGCGAGATGGGATACGCCCGAGACCCGATGAATAAGCTGGCCGTCCAGGTGTTTGGCGAGGGGATGGTGGACAGGATGGTCGATATTCGCATGGGCAGGGAGCAGATGCAGCGGGCCCGCCCATGAGCGGGCCGCGTATTCTCGGCATTGAACTCAGCGAGGGGATTACGCGTGCGCACCTATGGGCGTATTTGTACGCGGTACTGATCGCTTCGGCCTACGCCGGGGCGCTCGCGACCCTGCAGCCCGGGGTGCTGCAGGTCATGGGTATTCCGTTTTCCGAGCAGGGCAATCTGACCGGCAATCTTGCTGCGATGCAGGAAGCGCTGTTCATCGTATTGCTCGGACTCGTGGGTGCCGTATCCGACAAGCTTGGGCGCAAGTCGGTCTATGTGTTCGGCCTGCTCACGACCGCGCTGGGATTCGCGCTGTACCCGACGGCGGGTTCCATTCAGGAACTGGTTGTCTATCGTGTGATCGTTGCGATCGGCAGCGCCGCGATGCTCGGCATGATGGTGACTGTGATCGCCGACTACTCGACCAACCGGACGCGCGGTAAAGCCAACGGCGTGCAGGGTTTTGTCGCAACCCTCGGTGCGTTCATTCCACCGGTACTGAGCGGCCTGCCGGCGCAGTTCGTGGCACGTGGATACACCGAGGCGGAGGCGCAGCAGGCGACCTTCGCCGTGGCCGCAGCACTCGGCGTATCGGCGGCCGTTGTTGCGGTAATCGGGCTCGCACCGAAGGCGACGCAGGCCCTTGCCGCTGCACGCGAATCAATTGCAACCATTCTGAGGGATGGTGCCAGAGCGGCGAAGGATCGCGGTATCGCACTGTCCTACGGCGCGGCGTTTATTTCCCGTGGGGATCTGGCCGTGACGGGCGCATTTTTGGGTCTGTGGCTTGTGCAGCACGGCATGACGGAACAGGGACTCACGCCCAGCGAAGCTCTCGCACAACTCGTGATGCCGGCGATCCTGTACGTGGTCAGCGGCGCGCTGATCGGTTCCATCCTGATGGGTGTGGTCGCCGACAAAATCACGCGTGCCGCCGCCGTGCCGGTCGCCGCAGGCCTCGCGGCGGCCGTTTACATGAGTATGTTCTTCGTGTCAGACCCGACAGCGGCCTGGGTCAACGGCCTGCTGTTCGTTATGGGGGTCGCGGAAATCTCGGCATTTGTCACGAGTCAGGCACTCGCAGGACAGCAGGCGGAACCCCGTCATCGCGGTGCGATCATGGGGTTCTTCGGCGTTGCAGGTGCGGTCGGCATTCTGATTGCGACCAAGTGCGGTGGCCTGTTGTTTGACAACGTCGGCCCGTCCGCACCGTTCGTCGTGTTCGGCGCGCTGAATCTCGTCGTCTTCGTCTGGGGGCTGCTCGTACACCGCTCCGTGCGTATTCCGGAGTGGCACGCGTCCTGACGGGCGTTAAAGGTCTGCCGTCGTCTCCAGCGTCTGACTGCGCAGTACGTCGATCATAGCGTTCGACGCATCGGCGCCGAGCATCGCGTCTATTTTGTTCCACACCGGATCGATTTCGCGATTGAAGATCAATGCGCGGTTTGCCGCATCGCGCGCAGCACCCGCCTCGCCGGCGACCGTGATGTCGTCAACACCCGCGTCGACCAGTGCCAGCCAATGTTCCAGATAGCATTCGACAGCGGGGAAAATCGCGGACTCGTAGGCGTCGGGGGTCGTACGCTGCGCCAGCATCCACGGTGACATGATCGCACGTTGCAACGGCGAAAGCTGCGCCGGATAGAAGCCATCGGTGGCAAGCACTTCGGCCTGTTTCTCTGTAAGGGGAACGTAGCAGCGCTGCATATACTCTTCGTTGATCCCCAGGTCGCAGCGTTGTACGAGATCCAGGTGGAAGGAATACATGTCACCGCCCTCGGGAAAGTTCGGATCCATGCCGGGCGGCATTTTCGTGTACACAGAATCCAGCGTGAACGTCGGCACGAGCGAATCCGGCGTCGTAAACGCGAAGATCATATGCGAATCGAGCCCGATCGCTTCGACGGCAATACCCGTGTAAACCACTTTGAGCAGACGGTCTCCGCCATCCCAAAGCCGAAAGCATCCGGCCGGTGCGTCGCCAAACGCCGCGGCGTGTAATGGCAGAAACGGTCCGCCGTCCTTGCCGCAGACTTCGGACAATTGAAAATGCCCGGTAATGCGATCCAGCGTCCGATGGCTAATCTTACTGGCGAGCGTGTCCATGAATACTCCGCGGTTTGGGTTGAAAAACTGAGTTCAGCAAAATAGTTGCGCGCGGCCTATGACAAAAGTCAATCAGGCGCGAAACGACGCAAAGCCAGCACCCAGCTCGCGGCAAAGAAAATCTCCGCGATGTTGCCGCCGACGATGCCCCAGTCACTGCCGCCGAGCGCGCCATTGACGAGGAAGATTATTGCGGTACCGGCGAATGCGATCCACCAGCCGCTGGTCCGCCCGATGGCAAACGCGAACACCAATAAGACGACATTTGTGAATATCGTTGCCAATGGCAGGCCGGCGTGGGCGCTGACGTAACGATTGTGGCCAAACAGCGATTCGGGCACGAGCTGCAGATCAGCCAATTCCGTGACGACACCATACGTGATCGCGGCTGCGGCGAGGACTCCGGTGACCAGCACGGCCGCAGACGACGCGGCCCGGTGAACACCCGCACGAACAGCCAGGAGCCTTGCAACGATTATGAGCGGCGGCAGCACGAGCACATGCGCAAAGTAACGAAGGCGGCTCAGATCGGCATACCAATTCTCCTCAAACGCTAGTGGACTGATCGCGAGAATCGTGTTGTCGAGCATCAACCCGGCCAACAGCAGCCGCATGAGCCACACGACGGCCGATCCGGCGAAGCGCCGGCTCCAGGCCAACATAGCCGCGTGCGCAATCGCCGCGACGGCAAACAACATCGCCAGCGTCATACCGCCCTCCATTGGTGTCAGGTACATCCCCTCGGTGTCAGACACCGGAGGGTAATCTCTGGCACCCTCCGATCTCCAAACGACCAAATAGTACGTGCATCCCCCTGCACCTGAGGCTACCCTTTCGACTGAGACGAAACAAATGGCTTTGGCGACCTTCTACAACCGGCTTTTTTCAAACGTCGATGCGAAGACTATTGCCCTTATGGAGCAAGCCTCTACCGTGCGTAAGCTGAAGCCGCATAGCTATCTGTTCGATCAGTATTCACAGGCCCGGGGAATCTACGTTCTCGAAATCGGCGTCATCATGATCGAACGTTCCTCAGCCGCGGGTCGAAGGCAAATACTGGGATTCTCCTACCCCGGTGACTTCATTGGCCTGACGCACAACGAACACTACGAGTACTCGGTTCAAAGCCTGACCAGCGCGGCAGTCAGGGAATTTCCGATGCCCGAATTTAAGCGCCTGTCCGATGCATCGCCGGAACTGAAGTCTAACATCAACAAAATCAGCGGCAGCGTATTTTCCCATGCAATCGATCAGGTCTTTGCGCTCGGCCAGAAAAAAGCGCACGAACGTGTCTGCTACCTGTTGCAGGAGATACTCAATCGCGGCGTCGGTCCCGACGATACCACCGTCGAACTGCCAATGACGCGCCAGGACATCGCAGACTATCTCGGCCTGACCATGGAAACGGTCAGCCGTGCGATTCGCCGCCTGCGAAACGATGGAATCATCGAGATCGAAGGAAGTCAGACTGTTAAGCTATTGCAGCCCGAATCGGTTGCGGCGCTCGGCAGTGTCACCGGCGACTAAGGAGACCCCGATGAAATGGATAACTACCGCACTACTGCTGGCAATCGCCGCTCCGGCGCTGTCAGACACTCCCGTGACGGTTAATATTTCAAATATTGTGTCGGATCAAGGGCAACTCGTCGTTACAGTGTACGACAGCAAAAGGTCCTGGCTGAAGAAACCCTTCGTCCGCAAAGTGTGTCCGCTGGCTGGCGACGGTGGCGATGTTGTACTCGAACTCAGCCTGCCGCCTGGAGATTACGGATTTCAGGTGTTCCACGATCTCGACAGCAATGAAAAAATGAAAACCAACTTCATCGGCATTCCGAAAGAACCGACCGGCGTCAGCAACAATGCCAAAGGCCGGTTCGGGCCGCCGAAATTCAAGGATGCTGCCGTTACGATCGCGTCCGAACCCGTGACCGTGGCGCTGACCCTCGTCGAGATTTAGTCGGCCTCGGCAGGGTACGGCCCGCCCTTCTTTAGAAACCGCCCGCGATAGAAAATCAGCGGATCGGATTCACGATCCTCGAGGACGAGCACGCGACCAACGATGATCTGATGATCGCCGCCTTCATAGCGGTGCTCGGTGCGGCATTCGAAACAGGCTGCGTATTCAGGCAGTATCGGCACCCCGTGCAGGCCTTCGCGGCACTCGAGGCCGTCGAATTTGTCGGCACCGCGTTGCGCAAACCGCGCCGACAAATCCTGCTGTTCCATGGTCAGCACGTTGACGGCAAAATACTCGGCGTTCATGAATGCGTCGTAGCTGTACGCATTGTTTGCGATACTCCAAAGCACGAGCGGCGGATCCAACGATACCGAATTGAAGCTGCTGATCGTCATACCGGCGCGCTCGCCCTCAGCATCGAGTGTCGTTACGACCGCAACACCGGTCGCAAAGCAACTCAGCGCCCGACGAAATTCGGCCAGGTCGATCTGCGGATCGTCATCCAACATAGCGTGCCTTCAGCACGGTCTCGCCAACGGTCCACTCGAGCACGCCGAACATCGTGTAGTGCTCCCTGTTGCCCTCATAAAACTGCCATACAGCACAAAGGCTGAATTTTTCATCGATCAACGTATCGCGCGCCCGTAGTTTAACCGGCTCACCGTACATGTGCTGCGTGCTAAACAGATAGCGGCCATAGGAACGTCCATTACCCCAGACATCGGGCCCTTCGAAGGTATGAACCGCACCATTGTGCGATCGGTCGAACGAGACTTTGCGATTGACAACCCCTGTCATCGTGACATCCATCCGCGCACGCAGCAGTGTCAGCGGGGTATAGTCGATAGTGACGCTGGTCGTCCCGAGCCGTTGCTGATCGCCATCATACGTTTCAAGTTCACCTCGCCATTGCCCGGATTCCTTTACAGGCAACAAAAACGGTTTCTTTGCATTGCGGCGCTCGCTCTCGATGAAGTCGTCGACACGCTGGCGGGTCTCGGGGTTGGTCTCATGGTCCTGAGTAACGATGTAGATGCCGTTGAAAACGGCCGCCATGACCGGCCCCTCGTAGAGTTCCGACGAATACACCTGTATCTCATGTTCCGGAAGCACAAGATTCAGCGTTCGAAGGTCCGCGTTCCAGCCTGGCGAATAGTAGTTCGAATCGACCAGCATGCCATAGGGCCTGCCCGAGCCCATGAAGTCGGGCCCGCAGTAAACACGGTTGCGGTCTGAATCAATCACGCCAAACGCAAACTCCTCCTGGCCGAGATCGAAACGGTAACGCAACGGCCCGACGTTCTGGAAATTCGTACGCATGTAGTAGGTCGTGACACCATCCTCGAATTTGCTTTCGCGGTCTACCTGATTGAAGCCGACGTGCGTACCGTCAACCTCGAACACAGACGGCAACCCATGCCATGTACCCGTGATCGCCTGCTGAAATTGGCTTGGCGTCTTTTCAGACATCAGAACTCCCTGTTACCTTGTCGCGCCCCGGCTGCCGGCGCGTACATGCCGCACGCACGATACAGCATGCGTGCCACGCGTGCTGGTGACGCGGACTCCGAGCGCATTGAGGCCAGGGCCTGTTAACACTAATGTCATCGACCCTGCCGAGGCGGTTTTTTTGTGCCGGCAAGGCGGAGCGGCCGCTCTCGCCCATCCATGGGCTCCGCGGCATTGGGGCGTCCTGCCCGGCAGTGCCGTGTAGCACCGCTACATCAGCGAGCGACAACGCCGCCGGGCGAAAAACCGCTTCGGCCCGTACGGGTTGGGCCTGAAAAAGCGCCTCTCGGCGTTGCTCGTCATTCATTTGACGCGTCAAACCTCATTCCTCGCGCCTTGACAGGCGCTTTTACAGACACAACAGGGTCGATGACATTAGTGTTAACAGGCCCTAAATCAGCCCGCTCGTGGCAGTGTACGGGTACCGCCCCAGAGTGTCCTGACGAGGTACTGACTGAGTTCCACGCCAAACAGGTTGTCGACCACGACATTGGCCGGATCGCGTTCACAGATATTGCGGCGCACCTGTTCGTCACGTTTCGACAGTTCGGCACGCTGCGCCTCGGGCACCGGTTCAGCGGTATCGACCCATTGCAGCCAGCGATCGACCTGCCGGTGTGCCAGTTCGCGGACTGTACCGATGTTCGCTTCGCTGAACGGTGCGCCGACGCAGATACTGTTCGGTGTCTGTGCGAGCCGCGTATAAAACTCCCGGCTGACAAACGATGTGAAAGCAGGATTGCGGTCCATCTCGATATACGCGTCATTGGTCTCACCGTAGTAGTACTTTTCTGCGTACTCGGGATTGGTCAGCATGTCGTAACGCGGTACGTAATCCATGTACCAGAAAATATCCGGTACGGTACCGAGCGCAAAGCCGAAATGCGGCACATCGATGTGCGGGCCTAAGCTGATCGTCAGATGCATGTTGGTGAAACTGGCTTTCGGATTGCCCGTCCAAGAGTGGATCAGCCAATCGATACCGTCGCCCGCATAGGCACCGATGTAGCCCTTTGCACCTGTGTCCGGTAAGCCCAGGTAGGGCTGCAGATCCTTGCAGCAGGGGTCCATCCGGATGTCGAATCGCGCCTTCACCTTATCAAGCATCTCGCCGAGCAGGCCCCAGAGCGCTTCGAAGTTCTCCTGGTTGTCGACATCCGGGTTCGCCCCGACCATTTCCTCGATTGACTGCGTGATTCCCGACATCGCGTACCCTCAGATATACAAGTTGTTACATTTATAGTGCTGCCTGGCACACCCGGTAACTACGGGATATTGCTACTATGATGCACAGCATAACCAGCGTGTAACGGGCCAGCTTTGATTTTTGTCATAAGCGAAACGCAGCCGATCCGGTAGAGTTTCCGACGAAATCACAAAGGCTGATCGAATGCCTCCGACAGGGGAGCCGTACTGTGTTAATTAATCTTTGGTATGTCGCAGAATGGTCAAAAAACGTGGGCCGGGATCCGGTACGCGTAGAGATGCTGGGCCAGAAATTCGTCCTGTATCGGGATGAAGCCGGCAAAGCACACTGCCTGAGTAATGTTTGCCTGCATCGCGGTGGCTCGCTGGCCGGCGGATGGACCAATGGTGACTGCGTCGTCTGCCCGTATCATGGCTGGCGCTTTGACGGTGACGGCAGAGTCGCCTACATCCCGTCCGAGGGCGACGATTTCAAACCGCCGAAGCGCGCGCGCATCGATTCCTATCCCGTGGAGGAACGCTACGGTATGGTCTGGGTATTTCTCGGTGACCTGCCGGAGGAGGAACGCTTCCCGATCCCACCATGCGATGAGTACGACGACCCGCATTGGCGCATGATGGCGACCGAGTTCACGTGGAATGCCGACGCCGCACGCGTCGTCGAAAACGGCATCGACATCGCCCACGCTTCTTTTGTGCACCCGATGTTCGGCAAGCCTGAATCGGCGCAGGAAAATCATATCCTCGAGATCGAGTCCGGCGAATGGTGGGGCCGCTCCAAGAACCTGCAATTTCCCCCTAAATTCAAGGAAAACTGGTATCGCAAACGCATGCGCCGCGAGGGCCAGCCAACGAATACCTACCCCTGTTGGTACCTGCCGGGCATGGTCGCGCGCATACGCATCGACATTAACGAGAAGATGGCGATCGTCATGTTCGATGCCAACACGCCGGTCAACGAGAACACGACTCGTACGTTCGCACTGCAGTTCCGCAGTTTCTTAAAGCACAGTTTTTTTGACGCGGGTTCGCTCAAGCGCCTGAAGCGCATATTGCACGAGGACTCCGCTATCGTCGAAGCCGCAGCGCCGAATTATTTGCCTGACGCGCTCGCGAACGAAATGTCCGTGACCGACGATAAGTTCATGCGCACATTCCGTGCCGCGCGCAGGAAGTGTATCGAGGAACGCGGCTGGAAGATCGACGTTGCGGAGGCCAACAAGGCCAAAGGCGTCAAAGTACTGAATATTCCATCGCCGGCGCGCCGCACCGAGAACATGTCATGGGTCGTCGATACAGTACCGCTCGTACCACGCACGCTGTCTCCGCAGGCCGAAGATCAGAAGAAGTCGGCGTAGAGCTTAAACGAGGTGCGACCAGATCTCCGCCTGAAACGGCTTTTCGTGTACCGGACCGTCGCTGCCGCGTGGATCCATTTCGTGGCGGGTTTCGCAGGTCGGCGCAATGCGTTTGCCTCTCGCGGTCAGCGTGCGAATCGCCTGGCCATCGCGGTACAGCACCGTGTGCCGCGTGCGCTCACCGGCTGCCGTGACGATGATGAAATCGGGCTCCATGTACACGTCGGTCGATTGACTCAGGTTTCTGGCCGTGAACGTCAGAATGCCCGGGCCGCCCGACATGCCGACGTTTTCGTAGGCACCCGGGCCGAGCGAATCGAACACGAGAACGCCGTCGCGCATCCTGCCCGTGAAGGTTTTGGTACTTGTAGCTCTGCCTTTCAGATGGACGTTGGTCAGCGTCAGCCGTTCGCCATCGAAATCGATATACACAAGATTCTCGAACGGACTCTCTCCCGGGCTGCCGGCCTTTGGGTCGTGTTTAAGCGGCTGCCCGTCGAGTTCGAAGAGTTCCACGCGATCGTGCCAGGTGCCGTGCAGCAGCGAGAGATTGTAGGCGGTTGACCCTATCGGTGAAGACGTTGGCGGCAAAGACATAGACTATCCAGGACTGATCATGAAAAACGTCGTAGTTACTGGCAGCACCCGCGGCATCGGCCGAGGGCTTGCCATCGAGTTTCTCAAACGAAACTGTCGTGTGATCATAACAGGCCGGAATCCGGTCCAGGTGGACGAAGCCGTCGCCGAACTCGCCGGCGAGTATGGCGAGGATCGGGCCGCCGGCACCGTCTGCGAAGTGACATCGATGGGCAGCCTCGAAGGACTCTGGGATTTCGCGAGCGGTAAACTCGATACCGTCGATATCTGGGTAAACAATGCCGGTATGAGCATTCCGCGAGCGCCGCTCTGGGAACAGCCGGCATCGGACCTTGCGAACATCGTTTCGACAAATCTGACGGGTATGCTGTTCGCCAACAAGGTCGCACTGGCCGGCATGGTCAAACAGGGTTCGGGACAGATCTGGAATATGGAGGGTTTCGGCAGCGGCGGACAGACCGCGCCCGGCATGGCCGCCTACGGCTGTACCAAGCGCGCCGTGACGTATCTAAACAAGGCCCTGCAAAAAGAAATCAAGGATACGAGCGTACATGTATGCACACTCAGCCCGGGCATCGTCGTTACCGACCTGTTGATCGGCGACTATGACCTGAGTTCACCCGAATGGCAGAAGACGAAAAAAATTCTCAATATCCTGGGCGACAAAGTTGAGACTGTCACACCCGCGCTCGTCGAAGGTATTCTCAAAGCAGACAAGCCCAGCGCCAAAGTCGTCTGGCTTACGGGCTTTAAGGCGTTCCGGCGATTCCTAACGGCAAGTTTTAACAAGCGGGATTTGTTCGCGGATTTTCCGGGCGCATAGAAGCTCAACCAGCGGTACTTTAGGGTAAATTCAGCACTGTACAGCGTACGCTGTAGCCGCATCGATCAGACGCGGCTTTGAGTCCGCCGACACTGCAAGTCGCTGGATCGATGAACACTCCACGTTGGCCACAAGAACGCCTACAATGCAATGGTCAAAGGAGTATGACGTGATTGGAAAATACCGTAGACCGTTTGTGGTGGCGATGCTCGGGCTATTCGCGATTTTAATTGTCAATTTGCTGTTCTTCCACCAGGAATCACACACGGTTTCACGTCAAACCCCCAAACCAGAACCGTTTGAAATACGGGCCAATACGGGCTCTGTGCGCAATGAGGATAGCGCTTCTATCGAGCCGGAAAATTTCTACTCGACCGGCGAATGTCGGCCCACAAAATGGTTTTCCAGCGATCCGCGACTTCTTGAATACAGATCCGTGGAATCAGCCGCCCTCCAGTTTGGCAGCGGAGGCTCCGGGCACAATATTCTGTCTGACGCTGAGCTCGACCGGCTCATCGAACAGGACGACACACTCGCGATGACCTTCCGTGCCAACCGAATCGTAAAAAGAACAAGAGCAAGGCGGGGAAGCCTCACTGAAAGTGACCTGGAGTCACTCGAACTTGCATCGAAGCTATACTATAGAGCGGCCCTGCAAGGACGAGTCTACGCTTTACACGGATTTGGCACTGTTCAGGAATTAGTCCACGGTGGACCGGTGGAATTGGGCTGGATCGAGCGTAAGGCGTACGAAGAACTGAGCCCAATGCAAAAAAGCGCGCTGTCTCCAGACTATATCTACATGAGTCTCATTTTCGACGTCGCGCCAAATTTAGGTAGAAGCTATGTCGGATTGAGTATTCGGGCGCAACTGCCTCCGGAATTCGACAAACAAGAGGAAGTTAGGCGCAGGTTACTTGGGCAATTTGCTGCACGAAGAGCGCAGCTTAGTGTACCGGCGTTTTCAGTATTGTATCCGGCACCATCCTATTCGTTAGAGGAAGTCATCGGCGAATACTGCGATGACATTGTGCAGGGCTATAGCCACATTCTGTGAGCAACTGAGTCAGGGTTATTGCTTCCCAAACGTCGCCTGCATCTGAAAAAAAACGTAAACGACGCGGACCAGGTGATCAGCGAAAGACCCACCAGCGCTTCAGTTGCGGCTATCGAACGAAATCCGCCGGTCGTGTACACCATCGCCGAAAAATACACGGAGTCGAAAAGCGATCGGTTGCTCGGTGCCCCAGTAACAATCGTGCTAAACTCCGGATAGTTGCCGAGCAGCGCATGGGCTACTGCATCAACCCAGATTTCAACAATATATGCTGCCTGTAACCCGATCATCGTCGCAAGCGGGCGACGAGAATTCCTATAGCCTGGTGGAGAAAGTTCAGACACTGGTAGTGCAGCAGAACCGAAATGCGTGGCAGGAAAACTGTAGCGACAATCATGAACACCAGTAAGGTCATCGTAGCTTCCTTCGTTGGAGTAACCAGGCTGATTGGTTGGAATTACGGCTAGTGGGCCGTGCGGTAAATTCGGTCACTTTCAGAGTCCTTCTCAAGGGGCAGACCCAGGCGAAGCGGTGCCGGCATAGCCGGGCTATGTCAAGCCGCTTCAACACCGGTATGCCCCTTGAGAAGGGCTCCCGGTGGGTCGCACCACAACGCCCTTCGGCGGCGTTGAGCTCGCTTGAATTGGCGACGGCCAGTCCTGCGCTCGCTCGCCTTGCCCAGGGGCGTTGTGATGCGACTGAAAGTCACCGAATTTACCGCACGGCCCACTAGCCCGCAAATCTCACCGATGGTATAGAAATAGGCCTCTGTCTGGTGCATAAAGTAAGAGTCACCAAACACTTACTGACGCCCGGAGGAAGAGGCCTATGTCAACAGAGTGTAGTTCGTCGCAGCTGGAATTTCACGCCTTTGGAAGCCGCGAAGTTATCGGCCGTTTCGATGGTGGTCGCATCACCTCAGACGGTGGCGGATTGCTGTTGCGGGAAGTCGATCAGCGTATTGGTCTGCTGCCTCGCCTGGCTGACTGTTTCGATGATTACCGCAACCCGAACAGTGTCGAGCACAGCGTCCGGGAGTTGGTGGCACAACGGGTGTACGGCCTGGCGCTGGGGTATGAAGATCTCAACGATCACGATGCGCTGCGTTCGGACAGTTCGCTGGCGTTGTTGGTCGGCAAGCGCGATCTGACCGGTGAATCGCGCGACCGTGCGCGAGACCGCGGGTATCCTCTGGCGGGCTCGAGCACGCTGAACCGGCTGGAGCTGTCAACGCCGGCCGCAGCGGCGGCCGATCGCTACAAGCGGATCAGCGCCGACCCGGCGGCGCTGGATCGGCTCCTGGTGGATCTGTTTCTGGCGTCTTACGAGAAGGCACCGCGGGAGATCTGGCTGGACCTGGATGCCACCGACGATCCGCTGCACGGCCACCAGGAAGGTCGCTTCTTCCACGGTTACTACCGCTGCTACTGCTACCTGCCGCTGTACATCTTCTGCGGCGAGCATCTGCTGTGTGCGCGACTGCGGCCGTCGAACCAGGATGGCGCCGCCGGCAGTGTCGAGGAACTCGAGCGGATCGTCACGCAGATCCGTGAGCGCTGGCCGAAGACCCGTATTGTCATCCGCGGTGACTCCGGCTTCTGCCGCGACGCCATCATGAGCTGGTGTGAAGCCAACGAGGTTGGTTATGTGCTGGGTCTGGCGCGGAATCAGCGTTTGCGCCGAGCCCTGGGCCAGACTATGGCCGAGGCACGAGCGGCGCACCAGCATACGGGTAAACCGGCGCGGCGCTTCCGTGACTTCCGCTACCGTACCCGCAGGTCCTGGTCGTGTGAACGGCGCGTCGTCGGTAAAGCCGAAGTACTCCCGGGCAAAGACAACCCGCGCTTCGTGGTCACCAACCTGCCCGGACATCGTGCCGGTGCAAAGCGTCTGTATGAAAAACTCTACTGTGTGCGCGGCGAGATGGAAAACCGCATCAAAGAGCAGCAGCTCGGCCTGTTCGCCGACCGCACCAGCAGTGCAACGATGCGTGCCAACCAGTTGCGTTTGTACTTTGCGTCCTTCGCCTACGTCCTCATGCACGGCTTGCGCAGACTCGGCCTCGCCGGCACGCAATACGCCCGCGCCCAGTGCACCACCATCCGTGTGAAGCTTTTAAAGATCGGCGCACGCATCCGTATCACCGTGCGCAAGGTGTGGCTGTCGTTCTCCGAGGCCTGTCCTTACATCAGCGACTTTGCGCAGATCCTCGCCAACCTGCGTCGCATCCCGGCCTGGGCACCGCCGGGATAGCTGCCCCACACACCTGTTTGTCCATCAGCGTCTTCGCTGAGGTTGCCGCTTGCACGGCCGACACAAAACCCTTGTTCCGAGCGCCGCTGCATTCCAATCTGAACCCTGAAAGCCAACGATCAGTTGCTTGCCCAGACGAAAACACGTCAACCAGGCGTAGCCAGCAGTTAAATGACACGTACATCACGTCTTTAGCTCAATCGGTGACGGATGCCGGCTAGTGGTATTACTTTCCCGGTCTGCTATGAATCGCCTCTCACTGCCAATTACAACGCTTTGCTTTCTGCTGGCCACCGGACAATCCAGCGCCGGGGAGATATTCAAATGGATTGACGAAAATGGCGTTGTTCATTTCGGAGATAAAGCGCCCGAGAACATCCAAAGCGAGGAGATACAGCTCGATATTCAGCGCTCATCCACCAGTATTCCGGTGACCCGATTTCAGAAACGACAATCCAGAACCGAGCTTGGGCTAACCGACCCTCAAAGAGACTCACGAAATACACACCCTGCTGGCGGCATGTCAGGTGCCTGTAAGTCGGCGCTACAACAACTGTCCGTACTTGAGAACCAGCTACCCACTTATCGTGATGAGAATGACAACTTCCACAATACTGTCTATTGGTTGCTGGACCCGTACAACGGGCAACGTGTGTATCTCGACGACATGTCAAGAAGGAATGCAATTACGTCGAAAAAATCAGAGATTCAAACGCATTGTGCAAACTCCGGACAGTCGGCCGACGAACTTAAGGATATCGGGGAGGAACTGAGGAAGCGTTCGGAGAAATGCAAGATCGCGGCGGCCGAACTCGAGCTGGCGCGCGACCCCTCCTCGCACCCTACACGACAGTACATCAGAGACAAAGAGCGCGAGGTAGAAGAATTCTGCGCGCCGTGATTTTCCTGATGTCGGAAGCAGCACATTAACTCAACGCACTTGACTCCTGCGCAAGATCGTCGAGCCCATGATCCTTGCCGGCTTCTGGATCAACCGGCTTGATTCTTGTGCGAACCAGCAACGCCCAAAGCAATACCAGCAACGCGACAAGCCCAAAGAACACAAACGGTCCGGCCGCTCGCCAGTGATCGAATAAATAGCCGCCGACCTTGCTTGCGACGAGAATGCCGATCGCGCCGGTCAGGTTGAAGATGCCGATAACTGATCCGCGAATGGCTGTCGGTGACTGCTGCGCAATCAGCACGCCGCTCGTGATGATGCAACCGACTTCACTCAAACCGACGAAAATCATAAACAAAATCATCAGGCCGCCAAACGGATCGACAACCAGGAACGTGCCGCCGTAGCCGATGAAAGCGGTAAGCAACGTCACCATCAACGCACCGGTGCGGCTGATCTTGTCCGTCAGAATACCGAACAACGGTGCACCGGCGAAGGCGGCCATGTAGGAAATACCGATGATCATGCCGGCTTTCGCCAGCGCATCGGCTGCCGTCATGCCGAGCTGCGTCGTGCCATGCGTCGTCAGCCAGAGCGCGAGAAAGGTACCGACGACCGCGAGGTTGCCGCGCGCTACGAACGACGCGCCGTAAGCCAGCGCAATCCCCGGGTCTTTTGCCGCCTTGACACCATCGACGATCATCTGCACGACACCTGGCCGGTCTTCGTGCGTCTCAGGCGGCCGCTTCTGCAGACCGAACCACATCAACAGTGCAGTTGCGAGCGCGATGCCCATGACGATGTTGAACGTCGTGATACCGGCATCGAGCGGCGACATACCGCCCCCGATAAAACGTGCCGGTAATTTGATCAGCACAAACGCCGCGATCATCGCTCCGAGTCCGTTCATGATTCCAAGATAACCACTCGCCTTACCCCGGCTGACGTCGCGTACGTAGTCGGCGACGACAGTCACAATCATACAGCTCACGGCCGCGATACCGGCCGAATAGACCAGCCGGTACATCAGCAGCTCATCGACCGTGGTCGCACGCGGATAGAAGTAGAACGCGACGCCCATGACCAGAAAACCGAACGCCATGACGATGCGCCGGCCGAGACGATCGGACAGCGCACCGAACAGCCCGACCGTCGCGATAATCACGATCTCGCCCCAGAAGTTGAGATTGCCGCTGATAACGCCCTGCTCGCTCTCGGGTATCTTCAGATACTCGGTAAGCAGGAAGGCCTGCGACTGCGGCAAAAAGGTCGCGAGCATGATCGCGACAAGGCAGGCCATGTAGTAGGAAAACAGGTTTCCGGTTGTCACGGCCTGCATGACGGATAAGCCGATGATACGTTTGGGCTGATCGTTGTCGGTATTCAAACCTTATCCCCGTTGGCGTCTGGCTTTAAGCAAGGCCCACGCGCCTAGCGCAAGCATGCTGTTGTTTGCGAGATTCAGTCCTTCCTCGATCCACTGCAGTTGTGCGGTCTGCTCCATGCGGGCGAGACCCACCAGTACATAGCTCAAAACCAGATTGACGATGAAGGCCGTTGTCGCCACCCGGTTTTTTAAGCGCGCCGAGTGGGTTATCAGGCTAATCAGAAACACGAGATTCGCGAGCGAAAGCGTCGCGAGCAACACCATCGACCAAGCGCGTCCGTCGACGTTCCATCGCAACCACGCGGCCGCACCGATCACACCGGCTATAAGCACAAGCGGCACAAGCCACCATCGCTCGGCAAGAGAAGACCCCTGGCGATGTGCCCTGAGGTTGCCGATTACGAATGCGGCCATCAGGACATAGGCCGTCGCCAGAAACAGAAACAGCTGATCGGACATCCAGCGAACATCCACGGCCTGCAGCGCCCAAATCAGCTTCCAGGTGGCCTTCAAGGTACCGCCGATCAGCGCGATAGCCGGAATCAACACCACCCATGGACCCGCGTAGCCGCCCAGCAGCGCGCTGTATCTGCAAATCAGAAACAGCCCAAAACCCGCTGCAATAACAGGAAGATAGTCGAACAGAGCCAGACCGAGCGTGTAGTTTTCCAAGCGAACGTACTGCTTGCAGCAGCCCCTGAAATGACTTATTGATAGTCTATTAGTACAAGTCTCGCGCGATAAAGCAACCAGCCATGACCGAAAGCCAATCCCAAATCCGCGTCGCCGCGGCGCAGTTTCATGTGGGCAACGATGTCGATGCCAACCTGAACACCTGTCTTCGCATGCTGGACAAGGCGTCCGGGAAATCTCCCAATCTGATCGTGCTGCCCGAATTTTCGAATCACTGTTCATGGTACAACGACGCAGCGCACTGCTACGAGGTCTCTGTCGAGCTGGATGGGCCATTTCTCAGTGCAATTGCCGATCGCGCGCGCAGAATCAGCGCCTATGTCGTCATCAACTGCACGGTACGGCAGGACAACGAGCGCGCTACGGGTACCAGTGTGTTGATATCGCCGGACGGCGAGACGCTCGGTGTCAATCACAAGCAGGTACTGATCGGCCACGAGAACGACTTTCTCGATCGGGCCACCGAGGCCGGTCCCGTTATCGAAACGCCGCTGGGACGACTCGCGATGTACTCGTGCATGGACGGCGTCATCAACGAGACACCGCGATGCCTCGCGCTGCGTGGCGCACAGGTGCTTTGCAACAGCCTGAATTCATTCGCCATCGACGAAGGCAATCTGCACATTCCGGTACGTGCGGCGGAAAACAAGGTCTGGGTCGTTGCGGCCAACAAAGTGGGCCCGCTGATTCCCGCCGAACTCGTCGGTCCCGTCAGCGAGGCAACATCGATTCCCAGGCACTTCCTCGACGGCGCCGGTGACAGTCAGATCGTCGCGCCCGATGGCACCGTCGTCGCGATTGCGGGCCGGGACGAGGACATCGTGTTCGCCGATATCGATCCTCGCCGGGCCGACGACAAATCGCGTCCCGACGGCAGCGACCTGTACGGATCGCGGCGCCCGGAATTGTATGCCCCGCTTGGACAGGACCCGGCCGGGCAGGTACTCAACATCACAGGACCGGAAAACCTCGTTGCGGCCGCCGTGGATACACTGGATGACATCCCCGCCGCCGAGTCAGAGGGCGCAAGGCTAATCTGCGTCGCAACGCCAGCGCGCGCCGACGATGTCCAGGAAAAAATGTCTGACGGAACGCTGGTCGCCACTCCGGGCCAGGCCAACACCGTGCGGCTGATGAGCAAACAGGGCGTGCTGCTCACACAGCACACACTGCACACGGAGGCTGGCGCCGGCCGCGTGGAAACCGCGGATACTAAATTTGGTCGGCTCGCGGTCCTGTCGGCCCAGGATGCCGTGTATCCGGAAACATTCCGGCTGGCCGCGCTGCAAAGCGTCGGCACGGTACTCGTAGCGGGTTCACCCCTCGAAGACTGGGAAGGGCGGACCGGGTTCGTCGAGCGCGCCGCTGAGAACCGTGTGAACGTTATTCTCGCGTCGACCGGCGCTGGTGAGCGCGGCAGCCTGATTGCCGCTATCCAGAAGGATTTCACGATCATGACCGAGTGGCGGGAGCGGCCGTTCGACGGCCTGCTGAGCTGCCCGGTGATCCACCGCCGCGAGGCCGGCGCGACGGTACTCGTCGCGGAAATTCACCCACAAGCCGCGGCCAACAAGGAATGCTCGAGAAATACGCATCTACTCGCGTCGCGGCCTTGGCAGTTGCTGCAGCCGATTCTCGACAGCAATTGACAATTGTCATAGCTCGCCTATGCCCCTGAAGGCACATTAAATCCTCACTCGAAGGGGACTTCATGAAGCTTACTGGCGAGCATCTGGTTGAGCGCATGAGCGCAGCGGAGCGCGGCCGAGCCGAACGCGTCGAAGCGATACTTCCTGCCTTGCGCGATGCCGCCGCGACGGTCGATCGAAGCGGTGAATTCTGTTCGGATCACGTTGCAACGCTAAGCGATGCAGGATTGCTCGGACTGATCATTCCGGAAAGCTACGGCGGACTCGGCGGCGGACTCCGCGATCTGGCCGCAACGACCTTCGCGATGGGTTCCGCCTGTCCCTCGACCGCGCTGGCCTACTTTTTTCACTGCAGCGCGGCGTCGCGAGGAATGCTCGCACTCGAGGCGCTCGACGCCGGGTTGTTCGGCGACGACGAAGCTCCGATCGTTCGCCGCTTTGCGGAAAAAGTGCTCTTAACGATGGGCCGCGACAAGCAATGGCTGGCAAACTTCGCCAGCGAACCGGTCAAATCGGAAAAGGCTGCCATCACGATTAACACCGAGGCGAAGCCCGTTGACGGCGGTTTCCTGATTTCCGGCGTTAAATCATTCGGCTGCGCCACGGGCGTCGCGGACCGATACCTGATCACGGCGAATCTCGCAGGTTACACCGACGCCAGCGGATTATGTACGTTCTTCATCGACCGCGATGCGCACGGCGTCGGCGAACGTGAAAAATGGGATGCGCTCGGCATGCGCGGCACCGCGACACACGGCCTGATTCTCAACGACGTTTTCGTCGCCGACGAAGATGCGCTGGCAATCCCCGGCGCCTTTGCACGCTGTATGCAGATGAGCCGCGGCTCGTTTGTCGGCAATCAGCTTGCCAGCCTTGCCTGTTACGCGGGTGCGGCGTGGTCGATCTACAACACGACGATTCGGATGCTCAGCGAAAAAAAATTCGCCGACACGGGCAAACCGCTCGGCACATCGCCAATGCACCAGCAACTCATCGGCGACATGCTCGTCGACCTCGAAGCGGCCATGCTCTGGCTGCGCCGGCAACTGGAGCTCGAAACCAGCGAACCGCCGCTGCTGGACAAGCAATCGGTTGTTCAGCGCTGGCGTCTGTGCAAGGGGCAGGTCGCTGAGCACGGATTCCGGGTTGCAACAAATGCACTCAAATGCGCAGGCACCTCGGGCACAGGCAACTCACAACCGCATGCCCGCACATTGCGTGAGATGTCAATGGCACTCGTGCAGGCGTTTCCGGCAGAACGCGGCCGACTGATGGCGGCGCAGATCGAAATCTCCGACGACGAACAGGCGCAGTTCGGTGTCAAGGCCAGCTGAAGCGGCAACGTCACAACCCTCGCCCGATCTGCGCAACTACATCGGCGGCGACTGGCTGCGTCCGGGCGTTGAACTACA
The DNA here is from genome assembly GCA_965224505.1 of Woeseiaceae bacterium. Taxonomy (GTDB): domain Bacteria; phylum Pseudomonadota; class Gammaproteobacteria; order Steroidobacterales; family Woeseiaceae; genus UBA1847. The sequence continues at coordinate 2,319,923 of CBDCZL010000018.1, forward strand.
ACACGACGTCTGCGACAGCAACACAGGCGAACCGCTCATGCGTCAGCTCGGTTCCACGCCCGTGCAGATTTCAGATGCGATCGAAGCGGCGCAGGCCGCGCACAGGAGCGGCATCTGGCGCGAACTCGGCGGCGCCAGACGCGCGGAGATTCTGCACGCGATCGGCAATGAACTCGAAACTCTCGTCAACGAAATGTCAACTGCGGATGCCATCATGACCGGCGTACCGATTACGCATACGCGGACAATCGGCCGCGTATGCGGCGCTGCGTTCCACGCCGCGGCGGCTCTGGCCGCCGAGCCTGCCGCGCAGACGACCGCCGCGGATTACATCGTGGAGCGGCTGCCGCTCGGCCCGGCCGCAATCATCGGTCCATGGAACGCGCCGTCGGGCATCGCTTGCCACAAACTGGCCAGCGCACTCGCAGCGGGTTGTCCCGTTGTCTTCAAACCGTCGGAATGGGCGCCCGTATCAGGACAACTGATCGCAGGCGCAATCGATCGCTCGGATTTGCCGACAGGCGTTTTTCAATTGCTGCACGGCGACGGCATGACAGGCGCGGCCATCGTCGGCGATCCGCGCATTGCGGCCGTGTCGTTCACGGGCGGTCTTGCAGCAGGCCGTGAGGTGGCCGCGTCCTGCGCGCATCAGATTAAACCTGCACAGCTCGAACTCGGAGGGAATAACCCGCTGATCGTGCTTCCCGGTGCCGACATCGCAATGACTGTAGACGGCATCATCGCCGCACTGACCACGCTAAACGGCCAGTGGTGCCGCGCACTGGGTCGGCTGATGATTCACGAGTCGCTGTACGACGACGTCATCGACACGGTCATGCATCGCCTTTCCGGTCTGCGTGTCGGCCACTCAACGAACAACCTGACAGAGATGGGACCGCTCGTACACCAACTGCATCGCAAACACGTCGAGGCAGCCATAACGGCCTACAGCGAAAAGGGAGCGAAAATACTCCAGTCGTCGCAGATGCCCGATCTTGGCGGCTGGTTCGTACCGCCGACGCTGATCTCCGGCGTCGCGGTTGAGGATGCCGACGAGGAGGTATTCGGTCCCGTTGCGACGGTGCACCGCTACACGCGCATCGACGACGCGGTCGACATGGCCAATCATGCACCGTACGGACTGGCGGCCTATGTGTTCGGTGAGCGCGACCAGGCCTACACGGTTGCGCGTCGGCTCGAATGCGGCATGGCCAAAGTAAACTCCGTCACGCTGTTCAGCCCGCATCCGAGCGCCCCTCGACCGGCCTGGAAGCTCAGCGGCATCGGCGACGAGGGAACGCGAGAGACCTGGGAGTTTTTCCGCGGCTCGAAAGTGATCGGCGTTCCGCAGGGGCTGCCGCAGTAGAACCATGCCGACACGAATTGACAACGCACTGTTTATCGAAGGCCGCGACGTTCCCGCGACCGGCGGCGGCACGTTTGAGGTACTGGCGCCCGCAACCGAAACCCCCATCGGCAGTGCCGCACGTGCGTTGCCGGCCGACGTGAATACCGCAGTGGCCGCGGCGCGGCGCGGTCACGCACGCTGGACCGCGCTTTCTCCGGCTCAACGCGAGGCAGTGCTGCTGCGGGCGGCCGATATTGTGGCCAGCGAAGGCGAAGCGCGATTCCTCGATACGCTGATGGACGAAAGCGGTTCGACGATCAACAAAGCACGCGGTGAGATTCGATACACGATCGATTTGTTGCGCACCGCAGCGGGCGAAGCAAGACGTCTCTACGGCGATACGTTTCCGAACGACCGTAACGATCGGGTATCGATGGTATTCCGTGAACCGCTCGGCGCCGTTGCGGTGCTCGCACCCTACAACGCGCCGCTGTCGCTGACCGCCAAGATGACCGCGTTTCCGCTCGCCGCGGGCAACAGCGTGGTACTCAAACCGTCGGAAGAAACGCCACTGACATCGATAACCTGGGCGCGCACGCTGACAGAAGCCGGGATGCCCGACGGCGTCATTAACGTCGTCACCGGTCTGCCGCTCGAATGCGGAGAGCCGCTCGTGACCCACGAAGACATCGATTGTATCGCGCTCACGGGATCGACGGCGACCGGCGTCAACGTGGGAACAGCGGCCATGCAGCGCATGCGTCGCATGCAACTCGAACTCGGCGGCAAGAGTGCGATTCTGGTTCTGAACGACATGGACCCGGCGGAAGCGGCCGTCATCGTAGCCGACGGCATGTTCGCCCACGCGGGACAGATCTGCATGGCCAATTCACGAATCGTTGTCGAAACCGGCATTTTCGATGCCTTCAGCGACGCACTGAAAACACGGCTCGAATCGCTGCCCCTTGGCGACCAGCGCGACTCCTCAACAGTCTACGGCCCGCTGATCAACCGCCGTGCGCTCGAAAAGGTACAGGCTCATCAGCAAAGCGCGATTGAGCGCGGCGCGAAGCTTCTGACCGGCGGCCGGGTCCGCAGCGGACTCGTGTACGAACCTACGATCGTCGTGGAACCGCCGCGCGACTGCAGTCTCTGGCGCGACGAAAGCTTTGGGCCGATTGCGTCGCTGGTCAGAGCGCATAATTTCGAAGACGCCATCGACATTGCAAACGACAGCGACTACGGGCTGTCATCGGCTGTTCTGACACACAATGTGCGGCGCGCGTTTGCCGCCGCGCGGCGCCTGCGCGCCGGATCGGTACACATCGGCATGCACGCGTTTCAAAGCAATGCGCTGGCCCCGATTGGCGGCCCTGGCCTGTCCGGCATCGGCAAAAGCGGCGGCCGCTATTCGACCGAGGAATTCACGGAACTCAAATGGGTCAGCATCGAACTCGGAGACACGGCATGAAGGTGCGCCGGGCATACGTGGCCGTTTCCTTCGGTCAGATGCACTATCGCTATGCGGGCACGACCGGAAAACCCGTCGTCGTGCTGCTGCACCAGACACCGAGCTCATCAGCGATGTACGAGCAACTCATGATGCGGCTGGCGACAGACTTTCGGCTCATTGCGCCCGATACGCCGGGCATGGGAATGAGCGATGCCGTCGACGGCGAAATGCGCATCGAGCGGCTCGCGGAGGCCATCGCGGAGTTTCTCGATGAACTGAGTATCGACCGCTGCCTCGTGTTTGGCCACCATACGGGGGCGTCGATAGCGGCCGAGCTGGTACAGCGGCATCCGCAGCTTGTTACCGCTGTTGCGATGTCCGGCCCTACCTTACTTGACGACGACATGAAATCCCGGCTGCCCGCCGCGGCGGCAGCCATCCCCGTGCAGCAGGACGGAAGCCACCTGCTGCAAATGTGGCGGCGCATTTCAAGCAAGGACGCGAAAGCATCGCCATCCATCATCGAGCGTGAAACACTCAACGGGCTGCAACTCGGCGATCGCTACGCGGCTGCGTATGAGGCCGTGATCGCACACGACTTTGCGGCGGCGATTCAAGCCATCGAATGCCCGGCGCTCGTGTTCGCGGGCACCGACGATCCCCTTTACAGCGCACTCGACGGCACCCACGCGTTACTCGCGGACGGGCGTTGCGCAACGATCGATAACGCGCGCACGTTCGTCTGCGAAACACACAGTGACGAGGTAGCGCAGCTCCTCAGACGATTTTTTCCCGCGGAGGCGGTCGGATGAAGCGCCCGGACAAACCCGTCATTATTGCGGGTGCGGGTCCGTCGGGCTCGACACTCGCGCTGCTGCTGGCGAAGAACGGCATTCCGGTAATTGTCGTTGAGAAGGAACAGGCGTTGCCGGTCGACCTGCGCGCATCGACGTTCCACCCGGTATCGCTCGATCTGCTGGCAGAGCTGGACAGGCAGGTCGTTGACTCCATGCTCGAAAAAGGACTGCGCGTACCCCGATACCAGTATCGCGACCGGCAGACCGGCGAAACGGCAACGTTTGACCTGTCGCTGATCGCGGATGAGACAAACCATCCCTTCCGTCTTCAGCTCGAACAATACGAACTGACACAGCTTAACTGCGCGCGGCTCGGCGATTTCGACGGTGCCGATCTGCGCTTTGGGCACGAAGTCACCGACTACACGGAATTCGGCGATGCCGTTCGGGTGCACGTCCGTCACAATGGAACAGACGATACGATTGAGGGCGCCTTCGTCGTTGCTGCAGACGGTGCACGCAGCCGCCTCCGAAAGTCGGCCGGCATCGGCTATCTGGGCTTTACGTACGATGAAAAGTTCCTTGTCGTCAGCACGTCGTTTCCTTTCGAAGACGTGTTTGAGGATTTTTCGTGGGTCAACTACGTCGCCGATCCGGACGAGTGGTGTGTCGTGTTACGCACCGATAAGCGCTGGCGCATCCTGTTTCCGACGACGCCCGAGAACGAAGACGACGAAGCGTTGTTGCTGTCCGACGCGTTCATTCAGGAACGGCTTCACCACCTGTACGACAAAGACGGTGACTACGATATCCGGCACCGCAGTCTGTACGCCGTCAATCAGCGTGTCGCGGAGGCCTACCATCAAGGCCGGCTCGCTCTGATAGGCGATGCCTGCCACATCAACAACCCGCTTGGCGGCATGGGCATGAACGGCGGTCTGCACGATGCATTCTGTCTTGGCGAAAAGTTCGTGAGAATCTACGATCATGGCGCCGACTTCGAAGCCGAGTTTGCACATTACGACCGGCAGCGCAAAGACGTTGCCGTACGCTTTGTCCAGGAACATACGATTCAAAACAAGGCACTGATGGAATCGACAGATCCCAAGGTCCAGAAGAAACGCCAGGAGATGCTCATGGAGACCGCGAACGATCCAGGGATGGCACGCGAATTCCTGCTCGAGCGTGCCATGATTAAGTGCTACCACGACAGTCAGGCAACAATATGATATCGATGGGGAAAGCGACATGACATTCGGATCGATCGATCTGTCGAAAAATCGGGACCGCTCGCAAAAAACCGACGGTCACCAGGACAACTACATTGGCCACCGGGCAAAGATCGGGGTCGTTATTCCGTCGACGAACACATCCGTGGAATACGACTGTCAGCGCTTCATTCCACGCGGCGTCACCTGGCACGCGACACGCTTTTACATCGAGCACACGGATTTAAGCGACGACGATAATTTCATTCGCTTCCTGGAACTCCTTCGCGAGACGATCGGCGCCTCAATTCAAAGCCTGATGACCTGCAAACCGGATCACGTAATGATGGGCATGTCCGCCGAGACGTTCTGGGGCGGCATTGAGGGCAACGACGGATTTGTGGACCGTATCCACGACATGGTCGGCCGCGACACGGGTTTGACGACCGGCGCCAACGCGGTCATTGCGGCCCTGCAGGCACTCGGTGTCGAAGGCGGCACGGGAAAAAATCTCAGCATCATCACGCCGTATCAGCCCGTCGGCGACAAAAACGTTCGATTGTTCTTCGAAGACTTAGGTTTTGAGATCAAGCATCTGGTCGGCCTGCGCTGTGAAAACACGACCGACGCGATCGCATTGGTGCCGGAACACGCCGTCATGGATATCGTAAGGCAGATCGATGATGACGATGTCGACGCCATCGTTCAGGTCGGCACTAATCTGTCGACGAGCGGAATCTTTCCAACCATCGAAAAATGGCTTGGCAAACCCGCATTACCAATCAATGTTGCGACGGCCTGGCATGCACTGCGCAGCTGCGGCATCGACGAGCAGTACGACAATCGCGGCCGGTTGTTTGAGGAACACTAATTTTATTGGCCCAGGCAATGGTGTCTGGATTACCCGGGGAGAAGTACTTATGAAATCAGCTACAAAGCTCGGCCTGGCGATAAGCCTGGCGGCGTCGTTCGCGTTACCGCCGTCGCCTGGTTATGCCCAGGATGGCGCGGATATTGCGCTTGAAGAGATAGTGGTCAGTGCGCGAAAGCGCGACGAATCCCTGCAGGAGGTTCCGATCGCGGTCGACGTGTTTTCTGAGGCGCAGTTACAGCAACTGTCGATCGACAGCGTTGAGACGCTGGCCCGATACACACCGTCTCTGACCTACGATCAGGGCGTACTGCCGATGGATACGCGGCCTATTATTCGCGGCGCCAGTGCGTTGCGCGGCCGTCCAAACGCGGCGATTCTTGTCGATTTCGTCGACGTATCGAGCGAGGCGCTAACGGTTGCCGGCGGCGGTGTCACATCCAACCTGTCGCTGCTCGACCTCGAGCGCGTGGAAGTCGTAAAGGGCCCGCAAAGCGCTCTGTACGGACGCAGCGCGTTTACAGGCGCGGTCAACTACGTCACCAAACGGCCGTCCGATACGTTCGAGGGCCACGTAAGCGCGTCCTGGGACGAGCACGATTCCACCGAGGTGGGACTCTCGTTTTCGGGGCCGCTCATCGACGATACCCTGACGGCGCGAGTGGGCTTTGGCCGGGTCGACCACACGGGCTACTACCGCAATCCCAATACGGGCCAGCTCCTCGGCTCGTCGGAAACAACGGGCGGCTCGTTGAGCGTGGACTGGAAAATCGGCGATCGTACGTCGGTTTACCTGCGTGGTGAACGCAGCGTTTACGAAGCGGCACCTCGTGCGGAAGTACTGATTCAATCGATCGATCCTTCTTTCAATCCGTTCGTGAACATGTTCGGCACGGGCACGGTAACCGACGACGCCGTGCAGTTCCCGCATATTTTCCCCGCCACCTGCAACGGCATCGACCGGCAGCAGCCGAACTTCGACACATTCGGTGCCGGCCCGACCTGCCGAGCGCTGGTCGTCGGCGAAATGCACGCAACCGAAGCCGATATCGACCTGTCGCCGGATCCGCGTACGGGCAAGGATTTTCTGGGTTCCGACATCAAGAACACGCGCATTCACCTCGACGTGGCGATAGACTTCGACTCGACACGGTTCATGTATATCCTCGGCTACACCGACAACAAGGCACATGTACAGGAAGACTTCGACAAAGGCAGCGTGCCGATCGTCTCTGTTCCTTTCCCCCCGTTTCCGTTCTCGCAATACGGTTTGTCCGCGATGTCGGAACAGCGAATCGATACGAAGCAGATCAGCCACGAGCTGCGGCTGAGCGGCGGCGGCGACCGCCTGAACTGGATGCTCAGCGCATTGTACTGGGACGAAAAAATGGACTCGCAGTTCGACGATGAATGGTGGCTGCGCGAAGGCGGCGATCCGGCGCTCGTGCTGGGTCTGTTGAACGGACCCGGCGGCCCGTTCAATTATCTGCAGCAACCGGTAGTACCGGGACTCATCAACAACTTTTGCGACCTGATTTATCCCGGCGTGCCCGGCTGTATACCGATGGTCACGTCGCTCGCGACCGGGCCCGGCAATACACCGTTCATTCCGCTGCATCGCGAAACCCGGCACACGTCGATTGCGGGAATGGCGTCGTTGAATCTGACCGACAATCTCATCGTGTCTCTGGAAGCGCGCTTTCTCGACGAGAAGATCGACTATGCCGGCGGCGCGGCCGACATCGGCTTTTTCTCACAGTTCGGCGCCGACCCGTGGTGGGGCTTCATGTTCGGACCGGGCGAGCTGACGACCAACACGGTCGAGGAAGACGCATTCGTGCCGAAAGTGACGATCGACTGGTCGCTCGGCGACAGCTTTCTGATGTACGGCTATTACTCGCAGGCGTTCAAGCCGGGCGGCATCAGCACCACGGATGCCAACGGCGATGTGACGACCGGCGAGTACAAGTCGGAGAAGCTGGACGCCTACGAGCTCGGCTTCAAATCCGACTGGCGCGATCGTTCCATTCGTCTGAATGCCGCCGCGTTCTTCTATGATTACACCGACCAGCAGGTGCCGTACCAGTTCATCAGCCCGACGACAGGGCTGTTGCAGACCACAGTCATCAACGCCGGTGAAACGGAGATCAAGGGTTTTGAAGTCGATCTGATCTGGAACTCAGCATTTATCGATGGAATGTCGGCCCGTCTGTCATACACCCACACCGATGCGGAATTCACGAGTTTCAATCTGTCTCAGATTCTGGCACAGGCAGGTGGCACACCGTCGGCCTTCAATCGCGTTAAGGCCGGTAACAACAACGCCGACTTCTCCGGAAAAGTCCCGCCACTGACACCGGAGAATGCGGCAACACTGTCGTTACGCTACGACACCAACTTCAATGCCAACATGGGCGGATTCGTCGAGCTGGTCGGGGTGTACAGCGATGAGCGCTTTGTCGGCGAGGAAAATCGAGCCTATCTGCCGCAGTACGTCGAATACGATCTGTTCGCTGGTCTCGCGCGCAACGCCTGGGAACTGACGCTGTATGTCGAAAACCTGACCAATGACGACAAGGTCAAATCGGGGCTTGGTAACGTCGACTACGGCATTCTGCCTGACGGCCGCAGCGTACCGCAGGCGATCAGCCTGTACCTGCCCAAACCGCGGACAGCGGGGCTGCGTTTCCGCTACAACTTCGGCGAGTAGCGGCCGAATGACAGTCCGGGCTCGTGGTACTCTCCCCGCCACGAGTCTGGAATTTGTCAGCTCGGAGCAGTCAGGCACCGCATAAAGAGCATAGCCATGGATAATTACCAGATCGCGAGCCGGGCTCGCATTGGCGTGTTGGTGCCATCGACCAACACCGGGGTCGAGTACGACCTGCAGAAATTTCCGCTTGAAGGGCTGACATGGCACCCCTCCCGTTTCTGGATTCAAATTGCGAACTGGGCCGACGAATCCGACCGTTCAGGAGATGACTTCAATACCGTCTTTGAGCGATTTCTCGATGCACTGCGAGACGAACTTCCGATCTCAATTCGAAACGTACTCAGTGCCAAAATTTCGCACCTGATGCTGGGGATGTCCGCCGAGACATTCTGGGGTGGCATTGAAGGCAATCATGCATTCGAAAAAAACATTCAGGATCAAATTGGAGGCTTAAGCCTGACAACAGGTGCAGGCGCCGCGCGCGACGCACTGCAGCGATTTGGCGCGAAGAAAATATCTGTCATTACACCCTACCCGCCGATCGGCGACGATAACGTCGTACGATTTTTCAATGACATCGGCTTCGAGGTAAAGGCCATCAAAGGCCTGGCCCGTCCGTCCGCAACGGCGATTGCCGAAACGACCATCCCGATGGTCATGGACGCAATCCGTGAAGTTGACGGCGACGATGTCGACGCGATCATCCAGTGTGGCACCAACCTTTCGACGGTCGACGTCTTTCCGACAATGGAACACTGGCTTGAGAAACCGCTGATTCCGATTAACATCGCCTGCATCTGGCATGCACTGCGAGCTGTGGGCATCGACGATAAGATCTTTGGCAAGGGGCGTTTGCTCGAAGAGTTCTAAGTGCCCTCGTGCATACCTCGAGAAAGTTTCTCCAACTAACGCAGTTTAGCCCGCCCGGTTTCTTCGTCCACGGGTGTGCGCCACAGGATGACAATGATCGCCACAAAAATTGCAAACACGACCGACATCGCAATGGGGTGTTTGTCCACCCGCAGATAGAACTCGTATAGCTTTTCATACAGCGCCAGGCACTCCGGGATGTACCAGGCAACGCCTACGGCCCCGATGCCGTAGCGCAGCGTAAAACCGACTTCCCGCTGCTGCGACAACTTGTACAACAGGTACAGTCCCCAGACGCCAATCACGGCCGACAACGTGTAGGTCACGGGATGATAGAGCCCGTTGAGGCGTGGATCGATAATGACGAGCATGAGTACGTACATAAACCAGGTTACGAAGAAGTACTCAAACGCAGCGACACGCGCAACGTTCGGGCGATTGCCCGGTGCCGGAACGCCCACGGCAATGCCGAGCCCGATACGGCGCCTGATCCAGAGCAGCATCCGGCAGCGGACGTCCTTGTTCAGCATGACGAAAAACAGCGTGACGATACAGAAAATCCCGCTGGCCTCGAGAATGACGTGCTCGCCCAACAGGCCCGCCATCCTATTCCCCTCATCGGGCAGGAAGGTCTTCATCTCATTGTATCGAGCAAGCATCGGCAGTCCGCTCTCGAACCACGACATCCACACGAGGGCCGCACCGCCCCAACCAAGAATCGTACCCTTAACTTCATCCCTGCCGAGTCCGCAAACGATCATCGCGACGCCGATGAGTCCGAGTACGCCCGGTACCCAGTACTTCCAGGGAGCGGGCAGCACATAGATCGTGATCACCGTATAGGTGTGCGCCAGAAACTTCTCGAAAATCAGCAGCAGCATAACGAGCAGGCCCAGCACGGGCGGGCTGCGAAAACTCAGACCTTTAACTAAAGAAGCCATCGTTCGTAACCCCCCTATTAACTGGCGCCCCCTGGACAGACGACTACTCGGAATGCGACGAAAAGAACTCGAACATGAGCGTCGATCCCCAGATGTCGGCATCGGGATCCGGCGCGATGCAAGGCGTCTGCCCCGGCATACCCGCCAACTGCAACTCGGTGGCGCAATAGCCGTTACTGCCAATTTTGCCGGCCGTGCCGGGCCAGCGATGATCGCCATCGGACCAATAACACTCAATCGCGGGACCCGCTGATTCGCCGCAGCGTACCGAACACTGTACGTTCTCGCCGTCAATGCCGGGTACGGACCAGAGACCACCGTCGGCGGCACAATCCGCTCCGTCCAGCCAGTGGTCCGCAACGCGTTGCGGCGTGCTGTAGAAATATCCGGTGCTGCTGGCCGCACCGTCGCCTGGCACCACCCGGTCGTTACCGCCATACACCTGAAGCAGCGGCAGCGGCCGCGTCGGGGTGCACTCAAATCCAGGCTCAACACGACCGTGAGCGAGGAATGCGCCCGCAAACAATTCGGACGCTTCGCAGGCAACGCGCTGCGCCATCATCGCCCCGTTACTGAAGCCCGCAACGAACACGCGCTGGTAATCGATCGAATACTCGTCTCTGACCGTCGTCACGAGCGACCGTAGAAACCCGGTGTCGTCGTTGCAGGAGGCCCATCCACACTCGCCACAGGTTCCGCATTCAGGCGGGCATTCGTACTTTACGGCATCGTCAGTGCAAATAGGTCCATCGGGCCCTTTGTCGAAACCGTCCGAAATATGATTCCAGGATGTCGATATGAGCTGATCCGGCGTTCCCTCATTCGCCATAAACCAGCTACCCTGTGGATAGATGACGATATAACCCGCACGCTCAGCGTAACGATTCAGGCCCTGTGTCACCTCCGCCTCAGTTCCGGTGGCGGTGCCACCGTGGCCGTGAAGGAAAACCACCGCCGGGAGTCCCGCGTTCGACGTGTAGGTTGAAGGCCGAAATACAAAGTACTCACGCTCAAGACCCGCGTGCGCCAGGGTATGCCGGGTCATCGCAGGCAATTCCTGCGCCTGTTTGCCGCAGGCCCCGAGTACCGCGCACAGGAATAGCAACATGCCTTTCAATTTCATCGAATTCCGCCCATCCTTCCACCATCAAACGCTCAGCGCAGGGGGTGATGATAGCAGCGAACCTCGATGCAGCCACAATACCCTGTCCGCGGCTGCAAGCATATTGTCACTGTGGGACACAACAATGCGCGTGCATTTCAACCGTCCGATTGAACGAATCACGCGCTGTTCCAGCGACGCATCGAGTCCGCTGGTAACTTCATCGAGCAGCATCACCTCAGCCTGGCGGTAGATCGCTCTCGCCAGCAATACGCGCTGCGTCTGGCCGCACGAGAGCGATGAGCCCAGGTCCGCAATGCGGGTTTCATAACGCATGGGCAACTGCTCGATGGTATCGTGTATGCACGCCAAAGCCGCCGCCTGTTTGACGCGCGCGTAGTCGATGCGATCGTCGAAAAGAGCGATATTGCATGCAATGGAACCCTTCAGCAGCTGATCGTCCTGAAAAACGGCCGCCATGCGCTGCCGTCGCGCATGCGGTGACCATTGCCCGGCCCGTCGCCCGCCAAAGCGAATGCAACCCTGTTCGGGGTCTTCTACACCCGCGATCAATTGAAGCAGTGTACTTTTTCCCGAACCGGAGGATCCGGTGATCACAACGAATTCACCGGCCTCAATGGTGGCGCAACAATCCTGCAATACCCGGCGTTCCCCGGTGCTGTAGCGGAACGCGACGCCCCGCAGCGCAATCTTCCCGATCGCTCGTTGCGGCACATGGCCGTCATCTGCTTCGGCTTCATGAAACAACAGGTCTGCAAGTCGATCCAGCGGTACACGCAACAACCGGTACTCGGCAATCACATCGACCAGCGCACCCGCACGCACGTAAAACATCCCGAGATAGGCCGCGAACGCCGAAATCATGCCGACACTAAGACGGCCGTCGAGGCCCCGCACGGCGAGCAGAAAAATCGTGGCAGTACGGGCACCGTTCAACAGCAATTGCCGGACTGCACTGTCGACGATCTGCAGATTTCCGGAACGAATTCGAGCGTTGACCGTATCCGCAAAGCGATTACGCCAATCCTCGCCGCGCGCATCCACTCCGTTTGCGGCCTTAACCGAGACGATGGTGCGAAGCGTCTCAAGGAAATGCGACTGCGTGGACGATTCGGCGATCGCGATATCGGTCGAGTATCGCATGCGTGTCGGGAATATCGCCGCACGCCAGATACACCAGAGGCCGACTGCGGCGATATTGAACAATGCCAGACGAAGATCGTAGGTTACGAGTACGATTGTCAGCAGCGACAAAAACAGGCTGTCGATCAGCATCGCCGGTGCCGAGTAGGCGATAAACTGCTGCACTCTTGCGAGCGCCTGAAAGCGGTGCTGAATGTCGCCGAGTTCACGGCTGCGGAAGAATCGCAGTGGCAACTGCAGCAGACGTGCGTGCACCCGGGACGCCATATCGAAAATCGCCACTTGCCCGAGGTACTGAAACGTCAGAGAACGCATCGCGACCGCCGCTATCTGAAAACCCATAAGGCACAGAAACGCAATAAACAACGCGCGCAACAATAATCGATCCCCGCTGGCAATGACGCTGTCTATAACGGTCTGCAAATACAGCGGCGACGTCAGGGCAAGACACTCGCAGATCAACGCCAGCAGCATTCCGGCGACGAAGCGTCCGCCGACGTTCAGTCGTTTCGGCAGCAGATCGATGACGCGCAGCGCGGTCGGTGCAGAACGGCGCCGAAACCGAGATGTGGTCGTGACCTCAAGCGCCACCCCCGTGAATGCACTGCGCACGTCATCGATCGACTCCCGCACCGCGCCTCTGGCCGGATCGTGTATGTGCACCGAGTGACGCGCAACCGAGCGCAGAACGACGAAGTGATTAAAACGCCAGTGGAGTATGCAAGGCGTGCGCAGCGCCCCGAGTTCCGAAACCTCGCAGGTCACGGCTCGCGTGGCCAGCCCGATGTGGCTGCAGATGCCGCTGAGGGCGGAAAGGCTCGCACCGTTTGCGGAAACCTGGTATCTGCGACGCAGCGCCACGATGTCATCCTGTGCGCCAAAATAGGCGGCAATCATCGCAACACAGGCCAGACCGCACTCGGTCGCACTGGATTGATGAATAACCGGGACGCAGCGACGGCCCAGTGGATTCAGCCACGCAACTGCCGGCATCGGTTTAGCCGCGCCGCGGCAGCAGCGACTCGAGCAACCAATCTGCGACGCTGCGCCGTTCGAGTACCAGGTCCGCCTGCAAAGTCATTCCCGGCCGCAACTCGAGTTCCGTCGTCGGCACACCCACCACGACGCGGTACGCCGCCTCTCGTGACGCGAGCGCAGCGGGCATATCGGCGGGCGGCGTGACAAACTCCGCAATGCTAAGAATCTGCCCGGTTCCTGTCCCGTACTTATGGCGCGGAAATGCATCGAAAGCAAGTTCGACCGGCTGTCCCCTGCGGACAAATCCGGCTGCGGAGGACGGTACGTACATCTCCGCCTGCAGCGGGCTGTTGCTCGGAAGCACCGTGATCAGTACGCGACCGGGTCGCACGGTTTCGCCAGCCTGCACGGCGATATCGGCCACAATGCCGTCGGCCGGTGAGATCAGCGTCGCCAAATGATTCACCTCAGCCTCTGCCAGACGCTGCGCCAGTTCGGATCGACGAGACCGCAACACCGACAGTTCCATGTCGCGATTCAGCGGCGCGGCTTCCCGCTCTCGACGCAGGCGGCCCCGCGTTCGCTGCAGCACAATTCGCTGCTGACGCAACTTTTCCTGCTGCACGTGCATTGCCGCAAGCTCCTCGCGCAGCCTGAGCAGATCCCATTCGGTAACGGCCTGGGCCGCCTGCCCAAGGCGTCTCAGACGCTCGTCGGCCATCGCGGTGCGCTCCTCCTCGCCGCTCAATTGGCGCTCGACCGACGCAATCTCCAGGTCGACATGCTGCAACTGTGCGCCGAGATCCTTGTCCGCCGCTTCATAGCGGCGCACCAGCAGCGACTGCCGGCTGTCCACCGCTTTGATTTCGTCGCGATAATAGTCGCTGTCCCGCGCGCTGCGAAATCCGCCACCCGGCAATGCCGCATCGGCCGACAGCACCGCCAGGACCTGTCCGGCGACGACGTGCTCGCCCTGACTGACGTCGACACGGCGTACCGTGGCATAGCGATCGTGAACCGCCTGAGCCACGCCCCGCTCGGGTACCAGCCAGCCCTTTGCGGTTTCGGTCTCGCGATACTGAACCGTGATGGCCAGAATTACGGCCGCGGCGCAGATCGCGACCAACAGCAACACGATCCAGTCCCAGCAGGCAGGCACACGGCAGACCGGGCGCCCCGGCATCGGCCTGCCAAGCTGACGAATGGCCTCCCGGCGAAACAGCGTTTCGTAATCGGCTGACTGCATGCGACCATTGTGGCGGCCGATCCCGGACCGGGACAGTGTGTAAACCTGGCGTTTTCGCGGGTTTTCCTGACATCGTCCCAAACGTCCGCAAACGCATTCCACTGTCCTGTGCTATCGTGGACAGTGTCCTGGGGCCTGTTAACACGAATGTCATCGACCCTGTTGTACCTGAAAAAGCGCCTGTCAAGGCGCGAGGAATGAGGTTTGACGGGTCAAATGAATGACGAGCAACGCCGAGAGGCGCTTTTTCAGGTACAACCCATACGGGCCGAGGCGGTTTTTCGCCCGGCGGCGTTGTCGCTCGCCGATGTAGCGGGGCTACACGGCACTGCCGGGCAGGACGCCCCAATGCCGCGAAGCCCATGGATGGGCGAGAGCGGCCGCTCCGCCTTGCCGGTACAAAAAACCGCCTCGGCAGCGTCGATGACATTCGTGTTAACAGGCCCCAGGAAGTACGCTACCAACGTGATGGCGCGAAAACCCCTTTTGGTGTTTGTTCTATTCTGTATCGCCGCATGCAGCCCACCTCCGGAACACGACCGCCCCGGCCTGTTACTGACCGGAGGATTGATCGTCGATCCGGTACGCGAGATCGTAGACGGCCCCAAAGACATTCTGATCGCAGACGGCCGCATCGTTCGAGTTGCAGATAGCGGCCAAACCAGGACCACCGACGGCGTCGTCGTGGTGGATGCGTCCGGGTTGTTTCTTCTTCCCGGCCTCATAGACGTTCACGCTCACATCGGCGACGGCGGGCTGCGCAGAAACACCGACGAAGATCGCAGGCAGGCGCTGCAGCAATTCCTGCGCTATGGCGTTACCTCGATTTTCGTGCCGGGCGGCGGCGGCGGCAACGACCAGCAGATGCGTGACTGGAAGGCGTACTGCAACGAACATCCCGCCACATGCCCTGGAATTTTCGGGTCGGGCGATATAATCACGGCGCATGGCAGCCACCCGATCACGACGATCTGGGGCATGGACGCGGATGAGGACCCGGAACTTATCCGAGCGCGCGGTGCCGTCGGCATAAAAGAGCACGATTCCGTCGATGATCTGCTCGATGAAAAGATTGCTGCCGAGGTCGATGCGATAAAAATCGTCGTCGACGACGGCCCCGGCGCGTTCGCTCCAAAGCCCAGGCTGTCAAAAAGTAAAGTCGCTGAGATATGCGGCAAGGCAGAAAAAAGAGGCTTAAGGGTCTTTGCACATGTCAGCCTGGCGGAGCACGTTGTCGATGTCGTCGAATCGGGCTGCAACGGCATCATGCACGCACCGGACGACATCATCGACGACGAAACGCTGAGAACCATGGCAAGCCGGCAGGTTTTCTACGTCGCGACTCTGAGTCTTTTCGATGCCCTGCTCGACCAGGAAACCGGCCACCGGGACCAGGACGCGTATGCGATCGCCGGTGTGTCCCCGGCAGCGTTGCAGAGTTTAAAGAGCGAAGCGTACTGGGCAATCCAGCCCGAGAGTCCCAAACTGATCGCAAGCTGGCAGCACGCCTTGTCGTCGAACCTGCAACGGGCGGCGGAACTCGGCGTCCCGATCGCGCTGGGCACCGATACCAATAATCCGCAGGTGTTCCCGGGCTACTCGGCGCACGAGGAACTGCAACTGCTGGTCGCCGCCGGACTCAGCGAGTCACAGGCACTTAAGTCGGCGACGGTCACTGCGGCCGAGTTCCTGCAGGAACAACGGCGGCTGGGAAGCATCGCACCCGGCTATCGCGCCGACATCGTCGGTCTCAACGCCAACCCGTTTGACGACATTCTCAATACACGCACGATCGAGTTTGTGCTGGCCGGTGGAGACTTCGTCGAGGACGTCGTATCGGCGCCGGAGTAGCGCCGCTACCGTACCCGCGAGATTCTTACCCTACGTTTCTCACCGTCGGGCTGCATCTTATAGCCGAAGAAATCGCGCACAATGGATACGTCGAAATCGCAGTTCTCCCAACCGAGCCGGACGTTGTCTTTCTGCTGCCAGATCTGACCGTTGTCGAAGTAGAACAGGTACCGATGGCGTTCGGTTTTGCGACAGCGAGAGACGTGACCCCGGACGATCGCAGGTTGTTCGCTCTTCGCTTCGTCAACGGTTTCCCGGCCAATGGTGTCGTCGATGTCGACCACCCGCTCCGGCGCACTTGCGGCCGACTTTGCGTCTCGCTCGTCGTAACAGGCAAGTCTTTCCTTGTCGTTGTCAATCGATCGGCAGTCGTTTGCTATCCCCAGCGCGGGAAATGACAGAACAGTCAGCATCAGCACAAAGTGAAATCGGTGTATGTTCATCGGGTTCCTCCGGTAGCACCGCCGGACGTGTCAATACCGGCCAGCTCCAGCCGGCTGCGCAACGGCTGTAACTGCGCGTCGAAATGCCGCCAGAGGCCGACCGAGTCAGTGTGCATCTTTTGTCGTATCTGCACGGCGCTGGCCGTGTTGCTGGCTGCCGAATTACGTTCGAAGTGAAGACAATTGTCTTCGAATTCGAGGTTGGCCGCATCGAGCAGGCGGCGGGTTTGCCGCGCCTGGTCGCCGACCAGCGACTCGTAGTGCACCTCGATAAGCCGCCCCTGCAATACGCTGCGCCAATGCTGCGCGAGCCGGTGATAAGCAACGTAATACTCACCGAGATCGTCGAGTGTATAGGCATAGCGAAAAAAGGATTGCTTAAACATTGCGAAGCACACATCCATGGGATTGCGATTGACGAGAATCAGCGTCGCGTCGGGAAACGCCTTCGCAATAAATCCAAGGTAGACGACATTCTCAGGGAGCTTGTCGACAAACACGGGCCGGTCGCCGAAGCGATAGCGAACCTTTTCGAGGTAAGTCTGTGCCAGCCGGCGCATGTTCTTTGCCGCAGCGCGCTTTATCGCCGGTGCCGAAAGCCCGGCCCCCGCTTTCGCCCCGCCCATCGCCTTTAGTGTCGACTGCACGAAAAACGTCTCGCCGACACTTTCCACGTCGGAATGACTGCCCAATATGCGCTCAACGAGCGTCGTGCCGCTGCGCGGCAGGCCGACGACGAATATTGGCCGCTTCGCATCGCTTGCCGAGCGACGCGCCTGTCCATCATCCAGCCACTCCGCCGTGCATTGCGCCACGACCGCATCGATAAGCTGCACGTCCTCACGCACGTCGTAACGGCCGAGTGCGGCCGCGGCATCGCCCCCACACGTGTAATAGTGAAACGCCTCCTGCCAACGCTCGAGGTCTTCCAGTTCCTTGCCGAGGGCGTAATAAAGCAACACGTTTCTCTCGGCCGGCAGTCCCGTGCGCTGCAGCAGCGCTTTCATCTCATCGACGTGCGATGCCGTGGTTGCCCGCGCCAGCCGCGACAGTTCATAGTGATTGCGCTGATGCGCCGGCGATCTGTTCAGCAACTGCCGATACTCAAGCTTTGCCTCATCGATACGGCCGACGAACACCAGGCATTCGGCGCGGCGAGACCGCAGCGCGTCGGCATCGGGCTGCAGCTCACACGCCCGGTCGAACAGCGGCATCGCACGCTCCGGGAGACCGGCTTTGACGAGAACCGATGCGGCCTTGTCGAGATACAGCGGGCTGTTTCGCATGGCTTCGGTACGCTGCAGCACGAGCGCTGCAGCATCCCCCATTCGCTGCTCGGCGAGATACAATTCGGCCAGTTCGACGGCCGCATCGTAACGCTGCCTGTCCAGTGCAAGCGCTTTCTGAAAGGCCTGGAGCGCTTTGTCCCGACGCCTGGCCGCCACGTCCGCAAGCCCGCCGAGAAAAAACCCCTCGGGATTCTGCCGTTGTTCCCGCTGCAACCGGCGCGCACAGGACTGTACGGTCGTCCAGTCTTTACGGCGCACGGCCTGACGCGCCGTCCTGCTCATGTTGTCCAGTTGTGGGTTACTGTACATCAGGCTCTGTAAGACAGCCGCTACTCGAGCGGAACGCCCGCGCGCTCGAGGTATTCCCGCAACGGCGCGAGCTGCCGCTCGTAACAACGCCAGCGATCCACCGAACGCGTATGTATTTTTTTACGGACCTGTACGGTACTCGCGGTTGCCGTCGCGGACTGGTTGCGGTGAAACTCGAGGCACTCCGGTTCGAACTCAAGCCCCAGACCTGCGAGCAGCGACCGCGTTTGAGACTCCTGATCGGATACCAGATTTTCGTAGCACAGAGGGTAAATTCGGCTGCCCAGCACCTGCTGCCAGTGCTCAACCAGGCGTCGGTACGCGACATAGAAGCGTCCGAGGTCTTCGAGCCGGTATGAAAATTTGTACGCCCACGTAAACACCTGCTTGTACATCGCGAAACAAACATCCATCGGATGACGGTGCAGCATGACGATTCGGGCCTCTGGAAACGCTTTTGCGATAAAGCCCAGGTACAGCACGTTGAACGGCAGCTTGTCGACAAACATCGGTTCGTCGCCAAGGCGATACTCAAGCGCATCGAGGTAGTCCGAACCGATGTCTGCAATATCAAGCTTTGCACCGGCCACAATCATTTCGGGTGTCATTTTCCGATCGCTGATGACGCCGCTCTCGCGCCGGATAACCATCTGCATGTACTGCGATTCACCGACGCTTTGCACCTTTGAATGACTCGCAAGAATTCTGTCGGTCAGGGTCGTACCGCTGCGCGGCAGGCCGACGACGAAGATTGGCGTCCTTACACCGGCTGGGGATTCCGCAGGATGGCTGGCAAGCCAGTCGGCGCTACAGGTATCGATGATCGTATCGACGAGTTCGATGTCTGCATCGATATCGTAGTCGGCAACGGAAGCCACCGCATCGCCAGCCATTTTGAAATAACGAAATGCCTGCTCCCAACGCTCGAGATCCTCGTATTCCTTGCCCAGTGCGTAATACAGAAAGACGTTTTGCCGGGGCGGCAGATTTCCGGAACTAAGGACCGACTCCATTTGCTCGATGTGTTTCGAGTCCGCGGCCGTTTCGAGGCGAGACAATTTGTAGTGATGGTTCTGATGGGCAGGGTAACGTCTGAGCAACGACCGATAAAGCTGTTTCGCTTCGTCCACTTTGCCCAGAATGACCGCACAGTTCGCGAGATTCGACTCGATAACCTCCACGCCAGGCTGCAGCGCGTTCGCCCGTTCGAACAACGGCCAGGCACGCTCGGGCATCCCAACCTGCGTCAGCACGCGGCCGGCCAGATTCAGATACAAAGGGCTGTTTTCAAGTTGCTCGGTCACTCCGGCCAGCGCCGCGGCCGCATCGGCATTGCGGCGCAAAATTGCATATTGGTTGGCAAGCTCGACGGCAGCGTCGTACCGGCCAGGGTCCGCGTCGTACGCGTGCCTGAATGCCGCGACGGCGGCATCGCCGTCACCGCTCGCTTTAGCGACCAGTCCCTTGAGGAAATACCCCTCGGACGCCACACTGTCCTGATTCAGGATGCGATTGGCGCAGTCGAGGACCCTGCCCCATTCGCGGCGCGATACGGCCTGCCGCGCAATGGCGCTGAGCTGCGCCGGTGTCATTGGCACCTGTGGCCCGGACAATCGTGTGCTTGCAGTAATGGTTTGCTCTCCCCTTTGGGTGGGTTAGAGCCATTTATCGACAGAGAGTTCGCCGCAATTCTCCAGCCTCAGCCGACCGGAGCCAGGGCCGCCCAGAAATGGGCGGCCCTGCCGGCTGCTTTCGCCTGCGTCAGTATCAGAACGTCTGAGACAGTCGTACAAAGTAACCCCGGCCAAACACGCGATAGGTGTTCGGATCGGTTGTGGCATTGAAACCCGGATCGATGTACGGCGGTGCCTCGTCGGTCAGATTGGTAAACCCGGCCGTCAGCTTCGTCGTACCCAGGGTATCGAACGTGTAGTTGAACACGAGATCGTGGTACACGATCGAGTCCACCGGCTGCACGTAGTTGACAAACACGGCCGGTGCATCGATGGCGCTGATGTACTCGGCGAGGTAGCCGACCGAGAAGTCGCCGCGATGGTAATGGATTGACGCGTTGATCTTATCTTTCGCGTAGGTTCCGCCGTCTTCGGCCGTCACCGGCGTATGCGTTCCACGCAGCTTCTGCACCGGCGCCCCCGGACGCGGAGTCTTATTGCGTTCGAGCAGGTGGGCCCACAACAGCGCGGTTTCAAACTGACCGATTTCCGTATCGAAGTTGAAGCGAATCTCAGTATCGATACCTTCGCCGGTCTGCGATGCGAGATTCACATTGGCATCGACGATGTCACGAATCGTGTAGTCCGCATCGTTACGGCGCGTAATCAGATCGCAGGACGACTGTACCTGTGAGACGTAGCATTGATCGAGCGTGAACTGAACGCCGAACGAGCTGATCGCGTCCTCGAGTTCAATACGCCACCAGTCCACCGTGACCGACAAATCGCCGGCACTCAGCTCCGGCGTAAAGACAAAGCCCGCGGTAAACGTATCTGCGGTCTCGGGAACGAGGGCAATGTTACCGCCGACCAGCGAGCGCGTCTGCGTATCGGTTCGATTCGCGACCTGCGCACAGCCCGGTGCCACATTGGTGCCATTACCGCCATACCCCTGCTGGTAGTCCTGCGGATCGCACGGATCGGTGTAGGTTGGAGCGCTCGTGCCCAGTCCATCAAACAGTTCTTCGATGGTCGGAGCGCGGAAGGCCGTTCCGGCCGTGGCCCGAATCTTCAGCGAATCCAGCGCCTGGAACTCGGCGCCGAGCTGCCAGGTCGTGTCGTCACCGAACAGATTGTAGTCATCGTAGCGCGCACCGGCTTTCAGAGAGAGCGACTGCGTGCCGTTGTCGAACACAGGTGCGTAAAGTTCGCCGAATACTGCGGTCGAATACAGCGAGCCGTCCGTGCCCTGACCGGTACCGCCCGTGACCGCACCGATAGCTTTCGCGGAGTCAGGCGTGTACTTGAACGAGTCAGCACGATAGGCAACGCCCGCGGCCCAACCGAGGTCGCCGCCAGGCAATTCCCACGCAGAGCCCGTGATGCTCGCGCCCCAGATGTCCTGATTTCGAACACGGGAGTCGACGAGTTCGACGGCCACGTAGTCGAGCATTTCCTGAGTCAATGTGCCTTCGCCACCGAACAGGTTCATCGGAACGCAGCCAGCAACAATAGTCGACGGATCGCTGATATCGCCATAGCACTCCGGCGCTCCATCACCATCCAGGTCTGCCGATGGCCCAAGCGCGTTTTGCAGCCGGATACCTGAGAACTGGCCGAGATCGTTGTTGACCAGCGTACGTTTACCCGTGTTGTAGTAAACATCCCAGTCCAGCCCGTCGCCGATGGTTCCCTGGAAGCCAAGCGTGGCCTGGAACTGGGTTACATCCTGGGAAAAATGGCGTGGCGTTTCGGTCATGCGGCGGCGTGCATTTGTAAGCGGCTCATACGTCAACGACGTTCCGTTGGCCGCGTTGTAGCGATCGATGGCATCACGCAGATAGAAGTTCTGCTCCGATACACCTGTATACGGATTACCATTCCAGATGCCGTCATAGCCCGGGTAGATGTTCGTGTCATAGGGCAGAGGCGCAAGCTCCTGATCCGATGTCCGATTGTTACCGCGGAACGAAGCCGTAAACTGTATGTCGTCCGCAACCTCAAACGAACCTTCGCCGAAGTAATTCAGGCGTTCGTAGGGCGTCTGCATATAATTGACCGGCGCGTAGTTGTAGGTCCTGCCGTCGTGCGGAACCATGACTCCGCCCGGAGAGGGCACAAGGAACAGGCCCTGCGTATCGAAATTCAGGCGTGACTCAGGAATACGCGACGATCCGAAGAACGTACATTGATTCGCGGGATCGACCTCACAACCGATGTCGGTGTCGTAATAAATGTAATACGAACCCTGCAGGAACTCCCACGGCGTATCGCGTTGGAACGCTTCTTCCTGGTCGATGTATTCGGCACCGAATACGAAGTTGCCGCGATCGAAGCTGGTACCGGCGATGAACGAGATGTTGTTCTGCACGCCGTTGTCGGTATCGAACCACGCGTTGTTTTGCAGGTCGATATTGACACCTTCGAAATCCTTGCGCGTGATGATGTTGACGACACCCGCAACCGCGTCGGCGCCATAAACCGCGGATGCGCCGTCTTTCAGTATCTCAACGCGTTCGATCATGATCGAGGGGATGGTCGTGTAGTCGCCGCCGTCGACCGTGCGCTTGCCGTTGATCAGCGTGACAGTGCGATCGACGCCCATGCCGCGCAGATCGATCTGCACGACACCTTCCTCGTCGTTGCCGTTGTTCGTCGTCGTACCCAGCGGTGTGCCGGACATCGACGGCATGCGCTGAATCAGGTTTCCGACATCGGTAATACCCTGAGCCAGAATGTCCTCGCGGTCGAGTACCGTCACCGGGCTGGCGCTGTCAAGATCGGCACGCCGGATTCTCGACCCGGTCGTAATAATCTCCTCGATAGGCTCGTCAGCGCCCGCATCCTGCGCCAGCGCCGCCGGAGACAACCCGGCCGCGAACGCGCCGGCGCCAATGCCGAGGCTTAATCGCACCGCGGATCTTAATGTGCAGTTTGCAATCATGAGTGCTCCCCTCTTTACAGGAGTGAAATTGAAGCCGCGGAACATCGCTGCCGCAGCACGTGAGGCGATTCGAGCACTCAGGAAAGGTGTTGTGAATACGACGCATTAACATCAACGATGTTTTTCTAAGACGGCAAAAATGCCTCGTATTGCTTTTGCTACGATTACTTCAGAGATATCGCATTGCACGTTGGCCCTGTGGAGATCCGCGGCCCTTCCTTCGCAGCAAATAATCGATTTGGAGGGAATATCACCGACGCGAAAACGCTACGGCATTTCTGCATCGGTGATTGTTTGCGGCCTGTTGCTATCTCGCAACCGAAATTTGCGCAAACGCGCGATGGAGACCGACGCGATGAAACGTCTCACCGGGACCTATGCCTGACTCTCACCGAACGCGTTCTCAAGGTAAATGCGCAGCGCCGTAATCCCGGTCTTGCGTTGCTTCTGCCTGGGTGTCAGCAACACGACATCGCGGCCGGTCGATTCGGTATCCGGCAACAGGTCCACCAGCCGGCCGGCCTGCAGGTAGGGCTCGCAAAGATACTGCGGCAGACGGCACACACCGAGTCCGGCCAAGGTCGCTTCGCGTGCCTCCAGCAGGCAGGATACGATGTAACGTGCATTGACGGAAACCGTCGTGGTTTTTCCGTTGCGCTCGAATCGCCACGCATGCCGATCGCTCTCGGAGCTTTCGACGATGCAGTTGTGCGCCTCCAGATCGAGGGGGCTCGCGAGCGTCCCGTGCCTCGAGCAGTAATCGGCGCTGGAGAAAATCGACTGGCGGACTGACGCGACGGAGTTGGTCCAGGCAATGTTCGCCGGCACCGGCGCCAGCGAAATGCCAAGATCCACGCTTTCGACGGATTCCTCTGACCACACGGTTATCGGCCGACGCTCTATGTTGACCCGCGGATTTTCGGTTTCGAACGCGACCAGCCAACGATCGAGGTAGCGATCGATCATGTCCGGCGGTGCGCCGACCACGATAGGCGAGGAATCCGCAAGGATGGCACCCATTGTTGCGAGCGATGTCGCGTTGTGTGCCGACTCGAGCAACAACTCGCATTGCTCAAGGCAGCGCCGGCCCGCGTCGGTCACCGCAATATGTTTCGGCGAGCGATCGAGCAACTTGACGCCCAGTGTTTTCTCCAGCGCACCCAGCCTGCGGCTGATGGTTGTACGCTCCATTCCCAGATCCGCCGCACACCTGGAAATCCCGCCCGTCTGAACTATTTTTGCAAATAGCGCCAGATCGGCCACCTGTCTTAACTCACCCTGCATTTTTTGGTTACCTTCGAAAGCAATATGTTGTGTAATAGCGATACTTCAACATCATGAGTTTGCGCTGCAAACGATTGTTTCTGAATCGTTGCGGGCGTTTTTATGACGTTCAATATTTAAGACACATCAAACGGAAAAAGCGTTGTAACGAAGTGTGCGTAGAAAATTTGTTTCGTGAACGAAACGTGCGGATTTTTTTCGACGACCGAAAGATTGAACCTGATGGGGAGAACCATTGTCAGAAAAAGCACTATGCGATCTGCGCAGGGGGAGAACTGTGAGCACGCAAAAGGGTTCGGGCAGCCTGGATAAGTACGATGTGGCGATTTTGTCCGCATTGGCTACTAATACAAGACTGACAACCGTCGAAATTGCCGCCATGGTACACCTGTCCCGCACAGCCGTTTCCCGCAGAATTACGGCACTCAAACGAAATCGCGTGTTAAACGACGCTGCTGAAGTGCTGAACTACGAGTCGCTCGGGTTCAATGTCCGAGCCGTGGTCGAAGTGCGCGCACCAAGCCAGACGGCCGAATCATTGCGCAGGAAACTATTGCTTGAGCCCGAAGTCCTGACGATTTCGATTATCGCGGGCGACGGGCTTCTGAGTCTCGATGTCATCGCCGTGGACATGGACCATCTGCACCGTTTCGTGCACAGCCTGCGCCAGAGTGGCGACACGTCGACCAAGATCGTGTTTGCCGAGGAAAAGTCCCGGTTAACGCTCATGGAACGAATGCGCAAACTCAAAGGGCGCGCTGCAAACGGGCTCGTCAGCGTCTGACGCCCGCTGTATCCTCGCGGCATGATCAATGCCGATGTCGTCGTCATGGGTGGATACAGTTTTCAGTGGGCCTGGGCTCGGGTCACGCCACCGGGCTCGCCATGTAACTTCTATCCGTGAAATCCCGCATTGGCACGGTATGTCCTGCCGATTATGGTGTGCAATCCGTCGATTTTAGAGGACACATTGATCCTGGAATCTCAGGTTTACAGGCTGGCGCAGGTTTGCAGCGGATGCGAACTGGACGGCGTCTGTTTGTGCGCGGCATTGCCATACAGTACCTCCCGGAAGCTGCTCGCAGAATTCGGCCGTCCGCTGACACTGTCAGCCGGCCAGCACCTCTATCGTAACGGCGATCCGTTTCTGCATTTCTATGCGATCCGTTCCGGATTTACGAAATCCTATACGAGCGGCAACAACGGCGACGAACGCATTGTCGCGTTCAATCGCGCCGGCGATGCGTTGGGGCTGGAAGCACTGGCCGACGAGCGACACGAAATCAGCACCGTGGCGCTGACCGCGCTCAACGTCTGCCGAATCTCTGCAAGGTCGCTGCTGGAGGCTCCCGACGTATCCCCTGAGTTGTCACGGCAACTGCTCAGATTAGTGAGTCGAGACTTGCGACGGTGTCAAAAGCGGCTCATCACCGAGAACCTTAGGGCGGATCAGCGTGTCGCAGGCTTCCTGCTCGATCTCTGTAACGGAGGCGTCTCAGCAGACCGACAGGCACCCTCAATGACACTGCCGATGAGCCGCGCCGACATCGGCAGCTATCTGAATCTGGCACACGAAACCGTCACGAGAACACTGACCCGGCTGGGTGATCTCGACTACATCGAATTGCGCCGACGAAAAATCTCGCTGCTGGACGTAAAAGGGCTGCAGGACCTGGTCACACGCCAAGCAAATCGGGCAAACTAATGCTGCATGTATCTGCATCGTAAGCCATTGAACTGCAGAGTTAATTGCCCTAAAAAAACGGTTATACTGGCCGGGTAGCTTGTACACGCCCCGGACCCAGGTCGGCCAACCAAACTTACACACTGTGGGATTCCAATGCGCGCGCCAAGGCCGCTACCAGCAATAGCTGAGACAAGGGTATGGGGCATATATGATCGCTTGGCTACGCGATCAAGCCAGGAAAGAAGACTGCCGCGTCCTGCATCTTGGGTCTGGGACTTCTCGTGGACAGGCGCATAAATTTTACTTTGCTCAGGGATTTACGATCGCCGCATATGCATTCTGTGAAGTACTGGAGGACTGAGCGCCTGCTTTAGTCTGCCGGCAGCGAAAAGATTACAATGCAAGAGGAAATCGCACGACTTTCCGAGCCATACCTCAAAGCCACTACTATCTTCATTACGACGGTTCGGCGCCGCGAGTTACCCAACCTCGAAAAGTCGTCTGGCGAGAAACCTGACTGGGAGAAGTCATACCGTGTTGGTCAGGGTAATTTTTGGATTGCATTGGTAAACCGCAATGTCATCGGCACTGTCGGCCTGCTGGACCTGGGCGGCGGAAGAGGTTGCCTGCAAAGGATGTACGTACACGCCGACTATCGTGGCACGGGGACTGCGCTGCGTCTGCTTAACACGCTGATTGAGTGGGCGGTCACTTGTCAGATGCGAGAAATTTATCTCGGGACATTTTCCGAACAACGAGCTGCCCAACGATTCTACGAAAAACACGGGTTTTGTCGAATCCTGGAAAAGGGCATTCCGACGAACCTCCCCCGATCTGCCATTGAGGACTGCTTTTACCGCTGCTCATTAACCGCACGATAGGCGCATTGGTTGAACATCGTTCTCCAACGAGCCCGGTTTTTTGGGGAACCGGCCGATCTTCATGGTGTCAATCCAGGCAGCAAATTGATCGCCTGGATTCCGCGTGATATACCACGTTCTGATCTCGCACAGATGCGTTCTGCCAAGGTGAATTTATTGCTGCGAAAACATCACCATTCTGATCCGGCAAATGAGCAAATCTGACGGATGCAATGTGGCAAACGCCACCGGCATTCTAACGCATCCCAGATGTATACACATTCCGCTGCGGTCTGCGGTTGCGGTTCTTACGTTGATCGGAACTGCGATCGCACACGATGGTCCCGAACAGGATGTCGAGGAAATCGTTGTTGTCGGTCGATGGACGGAGTTAGCGGGACTAGCGATATCGGCATCCGAAGGCATTGTCGGGCAGGAGGAACTCGACATTCGGCCGCGCTTGCGCACGGGCGAAGTGCTTGAAGCCGTCCCGGGACTGATAGTCACTCAGCACAGCGGAACCGGCAAGTCGAACCAGATGTTCCTGCGGGGCTTCAATCTCGATCATGGAACCGATTTCAGTACAGCGATCGACGGCATGCCCGTAAACATGCCCAGCCACGGTCACGGTCAGGGCTATACCGACCTGAACTTCCTGATTCCAGAGCTTATCGAGAGCGTTGAATTCCGCAAGGGCCCGTACCATGCATCTGTCGGTGATTTCTCGTCGGCGGGTTCGGCCCACCTGTCGACATTCCGGACGTTACCGGAATCGATGCTCAAAGTCGGGTTTGGCCAGGACGGGTATCGTCGCGCCATGATAGCGGACAGTATCGAGTTAGGCGTGGGTCATCTCCTCTATGCTGCCCAGGGTCATGCCTACGACGGCCCCTGGGTCGACGTCGAAGAAGACCTGGAACGTCTGAACGGCATGCTGCGCTATTCGCAACGCAGTGAAGGCGGCAACGAGTGGGACGTCATGCTGATGGGCTACGGCGCGTCGTGGAATTCCCCCGATCAGGTTCCACAACGCGCTATCGACGCCGGATCGATTGACCGCCTGGGATCTTTGGATCGTACGACGGGTGGCAAAACGTCCCGCTACAGCTTGTCCGGATCGCTGCTTCGGTCATTCGACGGCGACCGGCAACTACATGCCCATGCTTATGCAATTGACTATGACCTGGCGCTGTTCTCCAACTTCACCTATTTCCTCGACAACCCTGTAACAGGAGATCAATTCGAACAGGTCGATCGGCGCACGGTGCTTGGTGGAGATATCAACTACCGCTGGCCCGATTCGAGTCGATTCAATAACATCTACACCGTCGGTGTGTCAGCGCGTCGCGACGACATAGGTGAGGTTGCCCTGTTTCACACCCAGGACCGGCAACGACTGGGTACGATCCGACGCGACAAAGTTCTTCAATCATCGGTGGGTGTGTACGCGCAGGCTGAAACTCACTGGAACGATCGATGGCGAACGCAGGCCGGCATCAGAGCCGATTTCTACGACTTTTCGGTCGGAAGCGACCTGAAAGCCAACTCGGGAAATGCCAACGATACGATTCTCGCCCCGAAGTTCAGTGTGGTATACGCGCTCGATTCCGAATCCGAGATGTATCTCAGCACGGGTCGGGGCTTTCACAGCAACGACGCACGCGGTACGACGATTCTTGTTGACCCGGTGTCCGGCGCAGCGATAAAGCGAGTAAATCCTCTCGTCGCATCGACCGGCGCGGAAATCGGCTACCGCACATTTCGAGACGAGAGGCTAAACGTCTCTGCGTCACTTTGGTACCTGGCACTGGAATCGGAACTCCTGTTTGTCGGTGATGCAGGAGGAACCGAACCCACTCGAGCGAGCCGTCGCTATGGGATCGAAGTGCCCGTCTATTATCGCGTCGGCAACTGGGTCTTCGATCTTGAGGTCGCACTGACAAACAGTCGTTATACCGGCTCGGATCCGGCAGGCGATGAAGTTCCAGGCTCTATCGAAAGGGTCGTGGCTGCCGGTGTCTCGGCTCAATACCCCCGCGGGGTTTACGGCAGTCTGCGCGCAAGGCACTTCGGGGATCGCCCCCTGATTGAAGACGGGAGCGTCCGCTCCGAATCGTCGACCGTGCTCAACGTGCTCTTCGGGTATCGGCGCGAGAAACTGGATGTCAGAGTGGAAGTTCTAAATCTGCTCGACGCCGAGGATCAGGATATTGCGTATTTTTACGCGTCCCGACTGGCCGCGGAACCGGTTGGCGGTATCGAAGATATTCACATGCACCCAATGGAGCCGCGCACGGTCAGGGCGACCGTCACATGGCGTTTCTGACCCGCCGATCGCGGTTGCGGAAAATACCCATTTTTCTACGCGAATCTCACCCACCGAACTTGATCTGGATCAATTTCCAAACCGCCACGCTCCGTATCCTCCTGCTCCTCTTGTTTTGAAACCGAACGATGGAGTAGATGATGAAAACCGCGTCGTGGATGGCAATCGCCGTCCTTGCACTGGCAAACACCGCAACCGCCGCCGAAGCCGGTAGCTGGAAGTTCCGTGCCGGGCCCTACCTGGTGTCACCAAAATCCGACAACGGAGACCTCGTCAGGGTCGACGACGGAGTCAGTCTCGGCTTTAACATCAGCTATTTCTGGACGCAAAACTGGGCCGTGGAACTGCTCGCCGCGACGCCGTTCTCTCACGATATCAAGGTCGTGGACGGACCCAAAGTGGCGAAAACCAAGCACCTTCCGCCCACACTTACCGTGCAGTACCACTTCGACAGTGAGTCTGCTGTACATGCCTACGTCGGCGCCGGCCTGAACTACACGTTATTTTTCGACGAGAAAACCAGCGGCCCGCTGGAAGGCACAGATTTATCGCTGTCGGAATCTTTCGGCCTCGCCGCACAGCTTGGCGCGGACTGGCAACTTAACGATCGCTGGCTCGTCAATTTAGAAGTCCGCTACATCGACATCGAGACCGACGCGAAGCTGGACGGCGCCAACCTGACGACCGCGATAATCGACCCCTGGGTGACTGCTCTGACGCTCGGCATACGATTCTGAGACCCGTCTAGCCGACCTGAGCACGCACCGCGGCCTCTCCGGAAACCGGAGAGGCCGCTTTTTTACCAGGCCCTAACAGACGCCAACCTTCATAGAGCAAAGAAGCCTGCTCTTACGTCGATGCCCTTATTGTCGGCGGCTGATCCACGCCCGAACGCCGATAGCGTATGATCGGGGGTCGGACTTCCTCGACGCTTCGAAAGGGCATCAACGTGTCAGACGACAAACCACTCATCGCGGACAGCAAACCGGCCAAAGCCGACCTCAAAGCCGGAGAAAAATACTTCTGGTGCAGCTGTGGCCGGTCCGCGAATCAGCCGTTCTGCGACGGATCCCATCGCGGCACCGGACTCGCACCGATTGCGCTCACGGTGGACGAAGACACCGAGGCATTCCTGTGTCAGTGCAAAGCCACGGGGAAAGCGCCGTATTGCGACGGCAGCCATACTCGACTCGGCAATGCCAAGGCGGGTGATCCGGCGCCGCAACAAAGCGATGGCCCGCCGCGGGCCGTGCCGACTCCCGAAGAACCGACCGTGGCCCGCATTCACGCGCTCGCGCGCGACGGCCTGTCGCTGACCGGGCATCACGGCGAAATGGGTGCGATGGGCGTACCGCTCACGGAATTGCCTCGCTGGAGCGATATTCAGTTCGTCACAGCGCAGTTTGCAACCAGGCCGCTCATTGAAGATGTTGCGGTCGACACGGACATCACGATCGGGCCGCGCGCACAATCGCCGCTAAAACTCGATATCCCGTTGTTCGTATCGGACATGAGCTTCGGCGCCCTGTCACAGGAAGCCAAGACCGCACTCGCGATGGGTGCTGAACTTGCGGGAACCGGCATCTGCTCCGGTGAGGGCGGCATGCTGCCCGAGGAGCAAGCGGCGAATTCGCGCTATTTTTACGAACTGGCATCGGCACGATTCGGCTGGGATCTGGCGCTCGTCGAACGCGTACAGGCATTTCATTTCAAAGGCGGCCAGGGGGCCAAAACCGGCACGGGAGGCCATCTGCCGGGCAATAAGGTCACTGAGAAAATTGCCGACGTTCGCGGTCTTGGCGTCGGCGAGGACGCCGTGTCACCTCCGACGTTCGCCGGACTCGACACGCCAGCCGACTTCAGGAAGATTGCCGACGAGGTGCGGGAACGCGGCGGCGGTATCCCCATTGGATTCAAACTGTCGGCGCAGCGGATCGAGGACGACATCGATTTCGCGCTCGAAGCCGGCGCCGACTACATTATTCTCGATGGGCGTGGCGGCGGGACGGGCGCCGCGCCGTTGCTGTTCCGCGACAACATCAGTGTACCGACCATTCCTGCACTGGCCCGCGCGCGTCGTCATCTCGACAATAAAACGGGTCGAGAGGTCTCACTGATTATCACGGGTGGCCTTCGCGTTCCCGAGGATTTCGCCAAAGCCATGGCGATGGGTGCCGACGGTGTTGCAGTATCGAATTCCGCGCTGCAGGCCGTTGGCTGCGTCGCGGCACGCATGTGCAATACGAATAACTGCCCGGCAGGAATCGCGACACAGAAACCGGAGCTGCGAGCATTGCTCGACGTCGACGCCGCCGCGAAACGCCTTGCGACGTTCTTCGGCGCGTCGGTTGAGCTCATGCAGGTTCTCGCTCGCGCCTGCGGGCACAGACATCTGTCGGAATTCTCGGTCGCCGATCTGACGACCTGGAAGCGCGAGATGTCAGACCTGAGCGGCATTGAGTTCGGTGGGCTCTAATGCGCCGCTTGACACATTCGGTGACTCTCAGAGCCCTTCCCAAGGGACTCAGTAACCATCCCCCGGCAGAGCCGGGGACTTTCAATTTGTGAGCCGCTCAAAGCGGCATGACGGAATCGCTGCGCGATTCCTTGCGCCCCCTGAAGGGGGCCGTTACATCAGTTCCATTTGGTCGCGACGGCGATCCTCGTGTTCCTGATGGCGAATGTACTCCCGGATGACTTCCTCGTCTCGACCCACCGTCGAAACGAAGTACCCCCGGGCCCAGAAGTGCTGACCAACAAAATTCCTTTTCACCTCCGCATAGCACCTCGCAATGTGAATAGCACTCTTGCCTTTGATGAACCCCACTACCTGGGCCACTGCGTACTTGGGCGGAATCGATATCATCATATGCACATGATCCGGCATCAGATGGCCTTCTTCGATTCGACTTTCTTTTTGCTCCGCCAACCGCCTGAATATCGTACCTAATTCCCTGCGAATTCCTCCGAAAATAGCCTTCTTCCGGTACTTCGGAATGAACATCACATGATACTTACACTCCCATCGGCTGTGATTTAAACTGCCTGTCTGTCTCATAGTTTCTCCTTAGCGTGTTGCTTGGCGGCTCACGCCTCGGAGTTACTGTGAGACTCCCGGAATTGTCAAACTTCTACTGCCTCCCCGGCACAGCCGGGGGGTCTCCCGTTTTTACTAGGGTCTGTTGACAATTAGCAAAGCCACAGGAAGCTGGCGACGATAGCGATGAAGGCAGAATATCGGCAGGCGAGTTTGTCGTAGCGTGTGGCGATGCGTCGGAACTGCTTGAGACGGGCAAAAAACATTCAATGAGGTTGCGGTGTTTGTACTGATGGCGATCAAATGCGCGTTGTTCAATGCGGTTCGCTTTGGGCGGTATCACGGCGTTCGCAGGCAGTGCTTCGATAGCCGTGATCAGTGCGTCCGAATCGTAAGCTTTGTCGGCGACGACGGCCTCGGTGGACAGACCATCGATCAGACCCTGCGCCTCCGTCAGGTCATGCACCTGACCGGCAGTCAGCGTCCATCGTGCCAGCAATCCCAGGCCTTCTACCAGGCCATGAATTTTTGTCGTCAGTCCGCCGCGCGAGCGGCCGAGCGCCTGCGGACCGTTTTTTTTGCCGCACCGGCAGCATGCTGGTGCGCTCGGACAATGGTGGAATCCAAAAACACTTCTTCAAAATCGGCGTCTTTGGCCAGCTCCGCAAACACCCGGTGCCAGATGCCTTTGTCCGACCAACGGGCAAAGCGTTTGTACACGCTGTTCCAGGGGCCAAAGCACTCTGGCAGGTCCCGCCACGGCGAACCGGTTCGTGCGATCCACAGCACCGCTTCGACGAACAAGCGGTTATCTTTGGCCGTCACACCGCAGTCGCCGGGCTTGCCCGGCAGCATGGCTTCGATCCGCTCGAACTGCTCATTTCTTAAGAGTAATCGGGGCATCGTTCCAACGCCTTCAATGAGTTGGAACGACAGTTTAACCTTAATTGTCAACAGACCCTAGAAGCCATCTCATAAATACCAAAGGGTTATGCCAGCATGTTGAACCCGGTTATGAAGGTAATCGGAGATCATCATGTCGAAGGACCTTACGAACGCGCAGTGGGCGTTTGTCGAGCCTTTACTTCCCGAGTTGCCCAGACGAGCCGACGGTCGTGGTCGTCCGTGGCGAGAGTCGCGAGATGTGTTGAACGGGATTCTGTGGATATTGCGTACCGGGGCACAGTGGTCGGAGATGCCGTCTCGCTATCCGCCGTACCAGACCTGCCATCGACGGTTTCAACAATGGCGTGCATCGGGCGTGATGGATCGCCTGCTGGAATGTTTAGCTCAGGATCTGGAACAGCGCGGCAAGATTAACCTGGAGGAATGTTTCGTCGACGGTAGTTTCAGCGCTGCCAAAAAGGGGGCGCTGAAGTCGGCAAAACCAAGCGTGGCAAGGGGTCCAGGATCATGGCAATTTCAGACTGCCATGGTCTTCCTGTCGCCTTATGCACAGCAAGTGCTTCGCCGCACGAAACGAAATTCGTCGAGGAGTTAATCGAAAACTGTGTGACCGAAGGCCGGCCGGACAGACTCATTGGCGACAAAGCCCATGACAGTGATCCACTGGACGATACATGTCAGGCACTTGGTGTGACGATGATCGCTCCGCACAAATCCAATCGTAGGAAACCAAAAACTCAGGATGGCCGCGTACTACGACGATACAAACGACGTTGGAAGGTCGAGCGACTCTTCGCATGGCTACAAAACTATCGCAAACTGGTCACGCGATTTGAATACTACGCCGAAAACTTCCTCGCTTTTCTAAAGCTCGCCGCATTCATGATTTTGGCCAAAAAGTATTTGTGAGATGGCTTCTAGTACTGCTGTGTTAAAAAATAAGGCATTATGGCAATCACTTCAAGTGTTTCGTGAGGTGAGTTATGGATCTGAGTCTGGAACGACGCTTTGAACGCTACTGCGACGGGATCGTGAGCAGCCTGATGCACGCGGACCGGGAACAGCCGGCACGATGGTACATCAAAGGGCTGATGCTGCCGGGGGCACGCAAGAGCGTGGAACCGATGGCGGCGCGCGTGCAGCCCGATAAGGTGCGCTCGGCGCACCAGTGCATGCACCACCTGGTGGCCGATGCACCGTGGAGCGATGCTGCGCTGCTGTCGGCGGTGGCCGAACGGGTGTTGCCGAAACTGACGGATTCGGACGCCGCGGTGCACTGGATCGTGGACGATACGGGGTTTCCGAAGAAAGGCAGACACTCGGTGGGTGTGGCCCGCCAGTACTGCGGTCAGACGGGCAAGCAGGACAACTGCCGGGTTGCGGTGTCGTTGTCGATCGCAAGCGATCGCGGCAGTCTGCCGGTGGGTTATCGGTTGTACCTGCCGCGCGAGTGGGCCGAGGATGCCGAACGCCGGGCGAAGACCGGGGTGCCGGAAGACATGATGTTCCGGACTAAGCCGCAATTGGCGATGGCGCAGATCGAGGCTGCGCTTTCTGCGGGACATCCGCGCGGGGTGGTGCTGGCGGATGCGGCGTACGGCGACGAGACGGGCTGGCGTGAGCGCCTCGCCGGTCATGGATTGCGGTATGCCGTGGGTGTGCGTCCGGGCACCACGGTGTGGTGGGGGGAGCATCAACCGGTGCCTGAGGGGCCGCGCAGCAAGGGTCCAGGCCGGCCGCGCCGCCGCTTGCGGCGGGATGCAAGCCACCGGCCGATCTCGATCGCTGAAGTTGCGGATGCCTTACCGGCACAGGCCTGGCGAACGGTGAGCTGGCGCGAGGGAGCCTCGGGACCTTTGCGCTCGCGCTTTGCCCGTACCCGGGTGGTGGCGGCACACCGGGACCGGCCGCGTGCGGAAGAATGGCTGATCGTCGAGTGGCCCGAAGGCGCGGAACGGCCGGCACACTACTGGTTCAGCAATCTGTCTAAGCGCGCTACGTGGCCTGAGATGGCCGACACCGTGATGAGCCGCTGGCAGATCGAGCGCGACTACCAGGAACTCAAGCAGGAACTCGGACTGGGGCACTACGAGGGCCGCAACTGGCGTGGTTTTCATCATCACGCCAGCCTGTGCATTGCCGCGTACGGATTCCTGATGCTGGAGCGCCTCGCCGGCAGTAAAAAAAACGCCGCTGGATTCAAAGCGCCTGCCTTACCCGAAGGTTTCCGCCCGCGCGGGGCTCGGACCCCCGCAGCGTCATGAGCCAAGCTCTATTGCGACTTGTCGATTTCGACTTGCCCGAGCCATCGCCCGAAGCTTGCGGCTGTGTCCCTGCTGCGGACGCAACAGGAGTAGTCCTTGATTTATAACACAGTAGTACTAGTGGGCCGCTTGATAAATTCGGTCACTCTCAGAGTCCTTCTCAAGGGGCAGGCCCAGGCGAAGCTGCGCCGGCATAGCCGGGCTATGTCAAGCCGCTTCAACACCGGTATGCCCCTTGAGAAGGGCTCCCTGCGGGTCGCACCACAACGCCCTTCGGCGGCGTTGAGCTCGCTTGAATTGGCGACGGCCAGTCCTGCGCTCGCTCGCCTTGCCCAAGGGCGTTGTGATGCGACTGAAAGTAACCGAATTTACCGCACGGCCCACTAGATTGTTGCTGACGCACTACTTCGCCCGATCCGTATCGATCAGGCGCAGCGCTTTCGCAGGCGGACCGCGCTCAGGTAAGCGTGCAGGTGACGCGTAATATCTCTTGCATCGTCCTCGATGCCAAAGATGAAACTCGACTTGCGGCGCCGCATCATGGGCAGCCCGAGCGCGTACAGTCCGGGCGCCTCGACGATTCCGCCATCGTGCTTCAGCATACCTTTGCGGTCGAGCACCGGCACATCGAGCCAGCTGTAATCCGGCCGGAACCCGGTCGCCCAGACGATCGTGCGAATCGATCCGTCGTTGAGCGGCAGTGTCAGCGCCGGTGCGTCGGCGACGTGAGTGTTGTCGAATCGCTTCGCCGATTCGCAGTCAATCGCCTGTTGATCAATCCATGTGTCGATGCCGTCCAGAAGGCGGTTCATTTTGAGGTCCGCAAGCGCACAAACATTGCGCAGCGACCCCGAGAACTGGGCAACGCCCTCATTGACGCCCATCATGCGCCCGACGATTCTCACGCCGTCGGCCGCGAGCCGATTCAGATCGAGAATCTCATAATCGTGCGATCCAACGAGCTGCGATGACGGCAGGCGCCGTGCACGCACCACATCGTCCACCTGATCGTAGCGCTCGTCAAGCAGCCCGGTGCGGCTCATCCAGTACAGTATGTCCTGACCACGGTAGCGGCGCGGCATGCGCACATGCTCGCCCGCCGCAACGGTCACATCATGCCCGGCTTTGTGTATTTCGTCCGCGAGCTGCAATCCGGACGCAGACGCACCAACGACCAGCACGCCACCCCGCCGCAACTGCGACGGGTTTTGGTACGTGTGTGGCGTTAGCTGCTCAATACCTGCCGGCACGTCGGCAGATACCCGAGGAATGCTTGCCGTATTGCAGGCACCGCTCGCAATCACGATGCATTTCGCGTACCAGTTACCCTGATCGGTCGCGACCTCGTATCCACCGCCGTCATTGAATCGCACCGACGTAACAGTCGTGTTGGTACGAACCGGCGCCGCGGTAGCATCGGCATAGTCCTGCATAAACTCTATCAACTCAGGCATGCTCATGTAGCCATCGGGATCGTCACCCTGATAGCGAAATCCGGGCAGCCGCGTCTGCCAGTTCGGCGTTAGCAACTTCAAGGAATCCCAGCGTTCGCTACGCCAGGAGTTCGCGACGTCACCGCGCTCCAGAACGACGTGATCGACCGACAGCTCGTTCAGCAGACAGCTCGCCGCCAGGCCCGCGTGGCCGGCGCCAATGACAACAACGTCAGTGGCTCCGGCCGACCGGCGGATGTTTTGCCGAGCTACGCTCACTTCGCGATCTCGACATGAACGTTGGTGGGGTTAGTAATGATGTCGAACACGGCCGAACGTTTCTGCGACTGCGCAACAAGGGCAGCAATGTCATCGTCGGATGCATCGGCGTCAATCGTGTAGCTCACCGTGATCGCATCGAACCCGTTGCGAACATCCGAATCGATCCCCAGAATACCCTGAATGTCCATCGGCGCATCGAGCGTGGCTTTGACCGAATTGAGTTGAATGCCCCGGTTCTGTGCAACTGCGGCAATACCCGCCGTCAGGCAGCCCGCCAGGCCAACCAGCACGAACTCGACCGGCGTCGAACCCTTATCTTCGGACGCGAATATCTCAGGATGATCGGTGTCGTAAACAAACTCCTTAACGTGGCTTTGCTCTTCGCCGAGTCCGAAGAAGCCCTGCACACTCGACTGCGTGTGCGTACCGCTCTTCCACTCACTCTGTGCGCGCCATACGAACTTTGCGGCCTCCGGTGCCTCTGTCAGCGCTTCGCGCGCCCCCAGCAATGCCTCTACATTAACCCCATTGTTTACTGCTGCTTGTAATTCACTCACTGATTCTCTCCTCATGGCAGCGGCGGGATTGCCGCTGGACGGAGCGCATACTGCAGTTTCAGGACAATTCTGGCTTGACCGTTGGCTGACTTTTTTGTGACCAGTTTATTCACTATAAAAATCAACAGGTTACCTATTTCATGACCTCGACGTCAGCCGTATCGATCGGCCTGCCGACGGTCAGCGAGTCACGCAATTTCGGGTCCAGCGACTGAAACGACGCATCAGGCAACGAACCGACAGCGTCGAGAATCTTCGTGAAGAACGCGCGGCCGGCGGCGACCCCGGCGATATCGAATATTTCCTCGTCGCTGAAGCCGTGTCGGCGCAGCCGCTGCACATGCTCGTCGGTGATCTCGGACGCATCCCGCGCCACCTGGCGCGCGAAGCGCATCATCTCCTGCTCGGCCTCGGTTACGGATTCGACGGGCTCCTGTTTCGCAATCGCGCAGATCTCCCGAGCCGTGAAGTAAGGTGTCAGTGCATTGCCGTGCGCCAGCGAACAGCTCGAGTGCTTCAACTCGTGCGCAGCGGAGAACGTGACCATCTCCAGCCGGCGATGATCCATGTGCCGCTTCAGCTCGGCGAGCATTCGGCCCCAGCGCGCCATGAGCTCGGGGCGGTAGCAGAATGATTTCGCGTAATTCGGTACGTGGCCCCAGGAGTTCTGCTGCCGTTCATACATAGCCCGGACGTCGTCTTTTGCCTCGGAAGGCGGTGTGGTTGCGATAAAACTCATGATTGATCCTCCTCAGCGTCAAGGTAGCGAGGAGCGCGATCAGAGTCATAACCAGAGGGCGACCATTTCATGACCAATCAGAA
The DNA here is from genome assembly GCA_965224505.1 of Woeseiaceae bacterium. Lineage (GTDB taxonomy): Bacteria > Pseudomonadota > Gammaproteobacteria > Steroidobacterales > Woeseiaceae > UBA1847. Next base: position 2,358,581 of record CBDCZL010000018.1, read on the forward strand.
TGGTCACTTCATATTAGGGCCTGTTACACTAATCACTCGGCAGACGCTCCCTCAGAAATGCGGCGATATCATCAAGTGAGGCGTCCGCCTCGGGTATGTCGGCATACCACTCGAACACATGCCACATGTGCTCCCAGACGTTGAGCCGTACGTCGATACCCGACGTCCGCATCTTCTCCGCGAGCCGCTCGCAGTCGCTGAGAAATAACTCCCGCGTTCCGGTGGTAATGATGGTGGGCGGAAAATCGTCTGAATACTCCGCGTAGACCGGCGATACCCGCGGATCCGTCTGCGGCACAACACCCGCATAAAGCGCGGCTGCCTCTCGCAGATGGCATTCGTAGTCCAGTGTCGGGTCGAAGCCCGATGGCTGCTGCTGCGATTCGCCGGCCGGCGTTAAATCACACCACGGCGACATCAGTGCCAGCGCAGCGGGCAGATCGAGACCCTGCCGTTGCGCGCACAGGACGACGGATAGTGACAAATTGCCACCGGCGGACTCACCCGAGACGACAATACGACTCGCCGGGCACTGCTCGAGTAAGGCCTCATACACAGCGAACCCGTCATCGAGCCCGGCGGGAAACGGGTGTTCGGGCGCACGCCGGTAATACGGAGCGATAAACTCGACGCCGAGCCGGTACGACAACCTGGCGATGATCGCAAGATCGACTTCCGGGCTGCCCACGACGAATGCACCGCCAAAGAAATACAGGGCGCAGCAATTCTGTAGTGCCGCATCGTGCCGCTTTGGTTGCACGCGCAGGACACGAACGCCGCCCAGTTCCTCTTGCTGCATCGACTCGACGTAACGTTCGATGAATTCGGGATTCGTTGCGGCAGCATCTTCCTCATCGTCGGCGCGCAGCGACTCCACGGCGTCGAGCCGCCAGGGCTCGTGAGGCTCCGCGTTCTCGAGAAAATGCCGTGCGGCCTCACTTAGCGTACGATCTTTCATGCTTCCTGTTTCCTTGCCCGGCGCCCCGCAAGCGCTTGTTCTCTGACGTGCCGATAATAGATGAGTACCGAGGCGATACATCCGACCGCGCAAATCGCTGCCGTAGTCAGGAAAAAGTAGCGATAACCTTCAACGCCCGGATAGGCGTCGAGCAGAACCCCACCCAACAAAGGCATGAAGATATCCGGCGTGTAACCCACCATCGACACAATCCCGGCCGCCGTTCCGGTGACCTTCATCGGGATACCGCCCTCCTCCAGCAACGCGAAGTAAATGCCGCGCATCGCGAATACCGCCAATGACGCGATCGCAACGTTGCTGATCATCAGTGGCAACAGTGCCGATCGCCCCGGCATAACCGCAAACACGGCGAAACTCACGACAAGAACAATAAAAAGAAATGCGACCGAACGCGCAATTCCGGCTTTATCGGAAACAAAACCGGCGATCAGTGCGGCAAGCGGCTTCAGCCACATCTTCGCAACGCTGATCGAGGCGGCTATCGTGACGCTAAGTCCGAAAATATCGGACGCGTATGAGGTAAACCGGAACGTTCCCCAGTACGCGGCATAGCCTGTGAGGATCACCGTCGCGATCAGCCAGATCACCGGCATTTTGAGAACCGCCACGACATCCTGCAGCCCAACCTCGGAATCGCCCCGCGCATCCTCTTCCTGTGCGCCGGCATCGAGCGAGAACCACGCGATGAGACCCATCGTTGTGAGCAATACGGACAAGCCGACAATGACCGTCGAGAGCGCAAACGCGTTGCTGCCCAGATAGCCGAATGCCGCGAGCCCGGCGAGCGACGCCAGAACTTCGCCGAAGCCACGGCCTGTCTCGAGAATACCGAACGCCTTGCCCTGTTCGTCGGCACCCGCCCAGCCGCGCGTCGCCCGAATCATCGCGCCCCAGAACAGCAGAGTAATGGTGACTCCCCAGCAACCATGGATAAACAATGAGATTCTGTAAGACGGAAATGCCGCAAACCAAAGCCCGAGCAGGCCGGTTGCCAGAAGAGACAAAGTGATCAGTATTCGCGGCGATATGCGATCGGCGAGCCAGCCGCCCGGAAAATACGACAACATCGCCGTGACACCAAATACGCTCATTAACGACCCGACCTGGGTGTTGTTAAGACCAAGTGCTTCTGCCAGCGGTAGGTAGTACACCTCCTGCAAAAACGGCAGGAGGAAGATAACGCCGCCGGAGACACTCAGGACGGACATCGTTAACCAGCGGCTCACGGCGGACTTCATTCATACAATATATCGGAACCCGAAACGATCCGTCGTACGATTTCCGGGTCGGGGCACGACCAAATTGGGCTATTTCCGTTGAAGCCTGTATTCGGCGCTGACTGTCCAGTGATCCGACGGCGTGGTCCGTATTTCATCGAAAAACTCTATGCGATCCTGAGCGATCGTCTGCCAGATGCGACGATGCAGCGCCTGGTCGGTATTCAGAGATTCTTCCTGACTGTACGGCGTAAGTTCATCCACGATCGAAAGTCCTGGCGCGGCTTCGAAAACCGCATCCTCCCCGGCCGTCGGAGACAGCAGATATGAATGCGCCGTGCCGGGACGATCGTCAAGCTGATAGCTGATCCAACGCTCGAACCGGTCCGAGTACGCGAGCGTTGTGAAGATGCGGCGGGTATTGGTACTCAAAACCGCGGCTACCGCACAACCATCGAGCAGGATACCTGCGGCCATCGCCGCCTGAGATGTTTGTCCATCGGCGTCACTGACCGTGCCTGCCCAGTTGCCCTGAAGAGGATTGAAACTGCCGTGTGGTGGCTGCGTACACAGGGAGTGCTCGTGTACACCCGGAAACGGTGTTCCTGCCGCGCCATAGGGGTCGAGATCACGGTGCCGATGCGCATCAACGACATACCACGTGTACCAGTTTGCGCCCCGATCGGGCGTGTTGGATCCGTCCCAGCGAAAACTCATTCCGGGACGGATATCCGCAAAGTTGTAGCGCCGATGCTCTGGCTGAAAAGTGCCGTCGGGGTTGGCCCTGCGCGTCGCCGAGTACATCGTTAACCGGCCCAGATGCTCGCGGCCGATGAGCTGATCGACAAACGCGCTGCCGTTACTGGACTGATTCGGCCAGTTCTGCGCCATCACCCACTTATCCCGCACCGGATCGAAATAGCGAATCGAAAATCCACGCTGACCGGCTTGTTCGGGATTATCGCGTGCCCAGGCAAGCTCGATGAGCGCCTTACCGCCCAGCGCCGGAAATACGCGCTGCCGTGTCCAGCTTCCCTCTGCGTCGTGGGCAAGCGCACCGTCTGAGCGCGGACGCCAGTTCATTTCCCATTCGCCAATCCAAAAGTCAAATGCGCGATACTCTGGTGCCTGCCATTCACTCTCGATCTGCGCGCCGAGCGCATCCGCCCACGTCGCATTTTCTGCGCGGGTCTGTGCCAACGGCGGCAGTGCAGCGAAACTTAAGAGTGCGATTGTCAGGACCGTAAAAAACCGACGTTTCATGGCGACATCTCCGAATACGCGATCAGACTGATTCGACACGCGCAATCGATGTCCGTCAACCGGGAGCCGGCGAGTTGAGGCAAATTAGCAATTACTGCAACGTCACTCACCGCACTGCGGACGGCCCGGCGCCGAACTTTCTGCGGAACGCGCGGTAGAAAGAGGTCCGGTCCGGATAGCCTACCGCCAGACCGACACCGGCTACATCCAGTGTCGTTTGCCGCAACAGCATCATCGCTGCATTCATGCGAATGTCCGCCAGATAGCGCATCGGCGTAGTCCCGGTCACGCGGCGAAATAAACGCACAAGATGAAACTTTGACAGGCAGGCCTCTGTAGCGATGCTGCGCAACGAAATCCTGCTATCCCGGTAGTTCTCAAGAATATGGTTTCTCGCACGTTCGATTCGTTCGGCAATCTCAATGCGTGTCGCCTGCTTTGCCGCATCGACGCGCCGGGATTCGAGATCGGTGCTCTGCTGGGCAAGCATAAGTTCATCGTAGAGAAGCACCATCTGCTCTTCATATTCCTGATCCGTACCGTCGCGTCGCCTGCACATGCCGGTGATGGTTGCCATCGCCGCCAATGCGCGAGTGCCGGGACTGATCAGGCGGGTGCGCAGACGTCGCTTCCGAGTTGCTCCGACCGGCCCGGCATCCCAGGCACAGCTACCCGTTTCCGTCAGCCAGCGCGGAAACGCGACCATATTCGATCGAAAGCGAGTCTTTGAGGTCGCCTCATAGGCGTACCGTGTTCCCGCCGCAAGACACATTACACCCGCCGGTCCCAGCGTGACGGCTTTGCGGCCGGAAATCCTGTATGTCTCCTCACCGCCAACGGACCAGGTCACGGCGTCACAGAACCAATCCGGATCGAAGTCTTCGGCCATCTCATAGCGCTCGCCACACATAATGGACGAGTGCACCATTCCTTCTGCGGGAATACGCGCATAGAGCCCGCGCAGTGTGTGTCGGTCAGCAGGTGGTGCGGATTCGGACAACAGGATCATCGTTACTTAAAGCAAACGAATGCACGCACATCGCGATTGGAGAATCAGAATACGACGCTGCACTACGCCTTGCAACAACCCGCAGTCAGAGTCTGTTCACACGATTGTCAGCGGTCCTGTTGTGCCTGGGAAAGCGCCTGTCAAGGCGCGAGGGAGGCGCTTTTCCGGGCAAGACCCTTGCGGGACGGCGCGGTTTTTCGCACGGCGGTGTCGTCGCCGGCTGATTTGGCGGTGTTACACTGCACTCGTTCCGCCTTGCCGGCACAAAAAGCCATCGCCGGCAGGGTCGCTGTCAATCGTGTAAACAGGCCCTAAGACCACGACAAAGGTGCAACGATTACTCGCGGCGCAGGTCGAATGAACCGTCGCGACCAAGGGGAACCCATATGCGGCTCACGAAAGTCAGCCTTGCCAATCCGGCCGTCGTCGCCATTGTGGGCGCCGTCGTTGTGCTGCTCGGCATCCTGTCGATTTTCAGCATCCCCGCACAGCTACTGCCGCAGATCGAGAAGCCCGTAATTTCGGTGGGCACATCCTGGCCAGGCGCATCGCCGCGCGAAGTGGAATCCGAATTAACGGTCCCCGTGGAAGAGGTGCTGCAGGGCACACCGGGCATGACTGAGATGCAGGCCTACAGCATGCCGAACTTCGGCTGGATTCAGCTCGAATTCGCGCTTGAAACCGACATGACGCGCGCGCTGATCGAAGTCATCAGCCGTATTAATCGTCTGCGACCACTGCCGGCCAATGCCGACAAACCGAGCGTCAGCCTGGGACAATGGGGCGATGCCAACGACCAGCTTATCGAATACTACGTCGAACAGCTCGAAGGTACGGAACGCGATCTGATCGAAAACAAGCGCTATTTGCGAGAGGTGATTCGTCCCGAAATTGCGTCGCTGTACGGCGTATCCGAGGTGGGCGTCTGGGACACCAGCGGCAATGCGAGCGACCAGCTGCAAATCATCGTCGACCCCTACAAAGCGGCTGAACTCGGCATCGATATCGCGCGCGCAGCGGATCGCATCGGTCGATCGGCGAATATATCGTCAGGCGTCGTCGATGTCGGTCGCCGCAGTTACACATTACGCGTCGAGGGACGCTACGACGCGGACGAACTTGAGAACCTGATCCTCGAGTGGCGCAGCGGCCTGCCGGTCCGGCTCCGCGACATTGCGACCGTTAGCTACGGACCGCCCAAACGTGAGGGATTCATCTATCACAATGGACGACCCGCGGCGCGTTTCTCGATATTCAAGACAAACGATGCGAATGTGCTTAAGGCACTCGACGGTGTCAAAGCGCGTATCGGCGAACTCAATGAAACCGACTTTAAGGAACGAAACATTCTCGCAGCCTACAGTTTCGATCCCGGCATTTACATCCAGCGCTCCATTAATCTTTTGACCGGAAATCTCATCGCCGGTGTGTTACTTGCGATCGGTGTACTGTGGCTGTTCCTGCGGCAATGGCGGGCGACGTTTATCATCGCGCTCGCCATTCCGGTATCGCTGCTCACGACCTTTGTCATTCTTTCAGCGGCCGGGCGCTCACTCAACGTGATCTCTTTGGCCGGACTCGCGTTCGCCACTGGCATGGTTCTGGATGCCGCGATTGTTGTGCTCGAAAACATCGTGCGACTGCGCGAACGCGGTGAATCGCCCGAGGCCGCAAGCGACCAGGGCACGACTCAGGTATGGGGCGCGCTGCTCGCGTCGACCGCAACGACGGTCGCCATCTTTATCCCGATCATGTTCCTGAAAGATGTCGAGGGACAAATGTTCGCCGATCTAGCATTGACGATCGCGATCGGCGTTTCGATTTCGCTGCTCGTCGCGATTACGGTGCTGCCAACCGCAGCACGCTACTGGATGCGCAAACTGCCGACGGAGGCCGCGGACAATTCGGTCTGGGATCGGCTGTCAGACCGCATTATTCGCCTCACGGGAACACAGACACGACGGCTTGCGTGGATAGGCGGCCTTATGACGTGCTCGGTGCTGTTTACGGTACTGCTGTGGCCCGAAAGTAACTACCTGCCACCTGTGAAGCGCGACACTGTCGATACATTCATGTTTTTCCCGCCAGGTACCAATGTCGATACGTCCGACCGCGAGATCGCGCAACTCATGATCGAGCGTCTCGCACCGCATCTTGAGGGCAGTAAGGAACCCGCAATTCGTGACTATTTCCTGTGGTCGTTCCCGGGTGGCGCAGGCGGCTGGCTCGCAATCAATCCAGCCGATGGCACCAATCTCGACGAATTTCAGAGCTTCGTGCAGAACGATATTGTGTCCGGCGTGCCGGATACGTTCGGCTTTACGATGCGGCGCAGCCTGTTCGGCGGGTTTGAAAGTTCGAACAGCGTGGAAATGCGGCTGGGTTCCAGTGACATAGACGGATTGAAACCCGCCGTGGCACGTGCGATGCAGTTAATCCCTTCCGTGCTGCCCGGCGCATCCGCACAACCCAATCCGGACCCGTTTGCAGAAGCCAACGAACTGCGGTTTACGCCAAAGGACGAACGTCTCGCCGAAGTCGGATGGACGCGTGCGGACTTAACCCGCGTCATCATGGAACTCGGCAATGGCGTGTGGCTTGGGGAGTACTTCACGGGCCGCGAGCGCATCGACATCTATCTAAAAACGACACGGTTTGAAACACCCGAGGAGATGGTGGCGCTCCCGGTCAGTACGCCGCTTGGCGGCGTCGTACCTCTGGGCAACCTTGCGGCAATCGACATCGCGCCATCGCCCGCTATGATAACGCGCATCAATCGCGCGCGGATATACAGTGTCATCGTGAATCCGCCGGAAGGGGTGTCGCTTGAAAGCCTTCTAAACGAACTCAAGACCAACATCGAGCCGGAGATTCAGGCGCTCATGCCAGCCGATGGCCGCATCGAGTATGCGGGCAGTGCGCAGGACCTCGAACGTGCCATCGGTACGTTGAGCGTCAACTTCCTGACGGCCATTGCGCTGCTCATACTAATCATGGCCGGACTGTTCCGGTCGTTCAGGGACGCCATCCTTGTGGTCATTTCGATCCCGCTTGCCGCGGTTGGCGGCGTGTTCGCAATCACAATTGTCAATGTTGTGAACTTTCAACCGCTCGACCTGCTCGGCATGATTGGCTTCATTATTCTGCTGGGGCTCGTCGTCAACAACGCGATCCTGCTGGTCGCACAGACGCGCGCGGCGGAAAATCGAGGTATGAGCCGCCGCGAGGCCGTGCATCAGGCGCTGCGCTTCCGGCTGCGACCGATTTTCATGAGTACGTTGACCAGCCTGTTTGGCATGCTGCCGCTGTTGCTCGTGCCCGGCGCGGGCAGCGCAATCTACCGTGGCATGGCAGCAGCCATCGTCGGCGGCATGGCCGTATCGACGCTGTTCACGCTGTTGTTGCTGCCCAGCCTGTTGCAATTGGCACCGGGTTCGCGAGAAGCTCGCAACCTGAGCGGCGCTTCGGTCGCCGCCGATTAGTTTCAGGACCCGTACGAATGGACAACGCCAAAGCAATCGACATCAGTCTCGGCCGGGCAGCCGCGTCATTGTTTTGCCTGTTCGGTGTCACCGCATTCGCGCAGGAGGGAATGCAGATGCCGCCCGCGCGCGTTGAAACTGCTATCGCCGAGACTCGCGAAATGTCTCCGGTCGTGGACATCCCGGGAACCGTCGTCAGCCTTAACGACTCCCGCATAGCCGCAGAGGTCGAAGGCGTTTTGACCTCGCTCGCCGAGGTTGGCGATGCCGTTGGCGAGGGTCAGGTCATCGCACGCATCGACCCGCGGCTGATGGAAGTCGAGTTCGCGAGGGCAAAAGCGAATGTGTCGCGACTCGAAAGCGAGTTTGAATACCGCGAACGGCAGCTCGCGCGCACCGAGGAACTGGCAACACTGAACAATGCGTCAAAGACGCTGCTCGACGAAGCACGAGCACAGCGCGATCAATCCATGCATCAGCTCGCGGATGCACGCGCAACGCTCGAGCACGCCAGAGGCGACCTTGCGCGAAGCAAAATACGTGCGGCGTTTGCCGGCCATATTGTGGAGCGGCTTGCATCTGTCGGTGAATACGTCACGGTCGGCGCGGATGTGTTGCGGCTCGTAGACACCCTTGAGGTCGAAATTGCGCTGCCGGCACCGATCGGGCTGGCGAAGTTCATTCAACCAGGCATGCAGGTAACGGTTGCCGGCGACGGCGTGCAACGGCAACACACTGTCCGAGCTGTGGTCCCCGTCGGCGACGCGGTGTCACGCCAGGTCGAGGTGCGATTAAGTGCCCGCGACGGAGACTGGCTTGTCGGCACGCCCGTGCAGGTGAGCCTGCCGAGCGATGCGCCGGTCACGACGGTCGCCGTGCCGCGCGATGCGCTGATCGAGCGCAGCGGCCGGCGCCATATCTTCAAAATCGACGCTGATGGCAAGGCCGAGCAGATTGACGCCGACGTGCGCGCGATGATCGGCCTTTGGGTCGGCATTGCGAACGGCGTGTCGGCCGGCGATCAGGTTGTCGTGCGCGGTGGCGAGCGGCTTATGCCAGGGCAGGCGGTCGAAATCGTTGAGACACTCGGCAGCCGATAGGTGCCTGGCACATCCAATCAAGCTCCTGACGCAGGGGATGATGCGGACAGCAACGATTGCTGCTGGCGCCGCTTCGGTATTACATGGTTGCCCGTGCCTTCGGCTTTGATCCCACCGGTCCGCATGCCGATCTGCTACCTATCCGCTTGCGGCCCATCCCCACCAAAGCGCTCGTAAGTACCGGAGATCAGAATCTGATCCGAGTAACGGCGTTCCGAAACGAATGTCCAGTTCCTGTGACTTAAGAAAGTACAACGAACGTATTCATAGCGAAGGCCGGACCGCTTGCGGGTTGCCGGCACAATCCTCTCGCTCCAGAATTGCTCGCTGGCTTCGTCGCTGCTGAAACCGTCGACCAGTAAAACATACGTGTCGCTGAAACCGTAGTAGCCGCCGTTCACACGCGGGGCCGCGTAAATCCTGTACGGATACGCCGGCTGCCCGTTTGCTCCTTTGTTCATACCTCATTTTCCTGCACCGTCCCGGTGTGGCGTCCTCCTGGGCCGCTCAGGTACGCATCCTGAATCGACTCTTAAGGTTTTCGTGGCGTCTGCCGACAAATCCCCTACCCCAATCCGATCGCCGCCGGTTGAAACATTTCTACCATGCTGTCCGCCGCAAAAACTCGGTCTACCATTGCATTGCGTACACAGCAGAGCACCAGAACACGAACTCTCCGTTCGTGGGCGAAGTGTACCACGGTGCGTACTGTGGCGACATGATTAAAGCCGCATTCGGTGCATCGCTGCGACAACTGTCATTTTTCGCCGTAATGGAGCCAGCGGTTTTCGGCGTAATAGAGCCACTTTTTGTTGCTGATTTTCAGGCTCGAACGGGTGCATTATTTTCCTGATTCCGGGTGTTTTTCAAGTTGGTTGTCGAGCGGCCTTGGAGAGCGATAACTTTTGCCATCCAACACGACGCGGTAGGCGGCGTGGCGCAACCGGTCAAGCGTTGCCGCACCGAGCAACTGGTTGGGGAAGGCATCGCCCCATTCTGAGAAGTCGAGGTTGCTGGTGATGACGGTGGCGGCACGCTCATAACGCTCGGCGATCAGGTCATGGAAGTCCTCGTCATGGGGATGGCGAAGCGGTTTGAGGCCGAAGTCGTCGATAATGAGCAGCGGCACCCTGACCAGGTTCTGGAACCTGCGATCGAAGGAGTCGGTGGCTCTGGCGGCATGCAGGTCGCCGAGCAGCTTGGACAGGGAGGTAAACAGCACATCGCGACCCTGGCGCACGGCGGCATGGCCGATGGCCTGGGCGATGTGGCTTTTGCCGGTGCCGCAGGGCCCGGCGATGAGAACCGCGACCTTCTCGTCGATAAAGCGTCCGGTGACCAGTTCATGGATCAGTGCTGAGTTGATGTTCGGATTGAAGCTGAAGTCGAACTGGTCGAGGGTTTTGTTGGTGCGGAAGGCGGCACGCCTGAGCCGCGTGGCAAAGCGCTTTTGTTCCCGCCTTGCGATCTCGTCGCTGATCAGCAGCGAGAGGAACTCAGGGTAAGCCATTTTCTTGTCGATGGCCTGTTTGTTCCTCGATTCCAGTGAGTCGAGGATGCCGGACAGCCGCAGTTGTTTGAGCATGGGAGCCAGTTCAGGCATGGGATTCATGGTGATATCTCCTGTGTCAGTGTTTCAGTAAGGATTTGATGTCCCGGCTAAAGCGTCCCTGGCCGGTGTAGCTGTCGGCCAGGGTGTCGAAGGCCCGTTGTGCCGAGGGGTGTTGCTCGAGGCCTTTTTCGAGGATGGTCTTGACGGTGCGATAGCGCGGGTTGTTGTAGCTCAGCGCTCGCTGGCAGGCGGCCTCGAGGCGGGTGCTGCCATACTTGTCACGGAGCCGGATGACGCCCTGGGCGGCGCGCAGATTATCGAGGACCCGGTCAGCGAACAGCGTGCGGATCAGCTGATGGCAGGATGCACCGATGTTCTCCGACTGGCGTAAACACCATTGCGGATCACGCATCTTCCAGGCAATGGCTTCCGGCGGCAGATGGTCGTCGATACTGGCGCGGCTGCCCGGCTTAAAGTGCCGGGAATGCACCGCCACCAGCTCGTGGTCGCGGTAGATACGCACGGTAACCGGCGTTGCCTTAAGCCACAATGACTGCCCGATCAGCTTGAAGGGCACTGAGTACAGGCATTTCTCGAACTGCACATGGCAATCGCGGTGGACCTTGACTTTGGCCCATTCGGCGAGTTCCGGCGCCACCGCCGGTAAGCGCTGCAGCAAGGGCTTCTCGATCTCAAAGCGCACCAGCGGCTGCTCGTGCGTGCTGCCGTGGACGCGGTTGCCGGCCTCCTCGAGGACCCAGGTCTGCAACTGCCGGTTGGCATCGACGATATCCCGGAACTCGCGCAACGGCAAAAAGCCGGTCTTGAGGTATTTGATACCCGATTCCACGCGACCCTTCATCTGCGGCTGTCGTGGCGGCAGGGCGTCGATCCTGAAGCCGTAGCCTTCGGCGTACTCGGCATAGGCGCGCTGCACCACGGGATCGCGGCGACAGGCGCGGGTAATGGCGCACCTGGCGTTGTCGATGATGAGTTTTTGCGGCACACCGCCGAACCACTCGAAGGCGCGGCGGTGGCATTCCAGCCAGGTCGGTACCTTCTGATTCAGCACGATCTCCGCGTACTGGTGCCGGCTCCAGCACAACGTCATCAGGAAGAACCAGGTCTTGACGATCTCGCCGGTCTCCACGTCGATCAGTTCCGGGCCGCTGCCAAAATCGATCTGGGCGGCTTCGCCCGGTGCAAACTCGAGCGGCATCGTCGCCTTCGGTCGGCGCGGCTTGATGCTTTGCACGAAGCGGTACACCGACGAGTAGCTGCCGCTGTACTGGTATTCTCGCTTGAGCGCCTGGTGGATCGCACGGCACGGTGTGTCGAGAGCCACCCATCGCTCGACCTTGTCGCGAAACGGCTCAACGCCGGAGACCGAAGACGACCGCGGCCGGGCCCGTGGCAGGGCCTCGGCCAGCACCGCATCCTCGGGCAAGGGCCGCCCCGGATCCAGCCATCCTTCGGCCTCGGCCAGCCGGCGCAGCGCTTTCGCCTTGGGACGGCCGATCAGACCCGCCCTGGCCAGGGCCCGGTCGGAATCGCCGAGCCGCATGCGCACCAATACTTGTCGTAGTTCGTACATCTCGAACCTCCTGTTTGCCATCGATACCCTCGCTCAAAAAACCGCGAGGGTATCTGCATTTATGGAAAGTTCGAGCCTGAAATCAGAGCCGCAGTGGCTCCATTACGCCGAAAACGTAACGGCTCCATTACGGTGAAAACCAGGTGGCTCCTTTACGCCGAAAACGCATTGGCTCTATATCGGTGAAAACTGACAACAACGTCGAATACACCGGCGCCTGACACAGGAGCAGCTCGCCGCGCTGAGTGGAATGTCGGTTCGATATGTTCAACTACTTGAGGCAGGCGAACGTTTGCCGTCGATCGGCACGGTGTTTCATCTCGCGATGGCGCTGGACACATCGCCGCAGGCATTGCTTAAGCCCGTATGGCAGACATGGCGGGACGCCAGGTAGCCCGGAACGTCCCTACATCTGACGGGGACAATTGGCCATTGCATCGGCCGTCCCGGTTTCCTTAGCGCCTGGTCGGGCGCTTGTTCTCCGGTCCCCGAGGACCGCGATCGAAATAGGCCAGAAACAAGTTGGTATGCTCGATTGCATGACAATCCATTTGCCGGCCGGCTTCGATCAGGCGCTTTTCGATCAGCCGCAACGCGGTTTCGGGACGCAACTCACTGCGTTCAACTTCGTCATCGCAAACGGCAATAACAAGACCCAGTAAATCCATCGACTCACCGACAAGTCGCGCTGCTGTTGTCAGATGCTTCGCATGCGCGTTCGCAGCCGCGTGGCAGGCGATGTCCGCAGCGGACACATCTCGCGACAACACGTCCGGAACGTAAAAGGTCTTTTTTTCCTGAACAGTCCATTGTCCGGAGTTTAACCAATCGCCCCCGACGGCCGGGTACTCGTACATTGCAACGTTCATTTCTGCAATCCCCGATTAGTGTTTCTTCATTGCATTTGACGCAATGTCAAATAACAAACAAGTGTTTATTCTTTTGAAATGAAGAGTAACACCCCAAAACCGTTGTTCCAAACATGTTTTTGATTTGATAACTCCACGCGGCTGGAATAGTGTGCAGAAGACAATGCAACACCGGAGATCGGCATGATCGATAACGTTCTCCTCTATGAAATAATTCGCCATCGAATTCGGACATACCGTGAACGACACCCCCAAACAAACAACAAACTTACGCAGGCTTCTCTCGCAACGGCGATCGGAATAGAACGTTCCACGCTCACCAACATTGAACTCGGCAATCAGCGGCCGCCAATACACGTACTGTATGCGCTCTGTGAATACTTCGGTCTTGAGCGAGACCAGTTTCTCCCAAGCCTGAAAGAAGTGCGCCGTAAACGAGTGGATGCACCGACCCAGGTGCGTATCGGAAACGATCTGCATGATCTGCCGGCGAAAACATCGGCCGTCATCGACAAACTGCGCCGCAGTACCCGCTAAAGCAGAAGCCGATGTTGTCAATCGAAATCATTGAAGAACACGCGGTCGATCTGCTCCGCGAACACGATGTCAACGAAGCACCCGTCGATGTGTTCGATATCATTCGGGAACGTTCCATCGGATTGTCGTTCGAGGAAATGGAAGACGATCACTCCGGCCTGCTGCTGGTGGAAAACGGCACCGCACAAATCGCGATCAACCGTAGTCATCATTGCCATCGGCAGCGATTCTCCGCGGCCCACGAACTGGGCCATTACGTGCTCCACACCGAGGGCAGAGACCGCCTGTTCGTCGATACGTCCTACCGTCGAAGCGCCGCGTCGAGCACCGGGACCGACGTCATTGAGATCGAGGCAAACCGCTTTGCGGCGGCGCTGTTGATGCCAAGATTTATCGTAACGCGTTTCGCAGGCGACATGCCGCTCACCGATATCGACATCAATCACCTCGCGATGAAATTTCTCGTCAGCGAACAGGCAATGACGCTCCGGCTCGTGCGGCTGGGACTGGCGGACCCGCAATAACGAACCTGGATTACGGAGAGACCGTCAACCCTACTTCGAGGCACGCAACGCCGCCAGATTGTCGGCCTCCGTGCTCACCAGTGCTGCCCACTCGCTGCGACCCGACGATTCGGGCGCATAGATCAGACCGATAGCCACACGGAACGGCTTGCGCGACGTCCAGCGCTCGGTAAAGGGTGCCTTGCGCTCAATGTCCACCCATAACTGATAGTTGCCGTGCGTCAGCGAACGGTCCAACCGTCGCCAGTGCGTATAGCGGCTCGCGAGCTGTGCGAGATAGCGGTCGCCGAATCGCTCGGCCGCACGTTCGCTGGCGAAATACCATTCGCCAAGAATACTGCCGATAATCGACGTACCGGGCGTGACGTAAATACTGATCGTATCGATATGATGCGGATGCGTGCCCGGATCGGCCTCGTATATCATCGCCCCGGTAATGTGTTGTTCTCCTTCAGCACCGGGTGGAAGCGTAAATTTATCCCCGAGCCGGTAGCCGAGATACTCGCCGTCATTTGCATCGGCCAGCACAATGGCGCTCACAAACAGCGCTGCCGTAGCAACGCTCAACAGAAAACCCGTACGGCGAACGGTCTTCACCCTTGCTGTGTTCACGGCGCGCTCGCCGCCGTCACCCGGTCGAGCAGCATCAGGTTCTGTTCCGCATCCGGAAAGTAGGTCGGCGATCGTCTGACAGCCTCGCTCAGAAACCCGGCTGCCTGCGATATCTCGCCGTTGGCCATCGCGATTTTCCCGACATTGTTGAAAGCGTGCGCTTCGCTCATGACGTGGCGATACGTGGAAATCGCGTTCTCATAATAGCCGTGCTCCGCGTACACCATGCCAAGATTGGCCCACGCCTGACGGAAACCGTGCTTGCTGGCCGCTTCGTGGAGATCCGACACCGCGCCCTCGAAGTCGCCCGCGAGATACCTCGAATAGCCGCGATTGTTGAGCACGTCCGCAGCGTCCGGATTGATGCCAAGCGCCGTATCGTAGTGCATCTGCGCCTCGGCATAATCGCCGGACTTGTCCGCGTAAACGCCGAGTGCGTTATGCGCCCGCCACAAGGTCGGGAGACTCTCGACTGCGGCCTTGAGTTCGGATTTCGCCACATCGTCTCTGCCCCAGGCCATATAAATGAGCCCCAGACCCTCAAGCGATACTGCGTGCGCAGGATCGTGCTTCCTGGCAAGCAGGTACGCACGATGCGCCATTGTCAGATTGCCGCGACGCTTTTGAACGTCTCCGATATGAGCGAGCAGGTCGACGTTATCGGGCCGGAACTGCAGTGCCCTGACGTAAAAGAACAGTGCTTTGTCGATTTCGCCTTCCTTCCACGCCAGCTCTGCCCGCGCCAGTGCATCCGCTTCCGACTCGACGGGAAATTCGGTGGCAAACAGCACGTCATAACTGTCGTCGTTGAGCCCCGCTGTATCGCTTTCCGGCTTGCCGGCTGGCGCCGTCGCGCACGCCGACACTAAAATCGTAGTGAAGAGCGCAGTAATCACTCTGCTGAATGCTTTGGCGGCCATATCCCTGTCCTTGTTATTTGTCCGAAATCCACGCCATGATCCGCAATACCGCGGGTCCGATCGCGACAATGAAAAACACCGGAAACATGCAGAACACGAGCGGGAAGATCAGTTTCGTGCCCATCTTGGCAGCCTGCTCTTCGGCGCGTTGCATGCGCTTGTCGCGAAATTCCTCCGAGTACACACGCAGTGCGTCACTCACGCTGGTACCAAAACGGATCGTCTGCACGAGTAGTCCGACAAGCCCTCGAATGTCCTGAAGCCCGGTCCGATCCGCCAGGTTTCTGAGCGCCTGTTCACGAGGCATGCCCGCGCGCACCTCCGCGTTGACCGTGGACAACTCGAACGCAAGTTCCGGGTGGCTGACGTCGAGTTCGTCCGCAACGCGCTGGATCGCAGCGGCCAGACCGAGACCGGATTCGACGCAGACCACCAGCAGATCGAGCGCATCCGGAAATGCATTTCTCAGGCTCTTTTCGCGGCGCTCGATTAGCTTGCGCAGCACGAGGTTCGGTGTCAGCAAGCCGACGCCGCTCGCCATCATTGCGTAGATAAAAGTCTTGCGCGCTTCAATTTCCGGAAACCATCGCGCGGCCACGAGCACGAGCAATGGCAATGCCACAATCAGCAGCGACTTCGCGGCGTAAAAGATCGGCAGTGCATGCGGTGAGCGAAAGCCGGCATGGAACAACTGCTGCGTCATTTTCTGCCGCTCTTCGTCCTTTTGCGGCAGGACATAGCTTGAGACGGGCCCAAGTGCAGTCGTTACCTTAACCATCAACCGGCCACCGGTATCCGGCGCGTCTTCGACGATGCCGAGCCGGCGCCGCACCGGTGCGGTCACGTTCAGCAGCAGGGCACTGATTCCGAGTCCCAGAAAGAAGATCGTGGCGGCCGACAAGCCGACGAGAATGCGGCGCTGTATAAGCGGGTCGCCCCAGTAACTGCCAAGCAGATCGATTATTCCTTCCATCGCACTAGACCTCGATTCTCAGTATCTTTCGGATCCAGAAAATCCCGACAACGCCGGAGAAAAATCCATAGGCTATGACCTTCTGCCCGCCCGGATCGTTGATCAGCACGGGCAGGTAGTCCGGCGTGACGATCCACAGCGTCACAAACAACACCAGCGGCACCATCGCCAGAACCCAGGCGGACATGCGCCCTTCCGCCGAGTAGGTTTTAACTTTGCGCTGAAATCGGAATCGGCCGCGTATCACGATTGCGATCTTGTCGAGGATCTCCGCCAGATTGCCGCCAGTTTCCTTTTGCACCAGTATCGACGTCACAAGCGCCATGACGGTGACGCTGGGAACCCGGGCCAGCAGGCCGAGCATCGCGCGGCGCACGTCATTGCCGTAGTTGATATCGCCGAACGTGAGTTCGAACTCCGCGGCCACGGGATCGTCAAACTCCTCTCCGACCAGCTTGAGGGCGGCACCCAGCGGATGACCGGCTCGGAGCGCACGCTTCATCGTATCGATCGCGTCGGGCAACTGCTCTTCGAACGCCTGCATGCGCGCCGAGCGGTCCATGCCAATCTTGAGAAACGGCAGATAGGCCGCGAGCAGCGCCATGCAAATCGACGCAACGGGCATGCGAAAGTAGATCAGGCAACCGACCAACGTCGCGACCCCCATGACGAGCGAGATGAGCACCACCCGGTAGGCGAGTATCCTGTGACCGGCCTGTTCGATGCGCCGCGCCAGCGATTCCATGGCAGGCAGCGATTCCAGCCAGCGCTCAGTCGGCGACAGACGGCGCAGGTACTTCTCACGCAGCAATGTCGAGAACGCACTGCCTTCCTGAGACGCCTCGATGTCCTCGATGCGCTTTTTCAGGCGCTTGCGAACCTTGGCACTCTCGCCAAAGACCGGAACGACAAGGCCCTGCACGAGCAGCACGACGGTCGCGAAGACCATCAGTACAAATATCTGGGCACCGCTACCCATTGTAACGCCCTCCTGTTTCAGACCAGTCGGGCTCGAAAACCTCTACCGGCAAATCGATACCGCGATGCGCGAGCGCTTTATGGAAGCCCGGGATAATTCCGGTTGCCTGCAGCTTGCCAACAACATTGTTGTTTTCGTCGATGCCTTCACGGCGGAACTTAAACAGTTCGGACATCGTGATGACATCGCCCTCCATGCCGTTAATCTCGTGAACGCTGACGAGTTTGCGCTTACCGTCCTCAAGCCGCGCAACCTGCAGCACAATGTTGATCGCCGAGGCAATCTGCGAGCGCAGCGCATTGATCGGAAACGTAATACCGGTCATCGACACCATGTTCTCGATGCGGCCCAGTGCATCTCTCGCAGAGTTCGCGTGAATCGTCGTCAGAGAACCATCATGGCCCGTGTTCATCGCCTGCAGCATATCCAGCGCTTCCCCACCGCGTACCTCACCGACGATGATGCGCTCCGGACGCATACGAAGACTGTTGCGCACCAGATCCCTGGACGTCACTTCGCCTTTCGACTCGATGTTCGGCGGCCGCGTTTCGAGGCGTACGACATGCGGCTGCTGTAACTGCAGTTCGGCCGAATCCTCGATCGTCACGATGCGTTCGTCGTCCGGAATGAAGCCCGACAGAATGTTCAGCATGGTCGTTTTGCCGGCACCGGTGCCGCCCGATACGACGACGTTGAGCCTTGCGCGCACGATCGCCTGCAGCACGCGAGCGACTTCCTCGGTGACCGTATCGAGTTCGATCATGTTTTCCATCGACAGTAATTCGACCCCGAAACGCCGAATCGACAACGTGGCGCCGTCAATCGCCAGCGGTGGAATGATCGCGTTGACGCGCGAACCGTCGGCGAGGCGCGCATCCACCATCGGAGACGACTCGTCAATGCGACGACCGACGGCGGATACGATCCGATCGATCGTATTGAGCAGGTGTGCATGGTCCGTGAAGCTGGCGTTAGTGCGTTCGAGCTTGCCGTGACGCTCGATGTAAATGGTGTCGTGCCCGTTCACCAGGATGTCCGAAATCGAGTGGTCCGCAAGCAGCGGCTCGAGCGGCCCAAGACCCATCACCTCGTCTTCGATTCGGTCGATGATGAGCTGCCGCTGCCTGCGGCTGAGCGGCGCAGACTCCTCGTTGAGCAGCCGCTCGGAAATCTCACGAATCTCCTTGCGTGCCTTGTCGGATTCCACCGCGTCAATCAGCGACAGATCGAGTACGGTCAACAGACGTTCATAGATCTTTTGCTTCCACTCAACTTCCTGTGCTGAAAGCGGCCGGGTCTTGTCCGCGTTGTCGGCGTTCGGCCGGATACGGGCGTCGCCGGAATTGTTTCGTAGTACCGAAGCCATACGCTATCTCCCGAGGAATCCGGGCAGTGCACGACGCAACAGCCCGGGTGTGGCGATGTGTTCCTGATCGTCGAAGCCGGCCTGCAGGTTCCTGATACCTTTCGAAACCGCCGCATTCTTCGAGACGTCCGCAACCGGTATGCCGGAATTGATGCTCTCGGCCACGACCTTGTAGTGATTGGGTATCGTCGCCAGATTGTCCTGCCGCAGTGCTTTGCGAATGTCGTCCAGTTCAATGGCCGCATTTTTTATGAATCGGTTGACGACGACCTGGACGCGTTCTGCCGGGATCGAGAACTCCCTGTCGAGAATCTGCAGCAGCCGCGCAGCGTCCTGGATATGCGGCAACGACTGCTGTACGACGACGATGATCCGGTCGGCGCGGCGCAGCGTATATTCCGAGACCTTATCGAAACGATTCGGGACATCGGCGACGACAACATCGTTGATACGCAGAAATACGTCGTACAGCGCTTCCAGTTCGTCCAGCGACACGTCCTCGGCCTGAGCAAACAACTCGGTCGAAGCCGCGAGCAGACGCAGCCCGCTCGCGTGAGGGCTGGTGTACGCCTCCGCCGAAATCTCATCCATTTCGTTCGCGGCTTCCAGCGCGTGCGACAAACCGGTCTTCGGTGTGATATCCAGGTAGCGGCACAAGCCCGCAAATTGCAGATCGAGGTCGACCAGCGTAACGCGCTGCTCACCGTCGACGACAAGGCTGTGCGCCAGATTGGTCGCCAGGAAACTTCCGCCGGAACCGCCTTTGCCGTTGACCACCGCGATCAGCTTGCCGGTCTCGGCAGCGCCTGAGCGTGCGGCCTCTTCCTGAATCCTAAGGACGCTGGCAACGAGTTCCTCGGCGCTCACGTCTTCAGCAAAGTAGTCCCTCGCCCCGGCTCTCATCGCCAGGCGCATTGCGTCGGGATCGTCGCCCGGGCCGCAGACCAGCAGGGGTGTCTGCTCGCGCTGCCCCTGCTCGGCCAGAAACAGAAGCTCACTTTGACCCGGCACATAGTGCAAAAGCAGGAGGTCGGGTGCCTCGGCAACGCCATGCAGGGGGTCGGCATGCCCGTTGGCCATCACTCGGATGCTGACGGCGAGCTTCGAAGAGGCACTCAGCCTCCGCTTTAACGCTTCAGCGGCCGCAGCCGACCGGCTGGCGATCAGTACCGTCATCTGTGCCATCGAATGTCTCCAGCATGCGTCAGCATGTCGTAATCACCCCCGTGCGTGGAATTCCGAGACTCTCTCGCGGTAACGATGCCGAGAACTCGGGCATCGCGAACGGCGTCAGCGCAATAGCGAAAGGGATGTACATCTGGTGCTGGTAGCCGACAACTCTGACGCGCACGTAGCGAATCAGACGAAACCCGGTATTCGTACCCGGGCTGGCGACGACGGAACCCGTGGCGTCGAGGTATTCAACGGCAAAATCGCTCGGATCGAGGTCGGGAATCAGCGCACTGTCGAACGCCGCGGCCTGCGCAATCGCCGGATCGTTGACCGGGCACACGGCCGCCATGCGCGCGCCGCGCCGCGTTGCCTCATCCAGCAATGAGGCCACGAAGAACGCTCTCGATACCTCAATGACGCCGAAGATCATGATGAACAGCACGCCGGCAACCAGCGCGAACTCCACGGTCGACAGGCCCCGGCATTTGTCGATCGAGCGCATGTCAGAGCGCCCTCATTGTGACCGTAGCCTCAAGCGTGTGCAAGAGGCTGATGTCGCCGCCACCCGAAAAGCTGCGGATAACGGAACCGAGCATGCCTGTGATCGCGTGGTCGACGGTGACCTGAATATTGTTGGACCCGAGGTCCGTCACGATCACATCGGTGGCCGCGAGTCCCGGCAGCACCGGCGTACCCGTTCCGGACACGTTGCCGAACACGACGAGGTTCTGCGTTTCGCTGATCAGCGATGCGGTGAGCACCACGACGCCCGTCGTTCCCTGATAGCCGTTCGCAGCAACGTAACGAACGCCCGTGCGTGCAGCTTTGGTGAGCGTGTTGTGGTCGATGAAAATACGCGTAATTTCCGCGGTACCCACCATCAGCAGCAGCAGAATCGGCGTCACGAGCACCATTTCCACGAGAACCGCGGCACGCTGCTTATATCGCGATGTCGGCATGCGGCGGCGCATCAGGAGTCTCCGGAGTCGGGGTCTTTGTACAACTGAATAATGTACGGACCGGGGCCGTCACCGGGGTTCGGACCGGCCGTGCCGCCCGCCAGGCAGCCCTCGACGAACTGGCCGAAAATGTTCTTGTCGGTGCCGCCGGCGATTTTTTGCAGCATGAAAAAACAGGCAAAACCCTCGACCTGCAGCGTCGACTGACCCGTTTCGTCACCCGTACAGTCCGCCACCGGCAGGGCCATGATCCGGCGCCATTCGACGCCGGGCGGTGTGCCTCCCGCGGGAAAATCGTGCATCCCCGGGTTACCCGTTCGGGTCACGTATTCGTTGTAGTCGTAGCCGACAATATCCGCTGCCGTTTGCACGACGGGTCCATTGTTACCCTGAATAATGACGTCGTCTCCGGTCACAGGGTCTTCATAAGTGTCAAGCCTCGGTGTTGTCTCATGCACGACAACATCCGGCGGAAAGTCCGACGGACTGACGGGCCCGGCGTACTCGCCAAAGCGTGTATTGAACCCCTGTGAGGTAGGCCCCGCCGTAACACCAGGCTCCGTGTCCACCGTCTGATTGGTCGTTGCACAGGCACCGTAAGCGCCGGCCATCGAATCGCGCACACACGCACCGCCCGGACAGTTCAGGCGCAGCAGCTTGTAATTGCCGGGCCCCACATCGTCGTGATCTCCAGGGCTCGGCTTGAGCACCATCAGGGCGTCCTCGTCGAAACCGAAATAGTCGTCGGACAGATCATTCGCACAGACCACGAGCGGCGCGATATTGCAGGCGTTGTCCACGGTCGGGCTCGGACCGGCCACGGCACTGGCCTCAATTGGCAGATCGGAGATACCGACGACCGAACTGAGCGCCGTGGCCATATCGAAGCCCGTTGCAATGACTCGAACGTAGGGTCCAATACCCGAAGACACAAACGGATTCAGGGTCTCGGAGTACTCGACGGTCACGGTAATGTCACCCGCATCATACGCCGTGTCGACCTCGGCGTTCCCGCTGCCGTCCATATTCAGACCGAACAGGCTGTTGGCCGCCGCGGTTGAAAATACTGTATCGGTGGTCTGGTCGTACACTCTGGCAGCCGCGAGCGCCGCAGCATCGGCCGTATTTTGCAGGCGCGTCTTGTTGACGAACGCGTGACTGCCATCGATGGCCAGCCCGGCGATCGCAAGCATTGCGACAAGGCCGATTACGACCAGCGGCATCGCGATGCCGCGCTGTCTGCCCCTCCATCCTGATTGCTGGCGAACTCTGTTCATCGGCTTGCTCCGCTGTGCGGCTTACTGAATTCCCGTGTTGATCGTGATCGGCCGCTGCACCTGTTCAGGCGCCGCCGTGGCACCGCGATAGACATCCAATGCCGCATCCAGCCGGTACGGATCGCTGCCTTCGACCGCATCGGGGTTTGGGTGAATTGCAGCCTCGTGATCGTGAATCTGGCTTTCCATGACACTGCGTACCGTGTCTCCGAATTCGGGGGCCGGGATGGCCGGCGTCTGGCTGCAGCCGCTCAGGCCAAACAGCGCGACAGCTACTGCGGCGGAAATTGAACTGGGTTTCATTGCGATGCTCTCCATAATGATCCGGCCTGGTGGGCCCTAGTGGCCCGCCCTGGCCTTGCCTTCAAGTTGTCCCATGACGTACCAGCCGAAATTGCTCGGTTCGACGACGTGATCGGTCGGCAGTTCGACCTCAGCCGGAATCAACGGCTTCGCGAGGTGCGGCGTTACGAGGATCAGCAGTTCAGTCTCGCCCTTTCTGAATTCCTGGCTGCGAAACAACGCACCGAGCAGCGGAATGCTGCCGAGACCCGGGAACCGCGTCACCACTTCTCTTAGGTTTTCGTTGATCAGACCGGCCACACCGATCGTCTGCCCGTCGGCGAGTTCCACGGTCGACGACGTGCTGCGTTTGGTCAGCGACGGAATCAGGAATGTCGAAGACACGCCATCGCTGCTGACCGTGACGTTGTTATCCGCAACGAGTTCGCTGACACTGATGTTCAGATTGAGGCTGATGCGCCCGGAATCGAGGACGACGGGCAGAAAACGGATGCCGACACCGAATTCCTTGAACTCGATGGTCGTACCCTGCAGCCCTCTCGGCACCGGTATCGGAAACTCACCGCCCGACAAAAACTGAGCCTCGTGTCCGGTCTGCGTGACAAGTGTCGGTTCGGCAAGAATCTTGGCCATGCCATTCTGCCTGGCCGCATCGAACGCGAGATTGAACAGTGCGTTCTCCGAAAGAAAACTCGCAAAGAACCCCTTGTCCTGAATCAGAAGATCGTTCGGCGCGAACTCGTCGATGACCGGTCCATAAGGCGCAGCATCGCCGAACACGGGCACTCTGACGTTGTCGGGCTGGAACACGGCATCGGGGAATGTCGCCCCGCCGTTAACGCCGCCCCAGTTCCAGCGGCTGCTGTTGCGGATGATCGAATTAAATCGTACGTCCAGCCGCTTAAGTTCGGTGCGCGAGACCTCGGCGACCTTGACCTCGAGCATGACCTGCTGCACGCCACCGACGCTCATCAGATTGATGACCTCACCCACGCTCTTGTCTTCGCGCGTCGAGCGGCCTTCGTCCAGATCGAAGGTCTCCGAATCGACGGCCGCGGCTATCTGTGTGAAGTAGCCCTGTGCAATCCGCAGCGCGGCGTTCATGTTGACGACATTCGACACACGTCCCGACAGCACGATGTTTCTTTGCGCCGAGTACACCTCGATGCGCTCGTTCGGCAGCAGCCGGTAAAGCTTCTCCTTCAGCGACTGAAGATCGTGCGTGACCTCGACGTTGAGTGTGCCGATCAGCACGTCGTCTCTGTCCCACAGCAGCACGTTGGTGGTGCCGAGGTCTTTACCCAGAACATAGAGCTGTGTGGATTGCAGGATCAGAATGTCGGCAACGTCCGGGTTACCGACCGACACTCTCGCGGCCGGTGCATTCAGCGCGACGACGCGCGATTTATAGAGCGGCACGGACATCGAGTTTTCGGAGCCGCCGCCCAGCCTGACGAGCTGGTTCTGCGCATGTACGGGCGACAGTCCGCAAAACAGAAACCCGGTAACCAGCAAATATACGAGCTTTCGATATCCATTCGGTAACGCACTCATGACAGCTTCCTTTTTGTCCGCTCTAGGTTTTCGTTTTGGTTTTGTCGACACTCGTGCCGCGAATCACAGTCACTTCCGACGGCGGTGCCGCAGGCCGCGGAGCGGGACGTCTTACCACTCGGGTCGGTTTCGGTTTGGGCTTCGGCGGTTCGTAGTCAGGTTCCAGCGGATTCCTGAGCGTGAGCTGAATGGTTCCTTCGGTACGTGCCCGAAACAGCTCCTCGGCCTGCCTCGGCAACATCTCAAGCGTCACGGCGCGTACGATCACGGGTTCGTTGTCCTCTGCGGCGGCGGTCTGATCGACGGCCAGCACCTTGATGTTCCGCAGTATCGTTTCGGTGACAGCGCGTTTGTTCGCGACTTTACGCGATGCGAGAACATCAACGGTATTGCCCGGCAGCAGGAAGCCCGCGACGCCAACCACATCGTCTACGCGCACGGTGACAGCACGCATGCTTTCATTGACCAGCGCGGCCAGCGTACTTCCGGCCGTGTGCGCGCGAAACCGTTCCGTGACGAGGATTTCGCCACGTGCGATATTGGTCGTCGACACCTTGCCGACGACATCGTCAAGCGATGAGAAAAAACCCTCAGGCATCAGCCCCTCAGGCATTTCCATCAGCTTCACGTGACGCTCTTCGACTTTGGTCGCAAACGGTATCGTCATTGCCGCAGCAACAACCCGCGCCGACACTTTGTCTGCGTCCTGCTCCGGCATCACTTTTGCGACTACCCACTCATTCGCAACAAATGCCGCTCCGATCGCCATCAGCAGCGACAGGAAAATCAGCAGTATGCCTCTACGTTTAGCCATGTCGTGCTCTCCTGTTTAAGACGCCGAGCGCCCGATGTTTGGTGTCCGGTCATCGACCGAAACGAAATAGTTGTCCCATGCCCAGCGCAGATGATCGACGCTGACCTCGCGCGTCTCGTCCTCGTACACGGCATGATCCACGGCCATTCCCAGAAGATCCCTCGGATGGCACGGAAGAAGCGCGACCTGATGCCTCGTGTGAAGTTCGTTGATGACGTAGTCGAGAACGTCCGACTCGTAGCGAATATCGTAGACTTCGCAGGCCTCGCGCCAGATGTACTCGTACTGTTCTGCCGACAACGACCCGAATTCAATTTTGTAGCCGATACGACGCAGGAAGGCTTCGTCGGCAAGTTCGAGCGGATGAATGTTCGTTGAGAACACGAGGATTACGTCGAACGGCACGGTGAAGTGGCGCCCGGATCCGAGCGTCAGATAATCCCGTTTCTCTTCCATCGGGACGATCCAGCGATTGAATACCGCTGCCGGCGACACTTTCTGGCGACCCATGTCGTCGATGATGAACAGCCCATTGTTGGCCTTCAGTTGCAGGGGTGCCTCGTAGAGCCGCGTGGAAGGCTCGTAGTGCACTTCGAGCATCTCGGTCGTCAGTTCGCCGCCGGTAATAACGACGGGTCTTTCGCAGACTATGAAACGCGGATCATGGCCCTGACCGAGTTTCAGATGGTCGTGAGCCGGCGCCTGGCGCATTTGCTTGTGCACCAACGGATCGAACACCTGCACTACGGACTCATCGATCGCGATTGCATGCGGTATCAGCGTCGGCTGGTGAAACAACCGGCACAGCCGCTGCGAAATATAGGTCTTGCCGGTGCCTGCAGGACCGTATAAAAACATCGCCCGCCCCGAATTGAGTGCCGGGCCGAGCCGGTCGAGCATCGACTGATCGAGCACAACGTCCTGAAACGCGTGTTGCATCAGGGATTGTGTCACCGAGCGGCGATGAATCGTCTGCGCACGTGCGATTTCGGTGTATTGCCTGAGCGGTACGGGTGCGGGTCCGAGGTAACCGCTACGCATCATCGCGTCCAGCGCAGACACCCGCCCTCGCTCGGTAAGCGTATAGGCCAGCCCGACGCTGCTCGCCTGTCCGGGCCTCACCTCAACTCGAGCCTCGGTACGCATAAAGTTCAGTACGCCTTCGACGATCGATCCGGCCAGCGCGACAATGGTCGAGAGTTCACCGAGCGACAGGGTACCGCGGTCGAACAGATGCTTGGCGATAAGATCGGCCAGGAAGGTCTCCGAAAGCCCCGTGTCCGCCAGTTTGGCCGGGCGCATCGCAAGTTTTGCCGCACGATGCAGTCCGAGTTGATCCCACTCCTGGCGCGATACTGCAGTGTCTTCTAAGGTCATCTGCGTTATCCGGAAATTGATTCAGGTAGGAAGTCGATGTACCAGAGCGCGATCAGCGTGCCTGCTGCAATCGCAGGGGCGTACGGAATGGCGTTCTCCGGTTTTATGCCGTCCGCTGGCTGCCCGGCAACTGACGGTTGTGCATGCAGACGACGCCACAGGATGACACCCATGCCGTACACGGCGCCCGCCATCATCGTGGACATGCCCGCAACGATGGCACCCCACGGCCCAATGAAGCTGCCCACCACACCAAGCAGCTTCACGTCACCGGCACCCATTCCGCCGACTGCGTACAAAGGCAGCAGAATCGCCGTACCAAGTGCAAACCCACCGCCGGCGGACAGAAGTCCACTGAGACCCCCACTGGCCGCGTTTAATGACATTGCGAGAAACAGCGCCGGCAGCAAAATGTAGTTTGGAATTCGGTGAGTCCTGATGTCGACCGCGACGGCCGTTGCCAGCAGAGCGGCCAGCACCAGCGAGATAGCGGTATTTGGAGGAATGTCACTCAGGGGCATGTTCGCAGGTCCGGTTGGACAGTCGCTCCCGGAATCTCAGACCGGCGGACCAAAAAGCCTCGCCGGTCCGGAACCGGGTGTACGACTAGATGTAGCCCGTCACCGTCGTGATGACCAACTCGACGGCGTCGCCGAGAAGTCCGAAGGACGCTGCGACGGTTGCCGTAATCAAACCTGCGGCAACTGCGTATTCCACGATCGTCAGTCCTTCTTCATCACGCAGAAAAGATCTCAGTTTCTCTTTCACTTTGTCTCTCCTCTTCACAAAAACTCGCGCTTTGGCAGCGCCAGGACCTGAACAGTCAGGTTTGTTCGTCTCCGATTGACGCCGAAGCAGGACCTCGAACGTTGTTGCGGGAACGGTATTTACGATAGAGGAAACGGAACGACGGGCATTAGAATTTTCTTGTGAAGCGCGAGGAGCATTTTGCTTGCAGGTCGTTTTCGACGAGCACTTTCTTGTTGAACCAGCGGACTATTTTGCGAATGGCATAGCCGGTTCAGCGAGACTTCAGCAAGGCCCGGACTTTTGATAGCAATTATGTAAAACCCAGAATCAAATCATGCTCCATTTCACAGTCTTGTTCGCACAAATGGTCTAGACTAATTCTAAATATCAAAAATACGAGCGCACTGGATGCTGGAGAGGACGTCAATGATAGAACGCCCGAGGCTTATCTGGTTCGACATGTCTATCACGACAAGGCATGGCGAACCTGCGGACCGGTTTCACGACTATTTCGATATTAGTTACTGCGCAAATCCAAACTATCCTGAAGACGAACCGCAACTGGAATCCGGCGCTGCGCTGTGTTTCGAGTACGACTATCCGGACCGGCCCGGTCTGTCGATCCTTTGTAATACCAAAGTACGGTTTCCGCACGTGCCAATTCTGATGCTGACCACACAACATTCGGAACGGCTGGCTGTGTGGGCGTACAGGAATCGCGTCCTCGACTATCTCGTGAAACCGGCGTCCCGAGAAGATCTTCAACGCTGCAGTAAGCTGATATCGGCGATTCAATCGAAAGACGACCGGCAGAGAAACCGGCGGATGATTGACTACAACGCGAGTCTGCCGACCGAAATCCCGGCGGGCCAGCGTACCGGAAACGTGCGGCTCGCGCCGGCTCTGCACTACGTAAAACGAAACTTTCGAACTAAAATCCGCAATTCGGATGTCGCCGAAAAATGCGGCATGAGCGGCTTTCATTTTTCCCACGAGTTCACCGAAACCTACGGCATAACCTTTCAGGAATTCGTCATGCGCTACCGTATCTTTGAGGCGTGCAGGGAACTTCAGCATCCGAATATTCAGGTTGCCAACGTCGCGTATTCCGTCGGTTTCAACGATCCGTCGTATTTCGCGAGAGTGTTTCGGCGCTATCTGGACATGCCGCCGTCGGCTTATGTTGAGCGCGTTGATTTCGCGCATTCCACAAATCACCTCGACTCGGTTGCGGAGTTACTTGAGCTGCCTCAATTCGACGGCGCTCGAGTGGACAGCGAGCCCGACACGAGCTATCGCGACATCGGCCGGGCTGTGGAGTACCTGCAGCGGCCTCAGCGGGCCACCTGACACTGCTACCGAATCGCAACTTAGTCCTACTGTGTACAGTACCCTGCCTGTTATAACGAGAACGTAGTTCAGGGCCTGTTAAGCTCAAAGAGCATCAGTCAAGGCGCGAGGAATGAAGTTTGACGAGTCAATTGAATGACCAGCAACACCGATCGATCGCCGGCAAATTTCTCACCGACGATCGCGGGCTGACCATTACCGAGTACGCGATTGCGGCCGGTCTCATCGCGGCGACACTGGCGGGATCATTTGGCTCGCTTGGAATGGCAATTGACGCGATAATCATCGCGGTACTCGCTTTTCTCTAGCACCCATTTACTCTCAATCGGGGAAGCACTGACCGATTGCGACAGAGAGACTGTCCCTGCCGCCGTTCCAGTAACCGAAATAGCGAAACACCGTGAAGCGCAATTCGCTGCGATTGAAGTGAAATGCTGTGGCGCCGCTTTCACAGCTAAACGAGTCGTCAGAAAACTCCGGCCTTGCTCGGCACAATGCGGACCACGGAGATCCGAGACCCAGTTTGCTGGCCTTGTAAGAATTCTCGCCCAGCGCTATGAGTGAAAACCGCGCGCCAGCAACGAACGAAGCCTGCTTCCACTGTTCACGGTCGGTGTCGTGATGAAATCCCGTTTCGGCATCGACGACGCACAGGTATTCGCTCGCCGACGCAACACCGGCAAAAAGCAGGTAAGCGATCACGAGCGCGAATTTGCCGTTGTTCATTACCACTCCTTCGCCAATTCGACATCAGAATGGTAGCACCCGATTGCGGGGATTCGTACACGAGACAAGATTGCTGCAGTTCTTTGCAGCGGCTGGGGGCGCAACCAGGCAGTTCCTGAACGCCACGTAACGAACAATGTCGGCTGACCACCTCAGAATTCGCGGCAGCCATGGTAAGGTGCTGCACATGTCCGATTCGAGTTTCCATCCTGCTGTCGCTACGTGGTTTGCGTCCGCGTTCGATGCACCGACGCCCGTGCAGCAGGAGGCGTGGCCTGCGATTGCGCGCGGCGAGCACACCCTGCTCGCCGCCCCGACGGGCTCAGGCAAGACACTGGCGGCCTTTCTTGCCAGCATCGACGCGCTGGTTCGGGAAGGCCTCGAACGCGGCCTGCCCGATGAGACACGGGTGCTCTATATTTCGCCGCTGAAAGCGCTGTCCAACGATATTCAGAAAAACCTGCAGCAACCCATCGGCGGTATTCGCGATGCACTTGTTGAAGCCGGCCTGCCCGACGTGGACATCAACGCATGGGTTCGTACCGGCGATACACCACAGTCGGAGCGGGCGCGCGCCGCAAAAACGCCGCCGCACATCATGGTCACGACACCCGAATCGGCCTATATCCTGCTGACGAGCGTTTCAGGCCGCAACATGCTGCGCACAGTCCGTACCGTGATCGTAGACGAAATTCATGCCGTGGCCGGTAGCAAGCGCGGATCGCATCTGGCCTTGTCGCTGGAACGGCTCGAAGCGCTCGTGGACGGCCGGCTCACGCGCGTCGGTTGCTCCGCGACCCAAAAACCGATCGAGACAATGGCCCGTTTTCTGGTCGGCAATCGCAATGCGCACTGCAATATCGTCGACACAGGACACGTCCGCGACCGGGACATGGCGCTGGTCGTCCCCGGGTCTCCGCTTGAGGCGGTCATGGCCAACGAAGTCTGGGAGGACGTTTACGATCGTCTTGCCGAACTCATCGACGGGCACAAGACAACGCTGATATTCGTCAACACGAGACGGCTTGCGGAACGTGCCGCAAAGCATATCGGCGAACGCATCGGCGAGGAAAACGTCACGTCGCATCATGGGTCGCTTGCGAAGGAACACCGTCTGGATGCCGAACAGCGCCTCAAATCCGGCACGCTGCGGTGCCTGATCGCGACCGCGTCGCTCGAACTGGGCATCGACATCGGCGATGTCGACCTCGTCTGTCAATTGGGCACACCGCGCTCGATTGCCGCATTCCTGCAGCGCGTCGGCCGCTCCGGCCACAGCATCGGAAAAACCCCCAAAGGCCGGCTGTTTCCGCTCTCTCGCGACGACCTGATCGAGTGTACCGCGCTACTGACGGCCGCGCGCGCCGGCGAACTCGATCGCATCCGGATTCCCGACGCACCTCTGGACGTGCTGGCACAGCAAATCGTCGCGGAGGTTGCCGGACGAGAAGAGTGGGGTATCGGAGAACTGTTCGAACGCTTCCGAAACGCGTGGCCCTACCGCGATCTGGCCGAAACGACATTTTCCGATGTCGTACGAATGCTTAGCGAAGGTTTTTCCACACGGCGCGGCAGACGCGGCGCTTACCTGCATCTCGATGCCGTCAATCAGCGCCTGCGCGCGCGGCGCGGCGCCCGGTTGACCGCCATCACGAACGGCGGCGCGATTCCGGATCAGTTCGATTACGAGGTCATCCTTAGTCCGGAAGGCGTCAGAGTCGGCACGCTCAACGAAGATTTTTCCATTGAGTCCCTGCCCGGCGACATCTTCCAACTCGGCAACACGTCGTACCGGATACTGAAAATAGAACAGGGCAAAGTGCATGTCGAGGACGCGAAGGGCGAGCCGCCGAATCTGCCCTTCTGGCTCGGCGAAGCGCCGGGGCGGACTGACGAACTTTCAGCAGCCGTGTCTGCACTGCGTGCGGAGATCGACGATGCGCTGCAAAACGGCGTTGCGCACGCCATACGGTTTTCCAGCGAGCGTTATCGGATTCCGGCCGCAGCGGCCGAGCAACTCGTTCAATATCTGGCTGCCGCGAAGGCCGCACTCGGCCTGCTTCCAACGCAGCGCAGAATCGTCTTCGAGCGTTTTTTCGACGAAACCGGCGACATGCACCTGGTTATTCATTCGCCCTACGGCTCCAGAGTCAACCGCGCCTGGGGTCTGGCTCTGAGAAAGCGCTTCTGCCGAAAATTCAATTTCGAGCTGCAGGCGGCAGCGCTCGAAGACACCGTCATACTGTCCTTGTCGGCAACGCACAGTTTTCCGATCGAGGAGCCGGCGCAGTATCTGAAGTCGGCCACGGTTCGCGACGTACTTGTTCAGGCACTGCTCGATGCGCCGATGTTTCCACCCCACTGGCGCTGGGTCGCATCGATTGCGCTTGCCATCAAGCGCAATCACAACGGCAAACGTGCGCCCGCGTACTTTCAACGCAACGACGCAGAGGACCTGGTTGCGGTCGTCTTCCCGGACCAGATCGCATGCGCGGAGAACATTACCGGGCGGCGGGAATTGCCGGACCACCCGCTCGTGAATCAGTCGGTCGCCGACTGCCTGCACGACGTCATGGATATCGACGGCCTGGTGGCACTGCTCACTCGGCTGGAGAACGGCGACATCGAGATCGTTGGTCGCGACCTCACGAGTCCGTCGCCTCTGGCTCAGGAAATTCTGGGTGCTCGGCCCTACGCATTCCTCGACGATGCGCCCGCCGAGGAGCGCCGCGCACTGGCCGTGCAGACGCGGCGCTACCTTTCGGTGGACGACGCAGCCGAACTCGGTAGGCTCGATGCGACAGCGATCGAGAAGGTCTGTGCGGAAGCCTGGCCAGCCCCCCGCAGCGCTGACGAACTGCACGACGCGCTCGTCGTGCTTGGCTACGTGACGGACAGCGAGGGAAGACGAGGAACCGTCGGACATGACGATCTTTCCTTCGGCTGGCAGCACCTGTTCGACGAGCTTACCGGTGAACAGCGCGCAACCCTGCTGGACACCGGCGGCCAACGTCTCTGGATTGCGGCGGAACGGCTGCGGGAATTTCTGCTGTTGTTCGACAACCCGACGTTGACGCCCGCGATCGCGGCAGCCGGCGAAAGCGCAGTATCGAGCCGTGAAGAGGCCATCGTTGAGCTGGTTCGTTCGCGGCTTGAAGGCGTCGGTCCTGTTGTTGTGCGTTCGTTAAGCGTTGCACTCAACGTCGGCGATGCGGAAATTCAGTCCGCCCTACTTACACTTGAGCAGGAAGGATTTGTGGTGCGCGGCCGGTTTCGTCCGGATGCTACCGAAGAGGAGTGGTGCGAACGCAGGCTGCTCGCCCGCATTCATCGATACACGATCAGGCGCCTGAGAAACGAGATCGAACCCGCTACACCGGCCGACTACATGCGGTTTCTTGTGCACTGGCATGGACTGGACGAACGCGTCGAGGGAAGCGAAGCTCTCGCCCGGGTGCTGCAACAACTCGAAGGATTTACCGCCGCGGCAGCGAGTTGGGAAAGCGATATCCTGCCCTCGCGTATCGACATGTACACGGGCGATCTGATCGACACCTATTGCATGTCCGGACGTGCAACGTGGCTGCGTCTGGCCGTACGTCCGGCAAACAGCTCGCGACGCGCCGCACCGATTCGCAGCGCGCCGGTAACATTGGTGGATCGCATGGCTGTCGGTTGCTGGCGCGCCGTTTCGCCGCTGCCTGAGCCAACCAAAATCTCATTAAGCTCCGCTGCCGAACGCGTGCTGGCTTCGTTGCAAGACAAAGGCGCGTCTTTTTACGTCGATCTTGTTCGCGCGACGGGCCTGCTGCGTACCCAGGTCGAAGAGGCGCTTGGTGAACTGGTAAGCTGGGGGCTCGTCACCGCCGACAGCTTTGCCGGGCTGCGTGCACTGGTCACGCCGTCGGCGAAGCGTCCCGGATTTGCGCCTCGGCGACGGCGCGGTCCGGCCGGTTCGGGGTTCGATCGTGCCGGTCGATGGGCGCGTCTCGGAGAGGACGCCGGGGTCGAGTATGACGATGCGGTCGAGCATATCGCGAAAGTACTGCTGCTCCGTTATGGCGTCGTGTTCCGCAAAGTACTCGAACGCGAAACCGGTATCCCGCCATGGCGAGAACTGCTGCGCGTCTACTGGCGAATGGAAGCTCGCGGTGAGATTCGGGGTGGCCGCTTCGTGCAGACCTTCTCGGGCGAGCAGTTTTCTCTACCGGATGCCGTCGCCGAACTGCGGCGAATCCGCAAATCGCCGCACTCTGACGACATTGTCACCCTATCGGCTTCGGACCCGTTGAACCTCGTCGGAATCGTGCTGCCGGGCGAGAAGATCACAGCGGCGCCGGGCAATCGCATTGCGCTACGTAACGGAATTGCCGTTGCCTGCCAATTGGGTAACCACATCAAAGCGATCGGCAATGGCGACATCGACATCGAACTCCGCACCGCATTCCTGCGCCGGCAACGGCCGGCCAGCGTAATGCCCGGTGCGCGACTTTAGTGGGCCACTACTTCGATTGCAGCTTCTCAAACGGAATCTGAACGACCTCGCCGTCCACCGATAGTACCGCTTCTCCTCGTCCATCGTTCTTGAGTTGCAACGACTCAAGATTGCCCGGCGCATCTTCCCACGCCTCCCGATCGTAACGAATCGCACCGGAATCGATGATTCTTTGAATCTGCCGCGCGATCTGATCCGCCTGCCCTTCACTAATTGTCGATTCACCGTTTGGCAGATTTATCTGAATCTGATCGTTGCCGAGCCCCATCAGGTTCGAGCGGTTCACAATCGGTGCGCGCCCACCGTCAGACAGCTGATCGCCTGGTTCTGCCGTTAACAGATCGTCGTACCGTCGCCGCAGCACAGGGCTGCTTATCGTTCGATGGTTAAGCGGCGCAAGTACGATCTCTGCGGCTTTGTCGTTGCCTCGAACTTTATAACGCTCTGCCTCATCGATTCTAAGGCGCGTGGCCGCATCGGGCCTGCCGGTCGCCTGATAAGCCGTATCCAGCATTTCGACCATTTCCGGACTAAACTCATACCTCGATGGCAACTCCCCGTCTGCATAGCTTTCGATCGTATGGCTGGCCTCTCTTGCCTTCTCGAGCTGAAAAACAGCGGACTGAACGCTGCCCGAGTGCCCGAAGACGTTTAACTGCGTATAGAGCTCGCCAAGCGTCTTGTGATATTCAAATGCCTTTCTGACATGGTTGTTTCGAATTGCGCCGCCTTTTCCCTCGAACAACCGAATCTGGTAGCGCTGCAGTACGTCTTCAATACTATCAAGCTCATCGTTTTCGACTTTGATCCGGACGATCTCCCTGACCGCCAGTGGATCGATTTCCCAGGACTGAAGTTCGGCGGCGAGTCGGAAGAAAGACTCTGAGAATTGATAGTACGTTCCAGCCCGAGGTTCTTCATTCGGCATGGAACCTGCGAGCTGCTTGAGGTCGCTGCCGTATGACCGAATCAATGCCCGAAAGCTGTCCGCAGGCCACACTCCGCGGACCGGATCCATGTCTGCACGGCTGCGCTCCTGCCACCACGGATACCGTTGGGGAACGAGATATTCACTGAGTTCCGCAAGCGGCTCATCGTTGTTCACGCCTTGATTCTGCGACGCGTCCATGCCTCTGCGCGCGATACTGTGCAGCAATCTGACCTGCCGAATCCCACCTGCGACTGAAACCCTGTCTCCGCCCGCGCCCACAAGCTGGACGATGGATCCTTCCTTCTGCTCAAACGGTAACTGTGAGACTGCAAATGCAACGATGGCGAGTGACTCAATTCGAGCGTCATCTGACGGCTCGTTCGCGTCAATGACTTTCGTCGTCGCAATTGCCGCTGCCGCGCGATACGCACCAACGTCGACGAGTTCCCAGAGATACTGCAACAACGAAGCGAAGCCCCGTTTTTCATAGCGCTCTGCGATGCTCATATACTGCTTGTCAGACAGTGGTTGTGTGCGCAGAAATCTGGAATAGATCGCATCCGCACTTTTCGGCTGGTCAAGCCGATCCAGCAGCGAAGCGTAATTTTGCAGATACGCCGCCCGCTTCGGGCTGTCCGCGGCAATCGCTTCCTCGTAAAGTGCGACCGCCTGTTTCGGCCACCCGAGTTGTTCATAAATCTTCGCTAGGTTGTTCGTCGCCGCAAAATCCTCTCGCGAATACAGGTAGGTCTGATACATGCTCGCAGACGCTTCCAGCAGCCTGGTTTTGTCTGCCCCTTTGGCACCTCTCGCTTTCTGTTGCAGTGCAACCGCGTTGTAAAATTGCAGGGTCATGGCCTCCGCGTCACTGGGATCGAGTTTGGAAGCGGATTCAAAGGTTTTAAGCGCCCGATCGTAGTTGCCTTTACTGATTTCCGCCCGACCTTGTGCAGTCAGTTTGGGAACGTCCTGCGCCACCAATTCCGCCGGGACAACCAGAAGCGATACGATCGCCAGCAACCCGGCGAACATGATCAGGCGATGGGTTTGCCGGCGATCTGAGTTAATTTCCATGGCTCGGTCTCCTCAAATGTCCGGGTCGAGAATGATGCCGTCATCGACTCCGGCTAATCCGGAAAGGCTGGGGCTGTAGTCGAACATAAATACGACCACTCCCTCCGCCTGATCGAGCAGGTCCGGCAGCTGTTCTACCCACCAGGTCGGTATCGGTGGCGTCAGCGGGTGAATATCCCAATCGATTACCTTGCCGATAATGAAGCCCTGTCGTTCGCCGTTTTCGACACCGCCCGCCTCCTCGAGCTTAAATCCGGGCCCAATCGAGCCGGCGTCTTTGATGGCTATTCTCAGTACCACCTCGCCTTCGGCGCGAAGATCCTCGCGCAATCGCAGCGGTACTATGATCTGCTGATTGTCCGCGTCCAGAATCAGTTCCTGAGCAACAGGAATCCGGCCGACGGCGGTCCGCACGGTACTGCCCCTGACCAGGGTCTGAATTTGCTCGTCGAGTTTGTCAAGGATGTCGTCGCGCAATTTATCGGCCGACTGATCCTGCCGGAGTGCTCCGAAATCGTAGAGCGTCTCGGCCGACTCGGTCTGGTAGATCTTAAACTCGCTGCCCCCGACCTCGGCGTAATGTCTCAGATGCACAATGAAATTAGTGATCGTATCCCCATCCGGTAACGTCTGTGTCTTCGCTTCACTTTCAAGCCTCACGAGCCAGCGACCGCCCGGATTTACATTCGCTGCGGCGGGGCACCACTCGAGGAAACCCCATCTGCGCTCCGCAATGTCACAGATTTTTTCCGCGACTCGCTCCGCCGTCACCTGAATGTCAGCAGCAGGCAGGTCCGTAAACAGCCCGCTTTGATTTTCAAAGACGACCGGCACTGCGGGTCTGGATGTCTGTGCGTGTGCTCCGCCTGCGCAAAGCACGACAACGCAAATAGCACTAAACGCACTGACAACGCCGTCCGGAATCTTCGTTCGATACGTTTTGTTCATTACGAAATCTCCGCTAGTCTGGACAGGCAGATCGTATTGATCCTGTCTGTCTGCAGTTCTGCTACCGATACGGTTTTCTTTGCGATCGTCCGGCCGGGCAGGCCGTCTGAAATTTCTGTCACCCAGATAGACAATGCCTGTCCCGGTTCCAGAATCGGGGTGCTGATCATGTGGCGACGAGCCGGTTCCTCAGGCGCCCACGCTTGCAGCAAGTCCGAAATAACCTGTTCACTTCCGGTAATATCGCATCGTGTTACTGCCACTCGACGATCGGCTTCTCCTTCGGCACTCAGCTTGTTTTGCGTCTGCCCGGCATCGCCCCCAAAGTAGACAATGCCCTGCCGCAGATCGTCGATGGATGTTACCGGCATACCGTCGATTTCAACGTGAAGCCGATACCGGCGAAGCGGATTCTCGCCGCCAGGCTCGGCAAGCAGTCCGACGATGTCGAACCGTGGCACGATACGTACTACTGTGAGTTCCATTTTGACAAAGTCGTCGCGGACACTCAGCCGAATGCTCTGCAGCGGACCGGGGTGAATTGTTCGGCTGTTGTCCCCGACACTCCACTCTGCCGGTGCCGCGACCCGGACTGTAAGTTCGTCGGGTGGGCGCAGCGTTATCCCTGGCCTTCCTGCTATCAAATTGTCAGGGCGCGAAACCGTCAGCGTCCGCCTGGTGCGCCAATGGCTATCCGCCGATGACTCCAGCACAACATCAATGGATTCCGCGGACTCATCGTCAAGCTTGAGATATACAGAACTCGTCGTTGCGAGGAGCGTCACGGACAGGCACAACAGAAAGGCGATGCACCATCTCGCACGTGAATGACGCAGGCATTTGTCGACGAATGAGGTTTCTCGACGCGGCAATTTACTGAGTAGCCAGGTCAGCACTATCTTTGCCACGGCAAAAAAACTGATCGCCGCACCGACAGTGAGCCCAATCTGAGCGGCACGTTTTTCGGCGCCGTAGGACACCAGCGGATACCAGTGCAGATAGAACCAGAACATGAATGCGAGTGTTGCGCCAACGAGCAGTGTCAGGTTCAGCAGCAACGGTGCAACCGGTTTCGGAAACAGCACCGAACGATCCGTTCTTAGATAAAGCACCGGAACGCCCCAGTCTCGCTCGGTACCGCCGGCACGCTGCAACACACCGAGCCGGCCTTCGCTGACCGCGGTATCTATCGAGTGACCGTGTGCCAGTGCCTGATAGAAGCGGCGGCTGAACGCGACAGCATTGCCGTCTCTGACCGTATACTGCATACCCACAACGGCGGGAATGCCCTGTCGTACGAGCATGGGTGCAACGCCACTCCAGGGCGTCACCGAATCGCGTTGTGCCGCCTCACAGGCGCCAAGCATCGCAAGCCGGATGCCGCGACTGCGCAGATCAAGCGCGAGATTTTCCGCATCGACGGGTGCCGGCGCACCATTGTCGCCTGCGGCGATGAGCCGACCGCGACCGGTCACGGTGCCGGGTTCTTCGCCCATCTCCGTGGCAAATTCGCCATGTCCCGCAAAATGGAAAATCTCAGCACCGTCGGTCGACAGCAGTTCTTCAAGCTGTTCCAGCCTTCCCGGACGCAGGTAACTGACTTCAATGCCGGCGACTCGTTCAAGCGCCTGCCGCAGATTGACTTCCTCCTGGGCCAGGTCGAGCCGAGCAAAATTTGCGTCGCGCACATCGGCGAGCAAGGCTGCCACTCGAACGCTATTGTTGGTGCCGGCGCTCGCCTCCGGTTCGTCGAGCACCTCATATCGCACCAGCGATATCTGCCTGTTCAGCACCAGGAAGCCATCGGCGCCCTTTTCAGCGTCGGGTGTATCGGGGCGACCCACGTAAGTGTATTCCCACGGTATCGCAGCAATTTCCGGCGTGTCGGCCAGCACACGAATCCGCAGTCCCTGCTGTCTGCCAAGCCTCGTAAGGCTGTGCCGGTAGAAGCTGCGCGCGGCTGGCGGCAGCATCACTGCGGCGAGCCGTTCACCGAGCGCAATCAGCCCGTCCAGCACAAGTTCCCTGTTTTCGAGACGCGTGATTGCGGTTCGTAATTGTACAGGTAACGCCACATCAGTGGCCTCGTGCTGGCGCTGCCCTCCTGCGGGGGAACGCAGGACGCGCGTGTGCAAATACTCCGTGCTATCGATTTTGCGATAATTCGAAAGTTCCAGATCAAAGTTGACGTAGCGCTTCATCGGCTTACCTCACGATCACTGTTTCGGTGAGCCCGGAGCCGGTTAACAGTAAGCACGATGATACGCTCTAAGCATGTCAAGCCAGTGAAAGTCCTTCGCAAATTCAAGTTCGGCGTAGTACTTCGAGATCTTTGTTATCGGAGGCACCAAATAGACGGTTGTCCCATGACAGTCCCGGACTTTCGAGCCGCGATGCGACTCGGCGACAAGGCAGTTTCCCGGATCGGCGGTGTGTGCCTCCACGACTGCGTCAGCGGCCGCAATGACCTTCGGATCGGCGCATGCGTTTCCGAGTTCCTTGCAAAAATGACCCACGTCCCAGAGCGTATTGTTCCAGAATCGAGTTGAGCGCCTCTGCGCGTTCCAGACAGCGCTGCGGTGCTTTGGCATGTCGGCAAGCAGCAACTCAGCCAGCCCGTTCAATTCCGACAGAGGTCCGTCAATTCGTGAAAGGTCGATAGCGGTCTGGGTCACATCGCCGTCGAATTTACGAGCCGCATATGACGCTATGTAGTCTTCCACAATGGCGATTGCCAGCTCGCGCGCTTCGGTTTCAGGCGCATTGATAAGCCGCGCAATGATCCGATCGTAAGGCCAGCCGTCTGCTGGCTCGTTTTCTTCGGAGGCGACGAGAAAGCGCACGTGCTCGCGAAGCTGATACGCAACTTCGAAATTGCTCATCAAACACGCGTCCATACCGAGCAGGTCAAACGGCTGCCCGAGTAATTCGGCGCCCGCCGCTATGACACGGTGCAGTTCCACGGTGTCCAGCGAATGTCCGGAACCGTCGTCAGAACAAATGGCTCGTTCAGCCATGTTGTGCCGCGCAAATACAGTTTGCAATGTGGTTCTGAAGAATGCGCGGCCCAGCCTGCCGGCCGATCGTTCCGCGACCTCACGTGTGTTGTAGTCCACCGAACCCGCAGCGCGTGCAATTCGATCGATTTCCAGTGGCGCCCAGCCGCAGCCGTGATTCCAGAGTATCAGCGCGTACTTTTTTGCGGGATACCGGTTCGCGGACCACGCGATGAAGTCAGATAGAACCTCAGGATCGCCGGAATCGGTCTCATTGAGTCGCTCGGTGTACTCTGCTTCGCCGTTTTTTTCGATCCGGAACCGACGCGTGCCTCGATTGCCCGCATTGTCGAACTCGGCCACCACGTTAACTCTGTCGGAAGACCCAACCGTGCGCATTTCCGCCAGGTCATTATCACCGGCGGTGGAAAGATCGTTATCGCCCGCCATGTAGACCATTACCGTCCAGTCCGCCCTATCGATTGTCGGCTCAGTCACAATTCCGAACCCCGCGATGTTCGAATATTTTTGCTGGGTGGATTTGAAAACTGTCACGTAACCGGCTTTTGTCTCACGTTGAAGCGACGCGAAACAAAATCTGCGTTCTCGCCTTGAAATCCGAAAATTCAATGTCTATACCAAAGGTAAGGCTGCCTGCAATTTCGGAACGGATTGCAGATTTTTAGACAGCGAATCACTGAATGACGGACAAACTCAGGCACTATATTTTTCGCATCGAATTGGGAGAGTCGGCGTCCGAACACACCCCTGAAACGCTACTTGAGAAAGCCGGAGTGACGATCGACAAGAAGTTTGGGCGTGTGGCAATCGATGCGGATGGACGCTCGCAGATTCTTCGCGGCGTTGCGACAGAACTCGCTGTCGCAGAGGCAAAACGCAGGTTCAACATTGACGCGTTCGTCGATGCACCTGTCCAAAGTAAATCAAATGGGGACTAATCATGGCCGGACCGACCGCAACCGAAAGCAACACTCAGGTAAGAAAAATTGTCATGCTGAGCGAGCACGAGTGGCTGCACGACTCATTTTCGTCTCGCAACATGACGACCGCCGAAGGTCAGCTTGAAAGCACTGTCAGGACCGCCGGAATGCGATTCGATTACTCATCGTATCCGGTGCAGCTTGAGAACCAGTTCGTGGTTGCGGCGGAATTTGAAAACGAGGATGCAGTCGATCGCTTTCGCAACGACAATCCAAACGATGTCAACGACGTTTTCAGTGATTGCCAAATAGGCCCGTTTCAACCCGTTTGCCCGACATCGTCGGTTGGAACTCACAACGATGTGGAGGCTGCACTGAATCTGGGACCGCTGATCGCTGACGGTGCGCGCGGCACCGGAGTCAGGATTGTCGTGGTCGATACCGGCATCGACGGCACGCAGATCAACGTATCGGGTGGATACAACCCGCGGCCGGGGGTGGCACCGGGTACCGCGCCGCCAGATCATGGCACGATGGTCGCCTTCGATGCACAAATTGCGGCACCGCAGGCGATGATCTTCGACTACGCGCTGCTGCAATCGACAGGCGGAACCTGGGTGGCATTTTTATCAGATGCCATTCGCGCGTTTTCCGAAATAATGATCGACCATCTGCAGATGCCCGGACCGATGGTCGCAGTCAACAGCTGGGGCATGTACGACACATCGACCGACGCACCGGCAGGAAACCCGCAGAACTACAGTGCCAACCCGGCGCATCCCTTCAATCAGATCACGACCGCGCTCGTAGGGTCCGGCGTGGATGTCGTGTTCGCCGCCGGCAACTGCGGATCGACCTGCCCCGACGGCCGCTGCGGCACCGGCAACGTCGGTCCAGGCAATAGTATTCATGGCGCCAACTCACACCCGGATGTCGTCAGCGTTGCAGCCGTTACGATTAACGACGATCTTCTGGGCTACTCATCGGAAGGCCCGGGCGGCCTTGCACACGACAAACCCGACATCGCGGGCTTTAGCCACTTCCACGGTTCCGGCGTTTTTCCCGAAGATTCGGGGACGTCGGCGGCCTGCCCGGTCGTGGCTGGCGTCATCGCGGCGATTCGCTCATCCACACGAGGCCGAAATTTGTCGCCCGGTGACTTGCGCAACTTTTTGACCGGCAATGCACGCAGCGTTCACGGCAGCGGATGGGACCCGCAATTTGGCGCGGGCATCGTGGATGCCGGCGAAGCGTTCAATGCGATACCATAACAACTGAAAC
Organism: Woeseiaceae bacterium; assembly: GCA_965224505.1. Taxonomy (GTDB): domain Bacteria; phylum Pseudomonadota; class Gammaproteobacteria; order Steroidobacterales; family Woeseiaceae; genus UBA1847. The sequence continues at coordinate 2,400,506 of CBDCZL010000018.1, forward strand.
CAGTGGCTCACCTCGCCCAACACCTGAAGCCGCCACCAGAACGCCCTGGATTTTGCTGGCGGCCCACTAGTCGCCGGTCAGTTGGCTGAGGTCACCGAGGAATTCCGCTCTGACTGCCGCGGACTCCGGAGTATCCTCGTCGATACCAATTGGCGACTTTTCGAACGGGTCGTCACGCATATCGTATAGGCTTCCGTCCAGATAGAGCTTCCATTCGGCATCGCGAATCCAGCCTTTGCCTTCCCATTCCTGATAGACCCAGTCTCTGACACCGCTTTCGTCGCCTTTGAGTATTGGCAGGATGCTTCGCCCGTCAAGCGTGCGCCCTTCGGGTAGTGAGGCGCCGGCGACTTCCACGAAGGTCGGCAGGAAATCGCTGAAGTCGACGAGCGCGTTGGTGACCGTTCCTGGCTCAATCGTACCTTGCCAGTTGGCGATGAAGGGTACGTGCGTTCCCTGGTCGGTAAGAAAACTCTTGCCACCCTGAATGCGCTCGCCGCCGATGTCTGAAAATACGGGTTCCTTAATGTACTCGCCGTCCCGATACTCGGTAATGTAGCGGGATGGCGTGCCGTTGTCGCTTAAGTAGATGATCAGCGTATTCTCACGCAGATTCAGTTCATCGAGAACGTCAATCAGCCGGCCAATGAGTTTGTCCAAATACTCGACGTTCTCCGCGAAGGTCTCATAACGTCCCTTCGGCCCGACCGGCGGCGGTGACTGCAGATCGTTACTGATGTCGTGCGCGAGCACCATCGGATAGTAGGCGAGAAACGGCCGGTCCTTATTGCGGCGAATGAAGTCGAGCAGATACTTATTAAAAACATCCGGTCCGTAAGCCTTTTCAAGGCCGCCTCTGATAATGCCGTTTTCGTAGACCAGCGGCTCATAGTAGCGCGGCCCTTCGTGCCAGCCGAACACGGCACTTTCCTCGAAGCCCATTTCGCGAATGTGACTCGGCCGGTCACGAAGTAACGTCATTTGCCATTTGCCGAACAAACCGACCTTGTAACCCGCTTCCTGTAACAGGTGACCGAACGTAATCTCGTCGTCCGGGATGTAACCCCATGTCTGGCCGGTCCTGAAACCGTAGCGGCCGGTCATGAGTTTGACTCTCGACGGCGAACACACCGGTGCACTGTAGGCATGCACAAAACGCATACCCGACTTTGCCAGTGCATCGATATTGGGCGTTTGGTAACTGCTACCGCCGTAGGCGCCGATGACCTCAGTGCCAATATCATCAGCGAGTATGAAGACGATGTTGGGCTGTTCTTTAGGTACATCGCTGCCGCAGGCAGCCAGTAATAACAGGCCGGCGATGAATATCCCAGGCCTAATGGGGCTGCTCCGGATGGACGACAACATCATCAATCAGATACACGGCGGCATCTGATCTCCTCTCAGTCCCAGGCAGGTCCTCGGTATTGATGCCCGCCGGGTCGGTTGTCGCTTCACTGAGTATCACGGGCTGAATCTTCCCTCGATAAGGCCCGGTCCGGAATACGAGACGTTCCAGCGCTTCGGCCTCACCGGCGAACGGTATTTCATCACCCAACGGCTCGCCGTTTATCGTCATCGAATAACTGCCCTTGCGGTTGTCGAGCAGCATCGCGATGTCGTGCCATTGATTCAATTGCATCGGCACGGGTCCTGGCACCTCCGCGTTCATATGATCGACGCTGATCCATTCGCGGTCGAAGCGAATGAGCATAGGCCGGGCGCCGGTCTGATCCTGCACTTCGACGTTCAGTGCAAACCCGCGTGGAATCCGTTGCGCGTTGACTCTAAATCGGACAGCCAGACGTTGACTGCCAGGAACGACCCGCTCGATGCGCGCGTAGTCAACCGGTTCCTCGTCGCGCATTTGCAGGCACCGATTGTTGTCACCCTCAGGATCCGCCACGATGTTGACGGGTGCCCAGGACGGCTCGTAGATGCTCCATTGGTCGAGTTCCGATATCGACTGCACGTCCTCAAAATCCTGATCGACCGGTTCGTCGACGCTGCCCGTGAGATTCGCCGGCAATCGGGCAATCCAGACATCCTCCTTGTTGACCGTATAGACAATCCACGTGTGGTCGCCGGGCGGGTTGCCGTTGCCTTCGAATATGCCGCGGAAATAGTGGGTACCGAAGCGCTTGTGAATACCCTGATAACGCCGGAATGGAATGTCATTGCGCAGACTTAACAGATCGTCGAAGCGATATCCGTCACTACCGGTGATCGACGTCATCGGATAGCGGTTGCGTGAAGTGGCAGACTGGTTATGAACGACGATGTAGCGGCCGTCATCCATACGCTGGCCCCAGGTCTTGGCGCCGTCGGTTTTAAGCGTTCGGTTCTTGCTGATCTTTGTCCAGGTTTCGCCGTTGTCAGAGCTTAGCGCCGAAAACTGATTCTTCCACAGACCGACAATCACACCGTCGGGCCGGCGGAAATAGTTGAAGGCCTTCCCCGAGCCGCCCGGGGATACGATATCGGCGGCGAAGTACGTGGAACCCTCCACATCGCCCGGTACGATCGCGTAAAACCCATCGTCGGCGCGATCCTCTTCCCACCACTGCAGGGTCATGAGCTTGTCGGCCAGCAATGCGTCGCAGGCCTCGACGAACGCCTCATCATCGCTGCTGCGGTAGAACGGGTAGAGCGTATTCGTTTCGTTCCAGCCGGCGTGCCGGTTGTAACGAATGAAGTAGATGGGCCCGAGGCTGCCGTCGCGATGTAGTTCGCGAACGACCCGTCCAAGCCCATTGCCCGTGTTGGGCGAATGGCGCGGCGTTGCCGAGTATCCGTAAAAGCCGAGCGTCAGCAGCTTACCGTTGGGCGCAACGTAAAAACCCATTCTCTGGTGCATGATCGCTTTCATCCCGGCTTCGATGTGACTGCCGTCGTCGTCGATTTCAGGCAACGTGTACTCGGGGAAAACGATCACGGGCTCGTTCCAGTGCCGGCCGTCCTTCGAGGTCACAATCTGCGTTTTACCGGGCGGACCGTGCTCCTGATAGAGGTTGCTCAGGTACTGCAGGTAGAACGTATCGTTCCAGTAGGCAAGATAAGGCTGATGATTGTACGTCCAGCCGACATCATCGCCGGGCAATGGCCTGCTGCGATCGGCGCGATAGACCTGATAATGATGCACGCCGACGGCATGCGGAAGCTTACCGTCAAAGTAATACGGATCCGGCACTCGATCCCCGATGTAACGGATCGGTTCACGGGCGCTTTCCTCTGTCGACGGCGGCATGGGCTGAGCAACGGCAACACTCTCCGGCAATACAGCCACGAAGACGGCCAAAAGAACGGTAAGCCTGTGCATTTAGCGTTCCTGCAAACTGGAGTTTTTACGAGGTGCGGCCATTCCCCAACAGGGCCGACTAAGCGTCGCAGCGTACTACATTGATTGTAGCTCGCGCAAAACGGACTACCGAAGTGCCGTCACTTGCCGTCGCGGGTCATCAATGGATGAAGAATGACTGAAAGGGAGATGAGCAGCAGCATCGGTCCGTGACTTACGTTGAGGACCAGCACTGAGTAGCGGTGCCAGGGCTTTCCCGGCCTTATGAAGCGGCTCGTCAACATAGGCTATTGCACCGAGTAGCTCCATATGCACCGTGACGAACAACCCCCATTGCACGTCGATGCGATTACCGATGGCAAGTGCAGGTTCCACGATTTCTGCCGGAGTTATAGTGCTCCCGATTTATCTGCCTGGTTGTCTGCAAACTCGTAGCCAAAGGCCGCGAGATCCTGGGCGTAGAACTCTCGGACGGTCGCTATCAGTTCATCATCGTAGTAATCGACAAAACGCCGGTGGCTGGACGCGTTCCTCACTTTGAGGTCGATCGCCGAAATCCCGATACGCGCACAGATATCGTCGAAGGATTCCTGCAGCCGCTCGTATCGGCCCACCACATCCAGTGCAATCCGGCCGGTTTCGTCTTCAAGCTGGAGATGCTGTGGACGTACGAGCACCCGCTGGCGGAACTGAACATCGGACAATGCGGTGCGCAGAAAACGGTCTGCATGCGCACTGAAGCGCGGATCGTAACGATTCAGAAAAAAACAGGTGGATACATAGCGGTCAAACGGATTGCGAACGAATCCGAACTTCAAATAAGCGTTCCAGACCTCATCCGGTAACTGCCGTTTGATTTCGCGCACCGTGATATGTCCGTGCTGGATGCGCGCGATTTCCGGGATGGGCAACGCCTGCCGTCCGTCCAGCATCTGCTGCTCCCAGTCATCGGGTCCGAGGCAGGTTCTGAGTGCCGCCCGCAACGCATGCGTTGCCGTTTTCGGCACAGCGAAAAAAATGAATCGGTGCTTGTGCGAGATGATCATTTACATCAGCAGTTTGTGCATACTTATCAGGAATCATAGGTGAATTTGCGGGCGCACGTAATATACAGGGCCCGCCGGCGGTCTGAACAACGAAGCCTGACGGCCGGGCAACGATGGGAGAAATCCGATGGGTGAATCATTTCATTTTGCGATCAATGTCCTGCAGACCCTCGCGGTGCTATTTGTGTTTGTGCTCGGCGTTGGTGTGCTTGCCGTGATTGCCATGTACATCGTCGACGTCACTCAAACCGAGCATACTGTCCGGCGCAACTATCCCGTTGTCGGCCGGTTTCGCTACCTCTTCGAACATATGGGGGAGTTCTTTCGGCAGTATTTTTTCGCACTGGACCGTGAAGAAATGCCCTTTAACCGTGCGCAACGCTCCTGGGCGTACCGCGCCTCAAAGGGCGTCGACAATACGGTGGCATTTGGCTCTACGCTCAATCTGTCACCGGCGGGTACGCCCGTCTTCGTCAATTGCCCCTATCCGATGCTCGACGAGCACGTCGAAAAACCGAAACCGCAACGAATCGGGCCGTTCGCACGCAAACCCTACGATGCGCCGTCGTTCTTCAACGTGTCCGCGATGAGTTACGGCGCATTGTCTAAACCCGCCGTGCTTGCGCTGTCGAGAGGCTCGAAACTGGCAGGCAACTGGCTCAACACCGGCGAGGGCGGTCTCTCGAAGTGGCACCTCGAAGGTGGCTGCGACATCGTCTTTCAGATCGGCACTGCGAAATACGGCGTTCGCGACGAGAACGGCGACCTCAGCGACGACCGGCTGCGCGAAATCGGCGCGATCGAACAAGTGAGAATGATTGAGCTGAAACTGAGCCAGGGCGCGAAACCCGGCAAGGGCGGCATCCTGCCCGGCCGAAAAGTGACGACTGAAATCGCGGCCATCCGCGGCATTCCGGAAGGCGAGGATTCGATCAGCCCCAACCGTCACCGCGATATCGAGTCGGCCGAGGACCTGCTCGATACGATTAACCGTATCCGCGACGTATCGGGATTGCCGGTCGGTTTCAAAGCCGTCATCGGCGCATGGGGCTGGCTCGAAGAACTGTTCGACGAGGTCAATCGCCGCGGCGCCGAAAGTGCGCCCGATTTCATCACGGTTGACAGCGGCGACGGCGGTACCGGTGCGGCGCCGATGAGCTTAATCGACAACGTGGGACTTCCGATCAGGGAAAGCCTGCCGCTCGTGGTCGATCTGTTGTGCGCGCATGATCTGCGCAAGCGCGTTAAAGTTATGGCGAGCGGCAAACTCATTAACCCATCGGATGCGGCCGTTGCGCTGTGCATGGGCGCCGACTTCATCAACTCGGCACGCGGGTTCATGTTCGCCCTCGGCTGCATTCAGGCGCTGCAGTGCAACAAGAACACCTGCCCGACCGGGATTACGACGCACAACAAACGACTGCAGCGCGGTCTGGTGCCCGAAGACAAGGCCGAACGCGTGGCCAATTATTCCAGGACCATGCGCAAGGAAATCGCAGCGATTGCGCACTCATGTGGTGTCCCGGAGCCGCATCGGCTCAAGCGCTTTCACTGCCACATCGTGCAGGGGGACGGACGGCTCAAGGCGCTCGACGAAGTGTATCCCGAGGTGTTGCCCCGCTAACGCGACGCTATTCCGGCAAATGCCAGATCGGGGACGACCAGGCTCTTTCCTGCGTCGTGCGATCCGCGTCCGGATACTCGTCGCAACGATTGAACTGCTTGCACAGCGTTGACGACCATCGCGGTGTGGGTTCCTGCTGAACCCGGGCATACCAGAACGCCGGGGCGGATGGTTCAAAATCCGGATCGCGCCAGGTCAGACAGACATCGTCACCATTGTTCATCGCGGCTGACAGGTCCAGTACGCGCTCTCTTGCGTCGCCGTCTCGCCATTCGCCTTTGATGATTTCGATCCGCGCAAGCGCAGCCTGATCGCGCTTCGCCCGAATCCGAAAAGTCGGCGCGCTCTCGCTGCCGGTAAATTCGCCACCCATGGCGACATTACCTGTCGATTCCGGCGAACAGGTCAGCTCACCACCATCGGTCTGCGCCTCAAAACGCAGCTCGATTCTTGGCCCGGAGGTCGCATACACCTCGCGGCGTTTCATCGCGGCAAACAAACTTTCGCGTGTATTCTCTTCCGCCCAGACGGCAACCAGCCCGCCCGGATTCCAGTCGATACGCGTCATCGCGCGCGCGAAATCTCCGACCCCAAAAGCCGAGCCGTGCCAGCCCTCCTCCTCGACATAACCAGGGGTCGCCGTATGCGTGTCCGTCGAACCGACGAAACCAAGCTGCAACGGGTTGCGATGGTGATGATCCGAATGCTCGTACGCTTCGAGCCCGCGCAGCAGCAGGCTGCGCACGTAGGTACGGCGCATTTGTTCCCATTCCTCCTCGCTGAAATCCTCCTGGTCCGTCGGTCGGGACCGTCGCGTCAGATAGTTCTCGAAACTGCAGTCGTTCTCGTCTTCGGCAGCGAACGGCGACAAACACTCGCTGTTGCCTTTTTCCTGGTGAATTTCGACGAGGCGCTCGAATTTACTTCTTAGCTCCAGTGAACGCTCGTTGTCGGTTTCCACGTCGAAGCCAAAGCCGTCCCCCATATTGGTGTTATGTGGAATCGTAATGACGTCGCAGCCGTCTTCGGGACGGCAGCGCTGATCGAGCTGGCGCCAGAACTCGTCAAGGTCCGGGTAACGAATGTAGTCTATCGCCTCCTCCGTGACGTTTTCACTGGCGAAAATCACGTTGCGATGATTGTGGCTGTAGGACGGCGTTGCAGACCATTCGTAGGCGGCAAAAGACGTGAAATGACAGGGATCGTTGGCGGCGTGCGTCTGTTCCTGAATGCGTTGCCACTGATTGAGCGAGGCGTCGGCGCATCGCTCCGGGTCGTCTGCGCAGATCGGCGTAATCTGTGGCTTCTCCAGTGTAATGGTAGGAATGACGTATTCCGCGAACACCTCCGAACCCGTCGCGGGACCGCTCTTTTCTCGCATGATGTTGCAATACTCGTCATCGGCGAACAGCGGGTGCGTGCAGACGTACAGCAGATCGAACCACTCGGCGTGATCGGTTACCGCCGTAAAATCGAGCGGCCTCGCCAGCCTGACGCGACTGCCGTCGGGCAGAGCGATTTCCTCGCCCTGCGCAAAGCGGTAGGCATCCGCCGGCGAGCTGACCGTTCCATAGCCATACGCATCGAGGGAATACGCCGTGTGGACGTGAAGATCGCCCCAATAGAGGTTCTTTACGCCCGCCTGGTATCCCGGACAATGCAGCGGCTCCCTGGTAATTTCTCCGGTACACGACCCTAGAGTGATGCACAAAACAAAAAGCGAGATTCGAACGATCAAAATGAACAACCTTTTAATATAAATTAAAAGAAATTAGACTAAACTAAGTTCCAGTATATCCGATGGAGGCATAAAGTGGGAAATGAATCGAAATTTGAGACCGAGCGGCAGCCGCTGCTGGTCGTGTTCGACGAAACTGCGGCCTTCAAGGATACCTACGCCGGACAGATCGGTCGTATCGCGCTGCAGGCGCATTTGATTCGTCCCGTCAATGCACCCTCGAAAACCGTCACGGTATTCATGCACCCGATTGGCGGAGGTGCCTATCTGCCGATGCTGAACACGCTGGCGAAAGCCGGCATCCATACCGTGTGGTGCGACAGCCGCTATCGCGGAACCGACTCCGCATTGATTATGGAAAAAGTCGTTATCGACCTCGGCCAGTGCATCAGGGCGCTCAAAGAACAGCATGGCTACGAAAGGGTCATTCTCGGCGGCTGGAGCGGCGGCGGATCGCTGTCACTGTTTTATCAGGCCGAAGCGGAAGACCCGAGCGTGCGCTGCACACCGGCCGGCGACCCGCCGGACCTGACGGCACAGGGTCTGCAGCCCGCAGACGGCATCATGCTGATCGCCGCACACGTCGCAAGACACCGCACGTTTACGCAATGGCTCGACCCGTCGGTTATGGACGAAGACGACCCCGAAAACCGCGATCCCAGCCTCGACATCTACGATCCGAAGAATCCGCATCAGCCGCCCTACTCGGCCGACTACCTGGAGCACTTTGCCGGCGCTCAGATCGCACGCAACCGGCGCATCACCGCAAGGGTCAGATCCCGTCTGAATGACTACCGGGCGGCGGGTGACGTCAATCGTGAGTACGCGTTTGTCGTCCATCGGACCATGGCGGATCCGCGATGGCTCGACGCCAGCATTGATCCCAACGAGCGCAGGCCTAACTGGTGTTTTCTGGGCGATCCGAAGATCGTCAACGACAGTCCGATTGGCCTGGCCCGCTACAGTTCTCTGCGTAGCTGGCTGTCCCAGTGGAGCTACGACGATGCCAATGGGGATGGCATTGGCTGCGCGAAACGAATCACCGTACCGGCACTCGTCATCGGTAATACGGCCGACGACGGCATCACACCGAGTCATACCCATCAGCTTTTTGCGTCGATTGGGCACGAAAACAAAGAGATTCACTGGGTCGAGGGCGCAAATCACTACTACTTCGGTCAACCCGACAAAGCCGCTGTTTCTGCCGGCATCTGCCTTGACTGGCTGCAGCGGAAGGAACTTATCCAGGCATTATGAAGTGACCTGTCCGTGAGTCAGATGACGGGCATCGAATGACCGCCGTCGACAGTAATCGTTGTGCCCGTCATATACGCGGATGCCTCCGATGCCAGTAACAATATGGCACCGCTTAAGTCCTCGAGATTGCCCAGACGCCGCTGCGGAATACGTCGAATCATTTTCTGCGCGAACTCCGACTCAAGAAAGTCCTCGGCCATGTCGGTCGCGAAGTACCCCGGTGCGATGGCGTTGACCCGTATCGAATAGCGTGCCCACTCCAGCGCCATGACTCGCGTGATCTGTACCAGTGCCGCTTTCGACGCGGCGTACGGCCCGGTGCCCTTTTGCACCGCACGGCTCAGGATCGAGGCGATATTTACAATCGACCCGGCCGTCTGCGCACCTGACATCCGACGGGCCGCCTCTCGCGCCACCAGCCACGCGCCTTTGAGGTTCGTGTCGAGCACGGAATCCCATTGTGACGTCTCGAGATCCATCAACAGCGGCTCGGCCGCAACGCCGGCGTTATTGACGAGAATCGATAACTCACCGAAATCCGCGGCCGCGTCGAACGCCGCGACAATGCTGGCCTCGTCGGTTACGTCCATCGGGACACAGAGTGCCTTGCCGCCAGTCGCGCCGATGTCCTGCGCCGTCGCTTCGAGCTTGTCCACTCGACGCGCACTGAGCACGACGGCGGCCCCCGCGGACGACAGCACTTTAGCAAAATGTCTGCCGAGCCCGGTTCCGCCGCCCGTAATCAGTGCCGTCCGGCCTCGTAAATCAAAGTAATTGGTAGTCATCGCATCGCGCTCTCGATCATGCATATTGATTCATCTGGGCCAATATTTTAGTATGTATTAAATAGATTTAATACAATAAAAAAATAATTAATGTTATTTGAGTCCCGCTGGATTCCCTGACGAGGCAAGCCATTGACTGACACCAGCGCTGCAACCACGAGCGAGGAAACCGCATCCCGCTCAATGTTTTATCCCTGGTACGTGGTCATCGTGCTGATGATTGCCCAGGTGTTCTCGTTTGTCGACCGCATGATCATGGGTCTGCTGGTCGGACCGATACGCGAAACGTTTCAGATATCCGATACGCAGTACAGTCTGCTGGCCGGATTCGCGTTCGCTATTTTTTACGGCATTATGGGCCTGCCGCTCGCGCGCATCGCGGACAGCAAATCGCGCCGCGCTCTGATTTCGGCCGGCATTGCCGCGTGGAGCCTGATGACGGCCGCATGCGGTCTCGCGAAGGGATTCTGGACACTGTTTCTTGCTCGCGTCGGCGTCGGCGTCGGCGAAGCAGCGCTATCGCCGGCCGCCTACTCGATGATCACCGACTATTTTTCGAAGACATCGCTGGCGAAGGCGCTCAGCGTCTATTCGGTGGGAATCACAATCGGCTCAGGTCTCGCCTATATGATTGGCGGCAAAGCCGTCGGCTATGTCGAGTCGCTGGGTCAGATCACACTACCCGTACTCGGTGACGTTCACGGCTGGCAACTCAGCTTTTTTATCGTCGGCATTCCTGGCCTGCTCATTTCGTTGCTGATGTTCACGGTTAAGGAGCCGCAACGACGCGGACTCATGCAAACGGACGGTGAACGAAACAGAAAAGCATTGCCTGTTTCGGTGGTGTTGAACTTCTTCAAAGACAACTTCATGGCCGTTGGCACGCACGTTATCGGTCTGGTCATTTTTATCATCGTGGTTTACGGACTCAACATCTGGGGTCCGACGTTTCTGATCCGCACATTCGAGTATTCACGTGCCGACGCGGGCTGGTCGTTTGGTCTGATTATGATGATATCCGGTACCTCGGGGCTGATGGTTGGCGGCATCCTCGCCGACCACTTGTTTGCACGCGGCCTCGCGGATGCCTATTCGCGAGTTATTCTGGGCTCGATCATCTGCATGGCCCCCTTCGCCGTCGCCGTCGGCTTCGTCAACACACCGGGAGCCGCGATGATCGTGCTGTTCATCGCAATCTTTTTCTCGGCGTTTCAGGGCGGCATTGCGGCGGGCACGCTGCAACTGATGGTACCGAATGAAATCCGCGGCCAGGCGGCCGCCGTCTATTTTCTGGCCGCCAACCTGATTGGCTTCGGGCTTGGACCGACCGTCGTGGCTGCCTTTACCGATTTTGTATTCAAGGACGATGCAGCGATCGGCAAGTCACTTGCGCTGACTGCCGGAGTCATGTGTCCGCTCGCCACACTCATTTTACTGAGCGGACTCCGGCACGTCAGAGAAATGATCGCGGAACGCCTCGATGGAGATGAAGACTGATGCCCGTGGACGCCTACGTATTCGATGCCATTCGAACGCCGAGAGGCAAAGGAAAGGCCAGTGGGTCGCTGCATGAAGTAAAACCCATCCAACTCGTGGTGGGACTGCTCGAAGCACTCAAGGAACGCAATGAACTCGACACGAGCCGCGTAGACGATGTCGTAATGGGTTGTGTGAGTCCACTCGATGAACAGGGCGCTGTCATACCGAAAATCGCACTGCTCATGTCGAGCTGGGATCAGTCGGTCGCCGGCATGCAGTTGAGCCGCTTCTGCGCATCGGGCCTTGAAGCCGTCAATCTGGCGGCAATGAAGGTCGCATCGGGATGGGAAAATCTCGTCGTCGCGGGCGGCGTCGAATCCATGTCCCGGGTTCCCATGGGCGCCGACGGCGGAGCATGGGCGGAAGACCCCGAGACGAACATGCAGACCGGCTTCGTACCGCAGGGCGTCGGGGCCGACCTGATCGCGACGCTGGAAGGGTTTACGCGCGAAGATGTCGATGCCTACGCACTGCGTTCGCAGCAACGCGCAGCACATGCTTCGGCAGAAGGCTACTTCGCCCGCTCGCTGGTGCCCGTGAAGGATGCGAACGGTGTCACGATTCTCGACTATGACGAATTCATCCGCGGCAACTCCACGATGGAGTCACTGGCTGGTCTGAAACCCGTGTTCCGGCCGATCGGCGAAGCCGGCATGGAAGCCGTCGTGAAACTCAAGTACCCGACCGTGGAAGCTATCGACTACGTGCATACCGCCGGGAATTCGTCGGGCATCGTCGACGGTGCGGCGCTGGTGCTCATCGGCAACGAAACCGTCGGTACGGAACTGGGTCTCAAGGCAAGAGCCCGCATCGTCGCGACCGCAGTCGTCGGCAGTGAGCCGACCATTATGCTGACCGGCCCGGTACCCGCTGCCGAAAAGGTACTCAAGAAAGCCTGCATGAATGTCGAGGACATCGATCTGTTCGAACTCAACGAAGCATTTGCCTCGGTGGTGCTGCGCTTCCAGAAGTACCTCGACGTCCCTGACGAAAAAATCAACGTCAATGGCGGAGCGATTGCAATGGGACACCCGCTCGGTGCGACGGGCGCGATGATTCTCGGCACCTGCATCGACGAACTCGAGCGCCGCGACCTGCGTTTCGGACTCGTGACCTTATGCGTTGGCGGCGGCATGGGCATTGCCACCATTATCGAACGCGTCTGAGCCGGAGCGTCAAATGAACTACGCAAACTACGAAAAAGACGCCGACGGCATCGTAACGCTCACATTCGACGATCCGGACTCGAAAGTCAATGTGATGAACAGTAACTTCCTCGATGGTCTGGGAAGGGCACTGGACCGCCTCGAAGCCGACATCGACAACGTGACAGGCCTGATCATCACATCCGGAAAAGACACGTTTTTCGCCGGCGGTGATCTGGAGGAAATCGCTCAGGTCGATCAGGATTCGGTGGAGGCCTACTACAACAAAGTTCTACATGTTAAGTCGTTGTTGCGTCGTATCGAACGACTTGGAAAGCCGGCCGTGGCCGCGATCAATGGCGCGGCACTGGGCGGCGGCTATGAAATCTGTCAGGCCTGCCATCGCCGCGTCGCACTCGACGATGCAAAAGTCTCCATCGGACTGCCGGAAGTGACGCTCGGGCTGCTGCCCGGCGGCGGCGGCGTTGTGCGGCTCGTGCGAATGCTGGGTTTAAAGAAGGCGCTGCCGCTGTTACTCGAAGGCACTCGGGTGCGTGTTGGAGACGCGCTCGACACCGGTCTCGTCGATGAACTGGCAGCCGATCGTCACGACATGCTGGCCAAAGCGAAGGCCTGGATACAAGCCAACCCCAAAGCCATTCAGCCCTGGGATCAGCGCGGTTTCGAGTACCCCGGTGGAGGACTGGATTCCGCGGAAATGCGCCAGTTCGTTACGTTTGCCGCAGCCGGGCTCAAGGCAAAAACACGAGATTTGTATCCGGCACCAAAGGCGATTCTCTGCGCGGCAGTCGAGAGCATGCGCGTGGACATTGACACCGCCGATCGTATCGAGTCTCGCTATCTCGCGAAACTCGCTACGACCCAGGTATCGAAGAATATGATTTCGACGTTCTATCAGATGAATCGGCTTCGGGCGGGCGAAAGCCGGCCGAAGGGATTTGAGACGTCGTCAGTTTCCCGCATCGGCATTCTCGGCGCCGGCATGATGGGATCGGGCATTGCGTACTCGGCAGCCAGCGTTGGCATTGACGTCGTACTCAAGGACGTCTGCCTTGAAGCGGCAGAAAAAGGCAAAGCCTACTCCGATGCGGTCTGCTCGAAGCAAATTGCCCGCGTGGCAATGAGTGACGCCGACAAATCCGCGTTGTTGTCACGCATTACTCCGACCGCGGATACCGCCGATCTTGCAGAGTGCGAGCTTGTCATCGAGGCCGTATTCGAAGATCGGGAGCTCAAGTCCTCCGTCACCAAAGAGACCGAGGCCGTGCTTGGCAACAATGTCATCTTTGCGTCAAATACTTCCACGCTACCCATTACCGGGCTTGCCGAAGCGTCGGGCACGCCGCAGAACTTTATTGGTCTGCACTTTTTCTCGCCCGTCGATCGCATGAAACTCGTCGAGATCATCTGTGGGGAGCAGACCAGCGACGAAACACTGGCACGGGCCTACGATTTTGTCAGTCAGCTTCGCAAGATCCCGATCGTCGTGAACGACAGCCGCAACTTTTACACCTCACGTGTGTTCGAAAGCGGCTGCGATGAGGGCGCATGGCTGCTGTCGGATGGTGTGGAGCCCGCACGTATTGAAAACCTCGCACAGCAGGCCGGAATGCCGGTCGGACCGCTGGCGTCAGTCGATGCGGTCTCGCAGCAGCTCGTGTATTCGGTAAAGCACCAGGCGAAGAAGGACTTCGAGCAGGAGGGGCGGGATTTCCCGGCTGCCGACCAGCCGCCGTTTCAATGGATTACCCGCATGGTCGAGGAATTCGATCGCAAAGGCAAAGTGCACGGCGCAGGCTACTACGAGTATTTTAAGGATGCCGACGGCAAGCGGCGTAAGCGTCTCTGGCCCGGATTGTCGAAAGCACAACCCACTGCGGTGAAGTCGGTCCCGGATTGCGACATAGTCGACAGAGTGCTCTACCGACAGTGCATCGAGGCGGTGCGCTGCCTTGAGGAAGGCGTATTGCGCAGCGTTGTCGACTGCAACATCGGCTCGATGATGGGGATCGGATTTCCGGCCTGGACCGGCGGTCAGTTGCAATTTATTAACGCCTGCGGTGTCGCAGCATTTACTGACCGGGCCCGGCAACTTGCCGACGCGTACGGAGAGCGATTCGCGCCACCGCAACTATTGCTCGACATGGCCGACAACGATCAGGTCTTCGAGTAGCAGAACCGACCCATGATCAGTCGCCGGTTCGAACAGGAACACGACATATTTCGAGACTCCTTCCGTCGCTTCCTGCAACAGGAAGTGATTCCCTGTCAGGATGAATGGCGGCGTAACGGTATCGTTTCGCGCGAAGTCTGGGCGGCCGCCGGCGCGCAGGGCTATCTGCTGCCCTGGGCGGATGAGAGTGTCGGCGGCGCCGGGCTCAGCGACTTTAGATTTAGTCAGATCGAACTCGAGGAACTCGGTTACATCGGCGAGACCGGTTTCTACCTGCCCCTTCACAGTGCGCTTGTGGCACCCTACATTGGGAAATTCGGATCGCCGGAACAGCAGCGCCGATTCCTGCCGCCCTGCATTCGGGGAGAGACCGTGCTCGCCATCGCGATGACCGAGGCAGGTGCAGGCAGCGATCTCGCCGGGATCAGAACGCGTGCAGAGGACCGTGGCGATCACTACCTGCTAAACGGTGCAAAGTCGTTTATTTCGAACGGCATTCTGGCTGACCTCGTGATCGTCGCCGCGAAGACCGATACCGACCGCAATCGTGCGATGGGCCTGTTCGTCGTAGAACGCGGCATGAACGGATTCGAACGCGGTACGCAACTGAACAAGATTGGCATGAAGTCGCAGGATACGGCCGAGCTGTACTTCGACAATGTCCGAGTGCCGAAGGAGAACCTGCTCGGCGAGCCCGACCGGGGATTTCACTATCTGATGCAGGGCCTGGCCGAGGAACGGCTAATTGCATCGATCACCAACGTAGCCCTTGCGCGCTACGCGTTCGAGGAAACGCTCAGTTACGTACAGAACCGGAAAGCATTCGGAAAAACGATCGGCTCGTTTCAAAACTCCCGCTTCAAACTCGCCGAACTCAGCACCGAAATCGAACTGTCGCAGGTCTATGTCGATCAGTGTGTTCGGGCGCTCAATGCAAATAAACTCAGCGCGGATGCCGCCGCGCGCATCAAACTGTACTCCAGCGAGATGCTGGGTAGAGCCGTCGACGAGTGCCTGCAGCTACATGGCGGCTATGGCTACGTTGAGGAGTATCCGATCGCCAGAGCGTACTGCGATGCGCGCATTGCACGGATATTCGGCGGCACGTCGGAGATAATGAAGGAAATCATTGCGCGTTCCATCGGCCTCGGCGGCCGCTAGTGGGCCGCTTGATGAATTCCTTGCATATTCAGCGCACCTGTAAGCCCCGAGTGAACGTAAACGCGAATGCCTCGGAAATCTGCTCGCCGGTCAGGTTCGAATCCGGGCGGTACCACTTCGGAATCCAGTTGAGCGCACCAAGCAGCGCGTCACAGGTAGCGATCGGGTTTGGCGACACCATGGTACCGTTCGCCACGCCCGCCTCGATGATTCGGGTAATTCTTTTGGAGTGCTCCGTCGCCCGCTTCAGTGCGTACTTGCGGTGCTTTGGTTCGAGCGCCGGAATCTCGCTCATGACGGCGACCGGCCCGTCATCACCGCAGACTTCTTCGATCTGATAACGTATGAACAACTCAAGCTGTTCCAGCGGTGTCGTACCCTCCTCAATGGCGCGGTCCAGCGCCGCTTTACCGAGATCAAGCGCGCGCACGTAACAAAGATTGACGAGTTCTTCCTTGTTTTTTACATAGTAGTACAGCGCGGCATCCGTGATATTGAGTTTCTCTGCAACGTCCTTCAACGACGTGCCGCTGAATCCCTTCTGGTTGAAGCACTCGGCGGCGACTTTGAGCAATTTGTCCCGCTTCAGACGCCGCTGCTCTTCCCTGTCAAAATGCCAGTCAGCCTGAGTAGCCATAACAGCACCGGTTCCCTGTTGGTTTTCCGAGAGTATAATTCAATCAATTTGGCCTTAATAGTTTATACCTCAATCAGATGAATTGAATCGGCGCTAAAGCTCGGTGGCGCGTACTCGGAATCGAAATTGTTTGCTGTACTGTCAAGAATATTGACAAAATAACATCGGCTTTTGTAGGATGATTCCAAGGCTGATGATACCTGAGGAGAGGTTCTGTTTATGAGCGTAGCGCAGAGGTCTGCCAATTCACTCAAAATGCTCGGCAACGTCCACCACGCCGCCTACCGGTGCCGTGACGCGGCACAAACACGCTGGTTTTACGAAGAAGTTCTGGGACTTCCGCTGGCGGCCGCGATGGTCTTTGACCATGTTTCCGGCACCGAACTCAAGCGCAACTACATGCACCTGTTTTTCCGGCTCGGTGACGGTAATTTTATTGCCTTTTTCGACGAACCGGACGGCGTCAAAGCGGATGAATTCGAGCGCAAGGATCCTTTCGACGTACATATCGCACTCGAAGCGGAAAGCTACGACGATATGATTGCATGGCAGGCGCACATCAACCGATCAGGCAAAACCTGCCTCGGGCCAATCGATCACGGATTCGTCAGTTCCGTCTACATGTACGATCCCAATGGCATTCAGGTCGAAATCACGTGCAAGGCTTCCGATTACGACGCGATAATGGTTGAGGAAGCCGACCACGTCGACGAAATCATGGACACCTGGACCAAACGAACGCGCGCCCAAAAACTGGAGTTGTTCGGGTCGGAAGCGTTGGACCGCAGAGAGCACGACGGGTTTGACTGACAAAGAATCGACCGGCGCCTATGAGCGCCTGCCCTATCTGGTCATGTTCGACGAAAAGGTGCCCTACAAGGACACCTACGCCGGCGAAATCGGACGAGTCGTACTCAAAGCCCATTTGCTACGGCCGAAAAACGCCTCGTCGAAAACCGTGCTCGTGTTCATGCATCCGATTGGTGGCGGCGAGTACCTGCCGCTGCCCATAGCGCTGGCAAAAAACGGTCATCATGTCATCTACTGCCAAAGCCGCTATCCCAACAACGACTCAGCACTGATCATGGAAAAGGTGGCCACGGACATGGGCGCCTGTATTCGCGACGCGAAGGAGAGACTCGGTTACGAGCAGGTCATTCTGGCCGGCTGGAGCGGTGGAGGTTCGCTATCGTTGTTCTATCAAAGCCAGGCCGAGCGACCCTCTGTTACCGCGACGCCGGCCGGCGACCCCCCCGACCTGACCGCACAGGACTTCATTGCCGCCGACGGCATCATGCTGCTCGCGGCACACATCGGCCGCTCACATACGCTGACGCACTGGATCGATGCGTCGATTCTCGACGAATCGGATCCGACTCACCGCGATCCAAACCTCGACCTTTACAACCCGGAAAACCCAAATCAGCCACCTTACTCTACGAAGTTCATCGCAAAATACCGCGCGGCGCAGGTCGCGCGAAACCGCCACATCACCGAGTGGGTGAAGCGCAAACTCGAGCAATTCAGCGCTGAAGGAAAACCGCACGAGGAGTTCGGCTTTGTCGTACACGGTACGATGGCGGACCCGAAATGGCTGGACCCGACCATCGACCCGAACGACCGCAGGCCCGCGTGGTGTTTTCTGGGCGACCCGAAAATCGTCAACAACGGCCCGGTAGGCATCGCCAGATTCTGTACGCTTCGAAGCTGGCTGTCGCAATGGAGCTACGACGAATCGAACGCGGATGGTGTCCGTTGCGCACACCACGTTTCGGTACCGGCACTCGTGATCGGAAACACGGCGGACGACGGCTGCACGCCCGGCGACACCAACAGTCTTTACGACGCGCTTGCCGGCATCGACAAACACAAAGTCGAGATCGCAGGCGCAAATCACTATTACTTCGGCCAGCCCGAACATCTCAGAGAAGCCGCCGACCAGTGCAGCGCCTGGCTCGTCAGCCGCGGATTCGGCTAACCGGCATGAATCATCTCCTTGCATTGACGTCCAGCCTCAGTGGTGCGGACGGCGTTTCCACCCGGCTCGTGGAATACTTCCTCAGGCGATGGCATGAGCGCGCAACCGAAGATCGGATCACCCGGAGAGACCTTGCGGCGGAGCCGCTGCCGCATCTCGACCGCGACACATTTGC
Source organism: Woeseiaceae bacterium (assembly GCA_965224505.1). Lineage (GTDB taxonomy): Bacteria > Pseudomonadota > Gammaproteobacteria > Steroidobacterales > Woeseiaceae > UBA1847. The sequence continues at coordinate 2,419,083 of CBDCZL010000018.1, forward strand.
CGCTTTCTCAACGGCACCGGAAAAGCGCTCGGCGAGTCAACGGAAACTCGCAGAACGCTCGGACATGCTGATCGATGAGTTTCTGGACGCCAACGTCGTTGTACTCGGGGCTCCGATGTACAACTTCTCGGTCCCGTCGACACTCAAAGCCTACATCGATCATCTGGCCAGAGCAGGCAGGACTTTTCGCTATACGAAATCCGGCGCGATCGGCCTGGCCGGCGATACACGCATGGTCGTGCTGTCTGCGCGCGGCAGTATTTACAAAGGCTCATCGCGAGATCTGCAGACCCCCTATCTGAAGCAAATATTTGCGCTCATGGGGGTCCGCGACATTCGCTTCATTGCCGCCGAGGGTCTCAATGTCAGCGACAAGCGCCGCGAACGGGCAATTGCCGGCGCACAGGCCGAAATCGATGAACTGATCGATTCATCGTTTAGCTGACGCGGCTGCTCTTTGAGCGATACCTTCTCTTATTTCATCGATCACACGTGCGGCATGTTCGTTACTCCGCGCGCTTTCCCAATAGTTCCTGAGTCGGGGAAATGCCCGCAGAGGCATTTCAATGTCGAAGTATGGAAGATACGTTTCAACAAAGAACAGAATCGGTACAAGACTGCAGTCAGCGAGGCTTAACTCTGAACCAGCGGCCCATGGGTCGGCAACGATGAAGTGTTCAGCGGCCCGCAGGCCTTTGTCCAGTTGCGCCAGTCCGGCATCCACGATGGCCTGTTCCCTGTGCCTGCGGCTCAGGTGCGCAAACAGTGGACTCAGCGGCGCAAACACATAGAGATCGGCGATTCGCGTCAGCAAGCGCATTCTCGCCCTGGCGACGCTGTCGACCGGACGCAACGGCAGATCGTCGCTCAGGTCTTCGAGATACTCGCAGATCGCCTCAGACTCAGGAATCACATTGGCGCCCACGGTCAGAATCGGTATTTTTCCGATTGGGCTCAGCGCAAGAATGTCCTGCTTCGACACATCGGCCGGATACTCAACGAACTCAACGTCGAGACGTTTCGCATAAACCTGCATACGGCAGCGCGCGGCATAGGGCGACAGCTTTGCAGTGTATAGTTTCAGTTTCACAGCAACGTCATGCCTTCAGGTCGATGTAGGTCGAATAGCGCGGGTTGTCGATCGACAATCGATCCAGTGTAATTTCAGTCAACACCTGCTTGAGCTCGTCGTGGCGATCGTCGAAGGCGCCGCGGCGGATTTCGTCGCAGAAATGTTCGCTTAGCTTATCGAGATCGGTTTGCGACGACGCCAACAGTTGCTGCAGGCGCTCACGTTCATCCATCCGGCACTGCAGACCCTTCTCGCAGTCGCGCCGCACAATACGCAAAACGTTTGCAGCTATACGCAGTTTGAACTGCGTGTCCGATGCGGTCAGTGCCTGCTTCACGTCGGACTCGAGAAACTCGAGTACGGCAGTCAGGAGTTCGGCATCCCCAGGTCGTTTACAGGTCATTACGTCTTCCTCAGCACCAAATCCCGGAGCCAGTTAACACGAAGGTCATCGGCCCTGATTCAAAGCAGTTGCAGCAGATCGATTTCCGTCTCGGATACTCGCCGGCCAATGGCAGCCAGTTCGACGGAACGCTCCGCACCGTTGAGATACTCGAACGTCAGATAAAGGCAAATCACGCCCCAGCGCAATGAGCCGAATATCTCCCAGAAGCGTACGTGTTCAGGGTCGACAGCCATCCCCGACGCGGCCTCGTACGCGGCGAACAAGTCTCGTCGTCGACCGAATCCACCGACCGCGTTTTCGCGTCTGCCGAATCGCCATGAGTTGACGCACAACCAGCCTAGATCCTCCATCGGGTCGCCGCGGTGGGCAAGTTCCCAGTCCAGCACCGCAACGATGCCGTCCCCTGGATCGACGAGAAAATTGCCGTTACGAAAATCTCCATGAACCAGACCCTGTGCCGGACTCCGCGGCAGATGCCGGCCGAGCCAGCGAAACGCGAGTTCAAAAACCGGGCTGCGCTCTCCGAATCCGCGATAAATCGATTCATACTCGCTGAGTTGAGCCCCGGCATCGAGATCGGGCAACATCGGCACTGACGACCCATCGATGCCATGAATCGTGGCGAGAATCTCGCCACACTGAGACGTCATCGCCGCTCGCGCATCGGCGAATGCGTCATCACGCAGAATCCTGCGCGGAATGGACTCACCTGCAACGAATTCCATCGCGAATCCTTCGCCAAGACCGTCCTCGGCATCCAGCACGAACGCCACTTCTGGCGCCGGCACGCGCGTACCCGCGACCGCCTGCAACACACTGGCTTCGGTCTGCTTGTCAATTCCGGTCGATATTTGCGCCCCGCCCTGTGACAGTCGCAGAATCAGCGTTTTGCTCGCGTCGCCCTCGACCGTGAATTTCCACGTAATCGACGCGGCACCGCCGGTCAGACGCTGCAGATCGCGAACGGTACAGCCCGCGCCAAGGTGCCGCGCAACGGCCGCCTGCAACTGCTCATCAAAATGCCTCTCGACCACCGGTTCAGCCGCCGCTCAGCATGTCGGCATCGCGTTCCCCGAAGTCCCAACCGGCGCCCTCTTCTCTATACGCTTTTAAAATGCGGCGAGCGACCGACTGAATGTGCACTTCGTCCGGGCCGTCGTAAATGCGCGCCTCTCTCGCCAGCCGGTACATGCGACTCAACGGATAGTCGTCCACCAACCCGGCGGCGCCGAATATCTGCACCGCCCGGTCGATAACGTTGTGCAGCATACGCGCACCGGCTACTTTGATCATACCGATCTCGGCTCTCGCGTCATCGCCGGCGTCGAGCCGCCGTGCGGTATCCAGAGTAAACAGCCGGCACGCCTGGATTTCGGTCGCACTCTCAAAGACGTGCTGCTGCAGGAGTTGCTTATCCGCCAGCGAGCTGCCGAAAGCGGAACGCTCGTGCAACCGCCGGCACATCAGGTCGAACGCACGCTGAGCCTGCCCAAGCCAGCGCATACAATGAAAAATGCGGCCCGGGCCAAGGCGCTTCTGCGCAATGACAAATCCTTCGCCGCGCCCACCGAGGATATTGTCCTCGGGCACGCGAATGTTGTCGTACTCCACCTCAAAATGTCCATCCTCGATACCCAGTACAGGAGTATCACGGATGATGTTGTAGCCTTTCACGCTGGTGGGGACGATGATCATGCTGAATGCCCGGTACGGATTGGCGTCGGGCTCGGTGCGACACATGATCGTCGTGTAAGCCGCGTGGTCAGCACCCGTTGTAAACCACTTGCGGCCGTTGATCACCCAGTGGCCGTCCCTGAGTACGGCCGTGGTCCGGAGCTGAGTCGGGTCCGAACTGGCGATGCCCGGCTCCGTCATCGCAAAACTTGGAAATATCTCACCTGCAACCAATGGGCCAAGGTACTCGCGGCGCCAGCGCTCCGAGGCATACAGGTTCAACATGATGGAATCCTGCAATGACAATGTGCCAAACACCTTCCACCCGTGCTCCGAGCGTCCGATGACTTCATTGACATAGACGTAGTCCAGAAAGGGCATTCCCTGTCCGCCAATCTCCTTCGGATGTCCCAGCGCCCACAGACCTTCGGCCTTGGCCTGATCCATGAGGCTTGCCATGGCAACGGCCGCCGCCGTGCGATCCGCGCCATGCAGCACGGCTTCCTCGGGATAGATGCGCCGTTCGACGAACTGCTTTACTCGGCGTCTTACATCGACCCAATTCATCGGTTGTTCTTCGCTTGTTTCGCTCATGACACGGGACCCGTTCGACAGAAATCACGACTCCGCTGACACTAGCGCACGCTTCGCGACATATCAAGATTGTCAATAACATTGACGATATTGGCGGCACAGTGTAGTTTTATGGAGTCAGTCGCTGACCCTATACCGACCGTAAATACAAGAGTTTGCCTATGAACCAGTCCACACACACCGGTCCGAAAACACTCGCGCAGATCGTAACGCTACCCGCCGAATCCTGTCCCAACAGAACCGCGATCGTGTACGGCGACAAATCCCTGAGCTTTGCGGACCTCAACATACGCAGCAATCAGGTCGCAAACGGCCTGGCCGCGCTGGGGGTTCCGGCACGCAGCCGCGTCGCGATACTGACGCGAAACAGCGAGATTTTTTTTGAAGCCCTGTTTGGCGCCGCGAAGGCAGATACCGTACTCGTTACGGTCAACTTCCGTCTCGCGGCCCGCGAGATCGCGTACATCCTTGGGGATTCAGAGACGCGCGTCCTGTTCGTTTCTGCGGAATACCTGCCATTGGTCCGTGAAGTTCGCGACGAACTGCCTGAACTTCAGGAGGTAATCGTCACAGACGGCAACGACGACGCATACGGGACCTGGCTGCGGCAGCAACCCTCGTCGTCACCGGGTATCGAGATCGACCCAGCAGACGGCGCGGTGCAAATGTACACGAGCGGCACCACCGGAAACCCCAAAGGGGTCGAACTCTCGCATCGGGCGATGGTGAACGCCGCGCTGGCCGGTCTCACCGTCTGGCCGTTCATGCACGAGGAAGGCGCATCCGTTCTCGGTACGATGCCGCTGTTTCATATCGCTGCGGCCAATCTCTGCATCGCCGCGCTGTGCGCGGGTGCGACGGCACGTATCGTCAGGGATGCGACACCCGAGCAACTGGCCGACATCATCCCCCGGCACAGAATTTCCATCGCACCGCTGCCGGCGACGGTTATTCACAACATGCTGCGGCTGCCGGGTATCCGGGACAGGGATTTCTCTGCATTGCGCGTGATGCTCGTAGCGGGGTCCGGCATTGCACCGGAACTCGTACGAGAGGCCGGTGAGGTGTTCAGGTGCGGATTTGCGCTGTCGTATGGAAGTACCGAAACCTGCGGCGGCGTTACCTACCTGCATCCGGAAGAGTGCACACCGGACTCGGGCAATCTGTTGAAATCGGCGGGACGGACGCTCTGGGAGTCGGCAGTACGGATTGTAGACGCCGACGGTAACGATCAGCCTGCGGGCACCGTTGGCGAAATTCTTTGTCGGTGCAACCGGCTGATGACCGGATACTGGCGCAATGAAGATGCAACCGCCGACGCTTTGCGCGACGGGTGGTTTTGGTCCGGCGACGCCGGGTATCTGGACGAAGACGGCTATCTGTACGTCGTCGATCGGATCAAGGACATGGTTATCTCCGGTGGCGAGAACATATACCCGACCGAAGTGGAGGCCGTGCTGCAGACGCATGAGAGTGTCGAGGATGTCGCGGTTGTCGGTATCCCTGACGAAAAATGGGGCGAGGCGCTGCTTGCCTTTGTCGTGCCGAAGGCGGAACGGGAAATCAACGGAGAGGCGCTGCTGCAATTTTTGCGCGGCAAGCTGGCGGGGTATAAGATTCCACGTCGCTACGAGTTCGTCGATGAATTTCCGCGCAACGCAACAGGCAAGGTGCTCAAGCGAGAACTACGAAAACCCTACTGGGAAAGCCAGGATAGAAATGTTGGCTGACCGTCATCCTGTAATTTTTCGCCGGCGAAGGTGCAAAGACAGCCAACAATGACAAAAAAATCGGAACGTACCAACCTGAATCAGCTGATTGTCCGCGCGTTTTACTGGGTGGACGAAGGACTGCAGAACAACATTCAAAAGAAAGGCGGCCCGGTCGTCACTCATTCCCAGTCGATGATTATCATGATCATCGGCGAGGGTATTACGCGGCCGTCCGCTATCGCCGAACGACTTGGCGTCAGCCGCCAGGCGGTACACCAGTCGCTACGCGATCTCATCAAGCTGGGCATCGTCGAACTCGTACCGGATCCTGACGACGGTCGCGCGAAACTTGCCCGGCTGAGCCGCAAAGGGGCGCCTTTACAGCGCCGGGCACGCAAAATTCTCGATGACCTCGAATCGGAACTTGGCAGCAGGATCGGCAGGCGCCGCGTACAGCAGCTTCGCGAGGCGCTCGAACAGGATTGGGGAGGCACGGTTGAGTTTGAATAGCAATTTCTGTCAAGTAACTTGACAGAAATTGCTATTGCAGGTATTTTGGCTTCCGAAAATCGAAGAATCCACCGGAGACGCCATAATGACAAGGCTAAGCGCAACCGATGCCCTCTTCCTGTATGCCGACAGCCCGACTGCACCAATGAACATGGGGTCGGTGCAGATTCTGAAGCTGCCAAAAGACCGCAAGGACGATTTTTTTGAGGATTTCAGGCGTTTCGTGGGGGAAAGGCTTGAGTACATTCCAAAGCTCAAAACGCGTATCGTAGAGGACGTGCTGGGACTGCCGTACCTGGCGCCGGTCGACGAATTCGACCTCGACTATCACGTACGCCGGACCCGTCTCAAGAGCAGTGACGACCGGGAACTTTTTCGGAAAATCGGACGTATCCAGCATCGCAAATTCGACCCCGACAAACCGCAGTTCGCCTTTTACCTGATAGAGGGACTCAAGGACGGCCGAGTCGCTGTCGTACAGAAATTTCACCACGCGCTGGCCGACGGCAAGACTGCGGTACGGATTATGGATTTGTTCAGCGACCAGGGACTGGAGCGCGCGACGAAGAGCCGGGATGAGACCGATGCCGACGGGCTGCCCGGTAAACTGCGCCGTATCGTGACCGGTGGCCTTGAAGACATCCGCCGAACTGCGGCTTCTTTGAGCGGCATGGTCGGCGTGGCTGGCGAGCTGCTCGGAGAAGACGGCAGAGCAATGCTGCAGCAACTCAAATCCCGTCCCCGCACGATATTCAATCAGCCACTGTCGGAAAAGCGTCAGTTCGCGATGGAGACCTGGCCGATGCAGCAACTCACGGATGTACGCAAGGCTGCCGGGCTTACGTTTAATGAGATCGGACTTGTTCTGCTTGCGGGCGCCCTGCGCCGCTATCTTGACGAAATTGACGCTCTTCCCGACGAGTCGCTGGTGTGCAACGTCCCGGTCGCGATTCAGGCCAGCGGGTCGGACAGCGGCAACGCGGTACTTGCGATGTGGATACCCATCGGTACCCATTTGGAAGACCGCTCTGAGCGTATCCGCTTCGTCAGGGAGCAGACCGAATTCAGTAAGCGTCTGATCGGCAAAGTACTCGAGAACGTCTCCGCCGGCCAGGGCGTTCAGCTACCGTCGGTCATCATGAAATCCATGGGCCGGTCGCTGGGTTCGAGCTGGATGGCCAGGCTGACGCAACCGCCCGGAAACATCGCAATGTCGAGCGTGCCTGCGCCGGCCACACCGATTTCGGTAGCCGGCGCTGAGGTTGAGTCGCTGTACGGACTGCCGATGATCCTTCACGGGCAGGCCGTCAGCACGACGTTCAGCAGCTACGCGAACTCCGTTGTAATGAGTATTTTGTGCTGCGAGGAGGCATTGCCCGATCCGGAGAGAGTCTTTGAGTACATGCGCGAGGAGCTCGATACACTGGCCGCAGACACGCCGAAAAAGAAAAAACGTCGCGCGACACCAAAGAAGAAAGCGGCGAAACCTCGCTCGAAGCGCAAAGCGGCGGCCGCCTGACAAGGCCGCTGGCTAGTGGGCCGCTTGATAAATTCGGTCACTCTCAGAGTCCTTCTCAAGGGGCAGACCCAGGCGAAGCGGCTTGACATAGCCCGGGCTATGTCAAGCCGCTTCAACACCGGCATGCCCCTTGAGAAGGGCTCCCTGTGGGTCGCACCACAACGCCCTTCGGCGGTGTTGAGCTCGCTTGAATTGGCGACGGCCAGTCCTGCGCTCGCTCGCCTTGCCATAAGGCGTTGTGATACGACTGAGAGTCACCGAATTTATCAAGCGGCCCACTAGTGGCCTCGCACGCGAACGGCTACTTTTCCGATCGCGCGACGCGCGGCAATGTAGCGGATGGCATCGGCTGCTTCTTCCAGACTGTAGACCCGATCGATGCGCGGTGCAATGTTGCTGCCCAGGGCCAACTGCATAAGTTCGTCAATATTCTGTCTGGCCAATTGTTTCTCGTTCTGACTGAAGCCCATGTAGTTAACCCCAACTACGGCGCACCCCTTTAGCAGTGCAAGATTTACCGCGTAGTTCGGGATGGTTCCGGATGCAAACCCGACAATCAGCAGGCGGCCGTTCCACGCAACGCAGCGCATGGCCTGATCGAACAGTTCACCGCCCACGGGATCGAAGATGACGTCCGCGCCACACCCGTCCGTTAGCGAGTTTACGGCCGGTCGGAGATCCTCGCGTGAGTAGTTGATGACATGATCGGCGCCGTTGGCCGCCGCAAAATTGCATTTCTGCTGGCTGCCCGCGGCCGCGATCACCGTCGCGCCCATCGCTTTACCCAGTTGAACCGCCGCCGATCCGACTCCGCCGGCTGCGCCGAGCACCAGCAACACTTCGCCAGGCGCCAACCGGCCGCGCTGCTTCAATGCATGGTACGCGGTGAGATGCCCGCCCTGAAACACCGACGCCGCGATATATCCCATCGAATCGGGCAACGGAATAGCCGCGTCGGCCGGCGCAACGACCTCTTCAGCCATTCCACCCCAATAGATCGTCGCCATCACCCGCTGGCCAACGCGGATATGCTGTACATCGGGGGCGATTTCGACAACGCGGCCGGAAACCTCGCCGCCAGGAAAAAACGGCAATGCCGGCTTATGCTGATACTTGCCCTCAACAATGAGTTTGTCAGGAAAATTCACGCCGCAGGCATAGACACGAATGCGCACACCGCCCCGGTGCAGTTGCGGCGGATCGGCCTGCATCACTCGCAGGCGATCGATCGGCCCGAAGTTACTGCAAACGACAGCCTTCATTGGAAAAAACTAAAACCGAAAGGCGCCCTCAAGGGTAATCGTCCGCCCAATGCCGATGGAAACGAATTGATCGCCCAGAATCTCATAGGCATGTTGCAATGTCATGACGTTGGACAGATTGCGCCCGGACAATCCCACTTCCCATCGCCCATCGATGTCCGCGATTGCTACTCGTGTATCCCATTTAGCGAAAGACGACTGCCGTCCATTGGGTGAAAAATCCTGACGTACAAAATAGTCGCTCGAATAATACAGGGCCACCGTCGCAAGAAGCTCCAGGTTATTCCCGATCTCGGAGTGCCAGTCGGCCGTAAAATTGGCTTCCCATTCAGGAACGCGCTCCAGCCTTTCTCCCGCGAGACTTTCCTCGCCGTCCACGCAATTCGGATCGACCGGATTGTTGTCGGCATCGACAATGCACTGAGCGCCGCTGAACTCGTTATAAGTTGCATCGATATAGGCGAGCGCGCCACCCAGGCGGAGATTATCTGACGCCTGAAATATGCCTTCGATTTCGATACCGTTGACGTCAGCAGACGCGGCATTCTGGATGATAAACCGAGTACCGTCGTAAGAAGACGTCTGCAGATTGTCGAACTGCATCGTAAATGCGGCAATGTTCAGATGCGCGCGCCCATCCGCCAGCGTGATCTTGGAGCCCAGTTCGACACTCTCCGCCTCCTCGTCCTCGAAATCGAAGATACCGTTTCCCTGGGTCAGCGTCAGGCCGTCCATTACCTCCTGCAACGTCACCGTGGTCTGACCGATGACCTGTTCGCAAAATACAGGATCGGCACAGGCCTCAAGCAATGCATTGCCAAGAATACCGTCATTGGCCTTCAGGCCGCCCGCCTTCGATCCTTCGGCATAGACGGCATACAGCATCAGGTCGTCGGTCGGATTGAACTGAAGACGGAGTGACGGGTCAAGCGAGTCGTCGTCACGAGTCTGAAAGAACAGGTACTCATTGTTGTGGAACAGGTACTGCCGCCCCTGATGCACCGGATTGACACCGTCCGGAAAGATCGATGGAAACGACTGACCTATACCACTCTGTTCTTCGCTCGTGTATCGCAGATCGAGGATAGCGCGGAACGCGTCGCTGACATTCCACGCGAGCTGTCCATACACCGAGTACGCATCTGTGTCGCGCTGAAAGTGCCTGTCCATGCCGACGCCACCGGTCGACTCGGGCGGCAACAGGAACGATGGCACGCCGAGAATGACTCCGCCAAAGAAGTTCGCCAGCGGCACCGAAAACGGCGAAAATTGCTGCGTTACCAGCTCGGACTGCTGATACCACGCGCCGAGAATGTATTCGACGGTCTGTCCGGTCGGCGACAAAAGCCTGAGTTCGGCCGAGGACTGATCGTAGCGATCGCGAAGATCGGTGTTCAAATGGAAATCGGGCCCCCCATCCACATCCAGACGCCATGCATTTTTGTAATCCCAGTACCCGAGTATTCCAGTCAGCGTGTGTTCGCCAAGCTGAGTATCCAGGTTTAGTGTCGCGAGCGACCATTCGTACTCATAGTAATCCTCTCGTCCCACACCCGTACTGACGCGCCGTTTGCTGTCCATTCGGAATTCGGGCATCGGGTCCGATGAGAGCAAGGTCATGAGGCCTGGTACAACCAGCTGGTTGCTGCGGCCGTCCGTTTCCGAATTGCCGGTCTCCAGCTTCAGTCCAAGCAGTGTTTCGTCGGATAAATCCCACTCGAAGCTGGCCCGCAGCGCATATTTTTCAGCCTGCGGTTCGTCTCCCAATACGTACGGATTTTCGATGTACCCGTCGGTATCTTCGTACTTGAAAGCGAGGCGACCGCGAAAACGGTCGGAAAACGGACCCGAAATTGCACCGTTCAGCAGGTTGCTGCCATACTCGACCTCATAGCCGATCTTTACGTAAGACTCGAACTCAGATGTCGGCTTCGCGGTCAGTACGCTCACGGCGCCGGCGATGGTACTTTTCCCGAACAACGCACCCTGCGGACCTCTTGCGACCTCCACGCGTTCGAGATCGAGAAACGCCGACTCCATACACTTGCCGCGGCCACAGTACACGCCGTCGTTAAACACGGGCACCGACGAGTCGAATGCAAGATTGGTGATGCCCGAACCGAGCCCGCGTATTCTTACGGCCCAGCTACCGAACGTACTTTGCACCTGCAGGCCGGGCACGTAATTTTGAAAGTCGTTGAGATCCTTCACATCGAACTTCTCGATGAAGTCTCCCGTGACCACACCGACCGACACAGGTACATCCTGCACGCTTTCCACACGCTTCGTTGCGGTTGTGATGATTTCTTCAATAACCGCGTTTTGCGCGATCGCGGCAGAATGCGCGACAGTCATAGTCAGACTCGCGACGCAAACGACGCGACGACGCAGTTGGATACCCCCCGGAACTCCCACTGTTCAACCCCCCTCGTCAATTTTTGGGCGCTGCGCTTATTGCCACCCTCTGTTATTCGCAGTATCCACATCGCCCGCCAGAGACAAGTATATCCTGACTAACTATTTTTTTGAATATCTAATTTTATTTAATATTTATTAAGTTTGGTCGTTCCAGTAGTCCTTCCTTAGCTCACGCTTCAGAATCTTTCCGTTGGGATTGCGCGGGAGGTCCTCGCGAACTTCAACGCCACTGATGCGTTGACGTTTGCCGACGCGCTCGTTGGTCCAATTGAGGATTTCGGCTTCACAGCCAGCAGCCGTACCGGCAGAGGTCACAATGAGAGCCAACGGCGTCTCCCCCCATTTCTCGTGCGGAACGCCAATCACAGCAACTTCGGAGACGCACGGATGATCGCTCATGATCGCCTCGATATCCGCCGGATAGATGTTCTGGCCGCCGGAGAGAATCATGTCTTTCTTTCGATCGACAATGTAGAGGTAGCCATCCTCGTCAACGCGCCCAATATCTCCGGTTCTGAGCCATTGCCTGCCATTCCGATCGAAGTACATGGCTTCTTGCGTAGCGTCCGGTCGATTGTGATACTCAACCATCCAGTGAATACTGCGCGCGCAGATTTCACCGCTGTTTCCCCACGCGAGTTCGTTATCGTCGTCGTCGACGATCACATAGTCGTGACCGCGTACCGGCTTGCCGACCGATGTCAGTTTGTTCTCAGCCTCCTCCGGCTGCAGCGTCGTCATGAAACCTTCTGTCAGCCCGTAGAGTTCGATAACCGCGCAGCCGAAACGGTCGATGACGCGTTGTTTGAGGCCTGCAAACAGCGGTGACCCGCCTGAGATCACGGCCTCCAGTGAGGCGACCGCTTCGCTTGAAAAACTGTCGGCTTCGAGCACCTTTTGAAATTGCAGCGGCACCATGAACGTATGCGTCACTCCGTACTTCTCGACCGCCGAGATCCACTCGTCCGGAGAAAAGCGCGCCTGAATGACACAGGTCGCGCCGACGATCAAAGCACAGAACACGGACGCCCACGCGATATTCGAGTAAAGACCCACGGGACAGATGGAGACAGACGCGAAATGGTAGCGATGCGCAAGCGCCAGTTCGTACATCGACTGTATGCGCCGCCGATGATTATGCTTAATACCCTTTGGCAACCCCGTGGTACCGGAACTGTAAATGATGTTGCAGGGATCGTTGTCGTCAATTGCCACGTTCGGATTGTCGGGACTCTGGTTGTCCCGCCATGCGGCGTACTGCTGCGCGCCGGCGGCCGATACGGCGCCGAGCGCAAAGCGCGCGTCGGCGCGCAGGCTTTCGACCCGATCGAGGCGCGGCGCCAGACGATCGTAATCGCCGGGAGTACAGAAAATTGCTTTGACGGCCGCGTCGTTCAGCATCGTCTCAAGGCCATCGTCGTTGACGGTCAGGTTCAGCGGTACAATCACCGCACCGGCCTTGAGAATGCCGAACATGATTTCGACGTACTCGACGCAGTTGGTCATGAACAATGCGACGCAGTCGTTTTTGCCGATGCCAAGCTCACGCAGACCGTTCGCCACACAGTTTGAGCCACGATCAATCTCGCTCCAGGTTAACGTACCGTGTTCACTGATGACTGCCGGCTTGTCGGGATACCATTTGCCATGTAGCCGCACCATATCCGGCAACAGAGGCGATTGAATGTCGAATTTCATGTTTACTCCCACGACCGTATTGGCGATTGCCTGCAAACAGGTCTATCTGTCTCCCGCAGCAGCGACAACGCGCTGCTGCAGCAATTTTTCAACGCTGCCGGCGGACAACCCGAGTTCCGCCAGAATCTGCCGTGTGTCTTCTCCGGCTTTCGGCACCGTCGCAGATGCGGTCAGATCGCACCCGTCGAAACGCGGCGCCGGGTTCGGGCGAACGCCGTTACCGGCTTCAACAAAACTATCCCGTTCGACCGCGTGCTCGTGCCGAACGGCTTCCTCCATCGTCAAAACCGGCGTAACGCAGGCATCCCTATTCCTGAAAACCTCGACCCATTCATCGCGCCGGCGACTCGCGAACGCGGCGCCGATCCGCTCTTTGAGCAGTGGCCAGGTGCGCCTGTCGAGTGGCGACGGCAATGCCTCGACGTCCAGCCCGAGCCCGTCAAGTAACTCGCTGTAGAACTGCGGTTCGATGGCTCCCACGGCCATATGGCGGCCGTCGCTGGTTGGGTATACGCCGTAAAATGGCGCGCCCGAATCGAGAAGATTGGTGCCGCGCTCGGAACTCCACATTCCGAGACCCGCAAACATGTGCATCGCGCTCAGCAAATAGGAGGAACCGTCCACCATGGCAGCATCGACCACGCTACCTTCACCGCCGCTACCGACCTGATGCAGCGCCGCGAGAATACCGGTCAGCAGAAACATCGCACCGCCACCGTAGTCGCCGACCAGATTGATCGGTGGCACCGGCGGACCGCCTTCGAGCCCGATGGAGTGCAACACACCGTTCATCGAAATGTAGTTGATGTCGTGGCCGGCTTTTCGGGCGAGCGGCCCGGACTGCCCCCACCCGGTCATCCGCGAATAGATCAACCGGGGATTTCTTGCGCGGCACACTTCGGGACCGAGACCCAGACGTTCCATCTTGCCGGGCCGCATGCCTTCCATCAGCACGTCGGCCGAATCGATCAATTGCAGCGCCAGCTCGACGCCACGCGGTACTTTCAGCTCGACGACGATTGAACGACGCCCGCGCAACATGCAGTCCTCGGCATTGTCCATCGGGATACCGAGTCCCGGGTTGTCGCGGCGGTCGATGCGAATGACCTCGGCTCCGAGGTCCGAGAGCCACATCGCGGCAAATGGCACGGGCCCGAGAGCGGCGAACTCGATAACGCGCAACCCACTCAACGGCTTCGTCCCGGACGTGCTCATAGTTCCCGCCCGGCGTCGGCCCAGTATGGCCTGCGAAGTTCGCGTTTCAGAATTTTGGCGGTGGCGCTGAGCGGAAACGGCTGCCGCCTGAATTCGACGCTGCGCACGCACTTGTAACCGGCCAGGCGCTCGCGGCAATAGTTGATCAGTTCCTCCTCCGAAATCGATGCGCCGTCGTGAAGCCGAACGATACCATGTACCTGTTCGCCCCACTTTCGACTCGGAATTCCGATCACGGCGCATTCCGACACGGCCGAATGTCCGAGGAGTACACGCTCCGTTTCGGCCGGATAAACATTTTCACCGCCGGAGATAATCATGTCCTTGACACGATCGGCGATAAACAGAAAACCATCCTCGTCCAGATAACCGGCATCGCCCGTGCGCAGCCAGCCATCGCAGAATGCGGCGGCAGTGACCTCCGGAAGATTCCAGTACCCGGGAGACACTCCCGCCCCCTTTACAGCGATTTCCCCGGTCTCATCCGGCGCGAGCTGCCTGCCCTCTGCATCGAGAATCGCCACTTCGACGCCGATAATCGGGATACCCGCAGAGTTCATTTTCCCCGCATACGGACCCTGGCTGACATGGTACTCAGGAGGCAGCACCGTAACCGTCGGTCCTCCCTCGGTCTGCCCGAACACCTGGAAGAACTGCGCCGCGGGCAGTACCTGCATCGCTTTTTCCAGCAGATCCTTATGGATCGGAGATGCGCCATAGCTGACGTGCGTCACACTGGACAGGTCGAAGTCGGCAATCCGCGGATGATTTACCATCATATCCAGCATCGTCGCTACGAGCGGTATCTTCGTCAGGCGCTCCCGCTCAATCAGCCGGAATCCTTCGACAACGTCGAATCGCGGCACAATACATGCCGTTGCCGCTAACGCGGCGACCGCGAGGCTGTTCTCACCACCCGCAGCATGAAACATCGGCGGAACGATCAAAAAGCGATCTTCCATTGTCACCCTGACCGCCGCGATCCATTCCAGAATATTCACGAACATACCGTCGTGCGTAATCATCACGCCCTTCGGCCGGCCCGTGGTTCCGCCTGTGTAGAACAGCGCGTACAAGTCGTCTCCGGCCCGGCCTGCATCCTCGACCGGAACCTGCCCCTTTGTCTCATTCTCGTGCGAAACGTAACCGTCAGGGACCGGCCCGTCGCCGATGTAAATGAAATGTGCGATCCGTTCGAGTTGATCCCGCAGTCCGGCGACGGTTTCAACGAACTCGTCGGCGACGACGAGCATGCTCGCCTCACTGTCCTTCAACAGCTCAAGAATCTCGGGCGGAGCGAGCCGCGTATTGATCGGAACGACAACGCCGCCCGCCCAGGCAATGGAAAAAAGATACTCGAACACCACATCCGAATTTGGCGCCAGCACTGCAACGCGTGCTTCTTCAGCGAGTCCGAGTCGCTTCAGCATTGCGGCAGCTCGTTGCACTCGATCCAGCACTTCGCCCCAGTTCCTGCGCCTGTCCCCGCAGATCGTTGCAGTCCCGGAACGATTGACCGAGGCAGCGCGACGAACAAATTGCGTGAGTGCAGGCATGAGGCTCTCTGGCGGAGTTTACATCGACAAGAAAGTCAATATAATTGACTAAAATTCAATCGGCAACTTTTCTGCCTGACAGCCAACTCGGGTATCCATGCTGGAATTCCTGCGCCTGACACTCACTCCGTACTATCTGTACATTAAGTTCGTGCACGTCCTGTTTGCGACGATGTGGATCTGGAGTGCGTCGACTGCGTACGCCTACTATCTGCTGCCTGTGATGAAAGCCTGGCGTAGAAATCCGGAGGACCCGGAGATTATTCCGGTGCGCAACTGGGCAATGGAACGATTCGACGAAGTTGTGATCTACGAACACGTCGCATTCCCGATTGTTCTGATCACGGGTCCGTTGCTTTACATTGCCGCGGGCTGGAACGCCGGCGCAGCATGGCTGGACCTGAAGCTGCTCATCGTTTTCGGAGTGTTTGTTCCTATCGAAGTCATGGACTACTATTTGTCTCACTTTGGCGGCAACAAACACAAACTGAGGGCCAGCGGCGACACGGTCGCCTACGAGCGCGCCGTGCACCGCCACTGGTGGTTCTTTCTCGTAACGACACCGGCCGTGATGATCTACGGGACGCTGGTCGTGCTGCTCGCCATCGCCAAACCGATCTAGTGGGCCTGTTGACACTGTGATGGAATTCAGCGGCACTCCTAAAAAGTACCTTCGCTATGCGATCATTTCGTCAATCGTCCTGAACCTGTATCTGTTTCTGGGGCTGTCCGCCATTCTCTACTGGCATGACGGTTCAACCTGGTTGTTCTCGGCGAAACCGATCGCGATCACAATCGGATTTGCGGCACTGTTTGCCAGAATCAGTTACCGATGGATCATGCGCCTCGACGCACAGTTCGGTACGGGAAGAGGCTGGAGCCTGAAAAGCCGCACGCTGAAGTTGCCGGAGCGGGCGATTCGCAGGAAATAGAACGCCTCAGACGCGCGGTCTGTTTGAACCATCAATGCCTTTACCGGTCCAGCATCGTTCTGCGAAGCTCGCCGCTTCCCTGAGCCAAAGCCGGGTTTCCGGCAACCAGGGAAAGAGCTGAAAACCATGGGGCATGGAAGTCCATTCGCGCAGCAGCGCCTCCGATCCCTGCATCAGGCTCTTGCGCACGGCATTGCGCGCATCGTCCCGCAGTAGCTCAGTCGTACCGACATCGATTCGCATGGAAGGCAGCCCCGCCATGGAACCGCGTCCCGGTGAAATTGCCGAATCGGTCAGGTCCTGCCCGGCAACCACGGTCAGGTCGCGCAGCCATGCAATGCCGGCTCGCCGCATCATCGGATCGACTCCGTCGTTCTCGCGCATCGAAGGGTTGTCGAACGTCGCGTCGAGCCCCGGCGACAACAACAACTGGCCCGCCGGCAACGGCAATCCAGAGTCCCGGGCACGCTGACAGGTCCGCAACGCAAGTCCACCGCCCGCCGAATCGCCTGCAATTAAGATTGAATCCGGTGCGACACCGCGCTCAAGCAGCCATTCGTACGAAGCGAACGCATCATCGAAACAACCGCCAATGGGTTGCTCGGGCGCGAGTCCGTACTGCACGAGAAACACAGTTGCGCCTGTCTCGTTCGCTAGGCGCGCCACATGCTTGCGATAAGTATTCGGCATAAAGGTGCAAAAGCCGCCGCCGTGAAAATACAGGATACTGCGATGTTCGCTCGTGTGCGGCGCGCAAACCTGAGTGACCGGCACCGGCGCATCGCCGACCTCCAGCAGCGTGCAATTGCCAACGTCGGGACCGACACGCCGGTCGTTGCGTGCCGACCGCTCGCGCATCTGCGCAACGGTGACGCCCGGTCGAATCTGGCGCCTCACAGTCAGCTTCATCAAGACATTCAGGCACCGCGCATGGATACTCGTCACTGCTACCCCCCAATCTGCGTTGTGGCGACTATCGGTAGAAAGTCAGTATACTTGACAGTATTTCGTATACAAATCCTTTCCGATGACATCGACAAGTTTCGCTGAAAAACTGCGCAGCGGCGAACGCTTACTCGCAGCGTCCGCAACAATTTCTCCCGTTGTCGCCGAACTGATCGGACACGCGGGTTTCGATTGGTTGTTTATCGACGCGGAAGCCCACCCGCTGACATTGCCCGGGGTCCTTGCCCTGATACGCGCGAGTGAAACGACACCTGCTCATCCCATCGTGCGAACGAACAACGACGATGCGGCAGACATTCGGCAAATCCTCGACATGGGGGCCGACGGCGTGATCATTCCGCTCGTAAAAACCGCGGAGCAGGCGCGGCGGATTGTTGCCGCTGCGAAGTTTCCACCGCTCGGTCATCGCGGCATCACTGCAGGCAGAGCACAGCGCTACGGTTACGGCAGCAACCCCACAAAGTTTCTCGCAAATGCAAACTCCGGCACGGCGGTCATCGTGATGATCGAGGAATCGGTTGGCTTGTCCAACGTCGCCGACATTGCCGCTGTCGAAGGACTCGATGGCATTTTTGTCGGCCCCGGCGATCTCTGCGTCAGTCTCGGCTGCCCGGGTGAACCCATGCATGCAAGCGTTCGTTCCGCCTACGAAACCATCGCCGCTGCAGCTACGGCACATAATATCGCGTTAGGTACTTTTCCATCGGGCAAGGACATGCACGACGTGTGTTTCGAACTGGGCTTTCGATTTTTTCTGACCGCACTCGACACAGATTTGATTGCGAGCGCCGCAGACTCTCGGCTTAGCGAATTCAGGCGCTGGTAGCAGCACTCATTTTCCGGACGCCAGGCACTCGTACTCGGCGAAACTGGCTTCGATGCATGCCATGTATGCGCCGGTTTTGGGAATGACATCGGGTGAGCAGCTCAACCCAACGTTGAGGTAGTCCGCGTACAAAGTACACGTATGCAGCGACCCTACTCCGGGCCACAACATACCGAAACCGAACATGTATTTGACCTCGGCGCCGGCGACCGATCGCGGCTCGGGAAAGGAACGAACGTTCGAAACGATCGTGGATGCAATTGCCGAATTTCCCGCATAGGCAATTTTTCTGGCGGCCGCCATGACGGTATTAAGTACAGGTGACGGCAGTCCCGTCAGCAACCGGAACAGGCGCCGGTTCGCTTCCATGGCGCTGTCGCGCTTGGCATGTGCGGATGCCTTGCGAATCGCCTTAAGCCGTTGCAGTGGATCTGCAATTTCCTGAAAAACCGGCAGCATCATTGCGCTGACGACATTGCTGCCATCGCCTTCTCCGTCGAATTTCCGCAGATTGATCGGAACGACTGTCGTCATCGTATCCTCGGGAACCCGGTCGTGTTCTTCGAGGTAACGCCGCATCGCGCCGCCGATGACGGCGAGTACGATATCGTTAAACGTTGCACCGTCGGCAAGATCCCGAACCGCGCGGATGCGACGATAATCGAAACGGCGCGCATCGTGCAGGCGCTCAGCGCTCATTCGATCCAGGTTTAATGCGGAACGTGGCGGTAACACACCGTCAAGCGGCGATACCCTGCGCTCAATCGCGTCTCCCAGCGACTCCGCCGCAAATTTCAAAAAATGGGGGGATGACCGCAGCAGTTCGATGCCGGTTCCGGCCACCCTGCCGGCCGCATTGCGCAACGCGGCACCCAGCAGGCGAAGATTGTCAGGTTGCGGTCCCTCTTCGTCCGATTCCGGCGCCGGAGGCCGTTTGCCTTTCCGTGCCGCCCCGCCGATATCATCGAACAATGCATCGTTGACAACCATCGACGTCGCCGCGTCCGCGAATACGTGGTGCATACGCAAAAAAATCGCAAAACTATCCGCCGCAAGATCGTCGACATCGGACAGACCCTCTATCACGTGCAGCTCCCACAGCGGGCGCCGCATGTCGAACGGCTCGTGCACCACTTCCTGCGCTCTGCGCATGAGCTGCGCCCAGTTACCTGGCTTGCGCAGCCGCGAAAATCGAATGTGATAATCGAGGTCGAACGCCGTATCGTCGATCCAGTAGGGATAATCGAGATCGGCGGGCAGGCGGTACAGTCGGCGCCGTAATAGCGGCAAATCGCTCAGGCGTTCGTGGAGGCGTTTCTTAAGTACCGCACGCCGTACCTGCCCGCCGCCGGCGGTCCCCGCATCGCAAATTGAAACACCAGCGATGTTGAACGGGTTCTCATTCGTTTCGAAACCGAAAAAGATGAAATCCGTACCGCTTAATTGCTCCGGAATCGAATTGGCGGTTGTCATGGACACTCCGATCTCTTAGGGTCAGTTATCGCAAACGTCAGCGTCGCTGGTTTGCTTCTCGTCACTATTGTAAAGTAAATTTACAATGTAGAATGGCCGTATTATGCCGCTACCACGAGAAGTTCATCAAGCGCTGATTCGAATGGGGATACTGCAACCCTGCGATTCAGTGGTGACAGAAGCGTTAAGCGGCGGCGTTGCCTCCGACATTTGGCGCGTCGATGCGAATGGGTACAGCGTGTGCGTCAAACGTGCACGCAGCAGGCTCAACGTGGCTGCCGAGTGGTATGCGCCCGTCGAACGCAACGCGTTCGAAGCACGCTGGTTCGAGGTGGTCGCCGGGATCGCTCCCGATGCCGTGCCAGGATTGCGCGGACACGACGAGTCGCTCGGACTGCTCGTTATGGAATACCTGCCGCCCAGGGAGTACCCCGTGTGGAAGTCGCAGCTCCGCGTTGGACATGTCGATCGGCAGGTCGTAGAGGAAGTTGCACGACGCCTGGCGCGAATCCACAGCGCCACGGCAAACGACAGACGCCTGGAAGCAGGGTTTGCGACGGGCGATCTGTTTTACGCCCTGCGCGTCGAACCCTACCTGATCGCCACCGCGGAAAGGCACGAGGAGTTTGCCGCTCGGTTGAAATGGATTGCCGACGACCTGATGCGCCGCAAAATCGCGCTGGTGCACGGCGACATTAGCCCCAAGAACATCCTGACCGGACGCCGAGGGCCGATATTCATCGACGCCGAATGTGCATGGTACGGAGACCCGGCCTTCGATCTGGCATTTTGTCTCAACCACTTGCTGCTCAAGTGTCTCTGGAATCCGATGGCGGTCGCCAACTACCTGAGCGGCTTCAGAATCATGACGTCAACCTATCTAGACCTTGTCGCATGGGAGGCAAAAGAAGATCTGCACCGACGCGCCGCAAGGCTGCTACCCGCACTGATGCTTGCACGCGTCGACGGCAAATCTCCCGTTGAATATCTGCGCAGTGCGGCGGACAGGCAGGCCGTGCGTCGATTTGCGCAGACATGGCTGGGGCAGCCTGCTGATAGTCTCGCGGCGATCGGTCGGGCGTGGGAGTCTGAATTGCAACGGAGGGCGCAGCAATCGTGACGGACTTCTCGATTCGAACGGTACACGCGCGAAGCGTCTGGGACAGCCGCGGTCGGCCAACGGTGGAAGCCGAAGTGACGTTGGATAACGGCGGATTTGGACGCGCTATCGCCCCGGCCGGCGCTTCCACGGGTTCCGGAGAAGCCATCGACCTGCGCGACGGCGGCCCGTTGTGGGACGGCTACGGTGTCGACAAGGCGGTGCGAAACGTCAACACGATCATTGCGGAGACGCTGCGGGGGCTCGATGCGCGCGACCAGACGGCAATCGACGCCGCACTGATCGAGTCGGACGGCACCGACAATCGCAGCGAGCTTGGCGGAAACGCTATGATCGCGAGTTCGATGGCCGTTGCGCATGCGGCGGCGAACGGCAGCGCATTGCCCTTGTGGCAGTATCTGGGCGGCGACCGCCGCTATGTGCTCCCTGTCCCGGAAGTGCAGATTTTCGGCGGCGGTGCACATGCAGACGGACAAATGGACCTGCAGGATTTCATGGTCGTACCTTTCGGGGCAGACAGCTTCGCCGAAGCCATGGAATGGGTCGCCAGCATCTACATTGAGGCGGGCCGCACAATGAGCAGACGCGGCGAACGTTGCGGTGTTGCGGACGAAGGCGGATTCTGGCCAACATTCTCGAGTAACGAGGAAGCCATCGAAACGCTGGCCTGCGTCGTTGAACGCGCCGGTTTCGATACATCCTCGCAGGTCGCACTGTCACTCGACATCGCTGCAACGCAGATTTATCGGGATGGGGCTTACTTCCTGAGTAACGAGCAACGCAGCCTGTCTGCCGACGAATGGTATGAACTGCTTGCCGGCTGGGTGCGATGCTATCCGATCGCGATGATCGAAGACCCCTTCGTCGAGCATGACCTGGACAATCACCGACGTTTCACGGTCGAGTTCGGCGAGCACGCATTGATCGTCGGCGACGATTTGCTCGTGACCAATACCCGCAACATTGCACGCGCGCAGGGTGCGTGCAATGCGCTGCTCTGCAAACCGAATCAGGCCGGAACGCTCAGTGAAGCACGGGCAGCGTTCGATGCCGCCCGTGAAGCCGGCTGGAACACGATTGTTTCGGCACGGTCCGGCGAAACCGAAGACGTCAGCATCGTACATCTCGCCCTCGGCTGGGGCGTTCCGCAGCTTAAGGTTGGCTCGTTCTCGCGCTCTGAGCGCATGGCGAAGTGGAACGAGGCGATTCGCATTGAGGAACGCCTTGGCCAGAGGGCTGGCTATGCGGGGGCAACCGTGTTTTCCGGACTCAGGAATTATGGCTGAGCCGCGCACAAAGGTGCTGTTTCACTTCGATGCGGGCCCCAAAGTGCGTGCCCGGCTGAAATCCTACGCGGACAACGGCCTCGACATTGTCTGTTGCCGCGAGGGGCAAAACGAACCCTTCAATTCGCAGCTACAGAATGCCGAGGTCCTCTGGCACGTCCTGCAGCCGATCACCGCCGACGTCATGGCGCGAGCACCGAGGCTCAGGCTGATTCAGAAAATCGGCGTCGGCGTAAATACGATCGACCTGGATGCCGCCAGACAGCGCGGGATCGCCGTGTGCAACATGCCCGGAACCAACAGTCGTGCCGTCGCGGAAGCCAGCCTGCTGCTAATGCTGTCGGCTTTGCGCAGTGCTTCCTGTCTGGATCGCCGTCTGCGTGACGGACATTGGTCGGTGGACAAGGCACGGCAGGCATCGCTCGGCGAAATCGGCGGCCGCACCGTCGGCTTTGTTGGATTCGGTGCAATTCCACAGATTCTGGCACCGATTCTCGACGCGATGGGCGCGGATGTCATTTACACGTCCCGAACGCCAAAGCCGGTGCAATACAAACACTGCCCGCTACCGGATCTGCTGGCCGGGTCGGATATCGTTACCTTACATGTCCCGCTTACCGAAGACACGTACCGACTGATCGACGCGGCGGCACTGAACCGCATGAAGCCCGGGGCGGTGCTGATCAATACGGCGCGGGGCGAACTCGTCGACGAGCAGGCGCTGTACGACGCATTGAAGAATCGTCGCCTCGCCGGCGCCGGGCTCGACGTTTTCTGCGACGAACCTGTCGACTCCGCAAATCCATTGCTGACTCTCGACAACGTCACCGTGACTCCGCATACCGCGTGGCTCACGAACGAAACATTCGAACGCAGTATCAGGGTCGCGGCCGCCAACAGCCTCGCTATGGCGGGTCATGGCGAGCTGCAGCACCGGGTGGTCTGAACAAGGAGGAAGGAAATGAGCGTACGACTGATTGGGGCCGGACTTGGCAGAACGGGAACCACGTCGCTGTGGAAGGCAGCCGGCCTGTTGTTCGGTGCGCCCTGCTACAACATGAAGGAGTTCATGCACCATCCTGAACACGCCAGTGCATGGCATTGCGCGGCGCGGGATGGCGCTGCCGACTGGCGGTCGGTGTTCAACGGTTATGCTGCGGTCGTGGACTGGCCCGCCGCTTCGTTCTGGTATGAGATCGCGGAGGCGTATCCGGGCGCACTGATCGTACTGACGTTGCGCGATGCGGAATCCTGGTGGGAAAGCGCCAATCAGACCATCTTCGAGCGTATGCGCAGTGCGCCCGCAAACCCGATACTCGCGGCCGTTAAAGATGTCTTTGACGCACGATTCACGATGAACCTCGATGATGCAGATGCCTGTAGGGCCGCATTCGATGCGCATTATGCCGATGTCAGAAGGCGAGCACCGGCCGATCGGCTGCTCGAATGGCATCCCGGTGAAGGCTGGGAACCGCTGTGCCGGCGGCTCGGGGTAACCGCGCCGGATACGCCCTTCCCACATACAAACACACGCCGGGAATTCATTGAAGACACACGCCGCGGAGACGGCAACGATGCGTAACGACCTCGTGGCCATCGCCGCCGTGGTGGCGACCGTTTCCTGTACGCCGTCCGCCTTACTGGCCGATGACAAACCACCGGTGCAGGGCTGCATCGGGAACGAGTGTGCCGGCGCGGCGATCCGGCTCGGCGCCGAGTCAGCGCTACTGGCCGGCGCCTTGATACGCCGTGGCGAGGTGTACTCGCTCGCGGCGACCACGACACCCGATACACCGACCTTTGCAGGGCGTCACTATGCCGTCGAGGTGACCGAAATTCCCGGCGGCGCGCTGGGCGACAACAAACTGACAGGGCTGGACGACCGGCTTGTTGCACACGTCGGTATCGGCTCGCAGATCGACGGTCTGGCTCACATCGGAATCGACGGTACCCATTTCAATGGCCGTCGCATTGAGACGTTTTACCGGCCGGACGGCGTGTCGGCGTTCGGTGTCGAAACCATACCGCCTATCGTAACGCGCGGCCTGCTGCTTGACATGGCCGCGTTGTACGACACCGACATCGTACCGGCGGATACCGTGTACACGGCGGATGTCATTGAAGCCGCATTAAAAAAGCAACGTCTCGAACTGCGCGACGGCGACGTGGTGATCTTCCACTCGGGCTGGGGACAGCTTCTTAAATCTGACCCGGAACGCTGGAACGGCGACCACCCAGGCCCCGATCCTGAGGGTGCCCGGTGGCTGGCTCAGGCCGGCGTGGTTGCCGTGGGCGCGGATACCCCTTCGCTGGAGTGCAAACCGTCGACGCTTGACGGCGCCGCGTTTCCAGTGCATCAGATATTGCTCGCCCAAAACGGTATTTTCATTCTCGAAGCACTTGCCACGAATGAGCTCGCCGCCAATCGTGTTCATGAATTCGCATTTGTACTTGGCGTACCCAGGCTGGGTGGCGCCGTTCAGGCGCCCATAAATCCGATCGCAATCCGCTGAAATATCAGGTCATAATGTAATTGATGACTAAGTTTTTTTAATGTATGCTAAGTAAGTTAAATTTACAGTTAAATGCATTGAATCTGGGGGGTAAGCATGCACACTTCGCAACGTTCTACCGTAGTTGCTGCGGTAATCGCGGTTCTGGCGACCGGATCGGGTCTGGGACCTGTCACGGCGAATGCTCAGGATCTCGGGGAAATCGAAGAAATAACGGTGACGGCGCAGAAACGCGAAGAAAATCTGCAGGACGTGCCGATTTCCGTCGCAGCGTTCACGAGCGACATGATCGAGCGAGTCGGCAACACGAACATTGTCTCGGTCAACGGTATCGCGCCGAACATCGTGTTACAGACACAGGGACTTGTTCCCAACGTCCCGATGTTCTCGATTCGCGGAATGAATCATTCCGATCCGGATCCCAACAGCGACCCTAAGACGAGCATGATTATCGACGGCGTCTACGTACCCTTCGTTGCGGCAACGCTGCTCGACATGTTCGATATCGACCGCGTCGAAATTCTGCGCGGGCCTCAGGGCACGCTGTTCGGCAAGAACAATCTCGCCGGCACCGTCAACGTAATCACTGCGCGCCCGACCGGGGAGTTTGGCGGCAAAGTCAGCGTGACGGTTGGCGAGAACGGTCTCGCCCACTATAAGTTCAAGGTCGACACGGCAGCATTCGCCAATGAGACGATGACGGCCAAGATCGCCGGCGCATACCGCACCTACGATGGTTACGCGACAAACGTATCCACAGGAAGCGACCTGAACGGGCAGGAAGTCAGTTCATGGCGCGGTGCGCTTGCGTTTGAACCCAGCGATGAATTCGATGTCAGACTGGTCGTCGATTACACAGACGATTCCTTCGATGGGCCGGCCGGACACGGCACGGGCGTGGCGGCGATCATGGGCAACGGGCACCTCGCCGCACTCAACTTCGACCCGACGACCGACACTGAATCCACGGGCGTGTCACTGGAAGCGAACTGGAGCCTGGGCGAAGGTCAGCTAACCGCTGTGTACGGCTACCGGGAACTCGACTATTTTAATCGGGGCGACTTCGACGGTACGCCGCTGCCCGGCGTGATACCGCAGCAAAATCTGGATGTCGGACGCGACTTCACGGGCGATACGAGCAGTCTTGAACTTCGGTATGCGAATTCCATCGGCGAGAATTTCGATTTTGTCGCGGGCATCTATTACTCGGAAGACGAATGGACGCAGGTCAATGACGTTAAGGTGTTCGACGCACCCGTGCAGATTGCAAGCTTTGGCACCAACCAGCAGGAAGGTGAGAGCTTCGCATTGTTCGCGCAGGGTGACATCTATCTGTCGGACCGCTGGACGCTGACGCTGGGCGCACGCTACACCGAAGACGAAAAGTCCTATTCGCTCGCGAGCGACTCGCTGACCAACGGCACTGTCACGAGGTCGTTCTTTGCACAGAAAAACGACACCTGGAACAACTTCTCGCCGCGCGTGGCCGTCGAATTTGCCGCAACAGACGAAACGCTGTACTACGCCACCATTTCGGAGGGCTACAAGGGCGGTGGCTACAACTCTCGCGCAACCCTGCCCGAACTCGTCGGACCCTACGACGAAGAAACCGTCACAGCGTACGAAGCCGGCATGAAGAGCGACCTGCTCGACGGCCGCATGCGCCTCAACATGGCTGTTTTCAGGAACGAGTACGAGGACCTTCAGGTCTCCGTTCAACGCCCGGGTGCAATCCGAGCAGAGAGTATCACGACCAACGTGGCGAAAGCCGAGATCAGCGGGATTGAGTTTGAGACGCTGTTTCTGCCCGCGGACAACTTTCAGATCGGACTTAATCTTGGCTTCATGGACTCGAAGTACAGCGATTTCTGCGACGACACGAACGGCGCTTCGGCCTACATGCCGTCCAACTGCGGCGGCTTCGAACTGGAGTTCGCACCAGGTCAATGGCTAATCGCCGAAGATCAGACACACCTCGATCTGGCAAATGCACCGGACTTCAGCGCAAGCCTGCTGCTCGATTACGATATCCTGATGAGCGGCGGCAGTACGATCAATCTGCATGGCGATGTGCGCTACACGGACAAGTACAATACGTGGGGCCGCAGCAACGACCCGCTGTTTTACAGGGATTCGGTCGCACTGGTTAACGCCAACATTACATTCAACGACGCGGACGACCGCTATTCGCTGTCCGCCTACGTGCGTAACCTGACTGACGAAGAAGTGATCTCGGGCGCGGTGGCTACGGGCACAAACCCAATCACACAGTTCTTCCAGTCGCCGCGTGAAGTCGGTGTCGAGTTTATCTACTTCTTTTGACCAATGCAGTGTGCCCCGGCCCTGACCGGCCGGGGTGCCGCCCTGTTACCTGTCAGGCCGAAAACCCTCGAAAATTAACGCGTCGGCATGCTCACGCGCCACCTGCGCATCTTCCGCTGACGTAACGGTCCATGTCAAAACAGGCCGGTCATTTTCTCGCTCCCGTTGGGCCCACTCTTCCTGAACGAGTTCGAAATCGACGGCCTTAAAGTCGCTCCCGGACCCCGACTGCATACCCACCGATTGTTTCAGGCGCTTTGTCACCTTCAATAGACGGGTTACAGGTTTGCTTGAATGCACTTTCGTAATGACATCGCCGCGAGGAATCCCGGGCGCCAGGAAGCCCAGCCATTTTAAGGGCGCGGGATTCATCGACATAACAGCGACAGGACCTTTGTAGCGGCGAAGTTGCTGAGAAACCCCCTGTTCGAGCACGCCGGGAATGCCGCCAGGAGAACTTTTGATTTCAACAAGCAATGGCACGCGGCCGCTGATCAGATCGAGTACCTGAGCCAGCGTTGGGATTGTTTGCTCCGTATCTGCCAGCGGCGTTTTCGTCAGATCGGAACAACGCCAGTTGCTGACCGGACCGAGCCTGCTCGTCATGCGATTCAACGTGGTATCGTGGAACACGACCGCCTCGAAATCCGCGGTACGCTGTACGTCGATTTCTATGCCGAAGCCTCGGCCAATCGCCTCCTCCACCGCGGCGAGACTGTTTTCAGGACATTGGTCGGTCAGTCCGTGAAGACCGCGATGCGCGTAATCGGTTTGTCTTAGCCACTCCACATACGCAAGTTAGCGCATTTTTCCGGATTGGCACAGTGAAATCTGCGGGAAGCGCAACGCTCAGGCCGGCACCTGCTTCCCAGACGATCCTGTTCGGGAGGATACACAGCGTTTGCTGCCGGTTTGTGGGTAACCCGCCGCGGCAATCCATCGCAGCGAGGCAGGAATATAGCGCCGTGGGTCGAATCGTTGCCAGGCGTCGGCCGATGCACCGAGACGATCGGCAATTGCGATCATAACCAGAGGACTCCGAACCATACCGAAATGAGAGGACATGACAGCGAGATTCTCTCGTATTGCGCCACTTCCCGCACAATTGAGTTTTGAGTCGGGAATCCTGACCATCTCGCTTTTAACGGCTCCGTCAATCGGACTGTAGATCGACACGAACGGGATAGCCGGTGTGTTTCGCTCCCAATGCAGAAACTGATGGTCCGAAAATGCGCGTTCTGCGGATGTTTCAAATTGCCGTTCGATCAGCATGATAAGCGCTTTATTCTGCAAATGCCGGTTGTCGCGGGAGAACACGGGTGACCCAAGAGTAATGACACGGTCAACGTTATCGGGCGCGTGTAAAGCAAATTCTCTCGCATAGATGCCACCCGCACTCTGCCCAACGAGCGAAACGGGCCGTCCGGTTCGCTGCTTTAGTCCTGCAATCCGCTCCGAGAGAGGCTCACGGATACCGTCGATAAAGTCACGCAAAGACTCATGCCTCGGAAACCCGGGAACGTAGACATCGACGATGTAACCGCAACGTTCGAGGTACGACCTCAGACTATTGAGCGTCCGCTTGCCGGCGCCAAATCCGGGCAGCAGCAGCACCGCTCTCCCCTCGCCGTTCGTTACTCTCGCGTACCGGAGTAGGGGTTTTGCCGCGAACCCCAGCAATGTCTCATGATTCGCCAGCACAACATCGCCGTGCAAGCGGGCGAACTCCATAACTAATTTCATACAGCGAGCCTCTGATATTTCTGTCAATATACTTGACTATATTAGCAGGTTTTACGACGAAGCGGAGTCGGTTCATGTCGCTCTTTACGGGAGTATGCGCCTGCGATAGATTTCCAACATGCGCACCGCAACAAATGCACTGATTGTTGCGAGTTTCCTGTGGTTTCTCGCCTCATTCTGGAACAGGAACGATCTGCCGGGCCACATCGATTATGTCAATGAAATAGCCGATGAACCCCGGCAAAAAAACACCGACAGACAATCGTTCGAGGCCGTTTGGAACGATGTCCGCTACACGATTCATCCACAGTACGACTACGATATCGTCGGCATGATCGTCTCCTACCGCCATCACGACAACAACAGCCGTATGCACCGGCTCGCGGACGACCACCTGAACATGCTCGATGTCTGTGTGATCTGGGGTGACAACGCGGGCGGTGCGCAGCTCGATAAACTCAGTTTCTGGAACGGCATTTTCACATGTAACGTGAAGACGCGTGACCGCGTTGCGTGGGAGTCATTTGACATGAATCAGATGTCCAATAATCACCTGATCTCCGACGACGAGTACATTCGCGACAGCGTGCGGAATATCCGAGTCGGCGATCAGATTCGTATTCAGGGTGTGCTGGCGAGTTATGTCAGTCCTGGCGGCGAAAGGGGTACCAGCACGACGCGCACCGATACCGGAGACGGCGCCTGCGAAACCATTTTCGTGGATCGCTTTGAAGTCATCCGGCCGGCCCGCAATATGTGGCGGACCTCGATGTACCTGTCGCTCGCGTGTCTTGCGGCTGGACTGATCGTGTTTTTCAGCAGGCCCTTTAAGGCGCACCGCGTGTAGAGCGTTACTAAAGCCGGGTTGTTCGGCCCGCGATGCCCTTCAGACCCTCAACAAACAACCACAAAAACGCGAGCGGCAGGATGATTGTCTGCAACGCAAAAATGACGATCAGATTAACTATCTGCTCGCTCGCATTCGATGCGCTGGTTTTTAGGCGTTCAATGCGATCTGATATGCGCAGTGTACTGACGGAGTTGTCCCACATCTCTCCCAGACGATCGACAAACGACGTCATTTCCGGTTGTTTTTCCTGAGCCGTTTCGCTCCGATTGAATTCATCGATTTCCGAACTCGTCGCTTCGAGCACGGCGGTCGCCGCATCGTGTTCTTCCTCGAGAAACGCGTTGAAAACGAGGTGGGTACCGATGATCAATATGGGAAGTGCAAAGCGCAGAAAAGCAGATATCAGAAACAGTTTGAAAGCCAGCGAACGCGTGCGGTCGCCGATGCCCGCCGGCAGCCAAAGCCTGAAAAGAAGAAATAACGACGATAGTACCAACAGCAGTGTCGTTCCCCACCACCCGGTCATTTTCAACAGGATGTTCTGCAGGCCCAGCGAACTCGTCGCGACCAGCATTACGGACGAAAACTGTTCGACGAGATCGTTAATCGGATCGAGTATCTGCCCGACGCCGAAATTGACCCCGACACCTCCCGGTTCGATCGCCACCTCGGTCCCCTGAGCAACGGAAATGACACCATTCAGCGCACGAGCAACCGCGAACGTAACGAGCGCCCGCTTGAACGCTTCCTCCGCATACTCATCCGATAAATTATCGGCCAGCCCTGTAAACGCGATCGCGACGGCGACGAGGGCGATAACAGTCCAGACTATTCTCTTACGATTCAGCATAGACATGCAGCATACCATCTGCCGCCACAGCAACCGAACCATCGGTGTCAGACACTAACGCCATGTACCTGACACCGACTGGTGGTGTCAGGTACTGGTGTTTGGTGTCAGAGCACCTGGCACAGGCTAAGTAAGTGTCGGATATATTCGTCAGAGAAAGGTGTCAAGCGTGGCCTTTCGCCCAAGGCAGTCCCGAAGCCGTTGAAGTGCACGTTTATGCAATTGCGACACCCGCCCTTTGCTGACACCGAGTAACCTTGCAACGTCGTCGAAACGCGCACCCTGCAGATAGTGATACCGAATAATCTGCGACTCGCGCTCGGGCAGTGTGTCCACGGCCCGAAGCAGATGTTCACGCAGTTGCTGAAGATTACCGCTCTTGTACGCACTGTCCTCCAGTGACTTTTCCTGACTGGAAAACAGGCCCGTATCCTCCAGCATGAACCCGATCGCTAGCCCAAGCGTCAGGTCCACCATTTCGTCAAACAGGTCGCTGCTGCTCTGCTCTTTCGTCAGCAATGTCACCCGGTCTTTGAGCAGGCGTTGCCGGTAGGAGCCCTGACTTCGCAGCTCAGAGGACTTTTCCAGGCCATTGAGGATTGAACCGCGAATCCGATAGGAAGCGAAGGTTTCGAAAGTCGCCCCCTTGTCCGGGTCAAATCGATCTACCGATTCGATCAGGCCAACGACACCTAACTGAAAGTATTCGTTGAACTCAATATGGTCGCGAAAGCGCCTGGAATACATCGACCCCGCAATTTTCCTGACAAGCCCGGTATAGTTTTCAATCAGGTTCTGGCGAGCCGCCGAATCACCGTTGCTCAGATGCCGATTCCACAGGTCTGCAACTGACTCGCCCACCCGCCTAAGTGCTCAGGTAAAACTGCTGACCAGAGAAAACACGACCAGATTCCAGCCGTCAATCAACACGAACATCAGAACCTTGATCGGCAATGAAATCATCATCGGCGGTACCATGAGCATGCCCATGGACATCAGGATGCTGGCGACTAGCAGGTCGATCATCAGAAAGGGAAGAAAGATAACAAAGCCGATTTGAAACGCGCTTTTCAGCTCAC
This sequence comes from Woeseiaceae bacterium, assembly GCA_965224505.1. Lineage (GTDB taxonomy): Bacteria > Pseudomonadota > Gammaproteobacteria > Steroidobacterales > Woeseiaceae > UBA1847. The sequence goes on from CBDCZL010000018.1 coordinate 2,450,679, forward strand.
TCAACATGAAGGCCGGTATGAGTAGCGCGGTTTCAATATCTTCAACGGAGCCCGGCCTTTCAGAATCTGAAACTTCGACCATCAGCATCAGATCGGCTTCGCGTGTCTGGCGAATCATGAATTCACGAAAATGCCCCATGCCCGCTTCGAGAGCGGGTCTTGTATTCAACTGACCGTCCAGTAAAGGATCGAACGAATCGCTCTTGACAGCCTGCAGCGTCGGCAACATCGTGAACAACGTCAAAAACAACGCAAGACTGACGACAACAGTATTCGGCGGCGTCTGCTGCATCCCGAACGCGTGCCGCAACATGGACAGCACGATTACGATGCGAGTAAAAGCCGTCATCGAGATCAGCAATGCCGGCGCCAGGCTGAGCACGGTGAGGCCAAGAAGTATCTTCAGAGCGGTAGCCAGATCCTGATCGCCACCCTCTGCTCCGGAAACTGAAATACCGATACCAGGAATCGACAGCTCCTGTGCTACGGTATTGAGCGGTAGCACTGACATGACCAGCGCGCCAACGTAGAGTACTCTGTTCATTGGTGAATCATGGCTCATCGCAAGTCGAGTGCGGCGCAAGCGTCACGTCGCCACCGCTTTGCACGATCAGGTATGGCAGATCGTCGACGTGAACAAGATAGACATTCAGTCGAGGAGCGATGCGCCTTGTAGCGGCAACCACGATTCGTTCGCCACTGCCTCCGGCTCCGAGCAATCCACGCTTGAGCAGCTGCCTGCGCAGCAACAGCACGATGCCTATTGAAACGGCAATCACGCCCAGGAATATCCCCGCCGTGCGCTGCATCGAGCCGGTCGGCACCGCTGCTTCCTGCTTGTACGGAATGGGCTCCGACTCAGAGCTTTCCGCACTCGCAAGCGGCGGTAGGCTCCATAGGCTGACTATGAGCGCGCAACACAGGATGACCAAACGCATTACTGCCCCAGTTCGGTAATCTGCACGCCAAAGTTGTCATCGGACGATACGAGTTTTCCGCGGGCGACGACTGCGCCGTCAAGCAGGAGTTCCACGGGCGTGGTGGTCATCGTATTTAGCGTTACGACAGAGTTTTCGCCGAGGTTCATGAGTTCGTCGACACTCAGTTCCGCCTCCCCCACTCGCGCCAGTAACCTGACTTTGACGTCCTTGATAATTTCCAGATTCGGCTCCAGCAGGGGTTTTGTATTTTCAGCACCCTCCACCTCAACAAAATCCAACGATTCTATTTTGCTCACATTGACACCTTCGATTGTTCGTCCAGATCTTCGAGTCGCCCGGCGATGCGAAACGCCAGACTGTCGTTTTGGCTGCCAAGATACCCGCTGAATCCGTAGTCCGACTCCGTGACTCGAAGCGACAACGGCGACGCAATGAGTTTATCCAGCACGAGCACATCGCCTGGCTGAAGATGCGTCATTGCATCCAGCGACAACTCGACATCGCCAAGACTGGCCTGCAGTGCGACCCGCTGACTACCGAGCGCCCGCTCTACAGCAACGGGTGCAGAGGATTCTTTACTCCACGATGAATCCACAGTGAATCTCATCAGCAACCCGTGTATTGGCAACAGGCACTCAATACCGCACCGATCGATGCTCAGCAAAACCGTAAGAACACCTGTTCCCGGACGCGTCGACGCCTCAGGTATCAGCTCAGCCACCATACCGGTCGTGATATGAAGGTTTTTGACGCCAAGCCACCTGTACATGAGTTCGGATAACGCGCGCTGCGCGAATTGGCAGGCGACAACCTGGTCACCACGAGCTTCGGCGTTCTCGCTCATGAGCATCCGCATTGCGAAATTGCTGAGCTTCTCAGGGCCTGCCATGACAATACCCCAGTCTGCGTCGCCGCTGCCCGTGAACGAGAGGCAGTTGCGTTCATGCAATGCATCGAAATCCGTATTTTGCACACGGACACCAACTTCAGCGGAAACGGAACTCCAATCGTCAAACCAACGGTGAGTGTCAGCCTGAAGCGACAGTCGCAGCTCCTCGAATTGCGAACTGCCAGGCACAACAAACGGCGAAACTGACATTACCGGGAACTCGAACTATCGATAAGCTGCTGAATCATCTCGTTTGCGATGCTCACAACCTGAGACGAAACCTGAAAGCCTCGCTGAACGATGACGAGGTCGGAAAACTCCTGTGACAGCTCAACGTTGGATATTTCGACACTCCCGCCAACGACCTCGCCCAATCCCTCGGTATTAGCGGCGGCAACAAGGAGGCGTCGTGGGTCGTCGATTTCAAACAGGCCATTCCCGATCTGCTGCAGCACCTGGAGATCATTCAGCCAGGCCAGCGCCAGTCTGCCACCCTCTACCGACTCTCCGTTCGAATACTCAAGCTCCAGAACGCCGTCTCGATTGAAGTTCAGAGTGACGAGACCGCCGAACGGCATGCCGTCCTGATCGTCCACCGCAAGGTCGGAACTGGCGCCGGCGGAAAATGAGGTTGCCGCTGTGAACGAACCGGGTTCGCCGAAGAAAAACTCTATGTTACTGACTGCATCGTCCTCGCTGGTCAACTCGAAAACGAATGAGTTGAACCCCTCCTCGGGCGAGCCGTTGCCCTGAAACCGAATTTCCAGATCGGTTGCAACAACGTTATCCTCTTCGTCGACAATCTCGGCCAGCCAGCTACGTGGCGTTTGCGTACTGTTATTGGTCAGCGTTAGTGTCAGTTGCCGCCGCTGCCCGTCCGCATCGAACACCTCTATCTCGGCGATGACATGTTCCGTACTGCCACTGGAGAGATTGTCGGTGAAAGTCACACGGCTGGTGGGCAACGATGGCGTCGTGCGCAAGCCCTTGATATTGATATCGACGAGCTTGCCATTGGCATCGATGCCCATCACACGAGCATCGGAACCCGCTGCAACAAGAAATCCATCCTCGTCGAATTCGAACTGGCCTGCGCGCGTGTACAGCAGTCCCTCATCGCCGCGGAGAATCAAAAAACCGTTTCCGTTGATGGCCACATCGATCTCGTTGCCCGACTGCTGAATGTCACCCTGAGCGAAACTCGTCACTGTGCCCGCATCGGTAACGCCACCACCGTCTTTGCGCGCGGAGTAATCCTGGTTTGTTTCACCCGTGAGCTGGAAGTGATACAGCAGATCGCGAAACAACAGATCATTCCGCTTAAATCCTGGCGTATTGAGGTTGGCAACGTTGTTGCTGATAACGTCGAGCCCTCTGGAGAATGCTACCAGCCCGGTCGTTCCGTTATATATTGTTCCAAACAGACTCATGTTTGCCTCCTTTAGCGCCTGATCTAGCGAACTATCTCAATCTGGCCAAGTGTCAGATCGAGGACGAACCCGCCGGTTTCGGTCTGAATCGCCAGAACCGGCGTACCGTTCTCGAAAGCGACCAGTGTTACAACACCGACAACATCGCCGGAGTCTGTTGCAGCCTGCACGGTTTTACCGATGAGCCCGATCGCCTGACCCGCATTTTGCACAGTCAGCAGCGTATCGAGCTTGTCATTCGACTGTTGTGTCTGTTCAAGATTGGTCAGCTCGGCGAATTGAGCAATGAATTCGTTGTTGTCAAGCGGTTCGAGCGGATCCTGAAACTGCAACTGCGCCAGCAGAACCCGCAGGAAATCCTCCTGTTGAATAGCCGCTCGCCGCGACGCAGCGTCGCTGTCCGGTGCCCCAATACTCCCTACTTCCATCGTCAGCTTCTCCCACTTATCCAGTTAAGCTTTTTTCATGCCAGCATCGCCGTCACGCCGGACATCGCTAAGAACTTCTCCGTTGAACGTAAACGAGCTGAGCCGCCTGCCATCGGCCGCAAACATTGTTCGCAAGCGGTCGAACAAACGAAGCGCGGATTCCTTCGACAACACGGCATCGCGAATGACGAGGCAGAATCCATTTTTCGTCTTCAGCAAGTGCGCGGCGCTCGTACCTGGCAATTCACCTCGCCACGTGTGTGCGATATCGCGACCTGGTGCAGCCGTTTTGAAACCGACCGCTTTGGAAACGACCGCGGAACGCATCACCTCACCGGCACGTGTGCCTGTCGCAGGAGGAGATTGCGCAGGCACACGTGGCTGCTGCAAAGCAGCCTGCGACTGATTCCGCGTCTGCGGCATTGCCTGAGGCTTGATTGCCTCCTGCCGCACGGCGGTATCCAGTCCGGCCGTGTGAAATGAAGACTGACCATCCAGAGCCGATTTCGCCAACGTTTCCTGCGAATGTGGCGTTCGACGGTTTGAATCGTCATCGCTCTGCCATATCGCCTCCCGTTGACGCTCAAACAAGGCCTTCTCGAGGTGCCGGCGCCACTGGTCGTTGTTGCCAGCGGCATCAATGGCTTTTTCAACACCGAACGACGCCGTCGCTGCTGCTGTTTTATCAATCATCGGAATCCCCGCTCAAGCTGCTCTGCACCCAGTGCTCGACATCCAGTTCCTGCAACCGCTTTTCGAGCGCATCCCGAATGTCCGTTTCTGCCCTGGTCCGTACTCTTTCGAGCGCGCGCACGGTCAGTGCTGCGTGACGGACCTGCACGTCCGATTCAGACGCCTGCGAAGCTGCTGCCCGCAGCTCCTTTACGACTCTTTTGTGCAGTTCGCTGCGTTCAAGCACATAGGCGCTTGTCGCCTGCATTGCCTGCAGATCGACCGTGCCATTTAATGCGAAGCTCAATCGACTCTGCGTATCGTCGATTTCCCGGGCAAGCGCGTCGGCTTTGTCTGCGATGGACTGTCTGCGTTCTTCGGCCGCTCTGTAGCAAACCCGGAGGTCCTGCAGTCGCCAGTTCTCGCTCTGCACCGCGACATCAGTCATCTTCTTTTTTTGTACCGGGTCGGAGTTCATTGCACTAAGCCCCCTGGACTGCCTTCAGGTTTGCAGGACTGCCTGAAGCTATAATTTCTTCGATCCCGCGTAGCTGGTCCATCGCTTCATTCCGGCCTGTAGCCTCGTCGAAACGTTGTTGCAGAAACTCGTTGATCATGGGCAGATGGCGAAGCACGCGATCGAGTTCAGGGTTGGACCCGGATTTGTAAACCCCGATATCCACCATGTCTCTCGATCGCGAATAGGTATCGAGTGTGCGCACGATCGTGGCGGCCGTTTCCAGGTCTTCTCGACCTGCCAGGGCAGTAATCAGGCGACTGCTGCTTAACAATATGTCGATCGCCGGGTAGTGGCGTTGGTTGGCAAGTTCGCGCGACAGCACAATACTACCGTCGAGTATGGCCCTCACGTGATCGGCCACCGGGTCGTTAAGGTCGTCGCCCTCAACCAGCACTGTATAGAACGCAGTGATTGAACCTCCGGTTTTTGTGGTGCCGCAGCGCTCCAGCAAGCGGGGCAGGAGTGCAAACACCGACGGCGTGTATCCACGGCTTGTGGGCGGTTCACCGATGGCGATACCGAGTTCGCGCTGCGCCATGGCAAAGCGAGTTATCGAGTCCATTGTGAGAACCACGGCATTGCCACGATCCCGAAAATACTCCGCAATCGCAGTCGCCGCGAATGCCGTTCGCGAACGCACCAGCGCCGGTTGATCGGATGTGGCAACGACGACGACCGACCTCGCCAGACCTTCAGCGCCGAGCACGTCGTGCACAAAATCCATCACCTCGCGGCCGCGTTCACCTATCATTGCGATCACATTGATATCGGCATTCATATTGCGGCTGATCATGCCCAGCAACATGCTCTTACCGACGCCACTGCCGGCAAAAATCCCCATCCGTTGCCCACGCCCAACGGTCAGCAGCGTGTCGATACAACGTACGCCTGTTTCGAGCACGGTATCGATAGGAGGCCGGGTAGCGGGGTTCATCGGCTCACGAAAAATGGGTTCACAAGCCGTTGCATGAATCTCGGGGCCGTCATCCAACGGCCGCCCGAAGCCATCGATCACACGTCCGAGCAATGCGTCCCCGACCGGCACCTCAGCAAACCGACCGGTCGCAACGACTTCGCTGCCAAGACTGATACCGTGCAGTTCGCCATAGGGCATCAGCAATACTTTGCCGCCTTTGAGCCCCACAACTTCGGCCAGGGTCGATTCGTTATTTCTCTGCGAACGAATCTCACAGCGCTCTCCCCAGAATGCTTCGGGCCCGTCGGACTCGACCACAAGGCCCAAAAACTGACTCACGCGCCCGGCTCGCCGCATCAGATCGGCGTCGCGAATTGCGTGAACGTAATTCTCGATATCGGGCGCCGCCTGGACGATAGCCTTAATCATCGCCGCTCACCGCAGAACGACCGGATGCGGCCGTATCCAGTAAGACATGTCTAAGCGCCTCAAGCTGCCGCTCAAGCCGCGCATCCAACGACCCGCACGTGCTTTCGATTCGGCAGCCGCCGAGTTCGACGCCACTATCGGCGTGAAACTCAATTCCGTCCCAGTCGCTCGAATTCTGCTGCATCAGGGGCAGAATGCGCTCATAGTCGGCCTGAGCCAGAAATACTCGCAGGCCCTCCCTGACCAGGACCTGCTGCATTGCCTCGCGTACCAGCGTCTCGAGCAAGGTAGTGTCTTCGTTTAAACGACCCAGCAGCTTCGTTGTCGCGGCAATAGCCACTTCCAGCGCGGCGTCTTCGGTTGCCTGAATCATGCCGCGCTGACGTTCGACCATCTCATCGCAAAGCTTGTCAAAGTGAGCGCGTTCCGCGGCCTGAGCCTCTGCCAGTAGTTTCCCGGCTTCATCTCTACCGGCCTTAAGGCCGTCATTCCTTGCAGATTTTCGCAGGTCTTCCAAAGTGGCTTTAATCTCCGCAAGCTGTGTCTCGGCCAGCGATGCCTTCTGCAGAGCACTCTCTTTCTCGGCGACGACATGCTGATAGTCCTCGTAGCTGACATGTGGCTCAAACGGACGGTCGTCATCCCTGGCGGCCAAGGACGACGTATCGGTCATCTCCTCGTACCCCGCCGGCAAGGCTCTGCGCGCCTGAGGTGCAATCGTCGGGGATTGAATCACCCTCGCCATGGCAGCCTCCGAAACCACGAGCGTTGTTCGGGAGCCTCGTCCCGCACGTCACCAACATCGAGATCGTTTAAACGATCGGCGACCATTTCGCACAATGCAGCAAACGCAGTGTCCGTTGGCGAACTCTCAGAGACGAGCCGTTCTTCGATAGCCGCGCGCCGTTCCTCCGGCATTAACTGCAGCAACTCGTCACACCAGGGCCAGTCGATACCGTTTAGGAGCCCCCAGATAACTGCATTCGGTTCCGGTTCGAGTACCTGCCAGAGTTGTGCTGCGCTGTAATTCCATAACTTAATTTGATTTCGCTCGTACGCTTGCTGCGGTGCTGCCGCGATCTCATCGAGCAATATCGGTTCTCTGGGTATGCCGAGATCATCGAGTTCATCAAGCATCTCGACAAGCGGCTTACGATGGGAAGCCGACAGTTGCTCAAGCATCCATTCACGATCTGCTGCATGCATGCCGTGCAAATTCAACGCTGCTTTCTGCAAACGCTCCACTACAACGACTCCCCGGCAACAGGTCCATCGAGCCAGGATTTGAGCTTCTGCAGTGCCTCATCCCTTTCCGCAGAAGTCATTGGCGCCGCAATTCGGCGCTGCTTCCGCCTCGACGCAATCAAAGCCAACAATGCCAGCAACAAACAAATCAAAAGCGCCATCGTAACCATGAATAGCGGCGACGCCGGCGGCATTTGCGTTGCGCTCCGCGTGTTTACATGGCCCGATCCGGGTGTCGTCGGCAGCGGTTCAGGCGGACGCAGTTCGGCGTCCGGTGCAGGAAGCGTGTTCTTCGCGTCCATCGTATAGATGGCGACCGCATCGCCTCTGCCTGCGTCAATCCCGGCGACCGTCTCGACGAGGCCGCGAATTTCGTCGCGGCGCTGCTGGCTGGTATCGGCCGGCACCATAATGCCAACGCCAAGATGAAGAATTTCACCTGGCGTATCGACGATCTGTTCGATCGTACGCCCAAGCTGGTACTCAACTTCAGTTGTGACGTTGTCACCCGGTGCCGAACCCTCGCCGGCACCCAGGCGTGTCTCCCGCCGCCTCACTACACCACCGCTCTCCGGTGTGACCACTGATTCAAGCGTCCTTTTTACTTCCCTGAAATTCAGGGTCACGTCGACGCTGACCGCGACTTCGCCAGGACCGTAGGTATGTGTCAACACATCCTCGAGTTTGCCGACGAGGTAGGCTTCCACCGCCTGCTTCTGCTGCAGTTGGCCGGAGATGGCCGCAACATTCGCCTGTGCCGGCAGTTGCCGGCTAAGTGTCATCCCGGCCTGGTCACTCACCGTTACGTTCGCCGCGCTCAGGTTCGGCACGGCCGCAGAAACGAGTCTTTGAATGCCAATCACCTGCGCGTCGTTGGGCCTAAATCCCGATTCACGCTTCAGAAGCAAAGTCACAGATGCAGACGGCTGGCTGTCTTCTTTTCGAAACAGGCCCTTATCCGGCATGACCAGATGCACCCTCGCGTATCGGACCTCGGCCAGCGACATAATGGTTCGCGTCAGTTCTCCTTCAAGTGCGCGCTGATAGTTGATCCGCTGAGCGAAATCGGTCATGCCGAAATCGGAGTCATCGAAGATTTCGAATCCGACACCACCGCTAAGCGGAACGCCTCCTCCCATGAGTTTCAGGCGCACCGCGTGTACATCTTCCTCGGGGACGAGGATCTGAGTTCCCGCGGCGGCAAGCCGATAGTCGAGTTTTTGCTGCTCAAGCTCATCTACTATCCGTGCCGCGTCGCGCGGTTCAAGATCGGCAAACAAAACGGCGTAATCTCTCGACGTAAGCCAGAACAACATTGCGATCGTTAACAACAGAATGAACGTGGCCAGTACAATCATCGTCACGCGCCTACCTCTGTCGAAGCTGCTCCATGTGTTACCAAATATCGCCATCGTCTTATACCCGCATCCTCATAACCTCCTGATAGCCTTCGAGTAGTTTGTTACGTACCTGCAGCATCAGGTTAAAGCTGAGTTTGGTTTTTTCGAGCGACAACATGATCTGATGCAGGTTGTCGATCTCACCGGCCGCAAACTGCTGCACAGTCTTTTCGACGCTGTGCAACTGGTTGTTCAGCGCATTCAACTCACTTTCCAGCCAGTTGGAGAAATCACCGGGCGTAGCTTCACGTGAGCCCGCCGACAAGTCTGCGGCAGTCGCTCCGGCATCGATAAACTGTATGGCCTCGATGGTCATGCGCCTATCTCCAACGCTCGCAACGCCATGGTTCTCGCCGCATTGATCGTCCGTACATTAGCCTCGTAGGCCCTTGTCGCTTCCATTAGATTCACCATCTCGGAGACGGGATTGACGTTCGGAAAAGCGACCATTCCGTCGGCATCGGCGTCCGGATGCTGCGGATTGTGTACAAGTCGCGGCGGCGTTCCCTGTGCGACGATGTTCAGAACCTCGACGCCGCGGAACTGACTGCGATAACCCCTGACCTGGCTACTAAAATCTGCATTGCTGCGCTCGCCAATGATTACTTCCAGCGGTTGATACGGCCCATTGCCGCTACGTGTCGTATTCACGTTTGCAAGATTCAGCGCTACGGTATCGAGGCGAACTTTCTGCACTTCCATTCCGGATGCACTGATATCAAACGAAGCAAAGTAGTCCATCGCTACCTCCTCCCCTCATTGACGGCCATCTGAATCAGCTCACCACGTTTGCTCGCCGCTTCAAGCAGCGCACGGTAGCGCAGTGTGTTCTCTGTGAGATGGACCATTTCACGGTCCAATTCGACGGTTTGGTTTTGTACGGTGATCATCGCGTCGCCGCCATCCATCAGATTTCGGACCCAATCGACCCGCTCCATCAACAACGCGTTGTCGGTATCTGAAAATTCGCTAATGAGGCCCCGAAACTGCTGCTCGAAATTCAGGCGGCGCGCCTTGAATCCGGGCGTGTCGGCGTTGGCGATGTTGTTGGCAATAAGTTCGTGCCGCAGCAGTGCAGCATCGAGTGCTGTTCGAACCAATGCCGAAGTAACACCGCCGATATCGTCTATCATGCGTCTATCTCCCTATTGAATAACCAGCTCGGCGTGCAATGCGCCGGCCCGCTTGATCGCCTGTAAAATCGTAATTACGTCGCGGCTCGTCGCCTGAACCTTATTCAGTGCGGTCACGAGGTCCGCAACACTCGACCCGGTCGGCAGCGACACAGCCATCGATTCCTCTTCACTGATGTCAATCGTCGTTTCCGGTACAACCTGGGTTCGCGCGGCCGGGAAATCTCCAATCACAACGTTGTTAACGCCGAACGGCTGCGACACGAAGTACTCGGTACTAATCGCAACATTGAGGTTGCCGTGCGTCACCGTGATAGGCGACACAACGACGTTGCCACCCGAAACCACCGTACCTGTACGCTCATTGACGACGACACGCGCCGGGGCGTCCGGAACCAGGCTGGCCGCTTCCACTCTTGACAGAAATCCCACCAGATTGCCGCGTTCCGCGGGTGGGACCACAACTGCCACGCGTGCCGCATCGACGGCGCGGACATTGCCGAACCCGACATGCTCGGACAGCGCCGAGACAATGCGGTTGGCCGTTGCGAAATCCGGCTCAAACAGCTTGTAGCTCACGATTCCGTCGGCGCTCATGATGACCGGTGTCGCACCCCGTTCGACGATTGCGCCTCCAGGAATATGCGCGGCCGTAGGATGATTCTTTTGCAGCAGATTGCCGTTGAGGTCGTAACTGAATCCGCCGACCGACACTGGCCCCTGAGCCTGCGCAAAGATGTTTCTGTCGGACATTGCCAATGGCGTCAGCATCAGTGTGCCGCCCACGAGGCTGCGCGCGTCGCCCATCGACGTAACATTAACGTCCAGCCTGTCTCCGGGTTGCGAATACGGCGGCAACGTAGCCGTTACCATGACGACAGCCGCATTGCGATTCCGCAACGCCTCGGCGTGGACGTTCACACCGAAACGCCGCAGCATATTGCGGACCGACTGAGACGTCGCACCACTTCGCTGCGAATCACCCGTTCCTGCCAGCCCGGTCACGAGACCGTAGCCAACCAGGGCGGCATCCTTAGCCGTCGCGAGCCGAGCAAGGTCTTTTACACGAACACTGCCATCCTGAGCCGAAACGATCGCAGGCAGGCACACCGCGGCCAGAAACAGGCTTCGAATCAAACCGAATCTCGACATGGCCAACATTAGAAAATCCAGTTGAAGATGCGGGTCAGTACGCCCGGTTCCTGAGACTCGGCCAAAATGCCATAGCCCTTGTACATGATTTGTGCGTCCGCCATTCGCGTCGACAACACCGTGTTGTCGCCGCTGATATCCTCGGGTCTGACGCGTCCGGCTACGCGAATGTATTGAGTCTCATCATTGACCTCAATGGACTGTTCACCGTAGAGAACAAGATCCCCGCCTGGAAGAACGTCGGTAACAACCGCGGATACGCTGGCGACGAGTTCGCCTTCACGGCTGATCGAACCTGCGCCCACGCTGCGACCATCGACGTCGACGCCGCCTTCGTCAAAGCGGAACGTCTGGTCGAGCCGCGCCGTGGCATCGAAGGCACTCCTGGTCCGCGTATCGGCGCTCGTCGTCGAGGATGCCCGTTCGAGCACGAGTACTGTGACGCTCTGGCCAACGCCGGTTGCACGGTGATCGCTGACGAGCGACGGATAGGAGTCCAGCGTCGGTTGCGCAGACCCGGCTTGTGACATCGTTGCGCGTTCCAGGCGCCGGTCATCGGTTTTGACACGCGGCTGCCCCGACCACTTGTCGTGCGCACCTTTCACAGCATTGACAGGCAGTTGCCCGACTTTCTTAACGGTCGCGCATCCGCTGCCCGAAAGAATCGCGATCAAAAATACCAGCGCCAGTTTCGATATCCGCATACTTATTCCACCCTTGCCAGACGCTCACCGGAAACCACCGCAGAGTACGTCGCATGGCTGCTCAAACTTTCAACAAGAATCTCGTCGTCTATGTTCCCGTCACCGAGCGCACGAGCATCGACAGACAGTTCAACCTGGCCATGGCGCGCAACGACCGTGACGAGGTCCCCTTCCCGCACATGAGGAACCGGCTGCAACGATTCCAAGAGAATTACTTCGCCGGCGAATACCGTCCTGCGCGTCCGATGTCGATCGGGAAACTCTCCCGCAATAACGATCCCAGGCAGGCCGGCGATATCGCGCCGCTCATACAAAATGCCGGATGATTCGACCGCCGTTAGTGCCGGAATAGTCTGTCTGGCCACGGCGACACTCGAATACGCCGCAACCGCAAACCAAAGCGGCACCGTCTGGTCGGGTTTCCCGTCGACGAGTACATCCGCCCATACTCGTACACGAGCATTGAGCCGCTTCGACCCTGGCACTCTGAAGGTGTAACTGACCTCCCCTGGAGGCGTTAATAGCAACAGCGAACGGCCAGTATGAGCGACTTCGATCTCTGCATCCGGAAATCGCTGCCGCAGGTCACTCATCAGCAGGCGCTTTGCCGTTTTGACGACTTCCGCACCGTCGTGCTCCACACCGCCGCCAACGACGCGAACCATTGGTTTGCCACGCCACTCAATTTGTGCCGCGACACCTGGGTACAGTCGCTCAAGCCTCGCGCTGACGACGAACTGCGTCAGCGCAAGCGATATGCCCGGTCTCGGCGCACCACCAAGTATCAACTCGGCGAGCTCATTCGCCAGACCAGGGTCATCCGTATGAACCTCGGCCACATCGCCGAGCGTAAACTCCGCACTTGAGAGCCGGACGTCGTCCTTAAACTCCATCTGCACTGCAGCGACCGATGCGGTCGCAAACGACAGCGGTAACAGGATGAAGTTCAGGCGCAGGAGTCGCATTACCTTCTAACGGCGCAGGTCGTTAACGATGCCAAGCATGTCGTCCGCCGCACGAATCACTTTGGCGTTCATTTCATAGCCACGCTGCGCAAGCATCAGGCCGGTCAGTTCTTCGATCAGACTGACATTCGAACCCTCGAGAAAACCCTGTTCGATAAGACCAAACTCGGCCTCACCAGGCGCCCCGTAGTGAGCGGCACCGGACTTTTCGGACGGACGGTACAGGTTGTTACCCAGCGGCGTCAGACCGTTCGGATTAATAAAAGACGCAAGTTCAAGACGCCCAAGCTCCACCGGATCGTCTTTGCCGGGAATCGCTGCAAGTACGTGGCCGTTACCGGTCACCAATACCTGACTCGCGTCCTCCGGTATTTCGATGAGCGGATTCAGGCGATAGCCGTCCGCGTTCACAAGCAGACCATCGGAGTCGATCAGCAGATAACCCGTGCGCGAATAGGCGGTTTCACCGTCCGGCATCAGCAACTCGAAGAATCCCTTTCCCTGAATCGCGAGGTCCAGATCGCGACCGGTGCCCTTCAGCTCACCCTGACTGAAGATTTTTTCGATGGAGGCTGTTGCGGCGCCGCTGCCGACCGCATTGATTAAATCCGGGTCGATTCGAAGCCCACTCAGCGCCTTCATTTCACGATACACGAGGTCTTCAAACTCGACTTTGCTCTTCTTAAAGCCTGTTGTATTGGAGTTGGCCAGATTGTTCGCGATGGTGTCCACATGCACCTGGTGGGCCTCCATACTGCTGGCCGAGATATGAAACGCGTCAAACATTGCTGCTCCTTTCCAGTTCCTGTGCCATCTTAGAAATCGGCAATCGTTGAAATTGCCGTATTCACCATGTCGTCGTATCCCTTCAACACGCGCGACGTCATTTCGAAATGCCTGAGTGTCGACATCAGCAGCACCATTTCCTGCATCGCATCCACGTTGGAGGTCTCGCGATAGCCCTGCCGAATACCGCCGTTATCATCGATTTGCGCAACGGCACCCTCGACGGCACGCATCAGACCACGGCCTTCCTTCGCCAGCACGCCCGGGCTGTCGAATGAAACTAATTTGAGCTGGCCCGCGTAGTTGCCATCTTCGAAGATGGACCCGTCCCGGTGCACAACGACGTCACCACCGCCCAGCAAGATATCGCCCTCGGCTCCCGCAACCGGAAAGCCATGGTTACTGACAAGCCGGCCTGTGCTATCGACACCGAATTCACCGGACCGGCTGTATCGGGGACCACTCTCGGTGAGCACTTCAAAATACGCCGCGCCCTCTATCGCGAGATCGAGCGGATTGCCCGTGTGCTGCAGCGTGCCGCCCGCGTGATCGACGAGCAGCTCAACATCAGGTACGAGCTGGCGCCCACCCGTACCGAGCCCGCTGAGCTGTGCGCTGATACCAGTGCCGAGGAGGCTTTCAAAGGCCGTCGACACCGCTATGTCCCGCTTGTAACCCGGTGTATTCGCATTCGCCAGATTGTGGCTAATGGCATTGAGCAACTGCATGTCGTTGATCATTCCAATTTCCGCCAACTCAATTGCCGTTGTCATTACCAAGACTCCTTTGCGTCAGCGGAACCGGGGAAAGCGTCCGCGTCGACTGAAAATACGTGCACGAGCAAAATCGCAACCAACTCGTACAAGGACGGGTCGATGGGTGCGTCCAGGGGCGCTCGAAACAATTGATCGAGCAGTTGTTCGTTGCGCACGACCGGCAAACGCCTCGTCCGGGCTGCGCCGCTGTCCAGAATCGCATCGGCCGTCAGACCGGCGCCGCGCAATACCACGACGGGCGCGGTGTCTTTTGACTGACAGCTAAGTCCGACGACGCGGCGGATGCCTTTTTGCTGACGGTTCACAGCAGGCAACTCAGGCTGTCCGGGGACACGTGATGTTCGAACAATGAATCCACCACACCACTCGCCTCGTCGCGAATGCCGTAGCGAATTTCGTCGACCTTCCAGTCATGGGCAGTCAGCGCTGCGGTCAGCTCGGATAGTTTTCCCGCCAGTTGCTCGGCTGCGCGTTGATGCTCGACATTGACCGTCAGGCGCAGATGTCGATCGGCTACCAGTGCCTCCACTTCGACAAAACCCAGGTTGTCGGTCTGCAGCGAAAAAACCGCTTTGCGGTGCCGCAGTGGCGCTGCTTCCGCCGCGTCCGACGGCCCGTCCTGCTGTGAGTCGAGTTGCGAGAACACGGCCATGCTGACCTCTACCATCCGATCGTCGAGCCAGATCGGAAAACGCAGAAACCGGTGCGCGAGACTGCCTTCGCCCTGAATGTTGAGCAGCCACTGTCCGAGTTGCCATTGCTCGCGGTCACTGGCATCGCGATCCTGCCCTCCATTCAAGTCCGGGGAAAGGTCGGTTGTGTCGGTAGTGACGGCATCGGCGATGTCATCGGACATGCGTTGCAGTAATCCGCTAAGTTCGGCGACGATGGCAGCCGGCCCCGCGGGCACGTCTGCACATGGAACCTGCGGCCCGGAGGCAACATTGAAATTGCCCGGCGTCCGCGTGCTCGTGAACACTTCGTGTACGGCCTGAATCAGCTCCGGGTGTTGTGGCAGGCCAAGTTTGTGCAGCACGAGCGCGCTCGGCGCAATTTGACGTGACCCGCCATAAGCACGTATCAGCGTAATGAGTTTACGATGTTGTTGCTGCGTCAGGTCCACCTGATAGCGAGCGAACAATGCACTTAGTTCATCGCTCGGAACGGCTCGCACCGAACGCTTTGCGTCACCGCCAGATACACTGTCGGCGATGCGCTGCAGATGCACCTTGTCGTCGATGGCGACGACACGACCGCTGACGGTATCGCCAACGCGCATCGGAACCGTGCTGTCGACGACTCGCTCCTGCCCATTGAACGCCACGCTATAGCGCGTGCCTTCGTAGTGGCGCAGCACTTTGCCTTTGAGAACCTGCCCCAGCCTCAGCGTCAGGTTGAAGACCTCATCGGTGCGCAGCAGCATAGATGCATCGCGGCCTGCAACCAGCTGCGAATACAGATTGGTCAGCGGCCTAACGCTCATACCGAAACCATCCCGTGCGACTGTACCTGTACCGTATGCGGGACCTCTGCCATCGACAGTATCGACAGGTGCGGAATGCTGCGTTCGGTGATGTGCCGAATGTGACGACGCAATTCCGGTGAACACAGCAATACGGGCGACAAGCTCGCTGCCATCATGCTCTCAGTCATGGCTGCAAGTCGCGTCAACACCTGCTCCGCAAAGGTCGGCTCGACGATCAGCATGGCTTTATCCGTATCCTTGCGCAGCCCCTGCACAAGCTTTTGCTCAACCTTCGGATCAAAGACGATGACCTTGAGATCATTTCCTTTCGCCAGTGGCTGACAAATCGACGCACCGAGTTTCTGGCGCACCATCTCGGTTAACAACTCAGCATCCTTACTGTGCCTGCCCTCGTCGACCAGCACTTCAAGAATCGCCTCCAGATTGCGGATCGTGACTTTCTCACGCAGCAGGCTCTGCAAAACCTTTTGCACTTCACCGAGCGTCAGCACGCCGGGTATCAGGTCTTCGATCAGGCTCGGGTTCTCCGCCTTGACGCGTTCCGTGAGGCGTTCCGTTTCGGCTCTCGTCAGCAGATGCGGGCTGTGCTGACGCACGATCTCGGACAGATGCGTCATCAATACGGTCAGTGGTTCAATCACCGTGTAACCGGACTCCCGCGCGAATTCACGCTGGTCTTCGAGAATCCAGACGGCCGGCATGTTGAAGGTCGGGTCGACAGATTGCGGACCTTCGAGTTTCTCGCTGGCTGTTCCAGGATTGATGGCCATGTGGCGATCCGGCAGCACCTCTCCCTGGCCGACTTTGGCACCGAAAATCCAGACTTCGTAACTGTGCGGAGCGAGTTTCTTATCGTCCTTCGCTCGCAGGCGCGGCATGACGAAACCCATGTCCATTGCATACTGTTTTCTGAATGCGGCAACACGTTCCATCATCTGGCTTTCAGGGCCACCGAACAGGTCGATCAGATTGACACCAACCCGGATCTCCAGTGCTTCAATGGCGAGCAGATCGTAGACATCGTCATCGCCTTCGCCCGCAGCCTGCGCATCCGCCGGCGATTCTTCAGGCGCTTCCGAACGCCGCGACGACATGTACAACAGGCCCGCGAATATGGACAACAAAACGAGTACCGGCAGCGCCGGGATACCTGGAATAAACAACGCGAGCAGTAACGCAAAGCACACAAGACCGAGTATTTTTGGAAACGCTGTTATCTGCCGGGAGATTTCACGACTCAGGAACGCATCGGACGCCGCACGCGTCACGATGATACCGGTCCCTGTCGCGATAATCAGCGCGGGAATCTGCGTGACGATTCCGTCGCCGATGGTCAGCAGTGTGTAGGTCTCAAGCGCATCCCCCCAGGCCATGCCACGCTGCGCGACGCCGATGGTCAATCCGCCGATGATGTCGATCAGGATAATGATGATGCCCGCAATCGCATCGCCCTTGACGAACTTTGAGGCACCGTCCATGGCGCCGTAGAAATTGGTTTCCTTCTCGATTTGTCGGCGCCGTTCCTGAGCCTGGGCCTCGGTGATCAAACCCATGTTCAGGTCCGCATCGATACTCATCTGCTTCCCGGGCATGCCATCCAGAGTAAATCTGGCGGCCACTTCAGCTACCCGCTGCGCGCCGTTCGTAACGACGATGTACTGCACAACGATCAACACGAGGAAAACGATGAGGCCGATCACGTAATTGCCGCCCACCATGTGGGTGCCTATGGTCTCTATGACACGGCCTGCATCCGCGTCGGACAAAATCAGTCGTGTCGCGGCGATGTTGAGCGATAGCCTGAACAGCGTCGCGATCAGCAACAATGAAGGAAACGTGGAGAACTGTAGCGGCTTATCCACGTAGAAGGTCAGCAGCAACACCAGTAATGCAATGCTCAGGTTGCAGATCAGGAGAAAATCGAGCAGCCCGGGCGGAATCGGCATGAATAGCACGAACAAAATGCCCGTCACGCAGAAAACCAACACAAGGTCCGATTGCTTTCCGGCGATGCTGCGCAGCGATTCGATCACGACACCTCCGGTGCGGCGGATTCACGCTGCAGGAACACCCACGCGAGAATTCTTGCGAGCTTCGGAAACAGACTATCGGGGATCGTCTCTTCAAGTTGCACTGCGGTGAACAGTTCGCGTGCCAGCGCTTTATTCTCGACGATCGGCACACGATGCCTGCCCGCCACCACCCGCATCTTCAGCGCGAGTTCACCCGCACCTTTAGCGAGCACCACAGGCGCTGTTTCCTGATCGGAGTCGTACCTCACTGCAACCGACAAATGTGTGGGATTGGTAATCAGTACATCCGCATCCGGAACCCGGCGAATCGCCGATGCGCGTTTGACGCCCTCTCGCTGTAACTGCCGCCGCCGCGCCCGAATCTGCGGATCGCCTTCGCGGCGTTTAACCTCCTCCTTGATTTCCCGGCGGCTCATGCGCATCTGTTTGCCGTAGTCGTAACGGCTGTAGAGCAGGTCAAGCAAGGCGATCAGCACGACGGCAAGTATCAGCTTATAGGCGAGCCCCTGGCCATGGCCGAGCAGAAGAACCGGGTAGGCGTTCGAATCGATGTCGTTTAGCGCCAGTAACTTCGGCAGCATCGCAAGCAACGACAGATAGACGATAGTTCCGAATACGCCCATCTTGATGAACGTCTTGAACGACTCAAAAAGCAGCTTCTTCGAAAACAGGCGTTTGAAACCGTTGACCGGATTGAGGCGCTTGAAATCCGGCTTGACCGGAAAGAAGGAAAAGACCGGCCCTGTCTGAGTCAGGTTGGCGAGGACGCCGGTCAGCATCACCGCAGCGAAAAACGGCCACATCGTCGCAACGAGGCTCGATGCTGTGAAATCGAACACGGCCGCTGCAACCTGCACATCGAGTTGCCAGCTACCTGCTTCCGCAAGGATATTCCGGCTCACCTGCAAGTGGCGTTCGGCCAGGTGCTCTCCCTTGAACAGGCTGACCAGCAATGCTGCCGACAGAATGAGCAGTGAGTTGATTTCAAGGCTCTTCGAGACCTGACCGCGCTTTCGAGCCTCCCGCAGCTTAAACGGTGTTGCGGGTTCTGTCCGATCCTGCTCCTGATCCGCTGCTGCTGCCATGTCGTCTGCCGTCTCCTACGCCGCTACACGAGCGCCTGTTCCCAGTACCGAAAAACCGACTCGAACAGCCGGTTCAGCAGCGGACTGACGTAACGCAATGAGATTGTGAGTACGGTAGTGCCGACGAAAATTTTCAGCGGCAGACCGACGATGAAGATATTGACCTGCGGCATCGTGCGCGCGGAAATCGCAAGCCCGAGGTCCAGCATCAGAAGCGCGACGACTGCCGGTGCGACAAGCATCAGACCGAAAACGAACATGCGGCCAAACTGAAGCACGATCGCATCGAGGTCGATCGTTGTGAGCCCCTGCCCAGGCGGTATTTGCTCCAGCGAATAAACCAGTCCACGCAGCACCATGTGATGACCGTCGAGCGAAAAAAAGACTGCCAGCGCCATAAGGCCGAGTATGGTGCCAAGCAGCGGCGATTGCGCATTGGTTGCCGGATCGATCAGATTCGCGACTCCGAAGCCCATCTGAAAATCGAGAATGCGTCCGCCAAACTGCATGGCGGCGAATGCGGTGAACAAACCGAACGCCATCAACGCGCCGACCACAAACTCGAAAACCGCGGCCAGGGCGAATTGGGCGGCAGTATGCGGTATCGACGCCGGCGTAACTTTCAGAGCAACAGCCAGCGCTGCTGCTATCGCCAGAAGCAACAGCACTCTGACGTTCACGGGAACACGCGCTGTTGCAAGCAGCGGACTCAGGATAAGCAACGCGCTCAAACGAATGAAAACCATCGCCACGACGTTGATGAACGCGATGTCGGCCTCGAATGTCATCGTCGGCGTGCGTCAAAAGTAGACCGGTATATTGCCGATGACCGTCCGCGCAAAGCGCACGAGGGTAGTCATCATCCATGGGCCGAACGCGATCAGCGTCAGTGCGACAGTCAGAATCTTTGGGACGAAGGTCAGTGACATTTCCTGGATCTGAGTCACGACCTGGAAAATACTGATGAGCAATCCAACCAGCATGCTCAACCCGAGTACCGGAGCCGCCATGAGGATTGCGGTCCACAACATTTCGCGCGATAGCGCAAGGGCGAGATCAGGAGTCAAAACATCAGTTGGACCCATTAAGGCCCATTCCCCAAGCATTTCTGTCTAATTCTTGTCTGCTACGCCAGGCCCCCCCTCAAAAGCCCTAAACCCGGTCTCAGCTCAGTGGATAAACTTCTATCCCAGTTCAACCCGATACCGGTGACGTGCTAAAAAGTATGTCGTCTTTTTTTCCCATGCGCAACACCTTAGCTTATTTGGTGTTATTTTATTTACCATTTGTACCATTTATGGTGTCAATGGCTGCCTGTTATGTCAGATGAATCGCCTGAAAAATCAACGTGTTCGCTTGAGATTTACCACTTGCAGAGTTCGCCGCCACTTCGGCTCAGCGACAAACTTCGAATTTCCAATATGCGCAAAAGAGAGAAAACATGTCCGACCTGACGACGAGACTTGAGCAGGCAACAAAGCACGCTCGGAACAACGACTGGGCTAACGCGATTGAATCGCTTAAGTTGATTCTCGAGAAGGACGCGGACCATGAGATTGCCACGGGTATGCTGGCATCGATCTACCTGCAGATTGGCCATCTCGACGCCGCCATTGAGCACTATGAGAGACTGCTGCAACTAAACCCGGATAATCCTTTGGCACGGTTTCAGCTTGGACTGGCCCATATGAACAACGGCGATACAGAAGACGCACTATCCACGTGGAAACCGATGCTCGAAATGGAAAACGAATTTATGGCCCATTTCCACGCAGCATTGGCAACGCTTCAGCTTGGACGCAACGCAGAAGCCTCAGCTTTGCTGGCCAGGGCGGAGCAACAAATGCCGAGCAGTCACCCCCTCTACCCAAAGCTCATCGAATTACGGAATAATCTCGGCGAGAACCGGAGCAATACATGAACACCGCAACATCGGAGATGTCTGACATTGAACGCTACGAGTCGTATATCGCGGCTGACCCCGAAAACACGCTGCTGTGGATCAATCTTGGCGATCTTTATCATCAGAGCGGGCGTCACGACGAGGCGCTTGCGGCCTTTGAAAAGTGTCTTCTGATTGACGAAGGCAACATGATTGCGCGAGGCCGGCTGGCGAACGTGCTGATCACCAAACACCGGTTTGACGAAGCGGAAAAAGTCCTTCGCAGCGTTATTACGGCTACACGCGCGGATCCTGCATTGCTGCACAACCTTGGTCTTGCTCTGTTCTATCAGGGCAAATTCGACGAAGCCAGCCGGACGTTTTCGGAGGCTCGCGATCATGGCCTGCGTGCGCCCACGAATCTCGCCTACATGGTTTACAGCCTGCACAAGCAATTCAAGACCGAGGCGGCACTCGACGTGGCAAAGGCCTGGCTTGAGGTATCTCCCGGACCGCGAACCGAAGGCTATGTTTCGATGCTCGAACTGGACCACGGCGATATGGACGCGGCTAAAACGAGGGCTGAAAACGTGCTTGCGGCGACGCCTCAAAACCCCGACGCGAATGTCGTGCTGGGCACCTGGCATGTCGAACAACAGCAGGCCGATCAGGCACTTAAATACTTTCAGCAGACCGTCGAAACAGAGCCTGACAATCCCAGGGGCTGGCAGGGTCAGGCTCTTGTGTACATGCATCGCAAAGACTTTCCGCGCGCCATCGAGGCGCTTGAGAAAGCGCTCGCCGCGGTGCCGGGAGATGCAACAAATCACCTGATACTCGGCTGGGCGAAATTGTGTAGTGAAGACGCTGCCGGGGCAGAGAAAACGTTTCGAGATGCTGTGCAAGCGAACCGAAATTTCGCCGAGGCGCATGGTGGTTTAGCTACGGCCCTGCTGTTTCAGCAGCGCATCGACGAGGCGAACGAAGAAATCCGAAAGGCGCGCGGTCTCGATCCCAACGGCTTTGGCGCAATCTTCGCGCAGTCCGTTTTACTGACCGTACGCGGCGATCATGACGCGGGCGCCACACTACTCGCGAGGATGTTTGAGCAACAGCCAGTGCCCCGGTCGAAGCCGCTGATTTAGCACATTCAGCAGTACATGCAGTCTCAGGGTCCGGCATCGACCCAGACTTCGTTGCCACAGGATCTGAAGGGCTCCCGTCAGGGCGACTAGGGCCAGACCGACCTGCCGCGGGCGAAAGTCTCGACAACCCGGATGTCCTGTATCGCATCGGCGTCCACAGCCAGCGGATTTGCATCGAGTATGACGAGATCTGCCTGTTTACCCGGTGCGATGGATCCTTTGCGGTCCTCTTCGAAATACTGGTACGCGGCACCGAGTGTCATTGCATAGAGCGCCTGCATCGGCGTCGCCCTCTGGTCTGCGCCCAATACGTGGCCGCTTCTGGTTTTCCGATTCACCGTAACCCACATCAGGCGCATCATGTCAGCCGGCACGACGGGAGCATCGTTGTGAATCGTAAACGGAATCCCGAGTTCGGCGGTTCGAGCCACGGGACTGATGAACGCGGCGCGCTCGTTGCCGAGAATCTGCCGATGCCAGTCACCCCAGAAGAAGGGGTGAGCGGAAAAATAGGAAGGGATAAGACCTAGCTCCGCAAAGCGATGCAGTTGATCTTCGCGCGTGACCTGAGCGTGAATCACGACGGTTCGGTGGTCCCTTTGCGCAGCCTGCGAACTGGTGGCCTTTACCGCATCGATGACCATGTCGATCGCTGCGTCACCGTTGGCGTGGATCAGCATTGGCACTCCGCGATCAATGAAGTCTATAACGTGGCGATTAAGCGCTTCTGCCGGGTAGGTTGGATAGGCTCGGTAGTCCGTGCTCATCCCCGGTGGAGGTTTAGTAAACGGCTCGGTCAGATACGCCGTTCTTCCCTGCACGGAACCGTCGAGGCTGAACTTGATGCCACCGACTCGAACCCCGCCTTCGTAGTTTTGCTGCGCCTCGAACGAGCCCAGCATTTCATCGTCGAAGAAGATCGCACCCGGAAACGCGACGATGTCGATGGGATAGGTACGACGTTTCGCAGAGTCTCTGAGTACGGCAAGATCACCCGGCGTGGCATAACCTTCCTGTGCAGTCGTGATGCCGAGCGACGCGTAATAGTCTGCCGCTCTGCGAAGCTGCCATTCGAGTCGCTCGGCGTCGCTGTGCAGGAATATGGCACCAAAGAAGTTTCGAAACGCGGACTCTTCGAAAACTCCGTTGGGTTCTTGCGAGTTCGGCCGGCGGCGAATGACACCCCCGGCCGGATCGGGAGTTTGTTCATCGATGCCAACGGCTGTGATCGCGGTTGAGTTCACCGCGGCCAGATGAAATGACACGTGCGCGATGGCAAGCGGATATGTTGTCGACACCCGGTCGAGGTCTTCTCGTGTTGGATGCCGGTTTTCGGCCAGCAATGAATCGTCGTAACCGTAACCGAGCACCCAGGTGCCAGGCTTGGGTCTGGCTTGTTCGATGTACTCTGACAGTTCCCGAACGAGATCGTCTATGTCTTCGACAGGACCAACGGGCGGCGAAGACAGATTGACGAAATCGACCGCGCGCGCGACACCCGTGATGTGTCCGTGCGCATCGATAAAGCCCGGAACCAAAGCACGATCGCGGAGATCGACTATGCGTGTCTCCTGGCCCCGGTAGGAGAGGACGGTGTCTCTATAGCCAACCGCGACAATCTGCTCGCCACGTACGGCAACCGCGTTTGCGTTATCAAACTCCGCGTCTACCGCAACGATGTTTTCACCGATGAAAATAATGTCGGCTGATGGGAGCGGCTCACCAGATGCACAAGCTGTGAGCAAGAGCAAACAGGCGTTCACGAGCAAATTCGCTGGATTCAAATCAACCTCCCCGAAGATGCGCTTCCGCGCCAGTCACCGGGATCAATCATAGCAATATGTCAACTATATTGACAAACTACTTTACGCCTACCAGCGATACAGATAGTACAGGCGGACGTCAAAACTCCCGTCGTGGACGCTATCGAGGCTCTGAGCTGCACACCCGGTTGTTGCCGTCGTAGAAGTACTCGTGATCGACGAAGTGCGTACCGGCCGCCAGACGCTCGTTATCCGGGTCGTAGCCTAAGTCTGTGTAGTAAGGACCTCGAAGACCATAAGACATCTGGGGCCAAGTCCTTGGAAATGTGAAAATACGCAGTCGGAGCTGTGATCGGCTTGGCTGTCTGGGCGATCAAGGAGCTGTTTTTCAGCGCGTAGGCTTCACGCTGTGCCCTGATGGGTTTTACGCCGATACCACGGACGGTTGAGTTAAGTACGCCGGAATCGTGGGCCGGCTTGAATCTGAATGGTGAACCAGCATCGTCGGAATACGCACGTTAGCGACAGAAAAGACTATTTACGCGACGTAAAAGAATATATGCGACAAATAAACTGATCTATATGTCGCATAAATACGTTTAGCGACATATAATCTGCCGTGTGCCAAAGAAGATTCCAAATCAAGAGCTTGACGCCATAGTCCAGATAGTGGCGACCCATCCGGACGGCGTTGCGGCCAAAACCATTCGGAACGAACTGACATTCGAGCTTCCTACCAGAATGCTGCAGCGCCGCTTGGCCCTGCTGGTCGAACAGAAGCGACTTATTGCAGAGGGGAGCGGCAAGGGGCGCCGTTATCGGGCGCCCGCCATTGTCACTGCCAATGCGACTCTACCTGCTCTGATCGCCAGTGGACAGGCTGAGGTATACGTTCCGGTCTCTCCCCAGGGTCAGGAAATCAAGATGACTGTTCGGGCGCCGATCCAAGACCGACAGCCAGTTGGCTACCAGCGCAACTTTTTGGATGCCTACCAACCCAACGTGACCTGCTACCTGCCGCCGGAAATGCGGCAACGCCTTCAAGAAATGGGGCGGCCCCCGGATGGCGAGCGCCCGGCGGGGACCTATGCCCGCACGATCTACAATCGCCTGCTGATCGATCTGTCCTGGAACTCCAGCCGACTCGAGGGCAACACCTACTCGTTGCTGGAGACCGAGCGCCTGCTCGAACAAGGTGAGGCAGCCGAGGGTAAGGACGCACAAGAAACGCAGATGATCGTCAACCACAAAGCAGCTATTGAGCTGCTTGTCGACCAGGCAAGCGAGATCGGTTTCAATCGCTACACTATCCTGAATCTTCATGCTCTGCTTGCCGACAACTTGCTTGCCGATCCACAGGCTGGCGGCCGCCTGCGACATATCCCGGTTGGCATAGACGGAACGGTTTACAATCCGCTCGAAGTGCCACAACTAATAGGCGAATGTTTTCTGAGCATTCTCGACAAAGCAGCAGCAATTGACGACCCGTTTGAGCAATCGTATTTCGTTTTGGTACACCTCGCGTATCTGCAGCCCTTCGAAGACGTCAACAAGCGAGTGTCCCGCCTCGCGGCGAACATTCCGCTGATTCGGAGAAACCTCTGCCCGCTTTCCTTCGTGGATGTCCCGGAGCGTGCTTACCTTGATGGCGTCCTGGGTGTCTACGAGCTAAATCGTACTGAGTTGCTACGTGATGTATTCCTCTGGGCATACGAGCGTTCCAGCAAGCGATACTCTGCTGTGCGCCAGTCGCTCGGCGAGCCCGATCCCTTCAGGCTGCGCTACCGGACACTGGTAGCCGAGCTGGTTGCAACTGTCGTTCGTGCAGGAATGGATAAGAAGGCCGCGACAGCTTCAGTACGAGAGCGCGCCGCGGAGCAGGTGCCCGAGGCAGACCACGCGCGATTTATCGAGGTCGTGGAAACCGAGCTGATGAGTCTCCACGAAGGCAACATCGCGCGCTATCGGCTGCGGCCGGCCGAATACCAGAGTTGGCGGCAGGGCTGGCGCTGACTGGGATTGACATTGTTTAAGCGCTCACGAAGAAAACGTAGCGTTGAGGCGGCGATTCGCGGTTCTTGGCGGCGTTTGACGGCAGAAAGGGTGAGGGCGGGCCATCTAACTTACTGATTTAAAAGAAAGCGATTCGTGACGTATATGCCTACGAACCAGGCGGTTGGGAGTTCGAATCTCCCCGGGTGCGCCAAATTCTCGTAGAGAAATCAAGAAGTTAGTGCCTCAGGTGCTAGCTGCTTTTTTCTTTAGCACCACCAGTGCGGGACTTTTGCGTGACCCCTGTCCTGCAACCTTGTTGGCAGCCTCGATGAGGTTGCCGAGTTCAGCCGCAGAGCAGTGGCTCGTTATCCGTCCCGATTTGTGGCCCAGGAGTCCGCGCGGTAGAAGGAATTGAATTGAAAGCAGTTAGGGCGACAGCTTTGCAGAGGTTGTTCATTTTAGTTTCCGATTCAGGTCAGTTTCGGCAACCTTTGCGTACTTGACAGTTCTAGTCACACTGCTTGCTGCCTGAACGAAATCGCCCAGAACACCAGCGCCTGCATTGAGTGCGGTGAACAATGCTTCCGCCGCGACCTGTCTCCAACTAAATTCGTCCTGATAGCCCAGAGCAATAAAGATGCCCTGCTGCACAATGGACGCTGCTGCACCGACAATGAGGCCTGCTGCGGTATAGGCAAGTATCTGTGCACCCAGCGATGCTGTTGCCGCCGCTTGTGCTCCCCCGAGGAAGACCGTTGCCAAGCCACCCGTCGCAATAACCGCAACAACCGCAACAACCGCAACAACCGCAACAACCGCGATGATGATCGCCAGAAAACTGCCACAGCCATCATCCGGGTCCGACTTCAGGTTCGGCAGCGTCGAACCAATGATCTCGCTCTCGTCATAAACGACGTGCGTGTCGGCCGTTAAGCGCCCCGACTCAATCGTGTTCGGTATCTGTATCCGCTGGCCTTCGGTCAGCGCCGTGCTGCCACTGAGGCCATTGGCCTCGGCCAGCACGAACCACAGACTCGGGTTGCCGTACACGGCCGCCGCAATCGACTGCAGCGTGTCTCCGGCACGGGCCGTGTAGAACGTCACACTGCTCTGCGGACAGTCCTCACCCAGAGGCTGAATCAGGTTGTATCTTCCCGTGTCGAGCAGCGTCTCATTGCCGTTGACGTCGTCTTCGGTATTGCCGCTCTGACCCACCGGATGACCGTTGGCGTACACAAACTCGGTGTTCGTGATCTTGTCTTCTTCGCCCGTATCGTGGAACCGGTACAGAATCTGACCGTCGTTGTTGTACACAAACCGAAGAATCTCAGGGCGATCCTGAGAATCCCCCTCGCCCTTGTTCGACTCGGTGAGCTGGTCGTTGACGTCGTAGGTGTTGGTGGTCGTGCCGCCCACGTCATCGCCGCGTGCCGTGATCTTCGTCTCCAGTCCCGCTGCGTTGTAGATGTGATCGAAGTAGAACGTATCGCCGTCTGAGACCAGCTTCGTGCGCGTCACACGCCCGGTACGATCCATCGTCAGCGTCGTCTGCTGGTCGGATCCCTCCTCGCCGAAGTCCTGATCGTGCGTGAAGTAGTTGCGGTTGTTCTCGTAGTACTGCTTGTCGACCTGCGTGGCCAGGGTGCCGCTATCGTCGTAGGTGCGGAACTGCGTGATGTTGCCGACATCGTCGTACTGCCAGTCGGCCGTCGTCTTGCCGCCGCTCTCGGCGCGGATGACTCGGCCGTTGGCATCGAACGTATAGTCCGTGATCGTACCGCCCGTGTTGACCATGATGCGGTTGCCCGCCGCATCGAACGAATACTGCGTCTCCAGTACGCCACGCTGGTTGAGCTGCACCACCCGGTTGTTGCCGTCATAGAAGTACTCGTGATCGACGAAGCGCGTACCCGCCGCCAGACCCTCGTTGTCCGGGTCATAGCCTAAGTCTGTGTAGGCCTTGTGCAGGTTGCCGGCCGCATCCCACATGTAGTTGGTGTGCATGCCCGTGACAGCGTCGGCCCAGCGGGCCATCTGGCCGATCGCATCGTACTCGTACGTTGTGTTGCGCTCATGCTCGGCGAGTTCGAAGACACCGTCACCATCGGTGTCAGTCTGTTCGATCTTGCGGTTGCCCGCAATGTCGTACTCGTACGTCGTCCTGACACCGGTCGCGAAGTCGTGGACCTCAAGCAGACGGCCCGCATCGTCGTAGGTCCGGCGGATGTCCTTGCCGCTTGTGCCGTGTTCGCGGACGAAAAAAGTCGAAATTTTATTCGCTGGAGTGGTTTCCGATTTTCGTTACAAAATGCTCTTAAACTTCAGCAACTCGTCTCTTAGCCTTTCCACTGGAAAATCGTAGAACCCAATATCTACAATATCTGAAACGCTGTTGATATAGTCCTCCGGTACCTTTTCGTTGAATTCTTCCAATTTCTTCAACGAATTCTCGACGATGGACTCGAATCCAGCCTTATTCTTCGTCGATTCAAATAAGCTACCCAAGGTGATATCAATGCACCCAGCCCCACCGAATTCAATTGAATCTTCCCACGCAAGAAAGTACTCGACCATCGGGTGCTCATCAGGTTTCGGATCTTCTGCGTGTTCAATGAATACTGCCTTCATAAACAGAACGGAAGCAGCAAGTGCCGAGTCCCTAGAAATGAAATGATTCTCACCAACCGTAACAATTGAGTGTGTCATGACTACCTCAGAGGTCTGAACTTAATACAATGTCCAAGTCTGTAGCATCAACTACCTGTTGCCAGTTAGAATGGAGCGTAGTGATGAATGCGAAACATACATTCGTCGAATTGTTCCTCAGGGTTTTCACGATGACATATCAATTCAATCTAAGGCCGTTTCTGTTCGCATGCATTGTCGCAACCTCGGCAGGTGGGTGCAAAACCAGTGCAATCGTTGCAGGCGATGACGATTCTCCACCTGAAAACCAAACTATAATCGAAATACGCACCCCTACTGTACTTTACTCGGTAAACGGAAACACGAAACTGAGAAGCAAAGGTAGTGGAAAGTCCGTGCTAAAAGTGGCGTCGGGACACCTGACTTTGCATCTTGGTGTGCTGAATCAATTTTCTGATGTCTCGTATCGCTTTGAATGCGGAGTCATTGAAGTCGACCTGAAACCAACAACTCACTACGCGGTTATCGCCCTTGCGAACAGCAACTCAACTCCGCCTACGAGTAGCAAGTGTACGATTAGTGTTCTTGAATTGATTTACGACGCCGCAAAGGGAAAAAATGTGCCGTCCGGAACGGTCGTCCCGCACAAGCTTGTGCCGCCAAACAGCTAGCCCCTTGACCGTACCCCTGAATTAGAGCGTGGGACCATGTGGGAAGTTGATCATATCAGACCACCTCCTTTGCAAACACAGCAGGCGGTTTCTTGCCCAGTGATCGGTGTGGCCTGACATGGTTGTAGTGACGCTGCCAGTCATCGATTGTTGATTTCGCATCCTCGACACCTATGCGTGCTGTTGACCGTATGTCCTTAATCTGTGAACCACCCACCAGCTTATTGCATCATCACTCTTCATCAGGAAATACGCAGAGCCGTTCTCTGTGAAAACACCCACGCTGCCGTAGTAGCCAACTCCCAGGTCATGCATTAAATTCAGACTAAATATCTTATCAACATTGGTTAGTCCGCCAATCTCTGCAGACTTAGTGAATTCTAGCTCGCCATCGGAGTTAACTGCGACAATAGTCAGGCACCCGTTCGATGTTCTACGGTCTGTACGTAAAAAGTAAATTAGACTCTTCTCATCGCCTTCCAAACAACAGGCAAATGTGCTGTTGTGTAGGAATTTCTCCAGCGCAAAGTGTCCAGCATTTATTCGAACCAAGGCAAACATATTATAGTCACTCATACATGCCTCTTCTGTAACTGGCCAATGTTCTTCTTGCACACTATCAAACTTGACGGCACACACTACGAGATTGCGTTTACCAAACACAATACTTTGAATGACAGCCTCAATCTTCAACGGCGGAAAGAACTCCTTTGCAAAACGTCTTGCAATCGATGAATTTCCACCCGCTTTTTCTGCCTCGATCAAACAATCTAAAAGGACATCATTTAACTCAGGACCAGAAAATTCCTTACGTAGCCAAGATTCTCCTGTAACAGTTATAGTTACTGGATTCCCCCAACTCTCAATGGTTTCGTCAACAGCGAACACTCTCTTACTCATCCCAGCAAGCACGTAACCATCTTCTACCTGCCACATAGAATAGATCAAGTCATTCGATTCGATAATCCAGTCGTTGACACTAGAGTTTGTTATTCTCACGCAGTAAACACAATCAACTGCGTTTATTGCAATTAACGTCTCACCAAGATTGTTTACGCTGCATACATTAGGGTATGGCAGCGACCAAGAATTTGGCACTCTTCCCAGCTGCTTTTTCAGTGATTCCCCCGTATTGGTTACACACACTTCAAGCGCCTTGTCGGTACAAACCCATTTTCCAATCGCGGAATCACCGACGGCGATGACTTTCTCATCATCGGCAAAGCTATGAGATCCATCTCGGGTTGTCCCATCTTCTGACAACACATAGAGCCCACCGTGAGCATCCAGCAATACCGGCCTATTCGACCAATTCTCAACACTATTAGAAATCGAATACCTCATTAATCGCGTACCCAATCGAACTAACTACAGAATAATTCGACAAACATTCAATGGTCTAGGAGTCTGCGCCATAGAAGACATTCAGATCCGTCAAGGTGACGACTTTCCCGGTATTGCTCATAGTGGTTTTCCGATTCAGTGATTTTCGCTGGATTTTTTCAAGGTGTCGGCGGTTTGCCGTGTGATGTCATTCCATCACCATCAGCGGCTGCATCCGTCTCAGGTTGGTTGCCAGGCAGACCAGGTCCCATTCACCGCCGGCCGCCGATAATCCACGCACACTGAACTGCCGGAACCCCAGTACCTGTTTGATCCAGCCATTGACCGCTTCCGATAGCCATTTTCGTTCGGCATAGCGAGCCTTGCCCTCGGCCGTGGCCAACTTCTCGGCCATGCGCAGCGTTGCAGGGTGGCGAACCGGGTCGATCTCGCCTACCTCCCTGCCTTCTCTGCGCAAGGAAATACAGGCATCGATGCCGCGTGACTCCAGTTCGGCCAGGTCCTTCTCATTGCGATAACCCGCATCCGCCAACAGCTGCTCCGGCGTCGCGTGCAGACTCTGCTCTACGTCATCGAGCAAGCCGGGCAACTCGCCATTGTCGCTGCCATTCGCCGTCAGCCTGTTCGCAACAATCAACTGGAAATCACCATCCACCACCACTTGCCCGTTGTAGCATTGCTGAAAACCGGCCGCGGTCTTCATGATCGAACTCTCCGGATCGGTGAAGTTACTCTGCGCTTTATCCTCCGGCACGCCAAAGTCCCGCTTGTACGACGCACCGCGTCCGCTCGGTGGCCGCCGATCATCGTCCTCGTGGCGACCCCGCGCCGTATCCGACTCCCGCTGAGCCTGCTCCAGACGGGCCCTGGCATCCCGTATCTTCGCAAGCCGCGCCTGGCGATGCTGTAACTCCTCGGGCAACTCATCGCCCCGAGAATCCGCACCGTACAGCCGGTCCTCCTCAGCGTCGGTGCCTCGCGCTATATCGCACAGCCCGGCAATCTCCCGTTTCAGCCGCTTCTCTTCTGCCCGCAGACGCTTATAGCTCATCGCCTTATGCCTGCTCGCGTTCGACCGAACTTTGGTGCCATCAATGGCCACCGTGCCCAAACGCACCAGCCCCGCCTGCTGCGCTATCCGGATCACCTGCACGAACACCGCTTTGAAATCCGCCAAATGCCGTTTGCGAAAATCACAGATCGTGCGGTGTTGCGGAAAGTTCTCCGCCGCCAATACCCGGAAGGCCACGTCTTCTTCCAGCTTCTTCGAAAGCTTGCGCGACGAGAAAACGCCCGTGGCATAACCGTAAATCAGCACCTTCAGCATCATCCGCGGCTCATACGGCGATTTGCGCCGGCCGTCACCCTCGTACGGCGCGTAAAACGCGCTCAGGTCCAGTTCCTCGACAACATCGTCGATGAAATACGCTAAATGACCTTCCGGCAGCCAATCCCGAAGGCTCGGTTGTAACAACAAATCCTGACCCGGGGTATACGGGCGAAAGCGTGTCGGCATCTTCTATCCTCTATACGGTTGCCGCACGATTATCGCAAATCGCTTTCTACGGCGCAGGCTCCTAGCCGGGATTATGCGTATTCCGGCGATGTCGGTCCACCGTTCCGATTCAAGCCGGCCCACGATTCCGAAGCATGTCGGTCCAGTGTGACGCGGAAGTTGGACGTTATTCGTGACGGTGTCACGGGTCAAGATGTTGAGTTTCCTTTTTCGTTGATCGGGCTGAGTCGTTTTCGCATGGACTCGCCCTTGAGATCGATTCGATAGGCGTTGTGCACCAGCCGATCGAGGATGGCATCGGCCACGGTGCGATCACCGAGATAGGCATGCCACTGATCGACCGGTAGCTGGCTGGTGATGAGCGTGGAGCCGCGGTCGTACCGATCGTCGAGGATTTCCAGCAGATCACGTACAGTCTCTTCGGTGAGCGGTGTTAAGCCGAAGTCGTCGATGATGAGCAGGTGGGCTCTGGCGATCTGTTTGAGCAACGCCGAGCGTTTCTGCAGGGCGGCGTAACGGGCCAGTTCCTCGATGAGTCTGGGCAGCCGGAAGCAGCGCACCGGGTGATCGGCCCGGCAGGCGGCATTGCCGATGGCGGATGCGATAAAGCTTTTGCCGACACCGGTCGGCCCGGTGATCAACAGGTTGAGCCGTTCTTTGATCCAGCCAGGGTCGGTGAGGTGTTTGAGCTGACCTTTGTCGATACCGCGCGGTGTGCGGGTATCAAGGTCTTCGAGACAAGCGTTCCTGATCGGCAGCCTGGCCCATCTCAGTCGCTGGGCAAGACGCGCATTGGCACGCTCGACGGTCTCCTGCTCGATCATGCGGGAAAGCCGGTCTTCGAAGGACAGTTGCCGGCCGTCGGCGGTGGCAAGCTGCTGCTCAAGGGCCGCTGCCATGCCGCGTAAGCGCAGTGTGTTGAGTTGTTCGATCAGAGGTTCTAACCGACACTATTCATGAAAGTTGTTGGTATGGCGATCATTTGTTGCCGATTGTAGCAAGCTGAACTTTCTGGCGGTTCCGAGCCGCGCCACTTTCTCCTGGTAGGGGATTATTGCGCGCTGCGTCGCGAAACGAGTTGAAATTGGCGATGTCAGGTCAAAGTTGCCCGTCGCCCTTGTCTG
Source organism: Woeseiaceae bacterium (assembly GCA_965224505.1). Lineage (GTDB taxonomy): Bacteria > Pseudomonadota > Gammaproteobacteria > Steroidobacterales > Woeseiaceae > UBA1847. The sequence goes on from CBDCZL010000018.1 coordinate 2,483,755, forward strand.
ACGTGCCGATAACGATGAGGTTGTTGCTGGGCAGTGGGATCAGATTGGCACGGCACCGAGGGCGCGGGCAATGCGGCACCAGTCGGATCGCCACGGCGCTGAGTCTGGCAGGTGAAACACGATACGGCGCGTTGAGCGTTGCACCCAGACTGCGAGCTTTAACAATCGCTCGCGCAGGGTCGTAACCTGGGCCTGGGCGAAAGCCGTATGCCGCGCTTTGAGGCGCAGTTCCTGGAACAGCACGTAAGCGGCGACGGTCATGAGGACTCGGAACTGGTTGGCGAAAAACGAGGTACAACTGCAGCGGTCGAGGTTCAGGCCCAACAGCAGCTCTTTGATGCGATTCTCGATCACCGCCCGCTGGCAATAGACCCGCTCATACACGTGCCTTGGCGTGGTCTTGAGGTTGGTCACCACAAAACGGGGATTGTCTTTGGCGTCCCGGCCGGGGTATCGCACCACTTCGGCTTTGAAGATCACCCGCCTTTCGTCATCCCAGCTGCCGGCTTCGTACTGGCACTCGCCGTAGCGCTTTTCGGTGTCCCCTGAGTCCCATGACAGGTGACGGACCTCGTCCATCAAAGGCTCGGAAAGCGCCTTTAATACCGAGTTTTTCCCGATCCCCACCACGAAATCCACCCGACTGTCGGTGAGAAAATCGAGTAGCTCAGGCGTCGCAAAGCCAGCGTCCAGACGCACCAGGATACGCACCTTGCCGAACGCCTTTCGCAGCCGAGCGATGGCGCGTCGCAGGATCGCCTCGGCGCCCTCGCTCGCCGGCGCCTCTCCCGATCGCAGCACGCTCGCAAACACGTACTGATCCGCCTCGTCGTTGAACTGAAATGAACACACCATCGGCAGATAACAGTGATCCCCGTAGTGCGTGTTAAAAAACGACAGCTGCTGCTGGCCGTAGGCCAGAATATCCGTCGGGTCCAGATCGATCGTGATGCGCCGTGCCTTCTTACCCAGGCGCTTGCGGTGACGCGCAATCACCGTGTCCATGATCGCCGTCCCCATGCCGAGCAGTGAACGCCCATCAATGCGGTTCTCGAATCGGGACAAGGTCGGCTGCGAGGCCAGCGCCTCGCCCGACAGCGGATCTCGATCCATCAGCAAACGCTGCACCGAGTCCGTGCTCAGCCGGGCTGCGTCGTTGCAGTCCTCGTAGCCGCAGGCAATCCCGTACACCCGTTGCGATAGCAACTCCCGCAGACTGTGACGAACCTTGCCAGCACAGCGGTCATCGCGAATACACCTGGAAATGGCATCGATCAAACCCAGTCGCTGATCGCAAGCCTTGAGCAGAATCGCCCCACCATCGGAGCTACTGTCGGGCCGATCGAAGCGGGCCTGAAACGCTTTCTTCGACAGACCCTTGAACAAAACACCCTGGGGACTGGTATGCTTACTCATGCAGAAGCCTTTTTTGTGCTTAAGTTGTTGTGTGCAAACACAATTTTCGCACATTTAAGGCTTTTGTTTTATCTCTTCACGAATAATCCCGGCTAAGAGCATGGTTTCTCCTTTGCTGCTCGGTTGCTGGGTATCATTGGTAGTATTTGGCGCCGCGCAGGTTGTCGTGCGTGACATCCGGGGTTGATGGCGTGGGTGCAGGTGTCGGCGTCGAGAGCAGCGTACGCACCGTGCGGTAGCTGTAGCTTCTGATCTCGAGTGCCCGGATACAGGCCGCTTCGAGCCGCTCGGGCGTAAAGTCACGGCTAAGTCGCAGGATGCCCTGGGCGCTTCGCAGGGTCTCCTCGGGATGCTTTCGATGCGCCGCCTGGCGACGTAACACCTCGGCGGTGGCCGGACCCACGGCCTCGGCCTGCTTCAGGACCCGTTGCATGCTTTGCCGGATGACGGCGGCATGCTGCGGCGGCCGATGATCCTCGGTGGTGGCACGTCGGCCCCGGTCTTTGGCGCGTGCGTGACTGGCCACCGGCTTGTTACGGTGAAATATCTCCACCGAGTGGGATGAAAGGCGTACGTCAACCTGCTGTCCGATCAGGCGATACGGCACCGAGTAGTAGGCGCGCTGCACCTCGATGTGATAATCCGGATGCACCCTGGCCTTTTTCCACTCGGCGAACCGGTAGGGCCGCACCGGCAGGGGTGACAACAGCGGCTGGTCGCGCTCGATAAAACGCGACCGGCGGCAGCCTTCGAGCTTCTGGAAGGGCTTGCGGTTCAACTCCTCGAGCAGTTCGGCGATGGCCTCGTTGAGTTCGCCTAAGGAGAAGAAGCGGCGATGTCTTAACCGGGCGAGGATCCAGCGCTCGACGATCAGCACACCACCCTCGACCTTGGCCTTGTCGCGCGGCTTTCTCACCCGGGTCGGCAGGATGGCCACGCCGTAATGCTCGGCAAAGTCCTGGTAGCTGGGGTTGAGTTCCGGCTCGTAGCGGTGCGCACGGCTGACCGCGCTCTTCAGGTTATCCGGCACGATCGCCTGTGGCACGCCACCGATAAACTCAAGGGCCCGCGCCTGGCTTTCCAGCCAGTCCGGCAGCTTCTGTGACCAGCTTGCCTCAGCGTAGGTGTAGTTGGAATGGCCGAGCACCGCGACGAAGATCTGCGCTGCACGCTCCTCGCCCGTGTAACGGTCGATGATCGGCACCGTCTGCCCGGCGTAATCGACGAACAGCTTCTCGCCGGGGGCGTGTTCCAGCCGCAATACCGGGTCCTGCGTCGCCAGCCAGCGCCGGTAGCGGTCACAGAACACGCTGTACTGCCAGCCCTCAGGGTGACAGGCTTTGTACTCCTGCCACAGCAGCATACGTGTTACGCCAGGGCGCGAGAGTTCGCGGTGCAATGCCGCAAAATCCGGCGCCGGGCGTGCGTTTAGCGCTGGCGCCTTCGGGTACAGCCTGGCCTCAAGCACGGCATCGTCCAGGTCATCCGGCAGCGGCCAGCCGATGCCGGCCTGTGCCGCACGCTTCAGACATAATTGTACCGTCGAGCGCGAGCAGCCTATCGCTGCCGCGATCTTCCTGTCGCTGACATCCGCGGCCTTGAGCCGCAGGACTTCTCGTATTTTGCGCACGGGCAACCTCTTCTGTGCCACCGAGGGTCTCCTTCCCAATAGAAAAAGACACCACGGTAGCCGTGGTTTACCCGCATCACACTATGGACCGACATGCCCCGGAATGGTGGCCCGGCATGGCCCGGAACGGTGGCCCGACATCATTCGGAACGCCGGACCGACATGCTCCGGAACCGGTGGCCGACATGACCCGGAATACGCATCTGACCCACCGGATGACCGTTGGCGTACACAAACTCGGTGTTCGTGATCTTGTCTTCTTCGCCCGTATCGTGGAACCGGTGTCATTTTTCGCCGTAATGGAGCCAGCGGTTTTCGGCGTAATAGAGCCACTTTTTGTTGCTGATTTTCAGGCTCGAACGGGTGCATTATTTTCCTGATTCCGGGTGTTTTTCAAGTTGGTTGTCGAGCGGCCTTGGAGAGCGATAACTTTTGCCATCCAACACGACGCGGTAGGCGGCGTGGCGCAACCGGTCAAGCGTTGCCGCACCGAGCAACTGGTTGGGGAAGGCATCGCCCCATTCTGAGAAGTCGAGGTTGCTGGTGATGACGGTGGCGGCACGCTCATAACGCTCGGCGATCAGGTCATGGAAGTCCTCGTCATGGGGATGGCGAAGCGGTTTGAGGCCGAAGTCGTCGATAATGAGCAGCGGCACCCTGACCAGGTTCTGGAACCTGCGATCGAAGGAGTCGGTGGCTCTGGCGGCATGCAGGTCGCCGAGCAGCTTGGACAGGGAGGTAAACAGCACATCGCGACCCTGGCGCACGGCGGCATGGCCGATGGCCTGGGCGATGTGGCTTTTGCCGGTGCCGCAGGGCCCGGCGATGAGAACCGCGACCTTCTCGTCGATAAAGCGTCCGGTGACCAGTTCATGGATCAGTGCTGAGTTGATGTTCGGATTGAAGCTGAAGTCGAACTGGTCGAGGGTTTTGTTGGTGCGGAAGGCGGCACGCCTGAGCCGCGTGGCAAAGCGCTTTTGTTCCCGCCTTGCGATCTCGTCGCTGATCAGCAGCGAGAGGAACTCAGGGTAAGCCATTTTCTTGTCGATGGCCTGTTTGTTCCTCGATTCCAGTGAGTCGAGGATGCCGGACAGCCGCAGTTGTTTGAGCATGGGAGCCAGTTCAGGCATGGGATTCATGGTGATATCTCCTGTGTCAGTGTTTCAGTAAGGATTTGATGTCCCGGCTAAAGCGTCCCTGGCCGGTGTAGCTGTCGGCCAGGGTGTCGAAGGCCCGTTGTGCCGAGGGGTGTTGCTCGAGGCCTTTTTCGAGGATGGTCTTGACGGTGCGATAGCGCGGGTTGTTGTAGCTCAGCGCTCGCTGGCAGGCGGCCTCGAGGCGGGTGCTGCCATACTTGTCACGGAGCCGGATGACGCCCTGGGCGGCGCGCAGATTATCGAGGACCCGGTCAGCGAACAGCGTGCGGATCAGCTGATGGCAGGATGCACCGATGTTCTCCGACTGGCGTAAACACCATTGCGGATCACGCATCTTCCAGGCAATGGCTTCCGGCGGCAGATGGTCGTCGATACTGGCGCGGCTGCCCGGCTTAAAGTGCCGGGAATGCACCGCCACCAGCTCGTGGTCGCGGTAGATACGCACGGTAACCGGCGTTGCCTTAAGCCACAATGACTGCCCGATCAGCTTGAAGGGCACTGAGTACAGGCATTTCTCGAACTGCACATGGCAATCGCGGTGGACCTTGACTTTGGCCCATTCGGCGAGTTCCGGCGCCACCGCCGGTAAGCGCTGCAGCAAGGGCTTCTCGATCTCAAAGCGCACCAGCGGCTGCTCGTGCGTGCTGCCGTGGACGCGGTTGCCGGCCTCCTCGAGGACCCAGGTCTGCAACTGCCGGTTGGCATCGACGATATCCCGGAACTCGCGCAACGGCAAAAAGCCGGTCTTGAGGTATTTGATACCCGATTCCACGCGACCCTTCATCTGCGGCTGTCGTGGCGGCAGGGCGTCGATCCTGAAGCCGTAGCCTTCGGCGTACTCGGCATAGGCGCGCTGCACCACGGGATCGCGGCGACAGGCGCGGGTAATGGCGCACCTGGCGTTGTCGATGATGAGTTTTTGCGGCACACCGCCGAACCACTCGAAGGCGCGGCGGTGGCATTCCAGCCAGGTCGGTACCTTCTGATTCAGCACGATCTCCGCGTACTGGTGCCGGCTCCAGCACAACGTCATCAGGAAGAACCAGGTCTTGACGATCTCGCCGGTCTCCACGTCGATCAGTTCCGGGCCGCTGCCAAAATCGATCTGGGCGGCTTCGCCCGGTGCAAACTCGAGCGGCATCGTCGCCTTCGGTCGGCGCGGCTTGATGCTTTGCACGAAGCGGTACACCGACGAGTAGCTGCCGCTGTACTGGTATTCTCGCTTGAGCGCCTGGTGGATCGCACGGCACGGTGTGTCGAGAGCCACCCATCGCTCGACCTTGTCGCGAAACGGCTCAACGCCGGAGACCGAAGACGACCGCGGCCGGGCCCGTGGCAGGGCCTCGGCCAGCACCGCATCCTCGGGCAAGGGCCGCCCCGGATCCAGCCATCCTTCGGCCTCGGCCAGCCGGCGCAGCGCTTTCGCCTTGGGACGGCCGATCAGACCCGCCCTGGCCAGGGCCCGGTCGGAATCGCCGAGCCGCATGCGCACCAATACTTGTCGTAGTTCGTACATCTCGAACCTCCTGTTTGCCATCGATACCCTCGCTCAAAAAACCGCGAGGGTATCTGCATTTATGGAAAGTTCGAGCCTGAAATCAGAGCCGCAGTGGCTCCATTACGCCGAAAACGTAACGGCTCCATTACGGTGAAAACCAGGTGGCTCCTTTACGCCGAAAACGCATTGGCTCTATATCGGTGAAAACTGACAACCGGTACAGAATCTGACCGTCGTTGTTGTACACAAACCGAAGAATCTCAGGGCGATCCTGAGAATCCCCCTCGCCCTTGTTCGACTCGGTGAGCTGGTCGTTGACGTCGTAGGTGTTGGTGGTCGTGCCGCCCACGTCATCGCCGCGTGCCGTGATCTTCGTTTCCAGACCCGCCGCGTTGTAGATGTGATCGAAGTAGAACGTATCGCCGTCTGAGACCAGCTTCGTGCGCGTCACACGCCCGGTACGATCCATCGTCAGCGTCGTCTGCTGGTCGGATCCCTCCTCGCCGAAGTCCTGATCGTGCGTGAAGTAGTTGCGGTTGTTCTCGTAGTACTGCTTGTCGACCTGCGTGGCCAGACTGCCACTGTCGTCGTAGGTGCGGAACTGCGTGATGTTGCCGACGTCGTCGTACTGCCAGTCGGCCGTCGTCTTGCCACCGCTCTCGGCGCGGATGACACGACCGTTATCGTCAAACGTATAGTCCGTGATCGTCCCGCCCGTGTTGACCATGATGCGGTTGCCCGCCTCATCGAACGAATACTGCGTCTCCAGCACGCCGCGCTGGTTGAGCTGCACTACCCGGTTGTTGCCGTCGTAGAAATACTCGTGATCGACGAAGCGCGTACCCGCTGCCAGACCCTCGTTGTCCGGATCGTAGCCTAAGTCTGTGTAGGCCTTGTGCAGGTTACCGGCCGCATCCCACATGTAGTTGGTGTGCATGCCCGTGACAGCGTCGGCCCAGCGGGCCATCTGGCCGATCGCATCGTACTCATAAGTCGTGTTGCGCTCGTGCTCGGCGAGTTCGAACACACCATCGCCGTCGATGTCGGTCTGTTCGATCTTGCGGTTGCCCGCAATGTCGTACTCGTACGTCGTCCTGACACCGGTCGCGAAGTCGTGGACCTCGAGCAGACGGCCCGCATCGTCGTAGGTCCGGCGGATGTCCTTGCCTTACGACTTAGGCGCTGCCCTTTCTATAGCACACTCTTAAATTTCAGCAACTCACCTCTAAGAATCTCCACTGGAAAATCGTAGAACTCCCTGCTCACGCCGTCTGAAACACTGTTTAAGTACTCTGCGGGAACATTCTCCTTAAATTCATCAAGGCTACTCAATGAATCGTCAACCAAGGCAGAGAAAATTCTCTTGTTGCTACATGATTCAAACAGAGCACCAAGATTCATTCTTATGCATCCTGCCCCTCCATACTCAATTGTTCGTTCCACGGATGCGAAATAATCGACGAGTGGGCGAGAATCCGATAGTCTATCCTTGATACTCTCCATGTAAACTGACTTCATAAACAGCACCGCAGCAGTAAGATTCATATCCGTTGACACGAAATGCCTATCACCGACGGCGACAATTGAGTGAGTCATAATTTACCTCAGAAAGATAATCGCTTTCTTATAAGAATCGACCCCAGAAGCAATAGCTTCTTGTAAGAGTTTGAATTGTGCGTTGGTCATGCCAAGTGAGTCAACAATCACTCGCGACGTACCTTGCTTGAGTGCGATATCCTCAACGACTGATTCTGCAAGGCCTTGAACCATATCATTGTTAATCTCGATAACTTGCCCATCTGGGCTGAGAATTGGTCCCTTTAGCGCCACTCCGTTGTTAGTTGCATCAAAAAAGTCTATTCCCACTTCATCGCTCTTGGTAAGAATCTCTCCAGTAGCCGCCTCAAACCTAGCCCCTCCAATTCCTTCTTTAAGGAGAGGCTTCCCTTGCTCCGCAACAGGTGTAAGCTCCGCAGCCCTCTTTAAAAAATCCGGATCTGATAGATCCGTGGCAATTTTCAAGGTCTCGCTGTTGCTGAAAAACCTGAATCTGCCAACTCCTTTGGAAAGAAAATTCCCGACGGAGCTAGCTTTAACTTTACCAAACTGACTAAGCAAATTTGCCTTCGCCCGGCGCGAAACACCCGATACGAAGTCTACGATCTTGTTAAATAGCGCCTTGCCACCCTTGACCGCACCCCTGCCCAACTTTCCAAGGACTTTGACGATACCGGATGACGCCGCGCCCACGCCAGCTAGTCCGATGTCAAACTTAGCTCCGCCTTTACGTGACTCGAATTCTTCGTCTGAGAAAGCGCCGATATTTGCCAACTCGTCCAAGATATCAAGCTCTATGGCCAACGTTGCTGCCTGCCCAGCGGAGACTGCGTTACCTACGAACGGCGCAATTCCTACAATATCCGCCAACAATCCGGTTTTACCTACCTTTTCAATCTTCTCCGGCGTCGCATTTACAAAGAAGCTCGCCGTCGGGTCCTGAATTGGCAGAAGGTCGTTTTCGACGAAGTTGCGCATACGGCCTGCCAGAGAGTCGATATTGTCTGCACGCATTGCCAGTCTGTCTGCAATCTCCGTCCTCAGCCCCGACAGGTCACCACTATCAAGCGATGGGGACGCAATCTCCCTAAACTCATCTGGTGTAAGGCCAATCAGACTGAATATGGGATCAGGTTGCTCGCCGGATAGCGAGGTATTGATTGCGAGTATCAACAAGTCCTTTATCTGATCGTCACTGCCTCGTATTTCCTCGGCAAAGGCTCTGACGTCGCGTCCGCCCAGAATCATGTCGTTGGTAGCCATCTGCTCAGGGGTCAGATCATCGCCAATAAACAGGGGCACTGCTTCCTCAACTGCCGTAGCAGAATTTTGAACAGTATCGGCGAGAATTTGGGCGCCAGCCGATTCTGTACCATCTATAGCTGTGGTTCGTGCTTGCGGTGCGTCAGCACCGGCTGACGCACCGGCAACGCCCTGATCCGGATTATCCGCCGTGCTTGGCGCGGCAAGCTGCGGCTCACTTTCTGTTGGCGAAGTTTCCTGGCTTGCGTTTACAACACGACTTTCCGGGTTCAGGGTCTGCGCAATCTGTTGTCCCGGCTTCGCGAGCTGACCTGCAGCTAGTGACTCTGCCTCTAGAATCTGCCCTCTCAGACGAGAGATGCGCCCTTGCTGTCCATTTCGATCTCCGAGACCAAATGCACTGGACACCTTCCCACCAATAAACCCGGCCAGCTCATTGCCCACCGTACTCGCGATGTATTCAAGGCCGGCACGCTTATCGAAGGCCGCAATCGCACCTGCCGTTATCAGGGTGGTCACAATCTGACTGTCGGCAACTTCCAGGCCGAGGAATGAGCCGTCATCGCCGGTAATTGCACCAATGAGTGTGCCACCCAAATTAGCAACCCAATCTGCCGGTGAGACCTCACCCGTACGTATGAATGTCTCGGCGGAACCGAGCCATGGCGTCACATAATTAATTGCTTTGCCCAGCGTACCGCCTACCTCCGTTCCGACACTGTTGATCAGATTGCCGACCTTGCCATCGGTACCAACACCTCTGACCGGCCCCAGACCTGCCGAGGCCAGACTCGCCCAGCTGGTGATCTTGCCGTTTTCGATGAGCTGCTTGCTCGCGGCCGAGGCCACTTGTAAGGCTCGCGCAGCTGTCTTGGCAAACTTGACTGTTTTTGCAACGTTCGATATTGCAGCGATCTGAGCAAAACCTTGAGCTGCACCGGAAAATGCGCCACTGATTGCGCCTGCCGCAACCGACTTCCAGCTGAACTCATCCTGATAGCCGAGTGCAATGAAGATACCCTGCTGCACGATGGATGCCGCGGCACCGACGATTAAGCCGGCAATGGCGAAACTCGTAATGGTGAGTGCCGTACCTGACAGGCCGGCGCCGGCAAGCGCAGGTCCGATGACTGATGTCGCCAGCCCCGCAGTCGCAATAACCGCAACGACCGCGATAATGATCGTAATGATAATCGCCAGAAAACTGCCACAGCCATCATCCGGATCCGATTTCAGGTTCGGCAGCGTCGAACCAATGATCTCGCTCTCGTCATAGACGACATGCGTGTCTGCCGTTAAACGCCCCGACTCAATCGTGTTCGGTATCTGAATCCGCTGGCCTTCGGTCAGCGCCGTGCTGCCACTGAGACCGTTGGCCTCGGCCAGCACAAACCACAAACTCGGGTTGCCGTATACGGCCGCTGCAATCGACTGCAGCGTGTCTCCGGCACGGGCCGTGTAGAACGTCACACTGCTCTGCGGATAGTCCTCGCCCAAAGGCTGAATTAGGTTGTAGCGACCCGTGTCGAGCAGCGTCTCATTGCCGTTGACGTCGTCTTCGGTATTGCCGCTCTGGCCCACCGGATGACCGTTTGCATACACAAACTCCGTGTTCGTGATCTTGTCTTCTTCGCCCGTATCGTGGAACCGGTACAGAATCTGACCGTCGTTGTTGTACACAAACTTCAGAATCTCAGGACGGTCCTGAGAATCCCCCTGCCCTTTGTCAGACTCGGTCAACTGATCGTTGACGTTGTAGGTGTTGGTGGTCGTACCGCCCACGTCGTCACCGCGCGCCGTGATCTTCGTCTCCAGGCCCGCTGCGTTGTAGATGTGATCGAAGTAGAACGTATCGCCGTCTGAAACGAGCTTCGTGCGCGTGACACGGCCCGTACGATCCATCGTCAGCGTCGTCTGCTGGTCGGATCCCGACTCACCGAAGTCCTGATCGTGCGTAAAGTAGTTGCGGTTGTTCTCGTAGTACTGTTTATCGACCTGGGTGGCCAGACTGCCACTGTCGTCGTAGGTGCGGAACTGCGTAATGTTGCCGACGTTGTCGTACTGCCAGTCGGCCGTCGTCTTGCCGCCGCTCTCGGCACGTATCACACGGCCGTTGTCGTCGAACTCGTAGTCCGTGATCGTCCCGCCCGTGTTGACCATGATGCGGTTGCCCGCCTCATCGAACGAATACTGCGTCTCCAGCACGCCGCGCTGGTTGAGCTGCACTACCCGGTTGTTGCCGTCGTAGAAATACTCGTGATCGACGAAGCGCGTACCCGCCGCCAGACCCTCGTTGTCCGGGTCATAGCCTAAGTCTGTGTAGGCCTTGTGCAGATTACCGGCCGCATCCCACATGTAGTTGGTGTGCATGCCCGTAACGCCATCGGCCCAGCGAACCATCTGGCCGATCGCATCGTACTCGTACGTCGTGTTGCGCTCATGCTCGGCGAGTTCGAAGACACCGTCACCATCGGTGTCAGTCTGTTCGATCTTGCGGTTGCCCGCAATGTCGTACTCGTAGGTCGTCCTGACACCGGTCGCGAAGTCGTGGACCTCAAGCAGACGGCCCGCATCGTCGTAGGTCCGACGAATGTCCTTGCCGCTTGTGCCGTGTTCGCGGATCAAACGACCCTGATCGTCGTACTCGTAAAACGTCTGCCGGTTGCCCTGGTCGACGCTCTGCACAATACGGCCGAATGCACCGAAGATCTGGCTCGTGACCCGGCCCTCGCCGTCCGTCGTCGCGACGAGATTGCCGTAGGCATCGTAAGCGCGGCGTTCGTGAATCTCCTGGCCGTTCTGGTAGGAAATCGTGTCGACGACGCGGCCCAGACCATCCCAGACCTGCCTTGACTCATTGCCGTTGGCATCGACCGTCTTCGTGCGATTGTCACGGCCGTCGTACTCATAGGTTGTCGTCTTGCCGAGCGCATCGTTGGCGCTGATTAGCCGGTCGCGATGATCGTAGGTCAGATTGACACTTTGATTGAGTGCATTCGTGACCTGGATGCGGCGCCCGAAGACATCGTAGGTATGCGTCATCGCATGGCCTTCGCCATCGATTTCCTGCGTAAGGTTGCCGACCGTATCGTAGAAGTTGTAACGGCTGTTGCCGACCGCGTCGGTCTCGGCCGTGCGGCGTCCGAGGCGATCGTATTGGAACGTGTGCGTATTGAAGAGCTGATCGGTCTCGGTGAGCTGGCTGCCCAGTGCATTCCAGGTGCGCGTGCGCTCGCCGCCCCTCGCATCGATTTCGCGGACGATGTTGTCCTGTACATCGTATTCGGTACGCGTCACGGCACGCTCCGTCGTGCTGTCGAACTGCGTCGTCTCAGTACCGAAGCGGGCGATCTCGCGATTGCGTCCGTCGTAGTCGGCAAACGTCACGATCGGCGTACCTGTACGGTCAATGCCGAAGTTCTCGGTCACGAGCACATTGCCGTTGGCATCGACGCCGAACTCGCGCCACAGTCCGTCCTGGGCATTGCCGGCGATCTGTGCGTTGAGCGCGTTGTACTGAGTCTCGGTGAAGTATCCCGTATCGCTGCCATCGACGGCCAGGCTGCCACCGAGATTGCCCGTGGCGGTCAACGCCAATGACAGATCGTCGACGGCCGCATCGATTGGCCCGCTGTAAAGGCCCGGATCGATGCTGATGACCTCGTCGGCATCGACACTAACCTCACCGTTCACCTCGCTGGCTTCTATCGTGACCGATTGGTCGTCGACGACGGTACTCGCCGTCGCGGTATCGATCCGCAACCAGTCGACGATGACCTCATCGCCGTTGGCGTCGGTGTAGTAAATCTTGAAGTCGTACTCGCCCGCCGCAAGTTCGACAAGTGTCGTCTCGAAGGTATTGCCCGTGGCCGTCAGCGTAACGTCGTTGGCGAAGTCGGTGCCCGTATCCGCGGGCCGCCACGCAAGATGCACGTCGCCGTTGACGTTGCCGGCTTCCGCTGCTGTTAACGCCGCCGAAATTACGATGTCGAAGCCCAGACTCGTGACGGTCGGTGGCGTCGTGCTGTTGTCGGTATTGAATACTTCGGTCGATGTGATGGTCGTCGTGTGTTCATCGGCGAAGGCCGTGCCATAGAAGGCGCTGTAGTCGGCCGTACCGGGCGCGGAAATGTTGAGATCGACGACGAGACGATCGTCATCGGCACCCGTGCGTGCGGCCTCGGCCCGGACGCCGTCGACAATCACAACCTGATCGTCGCCCACGGCCGGTATCGTCCAGCTCGCACTGCGCTCGGTTACGCTCAGCGAACCCGAGCCGACGACAACCTCAAACGAATCGAGAATGATGTCCTCGGATTCGCCAACGCCTATCAGGGTCACGCGATAGGTGCCCGCCTCAAGTGGGTCGCTGTCAGTGCCCGCGACAATATTGTAAGTCGAGTAGCCCAAACCGCTGTCCGTACCCTCGACACTCGCATTGCCGCTCTGCCCGTCAGTTACGTCGACACGCTGCCAGGTGGCCGCAAGGACCAGCAGATCGTCGGCGATGCTGCTCGGTACCGTGCTGTCGACGTTGAGTTTGTAGAAGGTATCGGTGCCGACCATGACGGCCGTTTCACTGAGCGCGGAACTGACACCCGCATGACCGCCCTGAGCCTCGAACGGAATTTCGTTGCTCGTATAGGTAGCACCGGACGCATCTTCCCAACTAATGCGATAGACCAGTTCCTGCGGATTCGTGACACCGTTGAGCGTCGCGACGTAAACACCACCGCCCTGATCGACGAAATTCTCGGTCGTGTTGGTGGCACCGGGCATGCCGTACAACAATTGCGGATTGACGGCACCGCTCTCGAACTCGGCGGTCACCTGCAATGTGTTCGGTCCGGTCTGCTCGACGGCAACGTCGGTCAGTCGCGGCGGCAGCGTCACCGATTGCTCAGCCGTCCAGGTCAGGCTGCCCGCCGCATCCTGGGTCACGACGCGGAAGTACACGCTGTCACCGGCGTTGAGGCCGGCTGTCGACAGGTTGACCGAGCCCGTCTCGCTGAACCACGTGCCCTGCACCGGACTTTGGTTGGCGTAGTTGTTGACGTCAGTCTGGCTTACCGTGTCGTACACGACATAGGACCGCACGTTGGCACCGGTCGGTAAGGTCCAGGCGACCGTCAGTCCGTCGCCAAGCGTCGCACTCAGGTTGCCTGCAGGAACCGGCACGCCGTCGAGCTGCCCGGTAAAGGCGAAAATCTGATTCCCCGCGACATCGTACTCATAAACCGTGCCGCTGCCGTCCGGTCCGACGGAATTGATCAGATTACCGAGCGCATTGAAGCCGAACTGCTGCACGAAACCGTCTTCGTCGGTCGCGTGGGTGCGGTTGCCGTTCGAGTCGTAACCAAAGCTCTGCATCAGGTCGTCGGCGCTGCCCGCGGCCATGAGTTCGGTCTCGCTGGACAGGCGATTCAGCGCATCGTAGAGGCGATTCAGTTCCTGATCGTTGGCATTGCTGCCCACCAGCGACGCAAAATCGGTCGTGCCGTCCAGCATGGACAAATCGACGCCTGCTGCGACCATGTTGAAGTGCCGCTTGGCCAGCGTCTGGTTGCCGTTGGCATCGTAGCCAAATCGATTCACGACGCGGTTACCGTCGACAATCGCGACCTGTCGGTTCAGCGCATCGTAGTAGGTGTACTCGGTGAATTCCTGCGCGCTGCCTGCGGCCAGCGTACGGCTCAGTTGATTGCCCACACTGTCGTAGGAATATAGCGTCAACACGCGCTCGTTCGTGGTCACGAGCGTGCCCGGATCGAACACGTCGATGGCCGGAGACAGCTCCTCAAGCAGGCGGCTGGCGGTGTCGTAGACGCGGCTCGTGACATAGACCGCACCAGCCGGAGGTGCCGGTGGTGTACCTGACACCACGGTCGCGGTATCCAGCCGCGCGGTGTAGACGCGCTGTTCGATCACGTTGTCCTGGGTGTCGTAGTCGAATTCGGTCAGATACCCCTCGGGGTCGACCTGCGCGACGAGGCGGTCCTTGGCATCGTAGTAGGCAACGGTGCGATTGCCGTTGCGATCGAAAATTTCGATCTGGTTGCCGAATGCGTCGTAGACGAAGGTCTCTTCGGGACTGACGAGCGCCGTGGCGAACGACGGATTATTCGTATCCGTGCCGCTCAGCGTCGTCACCTCAATCTCGGGATGAATAATGCGTACGACCCGACCGCCGAGGTCGTATTCGAGCGTCGTGACGCGGAAGTCGCCGGCCGGCGCACCCGGGCGAATGCCCGGATCGTGCGCCGCTGCGGCCAGCCGCGTCATGTACAGCGTTTCGCTGGTCTGTTCGCCAGCCGCGTTGTAGGTCCATTCGCGCAACGCGTTGTCGCCATTGATTTCAGCGACGAGCCGGTCGTTGCTATCGAAGTAGCGCGTCGTCATGAAGCCCGACGCATCGGTCATCTGTACTTCATTGCCGGCCGCATCGTAGGCGCGCGTGATTGTCGGGCGCAGCGTCTGGAAGCCGTTGTCGATCGTGTAGACCGTGACTTCGGGCGCAATCTCCTGCACGACACGGTTGTTACCGTCGTAGACCAGATTGGTGGTGTTGCCGTTGGCGTCAGTGACCGCAATCTGATTGCCGACCGCGTCGTAGCCGATGATCGTGTCGTTACCGAGCGCGTCAATCTGCCTAACGATGCGATTGTTAAGATCGTATTCCGATTGCGTCAGATTGCCGTTCGGGTCGGTCTGGCCGACGACGTTGCCGACCTTGTCGTAAATCAGCGTTTGTACGAGATTGAGTCCGGTCGGATCGAACACCTCGCGGACCAGCCGGTTGTTGAGATCGTATTCGAAGGTCGTCTGCCGCACCGCGTTCGGATCGGTTGCGTTCGTCAACGTCTCGCTGAGCTTGTTGTTGGCACCATCGTAGGTGAACGTCGTGATCGTGCCGTCGACGTCCGTGAAGTGGACCAGTCGATTGTTCAGGTCGTATTGATAGAACAGGTCGCGCGGTGCCGAACTGTTGGCGAACTGCGTTTCCTGAAGCAGGTTGCCAGCCGCGTCGTAGACGAAACTCGTAATCGTACCGTCGGATTCGAAGCGCTGCGTAATCCGGCTGTTGCCGTCAAATACCGACGCAAAGACGCGATCGTCGGCAGAGATGACCGGAACCGATGCGATGAAGTCGTCGACGGGACCCGTGTAACGGGTCATGTAGACGGCTTCGCCAATGCGGTTGCCTGCCGAGTCGTAGCTAAACTCGTTTACGAAACCTTCGGCATCTAGGATGCCGGAGAGATTGTTGCTGCCGTCGAAATAGAAGCGTGCGACGCGACCCAGCGCATCCGTTACCTTAATGCGGTTACCAAGGCTGTCGTATTCGAATTCGCTGCGGTTGCCCTCGCCGTCTATTTCAGCACTGACCCGGTTGTTGAGATCGAACTCCATGCGCGTGATGCGTTCGTCGGCCGTGCCGGCCGCCATGCGCAGCACGATCTCGTTGCCCATCGCATCGTATTCACGCTCGTTGCGCACACCGTAGGGATCGATTTCGGCGGTCAGTCGCGCATTGCCATCGTATTCAAAACTGCGATTGATCCAGACCTGAGTCGTACCGTCGTCGCTTTGCAGTATCGCCTCGGCAATACGCAGTCCCGTCTCATCGTAGGTATTCTGACTGATGCCGCCTTCGGGCGTGACTGTCTGAATGAGCCGGTCGGCCAGATCATAGCTGAACGACGTCGTGCGTGGATCGGTGTTCGCCGCCTCGGTCATACTCGTGCGGTTGCCGGCCGCATCGTAGGTATAGGCCGTGATATTGCCTTCACCGTCGGTCAGACTCAGCAGCCGATCCGCAGCGTCGTAGTTGAACGCATTGGTCTGCTCGAATGCGCGTGCGGCTTTCGCTGCATCGTAACCGGCGTCACCGGACTGCAACAGGTACTGGCCATGTGTCACCAGCGTCTGATTGCCGAACGCATCGTAGTCGATACTCGTGCTGAAACCTTCGGGGTCGTCGACGCGTATCTGCTGGTCGAGCAGGTCGTAGGCATAGGTCGTCGTGCGGCTGTCGCTGCCGTCGCCGAAAGACTGCGTCGTACTCAGGATGTTGCCGCGCAGATCGTAGGTGTTGCTCGTCAGTACATCGCCCGCCGACAGGCTGGAGACAAGCCGGCCGATAGCGTCGAAGACGTTGGTCTGCACACCGCCGTTGGCGTTGACGATCTCAGTCTGGTTACCGAGCACGTCGTACGTGTAGGACGTCACACCGCCCATCGGATCGGTCACTTCAGTCAGGCGATTGTCGAGATCGTAGACGTAGAAGCTGTGGCGCTGTTCACCCGCGACACCGGCCGCCTGAATGGTTTCGAGTTTGTTACCCGCGCCGTCGTAGCGGTATTCGGTGCGCACGCCTTCGCCGTCGATGGCCGCCACAAGGCGATTGTCGCGATCGAATTCGAAGCTGTTTGTGCGTTCTTCAGCCAGTCCGGGAGCCAGTGTGAGACTAATGCGGTTACCTGCACCGTCGTAGGCCGATTCGGTGCGCTCGCCCTCGCCGTTAACCTCGGCAGTACGCCGGTTGTTCCGGTCATACTCGAAGGTCTCGATGCGTTGCTCAGCCAGGCCCAGTGCGCCGGTCATGCTGACCATGTTGCCGTTGCCATCGTAAGCCATCGTCGTCGTGACACCGATGGCATTCGTCTGACTCACGGTGCGGTTGTTGCCGTCGTAGACGAAATTCGTCAGGCGTTCCTCGGCCGTACCGAACGCTTCGCGGCGTTCCACGACATTGCCATTTGCATCGAGACTCAACTGCGTAACAACGCCCAGGGCGTCAATGGACTGGGTCAGACGGTCCGCGAGATCGTAGACGAACTCACTGCGCCGCTCATCCCCGGTGCCTGCTGCTTCGACGATCGCTGTCCGATTGCCGCGATCGTCGTATTCGAGATCGGTGTGTACGCCCAGCGGACTGGTTTCGCGTATCAGGCGATTGACGGCGTCATAAATCATGAGGTCCGTGCGCCCGGCATCTCCCGGCTCGGGTATCGGGATGCCGGTCGGCGGAACCGTGACGCGTTCATCGTAAACCGTGCGGCTCGTTCGATTGCCCACCGCATCGTAGGTGAACTCGACGAGATAGCCTTCTGCCGTGACCATCGCGATCTCGCGATTCACGTCGTCGTAGAAACTGTGCGTCGTCGCGATGTCGGTACCCGCGACATCGCGGTACAGCTGCGTCTGCAGCCTGTTGCCGACCGCGTCGTAGACGAATTCGGTGCGATAGGATTCGGCATCAATGCGTGCCGTGACACGATTCAGTTTGTCGTACTCGAAACTCGTGGTCTGATCGTCGGCTCCAACCGGAAGCGCTGGCAGCACATTTGGGTCGACGGGCAGCGCCAGTGCCTGCATGTGCAGCGTCTGACTGACGACGTTGCCGTTGTTGTCGTAGACGAAGCTCGTGGCATAACCCTCGGCATCAACAGACAGCGAGACTTCGTTGTTGGCATTGAAATAGGTCGTACTCGGATTGCCGCGGCCATCGACGATCTGCACGCGATTGCCGTTGCCGTCATAGACGTATTGGACCGTGTTGCCTACAGGGTCCTGAATCTGCGTGACGCGGTTGTTTGCGTCGTAGGTGTACAGCGTCGTGTTGCCGTTCGCATCCGTGACGGCCGTGCGGTTGTGGTTTTCGTCGTACGCGAACGTCGTCGTATTGCCTTCGGCGTCGGTCTGGCTGATCAGGCGGTCGTCGAGGTTGTAAACGAAGGTATCCGACGCGGCGTCAGCCGTGTTCGCCGCACGTGTGATCGTCGTCCGATTGCCGACCAGGTCGTAGGAGAAGTGGGTTTCGACGAGGTCCGCGGCAATCTGGCGAATCAGCCGGTCATTGTCATCGTAGACAAATTCGGTCACACGCCCGAGTGCATCGGTCTGGGTCAGGCGGTTGCCAACCGCGTCGTACGTGAACTGGGTGACCTGCCCCTCAGCATCGGTCACCTGCACGACGCGATCGACCGCGTCAAACGCGCTGAACGTCGTATGGCCGTTGGCGTCGGTGGTTGCTACACGATTGTAAACGCGATCGTAGTCGTTTTCAGTGATGCCGCCTTCGGCGTCGATGACGCGGCGCAGATTGTTCTCGGCATCGTACTCGAATACTGTGAGTTCTTCATCGGCAGTGCCGGCCGCGGTACGCTGCTCGATACGGTTGCCGCGAACGTCATAGACAAATGTAGTGACGCGGCCTTCGGCATCGGTGGTCGCGATGCGGCGATTGCCCGGATCGTAGTCGAAGCTCGTAATGCCGCCGCGTGCGTCGATCAGGCTGATGCGATTGCCGACGCCGTCGTATTCGAACTGCGTCTCGAAACTCAGCGGGTCGATGACTTTGATGTTTCGATTCAGCGCATCGTAGACGAATTGCGTGTCATTGCCGCGCCCATCTGTGACGCGCAGGCGATTGCCGACCGCATCGTATTCGAAACTCTGCGTATGCACCTCGGGGTCGGTCTGCGAGATTACTCGGTTGTTGAGGTCGTAGACGAACGTGCTCGTACGCGCCTCGGCGGTGCCAGATGCGCGTGTCTCAGCAATCAGGTTGCCAAAGTCGTCGTAGTCCCGATGTGTGACGACGCTGAGCGGATCGGTCGTATCCGTGAGCCGGTTGACGTTGTCGTAGACAAAACTCGTGACGCGGCCCTCAGCATCGGTCTGCGAGGTCCGATTGCTGTTGCCGTCGTATCGGAAACCCGTAATCTGCCCGGCCGCATCGGTCCTCGCCGTCAGTCTATTCAGCGTGTCGTAGGTAAAGTTCGTCGTGCGATCCAGATGATCGACCCTGCTGAGCTGATTGCCAACCTTGTCGTATGCAAAGTGCTGGGTGTAGAGGTCGCGCAGAGCAACCTGATCGGCTGCACTCAGGTTGGCAACGAGAGCTGCGTAGCCAAGGTGCTGCCGCAGCGTCTGGTACAACGCCGCGTCACTTTCGGCCAGCGCATTACCGACGCCATCGATCTGTGCAATCAGTTGATTGAATTCGTCATAGACAAAGCGCGTTGTCTGAGCCTCGCTGACGTCGGTCACTGTCACATGACCGCTGGCATCGACCGTCGCATCGACGCCGATCAGAACCGCGGTCCGGTTGTGGCGGCTGTCGTACTCGAACACAGTCTTGATACCGTTGGCGTCCTCGACCATGACCAGCTTGTCGTCGAGATCGAACGTGAATTTAGTACTGTGCCCATTCTCGTCGATGGTCTCGATTTCGTTGCCGTTGCCGTCGTAGATATGCTCGACCGTGTAACGCACCGGGCTGCCGGAGACCGGGTCTGTCACTTCGGGTCGAATCTCACGGATCA
Source organism: Woeseiaceae bacterium (assembly GCA_965224505.1). Taxonomy (GTDB): domain Bacteria; phylum Pseudomonadota; class Gammaproteobacteria; order Steroidobacterales; family Woeseiaceae; genus UBA1847. Next base: position 2,503,606 of record CBDCZL010000018.1, read on the forward strand.
GCCGGTTGTTGGCGTCGTACTCAAAGTCCGTTGCGTTGCCGTTGGCGTCGGTGACACTGATGCGGTTACCCGGCGCATCGTAGGCAAACTGGGTGACGTTGCCCTCGGCATCCGTTTGCGTGACAAGCTGATCTTCCTCGTCGTAGCTGAACTGCAGTATCTGACGTGCCGCGGCCACGAGCTGCAGGCCCGCGGTAATCGTGACCTGGTTGTTGTTGGCATCGTATTCGAATCGGGTGATGTGGCCGTTGGGATCGGTCTGCTGCCGGATCAGGTTATTCCGGGTATAGAAAACCTCGGTCGTGAAGCCGCGATTGTTTGTCGTACTGATCCGGTTGCTCTCGCCGTCGTACGCGAACGTCGACATGTACTGCGTCGGCACGCCGTTCTCGTCATCGACGACTTCGCTGAGCACTTCGACGAGTTCACGCCGGGTATTGAACGTAAATTCGGTGCGGCGACCCTCGGCGTCGATCGTCGCGGTCCGGTTGCCAACGACGTCGTATTCGAATTGTGTCGTCCGGTCCTGTGCCGGATCGGTCTCAGAGGGATCGATCGTGGCAAGCAGGTTATTGTTGAGGTCGTAAAGACGCGTAATCGTATGGCCATCCGCATCCGTGATGCTGATGCGGTTGCCGACAGCATCGTAAGCGTTCGCTGTGATATGGCCTTCGGGATCCGTGATCGTCAGCAGGCGATTGTCCGCGTCGTAGGTGAACTGCGTAATTCCGCCATTGGCGTCGGTGAAGCGTGTCAGATTGCCGAAGTGATCGAATTCGCTGAATGTCTGGTAGCCCTCGGCGTCGGTCGAACTGATGTTGTTACCGAAACCGTCGTACGCAAACGTCGTGATTTGTTGCTTCGCCGGATCGGTCAGATCGTTGGCGTCCAGGAACACGATGCGTCTCGTCTGGTTGCCAAATACGTCGTACTCGAAGCGAGTGATATCTCCGCCCGGATCGCGGCGCTCAATCAGATTTTGATTCGCATCGTATTCGAAAAATGTCGTATGCAGATCGAGAATCGCCTGTATGTCGGCAACCGAAAGATTGGCCACAAGTGCCGCATACCCGAGTTCGACACGCTTGTCCTGATAGAACTGCGCGTCACTCGACACAAGCGCGTTACCGACCGCCGAGGTGCTCGACGACAGCTTATTAAAACTGGTGTAGGTAAACGTCGTCTCGTTATCGGCATTGTCGGTACTGGATAGCAGGTTGCCACGGCTGTCGTAGGTAAAGTGACTTGTAAACGCTTCGAGGATATCGTCGATTTCCTGCTGCGTCAGGTTCGCGACGAGTTTTCCATTGCCCGCGCCGTCAGTAATACCGAGTTCTGCACGCACTGTACGGTAATAGGCGCTGTCGCTGTTCGTCGCCCCCCAGCCGTTGCGATCGGTTACGCTGGTCAGATTTTCGTCGGCATCGTAAAGGTAACTGGTACGGAAACCCTGCTGATCGATAACTTCGGTAATATAGCCGTTCGCGTCATAGGTGTAGGTCAGCGCATGCAGATTACGAATCGCGTCGACCTGCGCCTGGTAATTCGGATCCGTGGCCGCCAGATTGGCATCGTAGGCTGCGTAATAGCCATTGGCTGTGCGCCAATCAACATACTCCTGGTCGTTTGAGTACGCGCGATTGTTGCCCAGTGCGTCGACCACGGTCGTGGAGCCGCCGAGAAAAACCGTTGTTTGTGGCAGATCGAAGTTGTAGTCGAAGGTCGTGATGCCGCCGCTCGCATCGGTAATCTGCGTGATGAGCTGGCGGCTGCCGTTCCAGTTGATCGGCTCGTATTGAAAATTGAGCTCGCGAGTTGCGTAGGTCTCGACCTGTCCATTGACGACCTGCTCCTCGGGCAGAACGATTCGGCTCAGAAAGCCATCGGTCGTATAAAAATACTGCGTGCTGTGCCCGTAGCGGTCGATGACTTCCGACAACAGCCCGCTGTTGTAGTGGTACTCGACGAGCACACCTTCGTTTTCATCGGTGACCTGGAACAACAGGCCGCTGTCGTAGATGTAATTGAGTACATGGCCCTGGTCGTCAAGGACCTGCTGCAGGCGGCCGTTGCTGTAGATGTAATCGACCGTGACGCCGTTCGTATCGACGAGTTGTACGAGTTTGCCAAGTTTGTCGAAGTAGAGTTTGGTCTGATTTGCCTGCGTCAGTACATACGAAGGCTCGTTGTTACCCGGCGGCGCCAGGTCCTCAACCGTGCCATACGCTCCGGCACCATCGGTTGATACGTACAAGCCGGTCGCGGTATCGAGGTAGTAAGTAAATAGCGAGCCATCGCCGAATTCGATCTGAAATCGCTTTTCGCCGCCGTCGTTGAGGACCTCAAGGCGAATTGTAGTGGAAAACCGCCAGCGCGCGTCATCATGCTGCTGTGCGTCGCTGGAACGGCCGCGAGCGTTGTAGGTGCGCGTCAGCAGGTAGTCGTCGCCAAGGCTCGGCAGAAAAACATCCTGCTGCTGAATAATCAGATTGCCGTTCGACACGTTGACGAACGGCTGCTCCCCATGCCCGGGTTCGGTGGCATTGCTTCGATCATTACGATTCAGTAACGCGAAAGATGTGTCGAGTAATCCGGTTTCGTGACCGCCGATGATGACCGTCATGCGTCGCTCCTGCTTATTGGTTTTCGAGTCAGAGCGTCGCTTGTTTTACGCCCTATCGAAGAATGTATCCGCCGCATACCGAGCTGGTTTAGGGGCTGTTGGCGAATTGAATTTCACGGCACTGTGCTATTCTGAAGACGGTTTTTCACAACATTCAGGCATCGCATGAACAACGACACAGAACGGCTCAACGCCGATGAGCTGATGCACCTCGCGCTGCACGCAACTCAGCACGACACACCAGACAAGGCGATCTCGCACCTGAAGCGTCTGCTTGAAATGCAGCCGGAGAACGGCAAAGCCCATTACCTGCTCGGTGCATTGCACGCCGAGATCGGCATGCACGATCAGGCGGCAAAAGATATGTCAAAGGCGCTCGATTTCGATCCGGAACTGCCGGCAACGGCGCGCTTCCAGCTTGGGCTTCTGCACATTACCGCGGGTCGCGTCGAAGAAGCGGAGCAGGTCTGGCAGCCACTGGACAGCCTCGGAGAGCAGGATTCTCTGTTTCTGTTTAAGACGGGCATGCTGCATCTTGTCAGGGACGAATTCGAAGCATGCGCGCAAGCGCTGCGGAACGGCATTGAAAACAACCGAATTAACGAAGATCTGAACAACGACATGCAGCGAGTGCTCCTCGACGCCGAAAAGGCAGCCGGTATATCCCCGGTGGAGTCAGTCGAAGGTACGCAAGCAGGCCAGGGGCAGCGCATGCTGTTGTCGGTATACGAACGCGACGAAGACGTGCACTAAGGACAGCGCGATGGATCCCGTCAATGGCGTAGGGCAGATTGTCCAGATTCTTCGCAAAAAGCTCGGTGACCGAAAAGTTGCACAGCCTTCCTCGGACGCCAGCTCAGAGAAAACGAGCAGCGCCCGCAAGGCCAGCGCCGAGGATATCCGCCGAAAAATCGGTACCCGAATCCGCACCCTCGACCCGGACGAACACCAGGGACGCAAAGCGGCGCAGATATTCGTCGAATCGATCATCGCCTGGGAGTTTGGAGACGAGGTACTCCAAGACCCGAAGTTCGCCGAACTCGCGACCGAGGTCACCGATTCCGTTCTTCATAACGAAAAAGCGGCCACCCAGCTCAAAACACTGCTGGGACAACTACGCTAACAATCGGTGTCAGATACAAAGAACCGGTGTCAGACACCGACCGCTGGTGTCAGGTACCTGGCCCGAGGCGCTATAGTATCCGAGCGACGTGACTGTCGACGCGGCCATCGTCGCCATGCTTGCCGAAACCAGTCCTGCGCAATCCTGAACGAAGTAACGAAGTTTCGGCGCCTGAGAGCGGCAATTCGACAATGAATTCGATTGCATTCGCTTGCATCGCTCCCTTTCATCCATCTTAATGAATCGGCACGCGCTTTTGCAAAAAAGCAGTTACGAAAACAACCATTGGGGACCGCGCATGCCGATTCATCACGTCTGGCACTACAGTGCACTCCGCAATTTTCTTCTGCTCACCTGCGCCGTCGCGCTGGCGCTACCAGCGGTCGTTCGGGCCGATCATACCGCGCAACCGGCCGCCGTTACCGTAGCGGGCAGCCTGCAAAGCGAACTGGGCTGCCCGGACGACTGGCAACCCGACTGCGCCGCTACGCAACTCGCATTCGATGCCATCGATGACGTCTGGCAGGGCGGCTTTACGGTGTCCGCGGGGAACTGGGAGTACAAAGCCCCCCTCAACAACGCCTGGGATGAAAACTACGGTGCGGGTGCGCAGGCGAACGGTGCCAACATCGCGCTGAATCTCGGTGCAGACACGGACGTTAAGTTCTACTACAGCCACGAAACGCACTGGATCACGGACAACTTCAATTCGACGATTGCTGTGGCACCGGGAAGCTTCCAGGACGAACTCGGGTGCCCGGGCGACTGGCAGCCCGATTGCCTGAGGTCCTGGCTGCAGGATCCCGACGGCGACAGCATATACACATTCACTGCGGTACTTCCCGGCGGCTACTATGAGGCGAAAGTCGCCATCGATGAGAGCTGGGCCGAAAACTACGGTGCTGGCGGTGTGCAGAACGGTCCGAACGTTTCGTTCAGTGTGCCGGGTGCGTACGCAGACATGCTGTTTTCATTCAACGATGCAAGCAAGGAATTGTCGATTGCCGTTGCCCCGCCCGAGCCCCAGCCATCGTCGGTCACCATAGCGGGCGACCTGCAGGACGAACTCGGGTGTCCAGGCGACTGGCAACCCGACTGCGCCGCGACCCATCTCACATTCGATGCAGACGATACGGTGTGGCAAGGAACCTTCAACCTGCCCGCGGGTAACTGGAACTACAAAGCCACAATCGACGACGCCTGGGATGAGAATTACGGCGCAAACGCTCAGCGTGGCGGCGCAAATATTGCGCTCAGCGCCGCCGCCACGGCGGACGTGCGGTTTTACTACAGCCACGAAACGCATTGGGTAACGGACAACGTCAACAGCCTGATTGCGACGGTACCCGGCAGCTTCCAGGACGAACTCGGGTGCCCGGGCGACTGGCAGCCAGACTGTCTCAGGTCCTGGTTACAGGATCCGGATGGCGATGGTTTCTACACGTTCTCCGCTTACCTTCCCGCAGGCAATTACGAAGCGAAGGTTGCGATTGACGAGAGCTGGACTGTCAACTACGGCGACGGCGGTGTACCCGGCGGAGCCAACATTCCGTTCGCTGTAACCGAACCCGTCGATGAAGTGTTTTTCACGTTTGATGCGTCAACAAATATACTGTCCGTTGGCACCGGACCCTCAGCACCGAAGGGTAACCTCGCACAGGCAACGGCACACTGGGTGAGCGAAGATGTCATTGCCTGGAACGCGGGCGGGCCCGGCGACAGCTTTACGCTGCATCATGCCGCCGACGGCGGGCTTGCCCTCGACGGATCGGGCGTTATCGGCGCCGACGGCTCGATTGAATTGACACACGATGCGGCCGGATTGTCCGCAGAGGTGCTCGCGAAGTTCCCGCATCTGTCGTCTTATTCGGCATTACGTATCGACGCTGCCGACCTCAGTCAGGTCCCCTTGTTGCTCAAAGGACAGCTTGCGATTTCCGTGGCCGATACCGACGGCAACCCGGTCGATGCGACCTCACTGCAAATTCCCGGCGTACTCGATGACCTGTTCGCGCACAATGGCGCATTGGGTCCTGTGTTTGCGGGCGGCAAACCGAGCGTGTCGGTCTGGGCTCCGACTGCTACGGACGTCAGCCTCGTACTGTTCGACGACACCGATCCGGCCAGCATCGGAACCGACTACCCGATGGCGTATGACCCCGAAACAGGCACCTGGCGCATCTCCGGGCCAGCGGACTGGCGTGGCAAATACTATCTGTTCGACGTCCGCGTATTCGCGCCATCCACGGGACAAATCGAGAACAACCTCGTGACGGACCCATACTCGCTGAACCTGTCGATGAACAGTCAGCGCAGCCAACTCGTCGATCTCAACGATCCTGCGCTAATGCCTTTGGGGTGGTCCGACGCGGAAAAGCCTCCACTCGCAGCACCCGAGGACATCGTGATATACGAGCTGCACGTACGCGATTTTTCGGTGTACGACACGAGCGTTCCCGAAACGCTGCGAGGCACCTACATGGCCTTCGCCAAGCCCGATTCGGACGGCAGCCGGCACCTCGGCACACTCGCCGACGCGGGCCTGACGCATATTCATCTGCTGCCGACTTTCGATATCGCAAGTATCGAGGAGGACAAGAATCAGTGGCAGCAACCGGACCCGGCTGCGCTCGATTTGTTGCCGCCCGACTCGGATCGGCAGCAGGCTGCCGTGACGGAAACGGCCAATCTCGACGGCTTCAACTGGGGCTACGACCCGTGGCACTACACGACACCCGAGGGCAGTTATTCGACCGACCCGAACGGCACGGCGCGCGTCGTCGAGTACCGCAGCATGGTGAAGGCGCTCAATCAGACCGGGCTTCGGGTCGTCATGGACGTGGTTTACAACCACACGGCGTCGTCGGGTCAGAACGACAAATCGGTACTCGATAAAATCGTTCCCGGCTACTACCATCGGCTCAGCCTAACCGGTGCCATCGAACGCAGCACCTGCTGCGAAAACACCGCGTCCGAACACGCCATGATGGAAAAGCTCATGGTCGACTCGGTGCTGACCTGGGCTCGGGACTATAGAATCGATGGCTTCCGCTTCGACCTGATGGGACATCACTCGAAATCGACGATGCTGCGAATTCGTGAGGCACTCGATTCACTGACCGTCGAGTCGGACGGCGTCGACGGGGCTTCAATCTACCTCTACGGCGAAGGCTGGAACTTTGGCGAAGTGGCGAACAATGCGCGCTTCGAGCAGGCCACGCAGCGCAACTTGGCAGGTACGGGTATCGGTACATTCAGCGATCGCCTGCGCGATGGCGTGCGCGGCGGCAATCCGTTCAGCGACCTTAGAGACCAGGGATTCATCAACGGCTTAGGCTACGATCCAAACAGCTTCCCACAAGACGACGCAAGCAGTCAGTTATTGCACGTCAGCGACTGGATACGGATCGGCCTGGCCGGTGATATAGCAGACTTTGAGTTCGTCAATTCGGCTGGCAACACGGTTCGTGCCGATGAAGTCGACTACTTCGGACAGCAGGCCGGCTACACGGCCGATCCACAGGAGAACATCACCTATGCCGCTGCACACGACAACGAAACCCTGTTCGATGCGACACAGCTTAAAACTCCGACTGACACGACGATGGCCGATCGCGTTCGTATCCAGAATCTCGGCAACAGCATCGTTATGCTGGGCCAGGGCATTCCGTTTATACACGCCGGGCAGGATATTCTGCGGTCCAAATCGATGGACCGAGACAGTTTCAATTCGGGCGACTGGTTCAACGCCATTGACTGGACACTGGAAACCACCAACTGGGGCAACGGTCTGCCGGTGGCCGAAAAGAATCAGGACAAGTGGCCGATCATGCAGCCGCTCTTAGCCAATCCGGCACTTGCACCGCAGTCGAGCGACGTGTTCCACGCCGCTGAGCAATTCCACGAGTTGCTCAGAATTCGCGGCAGCTCTCCACTGTTCCGCCTGCAAACCGCCGACGACGTAAAACAGCGCGTACGCTTCCATAACACGGGCGCACAGCAGATTCCGGGGCTGATTGTGATGACCGTTGCGGACGAAGCCGGCAATGTCGACCTGAGTAACAAAATGGTTGTCGTGCTGTTTAACGCCGGTACCGACGCCGTCGAATTCAGTGCTCCGGCAACCAGCGGCGAGTTCTCTTTGCATCCGGTGCAGAGCGAGTCGGTCGATCCGATCGTGCGTACCGCAACTTTTGACAACAGCACGAAATCATTCAGCGTCCCCGCGCGGACGACAGCGGTGTTCCTCGCAATGCGCCCCATCGAAGAGCAGATCGAGATTCTGATCGAGCGGATCGATTTGCTGGAGGAAGACAAACGCCTCAATCACGGCCGGGCAAACGCGCTACGGGCGAAGCTACGTGCCGCGCTCAGGAGCGTTGCCAGAGGCACACCAGCAGCGGTAAACCAACTTCGTGCGTTCACCCATCAGGTTCGTGCATTCGTTTCTGCTGGAATACTGTCCGATGAAGAAGGCGGTGCCCTGATCGTACCGGCTGTAAGATAGAGCACCGGAGGAAATCGGAGACACAACTCTGATAAGCTTCGCCGATGAAAAATCGCGCGTGGCAAAATCCGCATTCCCTGCTGATTCTGATGTCGGTGGCAATGCCGATCGCGTTTCATGCGTGGTCGGCATTGCTCAACAACTTTGTCGTTGAGCGAGCGGGGTTCACGGGCGTCGAAATCGGTATTCTGCAGAGCCTGCGGGAGGTGCCTGGGTTTCTTGCCTTCACGACCGTATTCGTACTGCTGATTCTTAGAGAGCAGACCTTCGCGGTCATCGCACTCGCTTTGCTGGGCATCGGTGTCGCACTGACGGGCTTTTTTCCGTACGCAATTGGCCTGTATCTGGTCACGATTCTGATGTCGACCGGCTTTCACTATTTCGAAGTCGTCAAACAATCGCTGGCCCTGCAGTGGTACAACAAGGACGTGGCACCACGCGCGTTTGGCAAGCTGATTGCGGTCGGATCAGCCACGTCGCTCGCGGTATACTCGGTGCTTTGGGTCCTTCTCGAAATCCTCAAGCTCGACTACGTCTGGCTGTTTTTACTGGCTGGCGGTATCTGCTGCTTACTCGCGGCGTTCATGGGCATCGGTTTTCCTCAGTTTAAGTCCGAACACGAACAAACGCAGAAACTCGTTTTGAGAAAGCGCTACTGGCTGTTTTATGCGCTGCAATTTTTTTCAGGAGCGCGTCGGCAGATTTTCGTCGTGTTTGCGGCATTCCTCATGGTCGAGAAATTCGGCTACTCGGCGGCGCAGGTGACGTTGCTGTTTCTGATCAACTATGTGTTCAACTGGCTGTTTGCGGAACGCATCGGTGGTCTGATCGGCCGCATCGGAGAACGCAGGGCACTGACGATTGAATACACAGGCCTGTTCGTCGTGTTTACGGCCTACGCATTCGTCGAAAACCCGTACGTCGGTGCTGCACTGTATGTGATTGACCACATGTTTTTTGCACTCGCCATCGCAATCAAGACGTACTTTCAGAAAATCGCGAGCCCGGGCGACATCGCAAGCACCGCTGGCGTCTCGTTTACGATTAACCACATCGCCGCCGTTGTGATTCCCGCCGCGCTCGGCATTGTCTGGATTTGGTCTCACTCCGCCGTGTTTTTGGTTGGCGCCGGCTTTGCAGTGTGTTCGCTGCTGCTCTCGCAAAACATTCCCGCGCGGCCTGTGGAAGGCAACGAGGTTAGCTGGGCGCGGGTCAGATCCCGTGCTTGACGAAAAATTGTTGCTCGCGATCTTCACGGAAGGGCATCGGTAAGTTCGGAGTAACAGTGCAAGGTAGTAAAAATTAATTGGGCACGGGTGAGTTCGGCGCACCATCCACATTATTAAAGAACTTATCGGGGCACCCAAAACCAAGAACCCCCGGCTGGCACGAGCCAGCCGGGGTTTCTCTTTAGAGATTTCCTGGAAGGCTATGGCATTACTTCTCCGCTATCGATAGAGAGCACGGCAAAATGACCGCGACACGTATACAAATTCACTGCACACGAACACACAACGCCGTCTATCGCGAAACAACGCGCGGCGTTTGAACAGCCGGATTTTTGGCAAGTGATTTTCATAGGCAGGCGGAAGTATAATCGCGACTTTGGCGATCTCAACACTTAGGCGGAACAATCGCCCCTAACTACTGAACCACGTTCACACAATCAGGGTTTGCGCACTTTCTTCGGCGGATTTTCGCGAACGCTTCTCAGCCAGTTTGTCATCGTACTTTGCTGCCGGGCAATCAGACCGAGAGCGCCGACCATCAGGTCGATCGTATCGATGACACGCGATCAGATTGCAGCACCAACCTGCTCGCCCGGTACTGACGTACCCTCGCCGAACAAGATCCAACTCGGTGATACTCGTGTAACACTCGCGATCGCCTGAATTAGATTGAGACCTGGGTTCTTTGATTCAACCGTTTCGAACCGGTGCAGACCGGTCTTCGAAAGATTGATAGCGTTCATCGTTGAATTTCCGAACCCGTGACCAATAAGCACATGTATTGTATAGGATAGCGCTACTTCTGGCCTTAGGACGGCAAACACAGCGATGACAAAATCGACCTCCCGGCAGTCAGCACTCAACATGTCCGCCAGTGAGTTTCGTGCGCTGGGTCACGAACTCGTGGACCGCATTGCGGCCTTTTACGAATCTATCGAAGACCGGCCCGTAACCCCTGCGACAAACCTTCAGGAGATTCGCAGATTGCTGGGGCCCGGTGAACTCCCCGAACAGAGCACTGGCGCGGCACAGTTGCTGGAGGAACTGACACCTTTGCTGTTCGATCACTCGCTGCACAATGGCCACCCGAAGTTTATGGGCTACATCACGTCGTCGTCTGCGCCGCTCGGCGTGCTCGCCGACCTGCTGGCTTCGGCGCTGAACGCGAATATCGCACGCTGGGAAATCTCTCCGGTCGCGAGCGAAATCGAGTCACGGGCCGTCCGCTGGGTATCGGATTTTATCGGCTATGACAAAAATGCCAGCGGCCTCATGGTCAGCGGCGGCAATATGGCCAACGCCCTGGCGTTCGTTGCTGCGCGCACCTGCAAGGCGCCCTGGGACATTCGACAGCATGGCAACTACGCGGACGCACGCCGGCTGACGGCCTACGTGTCCATCGAAACGCATACCTGGGTGCAGAAGGCGGCCGACGTTTGCGGGCTTGGGTCCGAGGGGATTCGGTGGATAGAGACCGACGAAGGCGGCCGCATGCGAATTGATCGGCTCGCCGAACGCATCGCTGACGACAAAGCCAACGGCAGATTACCGTTTCTCGTCGTCGGCACCGGTGGCAGCGTGGGCATAGGGGCCGTGGACCCGCTGCACGACATTGCGGCGATCTGCGAACGCGAAGACCTTTGGTTTCATGTCGACGGCGCCTACGGTGCGCCCGCAGCGTGTCTGCCCAATGCGCCGGACGACCTGCACGTGCTGTCATTGGCGGATTCTGTCGCGGTAGACCCGCACAAATGGCTGTACTGTCCGATTGAAGTCGCGTGCGTTCTGACGAAGCACGGCAGTGCACTTGCAGACGCCTTTAGCTTCAAACCGCCTTACTACCGCGTCGTCGGCCGCGGTGAGGCCGGTATCGACTTCTATGAACTCGGCATGCAGAATACGCGCGGATTTCGGGCACTCAAAGTCTGGCTGCAACTCCGCTCGGTGGGTCGTGAGGCCTATCGGGCATCGATTCAGGAGGACGTACGACTGGCCGAAAGACTGTTTGATCTTGCGCGGGGACATCCCGAATTCGAGGCACACGCGGTCAATCTGAGTATCGCGACGTTTCGTTACGTACCGGCCGATCTGAACGGCTCCGATACAGAACGCGCCGCGGAGTTTCTCGATCAGCTAAACCAGAGGATTCTCACCGAACTGCAGGCCGGTGGCGAGTTGTTCGTGTCGAATGCGGTCATTCACGGTCGTTATTTTCTCAGGGCCTGCATTGTCAATTTTCGCACCAGCGAAAAACACATAAATACGGTAACTGATACCGTTGCGGCGGTTGGGCGGCGGCTCGACCAGAGTATGAGGAACGGTAAATGGGACTGATATTCATTGGCGGACTGATCGGACTGCTCGCTGGCGGGTTACCGGGACTGGTCGTCGGCGGCCTGATCGGCTACGGCGCCGGCTATTTCGTGCAAAAGTCGTTGCTCGGTGGACTGAAAATTGTGCAGACGCAACTCATCGACTCGGTATTTTCGGTCATGGGCGCACTGTGCAAGGCCGACAACGTCGTAACGCGCGATGAGATTAACGCCGTCGAGCAGATGTTTGGCATGCTGAATGTCCACGGCGAACAGCGTGAGCAGGCGAAGGTCGCGTTCAATCGCGGCAAGCAACCGGACTTCGACCTCGACGCTGCCGTCGACCGGTTCGCCCAAATCAGCCGCGGACGCCCGCCGCTCATTCAATTGTTTTTGCAGTTGCAATGCATGGCCATCGCCGCCGACGGCAATTTTCACCCCGCCGAACACGCGATGCTCGTACGAATCGCGCAGCGCCTTGGCTTAAGCGAAGCGGACGTCGCGCAGCTCGAAGCCCTGTTACGGGCGGGCACGGGCCGTGCATCGGGACCGGGTGCACCGCCAACTCAGGACAAGCTGGCCGACGCGTACGCGGCGCTCGGTGTCACGCCTGACAGCGATGCCGCGACAATTAAACGCGCGTACCGCAAGCTCATTAGCCAGAACCATCCCGATAAACTGGCGGCGCGGGGCCTGCCGGAGAGTATGCGTGCCGTTGCTGAAGAGCGCTCGCGGGAAATCAACTCGGCCTACGATCTGATCAAGGCCGCCCGCAGTGACGTGAAATAGCCGTGCCTGTCACGCGCAAACGCTCCCGGCGCCTTTTAACGCCAGGGCCTGTTAACAGGCCCTAATCTGCCGCCCCGATGCCAAGCTGAGTTTTCAGTTCCGCAAGTTCAGCTTCGAGCCGGTCCACGCGTTCGGCCAGTGACGCGACACTCTCGCGCTGCGCCGGCCCGGCCGCCTTTCTGTCGTTTGCCTCCGCGACGAGTGCGTCGATATCCACGGGTCCACCGAACAGATGCATGTACTCCGAGTCTTTGCGCCCTGGCGTGCGTGGCAGTTTGATAAGCAATGGCCCGGCCTCGCGCGCCATCAAACCGTTCAGCGCAGTCACAACCTCGGCGTTATCCGCAAACGTGTGCAATCGCCCGCTGCGCGCACGTAACTCGCCAGGCGTCTGCGGACCGCGCAGCAGCAGCAGGCACACAACGGCGCGTTCGGCGGAATCGAACTGCAGATCGCTGTAGCGCGTATTGCAAAAGCGCTGCGAGTATTTTTCGGTTCTGCTTTTGAAATTATCCTCGCTCATGATGAGATGCCTCGCCTCCAGCGCACGCAGCGTATGCTGCACTTCACCCTGGGTCAGGCTCATGACAGGGTTCCGCGAGGACTTTTGATTGCAGGCGTTGGTCAGCGCGTTCAGTGTGAGCGGGTATTGGTCCGGCGTCACAACCGATTTCTCGATCAGACAACCGATAACACGGGCTTCTTTGTCGTCAAGTTCGTCCAGCATGGTCAGTCCTTTGGTCCGTACCCGATAATAAAACAACCTGACGGCATTCAGACAAAATTTGTGGCTTTTTTAAAGCTGAAGCCCGACACTCCGCCTCCCTCCAGCGCTTCCCTGAGCTGGCCCGAGCAATAGACCGCTCTATCGAAAGGGAGAAAGGTAAACACGTCCAGAGTTCGATCGAACGACTTCGAGAATACAATGCTATCAAGTTCGACACCGAACGAAGCCTCCTTATCTCGCTTCTTGAGCTTCTCGTATTGCCTGTAGGAAGTGAGCACGATTGGCTCTTCGCGGAAGCCGAATTCAGTTCGATAGAACGTGGAACGCTCATAATCGAGCCGCGTCGTGAGTTTCGGCTCGCACAGGTGCCACCAGTAATAGCCGTGTACTGAACGTCTCGTGCGAACGGGCGCCGGAAAAAACTGATGCCGCATGATATTAAAACTATCGAGTAGCCGCTTGACTCTTTCGCTGATCAGAAAACCCGGAGCGCTAATGGTCGCATCCTTCAGAACGTCGGTCAGGAAGGCACTTCGGCTCAGCTCGAACGAAAGCTTCGGTGCGGGCTTTGAAAGATACCACGAGCTAATGGAGTGAGCCTGGAACATTGTCTCGCAATCGACCTTGTGGGCCGCTTGATACATTCGGTCACTCTCAGAGTCCTTCTCAAGGGGCAGACCCAGGCGAAGCTGCGCCGGCATAGCCGGGCTATGTCAAGCCGCTTCAACACCGGTATGCCCCTTGAGAAGGGCTCCCTGCGGGTCGCACCACAACGCCCTTCGGCGGCGTTGAGCTCGCTTGAATTGGCGACGGCCAGTCCTGCGCTCGCTCGCCTTGCCCAAGGGCGTTGTGATGCGACTGAGAGTCACCGAATGTATCAAGCGGCCCACAAGGGATAGTCTCTGCCCACGATTTCGTCGTCCAGCTCATTGTCGACAATGTAGTACAATGGAATGCCCCTGAAATATTGTCAGAACCTGCCGAAGACTATGTACTGAAACCATGGCTGCTGTCGAATCTCAAATGCTCCCGCTGGGCACACCGGCCCCTCCATTCACCCTGCCCGATCCGGATGGTGAAATGTACACATTGCAGGAAGGCGCCCCTGCGACACTCGTCATGTTCATCTGCAACCATTGCCCGTTCGTCGTGCACGTTCGGGATGAACTGGCGCGAATTGGCGCAGACTATGGCCCGCGCGGCGTTGCGATCTATGCCATTAACAGCAACGATGTCGCCACTCACCCGGCCGATCACCCCCGTCACATGAAAGAGGAGGCGAAGACCGCGGGTTACACGTTTCCGTATCTTTTCGATGAAAGTCAGCAAATCGCGAAAGCTTACAGTGCTGCGTGCACACCGGACTTTTTCGTTTTCGATTGCGACCTGTCGCTGGCGTACCGTGGCCAGCTCGACGACAGCCGGCCGTCAAACAACACACCGATCGATGGTCGCGATCTGCGTGCTGCACTCGACGCCGTACTGGCTGGCGACAAAGCCGCGGACATTCAAAAACCGAGTATCGGTTGCAATATCAAGTGGACTGCGGGTAACGAGCCCGCGTATTTCCAGAGGCTGACTGGCCCTTAGTCGGAAACTTCGCTGCTCGCTTGAGAACCGCATAGAAGCTAGAATCCTGAGACCCGCGGCAAAATCTCTGCGTTATCGAACACCCACTATGCAAGACGAACTCACAAATGCGCTGAGCGACTGGTTTGCCAACACTCGCGAAACGACCAGCACTGCATTTACCAGCCCGGAGTTCTACCTGCAGCTGTTCTCAATCGCAGTTGCCCTCGGGATCGCATTCCTCGTTGCCGCCGCACTGCGAATTTCGATTCCGGGTTTTCGCCGGGCCGCAGGCAGTGAAGGACAGCAACCGAAACGAAACTATCTATACCCGCTAAGAGGCTACGTGTTCCCGGTGCTCGGCATTGTCGCCCTTGGCGCTGCCATCGCGTGGTCGGATGCCGGCATCGGGCAAAGCTGGGCGGTGCGCATGGCGCAGGCACTCGCGGTCGTGCTGCTGCTGTACCGGATCGTGTCTCGCTTTGTCGAAAACGCGCTCATCAAGGCCGTGTTTACATGGATTCTCATTCCATTGGCGGTTTTGTACGTCTTCGGCTGGCTGGATGACTTCGCGGCGGCGCTGGAAGGCGTTTCGCTGTCGGTCGGCAACATCAATTTCTCATTGCTGGCGCTATGTAGAACTGTGGTTTTCGGCACACTGCTGTTCTGGCTCGGCCGCAAATCGCATTCGTTCGGTCAACAGGCTATTCGCGACAACGAAACATTCGACGCGGGAACTCGCGAAGTTTTTGCCAAGCTGTTTCAAATAGCGCTGATAGTCGTCCTGTT
The DNA here is from genome assembly GCA_965224505.1 of Woeseiaceae bacterium. GTDB lineage: Bacteria > Pseudomonadota > Gammaproteobacteria > Steroidobacterales > Woeseiaceae > UBA1847. Next base: position 2,519,274 of record CBDCZL010000018.1, read on the forward strand.
CCTGTTGTTCCTGCAGGTCATGGGCGTCAACCTGACGGCATTGGCGGTATTCGGCGGCGCATTCGGTGTCGGTCTGGCGTTCGGTCTGCAGCAGATTGCGTCCAACTTTATTTCCGGGATTATCATTCTGCTGGACCGCTCGATCACGATCGGTGATTTTATCGAGCTTGAGGACGGCCGCTCCGGCACACTGCGCGAACTCAACATGCGCTTTGGCGTTATTGAGACCTTCGACGGCAAAGACATCATGGTGCCGAACGAACTGTTCATTACGTCCACCTACACCAACTGGACCCACAAGGATCCGCAGCAACGCTATACGCTTGAGCTTCAGGTCGCATACTCTACCGACCTGGACCTGCTGTTCGACAACATTCGGCGAATCTGTGCGGATCACCCGAGCGTCATAAGCGGCGACGACATTCCGAAAGCGTACATACCCGACGCAGAGATCGCGGGCTTCGGCGAATCGGGCATCGATGTCGTTGTCGAATTCTGGATGGAGGGGATAGACGACGGGAAAATCGCGTTGCGGCTGATCTGTATCTCTCCATATGGCGATCAATACAGGAAAATGGGATGGAAATTCCATTTCCGCAGCGCGAAGTTCGCATCCTCGAGCCCGAGAAGCCTCCAGTCTGACTGCAGCATCGCATTCGCGGTATTCGTGACCCCGTTCACAGGCGATTCAGCGCCGGTTCGCTATAAAGGGTGTAACCAGGAGGTGAAGCACGATGAATCAGCCTCACAGTGGCCGGGTAGTACCGGTACGTGATCTTTGCGACTACTTTCGCGGCGCAATCGACGCGGCGATGGCGCAGCAGGCTGTTTCGGTCGATACGCACACTACGCACTACGTCGTCAATATGATGACGCTGTTCTCCCGCTCCGAAAATCTCTACACCGACGATGACGATACCCGCGGCATCAAGCCGTTGGCGCTGATGCTTGCCGACGCGGCCGACGCGACGAGTAGCGAACACCGCAATCAGCTTCTGCAGCGCATCGGTGACGTTGCACTGTTTGTATCGGGTTTTTTCGCAGACGGCTTTGCGACCAAAGCTGTCGACATCGACTACTACATTTACATGGGCGAAAGTGCGTATGCCTCGCTGTCCGACGAAGTGCGCGGCACGTTTCGCGGCAATGCATTTGCCGACCTTTACGGCGATCTTGCGAGAAAGTTCCGCGTGCTCATCGACATACTGCACGAAGTGCGCGACGGCACGCTCAACTCCAGCGGCGATATTCTTAAGACCTATGAACTCTGGCGCAAAACCGGAAGCCGCAGAGCCGAGAAGCTGTTGCGCAAGCAGCAGGTGATTCCGATCGGGAACGGTTTTCGGCACTAGCGGTGCCACCGGCAGCCTGTAAACATGCTTGATGCGCTGCAACAACAACTGGCCGACATCTATCACCTTGGACATGGCTACGATGTTCGCGACTTCGTCATCACCGACTTTGCGTATGCGAGAGCGCTTGGCCAGGGCAATATCGGGAACGATAGTGAGGAGTCGCTATTGATCAGCGAGGACGGCGGTGAACTGGCGCTATCGTTGTTTCTAGATAGCGATTTGCTTGGGCGCGTTGAGGCTCACAATCCGCTGCACAGACTGCGGGCAAACATGCTCGACGACTTCTGCAAAGTGATCGAAGGTATCAGCCATTTTAGCTGCGTCGCATGGAAGGCGACGGAAAACAGAACACTGTCGCTGCTCGAACTCGAACTGCAAGCCGAGGTCGACAAGTTTGTCGCGACGATGCGGCTGGCCATCGCCCAGTCCGACAGGCGACTGCTGCGCAACCTGCACCACTATCTCTTCGAGAACGTCAGCTTCCGGCGTGACCTCGACGATACCGAACTCGATCGCTATCGTTCTGCCAACGACTTCGCGGCGCGATATTGCTACGGGCTTCGCGAAGCGCTGCTTGAGGAAGACGTCAGCGTGCTCAACGAGCTACGGCATTTTTACAGGCTGCAACTCAGCGATAAGATCAGTCATATTCGAGCCGGGTCGCTCACACGCTCCGTCTTTTAGACCGCGCAGTCGGTGGCGCGGCCGCCAATGTCTGTCTACCTTTCCTGTCTACAATAGGTTTCGAGAAGTACGTCCGTCACTCGATCACCATACAGTACGCGATCGTGACAACCTGCCACACCGAAAATTGCGGCGGGCATGAAGTGCCCGCTGTCAACGGCAAAGTCGAGCAGATCCTCTGCGGACAGCGTCTTGCGCCCAGCCCGATCCCGAAGAGGAAACTGAATCCCGCCGATGCCGTCGTAGGCCCGGTAGACCAGTTCGGTGCAGACAATGCGATCCGAACTGAAAAAGTCGAAATCGAAATTGTAGAGCTTGCCGTGATGCAGCAATGCGCGGCTGATCGCCTGCTCGACATCGGCGCTGACCAGGTTCGGACGAAGAATGACAAACTTGTCGACGGATAATGTGTCGCTCAGCGTCCGCAGCCGGACGCCGTCCTTGCGCGCTTCGAGAACGCTAATATCGTGCTGCCAACGCGCGTCGGCCGACGGGGAAATCTCGACGGAGAGATTCATAAGCTGGTCGCGGCGGCCGATGTACAGCGCAGAGTGCGGCCAGAACCCGGGTATGAATAAATTCGTCAGCGCCTTGGCGTGCCGCGTAATGACGACGTCGCCAGGCTGCAGAAATTCCGACAGTTCGGCGCGTGTGTCCGCTGTCACGGATTTGTTCTTGTGATCCGCTATCTCGGATGCGGTGCGGCCAACAGCTTCGAGCAACGCCGCCATGACATTGTGTGTGCTGACCACGCCGCGGCGACGCCACTTATGGCTGACATAACTCCACGCCCGCCTGAAATAGCGGCGTACACTCGGATTTAATGCGGTCTTTAGCTCCGGCAGTGCTGCAGCAATGGAACCAATATCGGGATCGCCGGACAACGCCTCAATACCGCCGCGGTGTCGCTCGGCGAACTTCATGGCATCGCGAATGGCCAGTACATTGCCCTGATCGACAAAGGACGAAAAGATCTTTGTGTATTGCTTACGCGGAATCCGGTACTCGGGAAATGCCTCATTGAGTTTACGCTGAATAATGCTGTGCGATGCAATGTCGAACAGCATGAGCCGGTCGATACGAATCAACAGGCAGACAGCAGCAAGGCCAACGACAAAAAAGTGCAGCTCACGATGCCGCTCCGCAACCGAATCCGGCTCGTCCAGTGTCGCCCGCACTTCATCAATAACGGCCCGCAGGTCTTCGCGCACGCTCAGAAACCGGGCAAACCAGAAGCCGATGGCTTCATCCTCGACCGGACGAAACTCACCGCGCTTCACGATCGCATCGAGCCGCTCCTGTGGCGGCACATCCTTCCGCAGCGCCACTTCCGCAGCCATCAGACTCCGTACTGCGTCGGCCAGTGATTTCAGGTCGGGCGGCATCAGCGTTCCAGACTCCGGAAGCCTTCGAAGAACCAGTGGCGAATGGCCAGCACCATGGTCGTACCGTGCCGATCCGACGCCGGTATGCGGCGGTCGTCCCAGCCCAGATCGTCGAAGTGATCGCCCGTTGCCTTTATCTTATCGATAAGCTGCGACTGGCTTTTTCTCGACAGCATGCCGTTTTTGACGATTCTGATTGAAGCATCATCTGCGAAATCGTGTTTGAAAAATTCGGTCTGAACGCGACTGCGAAAAAACTTCTCGATAGCACCGTTTCTGCGCCAGCTAAAATTGTTTGCAACGAGCAGGCGCACGCGATCGCCCGGCTGCAGTTCGATAAAACGCATCCGGTCAAGACGTCTGAGCAGAGACAGTCCTTCCTTTCGGGATACGTCATAGCGTTCGACGATGTCGTCGAAGCTCCAGTAGTTCATCAGACAGTAGGCCACCAGCAGCAGCCGAATGTCAGAAACAATCTCCTGCTCCTGTTCCTCGGTGAGCTGTTCGATTCTCGGCTCCATGGTCTCACTGATCGTCACGAGATCTCCAATGTCGAGTTCGAGAATCTCGCACAGTTCGTCGAGCCGGCGCAGTGAGAAGTTACCCGTGGAAAACATGTGTTTGACAGCCGACTCGGACAAACCAAGCCGCTCAGCGAGAATCCGATAGGTGATTCCGCGAACCTTCAATTCGCGTTTCAAGGCGTCGATTATGCGCGCGGAAGTCGCCATGGTGCTCCACTAAGTACTGAATAATTATACTTCTGGTTGTGTATGACTAACAAATCAGAAATTTGTTGCTCCTGTTTGTACTTATTTTTAGGCTGATCTGGCCCTTTTTTATTCGCAAGGAGTCATCATGAGCCTCATACGCAGAATCTCGGCGACGGTCACTTCATCGGTGGATCGTGCCGTCGGCCGCATAGAAAACCACGACGCAATTGTCGATGCGGCCATTCGCGATACGCAGCAGGCTGCTGCGCGATCGAGAGTGCGTCTCGAACGCGTCCGCCAGGACGGGCACAAGCTCCACGCCCGCCGACACGACCTCAAAGTCGCCGTCGCTCGCTGGACCGAACGGGCGAAGAGCGTCGCGGCGGAAGACGAGGCAAAGGCACTCGAATGTTTGCGCCGCAGAAAGGATTGCGAAGCGCAGCTTGGTGATCTTCGTCTGTCCATCCAGAAGCACGACGAACTGGAGTCCCGCATTGTCGAGCAGGTCAAAAAAATCGAAGCGCGAATCGCCGAAGTCTCACAGCAAAGAAACGTCATGCGTTCACGGCAGTCCGTCGCGGAGGCGCTGCGTGCGATCAATAACATCGAGGGAGATGCCTGTGGCGACATCGAGGACACTTTCGATCGATGGGAAATCCACCTCGGAGAAGCCGAAATACAGATGGGTATCGGGTCGACAGCCGACATGCTTGAAACCGCGTTCATTGCCGAAGAGGAAAAGGCTGAACTCAAAGCCGAACTCGACCTGCTGCTGCAAGCCGATGAGGAGGCTCCGTCATGAATACACGAACCGCCGATGGATTCGGCAACTATGTCGAGGACAGAGAAGACCGGCAAAGTGCGGCGAAGGAACGTCGTTTTTCGATAGAGGCGATCACTCAGTCGCTGCGGAACGTCGCTGGCTTTTCCGAGGTACTGCGCATACTCGGCGCATCGGTGCTGGTTGCATCCATGTCCGTTTTTCTCCTGCAGGGATGGAGTGACGGCAACGACATCAGCCGCTACCTGATGCTGCTTACGCAGACCGGGTTGTTGGCTGGCGCGGGCTTTGCGATGAGCCACGGTATCCGGGAAACCAAAGGTGCGCGCATGTTCTTCGGCCTGGCGCTGATCTCGGTACCGGCCAACTTTACAATCCTCGGCGCGCTGCTGTATTCGCTGTTCCAGTGGGACGGTGGACTGACCGACTATCCTGGATACGCGCGTTGGGAAATCGTCGACGCCGCCAATATCGGTATTACGCTGGGCGGTGCTATGCTCGTGCTGGTGCCCGTGACGTTGCTTTGTTTCGCAATCATGGCGCGTCGCTCGATGAAGCCGCTGTCATTACATTTCCTACTCCTGAATGCCTTGCTGCTATTGCCTGTTCGGAGTTCGATCATCGCGGGAGTGATTGCGATGTTCGGCGTTGCCTGGGCGATGTTTGCGATTGGCCGGCAGCCGAAAGACGACCCGTCGCTCAGAACCGGCGAAGGTCGGTTTGCGCTGGCCACTCTGTTTATTCCGCTCGGCATCATTCTGTTCCGCAGTCTTTACTTCTATGACGTGGACAGCCTCATGGTGGCAATGGTGTCGATGACAGCTTTTATCGCACTGCGTCAGCTGGGCGGAATGCGGGAATACGGATCGCGCCTGACTTTGTTCCTTGAGTCGCTGTCTCTGCCCATTGCCGCACTGAGCGCAGTCGCGATTGCGGACACGATGGGCCCGTTGCTCGGCAAATCGCTGGCGGCACCGTTTTTCTCAGTGATATTCACAGCCTTCGCGGTCGACCTGATTCTCCGCACCGCGAACGACCGATTCCGCAGCCTTGTCATCGGCCTGACCAGCGTCATAGCAATGCTGTGTTTCTCGATGGCCGTTGCCATGCATTCGGACCCGATCGCGACCCTTGCCGGTATCGTCGCTGGCGCACTGATGTTGCTGGCTGGTGTTGTGCTTAACCGGCGTGACGTTAGCTTCTGCGCACTCGCGACGGTCGTACTCAGCGTAACTTTCGGCATCTCGGAACTCTGGGAGATGGTCCTGCATAGCAGCTGGATCGATCTGGCAGTTTTCGGTACCTGCGCAATCGTGCTGGGATCGGTGCTGGACCGTTACGGCTTGGTTATCAGAATGCGCACTGTGAATTGGTTCGAGGCAATCGGCGAGCGGCGCTCGCGTGTTGCCGTCGAAGAAGAGCTCTGACAGAGCGATAAGGAGGGTGCGACCCGGCCGCCGCGGATGCGAACCGCGGCGGCCTTATTTGGGCCCGCCGACAGCGGAATACCAAAGACTTGCAATTATTACCAATCAGTAATAAAATCTGTCGCCATCATGGTTCAGGCACACGAAAAACGGTCCGTTGGGCGCCCGCGCGGGTTCGACGAGGAGCAGGCGCTGGAAGCGGCAATGGACGCTTTTTGGGAAAAAGGCTATGAAGCCACGTCGTTTGCGGACCTGTGCGCAGCCACGGGGCTGCACAAGGGCAGCCTTTATCAGGCCTTTGGCGATAAACATACGCTGTTTCTGAAGGCGCTTCAGCACTACGCCGATCGTGAGTTTCGTGAAACGGCGGCCGTCGCATTCCAGCACGAATCGCCGCTCAGGTGCATTCGGGCGGTCGTGCAGAACGTGTGTTCTCACACTATTGAGGGCAGGGGCTGCCTGATGATCAATTCGGTGGTTGAGCTTGCCCCGCACGATCCGGCCGTTGAAAAAGCCGTGCAGGCCGAGGGCGAACGCCGGCTGCGCGTGCTTTCCGATCTGCTGCACAAGGCACAGCAGGCCGGCGAGATACGTGCGGAACTGGACCCCAATATGCTGGCCAGACAACTGATGATTGGCTTTGCGGGCGCCGCAGCGCTCGTAAAAGGCGTGGTGTCGGTCGACGAAGTCGTCGCGGTACTGGACGGGCTGGTCGATCAATGGACTTGAGTTTTTATTTGCTTAATTAATTACCGAATGGTAATAATTGTAAGAATGTAACGCGGAGTTTTGTTATGGGAACGTATTTCAAAGCGCTGGATCGCCTGGCCGTAGCCGCCGCGCAGCGCGTCATCGCCCTGCGCTGGTGGGCCATACTGGTCAGCCTGCTCATCGCCGTGGCCGTCGGCAGCGGTGCAGCGCGGCTCGAGTTTTCGACCAATTACCGGGTGTTCTTCTCCGACGCAAATCCCGAACTGCAGGCGTTCGAGAATCTGCAGAACACCTACACGAAGAACGACAACTTTTTCTTTGTTGTGGAACCCGGCAGCGGACAGGCCTTCGATTCGAACACGGCCGCCGCGATCGAGGAGCTCACCGAAGCCGCCTGGCAGATACCCTATGCGATTCGCGTCGATTCGATCAGCAACTTTCAGCACACCTACGCAATTGAAGACGACCTGGTCGTCGAAGATCTGATAACCGGTGCCGTTTCGCGCGACGACGCGTATTTGTTGACTCGTCGCGACATTGCCCTCGCCGAACCCTTGATTCGCAATCAGATTCTCACCGCCGATGCGCGCGTGACCGCCATCAATGTGGTTCTGCAGTATCCCGAAAAAGGCCTTATGGAAGTACCCGAAGCTGTCGGCGTAGCACGAGACCTGAAGACCGATATCGAGTCTCGATATCCGAATCTGCAGGTCCACCTGACCGGCGTGTCGATGCTCAACAATGCATTTGCAGAAACAGGCATGGATGACGGTGCGAACCTGATGCCAATGATGTTCGCCGTCATATTCCTGCTGACGTGGCTGATCATCCGCTCATTTGTTGCGACGTTCAGCACCCTTATTATTATCGCTTTATCGACCATGGTCGGCATGGGCGTCGCCGGATTCGCCGGTATCAAACTCACGCCGATTGCAATGTCGGCGCCAATCGTCATCCTGACCCTGGCCGTCGCCGATTCCATTCACATCCTGTTGTCGCTGCGCGGCCTGATGCGCGAAGGATTGAACAAGAGCGACGCGATCGTCGAGGCCGTGAGGCTGAATTTTCTGCCCGTGACCATCACGTCACTGACGACCATCGTCGGTTTTCTGTCGCTGAATTTCTCAGATTCGCCGCCCTACTGGCATCTGGGCAACATTACGGCGGTCGGCATCGCGGCCGCATGGATTTACTCGATCACGCTACTGCCGGCGCTGATCGCCGCGTTGCCCTATAAGGTGCGGCGGTCCGCCGAGGCGGAATGGTCGCAGCGCACGATGGACCGTATCGCCGATTTTGTGATTCGCCGCTATCGAGCACTGTTTGTCGTTTTCGGCCTCGGCACGCTCGGCATCATCGCGTTCATACCCACTCTGACGTTTAACGATCAGTGGGTGCAGTACTTCGACGAATCGATCGAATTCCGCACGGACTCGGACGCGGCCGGCGACTTCTTCGGTCTGTATCCGATCGAATATTCGATACCGGCGGCCGGCCCGGGCGGTGTCAGCGAACCCGAATACCTCGAGCATCTGGAGCGCTTTACGGACTTCCTGCGCGAACAGCCGCACGTCACCCACGTGTACTCGCTGTCGGACATTATGAAACGGCTGAATCGCAACATGCATGGCGACGACGCCAGGTATTATCGAACGCCGGACGACCGCGAACTATCGGCCCAATATCTGCTGTTGTACGAGCTGTCGCTGCCGTACGGCCTGGACCTCAACGACCGGATCAACATCGATAAGTCGGCAACACGCCTGACCGCAACGCTGGACCGTGCGAGTTCGACGGCGACGCGCAAATTCTTTGACGACGTCGACAACTGGATGCAGCAGAATCTGCCCGATTACATGCAGGCGAAACCGACCAGCGCCGCCGTTATGTTTAGCTACATCAGCGAACGCAATATGCAAAACATGGTGACCGGCACGCTGATCGCGATTGCCGCCATTGCCGTGATCATGATGTTTGCGCTGCAAAGCGGCCGCCTGGGACTGTTGAGCCTCGTACCGAACGGACTGCCGATCCTGACAACTTTCGGTACCTGGGCGCTGCTCGTCGGTGAGGTCGGTTTTTCGGTTGCGACGGTCGCTTCGATTTCGCTGGGCATCATCGTCGACGACACGGTACATCTGTTGTCCAAATACGTGCGTGCACGCCGCGAGCGCCAGCTCGATATCGAGGAATCGATTCGCTACGCGTTTCGCAACGTTGGTGTCGCGATCGTCGTCAACACGATTGTGCTAACAGCCGGCTTCCTGGTCATGACCACATCGGCGTTCAAGATGAACGTCGATCTTGGCCTCATGACGATACTGTCAATAGTCGGTGCGCTGATTCTCGACTTTCTATTCCTGCCAGCACTGCTATTGCTCGGCAGATCGAAGCAGTCCGCCGAACTTGAAAACGAACCGCTGCCGAATCCGGCAGCCTGAAGAGGTACAGAAAATGAAATTCGTATTGATCATTGCATTTATCACACTCACGGCCACGGCGGCTTTCGCATCCGATGGTGACGACGGAAATCGCGGCTTTGAAGTCGCAGCACGGTCAGATCGCACTGACCTCGGCTTTGGCGACAGCACGGTGGAACTCCAGATGGTTCTGCGCAACGCCGCCGGTCAGGAATCGACACGTACGCTGCGCATTTCCACACTCGAGAAAGAGAACGAGTCGGTTGGCGACAAAAGCCTTGTGATTTTCGATACACCGCGCGACATTGAAGGCACAGCATTGCTTTCACACGCGCGTATCCTGGATCCCGATAACCAGTGGCTTTATTTGCCGGCTCTGAAACGCGTCAAGCGCATCTCGTCGAGCAATAAGTCCGGTCCGTTCGTGGGTTCGGAATTCGCCTTCGAGGATTTCACAGCAATTGAACTCAACAAGTTCGACTATCGCTTTCTGCACGAAGAGGCCTGTGGAGACCTCACCTGCGATGTCGTCGAGCGCCTGCCTCGCTATGAAAACTCGGGCTACACGCGTCAGGTCTCATGGATCGATCAGACGGACTTTCAGATTCGCAAAGTCGAATTCTACGACCGTCGCGGCGACCTGCTCAAAGTGCTCGAATTCGAAGACTACCGAAACTACGACGGCGTCTGGCGCCCGCATCGCATGGCGATGAGCAATGTACAGACCAACAAACAGACAGATCTGATTTACGGCGAATACACGTTCGGTACCGGGCTCGACGAAAACGACTTCGTGAAGGGCCGGCTGAGCCGCCTTCGTTAAAGGTAACCGGTACCATGATCAGACACGTTGTATCGCTGTTGCTGATAACTACCCTGCCTGCACTGGCTACGGCCGAATCGGCGTGGCGGGTGAGCGGCGATCTGCAACTGGAATCGAGACTGTTTCCGGAAAGCGGACAGTGGTCCGGGCAAAATTCGACAGCTCTGCACGCATCGCTGGCAGCAAAAGCCGAGTTGCGCTGGCGCAGTGCCGACGACGGACAACGCATCTCGCTGATTCCTTTTGTACGTGTGGACGATCAGGATGATGAGCGTTCTCTGTTCGACATGCGCGAAGCGTACTGGGCGCGCAGCTGGGAAAGCGCCGAATTGCTCGTCGGTATGAATACCGTTTTCTGGGGTGTGACTGAGTCGGTGCATCTCGTCGACATCGTGAATCAGACCGATGCTGCGGGCGACATCGACGGTGAGGACAAACTCGGACAGGCGATGATCAACCTTGCTCTGCAGTACGACTGGGGCGCACTCGAGTTCTTTGTACTACCCGGCCATCGCAAGCGCACATTCCCGGGTGCCCGCGGCCGTCTGCGCCCGCCCGTTCCGGTGGACGCCCAGCTTGCGGTTTACACGGACTCAGCGGGTGCGAATCATATCGATGCCGCTGTCCGCTACAGCCATTATATAGGCGATGTCGACATCGGCCTTGGTGCATTTCACGGTACGTCGCGGGAACCGCGCTGGGTGCCGGCGCAGGATTCAGCAAGCCTGCGCCCCATCTACGACGTAATCGATCAGGTTGGTGTCGATCTTCAGTACACACGCGATGCGTGGCTCTGGAAACTGGAGGCGATCGTACGTAACGGATACTCCGATACGTTTACCGCGGCTGTCGGCGGTTTCGAATACACGCGCTATCAGGTCGCAGGATCGGCCGCTGACATCGGCTGGCTCATTGAGTACCAGTATGACGGGCGCGATGCAGGCGAGCCCGCTACTATCAACGATAACGATGTGTTCGCAGGCGCCCGCCTTGCATTCAATGATACCCAGGACACGTCGCTGCTCGCCGGATTCTCCTACGATGTCGATACAGGCGAGACCTTGCTCAATGTCGAGGGCGAACGCCGCCTGGGCGAGAACTGGTTTCTGGAACTAACCGCACGGATATTCTCGGGTGCGTCGGTCAGTGACGTCACAGGGCCGCTGGCGAAAGACGATTACCTACAGGTATCGATCACGCGTTACTTCTAGCCGAGCCCGTTTGTCCTGCTTGCCAGGCACTGGATTCTGACCGAAAAAAATAACAAGATACCCTTCTCAAACCGGGGAACACATGTTCGATAACAAGCGCTACTGGCGCGCAAACCTGCGCATTGTCGCTGCGTGCCTCTCAATTTGGTTTATCGTCTCCTATCTGTTCGGGATCATTCTCGTCGAGCCGCTAAACACAATTCGGGTCGGTGGTTATAAACTCGGTTTCTGGTTCGCGCAGCAGGGCGCAATCTACGTCTTCGTCGTTTTGATCTTTTACTACGCCTGGCGCGTCAACAAACTCGACAAAGAATTCGGTGTGGATGAGCACGACGATCAGGAATCGCCGTGACGCTGACCACATTGTCCTATCTGATCGTTGGCGCAACATTCGCGTTGTACATCGGCATTGCAATCTGGGCTCGTGCCGGTACAACGAAGGAATTTTACGTGGCCGGCGGCGGCATCAATCCGGTTGCCAACGGCATGGCGACGGCGGCCGACTGGATGTCGGCGGCTTCCTTCATTTCGATGGCCGGCCTGATCGCTTTCATGGGCTACGGCGGTTCGGTCTTCCTGATGGGCTGGACCGGCGGCTATGTTTTGCTCGCCATGCTGCTGGCGCCGTACTTGCGCAAGTTTGGCAAATTCACGGTGCCTGAGTTTATCGGTGACCGCTACTACTCCAAAGCTGCGCGGATTGTTGCCGTAGTCTGCTTAATCGTCGCGTCGGTCACCTATGTCATAGGCCAGATGAAAGGAATCGGCGTCGCGTTCTCGCGGTTTCTCGAAGTGGACTACAACGTCGGACTTCTCGTCGGCATGGGCATCGTGTTCTTCTACGCCGTCATGGGCGGTATGAAAGGCATTACCTACACACAGATCGCACAGTACTGTGTGCTCATTCTGGCCTATACGATTCCCGCGATCTTTATCTCCCTGATACTGACCGGCAATCCGGTGCCGCAACTTGGCCTCGGCTCGACGATGACCGGCAGCGAAGTCTATCTGCTCGACCGGCTTGACCAGGTGTTGCAGGACTTAGGGTTCGTGGAATACACGACCAACGTCAGGATCAGTCTGACGAACATGTTCATGTACACGATGTCACTGATGATCGGAACGGCGGGCCTGCCGCACGTCATCATTCGCTTTTTCACGGTGCCGAAGGTACGCGATGCGCGCAGCTCCGCAGGCTGGGCACTCGTGTTTATTGCCATCCTCTACACGACGGCACCGTCGGTTGCGGCGATGGCACGGCTCAACCTGGTCGAAACGATCGAGCCTGCACCCGGTGAGTACATGGTGTATGAGGAGCGTCCGGACTGGATTCGCAACTGGGAGGCCACCGGGCTGCTTGAATTCGAGGACAAGGATGACGATGGGCGCATCGTCTATAGTGCCGATAAAGCGGCAAATGAGATGACAAAGGTCGATCGTGACATCATGGTACTGGCGAACCCGGAAATCGCGCGCCTGCCCAACTGGGTGATTGCACTGGTTGCCGCTGGCGGGCTAGCGGCCGCACTGTCCACGGCCGCCGGTCTGCTGCTGGCGATATCCTCAGCGATTTCTCACGATCTGCTAAAGGGCGTATTCAAGCCCGACATTACCGAAAAACAGGAACTGCTCGCCAGTCGCGTCGCGATGGCGGGGGCCGTCGTCGCGGCGGGCTACCTTGGCTTCAATCCGCCCGACTTCGCCGCAGGCACCGTCGCATTGGCCTTCGGTCTTGCCGCGTCATCGATTTTCCCGGCGCTGATGATGGGCATCTTTTACAAGCGCATGAACAGGGAGGGCGCGATTGCGGGCATGATCGCGGGGCTGGGGGTCACGTTGCTGTACGTGTTCCAGCACAAGGGCATCATGTTCATTCAGAGTACGTCATTCCTCGGCAGCATGCCGGAAAACTGGTTTTTCGGCATTGAACCGAACGCGTTCGGTGCGGTTGGTGCGATGATCAATTTCGCGGTCGCATTTGCGGTCGCCCGATCGACGGCGCCGCCACCTGAGGAAATCCAGCAACTCGTCGAGTACATTCGTGTGCCGGCCGGCGCCGGAGCGGCAACCGGGCATTGACCGTTGCCGGACGCTATGAACTTCGGCGGACCTTAAGCACCACTTCAACCGCCTCCAGCTCATAGCCCTCGGGCACTGCCGGGAGGGACACGATTTCAATCGAGTCGAGCGGTATATCGGTGAGTTCACCGGTCTCGATATCCAGGCAATGGTGGTGCGGAACGGTCTTCGAATCGTAAATCACTCGCTCCGGGTCAACGTATCGAGTACCAATCAGCCCTTTATCGGAGAACAGGTTGAGCGTATTGTAGACTGTCGCCCTCGATACAGCGCTCCCGCAGTCGCGCAATTCTTCCATCAGATGATCCGCCGACACGTGCCGCGGCGCGGCGAGCAACTTCTCCGCAATCTCCAGCCGGTGCGGCGTCGGGTTTATCGAGTACTCGGTCAGCTTGTCGATAAGTTGGTTACACACTGTTTATTCTCCTGACGAACGCGTTGCCCGCTTTCGGGTACCGCTCAGTCAGGCTATGATCCACCCGGCAACCGCGCGGGTCTTGTCCGAATACGCCGGCTTTTGGTCTTTGGGCGGCAGGGGGGAACACGCACCTCAGGCGTTTCCGATTGGCGTGGAGCACGGCCATCAATAGAATGGCGGCCGGTACTAATCTCAGAACCTCCCAACAGGAGCACCAATGTCGGCAAATGAAGCGTCAAACAACCAAAATCCAGGACGGATGGCCCGCTTCCTGCGCGTGGTCGAGGCGCTGGGCAACGCGCTTCCACACCCGGTTACGCTGTTTGCGCTGTTTTGCGTATTCATTGTCCTGCTGAGCGGATTGCTTGGCTGGCTCGACGTTTCGGTCCCTGACCCGCGCCCGGAAGGCGCCAAAGGCCGTGCCGACAACGGCCTGATTGAAGTCGTCAGTCTGATGAGTGCGGATGGCTTTCGGCGCATCGTTCTCAACCTTGTGACCAATTTCACGAGTTTCGTGCCGCTGGGTACCGTGCTTGTGGCGCTACTCGGCGTCGGCGTTGCCGAGCGTTCGGGCCTGCTGACCGCATTGATTCGAAGCATGGTGCTCAAGGCCAATCCGCGCACGGTCACCATTGTGATCGTATTTGCAGGCGTGCTTTCGAACACGGCTTCGGAGATGGGCTATGTCGTCCTGATTCCGCTCGCGGCGACGGTGTTTTATTCGCTCGGCCGGCACCCGCTGGCGGGGCTTGCTGCGGCATTCGCCGGCGTCTCGGGCGGGTACAGCGCCAATCTGCTGCTCGGAACCGTCGATCCGTTGCTGGCAGGCATCACTCAGGAGGCCGCACGGCTTATCGATCCGAACTACGTCGTCGATGCCAGCGCCAACTGGTATTTCATGTTCGCGAGCACGTTTCTGATCACGATCGTCGCGAGTGCGGTGAGCCTTAAAATTGTCGAACCCACGCTTGGCAGGTACGACGCTTCACTCGCGCAACTGGACGACGATGACGATCACCGCCTCGACCCGCTGACGCCGATCGAACGCAAAGGTCTGATCGCCGCCGGGGTCGCCGCGCTGACACTGGCAATCGGTATCGCGCTGCTCGTCGTTCCTGAAGGTGCGGTATTGCGCAACCCCGAAACCGGCGAGATTCGCAACTCGCCATTTCTGCGTGGTATCGTTGCATTGATTTTTGTCTTCTTCCTCGTGCCGGGCTTCGTGTATGGCCGCGTTGTCGGGACGATGAAGTCTGATCGCGACGTGATCAACGCCATGGCCGGCGCGATGAGTACACTGGGTCTTTATATCGTACTCGTGTTTTTCGCCGCGCAGTTCGTCAAGTTCTTCTCATGGACAAACCTCGGCGCAGTGACTGCCGTTACGGGCGCGACGTTTCTCGAGAGCATCGGGCTGACCGGCCCGGCCATCTTTTTCTTTTTCATCCTGATCTGTGCATTCGTCAACCTGATGCTCGGATCGGCATCGGCGCAATGGGCCGTCACGGCACCGATCTTCGTACCGATGCTGATGCTGATCGGCTACAGCCCGGAGGTCATTCAGGCGGCTTACCGGATTGGAGACTCAAGCACGAACATCATCACGCCGATGATGAGCTATTTCGGACTCATCATGGCATTCGCAGCACGCTATGTGCCCAAGGCCGGTGTCGGCACGCTCATCGCAATGATGCTGCCGTACTGCGTGGCCTACCTGTTACTGTGGAGTCTCTTTTTCTTTATGTGGGCGTTCGTCATCGGATTGCCGGTCGGGCCGGCATCGCCGACGTACTACACAGTGGGTTGAGCAACTTCATTAAGCCGCCGCCGCAAGCGCCTGATCGATATCCGCGATGATGTCGTCTATATGCTCGATGCCGATGCAAAGGCGAATCATGTCCGGCGTGACGCCTGCGCTCTTAAGCTCGGACTCGGACAACTGACGATGCGTCGTCGACGCCGGATGCGCCGCAAGTGTCTTCGTATCGCCAATGTTGACCAGTCGCAGCGCCATCTCGAGCGCATCGTAGAACTTCACCGCCGCATCGAACCCACCTTGGATGCCAAACGTGAGCAGTGCGGACGGTTTTCCTTCTGTGTATTTTTGCGCCAGTTCGTAGTACGGTGAATCCGGAAGTCCCGCAAACTGGACCCAGCTCACACGCTCATGCTCTCTCAGGTGTCTGGCGACCGTGAGCGCGTTGTCGCAGTGACGTTCCATACGTAACGGCAGCGTCTGCAGTCCCTGTAGAATCAGAAAGGCATTCATTGGGCTCAATGCCGAACCGGTATTGCGCAGCGGTACCGTGCGCGCACGGCCGATATAGGCCGCCGGCCCCATTGCCTCGGTGTACACGACCCCATGATAAGACGGTTCAGGCGTCGTCAGCATCGAGAATTTGTCCGCGTATTCCTCCCATGGAAAGTTGCCGCCATCGACGATAACCCCACCCAGAGAATTGCCGTGGCCGCCCATGTATTTGGTTAGCGATTCGACCACGATATCCGCGCCCCATTCAATGGGTTTAATCAATACCGGCGTTGCCACAGTATTATCGACGATCAACGGCACACCGTTTTCGTGCGCGAGATTGGCCAGTGCCTCAATATCGACGATATTGCCCGCCGGGTTGCCGATCGACTCGCAGTAAAGAGCGCGTGTATTAGCATCGATCTGGCTTGCGAGCGCCTCTACACTGTCGTCTGCTGCGAATCGAACCTCGATACCCTGCTTCGGCAACATGTGCATTAGCAGTGTGTAGGTGCCGCCGTACAGTAACGGCACAGTGACGATATTCGAGCCCTGCTCGGCGATGTTCAAAATGGAGTAATTTACCGCAGCGCTTCCGGCACTAAGGCCCAACGCACCGATGCCGCCTTCCAGTGCCGTGCAGCGCTGTTCGAGCACGTCCACGGTAGGGTTCATGATTCTTGAGTAAATGTTGCCCGGGACTTCGAGATTGAAAAGATCGGCACCATGCTGTGCATCGTCGAACGCATACGCCACCGTTTGATACACCGGCACCGCTACCGCATTGGTGGTCTCGTCTGCCTTGAAGCCGGCGTGTATGGCTAGTGTTTCGTCCTTCATGGTGCGCTCCGGAATACAATATGGGTAAAGGTGATTCCGTCGAACGTTAACACAATGACAGGCTGAATCGAGATTCTGTGGTCTGAGATCAGAATTGACTTTTTAGCGAGCGAAACGCGTCCAGTGCGCGCTCACGCGAGGTCTTCAGATCGACGATGGGCTTCGGGTAGTGCTCACCGAGTGTTACGTTCGCGGCTGTGAGCACATCGTCAGGCGCGGTCCAGGGACTGTGCAGAAACTTTACCGGCAGGCCGGCCAGTTCAGGCAGATAGCGGCGCACGTAGGCCCCTTCAGGGTCGAACTTCTGTCCCTGGATGACGGGATTGAAGATGCGAAAATAGGGTGCCGCATCGGCCCCGCAGCCCGCGATCCACTGCCAGCTTGCGCTGTTGTTCGCGAGATCGGCATCGACCAGCGTATCCCAGAACCAATCGGCGCCGTGATGCCAGTGCAGCAGCAGGTTCTTGACCAGAAACGAGCCAACGATCATCCGCACACGATTGTGCATGTAACCGGTCCGCCATAACTCGCGCATGCCCGCATCGACGATGGGATAGCCGGTCAGACCGTATTGCCATCGTTGCAGTGCGTCAGGATCTTCACGCCAGGGAAAGCGATCGAACTTTGCCTGCAGGTTCACCCGCGGCAGTTCCGGCTGGTGGTAGAGCAGGTAGTAGGAAAACTCCCGCCATCCCAACTCACTCAGGAAGTGATCGACATCGGATTCGAGCCGCTGCAGGGTCGCAATGCGTCGCGCGGCATGCCAGACCTGCCGCGGTGAGACTTCGCCGAAATGCAAATGCGGCGACAGCCGCGAGACCTGCTGCCGGTCGGGGCGGTTGCGGCCTGCCTTATAATCCCGGATACCGTCGTCAAGAAACCGCTGCAGCCGGGAATGAGCACCGGATTCACCGGGTTCCCAGACGTCTGCCATTTCGGTGTACCAGCGCGTTGCCGGCATCAGTTGCAGTTCGTCTAGAGCGAGTCCCTGACCGTGCGGCAACAACGGGATCCGTTCCGGCGCGGCTACCGGCTCGCCCGGTGCGGACGCACCCTTGAGGCACCCTTTTCGATAGAACGGCGTAAATACCTTATACGGCGTACCGTCCGCCTTGCTGACGCAATGCGGTTCGAACAGCAGTGAGCCATTGAAACTCTCCGCGCGGATACCATCAGCGCTCAGCGCCTCACTGATCTGCGCATCCCGCTCGATACGCCAGGGCTCGTAACAGCGATTCCAGACGACATGGGCAGCACCCACTGCTTGCGCGAGCTTTGGCAACGAGTCGATAGCACGGCCGTTCAGAAAACAAAGCTTACCGCGCAACGATTCATTGAGCGCATCGAGGCTTTGATGCAGCCACCAGCGGCTCGCCGCACCTAAGCGCCATTCGCCGGCGGCTTCATCGTCGAGAATGTAGACGGGCAGAATCGGCCGCTCGGTGCTAGCGGCCGCGGCCAGCGCAGGATTGTCGCCGACGCGAAGGTCCTGCCGAAACCAGACAATGACGGGGTTTTGATCGCTCACACAAGCACCGGGTCCATTTATTGGACTCCGTATTGTGCGCCCGGAATCCTGGATGAGTACCTATGGCCTGTTAACACGAATGTCATCGACCCTGCCGAGGCGGTTTTTTGTGCCGGCAAGGCGGAGCGGCCGCTCCCGCCCATCCATGGGCTCCGCGGCATTGGGGCGTCCTGCCCGGCAGTGCCGTGTAGCACTGCTACATCAGCGAGCGACAACGCCGCCGGGCGAAAAACCGCCTCGGCCCGTACGGGTTGTGCCTGAAAAAGCGCCTCTCGGCGTTGCTCGTCATTCATTTGACGCGTCAAACCTCATTCCTCGCGCCTTGACAGGCGCTTTTTCAGGCACAACGGGGTCGATGACATTCGTGTTAACAGGCCCTAAGCGTAATCGTTTGTAACTGTGGCGTCACACCCTGAACGACTCGGTCTGGAAGCCGGCGTTTTCGCCTTCCTTGAGCACGCCGATGACCACCTTCCTGCCGTCCGTCCGAACGTTGATGAGACCGTAGATCAGACTGTCAGCCAGCAACCAGTCGCTGAGCTTTTTCTCGGGCCCCTTACGCCCTCCGGCGCCCCTGCTTTTCAGTACCGCTCCCGAAATGCGTTTCTCACCCTTCAGTAATTCGCCGGGTTCGAACAGCGCGACCGACCGCGACAATTCGGTCGAGTAAATCAGGGGCGCGACGTGCTTTTTCTCTTTCAGGCCGAGGAATTCGTTCTTTCCGGACGATGTCGGCTCGGTAAATGCACCGGCCATGCCCAGGACCTTCGCTCTCGGATGCGCGTGGGTCTCGTTGTCGCCGCTCGAAAACAACGTCGCCATTGGCGACATCGCACGCAGGAAGGTTGTCGAAATATCTTCCGAGCCGTGGTGGCAGGCTTTGGCGACGTGACAGCTAAACTCGGGCGCCGGAATATGACGCAGCAACAAGGCCTGAGATTTGAAGTTCAGGTCGCCTGTCATCAGAATACGCACATCTCCGCAGTCGATCCGAAGCGTCACCGAAATACCGTTCCGTGTCAGCGACGGGCTTTTCATTGACGATTTTTTCGTCCCGTCGAGGAAGCGTACCGCCGGTTTTCGGCGCCATGATTCTTCGATCGGCCCCAGAACGCGAACGGAGGCATCGCCTGCGTCGAAGTCCGGCAGCGTCCCCATTCCGGCGTGTACCCTCATGAGCCGGTCTACACCGTTACCTTCCAGCGATGCCAGGTCCTTCATCCATGTCGCGAAGGAACCCGACAGTTTCCAGTCGCGTCGACCCGCGGCGCGCGAAAGACGGCGCACGTCGGAGAAATCGTCGATCAGCGTCGTCAGGAACACGTCATCGCCCCCCGATCCACGTACGGGCCCGAGCTGTGACATGCCTTTGCCGTTTGTGAATTCTGCCGGCGTGGCATTAAACCGGCCCAGACCGTTGTGGTACACGTTGCCAAAGCGAAACTGCCCGGAACGCAATTTGCCGGTCATGTCGAGAAAACCGCCAAAGTGATCGTAGTCCGGGTGTGTGCATACGGCAGCATCGATGTCGAAGGTCTTACCGCCGAAATCGAATTCGTCCCGCCAGGATTGATCGACATAGCGCATCCAATACAGAAACGCGGGCGCCACGACCGGGCTGTTCGTCATGATCGGCCCGGGCCCGGCATCGATCATCATCGTTCGGCCATTTGGAAACCTTAGGAACGCGGCGTCACCCTGACCGCAGTCTATTTGCCACAGGGACATAACGGGTCGATCGGTGAGATCACCGGTCGGCACTTTGAAGTGATGGCCTTTGGCGGAAAAGCGCGTTGTGTTCCTGTTGGTGCTTATGACGTAGACCGCGTCACCCCAGAGGAACGGCACCTTTTCCTCCTTTCTTTTGAAATTGTGCGCAGGCGCGGTCGGAACGTAACGGGTCCTGGTCTTTGCGATATAGGCGAGCTGGTTCTTCCTGATTGGCATTATTGTTCTCCCCGGTGAAATGGCTGCCCCTTTTGTTGTAATTTTAGTCGCTCATCAAAAAATTGCTTTAGCCCTCAGCCGGACAAAAACAAGTCCCACGATTCAGTATCGTCCAACTCTCGCGTGTCCAGAATGTCGCAACGTCCGGCAAGATCGCTCGTGGTCGGCTCATGCGGCACGCCCGAGTAGGTATCGTCACAGGTCGAAATCAGCGCCGTTCGCTTCGGTCCGGCAGGTGCGCGTTCCGGCAGCAACGCCTCGAGAATCTCCCCCGACGGGGTTCCATTGTGGCTCCCGTGGTGCGACACCTTCAGGAAGTGAACCGGTTTAATGACATTGAACTTGTTCATCGTCTTCCAGCTGCGAATTTCCGCATCGCCGGCAAACAGCAGCCGCCAGCCCCTCCATAAAACGGAGAATACGATGCTCGTGTTGTTTCTTGCTTTGTCGATTGCGAGCAGATTGTCGTACGCACCGGTTTCCCGCAGCGACACGAGGTTGTCGAAAGCGCCCGCATCGACCCCGGCCGGCGGAGCCGGCCGCTTCGTTACGGACGCAGACGCCCCACCTCCGCCGGCACCGCTGAAACCTAATGCCAGCGGTTTGAAACGCCCGTAGTAGACAGAGGTATCTTCCTCCGGTGCCCAGATTTCGAATTTCGCCTGCTTAAAGGGGTGTGCGTTTTTCAGATCGTAGCCCCTGTGAACGAAATGCACGTTCTCCGCGTCACAGACGTTGTTGCGAATGTGTTCGACACAATCTGCGGTCTTGCGCGGATTATTATTGAGCATGCGCGCAAAAAGCCGGTCGTTTACAGCTTTGGGTGCAGCCGCCAGTTGCCGCTCGAGACTCTCGTAGGCTCGCAGTGAGCGCTGAAAATGCTTCTTCGCCTGTGGATGTGTGTCGTAGTAGTCGGGCTTCGCTGAGCCTGTTAGCCAGACATAATCCGCTTTGATATCGATGCCCTGGCGATGGCCGGCCAGCAGCCCCTGCACGTGATCCATGTGCTCGTGGGTGGTCACGTAGAGATCGAGAGGATTCCCGCCGGTCACATCAAGAACATCCTCGAGTATCGGCACAAAAACGTCGTCACTGCCGCCCTCGCCGGACAACACATTACCCACATCGATCAGAATGTGTCGCAGCGTGACTTTTCCATTGCGGGCTTTGTCCGGAATGGACACCAGAATCGCATCGCCGAATTTTACGTTGTATGCGCGAACTCTAAGGCTTTTTAGCGACATGTCAGGCCACCTCCGCATTCAGGTGAAGGCTGCGGGAAGCCCCTTTGATACGCAACACGTCGCCACTGACCTGCACGTCGATACCGGAAGACACATCGGCTGAATGAGGTCCCACGGAGAGCAGCTCGTCGTCGATCAACTGCTGCAGGAACCTCGATCTGTCCAGCCGTTGCGCATCGTCGTCGCTGGTGTTGAGTAGTGCATTGACCGTCTTGTCGTCCCGATTGATGGCGAGTGTGAGGCCAACGGAGATCGCCCGCGTATCCGCTCCGAGACTCGTCACGTCATTGAGTTCCTGCCGTTCCCACTCGACCTTGAGTATCAGTTCCCGATAGCTCGAATGCCCGTCTTCACGCTGCCATGTCGTTTTTTCGACCGCGAGCCTCGGGAGAATCCTAAACGGCGTGGTGTCGGGAATTCCCAGTATTGGCCGGTTGGCCTCGACAAACTGATAGGCCGCCCAATCGCTCTCAAGCAGAGTGTCAGGATCCACATCTTCAATTTTCCTGCCCCTGATCGAGGGCTTATTCAGCAATTCATCGGTGGACGCCGCGATATGCCGGCGCACGAATTCCTCTGCAATCAGATTCCGGTACTCCGGCTCATCGGGATTCGAACTCCAGTCTGCCGAGATGATCGCACGCCCGAAATCCGCGAACGAAATTTCGCCCGGAGGCAGATAGTCAAGCGATCGCATGACGATGCGGCGAAAAATCTTTGCAGCGACAGCCAGCGCTTCTCCGGACCTCGAAAAGCGTTGCCGTTTAAGTTCCTCCGGATCGTCGATGCCCTCCGTCAGCCGGTCGATTTGCATCTCGTGCAACCTGACCAGTAGCCGGTACAGGGCACCGCTGGCCACCTGGCTCAGATCGTGTGGAGAACTTCGCGACACGAGATTGGGTTCGCCATGCTCGTCCCGGCTCCGGTCAGACGGATTCAGCGTTTTTTCGTTCCACAGCGACCGTAAGTGCAGCTTTCCCTCGCCGAGCGCGCAACCAAACTCTTCTGCAACCCGGCTAATCGCCGTTGGCGCATCGATTCGTCCATTCATTTGATCGAGCACCGTGCGTCGCAAAACACCACTCTCCAGAGACATGACCAGCGACGTCAGATCGGCAATGGCCTCGTGCAGTGCAAGTGCCTGGGGTGTGATGGCATCGTAAAGACTCGGCGCTATGCCATCCAGAATGGCATGCCCGGCTTCGTGCGTGACAATGTCGTGCGACAACGATGTGAAGATCTCCCTGCCCGGCTGCGATTCAGATTCAAAATGGAAAAACTGTAACGATCGCGATTCCCGCTCATAGAAGGCATTGGCCCACTTGCCGGCCCTCGGTATGACCAGCAACTGTGGTCCGTCAAACGCCCACGTCAGTTCGCGTCCCAGCACATCTTCGCGTTCGAAGGCACGAATCGTCTTGAGAATCGTGGAAAAAACGCTCACGCGCTGGAAATTGCGATTGGAGGGACTCGGATGTGAAGGAATGTCGTATCGTCCGAGCTTTCGGTGCGCAGTGGGTGGATGAAACTTAATCGGTTCGAGCAACTCGCCGTTGTCTTCATCGAAGTCGAGTATCGCTACTCGCCGGCTGACCGGCCCGTCAAGAAAAATCTCATCGCCGTCGTAGTGAAAGCTCTCAATCGGCCGCATGCCCTTTTTCGCAGCCGTGAGCTGATCCTGAACGAGGTAGGGAAGTTTAACTCGCATCCGAAGCGTACCTCCTGAGGCAGCGCGAGAGCCGGCCGACATTTATGCCTTGCCTGCGCTGACCGCCACGCTACTTAACATTTGTCTACTATTCAGTATAGATGATGCTGCAGTGGCATCTACCCGCGGGCGAATTGGCTCAAGATCGGGGGATTCAGGCCGATACCTACGATACCCCCCTGGTGCGGGGTTACAGGCGCGCACAGGTTTCGACATTGTTAACGGGTCCTAAGACCGGCACGCACATTCAGTCGCGACAGAAGCGGCCACGAATTATGGATCGGAGATCACTCAATGAGCAACACGTCGAAGGCATCGGCTGCAACACCGAACGGCAGAATCGCCACACTCCTGAAAGCGGGACGGAGCCGCGGAGAATTCGCAGGCCAGATCGAGGCAATCAACAAATCGCAGGCCGTGATCGAGTTCAACCTGGACGGGACTATCATCACGGCAAACGACAACTTCCTGGCCGCCGTCGGCTATACGCTCGACGAGATTCAGGGTCAGCATCACCGTATGTTTGCGGAGCCCGAGTACGCGGCCAGTGCTGAGTATCGCCTGTTCTGGGAAAACCTGCGCCGCGGCGAATTCGATGCCGGCGAGTACAAGCGCCTCGGCAAGAACGGCAGGGAAATCTGGATTCAGGCCTCCTACAACCCGATTTTCGGCTCACGCGGCAAGCCGGTGAAGGTGGTCAAGTACGCCACGGACATCACCGCACACAAGCGTGAGTACGCCGATTTCTCGGGTCAGATTGAAGCGATCTGCAAGTCGCAGGCCGTGATCGAGTTCAAGCTGGACGGCACGATCATCACGGCGAACGACAACTTTCTTGCCACGGTCGGCTACTCACTCGACGAAATTCAGGGTCAGCACCATCGCATGTTTGCAGAACCCGAGTACGCGGCGAGCGCCGAGTACCGGCAGTTCTGGGAGCGGCTTGCCCGTGGCCAGTACGACGCCGGCGAATACAAACGCCTCGGCAGGAACGGCAAAGAAATCTGGATTCAGGCCTCTTATAATCCGATCCTCGACCCGGACGGTAAGCCGTTCAAGGTCGTAAAGTACGCCACGGACATTACGGCCCAAAAGCGGGAACATGCGAATTTCTCCGGTCAGCTCGAAGCGATCGGCAAATCACAGGCCGTCATCGAGTTCAACCTGGACGGCACGATCATCACAGCGAACGAGAATTTCCTCGCCACAGTCGGCTACTCGCTGGATGAGATTCAGGGCCAGCACCACCGTATGTTCGCGGAACCGTCACTCGCGGCCAGTGCCGACTATCAGCAGTTCTGGGAGCGCCTGCGCCGCGGCGAATACGATGCCGGCGAGTACAAGCGCCTCGGCAAAAACGGCAGGGAAATCTGGATTCAGGCTTCGTACAACCCGATATTCGATCCGGACGGCAAGCCGTTCAAAGTCGTCAAGTACGCAACCGATATCACGGCGCAGAAGCTGGAGTACGCAAACATCTCGGGGCAGATCGAAGCGATCGGAAAATCGCAGGCCGTCATTGAATTCCACATGGACGGCACGATCATCACGGCAAACGAGAACTTCCTGGCCACGGTGGGCTATTCACTCACTGAAATCCAGGGCCAGCACCACCGCATGTTCGCGGAACCGGAACTCGCAGGCAGTGCCGAATACCAGCAGTTTTGGGAGCGCCTGCGCCGCGGCGAATACGATGCCGGCGAGTACAAGCGTGTTGGCAAGAACGGCAGGGAGATATGGATTCAGGCCTCTTATAACCCGATTCTCGATCCGGACGGCAAGCCGTTTAAAGTGGTTAAGTACGCCACGGATATCACCGCACAAAAACAACTGAACGCGACAACCGAAAGGGTGTTGAACGAGGCATCGCAGGTATTCGCGGCAATCGCCAAAGGCGACCTGAATACGACGATCGTAGGCGAATACACGGGATCGTTTTGCAAACTGAAAGAAGATGCCAACGAAACCGTAACGAGACTTACCGATGTCGTTGGCAACATTCTGTCAACCGCTGCGTCCGTCAACACTGGCGCGGGCGAACTCGCACAGGGCAATACGGACTTAAGTCAGCGCACCGAAGAGCAGGCCTCAAGCCTTGAAGAAACAGCCTCGAGCATGGAGGAAATGACCGGTACGGTTCGACAGAATGCCGAGAACGCCAGCGAGGCGAATCAGCTTGCACAGGCCGCCCGCGAGCACGCCGAGAAAGGCGGCAAAGTGGTCAACGAAGCCGTCAGCGCGATGGACGAAATCGCACAGGCGAGCAAGAAGATTGCGGACATCATCGGTGTTATTGACGAGATCGCGTTTCAGACCAATCTGCTGGCACTCAACGCATCGGTTGAAGCCGCACGTGCAGGCGATCAGGGCCGCGGCTTTGCCGTTGTCGCTAGCGAAGTTCGTAACCTCGCCGGCCGCAGCGCGACGGCTGCCAAGGAAATCAAGGATCTGATCGAAGACAGCGGCCGCAAGGTCGAGGAAGGCTCACGGCTCGTCAACAAGTCGGGCAGCACACTCGAAGAGATCGTCAGCGGTGTCAAGAAAGTGACCGACATCGTCGGGGAAATCGCTGCTGCGAGTCAGGAGCAGTCCGCCGGCATCGACGAGGTCAACAAGGCCATCACGCAGATGGACGACCTGACACAGCAAAACGCGGCGCTGGTTGAGGAAGCCGCGGCGGCGAGTGGTTCGCTTGGTCAGCAGGCCGATGATCTGACACAGCTCATGTCGTTCTTCTCTCTCGACGGCAATGCAGCGACCGACGCGCCGGCACCGGCCGTTGAGCGGCGTTCAACCAGCCGTCCGTGGAGCGACGCAGCAGAGCCTGAACAGGCGGCTGCCGAGCGGCCGCCCCGGAAGGCAGTAGTCAACGGTGTAGATGAGGAGTGGGAAGAGTTCTAAGGGTTAGGTGTAATAGTCGGTATCTGATCTTTCAGTCAGTGTCCGACTAGATCGCGCCTTGCATGTCGGTTTTTCCTGTTACCGGACGTTCACTCGGCCAAATCGGCGTTGGGGTAAATGTCGCAGCCAAAACCAGTCATTCATCGGTCGCAAATAGTCGCCGCGACCAGTTCCGGTTTGCCTTCTGATATTCAGCATACGTGTCAGCCGCGCTGAATCGAGTCGCGCTCGGTGATTCGCCGGAGAACCATGCACTAATTGCCGCCTCCAATGTGTACGCTTCCGGGGCCATCAATCCGTTGGTCGTCAACAGGCTATGTGACCGCTTGAAATTCAGTAAGTCCGCAAAGTAATCGCGACTCCGGCACGCAAGTACAACTGAGCTACGGGGACCAGCCTCGGGTTCGGGCTCAGATACCGCTGGCGATGCAAAGTCCATGAGTCCGTTGTGACCGACGTACGCAATGAGATGGGACGATCCACCAGCAGCAACCGTAGTTTCATTGGGCGCGTCTCCGAGAACGTAAGTCTCTTCAGGCTCGCCTCCAACCAACTGCAAGAAACGTGTTGTTGCGGCTCGAATCTCTCTGCCTCGCCAAGCTTCTGCAATTAAGAAAGCGTTTACGTTCTCGCCGTTGCGCTCGACAGTCGAACGGAACGCGACCCTGTCTAGTACAGCAGGATCTGAGGGTGCGCTGATCACCACGCGCACCCAATCATCGTGCCGGGAAAAGTGAGTCTTCACGCCATACAAAGCGCCCCAGTAGAGATTCGACTTGGGGTCATCACCATCACCGAGATCAGCCGGAACCGGAACGATTCCCTGATACTTGTTGTCGCATAGCGCGACCACAACATGAGCAATCAGTGGCTTTCCGTCAGCTATATCGTTGGACATTCGCTCTTGTACGGAATTGCCTGACACGCTGTCTGCTGTCGCAGAAAATGCGGCAAGAAAGAGAATGCAGGAGGCGAGTACTCGGCAGATCAAGCTGGTCAATCCTCCGTGATATGGCTGAAATCCGAACGGCTGCTGTGAATCAACACACGCCATTGTACGCCGATTCACCTGGACGGCTGAAGACGGCCAGACGTTGAGATTAGCGGCTGATAAGTCGAATCACGAAGCAATCGGCTTGCCTGAGGTCAGGTCGAAGCGATACTCGCGATTTTCGAAATCGACTGCACGTACGCACGTTTCTTCTACAGAGAAGCCCTCGGTGAAGATGTCAACGCCACCTTCCTGCCACTCGATCTGGCCATCGAAGTTCAGGCGACAGATCGTCGTCTCTCCGTGGGACAAGAGACAGTCGCCTGCGGTAGATGAATGCACACCAAATGCGGTCGCCCAGTCCACTTCAGTTGACCAATCGATCTCAAGCGACGGTAACCTGAAAGCCACTAAATACGGACCAACTGCCAATACGCATCGGTCACCGACCACCACCGCCGAGTTGTCATGGACACTAGTGGCGCCGCCAGACGCGGCAACCAAATGCGAAGCGACTATTTCGTCATTGGCTATGAGTGCGATCCCGTGCACCGAACTCGGACTGTACTCGCCTGAATCGAGTCGGGACTCGTAGTCATAATTGCGAGCGTTGTCGGTGGAACCAAGTGTGTAAGTCGATTCGTTGAGGATGCGAATGCGCGACGATTTGTACGGAAATTCGAGCATCCGATCGGGTATCCATGTGCGTCAGCCGAACGGCTGCAAAGTCATTTGCCGCCGGACAGTGCTTCGCTGTGCGAACGGCAGCAATCGAGTGTAAAGGGGTCTTTAGTGGGCCGTGCGGTAAATTCGGTCACTTTCAGAGTCCTTCTCAAGGGGCAGACCCAGGCGAAGCGGTGCCGGCATAGCCGGGCTATGTCAAGCCGCTTCAACACCGGTATGCCCCTTGAGAAGGGCTCCCTGCGGGTCGCACCACAACGCCCTTCGGCGGCGTTGAGCTCGCTTGAATTGGCGACGGCCAGTCCTGCGCTCGCTCGCCTTGCCCAAGGGCGTTGTGATGCGACTGAAAGCAACCGAATTTACCGCACGGCCCACTAGTCTCGATCAAATCGGACACTGACTGTACGGTCGGGTGTAAGTTATCACAGTTAGGGCGGCGAGCGCTTGCGCACTCAACTTCGATCAAAGTGACACGTGTGTGGCATTAGGGCCGATATTCGCCATTGAAACGGCCGCCGGTACCTTTCTCCGCAACCTCGCAAGCCGCCCTTACTCCTGACCAATAAGCCCCATGGCAGGTACCGTTCGAACGAGCGGTCGCTTCGCCGGCGAAGAACAATCTGTCTTCGATCGGCAGCGGAAGTGTTTTACGATGGTGATACTGTCCCGGGTTGGCCGACGCGTAGGAACCCAGCGTCCAGGGGTCCGTGACCCAGGCCGTTGCGATCGACCGGCCTGCTGACCTGCGGATGTCGTTGCCGAGTATGTCGGCTATTCGATCAAGGGCGAACTCGCGGTTCGCCTGCACGCCCTGTTGTTCCATCCACATGCTGAAGCGCCCGCCCATGAACACCGTGACGACATTCGTGGACACGAGATTGACATCGACATAGGCGCCTTGTGCGCTATCGGACCATACCTGATAGTAGCCGCTGTCCTCGGGGGCGAAAACGTCCTTCTGAAAATGCACACCGATTTTGTTCTCGGCGCCCATAGTCACCTGCCGGAAAGCGTCCATCTTCCAGTCCGGGAGCCGCGGCCTGAAGTCGATGTGTTGTGCCGCGAGTACGCCGTTCGACGCCGTCACGATGACACGTTGTGCGCGTATTGTCCCTTTAACGGTGTCCACCCGAACGTCTTTCCCCGACCAGTCGATGCTTCTCACCCGTGAATTCAGCGTCACATCGATGTCGGCTCCCCACTGAGCGACCAGATTGCCGAAGCCAATCTGCGTATTGAAATTGACGTCCTCCTTGAGGCGGTGGTAGAAATCGGCCGCTGACGATTCATCGAGATCCTTCGGCACTGTCACCGCCATCATGTCGATGTAGGGTGCGGCGAAAGGACTGTCGAGATCGATAAGATCGCTGATTGCACAGTCGTTCCCACTCTCGACCACTTGCCGTATTGCGTCGTCGCAGCCATCGTAAAACTGCTTTCTGGCTCTCGACTCGGTGTCGTCGAGCAGGCGTCCGTTGTGAACGTAGCGGCTTGGATGGCGGTATTTCTCGATGACGGCACCCTGCTCGCGAGCGAAA
Organism: Woeseiaceae bacterium; assembly: GCA_965224505.1. Classification (GTDB taxonomy): domain Bacteria; phylum Pseudomonadota; class Gammaproteobacteria; order Steroidobacterales; family Woeseiaceae; genus UBA1847. Next base: position 2,548,910 of record CBDCZL010000018.1, read on the forward strand.
TTCACGAACGGATTGCTTTCGTCTTCACGGGTTTTCGCGTCAGGTCCTTCCACCAGATAGGCGCAACCCAGGTCGAACCAGATGCCGGGTGCGATTTCCTCGCTGTAGGCACGGCCTCCGATGCGATGCGAAGCTTCGACGACAACGTATGAAACACCTTGGCTCGCAAGTTCTCTTGCGGCCGCCAGACCCGCTGTCCCCGCACCGACAATGACGACATCCGTATGCATATTTTCTTCTGTCTGCTCAGTCTGTCTCGAGACTACGCTGTTTCAAGGTACCATGCAGTTCGTGATTATATTGTGAACCCACTATGACGGCGGCCGAACTTCTGAGTGCCTATTCCGGCGCAAACGCGTACGACTGTGATGCTGTCTTTGAGTATTCGAACCTGTCGAGGATCACCGGGGTCGAGGTGCACGCCGTCGGTATGCAAAACACGGCGACGCGGTACTCAGGACGGCAACCCGAATTGTACGAGGTCAACAATATCCTGCGCATCACAACCGGCGATGGCTTTGAGGGTATCTCCGGTGTGGACTCAAATTGTCCGAGCGGATTCAACAGCGAGCATTTTGAAGAACTTCGAGTCGCTGCTGCGGATATCGTGGCGCTCGAATCGCTCGATCCGGTTGAGGTTAGCCAGATACTCAACGAAACGCGGCGCAATGTAAGCGATCCCGTGCGGGCAAGTATCGACATCGCGCTGTGGGACCTGGCTGCAAAAAAGGCGCAACAGCCCTTGTGCAAGCTGTTGGGAACCAGGCGAGAGAGGATTGAAACTTACGCGAGTCTCCCGTTCTACGAAACTCTGCCGGAGTACGTCGACGCAGTGCATCGGTACGCGAAGCACGGGCTTTCGGCGTTCAAGTTTCATGTCTGGGGTTCGATTGAGCGGGATCTCGAACTCGTTGAACGCCTTCAAACGACATTCGCAGACTCCGGCTACGCCTTTATGATCGATCTTGAGGGCGCATACGACATCGACGACGCCCTCCGGATTGGCGCGCAGATGGACCAGGGGCTGTTCGACTGGCTGGAAGCGCCGATTGACGATCGATTGCTGGAAGAATACGCGGAACTTAGACGCAGCGTCGCGACACGTATCGTCCCTGCCGGGTACGAGCACTATTCGCCCGCGTTCATCCGCCAGGGGATCGAACTGGGTTCATGGGACATGGGCCGGTTCGACGCTACCGTGGTCGGCGGACTTTCGCGAGCGCTTGAACTGCTTATGATCGCGAATGCCGCCGGATTACCCATTGAGATTCAGAGCTGGGGACACATGCTGACTCAGGCCGTTAACCTGCACCTGATTCTGAGCAACAAGCGAACGCGATTTTTCGAAGCGCCGATGCCTGTGCAGCCATTCGAATTTGGGATGCGGAATTCCAGTCTGCTGAACAACGGCGTGGCCGTTGCACCGCGTGCTCCGGGCCTTGGCATTGAAGTCGACTGGAACAGCCTGCCGGCAGCAGACTTTTATCGATGCGCACGATAGACAACTTGTTATAGTTTCCTTATCAGCGGAGCATTATCGATGTCACACGACAGGCTCGGAAAAGAGCGGCCCATTTCACGACGCGATTTCTTAAGCGGTGTTGGCATTGCGATCAGCGGTAGTCTGGCGTGGCGGTGGTCCGAAGCCGCCGCACCCGCTTATCCTGCAAAACCCGGCGCCCCCTACCCTCCGATACTCACGGGCATGCGTGGCAGCCACGAGGGTTCCTACGAAGTTGCTCACGCCATGCGGGATGGTACTCGCTGGAATAATCCTTACGACACGGGCGAGGAATACGACCTTGTCGTCGTTGGCGGCGGTCTCAGCGGTCTTGCCGCTGCATGGTACTACCGCGACGCGAAACCGGACGCCCGCATCCTGATTCTCGACAATCATGACGATTTCGGCGGTCATGCCAGGCGCAATGAGTTCTGGCACGGCGATCGAATGCTGCTGTCGCACGGCGGTACTGAGAACATCGAAGACCTGCGACGTTATAGCGACGCCGGTCGCAAACTTATCGAGGCGCTTGGCATTGAGGTTACGCGCTACTCCGAATTTCGCGACGACTCGATTTACGGTGCACACGACATGCGTCGTGGCGTGTTTCTGAACGGGGACAGGTTTGGCGAGGATCGGCTGGTTGTCCGAAGAGGGCAGATGTCGTGGCGCGAGTTTTTCGACAGTACGCCGTTGTCACGAACTGCGCGGCAGGACCTGATTCGCCTTTATGATTCAAACGCCGACTATCTCAAAGCGCTTTCGCCCGATGAGAAAGTGACGTTCCTGAAGCACACGAGCTACGAAACGTATCTTTTGAACTATGCCGGCATTTCCAGGGAGGCGTTATCCTTCGTTGAACGATCCGGATTCTGGGCCATTGGTTTTGACCGGATCTCCGCGTGGTGCGCGACAAGCAACGGCTGGCCCGGAACAAACGGCCTCGGCACACCGGGCACCATCATTCCCGGTAATGCACAGTTCTGCCAGTTTCCGGACGGCAACGCGACGGTGACGCGCCTGCTCGTGCGTGCCCTGGTACCGGGCGTGGCACCCGGATCGACCGTGGATGACGTCGTTACAGCGCGTTTCGATTACAGTCAGCTTGATTGCGACGATTCTGCGGTGCGCATCCGCTTGAACAGCACCGTCGTTAACGTCGAACACACGGGCGGTAGCGCCGATAGTACCGGTGTCGCAGTTACCTATGTGCATGGTGATCTTGCATGCCGCGTCCGCGCCGGCCGATGCGTAATGGCCTGCTACAACGCTACGATTCCCTACATCTGCCCTGAGTTGCCCGCAGAACAAAAGCAGGCGTTGTCACAAGCCGTGAAAGCGCCGCTGATCTATACGAACGTGCTCCTGAGAAACTGGACGGCGTTTGCAAATCTGGGCATTCGCGGTGCCCGATGCCCCGGCAGCTACTTCGATTCATTCGATCTGACGGACCCAACGAGCATCGGCGACTATTGCCATCCCCGTGAGCCGGACGAGCCGATCATTGTTCGGTTGTTCCGTGCACCCCTGGTTCCGGCACTACGCGGCCGTCCGGTCGCCGAACAGTGGCGAGCCGCGCGGGCAAGCCTGTTGACAACGACCTTCGAGACCTTCGAGCACAACATCAGGATACAACTCGGCCGTGTGTTGTCTCCGGGCGGCTTCGATGCCGCTCGCGATATCGAGGCAATCACGGTCAATCGCTGGCCGCACGGGTACGCGTACGGTCACTACCCGGAGACCGGTCAGGTCGCCTGGATGCTGGACGAACTGCCGGAGGAGCGCTCACCCTGGCTGGCCGCACGCCAGCCGTTCGGGCGAATCGCAATTGCAAACTCGGACGCCATGGCGGATGCAATGACGGAGGGCGCATTCGAAGCGGCGCATCTGGCGGTCAGTTCGCTATTATCGCGCGCAACCTGAAGTTTAACGATGAGCAGTACACGCATCGCACTCCAATTTACCCGGTTGGCAGATTCGCGCGAATGCGTTCGGCGATTTTTACGAGTTGCTCCGCACTGACCAGAACGCGATCCCGACGTTCCGCATCCCCGCCTGAGTCATGAGGCGTGCCTCTCCGACGTCCGGCACCGTCAAACGTCGCGAGCTGCGGCGGGCCAATCCCCCAGTCGCTCCCCTTCTGGCGGGGGACAACATGAAAATGGAAGTGAGGCGTTTCCTGTCCGCTATAAACACCGTTGTTTTGAAACGTGAGTATTCCGAGCGGCTGAAATGTTCGGACGAGCGCCTCCGCCGCCCGCTTTGCAGAACCCGTAATGGCTCTGCATTCTTCGTCAGACAGATCGAGCAACGTCGCAACGTGACGACGTGTAATCACACAACACTGACCCACTTCAAACTGCCAGGGATTCATGACGGTCAGCGTGTGGTCGCATTCATCAATGACCGCCCACGTCTCTGCGCGGCCGGCCATGCCTTCGCAGAAGTCACACGGATCTTTAAGCGGAAGTTCGATCACTTGTCTCTCCACCCATTGGGTCATGCTTATGGTGAATTTCTGTTCTCCGGGATTCAACAGTCAGAGATTCACCTCGACGCAACCCGATCTCCAATACTCGCTATACTGCCAGATTCTGGATTTCCAAATGCCAAACCTGGGACGGACACTTATATACAGCGCCTTAGTTCTGCTGTCGGTCGCTGTGCTCTTCGTAGTCGGCGTGTACCTGACACGGGCAATCGGGGCGCTGTCTATGCAGCCGCTAAAGGCAGAGCACCGCGCGGAATTTGCTCAGGAGTTTCGCGCCAAGTGGGAACTGCAGACTGATTGGCAGGCGTATCTGGAAGCCGAAGGACGGCTCTCCGCCGAGGCGAATCGAATTTTTTTCAGCAGGCCATCCGGACACGATCGGTTGGACCGCCACGCCGCCGGCAGCGTTTCGAATCCCGATGAACATTCGGTCAACTGGAATCGTTCATACCGCCTTGCCGCACCCGCCAATAAGGGCGCCGCTGTACTGGTGCACGGCCTCAGCGACTCGCCGTATAGCCTGCGCGCCGTTGCGGAGTTAATGCAAAGCAAGGGCATCACAGCCTATGTACCGAGGATGCCCGGGCACGGCTTTGCGGTCGGCGACCTGCGCCACGCGAACTGGGAGGACTGGATGGCGGCCATACGGATCGCCATGCGCGCCGCGAACGCTGAACTCAGTCCCGGGCAACCGCTGTTCCTGGCGGGCTATTCCAATGGTGGGCTGTTGGCCACTCGCTATGCGCTGGACTGCGGGGCCCGCGACGACATGCCATGTCCCGTTGGCATTCTGCTCTTGTCGCCCGCGATCGACGTATCGGCCTTTGCGCGCCTGAGCGGCTGGCACAAGGCGATCAGCTGGATGCAAACCTTCGAACAATTCCAATGGGAGACGGTCATGCCTGAGGTCGATCCCTATAAGTTTACGTCGTTTCCCAAGAACCCTGGCCGGGAACTGTTCAGGGCTGCGAGGCAGGTGGCCCGAGACCTCGAATCCGTTCCCGTCGATGCGCCGGCACTATTGGCCTTTCAATCCTCCGTTGACGATACCGTGAGCACGGATGCCGTGATTAAACTGTTTAAGCAATGGCCCGCTAACGGAAGTGAACTCGTGTTGTACGACGTCAACCGAAGCAATCAGACCGCGACACTGATGGTGCCACCACCCGTCGATATCGTCGGCGAGATCGAGAGCGGCCGGCCATTCGAATTTGCTGTGACGGTCGTCACCAACATCAGCGCGGACTCAACAGTCGTACAGGCTGTTCACTACGACTCGTCGGATTCGTCACCGGCCCGTCAGAAATTGAATCTCGAATGGCCGGCCACGGTTTTTTCGCTGTCGCATGTCGCAATCCCGTTTCGGCCTGACGACCCCGTGTATGGGGCACGACCGGCAACAAACGGACTAAACCTCGGTGGCATCGCGCCGAAAGGCGAGCGGAAAGTGCTGAGCCTTAGCCCGAGCTACTTTGCGCGGCTGCGGTACAACCCGTTTTATGCGTACCAGGAAGACCGGATTTCGGCGTGGGTGGATCGTTGGCTAAGCGACAAGGCACCTTAGCTCATTAAATCCTCGATTAGTGTTTAGGCGTCAATTTGAGCAGCCGCCCCGGACTACCGCCAAGTTCATCCTCCAGCACCCACAAATTGCCTTCGGGTCCCTGTACAACACTGCGAATTCGCTCACCCATCGTGTAACGCTCAGCTTCTTTAGCCGTGTTGCCGTCTGTTTCGATGCGAATGATCGCTCTCGACGACAGTCCTGCCGCGAGCAGGTCGCCATGCCAGTCGGGAAATGCGTCACCGCTGTAAACCATGAGGTGTCCCGGCGAGATGACCGGCGTCCACCAGACGACCGGCTCGTCAAAGTCTGGATTCGTGTCGTGGTCCGGGATATCGCGGCCGTCGTAGTGCTGGCCGTTGGAAACGATCGGGTAACCGTAGTTGCCGCCACGCACGATAAGATTCAGCTCGTCGCCGCCCGCCGGCCCCATTTCGATGACCCATAATCGGCCGTCGAGATCGAAGGTCATACCCAGCGGATTGCGATGCCCCAGCGACCAGATCTCAGGATAGACCCCCTCGTCATCGACGAATGCATCGACACTCAGGTAATCGACAAACGGATTGTCGTCAGGAATCGATCCATCGTCGTACAAACGAACGACCTTGCCCACGTTGCTCTGCATGTCCTGCGATGGCGTAAACTTCTGACGATCGCCCGACGATATCCAAAGATAGCCCTCATCGTCGAAGGCGATGCGATACCCGTAATGTCCGTAGCCGACCATCTTAGGATACTGCCGCCACACGACGTCGAGATCGGACAAGGTTCCGCGGCGCTCTGTGAGCGTCAACTCACCGCGCGCGACCGCGGCACCACGCGTTCTACCCGCAGCACCTTCAACGTAGCTCACATAGATGAGTCCGTTGTTCTCAAAGTCGGGATGGAGAACGACATCGCCGAGCCCGCCATGACCCAGGTAATCGACGTTCGGTATGCCTCGTACCGACCCGAATGACCGGCCATCCTGACCAACCAGGCGCAGCCGGCCTTTTTTCTCCGCCACAAGCATGCGCCCGTCGGGCAGGAATGCCATCGACCAGGGCTCGTCGAAGTTCATTACTTCGGTAATATCGAATGGCAGCTCGGACTGTGCCTGTGAAGGATTTATTGCGAGGAGACAGAAAGTCAGCGTCAGGAGTGATTTCATTGTCGGTGCCATGTGGTGGCGAGTGTCTCAATACTCTATCGAATGAAGGTAACTGGTACCAAATGCATTGCGATGAGCGGTTGTATTGGCGGGATGAGAACGAGTTCGCTTCACCTCAGCCGTTGTCTGCACGCCCTACTTTGCATGCCAAACTACCTGCAGCCTCGTCACCGGGCTCCAGCCGCCGGAAATCGCACTGCCGGGCAGCAGCTTGAACGAGACGCTGTCAAACACCGATCCGTAATAGCCGAGCTTTAGTTCGCCACTTTCAAGGTCGTTGGCGAGCGCAAGATATTCCCCACCCAGTCTTTGACCAGGCGCGAATTCGTACCGGGTTTTTGTCATGACCGTGGCGCGACTCGGCTGGCGGGGAAAGCGACTCATGAACCAGAAGCCGGACGTGTCCCAGTCGCCGCGCCCGTAGTTCAGCTGCAGTCCCGCCAGTACCGTGCCGTCAACGCGTGAATCGTCCGACAGGTGATACTCGTTGACGATGTTTGCCGACCACGAACTGCCCGCCCGGTCAATTGTAAGTTCGACGCTTGCCGCCATTGTTTCAAAATGGTCCCAACCATCGCTGCCCTGCTTCGCAAAGCTGTTGGCAGCAAGGTAAACGGACACGTCGGTTTCAATCTCCGCTGCGTGCGCGTCGGGCGGCGTGTCGTCGAGAGCGGCACAGGGGACGGCAACAACCGCGACTCGCACGATGCCAACTCCTCTTGCAGCCGACCGACCGACCCGGCGTTGAACTGCCGCTCGGCCCGGGCAGGCCTGATCTAAAATTTGCCATTGCCGTTCGCGACTTTCGTCGGAATTTCCTGAATAACGTCCCAGTGTTCGACGATCTTTCCATTGCTGACTCGGAACAGATCGGCAAATGCCACATGTTTTCCGGCGAATGAACCCTCTGAAAACGTGAACACGAAGTTGCCTTCGGCGACGACCATGTGCAGGTCACTGTACGTCATCGCTTGTCCTTGTTTCGCCATTGCTGCGACTGCGGCGGCCAGACCGTCCAGGCCATCGGCGACACCGCTGTTGTGCTGAAAATAGGTTTCGGTCGAGATGAAGTCGGTAATCCGGTCCATATCGCCATCTTTCAGCACCGTGTTGACGAAATCCGTGACCAGCGCTTTGTTTTCAGCCGTCCGGTCAAGATCCGCGATCTCGGTCATGCCGTCGGTCTGACTGCGTCCCGATGGGTTGTGCGGTGTCACGGGCGTCAGGTTGTCCCAGTGCTCGACCACTTTGCCGTCTTTCACTCGGAAGATGTCGAACGAGACCAGGCGGTCACCACCGAACAGTTCCGCGTTGTTGTAGGTGTTGTGCGCGACAACGATGTCGCCCTCGGCGATCAGGCGATGTGTCGTGGCTGAGATTCCGCTCTTCCTGAGTGCCGGTATGAAACCGATCAACACCTCACCGCCGGTCGGTATCGTCAGGTTGTGCTGAATCAAATCCGGCGCAATCAGTTCTCCGGCTGCTTCCTGATCGAAGGTGGCAAACAAAGACGCCATTTCAGCGACCGCGACCTCCTTCGGTGTGTCCGCTAATGCGGGACTCGCTACCGTGGCCAATGCAAGCCCGGCAAGGACAGTGGTTCGGACGGTGTTTTTCATATCTAAATCCTCCCTGTGTGGATCAGATATGGTATCTTGTGGATACTAAGTGTCAATTACGCACTTTAAGGAAACCAGGTATGCTCAAGGTAACTGTGCTGGATAAAAAAGACGCCGCGAATTGCCCCTTCCGCGACGTTATCGACCGTATCGGAGATAAGTGGAGTCTGCTCGTACTCGTCGTTCTGGAGCAGGGTCCCACGAGATTTAATGCACTCAAACGGACGATCGGCGATATTTCTCAGAAAGTCTTAACAAAGACGTTGCAGGAGATGGCGGCCGATGGATACATCACACGGACGATCTACGATCAGAGCCCGCCGAAAGTCGTTTACGCGCTATCGGAGCTGGGAGTGTCTCTACTACAGCCGGTCGGTGAACTGGTCGACTGGGCGGAGGAAAATCACGACACCATTCGGAAGAATCGGACGGCCTATAAGAGGAAGAAGCTCAGGAGTGAGGCTGCGGAGAACTCCTGAGTAGAGGAGACTACCGGCGCTGCGTTTCTCGCGGAAAATGGCACACGCGAAGGTGTCATCACAATCGATTTGGGACTCCGGAACGAAATTATTACGACTGGCGATGGCGAGAAGCCGACGCTAAGCGACACGGTAATCACGCATTACCATGGCACTTTCATCGACGGAGAAGTATTCGACAGCTCCGTCGATCGCGGAAAACCCGCCAGTTTTCCGGTCAGCGGCGTCATCAGCGGCTGGACCGAGGCCCTGCAGCTAATGCCGGTCGGGTCGAAGTGGCGTTTGTTCGTTCCAGCGGAGCCTGCCTATGGCTCGCAGCCACACGGTTCGATTCCCGCAAACTCAACGCTGATTTTCGAAGTTGAGCTGCTGGAAATTAGCCGCGTAACACCGAGAGGAAACCCTCGCCGTAGCGGTCCAGTTTGGTCTGGCCGACGCCACTGATATCCAATAATTCAGCTTCGGTCTGTGGACGACGGCTCAGCATCTCATGCAACGTCTTGTCGTGGAAAATGACGTAAGCAGGAACGTCCTGCGCGTTCGCAAACGATTGCCGGCATTCGCGCAGGGCTTCCCATAGCGCCTGATCTTCTGCGGCGATGACGTGCTCACGAGCCGATTTTTTTGCCGTGATCGCGGGCGCTTTTGGATCTTCACGAAAACGTAACGGCATATCTCCACGAAGAACGGCACGACTTGTCGGCGTCAGGACCAGCGCTCCGAAGCGATCGGCGTCGGATCGCAGATGCCCCGCGACTATGAGCTGGCGTGCGACCGAGCGCCAGGTGCGGGCAGGCAGATCGGCTCCGACGCCAAATACGCTGAGCCGATGATGCCCGTGCTGCCATACCTTGTCCGTTTCCTTGCCCAATAGAACATCGACCAGATGTGCGGCACCGAAGCGTTGCCCGGTGCGGTAGACGGCTGACAGGAGTTTTTGCGCCGCTTCCGTTCCGTCCCAGGTGTTCACCGGTGACAGGCAGCCATCGCAATTACCGCAGTCTTCAGTCAGCGTATCGCCGAAGTATTCGAGTAATGGCCGGCGCCGGCAGCCCGCACCCTCACACCAGCCCAGCAGCGCATCGAGCTTGATGCTCTCGAAACGCTTGTAGTCGTCGCCTGCGTCGGATTCCGCGAGCATTTGCCGCAATCGCACGACGTCCTGCATGCCGTAGACCATCCAGGCGTCCGCTGCCTCGCCATCGCGGCCGGCTCGACCGGTTTCCTGGTAGTAGGACTCCATGCTCTTCGGTAAATCCAGATGCGCGACGAAGCGAACGTCCGGCTTGTCGATACCCATACCGAACGCGATTGTGGCAACGATGATCAGTCCATCTTCGGCGAGAAATCGGCGTTGATTCTCCTGTCGCACCTCAGCCGCCAAACCGGCGTGATACGGCAGCGCGTCAAAGCCCTGCCCGCACAACCAGGTCGAAACACTCTCCGTCTTCTTTCGCGACAGACAATAAACGATGCCGGAGTCGCTGCGATGCGCCTTGAGGAATTTCAGCAGTTGCCGTTTCGGATCGGTCTTCGCGTGAACGGCATACGAAATATTGGGTCGATCGAACGGCGCCACAAAAATGTCAGGATCGTTCAGCGCCAGGCGCGCGACAATCTCCTTTCGGGTCCTCTCCGTTGCGGTCGCGGTCACAGCCATTCGTGGCACGCCCGGAAACAGAGCGCCAAGCTCGCCGAGCGAAAGATAGTCGTGGCGAAAATCGTGACCCCACTGGGACACGCAGTGCGCCTCATCGATCGCGATCAGGGAAACAGGTATGTCGCTCAACAGGGATCGGGTCTGTTCTGTCGCCAGGCGTTCCGGCGCCACGTACAACAACTGCAATTCACCTTGCCTGAGTTTCAACATGACGCGCCGTTTTTCATCGGACGACTGACTGGAATTTAAGTACGCCGCTTCGATACCGACTTCGCCAAGCGCTGCAACCTGATCGTGCATGAGCGCGATCAGCGGCGAAACGACCAGCCCGGTGCCATGTCTGAGCATGGCCGGAATCTGGTAACACAGAGATTTGCCGCCGCCGGTGGGCATTAACACGAGCGAATCACGACCCTGTAGAGCGGCGTCGATGATGGCTTGTTGCCGGCCTCTGAACTCGGAGTAACCGAAGACGTCATTCAGAATGTGCCTGGGGGATTCGATCATGGATGGAGTCATTAGGGTTGAAGTACCGGCAGTCAATCACGCTTTTGCCGGATCGGCAACTACCAAAATAATCGAGAAACAGTCATTGTGCTAAAATTAACTACAGACTTGACGGACTCGCCAACGGGAGAAGCTGGAGGCGATTTCGGCAAGCGCCAGAATCCGCCAGATAGATATAAGGCTGGTTGGCATAGAGAAAGTCAGCGAATCGACACCGGCATCCAAACCATAAAAACTGTCAAGTGATCGGGAGGTTCGAATAATGAAAAAACCAGTGAATGGGCTAACCGCTTTTTGTGTTTTGACCCTTGCTTCGCCGTTGTTCGCTCAGGACGACAGAGCGCTGTCCACTTCGAACATGATCTCAATACCGTACATCGAATTGGGCGCGCCCGCTAAGCGAATTGACGTCTGCAGCAAAGACCAGGCTGTCTTCTCCAGATCGTATGTCTCGATAGAGATAACCAAGCTTAGGGTAGCGAAAGAAGATGGCTGGGTTAAACGACTGTTTAACAACAACCGAAGAGCATTTGCGGCATCCACATTTCGAGCTCAGGGCGTGTCCGGGTCAATCTCCGTTTCGAAGGTCGGCACGCCCAGAGTTCTGAGTGGCCGTATGGCGCATGCAGACCTTGGGTCAACCTGGAATATCCTTAGCAAAATACCATGGACAATCAGGGACGCGAACCTGAGTATTCGAATCGGTTACGCTGCGGACTCTACAATCGACGCGGTGGTTAACACGTTCAACGCAATCTCAAGCACCATTCCCGACTACACGGTGTCAACATCCGTTTCCGTAGGGATTGCTATTACGTCTGCCCTGGATTCAATGCTTTTCGGACAGGAAAGAGTTACAAGCTTACTCCGGAGTGAAAGAGACTTCCCGCTTGCGGCGGGTGGGCTGTGCGAAGGCTATTATGCTGTTTTCGCGGCCGAGAACGCCGATAAATATGACCGCTACGAAAATGGCGAAGTCGTCTTCGACGAAAATTCGCAGGATCTGATTTTCGAAGGGTCGGATATCGCTGACATCAGCTATGCCGTTGTTTTGGTCGCTGTAGACTCCAGTTATTACCAGGATGCGTCTGACGCTATCAATGATCCTGGAAAGGTCTGGGCCGCCAAGTACAGAGAAGTGCAAAGCGGTGTGGAGGAACTGGTATTTCTTTCGGAGCCCTCGGCGATTAATACTCTGGTATCGGCGATACGAACAACGCTAAGGGAAGCACGTACGCTGTTGGATGCCGACCTCAGTATCGTTCAATCGGAACGTCGTTCAATTCACCGAATATACGCCGAAGAGCTTCAAAGGCAGATAGAGGCTGTTCGCGCCCGTATTGGGGAAAGCGGAGAAGTCAGCGAGGAAACGACACTCAATGCGATGTCTGAATTTAGCCGGATAGGCCGGGAAAGTGAGATCGAGTTTGAGAACGTGCAAATTGACGGATTCCTTTCAAGCGAAGATCAATTTGAACTCGCACTATCTGAGCAGGATGCCATTCGCTTAGGTGAAGCCTTAAATCGAGCGGCTGCGTCCATCGAAGCGATACTGTAACCTGACGTCGCCCACAATGATTTGTCCGGCTCGACGAGCGCTTCAGAGGGATACGATCATGAGTGGTGGCGTAGTGGGCCAGTGTGGCAACAAGCAGCAGCGATATGAGGTGAGCTCTTAGTGTTCCCGCAGTGGCCGGATTTCGAGCTCCCAGTCGGCATGATCGTTCGGGCCGACCGGCCCAATCCTGCCCTCGGCCGACTGCAACAGCGCTGCCGCGTCATAGACGACCCCGTCCTTCATGACAAATTCGATATCTCTGGCTGTTTTGATGTCGTCGAGTGGGTCGCCGCGCACCACGTAGAGGTCCGCAAGTTTTCCGGCCTCGATCGTGCCAAGTTTGTCATCAATGCCCAGCGCCCTGGCACCGTTAATGGTGGCTGCCTTTAATACCGCAGCCGGCGGAATGCCCGCATAGGTCATTGCGAGCAATTCGCGATGGTAGGCAAAGCCCGGCAATAAGCTCGTGTACACGGGTTCGTCTGTGCCTACGACCAGCAAGTTCGCGCCACCGGCATCGAACAGAGATTTTAGCTCGAAAACCCGCTGCGCGAATTCCTCGTCATCCGATTCAGGTGCTGGTTCGCCACGCTTCTCAAGTAAGGTCTGCGTATACGGAGTGAAGAATCTCGCTTCGTTCGTCCACAGCATTTCTTCGGCATGGGCCCGGCGTTCGTTAATACCGCCATACATCTGCAGGTTTGCATCGTAGAAAACACCGTGCGCAAGCATCAGGTCGATCATCTGCGGCATCTCAGCGCTTTCCGAACCGCCGCTGCCGAGGGTGAGCTGATGTTCAACACGGTCGAGACCCATGAGAATGGCGTCCCGCAGTTCCACATCGTATTCCCAGTCGTAATTCGCGAGGTGAGCCGCCGTTGTCATGCCGTACTTGTGCGCCTGCTCGATGAGGATCTTCATTTCACCGGGCGTCGCCTGCTTGATCTTGATACTGATGACGCCCCGTCCAGCCCAGTAGTCGACCTCCTGACGAATCTCTTCCTCGGTAATGTCGTTGGGCCAGCCGATGCAATCGTCTGACGCCAGTCCGATGTTGTATTCACATCGAAATGCGCCAAAGTAGGGACCCGAGGCGAACAACCGCGGACCGACAGACTCACCCGCATCAATTCGATCACGTTGCGCAATGACGCGCTCAGGATAATACTCGCCGGCCGACCAGGTCGACGTCACCCCATTCGCCAGGAAAACAATACCGTTGTAAACGACTTCCTCGACGCGGCCCTTGTCGACGAGATCCAGGTTGTAATGGGCGTGCAGGTCGATCATGCCCGGCAACACGGTATCGGTATCGGCCAGATCGATAACGTTGGCCGATGTCAGCATCGGTTGCTCGACATCGGCATCCACCGCCACGATTTTGCCGTCGCTGATCACGATGCCGGTATTCGGTCGGCGTTCGTCGCTGACGCCATCGAACAGCCAACCGCCGCGAATAACGAGCTGCCCTTCCTGTCCTTCGGACCATTGCGCCTGTACCAACTGTGGCGCAAGCAGGAGCAGAGCGATATTGCCGAACAGATGCAGGCGTCTTTTCATCTTGTCACGCATTTTAGCTGGATAAAGGGAGCTCTGTGTATATCGATATTCGCCTTCAGGATATCGAAACGACTCCTTCACAAGATGGCGCGGCTTAACCGAGACACGAATGGCGTGTTCAGGTTGATCGCGGGCGGTCGGGACTCCTCAGGCTCCTCCAAGAGTCTTTGCACCAATCGACTCAGATAGCCATCGGGGTCAAACGTAAAGGCCGCATAGTCTGCGGGCCTCCACCGTAACATGGGTCTGCACCGCGTTCTCAAGGGCCTGTTAACACTAATGCATTTCGGGCGTCGATGGCTACGCGATGACAGCCTGCGCCCTTCCTGCAAAATTGCTGCTAAGATCAACCCCGCGACAGTCACAGGAGTCCCGCAGAACCATGACAGCCGATCTGTTTCGGGTAATCGCCCGCTTCGAAAACGCCGAAGGCCGCCCTTTTTGCGGTTCTGAATACGAGGTTTCACTCCTCGACAGGGACCGTCTGTTCGACGACAAGCTGGGCACAGTATCCATCGGAGAGGACGGCACCGCCGAGTTCCTGTTTTCGGTGGCTGACGTTTTTTCTCTCGACTCGCCTGGCGAACGTACGCCCGATATCTACTTCGTCATCACCGAAAACGGCAATGAGGCCTGGCGCTCCGAGGTCTTTCCCGACGTCAATTTCGACGCGTCTGACCCGGTCACCGGCCGAACGGACAACCTGACGCGGGAGTTCGGACCCTTCCGCGTCACAGCATAGGCATGCGCTTAGAACGCCCGTATCGGCATCCGGTTTTTGCTGAAACTCACCTCATAGTCCTTACAACGCTCTGCAATCAACGCGTCGACTGATTCTAAGATAGGGTGCGGCTTGTCCTGCCCCGAAGTCAAGCCCCTCGCTCCAGGCGCGTATCGATTCGCATACAGCGTACCTTGAGCTCGCCAGATGGTTTGGCCAACAGTGCCTTAAGCGTAACGAGGACAGCAACGTCCTCCTTGTATACCAGGCATTGCCGTTCGTAGCTGCGGCGCGTTTTCGTACAAACAAGAGAAAATGGCCGGCCCTCGCGCCTGGTGACGTGCTCCGTATCCAACCGGTGCCGCTCAATTTGCCGATGCAGGTGTTTGCGCCGGTCTTTGCGCACGGCAAATTCCCGGGATTGCTGAACGCGGTCGCGGGCAAACGCTTGCAACTCGCGGCAGTCGGCACAGCGGCAGTCAGTTGAATACAGACCACACAGACCAATTACGGACCCTCTAAAGAGCAATCCATTCGCACTGGACAGCGAAGGAAAAATAACGATCCCAACCGGTGCCGGACTTGGCGTGGAGTTGAGCGACGATTTTCCAAAATAGCCGTTTTGACGAGCGAAATGACGGCCGCTTTCGACTACAGTAGCGTTGTCGTCCGTGAGTGAGCGCAGGCCGAAAAATTAGAGCGATCCGGTGATATTCAGGAAGAAGCCCTGGTTGTCGAAGCTGAGGTCCGTCAGGTCATCGGAAAACTCCGTGAAGTTGTAGCCGAGCCCCAGTTTCAGGTGATCGCCGACGTAGCGGGATACGGCCAGTAACGCGCCAGCCTTGCTTTCGTCGAGATCCGGCAAATCCAGCAGTCGCGTTTCGACCAGCACTTCCCAATCGTCGCGGAATCGATAATCGCCGCGAAGCACGTACAGGTTGGCGTTACTGTCGAAGAACGTCGGGTCTTCGCGATCGAGGCTGACCTGCCCGAGGCGATACGCGTATTTGCCGCCAACAGTCAGCTTCGGTGTGACGTCGTATGTGACGTCGACGGCCGCGATGTGACTCTTTTGTATGAACTGCGCCGCTGTAGCCTGGCCACCGATCTGACCGGTCGTCGGAACATTGTGGAAATAGGTGTATTTGGCCATCGCGTTGAGGCGATCGTGACTTACCGGGCGCAGCGCATAGCCAAACACTGCCTCGGTATAGCCGCCGTCGAAGAAAGCCCCCTGGGTGCTCTCACTGTCCGCGTAATTTAGTTTGCCGAACAGGCGCGAAGACGGGTTCAGCTGCAATTTCAGATTGTTCCTGAACAGCCAGGTCTTGCGTTCGTTGCGCGTGAGGTCGGGTTGTTCGACATCGTCGTTGCGGTACTCGACACCGCTGGACAACTGCCAACCACCGTTGTGCAGTGCAACCTGTACTCCCGCGGCCGTTCGGTCGGTCTCGGCGCCGGTCAACGTATCCTGAAGCGTGCCGATATCGGTATTGAAACCTATGGTCCACCGCTCGTTCGGTGCAAAATTGATACCGGCGGAATGTGTTAACCCAAAACTGCCGGTGCCGTGTTTGTAACGTTCTTCCAGGAAGACGCTGGCAGTGTCGGCCAGGCGAGTCTTGAGACCGGCCACGAGGTTACCCTCGCTTCCCTGCGCGTTGTGTGTGCCGAAATCGGTGCGTTCGTTTTCCAGAGTGTAGCCGAGGTACATACTGGTCCGGTCCGAGTACAGATAGTTGGAGCCGAGCCGCCCACCGGTCCCCAGGTCACCGTCTGACAACTCGACATCGACCTGTAGTTTCTCCGTGACCTGGTAGGTGCCGCCAACTCCGACGCGTGAATTTTCGCGCCGCGTTCCAGTCACGGAGAGCGTGTCCTGAACGAAGCCATAGAGATTCCAGTCGTCATTGGAATCGTAGCTAACCTGGACAACCGCGTCTTCCCGTTCGCCTTCGTTCTGCGACAGCGGTACGAGGACAGAGTTATCGATGCGCTCGTCCCTGCGATAGCCGACACTGACATCCCAGCGTGGGTTCAGGGCATAACCGACATTGTATTCCTCCGCATCCGACTCGATGCCGAGTTCCTGGACCCGCCTGTCGACCTTCGCGCCGAATGAGAAGCGATCGCCGATCGGAATACTCAGCGTACCCCCGTAGTTTTTGGTGTCGGTAAGCGTCGCCATGCCGGGTGCGGAGTAACCCGCATCCAGTTCCTGGGTATACATCGTCAGCCGCGTGTCGAACACGCCGATGAAATCGCGCAGCCGGAAACTCAGGTCCGCGCGGCTCGCGTTTGCTTTGGTATTGACAAAGGAGGATGAGTTGACCGGGGCGAACTCGAAGCCGCCGTCGGCGGACGTCACAGGTAACGAAACGAGCCCTTCGCTCTGGCCCTGCTGTATCTTGACCCAGGTATCGGGTGCGAGCTTGAGCGTCAGGTCAACCGCATTCAGACTGCTGTCTGCGCCGTTCTGCTCATTTCTGTTCGACGTAATGCCGACTTTAACGAGATCCGCAATCCAGTAGTGTGCCTGACCGCCGACGGACACGGCATCGATGTCGTCAAATCCCGGCGTGTATTCGTAGCGAACAACGAGGTAGGTTTCGTCACCGGACAACGCGCCACTGCGGATGAGCAGGTTGTCGTCGGTTGTCGATGCCAGAGGCTCGGTCAGCAGGATGCGCCCCTGCAGGTAATCGATGTCGTAGTCGATACCCGGGGTGAGGTTGACGACACCGGTGACAATGCCTGACGCCTTGTCGCGGACTTCGATGCGCAGACGCTCGGAACCGAGCAACAGATCCTGGCGTTGCAGGAAGTACAGAGAGCCGCCGGTTCCGCGGAACTCTTCGTAGCTGCCAACCGTACCGGGTTCAGCGGCAAACGCATCGACCGAAAAACGTTTCTCGCCGAAATCGGTCGCCCCGCCGGACTCATAGTGCACATTGGCGCCATACAGACCGCGATCGACCCGGGCCAGTTCGTTGTTCATGTACGCAACCTTGAAGTTGCCCCACTGGCCGAAGCTGTCGTCCCGGCCCACGCGCACGAAGAATTTGCCCATTGTCGGCGCCATTTCCTGGACTGTGCTGTCGTCACCGAAGGTCGGATAGTGGTAATCCGCGTCAATACGTCGAAACAGCGAATCCGGCGACTTGTTCAGGAAATTGCTGAACATATCGTCGATCGGTCCTTCGCGGGTATCCGCGCTGGCGGTCAGCCGCCAGTGATCGCCGAACTTGCCATCGACGAAGAACGCGAGGCGGCCATCGACATTGGAATTGTAGTCATAAGGTGCATTTTCGCCCTGTAGCAGATCGATCGGACCGCTCGCATCGTCTGCCGAAACTGTCAGGTCCGCCATGCCGACGTAGAACCAGTCGTTCTCCGCAAATTCGAGATCGCGGAGATACAGTTCACCGGCACCGTCCTCATCGAGAACGGCAACCTCGACGGTGTGCGAACCGGTCGGCAGGATCTCTTCGGTAACAAAGCTGCCATCTTTATCGACGGGCACGGACCGCCCCGCAACGAAGACTTCATGGCCGGCCGGCACGTTATTGCCGCGCACGCTGACCGTGCCGCTGCTCAGACCGATATTGTGCAATCCCAGCGTGTTCTCGCCGTAGGCGGCGAACAGCGCCGGATCGCTCTCGTCCTGTCCTTCCTCCGGCAGGGTATCGCTGTAGACGACCCAGAGTGGCTGCGGCCTCGTTTCGTCGTAGGCATCGTTGTCGCCGTAAACGCGCAGCACGTAGGCGAGTTCATCCCCGGGCGCACGAAAATCCTGAATTTGCGGCGTCCACTCCGCGATACCCTCGACATCGAGGTCTATCGTTTCAATTGGCACCGATTCGAGCGACTGACCGGTACGAAACACGCGGATTTCGGCACGTCCGATGAAGTGTGAGTAGTTCGTATACATGCGGAAGCGAACTACCGACGCCTGTGCTGCGCCGGTGTGGTCTTCGGCCACCTCAATGCGTGAGGGCTGCGCAGTAACGCTCAGGCGCGGACTCGACCGCAGGTTGTCATAGCCGAATTGAATGTCGGCGCCGTCCAGCGCAACGTCCGTGCAACGCTGAATATCTGACGAACTCCTGTTCGGATCGTCAATCGGCTCGCCATCGACGGTAATACGCATCAGGTTGAGCCCGAGCGGATTCTCCGGTTTCAGCTCCCGCGTCATGCGCGTGATATCGACGCCTTCATACTCATCAAGAATGGCAAGCTCGTCGTAGACGACCTGCACCGCGACGTGCGAAGTCTCGCCCTGGACGAAGCCCGCATTGACAACATCGTCTGAGTGCACGTAGCCGCGACCCTCGAATTCCGCCTCGTCGGGTTCGAGCCCCATGGACGTGGCAATTTGCTCCATCGCCCGGCGTGCGCGTGACGCCGACAACCCGATGTCGTCGCCATAGACAGCCGCCGTACGGCGCGCTAGCCGCTCATTACGGGTATAACCGATGAAGCGCAGGCGCGGATTCGTCTTTCCCGAGACATCGTCGAGCGCGCGCTGCAACTGGCCGATTTGAGCGGCATCGACGACGGGCATTCCGTTGGCAAAGTCAACGTTGTTAAGCGTTCCCCATGGCGGATCGTAGACACGCGTAAGCATTTCGGCACCGGCATCGCCGGGGCAAAGCTGCGGCTCATCCGGCAGTTCCTGCAACGGGTCGTCATACCAGAATTCGACCTCGACACGGCGGTTCGTTGCGCGACCCTGTGCGGTTGCATTCGACGCCAGCGGTTTTTCCACGCCGCGACCATCAACGAGGAGTACGTCGGTTGGCAGATTCAGCCCGTCCTGTACCGCTAGTGCAACGCGCCGCGCCCTCGCCTTCGACAGGCCGACGTAGTCACCGTAGATACGTTCGATACGGCCCGTCAGCGGCGCGTCGTCGGTATAGCCAACAAATCTGACGACGACATTTTGCCTGTCCGCCATATTGGCCAACGCTTCGCGCACCTGGTCGATGAATCGCTCGTTGACGTCGATCGCCTCCACCCCGAATCTGAGCGGCGCGATCAGGTTTTGGATTCGTGCGCGGCGGGCATGACCGTCGACATAACGGAGTTTACACACGGTCTCCATCCGGCAGACCTTGACCGTCTTTACCTCATGTTTGACGAGCACTTCCTCGAGCGTCGCTTTCTGTCGCACCTCGTCGTACCAGACTTCGACCTCGACGCGCCGATTCAGTGCGCGACCCCGCTCGTTTGCGTTTGACGCGACCGGGTTCGTGTCCCCGAGCCACGAATACGAGACGCCTTCGGCCGAAAGCGCCAGCGCCGTCTGCATGTGTTCGGCCACTTCGCCGGCCCGCTCGCGGGACAGGCCCATGTTGTCGGCGTACATCTCCTGGAGTCGTGGCGACAGCGGCTGCGTGTCCGCGTGACCGACGAGATGCAGGCGCAGGTTCATGCGATCGCGCATACCGGCGAGAATCTCTGCGAGCGCATCGACCGTCGAGTCCGGGATCTTAGCCTCGCCGGATTCGAAGTAAATCGGCGGCACGAGACCGGTCAGCTTGATCGTTTCCAGGCCGTCTGCCAGCCCCTCCTGCATCTCGATCGTGTCCCTGAGTTCGTTGTCGACACGTTCCGGATTCTTCACCCACTGCGTGAAGGGCGCGTCGAGCGACAGGTGTCGTTCGACGACTTCACCGATGCCCGTCTCATCCACGGCATTGTCTGCCGCAAACACCGGCGCCGTGCAGGCAAAGATCAGCAGCGGCAGTCGGACGGCTTTCACGGTGCACCTCCACGCGTTTGTGTCACCGGTTCCCCGAGGCGCCAGTGAATTTCCGGCTCAACGATCAGCTCATAGCCGGTACCGGATTCTTTCCAGCGGTCCGTGATGCGCTTCTTGAGCAACTCGAGACGTTCATTGACGAGGCGCTCGGACTCAAGGTCCGCAACGTACGACAGCCGCAGAATCGCCGGCGCCCGTTTCAGCTCGTCGAGCAGCAGGCTAATGCGCGGCTCCCACTGGCGGCGCATCACGGTCGAATCCGGCTCGAAGACGGCATCTGCAATATCGAGACCGATAACGCGATGAATCGACGCGCCAAAGTTGATCTTCAGGGCCTTGCCGCGTGTCGCCCTCTGAACCTGGACCGCTCGCGTCGAAGGGCGATAACCGCTGGGTAATGTCCTGTCGTCCAGTTTGAGCACGAAGTTCGATCCGCGGCTGTCGTGCGGCACGATGGCGCAGGTCATGTGATAACGGCCGTACGTGTCGGTCGTCGCCGCGAGACCCCGCGCCGTCACGACGCGGACACCCGCCAGGCCTGGCTCGTCGTTGTCCTGCAAGCCGTTTCGATTGCTGTCGCCGAAGACTTTCCCGGTGACGTCTGTGCAATCGAATGTCGGATCCGGGACGATGCGTACTTTAGCCGCCGCCTCGGCGGACATCGACGCTCCGGTCAGCCCGTTTATCGCAAACGCCCGGTTGACGAATTCGCCCTCAGTGACACCGGCGCCGACGGCCAACAGAAGCTTGATCTCGTGGCGGCCGTCGGTTTGCAGCAGCAGCGTCGACCAGGTCAGCTCACGGCCCGCGACCGCCGGCTCCGTCGGGATGTCGTCGAAACGCGCCGAACCTTTGACGTAGCGGAATCCGGCCGGGAACCGGTCGACGATATTGACGTCGCGTAAATCCGCACCGAAGGAATTGCTGACCGTGATGACGTACGGCACGAGTTGCCCGCGCGTAACGTGCAGCATCGGCGTCGTCTTGGTAACCGCGACCGCACCATCGAGGCGCGGATCCAGAGGAATGTGGTTGTTGAAGAGCTGACTGGTCCCGGGAACCGCGGCACCGTCCAGTCGCAGGAACAGGTGGTAATTCGTTTCCGCGCTTCGCGCCGGGACGGCGACTGCCGGTGCGAACTCCGATACCAGCGCCTCACAGTGCTGCGCCGTACCGAGCACGGCATCATCGAGTGACCCGGGGCATGACGGCACGTCGAACGGCAGCGTTGACAGGTCGGATGTCGGCGGAATCATCTCAGAAACGCCGGCGGTATACGCCGTACTCGGAGCAACGACATCGATAAGGTAACCTCCCGGCCCCGGACAGGCCGGATCGGAAAAATTGATGTCGAACTTGTAGTAGCCGTTGCCGAGCGTCACCTGGCCCTGTTGGTTTTGGTCGTCGAAACAGGTATTCGGCAGCGCAATGCCGTTGCGTGCATCCAGCAATCGCACGACGGCACCTGCAACCGGGGTTCTGGTCACCGAGTCGTAGACGACACCGTTGGGGTCGACCGGCATGTTGAGACCCAGAAGATTGCTGCCTTCCTGCACGTCGATGTCATCAATTCTTTGCTGTCCGTCGGTGAAGTCCGAGTCCGTCTCGCCGAGCAACGCCGTCGTCGCCATCGCACCCGGTGCAGAGAATCGTAGTGAGTACGTCCCGCCGGCGGTGTAGTTCGGCGTTACGTTTGCGAGCAGGTAATAGCCGTCGACATCGGTTTGCGTCGAGCGTACGAGCTGATCGTCGAGCAGCAGTTCGACCGTCCAGGCTTCCAGCGGACGTTCGGCGCTGCCCTGGGTATTCGTGTGGTCGGCGTCGTGCCAAACGTTACCGCTCAGCATTCCGGCGTCGGGCATCGCGCCGACGTCGATGAAGATCGTCGCCTCCGCCTGCTGTTGCGGATCGTCCCAGTACACGCGGGCCGTATTGACGATGCTCGTACCTTCGAGCAGCGTCGGTTCGATCACGGCCTGGAACCGCACGATCACGGTTTCATCCGGCAGCAGCGGACCGTATTCCGCGAAGTAGTCGGCAGTAATGATTTGTCCCGCCACGCCGACGCCGCTGGTCAGTCCGTTCATCGTGGCGGACTGGTCGACGTAGGTCAGGTAGTCCGGCGTAACTTCGTCGAGGTCGTCGCGAATCAGCGTATACAGCGCCGGCACATTGCCGACGTTCTGCACCGTAACCGTGTATTCAAGGGTCGCGCCCGGAATGGCCGTACCGCCGCCGACAACCGCAACGTCCTTAACAATCGTCAGTACCTGCGCATCGCCGACCACCACGACGGTCGGTTGCGCGCCGTTGGACGGGTTACTGTCGGCATCGGTCAGCAGATTGGCGGCTTCGGCGCTGTACACGGTGCCCTGGTTGACGATCTGCGTGCCGCGCGGTGTTCCGGCGTCGACGAGCACGTCGAATTGGATCGTTGTCGATGTACCCGGATCGAGCACGCCGTTGGTGCCGATCAGGATGCGAGATTCAAGCGGGAACACACCGCCGTCGGGCTGACCGACCGGTACCGTGTCGAGCGTTGTCGAGTCCTGCACATACGTCGTATTCGCTGGCACGTTATCGAACAATTCAACCGCCGTCGCGGGAACGTTGCCGTTGTTGTAGACCGTGATCGTATACCGCAGCGTGTCGCCGGGATCGACAATGCCCGGCGAACCGTTGTCAATCTGCAGATCGGCGGTCTTCACCGCGTACAGCAGCGGAAAGTTGCCGACGACATCGCGCGTCGGGTCGTCCTCAATCTCAGTGCGTGGATCGTCGGACGGCAGGTCGGCAAGGCCGTGGTCAACGGCGCTCACGAACGCCTGGTTGGAAATGATCGTGCCGTCGGGCACATCGGGATAAACGACGACATCGAACTCGACGGTGACGGCCGGGCCCGTCGCGGCGACATCGCCAATCACAATGCCGTCGATCAGCGGCGAGCCGTTTGCGCCGTCCGCAACCGCAATCCCGTCCACCGTGGTGCTGCCCGCCACGTAAGTGGTGTTGGCAGGTACCAGGTCCGTCATCGACACGTTACTTGCGTTGTCGGTTCCCGTGTTCAGAACCGTGATCGTGTAGCGCAGTGTTTCGCCGGCGAGCAGCACGGCCGGATCGCCGTCGACGTAGCTGGAGATCTTGTCGATTTCGAAGTATGGCGCCGACTGAATCAGAATCTCGGTCGGGTCCTCATCGCCGTCGACATTGGGGTCCGCCGCGCCGTTGACGTTCGGGTCGTCGCTGAGTGCGACCGGGTTATTCCCGTAACGCGCCTCTGACTGGTTCAGAACGACGGTGCCGTTTGCGATAACCGGCGCGAGCTGAATCTCGAATACGACCTCCTGGCTGTCGCCGAGGCCCGAAAGACTGAGCCCCCGGACATCGAGCAGGCCGGTGCCCGCCGCGCCGCCGTTCGGATCCGTGTTCGAGTCGTCTGCGCCGTTCGGAAGCGATATGACGTTGAGTGTGCCCGGAGCAAACGCCGCAGCCCCGTTGAGACGATCCAACTCGTCAAACATACTGAAGTCGTCAACGATCGAGTCTTTGGCATTTTCTATGCGCAGCGTATAACGGATGGTATCGCCCGGCGTGGCCGTCGTCGCCGGGTCATCGCCTGTCGTGACGTTGACGGCGTATTTCTCGAAGATCAGCACCGGTGTGAATACCGTCGTTGTGTGTGCATCCTCATGGTCCAGCGTCCCGACGGTGCCATCGGTCACCGTTCTTGCGTAAGTACGACCTGCCGGGTCGGCCGGGTCGAGACTGAACCACTCGGTCGCACCGGCGACGTTGGTCAGCGCCGCGTATTCGATGCTGCCGGCATCGACCTCGGCTTCGTAAGTCACAATCAGGCGCTGGCCGGCACCGATCGCCGTATCGCCGGTCAACATCGCCAGCGTCAGGGTACAGGTCGGATCTCCGGCAAACGTCGCCGTGAAATCGGTGCCTTCGACGAGCGCTGCGGACACCGGAGTCGTGCCGTCGCTTTCGAACACCTGTGCCGTAATGGCTTGCGGTGCAGCATCGCACATGCCGCCGTCGCCGCCGTTCGGCAGCAGGTCCGTCAGGGTAACCGAGTAGGCCGGCGAATCGCCTGCATTGTGGACGTTGAGTGTGAAGGCGTCCGGAAAGCCAAGCCGCGCCCGCAGCGGCCCGGTTTTTTCCATTGTCAGATCCGGCTCGACGATCGTCATCGGCGCGGTAGCACCTGGCAGACCGGGCCGTTCTGTGCTGCCGTCGCTGTCGACCAGGTTGTACGTGTACGCGGCCGTATTCGTAAACGTCAGGCCGACGACGTTGGTCGGCGAATCGGCCAGGCGAACGGCGATGTCGACGATCGCCTGCTGTCCGGCCGGAATATCGATACCGTTGACCGGATCTTCGATAACGAGGCCCGTCGCCGAACCGGTGTTCTGCGGCGTCCAGTTGCCGGGCCCGGAGACCCGGGTGACGCCGACAAATTCGAGATCCGCGGCGGCAGCGGCAAGATCGTCGAGGATGCGCACGTCGTAAATCGGCGCGCTGTGCGGCACGGACGGCACCGCGATCCGGTAGTTGAACGTCTCACCGATCGTTGCAGTGTTCTGCGTGTTGGCCTTTGTCAGCGGCTCCGGCGGAATACCTTCGATCAGAACCCGCGTCGGATCCTCGTCGCCGCCGATCGCCGGATTGGCCTGTCCGTTCACAGTCGGATCGTCACTGACCGCGAGCACGTCGCCAGCCCCGGACACCAGGTCCGACTGGTTCGTCACGACGGTGCCGTCGAGAATCGTCGTTGGCAGGGTCACGTCAAACTGGATCGTCACTTCGCTCGAAGCAAGCAGATACAGATTACGTATGTCCACAACACCCGTTCCATTGGAACCGCCGTTCGGGTTCGTATTACTCGTGTCGGCGCCCGCGGGAATCGTCGACGGCACAAGACTCAGAGTCCCCGGCTGGAATGCGGGTGTGGGGTTCATCGAACCCAGATCGTCGTAGAAGCGGAAGTTCGCCAGCGGACCGTCCGTCGTTTGCAGCCGAATGCTGTAGCGCAGTGTTTCGCCCGGTGCGGCCGTCGTCGCAGGGTTCGCGCCGGTGCTCAGGTTCTCGACGGACTTTTCGAAGAACCAGCCGAACAGGCCGACCTCGGTTGTGTGTGCGTCTTCGTGATCGAGCGTACCCGGCGTGCCATCCGTCAGTGTGCGCGAGTAAGCGATGCGATCGGCGTTGCTGCTGTCGCCGTTGAACCATTGGGTGACGCCGGCGATATTCGTCAGCAGCGCGCCGTCCTGGCTGTCGGCATCGAGCTGCGTCTGGTACGCGATAATGAGGCGCTCGTCCGGACCGATAACGGCCCCGGGCGTCAGCATGGTCAGCGTCAGTTCGCAGGTCGGGGCGCCGGTGTAGCTGAACGTATAGTCGACGCCCTGTATCAGCGGTCCTTTGCCGGGAACGGGCGTCGTACCGTCGGACGCAAACACCTGGGCGCTGACGATCTGTGGCGTCACGTCACACATGCCGCCTGACGGGCCGTCCGGTAACACATCGAGGATGGTAACGTCGAACGCGTCGCTCAGGCCGGCATTGAAAACATCCAGCCCGAAGTCGCCCCATTCACCGAGATTTAGTGTGCGATTCAGCGTGGCCGGACCCGTCTTGGTCATGACGAGGTCGGGTGCCGCGATCGTCAGCGGCTCGGTGATACCCCACTCGCCCGGCAACGGCTCATAGAACACGCCGTCGACGAGGCGGCCGAAACTCCATCTCGCGGTATTGACGAACTGGGTCCCCGGCGCGTTTGCCGGCGTGTCTTCGAGTACGGCGGTTATCTCTATGACGATCTGCTCGGTTGCCGGTATGACCGGCACGATATCGAAGCTCAGTGCGCCACCGACGTTTGCAAACGTGTGATTGACGGGCGCACCGCTGTCTTCCCAGTAAATGTCATAGTCAACGAACGTCAGGTCGACGCCGGTCTCGTTGAGATCGTCGGTCAGGTGAATGCTGTGCAGGTCGTTGACGGAGCCTGTCCAGTCGATCACGGCGTTGACGTCACCGTTCGGATCGAACAGCACCGGGATTGTCAGCGTATAGGTAAACGGTACACCGATGGCGGCAGTCGTCGTTCCGGCCGGGTTGCGCTTGTCGATCTTCTCGACCGGAATCAATAGATTCTGGCAGCCGTCCTGAATAGACGTCGACGAGCCGTTCGTGAACCAGATTTTATGATCCTGAACGGCGTTACAGGACATCTGCCCGGTGTGGACGACGTTGTCGAACACGACCAGCCAGCGTTCGGTGTTCTGGCCCGGCTGCGTGAAGAATGAGAAGTTGGTGGCGAGCGGATTACTGGCCGGGAAATTGCGAACCGTGCAGGTTGTATCGATGTTGACGTTCGATGGCGGAATCGGATCGACAAACCCGTCGATGGTTGCATTCGGGTACGAGGAGCAATCGACCGCCTGGGCGTTTGCCACGCCGGAACATGCCAGCAACAGCAACACGACAAGCGCACGAGGCCACCATTGACCCCATGGTCTGCCGCCGTTGTATCGTTGTCCGACCATCGCCATTATGTCGCATCCTTTGCGTTAAAGTCACCGACGGCCCGACGATGTCGATCGAGTATTCGGCGGTCCCGCTACCATGAAGCTGTTTGCTTTTTAGGCCGGTGACTTTGCGGCCCCGCCTTTCGACGGGTTTGCCTTTTCGTCTCTGAAAAACCGACTATGACGCACAAATTCGCCACAAAGCTTGAACTGCATCACAAGACGGGGGTTCAACGTGGATTACGTTAAACCGTCGAATTTGCGTCCGTCATACAGCCGGCAGGAAGTCAATCGGGTAGATAATCGTTACCGCTGAAATATCTTCCTTGGCGCCAAAATCAAAAGTTGAAACCCGGCCAACCACCTGCTCCGCAAGCAGTGGCGCGTTCATATCTGACGACTGCAGCGCACAAAACGAAACCGACCCGTCCGGCTCGATCGTCAGCTTGATAATGATCTGGCCGCGCAGTGTCGGGTCTTTTCGCAATTCACGGTTATACAGCCGGTACAGCGCAGCCTTGTAGCGATCGAAGACAATCTGAATTTCTTCGTCCGTCCGCCCCGCAAGGGCGCCGCCGGCGAGCGGGCGATCGCCGAAACCGTCACCGCCGTTACCGATAGTGCTGCTCACGCGGGAAACTGCCACGCCGCCAATTCCCGGCCCGCCGCCTCCGCCAACGTTGCGGCTGATGTCTGCAAGATTGATACCGCCGCTCGAGCCGGGCGCGTTACTGGTCACCATCGCCCGCGTCGGCCGGCCGACGGCATCTTCGCCGGCGCTGCTTGTGCGAGCCTGTGCACCCAGTTGCGTCGTCGGCCGAAGGGACGAGCGGCTTGCGAAACTGTCGCTGAACGCGAGCAGGCCTTTCGACCTGACCTGCTCCTTGATGTCGGGTTCCACCGCAGCGACTTTCGGCACTTCGACCGACTCGGGGACCAGCTCAGTCGGCAACTCTTCCACCAGCTCAGCTTCCGGTTCCGGTTCCGACTCAGGTTCGGGCATTTCCTGTTCGAAAATCGGAGCCGGTTTGGGCGGAGGCAGTTGCTCCCGGACCAGTCGGGCCATGCGCTCGGGGAGTTCCAGTTCCTTCGGCTTGTCGGGAATCGGGATTGCAATCGCGCCGATCAATATCGAAACGGCCAGGGACGCAGCCAGCGACGAACCCGCGAGACGGCGATAACGTCGATCTTCTTCCTGACCGCGTTGCCACGGCATAACCATGTCGTGCGCCGGCAGCTCGTCGGCTTCGCGCTCGACGAGCCATTCGCCGCGGCGTTTTTCCTCGCGCTCCATCGCGTCGAGGAGATCGTAGTGCAGGCAGTCCAGCGCATGATTTTGCCGCCCGATCCGGCGAAGAACCTCATCGCGACGCTTCTCGACCTGCAGATACTTGTCACTGAAGTCCTTGACCTGCTTCCGCGCATACTCAATGTGTTCGGCGCCGTCCGTTTTCGCCCAGAAAAGCGCTGTACCGCCCAGTTCGTCGAGCTGTTCCAGCGAACGGCAGACCTCCCTGAGCGCCTCGAACCTGCCGTTTTGCGCGACGAGTTCCGCCAGTTCGCCATCGACGTCCTGCAAATTCCGTTCAAGCGCACCGAGCTCCGCCTCAGACACGCTGACCTTCGCCTGAAGCGCTGCCTCTTCAGCGGAGAAATCCGTTCTCACCTCGTCGCGTTCATTCATGTCAAGTTACCCGGCGTCAGCGACCTGCGTGCTCTTCTGCGTCACCGCCAGCGACACGTTTTCGTAACCCTCGGCCGTACAGGTCGACATGACCGTCTTGACGACGGTAAACGGTACCGACCGATCGGCAAGAATCGTGACCTCACGGCTGGCTGCAACGGCTCGCGTATTGATGCCGATGACGCTTTCCCTGAGTTCCGCCAGCCGGTCGTTGACAGGCTGGACGGCCGTCTGGCCGTCGTTGAGGATGTCCTCGACGAACGCGACGAGTTTCCCCTGCACGACCACTTCTTCGGCGCTGATCGAGATGACGACCGTTTCGCGAGGCTTCGACTCGACAGCCGATTCGGGCAGGCTGACATCCTTCGGCGCCTCGACCAGTTCGACAGACCCGGAGTTGACCAGCAGGAAGAAGACGAGGATCGTGAAGACGTCCATGAGCGACGTCAGGTTCATCTTGCCGATCTTGACCCTGTTACGGGACATCCGTTTGATTCGGCGTGAGTTTCTCACGGCGCTTCTCCCACGGCGATGTCGGCGAACAGCGCATACAACTCGACCTCACCGTCGACACCGGTCGGCACCTCGACCGCTCGCACGACGTCCATGACCTGGATCAGGTAGTCGTACGGAATATACGGCTCCATGAGCACGGACGCCGACTCATGCTCGGGATACTCGCGTTTCAGTTCCACGATCAGTTCGGAAAGGCTTTCGAGGTCGTACTCACCCTCTTTCTTAGGAATAGACGCAATCGTTACCGACCCGTTGCCGATTTCCATGCCCTCTTCGCGGACGATGACCTCGACCTGGAAATTTTCCTCGTTGGACGCGACGCTGCCTGACGTGCTCGGCAGGTGGAGCTCCACGATCGTGAGTCGCGAAAACACGGCTGTGATCAGCAGGAACGGGACCAGCACCACCATCAGGTTGAGAAATGTGGTGACGTCGATCTCGTACGTGGTACCGACACGACGTTTGTAGTGATGTCGCTTGCGGGCCATTGCAATCAGGCCTCAACCGGACGCCTTGCCCTGCGTGAAAAAACGTTGAGCGCCTTGACTGAAGCCATTTCCAGGCTGTCGACGATATCGCCGGTCTTGCTGGTCAGGAGCGCATGTACGACAAGAAGCGGAATTGCGACCATCAGGCCAAAGGCCGTCGTGTTCATGGCCACCGAAATACTGGCGGACAGCAGGTCAGCCTTCTCCGCCGGGTTGGCATTGGCAACGGCCGTAAACGCCTGGATAAGACCCATGATCGTACCGAGCAGGCCCAGCAGGGTCGCGATGCTCGATGCCAGTGCCACGTACGGCGTGCGCTTCTCGAGCCGCGGCACGATTTCCATCATGCTTTCTTCCATGGCGATCTCGATGTCCTCTCGGCGTCGAACCGCACCCTGCAACGAAAGCCCCATGTTCAGAACCTGCGAGATCGTCGATTTGTCTTCGCCGGTCATTTCCCGGGCCTCGTCGAATTCACCACTGTCCAACAGCGGTTGAACCTTGCGCCAAATGACCTGGTTTTTACTGGTTACCCGGTTCAGTGTGACGAATCGTTCGACTGCAATTGCAACGCCGAACGCGAACACGACCAGAATCGGGAACATGAACATGCCACCAGTGGAGAAGAAGGTGACAATCGAGTAGAAAGCGTCCATTTCTTGATCCTCAATATTCAGAATGTCCCGGCATCAGCCGGTGCGACGGCCAGAATATAGACCTGCGTCAAGCTCGGAAGTGTGACGCAAAGCACGTTAGCCGATTGTTGCGGCCGGGAATGCGTCCTTTCTTGAACCGGCTCACGACTGGGCTTCATCGCCCGGCTTGCCGTATTTCGTAATATCGGAGTTCGCGCAGGAAAACCTCCCTGTCGACGGCCGTGGCACGATCGTCGAGGGTGTCCGACAGACTGAGCGCGTCGCCCATTTCCGACGATTTCCACGGCACGATCACGAGCGACTTCGGCGTCTCTTCGTTGCCGAGAATCGACATCCCCGACATCGTCTTCGGACTTGAAATGCCATCGCCGTTTTGCGTCGCCGCATCGTCTTCCTGCGACGTGTCTTCCGCCGGACCGTCCTCGGCGTACACCGGCACGAACCCGAGAAAAACCAATAAAATCAATAATCTGTGCATACTCACTCCTGATGGCCGATGCGGCTGCGCAGGTCGGCGACCCACATCGCCGCCTGCTCATCGCCGGGAACCATGGCCGTGTAGGCCTCATACGAGGACAGCGCGCACTCGAGGTCCTGGAGATACAGGTCGCACAGTACGCCGAGGTTGCGGTGCGCATGGTGATACGCCGGGTAGACGGCAAGCGCTCTTTCGTACTGACGGCGCGCCTCGTCGAATCGGCCGCCCTTGCGGTAGACGATGCCGAGTTCATTGAGTGCAACAGGGTGCTCGGGATTCAGCGCCAGCGCTTTCTTAAGGTGTTCCTCGGCCGCTGCGAGATCGCCCGCGCGGTGTTGTGCTATACCTAAATCGACTCGCGGGCCGCTGACGTCGGGCGCGCGCCCGACGACGCTCTCCAGAATCGCCAGACCCTGTTTCGTTTGTCCCTGCACAAGCAGTACCAGCGAGCGTTCGTAGTCCTGCCGAACCTCGTCGCTGACGGTCACGGATTCGGTGATCGTGAAGCCGACCTCCTCCTGAATTTCGAGTCGCGCACTCGGACGTGGTTTCGGTGTTGTCGCGGCACACGCAACGAGCGCCGTGCACAACATTGCAAATGTGACGTTACGGCAGATCATTGCCCACCTCCCGCGACGCTCGAGACCACGACCTGCCGGCCGGTGTCGTCGCTTTCAGACGATTCGCTCGGCGTCTCAGCAGCTTCGTCCCCTGCCGCCGGCGGTGGCGCGTTTGGCCTGCGGTACGCATAGACTTCCACGGCACCGACGAATCCTTCGCTGGACTCGCTCTTGGCGTATCGACCGGGCATCAGATCGGCAAGCCGGTCCAGGCTTTTTTGCACCCAGGGGTTATAGACACCCATCGCGAGCATTTCGATATTCTCTTTGTGCACGGCAATCGCCTGCTCTTCGAAGGGATACGCTTCATCCTCGACGGCGAGTTCGTAGGCATTCATTTCGACGGTCGACAGCCCTGTCGGCCGTTCGGACTCGAGCAGCGACATGCTGAAATTCAGATAGACCTGGGCGATGTAGAACGTCGCCGCGGCCGTAACGCCTTCGACCTGGTACGAGACGAGTTCTTCGAGCGACGCCAGCATGTCGTCCATGCTCTGCTGCTTTTGCAGCAGGCTGTTCTCGAACGGCTGCGTCAGCTCGAGCCGCGCAAACTGTTCGTACTGTCGTTCAGCCAACACGAGTGCGGCGTTCGATGCCAGGAATCGGCTTCGGTCGGTCCGATCAGGCCCGGCATTGCGGTCTTCCTCAACCATTTCATTGAGTTCGTCGAGGAAGCGCTGAAAATCGGACTGCTCGCGGTAGATCTCGGAGAGGCGCTGGCGTGTCTGCATCGCGATGTCCAGGGGCCTCGGGTGCTCGTCGACGTATTGTTCGTATACGCGAATCGCGTCGTCGACGACCTCGATTTCGTCATACAGTTCCGCTGCGGTCAACAATGCCTCGCGGCTGAACTCGACGTCCGCCGCCTCCGCCGCGATCCGCTCGTGCTCTGCGGCGGAGCGGGCAACCTGGCCATCCTGCCGGTAGATGTAGGCCAGCTGCTTCGTCGCATCCCGGTTCAACTCGTGATCGGGATGACTGAGCCGAAATTCTTCCAGCACGTCTGACGCCATCGACCAGTCCTCGAGTTTCATCAACGCTGCAGCGCCGTCATATTCGGCCGAGCTGCGGATCGAGGATGACGCAGCTGCCGTCTTGACCCGCAGAAAATGCCCTGCCGCGGCGCGGTAGTCTTGCAGCAGGTTCGCCTGCTCGCCCTGCTTGTAAATGGATGCCGCCAAACCGTCTATGACGGCGTCCCGAGACTCATCGTCCTCGGGCGTCAGCTGTAAAAGGTGGGTGTACGCAATTTCGGCGTCCGGATACTCGGCGATATCGATGGACGAGTGCGCCACGACCGCCCAGGCCGAGCGGCGCAGGCCAGCCTCCGCCGTCGGATAACGGTCCACGAGCAGTCGCGCCGACTCAATGGCCCGCGCGAAATCCTTCATTTCGTAAAGGTCGTCGGCAGCGGCGCCGAGGATTGCCGGAGCGTCCTCGTGATCCGCAAACTTCTCGGCGAACGTTAGCGAACTGTTGACGGTCGCTTCCATTACCTCACGCTGGCGAACCCCGGTGGCAACCTCAAGCTCCTGGCGGTACGCGTAGACGGCGGCGTAACCGGCCGCAGACGACTGTTCGTGCGCGGCATAGGTGTACGCCGTGCGCTCGTATTCGTGCGCGGCTTTAATGTAGTCCTCGTTCTCGAGCAGCAGATCGGCAAGCCGGTAATTGACACCGGGCGTTTCCGCATCGTCCGGGAACGAGCCCAGCAACTGGCGATACCAGCGGCTGGCCTCGGTGAAGTTTGCCGCTTGCTCCGTAGCAAAGGCCTCTTCCTGGAACAACGCATGGTAGTGCCCGGCAAGATCGGTCAGGTTTGTCTTCAGATAGTCGAGAACGTCCTCAGAACCCTCGATATCGACACGATCCCAGTATCCGGCGCCCAGTGCATAGGTCGCCGCGAAGTCCTTCTTGGCCTCGACCACGAGTTGTGCGAAACCGGCTTCACCGTAGATCTCGACGACGCGCATGCCGAAGTGCGGCGATTCCGTATGGTACGGATTGAGCGCGATGAACGATTTGTAAACGGAAGCCGCATCGTCGTAGCGCAGTTTGTCGAAATAGAATTCCGCGAGGTTGCTGTAGATCTTGTCGGCGTAGCTGCGATGACCTTTCTTCGAGAAATACGCATCGACGGCGCCGGGCTCGCCCACGTTTGAGAAACTGAGGCTGATGACGCGGAACGTGTCGTTGATCCGGTGCTCGTCGTCGCTCTCGTCGAGGGTATCGAAATCGAATCCGATATCCTTGCGATGATCGAGCATGGCGACAAAATTGTCGAGCGCTTCATCGTAAAAATACTGTTTGTAGAGTGTCCAGCCTTTCTTGTACAACGCGAGTTCGTAATAGTCGGAACCGGCACCCAGCGATATAGCCGCCGAATACGCCTCCTCGGCGTCAATAAATTTTTTGCGTACGAAGTAGTATTCGCCGCGTCGGAAATGCACTTCGTCAACGTGATTCGAGTGCGGGTACTCGCGCACCAGCCGGTTCATGACGTCCATCGCCTCATCGGGCAGGCCGATTTCATCGTAGGCCCGCGACATCTGGTACAGCACCCGGTCATTACGTTCGTAGTCCGGGTACTGTTCGAGGATTTGCCGGTAGGTCGCAATCGCTTCTCGCGGGCCTGCCGGGATCGGCGCGCCATCGGCTCCCACTAACTCATCCCGATGGTCCTCTGAACGACCCAGAAACTGTTCCCGACTCAGCGCCCGTTGTTCAAATTCAATATCCGATTCGCCGGCTTGCCGCGGCCTCGATGGGTCGCGCTGCGCGACGATAGCGGTGGACTTGCCGGCTGTTTCGGGCGCCTTCATTTCGACGACGTCGTCACCGCCGATGACGCCGTAAGCCTGCTCGATCTGCAAGTCGGCCAGGCGGCGCATCGCTTCAGGCGTTCGCCGGTTCTCTGCCGTCTCCGCAAGATACCGCCGATAGCTCTGTGCTGCCCGCTCAAGGCTGTCCTCCAGATGCACCTCCGTGAGGTCCGCCTGTACCTGCTCGAGTTCGGCGAGAGTCCCGTCCTGCCTGACCGGCGCCGTGCACGCGGACAGAGTCGCGCCGACCAGGCCTGCGATCGCGACGCAGCGCATCACGGTGCTCCCTCGACGCGCGCCTGCGCCTGCGTGGCGCGGTCGTAGCTGTCGGCCAGTGCGAATCGTGCTTTGTCGCCATAGTTTTCGAGACGGTCACGACGAGCAACGAGTTCGTTAATGGCGACCACTTCGAGCAGGTGTCCCTGTCGCGCCATCAGCCGCTCGATACGCTCGACGGATTCACGCATGTCGGCGCGCAGCCGCATCATCGGTTTGTCGTAACCGACGTAGCTGTGGCTTGCGGCCTGCCGCGTTCGGACATACTCGTCGTACTCTTTCTGTGCCACGGCCATCGCCTCGTCGAGGCTGCGCAGGTTTTCGTCGAAGGTCGTAAGCCGTTCGTGATACTCGGTTTCGAGGTTCCAGACGATCAATCCCTTGAGGCGCCGCAGCCTTTCGGCAGACCGTTCCCGGTTTTCCGGCGCCGCCAGGGCAATCGCCGCCTCGATGGACTCGATGCGTGCCAGCAGTATCTGTTCCTCGGGCGTTGCCAGCACTTCCGGCCGCGGCATCGTGAGCAGGTCGTCCCGTCGTTTCACGAGCATCCTGTGCTGCTCGACCCGCAATCGCATGCGCGAGTCGAACTTGCGGAACTGAGCATCGATCTCCGGGAGCAGCGGTTCGTAATGGTCGCGGCGAATAGCGACCATTTCCTCGTAGGCATCGGAGCCTCTTTCCCAGGTCAGCAGTTTCCGTTTGAGGTCGGCGAGATCCAGGTAGTTTTGCAGGCCCGTCTGGAAATCGTGCGATGCCATAAGCTGCATCAGGTAGTAGGTTTCCGGCGAATCGGGCAGCGAGCGCAGACGGATGACCCAGTCTTTATCCTTGCGGATCTCTTCGCGAATCAGCGCCTCGAGGAACCTGCCGTCGCGAATACTGTCGATCGACGCGGTCAGCTTGTCGATCTCGGCGGTAAATGCGTCGAGCGCGCGACCGTAGTGCGTCGCGGCGCGGCCATGAATATCCAGCTTGGCGTAGGCATACGGCAGCGCGAGCAGCGCTTCCTGCGTCGCCCGGTCGGTCACCTCGCGCTCCGCCAACAGGCCCCACGGCACAACGGCGCGGTCGTATTTTTCCGCCGACAGACTCGCCCAGCCGGCACTCAGCAACGCCTGGTTCGAGAACGGGCCGTCCAGCCGAACGCGGTTGAAAATCGGAACGGCCTGCTCGAATTTGCCCTCTTCGAGGAACAGGGTGCCGAGAACCAGGTTCGCCTTGTCGCGGATCGCGAGTTCCCCCGGGTCATCCGTTTTTATCTGCCCCGCGCGCGCCAGCTGCTCCAGCGCCTCGCTGCGGCGACCGCCCTGAAGGTATGCGATGCCCAGGTTGTAGGCTGCAAACCCGCCGTAGTCATCGGAATCCTGGAGTTTCTCCAGTATGTCGAGCGAATCGCCGGGGTGCTCCCGGGCGAGATGAACGTTGGCGCGGAGAAACTCGATATCGTCGCGGATCGCGTCCGGAACTTCCCCGTCGATGCGGTCAAGCGCCAGCATCGCGTCGTCCACCTGGCCTTTCTGGAAATGGATGCGCGCCAGCCGAAATGCGGCGTCGTTGCGTACCGTTTCGTCGACAGCCCCTTCCAGTACGGCCGAGATCGCACGTCCTGCGCGATGGTGCATGCGGTAACGAAGTTCGAAGTCGCCAAGTGAGAATTTGGCATCGTCAAAATGCAAATACAGCGTGTCGAGTTCCCGCTCATCGACGGACTCGTGCTGGCGCACTTCACTGTCGAGACGCTCGAGCGCCTCGAAGTACCGGCCCTGGTGCGCGTAGTAGAGCGCCTCGCCGAAGTAGGCATCACCAGGCTCGCTCGCCGTCGCGGATACGGCGGCAAGGAGGGCAGCGGACACAACCGCCGATGTAACGGACACGCGCTGTAGCATGTCTTACCAATCTCCGACCTGGATGGCGTCGCGGCCAAAACCCGGTTGTGCGAGCGTGATTCCGAGCGCCTTGGGTTTTATGCCCTTCGAGAAGGCGAAACTGCCGCTCTCGCTGAAGTCGTCGCCGTTCCTGAGTTTGCCGTTGACGGTTACAGCGATCTGATGATCGCCGGTCGATACGTTTCCGGTGAAGATGCGTTGCACGCCGCCTTTTTGCAGCGCTTCGAGTTCCTTGAAACTGTAGATATGGTGCGTCGCCAACTCACCGTCGATCGTGACTTCGACGGCGTCCAGCCTGAAATCGTCACCCCCGTCGAGCGCCACAAACAGGGAAACCTGCGTGTTCGACGGAAACAACAGACGTTCCTCAAGATGATTGAGTTCTGTGGCGATGTTCAGGACATCGGACTTGATTTCCTGAACCTGGCCGTCGAGGCTGCGCATCTCGGAACCCGAGAGATCCTGCGCACCGACCGACGCGGCGATACCGAGTGCGAGTACTGCAAGTATTGCCTTATTCGTTCGCTGACACATCGCAAATTCCTTTTCTAAACATAATGCACTGACCCGCAGCGACGGCCGTCCTGCCGCGTTCGGCTACGGGTTATCGACAGTTTTGAGTAAGTTCACAGTGCAATCTGTGACGCAGCCCACAAAACTCGATCCGGCCGGATGGTCTTTTCGAGTGTTAACAGGGCCTGGGATGTCGTGGGACGCCGAGGTCCGACACAAAAAATGCTATCGTTCATCTTCGAGCCAGACCGGCAATTATGGAAGTCACAAATGACGGTAGCAGTGTTCAAAGAACCTGATGCGAAAGATCCGGTGACCGGGCGACCTAAAGGGCTGACCAAAGCATTCGGGCCGTTCGCCGTTGCTTCCACCTGAGACGTGAGCCGGGTTCGCTGTGCGCGAACTGATTGTAACTGCGGTCCTGGCGGCGCCGATTGCCGTATTGGCGTACCTGTTGCTGGCGCCAGTTTTCCGGCGCATTCGACGCAGGCGACTTCGCGCTCAACCGCCGCCGGAACGTCTCGCAGCAACCCTCAGCCGACATGTGCGTTTGTATACCGCAATGCCCGCGGAGTTGCAGGAGGAGTTACTCGGTCACGTCAATGTGTTTCTTGCCGAAAAGAAATTCGTGGGCTGCGGCGGGCAACAGATTAGCGATGAGATCCGCTACATTGTTGCGGGAACCGCGTGTGTGCTTTTGCTCAATCGGGAACCGCACTACTTTCCCGGATTTTCTTCCATCCTGATCTACCCGGATTCCTTTGAAAGTGTCGAGGTTAACTACGATGGTCTGGTCGAGGTACATGAGCGCACGACACGGGCCGGTGAGTCGTGGCACCGGGGACCCATCGTGCTGTCGTGGGGTGACGTACAGCGCGGCCTCGCGAAGGAGGCCGATGGCTTCAACGTCATATTGCATGAGTTTGCGCACAAGCTCGATGAACAGGCTGAGGGAACGGATGGCATGCCCGATCTGCATCAGGCCGATCATTTTCGCGAGTGGGCAGATGTGCTGACGCGAGAATATGAAGCACTCAGGACGCGCGTCGAGCGACGCGGCAATGACGTGCTCGATGACTATGCGCTGGAATCGCCCGCCGAATTCTTTGCCGTTGCAACGGAGTCGTTCTTCGAGAAACCGCAAAAAATGAAAATGCAACTTCCGGACCTGTACCGGCAGCTGGAACGTTATTACTGTGTCGACCCTGCTGGTTGGTGCTGGGATCGGAGCAGACGCGAATGAAA
Source organism: Woeseiaceae bacterium (assembly GCA_965224505.1). Lineage (GTDB taxonomy): Bacteria > Pseudomonadota > Gammaproteobacteria > Steroidobacterales > Woeseiaceae > UBA1847. The sequence continues at coordinate 2,587,204 of CBDCZL010000018.1, forward strand.
GCCCCTTGACCGATCCGTCGCAGTATCGAATTGAATTGGACCGAACGCCAGCAAAGCACGACCAATACTCGCTGATTTACAGCCAGGGGCAAAAAGCGTGTCGGCAAATAATGGCCTGAACACGTCAGAATACAGGCGTTGAAGTTGTGGCTTACGCAGACCCTCAGCAAACCGTGGTAACGGCCGTCCAGCTACGTGCTGCTTGATCTTTTCTCGCTTTCGACTACAGCATCCTTAAAACGCCGATACTCTTGCTTTGATTCTCCTTCATTGGTGAACCAGCCCTCCAGCGCCTTCCAGTCGATATCCTGACTTGCCGCAACCAGAATCGCCTGGTCACGGGACTGCGCATCCTTCCACGCATAGGCCGCTGCAAGTCTATCCATCACTGATTGCGTCGGCGTAATGATTCGCAGCTTGCCGGCAGGTAACTCAATTACGGCACAGTCTTTTGGATTGACGTAAAGATGACCAAAGGTCAACGGTGACGGCGGGAACTCGACATACCACTCGACTTTGGAATGACTGAACTGCGACAGACGGGGAACTCCGGTGTGCTCAAATCCCAGTCGCTCCAACACCGGTTTGAGATCCGCAACCATGGCTGAGGTCACAAAATCGAGGTCTCGAGACAAATATTGATTATTCGAGTAGATCGTGACCGCGCTGCCGCCGGAAAGCGTTGCCGTGATACCTGCTTTTTCGAGGGCGTCCGAAACAATAGCAGCGACTTCCTCCAAGCTCGACTGTTCTGTGATATCCGGCATTTAGAGTGCTTTACCCTGGCGCCTCGGGCGCTGTCGTTGCCTGAAGTACTTTTGTAATGTCTGATCCGGAATTCCCCTGTCCAGAGTTTGACGTAGAAGCTCCTTCAGCCCTTCCAATGCGGGATCCCGCGGATTCCATGTGTAAATTCGGCTGTTGCCTACCATTCGGCTGACAAGGATTCCAACCCGCTCGAACTTTCGCAGTTGCTTTTGGACTTCGCTCAACGGCATCTCGAAGGTTCTGGCGATTCTTGAGGCATACCCATCACCGTAGTTTTCTATGAACAGCAGCACTTTCGCGGCTGCCTTGCCGCCGAACAGTACTTCCAATGTTGTTTGGGTCGCCATGATCCACTTGCACCTATCATATAGATTAATAAAACCTACTTTATAGGTAAGATATACCTATCTGACAGGTAATATCAAGCTAAAGCTCCACAACAAGATCGGGCGAAAACCCTCTCGCTGACGATTCCGATGGATACCCCCGCGGATTACAGATGACCCGCGTACCAAACAACTCATAGTCGCACGGGACATGCGTGTGCCCGTGTATCCACAACTCAGGACTGTGTTTTTCGATCAGGTGCGCTCGGCTGATTCGAGCATGCGGCGTCATGACGGCCGGGTTGGTCTCCCGCTGCAGTGTTTCCAGGACCGGGCACAACGCTGTCACTACGTCCCGCAGAGATACTTCACCCAGAACGCCAATATCCAGGTCGCTACCGGCGCTCTGACGTCCGCTGGCCATGGACCCGAAAACGAATGCCACCTCGATTTTGTCGCCCAGATCAAGTAATGCATCCTGCAGCAGTGACGTCAGCTCAATGGTCTTGCGGAAGATCGACGCCAGTTCTCGATAAATTGAACATGTTGCTCATCGAGCCAGACGAAATCCTCATGATTCCCCTTGATGAAAACCGTTGGCCGCGGAACAGAGCGATTTTCGGCAGACCAGATCGGAAAGTCTCCCGCGCCTTCATGCTTGCGCGTTGACTTGTCCACGATGTGAGGCATATCTGGCAAATGCAGACCGGGTTTGGGAAGAACTCATAGCCGAGGCCGAACAGGCCCGAAACATGTCGCTGAAAGAACGGGTAGCACGCACCCCTTTGTCAGGATATCAAAGCGTCGATTTCGTCAACGATGGCATCTCGCCCGAACATCGATCCAGTGCCACCTTGATCGCACGCATTACTTCGTTGGCAGATTCCATGGCCGTCTTCGCTTCCTGTTCGCTCAGACCCTCGCGTTCGTGACGTAGCAGCGCGACGGTCGAGATCGTTTCAACCGGCAGTTTGCACGCCGCTTCCAGTAAGCCGATCTGACTGATCGAAACAGGATCGCCGACCTTGACCTTGACCGCAGTCGCCGCTGCCACAAGGGCCTTGTTCAGTGCCTCGCTCATAGGTGCCAGCGCCTCGGCGGCAAAGCCACCATCAGCCAACAGACGGCTCATGCGCTGCTTTTCTTCCGCGAATCCGAAGTGTTTGCGGCTCAACGACTCGCGGCGCTGTTTCTCGCGTGATTGGATATCGCTTTGCGTACCGTATACTCGACCTTTCGTTGGCTGAACGAACTGAATGACGCCCGCTTCGACAAGCCGCTGCAACGTCTCGAAAGTTGCACGATCGAGGAGTTCCAGGTGCGGCTTCGTCTCGCCACAGTGAGTGCTGAGGCGCTGCTCCACGTCACTGACAAGCTCACCGTCAACGTTGTCCACCACGGCAAGTATCGCTTTGCCGCGTTGTTCCACGCGCTCGAGTCTGTCTGCATGCTCCGAAACGACGTTTTCGACAAACCGCTGCAGTGGCGAGGCCTGCGGCGCGGGCTCCGAAAACAGCTCATCGAGTCGCTCCATGAAAGCACCGCGGCCGGCGGAGATTTTCATCTCCGTGATTTTTCCGCTGCCGTCCACTACCTCATCCGCCAAATCGGTTTTGTGGCGCAGCACATCCAGCATGCGGTGTTCGATAGTGTGCTCACTGACGAGGTTGATAACGGACACCGGGTGCTTCTGGTGCTTACGCCAGGCGCGGGCGATGCGCTGTTCCAGCCTGGCCGGGTTCCACGGTAAATCGAGATTGACGACAACGCGCGCCTCTTGCAGGTTGAGGCCGGTCGCAGCCGAATCGGTGGCGAGAAACAGGCGGCACGAGCGGTCGTTTTTGAAGCGGTTGATCTCCTCGCGGCGACGCTTTTGTGTCACGCTGCCGGTGTGCCACGCATATTCGGTTCCGTTGTCTGCCAGACGCTTCGCCAGCAGCGTCAGCATGCGCTCCCATTCGGAAAAGACAATGATCTTGCAGTGCGGGTCTGGAAAGGACTCCTCCAACAATTTCTGCAGCTCATCCAGCTTGGGAGAAACACGAACTGTTTGGTCGAGGATGTATGGTGTGTCGCATGCCATGCGCATACATCCGAGCGAGCGCATCAGGCGCTCCCGTTCTTCCTTTTTCAGCGGACGCTTGCGGGACAATTGGGCCAGCCGTGCGACGACGGTCCGGTACGCTTCATATTGTTCTTCCTGCTCAAAGGTCATCGGCACGAAGTAGGTGTTGATGCTACGCTCCGGCAACTCCCCTTCGACATCCTCTTTGCGGCGACGCAGCATGACCGGCCGCAGTCGTTCGTGCAGCCCGTCGAGATTCTTGTAACCGACCGCGATTCCCTTTTCATCCAGATCGTGAAATTCGCGGTTGAAACGAAACAGCGGTCCGAACAAAGACGGGTCAAGGAACTGGGCGATGGAGTATATTTCGTCGATGCGGTTTTCCAGCGGCGTGCCGGTTAACACGAATGCGTAGGTGCTTTGCAGGCGTTTGATTGCGGCCGCGGTCTTCGTTTGCCAGTTCTTGATGCGCTGCGCCTCATCGAGAATGATCAGGTCGGGCTTCAGTTCGTTGTTGATGAAATCGGCGTCATAGAGTATCTGCTCGTAGTTGGCCAGATAGAAAAACGCCGGACGCCCGTAGAGCTGATATCGGCGTTTTCGTGTGCCCTGTATCAGCAATGCCTCCCGCTCCGAAAACTTGCCAATCTGCTCCAGCCATTCGCTTTTCAGGGAGGCGGGGGAAATCACCAGCACTTTTTCGATTGCATGCTGGCGACTGAGCAGTTCGCTGCCGGCGATTGCCTGCACCGTTTTGCCCAGCCCCATCTCGTCAGCCAGCAACGCGCGTCCGGTAAAGGCCAAATGCATCATGCCTTCCTGCTGGTAGGGATAGAGCGGCAGCTTTACCAGGTCCAGGCTTGCGCGGCCGCGTTTCAAATCCTGCTCGAAACGCCGCCGAGCCGCGCGTTGATCTGCCGCCAGTTGCAACTGCGCAAGCCACCTCTCCAGGTGAGGTGAGATGCGCAGTCGCCTGCGCACATGTACGGTCTCGTTGGCAAGCCTGTTTTTCAAAGCTGCCATCGATTGCAACGGATCGCCGCGGAGGCTGCCCGCTTTATCGAAAAAACCCGCCACCACCGATCTGGTGCGCGTACTTTTCCGCATCCGACCGGGAAAACCGACCTTGACCGCCATATCGCGGCGATCGAGATAAATCTCGACGCGGGAACTTTCCTGTACCGGTTCCCGGCGCCTGACTTTGCGCAGCTTGTTGAGAACAGCCTCGATATGCTTGCAGGTGCCGAGCCGATTGACTTCGAAATCCTTGCAGCCGCAGCTGTTGGTTGCAGCACTCAAAGAACGAATTTCGACGCGGTAGCTGGCTCCGCCTTTGCCGTTTACAAGCCAGTCGGAGAAAATTGTGCTCTTCCCGTCAACCGACTTTACATCGAATGATTCCGCCTTCGCGCGGGCGAGACGCCGCGCAATTTCGTCTTCGTCAGTCGTGTTCCAACCGATTGGTGTTCGGCGTGTGCTTTTGTTGCGCACAGGCTTTCGCACGCCACTTCTTGTAGCCATAAACTGTGTCCGGTAGTTTTCCAGAGCTTATCTCAGAATTGGTGGTTGGATGATGATTAAATGCGTGTAGTGGATCTTATCGGAAGAAAAGTGGTGATCGGGGAGCTGGAGAGGCATGAAGGCCGATAAGAATATCGCCGCCTACCGTCGCATGCGTACGCAGCCGCTATGGCGGTTGCTCGCTTCCGGCAACGGGCCGACGGTGATTGGTCTGCTTCAGTCACACCTCTACGAAAAGGAGCGCAGTTTGCCGGGCTCGATTTTTTTCGAACGGCTGACGCGAGATCTGGAAGAGCTGCGGGCCCGGGGGGACGATTTCCCGCAAACGGCGCAGGCCTATGTGACCGGCTGGCTGAGTGAAGGCTACCTTGAACGGCGATTCCCGGCGGGCGCCACCGAGGAAGAGTACGGGCTCTCTACGGCAACGGTGGAGGCGATCCGTTTTCTGTCCGCCATCGCCGAACCCCATTCTGCGGCAACCGAGAGCCGCCTGTCTTTGGTGATTCAGGCGCTGGCGGGGCTGGCCGAAGACACCGATACCGACAAGAACCGCCGGATAGACCGCCTGATGGCGGAACAGGTCCGCATTGCCAGGGAGATCGATGCCATCCGGAAGGGGCAAATGCGCGTCCTGCCGCGTGATACTGCCCTGGAGCGGACTCGCGAGATCATCGCCCTGACCGATGATCTGGCGGGTGATTTCCGCCGGGTGCGTGACCGGTTCGAGCAGCTCAATCGGGACCTGCGAGAGCGCATCCTGGATAGCGATGGCAATCGGGGCGACGTGCTCGACTCGCTGTTTGCCGGTATCGATCTGATTGAGGAGAGCGAGGCGGGCCGGACCTTCTCTGCCTTCTGGCGCCTGCTTACCGATCCCGAGCAGGCGGCAATGTTGTCGGAGTCCCTCGACAGCGTGATGTCACGCGAGTTTGCCGGTGAACTGGATATGCGGGAACGCCGCTTCCTTCTGCGCCTGACCAGAAATCTTCTTGAACAGGGCGGCGCGGTGCACGAAGTACTACAGACCTTTGCCCGCAGTCTGAAGTACTTCGTGCAAAGCCGAGAGTATCTCGAGCAGCGCCGCGTGAATCAGCTACTGAAGGAGGCGCAACGTGCCGCGTTGTCGATCAAGGACGAGGTCAAAACGACCGAATCCCTGCAATATTCCCTTGAGCTGACCAGTAGCCGCCTGCGCTCCCTGTCCCAATGGGTGCCTTACGACCCATCGTTGCAGGCGGAGCCAGAGACGATGCGTGAGGGTGAACCACCACCCATCGATCTGAAATCGGTCGGTGAGTTGGTGGCGCAGTCGGAGATCGACTTTCGCACGTTGAAGGAGCATGTTTGCTCCTTGCTCGAACAACGGGACCAGGTCTCGATCGGCGACGTATTAGAGCACTTCCCGGCCGAACAGGGCCTGGGCAGCGTAGTTGGCCTGCTGGCGCTGGGCGGTCGTCACGGAATCAAGGGCGAAAATGTCGAGACGGTGGCATGGACGGGTGAAGACGATCAGGGGCGCCGCGCACGTATTCCGAAAATTTACTTCCTGAGGGATCGCTTAGATGAACTGGTCTGATGATTTGCCTGAAGAAGGGGCGCCGGAGGAAGAGCGGCCGAAGGCTGTCGGCACCGAACAGGAGTCAGAGCACGCGCTTTATCAGGGCGATAGCGGTGAGTTGTCACTGGACGGCCGTCGCGTGCTGGTGAAGCTCCTTGCTGGTCCGTCGCTGGATGGTCAGCGACACTCCAGGCTCTGGCCGATACTGATTCGCGACGAAGCGGCGATCCGCCGTCGATTGTCCGAGCTGTTTCTGCAGCTGGTGATTGACCGTGACCTGGAAGTGGCCTTTGCTCGTCAGGCCGCGACGGGCGACCTGGAAGTACCCAGGCTTCTGCGTCGCGCCAATCTGACTTTCCTCGATTCCATTCTACTGCTCCATCTGCGCCAGCGACTCACTCAGGCCGATGCGCATGGCGACCGTGCAGTAGTGTCGACCGGCGAGATCGTCGAGTTTCTCGGGGTATATGAACAGACTGATAATACCGACCGGGCTCTGTTCGAGAAGCGCATCTACGCATCGATCGAGAAGATCAAGAAACACAGTATCTTGCGCAAAATTCGCGCAAGCGAAAATCGCTTCGAGATCTCACCCACGCTGAAGCTGCTGTTTTCGGCTGAAGAGATTCAGGCACTGACCCGGGCTTACCAGGAAATGCGAACGCCGGAAGCATCGTTCGAACAGGATGGCAAAATGCAACCAGAGGAGGGTCGCGCATGAGTGTGGTTGCGGGAACACAAAGCCTGTTTGCACCGGAGCAATTCCGCATGTCCCGGCTTCAGGTTTATAACTGGGGCACTTTCTCTGATGTTCACGACATCCCGATCTCGGAACAGGGTTTTCTGTTTGTGGGCCGGTCGGGCTCAGGGAAATCGACGCTGCTCGACGCCTTCTCCGCATTGCTGGTGCCGCCACGTTGGGTCGATTTCAACGCAGCAGCGCGCGAGGCGGAAAAGACGGGACGTGATCGTAACCTTGTGAGTTACGTCCGCGGCGCCTGGGCAGAGCAAAAAGACGATGCCTCGGGCGAGATCGCCACGCGCTACCTGCGTACCGGGACTACCTGGTCGGCTTTGGCGCTAACCTACAGGAACGCCCTGGATCAGCATGTGGTGTTGGTGCAGGTCTTATGGCTGCGAGGAAATGCAAACGGACCTGGCGACGTAAGGCGCCATTTCATGATCATCGAGCGTCCCTTTGAACTCAATGAGCTGGACGCCTTCGGGCTGTCCAATCTGAACGTGCGCAAGCTCAAACAAACGCTTGCGGATGCCTTTCATCGCAGCGAGTTCAGCTCCTATGCCGAGCGGTTTCGCCGATTTCTCGGTATCGAGAGCGAGATGGCGCTACGCCTGTTGCACAAGACGCAGTCGGCCAAGAACCTCGGCGATCTCAACACCTTCCTGCGGGACTTCATGCTGGACAAACCAGCGACCTTCGAGGTGGCAGATCGACTGGTCGATGAGTTTGATGAACTTAATGCGGCGCACCAGGCTGTGGTCACCGCACGTCGGCAAGTGGAGACCCTGGTTCCGGCGCGCGAGAGACATCAGCAGCGAGAGTCACTGCTGAATGAACGTAGTGGGCTAAACGAACTTCTGGCCGGAATCGATAGTTACGGCGGGCATCGTCGTATCGACCTGCTGGAAGAGCAGATCGGGCACCTGATCGTTCAGGCTGACGGTTTGCAAGGTGAGATCAGTCGGAAACAGGCCGCGCTCAACCAGCATGGCGATGCCCTGCGTGAATTGGAGCGTCGGCACAGGGAAGTTGGTGGCGATCAGGTGGAATCCTGGCAAACCGAAAAAATATCGCTGGAGCAGCAGCGCGAGCAATGCCTGAGGAAGCAGGGACAAGCCAGGGAAGCCTGCCGCCAGCTCGACAGGGCCTTTCCGGACTCTCCGTTACGATTTGCCGAACTGATCGGTGATGCACGTCGGGAGCTTGAATGCTGGGAGAGCGGCAGCAGCGAGATTCGCGAAAAGCGGGACTTGCTGGTGATCCGGAAAAGAGAGATCGAGACGGCGTTTACCCGGACGGTCGGAGAGGTAAAGGCGCTGGAACGGCAACCCTCCAATATCCCCGCCCACATGCTGGATCTGCGCCAGGAGATCGCCGCGTCCATCGGCGTATCGGAGAGTGCCCTGCCTTTCGTCGGTGAACTGATCGAAGTGAAACCGGATGAGGCGGAGTGGCAAGGCGCCATCGAGCGGGTGCTGCATGGCTTCGCGCTCTCCCTGCTCGTCGATGAACGTCACTATTCCGCGCTTTCGAATCACATCAACAGTCGCCACCTTGGGCGGCGACTGGTTTATTTCCGCACGCGACGGGTGGATCACCAGCAGGCCAAACCAGTCGGCGCCAATTCACTGGTGCTCAAGCTGAGTATAAAGGAGTGCAGCCAGTCCGAGTGGCTGCATACGGAACTGCGCCGCCGCTTCGGCTACGCCTGCGTCGACTCCATGCAGTCCTTCCGGCGTGCAGACCGGGCGCTTACCAGGGAGGGGCTGGTCAAACACAGCAAGACTCGACACGAGAAGGATGATCGCAGCAATGTCGGCGATCGCCGGTCTTGGGTATTGGGGTTTAATAACCGTGAAAAGCTGGCGCTTTACCGCGATCAGGCCCAGGAACTTGCAGGGGAAATCTCTGATCTGGATAAACAAATCAACGCACTCACTGACCAGGAGGGTGTGCGGGCCAAACGCGCAATCCACTGTCAGACGCTGGTCAACCTGCAATGGCAGGAGGTGGACGTTGCTCCGTTGCTGACCGGCATCGACAAACTGGAACGCCGGATTCATGAAGCCCTGGAGGGAAACGAGGCGCTCAGTGATGCGGCCGATCGGATCGAGCGCCAGAAGAAGGTCGTCAAGGATGCCGATGAAGCGCTTCGCAAGACAACCATCGATTATGAGAAGGTCGTTGATCAAGTCGAGGACGACAAGGATGCACTGAAGAAGCTCAAGGACGATCCGACGATTGTTCCGTTGACGCCTCGGCAACAGAAGGAACTCGGTCAGCGATTCGACGCGCTCACTGAGACAGTACGGCTCGAAAACCTGGACAAGCTCATCCGTTCCGTGGAAAGGGCAATGCGCGACGAAGCGGACGCATTGACCGGGAAAGTGGTCAGGTGCGATCGGTTCATCGAAAAACAGTTTGACGAATTCATTTTCGAATGGCCCGCCGAAGCGGAAGGCCTTGATGCGACGCTGGCCTCCGCATCAGATATTTTCGCCAGGCTGACCCGATTGGAGACCGATGGTCTTCCGGCCCACGAACATCGCTTTTTCGAATTGCTGGAGAGCCAGAGCCATCAGAATCTGGCAGCGCTTTCGACCTATCTGAGCGATGCGCGCAAGGAGATTCTGGAGCGCATGGATCTGGTCAACGACAGCCTCGCCCAGGTGCCGTTCAATCAGAGCGTCAACCAGACTACCTACCTGCAAATCGATCCCAGCGACCGCCGGTTACCGGATGTGCGCGAGTTCAAGCAGGAGATCCAGCAGGCGCTGAGCCACGCGTGGAGCGAGGACCGCGAGCTGGCGGAATCGCGTTTTCTTGCACTGCGTCGCCTGGTGGAACGTCTTTCCAGCCAGGAGCCGGAAAACACGCGCTGGCGCAGAGCGGTGCTGGATGTGCGGCAACACATGGAATTCATCGGCAGGGAGACCGATGAGAGTGGTGTCGAGGTGGAAGTCTATCGGAGCGGTTCAGGCAAATCCGGCGGTCAACGACAGAAGCTGGCCACGACCTGCCTCGCCGCGGCGCTGCGCTACCAGCTGGGTGGCAATGAGCATGGCGTGCCGACGTATGCGCCAGTGGTGCTCGATGAGGCCTTTGACAAGGCAGACAACGAGTTCACCGCGTTGGCTATGAACATCTTCAAAAACTTCGGCTTTCAAATGATTGTCGCCACACCGCTGAAGTCGGTCATGACCCTGGAACCATTTATCGGTGGCGCCTGCTATATCGATATCGGCGACCGACGCGTCTCCGGTGTCCTGATGATCGAATACGATTCCGACCAGCAGCGTCTGAAGCTGCCCGCTCATGCTCATCGGGAGGCGAGCCTTGAAGTTTCCCGATGATGTCCGAAAGGCGCTTAATCGTCGTTTCAATAACAGGCATCGGGAGTGGCTGGAGGTAAGCGGCGAGCGGAAACAGCTGGAAGACAGTGTCTGGCCGCTCGAGATCACTCTGGGCATTCCCACCGAGAACCAGGCACTGAAGCAGATTGAAGACACCCGTGCTTGGGTAGCAGCCTGGCAAACCTGGACTGGTGCGGGCTCTCTATCATGGACTGAACGGCGCTGGCGCAAGCTTGGAACACAGTCCGTTCCCGAGAAACTGCTGCTGTCCGGCCCGGTCGAAGTCGCACAATGGATCGGAGAAACAGATCGATGGGATCGGGCCCAACAACGATATAGCGATCTTATCCGACGCTGGCCCCAGATTGGTAACAAGCTGCCTCGCTACTTCGCCGTTCTCGCTGACTACAGCGAGGCGGACTATCGACGTCTGGTCGATGTGGTCGCCTGGATCGAGAAGAACCGGGCTTCCAACCTCTATCTCAGACAAATACCCGTGAGTGGCCTGGACAGCAAGTGGCTCGAAAATCGCAAAGGCCTTCTGGCCGATCTCGTCGATGGCGTGGCAGGTGAATCATCAAATGAGGGTGGTCTTTTTCAACGCTGCGGACTCAAGGCACCACCGCAACTCATACGTCTGCGCATACTGGACGACAGCCTGAGACAACGAGTTGGCGGGCTGGGCGATATTTCGGTTCCCCGGGAGCAACTGGCTGCCCTGGATCTTCCTGTCGGCAATGTCTTCATCGTTGAGAATCTGCAGACCGGCCTTGCCTTTGACGATCTGCCCGGATCGATCGTCATCGTGCAACTGGGTTATGGTGTCGACGTATTGGGTCGTCTGCCCTGGGTCGGCAGGGCGCGCTGTGTCTACTGGGGTGACTTGGATACACACGGCTTTGCTATCCTCAATCGAGCCAGGAGCTACCTCCCCGAACTGAAATCCGTCTTGATGGACGAAGCGACCCTTCGGAATCACCGGGATCTGTGGGTTCAGGAGAAGGATCAGCATGCCGCGGAAACGTTGTCCTTGCTGACGGACTCTGAGCAGGCGGTGTATCAGGCGATCAAACGAAACGTCTGGGGACAGAATATCCGTCTGGAGCAGGAGCGAATCGCGTGGGATGCCGCCTGGAAGATATTGCAGCAGACGATTTGATCAGCGTGGCAAATGAGCTGACGAGCGTTGGCCGGCAACTGAACTTGCTCGTCGACGGTATTGAGGTGATGCGGCTCAAACCACATGGGCGTTTGCGCTACACGAGCGTCTTATGATGTGACGAAAGCGCTTCTCCGGTATGCCTGCAGACATGCCAGACTCCTCGCATAAACCGCCCGATGACCTTGAAGCCCTAAAGTCAGTCACTGCTTGTCGGCGGTTCGAGCCGCGGTCGATGCGACCCCAGCCGAGATTGCCAGCCACGTCGCTCGAATCGGGAGCGCCTTCGATGGCGAAGTTATTTTGACGTCCGCTGGCCATGGACCCGAAAACGAATGCCACCTTGAGTCGCCCAGATCAGATGATGCTTCCTGCAGCAGTGACGTCAGCCCAATGGTCTTGCGGAAGATCGACGCCAGTTCTCGATAAATTGAACATGTTGCTCATCGAGCCAGACGCCGAAATCGCCGACGTGGAGCACGTAGTCAAAGCGTACACGCAGCGACTCCTCGAAGACGAGGACATCGTCGTAGAACCGGTCCACGGCTCCGTGGATGTCGCCGGCGGCACAGATGAACGTGATTTCCTCGTCGCACTTCCTGTGGGTCCTCGTCTGGGGTGCAGCGTAACACCCGGCAAACGTCAAAATGCAAGCACAACATGCGACGACTGCCAGTAGAATGGCGAACGTATGAACGACCTGTCCACACCGCTTACCGACGTCGAGTGCGAGAAACTCGACGACTTCCTGCTTTCGGTCGAGTATGACGACGCCGTACTCGACCTGTCTGAATTCGACGGCTTTATCACAGCGGTTGTCAGTGGTCCGCACGCGATCATGCCGTCGACCTGGATGCCGGCGCTCTGGGGCGATGAAAACAACGCGCCAGTCTGGGACAGCCTCGAGGATTACCAGTTCATCTTCGGCCTGATGATTCGGCACATGAACTCGACCTCCGCCACGTTGATGGAGGACCCGAACGAGTTTGAACCGATATTCCTGAAAAGCATGGTCGACGGTGTCTCTCACTGGGTAGTCGACGAGTGGTGTACGGGGTACATGAAAGGCGTCGCACTGTATCCCGTCTCAGCCCTGACGAATCCCGATATGAACGAGATGCTCGCCCCGATTCGGCAGTTTGTGGACCCGGACGGTTGGGACGACCTCAAAGGAAAAAACCACCGGGAAATTCGAGCGCTGCAGGAACAGGTTGCGCCGTAACCGGCCATTCTGCACCGTTATTGCGGCACCCAGGACGATTATGTACCCGGTGCGTGGCGATCTGTCACGCCTTCGACGCTGATCAGTTCTGATCGAGATCCGAGCGCAGCGGATTGTCGGCAAACAGCTCCTTCCATTGCCTCGGCGTCAGTTCTTCAACCTGGCTGGCCGGGTGTTGAGAGATGCGCTGCAATACGTCAACCAGGTAAGTGTACGGGTTAATACCCTGTAACCGGCAGGTCACCAGCAGGCTCTGGATGATTCCGACTTGCCTGGCACCGAGTTCCGTCCAGCAGAACAACCAGTTTTTTCTGCCCATGGGGATGGGCCTCAGCGCACGCTCCAGGTGGTTGGTATCGATCGGAACCTCAGGGTCACCGAGATACACCCTCAGGGCATCGCTTCTGCCCATGGCGTATTTCAATGCCTTGCTCAGAGGATTGCTCGGAACCAGGTCATGCCGGGTACATTGTTGCTCGCACCAGGCAAAGAACGCCGCTACCACAGGCTCGCTGTGCTTTGTCCGGTGCCTGAGCTTCGCCTCGCCCTCAAGGTTTTTCTCGCGGATAGCCTTCTCCTGAGAATACAGCTCACCGATCAGCGCAAGCGCTTGTTCTGCCGCTTCAGGCTCCGCGGCCTTCGCCTTGTCAAAATAGCGCCTCGTGTGCGCCCAACATTGCGCATGGCTCATCTTCGGCCGCTTACGGGCATAGCTCTCATACGCCTCGTAACCGTCTGTGATCAGGGTTCCTTCGAAGTTCTCGCCCAACACCTCACGCACCTGCCTTGCGGCCCGTGAGGAGGAGTAGCTGAAGGCGATTTCAGCCGCCTCCCCGTAGATCGGCCAGAAATACGCCTGCCGCATCCTGCCCTGTTTCTTGCGACCCGCCTTGATCGGCGTCTCGTCCATGGCGAGCACACGGCTTTTGCGAATGTGTTCGAACTGCGCCACATAGACGGGCTCCAGAAGATCGATCGCACGTCTGGCCAGATTCGTCAGTGTCGCCCGCGAAAGCGCGATGCCGCACTGGCCAAGGCGCTGGTGCTGCCGGTACAAGGGCAGGTGATAGCAGAACTTGTCCACCAGCATGCCGGCCAGGAAGCTCACATCGGCGATGCTCTTCTCCAGCACATTGGCAGGCGCCGGCGTGCTGATGAGGTCAGCCGTATCCCGCCTTTTGAAGACCGGGCGTACGTACTTCAAAACCACATAGCTGCCCGGCCTTTGCGCCAGCCGAAAGCTAACCTTCTCCGAGACCCGTTCGAGCTGATCCGGAGTGATAGCATCTTCCAGTTCGGGCTCAAGGTGAATGGTCTCGACCGGCACCGTCTCGTCAAAACGAAGGCCCTGGTCGTTGACACAGTTGTCCTTACGGGACTTCTTGCGCTCGTAAGTAATCTTCTGCTTTTCTTCTGCCGGCGGACGCGGCGTGACTTCAATGCCCAGACCCGCCAGAAGATCCGCCTGTACCGCCGGATCGATCTGCAAACGCTTTTCCGAACGCTCACCAAACAGCTGACGCCTGAACCAGTCAAGTTGCGTCGTAAGGCTTTTAACTTGTTCGGCAAGAGCCGCATTTTCAGCGAGAAGGGCCGCGGTGCTTTGTGTTCCTGTACTCACCGATGGCGCTGAACTCATGGCGGACGATTATAACAAAGCGACCCTCTCGGAGCGATGCTCAGAATGACAATAACGCCTGTGCTGCTTCACCGAACCCACATCGATACCTTCCAGCATGAGTTTCAGTGACGTCACGTCCAGCGACAGTTTATCACCGCAGGCATCGTCCTTACGGAAATGAAACCGTCCCTGCTCGAGGCGTTTTGACCAGAGCGCATAACCGGACCGATCGAAGTACAGTATCTTCAGGTAGCTCCGCTTGCGGTTGACGAACACGAACAGCTGGCCCGACAGCGGATCTTCTGACAACTGCTGCTTCACCAGCGCTGACAAACCGTCGAACGACTTCCTCATATCAGTGGGCTCGGTATACAGCCGGATACGCACCTGGGACTCGGGAAAGAACATCAGCGCAGCCTCAGCTTCAGGCCCGAAGGGAGTTCAAGCTCCACCTGCCACCAGGAATCATCCTGCGCGCTGAGCAACGACGTGACATCGAGAAGTGCCGAAGCCTGCGCACTACTCGGTCGAGCTCTCTCGCCTTTAAGCCGTTTGCGCCAGTAGCCAAAGGTACTGTACGCAACACCGTGCACCTCACAAAACTCACGCTGCGAAAGATCGCCTGCATCGTAGGCCGCCATCAACTCCAACCAGTCCGCTCGCCTCTTGCGCACGGACTTTCCCGTTACCTCACTCATCTGATTTGCTCCTGTGTAATCAACGGAGCGGAAAACGTAACCGGAAATCAAAAATGGGGGAATAACGGCCTACAATGGCCGCTTACGTTGCGCCGGCAGCCCGGGCCGTTCACGGCTATTGGCTTGCCAGGCGTGTACCACTCGACGCCGCGACCAGTACTTACGTCCGCCCGGAGCCGAAGGTCGGCCGCAATGATCCCTGTCCTTGCGGCAGCGGCAAGAAGTACAAGAAGTGTTGCGGTGGGCGAATCCATTAACGAGGCCAGGAGATTTCATGTTGTTCTTGTGAGTCACGCAAGCTTTGTGCGGCTTCAGGATTGGCTCACTCTGTCAGTTCCGGTTTGCTCCCGGCGGGCCGGAAGCCATTCGCCCGGAGTGCGATCATGCTTAGTTGTGTAATCGCCCTGTAGGCAGCATCGTGACGCGTTTCCGGACTGATCGACGCTTGCCTGGCATCGGCGATACTGCGCCCGGCTGATTTGAGCATGCGGCGTACTTGGGTTGCATGTGCCTCATGCTCTTCCAGTTGCCTTATCTTCAGTAAGTTCTGCAAGCTCATCTCTGGTCGCCTTTACAAACAATATTGGCTCGCTCAATACGCGAGTCACAAAACGATCCTTCTTTCTTGACTGATCAGAAAACTTCTGCGGCGTCATGACGACCGGGTTGATCTCCCGCTGCAGTGATTCCACGACCAGGCACAACGCTGTCACTACGTCCCGCAGAGATACATCACCCAGAACGCCAATATCCAGGTCGCTGCCGGCGCTCTGACGTCCGCTGGCCATGGACACGAAAACGAATGCCACCTCGATTTAGTCGCCCAGATCAAGTAATGCATCCTGCAGCAGTGACGTCAGCCCAATGGTCTTGCGGAAGATCGACGCCAGTTCCTCATAAATTGATCATTCGGTACTGGCCCGATAGAAGATTTGATTTCCGGTGTTTTCGCGAAGTAACAGTCCGGACTCCGCCATTGCTTTCAGTTCACGTATGAGACATTCAGCAGTAGTTTGTCGGGGCAACTCAACGTCCAAATGTACGTCGTCAGGGTATTCCGGACTTCAGCGAGTTTCATTTAGTCGCTGCCCGCAAATTCTAATTCATGCAACCATGCAGCGTGTCGCGGGGCCTTTTTCGTTTCGCTCCATTCTTCAAGCATTGCCGGAGCGACTCGTTTGAGCTCTGCAACCTGATCGTCCGTAAAAGTATTGACGACCAGCTCGACTCGATGGCCATTCGGATCAAAAAAATAGATCGATTGAAATATGCCATGGTTGACAGGGCCCAGCACGTCAAGACCTTCGCGCTTCGCATGCTCTTTCGCCGCGAGCAGTGCTTTGTAATCCTCCAATTCAAAAGCAATATGCTGAACCCATTCCGGGGTATTGCGATCACGATCCATCTTCTGCTGTGTTGGTAACTCAAAAAAAGCCAGGACATTACCCTTTCCACAATCGAGAAATACATGCATGTACGGATCGGGCTCCTTTGTGGACGGTACCTGGTCCTCCGCAAACGCAACGGTGAACTCCATATTCAGGACGTGTTGGTAAAATTCCACTGTTTCTTTGGCGTTATTACAACGGTAGGCGACGTGATGAATGCCTTTGAGGTGCACGTCAGTCTCCGATGCTACTGCGTACATAGTCAAGAATGTCGCGCAGGATGGCGTCGTCGCCGATTTGATTTGCCATTAGCAAGACGAGTTTCGCATTCACCTTTGCGCTCTCCGCCGAATCCAGTCCAGCATGGAGACCGACAAGCATTTCGTAAATGCCGTCCGGATCTTCAATTTGAATTTCAGTCTGCATGGAAATTTCCAGAATAACTTATAGCCCGGCCGCCCGATCACGGGCAGCGCAGATTGTGTCAACATCAAACTGGCGCCACCGACCGGCGACATGCAGATCCGGTCGGATGAGGTAATAGGTGCCCGGCCTCGCGTCATAGTGCCTGGCAACCACGCCGTCGCAATCCTCAATTGCGCAATCCGTTGCGGCTTCACCGATAGTAAGTGTCCTGATCGGAATTTCGCCGTGGGACAAAGCGGTGACCTGATCAACCGACGCTTGTTGTCCGCCAGAAAAGTAGAGCCCCGTGAACTCCTGTTTCATCTGATTCAACAGCCACGTGTTGTCATCGTCGACTCGTACGGGCGCGTCAAGGCATGGCGACCCGGGTCGCTGCGTAGCCGAGAAGTCGTCAGAATCGGGGGTGCTGAGCTGTGAATCATACAAAAAGCAAGGCACTGACAGTCGACCCGAATTGACAAAGGCCCTGGCAAATTTGAAGTCTCTGGCCAGTTCCAGGACCGCGTCGCGAAACCCTTTACTCGCCTCGGTTTTTGGCGTCATGAAGTCGGTACTGCGGGACGAGTTGAGAATATTCTCATCCGCCCCGTGTACGCGCTCGCTATTGTAGCTTTCAAGAAATTCCGGGGACGTCTTACCCTTAAGTATCAGGGTGAGTTTCCAGACCAGATTATCGACATCCTGGAGACCGCCATTCGCGCCCCTGGCACCAAATGGCGATACCACATGAGCAGAATCGCCAACGAATATGATGCGATTGTGCACGAAGCGCTCCAGACGCCGGCACTGAAACGTGTACAGACTGACCCATTCGTAATCAAATTCAACGTTGTCACCCAGGAATGCCCGGATCTTCGCATCAACATTCTTTTCCTCCAGAACAGACTTGCAGTCAATATCCCAACCCATTTGGAAATCGATGCGGAGCACATCATCGGCCTGCTTGTGCAGCAGCGCTGTCTGACCTGGATTAAATGGCGGATCGAACCAGAACCGCCGCACCGCCGGGAAGTCTGACTTGGTACGGACATCCGCAATTAGAAAGTTGTCTTCGAAAAGTCGCCCTTCGAACTCGAGACCCAGCATTTGCCGAACCGGACTACGATGGCCATCAGCGGCAACAAGATAGTCACAGGTCACTCGGTACTGACCGGCAGGAGTGTCAACAATCGCCTCGACAACCTCCCCGTTGTCGTTTACGGCGACGACCTCGTTCTGCCAACGCAGCTCAGCTACTTCATAGTTAGACAGCTCGTCAACCATGTACTCCTCGGCGAAGTACTGCTGCAGATTTATGAACGCGGGATACTTCTGTTGTTTGTCTGGCAGAAGATCAAATGAATACAGTGGATCCGGATCGTCCTTGTAATACACACAACCCTCATTCCACGTAACGCCTTTCTCGACCATCCGATCAGCCACGCCAATCCGGTCGAGGATCTCCAAAGTTCGTTTGGACCAGCATATAGCGCGCGAGCCGTCACTTACTGAGTCATGTCGCTCGAGCACAAGAGATGCGATGTTGTTTTGCGCCAACACGATAGCGGTTGCCAAACCTATCGGACCGCCACCGACGACTACCACCGGATGGTGCGGAACCTTACCCGATGCTATTTCAGGCGGCGTTTCAAACGAGAATTGACGCCTGGCCTGTCTGCCTTGTCCTCTCGCCTCGCCAATACCGGAGTATTTGCCTGTCATGACATCCTTGCCTAACTGTCACCCTCGAGGTTCCGCCACATTTCCGCATCGCGTTCGGCGGTCCAGACCCGAGGATCGACAATGCCGCCAGCTTCGTCATAGGCACGAGTAACGTCGAACGGCAGGCAATGATCGAAGATCACCCAGTCGCCGAAGTCCGGTTTCAGTGCCGTGTAGGTCTCCTTATAGATAGTCTTCAAATCCTTCTGAGCTTTTCGTCCTTGCCGCACCGACGAATACATCGCCTCCAGAAATTCGCGGGTGCCGTCAATCGCTGCATTTACGGTTTCCGGGGTCATCAACGCGTCTCCCCGTCCGGGGACCAGAGCAGCTGGTTCAAGTGCGCTTACATTCCTCAATGTCTGAGGCCATTCTTCGAGGTACGCATCGCCCGTGTACGGCGTCGCGCCGTATTCGACCAGGTCCCCGGAAAACAGCACTCTTTCATTGGGCAACCAGATCACCGTATCTCCTTTTGTATGGCCGCGCCCCAACTGCATGATCCTGACCTCAAGCTTGCCTAGCCAGATTGTCATCTCACCTGTAAACGTTACGGTTGGCCAGGTCAGCCCGGGAATTGACTTCACGTCCTCAAAAAGGCGGGGGAAACGTTCGTACTCCGACTGATAGTCCTGTTCGCCACGCTCGACTATCAAATCATAAGTGTCGCGGCTCGAAATAATGTGGTCGGGATCGTAAGCTGAGGCACCAAGCACGCGGACTGCATGGTAATGACTAAGCACAACGTATTTTATCGGCTTGTCTGTGACCGTTCGAATGTGATCGATTACGCTTTGCGCCATTGCGGGCGTTGCCTGCGTATCGATAACCATGACCTCATCATCACCGACGATGACGCCGGAGTTCGGATCACCTTCCGCGGTAAAGGCATACGCATGCTCTGAAAGTTTGCTGAAGGTGGTTTGTTTTTCTTCCAGATCGGCTTGCGATGCGAATGTCTTTTTCAATTTTTCTATTCCTTATAATCCAGTGCTCGGCCCACTAGACTAGCGTTCGTCGACCACCCGGACAGCCTTACCCTCGGACCGAGCCACCTCGCCTGGGTTAAGCACATCGACCTTGGTACTTACACCAACATAATCCTTGATGCTCTTTTCCAGATCCGACGCGAGAGTCGTCCGCGCGCGATCCTCCGTATTCATGGTTGTTTCGACCTGCACGCTCATGACATCGAGCGTTCCTTCTCGTGCGACTCGAATCTGGTAGTGCGGTGCCAACCCATCCATTGCGAGTACTCGCTCCTCGATTTGAGTCGGGAATACATTCACACCTCGGATGATCAACATATCGTCTGAACGACCGGTGATCTTGTCGAAACGTCGCATGGTTCGGGCGGTTCCCGGCAGAAGTCGTGTCAAATCACGGGTTCTGTATCGAATTATTGGCAAGGCTTCCTTGGTAAGTGAGGTGAAGACAAGTTCGCCCTTCTCTCCGTCTGACAGCGGTGTGCCTGTCTCAGGACAAACGATCTCGGGGTAAAAGTGATCTTCCCATACCACCGGGCCGTCCTTGGTTTCGATGCACTCGTTGGCAACACCCGGACCGATTACTTCTGACAGGCCATAGATATCAACAGCATCAAGCCCACAGCGTTCCTCAATCTCTGAGCGCATACCTTCGCCCCACGGCTCCGCGCCGAAAATTCCGACCTTGAGCGAGGACATAGCAGGGTCGATACCCTGCCGCTCGAACTCGTCAGCAATATTGAGCATATAAGACGGTGTCACCATGATGATGTCGGGACTGAAATCCTGAATAAGCTGCACCTGTTTGGGCGTTTGTCCGCCCGACATCGGAACGACCGTCGCGCCAAGTCTCTCAGCACCGTAGTGAGCACCGAGCCCGCCGGTAAAGAGCCCGTAGCCGTAGGCAATATGAATGGTGTCACCTGTCGTTCCGCCGCTCGCCCGAATCGACCGAGCAACCACTGTTGCCCAAATATCGATGTCATTCTTTGTGTACCCGACGACAGTCGGCTTTCCCGTTGTTCCGCTGGATGCGTGAATGCGCACCACATCTGAACGTGGTACCGCAAACATCCCAAACGGATACGATTTTCTCAGGTCTTCTTTTTCGGTAAACGGAAACAGCGTCAGATCATCAAGCGATTTCAGGTCGGCCGGCGAAACGCCTACGGCCTCACACTTTGCACGGTAGGGCGACGAATTCCTGTATGCGTGACCAACTGACCATTGCAGGCGCTCAAATTGCAGCGCACGCAACTCGTCCACGCTGGCGGTCTCAATGGGCTCCAGGTCTCCTGGCTTGGGTTGCTTTGTTGGCAT
This sequence comes from Woeseiaceae bacterium, assembly GCA_965224505.1. Lineage (GTDB taxonomy): Bacteria > Pseudomonadota > Gammaproteobacteria > Steroidobacterales > Woeseiaceae > UBA1847. Next base: position 2,608,058 of record CBDCZL010000018.1, read on the forward strand.
ACGATCTGTTTCTATATGTTGAGACCGGCAAGCAGACCGGTGTCGGGCGCACAGTTACAATATTCCGCGAATTGATTTTCAGCCGGCAATACAGATACCTCGTGCCAAAATCGAGACTGCATGTCGGGACCGTAGCCCGGCGCAAAATCAAGGAAAGCATCGAAGATCGCCTTGTGCGAGGGATGGTGCTCCGACCAGTTCTCCAGATCTTCCAGAGACCGAAAATACGCGTATCCGTAGGTGTGATCTTGCGCACTGCCGTCTTCATTCACGAAGCGCATGAAGCGACAATCGTAGCAATTGACTTCCGATCCACTGTCGCGAAGAAAGTCCATGCCGCCACGAAGACTTGGCTCGACTTCACTAAGGTATTGCTCACGTTCGCGGCCAGTTGAATGACCAATATCCTGTCCGGACCTGATGATGGCAAGATTGTGGTTTGGTCGAATTTTTATTGATCGTTCATTCTTTTCCAATACATCGAACGCGCCAACCGGCTCGAAACGATCCATAGCCGCGTCGGGAATACGATCCCTCATACTTCCCCAATACGCATGTCGACTGACAGGAAGTGTGACACTGTCACGAACATGTGCGACGCCAACCAGGTGATCGTCGCCTGAGTGCAGTGTCTCGTACCGGCTCATCGGAATGTTGAAGACCTCTCGAAAAATGCCGTAACCGCAATCTTCGCTGCTATGTTGCGACCAGAAACTAATCGCCGGATCTGCCGCAAAGAAACTCGCTGTTGCCGCCGAATCGAGCCAGTAACCCGTTGCAACGAGTTGTTGCATTCCGGCGCAGTCTTGTTTGCACTCGGAAAGATCGACGTAGTCGGCCGCCCCTGTCTCGATCATCAACTGCTGTGCCTGGCGCAGAAACCCCAGCGCCTCAGCTCTCTTTTTCGCGGCAAACTGACAACCCAGAAGCACCATGCCTATCCCGGTTCCGGATGCTTCAAATTCGGACATGAACGACGGATACGGTGGCTCCCAGCCTTCCGGCATCCGAAGAGCGTACTTTCTACTGCCTTGATTTTGCACGTCCGACACTGCCGTTTGTCTCCTTTGATAATGGCGCAGAAGAGCAGCTCGGTGGATCCTGCAAGTCAGCTAGTGGGCCGTGCGGTAAATTCGGTTACTTTCAGTCGCATCACAACGCCCTTGGGCAAGGCGAGCGAGCGCAGGACTGGCCGTCGCCAGATCAAGCGAACTCAACGCCGCCGAAGGGCGTTGTGGTGCGACCCACAGGGAGCCCTTCTCAAGGGGCATACCGGTGTTGAAGCGGCTTGACATAGCCCGGCTATGCCGGCACCGCTTCGCCTGGGTCTGCCCCTTGAGAAGGACTCTGAAAGTGACCGAATTTACCGCACGGCCCACTAGTCTGACCTGCTGTCCGGCGAGACATCGCTCGGACAGATTCCAAACTTCTCTTTGAATGCGCGGGAAAAGTGCGCTGCACTTGAGAACCCAACGTGATCCGCAAGGCTCTCCAGCGATGGCCGCGATACCTGATCATCAGATAGTATTGATTTGGCCGCACGAAGACGTTTGTCCAGAATGAGTTCGTGCACTGATTCCGGCTCCGACTCGAATACTTTGTGCAAGTACCTAACCGATATTCCTTGCGATTCAGCAATCCGGGAATTATTCAATGCCGAATCGAAAAGGTTGTTGTCAATAAACTGCCGAATACGGCGTATTAGTGCCTCCCTGACACAATCGGCCTCGATAAGTCCGCTTGTCATGACAGACGAGCTAAACGTCAACGCGATCATATTGATCAGGTTATTTGCCAACTGATCATTGATGGGGTCTTCGTTCACACAAAGTTCGCGCACAAGCGAATACAGAAAGTCTTTGAGAATTAATCCCATGCCTTCTGTCGCTCGGATTGGAACAGCCGTATACCGTTCCGGATCCATAAGGTGCCGTGATAGAACTTCCCTGGGCATTTGCAGGACAATCTGATGAAAAGGCTTAGCGAAGGAAAGCGAATACTCTGATGTGCTGTCATACAGCGCAAAGCTACCAGGAGTCAGCAACGCCTCTCGCCCGAATTGTTTGACAATGCACTTGTCGGCTACCTGAAAGCTGATGAGAAAGTCATCTTCTTTCGACTTGGCGATCTGTCGTCGAGTTCGATTGACATATTGTCCGTCGGCAATCACTTCCGAAAACCTCACGCGCCCGACGCCGATACCTCCGCGCAACGAGCCCTGAAAATTACTGCTAATCTCCTGCTCCGGGCTATCGCACTCGAGGTTGACGTACTCATCGCTGACAACGTCACACCAATACTCCCAGCGTGATTGGCCGTGCAACGGTTCCACGCAGTGTTCATAGCCTTTATCGATTATGAAATTCATCGTTGAATGACCTCGCCACAGGAATGAACAACACTATCACAGCGATTCTGTTCCTGAGGCCGCCATGTGACAAATCCAAGATCTCGTTACCGCAGTCTAACCAGCCGCAAGCTGTGGTTCGTTCTGATCCAGATCGTCGTCGTGCACAGTATCGCCTGCCGATTCAATCACGGCTGGCGATGATGACATTGTGCGTGTTCTGGGCTGTGGTTGCTGATTGAGTAACAGAGCGGTTACATCGGGACGTGAGTAGTGCCCGACCGGATCTGCGAAACACTTGGCAATCGTAATTACGTCAAGATCAATCGTCGCTATCACCAATCCTTCTTCATCGGGCGCAAGAGGTTCACCCATCGGGCTGCCATCTGGTCCGTAAATCCGGGCATAACCGCCGCCCTGCAGAAGGAGTGCTTCATGCAGCTCGTTTTCGTTGAGGATCGACGTCATCTCCCTGGAGATGATTCCGCATGGCGCGACAACGAAACATTGCCCCTCCGCTGCGTACATCTGTGACGCGGCATTGTTCAGATCCGGTCCTAGTGCATAGGCTTCGGGATAACAACTGAACGATGGCCATGCCGCGACATGAATTTGTTCGTGCATGCTGTACATCGCGTACTTCGAGAGCGGCTGTAAGTGCTCCCAGCAGGACAGCTGGCCGACACGGCCAATTTCTGTTTCAACAACCTCCAGGTGTGACCCATCTCCGTCACCAAATACCGTTCGTTCAACATGTGTCGGTTTCAGCTTGCGACGCGCCGAAATTGTACTTCCCTCCTTTCCAAAGAGAAACTGCGAGATGTACAGGGACCCATGATCCCGTTCGCTCGCACCCAGGGAGACAAGAATTTCATGTTCCTTCGCTGCATCGGCAATTGCGGTGTAGGCATCGCTGTCTACACTCAATGCATTGTCGTGATATGCACCGAAGTACTTCATATTGAGCGCCGGAGGATTTAGCCAAATGTACCAGGGATAACCGGGAATCCAGCACTCCGGAAATGCAACCAGTTCGCACCCCTGATCCGCCGCAACCTTTATCAACTCCCGCGTCTTTTCGACACCGGTCTCTAGATTCATGAAAGCAGGCGCCGCCTGCACTGCAGCTACTTTCGTTTGGCTGTTTCCATCATTCATCGAGCAACTACCTCTGTATTCAGGATTAGGGACAATTTCTCAATCGAATTTGTAATTGACACGCAGGCCGTAAGAGCGGGGTCGATTAAAGTTTGCCTCATGGAATCCCAGCCCAAAGTTTGAGTCGCCACTCTCGATGAAGCGTTCGTCATTTGCGTTCTTGACGAATGCAGTGAGCCCCCACTTGCCACCATCTGCAGCATAGGCCACTGAGGCATTGACAAACGAGGTAGAGCCTTGAAACAGAAACGGCGAGTTCTGCGCATCATTGAAGATGTCGTCGGTATAGACGTAGTCCGCCCGAGCCACGATCTCACCACCCACACCAATTGCCCAGGCATATTGCAGTCCCAAATGCAGGCTGTTCTCCGGTGTATTAACCAGGCTGGCGGTCTCGTCAATTGTTAACGAGAGTCCTGGGATATCGCGAATACTTCGATACTCTGCGTCTGTATAGCCGTAGCCGATTTCTGTCGTCAACCCCGCACCGATCAACGCAGTCAATTCAATCTCTACACCACTAACGTCCAGACTGCCGGCGTTTGCCGTGATCGGTCCGCCCAGGCGGTCGAAGAAAGTGACCTGGGCGTCTTCATAATCCATCGAGAAAATTGCTGTGTTCAAGCGCAGGCGATTGTTTAATCCCTGCCACTTCAGCCCGATCTCATGTGCATCGACGAACTCCGGATCGAATGTCAAGGGTGCCGGACGAGACTCGACATATCTCAGTACGAAGCCGCCACTCTTGAAGCCTTCCGAATAGCTGTAGTAAAGCAGGGAGTTTTCGGCAAACTGCCAATCTATGCCGAGACGAATCGTCGATTCATCGAAGGAGGCGCTCTCGGTGCCGCTTCCGTTGCCAACCAGGGGCAGTAAGCCCTGAACCAGATCACCGTTTTCATTGACGGCACTAATCGGAACGGGCAGCGGATTGCCGTCAATATCCGCGGCGATGTACTGCGTGTATTGAAAAGTCTTGTCATCTTCAGTCCGACGAAAACCCGCGGTAAGCGCGATAACATCGGTCGCGTCCCACGTAAACTGGGCATAGAGCGCATCGCTGCCGTTATCTACTGTCGCAAAGTTATTGACTGCAGCGGGGAACCCAAAAGGATTCATTGGGTCATCCACATTCGGCAAAAAAATAGGAACGAAGACGTTGTCCACGCCATCCTCATCGAAGGTGTAAACGCCGGCAAGATACTTGATGGACTCGCCAATGATTCCGGTCAACTGAATCTCGTGGCTGAGCTGCTCGTGCTCATAGTCCGGATTGAACGTGTGCGTAATGGCGATCGGCGTATTGTCCGGGTCGCGATTGAAGAATCCTTCGGTGCGGCGGAATCCTGCGATGTACTTCAGGCTCCAGTTGTCACGTGAGTAATTTGCGGTGAACGAAAAACCGTTGATCTCGAGTTCGGTTCCTGTGGGCCCGGTCGTTGAGCTAACGTCATCAGTTGGGTTAGCAACGAAATCGCTCAGATCCGGCAATGACGGATCAAAGGCCGCGCGAAACAGATCGTAGCCAATCGTGCTGGCACCCGGAGTAAAACCGAGAATTACAGATGCCGCACTGTTCTCATCGATTTCAGTTCTATCGTAAGAAAACAGCAAATCCAAATTTTCTGTAGCCTCCCAGACAAATTTTGCACGAAAAGCAAGTTCATCTTCATCGCCAAGTTGCCCCCCGGCAAGTACACGATCAACGTACCCATCGGCGGTTTTTCTTGACGCTACAAAACTGGTCAGAAAGGTCTGAGAAAACGGAATGTCGACCGACGCCCGAAGATCAAATCGTGAAAAGTTTCCAACCGTGGCCTCAATGCTGCCGCTTAACTCACGATTAGGCTGACGTGAGGTAACGTCTATCGCTCCGCCTATCGTGTTGCGCCCGAATAATGTACCCTGCGGCCCCCGAAGCACCTCGACGCGCTCCAGATCCAGTACATCAAGAACCCCGCCGGCGGATCTGGCAACATAAACTCCGTCAACGTATGTCCCGACACCTGGGTCGGTAGTCAAGCTGAAGTCGGTATTGCCGATCCCTCGTATAAACACGACTGCACCCGATGACAGACCGCTAATAGGTGATGTCGTGTCGAATACCAGATTCGGTGTGAAATTCTGGAGTTCCGAGATATTCGTAATATTCTTCGATCGAATGGTCTCCGCAGTGAAGCTGGTAACCGCAATTGGAGTTTCCTGTAGATTTTCTTCACGCTTTTGCGCAGTTACGACAATCTCTTGCAGCTCCTGAGCCTCCAGCGGCGAACCGAGTATCACACAGCAAAGACCGCACGCCAGGATGAGTCGGCGCTCACGGCGATGTATTTCTGTAAATTGCATCATTCCCATTGCCCCCGAAAGACATTGACCGAATATGTCTATTCGCATCCTAGGAACATGGGCTAGAGCAGGCCATGACTCTATGGGAACAGGTTTTTGCACTTTTGTGCACAGACCCACAAAGGTCTCATCCACCCGCGCCGCATTACTGCTCAGAATTGTCTGATTGACTCAACGCACTTCTTCGATCGCTGAATACTGCGACCTGCCAGACTATACCCCGTCGGACATACTGCATCACACAACAACATCATGTGATTAGGAGGACAACGTATGGTTCGAATATTGCTGTACAGAGCACAATTTGCAGTACGATGCAGGACAAATCAGGACTGAACCACGCGAACTTGACGCGGGGAATACCGGATAAGTAAACCAGCAAATCGTTGATAATGTTAGTATATTTATCCTATGGCATCCGGAACATCCGACAAGCAGATTGCATCAGCTCGACGTGTCTTTCAGAAAGGCGGCGGCATGCTGCGGACGGGTGAAGCCGGGGGACTGAACCGCCGCGGCTGGATTACCCTCCGATTCAGACCCACTGGTTTTCCGGCAAGGCTTTTACGGCCGGGGTAGAGACGCATGAAATCGACAAAACAACGGTGCAGATATACAACGCCGAGAAAACACTGGCGGATTGTTTCAAATATCGAAATAAAATCGGCATGGACACAGTCCTCGAAGCGCTGAATTTGTATCGTGATCAACGCAAGCCGAAACCCAGAAAACTTATTGAGTACGCGAAGGTGTGCCGTGTCGAAAAAATCATGCGCCCCTATCTGGAAGCGCTACCGTGAAAAAGCAGACTAACAAGAATGTTGCAGCTTCGTCTTAGCGAGAATCCTCATTCCTCATGTGGAAAAAATTAATATGTCCAGGGGCACTGCCACTGTCCGGCCTCATCCAGTCAGCACTGCTTACCGGCCCCCTGGAAAAACTCACATGCAGTTCAGTCCACCCGCGTCACCGTCAGCGAATGAAACGTATACCTGGCCGTATTGCTGTTGAGTAAGGCAATAACCCGCGTCGTCTCAGTTGCGTCAAGATACGCGAGCAAGTGATGCTCTCCGGCGCCAACCGAAACATCCTGCTTGGTATCACCGACGTTTATACCGAAGGTTGTAGGTACCTGAGCATCGATCTTGAAGTCCAGCAGGTATCTTTCGCCTGCCTTGACGTGCATCGCTGCCGACACATATCCGAGAGCCACATTCGGAATGTCAGCAAACCAGAACGCGTAATTGTCATCCGAGTTGATCGTCGCCAGACGAAACATCAGATTGGCATGTTGCGTGTAGATCTTGCGAACCGACAGCGTGACTTTTTCCAGCTCCGTTTTCGGTGGCGCAGCCAATGTTGTGCCGGCGTTCACGCCGCTGCTTCCGGCGGCCCTGGTTTGGCCGGCCCACTTCGGCATCGTGCGCGCACTCGCGCCGGCAACCAGCACGGGCATTTCCGGCTTGCGAGTGGTGATACGTCTTGTTTGAACCTCTCGTGCCTCGACTCTGGCGGGTTTTCTGACCTCCGTTTCCTGTGCGGCCTGGATGTTGGCGTCGAAAAGGATCACGACGACCGCGAGAAACGCGGCCAGGATTGTTCTTGTCATCGAAACCACTCCTACTCGAATCCAAACCAATGGCGAGCAGTATAACGGAGTTTCCGGCCTGACAGGCCTCGAATTCGCGAGCTTAACCGCTGGGCAGGTCGAAGTTAATTCGTGAAGAAACACGCCATCAATGTATCTGGCTACGCCAAAGGTGAGAACGAAAAGAGCAAAGAATATTCTCACAGAGACGATTGCAACAATGCTATTTGGCCTCTGGTTCCGCTGCAGTCGGCGGAGCCGTTTCGCGATTTTTCTCAAAGCCACCGTAGCGCGTAAACCGATTGAAATACTCGTTCGTCTCACCGTCGCGTGCAGATCTCGCTCAACAGAAGTGCACGCGTTTGTCAGTGGGACAAACGAAGCCCTCCCGGTAAGTTCGCGGGTTGGATATCGGGGGGAATGACGTCAGCTGCGCCACTACTCTCTCATTGCGGTCAGTCGTTCCATCGATCGCAATAGCCCATCAAATATTGGATCGGAGACAGCATCGGGAAAGTCCTGCGGAAGCGAGCTCGATACTCTTTCGACCACACCCAGTGCCTGTTCCGCTACCTCCAGGATATCTTCCTTTGCCGTTGATTCGAGGCCCATTTCCGCCGCGGTTGAAACCCAATGTCGAGGTTGGATTTGCGACCACTTGTAATGCCAATTTTTTCCTCTCACGGCCATCGCCATTTTGGCTTTCTGCGGCGCTAGCTGGTTCTTCCCGTTGCCCAGAATCGGGTGCGCTGAAAGAACATCGTAGATCGGTGTGAGGGAAAACCGACCGTGCGGCTCTATGAAAACACTAAAGTTCTTGGCGTGGCCATCCGTGGCGCACAACATCCAGAAAAGCACCTGTGCCTTGAAGAAGTTCCTCCTGTCTGTCGCGGCGTTTCTCGATCCGAGCAACAGAGAGGAGATGTCTGCAATACCGGGACCGCCATCCGACTCGTAACGCAGTGCTGGCGGTGTCCCGGTAGCCTGACACAGGTCTTCTTGCGGCAAACGTATCCACCACTGCTGGTCGTTCGCTAACCGTCTGTCAAATCGCTCCACCACCAATACGTGCTGGTCGGCGAAATCGGCGATGTTGCAGTTGGCAGCCGGAAGCCCAAACTCACGAACGATTTGTGCACAAAGCCACTCGTTTTCCACCGAGGTAGACAGATCGGCCTGCATGTTCCCCACGCGACCCAGCGGCAGTTTGAACAGGTGAGTTGTCGGCGTTGTCTCTAGCGGACGGTGCCACTGTTGTTCATGCCACAACAGCGCCGTTTTTTCCTGTGCACCGGCTATTGATATCCGAAACGATTCGTCGTCGCGCTGTCCCAACGGTGCCGAGGACGTTGTCGATCGCAGTATGTCGGCAACAGCGTCTTCGTCGAGTGGCTCTGCATCAATCTGCCTGACGTTCTCAGGCGGTCGATCGGGGGGCAGCAATTGTATGGCGCCAACGCAGTCGCGGCCAATCTCAACCAACAGGTCGAAAGCGGACGTAGACGCTGCCCCGAATCGGGTTTGGACGCGACGGCGAATGTCGGCGCTGTCCGGCAACAGGTTCTCGAAGAACGATTCGACGAGGGAGCCGCGGTAAGGAGCTTCCGGCGGTTGTAATGGCATAGAGAGCGATATCGGGCGTGCATCTTCTGCATCGACCCACGCTTGCTCGTAGCGGAATTCATGTTGTCCTTGAGCGGTTATGTTCCAGTGACCGACTTTTTCCCCGTTCATCCATACATCGAGGTTTTTAGACTTGGCGCGGCGTGCCACGACTCACCACTCCTTGCCCGAGGACGCTTGCGATTTGGATTGCACCACAAGCTCCAGTTCCAGTGCGGACAACAGCTTGTAGAGACTTTCAATCGTCGATGTTGCGGTATCGAGTTCCAGTTTCGATATCGTTTTGGGCAGGAGTCCGACCCTGTCGGCTGCCTTTTGCTGGGTCAGCGCCTGCCACTTGCGTTGCCCTTTGAGTATCTGGCCAAGCTGTTTGGGCGTCTGTGCCGTAGTTTTCATCAGTATCCCCTTCAGGGTATATACTGTAAGTATACCGCATGGGGTATGTGTAAGCAATATACCCCCTAAGGTGCAAATAGTTGTTTTAATCGGCGGCAGGCGCAGCTGATACCAGCGCAAGGCTGCTACAAAACCTCGGACAGAATGATTTGCAGTACTTTTCACAACGATGCAGTACTGTTCCACGCAAAACTCACGCAAGGAAAAATCGGATTCGCTGAGCGCTTTCGGGGCGCTATCCGTTGACGGAAACGTCGTAGCCTAAAGCCTTGTATCCCCTCAGTCTTCGCTCATACATTTTGCGGAGGACCGGTAGGTTCTGATCAACATAGTCGTAGACACGCACCTCCTGCTTGCCGCGATACTGCCGATGAAGGCGACCGACGTATTGTTGCAGCGTTCCCTTCCAGGAGATCGGCATGGTCAGGAACAGAGTATCCAGCCTTGCGTCATCGAACCCCTCACCAATGTATCGGCCTGTGGCGATGATCAGACGCTCCTGATCGGCCGGAACCGCCGCCAGTGCATCGAGCGCCTCCGCCGCCTTCTTCCGGCTCCGGCCACCGCGAAGAACGACGACGTTTTTCGCGAAGCGCCAGTTTCTCAGCAAGCAACTCCGCATGACCGACTCGCTCGGTGAGTACAAGAGGCGTTCGACCTGCATCCAGGGCCTGGAGGATATCGTCGAAGATCTGTGCGTTCCTTTGGTCATCCTGAGCCAGCTTCCCATAGAGCGCCTGAATGCCGATCTCGTCTTCTTCATCGGACACACGAAACTCGGTGTGCCTTGGGATCAACCGATACTCGACATTAGCCGGTTGCCGCTGCTTCTGTGGGGTGACCCGGTGTCGTATCGGGCCGCACTGCATCAGGATGATCGGATGGTGGCCATCCTTACGGACAGGCGTCGCAGTCAAGCCAAGAATGTACCTGGCACAAACCTTCCTGAGAACCGATTCGAAGCTGAAAGCCGAAACGTGGTGCGCCTCATCGACGATGATTTGACCGTACTCTCCGACCAAGGAATCAACCTTGCCTTTGCGATTGATGCTCTGCATCACCGCGATATCGATCTCCCCGGTTCGCTTACGTTTGCCTCCGCCAATCTGGCCGATACTCTCCACGGGTCTGTCCAGGAAAGTGGCAAGGCGCTCGCGCCACTGCTCCATCAACTGACGACGATGCACGAGGATCAGTGTATTTCGTCGCCGTTCTCCGATAACGGCGGCGGCAACGACGGTTTTTCCAAAGGCAGTGGGCGCGCACAATAGCCCGGTATCATCGTCAAGCAGGTCATTCACTGCGTATTTCTGCTCCGGGCGCAAATTGCCCAGGAACTTCGCCTCGATGGGATCGCCCTCGAAGCGCTGGTCATCGACAACGACGGTGATTCCCTGGCCCTCCAGTGCTGATATCGCCGCATCGAGACAACCCCGTGGCAGTACGATTTCCTGGTCCAGATGGTCGGCACAGGAGATGATGCGCGGCTTGCCGTACGTCGACATCCGCATTGCCTGAGCACGGTAGAATTCGGGATTCTGAAATGCAGCGAGTCGGATGAGCGTGTTCTGAAGCGAAGGTGGCATGCCCTGCTTCGGAACGCGCAAGCCGTTTGAAAGAACCAGTTTTACCGATTCTGGTATGTCGCCGGCGACACGGCGTTCGGGCGCGTTTTGGAATTCCAATCTGGTCCACGAATCTTCCAGTTCATCTTCCTGCACTGACACCCGCCGGACGCCGAGAAGATTGTCACCAACGTCATACTGTTGGACGAGGCATTCAATCTGATTCCCGGAAACGCGTCTCACACGATCCAGAAACGCCCATTGATCATCAACAATCTCAAGGGCCTCAGTCAGGAATTCGCTGTTGCCCAACTCTCTCGGCTGTTTCTGCAACGGCAAGGCGATCAGATTCCCAAATCCTCCCTTCGGTAAGGTATCCTGGCTCGGGAAAAGACGGTCGTAGGATTCGAGGCCGATACCGGGCCGTCGAGCCGTTGCGAAAGTCAGGATCAGAGAGCCCAGCTTTCTGGCCAGGGATGCTTGCACCGGTTGGTTAAAGAAGACCCAGACGTGAGCGCCATCACCGGAGCGGGAACGCTCTACGTACGCCGGAATATCGAAGTGCGTGCAACTATCGATGTAACCGCGTACGTCATCTCGCCAGGATGTCTTATCGAAGTCGATTGCCAGAAACCAGCAAGATCCGTCTTCAAGTATCGGATACACACCGATCGTCTGCTTGCCGATCAGATGATCGTGAATCACCTGATTGGTTACTGGGAGAAACTGGCTGTTCGGGCAAGCGCCGCATTTGACTTTGGGTTTCCCGCACAACGTCTTATGCCACTCATTGCCGCATGCCGGCGAGTAACCTGCCCTTCCTTTCTTGTTATCCCAACGAACCGGTAACACGTCCCCACGGCCCCGGAAGAGGCTTCGAAACAGGCGAATTTTTTGATCTACGCTGGAGCGGTTCGTGATGCCGATGACCTGGCCCGCGTCGTCCTCAGCCAGCGCCTCTTGACGCGCGATCGGCCCCAACTCTTCCCGAAGTGCCCGGTTTTCTTTCTGAAGTCGACGGTTCTCGGAACGTAACCGTGCCAGCGCGGCTTCAAGATCTTCGTTTGATCGCTCCGGCATACCTGAATCACCGGCGCAGGCGCGCACAGGCCGGAGCCAGGTTTGCCCAGACGAAATCTATCGCGTCGTCCAGTGACAATCCCTCCAGGCCTATCGAAGCCGTATAGGTGGCCCACTGTTGTGCCTTTTGCGGGTCCACGGGGAACTGGCCGGTCAAACCGGCCGGCACCGTCGTTGGGATTTCCGTCTCCCGCCGAGAAAAAGTAGCCGCTATGGCGTCAGCCAATTCGTTCTCTTCTATGCGTTGAGATTTCAATATGGCCCACAGATCGTAGTAATCCTTCATGCGGCTGTTGACCAGCCCCAGCGTGACGATCGCATGGAACTTCTCTGCGACAACACTCGCAGGCGGATAAGCCCGGATTCTGGGCGCGGGCATGTCCAGCAGTGTCGGATACTCTATCGTGAAATCCAGCGCAATCGTCGCATCGCCGAATCCGACGTCAACCACGATCGGAATGCGAGTCTTGCCCAGGTTCGCGACTGTCCTGAGACGGATACCGCCGTATTGCTGCTCCTCGCGGATTGGTCGAGCGGTCAGGTTGTCAATGTCGTATATCAGCCCATCGTCAACCTGCTGGCCCATGACTTCCGAGAATACAGAGATCAGACACTCCTCCGATGCGTCGCCGAAACCGAGGAAATCGGCATCGCGAGTGACACGATTCTCATCGCCTATCCAGAGTGTCACCAGCATGCCACCCTTCAGCACGAATGAATTGCGGTGCTTCGATATCGACAGAAGATACATCAGGCGCTCGAGGCCATAGGTTACAAGGACGACGTCAAACACCTGGCCCTTCTCGCGTGCAAGGTTCAGAAGCCGCTGCCTCACCGAAGCAGGGGAGTTGTTGCGGCTGTCAGCCATTCGTGGTCATCGCTTCCAGGTAAGGCTGCATCTGTTTCCAGGCGCCGCAGTCCCTGGCCGCTTGCGCGATCTCTGCAGGCGTCGCTTTTCGATCTTCTACCACATTACGGAGACACTCTATCGCGACAGATCGGTCGACGAATCGTCTGCTTCGAAACGCATCCGCCAGTGATTTCGAGATCGAATAGATCGGAACGTCGACACCCGATATGACGTGATGTTCCACGCCGTACTCGAGATACGGCGAGCGAAGTCGGACAATTCGAAGCGGTGGATAATCTACAGACGGCTCCCAGTCCCTTGCGCCGATAGCCATCCAGACCTTGCGTGGCATCTGGTCTGTCAGTTGATGGTAGGCCAGCGCGGAGATCATGCAGATCACACCTTTGGGTACCCGTTTTGACGCCTCCGCCAACGTGGACTCCAGGTCCAGTTCGCTGTTAGGTAGCTGGTACAGCCCTCTCGCAGCACGAATAATCGCGCCGGCTTTCGTGGCACGGGCAATCGTAGACGCGGCGATTCCGGCTGCCCTCAGGTCACGGGCACGCATCAGCGGATAATCCTGGAGCAGTTGAATCAGGCGATCTTGTTGAGTTTCTGCCATCGGCGGCATGTTACAAAACCTCGGACAAATTATGTAATTGTCCGAGGTTTTGTAACACATATGAACGGCGCTTGCTATCTACAATTCCGACCCAACTCACGCAGGGTGATTCCTGGGATGACTGAGTTTTGTCGGCTAGGTCGCCGCGAGCGGTTACCCACCCGCGGCTCCCACAGATCCGGACGTGCCCGATTCGGGCATCCGGCTCCTCAGGCTATGGTGTCGCTGCGCGACGATAGACACTGTGAACGACACGCGGCGGGGGAAGTGGGTAGCTCGCCGTAAGACGAACAAATTTCTGCCACGTCATCCGCGCATGATAGGAGCGGCGATCGAGCCACTTGCGCCACAGTCGCCGAACCTCGTACAGAAAACGGGCCAGCGCACGCGCGTTACCCGTAATCCCGTAGTAGGCGTAGTGACCCTGGAGCTTACGACTCAGTGCCGCTTGCTGATCAGCCACTGACCAGTGACGATGCACTCGGCACCAGCGACCGATCTCACGCAGCGCGCGGCCAAAATTGGCCTTGGCCGTCTTGTGTTGTACTACCCAACGCCCCTTCCGGGAGCGTCCCCAGAAGTGAGTGAACCCGAGCAGATCGAAGCTGCGCTCGCGCTGCGAGCCGCCTCGTCCTGCGCGTGGCGGACTGCGAAAGTCCAGCAGCCGGGTCTTCTCCGGATGCAGGCGCAGACCGTACCTGGCGAATCGCTTCGCCAGCACGTCAAGCACCCGCCTCGCATCCTCTTCCCGCTCGAAGACCAACACCGCGTCATCGGCATAACGGATCTCAAAGGCCCGTCCCCGAAGGCGTGGCTTGACCTCGTGCTCAAACCATACATCGAGCACCTCATGTAGGTAGAGGTTACTGAGCAGCGGAGAAACCACCCCGCCCTGAGGTGTCCCCCGGTCGGGGTGACTCACCTCACCGGATTCCATGACCCCGGCGTTCAACCACTTGCCAATCGCGCGTCGGATCACACCGTCGCGCACCCGTTGGTCCAGAAAGCTCCGAAGGTGGCCCCATTCGACGTTGTCGAAGAAGCTCTCGATGTCGAGGTCGATGATCCAGCCACCGCCCATCTGCATCAGTCCTTCCCATAGCACCTGAAGTGCCTGGTGGGCATCGCGCCCCGGCCGGAACCCGTACGAGCAATCCAAAAAGTCTTGCTCGTAAATCGGTTCCAGCACCATCAGCACTGTTCGCTGGAGCACCTTGTCCTCCAGCGTCGGAATACTGATGGGGCGTGTCTTCTTCGCCTTGCCCGGCTTCGGGATGTGTATCCGGCGCAGCGCCGGTGCCCGATACCGACCGGACTTGAACCGTTCGAGCAAGCTCTTAAGGTTCGCCTCCAGCTCGGCCTCGTACTCTACCGCCGTCACACCGTCTATCCCGGCCGCGCCGTCCTTGCGCGTACGCCGGTACGCCTCGCGCAGCCACACCGCATCGATGTGATGCGCTAACGTCGTCAGCTCCAGCTTCGGCTCAATCTGAGCCAGTCTCGCTAGCTTCTCTTGTCGCGTTGAGATGATCTCCCGGCTCGACGTCCGCATCATCTGTCCCTCGAGAAGCCCCATAGCCCGGTCCACCGCTTCCCTCCATCGGCTCCCCAGGGGCGGGTTCGCCGGCTTCAGCGGTACTATCAGTGGACTCCGACTGCTCGCTCTCCGTCCCACCTCGCTTCGTTGCCGTCGCTCGGCGGTACCACCGCGTTGTCCCCGTTCGCTCTCCCGGATCGGGACGACGCCCGGGAGCCCGGACCACTTCTAGCGCGGCGCCCGCACCGCCTCTTCACGCTGGAGAAAGCGAGCTCTCCCAGGTTCCTGGACGACCCTTGGCTACATGCCCCGCTCTTCGACCCCGGCGGACCGCTGGCAGCAGACCAATACGCTGCAAGCGATGCGGCCTTCCGCTAAGTTAACGACGTCGGCTCCGCACATAAATTTCACTTTCGAGGCTCTATCACGCGGCCTGCAGACTCCCTGTGTACGCTTCGCAGTCGGGGTCGCCCCCGGACCACGCAACACTCGGTTCCGGCTGGTGGCCAACCTTTACCGGTGCAGGGCTTGCACCTGCTGGGTCGCAAAGAAAGTTTCCGTCATGTTGTTCCGTCTACCTGACTTCCTCCTTCACCAAGCTTTGCCTGGCGCAATAACTGATTGAAATACATTAGAATTATCGAGTGGCGAGCGCCTGAGACGCGGAGTTTTTCAGAAAATTAAGTGATTGATTCGATTACGTTTTTTCAATAAGTTACCGGGGCTTTCGTTGCAACTTTGTCAGTACCTTTCAGGACGACACACAACTGTTCCACGCAAAATTCACGCAAGGAATTGTGGATAAGATTACCGGCATAAGTTAATAAATGCTGGTATATTTATCCAATGTCTACACCAGCTTCCGACAAACAAATTGACACTGTCCGTCGTGCCTTTCGGCGTGGCGGTGGCATCCTGCGGACGGGTGAAGCTCTCGATCAGGGCATCCATCCTCGCACCCTGTACTCGATGCGCGACGCCGGCCTTCTGGAACGCCTTGACCGGGGGCTCTACCGCCTCACTGATCTGCCGCCGCTTTCAGATCCCGACCTGGTGACAGTCGCCAACAAGATACCAAAAGGAGTGATTTGTCTTATCTCGGCCCTGCATTTTCATGACATCACCACACAGATACCTCATGAGGTGTCCATCGCGGTGGCCAGAGGGACGGAACAGCCTCGGCTTGAGTATCCACCGATTCGGCTGTACTGGTTTTCGGGCGCTGCATTTACCGCCGGTATCGAAACACATCGTATTGACGGGACATCAATTCAAATATACAGCGCCGAGAAAACGCTGGCGGACTGCTTTAAGTACAGAAATAAGATCGGAATGGATACTGTCCTCGAGGCACTGACCCTCTACCGGGATCATCACAAGCCAAAGCCGAGAATACTAATCGAATACGCGAAGGTGTGCCGTGTCGAAAAGGTAATGCGCCCATACCTTGAAGCGCTGCTGTGAAAATGCCGGCCAAAAAGGATGTTGCAGCCTCCGTACACCAACGCCTGCTCAATGTCGCCCGGGAAACAGGCAGGCCTTTCAACGAGATCCTGCAATATTTCGCGATGGAACGCCTGTTGTATCGCCTGAGCCGTTCCGCTCACAACGATTCGTTTGTACTCAAAGGCGCCCTGCTGTTTCGGGTCTGGGACGTACCGGACAGCCGCGCTACACGCGATATCGACTTGCTGGCATTTCTTGATAATTCTCCCGAGAACCTGGCAGCTGTTTTTCGTGAAGTCTGCCCGATCGAGAGCGATGACGGCTTGGTGTTCGACCCGGACTCAGTTCAGGCGCAGACAATAAAGGAAGATGCTGATTACGAAGGCGTGCGTGTCCGGTTCCGGGGGCTGCTCGGAAACGCCAGGATCACTATGCAAGCCGATATCGGTTTTGGCGACACCGTTCACCCGGACGCGGTGAACGATGAATACCCGACCCTACTCGATATGGACGCGCCGGCATTGCGCATGTACCCACCAGAGACGGTTATCGCTGAGAAAGCCGAAGCTATGGTGCATCTTGGCAGCCTGAATAGCCGAATGAAGGATTTTTACGACATCTGGAGACTGTCCCAGCAATTCGCATTTGACAACTCAATCCTCGGCGAGGCCATCAAACTGACTTTTGAAAACCGAGGCACTGAACTCATTCCATTCGATGAGCTGAAAGCCGAGCTGCTCGGAAATGAGTCGCTCAATAAGCAATGGACTGCGTTCCTCGAAAAAACCGGAGTCGTTGGCCCAACGAGTTTTGATGAGGTTTTGACTGAACTCGAGATCGTCCTGGGTCCTGTACTCAAGAGGACCTCATAGTTCCACCACCAATCCAGGCGAGAATCCCGTTGAAGAAGACTCCGAGGGATACCCGCGTGGATTGCAGACGACTCGCGTATCGAATATCTCGTAGTCGCAAGGCACATGCATGTGACCGTGAATCCACAGCTCGGGTTGATACTGTTCAATAACGCTCTCGAGCCTGCTGGCGAAGGCCGGATTCAACGGGTCATTCCTGTACTTGTCGGCGATCGATAGCGTTGCCGGTAGATGGTGGGTGATGACAATGGTCGGTCCGTTGAAGTCTTTATTTTTCCAGCTTGTCGGCAATCAAGTCAGCAACTCTGATCAACGCTTCGACGAGTTGTGCGTCAACATCAATATCCCCTTCATACTCCGCCAGGCATACTCCGCCAGGTTTCTTTTTCTATGAGCCTGATCGAGCACTCGCCATTGCTCCGGCTCCAGATCCAGATCCAGAGTGTGCTGAGTACACTGAAAAACGAGATAGCGACTTTCAGACCGAAAGCCGGTACGCCGTAGCGCGGCAAGCGACAACGCGTGCGCCGCGTTGTAGGCAAGATCGAATTGGGACTCCTTGCTTAACTCCTCATTTTTCGCATCTGCAAGTCTAACAGTGCCTGATCGTACCAGACCCACGATCTCTTCTTCGGATGTCGGCTCTGCCTTCAGCTGGCCAATCTTGACCAAGTTGTCGAGCTTGTCATTCGTCATCGATCGATCCAGACAAAATGATCACCGGCCCGTCCAGCATCCGCTTGAGGAAGGAATTGCCACGAGCGCGACGCCGATTGAATTCCTCGATCGTATACAAGGTCGGATTAACCTTCCGGTCGAGCAGCTGTTCCGCGGGAGAAACAGCCGTATAAATCTCTTCCAGCGTCAGCTTGTCGGCCACGATTAGGAGATCGACGTCGCTCGCCGATGTGTCCGTTCGTTTTGCAACGGAACCGTAGATCAATGCGAGGTAAACCGTTCCGGGTAGTGAATCTACTGCTACCCTCATCGGCTCCTCCAGACCCACGGTTTTTCGCACAATGCTGGAGAGCTCGTCGAACAATGGCGACTCGCGATTTGCCTGATAGTGCTTCTGATTGCCAAGCATCTCCACGATCACAAGACCGGCGGATTCGAGGCGCCGCAATTCTCTCTGAACGGCGCCGCGTCCCGACTTTGCTAGCGCCATGATCTCGGTAACAAAAAAACTTCGGTCAGGCTGCCCGAAAAGTAGCCCGAGGACCTTTTGCTGCGTCGACGTGAACAAGGCGTCGGCAAGCGACGTTGAGGAAGTGACTGTCATATATGTACCCAATTTGGGTACTATACTACCCAAATTGGGTATGTCAACGCGATGCTTCATACTTCCACGACCAGTGCTGGAGAGAATCCTCTGCCGGATGGCTCGGATGGATACCCCCGCGGATTACAAATAACCCGCGTACTAAACAACTCATAGTCGCACGGGACATGCGTGTGCCCGTGTATCCACAACTCGGGACTGTGTTTTTCGATCAGGTGTTCGAGTCTGCTCGCAAATGCCGGGTTGAATGGATCACCGGCATACTGCCTCGCAACGGACAGCTCCGACGGTAAGTGGTGCGTGACGACGACGGTCGGTCCGTCGAAGGAGGTTGCGAGTTCGCTATCGAGCCATGCCTTGCTGGCTTCGTGAAGGACTACGGAGTCTTCGGGCGTAAACGTGGCTCCGCGATACTTTATGGTTCGGAAATCGGATATCCACCGCCTTGCCTGCTGCCGGCTGTGCCACGCCTCGCACGGATTCAACGGGTCATTCCTGTACTTGTCGGCGATCGATAGCGTTGCCGGTAGATGGTGGGTGATGACAACGGTCGGGCCGTTGAATGTAGGCCACAATTTGGCGAAAACGTAAGTTTTTGATTTGAATGGTGGCCAGGGGCAGAATCGAACCACCGACACGCGGATTTTCAGAAATCTAAGTGGTTGATTCGATTCATGTTTTTCAACAAGTTACCGGGACGGCCGTTGCTTAGTTTGCATCACAAATCACTACGATGCAGGACTGTTCCACGCAAAATTCACGCAAGGATCAGAAGGCGCAAGAGTGGGCTAATTCTGCCTCGCTAGAGAAACCCCGAACCTCTCCGCCATCACCGACGATCGTGCCCATGGTTTGCCCGGAATGAGTGAGACAAGCTCAGTCATTACCCGTGCAAAGGCAATCATGACCGCATCGTCGGTCAGCTCTTCAGCCACATCGGCAGAGAGCAACGGTCTGATGTCTGAGAGAAAGCCAGGGCTTTCCAGCTTGGCCCACATGCGCTCTTCCGCTTGGGCGCGAGTTATCTGCTGATTGCCCTGTTCAAGATATGCGACGAATAGCTCGATGATCCGTACTGCGTTCAGCTTGTCCATCACCGACACGGCATGCGAAAGGTCGAGCAAGTCGCGTCCCTTGTTTCGTTGTAGCAACGCACGCAGCTTTGTAGCCAGCATTTCCTCTGGTGTGAATGTTGGTATCGCGACTTCAGCGGAGAACCACGGATTATCAACGGCGTAGCTAATCTCATGAGAGCCGTCAAAAGCGGTTGTCTCCGGCGTGTTGATTTCTACCTTGAGCCGTAGTGGAGGCCCGTCATGTTCCGGTTCAATTTGATAAACCAGTTTGGGAGCCACAGGGCTTTGCTCGAATGCGGCATGACCCAGCCAACCCAGAACTTCACGAATCCGATCCAGGATGGCTCCGATCGGGCCGTGCGTGGTCCTTACAAGGTCGATGTCTTCCGAATAGCGCAGCGCCTCCGGAAAGTGAAGTTTGTTTAGCGCCGTACCGCCGCGAAAGCGAAGCTCCTGACGCAGGAAGTCATCGCTGAACAGGTCAATGATGGCGCGGCTAATAATGAGGTCCTGCTCGATCTGCCCCATTTCCGGCCATGGTGCAACATTTGCCCAGGCGGTGATGTGTGCCGCCGGAATCATACGTCGATCTCCGGTAGCCGATTTACGATGACGTGCCAGCGTTCATCGCGCTCGACCGGCTCGCGTCTTGTGGATTGGCGTCGCGAACGTATCGGTTCGAGTTCGGTCCAGGGCAATGGGCGTTTCTGCCTCAGGGTTTTGTGGAGCGCCTTAGTCTTCTCAGAAAGACCCAGCGTGTCCAGCAGATAACCAAGGCGCTGAATGACCGTCCTCTCAAATGCGATTGACTGCACCGCGAGCTTGTCGGGGTCGCAGGCCGGGGCAATATCGGTGAGAACGGTGGCGACATTGTCGAGTCCTGCGCCAGCATGTGGATAACGCAATAGATCGAGCATGGTCAGTTCGAGGCTCGACACTTTGATGAATCCGGTTTCGGTTTTGTGCTCGGTCAGGCCGTCCTCGACTTCGTCCATATCCTTGCGGTAATAGAAAACGATGACGGATCGTCCCACCCTGATCTTCGGCAACCGCTTGTCGGTGACGACCTGGTATTGCATGACCGCCTGATGCGATGCGCCGTAAAACTCTGCGGCCTTCAGCAGGCCAACATAGTAGGGACGGCTTTCGTATCGCATCAGACTATCGATGAACAGGGATGGCGGCGGCGTACCAAGGGCAAGGTATTGCGGCGGCACAATCACATAGAAGCCGCGGCGCGGCATGATGAGATTGCCCTTTTTCTGCTGCCTCGCGGCGGCATCGATAAAGGCGCGCCGGCCGATGCCGAGGTCCTTTTCGGCTTGCTCAGGCGTGAGTGTGAGCTGCCCCTGCGAAAGAAGGCGGTCCAGGTACGACGAGAGTGATTGTCGACGTTTTTCTAGCATCATGTTGAAATATCCGCCTTTTTCGTGGAAATTTCAACATGGTTCTCTAGTGTTCGCTAATATCGTGTATAAAAACCGGCCAAGAAATCGCTTTTTCTAACATGATTCTCTAGAATTTCGGCGGAGCTCAAGTCCCTCGCTTCAGGAGCGTATCGATTCGCAAACAGCGTACACCGAGCTCGCCAGACGGCGTGGCTAACAGTGCCTTGAGCGTGACGAGGGTGGCGACGTCCTCCTTGTATACCTGGCACCGCAGTTCGTAGCTGCGGCGCGTTTTCGTACAGATAAGAGAAAAAGGCCGGCCCTTCCGCTCGGTGACATGCTCCATATCCAGCCGGTGACGCTCAATTTGTCGATGCAGGTGTCTGCGCCGGTCCTTGCGCACGGCAAATAGACGGGATTGCTGAACGCGATCGCGGGCAAACGCCTGCAACTCGCGGCAGTCGGCGCAGCGGCAGGCGATAGCGACCTCTTGGCGCCAATCCTCCGGCGGTGCCGGGGGACGCTCAGTGTTCGTTAGCAGAGTATCGGCGGCGTGCAACCACAATAGCTCGACTTCAGATGCCACGATCGCGGGTCGTCCATGTTCATACAATTGCTCCAGCGCAGGCACCAGTACGGTCCGTACGTCGAAATGATCCTTGCTCGCAACAATGGCGGCGCCAATGTCACGAGTCGCAGCCTGCCAGTCAGGGTCTTCGTGTACGCGCTGGATATCGATCAGACGGGCGAAGAACTGCATGCTAGCGCGCGGGACCCTAGCCGTATTGCGCTGAACCAGCCGCAACAACAACCCACCCAGGCGCTTCGAATCGGTGGTCTCGATGACGGCGGCGAGCGCCTCATTTTCGCTGCCGTCGAATTGCGTCGTTACTACCTCAGAGACAAAGCGCTCGAGCAATTGATTGTCAGCCAGTCGCCCCAGCAACGCCACCATCCGGCTTCGGTCGCCCTTTGTCGGCTCCTCTGCATAATAGTCGTCTGCGTCGCCATCGGCGTACTGAGCGCGAAACCGCTGCTCGCGCCGCATCTCCACTTCCCAGGCTTTAATGACCTTTCTAATTTCCGCAAGGATGACGGCGAGATCGGCCTCTCCGGCCGATGCCGCCGTGCTGCATGACTCGACGCGCTTGTCGAGATAAGGTAGCGCCGCCTGGACACCGGCTTGCAAGAGTACGTTGACGAACCGGTTTCGTGGCCAGATCAGGAGCGCGGCACGATGATACGATCTTTCAAAACTCGCGCCTTCGTTGCCGGTCGCCTCAGTGACCCGTTGCTCATCGGGAAGCTCGTCGTCAAGTGCGCCTGCGGGCAGCACTTCCCCTTCTCCAAGTGGAATCTTCCCGAAGCCAACGGGGACATCATCAGGGTTTACCCAGTGATCGATGTACCGCCAGTCGTATGATACTTCCACGACCTCGTAGTCCTCCCTGCTCACCTCCTCCGGCTCGTCATACCAACCGTAGCCCCCGTTGTACCCATACGTCAGTAATTCCGCGGGCCCGTATTCCTCGATATGCACGATGCTGAGATGCACTGCGCAGTCCGCACGCTCTGCCGCTTCCCGCAGTACCTGTGACAGGGCGGCATCCGCATTCTTGAGCGCGGTGAAAGAAAGTGTTGCCGGACTGTACTGGTGCTCAAGCAACCAGGCGATCTTCCTGGGGCCATTCGGCTGCGCAAAAGTCTTCTTGAGTATCGTTCCTGCCGCAGCCGCTTCGGCATCGTAGTTGGGCACCTTCAGCGCCTTCTTCCGCTTCGTGCCAGGTGAGGAAGATTGCAACAGATTGTAAACCAGGCAGACACGATTGCCCTCGGTGACTGGCAACACCTCGTGCTCGCAGTCCGCGTAGAACGCAGCGAACCTCAACTCCGATACCTCGTCCCCGCTCAGTTCGAACCTGGCTTCCTTTCCCGCATGGCGAACGACGAGATCGCCGCCTGTATGCGGCGACGGCAACACGATCAACAAGGTGCCAAACATACCGTCGGCTTTCTCGGTGTCGCGATGTGTCTTGAAGAACGCGCCTTCGTCGTACACCAGCAGTTTATACAGTTCCGCCGTGACATTCGCACCATTACACCCGAGACCATTGGCAACAGTGTCGAGGATCTGTGCGAACACACCTGGCCAGGGTTTGCCCCCGATATCGAATCTCGACGGTGACAATTGCCAGACTTTGCGCACGGAAGTATCAAGAACAGTTTCCGTCCCTCGTCCATACGGCGCGCGCTCGCACCGCTCAACGAGTGCCCGGGACTGGGCTTCCGGCACCGGAAAGGACAATACGCCGATACCCTCCACGTCGACACGCGGCATGGGAGCGTTCAGGGCCCCTTGCACGAAAAAACTGCCCGGCCGCTGTACTCCCGCCAACACGTTTTCCAACGCTTCCAGATCGTGGTTGTACGGAACTTCGATTTGAACGTCATTCATAACTGACGATTATCATAGTCTGGTTCTCTCATTGTCTATGTCCCATACTCAGCGTACACAGCGCGGCATACAGAATGCTGAATCAGGCATCGGACGACCGGCTGATACTCAACGATCGAGCCGACGAATGAAGAGCAACGAAATACCAACAGGCGATCCGGGCAGCCTGGTAGAGCTGGTTGTCCTGGCCGTGAAGGAGAGAGCTGCCCGATGCCGCCTCGTCGCCAGCGGACGGAGCGTGACCCTGCGTGCGAGCCGTCTGCGGGAAATGGTGCCGGGCGAGATTGCGGTGGTGAAGCCGCGCAAGGAGTGGACCTGGGCCGGACACCCCTATCTTGCCGGTGAAATCGAATCTCTGCGGTTCGATGTCGACGCTCTTGGGCCGGATTCTAACGGTCTCTTGCCCTGGGGATATCTCGACAATCGGCCCTTCCTGCGCTGCATGCACGGGTTCGGCTTGTGTCTGTGGCGGCTCGAACGTTTCGACGAGGCGGAACGTATTTTCGAACGAATACTCTGGCTCAACCCGTCGGACAACCAGGGAGTGCGTTTCCTGATTGACTATGTCCGTGCCAGAAAAACCTGGGCAGATGATTATGAATGACTTGTCCACACCGCTTACCGACGCCGAATACGAACAACTCGACGAGTTTCTGCTTTCACTCGAGCACGATGACGCCATACTCAACCTGTCCGAATTCGACGGCTTCATCACCGCCGTTGTCAGCGGTCCCAACACGATCATGCCGTCGACCTGGATGCCGGTGCTCTGGGGCGGTGAAGACAACGCCCCTGTCTGGGACAGTCTCGAGGATTACCAGTTCATCTTCGGGATGATGGTCCGGCACATGAACACAACCGCTGCCACATTGACAGAAAACCCGATGGAGTTTGAGCCGATGTTCCTGGAAAGCACCATCGACGGTGTCACTCGCTGGGTCGTCGATGAGTGGTGCACGGGGTACATGAAGGGTGTTGCGCTGTATCCGGTCTCATCTGTAACGACTCCCGTCATGAAAGAGATGCTCAGCCCGATTCGGCAATTCGCGGACCCGGACGGCTGGGACAGCCTCAAGGGAAAAGACCACCCGGAGATTCGAGCGTTACAGGGACAGGTTGCCCCGGCGGCCCGGGCCATTCACGCCTACTGGCTCGAAAGACGCGCCCCGCCCGGTGCCGAGACCAATACCTACGTCCGCGCAGAGCCCAAGGTCGGCAGGAACGATCCATGCCCATGCGGTAGCGGGAAAAAGTTCAAGAAGTGTTGCGGGGCACACTGACGCAGCTCGCCCCTTTCCCCGATGCCGGCCTGGGCGTCAGATATCGTACAAATACTCCCGAGTCTCAATCCGCATACATCAGTGCCTTGCGGAAGCAAGCGAGTTGTTTTGGTTGTCAGCCGTTCGCGGTCATCGCTTCCAGGTAAGGCTGCATCTGTTTCCACGCTCCGCAGTCCCTGGCCGCTTGTGCAATCTCGGCAGGTGTCGCTTTTCGCTCTTGTATTGCGTTACGCAGGCACTCGATGGCAACAGTCCGATCGACAAACCGTCGGCTTCGAAATGCATCCGCCAGTGATTTTGAAACCGAATAGATCGGAATCTCGACACCCGAAATGATGTGATGCTCAATGCCGTACTCGAGATACGGAGGGCGAAAACGGACAATTCGAAGCGGAGGGTAGTCTACAGACGGTTCCCAGTCCTTAGCGCCGATGGCCATCCAGACCTTGCGTGGCATCTGGTCAGTCAGATGATGGCATGCAAGCGCGGAAATCATACAGATCACACCTCTGGGGACCCGCTTTGACGCCTCCACCAGCGTGTACGCCGAGTCCAGTTCGCTGTCGGGTAGTTGGTACAGCCCTCTCGCAGCACGAATAATCGCGCCCGCATTGGTGGCACGGGCAATAGTAGACGCGGCTATCCCTGCTAATTGCAGGTCGCGGGCGCGCATCAGCGGTTGTTTTTGGAGCAGCTGAATCAGGCGATCTTGTTGAGTTGGACTAGACACAGGTATGTTACAAAACCTCGGACAAATCGAGATATTGTCCGAGGTTTTGTAACATACCTGAACGGGGCTTTCTAGCTTGCCCCGACCCACGCAAAATTCACGCAAGCTTTGTGCGGCTTCAGGATTGGCTCACTCTGTCAGTTTCGGTTTGTTGTTGGCGAGCCATTCGGAGACTTTGATCATAAGCCTGTCCGCCGCTCCAATACATTCGCTCACCGAAGCTTCATCCACATCCTCGCCGGTGTAATCGATCGCATTGCGTTTGACGCGAAACGTGTCCAGCAAAAGCATTTCATCCCGGTCCAACTCGACTGTGTGGACGAGTGACTGGACCATAGTCTGATGATGTCCCGGTTTGCTCTTGGCGGGCCGGAAGCCATTCACCCAAAGCGCGATCATGCTCAGCTGTGTAATCGCCCTATAGGCAGCGTCGAGACGCGTTTCCGGACTGATCGACGCTTGCCCGGCATCGGCGATACTGCGCCCGGCTGATTCGAGCATGCGGCGTACTTGGGTTGCATCTGTCTCATGCTCTTCCAGTTGCCCTATCTTCAGTAAATTTTGCAAGCTCATCTCTGGTCGCCTTTACAAACAGTATTGGCTCGCTCAATACGCGAGTCACGAAACGATCCTTCTTTCTTGACTGATCAGAAAACTTCTGCGGCGTCATGACGACCGGGTTAATCTCCCGCTGCAGTGTTTCCTGAACCGGGGACAGCGCTTTCACTACCTCCAGCAGGGATACTTCACCCAGTACGCAGATATCCAGGTCGCTACCGGCCGTCTGACGCCCGCTGGCCATGGACCCGAAAACGAATGCCACCTCGATTTTGTCGCCCAGATCAAGTAATGCATCCTGCAGCAGTGACGTCAGCCCAATGGTCTTGCGGAAGATCGACGCCAGTTCCTCATAAATTGAACATTCGGTATTGGCCCGATAGAAGACTTGATTTCCGGTGTTTTTGCGAAGTAACAGTCCGGACTCCGCCATCGCTTTCAGTTCACGATGGAGCGACCCGGCGGACACACCGGTCATCCGCTCAAGCTCGCGGACGTGAAACTGCTCGTCCGGGCGCAGAAACAGGACTGCCAGGGCCTGACGCCTATATGGGCTGAACATGAACTCGATGGGTTGCTTGGACATGGACGTGGGAGGGTGTTCTCAAATTCGCCTCAATTGTAGCGAAAATGAGAACGATTGCAAGCCCTTGGACTCATGCAAAGCGCGATCAATACTCGCTGGTTTACAGCCGAGGGCGAAAAGCGTGTCAGCAAGTAGTGGCCTAAATACTTCGGAATACAGTCGCTGAAACTGCAGCTTGCGTGGATGATCATCTGTTAAAAACCCTGGGACACATCACATAATTGTCCGAGGTTTTGTAACACGTATCACGCATGATTCGCGCAAAAATTCGAGTTGGTAGTTACCCTACGTTGACCACCAAATCCCCGCGAAACCCTCCATGTCGACCCTCTCCCGGATAACCCCGCGGATTACAAACAACCCGCGTACCAAACAACTCATAGTCGCACGAAACATGGGTGTGCCCGTGTATCCACAACTCGGGATTGTGTTTTTCGATCAGATGTTCGAGTCTGCTTGCAAATGCCGGGTTGAACGGATCACCGGCATACTGCTTCGCCACCGACAGCTCCGACGGTAAGTGGTGAGTGACGACGACGGTCGGTCCATCGAAGGAGGTACCGAGTTCTCCATCGAGCCATGCCTTGCTGGCTTCGTGAAGGACTACGGAGTCTTCGGGCGTAAACGTGGCTCCGCGATACTTTATGGTTCGGAAATCGGATATCCACCGCCTCGCCTGCTGCCGGCTGTGCCACGCCTCGCCTTCGCCGTAAGCGTCCACTCTGGACCGTTGTTTCTTGGCGTGTAGTCTGCGGTTACCGTGCGCGTTCAAATGGTTGCACTGGGTAGAGCACATGAATGAGGTATCGAGAAATGCGGAACGCAAGAGCCGTGCGGAATGGGAAGCACTGATGGCGGCTTACGAAGCCGGCGATCTTCCGCAGCGGGAGTTTTGTGAGGTGAACGGCGTGGCGTACAGCACTTTTGGCTATTGGCGTCAACGACTGCGCACAGCAGCAGTTGATACAACGGCATCGCTGCTGGATGTTTCGTCGCTGGTGCAAAGAGAAGATGATACATCCTGGCGGGTGGAGATTGAGCTGAGTTCCGGCGTTTGTCTCAGGTTGCGCTGATGTTTTTCCCCGAGTCTCGGCTGCATATCTGGCTGTATACGCAGCCGACCGACATGAGGAAGTCGTTCGATGGTTTGTCGGCCATGGTGAAGACGAAGCTCGCTGAAGACCCGCTCTCGGGCCAGCTGTTCGTGTTCATCAACCGCAAGGGCAATTACCTGAAGGCGTTGTACTTCGATCGTTCGGGATATGCGCTGTGGGCCAGGCGACTCGAACAGGGCCGGTTTCATTACCGGCAGCGGGAAGCCAGGAATGACAAGCTGTCGCTTACCGTAACGGAACTGAAGCTGATGCTCGAAGGCATCGATGCAGGTTCCGTGCGCCGTTACAGGCGCTATCGGCATCGTTCAGTGGGGATGCCTGCGGTATAATGACCGACCATGAGTTCAGCACCCTCCGTGAGTATCGAAGCCCCCGACATCACGGCCCTTCGCGCTGAGAATGCCGCCCTTAAGGAACAACTCCAAAGCCTTACATCGCAGCTTGACTGGTTCAGGCGGCAGTTGTTTGGCGAGCGTTCGGAAAAGCGTCTACTGATCGATTCGTCCGTTCAGGCCGATCTGCTGGCCGCTCTGGGCGGCGCGCCGGATTCTGCTGTGCCATCTGCGGAAAAGGAAAAGATCACTTACGAGCGGAGCAGGTTTCGTAAGGACACTTGCGTCAGCGATCAGGGCCTTCGTTTTGACGATACGGTGCCGGTCGAGACCATACGGCTGGAACCCGGCCCGGAACTGGCGGCTGTCCGTGAAGATCAACGAGAACTGGTCAGTGAGAAGGTCAGCTACCGTCTGGCGCAACGGCCGGGAAGCTATGTGATCCTCAAGTACGTGCGTCCGGTGATCAAGCGTCGTGATACGGGTGAACTCGTCAGTACCGCGGCACCTGCCAATGTACTGGACAAGAGCCTGGCGGATGTCAGCTTTCTCGCCGGCATGCTGGTTGACAAGTTCTGTTATCACCTGCCCTTGTACCGTCAGCATCAACGGCTGAAGCAAAGCGGCATTGAGCTTTCGCGCACGACGCTGACGAACCTCAGCCGGCGGGCGATCGGCCTTCTGGAGCCGGTTTACCAGGCACAGTTTGAGCACATCAGGAAAAGCCGGGTGCTGGCCATGGACGAGACGCCGATCAAGGCGGGCCGCAGGCAAAAGGGCAAGATGCGACGGGCGTTTTTCTGGCCGATCTATGGGGAGGCGGATGAAATTGCCTTCAGCTACTCGTCCTCACGGGCCGCCAGGCAGGTGCGTGAGGTGTTGGGCGAGGACTTCGACGGTATTTTGGTCAGTGACGGTTACGGCGCTTACGAGCAGTACGTCCGTCATCGGCCTGAGATGACGCATGCCCAGTGCTGGGCGCACACGAGGCGCACGTTTGAGGAGGCAAAGGACATCGAGCCGGAAGCGGTGGCCGAGGCCCTTGGCTTAATCGGGGAACTGTACAAGGCGGAACGCACGATCCGCGACCAGGATCTGGCAGGAGCAGACAAGCTCAACTACCGAATCCGGCACAGCGAGCCGGTGGTGGCGGCATTCTTTGCCTGGTGCGATAGCCAATGCCAGCGGCACGATCTCATCCCGAGCAATCCGTTAAGCAAGGCACTCAAGTACGCCATGGCAAGAACCGATGCCTTGAAGGTGTATCTCGGTGACCCTGAGGTTCCGATCGATACCAACCACCTGGAGCGTGCGCTCAGGCCGATCCCCATGGGCAGGAAAAACTGGCTCTTTTGCTGGACGGAACTCGGTGCCAGGCAGGTGGGTATCATCCAGAGCCTGCTGGTGACCTGCAGGTTACACGGCATCAACCCGCACACCTACCTGGTCGATGTGCTGCAACGGATCGGTCAGCACCCGGCCAGCAAGGCCGACGAACTGACACCGAGGCTCTGGAAGGCTCTTTTTGCCGGCAATCCGCTGCGCTCGGGCGTGGAAAAGGCAACGTGAGCTTCGACATCGATCACCTCGGCATCGAGGAACTCGAGGCGCTCAATGCGCGCATCATCGAGCGGCTGAAGTTGCTGGACAGAATCCGGGCCCAACACGCCATGATGGCGCTCAATCTCGGCACCAGGGTCAGCTTTGACACAGCGAGGCATGGGCGCGTGTTCGGCACCGTGATCAGGTTTAACCAGAAGACCGTCGTGGTACTCACCGACGATGAGAAACAGTGGCGTGTGCCGCCTCATGTCCTGTCACCGATCAAGGATGCCACGCCGGAACAATCCGCCGTTCGCAGCGACGACGCCTCACCGGAACAGATCGACAGCACGAAAACCAGACCGGTGCAATAACGGCGTAGAATGGGCGGTTACCCTTCGCCGTAGAACCTGAAATCGGTCCACAGCGTGCTACCGAGATACCGAACGCCGTTGATAACGACCGTGTCGTTGTTCAAGACATGGATGTTTGCTACTGACTCATTGACGAGGTCGTCGTCAAGCTCGATGGCATGACCGTAGTACTCGTGGTTGCCCGGAACGTAGATAACGGGCATATCGGCAAAATGCGCTGCCGCCCACTCGATGCCACCGAGCCCAACGCCAATATCGCCACCGAGTATCACAACGTCAGCGTTGGTGTCCGGAGGGGAGAAACCGGCAAACTCTGTGTGAAGGTCGCTTAGGATGTGGAGTTTCATTTCCAGACCCTGGCATTGGAGATACGTCGCAATGCAAGTGGCGGCGGCTGTCAAATGCAGGCCCGCCCGGATAGCTTCAGGACCTGATTGCTGTTCGCGACAGGTTGAGGTCTACCTCTTCTACTTCTCCACGCCGAACCAACGTTCGATTTACGTGAGATCGTAACCCGCGACTACTTCCTGGCATCCAGGAGGGATTTTAGACGTTCGGCGTATTCCCCCGTCCAGCGGTCTCGCTCTGCCTCAGCAGCGATTTCGGCCAGGTAGTTGTCAAACTGAGGGGTCTTACTCAGAGTTTCATCCTTCCCCAGCGTCTCTAGTGCCTGAACACGAATTGGATACTCAAAGCGCTCGGCATCTTCGATTGCGTCGATGAGTGCTTGCTGAGTGCGCGGTGTACTCACTTCACCGAAGTAGTTGACGATTGGTAATGCCACATACGGCCTGATCCAATCACTTTGAGAGAAAATGTCCAGCAATACATCGCGTGACTCGTCAGTGTCGACATCGATTAGTGCATGCACCATATCGATTTCGTAGAATCCATTACTCCGTCGTCGATAGAAATTCTCGCGCTCGCGGGACATCTCCAGAATCATACTTGCAGCGATCCGCTGTTGATTTCCGCTTCCAAGCGCAGCGACGTATCCGGCTGAAACCAACCTTACCTGTGGATGCACGTTATCGCCCTCTGCGATCTCAAAAAGACTATCTACGGCTTCCATCGCATTCAATTGCTTAAGGGCGTGCACCACGCTCAGGACCATGACTTTGTCCGTGCCAAACTCCGCTGGTCGCTGATGTTCGAGGAGCCTCAGCAATGGGTCGATGGCTTTCTGATCTCCGATTCGCGCGAGAGCCCTTATGTAGTGGATGTGAAATCGTTCAGCATCCAGAGCAGCCTGGGCGATCGCAGGAATTGCATCCGGTCCCAACTCAACCATCTTGTCCTCGACTTCGCCATCATAAGTCTGGCCAGCGGACCAGATTTCTTCCAACTGTCTGGAATAGTTGTTTGCAGTATCTTTAGGAGCCGTGGGACTAGTGAGCAAAAATGCAACTAAGGCGGCAACGATGATCGTTGCCGCTCCGATCATCACACCCTTGCTTAGCACTCTAGGGGCCGTTCTCAATTAAGCCAGATGATGGTGGCGACGAGGCTGAGCATAGCGAGGTAAGTGACTGCCAGACGCTCGTAACGAGTAGCGATCCGGCGGTAGTGTTTAAGTTTCTGAAACACCCGCTCAACCAGGTTTCGCTCGCAATACAGATAGTCGTCATAGTCCCTCGGTACAATTCTGTTTTTCCTCGGCGGTATCACCGCCACCGCATCGATCGCATGAATGGAATCGATGAACGCATCGGCATCATAGCCTTTGTCTGCAATGACGTAAGCGGCTGAAAATCCCGCGATCAGTGCGTTTGCCTGCCCGATCTCCGCACACTGACCGGCCGTGAGAATGAAACGAACCGGGTTGCCCAACGCATCGACAGCCGCATGTATCTTCGTACTCAGTCCGCCGCGCGATTTGCCCATCGCCTCCTCATCCCGCCGTTTTTTTTGCCGCACCATGCTGGTGAACGCGAACGATACTGCCATCGACCATCAGATGTTCCAGGTCCGGGTCATCGGCCATCGCCTCGAAGATGCGGACCCAATGGCCCTTGTGAGCCCAGCGGTTATAACGCACGTAGACCCGGTGCCAGTGGCCGAAGCGGCTTGGCAAATCCCGCCATGGCGAACCGGTCCTGGCAATCCACAATACCGCTTCCAGGAAGCGGCGATTATCTTTCGCGGTGACACCGCAATCGGTTGATTTTCCGGGTAATAAGTCTTTTACCCGATCCCACTGATCGTCTCTGATCTCTTTCCGAGCCATATTTTTCACCGCGGAAAGATCTGAGAATACAGCACCCTACACCACAATACTCAACCTAATTGAGAGCGCCCCCTAGTCTCCCGAGTACTTGTTGAACTGTGCAGCGTAGTTGCCGGCGGACAGAACTGCGTCCCTCATGGTTTCGAAGTATCCTGTAACAGAGCCGTTGGTTTTCAAATACAAAACAGAGTTCTCTCTGACATCATGCAATAGAACCACGACCTTTTGATCACCCGCCTGCACAGCCGACGACACTCGGGAATCAAGGGCTGCCGTAATATTTGTATAGGACTGGCTGGCTATTGCGTCGTCACCTTGTACGTCTATGCCTGCATGAGTTAGTCCTTGCCGGGCATAAGTTGCCAAGATATCAGCTTCCTGCGATGGCGTTCCAAATTCCAACTCCGGAGCTCGTACGAATGTCGGGGTAGTTCCGCCAGCGAGAGAGTCAATAGCAATCTTCGCCGCGATCATGTCGCTCTCCAGCGCGTTTTGTCCGTCTGGCCCTGAATCTCCAACGCCAGGAACAGCATACGGCATTTGCACGACTCGTTGCGGATGAATCTCATGGTCGACAGTTCCTCCGGTGTGAATGCCAATCTCATGTCCGTTGGCAATTGCTTGTTCTACTGCGGCGGTACCCGCAGCGGTAGGCAACCTGTAGCTTACATGTGTTTGTATAAAAAATGCCCCTTTGGCGTTTGGCTGAATCGTATTGTTCTGAAATCCGTCGACAGCCATTAAAGTCCGGTTTCCAGTTGAGCTTCCGTGCGGTCCGTCATCGAAAGTCAGGTTGATCTCGATTGGGGCGGGCGGAATTACGTTCACTATATGTGTATCCGAGTCAGAGAATAGCGAGCTACAACTGCACTCAACATCGTCAAGCGCAAGTTTTGCACCGCCTGACGAGTACGTATGATCAAGCGATATATCACCGTTAAATTCTTTGCTTACAAGCGAGAAATTTCCGTCTCCGTACAAGAAAAGATGGTCATACGTTGCGTTGCCGGGTGCGCCCTCGCCTATTAACGCACATAATCCAGAAACATCTATGTCGAAACGTACGTTTTCACCGGCATTGACTGTGGTCGGCAACTCACTTCCATCCACTGTGATTTTTACGTCATTGACGTTGGCGACGCAGATGTAGCAATTGACGGAAAAATACTCCGGAGGAATAAAGAGACTATTAGATGGTTTATCGAAACCAAAGGGAGAGTGGTCGTATTCTTGACTTTCCGAAGTTATCATTCTTCGACTAAGGCTACTTAGTTGCACAGAGTCTGGTGAAACTAAAGGAACGGTGTCCAGAACAAAACGTGCGGACTGACTGTCGAAGGTCGCTGGACCATAGGGAGAACCTACAGTGCGCGTGTAAGCAATTTCAGACAGCGTACCAAAAACCGGTGAACTCACTGGGAAAGCTACTCGGGTAATCACTGCCTTCCTAGCTGCACTGTCGAGCGGTCGACCCAAAGCCTTAGCGGCTAATTCATCGCAGAATTCAAGAAACATCTCATGTGCAGCCTCTGCTTCAGCCGGTTCGTTGACGTTAAGTTTCAGCTTTAGATGAAGCGCACGCGCACGGTCCCCATAAACGTAGTACGCGATGTTGTTGCAGAGAACATGACTTTCATCTTTGAGCGGAAGGTATTCAGACGATGCTGTCCAAATTCCGTCTATTGATGGGTCATAGTCTCCTGCGACGAGTCCAAACTTCGATAAATACCTAGTCGCGTTTCCAGGTGCCCATCCGCGCTCAAATGTGACGATAGATGGATGTTCCTCGCGCCACTTCATGTACTTCGCATCGTTGATTGACTGAATCAAGTCGCCTTTACTTTTGATGCTCATATATGCGGCGATTCTCGCCCATCTAAGCAACAGCCTGCGATCTCCACGAAACTTGCGGAAGGATATCCGCCTGGCATCTTCCAGAAGTTCGTCAGGAACCGAGAAACGAATGCGTGAGAACGCCTGACCGTATGAAAAGTAGACAAGAAGAAGGAGCATGAACGGTAAGAACAAAATCGAAAACACGGGCGGGAGTAAGAACTCACCAAGTGCGCCTGTACTCAAGAGCTCGGAAGGATCGGCACTCACGCGATAAATTGCATGAACAAGAAGAGATACTAGGTATATCGTCAATACGACATTCAATGGCGTTTGAATATTTTCGTATTTCTTCTTGCCTTCCGAGAAGGCTTGGACCATCACAATCATTGTGATGGCCGGAAAAATTAGCAACTCTGCAAGAATATTGAAACTATGGAAATTAACGACGTATTCAAGCATGACAACTAGATTGAAATTGTCGCTCAAGGTATGTCGAAAGTAATTCGGATTCGATGTTTCCTGATTGCTCCGGAATACTGTAACTATTGCGGCAGACAAGAACCAATAAATCGTTATCTTGAGATTCGCAATGCTCCAGAATCCTGCCCAACTTAGTATCACGATCATTGCGACAACGTATGAAGTCGTCCAGACCAAGATCCGCAAGACGTGTCTGTTGAGAAGCGCTTGAAGCGCCTGACCGAAGCTTTTTCGAACGTCAGGAAACGTCGCTGCCCAAATGGCGAATAGAGAAATCCAAATCGCGCTTGCCAGCTCGCGACTATTGAACAATTCTGTCAAGACTCATTCCGCGCTTTGTGGTTGCTCGCTGTTCAGCTTACCAGGAGCCCTATATGCCGCCCCTGATCGCTATCGTAGGTGCATCTGTTTCACTGATCTACAATATGTAGGATGAGTAGAAAGAAAATCGGCCGAAACGATCATTGTTGGTGTGGATCGGGTAGAAAGTACAAACTTTGCCACCTGAACCGCGATAAGGAAGAGCCTGTACCTGACTGGTGGGCCGACAAAAAATTCCGGGCCGCTTTCTCGTCGAAAAAGTGTTCTGCTCCGAAGGAATGGCAAGAATCGTGCTCAGGCACAATCGTCCGTGCTCATACCGTTCCGAAGTCTTCCAGCCTGAAAGCCATCGCTCGGGATGGGCATGTGTACGGATACGTCCCGGATCTTAAAAAGCTGCAAAAACAAGGGGGAGTGCTGGCGCCCGAGCTTATTGGCGTCAATCGTGCATCGACCTTCACCGGATTTTGTTCGACGCATGACAACGACATCTTCTCACCGATTGAGACCCGACCATTCGAGGGATCAGAGGACCAATTATTTGCGCTGGCATATCGGTCCTTCTCACGTGAAGCGTATACGAAGAGCGCTGCGGCCGATGTCACGGACCTTTACAAGCAAATGGACAAGGGCCGTAAACCGCAAGATCAGATGGAAGTCCAGATGCTTGCCTTTCTGAACGAAATCGGTGTTGGCGCAGGTATGCGCGATAACGCGCACTACAAGGAGATATTCGACAAAGCACTTGTGGCTGGCGACTTCTCGTCCGCGCGTGGATTCGTGCTTTGTTACCCCACTCCGCCTCCAATCATGTGCAGCGCCTCTTTCTTTCCTGAGCAGGACTTCGACGGCAATGTGTTGCAGGACTTGATGAACCTGAAGAATACACCCGAATTGCTGAGTGTAAGTTCATTCTACGACGGAGAAACTGGACTCGTTGCTTTCGCTTGGCTCGGCGACGATTCAGAGATTTGCAAGTCATTCATAAACAGTTTTCGCGGGATAGATGAACCCAAACAGACTTCGGCGCTCATCCGGATGTTCTTCGAGCACATTGAGAACGTGCTTATTTCGCCGGACTGGTGGGAAGCACTGGCTGACGAACAGAGGACTGCGTTGAACCATAGGATGGCTGAGAGCGCCAATCCATTGGCGGACCGACCAAAAGCAACGCTGACCGATGACGGCGTAGATTTCGAGCCGTGGGCACCTTCGGGGCTTATCGTCGTAGGACCGCTCTAGGCCAGAATAGCAGACACTTTGTGTGTTAGAAGATACGTAATTGCGCCTAGTGCGCCGGCGCTGGCCTACCGTCGTCTGCGCTTTCGCCTACGCGCGTTCTTTGGCTTCTGCTTTTCATAGGCCAACGTGATTTTGTGGTATTCGTCGCTGTCCTCGGTGATCTGGCGACCCCCAATTTCGAAGCACGTGCCACGTCGCTTCGGTCCAAAGACTCTGGCGAACTCACCTCGAAAAGCGTGGAAGCACCGCCATTCGCGCTCATCTACTTCCTCACTGCGGTAGCCGGGCTGCCCTGGTGTTCGCCCATATTCGTCGGAAGCAAACGATCTACCATCTTCCCAACCGGCAACAAATTGTCCGCCGTAGCTAGCCGTTCGTGGATCGGGGAACAGCAAATATCCGTCGCCCAGCTGATCCCATCGTCCGCGTGGGAACTTGTTTTCGGGATAGAGCCACTCTTTTTCGGCGGCAGCGATATACCGATAGGCCCGGCTTTTGATGATGAAATTGACCTCGTTAACTTCCTCGTCCGACAGCATGCGCCCCGTCTGTATGTCGGTCCATTTCATGATCGCACCACGGAACAGGTCCGGGTTCGGTCTCGGCTTAAGTGGGTCACCGTACGGGTCTCGTAGCCACGATAGATTCGTGAGGATCAAGACCTTATTGAGACTCAGCGGGAAGATAGTGTGCGTACCGTTCAGTCGTATGTCCGGATCATTATGGCCCTGACAGTATTTTGAAGCCGGGAAGCAGCCGGTATTGTAGACGGTGACCGGGTGATCCGAAATGATGAATTTCGTCTCCGATCCGGAGGCATC
Source organism: Woeseiaceae bacterium (assembly GCA_965224505.1). Classification (GTDB taxonomy): domain Bacteria; phylum Pseudomonadota; class Gammaproteobacteria; order Steroidobacterales; family Woeseiaceae; genus UBA1847. The sequence continues at coordinate 2,645,133 of CBDCZL010000018.1, forward strand.
AGCGATGCTCCAAACACACTCAGTCCAGATAGCGCAGTACATTCGCTGAAGCTCCTGCATCAATATCAGGACTTCGTTCTTGTCGATGGAACCTGTCAGTGCTGCGAAGTTGTCCAGCCCCTTCGGTGTCCTGAGCTTTTGCAGGCTCATGTACCTAAGCAGCGGCATGAGGTTGTCGTTTACCCCACCGGAGTATTCGAAATCACTAAAGAAATCGACGGCGTGTTTGCCTTCGTCGTCGATTGGTCCGAAGAACTTCTCCTCAATATCCGTCGATTTCCAGCTACCGAACTGGGTCGTGTATAGCTCGTCCTGACAGAAGCACCGGGGCGGCCCCCAGTGCAAGAGAGCTTTCCGCGTATAACGATGCCCACCCGAGGAGATAACCGTCTCCGGCCTCAGATCGAGATAGTGAAATTTTTTTTCTTTACGCGCAGGCGGGATGAAGCGGTACTGGTACCACTGCGGAACATAGTGGTTGCGCGTAAACTCGTTCACTCGCCGATAATTTATCCATCGATTTCCCGATCATCGCTTCACTCTAACCACCGCGCTGCAAAACTGCCAGCTTGGGTCGCTGAAAGATATTGCCGACAGTCCAAACGTAGGTAAAACTCGGATGCGCCCTAGAGGCAATCCAGCAGCAACTTATGGGAATTGTCCCGAATACCTAAGACAGCTGTTGATGTTTGCGCAACCTTCGGGTGGCTAGCCGACACTATTCATGAAAGTTGTTGGTATGGCGATCATTTGTTGCCGATTGTAGCAAGCTGAACTTTCTGGCGGTTCCGAGCCGCGCCACTTTCTCCTGGTAGGGGATTATTGCGCGCTGCGTCGCGAAACGAGTTGAAATTGGCGATGTCAGGTCAAAGTTGCCCGTCGCCCTTGTCTGACGTGCCGATAACGATGAGGTTGTTGCTGGGCAGTGGGATCAGATTGGCACGGCACCGAGGGCGCGGGCAATGCGGCACCAGTCGGATCGCCACGGCGCTGAGTCTGGCAGGTGAAACACGATACGGCGCGTTGAGCGTTGCACCCAGACTGCGAGCTTTAACAATCGCTCGCGCAGGGTCGTAACCTGGGCCTGGGCGAAAGCCGTATGCCGCGCTTTGAGGCGCAGTTCCTGGAACAGCACGTAAGCGGCGACGGTCATGAGGACTCGGAACTGGTTGGCGAAAAACGAGGTACAACTGCAGCGGTCGAGGTTCAGGCCCAACAGCAGCTCTTTGATGCGATTCTCGATCACCGCCCGCTGGCAATAGACCCGCTCATACACGTGCCTTGGCGTGGTCTTGAGGTTGGTCACCACAAAACGGGGATTGTCTTTGGCGTCCCGGCCGGGGTATCGCACCACTTCGGCTTTGAAGATCACCCGCCTTTCGTCATCCCAGCTGCCGGCTTCGTACTGGCACTCGCCGTAGCGCTTTTCGGTGTCCCCTGAGTCCCATGACAGGTGACGGACCTCGTCCATCAAAGGCTCGGAAAGCGCCTTTAATACCGAGTTTTTCCCGATCCCCACCACGAAATCCACCCGACTGTCGGTGAGAAAATCGAGTAGCTCAGGCGTCGCAAAGCCAGCGTCCAGACGCACCAGGATACGCACCTTGCCGAACGCCTTTCGCAGCCGAGCGATGGCGCGTCGCAGGATCGCCTCGGCGCCCTCGCTCGCCGGCGCCTCTCCCGATCGCAGCACGCTCGCAAACACGTACTGATCCGCCTCGTCGTTGAACTGAAATGAACACACCATCGGCAGATAACAGTGATCCCCGTAGTGCGTGTTAAAAAACGACAGCTGCTGCTGGCCGTAGGCCAGAATATCCGTCGGGTCCAGATCGATCGTGATGCGCCGTGCCTTCTTACCCAGGCGCTTGCGGTGACGCGCAATCACCGTGTCCATGATCGCCGTCCCCATGCCGAGCAGTGAACGCCCATCAATGCGGTTCTCGAATCGGGACAAGGTCGGCTGCGAGGCCAGCGCCTCGCCCGACAGCGGATCTCGATCCATCAGCAAACGCTGCACCGGGTCCGTGCTCAGCCGGGCTGCGTCGTTGCAGTCCTCGTAGCCGCAGGCAATCCCGTACACCCGTTGCGATAGCAACTCCCGCAGACTGTGACGAACCTTGCCAGCACAGCGGTCATCGCGAATACACCTGGAAATGGCATCGATCAAACCCAGTCGCTGATCGCAAGCCTTGAGCAGAATCGCCCCACCATCGGAGCTACTGTCGGGCCGATCGAAGCGGGCCTGAAACGCTTTCTTCGACAGACCCTTGAACAAAACACCCTGGGGACTGGTATGCTTACTCATGCAGAAGCCTTTTTTGTGCTTAAGTTGTTGTGTGCAAACACAATTTTCGCACATTTAAGGCTTTTGTTTTATCTCTTCACGAATAATCCCGGCTAGATTCCGTCGCGATATACCGCCGTCTCCGCTCCGCCGCCAGTTTTGAACTATCAAGTCGATTCACTGTTCAACATCGGCTGCAACAGACCGCAATTGTTTTCTTCATTTTGACCCACTCAAGCGTAGGATCAGATCAAACGATGACTATAAGTCGCCCCCAGTTCGAAGACATATTTTGGTGACGCGAGGACCAAGGCACTGATCTAAAACGCAATTGCTAGATGAGAATGAATCCGTTCATTAGGGAAAAGGCCCCTCGGGTGTCACAAGATGTCCTCAGCGACATCTTTTTGGTCAAGTGACAAAAACGTAAGTGTTTGATTTGAATGGTGGCCAGGGGCGGAATCGAACCACCGACACGCGGATTTTCAGTTCCTCAATAACGCTCGCTAGGTCGCCGCGAGCGGTTACCCACCCGCGGCTCCCACAGATCCGGACGTGCCCGATTCGGGCATCCGGCTCCTCAGGCTATGGTGTCGCTGCGCGACGATAGACACTGTGAACGACACGCGGCGGGGGAAGTGGGTAGCTCGCCGTAAGACGAACAAATTTCTGCCACGTCATCCGCGCATGATAGGAGCGGCGATCGAGCCACTTGCGCCACAGTCGCCGAACCTCGTACAGAAAACGGGCCAGCGCACGCGCGTTACCCGTAATCCCGTAGTAGGCGTAGTGACCCTGGAGCTTACGACTCAGTGCCGCTTGCTGATCAGCCACTGACCAGTGACGATGCACTCGGCACCAGCGACCGATCTCACGCAGCGCGCGGCCAAAATTGGCCTTGGCCGTCTTGCGTTGTACTACCCAACGCCCCTTCCGGGAGCGTCCCCAGAAGTGAGTGAACCCGAGCAGATCGAAGCTGCGCTCGCGCTGCGAGCCGCCTCGTCCTGCGCGTGGCGGACTGCGAAAGTCCAGCAGCCGGGTCTTCTCCGGATGCAGGCGCAGACCGTACCTGGCGAATCGCTTCGCCAGCACGTCAAGCACCCGCCTCGCATCCTCTTCCCGCTCGAAGACCAACACCGCGTCATCGGCATAACGGATCTCAAAGGCCCGTCCCCGAAGGCGTGGCTTGACCTCGTGCTCAAACCATACATCGAGCACCTCATGTAGGTAGAGGTTACTGAGCAGCGGAGAAACCACCCCGCCCTGAGGTGTCCCCCGGTCGGGGTGACTCACCTCACCGGATTCCATGACCCCGGCGTTCAACCACTTGCCAATCGCGCGTCGGATCACACCGTCGCGCACCCGTTGGTCCAGAAAGCTCCGAAGGTGGCCCCATTCGACGTTGTCGAAGAAGCTCTCGATGTCGAGGTCGATGATCCAGCCACCGCCCATCTGCATCAGTCCTTCCCATAGCACCTGAAGTGCCTGGTGGGCATCGCGCCCCGGCCGGAACCCGTACGAGCAATCCAGAAAGTCTTGCTCGTAAATCGGTTCCAGCACCATCAGCACTGTTCGCTGGAGCACCTTGTCCTCCAGCGTCGGAATACTGATGGGACGTGTCTTCTTCGCCTTGCCCGGCTTCGGGATGTGTATCCGGCGCAGCGCCGGTGCCCGATACCGACCGGACTTGAACCGTTCGAGCAAGCTCTTAAGGTTCGCCTCCAGCTCGGCCTCGTACTCTACCGCCGTCACACCGTCTATCCCGGCCGCGCCGTCCTTGCGCGTACGCCGGTACGCCTCGCGCAGCCACACCGCATCGATGTGATGCGCTAACGTCGTCAGCTCCAGCTTCGGCTCAATCTGAGCCAGTCTCGCTAGCTTCTCTTGTCGCGTTGAGATGATCTCCCGGCTCGACGTCCGCATCATCTGTCCCTCGAGAAGCCCCATAGCCCGGTCCACCGCTTCCCTCCATCGGCTCCCCAGGGGCGGGTTCGCCGGCTTCAGCGGTACTATCAGTGGACTCCGACTGCTCGCTCTCCGTCCCACCTCGCTTCGTTGCCGTCGCTCGGCGGTACCACCGCGTTGTCCCCGTTCGCTCCCCCGGGCCGGGACCACTTCTAGCGCGGCGCCCGCGCCGCCACTTCACGATGGAGAAAACGAGCCCTCCCAGGTTCCTGGACGACCCTTGGCTACATGCCCCGTTCTTCGACCCCGGCGGACCGCTTACAGCAGGCCAGTACGCTGCAGGCGATGCGGCCTTCCGCTAAGTTAACGACGTCGGCTCCGCACATAAATTTCACTTTCGAGGCTCTATCACGCGGCCTGCAGACTCCCTGTGTACGCTTCGCAGCCGGGGTCGCCCCCGGACCACGCAACACTCGGTTCCGGCTGGTGGCCAGTCTTTACCGGGTCAGGATTTACACCTGCTGGGTCGCAAAGAAAGTTTCCGTCATGTTGTTCCGTCTACCTGACTTCCTCCTTCACCAAGCTTTGCCTGGCGCAATAACGTATTGAAATACAAGAGTATTCTAGCAAACCTTAGCTGTCACGAAAAACGACCGAAAGTCGTCAATAAACAAACGCTTATGCACGTTTGCACACTTGGGCAAAAGCTCAGCACTGTACCTCTACTGCACCTCGAGTACTTCCAGATTCCGCTCAGCCCTAGGTCGGTAGCGACAATACTACTTTCTCCCGGACTCCTGTTCCAAATGCAGCTCCGTTCACGATTGATGGGCACGCGCAAATAGTGAGTGGATAGCAAAGGAACGAGTTGGCTCACGCTTTCCGAGCGATCCGACTAGCGACCGTGTTTCCGCAGGCAAAACGGGGGCTAAGAATCTGCCCCACTTTTTGCTTGTCTTAACGCGGCGCGACGCACTACATTCTCTCGCCCGATTATTAGCGTCGTTTGACTACGACCGTTTCGCGAGAGCGTTGGCCCCTAGCACTCCTGGGGCGCGCGGAAGGTTCCAGCGATTCTACGGACGGCGCACATAAAACGGAGTACAACGATCACAGAATCAAAGCCCTCAGTGAAAACGGCGCTTGTACCACGCCTTGTTCGCCTGAGAGATGCTCCTTTCTACCTCGGAATGGACCGAAACCGATTCAGCGCCGAGGTTCGGCCGTACGTGACGACCATCCCAATCGGTCGACAGGGAATCGCATTTGATCGACGTGAACTCGATGCTTGGGCAGAAGAATACATAAGACGTTTCGGTCAACCCGCGAAAGGAGATCTTTCGGCAAAGTTCGCAAACAATCAACTTACAGGAGGAACCACGCAGCCAAGAGGCAAGAAAAGACACTCAACAAGATTCGAGGAATGGGATGCCGCTGTAGCATGCGTGACAGGTAAGAAACCATGAATCACCCCGGTTTCTCCGGAGGGTCTTCAGTTTGAGTCAGGCAGCCATTGCGTGACTCTTTTCCTGATAATACATCGCCTCGTATTCAGCCGGCGGGATATCACCAATCGGTTGCAGCAGGCGACGGTTGTTGAACCAGTCAACCCACTCGAGGGTGGCGTACTCGACCTCATCAACGTTTCGCCAGGGTCCTCGTTTTCTGATCACTTCGGTTTTGTAAAGGCCATTGATGGTCTCGGCCAGGGCATTATCGTAACTGTCACCGACACTGCCGACGGACGCCGTGATACCGGCCTCGGCCAGACGCTCGCTGTAACGGATCGACAGATACTGGCTGCCGCGGTCGCTATGGTGAATGAGTTCCTCTGAGCTGCCGCGAACGTGGATGGCCTGCTCCAGAGCATCCAGTACCAGCTCGGTCTTCATCGAGGTTGAGACGCGCCATCCGACGATACGGCGCGAGAACACGTCAACGACGAAGGCGACAAAGACAAAGCCTCGCCAGGTGGCCACATAGGGTCGAGTAGGACGCTGGCGCCGTACGACAATGATAGCCGTCGGTTTCCAACGTCCTCTCGCCGAACCGGACGTGCACCTTTCGTTATGCATCCGGCTCTCCGGGAACCATAGTATATGCAGGCATACGCATCCATCCTCGGCGGTAACGTTGAACCGGCAACCAGGACATAAGATATTGTTCCTGATCGCCGGCCTGCCAAACGCGCCAGGTGGGACGTACCCGACTCGGTAATCGAGCCAAGGCGATCTCACTCTGGCGTCCTTTTGGAAGCTTCTTTCGTCGCCAGCGCCAGATGCGGTCGGAGACATACCAGTCGAGACTGGCGAAGACGTCACCGGCACCGGTGCAATAGCGATAATAATGCCCCCACCCACGGAGGATAGGATTAACCTCCCGTAGCAACCGTGCCAAAGACCACTGAAGAGCGGAACGGCGTGTCAGTTGCTGGGATCCTTCAATCGATCTCGCCGTTCTGCCACTTTCCTGGCTTCTGGATACTACGGCGCGAGATCAACAGGCCGCGTTTGTGACCGCGCTCACACCGGAGGATCTCGCGACGCCTGATTTTGACGACATTGATGTGGCGCGCTCAGTGCTCTTTGTTGGCTACCCGGACGGAATGTTCGATCAAAAACACTTTACGCCGATTGTCCGACAGGGCACGATTGCGACGCCGCCGGAATTGGATTTCGACGACAAGCCCGTGTTTCTAATCGATGCGTCGGTATTTCCTGGCTCAAGCGGCAGCCCTGTATTCAGCTACAGTCGTTCATTCAAAGGCCAGATCGTTGAGGCGCAGCTCTTGGGAATAATATCCGAGGTGTACACGCAGCGAGTCGATGGCGAGATCGAATGGCGGCCTGCGCCGACACAAAAAGTGCCGTTCCCCAGCATGCAACAGATGATTGACTTGGGCGTTGTCATCAAGGCACCGTTCGTTAGAGAGGCGATTGCGGATTTCTGGTCAGCGCAGGTGACCAAGACTGCCCAGTAACGAGTTCGAACACCGCAATCCGCTTCGCGGTCTTGGTTCATCTCACCCAACCGTTCAACTTGGCTAGAACTCTCGGCTATTATGCTTTCTCGTCAATCGCGCTGCGCCATCGGACAAGGTAGGAAACGCGGCCCGTTGGATAGTTGACTGTAACTGACTCTGTAGAGCCTCCGAAACTCCGCTCAGCACAAGCGCATAGTGGAGGAACGCTAGGCGCGATAACCATTGCTGATCATGTGTCTTGATCGGAAAACTCGGACGCGTCAATCGACTTCGCATTGAGCATGATCCTCAACCCATTGGATGTTGCTCCGTCTTGAAAAGGCTTCTTTTCCCCCCAGGCAACGCTAATAAGTTCGTCAATATCAGCCTGAACTGTCTTCTTATCGTTTTCTACAAAAAGGTGAGAACTCAATGCGCTAAGCCGCTCAGCATCACCGAGCAATTGGGTTAACCAGCCCCTCATTTCCTCTCCGTAGTTCTCTTCGTCTTTCGATGCATCGTCCAACAACTCACGCAGCTCTGCGGCGCAACCCTCCGATAGGATAAGGCGTGTGATTGGTTCTCTAGGTGTTCCCGCATGCAGTAGGTACGCGGCTGGTCTGTCACCGAAATCCCGAACTCGAGTTGCTCGGCCGCTGGTATTTTGCAAGAGAATTTCGATGTACGTTGCATCGATCTGATGCGGTGCGGCGATTGCCGCTGGTCGAGAAAGGTGTCTAAAGAATTCTAGCTGTCGCATTGTCGCCCATGGCGACCGTAGTCGCATCGCCCGAACGTAGCCCGCCCCGGCAACATCATCGGGAAATTCGCTCCGACGAAGAGCTCGCCAGCCCTTTATCTTCCAGCTGACAGAATATTGTTCCCCGTCGATGGTTATAGGAAACCGATCTCGCATTGCTCGCGCCTCTTCAAGCTTCTTCAGGTTCCCCGGCAAAAGGAAAGCTGCGTCAACACGATCACCTCGCGCCATATCACAGTCTTGGACGACAACAAGGAAGACTGTTGGGTCGTTCCCTTCCACTTTCGGACCGACCAATACATCGCCCAACCCAAGCCCATCGAAATCAGCAAGTGATTCCAAGGCTTTTCCAGGGCGATAGAGGGCGCTTTCGTAAAGATCCAGCACAGCAGGACTCGGAACGAAGGCGTTCGGTGGGTAATTCTCTACATTTAGGTTCAGGCTTCCAAGCGTAGTGAGAGCTTCCACAGTCCCGTCGTCCGACTCAGCAAAAGAGGCCCATGCCAAGGCGTAAAGCTCCAAGAGATATTGGCTTAGTGAAACGCCATCCGGCTCAGCCACTAGAGTTGATAAATCTGCGTAGTCGGACAGTTCAAACTGCCTGAGTTTGCGCACAAATCTCCTAGTAGCTAAAGATGCAGCCGATTCGATTTTGCGCACCACCGTCTCAAAAATTTGTGACTCACGATTCGTTCGAACAAGTTTGAGTATGCGAAAGATCGCTTCATTCCGGTTCTTTTCAAAGACGCTTTTCTTTAGAAACGTGAATCGGCAACCCGGAAGCCCAGCGGCCTCCCTGAACTGCTCGAATACTTGCTCCACCTCTTGCTCTTCGGTTGACACCAATATCACCAGCGGAACATCAGCCTCGAGAGACTCTCTGGGCGGGAGATATGTCTCAATCTTTCTGGCAGCATCTGCTGCGGCTTCTTCTGGCGTTAGTCCGACGCTGAAGAATAGATCGACAAAGACGAGGTCCGCACGGATAGTCTCGTCAGAGGGAGTGGACCCCTGTTCGGTGACCTGAAATCCGACATCGCTGAGCAACTCCGTTATGTGCCTAACCTGCGCACGTTTTCGATGGTTGTCATCTTCAAATTCTGCGAACAGTGCCGCAGCCGCATCTTTCGGTAGCTTTTCACGGGCGTCATAAAGAGCTCGTGCGGTATTGTCGTCTTCAATCAAATCCAGGAACTGGTCTTTGTCGAGTCCATCCTGATCGAGAATTTCTCCGACCACCTTCAAGTCGTCGTCTGATAAGAGATCCAGAAACTCCTCACCTGAGTCAGCGACATCGCGAGAACGAGGCATATCGAATGCGTCATCGATAACGAGCGCCGTACTGAGGGACTGTTCTTCTATTTGATGCGCCAGATACGATTGCATTCTCTTTCTCTCTAACGCCGCTTGGTTCTTTTCTTCCGTGTGTCAGGGATTTCAACCACAAAGGTTTGCAGGTTTCCGTTCGAGTTGCGGTCCTCTTCATCCAGATATACTGTTCCGCCATGAAATTCCGCGGTTTCCCGGGCAATGTACAGTCCCAGCCCTTGCCGAGCGCGCTCCTCCTTCGTCGAGTAAAATGGTTCGAATACGCGCTCACGACGCTCAAACGGAATTCCTGGTCCCGAATCCGAAAAGCGAAACCCGGCAATTGGTTTTTCGAACAAGCGGATCTGAATATGGCTTTCCGCGCTCGGCTTGAGTTCCTTCTGCATTCTGAGCCAGTAGACAGAGTTGCTGATCAGATTCTCGAGGATCTGAATGATTCGGCCTTCAACTGCAAACAGCGGAACCGACGCCGCCTTGCTTGGTAGCACCTTTACGTCAATATTGTGCCGATCAAATTGCGCTTCGTGGCTCGCAACGACCGTCTCGACGATCCTTCGAAGGTCAAGGTTTCGTCGTCGCTGACGCCCAGACACCGATAACGGATCTAGAATTTTCAATCGTTTCTCGACCGACTGAAGGCTGCGCTTCAATGACTGGAAAAAGGCTTTAACGTCGGGAGGGAGAGCCTCGTGTTGCTTACTTCCTAATACGGACGCGGAATGTTCGACGGTGCGAGTAAGTTCATGCGCGAGAGATTCGATAATGAGGCCCACTCCCGCCAAGTCGATGAGACGTTCTCGTTCGTCCGCCGCAGCCTCAATTCGACCTTCCGCGTCCTTATACAACTTCTCCAAATTACCGAGCACCTCGACGACCTCGCGTAGCAGTACGCGATCCTCCGATCGCGATGGCTTGACCTGCCTGATCTTCTGCTGCGCCCGTTGGCGGTATTCCGAAAACTTCTCCAGCCGAAGCTTGGGATTGTCTTTCTTGTGCTCTTCGGGTTGCTCGAAAGCGCGCCTGCTCTCGTCGAGGAATGGGCTCAGCTGACTCCAAATTGCAAATCGCAGAATACGGATCAGTGCATCTTTCTCATCGCAATCCCTCAGGCCTTCTCGGTTTGTCTGATCAATCAGATGGCGATTGCCGAGTCTGCTGATAGCAACACGGCCAACGAACTGAATGGTATTCAGCTTGAATCCGCTCTCCTTCAGAGCTTGTGCATCCAGCTCCAGCCAGTCGTCGTCTTCGCTACCATACGGTAAGACCTGATACCCATCACGATACAACATGATTCCGAGCCAGCGATCAAGGAGCTTTCTGAACTCCGCCAGACTCTCGAAGCCCACTGGCTTTTTGAGTCTTCTCCTATTGAACCAATATAGATCGAACTCGAAATCACCCAACCGCTTGAGAGCAGCAGGAGGGACGCTTCCCCTGTATTTCGTGGATATAGCCAGGATGTCAATTTCAAAGAACGTTTCAGTGTGTGCCGATCTCTCATACAACGGTGCACTCAGCGTCAGTGTGAGCTGTGGCCCTTTGTTACCTTCCGCGATGTACCGGCCCTTCACGATCGCATGGGCCTTGCGAAATAACACTTTGCGGATATATCGATTGAACTTTATGTTCTGTCCATTGAAAGTGATGCGAATCGGAAACTTGTCTCTCTTCGCCTCAAAGGGGTCTGCCAATCGCGCCAGTTGCTTACTCGCCAAATCAAGAAGTCTCTTCGAAGACCAGTTCGAGGTCAGTCTTGATATTCGCAGCGTCGTGCCATGTTCTCGAGGATCATCTTTTCGAGAGCCTCTTTTTGGTGTAACTGGGATCTGCTCGAGCATCGCCCCAAGCTCTTTGGCGAAATCTCGCCAGTCGATCTCCAACTGATTCCAGAACTGACCGCCCTGCGTAGTCGTAGTAACGGAAAGCATGTCGCCTAAACGCATAGCCGACAATCGACCGACGCCCTTCTCTCCGAGAGACGGCGGACTGCCCGTTCGCTGATTGTCTATGGCGTTCTTGATAGCGAGAGCGCGACTCGGTGTCCCGATTGTCAGAAACGCGTCGTTCAAGTCGGCAATCGTCATACCGCTTCCGGTATCGCGAATCTCGATGTAGCTGAGATCGTTGTATGCACGCTCAATGACCGCCCATAGTTCGTGCCACTGCTCTGCGTCCCCTAGCTCTTTCTCTAGCGTCTCTCTATGCTCTGCCGGCGCATCTGATTCGATCGACTCCAGAATTCTGCTTCGCCAATCGTCGATCGAATCCTCTTCAGATTCCCAATCGCTCTCGAACTCTCGGTACGCACGGGCCGACAACGTGACGACATAGTCAATCTCAACGCCTGACTCAGAATCTGCATCGATCGCGTTCTTAATAAGCTCATACAGAGCGATAGCATCTGAGCTAATGAGCTCTGCACCTAGCTCAAGAATTGCGCGTGCTGCAACCTTAAATGACACTACGCCTCCGTCCCGCTACCCGATCAGACGCTGCATACCAGGCATCCCTCTTCGAATTCCGGATCTTGCTCGAATTCGCGTCGAAACACGTCGACCAACCTCAAGTTTTTCCCCTTCCGTTTTTGCGCGGCGTCCCTCTTGGCCGCGTCCGCGCGTATTTGTGCCACGCGTTCGGGTTGCCGAAGCTCCGAGAGCTTCTCGCCATTCGACCAGGTAAACAGATTCCCGGTGGGTTCGAACTCTTTCTCGTAGGCTTCTGCTTTGGCGTACAGGTCGGGATGACGCTCGAGCAGAGCGACCCATTCAATCTTTTGCTGATAGAAGCAGAAATAGCATCCAGACCGCGTTCGCCCCCAATCGGTATAGGGCGGGAGCCCCACACCAGAATCGCGCAAAATTCGTTTGATGTCGTCGAGTACCAGCCCATCGTCAATGAACGGATACGCCGGTGTGATATTGGCCTTGTGGCTCACATAGCCCTTGCGGTTTTCATCGGCGCGGATACCAATGTAGTTCACAACCGGATCGTCGCCGACGTATTTTTCAAACGGCTTGAGCTTAAGCATCTTGGTGCACCAGCGTCGATGATTCGATGGGATCATTCCCCCGTACATGTCATACCAGTGGTCGAAGGTGGTCTCGGCATTCAGTCTGGTTACCGGCCGGCCTAGGTAATCGCCAATACGGTCCAGATAGTGATAGGTCTCGGGTAGCTCTTTGCCAGTGTCGTTGAAGATGTACTCCATGTCCTCGATTCGATCGCGCAGATACACGGCCAGCGCCGCGCTGTCCTTGCCGCCTGACAGACTCAGTATGTGACGCGTTTTCATTGATCCCATTCCCCTTCAGTTAGTCCGCCTTGGCGAGTGCGAACTCCGACAGTAACCGCACGAGCACGCGTTGCGGATCGGCTGATGTTGCGACAACTTTACGTATACGCGCATAGTCCTTGTCCGCTTGCGGATCAGCGACTGCCGTGTTGACTGTCAGCATCCTGTCATGTCCTGTGACGTCGACAATGTGCACACCCACAATGCTTCTGGCCTCTGTACCGTTTTGTTTCGCGGCTTTCGAGATTACGGCCACACGATTCAACAAGGTGGCCAGCCGGGAGATTGACAACTCGAACGCCGAAAGCGTGTCGTCTTCCCAAGCGCCTGGCGGCCGCGTTGCAATTAAGTTGGCGACCGAGTCGAGCCACTGGTCATCGCTGCGCTGAGTATCGTTGGTTCTGAGCCGCAGCGCGGAGACATCGGGCTCAGCCGGCATTGGGCCGGCCAGTTCACATAGTGTTGCAACGTGTTTGCGAAGGTCCATCAACGAAGCCTTGGTACTTAAACCGAAGCTCGCGGCACAGATGTCTTGTATCCGCTGCATCAGGTTTGGCAACGCGCCGTCGATCGCCTTTACCTGCTTTTTGAGGGCACGCTCGAGCGAATCACGTTGGGCCTGTGTGGGACGTGCGCCCAATTTGACGCCAAGCGCCTCCGGCAACGCTTCTTTAAGGAGCGTCACGGGCTCTGCCGCTTTGCTCATCGCCGTAAGCAATGCACGCGACGTTTTTGGGATCGATCGGGTTTGCAGCGTGTAGCTCGGCAGCGCCAAGTACCATCGATACACCGCGCGCAACACGTCGCCGATGTCATTGCTCTGGCCGTCCGCAGCGAATACTCGCGCATAGACGTGTACGAGTTCTGTGTTTGCTTTGGTGGCCGGTAGCAGACGAGCGTCAAACCGGTCCGGTGATTTCGCCATGCGCTCCAGGTGCGGTGTCGTGAGCTCGGTGATGAACGAGCCGTCCTCGCGTAAGGCCAGCTTGTAGCGATTGGCAATAAGTACCGCCACGCACAATACCAGCGCCGGTGCTTGGCGAAGGCCGATCGGCGCCTGCATCAGCGTTGTGACGACATCACTGATACTCGCGGGCGACCGGCCCGTTAGCGAAGCGACGGTGACACCCCACGCGGGATACCAGTCGCTGTGTTTCGACGGAGGTTCAAACTGCCAGGAGCCACTTCGCTCGCGGTGCATGCCAGATACACCAAACAGCGTTCTGTACAGCGCTTTCTCCGGAGGTGTCTTTTTGATCCCGAGGGCGTCTTCATGCTCATGCTCGAGCATGGCAGCAAGGAGTTTGCCACGTGCGGTTACGGCCTGCGTCGATAGTGAGACGCGATTTATGAGCTCGTTGTGAAACACTGGCGCATCCGGGAAGCGCTCGTCCATCAATTGCGACACCCATCGGCTGAGCTCAGCGCCACTCGAAATCTCTGACATTACGCCTTGATGAAACAGGCGAATGGAAGGCGTATCGCCTTGCAACGCAAGGAAGCCAGTGAGTTCACGATCGAGTCGCTCCTGCGCTCGGGCAAGCGCTTCAGTCAACTCGGATTTCGCCACCGCGTCGACCCGCAATTCGGCACACTGCTCGGCCACCGACTTCCATGCGCTGATATCGCGCGCAGCGTCGAGCGCTCCTCGAGAGACCGCTTGTGTTGCGGTGACCGTGCCCTCGGGAAGTGTCTTGCTCATCTTGCTTAGCGATGCGGACACGGCTTTTGCGTCGTCGTGTGGATACACGGGCACCACCAATAGCGTGGCGTCACAAAGGGCGGCCTGCGCCGTATGGTCCTCAATCGCTTTGATGTCCGGCAGCACGTGGACATCCAGCGTTCGCAGCGTTCCAGTGTCAATGTAGTGCTTGTGTGCCACGATCGGTCGGGACGCCGGCAAATCGGCCAGCACAGTATCCAAGCGCGTCACCGTACCTACCTGCGTCAGGGCGCGCTTGTACTCACCGGCGAGATCAACACTGCTGCGCGGCCAGACACAGAGTTCGTCGGTAGCCTGCCGCCTGAAGAGCACACCTTTCTCGATCAATGCCGAAATTGCCCTGCTGACCGGTCGATCCGAACGACGGTCGGCCACCGCAAAAGTCACCTGCTCGCCGGTGCTCGCGATACCCGGCAGCGGCTCAAGCAAATTGAGCACCCCCACGGTCTTCAACACGTTGAGCTCCACAGGATTGTGCAGCGGCGCTCCGCGCAGGCGCTCCTGCAATAGTGACCAACGCTTACTGCGCTCCGTGTCCGCCAGATACGAACCCCCGTGTGCAAGCAAGTAATCACAAAGATCGCTCAAGCGAAAAGCATTGCCCGGAGTGGCTTCGGCCGCTGCCAGATACGCCTGGAAGCCGCCCACGTCCTGAGACGACAAGAACGAAAACACCGATCGTTCGGTCTGACCTAGGCGTCGTGATAACACCGAAAGCGCCAGCGCGGTGCTTGGATGCAGCGGATACAGCGCCGTCGGCGACGCGGCCCTGAGATCGGACGGAAGAACGCCAACGTTATCGGCCAGCTTGACGCGGGCGGTTGCTGCTTTGATTGTCGCGGCGCAGAGTGCATCGGGCTCGCATTCAATCGCGTCGTTCATCAGCGCCAGCGAACCGTCGATCGGCTCTTCCAGCGCCACTTCCTCAAACCGTTCGGCTACCTTGCGCCATTCAAGCGACTGGTCACCCCTGGAACCTGCTCGAGCGTAGTCTTCGAAACGCTGATGAAGAATGCCGATCGTCGCAATCGATGTGTCGCGCTGGCCGGCCGCGCGCTCAGCGAGTGCCTGAAAGAATCCCGCGTCGATGTTCGTATCGGCGCCGGCGGCGAAGTCCAGGAACCGGCCCAATTCGTCAATAATGACGATAACGCCCTGGAACGGGCTCGCCGAGCGAGCCTCCAGGTCCGTGTACTTGTCCAGCAGATCCAGTACGTCGTCCGCAGGAGCTTGGTGTCGCTCTCGGGAGCGGACAAACGCCTTCAGTGAATGCATCAAGCGCTTGCGGGCGGGGCTCGTCCGTTGCGCCTTAAGTGTGTTGATGAGTTTTTGGGCGAGCACTACGGAGACATCCGCCAGGTGCCCCTGCAAGACGACTGGCTGGTATGCGAGAGCCTTCGTGCCCAGCGCGTGGATGTCAGGCGCTTTCGCGTGCAGCAGTTTTCCGGAGCGCTTCCTGCGTGAGAACTGATTTTGAAACAGACAGGCAAGTAACAGCGCGAGCGACGACTTGCCGCCCCCGTAGGGCCCGGTCAGGCGCCAGGCGCGTTGGGTAGACCCTTCATGCAGGCCTGAGAGAATCCGCTTCAGCGCAGCTTCCGCGCGTCCCGTCAGGCGATAACCGCGAAGCGCCTCCGGATCCGGTAGATCGCGTTCGATATTGACGGCACGCACATACCGATCGGCGACCCTGACGACATCGAGCAATTTCCCGTTGCCAGACGTCACCTACACATACTCCAACTGCTCAGCCATTCTATCCAACGAATCGGATCTACACGTGAGCGTTTGTCGTTCAATGCCGTGCGTATACACAAACACTTTGGGAAATTCTTGCGCCATAACCTCTATCTTCTGGGTCAGCGCGCCCTCCTCCATCCGCAGCACCAGTCCGGGGCTTGCGACATCGAGCATGAGCGACGCCAGCGAGAGGGACCGATCGTCGGGCGCACGCAGGCGCCAGTAATCACAAATCAACCGAGCTAGGGTCAGCGACGTGAGCCCGGGCCGGTCGTCGCGCTCCAGCAGCACCACGTCGCCGGCGCGCCCGAGCGAGCGGACGCCGACGAGCCCCAATTCCTGCAGCGGGCAAGCAAGCACGTGTTCCAGAGAATTGGCCGTACGCGCCGGTCTCGCCGCGTACGAGCTCAGGAAAATGTCGACGTGAAGGCGAGCCGTGGATGCCGCCAGTGGTCGGCCTACACTCTCGGCACGCTGCATCAGGCGTTCTTCGATCCGGCTTCGGAGCGCCTCCGATTCCGGCGTCTCGAAAAACAAAAGGTGCCAGGCTGCCAGGTTCGCGCGAGACGCAAGGCGCCAGTGCAGCAGCCACAGGCTCTGAAGATCTTCCAGGTAAGGATCCTGGCCGTTCGCCTCATCAAGCAGCCAGTCCGCAAAAGGGGTGCGCACGACCTGTCGCGCTGCCGTGTCGGCCACCAGACCGTAGGCACCGGCCCAGAATCGCAGCGACTTCGCCATGTTCTTGCCCAGACCCAGCTCAACCATGGTCTGGTCAATATCTTGAAATAATTCGGGTTTTCGGCAAATTAACTGGTATATTTTGGTCAGCCAGCCGTATCGGCAGGCAAACGACTCATGTCCTGAGTAGCGTTCCGGTGCTGTGGTCGACGGGTTGTTTAGGGCGTGCGCAGCCTGCATGTACTCTCTCCTCGTGACAGTTTACTGAAAGTCACGAGGAGGAGCGAGAGAATCAGGCAGCGGCGTGCAGCCGCTGTGCCGCTTGGCCGATGTGATCGGCGGCGAACAGCGCTTCTTCCATTGTCGTCGGGGCTCCAAAACACAACCGGATTGACCCCATGATAGCGTCATAGTCCAGCCCCAGCGCACTAAGCACGTGCGATGGCTCCGGTGCCGCACTGGTGCACGCCGATCCCAGCGACACGGCCACCTTCGGCATCGCACCCAGCAGCGCTTCGGCATCGATACCGGGGAAGTGAAGGTTGAAGGTGCCTGCGACCCGTTGGGACGCAGAGCCGCTCAAAGAACAATCGGGCACAAACGATCGCAGACGATCGAAGAACGCTTCTCCGATCACTGTCAGGCGCTTTGCTTCTCCCGTCCGCCGGCGGCTAACCAACGCTGCGGCTTCTCCGAACCCCACTGCCAGGGGCACCGGGACGGTACCTGAGCGCAGCCCTTGCTCCTGGCCACCACCGACGATCAGCGGTCGAAGTCGGGGCTGCAGGTCGTTTCGGCAATAGAGCGCTCCGATGCCCATCGGCCCGTAGATCTTGTGTCCCGACAAGCTCGCCAATCCTATCCGGGTCCTCCCCACGTTGATCGGCACCCGTCCGACCGCTTGCGCAAGATCAGTGTGAAACGCGACGTTGCGTCGCTCACACAGCTTCGAGATCTTATCGATCGGCTGAATCACGCCAATCTCATTATTTACCGCCATTATGCTGACCAGGACGGTCTTGGCAGTTATCGCGGCATCGACCTGCCCAATCGTCAACAAGCCTTCGGCATCGACAGGCAACAGGGTAACGTCGGCGCCCATTGATGCCAGGCGTTCCAGCACCGCCAACGATGCCTTGTGCTCCGTACAAACGCTCACAACGTGCGGGGCATCGGTCGATGTATTGTCCACAAGCCCTCGCAGCGCCATGTTAATCGCTTCAGTTGCTCCCGACGTGAAGATGATTTCCTCCGGTGCCGCGCCAATAGCTTGAGCTATCTGTCGCCTCGCCTTCTGCACCGCTTCTTCCGCCTGCCATCCGAATGCATGGCTCGTCGAGTGAGCGTTACCGAAACTCTCTGAGAAAAACGGCAGCATCGCGGCGGCCACAGTCGGATCCACAGGCGTTGTCGCCTGGTAGTCCAAGTAGATGGAGTCGTCAGTTCGATCCGGCGTATGCATGCGCCGGTATTCTACCTTCGAATGCATACCCGATCTTCGAAACCGGCCATTGCGGATTGTCAGTTTGATAGGTGGCTGCCTCTAGCTATATTTTTCAATACTTTACCGGGACTTTCGTTGCGCCGCGACTCGATTGTTTCACTTGAATGCGTATTCCGGCGATGCGGGCCCCTGATTCCCGCGACGGCGCAATTCCCTTTGCTTGTGCCATGCACGTAGATCCCGTAGCGCATACTGCTACGATCTCGATCGTCATTCGTTACATACTGACCATTATCGAGAACGTCGCGGGGCTCTACCAGTTCTGCATATGCGGGATTCGGAGAGTTCTGCATCACCCTATGCGGACGCACCAGCCGAATGCACGGCCCTACTGTAAGCGCGATATGACTTTCTAAGGCATATTGCCGTGTTGGCGAATTGTCCGTCACCCACATCTCACGCAATTTAAACGGTGGTCGAACAAAGCACAGGGGAACCGTTTATAACACGCTGAGCTATGCGGAAAATGCGCGGCCGATAGGAGGTGAACCTGTGATCCCTGTCTTCGGAGTCCACCAGATCAACAGTAAGTAATTGTTTTGTATACTACTATGTGGCAGGACGCCCGTTGCAATTGCAGCATAGTGCACATAGATGCATGACTCAGTCACGCAAATCTTACGCAATATCCTTATACTCGGTGCCGTTCCCACATTACCGACACACCTCCCTCAGCTGCGGCCCCTAGCAACTCAATCAGGGGACTCACCCTAGTACCGATGCGTAAGCGGTGCGTTAACGGCACCCTTTTCGGCTGATCCGTGATCGATCAGGCTCCTGCTTTGTCTAATGGAGCCGATGATGAGTGACACACCGATCACCGAACGACAGCAGCACTGGCTGGATCACATCCAAGCGGCTGAGGCCTTTGACGGCAGCATTGCCGACTATGCGAGATCCGAAGGCCTGAAGCCCAAGGAGCTCTACTCGTGGAAAGGCATCCTCGCCCGTCGCGGGCTGCTGGGCGACGCTTCTCCCGATAACAGCACTGGCTTAGTCCGCGTCATCGCACCGGCCCGACCGCTCGGCATGAGCCTCGTGCTGCCGAACGGTGTTCGCCTCGAGTGGAACGGCGAGCTCGTGCTCGAGCAGCTTGAGGCTCTGGTCAAGTCGGCGAGCCGCCTGGCGTGATACGGCCCTCGGGGGATGTGCGCATTCACCTGTACCGGCAACCCGTCGACATGAGAAAAGCCATCAACGGCCTGGTGTCCATCGTCGAGGGTGAGATGGACTCGGATCCCTTCGGTGCCGATCTCTACATCTTCTGCAACCGCGCCCGGACGCTGGTGAAGATGGTCGCCTGGGAAGGCAACGGCTTTGTGCTGTGGATGAAGCGCCTCGAGAAGTCGCGCCTTAAGTGGCCCTTGTCAGGATTCGAGGCCGTGATGCAATTGACAGTACAGGAAATCAACTGGTTGCTAGACGGCTACCCGCTGACGGTGACCCATGCCAACGGATCCCTACCGCATCACCGGGTACTGTAGATGGGCCAGCGACACAGCGACAACGAGACGAAGAACGAGACGGCGGAGCTACCCGCCAGCGTCGCCGAGCTGCGTGCACTGGTCCTTCGTCAGAAACAACAACTCGAGCAGCAGTCGTTGTTCATCGAACAGCTCCTGGAGCAGATCCGCCTGGCACGGCACCAGCATTTTGGCGCGAGGAGTGAGCGCTTCTCGGTCGACCAGCTGGCCCTGGCGTTCAACGAGGCCGAGGCTTTGGCCGCCGTCAGTGTCGATCAGGATGCTGATCAGCCGGATATCCTTGGCACCGCGGCTGTGCCGGCGCACCTCCGCGCCAAGGGCGGCCGACGGCCGCTGCCGAAGGCGTTCCCGCGGATCGAGATCGTCCACACGATCGCTGAGGGCGACTGCCGATGCGGCGAGTGCCAGTCCGAACTGATCCCGATCAGCGAGAAGGTCACCGAGCAGCTCGATATCCAGCCGGCCCGGGTGCAGGTGCTGCGCCATGTCCGCAAGACCTACGCCTGCAAGGCCTGTGACGGCAAGCCGGTCACGGCGAGAATGCCTAACCAGCCGATCCCGAGAAGCCTGGCCTCGCCAGGCACACTCGCGCATGTCGCCGTCGCCAAGTACGTCGATGGCCTGCCGCTCTACCGTCAAGAGAAGAAACTGGCCCGGATCGGCGTGCACCTGCCTCGGTCGACGCTGGCCCACTGGATGGTGAAGGCCGGCAAGCTCGTGCAGCCCTTGATCAACCTGCTTCGAGAGCGACTTCTGGCGTACGACATCGTCGCCATGGACGAGACCCGGCTGCAGGCGCTGAAAGAACCGGGTAAACGGGCGGAAAGCCAGTCCTATCTCTGGGTACAGCGGGGCGGGCCGCCCGACCACCCGATATTGCTCTACGATTACGATCCTTCGCGAAGTCAGAAGGTACCGATCCGCCTGCTTGAGGGCTTCTCCGGCTATCTGCTGACCGACGGCTATGAGGCCTATGGCAAGGTCAGTCTGTGCCGAGTACGGCCTGGCAGCGGTTGGTTGCTGGGCGCACGCCCGGCGCAAGTTCGACGAGGCGATCAAGGCGCAGGGCCTGCTAGGGCCGGAGAGGCGCAAGGCCTCGCTGGCTGGTACCGCGATGGCAATGATCCAGCAACTCTACCGGATCGAGCGGGAGGCCAAGGCCTTGCCCGCCGAAGAACGGCAGCGGGTCCGGCAGGAACGGGCACTACCGTTGCTCGAGGACATCCGCCACTGGCTCGACAACCATCTGCCGATCGTGCCGCCGCGCTCGGCAAGGCGATGAATTATGCCCACAAGCAATGGCTGAAACTCATCGTCTATGTAGAGGACGGTCGGCTCCAGATCGACAACAACCTGACCGAGAACGCGATCCGTCCGTTTGTCATTGGAAGGAAGAACTCTATTCTGCGACACCGTCACCGGCGCCAATGCGAGTGCCAACCTTTACAGCCTCATCGAGACGGCGAAGGCGAACAGCATCGAGCCGTATGCTTATCTAGAGCCTGCTCAGAAATCCTAAGACATTGATTACATTAGAGTAATTGGTGATAATTCGGTATAATGGTGCACGGAAAAAGCCCCTGAGGCGCTGGAAACCGTGCACCGATGATTCGTTCTCACAGCCATAAACAGCTTTCACTGGCCGAGTTTGACTGGCCGTTTCAAACCGCCCTGGATGAGAACAACCGCTGGGTGAAGATGAGTCAGTGCATTCCCTGGGATGCGCTGTCGGAGGGTTATTGCCGCAGCCTGTCGCTTCGGCAGGGCCGTCCGGCGAAGGATGCCCGGCTGGTGATCGCGGCGGTGATCATCAAGCACAAGCTGTGTTTGTCGGATGAGGAGACAGTGGCGCAGCTGACAGAGAATCCGTATCTGCAATACTTTGCAGGACTGCCGGGCTATCAGATGCAGGCACCGTTTGCGCCGTCGCTGTTTGTCGAGATTCGCAAGCGCATGGGACAGGAGGTGTTCGAGCACTTTCATGGTGCCATCATCGAAGCGCTCGAGTTAGCAAAGAAGAAGCCTGCTGGGAAGACTCGAGGGCACGAGCCTGAAGAGCCACCGGACGACGGCGATGATCGCTTCTCGGGTTCAGGCGTAAGGGTCCGGCAAGAAGAAGCAACTCACCAGGGAAAGTTGATCCTGGATGCGACGGTTTGTGAGCAGGCGATACGTTATCCCACCGACCTGAGTCTGCTGAATGAGGCCAGAGAGTTCAGTGTGCGTATTCCGGCGATGTCGGTCCACCGTTCCGATTCAAGCCGGCCCACGATTCCGAAGCATGTCGGTCCAGTGTGACGCGGAAGTTGGACGTTATTCGTGACGGTGTCACGGGTCAAGATGTTGAGTTTCCTTTTTCGTTGATCGGGCTGAGTCGTTTTCGCATGGACTCGCCCTTGAGATCGATTCGATAGGCGTTGTGCACCAGCCGATCGAGGATGGCATCGGCCACGGTGCGATCACCGAGATAGGCATGCCACTGATCGACCGGTAGCTGGCTGGTGATGAGCGTGGAGCCGCGGTCGTACCGATCGTCGAGGATTTCCAGCAGATCACGTACAGTCTCTTCGGTGAGCGGTGTTAAGCCGAAGTCGTCGATGATGAGCAGGTGGGCTCTGGCGATCTGTTTGAGCAACGCCGAGCGTTTCTGCAGGGCGGCGTAACGGGCCAGTTCCTCGATGAGTCTGGGCAGCCGGAAGCAGCGCACCGGGTGATCGGCCCGGCAGGCGGCATTGCCGATGGCGGATGCGATAAAGCTTTTGCCGACACCGGTCGGCCCGGTGATCAACAGGTTGAGCCGTTCTTTGATCCAGCCAGGGTCGGTGAGGTGTTTGAGCTGACCTTTGTCGATACCGCGCGGTGTGCGGGTATCAAGGTCTTCGAGACAAGCGTTCCTGATCGGCAGCCTGGCCCATCTCAGTCGCTGGGCAAGACGCGCATTGGCACGCTCGACGGTCTCCTGCTCGATCATGCGGGAAAGCCGGTCTTCGAAGGACAGTTGCCGGCCGTCGGCGGTGGCAAGCTGCTGCTCAAGGGCCGCTGCCATGCCGCGTAAGCGCAGTGTGTTGAGTTGTTCGATCAGAGGTTCTAAGAGCATGGTTTCTCCTTTGCTGCTCGGTTGCTGGGTATCATTGGTAGTATTTGGCGCCGCGCAGGTTGTCGTGCGTGACATCCGGGGTTGATGGCGTGGGTGCAGGTGTCGGCGTCGAGAGCAGCGTACGCACCGTGCGGTAGCTGTAGCTTCTGATCTCGAGTGCCCGGATACAGGCCGCTTCGAGCCGCTCGGGCGTAAAGTCACGGCTAAGTCGCAGGATGCCCTGGGCGCTTCGCAGGGTCTCCTCGGGATGCTTTCGATGCGCCGCCTGGCGACGTAACACCTCGGCGGTGGCCGGACCCACGGCCTCGGCCTGCTTCAGGACCCGTTGCATGCTTTGCCGGATGACGGCGGCATGCTGCGGCGGCCGATGATCCTCGGTGGTGGCACGTCGGCCCCGGTCTTTGGCGCGTGCGTGACTGGCCACCGGCTTGTTACGGTGAAATATCTCCACCGAGTGGGATGAAAGGCGTACGTCAACCTGCTGTCCGATCAGGCGATACGGCACCGAGTAGTAGGCGCGCTGCACCTCGATGTGATAATCCGGATGCACCCTGGCCTTTTTCCACTCGGCGAACCGGTAGGGCCGCACCGGCAGGGGTGACAACAGCGGCTGGTCGCGCTCGATAAAACGCGACCGGCGGCAGCCTTCGAGCTTCTGGAAGGGCTTGCGGTTCAACTCCTCGAGCAGTTCGGCGATGGCCTCGTTGAGTTCGCCTAAGGAGAAGAAGCGGCGATGTCTTAACCGGGCGAGGATCCAGCGCTCGACGATCAGCACACCACCCTCGACCTTGGCCTTGTCGCGCGGCTTTCTCACCCGGGTCGGCAGGATGGCCACGCCGTAATGCTCGGCAAAGTCCTGGTAGCTGGGGTTGAGTTCCGGCTCGTAGCGGTGCGCACGGCTGACCGCGCTCTTCAGGTTATCCGGCACGATCGCCTGTGGCACGCCACCGATAAACTCAAGGGCCCGCGCCTGGCTTTCCAGCCAGTCCGGCAGCTTCTGTGACCAGCTTGCCTCAGCGTAGGTGTAGTTGGAATGGCCGAGCACCGCGACGAAGATCTGCGCTGCACGCTCCTCGCCCGTGTAACGGTCGATGATCGGCACCGTCTGCCCGGCGTAATCGACGAACAGCTTCTCGCCGGGGGCGTGTTCCAGCCGCAATACCGGGTCCTGCGTCGCCAGCCAGCGCCGGTAGCGGTCACAGAACACGCTGTACTGCCAGCCCTCAGGGTGACAGGCTTTGTACTCCTGCCACAGCAGCATACGTGTTACGCCAGGGCGCGAGAGTTCGCGGTGCAATGCCGCAAAATCCGGCGCCGGGCGTGCGTTTAGCGCTGGCGCCTTCGGGTACAGCCTGGCCTCAAGCGCGGCATCGTCCAACTCGTCCGGCAGCGGCCAGCCGATGCCGGCCTGTGCCGCACGCTTCAGACATAATTGTACCGTCGAGCGCGAGCAGCCTATCGCTGCCGCGATCTTCCTGTCGCTGACATCCGCGGTCTTGAGCCGCAGGACTTCTCGTATTTTGCGCACGGGCAACCTCTTCTGTGCCACCGAGGGTCTCCTTCCCAATAGAAAAAGACACCACGGTAGCCGTGGTTTACCCGCATCACACTATGGACCGACATGCCCCGGAATGGTGGCCCGGCATGGCCCGGAACGGTGGCCCGACATCATTCGGAACGCCGGACCGACATGCTCCGGAACCGGTGGCCGACATGACCCGGAATACGCATTCAGTGAACAGATCATCGACAAACTGTATCCCCAAACTGCACTGAAGAAGAAGCCGCGAACGTATCGCCAAAAGGCGCGCAAGGCCTATCTGGCGGTTGCCAAACGCCGGCGTCCCGGTGGCAAGGTAATGCGCCGCGGGATCAAGCAGCAGTTGCAGTATCTGCGCCGCAACCTCAAGCATATCGAGGGTTTGCTGGCACACTGGCCGGTTGGGACGAGGCTGCCGTTGCCACGCTGGTTATTGCATCGCTACTGGGTGATTCAGCATGTCTATGCACAGCAGTGGCAGATGTATTGTGACAAAGTTCGCCGCTGTGATGATCGCATTGTCAATATCAGCCAGCCGTATGTGCGGCCGATCGTTCGCGGCAAGCAGAGCAAATCCGTGGAGTTTGGTGCCAAGCTCAGTGTCAGTCTGAGCAGCCAGGGTCTGGCGCGGGTGGACCGTCTGCGTTGGGATGCGTTTCACGAAGGAGGTGACCTGCAATCCCAGGTTGAAGATTACCGTCGGCGCTATGGATACTATCCCGAAAAGGTATTGGGTGATCCGCTCTATGGCACGCGCGAGAATCGGCGTTATCTGAAACACAGGGGTATCCACTTTGCCGGCAGGCAAACCGCTGGGACGGCCGAAGAAGGTCACGGATGCGAATCGGCAAGAGCTGAAGCGCTTGCAGGCACAGCGACGAGAGGAGTACCTGCAACGCATTCCGATCGAAGGCAAGTTCGGGCAAGGCAAGAACGGTTATCGGCTCAACTACATTCGTGCCAAACGGGCTGATACCTCGGCGGCCTGGATCAACAGCATCTTCCTGGTGATGGATCTACTGATCCTGTTGCGGATCTTTTTTGCACTCTACAAAAAGGCTCTTGCGGAGGGGATATTACCGCGACTGCGAACCTGGACAATGCCGCATCGGCGAAAGCGCTTGATCGATCGCCGAGGGTTACCTCAAATACCTGCGTACTGACTTTCTGAGGAAACTCTATCTACGTAGCTTGTTCACCGCGTTGCCGCAGGCGACATCGGTCGATGAAATTGAGGCGTTGCTGCCGGTGCCAAATGACAACGCAGACTCGGCACGGGTATCATGAATACGTCGGCGCGGGAGGGAAACCTGCCGTTAATGCAACGAATACACCGATGCTGACAATCTATCCGATTAGAGCGGTCTTCCCGAGAGGCCGGTGCTGCGCAACCTAAAACAAGAACCAACCGATCGACAGGTTGCGGATCCGCGTTGATTGCTTCTGATCATACCTACTCAGTTTCGTAGCGCCCCAAAAGCTCGTCGACGCGCGACGCTACTTCTCCGTTCAACTTGGATCTCAGATCAACTGCGTTGACATTCGCTACAATCTGCTCCGGTGTCGAGGCACCCATTATCGCGCTGGTAACACGTGGGTTTATTAGGCACCAGGCTAGAGCTAGTTGAGTGATTGGCATGCCAATAGACTCAGCAAGAGAGATGAGCTCTCGAGTTGCGGCTAACCGTTGCTTTCCAATCTCGCTAGCCAAGTGTTGACGAAGCCACCCGAACTCATCCTGACTGGCTCTAGAGCTGTCAGGAATGTCTGAGACATATTTTCCCGTCAGAATCCCATAGCAAAGCGGTGACCAGGTGGTCAGACCGATATCGATTCTCTCATAAACAGGTAGCAGGTCTTTCTCTACTGAATTTCGGACGAACAGGCTGTATTCCGGTTGCTCGACGCTCGGCGCAGTCAAGCTGTTCTCAGTCGCAACCTGATGGGCTTCCAGGATCTCGTTTGCCGACCACATCGAAGTCCCCCAGTACATGATCTTGCCCTGTGCAACCAGGTCGTGCATTGCCCGTACCGTCTCAAGAATCGTTGTATTCGGATCCGGCCGATGGCAGAAGTAAATGTCGACATAGTCCGTATTCAACCTCTTGATAGTCAAATGACACGCATCGAAAATATGTTTCCTGCTCAAACCCTTTTGCGTAGGCTTTGGATCTCTAACAGAGCCGAACATTACTTTACTGGACAGACAGTATGAGTCTCGTGGCCAGCGTAGCTTGCGAAGAGCGTCACCCATGACTTTTTCTGATTGCCCATAGGCGTAATTTTCCGCATTGTCAAAGTAGTTTATGCCCGTATCGTAGGCTACGGCCATGCGTTCGTGCGCATGCGATTCCAAAGATTTATTGCCAAACGTGGACCAAGAACCGTAGCCTAAAACGCTCAGGTGCAGTCCGGTGTTGCCAAGGCGGCGATATTCCATTATTTGAGTCCTAGTGCGAGAAAACGTGAAATCAGCCGAAGGTGTCGGTTCGCCCTGTGCCAACTCGTCACTTACTAGGACCATTCCGAGCAGCGATACCGGCTCTGACAATTTTCCCGTTCGGGCGGCATTGCTTGTTTTCGGACACTGGTGGCGGACACAGCCATCACGGATTCACTGTCCCGAAAATCCTGTGCCTACCGCACCATTTCGAAGGAGTATACCTGGCGTCGCACCCGTGCAACGACCGCCAGCAAAGGTGACTTCTCCATTTACCAGTGTCCACCGGTATCCATCTGCTCTTTGCACGCGCCGCCATTCGTTCGCCGGGAAGTCATGAGCAATCTCATATTCCCATTCTGGAACTCGCTTCAGTTGCTCCAGATCGTAGACCACTATGTCAGCCGGCGCTCCAACCTTGAGATATCCACGATCGCTGAAGCCTGCTGCCTGTGCCGGAAGGTAACTTAGATGGTAGTGAGCATCTTCTAATGTCATCTGGCCAGTGTCTCGCACAAGCCAAGTCAACAGATCCGTGGTGTACGAGCCACCTGTGAAGACTTTTGTATGTGCCCCACCGTCGGAAATTCCCGGCACTACGTGTTGGTCCTTCATTATCTCACCAACCAGTTCCGGATTCGAACTCGTCATTTCCGCGGATCGGAATAGCACTTTCAAGCGCCCGAAAATTGCTATGTCGAGCATAGTGTCGATCGGATCCTTACCCTCGCTTTCGGCAATCTCACCTATCGTTCGATTGATATAGCGCTCGAGCTCCGGGTGTTCCGGGGTAGAAACAACCCTCAATCCTGAAATCGGTCCACCTACCCCGCTGGTAACCAGCGATGCATTCTGATCTTTCATGTCCTGTCGCAAAACAGGGTCAGAAAACTTCTCGATTTTCTCCTCAACTGTCCCTTGCGTTGCGTATTTCCACGCCTCGCTCGAGTCATACAGATTCCAGTCCTCGAGGGTAAACTCAAACCAAGTTCTTACGTTTGATCCCTGCCCAAAGACCCGCAGACCCCGGCAGTTGCAGTCGGCCAACCATTCAAGCATGCGTCGGTGGAATACGGGATGCTCATCGACCGCTACAACGGAATTATGTAGCACTGGTCTTCCGGATACTTCAGCTAACTTCTCAATGAATTTCAGATCGCGCGTTTCAACACTGTCAGCCCTTTTTGACGTATCACCAACTGTGGATTGAGTAATCTGGATGAATCCCTCATCTCGATCAGACAGTACTCTTGCTAGCGACAGTATGTCCTCGTCGGCCATTCGATCTGTCGGCATCGGGGTTCCATCGTAGTCTGTCTGAATCGATCGATCGCCCATCCTCTGTATCGAAAACCCACACGCACCCGCGTCCATAGCTTCATTTAGCAAACGCTGCATTTCCCGCCTCTCGTTTTCCGTTGCAGGTCGCTCTTTTGCAGCAATCATTCCCATCGTATAAACCATCAATGGCGAAACTGGAACATAGCTGAGAACATTTACACCTTTCGGAATTTCATCAAGATTGTTCAGCCATTCAGGGAATGTCTCCCATCTCCAGGGCATTCCTGATGCAATTGTCTCGTACGGAATTTGTTCTGTCCGTGTCATCATCAACATCGCCCGCTTTCGATCCTTCGGTCGAACCGGAGCAAACCCAAAGCCACAATTCCCAAGGACTACGGACGTTACACCGTGCCACCCGGAAATCGTACAGTAGGGGTCCCAATGTATCTGAGCGTCGTAATGTGTGTGCAAATCGACAAAACCAGGAGCTACTATCATTCCGGTCGCGTCCAGAACCTCTATTGATTCCGATCGACTGATTCGACCGATTTTGGCGATTCGGCCGTGCTTGATACCAATATCTGCCCTGAATCGAGGAAGCCGTGTGCCCTCGACCACAGTACCACCAACAATAGCGATGTCGTACTTCACATCCTAGCTCCCGAAGTCCCGCTCAAAACTAGCTTACCGGCACCAAATGCGTATGCCTGAAACAGTACTGTTCGGAGTGCCGCAGTCAGTCAAACCCTCTGCGCACCAATCTCTATCATCTCGGCTATCGCATCGAGCGTATCGTGCGCTTCGATCCAGTCGCTCAGCCAGTCGATGAGATGGCTTCGCCATAGCTTTCCGTCGACTCTCATATCAAGCTCTTCGCTGCTGTGCCGGGACAGATAGGACAGTGAAATCATCCATCCGGGCGGCCAGGCCCGTCGTAAGAGCACTAATTCATCAAAATCCATCTCCTCATCATTGCCGAGGTTGGAAACGAGTCTCTTGTGATAAGTAGAAAGCCCTGACTTTTCGATCGCGAGCGCATCCGGCTCGTGCAACAGAATCCCACCGAGATCTACTACCGGATGGCCAAAAGCACTGTTCGCCCAGTCTATTATGACGCCCGACCGTCGACTACTTGGGTCGACGAAAATATGACCGAGCTTCATTTCGTTTTGTACAAGAGTCTTGGGTTGGCAGTCAACAAATGCTTCAAGGGGTTCTGACCGTGTAGCGACCATTTGCCAGAACTTACGCAATGACGTTGGAACTCGACGGCCGTGCCGCTGCAGCGCATTTAAGAAATGCCGCCGAAGGCAGCTCGCCGACTCCACAGAACCGAGAACTGGCAAGGCTACGGTAAACGGCTCTTGCTCCAGAGATCGGTCACGCCAGAATGCGGCGTGCAGATCTGCTAGTGCCTCAAGACCCGAGCGGTAGGCGCTAGCGCTCGATCGGACCGCCTTCTTCATCGATATCCGTGGCTGCAAGTCTTCTAGCAGCAAGATGGGTTCCAGATCTCTGTCTTCAGGCGATTCCGCGAAGTAGCATCGGGGAATAGGTAGGTCCGCACGTCCACCCACCAGTTTGTAGAACGCTATTTCCCGATCAAAAGACTCTCTGACCTTGGAACGGAACTCTCCCGTACCAGGCCTAGGCATCTTGGCAATGATATCTAACGATGGTCCTGAATGATCGGCCGTCTGAGTGTTTCGAATTCTAAAAACTTCGGACGATTTGCCTTGGTCGTGAATACGGAGAATATCAACATTCGCCGGTGATTCTCCCCAAGTCTTAGGCAACCCCGATTTTTCCAAAGCTCCGCAAATCCTGCGAAAAGCGGCGCCGTCGCGATCCATACTAGGTACAACGCTGGAGTTTTCAGCCAAGAGGCCTCGCGTTAAGAGTATGTACCGCTGGCTAGCGCTGGAATCGTTGACTCGTCGACATAGGACTTCATTGCCCGGAACAGATCCTGAAACGCTTCGCAATGCACAAGCTTGTTTTGAAAACCGTTGCTCTTGCTGTATCTCATTTCACCCCCCAGCCAAGACAGATTTGCCGGGCGGCACACCTCGAACCATCTGCAATTCACACACTCCTGATACGGTTCGTAAACACCCGCGAGCTCCCCCTGTGTAAGCTCATGGAGGTACTCCAAAATATCGCTATGAAGCACGTTCAGGCCCCGGTCGAAAATATGAGGACCGAGAATCTGCATTCCATCATCATTAATGATCGTACCATCGCTTCCTACGCCTGCCACGATCGCCGTTGGATTTCGATCCTCTTCGCCCTCGACGCCCAACATTCTGGACAGATATTTGTCGAAATTCCTAATATGGATCGTGGGGTCGTCGTCGATGACCCACTCATTAAAAGCATCAACGAGAAATCGGCCAACACCTTCGATATCGTCCTTGCTCGGATTGGAATCGTGAGGCGTCAGTGGAACCAGAAAATCTACCGTACGAAACCCAAACTCGCGAACCAAGTGATTGTATACAATATCTCCACGACTGCGAGGATTGATCACAGCAATCACACCAGGATGGTTCACTCGGCCGGCGGCGGCAGCACGTCTAAGCTTGTTGATGCCTTGAATTGTGCGATCGTAGGTCCCTCTTCCCTTGAAATCCAGCCTTTCTAGATCGTGGTACTCTCTAGGTCCGTCCAGCGATACGCAAACTCCGACTTGGTACTTCTCAAAGATATCTATCCAATCGTCGTCAATCAGCATCGCATTGGTCGACATCACAATGCTCATATCCGGCCTTATATCCCTTAGCCTGATAAGCGTTTCACAGATGGAAGCATAGCGCACCTTATTCACCATCAATGGCTCGCCACCGTGCAGAATGACTCGCACATTTCCGAGATCGATCAACTCGGAACTGCGTCGAACAAACGCCTCTACAGCATCAATTACGTTTTCGCTGATCACCTTAGGCCGAGAGAAAGGCGACTCGTTTCCACTGTTGAAGTAGTAGCAGTACGTGCAGTCAATATTGCATCGTTCCGCAATTTTCAAAACGATCTGTAGGTCTCGGCTCATAGATTTAGTGTCGCCTATAGAGAGCTTTGTCTTGTCTCTCTATAGGCGCAATGCGAATCGACGACGCAAATTCAATTTCTAGAACGGGCAAGTCCAGGAAAACCAGCCACTACTTCCCAGACACTTGTACTCCTGAGTATATTCTTGCAGCAACTTCGTCTTGAACGGATTTTCTTCAGGCTCAGAACTTGCGTTCGTTGCGGCTTGCGCCGCTTGCATGCCCGACACGGCGCCTTCCATGCTCGACATCGTTTGTTCGTGACTACTCATGATCTCCTCCAATACTTACTACGAAGCATGTTGATTGCTTCCATCACCTAACACGCGATTGACTGCTCGAATCTCGGTGGAATCAAGCGAACTGTCATCGCCCCCTATCCTCTCCAAATCTGTCGGTCTTTCGTAGTACATCCTCGCGGTCTCAGCAATTTCTATCCACGAATTTCGATCAAAATTTCGAAAACTCCTTTTTAGAGGAAGCTCCAAGTCGAGGCCTCTCTCAATCCAGTCGTCAATATGCAGGGCTGTATATCGTATGTGCCGTCGCTCGTCCTCAAGAATTGCCCTTAGAGCCCTGTTTGCTTTCGATGCTAGCGCCGAATCATTTTCGCTGAGCGCTTCAATGTACGATGCAACGAACGAAAATGTTCGAACCTCACCGGCGAACAAGTCGCATACAAAGTCGATGACGTCTCCGTTGTACCGTTCTACAAATTTCCGATCATGTTCCAAGATCCAATCGAAATCGTAGTTGGCGGAGGGGTCATCTACCGATCCTCTCGAGATGCTCTCCGCCAGCGCAGCGAACATCCTTGAGTGACGCATCTCGTCCTTGGCATGGTCAAGCATCTCGTCTTTCAACGTTGTGGGCTTTAACGTCCCTGCGACTGCGCTAAGCGTCTGCGATGTTGCCTTTTCCGCGACTGAGTGTCGCTCAAAATTCTGCCGCAAATGTGCCGCGTCAGATACTGAAAGCCTTGCCAACCGGTCACGCAAGGATGTCGCGGATGAAAAGGGAATTGCGTCGAGCTGCTCAAGTAGCTTGACAAACGAGCGACAAAGTCGCTTGTTTTCGACAGATTCCCTTACTAGCTCTGCGGTTGCGTACACCATGTGAAGACACCGCTCTACGTGGTTAATTTTTACCCTTATACAGTATAACAACCCGATGAAGCATGTTCAAAAGGGATATTTGTGGCATTACTATTCAGAATCAGATGCAAAACATATGTTTTTCCAGCGATTTCATTGCTTTCGCCGCCCCACAATTCAGATGATCAGGAACATGCTTTCTACTAGGCGGTCCCGGATTTGACGGCTAGTCGCGCACGCCAACACTCGCGCTTTGTGTGGCGTGTATTCGCCCCTAGTACTACTGTGTTAAAAATCAAGGACTACTCCTGCTGCGTCCGCAGCACGGGCACAGCAGCAATGTTCGGGTGATCGCTCGGGCGAGGCGAAATCGACACGTCGCAATGGAGGTTGGCTCATGGCGTTGCATGGGTCCGAGTCCCGCGCGGCCGGAAGCCCTTGGGTAAGGCAGGCGCTTTGAATCGAGTGGTGTTTTTTTTCCTGCCGGCGAGGCGCTCCAGCATCAGGAATCCGTACGCGGCAATGCACAGGCTGGCGTGATGATGAAAACCACGCCAGTTGCGGCCCTCGTAGTGGCCGAGCCCGAGTTCCTGCTTCAGTTCCTCGTAGTCGCGCTCGATCTGCCAGCGGCTCATCACCGCGTCGGCCATCGCCGGCCATGAGATACGCCCGGGCAAATTACTGAACCAGTAGTGCGCCGGTTGCTCGGCGCCTTCGGGCCACTCGATGATCAGCCATTCCTCTTCGCGCGGCCGGTCCTGGTGCGCCGCCATGATCCGCGCGCGGGCAAAGCGTGAGCGCAAGGACCCCGACGTTCCCTGGCGCCAGCTCACCGTGCGCCACGCCTGCGCCGGCAAGGCGTCGGCGAGATCGGCGAGAGAGATCGGCTGATGCCTCGCGTCACGCCGCAGCCGGCGGCGCGGTCGGCCTCGCCGCGATGGGCGTGCCGGCTCAGGCGCCGGTTGATGCTCGCCCCACCACACCGTGGTGCCCGGACGCACACCGACGGCATACCGCAGTCCATGACCGGCCAGTCGCTCACGCCAGGCCGTCTCATCACCGTAAGCCGCATCCGCCAGCACGATCCCGCGCGCATGCCCCGCCGCGAGCGCGGCCTCGATCTGCTCCATCGCCAACTGCGGCTTGGTCCTGAACACGATGTCTTCCGGCACCCCGGTCTTGTCTCGGCGTCCGGCATCCTCGGCCCACTCGCGTGGCAGGTACAACTGATAACCCACCGGCAGACTGCCACGCTCACTCGCAATCGACAGCGATACCGCTACCCGGCAGTTGTCCTGCTTGCCCGTCTGACCGCAGTACTGGCGAGCGACACCGACCGAGTGCTTGCCCTTCTTCGGAAACCCCGTATCGTCCACGATCCAATACGCCGCCGCCTGGGCCTCAACCACCCCTGGTAACACCTGCTCGGCTACCGCCGACAACATCGCGGCATCGCTCCACGGCGCATCGGCCACCAGATGATGCATGGACTGATGCGCCGAGCGCACGTTATCCGGCTGCACCCGCGCCGCCATTGGTTCCACGCTCTTGCGCTTGCCCGGCAGCATCAGACCTTTCATGTACCACCGCGCCGGCTGCTCGCGGTCCGCGTGCATCAGGCTACTCACGATCCCATCGCAGTAGCGTTCAAAGCGCCGTTCCAGACTCATACCCATGGCTCACCTCACCCAACACTTGAAGTGATCACCATAATGCCTTATTTTTTAACACAGTAGTACTAGGGTCCGCAAGAACAAAAGCAATGGACTGAGTTCAACATCAAGATGGCACCGAATATCGCAAAGTGGCAGGGATAGTAAATCGGTAGTAGGTACACGTCCTCATCGGAATTGCTGTCGCACTGTGCCTAGTTTCAAGATAGTCTTGTCTTAACTTTCTTCGGCAACCAAATGAATGTCAGTCCGAATTTTTTGAACACTACTCGGGTACAAAGGGGAGCACAGATAATGCCGGACTGCCTAGGTTGATATGAACCTGGTACACGCTCTAAACCACGAGCTTCGCCTGGCGCTCAGGAGGTTGAATCGGGCGCCTGGTTTCGCGTTGAGTGTGGTCGTCGTACTGGCGATTTCGATGGTTGGAACGATCTCGGTTTATTCTGCATCATACCAGTTGTTTTTCCGCCCACTAGACATTGTAAATCACGAACATATTGCTCATATCTCGACATTCTCCGGTCGGCTTGGACTAGACGTCGGATTTTCTCCGCCGATGCTTGTCGAATTTTCGCAGGATCCCCTCGTCAACGATATTGCGGCCTATTACGAATCGACTCTTGAGCGCGCGGAGAGCGGACATAACTGGCGGCGGTCTCGTGTGACTTACAATCTTCCGACTTTCCTTGGCGCGACCCCGCTCATTGGTCGGACTTTCCGCGCTTCTGACTCCGAAGCTGGCTCCCCGCCAGTTGCCATGCTGAGCAAGGCCGCTTGGGAAAGGCATTTCGGGTCCGACCCTTCGATCATCGATGGCAAACTGACCATTGCCAACGACGAAGTACGGATTGTGGGAGTAATGGCAGACTCGCTCACTATTCCCAGTCCAGACACAGAGTTGTGGCAGCCGCTGCAGTACTCTAGAGAGCAACTGGCACCACAATCAATCGGGCGTTTCTCAGGTGGTCATTTGTTGGTGGAGTTGACTGCGAACGGCACGTCAGAAATGCTGAAGAACTCTCTGCGAACACGTTATCGTAACGACACTAGAATTCCACGTGGAATGGAGCTCGAATTTCGGGTCGAGGATATTCGGTACGCTTGGACAAGGGATCAACGTCAGCCCTTGGTCATTGTCGGTCTGGCTACGACCCTCGTTTTGTTTGCCGCTATTGCCAATGTTGCGGGATTATGGCTTTCGCGCCTTCTCGATCAGTCCTGCGAGAAGGCGATTCAGACAGTGATTGGCCAGCCTGCTTGGAGAGCACAACTAGCGACGGCGCTAGACTACGCTCTTTTGGGCTTAGCTTCGATGACTATCGCAATTGCTCTAACGCCGACGAGCTTTCGGTGGCTCGAACACCTTGGAATCATTAGTTCGGATCAACCTCTCGGCGTTTCAACGACAGGACATGCAGTCGTGATCGGGCTAATCGTTTTCGTCGCATCCAGCCTTCCGATAATTGGCGTCGCCGCTTGGCAAGACAAGAGGCGTCGACGTAATCTGCTACGCGAGATCAATGGCGCGAGTCGCGGTGCCCTTCAGTCCGGAAACCGATTCCAAGGCGGACTTGTTGCTGTGCAGATTGCCTTGTCAGTCACCCTGCTGTGTACAATGGGGATATTGGCTCGGAGTTGGTACGAACTCCTTTCCGAAGATCTTGGATTTGGTGCAGACAATCTTGTCGTCGTTTCTCTAGACCTACGAAGAAGTCGGAGGACGGGCGATATTCCGCGAGTAGTCGACGAGCTCGGTCGTTTGCCAGGGATCCAGTCCGTTTCGCGCGCTAGTATCGTGCCGTTCGGGAACTCAGAAAGCACTAGCCGAGTTTCAATCTCCGGAGTTATCGAAGATAGACTAACTGTCAGGGAAATCCACGTTGGTGCGGACTTTTTCAGATCGCTAGGCATACCTTTGACAAGTGGGAGACGGTTTGAGTCGACAGACAATGAATCGTCCGCAATTGTCGACGATTTTCTGTCCTCAACTGCTATACCCAATGGAACACCGCTTGGGCGCACGATACAGCTTCGTACTCAGAACGGCGGCCGGCTTGACACAACGATTGTCGGCACTGTCGGTACGGCCAAGTTTCGCAAGCTAAATGAACGAACGGAGATTGGAACGGTATACATCTACGCGCCTAAACCTTCGGCGAAGGTAAACTTGATTGTACGAACAGAGGGAAGTCCCGCCTCTTTAGTCAGGGTAGTCAGAGAAAACGTTGAGGCGTCACTAGGATATGAAGGGGTCCGAGATGTGTCGACGATGCGAGATCTGCTGAATCGGACGGTTGAAGATCGGGAGCCACAAATCGTCTTGCTCGCAGTCTTCGGAATCCAGATCCTGGCTTTGGCAGGCGTCGGCCTTTTCGCATTGCTCGCCTACACAATTCGCGCTCGGAGAGCTGAATTCGGCCTCAGACAGGCTGTTGGTGCGACGACAACCGATATCAAGCTTCTGGTAGTTTCGTCCGTATTCAGACTAACAGTAGTCGGACTGTTCTTTGGCGCGATCGGCGCGTGGGCGAGCGGTGCGCTACTAGCTGGCTGGCTTTACAACGTATCCGCGGTCGATATATTCACGTGGTTGTGCGTATTCGCTGCTGTCAGTAGCGTTGTTCTCTCCGCAGCCCTTTGGCAGGCCAGCCTAGCGGCCGGTGTTCAGCCTTCGGTTGCATTGAGCGATCAGTGAACCCGCGGCCCGGGACACACATAAGATGAGTTGAAGGTAGGCGCCAAATAAACCGCACTCTGTTCAACTGAGTGTGGTTTATTTGGCGCTTACGTTATAAGTCATGAGCAAGGGCTTTCCGTCGCTGCCGAACATCGAGTTCCTGATCGAAGGCGACGGTGACATCACCATCGGCAGAATCGGGCCAATTGCCTGTACCACTACCGCAGTGGACAACGATATCAACTATGCTTGCTCAGCTGGTTCGTCGCAATGGCGAAACACTCGAACAGCTTCTGATCCGGCTGGATCAGGCTATCGGCATGGCCGAAGAACAGGAAATCTTCATCGACGAAATCAACAACGGACGCGACAACAGAATCTGAAATCAACGCAATGCGCGATCGTCAATACGTTGTTCGTTAGACGCTTACAGTTGAAGGACTTTGGTGGGCAAGACAAGCGAAATCGGCCAAGCCGATTACCTTACAGGTTTCCTAAGTGATTCTCTGTCTTTCATTCAGACGCTGGTCTCAACGATGAACTCGACCATCGCGCGCCTAAATCGCGGCCCCCATTCATCTCGATCCGCCCAATCCGCGTAGATATCCTCGTACATGTGGCACTCCCCGACTATTCTTCCGCAATGAATGAACCGCAACATAGGATGTAGCAGGCCAACTGGTGTGTATTTGGCTCTTTCGGCGGGGTCGGTGGGGTTTTTAAAAGTAAACTGGAATTCGATTCTTGGTTTGTTCTTCAAGCTCGGCTCTTCAGACAGCATGCCAATCGGCACATCTTCAAGATACGTAACCTCTGTTGAGCCTTCCTCCAACACAATTGCATCACAAAGTGTTGAGTGCATATGCCAAAGCGATGAAGATTCGAGCAACCTAGAATATAGCCTGTCAAAGACTACATCCATATCGAGCGGCATTCTTGTTTCGAACAGATCCAATCCTAAATCCCCTAGCCGCGTCCGAATGAACCGTGAGAGAACCTGAGCGTTGTAACGAATTCCATGAATGAAGGGTGAAGCTGCTTTCTTGAAGTCATTGGACTGCATTACCGATCCGCAAAAGAACAAATTCGGCACGTTGGTGCTTTCCCACTGATAAGTAAGGCGTGGCAATCGATCATCGTGTGCCAATTCTGGTCGCATACTGTCGTCGAAAGGTGTTGAGTCGAAAGAGAACCCGGTACAGGCAATCACTCTGTCGTACGACAACCTCGCCGGATGCCCGTTTTCTGTCCATTTAACATCCACGACATAGCCCATCCCCTGGTGTTTAATCGACTGTAAATGGCCGTTCAATACGGCATTTTGCTGTTTGAGCAGGAACGTCTCGAGAAATGTGCTGTTAACCTGCCTCAGGTGCCCTGGAAAGTGTGATTGCCAAGCCATTGTAAGGGGGTTTGGGCTGATCAGGTGAATACGAGCGGCGTAGGGGAGTATTTCCTCGGCCGTCTCAAACGCCGAGTTACCCTTGCCGATTATCAGAACATTCTTGTTCGTGTAAGACTCCAAATTGTCGTCATGCGTCCCATACTGTTCGGCCAGCTCAATTCCTGGGACTTCCGGTCTGTGATTAATCGAAGTTCCGGTGGCAATGACCAAAATCTGACAGGTCATCGTTGTCCCATTTTCGGAAGTTATTCGAAAGCGCTCTTTCGATTTGGCAACGTCATCGACGTTAAAGCCGAATCGCACATCTAGTTCCAGATACCGACAAAAGTCTCCCAGGTATCTGACCAAGTTATCCGCACCCGGAAAAAAGGAGTCATCGTAACTTCGAAACGCCTCGCACCGACCGTTGGAGATCAAAGAGTTCCAGTCCCATCGGAGGTTCTTCGCGGGCTCCTCAAAGCCTGTGTGAATCTTGTTGATCGAGAGCAAGCGCCGGTTCGTCGGGTATTTTTTGAAGAAACTGCCAGCAATCTCATCTCGTTCCAGTATGACGTAGTCGATCCCTGCGCAACCAAGCGACTGTCCAAGTTGCAGGCCACCTGGTCCAGCCCCAACGATGATGACCGTGTGGTGTTCTCCCACGGTAGCGGACTCGACGTTCATGAATTCCGGCCTAGAGTTTTCACTGTAGTCGCCCAAGGCTAGCATAGAATACGATCGGCGCGCTGCGAGACCTCATGCGGCGGCGAATTGGTGGCGCGCCTTTGCTTTTCGCGTCGGCCGAGAAAAGCTACGAAGTGACCGGTGTCTAGTGTACGCTACCGAGTAGGAACAGCCAGATTCTTGGCCGCTGTCGCGGTCGAATCCGTACGGCCAGCCGAAATTCCTATACGTGTGGGACGCTCAAGGCGCAGCGACGAGAATTAATGACTGGGTTGAGATTACGATAGCTTCGCGTTCAAATTTTGGACAAATGCAACCGGGCAATTGGCGTATGATTGACGCGTTTTCCAAAATGCTCGGCAAAGCCGGTGGAGTAGCATGGACTATGTTCGTGAAGACCTCAAGCTTAGGCGGCGCACCATGCGACGTACCTATGCAATTATTGTCTCGCTAGTCACGATCCTGGTCTTCGTTCTGCTATATCGTTTGACGCCCAATCAGGCGACGGTTTCTCGAGCTGACCTGTACATCAGTACTGTTGAAAGGGGCGGTCTCAATATCGAAG
Source organism: Woeseiaceae bacterium (assembly GCA_965224505.1). Classification (GTDB taxonomy): domain Bacteria; phylum Pseudomonadota; class Gammaproteobacteria; order Steroidobacterales; family Woeseiaceae; genus UBA1847. Next base: position 2,684,288 of record CBDCZL010000018.1, read on the forward strand.
TACGTGGGCCGGGCAATCTTGTACCGAGGGAAACGCTGTTTATTGTCGCGGAAAGCAGCGGTCGGGTCGACCAAGTCCTAGCCCTTCCAGGCGATCTTGTAACGAGCGATACGATAATCGTTCGGATGAGTAATCCCGAGTTGGCTCAACAAGTTTTAGAATCCAAGGCTATTGTATCAGAATCAGAAGCCGACTTCGCTGCGCTCCGAGCAGAACACCGCTCGATTTTGCTGGATCAAAAAGCAGAACTCGCGAAAGCAAACTCTGAGTACGAAAGTGCCAGACTCGAGGCGGAAAGCAAGCGCTCTTTAGCCGAAAAGGGAATTATACCAAAGATTGAATATCAACGAATTCAACTTGTTGTGGATCAATTGCGGACTCGGCTCGAAGTAGAGGAAGAACGAACTGATGTCCTACGGAAATCGGTCGACGCCAGACTAGACGCTGCGGATTCGAGACTTCGCAGAGATCGACAGCAGCTGGAGCTAAGAGAGCTTCAACTGGACAATTTGCGAGTTAGGGCCGGCATGGAAGGAGTATTGCAGTCATCGAATGTGGAGGTCGGACAGCTCCTCGTACCGGGTGACACTATCGCACGCATCGCGAAACCCGATGAATTGGTGGTCGAGATACGTATAGCGGAGTCTCAGGCAAATCAATTGCGTGTGGGGCAGTCTGTAGTAATCGATGCGCGTGGACAGTCACTGGATGGCCATGTGAGTCACGTCGATCCAACCATCTTAGAAGGAACAGTTCGAGTGCTAGCCGATTTGACCGGATCGATTCCCGCCGGTCTTCGGTCGGACCTCTCTGTCGACGCGACAATACTAATTGAACAACTCGACGATGTACTACACATTAACCGTCCCGTTTTCGGTCGATCTGGCGCTCGTCTAGACCTGTTTCGGATTGTCCCGAATTCGGACGTTGCCGTTAGGGTACCGGTGACTCTAGGAGCACAATCCGTAGACCGAGCTCAGGTACTCAGTGGCGTGTCAGTAGGCGACGAAGTGATAGTCTCCGACATGACTCGCTGGAGCAGCCATGACCGCATTCGAATTGAATAAGGAAATACTGGGACAAAGAATGTCAAATACTGCCAAAGCACCAATGATTTGTCTCCGAAACATCAGGAAGATTTTCGAGACGGACGAGGTTGAGACGCACGCTCTGGCCAACATCGATCTAGACATTTGGGCCGGTGACTACCTCTCGGTGTCAGGTCCGTCTGGATCCGGAAAGTCAACCCTGTTAGCCATTATCGGACTTCTCGACATAGCAACAGAAGGCACGTACACGCTAAATGGTGAGCGCGTCGACAATACCAATCCGCGCGTAAGAGCCGCAATCCGCAATAGGGAAATCGGGTTCATTTTTCAATCGTTCAATCTTATTGACTACATGACGGTTCGTGAAAATGTCGAGTTACCCCTTCTCTATCAGGACAATACGCCCAAAGAAGTACGTCGCGATAGGGCAATCGAAACTCTTGATATGCTTGGCCTCTCACACCGTGTCAATCACTATCCAAACCAGTTGTCCGGAGGGCAACAACAACGCGTTGCAGTCGCTCGCGCTATCATCGGGCGGCCGTCGTTGCTTTTAGCGGACGAACCCACTGGTAATTTGGACTCGCGTAATGGCGAGGCGGTAATGCAGCTGCTGGACGAGCTACATGCATCTGGCTCGACGATTTGTCTTGTTACGCATGACGACAAGTTTGCCACGCGAGCGAGTAAGACAGTCAAACTTTTGGACGGTCGAGTCGACCATACATAGAAGCGGTAATTCGATTAATCTGATAAGCTCATGCTTGGCGATTTTGTACACGTGCAGCCCATAACCACTCCCTAGTTCGCCACTATCCCATACATACTTGGATCATAGTTGGCGTTGTGCATGGTCAGGTTATAGACATTTACAGTCTTCATGCTCCAACGACGCATCGACTCTGCCGGGTCAGATATTTCTCCTACCTCTCGCGCATGAAACGCCGTGTTGTTCGCTATCGACACCAGCTGCCCTGGCCTCATGACTTGCCCGTACTTGTGTTCGTGTAACAAGCCCGAAATCTTTTCGACCAAATCTTCATGCTTCGGGCTAATCGCGTGAGTAAACCACTCGAAGAAGTTCAACTCATAGGGATCCCGCAGTGAGACTATCGAGTGCTTGCTGTATGACTTCAGCTTCTCCCGGTCCTCACAAATTTCGATCGAATTGAAATCCGTGTAAAAAAGTGGCTGCGCCAACACTTCCTTCTCGGCATCCGTTAGGTTGTCAATGACATCCCTAGCGCGAGCGAACGACGTCAATATCTCGTTTGCCTGCAATGAACGCAAGGAGAGTATGTTCAAGAAATCCGGTCTAACGGCATGATTCCCAAGATCCCTATGAAAACCGATAGGTTGAAGCGACTTTTGCGACCGGGTTTCACTTTGATCATTCTTCGGAAATATGTCATGGAATATGGAGCCATCGTTTATTCTCTTGTACCCGATACTTGGAAGACCAGTGCAAACCGCGAAAAACGTCAACACGCCTTCAGCGATGAAGGTCGTCTTCAACTTGCATTTGTCTCCGATTGGGTCAACGTTTGATATCTCCGGTAATTTTCGGTCGATTGGCAAGTTGTCGATAACGAAGAAAGGACGCGACACTCGATCAATTTTGCACGATGACTGAAGTTTGGCCACCAGATTCCTAAGCGCACTATCAGGAGGTGAGTCAACCTGACGCAGGATGTAGTTGTAGAATTCAGTGTAGTCGGTATACGGGTTGTGGGGATTAAGGCTAATCCTGGCTTCAAGCTCGACTCTCTCGAAGTCTGAGCACACGTAGTCTGAGTCTAGTGGTTGAATCATGGCCGTCTGGAAGAAAAGCTTTGCCAGGTCCGGAAAAGCGGAATGGCGTTCTCCCGAGCGTCTAAGTGCCTTCGAGCATCGAACTCCCCGTGTTTGACTCCCGCGTGTCGCTCGGACCGTGCCGCTGATCGATTCAATCTACTAGACAAAACACTTTTCCCCAAGAGAGATTGATCCGCCGATTGAGTCAAGCGCCGATTCTGCCTCTCGCATAAAGCTTTGTTCACGGCCAGCTACTGCCTGCACGAACGCATCGTGTAGCCGAGCTGACGCGGCTGGATCGAGTTTCTCAATTTCCGGAACGATTTCACGATGTTGTGCCAGCCATCCATCTCCTCTAAGTAGAATAATAGATGTTATGCACCGATATAGCTCCAGGTAAGTTGGGATCTTCGCACGCACGCTCGGAGCTTTCCGAACATAGTCCAGCTGCGCCGACATCGCCGACCGATAAGGCATCCAATCGACCGCAGGAGGATCTGCGGTGAGCAGTGAGCGGGCTTGCTCCACGGCACGCCGAATCGCACCGACCGTATCCAATACGACTATGCCGTTTGACAGCGATCTGGCAAGCAGCTTCATCCGCTTACCGCACTGCCAAATAACGAAATCAATTAGTGACGATTCGTCGTAAACCTGAATATCAAGAACGAAATCGTGAAACTTCTGTTGTATTGAGTACGGGCGGTCGACGCTCGACAGGACCACTATTCCGTCAATATCTGATTCGATTGAGGCACTTCCGTCGGCATAAGAACCGTACAATACAACCCCTATGAGCGACTCGCGCCATTCGTTTCTCGAGAAAGAAGTCAGCGCAACTGTCGCATGTTCAGTCGAGGCAGTCACATCAGTTTTGTTGACCATAGTAGCTCACTCATTCTATATCGTTCTGGATTGGACTGTCACTTCTGTCTTGGCGAGAATCGAGCACTTTGGGCAGACTACGCCATAAGCCTCGCCAGTCTGACTGAACCTACGTGTAGGCGTTCGAGCTTGCGTATTCCGCTGATTCCGGCCACCTGTTCCAGCGGAAGCCGGCCACTTGTTCCGCGGCAAAGCGGCCACCCGTTCCACGCGATGCCGGCCATGTTGGCGGAGCGTAGCGACGCGGGTTCGGCATTATGAGTTTGAAGTGACCGTGTGGGTCAAGTCGGTTCTGTTCTTTCGCATGGATTCTCCTTTGAGATGGATTCGGTAAGCGTTGTGAACGAGGCGATCGAGGATGGCGTCAGCCAGCGTCGGATCGCCGATAATCCTGTGCCAGTGCTCGACCGGTAACTGGCTGGTGACGAGCGTCGATTTTCGGTTGTGCCGATCGTCGAGGACTTCCAGGAGGTCACGCCGTTGCGCCGCCAGGAGCCTGGCGAGTCCCCAGTCATCGAGTACCAGCAGGTCGGTGCGGGCAAGCTTTTTCATGAGCTGCGGGTAACGGCCATCGGCGTGTGCGTAGCTCAGCTCATCGAACAGCCTCGATACGCGCCGGTACTGGGCGGTGAAGCCGTCGCGGCAGGCCTTGTGCGCCAGCGCACAGGCGATCCAGGTCTTGCCGACCCCGGTGGGGCCGGTGATCAGCAGGTTCAGGTGTTGCTTGAGCCACTGGCCACCGATGAGCGATTGCATCAGTGATTTATCGAGGCCTCGCGGATGGCGGTAGTCGAGATCCTCGATGGCAGCCTGTTCGCGAAGCCGGGCATTCCTGAGCCGGGTCTTGAGCCGCCGGTCGGCGCGCACCGTGATCTCGCGATCGACCAGGAGCCCCAGGCGCTCCTCGAAGTCGAGGGCTTCGATATCACGCATGCTTTGCTGCTCCTCGAGCGCGTCCTTCATGCCGATGAGCCTGAGCTCACGGAGTTTTTCCAGGGTGGGGTGATTTAACATCGGGTGTCACTCTCCTTGTCAATGGTAGTAGTCCGGGCCGCGCAGGTTATCGTGCTCGATCGCCGGCGACTCGACGGTGGTGGCCGGCAGCGGCTTTTTGTCGAGGTTGTTCTTCAGGATTGATTCCACGCTCTTGTAGGAGCAGGCACCGATGGCGAGCGCCCGGCGGCTGGCCGCCTCGAGGCGCTGGCTACCGTAGGATTTGCCTAAGCGCATCATGCCCAGACACGCCCGGTAGCCGTGCTGCGGATGCGGTCTTGATGAGAGGATGGTCTCCACCAGCCTGGCCGTGGCTTCACCGGTCTCTTTGGCCCAGCGCACCAGCCGCTCCGGCGTCCACTCGGCGTAATCGCGGTGGGCTTTGGGCATGTGCGCCGTCACCGTGGTGTGACGGCCGGCCTGCCGGGAACGGCGGTGGCTGGCGACCCGCTTGCCCTTGTATAAAAGCTCCACGGTGTTGGCCGTGATGCGGGCATCCAGCTGCGCTTTCACCAGCTGGTACGGCACCGAGTAGTGATGCTTGTCGACGGTGACGTGGTAATCGATATTCACCCGCACCTTTTTCCACTCGGCGTATTCATAAGGACTCCCCGATAGCGGCCTCATGGCCGGCCGATCCAGCGACTCGAAGAGCTCCCTGCGGTTGCCCGGCAGCTTCTGGAACGGCTTGGCGTTGAGTTCCTCGAGTAACTCGGCGATGGCCGCGTTGAGTTCGCCTAAGGAGAAGAAAGTCCGGTTCCTCAGCCTGGCGAGGATCCAGCGCAACACCACTAAAACGCCATTTTCTACTTTGGCTTTGTCACGGGGTTTCGCCTTGCGCGTCGGGATAATCGCGACACCGTAATGCCGGGCCATCTCGGCATAGGTGGGGTTCAGTTCCGGCTCGTAACGGTGCGCCAGGTGTCATTTTTCGCCGTAATGGAGCCAGCGGTTTTCGGCGTAATAGAGCCACTTTTTGTTGCTGATTTTCAGGCTCGAACGGGTGCATTATTTTCCTGATTCCGGGTGTTTTTCAAGTTGGTTGTCGAGCGGCCTTGGAGAGCGATAACTTTTGCCATCCAACACGACGCGGTAGGCGGCGTGGCGCAACCGGTCAAGCGTTGCCGCACCGAGCAACTGGTTGGGGAAGGCATCGCCCCATTCTGAGAAGTCGAGGTTGCTGGTGATGACGGTGGCGGCACGCTCATAACGCTCGGCGATCAGGTCATGGAAGTCCTCGTCATGGGGATGGCGAAGCGGTTTGAGGCCGAAGTCGTCGATAATGAGCAGCGGCACCCTGACCAGGTTCTGGAACCTGCGATCGAAGGAGTCGGTGGCTCTGGCGGCATGCAGGTCGCCGAGCAGCTTGGACAGGGAGGTAAACAGCACATCGCGACCCTGGCGCACGGCGGCATGGCCGATGGCCTGGGCGATGTGGCTTTTGCCGGTGCCGCAGGGCCCGGCGATGAGAACCGCGACCTTCTCGTCGATAAAGCGTCCGGTGACCAGTTCATGGATCAGTGCTGAGTTGATGTTCGGATTGAAGCTGAAGTCGAACTGGTCGAGGGTTTTGTTGGTGCGGAAGGCGGCACGCCTGAGCCGCGTGGCAAAGCGCTTTTGTTCCCGCCTTGCGATCTCGTCGCTGATCAGCAGCGAGAGGAACTCAGGGTAAGCCATTTTCTTGTCGATGGCCTGTTTGTTCCTCGATTCCAGTGAGTCGAGGATGCCGGACAGCCGCAGTTGTTTGAGCATGGGAGCCAGTTCAGGCATGGGATTCATGGTGATATCTCCTGTGTCAGTGTTTCAGTAAGGATTTGATGTCCCGGCTAAAGCGTCCCTGGCCGGTGTAGCTGTCGGCCAGGGTGTCGAAGGCCCGTTGTGCCGAGGGGTGTTGCTCGAGGCCTTTTTCGAGGATGGTCTTGACGGTGCGATAGCGCGGGTTGTTGTAGCTCAGCGCTCGCTGGCAGGCGGCCTCGAGGCGGGTGCTGCCATACTTGTCACGGAGCCGGATGACGCCCTGGGCGGCGCGCAGATTATCGAGGACCCGGTCAGCGAACAGCGTGCGGATCAGCTGATGGCAGGATGCACCGATGTTCTCCGACTGGCGTAAACACCATTGCGGATCACGCATCTTCCAGGCAATGGCTTCCGGCGGCAGATGGTCGTCGATACTGGCGCGGCTGCCCGGCTTAAAGTGCCGGGAATGCACCGCCACCAGCTCGTGGTCGCGGTAGATACGCACGGTAACCGGCGTTGCCTTAAGCCACAATGACTGCCCGATCAGCTTGAAGGGCACTGAGTACAGGCATTTCTCGAACTGCACATGGCAATCGCGGTGGACCTTGACTTTGGCCCATTCGGCGAGTTCCGGCGCCACCGCCGGTAAGCGCTGCAGCAAGGGCTTCTCGATCTCAAAGCGCACCAGCGGCTGCTCGTGCGTGCTGCCGTGGACGCGGTTGCCGGCCTCCTCGAGGACCCAGGTCTGCAACTGCCGGTTGGCATCGACGATATCCCGGAACTCGCGCAACGGCAAAAAGCCGGTCTTGAGGTATTTGATACCCGATTCCACGCGACCCTTCATCTGCGGCTGTCGTGGCGGCAGGGCGTCGATCCTGAAGCCGTAGCCTTCGGCGTACTCGGCATAGGCGCGCTGCACCACGGGATCGCGGCGACAGGCGCGGGTAATGGCGCACCTGGCGTTGTCGATGATGAGTTTTTGCGGCACACCGCCGAACCACTCGAAGGCGCGGCGGTGGCATTCCAGCCAGGTCGGTACCTTCTGATTCAGCACGATCTCCGCGTACTGGTGCCGGCTCCAGCACAACGTCATCAGGAAGAACCAGGTCTTGACGATCTCGCCGGTCTCCACGTCGATCAGTTCCGGGCCGCTGCCAAAATCGATCTGGGCGGCTTCGCCCGGTGCAAACTCGAGCGGCATCGTCGCCTTCGGTCGGCGCGGCTTGATGCTTTGCACGAAGCGGTACACCGACGAGTAGCTGCCGCTGTACTGGTATTCTCGCTTGAGCGCCTGGTGGATCGCACGGCACGGTGTGTCGAGAGCCACCCATCGCTCGACCTTGTCGCGAAACGGCTCAACGCCGGAGACCGAAGACGACCGCGGCCGGGCCCGTGGCAGGGCCTCGGCCAGCACCGCATCCTCGGGCAAGGGCCGCCCCGGATCCAGCCATCCTTCGGCCTCGGCCAGCCGGCGCAGCGCTTTCGCCTTGGGACGGCCGATCAGACCCGCCCTGGCCAGGGCCCGGTCGGAATCGCCGAGCCGCATGCGCACCAATACTTGTCGTAGTTCGTACATCTCGAACCTCCTGTTTGCCATCGATACCCTCGCTCAAAAAACCGCGAGGGTATCTGCATTTATGGAAAGTTCGAGCCTGAAATCAGAGCCGCAGTGGCTCCATTACGCCGAAAACGTAACGGCTCCATTACGGTGAAAACCAGGTGGCTCCTTTACGCCGAAAACGCATTGGCTCTATATCGGTGAAAACTGACACCAGGTGCACGCCCGACTTCAGGTTGTCCGGGATGACGATCGCCGGCAACGCGTCGAAGTAGGCGAACGCGCGCACGTGCGAGCCGATCCAGTCGGGCAAGGTCTGCGACCATGTCGCCTCGGCAAAGGTGTAGTTGGAGGCACCCAGCACCGCGGCGAAGATCTGCGCATCACGCACTTCACCGCTATCCCGGTCGACGATGTCCATCGTCTTCCCGGCATAATCCACGAACAGCTTCTCACCGGCGCGGTGATCCTGGCGCATCACCACGTCCACCCTGCCCTGCCAGGCACGGTAATGCTCGCAGAACCAGCTGTACTGGAAGCCCTCAGGGTTCGCTTCTTTGTACTCGTCCCACAACAGCTGCAAGGTCACGCCCGGGCTCTTGAGCTCACGGTGCACCACGGCCCAGTCCGGCACCGCACGCTGCTCGGCCGGTACCGTTACCGGCGGCGGGAACAGGCGCTTCTCGAGTTCGGTATCATCGAGAGACTCAGGCAGTGGCCACGACAGGCCTGCCGCCTCGGCCCGCTTCAGGTACTCGGCCACGGTGGAGCGCGCTATACCGCAACTCTTTGCCAGCTGGCGTCGGCTGAGCCCCGCCGCCTGCAGTCTCAATACATCTTTTATCCGTCGCATGGACAACCTCGTCGCTGCCACTGGGCCTCTCCTTCTTGACAAAAAAGAGACCAGCGTAACTTCTCGTTGTCCCGCGTCGATCGACTCCCTAAAGGTGGCCGGATTCCTCTGGAATGGCCGGCCGGCTTGCCGTGGAATCAGTGGCCGGAATGCGCTGGAATGGGTGGCCGGCTTACCGTGGAATCACCGGCCGGAATGGCGTGGAATACGCACGAGCTTGCATTTCGAGAAAACAATCGGGTAGTTTTACTGCAATCGGACGGTGGCATGGGAGCTCCAGCAAGTTCCCGCGTTGCGCACAATTGCCGGGTAGAAACGGTCCGAAGCCTGACCGTAAATTGTAGAATATATCTAGAATGCGCTGTCTCACTCTTCGCAAACGTACTTGATGTTCAATGACAGGATCAGAAAGGGAATTGTAGAAACGTTGTCGCGATATCCCTCGCTCACAACGAATTTCAATAGTTCAGATTTCCTCCGAGGCGCCAGGCTCGCCACAACACCCAGTACAGCCAACGTAATTGAAATCTTATCTAGCGACGATCCACAAGAGTTCATGCGCCACCGCCGAGCCGCTGAGTCTAAGAGTTCTGGGCGGGTTCCTCGGCGTATCGCCGTAGTTTCGGGGTTGTCCGTACCTGGGTTGCTGACCGCCGCGATTTTGTCAAGATCAGGCTACCGCGTTGTTGCCTATGAGCAACGGAGGCGTTACTCCAGAAACCTTCAGTGGACCGGACGACAAGCGGTCATAGATCAGCTCGGGACAATTGATACACACCTCGCGAGTGAGTTTCTAAGCGAGATTATCAGCCCTCTGGCAAGCGGTGTAGATTTTTTGTCGGACATAGACAATTCCAAAAGGACGTCTAGACGATCTGATCCTGTCGACGCGAGACCCTGGGCGGTCCCCAGGACTACAGCCAAGTTGGCGAGTTCGGACTCCATCTTTGTCGTAGAGGCGCGGAAATTCGAGAGACTATTAAGAAAGCACGTGCAGTCAATGCCAAACATCACCTTGCGTTACGGCGAGAAATTCGAGATTCAGAGCCCTTGTGACGACGGGACATACCGTGATCCAGGCCTAGGTCCTGTCGACCTGATCGTAGTTTCGGAAGGCGCAAGAAGTTCGACGCGCGAGACTTTGGGAATCCAATCGTTGCCCTCATCTCCCGCTCGTCTTGAGGTAGCGGGCGAAGTTCATCTCGATCAAGGGAGTGTTATGTCCAAGCACCTCAGATGTGAGACCGCGGAAGATCGTGCTGAGGCATCGCTTTACTTAACCGGGTCCATGGCAAGTCAGCATTCTGGCAGAACCTGGATAGTTGCAGATATTGCTGAGAAATTTTCGCCGGATAGGGCTTGCAGAAAGCACGGAGGATTCCCAACTGGAAACGGGTCGGTTGAAATAGACGAAGAATTCTGTCGAATCGCTGCTGCCGCGCTGCAGGTATCGCAAGAAGAAGTGCAAAGTGCTGGGGTCAGTGGGCCCGTCTTAGGTTCACGTCCTACTCCATTCTTGTTGCAGCAGAGAATATCCGAGGCTGCGGCAATAGGTAAAAATGTTGTTGGTCTCGGAGATTTCGTCGGTACTGGTCATTGGAGTGTTGTGGGAGGAATGCAGGTCGCAGCTGTCTGCCATATAGAGTCACTCAAAAAACTGCTATTTTCAATTGAGCTAAACGACCAGCCAAAGGCGGCACTCAACCAGTATAACGAGTCTGTATTGAGAGATACTCTTTACTGGCAGATCGTCGGCATTGCCGACTTTTATCCGAAGCACCCCAGGAGACTGGTGATGCAGAGCTTCGCCGATTCGGTAGCGGATTGGATGGCAAATCGATTCCGATCTCCATATGAGGCGTTTTTGCAGCGACTTCCGCAATTACCTCTCCACCCAACGTAGACTCGGTTAATTGGACAAATGGTGGTAGTACAGAACAAAGACAATAAACCAGCACAACAAGAATCAGGCTTCTTACCTGGGCTGGTTTTGTCCGAGGCATTTTACAATGATGTCGTGTCCGCAATAGTCGGGCCACACCCCCACGCCGCTTGCCTGATTGGAAAAGGTTCTGAAGTTCTTGGCTTCGATACCGCGCGCTCAACTGATCACGGGTGGGGACCTCGATTGCAGGTATTTCTTTCCCGAGAGCACGTCGAACCCGTCAAACGGAAGCTCGAGGCTTTGCTGCCTGACGACTTCATGGGTTGGCCTGTAAGATTTCCCAATTGGCAAAAACGTCCGTCTGATCATCACGTTGACGTGGCGAACCTCAAATCTTGGATGATGGATTGGTTTGGCTTCGATCCACGAGAAGGAATGACGATCGATGACTGGCTGAGTATTCCGCAGCAACTGTTGCTAGAGGCAACGAGTGGAGCGATTTTCAGAGATGATTCTGGCGAGATGGCGAGCCTGCGCACAACACTCCGATGGTTCCCAAAGGATGTTTGGCTGTTCTACATGGCTAGTCAATGGCAGACCATCGCGTCAGTAAAAGCAATCCCTGGCCGGACGAACGAGATTGGTGACGAAGTCGGTTCACGCTTGGCAACTAACAAAATCGCCAATGCAATTATCCGCCTCTGTTTTCTGCAGAGTCAACAATACGTGCCGTTCGACAAATGGTTAGGTACCGCGGTTTCGAGATTGCCGATATGGGCGCGAATTGGACCATCTATCAAGAACATGATCAAGGCTAAAACATATACTGAACGAGAAGATCAGACAATACGGGCACTATCCGCCATAGGCGACAACCACAACAACTTAAACGTGACCGATCGCGTCAATATTGAGATCGAGACGTACAGGGTGTTCGCGGCGGAGCGCCCTTATCTAGTCATTAATGCTGGAGATTTTTGGCGCGCATGTGCGATAGAGATTTCAAACGAACAGCTCGCACGGACAGTAAAGAGAAACCGATGGCCATTCGTTCGTACAAATGTGTTGGTTGGCGGCAATCGGACCGTATTATGATACTAACGTGGCTTTCCTTCATTCGCGATACCCTGTGCGCCTCGATTTCTGCTGAAATTCAAAGCGGATCGAGTTGAAAAACGCGCTGATTGCCTATGTATGTTTGTCAGAAGAAAAAGATGGTATTCATCCACAACCCGAAAACTGCAGGAGTGTCTCTTCTTCGGATGTTGGGATTTAACTACGAACTCAATTTGGAATTCTCACACATCAATGCTCTTGATGCGAAGAGGCGAGTATTCCAAGATGAATGGCCGAACTTCTTCACGTTTTCCTTCGTGAGAAACCCATGGGATCGAGTCGTTTCGCTTTACTGTTACCAAAGGAGTACAACCTATCGCGACCTCGTCGGAATCAACGACACGCATGAGATCGCACTTATATACGACTTTCCTGAATGGCTACGGCTTAACGATTCCCGCAAGAGCGTCCGTTCAAACTGGTTCGGTCATCCACAGGTTTATTGGACGAAAGATGTCACCAAAGTATATGAGTTCGAAAACTTGGAACAGAGTGCCGAAGAAATCTGCGCCCGATTCGGACTTGACCGTAAGTTATCCAGAAGGAATACATCGGAGCGCTCCGAAGAGTACAGGGACTACTACCCCACTCAGAGAGAGATTGATATTGTTGAGCGAATCGACAAACACATTATCCTGCAGATGGGATACGAGTTTTGATTCACGAAATTCTCTGCTCGTGATTTGTCTTCTTGAACGGCAACGATGACAACTATCGGAATCGCCGCCACTTCATCTGTTTGTCCATAGCCACTCATCTAATTGAAAGAATGTCTATGCATCACACACCTAATCAAGGCACCCGGAACCGGGCTTGCCGTCCATCGGCCAAACGTCCTCTAGGCCGCGTCCAAATCCCTTGAATTTTACAAATTCGTCGAGGAGGTCGATGTATGTTGCCGGTTGGATTCGAGACAGCGTCCGTGCATCCAGATATGACGAGACAAGCTCTAGAACTTGATCATACTGAATCCTCCCAGATTTCCAGAAATTTATCAGTCCTAGCACATCAACAAACTCTGTTTGAAAAAAGCAGAAGGACTCGAGATCGATCAATACCAATTCACCATCTCTAATGAACAGATGATCGGGCTTTAGGTCTCCTATTGAGCACAGAACTCTATTCGGTGCGAAGTGTTTCTTAAGCCGCATCAAGAAGTCAGAGCTGCCTCCTTGGTGTCTGAAGTAGCGATCTACATACTGTACTCGAGCTTTCTGCCACTCCCCAGAAAGGTCGGCAGCTATCGTCTCAACCCTGTCGTGAAGTTTCCCGATGAAACTTGCGACCCTTAAGTGGCTATCGTTACTCATGAAATACGGTTCTTCGATGAATCTGTAAATAAAGAGCCGACGTTGATTGTCCTTGAATTTTAACTCGGGGACATTCTCAGGTGGGAGGAAGTCAAACGCCTGCATTTCTCTCTCGAAATTCCTAAGAATGCTATGCGCCTTTATGACATACCTTAGCCCAGCCGTATCCGTGCAGCGAAACACCCGAGATTTTTCGGACCCATCCAATAACGACACCGAAGCAAGATCGAGCTTGACAGGTAAGCTCTTGTCTAAGCTCCGCAGAAGATGACACATCTCACGTTTGGCGAGTTCAGCTTGCGCTGTCGTAAATGGCTCGTAGTAGCGCCCGCCAGATTGCCCCTCCATGAGCGAGGCATCCACGCATCTAGCATCCCTTTCGTCAGACACTTTCACGCATGCGTCGTCCGATGCCCCAGCCACGTCTGTCGAAAGCAATCATTTATGTAGTCTCCCGTTCCTCGAATCCAACTTCATCTCCGCTGTAGTTCAGAAGTCGTAGCCGAAGCGTCTGATAGTCTCCGAATCAAGCTCATTAACAATATCGACTTCTTTTTGAGTTGGGTAGTTAGTCCTGTAATCCGGTCGGTTCAGTCCAGTTCCGCGAGGAAGGTCAGTCTCGAGATGGAATCGGCGGCGTAATTCCTTGGCGCAGTCCTCGATGTTCTCAAACTTGTATGTCTTTGTCGTGTCTTGCGTCCACATGGTTTGCGGAACCCTGAACCAATCCGAATCAATTTGGCCAAGCTTGTTCAGAATCAACCAGTCCCCAAACTCGTACAGACGTGCGGACCTATGCACATCCGCGAATGGACTATTGAGGCCAAACTCAATACTCCTCTGATAGCGATAGATCGCGACCATTCTGTCCCACGGATTGCGGACGAGTGAGACGGTAAAGAAGTTCGGCCATTCATCTTGGAATATTCGCGATTTCGCATCTACGGCTGTCATATGAGAGAACTTTCCCCGACCTTCCACCTCGAATCCCAACATTGCTGCAATTGACTGACCCGCGGTCCTGGGGTTGTGAAAAAAGACCAGTTTGCGATCTTGGCTTACATACATAAGATTATCGTTGAATTCTCATATTGTGATTGCCCTCGGTCAGATGCTCGATTTGGCGATCGGGATTTCTGATCGCTGTTTTACACCCAATAATTCATCGAGAATCAATGATCACTTGAGGACGAGCGCAGCCAGATTGGTGTGTACCATACTGAAGAAACGACGTACCTGCGACATTCCACAGCCCCAAGGCCACGAAGCGCTTCTACACAATCGGCCAAAAGTAAGAGCCAATCCCATCTATCCGGAACTCCTCCGTCGGACATCCAACGTCGCACAGTGAAATGCTCCACCAAGAATTGGGGGCAAATCGAACGGAATATCAATAGGGTCCATGCCATGTTCCTTGAGTATCCGAATAAGCTTTTTTTGTTGCGCGTCGACAAATACTCGTTTTTCATCGAGCAAGAACACGTTCATGGCAATATATGGGCTTGTCTCATATTGATACCCGGGAAGCGGTTCTGTGGTTCCTTCCGGCTTTGGTGCGTCAATGATCTCCCACCCATTTAAAAATCCGGGAAGTTTGCCTATCCAGTCTCGGTTAACCAATGCGCGATTTGGACCAAGCGGAACGAATGTTGTGTCGATATGAACCGAGAATCTGCATTGTGTGGAAATCTCGTGAATCGAGAATTCACTACCGAGGTGTCGCCTGAGCCACTCAAGGCCGAAACAATTTGTTCTCGCACCACGTTGACCAATAATGTCGTAACCACACCGAACAAAGTCGGCCGCATCGAATAGCGGCTCGTATTCAGACGTAACCTCCTGTGTCAGATTGAATCGTTCTCTCGCCTCCGGACTATTGAAAGAACTCGCCGAGAGCTCTGGTTTCGGTGCAGATACCCATCGCGCGCCGCTTCGAAAGTACTCCTTGAAGAGCGGCCGGTATGCGAGAGTCTCAAAGTACCTGGACTGAGACGCCGTCGGGGCTTCGATAATCTGGTCACCGACTATTAGAACAAGGTCACGGGCGTTCATAAAATTATACCCGCAGGGCACGGAGAAGTGCGGGCTTTGTATCGGAAGCGAAAGATCATGAATCGACGGGCGTTGGACATCCACGCCTTCTGCTTTCAATATTGATACAAATCTCTCAATCTGCTCTTGAATTCGATGAATGACCTCAATGGGAAACGCGCTGCCTCCGAGCCCAAATAATGAGTGTCCGTCAGATACCGCGTCGGCACCGGACGGTACGTGCGCGCCCCATGCAGTGCCTACTATCACCTCCTCAAGCGGGTCCCACTCATTCCACGAATTGACTCTGCAATTCCCACCATCGAGATGTTCACCCATTATCGGTATCGCCCAACATTTATTCCGCGCATCGTCACTAGTCGGTCTTGGCCACTCTTAGAGAAATACGGGATGACAACGAGTCCGGATAGTGCCTTTTTACGATGCTACGTATGTTCGGATCGGTGAAGACTCGAATGCATGCTTGACAACGATGCGAATACAAGTTCTCCCAGATAATCCTAGGATCCTGGTCTGCTGCCCACGCCAAGATATGCTCCGGCCCTTCACATCGAATACGCCATTTGAACGGATCTGATTCGGCTTTGCGAATCGCCTCACTGAGTGTACACGACTCGATGTTTCCAAGTTGAAGCTCGCGTACCTGCCGCATCCCTACCCCACAACACGCCGAAAACGAGCCATCCGCACTTACAGTAATCGTTCTAAGGACGTCATCACAACCGCCAATTCTTCCGAGATTTCGGCTATTTGCTGCAATGCCCTCAGGATAGTCTAGAATTTCTTGCGAGCTGAGCGACATCCACGGGCTCTCATGGACGTTCAATTGACGGTCCGGAAAATTCTGCCGTGCTAGTTTTATCTCTGGTGTCGACTCGAATCTCGTTGCCGAAACTGAACGCGGCTCGAGAAGCTCGATAATTACAGTCGCCGCGACACCGACTTCGACAGACGCAACGGCCGCAAGTACGACCTTCTCGAATGCAATGAACCGAACATGTTGCTCTCCAGTACTGATCTCCAGTTCGTCAAGACCAGCATCAAGCCACTGCCGAATCCGCCATTCTGCTCGTTTCTTCGATTTGGCCCACCATGCATTGGATACCAAATGAGTTCGAAGTGACAGCGACTTCGCCAATCCTATGACATCGAGCAACTCATCGCCCAGAAGAGTTGGCTCCCCACCAGAGAAAACTACGTCAGTAAATCGATTTTCGGCTGCTTGCTGAATCACTGACTTGAGCAAGTCTAGTTCCAAACGATCGCTCTTCTCCGGACCGCTATATGTACCGCAATGGTCACACGATGCATTGCATTTCTGAGTAACGAGCAGGGACAGAACTCGCAACTTGGACAAAGAAGGCATAGCCATCATGGTCAGGGACTCCTCGGAGCACAGAATTCGCATCTGAAAAATTCAGCGCAATGCAGTTCGACTGCCTAAACTACATCTATGACCCGACAAGAGTGACCAACCGCATGACCCAGATTCAGTCACCAACCGTTAGCACCAATCTCCGGCCAATACAATATATGGTACAGTACGCTCGGGAGTTTTGTAATCGCAAGCCACGTCGATGACCAATTGGGCAGTCGGTTTCCTGGCACACCGAGTAGCCAATGGCGCGCGATTGAGTCATAGGGTGCTAGGGTCTGTTGACAATTAGCAAAGCCACAGGAAGCTGGCGACGATAGCGATGAAGGCAGAATATCGGCAGGCGAGTTTGTCGTAGCGTGTGGCGATGCGTCGGAACTGCTTGAGACGGGCAAAAAACATTCAATGAGGTTGCGGTGTTTGTACTGATGGCGATCAAATGCGCGTTGTTCAATGCGGTTCGCTTTGGGCGGTATCACGGCGTTCGCAGGCAGTGCTTCGATAGCCGTGATCAGCGCGTCCGAATCGTAAGCTTTGTCGGCGACGACGGCCTCGGTGGACAGACCATCGATCAGACCCTGCGCCTCCGTCAGGTCATGCACCTGACCGGCAGTCAGCGTCCATCGTGCCAGCAATCCCAGGCCTTCTACCAGGCCATGAATTTTTGTCGTCAGTCCGCCGCGCGAGCGGCCGAGCGCCTGCGGACCGTTTTTTTTGCCGCCCCTGCCGCATGCTGGTGCGCTCGGACAATGGTGGAATCCAAAAACACTTCTTCAAAATCGGCGTCTTTGGCCAGCTCCGCAAACACCCGGTGCCAGATGCCTTTGTCCGACCAACGGGCAAAGCGTTTGTACACGCTGTTCCAGGGGCCAAAGCACTCTGGCAGGTCCCGCCACGGCGAACCGGTTCGTGCGATCCACAGCACCGCTTCGACGAACAAGCGGTTATCTTTGGCCGTCACACCGCAGTCGCCGGGCTTGCCCGGCAACATGGCTTCGATCCGCTCGAACTGGTCATTTCTTAAGAGTAATCGGGGCATCGATCCAACTCCTTCAATGAGTTGGAACAATAGTTTACCTTTAATTGTCAACAGACCCTAGTATGTCGACGAGCGATTGGAATAGGTGATTGATTCCATGCCAATCACTTACAAGGACAATCGAATAGTCGTCATGGATGATTTTCTGTCCGAAGATGAGCAACTTCGAATTCTCCAGTACTTCGACATCGCCGATTTTCGAGCAATCCTGCCTGAGGCATGGGGTCGGGGATTCAAGCTAACAAACGGAAATCCGCTGGTAGGTATCGAAATACTTTCCGAGCAAGGAATTGCATCCGAGCGCCTGGCGCGCCCGACACAAACACCGGTGGACTTGCTCATCGACAAACTTGACAGCGCTGCGCAGGCTCTCGGCGATATTGTTGGCGCCAAAGGGAAGGATTGGTCCCATTTCACAGTCTGCCCGTATGTTTATCCATCTGGGTCTGGGCTGGGCTGGCATTCGGACAAACACGGTACTGGCGCTTACATATACTATGCCCACTCTGAATGGCGGAATGACTGGGGAGGCGAACTTCTCGTCACCTATGCCACAAAGGACTGTGAGCAAAACACTTCATCTAACCGCGGAATATTCAGAAACGAGGCCATTGAGAGATCGCTAGAAGCAGGGCTCGGATACTATTTTTCACCACGACCGAATCGGGCTATATTTATCCGCCAAGGCACACCGCACATGATCAAAGAAGTCGACAAATCGGCTGGGGACAGACTAAGACTGTCCGTTGCCGGGTTCTTTATTAGAAATGCCGGCTGTTAACACGCATGACGCGCCTATTCGAATTCGCTACTCCCTATTCGTATCCTTTAGCCTGAAGCTTGAACAAGGTCGCATACTTCCCCCCAAGTGCCAGCAATTCTTCGTGGCTCCCGCATTCCAACATCTGCCCGTTTTCCACGACAATAATCTGATTTGCAGCCCGCACAGTCGAAAATCGATGCGAAATAAGTATTGTCATTTTGTCAGTGCTTGATCTACGGACGTGATCAAACAATGCTACCTCGGAGGTCGCATCCATCGAAGAAGTAGGCTCGTCAAGAACCAGGATATCCGCATCACTCCTCATAAATGCTCGAGATAGTGCCATTTTTTGCCACTCTCCTCCCGACAATTCCTGACCGTCTTCAAACCAACGCCCAAGTTGCGTTTGATATCCTCTCGGGAGCTCAACAATGAATTCCGCAGCCATACCCTTTTGCGCAGCGCGCTCCCAGGCTGACACATCACTGAACCGCTCCGTATCTCCAACGCCAATATTCTCACCTGCCGAAAACTGGTACCGACCAAAATCTTGAAACACGACGCTGATCCGTCGCCGCAGCGCATCAATATTCCAATCTCGAAGATCGACGCCATCGAGAATGACTCGACCGTGAGTTGGATCGTACAGTCGAGTGAGCATCTTTAAAAGCGTTGTCTTACCCGAGCCGTTCTCCCCAACAATCGCCAAGCTTTCACCAGGCTTAACTTGGAAACTGACATTGGCAATGGCTGGCTTGGTGGCTCCAGGATACGAAAATGATACGTTTTCGAACTCGATTCCGCGGGAGGGCTCCGCACCACTCACCTTGACTCCCTCGGAACGAGAAACAGGCTGACCCAAGAATTCGTAGAGACTCGAGAGGTATAGGTTGTCTTCATACATTCCACTAATTGACGCTAGTATATTTGCAACAGCCGTCTGGCCCTGCCGAAAGAGCATTAGATACATGGTCATAGCACCAAGAGTGATCTGTCCCGCAACCGTCGAAACCGCGATCCAGATGTATGTACCGTAAAATGCCATGGTAGAAACTATCCCCAACAAGAATCGCCACAGATCTCGGCGAAGAGTGAGACTGCGGTCTTCTTTATAGAGCTTGTCGAATATCTGACGGTAACGATCAAGAAGACGCGATCCTAATCGGAACACCTTCACTTCCTTTACACCATCCTCACGCGCAATCACGGACTCCAAGTAGTTCTGCATTCGCGTATCAGGCGACCGCCAGCGAAATAGCCGGTACGCGTCTCCGGAGAACTTTGCTTCCGCCAAGAATAGTGGAATTCCAGCGGCAACGAGAATTGCGACTGCCCAAGGCGAGAACACAAAGAGAAGAACGGCGTAGCTCGACAACGATATCGAGTTTTGAACCAGACTGAACGTACGATTGACTAGACTTAGTGGTCGACGTGAGGCTTCGCGTCGTGCCTGGGTAAGCTTGTTGTAGATTTCCGAGTCCTCGAAATGGGATAGCTGCAACGTCAGTGCCTTCTCTAGAATTAAGACATTTACACGCTGACCGAGGAGCGCTCGAAGCAAAGCCTGGCATGCAGATATGCCGCGTTGACCAGCGGATACGAAGATGAGTAAGAGCGCCTCAAAAAGAACGAAGAACACGACTTGTCGGATATCTGGAGTCGGTGAGTTGATAGCAGCTACTACGCTATCTACAATCAATTGCCCTACGTAGGCGATCATGGCCGGTAGTATCCCTGAGACGATGGTCAATCCGGCGAATATTACAGTTAGTGACCGATTGGTCGCCCAGACTAGTTCAAGAGCTTGGCGACTATATCCGAAGACGCCGGCGACTCGTCGGACAAAAGTTGGGCTTGGTTTCTTTTCCGCAGTCACGCCGCTATTCTACAACGGTTGTCGGATTACCGGATGAGCGCGGAGCTCACAGACATGGTAACAGTTGGCACTGGTTGCATTGATAAGAATTCTGTAGGAGCGCGCCTACAAACAGGCTTGTCTGAGTACGAGTCATTCCGTTCCAGCATAGTCGAGACAATTGCATCTCGAGACGTATCGAAGAATCATACTAGTCAGCCAACGATGATGCACCACATGATAGTATTCTGCCGGTAACTGCGTTAGCTTTGTTCCTCGGCACTTTCAGCTTTTGGATATGACTTCGAATATTAGACCAACACGACGTCGTCTTCTTGTAGCTCTGACACTTGCATCGGCATTGGTCGGTCTGATGCTTCATCTCTCGGTATTTCTATTTGCTAAACACCAAGTCGGGACCGATCAGCCGCGAAGGGAGGGGGCGTCAATAGAAGTTCGGGTGATAGACACCGATGGTCGGCGACATGCTGTCGCGCAGGTCAATGGCGAGCCAGAAGCTGTACGCCCGAATACCCTGCATATCGAGAATCCTGCCAACGTCAGATCGACAATGATCGAGGACGAAGCTGAACACCAGGTTCGAGACGACGCTCCTTCCGAATCATCCGGCGACCGACTTGCTGCGTCTACTGATACACGTGATCGGCAACAGGTCGAGGGACCCAATACGCGTTTGAACAAATCGCAGTTTGGAACGAATGCGCGGGTGGACTGGTATGCAGTCGCAAAGAAAGCATCATCAGACTATCTGGATAGTAAGCTCGCTCAAGAAGAAGCACAAGCGACGGCGTGGCGTCGATCTCGATCAATAATGTTCCAACCTAGCGATGAAAGCGTCGCAATTGTAGACGAGCAATTTCTCCCGGATTTCCGATTTAAAAGGCCTGTCGGTGTTTTGGGACTTGGAATCACTGTTGGTAGTTGTTTTCTCGGAATTCCATTGGCCGGAATTCCCGTAGAAGAACGAACTATCGGAATTACGGTCATGTATTGTCGAAGCTAGGAGTCTGCGCCATAGAAGACATTCAGATCCGTCAAGGTGACGACTTTCCCGGTATTGCTCATAGTGGTTTTCCGATTCAGTGATTTTCGCTGGATTTTTTCAAGGTGTCGGCGGTTTGCCGTGTGATGTCATTCCATCACCATCAGCGGCTGCATCCGTCTCAGGTTGGTTGCCAGGCAGACCAGGTCCCATTCACCGCCGGCCGCCGATAATCCACGCACACTGAACTGCCGGAACCCCAGTACCTGTTTGATCCAGCCATTGACCGCTTCCGATAGCCATTTTCGTTCGGCATAGCGAGCCTTGCCCTCGGCCGTGGCCAACTTCTCGGCCATGCGCAGCGTTGCAGGGTGGCGAACCGGGTCGATCTCGCCTACCTCCCTGCCTTCTCTGCGCAAGGAAATACAGGCATCGATGCCGCGTGACTCCAGTTCGGCCAGGTCCTTCTCATTGCGATAACCCGCATCCGCCAACAGCTGCTCCGGCGTCGCGTGCAGACTCTGCTCTACGTCATCGAGCAAGCCGGGCAACTCGCCATTGTCGCTGCCATTCGCCGTCAGCCTGTTCGCAACAATCAACTGGAAATCACCATCCACCACCACTTGCCCGTTGTAGCATTGCTGAAAACCGGCCGCGGTCTTCATGATCGAACTCTCCGGATCGGTGAAGTTACTCTGCGCTTTATCCTCCGGCACGCCAAAGTCCCGCTTGTACGACGCACCGCGTCCGCTCGGTGGCCGCCGATCATCGTCCTCGTGGCGACCCCGCGCCGTATCCGACTCCCGCTGAGCCTGCTCCAGACGGGCCCTGGCATCCCGTATCTTCGCAAGCCGCGCCTGGCGATGCTGTAACTCCTCGGGCAACTCATCGCCCCGAGAATCCGCACCGTACAGCCGGTCCTCCTCAGCGTCGGTGCCTCGCGCTATATCGCACAGCCCGGCAATCTCCCGTTTCAGCCGCTTCTCTTCTGCCCGCAGACGCTTATAGCTCATCGCCTTATGCCTGCTCGCGTTCGACCGAACTTTGGTGCCATCAATGGCCACCGTGCCCAAACGCACCAGCCCCGCCTGCTGCGCTATCCGGATCACCTGCACGAACACCGCTTTGAAATCCGCCAAATGCCGTTTGCGAAAATCACAGATCGTGCGGTGTTGCGGAAAGTTCTCCGCCGCCAATACCCGGAAGGCCACGTCTTCTTCCAGCTTCTTCGAAAGCTTGCGCGACGAGAAAACGCCCGTGGCATAACCGTAAATCAGCACCTTCAGCATCATCCGCGGCTCATACGGCGATTTGCGCCGGCCGTCACCCTCGTACGGCGCGTAAAACGCGCTCAGGTCCAGTTCCTCGACAACATCGTCGATGAAATACGCTAAATGACCTTCCGGCAGCCAATCCCGAAGGCTCGGTTGTAACAACAAATCCTGACCCGGCGTATACGGGCGAAAGCGTGTCGGCATCTTCTATCCTCAATACGGTTGCCGCACGATTATCGCAAATCGCTTTCTACGGCGCAGGCTCCTAGGAAGAAAAAAACTGCAAACCAAACAGCCTTGGACGGCTCGAATTCTCCAAGCAGATAAAAGACCGTCGGAAGGACGGTCCAAACAACGACACCCGCTATTGCGTCCTTCGCCAGCTGCCGTTCAAACTGATCAAGCATTGAGTCTGTCATGGGCGTAAGCGTTCAGTATATGATAGTTTCGACTTTCTCGAATCCGCGAGGAGCAGCCATTCTACCGCGAATCACCAAAATGGTTGGAAACGGCCAGAACAGCCGTTGATGTTCAGGTCAGGCGGCGCTCGACTGAGCGAGTTCTGCTTCCTGCCTGATCGCCAGAAGTTTCTTCGCGAGCGGGTGCAACTCAGTGTCGTCAAACGTCTCCAGCCTTCGCTTTCCGAGTCGCGAGTCCAACACCGCAAGAGCTTGAACGAGCACATCATCCGATTTGAGTGCTTCGTCGTAAGACATGCTGTGGACGTAATCAAACATTGAGCGATAGGCGCCTTGCCTGCTCTTTTCCCCATAAAGAACAAGATGATCCTTGTACATCGGGTTCGACCCGGAGTCGCTGTGCAGCTTCTTGTTGTAGTAGGCGCGTGTGCAGAAGTTCGCGACGACTTCTTTGTCGAGGGTTATCCAGCAGTGACCGCACGTGCAATTATCATAGGCCGCACTGTGAATTGCCAGCCGCTTCGCGACCGAAGGCGCAAAACGATCCTCGACAAGTTTTCTTAGCTTACTCCAACGCATTCTTTTGCCCGATTCGACCGGCTGGTTCATCAATGGATGATTGTAACGCAATCCTTAAGACGGGCAGGAATGCCAAGCATTGCGGTCGTTAAAGTTGACGACAGGCGCACTCCTTCAGTCGGCCAAGTGAGGTCGTTATACGTCCGAATATTCAGAGCGACTCTTGTTTTGCGACTTGCAATGACCGCAGTATCTGCAAAAAAGGAACGGCATCCCCGCCAACCCCGCAACTATCGTGAATGGCCAGTTGAAGCATCGCCTAATCAACGAAATAGGTGGCATGCCGCACTCAGGACATTCTGGTTTTTCGTCTTCTTTGTCCAATTTAACGTAGTCCGGTGAGGGTCACGAGAGGAAATTATAGCGCACGAGATGCAACCGGCAATTTAGCTTATCGTTGCGGTCGTTTAAATCCGACCCCGGCGAATGCGTACTCACGGCCACTTCCGGCGGTTCAAAAGTGCCGACGAATCTCCGCAACAGCCTGTTTCTTTTCGTCCGTAACGACTAGATGATCCTGATGCCTCAACCGGCCTTCTCGTTCCAATCGTTCAAAATGTGGAGGGCCGAACCCCCAGTCGCCCTCAGGTTGACGCGGAACGACGTGGAGATGAAAGTGCGGTACTTCCTGACCGCTGCCAACGCCATTGTTCTGATATAGCAGCACTCCGTCCGGAGAGTAGGCATCGACCAATGCCTTCGACAACCGTTTGGCGGCGGCCATTACAGCCGCTTCTTCGGCCACTTCCAGATCAAGTAATGTCCGGCAGAAATCTCGATGCCGGCAGCCCAACTCGTCCATCGAACGAAAAAAGAGCGAGTTGTCATACAGCCTAGACCCGAACTGGCCGTTGCCGCGGCGCCCGGTAGTTCGTGAGTTAGCTGTCGAGGTTCAAATTGAGTAGTTCTTGGAGCGGATTCGATTTCCGACGCTTTTGATTACAAACTTCGGACTGCATTCCTTATAAAATCATGAAGTTATCAAAATCGTCCGACGCTTTTAAATGCTATCCGACGCTTTTAATTGCTAGAAACCACGACTCCGGTTGACCTGCCGAAGTCGAGGGATGCAAAAAATTTACGATAAACTTTTTTCTCCGCTATTGACCCTGTCGTACATGGCGATGTAGAACTATGCATACCAACTTGTTGAGTTGGTTTCGGCGTCAACAACCAATGGTGTGACGCAACCGACGAAAGTCGGGACTCTGTCGAACAATTGTTCGAGACCTCAGTTTCGAGTCCATCGAAGCGACTTGTCGCAGTTCTTTTGCGTGCAAGACTTTCTAGAAATATTTATCGCACGCGAACCCGTGCACATCTTTTTGTGGCGCACACCTTCGGTGTTCGCCTCTATCGGAGGTCTTATGAACAATCACAGTATTAATCCGCGGTTCATCCGCTTTCGAGACGCCCCTGGCTATCTCGGTACGGACCGCAACCGCTTCAACTCAGAAATTCGGCCCTACCTTACGGAGATCAGGGTAGGCGTACAAGGTAAAGCATTCGATCGGCTTGAGCTCGACGACGTTGCGGAGCAGTATAAGTCCTGCAACGGACGTCCCGGTCGTAAACATGGAGAACGACTATGGGACGGAAAAGAACGCCCGGCCTCGTCAAGAAAGGCGACGTCTGGCATATCGACAAGAGGATTGAAGGGCAACGGGTTTGCAAAAGCACTGGAACGGCTGAGCTTGTAGAAGCCGAGCGTTTTCTCGCCAAGGAAATCGAGAACCTACGTCAGGCGAAAATCTACGGAGTAAGACCGGAACGGAGCTTTGAAGAGGCGGCAATCAAATTCGTCGAAGAGAATCAGCACAAACGATCTCTCAGAAGCGACATTGGCCTCTTGAAGCAATTGATGCCTTGGATTGGTGCGCTGCCTTTGCAGCGCATCCATCTCGGCACCTTACAGCCCTACATCGATCACAAACGAAAGGAGGGAAGAGCACCCGGAACGATTAATCACGGACTAAAGGTGGTTCGACGAATCCTGAACCTCGCTGAAGCTGAGTGGATGGACGAGCATGGCCTTACCTGGCTCGAGCGGGCACCGCGGATCAAGCTGCTACCGGATAGAAATAAGCGACAGCCGTATCCGTTGTCTTGGGACGAACAACAAAGGTTGTTTTCAGCATTACCGTCGCATCTGGCCGAGATGGCGTTATTCACCGTCAACACCGGATGCCGCGATAGCGAAGTTTGCAACCTGCGTTGGGATTGGGAAGTGAAGGTTCCCGAACTCGACACGTCCGTATTCATCGTACCGGGATCATTCGTCAAAAACGGTGACGAGCGGCTGGTGGTTTTGAATGACATCGCGAGTTCTGTCGTGGAATCTCGTCGCGGTAAGCACGCGACGCACGTTTTCGCGTACCAGGGCAAACCGATCGCCCGGATGCTGAACAGCTCCTGGTGTCGCGTTCGCGAAGTCGTCGAGTTACCACAGGTTCGTGTTCATGACCTGAAGCACACCTTCGGTCGGCGACTTCGTGCTGCCGGCGTGAGCTTCGAAGACCGGCAGGACTTACTCGGACATCGGAGCGGGCGAATGACAACACACTACTCGGCAGCCGAGCTGACGAAACTCATCGAAGCCGCCAACAGAGTGTGTGAACGAGAAGGTAACAAGCCCGAACTCGTGGTATTGCGGCGGCTCAGCGTAAGCTGACTCACGCAAAATTCACGAAACGGGTTGAGAGAAAAACTTGGATACGACGCAAGTCGTTGAAAAGATGGTGGCCAGGGGCGGAATCGAACCACCGACACGCGGATTTTCAGTCCGCTGCTCTACCAACTGAGCTACCTGGCCTCGCCGTCGCGGGGAACCCGCGCCTGAAAGAGCGGGGTATTAGACCGGCGTGGAGCCGATCCGTCAAGGCCTGGTGTCGTGCCGGCGGTTCGGGGCTCGCGCCTTACATATCGAAGGCTTCGGCCACCTCGACCGAGCCGCCGCCCGCGAGGATCGGGCAGCCTTTGGCCTTGACCAGCGCGTCGTCGAGATCCGACGCCTCGATGAGGCTGTAGCCGCTCGCCGGGTTGGAGCCGCCGTCGCCCGTCACCGAGCCGTCACTGTGTACGGTGCTCGACTGCCCCACGGGGTTGCCGCCGTCGACCACAGCCGCGCCCATGCCGCCGAACCACTGGCCCCACGCGTCCATGACTTCGGCCACTTCCTCGTCGGTCTCGGGGTGGCTGCCGCCGTGATACACAAACAGGTACTTCACCATTTTGCCTCTCCTTTGTAAGCTGAAAATGGACGATATACCCTGTTTTATGCGTTTACACTGTCAATATCAGCCAAATTTTTAGAGCTAAGATGTGTAAACTACACAATTCATGGCCGACGTACCTGACACCGACCTGCTGCGCAGTTCGCTCTCTGTTTTGAGCCGGGCAGGCATCATCCCGGCCGCCGCCGAGGCGCTGCGCGCCCGTCACGAGGCCACAACGCGAAAGCTCAACGCAACCGTGCTCGAGCGCGTGCCGGCCTACTCGGCCACGGCCGATCCGGACGCGCTGCCCCATCTCGACGCCCATCTCGCGGAAGCCGTGAGCGACATCCGGCGCCTCTGCTCGGGCCGGCGACCCACGGCCCCCGACTACGTCGCCGACTACGCCCGCTGGTGCGCCGACCGCAAATTCCCGCTCGAAGCCCTGCTGCTCGTCTACCGCTGCACGCAGCAGGACCTGGCCGGGTGGCTGCGCGATGCGGCGCTCAGTGTCGCCGACGATTCCGCGCAGCTGCGCCGGGTCGTCGCGGCAATCAACGAGTTCGTGCTGCGCTACACCGAACGGCAGGCCGGCACCGCGGCCTCGGAGTACGTCGCCCACACGCGCGCGATTGCCGAGGCTGAAGGCGACCGCCGCACCAAACTCATGCAACTCCTGCTCGACGGCTACGACGAAGCCGATCCGCAGGCCGCCACACTGTTGCGCCGCTCGGGGTATCTGGAGCAGCGCCGCAGTTACTGCGTCGTGCTCGCGCAACCCGTGGACGCCGCCGAGATGCAAAGCGCCGCACGGGCACGACGGCTCGTCGACGCCATGCGCGGCGTGCTCGACAACCTCGGCGTACGCTCACTGATCGCAGCGCACGGCGCCGAGGCCGTCGCGGTCGTCTCGATCACGCGCCGTCTGTCGGGCTGGACGCCGCAACAATCCTCACTGGCCGAACGCCTTTACGAACCGCTGCGGCGTCTCGGCAACGCCGTGCTTACGGGCGTCAGCAGCGACGCACCGTCGACCGCGCACATCCCGGCCGCACGCCGCGAAGCGAGTCTGGCGCTCGAACTCGCAACGCTCGCCAATCGCGTCTGTCTCTACAGCCGCGTGCCGTTACGCGACATGATGCTGCACGGCGCCCGCGAGCGGCTGCATGCCTCGCTGCCCGTGTGGGTCAAACGCCTGACCGAGGCCGACGAGCGCGCCAGGGGATCGCTCGCGGCAACGCTGCGCGCCTACGCCGATGCGAGCATGAACGCGCAGCAGGCCGCCATAAAACTCGGTGTGCATCCGAACACGATGTACGTGCGCATACAAAAAATAAAAGACATCACGGGCCTCGACGCACTCAACTATCACGACCTGACCGAGCTGCTGCTCGCGGCCGATTGCCGTTAACGCGTCGCCCGGTCGCCGAGGAACTGCGGCGAAACAACCTGCTGCGGTTCCTCTGTGATATTTCTGTGACGTTCTCGGTCTATTCTCCCGACATCCGGAAGAAAAAGGTGGTGAAGCGAATGCCTCGCCGGATTTTGCTTGTTGAGGACGAACGGGATCTCGCCGAACTGGTCGCCTTGCATCTTGGGGACCTGTGCGACGAAGTGACGATTGCCGCAGACGGCCACGAGGGCTTGCGCCTCGCGACCACGCAGGATTGGGCGCTGATCGTGCTGGATCTGCGGCTGCCCGGGCCTGACGGACTCGAGATCTGCCGTGCCGTGCGCCGCGAACGCCGGTATCAGCCGATTCTGATGCTGACCTCAAAGTCCTCAGAACTGGACCGGGTACTCGGCCTTGAGACCGGCGCCGACGACTATCTGACAAAACCCTTCAGCGTGCTCGAACTGACCGCGCGCGTACGTGCAATTCTACGGCGCGTCGAACAGCTTCGGCAGGCGCCGAGCACAGCCAGACAGCAAGCCATTGATGCGGGCCCGGTGCGTGTCGATCCATCGCGGCGCGAGGTGCAGCTCAACGGCGAATCGGTCGAGCTGACCGCGCGCGAATTCGATCTGCTCGAATACCTCGTGCGCCACCCGGGCCGCGTGTTCCGCCGCGCCGACCTGCTCGACCGTGTGTGGGGTTACGGCCACGAAGGCTACGAGCACACGGTCAACTCGCACATCAACCGGCTGCGCGCGAAGATCGAACCCAACCCGTCCAGGCCCGAGATAATCGTGACGGTCTGGGGTGTCGGGTACAAGTTCTCGGAACACGCGGCATGAACAGCCTGTTCGCGCGCCTCGCGCTCGCACTGTTGGCGATCGTCGTGACAATGGGCGCGACGCTGTTTCTCGTCGACCGCTCGTTCACGCGCGCGTACTACGAAGAGCTGTCGCAGAAGCTCAATGCACCGATCGCGATGTACGTGACGGATCAGCGCCAGCTCATCGACCGCGGCGAAGCGGACCTCGACAGCCTGCGCGACCTCGCGGCACATGCGATGGTCATCAATCCCACCGCCGAAATTTACCTGACCGACAAGGAAGGCCGCATCCTGGGCCACAACCTGCCCGAGGAAACCGTACTGCTCGAGCGGATCGACCTCGGCCCGGTACGCGAACTGATCGCGGGCGGAAACCCGTTTCCGCTGCGCGGCGACGACCCGCGCAATCTGCAGAGCAAAAAGGTCTTTTCGGCCGCCGAAGTGACGTCGGACAGCGGACACGAAGGCTACCTGTACGTCGTCTTAGGCGGGCAGCAGTACGAGGCGCTGGCCTCGGACATCGGCGGCTCCTACGTGTTCCGTTCCAGCGCAATTGCCACGGGCGCGATCGTCCTGCTCGCGGCACTGCTGGGCTTTCTCGTGTTTCATCTGCTCACGAAACGGCTTAAACGCCTGAGCCATGAGATACAGCGCGTTACCGACTCACGCTTTGCGGCGGTGCCGGAACTACCGGTGGCAACCTCGTCGGGCGATGAGATCGATGCGCTGTCGAACAACTTCCTTGACATGTCGGCGCAGATTCGCCGCCAGCTTGAGCAGCTCAAGGAAAACGACCAACTGCGCCGCGAACTCGTCTCGAACATTTCGCACGATCTGCGCACGCCCTTGTCCGCAATGCAGGGCTCGCTGGAAACGCTGATCATCAAGGGCGATTCGATGTCCGACGAGGACCGCGACCGCTACCTGCGTATCGCGCGCAAGCACACGGTGCGGCTGGGTGCGCTCATCGGCGACCTGTTCGAACTCGCCAGGCTCGACTCGGCCAGCGTGACGCCGAGCATGGAGTCGTTCTCACTGCCGGAGCTCGTGCAGGACATCGCGCAGGAGTTTCAGTTCGAGGCGGAACGCAAGAACGCGAGCATCGTTGTAGAAGCCGAGGAAAAAACGGCACAGACCGTCGGTGATATTAGTCTGATTCAACGCGTGCTCGAAAACCTCGTGAAAAACGCCGTGCAGTTCGCGCCGCAGGACGGCGAAATTTCGATTTCGATTGCCGAGCGCCACGACTCGGTCGCCGTGGCGGTTTCCGACAACGGACCGGGCATCGCGGAGGCGGATTTGCCGCGCATTTTCGACCGTTTTTACCGCGCGAAGTACGGCGAGGAAGCGCGGTCGGATTCCACAGGCCTGGGCCTTGCGATCGTCAAACGCATTCTGGATCTGCACGGCAGCCGCATCACGGTGTCGAGCAAGGTCAACTCGGGTGCACGCTTCGAGTTTGAGCTGCCGCTGAGTCAGCAGGCGGCGTAAGGCTCACTGCAGCCATTAAAAAAGGCCCGGCATTGCCGGGCCTCAAAAATGCCTGAACTACAAGGGGGGGAGTAGATTTCAGGCTGCCTGCAGAGCGTCCGCGGCCGACAGATAGTCGTAGCCGAGGTCACGGGCGACCGCCTCGTGATTGACTCGCCCTGCACAGACATTCAGACCGTTCGCCAGATGCGGGTCGCGCGTCAGCGCTTCCTTCCAGCCGAGCGTCGCCAGCGATTTGATAAACGGCAGCGTCGCGTTCGTGAGCGCATACGTGCTCGTGCGCGGCACGGCGCCCGGCATGTTCGCGACACAGTAGTGCACAACATCGTCGACGACATACGTCGGGTCGGCGTGCGTCGTGGCGTGACTCGTCTCAAAGCAGCCGCCCTGGTCGATGGAGATATCGACAACCACAGAGCCGGCCTGCATCGCCTGGATGTGCTCGGCCGTCACGAGTTTCGGCGCGGCGGCGCCCGCGATCAACACGGCGCCGATGATCAGGTCGGCCTGCGGCGCGAGTTCGTCGATGGCGTGCGCGGTCGAGTAGACCGTGTGTACGCGGCCGCCCCAGATGTCATCGAGCTGACGCAGACGAGGCAGTGAGCGATCGAGAATCGTGACGTCGGCGCCGAGACCCACGGCCATGTCGGCCGCGTTCAGGCCCGAGACACCGCCACCGATGACGAGCACTTTCGCGGGAGCAACACCCGGCACGCCGCCGAGCAGCTTGCCGCAGCCGCCGTTGGCTTTCTGCAGCGCAAACGCACCGGCCTGTATCGACAGGCGGCCCGCGACTTCCGACATGGGCGTCAGCAGCGGCAGCGACCAATCGTCGGCCGTGACGGTTTCGTAGGCAATGGCGGTCGTGCCGGACCTGACCAGCGCCTCGGTCTGCGCCGGATCGGCCGCCAGATGAAGATAGGTAAACAACACCTGATCGTCACGCAGCATCGCGCATTCGTTGAGCTGCGGCTCTTTGACTTTGACGATCATGTCGGCCTCGTCGAAGACCTGTTTTGCCGTGCCCGCAACGCTCGCGCCGGCCGCCTCATAATCGGTGTCCGTCACGCCGATGCCGAGCCCGGCATTGGTCTCGACAACCACCTCATGGCCGTCCGCAATGACTTCCTGAACGCCCGCCGGTGTCATGCCCACGCGGAATTCAAGTGTTTTTATTTCCTTGGGTACTCCGATCTTCATGGCCTCTCTCCAAAGCACTGGTCGTTTGAGTGGCCCAACAGAATACCCGGCTATTTGCGGCATTCGCTTGCTATTTCCGTGACATACGGGGCGAAATATGGCATTTTCCGCGGTTTATTGGCTATTTTTTGCAAGATTCTTTGGATAAACTCGACAAATACGACAAATTGATCCTCGAAGCGCTGCAGCAGGACGGGCGCATTAGCAACGTGCACCTGGCCGAAAAGGTCAGCCTGTCCGAGTCGGCCTGCCTGCGGCGGGTCCGTGCGCTTGAGGAATCGGGCATGATCGACCGCTACGTGGCACTGCTGAGCCAGCCCAGTGTCGGGCTGTCGGGCAACGTGTTCGTCAACATCGGCCTGCACCGTGAGGAAGAGAGCGAGCTCGCGGCCTTCGAGGAAGCCGTGCGCAACATTCCCGAGGTCATGGAGTGTTTTCTGATGACCGGCGAATTCGACTATCTGCTGCGCGTCGTCGTCGCCAACATGGCGGATTTCGAGCGCCTGCACCGCGACTCGCTGACGCGGCTGCCCGGCGTTGCGCGCGTCAATTCGAGTGTCGCGATTCGTACCGTGCAGAAAAAGACCGAATTGCCGCTGCGCTGAAACACGAGTCCGCTGGAGCGGTCTCAGGCTTTGCTGTACAAGGAATGTCTATGGCTACTGCGCTGACGACCGCCGAATCCGAACCGCTGCTCGAACACTACCGCCGCGTGCGCGCGACGACCCTGTCACTGATCGCGCACCTCGAACCCGAGGACACGGTCGTGCAAACGATGCCCGACGTGAGTCCGTCGAAGTGGCATCTCGCGCACGTCACGTGGTTTTTTGAGCGCTTTGTGCTCGAAGCGGCGCTGCCCGGATACAAGCGCTTCAACGATGCGTATCACTATTTGTTCAATTCGTATTACTACTCGGCGGGTAAGATGCACGCACGGCCGCAGCGTGGCGAGCTGACGCGGCCGACGCTTGCTGAGGTGCTGAGTTATCGCAAACACGTTGACGCGGCGATGTCGGCGTTGCTGCAGTCCGCGAGCGTCGACGCACAAACGGCCGGCGTGACGACGCTCGGTATTCATCACGAACAGCAGCATCAGGAGCTGCTGCTGACCGATATCAAACACGTGTTTTCGCGTAATCCGTTGCGCCCCGCCGTGAATCCGGATTTGCGGCAGCCACCGGTGCAACGGGCGGCGCCGTACGCATTTACACCGGGGGCGGAGGGCATTCAGGCGATCGGCGCGGACGACGATGGCTTCGCCTTCGACAACGAACGCCCGCGCCACGACGCGTTGCTGCACGCACATTGCATCGGTAATCGCCTTGTGACGAACGCCGAGTACCGTGCGTTTATCGACGACGGCGGCTACACGGCGAGTGAGTTTTGGCTGTCCGACGGCTGGGCGGTGGTCAACGAACGCGGCTGGCGGTGGCCGCTGTACTGGAGCGAGGACGGTGAGTCTGAATTCACGCTGGGCGGCCGGCGCGACATCGATGGCGACGCACCTGTCTGCCACGTCAGCTACTACGAGGCCGATGCCTACGCACGCTGGGCCGGGGCACGGCTGCCGACCGAGTTTGAGTGGGAATGCGCGGCTGCACGGGAATCCGTGGCAGGCAACCTGCTGGACGCCGGCTACTGGCAGCCCGTGGCATCCGCGGGTTCGCAACGCTTTGGCGACGTCTGGGAATGGACCTCATCGGCCTACGCACCCTACCCGGGATTCCGGCCCCTGTCCGGTTCGCTTGGCGAGTACAACGGCAAATTCATGTGCAACCAGATGACCGTGCGCGGCGGCTCCTGCGTGACGGCCACCGATCATATCCGTACCAGTTACCGTAGTTTCTTCTATCCGGATGCCAGGTGGCAGTTTCTGGGATTCCGACTTGCAAAGGACGGCTATGACCATTGAGACGTCCGAGATCGGAGAAATCGTTGAGGGTCTGTCGGCCGCGCAGAAACAAATTTCGCCGAAGTACTTCTACGACGAACGGGGCTCCCGGTTATTCGACGAGATTACGCGGCTGCCGGAGTACTACCTGACCGACTCCGAGATTGCGATCATGCGCGAGCACGTCGACGAGATGGCGGCACTGGTCGGTAAACAGGCGAGTCTGATCGAATTCGGCAGCGGCTCAAGCCTGAAGACGCGTATTCTGCTGGAACATCTGTCGGAACTCGCGGCCTACGTGCCCGTCGATATCTCCGAGGAACACCTGTACGCCTCGGCGGCGAAGATTCGCGGGGAATTTCCGCACATTGACGTGCGGCCCGTGGTCGCCGACTTCACGCAGCCGTTCCGGTTACCGCAGCCGACCGTGATGCCGATTCGCAACGTGGTCTACTTTCCCGGATCGACGATTGGCAACTTCGAGCATGACGAGGCCATGGACTTGTTGCGCGTGATGCATCACGAAGCCGGTGACGGCGGCGCACTTCTGATCGGCGTCGACCTGCAGAAAAACCCTGGCGTCATCGAGGATGCCTACAACGATGCCGCCGGTGTCACGGCGAAGTTTAATTTGAACATGCTGCGACATTTGAATCGCGACTACGGCGCGAATTTCGATGTCGGAGAGTTCGAACACCGCGCACGTTACGATTCCGAGGCAGGCAGGGTCGTGATTGAACTGGTCAGCCAGTCCGACCAGACCTTTGAGATCGGCGAACAGACCTTTGAGATTGCCGATGGCGAGACCATCCTGACCGAGTACTCGCACAAGTACACACTGGATGGCTTTGAACGCATGGCCAACGAAGCTGGCTTCGACGTCGCCAAAGTCTGGACCGACCAGGACGAACTCTTCAGCGTGCAATTCCTAACCCGGTTCCGGTTACCTTATTCTGAGTCTAAAGCACCGGTGATGCCGGTGCTTTAGACTCAGAATAAGGTAACCGGAACCAACTTACGTGGGTGGGACGAATTCTTTTGGTGTTGCCGAGCCTTCTCCGAAAAAAAACTTCTCCATTTCGGTTTCGAGAAATTTACGCGCTTCAGGTTCTATCGGCGTGAGGCGGTATTCGTTAATCAGCATCGTCTGATGCCCGAGCCAGCGCTGCCACGCCTGTTTGGAGACGCTGTCGTAGATACGTTGTCCAAGCTCCCCGGGGTACGGGGCGTAATCCAATCCTTCGGCATCTTCGCCGAGCATGACGCAGTTAATTTTGCGAGACATAAGACTTCTTCTGTAATTGACCAATCAACTGGCTGACCGGCGCGGCAATCCCGCCGGGCGGTGCGTCGGAGAGCCGGTGCCAGACTTCGTCGTCGGTATCTGACACCGTTGGTGGAATCGTGTCGAGGTGCACGGCGACGGGCTGTATATCCAGATCGTAGTGGCTGAAACTGTGCCTGAGCACGGCCCAGGATTCCACCGAGCGGACCGAAACCCGCAGTCTGTCGCGGCACCATTGCTCCGCCGGCTCGCCATCGGTCTCGGGCAGGCTCCAAAGACCGCCCCAGATGCCAGCCTCGGGGCGCCGCTGCAGGAGCACATGATCCTTATGACTGGCCAGCACCATGGTCGTTCGGCGCAGCGGCTTTTTCTTTTTGGGTCTGCGGCCCGGATAGTCTGCGACCGCATCCGCCGCGCGCGCGCGGCAGTCGGCGCTGACCGGACATTCCACACACTGCGGCGAACGCCGCGTACACAGCGTCGCGCCAAGATCCATGATCGCCTGCGTATAGTCGGCGACACGGTCCCGCGGCGTGTTGCGCTTCGCAACCTGCCAGAGTGCGTTCGCGACGGCCGTCTGCCCCGGCCAGCCTTCAATGGCCTCGTGCCGCGCGAGCACGCGTTTAACGTTGCCGTCGAGAATTGCATGCCGTTGCCCGCCCGCAATCGACAAAATGGCACCCGCCGTCGAGCGCCCGACGCCCGGCAGCGCCAGTACCTCGTCGAACGCGGTCGGAAACTCACCGCCGTGCCGCTCCACCACCTGTCTTGCCGCCTTATGCAGATTCCGTGCGCGCGCGTAGTAGCCGAGACCCGACCAGTGCGACAACACCTCGTCCCGACTCGCTGCAGCGAGCGCCGCAACGCTCGGAAACGAGTTCATAAAGCGCTCGAAGTACGGAACGACGGTCTGCACCTGAGTCTGCTGCAGCATAATCTCCGACACCCAGACGCGATACGGCGAAATAGCCTGCTGCCAGGGCAGACCCTTACGCCCATAAACGTCGTACCACGCGAGTACGCGGCGGCTGAAATCAGTCATCGCCGCTGCGCTGCGCGACCCGCTGCGCAATCGCCTCGATCCGGTCGATCGCACGTCCGCCGTCTTTTTTGAGCTTGCGTTTGAGCATGTACGGACCGATGCCAGGCGGTATCCAGAATTTGGGTTTCATGCGCAGATCATAAGTCACGATCGTGCCGCCGTCCCCCTCGACAAACGTCCACACTTCGTCGGAGATATGAAAGTCGCTGGTCTCAGGGTCCGTAAACGCCTTGAGTTCCTCGGTCGGATGCGACTCGACGTAGCCGCGGCGTTCAAACGACTTGCAAAAGAACAGCACGCAACCGCGATTGCGTACGTAAAACTGCGGCCGGCCGAGTCCGTCGGGCTCGATGTCGCGCGCATCAACGACCGCACTCGAAAACTCCGAGGAATAATCCCAGCGGCTGAAGACTTCATACACGGGTTCGATGCCGGCATCGAACCAGACTTCCGAGCGCATCGTGTACACACCCTGGGCATGCTCCACGGTGATGCTGCGCAACTCCGCGGCGTGCAGCGGTACCGAGAGCACCAGTAAAATTGCGAGGCGGCTCATCCGCCGAACAAATCCCCGAGTTTATCCTTAAGCCGGTCCTTGATTTCGTCCTCAACACGCCTGCGCAGCAGCTTCTCAAGGTCCGGCTTGACACTCGGTGAGGTAAGCGGCCCGCTGATCTTCAGCGGAATAACGGCTTCGGTGAACTCTTTGATCTCCTCCGGGCTCGCATCAGTAACGAACTCCGGTTTTTCGAGCACGCGCGCCGTGAGACCATAGTCGACCGTGGCTGCCGCGAGATCGACCGTACCTGCACCCGTCAGCTGCATGAACGGCAGCTCGGCAAACAGATCGTCGTTGCGCATCACACCGTTGTTCACCCTGCCCGTGGCAGTGACGGTGCTGAATTCGGTTCGGGGCGGCAGATCGGGTTCGGGCGGCGTCTCCTGTTTGAGCAGAGCCCGCGCCCGGCGTAGCTCGTACCAGATATCGGTGCCTTCGAACGATCCGTTCTGCAGTTCAAAGTCCATACGGCCCGACAGACTGCGCTGCACCGCGCCGAGGTCCGCGCCCCGCCCGGCAAGCTGGAACGACCCGCCGATGGTCCCGGTGACGTTATCCTGATCGAACATGGCGTTTGC
This sequence comes from Woeseiaceae bacterium, assembly GCA_965224505.1. GTDB lineage: Bacteria > Pseudomonadota > Gammaproteobacteria > Steroidobacterales > Woeseiaceae > UBA1847. The sequence continues at coordinate 2,721,304 of CBDCZL010000018.1, forward strand.
GAGATCGGCCAGATCGACGTGGGCGATCTTTTCGTTGACGGACAGTGCCGGTGCGGGGCCCGTTACGTCGATGCGTACGTCGCCATCGTAGCGGCCGCCGTACAACTGTGACGAGATCGGATACAACCGCAGCCGGCCCGATGCCGCGTTGACGCCCAGCCGGATGCTCTCGAATTCGAGCGCGCCGAGCGTCGCTTTGGTCAGCGTCACGTCACCGCGCAAATGAAGCGGGGCGATCAACTCGGCCGGAATCTCAGTCGGCACAGCCTCGCCTGAAGACGCGGCATCGGCATCGGCAGTCGGCGCCATGTAACGCGTCGCATCGAGCGTATCGCCGCTCAGATCGAATGTGTAAGGCGCATCGGCGACGCGCGGAATCGACAACGCGCCTGTAAACGTCGTGTCGTCGAGCTTGACGGTCACGCCCGTCATTTCAATCGCATCGGGCATGAGCTGCGCCGTGGCGTCGACGATCACACGACTCAGCACGGATGGGTCCGCCGTTTCGGGCGGCTCGATGTCGAACAACGGCATCATCGCGCGCGGCGAAAACGCACCCACGGCCACTTTGGCTTTGGGTGTGATGCGGTCATCATAGGTAAACGGCTCGACATCGGCGACGATGTTCATGCCGAGTAGCGACAACTCGACCGTTTCCATGCTGATTGACGACGCCGCGGTATCGACACGAATGCTGTCCGTGTTCACCTTCAATTGCGTCGGAATCGACGATATGCCCTCAACGGACCCGTCCACGTCGAACTCACCAACGGTCAGCACTGCAGTGCCCGCTTCGTAGGCAAGAACCGCGTCAAAACTCAGTTCGCCGCTGAGGCTCGCAGGCTGCACATCGAAACCCAAACTACCGTCGAGCGGCACAGGCGAACCGTCGCTCCTCAGGCGGCCAATACTAACGTTTAAGTCGTCGAGCACGATACGCTCGTCAGACTCAATGTTTGTGTAGGTTACAACGGAGTCGCCGATATTGATGCGATTGATATCGACTGTGCCGCCCGACGCGTTGTCCGCCTCACCGCCGTCCGCCTCCTCTTCGGGCACGAGGTCGGACCAGTTGGTGCGGCCTTTGTCATCGATTTTGAGATTGAGCTTAAGTTGCTCGATGTCGGCGGCACCGACGATGACTTCCTGGCGAAACAGCACGGGCAGCAGGCGTACACTGAAGCTCGCGCGCTCGAACTCGGCCATCGGTTCATCGCCAAACCCGGCGGCGTCGCCGAGGCGTGTCGGACCCAGTTCAACGGCGAGCCAGGGAAACAGGCTTAAACCGATATCGCCATCGATCTTAAGTACGCGTCCCGTGCGTTTCTCCACGGCCGTCGCGATCTCTTCGCGAAAATCGTTCGGGTCGAAAAACAGATACAGCACGACGGCAGCCAGCACGAACAGGGCGCCCAGCCCGCCGATCAGCCAAAGCAGATACTTGAAAATTCGACCCATGTTCGACCCACGGTGGTACTTCAGAGCAGGAGCGCTAGAGTACCAAGAAGGGTGTCGGCTCGGCCACCTGCCCAGGGCCTGTTAACACTAATGTCATCGACCCTGGCAGGCATTCAGTCGTTACAGATACTGACGCCGCCGTTTACCGTGGAGACTTTGACGCGCGCGCTGCCGCTGCCCTCGGTGAAGCTGAGCTCCCAGCCAGGCCCGTACTTGCTGGTCTTGCGCGCCTCGTGGCCGAAGCAGTTGCGTATGCGTCCGTTGAGCGTATCGACATCGACATCCGCCGAAAACGTACCCGCAAATCGCAGCTCGATTTCACCATTGACGGTTTCGGCACTCAGCCGGCCGCTTTCCGCCAGCTCGCCTGTGAATTCGATCTCCCCGTTGACCGAGTCCAGCGCAACGTCGTCGAATGTGCCGCCGGCAACCGAGACGTCGCCACTGACCGCTTCGGCGCTGATGTCGCCCGAGACGCCGCTCACGACGACATCGCCGGATACGGAGCTGACCTTCGTATCGCCGCTCGCATCGTCTCCCTGAATTTCGACGTCACCGCTGACCGACTCGGCGTACAGGTCCTCGCCGCTGAACTCAGCGTCGATATCGCCACTGACGGATTGCAGTTTCTGATCGCCGTTGACGCCCTCGACTTCGATATCCGCACTTACCGTACCCACATCTACCGAACTGCCGTGCGGCACGTTGATCGTAAGATCGCTGTCGATGCCGCGGCCGCTCTTTTTCGGCACTTTGACCTTGATCGTGATTTCGTCGTCATCGCGATCGAAATACAGTTCCTTGACGTTCCGTCCGAGCGAACCCGTCACCCGAACCTCGCTGCGATCCCAGCCGTTGACGGTAACGGAACCCGCTATGTTGGACACATGCACACGGCCATCGGCATCGGCATCCAGTGTCTCGTTCACATCTTTAGCGAGTACCGGTGCCGCAAGCATCGTGGTAATCGTGGTCAATAAAAATTTGTTCATGTCGACTCTCACTAGATATCGTTTCGCAACATCACGTCGCGCGTTAAGCCGCTGACTCGACGCAGCAGGGCGAGTTCATCCCGGTAAGTCCGCAGCAGTCTTTCCTGCAGCAGAACATTATCCGGTTCCTGTTCGAGCGCCTGATTCATCTCGAAGATTGCTTCGTGAATCAGTTGTAAATTCGTTTCGATGGTGGCGCGATCTTCCACAGACAATTTCGCGAGTTCAGCATCGAGTTCGGCGACGAGCGAGTTGCGCGCGTCCTGAAAACCCGGCCCGAGGTGATAACGGCCGCCGAACGAGGCTTGTTCGAACACCATATCGGGTGTCATCACTTCAGTGCCTGACGAACGCGTGTTGCCGGCAATCTGCCAGGTAATGGCGGACGAAGCGCCGACGAGCAGCAACACCGCGGCGGCCTGCGCGAACCGTGGACTCCACCAGCGCACTCGCGGATCCTCAATGGCCTCGGCAATGTCGGGCCACAGATCGCGTTGCGGTGCGATGTCGGTCGCGAGCTGCCTCGCTGCCTGTGACAGTTTGTCGTCTGAAAATTCGTCGTAGTCGTTGCTCATGCTTCAAACCCTTCCTGCCGTAACTGCTGTGCCAGCAATCGCCTGGCCCGGTGCAACTGTGCCTTACTGGTCCCCGTCGCGATGCCGAGCATGTCGCCGGCCTCGTCGTGGCTGTAGCCGTACACGGCGTGCAAAACAAAAACGTGTCTGGCGCCTTCCGGCAGCCGATCCACTGCCGCCGATAAATCCCGCAGCTCGCCCGAATCGCCGGTGGTTACCGTGACCGGCTCGGCCGCCACGGCCATGATGCGGTCGTGCTCCCGTTTTGACTTACGCATTCGCCCCAGTACGGCGTTAACGGCGATGCGATGCATCCATGTCGAAAATGCGCTGTCGCCACGAAATTTGTCCAGCTTGTTCCATGCCTGAATGAATGCTTCCTGAGTGCAGTCCTCAGCCTCGCTGACATTGCCGGTCATGCGCAGACACAGGCCATAGACTTTGTCTACATGCAGGCGATACAACGCTTCGAACGCCTGCCGGTCCGATCGCTGCGCCCGGTGTATCCAGCCGGACTCCTCGTCAGTTAGATTTGTACTCGCGGTCGCCATACACTGACTATAGTCGCTGGGTTCCGCGGTCAAAAGTGCTGCCACTCCGCTCATCTCCGAAATTTCTGACAGTTTGATGCGGGGTTTTTCCATTTGGTTTAAATCCGGCCGCCAACCTGCGAGGAAACGCCGACACATCAGTTATTAGTAGTGGCGTAAGCGCCTGTCTTTACATATGATTCCCAACTATGGGGATTTCGCACGTCGTGCCGGTTACGGGGAACTAATGTCCGGGCATTCCATTCTTTACCTCGGACGTCAGAATTTCGCTGAGGACTATCTCAGCGAACTGGAATCGCTTCCCTGTTGTGCAACGCTCAAACGTTCCGGCAGCATCAAACAAGCGCGCAAAATGCTGTCGGCGACCGATCTGATTCTCGTCGAGGCACGCCCGATGGTTGCCGAATCCGGCAAGGTCCTGGGCGATGTGATTCAGGCCGTGTCGCCGTGCCCGGTGGTCGCATTAGCGGAAAAAAAACGTGAGCATCGCGGCATCGCAGCCGTGCGCGCCGGTGCGCAGGCGTACGTCTGCATCGACGACATCACGGTCGCGGACCAGAATTCGATCTTCGAACACGCCGTGCAGCGCAGCCGCCTGCAGTCGCGTCTGTCGGGTACGGACGTCACGGTGTTGTCGATCTTAAAGGACATCAACGACGGAGTAATCGTCGTCGATGCCGGCGGCCGCGTGCTCGACATCAATCCCGCGGCGCGTTCGATATTGGGGGTGGGCGCGCGCATGCTGCCGGACGCCGCATGGGAACAGACGTTTTGCTGCATTGACGAAAACGGCCATAACTACCGCAACGTCTCGGAACTGCCGCTGGCACGTGCCCGCACCGGGGAGAAGTTTGCCGATCAGGTCGCAATTTATCGCAGCCCGCAGCAACCGGACGTGTATCTGAGCATCAACGGTCAGGGGCTGTACGACGGCAACCGGGAGCTGATTGGCGGCGTCATCACGTTTCGCGACGTTACCGAAGCACAGCGGCAAACGACGGCACTCAAAAAACTGGCGCAGTTTGACGAACTGACCGGGCTCGCCAATCGCAGTTTGTTTGTCGAACAATTAACACGCGCGATTGGCCGCAGTCAGCGCAAGTCCGCACCGCTCGCGACGCTGTTCATCGATCTCGATCGATTTAAGTCGGTCAACGACACACTCGGGCACGACGTTGGCGATGCGCTTCTGCGCGATGTAGCGGAGCGGCTGGACAACAACATTCGTGTCGGCGATTTCGCGGGTCGCTGGGGCGGCGACGAGTTTGTTGTCTGTCTCGAAGATTTCGGCGAAGCCGGCAATGCAGCGGCGGCGGCGCAAAAACTCCTGCTGGTCCTGTCGGAGAAATTTCGGATTGGCGGTAGCGAGGTATTCGTCACGCCGAGCATCGGTATCGCGATGTACCCGGAGTCGGGCGACAATGCAGAGCGACTCATCAAGGCGGCCGACGTCGCAATGTTCGAGGCGAAGAAGCGCGGCGGCAACCGCTTCCAGTATTACTCCAGTGCGCTCAACACCAAGCTTGAGCAGCGCGAAGAGCTTGAGGTCGGCCTGCGGCACGCGCTCGTTCGCAAGGAGTTCGTACTGCACTACCAGCCACGTATCGATCTGGCGTCGGGACGGCTGATCGGCCTCGAAGCATTGCTGCGCTGGCAGCACCCGCGCTTCGGCTTGCTGCCGCCCGCGCGCTTTCTGCCGATCCTCGAAAGCAGCGGCCTGATTCACTCGGCCGGCGAATGGATCATCGCCACCGCCTGCCGGCAACTGGCTGCGTGGCAGCGGCGCTTCGAACTGCCGGATCTCTCGGTCGCGATCAACATCTCACCGCAACAGCTTCTGCACACGCGCCTTGTCGATGTCGTTTCCGACGCGCTGCGCGACAATACACTCGACCCGGGTTGCGTCGAACTGGAAATCTGCGACGGCAACATCGTACAAAAACGCAATACCGAATTGTCGACGTTCAAGCGGCTGCGCGAACTCGGGGTTCGCCTGTCGCTCGATCATTTCGGTACGCACGACGTGTCGTTCGAGTCGCTCGACAACGGCTTTATCGACAGTTTCGTTCTCGATCAAACCCTGATCACAGATATCGAAGACAACAGCAGTCACCAACGCATTGTGCGTGCCGCGATCGCAATGGCTCAGGGGCTGGACATCGAAGTTGCCGCCGAAGGCATCGAGACCTTGTCGCAACTGGAATTTCTCAAGAGCTGCAATTGCGATCTCGCGCAGGGCTTCCTGATCAGCCGTCCGATGCAGCCCGAAAAAGTCTCGGCCATATTGCGTTCGGAGATTGCCGGCACGCCGCTTCTCGCGCAGGGAATGCCTTAGGGCCTGTTAACACTAAGGCTTCATTACGGACGCAGCGTGTCTATAAAGGCAGCCGCGTCTCCGCCACGTTCCAGCACTTCGACGAGCGCCGAACCGACAATGGCGCCTGCTGCATGCCTGCCGACTGCGGCAACGTCGTTTGCCTCGCGAATGCCGAAGCCTGCGCACACAGGTAGCTCCGACAGGCCCGATATCTTCGCGAGATAGTCGGTCAGATCGGCCGGCAGGCCCGCATCGCCGCCAGTAATACCCGTAATCGTGACGGCATACACAAAGCCTCTTGAGGCATCGCAAAGCATTTTGAGCCGCGCGTCGGGTGTGGCAGGCGTGACAAGCTGAATGACCCCGAGGCCTTTGGCCTCCAGCGCCGCACGAAGCTCGGCACTCTCCTCGAACGGCAGGTCCGGAACGATGAACGCACGCACACCCGCGGCCAGCGCACGCTCCGCCAGCGCCTCGTAACCGAAAGCCAGCAATGGATTCAGGTAGGACATCATAACCAGCGGCGCGTCGATCTCTCCCGTAACCGAATCGAGCTGGTCGAAAATCCATTTCAGGCTCACGCCCTTTTTAAGCGCCTCGAAACTGGAACGCTGAATCGTCATGCCGTCCGCCATCGGATCGGAAAACGGGATGCCGAGTTCGACGACATCGCCGGCCGATGCTACGGCTTTGAGCGTTTCCGCGAAATCTTCCGGCTCCGGGTAGCCTGCCGTGAAGAACGGTACGAGTGCTGTGCGGCCCTCGTCGTTGGCGGTGCGGATCGCCGCGGTGATTCGTTCGTGTGCGTTCATGCGGTACGCACCCTCGCCGGGTACTGCGTCAGTGTCGGCATGTCCTTGTCTCCCCTTCCCGAATTGCCAATCAATAGTCGTTTGCCCGGATTGGCCTTCGCATACTCCCTTGCGGCAGCGTAGGCATGCGAGGTTTCGAGCGCAGTGAGAATGCCCTCGGCCGCGCACAACTCCTCAAGCGCTTCGAGGGCTGCGTCGTCGCGCGCCGAAATATAGCGCACGCGGCCTGCCGCCTGCAGGAACGCGTGCTCGGGTCCGACACCCGAATAATCGAGCCCCGCCGAAATTGAATGCGTTTCCTGCACCTGGCCGTCGTCGTCCTGGAGAATGATCGTGTAGGAACCCTGCAGCACGCCCGGTGTGCCTGTCGCGAGCGTCGCGGCATTCTGGCCAAGCCCATCGCCCGTGCCGCCGGCTTCAACGCCAATCAGCTCGATATCGTCGGCGAGCAAAGGGTGGAACAGGCCAATGGCATTCGAACCGCCGCCGACGCAGGCGAACGCCGCATCGGGCAGTGCACCGGCCTGCTCGAGCATCTGCCGGCGGGCCTCCTGACCAATCACGGCCTGCAGCTCACGCACGAGATACGGGTACGGTGCGGGGCCGACCGCCGAGCCGAGCAGATAATACGTCCCATGCGGGTCGGTCACCCATGCGCGCAGCGCCTCGTCAATTGCGGCCCGCAGCGTTTTGTCGCCGGACTCGACCGCGATCACCTCGGCACCGAGCCTGCGAATTCGATCGACGTTCGGCGCCTGCCGTTCCATGTCGACCGCGCCCATGTACACCGAGCAGGGGATGCCGACCCGCGCACAGGCCGCGGCCGACGCAACGCCATGTTGCCCGGCACCCGTCTCGGCGATCACGCGCTTCGCACCGAGCCGTTCGGCGAGCAGCGCCTGGCCAATCGCGTTGTTGATCTTGTGCGCACCCGTGTGTGCGAGGTCTTCGCGTTTGATCCACACCTCGGCGCCCCAGCGCTCACTGAGTTGCGGGGCATAGGTCAGTGCCGTTGGACGGCCGACCCATTCCCGCAGCTCTTTGCGGTAGGCCTGTTGAAAGTCGGGATCATGCAGATAGTCTCTGACACCCTGTTCGAGCTGCTCGAACGCCGGGATCAGCGTTTCAGGCACGTAACGGCCGCCGAATGGGCCGAAACGGCCGCGCTCATCCGGCAGATCGCCTTTGATGACTGCATCGAGAAGCGCGCTGGCTTCGTCGGCGGCAAACATTGTCGTCATTGCTCTGTCCCCGCAGCTTTCGCTGCAATTACGAAATCTGAAATACGTTGCGGATCCTTTTGCCCCGGCGCGGACTCCACGGCGCTGGATACGTCGACGCCCCAGGGCCGTACGGCACGAATCGCGTCCGCCACGTTGTGCGGGCCGAGTCCGCCGGCGAGGATCATATTTCCCGATTCGGCCAGTCGCCTCGCCTGCGACCAGTCAACGGTTTCGCCACGACCGCTGTTGGGTCCTTCGTAGACAAAGCGGCCGTCGCCACGGGGTGGTTCGCCGCCTTCGCGAAACACGGGCCAGCACTCCACGGTGTCAGGTACATCCAGTTCCGCGAAATCGGCCGCATCGGTCTGCAGCACGTTCGGCTGGAATTCGCGGAGTACTCGCTGCCACTCCGCGTTCGATGGGTGCAACATGACCGCAACGCTGAGCATTGGTTCGGGCAACTGCTCGGCAAATCCGGCCGCCTGGCATGGCTTGATTCGACGCACCGATTCCGCAAACACGAAACCAACAGCGTCTGCGCCCGCCTCGATGGCTGCGGCCACGTGTTCGGACTGCGTGAGACCGCAGATTTTGACAAAGGCGCTCACGCACCCGCCTGACGCATGGCGGCAACGAGCTGTTGCGGATCCTCGCTGCGCATCAGCGCCGTCCCGACCAGCGCCATGTTGTAGCCCCACGACGACACTCGCGCCGCGTCTTCGGGTATCAAAAGGCCGCTTTCGGCAACACAGCGCGCATCCGGCAGCAACGGCGCGAGGCGTTGCAGGCGATTCGCGTCGACGTCGAGCGTTCGCAGATCGCGTGTGTTGACGCCAATCAGGAGCTGACCCCGGGCAGTGTCGTGCAGCGTTACAGAGCGGCGCAGATCGTCCTCATCGAACGACTCAAGCAGCACAAACATGCCGTGCTCGAAAGCACAATCAAGCATGGCGCGAAGCGTCGCATCGTTCAGCATCGTCGCAATCAGCAATACGCCGCTGGCACCGGCCCGGCGCGCCTCGAGAATCTGCGTCTTTGCGACGAGAAAATCCTTGCGCATCACAGGGATATCCGTCACCGCACCGGCGACCTGCTCCAGATGTTCGAGCGCACCGTCGAATCGGCTTGGCTCGGTCAGCACCGAGATAGCGGCCGCACCACCATCCGCATACGCCCGCGCTCGCTCAATTCGGTACCGGTTACCATAAAACTCAGTCCAAAGGGTCCGGTTACCGTATTCTTTTTCCGAAATAGGGTGACCGGACCCTTTGGACTGAGTTTTATGGTAACCGGTACCTTTGGGGGAACCGTTGGGGGTTAGTGCGCCTTCTGCGGGCGAGCGGTCCTTGAGTTCGGCGATGATGTCGAAGCGTCCGAGGGACAGCGGAATGACGGGTTTATCGAAGTCGGCCGATGCGAACGGTCCGACCGACGCCGCGCGTTCGGCGCTTCGCGCCGCCATTGTTTGCAGAAAATCGCTCATGAGCCCGCGAAGTGTGCGCTCAACGAATCGAGGAAACCCTGCGCATCGCCGCTGTCGATGGCCGCGGCAGCGCGTTCCACACCTTCCTTCGGATCTGCTGCGAGGCCCTGAACTTCGAGCACCAGGGAGGTACCCATCAGCAGCGCATCGCGATGCGCACCCCGATCTTCACCCGCGAATACGCGTGCTAACTCGCGCGCGTTGTGATCGGCATCACCGCCTGTCAGATCGGCGGGGGAACATCGCGGCAGGCCGTAGTCGTCGGGGCTGCGGATCGTTGCCGTCACCCTGCCCGGTGTGACGTCGTAAAGATGAAAGTCGCCGGCTGGCGTCGCCTCGTCCCAGCCAGGCTCGCCATGCACGACAAACGCCCGTTCAAGCGGCATGCCGGACAACGTATCCGCCATGAGTCGCGCCGCAGCCTTGCTGTACGCACCGATGAGCTGATAGGGCGGTGCAGCCGGATTGGTCAGAGGCCCGAGCACGTTGAAAACGGTTCGAACCGACAGTGCACCGCGGATCGGTACGACCGCTTTCATCGCCGGGTGAAACGCCGGCGCGAACAAAAATGTGAAATTCGTTGCTTCGAGACATGCAATGGCGGCCGTTTCGTCGAGCGGCAGCGGCATGCCTAAGCACTCCAGCATATCCGCACTGCCGGACCGGCTCGATACCGAGCGATTGCCGTGTTTGACGACGCGAGAACCGCAGGCTGCCGCGAGCAGTCCCGTGCCCGTCGACAGGTTCAGGCTGCCCGAGCCATCGCCGCCCGTGCCCACGGTATCGACGGTTGGCGCGCCCTCGGGAATGGCAGGATGAATCGCGAGTTCGCGCATCGCGGTTGCGAAGCCGCGAATCTCGTCGGCCGTTTCGCCTTTCGCACGCAGGCCTGCGAGCAACGCGCCCGCGAGAGCCGGTTGCAGCTCTCCGCCGGCCAGCGTATGCATCAGTTCCCAGGACTGTCGCTCGCTCAGATCGCCACCGTTGAGCAGCCCATCGAGCACCCGGCTGTAGTCTTCGCTCACGGTGCCTCCATACGCATGAAATTCGCCATCAGACGATCGCCCTGAGGGGTCAGAACACTCTCAGGATGAAATTGCACGCCTTCTATTTGCAGCGATCGGTGGCGAACGGCCATGATCTCACCGCGATCCGTGCGTGCCGAAACCTCCAGATCATCCGGCAGAGACTCGGGTTGCGCACAAAGTGAATGGTAGCGACCAACCTCGAACGGATCGGTCAGGCCCGCAAAAATCGTTCGGCTGTCGTGACTGACATCCGACGTCTTACCGTGCATCAGTCGATCCGCACGCACGATTTCGCCGCCGAAATGCTGCACGATGCTCTGATGCCCGAGACAGACACCGAACAACGGAATTCGGCCCGCAAACGCCGCGATCATGTCGAGCGATACACCCGCGTCTTCGGGCCGCCCCGGTCCCGGCGAGATAACGAGATGTGTCGGATCGGCCGCGAGCGCTTCTGCGACGTCGATCTGATCGTTGCGGCGCACCATGACGTCGGCACCCATCGCCGCAAACGCCTGGACAAGGTTGTAAGTGAACGAATCGTAGTTATCCACGAGCAACATGCGAACGTCTGCGAATTCCGATTCTGTACTCATCGAAGCCCCTCTTTCGCTATTTCGAGTGCGCGCCGCAGTATGGCGCTTTTCGCGAGCACTTCCTGGTATTCCTTCGCCGGAACCGAATCGGCCACGATACCCGCCCCGGCCTGAAAACTGTACTCATCGCCGGAAAACACGAGCGTGCGAATCGTGATCGCCTGGTCCATGTCGCCGGCAAGCCCAAAATAACCGGCCGTTCCGGCGTACAGTCCGCGCCCGACCTGCTCCATTTCCTCGATGATCTGCATCGCACGCACCTTCGGCGCGCCCACCAGCGTGCCCGCCGGAAAGGTAGCCGCGAACAGGTCGAACTGATCGTGTTCGGGATTGAGTTGTCCCTGCACGCCGCTGACAATGTGCATGACGTGACTGTAGCGCTCGATCGAGCGGTAGGGGTCGACGCACACGCTGCCCGGCGACGCTACTCGACCCAGATCGTTGCGGGCCAGATCGACGAGCATCACGTGTTCGGCGGCCTCCTTCGGATCGGCGAGCAGCGCGCGCTCATTGGCCTCATCCTCGTCACGCGTCCCGCCTCTGGGGAGCGTACCGGCGATGGGCCGCAGCGACGCCGTATTGCCGTGCAGTCTCACGAGCGCTTCGGGCGACGACCCCACAACCTGAACATCGCCAAAGTCGAAGAAAAACATATACGGCGATGGATTCAGCAGGCGGGATGCGCGATACACCTCGAATGGCGCTACATTGCTCGTACCGCGAAACAACACCGACAACACGATCTGATAGATATCGCCCGCCGCAATACATTCCTTGCAGGCCGCGACACGCTCGGAAAATTCGGCCTCGCTGAGGCTTGCCTCAGGCCGCGACACGGTCACCTTCCCGGGTCCGGCCGGAATCGCTCCGCGCAGCAGGCGAATCACTTTGGCCCGAAGTTCCAGCCGCTCCGCTTCGCTGCCATCGTGCAGCAGTGCAACCCGGCGCGTCAGGTGATCGAATACGAGCAGCGACGCAGGAGCGACGAATGCGGCATCGGGCACATTCGACTGTTTCTCGGTATTCGCAGGCAGGCGTTCGAACAGGCGCACGACGTCGTAGCCGGAAACGCCGACCAACCCGCCCGCAAACGGTAAGCCGTCTGCAGGTTGCGGCGCCGGTGCTGCGGCAAGTGCCCGCCGCAGTGCGTCCAGATAGGCCTGTTGCGATACGGGTCGCGCCTCCGATCTGTCACCAATCCGCAGCGACGATTCGTCCATGCGCACTTCCAACGCATCGCCGAATCCGAGGAACGAATAGCGCGCCAGCCGCTCACCGCCCTCAACGCTCTCAAGCAGAAAGCGCGGCCGCAGCGACGCGAGTTTCAGGTACGCCGATACCGGCGTATCGAGGTCCGCTGCGATGTCGAATGGTGCCTGCATATCCAAGCCTGGTGTCCTGGGCCGATATCCAATCGGCCAATACTGAAAAAGCCCGTCCTGCGGCTGGCAGAGACGGGCTTCGGTTTTCTTATGCTCAAGCGCTGCTTAGCCGCCCGCCCTCTCTCGTGCGTGCTGCCACCACCAGCTGATGTTTTGCCGAGCATTCATGGTGCCGAGTATTACCGCCCCGCCAGGGATCGTCAAGCCTGAGTACGCTACAACTCGTAGAGTACGGGCAGTATCAACGAAAACCCGACCCACATAATGACCGTGAGCGGTATTCCGACACGCAGGAAATCCGTGAACTTGTAGCCGCCGGCGCTCATGACGAGCAGGTTGGTCTGATAGCCGTAAGGCGTCGCGAAACTCATGTTGGCGCCGAACAGCACGGCGAGGATGAACGGTTCCGGACTGACGCCAAGCTGCTGCGCGATACTGATCGCAATGGGTGTGCCGATAGCCGCCGCCGCGTTGTTCGACACGATGTTCGTCATTACGGTCATCAAAAACAGGAAGGCGCTCAAAATGATTGGCGCGGGCAATGACGATGCGACGTGCACGAACGACACCGCAATGTAGTCGGCCATGCCGGTGCCCATCAGTGCCTTGCCAAGCGCCAGCGACGTCACGATGATCATGACCACGGGAATCGACAACGCCGTCGCCGCATCCCTCCATGACAGGCAATTCGTCGCAATCATCAGACCGAGCCCGGCCAGTGCACTGACCGCAATCGGCATGATGCCAAATGCGGCTGCCGCCACCACGAGGCCCATAATGAACAACGCGCGCTTGGCATTGTGTGTCTGCGGCAGCGTGGTCGTGCCGTCGAGCACGAGCATCGCGCCGTTTTCCTTCAGATTGGAAATCGCCTCACTCGTGCCCTGCACGAGCAAAACGTCGCCCGCGCGCAGGCGAATCAGGTTGAGGTCTCCGGTCACCTGCGAACTCGGCGCACGCGCGCGATGCACGGCCAGCGGCAGCAGACTGTAGCTGTTGGTGAAACGCGCCGCTGCCAGGCTGCGCAGATGCAGTGGCGAACCGCGGGTCACAACGACCTCGGCGAGCTGCTGCCCCTCCGCTCGCAGCGGCGTGTCCTCATCCACGGGATGCTCGTTATCTGACATGTTGAACAATGTCGCACCGAGCAATTGCTCGTAGTGTTTGAGGTTTTCGGGTGAATCCTTGACGAACAGCCTGTCGCCGGGCTGGATGACGACGGACGGCAGTTTCGCCAGAAACAAGGATTCGCTGCGCTGGATTTTGTCGATGCGCAGCATGCCGTCCGCTTTGGCCAGCACCTCGGACAATGTCTTGCCGTCGGAGAACCCGCCCTCCCTGACGTGCAATTGCGCGCTGAAAATGCGCGGCGACGTATCGGCCATGGGCGGCGTCCGGTCGGGCAGCAGCCGGGGTGCCACGAGCCAGAGGAACATCAGTCCGACACCCCCCACGATCGACACGGGCAGTACCCACTCGAACAGGCTGAATTCATGCATCCCTAAGTCGTTCGAGATGCCGACGACGAGCAGGTTTGTCGACGTACCGATGGTCGTGGACATGCCGCCGATGATCGTCGCCAGACCCATCGGCATCATGACTTCCGACACCGGAAACTTCGCCCGCAGCGACGCGCCGACGAGAATAGGCATCAGCAGCACGACAATCGGCGTATTGTTCATGAACGCGCTTAAGATAGCGCCCGCGACCAGCGTGGTGACCAGCGCAAGCACGGGCCGCGTCTGCCAGGCCCGGCTGACGACTGTGGCCAGCGGCTGCAGCGCACCGGTTGTTTCGAGCGCCTTGCCCACCATCATCAGCGCGCAGATGGCAACCAGTGCTTCATTGCCGAATCCGGCGAAAAAATCGACCGGAGCGACCAGCACTTCGCCGGCCTTTTCATAGGGAAACAGCTGAAACCCGGCAACGAGAACGATCAGAATCGCCAGAGAAGAAGACTCCAGCGGAATGTTGTCCCGGGTAAACAAAAACAATGCCACCACGGTCAGCAGCAAAACCGCGATACCGTGTACGTCTGGTGTGATTGGCTGCAAAAGGGCCCCTCAATGTCCTTCGCCCAACGCGACTGTAGACGTTATATGGTTCAAACGTGTTTGGCAACGAGACCCCCACCGCCGTTACAGCGCACCAGTGCCGCAACGCGACCATGGAACCCTTTGAAATCCCTGACATTCCAGTGCGAAATACTGACCGAGCACTGAAATGACAGCGCGTCGGCAAAGCGCATAACGGGCAACAGATTCGCGAACGCGAGGTCCGCGGCACCGCCCTGCGGAAACACGTCCCACGGCGACATCGTCGTCAGATTCCGGTGGCGCACGGCGACCTCGGCAAGCGCTCGGCGCCAGCGCCGGTTCCAGCGCTGCGACGTATCCTTGCGCAGCACGCGGGCACCGGCCTCATCGAGTGCCGGGCACCAGTTGCTCCCCAGCGCCATGCTGCGCGAACGTGCGTGCAGGACCTGACACGCAAATGTCGCGAGTTCCTCCGCTGCGCGAAGGGCCGCAATCGAACCGGGCTCCAGACCGCGACGAACGACGACATCGCCCCAGCCGCGTAACGCAATCGCAAGCCGTCGGTTGAGCCAGCTATCGTACTCGATCAGCGGTTCACCCCAGTCGGTTTCGTCGTGGCGCCGCTCGCCGTCGTCGATGCACCGCTCGAGCGACTCCCGCAATGCCCCGGTATCGACGTCGCCGTCTGCCGTGACGAACGCGGAAACGTCGACCTCAAGCGCAATCCATGCCGATTGACTGGGCACCGGCATACAGGCGGCCGGCAGATATTCCTCACCCTGTTCCGTCGGCAACAGCGGGCAGGGCGACTTGATCAGCGAGGGCTTCAATTCGAGATACATGGTGCTTATCTTGCGTATTACCCATCGCGGCGACCGCCGATTTATCTCGGCAACTCATTGAAATTCACTGGCACGGTGCGATTCGCAGGTGTACCTTTCGACATCCGGAAACGTAAGTGGGAGCCAGTGATGCCGTCATTCGACGTAGTCA
Organism: Woeseiaceae bacterium; assembly: GCA_965224505.1. GTDB lineage: Bacteria > Pseudomonadota > Gammaproteobacteria > Steroidobacterales > Woeseiaceae > UBA1847. Next base: position 2,736,750 of record CBDCZL010000018.1, read on the forward strand.
GCGACTTCGACGCGCACGAAGCACGCAATGCTGTCGATCAGGCGAATCGAGAGGTCACGACGCGATTCGACTTCAAGGGGACGGGTTCGACCTACGCGCTCGACGAGCAGATCGTTGCAATGACGACGCAGTCGGACTTTCAACTGCAGCAAATGCTCGACATTTTGCGCCAGAAGCTCGCAAAACGCGGTATCGATATTGCGTGCCTGGACGAACAGGAGCCTCAGATTTCGGGCAGTGAGGCGCGCCAGCAGATCATCATGCGGCGCGGCATCGATATCGATCGAGCCAGAAAACTCGTCAAACAGATCAAGTCTGCGAAACTGAAAGTGCAAGCCGCCATCCAGGGCGACAAACTTCGCGTCAGCGGCAAAAAACGCGACGACCTGCAGGCTGTGATCGCGATGTTGAAGGAAACCGATATCGGCCTGCCGCTGCAGTACGAGAACTTCCGCGACTAGTCGGCCGCCTGAATGAATTGCGTATGAGCAACGACACGCATCCACCGCTTCGCCGTCAGGACATTGTGTTCGAGGACAAGGATCAGGCCATGCGCGACGACGTACGCACACTGGGCGCCATGGTCGGCGATCTGATTCGCGAACAAAGCGGCGAGGCACTCTTCGAGTTCGTCGAGAACGCCAGGCTGCGCGCGATTCGCCGCCGCGAAGGCAACGAGAAACCGGGCGAGGCGCTCGGTGAACTCGTTGGCGGTCTGCAGCCCGCGTGGGCACTGCAGGTGCTGCGCAGTTTCTCGACCTATTTCCAAATGGTAAACACGGCCGAGAAGGTGCACCGCATCCGCCGCCGCCGTGAGTATCTGCGCGACGTCGTTCACTACCAGCCCGGCGGGCTCGAAGATACGCTGATCAAACTGAAAGCATCGGGGCTGGATGCCGCGGGACTGCAGACACTCATCGATTCGATCACGATAGAACCTATCTTCACGGCGCATCCGACCGAGCCGACCCGGCGCACGATGCTGCGCAAGGAACAGCGCATCGTCAAACATCTCGTCGACCTGCTGAATCCGACGATGACGCCGCAGGAAACCAACGCGGCGCTGGCCAATATTCGGCTGCTCGCGACGACAGGCTGGCAAACCGACGAGCATCCGTCCGAAAAAATGATGGTTGCCGACGAACTCGAACACGTGCTGTTCTTCGTGACCGACGTCCTGTATCGCGCAACCCCGCCGTTTTACGAAGACTTCGAAAACGCGTTGCGGCGCATTTACGGCAAGGAAGCCGACCGGATAAGGCTGCCTGAATTCGTGCACTTCGGTTCATGGGTCGGCGGCGACATGGACGGCAATCCCAATGTCAATGCGAAGACGATACGCGAAACGCTGGCACGGCAGCGTTCGCTGATCCTGAACCTGTACTTCAACGAATGCGCGGCGCTCAGTGAGAAGCTGAGTCAGACCACCGACCGGATCGGTTTCAGCGATGCGCTGCAGACGCGCATCGAGGAGTATCGCGGCGTATTTCCGAATGCCTATCACGCGGTACCGGCACGTCACCGCGACATGCCGTACCGCGTGTTCTTGCGTCTGATTCGACAGCGCCTGCAATCCACGTACGATGACGATATCTATCCGTACGAGAATGTCGGGCAGCTGCTCGCCGATATCGAACTGATTGCGGACAGTCTGGAGCACAATCGCGGCGAACACGCGGGCCTGTTCTCGGTACGGCGGCTGCTCCGCCGCATCAGAACCTTCGGTTTTCACATGGTGACGCTCGATGTGCGCCAGGACGCCGACGTGCATCGGCGCGTAATCGGCGAATGCCTCGGCGAAGACGACTGGCTTGAGATGCCTGCCGGCGAGCGCACCCAGCGCCTGATCGAGGCCATCACTTCGCGCGAAGGCGCACCCATGGACCTGAGTACGCAGGCACGCAAGACCATCGCCGTATTTCAGGCCATCGCGTTTTGCCGACGCAAATACGGCCCGCGCGCGATTGGACCGTTCATAATCAGCATGACGCAGGGCGTCGACGACGTACTGTCGGTGCTACTGCTCGCGCAATGGGGCGAACTGCACAACAAGAAGGGCGCTGTGCCGCTGGATATCGCACCGCTGCTCGAAACCGTGGACGACCTCGATAACGGTCCGGGCATCCTCGACGAACTCATGTCCGTCGAGTTGTATGCCGAACACGTGAAGCGGCGCAGAAATCGGCAGATGGTCATGATCGGCTACTCCGACAGCAACAAGGACAGCGGACTCGCCTCTGCGCGCTGGGCGCTGCAGAACGCCCAGGAAGCGATCGTCAGGGCCGCGGAGGCGCACGATATCGAGCTGACGATGTTCCATGGCCGCGGCGGCACGATCAGCCGCGGCGGCGGCAAAACCCACGTGGCGGTTCTCGGCGCGCCGCCAGGCACCGTGAACGGGCGCCTGCGCGTCACCGAGCAGGGCGAGATCATCAACGAGAAGTACGGTCTGCGCGGCATCGCGCTGCGCACGCTCGAGCAGATGGCCGGGTCCGTGGCGCTCGCCACGGCGATGCCGCGTCATCGGGGCAATGACAGCCCGGACTGGCACGACATCATGGATACGATTGCCGACGAAAGCCGCCGCACATACCGCGGCCTCGTCTACGAGACCCCCGGATTCTACGAATACTTTCGCAAGGCAACGCCGATCGACGTCATCGAGCGCATGCGCATCGGCTCACGGCCTGCGTCGCGGCGGCGCCAGAACGGCGTCGAGGATTTGCGCGCCATTCCCTGGGTTTTCGCATGGACCCAGGCGCGATTCACACTGCCGGGATGGTTCGGCGTCGGCAGCGGACTGCAGAAAGCCATTGACGATTTCGGCGACGATAAAGTCGGAGAAATGTTCAGTGAATGGTATTTCCAACGCTCGCTGACCGCGGACACCGAAATGGTCATGGCCAAATCGGACCTCGGTATCGCCGAACTCTACTCCGAACTCGCCGGCGACCTGCACGAGGCGTTCTTTCCGATTATCCAGCGCGAATACGAATTGACGCGTGAACTGATCCTTAAGTATTCGGAACACGACGCGCTGCTCGAGGGCGACATCACACTGCAGCGTGCGATCATGCTGCGCAACCCGTACGTGGATCCGATGAGTCTGATGCAGGTGGACCTGCTGTCACGCTGGAGAGCATCGGATCGTGAGGACAACGACGTCTTCGATGCGCTGCTTGCGAGTGTCAACGGTATCGCTCAGGGGCTGCAGAACACTGGTTGATAGGGCCGTCGTCGCTTTGCCGGAGTCGCAAGCGCCTACTCGGCTCCTCAGTGAGCGGCAACCGTCACTTTTTCGACTGCTTTTTAAGAAGTCTGATAAACACATCAGACTCGGCTTTCGATCGCTCTGACTCTTTTTTCTCATACTTCGCTGGTCGCTTCGTCGATTTAGTATTGACGACGACCCGATCCTTACTGATTCCATGACTCACTAAAAAGCTCTGTACGACACGCAGACGTTTTTCGCTGGAATCGTTTCGACCAGCGCTGAGTTCGATGACATAGCCTTCGGAACGAAACAGGAATTGTGACAAAGTATCTAACGTAACGATCGATTGCCTGGTGAGTCCATCGTTAGTTCCAAACCCTATCGCAACGGTCCCGCCGCCGGTGAGAATGCCGCCTGGATCGGCCGGGTCCACGATATCGTCAAGCGACGGTCCCGGTACGCCACGAGTAATAAACCCATCGCCTTCCAGAACCTTGCCAAACCCCAAAAACTCAATCACCATTTTTCTCGTCGCCGAGTTGCCTTTGATGGCGCCTGACAGTGGGGGAGTCAGACCGTCCACGGGCAAACCGTCGCTGGCGTCAGTGATTTTGGCTTCCGTTATACGCCCAACCAGGGTCGCAGTTGCCGAACCTTCTTCGAAGACGTGAAAGTTGTTGCCTAACTCGGCAAAACTCGGGTACGTGGAAGGAACGACAGTCAGGTCGCTTGCGGGAGGTATGCTGACGTAATCCGCACTCTCTCTCGATTCGGCATGCGTACAATCGCCAGCCACATCGGCGTTGCAGGTATTCGGCGTGTTAATCATTGAGGTGACACGAATGTCCTCCACTGACAGGCCGGTCAAGCCTAAATCAGCCACGTCGATACTCGATTGCACCTTAAGATTGATAGAGGTCAATCCGGTACCCGATTCAATAGTCCCATTGGCATAGCTGATTGTGCCAAATACAAACGGTTCACCAATCAGGGGCGTGACGTCGAAGCTCGACGGCGTAATCGACAAACTACTGGGAAAGCTCGAACTGGTCGCTCGTCCCCAGCTAATACTTCCCGTTCCAATGCCCGTAGTCACTGCGCCGCTGGCCGGTAAAGGGTTCTCGAAGATTATTGTGGATGGCGGTGCAACCAGGCTTCGAACGTCGGAGCTGGTATTGAGCCAACCCCATTTAATGCCGTTATATATGGTGACTGTATTAGCTGCCGTTTGCTCAACCAGATACAACTCCGCACCCCAGACATGATCGTTTTCAGGGTCGCCGGAACGATGCGGCCGATCTACGAAAAAAGTTTCCCCGGCGAAATATCCGCAATCGTAATATGGATTGTTCGCACAAAGTCCCAACACCGGGTCATTGACGCTATTGTCGTTATCGATTTTGTCGACGTTAATTCCATGACCGCCTCCGGCACCGGCGGCGTGATTGGAATAGATGCGTTGTATCCAGTGCAGGTCATTAGCCGCCGCAGTCGGGTCGCTGCCTGCCGGGGTATAAGTCACATCGATAAAAGAACCGTTTACGGTACTGGGAATCCCCTGTTCTGTTGCACAATCGGTCGTCGCGGGGCCACAGGCGTAATAATTCAGGATGGTAATATCGCCCTCTAAATCTGCATCGGCTGCCGTAAACGTCCAGGCAGGGAATTCAGCTTGCAAAGTTGCCAGAAACGTATCCGTTCCGCCGCGAATCAGCGCTTCCACACCCGCAGGGTTAAGCGATGAAACTCGTTGTACACCGCCTGGTAACGTGTATACATCGATAAGCTGATAGTTGTTTGTCGCCCCTGGCTGGGCAGGAACAATGTCCACTGCATACACTGCCTGTAAAGACAGCAACAGGCTCACGCTCAAAAGCTTTACCGCATAGCTTTGGCAGGATGGTGCGAATGACCGCTCTTTAAGTTGTAGTTTCTTATTCATGACACTTTCCATCGGCGATACACCTGGCCTTCGATAACTGTCACGAATGGTCCAGGTATCTCATCCGACATAAACATTGTGCCGTCGTACAAAAACGCGCGGCGGCGGTTACGGCGCGGTACTGCGTCCTCAATACTGTGTTCCTGCGGTGCTTCGTCAGCGAGAGTCGGACCGTGTCGCCGGAACTCGGGTCCTACGACCGGAGGCCGTAATATCTATTGGGCCGCGCCGAGTTCACGCACGATACTCCACTCCGTCGTCTCGTTTTCCGACACGGCAAAGTCGCGAATCGAGATGCCGGCCGTGTGCACGGACTCGGGATCGCCCGTCATCAACGGGTGCCACTCGGGCAGATCGTCACCGCCTGCAAGCCGGCGGTACGCGCAGCTCGCCGGCAGCCATCTGAACGCTTCGGGCTTATCCGCAGCGAGCACGAGACACTCACGCACCAGCGCCGCACGGCGTTCGTAGCGGGTGCATCGGCAGGCGTCGACATCGAGCAGCCGGCATGCGATGTCAGTATAGAACACCGCTCCGGTGTCCTCGTCTTCGATCTTGTGCAGGCAGCACAACGCGCAACCGTCGCACAACGACTCCCACTCCTCGCGGGACATCTGCGAAAGCGATTTGCGTTTCCAGAACTGATCCGTCATCTTGCGGTACTTTGCGTCAGTGGACAAAATTTTTCCAATGAAAGCCGTATTTCTCGACTTTGCGACCATGGGACCTGGGCTCGACAGCAGCGAACTCAAAGCCCTGTTACCCGAGCTCGAGGTTTTCGACACGACGAGCGACGACAAGCTGGCCGATCGTATTCGAGGCGCGGAAGTTGTCCTCGGCAATAAATCGCGACTCAACGCCGAGCTGCTCGGTAATACACCAACGCTGCGGTTTATTGGGCTCACGGCAACCGGCACCGACAATGTCGACATCGATGCGGCGCAACGGCTTGGCATTGCGGTCTGCAATATTCGCGCATACTGCACGGCGTCGGTCGCCGAACATGTATTTGGCTGTTTGCTGAGCCTGACGCGCAGCCTGCCGCAGTTTGCGGCGTCCGTGCGCGCCGGAGACTGGCAGCGATCCGACAGTTTTTGCTTTTTTAGTCACCCGATTCGCGAACTCTCGGCGATGACGCTCGGCATCGTCGGCTACGGCGAGCTGGGCAAAGGGGTCGCACGCATGGCCGAGGCCTTCGGCATGCAGGTCGTCGTCGCGACGCGGCCCGGTTCGGACACTGTTCCCGAAGGCCGGGTGTCGTTTGACGAGCTGCTGGCAAGATCCGACGTCATTTCCCTGCACTGTCCGCTAAATGCCGCGACGATGGGTTTGTTCGGTGCCGCGGAGTTTTCCGCAATGAAGTCAGACGCGATTCTGATCAACACGGCGAGAGGCGGCCTCGTCGATTCAGCGGCACTGGCGAACGCCCTCGGAAACGGCGTTATCGGCGCTGCGGCAATCGATGTCCTTGCAACCGAGCCGCCCGTCGACGGCGACCCGCTACTCGATTACGACGGCGGCAACCTGCTCGTCACCCCGCACATCGCGTGGGCAACCAACGAAGCGCGGCAGGCCGCCATCGACGAACTGGCCGCGAACATCGAAGCCTTCCTCAATGGCGAGGAACGCAATCGCGTCGTCTGACGGCCACGTCAGGCACCGAGTACCTGGCGCGCCCAGCGCACGATTTCGCGCACCCGCGGCGATCCCAGATCGTAAGCCTCGTCGAAGCCGACCCAGCGCCACTCATGGTGCTCGGGCTTGCCGGTCGCCGGAGAGATGCCCATTACGACGTTTTCCTCGCGCGTCTGCGCCAGAAAATAGCGCGCCACCTTGCCGTGGCTGTAGGGTCCGGTCTCAAAGTAGCGATCGCCCCAGTCGAAACTCAGGTCGTCGATACCGGTTTCCTCCCTGACCTCACGCAGCGCGGTCTGCATCGGCTCTTCACCGTCTTCGCAAATGCCCTTGGGAAAGTCCCAGTGATGCCACGCACGCAGCATCAGTGTCATCCAGCCCCGCTCCGTCTCGCGTGCCACGACGACGCCGCACGACAGCTTGTTCATACTGCGGCTCCGCGAAGCACGTCGGTCGGCTTCGCATTCACCGCGCCACGCGCCGCGAAATAGCCGCTGACACACACGATCGCGACGCCCGCTACGACGCCCGTGACCCAGATCAGCGGATTGAATGACGGTTCCAGCTCAAACAGCTGCTTCGCAACAACCCATTCGAGTGCTGTAGCACCGGCCGCAGCCAGCACGCCCGCAGCCAGCCCCAGCGCGGCAAACTCCGCCATAACGCCCGAAAACACGGTTCGCTTTCCGGCACCGAGTGCGCGCAGCATCGCACTTTCGAAACGCCGCTCGTCCATCGTCGATTGCACCGCGGCGAACAACACGGCAATGCCCGCCACGATCGTGAACAAAAACACGGCCTGCACGGCAAGACTCGCTTTCTCCACGATGCCGCGTACCTGTTCGAGAATGACGCCAAGATCGATCGCCGACACGGTCGGATGCTTTCGCGCCAGTGGCACCAGCGCCTGCTGTTGTCCGGGATCGAGCCGCAGACTCGAAATATAGGTCGCGGGCAGGCCGTCGAGGGCCCCGGGCGACAGCAGCACAAAGAAATTGGGCCGGAACGAATTCCAGTTGACTTTGCGGATGCTCGCTATCGTCGCCTCGACGTCGCGGCCAGCCACGGTAAACGACAACACGTCGCCGATCGCGAGGCCCGTGTCGCGTGCCGCTTCCTCCTCAATGGACATCAGCGCCGGACCCTCATAACCGGCAGGCCACCACTCGCCCTGCAGGATTTCATTGCTATCGCTCAAGGTCGTGGCCCAGCTTAAATTGGCTTCGCGATTGGCAAACCAGTCGCCGCCGGAATCAGGATACCGTCGCTCCTTGACCGACACGCCGTTGATCGTCGTCATGCGGCCCCTGACCATCGGTGTAAATTCAGGCGTACGCACGCCGTAGTCGGCAAAAATGGACGCAACTGACTCTCTTTCATGCGGCTGAATATTGATCAGGAAGTGGTTCGGCGCGTCTTCGTTCAGCGTCCGGCTCCAGCCCTCAAGCAGGTCTGTCCGCACGAGCGTCAGCAGCAACAGCACGGTAATTCCGAGGCCGAAGGCAACGACCTGCACCGCACTGTCGCGGCCGCGCCGCGCAACGTTGGCGAGCCCGTAGCGCCAGGCCACGCCGACACCGGAACGCGAGCGGCCGATAACCATGACCATGCCACGTCCGACCGCGTACAGCACGCCCGCGATGACGATAATCCCGGCCGTCAGCACGAGCAGCAGCCGCGCGTCCCCCACCGACTGATACAACAGCAGCATCACGGCCACGAGCGCAATACCGACCACGACGATGCGCGACGGGGCGGGCGGCATCGCATCGTGCCGGAGAACTTTGAGCGGCGGCGTGTTGCGTAGCTGAATCAGCGACGGCAACGCAAAACCGATGAGCAGAATTAGCGCACTGCCGCTAGCGAGCACAACGGGACGCAATCCGGGGTCCGGCAGATCGCCCTGCAACAGGTCGCCGACGACCGTCGACAGGAAACGCTCCGCCGCGAATCCGGCAGCACAGCCGGCAAGTACGCCCAGTATTCCAAGCAGTGCAAGCTGAATGAGCGCGACCGATATGACGAAGCGCTGTGTCGCACCGAGGCTTTTCATCAATGCAACCGTGTCCATGCGGCGATGCGCAAAACGCCGCGCCGACATCGCCACGGCAACGGCGCTCAGCAGCAAGCTGATCACGGCGGTCAGCGACAGAAAACGCTGCGCGCGATCGGCGGCATTAAACGCCCGCTCGCTGCTCTCCTCCTGACTGCGCAGGCGGATCGTGTCGGGTAGCCGATCCTGGATCGCCGCATCGAAATCCGCTACCGCATCTTCGTCACCGGCAACCAGCAGCGCATAGCGGACCCGGCTGCCCTCGCCGATAAGCCCGCTGGCATCGATATCGGCAATATTCATCATCAGCGTCGGCGCCAGCGAAGCGAAACCGATGGACTGGTCGGGTCGGTAAGTCAGTACGGCGGACACCCGCATCGTCAGTTCGCCGACGGTCAGTTCACCGCCGACATCCGCGCCGACCCGCGCGAGCAGCGCGCCGTCCGCCCACACTTCGCCACGCGCCGGAATGCCGTCCACCGCGCGCTGCGTGCCAAATAATCGGTCGGCGACGCGCACTGCACCGCGCAATGGATACGCATCGCTGACGACCTTGACGGTCGACAGCACGCTCTCGTCGCCCGCGAACACGACCGACGGAAACGACAGCGTTTCGGCCGTGTCGAGACCGAATTCAGCGGCGAGATCCGTCCACTCGCGCGGCACACGGTCCTGCGAACGCAGCCGCAGATCGGCCGCCAGGACTTCGTTCGCCTGCCGGGCGATGGCTTTGCCGATGCGATCGGTCAGAAACCCGACAGCGGTCAGCGCCGCGACGGCGACTGCCACGGCCGCCAGCAACACCAGTACCTCGCCCGAGCGCAACTCGCGGCCGAAACTGCGCAACGCGAATCGCAAGGCCTTCAATTGCCGGCCCCGGAATCGCTGACGAGCCTGCCCGCATCGAGGACGAGGCGCCGGTCGCAGCGGTCTGCGAGTCCGCTGTCGTGAGTGACGAGCACGAGCGTTGTCGACGAGGAACGATTCAACTCGAACATCAGCTCCATGATTTTAGCGCCCGTACCGCTGTCCAGGTTTCCGGTCGGCTCATCGGCGAACAACACGGCCGGCTCGGCGGCAAATGCCCGGGCGATGGCGACGCGCTGCTTCTCGCCTCCGGACAACTGGGCCGGGTAATGGCTCCAGCGATCGGCGAGTCCGACCTTGTCGATAATGCTGCGCGCTGCGGCCCCGGCCTGCTCCTGGGCAGCCAGTTCCAACGGCAACATGACGTTTTCCAGCGCGTTCAACGACGGCACCAGATGAAACGACTGAAACACGAAACCGACACTGTCAGCCCGCACTGCGGCGCGGCCGTCTTCATCGAGTTCCGACAGATTGCGGCCGTCGAGCTCAACATGGCCGTGCGTGGGCAGGTCGAGGCCCGCCAGCAGCGCCAGCAACGTCGACTTTCCGGCGCCCGATGCGCCGACCACGGCCACCGAACTCCCGGCCGCAACGTTGAAACTGACATCGGAAAGGATGGTCAGAGTCCCTTCCGGGCTGCTAACCTCTTTACCGACACCGTAAGCCCTGAGTACATCCGATTCATTTGCTGGCATTATCGACATGCGAATAGTGTTATCTCTGTTGATTTTATTGATGACCGCAGGCGCGAGGGCCTCCGAGCCCCCGACCGTGCTGCTGTTCGGCGACAGCCTCAGTGCCGGGTACGGCATAGAAATCGACCAATCCTGGGGCGCTTTGTTGCAATCCAGGCTTGAAGAGCAAGGGTACGAACATCGTGTCGTGAACGCCAGCATTAGCGGCGAAACCACCGAGGGCGGTGCGACGCGGATTGCAGCCGCGCTGCAGGAATTCTCACCCGAGCTCATTATTCTTGAACTCGGTGGCAACGACGGACTGCGTGGATTCCCGCCACAGCGCATGCGGGCCAATCTTGAGACCATCGTGAGTCGGGCCAAAGGGTCCGGTGCCGAGGTCGTGCTGCTTGGCATTCGTATCCCGACCAACTACGGTGTGCGGTACTCAACGGCGTTTGAGCAGGTATTCCGTGACGTCTCCGAGCAATACGAGATCGAGTGGATCGAGTTTTTTATGGAGGGCATAGCTACGAACGACAATCTGTTACAGGACGATCGCATTCACCCGAACGCTGCGGCGCAGCCGCTGCTGCTCGACAACGCGTGGCCCGTCATCAGCGCCGCGCTGAACAATCGATAGCGCGGCATCGAAGAGGGTTTTGTGGAAAAAGTCTGGCTTAAGTCTTACCCGTCCGGCATGCCCGAGGAAGTTCCGGCGCCGCCGTGGAAATCCGTGCGCGACCTGTTCGAGCAGTCGTTTCGAAACTACCCGGAAAACACCGCATTTTCCAACATGGGCAAAAACCTGAGCTTCGCGGAGCTCGACCGCCTTTCGATGGCATTTGCGTGCTACTTGCAGACATCGCTGCAACTGACCCGCGGCGAGCGTGTCGCGATCATGCTGCCGAACCTGCTGCAGTATCCCGTCGCGATGTGCGGCATATTTCGTGCGGGCCTCGTCGTCGTCAACGTCAACCCGCTGTATACGGCGCGCGAACTCGAACATCAGCTCAACGACTCCGGTGCAAAATGTATCGTTATCCTGGAGAACTTCGCGCACGTGCTCGAAGAGGTGATTGCGGATACGAGCGTCGAACACGTCGTCACGACCAGCGTCGGCGACCTGTTGCACTGGCCGCGCGGGCCGTTCACCAACTTCATGCTGCGCTACATCCGCAAATCCGTACCGTCCTGGACCCTGGAGCCCAGTGTCGGTTTCCGCGACGCGCTGAAGCGCGGTCAGACCGGGACACTGGCCGACATCGACATCGGTTACGCCGATATCGCCTTTCTGCAATACACGGGCGGCACCACCGGCGTCTCGAAGGGCGCGATGCTGAGCCACCGCAACATGGTCTACAACGTACAACAGACGATCTGCTGGCAATCCGATATCTACAAGGGCGTCGAGCCGATTGTGGCGATCACGGCGCTGCCGCTTTATCACATATTTTCGCTGCAGGGGAACTGCCTGACCATCATGGCCCAGGGCGGCGAGAATATGCTGATCACCAATCCCCGCGATTTCTCTGCGTTCGCGAAAGCCATCGCGCGGCGCAGCTTCAACCTGTTTACGGGCGTTAACACGATGTTTGCGTCGCTGATGAATACGCCGGAGTTCAGCACCATCGATTTCAGTGCGTTGCGAGTTTGCATCGGCGGCGGAATGGCCGTGCAGGCGGCCGTGGCCGAAGAATGGCATCAGAAAACCGGCAACTGGATATTGCAGGGATACGGACTGACCGAGACCTCACCGGTCGCGATCGTGTGCCGCTTCGACCACCCGTTTACCGGGACCATCGGCCTGCCGCTGCCATCAACCGAGGTCATGATTGCCGACGATGCCGGCAATCCGGTCGATATCGACGCGGTCGGCGAGATCTGCATCAGGGGCCCGCAAGTCATGGAAGGATACTGGCAACGGCCCGCCGAAACGTCTGCCGTGATGCTGCCGGGCGGCTGGCTGCGCACGGGCGACATCGGCCGCATGGACCCCGAGGGCTTCGTCTACATCGAAGACCGCAAGAAAGACATGATTCTCGTTTCCGGTTTCAACGTGTATCCGAACGAAATCGAGAACGTTGTCGTCGAGCTCGACGGCATACTCGAGGCCGCCGCAATTGGTATTCCGGATACGCGCTCGGGTGAAATCGTCAAGGTGTTCGCGGTTCGCAAGGACGAGAGCGTCAGCGAAGAAGACGTCATCGCGCACTGTAAGGAAAACCTGACGGGCTACAAACGACCGAAGATCATCGAGTTCCGCGACGAACTGCCGAAAACAAACGTCGGAAAGATTCTGCGACGCGCCCTCCGCGATTAAACCGGCCGCAGTGACGGCCGGGGTCCGCTGTTTTAGTCGTGGTGGTATTGCGGGCTGAGCTCGTGAACGGCATCGACAAGCACGCCAAGGTGATCTGGGTCGATGTCGGGCGTGATGCCGTGGCCCAGATTGAAGACGTGTCCGGGGCCGTCGCCGTAGCTTGCGAGTGTCTCGGCTACACCCTGACGAATGCGTTCCGGACTTTCCCTGAGCGTGGCCGGATCGAGATTACCCTGTAGCGCGACTTTATCCTGCGTGAACTCGCGTGCGGCGGATAACTCGGTGGTCCAGTCCACGCCCAGCGCATCGCAGCCCGTCTGTACAAGGTCCTCAAGCAGTTGTCCGGCACCTTTTGTAAACAGAATGACCGGAATGCGCCGGCCGTCTTTTTCGCGTATCAGTCCGTCGACAATGCGCTGCATGTTCGCCAGTGAGAAACGCCTGAAGTCGTCGCCCTGAAGTGCAGCGCCCCACGTATCGAAAATCTGCACGATCTGCGCGCCGGCCTCTATCTGGCCGTTCAGATACTCGATTGTCGTCGTGGCAACGACGTCCAGCAGTTCTTCGAACACGCTGGGTGCCTCGTCGATCATAGCCCGAATGGTCGGAAACCTGCGGCTCGATCCACCCTCAACCATGTAGGTGCTGACCGTGAACGGGCTGCCGGCAAACCCGATCAGCGGCACACGGCCGTCGAGTTCCTGCCGAATCGTTCGCACGGCGTCGAAGACATACCCCAATTGCCGTTCCACATCGGGCACGCGCAGTTCACGCACCGCATCGGCCGTGCGCACCGGCCTCGCAAACGTCGGGCCCTCGCCCGCGACGAAGCTTAAGCCGAGCCCCATGGCATCGGGGATGGTCAGAATATCGGAAAACAGGATGGCTGCGTCGAGCGCGTAACGTCGCAGCGGCTGCATCGTCACCTCACAGGCCAGCCCCGGATTGCGGCACAGGCTCATAAAATCCCCGGCCTCTGCGCGCGTCGCGCGGTACTCAGGCAGATACCGGCCCGCCTGCCGCATGATCCAGACCGGCGTACGTTCAACCGGTTCGCGCAGCAGGGCGCGCAGCATGAGGTCGTTTTTGAGCGTCGTCATGCGCTCCCGACCTGCGCCTCAATCGATGCCTGCATCGCCTCGGCCGCCGCACGCGGCGACGCCGCATCGCGAATCGGCCGGCCCACGACAATGTAGTCGGCCCCGTTGGAAAACGCGGTTTCAACTGTCACGACGCGCTTTTGATCGCCGGCCGGTTTATTGTCCACGGGCCGGATGCCCGGCGAGATCACGAGCAGTTTGTTGTCGACGTGCGCCCGCAGCTTCGGCACTTCCAGCCCTGAGGAAATGACGCCGTCACAACCGGAATCCAGCGCCTGGCGCGCGCGGGAGAGCACCAGCGCATCGATGTCGCAGTCAAACCCAAGGTCGTCGAGGTCGCCGCGATCGAGGCTTGTAAGCACCGTAACGCCGAGCACTTTCAGGTTGTCGCCCTTGTTCTCCGCGGCGGCCTCCATGATGGATCGGTTGCCGTGCACGGTGACAAACGACGCGCCGCGATCCTTGAGTTGCCGCACCGCCGACCCCACCGTTGCCGGGATGTCGAAAAACTTCAGATCGCAGAAAACGCTGCAGTCCCGCGCCAGCAGCCAGTCGAGCAAGTGAAAATACTCGCCGCTCATCATGAGTTCCAGACCGATCTTGTAGAAACGCACGGCGTCGCCCAGTTCCGTGGCGAGCGCTTTGGCGCGCTCGCAGTCCGGCACGTCCATTGCGAAAATCAGTCTTTCATTGTTTGGGATCGCTTTGTGCGTCACTGACCGTCCTCCTGCTGGCGGCGCATTCTAGCAGCCCGTGAGGCGTTCGTGGGCCGCGATGGCGTAGCGGTCCGTCATGCCCGCGATGAAGTCCGCGACCACTCGTGCCCGCGCCGCACCGTCGCTGCGTGCCGCCGCACCGGCGAACTGGTCGCTCATGAGTGACGTATCGGCCATGTAAACCGCAAACAGCTCTCTGACGATTCGCTGCACGCGGCGGGTCATCGCGAGTTTTTGCTCGTGCCCGTAGAGATGCCTGTGCAGAAAACGCTTTAGCGTGATGTGCTGCCGATAAACGTCGTCGGACATCGAAACGAGCGGCCCGGGTGCGGCACGGACCTCGTCGATCGACGCCGGCGCCGCGTTGCGGAGGCGCCGACCGGTTTCCTCGATAAGGTCCGACACCAGCGTGCCAATCATGCGGCGAATAATTTCGTAAATCTGTCGCCGCTCGCCGATGTCAGGGTAGCGCGCCTGAACGGCCACATACTGGGTTTCGAACAGCGGCTGCTCTCGAAGCTGTTCCAGCGTTAACAGTCCGGCCCTGAAACCATCGTCGACGTCATGATTGTTGTAAGCCACGGCGTCCGCAATATTGGCAATCTGCGCCTCGAGCCCGGCCTGTCGGCGCTCCAGGAAGCGCCGTCCAACATCGCCAAGCTCACGCGCATTTTTCGCCGAGCAGTGTTTGAGTATGCCTTCCCGGGTTTCGAACATCAGATTCAGGCCATCGAATTCCGGATAGCGGGTTTCGAGCTCGTCCACAACTCGGAGTGACTGCAGATTGTGCTCAAAACCGCCAAAATCGCGCATGCAGGCATTTAGTGCATCCTGACCCGCATGACCGAACGGCGTGTGGCCGAGATCGTGAGCCAGACAGATGGCTTCGGTGAGCGGTTCGTTGAGATCGAGAGCGACGGCGATCGTCCGGCCGATCTGTGCCACCTCGAGGGAATGCGTCAGACGTGTGCGATACAGATCGCCTTCATGATTCACAAACACCTGGGTCTTGTAGACGAGGCGGCGAAAAGCGCTCGAATGTATGATCCTGTCGCGGTCGCGCTGGTATTCTCCGCGGTGCGTCGACGCAGGTTCCGGATACGTTCGGCCGCTGCTTTGCGACGCATTCGCGGCGTACGGCGCGAGACGCACACCCATCAGCGGCCTTCGTCCAGCAGTGCGTCAAGTCTGGCTTCATCGTAGTCCGACGTCACAATCGCAGTACCGAGCCGCTCGAGCAATACGAATCGCAGGCGCTGCCCGAGTGTCTTCTTGTCGCGGCGCATCGCCGCTCGCCACCGATCGGGTGCAATATCGGGCGGCTCGACGGGCAGTCCTGCGGCCCTGCACAACGATCGCAGCCGATCAATGCTCGCTGAATCGATACCGCTCAGCGCCGCGGCCATGAGCATTCCGGCAGCAACGGCTTCGCCGTGCAGCCAGCTTCCGTAGCCCTGGCAGGCCTCGATCGCGTGCCCGAACGTGTGGCCGAAATTGAGGATTGCGCGGCGACCGGATTCACGTTCGTCGTCCGCAACGACAGCCGCTTTGAGTTCGCAGGAGCGGCGAATCGCCATGCCCAGCGCGTCGGCGTCGCGCGCCAGCAAGGCCCCCATATTCGCTTCGAGCCAGGCGAAAAACTCGATGTCGCAAATTGCGCCGTACTTAATGACCTCCGCAAGACCGGCTTTGAACTCCCGGTCCGGCAGTGTCGTCAGCGTGTCCGTGTCGATCAGGACGATCTCGGGCTGGTGAAAAGCGCCGATGAGATTCTTGCCCTGAGCGTGATTGACGCCGGTCTTGCCGCCGACCGACGAATCCACCTGCGCGAGCAGCGTCGTGGGAACCTGGATGAATGCAACGCCTCGCATGTAGCAGGCTGCGGCAAATCCCGCGATATCGCCGACGACGCCCCCACCAAGTGCAATCACGGTCGTGTCGCGATTCGCACCCGAGTCGACGAGTGCATCGAGCACCGTTTCCATTGCCGCGACGGTCTTGTGCTGTTCGCCATCCGGAAGTACCGCCTGGCTGACCGCCCTGCTGCCCAGATTGGGACACAGGCGATCTGCGTACAGCGGCGCGACGGTCGTATTGCTGACAATCAGACAATCCGGGCCACGGATGTACTCTGCAAGGTTCAGATTGCCATCGAGCAGACCGGCGCCGATCGCTATAGGATAGGAACGCGCTCCGAGTTCAACGCTTAATGTGTGCGGTGCCACCATTCAGCAAGGGTAACGCAATTCCAGTTCGGAGTCGGTGTCTGCATTAGGGCCTGAATCGTTCGATAATATCGTTGGCGACTGCAGACACCTTGCGGTTGTCGGTCTCGACGATGAGGTCCGCAACCTCCCGATACAGCGGATCGCGAATTTCCAGCAATGCCGTCAATGTTTGCCGCGGGTCGCCCTGACTGAGCAATGGCCGCTCGCGTCCGCGCTGAGTGCGACGCAGCTGCTGACCGACACCGGTATACAGATAGACCACGTACCCGCGCGCACCGAGGCGGCTGCGGCTGGCCGCGTCGAGAATTGCGCCACCGCCCGTTGCGAGAACGACTTCGTCCATTTTGCTCAGATCGTCGATGACCACAGCTTCGCGCCGGCGAAATCCTGCCTCGCCTTCTTTTTCGAAGATGAACGGTATGTCGACACCCGTGCGCGCCTCGATTTCATTGTCGCTGTCCACAAAATTGAGGTGCAGCTTCCGCGCGAGATGCCGCCCGACCGCTGACTTGCCAGCGCCCATCGGTCCGACCAGAAAAATGTTTACCGGCTTTTTCATGTGTCTGTTGTGTGGCCTAAAACGAGTAAGCCAGCCCAGGTGGGCTGGCTTACTCGTTACAGCAATCAGCTTGTGCCTTGTCCGGGCCTTAGTTGATGGACGATCCTTCTTCAAGAATTCGCGGCGTGACGAAGATCAGCAGCTCTGCCTTGTTGTCGGTGCGCTGCTTACTCTTAAACAGGTTGCCCGCCACCGGAATATCGCCAAGGAACGGTACTTTATTAACCGTTTCCCGACGCTCCGTCTCATAAATACCGCCAAGAACGACCGTCTGTCCATCCGCAACCAACACCTGCGTTTCTATGGAACGCGTGTCGATACTTGGGATCGTACCGCCGAATTGTCCTGCCGAGACCTGTTCGCCAACGCTGTCCTTGTGAACCCTGAGGTCCATAATGATGTTGTTGTCGGGTGTAATCTGCGGCGTTACGGTCAGTTCCAGTACAGCCTCCTTGAACTGAATCGTCGTTGCGCCCGAAGAAGCGGACTGCTGATACGGAATTTCCACGCCCTGCTTGATTGTGGCCTCTTTCTGATTGGCCGTCACAACGCGCGGCGTCGATACAATCTCACCATTGCCCTCGGCTTCGAGCGCGGACAACTCAAGATCGACCAGCACGTCGCTCTTCAGCAGCGCCAGCGAGAACCGGCCTGCCGGATTCGAAATCGGCAGATTGACGTTGTAGCGCTCGTTCAGCTCCGGAAAACTAACGCGGGACTGCCCACTCGGATCGTTCGCGGCATCCAGAATGGAACTCAGGAAGTTGTTCGCACCGGCACCGCTACCGGACGTTACCACGAGATCGCGCGGACCGATGTTGTCGGTCGTGATGCCGAGGCGAATACCGAGGTCCCGGCTAAAGTCGTCGTTGACGACAACGATTCGTGACTCGATCAGCACCTGCTTGACCGGGATATCCAGTGTGCGCACCATGCGGCGTATGTCCTGCAGGCGCTCTGCTGTGTCCTGCACCAACAGCGTATTGGTGCGTTCGTCCACAGCAATACTGCCGCGTTCCGATAACATGGAACTGCCCTCGGCACCGCTGATCAGCGACGACAGATCGGTCGCCTTTGCGTAGTTAACCTGCAAAAACTCGGAATATATAGGCTCAAGCTCGGCGATCGCGAGCTGCGCTTCAAGGTCGGCCGTTTCGCGCGCGGCGATTTCGTCAGCCGGCGCCACCATAATGACATTGCCGTTCTGGCGCATGTCGAGGCCCTTGGTCGTCATTACGATGTCGAGCGCCTGATCCCAGGGCACGTTGCGCAGACGCAGCGTGACGTTACCCTGCACCGAGTCCGAGACGATGATGTTGCGGCCCGATGTTTCAGCCAGTAGCTGCAGTACGGCACGCGTTTCGATGTCCTGGAAGTTCAGCGTCAACCGCTGACCTTCGTATTCCTTGTCCTCGGAAAACAGGCTGGATTCGGCTGCGGTCGTTTCAGGTGCCGGGTTGATTTCAATCGTAAACTCGTTATCCGACTGATATGCGAGCTGCTCATACTTACCGTCGGCGGAAATAACGATGCGCGTATCGAGATTGGTACGCAGCGTGTCAACCGTCGTAACCGGCGTAGCGAAATCCATCACATCGAGGCGGCGCATCAGCTCGGCGGGCAGACTCGTGTCCTTAAACACCGCGACGACGCGACCACCTTCCTGACGAATGTCGACCGGTGTCGACGGATCGGTGAGGTTGACGATCACGCGGCCGCCACCATCGCGAGTACGGCGGAAATCGACCGAGGAAATCGAACGTCCGCCAGCGGCGGCGTAGGAGCGGGTCGGTGTTGACGGACTGCTGGCAAACTGGGTCGACCCGGAGTCGTACTCGCCGCCGTCACCGAGCGTCACGGTAACGACATTGCCACTCTGGCTGGTCTGATACTCAACCATCGAGCCGAGATTCAGGACAACGCGCGTGCGCCCGTTCGCCTCGGCCGTAAGAACCGAATTCAGCGGGCCGAGATTGACGTCGCGGCTGCGTGAACTCATGCCCAGCGCCGTGTTCGGCAGATCGAGCGCGATACGTGCCGGATTGTCGATAGTGAACGCAAGCGGCTCGGGAGCGGTTTCGCTCATGATCAGTTTGAGCTCCACTCGCTGGCCGGGCAGGCTCTGCACCTGAATGTCCTGCAGTCGATTACCCTGCTGTGCACCGACGGACGCGCCCCAAAAGAGCAGGAAACCTGCGTGTGCCAGTGCGATCAGCTTCAGCATCTTACGATGCGCGACCGTCGGTTTTATCTTGAGTATCATTCCTATTACTCCCAGTCCCATTCAGGCGTTAGTCCGAAAGACCAACAGCGGCATCTCGTTCAATGTAGCCACCAATTCCATCCGAAATAATCTCCGTTACCTCAATTTTCGAGTCGGAGATATGCGTAATTCGTCCGTCGTTCTGTCCCAGATAATTGCCCGGCACAACACGATGAATCAATCCATCCGACGTTTGTACCAGTCCATACAGCGTGCCGCCAATGTTGAGCGTACCAACCATTCCCAGCGAGTCCAGCGGAAATCCTTCAAGATACTCGCGGCTGCGCTCGGTGTCCGGGCGCGGCCCGCTGGCCGAGCCGACCACCTGCGGCAAATCGGGCATGAACGGCGAACGCAGCCCCTCGACATCCGCCACGTAGGTATACACCTCGTACGGCGTGATTTCCGGAAGCGGCGGTATACGGCCGCCCTCCCGGGCTTTGACCTCATTGATATAACGATCCAGCTCATCCATGTCCGGGCCGCACGCGGAAAGTCCGGCAAGCATCAGCAATGAAATCAACAAACTGCCTGGTTTGAGAGAAGCTTTCATCGTCACTCTGCCTCCTCATCAAGGTAGCGATACGTTTTTGCCTGCACTTCCATACTCAAACTGTCGTACGAATCTTTATCTTCCGGGGTAATCGTGATGTCGTGCAGCGTCACAATTCGCGGCAACGCGGCAATCTGGCTCACGAAATTCCCAAGTTCATGATAGGACCCGGCCAGCCGAATCCTTATCGGTTTTTCGGCGTAGAAATCCTTCGGCACCTCTGCTTGCGGCACGAACAGTTTTTCCTGAAGTCCCGCGGCGAGACCTGTCTGTGAAATATCGACAATCAGGCTCGGTATTTCTGTTTCGCCGGGAAGTTGCCTGAGCATCGTTCCGAAAGATTGTTCGATTTCGTCGAGCTGCTTTTTGTAGTCGTCGAAATTCGCGGCCTTGCGCTGTTTGTTTTCGAAGACTTTACGAAAATCCTGTTCCTCGGCCCTGATCCGCTCAAGTGCCGGCGCTTTGTCCTTGACGATGAAAAACCAGGTCCCTGCCGCAATAACGAGCACAAAAATGATTGCAATCACGGCGGCACGAAACGCGAACGGCCAGCGCCCGACGTCGTTAACATCGAGCGATTTAAGTTCCTCTGCGAGATTCATGCGTCGTCCTCCGCCTCGGCATCAGGGCGAACCTGCTGAAACAGCATGACAAAATCGGACTGCCGCGACGACCCCGACTGCGTCGTTTCCACGCGCACGACGTCGGAGTCCCTGAGCCACTCTGACGAATCGATCTGCCGCATCAATCCGGATACTCTGGACGTGGACTGCGCGATACCGCGTATCTCAACCCGCGAGCCGGTTTGCTTCATGCTCGTCAGATACACGCCTTCCGGCAGCTGACGAACGATTTCCTCGAACAGATGTACGATCTCGGGCCGGCTTTTCTGCAGCTGATCGATGATCTCCATGCGCGCGAGCAGACGCTCCTTCTTCTTCTCGAGGCCGTCGATTTCCGTGATGCTCTTTTCAAGCTCGGCAATCTCTGCCTGCAGCCGCGCATTGCGCTCCTTCTGACCGGAGATCATCGAGTTGTAAGCAAACACGGTGGCAACCACCACGGCGATGCCCGCGACGACTGCGGCCGCGGCCGCAACCCCGAAGTCCCTCTGACGCTTTTTGCGTTCTTCCTCGCGCCAGGGAAGTAGATTAATGCTCGGCATGTTAGTCGAAGCTCCTCAGTGCTAGTCCGCAGGCCGTCAGCAGTGACGTCGCATCGTTGTTCACGCCCTGCGACTTGGCTTTGGATGAAATCTTCATCTGGCCGAGTGGATCGCCGATTTCGGTCGGTATGCCAACCCGGCTGGAAATAACGTCGGCGATGCCTGGAATGTTCGCGCAGCCGCCACACACGAGAATCATGTCCGGCTGCTCGCGCCCTCCACCCGAGGCAAGATAGAACTGCAGCGAGCGACTCACCTGCTGGGTCATATCGTCGATGAACGGCTCGAGTACCTCTGGCTGATAGTTCGACGGCAGACCACCCTGTTTCTTGGCGCGACCCGCATCTTCCATCGACAGGCCGTACGTACGCATGATCTCCTCAGTCAGCTGCTGCCCGCCAAAATTGAAGTCGCGCGTGTAAACAACGCGCAGGTCCTGCAGCACGCTGAACGTCGTCGAACTCGCGCCGATATCGACGACAGCGACCGACTGCCCCATGCCGCCATCCGGAATCTGATGACTGAGCAGCTTGCAGGCGTTTTCGAGCGCAAAGGCTTCGACGTCGACAATCTGCGTTGAGAGGCCGGCGGCACTGACTGCGGTCTGACGCTGTGCGACGTTTTCGGTGCGCGTCGCAACGAGCAACACGTCCATCATTTCCGGATCTTTGTCATTCTGTCCGATGACTTCGTAGTCGAAACTGACTTCTTCCATCGGGAACGGAATGTATTGATCGGCCTGAATCTCCACCTGGCCTTCGAGGTCTCGTTCCGACAAACTCGATGGCATCTGGATAACTTTGGTAATCGCCGCGTCGCCGCTGATCGCTACCGCGACATCCGTCGCCTTTGCACCGGCACGCTTAACGGCACGGCGAATCGCTTCGCCGACGGCCTTCGCATCCACGATGGCTTTCTCATTGACGGAACTTGGCGGCGTGGGCTCTGCCGAATACGACTCGACGCGATAGCGCTTGCCGCTCTGGGAAAGCTCTATCAGCTTGACCGACGATGTCGTGATATCGAGGCCCAGCAATGGCTGTGATTTGTTGCCAAAAAACACGTTTTTTCCTTCTAAGTCGGTAAGTTGCGAGTCAAAACTAAGCGGGGCGTGAGCAAGGCGATTTAACTATATATCAATAAAATGTTAAATAAAACGTGACTTTGTTCACGATCCGAACTTCCCTATGGTATGCGGCATTTTGAGATCATTCCGTGAACCAGTCGGCGCACTGCGTGCAAAGCGCCGTTTGCAGCTTTTCGGTTGCTGCGTCTATTATCGCCACCCTGGCCGTGTCGTTTCATGCACAGCCCTCAGATCGCCACATTTACTGCACGGACCCAACACCACTCTAGCTTTCAATAGAACCTTTTGACGCCGCGGATTTTCGAGGTGTTCGGCCGAAAACGCCCGCAACTATGCATAATCGACCAAAGAAAATAGCCAACTCGCGTCACATTCAGCGTCATGGGTTGCTCAAAACGCTGATCGTGCTGCTGACGATGGGCGCTCTGGGCGCGATCGGCGTGGCGGCAGGCGTGATCGGTGCGTGGTACTACGTGCAGCCCGGTCTGCCCGATGCGGAGACCATCCGGGACATCCCGCTGCAGGTGCCTCTTAGAATATTCAGCCGCGACGGCCGGCTGATTAGCGAAATTGGCGAGAGACGGCGAATTCCCGTTGCTTACGAGCAGGTTCCGGCGCACGTCGTTAACGCCTTTGTCGCGGCCGAGGACCAGCGTTTTTTCGAACACCCGGGCGTCGATTATCGCGGCATCCTGCGCGCCTTGTTTGAGCTGCTTACAAAAGGCGAGATCGGCAGTGGCGGCAGTACGCTGACGCAGCAGCTCGCGCGCAGCTACTTTCTGTCGCTGGAACAGAGCTTCGCGCGCAAATTTACCGAAGCTTCGCTGGCCGTAAGAATCGAAAACGCCTATTCGAAGGAAGAAATAATGACGTTCTTCCTGAACAAGATGTTCTTCGGGCAGCGAGCCTACGGCGTTGCCGCCGCATCGCAGATTTTCTTCGACAAGGAACTCGGCGAGATCGACGTCGCGGAGGCCGCAACGCTGGCCGGTGTGCTGCCTGCGCCATCGCGCTATAACCCGGTCACGAGCGCCGATGCGGCAACCGTCAGACGCAACTACGTTCTCGGCAGAATGCTCGCACTGAACTACATCGACCAGAGCACCTACGACAACGCGTTTGCCGCGACCGTGGAATCCGAGCTGCACGGCACGGCAATCGAACTCAACGCACCGTACGTCGCGGAAATGGCTCGTGCAGACATGTTGCGGCGCTTCGGCGACAGTGCCTACACGGCAGGTTATCAGGTTGTCACGTCGCTCGATTCGCGTATGCAGCGGGCTGCCAACTATGCCCTGCGCAACGGATTGCTCGCATTTACGCGGCGGCGCGGCTACCGCGGGCCGATGACCTCCGTCGAGCTGCCGGACGACCTGCAAACGCTTCCGGTTGCCGAATGGCCGCAGGAGATTACGGAGCCGCTCAGGGCCTACGCGCCTGGCGGGCTGTCCCTGGCGCTGGTCACCGACGTACTCAGCGACGATTCCGCACAGATCGTTTTCCGCGATGGCAGCGCTGCGAAGCTGCCGTGGTCGGCGATGAACTGGGCGAAACCGTTCATCGATCGGCAGACCGCCGGGCCGGAACCGGAATCGGCCGCGGACGTGCTCGCGGCGGGCGACGTCGTTTACGTCATGCCGACCAGCGACGGGGGCTGGGCCCTCGCGCAGCCACCGGTCGCTCAGGGCGCAGTCGTTGCGGTCGATCCCTACGATGGTGCAATTACGGCGCTCACTGGCGGGTTCGATTACCGCCTGAGCAAATTCAATCGCGCCACGCAGGCATACCGGCAGCCGGGCTCATCGTTCAAGCCGTTCATTTATTCGGCGGCGCTCGAGAACGGCAGTACCGTTGCGACCGTCGTCGACGACTCGCCGGTTGTCATACACTCGTCGGAACTCGAGAAAGACTGGCGGCCGATCAACTACAGCGGCCGCTTCTACGGACCGACGCGGATGCGCGAAGCGCTGGTCCACTCGATGAACCTCGTGTCGGTGCGACTGCTGCTCTACGAAACCGGGGTCGGCAACGCCGTCCGCCACATCGCTCAGTTCGGCTTTGGCGATGCGGCACTGCCCCGCAACGGTTCGCTGGCACTCGGCGGCGGCAGCGCGTCACCGCTCGATATGGCACAGGGTTACGCGACAATCGCGAACGGTGGCCATGCCGTGAAGCCCTACGTCATTGACGCCATTTTCGGACCGGACGGCGATGCACTGTATCGCGCGGAGCCGGCGATCGTCTGCGACGAATGTGTCGCCGACGATCCCACACCGGCTGTCCCGCTCGCCGCGGATTCCGAAGAGCGTACTCGTGAACTCGAACAAATGGCCGACGTTGTACTCGACTACCGGCCGGATGCCAATGCCGCTCCCGGGCTGTTCGAGGATATGAAGCTGGCACCGCGCGTCATCACGCCGCAGAACGCCTTTCTGGTGCAGGACATGATGCGCGACGTCGTGCGCCGTGGCACCGGACGGCGGGCGCTGACGCTTGGACGCGGCGACCTGTCGGGCAAGACCGGCACGTCCAATGACAGACGCGATGCCTGGTTTGGCGGTTTCAATGCCGATATCGCGGCCATTGTCTGGGTCGGCTACAACGACGATTCGCCGCTGGGTGCCGGGGAAGAAGGCTCTCGCACCGCATTGCCGATCTGGGTCGACTTTGCCGGCATCGCACTCGAAGGAACGCCCGACCACCAGATGCCGATGCCGGACGGCATCGTCTCGGTACGCATCGACCGGGAAACCGGCTGTCCGGCACGCGCCGGGCAGCTAAACGCCGCGTTTGAGGTATTCCGCGACGGTCACGTCCCGGACTGCGAACAGTTGCAGGACATCTCCGATCCATTCAACAATGCGGCCAGCGTCGACCTGCCTCCGATGGAAACACAGGAGTCGGACGAAGAGCCTGAAGAGTCTATCTTCTAGTGGGCCGTGCGGTAAATTCGGTCACTTTCAGAGTCCTTCTCAAGGGGCAGACCCAGGCGAAGCGGTGCCGGCATAGCCGGGCTATGTCAAGCCGCTTCAACACCGGTATGCCCCTTGAGAAGGGCTCCCTGTGGGTCGCACCACAACGCCCTTCGGCGGCGTTGAGCTCGCTTGAATTGGCGACGGCCAGTCCTGCGCTCGCTCGCCTTGCCCAAGGGCGTTGTGATGCGACTGAAAGTCACCGAATTTACCGCACGGCCCACTAGTGTCCCGAAAACGGCGAACCGAAACCGACCGATCGCGCCTGCTCGTCGCCCAGGAAGCAGCGCGCATTATCGTGAATCACGGGGTCCGCGATTATTGGCTGGCGAAGCAAAAGGCGCAGGAGCGGCTTGGCCTGAATGTTCGCGCGGCGATGCCTGGCAACGAGGAAGTCGAGGCCGCGGTCGCCGATCACCTGCAGCTTTTCGGCGGTGAATCGCACACGGACCGTCTGCGGGAATTACGCAAAGCGGCAATCGCCGCAATGAAACGGCTTGCCGTGTTCAACCCTCGCCTCGTCGGCCCGGTTTTGACAGGAACGGCGGATGAGAATTCGGCGATCAATCTGCATGTGTTCACCGACCATACCGAGAGCGTCGCCGTGGCACTGGCTGAACACAGCATCGTTTGCAGACCGTACGAGCGGCGGCTGAAGCACCGCCGCGATCAATCTGACAGCTACGCAGGATTTGAGTTTGAGCAGGACGGCCATACCGTGCAGGCAACCGTGTTTCCGGTAGACGGCATCAGACAGGCGCCAATATCGCCGATTGACGGCAAACCGATGATCCGGGTGGATGCCAAAGCCCTTCAGGAATTACTTGAAGAGGCCTGACACTTGGAATTACGAATTGAATCGGAGCCGACAAACCGACGCTGGCAGTCCAGGTACCGCGGGTGATGACGCTGCGTCCGGGGACACCGGGACAGGAAATCAAGCGCAGCGAAGCGAAGCGAGCCATTCCTGTCCCGGTGTCCCCGGAGGTAGCAGCGTCACTACCGCCGATGGTTAAGAATCAACGATCGTCGATCGGAATATAGTCCCGCTTACCAGCACCAACATAGAGCTGCCGTGGCCGCGCGATCTTGCCTTTCGGATCCGAGATCATCTCGCGCCAGTGTGCGACCCAGCCCACGGAGCGGCCGAGTGCAAACATCACGGTAAACATCGACGTTGGAATGCCAAGCGCCTTGTAAATGATGCCCGAATAGAAGTCGACATTCGGGTAGAGATTCTTTTCCTTGAAGTAATCGTCGTTGAGTGCGACCTGCTCCAGCTCACGTGCGAGATCGAACAACGGCGTATCTTCTTTGTCCAGCGCATCGAGCACTCTGTGGCACATCTCGCGAATAATCGTCGCGCGCGGGTCGAAGTTCTTGTACACCCGGTGGCCGAAGCCCATGAGGCGAAACGGATCGTTCTTGTCTTTCGCTTTATCGACGTACTTCGCAATGTTGCCGACATCGCCGATTTCATCGAGCATTTTCAGCACGGCCTCGTTCGCACCGCCATGTGCGGGACCCCACAGCGCGGAGATCCCGGCGGCAATCGCAGAATACGGATTGGCGCCGGAGCTGCCTGCCATGCGCACGGTCGATGTCGAGCAATTCTGCTCGTGATCGGCGTGCAGGATAAACAGCAGGTCGAGTGCTTCGGATGCGACAGGACTGATCTCGTACCCTTCGGCCGGTACCGCAAACAGCATGTGCAGAAAATTGTCGCAGTAGTTCAGGTCGTTGCGCGGGTAAATGAACGGTTGTCCAGTGTTCAGTTTGTACGCAGCGGACGCGATCGTCGGCAGCTTGGCGATGATGCGGTGCGCGAAAATATCGCGATGCTTCGGATTGGACGCATCCATTTCGTCATGGTAGTAAGCCGACATTGAACCTACGACGGCGGAAAGCTGTGCCATCGGATGCGCGTCGTAACGGAAGCCCTTGAAGAAGCTCAGCATGCCCTCGTTAAGCATCGTATGCCGGCGGATGGTTTCCTCGAACGCGCCAAGTTCATCGCTCGTCGGCAGATCGCCATTGAGCAGCAAATAGCAGACTTCCATAAAAGACGAGTGCTCGGCGAGCTGCTCAACCGGATATCCGCGGTACATGAGCACACCTTCCTCACCGTCGATATAAGTGATGTCGGACTCGCAACTGCCCGTTGATACAAACCCCGGATCGTAGGTGAATACGCCTTTTTCGCGGTACAGGCGGGCCACGTCGATCACGTCGGGACCGACCGTACCTTTCCTAACGGGTAACTCCATTTCGGAGCCGTCTGGGCTCCTTAAGACGAATGCATCCTGGCTCATCACTATCCTCGGCTGTCTTTCGGCAAACTGTACGAGCATAGCAGAGACCCCGGAATCGCGGAGTCGTGGAATACTATTACAAAAAACCGGTGTTGCCGCGCAGGCCGCGACCTTACCGGCTTTAACTCATCCCGTACTTCCTGCGGAACTTGTCTACACGGCCGCCCGTATCGACGATCTTCTGCTTGCCCGTGTAAAACGGGTGACACGACGAACACACTTCTATAAGGAGATCCTCGCCGAGCGTCGACCGCGTCGTGAATTCGTTGCCGCAACTACACGTCACCCTGATGTCGTCGTAATTGGGATGAATATCGGCTTTCATTGTGGCTCCCCAGAGCGCGCTACGAAATAAAAAGGTCGCGTAGGATATAGCGTTGCGGCGTCTGCCGCAAGCCCTGATGTTTATCCACAGAAGCTGTGGATAACATTGTGGAGGAAAATTGAACGAGTGCCCTAAGCTGCGGTTTTTCTTGAACCGTTATTAGTATGTCTATTTTGTGTCCAATTTTGTTCAGTTATTAAAATCAATCACTTATACGCGCTTTGCAACCTTCAGAGTGAAATTGAAGCGATGTTACGCTGAATTTACAGGGCTATGGCTGCTCCTGTGCATAAAGGAACTCCCCTACGAGATCGTTTAAAAAGCGCCGTCCCCGTTCGGTCGGCCGCCAGCGGCCCTCGGCGGTCTGCGAAATCAGACCCTTGTCGGCAGCCGGCACCATCGCGTTCCGCAGACAATCGATGCTGAGACCGGTACGGCTGACGAAGGTCCGCTCGGAAAAACCGGCATTCAGACGCAGCGCATTGAGCATGAACTCAAACAGGCGGTCGCGATCGTTCAGTGCCTCCCAAACGATCCCGAATTCGCCGGCCTCAGCGGCCTGCATGTACATCGCCGGATTGGCGGGTTTACGGTATCGGCAAATACTTTCCTTGTCGGTCAGTTTTCCGTGGGCTCCGGCACCCACCGCGAGATAGTCGCCGAATTGCCAGTAATTCAGATTGTGTGCGCAACGCCGACCGTCTCTCGCCCAGGCGGAGACCTCGTACTGCTCGAATCCCCGCCTCGTCAAATACGCCTGTCCGCGTTCCTGAATGTCATACGCGAGCTCTTCATCGGGCAGGTCGGCAGGCGGCCGGGCGTGGAAAACCGTGTTCGGCTCGAGCGTGAGCTGATACCACGACACGTGCTCGGGCTCGAGCGCAGTGGCTGCGTGCAGGTCCGCCAGCGCCATGCGAACGTCCTGGCCCGGCAAGGCATGCATAATGTCGATGTTGATGTTGTCGAATCCCGCATTTCGTGCCGCATCGAAGGCACTAACGATGTCCTCGGCGCTGTGTATGCGCCCGAGCTTCTTCAGCATGGCGTTGCAGAAACTCTGAGCACCGATCGACAAGCGATTGACACCCGCATCGCGGTAACCCGCCGGCGATCCGCACTCGACCGTGCCTGGATTGGCTTCCATTGTCACTTCAGCGTCCTCGCGCACCGTAAAATGGCGCCGAATGTCGCTCAGCAGCGTGCCGATCTCGGCCGGACTGAACAGACTCGGCGTGCCGCCGCCGATAAAAATCGTCTCCAGGGCCCGACCGTCCGCGCGCGTGGCCTCCAGTTCGATATCCAGCCGCAACGCCTCGACATAGCGTTGCGTGGGCGGTGTGCCGGCACTGTGTGAGTTGAAGTCGCAGTAGGGGCATTTGCGTACACACCACGGCAGGTGCACGTACAGCGAGAGCGGCGGCGGCGTCACGAATAGTGCGTGTCGATCAGCGCAACGAGGCGCCGAAGTGCCTGGCCGCGATGGCTGCGCGCGTTTTTTTGTTCGGGGCTCAGTTCCGCCGAACTTAAGCCAAGTTCGGGAACCAGAAACAGTGGGTCGTATCCGAATCCGCCATTGCCGCGACGTTCGCGGAGAATTTGTCCACGCCACTCCCCTTCGGCGACCAGCAGCGCACCGTTCGGCTCGGCGTAGGTGGCCACGCAGCGAAACGCGGCCGCTCGATCGGTTGCGGCCGTGAGTTCGGTCAACAGGCGGTCGTTGTTCGCCTCGTCGTCACCGTGCGACCCGGCATACCGGGCCGAGAACACGCCGGGGGCACCGCCGAGAACGTCAACCGACAGACCGGAGTCATCGGCGATGGCCGGAATCCCGGCCCGATCGGCGGCATGGCACGCCTTGATCCGCGAGTTCTCGGCGAACGTGGTTCCCGACTCGACGGCATCTTCAATGCCCAGCGCGGACTGCGCGACGACCTCGATATCGAGCGCCTGCAGCAATCGCGCAATCTCCCGCAGCTTTCCGGGATTGCTGCTTGCCATCACGACTGTTCCCGGTCGTCGGCTCACGACAGCGCAGCGGAAACTGCGGCTCGCTGCGCCGCGACGATCTCGCCGATTCCAACCTTCGCGAGCCCAATCATGGCGCTGAACTCCTCGGCGGAAAACGCGTGTCCCTCCGCCGTTCCCTGCACTTCGATGAACCGCCCCGCATCGTTCATGACGATATTCATATCCGTTTCGGCCTCGGAGTCCTCGGCGTAATCGAGGTCCAGCACCGGCGTTCCGCGATAAATTCCGACCGATACGGCTGCGACCTGGCCATGCACGGGATTCTTCCTGAGCCCACCGTTTTTTTGCAGCCGTTCGGTGGCAACGGCAAGCGCGACATAGGCACCGCTGATCGACGCGGTGCGTGTACCGCCGTCGGCCTGAATAACATCGCAGTCGAGCGTGATCGTGCGTTCACCGAGTGCCGCCATATCGGTCACCGCCCGCAGCGAACGGCCGATCAGCCGCTGAATCTCCATCGTGCGGCCGCTCTGTTTACCGCGGGCCGCCTCGCGGCCCGAGCGAGTATGTGTGGAGCGCGGCAGCATACCGTACTCTCCGGTGACCCAGCCGCTGCCCTTACCGCGCATCCAGCCCGGCACACGGTCCTCAATGCTGGCTGTGCACAGAACCTGAGTGTCGCCGAAGCAGGCCAGCACACTGCCCTCTGCATGGCGAGTAAAGTCGGGGACGAACCGAAGTTCGCGCATAGACTGAGGATCGCGGCCGCTCGGTCGCATAGAAATTCTCCGATTGTATAAGTCGTGCGTGCGCGGTCAGGGACCCAGCCAGCGCAGCGCGGTACCCGTCGTATTGTCGCTGTAAGGCGCGTTCACGTTCAACGCCTGAATGCTGAGCTGTTTGAGATTTTCGGCAAGGTTGTCGTCTCCGGGCCTCGCAATCTGCGCCATATCGGCGTCGCCGAGCCCCGACCAGAGTCCGTCGGAACACGCGAGCAGCACATCGCCCGGCGCAAGCTTTTTCATCGCCGTCAGACTCATGTCCGGAACCGGTGCATCGCCACCGATACAGCATTCGACAAAGTTGCGCATCGGGTGGTCCAGTGCTTCTTCCTCGCTGATCGCACCTTCCTGTATCAGTACCTCGACGTGGCTGTGATCGCGGGATCGCGACAACACGGTATCGTCACGAACGTGGTAGATACGGCTGTCACCGATATGCGCCCAGTAAGCGCCTCCCTCCTGGACAAGACAAAGCGCACAGGTGGCCCGAGGACGGAAATCGACAGCGACGTCGGCGCCGAGTGCGACGACTTCATCGTGCGCGCGGGACAAGGCCATGTAGAGAAATCCCTGCGGATCGAAAATGGGCTGCCGCGACGAGGTGAATATTTCCTGGACCACGGCAATACCCGTTGCCGCCGCACTGGCGCCGTCCGCGTGGCCGCCCATGCCGTCGAACACGAGCATGAGCGCCGCATCGTCCGAAACGACAATGGCCGCGCGATCCTGATTGTCCTGCCTGTCGCCGAGAGCGGATACTTTGGCGTATTCGATTCGCATATGCGGTTGAACGGTTCAGGTGGCCTTCACATACGGGCAGAGCTTAGAATGTTGTCCCTTCCAATGATGTGATCCAGGCAGCATTTGTGCTGCAAACATGCCCCTCGGTCAGGAGAAAGATGCTGATGTTGCACAGTATGACAGGATTCGCGCGCGAATCGGCGGAGACCGAGGTCGGCGCGCTGAGCTGGGAAATTCGCGCCGTGAATCACCGGTTTCTCGACGTGCAGTTTAAGATACCGGAAGAACTGCGGCCAAAGGAGCAGGCGTTTCGGCAGCAGGCGGCGGCGATGCTTGGCCGCGGCAAGGTCGAGTGCACGCTGCACTTTCGACGCGTCGCCGACGAAACGTCGCAGATACCGATCGATCTCGATCTGATCGAGACGATCGGCAAACGAATTGACGAAGCCGCAAAGAGACTGCCGGCAGTGGCGGCCGTCGACCCGATCGACGTACTGCGCTGGCCCGGAGTAATACAGCAGCCCGAAATCGATACAGAACCATTGTTCAGGCACGCCACATCGCTGCTTGACGAAACGCTGCGCGCGCTCAACGTCATGCGGGCGAGTGAGGGTGAGCGCATAGCGGAAATGCTGAACGTGCGCTGTAGCGAAATCGCAGCCGTCGGCAAGTCGGTACGTGCAAGAATACCGGAAGTGCTCGCTGCAACACGGCAACGGCAGCGCGAACGGCTCGACAAGCTCGATGTCGAAGCGGACCCGGCTCGACTCGAAACCGAACTTGCCTTGATCGCACAAAAGCTCGATGTTGACGAGGAACTCGACCGGCTCGACAGCCATCTGGTCGAAATTCGCGATGCGGTGGCCGGTGACAAACCCGTGGGCCGGCGGCTCGACTTCCTGATGCAGGAACTCAACCGCGAAGCGAACACGCTGGGATCGAAATCCGCCGATGCCGAAACGACACGCGCCGCCGTGGACCTGAAGGTGCTCATCGAGCAGATGCGCGAACAGATTCAAAATGTCGAATAGCAACATGACAGCGTCGGCAAAATTGTTCGTTTTCGCAGCACCCTCCGGAGCCGGGAAAACCACGCTCGTACACGCTATCGTGACAAAACGCCCGGACCTGCGATTTTCGATTTCATACACCACACGGGCACCGCGCCGGAATGAGGCGCACGGGGTCGATTACCTGTTCGTCGACGAAGCCGAATTCATGCGGCTGCGGGATGTCGGCGAGATGCTCGAGTACGCGGAAGTCTTCGATAATTACTATGCAACGAGCCGCAGCCAGGTCGAAGAGCACTTGCGAGACGGTCACAGCGTGGT
The DNA here is from genome assembly GCA_965224505.1 of Woeseiaceae bacterium. Taxonomy (GTDB): domain Bacteria; phylum Pseudomonadota; class Gammaproteobacteria; order Steroidobacterales; family Woeseiaceae; genus UBA1847. The sequence goes on from CBDCZL010000018.1 coordinate 2,769,560, forward strand.
GCTGGAGATTGACTGGCAGGGGGCACGACAGGTCCGGGACTCGATGCCCGAGTGTGTTTCCATTTTCATTCTGCCGCCGACCGTGGAGGAACTGGAGCGCCGCCTGAGAAGCCGCGGCACCGACAGTGACGCGGTGATCGATCGCCGACTGTCGGACGCACTCAGCGATATGTCGCACTGGGACGAATTCGATCACGTCATCGTCAACGACAACCTGCAACAGGCAATTGAAGACCTCGAGGCGGTTCTGGACGGCAGCGGTGCCAATACCGCTACGGACAATGTCGCCGTACGGCGGGCCATCTCCCGAATCGTTGGCTGATTCCTTATAGCCCTTGGTTATATAGACTGGCGAACACCGCGGCGAGTGGCCTATGGTCGCTCCCCCAACACAGCGTGCCAGAGCCTGGCCGTCAGTACCTGACACCATCACCTGGTGTCAGGTACTGACGGCCAGGCTCTGGCACCGACCTACAGGAATCTGACAATGGCGCGAATTACGGTCGAGGACTGCCTCGAAAACATCGACAACATCTTTGAGATGGTGCTGGTCGCAGCAAAGCGTGCGCGGCGCATCGCACACGGTGCCGATCCGATGGTCGAACTCGAGAACGACAAGCCGACCGTCATTGCACTGCGCGAAATAGCGGACGGACTCGTGACGCCGACGATACTCGAAGAAATTGAAGAACCGATCACCGAGGATTTACTGCAGCCCGAGACCGTCGAGGACGTCCTGCCGGTTCGCGGAATCTCCATCGGCGACTAAATTTCCGTATCCGCGACACGATCCCCGATCTGTGGGTATGATCGGAGCATGGATTATGCGGCAACAATTCTGTCGAGACTCCCGCGGGTCCCACGGCGCGATCATGGTGTAAGGCGTCTGGTCGAAACACTGCAGTCCTACCTGCCCGACGAACAACTTGCGCGAATATCGTCAGCTTATGAATTCGGCGCAGCCGCGCACGCCGGTCAGACGCGCAAAACGGGCGAACCGTACATCACTCATCCGGTCGCGGTCGCGCAGGAACTCGCGGAGATGCACCTCGACTCCGAGGCGATTATCGCCGCGATTCTGCACGACACCGTCGAGGACACTGCGGCATCCCTCGACGACATCAGCGAACAGTTCGGCAGCGAGGTGGCGCTGCTGGTCGACGGCGTCAGCAAACTCGATCAGATCCAGTTTCGCAGCCGTGCGGAAGCACAGGCCGAGTCGTTCCGCAAAATGATGCTCGCCATGATCGAGGACATTCGCGTCATCCTCGTAAAACTGGCCGACCGGCTGCACAACATGCAGACGCTCGACGCAATGCCCGCGAGCAAAAGGAAGCGCATCGCTCGCGAAACTCTCGACATTTATGCTCCGATCGCAAATCGCCTTGGCATCAATCGCCTCAAGGTACAACTCGAGGACTTAGGTTTCCGCCACCTCCACCCGTTCCGCTACCGCGTCCTGCAAAATGCGCTACGGAAATCCCAGGGAAGCCAGCGGCACATCGTGCGCAAGATTTCCGCCGAACTCGAAGCGGCTATGATCGAGGAAGAGATCGACGGCCAGGTCATCGGGCGGCAGAAACACCTGTACAGCATCTACAAGAAGATGGCGGGGAAAAAACGCCCGCTATCCGACATCGTGGATGTGTATGGCTTTAGAATCATCGTCGACAACGTCAATAGTTGTTACAAGATGCTTGGCATCGCCCACGGTCTGTACAAACCGATGCCAGGGCGCTTCAAGGACTACATCGCCATTCCGAGGGTCAACGGTTATCAGTCCCTGCACACGACCCTGTTCGGCCCCAGGGGCCTGCCGCTTGAAGTGCAAATTCGCACGCGCGACATGGATCAGGTCGCCGAATCGGGCGTTGCGTCGCATTGGATATACAAGGCTGCAGACAAGTCGGATGCAACGCCGCAACGGCGTGCACGTGAGTGGCTGGCGCGGCTTGACGAGTTGCAGCAAAGCGGCACCTCCGAAGAATTTCTCGAGAGCGTCAAAGTCGACCTGTTTCCGGACAAGATTTACGTGTTTACGCCCAAGGGTGACATCATGCCGCTGCCCAAAGGTGCGACCGCCATCGACTTTGCTTACGCCGTGCATACAGATATAGGGAACCGCTGCGTCGCCGCCAAGATCAACCGCAGACTCGTGCCCCTGCGCACGGAACTAGAAAACAGTCAGACGGTGGAAGTCATCACCGCCCGCGGTGCGAAGCCCAATCCCAACTGGCTGTCATTTGTGCGTACCGCCAAGGCACGTACGGCAATCCGCAATCACATGAAAAACCTGCGCTCGAGCGAATCGATCGATCTGGGCCGGAGACTGCTCGACCGGACGCTTAAGGATCTCGGTTCTTCGCTGCGCAAGGTCGGTAAGGTCCGTATGAAAGCGGCGCTGGACGAACTTGGCCTAAACCACAGCAACGAATTGTTCGAACAAATCGGCCTCGGCGAGCGGCTGGCTCCGCTCACGGCACGCCTTCTCTCGGACATCGACGATGAGGGCGAGAGCGAGCCCGAAACCGCCAGTCTTGTCATTGCGGGCACCGAGGGCATGGTGGTGAGCTATGCGAAATGCTGCTACCCAATCCCCGGCGATGACGTCATGGGCTACCTGACGGCGGGTCGCGGCGTCGTCATCCATCGCACCCAATGTGGAAATCTTTCCAATTTCCGCAAGCAACCCGAAAAGTGGATCGCCGTTAGCTGGGAATCGGACATCGATCGCGAATTCGCATGCGCAATACAAATCGACACACGCAACAAACCCGGCGTGCTGGCGGAGGTTGCCGCCACGCTCGGAAACACGGGCTCGAATATCGAACAGGTTGAAGTACACGGCCGCCATGAAGACTGCTCGGTACTTTGGTTCCTGCTGAAGGTCAGGGATCGCCAGCATCTTGCGCAGATCATGCGCAACGTGCGTAATATGAACAACGTCATTCGAATCTCGCGCGACTGCGCATAAAGGTCCGCAATCATGAGCAAAACCCCTATTCATAGCAACGAAGCGCCGGCTGCCATCGGCACCTATTCGCAGGCGATTCGCAGCGGCGACCTCGTGTTTCTCTCCGGTCAGATTCCGCTGGTACCCGAGTCGATGGAAATTGTCGACGGCGATTTCGAGGCGCGCGCACGGCAGGTATTCGAGAATCTTAAGGCGGTCGCCGCAGCGGCAGGCGGCGATCTGAACAACGTCGTGAAACTGACGATTTTTCTGACCGACCTCGACAACTTCGCGACAGTCAATGCCGTCATGGAAGACTACTTCGATGAACCCTACCCGGCACGGGCCGCCGTCGGCGTTGCCTCGCTGCCAAAAGGTGTCGACGTTGAGGCAGACGCAATCCTTGCGATCTGACGCACCGCTCTCGGCGCTGAGAGGCGTCGGCCCGGCGCTAGCGGCCAAACTCGAAAAGCTCAATCTCCGCAAAGTCGAGGATCTGCTGTTTCTGCTGCCGTTGCGCTACGAAGATCGCACGCAGCTCGTGCGTATCGGTTCGCTGCAACCGGGCCGGCGCTGTCTGACTGCGGGCGAAGTATTGCTTACGGAAACCGTGTTCCGGGGCCGGCGCAATCTGCTCGTGCGAATCGGCGACGGCAGTGGTCAGCTGACACTGCGGTTTTTTCATTTTTCCCGGCAACAACAGGCACAGTTTCGGGTCGGGGCTCAGGTAAGCTGCTTCGGCGAGGTCCGGAGAGGCAGCGCGGGGCCGGAGATGATCCACCCGGAGTACCGCATCCAGCGCGGTCCCTCCACCAGCGAAAAGCAGGAGTCTCTGACACCGGTTTACCCGGCTACCGAAGGCGTGCAACAGGGTCGCCTGCGGAATCTGACCGACCAGGCCCTGCGTATCGTAACCGGGTCGCCGCCACGCGAACTCCTGCCCATCGCGGTCACGGAGCAGCTCGGGCTGCCTTCGCTCGCCGATGCGATCCACTATCTGCACAGGCCACCACCCGACGCCGACATTGCGGCGCTCATGGCCGGCACGCACCCCTGCCAGCAACGGCTGGCGTTTGAGGAACTGCTCGCGCACTACCTGAGCCTGCGAAACCTGCGTGCGCTGGCTCAGTCCGAATCGGCCGTCGCGCTCACCCACGGTACCGACGAAGTGCACAACTTCGTGGATACGCTGCCGTTTAGGCTGACAAACGCACAGCAGCGGGTCATCGATGAAATCCTTGCCGATCTGTCGGAGCCGCACCCGATGATGCGGCTGATTCAGGGCGATGTCGGGTCGGGCAAAACCGTGGTCGCGGCAGTCGCGTGCATCCGGGCGCTTGCCTGCAACGTGCAGGCAGCCATCATGGCACCGACGGAACTGCTGGCCGAGCAGCACTGGCAGAGCTTCGCAGACTGGTTCGGCCCGCTCGGCATCGAACCGGCATGGCTGAGCGGCAGCCAGAAAACGGCGGCTCGGCGCGAGACGTTGCAGCAAATTGCCGACGGTTCCGCACAACTGATCGTCGGAACCCACGCGCTGTTTCAGGAGGGCGTCGCATTTCGCCGGCTGGGCCTTGTGATCATCGACGAGCAGCACCGCTTTGGCGTGCATCAGAGAATGGCATTGCGTGACAAAGGCGTTTCGACGGCCGGCCACCCGCACCAGCTCGTCATGACCGCAACACCGATACCGCGAACGCTCGCGATGGCAGCCTATGCCGATCTCGATACGTCGGTCATCGACGAGCTGCCGCCAGGCCGGCAGGCCGTAACGACGATTGCAGTGCCGGAGACGCGCCGTGAAGAAGTGATCGAGCGGGTGCGAACGGCCTGCCAGGCCGGGCAGCAGGCCTACTGGGTCTGCCCTTTGATCGAGGAATCGGACGTCCTCGACTATCAGGCGGCGGAAGCCAGCTACGCCGCCTTATCGGAAATGCTGCCCCAATTGCGTGTTGGCCTGGTGCACGGACGCATGCGGCCCGCCGAAAAAGAACGTGGGATGAAAGCATTTAAGCAGGGACTGATTCAGCTACTGGTTGCGACGACGGTCGTTGAGGTCGGTGTGGACGTACCGAACGCCAGCCTGATGATTGTCGAGAACGCCGAGCGTATGGGGCTTTCACAGCTGCATCAACTGCGCGGTCGTGTGGGGCGGGGTACGGCACGAAGTCATTGTGTCCTGATGTACAAAGCACCGCTCGGCCGGCTCGCAAAGCAACGTCTCGCCGTGTTGCGAGACAGTAACGACGGATTTGTTGTCGCCCAGCGCGATCTCGAACTGCGTGGCCCGGGCGAGTTGCTCGGCACGCGGCAAACCGGACTGCCCGAATACCGGGTGGCCGACCTCGTGCGTGACGCAAACCTGATGCCACGGGTGCAGATCGCTGCCGAAGCGCTGCGGCGCGATGACGAAGCAAGCACAATCGCGCTGGTGGAGCGCTGGCTGGGGAGCGCCGGGCACTACGGGAAAGTGTAAACTCCCGGCCATGATCAAGGTGCTCAGCGAGTTCGTCTCCCCGGAAGTCGTCGCTCAGGTCCGCAATTACGGCAGACTCATGCGTGCCGACAAACCGATCGGTATCTACCTGCTGTTGTGGCCAACACTCTGGGCGCTGTGGCTGGCCGGTGAGGGCCATCCCGACCAGGGCCTGTTTGTCGTGTTCGTGCTCGGCGTCATCGTCATGCGCTCAGCAGGCTGTGTACTTAACGACTTTGCTGACCGAAAAATCGACCCCTACGTCGAGCGTACCCGCAACAGACCGCTGGCAACAGGTGCCGTTCGACCGTATGAGGCAATCGTACTGTTCCTGGCGCTCGGCCTGATTGCCATCGGCCTCGCTTCGATGCTCAACAACTACGCGCGGATGCTGGCTGTGGTCGCAGCGACTCTGACCGTCGTGTATCCGTTCGTTAAGCGCTATGTATCGATTCCACAATTCATACTGGGCGCGGCGTTCGGCTGGGCCATCCCGATGGCGTTCGCGGCCCAAACCGGCGAGACGCCGGAGCTCGCCTGGCTCGTGTTCGGCACGTCACTCGTCTGGGCCGTAATCTACGATACGTTCTACGCGATGGTCGACCGGGAGGACGACATCAAGGTCGGCGTGAAATCCACGGCAATACTCTTCGGTGAAGTCGACCTGTTCGTCATTGCGGGATTACAGGGGCTTATGCTGCTCGGCCTGCTCCTGATCGGCGTTCGTGCGGAACTCGGGCCCTGGTACTATCTTTCGGTCGCCGCGGCCGCCTGCCTCATGGCCTACCATCTGTGGCTCGCCCGGGACCGGCAGCCCTCGGGCTGTTTCGCGGCATTCCGGCACAACCACCTGATCGGTCTGATCGTATTTGTTGGCATCGTGCTCAGTTACACGTTCAAGCCCGCAGCGTAATGACAGATATTACGGCGCCACAGCCAATGCCAGAAAACTCACGCGCGGGACGCCGGCTCTTCTGAGCACACTGGCAACCCGTTGCCCGGTTGCCCCGGTCGTGACCACATCGTCCACGATCAGCACATGTCTTCTGTCGAGTGGTTTGTTCACGACGAATGCCCGCCGCAGGTTTTTCGCCCGTTCGATCGCACGGAGTCCGGACTGGTAGGGCGTTGCGCGTTTGCGTGACACGCCCTTCACGAGTTCGACACCCATCGAGCGCGCCAGCGGCTTCGCAATCTCGTGGGCCTGATTGAACCCGCGCAGCGCCTGACGGCGCCAGTGCAGCGGCACGGGCAGGACACCGTCGATATCCTGGGGCAGCAACGGCAGCGCTTTGTTAAGTATCTCGGCGAATGCAGGTGCGTAATAGAGCCGACGGCTGAACTTCAGCAAGCGGATCGCCGCATCGACCGGGAACTCGTAGCGCAACATCGCAGCAAGGCACTGAAATGGACCGGGTGTTGGCGACAACACGGGCTCGTTCCAGGGCAGATCGCCAAGACATCCCCGGCAGATCGCGCGCTCGGCACCCGCCGTCCTGAAACCACAGAACACGCAGCTCCAGGGCGCAATCAAATTCATCATCGGGGCATTCTCAGCGACGCTGCGAGCAGTCGCCACAGGCAAAACCGGGTGCAATCCCACAAAAGCGTGGTAGGTTTCGGCCATGCTCAATCCCGATCACGTCCGCCGCCAGTTCGACCGCGCTGCAGCCACATTCGACAGCGCTGCTTTCGTACATGCAGCAACGCGCGACGGCCTGCTGTCGAGGCTGCAACCGCTACTGACCGAGGCGCGAACGGTGGTCGACATAGGCGCCGCAACCTGCTCGGCCCGGCAGGCACTGAGGCGACGCTTCCGTGGCGCACAAATCGTTTCGCTGGATTTTTCGCATCGAATGCTGACGACAGGCCGGGATAAGCAGTCGTGGTTATCGAGAGGATTCTACGTGCAGGCCGACGCCACGGCGCTGCCGTTCGGCGATGCGACCATCGATGTCGTTTTCTCGAATCTGCTGCTGCCATGGATAAACGACCCGGCCGCCGTGTTTACAGAAGTCGCCCGCGTACTGCGCCGGGAAGGTGTGTTCGCGTTTGCGACGCTGGGACCCGACAGCCTGCGCGAGCTCGCGGCGGCGTGGCAACACATAGACAACCAACCGCACGTCGGACAGTTTCCGGACATGCATGATATCGGCGACGGACTCGTACGATCGGGCCTTAAGGGTCCGGTGCTCGACGTGGACCGGCTGACGGTCAGCTATAGCGACGCGGACAAAATGCTCGCGGACCTGCGTGCATGCGGAGCACGCAATTCGCTGCAGGATCGATGTCCGACGCTTACGGGCCAGCATCGCCTCGCAAGCCTGAAAAACGTACTGGGCGAAGGCGGACTGACGCTCAATCTGGAACTGGTTTACGGTCATTGCTGGGGAGGTGGGCCGAAACAGGACCCCGCTGCATGGCGCGTTGATGCCACACGGATTCCCATCCGCCGCCGGTAATCGCGGCGCAAATAAACTCAGACTGTAAGCTGTTGTTAATTAAGGACTTAGGTGGATACCTATCGGCTATGCAGGATTGCATGGACGTCGCGATTTCAGTAAACTTCGCGAGCTTTTGGCTGCTGTCTGGCCAAACCGGCCGACACACCATTTCCGGGCACTCCCGGAAACGTCTGAATCCTTCGGTTCGTGCGTCGAACATTCCGGAAAACATAAAGTTGTGCGACGGTTATTGCCGCTCACAGGGTGAACAATCAATGATTCGAAAATCGTTACTGAGCTTGCTCGGCCTCACTATGGCGAGCGCGGCAAACGCCGAATGGGCATTGAACATGCCGAAAGGCGTCACGGAACTCAGCCTCGAAACCTACAACCTGCACATGATGGTGTTTTGGTGGTGCGTCGCGATCGGCGTCGTCGTATTTGTAGTGATGGGCATCTCCCTGGTCAAGCACCGCAAATCGAAGGGTGCGGAGCCCGCCGATTTTTCGCACAGCATGACGGCCGAGGTCGTCTGGACCGCGGTGCCCGTCATTATCCTCGTGCTTATGGCCGTGCCCACCGCAGAAACGATGGTCAAGCTTGAAGATTCCCGCAATCCCGACCTCTCGATTGTCGTGACGGCCTACCAGTGGAAGTGGCATTACAAGTACCAGGATTCCGACATCGAGTTTTACTCTTCACTGGCCCGCTCCAGCCTGGAAGCGCGCCGTAAAAATGCCGAACGCAACCCGTTCGACGTCGAAAATTATCTGCTGGAAGTCGACAACCCCGTGGTCGTTCCCAGGGGAGCGAAGGTGCGGCTGCTGTTTACGTCGAACGACGTCATTCACGCGTGGTGGGTCCCTGACCTCGCGATCAAAAAGGACGCCATACCCGGAATCGTCAACGAATCGTGGTTCCGTGCCGAGGAAAGTGGAACCTATCGCGGCCAGTGCGCCGAACTGTGCGGCAAGGATCACGGTTACATGCCGATCGTCGTCGAAGTCGTCGAGCCCGCTGAATATCAGGCCTGGGCAGACAGCCAGAGTGAGAATCAGACACGCGTTGCGGCCGCAACGGCTACGGAGTAATTGAGTATGAGCACTGCGACCACAGCAGACAATCACGTCGCCGACCACCACGACGCCCATGACGATCACGGCCCGGAGAAAGGCTACCGGCGCTGGCTGTTTTCGACGAACCATAAGGACATCGGCACGATGTACCTTATTTTCAGTCTCGTGATGTTTTTCGTCGGCGGCCTCATGGCCCTCGTGATCCGCTCCGAACTGTTCCAGCCCGGCCTGCAACTCGTGCATCCCGAGTTCTTCAATTCGATGACGACGATGCACGCACTGATCATGGTGTTCGGCGCCGTCATGCCCGCGTTCGTCGGCCTGGCCAACTGGATGATTCCGCTCATGATCGGTGCACCCGACATGGCATTGCCACGCATGAACAACTGGTCCTTCTGGATACTGCCGGTCGCGTTCGGCATTTTGCTCTCGACGCTGATCATGCCTGGCGGTGCGCCCGCGTCGGGGTGGACGATGTATCCGCCGCTCGTCCTGCAGACCGGTGACGCATTCCCGTTCCTGATCTTCTCGGTGCATCTGATGGGCCTGAGTTCGATCATGGGCGCGATTAACGTGATCGTGACGATCATCAACATGCGTGCGCCGGACATGACACTGCTGAAAATGCCGATGTTCGTCTGGACCTGGCTCATCACGGCCTACCTGCTGATCGCCGTGATGCCGGTACTTGCGGGGGCAGTGACCATGTTGCTGACCGATCAGTTCTTCGGCACGAGCTTTTTCCTCGCGGCGGGCGGCGGCGACCCGGTCATGTTCCAGCACATCTTCTGGTTCTTCGGCCACCCCGAGGTCTACATCATGATCCTGCCCGCGTTCGGCGTGGTGTCAGAGATCATTCCGACGTTCTCGCGCAAGAAGCTGTTCGGTCACGACTCGATGGTGTACGCAGCGTCGTGTATTGCGTTCCTGTCGTTTATCGTCTGGGCGCATCACATGTTCACGGTCGGAATGCCATTCACGGGCCAGCTATTCTTTATGTTCGCGACGATGCTGATTGCGGTTCCCACGGGCGTGAAGATTTTCAACTGGGTGGCAACCATGTGGCGCGGCGCGATGACGTTTGAGACGCCGATGCTGTTCTCGCTGGGCTTCGTATTCCTGTTCACGATCGGTGGTTTTTCGGGCCTCATGCTCGCGATTGCACCGGCCGATATCCAGTACCACGACAGCTACTTCGTCGTCGCGCACTTCCACTACGTACTCGTACCAGGCTCGGTGTATGCAATCATGGCCGGCGCCTACTACTGGCTGCCGAAATGGACGGGGTTCTATTACAACGAGAAACTCGGCAAGCTGCACTTCTGGGCATCGACAATCTTCGTCAACATCACGTTCTTCCCGATGCACTTCTTAGGTCTCGCCGGCATGCCTCGACGCATTCCCGACTACTCGACCCAGTTCGCCGACTTCAACATGTGGGCCAGCATCGGTGCGATGGGCTTCGGCCTCAGTCAGCTGCTGTTTGTCTGGATACTGGTCACAGCGAAGCGCGGTGAAAAAGCGACCGACCGCGTCTGGGAAGGCGCACACGGACTCGAATGGACCGTACCCTCACCCGCGCCATGGCACACGTTCACGACGCCACCGAAAGCGCGCATCGCCAACGAGGCCTTCGAGTAATTCGATGAACCATGCCGAGCGCCGCAGAAACGTTCGCCGCACGACACTGATCGTGGCGGCAATTGCGCTCGCGTTTTACTTAGGCTTTATCATGATCGGTGTCGTGAATGCCTGAGCGCTCAGACAATCGCACATTGATTCGGCAGCTATTGCTCGTCGTGGCAGGCAGCTTCGCGTTCGGCGTGTTTTTGCTGCCGCCGCTGTATGAGGTGTTTTGCGAAATCACGGGCTTCGGCGGCCGAACGAACCAGACGGCCGTCGCCGTCGATGAGCGTCCGGACGTGACGCGGGAAATTCGAGTCGAATTCATGACGACAGTGAATGAATACGCGCAGTTCGAATTCGCCGCCGATGTCGACAGCATGACCGTGCATCCCGGCAAGCTGTACTACGCGACATTCACGGCGAAAAACCTTAAGGCGTCGGATACCGTGGCACAGGCGGTGCCGAGCGTCGCACCGGTCTCAGCCGCAGAGCACTTCACGAAGCTCGAGTGCTTTTGTTTCACGAGCCAGGAATTTACAGCCGGCGAACGGCGCCCGATGCCGCTGCAGTTCATCGTCAACCCGGACCTTCCGGAGTACGTCGATACGATCACGCTGCAGTACACATTCTTCGACACCACGCAGCTGGCGTCGAACACTCAGTAACAACGTTGTAAGAGAATTGAGATGACAACTCACACTGACGAACACTATTACGTGCCTCATGGCAGCCATTGGCCGGCTGTCGGTTCCTTAGGCCTGTTATTCCTGATGGTGGGTGTTTCTAGCTGGCTCAACGGCGCCGACCCGGGTTTCTACTTCATGCTGCTGGGCCTGGCCGTGATCGTGTTCATGATTACCGGCTGGTTCGCAACCGTCATTGGCGAAAGCGAAGGCGGACTGTACAACGCCCAGGTGGACAAATCGTTCCGCCAGGGGATGTTCTGGTTTATTTTTTCCGAAGTCATGTTCTTTGCCGCTTTCTTCGGCGCGTTGTTCTATGCCCGCAACATGTCGATTCCATGGCTCGGCGGCGACAGCAACAACTTCTTTACGAACCTGCTGCTTTGGGAAGGCTACGAGAGCACATGGCCGACGAACGGCCCGGGCGATGTGGGCGGTGAGTTCCGGAACATGGGACCGTTTGGATTGCCGCTGATCAACACGGCACTGCTGCTGACCTCGAGTGTCACGGTCACGATCGCGCACCACGCGCTGATCGCCGGAAAACGCATGCAGCTGAACCTGTTCCTTGCGGCGACGTTCATCCTGGGTTTTATCTTCGTCTATCTGCAGGGTGTCGAGTACATCCACGCGTATCAGGATCTGAACCTGAAACTCACATCCGGTATTTACGGCTCCACGTTCTTCATGCTCACGGGCTTCCACGGCATGCACGTAACGATCGGCGCCATCATGCTGACGATCATCTGGTTCCGGGTGCTCAAGGGGCATTTTTCGGCGGAGAAGCACTTCGCGTTTGAGGCCGTGGCCTGGTATTGGCACTTTGTGGATGTCGTCTGGATTGGGCTTTACGTGTTCGTTTACTGGATGTAGATACCGGATTGATTCAATTCCGCATGGCCTGCCGGGGACAGGGTAATGGAATGGCTCGCTTCGCTGCGCTTTATTTCCATTACCCTGTCCCCGGCAGGCCTTTTAAGCATTGAACCAGCCCAGGAAATATCCCACCACGAGGAAAAGGACAAGGATTCCTGACAGAATGACACGCAATCGCAGCGCCTTTTGCAATTTGGCCGAGTCGTGCCGGTTGCCGGTCATGTAAAACAGGCCGGAGCCAAGCGTCACAACGATTGCGATCAGCAGAACGATAACGACGGTTTTCATTCGGGCAGTATAGCGTGGATACAAAGAGATCATTGCCCTCGTGGTTGCCATTCGCGGTTGGCGGGCTGCTCGTCGTACAGTTCGTCGCACTGGGAGCGTGGCAGATCGGCCGTGGCCTCGAAAAGCGTGAAACACGCGCACTGTATTCCGCGGAAACGGACTTCACAAACTTCAGCAGCGGCATGCATGTGCGACCTTTTCAGCGACTCACGGCGCGCGGCGACTACGACAACGACCGTCAGTTCGTTCTCGACAATATCATTGTCAACAATCGCTATGGGCACTACGTGCTTACGGCGCTCGATATCGGCGATGGCGAGCCGCTGTTGCTGGTGAACCGAGGCTGGATTGAGCAAACCGTATTCGATGCGAACGAGATCACGCCGCCAAAGGGCACCGTCGCGGTGCGAGGGCAGGCCGGATCGCTGCCGAGGCCCGGCTATAAAATGGGAGATGCATTCGCGGATTCGGGCGGTTGGCCGAAACACGCTGTGTTTCCGGACCGCGCCGAAATCGAAGCACAACTCGGCCGTCCGGTGCAGCCCGTGGTACTGCTGATGCATCACGAAGACGAGGGCGGCTACCTGCGTCAGTGGGCGCCCACCGACTTTGGGCCTGCGAAGCATTTCGGCTACGCGCTGCAGTGGTTCGCGATGGGCGCCGTGCTATCCGGTCTGCTGATCTGGAACTATCGCAAGCGGACATTCAAGGAATGACCGGGAAGAAAACCACCTGGGCGCGCGTGCAGATGCTGGTCATCGCGGCCGTTTTCCTTGGGCCGCTGCTGGTCGCAACGTGGATGTATTACAGCGGCGCGCTGCAACCGCAGGGCCGTGTCAACAAGGGCGCATTGATCGACCCGATCGTCAGTCTGCGCAATTCGGTGTCAGTTACCTATTTGCAGCAACAGCTCGAAGGCCGCTGGGCGCTGATTTATGTCAATCGCGGAGAATGCGGCGATGCGTGCCGCGAAGCGCTCTACACGCAGCGGCAGTCCCGACTGATGCTCGGCCGCGAAATGGAGCGCCTGATCCGCATCTTCTTGCACGGAGAAACACCGCCCGATACAGTGTTTCTGGCTGCCAAACACGCCGGACTTGTCGCAGCCAGCGACAGCGAATTGGCCGCGGCGCTCGAACAACGACAACCTGTGGCGCTGGCGGACGGTGGTTATTTTTTGCTGGACCCTTTGGGAAATCTTGTCATGTACTTCGAACCGGCAATGAATCCGCGCGATATAGTCGACGATATTACGCGTCTTCTGAAGTTATCGCACATCGGTTGAGACAGTGAACGCGAACGTAGAAACATACACCGACTGGCGGGACTACTACGCACTGACCAAGCCGCGGGTTGTCATGCTGATCGTTTTTACAGCGATCGTTGGCATGTTCGTTTCAGTTCCAGGCTGGCCCGGTACACTGCCGCTGCTGGCCGGAACCGTCGGGATCGCACTCGCATCTTCCTCGGCAGCCGTATTCAATCACGTACTCGACGCACGCATCGATATTCAGATGATGCGCACACAGGGCCGTCCGTTACCCCAGGGCCGACTCACCGAGAAGTCCGCGCTGATGTTCGCATCGGTGCTTTGTGTGATTTCGATGATCGTGCTGTGGCTGCTCGTGAACCCGCTCACGGCCGTACTGACGTTTTTCTCGCTGATCGGGTATGCCGTAGTCTATACGGCCTGGCTCAAGCGCGCCACTCCGCAGAACATCGTCATCGGGGGCGCTGCAGGCGCCGCCCCTCCGGTTCTGGGCTGGACCACCGTCACAAACGAGATTCACGCGGGCGCATTGTTGTTGTTTCTGATCGTGTTCGTCTGGACGCCGCCGCATTTCTGGGCACTGGCGATTGCGCGCAAGGACGAGTACGCCAAGGTCGAAATCCCGATGCTGCCCGTGACGCACGGTGAGGCCTACACGCGGCTTAGCATATTGTTGTACACCATTTTGCTGTGCCTGATCACGGTCATGCCCTATCTGATTGGCATGAGCGGACTGATCTACCTGCTCGCTGCCATTGTTCTGGATATTGGCTTTCTCTACTACGCAATTCGCATGTACCGGGAACCGGACGAAGTCGAACTGCCGATGCGAACCTTCAAATTCTCGATCAGCTACCTCGGCTACTTGTTTGCCGCGCTGCTGGTCGATCACTACTTCATTTATCAGCTCAGCTTTTAGGCATTAGCTGTGCGACAAAACGTTTTCCCCGGAGGTCGAACATGTCAACTCATGGAGCAGGTCAATGACTAAGCCAGGCATAGTCTTCGCCGTATTCTCAGCATGTGCATTGTCGGCGCAGGCAACGCTTGCCGACGACACGCTCGAAGGCCTCGATACGACGATGATCGTGCTCGACGAGCGCGACGATCTCAAGCAGGAACTTGCTGACATCGACGGTCCCGACGACGAGGACGTCGAAGACGACGGGTACGTCTATTTCGCGGACGATGAGGAGTCCGCCGAAGTCGCGGACGATGAGGAATACGTCGAGGAGGAATTCGACGAAGAAGCCTACGCGGCCGCGGCTGCCAACGAATTCGACCGCGACGCAGTCTTTGAGGAAGACGAACTGGAGCGCGAAGACGATTTCGAGGACGGCGACGATATCGACAACGATATAGAACGGGAGTAATCGGCCGGTCCAGGCCCATTTTTCTGCACTGCGTCATGTTTTAGGCTTGCATTTGCCGGTACCCTGTCGATCTGACATAACGTAAATCCGGTACAAATGATCCAATATTTGCGATCCGCTACTTTCTCTCTGGCGCTCGCGGCGATGCTCGCCGTCGTGCCGCACGGCAGTCAGGCTGCGATGAGCGCCGACGAGTACTTCGCGGACGGCAACCGGCTGTTCCGCGACGACCTGTACTGGGCCGCACTGCTGCGCTACCGGCAGGCCGCCGAAGAGGGCATGGATTCATCGGTCCTGCATTACAACACCGGCATTGCACATTATCGGGCGGGCCAGCACATCCGCGCACAGCAGTCTCTCCTAAAGGCAATCGCCGATCCGGTATTACGTGCGGGCGCGCAGTACAACCTGGGCCTGAATGCGTATCGGCTCGGAGACACCACCGAGGCGCTGCGCTGGTTCGAGCTGGCACGCATTCAGCATGAGCACGAGAAAATTCAACGCTTTGCGGCGGCGGCGATCGCGCGCATTCGCGACGAACTGGCACAACCCGACGACTACGAGATTCGGGCCGCCGAGCGTGAGAAGAAGCGGGAATTCGCCGATCTCGAGCTGCGCCTGCGCGTGGGCTTCGGCGCCGACGACAACGTGTTCCGCACGCCCGACCAGCCTTACATCGACTTCAACGACCCGGCACTGCCTATCGTGACGCCCGAAATAAGGAGCGGCGAGTTCATACCGGTCAGCCTGAGTGCCAAATACCTCGTCAACAGCCTGCCGTTCGAGGGTTTCTATGTCGCTTACCGGGCCGCAGGTCGGTTCTATCAGGACGAAAACCTCAAGAACGGCAATGAATACCACCACGAAGTGAGCTTCGGCAACGAGTACCGCCGCAAGGAAGGGACGCGTGAGCGCGAGCTGTATAGCGCGTTTACCGTGGCGCAGCACGATGAGACCTACTACGATCCGGATGACGGCGGCTCGCGCATCATCGACGGCGTGCCGATTGACGACCGCATGAACTACCTGCGCTACGGACCCGAAATTTCGCTGCGGCAATCGCACGAAAGGGTCGCCGTCGGCGCTAACCTCAAAGCGCAGCTCTGGAACTATGACGATACGCTGGTCGCGCCCGAGTACGACCATGAATATTTTCTGTTAAGCCTGTATGGGCAATACAAGTTTGCGCCGTCAACGCTGCTGCGCGTTACCGCTGAAGGCTACAGCCGCCGCTTCGGCAACCGGCCGTCCTACGACCTCGACGGCAACCCGCGCATCGGCAATCCGAGCACGCGCTACGACTACCTTGCGGTGCAGCTAACCGCACGCCAGCGAATCTTCCACAGCCTGTGGTTCGGCTTTGACATTCGGCGTACCGAACGCTCCGATGCCTACGTCGGCTACAACGATTACACACGCGACGCGGTTGGGCTCGACATCCACTGGAATCCGACCGATCGTTTCGACATCGTGGCCAGCGGGGAGTACCGCTTGTACGACTATCCGAACGCATTTGCGTTTCACAACGAACTTGCGGGACCCAAGACGCAGGAATCGGCGCACTACAGTCTGATCGTCACTTACCGCATTACACCAGGACTGAGCATCGTCGGCGAAGGCCGTTACTGGGATACGATTTCAAACGACACACGTATCCAGTACGAGCGTAATCAGTATGCGCTGAGTGTCAGGTGGGAGCAGTAGCGTTAACCGGCACTACAGAAAAACGTACACTCTGATGCATTTTTTAAAGAACGCGCTTTTCAATGCCCATGCAGCGTCGTCTGACAGCTTCGGCCGGCACATAAAGCTGTTCCATCAGGTAGGTCTTGAAGTCTGCGGCAAACGGCTGCTCCGCAACGGATTCGCTCATGCACGTCAGCCACTGGTCGCGTTCATCCGTGGCGATCGCCAGGTGCGCATGGACGCGCGGAATGCCGATAGCGCCATACTTTTCGCGGTAGAGTTTCGGTCCACCGAGCCAGCCACAAAGGAAAAGATGCAGTTTATCTCGGGACATCTCCTTATCTTCCGGGTGTAGGGCATAGATCGTGGCAAATCGTGCATCGCTGCCCATGCGATCGAAAAATGCGTCGACGAGACGTCGAATGCCATCCACACCGCCCGCCGCCTGGAAAGACGCGTCGCCGGTACCGTAGGGTGTATTAGGATTTGGACTCATTTAGAGACTCTATGTGCGCGTCTTTTTCTCGGCAGACTTTGTCACAGCTCAAAAGTGACTGGATCCTGGGCGGCTGGCCAAACACGCAATACTGTGATACCCCGATTGCCTGCGGTGTAAAAAACAACATGGTTGTCCACTGCGAGGCTGCGTACACCATCCCTCAGTTCCGGGCGTTCGACTCCCATGGCGGGATTGTCGGCAATGAAGGAACAGACAGGGTGGATGCAATCAATATACTGATCCGCTGCCAAAGGATTGTCGGACGCGATGTGTAACCAGGCTGCCAAAAGATCATCGTCGGCAAGTGGTAGATAGCGAACAGCGCTCACTGTTTAGCAAGGCGTTCCGCTAACCTGGCTCGACCAGCCGCCTTGATTCGATCAACGGCCGCGTCGTCGAGTGGCATCGTTTGACCGGCGTTGAACTGCACGTATGCGGCATCGATACCTTGACGCAAGGCATCCAGCTTCAGGCGCTGCGCTTCCTCGAAGTCGGCGTAGGACTGGACGACCGCAAACGGACGACCGTTCTTTTCGATCGTGACTGGTCCACGCTGAGCATCATCGATCAACTGACCAAAGCGATTCTTCGCTTCCTTTGCGGCAACAGTTTTCATGAACAACTCCTATTACAGGCCTTTTAGCTAGAGTAGCTACTATAGGCCCCTAGGTCAATCGACACGGGCTATCTTTACTCCTCCGCCTCCATTGCAAACGCTGCGACCGCGCGCCGAAGCCGCCTGTGGGCATCAAACTGCGCTACGTAGTCTTTTTCGCGAACCGCTCCTTTCATTCGAATCACTTCGACCAGTGCATCGCGGTCAGCCTTCGGCCATTCACTGACATCGGCGATTGCCACGATAACGGGAGCCAGCCGATACCACATCCGTTGTTCGTCGGCCGTCCAGTCGGAAATCGAATCGATACCCAGCGCGCCCATCAATTCCTGTGAACAACGCCGCGCTCCTTCTTCTCGTTGCGAGCCAAAGCGTTGCGACACGTAGTCCAGCACGCCCAGGCTGACCGTATCTGTGCAAACCACCGGCAGAACGTCCTGTCTCCTGCGACCGAGTGAAAAGTACAGCGGGTAATTGGCCAGGCGCCGCAATGTAGTCTTGCTGCTGCGGTAACCTTTCTTCTGCGCCTTGCGAAGTTCCGCATTCGCCAATTGGATTGCCTCGCTGTCGCGTGGACAAAATCCCATGCGGGCGTAAAACCACCACGCACCGGAATAGATCGCCTCCTCATTGTCGGCACCAATCTGGTAACTGTCGACGGTAAACGTGTCGGCATTAAACAATTGGTGAAATGTTGCAAGCACGCCTGTGTACAGCTCTGCGGTATCGGCACCGCGAAACGTCGGAAAGAGGTTAAAGGCGATCTGGCAGGAGGCAAAAAGGCCTGTGCCGGTGCCGTAACCCACGACGACACCGTTTCTAAGCATCAGGTAACCGTACTCGCATTCCAGCAAGTAGCGTTTTTCAGGCAGCATGCCGATGAGCACGATCTGAATACCCTGCCGGCAATGCACGCGCATGACGTCATTTGTATTGGCATAGGCAAACGCGTCGAGGTCGCGCAATCGAGCAACCATTGCGTTTTTGGCGAGAACTACGAGGCGCGATGCCTGTCTTGGGTTCACATTTTCGATTCGAATACGTCGGCGCGCGGCTTGTTCGAGATCGACGGCACGTCGCTTGATGTTGCGCCGCTGGTATTGAATGGCTTTAGGTCTGATGTACTCTTTAGTGCGTGTGGGAGTTGTCGCAGACGCCGCCAGATAAAACGGAATATCGAGTTCGTCGTACACGCTACCCAGCACTTCGCTGTCAGAACGTCGTGCTGCGAAAAGGCGAACCAGGAACGCTGCATCCGTTTCTTCCTCACTGCGCATCCGGTCAATCCACTCCCCTGCATCGTACATATATTGTTGCAGCGCGCCTCGCTCACTAAAAAGCGCCAGGCTTTCGAGTGCTCTGGAAAGCCGATCCATCGCCTCAAACTGTGCCCAGTCGATATGCAGCGAATCGCCGCAACGCTGCGCCAGCCATTGCGCCGTCATCCGGTAGAACCGAAAACGGATGTCCGTGCCGTCAATTCCGGAGTTTTCCAGCGCCGCCGCGAACCTGTTCAAATCTGCTCGATCGGAAAAGTTTCTGAGCATTCGATTGACAATGGTCAGCAGCTTCGGACTATCTGGCCAGGCTCGCGAGAAACACAGCGCTTCGTGCAGGCGTTCGACCTCAGCGGCGCGACCCAGCGACCTATGCTCGAGCGTTGCAAGCAGGCGCAGCTTCTCGCGGGTTGCGGGTGCACCGAAGTCTTCGCGCAGCGACTCCAGGCGCTCGAGTTTTTTTCGCAGAGAGGTCATGCACAACTCCACCAGAATCCTACGAATGGCGTACGCTGATCGCGCAGAGCCACGATCTGCTCACTGTATTGAAGTTCGGACCGGCAGACAATCACGCCGAGTGGCGGGAACGATATGACCTGAGCGCCAAACGGCTCGTCGTGTGATTCTGTCGTTTCGTCGCAAACGCGCGCCGAAAGATGAACGATGCGCGATCCTCGTGCATCCAAACAAGGTCTCATAATTGCTTTCACGCGGAGAGCTTAAGCTATGTCTCTGATCCGTTTGTCTGCCGATAACCCTGCTTCGTTGCTGGCCGCTGCAGTGCTGTTGTTCGTGCTCGGGGTTGTCGGCGTGACTTCGCTGCCGATACAGATGTTGCCCAATCTTGAGTATCCCGAGATCAACATCAATACGTCGTGGCGGAACGCGGCGCCGCAGGAAGTCGAGGTCAATATTGTTGAGCCGCAGGAAACCGTGCTGCGCCAGGTACCCGGTGTCATCGAAATGTCGAGTGACGTACGGGCCGGAAACGGCAATGTCCACCTCCTGTTCGAGGTCGGCACAGATCTGCAGCAGGCCATGCTCGATGTGTTAAACGCGCTCAACCGTGCCGAGCCGGCACCGCCCGATGCAGATGAGCCGAGTATCCAGGTCGGTGGCTGGGACTTTCCGGTAGCCACCCTGCTCGTACACACGAAAGTCGCCACGCCCGGCACCGATGTCACGCAGTTCCAGCGCGTGATCGAGGCCGAAGTAGAACCTGCGCTATTGCGTATCGATGGAGTGCAGCGCCTGAACCTCAACAGCCAGCGCGACAGCATGGTGCTGATCAACTTCGATCCGTACCGCTCTGCCGCACTTGGGGTTCAGGTGACGGATATCGCGAATACGGTCACGCGCGCCGTCAACACCACGGGCGGTCTTGCCAGTGTCGGCCGCCGCCAGTACACCGTGCGATTTCTGGGCGGTTTCGATCTCGAAGAGCTGGGCGACCTGATCGTCGCTCGCCCAAACGACCAGCCCGTACGCCTGCGTGAGGTCGCCGAGATATCCACCGAACTCTATCCACGCAGCGGCTTCATGTACCGCACCGGATTCCCGGCGTACTACATCGCAGTACAGGGTAAATACGGCGCCAATACGGTTTCGATCCTCGACGATATCAATCGTACGATTGAGCAGCTGAACGCGGGTCCGCTGGCTCAGGAAGAGCTGAAGATGGTGCTGAGCTTTGACGCATCGGTGCATATCCGCCGTGCGATTGGACTCGTCAACGGCAACCTCGTGCTGGGCGTCGTTCTGGCACTCGCCATCCTGTGGTGGTTTCTGCGCGGCTGGCGTGCAACGCTGATGATCGCGACGACCATCCCGTTCTCGATTCTGTCGGCCCTGCTCATGCTGAGCCTGCTCAATCGCAGCCTGAACGTGGTGTCGCTCGCCGGGCTCGCATTCGCCGTCGGACTCGTGCTCGATGCGGCGATCATTGTGCAGGAAAACATCGTGCGGCTCCGGCAAAACGGCATGTCTGCGGAGGAGGCATCGCGCAAAGGGCCATCGCAGGTGGTTGGCGCACTGTTTGCGTCCACGATTACGAGTATCGCGATCTTCCTGCCCATCCTTTTCATGGCGGGACTTGAAGGTCAGCTTTTCGCCGACCTGGCACTGACCCTCTCCGTTGCGGTAGCGACGTCGTTCATCGCGGCGATTACCGTACTGCCGGTTGCAAGCAGCCACTTCCGCAGCGACCAGCTTTCGATCGACCGGCTCAGCAGCCTGTGGGACCGAATTACCCGGAAAATCGTTGCGCTCACGGACACACCGGGCCAACGCACGCGATGGATTGTCTGCCTGCTGGCGATACCGGCAATAGCAACCTGGTTACTGGCACCGAAACTCGATTTCCTTCCGCAGGCCGACTCCGACGGCGTGCAGGTATTCTTTAGCATGCCGGAAGGCATCCCGCTCAGCACGATTGAGAACGAGCTCATTCTCAAGGTGATTGACCGGCTGCAACCGCACGTCGACGGTGACGCTTCGCCAGGTATTCACGGCTACAACCTGTACTCGTGGGGATCGAATGCGACCGGCATCTACATCTACCCGAGCGACCCGCGGGAAGCACCGGCGCTGATGGATAAACTGCGCGACGACATTCTGCTCGGGCTGCCTGGCGCCAGACCGTTTGTATCGCGTGCCTCGTTGCTCAATATTGGCATCTCGGGCGGCCGCAATATCGACATCGATCTGCAGGGGCCGGAACTGAGGGCGCTGATGGAAGCCGCAAAGATCGGCCGGGACATCATCAACGAGCGCTTCAGCGACTGGTCCGTTCGAGCGCTGCCGGGCGTCAGCCTTTCCAAGCCCGAACTGCAATTGGTTCCTGACGATCTGCGGATTACTCAGGCCGGTCTCGACCGCGGTGCCGTTGCCGACGCCGTTCGTGCGTTTACGGGCGGACTGAATGCCGGACGCTATTTCGATGGCAACGACGCCGTCGATGTCCTGATCTGGAGCGGCGCGTGGGATACGCCCGAGGACCTTTCCGGCGTACCGATCTTTACGCCGCAGTCAGGGATTCAGGTTATCGGCGAACTCGCGGACATTGTGCGCACAGTAGGCCCAACGCAACTGCGGCGCGTCAACGGGCAACGAACCGTCACCTTGCAGATTCTGCCGCCGGCCGATATGACCATCGAAGACGCCCTGAACACCCTACGCAGCGAAGTCGGCCCGATTCTGCGCGACGCGCTGCCCGATGACGCCGACATCTTCTATCGTGGAACGGCTGACCAGCTTTCCGAGGCCGTGTCCGACATGAGCAGGAACTTCCTGCTTGCCGTGCTGATCCTCGCACTGATCATGGCGGCGATGTTCCGCTCCGTCAAAGACAGCCTGATCGTGCTGCTCGTCATGCCGCTGGCCGTGGTCGGCGGTGTGATCGGTCTGCGCATACTGAACCTGTTCACGTACCAGTCACTCGAGTTGTTGACGATGATCGGCTTCATCATTCTCTTAGGTCTTGTTGTGAACAACGCGATTTTGCTTGTTCACCAGACGCGCGTTGCCGAACGGCGAGGCCACAGCCGTGCCGACGCCGTCGCGCAGGCGATTCGTGTGCGTACGCGGCCGATCTTCATGAGCACACTGACATCGATCTGCGGAATGCTACCACTGATGCTGGTGCCCGGCGCAGGCAGCGAAATTTATCGAGGTCTGGCGACGGTCATTGTCGGTGGTATGAGCGTCAGTGCCATCTTCACTCTACTCCTGTTACCGAGCATTTTGCGCCTCGGTGAATCCACGGCCGGCGAGCGTGCCGGCGAAGCTATGAACGCTCCTGCGAGGATTTCCCTATGACCTCCACTAACGTCATATGCTCGCTCTGTACAGCGGGTGCCATCGTAGTACTGTTCTCGCCGTTTGCCGGCGCAGCCCAGGAAGAAGCACAGCCAACCCCCATTACCGTGACCGAGGTAGTCTCCAGCCGCGTCGCACCTGCCGTTCCCGCAGCCGGTACGGTATTCAGCCGCAACGAAACACAGATAACCGCTGGCATGGCCGGTCGCCTCAGCTGGCTTGCCGAACCGGGCGACCGGATTGAAGCCGGCGCGGCGGTCGCGATCTTCGATTGTGAAATGCTTGAACTGCAGCGCGAACGCCAGATGGCCGAAGCCGATCGCGCGAAGATCAACTACGAGACGTTGAGGCGAGAAGTCGAGCGCCTCGAGTCGGTTCGCGAAGCCAACGTTATCGCCGAGATACAGCGCGACCGTACCGTCGCTGATCGCGACCTCGCGAAGAGCGATCTTCGAATTGCAGGAATCGCGATCCGCGAGACAGACAGCCAGTTGTCACGGTGCCGGATTCGCGCACCTTTTTCGGGTGTCCTCACACAGCGCCTGAGAAACGCCGGGGAAGACGTTGAGCGCAGCACGGTGCTCGCGGCGATGACCGATATCGAAAACCTCGAAGTACGCGCGCTGGTGCCTATCCGGTACCTCCCGCGCATGCGCCGCGGTGAAATCGCGGACGTTCGAATCAACGACATTCGCTTCAATGGGACGATTCGCAAGATCGTCCCTGCCGCAAACTCCCAGTCTCAGACATTTGAGGTTCGACTGGACCTGCCCGCCGACGCGCCCACGCTGGTCGCAGCAGGGCAGCTCGTCAGCATCAGTCTGCCGCTGACGGCAAACGTTGCGCTTACGGTGCCCAGGGACTCTGTGGTACTTCGCGAAGATGGCGCGTTTGTCATGCGCATCAACGATGTCGAGGAAGTCGAGCGCGTCGCGGTCGAGGTGCAGGACGCTCACGGCGATGACATTGCCGTGAGCGGCGACCTCAGGTCCGGCGATCGCGTGGCTGTCCGCGGTGCTGAGGCCCTCGACGAAGGCGAGCTCGTTGCGGTACGCACAGAAACCTAAGGCCTGTCCGGGTGTATGATGCGGCCTCATATGGCCGACGATAACAAACAATCTTCGCCGATAACGGATGCCACGATAGAGCGGCTGCGCGATCGTACCGATGAACTGGAGCTGATCATCTCCAGCCTCACGATATTCGCGCTGCTGTCGTTTCCCGGGTGGCTGTTTGCCAAGGTCGCCGGTTTTTATACGCATTTTTCGACCACAGTCGCCATTGCGAGCACGGTGGGCATGACACTGCTCGCGGGTGTCAGTTACGGTCTTGCTGCCTGCTTCATCGTGCATCTGATGGCGCGGGCCTATTGGGTTGGTCTGATTGGATTGAGGACTGTGTTTCCCAATGGCATCGACTGGGACAGGACGCCGGGGCTCGGGCCAATAAGCCGACGCTACTATCGCGACACCCTGCCGGATCTCGACACGATCATTCAGAAGACGGACCGTGTGGCGTCGTCACTATTTGCCGTCATCAGTTTGTTGACGCTGACGATACTCTGGTCTGGTGCAATCCTCATCGTAACGCTCGCGATAGCAGGAGTGATTGGCGCGCGCTTCGGCCTGACAAATGCTGCGATCGGTATCGGATTGCTGGCCTTGCTGGGCATCTTCCTCGGTGCGCCATTTCTCTTATACGCTCTCGACAAGCAGCTTGCCTCGCGCAAACCAACACTGAGCGAGCATCGCCTGTTTGCTGGGGTGATCCGCCTTTTGCGGCGCATTTCGGATCTCGGGTATCCACGGCGTCTCGTACTTCCCGTGCAGCTGACTTTGCAGACGAATACGCGACCATTTGTATTTTACCTCGCGTTGTCTGCAACGATCTTCGCGATTGTGCTTGTCGGCGAACTGCGTGCCAGCGCCTGGCAGAATTTCACTCTGTCCGGCGAGTTTTCCTATCTCGATGGTGGCGACGTTACCAGTGGCTTCATGAGTACATTCTATGAGGACATGCCAGACGAGCTCGATCGTCTGCGCGCCTGGCCCCGGGTGGACAGTTTCTACCAAAGCCGCAGCTTCGTACGCTTGTTCCTGCCTTATCAACCGTTGCGTGACAACCTGATACTGGATCAGTTCTGCGACAGGGAGTATGACACGGAAGCTAAAGTCGCCTGCCTGCGTAAATTATGGCAGGTCAGTATTGACGGAACCGAAGTTCCGATGGCGGAATTCGAATCTGCCGAACGCGCCGATCTGGACATGCGCGGCCTGATTGGCCTGGTGCCACTGGCTGGTGTGGAGCCGGGCCTGCGCAGGATTGAGATACTCTGGAACCCAAACGAAATTGGCGGTACGGCGCGGCTCGATGACCGTTACGACGAAGCGACGTTTCGATATGTCATTCCGATCGCATTCTCGCCAGGGTACGAGATGTCATTGCCGGCGGAAAGCACGCAGACGGATAGCGCTGAGCATCAATGACAATCTATTTACGACTCCATGCACAATCGAGCCGCCGCCAGGTCCTGCAGCGCCGATCCAACGGACTTGTAGAGCGTAATGTCGTCGTCGCTGTCGCGGAGCAGGCCCTTCGCCCCGGCGATCGTAAACAGGTCGCCGGTGACATTCTCAAAGTCGAAACAACGATCTGAAGCCGCCTGGAGCAAATCTCCAGCTTCGGATTTCGCGCCGGACAGCGTGTCGACAAATACTCTATCCGCCCGTTGAATGGCTATCGAATCGGTTTCCCGCATTGCGGGCGTATACGCGCCGACCAGATCGAGATGGGTGCCTGGCTGCAGCCAGTCCCCGTGTATCAGTGCTTCATGAGCGGCGGTTGCGGTGCTGATGATGTCGGCGTCTGCCGTGGCTGTTCTGAGGTCATCGCATGGGACGCACTCTGTGCCGGTCAGCTGATCAAGCTTGCGAGCCAGTTTATCCGCTTTCTCAGGGTCCCTGCCCCAGACGATGATCCTGGAAAGCGCCCGTACGGCGCAATGCGCCTGGCCGAGATTGCGTGCCAGCCGGCCGGTTCCGACGATCAATAACGTCCTCGAATCCTCGCGCGCAAGCCTTGTACTGGCCAGGGCAGACGCAGCGGCGGTTCGGCGTGCGGTCAATGCGCCTGCATCGATAATCGCCTCGGGAATACCGGTTATTTCCGAAATCAGTACATAAAGACCGTGGATCGTCGGCAGATCTCGGGATGAGTTTTGATCGGCAACCGTCGCCAGCTTGATACCGATTTTTCCATCCACACCCCAGGCCGGCATGAGCAACAGCCGCACGGATGAACCGTCCGCCTGACCGATTTCGAAGTGCTGCCGGTCGGGCGGCGCTTCGCCGCGTTTAAACTCCTGCCCGATAGCCTCAACCAAAGCGATCCAGGGTGTTTTCTCGCGGACCTCGTCGGCGTCAAAAAAGGGGACTTCAGAACTCATGCTTTGCAGTCGCCGGGCCAGGTGTCAGATACGCGATATCCCAACGGCCAGGGATCGGTTGCGTCCACAATGAGCTGCCGTACGCCGTGAATCCAGGCGCGCCCCTCGATGGTTGGAACTACCGCGGGTCGCACGCCTACCGTCGTTCGATCGGATACGAAGCCCTTGAACTTCCCACCGATGATGGATTTCGCGGTAAATACCGAATCCGGATCCAGCTGACCTCTGGCATCGAGCACTGCCAGCCGCGCCGAGACGCCGGTTCCGGTCGGCGAACGATCGATTTTTCCGGGTCTGATTGCCACGGCGTGCGTCGATGACAGCCTGTGGTCCGATCGTTCGATTGGCGTAGCGAACAGGCAGAACGACACGTGGTTCCAGTCAGGGATTTCGGGATGCCGGAACCCAATCTGTTCCGTCGCCGCATTCGCAATCGATACGCCAAGACGGGCGAGGTCTCTGGCTTCTGAGGCGTCGAGACGAAGGCCCAGTGCATGGGCATCGACAATGACAAAACTATCACCGCCATACGCGGTGTCCGCAGTCAGCGTTCCGTAGCCGTCGAGTTCGAGAGTCACACCCAGCTTGTCGGCAAACGAGGCAACATTCTGAATACTCACAGACTGGACCTTCCCGTCTTTGCAGCGTGCAGTCACCTCTACCAGGCCGCCCGGTGCTTCCATCGTCAGCGACGAAACAGGCTCGGTCATCGGCACCAGTCCTGTTTCCAGCGCTACAGTGGCAACACACATCGAGTTGGAGCCGGACATTGGCGGTGTGTCCACGGGTTCCATAATAATGAAGCCGAAAGCCGCGTCCTTGTGGATTGCCGGCACGATCAGGTTGACGTGATGGTGCACGCCACCGCGCGGCTCGTTGAGGACCAACCGCCGGAGCGTTTGGTCATTCGCTATCCATCGTGCCTGATCCCAGACGCTGTCACCGGGCGGCGGTGGAACGCCTTCGACGATGACATCGCCGATTTCGCCTTCCGCATGGCACTCGACGATGTGAATAGAATTTTCGCTGCGCATCCGCCGCACCTTGCCGAGCCGGAATCGAGAGACGATTTTATCCTGTCAGCGCGACAGTCGACACCAGCGTATCTTGAATTCATGAGCCCGGCATCAACTGATTGTTAAAGCCTGCGAGTCGCTGCCATTACGTCGCGATGGGCACAGAATTTCAGTGCCGGCCACCAGCGCAATCCTGCTAAACTTGCGCGCTTTCCGGCGAACCCCGCGACATACCATTGGACGTCACCCCGATACTCGAAAACCTCAACGATGCACAGCGTGAGGCCGTCACGGCGCCCAACGAACCGGCGCTGGTCATTGCGGGCGCGGGCAGCGGCAAGACGCGTGTGCTCGTGCATCGGGCGGCCTGGCTGATCGACGTCGAGGGCGTCTCGCCGCACAGTCTGCTGGCGGTGACGTTCACGAACAAAGCCGCGGCTGAAATGCGCGGGCGTATCGAGTCGCTGCTGAATCTGCCCGTGCAGCACCTCTGGATCGGCACCTTTCACGGCCTTGCGCACCGCATGCTGCGACGGCACTGGCGCGAGGCGAATCTGCCGCAGAGTTTTCAGATCATCGATTCCGACGATCAGCAGCGGCTGATCAAGCGCCTGCTTAAAAACCTCGAACTTGACGACAGCCGCTGGGTGCCCAGAGATATACAGTGGTTCATCAATGCGCAAAAGGACGAGGGCCTGCGCCCGCAGCACCTCGACGACGACAACGATCCGAACCGCCGGCAGATGATTTCGCTGTATGCGGCCTATGAGGAGGTGTGTCAGCGTGGTGGACTCGTGGACTTCGCTGAACTACTGCTGCGTGCCCACGAGATTCTGCGCGACAATACCGACCTGCTCGGCCACTACCAGCGGCGCTTTCAGCACCTGCTCGTCGACGAATTTCAGGACACCAACGCGATCCAGTACGCCTGGCTGCGACTGCTCGCGGGCAAGACCGGCATTCCATTTGTGGTCGGCGACGACGACCAGTCGATCTACCGCTGGCGCGGTGCGCGTGTCGAACATATTCATCAGTTGCAGCGAGACTTTCCGGGCACGCGCGTCATCAAGCTCGAACAAAACTACCGCTCAACGCAGACGATCCTGAATGCGGCCAATGCCGTCATCGCCAACAACGGCTCACGCATGGGCAAGAACCTCTGGACCGAGGGTGCCGAGGGTGAGGCCATCAAGGTCTATGCCGCGTTTAACGAACGCGATGAGGCCGAGTTCGTGGTCGGCCGACTGCGCGACTGGATCGCACAGGGCAATGCCCGCGCGGAAGCTGCGATCCTGTATCGCTCCAACGCGCAGTCGCGTGTGCTTGAAGAAGGGCTGATCAACGCGCGCATCCCGTATCGCGTCTACGGCGGCCTGCGCTTCTTCGAGCGGGCCGAGATCAGGGACGCGCTGGCCTATCTGCGGCTGGTTGCGAACCGCGAAGACGACAGCTCGTTTGACCGCATCGTCAACAAACCGACCCGCGGCGTCGGGGCACGCACCATGGATCAGATCCGCTCCTATGCCCGGGCCAACGCCTGCTCGCTGTGGCGCGCCGCAGGTGCGGCCGCCAGCGACGACCTCAACAGCCGCGCAGCGAATGCCGTCAGCGCCTTCATGTCGCTGATCGAACGTATGGACCGCGAGACGCGGGGACTCGACCTGCACGACAAGGTCGATCATGTCATTCACTTAAGCGGCCTGCAGGCTTTCTTCCAAAAGGACAAGGGCGAGAAAGGCGAAACCCGCGTCGAGAACCTCGCCGAACTGGTCAGCGCGGCAAAAGGCTTTGAACCCGACCCGGCCGACGACATACCGCCGCTCGATGCATTCCTGTCGCACGCGGCGCTCGAGGCCGGCGAAGGCCAGGCCGATGCGTGGGAAGACTGTGTGCAACTCATGACGATGCACTCGGCCAAAGGGCTCGAATTCCCGCTCGTATTTATGTGCGGCATGGAGGACGGCCTGTTCCCGCACCAGCGCTCGGTCGCCGATTCGAACGGTCTCGAAGAGGAGCGCCGCCTGTGCTACGTCGGCCTCACGCGCGCGATGCGGTCACTCTATATCACCTACGCCGAACAACGGCGCCTGCACGGCGTCGATAACTTCTCGCAACGCTCGCGCTTCATCGCCGAGATTCCGGAAGATTATGTTGAAGAAATACGTCCGCGCGTACAGGTGTCGAGACCGATGCACACGCCGCGCCGTACGAATCGCGGGTCCGGTCTGGCCGCAACAGGCAGCGACCTGGGTATACACCTCGGGCAGCGGGTCAGACACAAAAAGTTTGGCGATGGCGTGATTCTCAATTGCGAGGGTCAGGGTGCGCACGCAAGAGTCGAAGTCAACTTTGAGGCGGCCGGCACAAAATGGCTGGTTCTGAGTTATGCCAATCTCGATCTGATGTAGACTTGGGCCCGTGAAAATTCTCATCCTCGGCGCAGGTCAGGTCGGATCGTCAGCGGCTTACCATTTGTCTCGTGAAGAGGCGAACGAAGTCACGGTGGTCGATTTGCGGCCGGAGGTGCTGCGTGATCTGCAGGACCGCCTCGACATCCGCACTGTGGTCGGCCATGCCGCCTACCCGGAGGTGCTGGAGCGCGCGGGCGCCAGCGATGCCGATATCGTCGTCGCGCTGACCGACAGAGACGAAACCAATATGGTCGCCTGCCAGGTAGCCTACACGGCATTCCGCACGCCGACCAAGATCGCACGCATTCGCTCAGCCGAATACATGAACGCCAACAAGTTGTTTACCCAGGACGCCATTCCAATCGACGTGCGCGTGAGCCCCGAGCAACTCGTCTGCACCTACATCGAGCAGCTCATTCTGTACCCGGGCTCGTCGCAGGTGCTGGATTTTGCCGACGGCCGCGTGCGCCTCGTTGGCGCCAAAGCAGACCGCGAGGGCCTGCTGGTCGGCCAGCGCATTGCGACGCTCAAGGATCACATTACAAACACCGAAGCGCGCATTGCAGCGATCTACCGCCAGGGCAAGGCCATGCTGCCGGACGGCGATACGGTCATTCAGGAAGGGGATGAAGTGTTTTTTATCGCCGACCGCAAGGACATTCGCGTGTTCATGAGTGAAATGCGCCGGCTTGAGGATCCCGTGCGGCGGGTGGTCATTGCGGGCGGTGGCAACATCGGCCTGCGCCTCGCACTGGCGCTCGAACAGACCAATCAGGTGAAGATTATCGAGCGCGATCCGAAACGCGCCCGCCACATTTCCGAGCAACTCAACAAAGCCATTGTGCTGGTCGGCGATGCGGCCGACGAGGAACTGTTACTCGAAGAAAATATCGACAGCGTCGACGTGTTCTGCGGGCTGACCAATTCCGAAGAAGCCAATATTTTAAGTTCGATGCTGTCGAAGCGGCTCGGAGCGCATAAAGTCATGGCGCTGATTAACCGCGCATCTTACGTCGATCTGGTCGAGTCGGGCAGTATCGACATCGCAATTTCGCCGCAGCAGGTCACGATCGGCTCGCTGCTGGCACACGTGCGGCGTGGCGATGTCGTCAAAGTTCATTCTCTGCGCCGTGGCGCAGCCGAAGCCATGGAAGCGATCGCGCATGGCGACAAGGACAGCTCCAAGGTCGTCGGCCGCAGCATCGAGGACATCGAGCTGCCGAAGGGTACGGCTATTGTCGCGCTTGTGCGCGGAGATCAGGTCATCATCGCACACCACGACACAGTTATTGAGACGGACGATCATGTCATCCTGTTCATGACGGACAGGCGCAAGATCGAACGTCTGGAAAGCCTCTTTCAGGTGGACGTTTCATTCGTGTGAACCTCACCGGCATGCAATGAACTGGACGGTCGTACAACGCATACTCGGTCTGCTGCTGATGATATTCAGCCTGACAATGCTGCCGCCCGTCATTTTCAGCATTTACTACGACGATCATTCCTGGCTGCCGTTCGTCGAGGCGTTTGCGCTGACACTGGCGGCCGGCGTGTTGATCTGGCTGCCTGTGCACCGCTCTCGAAAGGATCTGAGGCTGCGCGACGGCTTCCTCGTTGTGGCGGCATTCTGGACCGTGCTCGGCACATTCGGCGCGGTGCCGCTGTATCTGGCGCCGGACCTGTCGCTTTCGGTAACCGATGCCGTGTTCGAATCGATGTCGGGACTGACCACGACGGGCGCCACGGTCCTGAGCGGACTCGACGCGATGCCCGTATCGATACTCTACTACCGGCAGCAACTGCAATGGCTCGGCGGCATGGGCATCATCGTACTGGCCGTGGCCGTACTGCCCATGCTCGGCGTTGGCGGCATGCAGCTATACCGCGCCGAAACCCCGGGACCGGTTAAGGACACAAAACTCACACCGCGGATCACCGAGACGGCGAAAGCCTTGTGGTACGTCTATCTCGCGTTCACCGTGGCCTGCATGCTCGCCTACCGGCTGGCCGGCATGGGGTGGTTCGATGCACTGTGCCATGCCTTTTCCACGGTCGCGATCGGCGGGTTCTCGACGCACGACGCGAGCATCGGTTATTTCCAGAGTGCCCCTATCGACGGCGTCGCCATTGTCTTCATGTTCATCGCGGGCATCAATTTTTCGCTGCACTTTTTCGCGTGGCGGCACGTGTCGATCAAGCACTATATTCAGGATCCCGAGTTTCGCGCCTACACATTCATTTTGTTTGTCCTGTCGGCCGTGGTCGTCGGCGCGCTCTACAACTACCGTGGCTTTGACAACGCGGGCGGCACATTCTTAAGCGGCGTGTTTCAGGCGGTTTCGATTGCCACGACAACCGGCTTCACGACGGAGAATTTTGCGATCTGGCCCGCCGCCCTTCCTGTGCTGTTGCTGTTCGCAAGTTTTGTCGGCGGCTCCGCCGGTTCGACGGCCGGGGGTATCAAGGTTATTCGCTGGCTGCTGATCTATAAGCAGGGTGCGCGCGAGGTGGCTCGTCTCGTTCACCCCAGCGCGGAGATTCCCGTCAAACTCGGCCATACGGCCGTGCAGCACCGTGTGGTCGACGCCGTGTGGGGCTTTTTCTCGGTATACATCGTCGTCTTCGGCATCATGCTCATCGCAATGATGGCGACGGGACTCGATCAGGTCACGGCGTTTTCGGCCGTCGCCGCGACACTCAACAACCTTGGCCCGGGACTGGGCGACGTCGCAACGGGCTTTCAGTCGCTGACCGATACCGCGAAGTGGATTGCGATCGTCGGTATGCTACTCGGCCGACTGGAGATATTTACGCTGCTCGTCCTGATTACCCCAACCTTCTGGCGCCATTAATGCCTGACCGCATCAGCTCGATTCTCGGCAAGGCGTCCGCGTGGCTGACGCTCGCGATGGTCATCGTCACGTTCGTCGTCGTCGTATTGCGCGATATTTTCGACATCGGCCTGATCTGGCTGCAGGAATCCGTCGTCTGGATGCATGCGTTTGTCTTCATGGTCGGTGCGGCCTACACGCTGCAGCAGGAAGAACACGTGCGCGTCGATATCTTTTATCGTGAAATGCGCGTAACGCGAAAAGCCTGGGTCAACATTTTCGGCGTACTCCTGTTTCTGCTGCCCATGTGTGCGTTCGTTGCGTGGACATCGTTCGATTTCGTCGCCGCATCCTGGAAAATTAAGGAAGCGTCGAGGGAGTCCGGCGGTCTGCCGTATCCGCTGATTCCCATGCTCAAATCCATACTTCTGGTCATGCCGGTCGTGGTCGGACTGCAGGGGTTGTCTTTGTTGTTGCGCTCGATGCGCACGTTGAGGGGCCGCTGACATGGAGTGGATCGCTGCGCTGCTGTTCATTTCGGTCATACTGATACTGCTCGCAGGCTTTCCGGTGGCATTCACACTGGGCGGTACGGCACTGCTGTTCGCCGGTATCGGAGCGCTGACCGGCAACTTCAACGAGGCACTGCTGCTCGGCCTGCCAAACCGGCTGTTCGGCATCATGACCAATGAAACGCTGGTCGCCGTCCCCCTGTTCGTGTTTATGGGGGTCACACTCGAACGCTCAAGGATTGCCGAACAACTGCTCGAAACGCTGAGCGCGCTGTTCGGCACCTTGCGCGGCGGTCTGGGGATTTCGGTCACGCTCGTTGGCATGTTACTCGCGGCGAGCACCGGGATAGTCGGCGCGACGGTCGTCACGATGGGGCTGTTGTCGCTGCCAACTATGCTGAA
Source organism: Woeseiaceae bacterium (assembly GCA_965224505.1). Classification (GTDB taxonomy): domain Bacteria; phylum Pseudomonadota; class Gammaproteobacteria; order Steroidobacterales; family Woeseiaceae; genus UBA1847. The sequence continues at coordinate 2,803,136 of CBDCZL010000018.1, forward strand.
GCGCGGCTATTCACCCGAGGTCGCGAGCGGCACGATCTGCGCGTCCGGAACGCTGGGACAGATCATTCCGCCATCCATCATTCTCGTCATGCTCGGCGATGTGATGACCACAGCGTACCAGCAGGCGCAACTGCAAATGGGCAACTACTCGCCGAAGACCGTATCGGTCGGCGACCTGTTTGCGGGCGCGCTGATTCCGGGGCTGATGCTCGTGACGCTGTACGTTGCCTACCTGATTGTCGTCGCGGCATGTCGGCCGGCGGCGATGCCGGCGCACGTGCGCGAAGCGGACGAACAGGTGTCGATGTCACAGATCCTGAGCGCGCTCGCCCCGCCGCTTACTCTGATTTTTGCGGTGTTGGGCTCGATTCTCGGCGGGTTTGCGACACCGACCGAGGCGGCCGGTGTCGGCGGCATGGGCGCTCTGGTACTCGCTGTTGCGCGCCGCGAGCTGAACCTCGAGCGCCTGCGTGAAATCATGCGCAGTACGCTGCGCATCAGCAGCATGGTGTTTCTGATTCTGATCGGCGCGTCGATCTTTTCTCTCGTATTTCGCGGCTACGGGGGAGACGACGGCGTCCGTGCGGTCCTCGACGCCCTGCCCGGTGGTGTCGCGGGTGCCGTCATCGTCGTGATGCTCGTGATGTTTTTGCTCGGATTCGTACTCGACTTCATCGAAATCACGTTTGTCGTTGTACCCATCGTCGGGCCGGTGCTCCTGGCGATGGGTCTCGACCCGGTCTGGCTCGGCATCATGATCGCGATCAACCTGCAGACCTCGTTTCTGACACCGCCGTTTGGATTTGCGCTGTTTTATCTGCGCGGTGTTGCACCGCCTGAAGTGTCGACGTCGCAGATTTACCGCGGCGCGCTGCCGTTCGTCGCCATTCAGATTCTCGCCCTGTTGCTGCTTGCGGCATTTCCCGAGCTGGCGACCTGGCTTCCGCAGAAGATTTATGGCGGTTAACCCCGTTTCGATCTTTTCTTCGTTTAATTCAAAGCACTCGAAGTAAGGAGAAAACGATGCGTATTCGAAGCTCTGCAATGACCGTAGCAGCGCTGATAACCGTGACACCGATGTATGCAGCGGAATCATCCGATTCAACTCATTCGATGAATCAGGCAACACGCATTGTGCCAACACCGGTTCGCACACGGTTGAATCGTTCGATGGCCGATGACGAATGGGTTACTGCGGTTGTTGAAGTGAAGCATGTTCCGGCCAGTTCGTTTGTTCCGATACTGCGCCCGCTGCTGCCGCAAAACGCACATCTCGTTGCGCACAGTGCTTCAAATCAGCTTGTTGTTGTCGCCTCTGTGGCAAACGCGCGCCGAATATCCGAACTCGTGAAGGTCATGGACCGGGCAAGCCCGTTTCAACCGAGCGCGCGAGTTTCTCCACAAGTTCCTGAACCTGTGGAGCAGAAATAATATAGGGCGGAGCCAGCAGAGTATGGTCGCCCCGCTTTCCATCGATCGTTCCGCCCATGCCGTAGCACATCAGGCCGTTCTCCATGGCGGCCTGCTGTACGCGTTTGTGGATCTTCGCTTCCGGATTGAACGGGGTTTTACGTTTCCGGTCTGCGACGAACTCGATGCCAACAAACAATCCCCGGCCTCTGATATCGCCGACACCGGGATGATCGCCCAACGCTGCCTGTAGTTCGGACAGGAGTTGCTCGCCGCGACTGACGACATTCGTCAGTAAGTCCTCATCGCGGATCGCGCGCTGCGTTTCCAAAGCGGCCGCGACAGCGGCCGCGTGTCCCATGAACGTGTGACCGTGCTGAAAGAATCCGCTGCCGTCGCGGATCGCATCGGCGATACGGTCGCGGCACAATAATGCGCCAACGGGCTGATAGCCCGCGGCGAGTCCTTTCGCCATCGTGACGATATCCGGAACGATGCCTTCCTGTTCATACGCCATCGTCGTGCCCGTGCGGCCGCTGCCGCACATGATCTCATCGAGGATCAGCAGGACGCCGTAGCGGTCGCAGATTTCGCGAATGCGGTTGAAATATCTCGGCGCCGCGGTTACGGCGCCCGATGTGGCACCGACCACGGTTTCCGCCACGAACGCGGCCACACGCTTTTCGCCGATCGCCAGTATCCTGGCTTCCAGCTCATCGGCCACGCGCAGTGCATAGGCTTCGCGCGACTCCTCCGTGCTCCGCTCACGATACTCGAAACAGGGCGCGATGTGTTGCGCATCGATAAGCAGCGGACGGAACGGTTCGCGCCGCCATTCGTTGCCGCCGACGGACAGCGCGCCGAGCGTATTGCCGTGATAGCTCTGACGCCGTGCGATAAACACGGTCCGTTCCGGCTGACCGGCTTCCAGATGAAACTGCCGCGCGAGTTTTAGTGCGGCTTCGATCGCTTCGGAACCGCCCGCAAGCAGCATCGCTTTGTGCATACCGGGCGCGTTGCCGACGAGCATATCGGCAAGCGCTTCGAGAACGTCGGTCGTAAAAAAAGCCGTGTGAGCGTACGGCAACGTCGCGAGCTGATCCTGTACGGCGGAAACAACCCGCGCATGATTGTGACCGAGGCAAGAGACGGCAGCACCGCCGCAACCGTCAAGGTAGCGCTTACCGCTTGCGTCGACAATGTAACAACCCTCACCGCTCACCGCACGGCGGGGAGCCGACCTTAGACTGCGATGCAGTACGCTGGAGACCACCGCTACCAATAGGCGCTGACGCGCGACAGTTGTTTTTCGGCTTCTTCGACGATTTTCAACGCATCTCCGCCGGAGCGGGTGACGAGCACTGTAATCAGCGCCTGAACGACGGCCATCGCGCCGGTGAGCGAATGGTAAAACGACGGCGATGCATTGCGGGTGGTTATCGTGTACGCAGCCGTGGTGGCCGCCGGAGAGACCGCGCTATCGGTGATCGCAATGATTTGCGTTCCGGCCTCTGCCGCGTAATCAACGGCATCGATCGTCAGCAGTGTGTAAGGAGGAAACGAAACGACGAGCAGGCAGTCCTGCGGACCGATGCCGCGTAGCTGGTCGGCGAAAACTCCGGCTCTGGTGTCGAGCAGATAACTGTTGTCCTGGAAAAGCTGGTACGCGTAGTGAAATAGAAACGCGGGTGCGTAGGAGCCTCGCAGGCCAAGCACGTACACCTGGCGGCACGCCTGAATAGCCTGTGCGGCACCGTCGACGACCTGAAAATTTTCGTCGGACAGTGAACGCCTGACGTTGGAGATTTCCTGGGCGCGGAATTCCTCGTAGATTGCCCGCACCTCGCCCGCACCGCGCTGCTGCACGTCGTGCAGCCGCGACGCGAACTCCGGCGCCGGGGTCCTGAGGCGATCGCGAAAGGGTTCGCGCAGCGCGTGGTAGTTCTCGAATCCCAAGGCGCGTGTCAGTCTGGAGATCGTTGCCGGCTTGACGCCCGCCTCGCGGGCAACCGAGCGCATGGAACTGAGACCGATCTCCTCGGGATTCTCGACCATAAACCGCGCGGCTTTCTGCAGTTCCGGGGTCAGCGAGCCAAATGAACTGACGAGCGTTCGAATCGTGTCAGCGTACCGGTTTTCCATGTGTGACTGGCGTCCTCCGAATGCCCGGTGCCGCGCCCGGCACGGAATGAAACAAATGACTCATAATAGCTGCATATTGAATCATTTGTTGCTTTAAAGGAAGGGATCGGATACGTTTATTTAGAATGGTTATAAGACAAATTGGCACCAAATGTGTCACATCAAACAATCCGGACAAAACGCAGGGGGAATTTGCGATGTACATGAAAACCTTTTCCCATGGAGTGTTGGCATTCGTTGTGGCGGTCTCGGGCCTGACGACGCAAACCGCACTGGCTCAGAATGACGAAGTCATTGAAGAAGTCGTCACAATTGGTTCGAGAAACGCCAGCAGACCCCGCTCCGCCTCCGATTCAACGGTGCCGATCGACGTCATCGACGGCGACCAGTTCAATTCACTGGGCGGCACAGCCGATCTCACCGACAACCTCAAGACCTCCGTGCCTTCATTTACGGCGACGCCCGCGACGGGTGACGGCAGTGCTTTCGTGCGGCCGACCTCGTTGCGCGGCACGGCACCCGATCAGACGCTCGTTTTGATCGACGGCAAACGACGGCATCGCTCGGCGCTCGTGCAGTTCTTCGCACCCGCCGCCGGTAATGGCGCGCATGGTGTCGATATCGGTATGATTCCGGGCCTCGCCGTCAAGCGTGTCGAGGTGTTGCGTGACGGCGCCTCGTCGCAGTACGGATCGGACGCCATCGCGGGCGTGATCAATTTCGTCATGAAAGACGCCGCCGAGGGCGGGCAGTTTCAGGTGCAGTACGGCGAACATTTCGACAGCGAGCAGAGCATCAAGGTCGGCGGCAACATTGGACTGCCCGTCGGCGACAGCGGTTTCGTCAATGGCTCGTTTGAGTACATCGACAACGATGCCCTGTCACGTGGCATTCAACGCCCGAATGCACAGGCGCTGATCGATTCCGGCGTACCGGGTGTCGGCGCCGATGCAGTGTTCGGCGACGCGCCGCTGGTGCAGACCTGGGGCCGGCCACAAACGGAAGGGGTTCGCGTCTTCATCAATTCGGGTTTCGAAATCAACGGGTCCGCCGAACTCTACGCGCGCTTCGGCTACGCGGATACGGATGGCCGTTATCGCTTCTTCTACCGCGATCCCAACCACTCGAGTCTGACCAGGCACCGCGCCAACGGCTTCACGGGACTGGCCGCGGGCTTCACGCCATTTCTCGACGGCAAGCAGAAAGACGGTAGTTTCGTCGTGGGTGTGACCGGCGAGTTCAACAGCGGTATGACCTATGACCTGAGTTACAACTACGGCAAAAATGAGCTGGATTACACGCTCAACAACACCGTCAATCCGGACCTCGCACTGACCGGCACCTGCCCGAGCTGCGAGATTCCGCAGCGAGACTTTAACGTCGGCGGCTACGCTCAGACCGAGCAGAACGTGAACGCCGATTTTTCGGTCCTGATGACCGACAACATGAACCTGGCGTTCGGTTTCGAGGCACGCGAGGAAACGTTCACGGCGTTTGCCGGCGAGCCCAATTCCTATCTCGGCGCCGGAACCAGCGGTTTCCGCGGTGTCGAGCCGAAGAACGCGGGCGATTTCAAACGTGACAACGTCGCCATTTACGCCGACATCGAGCACGACATTACCGACAATTTCCTGCTGCAGTACGCTGCCCGTTACGAGAACTTCTCGGACTTTGGCGACACGTTAAACGGCAAACTCGCCGCGCGCCTGCGCATTAACGACTCGTTCGCCCTGCGCGGCGCCGTGTCGACAGGCTTCCACGCACCGACACCGGGGCAGTCGAATGTGTCGACAATTATTACGACGTTCGACGGCACCACCGGCCTGCAGGTTGAAGAAGGCTTGTTCCCGGTCAGCAACCCGGATGCCCAGGCTGCCGGTGCGACGGCGCTTACCGAAGAAAAGTCGGTAAACTACAGTGCCGGATTTACGGCCGATATCGGCGACAACCTCTCGCTGACTGCCGACATCTATAGGATCGAGGTCAAGGATCGCATCTATCGCACGGGCGATATTCCGGTACCGCCGCAGCCGAGCGATCCGCCAAATGCGCCGGCGCGCTCGCTCTCGTTCTATACGAATGCGCTGGATGTCGAGCACGAAGGCCTGGATGTCGTCGCCAGCTCGACGTTCGACATCGGTTCGTCGTCGTCGCTGGATTTGTCGCTGGCCTACAGCTACAACAAGATCAAGGTAACGGGTCAGAAACTAATCCGCGGCATCCAGCCGGTGAGCAACTCGCTGGTTGAAGACATCGAAAACAACTATCCGGAGCAGCGTTTTGTGCTGACCGGCAACTGGCTGATCGGCGACAACTTCAATGTTCTCGGCCGCATTAACTTCTACGGCGAGCACTACGACGAACGCGGCACAATCGCAGGGCAATGCGGTGCAGTAGTGGATAGCGGTAACGGCCCCGAATGGGTGAGGGGCGCATGCGGAACGGCGGCCGGCCCGATCGGCCCTGTGGAGAAAAGCTGGAATATCGGCAGTACCGTTTATGTCGATCTCGAAGCTGGCTGGAACATCAACGACAACTGGCGTGTGGTGCTTGGCGGTACGAATGTGTTCGACGAGTTCATCGACACCATTCCGAGTCAGAAACTGTCGGGTACCGCATCTCCGGTACCGGACGAGTGGGCGAATCGCATCAGCGTAGGGCTGCAGTATCCACGCCGTACCGTCGCGAACTACGAGGGCGGCACATGGTATCTGCGGGGTATCTACTCCTGGTAGTCACCCCACACTCATTGAGCTGAAACCAGGGCCGGCGGTCTCGCGACTGCCGGCCTTTTTCGAGCCCCTACAACAGTCCCTTGTCCGACCTTCGCAGGCGGCTTAGCAGTTCAGGATTGTCCAGCCGCGCCGGACTGAGATCCTCTGCATAATCCGGCAGCGCCTGGCCGAGCACATGTGCCGCACAGAGCTTGCCGGCTGCACAGGCCGCCATGCTGCCGAAACCAGACATGGCCGCGGCGACGAACGCACCCTCGTCGTCCAACGGCCCGATCAGCGGCCAGTTTTCTTCTGTCATCGAGTAGTAGCCGCCGTAGTGCGAGTAACGCTCGGGCGGGCGCTCGACGTAATACGACAAGGCCGGTATCAGCGCGGCCGCACCCCGCATCACGATCTCCGGAAAATGCGGGTCTATTGCCGGCTCGTTCGCCAGATCCTCCAGCGGCTCGCTGGCGGTCCGATTGCAGGCCCAGCCCAGCTTTACCCAGCGGCCGTGGGCGCCGCCTTCGGGTCGGCAATGCGTACCGCCCGGAACCGTATGCGTAAGCCAGGCGAGCTCCGGATCGTCGGCAATGAGCTTGCGCTCCTCGTCGGACCAGTCGAGGCGCTTTTCATCGAGATCGATTGCAAACGGCATATCCCGTGGAATCGTCCCTGCCCGATCTTCGAATGCGATTTTCTGCTGATAGACATTGTCTATCGGCAAGGTTTTACCGAGCATGCGCGCAACATGGGCAGCGAACGGGCCCGCCGCATTGACAACGGCATCGGCGCGAACCGTCATTGTGCCGCTGTCCGTTTGCACGCTTAACCGGTAGCCCGGAGCGATGCCAGTTACCCTGCCGGACAGGCGCGTGCAACCCGATTCGCGCGCCTGGCCGAGCAGGTACTGGCCGAGCTGCTGGCCGCTGATATCGCCTGCGCGGCGGATATGCAGCACATGCGCGATGTCCGGACTCAGTGCGGGGAAGCGAGACTGTACGTCAGGCCCTGAGACAATATCGGCATCGATACTCCCGGCGACGCGCGCGCGAAGCTCGGAAACGTCGTGCCGACGCGTCGCGAGTACATACCCGCCGCGGGTCATGTTGAAGACATTGCCGGATTCGGCTGCCAGGCGGTCAAGTTCGTCGATGCTGTCGCTGGTAAACGCCGTCATCGTCGGATGCGGCCACCAGTTACGGTAATTGTCGCCGGACTGCGCGCTGGTATAGCTCATCGGCGCGAGCGGATCGATCAGCAGCACAGACCTCGCGCGCGCCGGCCGGCTCAGGTAGCAGGCACACGCGATGCCGACGATACCTGCACCGACGACGGCAATTTCAGTGTGCTTGTCAGCCTTTGCGGGTATCGAGATACGCCTGTTCGGTCACGCGTGAATTGGCCTCGGCTTTGTCGAGGTACTCGTAATACGCCTTGCCGATTTTCGCGGCCGCCGGGTCGGAGGCCATCATCTCAGCGACGACTTCCCTCGTAATGTCCTTCAGTAGCTGCATAACTTCATCGGGAAACCGGCGCACATCGATGTCAGCATCGTCCTGGACGGTCAGCAGTGACGCCGCGTTGCCGTGCGTGTATTCGGCCGGCATGTCGGTGGTTATCGACTGGCAGGTCACCTCGACGATGGCCTTAAGATCCGCCGGCAGCGAATTCCATGCCTCCTGGTTGACGATGCACTCAAGCCCCGGACCCGGCTCCTGCCAGCCCGGATAATAGTAATAGCGGGCGGCTTTGTGCAGGCCAAACGACACGTCGTTATACGGCCCGACCCACTCGGTCGCATCGATGGCACCGGTTTGCAGCGACGTGAATATTTCGGCACCAGGCAACGTCACCGGCGTGCCGCCGGCACGGCGCAGGACCTCCCCGCCGAGGCCCGGAATGCGCATCTTTAAGCCTTTGAGATCGTCGATGCTGTTGATCTCCTTGTTGAACCAGCCGCCCATCTGCACGCCGGTATTGCCGCACGGAAACGGAATCAGATTGAACGGTTCGTAGAGTTCGCGCCAGAGTTCCAGGCCACCGCCGTAGTACAGCCAACCGTCGAGTTCTTTGGACGTCATACCAAAAGGTATCGCAGTAAAGAACTGCGCCGCATCCACCTTTCCCTTGTGGTAGTAAGAGGCGCCGTGACCCATCTCGACCGCACCGCGGCTCACCGCGTCGAATACCTCGAATGCCGGCACGAGTTCGCCGCCTGCGAATATTTTGATCTTCAGCCTGCCGTTCGACATCCTTGCGACGCGTTCCGCAAGATTCTCGACCCCCATGCCGAGGCCCGGGAATTGCGGTGGCCAGGAGGTCACGCACGACCATTCAAACGTCTCCCCCGTACTCGCGTCCCCGCCGACGCAATTCGAATCGTCACTGGCGCAGCCGGCCAGCCCAGCAGCAGCGATGCCGCCGACAAATGCTCTTCTTTTCATGATGAATCCCGTCCCCTGGTCGGGTGTAGTCTATTCGCAGACTTGACGGTACTCAATCGAAGATCAAAATACACGGATTACCAGTAAGTGGGGCTTTGATTGTGAATTATTACGCCATATTTACTACCTATACTGGGCAAATTGCGTATAAGTTCACCACTTTTTTATAAATTTGGTAGAGGTATGTGCTTGGGCCGGTTAACACTAATGTCATTGACCCGGCCAAGGCGATTTGTCGTGCCGGCAAGGCGGAGCGGCCGCTCCCGCCCATCCATGAGCTCCGCGGCATTGGGGCGTCCTGCCCCGCAGTGCCGTGTAGCACCGCTACATCAGCGAGCGACAACGCCGCCGGGCGAAAAACTGCCTCGGCCCGTATGGGTTGCGCCTGAAAAAGCGCCTCTCGGCGTTGCTCGTCATTCATTTGACGCGTCAAACCTCATTCCTCGCGCCCTGACAGGCGCTTTTTCAGGTACATCAGCGTCAATGACAATAGTGTTACAGGCCCTTGCAAAGATATATTTGGAAACAACAGGTTATCGTAAACGGCTTTTCGAAGTGGGGTTACTTGCCCGCCTTGATGTCCAGTTTTGGTTTGAAGTGGGAGTCTTGTTCCTGGTTTTCCGGCTCCGAGTCGTCGGCGTGCTCGAAACAGCCTCCTACAGGGCGTTTCTTTGCCAATGCTTTGCCCACAGCCTCCTCCCAGTCACCCTCTATATTGACGGTTTCTGGTTTCGGGCCCGCTAGTGTGCCGTCCCGGAAGTATATGAGCAAAGTCTTTCGATTTTATCGAGGATGGATTTAGCGGTGGCGGTCCAGACGAAGGGTCTGGCCGATTTATTGTAGTGGTCGACGAAGTTCCGGATCTTGGCGATCAGCTCTTTGACACTGGAGAACGAGCCGCGGCGGATGGCTTTCTGGGTAATGATGCCGAACCAGCGTTCGACCTGATTCAGCCAGGAGGCATACGTGGGCGTGTAGTGGACGTGGTATCGGGGCCGTTTGGCCAGCCAGGCTTTGACCCTGGCGTGTTTGTGGGTGGCGTAATTGTCGATCACCAGATGCACATCGAGATCCCTGGGTACGCTGGCATCGATGTGTCGCAGGAAGGCGAGGAACTCCTGATGTCGATGGCGCGCTCGGCACTGAGTGATCACTTTACCGTTGGCGACATCGAGCGCGGCAAACAGGGTGGTGGTGCCGTGACGGACGTAATCATGGGTGACGCCCTCGACGTAACCGAGTCCCATGGGCAGCATAGGCTGCGTCCGGTTGAGGGCCTGTACCTGGGTTTTTTCATCGACGCACAGCACCATGGCGTGGTCGGGCGGGTTGAGATAGAGACCCACGATGTCGCGCACCTTCTCGATGAAGAAGGGGTCATTGGAGAGTTTGAAGTGGCGCTGTCGGTGGGGTTGAACACCGAACAAGGTGAACCAGCGCTGCACGGTGCTTTTCGATACACCCGTGTGCTCGGCCATCGAGCGCACACTCCAGTGGGTATCGCCCGGTGGGCGCGTTTGCAGGGCGGTATTGATCACCTCCGCAACACGCTCATCGTCGAGCGACCTCGGCCGGCCGACTCGCAACTCTTCATGCAGACCCTCGATACCCTGCTCCCGATAGCGCTTACGCCACTTGCCGACGGTTGCATTGGTCAACTTCATGCGCTGGGCGATGGAACTGTTGGCCTCACCCTCCGCGCACGCCAGAACGATCTGTGCGCGTCGCACCAGACCGTGTGGCAGGCTGCGCGAATTGGCGAGACTCAAGAGCTGCAATTTCTCATCGTCGCTGAGTACGATTGGGGCAACCGGTCGACCACGGGGCATGAGCATTCTCCTCTGAAAAGAATACTCATTATTATATCACTTACTTATGGGACACTACACTAGGAGCCTGCGCCGTAGAAAGCGATTTGCGATAATCGTGCGGCAACCGTATAGAGGATAGAAGATGCCGACACGCTTTCGCCCGTATACCCCGGGTCAGGATTTGTTGTTACAACCGAGCCTTCGGGATTGGCTGCCGGAAGGTCATTTAGCGTATTTCATCGACGATGTTGTCGAGGAACTGGACCTGAGCGCGTTTTACGCGCCGTACGAGGGTGACGGCCGGCGCAAATCGCCGTATGAGCCGCGGATGATGCTGAAGGTGCTGATTTACGGTTATGCCACGGGCGTTTTCTCGTCGCGCAAGCTTTCGAAGAAGCTGGAAGAAGACGTGGCCTTCCGGGTATTGGCGGCGGAGAACTTTCCGCAACACCGCACGATCTGTGATTTTCGCAAACGGCATTTGGCGGATTTCAAAGCGGTGTTCGTGCAGGTGATCCGGATAGCGCAGCAGGCGGGGCTGGTGCGTTTGGGCACGGTGGCCATTGATGGCACCAAAGTTCGGTCGAACGCGAGCAGGCATAAGGCGATGAGCTATAAGCGTCTGCGGGCAGAAGAGAAGCGGCTGAAACGGGAGATTGCCGGGCTGTGCGATATAGCGCGAGGCACCGACGCTGAGGAGGACCGGCTGTACGGTGCGGATTCTCGGGGCGATGAGTTGCCCGAGGAGTTACAGCATCGCCAGGCGCGGCTTGCGAAGATACGGGATGCCAGGGCCCGTCTGGAGCAGGCTCAGCGGGAGTCGGATACGGCGCGGGGTCGCCACGAGGACGATGATCGGCGGCCACCGAGCGGACGCGGTGCGTCGTACAAGCGGGACTTTGGCGTGCCGGAGGATAAAGCGCAGAGTAACTTCACCGATCCGGAGAGTTCGATCATGAAGACCGCGGCCGGTTTTCAGCAATGCTACAACGGGCAAGTGGTGGTGGATGGTGATTTCCAGTTGATTGTTGCGAACAGGCTGACGGCGAATGGCAGCGACAATGGCGAGTTGCCCGGCTTGCTCGATGACGTAGAGCAGAGTCTGCACGCGACGCCGGAGCAGCTGTTGGCGGATGCGGGTTATCGCAATGAGAAGGACCTGGCCGAACTGGAGTCACGCGGCATCGATGCCTGTATTTCCTTGCGCAGAGAAGGCAGGGAGGTAGGCGAGATCGACCCGGTTCGCCACCCTGCAACGCTGCGCATGGCCGAGAAGTTGGCCACGGCCGAGGGCAAGGCTCGCTATGCCGAACGAAAATGGCTATCGGAAGCGGTCAATGGCTGGATCAAACAGGTACTGGGGTTCCGGCAGTTCAGTGTGCGTGGATTATCGGCGGCCGGCGGTGAATGGGACCTGGTCTGCCTGGCAACCAACCTGAGACGGATGCAGCCGCTGATGGTGATGGAATGACATCACACGGCAAACCGCCGACACCTTGAAAAAATCCAGCGAAAATCACTGAATCGGAAAACCACTATGAGCAATACCGGGAAAGTCGTCACCTTGACGGATCTGAATGTCTTCTATGGCGCAGACTCCTAGTGGGCCCGAGGGTTCTCCCACCGGCCGCTACTGTCCTGTCTGCAAGGCTCGTTGAACACGTTACTTTTCTTAACTCCCGTTCGCCCGGTAATGGCAGAGACCGGCCCTCATGCGCGTGCACCGACAATGTTCGGTTGCTCATGCTGCACCTGACAGGCAATGGCCCGGATAAAGCCGCATAGCTCGCGGGCGATCGCCGTCGAGATCTTAACCTTCAGCAATCCGCGATGATCCAGATGCCGGTAACGTGCGCACAGGCGCTTTTGCGCTTTCCAGGCAATCGCCTGCACCGCTTCTGAAGTCTGCTCGGCCCGACGCTGCAAAGGGGCACTCTTTTTGGCTGGAAAGCGGTAACACCAGGCTGCCTCGATCAGCACCCGTCGTACGTGGCCGTTGCCGGTCCTGGTGATGCCGCCGCGCCGTCGTCGCCGGCCGCTCGAGTGCTCGCTCGGCACCAGCCCCAAAAATGCCATCAGCTGCCGCGGCGTCTCAAAGCGAGTGATGTCCCCCAGCTCCGCCACCGTCGTCATCGCCGTGATCAAGCGGCAACCGCGTAACGCCATCAGGCCTTCCACCACCGGCGCTAACTGCCAGTCATCCATGGCGCGAGCCATCTCAAGTTCCAGCTCCTTGACCCGCAACTGCTGCTGCTTCACACAATCGACGTATTCCTGCAGCACGATCTGCTGCACCGGCTCGCAAAAGCGCAGCCGCTCCAGCCAGCGCCAGTGCGCCTGGGTCCACTTGCTCTTGCCGCTCGTATAATTTTGACCGTGACGGAGCAAGAACCCGTTCAAGCGTTGCTTCGACTGCCGTTCCAGAGACTTCATGTCTTCTCTGGCACGGGTCAGATCGCGCATCGCTTCCTGTTCTTCGTCCGGTACCCACACCGGCGTCAGCTCGCCAGCCCGGTGTAAACGGGCCAGCGTCTCGCTGTCGCGTCGATCCGTCTTCACCCGATCACCCGGCCGGCTCGGAATCAAGGACGGCGCCACCACCTGGCACTCATGCCCCGATTGGCTGATCTGACGGTAAATCCCATAACCGCAAGGACCCGCCTCGTAACAATACGACACCACCTCACCCTCTGGGCTGAGTCGCCGCATCAGCTTGCTGAGCGCCGTTGGCGTGTTCGCCACCTCGCCATAAAACCTCGCTCGGCCGCCAACCGCATTCGCCACGGATACCGCGATGCTGTCTTTGTGTGTATCCAAGCCGACGTACTTGCTAAACTTTTCCATGACCTGTCCTCCTCAATGTTGGCTCTGAGCCGATGTGATTAACGTCCTCAGCTTAATCCACGATGCTTGAGGACGGACAGGTCACTTCATAATGTCTAGTCATCATCATCCTGCAATTGAAAATGGTGCCGTGGTCCGATCTTTCCATCATCGAGTAATTTGTCGACGCTCTGGCTTATCAGACGATCTGCCGCGTCTTGCACGGTTTTTCCGTACAGCCCGGTCGCGACTATTTCGCGAAGATACTCGATCAATCCCTCGCTAACTTTGAGGTTCAGATCTTCACTGGGCATTAAATTCTTGTTTCTGCCCATTTTTATGCCTTTTAAATGTTATTATTATCTGCATATATTACTTCAGCATGGCGCGAATGCGGTCACACTTTTACTTGCCGAATTAGCTATACTGGTCGGCCCGCTGGGAAAACCGCTCGCGCGCCGGTAAGAGGGCGAACACAATGGGCATGGCGATGACCGAACTGGAAAATGTAAAAACGGAGCCTAAGTTGCTCTCAAAATTGCGCAATAGCGCTGATGCACGCCTTACGTCTCAAGAGTTATTTGAGCAACGAGTATCGTTTGTCTTCGCCGGAATTGATTCCGAAAGTGACATTACACGAGAACAAATCCGACAAATGTTGCGCGAAGAGGCGGGAATGACTGGTGATCTTGCACGAACTAACGGGGACTGAGGACCACCCTGTATATCGCAAGCTTGAGGCAGCGAACCTCGAACGACAATACGACTTCCTTCGCTCCATCGTCACCGCCGCCCTTCGGATTGGGCGACCGGTTCTGTCAACACAGGTAATAAAATCCCTTAATTATCATGCGATTACTTGCCTGCACTCTAATGCAGGCGAGTTTAGGCCATGCCGAGTTCGGGTCGGAGAGTATGAGCCCCCGGCGCACTATAGGGTTCGGGCGTTGATGGATGATTTCGTTAACGAAGTAAATCGAAACTGGGAGTCTTTGGACCCCGTCGTTATGTGCGCATATGTCTTATGGAAGTTGAATCACATTCATCCATTCATTAATGGAAATGGGCGAACTGCAAGAGTTGCTTCTTATTTCGTGCTTTGCCTGAAATCGGGCGCCTGGTTACCTGGAACAGTCCTCCTTCCCGCCTTAATCAAAGCAAACAGGCCTGAGTACATCGAAGCCCTAAGAGCTGCAGATCAGTCTCTTGCAGCCGGAAATCTCGACATTTCAGTGCTTCACGAGCTACTGACCCGCCTGCTGAATGAGCAACTGGCTGGCCAGCCGGACCCAAACAACCAAGACTAGTGGTCATTCGTAATTGACCCCGACAACTTGCTGAGATTGTTCGAATTTCAATAAGTACATGCTTCCGGAAATGGGCCCTGATCCACGATCAGGGCCCTCCATCCCTGGTCCAGGCAGTGAAATCCCCCGCAGCGCCGTCCCTGGCACGGAGGGCACCCCGGATGTAAAGGCGCCTATTCCCACTGGCTGGTTGCGCCAGTGTCATCAATTCCGGCAGCAGAGTAGCCAGACGATTCTCGCTCATGCGTTAATAAAGGGGAGAAACATCACAAATCGGGGCAAGCTGTAAAGATATGATCGCTCTGCTGCAACGCGTCAGCGACGCCGCCGTCTCGGTGGACGGCGAAACCATTGGCCGGATCGGCCAGGGGCTTCTTGTATTCGCGGCCGTTCACCGCGATGACGTGGCCACGAACGTACGGCGCATGGCTGAACGCATTCTGACCTACCGCGTGTTTCCGGACACGGAGGGGCGCATGAACCTTAGCGTGCGCGAGACTGCAGGCGGCTTGCTGCTCGTACCGCAGTTCACGCTGACCGCCGACACGCGCAAGGGCACGCGCGCCAGCTTCACGAAAGGTGCGCCGCCGGACAAAGCCTCGGCATTTTTCGACGACCTGGTACAGCGCTGCCGGCAGGAACTCGACAACGTTGAAACGGGCCGATTTGGCGCCAATATGCAGGTAAGGCTGATTAATGACGGTCCGGTGACATTCTGGCTCGAAGCCTGACGCGCCAACCGCTGTGATGGCGGTACGGTTTTGTTGCGCGAGTCGGCGTATCATGAACATAATTCGTGCCCGGCAAGTGCCGGCTTTTGAAAACGAACGACTAGGGGCTCTGCCCCGGGAGTAATCAATGTTTGCCAACATCGGCCCATGGCAGTTGCTGATCATACTGGTCATCGTGCTGGCGATTTTCGGCACCAAAAAGCTGTCCTCTCTGGGCTCCGACCTGGGCAAGTCGGTCAAAGGCTTTCGCAACGCGATGAACGAAGCGGACGAAGCCAGCGAGCAACTCGGCAAATCGACCGACGATGCCGATTTTGAAAACACGCCGGTGGAAGAGAACCGCGAGAAATCCGACGCTTAGCACCGTTTTGCCATGTCTGGAATTGGCGGTTCCGAATTTCTGATCCTTGTCATCATCGGGCTCCTGATACTGGGGCCCGAGAAGTTGCCACGCGTGGCCGCTCAAATTGGCCGCTGGGTAGGGCGGGCACGCCAGATGACACGCTCGCTGCAGCGTCAGCTTGAGGAAGAAGCGAATCTTGAAAAAAACCTCGGCTTCGATCCCAGGGACCTGAATCCGAATAACCTGATGACACCGCGCGACGACGATACGTATTCGCCACTGCATGACGAACATGAGGACGAACCGGACCAGAGCGATACAAAGGATGATGACGGCAAGGCGGAGCAATGAATACGGCGTCTGACGAGCAGGAGGAACTCGCCGAAGGAACGCTGATGTCGCATCTCGTCGAGCTGCGTTCGCGCCTGTTCAAAATTGTCGGCTCTTTGTTTGCGGTGTTTCTCGTGCTGGTTCCGTTCTCCAGGAAAATTTTCAACGTCACGGCGGAACCCCTTAGCAGCGTCATCGACGGCGAATTGATCGCGATCGGCGCGATCACGCCGCTGACCGCGCAAATCATGCTGACGTTTTACCTCGCGTTGTTCATTTCCATGCCCGTGACGCTGTATCAGATTTGGGCATTTGTCGCTCCCGGCCTCTATCGCAAGGAAAAACACTTCGCGATGCCACTGCTCGTGTCGAGCATTTTGCTGTTCTACGCTGGCATTGCATTTGCCTATTTTGTCGTTCTGCCGTTGATATTCGGATTCGTCGAGACGTTTAGTGCAGAAGTCATTAACTGGCAACCGGACATTGCCGAGTACATTTCCTTCGTGATGATGATCGCACTCGTATTCGGCCTCGCCTTCGAAACGCCGATCGCAACCGTGCTACTCGTGTGGACCGGTCTGACAACAACGCAAAAGCTTGGCAAAGCCAGACCCTATGTCTTCCTCGGCGCATTCGTCGTCGGCATGCTGCTGACACCGCCCGACGTGATCAGCCAGACCATGCTCGCGATACCGGTCTATCTGCTCTACGAGCTGGGTATTTTGATGTCCCGGGTATTCCGATCGAAGCCCGTGGCGGAACCCGCGAGCGGGACATAAGTCTCTGATAAGGAAAGGCCCGCACAATGGGCGACGATGCGCTGTCGCATCACGGAGTCAAGTAGAAACGCCACACGTTGTAGTGTTTAATGCGTAGCCCTGACCCGCCTCACTAAAAATATCAGGTGCAAAACACCGCCGGGGGACAATATGACCGATTCTCCGACCACCACGGTCGAGCAAGAGCCAGAATACGACGCGTCCTTTTTCGGCCATCCGAAAGGCCTGAGAACGCTTTTCTTTACCGAGATGTGGGAGCGCATGAGCTACTACGGGATGCGCGGCCTGCTCGTCCTGTTCATGACCGAAGCGATGATGTCAGGCGGCCTCGAACTGACGGTGATCACTGCAACATCGATCTATGCGCTGTACACCGCGTTCGTCTATTTCATGGGACTGCCGGGCGGCTGGATCGCAGACCGGCTGATCGGAAGCCAGCGTACTGTCTGGTACGGCGGCATCATCATTATGTGCGGCCACATTGTGCTCGCCATCCCGAATGACAGCACGTTTTTCATTGGCCTGATTCTGGTTGTCCTTGGTACCGGATTGCTCAAACCCAACATTGGCGCGCTCGTCGGCCAGCTTTACTCAGCCCGTGACGTTCGCCGCGACAGTGGTTATGCGCTCTATTACATGGGTATCAACATCGGCTCGATCATTGGCTATATCGTCTGTGGCTATCTCGCAGAAAATGTCGGCTGGCACTGGGCGTTCGGCGCGGCCGCCGTGGGCATGGCTTTCGGTCTGATCCAGTTTCGATTAACGGCACAAAGCCTAAAGGGCGAGGGCGCCGAGCCAAATCAACCTCTGTCCCCCAAAGGCGCACGCGCTGCCTGGACGGTCATTGCCGGTTTCCTGGTCACACTTGCCATACTCGCCGGCCTGTTGATTTCGCGGACGCTCACAATAGACCCGGTGGCCATTGCGCGTTATACGGGCATGTTGTTCGTTGTGTTCTTCTTTGTCTACTTCGGCGCCATTTTCGTACTTGGAAAGCTGAGCGCTATCGAGCAGAAGGGCATGTGGGCGTTACTCGTCGTTTGCATCGCGTCGGCCGTGTTCTGGTCCGGCTTCGAGCAGGCCGGCTCGTCGATGAACCTGTTCGCTCGTGACTACACGGACCGCATGATTGGAACGTTCCAGATTCCGACGACCTGGTTCCAGTCTGCGAACTCCACCTTCATAGTTTTACTGTCGCCGTTCTTTGCCGCGTTCTGGATCTGGCTCGGCAAACGCATGATTTCACCCGCCTACGGCGTCAAGTGCGCCGTCGGCCTGATCATCATGGCCAGCGGCTTCATTATCATGTATTTCGCCGCGCACATTGCGGCGTCCGGCATGAAGACAGCACCGTACTGGCTCGTTATGACGTACTTCGTGCACACCGTCGGCGAACTGGTATTGAGCCCGGTTGCACTGAGTGCGGTCAGCAAACTGTCGCCGAGGCGATTCATCGGACAGATGATGGGCGTGTTCGTACTGACGTACTCCATTGGCAACATCATCGCTGGCATATTCGCGGGCAACTTCGACCCCGAGAATGTCGCTGAGATGCCCGGACTGTATATGCAGATCGTCAAGGTCAGTGTCGTGTTGGGCATCATCCTGCTGCTCGTCGGCCTTGTGACCAAAAAGTGGGAAACCGAGGTGCAATCGGCGAAGTCTTCGGAATGACTCTCGCGACACGGCTGACCTGCTCTTTTGACTGGCGCGGCGACCTCTCGGCCGCCGCCTTCACAACACGGATCATAAAATGAAGAAAACCATGCGCTACGCAATTATCGGCATTGCTCTGATCGTTTCCGCATGCTCCGAGCGAGCCGTCGAAGACGACGTTGTGGTCGCTGACGAACCCGCCGAAACCGCCCAGGCATTCATTGCACGCGCCAACCGCGAGGTGGCCGAACTATCCAAAGAAGTGGGCGCCGCGAATTGGGTACGTTCGACGTACATCACGGGTGACACGGCAGTGGTTGCCGCTGCGGCTGCAAACCGTTACGCCGAATGGCACAGCGGTATGGTGCAGCAGGCACTGCAATACGACGGCCAGACGCTCGATGCCTCGACGCGGCGCGCGCTCGATTTGCTGAAGCTCGGCACCTCGTTGCCGACACCGAACGATGCCGCGAAACGCAAGGAGCTGACGCAGATTGCGACCGAACTGCAGGGCATGTACGGTGCCGGGCAGTACTGCCGCGACGACAACAACTGCATACCGGGGTCCGAGCTCGAGGGCCTGATGGCCAGCAGCAAGGACTACGACGAGTTAGAGGAATTCTGGGAGGGCTGGCGCACGATCGCGCCGCCGATGCGCGACAAATACCAGCGCTACGTCGAACTGGTCAATGAAGGCGCGGGCGAACTCGGCTATACCGATCTCGGCGAAATGTGGCGCGCGGGATTCGACATGTCACCCACCGAGTTTCAGGCTGAAACCGGCCGGCTCTGGGACCAGGTGAAGCCACTCTACGAAGAACTGCATTGTGCGGTACGTGCCCGACTCGGTGAGCACTACGGTGAAGACAAGGTGCCGCAGGACGGCCCGATTCCGGCGCATCTGCTCGGCAACATGTGGGCGCAGGAATGGGCGGCCATCTACGACATCATGGAACCGTATCCAGGCGTCGGCGATATCGATGTCGATACGAAGCTCAAAACGAAAGACTATTCACCGCAGGAAATGGTGCGCTCCGCCGAAAACTTTTATGTCTCGCTCGGCATGCCGCGCCTCCCCGACACGTTCTGGGAACGCTCGCAGTTCTCCAAACCGCGCGATCGCGACGTCGTCTGTCACGCGAGTGCATGGGGCCTCGACGGCGGCAACGATCTGCGCATCAAGATGTGCATCAAACAGACCTATGACGAGCTGCGCGTGATCTACCACGAGCTCGGCCATAACTATTATCAGGGCGCGT
Source organism: Woeseiaceae bacterium (assembly GCA_965224505.1). Taxonomy (GTDB): domain Bacteria; phylum Pseudomonadota; class Gammaproteobacteria; order Steroidobacterales; family Woeseiaceae; genus UBA1847. The sequence continues at coordinate 2,822,891 of CBDCZL010000018.1, forward strand.
ACAAAGATCAGCCGCCGCTGTTTCAGGGCAGCGCACATTCGGGTTTCCACGAGGCCATCGGCGACACGGTGACTCTGTCTATGACGCCGCAATACCTCGAGGATGTCGGTCTGGTCCGTTCTTCGGCTGAAAACGAGAAAGCCGTGATCAACCGCCAAATGCAGATGGCGCTCGACAAGATTGCGTTCCTGCCGTTTGGCAAGCTCATCGACGAATGGCGCTGGGGTGTGTTCTCGGGCGAAATTACGCCGGAGAATTACAACCAGGCCTGGTGGGACCTGCGCACGAAATACCAGGGCATCGTGCCGCCGAGCGCAAGAACCGAGGAACACTTCGACCCCGGCTCCAAGTACCACATTCCGTCGAATGTCTCCTATACGCGCTACTTCCTTGCGCGCATCCTGCAGTTCCAGTTCCAGCGCTCGCTGTGTGAGATTGCCGGGCACGAAGGCGACCTCGCATCCTGCTCGGTGTATGGCAACAAGGAGGCCGGCGATCGCTTCTACGCGATGATGGCGTCGGGCCAGAGCGAACCCTGGCAGGATGCCCTGGAAAAACTCACGGGCACGCGTGAAATGGATGCCTCAGCGATCATCGACTACTTCGAGCCGCTGATGGGCTACCTGAAGGAGCAAAATGCGGGCAGAACCTGCGGCTGGTAGCCGGACACGGGCGAGATACAAAGGCGCAGCGCTTCGGCTCTGCGCCTTTTTCATTGGAATTGAGTACACTTGCGCACAAACAAAATCAGGGGGACCACGATGTCCGATCAAGATCAAGCGGCGGCTCCGGGCGGCTTTCTCGGTACCGTAGAGCGCGTCGGCAATAAAATTCCGGACCCGGCTGTGCTTTTTATCGCACTGCTTTTCGTTACCTGGATACTGTCGTGGCTGCTGTCGTTCGTGACTTACGACGTCATCGACCCGCGCACCGAAGCGCCGCTCGTCATCAACAATCTGTTGTCGGGGAGCGCATTCACCGAGTTTTTGTCGGTCATGGTGACGAACTTCTCGCATTTTCACCCCGTGGGCGTCGTGCTCGTCGCGATGCTCGGTATCGGTGTCGCGGAGCACACGGGGTTCATTAATTCGGCCATCCGGGCGCTGCTCAACGTCACTCCGCAGCAGTTGCTGACACCGATGGTGATTCTGGTCGGCATCGTGAGTCACTCCGCCGTCGACGCGGGCTACGTCCTCGTGATTCCGCTGGGCGGGGTTATCTTCTACGCGGCCGGCAGGCACCCGCTGGCCGGTATTGCGGCCGCATTCGCGGGCGTCTCGGGCGGTTTCTCGGCCAATTTCGTACCGTCGTCACTGGACCCGTTGCTGCAGGGCCTGTCGCAGGAAGGCGCCCGGATACTCGATCCCGACATCGTCCTCAATCCGCTCAACAATTATTTCTTTACGACCGCTTCGTCGCTGCTGATTATTTCGCTGGGATGGTACATCACGGACAAGGTGGTCGAACCACGCCTCAAGGCCACCGAAGTGGACGGTGACGCCGAAGACCTGCCCGAGATGCACGATCTTGCCGAGAACGAGCGCAAAGGCCTGCGCTGGGCGCTGATCTCAATGGTCGTCGGCATCGCGCTGCTGCTCGGTACCGCACTCATCGAAGGCTCGCCGTGGCGCGCGCCCGACGGCGCGCTGACGACCGGTGCCGCACCGCTGATGCGGTCGATCGTGTCGCTGATTTTCCTGTTGTTCCTGATACCGGGTGTCGTCTACGGCATCGCCTCCGGCAGCATGAAGAGTTCGAAAGACATGATCGCGGGCATGACGCACGCGATGAACAGCATGGCGTATTACCTTGTGATCATGTTTTTTATCGCGCAATTCGTGTACGCATTCAATGTCTCGAACCTCGGTGCGCTGCTCGCGCTCAAGGGCGCGGCCGGATTGAAGGCGCTGGCCTTGCCGTCAGCCATCACCATTGTCGGTATCGTGCTGCTCACGGGCTTCGTCAATCTGTTCGTTGGCTCGGCGAGCGGCAAGTGGGGCCTGCTTGCGCCGATCTTCGTACCCATGCTCATGTCGCTCGGGATTTCACCGGACCTGACACAGGCCGCCTACCGTGTCGGCGATTCGAGCACGAACATCATCACGCCGCTGATGCCGTACTTCCCGCTGGTCGTCGTTTACTGCCAGCGCTATGTCAAGAACACGGGTATCGGAACCGTCACAGCCATGATGCTGCCGTATTCAATGTGGTTCCTCGGATTGTGGACGCTGTTCCTGCTCGGCTACTACATGGCCGGATTCCCACTCGGATTTGATGCCAGTTACGCGTATCCCGCGGAGTAGGGCGATGCACGACTTCGAAAAACTCGGCGCGTTCTATCTCGGTAAGCGCTACGACACGGACAGTGCCAAACTCACCGACGACCTGGTTCTGTATGACTCGAAGGACCTGACCACGCACGCCGTGATAATCGGCATGACGGGTTCGGGCAAGACCGGACTCGGCATCGGGATGCTCGAAGAAGCGGCACTCGATCACATCCCCGTGATTGCGATCGATCCGAAGGGCGACATGGGCAATCTGATGCTCACCTTTCCGCAGTTCAAGCCGGAGAGTTTTCGTCCCTGGATAAATCCACGCTCGGCCACAGACAAAGGCCAGACGCCCGATGAGTTCGCTGCCGCTCAGGCCGCACTCTGGAAGAAAGGTCTCGGTGAATGGGGCCAGACGGGCAAACGAATCTCGCAGCTGCGAAAGAACGTCGACATGGCCATCTACACGCCGGGCAGCAACGCCGGGCTGCCCGTGTCGGTGCTGCAGTCCTTCGGTGCGCCCGATCAGGCACTGATCGACGACGTCGATCTGTACCGCGAGCGCATTCAGGCCACGGCAACGGGCATACTGACGCTGCTGAGCATCGACGCCGATCCCGTGGCAAGCCGTGAGCATATTCTGATTTCGCGGTTGCTCGACAATGCCTGGAAGGAAGGCCGCGATCTCGATCTGCCAACGTTGATCGCCGAAATTCAGAATCCGCCGATCTCAAAAGTCGGCGTCATGAACCTCGACTCGTTCTTCCCGGCCAAAGACCGTTTTGCATTGGCCATGCGCCTCAATAACCTGCTCGCGGCACCGGGTTTCGAAGCCTGGATGCAGGGCACGCCGCTTAATGCCAGGAGCCTGCTATACACCGACGAAGGCAAACCGCGCATCTCCATCATGTCGATCGCTCACCTCGACGACGCGCAGCGCATGTTCTTCGTGTCGATGCTGCTCAACGAACTGATCGCGTGGATGCGCGCGCAGCAGGGCACCTCTTCGCTGCGTGCGATCCTCTACATGGATGAGATATTCGGCTACATGCCGCCGGTGGCCAATCCGCCGTCCAAGAAACTGTTCCTGACCCTGCTCAAACAGGCGCGGGCTTATGGCCTCGGGCTCGTGCTGGCGACGCAAAACCCCGTCGACCTGGACTACAAAGGTTTGTCGAACACGGGCACGTGGTTCATCGGGCGCCTGCAGACCGAGCGTGACAAAGCCAGAGTCATGGAAGGACTGGAGGGTGCCAGCGTCGGCGACTTCGACAAACAGGCGATGGAGCGCACCATCGCAGGGCTCGGCAAACGACGCTTCCTGCTGCACAACGTGCACGAAGATGAGACCGTCGTCTTCAACACGCGTTGGGTACTGTCGTACCTGGCAGGCCCCTTGACGCGCGACCACATCCGCACGCTGATGAAGAAAGTGCGAAATAAGGCGGAGGCTGCAGTACGCGCCGTCAGCAAGCCGAAGCGGCGTGGCAAGGCGACAGCACCTGCGCTTCAACCCGACATCGAACAATACTTCGTACATGGCGAGGGTGACGATCTGGTCTATCACCCCCGATTGCTCGCCGGCGGAGATGTCGTGTTCTCCAGCGCGCGCTATCACATCGAAGATGAGCGCAGCGTTTTGCACACCGTCGAGTTTGACGACGGTCCGGTCGCGGTCGACTGGGACTACGCCGAGCCGCTGGAGCTTTCCATCGACGAACTTGAAGACGAAGGCGTCGAGGGTGCCGCATTTGCCGACTGCCCGGAAGCCGCCGACAACGCGAAGGGCTACGCGAAATGGGCGAAAGACTATAAGCGCTGGCTGCGGCAGAACGAAGTCGTCACCCTGTACCGCAGCAAACGGTTCCGTCTGAGTTCCAAGCCCGGCGAGTCGGAAGGCGATTTTCGCGCCCGGCTGCAGGATGCGGCGAGCGAAAAACGGGATCTGGCCATCGGCAAGGTGCGCAAACGCTACGCCAGCAAAGTAACCACGCTCGAAAACCGGCTGATGCGTGCTGAGCAGACCATTGCCGTGCAGCAGGAGCAATCCACGAAGCGAAAACTCGACACGGCGATTTCGTTCGGTACCGCTATTCTTGGCGCTGTGCTTGGACGCAAGAAACTCTCAAGCAGTACGGCGACCAAAATGGGTTCCGCGATCAAAACTGCGGGCAGTGCACGCAAGGAAGCCGCCGATGTCGAGCGCGCGAAGGAAACGGCGGCCAAAGTACGTCAGGACCTTGAGACACTCAACGAGGAACTGGAACGGGAAATCGCCGACCTCGATACGAGTTTCGATGCGCAGGCCGAAGAGTTGAGTGAAATCGTGGTCCGTGCAAAAAGCACCGACATCAGCGTCGCGATTACCGGCCTGGTCTGGCTGCCGTATATCAGCGGGGAAAAGGGCCGATTACAGCCTGCATGGCATTAGTCTCCAACACAAGCACCCGCATACAGTTTCTGCACGCCTGCATTGTCGAGCTGACACTCGTTGTCGTAGGTCTTGCCGTCCATACCGCAGACCGGTGAATAATCCGGCGGGCAGTTCTCGCCGAGGCTCTCGCACACGCCCGCGTATTCGATCGAAACGCCACGGCGTTCCGCGTAGCACGCGTTGCCGTAAGTCGTGCCGTCGACGCCGCAAACCGGTACGAAAATTCTCGGGCAGGCGCGCACGTCGCAAATGCCTTCCGTGAAAATCTGGATACCCGCCTGTTCTCCAAAGCAGGCGTTGGTATAGGTCTCACCGTCCTCGCCGCAAACCGGGGCAAACACTTTCGGACAGTTGTCCAGATCGCAGGTCCCTTTGCGCTGCACGAGGATACGTTCGGCATTCGCTTCGCAACGATTGACGTAGGTGCGCCCGTTCATTCCACAGACCGGGTCTTCGTAGCTCGGGCAACCGTTCGGCGTGCAGGCACCGAGACCCGCTATCTGGACCTGCGATTTATTGGCAAAGCATTCGTTAATGTACGTGTTGCCATCATCACCGCACACCGGATCGAACACTTCCGGACAGCCGTTACCCTGTTCGTCCGGGCAAATACCCTGACTCACGATGTCAACACCGGCGACGTTGGCGACACATTCGTTGCTGTAAGTCTGCCCGTCACTGCCGCACACCGGGTTGTACTCCATCGTGCAGGCGACACTGTCGTCCTGTGCCACGAGCACCGCCTGCTCGGCAGCGCCGGCGTTGGCTGTGCTGAACTGTGCCGCCAGAAAGGCGGCTATAATTCTCGCCGTTGTTTTTATTGTCATTTTCCTGCCGTTCACCGACTTGCCTGACTATCGGGATTTAGAGGGATTTTTGGCGCGTGGGTTCACCGCGATTTGCGACCCGCCGGCGCGCGCCGGCCGCGTGGCGACTTCGCTGATCGTCACAAGCTCGAAACCTTCGCGTTCGAGCTCCGGCAGCCGCTGTTCGAGAAACGCCAGTGTCGTCAGGTAGGGGTGCGCGATTGCGACGACGCTGCCGCGCTCCCGGGCGAGTTTTTTCATTCGCTCGAACTCGCGGGCCAGCGTTTCAGGGCGCGGATCGGGATCGAGAAATACGTCCCGTTTGCAGGCACTCACCCCGGCCTCCCAGGCAATCTGCAAGGCCACACTCCGATGCGTCGTGTAACTGTCGACGAAGAACAGGTCGCCGTGCTGGCTGATCTCCTCCATGAGCCAGCGCATGTGTCCGGGATGACGTGTCAGCAGGCTGCCGCGATGATTGTTGATGCCGACCGCGAAAGGCACCGACGACAACGCCTCCGCAAACGCGCCTGCAAACTGGTGTCTCGACATGTCGAGGTGGATACCGATCGGCTCCTGACCGTCATCGTCAGGGCTGGCATGCAGCGGCAGGTGCACGAGCACCTCTTTTCCTTCGCCGTGCGCCAGCCGCGCCAGCCGCGCAGCACCCGGCGTACCCGGGAGCACCGCGTAAGCAACCGGTCCGGGCAGGTGAATGGCCCGGCGGCCGGCTTCTATCTGGTACCCGAGGTCGTCGATGATGATCGAAATTTTCGGCCGCTCACCGGCTATCGCTGAGCCTGCAACGCTGAACGACAGAATGGCGAGCAGCGCCTGGAGCCGCTTCATTGCGCCCTGGAATGCATGACCGGGCGCGGATGAAGCTGTTGTATCGCCTCCGCGAGCTGCAGGTCGGCCTCGCGATTCAGCGAGCCGGAAAGACTTAAGTCCGGATAGCCGGGCGTATCGCTGACAATGACGTCCGGAAGGATGCCCACATCGTGAATCGAGTCGCCCGACGGAGTGTAGTAGCGCGACGTCGTAAGCTTGATGGCACGCCCTTTGGACAACGGCATCACCGTCTGCACGAGACCTTTGCCAAACGTGGAGGTACCGACGACGGTCGCACGGTTGTGGTCCTGCAGCGCGCCCGCGACGATCTCCGATGCCGACGCCGAGCCGCTGTTCACAATCACGACCATCGGCGCACCGTCGAGCAAATCACCGCGATGCGCGAAACGCTTGAATCGAGACTCGACCGAACGGCCGTCCGCGCTCACGATGACACCCGAGTTCAAAAACAGGTCGGACACGTCGACCGCTGCGTCCAGCACACCGCCCGGATTGTTGCGCAAGTCCAGCACAAGCCCTTCGAGCATGCCGCCGTTGGCGTTCTGCAGTTCGTCGATCGCAGTCGTCAGTTCCCGCGCCGTATTCTCGCTGAACTGACTGACGCGAACGTAACCGAAGGAAGGACCGAGCAACTCCCGGTGCACACTGACCATGCGAATGATCTGGCGGCGCATCGGATAATCGATGGCCTCATCGCCGCGTCTGACGGTCAGCGTTACGCGCGAGCCTGCGTGGCCGTGCAGGCGCAGCATCGTTTCCTGCAGTCGCTCCGACTCTACCGACTCACCGTCGATCGCAATTACCTTGTCGCCACTGCGAATTCCGGCGCGCGCCGCCGGCGAGCCGGCGATCGGCGTCACGACGACAACGGCACCGTTGATTCTCGCCACCTCAATTCCGACACCCGTGTAGCTGCCCGTCGTACTGACACGAATATCGCGATACTCGTTGGCGTCAAGGTACTCGGAATGCGGGTCGAGATCGCTGACCATGCCGCGAATGGCGCTTTCGAGCAGCTCGGAGTCGTCGATCGGTTCAACATAATCGCGCTTTACACGATCGATCACCTCGGCAAACAGCTGCGCCTGTTCCCAGGCCAGTTGCTCCTTATCGGGCCGCTCCGGGCTGTTCAGCAGGCCGCCGCCGATGGACAGGCTAAGCCCCATGACAACGCCGATAACGACGACAAGAATTGCTCTCAATTTCAATGACATATCGTATATTCCCGACGCGCCGGCGTTAGGCTCTTGTCACGCTTCACCCGACCTTAGCACAGAATTCCCGGCGAAAAAGCGCGGCAAAACAATAATCGCCGGGGTCTGTGCGAACGCGCGATCAGCGTTTGGCGCCCGGGCGGCGCGTGACCCAGCGACCCGGGTTGACGGGGTCCGCACCTCGCCGTAACTCGAAGTACAGGGCGGCCTGAGGCTGGCCGCCGCTGTCGCCGACGGTGGCGATGACATCACCCGGAGCCACCCAGTCGCCCGCGTCCTTGAGCAAAGTTTCGTTGTATCCATACAGGCTCATGTACCCTTCGCCGTGATCGACAATAATCAACAGCCCCATGCCGGCCAGCCAGTCGGCAAACGCGACCCGGCCATGATAAACCGCCCGCACTTCACGGCCCCGCGGTGCGGCAAGTACAACGCCGTTCCACTTCACACTGCCGCCGACGCGTGGCTGGCCGAATTCGTGCAGTAACGTCCCCGCCACGGGCCAGGTCAGTTTGCCCTTGTGGTCGCTGAACGGCTGCTCCGAGTTAATCGGATAGTCGGACAATATGCTCGTCAGTTCCGCGATCAGCCGCGTCAGATCCCGCTCCTCTGCAGCCAGCCGCTCGACTTCCCTGCCTTCTTCCGCAAGCTTGCTCTTCAGGTTCGCGAGCAGGGTCTGACGCTCTCCCTGCGAAGCATTGAGCCGCGCGAGCTGCGCGCGGCGATTGTCGGCGAGTTGCTCGAGGCGCGCGACCTCCGCCGCAATCTCACTGCGGATACTCTCCAGCCTGCGCAATTGCTCGGCGACGGCGGCAATCGTTGCCGCACGATGCTCGCTCAGGTAGCGGTACCATGCCATGATACGTCCCAGCACCGCCGGGTCTTGCTGGTTGAGCAGCAACCTCAAGCGATCCTGGCCGCCACTCATATAGGCCGAGCGCACCTGCGCGGCAAGCGCTTCGGATTCGTTGTCGAAAGCCGACTGACGTTCCGCCTGTTCGGCATCCAGGCGGGCTTTCTTTTCTTCGGTCCGCGCCTGTTCACGCTCGATTTCCGCAACCCGCAGGCGCTGTTCGGAGATCGCGACTTCCAGTTCCTGCAGCTCCGCACTCAGCCGGTCCCGCTCGGCGGCACTCCGATCCATGCTCTTCTTGAGATCGCTGATGCGCTCTCGGACCTCTTCGAGTTCTATCTCCTTGATCCTGATCTGCTCGCCGCCATCTTCCTGGGCAGACACGAGACCGCCCGCGGCGATCGACAGTAAAATTACGAATTGCGGCAACGTCATCGAAGGCGATTCTACGGCCTGGCGCGAGAATGTTCACGGGCACCTGCGGTTTCTACAGGCTATTCCCTGCCTGGCAAACAGGTATAATCGGGGGTTTGACAACCGTCCCCGGCGCGACATCCCGCGCACGAGCAAATCATGGACAAAATTTTGCAATTCACGGGCAACCACACGTTGCTGGTGCTGGCCCTGATGGCCAGTTTTTTTCTCGTGCTATTTACTGAACTGCGCCGCAAGGCGACCGGCATGACGAGCATTGATGCGGCGCACGCGGTAAAACTCATTAACAACGATGGCGTTGTGATCGACCTGCGCAGCGCCGACGCTTACGCCAACGGCCATATCGTCAAGGCCAGGAGCATTCCGGCCGACGAGCTCGAGGCGAAAATGGCCTCGCTCGAATCCTATAAGTCAAAACCGGTCGTTGCGGTCTGCGATGCGGGCATCTCGTCGACGAAAGCCGTCAATCAGCTACGAGCTGCAGGTTTTGAGAGTGCCTACGGGCTGAAAGGCGGCATGAACGGCTGGAGCCAGGCCGGCCTGCCGGTCGTAACCGGCAAAAAGACGCGCTCGAAGCCGCAAAAGAACAAGAAATCGAAAAAGTGACCGAACCCCCCAAAGTCACGGTATACGGTAACCGGACCTGCGCATACTGCGGTGCGGCTCGTATGCTTTTAACGAAAAAGGCGGTTGAATTTCAGGATATCGTCATTACTGATGATCCTCGGAAAAAAAATGAAATGATAAGCCGGGGTGGCGGGCGTACCGTGCCGCAGATATTTATAGGCGATACGCCGATCGGCGGATTTGACGAGCTCTACACACTCGAACAGCGTGGCGAGCTGGATAAGCTGCTCGCGGGATAAGCCCGCGCGCGAACAACTACCTACAGGAAAAACCATGGCAGACGAAGAAAAGACCGAGAAGCTGTTGTCGATTGGCAAAATCTACCTGAAGGACTTCTCATTCGAGTCCCCGCAGTCGCCGCAGGTGTTCACGCAAAACGAATGGAAACCACAGACGGACCTCAACCTGCGCAGCAGCCACACGGCACTGGACGACAGCCACCACGAGATCGTTCTGACAATTACCGTCGAGGCGAAAACCGAGGATAAGACGTTTTTCCTCGTGGAACTGCAGCAGGCCGGCCTGTTCGAGATTTCCGGCTACGAGGGCGAGGAACTCAGTGCAATTATCGGCAGCTTTTGCCCCAACATCCTGTACCCCTACGCGCGCGAGTCGATCGCTTCGCTGATTCAGAAAGGCGGTTTTCCGGAGTTTGTGCTGCAGCCGATTAACTTCGACGCACTGTACATGCAGGCCAAGCAACAACAGGCCGCGGGTCAGCCCGGCGCAGCGGAGACCCACTGATCGGCAACACCGCCAACACGATTGCCGTCGTCGGCGCGGGTTCCTGGGGAACCGCGCTGGCACTGCAGCTCGCGCGCGCGGGCAGCAACGTTCGGCTGGGCGGCGTCCTGGAGCAGGACAATCTCAGGGCGATGGTTGCCGACCGGGAGAACAAGCGCTATTTGCCCGGCGCGATGTTCCCCGAAAACCTCAATACGTTTCCGGAACTCGCCGATTGCATCGACGACGCGCGGGACGTACTCGTCAGCGTGCCCAGTCACGGGCTGCGCGACACATTGAAGAAAATCGGCCCCATACTGCGCGACGACGCGAGAATCTGCTGGGCGACCAAGGGTTTTGAGCTGCGCAGCGGCAAGCTGCCGCATCGGGTGGTCGGCGAAGTGCTCGGCGAGGACAGGCCGCGAGCGGTGCTGTCGGGTCCGACGTTCGCGAGGGAAGTTGGCGACTGCCTGCCCACGGCGTTGACGATCGCCTCCAGCGATGAAGCGTTCGGTCAGGCGCTGGCCGTTGCGTTTTCGGACGAGAACTTTCGCGCGTATACCTCCGACGATATTGTTGGCGTCGAGGTCGGCGGCGCCATCAAAAACGTATTGGCCATCGGCGCCGGCCTTTGCGACGGACTCAACTTCGGCGCCAACGCGCGTGTCGCGCTGATTACGCGCGGTCTCGCCGAGATGATGCGCTTAGGCGTCGCGCTCGGAGCACAGCAGGAAACGATGATGGGGCTCGCGGGCATGGGCGACCTCGTTCTGACCTGTACCGACAATCTGTCCCGCAACCGGCGCATGGGGCTGGCATTGGCGAGCGGCAAAAGCATCGATGAAGCGCAGGCGGAAATTCAGCAGGTCGTCGAAGGCGTCCTTGCCGCCAGGGCCGTCAAAGAGGTCGCTGACGACCTTGGCATCGAAATGCCGATCTGTCATCAGGTGTATCGCATTCTTTACGAGGGCACGTCACCGCTCGAAGCCGTCAATGCACTGATGGGACGCGAGCTCACGGCCGAGTAGTTCTTCGATTTGCGCGTCGCGCATCCTCTACTAGACTTAGTCTAAGTCTAAGCTATCACGGTAGGGAAGAATCATGAACAGACGTCGATTTTGCAAAACGGCGGTGGCTGCCGGTATCTCGGCGAGTTACCCGCTGCTGAGCGCCTGCGGCAGGAAAGAAGCGCCAACTGCAGCGAAGGTAGACACGAATATCGCGGCGGTCTCGCTCGACGGTAACGCCACAGAGCTCGAAAAAGCCGCGATAAAGGAACTGTCGGACGCCATGAACGGCCCCGTATTGCTATCGGGCCACCCGGACTACGACAGTGTGCGCAAGGTCTGGAACGGCATGCACGACAAGCGTCCGGCACTGATCGCGCGTTGCAGAAACAGCGACGACATTTGCCACGCGGTCGATTTTGCGCGCGACAATAATCTCCTGCTGGCGGTACGCGGCGGCGGTCATAGCTGGCCCGGCAAATCGGTGTGTGAAGGCGGACTGATGCTCGATCTCGCCGAAATGAAGAACGTCGACATCGACACCGACGCGCAGACCGCATGGTGCGACGGCGGAGCGCTACTCGGTGACCTCGACGACGCGGCACTGGCCAAAGGTCTCGTGACGACAGCGGGCGTCGTATCCCATACGGGCGTCGGCGGCTACACGCTGGGCGGTGGCTTCGGCCGGCTGAACCGCATGTACGGCCTGACCATCGACAATGTCCTTGGCGCGGAGCTTGTCACGGCAGACGGCAACGTACGCACCGTCACCGCCGACAACGAACCCGACCTGTTCTGGGCGATCCGTGGCGGCGGCGGCAATTTCGGCGTCGTGAGCAGGTTCCACTATCGGCTGCACCCGTTCGACCGCAACGTGCTGTCCGGCATGCTGGTCTGGCCCGTGACACAGGCGCGCGATGTGCTGGAATTTTATGCCGAGTGGTCGCGGGGCCTGTCCCGCGAGATGTACGTCGGACCGCTCATGGCGACGATGCCGGACGGCACGAGCATCGTTGCGATGGAGGTCGTCTACAACGGCGATCCGGCGAACGGAGAAAAGGAACTCGCGCCGCTGCGTGCCATCGGCACGATGATCGACGACGGCGTCAAAGTGCAGGATTACAAGGTGCTGCAGACTCACGAGGATGCAACGGTCGCGCACGGTATTCGTTCGTACGCGAAGAACGGCATGGTCGGGGAATTCACGCAGGGGCTCGTTAACGACATGATCGATGCGTTCATTCCCGACCCGCGTGCGGCCATCTTCACGCATACCTGCGGCGGCGCGGTCGCGGACCATGGCGAACTCGACACGGCGTTTCCGCATCGGAATGCCGAGACGATGATCGTCTACTTTACGGGCTGGATGGACCCCGAGCAGGACGCGGAAGGCAAGGCGATGTGCAAACAATGGCATGCCGCTTTGTCCGCGCATCACGGCGGTTACTACGACAACATCGAGCAGGAAACGGCCGGCACCGTATCGTCGAATTACGGCCCGAATTTCGGGCGGCTGCAGAGCATCAAGGGCGAGTACGACCCAGGCAACCTGTTCCGCATGAACAGCAATATCGCCCCCGCTTAGGCACCGCCTGCGAAACCGAGCTGCCGCCAGGCCTCGTAGACAACGACCGCAGCCGCATTGGAGAGATTCAGGCTGCGGGAGTTGTCCTGCATGGGCAGTCGCAATCGCCGTTCGGGCGGTACGGATTCGAGCACGTGCTGCGGGAGACCGCGCGTCTCGGGACCGAACAGCAGCGCATCTCCATCGCAAAATTCGGCGCGATCGTAACGCGTTACACCGCGTGTGCTCAGTGCAAAGACCCTGGGCTGATCGAGCGCCTCAAGGCAATCCGGCAACGACGCGTAGGTGCGCACCCGGGCAAACTCACGGTAGTCGAGCCCGGCCCGCTTCAGCCGCGGCTCATCCAGCTTAAACCCCAGCGGCTCGACGAGATGCAGCGCAGCACCCGTATTGGCACACAGCCGAATAATATTTCCCGTATTAGGCGGAATCTCAGGCTCAAAAAGAATAACGCTAATCAACTCGTTCCGGTTACCGTATTTCCAGTCTAAAGGGTCCAGTTACCTTATATTCCTGTAGAATCCCGCCCCGATGAAATCCAACCCCCTAGAGACCCGCTTTTGCGGCATCGAGATGGCCTCACCGATCGTGCTGCTCTCGGGCTGCGTCGGCTTCGGCGAAGAATACACGCGCGTCGACGGATATTCGAATGCAGATGTCGGCGCCGTCGTGCTCAAGGGCACGACCGGCGACGCCCGGCTCGGCAACGCGCCGCATCGAGTCTATGAGACATCCGGGGGCATGTTGAATGCCATCGGCCTGCAAAACCCGGGTGTGGATAAGGTTGTCGAGGGTATTCTGCCGGGCCTCGACTTCTCGGAAACACGCTTCTTCGCCAATGTGTCGGGTTCGACGATCGACGAGTACGAGCGTGTGACCCGGCGATTCGACGACTCCGACATCGACGCGATCGAGATCAATATTTCCTGCCCGAATGTCAAGGAAGGCGGTGTGCAGTTCGGCAACGACCCCGGGATGTCGGCACGGGTCGTCGCGGCATGCCGCGCACAGACTTCGAAACCGCTGATCACCAAGTTGTCGCCGAACCAGACCGACATTCAGGAGAATGCACGGTTGTGCATTGAGGCGGGTACCGACGGCTTCGCCGTGATTAACACGCTCATGGGCATGGCCATCGACGCTGAAAGCCGAGCTCCCGTAATCGGCAACGTTCGCGGCGGCCTGTCCGGGCCCGCGATCAAACCCATCGCACTGCTCAAAGTGCAGCAGGTTTACGAAGTCGCAAAACCGCACGATGTTCCGATTATCGGCCAGGGTGGAATTACCACGCCAACCGATGCCATTGAATTTATGATCGCTGGTGCGAGCGCCGTCGGAATCGGTACAGCGTTGTTTTACGATCCGCTTGTGTGCCGTAAAATCAACCTGGGAATTGAGGATTACCTTGCACGACACGAATTTGACAACATCACAGAACTCGTCGGCTCATTGCGATTGTGACCGACCTCACTCAGGAAAAAAGCCTGGAACAACTGGAGAATGACTGTTGGGGCGATCCGGGAGACTCAAGTTTTCTTGTGGAGGAGTGCTACCGGCTTCGCCGCAAGCCAATCGGCGACTTCACGATTGAAAACCTGCGAATCCTGATCGGACAGAACATTGGGCTTGAATACACCATTCCACTCGCACTGGACCGGCTTGCGGAGAACCCCTGGGCGGAAGGTGACTATTTCCCCGGCGATCTGTTGCTTAATGTACTGCGTTGCGAACACGATTACTGGTCTGGACACAATGAACAACTCACCAGGCTAAATGAAATTGTCGAACGACTGCGGGAGCAGGCGGAACAGTTCGAGAAGGACATCAAACCTCTGTGGACCGCCATTTTCAGCACTAGTGAATGTTTATGAAGTAATACCCGCCTGGACTCCAGTCCTCGCTGCTGTTGGGGCCGTCTGCCTTGTACTATCCTCAAGACACCGGTTATTTGTCCGAAGACAAAGCGTTAGTGCAAAATTGGAACTGCGGCTCTTAAGAACGATTCTGTAGAAGACCAGACTGAATCGGTATTCATCGATATGCAAAAACGACGAATATAACCTTGTGTATGCGAGCACCGAGACAGGCGGGAAGTATCGAAATTCCTTTACCAACTGTCTGTGACAGTCCGATGTGGAAGACAGGATGTCTTTACCTGCAAAGAGGTTGATCGACGCGGTGATGACGTGAGAAATTACGTAGCTGTACCTGCCACTTGACCACGGTTTAAATCAAAATGGATATCGACTGGAATACTTTGGCGTCGGTCGCAACGGCGATACTGGTTGGCGTAGGCGTATGGGAGATACGGCAGGGATCCGGAATCGCCCAGGCACAGTTTGAAGATTCGCTCGATCAGCAATACCGAAAATTATCCCGCGATATTCCCGTAGACGCCCTGATTGGCCGGAATGTACCCGAACACCAGTGGCTTGAAACGCGAGAACTCATCTACAACTATCCGGACTTGTGCAAGGTATAAATTGATGTTTGAACTTGAGTTTTACGGCGCTGCCGGCGAAGTCACCGGGTCCTGCCACATTCTTCGCATCGGAGACCGGCAGGTGTTGCTCGACTGCGGCATGATTCAGGGCGGCCGAAAAGATGAGGCGCGCAACGCACATCCGTTCCCGTTCGCGGCAACAGAAATCGATGCGGTCGTTCTGAGCCACGCCCATCTCGACCATTCCGGCAGACTGCCGCTGCTCGTAAAGCGCGGCTTTACCGGCTCCATTCATACCCAAAATGCGTCGCTCGATCTCTGCGAAATTTTGCTCAAGGATGCGGGCTACCTGCAGGAATCGGACGCCGCACGCCGCAATCGCCGGCGTAAGAAGAACGCCGCGGAAATCGTGCCGTTGTACACGGTCGCCGACGCCGAGGAAACGCTGCCGCACTTCAGAGGGCATCGCTACCACGAATGGATTGATGTCGTCGACGGAGTTCGGGCACGGTTTCACGACGCCGGCCATATTATGGGATCCGCCATTGTCGAGGTGGAAGTCACGCACGGGCCTGAAAAGCGGACGCTGATATTCAGCGGCGACCTCGGGCAATTCGATACCCCCATCCTTCGCGACCCGGAGTTCATGCCGCACGCCGATCTCGTGCTCATGGAATCGACGTACGGTGGCCGCAAACACCGCGACCGCGCCGACACGCTTCTGGAACTCGAGGAGATATTTGAAGAAACTCATGCCAACAAAGGCAACATTCTGATCCCCGCATTTGCGGTCGGACGCAGTCAGGAGATTCTGTATCACCTCGGCAAGCACTTTAAGAAATGGCAGCTCAGCCGCTGGAAAATTTTCCTCGACAGCCCGATGGCGATTTCCGCAACGAAAGTGTACTGGGACTACCCGCACCTGTACGACGACGAGGCGACGAAATTATCGCGCAAGATGAACCCGATGCCGTCAATTCCAAACCTCGTGCTGTCCAAAACAGCCGACGATTCGAGGCGCATTAACGAGATGAAATCGGGCGCGATCATCATTGCCGGCAGCGGCATGTGCACGGGCGGACGCATCATGCATCACCTCAAGCGCAATCTGATCCGACCCAGAGCACGTGTGTTGTTCACAGGCTATCAGGCCTACGGCACACTGGGCCGGCGCATCGTCGATGGCGGCGATGAGGTCCGCATATTCGGCGACACCTATGCCGTCAAGGCGCAGGTGTCGACGGTTGGCGGTTTATCCGCACACGGCGACGAAGACGACATGAGCCGCTGGTACGGCGCGATCCCGGACACGCCGCCCGTGTATCTCGTGCACGGTGACCGGGATGCTGCGAAGGCGTTTAAGCAAAAGCTCAAAAACGAACATGGCGCGCGGGTCACATTGCCGCAGCCGGGCACAAAGATCGATCTGGCTCGGCTGTCCTGATCGCGCGGCACTACAGGAGGGCTACATGCTGCACCCTAACCAGTTTCAGGTGAACGAAGCCTGGATCGTCTTTAAGCTCAATGATGCACCCGTTGCGACGGAGCAGGACGGGGATTTTAACGTTATGACGCTGATGGACGCGGCCAGTTGTTACATACTCGAAATGCAGTTTGTATCGGCACTGTCCGCAGAGATGTCTCAGTTGGAATCGCGGCGCCTGCTGAACGGCGGGCACGCGAAGAGCAACGTCTACCCGGCAAAATTGTTGTTGTCGGACGATCAGGTCGCAGAGGCACTGGTCGGCGAAGCCGGCACGCTCAACATAGATGTCATGCACGTGCCGAGCGAGCAGCTATCGATATTTATCGACGAAGCCCGTGAAGGATTCAGGGAACATATCGGCGGAAACCAACTCAATTGATTGTCGGTGGCCGAACTTTCAACCTGAAGGAACCGAAGCCTTGGCCGAAACATGGGAATACATAGAATCGTTTCCAGACGAGATCGCTGCTGAAGCGTTTGCCGGCGCGCTGCGGGCGGAAGGTGTGTCCGCCGAAGTCGTCACTCAATCGCCCGTGCCGGGCCTGGTGCTGGACGTGAAGGTCCGCGTGCCAGCGGCGCAGGCGCACCGGGCACAATGGGTGTTGAAGTCACTGGTGCCGAGCGAATCGGAACTAATTAAACTGGCGACCGGGGAAGTCACCGGGGATGATTAAATGCCAGCCTGTCCAAAATGTTCCGGCGCTGAAATGCGCCATACACTGGTGGCCGGACAACGGCGAGTGGGAACTGGTCGAAGCGCTCGTTGGTTCGCACCAGCTCGCGAATGTAGAGTTGCGCTACTGCAATGTTCAACAGACAGCTATAAAAACCCGATAGCCGGTCTAAATGGATTCTCCGGGCATTTAGTCGTCAACGTATAGTCGTTCCGCAAAACACGCCGCATTATCCACTCAGACCAGGGTTCTATTGGCTCATCGAGAGATTCCAAATCGTCAAGAGTCAGAAATTCTGCGGCATCAGTTTCCACACCATCCGGTTTCGCTTCCCCCGTTTCATAGCTGCACAGGTAAATCAGCGCCAGCCATCCCGACCATGGCGCGGGAAGTTCCTGTGCACCGAGCAGCCCATCGATTGACGCAACGATGCCTCCCTCTTCTTTTACCTCACGCAGTACCGCCAGCGAAGGCGACTCGCCGTCTTCCAATCGTCCCCACGGTACGGTCCATTGACCTTCAAGCGAGTGGCCTCCGGCTTGTCGAACGGCAAGTAACGTGTTTCGTTTTCTAACAAGGCCGCCAACGCAAACAACTGTTTTGGACTTCATCGTTGCTTCTTCGTACACCGGCATCGCGCACTACCTGTATTGACCGGCGGTTATAAACTGCCCAAACGATTCGCACCACACAATCGCCGCGCTGAACTTCGCCGTATCCACGGTCGACGGGACCGGCACCATGAAGTTCTCAAACGTACGAACGGGCCCGACTTCGACCATTTCTGATTTCAACGTCTTAAACGCTTGTTCGGTTTCGACGAATTGCGGCGACAGATACAGCCGGTAGTCGGGACCCGGCGCCAGACTGCCCGCGAACGCGATGCTGTTCGAACCGACGTACAGCGTACCCTCACCCCAGTGAAGCCGGTCGCTGTCTTCGAGATCACGCCGAAACTCAGCCGTAAATTGTGAATCTTTCGCGGCCGACCGGACCGCCTCCGTCGCTGGACTCTCGGGTGCAATCAGGATCGGCAGCAGATAAATGCCCAGCGCGAACCCAATGCCGACGGCAAGAAAATGTGTACAAACTCGAATCAACCACTTCATAGGGTTACCTCTTTGCTGTCACGCGGTGGCCCGGCCCATCGATCAACATGAAACGCCAAAATCTGGAGCGGTGCAACCATATAAAGACACACGGTCCCGCGAATCACAGTCGAATCAATTAGGGCCTGTTAACACTAATGTCATTGACCCTGTTGTGCCTGAAAAAGCGCCTGTCAAGGCGCGAGGAATGAGGTTTGGCGCGTCAAATGAATGACGAGCAACGCCGAGAGGCGGTTTTTCAGGTACAACCCATACGGGCCGAGGCGGTTTTTCGCCCGGCGGTGTTGTCGCTCGCTGATGTAGCGGTGCTACACGGCACTGCCGGGCAGGACGCCCCAATGCCGCGAAGCCCATGGATGGGCGAGAGCGGCCGCTCCGCCTTGCCGGCACAAAAAACCGCTTTGGCAGGGTCGATGACATTAGTGTTAACAGGCCCTAAACCATTTTCGGATTTGATGCATCTATTAATGAACTCAATCCGTCAAATTGGAGCCGAGATGAAGCTGACTCAGACATTCCTGGTAGTCGCCATGGCATTGGCATCACCAATGGCAGCATTCGGGGAAGACGACCAGGCGACTGAGAATACTGTCGTTGTGAGCCAGAAATCCACTGCAGAGCTCCGCAGTGAGCTGTGGAAATTCGAGGATGAGTTCTACGCTTTGTACAACAAACTAAACGACGATAATCTCTACGACGTTCGCTGCACGCAGGAAGCACCGACCGGAAGTCGGATCAAACAGCAGATTTGTCGCCCGGTGTTTCTCACCAGAGCGCTGAGCCGGGGAAAGATCGACAGGAACACCAACCTGGAAACCAATCCCGCGATGGCCAGCAAGTTCGCAACGTACCGGCAGAAGATGGCATCTCTGATGGCGGCCAATCAGGAATTGCAGGCGGCCGCAGCGAGATTCAGTACGGCGCGTGCAGAATACATGGCACAAACTGAGAGGGCGCGCTAGTAGGCCACCAGGCGCAATTGGATCAGATTACTTCACCGGGATTGCTTTGCGCCTGGCCTAACCCAAAACCAGCTACCGATCACCAACAGCCCGAAAACTGTGTAGCACACCACGAACACCCATGCCGGAGCGCGGTAATACAATATGGTTTCCAGCCAGTGCGAAATGAACGTACCGCTGTACACAGTGTCGCCCGCTTTCTCACGTAGTGCCATCTCCCAGGTCGTCAGAGGACAGATAACACCGAGCCACGATTGAACGACGACCACACCAATAGCGATCAGATGGACGATGCGAAAAATACGATTGCGCACCCAGCGCCACGAGAAAAAACCGCCGGCGAGGATCAGAAGCAGGCCAAACACAACGAATACCACGAACGCGACATGGACAAAAAGCAAAATGTCGGCGCCGAGCAAATAGAGAACGTCTGGTTCCATAGAATTTTTGGCGATCCTTAAGCGCTACCTAAATATGTGCACTTACTCGGCCTCAACCTTCTCACAGGACGCTACACCCTCTTTGGCAAGCAGCATAGCCAGCATATCATTGTAGTCACGTGCGAACCCGTTTGCTTTGCGGACCGAGTCGGCGCCATGCTTTGCATCTATCTGATTGAATCGTATATGGCCGTGTTCTGAAGTCGCATGAATATCGCATCGATAGACGTTTGGGTACCCCGACACAATGGGACCAAAGTCACCGTTTAAGCGGTATGCCAAAAAGCGATACTCACCCGATTCGAACGAACTGCGTGCTTCCCGCCATGGCTCTCTTGTCCCGTTGAACCCCCAGTATTCACCACCGTTTCCGGCGAGCAAAACAACCGAAAAGCCGAATACATAATAAAACAGTGATAGACCGACCGCGACGAAAACAATTTGCGCAATTCGCTCCATGCGCGGTTTATCGGTATTCTGGATTTTCAGTTCCGGTGCACATACCCGGAAACAGAAAGTACTGACGGGCAATCACTGAGTCTAATGTAGTCTGCGCGGCAAATTGCCGTGACTCGCTAAGCCGCGACTTCAACATACTCAACCCGGCTTAAGGCGGGTGGCACTGGCAGGTTCTCTTCTCGAAGACCTTCGATATGAAACTTGATCGCCTTTTGAATGAGTTTTTCGGTTTCCTCGACTGTTGCGCCGGCTGCAATACATCCGGAAAGATCTGGAACGTAAGCTGAGAAATTATTCTCTGCCGCTTCGATGACGATTGCGTATCGCATTTAGATTTTACTCCTTCATTCCGGCCTGCTTCAGACTGTTGTTGAGTGCACCTGGCGCCAGGTCGTCGGAAGGCTTTCCCGCTACCGTAACGCGGCCCTTCTTTGTCTTGTGCTGATGTTGACGATGACTGCCGCGGCGCGCAACCTCAGTTCAGCCGTCTGGCTTATTAATCCGTAGCGACCGCTTACTCCGGGTACAACACCTTCATCTTACGCGTCAGCGTATTGCGTCCCCAACCCAGCAGTTTCGCAGCGTCCTGCCGGTGACCGTTGGTTTGTGCCATTGCCGCATCGATCAGCGTGCGTTCGAATTCCGGCAGTGCTTCTTCCAGCAACGGTGTTTTGTTACTACTGAGTTGTCGCTCGGCCCAGGAGGCTAGCAGTCGCGTCCATTCCCTGGCGGCACGCTGCGACGATTCATTGCCGCCGAGTTCACCGGGAATGTCCTCCGGCGTGATCACGCTACCCGGTGCGGTGACGGTCAGCCGGCGTGTTGCGTTGACGAGCTGTCGCACATTGCCGGGCCAGCCATACGCCTGCAAACTTTGCAGCGCATCCGCATCGATGGATTTTGGCGTCGCCTGAAGTTCTTTTGCCGCCTCGGAAAGGTAGTGGTTCAACAACAACGGAATATCTTCGCGGCGTTGCCGAAGCGGCGGTGTGTTGATGCGAATGACGTTCAGGCGATGGAACAGGTCCTCGCGAAAGCGTGACTCCTTCACAGCGCGTGCAAGATCCTGATTGGTCGCGGCGATGACACGAACATCCACCTTGATCGGCGTCTGACCGCCGACACGGTAGAACTCGCTCTCGGCCAGAACACGCAGCAATCGAGTCTGCAGCGCCGGCGACATGTCGCCAATTTCGTCGAGAAACAACGTGCCGCCATCGGCCTGCTCGAAGCGGCCAATGCGCCGTGAGTCGGCACCGGTAAACGCACCCTTCTCATGTCCGAACAACTCGGATTCGAGTAGCTCGGAGGCGATTGCCGAAGTATTCAGTGCAACGAAGGTCTTGTTCGCGCGCGGACTGTGGTCGTGCAACGCCCGCGCGACGAGTTCCTTGCCCGTGCCGGACTCACCCGTGATCAGTACGGTCATGCTCGATCCCGACAGCCGGCCAATCGATCGAAACACCTCCTGCATCGCGGGCGCCTGACCGATCATCGACGCGATCGTTTCGCTCTGACCCATACCCTCATCGCCAGGACCCTGTGAGCGTGCGGCCTTGCGCACGAGTTCCACGGCTTCGTCGATATCGAAAGGCTTGGGCAGGTACTCGAAAGCACCGCCTTTGTACGCTGCGACCGCGTTTTCCAGGTCGGAGTGAGCGGTAATGACGATGATCGGCAGGTCCGGAGCATCGGACTTCAGGCGTTCGAGCAGCGTTATTCCACTCATGCCGGGCATGCGAACATCGGTAATCAACACATCAGGTTGACCGTCGTCAAGTGCCTCGAGCAAATGTTCTGCGCGTTCAAACGAGCGCGTTTGCATGTCCGCCTGACTAAGCGCCTTTTCGAGCACCCAGCGCACCGAGTGATCGTCGTCCACGATCCAGACATTCAGTTGACGATCAGCCATCGGTTTCCTCCTGCCTGAGCGGCAGACGCACCATAAATACAGTACGGCCCGGCCGGCTTTCGAATTCGATCATGCCGCCGTGTCGGCTCAGGAGCTCCTGCGCCGCGGGCAGACCGAGACCCGTGCCATTCGACTTACTCGTCACCAGCGGATAGAACACCGAGTCCTGGAATTCGAGCGGTATGCCGGGGCCGTCGTCTTCGATTTCAATGGTCGCAATCACCCGATGCCGGATATCGCCGATGGTAAAATTGGTCACGGCGCGTGTGCGCAGCGTCAGCGTTCCCTGCCCGTCAAGTGCGGCGATGGCATTGCGCACAAGATTGAGCAGTGCCTGCACCATCTGGTCGCGATCGAGATCGATGTCGGGAAGGCCAGGGTCGTATTCGCGCCGCACCTGAATGGATTTCGAATCCTCCGCTTCGACCAACCGAACGACGTATTCGAGCAGTTCGTGAACGTTGACCGCCTGCTTGTTCGGAGGACCGCCCGGACCGAGTAAGGTATCGACGAGACCGGCCAGACGGTCGGTTTCGCTGATGACGACATCGGTATATTCCTTTAGGCCGCGATCGTCGAGCTGCCGTTCCAGCAATTGCGCCGCACCGCGAATACCACCGAGCGGATTTTTTATCTCGTGGGCGAGCTGGCGAACCATACGCCGTCCGGCACCGTGCTGAATCAGCAATGCATTCTCGCGGCTGATCTGCGCACGGCGCGTCACATCGGTGACTTCAACCAGCAGGCGCACATCGTCGAGCTCAATCGCAGACACCCGGCAGTCGATGACGCGCTCGTCACTGTGCACCTCCGTCGGTGCAAGCCGAAGCTCGTTGGCGTAATTGTCGTAGGTATTCAATACACGGCTAAGGATGTCGCGCATTTCCGGTTCGTCATCGACAAGTTGCAACAGCGACTGCCCGCGTGCGCGTTCACGGCTGATGCCGAGGATGTTTTCGGCAGCGGGATTCAAGCCGGCGATCAGCAGATATTCGTCGAGCAGGATGACGCCGGTGCTCAACGCGTCGAGTACGGACGGTGCGTTGGCAGACAATGTGCCGTCGCCGGAGCCTCGCCGACGTGTCAGAGGATGCTGTTTTGCTGCACGTAGAAGCGGTTCGGCTGACTGCGGCTCACTACCTCGCCGCTCTGGTCGATCACTTCCGCCTGCAGGTTGTGCACACCGCGCCACACTTCCTCCAGTCGGAACCTGGTACTGTTGACCACCCTTGGGCTGCCATCGAAATAGATGCGCAGTTGATGCCCCGGCTGCAGACCTGGCTGCAGATTGACCGCCACCTCGAGTTCGCCGCCTATGTTCCACAGTGTTTCTTCCGCGGCCGGACTGGCGATTTCGATGGTTGAATAACGCACAAACGGCTCGGTCGTTTCCCCGTCGGCATCGTTAGCGGCTGCCGACGTAGTTGCGGCACTCGAATACGCCGTAGTCGGACGTGGCCGGCCCGGCGTGTCTGTGGGCAATTCGATGCGTTCCGCGCCGGGTTGCGGACGGTCGGAAAAGTGCACCACGCCGTCTGCATCCACCCACTTGTACGCCTCGGCGAACACCGCACCGCTGGCGAGAAGTCCAAGCAATAGCAAGGCTGAGCGTGAATCCATGCAGTTAGCATAGCAACTTAGTGTCGATCCGGGCTAGTGACCGGACGGCTAAAAATGCCGCCCGGTTCACAGTTTTGGTGCTTATAAGCTGTAATACATGTCAAATTCGGCCGGATGCGTGGTCATGCGCAACCGCGTAACGTCTTCCATCTTGAGGTCGATATAGGCGTCGATCAGATCGTCGCTGAACACACCGCCGGCTTTCAGGAAATCTCGATCCTGGTCCAGTGCACCCAGTGCTTCGTCCAGCGAGAACGCAACGAGTTTGAGCTGCTTTTCCTCTTCGGGCGGAAGGTCGTAGAGATCCTTGTCCATCGCATCGCCAGGATGAATCTTGTTCTGAATACCGTCGAGACCGGCCATCATCATCGCGGCGAAACAGAGATAGGGATTGGCCATCGAGTCACCAAAGCGCACTTCGATTCGGCGGCCTTTCGGATTCGCAATGTATGGAATACGAATCGATGCCGAACGATTGCGCGCCGAGTACGCGAGGATGGTCGGCGCCTCGAATCCCGGGACGAGCCGCTTGTAGCTGTTCGTCGACGGATTCGCAAACGCATTGACGGCTCTGGCATGTTTGATGATGCCGCCGATGTAATACAGTGCGGTCTCCGACAGCCCGCCGTAGCCGTCGCCCGAGAACAGGTTCTCACCGTCCTTGAACAGCGACTGATGCACGTGCATGCCATTGCCGTTGTCGCCGACCAGCGGTTTCGGCATGAAGGTGGCGGTCTTTCCGTAGGCGTGCGCCACGTTGTGCACAACATACTTCATGATCTGCACTTCGTCAGCCTTTGTGGTTAAGGTGTTGAATTTAGTGCCAATTTCGCACTGCCCTGCGGTCGCGACCTCGTGGTGGTGCACTTCCGTGGTCACCCCCATTTCCTCGATCGCAAGACACATCGACGAACGCAGGTCATGCAGCGAATCGACCGGCGGTACCGGGAAGTAACCACCCTTCACACCCGGGCGGTGACCAACATTGCCTTCCTGATGTCCGTCGCCTGACGCCCACGAACCCTCGTCGGAACCGATTTTGTAGAAAGCACCCGAAATATCGTCGTTCCACGTGACGCTGTCGAAAACGAAGAACTCGTTTTCGGGTCCGAAGTAGGCTGCATCCGCAACGCCGGTCGAGGCCAGGTAGGCCTGGGCCCGATTCGCGAGCGAACGCGGGCAGCGATCGTAACCCTGCATCGTTGCCGGTTCGACGACATCGCAGCGAATGTTGAGCGTGGTCTCGTCGGTGAAGATATCGAGTACCGAGGATTCGGCATCCGGCATTAGAATCATGTCCGACTCGTTAATGCCCTTCCAGCCGGAAATCGACGAGCCGTCGAACATCTTGCCTTCCTCAAACAGATCGTCGTCGACCGTGTGTGCAGGCACCGTTACGTGTTGTTCTTTGCCGATCGTGTCTGTGAATCGAAAATCGACGAATTTGACCTCTTCATCTTTGATGAGGGCGAGTACCTCTGCGGGCGTCATGCATCTATCCTCCGGGTTGTGCTGCACAAATTAAGATCAGCCTCTTACAAGGCCCTGTGAAATACTCGTTTGCAGTAAACGTGCCAATTTGGTGCGCAGCCTAAATACTTGTTTCTTAAGCGCTTTAGTGGCACAGCGCGAACCATGTTGCACCGTGTTAGTGCAAAACAGGCTACGATCGCACCAATATAGTGCATTCTTGTGCAGCAATCCAGAAAACCAACGGGTTTTGCATTAAGTCATATTCGATCCCGCTCCTACAAACTCCCCGAAGCCGTTATACTGCGCGCGTTTGAGCCATGACGCGCAACCCGATGAGCAGCACACCATCCTCCATGCCAAAGACGTTTCAGGAGCTGATCCTGCGCCTGCAGCAGTTCTGGGCCGAGCGTGGCTGTGCGATTCTGCAGCCTTACGACATGGAAATGGGTGCCGGCACGTTTCATCCCGCGACGTTTTTGCGTGCGGTCGGACCTGAACCCTGGAGCGCGGCTTACGTCCAGCCGAGCCGGCGCCCAACGGACGGCCGCTACGGCGACAATCCGTTCCGGCTGCAGCACTACTACCAATATCAAGTCGTATTAAAGCCGTCACCCGACGATATTCAGGCAATGTATCTCGATTCGCTGCGCGCGATCGGTATTGACCCGACCGTGCATGACATCCGCTTTGTCGAAGACAACTGGGAGTCTCCGACACTGGGTGCCTGGGGCCTCGGCTGGGAGGTCTGGCTGAACGGTATGGAAGTCACACAGTTCACCTACTTCCAGCAGGTCGGCGGGCTGGAGTGCCGGCCCGTTTCGGGCGAAATCACCTACGGCCTCGAGCGGCTCGCAATGTATCTGCAAAACGTCGAAAGCATCTTCGATCTGACGTGGACCGACGGACCGCTTGGCAGAATGACCTATGGCGACGTCTATCACCAGAACGAATTCGAACAGTCGAAGTACAATTTCGAAGAAGCCGATGTCGACGCGCTGTTCGCAGCGTTCGACCATGCGGAGAAGGAATCGCAGCGGCTGATCGAATTGAACCTTGCACTGCCGGCCTATGAACAGATGCTGACGGCGTCTCATACGTTCAATCTGCTCGACGCCCGCCAGGCAATCTCGGTATCCGAACGACAGCGCTTCATTCTGCGCGTACGTACGATGTCGCGCGCCATCTGCGAGACCTACTACGCGAGCCGCGAGGCGCTCGGGTTTCCGATGGTCGATTCGGTCGCACAAGCGGAGGCCTCGTCATGAACAAGGATCTGCTGATCGAGATCGGCACTGAGGAATTGCCGCCGAAGGCCTTGCGCGGCCTGATGAACGCATTCGCCACCGGCATTACGCTAGCGCTCGAACAATCGGTACTGCCGTTCGAGCGAGTGGATGCCTGCGCGAGTCCTCGGCGGCTTGCCGTAATCGTCCGGCAACTCGCGCTAAAACAGGACGACCGCAGCGAGGAACTCAAAGGGCCGCCGGTTCGCATTGCGTTTGACGACAATGGCAACGCCACGCCGGCGGCAATTGCATTTGCGAAAAAATGTGGGGTGGATATCGGCGACTTGAGCCGCCTTAGCACGGACAAGGGCGAATGGCTGGCGTACCAAAAGATCGAGACCGGCAAACCTGCAGCCGAACTCTTGCCGACAATCGTTGAAAAGGCACTCGGCGATCTGCCGGTACCCAGGCGCATGCGCTGGGGCACAGGTGAACGCGAGTTCGTACGGCCTGTTCACTGGATTGTAATGCTGCACGGTGAGGAACTGATCCGCACTTCGATCATGGGGATCGAAACCGGCAACGTATCGCAGGGGCATCGCTTTCATTCCGAGGGCGATGTTGTGATCGACTCGCCCGATACCTATCTCGACACCCTGGAGAAGAAGGGTTTTGTCATCGCGGATTTCGTGCGCCGCCGCAGTAAGGTTTGCGAGGATGTCGAGGCGGCAGCTGCCGGTGTCGGCGGACAGATCGTCGATGGAGAATCATTGTACGACGAGGTCGCGGCACTCGTTGAGTGGCCGGTCGCTATCGTTGGCAGTTTCGAAGAACGTTATCTCGACCTGCCGCGCGAGGTCGTAATTTCGACCTTAACCGGACATCAACGCTATTTCCCGGTCGCAGACGCCAACGGCAAACTCATGGCGAAATTCATAACGGTCGCCAACCTCGAAAGCAACGACCCCGATGTGGTTCGCGATGGCAACGAGCGGGTCATCCGGCCTCGCCTCGCCGATGCAGCTTTTTTCTGGGACAACGACAAACGCAAAACCCTGCACAGCCGGCGCGAGGCGATGCGCGATGTCGTCTATCAGAAAGACCTCGGTTCGCTGTACGACAAGAGCGAGCGGGTTGCAAAACTGGCGCGCTGGATCGCGAAAAAAACGCGTGTCGAGGCCGACGGCGTCGAGCGTGCCGCACAACTGGCCAAATGCGACCTGCTCACGGGCATGGTCGGCGAGTTTCCGGAACTGCAGGGCACGATGGGACGCTACTACGCAGAGGCCGACGGTGAGACCGAGGCGGTGGCCGTCGCGATTGGTGAACAATACCTGCCGCGCTTTGCGGGCGATGTGCTGCCTTCGACCCGCCAGGGTCAGATTCTCGCCACGGCCGACAGAATCGATACGCTGGCTGGCATTTTCACGCTTGGCAAAAAACCTGGCGGCAGCCGGGATCCGTTTGGCCTGCGGCGCGCAGCGCTTGGCATCGTGCGGACACTGATCGAATGCGGTCTGGACATCGACCTCAAAGCGCTGCTCGCCAAGGCTGTCGAGACGCAGCACCTGGACGGTCGCGACAAGCTCGCCGATGAACTGTACGTCTTCGTCACGGATCGGCTCAAGCGCTATTTTCTGGACCGTGATAAGGGCCTGTCCGTCGACACCTTCGAATCCGTCATGGTGCGGCAACCGTCTTCACTCGTCGATTTCGACCGTCGGCTTGCGGCCGTGCAAACGTTCGCGCGCCTTGAGCAGGCGCAAAGCCTGGCTGCGGCCAACAAGCGCATTGCCAACATACTGCGAAAGGCCGGCGACCCCGACGGACTGCGTATCGACAGGAAACTGCTCTCGGAAAGCGCCGAGAAAACCCTTTACAATGCGTTGACCAACGCGGACGAAAAAGTAAGACCGTTGCTAAAAAATCGCCACTACGCCGAGTCGCTCAATGCACTTGCGGATCTTCGGGACCCGGTCGATCGGTTTTTTGAGGACGTCATGGTCATGACCGAAGACGATGCGGTTCGTGACAATCGCCTTGCTCTGCTCAGTTCGTTGCGCTCGCTGTTTCTGGACGTCGCCGATGTGTCGCGTCTGTCGATTGGCTGAGCATGGCCCGCATGGCGGCACACCGGGGTCTCGTGATACTCGACCGTGACGGCGTGATTAACAGGGACTCTTCGTCGTTCGTAAAATCTGCCGCCGAATGGATACCGCTGCCGGGCAGCATTGATGCAATCGCGGCTTTAAGCCAGGCGGGATTTACCGTCACCGTCGCGAGCAATCAGTCCGGGCTTGGACGAGCGCTGTTCGACCGCAATGCACTGCGTGCGATGCACCGTAAACTGCGCAGGCTCGTCGACGCCGCCGGGGGTAAAGTCTCTCGCATCGTCGTTTGCCCGCACCTGCCGGACGCAGGCTGTTCATGCCGCAAACCCGCCCCCGGCCTGATACATCGTCTCGCCCGCTTTTACAACACACCTTTGCGGGGCGTACCCGTTGTCGGCGATTCGCTCAGGGATCTTGAGGCGGCAGCCGCGGCCGGTGCCAGACCCATACTCGTGCAAACAGGCAACGGCAAGATAACCGAAAAGACACTGACCGCTGAGCTTCTCGATACCGAAATTTTTGCCGATCTCGCCGCGGCGGCACGAGCACTGATTGCGGAGTAGGGCATATGTTGTTGTGGGTTCGGTCGCTGCTGTTCATGATTTTCTGTACCACAACAGTGGCACTGTATGCGGCGCTCGCCCTGTTGTTGTTCTGGGCGCCTCGACACTGGCTTTGGGCCATCGCGGTCAACTACTGCAAGCTGGCGCTGTGGGCGGGCGAGTTTTTCTGCGGGATGAAAGTCGTCGTAGAAGGCCAGGAGCATCTGCCCAGCGCCCCCAGTGTCATCATGATCAAGCACACGACGGTTCTTGAGACCTACGGCCACTTACCGTTTTTTCCGCGAACGGCCTGGGTGCTCAAGCGCAGCATTGTGTCTGTGCCGATCATGGGCTGGGCGATCGCGTTGTTGTTCAATCCCATTGCCATTGACCGCCGTTCAGGCGGTCGAGCGGTCAAACAGGTGATACGCCAGGGCAAGGCCCGCCTCGCAGACGGAACCTGGGTCACCATTTTCCCCGAGGGCACACGTGTCCAGCCCGGCGAAACCCGGACTTACGGCATCAGCGGCGCCGCGCTCGCTCACGAAGCCGGCGTTTCCATTGTTCCTGTTGCGCACAATGCCGGCGATCTCTGGCGACGACGAGAATTCGTCAAACGGCCGGGCATCGTACGATTTTGCATCGGCCCTCCGATCGATGCGACGACCCAGTCGCCTAAAAAAACCAACACCCTCGTACAAAACTGGATTGAGGGAAAGATGCGTGAAATCAGCCGCGCGTATCGGACACAGGGCGTTTCACAGTGATGCGTGGCGCTCGTAGTGCAATCGTGTTCTCGGTACTGCTGTACGCTGGCTGCAAGGCCGAGCACGCCGTCACGGACCAGGCGGAACACGCACTCAATCTTATCGGTGAGGAGGCACTGCGATCGCACGTCGCCTGGCTGGCGGACGATGCACGCATGGGCCGCGCTCCCGGGGAGCCCGGGTATGACGCCGCGGCTCGGTACGTGACCGAACAGCTCGCCGCGATGCGCGTGGAACCGGCGGGAAATGACGGCTGGTATCAGCCCGTCGAACTCAGATCCTACAGGATCGATCCGGGCTCGCCCGAAATGCGCATTCATCGCGACGATGAAGACATCGATCTCAAATTCCGCGATGACTTTACGATGAGTCCTGATGCGATCCGGGAGACGACCGACGTACGAGCCGAGGTCGTGTTTGTCGGCCACGGCGTGCACGCGCCTGAACACGGCTACTCGGACTATGAAGGCGTTGACGTTAAGGGCAGAGTTGTCGCGATGTTTCGCGGCGCGCCCGAAGCGATCGAAGGTAGTGAGCGCGCCTGGCATGCGTCGTCTCGTGTTAAACGCTCGCTCGCGGTGTCCCGCGGTGCTGTTGGCATAATTACGCTCCGTACGAGCCGGGAGGAGCGCCGAAACCCGTGGGAGAAAATGGCGAGGAATGCGGGCAAACGTCCATCCATGTCATGGGTTACAGCAGACGGGCGCGCATCGGGCTATTTCAGCGAAATCCTGGGTGCGGCCACAGTGAGCCCGTCGACCGCAGAACAATTATTTGAACACGCACCGTTCAGTTTTGACAAGGCACACGCGGCGACCGCGTCGGGCGACGCCATTTCCGCAAATTTGAATGTCGAAATCTCGTTGGCGGGCCGTTCGCTGCACGACAGCATCAGCAGTCCAAATGTGATCGGTCGCGTACGAGGCACCGATCCTGAACTGGCTGACGAGTACGTCGTGTATACCGCACACCTCGATCACATTGGCGTCATCGAACAGGAGGATGAGCAAGAGGACGGCATTAATAATGGCGCCTACGACAATGCGATGGGTATTGCTCTTATGTTGGAGACCGCACGGGTTATTGCTGCTGCGCCGCCGAAGCGCTCTGTCTTGTTTATCGCTCTGACAGCCGAGGAAAACGGCTTGCTGGGATCCGACTACTTCGTCAACAGTCCAACGGTACCCATCGAATCGATCGTCGCAAACGTCAATCTCGACATGCCGTTATTCCTCTACCCACTGGGAGACCTCGTGGCATTCGGGTCGCAGCACTCCTCTCTGCACGACATCGTCGAACGCTCCGCAGCCGACGAAGGCTTCGCGTTTTCCCCGGACCCGCTGCCTGAAGAAAACCTGTTCATCCGCAGCGACCAGTATTCCTTCGTTCGCAAGGGAGTACCGGCCGTGTTCCTGGTGCCGGGATTCACTTCACTGGACGAACAAATTGACGGCGAAGCGCTGTTTCGCGATCACCTGGAGCATCACTATCACAAGCCCAGCGACGACACGAGCCGGCCTGTAGACTGGGATTCTGCCGTGCGCTTCGCGCGCGCTCATACGCGCATCGGATATCTGATCGCTCAGCAGCAAGACCGGCCACGTTGGAACGACGGCGACTTTTTCGGCGACCGCTACGGCCGATAACAGACTATCGTTGCCTTCGAGTAATCGCTTACCAGATTTTTACACGTTCTTCCGGCGGCAGATACAACGCGTCACCTTCCTGCACGTCGAACGCCTCGTAGAATTCCGGAACGTTTCTAACGGCACCGTTCGCCCGGTACATCGCGGGTGCGTGCGGGTCGGTCTCAATCTGTAAACGAAGCGCTTCGTCGCGGTACTTGTTGCGCCACACCTGCCCGAAGCCCAGAAACACGCGCTGAATCCCCGAGAAACCGTCGATGACGGGTGGCTCCTCGCCGTCCAGCGACATCTTGTAGGCCAGTAAACCAATGGAGATGCCACCCAGATCGCCGATGTTTTCGCCGAGCGTGAATTCGCCGTTGACGTTCAAGTCGTCAAACGGCGCATAGGCGTCGTATTGTTCGACGAGTCTCGCGGTGCGGCTCTTAAACTCCTTCTTATCCGTTTCCGTCCACCAGTTACGCATGACGCCGTCGCCATCGAACGTGCTGCCCATATCGTCGAAACCGTGTCCGATCTCGTGTCCGATGACGGCACCGATCGCACCGTAGTTGACCGCATCGTCGGCTTCCAGATCGAAAAACGGCGGCTGCAGAATCGCAGCCGGGAACACGATCTCGTTCAGCGGCGGCATGTAATACGCATTGACCGTCTGCGGCGTCATGAACCATTCGGACCGGTCCACCGGACCGCCCTGCCGATCCATCTGGCGCTTGTACTCCGCCAGCGAGGCGCGTTCGATATTGCCGTAGTAATCGTCCGCCCTGATATCCAGTGCCGAGTAATCCCGCCACTCGTCGGGATAACCGATCTTTGGCGTGAACTTCGACAGCTTGTCGAGCGCCTGCGCACGTGTTTCTTCCGACATCCAGTCGAGTTCGCGGATGCTCTTGTCATAGGCATTGACGAGATTGCCGACGAGCTCCAGCATGCGCTCCTTGGCTTCCGCCGGAAAGTGGCGTTCGACGTACACCTTGCCGACAACCTCACCCAGCGTGCCGTTGACGGCGTTGACACCGCGGCGCCACAAGGGTTGCTGCTCCTCGGTACCCGATATCGCCGTGCCATAGAACGCGAAATTCTGTTTATCCAGTTCGGACGTCAATCGGCTGGCCGTGTTGTTCAGCGCCGTCCACGTCAGGTAGGTCTTCCAGATGTCGAGAGAGGTGTCGGCAATAATGTCGTCCGTTGCCTTCATATAGTCGGTCATGAAAAGAACGACGTTGCCAACGCCATCGAGCCCGGCCTCTGTCAGGTAACCGTCCCAGTTGAATTCGGGCATGAGTTCCGATAGCTTCGCCGTTGGCACCTTGTTGTAAATCACGGCCCAGTTTCGCGCGTCTTCCTT
This sequence comes from Woeseiaceae bacterium, assembly GCA_965224505.1. GTDB lineage: Bacteria > Pseudomonadota > Gammaproteobacteria > Steroidobacterales > Woeseiaceae > UBA1847. Next base: position 2,855,918 of record CBDCZL010000018.1, read on the forward strand.
TGTCATCTGCTGCTCGGCGAGCCGCGTTTCCAGACTCATGATCGTGCTCGCCGCTTCGGCACCACCGTCGAAACCGGCGATATCGAACATCTTCTCGATATGTTCGACATACTTATCGCGCAGTTCCGCCGACTTCGCATCCTCCTTGAGGTAGTACTCACGGTCAGGCAGGCCGAGGCCGCTTTGGCCGAACAGAATCATGTATTGCTTCGGATCCTTGAAGTCCGCGACCTGCTGAAAGCCGAAAGGTGCGTCCAGATTGCGGCGGACGGTTTCGGCGAAATACACGGCCAGATCGTCGTGACTGTCGATAGCGGCAATGCGATCGAGTTCGGGCTGCAGTGGCGAGATTCCCAGCGCATCTCTTGTTTCCATGTCCGTGAACGAGCGGTACAGGTCACCCACTTTTTGCTGATCGCTGCCCGCCGCAAAATCCCCGCTGGCAGACTCCTCAATAATCGCTTTGACGTTTTCCTGAGCTTCGTCGTTCAGCGCAGCGAATACGCTGTAGCTGGCCTTGTCGGCTGGTATTTCCGTTTCGGCAACCCACTTGCCGTTGACGTACGCAAAAAAGTCGTCGCCGGGCCGAATTGACGTATCCATGTTGTCGAGCGATATGCCCGACACCGGTGTCTTCGCCTGCTGGGAAGCCTGATCGGCTACGGTTTCTTCATCAGGCGCTTTGCTGCACGCAGCAAGGGCACCAAGCGCGATTGCGCCCACGATCAAATTCTTCACAATAATCCCCTTGGATAGGTTCGGTTTTCGTTATGTTTTACTCGTATTCCGCTTCAGCAAGTGCCTCGAGTTCGGTGACCTGACCTGGCGTCAATTCGAAGATGCGATCGATTCTGCAGCCGCGGTACGTGTCGAAGCGCGCGCGGATCGTGCTCCGGTCGTAACGCACGTCCGGCGTGACGTCCGTTTCGCGATACTCGTGGCAACGCCTCCTGAACGTCAGGAGGTATTGCTTTTTCCGGTCACGGACAATGATGTAGCGTGCGGATACCGTTTTGTGACCCGGTGTATCGAAGCTTCGGATGGCATCGACTTCCTTTAGATCCGAGACCTCAATGAAATCCTCGATCGCGTCGTTATTCGACACAATGTCCGAGGTCTGATCTTCGGTCGTCGCGGCACAGGCGGTCAGGCAGAGTGCCGCTGGAATCAGAAAAAACTTTGACATCGCGTTGTCTCCTGACTGATTTGATGCTGTTCGACCCGATTCGGTTGCATTTGGTTGCATCGTGCCAACGGAGATTACCGCTCCGCCGCATAAAGACGGGTGACAAAATCAACCACCTCAGGATATGCCGCTTCCCAGGATTCGACGTCCATGAGCATCGATGGGGGCAGTTGCTCGCGTTCCAGCCGCACGGCTTCGGCCCTCCCGCCACCGTATCCCGCGGGCATCAGCCAGACACCGCACATTGCCGCAAACGCGAAATCCGTATAGTTAGGCTCGTCGCCGCCCAACAGCGAGCGGGCACCGGTAGTCAGCCGCCCGTTCATCTCAACCAGCAGTTCTTCGATCTTTGCAACTTCACGCGCAAAGCTCTCATCCTCTATTCTGAATGCATTGCGAATCAGTCGCGCCTGCATCGGGTACAGCCAGCGGATGAGCTGCCGCTGCCACATCGGTATTGCCGGATCGTCGACGCCCCAGAGGCGCAGGCACAGCTCCCTGTGGCGTAGCAGGCGATGGTAAATCCAGACCTGCAGGCTGCGGCCGAAGCGATCGAGACGAGCCTCGAGCTCGGTCCGTTCGTTGTTCGTTTCGAGAAATTCGGCGGCTGCCGGGTCCTGATAGCCATATCGCCCCCAGACGTAGCGCAGAATTTCCCGGGAATTGCCGATCGTGGAACGTACCGCGCCGGTGCGCGCCTTGAGCTGCGGGACAGTACGCCCGCGATAGAACGCGCCCAGTGTACCGGCGACCACCTTTTCGGTGTAGTCAATACCCAGCCGATCCAGACACCAGCGCACCTTTTCGGCGAAATGGCTGATCGCAATCGTCTCAAGCACGAGGTCGGCCGATTTTTCGGGTCGCGCAAGTCCGCTCATGACGATTAGCCAGCGCCACAACAACAGTAACGCGATGAGCAGCAGCGCCGCGGGCACCGACCAGCCGAACCACGCAACGATGGCGGGCGCGGCAAACAGCGCCGCCAGATGAACGAGATTGCGCCGTTCGGTCACTCCGCTCCGTCAGATATCGAGGTTTTCGACGGTCAACGCATTCTTTTCAATGAAGTCGCGCCGTGGTTCGACCTGGTCACCCATGAGCGTCGTAAAGATCTCGTCGGCCTTGACGGCGTCTTCGATTTTCACCTGCATCAGGCGGCGGGTTTCCGGATTGACGGTTGTATCCCAGAGCTGATCGGGGTTCATCTCGCCAAGGCCTTTGTAGCGCTGAATCGTCTGCCCGCGTCGCGCCTCGCGCATGAGCCAGTCGACCGCGTCGCTGAACGACGTGACGGGCTGCTCGCGTTCGCCGCGCCTGACGTAAGCACTCTCGGACAACAGGTCGCCGAGCTTCGCGGCGAGCGCCATGATGTGACGATACTCGTTGGTTTCGAAGAACTCCCGCGGCAGATAGCGCGTGGCACCGATGCCGTGTTGCACACGTGTAATCGCGATGCGGATGCCCTCGCCGTCTTCATCGCCGCGTTCCAGACATGCGGTGTAACTGCCGCCGTTGCCGTTTTCGGCACGGTCACCCGTGTACTTCGGCAACGCCTCCGATAATTGCTCTGTCCATGCGTCGAGCTTGTCAAGGTTTTCACCATCCTCGTGCGAAAGTTCGGCAAGTGTACCGATCGCACGCAGCACGACCTCGTCGTAGCGATTGGACAGGCGCGCGATGATGTTTTCGACCGTAATGTGTTCCAGCGACAGCGCCTCGAGCGCGACGCCGGTCAGCGGCGGCGCGTCACTGTTGACATACAGTGCCGCATTCTCCATCGCTGCGTTGAGCAGATAGGCATTGAGTTCGGCATCGTCCTTGACGTACACCTCCTGCTTGCCGCGCTTGATTTTATAGAGCGGCGGTTGCGCGATGTAAACGTGGCCGCGTTCGATCAGTTCCGGCATCTGGCGGTAAAAAAACGTCAACAACAGCGTGCGAATATGGGAGCCGTCGACATCGGCGTCGGTCATGATGATGATGCGGTGATAACGCAGCTTATCCGGGTCGAAGTCGTCTCTTCCGATGCCGCAGCCCAGAGCCGTGATCAATGTGCCAACCTCGGCCGATTGCAGCATCTTGTCGAAGCGCGCCTTTTCGACATTCAGAATCTTGCCCTTGAGCGGCAAAATCGCCTGCGTGCGTCGATCACGCCCCTGCTTCGCGGAACCGCCGGCGGAATCGCCCTCGACGAGAAACAGCTCGGACAGGGCCGGGTCCTTCTCCTGGCAGTCGGCAAGCTTACCGGGCAGCCCCGCGACGTCCAGCGCACCCTTGCGGCGTGTCATTTCACGGGCCTTGCGCGCTGCCTCACGCGCACGCGCCGCATCCACTATCTTGGAGACAATTGCCCGTGCCTCCTGCGGGTGTTCGAGAAGGAACTCCTCGAGTCGTCCACCCATCGCCTGTTCGACAATACCTTTGATTTCAGATGAAACTAATTTGTCCTTGGTCTGAGACGAAAACTTCGGGTCCGGTACTTTGACGGACAGCACGGCGGTGAGCCCTTCGCGCGCATCATCGCCCGACGGTGTGAACTTGTCTTTCCGGTTGCTGAGTTCTTTCTCGATATACGAATTCAACGTGCGTGTCAGCGCGGTCCTGAATCCGGCCAGGTGCGTACCGCCGTCACGCTGCGGAATGTTGTTCGTATAACAGAACATGTTTTCCTGATAGCCGTCGTTCCATTGCAGTGAAGCTTCAACACCGACATCGTCCTTCATTGCCGAGAAATGAAATACCGTTGGATGAATCGGCGTTTTGTTGCGATTCAGGTGCTCCACAAACGCCTTGATGCCGCCCTCGTACTCGAACACGTTTTCCTGCTGATCGCGCTCGTCGATCAGATGAATCCGCACGCCGGAATTCAGGAACGACAATTCGCGCAGACGCCGAGCAAGAATGTCGTAGTGAAACTCGATGTTCGTGAAGGTGCCGGCACTCGGCTTAAACCTCAGCGTCGTCCCGGTTCGGGTGGTATCGCCGATGACCGCAAGCGGTGCCGTCGGCTCTCCGTGGACGTATTCCTGCTGATGCACCTGACCGTCGCGATGAATCGACAGAACGAGGTGCTCGGACAATGCGTTGACCACTGACACACCGACGCCGTGCAATCCGCCACTGACTTTGTAGGAATTGTCATCGAATTTTCCGCCGGCGTGGAGCACGGTCATGATGACTTCGGCAGCGGAACGGCCTTCCTCGGGGTGCATGTCGACCGGGATGCCGCGACCGTCATCGCTGACGGTGACCGATTCGTCGGCATGAATGGTGACCGTGATCGTGTCGCAATGGCCGGCCAGCGCCTCATCGATTGAGTTGTCGACCACCTCGAACACCATGTGGTGCAAACCGGTGCCGTCGTCGGTATCGCCGATATACATTCCCGGCCGTTTTCGAACCGCCTCAAGGCCCTTTAACACCTTGATATTACTGGAAGTATAGTCTCGTTCGTCGGTCATTTGGATTCCTCTGGGCGCAACCGACGTATTGTATCAAATTCACGTTCTCGACGGAGCCTCAAACGGTTCATTCCTAAGGTTTTTTTGATCCTTTTCGACCCTTTATTTTACCAAAACGGAAAATAATTATGAGGCCTGTGTGACTGCTCCGTGTTCCACGTGAAACGTCCGCGGTTCTACTGGGTAGATCAGGTCTTTGACGTCGAGGCTCGTCGCTACGACCTGACAACCCAGAGCTGCCACTGCGTGCATCAGCCGCTCCATCGACGTGCTATCCAGCTCTGCTGCCGGATCGTCGAGTAACAACAATAGCGGTTTTTCGAGCACTGTTTGAGCTACGTCCGTTGCGGCGAGCACCATTGAACTCGCCAGCAGTTTCTGCTGGCCTCGCGAAACCAGCTTACGAGCCTGACGGTCATCGTAGCGCACCCTGATGTCCGCTCGATGCGGTCCAACCTGAGTGACACCCATTTGCAGCTCTCTTTCCCGGCTTTCTTTAAGTGCTGCCTCCAGACTCCTGCCTGTCGGCCAGCCTCGCCGATACTCAAAGGCCAGTTCTGTCGATAGTAATGCCCGGCCGTAATCGCTCAGAGATTCCAAAGCCTTTTCCAGGACCGATGTTCGTGTGCGATCCAATCGCTGCGCCAGCTCAATGAACTCCAAATCCCACGCTGCCCGGGCATCGTCTCCCAGACATTGCTTAAGTGTCGCATTTCTCTGTTTCAGTGCGCGCCGAAATTGCCGCCAAATATTCAGATAATCGTGTTCCACGTGGAACGCTATCCAATCGAGGAACCGCCGACGTCGTTCCGGCCCTCCGGCTATAAGGTGATGAATTTCCGGATCGATAACCTGCAACGGCAGTTCTTCGGCAAGACTCGCCGCCCCTTTGACATCGACCCCTCCGATTCGTACCTCAAGCCCGTCCCGACTGTTACGTACGCCTATTTTGGTCGTACCCCCATCCCCGTCGGTCTCGCCAAAAAGAACAAACTCACTCGCACCATGACGAATCAACGTCCGCGTATCTGCGCCTCGAAAGGATTTGCCGCGCCCCAGATACGCCAACGCCTCCAGCAAGCTCGTCTTACCGGAGGCGTTGGCCCCTATAACCAGATTAAAATCAGACTCGAGATTCAGTTCCACATTCCGCAGACAGCGAAAATCGGTCACCCTGAAATGCCGAATCATGATTCCCGTTTCAGACCGCCGGCTATAGACGCATTGGCATGACCACAAACTTACACCTGTCGCTCCCAGGCTCTCGGATAAGGCAACTTGAGTTACTGTCCTGCACCGATAACGTCACCTCATCACCTTCCACCGCCCCCAACGCGTCCAACAGGTAGTTCACGTTAAAGCCAATTTCTATGTCCTCACCGGCGTACTCTACTGCCAACTCCTCCTCTGCTTCCTCCTGTTCAGGATTATGCGCCTGCAACGTCACACCGCTATCCCGAATAACCAGCCGGATGCCTCGGTATTTCTCATTCGACAAAATTGCCGTACGTTGCAGCGCACCCTTGAACAGCCCCCTGTCGGCCTTGAGTACATTCGATGATTCCCGCGGTATCACCCGCTCATACTCGGGAAAACGACCGTCAATGAGTTTCGAGGTAAATCGAATACCATCGAGCTGGATCCGTATATGATTTGCCCCCAGTTCGATGTTGAGCTCGCCCTCACCCGTCATCAACCGCTGCAATTCCAATACGCCCTTACGCGGTACAATGACCTGCTGCTCGTCAAACGACGCGTCTTCCAATTCAACCTGACACAATGCCAATCGGTGTCCGTCCGTCGCCACGGCCTTTAAAAAAGGACCCCCGGCTTCGAGCAACATCCCATTCAGGTAATACCGCACATCCTGCTGCGCCATTGAGAAATGCGTTTTTTCGATCAGTCGACTGAGAACTTCCTGACCCACGCAAATGGTTTGCCCCGCTTTAATGTCTTCAATCACCGGAAACTCGGCCGCCGGCAGCGTCGCGAGATTGAACTTACTTCGACCCCCTTTTACGGTCAGTTTTTCACCGCCCAGGCTCACCGTTACTTCCGTCCCTTCAGGAAGCGCACGGCAAATATCGAGCAACTTTCTTCCCGATACCGTAATCTCACCATCCGAGAGCGTACCCACCTCTGCGTCCGCAAGCAGTTCAACTTCCAGATCGGTTGCTGTAACGGACAAACGGTCACTTCTTGCGATTAACAGAACATTCGACAGAATGGGCATCGTCTGTCGGCGCTCCACCACCCCAATGACAGCCTGCAGCGGCTTTAACAGCGCTTCCCTAGCTGCGGTAAACTTCATAAATTTCACCTGTTAATAAATATTGGAAATATTTAAATTATTATTACTATAAAGGCAGACAATGCCTGTGCATAACTTTATAATATACTTATAAATCAGTAAGTTAACCTAAAAAATCGCTGTTTGCCGAAACGGTAATCCTACTCAGTCAACTGTGACTTATCTGTGGATAAAATAACTGACAATATTTACTCACGCGTTTTCCACATTAACCGGTCAGGGTTCTCAACAGGTTTAGATAATCGTCATCGACACGTTTATCCGTTTCCCGCAACGTTTCGATTCGGCGGCACCCGTGAAGAACGGTGGTATGATCGCGTCCGCCAAACGCATCGCCAATCTCGGGAAGGCTGTGGTTCGTTAATTCCTTTGCCAGCGCCATACCAAACTGTCGTGGTCGGGCTATCGACCGACTGCGCTTTTTGGACAACAGGTCGCCGACCCGAATCTTAAAGTAGTCGGCAACGGTTTTCTGAATGTTTTCTATTGAAACCAATCGGTCCTGCAGCGCCAGCAGGTCTCGAAGTGCTTCCTTTGCGAATTCCACATCGATCGATCGGCCCGTAAATCGATAATTGGCGATAACGCGCCGCAATGCACCCTCGAGTTCACGCACATTCGAACGAATGCGCTTGGCGATGAAAAACGCAACTTCATTCGGTAGCACCACCCCCTCATTCGCCGCTTTGCTCATTAGAATTGCCACAGAGGTTTCGAGTTCAGGCGGCTCGATGGCGACCGTCAACCCCCACCCAAACCGGGACTTCAGCCGTTCCTCAAGCCCCTTGACCTCCTTTGGATAGCGATCGCAGGTTAGAATAATTTGTCGTTGTCCTTCAAGTAAGGCATTGAAAGTATGGAAAAATTCTTCCTGTGAACGCTCCTTGCCGGCAAAAAACTGAATGTCGTCGATCAGTAATGCGTCAAGCGAACGATAGGAGCGTTTGAACTCGGCAATGGTGTTGTGCTGCAACCCCTTGACCATATCTCCGACAAACCGCTCAGAGTGAACGTATGCCACTCTGGCCTGCGGATTCTCACCGAGCATCGCATTGCCAACCGCATGCATCAGATGTGTTTTACCGAGCCCGACGCCGCCGTAGATGAACAAAGGGTTGTACGATTTACCAGGGTTTACGCCAACCTGGCTCGCTGCCGCGCGAGCGAGCTGATTGCTTTTGCCTTCGACAAAATTCTCGAACGTGAATGTCGGATTGAGGCGCGATGCCACGGGTGGCGGTGTGCTCCGGTTTTCGGCTGCTGTACTCCGAGGCCGCGTACTGACTTGCGGCGCCGGAGCAGCGGCTCTGGAGCCCACCTCAAGCGCGACAGCGATGCCATCCGTTCTGTCCTCAACGAGCTCCAGAATTCGCTTCAGGTGGTGCTGCTGCAGCCAGTCGATAACGAAGCGGTTAGGGGCCAGCAGCCGCAACACGGCATCATCCTCTTCGACGGCGTGCAGCGGACGAATCCAGGTATTGAATTGCTGCTCCGGCAACTCGGCCTGCAGTACACGGAGGCACTGATTCCAGAGAGTCGATTCAGCGGACAAAAAATTTCCCCAGGAGGTACCACGGACCCATTAGGAACCGATCAATTTACAGTAATGGAAAGACCCGGCAGTCTATACCGAATTTCCAACGTTTACATCCGTCTATTGACACTCCGAGGCCTTGTCAGTACCCTTGCCGGCCTTCTGAAAAGCCGGCCCGAATTCGCCGGATTTCGAGCCAGGTATCAGGTCATGAAACGCACATATCAGCCCAGTAAACTCAAGCGCGCGCGTACTCACGGATTTCGTGCCCGTATGGCCACAAAGGCCGGACGCCTGGTTCTCAAGCGGCGTCGCGCAAAAGGTCGCGCCCGGTTGACACCGTAACGCCGGCTCAACCGGTACAACGACGTAACAATTCAGGATTGGGACTCGGCGACGGTAACCGGTTCACGCGCGATCGCCGCCTGACTGATGCCGCGGATTTCTCTTATGTATTCGACCATGCGTCCCGCAGCCGGGATAAATGGTTCACGGTACTCTGTCGTCGGAATGACAAATCCCATGCAAGGCTCGGTCTCGCAATTTCGAAAAAACACTGCCGCAGGGCCACGGCCAGGAATCGCATCAAGCGCATCGTCAGGGAGTCGTTTCGACACCGGCTGCAAATGCTTTCAGGTCTCGATATTGTCGTGATCAATCAACCGGCAGCAGCGCAGGCCGAGCGAACGACGTTGCAGGCCAGCCTGGAAAAACACTGGAGCCGATGCGTGGGCGGGAGCAGGGCGCAACCGAACAAAAAGAGCTGAATGAAGCGCGAGATGGGGCATGGATAATCAAAGAATACTGATCTGGGGATTTTTTGGCCTGATGGTCTGGATGACCTGGCAAACCTGGATCATGGAGAACTCACCGCAGCCAGCGGTCCCGGCCGCGGCCGAAGCACCCACCGAGCCGGCACCCGCCGTCGCCGACGGCGATCTGCCCGAATTGAGTGCGCCCCCCGCAGAAACCGCGACACCGGCTCTTATCGCAGACAGCCCGGCGACTGCTCAGGCGTCCGGTGCTGCAGCCGTGATCGACGTGCGCACAGACGTCCTCGCGCTGCAGATCAGCACGCTCGGCGGGACCGTGCAATCGGCTACCGCATTGCGCTACCCCGTGGCGAAGGACCAGCCCGACAATCTCGTTACACTGCTGAGTCCGGACGCGCTGAACTACGGTGCAATACAAACCGGATTGCGAGACCTCGACGAGGGTGTCGAGCCGAATCACAATGCGATGTTCAGCAGCGACGGCTCCCGTTTCGACCTTGGCTCAGCCGACGAGCTCGTGGTTCCGCTACGCTGGACCGACGGCAGCGGTATCACCGTGGAAAAACGTTTTCGCTTCAGGCGCGGCAGCTACGCGTTCGTCATCGAGCAGGCGCTCAGCAACGATAGTGCCGCACCCTGGCAGGGCGCCGAGTATTCCCAATTGCAGCGCTTCTCGCGTGAACAGGAACGATCGATGTTCGATGTCGATTCCTATTCCTTCGTCGGACCGATTGTCTACGACGGCGACAAGTCGGAAAAACTCGATCGCGACGATCTGCTGAAGCGCGCCTGGGAATTCGAAACGCAGGCCGGATGGTACGCTGCGATACAGCACCATTTCCTGAGCGCCGTTGTGCCCGCTCGCGATACCACGCAGCGCTATCGGGTCTCAGTTTCGGGTGAACGCTCCACGGCCAGCGCCATCGGTCAGCTGCGCACGGTTGCGCCGGGCTCGTCGACGGTGTTCGAGACGACGGCATTCGTCGGCCCCAAGCTGCAGGCGCAGCTCGAACAAATCGATAAGACGCTCAAACTGACCGTCGATTACGGCTGGCTGACCGTAATTTCAGAGCCGCTGTTTTATGTCTTAAGTTTCATCCACAAGTTTGTCGGCAACTGGGGCCTGGCGATCATCATCGTCACCTTTCTGATCAAACTCGCGTTCTACAAGCTCACGGAGTCCAGCGGACGCTCAATGGCCAAAATGCGCAATCTGCAGCCACGCATGAAGGCCCTGCAGGACCGTTACAAGGACGATCGTCAGGCGCTGAGTCAGGCGATGATGGATCTCTATAAACGCGAAAAAGTGAATCCCGCAGCCGGCTGTCTGCCGATTCTGATTCAGATGCCGTTTTTTCTGGCGTTCTACTGGGTCCTGCTCGAGAGCGTAGAGATGCGCCAGGCGCCTTTTGCGCTCTGGATCACCGACCTGTCGTCACGCGACCCCTATTTCATTCTGCCATTGATCATGGGCGCGGCCATGTTCATGCAGCAGAAGCTGAATCCGGCGCCGGCCGATCCGGTGCAGGCGAAGGTCATGCAGATCATGCCCATTATGTTCACCGCGTTTTTTGCCTTCTTCCCGTCCGGACTCGTACTGTACTGGGTCACCAATACGCTGTTGTCGATTGCGCAGCAATGGAAGATCAATAAAGTCGTCGAAAGCGAGGCGAAAAAGAAACGCAAAAACTAACCGGTCGCGTCAATCGGACAAAACGGTGCGCACCTTGATTTCGTTGTGCAACGTGCGGTGGACCGGACAGCGGTCCGCAATTTCCAGCATGCGCTGCCGTTGAGCGTCGGTCAGGTCTCCGTCCAGCGTGAGGACGCGTTGAAACTCGTCGATTTTTCCATCCCGTTTCACACAATCTTCGGCGTGCACGCGCTGATGTGTGACGGCGACCGTGGCGGACTGCAACGGCAGCTTCTTGTGATCGGCATATAGGCGCAATGTCATCGTGGTGCACGTTGCGAGCGCGGCCGACAGCAGGTCGTAGGGTGTAGGACCAAGGTTGCTGCCGCCGACGGCGGTCGGTTCGTCTGCCACCCAGGAATGATCGGTGCTGACGACGTCGGTCTCAAAACCCGTCGCGAACGTGCGTGCGACAACTTCGCCGGGCTGTGCCGAGAGCGCTGCGGTGTCGGGCGCGGACGGCAAATAACGCGACGCCCACGCGGCAAGAACCTGGCCCGCGTAGCGTGAATCTGCTTCGTTCGTCAGCAGGTGATCCGCCTGGTCCAGGCTGACAAAACTCTTCGGATGTTTCGCGGCCGTAAACAACGTTGAGGCATTGTCAATTTCAACGACATCGTCAAGCGGTGCGTGCATGACGAGCAGCGCTTTGCGCAATCGACCGACCGCATCCGGCAGATCGTGCCGGCTTAGATCGTCGACGAACTCCCGGCGGATTCTGAATGACCGCCCGCCAGGCGTGACGTCGGCAACGCCTGCACTTGCCAGCTCCTTGTCGCTTCCGGAAAACATATGCGCGACGTGCGCCGGATCGGCCGGTGAGCCAATCGTTGCAACCGCGACCGCCGAGGGAACGTCCGCCGCGGCCCTGAGTACCGCGGTTCCGCCCAGTGAATGGCCAAACAGTATGTTAGGGCCTGTTATCACGAATGTCATCGACCCTGTTGAGCCTGAAAAAGCGCCTGTCAAGGCGCGAGGAATGAGGTTTGACGCGTCAAATGAACGACGAGCAACGCCGAGAGGCGGTTTTTCGCCCGGCGGCATTGTCGCTCGCTGATGTAGCGGTGCTACACGGTGCCCGCTCTGCCTTGCCGGAACAAAAAACCGCCTCGGCAGGGTCGATGACATTCGTGATAACAGGCCCCAGGCGCACGGTGTGTCTCTCGCAGCCACTTGACGGCCGCGAGCAAATCGGAAACATTGCTCGAGAAACTGGTATCTTCGAACTCGCCCTGACTCTGCCCGAGGCCGGTGAAGTCAAATCGCAGCAGCGCGAACCCTGCGCCGGTCATAGCTCGGGCGATGTGCGACGCAGCCTTGATGTTCTTTGAGCATGTAAAGCAATGCGCGAAAAGTGCGTAAGCGAGAGGCTCGCCCTCGGGCAGATCGAGTATGCCGGACAGGTTCTGGCCCGTGGTGTTGGGAAAACGGACGTTTTTGCTCTGCATTGCACGTTACCTGTGGTCTGATTGGGATATGACGAATTTCGCCGAAACCATCGTGTCTGTCGCAACCCCGCCCGGAACGGGCGGAATCGGCATCGTTCGAATTTCAGGAGAAAAGACCGAGTATATCGCCAGAACATTACTGGGCAGCCTGCCCGAGCCGAGGCACGCAGCTTACCGGACCTTTCGCGACAAAGTGGGCCGCCGTGTCGACGAAGGCCTGGTGTTGTATTTCCCCGCGCCGGCATCGATGACCGGCGAATCGGTGCTCGAACTGCACGGCCACGGCGGCCCGCTCGTGCAGTCCATGCTGGTCGATGCGGCCGTTGGCTGTGGTGCCCGGCGTGCGGAGCCCGGCGAGTTTTCGAAGCGCGCATTTCTCAACGACAAGCTCGATCTCGTGCAGGCCGAGGCCATCGTGGACCTGATCAATGCCGGCACTGCCCAGGCAGCGCGGGCCGCGCTGCGGTCGTTTGCCGGCGAGTTTTCGGCGGCGGTGTCGGCATTGGCAGAGCAGGTGCTGCGCCTGCGCATGCACGTTGAGGCCGCGATCGACTTTCCCGAGGAAGACATCGATTTTCTTGCCGATGATGTACTGCATGCTCGCGTCGAGGAGTGCCGTGCGGCGTTTGTCGTGTTGCGCGAAAACGCGTCCCAGGGCCGATTGCTGCGCGACGGCTTTCAGGTCGTGATCGTCGGCAAACCCAACGCCGGCAAATCGAGTCTGCTGAATCTTCTGAGCGGCCAGCAGGCCGCGATTGTTACCGAAGTAGCGGGTACGACGCGCGATATCCTCAGAGAACAGATCGATATCGACGGGCTCGCGGTGGAGCTGGTCGATACCGCCGGAATCCGTGAGAACCCGGATCGAATAGAGGAGGAGGGCATCCGCCGCGCTCGCGCGGCGCTTGCAAACGCCGATGCCGCACTGCTGATCCAGGACGCCACGGCGGACGAGGACCACGAACTGCACGAATCACTCCCCAAAGCGGTACCGGTTACCATCGTGCGTAATAAGGTCGACCTGACGAACGAACCGCCTGGACGGCTCGATGAGGACGTGATTAATATTTCGGCCAAAACCGGTGCGGGGCTCGACGCGTTACGGCAACGAATACGCGAGCTTGCAGGCTATCGAAACGCGGGCGAAGGTGCCTGTACGGCGCGCCGGCGTCACCTTGGCGCACTGGAGCGCGCCGCGATGCACTTCGAGACGGGCCGCACCGCGCTCGAACAGGCGCAGGCCGGGGAATTGCTGGCTGAGGAGCTGCGTCTGAGTCAGCAGGCCCTTGGCGAAATTACCGGCGCGGTGTCGTCCGATGATCTGCTCGGCCGGATTTTTTCGGAGTTCTGCATCGGCAAGTAATGCGAGGCTCAGGGCCGGAATCGCGGCTCGTCGATCGACACTTCGGTCACCGGACCGTATTTTGCGAGCGATTCGCGGATGTGTTCGGCATCGCCGAGCACGACAAAGACGAGTTCGTTTTCGCGCGGATAGACGTCGTCGATGACAGCCGCGATCGACTCCGGCGTGGCGGCATCGAGTTCAGTGCCGTAGTCGTCGATCCACGAGGCGTCCAGACCGGCTGCCTCCAGCATCGCGAACTGAGCGGCAAGCTGAGCCGCAGTTTCGAGCCGGGTCGGGAACTGACCCTGAACGTAGTTTTTCGCAGACTGCAGCATCGCATCGTTGAGCCCGTTTTCGTGCAATTGGCCGAGCACGCCAAGCGCCGTGTCGATGGCCTCGATCGTGGTTCCGACTTCGGTAAACGAACCGATGAACACCGATCCCGGCTGCGAATAACGGCCGAGCTGCGATCTCGCCGAGTAACTCAGGCCGGATTTCGTGCGCAACTCGGTCATGAGCATCGACGTGAAGCGCCCGCCGAATACCGTATTTGCCAGATTGAGATTCGCGCGTCCGGAATAGTCCCGCGCCACGCCAACATTGCCGATACGAAAGTAAGTTTGCGTCGCACCGGGTTTGTCGATCAGCAACACGCGGCTTTCCGGCACTTTCTCTGGTGCCGTGAATTCAGGCAATTCACGACCGGCCGCACGCCAGTTGCCAAACGCGGCCGACAGCAGATCGCGCATTTCGGCGCTCTCGAAGTCGCCGGATGCAACGACGATCAGACGATCGGCACCAAAGTAGTCGTCGTAGTAGCTCTTCAGATCGCCGAGCTGCATCGCAGCCAGCGACGTTTCGCTGCCTCCGGCCGGATTGCCGTAGGGATGATCGCCGAACAGAAAGGCGTTGGCGTATGCCGGCATCAGGTTGTTCGGGTCGGAGCCTTTTGCCGCTTTGATCAGATTGACGCTGCGATCGCGCAGCCGCACGAATTCGCCGGCATCGAGGGTTGGCCGAATCAGCATGTCGGCCACGAGTTCGACCATCAGCGCGGCATCGCGCGCCATGAATTCTGCCGAAACGTTAACCCACTCGACACCCGCCGACGCGGCGACCGTGCCGCCGACGCCCTCGACCGTGGCCGCGAATTCCTCAGCGCTACGCTCACCCGCTCCTTTTTCGAGCAATGCGGCGAGCAGGTTGGCCGTGCCGTGGCGGTCTTCAGGGTCCGCAGCAGCGCCGCCCCGAATCACGGTCTCAAGACCGATCAGTGGTACGTCGTGCTTCTCAACGAGTATCAGAACTGCGCCGTTTTCAAGAACCACACGTTCCGCATCGGGCAGCCGCACCCCTTGCGCATTACAGGGAAACGACCACACGACCGACAGCAATACGGCAACGACTCCGCAGCGCTTCATTCCTCTTCCTCCCCTGAACGCAGTACACCCACCGTCATGCGTTCCGCCTGGAATAGCTGCCGGGCCACCCGGCGTATGTCCTCGACGGTTACCTGCTGCAGTTTTTCAGGCAGGGAAAACGCCAGTTCGTAGTCGCCGAGGAACACTTCGGCATTGCCGAGCACCGAGGCCTTGCCGTCGATCGTTGCAAGACTGCGCCAGTAGTCCGCCAGCATGATGTTGCGTGCTTTTGTCAGTTCCGTCTCTGACACACCGTCGTCGGCGACGGTCAGCAGTAATGCCAGCAGGCGCGATTCCACGGCGTCGGGATCGCCGTCCGGCGGCAACGTCAAATAGAAATACACGAGTCCCGGATCGAAGCCCTCCATCTGGAATCCGCCGACGGACAGGGCTAGCTGCTCTTGCTCGACGAGTGTGCGATGCAGCCGCGAAGAGGCACCGCCTGAAACGATGTTCAGCAGGACGTTGGTTGCGAGCGCATCGGGATCGGCGGCGCGGCCACCCTGAAAGGCGAC
The DNA here is from genome assembly GCA_965224505.1 of Woeseiaceae bacterium. Taxonomy (GTDB): domain Bacteria; phylum Pseudomonadota; class Gammaproteobacteria; order Steroidobacterales; family Woeseiaceae; genus UBA1847. The sequence continues at coordinate 2,871,605 of CBDCZL010000018.1, forward strand.
GTGCAGCAGCGGCGTTGGCGCCGCTGTCTCGACGAGCAGGCGCCGCGTTCCGTGCTGTTCAGGTTCAACCGTGTCAACGGATTCGGGCGGCTCCTGCGCGCGTATGCCGCCGAAGAAATCGTCCGCCATCTCGAATAGTGCCTCGGCGTCGAAGTCGCCCGCGATGACCATCGTCAGATTGTTCGGTGCGTAATACGTCAGGAAATACTGCTCAAGGTCCTCCTGCGTCCAGTTCTCGATGTCGGACGGCCAGCCGATCACCGGAAACTGATACGGGTGTGCGACGAAGGCCGTGGCCATCATCTGTTCGTAGAGGCGGCCGAAATTGTCGTTGTCGACGCGCAGCCGCCGCTCCGAATAAACGACGCCGCGTTCCGATTCCACGACCTCAGGATCGATCGCGAGGTTTTCGAAGCGATCGGCCTCCAGATCGAAGATGGTCTGCAGCGCGCTGGCCGGGAACCAGTTCTGATAGACGGTCAGATCTCTGGATGTATAGGCGTTGTTCGCGCCGCCGGCAGCCTCCATTTCTTCGTCGAACTCGCCCTGCGCACGCTTCTCGGTGCCGTTGAACATCATGTGTTCGAAGAAGTGGGAAAGACCCGTGATGCCCGGATATTCGTTTCGCCCACCGGCGCGCACGAAGGTATACATCGCAACGTTCGGTATGTCGTGGTCCGGCCAGGCGACGATGCGCAGGCCGTTATCCAGCGTATACGAGCGTATGTCCTGCGGCACGCTGGGGTCGTTCGGCGACTCGTACAGTTTCTCGCGGATCAGCGGTTCTATTTCGGCGATTTTCGGAAATTCGAAGGTCGGCATCAGACGCTCACCGACCAGCGCCAATACGCCGAGCACGGCGAGAACCGCCATTGCAGCATTCAGTTTCTGGCCGGTCTTAAAGACGATGGACTGTGTCTGATCGACATCGAGCGACTTCTTCAGACCCGTGGGCGTAATTTCATAGGTCCACGCGAAGATCAGCGCCACAGGATAACCGATGGCCAGTACGAGCAGCACGAACTCGTTCGCCCAGACAGGCGCACCGAGCGCCGTGAGCGGGCCGCCAACGAGCCAAACGATCAGCAGGCTGGCGATGGCGTACAACAAAGCGACCTTGAGTACGTTGCGTCGCCGGAGTTCGGAGAACAAAGCCATAATATTATTCTTATCGCCGGGCCCTACATGGTGAAGAACCCGCGAAAATTGTCAACCTGGCGGGTTCGGATTCGTGCCGTGTACGGCGATTGTCAGCCCAGCAGGCTTTCCCGGCGGTACAGTCGCGCGCAAACAAACATGACCAGCAGGCCCAGCAACAGCGTGCTGACGACGGATATTCCCACATGCAGGCCGTTGATCGGCTCGTTCTTGATCATGTCCACGAGTATCAGGTGCTGACTCAAAGACGGCACGAACATGAACTCAAGACGCGGCCGCAACGTCAGGATACTGACGATTAATACGGGCAGGGTCGGCGCCACGAGCAGCACGCTGAGCCACGTCTGCGCCTCCTTATAGCTCCGAGTGAACGACGCAACCAGTGTCATGAGCGCGGCACCCAGAAGAATAAAGGGCGCTAGCAGCAGGCATGCGGCGGCTACCTGCGGCAGGCCGAAGTTCGGGGTCATGCCGAGCTGTTCGAGCGGCATGAACTTCAGTACGACGAAAAACGACAACAAACTTAAGATCAGCGATGCGGCCATAAACACACAGGTCGCGAGAATTTTGCCGAAAATGAGCTGGTCGCGAGGGACGGGCAATGCCAGCAGCGGTTCCAGCGAACCGCGCTCGCGCTCGCCGGCGGTTGCGTCGATCGCCAGATACATACCGCCCATCAGCAGCGCGAAGATGAAAAAGTAGGTCATCATGCCGAGCAGCATGGCCGACCGGCCGCTTGGCGTTGAAACGTCGATCTCGTCGATGTTCAGCGGTCTGAGCACGGCCGGGTTCATGCCGCGGGCGGTCAGACGCATAGAGGCCAGTTGCTGGTCGTAGGCGTACAGGGCGTTGCGCGCGCGCCGCAGTTCTTTTTCCCCCTGGGAGTTTGCCTCGTCGGAGTACAGGCTGATGCGCGCCGGGATGGTGGCAGCGAGTTGTTCGCCGAAGGTTTCCGGTATAACGAGCACCAGGTCGTGTACGCCGCGCCGGACCGCATCCGCGGCTCCGTCGGCCGATGGCGGGCCCGCAACGATATCGATGTTGTTGCTTTCCAGAAACCGCACGAGATTCGGCGCGTGCTCCGCGCCCACGACCGGAAGCGGCATCGTGCTTTCGGCGGAGTCGATGGCGCGATCGAGCGACAGGTTAATCACGAATGCAAACATAACGGGCCCGAACACCGGCCCCATCAGCAGTGCGGAGAGCAGCGCGCGCCGGTCGCGCAGATTGTCGACGACCTCCTTGAGAAACACCGTAACGAGCGTTCGCATCAGTCTTCACCCACCTGACCGATGGCCGCAACGAAGGCCTCCTCAAGGTCGTCGTAGCCGAGGCGTTCGCGAATGCCGTCGAGTGAATCGTCGATGGCGACCTGACCGTTGGCGATGATGCAGATATCGTCGCAGAGCGCTGCAACCTCCTGCATGACATGACTTGAAAACAGTACACAGCGGCCGGCGTCCTTAAGTTTCAGTATCAGCTCGCGCAGCGATCGGGTCGCCATGACATCGAGTCCGTTGGTCGGTTCGTCAAGAACGACGTTCTGTGGGTCGTGCACGAGCGCCCGGGCCAGCGACACTTTGGTGCGTTGTCCCTGAGAAAACCCCTTCGTACGACGGTCGGCAAAACTGCCAATCTCAAGCAGTTCGATCACTTGCGCGACACGGTCGCAAACCTCGCGTTTATCCACGCCGCACAGGCGCGCGTAGTAGGCGATGTTCTCGCGCGCCGTCAGGTTCGGATACAGTCCCGCGCCGTGCGGCAGCGCGCCGATTCGCGCTCTGGCCGCGAGACTGTCGCCGACGACGTCGATGCCGTCGATAGACGCAGTGCCGTTGTCGGGTTTGAGCACCGTGTACAGCACTCTGAGCGTTGTCGATTTGCCGGCGCCGTTCGGGCCGAGTAGCCCTGTAATTCGGCCGTCGGGTGCGTTGAAGCTGACCCCGCGTACGGCGTGTACATGGCCGAACGACTTGTGAATGTTGTCCACTTCAATCACGGCGTGGGCCCGGCGAAGTCGACAAAAAACGGCATTACGAAACTTCTCGAAAGACAGGCCGTGTCCAGCGATGCGAGATCGGCAGACGCGACAAAATCCGCGATCAGCCGCGGCACACAACCGACCGTCAGCTGTCCGTGACCCTGATGTTCGCCAATCAGATGTTTTGCGTTCCCAAATGCAGCCATGGCCTGTTCGGCATAGGCCGGAGGCGTGATTGGATCGGCATCGCCGCTGAGCAGCAGCACCGGGATGTCGGTCGACAGCGGTTCGTTGAAATCCGCATCGATCGGGCCGTTCGGCCACACGGAGCAAATGGTCATCAGCGCGTCCACCTGCATGCGCCCCATGTAGCTGGCTTCGAGTGCGGCGTAGTCGATCTCTTCCCGATCGTAAAACGGGATGTCCTCAGTGCACATCACCGAGTTGTGCATACCCAGCGCCAGTGCATCCATCATGGAATGCAGCGTCATGGCGAACTGCGATCCGAGCGGCGCGAAGTGGCCGTCGCCGGCCTCACTGACGAGCAACGGGATCAGCGCGATCGAGTTCGGGTGGTAGGCCAGCAGCCGGATGGCGCCGGCAAACTCGTTGGGGCCGAACTCGAGATCCTCCGGACGCCCGCCGATCGGGTCCTGGATACGCACGATTTCGGGGGCTTCACGCAGGTTTGCGACGATGCGTGCGAAGTCCTCCCGTACATCGGGAAAATGCTCGCTGCAGGCGCTGTCTTCAACGCAGCGCGCGAGAATACGGTCGAGGGCCTTCTGACTCTCGGTTGCAATCTCCGGTCCCAGCGGTCTTTGCGGCGGGACGACACCGTCGATGGTTATCGTGCGTGTAGAATCCGGATAACGGCGCGCGAAATGCTGCGCGACGCGTGTCCCGTAGGAGACGCCGTAAAGATTCAGCGCCGGGTAGCCGAGCGCTTTGCGCACCGCCTCGAGATCGTGGACGGCGACCGTTGTTGTGAAAAACCGCGGGTCGAACGGCAGTTCGTCAAGGCACTCGCGCATGTACCGGACCGTCGATTCGGTGGAGTACTGGCCTTCAATCAGATTGTCGTCAAAATTGCAATCCATACGTGCCGACTCGCCCGTGCCGCGCTGGTCGACGAGCAAAATGGCGCGATCGCGGCGCAGATCCTCGAAGGCCCACGCATAGGACGTATAGAACTGGATCGCACCCTGGCCGGGTCCGCCGGCAAGCGGTACGACCGGATCGGGTGCCGGCGAGAGACTCAGCGCCTCGACGACGGCGATACGCAATTCGATCGTGCCGGATACCTCGCCGGTCGGGTCGAGCGGTCGAGGCATCCTGCCACAGCGTGCTTTGATACTCGCAAAGCCCGGGCCGGCGGTAATACGGCAATCCGACAACTCGAGCGTTTGCGCAGCCGCACTCGTCGTGCCCGCGAGCAGCAGCGCGAGTAGAACGATTCGTCTCATGGAATATCCGTGGCTCGAAACAACGGGCTATCCTGAACAAGCCGTCGGAAATAGTAAAGTTCCACTGGCAACGGTCAGTTCCGAGGCATAAAATCGCCGGCCCTGTTGACTATTTTCTGACCCGTTCCATGAATGCCTTCGACGTCATCGTGATTGGCGGCGGTCACGCCGGCACGGAAGCCTGTCTGGCTGCCGCACGGGCGGGTGCGCGCACGTTGCTGGTCACGCAGAAGCGCGAAACCCTGGGTGAGATGAGCTGCAACCCGGCCATCGGCGGCATCGGCAAGGGGCATCTGACCCGGGAAATCGATGCACTGGGCGGTGCGATGGCCACGGCTATCGATCGGGCGGGCATCCAGTTCCGCACGTTGAATGCGTCAAAGGGGGCCGCCGTGCGAGCAACGCGTGCCCAGGCCGATCGTGCGCTCTATCGCGAGGCGATTCAGCGCATTATTGCCGGTCAGCACGGCCTGACGGTCTGTGAGGATACGGTGGACGATCTGATCGTGGACGGAACACGAGCGACCGGTGTCGTCACGGCATCCGGCGCGCGGATTGGCGCGAAGGCGGTCGTCCTCACGGTGGGAACCTTCCTCGGCGGGCGTATTCTGATTGGCGATCACGAGCAGCCCGGCGGGCGCGTCGGGGATGCGCCGGCAAACCGGCTGGCCGACAGGCTGCGCGAACAGCCGTTTAAGGTTGCGCGACTGAAGACCGGCACGCCGCCGAGGCTCGATGGGCGCAGCCTGGACCTGACGCGGATGCAGGAACAGCCTGGCGACGACCCGGTGCCCGTGTTTTCGTTTCTCGGTCGCCGCGATCAGCATCCGCAACAAATTTCCTGCTGGCTCACACGGACCACTGAACAGACCCACGACATCATTCGCGGTGCATTGACCGAATCGCCGATGTTCACCGGCAGGATCGACGGCGTCGGCCCGCGTTACTGCCCGTCGATAGAGGACAAAATTGTACGTTTTGCCGACCGGGCATCACACCAGATATTCGTCGAACCCGAAGGGCTGCACACCGATATCGTGTATCCCAACGGGATCTCCACGAGCCTGCCGGCTGCGACCCAGGAGCGCTTTGTGCGCTCGATCGTCGGGTTTGAGAATGCCGTCATCACACAACCCGGTTACGCGATCGAATACGACTATTTCGATCCTCGCGACCTGCGGCCGACGCTCGAAACCCGATCGCTGGGCGGGCTGTACTTCGCCGGTCAGATCAACGGTACGACCGGGTACGAGGAAGCCGCTGCGCAGGGACTGCTGGCAGGAATCAACGCCGCTCAGGCGGCGCGGGATCGGCAGCCGTGGTATCCGCAGCGTCATGAGGCGTATCTTGGCGTACTTGTCGACGACCTGATTACGCGCGGCGTGAGCGAGCCGTACCGGATGTTCACGAGCCGCGCCGAATACCGGCTGCTGTTGCGCGAAGACAATGCGGACCTGCGCCTGACCCCTGCCGGCAGACGACTGGGGCTTGTCGGCGACGAGCGCTGGCGAATCTACGAGGCAAAGTACGAAGCCGTGGCGGCGGAGCAGGCGAGACTCGGCTCGATCCATGTCGCATCCGCCGGCGTCACGGCTGCGGAGCTGCTGAAACGGCCTGAATACCGTTATCGCGATGTCGTGGACATACGCGGCGTCGGTGTCGGCAGTCTGCCGGAAGCGATCGAGCAGCGAGAGCAGGTCGAACAACAGGTTGAAGTGCAGGCGAAGTACGCGGGTTACATCGATCGTCAGCAGCGCGAAATTGCAAAGCACGCAAAACAGGAAGCGCTGCGCCTGCCGGGCGACATCGATTATGCGGCGGTCGACGGTTTGTCCAATGAGGCCCGGCAGAAGCTGGAACGGGCACGGCCCGCGACACTCGGTCACGCATCGCGGCTTGAGGGGGTTACCCCGGCCGCGGTGTCGCTGCTGCTTATCCATCTGAAGAAAAGCGCCTGAATCCAGGTGACCGAATTCATCAGCCGGCCCACCAGGTTCTGTTACGCGTTGGGCAGCAGATAACCGTTCCGATTCAGGTATGCTTCGCTCCATGAAACACTGCTGCCTCGCACTACTCGTTTTTACTCTGACACTAACCGCCTGTGGCGGTCCGGACGACGCGCCGCCCGACGGGTCGGTTCTGCGCAGGGCGCTGAGCACAGAGCCCGAAACGCTCGACGGCCACAAGGCACGCAGCATTCAGGCTGCCGACGTATTGCGCGACCTCGGCGAGGGTCTGCTGGGCTGGTCTGCGAACGGAGAAATGATCCCCGCCGCGGCCGAGCGCTGGGACGTGTCCGAAGACGGGTTGACCTACACGTTTCATCTGCGGCCGGAAGCGACGTGGTCGAACGGCGACCCGGTCGTGGCGGCGCATTTCCTGTACGCGATGAAGCGACTGTCCGATCCTGCAACCGCGGCGTTTTACGCGGAATTTCTCAGCGACATATCGACTCTCGCAGCACCCGACGATCACACGCTGGTCATCGGTCTCGATCGGCCGACGCCATATCTGCTCAGCCTGCTCACGCATCCTGCGACGTTTCCGATGCACCCACCGTCGATCGAAGAGCACGGCGATGGCTTTGCCAGACCGGGCAAACTCGTAAGCAACGGTGCCTATCGTCTGCACGACTGGATACCGGGTTCGGTTGTCACGCTGCGCCGCAATCCGTACTACTGGGACAACGCATCGACGGCGATCGACGAAGTGCAGCACCATATCGTCACTCAGGAAGTCACCGAACTCGCTCGTTTTCGCGCCGGCGAGATCGATATCACGTCTTCCGTTCCTCCTGAAAATTTTGCTCAGACGCGCGAGGACATGGGCGAGCGCTTGCGTATCGCGCCTTACCTTAGCCTCTATTACTACGGATTCAATCTGACGAAGCCGCCGTTTAAGGATGCACCGAAACTGCGTGAAGCGCTGTCGATGGCTATCGACAGGGAACTGCTCGTCGAGCGCATAACAGGGCGCGGCGAGCAACCGGCGTATAGCTGGGTGCCGCCCGGTGTTGCCAACTATCGACCGACGCAGCTGAGTTTTGCGGCACTGAGCCAGGACGAACGGAATCAGCTTGCGCGCAGGCTGTACAAGGAGGCCGGTTACAGCGCAGAGAATCCGTTGCGGTTTGAGCTGCGCTACAACACGTCGGACACGCAGCGCCGCGTTGCCGAGGCCATTCAGGCGATGTGGGCGGAAGTGCTCGGTGCCGAGGCCACGCTCATCAATGAAGAGTTTCAGGTGTTGCTGGCGAACATGCGCGATCGGGAGGTTACACAGGTGTTTCGCGCAAGCTGGGTGGCCGACTACAACGACGCGCACGATTTTCTCAAGCTTCTGGAGAGCGGCGCCGTCATGAACATGCCAGGATACGCGAGCGCGGAATACGACGATCTGATGCGCCGCGCCGCGAGCCAGTCGGACCCGGACCGGCGTCGCCTGTATCTTGAGGAGGCCGAGCGCGTGATGCTTGCCGACCATCCGGCCATTCCGCTGTATTTCTACGTTTCCAAGCACCTCGTCAGCCCTCGGGTAGAAGGCTGGCAGGACAATGTTCTCGATTACCATTACTCTAAAGATCTGAGTCTGACAGAGGCCGAATAGACGGTCCGGAACGAGCACTTGCTGCGATACACGCTGCTCCGATTGCTGGGCGCGATACCGACACTGCTGTTGGTCATCGTGCTGGCATTTCTGATGGTGCATGCGGCGCCAGGCGGCCCGTTTGACGACGAACGCGTGCTGCCGGCCGATATCGCCGCCAACATCGAGAAGGCCTATCACCTTGACGAACCGCTGCCGATGCAGTTTCTGCGCTACATGGGCGGTCTGCTGCGCGGCGATCTGGGTCCGTCTTACCGCTACCGGGATTACACGGTTGCCGAGCTGATCGCGAGCGGATTTCCGTTGTCGCTGCAGCTTGGCGCAATGGCAATGGGGTTGGCACTGATCGTCGGTGTGGGTGCCGGGACGCTGGCCGCACTGCGACAGGATTCGTGGACCGACCGGGCGGTTATGTCGTTCGCGATGACCGGCATCTCGATTCCCGTGTTCGTTGTTGCGCCAGTGCTCGTGTTGCTGCTTGCGGTTCGCCTGCAGTGGTTGCCGGCCGGCTGGAGCGGTTCGCCGGGCACGGCGAAGTACGTTCTGCCCGTAACGACGCTGGCTCTGCCGCAGATAGCCTATATCGCGAGACTGACGCGTGCGAGCATGATCGACGTATTGCATCAGGATTTCGTTCGCACCGCGCGCTCGCAGGGACTGAGCACGCCCACGCTGATTCGGGTGCATGCGCTAAAACCGGCGCTGTTGCCCGTGCTGTCTTATCTGGGACCGGCGGTCGCCGCGATACTGACCGGCTCGGTCGTCGTCGAGGAGATATTCGGCATTCCGGGTCTCGGTCAGTTCTTTGTGCGCGGAGCGCTGAATCGCGATTACACACTCGTGCTCGGCATCGTCGTTTTTTACGCGGCGCTGATCGTGTTCCTGAATCTGCTCGTCGATATTCTCTACGGGCTGATCGATCCGCGGGTGCGCCGGCGATGAGGATCAGCGCGTGGGTATTGCTGACGCTGCTGTTGCTGGCCATCGTCGGCCCGTGGATCAGCCCGCAGGATTACCTGACCACCGATTTCAATCGCATTCTTGACGCACCGACATTGGCGGGAATGCAGATTTTCGGTACCGACGATCTCGGCCGCGACCTGTTCGTGCGTTCCATGCACGGCATCCGTGTGACGTTACTTGTGGCCGTCGTTGCAAGTCTCGTGAGTCTGATTATCGGTGTCAGTTACGGCGCCATCGCAGGCTATGTCGGCGGCCGCGTCGATGCAGTCATGATGCGTCTTGTCGACACGCTGTACGCGCTGCCTTTCATATTTTTCGTGATCTTGCTCATGGTCGCGTTCGAACGGAACTTCCTGCTGATTTTTGTGGCGATCGGTGCGATCAACTGGCTCGATATGGCACGTATCGTTCGCGGCCAGACGATGAGTCTGCGTCACCGCGAGTTCGTTGACGCCGCGCGCCTCACGGGGGTCGGCCCGATGCGCATCGTTTTCCGGCACATTGCGCCGAATCTGTTTGGCATCGTCGTGGTCTACGTCACGTTGACGATTCCGCAGGCGATCCTCGTTGAATCTTTCTTAAGTTTTCTCGGACTCGGCGTGCAGGCGCCGCGGACGTCTCTGGGTGCGCTGGTCGACGCGGGTGTGAATCAGATGGAAGGCGCTGCGTGGATGCTGCTGATACCGGCCACGCTGCTCGCAGTCATTTTGTTGTGTTTCAACTTTCTCGGCGATGCGCTGCGCGACTACTTCGATGCGAGGCAGCCCGGATGACGTTGTTGTCCGTCGATGAGCTCAGTGTCCGCTACGGCGATACTAGCGTGGTCGACCGCGTCAGCTTCGATGTGGCGCGCGCGGAGTCGATCGGCATCGTCGGCGAATCCGGGTCCGGCAAGTCGCAGACCGCGCTTGCGATGCTGGGGCTGTTGCCGGCGCATGCGCAGGTAAGCGGTAGCATCCGCTATCGCGGCGACGAGATATGCGGTGCAACACAAAAGGTGCTCAATCGGATTCGAGCTCGCCGCATCGGCATCGTATTTCAGGATCCGCAGCAGGCACTGAACCCCTATCTGCGCGTCGGTCGGCAGTTGCGACAAATTCTGATCGAGCATCGCCTGGTTGAGCGTGCTGCGGCTGACGATCGCGTAGCACAGATGCTGCAGCGCGTGGGCCTGCCCGATCCACAACGGCAGCTGCGCGCGTTTCCGCACGAATTATCCGGAGGTATGCGCCAGCGGGTCATGATCGCGGCCGCTCTGCTCGCCGAACCGCAAGTCCTGATTGCGGACGAGCCCACGACCGCGCTGGACGTGACCGTGCAGGCGCAGATTCTGGATCTGCTCGAGGACATTCGCAACGACACGACGCTGCTGCTGATCACTCACGACCTCGGCGTGGTGGCGGGCCGCTGCGAGCGCCTGCTGGTGTTCGAGAACGGACGCCTGATTGAATCGGGCGCGACGACGTCCCTGTTCGCGGCGCCGGCCCATGCACACACGAAAACGCTGCTCGCGTCGGCGCCGCGTGTCAGAGATCACCCCCTGGTACCTGACACCGACACGGAAGGTCCGACACTGCTGGCTGTCGAGGATGCCGTTGTGCGTTATCCCGTTGGCGGGCGGCGATATCTACAGGCTGTAACCGGCGTCGATCTCACGCTTTCGCAAGGCGAAACGCTGGGTGTGGTCGGCGAGTCCGGGTCGGGAAAGACGAGCCTGGTCAGAGCTGTGCTGGGGCTGTTGCCGTTGGTGTCCGGTACCGTTGTTTACGCAGGCGCGCCGCTTCGCGGTACGACCGAGTCGCGCCCTTTGGACATCCGGCGCAATCTGCAGCTCGTGTTTCAAAATCCGGTCGGTGCGCTCAATCCGCAATGGCGTGTCGAGGCGATCGTCGCCGAGCCGCTCAAGGTTCATGCACGCGAAATAGGCGCGGCGGAGCAGCGGCAACGGGTTGCGGACGCGTTGTCGGCGGTAGGCCTCGACGAGGACTTACATCGCCGTTATCCGCACCAACTGTCGGGCGGACAGGCACAGCGCGTCGCGCTGGCGCGTGCGCTGATATTGAAACCCAGGGTGTTGATCTGCGATGAGGCAACCGCGGCGCTCGACGGATCGGTGCGTGTCCGCGTGCTTGATCTGTTGCGGTCGATTCAGGCTGAGACGAAGCTCGCGATCGTCTTTATTTCGCACGATCTCGCGGTTGTCAACGCGATCAGTCATCGTATTGCCGTGATGTATCTCGGCAGACTCGTCGAGGTGGCCGACACGGAGCGCCTGTTTGCAAATCCGCGTCATCCGTACACGAGGGCTCTGATCGATGCCGTGCCGGTCCCCGACCCCACCGTGCCGCCGCTGGCCGCGCCGCTCGGAGGCGAGGTGCCGTCGCCGCTGGATCCGCCCGGGGGCTGCGTGTTCCATCCGCGCTGTGCATGGGCGAACGACGACTGCCGGGTCGCCGTGCCGATACTGCGCGATGTCGGAGGCACGCGCGTGGCCTGCATCAGGGCGGAAGAACTGCGGCTGAGCGGTTAACGCACCGAGTCCTCGAGTGCTATTTCAACAGGTTGCCGGTGTCAGAATGCGCCGAGCGGCAGTGGAATCGGCGCTCCGTTGATTTGCAGCAGGCCCTTCTCAAAGTCCGCGTCCATCACGTAGTAATCGCCGTCCCTGCGCAGATAACCCATGCCGACGACTGCGCCTGCCTGCGGGTTCATCGATGTCGCCATCTGCACCAGCGCTTCAGGCACCCGAAGGTCGACTTTCGCAACCGTGCTGAGCAGCAGCGACGTCCACTCGAAATCGTCGCGATCCGATGACGGAATCTCGACGTTGATATTCGATTCGACCAGACCCATGGGCAGCGACACGTTCAGCGTATCGATGTCGACCGATAAGCCGCCGGCGAACAGGTCCTTTAAGTCGTCCTGTAGGGTCATCGCGGATTGCATCGGATCGCTGCCCGTCGAACCGGCTTTCATCGCTGCGATGAATCGGCCCATGGCCTCGGCATTCGCCACCGCACTCGCCTCGATGTTCATACCGACGTCGCCAAATCCCGGCACCGTCATGCGCTCCAGTGTCATCGACCCGCTGGAGAGCATCTGATCGCCGGAGAGACGGGTTTCCTGCTCGCCGTTGACTTTGCCGACACGAACCGTGTTCTGGCCTGGGCCTTCGAATTCCACCGAGCCGACCGTCAGTGACGCCTCGCCGACGGAATAGCCATGCCCGGTCGGTGTCAGGTCACCGGAAAACTGCACGGGTCCGAGCGACAATTTCGTATTTCCTTCGCTGGCCGTTACGCCCTTTGCATCGACATCGAACTCGATACGGCCCGTGGACGAATCGGCGGCAAAGTCGATCATCGCGGGCAGCCAGTCAATCACGCCGCTGTCGGTCTGCTGCGAACCGGCTTCGAGCAGATACCTGGAATCGAGATCGCCATCGAGTTCCACTTTGCTGAAGATCGTTCCAGGAATATCGATGACATCACCGTCACCGAGTTCCACGGCCACCGTCGACACGGCGCTGCCGAGGCCGGGTGTCAGAGAGCCTTTCTCGCGGCTCATCGACGTGATTGGAATCAGGCCGTGATCCAGGCGCGTATTGATCACGAGCACCGGTATGGCGTCGGCGCTGCCGCTTGCCCCCAGCGCGCTGCGAAGATTCCCGTCGCCGAGCTCAATGCGGTGAGTACCTTCAGACGAAAACCAGCCTCGGTCGAAGCCCGTCGACGTGACGACGAGTTCACCGCTTTGCTGCGCTGCGACGGTCAGATTCTCGTCTACGCTCCGTTCGGCCAGCTTGCCGATGATTCCGGGTGAAACGACGATCAGCAGTGCCAGCACCAGAATGAGTACGACGACGCCTTTTTTCATGGGAGTTCTCCATCGGTTTGCGCAGAGGCGCTGATGCGGCTGAGAGCCGCCGAATATAGCAAACGGTCCACTCGCGCGCGATTCTACGGGCACGCCGCCATTTTTGCAGGACAGACCGGCCCGGAATGTGCTCAGGCGGCGTTAACGAGCCCTGGAAATCCGCGGCGAGTATCACTACCATAGCGGCCTCAGACATTGCCTGACAGCACACTCAGGCATCGAAACCCCTGAAAACCAAGTGATTAACGCCATGAAGATCGTAGCCAGCGCCGCGACAATCCTGTTCGCGACGGCCATTTTTGCCCAGACCGCATTCGCCAATGGCGATGCCGAGGCGGGTGAGGAACTCGGATATTCCTGTCTCGGGTGCCACGGAATCGAAGGCTATCGCAATGCCTATCCGTCGTACCGCGTCCCGAAGCTGGGCGGGCAGACATCGACCTATCTCGTGATTGCGCTCAAGGGCTACCGGGACGGCATGCGCGCACATCCGACCATGTCGGCGCAGGCGGAGAGCCTGACCGATCAGGAGATCGACGACGTGGCCGCGTATCTGGCCGGCTTTGCGAATGAGACGATCGAAAACGGAGGTGCGCAGGGGCAGTCGTTTGACAAGGCCGCAGCGTGTGCCGCCTGTCACGGCGCCAACGGCATCAGTGTCAATGCCATGTGGCCGACGCTGGCGGGTCAGTACGAAGACTATCTCGAAAACGCGCTGCGGCAATACCGCGACGGTACGCGCAGCGATGCCGTCATGACCGCCCAGGCGAATCTGATCGCCGAGGACGATATTGGTTTACTCGCGGAGTATTTTGCCGGGCTTGAAGGTCTCGAGACGACCGAGATCGAGTAAGCATTGTCGGCCGTTGTTGCGCAGACGATCCGCTTCGACGACGGCATCGTTGCCGTCGACACCGAGTACACGCGGCCTCTGCAGGACGCCAGCCACCTGATCGTCGAGAACGGCCGTGCCGCGTTTGTCGACGTCGGCACCAATCACAGCGTTGCGTTACTGCTGAATGCGCTGCAGCAGCAGGATTTGGATGTCGGCGATGTCGATTTCGTATTCCTGACCCACATTCATCTCGACCATGCGGGCGGCGCCGGCCGTCTGATGCAGGCATTGCCCAATGCGCGCTGCATCGTGCATCCGCGCGGGGCGCGTCACATGGCGCAGCCTGAAAAACTCGTCGCAGGCACGATTGCCGTGTACGGAGAACGCCGTACGCAGGAACTGTACGGGGATATCGTGCCAATCGACGCCTCCCGAATAAAACAGCCCGAGGACGGGCAGTGGTACTCGCTGAACGGCAGGGAGCTGCAGGCGTTCTACACGGAAGGCCACGCGCTGCATCACTATTCGCTGCACGACCCTGCATCTCACGGCGTGTTCACAGGGGACAGTTTCGGCGTTTCCTACCGTGAACTGGACACGCCGGCCGGCGCCTGTATTTTTCCGTCGTCGACGCCAACGCATTTCGATCCGGACGCGGCACACGCAGCCTACGACCGCATCATGGTCTGCGATCCGCAGTACGTCTTTCTCACACACTACAGCCGCGTCGGACATCCGGAACGGCTTGCCGCGGATTTGCACGACGGTGTCGACGCCTACGTCGCAATGGCGCTGGCGGCGAAAGACTCGGACGATGTGCTTGCAACGCTGACCGACGCCATGTACGACTATCTTGCGGGTCATGCCCGCGCACGGGGTTACGATGGCAGCGACGACGCGCTGCACGACATACTGGAGATTGACACAGTGCTGAATGCACAGGGCCTCCACGCTTGGCTTCAGCGGCTGCAAAAACAAGGGCGGTAGTAATGGAGACGTTTCGGGCATTTCGTATCGATCGGCAGGACGGTGACATCGTAGCGGGCTTTCAGCGTCTGACGCTGGACGATCTGACACCCGGGAATGTCGTCGTGCGTGTCACGCACTCGACGATTAACTATAAGGACGCATTGGCGGCGACCGGCGCCGGTGCAATTCTGCGGCGCTTTCCCCTCAACGGGGGTATCGACCTGGCCGGCGTTGTCGAGACGTCAGACGACGAGGCATTTCCGCCCGGACGTCAGGTGCTGATGAACGGCTGCGGCCTGAGCGAAACCGTGGACGGCGGTTATTCGGAATTCGCTCGGGTCGACAGCTCGGGTCTGGTCGCGATCCCGGACGGAATGACCGCGCGCGAGGTCATGCAGGTTGGCACCGCGGGCTTTACGGCGGCGCTTGCGATACACCGTATGGAACAAAACGGGCAGATGCCGGATCAGGGGCCGATCGTCGTGACCGGGGCCACCGGCGGCGTCGGCAGCATTGCAATCGACATGCTGGATGGGCGCGGCTATGAGGCGGTCGCTGTGACCGGCAAGGCAGCGGAAGAGGGGTATCTGAAGCAGATTGGAGCCCGCCGCATTTTGTTTCGCGACGAGCTCGATTTTGGCAAACGGCCGATGGAGAAGGCGGAATGGGCCGGCGCTATCGACAATCTCGGTGGCGACTATCTTGCGTGGCTGACGCGCACGGTCGGTTATGGCGGTAACATCGCAAGCATCGGTCTCGCGGCCAGCCCAAAACTTAAGACGACGGTGTTGCCGTTCATCCTGCGCGCCGTGTGCCTCTTGGGCATCAATTCGGTGGAAACCCCACGAGATTTACGGCAGGCGGTCTGGAATCGCATCGGCAACGACCTGAAGCCGCAGCGGCTCGGCGTCATCGGTCACAACACAATTTCCTTTGACGAACTCCCGGATGCGTTTCAGGCATATCTGGACGGCACGGTTACCGGACGTACCGTCGTCGAAATCTCAGCCTGATCGGCCTCGCCCGCAGCGCGAGACGCTACAAAGCGCCGACCGTTCCGCCCGAGACCAGCAGCAGGTAGAGTACATACAGATTGATGGCCCAAAGCAGTCCGCCGATCGTCATCCACAGGACATTGAGCGGCGTGATTCGTCTGTTCGCTGTGCCGCCGGCATCCCCAGATGCAATGTTGATGGCTTTTTGTCCCTGCAGCATCACCACGGCGGTAACTGCGGACAATACGAAACTGGCCAGCATCGTCCAGAAATTGACGAGCTGATCCGGAAGAACGTTGCTGATAATGTTTACCACAAAGGTAAGGATGACAAAGGCGGTCGCAATCAGCATCGCATTCCAGTTGTAATCCGGTGCCTTTTCGCCGACACGTTTGTCCACGTCGGCAAGCAGGGCATGGGCAAAGAAAATATAAAAAATTGCCCGGGGAACAGGCCAGATGTCGCTGTTGTCCGATTCCTTGATCTGCCGCCAGTTTTGATAAAACCAATACACGAAATAGAGCCCAAACGTTAGTATGGACAACAACAGAAACTTTAGCGGCGCGACGACATAGTAGCGATCGGACCCGTCAGCAGCGGGCGGTGCCGTGACGTCCGCTTCGGGCGTCGCGTAGATTGAGTCTGACATTACTCCTCCCAGTAATTCTGTCTTCAAAGCAAGCGTATCATCCGAAAGGCGACGAAATCGCTTTGTCGGTCACAAAATAGTCTTTACTATGCAAACGGTCCCTGACGGATTGACCTTGTCACGACACAGTGCTGCTGGATACAACCTATCGCATCGACACGCCCGAGGGCGTGGAACTCAAGCTACCGATTGCAGGGCTTGGAGCGCGCAGTCTCGCGTGGCTGATCGATGCATTTCTGAAAGCCATCGTCATCATGATCAGTTCGCTGCTGCTCAGAATTCTGGGCGGGCTCGGCATCGGTCTTTGGACCATCTCGGTCTTTGTCTGCCTGTGGTTCTACAATGTCTTGTTTGAGGTGCTGTCGGACGGCGCCACGCCGGGGAAGAAGACGGTCGGGTTGCGCGTCATGAACGACAACGGAACGCCGGTTGGCTGGACCGGTTCGCTGCTCAGAAATCTGATCCGCGCGGTTGACGCGTTGCCCGGCTGTTATCTTTTTGGATGTATTGCCGTACTCGTCAGCGGCAATTTTCAGCGTCTGGGCGACCTGGCCGCCGGGACCATTGTCGTCCATGTTGACAAGACCGTATCCGGCTCGTCACTGGCAAATGCAGAACCGCTGCCCGTCAAAGTACCGCTGACGCTCGAGGAACAGCAGGCGATCGTCAGTTTCGGTGAGCGCGCCGAGCGTCTCAATCGCGCCCGGGCCGAGGAGCTGGCCGCATTGCTGAAACCCGTACTCGGCGACATCGACGCCGGCAAGCTGCGAGGCCACGCCGCGTGGCTGGCGGGCAGCGAGGGGGGGCGTTGAAGCAGGACGCCTTCGAAAAACGCTACGAAGCCTCGTGGAGGCAGTTCGAAAGCTGTGTCAGTTACCTTACAGCCGGCCGCTCCGCCGAATTCGATGCCGAGGTCGCCAGGCTAACGCGGGAGTTTCCCGCCCGCTACCGGCAGCTCTGCCATCACCTCGCGCTGGCACGCGCACGCCGCTACAGTGCCGGCCTTGAGCAGCGTCTCAACGAACTCGTGCTCGATGGACACCGGCACCTCTATCGCGCGCGAACGCCGTTGTTGGGTATCGTGCTGCGGTTTGCAGCGGTGGGATTCCCACGAGCATTCCGCCGCCACGGTCGCTATGTGCTTGCCGCCGCGCTGTTGTTCTGTGTGCCGCTGGCCGGCATGGCACTTGCGATTAGTGTCAAACCCGAACTGACGTATTCACTGATCGACCCTGCCGACGTGGCGGAGCTGGAAGCGATGTACGATCCGGCGAACCGGGTACTTGGCCGAGAACGGGAGTCTGAGGACGATGCAGTCATGTTCGGGCACTACATCGCAAACAATATCGGCATCGGCTTCCGGACGTTCGCGGGCGGGTTATTGTTCGGGCTCGGAAGTATGTTCTTCCTTGTCCTGAATGGCCTGTTCATCGGTGCCGTGGCGGCGTACCTGACGCTGGTCGGCTATTCGTCGACGTTCTGGCCGTTCGTGTCCACCCACAGTGCGTTCGAGCTGACGGCCATCGTGATTTTTGGCGCAGCCGGTCTGATGATCGGTATGGCGGCGCTGGCGCCGGGCCGCCAATCGCGCTGGAGTGCAATCCGCACCCGCGCCAGAGAGGCTATGCCGCTGGTCTATGGCGGTACGGCAATGCTCGTCGCGGCCGCGTTCATTGAGGCGTTCTGGTCGTCGACAACCTGGCCGGCCGCGAACGTAAAGTTCGCCACCGGTGCCGCCTGCTGGATTCTGACCATAGGGTATTTCGCGTTCATGGGCCGCAATGAAACTTGATGCAGTGACTGCGGAACTGCGGCCCAGAGGGCAATGGGAAGCGGCGGACTTCGGTGTTCGCATGATCCGCCGCGACGCAGGTCTGATCTACCGGGTCTGGTTCGTGCTGACACTGCCGTTGTTCGCTTTGGGAACAGCAGCGATTCTTTGGCTCGATGGTGAAAACTGGGCGCTGATGGCTTACTGGTGGCTCGAACCGATGTTCGACGCGCCGATTTTGTACATTATTTCGCGGCGGCTGTTCGGTGAGGCGACTACGCTGCGCGTGGCGCTCGTAAAAGTGCCGGGGCTCGTCAGGAGCAACTGGATTTTTCTGCTGACCCCGATGCGGCTGCACTTTGCGCGATCGCTTGCGATGCCCGTGGTTCAGCTCGAAGGCCTGCGCGGCAGGCGTCGCCGTGAGCGCGCCAAAGTCCTCAACAGCCACACGATGAACCATGGCATCGGTGTGACGGCCGCGTACCAGCATCTGCTGTTGGCGATTTGCTTAGGCGTTGTCATCCTCGTGTTCGCGTTCATACCGCAGAGCTACCAGGATTCGCTCGGCAGCGTCTGGCTGAACCAGTTTTTCGAAGATGAGGGCGCCGTTCCTGCGCTGCTGCAGTTATGCGTTTTCTATATTGGACAATCGCTGCTGCAGCCGTGGTTTGTCGGCGCGGGTTTTGGGCTGTACATCAACCGCCGCACGACACTCGAGGCCTGGGACGTTGAAGTCGCTTTTCGGCGAATGTCGCAAAGGCGGCTCGCGCGAGGTGCTGCCGGCGCGGCCGCTGCGGTGCTGTTCGCCATTGCGGCAGTACCGGCCGTCATCCCCGCCCAGGCCGCTGAGCTGGAGCCGCACTGGTCCGAAGAAGAGATCGATCAGGCCGTAAAAACGATTTACGCCCGCAAAGACCTGCAGGACAGCGAGGTGTATGAGACCTGGGAGCGGATCGACCGTTTCGAGGAGGTCGCTGCCGACCGCGAGGACGAGAGCGAGTTCCTGCAGGGCATGACGAGTCTGTTCGCGTTTGTGTTCGAGTTTGGGCTGTGGATCGTCCTTGCGCTGATCGTTATCGCGATAGCGCTGTCCTGGCGGCGCTGGCTTCCCTATCTTCGGCCGGTATCGCGGCCGCCCCGGCAGCGGCGGCGCGTCATACTGGCGAGCGGTGAGGTGACGGCGGAATCGCTGCCCGACGATCTGCCCGCCGCCGTGCTCGCGCTGTGGCGGGAAGGCAGACTTAGGGAGGCCGTGAGCCTGCTGTATCGCGGCAGCGTGTTTGGCTCGGTCGCCTTGCACGGCGTCAGGATTCCGGACAGCGCGACGGAAGGCGTGTGTGTCGATGCCGTTGCCGCGCAGGCCGAGCGGACACACGCAGACTATTTTCGCCGCGTGGCAGATGTCTGGATCTGGTGTGCCTACGGTGGCCGGCCGCCGGGCGACGACCTCGTGGCATCGCTTTGTGACGAGTGGCCGCGGCATTACAAGGTACCCGCGTGAGACCGCTGACGGCCGGATTGCTGACCGTGCTCGCCGGTGTCGCGATCGCCGCGTGGTTTTTTTCGACGTATGAAAAAGTCAGCAGCGAGCGCTGGACAGGATACCGGGGCGTCGCACGTGTCAACCCGTTGCACGCGGCACAGCGTCTCGCGGAGGAACTCGGATTCGAGGCGGAATCGAAAGCGGCGCTCACGCCCAGCGCCTGGTTGCCCGAGCCGGCGGATACGCTGATCGTAAAGCTGTCGCCACCCCTGACGGTCGGTATAGAGGGCAGCCTGTTGATCGAGTGGGTGGATGACGGCGGTCATCTCGTGATTCTGCCGCCGCCGCCCGGCCATTCAGAGCTCGATGAGTTCCTCGCTCAACTGTCGCTGCAGATCGTGGAAATCGATAACGTCGACGCTCAGGAAGATGCCGCTGAATACGATCTGGACGGTGTCGGCCAACACGCGATTGCCGTGACCGACACCGAATTGGAGGCCTATACCGTTGAACTGCACGGTCGAACCGTTGCGCACAGCCAGCCATGGGGCGACGGGTACCTGACGCTGCTGACGAGCGAATGGGTCTTCGACAGTACATTTCTTGAGACCGGCGACAATGCGCGCCTGTTTGCGGATATCGTTATCGGTGACTTCGACCCGGGCAAGATCTGGCTCGTCTACGATGCATCGTTCAGACCGTTGTGGCGGCTGATTCGGGATCGCGCGCCGTATCTGGTGTTGTCGCTGTTGTTGCTGCTGCTGCTCTGGATCTGGCGATCGTTGCCGGCATTCGGCCCGGCCCAACCGGATCGGCCACGTACCCGCCGCTCGATCATCGAGCACATTTCGGCCAGCGGCGTCTTTGCCTGGCGGCAAAGGAACGTGACACAGCTTCACACGCGCGTGGCCGATGCCCTGCTGCACTCGGCGGAGGCGAAACACCCGGGGATTTCGCGGCGCTCGGTGCGCGAACAGGCGGAGTCGATTTCCAGAATTACGGGCATCGCCGTACAACAGGTCGTCGACGTGCTGCAGGCTCAGGCCGCCGAATCCAAACACGAATTCACAGCGTCCATGCAACGCTCGCAATCGATAAGGAAGGAATTATGAACGACACTGCGGAGCCACTCGACGAACTGCATGCCGGGGTCGCGGCAATGAGGACGGAGATAGAACGCGCATTTATCGGGCAGGCGCGGGTTGTCGACGAGATTGTGATCGCGCTGCTGGCGGGTGGTCATGTACTGCTGGAGGGGGTGCCGGGCCTCGGCAAGACACTGCTCGTCAAGGCAATGGCGTCCGCGTTCGGCGGACAGTTTTCACGCATTCAGTTTACGCCCGATCTGATGCCGAGCGATGTGACCGGGCACGCGATGTACGACCAGAAAACGGAGACGTTTCGGATACGGCGCGGTCCGGTGTTCACCAATCTGCTGCTGGCCGATGAAATTAACCGCGCTCCGGCCAAGACACAGGCGGCACTGCTGGAGGTCATGCAGGAAAATCAGGTGACGATCGAAGGCAAGTCGTCTGAACTGACGCGGCCGTTCATGACCGTTGCAACGCAAAACCCGGTCGAACACGAAGGTACCTATCCGCTGCCGGAAGCGCAGCTCGACCGCTTTCTGTTCAAGGCGCTGATCGACTATCCGGACGCGGACGCCGAGAATCGCATTGTCGAGGCGGTCACGTCAGGGCATGTCGGCGACTCTCTCAATGTCGGCGCCGTAAAAACGGTGATGAGCCCGGAGCAGGTCATCGCAAGTCAGCAACGCGTCGCGGCGGTCAGTCTGGACGCCGCAGTGCGCGACTACGCGGTGCGGATCGTGCGCGAGACCCGCGAGGCATCGGGCATTCGCATGGGTGCGGGTCCGCGCGGGTCCATATCCGTCGTACGCGCGGCGCGCGCGGCCGCGGTGCTCGAGAATCGCAGCTTCGTGACACCCGACGACGTGCGCAAGGTTGCCGTGCCGGCGCTGCGCCATCGTATTGCGCTTGCGCCGGAGCTCGAAATAGAGGCTTACCGACCGGACGACATTCTCGGGGACATCCTGCAAAACGTGAGCGCACCGCGGACGTGATCCCCCGCTGGCCATTGTTTGTCTCTGTTGCGTTGCTGGCCGCAATCGGTGTCGCGTTGTCCGTTACGGGTCTGGCGTCGACTGTCTGGTGGGTTGCCCTCGCAGCGGCAGTCGCAATCGCATTGTTTGACGGTGCCGCCGGCCATTTTTCCGTGCTGCCCGAAATTGTGCGCAGATCGCCGTCGTCGATGTCCTTGTCGGCCTGGGTGGATATCGTGCTGACCGTGCGCAACGTCTCGGACCGGCGAGTGCGCCTGGAACTTTACGACCATCATCCCGCCAGCTTCGATGCGGAAGGAATGCCGCAGGCGCTCGACATTGCAGGCGGACATTTCGCGGATGTCGGTTACCGTGTCCGTCCGGCGCGTCGCGGCGCGCACCAGTTCGCGGGGGTGCAGCTAAAACTGGCATCGCCTGCAGGCTTCTGGTGGCGACGGCATTTTGTGGCGTTGCCGAACGACGTTCGCGTCTATCCGAACTATTCGACAATCTCCAAACTGCTTGCCTACGAAGTGGACAACAAGCTGCAGCTTGCCGGCGTCCGCCTGAGTCGGCGTCGCGGCGAGGGCATCGAGTTTCACCAGCTACGCGATTATCGCGACGGCGACAGTCTGAGGTCGATCGACTGGAAAGCGACATCGCGTGTATCGCGCCTGATCACCCGGGAACACCAGGACGAACGCGATCAGCAGATCGTGTTTCTGCTCGATACGGGCCGCCGGATGCTGACGAAGGACGGCGAACTCAGTCATTTCGATCACACGTTGAACGCAATGCTGTTGCTGAGTTACGTGGCATTGCGGCACGGCGACGCGGCCGGTGTCATGACGGCCGGGCAGCGCCGCCGCTGGCTTGCGCCGCGCAAGGGCATGAGTTCGATAAACGGCATTCTGAACCACGTCTACGATCTGGAGCCGCAACCCGTCGAGGTGGATTATCTTGCCGCGGCGACCGAACTGGCCGTCCGGCAGCGCCGCCGTTCGCTGGTCGTGATTCTGACGAACGTTCAGGAACAGGATTCGGACGATCTGCGAATGGCCACGGGCCTGCTGCGCCGACGGCATCTGGTCATTGTGGCGAGCCTGCGTGAGGCGGTGCTTGACGAAACGCTCAGCAAGCCGATCGGCAGTTTCGACGATGCACTCGTTTATGCTGCGACCAATCAGTATGTCCACACGCGCCGGGAAGCGCAGGAACTGCTGCGCGCACGCGGCGTCTTTGTCGAAGATTGTCTTTGTGACGATCTGCCGTCTGCAATTACAAGCCGCTACCTGGCCATCAAACGTTCCGGGATGCTGTAGAATCACCGCCGCAGATAGTTGTCCTGGGGAGTGACGAGTTGAGTTTGAAAATGCATGGCCA
The DNA here is from genome assembly GCA_965224505.1 of Woeseiaceae bacterium. Lineage (GTDB taxonomy): Bacteria > Pseudomonadota > Gammaproteobacteria > Steroidobacterales > Woeseiaceae > UBA1847. Next base: position 2,894,802 of record CBDCZL010000018.1, read on the forward strand.
TCGCAGGCTGTTTCCATGGTTGCTGGCGATGTCGGCCGGATTGGCATCGGCCGATGACATCGATCGCAGGACCGTCAATAACGGCAATCTGGTGCTGGAAGACATACCGGAAATTCCGGCTGAGATCGTTGCGGGCCTGAACCGCTACCAGAACGTACGCTCCGGTATTTTCCGCGCCTGGTCCGCAGACGGTGACGGTCTTTTTATCATGACGCGGTTTGGCGATGTCAATGCGCTGCACTTTGTCAGCCATCCGCTCGGTGCGCGCCGCCAGCTGACCTTTTTCGATGAACCCATGGGGCAGATTGTGCGGCAGCCCGGGCAGCAGAGAATGTTGTTCATGCAGGATGCGGGCGGCAGCGAGTTTGCGCAGATTTTCAGCCTGGACCCCGCCAGCGGCCAGGCCGAGCTTCTGACCGATGGCAAATCCCGAAACGGTTCGTTGGTCTGGGACCGGTACGGCGGCCGTGTTGCGTACTTAAGTACACGCCGCAATGGGGCTTCAAACGACGTCTGGATCATGGATCCCGATGCGCCCGACGACGCCGAGATCGTGCTTGAGTCGCCGGACGGTTCATGGTGGGCGCCGGTTGAGTTTTCTGCAAACGGCAGCCGCCTGCTGGTGCAGCAGTACGTCAGTGCGACCCATTCGTCGCCGTGGTTGGTCGATCTGGACAGCGGTGAGAAATCCCGTCTGGCCGGTGGACCGCAGAATCTTAGCGTCAATCTTGCGGCTGCGCTCGAGGAGGACGGATTCTGGCTCATAACCGATCAGGGCGATGAGTTTCAACGCCTCGCCTGGCAGGCCTTTGCGCCGCATGCCGAACCGCAGATTGTGACCGGGTCGATTCCATGGAACGTGTCCGGTGTCGCAGTCAGCGAAGACAGACAGCGGATGGCTTTCGTCACCAATGAGGACGGGCGCTCAGGCGTGTATCTGCTCGACCCGCGCAGCCGTGAGTTTCGTGCGGTCGATGCCGTTCCGACCGGTGTCGTCGGCGGACTGAAGTTCAGCCCCGATGGCGGCCGTCTGGCGATGACCATCAATACGGCGCAGACGCCGAGCGATACCTACGTCCTGGCCCTCGGCTCGAGTCCCCTGGACGCCGGCACGCTGACGCGCTGGACCGACAGCGAAGTGGGCGGTCTGGATACGACTCGGTTCGTCGTGCCGGAACTGGTGCACTATCCGACGTTTGACGGCCGCGAAATCCCGGCCTGGATTCGGCGGCCCGCCGGGGAAGGTCCGCATCCGGTCATCGTCAGCATTCACGGCGGTCCGGAGGGACAGTCGCGACCGACGTTCAGCAGCATGTATCAGCTCTGGGCCGCCGAGCTTGGGGCGGCGGTCATCCTTCCCAACGTGCGTGGTTCGACTGGTTACGGCAAGACCTGGGTTGGCCTTGATAACGGTTTCAGGCGCGAGGACTCGGTAAAGGACATCGGTGCGCTGCTCGACTGGATCGACGAACAACCGGACCTCGATGCGAATCGCGTCGCCCTGTTCGGCGGCAGCTACGGCGGATACATGGTGCTGGCCGGTGCCGTGCACTACAGCGATCGTCTGCGTGCGGCCGTCGACATCGTAGGTATCAGCAATTTTGTGACCTTTCTCGAAAATACCCAGGACTATCGGCGGGATCTGCGCCGGGTCGAGTATGGTGACGAACGCGACCCGGCGATGCGTGAGCATCTTGAGCGTATCAGCCCGCTGAACAACGTTGAAAAGATCGACGTTCCGATGTTCGTCATTCAGGGTGAAAACGATCCTCGCGTACCGGTTTCGGAAGCGGTGCAGATGGTCGAAGCATTACGCGGTGAAGGCCGCTCGGTCTGGTACATGAACGCGCTGAATGAGGGACACGGCTATAAGAAGCGTGAAAACAGCGACGTCATGCAACAGGCCGTCATGCTGTTTTTTCAGCAGTTTCTGATCGAGTAGTGAGCCGCCTGATCTGTGCGGCAATTCTCAGAGCCCTTCTCAAGCGGCCGACCAGGCCACCGGCGCGGGTCTGCTATGAAAAGTCTGAGCCAGGAGATTGAGCGTGAAACGGCAAAATTGCCCGAGCCGCTGCCGGACGGCGCGGCGGAACGGCTCGCACGACTGTTGCGTGAGCTGGAAAAGTGGAATCGCAGAATAAATCTGACGGCGATCCGAGGTTCGCGGCAGATGATCGCTGCGCATGTGCTGGACAGTCTGGCCGCTTTGCCATTGCTTGCCGGCGACACCGTACTCGATGTGGGTTGCGGGGCGGGGTTTCCCGGGTTGCCGCTCGCTATCGCGGACCCTGGGCGAGAATTTACACTGCTCGATAGCAATCGGCGCAAAATCCAATTCGTGGAACATGCCGCCGGAATGCTCAGTCTCGATAACGTTTCTGCGGTCGCGGTGCGATCAGAGGGCTATGCACCCGGCCACCGCTTTGATACGGTGATTGCCCGGGCTTTGGCAACGATACCAAAGTTGCTGGAAATGGCCGGTCACCACGTAAGAGAGGACGGGGTGTTCGTAGCGTTGAAGGGTCGCTATCCGGCAGAAGAACTAAAAGATGTACGACATCCGTGGAGTTTCGCCGTGACGGAATTATCGGTGCCCGGCCTCGCTGAGGGGTCGCGGCACGCCGTGTCATTGCGGCGGCAAGCCAGTTGAGCATAGGCAGATGACCCGAATTATCGCAGTGGCAAACCAGAAGGGCGGCGTGGGCAAGACCACGACCTGCGTGAATCTGGCCGCGTCGCTGGCGGCGACACAACGCCGCGTGCTGTTGATCGACCTCGACCCGCAGGGCAACGCCACGATGGGCAGCGGCGTCAACAAGATGGAACTCCAGAATTCGGCCTGCGACGTGCTGCTCGGCGAGGCGAGTGCGGCCGACACGATCGTTTCGACGCCCGAGGCGGGTTTCGCGTTGCTACCGGGCAACGACGATCTGACGCTCGCCGAGGTTCAGTTGTTGCAGGAGATCGGCCGGGAACTCAAACTCAGGAAGGCGCTGGTGCCGGTCGCAGGCCTCTACGATTTCATCCTGATAGACTGTCCGCCGTCAATCAACATGCTGACGGTCAATGCCCTGACGGCCGCCAACGGCGTTTTGATACCGATGCAATGTGAGTACTATGCGCTGGAGGGTCTGAGCGCGCTGCTGACGACGATCGATCAGGTACGTGAGACGGTCAATCCGGACCTTGAGGTGTACGGGATTTTGCGTACGATGTTCGACCCGCGCGTCAATCTGGCCAATGAGGTTTCGATGCAGCTCATCGAGCACTTCGACCGAAAGGTGTTTCGCACCGTGGTGCCGAGAAACATTCGGCTGGCCGAGGCGCCGAGTTTCGGCAGACCGGTGCTGCTGCATGACCGATCCTCGCGCGGCGCAATCGCCTATCTGGCACTCGCGGGTGAAATTTTGCGAAGAGAAGACGAAAGGGTGGCACAGGCCGTATGACCCCGAAAAAACGATTGGGACGTGGACTTGACGCACTGCTGAGCAAATCGTCATCGGTGGCGCCGGCCGTGGATGCCGTGCCGGCGAATGAGGCACTGCGGCAGATTCCCATTGAGTTGTTGCAGCGCGGACGCTATCAGCCGCGTGTGGACATGCGTCAGGATTCACTCGATGAACTGGCCGAGTCTATTCGTGCCCAGGGCGTCGTGCAGCCTATCGTCGCAAGACCGCTGTCGACTACGGACGGTTCGCTGCGCTACGAGATCGTAGCCGGCGAACGCCGCTGGCGGGCCGCGCAGATGGCAGGATTGGACGACATCCCGGCCGTCGTTCGCGATGTGCCGGACGAGGCCGCGATCGCGATGGCGCTGATCGAGAACATTCAGCGCGAAGATCTCAATCCGCTGGAAGAGGCGCGCGCCCTGGAACGGCTTATCGATGAATTCGATCTCACACACGCCGAGGCCGCGCAGGCGGTCGGGCGTTCGCGGGCGTCGGTGAGCAACCTGCTGCGTTTGCAGGATTTGTCGGACAAGGTGAAGCCTCTGCTCGAGGACCGCCAGCTTGAGATGGGGCATGCGCGTGCCCTGCTCGGACTCGGCAATGCCGTCCAGCAGTTGGATGCTGCACGGCAAGTGATCAAGAAGGGATTGTCCGTTCGCGAAACGGAGCGGCTGGTCAAGCGAATGTTGAGTACTGCCGGCTCGACGAAGAAGAAGAAAGCACCGCCGGCGGGCGCCGATGTAAGACGGCTCGAAATCGAAGTGTCCGAGAAACTCGGCGCGAAGGTAAAAGTCGATCACACCGCAAAAGGCAACGGCAAACTCGTCATCTCATACAACAGCCTCGACGAACTGGACGGCATCCTCAAACACATCAAATAATCAATTTGGTATCGGTTACCGTATACCGAGTCTAAAGGGTCCGGTTACCCTATTTTTTGATACGACCTGCTCTTTTCCGGCGAATTTGCCGTCCGGAAACAGCCTGAATCCTGTCGATGAATTTGTCGTCACCGCCCGGTCTGCCCGTACCGGTCCGTCGACGCACTTTGTTCAGATCTTCGATGTTCTCCGACTCCGCAAGGTAACTGGCCCAGTCGGACACCAACAGAGAACTGCGGGAACGGCTGATTAGCGGATCGTCGCAGAGCCCCAGATTTCCTCTGGCGCTTGACCAAGGCCAGTCTTGCGGCGATTCACAGAGTCCCGCGCGCACCGGATTGAGCTCGGTGTAGCGCATGGCGGTAATGGTATGAGCTTCATCCATGACCACGGAAAAGAACCGCTGTTGCCACAGGTGCCCCTGCCATTCGTATTTCAGGTTCGTTCGTCGCGCGTAAGCGCGGTGCAGAGGTGCGAGAAAGCCCCTTAGACCGTCCTCGGTAGCAGGTACGACTACCGCATGGATATGATTTGGCATCAGGCAATATGCCCAGATTTCAATGGCGCTGCTCTTAAACAGATGCTCTGCGGTCGTCAGGTAGAAGCGATAGTCGCTCTCGTCAAAGAAAGTTTGTTGGCGGCGTACACCGCGCTGCGTCACATGGTGTGGAAATCCCGGTACCACCAGCCGACGAAATTTAGGCATTTTCCTGTCATCCGAATGGGTTTCGAACACAGGCTCTCAAAAGACGGGCTGCATTGCCCACCAGGAATCGCAGTTAAACGCCAGGAAAGTAACTGCACACTTTAGACTCGGAATACGGTAACCGGTACCGGATTAGGCTACCTCGTCTTCGGTGGTTTCGCCCGCGGAGTAGACTTTTCGGATAATCGATGGAATCACCGCCTCGGAGATCAGGAATCCCTGCATCTTGTCGCACTCGATCGTTTTCAGGAACTCAAAGGTCTCCTGGTCCTCGACGCCCTCGGCACATACGGACATGCCGAGGTTATGTGCGAGACCGGTGACAGCGGCAAGCACGGTCATTGAAACCTTGTCGGACTGTGCACGCTTAAGCGCCGAGGAATGAATCTTGATTTCATCGAACGGCAGGTTTTCGAACGTGCTCAGCGACGACGTGGCGACGCGAAAGTCATCCAGACAAATGCGGAAGCCATTTTCGCGCAGTGCGGCCAATGTCTGAATATGCGGCGCGTCAGGGTTGTTGAGTTCTCGCTCCACGACCTCAAACGTAAAGCCCGAGCATTCCAGCCCGGCACTTTCCACGATCTCAGCGTAGCGCGTCGCGAGTTCGGGGTTGCCGAGCTGACTCGATGCGAGATTGATACAGGTGTTCAGGTACACTCCTTGCTCGCGCCATGCGAGCAGTTGTTTGACGACCTCGCGCAGCACGAATTCGCTGAGGCTGCCCATGAGGCCGAAGGCCTCAACTTCGGGAAGAAACTCGAGCGGGCCGATCAGCCCATTCTCCGGATGATGCCAGCGCACCAATGCCTCGGCTTCGCGAGTTTGCCACTGAGCCTCTGAGCTGCGTTCGACTTTCGGCTGATACCGTAATACGAATTGATTCTCGGCGAGCGCCGTTTCGACCTCCGCCCGGGACACGCGCAGCATCCGCCGACGGCAATGACGGGCCGACGCACTCAGTCGTTCGAAGTCGAATGTCCTGCCCACCCATTCGACATTGTCGAAATCGGCGAGACGGTCCACCAGTTCAGCCTGGTGGCTGCTGCGCAGTCCGGCTCGGTCAGCGGCAACGATGATGCCGAACGGGATTCGCTCGATGGCGTCTCCGAGTACGTTCAGCATATCGTCGCTGATGTCCGATTCGGTCAGCAGGACGATTCGCCGCGACTCACCGAGCATCAGCGTTGAAAAGGTTGAGACGGAGGCGAAAAAGCTCAACGTAAAGCTCATTTCTCGAGCGACATCGTTCAGTGTCGGATTTGCCCGGTTTGTTTCGTTTGTAACTAGTAGCATGGCGGTCATTCAAATTCAGGAACTCACGGATATTTATACTCGCCTTCGCCGCGATCATATGTGCGCCGCGTCGCATTGAGAGGAATTCGTCGAAACCCCATAAAAACACGGGAAAAATACCGACCCGCCTACCCTAAATGAGGCAGTCGAAAACGCCCGGATCGTGTTGCTATGGTCCGGGGCTGCCACTATAATGCGCACGCTCAAATCAAGGCCCGCCTGGATCGATCAAACCATACGCGCCACCACCCGCCGGCCAAGGCCGTTGGCAGTGGCGTTTTTAGTGCCGGAGGCATAGAGCATTGGATCTCACCATTGCCCGGGTACTCATATGGCAGGTCATCGTCGGGGCGGTGCTGGCCGCAGCCTGCTGGGGCGTATTTGGGGCCGTAGCGGGTTACTCGGCATTGCTCGGGAGCCTGATCTGCGCCGTTCCGAACGCGTTTCTCGGTATGCGGCTGGTTCTGCCGCGACGCGATTCGACCGCGAAAGGACTGATGCGAGCCGCCTGGATAGGCGAGGCAGGAAAGCTGGCGCTCACGGTACTGTTCTTCAGTCTCGTGTTCGTGCTGGTCAGGCCGCTGTCTGCAGCGGCATTGTTTACAGGATTTATCGTTGCGCAGTTAGTGACCTTCAGCGGGTTTCTGATGCGAGAAGAAAAGAAACGGGATACGGATAATAGCAATGGCAGCTGAAGGCGGACACGGCGAACTAACGTCAAGCGGTTATATCCAGCATCATTTGCAGAATCTGCAGGTCTGCAGGGCCGAATCCGGTGAGTGGGTCTGGAATCAGTGCGCCGGCAACCCGATGGCGATCAACGTCGATTCGATGTTCTGGTCCGTGCTGTTGGGTCTGATTTTCGTCCTGCTGTTCCGCAAGGCGGCGAAGAAATCGAGCAGCGGCACGCCGAGTAAGTTCCAGATTGCCATCGAGTTCATTGTCGAACTGGTCGACACGAGCGTCAGGGAGACGTTTCATGGCAAGAGCCGCCTGATTGCCCCGCTCGCCCTGACGATTTTCGTCTGGGTCTTCCTGATGAACCTGATGGACCTGATACCGGTCGACTGGATTCCGTCCACGGCCGCCGCCGTCGGTATTCCCTATATGAAAGTCGTACCGACAACCGACGTCAACGTGACGTTTGGCATGTCAATTGCGGTATTCTTCCTGATCATCTTTTACACGGTGAAGAACAAGGGCGTCTCGGGCTTCGTTAAGGAGCTGACGCTGCACCCGATCGAGCCGCCGTTGAAAGGTGCCGGGCTGATCGCCGCACCGTTCATCATCGCGTTCAATTTCATTCTTGAGAGTGTGGCGCTGCTCGCCAAACCGCTCTCATTATCGCTGCGATTATTCGGCAACATGTTCGCCGGCGAACTGATTTTTATTCTTATCGCGATTCTCGGCATCTGGCAGCTGCCGCTGCACTTCGGCTGGGCCGTTTTTCACGTTCTGATCGTGACGCTGCAGGCCTTTATTTTCATGATGCTGACCATAGTTTATCTGAGCCTGGCATCCGAGAATCACTAAACGAATTTACTAATACTTTCAACAAGTTGGACTTGATCCTCCGTAGGAGAAACTGATGGAAACTGTTATTGCGTTCACGGCTATCGCTGTTGCACTTCTGATTGGCCTTGGCGCCCTCGGCGTGGGTATCGGCATGGGCCTTCTGGGCGGCCGCTTCCTCGAAGGCGCGGCGCGCCAGCCTGAACTGGCACCGATGCTACAGACGAAAATGTTCCTCGTCGTCGCACTGCTCGACGCGGTGGCCATGATCGGTGTCGGTATCGCGCTGTTCTTCGCATTTGCCAATCCGTTCATCGGACAGTTGCAGGCTGCAACAGGCGGCTAGGAAGAAAAAGCAAACACCGATTCTGCGTTGCTCGACGCAGCGCAGTCGCTTTTTCTTTAGGAGTATTCCGTGGACATAAACTTAACGCTGATAGGCCAGACGATCGCGATGATCGTGTTTGTCTGGTTCTGCATGAAGAAAATCTGGCCGCCGATTCTGAACGCAATCGAGGAGCGCCAGAAGGAAATCGAAGAAGGTCTCGCGGCAGCCGACAGGAGCCAGGAAAGGCTCGTGCAGGCTGAGGCCGAAGCCGCCGAAATTGTCGCCGACGCGCGCACGCAGGCGACCGGCATTCTCGATCAGGCGCACGCGCGTGCCAATGAGATTGTCGCCGATGGCAAAGAGGCCGGCGAGAAGGAACGCGAGCGTCAGCTTGCGGCGGCGCGTGCCGAGATCGAACAGGAAACCAACAAGGCGCGCGAGGAACTGCGCAGTCAGGTTTCGGCGATCGCGATTGCATCGGCCGAGAAAATTCTCACGCGCGAAATCGACGACAGCGCACACCAGGACATTCTGGGCAAGCTCGCACAGGAGATCTAGGCGGTGGCGGATAACAAGACAATCGCCCGACCGTATGCACAGGCCGCATTCGAGGTCGCGCAGGAACACAACGCGCTCGGTGCATTGTCGGAATCGTTCGCCGCTGCCAGGGTGCTGCTGGCCGATGGCCAGATCGTCGCGTTTCTTGCGACGCCGACGCTATCGGACGCGCAGCGGCTCGAGTTTCTGCAGGGGTTGTTCCGCGACGCGGTCGGTGAAGGGTCGGTGTTTGCGGGCGGCAGTCAGCACGGCACCAACCTGTTCCGGTTGTTGCTCGAAAACGGCCGGGTGGCGGCGCTGCCCGAGATCGCAGAACAATTCGAGGCACTCAAGGCCAACATCGAGAACACGGTCGATGCGACTGTGACGTCGGCGGCGCCACTCAGCGATGCGCAGCGCGACGAGATTGCCCGCTCACTTAAGAAACGCCTCGGGCGCGAAGTCCGGATCGAAACAGAAATAGACGAAAGCCTGATCGGCGGTGCGGTCATTCGCGCCGGCGATGTGGTTATAGATGGATCGCTGCGCGCAAGACTCGACGGTCTTGCGAACGCACTGGTCAAATAAAGAGGATAAGGAAATGGCACTCAAAGCTTCTGAAATCAGCACGCTGATTAAAGAGCGTATCGAGAATTTCGAGGCATCGTCTGAGGCGCGCGACGTCGGCACCGTGATCGCGGTTACCGACGGTATCGTCCGCATTCACGGGCTTGCCGACGCACGCTACGGCGAAATGCTCGAATTCCCGGGCAACACATTTGGTATGGCACTGAATCTCGAGCAGGATTCGGTCGGCGCGGTTGTCCTCGGTGACTATAAGCACATTTCCGAAGGCGACACCGTGAAAACCACGGGCCGCATTCTCGAGGTGCCGGTTGGCGATGCCATGCTCGGCCGCGTCGTCGACGCGCTCGGCAACGCCATTGACGGCAAGGGGCCTATCGACGCGGAAGGCTCGTCGCCGATCGAGAAAGTCGCGCCGGGCGTCATCGAGCGCCAGTCGGTCGACCAGCCGGTTCAGACCGGCCTGAAATCGATCGACTCGATGGTGCCGATTGGCCGCGGCCAGCGCGAGCTGATTATCGGTGACCGGCAGACTGGTAAAACGGCGGTCGCGGTCGACACGATCATCAACCAGCGTGGCACAGGCATTAAGTGCATCTACGTGGCAATCGGCCAGAAGGCGTCCTCGATTGCCGGTGTTGTGCGCAAGCTCGAAGAAGAAGGCGCGATGGACCACACGATCGTCGTTGCAGCCGCGGCGGCCGACAGCCCCGCGATGCAGTACATCGCACCGTACTCGGGCGCGTCGATGGGTGAGTTTTTCCTCGACAAGGGCGAAGACGCACTGATCATTTTCGACGACCTGACCAAACAGGCCTGGGCGTACCGTCAGGTATCGCTGCTGCTGCGCCGTCCGCCGGGCCGCGAAGCATACCCGGGCGACGTGTTCTATCTGCACTCGCGCCTGCTGGAACGCGCTTCGCGCGTCAGCGCTGCTCACGTCGAGAACGTGTCGGCTGGCAAGGTCAAAGGTCAGACCGGTTCGCTGACGGCGCTGCCGATCATCGAAACTCAGGCCGGCGACGTATCGGCGTTCGTACCGACCAACGTGATCTCGATTACCGACGGCCAGATCTTCCTTGAGACCGACCTGTTCAACGCGGGCATCCGTCCGGCGATCAACGCGGGCCTGTCGGTATCGCGTGTGGGTGGTGCAGCGCAGACCAAGATCATTAAGAAGCTTGGCGGCGGTGTTCGCCTCGCACTCGCGCAGTATCGCGAGCTGGCAGCATTCGCACAGTTTGCGTCCGACCTCGACGCGGCGACACGCCAGCAGCTCGAGCGTGGTGAACGCGTAACCGAACTCATGAAGCAAAAGCAGTACTCGCCGCTGTCCGTGGCGGAAATGGCGCTGTCGCTGTTTGCCGCGAACGAGGGTTTCCTCGATCCCGTGCCGGTCGAAAAGGTCGTCGATTACGAAGAAGCACTGCATGACTTTGCACGGTCGAACAATCAGTCGGACCTCGAAGCGATTAATGAATCCGGCGATTACAATGACGATGTCGAAGCGACGCTCAAAGGTATTTGCCACGCGTTCGCTGAGAAAGGCGCGTACTAAAAAGAGTAGAGATCGACTATGGCCGGTGAAAAGGAAATCCGCTCAAAGATTGCTTCTGTCAAGAACATGCAGAAGATCACGAGCGCGATGGAAAAAGTCGCGGCGTCCAAGATTCGCAAGGCGCAGAAGCAAATGGAGGCCTCGCGCCCCTACGCGCAGCGCATCCGGCGTGTCATTGGACACCTGGCGCACGCCAATCCGGACTACAAGCACCCGTTCCTGACCGAGCGTGAGGTGACGCGTGTCGGTTACATTGTCATTTCGACCGACCGCGGTCTTTGCGGTGGCCTGAACGCCAACCTGTTCAAGACGATGATCGGTGAGATCGCGGAACAGCAGGACAAGGGCATCGACGTGGATATGGTGCTGGTCGGCGCCAAAGCCGTCGCGTTCTTCAGGCGTATGGGCGGCAATGTCGTCGGTACCGCGACGCACATGGGCGACAAGCCGCACGTCAACGATCTGATTGGCGCGATTAAGATCATGCTGGACGCTTACGAAGAGGGCCGTATCGACCGGGTGTGTCTCGTGCACAACAAATTCGTCAGCGCGATGAGTCAGCAGCCTCGGGTGTCGCAGTTGCTGCCGACGCAGGGCATTGGCAAGGATATCGAAGATCTGCAGGACCACTTCGACTACATCTACGAGCCCGATGCGGGCGAGCTGCTCGACGACGTGCTGATGCGCTACATTGAGTCGCAGGTCTATCGTGGAGCGGTCGAAAACCTCGCGTGCGAGATGGCGGCGAAGATGGTCGCGATGAAGTCGGCTACCGACAATGCCGGCGAGATCATCAACGGTCTGCAGCTCGAGTACAACAAGGCTCGCCAGGCGGCGATCACACAGGAAATTTCAGAAATCGTGGGCGGTGCAGCCGCGGTTTCCGGGTAGAAAGATTTAAAAGCAATTGGCGGCGGGAAATCCGTCGCGACGGATAAGGATCCTAAAGATGAGCACTGGAACTACTGTGCAGGTAATTGGCGCTGTCGTGGACGTTGAGTTCCCGGCCGGCCAGATTCCGAAAGTATACGATGCACTCGTGATAGACGATGCGGAGATCACACTCGAAGTACAGCAGCAGCTGGGCGACGGCGTGGTCCGCACGATTGCGATGGGCTCGTCGGAAGGCCTCAAGCGTGGCATGGACGTCACGAACACGGGCAACCCTATTTCGGTACCGGTTGGCGAGAAGACGCTGGGCCGTATCATGGACGTCCTCGGTAATCCGATCGACAATGCCGGCGACATTGGTGCCGAGCAGCACCTGCCGATTCACCGCGATCCGCCGTCCTACGAGGACCAGGCCGCCACGACCGAGCTGCTGGAGACAGGCATCAAGGTGGTCGACCTGATCATGCCGATCGCCAAGGGCGGTAAAGTCGGCCTGTTCGGCGGCGCAGGCGTGGGCAAGACCGTGACGCTCATGGAGCTCATCAACAACATCGCCAAAGAGCACGGCGGTTATTCGGTGTTCGCCGGTGTCGGTGAGCGTACTCGTGAGGGTAACGACTTCTACCACGAGATGACCGAGTCGGGCGTTATCGACAAGGTATCGCTGGTTTACGGCCAGATGAACGAGCCGCCAGGCAATCGCCTGCGCGTCGCGCTGACGGGCCTGACGATGGCAGAAGCGTTCCGCGACGAAGGCCGTGACGTCCTGATGTTCATCGACAACATCTACCGTTACACGCTCGCCGGAACGGAAGTATCCGCTCTGCTCGGGCGTATGCCGTCGGCCGTAGGTTACCAGCCGACACTGGCTGAGGAGATGGGTGTTCTGCAGGAGCGTATCGCGTCGACGAAGACCGGTTCGATCACGTCGTTCCAGGCCGTTTACGTCCCTGCCGACGACCTTACCGACCCGTCGCCCGCAACGACCTTTGCTCACCTGGACGCAACGCTCGTACTCTCGCGTAATATCGCCGAGCTCGGTATTTACCCCGCGGTCGATCCGCTCGATTCGACGTCGCGTATTCTCGACCCGAACATCATCGGTCAGGAACACTACGACTGCGCGCGTGGTGTGCAGGCCGTGCTGCAGCGCTACAAGGAGCTGCAGGACATCATCGCGATTCTGGGTATGGACGAGCTCTCGGAGGACGACAAGCAGATCGTCAACCGCGCGCGTAAGATTCAGAAGTTCCTGTCGCAGCCGTTCACGGTGGCCGAGGTCTTCACGAACCAGCCCGGCAAGTACGTCACACTGGCCGAGACGATTCGCGGCTTCAACGGCATCGTCAACGGCGACTACGATCATATTCCCGAGCAGGCGTTTTCGTACTGCGGCACGATCGACGAAGCCGTCGAGAATGCGAAGAAGTACCAGTAACGGGTAAGCACTATGGCTAAGATCCACGTTGACATCGTATCCGCCGAAGGCGAAATCCATTCGGGCGATGCCGCGATGGTGTTTGCGCCGGCGAAGATGGGCGAGGTGGGTATTGCCCCGCGCCACGCACCGTTGCTGAGTCCCTTGTCGCCCGGTGAAGTCCGTGTGCAGGATGCAGACGGCAAAGAACAGAGTTTCTACATCACGGGCGGTTTGCTCGAGGTTCAGCCGCACGCGGTCACCGTGCTTGCCGACACGGCACTGCGCGGCGATCAGCTCGACGAGGCAGCCGCGTTGGCCGCCCAACAGGAAGCCGAGAAGGCCCTGGAAGGCGCATCCGAGGAAACCGACGTGGCAAAAGCCCAGGCCGAACTCGCCGAAGCCCGCGCGCGCTACCGCGCCGCACAAAAGCTCAAGGGCAAACGCTAAAAAAGGTTCCGGTTACCTTAGACTGGTTATAAGGTAACCGGAACGGTTTGGGGGGATTACATCCGGTTTTCGAGTTCGATCACGTTGCCATCGATGTCCGTCAGCGGTCGGGGCGGGTCGATCGACTGCGTCAGAAGTGTCACGACAAGAAGCGTCACGGCGGAGACGCAGAAGCCGAACAGGTCCGGCGGAAACGACATCCCTGCGGTCGCCGCGGCCTGCCAGGCCATTGCGCCTGAGAGCATCGCGGCGAGCGCACCTGCGCGATTCGCTTTCTTCCACCAGAAACAGGCTATAAACGGTGCGATGATCGCCGCGAGCAACACAGCGACCGAGTCAAGCAGCACTTCGACGACACGGTTGGCGTTAAACGCGATATAGGTCGACACGAGCCCGATCACAGGTATCGAGTAACGGGCGACGCGCAGGCGCAGGACTTCGTTAGGGTCGGGCCTGAGCAATGGCAGCAGATTTGTACTGATAATCGTCGCGCCGCTAAGCATCAGACTGTCCGACGTACTCATAATTGCCGACAGAATTGCGCCAATAAACAATGCGGCCACCGCCGGATGCAGAAACGCAACAGCAAGTTCGGTCAGCACCGCGTTCGGGTCTTCGAGTTCGGGCAGCAACACGCTCGCGGCAAAACCCAGCAGCAGCGGAACGATGCCGAATACGGTGTAGGCCAGCGCAGCCAGGTTGAATGAATTGCGCGCGACCGTCTCGCTGCGCGCCGACAGCCCGCGTTGCATGACCGAGTTCGCGGCTATCGCGGCAACGCCCATGGCCATCATCACATGAAAACTCCCAACCCAGTCCTGCAAGCCCGGGTCGGGCGGCATCAGGCTCAACGTGCCGTCGGGCAATTGAGCGGCAATCGCACCCCAGCCGCCCGCGTCATGCAGTACCACAACCAGTAACACGCTCATGCCGACGACGAAGATCAGCATCTGCAGAAAGTCGGTCAGCGCAACGGCCCACATGCCGCCGATCATCGTGTATACGACCACGACAAACAGCCCGACCACGATACCCACCGCCATCGACACGCCCGTCAATGACTCGAGCAGTACGCCGAACGTAAACAGCACGCCGCCAAGCCAGATGATGCTTGAGACGAGATCCGCGACCGCGCTGATTGTGCCCGCGGTCCTGCCGAATCGTGTCTCAATGACCTCAGGCCAGGTCATGCGCCGTGTGCGCCGGATGATGCGCGCAAAAAACAGGCCTGCGAGCAGCAACGCAACCGCCGAGCCGAACGGCTCACTGAGCATCAGCAGTTTGTCGTTTTCGTAGGCGGCGGTTGCCGCACCCATCATCGTGCCGCTGCCGAACCAGGTCGCGAATATCGTCGTTGAACAGAGCCACAACGGCAGGCCGCGGCCCGCGACGACAAAATCGGCGAGCGAGCGGGAGCCCCGGGACGCGTAGAGGCCAATCCCGATCATGAGCAGGAGATAGAGAGCCACGCCCGCGAGGATAAGAGTTGAGGTCGCTATGGTTCTTCTCTATGTGGTTGCCGGCACGAAGCCTGGTATCGAACCGTGACAACTACGTATGGGGAGTCACGGCAAACATGCCCAAAATAGGGCCGTCAGCGCTCAGAGTAACTCTCATGAACACACAGCTCCAGGACAACCTCGTCCATTGCCCGCGCCGGACGCCCACCTGTCTGGTCACGTCGGACGTTCTCGACTCCATCGGCAACACGCCCCTCATCAGGCTGCGCCAGGTCAGCGAACGGACGGGTTGTGAAATCTATGCCAAAGCCGAGTTCCTGAATCCCGGCGGTAGCATCAAAGATCGGATTGCGCGACACATCGTGCGTGAGGCCGAGCGTCGTGGCGAGCTAAAACCCGGCGACACGATCATGGAGGTAACCTCGGGCAATACGGGCATCGCGTTGTCGATGGTCGGTGCGATGCGCGGCTATCGGGTTGTCATCGTATTGCCGAAAACCGTCAGCACCGAGCGCCGGCAGATGATTCAATCGTTCGGTGCCGAGCTGCAGCTTCTTGAGGAAATCAACGATATCCAAAGTGCCGTGCGCGATACCGAGGAATTAGCCAGAACGCGAGACGACATCTTCCTGCCACGACAGTTCGCCAACAATGACAACATAGAGGCGCATCGGCTGACGACCGGCGTGGAGATTCTGCGTCAGTGCCGCGAACCGATCGACGCATTCGTCATGGGCGTCGGTACGGGCGGCACGGTGATGGGTGTCGGGCGCGCATTACGTGAGGGCGGCAGCCGTGCACAGATTGTGGCAGTCGAGCCCGACGAATCGGCCGTCATGTCGGGCGATAAGCGCGGCAAGCACGGCATTCAGGGCCTTGCCGACGGATTCATACCCGACATTGTCGTGCTGCAGGAAATCGATCGGGTGCTGCGTATCAAAACTGCCGATGCGATAACCCGCTCACTGGAAATGAGTACCGAAGAAGGTTTGCTCGTGGGCATCTCCTCGGGTGCTAACGTGCTGGCGGCAACGCAAATGGCCGAGGAACTCGGTCCGGGTCATACGATTGTGACCGTGCTGCCCGATCGCGGCGAGCGTTATCTGAGCATCAGGGCCTGATTGACCCGCCCCGGTAATTCCACGAACCGATCAACCGGGTGCGTGGCTTATGGCCGCGCAAATGTTCGCGCCGCCAGGCCTTAAATTCCTGCAAGCGGATGCCGTCGGGCAGCGCCCAGTACTTTTTGCCGAAATAGTGCGCCGTGTACTCGGCCAGGAACCCCTGGTAGTAGACCTCACTGAGGGCGTCCAGGTATTCGTCACGAATCCCGGGGTTTTGCTGGCGCTTTTCCTCCCAGGTCGTGACGAGATGACGGCGCGCCTTGAACTCACAGTCGAACAGTGAGTTGCGGGCGGGATTTTTACCACCTGCTTCAAGTTTGCAGGTGCTGCGAATCAGGCTGAACGTCACCCAGCTCTGATAGGCCGGATCGTCGTTGCTGTAGGCCGCCGGCGCCAGATAGAACGCGTCACCGTCCGTCAGTCCGTCACGGACAAAGATCTCACCGGCCGAAACGGTCAGCGGCAGAAGCAGAACCAGGGCGAAAACACGCATAATCTCAGCATACATCACATTCATTAACGAGAGCTGAAGCAGGTTCGCAGTCCTGGACTTCATGTATCATGCGCAGGCCAAGATTGGAGGAGTTGATCGCTTGGGCCTGAGCATCATTATTCTGGCCGCGGGACAGGGGACGCGTATGCGATCCGCCCTGCCCAAAGTACTGCAGCCGCTGGCCGGCAAGCCAGTATTGGCACACGTTCTGACGTGTTCGCGGGAACTGGGCGCGGACGATGTCTGCGTGGTGTACGGACACGGTGGCGATGCCGTCATAGCCGCATTTCCGGCGCAGGACGTCCGCTGGGCGCTGCAGGCCGAGCAGCTCGGCACCGGTCATGCCGTGCAGCAGGCGATGCCGGACACGCCCGACGAAAACCGTGTGCTGATTCTGGCCGGCGATGTCCCGCTGCTGACGGCCACGACCCTGCGGCGCCTGCTCGAGGCGACTCCGAGTGACGAAATGGCCGTGCTGACCGTCGATATGGACGACCCGACGGGTTACGGACGCATCGTGCGCGGCGCCCGCGGCATTGAACATATTGTCGAACAGAAGGATGCCAGCGACGAACAGCAGGCGATCCGCGAGATCAACACGGGTGTCATTCTCGCGCCCGCGGACAGACTGAAAAAATGGCTCGGCCAGCTCGGCAACGATAACGCGCAGGGCGAGTATTACCTGACGGACATTGTCGGCATGGCGGTTGCCGACAAGGTCACGGTTCACGGCATCAAGGCCGGCACTCAGGCGGAAGTCATGGGAATCAACGACAAAAAGCAACTGGCCGAAGTGGAACGGGCACTGCAGGCGCGTCGGGTCGACGAACTGATGCAGCAGGGCGTGGGTTTCGCGGATCCGGCGCGCGTGGATATTCGCGGCACGCTGACCTGCGGCAAAGACGTTTATATCGACGTCAATGCCATTTTTGAGGGCGATGTGCATCTCGGCGACGGTGTGACCATCGAATCGAACAACCTGATTCGCGACAGCAACATCGGCGCGGGCACGGTCGTGCATCCGAACTGCCACATCGAGCAGTCGAGCACCGGCGAGAATTGCGAGATCGGTCCGTTTGCACGCATGCGCCCGGCTGCCCGGCTTGCCGACAACGTCAAGGTCGGCAATTTCGTCGAGATCAAGAAGAGTACGGTGGCCGACGGCAGCAAGGTCAATCATCTGACCTATATCGGCGATACCGAGATCGGCCGGTCCGTGAACGTCGGCGCAGGAACGATTACCTGCAATTACGACGGCGCCAACAAACACAAGACGACCATCGGCGACGACGCGTTTATCGGTTCCGGCGTGCAGCTCGTCGCTCCGGTCGATGTGGGCGCCGGCGCCAACATTGGTGCCGGCTCGACCATTTCAAAATCGGCGCCCGCAGGGAAGCTTACGCTCGGTCGCGCCAAACAAGTCACGATATCGGGCTGGAAACGCCCGGTTAAGAAAGGAGCAAAGTGAATGTGCGGAATTGTCGGCGCGGTTGCCGAAAGAAACGTCGTACCGATTCTGATTGAGGGCCTGCGGCGGCTCGAGTACCGGGGCTACGATTCGGCGGGCCTTGCGGTCCACACGACCGAGGGTCTGACACGCCTTCGCCGCCTGGGCAAAGTGCAGGAACTGCAGAACGCGGTTGACGAGTCACCCGTTAAGGGCGGCACCGGCATTTCGCACACGCGCTGGGCGACGCACGGTGTGCCCAGTGAGTCGAACGCACATCCGCATGTGTCCAGCGATAAGATTGCCCTCGTGCACAACGGCATCATTGAGAACTATGAGGAACTCCGCGAGGACTTGATGGAGCGCGGCTACGAGTTCACCTCGGAGACCGACACCGAGGTCGTTGCACATCGGATTCACATGAATTCGCAGGCGACCGGCACTTTCGTCGAGGCGATACGCAAGACGGTCGCGGAGCTCGAAGGCGCATACGCGCTGGCCGTCATGAATGCCGACTATCCGAATCAACTCATGCTTGCGCGACAGGGTGCGCCCGCCGTGGTCGGGCTCGGCATCGGCGAGAACTTCGTCGCCTCGGATGTCGCGGCATTGCTGCCCGTAACACGCAATTTCGTCTTTCTCGAAGAGGGCGATGTCGCGCTTGTCGAGCGCAAGCAGGTCACGATCTGGGACGACAGCGGCGACGAAGTGGAACGCCCGGTTCGCGAATCCGAACTCGACGCCGATTCGGCCGAGCGCGGTGAGTTCCGTCACTACATGCTCAAGGAAATCTACGAGCAGTCGGAGGCGGTTGCGCGTACCCTCAACGGCCGGGTCGCGGGCGGGCGTGTGCTCGATGCTGCGTTTGGGCCGTTGGCCAACGAGGCGCTGGATAAGGCCAAAGGCATTCATATCGTCGCCTGCGGTACCAGTTACCATGCCGGCCTGGTCGCCCGCTACTGGATCGAGTCGTTGTGCAAAATTCCGTGCACGGTCGAGATCGCGAGCGAGTACCGTTACCGTTCGCCGGTCGTGCCCGAAGGGACGCTGTTCGTCACGATCAGCCAGTCGGGCGAAACGGCCGACACGCTCGCCGCTCTGCGCGCCGCGAAGGAAGCGGGCTACGTGTCGACGCTCACGATCTGCAACGTGCCCGAAAGCTCGATGGTGCGTGAATCCGATCTGACAATGATGACGCATGCGGGACCCGAGATCGGTGTGGCGTCGACCAAGGCGTTTACGACACAGCTGACGGCGCTCGCACTCATGACCGTCGCACTCGCGCGCCGCGCGGGACTTGAGGAGCGCCAGGAACGTGCGCTCATCGCGCAGCTCGAAGAGTTGCCGCGACTGATCAATGAGGTGCTTTCGCTCGATGCGTCGATAGAAGCGCTGTCACAGCATTTCGCCGACAAGCACCACGCGCTGTTCCTTGGCCGCGGCGTGCAGAACCCGGTCGCGATGGAAGGTGCGCTCAAGCTCAAGGAAATTTCCTACATCCATGCCGAGGCCTATGCCGCCGGCGAACTCAAACACGGCCCGCTCGCACTCGTCGACGAGGACATGCCCGTCGTCACTGTGGCGCCGGATGACGAGTTGCTCGAAAAGCTCAAGAGCAATCTGCAGGAAGTGCGCGCCCGCGGCGGGCAGCTCTATGTCATCGCCGACCCGCGCGTGCAGTTCGGAGACCGCGTTGGGATTCACACGATGCGCATGCCGGCCCTGATTCAGGACTTTCAGGCGCCGATTCTGTACACGATCCCGTTACAGCTACTTGCGTATCATGTTGCGGTGCTCAAAGGAACTGACGTGGATCAGCCGAGGAATCTGGCGAAGAGTGTGACGGTGGAGTAGGGGCTTTGGCTTGGTCTTGATTGTGTGAACGAACAATATAGTTTGTAAATAAGACAAACGGATTGTAAATAGCACAAGAAAGACTGTAATTAGCGCCCAACAACCCCCGGCGTGTGGCTGAGAGACCATTCGGCATGCGCTTCGCCTCGTTCCGCCAAGACACGGGATCCTGAATTGTAATCAGTAGGGGCTTGGTTCGACTCTTGGTTCCGGCAACATCTCAAGCCCTTGAATCAGCTGACGAAGCCAAGGGCGGCCGCTGCCTCGACGAGCACCTTCAAAGCACCGTTTCGCGATCCATTCTGCCGCGATTGTCGACGGACACCCAGTGCTCCCTCCGACTAGATGTCGTGCTCAAGCTCGCGCATTGCCTTGGCCTTGAGCCGATAGGCGGGAATGGATTCGCCGGTCAGATCGTTCATTCTACGAAACCAGGCGCCTCGCAGGTTTTTCAGGAGGTCTTCGTCACACGGGTTCAATTCCGTCCGGTGACTCTCGATCCACACCAACAGGTCTGTATCAAGGTCCGGGTGGCGGGCCTTAAGGTTCGCTGTGAAATACAGGACCGAGTCAATCGACGAATAATTGCGATTCTTCAATGTCTCGCGCATCACCCAGTCGACGTGCTGGGGCTCCAACGCGATGTGGTTGTCGTTCACCAGAATCAGCAGGCCGCTGTGTTCTGACAGCCCGAGTTTCTCCTTCGTCTGGCGAATCTGTTTGTTGGCCTTCTTAACGACGCCTTGGACAGGTGTACGGTATACCTCGCCTATCCTTCGAGCGTACTGCGCCGATAGGTGATCAGAACTCACCGTCGCCTCGCCATATACGATTACGTCAGTCTCGCCTTGCTCGAGAGCTTCGCGATAAATCTCGGTCATCTTCTCTCGAATGTTCTGCTCTCGCATTTGATCGACGGAGAGTATCTTCAGCTCCGCAACCACGCCATGCTCGTCGAACAGATAGTCAGCGTTGTTGAAGTTAGGCGAGCTGCCGACCAGGTCGCGCACGAGCTGTCCGCCGATTGCGGTCACGCATCGGTCCAGCTCTTTCTCCACATCGATCAGCATCGATGTAGCATACACCCATGACAAAACGTGGTAAGAGGAAGATTGGTCGGAACGAGCCCTGCCCTTGTGGTAGTGGCAAGAAGTTCAAGCGGTGCCACGGGCGCCATTCCTCGGAGCCGCTCGGGCCGCCGCCGGAAATGCTCGAGGCGATGATGAAGGCCCGCGAGGCACAGGAGACACTTCGTCAGCACCAGCAGGGGCTGGGCAGGCCGATAATCGGGGCTGACTTCAAGGGCTTCCGGATTACCGCCGTCGGCTGTCAGTTTTCACCGATATAGAGCCAATGCGTTTTCGGCGTAAAGGAGCCACCTGGTTTTCACCGTAATGGAGCCGTTACGTTTTCGGCGTAATGGAGCCACTGCGGCTCTGATTTCAGGCTCGAACTTTCCATAAATGCAGATACCCTCGCGGTTTTTTGAGCGAGGGTATCGATGGCAAACAGGAGGTTCGAGATGTACGAACTACGACAAGTATTGGTGCGCATGCGGCTCGGCGATTCCGACCGGGCCCTGGCCAGGGCGGGTCTGATCGGCCGTCCCAAGGCGAAAGCGCTGCGCCGGCTGGCCGAGGCCGAAGGATGGCTGGATCCGGGGCGGCCCTTGCCCGAGGATGCGGTGCTGGCCGAGGCCCTGCCACGGGCCCGGCCGCGGTCGTCTTCGGTCTCCGGCGTTGAGCCGTTTCGCGACAAGGTCGAGCGATGGGTGGCTCTCGACACACCGTGCCGTGCGATCCACCAGGCGCTCAAGCGAGAATACCAGTACAGCGGCAGCTACTCGTCGGTGTACCGCTTCGTGCAAAGCATCAAGCCGCGCCGACCGAAGGCGACGATGCCGCTCGAGTTTGCACCGGGCGAAGCCGCCCAGATCGATTTTGGCAGCGGCCCGGAACTGATCGACGTGGAGACCGGCGAGATCGTCAAGACCTGGTTCTTCCTGATGACGTTGTGCTGGAGCCGGCACCAGTACGCGGAGATCGTGCTGAATCAGAAGGTACCGACCTGGCTGGAATGCCACCGCCGCGCCTTCGAGTGGTTCGGCGGTGTGCCGCAAAAACTCATCATCGACAACGCCAGGTGCGCCATTACCCGCGCCTGTCGCCGCGATCCCGTGGTGCAGCGCGCCTATGCCGAGTACGCCGAAGGCTACGGCTTCAGGATCGACGCCCTGCCGCCACGACAGCCGCAGATGAAGGGTCGCGTGGAATCGGGTATCAAATACCTCAAGACCGGCTTTTTGCCGTTGCGCGAGTTCCGGGATATCGTCGATGCCAACCGGCAGTTGCAGACCTGGGTCCTCGAGGAGGCCGGCAACCGCGTCCACGGCAGCACGCACGAGCAGCCGCTGGTGCGCTTTGAGATCGAGAAGCCCTTGCTGCAGCGCTTACCGGCGGTGGCGCCGGAACTCGCCGAATGGGCCAAAGTCAAGGTCCACCGCGATTGCCATGTGCAGTTCGAGAAATGCCTGTACTCAGTGCCCTTCAAGCTGATCGGGCAGTCATTGTGGCTTAAGGCAACGCCGGTTACCGTGCGTATCTACCGCGACCACGAGCTGGTGGCGGTGCATTCCCGGCACTTTAAGCCGGGCAGCCGCGCCAGTATCGACGACCATCTGCCGCCGGAAGCCATTGCCTGGAAGATGCGTGATCCGCAATGGTGTTTACGCCAGTCGGAGAACATCGGTGCATCCTGCCATCAGCTGATCCGCACGCTGTTCGCTGACCGGGTCCTCGATAATCTGCGCGCCGCCCAGGGCGTCATCCGGCTCCGTGACAAGTATGGCAGCACCCGCCTCGAGGCCGCCTGCCAGCGAGCGCTGAGCTACAACAACCCGCGCTATCGCACCGTCAAGACCATCCTCGAAAAAGGCCTCGAGCAACACCCCTCGGCACAACGGGCCTTCGACACCCTGGCCGACAGCTACACCGGCCAGGGACGCTTTAGCCGGGACATCAAATCCTTACTGAAACACTGACACAGGAGATATCACCATGAATCCCATGCCTGAACTGGCTCCCATGCTCAAACAACTGCGGCTGTCCGGCATCCTCGACTCACTGGAATCGAGGAACAAACAGGCCATCGACAAGAAAATGGCTTACCCTGAGTTCCTCTCGCTGCTGATCAGCGACGAGATCGCAAGGCGGGAACAAAAGCGCTTTGCCACGCGGCTCAGGCGTGCCGCCTTCCGCACCAACAAAACCCTCGACCAGTTCGACTTCAGCTTCAATCCGAACATCAACTCAGCACTGATCCATGAACTGGTCACCGGACGCTTTATCGACGAGAAGGTCGCGGTTCTCATCGCCGGGCCCTGCGGCACCGGCAAAAGCCACATCGCCCAGGCCATCGGCCATGCCGCCGTGCGCCAGGGTCGCGATGTGCTGTTTACCTCCCTGTCCAAGCTGCTCGGCGACCTGCATGCCGCCAGAGCCACCGACTCCTTCGATCGCAGGTTCCAGAACCTGGTCAGGGTGCCGCTGCTCATTATCGACGACTTCGGCCTCAAACCGCTTCGCCATCCCCATGACGAGGACTTCCATGACCTGATCGCCGAGCGTTATGAGCGTGCCGCCACCGTCATCACCAGCAACCTCGACTTCTCAGAATGGGGCGATGCCTTCCCCAACCAGTTGCTCGGTGCGGCAACGCTTGACCGGTTGCGCCACGCCGCCTACCGCGTCGTGTTGGATGGCAAAAGTTATCGCTCTCCAAGGCCGCTCGACAACCAACTTGAAAAACACCCGGAATCAGGAAAATAATGCACCCGTTCGAGCCTGAAAATCAGCAACAAAAAGTGGCTCTATTACGCCGAAAACCGCTGGCTCCATTACGGCGAAAAATGACATCGGCAACAGAATCCTCTGGTCGAAGGGACACAAGACGTTCATCGACGTGCTAAGCGACTACATTCGATGGACGCTCGGCGAAGATTGGGGCAACACCGAGATCAAGAAGCCAATAGACGAGCGGCACCAAGTTCTCAAATGGTACGACGCTCTCTGCGCCTACCAGCGCAAGCACCGGGAGAAACCTGCCGGCGAAATCGAAACGACTCCCGCGACTGGTCTGACCAAGGCCTACTACGGCCTCGCGTACAACTTGTACTTGCTCGAACACAACGTCGAACTGCGGGACTATCTGGTTAAGCGACTAAAGACCAAGGACCAGTTTTTCGGCGCGTATTATGAGACATGTGTCGCGGCTTGGTTCATCCTAGCCGGTTTCAAACTGACGCTGGAAAACGAAGAGGACGCAAGTACAAAGCACGTCGAATTTGTAGCCAATAAAGGTGGCAAGAGCTATACCGTTGAGGCGAAGTACCGCCAGCCAGGCAAGAAAAACCTGGACGTTGGCAACCAACTGCATAAGGCACTGAAGAAGCCGGCAAACCATCCTCGAATTGTTTTCATCGAGATGAATATTCCGGAGGTGCAGGATCAAGACGCGTACTCAGAGGAGATCATTGCCTCGATCCGTGGTCGCGAAGAGAGCGCCGCTTTCCGTCCCAACGGTAAGGAAGCGCCACCCGCCTATGTGATAGTGACCAACCAGCCGTATCATCTTCGCCTCGATGACGAGCAGATCCCATACTCGTGGCTTGCTGTCGGGTTCAAAATGCCTGACTTTGGGCACAACGTCATGTTTCCGTCCTTGGTTGAGGCATACAAATCGCGGCAGCGGCACTCGGGGCTGCTTGACTTGCAGAAGGCATTCACAAATTACTCGATTCCCGTGACATTGGATGGGGAGATTCCGGAGTTTGCGTTCGGTGAGGCCGAACGCCGGTTCATAATCGGTGAGCGCCACAAGATGGACGACGGCAGGGTCGGCGTTCTTACCAGCGGAATCGTGATCGAATCCGAGCAGGCCGCGACACTTGTCTACAGCATGGAGGACGGCACTTCCGCGATCTACAAAGGCCCTCTCTCTGATGCTGAAATTCGCGCGTATCGAGCTCACCCTGAGACCTTCTTTGGCCAGGTTCAGTCGGTCGGCAAGAACATAACTGACCCTATCGAGATGTTCGAATGGATGTACGGCTCGTACCGCGAGACACCGAGAGAGAAGATCCTCGAATGGATGAGCAATGCTCCGGATGTCGATGAGCTTGCAAAGCTGGCGGACGAGGACCTGCGTCTCGTCTACGTTGAACGATGCGTAGCCAGCATGATGCAGAAGGGTAAAGGCGAGGCGCCTGACAATAGTGGCAGCTAGCGATTAGTTTTTGCTAGCCCCCAAGATCTTTGAGTTAAGTCCGCTCGTAGAGAACAGCATGTCCTCGAGCGCTTCGTTGACGTGTGGCTCCATTACATGGTCGTCGCCGGTATCCTCAATCGCGAACTGGAGCGACCGACGCGCGAGTTCCTTGATGAACGCCGCGCTGACGCCGTCGGTGCGAGAGACGACGCTGTCGCGTACGTTATCTGGGATTCGCAACTCGCCACCGTAAAGATCGACAAGACGTCGCCGGCATTCGGCGTCAGGCATTGGGAACTCAATCGCCTGATCAACCCGACCTGGCCGATTCGCAAGCGCGTCCTCGAGCACGCCAGCCCTGTTCGTCGTCAGCAGAAACAGGATGTCAGCGTCTTCCTGTAGTCCGTCCATCTCGTTCAGAAGGCGGTTGAGCAGCGCCTCCTCGCATTCCGAATTCATGGCCTCGCGGCTACGGGCGATCAAGTCGACGTCCTCGATCACCATGATTGTCGGCTGAAGGAGCCGCGCGAGAGAGAAATACTCGCCGATCAGTCCCGCTTGCTCAGCGGTCATGAGCAGTGTCGTGTGATCGGGCATCTTGGACGCGAGGTAACGGATGGTATGGGTCTTTCCGGTGCCGGGCGCGCCGTGGAATAAGACGCCGCGCTTAGTCGATTGGCCACGTTTCCGTAGCTGGTCCCTCTGGCGCGCAAATCCAATGATGCTTCTGTCGATCAAGTCCAGCGTATCTTCCGGGAGAATGATCTCCGAGCGCTCTACCGCTCCTAACCTGTGCACCGTGATCCCGCTGGATTCGCCGGTGTAGGCGTAACGCTGTTCAAGCGAAAGCACCTTGCCCCGATAAGACGACGCTTCCCGAATCGCGCCGTCCAACTCGGCGAACAGTTGCTGCGACACAGCCTGAGCTACATCGCCTCCTAGACTGGCAACCTCGACGACTTTGGCGAGCCCACCGAAACGATTCTCGTGATTGCTCAACAGAACAGCCATTCGCGCACCATCTCTCTCGATCAGCCAGACGGCATTAGCCAAACAGCGCTTCGGCTCGCCCTCTCCGATGTCGATTTCCTCGAACTGCAGTGGGGCAATCTTCTTGGCGTTCCTCCCGGTCTCGAGCAGAGCTGGGAAATCTACCTTTTCGTGCGAGTAAGGCACATAAAGTCCGACTGTCTTGATCGAGGCCGCGTCTAATTCGGATTCGAGTGCTGACTGGAGATCGGCTCGTACTCGAGCGGGGTATGAGCGGCTCGTGGTAACTATCTGATCAGCGCCGACGCCGCCGAAGTGCCAGCGAAGCAACTCGTGAATGAATGTGAAAGCTTGATTCTCGAGCTCCACGGACAAGGTAGGCGCAGCTCTTAGCAGGCACTCGTCGCAGATGTTGCCGGTCTGCCCAGCGAACAAATACTTGACGCTGTCCTTCGACTTTCCACAGAAGGAGCACACAAAGCTCTTGTCCGCGTCTTGCCCATGCGCTGATTTCACCTCAACCTTTAGCGGGTGTCCCTTCTCGGCGCTTCGTCGGTCAGCCTCGGCCTTTGCCGCCTCGGCAACATTGCCCGGCAATGGTCCGATTGCCTTTGAGCCGTTGGAGCTAATTTCTCGAGCAATTGCGTTGGCGTCTTCCTCGGACCTCGCGAGTACGTCAACCAACAACTGAGTCACGAAACCGTAGGGTGTCTCATCATCGTTATAAATGACGAGGTGGCGCTGTGATTCAAAGTCCGGTGCGTCTTTCATGATTGCCTTCCGATGTGCAGTTCTAGTAGAGCAGCTCATGCTGCGAACGGTCATGCGGCTCGAGCCCGTTGAATACGACCACGTCACTGCCATCATGCCAGGTGAACGGCTCGTTCGTGTACGGGTCAACGATCTCATTGACAAGCATGCGCTGCACGACGTCGCCTTTCGCAACGCCTTCGGCGCGCAGCTCGGCAACCAACAACGCTGCTCGACGGATACCTTCAAGGTCCGAGACGCGCACAGCGTAGTCGGAGAAGGTCCAATGGTTGGCGGACATGATCAAGTCACCGGTGAAATTGTAGAGGCGGCTGAATGGCTGGTAAGCCGCTTCCTGTATGTCGTCGGCCAGACCGATCGCACATGGCACCTCGTCGTATGGAACGTCGAACGCGTTGCCGAGGTCGAGCATCAGCCTGGCGTGCCTGTTTGTCAGGTCCTGATGCTGCCAGAACGGTTTGAGCACGACCCATGCGGCGCGGTCCAAAGTCGTAGAGTCTGTGATGCCCGTCCAGTCGCCAAACGGATTGTCGTTGTCGGCGACGACCTTCCTAGTGGACTCGTCGAAGTAGGTCCACTCGCCCGCGAGGCTACGGCTCATCGACCGTTCCTCGTCCGAGATCTGGTCACGCCATGAGAACGGGATACCGTCGGCCGCCACATTTTCAGGAAGTCGACGCAAAGCCAAATTGCCGAGCTTGAAGTGCCTGATGATCGCGGCTGTTGCGATCATCTTCGTGATCAACGCGTCAGAGTTCTCAAGCACCATCCGCCAGTAGACAAGGTCTCGGTCGAGCGCTGCTTTAACGGCCACCGCGTCGGACTCGCCCGCCAACCTCCAGGCGTCGACGATATGCAAGCGTTGCCCCTCGAACATGACGCTGTACGACGGGAGCGGTGCAAGCAGTTCGAAGGGGACGGCCTCTCGAAACTTCGGCATGTCGAGTAATGTACGGTACCGGTCGAGGAGCCAGCGTTCACCGGCCAACCATTGCTCGACGGTCTCACTGTCAGACTGGAGGAGGCGCAGGCACTCCGCTTCGGACTCTGAGCAGGCCTGGGCTAGCTGCGCGATGGCGTCGTTCCGCCTTATACGGTAGTCGTAGTCGTCGCTGAGAGGATCATCCTCGATCCGGTATTCTGGTCGAGCCTCCTCCATCCACTCATACCGCTCGAGTCCGAGCGCCATAGGGTCGGCGTCCGGAGGCCCTGAGAATCCCAACATGTACAAGTACGAATTCTCGTCGCTGACGACAGGCGACGCGGGATCCTGCAACGCCTTCAGGACTGCGATCTCGGCGATCGGCGGTCGGTCTTCTAGGTTCGCTACGAACAAGATCGCGTACGCGATCAGCGTCAGCGCGAAAGCGCCGCCAAGCAGCCAGCCAATGATCTTCGTGAATCTCCTTACCATCTGGTCACACTATCCGATATATGGAAAAAAATCTGTGACGCTTCCATCGCTGCGCAAGTCGACTCTGCGGGTATTTGTACGTCAGATCGCGCCTTCTTGTGCACTTTGGGGTGGGGTGTTGTAGGGAGCTGCCAGGGAAGTTGTAGCGAGGGTACCTTCGTCCAGAAGTGGCCTGAAGTTGGCTACTGTCCGAAACGCATGGATGATCGGAATCCAAAACAGAAGAAATACTGGTATTCCCATGTAGCGCTTATTCCACTGCAGATGGTGAACGAGAGATTGACCTTTCACAACGCCGGACCTGTCCAACATCCATTGAAGCCTCTCGGGGCACGCAAAGTCATCGCATTCGTTTGTACATCGGTGCGACGTATCGACATCCAAACGACCACCATCAAGACGGTCCGCGGCCATCTGGAAGCACTGCGTACGTTGTTCTATCGAGAGATACGGCAATGGATGATGTATCAATTCATCAAACCACGCATCAGTCCTTAGAGATGTGTCCGTTGGCCGCAGTCCGCGCGGCTGCCAAAGATCTGCAGAACAACGTCGGCAGTGTTGTTCGAAGTTCCTCGACAAGTCTGCAACGCCGTCATTTCCCCCGCAGTACGGGCAGCCTATCCCGAGCAGCGGTTCCCGGTGAACAGTACAATTCGTGATGTACGGCACCTCCCATTGTCGGCGGTAGTACGCCACACCGTACTTTGCAACTTGTTCATGAAAACACCGTGGACAGTATCTGACGCGGACATAAGTTGGCCGATAACGAATCGGCTCGAGCTCTTTGGGTCGAAAGGTCTTGCTAGTCGTCTCGGAAGACTCGAATAGTCGACCCAACGCTGCAACGACACCGGGGTGAACTGTTGGCTGATAGATTGCAGCCGAGGTGTGATTCGTCGCAACAAACTGCGCGCCTTCCTTAGAAAATCGCTTGATGAACTCCCAGTTTTGTCTGTTTAGTTTTGGCACGATTCGCCAGCCAAAGAACTTCTTCGACAATTCCGGGCAGCGCGCAACAAGTGCGTCGTGTACCGGTTTCATGTCCCCGCCTTCCACCATCGTGCGACGGATGAGGTAGCCACCAACCGACTCCTCTGGAAATGGGGGAAATGATGAGCTGAAGCTCACATTACGCCCGAAGCGTTCGCTTGATTCGGTTTATGGTTGACACCGATAGACTGAATCGTTTAGCGATATCCGCTGAGCTCCCACCCGCTTTGACTGCGCGGACGATTCGTTCGCGTAATGCAGGGTTGACCTTCTTCGGCTTCCGAGTCCTCTCATACCCCAGCCGATCAGCCCAGACAGACATTGTTGTGACATCGCAGCCCAGTTCTTTGGCGCTTGCGGTCAAACTGCCCGCTCGATGAAGCGTCTCAAGAACCATCGCCTCTGATATGCGTTCCTGGGTGGCGAAATCCAGTGCCAGATCCAGCTGATGACCTTTTGCGAAAGCGGCGTTGAGCAGGTCATCCCAACAGCAGTCGATCGCGCCCCAAATCACGACGTGCTTAAGAGGGTGCGTGAAACCGCCCTCACAGGCGATCGCGATTGTTGCCCAGTTTCGCTCTACATTCAGCGAACGCAAAAGTTCATCGAAGGGTTCAACTCGGGATAGCGGCGCCAACCAACGCCGGATAGCGGAGGTCAAGCGTCGGCCACGAATACGACCTTTCCGAGTATATAGCCCAGCTGCGCGAAGGGCGTCCACATACATTTCATGACTAATATGTACGCCAGACGTATCGTTGATGATTGCGCTGACTTGCTCGGAAACGAAAAGCAGCGCGGACTCTTGCTCATCTTCAATTTGTAGCTCGCTGCCCGCTTCAGGCATCACGAGTGCGCGATCCTTCCACACCAGATCTTTCGCACAAATTGTATGGAGGGGCTGCGCGTGCCGGGTACAGATCGCTACGCCTCTCAATGCGTGTGACCGCGACCAATAAGCATGCCCATAGTGTGAGATGGCCAGTGCATTGCAATGCGAGCAGTAGGCGCGCTGTTCGTTCGCACCGCAGTGCGAACGTAGCAAGCCAAGTCTCGATTTTGATGCGCCGCTTAGCTTGATACTTTCGCGAATGAATGCGATTCGATGCGGCGGGATGAACGGGCGGAAAAGCGGATACAGTGTGTGCTTATTGATCCAGTCATCGAGGGACAGCGGTAGTTTCAGGTTCTCGATGATTTCGAGCGACCGTGTAGGCAGGCCAGAGAGCGGTTTGTAGCCCCTAATGCCTGTGATGCTCTCGAGCGAATTGGCAGGATTGGCATTCGCACTCTGCATGTGAGCACGGGTGAGCAGGGAATAGCTGGTCTCATTTGGGCGGGGCTGCAAGTACATGACAGGAATTTCGGCGAGTCATCCGATGCGGTCGCTTGAGAACAAGTCTGTCGCGATCTCGCGCTTCTCGAGCAAGTAGGCGTAAGGATCTGGGTCGTCTGCCGCAGATCGCCAGACGTGAGGGTCGACGCCCAATGGCAAGGCATAGTTGTTGTTGCGGACATTGAGTAGCTTATGCCGAAATTCTGGGTGTTGGATGCGGTCAACATCGGCGATGGTGTCAGGCTCAGCTTGCTCCTCGTCATTAGGAGCGTCGTTTTCTGCGGTCTCTGTGTCGGTAGCTTGATCTCCAGTGGTCGCATCTGCCGGCGACCCAGTGTCGATTGATATCTCCTCCAGAATAGGGGCCGACAGCGGACAGGCCGCAAGGTATGCCTCATTCAGAATATCGACGGACAGCGACTCCTCTCCGGATCCAATGACGAGCTCCTGTGCTTTCCGATAGATGCTTACGGCGAACCCAGGTAGACCTCTGGACAACTCGTAGAGTTGGTTCGCCAGTTCGTCCGTCAGAGCCGTCGGCGTGTTCGTGTACTGCATGCGCCACAACGCTCTGACAAACTCCGGCCAGATGGCAGTGTGCATGGAGCCGAGGTCGTCGCACCCGCCGCCCTCGGCGCGTCGAGCATCCCGGAGCGTGCTCTGCAGCAAGTCTTTCGTCTCTTGGTTTCCACAAAAAAGTATTGGTACACCTGACCGGTTAATGATGTGCAAGAAAACGTTCAGTAACTGGTCGCGCAACTTCGAGTTTCCGATCCGCAGATTCTGAAGCTCGTCGAGCACGAGAATCCCGAGCCAAAGCGAGCGCAATCTCCGCTCGATCAAAACTCGGGTTTCAGCAACATTGCCGGGCTTGAAGCGAGTTTGGGAAAGCTCGTCGGTGCCCAGAACACTGTCGAGCTCATCAATGATGTGCGCGATAAAGCTCCACACACTGGCACAGTCAGGACAATCGATCTTCAGCCAGGAGACCTGCCGAAGCGGTAGAGCACGACCCTGGAATTCGCTATGGCAAATCACCTGCGGAAACTGCTGCAATATGCGCTCTACACCCCTGGTCTTGCCGGCGCCGGATTCCCCGAATATGGATAAGCCCTGGCCCGCTGGCTGAAATGATCCAGTCACCGGTTGGGTCGATGTCGAGTCACGTTCGATGTAGTGCAGATAGTGCTGGCCCGTTGGTGTGGAGGGATTCTTAGGCAGGTACCCTTCCAGAATCGCGTCTTCGATCGAGCGGTAGATGTCGACATACTCAGGGAGTGGAAACATAAACTGTTTCAATCGACTGCACATCTTATGGCGCAGATGAGGTAGAGCAGTTCGTTCGTCGTCGCTTACCGGCAAGGTGGTTCGCAAGCGCCGATATATGACGTCATCCGACTCGATTGGCGGCAGCGCTGCAATCAGCGGGTGACTTCGGTACTCGGGTAGCTCAACCTCCCGGTAATGCGCATCAGTCGTTATCGCCATCCCGTGAGCCCTTACCACCTTCTATTATCCGAAGAGACCGCGCGACGGCGCGGCTACTGTTTCGCCTCACACTGGGGGGCGACGCCGTTTCTTCCTCTGGAGGACCATAAACGGCAAACTGCCGGTTCTGTCTGATTCCTTGGAGTCGTTGGCCGTCTGTCATATCTGTTGGCGTATCGGCTTTCTCCTCAATTGCGTCTTGAATGATCTTCTCTGAACGGTCTCTGTGCTGCAGTGCTGCAAGTTCCGCGGCTGCGTCCTCCTTCTTCTCGCGGGTCCATTCGTGCAAGTACTCCATGTCGTCCGGATGCCGATTGCGGGACAGTCGTTCGGGTTGCATTAGATGGCATTTCTCAAACCCCGCCTCGCCTTTTGGACGTACGTACAAATCCGATGTCCATCCAAGGTCTCCACGTGCTTCCAACTGCCATCGTTTGCCGTGGCGAGCTCTTGAATACCAGTTCTCAGTCTCAGCCCGCTCGCAAGTGAAGCGTCGGCCTGACGACCGTATTCCATCTCGGCAAACGGAAGCGTGCACCGACGGAAGCAAGCCAGCGATGATCTGGTCTTTTGAAAAATACTTCAGCGCGTGCTGGTGATGTTGCACATGATGGTTCCAGAAGTTGGCGGGCGTAGGCGCCAGGTCCTCCTGAATCAATCCTTCGGTAATCAGATCGTCATACTGTGCGGTCGTATTGTGCAGATGAAATTTAGAGCACAAGATCGACGTAATCTCATTTAAGGTTGCCACAGCCTTTAAGCGATAGTCGGGATAGCCGCGTTCCTTCAGCTGCCCGAGAGTCGTTCCGGGAGTGATGTGCAGCTCGTCGTTGGCAATGCCGAAGTCCCGTTCGACGATGCCTTTTGCATCTGCTCGCAATGGTGGGGCGATCTGAATGGTCGAACCAAGCATTAAAGTCAATACTTTCGGTTGTTCGCCAACCATTTCGCCACGATCAGCAAACACCCGAGCCGGAACACCCCTTGCCGCCCACTCGCTTTCTTCAACCTCAAGACCATACCTTTTACAGAAGGCGACCTTGTCAGTGAACGCGTTATAAAGCGCCTGCCGAGCACAGGCCCAGCTTGCCCACTTAAGCGATACGTGAAACCCAACAATCTTGCGGCTCGACACGCACACAACGACATAGATGGTCGGACGGCCCAGCACGATGTTCCGGTTGAACTCCGATACGATGTAGACGTCGGCAATCGTTGCATCTATTTCGTAGCGAGAGCCCGGCACGCAAGCGAGAACGGACGCAGAGCTCGTCAGTCCAGAGTAGTCCTTTGCCCAAACATGTGGCGGAAGTATCGCCCGATCGATCTCCATTCGGTCGATCTTCTTGCCGAGCCAATATCGGAACTGCCTCATCGTAGGAATTTGCGCCGCGCGGCCTTCCGCCGTAGCAAGCTCAATCTCCTCCCTATAGGGCGAGAACGACTTGACCTCTCGGTAGACGTTCGCATACGTGAATCTGATGCCGCGGATTCGGACTTTCAAAATTTCCTGTCGGAGTGCTTCTACAAATATGTCTACGTCGTCTTCGTTTATGTTCACACTTCGCCTGGAACGTGCGACAAACTTTCCCGGCTTGAGAGGAGCTCCACGCTGCTTCGCGCTTGATACTCGGTCTTTGCCGGGAGCACCACAGTTAGAAGTGTCACTGAGGAGCGCATTTTGTTGTTGCCCATATTCCCAGTACCTGTAAAGAGGCCGATAGATCTGGTTCGGCTTCAACAAAAGTCGCTTTGCTTCCTTGGCGACAAGGTTGGACCGCCCGTTTGACGCAAAGTCGATCAAGAATTCGGGATCGGTGACTAGTTCT
Source organism: Woeseiaceae bacterium (assembly GCA_965224505.1). GTDB lineage: Bacteria > Pseudomonadota > Gammaproteobacteria > Steroidobacterales > Woeseiaceae > UBA1847. The sequence continues at coordinate 2,928,876 of CBDCZL010000018.1, forward strand.
TCGATACGCTCAAATCTCCGGTCACGTGCTTCAATCTTCTCCTCCGGAATATCATCTTCATCCATGCTCATGATGAGCGGCACGCCGTAGTCGCCCCATTCAATCGCGCCTTCTTCCTCCCATTGAGATAGTTCGCTCAGATCAAAGATAAACGGCTTCCGGGGCTGAGGACGTACACCGAGCTCAAAGAGAACAAGAGCATTGGCGTCGGGGACGACGTCTAGAACCCTGTAATGGGAATCCCCAAACGGGCTCTTTGGCGTACCGCGGAATACTTCGTTACGCAGTATTTGCATGGCGTTGTTCTGATGCTGGTCGAAACAGCTCCCTATTCCACCCGCGAACTTCAATGAGGCTGGTCTCCTGGATGCTGACGCCTAAATCAATCGAAAGACAATGATTCCAAATCAAACCGAAAAGCATTTCGTGAGCGATTTCCAATTCGACATGTTCAAGCTTGGCGATCTGCTCAATCATCGCCTTCACCATGTAGGTCCGAGGTGGAAAACTCTCGACGATACAATCGAAGTCGGTGACGACCGGTCGAGCGGCCAGCTCGCCACGCAGTGGGGCTGAAATGTACGCCAGGTTCTCAGCAGCGATGACATCAACGTCTTCTTCGGTCACAAGCAGTTGCTCGATGCCCATCGATGCCCAGAACAGACGTTTGATCTCAAGCTTGTCGAGTTCGCGCTTCTTTCGGAGCTCCGATCTGTATTTGCATTCATATGCCAGATAGTTGGTACCCGATGGCGTCTGTGCGGTTGCCAGAACATCGGTTGTTAGAATTGCTGGCTCTTTGGTCCCTGGCTGGTTTGGGTACCGAATGCCGTATCGCTTGGCAATTCCCATGACTATGTCGAGAGGCAGTATTGGAAACTGCTCGCGAATGTCGATGACGTTTCTCTTGTGTTCGATTCCGTAAAAGGTATGCGTTTCGAGATCAGAAAAGGTCTGGTGTTCGCGCTCTACTGTTATGCCGGCAATCAGCGAAGACCGACCTTTGGACGGAACGTCCCGGATGCCAATCCACGGTTTGTAGTCCCTGCCTGATCCGCGCCCGAACCCGTTTGCCAAGGCCCTAGCGAAATCCTCACGCGTTTTGAGCTTTCGCCTGCCCACCGAACGGCTCTAAGTCGGGCAGCCAGGCATCATGAGAACGGCAGCCCGGCTAGCCCCTTAGCGCTACCGCTCTTCAGCCCTAGGCGCACCGCAATCTCATGCGATTTACCCCTTCGAGCGCCGGACCCACGGAGAACGCGATAAACGAGAGGGGGTTCAAAACCATTGGCCCGCGCCCACTCGGCGATGGATACGCCGCATCGATCAAACTCTTCCCGGACTTGCTGCGGTGTTCGTTCCGCTGTGGACAACGGCATCCCTCCTCAGAAAAAAAATGCTAACAAACGTAAACATATTGAAAAATATGCCAGCAAGCGCGATACTCTGTCAATGGACGAGAAATATCTGGATCCAAAGATTTTGGGTAAGCGTCTGCGGGAGGAGCGAAAGCGCCTCGGTTTGACGCAGGCCGAACTGGCGGAAGCCGGCGGGATCCGACGAGTCACCGTGTACCTGTACGAAAAAGGGGACAGGACTCCAACGCTTGAGTTTCTCAACCGCCTTAAGTCGCACGGCGTCAGTTTCGAATACGTGCTCTGGGGAGAACGGCGACCGGCCGAGTCGTCTCACCAAGTCATTGACGCAGTATTGGCGTCTGAGCTTTACAGACTAGTTGACCGCTATGCCGTCGACTCGAAGGGCCGATCGCTCCACATCGATAGTCGAGCGGAACTGTTCGACACGCTGGTCTCTATGGCCAGCAACCTGGAGGCCGAACAGGTCGACAAATCTGCGATTCAAAGCGTGCTCGAGGACTTCGCAGCATGATGAAGCTGATCGGGGAAATCAGACGGCCTTTGAGTGGGTTTGCGGTGAATGAGCGACATTCTATTGCTCGTCGAATCGAGACTCTTTCTTGGGGGCGCTCCATTTGGGTACTGATCGCCGAGGCCTACTACGCGCAAATGGACCCACTGCTTGATTCCGACGAAAGGGCGGACAGCAGACAGCTGATTTGTTATCGGGCCCGTGCAATGCGCTCGCGGGAAAGAGCTGATACCGGTCGGCCACTGACTTATGCAATGAAGGCACGAATTCACCGCATCCGTGCCGAAGGAATATCTAACCTGCTCATAAGAGATGCCGTGATTGGCCGTGTATTGAGGCAGGATGGGTCGATCGATCTCAGGTCGTGGCGCCGTTACGTCTTGCTTGGTCTCGGTGCGCTTTGGCACCTAGTCGCAATTGCTATCGGAACCCTGCTGCTGCTTATCGCTGTATCGCTTCCAGGCCCCCTTCTCACCAAGACCATCGCGGCCGCTGTAATCGTTGCATATGCGTTGTTCGCTATGGGATTCATCAACGCAATCACCATTAGAGCTGCTCTCCTGTTTCCAACGTTCGAGAAATTAAGGCGAACGGGTCGCCCGAGCGAGGGAACGAACCTCAGAGTCGTATCGTGACGCTAGGGGATTTACTGAGCGGCGTCGTTGTATCCGCCGTTTGGCTAATTCTCGCAGCAGCGCTGTTTGTGGTGCCGAGCTGGTTTCTATGGAACTGGCTAATGCCGGAGATCTTCGGCCTTCCCGAAATTGGATTCATCGAGTGTTTCGGCATGCTGCTGCTTGCACGAATGTTGTTTGGAAAGACACTGAAAGTGAACTTGGAGACTGACCGCTAGATGCAAAAGTAGTGTCTGAGGGAAATTTGAGATACTAGAAGCGCTTAACGTAGTAACCGATGCGGGCACCTCGGCAGGCTTATGCGGCTGCTCCATTGCTAGTAGGCAGTTTCAACCATCATCGCTCAATCTTCTTTTGACGGTTTACGAACCTGCGATAGTCGCTGTCGATGAATCCGATTGGCCCCATGTCACCAAGCAGTCTGCCTAAGAATTGGTCCGCGATGCTGAGGGCTACTCCAGTAACCGGCTCAATGAACGGTCCAGCCCCGGTTGAAGCCAACCAGCGTAGACTTTGTGTCTTTCCAGCCTTCCATTTTTCTCCAAGTTTCAATCGCCAACTTCTTAGGACTTTACGCAATTCTTCGTCGTCGATATCGCCAGCGCCTTTTATATAATCTCGGAAAATTCGCGCTTCGTCGCTGTCCCGCAAATAGAGCAGTTCGTCTACATCCAGGTAGTCAAGCGGCACGAGCTCCGGAACATCTGCTAGATCGACCACCCGCGTCATCGTCGGGCGTTTGTCGGCTTCGGTGAGGATTCTGCTTAGATAGTGGACACGTTTGGAAATCAAAGCTGATTGACGCTCTGTTAACCCCGATGTGGCCTGAACTTCGCTCATTCGCCTTATTTGAAGGTTCACGCCGGTTAATTCAAAAAATGGCGGCTTCACCAACTTGTGAATCTCTTGCTCCGACGTCCGCAAAAGCTTCGGTAAATTCGTGTCGACACGATATACAACGTCGTCAACCTGTTCGACCTTCATGTACCAATTGTAAGCGTGTATCGGAATATTCTGCCTGGCAAGCGACTCGATGAGTGTCGAAACAATAAAAGGCTGGTGACTTTCGACGTCCTTTTGGAAGTCCTGCCCCACGTTTAGCGATTGACCCTTCAAAACCTGCATGGTTGCCACCGCAGAGTCAATCATGGTGCTAAGTTCAAGATCACTTACGGTTAGCAGCTTTCTCGTGTCGGTAAGATCATGTTCTAGCCGTTCCTCGACAGACGGATTGTCAGGATGGTCCGGGTCAACGAATATTGTCTCGAACGCGAAGTTCAGAGGCTGGTATATCGATGCTCTGTTTCGAAAGAACCCCGGGCTCGTGTAGTCACATGTTGCCTGGGCATTCGGCCCACCCGCGACCAGTCGGACAACATTGGTGTCCAACAAATGGACAAAGCCATCGACTCCGGTAGACCGAACAAGCTGTGGCACCAAAGACATATTCGAAAGTTGGACTTCTTCAAACAAGAGCACTGCTTGGACGAATTTGTCCAAATTGAATCTGCCACTCTCCGTAACAAAGTCGCTATAGATGCTCGATAGAATTGTCATCAAGTCATTATCCTTTGCTCGTCTTAGTTTGCATAATTGACGCCTGCCGCTGCAGATCCGGCGATAAGCGGAGCTGATGTCACACGACGAAGACGAGAGTCAATACTAGGCGGCACCGTCGCTACGAGCTTGGTCGCGTCCAGACCGAGGCTCTCGGCCAGAAATTCCTATCCCAACACCCTTGTCAACCGATTAGACTACCCTGATCGACTTGCCACTCTGAAGGACGGAGCCGTTGGGAATACTGGACAAATTCAAACAAATCGCGGACCCAAGAACGCGGGTGGTTGCTGCAGATATGAAGCGCCTAAATGATGTACAACGTGGACTGGGCGACAAAGCAGTCAGTTACATCATGTCCGGTGAAAACGAGACGGTTCTGTCGACCATTTCCACAAAATGTGCTGGGACTGAAATCGAAGTTTGTAAGGGCTACTTGGTGCAAAACTCACCGGCGTGGCCTCGGCGGCAACTTCTGGCTCAAGACAATCCGTACAACGTCGAATTTGCAAAGCGGTATGCAGACGTAATGTCTGCGGCATGCAAAGATCTGCCTGATAGCGCGGCCGGTAGCGCGAAGACAACGAAATTGGTTCGGGTGTTTTTCTCAGAGGCCTTTGAGGGTGTCAAACAGCGTAGCAATACGTGGCCACCGAAGCCGATAAAGATCAGCGCCAAAGGACTTTCGCTGCAGACCGCCGAGACTATGACTAAGGTGCTCGGCGGAACGATCGTTGATTTGGTCGATGTCTTGTATAACGAGAAAGGCCGATACGGATCAATCACCGGAGATCTGTACCGAAAAGCAGTCGACATTAAGCCTCTAGCGAACCGCTACACGGCAGAATTCATAGAGGCTGGCCGCAGGATTCATGCCACATCTCGCGCAAAATTGATCCAAGACCTGCACGCATTCGGTCTGGCGGATTCGCTTGAGTATCGGGACTTTATTTTGGAATTGGCCGGCGACAGCTCGAAGGCAGTTCGTGAGATGGCTGGTTCGGTCTTGAGCTCATTTGATGCTAAGACGCTTGAGCCGAAGGCCATCGACCTTCTCAGCAAGGGCAATGTCACCATGCGAGCCGGAATGGTCGAGTTGCTCGCGAAAACTGGAACAGACAGTGCGCTGGATGCCTTGCGCACTCACAAAGAGAAAGAAAAGACCGCCCGCATTGTCTCGGCGATCGAAACGGCAATTACAGTTTCGAGCCATTCTCAAGCGGACACGGCGAGCAATGACGATGACAGCCAGTACCAGGCGATTGACGGATCAATTGTGGAAATACCGTCGCTGCAACCGGTACCTGACGGTGAGTCACCAAAGTTTGGCGAGGATGATCGGAACGCGCTGATCAAGACGATCCAGGAAGAAAACGTCCGAATAAAGAAAAGAAACGAAGAAAACAAGCGAAAAGGCTACGGGTATCGGGCCCAACCACTCAAAGATCGGCTTGCAAGCCAAGCATTGAGCCTCTTCAATGCCGACGAACCACCGAAAGGTGAGCTCAAGCAGCAGCTCAATGCATTCCTAACCTGGGGTCCAGGCAAAAGCTGGGCACGTTCGGCGTTGTCAAAACTCCCACAGCGAAAAGCCCTGCGAATGGCTGCGGCGGTTTCTCGAACGGCTCAAGGAGCGCTATCGCCGTATGCGCAAGGTCCGTTCATCGATGTAGTGCGAGAGTTTATAAGTGGACCCAGCGGAGACATTCGCCATCTCGAAGCGATCGAGTCGGAGATGGGTACAGAAACGTGGTTTGGCTATGGAAGCGACCGCGTAACGCGAAAGGTGGAGCAAGGCGACCTTCTTCGCTACGTCATTCAAGACAGCTATGCCTACATGGAGCCACAACTCGATAACGTGCCACCCGGCGCCCTGTGGCCATACTTGGCGCAGAATTTTGACGTAATCGACGAAGCTTTCGGCCTGCAGCCTCAAAAAGGTGTGAAACTGAGTCGAGTCGGGGCAATTCGAGTGTTAAGCAGGCTGCCAAAGCCGCCTGCACGTTATTTTGGCCAATTGCTTGAGGCCGCTACCGGAGAAACCAAAGGCGGTCGAGCAGAAGCCCGCACGATGCTTGCGGACGCACCAGACGTTGAGCAACACGTCATGGCGCTATTGAACGACTCTCGTCAGGCCGTACGCGCTGGCGCCGCGGAATGGATTGCAGAAAGAAATGAAGTCGAAGCGATTCCGAATCTCAAAGCACGGTTGAAGAAAGAAAAATCGGAGCTGGCCAAGGCCGCGATCCTGACGACATTGGAGGCTTTGGGCGAAGACCTAAGTGGATTCGTGGGACCGAAGGCATTGCTTGAGGAAGCCGAGAAGGGCCTCAAGAAGGCGAAGCTGGACAAGCTTGACTGGTTGTGTCTGGAGCATTTGCCGAAGATTCGGTATCGCTCAAACCGTCAGGTTCCTGACGAGGTGCTCAAGTGGTGGATCTTCCTGGCGGTGAAGCTGAAACAGCCGGGTGGCAATGCGCTATTCGATATCTATTTGAATCGTCTAAATCCGGAAGATGCGGAAAAGCTCTCCGGATGGGTCCTGGACAGTTGGTACAACTACGATACTGCGCGACCCTCCGAGCAGGAAGGCAACGCGCATGCCAAGCAAAACGCAGCCAGCCGCTATAAATACATGAAGCAGTGGTACAAGGAGTATACGAAGGAGCGTGCCTACGAAGACTTGAAACGAGAATTCATGTCCAATTATTTGAATAGTGGCGCAGCATCTAAAGGCCTACTGGCACTTTGTAAACACACACCCGCTGCAATCGCCGCCGATCGGGTCCGCACCTATCTCAAGAATCATGGCTCCCGCACGTCCCAGGCATCTGCACTTCTCGAACTACTTGCCGCAATGGGAGACCCTGTAACGCTACAGGTCGTAATAGCTGCCGCTACCCGACTGAAGCAGAAAGGTGTGCAGAAGTTTGCCGGCTCGCTGGTCGAAAAGGTTGCCGAGGCGAAATCTTGGAGCATGGACGAACTTGGCGACCGGACGGTTCCAAGCGCTGGACTCGATGAGGACGGAGTGTTGCACCTACCGTGCGGCCCCGATGAGAAGGTCTATGCAGCAACGATCGGCAATTCATTGACCTTAGAGATCCGGAATCCGGACGGAAAAGTAATCAAGTCGTTGCCCAGCGGACAAGATGACGCGACCAAGGACTCGAAGAAGCAATTGTCGGCATCGCGTCGCGAACTCAAACAAGTAGTAGCAATGCAATCCGCTCGATTGTATGAGGCTCTCTGTAGCGAGAGGCAATGGGTGATTGAGGACTGGAAACGGGATATCAGCGAGCACCCGATCATGAGAAAGCTCGCAGAGCGTGCTGTGTGGCTTGGGCTGAATAGTGACGGAGAGATTTCCGGCATGTTCCGGCCGACTGCCGAAGGCGACTATACCGACGCAAGTGATGAGGACGTAGACGTCGACACATTCGCCTCGATAAGGCTTGCTCATGGAGCACTGGTCAGCGAGACAGACGCCAAAGCATGGGAAGGCCATCTGCAGGACTATGAGGTAGAGCCACTCTTCGCTCAGTTCGGCAGAACCCTATTGTCCATTGACGAAGACCAAGAGTCGATGACCACAATCAACGATCGCAAAGGATGGGTCACTGACACATTCACAATTCGAGGAGCCGCATCCAAGCTCGGGTACGAACGAGGTGAGGCCATGGATGCCGGATACTTCAACGAGTACCTCAAAGGGTTTCAAAGTGCAGGATTATTGGCAGTCATAGAGTTTTCCGGGAACTGTCTGCCGGAAGAAAATGTACCGGCGGCGATGATTTCCCTTAGTTTTGAGAGATACTCTGGAGGCAGGCGAACGGGTGGCTCGGTCAAGTTGTCTGATGTCCCCCCCGTATTGCTTTCTGAGTGTTGGAATGACTATCGGTTAATGGTGGCGAAAGCCGCTTTCGACGAGAATTGGGAACAGAAAATGCCATGGATGTGAGCGAAGTTCAGCGACAGCCAGCGGAGATCAAGTTTTCAGAGGAGTTGGAGCGACTTCGAAAGAAGGACAAGGACGCTAAACCTCGCGGCTGGCAGTTATCACCGCGCTCAGTACGCAGCTTTATTCTTGGCGACAAGAAGCTTGACGTTTCACAGAAGTTTTTCGGCGACGATCCTCTCATCGATCGATGTATTGTTTCGCTAATGGGCCAGCAAGGACTGATGCTCGTTGGAGAGCCAGGAACGGCGAAATCTCTACTCTCCGAGCTATTGGCCGCGGCTATTAGTGGCGACTCGAACCTGGTGGTCCAGGGCTCGGCGGGAATCCTCGAGGATCACCTCCGTTATGGCTGGAATTACGCGCTCTTGCTGGCCGAAGGCCCGAGCGAGAAGGCACTTGTCCCATCTCCTGTACTGACAGCCATGAGGGGTGGCAAAGTCGCTCGGTTAGAAGAGCTGACTCGATGTGCACCCGAAGTTCAAGATGCAATGATCTCTCTGTTATCGGAAAAAACGATAGCAATTCCGGAACTCGGGCCGGGGGAAGAGGTGCGTGCAGCGCCCGGATTCAATGTGATTGGTACTGCCAACCTACGAGACCGAGGCGTCCACGATATGTCGAGCGCACTCAAACGGCGATTCAATTTCGAAACCGTTCAACCGATCGCTGATCCGGCATTCGAGAAGGCTCTTGTTGCGCGACAAGTTGCGGAGCGCATGGCAGAGCATGAGTCGCCGGCGAGTATGGATGACAGTGTCATCGATGTCCTGGTTGCTGTGTTCCGCGATCTACGCACGGGTACGACTGAAGACGGTGCCAGTGTGGCGACACTGAATAGCGTCATGTCTACCGCAGAAGCAGTAAATGTCGCTCACGCCGCCGCGCTAGATGCTATGTATCTCGACGGATCGAAGGTTTCTACGTCGCATATTGCGCGTCAAATTCGCGGCGTAGTGTTCAAAGACGATCCAGAGGATGCTCGCCGCTTTCGGTCATATGTAGACCAGATCGCAAAAGCAAGAATGAAGCGAAACAAGGCGTGGTCGGAGTTCTATAAGGCAGCGAAGAAGGACCTCGATGGATGACGCGTCCCGCCTAGAAGCGATCCGCGGCACGTTTAGCCAAGAAAATCTCGGCTTATTCTTTGCCCCAATTCGACATCACTCACCCGCATGCGCTTGGGCCGTACGACAGCTTGTACGCGAGGTCAAACCACGTCAGATTCTGATCGAAGCTCCCGTCGATCTGCAAAAGCACATCAGGTTACTTCTAGCCAAAGGCACGAATCCTCCCGTTGCGCTTGCCGTACTTGTTGACCGTGACAAACAACCAAGACTTGCAGCCTATTACCCTTTCTGCGCCCATTCGCCCGAGTATGTCGCTCTCGTAGAGGGCCACGCAATAAAGGCAAAACTGCAGTTCATTGACTTGCCATCTGCTGACAAGGCGATGCTGTCGCCACCAGCTGAGGATGATTCAATCGTCGTCGATGACGAAGAGTACTTCGATTCAGGCGATTTCATTGCTGCAATGTGTAGTAAGACTGGGTGTAGAAACGGTTTCGAGTTATGGGACCACTTGTTTGAATCGAAGTTGGGGACGCCAGACTGGAAAGGTCTTTTGAGCGACGTAGGCGCTTACTGCACCGCTCTTCGAGATTCCACACTGGAGTCAACCATCGAGAAGAACGGCGATCTAGTCCGCGAACAGCACATGGCAAACGCAATTTTGGGTGCATTGACGAAAGACGGACCTACTGTCGTGGTAACCGGCGGCTTTCACACACCAGCCCTGGTCGAGGCAGTGGCAAAGGGCAAAAAGCCGAAAAAGCCGGTTTCTACCAGCGAGTCAAACTCCTATCTGATTAGGTACGGTTTCGAAGCTCTCGATGCACTTAGCGGCTACGGAGCAGGGCTGCCCCAGCCAGGCTATTACGACTACCTGTGGAGAAAGGCTGTTGGCTCGGACGGGGCACCACAGTGGCGTGAGACCGCGCTGGATCTGCTGTCAGACTTCGGCCGCAAACTTCGGGACGAGGGTCACGGGATCAGCGTTCCTGCGCAAGTCGAGGCGCTACGCGTAGCGGATGCGCTAGCCTCAATGCGCGGAAGGCGCGGTGCGGCGCGATATGACCTGATTGATGCCGTTAGAACCGCATTTGTCAAAGGCGAAGTGGGCGTCCGCGAAGTTTGGACCGAAAGACTCCTGGAATTTCTCCGTGGTGATTCAATCGGAGACGTGCCGGCATCCGCAGGATCACCACCGATTGTCGAGGACGCAAGAGCCCGCGCGAAAAGCCTGAGAATTGATGTCAGCGATGGTTCGAGACGGCGACGGCGATTGGATATCCGTAGAAAAGCGGCACATCTGTCCGCATCCCGGTTCTTCCACGCAATGACTCTTGTGGATTCGAGATTCGCAGAACGGCAGCTGGGCCCCGATTTTGTCAATGGCGTCCAGACAGACAGGCTATTCGAGGAATGGACATATGCATGGTCGCCTACGGTCGAAGGGCGACTCATAGAGATCGCGACACTCGGCGACAGCGTAACCAGCGCGTGTATAGGTTTTCTGCATAGGCGAAAGTCGGATATCAAAGCGGCGGGTCACAGCCAGGACATCGCCGCCATGGCTGAGCTATTCGTACAAGGCGTTCTCGCCGGCCTGGATAGGGCGCTCATTCCTTTCCTGGACGAACTGGCGACCGATATTCAGTCGCATGGTAATTTCAGTGCAGTTGCGAATACTTTGCGTCGGCTACACAACATTTCCAATGCCTCAGGGCCGTTGCAAATTTCAGACGATCTAGCGCTGAACGAAGTTTGTGAAGCCGCCTATCGGCGCCTCATCTACCTGTGCGATGACCTTCCCAAAACGCCGCAGGAGGAGATTCAAGATCGAATCGAAGCTTTGCGACTCATGATGGAGCTCCTCCGTGCGCCAGGATCAGAGGAACTCGACCAAACCGTTTTCCATGAGGCAGTGAATAGAGTCGCGGATTCGAATCCTCCGCCAGAAATCCTCGGCTCAGTTTTGGCAATTTCTCTCCACGCTAGGCTGAAGAAGCCAGAGGACGTCTGCATCGCCTTGTCGGGGAGTTTTGTTGGCACCGTCGATGATGAGAAGGACCGTATTGGCGTATTGCGTGGTTTGCTTTTCACCATGCCAGAAATTCTGTGGCGCAACGAAGAAATATTGAAAGAGACAGATCGGCTGTTATGCGAATTGCCCGAGGACGGTTTCTTAGACCTGCTGCCACATATTCGACTTGCATTTACATCACTGAATCCCCGCGAAGCAGACCGTTTGGCAGGGTCGCTCGCGAGAATTCATGGAGGCCAAGCAACAGAGTTCATGGACAGGCACACATCCCTGTCGGAATCGGACCTGGAGCGAGGCGTTGCGCTTGAACGCTCGCTGAAGGAATCACTGTCTGCAGATCGCCTGAAGTCCTGGTTGGAGGACATCACATGACAGGCTCACCACAGCGGCGGTGGCGACTCGCCCTTGGGCGATACGCAAGCGCGAACCTCGGTGCACTTGGGGGCCGTGACGGAGAGATAGATCGTGCTTTGGACTTCCTGTATTCGCGTGAGTACCAAAAACGAGGCGTGAAAAGTGGTCGAGGACCTGGAAGCCTGGATCCTACCCAAATGAACGCTGTCAATTGGCTTGGCAAGGCGCGCAGCCTATTTCCAGAGTCTGTTTTTGAGGTGCTGCAAGACCATGCTCTAGACCGTTATGGGATTTCGGACTTGCTAAATGACCCGAAAGCACTTGACTCACTGGAGCCCAACCAGAATTTACTGAAGGTGCTATTGGGCTTCCAGGGGCGCTCGCAACCGGAGGTCAAAGATAAACTGCGAGAAATCGCTGACCGGGTGATCAAGGAAATCGTTGAACGACTTCGAACCGAGGTGCAACGTGCATTTTCTGGACGCAAGAACAGATTTCGGCGCTCCAATGTTGCGTCGGCTGCAAACTTCGACTGGCGGACAACAATTCGCGCAAACCTAAAGAACTACGATCCTGACAGAGATCGAATAATTGCGGACAGAATCTTCTTCAATGCGCGTGAACGCCGCCACTTGCCTTGGCGAGTGATTCTCTGTGTGGATCAGTCGGGCTCGATGACCGACAGTATGATTCATGCGGCAGTAATGGCCGCGATCCTGTCGGGATTGCCCGGTGTAAGCGTAAGCATGGTCCTATTCGACACATCCGTTGTAGATGTTTCGGATAGACTGGCTGATCCGCTAGAGACGCTATTGTCGGTGCAGCTAGGAGGCGGGACCGATATCGGACGAGCAATGTCGTACTGCGAAGGCCTGATCGAAGATCCTGATCGGACCGTACTCGCGCTGGTCAGCGACTTTGGGGAAGGTGCTCCCCCGCGGCCACTGTACGCGTCTGTTGCGCGCCTGGCCGAACAACGCGTTCACCTAATTGGACTTGCGGCCCTCGATGATTCCGGTGAACCGGTTTTCGACGAATTAATTGCGGGCCGACTTGCCGATCTTGGTATGAAGATTGGAGCGATGACACCTGACCGATTTGCCCAGTGGCTGGCGGGGATCATGCGATGACCCTTAAAACGATGATCTGGAGTCACGATGCCTCTGCACTTGAAGCCCTAACGTCAAAGGGGCTTCTAAGGCGAGCACAACGTGATCTTGCGTCTGGTCTCGGACGGGTTGAATTAATCGATGACGTCAGCGCCACTATTGAGGTTGGCGATCTAACCGTCGAACTAGACGCGAAAGGCCCCGGCTCATCGTCTTGCACGTGCAAGGCACATGGTGTGTGTCGTCATATTCTTCTCGCAGTCTTGCTATTGCGCGATCAGCAGGACCAGTCCAGTGCGCCTGAAGAAAAGACGGACATCTCGAATGCGGTGACCCAGATTTGCTCCCTGACAAATGAACAGGTTCTTAAATATGCCGGAGCGGATTGGGATAAAGCGATCGGGCTTGCCGCAGATGACCTGGGAATCACCTTCGAGGATGAGGGTGTCAACATTACAATTCGATTGGCAGAGATGAATGCATCCGTGACGTTCATCGCCGGCAACGGACTAAAAGGGGCTGCGTACAAGGGCGCCAAGACCAGGAAACGGCTGCTTACTACTTTAGCCGTTCTGGCTGTACGGCGAAGAGAGGGGTTACAAATACCTGACGGCGTTGTTGATACAGCGACATCTCCTGGGTTGAGCTCCGACTTCATTGATCAAGCGCAGAGAACCCTTGAGCGAGCAGTGTCCGCGACGTTGCCCAGTCGATCTTTACTGGCACATGATCTCCTGCTCGATCTCGCGATCTCGACTCGCTGCGAGGCACTACCGAGGTTGTCGGCGGAGCTAAGGGCGCTGGCAAGACAGGCACAACTGGCAAATGAACGTAGCGTCGAGTTTGAGCCAGACTTCTTCGTACTCGATGCATCTCGTTCATACGCACTTCTGGAGGCGCTGCGCGCAAGTTCGCCGGACCCAATTCTTAGCGGTTCAGTTCGGCGCAATTATGAAAAACACGAACCAGTCGAAGTTTGGCCTCTCGGCGTATCCCGTTGGCGAAGCAGCACTGGCGCAAGAGGACTTTCCGCTTACGTACTGGATCCGGGTAACAATCGCTGGTTGACGGTAATCGAAGGTCGAAGCGCAGGCGCGGATCACTCTTTTGATGTGGCCAATGCATACGAATCCCCAGTCTGGGGCGCCGGTACTCTGAGCGGCCTAATGGGGCGTCGGGTTCGATTGGCCGATCCGAGAATTGCTGAAGACGGGTCAATTTCATCCAAAGATCAAATCGGGAGCGAGCTCTTGAATGCTCGCCTGAGGTACAGCGAAATTGTCGACTCTGAGGCGGCACACACAAACTGGGAGACGTTGACAAAAGATCTGGCGTATCGAATGGGCACTGGTATTCGTCGCCGCCCAACGCCGATTCCTGCGCTGATCGCGCCATCTGGCTTCGGCAAGCTCGGTTTCGACGATATGAGCCAGCGATATAACTGGGAGCTGAAAGATGAGGTCGGAGAATCGCTGGTATTGGAGATACCGGCCGATGACGACAATTCCGCACTACGTCTCTGGCGGCTAGGGAAGCAGATATCGGCTATTGTCGTCGAGGCGCGGCTAGAGCAAACACGACTAACAGTCAGACCTGTCGCGGTTTTGCAGAAGAGCAGAAGCAACGTCTCAGTACACAATGTCGATTTCGATAGTTGGCCTGTCGAAAGAGGGTTGAAGAAAGCTATTGCACGAATCAGTGAGAGTGTCTCGAAGCCGCTTCCCATTCGTCGCTATGAGGCTGATCAAGTCAGCCAGATTCTCTCGGATACCGCCGAATACATAGCTGGTGTCGTGAGTGGTTCGGGTGGCGAAGAGTTGGCAGCTATTCAGCGCAGACTGGAAGCCACAGGGCTTGTAACTTTGGATAAAGCCCTGCGGCAGGCGTCAGGCACAACAGGCTTGCGACCTCTACTGTGCGCCGCGTACCTAGCCAGTGAGATGAAATCCATGCTGGCATTTCAGGGGGCTGTCTACAAACACTGATGTTTTATTTGCGAACAATTTTGTGTGTTCACACCAGCACGGCTGCCGCCGCAAAAAAGAAAGGGCACCTCAATCGGTGCCCTTAATGTTGGCCACTGGGTACATTCGGTTTGCTACGCGAGCAATGCCTTCCGTCTCCAGTACGCGCAAAACCTCGTCCAAGTCCTTGTAGACGTGGCCGCACTCGTCCAGCGGCGTGCGCCGCGTGTTGCCGACAATACCTTCCACCTCTACGCCACCCAGCGTACGCTTGATGTAGCGCATTTCGGCGTCGATATCGTCATGCAACTCGGCCAGCTCTCGCTTGGCCTTGCCGCGTGCCATAACACGACCCGATCCGTGGTTCACGGAGCAACCTGACTGGTACGCACCCTTCAACGGGTAAAGGATGGCCGCACCGTCCAGCATCGAGCCGGGCACCAAGCATGGGTGACCCGTAGTCTCCCACTTCGTGCCCACCAGGTCCGGGTGTCCCGCCGGAAACGCGCGGGTCGCGCCCTTGCGGTGAACGAATCCCTTCTTGGTAGTGCCATCCGGCAGCACTAGCGTCTCTTCCTGCACCAGGTTGTGTGAGATCTCGTAGAAGACCTCACCGGTAGCATTGAAGATGTTCTCAAGTGCTTTTTGCACGCCGCGAACGATGATGTGACGATTTGCCACGGCATAGTTGGCTGCCGAGTTGTGGTGGGCCCAGTACTCGCGACCCAAGGGTTCGTCCGCGCGGAGCCAAGACTCCTCGCGACGATTCTTCGCTAGGCCGCGTAGCGCTGCGCCTTCATAGAAGTAGTGATTCGCTGTTTGCCAGCCGTAACCACGGCTGCCACAGTGAATCATCACCCAAACCGAACCGTCGTTGACGTCGACCTGCATCTCCACGAAGTGGTTGCCGCCACCGACAGAACCAATCTGCGGTCCCGCCTTGTTGCGAGCACGCTCGATACGGTCGGTATCCAGCACCTGTTCGTCCACGTCTGTCAGTTTTCACCGATATAGAGCCAATGCGTTTTCGGCGTAAAGGAGCCACCTGGTTTTCACCGTAATGGAGCCGTTACGTTTTCGGCGTAATGGAGCCACTGCGGCTCTGATTTCAGGCTCGAACTTTCCATAAATGCAGATACCCTCGCGGTTTTTTGAGCGAGGGTATCGATGGCAAACAGGAGGTTCGAGATGTACGAACTACGACAAGTATTGGTGCGCATGCGGCTCGGCGATTCCGACCGGGCCCTGGCCAGGGCGGGTCTGATCGGCCGTCCCAAGGCGAAAGCGCTGCGCCGGCTGGCCGAGGCCGAAGGATGGCTGGATCCGGGGCGGCCCTTGCCCGAGGATGCGGTGCTGGCCGAGGCCCTGCCACGGGCCCGGCCGCGGTCGTCTTCGGTCTCCGGCGTTGAGCCGTTTCGCGACAAGGTCGAGCGATGGGTGGCTCTCGACACACCGTGCCGTGCGATCCACCAGGCGCTCAAGCGAGAATACCAGTACAGCGGCAGCTACTCGTCGGTGTACCGCTTCGTGCAAAGCATCAAGCCGCGCCGACCGAAGGCGACGATGCCGCTCGAGTTTGCACCGGGCGAAGCCGCCCAGATCGATTTTGGCAGCGGCCCGGAACTGATCGACGTGGAGACCGGCGAGATCGTCAAGACCTGGTTCTTCCTGATGACGTTGTGCTGGAGCCGGCACCAGTACGCGGAGATCGTGCTGAATCAGAAGGTACCGACCTGGCTGGAATGCCACCGCCGCGCCTTCGAGTGGTTCGGCGGTGTGCCGCAAAAACTCATCATCGACAACGCCAGGTGCGCCATTACCCGCGCCTGTCGCCGCGATCCCGTGGTGCAGCGCGCCTATGCCGAGTACGCCGAAGGCTACGGCTTCAGGATCGACGCCCTGCCGCCACGACAGCCGCAGATGAAGGGTCGCGTGGAATCGGGTATCAAATACCTCAAGACCGGCTTTTTGCCGTTGCGCGAGTTCCGGGATATCGTCGATGCCAACCGGCAGTTGCAGACCTGGGTCCTCGAGGAGGCCGGCAACCGCGTCCACGGCAGCACGCACGAGCAGCCGCTGGTGCGCTTTGAGATCGAGAAGCCCTTGCTGCAGCGCTTACCGGCGGTGGCGCCGGAACTCGCCGAATGGGCCAAAGTCAAGGTCCACCGCGATTGCCATGTGCAGTTCGAGAAATGCCTGTACTCAGTGCCCTTCAAGCTGATCGGGCAGTCATTGTGGCTTAAGGCAACGCCGGTTACCGTGCGTATCTACCGCGACCACGAGCTGGTGGCGGTGCATTCCCGGCACTTTAAGCCGGGCAGCCGCGCCAGTATCGACGACCATCTGCCGCCGGAAGCCATTGCCTGGAAGATGCGTGATCCGCAATGGTGTTTACGCCAGTCGGAGAACATCGGTGCATCCTGCCATCAGCTGATCCGCACGCTGTTCGCTGACCGGGTCCTCGATAATCTGCGCGCCGCCCAGGGCGTCATCCGGCTCCGTGACAAGTATGGCAGCACCCGCCTCGAGGCCGCCTGCCAGCGAGCGCTGAGCTACAACAACCCGCGCTATCGCACCGTCAAGACCATCCTCGAAAAAGGCCTCGAGCAACACCCCTCGGCACAACGGGCCTTCGACACCCTGGCCGACAGCTACACCGGCCAGGGACGCTTTAGCCGGGACATCAAATCCTTACTGAAACACTGACACAGGAGATATCACCATGAATCCCATGCCTGAACTGGCTCCCATGCTCAAACAACTGCGGCTGTCCGGCATCCTCGACTCACTGGAATCGAGGAACAAACAGGCCATCGACAAGAAAATGGCTTACCCTGAGTTCCTCTCGCTGCTGATCAGCGACGAGATCGCAAGGCGGGAACAAAAGCGCTTTGCCACGCGGCTCAGGCGTGCCGCCTTCCGCACCAACAAAACCCTCGACCAGTTCGACTTCAGCTTCAATCCGAACATCAACTCAGCACTGATCCATGAACTGGTCACCGGACGCTTTATCGACGAGAAGGTCGCGGTTCTCATCGCCGGGCCCTGCGGCACCGGCAAAAGCCACATCGCCCAGGCCATCGGCCATGCCGCCGTGCGCCAGGGTCGCGATGTGCTGTTTACCTCCCTGTCCAAGCTGCTCGGCGACCTGCATGCCGCCAGAGCCACCGACTCCTTCGATCGCAGGTTCCAGAACCTGGTCAGGGTGCCGCTGCTCATTATCGACGACTTCGGCCTCAAACCGCTTCGCCATCCCCATGACGAGGACTTCCATGACCTGATCGCCGAGCGTTATGAGCGTGCCGCCACCGTCATCACCAGCAACCTCGACTTCTCAGAATGGGGCGATGCCTTCCCCAACCAGTTGCTCGGTGCGGCAACGCTTGACCGGTTGCGCCACGCCGCCTACCGCGTCGTGTTGGATGGCAAAAGTTATCGCTCTCCAAGGCCGCTCGACAACCAACTTGAAAAACACCCGGAATCAGGAAAATAATGCACCCGTTCGAGCCTGAAAATCAGCAACAAAAAGTGGCTCTATTACGCCGAAAACCGCTGGCTCCATTACGGCGAAAAATGACACACGTCGATGTACTGACGCTCGCAAACATCCGCATGCACGCCAATGGCTTGCGCACCGTAACGAAAGATGTCTTCGATCTTGGTGTCAGCGATGCGCGGCATGTGCTTCGGACGATCGCTGCCGATACCCGTCGCAATGCGCAGCTCGACTTCATCGATCCAGCGGCGTCGACGGTCCCAGTCGGCAACGTCCGCAGCCGTCAGGTCTGGGACCTTCAGGTACACGACGCCGCATGAGATATCGTAACCACTGCCGGCCTGGATGATGACATCCTCAGTAACCGCAACGCCGCCAACCGGGATGCCATAACCCAAGTGCGTGTCAGGCATCAGGTACAGGCCAATCATGCCTGGGTAGGCCGCCGCCTGTGCTGCCTGACGCCACAGCGCTTCATCCGTCTGCGCAAACAGCGTTTCGGACAGGTACGCGTGCACCTCGCTGCGCATGTCACCGATCTTTGGCAGCACGTAGTGTGCATCCGATACTTTCTGTACTTCTTGCAAAAATGACATTGTCTTGTCCCTTCGAATTTATGGTACACGCAGCCGGCTTCCTGCGCCGATGCGTGACCGTAGAAACTCCATCTGGTCTGTCAGGATGCGGCGGTTCTCCAGAATCAGACCTTCTGCACGGTTTGGTGCATAAGGCACAGCCAGGAGCCGCATTCCGATCAGTTCCAGCGAGTGGTTGTCTTTCCCGTGATTGCAGGGCCGGCATGCCGACACAACGTTTTCCCAAGTGTCTTGACCCCCTGCTGACAGAGGAATCACGTGATCGCGTGTAAGTAACCGTGGCGGCAGTACCTCGCCGCAGTACAGACACATGTAGTCGTCTCGGCGAAATAGGCGCGGGTTGGTTAGTGCCGGAGTACCGGCCCAGTCGTCCGCGCCTTTGTCTACCGAAGTGGTGGCAACGATAGAATTCACACGCAGGACTGACCGAAGGCCAGTGCGTCGTGAGTAGCCGCCACGAAGAACGATTTCCTCAACTCCGGCCTCCCACGCTACCTGCTCGCGGCAGTACAGCAGGGCGCCATCCTCGCGTGTAATCCACGCAATCGGTCGTCCACCTACATCCAATTTTAGAATTCTTTCGGTCATCATCATTTCTCGTAGTGACAATGCGAATTGTGTAGACATGTTTGGTACGGACCCCCGGAGTCGAACCGGGATGCCGGTGGGTCTGAGCCACCGAGGTATAACCAATTCCCTTCAGGTCCGCGTAGTTGGTGCGCAGCCCGCGATTCGAACGCGGAAGCAAGTAGTTTTGAGCTACCCAGGTATGCCGTTCCCGTCAGCTGCGCGTGGTGCGGACCCCCGGAGTCGAACCGGGACGCCAATGGTTTTAAGCCATCGAGGTATGCCTGTTCCCTTCAGGTCCGCGATATTGGTAGCCGCCCTCGGAGTCGAACCGAGAAACACCTGTTTCTAAGACAGGTAGGTATGCCTAATTCCCGTCAGACGGCCTTAAGTGTTGGTACCCTCGGCAGGACTCGAACCTGCAACACCCGAGGTAGAAGCTCGGTGCTCTGAATCCATTGAGCTACGAGGGTGTGGTCCCCCAGGCTGGATTTGAACCAGCGACCAACCGCATATAAGACGGTCGCTCTATACCTGGCTGAGCTACTGGGGAGTGTTGGACATGCCGCTCGGACTTGAACCGAGATGACGAGGGTTGCAACCTCGCGCCTAACCGTTCGGCCACGGCACGAAGTGGCTGGCCAGCGACGATTCGAACGCCGATTAGCGGGATTGGAAGCCGCAGTCCTACCATTAGACGACTGACCATTTGTCTTGGCTCGGCGCCGTGGACTCGAACCACGATCTCGAGATTCAAAGTCTCGCATCCTGCCATTGGACGAGCGCCGAAAAGTGTTTGGTACAGCTGACAGGATTCAAACCTGTGACCTCGACCTTCGCATAGTCGCGCTCTATCCACTGAGCTACAGCCGTGTAGAAAAAGTTGGGAGGGTGCGTTGCACACCCTCCCGGGCTGAATCACTGTTTGATGTTAACCAATCCATTCAGCAGTCCATCGAGACCACCTACGACAGAAAGGTTACCTACGTTTTCAGTAACCTTCTCCAGGGTCTCGAGTTCTTTTAGACGCAGCGCAACGGTGTTGCTTTCCATCACTTTTGCGGTGTTCAGAAGTGATCGGGTTGCATTGGTCTCTTCGCGACGACGAATAACATTCGCTTGTGCCGCTTTTTCGGCTTCCACCACCTTGCCTAGCAGGTCTTTCATGTCGCCAGGCAGGATGATGTCTTTAACGCCTACGCTGATAACGCTGAGGCCGATCTCAGCGAAGCGCATGCCAAGGTGATCCGCGATGTCGCGGTCAATCGCAGTCTTGTCCTCAAGCAGTGTATCCAGCTTGCGAGTGCCAACTGCCGCACGCAGGCCGAACTGGATCTCCTTGTAAAGTTGATCCAGCGGGTCCTTTACCGCGCGAACCGCTTTCGCTGCGTCATCGTATTGGTAAGTCGCAGTTACGTTGATACGCAGCGCGACTTTGTCCTTGGTCAGGATTTCCTGACCTTGAACTTCCAGTGCTTTAACGCGCAGGTCCACGAGCTCCACGCCGACGGCGTGGGCAACGTTCCAGAAGGCGTGCAAGCCGGCTGCCAGAGTTTCGGTGAGTTCACCGTCCACATACAGCAGACCAACGTGACCATCGGGCACGATGCGTGCGTAGACCGCCTTATCGACAACCGCAAGCACTTTCGCATCGCGGCCGTTAACAAGACGCTTGGTAAGGCGTGCATCAAGCGCAATGCCCTCATTGAGGTCAAAACGCTCAACACGGACTTTAACCACACCTTTCCAGTAGAGCTTGCGCTCTGCTGGACCGAGCACGGCTGCGGCACGTTCGTTGAGGTAAACCAGTGCTACTTCATCGGCGTTGGTTTCAACGACGTGAAACAGACGATCTATCTCTGCACGCTCCGCTTCGACTAGGTAGTCAGCCAGGCGGTGTTCGAACGCAGCGACAGAAATGTCGTAACGCTCTACTGCATGGCGATGACGCAGGCCAAAGTAGCGATAGGTTCCCGGTGCCAGGAACTTGATGAAGTCTCCGTCCTTGAACAGGAGACCGCGTTCGTGCTTGCGCACGATAAACTCTTGAATGAACCACATAATGCGTTCTCCTTCATAAATTGAAATACCGCGGTTAAGCGGGCGAGTGTTTTCAGACGGATCACCTCCTTTTGGTCTTGCCTTGTTGAAATGGATCCCGGTCGCAGACCAGGCTTGAAAAATATGTGCATCCACTGCCACAAGAATGGAGCGGACCTGTGGCGCCGGCTGATCGGGCGACTTGTGCGCGCAGCCTCGGTCCTCGTCCGGTATTGGCCAAGGCCGTCACGAGAGTTGGACAGATGTTGCGTGGACGAATAGCTGGACCAGCCAGGTGGTACACCGATCGGCAACAGAGTTGCTGCTAAGACTATTCGGGCAACCTTGCGGAAGGTCGAACGTCGTTGCTGGCAGTGGATGCGGTGAGGGCGATATCCTCGCCCGAGAGCGGATTCGAACCGCAGGCCAAAGCCTTTACCTTGATGCCGTTTCAGGGCAGTCGGAAATGCAAGAGTCGAACTTGCGACAGTCAGATTATGGGTCTGATGCTCTACCCACTGAGCTAATTTCCCGTGGTGGTTGAGTGCTAACGGTTCGCTCGGTACACACCGTGCGATGGGGGCTTGAGTGCGCCAGACGGGATCAAAACCCGAACCGCTGAACGCCGCTCGCTTGCCCAACCTTGGTAGTCCGAGACGGATTCGAACCGTCGACCTCCGCTTTGTAAGAGCGGCGCTCTAACCATCTGAGCTATCGGACACTCGTGGTCGAGAGGGCCGGATTCGAACCGGCGAAAGCGGGGTTATGAGCCCCACGTGAGACCGCCTCCCTCTCCTTGGTGCGGGCAGTGGAGATTGAGTCCACAGCCTCGACGGTGGCGCCGTCGTGCTCTACCAATTGAGCTATGCCCGCATTGATTTGGTCCGCCCTGAGAGAATCGAACTCCCGTCACCTGGTAAAAAGCCAGGTGCACAGCCACTATGCCAAGAGCGGAAAATGGCCTGCCCGGAGAGACTTGAACTCCCGACCTGCTGGGTCGAAACCAGCTGCTCTGATCCAACTGAGCTACAGGCAGATGTTTGGCGGAGAAGCCAGGATTTGAACCTGGGCAGGACGGCACGCCCCTCTCGTTTAGCAAACGAGTGCCTTAAGCCACTCGGCCACTTCTCCTTCAGATTGGGTTGAGCTACCGGATTCGAACCGGTATCGACCAGGGTCACGTCCTGGGGCTTTGCCGTTAAGCTAAGCTCAACATTGAACTATGGCGGAGACTGAGGGGATCGAACCCCCACGCCCGTGAGGACATCACCGGGTTCAAACCGGGTAAGCACGCCGACCTTGCGAGTCTCCATTGGTGGAGCGGACAGCCGGGTTTGAACCGGCAACCTACAGGGTGGAAGCTTGTCGCTCTCCGATTTGAGCTATGTCCGCAAAAAAAATTGGTCTGGAAGGCTGGATTCGAACCAGCGGCATCTCGGTTCCAAGCCGAGGACTCTGACCAGGCTGAGCTACTTCCAGAAAAAGTGGTAGACCGAGGCTGAGTTGCACAGCCGACCTCGCGAATATCAGTCGCGCGCTCTACTCACTGAGCTATCGGTCTACAGAGTCATGACGCCAGAGGAACAAATGATCCGTCGCTAATTGCGCGTTTGATGTAGCGCATAAACATGATCGCTCTGTCTTCGAGCTCAAGGGTCGCGTCACCGATGTCCTCGAGCGGAACAGGGAAAACATACGCGCCGTCCGCCGGTACATTCACGCCGTAGTACGCGATTCCTTGCCGATACCGAACAAATCGAACGATGTTGTCTTTCACAATATCTTTGATGTTCATGTGTCCTCCTCGAGACAAGTTGATGTGGTAATCCGGACAGGATTTGAACCTGCAATTACGAGGTTGAAAGCCTCGTGGCTTAACCATTCGCCCACCGGATCATGGAATTTGGCGCTGCGGATCGGGCTTGAACCGACATCTTTCGGATCGACAATCCGATGCTCTGCCATTGAGCTACCGCAGCTGAGGTGGCAAGTGGCCGCGAGGCGGCCACTTGCCGAATGTCGTTCACCCGCCGGCTACTAGACTGAAAACTAGGATGTTGGCTGCACGCCAACCCCCCAGGTTTCTGCACAAGTGCGCTTGTTTGCGAAGCTCGCACACCTGCACTATCCGTTACCCCTCACGACTGACAATGCGGGTTATTCGCATCGCTTCGCCGCTATTCCCGACGTATCGAGAACTCGGGAGGTCGGACTTGCCTGGGTTGACCGAGTACGGTGCCTCGGCGGAACGCATCGCTGCGCCCCTTTCCCGCCGTTGCCGACGGTTTGCAGCGCCAGGCCGCTAAACAAGACCTCGGCCAAGGCCGATGATCATGAATTTGGTGGAGGATCGCGGATTCGAACCGCGCGCATCCGCCTTGCAAAGGCGACGTTCTACCAACTGAACTAATCCCCCAAATTGGCTGGCACGGCTGGACTCGAACCCGCATCTTCCCGCTTAACAGGCGGACGCTCTGCCATTGAGCTACATGCCAAGAATTGGTGGATCGGGATGGAATCGCACCACCGTCCGCTGGGCTTCAACCAGCTGCTTTGCTGCCTAAGCTACCGATCCATCTGGTGGAGAGGGTAGGAGTTGAACCCACAAAGCCCATTGGGCGCCTGGTTTACAGCCAGGGTTTCTCGCCAGTGAAAGCCTCTCCGAAATTGGGGCTGACGGTGAGCATCGAACTCACAACCTGCTGTTTACAAGACAGCTGCTCTGCCAAATTGAGCTACATCAGCAATATCGTCGGGGCAGGCGCCTACGCGCACAGCTGGGTCTGAGTGCCATAGCCTTTCCCCATGAAAGGCTCTGCCCCAACGTCTACACAATCCACATTGTTAAAGAGCGTCCTACCGGGGCATAAAAAAACCCCGGTGGGTGTGAACCGACCGGGGTCTCTTGTTGGAGCTTCCCTGGAAGGTTCGAAAATCGAGCCTTCCGAGAAATGTTCTTAGGAAGGCTAAGTCATCGGTTCCCCACTATTCGTGGCGAGCGAATCACAACGGTCAAACGCAATATGTGCCGGTATTACGTTCATACCGGACAGGCGTGCGCCGCCGTCCACGCTGGCGATGGCATACGATTGCCAGCGCCTTTTGGCGGCGGTTGATAAACCGAGTTGTTGAATGAAGTAATTCATAGTGGGCGGGAGTATACGCACAGAATATAATCTGTCAACCGCTAAAGTGAACAAAGGTTCCGAAAATGTGAACAACGTCTGAAAGGCTACGGTTTCGTGATTCGCTTCGGCTTCGTTTTGCGAACTGATGCTAGCCAGTTATGTAACGTTGATTCCTGACGCGCAGTTAAATCGAGCGCGCCGGCCATCAACTCTATGGTGTCAATTACACGGCTGCGAATGGCGGAGCCGACTTCAGTGTCAGGCACGCTAGCCGACACTATTCATGAAAGTTGTTGGTATGGCGATCATTTGTTGCCGATTGTAGCAAGCTGAACTTTCTGGCGGTTCCGAGCCGCGCCACTTTCTCCTGGTAGGGGATTATTGCGCGCTGCGTCGCGAAACGAGTTGAAATTGGCGATGTCAGGTCAAAGTTGCCCGTCGCCCTTGTCTGACGTGCCGATAACGATGAGGTTGTTGCTGGGCAGTGGGATCAGATTGGCACGGCACCGAGGGCGCGGGCAATGCGGCACCAGTCGGATCGCCACGGCGCTGAGTCTGGCAGGTGAAACACGATACGGCGCGTTGAGCGTTGCACCCAGACTGCGAGCTTTAACAATCGCTCGCGCAGGGTCGTAACCTGGGCCTGGGCGAAAGCCGTATGCCGCGCTTTGAGGCGCAGTTCCTGGAACAGCACGTAAGCGGCGACGGTCATGAGGACTCGGAACTGGTTGGCGAAAAACGAGGTACAACTGCAGCGGTCGAGGTTCAGGCCCAACAGCAGCTCTTTGATGCGATTCTCGATCACCGCCCGCTGGCAATAGACCCGCTCATACACGTGCCTTGGCGTGGTCTTGAGGTTGGTCACCACAAAACGGGGATTGTCTTTGGCGTCCCGGCCGGGGTATCGCACCACTTCGGCTTTGAAGATCACCCGCCTTTCGTCATCCCAGCTGCCGGCTTCGTACTGGCACTCGCCGTAGCGCTTTTCGGTGTCCCCTGAGTCCCATGACAGGTGACGGACCTCGTCCATCAAAGGCTCGGAAAGCGCCTTTAATACCGAGTTTTTCCCGATCCCCACCACGAAATCCACCCGACTGTCGGTGAGAAAATCGAGTAGCTCAGGCGTCGCAAAGCCAGCGTCCAGACGCACCAGGATACGCACCTTGCCGAACGCCTTTCGCAGCCGAGCGATGGCGCGTCGCAGGATCGCCTCGGCGCCCTCGCTCGCCGGCGCCTCTCCCGATCGCAGCACGCTCGCAAACACGTACTGATCCGCCTCGTCGTTGAACTGAAATGAACACACCATCGGCAGATAACAGTGATCCCCGTAGTGCGTGTTAAAAAACGACAGCTGCTGCTGGCCGTAGGCCAGAATATCCGTCGGGTCCAGATCGATCGTGATGCGCCGTGCCTTCTTACCCAGGCGCTTGCGGTGACGCGCAATCACCGTGTCCATGATCGCCGTCCCCATGCCGAGCAGTGAACGCCCATCAATGCGGTTCTC
Organism: Woeseiaceae bacterium; assembly: GCA_965224505.1. Lineage (GTDB taxonomy): Bacteria > Pseudomonadota > Gammaproteobacteria > Steroidobacterales > Woeseiaceae > UBA1847. The sequence goes on from CBDCZL010000018.1 coordinate 2,954,779, forward strand.
GAATCGGGACAAGGTCGGCTGCGAGGCCAGCGCCTCGCCCGACAGCGGATCTCGATCCATCAGCAAACGCTGCACCGGGTCCGTGCTCAGCCGGGCTGCGTCGTTGCAGTCCTCGTAGCCGCAGGCAATCCCGTACACCCGTTGCGATAGCAACTCCCGCAGACTGTGACGAACCTTGCCAGCACAGCGGTCATCGCGAATACACCTGGAAATGGCATCGATCAAACCCAGTCGCTGATCGCAAGCCTTGAGCAGAATCGCCCCACCATCGGAGCTACTGTCGGGCCGATCGAAGCGGGCCTGAAACGCTTTCTTCGACAGACCCTTGAACAAAACACCCTGGGGACTGGTATGCTTACTCATGCAGAAGCCTTTTTTGTGCTTAAGTTGTTGTGTGCAAACACAATTTTCGCACATTTAAGGCTTTTGTTTTATCTCTTCACGAATAATCCCGGCTAGGAGTCTGCGCCATAGAAGACATTCAGATCCGTCAAGGTGACGACTTTCCCGGTATTGCTCATAGTGGTTTTCCGATTCAGTGATTTTCGCTGGATTTTTTCAAGGTGTCGGCGGTTTGCCGTGTGATGTCATTCCATCACCATCAGCGGCTGCATCCGTCTCAGGTTGGTTGCCAGGCAGACCAGGTCCCATTCACCGCCGGCCGCCGATAATCCACGCACACTGAACTGCCGGAACCCCAGTACCTGTTTGATCCAGCCATTGACCGCTTCCGATAGCCATTTTCGTTCGGCATAGCGAGCCTTGCCCTCGGCCGTGGCCAACTTCTCGGCCATGCGCAGCGTTGCAGGGTGGCGAACCGGGTCGATCTCGCCTACCTCCCTGCCTTCTCTGCGCAAGGAAATACAGGCATCGATGCCGCGTGACTCCAGTTCGGCCAGGTCCTTCTCATTGCGATAACCCGCATCCGCCAACAGCTGCTCCGGCGTCGCGTGCAGACTCTGCTCTACGTCATCGAGCAAGCCGGGCAACTCGCCATTGTCGCTGCCATTCGCCGTCAGCCTGTTCGCAACAATCAACTGGAAATCACCATCCACCACCACTTGCCCGTTGTAGCATTGCTGAAAACCGGCCGCGGTCTTCATGATCGAACTCTCCGGATCGGTGAAGTTACTCTGCGCTTTATCCTCCGGCACGCCAAAGTCCCGCTTGTACGACGCACCGCGTCCGCTCGGTGGCCGCCGATCATCGTCCTCGTGGCGACCCCGCGCCGTATCCGACTCCCGCTGAGCCTGCTCCAGACGGGCCCTGGCATCCCGTATCTTCGCAAGCCGCGCCTGGCGATGCTGTAACTCCTCGGGCAACTCATCGCCCCGAGAATCCGCACCGTACAGCCGGTCCTCCTCAGCGTCGGTGCCTCGCGCTATATCGCACAGCCCGGCAATCTCCCGTTTCAGCCGCTTCTCTTCTGCCCGCAGACGCTTATAGCTCATCGCCTTATGCCTGCTCGCGTTCGACCGAACTTTGGTGCCATCAATGGCCACCGTGCCCAAACGCACCAGCCCCGCCTGCTGCGCTATCCGGATCACCTGCACGAACACCGCTTTGAAATCCGCCAAATGCCGTTTGCGAAAATCACAGATCGTGCGGTGTTGCGGAAAGTTCTCCGCCGCCAATACCCGGAAGGCCACGTCTTCTTCCAGCTTCTTCGAAAGCTTGCGCGACGAGAAAACGCCCGTGGCATAACCGTAAATCAGCACCTTCAGCATCATCCGCGGCTCATACGGCGATTTGCGCCGGCCGTCACCCTCGTACGGCGCGTAAAACGCGCTCAGGTCCAGTTCCTCGACAACATCGTCGATGAAATACGCTAAATGACCTTCCGGCAGCCAATCCCGAAGGCTCGGTTGTAACAACAAATCCTGACCCGGCGTATACGGGCGAAAGCGTGTCGGCATCTTCTATCCTCTATACGGTTGCCGCACGATTATCGCAAATCGCTTTCTACGGCGCAGGCTCCTAGGGCCCTTGCCAAATAGGATCCACCCTGGAGAGACGTTAGTGATCTCCGCGATCGCCTCAATGATTTTGAGGTTCGGATTCTTGGGTTCCGTTGTTTCAAGTCTGTGCAAGCCCGTCTTTGAAAGGTCAATCCCATACTCACGCAGTTCCGCTCTAAGGGCAGCAGGGTCCATCTGTGCGCGTTGGCGAGCGGCGCGTATTCGACCTGCGATGTCTGACGGTTCGTTTTGCACGTTTCTTCTATGAGTGAATTGGACAGATGGTGTATAGCATAACGCCGAAACACATCGGACATCGACGCTAATTGATATTCGGCGTTAAACTAGTAACCACCCGTTCTTTAGCTAATCTCACAGAGGTGAAATTGCCCGATACCCGAAGATTTCTTTTTCGTTCGAGGAAATTCCCGATTCGAATTGGCGAAGATGCCGCAACAAATCCATTCCTGTACGGCAAGGAACTTGCGGATTGGCTGCACAAAGAGCTTCTTGAATCCTACCCCTCGATAGAAGATGTCATACCTGAGGACTGGGGGTGGTGTGTCATGTGTGGGCGCGAGCCATTCAGGTTCTTTGTTGTTGTAGTCAACACGATAGACCAAGGTTTGATTGACGCCGTAGCGAAGCAAGAGCCTCCTGACGATGTACTCTGGTTCGTGGAGCCTGTCGTCGAAGTGCCATTCTGGCGGAGAAGCGCCTCAAAAGAGGAGGCAGATCGAATTGCCGACGAACTCCACAGGCGACTTAGCGCGATCCTAGAACGCGAGCCCGAAATTCGAGTGCTGTCCGAGCAGGAAATTGAAGAATGGGACAGTGCGACGCCCGATGACCTTACGGTTCCGAACGAGCTTATGCCTCCGCCCGCGCGTGTATCCCGGTGGATTACATTGCCTTTGGGTCTTCTCTTGATACCAGTATTGGCGCTGTGTGTCATCGGAGGTGTGTCGCTTTTTATCGATCCACCCAAGGATCTCGCTTTAGCACGCATGATAGTTGGTACCGTGGTACTCGCTGCGAGCTTCGGCTTCGGTGTGGTGGTATTCCGCCTAATATCCGGACGGGAGAGTCCACACGGTGGGCTTTTTCCGCCCAGCGCGCTAAAGGGACTGGCGATAGTCTTTGGCGCAATGCCCATAGGGCTTGCCTTCACGGGTATCTACTCGGACGAGCCAATTCGCAGTCTAGCCGTTGCAGCAACTTGGATATTTATGGCCGTCGCAATGTGGCGGGCGGCGACTCGCCGAATAAGGCGGGCAGCGTCCGTCGACAGTGAGAGTTGAGTGACCGCTAGCCGCTAGTAGTCAGCCACAAGTTTTCCAGAGCAGGCGTCCGAACGGCCAGTTTCAAAAAAAAATGGAGCCGTGTGCCCTGGACTGAATGATGGGGTCTATGAATAAGGCTGAAGCAGCGACCAGTTTTGGGAATTGCGGGCTACTGGGCTGCGTGGCCTCAGGGGTCAGGACTTGCCGGTTGAACGAATTTGCTCTCGGACATTTCCATGTATCCGGCGACCCTGAATTGTCCGAACCGGACATTTCAATGTGCACGATCCACTTCTGTAGGCCGGGATGAGTTTTCGAAATTAGAAGGGTCGAAAGCCACTCCTTAACCGACGCAGAGGACTGGTTCCGTCCAATCGATTCACTAGCGGACCGGCGGCTCGATCATTCGCATCCGTTGCAATTGTAGCCTCAACGAGTGCCGCTGCCGCTACAGGACTCTAGATCAAGAATCAATGGCTAATCCTTCGGAAACGACAGAATCTCTGCCAACCTCAGTTTAAACGTCGAATTGACAACGAAGCACGCATCCGAAAGCAATTTGCAAGGAAGCGAAGCTAGTATTGTGTATCAATTGTCCAGATGGCAAAGGCTATGAACTCTCTGCGTATCGGTAAGTGCCTGTCACTGGCATTTGTTCTCTTGCTCCCGTTTCAGTCGGTATTGGGGTATGAACGACTCCATATATTGATTCCAGGAGGCGCCGGCGGTGGCTGGGATACGACAGCTCGCGGAGTCGGCGATGCACTTGCACGATCCGGTACCGTTGAAACGGCATCGTACGAGAACATTTCCGGAGGGGGCGGAAACAAGGCGATCTCTTACTTGATTGAGACTGCCGAACGACAGCAGAACACCCTGCTCCTGCACTCTACGCCGGTGGTTCTCCAAGCACTTAAAGAGATATTCCCGCAGACCTACCGCGACCTGGTACCAATCGCGACCGTCGTCGCCGACTACGGGGCATTTGTCGTGAAGGCGGATTCCAAATACCAGAGCTGGCACGAAATGGTTGAGGACTACAGGCTCGACGCGAGGAATGTCAAAGTCGCGGGCGGTTCAGTACGCGGGAGCATGGATCATTTGGTGGCCGCATTGGCCTTCAAGCAATCAGGCGTTGACGCGCGGCAGCTGCGATACATCCCGTACAACGCGGGTGCGAAGGCGATGGTAGGCCTGTTGTCCGGCGAGACGCAGCTCCTGTCAACGGGGCTAAGCGAGGCAATAGCACTTACCGCCCAAGGCGAAGTGCGCATCCTGGCGATAACGGCCAGGAATCGAGTGGACTATGCGGCGGATGTGCCGACGTTGCGTGAGGAAGGTATCGATGTCGAGTTCACGAACTGGCGGGGATTTTTCGCCGCCCCAGGTACGACACCAGACCAACAGGACCAATTTCGCCAACTGCTGGATGCGATGTTTCAAACCAACGAGTGGGAAGAAATTCGCGTCAGCCGAGGCTGGTCTAACCTGCGTATTGCCGGAGATGATTTCCAGGAGTTCCTGATTCAGCAGGAACAGGTGCTCGGCGAGTTGATGATTGAGCTGGGAATGAAAAAGTAAATCGGCAGTTTGGACGCCGATTTTGTTGGGGGATAAACCAATAATGAACGTGTTGGACAATCGAGATCGAATTGGAGCACTACTGCTTCTGGGTTTTTCGCTGTTTTACCTGACTCAAACCGCCCAAGTTCCGCTGGATCCGACTGCGGGAAACGAGTTCTTTACGCCGCGAACGCTGCCTACTGGACTTGCCGTTACAACTATCTTTTTCTGCGTTCTTCAAATCGCCTTTTCACGCGGATCCAGCAGCATATCCAGCGCGGTTCTCGGATTTCGTTGGAAGCCGATGCTGTTACTCACCGTGCTGATGCTCGCGTACTCGCTGTTGTTCAGCTTCCTCGGATTTTTGTTGGCGACCTTTCTTTTTCTGTTCGGTGGTTTTTTTGTCCTGGGAGAACGAAACCTCTGGCTGAGCGTGTCGGTTTCAGCTGGCTTGAGCGTGTTCATGTGGCTCATCTTAACCCAACTCTTCGAGCTCTATGTCGATAGCGGGACGGTCTTTCGAGTTATCGCGGGGGGCTTGGAGTGATCGAGGGAATCCTGACAGGGCTGAGTACCGCATTCACGCCGGTTAACCTGATGATGGTGATGCTTGGTTGCTTTGCCGGCACATTTATCGGCATGTTGCCGGGCCTCGGCCCGGTGTCTGCCATCGCACTCATGATTCCTATTACTTACGGTTTCGATCCGGCATCGGGCCTTATCCTGATGGCTGGTGTTTACTACGGTGCGGTATTTGGCGGCTCTACCTCGGCGATCTTGATCAACGCGCCCGGAGTCTCAGGTGCGGTTGCTACGGCCTTTGACGGCTACCCGATGGCACAAGGCGGGCGGGCCGGTAAGGCCTTGGCCATTGCCGCCTATAGCTCCTTTCTTGGCGGCACGGTCGGTGCGGTTTTGCTGTTTGTATTCGCACCGCTACTAGCCAAACTGAGCTTGAGTTTCCAGTCAACGGACTACTTTGCATTGATGGTGTTCGGCTGCACCGCCATCGCCGCATTTTCCGGTAAGGGGCAGGTGCTGAAGGCCGTACTGATGACATTGCTTGGCTTGATGCTGGCGACCGTCGGAGAGGATCCGTCGGGTATTCAGCGCTTCACGTTCGGGATGCCGGATCTGTATGACGGCATCAGCTTTTTGCTTCTGTCAATGGCGACTTTTGCGCTGGCCGAGGCATTGATCGTTGTGTTGCGAGGTGATGAAAACAAGCAGCCGGCCTCCGATGATTTTTCCAGCAGCAAGCTTGGCTCACTCAAACTCGACAAGGCGGATACCAAGGATATCGCGCCGGCTGTTGGCCGTTCATCGATTCTTGGTTTTTTCGTAGGCATTCTCCCTGGCGCGGGCGCCACGATTGCCTCTTTCCTGTCCTACGGCATGGAGCGGAATCTGGCTCCGAAAGACAAGCAAGCTCAGTTTGGAAAGGGCAGTCCACGCGGGTTGGCCGGCCCTGAAGCGGCGAACAACGCGGCTTCGACCGGATCGTTTGTACCCTTATTGACACTCGGCATCCCCGGTTCCGCAACGACCGCAGTAATGCTGGGAGCCCTACTGTCGTACGGCGTTCAGCCTGGACCGAGGCTTTACGTGGACCACCCATCCATTTTTTGGGCAGTGATCATTTCAATGTACCTCGGGAACATCATTCTTCTTGTTCTCAATCTGCCGCTGATCCCCTACATCTCTAAACTGTTGGACATTCGCAGGCAACTGCTGACTCCGATCATTTTGTTCTTCTCGCTCATCGGTGTTTACCTGGTTTCCTTTAATACCGTTGATCTCACGATGATGGTCATTTTCGGCGTGATCGCGGTGGTATTCCGGATACTCGATTACCCACTGGCACCGCTGCTGCTCGGTTTTATCCTCGGCGGCATGATGGAAGACAACTTGCGCCGTGCATTGTTGATCTGGGATGGCTCGTGGGCATTCCTGTGGCAGCGTCCAATGACCGCGACGATTATGGCAATCACGCTGATCACGTTATTGATGCCGGTGGTCACGCAATTTCGTGATCGACGCAAGTCAAGGTTGGCTGATGTATTCGCCGAGTAGCGTCAATGCGGGTCAATCCGCAGATGCGAGCGCGATGACCATGAAGTTATGCGGTTGGCGGAATCGCACCCGGAGTCCTCGTCGGAAGCCAGCAGCGTACGCAGGTGCCGCGGCCGTCCACTCCCGACGTAATCTCCATCTCGCCGCCATGCTCGATCACAATTTCCTTTACGATCGCTAACCCAAGCCCCGAGCCGTCCTCGTCGTTCTGCGCACGAAAAAAGCGTTCGGTTACTAGCTGGCGCAACTCCCTGGGAATTCCCGGCCCACGATCGCACACCTCAAGAACAGAACGACCGTTTTGAGTACGTGTTGAAACACATATCGCGCTGCCCGTTCCGGCATACTTGTGCGCGTTCTCCAGCAGGTTGCTGACAACCTCCTTCAGTAGTTCCACTTTACCAGTGGCGGGTGCCGCATCGAGAGATCTGACTACCTCAGCGCAATGGGTGTCGGACAGAAACACCTTTATCGACTGTTCGGCAACGTCCGCGAGGTCGAGCTCCTGCTCCTGTATATCTTTCCATGCTCTTGACTCGGAGTAGCTGAGCCGTAGTAGCTGGTGCGCCAGCCGAGCGACCCGATCGATGTTCTTCTTCATCTTGGTCGCGGTCTTGCGCGCCTCTTCGGATTTCGCTGATCGAACCGTGAGATCGCTTTGTAAAGTCAAAGCGGCAATCGGGGTTCGCAGTTGGTGTGATGCGTTCTCCAGAAACCGCTTGGTCAGTTGAATCTGATGCTCCAGTCGGCCGAAAAGGTCATTGATGGTTTCGGCAAGCGTACCAAGCTCACGCGGTAAATGCCTGGAATGAAGTGGCGTCAGATCATTTATATCCCTTGCATCCAGTTCCGATTGGAGGTTTTTCATCGGTCGAAGGGCTCGCGAGACTCCGATCAACAAGAAAACAGTTACTATCAAAAAGAGCAGTATTAAGCGCAAAAAATTATCGCTGATAGCGCTCGCGACAAAGTCTTTTCGATCCTGCAGCGTTTGAGCAACAAATGTACTCGACCATCCGCTAATTGATGGCCGCTCTGAGAATCGCGACACCGCAATTACTCGCACAGGCTGACCAAGATACTCGGCATCGTACAGTTCGACATGATTGTTGATCTGCTTCAACCCCCCCGGCGGCTCTGGCATATCGTGGTAACCAACGAGGAAACTGCCGCTTGGTCCAAGCACCTTGTAGTAAAGATTGTCGTTAGTTGTTCTTTCGACCAGTTCCAGAAGATCAACAGTCAATAAGTCACCTTCCGATGCGAGCGCATTTTCTGAAATGCTAAGCGCGAGAGACACCAGCATTCTGTCGAATAGTTCAGTTGAGGTATTTTGTGTTTCCGAGTAAATGCTCGCCATCTGAGCGACTGACAACAAGACGAGCGGAATAAGCAACCACGCCAACAGGCGCCCTTTCAACGTGTGATATCGACTAGTTGTCAATATCCAGCTCCAAGGCATCCAGCTCCAAGGCATAGCCCAGCCCACGTTTAGTGATGATCTTTATTCCAGAGCTTGCCAATTTCTTGCGGAGGCGGTGTACGTAGATTTCGATCGATGAAGTGCTTGCTTCACTGTCGAAATTATAAATATGCGAGGCGATAAGTCTCTTACTGGCAACGTTTCCCTTTTTCTGGACAAGTACTTCCAGCACGGAACGTTCTCTTCCCGACAACTCAAGTGTTTCGCCGTGGATAGAAAACTCCCGCGTTAACGTGTTGAAGGACAAGCCATCAAAATCTACGTTCGTTGTACTGGACGCGAATTCGCGACGAAGCAGCGCTCGGATACGCGCCTCAAACTCGTTCAGCGCAAAAGGCTTTACGAGGTAATCGTCGGCACCGAAATCTAGGCCGGCAACCCGGTCGTCAACAGAGATTCGAGCAGAAATAATCAGCACAGGAGCCTCGCCCCCGGCGTCCCGGAATCCCCTTAGAATCTCGAGTCCGTCGCCGTCAGGCAGGTTCAGGTCGAGTATGACGACATCATAGTCGACTTGTTGACACGCGCTCTTTGCGAAACGTCCTTCCCTGAACCAGTCGCTTGCGATGTCCATTTGAGACAGCGATTCGATGATACACTCGGCAATATCATCGCTGTCTTCAATGATCAATGCGCGCATTGCGTTACCCCATTTCTCAGGTCTATTTCGTTTGCCACAGTGTAATGTACTGATGCTTGTTTTCTCCAGACTGACCCTCCCTGATTTCGCCAGCATGAGCCGAGCAATAGCGCGAGAAGCGCCATTCGCTATCCGGCGAATCCTGTCTGGGCGTCAAAAAATCCGAAGAGTGCAGATTATTTGGCTGGCGTTGCTCCTTCAAGTTGACAGCAATTTGGCTTTGGCAGAATCGCCGCTAAATTTTCACGGCCAGAATATCGAAGTCATCGTACCTTACATGCCAGGAGGCGGTACCGATACCTGGGTGCGCACAGTGGCACCGCATCTCAGCAACCATTTGCCCGGCAAGCCCGAAATCGTTGTCGTCAACGCCCCCGGAGGGAACGCGACCACGGCCGCAAACGTGTATGCCGAGGAGGCACAACCTGACGGTAGATCGGTGCTCGTTACTGCCTCATCCAATCAGCTTTCATACCTGTTAGGCGACTCGCGGGTGCGCTACGACTTCGGTCAGTGGCGAGCTTTGCTGGCTTATCGGGCGGGCGCTATCGTATACACCGGCAAGGACATGGGTGTAGAAAACATCCAACAGTTTTTGAAGAAACCGAACAAGCATGTCGTAATGGCAAGCATGGGCGTCACGTCCGACGACCTCTTCGTTCTGATGGCCTTCGACATGCTTGATGTCAACGTCAGTTCAATATTCGGTACCCGTGGAAGGGGCCGTGCGAGAGCACTTTTTGAACGAGGTGAAGCCAATATAGATTTTCAGACCACAGCGGCTTACATGGCCTACGTGAAGCCTAAGGAAAGCAGCGGGGAGATCGTTCCTCTGTTTACATTGGGGTCATTCGACGACGCTTTAACCTACGTTCGCGATCCGATGTTTCCGGAGTTGCCGAATCTAGCCGAAGTCTACGAATACGTTCACGGGAAGCCGCCTGAGGGTGAAGCCTGGGATGCGTGGATATCGCTGTATCGCGCCGGCTATGGCTCGCTTAAGTCATTGGTTATTCCAAAAGACACGCCGGATTCGATTGTTGCAGCGTACGACGAAGCCACGTTGCGCATGATTAACGATCCGGAGTTCATTGCTTCCGTTTCCGACAATCTAGGGCATCGAAGCATGCTGAATGGCGCTGACGCTAGTGAGCTCTTGCGTCTGCGCACTACACTCCCCGATGAAACGCGACGGTGGATTGTCAGTTGGATCCTTGAACGCTACGGCATTCGGCTCTGACTACCCGCAAGCCAGTTTCCCCTAAATATTGCCAGGCCGAAAGCTTTCTGAAAGCTTCTTGCGAATAGACTCGGCAAGTGTCAAATGGGTTCCCGCGGTTTTTTTTGGAGCCAACAAGATACTAATTCACCTCGAGGGGGAAATATGAATACCATCACGAAAAGGGCTCGCGTTGCGACGACCGCAATTGCCTCGGCCGTCGCAGGAGCAGTCAGTTTGCTACCTGTCACAGTGAATGCGCAAGAATCCGACGTCGTCCTGGAAGAAGTTATCGTAACCGGGTCGAATATTCGACGCGCTCGCGACTTTGAAACACCGTCACCAATCGAAACGGTCGGAATGGAAGAAATCTCGTCCGCTGGCGTGGGGCAGATGCAGGACCTGCTAAAAGTGTTGCCGGCGAATGCAGGTTCCGATCTAGCAGGTAACCGCGAAGCGCAGGGGACGTCCCAGTTCAGCCTTCGCGGGCTGGGTGTCGGTGGTACGCTGACACTGATCAACGGACGCCGGGCCGGTCTGTCGCCGATTTCCACCTCTCAGGGGTTCTTTTACACCGACATCAACCAGTATCCGACCAACATGATCCAAAGCGTCGAGGTGCTCAAGGATGGTGCTTCCGCTACTTACGGCTCCGATGCGGTGGGTGGTGTAGTCAACATCATGACCCGCTCAAGCTTTGAGGGTCTGGAGATTGGTGGCGAGTACCGCGATAACGAGAACAACCCAGCAAATAGCCTGAACGCGGCTTTTGGCCACGCGTTCGATGATGGACATTTCTCTGTGTTTGCCAACTACTACAGTCAAGAGGGCGGGGCCCGCGGTGACTACGACTGGTTAGTCAATCGATCTGGCGGCAGGTCATTTGATCCATCGGAGAACCTTTTCGATTCTTCGACAGGTGCCGGGCGCTATAACGCAGCGATTGACTCGGATGGTGATGGTTTTTATGAACGCACTGGTGGGACCGCGATCGACGCGCACTGTGGGCAACCAGGTGCCATGAGTGGTTTTGTCAACACGTTTGCTGACGGCACCAACTGTCGCTATATCTTCCTCGATCAGCGCGCCCTGATTGGCGATGAAACCCGCCTGCAGTCGTTTGCGCAGTTTGATTACAATCTGTCTAATGAAACCAGAATCTTTGCGGAAGCCAGTTTCTCCAGCAACGAGGTTGTCGATATTATTGGTGGCGCGCCGATGGACATCCGGACCGATGATGGCGGGTTCTTCATACCGGCGGCCCATCCATTCAACTACTTTGTGGACGACGGTGCAGGCGGAATTGTCTGGGATGAAGCAGCCGTTGCCGCCGATCCCAGCCTTGCTGTCGACGTGATCTTCCGCGGTCGTCCGCTGACCAATTTTGACGGCGATCTGGCTGAAGACATTGAGAAGAATTTTGAGAACTCTCGCTTAGCGTTCGGATTTGATACCAACCTGAATGATAACTGGAGCCTCTACGCGTCGGCTATGTTCGCGCACTCAGTAATGACAGATGTGCTGCCCCGCAACTGGAACCCCACGAAGTTCCGCGAGGCCATTGCCAGTGGGCGTTGGAATCCGTTCGGTATTGGTTGGGCTGACCCGAACGCCATATCTGTCAAAGATGGCGTGACCACCGCTGGTAACACAATTTTCGGTCCTTATACCGATACAGATCTCGGCCAGTTTGCTGCCTACCGCACCTTCGTGCGTGAGTCCGACCAGCTGGTCTTCGAGGCGACTCTCAGTGGTGACCTGTTCGAGCTGAATGGCAATACTGTAGTAGGTGCTTTTGGTGCCCAGTATCGCGAAACAGATTACAGCGAGATCGCAGATAGCTCACAGACCTTCCAGCAGGGTGCTTTCGAAGACTTTGTCTTCTCAATCAACGGTGCTTCACAGGATGTTTATGCGATCTACGGTGAAGTCATTGTCCCGGTTAGTGACACGTTCGAACTACAGGCGGCACTGCGCTACGAAGACTACGGTGACGACGAAGGTGGTGACACCACAGATCCGAAGGTTGGATTCCGCTGGTTGGCCAGCGATACCGTGCAGCTGCGCGGTTCCTACGGAACATCATTCCAGGCGCCTTCCGTGCGAAACGTTGCCGGTGCCGGCGGCGGTGGATCACTGGCCGACCCAATTACCTCTGCCGTATTTGCCGGAGGCCCTGGTTCCGCCTGTGACACGAGCGTGGTAGACACCTTTAACGTAACAACAACAACACTAGGTGGTGATCTGGAACCGCAGGCGGCGACCAACTTCAATCTCGGCGTTGTACTCACAACCGATTCATTTACGGGCTCCATAGATTATTGGAACTACGACTACGAAGAGTTGATCGGCCCCGGCCAGTCTGCCGCGTCTATACTGATTAATGAGTGCAGCAATGGTCAGTATGTGCCGGATCCACGCGTTTCTCGAGACAGCAACGGCCAGGTCGTCTCGGTTGTCAACTCATTCACAAACCTCGGAGGAGTCAAAGCAGACGGCTTGGATCTGTCCGGCACCTATATATTTGACGACGTGGCTGGTGGTGAGTTAGGGCTGAATGCGAACCTAACTTACATCACCAATTACGACGTCGATTCGGGTGATGGTAGCCCGACCTTTGATGGTCTCAACAATCGTAACGCTTCATTCGGCCAGTTAGGGTCCGTACCCGATACGCGCCTGAATGTCGGTCTCGACTGGCGCAACGACAAGCACGCGTTTAGCCTGTGGGCGCGTCACATCGGCGGTTACGATGATCGCTCTCCAAGCAACGAATTTGAGGGAATTGACGCACTTACAGTTCTGGATGTCCAATACATGCTTTCATTGGATGGCCTGTTTGGTGACGGTGTAACCGATTTGAGCGTTGGCGTTAACAACCTGACAGATGAAGATCCGCCAGCGATTGATCGGGCAAGTGCCAGTGGGCGCCGAGCTTTCGACAGCCAGGTACATGATCCGCGAGGACAAATTATCTATCTGCGACTGAAGCATACGTTCTAGTAGCATTAGGCAAAGAAGCTGGAACAGAGAGGGGAGTGTTATCATGGCATTTGTCGTGATGCACTCCCCGACTTCAATTGGAATGGATAGACCGCCTCTCTCTCTCGCTCCGAATAGTTTTGTAGTGATAGCAGCCTTTTGCATACTTCATCCGCAGGTTTCTTGGGCTGAGTGCAACGCGCTGCAACAAATAGTGGACTGCTCGGAGATTGTTGACGAAATGCAGCGCTTGCATTGTTACGACGACATCGTTAACAAGATTGAGGAAGATCCCCGGCGCTCTGTCTTAACCGCGGCCTCGGCCGCCGAAACCGTGCAGTCCGATGTTTCTCTAGGCGAAAAGTACCTAACGATTGACGAGCCGCACCAGTCAGGTCTAGAAAGCACCATGCAGCTTGTACAGGCTTACAAGGACAAACAAGAGTTGTGGGTATTCGAGTTTGAAAACGGCCAGATCTGGCAGCAACTGGAAGCACGCTACCTCTCTGTGCCTAAAGACTACCCCGCCGCCGTCACGATTTCGCAAGGCGTATTCGGTAGCTACGATCTTCGCATCGGAGAGTCCGGGCGGACGATCAAAGTGAAACGCCTGCATTAGTGGGTTCGATTCGAGCAATTCTCACCCACCGTCGAATACTCAGTACGAAACAGCAGTCCAACGATAATGGGCCAATGCGACGCACTCGCGCTTGGCAAGATTGGCGTTCCGCCCGTTCTCGCGTCATCCGTTGGTGCGAACCTGAAATTCCGTGCATCGACCGACAGACAACCGTTTTAAGGCGTATAGTCGGCAGGCTACTTTGTTTCTCGAGTTACTGGTGACCCTGCCACTGGCAAGTCCTAGATAGCGAGTCCAGCTCCTGCAGTTACATCCGTCGACCCTGACTCCAGAAAAGGGCGGAGTCTCTCAACCATTCTAAACGCGACAATCGTGGGTAGCCAAAACAAGAGAAATGGTGGGACACCGACATAATTGGTGTCTCGCCCCGCCCGTGTCAGAAGAAATCGGCTATCCACTTCGCCGACCATGTTGAGCATCCAGTTGACCCGCTCGGTACAAGAGAATGGATCACACTCGCGATCACAACGATGGTCCATCTCACCAGGGAAACAGCGGCCGTCCAGTATTTCGGCGACCGTCCCCAGCACTCTCCTCGTAATTCGGTGTGTGAGATACGGTAACGGGTTTGTTAGCAGGTCCTCAAACCAAGTGTCCGCGAGAAGGGAAAAGGCTGTCGGGCGAGTTTTCGGCGCAACCCAAAGATCTGCATCACAGTTTCGACAGAATTGCTCAAGATTTCGCCGCAAGTCGCCGATCCCATCGTTGCCGCCGCAATGCGGGCAGCCTACTCCTTGAAGGGGGGTGCGGTGTTGTACGCAGTTCTTGATGTATGGAACAGCCCAAGATCTGCGATAATATGCAACACCAAACTCGGCGATTTGGTCGCGAAAGCAAGCAGGACAGAACCGTATTCGAACATGCGCGGGGTGTTTGCGAATTTGTTCTAGGCCGGCGCTCACTGCAGGTGCTCGCATTGGGCGTCTCTTGGCACGTATTGGCCACGATATCGACCGTGTTGCTTCTGGTGCTCGTCATCGCCCTGCCTGGTGCGCTGATCCCAAAGCTCCTGGTATCAGGGGCGCTTACAGCGTTCTTCGTGTACTCACTCGCGCTAATCAACGCGTTGACCATTCGCCAGTACCTCGCCCTTCCGTCACTGGCGGTCATTTGCACCGCGATGGAGCGATCGATTGCGCCTCCGTTAAAGGTGGTCGGTTAGCCATGGAGACGGCAATCCAAGGTCTTCTCGGCCTTCTATTCTGGATAGTTCTGGCTGCCGTAGTTTTCGTTCTGCCAACGTGGCTGTTATGGAATTGGTTGATGCCGAGCCTGTTCGACTTGCCGGAGATCACGTTCTTCCAGAGTCTCGGGCTCATTCTCCTATGCGGAATGCTGTTTAGGAGTTCGGTGAAGGTGTCGGTCAACTAGGGCCAAGGTTGAGATTGGCGAAGCAGGTCAGTCTGGTCGTAGAAAACGCCTACCGTATAGACCGTTCGAAACTGCGCGCTCGCGTATCGGTCCATCGATGAGACCCCACTATTCTGGTCAAGAGTTGAGCAATCCCGCTCCCATTTCGAATATCCCGTGTCGATTTCATCGAATCCGGGGACATTTTCTCGAAACGGGGTTAGTATGGGCTACACTTCAATCGGATAGGTGGCCTCAAGAATGCCATTTGAAATGGAAAGCTAGTGGCTAGAGCGGACCTAATACTTGATCTAGTTAAGGCTGGTGTCAAAGGTGACACCGACGCTGTTCGGGTGTCGGCGTCTGCTATCGCGGCTGATGAGCGCGCCAAGCGTCATTCAGGAGTGGCCGACCGAATCACCCGAATTCTTGACTGGCAGCCATCGCCCGGTTCGAACGGGCAGGCGAATCGAACGGGCCTGAAAGTTCGAGATGGCTCGGGTGGAATACTGCGGAAAGAACCGCAACGATCTATGCACGAATTGTTCCTAACGAAGCATGTTCAGCAGTCATGTAAGGAACTTGTAGAAGAGCAACATCGTGCCGACGTCCTGCGAGCGTCTGGGCTGGAACCGCGCCATCGTTTGCTGCTTGTTGGGCCGCCAGGCAATGGCAAAACTTCCCTAGCGGAAGGGCTCGCTTATGAGCTTGCGCTGCCGCTCTTTGTGGTTCGTTACGATGCTGTAGTTACCAGCTATCTTGGTGAGACCGCACAGCGATTGCGCCGACTATTCGACTTCGTACGTACAGAGCCGTGTGTGCTCTTTTTTGATGAGTTTGACGCGATTGGAAAAGAACGTGGTGATCTGCACGAGACAGGCGAGATCAAGCGAGTCGTAACTACGTTGTTGCTGCAGTTGGATGACCTGCCTTCTTATTGTGTGGTCGTTGGCGCTACAAACCATCCTGAGCTACTGGATCGCGCCGCATGGCGCCGTTTCGAGATCCGGTTACAGCTTGGCACTCCAAGCGACTCTCAGATGACTGAGTATATGTCTGAGCAACTGAAACGGCTTGAAGGCAATCCTGGGTACAGTGGGAAAAGACTCCAGGATCAGGTTAGCGCCAAGAGTTACGCGGAAGCCGAGGAGTTCTTTCTAGATGTTCGTCGCCGATGGACACTGAATCAAGGGCGAGCTTCTCTGCGATCAATTATCGATGATCGAGTACGCGCGTGGAGCGAGTTGAGATCTGACGCACTGGATGCGACTGTAGATGCCGGACAGGCCAATACTTCGACTGATTAAGTCGACGCCAGCTGGGCGAATAAGGGGAAAGCGACGGAGCTTTCCGCAGGCGAAAGGGCCCGGTCATGAGGCTCAGGCAGAGCGGTTTCGCCCGACGTTTAATCGATTGCAAGCGGCACTACGAGCGGACAATCCTGCCGTCGAACTTCGGCAAGACCCGGCGGGAATCGCACCTGAACGAGCGCTAGTGTTTGAGACTGCCGGTCCTGTATCCCAATTTGCCAAAGTGGCTCGAGCTGTTGGAATCGAGCTTTTTTCTGAAATTGATCTCGATGAAACGGACGAGTTCCCAGACGGATTTGAACCACCAGCCAACCGAACGACTATTGGCCCAACATTCTACGCAACGATGCCGACGTTGGATTCCCTCGAGCAGTTGGTTCGGCTAAGAGGAGCATACGAACGTGGGGAGACTGCACCGACTGGAAGTGCGCCTTGGTGGAAACTGTTCGATTTGCTACTGGATTTGAGGCCGTGGGGCCCGGAGGATAGGTTTTCGGAAGGCGCGCGGGTAGCGGTAAGCGAGCGCTTGCCCGACGATGACGAAGCCGAGACCGTTCTGGAACTCGAGATCTGGCCGACGAAAAACACTGCCAGACGAGCCCAGTGGCGACGTGAAGTTGAAGCCAAGATCCACGCGCTGAATGGCCGCGTGCTCGATCAGAGCTCGATTGATTCTGACGATTTTGTCTACGAAGCAGTGTTGGCGGGCTTAAGCACGGGATCCGTGCGTACTCTCATCGAGAACCCACATCTAGTTGACGGACTCGCAACGGTCGAAGGAATTCAGTTCATCCTACCGCAGACAATCGCCCAAGCTCCTCCTTCTGATACAGGGGATGGAGACGAGCTTCGCGAATCAGAAGCCAATGGCAATTTCGATGCTGGCGCACCAATACGTGCAGTCTTATTTGATGGCACACCTGTTGCCGCCCATCCCGCGTTGGAAGGCGGCATTCAGATCGAGGACATCCACGATCTGGTGCGCTTGTCGCAAGTCGAACAGCGCTATCACGCGACCTCAATGGCGTCCCTTATTCTGCGCGGTGACCTCGAGGCTGACGGTGCTGCATTGGTTGGCTCACGCCTTGCCTCCGTACCAGTTCTGGTTGATGCTGAGGAGGGAGCTTCTTCACCGCCGCACCGGCTATTCGTCGACATCCTGCACACCTCACTATTGCGGTTATTCAAGGGAGAGCAACCGCTCACCCCAGAAGCATTCGTCGTAAATCTGTCGATCGGGACATTTCAAAGTCAATTCGCGGGTCAGATAAGCGCGTTGGCACGGTTGCTGGATTGGTGGTCATGGAAAGAGGGCGTGTTGTTTGTAATATCTATAGGCAACATTGTTGATGACCTGATCCTCGACGGCGTAAACGCACATGACCTTGAAGTCGCAGATTCTGAAGCACGCAAAACGGAGATTCGCACTGCGCTTCGTGATCTTATGTACGATCGGACGTTACTATCGCCGTCGGAATCAATAAACGGCATCTCTGTAGGCGCGGTTTCCGAGGACTTGGCGGAAAACAACCCGCCGGAGATAGCGAGTATTCTTCGCTACGAATCGCCTGGGGACCTCCTGCCTCCAGTATCTAATGCAATTGGGCTCGGGCCGAGACGCTGCCTGAAGCCGGACATATTAGTGCCAGGAGGTATTCAGGAATTTCGAGTGTGGCCGGACAACGAGAGCACACGACTAAGACTGCTGAACTCGTCTCAGCGCACCGGACTCAATGTCGCCGCGCCTCACCCAGACGGAGGTTCGACCGTACGTCTTGCCCGAGGCACTAGTTGCGCTGCGGCGCTAACGACGCGCGCACTGGTGCAATCATCCGATGCGCTCACCGGTGAGGACGGCCCATTCGAGGGGCGTGAGCTGAATAGGCGCGACTATGCTTTGTTGACCCGCGCTCTAGCGGTGAATTCTGCGAGATGGCCTCAAAGCGCCGAGGACTTCTACGAAGCAGAAAAAGAACGCGTTGGTTGGCGCAGGAGTTCGCTAGCAAAGACCGAAACTGCGAGGTTTTTTGGCCACGGGGTAATGGCGCCGAGACTGATGACCGAATCTCCAGACCTTGGCGTCACGTTGGTTGGTCTCGGAGACGTTCGAAAGTAACCGGCCATTCTGCACCGTTATTGCGGCACCCAGGACGATTATGTACCCGGTGCGTGGCGATCTGTCACGCCTTCGACGCTGATCAGTTCTGATCGAGATCCGAGCGCAGCGGATTGTCGGCAAACAGCTCCTTCCATTGCCTCGGCGTCAGTTCTTCAACCTGGCTGGCCGGGTGTTGAGAGATGCGCTGCAATACGTCAACCAGGTAAGTGTACGGGTTAATACCCTGTAACCGGCAGGTCACCAGCAGGCTCTGGATGATTCCGACTTGCCTGGCACCGAGTTCCGTCCAGCAGAACAACCAGTTTTTTCTGCCCATGGGGATGGGCCTCAGCGCACGCTCCAGGTGGTTGGTATCGATCGGAACCTCAGGGTCACCGAGATACACCCTCAGGGCATCGCTTCTGCCCATGGCGTATTTCAATGCCTTGCTCAGAGGATTGCTCGGAACCAGGTCATGCCGGGTACATTGTTGCTCGCACCAGGCAAAGAACGCCGCTACCACAGGCTCGCTGTGCTTTGTCCGGTGCCTGAGCTTCGCCTCGCCCTCAAGGTTTTTCTCGCGGATAGCCTTCTCCTGAGAATACAGCTCACCGATCAGCGCAAGCGCTTGTTCTGCCGCTTCAGGCTCCGCGGCCTTCGCCTTGTCAAAATAGCGCCTCGTGTGCGCCCAACATTGCGCATGGCTCATCTTCGGCCGCTTACGGGCATAGCTCTCATACGCCTCGTAACCGTCTGTGATCAGGGTTCCTTCGAAGTTCTCGCCCAACACCTCACGCACCTGCCTTGCGGCCCGTGAGGAGGAGTAGCTGAAGGCGATTTCAGCCGCCTCCCCGTAGATCGGCCAGAAATACGCCTGCCGCATCCTGCCCTGTTTCTTGCGACCCGCCTTGATCGGCGTCTCGTCCATGGCGAGCACACGGCTTTTGCGAATGTGTTCGAACTGCGCCACATAGACGGGCTCCAGAAGATCGATCGCACGTCTGGCCAGATTCGTCAGTGTCGCCCGCGAAAGCGCGATGCCGCACTGGCCAAGGCGCTGGTGCTGCCGGTACAAGGGCAGGTGATAGCAGAACTTGTCCACCAGCATGCCGGCCAGGAAGCTCACATCGGCGATGCTCTTCTCCAGCACATTGGCAGGCGCCGGCGTGCTGATGAGGTCAGCCGTATCCCGCCTTTTGAAGACCGGGCGTACGTACTTCAAAACCACATAGCTGCCCGGCCTTTGCGCCAGCCGAAAGCTAACCTTCTCCGAGACCCGTTCGAGCTGATCCGGAGTGATAGCATCTTCCAGTTCGGGCTCAAGGTGAATGGTCTCGACCGGCACCGTCTCGTCAAAACGAAGGCCCTGGTCGTTGACACAGTTGTCCTTACGGGACTTCTTGCGCTCGTAAGTAATCTTCTGCTTTTCTTCTGCCGGCGGACGCGGCGTGACTTCAATGCCCAGACCCGCCAGAAGATCCGCCTGTACCGCCGGATCGATCTGCAAACGCTTTTCCGAACGCTCACCAAACAGCTGACGCCTGAACCAGTCAAGTTGCGTCGTAAGGCTTTTAACTTGTTCGGCAAGAGCCGCATTTTCAGCGAGAAGGGCCGCGGTGCTTTGTGTTCCTGTACTCACCGATGGCGCTGAACTCATGGCGGACGATTATAACAAAGCGACCCTCTCGGAGCGATGCTCAGAATGACAATAACGCCTGTGCTGCTTCACCGAACCCACATCGATACCTTCCAGCATGAGTTTCAGTGACGTCACGTCCAGCGACAGTTTATCACCGCAGGCATCGTCCTTACGGAAATGAAACCGTCCCTGCTCGAGGCGTTTTGACCAGAGCGCATAACCGGACCGATCGAAGTACAGTATCTTCAGGTAGCTCCGCTTGCGGTTGACGAACACGAACAGCTGGCCCGACAGCGGATCTTCTGACAACTGCTGCTTCACCAGCGCTGACAAACCGTCGAACGACTTCCTCATATCAGTGGGCTCGGTATACAGCCGGATACGCACCTGGGACTCGGGAAAGAACATCAGCGCAGCCTCAGCTTCAGGCCCGAAGGGAGTTCAAGCTCCACCTGCCACCAGGAATCATCCTGCGCGCTGAGCAACGACGTGACATCGAGAAGTGCCGAAGCCTGCGCACTACTCGGTCGAGCTCTCTCGCCTTTAAGCCGTTTGCGCCAGTAGCCAAAGGTACTGTACGCAACACCGTGCACCTCACAAAACTCACGCTGCGAAAGATCGCCTGCATCGTAGGCCGCCATCAACTCCAACCAGTCCGCTCGCCTCTTGCGCACGGACTTTCCCGTTACCTCACTCATCTGATTTGCTCCTGTGTAATCAACGGAGCGGAAAACGTAACCGGAAATCAAAAATGGGGGAATAACGGCCTACAATGGCCGCTTACGTTCGAAAAGACAAAGCCGTCGATTTCGAGTTTCCTTTGCCGGAGTCGTTGTCCGGAGAAAGAGTGCCCCGCAGCATGAGAGTCACTGTTGCATGGTTCACGCCGGCAAGTACGGCGCGTGCCTGTTATCGGCTTTCTTCACTGGAGGCAATTGCACTAGACGCAAATGGCGACGTTGCCGATAGGCGATGGCTTTTGCGACTAAAAACCAAGAATCTTGCGACCACCATGTTGAAGAAGGGCAGCGTTTGGTCCTGTAGGCTTATTCAAGATACCGCGACGGTACCCGAGTATAGAGACGACACAACTTTGAAGATTCGCGTCCAGTGTTCTGACCCATCAAGTGGCGCGCTTGATCCGGATCTCGATATCCGGTTTGCTTTGGCGGCGAGTCTAGAAGTAGAGGCGGACGTTGAGTTCGATGTTCATCAAGAGATTCAAGCGCAAATTCGACTTCGACTTCAGGACCGTGGCTAGTGAGGCTGAATTATTCGGCACTCTGTGCTCTAACCGGTTTCAGTTATTAACAAACTATTTTGTCTTATTAACAATCTTTATTGTTCATTCACACGAACTTAACTCCGTCACTTTTCCCAAGGACGAAGCAGAGAAACTCCGTCACTCTTTGGCGAACTGTTGCCGCAAAGCAACAATTCAATCTGGTAATGCTGCTGCGCGCCAAAAGCAGCCGCTCGAGAACAGAATCTGATTGTCCGCTTATGGTAGCGGGGGTTCGCTGCAAACGCTATCAAGCGCTGGTCACAGCCCTGGATATCGGGACCAGAAACCCGCTATTTTGAACGTCTGACATCGGCCAAAGCGGCTGTTCAATCAACCTTTCGGTTCTTACCTCGTATCTCCGTTCTCGGCCACAAGCCGCCGTTCAGTTCGTCTTGGAATACTCACCAAATCCTTTTTCGTCCAAGGTTTTCCTCGCCCGCTCGTTCCATTTCTGACTACCTGAATAGATAGCGACTGTTTCCATCGACTTCGGCCAGTTCGCTTCTACGAGGCCGTCCAGATCGAGCTTTGTTCGCGAAGTTCGGAAGTGCCGAAGGCCTTTCAGGTCAAGCAGCCCATCAAGCCGGTCTAGGCTCTTGCAGTTGTGCAAGGAAACCTCTTCGGGCCTACTTCCAGCAAACGAGATGCTCCGAAGCTGTATTTGATCCTCCACATGCAATCGGCGCAGATTCGGAAACCTCGATAGATCGCCGAGATCATTGAAACCCTTGACTCTCAGAACCTCTAACTCGCTCAAATTAGCGTGTTTAATTTCATCAATGTTTTCTCGGCCACCGAGAATTATTGTTAGCTTGTCTAAGTTCGGTATTTCATTGACGAACTCAAGCTTCTGCCTTTTCGCAATCGACCCCAAACTGAGCTTGGTGAGATTCTGGAGACGCGAGAGCACCACAATGTTCTTCAGGTGCCCGTTGAGAAAGAACTCATCTAGGTTGTCGCAAGTCTCCAATGGCGACAGGTCAAAGTTCTTCTTCTTGTTGTCTGACAATACGAGACGAGTTATTCGGGTCAAATCCAGCGTTGCCAAGAAACGCGGTGCGTCAAAGTGATAAACACCGAAAGAGAACTTCCGAAGATTTGGCATTCGCGCAATCGCGTCTTCGTTCTCGATGTGCATCAAACAATCGACCGAAAGCCATTGCGCATCCGGCAGGTGCTTCAGGACAGAAGCGTCAAATGCGCCCGAATAGTGCCCATAGAATCGTACTTCTAGCTTGTCTCCGTACTCTGAGCAAAACTGGTTGACTTTCTTCAGTAGACGCGGCGAATAACCGGGCTTCGAGAATTGTACGGTTGGATTGACGCCGCGACCTAGGACTTCGTCTAAGTGGTCGCGCGAGACCTTCTTGGGGTCTGTGATCCGGTTTTCTAGCAAAGTCGTGCCATCTTTGTCCGAGAGAGCGGCTTGGTTTCGAACGACCGCAACGGGTCAGAGGACGAAACCGCTAACGCGGTAGTTGTCGCAATGATCTGAGTTCATCGAAAAATTAACAGTCAAGGCCTCCCCTGTGTTGAGCTTGTGGTTACCACACGCAGCAAACAACAACACAGGAGAGGACCCATGACCAAGAACAAGTCTATCAGCCCGTTGCGCCGACGACTGCTCGATGACATGCGGATGCGTAAATTAAAGCCCAAGACCCGGTCCGGCTATCTGCGTGCCGTTATTCGGCTGACGCGCTTTCTGGGCCGTTCACCGGACACCGCAAGTGCTGAGGATCTTCGGGATTTCCAACTGCACCTGGTCGATGCTGGGGTGACGGCACCGACCCTCAACAGCATGATTACCGCGCTGAAGTTCTTCTACGGCACCACGCTCGGCACCCCGGAGGTGGTGGCGCTGATGAGCCCTTTGCCACAGCCCGAGCGCCTGCCGGCGGTATTGAGTGTCGAGGAAGTGGCGGAGCTTCTGGCCTGTGCACCGAACCTCAAGGCGCAGACGGCCTTGTCGGTGGCCTACGGCGCAGGTCTTCGCAGCTCCGAGGTGGTCAGGCTCAAGACCACCGACATCGACTCCGATCGCATGGTGATCCGCATCGACCAGGGCAAGGGGGCGAAAGACCGCACCGCTATGCTGTCGCCGGCCGTCCTGCAGCAACTGAGGACCTGGTACCGCACCGCCCGGGCCAGGCAGCAGGTACGCCCGGGCAGCTGGCTGTTCCCCGGCCAGGGGGGCAGGCATTTATCGCCCCGGCAGCTCAACCGGCTGTTCCACCAGGCAGCCGATGCCGCCGGTATCAACAGGCGCGTGTGCCTGCACACCCTCAGGCACTCCTTTGCAACCCATCTGCTGGAGAAGAACACCGACATCCGGGTGATCCAGATGCTGCTGGGCCACAAGAAGCTCGAGACCACGGCCCGTTACAGCCATGTGGCCAGCAAGACCCTGCTTAAAGTCGAGGGTCCGCTGGATCGCCTGCCGCTGGGGGCGAGCCGGCCACAGGCCCGCTGAGAACCTCGCTTCGTAGCTGCGTATGTCGCGGCCTCCTTTGGAGGTCGCCGACATCGTCCGTGCCCGGGGACTTGAGTATCGGGCCGCCCATCGTGGCCACTTAAGCCTCGGGCAGCTCAAGGTACTGTCGGCGATCGAGCGCTGCCGAACGGCGGAACTCGGCGGCCACAGGTTGCACTGCAAGCGGTGCGACACGGACACGCTCGCCTATAACTCCTGTCGTAACCGCCATTGCCCCAGGTGCCAGGCCTCGGCCGCCGAACGCTGGCTCAAGGCACAGGAGGCCAACATCCTGCCGGTGCCGTACTTCCACGTGGTCTTTACCCTGCCCGAAGAGCTTCGTTCTATCGCCTACCAGAACAAGGCACGGGTCTACGATCTCCTGTTCAAAACGGCATCAAGGACCCTGCTCAGGATCGCCGCCGATAACAAGCACCTCGGGGCCGAGGTGGGCCTCACTGCCGTGCTGCACACCTGGGGATCGTCGCTCACCCATCATCCGCACCTGCACTGCATCGTCACCGGTGGCGGCTTGAGTGAGGACGGCAGATGCTGGATCCGATCACGGCCCAACTTCCTGGTGCCCGTCAAGGTGCTGGCCCGGCTGTTCCGGCGCTACTTCCTCGAGGCGCTCATCAAGGCACACGGCAAAGGCGACCTCCGGTTCTTCGGCAAACTCGATCATCTCAACGACACCGATAACTTCGCTGGCAACCTAGATCCGCTCAGGAAGATCGACTGGGTGGTCTATGCCAAGCGGCCCTTCGCAGGCCCTGAGGCCGTGCTCACCTACCTGTCCCGGTACACCCACCGCATCGCCATCGCCAACCGCAGGCTGGTCGCCTTCGACGAGCGGGGGGTCACGTTCCGTTACAAGGACTACCGCAGCAAAAAAGCCAATCCCTGGAAATCCATGACGCTGAACACCGACGAGTTCCTGCGCCGCTTCCTGCTGCATGTCCTGCCACCGGGCTTTCATCGCATCCGCCATTACGGCCTGCTGGCCAATGCCAGGCGACAACACAAACTGAAGATCGCCAGAACCTTGCTGCGGTGCCAGGCCAAAGATGAGAGGGAGCCTGCGGATCTAAAGGACAAGGAGGCTCAGGAACAATCGCCGACCTTCACCTGCCGACACTGCGGTGAACCGCTCATCGTCGTCGAGATCCTTGTGCCCCAGAATAATGCCCGGGCGCCCCCGCAACGGCATGCCGCATGAACCGATACAAACGAAACCCGATGATCAAAATGAGCGCCGTCAACTTACGGCGGCAACGGGCTGCTTGCGGCTTGTCTCACCGACGGAAAAGATCGGGTCGCTTGCCGCGACTACCAACGCAAAAAATACACCGGCCGAGCGACGATTATCAGAACGTCGGCATTGAATATCCCGCTATCAAATACGAAAAGATGCAGACCCTGGACCCGGCACTACGATCAAATCCCCATAGCCCGAAACATCATCGCACCCAGACCATTCAACGCTGCGGTTTCCTCCCCTGGGTCTTGTCCGTCGCCTGCTCCTGATACGACGACATCACCGACCACACCACCGAGCGCGCCTCCGATCCGCATCACCGCGTACGCAGGCAACTGACAACACTTAACAACAGCGGAGATTGTAACGCATTCCAGGCCACTGGCAGCTTTGTTATGCATAGGAGTCGTTCGAAGGCCTACCCAGCAAAATCCGATTTTGGAATTCCGCGTTTTTTGAAAGCGGTCGTCAGATCGCCGCCGTGGAAAACTTCGCTTCTCGGCCAAAACCAGCCGGTCACTTCGCAAGTTTCCTAAGCACTTCGAGCACATCTGGGCGAGATTGACGCTGGCTTTTTATGCCGATACTGGCAAGGTCCAACTCGCACGAAACCCAACTTAAATCTGCCCGAAATGGAGAATTGACATCGAGGTATCCCTCGATCTTGAAAACGACTCCCTCTAGATCATCAAAGCTAAGACGATCATCTTCAATTCGCCGCAAGACCTCCGCCACCAGTAGCCGGAAATCGTCATCACTGGGTTTGTCTTGCACTAGGTCCAAGCGATCAAGTCGAGCAAGACCTGCTTCGTCTCCTAAAGAAATAGTCGTCAAAAAATACGGAGGATTCGGCAGTGTCCGGATCATCTCATCGGCCCATGCCACTAGTTCTTCTTGGGAAAGTAAACCGACCTTCGCAGCGAATAGATTGGCTCTCGCCAGCTCTCGAATTTCCGATTCGGTCGGATTCTCCACAGCACATCCTTGATCTATTCGAGTGGCTGCAACGGGTCACGAACCGTAGTTCGGTAAAAGAAAAATCATACCATTTGAATGGTCGGTTTTCGCTGTTTAGCCGCCGTTGGAGCGGCAATTATCGGCCCTCAAGAATTCTGGGAGCTATTTGTGTTTCGAAACAAGAAAGAGCCGGAAGAACGTATTCCCTGGAACAAGGGAAAGCTTATCGGGCAAAAAGTGCCGTTTACAAGGCAGGAAATCTGGGCCATCCGGATGCGTCTGCAGACGATCGGACATCGTCGGGATCTCGCGCTGTTTAACCTGGCGATCGACAGCAAGCTCCGAGGCTGTGACTTGGTCCGACTGCGTGTATCCGATGTTGCCAGCGGTGGCGAGATACTGTCCCGCGCCACTGTTCGACAGCGCAAAACGAAGCGGCCCGTTCGATTCGAGATCACGGAGCGGACCCGAAAGTCTATCGAAGAATGGATTACCGCCGCGCAGCTAGCGGATAGCGATTACCTGTTTCCGAGTCGAGTGAAGCGCTCGCCATACCTGTCGACACGGCAATATGCGCGCATCGTTAATGACTGGGTACGGGCTATTGGCCTGGACCCGAGCGCGTATGGAACGCACTCACTGCGACGAACCAAGGCGACGTTGATCTATCGCCGCACGAAAAATCTCCGAGCCGTCCAGCTGTTGCTCGGGCACACCAATCTCGATAGCACTGTGCGCTACCTAGGTATCGAGATTGATGACGCCCTGGAGATGTCCGAGCAGATCGACGTGTGAATCGAGTCGAGCGCCCTCCGCGGCGCTCGGCTTGATGAGCCGTCCTGGCAGGTGGTTGATCGAATGCGCGTCATTGCTGGGCCCCTTGGGCACAGTAATGACGCGCGGCGCCAGCCCCGAAACCACGCCGCATGTCGTCACGATTTTCCGACGACAGGCGAATGACGCCGCCGTAATCTGCACCGACTGAATTGAGAGCGCGCCGTCCGCTATACGACGGCAACCGTGCTGGCCAGGGCTCGATCTACAGCACCGGGGACGTTTCCCTGAGAGCCCATCTTCAACGCAGGTGGTTGCACTGCATGTTACTCAAAGGAGGTAAACACATTGGCAATCGTCATTTTCGCTCCCTCCGGGAGCAAAGCTGGAGCGCACCGATCCAGATCTGATTCATCAGAGAACCGGTGTGGCCTGTGACCAGGCCCTGTTCAGGTCATGTGGGAGTGGTGTCCCAGGATCGATACTCATCCTCTAGCGGATGTCCTTGTTTGACTCCGGTCGGCAAGTGATCAGAAACACTCACCGAACATGAAAATGAACCCAAGTGAGGTCCAACACCAGTGAGACGCCTGAACTACCAGCTGAAACAACTGTGTAAGAACAACCGGGATGGGAGCTACGGCACCCAGGTGCAACGCGAGCGCGTACTGACGCTGATTGCCAATCAGCTCCACGACCTGGGCTTTCGACGCATGTACGCGAGGTCCTTGCGTCCGAAGCACGTCGAGGCCCTGGTGAAGCACTGGTTAGAGACCAGGGCCGCTGTCGGCACCATCAAGAACCGCATGACGGCCATACGTTGGTGGGCCGCCAAGGTCGGTAAGCAAAATGCGGTGGCACGCTCAAACGATCACTATGGGATACCGCGCCGGCAATACGCGAACGGCGCTAACCGTGCGATCGACTTGGACAAGCACAAGCTCGCCCTCATCAGCGACCCATACGTGAGGATGAGCCTCGAGCTGCAGCGCGTGTTCGGTCTCCGGCGAGAGGAAGCCATCAAGATCCGTCCGGTTGTCGCCGACAAAGGGGATGTTCTTTGGCTCAAGCCCAGCTGGACGAAGGGCGGCCGGGCTCGCGAGATCCCGATCCGCATCGAGGCGCAACGGGCAGTCCTGGACCAAGCCAGGTCACTTGCCGGTAAGGGCTCGCTCATCCCCGCCGAGAAGACCTACAAGCAGCAGAAGAACCGCTACGAGGGGCTATGTATTCGCGCAAGCCTTTGCAAGATGCATGGCCTCAGGCACGCCTATGCGCAACAGCGTTTTGAGGAAATCACAGGCTTCCCGGCGCCCCTCGCAGGAGGTCCAAATCGTGCTGACCTCACGATTGATCAGCGCGCGCTCGACCAGAAAGCGCGCGCCGTAATCTCCGCAGAGCTCGGGCACGAACGCGAGCAGATCACCGTGACTTACCTGGGGCGATGAGCAGCGGCCGATCAACATCACCTCGAGTCTCCAGAAGCACATATTTGGAGCCTGCCCCACAACGGGGTAATAATCGGCGGAGTGCGTCCGAAGGGGACAAGCCCGACCGACGGATCGTAGCGCTTGTCAAACTGCTAGCCCGGCTCGCGGCGGAACAGGATTTCCAAGACGAGCCGAATGAACGGTAACGATACACATGAGCGAAACAAAGGGTCGACGCGTAGCCATCTACGCCCGTTACTCGAGCGATCTCCAAAGCGATTCCTCTGTCGAAGATCAGATCCGCCTCTGCAGCGAATTCGCTGAATCCAAGACCTGGAACCTTGCAGGCCAGTACTGCGACGCCGGGCTTTCCGGTGCTTCGTTGATGCGACCCGGAATCCAGCAGCTGATTACCGACGCGCTGGCGGGCGAGTTTGACGTCGTATTAGCCGAAGCACTCGACCGCATTTCGCGGGACCAGGAAGACATTGCCGGCGTCTACAAGCGAATGGAATTCGCTGGCGTTGAGATCGTCACACTCTCTGAAGGCCCGATCTCCTCCCTGCACATTGGCCTGAAAGGCACGATGAATGCCTTGTTCCTGAAGGACCTCGCCGACAAGACACGGCGGGGACTGCGCGGCCGAGTGGAACGCGGCAAATCGGGCGGCGGAATCGCTTACGGCTATGAGGTTGTTAAGCGATTCGATCTGGAGGGAAATCCCTTGCGAGGCGACCGGTCCATCAACGAGGACCAGGCACAGATCGTGCGGCGAATTTTCGAGGATTACTCGCGCAACCTGTCGCCGAGAGCCATCGCGTCACAACTGAACTCAGAGGGCGTACCCTCACCGTCGGGTAAGACCTGGTCGCAGTCCGCGATTAACGGCAATAGACGACGCGGTACAGGCATTTTGAACAACGAACTCTACATTGGGAATCTGGTTTGGAACCGCCAGCGGTTCATCAAAGATCCGGATTCGGGCAAGCGCGTTACCCGGCTCAACGACGAGAGCGAGTGGATCATTCAGGAGGTTCCTGAGCTGCGCATCGTCCCTCAAGAATTGTGGGACGAAGCAAAGGCGCGTCAAAAAGAACTCGATACCAGGAAACCCGGCTTGTGGCGACGAAACCGACCTCGCTACCTGCTATCGGGTCTCATCAAGTGCGGCGAATGCGGGGGCGGATATTCGAAGATCAACACCACCCATTACGGTTGCTCGGCAACCAGGAACAAAGGTGAAAGCGTTTGCACAAACCGTAAGACGATGGCTAAGAACCAACTGGAGGGAGCGGTTCTCAAGGCTTTACAGACCCACCTGTTGCGAGACGATCTTGTTGAAACTTTCTGCCAGGAGTACGCGCAACATTTGAACGAGCTCAGGAAGGCCCAACATGCGGCTAAACGCGCAAAACAAGCTGAGCTCCGTCAATTGAAGAAAAGGCAGGAGCAAGTCATACAGTCGATCTACAACGGCGTCGACGCGAGAATGATCAAGGACGAGTCCAGGTACATCGCCGACCGGATGGAGGAGCTGGAAGCTGAAGAAGCTCAGCAGCAAGAGCAACCGCCACCCAAACCGCTGGTACACCCGGCGATGGCAGACCGCTATCGAGAGGAAGTAGAGAACCTGAGAGAGGCGCTTAATCGCAAGAATGCGCAAGCTGAAGCATCAGAGCACCTGCGTGCGCTCATCGGGAAGATAGTGCTCACACCGGAACCGGGGCGAGAAGATCTGCGCATCGATCTGCACGGAGACCTGGCCGGAATCCTACAAATAGCCAGCCAAAAACAAGCTCGGCCCGGAAACGAAACCATTTCCGGGCCGAACAAGATAGCGTTGGTAGCGGGGGCGTGATTTGCCCTGTTCCGACAGCTCGAAAGCGAGTCCGTTTGAAGTAGCTCAGGTCTCCAAGCTGGCTTCGCCCGGGCCAAATGCCCGCTTCTTAGTACATTGTCACTTGTATGCTGGTATCAGGATTCAAGTCCTCCCGTGGATCAGTAACGAGTCCGGCAGGGAAATCCACCCGCAGAGGCAAACCGGCGCGGTCGAGGCACAGCAGGTGATTATTGTCACCATCGCCACGATCCGCGATTGCGTAAGGCACCAGTTCAGTCTCGCCTGCGTCGTTGAATGACATGGTCACCCGATACGCTGCGCGCTCGATGTCATCGATCTCCTTGCCGCCCGGCTTGGTGACGCCACCAGCCCAGGTCACCCGGACGACTTGCTGAGTACCGGTCGGACATCTGTCGCCACCGCCAAATGGCAGGGGGGTAGCGGGCTTGCCGAGTTCCCAATCTGGTTCCGGAACGACCTCGGACCATACCAGCGTCGGGCCCGCTTCCAGCGCTACTACCGATGACTGTATGCCGCGGAAATTAAGCTGCCCATCCTTCGACAGAAGATTGCCAACGATCTTCACGCTAATCGGCTGATCCTCGGCGCTGCCGTACTCGCCGACGACGAGAATGGTTCGAATCTCACCGGGATCATTGGCGGGCGCTGGCGTGACACAAGTAATCTCTCCGACGGACGCGGATTCGGCGACGATTCGAAAGTCCCCAGCCTGCATCGTCTCGGCATCGATCTCGTGAGAGAAGATGACCGGCATCCCGTCCGCCCCGGCAGCCCCTCGACAGATGCCCCTGTCGCTTATGTCTGGCAACCCGTTGTCGAGCCCGAAGAAGGCCGAAAGAAGAGTCGCCTGTCTGCCGCTCAAATCGGTGGTCGCGGTAACATCAGTGATCGTCGTGTCCTCCTGAGTCGAGTCAGACAAGGCGCTCATCTCGCTGGCTTGCTGCATCAACTCAAGCCTCGCGCAACCGGTCACGTGTACGCCGATCAGGAACCAGAACAGAATCGATATGTATTGGAAACGCATAGCCTCTGCCTCTTATTGGAATGCTCGACCGCTTCCGGTCAGCTGCGAGAGATTTGTAGAAGTCGAAAATGATCAACACCAGAGTTGTTCGGATATAGTGTAGGGCTCGGCGGGAGGCATCTGCGTGCTGGCTTAGATACTTAAGATTATTAGACTATTTCGGGCATGACTTTCTCTAGACTCACTTTCTTTACCGGTGGATCTTAAACCTTGGGCTTCGCTTGGCCTTTAGTCGCCTCGTTGATCACAATAATGCGTTTGATTCTGCGCAAAATAGAAACTGGTTTACATTTCGGCAAAAAATGGACGTTGTGAGATCTCTGGCCGCATGCCCGGTCCTGTCCAAACTGTCAGACACAGTTCTTGTTGAATTGGCTGGCAAGTCTAAGGTGAGACACGTTGAATCAGGGGCAATTATCTATGAACGCCAGACCTATCCGGACTGTTTGACGGTACTCGCCAGCGGACAGGTCACTTTTTCTGTCCTGAATGCGGATGGGAAGCAGGCCATCATCTGGCGATTGCAGGCGACGACCTGGTTCGGAGCTGACGTATTTTCGCCCGGCTTGCCACGCGTGTTCCGGGCGAGCGCCCATACAGACGTGTCGCTGATCGAAGTACCTGGACAGAATTTTCGTGATGCCTTAAGAGACAACCCTGATGCCGCAATGGATGCCCTGTCCAAGCTCGGGCGGAGAACATGGGCCTTCATGTGCCTGGCAGAGGATGACAGGGTTCACGACACCAAAGTCCGTTTGATGCGCCGTCTCGTGCTGATGGCGGAATATGCAGGGTCTTCGCTATTGGATTCTGCGTCGCCGGAGTTTGAAATGACACAAGATGACCTGGCCCAGATTCTAGGCATGACACGCCAGGGAATCAGGTCTGCCCTGAAAGAACTGGCAACCCTGGGCTTGATGGATCTCTCCTACAAGAAGGTTTCTCTTCGCTCTCTCTCCCGGATCAAGAAGTTTCTTCAGAACGAGGCGGACATTGTCATTCCGCAACTGACCGAATGAACATGCGGTTTGAAGACCCAGTTTCCGGTATTCCGCGGGTTTGATCAACAATAAAGGCCGACCCCACTGGGGTCGGCGCTTTTTGTTTGGTAGCGGGGGTTGGCTGCCAACGCTATCAAGCACTGGTCACAGCGATGGATATTCTTACCAGCCGGCCACACTCAAAGACGCTCAAAGCGCCGCCGTCTGTGCCCTGACGACCTTGGGAGCAGGTTGCTGCATCGCCTGCCAAAGATCGTAGTCCACCTGCATTCTTAGCCAGCTCTCGGCACTCGGACCACGCTTCGGGCCTCCGAGCCATGCCTCCAGTCGCCTGGCCATGTCGGCAGAAATTCCGGACTGCCCATTGATCAGACGCGACAACGTCACTCGCGCAACCCCGAGCTGCTTAGCGGCTGCCGTCACCGACAGATCCAACGCCGGCAGGATATCCTCCCGGATCGACTCACCCGGGTGCGGGGGATTGTGCATTCGTCCCATGATTCCTGGCCTCTTAGTGGTAGTCCTGATAGTCAACGAGGACGGCATCTTCGCCCTCGAACGCAAACGTCAATCTCCAGTTTCCGCTCACCCAAACCGACCAATGACCTTTCTGGTCGCCCTTCAATGGATGGAGCTTCCAGCCTGGCACATTCATGTCCTGAGGGCGCTGAGCGACATCCAATCGTTGCAACTGACGCGCCAGCTTAGGGGCGTGCGCCGCCTGAATGCCCGACTTGGTCCCTCTCAGGAAGAAGCGTTCAACACCCTTGTGGCGGAAACTCTTTATCACCGCAGTAATGTATCGCGTAACGATACACGCGTCAATCTATTCGGCCGACGTTTCTCGTCTTGATGGACCCGAGCTCGCCGATCTGAACAACGAATCGCGAAATGGATGCCAGAGGACCATTGAAGACGGCCCTACCCAAACGACCGCAATTCGCCAGAGCAGTCGTCTAAGCGTCTGCAGCACTTCCCGTGAAACAGTCGCTTCGCGGCCAATTCCGGTCGCCTAGATTTAATGCCGCGCACCTGTCAGAACTCAGGAGGGGGCACAATGATCTCCCGACCATGGACTTGCTCACCACGCATGAACTTGCGGATGATGTCCGAGACTTCCGGAGAAATCATGAACAAGTTGTGGCCGCCGTTTATAACGGTGACGAGTTGCCGGTTTTCCAGTTTCGATACTGCTTCTCGTTGGCTGTCAAAATATGTGCGCCCGTCCAGCGTCCCACTTATTAGCAACACGGGAACATCAGAGACGGGATTTTCCCGGAATGCATCGCCTAGATCGTACGACGGTGCGACATCAGCAAGGTAAATCGTGTCATTCAGAAATTGGCCTAGCAGAGACGATTTCGCCTGCTGGTCGATGAGCGCCCGGCGGGCAAAACTAACGCCGGAGGCAATATCCATCATCACCGGCATAAGTTTGAATGAAATAGCGGCGCTGGTGGGCCGTGCGGTAAATTCGGTGACTTTCAGTCGCATCACAACGCCCTTGGGCAAGGCGAGCGAGCGCAGGACTGGCCGTCGCCAATTCAAGCGAGCTCAACGCCGCCGAAGGGCGTTGTGGTGCGACCCACCGGGAGCCCTTCTCAAGGGGCATACCGGTGTTGAAGTGGCTTGACATAGCCCGGCTATGCCGGCACCGCTTCGCCTGGGTCTGCCCCTTGAGAAGGACTCTGAAAGTGACCGAATTTACCGCACGGCCCACTAGGTTTGTCCCACCGCCTTAGAAACCCCGCTAGAGGCTCAGTTTGCCCTTTTTCCAACGCTACATAGATATGTACCAAATCTGCTGCAAATCGATTCGGGTCGGCAATCATCGCTGCTGCGAACCTCTGCATGCCGCGGCGCTGAAAAACCACTTTGACAGTCTCCCTGTCTTCTTGCGGTATCTCTAGCTCGAGCGGCGACTCCCCAAGTCGGGCATGTACGCGGCGCATTACTGCTTTGATGTCGAGTGACGCTGCTCCCTCACTCGATTGGGAGTAAATCGCTTCTTGTAGTCGGCCGAAATACTCATCAGTACGCGTTGGCAGCTTAATGGTCTGATCGAGCCCTTCGGCGCTGGCGATGATGACTCGATCAATGTGATCGTTCATTTGCTTGATTGCCGCAAGCGCAAGGTGTGATCCGTAGGAGATTCCCCAAAGGGACAGTTTCTCCGCACCAAGGTGGCGACGCAGGGCATCCAGATCCGCGGCATTTTCCTGCGTGTTGTAGCCGCCAAAGTCGATGCCTTGGTCTTGCCAGTAGGCTATGCACTCCTTGAGCGCGCTCTTCTGCAATTCGACGAACGACTCGTCTGTTGTTTCAGAAGAATCCACGGCATGCTTGGATGAAGTACAAAGTGGCGTGTCGTCTGAAGCACCTGTCCCCCGTTGGTCGAGCGCGATTACATCACCGAACTCGCGAAGCGCCATAAACAGCGGGAAACGCCAACTGCCTGCGAACCAGATTCCCGACCCGCCTGGGCCGCCCGCTAGATAGACAATCGGTGGCCCCGAATCGGGATCCGTTGCTGGAAATCGCAAGTAATGCAGCGTCAGCATCCTGCTGCCCGGTTCAGACCGGTTTTCGGGAACTTCGAACGTACCCCGGTATGCTTCGACGACCTCGCCGGATTGTGACTCGAACGCAATGCTGACTTCGTTCGTTTCAGTCGCGGCTGGTAACGAATCCGATGGTGAGCAAGCGGAGAGGGGCGTCAGTGCTGCAATTGACACGATCTGGGCCAGGAGAAATACGACATTGCGGCTTTTGCGATGCGTC
This sequence comes from Woeseiaceae bacterium, assembly GCA_965224505.1. Classification (GTDB taxonomy): domain Bacteria; phylum Pseudomonadota; class Gammaproteobacteria; order Steroidobacterales; family Woeseiaceae; genus UBA1847. The sequence goes on from CBDCZL010000018.1 coordinate 2,989,861, forward strand.
ACATCAAGATTGGTCAAAGTCCAGTTCCTGTGGCGAATGTTAGCAATGGGTCATCAACGGAGATTGTAGCGCAATCGTAATGACGGGCAGGAATGCCGATCGAAGCCGTCATTCGGTCCGACAGCAAGTTTGTCTCCGCAGTCGGCCAGAACCGGCCGGTCACTCGTCAGTCGACAACACCGAATCCGACAAGACCCTAGCGGCGACCGGATCAACGTCCAAAATACGGACTGATCCTTCTCGACTATAGAGTAGTAAATGTGACGTTTCGCTCACATAGAAATAGTCGAATAGCCCTCCAACTGATTCCGTGAGTACATTGATCGTCTTGCCATTAGTTGACACTAAGATCATCTGCGCCTCGCGAGAATCTTCGGCCTCGGAGTCAGAGTTTGTCACCAACATCACAATTCCAGTAACAACTCGATCGCGGGTGCGCTCCGGATCGGCATCATCTTCCGAATACCGATACAAAAACTGATGATCGACGATTTCATTGGCCGAATCCTCGAAAAGCCAATGTGCTTTGCGTGATTCAATGTCAAAAAATAGCCAGTTTCGGGCGTTTCCGCGCCCGGAGCCTGAGCCACCAAATTTTGCCGGGCTCGCCAAGGTTGCGTACAAGAAATCCGTACCTTCAAGACGACGGAATCCGCCTAGCGACAGGTCATCGGCGGCAATATCTTCTCCGGCAACGTCGGCTAACTGGTCTCTCGGTCTGTCGTTGCCGCCGAACAGTCCAGATTCGATAATCAATGCCAAGAGCGCGACCAAGCTCACGAGAGCGATAACCAGGACAACAACGCCATTTATTCGCCATACCCATGTGAAAAATTTGTCTGTCTTGCTAGTCATGATTGGAGGTCTACTAACGCTCCCTTGTTAGTTCTTCGGTGTATTCCTGAACGGCTGCTGTGTCAAAGTCAGAAGTTTACCTCAACTCGAAAACCGCCGTTCGAACGTCGGATAACCACAGAAAACCAGACCGTTCTGGCACCAAAATACAGTCTCCAACAACAAGACGCGCGAAAAAACGCGCCCAGGCTGCCAGGTCACGATTCTGCGCGTGTCGTCGACACTCATGGAACAGGTCTCATCGGCCTGCCAGTTGCGTTTCAACAAGGTTTTCCTGCGTTCGCTGATCACGCGCCTGCAGGGCAGCGGCGGCGCCAATACATAGGCACTTCCAGACCCGGTCTAAGACATCTGGTTGTTTGTGTTGTACGCTACCCGCAATCGTACGGTGGGTAGTGAACATGACATTCGGTCGGCTGGTCCTGTTATCCATTCTGGCCCTGATCCTTGTGACCGGAGTGGCGCATGCTTCGGATGCCAGGAAACTGAATCAGGCGATAGCCGACTTTAAGAAGGCGATGGCAGAAGGATCCGTCGTCGCGCAGCTGAGCGCGGCCCAAAGGTCGTTCGACCTCGGCGAAGATTATTTCGAAAAGTCGGACCCACGGCGCATCACCCTGTCAATGAATCTCGCCGTGCTGCTCGCGAATACCATGCAAGTTGATGCTGCGCGTCTTCAGTTAGAGAAAACATTGAAGATTGGGGAGGACGTCTACGGCAAGCATTCAGTCGCATTGGTTCCAATGCTTGAAAAGCTCGTGGAAATCAGCGACCCATTTTCGGATAGCAGGCGCCAGCGCAAGTATCTGGATCGAATTATCCAATTGAACAGCCGTACCTACGGCAAAGAGAGCGCGGAGTACGCGTCGTCGCTCGAATACGCGGCGAGAGAGATGAAAAGTCCGCTACTGCGCAGGCAGAAGGAGAGCTATTTCAAGAAAGCGCTCAAAGCGCGGACCGATTTCGCAGGGCATGTCGACATAATGGCAGCGCGTACTGCGCAAGAGCTGGGACGGGAGTATAAGGCCTGGCGAAAGCGCGATTGGGCAATATCCGCCTACGAAACGGCGCTGGAGGGTTTTGAGAATTCCGAGGACACGACGGATTCAGAGTTGCTCGCGGTACACAGGGAATTATTCGAGCTGCTGTCGAGCACCGGCAGGACGAAACGAGCCGATCAACATCTGGCGAAACTTAAGGAGCTGCGTAACACAAGCGGTGCTCAAAAGCCGTTGCGGATCTGGTCTCCGGAAATAGTGTGGCCCCCTGGTGTGGATTACTCAGAGCACGCAATCTGGGTACGAGTCAGGTTCACCGTCGATGAGAACGGCAATGTATCGGAACCTGTCGTGGATGGCAGCGGCGTGGAAGAGACGTCCCCCGTCCCCGGAACGCACGCTCACTTCAGGGCGCCACCTTTGGACAGCGAGATGCGTAAGTTCGAGATTGAAGCCAGAAAGTACGTGCAGCGCTGTCGATACTTGCCAGCAACAGTCGATGGGACTGAAGTGGCATCGGAAGAGGTGGTGCAAACGGTCCTTTTCGCCAAGGTGGCGAGTTAACGGCAAGGATCGCCTCTATAGTCTTCCTGCGCCACTGATCAAGGGTCAGCCCTAAACCGGGTGGCTGGGCACTGACGGTTCTCGGAATCTATCCGATTTCGGCCTCGAGAGCACTAATGGGGTGTTTGTCCAACGAGCGTCGATATTGAGGCAGCAATCGTCGGTCACGACGTGAATCGAACTGCCGCATCGGAGTTGGAATACCCATGTGCCAGTTATGCCTTGCTCCTGCCGCCGTCAACGATAATTTCCTGTCCGGTAATCATAGACGATGAATCGGAGGCCAGAAAAAGCGTAGGCCCGGCAATATGCCACCCGTTCAGTTTCTCGCCGATGCACTGTTCAGAGAGACACGTCTTCAGGTCTTCGTCGTTTGCCCAGAGCTCGACCTGTTTGCTGGTCAACACCCAGCCGGGAGTCAATACATTGGCGCGGATCAGAAAGGGGCCCAGCTCTCGAGCAAGAGCCCGAGTCAGGCCAACGATTCCGCCTTTGCTCGCTACGTACGCGGGATAGCCTCCAAGACCAAGGTTAAAAGAGTTCGAACCCATATTAATAATGCTACCGCCTCCCGCTTTTTTCATACCGTCCAATGCAAATTGCACGGTGAAAAAATGCGGCCGGAGGTTGGTCGCCATACTGTCGTCCCACTGTTCATCGGAAAACTGATCGACCGTATGCCGAGTGTCTCTCGCTGCGTTATTGATCAGCACATCGATCGCGCCGGTCGCCTTTACGAAATCGTCTATTGTGTGTCGCAACTTATCAAGCTCGCGGATATCACACTGAGCCGCCGTCGGGCGGACTCCCGTTTGAGTCTCGATCTCCTTCACCAGCCTCTCTGCGGACTCCTTGTGCAGAGAAACGAAGCCCACCTGGCACCCCTGGGCTGCAAATGCTGCGGTTAGAAAAGCGCCGATACCGGATCCGCCGCCGGTGATAAAGACGCGCTTCCCCTGCAGGTCGGGGTAAGTCGGAAGCGCCTCCATACCGGGCACGTCGTAAACGTCGTCGTAAAAAAAGTTGGTCATTCGTCCTTATTCACTTGCGCAACAATGTCAAAACTGTATTATTTATCATATAAAAAGACAAGAGAGACTTACATTGAGCGTTCGCTTGGTCACTTTCGACACCGGTACGCCTCTGTCTTCAGTTCGAGACGCTACATGAGCAAGAAGCTTAGAAGCCATGATAGTTATGGCAAGCAGGATAAGGATGGGTTCATTCATCGTAGCTGGATGAAGTCACTGGGCCTGCCCGATGACGTATTCGATGGAAGACCGGTTGTCGGGATCTGCAATACGTGGTCTGAGCTGACACCGTGCAACCAGGGCCTCAGGAAACTGGCAGATCATGTCAAGCGCGGGGTCTGGGAAGCCGGTGGGCTGCCATTGGAATTTCCCGTTATGTCACTGGGCGAAACGCAAATGCGCCCGACAGCCATGCTCTATCGAAACCTCTTATCGATGGATGTTGAGGAGTCGATTCGCGGCAACCCCATTGACGGTGTTGTACTTCTTGGGGGTTGTGACAAGACCACACCAGGCCAGCTTATGGGTGCCGCCAGCGTCGATCTGCCCACACTGGTCGTATCGTCGGGGCCGATGCTCAATGGCAAGCACTGCGGATTGAATATCGGGTCTGGGACTGACGTATGGCGATATTCAGATGCGGTCAGGGCCGGAACGATATCGAGGGAGGAATTCGCCGAACTTGAGACCGGTATGTCCCGCAGCGCTGGCACGTGCATGACAATGGGAAGCGCGTCCACCTTTGCCTGCATTGTTGAAGCCATGGGGTTGTCGCTGAGCATGAATGCAACTCTACCGGCTGTCGACTCTCGTCGAGCAACAATGTCACACCTGACCGGACGTGCAATCGTGTCGGCCATTCATGCAGACGCTCGGTTGTCATCGATACTGACGCGCTCACATTTTAAGAATGCCGTAATAATGCATGCAGCGACCGGCGGATCTACGAATGCGATCATTCATCTGCTGGCACTCGCCGGGCGCGTTGGCATCGAGTTGTCCCTGGCCGACTTCGACGAATGGGGTCGCAAGGTTCCATTGTTGCTCAATCTGCAACCTTCCGGGACGTATCTGATGGAAGACTTTCACTATGCGGGCGGAGTGCCGGCGCTGCTTTCCCGGCTTACGGAGCATCTGGACTTAAGCGCAATCTGCGTCACAGGTGAAACGCTCGCGAAACGATTCGAGGACGCTAAGGTATTTAACGACGATGTCATACGTCCGTTAGTCGACTCCGTAAAGGACCACTCGGGGGCGTGGGTTCTGAAAGGCAATGTTGCTCCTGGCGGGGCGATCATTAAGCCGAACGCCGCCACGAAGGAATTGCTAAGACACAAAGGCCGTGCCGTTGTGTTCGAATCCATTGAGGACTACAAAGCGCGAATCGACGATCCTGATCTCGATGTCGACGAAACCTGCGTTCTCGTTCTCAAGGGGTGTGGACCAAAGGGGTACCCGGGCATGCCCGAGGTCGGCAATTTCGGATTGCCGAAAAAACTCCTTGAGGCCGGAGTTAGAGATATGGTTCGAATCAGTGACGCAAGAATGAGCGGAACGGCGTTTGGAACGGTGGTTCTACACGTCTCTCCGGAGTCTTCAGCCGGGGGGTGTCTGGCATTGATTCGCGATGGCGATATTGTGGAGCTGGACGGGCCGAATCGGCGACTGCAATTGCATGTATCGGACGCCGAGCTCCAACGAAGACGTCAGCAGCAGAACCAAACGCCTCCGAATGTGCCCACTCGTGGCTATGCCAGGCTCTATGTCGATCATGTTCAACAAGCGCATCTCGGTGCCGACTTTGATTTTCTGGTCGGATGCAGCGGGGCCAGCGTGGATAGAGAGTCCCATTAGCCTAACGATGAAGGAATTTGAGTTTGAATTCAGAAGAATTGTTTCGAATAAGCGTCGAGGAACTCCCTCTCTTCGCAATTCTGAGAGGGCTGCCACCCGAGGATGCCGTGCGGGTTGGCGAACGCCTCGTCGAGGCCGGCTTTCGTATCCTGGAAGTACCGATGAACTCACCCAAACCGCTCGAGTCAATCCGGATTCTGAGCGAGCGGTTCGGCTCAAACGTTCTGGTTGGTGCCGGCACCGTACTCGATTCGGAAGCGGCGGATGCAGTTCTCTCAAACGGCGGGAGGCTAGTCGTTTCGCCAAACGCAAACCCGGACGTGATCCGTACGACCGTGGACGGCGGCGCAATTTCGGTGCCCGGTTGCCTGACACCGACCGAGGCATTTGCAGCTCTGGATGCTGGCGCTCATGGAATAAAGATATTTCCGGCTGAGCTGGTTCCTCCATCCGGAATCAAGGCGCTTCGTGCGGTATTGCCGATAGACATATCGGTGTTCGTTGTCGGAGGAGTGAATGCCAGGAATATGCAGGCCTATCTGGATGGCGGAGCGACCGGCTTCGGTATCGGCTCCGCACTCTACAAGCCAGGTAAACCTATTGAGCAAATCGATTTCGATGCTCGCAGTCAGATCCACGAGTTTACGAGTTTACGAGGGACGAATTAGATGAACAAACGAGTAGTGACGCTGGGCGAGGTAATGCTTCGTCTAAGCGCGCCGGGGTATGAGCGATTTCTGCAAAGGGACCGATTCAATGCGACCTTTGGCGGCGGTGAAGCGAACGTCGCGGCAAGCCTCTCAAACTATGGCGTCGATGCGGAATTTGTCACCGCCTTGCCCGATCATGAGGTCGCAAGACAGTGTGAGCGCCAACTAAGGGCGTTTGGCGTCAGCACCGACAACATTTATTGGGGGGGTGGACGAATGGGCGTCTATTTCGTTGAACCCGGTTGCAACCAGCGGCCGAGCAAGGTGATCTACGATCGAGATCACACCGCAATCTCGACGGTCTCTGACGGTGTGTTCGACTGGAGAGCGATCTTTGAAGATGCAGACTGGTTTCACATCACGGGAATTACTCCTGCGTTGTCGCAGTCTGCCGCGGACCTCTCATTGGCGGCGGTCAAAGCCGCCAAACGCTATGGGACGCGCGTTTCCTGCGATTTGAACTATCGGGCAAAACTTTGGAACTACGGCCGGAACGTCGAAGACATCATGGGCGAGCTGGTGTCACATATCGATGTGTGTATCGCTAACGAGGAGGACTGCCAGAAGGCACTCGGAGTTTTCGTCGAGGGAATCGATGTCCACCATGGCAAGCTGGACGTGCAACGCTACGAGCGGTTGTCCGAGGTCGTGCTGAACGAGTTTTCCGGTCTGGACTCGATTGCGATCACGCTGCGGGAGTCGCGTTCCGCATCTCACAATGGCTGGTCGGCCTGTTTCAGAGACAGATCCGGTTTCTACCACTCGAAACACTATGAAATTACCGACATTGTCGACCGTGTCGGTGGCGGCGACAGTTTTGGCGGCGGGTTGATCTACGGTCTGCTCACCTATGAGGACCGGCAACAAAGCCTGGAGTTTGCTGTAGCAGGAAGCTGCCTGAAGCATTCAATCTACGGCGATTTCAATCGATTCACGGCGGCTGAGGTCGAGCATTTGATGGGCGGCGACGCGTCCGGCCGCGTGCAGCGATGAAGCCCGCACCAGGTAGAGGAATCTCGTGCGACTAGCTACCCTCGATATCGGTGTAATACTTGCCTATGCCCTTTTTATCATCGGCCTTGCACAGTGGGTAAGCCGCAAGCATGGTGTGGAAGGAAGGAGCACCAGCGACTATTTTCTCGCGGGAAAATCCCTTCCCTGGTGGGCGATCGGAACGTCGCTGATCGCCGCCAACATATCGGCTGAGCAGATCATCGGTATGTCGGGATCCGGATTTGCTCTGGGCCTTGGCATCGCCAGCTACGAATGGATGGCGGCCATCACACTCCTGATTGTCGGCAAGTATTTTTTACCCATCTTCCTGCACCAGGGCATCTACACAATGCCCCAATACCTGGAGCGACGATACGACCATTCGGTTCGAATGGTGATGGCCGTGTTCTGGCTTGGGGTGTACGTCTTCGTAAACCTGACGTCAATCTTGTGGCTTGGAGCGCTCGCGCTTAATTCAATCGCAGGCGTGGACATGTTTCACGGCATGATCGTCCTGGCGTTCCTGGCAGTAGCCTACTCGCTGTATGGCGGTCTGAAAGCTGTGGCGTTGACCGATATTGTTCAGGTCATTCTGCTTGTCGCCGGGGGATTGATTGTGTGCGCCCTCGCTTTGGATCAGATTTCCGGCGGTGCCGGAGCTGTCGCCGGTTTCAAAGAGCTGACGAAAGCTCGCCCCGACCTTTTCGATATGATTCTCTCTCCCGACAACCCTCATTACCAGAGTCTTCCAGGAATCTCAGTGCTGGTCGGTGGTTTGTGGGTCATGAACATCTCGTACTGGGGGTGTAATCAGTACATCATTCAGCGTGCACTCGCTGCGAAATCTGTCAGCGAGGCCCAAAAGGGCATCGTGCTCGCTGCGGCATTGAAACTACTCGTGCCCGTATTGGTCGTATTTCCGGGCATCGCAGCTGCAGTGCTTGTTCCGGATCTCGCCAAACCCGATCAGGCTTATGCGGAGATGATGAAGCTTGTGCCGGCAGGAATTCGGGGGCTGGTCTTCGCGGCCCTGATCGCGGCGATTCTCTCCTCATTAGGGTCGATGATGAACAGCGTATCGACCATTTTCACGATGGATATCTACCGGCACTTCCGACCTGACACCTCTGAGGAGATTCTTGTTCGCGTTGGAAGAGGGGTGGCGCTCGGCGCAATTCTGGTTGCGGTCGTCATCGCTCGACCGCTGTTGGCGGGTTTCGATCAGGCCTTTCAGTTTATTCAGGAATTCACCGGGTTCTTTACGCCGGGTGTCGTCGTCCTGTTTATCTTTGGATTGTTCTGGCGCGGCATGACAACGAAGGGGGCTCTTGTGGCTGCCGTCGGATCAGCCGCTTTTTCAATCGTACTGAAATTGGCGTGGCCGACATTGCCATTTATGGACCGAGTCGGGCTGGTTTTCCTACTTTGCGCTGCACTTGGCGTCGCCGTCTCCAGGTTTGAGTCCGTTCGAGTTCAGGCCGATGATCAAACGGAGCTGTCGCGTGTCAATTTTGGCACATCAAGCGCATTTAATGCGTCGGCTGTCGCAATATCGTTGGTGGTGATTGCCCTGTACGCTACGTGGTGGTAGGCGGGGTCTTGTCCGCAAAGCTTCTATCGATCATCCGTGCGCGCAATACGCTGGGCGAGTGCGCGACCTGGGACAGTCGATCGCAGTGCCTCTGGTGGACAGATATTCAGGAACGCCGCCTCCTCCAACTCAAGTACGGCCGTTCCGAAATTCGAGAGTTCCCTCTCCCGGCCCGGCTCGCATCGTTCGGACTCACCGAGGACGAAGATATCCTCCTTTGCGCGTTTGAGCGTTCAGTCGCATTGTTCTCGCCCAGCGAAGGCGCGGTAATTCGCACCGTGTATGAGCTACCTGCAGGCACCACCGGAATACGATTCAACGATGGACGGACGGACCGGTCCGGTAGGTTCTGGTCTGGAACGATGTCCGAAAATAGAGACAATCAGGCGGATTTGCTCGGCGAACTCTATTGTGTCACCGACGGGTCCACTACTTCGGTTCTCGACCGGGTGGGGATTTCCAACGGCCTTGCGTGGAGCCCCGATGGCAGCAGGATGTACTTTGCCGATTCGGCCAATCACGTCATTTACAGCTTCGACTACGACGCCGGTGTGCCGCGCAATCGGCAGGTGTTTGCGAGGTTATCTGACGACCAGTACCCGGATGGCGCGACCGTCGACTCGGGGGGGTGTTTGTGGACGGCGGTGTGGGGCGCAGGCTCGGTTGTACAGTACTCGCCGGGTGGAGACGTAAATCAGCGTATCCGGTTGCCGGTTAGTCAACCGTCGTGCGTGGCGTTCGGGGGGCAGGCGATGGATCTGCTATTCGTTACCACCGCCAGAGAGGGGCTAACGCCTGATGCATTGCGAACGGAAACAAGCGCAGGCGATTTGTTCGTTTATGAAACACAGACCAGGGGGCTTCGCGAGCCGGAGTACTCAGGTAACATAGCGGTAACAACGAATTGGTAGCGAAAATGCCGGATACAGATTCCCGATTTGCAGGTCGAAACCTCACCTGGCGAATTACTCAGCAGCTTGGTGTCGAAATCGTCGCGGGAGAGTATTCGCAGGGCAAAGCGTTTCCAACCGAAGCAGAACTGTGTGAACGCTATGGCGCCAGCCGAAGCGTACTGCGTGAAGCTGTGAAGATGTTGACGGCCAAAGGCTTATTGTCTGCGAGGCCGCGACAGGGCACGCGTGTGGAACCGGAGAGTAACTGGAATCTGGTCGATTCCGATGTGCTTGGATGGCTTTTGGAGAGAAAGTTTTCGGCGGATTTGATTGCCGAGTTCCTGCAGGTCCGTCGTGCCGTGGAACCGCATGCGGCCAGACTCGCAGCCCAGGATGCTTCGGATGACGACCGTGCGAGGATTCGAGAGGCATTTGAGCGGATGAGGGCCGCCGAAGTTGGGGACGATGATCCGCTGCTTTCGGATGTTGCATTTCATGTGTCCATTCTCCAGGCCAGTGGAAACCGCTTTTTTCAGCAGTTGGAAAGCCTCGTCGAATCGGCATTACGGTACAGTATTCGTCTTACCAACAAATACAAAGGCGTAGCACTTGGCAGTGTCGATGATCACGAAGCCGTGCTACTGGCCATCGAGAACGGCGATGGTCAGGCTGCACACGATCGTCTGGCAGAGTTGATTGACGAGGCCATTGTTATCGTTAGCGATGCGAAACCAGCGGCCCGCTAGCAACGGTCGATAGCGCGCCAACGGTGTCTGCACGCACGAGATAAACGACACCGGGTCCTTCTGGTAGCAAGACCGCGCGCAGTAACCCATTTGCCGATTTCGAATTCCTGGACGGGCACCAGTGAATTTGGATCGCCTTGACTTTATATGCTAAATCATATAAATAATATACTTAATAATCGAATTCATCAGATCGATAATGGGGGATCAGATAATGAACGAAAACACGATCGGGCTGGAACAGCTGCATTGGATCGGCTGGGTTACTTTTGCGTTGTTGTGCACGTCTCAACCGCTGGCCGCCAGTGCACAGGACGATGCCGAGCTCGAAGAAATAGTAGTCACCGGAATTCGAGGTAGCCTGCATGAGGCTCTTGCGCTAAAACGCCGGGCGGGCAATGTTATCGATTCGATTGTTGCTGAAGATATCGGCAAGTTGCCGGATCAGAACGTAGCTGAAGCTCTGCAGCGGGTACCCGGTGTGGCGATTTCAAGAGATAGTGGCGAGGGCCGAAACATATCTGTTCGTGGTATGGATGGGTCGTTCAACGTAACCATGGTAAACGGGCGGCGACTTGCGACTGAAAATCCAGGTCGCGAGTTTAGCTACGATGTACTGGCGTCGGAAATTGTGTCTCGTATCGATGTCCACAAGACGCCGCAAGCTCGCCTGTATGAAGGGGGTATTGGCGCTGTGGTTGACATTCAGACGCTTCGCCCATTTGACCTCCGGCGGCCCACGTTGACAGGTTCATTTTTCTCAGTCAATGATGAGCTTTCCGGCGAAAGCAATCCTCGAGTTTCACTTGTTATGGGAGACACATTCGCGAATGATTCCTTTGGAGCGTTGGTTTCCATCAATTACATCAAGCGCGATTTACAACAAGACAGCGCTTCGATCAACCAGTACAGGCACCCATTTGATGTCGATCTCTTCAAAGATGGCACCGTCGACTATGCGAATACCGTTATGCCTCGAAATCTGCAGCTGAGGGTTAAGAAAGAGGCGCGGGAACGACTAACGGGGTCGGTTGCGCTGCAGTGGCAGGCATCGGACGAAGTGCTTGTATCTTTCGACGGGTTGTACAGCGATTACAAGATTGACAATCGCACATCGAATCTGGGTGTTCCATTAGATGTTGGTCAGGCAGGCGCCCAGGGACAATACTGGCAGCATCCCGCCTATGTTGATGCCGTAGTCGATGCAGATAACAATCTGGTCTATGCGCGATTTGGTGACGACGGTACAGGTAGCCTTCCAAATCCATGGGCCTTCGTAGAAACGGTCGCGATTACCGAACCAAGGAAGACGGAAACGTATTTGGCGGGTCTAAACGTAGACTGGGCCATCGCCGAAAACATCAGCTTGAATGGCGATCTCTACGTAACCGAAGCGCAGCGAGAAAATAACGGAGATAATTGGACCTTGTCGAATCGCATCGGCGTTAACTGGGCGGAATACGACTGGAGAAATGGAGGTAGGCTACCCGACGTGCGGTTTTCTGAGCCCCCGGGTACCGATTTTATTAACACCATTGCGTGGAACAACAACACGGGCGTAGACGTAACAGATTCGATCTGGGAAGCAAAGTTCGGTGGAGAATGGCTTCCAGACCAGCCATTTATGGAAACCCTTCGATTTGGAGTTAGCTATTCAGATCAGCAAAAAGAGAATCAATACTTTGCTACGCAATACAACAATGCGTATTTTGGCGGAAACCTCGCTGGCGTTTGGTATCCGAACTCCGATCCCAGAATTGGTTCTTTGGGCGATTTCCATCGTTCCTGGATTGTACCGGACGCTGTGTACGGCGAGCCATTTTCAAACGGCTTCCTGTCGGACGTGGGCGGGGATTTTCCGCGCAGCTGGCCTTCTCTGGATGTTGACCGTTATCTCACCTTCTTACAAACGCTAAGCGAAGATGCATATGATTTGCTAAATGCGTCGCACTGGCCAACCCGTTCGTATGCTATCCAGGAGCGGGCATCGGCAGCCTATCTTGAAGCGGACTTCGTGGGAACCATCGGCGCAGATGTCGAGTACACGCTAAACGTAGGTGTGAGATATGCCCATACTAAGCAAACATCAAAGGGTACAAATCCAGAGGTCGATTTTGTATCGACTCGTTGGAACAATGTTCCGGTTTGGTTCAATTACGTAGACAACGTTACCGGCATCTCAACTTCCAAAAGTTACTCTGAAGTTCTTCCGAGCGCGAACCTGAAACTGGAATTTGGAGAGAAATTCGTTGGCCGGATGGCGGCCGCGCGCGTCATGACACGAGCACCGATCAATCATCTGCGAATGGCACAAAGAGCTTACCCGGAGCCGTGGAATGGTTTTATCGAAAGGGGAAACCCGGGTCTGGCGCCATTCCTGGCCGATCAATTCGATTTGTCTCTGGAGTGGTATTACTCGGACAGCGGAGCGGTCGTTGTTGGGGCATTCTTCAAAGATGTCGACACGTTCGTCACGACAGGTCCAAACGGACAGGAAACGAACAACTACGATCTTCGGTGTCTTAATCCAGTAGCATTTTGGGAATGTCAGGATCATGACGACGTTCCACTGACTTTAGAGATTCGACAGCCCTTTAACGTCGAGGGCGGCGGCGAGATCCAGGGTTTGGAATTCGCCTGGCAGCAAAGTATGGAGGACGTACTGCCTGGTGCATGGGGTGGCCTTGGATTTCAGGCCAATCTGACGCTGGCCGATAGTGAATCCGAACTGTTTGACAAGAACGGTAATAAGCTTCCATTCCTGGGTATGTCAGACTTGTCCTACAATGTCATTGCGTATTACGAAGTGCCTAAGTTTGGTGCTCGTCTCGCGTACAACTACCGTGATTCATATTTTAGTGAGGTTGCCTCCAGCCGCAGGCCGGATGAAACCTACGTACAGGCGGCTGGCAAACTCGATTTTAGCGCCTATTACAATATCAACGAACACTTCACAATCAACGCCTACGGAAGGAATTTGACCGACGAGGCATTTGAAACAACGCACGGTGATGGCCCTAACAAGAAACTTCGGTTCCTGGCCTTTACGGGACCTCAGTATGGAATAGGAATCCGGGCGAAGTTCTAACTGCGCAGCAAATCCTGTATGAGAGCGAAATTGACGAAGTTGTGTCGATTTCGCTCTTCGCAGCGCTGTTTCGCCCGGAAAGCCACTGCTACATGAGTAAGAAATCCTCGCTTCGATGAGCTTTTCTAATATCCATGTGATTTATCGCGCACTTTCGCGTGCGGGGGCTGTAATAGTCGTTTCGGTATGCCTCGTTTTGGCGATGGGCGCTACTGTACATGCCGCCGAAATTTTGCGAATGGATAGGCCAGCGCACTATCCTGGCATTCCGATTCTGACCTTCGAACAAGCCAGAAGAGATATAACCGAGTTTGGCTCCGAATATCGAGTTCGCGCTCACGGTCGCGCGTCAGTCCGGTCTGGAATAGCAAGGAATGGGTTCAATACTGCCCTCCGAATTCGATATCGTGGCGTACGGAGCGAAGTCGATGGGGCGACAATGCGCGTATCGGTTTTTGGACTACTTGAGAATCGACGGGGTCTGCCCGAGGAACTGTCGGGCTCGATCGAGGGGTATAGCTTCCGGGCGCGCGCCAACCGATCGCCTGTGCTGCTTCAGGTTGAGGGCATAGGTCGAAAAGGTCAACTGCTTCACCGGCAATCGTTTGAGATAGGGCCCGAAATGACCACCTATGAAGCAGCATTTGCGGCTGGTGAGTTAGCTGAGATCAGGTTCGTCCTAAATGGACAAACAGGCACTGGATACTCAAGTGGCACGATTATTCTCGATGAAATCCACTTGCTTGACGGTTCCAACGAACCGTTTATTCCCCCGACGGACGATCTTGAAATGCTGAAGTGGTTAAAGGAAAGCGGGCTTCGGTATTTTGTTTGGAACTATAGGGATTCGGCGGCTAACGATGGTGGTGTTGTGCTGAAGGAGGGCAGGGGTGACGCTTTCGTGTCCGTTTCCGGATTAGGAATGGCCTTAGCCATTTACGCTATTGCCGAAGAGGATGGATTCGTAACGAGCGACGTGGCGGAAGAACGTACACTGGCAATACTGCGCTTCTTACAAGACCAAAACTGGTTTGATGGTTCGTCGGGCTGGCACGGTTTTCCATATCACTACTTTGCTCCGGACGGGACGCCACAATGGCCTCGCGTAAGTACGATTGACTGGGCAATGTGTGCGGCGGGAATAAGGACCGCACGACAGAAATACAATGACAATCGTGAAATAGTCACGATTGCCGGTGAGCTATTGGGGCGTGCGAAGTGGAACAGAGCGATCGATGATGACGGCAAAATTGTTATGGGATTCGAGCCTGAGCAAGGGGAAGCGAACACGTATCGATGGGGCCTCTCGTTTTCTGAGGAAACGGAACTCGTTTATCTGGAAGCCGTGGCATCCGGGAAACTAAGTGCGACGGTTTTTAACTCCATAACAAGACGAAAACAGGGCATATTTTATCCGAGTTGGTTTGGAACCGGTTTTGTTTACAACTGGATGCAGCTATGGACCGGCCCACTACTTCCGTATGCGCGGAACAGTCGGCGCGCGTACCTATACGACGCCAAGACATCTGAAACGGTATTCGGTATTCCTATCATGGGATTAACCGCTGCCGGCACTTTTACAGAACTCGATAATGATGGTTTCACCGCCGGAAGACAGTACTTTAGTAACCAGGGCTCGGAAGCGCATGCGACGACTAACGCTGACGAAGTTGTCAGAGTTGCTCCCGCACCATACGGTGCAGTATTGGCTCTCCCATATGCTCCCGATGAGGCGCTGGGCGCGCTTCGGCAGTTTGTAAAGCTCGGTTACTATCATCCATATCTCGGTCTGCCGGACACAGTACGATTAGCCGGGTTGCCGAAGAAAATGGAAGCTACACCATCATGGTTACATTTTGATCTGAACATAGGCGCGCAGACAATGGCGATCGATCAATTTACCAGCAACACGGTCGGCCACTTGTACCGTAGCGACCCGCAGATTGATGCTGCGCTATACGAGTTAACTCAGTCGGTACGGTTTGAGTTTGACTAAAGTGTGTACAGGTGTTGCGATACGATTTGCGGTTTTTTCGGTGGTCATTTGCCTTGCCGCAGCAGCTTGCCGAAGTGGCGAAGTTAACGGCGCACGGCCCAATGTGATACTGCTATACGTTGATGATCTTGGCTATGCAGACGTTGGCTCTTACGGTGCCGAAGGAGTAGAAACACCAAACATCGATGCATTAGCTCGTACCGGCATCTCATTTACCGACGCGCACAGCACGGCCGCTACGTGTTCGCCGTCGCGATATTCATTGTTGACCGGCGAGCACGGCTTCCGGATTGGTGCCGGCATTTTAGGTGGGGACTCGGGGATGATCATTCGTCCGGAGAAGCCAACGCTCCCTGGATTGTTTAAGCGTGCGGGATATCGGACGAGTGTCATAGGTAAGTGGCATTTGGGATTGGGCAACGGTGACGTGGATTGGAACGGCGCAATAAAACCGGGACCTCTGGAAATCGGATTCGACTACAGTTTTCTGATGCCGGCGACGGGGGATCGGGTTCCAACCGTATTGGTCGAGCAGCATCATGTCGTAGGGGCAAATCTCGATGACCCCATTTCTATCAGCTTCGACAAAATAATTGGTCGTCGACCAACCGGTGTGCAGGAGCCGGACGCACTCCGCGTTAACGCAGATAAGCAGCATAGCGGTACGATCATCAATGGTGTTAGCCGTATCGGTTTCATGGCAGGAGGACATGGCGCAGAATGGGTTGACGAAGCGTTACCGTCGATCTTCACCGACAAGGCAATAGACTTCATCGAGTCTGACCCTGACACACCATTTTTCTTGTTCTATGCCTTTCACGATATACATGTGCCGCGCATGCCGGCTGAACAATTTGTCGGCAGGAGTTCGATGGGGCCGCGTGGCGATGCAATCGTTCAGGTCGACTGGGTTGTAGGAAAAATTGTTGAAACGCTACGTAAACTGGGAATCGAGGAACGAACCATCGTTATTTTTACGAGTGACAACGGTCCTGTTCTTAATGATGGATATGACGATAGGGCGGTCGAGAAGGTAGGTCGGCATATCCCTTCAGGACCGTTTCGCGGAGGAAAGTACAGTGTATTCGAAGCAGGCACTCGTGTGCCGATGATACTGAACTGGCGAGGTACCGTCGGTCATGCGTCGAGTGATGCATTGATGTCACAAATTGACTTCTATGCATCGTTCGCCCGGTTGCTTGATATAGAGCTTCGCCCCGGGGAGGCTCCAGATAGCCGAGACTATCTTGACGCTCTTCTGGGACGGAGCGCATCCGGCCGAGAAACCTTGATCCTGGAGAGTTCGTTGGCTTTGGGGTTGCGAGAAAAACAATGGAAGTATATTGCTCCGGTAGACGCTGATGTGACGTTGCCTTTGCAATGGCTTGCGGGGAAAAGTATTGAATCAGGTTTGGCCCATGAACCGCAACTGTATGATCTTTCGACCGATCTCGGAGAGCAGACCAATCTCGCGAACGATCAGCCCAATCGAGTTCGCGAATTGTCGCGAGAGCTCCAATCCGTCATTGAGCATTCATATTAACAGGCCCAGATTGGGTTCGATTTGACGTTGCCGAGTTCGTGCACGGATCAGTACGCTGGTTGCCCATTGTGCACTCTTCCGATGCGTCAGTTGCGGCGACCCACGCGTAGCGTTGCAGACTTGCGAAAAACAACTTTATTGGCAGTGAGTGCCAAAGTGACACAACAGATAAGTGTCACGAACATTAAATGGATGTAATGAAGCGGTGTCCAGACGAACGTGAAGACCCCGTAGATCAACACCCCTGTGACGAGCGCGAACACCGCCGAACGATAATCCACATTGTTACACCCAAGTCCAACCAAATAGACTGACAGAATAGGCATGCTGAGTAGTCCATATAGCTGCTGCACCAGATTTACAATGCTGTCCGTTCCGTCGTAGATCGGCACCAACACAATTGACAAGCTCGTAATGACCACCATTACCGCAATGCTCAGATTATGGATCGATTGTCTTGCAGAGCCTGCAGTGAAAAGTCGGTCGTGAATGTCACATACGTAAAGAGTCGTCGCAGAGTTCAGAATGCTGTTAAAGCTCGTCAGTACGGCTGCAGCCATTGCCGCTGCAAATAGGCCAGTTGACCACACCGGCATGACATCCGCTACGATTCTCCCGTAGGCAACATCGCCAATATCACCGTACAGTTTGTACGAGACAATTCCAGGTATGACGATCATCGGCGGGACTAAAATAAGACGAATGGCCGCCGCGGCGAACACGCCTTTTTGTGCTTCCCGGACGTTTGGAGCCGCCATTGCGCGCTGGGTTATTGTTTGGTTAGTGCTCCAGTAGAAAATCTGAATGAAGATCATTCCGGTTAGCAGAGTGTGCCAGGGAATTGGGCTGTCGCTGGAACCGATCAAGGTGAGACGGGAATGCGGGATATCGGACAAGTCAAATCCGATTCTCGAAAGGGAGAAGTAGACGACTGCGATTCCCATCGAGATCAACAAAACTCCGCTATAAGTGTCTGACACGGCAACTGCGCGAAGGCCGCCAAAGATTGCATAAACAGCACCAATAACAGCAAATGCCGATGCGATGGCAATAGTGGGCAAGTCCAGGCCAAACATCGATTTCATGACCAATGATCCGGTGTATAACAGCACCGGCATGAAGATAAGTATGTTTCCGGCTAAAAACAGCGTGGAAACAAGGACGCGAAGCGAGCGGTTACCGTATCGACGTTCCAGAAGCTCCGTCGTCGTAGTGCATTTGAGTCGGTAGTAGATCGGCAGAAACCCCTTTGCCAATATCACGAGCCCTGCGACCGCTGCCAGTTCCCACCAGGCCAGCAGCGCCATCTGGTTTCCATTCATGCCGACCAGCTGGTCGGTGCTCAGGTTCGTCAGCGTAATCGAGCCAGCGACAAACACCCAGGTCAGTCCGCCCCCGGCAAGAAAGTAATCTCTGTGACTATCGGAGGATAGACGTTTGCCTTTGCACTTCAGGTACGTCGATAGTGCGATCATCACAGAACAAGCGACAAATACTGCCAGCTGAATATCTTGATTGTCATCGCCCATAGGCGTATGCCCTTAAGACCTGTTAATGCCGCGGTTGCGGTCATAAGCAACCATTCGAGATAAAGCCATTTGTTTCAAAATCTTGACAAGTACGTTAAATCATATAAATATTATATACAAGCACAAGAGATTGAGGTGCTTAACTTACGTCGCCTTCAAGAACTGGGGAGCAGCTGTGAAATGGCGATCTAATCAGCCTGCGATATTCATATACACAAAGGCTGTCGTTGGCGTGCGGACTCGACATTAAGAGGTGGTCAACAATATTGTTGACTTAATCGTAGTGAAAGACATCGGCAGGGTGGAAGATAGATGTGCAAGAATTCGAAGTTGGTCGCACTTGTTTCCGGAGTTTCGTTGTTCATGACAACGACGGATGCGTTGGCCGCCAAAGATGATGGGATCGCGTGGCTGAATCACCAGGGCCCCGCAGTGCAGCTGCATGTAGATGGTCAACCGTTCGTGATCCTTGGAGGGGAACTTCACAACTCCACTGGTTCGTCAACCGACCATATGGACCCGTTATGGGATCGACTGGTCGGGATGAATCTCAACACGGTGCTCGTAACCGTGTCGTGGGAGCTTTTGGAGCCGTCGGAGGGTAAGTTCGACTTTGCTCTCGTGGACTACATGATTGAACGTGCAGACGAGCACGGTTTGAAACTCGTGTTGGTGTGGTTTGGTAGTTGGAAGAACGGCCAGTCAAGCTATGCGCCAATGTGGGTCAAAAAGGACACGATACGGTTTCCGCGAGTGTTGACGTACGAAGGCCATCGCATTGAAACCCTCTCACCATTCAGCATGGAGCTTCAGCGTGCGGATGCCAATGCGTTTCGCACCTTGATGCGTTATGTTCGAGAGAAAGACAGGAACGGCGTGGTCATCATGGCGCAGCCGGAGAATGAAGTAGGTCTGTTTCAAGATATAGATTACAACGAAGCTGGCCTGGCAGCTTTCGATGCGCCCGTACCAAAGCCGCTTCTGGACTATTTAGGAGCGAATAGGGCTAATCTTAAGAACCCTGTAGCGGACGCCTGGAGTTCGAATGGAAACAGGAAAACCGGCACCTGGCGTGAGGTTTTTGGAGACAATCCAACCGCTCGAGAATTCCTAATGGCCTGGCAGTACGCAACCTTTATCAATAAGGTTGCGAAAGCGGGTAAGGAAGAGCTGCCGGTTCCGATGTTTGTGAATGCCTGGATCGTTCAGAAACCTGGAGACCTGCCAGGCGTTTACCCAAATGGCGGGCCAGTTGCACGAGTGATGGATATCTACAAAGCAGGAGCACCGGACATTGATTTGGTCGTGCCGGACATCTATTTGCCGAATTTTAAGGAAATTGTCGCAAAGTACCATCGTCATGACAATGCACTGCTAGTACCGGAATCGACACGGGAAGCGGGTCGTGCCTTCTACGCGCTCGCAGAACACGATGCGATAGGCTTCGGTCCATTTGGCGTTGAGGATGGTGCAGAAGACGCCGCATTTGCACAATCTTATGCGGTACTGTCCGAACTAATGCCCGTGATAGTCGAGCATCAAGGATCAGGTGACATGTTCGGGATCCTGCGCGAGGCAGATGAGTCTGGGCGAGTGATTAGCCACAAAGGCGTGCAAATTGAGATTACCTACGAGAAAAATGATAAGCCATGTTATGGACTTATTATTCGCACGCAAGAAAATGAATACCTGGTAGCCGGCATAAATTTCTTCGTGACATTTTCTTCTGAAGATCCAGATGTCGTGACGTACATTGGACAAGTTTGGGAGGGAGGATTCGACGATGAGGGTTGGTTTAATCGACGTCTTTTGAACGGCGATGAAACCTATCACAACTCTCGAGTACGCGCTTTGGGTCGTGAGACCGTCTTGACCGTCTCCCCAGTGACCGGCCAGTTGTTGGCGCCGCAGCCGGACGCTGATGACGAAATGAAAATCGCTGTGGAAAAAATTGCGACCTCGACTCCAGGGATCTACAAAGTCACCACTTACCAATACGAAACAACGCCGGAGTGACAATTCAGCGTCTTCCCGATACATTTACGGACGATGGTATTCTCGCTCGTGCAATGGCTCGCCGTTCTGTTTGAGGTCACAGATGACGACGAGCACCACACGTGCAGCTCGGCCACTCAGGACTTGAGGCCTGTGGCCGTTACTCAGACCCCGGCTGATAAATCTGAATCGGATTCCCGCAGGTATCGGTAAAAACCGCAATCGTCACGTCGCCAACACCGGTAGGCTCCGTTGTGAATGTCACACCGAGCGCTGAAAGCTTCCGAAACTCGGCGTCGACTTCGAACGAGGGCTCCATTGTCATCCGCCGACCAATTGTGAACCAACCTGGCCCGTGCCTCCGGTTCCGCTACGATTCGTTGCACTGCACGTTCCGTAATGCCCAAGGCTTCGGCGACGTCGCCCAGCCGCACATGCGGGTCCGCGGCGGGCAGTTCACTTACGCGAAAAGTTTTGCGTATATTCGTTTTCATGACATGATTCTCGCAGCCGATCTACCTCGTGCGATGCGCGGAAACGCCGTTTCGGAGATGTCATGATCCAGTCGATCTGCTGCACGGAAATCCTCGTACTCAGTGACCCTCGGTGAACTGTCGATGAGCTTCGAGTGGGTCGCAATTGCGATGGGTGACGTCCTCTGGATTTCGATCGCATTCGTGATGGGTCTGGCATCGCGAAGCATCGGCTTGCCGCCGCTGGTTGGCTACCTCGCGGCTGGATTTGCTCTGAACCTCACTGGATTCGTCAGCGGTGACATGCTGGAGACGTTGGCGGATCTTGGCATTACGCTGTTGTTGTTTACGGTCGGTCTCAAACTCAATTTAAAGACCTTTGCGCGACCGCAGGTATGGGCTGTCACGGTACTGCACACATCGTTGGTGGTGCTGCTGATTGCATCGGTGTTCGTCGGATTGACATTCCTCAGTGTACCGATGATCTCGCAACTCTCGTTTGAGCAGATGGCCATCGTTGCCTTCGCCTTAAGTTTTTCGAGCACCGTGTTCGTCGTCAAAATGCTCGAGGAGAAGGGCGAGGTCGCATCTCTGCACGGCCGCATTGCGATCGGCATTCTGATTGTCCAGGACATTGCGGCGGTGATCTTTCTCGCCGCGTCGGCCGGGCAATGGCCGACATTGTGGGCCCTGTTGTTGCTGCTCCTGATACCTGCGCGGCCAATATTGCTGCGGTTGCTGCAGACTGTCGGTCACGGTGAACTGCTTGTGCTTTACGGGTTCATCCTCGCGCTGGGCGGTGCAGAATTGTTCGAACTCGTTGGCGTCAAAGGCGACCTGGGTGCGCTCGTTCTGGGTGTACTGATCGCCACGCATCCCAAGGGCGAGGAACTCGGCAAGCAAATGATGAGCTTTAAGGATCTGTTCCTGCTTGGGTTCTTTCTCTCGATCGGGTTTTCGGGGCACCTCACAGCACAGGCGCTGCTTATTGGCGCAGTGCTGACACCGCTGATACTGCTGAAATCGGCAATCTTCTATGTGCTGCTGACGCGCTTCCGTTTGCGTGCTCGAACGGCGCTGCTTAGCTCGGTCAGCCTGGCCAATTTCAGCGAATTTGGCCTGATCGTGGCCGCAATCAGCGTCGCCAGCGGCTGGCTGGCCGGCGACTGGCTCGTGGTCATGTCGATCGCGTTGTCGTTCTCGTTCGCCATTGCGGCGTTTTTGAATGTTCGTACACAGCGCATCTACGAGCGTTACCAGCCGGTCTGGCTTCGCGCACAGCGTAACGAACGCCTGCCGGACGATGAGCCGCCGCAAATCGGCAACGCGAGGGTCGCAGTGATCGGTATGGGCGGCGTGGGAACCGGCACGTTCGATGTTCTGGTCAATCAATTTGGCAGCGAGGTCGTTGGCATTGACATTGATGCGGCGACCGTCGCAAACCACCGGGCGGCGGGTCGCCCGGTATTTCACGGCGATCCGAGCGATGCGGATTTCTGGGACAGGGTAAGCAAGACGCACGCGCTCGATACGGTCCTGCTGGCGTTGCCAAAGGTGTCGACAAGCCTGGCTGTTCTAAAGCAGCTTCAGCAGAGCGGCATTGAGGGTTCGATAGCGGCGATCGCCCGGTTTCGTGACGAAGAGTCGCTGCTGCTGGACGCCGGTGCGAATACGGTTTTCAATATCTACACCGAGGTGGGCGCGGGCTTCGCGGCTCACGTACTCTCAGCGCTGCCGAATTTTCCTGGCGCCGCAGGACGACGGGATCGGTCGTCATGAGTAGGTTGGATTCCCGCCGTGGTGTGCTTCCCGTCGACGCCAGTCACCGTCAGAGCGACGTCTGATGCATCGATTCAAGAACATTCTCTTTGTCGCGGATTCAGATGCCGACAATGCGTTTTCTCTTCAGCGTGCGGTGGCGCTATCGCAGGCAAATCAGGCGACCCTGAAAGTGATGCAGGTGATTGATGTGATGCAAACCGATTTACCAATGGCGATCCGCAGCATTACGCCCAACGAAATCGCCGACATATTGACCGCAGAGGCGCGCAACAATCTCGCGGAACTCACGCAGCAACATCTGAGTACCGATCAATGCGACATCCGGGTGTTTTCGGGGCAGACCCTTTCTCGAGATCATTCGAGCGGTCCTGCAGGACGGTTTCGATCTGGTCATCAAACCTGCCGAAACGGGAAGTTAAACGTCTGAGCACCCGTATTCACTGTATGATAGCCGTTTGCGCTGACCAATCTGACCGACGTTGACATGACAGAGAAAAAAGAAAAACTGCAAAGCGCATTTCGCGAAGCCATACCGCACGCGGTGTTGATCCACTTCGCAATTTTCGCACTGATTGCACTGGTTCTGAGCCTGGGTCAGTCTTTGTTTGAAGCGGTCTACGCATTTGTCTGCACAGCGGTATTCGTATCTTTTCTCACTCTGATTTTGTTCATCGTTCCGAATCTGTCGGGACATTTGCGACTTATCGATGCATACGGTGAGGTGTATCTCGACAAAGCTCTTGATGCTGTTAGTGATGCCGGTGTTGTCCGAATGTTCGTAAATCATTGGTTTTACACCGTCGACAAAGAACTGAAGTGCCACACAGAAACAATGGGGCCATGAACAAGCCGGAAATCCTCGCCTACCTAAAGGAAAATCAGGACGCCCGTGGTATTGCGCACTGGGAGAAATTTAAGGACGAATCCGGTGGCCTGAAAAGCTTTGGAATTGGACTGACGAAGCTTCGCAGGTTTGCCAGAACGGTTGGGCGGGATGCCAGTCTTGCCAGACAGTTGTGGAAATCCGATGTCTATGAGATGAAAATCATCTCGCTGCTGGTTGATGATCCAAAGTTCATCACAGTCGAGCAGGCAGAACGACAGGTCGAGCAGCTACAGGGCGGACTTCTTGCCCACGTCTTTTCGTCCTGCGATGCAATGCTGGCTAAAACCCCGTTTGTTGTCGAACTGGCAGATAAGTGGATTGAGAGCAAGGACCCGGTACGTCGACGATGCGGTTACGGCCTGCTGTATGAGATATCCAGGAGCAGGAAGAAGAGTGCACCGGACGACGAGTACTTCCTTGCGCATATTCAACGCATAGACGGTACATACGCGAACGAATCAACGCAGATCTTAATGTCGATGGCGGGTGCCTTACTGGGCATGGGTAAGCGCAGTAAGGTCCTCAACAAAGCGGCACTTAAGATTGCAAAAAAGATCGGTCCCATCGATTTCGATCCCGACGGGCGCTGCGACCCGATGGACGTGACCAAACATCTTACGAGTGACTACGTCAGGAATAAGCTGGGCATCTAGTGGGCCGTGCGGTAAATTCGGTTACTTTCAGTCGCATCACAACGCCCCTGGGCAAGGCGAGCGAGCGCAGGACTGGCCGTCGCCAATTCAAGCGAGCTCAACGCCGCCGAAGGGCGTTGTGGTGCGACCCACCGGGAGCCCTTCTCAAGGGGCATACCGGTGTTGAAGCGGCTTGACATAGCCCGGCTATGCCGGCACCGCTTCGCCTGGGTCTGCCCCTTGAGAAGGACTCTGAAAGTGACCGAATTTACCGCACGGCCCACTAGTCTCCACGCCGTCTCGATAGCAGCCGCTCCAGCGGACGGTGTCGCTATCAGGTCCCCGACGCAGCAACGGCCACGGCCGCTCCAACAGCAACCACCGGTATCAGAACGATGCCACCGAGAACGGCACCGGTGGTCTTCACTCCGGATATCTTCTCGATCTCGATTTTCTCGACATCCGTGAGCCTTACCTCGACGGTCGTCAGGCCATCCGCAGAAAGGCTGCCATAGATATAGCCGTTGTCGACCTGAGTGACTTTCATATCGACAATGCGGCCCTGCCTCTCGTAGACCACGATATGGTCGCCGGTCTCAAAGAACTCGGCAAAGTCCGCTCGCTCCATATTGACCGGGCGCATCGACGTGCAACCGACGAGTGAGCACAGAGACACGCATATAATCAATTGCTTGGAAAACATAACACGACCCTCTCTGAATTTACCCCGCGACATGCGGTGGACGATCCTGAGCATAGGTAAAGCAGCGGTCCCGCTCCCGATGGCAGTCCGATTTTTTCCTGAGGGTTAACTGATGGAGCACCAAGCCCTTGAATTAACAGGAAATCAGGGCCCGCCAGAGCTATACGCGATCGAGTCAGGCGCAGTATGATAGCCGCGTGACCACCTCAACGATGTTGATCTCGTTCTTTTTCTTCACCGGCCTCGTCGCGGCCCTGACCTATTGGTTTACGCGTAACGACGATCACGCCAGTACTACGGGATTCTTTCTCGGTGGCAGGACGCTCACATGGCCGCTGATCGCCGGCTCGCTGTTGCTGACCAACCTGTCGACCGAACAGATGGTCGGGTTGAACGGAGCGGCCTTTTCGCACGGGCTGGCGGTGATGGTCTGGGAAGTCGTTGCGGTTGTCGCGCTCGTCTTCATGGCGCTGTTCTTTCTGCCGCGCTTCTTACGGAGCGGTGTGACGACGGTGCCCGAGTATCTGGAAATCCGCTTCGATCATCAGACGCAGGTGATCACCAACTTCGTGTTTCTCGTTGCGTACGCGGTTATTCTGCTGCCGATCATTCTCTACACCGGCGCCACCGGCCTCATCGGAATCCTTGATGTGCAATCCATACTCGGCGTCGAGTCTCATACTCAGACACTGTGGATTATCGTCTGGACGGTAGGTGTTATCGGCGCACTGTACGCATTGTTTGGCGGCTTACGAACCGTCGCGGTGTCGGATGTGCTCAACGGTATCGGGCTATTGATCGGCGGGCTGATGATCACATGGTTTGGCCTCAAGGCAATCGGCCAGGGCAGTATCGGGAGCGGCGTCGATGCACTCGTCGAAGGGAATGCCGGGCGATTGAATTCCATAGGTGGGCGTTCCAGTTCCGTACCGTTCGGCACGGTGTTCTCAGGAATACTCTTACTGCATCTGTTTTACTGGACGACCAATCAGCAGATCATTCAGCGGACCTTCGGTGCAAAGTCGCTGGCCGAAGGACAAAAAGGCGTGCTCGCGACCGGCTTGCTCAAGCTCATTGGTCCGGTGTATCTCGTCGTGCCCGGGTTAATTGCGTTCGTCGCATTCGCGGGTCAGGGCGTTCGGCCGGACCACTCCTACGGTCAGTTGGTTAATCTTGTTTTACCGACGGTATACGCCGGGTTTTTTGCCGCGGTGATGATGGGCGCGATTTTGTCGAGCTTTAATTCGGCATTGAATGCGACCTGCACGCTGTTCGGATTGGGCGTGTACAAGTCGTTGTTAAACACTGAAGCCAGTGATGAACAGGTCGTACGGGCCGGCAAGATATTCGGCTGGGTCATTGCGCTGGTTGCGATGACGCTGGCACCCATACTCGACGGTCAGGCGAGCATCTTCTCGTATCTGCAAAAAATGAATGGCATCTACTTCATCCCGATCTTTTCCGTCGTTGTCGTCGGCATGCTGACCCGCCGCGTTCCACCGCTCGCGGCGAAGGTCGCGCTGATATCGGGCTTCGTCGTCATCGCCTGCGGCTACTTCGTACCGCCATTGGCTCGCATCGTCGATTCAATGCACGAGTTTCACTTTCTGGGCCTGGTCTTCACCTATCTCGTGGTCACGATGCTGGTTATCGGAGAGCTGCGGCCGCTTGCCGAGCGATGGCGTGAGCATGATGCTGAGGCCGTCGACATGACGCCGTGGCGTTATGCCCGCACGGGTGGCCTGATATTGATCGCGATCGTTTTTGCAATCTATGTCGGGTTTGCGGATGTGTCTGTACTGGACGTGTAACGGCAGTTGAAAGAAAAACGGCCTCTTGCGAGGCCGTTTCATCAGTCACACTTTTGTACCGTGCTTAACGCTGATACGTAAAGCGCACGTATCCGACCCGCCCGGGCAGGTCGTGCGAAACCGGACTCATGCCGATGACTCCACACGCGTCACAGAACGCCGGATCTTCGTCGAGCAGATTGTTAAATCCGATCGTGAATGTCATCGAGTCTTCCGCCCAGCCGGGTGTGTAACTCGCGTTCAGGTCGACGTACGTGACCGAATCGAGTTTGTTGCCGCTGTCGAGCGCCATTTCATCGACCCAGCGCAACCGCAGATTGCCATTGAGCCGCTCGCGCGCCCAGTTGAGCGAGGTCAGGATTCGCCACTCGGGGAACGCACGGAAGAAAGTCTCGTCAGGATGGCGCCCGGTCAGGTCGTTGACCGAAACCGATCCGTCCGGATTGTTGGTCCGTTCCTTGTACTCCCGGAGATGCGTGGCGTCGACGCGCAGGCCGAAGGTGCCGATCGATGTATCGGGACCCGTGTAATCGAACATGATGTCGATTCCCGAAGCGTCGATACCGCCGATGTTCTGCAACTTGTTCAGCACCGTGTCGAGTTGCCCGGAACTCGTGCGAGGCGCGTTGTCGCAGAAGAAGCTGTTGACGGTCAGTACGCAGGCATCGATGAGTTCACCCGGGCTTAAGCCCTGCACGGCACGCTCGATTTTGACGTCGTAGTAGTCGACCGACAGTGTCATGCCTTCGGACCAGGACAAACCTTCAGCCCAGGACGGGCTGTACACCACGCCGAACGTAATGTTGTCCGATTCTTCCGGCTGCAGTTTATCGTTGCCCGTGGAAACCGCCGAAAGCTGAGGGTTCAGCTGCGCCAGTCCAGGTGCTACTCCGAGGGTCGCGCAGTTTGTCTGAATATTTGCCGGTTGTGCCGTATCGCGACCGCCGTTTGCGGCACCCAGAATGCCCGTATAGTCGGCACAAGGGTCGAAGAACGTGAAGTCCTCTCTGGCCGCACCGCCGAACAGCTCGCCAATGCCCGGTGCGCGGAATCCCGTCGAGAACGAACCGCGTACCGAGAACTCATCGACCGGCCGCCATAGAGCGCTGACCTTGTAGGTCGATTTCGAACCCGACGTACTGTAGTCGGAGCTGCGTGCTGCAACATTGAGTTCCAGCAGATCGGCACCCCTGGCACCCGAAATCAGCGGAATGTTCAACTCACCGTAGAACTCGGTGACGTCGAAACCGCCGTCGGTCGGACCGGATGGAATACCCGCCGTTTCACCGCTGGCCGCAATCGGGTCGGGCCGGAAAGAACCCTCGTGATCGCGATACTCGATACCCGCCGCGAAACCGAGCATGCCGCCTGGCAACTCAGTGATGTCGCCGCCGATGTTGAGTGCCACGTTCTTGAGTGTCTGCTCGCTGAAATCACGCTGCGTGAAACCGACGAAGTCCAGCATCTCCTCGGTGATCGAACCATTTCCGTTGGGGCCCTGGCCGCCGAAGAAGTTGAACGGTACGCAGTTCGGCACGAGTGCGCAGTTGGCGGGGTCGCCCAGCGCGATCGCCAGTTTGGCCGCGTTGTGGGAATTGTACTTTTCCTGGAAGCCGCGGTTGTCCCCGTAGCCCGCAGTGAGATCCCAGTAGAAATTGCGGTTGGCCGCTTCGAACTCGCCCTCCAGACCGGCCGTGAGCATATAGGTGTTCACGTCCTGGAAAAACAGGCGTGGTCCCGATTCGAGCGGGCGGCGGCCAAAGAATTCCAGGTTGCCGTTCGCGACCGACAGGTCCAGACCGGTGAAGTTGTAGGGATTGTTCGCGGAGATCACGATGTTGTCGAGGATACGATTGCCGCAGCCGTTACCAAGACAAAGCGGTTCCGGTGCACCTTTGGTCGCCGATGTGCGGTTCGTATACGAGGCACGGGCAAACAAGGTGATGTTTGGCGCGATGTCGTGGCGTACGTTGGCGTAAACGTTGACGCGCTCGTTCGGTGTACGCAGGAAGTTGAAGCCTGGACCGTTGTAGTTGAATCGATCGGCCGACGAAAAGGCATGAAAGTCCTGCCCGCCGCCGGCGTCATTCGGGTCCCACACGGGAATGTTGCCTATGCCGTCGTTCAGCACGCCGTCGTTGAGCGTGATGTCCTGAAAGTCGAAGTTCGGTCCGAACACGAGCCGGGCCTGTGGCGTAAACGAAGAACACAGTGAACCGGGCACGTTGCAACTCGTCGCGTCCGGATTCGGATACGCCGAACGGCTGCGGCTCGCGGTTTCGACGCCCCGTTCCTCAACGTAGCTGGCACTGAGCACGAAGTGAGTTGACTCATTGCCGCCGCCGAACAGTGCGGCGATTTCATAGGACTCACCGTCGCTGTCGGACAAATAGCTGCCCGCCTGGGCATCGAGCTTAAACCCTTCGAAATTCTGGTTTGTAATGATATTCACGACACCGCCGATCGCGTCCGAACCGTAGATCGCGGACGCGCCGTCCTGCAAAACTTCGACACGCTGAACGACATTGTCAGGAATCGTGTTCAGATCGACCGCGCTCGGCACGCCGGATGCCGATGCGCCCGCGATCCAGCGGCGGCCATCGACGAGCACCAGCGTGCGCTTCGGGCTCACATTGCGGATCGACAACTGCACGGCACCCGCGCCGATGCCGGATCCGTCCTGCGGAAATCCGGAATTACCGGGCACGTTGAACTGCGAATTGATCGCCGAGCCCGAGATTGGCAATTGCTGCAGAGCATCGCCGAGATTGGTCAGGCCCGTACTCTCGATGTCTCCGGTACCGATCTGCATGATTGCGACGGAATCGTCGAGTGGATTGCGGCGTATTCGCGAGCCGGTCACCACGACCTCTTCAAGTTCCTCCGCCTGTTGTGCCCTTGCAGTATCGCTCGGGACGGCGGACAAACCCATTATTACAGCAGATGCGATAGCTGCTGCTACCGTTTTGCACATCATTGTGTACCCTCCAATTAACTGTTGCAGAATAACAACATTCGAAAGGTGCCGATTCCGTTCATGCAAATCTTTACGAATGCATATCTACTAAACGACCGAAACTAAAAGGTTTAGTTTCAATCTAGTTTAGTAGATTCAGTCTACCGTGTACATAAAAGTGTTGCTAATTGACAACGGTCCGCTATTCAGATGGTGCTGCGGAGAGCAGCCGGCCTGGCGGCGAGGGTCATTTCCGATGCCGTCACACCCCTGATGTCTATCGCCAAAGCTCTAATTCTTGCCGCTTGCGCAAATAATGGGCCTGAATCCAACAGTGCGCTCTTCGACGGGCACGCCGACGATCGGAATTCCGATAAAGCACGCGCCGATGGTCACACCCAGTCCGAGTACGTGGATTTCGGGCTTAAACGTGAAATCTTCGAGTACCGGACCCTGTTCCAACGGCACGAATTCGTCGCCCGGCGCGAACATGACCGAGTGCGTCTGATTCCACATTGCCGACCGGGATTCTTCCTGTGCTCGTTTTTCGTCGGCCATGCTGGTAACGGTTTCTTTAATCAATGTGCGCCACTCGATGGCAGGCGGAGCTTCGACAACCTCTTCCGGTGTCGTCTGCGTTTCGAGTTCGGCCTGGGCGGGGACGGGGACATTCTGCGGCGGCGCCGGCGGTACGCGCACAGGCGTTGGCGCGATGAAGTCCGGCTGCGGCGCAGGCTTCGGTAGTTCGGTTTCAATATGTACCGACAGGCTCTGAGTTGCAGTGGTACGCGCCGAGTGCCTGGTCGAAAGCCCGGCCAGAACGTATCCAAGCGACACCAGCAATAGCGAGACAATACCGGTCGAAACGCCCATCGCGATGAGGAGCCGATATTGTTCGGGCCTTGCCGCCGGCCCCTGAATTGCAAACTCGCCCATCCCCGGTAAATCCCTCTTCTGCGTTGATGCGCGACGGCGGCCAATGGTTGCCGGCAAGCAGCCCACCAGGCCGATGCCTGCATTTCCTCGTATTTGTACGCTTATACCGATATTCTTCGCTGAGGTTCCACAATCGACGAATAAGCAGGCTGAAAGTGCAGGACGACGAGCTGCTGAGACCGACACTCAGCGAACAGGGATCGCTAAAACCCATTTATTCGGTCGGCGCACTCATCGCCTCGGCATTTTTCGGCGGCATGCCGGCCGTGTGCATTGTCGGCGGCGAAAACGCTCGCCGGCAGCGACGCCTCGGGAAGGACGCCATCTGGCTGGCACTTGCGATTCTGGCGACGATCAGTCTGCTGTATGGCGTGATGCAGTATCAGGTCACTTCCGGGGAAGGGGTCGACGCAAGCATGGTTCGGCTTGCCAACCGCGGTGGCGGCTTTGCGCTGGCAGGCCTTTTCTATTGGCTGCACAGAACGGCTTATCGTACACAGCAATTCACCGGTACCGATGCACCCTCGCCCTGGGCGATGGTGACTACCGCATGTGTGATCGGGATTATCTTTGTTCTCGGTCTGGGGTTTTTATTTCAGAGATTCATCGTTGCGGGAAGCCCATGACGGATAGTGAGCAGGATCTTCAGCAAACCATTCACCAGATTTCCGAGCTGGTCGAACGGCGCCGTATCGACTCGGCACGTTCGCTGCTTGGTACGGTTTTGCCCAAAAATCCGGACAACGTCGACCTGCTTGAGCAGGCGCTCTGGGTGGACTGGCTTGACGACGAGAACGACGCTGCACGCACCACTGTCGGACATCTACTGGAACTCGACCCGGACAACTTTGCCGCTCGCTACGCCCTCGTACAGCTAGAGAGAAGCGTCGACAATTTCGTGGATGCGGAACGGGTGCTTGTCGACCTGTTACGCGACTATCCGGAAAACGACACGCTGTACACGGTCTACGCGCGAATCATGCTCGAGACCTTCAATATCGACAAAGCCGAGAAGCTCGCGGTCGAAGCGCAGCGCCGCAACCCGGACTCGCTGGACTCGATGGCGATTCAGGCGCAGTGTGCGTTTATTCGCGAACCTGGCGCTGAACAACAGGCACGCCTCGAGCGCGTGTTACAGGAACACCCCGATCAGATTCAGACGACGATATTGCTGGTGCAGCGACTTATCGATCTGGGTAAGAACGATCAGGCCTACGAGCTTTCTCGAACACTGGCCGTTTCTCAGCCCGATAACCCGCATCTGATCGAGATGGCCGACGAACTGCGCTATGCCTCGCACTGGAGCCTGAAGCCGCTCTGGCCGATGCAGAAATGGGGCTGGGGCGCGTCCGTTGCGATCTGGCTGGGGGCGGTGATCTTCTTCCGGACGGACGTTCTGCCGGGTTACCAGGGGCCGATCGCAATCGCGCTGATCGCCTACGTGATTTATAGCTGGGTGTGGCCGCCGATACTCAAGCGGTTGATGGGTGTTTCATGAACGACGACGAACTCAACGAACTGCAAAAACGATTGCTGGACGACCCGTTCGATATCGAGACGAGACTGAAATACGCGCGCGGATTGTTGGATCGCGCGTCTGCAGAGGATGCCAGTAAACAGTATCAACTGGTTTTGAAAAGCGATGCGAACAACGCGGCGGCCGTCGTCGGGTCGGCGCGGTGCGCCATGCAGTCGGGCGACAATAAGCTGGCGCTGGACCTGTACTATCGCGCCCGCAATCTCGACGGCTTCGTACCTGACGATGCGCTTGAAAAACTGGCCGCCGACGCACAATCGCAAGGGCCCTCCCTGACGGTGGTCGAAAACCGGGGGGCCACAGTTTCGAGAATTCGTGACGAGTCGTCGGAGAAAGTCGTATTCGCAGACGTCGCGGGTATGGACAAGTTGAAGAAAGTCCTGCGGCTGCAGATCATCGAGCCGTTCCGCAATCCGGGCCTCTTTCAAAAATTCCGCAAGAAAAGCGGCGGCGGCGTCTTGCTGTACGGTCCCCCGGGTTGTGGCAAGACGTTCATGGCGCGGGCTATTGCCGGAGAATGCAACGCCGAGTTTCAGGCGGTCGGCATTAGTGACGTGCTGAACATGTGGATAGGCGAAAGCGAACGCAACCTCGCGTCGATTTTCGAGCAGGCCCGTTCCCGAACGCCGTGCGTTTTGTTCTTCGACGAGCTCGACGCACTTGCCTACTCGCGATCGAAGACCTCGTCGAGCGCAGCGCGCACCGTGGTCAACGAGTTTCTCGCGCAGCTCGACGGTTTTTCAGACAACAACGAAGAGCTGTTAATTCTTGCGGCCACCAACATGCCGTGGGACATCGATCCCGCGATGAAACGGCCGGGCCGGTTCTCGCGCCAGGTGTTCGTGCCGCCGCCCGACGAGGCGGCGCGTTTGGAAATGCTCAAAATGAAGACGGTCGACGTACCAATCGACGATATCGACTTTCAGTCGATTGCGGCCAAAGCCGAGTTTTTCTCAGGTGCCGATATCGACGGTCTGATCGATCACGCGAAAGACATCGTGCTCGCGGATATTCTCGATTCGGGCAGTGAACGTTTGCTGTCGAGCAGCGATTTTATCGAAGCGCTGGACAGCGTCGTTCCCAGCACGGTCGACTGGCTCAAGACCGCAAAAAACCTCGTGCGATTTTCCGGCGCCGACAATGCGTACAAGGATGTTGAGAAGTACCTCAAGAAGGTGAAACGGCTCTAGTGGGCCGCTTGATAAATTCGGTCACTCTCAGAGTCCTTCTCAAGGGGCAGACCCAGGCGAAGCTGCGCCGGCATAGCGGGGCTATGTCAAGCCGCTTTAACACCGGTATGCCCCTTGAGAAGGGCTCCCGGTGGGTCGCACCACAACGCTCTTCGGCGGCGTTGAGCTCGCTTGAATTGGCGACGGCCAGGCCTGCGCTCGCTCGCCTTGCCCAGGGGCGTTGTGATGCGACTGAGAGTCACCGAATTTATCAAGCGGCCCACTAGCCGCCTGTTTAGAAAGAATTTCGGGACTTGATTGTTTCAGTGCTCGTTCTAGACCTGAAAATTCATGAAGGGATAATGCGGGCCACGATTCCGGGTTTTACATTTGTAGTTCTGGGTACGGCGATGTTTACGACAGCCTTTCGCACCTTCCCAATGTAAGTTCCAGGAGCGGTGTGCTGATTTTCTAGTTGCACTATTGTACAATTACTGTCGGATTCTCCGTCGGATACCGCAGCGATGAAAAAAACCGCAGCCGCGCTGGTCAGGCATGCTCTGGAGCAAATTGGCGTCCGGTATACGTTTGGCATACCAGGCGTTCATAACATCGAGCTCTACGATGAGCTAAAAAGTTCGGAGCAGATTCTGCCCGTGCTCGTGACCCACGAGGGCGGTGGCGCGTTCATGGCCGACGCGATCAGCCGCAGTACCGATTCGATCGGTGTGCTCGCGATCGTGCCGGCTGCTGGTATCACGCACGCGATGAGTGGAATCGGCGAGGCATTTCTCGACGGTGTGCCGATGCTTATCATTAGCGGCGGCATCCGTACGGATATGG
This sequence comes from Woeseiaceae bacterium, assembly GCA_965224505.1. Taxonomy (GTDB): domain Bacteria; phylum Pseudomonadota; class Gammaproteobacteria; order Steroidobacterales; family Woeseiaceae; genus UBA1847. Next base: position 3,023,975 of record CBDCZL010000018.1, read on the forward strand.
ACAAGCAGTATCAGCTGCACGACATCGATCAGCATGCACTCCTGAAGGCGTTGACCAAAAGCACATTCAAAATTGAGCGCTATGAAGAAGCCATTCCCGTGGTTTATGAGGCCTACGAACTAGCCGTCTCAGGAGAACCGGGACCGGTGTTCATTGAATTGCCCGCGAATCTACAGTTACTGACAGGCGACGTTGAGGAACTGCCTGAGTACCAGTCGGCGCCGAAAACACTGGAGCCGGATATCCGCTCGATACGGGATGCGGCCAACATGTTGCATTCTGCGAAGAACCCGGGTCTGTTCGTCGGCTGGGGTGCGAAAGACGTCACTGCCGAGCTGATACGCATCGCGGACTACCTGGGTGCGCCGGTGGCGACCACGCTGCAGGGGCTCGGCGTGTTTCCCGGCAACCATTCTCTGCATGCGGGATTCGGTTTCGGGCGTTCCGCAGTACCGGCGGCGGAAAACGCCTTCAAGGACTGCGATGTGATGCTCGCGGTGGGAACGCGCTTTGCCGAAATAGCCACCGGGAGCTATGGCGCCGAGCCTCCCGAGAAGCTGATCCACATCGACATCAACGCGGACGCGCTGAATGCCAACTATCCGGCCGCCATTGCGATCCATGCGGACGCCCGCGACACATTGCCAGCCCTCGCCGACCAGCTCATTGCCGATGGCCGGCAAAGCTCACGTGAGGACGTCCGGTTGCAGATTGCGAAAGACAAGAGTGCCTACCGGGGCGAGTGGCATCGGCATGACTCCGCGGGAAGGGTCAATCCATGCCGGTTTTTCGATGAGTTGCGCAAACAACTCGCCGATGACGCGATCGTTATCGCCGACGATGGCAATCACACATTCCTCACAGCAGAGCTGATGCCGATTCACTATGGCGGACTGTATCTGTCGCCAACCGACTTCAATTGCATGGGCTACTGTGTGCCGGCGACGATCGCTGCGAAACTCGCCTGGCCCAATCGCGAGGTCGTTGGCATTGTGGGTGACGGAGCTTTCCTGATGACCGGACTGGAGTCGGCCACCGCGGCAGCAAACAAATTGGGTACCGCCTGGTTCGTTTTCAACGACGGTGAACTCGCGCAGATCGCACAGGCGCAGGAGGTGCCGTATCAGCGCCGCACCTGCACGACGGTCGCTGCAATCGACTATGCGGCACTCGCAACAGCGACCGGCTGCGAACATGTTTTGATTCGTGACGATAGCGAGATTGAGGCGGGTATTGAACAGGTGCTCGTGCTGACGTCGCAGGATCGCCCGGTTATTGTCGACGTTCGCATCGACTATTCGAAGAAATCACGCTTTACGGTCGGTACGCTGAAGACCAACCTCAAGCGTTTCGACACACGCAGTAAACTGCGTATTGTCGGACGGGCACTGTACCGGAAGATCACGGGGGTGGACTGACATGGAGCTAACGCCGGAACAGCAGGCCATACTTGACGGCGGCGAAGGTCCTGTTATGGCACGGTGCATGAAGACTCTGGTCGAGTACGGCAACGCGTTCAATGCGCCGAGACTCGTGCCGATCAAAAGCGCGCACCTGACGGGCAGCTTCAAGATATTTTTTTATACGGCGTACTACGAGATCGTCCGGCAACTCGTCGACGCAGGCATTAGGGTCAAAGTACCGACGACGCTGAATCCGCGTCCGGGCTACGACTACAAACCGCAGAACCGCATCATCTTCAAGAGCCAGAAGTGGCACGAATCACAGCTCGAAGCGCTCGGCATTACGCCAAATTACTCCTGCGTCTGTTATCAGAACGTCAACGTGCCCGAATTCGGCGACGTACTGGGCTGGGCTGAATCCTCCGCCATTATCTTTGCTAATTCCGTGATTGGCGCGCGCAGCAATCGCAACTCGATCATGGTCGATATCTGCCAGGCGGTTACGGGTCTGACACCGGAATTCGGCTACCTGCTCGATGAAAATCGTAAGGGGCAGGTGCTCGTACGTCTCGACATCGACGAAATGGACGCACCGGCACTGGGTTTCCTGATCGGCCGCATCGCCGTCGACCGAAATCCCGTGCTGACCCACTACCCGTTTAGCTGGAGCGAACTCAAGAATATGGGTGCGGCAATGGCATCGTCCGGTGGCGTGACGATGTTTGGCGTCGAAAAGCTCACACCCGAGGCGCCGGACCTCGAAACGGCATTCGGCGGCAAAGAACCCGAAGAGACAGTGACGATTACGCAAAAGGACCTCGAGAGTCTGCGCGCCACTGAACAACAGCAACAGGATTCTTCGATGATCGCTTTCGGTTGCCCGCAGATGACGCTCGAAGAGACGATAGAAATCAGCAGGCATTTCGTCGGCAAAAAAGTGAAGAAGCCCGTGACGTTTCATATGATGCCGGATGCCGCGCACGAATTTTCGAAAATGCCGCTGTATCAGGATGTATTGAATTCCGGTGTCGAGATTTATCGCCATTGTCCGCTTGCGGGTCTGTCATTGCGTATCGGGATCGGAAAAAAAGACGTACTGACGCCGTCCGGCAAGCTGTATTACTACCTTGAGGGAACCCGTTACGGCAGTCTCGACCAGGTGCTGGATGCGGCGGGAGTGCTTGAGACATGAACCGCATTCCCTGCAACACGGTGATTGGCGGCGTGGCCGCGGGTCCTGCCATCGTTACGCGACAACCCATCAACTTCACAGCCGCCATGTGTAAGGTGCAGAACATGCTGCCGAGCAAGCGTGCCGAGATTCGCGACTCGCACCATGAGCTGTTCAAGCAGAACATCGAAGATAAGGTCCTTATTTTCCCATCCTGCGTCGGATCGACGCACACGGGTCTCGTATTGCTCGACCTGGTCAGCATGGAGCGCGGTCCGGCCGCGTTGGTCGTCAGGCAAAACGACTCGCTGCTGATCTCGGGCGTCGTGTTGTCGGACGTCTGGTTCGGCAAGAAAATCCCGGTCGTCGAGTTTGAGGACGAACGTATTTACGATCTGATTGCCGATGGCACCAACGTGACCGTCGATGCGGACCGGGCTGAAATACGCTTCCAGGCGGCCTGATTCGCTATTCGTTACTGCCGCCGCGGCAACAAAGTGGTCGTCGCAGACGGGATTTCAGGTGTAGTGCTGACGTCCTGCAATTCCCCCGCGAGCCAAAGCGGTAGCTGATCATCGTAGTGTGGGCTCGACGGGTGGCCGTGCTGCCCGCCCGGAATAACCGCTCGCACGGTCATCACCTCTCCCATCTCAGCAACGACGCGGACCGTTGCGCCGGCGCGGCCTTCAAACGGCTGGTCGTATCGATACCGCGCCCGCGCCAGCACCGGATGGCCGCCGCCCCAGCCATGAGGCCCGCGGCTGAGCCAGCGGTCCAGAAATGGAATGGCACCGTGCAGTTCATGGCGAAAGCTCGCCGTGTGGTCGTCGTCCCAGCGCCAGTTTTCCGGGTTGTCGCCATGCCGTGCTGCCAGGTCGTGGATGATGCCGGAAAACGTCTCGATCAATAGCGTTTCTCTGCGCCCCTGCCACCACGGTGAATCCGGTGGTCCGGTTATCAGTCGATCAAGTGCGTGATTCGTCACGTAGCTGCTCTTCAACAGTCGCGTCAGCAATTCATTGCTCATATGCTTGCCGAATACCGCTCTTGCGATCGCTGGATACCAGTGTTCCCAGATTAAAGCGCCGGCCGAATCCGCCGAGTTAAGCGGTGCGGCCGACCAGTCGCGCAGCATCGTGTAAGCACGTTGCTCCGCTTCCGATGATCGTGTCGAAACTGCATCAAGCATGCGCGGCAGCAGTTGTGCTGCCTGAGTGTTGAACTCGTCGAGCTGCAGTACCTGCATGTCGTCGAGCACAAAGTCGTCTCGTGCGGCGAGGACGTCGTGCAGTCGTCGCATACGATAGCCGGGGGCATTATCAGCCGATATGAGCGGTGGCGAATTGTGCACGCGCGCATTGGCGGCCGCGACATAGGCTTGTTCAGGATCGACGGCCTGCGGCAGATTATCGTTCGCAACCATGCCGCGCCATGCGTTGGCGGAGTCGTTTCCGGAGATCGGAATGAGGCCCCGGCCGGCGCCGCGAGTCGGCAGCAGCCCGATTGTGCGGAATGCAATGTCCCCATCCATATCGGCGTAAGTAATGTTCGCCGAGGGTGCGGCATGTTTGTCTATCGCCTCTTCAAACTCTTCCCAGTTCCGGGCCGTGTTCATAGAGAGCAGTGATTCGATGCCCTGCGCAGCGACTTCGTGACCGGTCCAGCGCAGCGCAATCGCGGGATCGTCGCTGATCAGCGGCCCATTTGCCGAATAGGTAATCCGAAGTCTCTGAGTATCCTGACCCTTGACCGGAATCTCGACGGTCTCGTGGCGTGCGGCGTACCACTCACCGTCCAGCAGAAACCGGTCCGGGTCGTCTTCATGGCGAGTTTCGAGAAAAAGGTCCTGGGTATCGCCAATGTTCGTCATGCCCCAGGCCAGCCGCTCGTTGAAGCCATTGATCACGCCGGGTAATCCGGGTAGCGACCAGCCGCGGATACTGCGGCCCTCACCATAGAACAGATGCACTTCGAAGAACAGGTTAGGCAGGTTGAGCGCATCGTGCGAATCGAAGGCAAACAAAGGATAGCCGGTAGCGGAGCGCTCTGCCGCAACCGCCCATCCACTGCTGCCCAATGCGGCATTCGGCAGCAGATGCCGCCGGTAGGCATCCAGCGACTCGGAGAATCGATGGGCAGCCATTAACTGCTGTGCAGGCAGCACATACGGAAACCCAGGTGTCCGGGATTCGTCCGGCAGAAATACGTCGAACAGTGTCGGGTCGAGTGCGCTCGACAGCGATAGCCGCAACAGCTCGTTGCTCATGTTGTTGGCGCTTTGAAACGCGATCATGGCGCCGACGGCGAACACGTCACGTCGGTTCCAGGGCTGCGGTTCGATACCGGTCAACAGTAGTTCGGGAGGCCTGACAGAGTAGGTGTCGAGGCCGGCATTGATCCCCGCAACGTATGCGTCGACCAGCCTCAGGACGCGATCGGATGCATGGCGTTCAAGCCGCTCGGCGAGTTGCGGCACGCCAGCGGTCCAGAGACTCTTATCGGTATCGAGCATCGATGTGCCCAGGCCTTCCGCGAGCCGGCCGGAGCCGGCTCGCCGGAGCAGTTCCATCTGCCACAGTCGGTAGCGCGAGTGCAGCCAGCCCTCGGCAAACAATGCATCGGGCAAAGTGCGGGCTTGGGCGTAGGGGCGCAACTGCGCGTCAAAGTGGATTGTCAGCGGGTGTTGTATACCATCAACAGCAAACTCGCCTCCGGGGTCAAGCTGGGATTTCTGCACGACGACGCCGACGGCCACCGCCGTCGCTATCGCCACGACAACGATACCCGGTGCAATGCGTACGAACCACTTCACAGTGTCGGCCATTCGTCGATCAGTTCAGCCCTCCGCGCGATCAGCAGATCGCCAAACTGTAAAAATACGGCCTCACTCTGTTCCGGGCGCAGGAATACGAAGTCGTCCACTGCAATGTCGGAGTTCGAAGCAATAGTCAGCATTTGTTGATTCGAGCTGTAACCGTAGAGTCGGTTCTCTTTAAGGCTTGCCGGAAAGACCGGCGATGCGAGCCAGCGTCCGCCATAGATGAACAGTGTGTCGCGATTTCCTGCTGGCAGTTTCTCCAGAAATGGGACGCGCACGCCCGCGAGGCGTTTGAGAACCGGCGACGCAATCCATGCCGCAGGTTGAAAGTCAGTCAGACTCGGAAGGTCGAATCCGACGGGCTTTACCAATGCGGAGCCGACAGAGAAGTCGTTGAGCGGCGAGGTTTCGTCATGCATGGATATGGTCGGGCTTCCGGCGCCGTTGACGCACCACGCTTGTTCCTCAAGGTCGCCGTAGTCATTGCAGGCGATGTCGAGGAATTCACGATACCGAGACTGCACTTTTTTGGCGGCACTGCCGACCGAGCCTGGAATCGGTGCCCTGGGGACGTGCGCGTCGTAGCCCATGAACCCTGCGATCCGGACGCTATTCCGATTGGATCGCGCGGTGTCGAGCACCTGTTTTAGCGTCTTGCGGTCGGCAATGCCACCACGGTGCATGCCGACATCGAGTTCGATGTTGACCGCAATTCGCCTGCCGATATCTGCGCCGAGCTCAGCGATTTGTCGCAGACGCTCCGGCGTGTCCACTAGCCACTGCAATTGCCGTTCGTCGTCGAACGAGTTGCTGACGCGGTGTCGGTAAAATTGGCGCGGCGCCGCGCCAGGCATCGGCTTGCCCATAAGGATGTCTGCGGCAGGAAAGTGCTCTACGAGTCGTAGCAAAAACGGCAGATGAAAAACCATGAGCCGCTGGTGTCCAGTGATGCCGAATACGTGGGCCAGCAATTCCGGGCAGGGCAGAGACTTTGCGACGATACGGATTTTTTCCGAATCGTGAAGTTCAAGCAGGCTGGTAACGTTTTGTTCTACGCACTCAAGGTCCACGACCAGCCGCGGCGTAGCGATATCCGCAGCGCGCAGCGCCGCGCTTAGAGCGGTGAAATAGGGGGTATCGGAGCGCATCAGCGCAGTTTTCGCAGCATCCTGAATTTCTTTTCCGTAAACGGCGCGTACCGCACCGCGAGATCCGGCCACCAGCTGCGTTTCATGACGGCTTTCATGTGACTAAAGGTTCGAAAGCCGTGTTCCCCGGAGTATGCGCCCATGCCGCTTTGGCCGACACCGCCAAAGGGCAATTCTTCCACAGTCATGAACATCATCGTGTCGTTGACACAGGCATTACCGCTGCTGACCTGGTCGAGGAATCGTGCTTCCGCGGCCTTGTCCTTCGTAAATACGTAGGCGGCCAGGGGTTTGTCTCCACCGCGAATGAAGCGAATAGCAGCGTCCAGATCGTCCACCTGGACAATCGGCAATACCGGACCGAATATTTCCTCCTGCATGACAGCCGAATCACGGCTGACGTTCGTCAGGACAGTCGGCGCAATGTAGCGGGATTCGGCATTGCTGTCGCCGCCGATAGATACGTCGCCCGATGTCAGGAAGCTACGGATTCGCTCAAAATGACGGTCGTTGACGATGCGGCCGTAGGAGTCGGATTGTTCGGGACAGGCACCGAACATATCCGTAATGCACTGTTGCATCAGCGGTAGTAGTTTTGCCTCGGTCTGAGCATCGGTAAGAACGTAGTCGGGTGCGACGCAGGTTTGTCCGGCATTGGTGAATTTGCCCCAGACGATACGTCTTGCGGTGGTTTCGAGATCCGTGTCGGGCAATACGACACACGGACTTTTGCCGCCGAGTTCCAGCGTTACGGGAGTCAGGTGTTTGGCGGCTGCAGCCATGACGATGCGGCCCACCGTGGCGCCACCCGTGTACAGAATGTGGTCGAAGGGCAATTCCAGCAAGGCGGTGGTCTCCGGAACGGCACCTTCGACAACCCGGATGCAGTTGCTGTCGAGAAATTCGGTTACGCGCCGGGCAATCAACTCCGACGTGGCAGGTGCGAGTTCCGATGGTTTGATGACGGCACAGTTTCCGGCTGCGATGGCGGCGGCGAGGCCGGCCAGCGTTAGCTGCAACGGGTAGTTCCAGGCGCCAATAATCAGAACCACACCCAGTGGTTCCGGTTGTATCCAACTCCTGCCAGGTTGTCCAAGCATCGGCGTGCGTACCTTGCGACGTCTGGTCCATTGCCGCAGTTTCCTGTGGCAGTACGCGGCATCGCCAGCCACGTAGGCGATTTCGGTTGCCCAGGCCTCCTGCGGGTGTTTTCCGAGATCGGCAGCCAGCGCCTCCATGAGTTCTTTTTCGCATTCGGACATCATGCGCTCGAGCGCGGCAAGCTGCTCCCGGCGCCACTCAAGGCTGCGAGACTGGCCAGTCTCGAATGCTGTACGTAGCTGGCCGTAACTGCTAGAAATGGCGTCTTTAGCTGGCATCGACGATCCAACGGATCATGCGCCGTATCTCTGCTCTGATTTTCCGGAAGTCGACGTTATCGGGCGCACCTGGCAGTGCCTCGTATTCAAGGCGGGTGATGGTGCCGAACAGCAGGCTGGCATCGGTCTCCGGATCGACGTCGTTGAAGTAACTGCAGAAGCGCACAAACGGTTGCAGCAACCGTTCGCGGTGCATTACCGAAAGCTGCTCAAGCTTGGGATCGTTGAGCGCCTCGAAGAAAAAGTGGTGCTCAATGGCGAGGCCTTCGTGGGACTCCGTCAATCCGTGCCGAATATGATCGACGATGCGCCGGGTGCAGTAATCGGTAATGCGCCGGCGCGTATCCGGGTCGGCCAGATCTACGGCCGAAAACTGGTCCAGATAGCGAAACGCCTTTTCCCATTGTTCGGTCAACGAATCGTGATCGCGCTCCATCATGGCCTCGAAGGCCAGCGAGATCAGCTCGTTGATGTCGCGAAAATAATATGTCGTCAGCGAAAGCTGGACTCCGGCCTGTTTGGCAACCGCACGGTGAGTCGTTCCGCGGACGCCCTTGGCTGCGATGACGGACTGTGCCGCGTCGAGAATTTTCTGCCGCGTCTGTCCACCGCGAGGCCGGGAACCGCGTTTTTCGATATCGACGACGCTGGAAGTCTTCATGGCTGTCATTCTCGCATACTTCGCCGCCAAGTTCATTGTACTTTCGTACAATGATGCTTGTACTTTTGTACAATTACGGTAGACTGGACCCTACCACAAACTTGGGGGAACCAGACATGCAAGCAGAATTCCGTGTCACAGCGGCGGCAATAGTGATGTCCGCCGGTGTTCTGTTCTCGGGCTCAGGGCTGGCGCAGGACGACGATGGCATCGTCATCGAGGAGATCCGGGTAACGGCACAGAAGCGCGAACAAAGTTTGCAGGAAGTGCCGATCGCGATTACCGCGTTCGACGCAGCGACGATTGAACGCGCCGGTATACGCGAGTTCAACGACTACGCGAACATGACTCCGAATGTGGGCTTTAGTAATCGCGGTAATCGCGCAAGCACGCGAATCGGTATCCGCGGCATCACCAATATTGGCGGTAAAGCCAATTCGGTCGGTATCTACCTCGATGAATTCAATATCGCGCCCAATATTCTCGTGACCGGACACTCTCGAACCGCCGATACGTCTCTGTTTGACGTTGAGCGCATCGAAGTACTGCGCGGCCCGCAGGGGACGTTCTTCGGCCGCAATACGATGGCTGGCGCAATCAGCATCACGTCGCAGAAACCTGATCTCTCCGAGCGGTCCGGCACGCTGAAGCTCGAAGCCGACGACTGGGACGGTTACATGGGCCGCCTGAGCTTTAATCAGCCGCTCAGCGACTCGGCGGCGCTGCTCGTCAGCGGCTACTATCGCGAAGTGGGCGGGTTTCTGAATAACGTCGGGCCGTCCCGTGCGACCAACGACGGCGAAGAGAAGGGACTTCGCGCGGCACTGCGGGTTGAGCCGAGCGACGAAATGACCATCGACTTCTCGCTGTCGCGCTCGGACATGAGCCAGAACATGCAGGCGCTCGTGCCCACCGGGGAGCTCGGTGAAATCCCAACGCAGCTTGTCGACGTCGTGACCTTCTGGGAATTCCTGTTCCAGCCCATACCGACGCCACCGATCGATACGACACAGTTTCCCGAGTGGCCGATTCCGGTCACGAATGTGCCATTCTATCCAAACAACTACGACACCGTAGCTACCGATGTCGCGAATGCCAGCAGCAGCGAGACCGATACGGCAATCCTGAACATCAGCTACGACTTCGGCAACAACCTTAGCCTGACCTCGGTAACAGGCTGGACGCAAAACGATTTCGACGTGGACGGTGACGGCGATATGTCGATCTATCCGGCCTTCACGGTGAGCCGGGTCAGCGAATCCTCGGCCTGGAGTCAGGAACTGCGTCTCGGCAGCTATGACAACGAGAAATTCGACTGGATGGTTGGCGTAATTTACTCCGAAGACGAGATCACCGAGACCGACCTTTCGCGGCACCTCGACACGGACCCGTATCTGGATGCCTGGGGCGCGACACTATTCGCACTCGCCGCGCAGGGCGGACTCGTCGATTTCGGAGATCCGCAGATACAAGGCGCTCTGGCCGCTGGCCTGATACCCACACTGTTCGGACCGCAGACCGTTGGCAATTTCGAGGATGTCGATCGTGCCAATACAACCCAGAGCTTCGCGGTATTTTCCGATCTGACCTGGCATCTCACCGAGAACTTCGATCTGTCGCTGGGTCTGCGCTGGACGGACGATACGGTTGATTTCACTGAAGTGACACGACCGACCGTGACGTTGCCCGTTGGCAGTGACCGTCAAAAATCGATGTACAACGATTTCTCGCCACGCATTACGGCCAAATACTATGCCAACGATATGACCAATTTCTACGGCACTATCTCGAAGGGCTACAAGGTCGGCGGCGTAAACTCCGATGTCACGACCAATTTGCCTGCCGTCGAGAAGTTCTTCGGTGAGGAAACTGGCTATAACTACGAGATCGGCGTGAAAACAGAGTTTCTGGATCGTCGTCTGCGCGTGAATGCGGCCGCGTTCTTCTTCGACTGGCAGGACCTGCAGGTTCGTGGCCAGGATGTCCTGAGCCAGCGGCAGTTCGTACAGAATGCGGCGGATGCGGAATCGAAGGGTTTCGAAGTCGAGTTGACGGCGGCAATAACGAGCAATGCTACGTTCGGCATTGCCTGGGGCAACCTCGACTCGACATTCGGCCGTTTCGAAAATGCGGTCGACACGAACGGCAATGTCTTCGATGCGACCGGAAATTCGATTCCGTTCTCACCCGAAAATACGCTCAGCGCCTATGTGGACGTGGATATTCCGCTCGACGCGTCGTTCGATGGGTACTTTCGTATAGACTATTCGAATATCGACGATCAGTACGCCGATGCGCGCAACAGCGACCTTCGCAGAATCCCGGGCTACGAACTCGTGAATCTGCGTGCCGGCCTGGCAGGCGATCGCTGGGACGCATCTATCTGGGCTCGTAATGCGTTCGATGAAGAGTACATTCTTGGACATACATTGCTTGAGACGTTTATTTCAGGCGCTCAGCGCGTCGTCGGTGCGCCCCGTCAGATCGGTGCAAGCTTTACCTGGACTTTCTGAACCAAGATGACCTTTCCACAACAGGGCAAATCGGCAGGTGAACTGCTGGGCCAGCTAAAGGCTATGAAAGGCCACGACGTGCCCTGGGCCGAAGGCCGCGTATTCGCGTACATCTACGATGCCGGGCCAGAGGCTATGAACCTCGTTACCGATGCCTACTCGATGTACCTGGTCGAAAACGGCCTTGACCCTACGTCGTTTCCGAGTTGCCTGAATCTCGAAAAACAGGTCATCGGCATGGCCATCGATCTGCAGGACGGTGGACCGGACGCGCGCGGCAGTTTCACGAGTGGTGGCACCGAGAGTATTCTGCTGTCGCTCAAGACGGCCCGCGATCGCGCCAGAGAACTGTACCCGCACATCACACGGCCGAACATCGTCATCGCGGATACCGGGCATCCGGCTTTTTTCAAGGCCTGTGCCTACTTCGACCTTGAGCCGATTCGTGTGCCGGTCGACGATGACTATCGCGCGATTGCCGCGGATATGGAGGCGGCGATCAACGACCAGACCATTCTGATGGTCGGGTCCGCGCCGTCTTACGCACACGGTGTCGTCGATCCTATCGAGGAACTTGGAACGATTGCCGCGCGCCACGACATCCTGTTTCATGTGGATTGCTGCGTCGGCGGAATGTACCTGCCGTTCGCGAAGGAACTCGGTGCCGACATACCGAACTTCAATCTCTCGGTGCCGGGCGTCACCCAATTGTCGATGGACTTTCACAAGTGGGGATACGCGGCGAAGGGCGCCTCGTCGATTCTTTACAAGTATGGCGACATGCGGAAATATCAGATTTTTGCGTGGTCGGGATGGGTCGGATACTCGGTCGTCAATCCAACGATCAGTTCGACCAAGAGCGGCGGGCCGGTTGCAGGGTGCTGGGCAATTCTGAACCACCTGGGCCGCGACGGCTATCTCGGTCTCGTGGAAAAATGCCAGCAGGCCTCAGCGAAGATTATCGCCGCGGTGAACGAACTGCCGTCACTGCGAGTCCTGGGCGATCCAAAGATCAACCTGTTCTCGATTACCTCCGACTCTATTGACGTTTTCGCGCTGGCCGAGAATATGAAGGCGCGCGGCTGGTATATCCAGCCACAATTCGGCTTTGCCAATTCGCCGGCGAATCTGCATTTGTCGGTCGGTGCGAGCAACGCACCGCACGTCGATGAGTTCATTCGCGATCTTTCGGAATGCGAGGCCGGTTTGCGTGAGCGGGCGGTTGAGGGCCTAAAAGAACTCTCTCCTGAGATCGCGGCGGCACTCAACAGCGCGGGCGATGTGGAGTTATTCGCGGCACTGAGTCAATCGGCGAGCATCGATCCCGAAAACCTGCCGGAGCGTATGGACGACATCAACAATCTGCTCAATCATGTGCCTGCGGAAGTACGGGACAAACTCATGATTGAGTTCGTCAACCGCCTGTACGCCAATCGATAAGGCCGCTGGAAGCAGCGAACGCTGGAAACTGGTGGCCACGCTTGGCGTGACCTTCCTGATCGCCTATTACGATCGTCTGAACATTTCCCTGGCGATGCCGCTCATAGCGGCCGAGCACGGCTGGGACAGCGCCGAGACTGCGAGCAAGGGCGCGCTGCTCATGGGCCTGTTCTATGCGGGCTATGGCATTGCCAATATCTTTCTGAGCCCATTCGGGCAAAGGGCCGGTGCGCGTAAAAGTCTGATCGTCATGCTGATGCTGTGGTCGTTATTCACGGCGTTAGGAGCACTCGCGAGCCAGGTTCTGATTCTGTTTATGGCGAGCCGCGTGTTACTTGGCCTGAGCGAAGGCGTGCATCCGCCGATGATGAATCAACTGACCAACGACTGGTTCGCCCCCTCCGAGCGCAGCCGTGCGAACAGCGGTTGGGTTTCCGGGTTGTTTGTTTCGATTCTGACAGCCCCGATTCTGCTCGTGCCGATCATGGAACAGCACGGTTGGCGCACGGGGTTCTATGTGCTGGCTTTGGGCGGTCTTATCGTCAGCCTGCCGCTGGTGCTGATTTTCGTTCACGACCGTCCGACGCTACATCCGAGGGTCGGTGCTGAACTCGCCGCGCGGCTTGAAGCCGCAGCGGGCGATGTGCCGCCTACTCGCAGCTCGCCGTGGTCGATTTTTCGCCGCCGCTCATTCCAGTTACTGGTCCTTGCGGGCATCGTCAACAACATGGTTGCACTCGGCATCGCAGGCTGGCTACCGACCTATCTCGCGGGTCTGGATGGTGTCCGTTACGGTGATTTGTCGCATCTTGCCGCCATCCCCTACGCGGCGTCGTTGCTTGGACTGGCGCTCTGGGCGGTCGTCGGAGACCGGAGCAACCGACGGGCGACAGTTGCGGGCGGCGGTTATCTCGCTGCCGGAATCTTCATCGTCTGTGGCTTGTCGGCAGGCAATGCGAACATGGTATGGCTGACCGTTGCGTTCTTTAGCGTCAGTGTATTCTTCGTCAGTGCTTTTACGGCGTCGGAGTTTGCAGTGGTACAGCGGGTGATTCCGCGTGGGCAAATAGCCAGCGGTGTGGGGCTCTACAACGGATTCACGACGATGATCGGTGGTGGCATCGGGCCGCTTGTCATCGGCGGAATCATCGAGGGTGGGGCCGGAACGGGCGATCTGATTCGGCTTTTTAGTTTGTGTGCGGTAATTGCTGTACTGTTGATGCTGGTGTCGAGGCGGATTCGATATTAGACGTTGGTTTCGGTGACGAGCCGTGTCACAGGCGAGCGGTGAGAACACAAACCGGCAAATCAAGCGGACCGCAGGGAGCCATTGCCGGTTTGTGTTCTCACCGCTCTTGCCGGATATTGTCTTGTCGACCGCGTCAGTTAAAGGCTATTGTCACGTAACTGCTGCGTGAGTCGTATTGCCGATGCCTTTGCCGACATTGCATACCGATCGTCTGATACTGCGCCCGTTTGTGCCGGGAGACGCCGGGCAGGTTGCTGAATTGGCGGGCGATCGGCTGATCGCGGATACGACCTTGAATATTCCTCACCCTTACGAGGAACCTATGGCCGTGGAGTGGATTTCGGGTCATGCGGACGGTTTTCGTGCGGGCGCCAACGCGGTGTTCGCAATTTCCAGGTCGGAATCGAGCGGACCAATCGGTGCGATAGGACTCACAGTGGATGAGAGGTTCAGTAAAGCCGAGCTGGGTTATTGGATCGGGCGACCTTACTGGAACAACGGGTTCGCGACCGAGGCCGCGCATCGGCTTGTCGACTACGGATTTGCCGAACTCAAACTCAACAGAATTGCCGCACAACATCTGGTTCGAAATCCGGCGTCAGGACGCGTGATGCAAAAGATCGGCATGCGTCACGAGGGTACGTTGCGTCAGGGCACCGTCAAATGGGGAATATTCGAGGACCTCGAAATCTACGCTATTCTCAGGTCGGAATGCGTGCAGAGTGGCGGAGACCATGGCGAATCCTGAATTCGGCCGATTAATCCGAAAGATCAACTGGTATCCGCCCTTTCTGGGCATGGGTATTCAAGTGAAATCGTTCCGTGAGGATTTCACGCGCTTCGAGGTAGAACTAAAGAAACGCTGGTACAACCGCAATCTCTTCGGCACGCATTTCGGCGGCTCGTTGTATACGATGACGGATCCGTTTTTTGTGTTCATCATTACGATGAACCTTGGCGGGCAATATATCGTCTGGGACAAGTCGGCTGCTATTCAGTTTTTGAAGCCTGCAAAGGGCACGATTCTTGGTGTGTTTGAAATCAGCAAGGATCGCCTTGACGAAATGCGTGCCGAGGTCGATCGGTTGGGGAAAAACACGTTTCATTTCGAAACGGCTCTCGTCGACGAGAACGACGAGACCGTTGCGCGCGTGAGCAAAGAGGTTTACGTACGGTCTCGGATAAGCCCGGAGAGATCGGGGTAGTAAGGCCCACCCGAACGCCAGGACTCGTAGCGCTCTAGTGAAACCTCGTCGATGTGCTTGTCCCAGCTTTTGATGCCGTTTTTAAGCTCCGAGGCGCGCAGGGTGACGGGACGCCACCAGGTTCTCTGCCCGCGCACGTTGCGTAGTGTCAGTTTCACGCTCGGGTCGTCGGCGGTGGTATCGAACTCGAGCAGACCGAAATTGTTGCCGCGCGAATAGACCTGGCGAATACGCATTTCCGGCCGGCGTTCGAGAAACGAGCCTTTTTCGGGGGGTTGCGCCAGCGGCGAACTGACAAGTTCGAACAGATCGTAACCGCCTTCTTCGGACCATGGGATGCAGTTGAATTCGCCGACGTGGGTGTCGCCTGAGATCAGCAACACGCCCTCGATACGCCGATCGCGAATTTCTCCGAACAGGCGATTTCGTTCAGCGATATGCGACGACCAGGCATCGCCGGTGGGTCCTTTCGCCGTGCTCCAGCCCGAGCCCGACACGAGGACCTTGAATACCGCGTCGCTGCTGTCCAGGCTGTTGATTAGCCAGTCGAACTGCTTTTTTCCGAGCATGGTCTTGTTCGGCCCGTCCTCGGCATCGTTCGGATCGCGGTGATAACGCACGTCGACGAAGAAAAACTCCACGTCGCCGTAACGATTCCGGAAGTAAACGCCGGCGTCGGCTGCCTGTCCGTAGCTCGGGTTTGCCCAATACTGCCGGAACACCTTGAGTGCCGTCTCCTTCGCGGGATTACGGCGATCGTGATCGTTGAGGCAGAAGTCGTGATCGTCCCAGGTTGCGAGCTGCGGGATGTTTCTGAGCGCCGGCGTGCCGGCCAGAATGTCGCGCTGCCGCCGATAGGTCTCGGCCATCACGTGCTCGTGCAGGCTGTCGATGTATACGTTGTCGCCGAGCCACAGGAACAGGTCGGGATTCATCGTGGCCACGCCGCCCCAGATGGGTTGCACAGGGTCGTCCTGGTACTTGCAGCAGGATCCGAATGCCACTGAAAAACGCGCCGGCCCTGTTGGTGCCGTGCGCAGAAACGTCGGAAAGTCGTCCTTTAAGTACGCGTCAGGCCGCTCGTTGACGAGGATGCGGTACTCGTAACGTGTTGCCGGTTCGAGCCGTGGCGATGCAAGCACCGCGCAATAATCATTTTTCGCCAGCGCACGAACGCCAGGGCCGACTGCGCTGCGACCATCGGGGCCGACAATCTGCAGTCTGACGTCATGTTCGCCGCCGACGCGCACCCAGACCGACGCACGATCCGTTCCGACGGCGCCGATCATGGGCCCCTGCAAAACACGTAGCTTCCCAGTCCAGTTGACGGAGGCGTTGAGTCCGGTGGGTATTGAAATGCCCGCGCTTCCAAGCGCCGAGAGAAAGGTCCGTCTGGTCGTATACATGGTTGCGCATAGTAACGAAGAATCGTGACGGATACATTTCCGGTTTTCGCGTTGGCCGGTAGCGCAGTGTTTAATGCGATGGTACGGGCGCGTAAAGATTCGACGATGGACTGCCTCCCTGACTCAGATTGTGATAATACAAGCCCTGGAGGATATTGCTGTCCTGTGCAACGAAAACGAGAGAGTTTATGACGGACAAGGAACTTCGCTGGCAGCGAGTATCGAGCGAACCCGGACCTGAGTTGCCGCTCTTCAACGTCCGATTCGATCTGATGCAACACCCGGAGAATGGCGATCGGTTGCAGCGGCTCGTACTGGAAGCACCGGACTGGGTCAACGTCGTCGCTGTGACGGATGACCAGCGAATTGTCATGGTCGAACAGTACCGATTCGGTATCGGTGACGTGACTCTGGAGCCTGTGGGCGGGCTGGTCGATGAGGGTGAAGAGCCACTGGATGCCGCAAAACGCGAACTCATGGAGGAAACGGGCTTTGGCGGCGGGCGGTGGTACTCACTGGGCGCCGTACAGGCGAACCCTGCCATTCACAACAATCTGTGTCACATGTGGCTGGCGGAGGGGGTGCAAAAGACGCGGGAACAGCGGCCCGACCCGGGGGAGGTTATCGACGTTCACCTGATGTCATTGAGTGATGTGAAGGCGGCGGTTTCCGACGGGAGATTCCTGCATCCGCTCGGCCTGGCCGCTATGTCGCGCGTATTCCCGCTATGGGAGCATGTGCGGGCCACTAGTTGAGGAGAAACTCCAATCGACGGTCGGTCTTCGCGACGCCAATTTCAAGAATCTCCGCGGTGACCACATCTTCGGCGACAAAAGGGTCGCGGCCGATTCTGACTTCAACTTCTTCCATGTCCGTGTTGGACGCGACGATAGCGCCTCCCATACCGGGTTTGAGGCTGCCGGCGACCAGAAACACGTTATCTTCGAAGCCGCTCTTCAACCAGGCATTGTGGCCGCCCATCAGCTCGCCAGCGCGTTGCTTATTGCTCGAAAATCTTAGTAGTACGACAAACATGGACTACATCACTCCTCGTAATATCCGATTCAGATCACGCCGCAATCCTAAATAAATGAACAATGCCGAATAAATGAACAATGCCGATCACGTCGGGATTGCGGATTACGATACTATGCGTTGCCAATGGGCCCACTCGTCGGGCCACAAGGGAGAGGAAGGCCCGTGCTATCGAACATCGTGCGGCGCTGCACTGCGCTAAGTTGTTGTTTGCTTGCGATTTCTCAGGGCCCTGCAATGGACATCATCGCGCATCGCGGATATGCGTGTGCAGGGACAGAAAACTCAATTGAGAGCGTTCAGCGAGCGTGGCTGGCTGGTGCAGATGGTGTGGAAGTCGACGTACGCGTTTCAGCGGACGGCGTTCCATACCTGTTTCACGATGACGAAATCTCCGGAATGAAACTCGCGGATCTGACATTTGCCGAGTTGACAACGCTCGTCGACACAGGAATCGCAACAATGGCGGAACTCCTGAGTTCAATCGAACCGAATGGCTATTTTGTTTTCGATCTCAAAGACACGAATCCTGAAAAACTCGACCACATCGCGGATGTCCTTCTCAATTCGGACGTTGGCCCGGAACAGACGTCCTTCCAGAGTGACAGTCCCGAAGCGCTGGCGTACCTCGGGCGGATGTTGCCGGACACACGCCTGGTTTATCTGAGCCGACTGCGTTGGAGGATTCCTTACCTGTTGAGACCCAGCCTGAAGAAGCTCAACGCTCGCCTTAGCGAATACGACCTTCATGGAGTCAGTGTGAAGGGCCGCGGATTCATCGACAGAGAATTTGTGGAATCGCTGCACGAGGCAGGCCGGGAAATTTATGTCTGGACCGTAAACAACGCAAATCGGGCGCAATACTATCGGAGCATCGGCGTCGACGGGCTGATCACGGATCGAATGGAGGACGTAAGACGGCCACACAGCGTCGAAATGCGTGTCTGCGCGGTCAATAACACCGAGTAAGCAGGGGGTTGGCGTCTTTGCTAAAAAAACGCTTTTCTGTGATCGAGTTTACTTATGATTTGCTACTGTTCCCGTAGGATTTTGAGCGCATCAAAGATTGACCGAATCGAAAACGAAGTTTTCCGCCCATGTCCAGTTGCTTTGACAGTTCAACTATCCGATGAACGAGCATAACTCCGAATCTGAAGAAGCGGCGACGCTTGAGTACTGGAACGAAAAGGCGCGCCGCAATGCCGACAAACCGGGTCATGCCGTTGGTGTCGACGATCCGTTGCGCAATCGCTGCATCGAAAACGCGCAGCGCGTCATCGTGTCAAGAGAGATAAGTGCTGCGGCCGACGCGTTGCCGGAATCGGCCGGCAGCGTGCTGGACTTCGGCTGTGGCGTTGGCCGTTGGGTCGACGTTTTGCGTGACCATTTTGTGAGTTACCACGGCGTTGACATTTCCGACGAAATGATCAACATCGCGCGCCGCGATTATCCGGACGGCCGTTTTTCGGTATTGAAAAACTTAAAGGTCGATGCCGAAGACAACAGTGTGGATTTTGTGTTGTGTGTCGCGGTGCTGCATCACAATGCGTACGTCAATCAGGATATTCTGATCGGTGAGCTAAGCCGCGTGTTACGGCCGCAAGGCCAGCTATTGCTCATGGAGTCGAAGGGCAGGCGGGTCGATGGGCAACACGAGGTCTTCTATCCACGCCTTGAGTCGGATTGGATAGGTGCGTGTGAGCATCATGGCCTCTCTCATCTGCACACGAGTGGAACGTCCTACCAGTTCGCCGCGCAGGTATTGAACAGGTTGCTGCCGAGCAGGCTTGCGAAGAGCAGGCCGGTCGTACGTGTAGCCGGGGAAATAGACGCGCTTGTCACACCCTACCTCGCGCCGCATCTGCCGCAGCGATTCCACGATCGCCTGTTGATGCGGTTTGAGAACTGAACGACGTGCTCTACCGCACATGGTTGCCACAATGGGGTGCTACATTGATCGTATGGTTTATCGACAGTTTCTGATGCGCGTTTCCGTGGTTCTAAGTCTCATCGTACTTTCGTTACCGGCATTCGCTGAGCGACAGTCCTTCACCGACGCGCTTGTCGAGGCGGCGATAGAACGCACTCGACACCGCGTCAGGTATGATGGTCGCTACATCGGCATCGACTATCCGGGTGGCGACGTGCCAGCCGATATCGGCGTATGCACGGATGTCGTCATTCGTTCCTACAGAGCCCTAAACATAGACCTGCAGGAACTCGTGCATCTCGATATGAAACAATCGTTTGACGCTTATCCAAAACTCTGGGGATTGACGCTGCCCGATACGAACATTGACCATCGGCGCGTACCGAATCTGCAAACCTTCTTTTCGCGCCACGGGGAGGTGCTCGGTGCGTCTGAACGTGCCGAGGACTACGATGCGGGCGATCTCGTCACGTGGATGCTGCCCGGCAATCTGCCGCACATCGGTATTGTCGTCGACCGGATGTCCAGTGACGGAAAACGGCCCCTGATCGTTCACAATATCGGCCATGGACCGAAGCTTGAGGATGTTTTGTTCCGGTTTCCGATTACAGGTCATTACCGCTACACAAGACATAATTCAGCAGAGCGGCAAGATTAAGTTCTCCCTATTGCGTGTCTCAAATTGGAGGCGTAATCTGCTTGCAGACGTAATGCACTATCCCGTCATGGAAGGCCCTCGACTTAAACTTACCGTTGCCGCTGCCTCAGTCGTCGTCTACCTGTCATCTCTGCCACTGCCCGCGCTGATGTTTAAGAATCATGAACCCGTTTTGGGTTTCGATGTGTTGTTTCTGGGCTGGATGGGAATCTTCAATTATGACTTCCAGTGGATTGCGAACGTACTTTTCTCCATAGCGGTCGTGATGTTGCTGCGCAATCGAGCTGTGTCGGCTCTCCGCTGGTCTACTGCGGCCATCGCACTCGGGCTGACATCCTATTTGGTCGATCAGTGGTGGTTCACAGAAGCCAGCGGCACGCCTATCGAAGAACTCGGCCCGGCGTTTTATGTCTGGATCGCAAGTTTCGCAATAGTTTGCAGCTACTCCGCGCTACTATTGAGTTTGAGGAAAGACTATGAACCGACGTAAAGCGCTCGCCAGAATCACGGCAGCCGTAGGCGGTATTGGGCTGGCAATCGCCTCGATACCTTTACTTCGATCTTTGTACCCGAGCGAACGGGCGAAAGCGCTTGGTGCTGCGGTCTCGGTTGACTTGTCCGGATTTGCGGCGGGTGAGGTTCGAAGCGTGATCTGGCGAGGGCAGGCCGTGTTCGTTATGCGGCGAAGTGCGGAGCAGCTCGACAATCTTCGCGTCACCGACGACCGCGGTCTCGACGACTCCGATCCGAGCGAGATTCAGCCGGACTACGTCGACAGCAAACACCGCTCGGTTATTCCGGAATTTCTCGTGTTGATTGCCAACTGCACGCACGCGGGCTGCGTACCGCTGCAGGACGTCGACAGGGGCCGCTCGCTGCTGGGCGACTGGTGGCCCGGCGGCTTTCATTGTCCGTGCCATGACTCGATGTACGATTATGCGGGCAGGGTCGTGCGCGGTCCCGCGCCGCTCAACCTTCGTGTGCCGCCGCATCATTTCGTCGGGAATAATCAACTCGTCATCGGCGAGGATCCGCTTCCGGCGTGATCCTTGCGGAGTTGTTTGACGAGCGCAATGCTCATCGCAACGCCGACGAGCAATATCGGTAGCGATACGACCAGCAGAATGACCTGAATGGGCCGCAGTTCGGCGTCCATGAGCATTAGCGCGACGGGCATCAGTCCGAGCGCGAAGGCCCAGAATACGCGGTGCCAGCGCGCAGGGTCCTGTCCCTCGTGCAGTCCCAGCGTCGCACCGGACGCGAGCGCGTAGGACGCGGAGTCGTAAGTTGTCGCCGAGAAGATGACCGCAACGATTGAAAACAACGCGATGACCACGGCCGCGAGTGGCAGTGTCTCGAGCATTGCGACAATGGCTGCACTGCCGCCGTCCGCAGCCATAATGCCCGTGAAGTTGACATCGCCGGACAGTTCGAGGAACAGCGAGTAGTTGCCCATGACCATGTAGAAAAGCCAGCTACCAAGCGATCCCCAGGTCAGCATTCCGAGTATGACTCTGCGTATCGTTCTGCCTCTGGAAATTCTTGCGACGAAAAGCCCAACGTAGGGCGCGAATGCGATCCACCATGCCCAGTAGAAGATGGTCCAGCTCTCGACAAAGCCGGAGTCGGTAAACGGGTCCGTCCAGAAATTCATGCGCACGAAGTTCTGCAGCATGTGCCCCACGCCGCTCAGGCTGGTTTTGAGTATGAACGCCGTGGGTCCGGCCAGCAGAATAAATAGTAATATGCCGAACGCGAGCCCGACATTGATGTCACTCAGGCGCTTGATGCCCCTGCGCAATCCCAGCCACACGCTGGTCGCAAACAGGACAATGCAAACGAGCACCACCGCAACTTCCAGCGCATCGTCCGCATCGACGTTGAACAACCAGCCGAGTGTCGCAGCGATCATCGGTGTCGAGAAGCCAAGACTCGATGCCGCGCCGCCGAGCAGTGCAATCATGAACAGAAGATCGATTGTGCGCGCGGTTGTCCCGCATTCGCGGCCCTTGAGAAACCAGTGACAGCAGACGCTGAAACGCAGTACGCTCAGATGCTTCGAGTAATACGGATAGGCGATTGCCACGGCGGGCAGGCAATAAAATGCCCAGGCCGTAAATCCCCAGTGAAACAGACCGTAGGTCGATGCCCACTCGGTGGCTTCGCTACTGCGCGGCTCCGCGCCGAATGGCGGTGCATCGTAGTACCACGCCCATTCGGTTGCGCACCAGTACAACAGGCCCGCGCCAACGCCTGCGCAGAACAACATTCCGATCCAGCTTAGTTCGCTAAACTCGGGCTCGTCCGTTTCGCCGAGCTGCACGCTGCCGAAACGGCTCATCGCAAGCCAGAGTAAAAAGCCGATCGCGCCGGCGCTCGCCAGCAGGTACAGAAACCCGAGTTCACCGGCGATAAACGCGTACAGTGCCTCGAGAAACACGGCGGACTTTGCAGGCCAGGCAAACAACGGAATACTCGCCAGCACGAGTATTGCGGCACTGAGTCCGAATGCGGGCCAGTCGATTCGGCTCTGCTGCATGGAGTCTGCCAGCCGGCTAGTGGGCCGTGTGGTAAATTCGGTGACTTTCAGTCGCATCACAACGCCCTTGGGCAAGGCGAGCGAGCGCAGGACTGGCCGTCGCCAATTCAAGCGAGCTCAACACCGCCGAAGGGCGTTGTGGTGCGACCCACAGGGAGCCCTTCTCAAGGGGCATACCGGTGTTGAAGCGGCTTGACATAGCCCGGCTATGCCGGCACCGCTTCGCCTGGGTCTGCCCCTTGAGAAGGACTCTGAAAGTGACCGAATTTACCACACGGCCCACTAGTCGATGGCCAGTACGACCGTGCCGCGCACCGTACCCCGCTCAATGAGCTCATTGCTCTGCACGATGTCGTCAAGTGGCATCGTCGCGGCAATGCGATGCTGCAGCGCATTCGCGCGCAGCGCCGAGTCGATGTCCCGGATCGCATGCTGTTTTGCCGACTCCGGCATCGCGTACACGATGATCATACGTACCGTGATGTCTTTGTACATCATCTGAAAAAATGGCAGTCTGGGTTCGCTGACCTGCATCGATGAATAGGTCGCGATGACGCCGCCGACGCGCAGCACTTCGACCGAAACAGGCAGGTTGGCGCCGAACTCGACGTCCACAATGCGGTCGACGAGATCGCCACCGGTCGCGCTCAAAACCGAGCCGGCAACGTCATCGCCACGGTGGTTGACGACTGCGTAAGCACCCGCGGCTTTGCACGTCGTCGTGTCCGCATCGTTACTGGCCGTCGCGATGACACGGGCACCCGCATTGCTCGCCCACTGAATGGCATAGTGACCGACCCGCCCGGCGCCGCCGGTAATCAACAGCGTCTGCCCGGCAACGTCACCATCGGCAAACACGGCTCTGTGCGCCGTCATGGCGGGTATCCCGAGACAGGCGCCGATGTCGAAACCGGTCGTTTCCGGCAGCGGCGCGGCGCGCGTCGCATCGATGGCCAGGAACTCGGCAGCTGTGCCAAAGCGGCGCGCAAATTGCGCCTGATAGACCCAAACGCGTTCTCCGATACGTTCGGAGGGAACGCCGTCACCGACCGCTTCGATGATGCCCGCACCGTCGCTGTTTGGTATGACAAAGCCGCTGTCGAGCAGGTCGGGAAACGAACCGGCACGCTTCTTGACGTCGGATGGATTGACACCGCTCGTTTTCATTCGCACGAGAACTTCACCGGGTCCGGAGACCGGGGTATCGAGATCGCCGACCTTAAGAACATCGGCCGCCGCACCGAACGATTCAAACCATGCTGCGCGCATACACTACTCCGGGCCCTGATCGAGCCAGTTGCTGAGTCCTTCCGTATGGCCGTCAACCGCGATTGACTGGCCCGAGATTTTTCGCGCCGCGTCCGACGCCAGAAACAGTATGGTATCCGCGACCTCGTCGGCGCTGACGAACGTGCGCATCGAAGTCTGTCGACGATAGACCTCGCGAACCTGATCGATGCTCATCCCGCGCTGTTTTGCGTCGCGCTCCAATACAGCCTCAATGCGGGGGCCGCGGACGCTGCTCGGACAGACAGCGTTCACGCGGATTCCTTCGGGTCCGAGTTCCATGGCCCAGGTTTTGGTCAATCCGGTGATTCCCCACTTGCTGGCTGCGTACGCGGATCGCAACGGGTAGCCGTGCAATGCCGCGGTGGACGATATATTGACGATCGCTGCGTTGCCGGCGTTGCGCAGCAGCGGCATAGCTCGCTTTGTCATGTAAAACGTGCCGGAGAGATTGACCCGAATACACTCCTCCCAGCCGTCTTCGTCGTGCTGCTCAAGCGCACCTGTGGGGCCTGCGATGCCGGCATTATTGATCAGTACGTCAAGCCTTCCGTAGTGCTGCTGCAGTTCATCGATCACGCGGCTGGCGGCGCGGCCGTCGCCGACATCCGCCAGCGTCGCGGTAGCGCGGCCGTTGCTCGCAAGAAACTCGTCGACGGCCGGCTGCGAGGAATCGCAGATGTGGACGCTGTCACCCTGCGCCAGGAAACGCTCAGCGGTGCATCGACCGATACCGGAGGCACCACCCGTGATCAGGACTGTGCGTCTTTCGGGCATCGGCGCATTCTCGCGCACTTTTGCGGCTGGCGTCCAACGCCGGACGCGGTATGATCTCGCGCATGGCGGATCCGCAAAACCCTTTACGGCTGCGCAAACGGCACGGCGACGGCTCCCGGAGAAACGCGACAGCCGCGGACGGTGCGCGGCTGGTCGAGTTGCAGTCGTTCCGCGGTGCGGTCCTTGGCGGCCTGATTGTAATTGTTCTGTTCAGTCTGTTGTGGGCGATGCTGACCGCGCTGCTTGAACGGGTTTTACCGTGGATGACCGTCGTACTGGGTTATCTGGTCGGTTATACGGTCAGGCGCTCCGGACGCGGTGTGGACTGGCGGTTTCCGGCGGTCGCGGCGTTTCTTGCTATCGCCGGGTCGTTGCTTGCGAATGTCGTCGTCGCTGCGTCGGTCACGGCCGACGAATTCGGCACGGGTACAATCAGCATCCTGCGCGCCGTGACGAGCATGACGTGGCCCGTATTTTTCGATGAAGTATGGAACGTGGCAGATGCTGTATTCGCGGCGGCAGCTGCAATCGTTGCCGCTTTCTTTGCGCCGCGGCACCTGAGCCGGCAGGAATACTATGCGTTGCGACTATGGCGAGAGCAAAATCCATGACCGAACCCCGTCCTGAGTTCTTTGGCGATTCCATTTCAGGTAATTGCTACAAACTGCAGTTGTGTTGTGCGGAACTCGGCATCGACTACACATGGCATGAGGTCGATATCCTGGCCGGCGCGACACAAGCCGACGACTTTCTGGCAATGAATCCCAACGGCAAGGTGCCGGTCATGCGCCTGCCCGATGGACGTTGCCTGTCGGAGTCCAATGCGATTCTTAGCTGGCTCGCTGAAGGTACGTCACTCGCAGGCGAGAATCGCTTTGCCCGCGCGAAGGTCATGCAATGGTTGTTCTTTGAGCAGTACAGCCACGAACCGTACATTGCGACCTCGAGATTCATTGTCAGGTATCTCGGTAGCCCTGACGATCGTCTTGAGGAACTGCGAGCAAAGCAACCCGGTGGATACCGGGCGCTGGACGTGCTGGAGCACCAGTTGCGGGGTTCGGTGAACGTTGCCGGTGATGCATTCTCCATCGCGGACATTGCGCTGTTCGCCTATACGCACGTTGCCCACGAAGGCGGGTTCGATCTTGCAGATTATCCGCACGTTCGGCGCTGGCTCGATACCGTAAGCAGCCGTGCCGCATTCGTGCCGATGAAGGCGGCGCGCCAGGCGCGCTGAAGGTTCAGGGAAATTACGGTCCACTAGGCAGGCATCATTGCGCCCAGGTTGCCACGCAGATTGGCGTTGCTTAGAGCCGCAAGCTGCCCGGCAGCGAGCTCTTCCATATCTGCGGCTGCGGCATCGACGCCGACGTACACGGACGGTTCACGGCGCAGCAGGTTCCAGTCTCCGGACTTCAATATGCGGATAAGATGCATGATGTTGGTCCGAATGGCCTCGATGTACGGATTGCGGCCTCCGTACAACACTTCGGCGTAACGATAGGCACGATTGAATTTGGAGTTCAGGCGATTGCGCATGACCTGCTGGTAGAACGCCGGCGTCTTCATGAGCAGATCGGTGCCCGACTTATAACGCACCATGTATTCGCCGGGACTGGCGTTTTCGATCGCGACGCCGCCGACCACGAACTCTTTGTAAAGGCGGTCGCGGCATTTTTCGAGATAACAGCGATCCGCCATCTGCGCGATCATGTCGGCGGTGCCGATCAGGTGTCCGCAGATAATGTCGCGCGGGTCGTCAAGCTCGATCTTATCGAGATCGAGTTCATAGCCCGTGAAATGCACGATCATGCTGCTGACGCCGACGTCGGCGGCGAGGCCCAGTTCGGGCAGATAACGGCGCAGGAAGTCCGCGCTGCGCGACACGTGGTACAGCGTGAATTCCGCCCCGTTTTTGAAGTCTTCATCGCGCGTTTTGTGGCGAATGTAGCCGGCATCGTGAAACAGCGACGTGATCACTGCCATCTGCGCGCGGCCGGGCCCGAGCCGATCGGCCGGCTCCACACTGCGTTCATAGCCGACGACCAACCGCGCCAGCGCGAGCGTCATGTCCAGCGTGTGCTGCATATCGTGATAGGTCGTATCGCAGCCGTTGTAGCCGGGATACCGGCCCCGGAAGAGGCGCTCGAAGTCGTAGAAGGCCAGCCACAATTTGTCGAACGACATACCGGTGAACGTCGTGGCAAACAATTTCTGCACGGCATCGCGAACCGCAGCAGGATTGCTGACCTGCACGGTATTGGTGACATCGTAATCGTTACGGCGGTCCTGCACTTGATTCTCCGATCAATTTTCATGTGATGATACACGGCGCAAGTGCTTGCTACCGAAGGAAAATCAGCCTTATGTCATATGTATGACAGTTTTTTCGGTGAAAAGTCAGCCGTCGAATTCAGCGACCACGGGCGCGTGATCGGATGGCCGCTCCCATGCGCGCGGTTCCTTGTCGACATAACTTGCCGTGCAGCGCTGCGCCATTGCCTCGCTGGCCAGAATAAGGTCGATGCGCAGCCCCGCGTTGCGGCGGAATCCAGCCGCACGGTAATCCCACCAGCTAAAGGTCTGTTCGGCCTGCTCGAAGTTGCGAAACACATCGCTGAGTCCGAGCGCGAGAAGTCCGGCCAGTGCAGCACGTTCCTGCGGACTGCAGAGGATGGCGTCGCCCCATTTCCCGGGGTCGTAAACGTCGGCATCGGCCGGCGCAATGTTAAAGTCGCCGAGTACAACGACATTCTCATGGCGGTCCATTTCGTTTTGTAAGAAACGCTGCAGTGAAGCCAGCCAGTTGAGCTTGTAGTCGTACTTCTCGGAGCCGACCTCCGAACCGTTCGGTACGTAAAGATTGATGACACGTACACCGTCAATCGTAGATGCCAGGATGCGCCGCTGGGGATCGTCGAGATCGGGAAAATCCGTGACCGGATCGTCGGCCGGCGATTTGCTGATTACCGCGACACCGTTATAGGTCTTTTGCCCGCTTGCGATCGACCGGTAGCCGAGTTCCGCGATTTCGTCAGCAGGGAACTTTTCGGTAAGTTGCTTGATTTCCTGCAGTACGAGCACATCGGGGTCGTGATTCTGCAGCCACTCGACGACGTGCGGCTTACGCACGTTCATCGAGTTGACGTTCCATGTGGCAATTTTCATTCAGATTGAATTCCGTTTAAGCGCAGCAGTGCATCGATCGTCGGTTTGCGTCCGCGAAACGCAATGTAGGCCTGCATGATATCGCGGCTGCCGCCGACTTCGAGGATTTCCCGTCTGAACCGGGTTGCCGTGTCCTGATCGAATATACCGGCCTCCTCGAAGGCCGAGAACGCGTCGGCGGCCAGCACTTCGGCCCACTTGTAGCTGTAATAGCCGGCAGCATATCCGCCCGCGAAAATATGGCTGAATGCATGCGGCAGCCGGTTGTAGTCGGGACATTCGACCAGCGTTACTTCTTCCCGTACTTCATCCAGTATGCGGAGCGCGCGCGTGGGGTGTCCCGACCGGAATTCGGTGTGGAGCCGGAGATCGAACAGGCCCAACTCCAGTTGCCGCATCATCGCGAGCCCTGCGCCGGCATGGCGGCTTTGCTCCAGCCGGTCGAACATGTCGCGCGGCAGCGGTTCGCCGGTATCGGCGTGCGCAGAACATCGCTTGAGTACCTCGTAGCTCCAGGCGAAGTTCTCCATGAACTGACTGGGCAATTCGACAGCGTCCCACGGAACGCCGTTGATACCCGATACGCTCGGAACGTCGATGCGCGTCAGCAAATGATGCAGCATATGCCCGAACTCGTGAAACAGCGTCACAACGTCGTCGTGCGTAATCAGAGAGCGTCCGTTCTCATCGGGTGGCGGGAAGTTGCAGACCAGGAACCCGACGGGCAATGCGGCCTGGCCGTTGAGCCGCTGCCGCGTGACGCATTCGTCGATCCAGGCGCCGTTGCGTTTGCCGTTGCGGGCATAGAGATCGGTGTAGAACCCGCCGATTGTCTTGCCGTCGGTGTCGTAAACGCGGAAGTAACGGGCGTCGGCATGCCAGACCGCAACGTTTTCGTCGACCTTGAGCGAGATGTTGTAGAGTCGCGACGCGAGCGCGAACAGCCCCTCGATCACGACATTTGCCGGAAAGTAGTGGCGCAGTACCTCGTTCGACACCGAAAACCGGGATTGCTTGTAGGCTTCGAGCCAGAACGGCACGTCCCAGGGTCTGAGCTCGAATCCCGCGAATGCAGTGAGTTCTTCGAGTTCCCGTCGTGCCGCGGGGTAGGTTCTCGCTGCCAGACCTCTGAGAAAATCGAATACTTCCGCAGGAGAAACGGCCATCTTGGTCTCCAGCGAATACTCGGCGTAGTTGTCGAATCCGACCAGCATCGCGGCCTCGTGACGCAGCGCCACAATGGATTCGATGTTCTCGCTATTGTCCCATTGCGCCGATTCGCCCTGATCGGACGCACGCGTTGACCAGGCTTTATAGAATCGCTCGCGCAGCTTCCGATTGTTCGCGTGTGTCAGTACCGCGTCGTACGTGGGATAGTCCAGCGACAACAGCCAGCCTTCGCGCCCCTGCTCAGCGGCGTCTCGCGCCGCGTGCTTAACTACCGGCTCCGGGACGCCGCTCAATGTTTCCGCGTCGACGATGTGCAGCGACCACGCGTCTGCTGCATCCTGCACGTTGTGTTCGAAGCGTGCCTGTGCGGTCGCCAGTTCGAGCATGATGTCCCTGAACCGCTGTTTTCTGTCGGTGTCGAGATCGACACCTGCCAGGCGGAATTCGCGCAGCGCGTGACTGACTGCGCTGTGCCGGGATTCACCGTCGTTTTCGCAAAGTTGTTTCTCGACCGCTGAGTACGCACGTTGCAGGTTCGAATTCTGCGACACTTCGGTGCTGTGTTCGGTCAACAACGGCAGCGCGTTCCTGTAGGCGTCGCGCCAGTCGTCAGAGCCCAGTACACTTTGCAGGTGCCGCACGGGCGACCAGACTCGGCCCAGTTCGTGTGCCATCAGTTCGACCGGCACCACCAGCGACTCGAACTCCGGGTCCCGGTCGTTGTCGAGGAGTGCGGTCAGCTGCTGTCGATGAGCGGCGATCAGGTGTTCAATGGCCGGCACAACGTGGGCGGGCGAAATATCGGCGAAGCGTGGCAGCGAAGAGGTGTCGAGCAGCGGGTTGTCCATGGAGCCGGTTGACAAAGCAAAAACGAGCCGCATATTAGCACAGCATTGCGCGGGCTCTGCGCGGCACCCCACGACGTAATCGGAGAGTGAATTGGCCGGAAAATTTGACCTGTTGGTACTAGGCGGCGGCAGTGGCGGACTTGCGCACGCGCAGCGGGCCGCCGAGTATGGCGCGAATGCCGCCGTCGTCGAAAGCGGACCGCTTGGCGGCACTTGTGTCAACGTGGGCTGTGTGCCGAAAAAAGTGATGTGGTATGCCGCACACCATGCGCATCAGATGCATCATGCGGCCGACTACGGTTTCGACGTCCGCGTAAACGGTCATGACTGGGCTGCGCTCAAAGCGCGCCGCGACGCCTACATCGAACGGCTCAACGGGATATACGCCGGCAATCTCGACAGCCGCGGCGTCACTCTGTTGCGCGGCTTCGGCCGATTTGTCGACGCGCATACGGTTGCTGTCGACGGTGAGCTCTACAGTGCCGACCGCATCGTCATCGCCACGGGCGGCTATCCCGCGGTACCGGATATTCCGGGTGCTGATCACGGTATGACATCCGACGGGTTTTTCGAACTCGAACAGCGCCCGCAGCGCGTTCTGATTGCAGGCAGCGGTTACGTTGCCGTTGAACTGGCGGGCGTATTCAATGCCCTCGGCAGCGACACGCATGTGATTGTCCGCAAGGACGGTGTGCTAAGGAGTTTCGATGCGATGCTCTCCGATGCCCTTGCGGACGCGATGCGAACCGGCGGTATCGTGCTGGATACCGAGGTGGTGCCCGAGTCCGTCAGGACATCGGGCCAGGGCTATGTGCTGACTGCCACCGACGGGCGCGAATTCGGGCCTGTCGATGCCGTGATCTGGGCGGTCGGCCGTTTACCCAACACCGGCAACCTGGATCTGCACCTCGCCGGCGTGCAGTCCGATGAGCGGGGTTTCGTGCCGACGGACGAATTGCAGCAGACCAGCGTTGAGCATATTTTCGCGCTGGGTGACGTGACCGGGCGCGCGGCTCTGACGCCCGTTGCGATTGCCGCGGGTCGGCGGCTGGCCGATCGCTTGTACGGCGGTATGGACGGCCGGCACCTCGACTACGACCTGATCCCGACGGTTATCTTCAGCCATCCGACCATCGGCACCGTCGGCATGACCGAAGCCGAGGCACGCCAGGCCTGGGGCGATGACGTCCGCGTGTACACGTCCGGATTCGTTGGGATGTACTACGCGCTCGGTGACGACAAGCAACGCTCAGCGATGAAGCTGATCACCGCTGGTAGTGACGAGCGCGTCGTCGGCTGTCACGTCTTCGGCGAGGGTGCCGACGAGATGATGCAGGGCTTTGCGGTCGCTATGCGGATGGGCGCGACGAAGAGGGATTTCGACGATACGGTTGCGATTCATCCGACCAGCGCCGAGGAGCTCGTCACGATGCGGTGACGCCGTCGGGTTTAATACTGAACGTTCACCGACAGTTGCTTCAGGACCGGTACCGTGTCCGGGCGAATTCCGCGCCAGATGCTGAACGACTCGGCCGCCTGTTCCACGAGCATGCCCCAGCCCATTACGACCCGTGAGGCGCCCGCGTCGCGAGCCCAGAGGCTGAACGGCGTCGGCCTGAGTCCGTACGAAAGGTCGTAGCAAAAGGTTTGTTCGCTCACGGCCGTGTCGGGATACGGCGGGGTCTCGCCGCTGAGTCCGGCCGAGGTCGCATTGACGATCAGGTCGAACGGTGTCGATGCCGGCACCGCATTGAAGCGGCTCGCCGTTACAGGGCCGGACGCCGAGAAATGATCGGCAAGGGCCTTTGCCTTGTCGAGTGTGCGATTTGCAATACAAAGTGCCTTAGGGTTCATCTCGAGAAGCGGGCCGACGATGCCGCGGGTCGCTCCACCTGCGCCGAGCACGAGAATGCGGGTGCCTTCGAGCGGCACATCGAGATTCACCGCGAGGTCGCGCAGCAATCCGATGCCGTCGGTGTTGTCTCCGACAATGCTGCCGTCACGAAACGTCAATGTGTTGATCGCGCCGGCCGTTGCGGCCCGCTCACTCATCTGATCGACAATTCTTGTGACCTCACTCTTGTGTGGCACGGTCACGTTGAGACCTTTAATGCCCTCTCTTTGAAATTGCCGGATCGAGGACTCGAGATCGTCGGGTGCAACCTCCAGCAGGTCGTATTGCATGTTCTGTCCCGTCTGCTGGGCAAACAGGCGCTGGATGACCGGAGAACGGCTGTGAGAAATCGGATAACCGATGACGCCGTAGCGATCTGTGTCTTGCATTTGTTGCGGTTCTGACGGGTGTTCCAATAGTTTACTCCGCGAGCCAGCGAGCCGCGTCCGGTGCGAAATACGTCAATATGCCGTCGGCCCCTGATCGTTTGATGCCGAGCAGTGCCTCAAGCACGGTGTTGCGCTCTTCCAGCCAGCCGTTCTGTGCGGCTGCCTTGAGCATTGCGTACTCACCGCTGACCTGATAGGCGAACGTCGGTACCCGGTACGCGTCCCTGACCCGGCGGACGATATCGAGATACGGCATTGCCGGCTTGACCATCACGAAGTCGGCGCCCTCAGCGATGTCCAGCCCGACTTCGCGTATTGCCTCGTCCGCATTGGAAGGCGCGACCTGATAGGTCGATTTGTCGGCGTTGCCAAGATTCGCGGTCGAACCGACCGCATCCCGAAACGGGCCGTAGAAAGCCGATGCGAACTTTGCGGCATACGCCATGATAATCGTGTGAATATGTCCTCGCCGCTCCAGCGCCTCGCGAATAGCTCCGATCCGTCCGTCCATCATATCGGAGGGCGCGACGATGTCCACGCCGGCATCGGCCTGCGATACGGCCTGGCGGACCAGCATCTCGACGGTCTCGTCATTCAGCACATAGCCGCTGTCGTCGATGATTCCGTCCTGGCCGTGCGTGGTGTACGGGTCGAGCGCGACGTCTGTGACAACCGCGATGTCCGGTACCTGCTGTTTGACGGCCCTGACCGTGCGCTGAATCAGACCGTCGGGGTTGGCACATTCGGCGCCGTCCGGGGATTTAGCGTCTGCCTCGACGACCGGAAACAGCGCCACGGCCGGTATGCCGACGGTCTGTGCTGCCGCGATTTCCGGCAACAGGCGGTCGACGCTGTAGCGGTGGACACCGGGCATCGACGGCACAGGCTCTGCCCGGTCTTTGCCATCGAGCACGAAAACCGGGTATATAAGGTCATCGACGGACAGACCCGATTCACGGACCAGCCGGCGCAGGGCATCGCTCCTGCGGCTGCGGCGTAGCCGGTTGCGGGGGAACTGCCCGAGAGTCGTTGCACACATAGCGAAACAGAATAACAATAGTAAGTGCTTATTTTCCCTGTATTTTACGTTGTAATCCACGTCTTGATCACAGTTTCGTGCCAGGCGCGTAATAAATACCGGAGGGGTCGGGTCATCTCGTATGAACAGCAGTAGCAACGCCGGTGACAGACGGCGAAGGTTTAACGAAGTTGTGACTGTCTATCACAAGGATATGTACCGCTACGCGGCCTGGCTGAGCCGCGACAAGGCAATCGCTGAGGACGTGGTTCAGGAGGCTTTATTGCGGGCATGGAAGTCGCTCGATGCGCTTCGCGACACGGCGGCGTCCAAACAGTGGTTGCTGACGATCGTGCGACGGGAAAATGCGCGTTATTTCGAGCGCAAGCGTCTGGAGACGGTCGATATCGACAATTTGACGGCGTCTCAGTCGGCCCTGCTGGCCGAGTCGCCCGACGAGGAACTTGCCGATCTCAGAGAATCGATCTACGGATTGGAGGACGACTACCGCGAGCCGCTCGTACTGCAGGTCCTGATGGGCTACAGCACCAACGAGATTGCCGAACTGATGGGGCTGAAACAGGGCGCGGTACTGACCCGCCTGCACCGGGCGCGGCAGAAGCTCAAGGATAAGGCGGAACGTGAGGTGAACTCATGAGCCGCAACGACGAATCGATGGACTACGAAGACTACAAAGCGGCGCATGGCACGGATCCGGAATTTGAGGACCGGCTTGCGCGCGCGCTGGCGATCGACGTGCCGAAGCTCGAAATGCCGGAGTTGCCAGAGATTGATGGCGACAACGTCGTGCCGCTTGCGCCCGGGCGGCGCATCCCGTCCGCCGGCTGGCTGGCGGCGGCCGCAACCGTCGTGCTTGGTGCATTCGTCGGCATTCGCATGTTTGGCACGGACACGGTCGATGCCACGCTCGAACAGCAATTGCTGGCGCACCTCGATCACGAGCCCGCTGCACTGCGGGTCACCGACCAGGCGGTATCGGACCGCCGGCTGGCACGTGTCGTTCCGGCAAACGTTGCAACTATGAATCACGATGCGGGTCTGATCACCTATGCAAAAACGTGTCACATCAATGGCAACGAAATTCCGCACCTGGTGATCCAGGGAGATCGGGGTCCTGTCACGATTTTGCTGATGCCAAAGGAAAAAGTGGACGGTGCGCGCAAACTGGACGGCGTATCGGTTCAGGGCGTTATTCTGCCGGTCGGCGAAGGCAGTATCGCGATCATTGGCGAAAGGGACGAGTCGCTGGATCGTATTAAGGAGAATGTTTTGGAGTCAGTTAACTGGAGCACTTAGTGCTCCGTAATCTGAAAATCGAGCGCCCGGACCAGGGCATCTATAGTAGGAGAGTGTTCAAATGTCAGAGAAGAAAGTTGTAAAACCTGTAGCGTTGGCTGTAGGGGCTGCATTGGCCGGTTCGTTCGCAATCGGTGGTGCGGTAAATGCAGACACGGCCGCAAACCCGTTTGAAATGTCCACCCTCTCGGCCGGCTACATGCTGGGTGAAGGCGAAGGTTCCTGCGGCGGTGATAAGAAAGGCGAAGGTTCGTGCGGTGAAGGTTCCTGCGGCGGCGATAAGAAAGGCGAAGGATCCTGCGGTGAAGGCTCCTGCGGCGGTGATAAGAAAGGCGAGGGATCCTGTGGTGAAGGCTCCTGCGGCGCTTCCGGTGAAAAGGAAGGCGAGGGTTCCTGTGGTGAAGGTTCCTGCGGCGGTGACCACAAGAAAGGCGAGGGTTCCTGCGGCGGCGACGACAAAGACGCTGAAGGCAGCTGCGGCGAAGGTTCCTGCGGCGGATCGATCTGATACCGGCAGCAATTCTGAGTGCAGGCCCGCGCATTGCGTGGGCCTTTTTTTGTGCATTGCCCGGAAATCGCGGCTGACGCGAGCGCGGTGGATTGCTACATTGTCGCGATGACACCATCGGTAAAGCGCTGCAGGTGGGCCGAGGGCGCCGGCCCCGGGTACATTGCCTATCACGACGAGGAGTGGGGGGTTCCCGTCTGGGACGATCGCACGCAGTTCGAGTTTCTGACACTGGAGGGGGCGCAGGCCGGGCTAAGCTGGTCGACGATCCTCAACAAGCGCGACGGCTATCGGCGGGCATTTGCGGGCTTCGACCCGGTCAAAGTCGCGCGGTTTACCGACAAGCGCGTTGAACGACTGCTGCAGGATCCGTCAATTGTACGCAACCGTCTCAAGGTGCAGTCCGCCGTCAGCAACGCCAGTGCCTTTCTGCGCGTGCAAAAGGAGTTCGGTACCTTTTGCGATTACATCTGGGGCTTCGTCGGCGGCAGGCCGCTCCAGACCAATTACCGCTCCGACAGCGACGTGCCCGCAACCTCTGCGGAATCCGATGCGCTGTCCAAAGACCTCAAGAAACGCGGTTTCAAGTTCGTCGGCAGCACGATCGTATACGCGCATATGCAGGCGACCGGCATGGTCAACGATCATGTGAGAGGTTGTTTCCGACACGGCCCCTGCAAGGCGATGAGCAAAAGATAGGTCTGCCGGCGCTTGCAATCCCCTGATTTACGGAGGATTATCGGATGCCTCCCGTAAAAATCGAAGAACAGGGGATTCGATATGTCCGATTCACTCGACAATAAGCCGGCAACGGCGTTCTACATCATCGCCGGCGTATTCCTGGTCTGGAACCTGATCGGCCTGATGTTTTACTACCAGCAGATGACGCTGACGCCCGAGGCCATGGAGGCAGCGGGACTGACGGCCGCGCAGATGGCGTGGATCGAAGCTACCCCGGTATGGGCCAACGCGGCCTACGCCATTGCGGTAACTGCCGGAGTGCTGGCATCGATATTGCTGCTGCTCCGAAAAACACTGGCCGTGCCCGCGTACATCCTTTCGTTCGTCGCCATCATCGTGCAGGACATCGAGTCGTTCGTGCTGCGCAGCCCGGCGGACGTCTGGGGCAGCGGTGCTTACAACATCCCGGTACTCGTGTTTATCGTCGCTATCGCCGAAATCTGGTATTCGCGGTCGGCGCAGTCGCGAGGCTGGCTGTCATAGGGCCGCGCTTAGTTCCCGATCGTGACAATCGTCAGGCCGGACACGCCCTGCGGCGTGTTGTGGGAGATACCGCCAAGATAGATCGTGTTGGACGTCAGGTTCGACCAGTCGATCGTGACGTCGGCCGTCGTCCCCGCGCTCACGATGGGCGGGCCGCTGACGGTCATATTGCCCTTGTCGTCGATGTTGCCGATGGCCCAGGCCAGCAGACTGTAATTTGCACCCGGACCGCCGCCGACCGGGTCGGTTTCAAAGCCGTGGACGTACACGCCGTAAACACCGGCCGCGGGCCTGAACAAGTTGAACTGCTCCTGCGAGGTCTGCGAGCCGCTTTCACCGATGCGCGTACAAGCGCTGCCAGTCGGGCCGCAGTAGTAGACGTACATGTCGAGATCGTCGTCACCGTCGGTGAGCGCGTCGAACAGCGAGAAGCGCAGGAATAGCTGATTCGGGTCGACGATGAGTACGTGTTCGGTAACGCCGTTGTCAGTCCGGCGCGTAAACGTTTTGGTCGGATCGTTGGCGACGAAGCCCTGTTCGATATAGGGCAAATTAAGTCCGTGCACGACCGGCGTATAGCCGCCGTTGTAGCCGAACTCCACGGGAAAGGTCAGCGTGCCCGCACCGCCCGTCGACGTTACTTCTTCGGGTGCCGTGATCGACGTCGGCTTGACGGCCAGCGTACTGAACACGTCGTGATCGTTGCTCGACCACGTTAGTGTGCCGAAGCGCCACAGGTCCAGCGGGCCGGATGCGTAGGTGAACGTGACGTCGTAGCCCGCGGTTTCGCCCGGCGGAACGCTGATGGTTTCCGGGCTGACGCCGACGACGAGTCCTGGCGGTGCAGCAACGTTCGCCGTGTAGGTTTCCGTCGTCTCGCTGACGTTCGTCACACGCCGGCTGATCGTTTGCTGGTTGGCGAGCCGAGCGACGGCGATCGACGGCAGGTTGAAATCGTAGGGCGGCAGCGAACCGTTGAGCAGGCTGTCGTACTCGTCGCCGGCGATGTCGTAGACCAGCCCGGGATCGAATGCGGCGTTCGGTACGATGTGGCCGGCGCCGTAGTCGAACGGGTTGGCAGAGCGAATGTCATCGGGCAGTGTCAGGTCCTGGCGTGCGGTGGTCATCAGCGCCGACTTGATGGCCGCCGGCGACCATGCCGGATGCGCCTGCCTGAGCAGCGCCGCGACCCCGGCAACGTGCGGCGTCGACATCGAGGTACCGCTCAGGTAAGCGTAGTTCTCACCGGACATTGCATTGGCGGCGTCCGGTGTGAATCCCGCGACGATACGTACGCCCGGGGCGGTCACATCCGGCTTTAGAACGTCGGGCAGCGGTCCGGGACCGCGCGCCGAGAACGACGCCATGACATTCGCCGTCTCGTCCATGTTCAGCAGCAGGCTTTTTTCGAGTGTCACATTGACTTCGTTGCCGGCATCGAGTTCTGCCAGGATCAGGTTTGCGTCCGACTGGCCGATCATCAGCGCCGGAATGCCGACGATGCCGGATTCGCCGTGCATGACAATAGGCTCACCGGCGATGTTATAGATCAGTGCCGCAACGGCACCCGCATTCTCGGCATTCCGCGCCATGTCCACGAACAGGCAGCCGGAACGCTGCAGCAGCGCGATCCTGCCGGTCATTTCGCTGCTGTTGATCAACGGCTGGCAGCCGTCGGACTCGACGCCCGGACTGCCGTTCGGCAGCGTCGCATCGCCGTCGTCGGCGAGCACGAGTGCAGCTTCGATGGGGTCGTTGTCGGCCAGCGGCGGTGAAAACAGCGATTCCCTGATCGCGTAGCGACCGGCCAGCGAGGGCGGTGCCGTAATGTCGAAGCCCTCTTCGGACGACGTGCCGTCGCGGGTCGATGCGCCGGTCGTAATGACCCAGGGCGCACCCGCGGGCGAGCCGATTGTCGCGGGATTCGGGCCCTCGTTTCCGGCTGCGACCACCGTCACGACGCCGGCCTTCGCAGCCGCCGCCAGGGCGAGGTCGTCGGGTGCCGTCACTTCGCGCATCGTGCTGCCGACCGAATAGTTGATGACGTCGACGCCATCCGCGACGGCGGTGTCGACCGCATTGGCGAGGTCCGAGGTGTTGCAGCTTGCCCGCGAGTCGCCGGGCCGCAGCCAGCAGGCTTTGGTACACGGCGATTCGGGCTTTTGGCGCGACCCCCTCGACGTTGCCGATTAGCGTGCCGAATATCGACGCACTGCTGCTGTTGCCCGCGGCGGTCGTGGCCGTGTGCGTACCGTGACCGTCGGCGTCGCGGGCCGAACGGAACTCGCCCGTGTCGATAGGGCCGGTGGTCTCGGCGCCTTCGATGAACCAGCGGACACCAATAAGTTTGTTGTTGCAGTCGCTCGCGTCGAATCGCTCGCCGGTCTCACAGCTACCGTTCCAGTTTTCGGGTGCATCGAATTCGACAATGTCGGGTTCGTCGTCGAAGCGGCCGCACAGCCATTGGCCGAGCAGTGTCGCCGACGCCCACTCGCTTTTGCAGAGACGCGGCCGGTCGGCCCTGCGCGTGTCCTGCAGGGCCGGGTGTTCCGGCGCAATGCCGCTGTCGATGACACCGATAACGAGCCCTTCGCCATCGAGCCGCTGTGCGCCGCGGAGACCGGCGTCGCCATCGAACAGTTCGAGAAAGTCGAGACTGCGGACGGTAGCCAGCGGACGGACTTCGTCCTCCCAGATACCGGCGACCTGCGGCTGCGCTCTGAGTTTCTCGGCCTGCGTGGCGTTCATGATCGCCGCGAATCCGTTGAGACTGTATTTGTAGCTGTAGATGCGCTCGACGCCCGCGCCCGCTTTTGCGAGAACGGCCAGCTGCTCGTCTTCGAGCTTCGCGGCGTGCGAGCGCATCGCGGGGCTGTTCTTCTGCAGCCGCGGCGACCGCGGAGCGCCCGGCGCAAGTTTGTTCGCAGGCGCGGCCTGCTGACTGAGAGCTGCGTGATACTCGCCCGCGGACGGCGAGTGCAATTGCACAATGTAGACTTTAAACGATGCGTCGTCGTCGGGGCCGGACAAGGTCATATTGCCGCCGCTGCGAATGGCAGGCTCGGCCTGTACGATCGATACGGCCGCGAGCAGCGGCAGTACACATGTTGAATTATTCATCACGGTACCCGCTTATCTCCTCACTGCTGAACTCGACACCGAGTCCCAATGCGATGCGATTGACGAAATTAAAATACGCGACGATCAGTGTCAGATCGAGAATATCGCGGTCCGACAGCCCCTCGCTGCGTAACTCAACCAGGTCGCTTTCGGTCATTGCCGCGGGTGCGTTGGTGAGCTTTTCTGCGTGACGCACGATGTTGCTCAGGCGCGGTTCAAGTGTGTCGAGCCCCTGCGCCGACTTCAGCAGTTCAATCGTTTCCCGATCCCTGATGTAGTGACTCAGTGCTTCCGCGTGATGATTGACGCAGTAGCTGCAGTCGTTGTTCGCCGATACGACGACCGCGATGGCCTCTCGCTCCGCACGGCTGAGCCCGGATTTACCGAACATGAGCGTCATGTACAGGTCGAGATGGTTGTCCATCGCATCGGGGCTCAGGCTGTGAACCTTCAGAATATTGGCGACCTTGCCGCGCTGCCTGATCAGTGCGGCATAGGTTTCAGCGAGTTTCCCCTCGGCTTCGCTGACTTCGATTTCCTGAATCCAGGACATGGTTCCTCGCGACGGCAATGTCTGCCGCGGAATTATCGCCTGCAACGCGGTGTTCGAGAAAGTCGAACGTCGATCCGTCGTCACCGAACACAATTACCCGGCAATGTCCCCAGTCCGGCTGCAGCGTCCAGCGCGTTCCGGTGGAGGCCGGCCCGCTGATTCGATGGCGCTCGCAGCGGGCCTCGAAGCGTTCGACGTTACCATTCACGTTGTCAAAAGAGAACGTCCGGCGGCCGGGAATATAGTGCCACAGCGGCTCTCCGTCCTCACAATCGCAGGGACTGAACACCGTAGCGCGCGCCGCAATCGTGTCTTCGGCGTCCAGCGTCCGCCGGATCGTTTCGACTCTTGGCTCGATTCGAGCAACGGCCTCGTCGCTGCCGCGCAGCGTTTTGAGCGCCTCGTACGTCGCAAGCGCTGCGAATCGGTGCTCAAGGTGCACCTCAAGCAAAAAGATTTTCTCGAGCAATTCGACGCGATCGTCCGTCTTGAGCGCCCGTGCGTTGCCCATCGCGCCCGCTCGCGTGTACATCTCGAGTTTGCCGGCCGGGTTACCCTCGGCGCCTTCCACCCTGCCGAGCATCATCCACAGCATCGTCGATTCGTACAGGTTCCAGCCGCCCAGTGCGTAAGCTGAATCCGCCTGCTCGCGTGCCATGTCGTACTCCTCCTCGTACAAATGCGTCACGATGCGGCGCGTGCGGCGAATGAAATTCGACGTGGCCGCATCGCGCCCGCGCCTGATCTCGGAGCGAATTTTGACGACGTTGTACGGCGATTCGGCTTCGCGAGGCTCAAAGCGCCATTTGGGCAGTACCTTGCGAGCCTCGGCCTCAAAGCTGCCGCCGCCGCTGGAATCCAGAACGATCGGGTCGATGGCACGGCCGTCTTCGGTGACCACGTAACTCATCATCACCCAGCCCTCCTGGCCGCGGCGCACCCGGTCGCCCGGATAGTCCGGCCCCGGCTGGTCGAGCGTGACCGCATCGCCTGCGTTGTCGAGCGTATAGTCGTGACTGCCTTGCGCAGCGGCGATAAGCGGCAGCACCGCCATCGGCAGAGCGACGAGTGGCCGCCGAAGGATGTTTTTGCTCATGTGTTCAGTCAAACGTGCATTGCACCTGCCTTTGTAACGCAGATGCAATCAGGAAGCGAATGGTTGCGTCAATCCGCTTTACTGAGCCAATCGCAGGGTTTTAAGTAGTCCCGATACAACAGCGCTTCGGGTGAGCCGGCCTCAGGCTGCCAGTTGTACTCCCAGCGCACGGCCGGAGGCAACGACATCAGTATCGACTCGGTTCGGCCGCCGGACTGCAGGCCGAACAGTGTGCCGCGGTCGTAGATCAGATTGAACTCGACGTAGCGACCGCGCCGGTAGAGCTGAAACTGCCGCTGGCGGTCGCCGAACGGGTGCGTCGCGCGCAGATCGACGATCGGCAGGTAAGCGCTCAGGAAACTGTCGCCGCAGGAGCGCAGGAATGCGAAGCTGCGCTCGAAGCCCATCTCATTGACGTCGTCGAAGAACAGGCCGCCGACGCCGCGCGTTTCATCACGGTGTTGCAGATAAAAATAGCGGTCGCACCAGTCCTTGTAGCGCGGGTAGAGTTCTTCGCCAAAAGGATCGCAAGCGGCTTTCGCGGTTTTGTGCCAGTGCAGCACGTCGTCGTGGAACGGATAATACGGCGTCAGATCGTAGCCGCCGCCGAACCACCAGACCGGATTCTGTTCGCCCGCGGAAAAAAACCGGAAATTGGCATGCGTGGTCGGCACGTACGGGTTGTGCGGGTGCAGTACGAGCGACACGCCGACCGCCTGAAAGCGCTGCCCCGCCAGTTCGGGCCGGTGTTTCGTGGCCGACGGCGGCATCTCGTCGCCGAAGACGTGCGAGTATCCGACACCGGCCTGTTCGAACACCGCGCCCCGTGCCAGCACCCGGCTTTCGCCACCGCCACCACCCGGCCGCTCCCAGGCATCCTTCGCAAACCGCGCCGCGCGGTCGACGGCCTCCAGCTCGGAGCAAATCTGATTTTGCAGAGACTTCAGGTACTCGATGACGTTGTCGATGTCGCTCATTAACAGACCTTAATTCGAACGCAGTACGTTGCCGCTGACGAGCTCGCGAATTTCGGACGGGCCGCTCGCCGGACCGCAGGCCCCCGGAACGACGTAGTCGACCAGCGGGGCGAACTGCTTCCTCAGCACATACGCGTTGCGCGCCACGGGCCGCCCGCTGAAGTTCGCGCTCGTGGATGTTATCGGCGAGTCTACGGCCTCGCAGATCGCGCCCGCAACCGGATTCGACGTGATGCGAACGGCGACGGTGCTGTGCGCGCCGCGCACGAGCGCGCTGACGTTTTCGCGTGCGGGGACGATCCACGTGATCGGGTGCGACGGCAGCGGGGTCGGCAGCTTCGTGCCGGGCGGCAAATCGATCCAATCGTCCAGTTGCCGCCGATCGGCCGCGATGAGAATCAGTCCCTTGTCGGCATCACGTTGCTTGATGGTGAGCAGGCGCTCAAGCGCCCGCGTATCGTCGGGCAGGCAGCCCAGGCCGAACACGCCTTCGGTCGGATATGCGATGACACCGCCGCGTCGCAGTACGTCAGCCGCGCGCCCGGCAACCTTCATGGCCGCTAACTGTTCTTCGCGGCCTTCTTTTTGGCCGGCTTCTTCGTGGTTTTTTTCTTAGCCGTCTTCTTTTTAGCGGCTTTCTTTTTTGTCTTTTTCTTAGCCGCGGTTTTCTTCTCGGCCGCCTTCTTCGTGACCTTTTTCTTTTTGCCGCGGCGGCCACGCACGGGCGCAGCGGCGAGCAGTTCGATGCATTCTTCGAGCGTCAGCGACTTCGGCTCGCGGTCCTTCGGGACGCGGGCATTTTTTTCCTTGTTCGTGATGTACGGCCCATAGCGGCCGTTCAGTACCTGGATGCCCTGTTCCTCGAAATCGAGGATGATGCGGTTGGCATCCGCGATCTTCTTTTCCTCGATCAGCTCCAGTGCGCGCGGCAGCTCGATCGTGTACGGATCGTCTTCCTTAATGGAGACATACTTGTCGCCGTAGCGGACATAGGGGCCGAAGCGCCCGACGCTCGCCGACACGGGCAGGCCGTCTTCGGTTTCGCCGAGTTTGCGCGGCAGCTTGAACAGCTCCATCGCGGTTTCCATATCGATGTCGTTCATCTTCTGGCCCGGACGCAGCCCCGCGAATTTCGGTTTTTCCTCGTCGTCCTTGGTGCCGATTTGCACGAACGGCCCGTAGCGTCCCATGCGTACCGTGACCGGCTTGCCGGTTTTGGGATCCGTGCCCAGCTCGCGCGCCTGCGCCACCTGCTCGCGCGTCACCGACGTTTCCTTGTCCTCGCAGAGCTCGTGAAACGGACGCCAGAAATTATCGAGCAGCGGTACCCATTCCTTTTCGCCGAGCGATACGGCATCGAGGTCGTCTTCTAGTTTGGCCGTGAAATCGTAGTCCACGTACTGTGTGAAATGCTCGGTCAGGAAGCCGTTGACGATGCGGCCGATGTCCGTCGGCAGGAAGCGCTTGGCATCCATCTCGACGTATTCGCGGTTCTTGAGCGTTGCGATAATGCTCGCGTAGGTCGATGGACGGCCGATGCCGTATTCCTCGAGCGTTTTGACGAGACTCGCTTCGGTGAAGCGCGGCGGCGGTTCGGTAAAGTGCTGTTCGGGCCGCAGCTCTTCGAGTTTGATCGCATCGCCTTCCTCGATGTCCGGCAGCAGGCGGTCGCCGTCGTCGTCCCTGGAATCGTCTTTACCTTCCTGGTAGACGGCCATGAAACCGGGCACGACGAGCACCGAGCCGTTGGCGCGCATGCGATGCCCGTCGGCAGGGTCGCCGGCCGACATTTCGATCGCCACGGTGTCGAATACGGCCGGCACCATCTGGCAGGCCATCGTGCGCTTCCAGATCAGCGAATACAGCTTGAACTGGTCCTCGTCGAGCACGGTCTTGAGGTCTTCCGGCGTCCGTGCGACCGATGTCGGACGTACGGCTTCGTGCGCCTCCTGCGCGTTCTTCGCCTTGGTTTTAAACTCGCGCGGTTTGTCGGGCACGTTGTCGGCGCCGTAGCGCTCGGCAATGACGTCGCGTATTTCGTTGAGTGCCACGTCGGCAAGCGTGACCGAGTCGGTACGCATATAAGTAATGAGGCCGACGTTGTCCTCGCCCGGCAGCGCAATGCCTTCGTAGAGTTTCTGCGCGACGCGCATCGTGCGCTGCGTGTTGAAACCGAGCTTCCGGGAGGCCTCCTGCTGCAGCGTCGAGGTCGTGAACGGTGCCGTCGGATTGCGGCGCCGCTGCCGCTTCGTCACGGTCTGTACGACGAATTCGCCGCTGGCCGCGTCGAGCAGCGTTTTCTCAACGGCGCGTGCCGCGTCTTCGTTCTCGAAGCTG
This sequence comes from Woeseiaceae bacterium, assembly GCA_965224505.1. Classification (GTDB taxonomy): domain Bacteria; phylum Pseudomonadota; class Gammaproteobacteria; order Steroidobacterales; family Woeseiaceae; genus UBA1847. The sequence goes on from CBDCZL010000018.1 coordinate 3,068,213, forward strand.
AACTGCTCGACCTTGTCGCCCTTGTAACTGACGAGCCTGGACACAAAGGGCTGCTCGTTCTTGCTGACGTCGGCTTCGATGGTCCAGTATTCGCGCGCCTTGAACGCTTCGATCTCAAGCTCGCGCTCGACGATCATGCGCAGTGCCGGGCTCTGCACGCGTCCGGCCGACAGACCGCGCTGCACTTTCTTCCACAACAGCGGCGACAAATTGAAGCCTACGAGGTAGTCGAGCGCGCGGCGTGCCTGCTGCGCGCCGACCAGATCGCCCGAAATAACGCGTGGGTTGTCCACGGCATCGCGGACCGCCTGTTTGGTGATCTCGTGGAACACGACACGGTGCACGTCCTTGCCGACCAGCGCCTTGCGCTCCTTTAAGAGCTCGATCAGATGCCACGAGATCGCTTCGCCCTCGCGGTCCGGGTCCGTGGCCAGGTACAGCGCATCGGCTTTCTTCAGCGCACGCTGAATGGCCTTGACGTGTTTCTCGTTGCGCTCGATGACCTGGTACTTCATCGCGAATTCGTTTTCCGGGTCGACGGCCCCTTCCTTCGGCACCAGGTCGCGCACGTGCCCGTAGGATGCGAGGACGTCGAAGTCCGTACCCAGATATTTGCTAATGGTCTGCGCCTTGGCAGGCGACTCAACGATGACGAGATTTTTTGACATTTTTCAGATAAGCGACCTGTAGTACGAAAAAACCGCGGGCATTGCCGCGGTCTAATTACGTGCTTGTCGGCGGAGTGTCAAGCAGTAGATGCGATCCGGATGGACCGAAATCTAGTGCACGGCGCTCGCACCTTCTTCAAAAACAAGGTCTTCCATGCGTGCGTAGGCCAGTTCCTGGCCGGGCTGACTGAACAGCACCATGAGCACGACCCACTTGATCTGGTCGACATCGATGTCGGGCGTTTCCAGCGCCAGCAGCCGGTCGATGAGGATTTCGCGCTGCTGCGGGCTTAAGATGCGGATCTGTTCCAGATAGGTAATATAGCCGCGGCAGTACGCGTCGAGCCGCTCGTGCTCGAACTCGTTGTAGATACGTGTGCCGTGCGCCGTTTCTGTGTCGAGGCACAGCGATTCCTGCTGGTCCGTGAGGCCGTCGAGCCAGTCGAACGCGCGGTCGATCTCGGCATCGCCGAAGCCGGCGTGCGACAGTTCGATGCGCAATTCGTTCTGGTCCGGTTCGGGTTCTTCTTCTGCGTCGACGTAGGTTTCGAACAGGTACATCAGTACGTCGAGTACATTTTCTTTCATGACTGGAACGGCTCCTTAATGGTCCAGTGTGCAGGCTGCAATTGACGGGGTTTAGGGAGTGGATCTGGATCAGGCGGTAAGCGCATAGTGGCCGCCGGGAGTGGATTCGACTTCACCTTGAAGCTCCAGGATCAGGAGCATGGAGGAAAGCTGCGCAATCGTCAATCCGGATTGTGCATGAAGCTGGTCTATCGCGACCGGATCGTAACTCAGGTGTTGATGTAATATCCTGTACTCCGGTCCGTCTGTGTCGGGGTCGGTCTCGCTGACCCTTGATTTTGTTAGGTTTTGTTGCAGGTGGCCCGCGAGTGCGCCGAGTTCGCCAACGATGTCGTCTGCGGTTTCGACGAGTTTTGCGCCTTGTCTTATTAAACGATGGCAGCCGCGTGCGAGTGGATTATGGATAGAACCCGGCAGCGCAAACACCTCGCGTCCCTGCTCGGCCGCGAGCCTTGCCGTGATCAGCGTGCCGCTGCGCCGTGCCGCCTCGACTACGAGCGTGCCTAAACAGAGTCCGCTGATCAGCCGGTTGCGCTCGGGGAAGTGCCATTTCTCGGGCGGCGCGCCGAGCGGGTACTCGGTCACGAGTGCACCGCGTTCGACGATCTTGTGTGCAAGCGCACGATTCGCCGCCGGATACACACGGTCGATGCCGTGCCCCAGCAATGCGACTGTGGTCGCATCCGCGTCGAGTGCGCCGCGATGCGCTGCCGTATCGATGCCCTGTGCGAGTCCGCTGACAATAGAAAACCCATTGCGCGCCAGATGACGCGAGAATTCCTGTGCGTTGCGCAGACCGCCCTGGGTTGGATTGCGGCTGCCGATGATCGCGAGCGACGGCAGGTGCAATGCGTCGACATCGCCATTGACGTAGAGCAGCAGCGGTGGGCCGGGAATCTGTGCGAGCAGTTCGGGAAAGCGCTCGCTGCCGAAGGGAATGCAGTGATGTTTGTCGTCTTCGATCCAGTCGAGCGCTGCCGTGATTGCTTTTTCGTTCGGCGTCGCGATCGCGTTGGCTTTTTCGTCGGGTAACCCCGCATCCTGCAGCCGGCTCGCCGGTTGCTGCACAATCTCGGCGCACTCGCCGAAGCGATCGCGCAGCGCAAGATACTCCGGCACCGTCACCCAGGCGTGCGCAAGTGTGAGCCAGGCGCGGTAATTCATGGGCGGAGTCCGGCGACAGAGAAGGCGTCATAGTAGCGCGACGGAGCCGTATCGCGCATTTTCCTTTTTGGTCAAAAAAAACGAAAACTGTCCTTGATTTTGCGCAAATCGTTTTCGTTTTTCGTTTCCGCATCTGGTTCTGCGGCAGATATACGCGGATAAAGAAAAAAATTTCAATGAAAGTTAAGTGGCGTCTGAGTGCCGAAATTCAGATCTTCGAATCGGTGAGGCAGCACATCAGACTAACGCAAACACGAGTCAAAAGAAATTTAGAATAACTCTACCCGATTGCCGTATACAGAATTCAGTCGCTTAGTGCGGTGTAGGTTTGGATGTTCGGCAAACGAACAAAAAAATGCGCAAAACGCGGCCCGGCGCCGGCAGAAAACTTGCCCGGTTGTTAAAGAAATTGTCACTTGACTCGCACTGAAACTCGCTCGATTGTTCGGGCTTTCGTACAACTCAAAATCGAACAAGGCAGGCGTGGTGAATAGAGGTATCGGTGTGCAGAGAAGGTCCGAAAGCAGGGAGTCGTGGGTTCAGTCGTTTCGGGCGGCCTGGGTCATGTCGGGTTTACTGGTTGCCGCACTGGCAGCGTTGGTTCCCGTCGGCGCCTCGGCCGCGCCGTGCGATGCCGCGAACCCTTACTGCTACAGGAATAGTGGATACCAGAGTCTGGAGGAAGCCGAGTTCGCCATGCGGAACTCAGTAGAAAAGGACTGGCGCTACTTCCTTACACTGGAAAAGCAGGTCGACAACAAGTACGTGTATCACCTTCCGCCGAGGCCGCATTTGCCGACTACGCCGTGGCGTGCCTATATGGCGACGGGCACCTACGTTCACGGTTGGTACAAGTACAATTCTCCCGTTTTCGGCACCTGGCAGGAGGGCGAGGCATGGCTGCATGACCTGGCCGCAAGGCCCACGCCCAGCGATCCGTCCGTGATCGTTTCCGATGATCTGGCTTACCGGGGCAGCAATGTTGATTCATATGGGCATACGATTCGTATCTACAGTCACAACCTGACCAGTCCACCGGTATCGTTAGTAAAACTGGATATCAGTGACAATACGTTCCCATGGAATTGTACTTACTATTCAACGGGTACCGAAGATGCGGTAGTTAGCCGGCTTGTGCACGGTATTCAGTTCGATCCGAACAACCCGATCATCATTCCGGGAATCCTGGTATCGGGTACGGTGCAGACCTGCGGGTCGCACCACATCAAAAATATGCCATCAGTGGGTGTGCAGGAATTCGACTACTCTTATCTGTGCGATTCGCCGTACGGTTCGGATGGCACTCAGTGTGTCTCGTCAGTTCGTGAGTACATCACCTACGGACCGACTCATGTGCTGGAAGCGCCGGATCAATCGGATTGCGACAGCAACAAGACGAACCCCTGCAATCCTGCAAACGGCGTCAAGACACAGGTCGAGACCGATTTTGTCATTCCTGGGTCCGGTGGCCTGGAATTTAAGCGCTACTACCGCAGCAGAGGGCCACACAAAACGGATACACGTCTGCAGGCGGGCTGGCGCCATACTTACTCACGTCGTATTGACGAGAGGCCGGATACCAATCCGCAAGTGACGTTCGCGGTGCCGCTCAATCAATCCTCCGCATACTGGAGTGAGGCTGACGCCTGTACGCAGGGCTTCGACGAAATCAAATCGATTGTGTGGTCAGGCGACCTGTCCAATGCCACGGCATCCTATTCCGGTGGCTCGGTTTGCAAAATTGCCAACGGCGGCACGACGGTGGCGTATTTCCCGATCAGATCCTCGGTTCGCCGCGTCACTCATACCGCGCCCCAAACGATCAAGACGGTTTCAAGGCCAAACGGTTCCGTGATCCGATTCGAGAATAACGGAGGAGTCTGGATCAACTATTTGAATCCCGCACTCAAGTTGGAACAAATCGGCTCCGACTGGGTATTTACCGACGAGAACGATACGACGGAAACGTTTGACAATCTTGGTCGGCTGACCACGATCGAAACGCGTGACGGCCAGGTTACAACGCTTCTTTACGCCGACTCTAATCCCGATAGTCTTCCAAGCGATATCATTGGGCATTTCGGGCACAAGATAAAAATACAGACGAATTCCAACGGACGCATTTGGTTCGTGCGCGATCCCAGAAATTTCCAATACCAATACGTCTACGATTCGGGTAACGAGGAACTCGCAAATCTGGCGGAGGTTCATTATCCCGACGGCTCGGTAAGGCAATATCACTACGAGAAAATCGGCATGCCTAACATGTTGACCGGCATCACGGACGGAAACGGCGATCGCTTTGCGACCTGGGACTATGACGACTCGGGCCGCGCGATCCTGTCCGAACATGCGGGCGGCAAGGAACAGGTTCAACTCACCTATAACGCCGACGACTCGACGACACTGACGGACGCGAACGGTGCAGCGCAGACGTACCACTTCACGACGCAGCAGGGCGAGCGCAAGGTCGCCATGAAAACCGGCGATGTATGCAGCACCTGTCCGGGCGGCAACATTGCCGATCGTACTTACGACTCGAACGGCTACCTCGATGAAGTCGTCGACTGGAACGGCAATACGACACAAACCGTGCGCAACTCGGTCGGCTTGACCGAGACATTGATTGAAGCCAAGGGAAGCGCAGAGCAGCGCTCGACGACGACGACCTGGCACCCCACGTTCCGTCTGCCGGCCAAGGTTGTGACGCCCAAAAACACGACCGACTTTACCTACGACGCAGACGGCAATCTTCTGACCTCGACAATATCCTCGGGCGCACAGTCGCGCACCTGGACAATGACCTACAACGCTGTTGGTCAGGTGCTGACAATCGACGGTCCGCGAACAGACGTTTCCGATGTCACGACGTTCGTCTATCACGCCTGCACGGCAGGCTACGGCTGCGGCCAGCTCGATTCGGTAACGAACGCAGCGGGGCAGACGACAACGTATGGTCCGTACGATAAGAATGGTCGCGTAGAGGAAATGACAGACGCGAACGGCATGCTAACGAGATTCACGTACGATGAGCGCGGCCGGCTGGTTCAGGCCAGACAGTTTCCAACCTCCGGTTACACCCGAACGACTTCGATGACCCACGACGACGCCGGCCAGCTCACGACCTTGAGCACACCCGACGGCATGGTGCTGACCTACGCTTACAGCGCCGCACATTACCTGACCTCAGTGACGGACAATCTGGGTAACCGCATCGACTACGACTACGATGCGATGGGCAACCTGATCGACGAGGATACCTACGACCCGGGTAACACGCTGAAGCGGGCGATGGACTACGCTTACGATCTCAACGATCGCCTCGACACGGTGACGAACGGTGGATACCTGAGCGACCTGACCTACGACCTCGTGGGCAATCTGACCAGCGAGGTCAATGCGGACCCGGCCACGACACAACACAGCTACGACGCGCTGAATCGTCTGGAACAGACTATCGACGCGCTGTCGGGTGTGATCGACTACGCTTACGACGATCACGACAATCTGGTCTCGGTCACGGCCGCCAATGGCGCCGCCACGACCTACGTCTACGACGACCTCGACAATCTGACTGAGGAAAACAGTCCGGATCGCGGCACGACCGTGTACACGCACGATGAAGCGGGCAACGTCAAAACGATGCTCGATGCGCGCGGCAAGCTCACGACCTACACCTGGGACGCGCTGAACCGGCTCACGCTGGTGACGCTCGACGGCGGCGCCACCGTTGCTTATGAATACGATACGGGCACCAACGCCATCGGTCGCCTGAACAAGATCACCGATGCCAGCGGCACGACGACCTGGACGTACAACAGCTTTGGCGACGTCACGCAGAAGGTCCAGACCGTGGACGGTATAGCGCTGACCACGAGCTACGCCTACGACAATTCGGGCCGCATGACGTCGATGACCTATCCGTCGGGCAAGGTGGTCACCTACGGTTACAACAGTTATCAGCGTAATCGCGTCACGGTGGATGGCAGTAATCTGCTGACGGGCGCCACCTACGAACCGTTCGGTCCCGCCAACGGCTGGACGTGGGGTGACGCCAGCACCGCAAGCCGGACGTTTGATCTGAGCGGTCAGGCAACGGCTATTGATTTTGCCGGCGACACGCGCAGCTACGGTTACGATACCGTCGGACGCGTCAGCTCGCAGGCGGATTCGTCACTGGACGTGAGCTACGACTACGATCTGCTGGGCCGTCTGACCGATTTCACGAACAACAACGTCACAGCGGCGCCGATGTTCTCGGGCACACCCATCGTGTTGTCCGACATTCTGACGGCCAACAACGAAACGGGCACGCCGCCGGTCGGCAACTCGATACCGTGGCTGACGCCGGCGGTGAAGAATGTGGCTGCCTCGGGCGTCGATCTGGCGCTGGGTCGTGCGGAGGTGGCACAGGGCTCGGTCGTGAACGACGAGATCATCGGATACATCGCGATGGAAGGCGGTGCCACCGGCTCGTTCACGGCCAACGGCAATACGATTCTCTATGAGACCGGCACGACCAACGACAACATAAACGGTTTCGATGACGGCTGCCGCTGGCACTACTTTGCGACCACATTCTCATCGCCGCCGCTCGTGGTTGCGACGATTAACCGTCACGACGGCGGTGACGGCGGCTGGGTACGCCGCTGCCTGATCGAGAACACCCGTGTGAACTTCACGATCGACGAGGACCAGTACAACGATACGGAGCGCAACCACGGCGGCGAGGCTGCAGGTGTTGCGGCCTTCTCTCAGAGCTTCGATGCGGTGTTCACGGATGCAGCGGGCAGCTGGAAGATGGAATCGGACGTGATCACGCTGCCGTCGACGTTCTCGAACTGGAACCCCCAGCAGGTGACGTTCCGTCAGACGTATTCGACGCCGCCGATCGTGGCGGCGGTCGCGACCAAGGGCTCATCGGACCCGCTGGCGATGTGGATTCGTAATGTGACGACCACAGGTTTTGAGGTCGTTGCTGCGGAGCCTGCGCCTGCGGACGGCAAGCGCGGTGCGATGGACATGCACTACGTGGTGGTGGAACCGGGCGCGCATGAACTGCCGGACGGCACACGCATACTGGCCGGCTCGGTGTCGACGATGTCGATCCGGCACGGTGCGGGCGTGACGGGTGCGAAGTCCTGGGAGCCTGTGGATTTTGGTGACTGGCCCGGCAGCTCGTTACCGGCCAGCCAGCTCATGGACTACGATGCCAACGGCAACCGTACGCAACTCACCGAGAACGGTGCCGTGCATGCCTATAGTGTACAGGCGAACAGCAACCGGCTGCTGAGTGCAAAAGGGCCGAGCGCAAAGATCTACAGCTACGATGCGGCAGGCAACGTGATCGGAGACGGTGTGCACAGCTACGGCTATGACGATCGTGGCCGGCTCGTGGACGTTAATGCCGGTGCCGTGACGTATGCGCACAACGGACAGGGCCAGCGGGTGAAGAAGGACGACGGTACGGTGACGCTGTTTGCCTATGACGATGCGGGCCATCTGATCGGTGAGTACGATGCGACGGGCAATCCAATCTCAGAGCACGTGTGGTTTGATGGTGCGCCGGTGGGTGTGATCAGCGGTACGAGCACGTACTACGTGCATACGGATCATCTGGGGACGCCGAGGGTGGTATCTGACGGTGGTAGTGTGATCTGGCGCTGGGACAGTGAAGGGTTTGGTGACACACAGGCTCAGGAGGATCCGGATGGGGATCAGATCGTGTTTACGTACAATCTGAGATTCCCGGGGCAGTATTTCGATGGGGAGACGGGGTTGCATTACAACTACTTCAGGACCTATGACCCTGCTACAGGGAGGTATCTGGAATCCGATCCGATCGGCTTAGTTGCCGGGCCGAACACGTATGCGTACGTCGGAAATATGCCTACGACGTATGTCGATCCTTTCGGGCTGGAGGTTCAGCTCTGCAGGCGCCCGGCTGATTTGCCGTGGCCATTGAGCCTAGGGAAACACTCTTGGATCAAGACGGATACAGTCGAAGCCGGAATGGGGGCAGATCCCGACGTCATTCCCGCTCAAGGCAATTCCGATAAGCCATTCACGCCCGTACAGGTAGTAGATCATACGGGCCAATCTTTGGCGGACAACTCGACCTGTGAAGTGATTGAGGATGTCGATGAAGACAAGGTGAACGAGTTGCTACGTCTCGGTAGGCCGCTCGGGAGGTGGGGGCCGGCCAATCACTGCCAATCATTCACCAACCAGGTTTTGTGGAGAGCGTCCACTAGGCCGCCTCTGGCACCACCGCAGACACCTATTCCTGACGTTCCACTCTGGGCGCAACCGCTGTGAGGTCTTCGTATGGTTAAGGCTCGCAGGCGTATAGTAATTGCAATCGTGACGGCACTGATCGTCCTTGCGCTGTACTCATTGGTTGGCGTAATGCAGGCTGTAATGCTCAGTGGCGCACCGAACTACTCGGCGGAACTCGCGATGCACAACGTATATGTTTGGGGAGGTACGACCGCAGCATCTGTAGTCCTGGCAACCGCTCTAGCCCTTTGGCTTCGAAGAAAGGGAGATAAGGACTGATCGAATCACGGAGCAGTATTTCAATGGGAAGACGGGGCTGCATTACAACTACTTCCGAACCTATGACCCATCAACAGGGCGCTACCTCGAATCCGATCCTATTGGGTTGGAAGGTGGGCTTAACTCCTATGCGTATGTTGGGGGGAGTCCGCTGGGACTAACCGATGCACTAGGTTTATATGAGGGTGGCGGTGTTAATGAACCGGGTGGTCCGGCGCATCAGGCAGCGCTACAAGCAAGGGAGGATGCTGCGCGGCGGAATCAGGCTCAGAGAGATTTCGAGCGTTTTCAGGAACTATGTGGTAATGCCGGTTACGAAAGTTGCGACAAGCCAAGGGAGGGTCGTAACGACGCAATGAGTTACGTTGGTGATGCCTGCGAAATACTTGGTGCCACGGTTGGACTCTATGGAGCAGGTAGGACTTCAGTTCCAAAACCTCCGATTAGTCCCCCTTTGGCTGCAAGATTTGCGAATCAGGCTCGCCTTGATGATCATTTCCAGCGTCATGGTTCAGATTTTGGCGCCACAAACGCCGGACAGTATCAACGTCAAGCTTCAGATTTCCTGACTGGGCGGCTCGGTCCAAACATGTTAGAAAAAACTCGTGCAAACGGAGACCTTGTCAGATTCAATTCATCAACAAACCAGTTTGGTGTAATGTCAAGGGATGGTGTTATTCGAACGTATTATCGGCCTGATCCGGCAGTGCACGGGCGGTCGTCAAATTTGGACTACTTCAATGCCCAGTGAGTCTTACAATTGCCCAGTTTGTGGATACAAATCAATGGACGAACCACCATATGACAAACATCGCTGCCCGACCTACGCTATCTGTCCTTCGTGCGGTACCGAGTTTGGTTATGATGATGACGTACTTAGTCACACGGAATTGAGGGAGCGGTGGATTCGTGCCGGCATGGATTGGTGGAGTGACAACACATCCCCGCCCGAGAACTGGGACGCCGAGGATCAGCTACGCGAAGCGGAGTTGATCTAAGGCGCCATTGTTCAATGTCATGGTTTCAGTTTTTTCGTAACGACCAACGACAACATAAACGGTTTCGATGACGGCTGCCGCTGGCACTACTTTGCGACCACATTCTCATCGCCGCCGCTCGTGGTTGCGACGATTAACCGTCACGACGGCGGTGACGGCGGCTGGGTACGCCGCTGCCTGATCGAGAACACCCGTGTGAACTTCACGATCGACGAGGACCAGTACAACGATACGGAGCGCAACCACGGCGGCGAGGCTGCAGGTGTTGCGGCCTTCTCTCAGAGCTTCGATGCGGTCTATGTATTGCTCGGGCAGCTTCTTTGACGGAGGGCATGGTGGTGTCCTCGAATTCCCGCGACGCAATTGACGATACCGTTTTGCCGCTTGATCTGCCAGTTCCAGACTTGCCGAAGGGTGGCTGAAGAAATAATTCGATACAAATATTTGCAAGACAGAGACCACTCTGCGGTGTAGTGCAGATAGTGTCATGCGATGTCTCTGCTCAAATCACTCTCCGCGCCCGCAAATATCGCTGTCATTGGCGCGTCGGGCGGCATTGGGTCGGCGTTCGTTGAACTCCTGTCGCTCGACGCCCACGTCAATCGTGTCTATGCGCTGTCGAGAACGCCGGTTCGCAGTGTCGGAGAGCCGGTCGAGCCGCACGCCATCGATATCACCGACGAATCGTCTATAGAAAAAGCGGTCTCCGCCGTCACAACCGACGTAGAACTCGACCTCGTCATCGTCGCCAGCGGCGTATTGCACGACCACGGCATTCAACCTGAGAAATCAATGCGCACGCTAAGCGCCGACAATATGTCGCACGCATTCGCAATCAACACGATTGGCCCGGCGCTGGTAGCCAAACACTGCCTGCCGCGCCTGCGCCGCAACGGCAAGTCGGTTTTTGCCGTGCTTTCGGCGCGCGTCGGCAGCATCGGCGACAACCGCAAGGGCGGCTGGCTGTCTTATCGCGCGTCGAAAGCCGCTCTCAACATGACTATTCGCACGCTTGCGATCGAACAGCAATGGAGGCGGCCAAACTCGGTTGTCGTTGCACTGCATCCGGGTACGGTCGATACTGAATTATCGAAACCGTTCAGCGCGAATACGGCCGAGTCGGCGCTGTTCACCGCGGAGCAGTCGGCACGCTACCTTCTCCACGTGATCGACGGACTGACCCCGGCCGACAGCGGCGGCTTTTTTGCGTGGGACGGATCGCAGATCGAGTACTAATCTATGCGCATCGCAATCATTGGCGGTACCGGGTTTGTCGGCGGCTATCTGATCGATGCGCTGTTCGACGCGGGCCACGACGTAACGGCGCTGGTCCGGCCGGGCAGCGCCCATAAGCTGTGTCACGGAGACAGGGTTCGCGCAATAGAGGGCGAGTTGGCATCCGCAGAGGCCATCGACGGGGTCTGCGAAGGCTGCGACGCCGTGATTTATCTCGTCGGCATACTTCGTGAATTTCCACGACGAGGTATTACGTTCGAACAGACTCAGTACCTCGGTGTGGTGTCCGCACTCAAGGCGGCAAAAAAACACGGTGTGACGACGTTCGTGCTGATGAGTGCCAACGGCGTCCGAGCGGGCGGCACGCCCTATCAGGACACGAAGTTTCGCGCCGAGGAAGCGGTGCGTGCGAGCGGTATCGGCTACACGATATTCCGGCCGTCGGTTATTTTCGGGAACCCGCACGGGCTTTCAGAGATCGCAACGCAATTGCATCGCGACATGGTGGCGAAGCCGTTGCCGGCCGTCGCATTCCACACGGGCTGGCGTCCATCCGCGGGCCCGATCATGATGTCGCCGGTGCACGTCGAGGACGTGGCCGATGCCTTTGTTGCTGCGCTGCACATGGACACGTTGAACGGGGAAACGATAGCCCTGGGCGGCCCCGAGGCATTGTCCTGGCGACAGCTCATCGAGCGCGTCGCCGGGGCCGTGCACAAACGCAAATGGTTTTTGCCGATGCCGATCGGCCTGTTCATGCTTGCCGCGGGATGTCTGGACTGGATACCGGCGTTTCCGGCGACTCGCAATCAGCTAAAGATGCTTGCCCAGGGCAACGAGGCGAGTTCCGCGCCGCTCGCGCGCATCCTCGGTCGATCGCCCAAACGCTTTGACGCCAACGCGCTTGAGTATCTCAGGTCGTAGACCCACTAGATCGGGTTACGCACCATATCGAGGACGTGGATGGCCTGGGTGGCTTCCATGACCAGCGCATAGCTGATGCGGTCGAAGGTCTTGAACACCATGACCGTGCCGGCTGCTTCGTCGGGCAATTTGACCTTGCCGCCGCCGATCGTGTCGTTAACGACCTCGCCGGCCTGGAACACGGTCAGCACGTCACCGACGCTAAGACCGTTGTTCGAGCCGCGATTCATCACAACGACCTGGTACTGGCCAATCTGCGTGACGCCGTCCACGACATGGATAATACGGCCGTCGATCTGGCTGCTCGGCGCGCTCGGGAAGAAATTCAGTGGAATATCGGTCTCTTCGGGCAGCAACCGGTCGCCACGTACTGCCTCTCTGGTCGAATCGGTGATCGCAACCGTTGCCGGATCGCCGCTACGCAGCAGTTTGCCCTCGCCGATCATCTGGCCGTGATAACCAATCAGGCGATTGTCGTCCGGGTCGATCAGCGGGTCGCCGATGTGCACCATCGTGTAGTGCGATCCGGGCGCATCGGCCGCAATGCCGCGCACGTAGATTTCATTGCCCGCCGACGCGATCAGGTGGTCGCCGCGTGTCTCAAGCAGGTACGGCAGACTGTCGGCCTGCGATTTTTCGAGGATGACGCCCGAGCTCAAAAACGCGGCGATGTCCTCGAACGGTATGCTCGCGATGGCTTCATTCAACGGCGTGATGCGTGCCTGCGGTGACAGACGGTACGTCGATGCGCGTACGTTCGTGATCCGCGGCCGGCCGTCGATGTAAACGAGGCCGAGCACATCGCCGGGATAAATCAGGTGCGGGTTCTCTATCTCCGGGTTGACGTACCAGATTTCGGGCCAGTACCACGGGTCGCGAAGGAAAGTCGCCGAGATGTCCCACAGCGTGTCGCCGGGTTGTACGACGTATTCGTTCGGATGGCCTGAAGCCAGTGGAATCGGATCGCTGACGCGTTCGAGACGCGGCTCGTAGGGTTCCTGTACGGCTGTACTCTGAACCGGCGCGCGGCGTTGTGAGGTTGTCGAAGCCACGGGAACCGAGGCGGCTACCTCGTCGTCTCCGGAAAACGGATTCAGGGAGCATCCGGCAAGACTCGCAGCCAGCGCGACCGCAGTCAGCGGGAAAATGGAAGTCGGGCTATGTTTCTTGAGAGACATAATTGGCGGTTGCTCCATAAATTGGTTCGGGCCCTGGAATTCAAGGCATTGCTATACTATGTCGGTCCGGTTCCGTCGAGGCTGCTAATCACGTCACATTTCCAGCGCCGAGAGAGGGCTGGGCGGACAATATTCTCGCGGCATTGTCTGACATCTTATTTAATTAAGTCAAACATTTAGGTCGCTTTTTAGCCAATTCACGCGAGGCGGTACCGGATAAATTATGTTTTAAAAGGCCGATTTTGGCCCAAAGTCAGCGATCTGACTTATGTTTAATTTATGGCAAAACTAAAGATTCTTGAATTCCCTGACCCGCGGCTCAGGACGAAAGCGATTCCGGTCGACGCGGTGGACGACGATTTGCGCACGCTTATCGACGACATGTTCGAGACGATGTACAGCGCACCGGGAATCGGCCTGGCTGCGACGCAGGTCGATGTGCATCGGCGTCTGCTCGTGACCGATGTGTCCGCGGACAAGTCCGAGCCGTACGTTCTGATCAACCCCGATATCGTGGAGAAGGACGGCGTAACCGTCACAGACGAGGGCTGTTTGTCCGTGCCCGGCTACTACGAGGAAGTCGAGCGCGCCGAGCACATCAAAGTGCGCTTCCTCGATCGCAACGGCGAAGCCGTCGAAATGGAGGCCGACGGTCTGCTGGCGGTCTGTATTCAGCACGAAATCGATCACCTCGACGGCAGGCTTTTCGTCGACTACCTGTCCGAAGCGAAGCGGCAGCGCATTCGCAAAAAGCTCATGAAAGAGCGCAGACAGCAGGCTGTCGTCGCTTAGGGCCCGTTAACACGAATGTCATCGGCCCTGTTGTGCCTGAAAAAACGCGTGTCAAGGCGCGAGGAATGAAGTTTGACGCGTCAAATGAATGACGAGCAACGCCGAGAGGCGTTTTTTCAGGCACAACCCGTACGGGCCGAAGCGGTTTTTCGCCCGGCGGCGTTGTCGCTCGCTGATGTAACGGGGCTACATAGCACTGCCGGGCAGGACGCCCCAATGAGGCGGAGCCCATGGATAGGCGAGAGCGGCCGCTCCGTCTTGCCAGCACAAAAAACCGCTTTGGCAGGGTCGATGACATTCGTGTTAACAGGCCCTGGGTTGAACCCGTGACATCCCCTCGCATCGTATTTGCCGGTACTCCGGAGTTTGCGCTTGCTTCGCTGCGCGCACTCGTGGATGCAGGCAACATGCCGATTGCCGTGTACACCCAGCCGGACCGGCCCGCGGGCCGGGGGCGTCGTCTGACGGCGAGCCCGGTCAGGCAATACGCCGAATCGCAGGACATCGACGTCCTGCAGCCGCGGACGTTTCGGGACGCGGATGCAATTGCCGAATTCGCTGCACTGCAGCCCGATGTGTTTATCGTTGCGGCCTACGGGCTGATTCTTCCGCAGGAGGTGCTCGACGTTCCGGCCTCTGGTTGCCTCAACGTGCATGCATCGTTGCTGCCACGCTGGCGCGGTGCGGCGCCGATTCAGGCCGCGATACTTGCCGGCGATGAGAAGACGGGTGTCTGCCTGATGCGCATGACGGCCGGGCTCGACTGTGGCCCCGTGTATGTCGACGCCGCTACACTGATCGGCGAGCAGGAAACCGCGGGTGAACTGCACGACCGGCTGGCGGGCATGGGGGGCAGACTGCTCGTCGATAATCTCGGCGCGATCCTGTGCGGCGATCTGGAACCCACAGAACAGAACGACGCGCAGGCCTGCTATGCCGGAAAAATATCGAAGAGCGACGCCGAACTCGATTGGCGGCTGCCGGCCGCGGAACTGCAGCGACGTGTGCGTGCGTACAACCCGGTACCGGGTGCGTGGTTCGTCGCGGATGGGCAGCGCATTAAGGTGTGGCGGGCGGGCGTCGCCGAGGGGTCTGGCCGTGCGGGGCGGTTTCTCCGGTTTGACAAAGACGCGATCGTCGTCGCCTGCGGCGAAGGTGCGCTGCGGCTCGACGAACTGCAGCTCGCCGGCAGGCGTCGCGCCCCGGTACATGAGTTCGTCGGGCAGATCGACCTGAGCTGATGAGTAACGCGGGGGCAAAGCTCAGGGCCGCAGCGGCCGAGACCGTCGACGCCGTCGTCAGCGGCGGCCGCTCGCTCGACCATGCGCTGGCACGCACCGAACAGGGACTCCGCCCGGATGATCGCGCGTTGCTGAGAATGCTGTGCTACGGCACGTTGCGACACCACTGGCGACTCAACGAGTGGATAAGCCGGCTCCTGAGCCGGCCGTTCAGGCGGCGCGATGCGGTCGTCAATGCGCTGCTCGCGATGGGCCTGTACCAGCTCACCGACACGCGCATTCCCGAGCATGCCGTCGTCTCACAGACCGTTGAGGCGACGCGTCAGTTGCGTCGCCCAAAGCTCGCGGGCGTCGTCAATGCCTGTCTCAGGCGCTTCATGCGCGAAGGGCTGGCCGAGGCCGTTGCCGGTAGCGAGGAAAGCCGCTGGAACCATCCTCAGTGGTTGCTCGAGCGGATCGCGGCGGACTGGCCGGACGACTGCGAGTCCGTTCTGGCCGCGAACAACGAGCGTGCGCCGATGTGGCTGCGCGTCAATCGCTCGAGGCAGACGGTACAACATTACATCGATTCTCTGCGATCGCAGGGGATCGAGGCCGAGCCGCAGCCGGGGATCGATGACGCCGTACGGCTGGCTTCGCCGCGGCCGGTCGATTCACTGCCGGGTTTTCACGATGGCGACGTCTCGGTTCAGGACGGTGCTGCGCAGATCGCCGGACTGTGGTTCGACAACACGCCGGGCCGCGTGCTCGACGCCTGTGCCGCGCCGGGCGGCAAGACCGCACATCTGCTGGAAATCGCGGCGGCGGATAGTGTCACGGCCGTGGATATCGATGCGGCGCGGGCCGCCGCGATCGAACAAAACCTCGACCGGATCGGACGGATTGCAACCATCCATGCGGCCGATGCATCGAATCCCAAAGGGTGGTGGGACGGCGAGCCGTTCGACGGAGTACTGCTCGACGTGCCGTGCTCCGCGACGGGCGTCATTCGTCGCCACCCCGATATCAGGCTGCTGCGGCGGGAAAGCGACATCGACGCATTCGCGCAGCGGCAGTCCGCTTTGCTCACGGCACTTTGGCCGCTGCTGCGGCCGGGTGGGCGGCTGCTGTACGTGACCTGTTCGGTGCTGGCAGCGGAGAACGATCGGGTGACCGGACAGTTTTTGCAGAATCAGGCCGACGCTTTCGAAAACGATGTGTTGCCAAATAACAACATCCGCGATCTAATGCGGAGGAAGGCGTGCGGCTATCAGATCTTGCCCGGAACGGCCGATCTGGATGGCTTTTACTACGCCTGCCTTGAGAAAACGAAGGTTCCCTGAGAATAGCAATGTCCGTGTCCACCAGCATCAATCGACTGCGGCTCCTGGCGCGATTTTCAATCGCGTTGCTGGCTGCGCTGATGCCGGGTGCCGGGCCGGCGCAGGAGGACATCGACCGCGAGGGCTATTTTGAAGTGCGATCCGCTGAGACCGAGGTCGTCGACGGTGTGCACATGCTCGATGCCCGGCTGCAGCTTGTGTTGTCCAGCGAGGCGCTTGCGGCGTTGGAAAGCGGTGTCACGCTGACGATAGAACTGCAGCTTCAGGTCATCCGATCGCGCCGCTTCTGGGCCGACGATGCCGAAGCCGAACTCGCGATGCGCTATGAGCTTGAGTACCGGCCGCTGAGCCAGCGCTACATCGTGCGCAATATCAACAGCGGCGATCAGGACTCCTTCGCAACACTGTATGCGGCGCTAAACAGTCTCGGTCGCGTGCAGGGTCTTCCGGTTATCGACGAGGCGCTGCTGAGGCCCGGCAAGACGTATCGCGTGCGTCTGCGTGCGATGCTCAATACGCAGCGCTACCCGGCGACATTGCGTTTGCTGTTTTTCTGGCGCGGCCAGTGGCAGTTGCAAAGCGAATGGTATGAATGGTTGCTAGAACGCTAAAACGCCTTTTTATTTCGTTAATGGGCGTCATCGGCGTCGCACTGGCTCTTGCGGCATTGTTTCTGCTGTCGCAGACCGTGCAGAAATCCGACGACTTCGACCGGCTGCAGGATATTATTCTCGCGATCAATATCGCGGGCGGCGTGTTGTTGTTCGCGATTCTCATCGGCAATCTGTGGCGTCTGCTGCGCGACTACCGCAACAGCATTCCGGGCGCGAAACTCAAGGCACGCATGGTGGGCATGTTCGTCGGTCTTGCCGTATTGCCGCTGGCGGTCGTGTTCTATTTCTCGATTCAGTTCATCAATCGTGGCATCGACAGCTGGTTCGATGTGCAGGTCGAGGAGGGTTTGTCCGACGCCCTGACCTTAAGCCGCGCGGCCGTGGAGATTCGTAAACGGCAGCACCTCTACGACACAACGCGCATCGCGCAGCATCTCGCACAGATTCCGGATCGCCAGCTCGTGTTTGAACTCAGCATGCTGCGGCGGGAAAGCGGTGCATCGGAACTGACACTGTACGGCGACAACAGCCGAATTCTCGCGACCAGTTCCGACAGTTCGGCCGGTGACCTGCCGAGGCCGCTGACCGAGGAAGTCGCGCTGCAGATGCGCCAGGATCGGCCGTTCGTCAGCCTCGAGTCGCCGGGCACCGGCGAGGTGTCGATTCGTACGGCCGTATCGTTTAGAAGCCGCGTTAGCCGCATCCAGCGGCCGAGGGTCGTGCAGGCGCATTTCCCGGTCGAACAGCAACTCGGCGATATGATCAACAGCGTCGAAAACACGTATTCGGAGTATCAGCAGCTCGTCTTTTTCCGCGAAAACCTCAAAGACCTGCTGACGCTGACACTGGCGTTCGTGCTGCTGCTCAGTTTACTGGCAGCACTCTACGGTGCGTTCATTCTTTCGCGCCGGCTCGTCGCGCCGATTCAGGACCTGGTCGCAGGCACCCGTGCGGTCGCGATGGGCGATTTCGACACGCGCCTGCCGACGCCGACGCGCGATGAGATCGGTTTTCTGATCAGTTCCTTCAACGATATGACGCAGCGTCTGGCCACGGCCCGCCGTGAAGCCAGTCTGAGTCAGGCGCTCGTCGAAGCCGAGCGGACCAATCTCGAGGTGATTCTCGCACGCCTGTCTACGGGGGTGCTTGCGCTCGAGGTGGATCTGACCATACGGACCGCAAACGCGGCATCGGGCGCGATTCTCGGCGTGAACCTCGAAGAAAAAGCAGGCAGGAACCTGCGGGAAATCGCGAGCAGCAACGAACTGCTCGAGCAATTTGTGGATGTAGCCTGCGTGCATCTCGATGCCGGCGAGACCGAATGGCGCGAACAGGTTGTGCTGCGTCAGGAAGTCGGCAAGCGCATACTAAGCTGCGCGTGTACGACACTGCCGGGCGACGAGGATCATGCGGCAGGCTACGTCATCGTATTCGACGACATCACCGCCCTGCTGCAGGCGCAGCGCGATGCGGCGTGGGGTGAAGTCGCGCGGCGGCTCGCGCATGAAATCAAAAACCCGCTGACGCCGATACAGTTGTCCGCCGAACGCATGCGCCGCAAATACCTCGATTCGATGGAGCACGACGAGGCGCAGATACTCGACCGTGCAACCCACACGATCGTGCAGCAGGTCGAGGCGATGAAGGAAATGGTCAACGCGTTCAGCGACTATGCGAGAGCGCCGGACATGGACATTTCACGTTTCGATCTGGACAAGCTGGCGGGAGAGGTCGTGGACCTGTATCGCGCCCAGGAAAGCCGGGTGCGAATCGTTCTGACGTCCGATCCAACGATGCCGCCCGTCGAGGCCGACAAGGGCCGCGTGCGGCAGATGCTGCACAACCTGATCAGGAATGCGGTCGAAGCGCTCGAAAACATCGACGATGGGCGAATCGACGTGCAGATCGGTGCGGCTGAAATCGATGAAGTTGAGATCGTGCAGATCCGGGTGGAGGATAACGGGCCGGGCTTTCAAAGCGACAAAGTGGACCAGATCTTCGACCCGTATGTGACGACCAAAAGCAAGGGAACGGGACTGGGTCTGGCCATTGTGAAAAAGCTGGTGGAAGAACACGTGGGTACGATACGGGCGCAGAACCGCAGCGGCGGCGGCGCCTTGATCAGTATCCGATTGCCGCTCAACGAAGCGGCCAGGGAACTTATGATCGCCAAAGCACCAGGGCGCATTGAAAACAGGAGGGAACAGGCATGAGCAATCCTCATGTTCTTGTCGTCGACGACGAAGCGGATATTCGGGCCCTGATACAGGACATTCTGGAAGACGAGGACTACGGTGTGACGGTCGCGGGCAATGCCGCGGCTGCACGCGATGCGCGGCTGGACAGAAAATTCGATCTCATTTTGCTGGACATCTGGATGCCCGATACCGACGGCATCACGCTGTTGCGTGAATGGTCGGACGGCGGCGACCTGAACTGCCCGGTCGTGATCATGTCCGGACACGGTACCGTCGATACGGCAGTCGAAGCGACGCGCCTGGGCGCGTTCGATTTCGTCGAAAAACCGCTCTCGCTCGCGAAGCTGCTGCGTACGGTCGAATCGGCGCTCGAATCGTCTGGCACGCAGTCGCGTGCGGCAAGAAATCTTTTGCCATCCTTGCTGGCGCCGGTCGGCCGCAGCGAACTGATGCAGGTGTTGCGTGAGCGCGTGCAGCAGTACGCGCGGCATGACGCGTCCGTGCTCATCAGCGGCGAGCCCGGCACGGGCCGTAGCGCATTCGCTCGCTATATGCACGCACTGAGCCGCAGAGCGGACGAATCGCTTACCATGCTGACGGCGGCATCGGTTACGACAAGCGGACTGGAAGAACAGCTCCTCGGCATCGAAAGTGACGGCAACGTGACGGCGGGCGCGTTTGAACGCGCTGCGGGCGGAACGCTCGTCGTCGACGAACTGTCCGATCTGAGCGCCGCCGGACAGAAAGTGTTGCTCGGCGTGCTCGAGGACGGCAGCTTCACGCGAGTCGGCGGCCTGGAGCCCGTCAAGGTATCGGCTCGTGTGGTGGCGACCGTAAACTCCGATTATGAGGCGCAGATTGAGGCCGGAAAGTTGCGGCGCGATCTCGTGTCGTTGCTGAGTGTGCTGAGTTTGCGCGTGCCGCCGCTGCGCGAGTATGCCGAGGACGTGCCCGAACTACTGACCTACTACGTCGATAAACTCGTGGATTCCGAAGGGCTGACGTTCCGCCGCTTCAGCGTTGCGGCCCAGAATCGTCTGCGTAATTATCCATGGCCCGACAACGTGCGGGAGCTCAAGAACCTCGTTCGCCGGTTGTTGCTGTCGGGCAGCGACGACGACATCGCGCTCGACGAGGTCGAGGCGGAGATCAGTGCGGCGACGCCGGTCGACGAACCGCTCGTCAAACAGGACCTGCTGGCATTGCCGCTGCGCGAGGCGCGCGAGCAATTCGAGCGATCGTATCTGCAGCAGCAACTCGTACTCTGCGACGGCAAAGTCGGGCAACTCGCCAAACGCGTCGGCATGGAACGCACGCACCTCTACCGTAAACTACGCTCACTCGGCGTGGATTTTAAATCGGTCGGAAGTGACGACTGATAGATGGGTCCGTCACAGCTGAGCCGGGGAAGCAGTGACCAGCAATGGCTCGCTGCGCTGCGCTTTATTTGCTGGTCACTGCTTCCCCGGCTCTTCCGGCGACAAAAGAACCAGTTCGTGCGGTTCCACTTCCGGCCGATCAATGACGGTAATTCTGCCGTTTTCGTCGAATTTGAGTCCGGGGTTGCCGAAGTCCTGTGTGGATAAGCCGCGGATCAATGTGAGCGCTCGTTGGTTCGGATCGATGCTGGGTCCGGCTGGTCGTAACTGAATCGTTGAGACGATGTCGCCTTCGACAAAGCGGCCCTCGCCATCCAGTGTTGTCGTCAGAATCGGTGCTACACCTTTGATCCCCGCCACGCTGATGCCGTAGTAAGTCGCGAAATTGCCGAGACTGTAGGCAATCAGGCGGTCCTTATAGAGTTCCATTCCTCGCACGACGTGCGGTCCGTGGCCGATGACGAGGTCCGCGCCTGCGTCGACGACACCGCGTGCGAACCAGACGACGTCGCCGCGCGGCTCGCCGTAGTACTCCTCTTCTGCGAATGGGATACGGGTTGCATCCGCGCCTTCGGCACCGCCGTGGAACGAAACGATAACGATGTCGTGTGATTTCGCACATTCGGCAACGGTCTCGAACGCCAGGTCGTAGTCGAGCATCATGTTCGAGTTTTTGGTCACCGCATAGGCCAGTACAGCGATCTTCAGGCCGTTCGAATCGAAGCTCGCAAAATCGCCCTCGCGGCCCGAGTGATGTAATCCCGCGGCTGCAACAACGTCCATGCTGCGCGTGCGCCCTTCCTCGCCGAAGTCTCGCGCGTGGTTGTTCGCAAGGCTTAAAACATCGAATCCGGCATTTTTGTAGTGTTCAATGTAGCGGGTCGGCGAGCGAAACAGATAGCAGGCGTTTGGATTGCTGCATTTTTTTCCGGGCTCGCCGCCATCGACCAGCACACCTTCGAGGTTTCCGAACGCAACATCGGCGGCCGACAAAGCAGGCGTCACGTCGGCCAGAAATCCGACACCGTCATCATCGGGCAGATGGTTTTTCGGGTAATCGGTGCCGAGCATCATGTCGCCGACAGATGCAATACGAATGCGCATCCCCGACTTGTCGGGCCCCGCGGGTGGCGGTGGAGGTTCCGGCTCGACGACGGGCGGTTCCGGTTCCGGTACCGGTTCGGGCAAAGAAGCCGGCTGCGGTGTTGCGCAACCCGAAAGCAGCGCAATTGCCGTCAGCGCGACGCCTCTAATCGCCGATGCGAATTCGCATGACATCGATTTTCGCCGCGCGCAGGCGGCTGCGCGTTACGTTGAGTTCATCGAGGTTGTCGATCGGACCGATGTAGACACGGTGATAGTCGCGGCCGTTGACGTTGGCACGCTGCACGTAGGACTCGATGCCATGCAGCGCGAGCTCCGCGCGGCGCCGGTCCGCATCGTGGTTCGTGGAAAAGGATCCGGCCTGCAGCATGTAAACACCGGGCTCTTCGATAGCCGCGGGTTCGACCACCGTGCTGCCGGATTCTGCAACATCGTCGACTTCGATCTCGAAGGCCGGCAGCAGATCGTAAAACTCGAAGCGTTTCGGTTCGGATTTTGGCGCCGGCTCGGCAGCGCTTTCGCCGTTGTCGTCAATCGCGCTTTGCATGCTGGCTGGCTGCGGACCTGCTGCGCGTGCAACGGCTTTCGGTTCACGGTCCTTGACGTAGATCGCGAATGCGACCGACAGTCCGATGGCGAGGCCGAAGATCATCCATACCCATCCCGGGTATTCGCTGCCGCTGTTACGCCGTTTTCTGCGGGACGCCATTACATCTTGTCCGGTGCGGACACTCCGATGATCGAAAGACCGCTCGCAATGACGATACGGGTCGCGGCAATCAGAAACAAGCGGGCGTTGCGCTGCGCCTCGTCGTCGACGATGAATGCGTGCGCGTTGTAGTAGGTGTGGAAGTCGTTGGCGAGATCCCGCAGGTAGTGCACAAGCTGCTGCGGTGCGCGGTTTTTTGCCGCGAGCTCGATGATCTCCGGGTAGCGGCTTAGCGCCGTCATCAGCGACTTTTCCTGACCTTCCGTGAGCAGGCCGAGTTGTGCGGCGCCGCCCGCAGAGTCCCACTTTAGCGACTTATCTTCGAGTTGACGAAACACACTGGCAATCCGCGCGTGCGCATACTGGATGTAGTACACGGGGTTGTCGTTGGACTGCGATGTGGCCACGTCCAGATCGAAATCCAGGTGCTGGTCGCGCGAACGCATTACGTAGTAGAAGCGTGCGGCGTCGTTGCCGACCTCGGCGCGCAATTGCCGCAGCGTGTCGAATTCGCCCGAGCGGGTCGACATCTGCATTTGTTTACCGCCACGGTACAGCGTCACGAACTGTACGAGCAGTACTTCCAGATCGTCGGCCGCGTATCCCATGGCATCAAGCCCGGCGCGCAGGCGCGGGACGTAGCCGTGATGATCGGCGCCGAGTACATCGATCAATTGATCGAAGCCACGCTCGCGCTTTTCAAAATGATAGGCGATGTCCGATGCGAAATAGGTCTTCAGCCCGTTTTCCCGAACAACGACCCGGTCTTTGTCGTCGCCGAACTGCGTCGATGGGAACCATGTGGCGCCGTCCTTTTCATAGAGCACGCCGCGTTCCTCAAGCACGGCGATAGCCGCATTGATGCTGTCGTTTTCGGTGAGACTTCGCTCGGAGTACCAGCGGTCGAACGTAACGCCGAACTCCTCGAGGTCATTACGAATATCGTCGCGAATGGATTCCAGCGATTGCTGCCTTACGCAGTCGAATCCGTCCTCGCCGTGCAGTGCTTTGCAACGCGCAATCAGCGCGTCGACGTAAGCATCGTAATCTTCTTTTTCTTCCTGTAACGGCAGATTCTTCGTCACTGCGTCGGTTTCGGGCACTTGCAGGCTGCTCATGTCGATTTCCTGCATTACGTCGCGAATGTAGTCGCCGCGGTAACCGCCGTTCGGGAACTCGACAGCAACGTCGTTTGCTTCGAGCCAGCGCACCCAGACGCTGACGCCGAGCGTATCCATCTGCCGTCCGGCATCGTTGACGTAGTACTCACGGTGCACGGGGTAGCCTGCGGCTTCAAGCAGATTACCGACCGTCGCGCCATAGGCCGCGTTACGGCCGTGCCCCACGTGCAGCGGTCCCGTAGGATTGGCCGAGACGTACTCCAACAGGATTTTCGGTGCCTGCTTCTTTTCGCCGCGACCGTACTCGTCTCCGGCTTCAACAATCGCCCGCAGTTCGTCGTGATAGCACGAATCGCTGAGATGGAAATTGATAAATCCAGGGCCTGCGAGGTCCACTTTCGCCACGGCGTCGTTGTCGGTCAGCGCGTCGATCAGAGCTGCCGCGATATCGCGTGGGTTCTTCCGTGCCGGTTTCGCCAGCCGCATCGCGATATTGCTCGCGAAATCGCCGTGTTTCGAATCTCGCGTGCGCTCGACGGTGTCGACAGCGGCGACGCTGGCCGCCGCTTCGGCGAGATCGGAATTGGCGGCGAGCGCTTCCTCGACTAGCTTCGTGACGATGTGCTTCATTTAAATTCAGGCGTGCAATAGCGAGCCGGCAATTCTACCCGGAATGCCAGACTCGGCAACAGGCCCTAAAACAGCTCGATCGGATCGACATCGATCGACCAGCGCACCCTGCGGGATGCACTGTCGTTCTCAAGCTCGCGCCTGAGTGCGTGCAACAACCGGTGCAGCGCCGGGCGGTCGGTGCTTTGCAGAAGCAATTGTGCCCGATGCCGGCCCGCACGCCGTGCCATCGGTGCGTCGACCGGCCCCAGGATGCGCAGCGTGTTCGACACTTCAGAGGACAGGCGCGCGTGAACGGACCCAAGGAAACGGCGTGCGTCGCTTTTCCGGTGAGCGGCCGCGCGGATCAGCACGAGCCGGCTGTACGGCGGCCAGTGTGTCGACCGGCGTTCAGCGAGCGTCTCATCCGCGATTTGCCGGTAGCCGCCGTCGATCAGCGTTGTCCAGAAGGCATTGTCTGGAAACGCGGTCTGGATCAGGACTTCGCCGGCGGCCTCCTCGCGGCCGGCGCGGCCGGCCACCTGCAGCACCGACTGTGCGAGCCGTTCGCTGCTGCGAAAGTCGGTGCCGAACAAGCCCTGGTCGGCGTTGACGATACCGACCAGTGTCAGTTTGGGGAAATGGTGACCTTTGGACAGCATCTGGGTGCCGATCAACAGGTTGGCATCGCCATCGGAAGCGCGTTGCAATGCGGCCGCCATCGAGCCCTGGCCCTGTGTCGTGTCGCTGTCGATACGACAAACGGCAGCCGCGGGAAAACGCAGCCTGAGTGTATCCTCAAGGCGTTCGGTACCTTCGCCGAGCGGCTTTGCGATTTCGCCGCATTCCTCGCAGTTCAGCTCGAGCCTGCGATTTGCTCCGCAGTGGTGACAGCGAAGCTGGCGGCTGTTGCTGTGGACCGTCATTCGCGAGTCGCAGCGCGTACAGCCCGCGATGTACCCGCAGCTCGAGCAGATCAGCGTCGGCGCGAAACCGCGGCGGTTGAGGTACAGCAGCACCTGCTGTTCGTTCGCGAGATGCCGGTCGATTGCCGCTGCCAGCGGTTCGCTGATGCCGTCCACAGCCTCATGGCGCACCGTGTCGATCAAGCGGATCTGCGGCAATGCCGCGCCGCCGGCGCGGGCCGGCAGGACAGCGTGCTCATAGGTGTTGGTCCGGCAGCGATACATCAGTTCGAGCGATGGCGTTGCACTGCCCAGCACGATCGGAATGTCGAGATGTTTCGCCCTTGCAATGGCCAGGTCGCGTGCGGAATAGCGCAGCCCTTCCTGTTGCTTGAATGACGGGTCGTGTTCCTCGTCCACGACGATCAGGCCCGGGTTCTTCAACGGCGTAAATACGGCCGATCGTGTGCCGACGACGAGTCGTGCGGCGCCCGAACGGGCCGCACGCCATGCCGTAAGCCTCGCATTGTCGGTGAGTCCGGAGTGCAGCAGGGCAGGTTCGATTCCAAGCCTTTGCCGCAGGCGGCTGGTGAGTTGCGGCGTCAGTCCGATTTCGGGAACCAGCACCAGCACCTGTTTACCCGCGTCGATCATATCCTGCATCCGTTGCAGGTAAACCTCGGTCTTGCCGCTGCCCGTCACGCCGTCGAGCACAATCGGGTTAAAACGGTCCGTACGCCGCAGTGCCTCAAGTGCCGCCAACTGCGCCGTATTGAGCGACGGACCGTCCTGACGTTCAATCGCGGCCAGTTCCTCGTAGTGCTCGGCGCGTACGGCGTGCCGATCGATGAGCCCTTTCGTCAAAAGGCCTTTCGCAGCGCGGCGCCAGTTTGGCAGCAGGCTCGTCAGTGTCTCGGCATCGCAGCCGTTGCCGCCGGCATCGATGAGTAATTCCAGCAATTCGGCCTGGCGGGGCGCGCGTTTCGTCAGAGTGTCGAGGTCGGCGGATTCACCTGCGTCGGTGACCGCAATTGTCTCGATTGCAGGGTACAACGACTTTCCCTGGCGCAGCAGTGCGGGCAGCGCGGCCGCAACGACCTCACCGATGGGGTGGTGGTAGTAGTCGCTCGCAAAGCGGATCAGCCAGAGGTCGGAGGGTGACAGCAGAGCTTCGCTGTCGAGCACGTCGGTCACGGAACGCAGCTTGTTCGACGGCAATTCCGACTGCGGGCTCCGGTCGAGTATGAGTCCGACCTGCTCGCGGCGGCCAAACGGCACACGCACCCGACTGCCCACCGCGGCCTCCGCATTCCGCGCCGATGGCAGGTAGTCGAACAGCCGCGACAACGGCACGTCGACCGCGATATTGAGTATTGGGCTTGCGCTCACGGGTTTACATAACCTGGGCAGTGCCGGTCGAATCCTGTCAACCTGCGCCGCGCTCAATCGTTAGAAACCTCAAGATTACCCGGTGACGGAGTCAAGGGATATGACGGTCGAGGCGAACGTATTTGCGGTATCGTGCGAGGCACGTCCGACGGAGGTGCGCACACTGCAAAACGAGCGGCAATTGAACGAGTTTCTGGCTGGCATCGAGCGGCGTGCTCTGCGCATCGCTGAAATCGGTGTGCGCGACAGAGACGAGGCCCTGGACCTCGTGCAGGACGCGATGATCCGGCTGGCGAGCCGGTATGCGGCGCGCAGCCCAGAGGAATGGACGCCACTGTTTTACCGGATTCTGCAAAACGGCGTGCGTGACTGGCATCGTCGTCAGGCGGTCCGAAATCGCGTTATGGTGTGGTTAGGCAGGACGAAAAGTGCCGACAACGACTATGATGTCGTTGCGGCGGCGCCCGATCCGGCCGGTCGTACGCCCGATGAGCACCTGCAGAATCAGGAGGCCATGCAGCGGCTGGAACGCGCAGTGTACGAACTGCCCCGGCGCCAGCGGGAGGCGTTCAGTCTGCGGACGTTTGAAGGACTGGACGTCGCCGGGACTGCAACCGCGATGGGTTGCAGCGAGGGGAGTGTCAAAACGCACTACTCCCGCGCGGTACATACCCTGCGGGATCGACTCGGAGAACACTGGGCATGAGTACGTCTGACAAAAAATTACGGCAAAAGGCGAAAGCGTTGTTTGACGAATCCGTCGATGGTCTCGATGCGGCGACACTGTCGCGCCTGAATCGTGGCCGTCATGCTGCATTGGCCGAGGCGGGTCGGTCGCGGCGTCGTGAATTCTGGATTCCGGCGACCGGAGCGGCCGCGGCACTGGCTGTCGCCGCCGTGATGCTGCAGTCGCCGGGTGACGGGCCGGTCATCGAGGCGCCGGCCGCCGATCTTGAGATTCTGCTCGGCGAGGAGAGTATCGACATGCTGGAAGACCTCGAGTTTTATAGCTGGCTGGAAATGGCCGATCTGGACGATGGCGGAGATATTGGTTAAGCGTGCGTGCCTGTTCGCCAGTGCAACATTGTGTGGCGTGGCACTGGCCGCCGACGAGGAGGCGGCGCTGGACAGAGAATTTCTCGATTACCTCGCGATGTGGGAGGAGACGGACGAAGACTGGCAGATGTTCGAAGAGGAAGAGACGCCAGTGGAATCCGAGCAGCCGCCCGAGGACGCTCCTGAGAGTCAGGACATGACGGAGAACGAAGATGAAGATTAGGCAACTCATCGGCATTGGGCTGTTGCTGCTGTTGGGTGTTGCCGCGGCCGACGAGCCTGTGCGTTGGGAAAGCCTGAATGCCGAACAGCAACGGGTGCTTGGCCAGTTCCAGGCCGACTGGGACTCACTTCCGGCGAGGCGCCAGCAGCGGCTGGCGCGCGGTGCCAGCCGCTGGATGGCGATGAACGCGGACGAACGGGCCAGCGCACAGGCGCGGTTTGCGCAGTGGCGCCAGTTGTCCGATGAGCGTCGCAATCTGATCCGCAACGGGTATGAGCAGTTTCGCAATCTGCCGATTGAGGAGCAGCAGCGCATCCGCAAAAATTTTCATCGCTTTCACAAACTCAATCGCGAGCGCAGGCAACGAATGCGCGACCGTTATCGCAACATGACACCCGAACAACGCAAACGCATCAGAGATCGAGCGTCCGACCGGCGGCGGCCCGCGACGCGCGATTGATTTTTATGTTTTTGTGCATGTACACGACCTTCGCTACACTGCCGCAACTCAGACGGAGGTGCGTGAATGAGAATCGGGGTACCGAAGGAAATCCACTCAGGCGAACGGCGTGTTGCGACGACACCTGAGGTAGCGAAACAACTGCAGAAACTGGGGTTTACGGTCGCGGTCGAAGACGGCGCCGGTGCCGCGGCGAATTTCTCTAATGAAGCCTACCGGGCCGCGGACTGCGACATCGTTTCGGCCGACGCTATCTGGTCCGATTCCGATATTGTGCTCAAAGTGCGGGCACCTGAGGAGCACGAAGCCTCCAGGCTGGGTTCGGCACAGACGCTGATCAGTTTCCTGTGGCCCGCGCAGAATCCGAAGCTGCTCGACCAGCTCACGACCAGCGGCGCGACGGTGCTTGCGATGGACAGCGTGCCGAGGATCTCCCGCGCACAGAAGATGGACGCGCTGAGTTCCATGGCGAACATCGCGGGCTATCGTGCCGTCGTCGAAGCCGCACAGCATTTCGGGCGATTCTTCACGGGTCAGATTACGGCGGCCGGCAAGGTTCCACCCGCAAAGGTGCTCGTGATCGGTGCCGGTGTTGCGGGCCTTGCAGCCATCGGTGCTGCGAAGAGCATGGGTGCGATTGTGCGAGCGTTCGATACTCGGCCTGAAGTCAAGGAGCAGGTCGAGAGCATGGATGCCGAATTTCTGATGCTCGACTTCGAGGACGACGAGGACGGTGCGGGCGAAGGCGGTTACGCCAGGGTCATGAGCGAGGCGTTTATTAAGGCCGAGATGGCCTTATTTGCCGAGCAGGCCAAAGACGTCGACATCATCATCACGACGGCGCTGATTCCGGGCAAACCGGCACCGAAGCTGATCACCAGGGAAATGGTCGAGTCCATGAAGGACGGCAGCGTCATTGTCGATCTGGCCGCTGAGCAGGGCGGAAATTGCGAACTGACTGAAGCGGACACAGTCGTAGACACGCATGGCGTAAAGATCATTGGCTACACGGATCTGCCGAGTCGCCTTGCTGCGCAGTCGAGCCAGCTCTATGCGACCAATCTGCGGCACCTGCTCACGGATCTCACACCGGAGAAGGACGGTCAGATTGTCGTCGACATGGACGACGAGGCCATTCGCGGGGCGACGGTTTGTAAGGACGGCGAAACCACGTGGCCGCCGCCGGCGCCAAAGTTGTCGGCCGCACCCAAAGCCGCTGCGCCAACACCGCCGCCCGAACCGATTGAGGACAAGAAGCCCTCCGTGTGGGGCCCTGTGATTGCGATGGCGGCCGGCGGACTTGCGCTGCTGGGGCTCGGTGCGGTGGCACCGGAATCGTTCATGGCGCACTTCACCGTTTTCGTGCTGGCGTGCTTTGTCGGGTACATGGTCATCTGGAACGTGACGCCGGCACTGCACACGCCGCTGATGAGTGTGACGAATGCGATATCGAGCATCATCGTCATCGGCGCGCTGTTGCAGATCAGTTCGACCGATACGCTGATCATGTGGATCGCGGCCGCGACCGTACTGATAACAAGCATCAATATCGCGGGCGGCTTCGCCGTCACGCGCCGTATGCTCGAAATGTTCCGCAAGTGAGGTCGAGACGATGAGCGCAGGCGTGGTAACCGTGTCGTACATCATTGCGACCATACTCTTTATTCTTGCCCTTGGCGGGCTGTCGAACCAGGAAACCGCACGAAAAGGTAACTGGTACGGAATTATCGGCATGGCGATCGCGCTGCTGGCGACAATCATCGGCGTCGTTGAGCGGCACTACGGTATTTTAATCGTTGCGCTGCTGATCGGCGGTACGATCGGAATTTTCCTGGCGCGGCGTGTGCAGATGACGCAGATGCCCGAGCTTGTCGCAATCCTGCACAGCCTTGTGGGGCTGGCCGCGGTGGCTGTGGGCTTCGCGAGTTTCATGGATCCCGACAAACACTATGCCGGCGTCGAACTTACGATCCACGACATCGAGACCTATCTCGGTATTTTGATCGGCGCCGTGACGTTCTCGGGTTCGGTCGTCGCATTCGGCAAGCTGTCCGGTAAAATCGGCGGCAAACCGTTGCTGCTGCCGGCACGCCACTGGCTCAATCTGATGCTGCTGATTGCGGCAATCTGGCTGGGTCGAGAGTTCGTACAGCAATCGGCTATCGGGGGCGGTATGGCCCCGCTGCTGATCATGACCGTGATCGCACTGCTGTTCGGCATCCACATGGTCATGGCCATCGGCGGCGCCGACATGCCGGTCGTCGTGTCGATGCTGAACAGCTATTCGGGCTGGGCCGCGTCGGCGACCGGGTTCATGCTCGGCAACGATCTGCTGATCGTGACCGGTGCGCTGGTCGGTTCGAGCGGCGCTATTCTGAGCTACATCATGTGCCGTGCGATGAATCGCAAGTTTCTGAATGTCATCGCGGGCGGCTTCGGTACGGGCGGCGGCACGACGGCGGCCTCGGGCGGTGAAGAGCAGGGCGAGATCGTCCCGATTGACTCGCAGGAAACGGCCGAATTGCTGTCCGGTGCGAAGGACGTCATGATTATTCCCGGCTATGGCATGGCGGTCGCACAGGCACAGCATACGGTGTTTGAAATCACGCGCGCGCTGCGCGGCAAGGGTGTGAATGTCCGCTTCGGCATTCACCCGGTCGCCGGGCGCATGCCCGGACACATGAACGTGCTGCTGGCCGAGGCGAAGGTGCCGTACGACATTGTGTTCGAGATGGATGAGATCAACGACGACTTTCCCGACGTGGACGTGTCCGTCGTGATCGGTGCGAACGACATCGTCAATCCGTCCGCGCTGACCGATCCGGACAGCCCGATTGCGGGCATGCCGGTACTCGAATGCTGGAAAGGCGGTACGTCGATCGTACTGAAGCGCAGCATGGCGACGGGTTATGCAGGCGTGCAAAACCCGCTGTTCTTCAAGGAAAACACCCGCATGCTGTTCGGCGACGCCCGGGAAACCCTCGACGAAGTGCTGAAGGCGCTTTAAAAACCTGCCGCGGAAAGCAATAATCGATGCGTAGCCTTTGTGACATGAGGTAAGCTCTGGCGTAGGGGAATGAAATGCAGGCAGGGCTCGCGACAGACATCACGCAACAGGTTTTGAGAACCGACGTTGCCGGCATGCCACTCGAGTGGATCGACTACCGGGAGGCCGTTCGCCTGTACCACACTGAACAGGTCGCCTACGACTGCGGCACGCGGTTGTATTCGGTGTTTGGCGGCTATTGCGCCGTCGACGGCGTGCGCAGCCGGGTCGACGTCAATTCGATCATCGCCACTCACGGCACGAGCCAAAGCCTGTCGCGCAACCGGGATAAATACGTGCCGCCGCTGAACAATCGCACCTTGTTCAAGCGCGACGCAAACCTGTGCCTCTACTGCGGCATGCGTTATATGACGCGCGACCTTACGCGCGACCACATTCGGCCTGTGTCACAGGGCGGCAGCGATACCTGGAACAACGTGGCGACGGCCTGTCGGCGCTGCAACAACTACAAGGGCGGACGTACTCCGGAGCAGGCAGCCATGGAGCTGATTGCCGTACCGTTTACGCCAAATTACGCGGAGTACATTTATCTTAAAGGCCGGCGAGTGCTGACTGACCAGATGCAGTATCTGCTCGCGCACATTCCTCGGTCGAGTCCGCTGCACGCTCGCTTAAGCGATCATCTGACCAATGGCGAGGAAATCGTCGAAGTGCATTTCCACGACTGATGCAGTACCTGATCGATGCAAGCGTCTACGTTTTCCGGGCGTACTATTCGATGCCCGACGA
This sequence comes from Woeseiaceae bacterium, assembly GCA_965224505.1. Classification (GTDB taxonomy): domain Bacteria; phylum Pseudomonadota; class Gammaproteobacteria; order Steroidobacterales; family Woeseiaceae; genus UBA1847. The sequence goes on from CBDCZL010000018.1 coordinate 3,100,445, forward strand.
CATGGTCGACGGCGAGGGCAATCCGGTCAACGCGTTCTACGGGTTTGCGCGCTTCATCGGCGACTTCATGGAACAGGTCACGCCCGAGTACGTGGCTGTGCTGTTCGACGAGAGCCTGTCCTCGTCGTTTCGCACCGAGATTTACCCCGAGTACAAAGCCAACCGCGATCCCGCGCCGCCGGAGTTGAAGCGGCAGTTCGGGCAGTGCCGGCGCTTCGTCAAAGCGCTCGGCTTGATGGAGTGCGGCAGTCCGGCTTACGAAGCAGACGATCTGATCGGCACGTTGGTCGAACACGGCCGCGGCAGGGGCCGGCCCTCGACCATTGTGACGCGCGACAAGGATCTGACGCAGTTGCTGTCGAAGGACGACGTATTCTGGGATTTCGCGGGCAAAGGCAAGCTTCGCTACGATGAGATTCCCGGTTCGTTCGGTGTCTGGCCGGAACAGATCGCCGATTTCTTGGCGCTGGCCGGTGATGCGGTCGACAACATCAAGGGCGTCCCCGGTGTGGGAAAAAAGACGGCCGAAAAACTGCTGCAGCACTTCAATAGTCTCGATGAAATTTACGCGAACCTCGACAAGGTACACGAGGTCAACGTGCGCGGTTCGAAAACGCTGGGCGCGAAACTCAAGACGCATCGCGAGGATGCATTTCTCGCGCGGCAACTGACCGGCATTGCCTGCGACGCGCCGATAGAAGACGCCGAGACACTACTGCAGCCGTCGCCGCCGAAGCTCGGAGACATTAACGCGCTGTATGACGAGGCCGGTATCGGCATGGCACTCAGACGTCAGGCCGAACGCGTGTCCGATATCTACCGGCATTAGTTACCGAGTATTCCTTCGATGCCCGACTGGCCCGCAGTTATCGATGGCATCAACGCGGCTGGCGGCTCAGTTTCCCACAACGCGAAACCGGTGCCTGTCTCCGGGGGCGATATCAGTGCGGCCTGGCGTCTGGGCGACGTATTTCTGAAAACCGGTCCGGCCTCGGTGCTCGATATGTTCAGCGCAGAGGCCGACGGGCTGCGGGAAATCGCGGCAACGAAGACCCTTCGAGTGCCCGAAGTACTGGCATGCGGGACCTCGGCATCGTCGTCGTACATTGCGATGGAGTGGATCGATTTCGACCATCCGGACGCCGCTACGGAACACCGTCTCGGCGAGCGGCTTGCCGCAATGCATGCGGCCGTCGCTGAGCGATTTGGCTGGCATCGCGACAATACGATCGGACTCACACCGCAGCCCAACCCGTGGACGAGCGACTGGGTCGAGTTTCTTCGCGACCAGCGTCTCGGCCACCAGTTCAGACTTGCCGCGGACAAGGGTTACTCCGGCCAGTTGCAGGCGCTGGGTGCCAGGTTGCTGAAACGGCTGCCGGTCTACTTCGGCAATCCCGAAGCTTCGCTGCTGCATGGCGACCTGTGGGGCGGCAACTGGGCGTCCTGCCGGGGCACGCCCGTGGTTTTCGATCCCGCGGTCTACTACGGAGACAGAGAAAGCGATCTGGCAATGACGCGCTTGTTCGGCGGGTTCGGCCGCGAGTTTTACACTGCCTACGAAGCGTCGTGGCCGCTGTCCGAGGGCTGGCAGGAACGCGTGAACATCTATCAGCTATACCACGTACTCAATCATCTGAATCTGTTCGGCCGCGCGTATCTGGAACGCGCGCTAACCCTGTTGGAACAACTACGCTAAGCATTGGTGTCAGGTATAAAGAACCGGTGTCAGACACCGACGGCAGGTGTCAGGTACCTGGCGCATTAGCCTGCGTCGACGGACTCCTCGACTTCATAGGGCTCGCCGAGAAAGTCCTCGTCAAACACGAACAGCGTCGTGCCTTCGGGCGCCGTAATCTCGATCCGTGCCGTCTCGAAGTCAGGTGTCACGCGGTGGTTTATGTCGCGGTGTCGCAAAATCTGCAGTAATGCGCCGCGATCCTGGCATTTGAAACACAAGGCGGGTGTACGCAGCGAGCGGTGTTCCGAAAGTCCGATCTCAACGCCGGCAGCGGAAAATCGCATGTGCGCGGCCGGTTCCTCGCGCAGCTCCAGCAATTGCGGCAGCAGCGGAGCCCAGAACCGGCCGGCGCGGATTGCATCCCTGACCGGCAGCGTCAGTTCGAACCAGCGACCGCAGACCGAGTCCTGCTCAATCGCATCGGGCGCACTGAAGGTCCTCGCCTCGACCATCGTTACGCAATGCCCGTCCGGATCGGCGAATCCGAGCTCGTTAAATTCGTCGTCGCCAATGCGCAGGAACTCGAACTCGAAGCCGTGTTCACGCATGGATCGGGCACGTGCCGCGACTTTGGGTTGTACGAAAGTGATCGCGGCAGCATCGGCCCGATCGTGCAGCCCGATGTTCAGTTCGCCGTCGCTGACGACCGCATACTTGTAATCGCGAATATCGCCGATACGCAGTTCGGCGAATCCGAGCGTACGGTAAAACTGCAGGGATTCGAGTATGTCCGGTGTATACACCGAGAATTCGAGAAACCGCCCGAGCATGGTCAGTTTTTGGCGCCGAGCGCCTTCGCCCGCTCCTTCGTCCGGTCGTCCGCGCCGGCACCGCGGCTGGCCCGCCACGCGTCAAGCTGGCAGTGCGTCAGTGCCGCGAGCAGTTCGATGTGCTGGTCGCAGGCATTGAGCGCCGGGATGTAGCGCAGTTCGTCGCCGCCGGCCGCCCGAAATGCCGCCGCGTTTTGCAGCGCAATTTCCTCGAGTGTCTCGAGACAATCCGTTGCAAAGCCGGGGCAAATGACGTCGAGCCGCTGCAGTCCCTGTCCGGCCAGCGCCAAAATCGTCTCGTCGGTATACGGCCGCAACCATTCCTCGCGGCCGACGCGGGACTGGAATGTCAATAACCATTCGTCTTCGTCGAGATTCAGCTCGGCGGCGAGCAGGCGCGCGGTCTTGTGGCATTGACAAAAGTAGGGGTCGCCGTTGTCGAGTGTACTCCGCGGGGTGCCGTGAAACGACAGCATCAGCTTGTCGCCGGTGCCGTGTGCCGAGCGGTATTCAAGTACGCTGTGCGCAAGTGCCGAGATGTAGGCCGGGTGGTCGTGATACGAATCGATAAACTGCAGCGATGGTACCCAGCGCAGAGTGGACAGTTTGTCCGTCACGGCGTCGAACACCGATGCCGTTGTCGTACCCGAATACTGAGGGTAGAGCGGTAGCACAATAAGGTGACTGACACCGGCGATCAGCAGCTTGTCGATGCCTTCGGCAATTGAGGGCGAGCCGTAGCTCATGCCGAGTTCGATATGCACGTCGCGTGCACCCAGCTGTGTTCGCAGTTTTGTTGCGATCGCCTGCGAGTTGAGTAGTAGCGGCGATCCCTCGTCGGTCCAGATTTTCCGGTAGGCAGCAGCCGACCGTGCCGGCCGGATTCGTAAAATGACCAGATTCAAAATCAGCCACCAAAGCGCGCGCGGATATTCGACGACTCTCGGGTCGGAAAGAAACTGTTTCAGGAAACGCCGCACCGCGGCCGGTGTCGGCGCGTCGGGGGTCCCCAGGTTTACGAGTAGTACGCCCGCGGTCTGTGCGCGGCCGTGCTCGAACTGCGGCGTTTTCCGGAAACTGGGCATGGTCGCGATCGGCGAATTCGAAACGCGGCCAACACTACTGTAAAGCTCCGCGCGGCGCCAGCGTATGCGTCTATAATCGATGGCCTTAACGGATCGGTAGAAATTTTCATGACAGAAACCGAACAAAGTCCAGGCGGCGAACCGCGCTGGATACTGTTGCGCGACGTTTGTGTGGTGCAGGTGAAACTGGTCATAGACGGCCTGCGCGATCTCATACTCGTTCCGGCATCGCTGGTCGCGGGGCTGATCAGCATTGCCACGCACAGCAACGGGGCGCCGGGCACGCAGTTCTATCGTCTGTTGCATTGGGGCAAGCGCACGGAACGCTGGATCAATCTGTTCGGCGCGCTGGACAACGCGCCAGAGCAACTGCGGGACACGCAGTCGTATGCGGACGGCGATATCGACTCTCTTGTAAGCCGTGTCGAGTCGCTTGTCGTGGAGGAGTACCGCCGCGGCGGTGTGACGGCTCAGGCAAAGCAGCGGCTCGATAAAGTTCTCGACGCGTTGCAGCGCAGTGAATCGCGAACGGAGTGAATTTTCTGATTGTGAGAACTGATCGGTATATCGTGAAGCGCAGGCTGGGTAGTGTGCCCCGATTCATTCTCATGAGGATTTAAAGCATGCTTTCGATACAAAAGTCGCTTATCGCGGTCGGTGTGCTGTTCGCGATGGGCGGTTGCGGCGGCGGGTCATCGTCGGGAGACTCGACCGGCACGCTGAATGTTGCGATCACCGATGCTGCGGTGGATCAGGTGAAGGAAGTCTGGGTTGAGTTCAGCGAAGTGACATTAAAACCCGTCGACGGCGATGAGATCGTATTCACGTTCGATCCGGCCAAAAACATCGATCTGCTGACGCTGCAGGACGGTAATACTGAAGGGCTTCTTCCCGACGCGCGCGTTCCGGTCGGTGAGTACGTCTGGATGCGCCTTGGCGTCAATGCAAAATTCGACAACGTGTTCGATTCCTATGTTCGTAAGAACGACGACATCCAGGTTGAACTGCGGATTCCGAGCGGTAGCGAGACCGGCCTGAAACTGCAGAACGGTTTCACCATTACTCAGGATCAGTCAACGAACCTTGTCATCGACTGGGATCTGCGCCAGGCGCTGGTCGATCCGATTGGTCAGCCCGGCTGGTACCTGCGTCCCGCGCTGCGCGTCACCGACATGGCGGCGTACGGTACGTTGCAGGGCAGCGTTGCCGAGGCACTGACGATGGCTGAAGGCTGCGGCGACGACGCAACGGTCGGCAACGCCGTCTACGTTTACGAGGGCGAAGTCAACAATCCTCTGGATATTCGCGCACTCGAAACCGATCCGCTCGTAACGGCAAATGTAGGCGCCGACCTGACTTACGGTGTCAGTTACCTTTCGGAAGGCGAGTACACGGCTGCGTTCACGTGCCAGGCGGATCTCGACAACCCGGAAGCGGTTGACGACATTGTGTTTTCCGTCGTGACGACAATGGTCACGATCGTCGATGGCGAGACGACCACGGTCGATTTCGAGGCGTCGGCGCCGTAGGATTTCGCTGGCGCGCTACGCCGCCTCCATAATCGCGGTGACACCCATACCACCGGCCGTGCAGACTGAAATCAGTCCACGGCCGCTGCCTTTTTGCTGCAGCAGTTTGGCCATGGTGCCGATAATCCGTGCCCCGGTCGCCGCGAACGGGTGACCTATGGCAATACTGCCGCCTTTCACATTGAGCCTGGAGAGGTCGATGGGCCCCATGGGCGCTCTGCGGCCAAGTTTCTCGCGGCAGAATTCCTCGGACTGCCACGCTTTCAGCGTGGCGATGGTCTGCGCCGCGAACGCCTCGTGAATTTCGTAGTAATCGAAATCCTGCAGCGTCAGATCGGCTTTCTTCAGCATGTCCGATACGGCATAGGCAGGCGCCATTAGCAGGCCTTCCTCGCGTATGAACTCGACGGCCGCGACCTGAGCGTGGGTCAGGTAGGCCTGAATCGCGATGTTTTTCTTTCGGGCCCAGTCGTCGGATGCCAGCAGAACTGCCGCGGCACCGTCGGTCAGCGGTGTGCTATTGCCGGCTGTCATAGTGCCCTCGCTGCTCCTGTCGAACACGGGCTTCAGGCCGGACAGCTTTTCAAATGACGTGTCGCGCCGAATGTTGGTGTCTTCCTCAAGGTCCATGAACGGCACGACGAGATCGCTGTAAAACCCTTCGTCGTAGGCAGCGGCGGCTTTCATGTGGCTCGATAGGGCGAGCTGGTCCTGGTGCTCGCGTTTCACGTCCCAGGCTTTGGCCGTGATCTCGGTACTCTCGCCCATCGACAGTTTAGTCCGCGGTTCCTCGACGCCCGGAAATTCCGGTTTCAAAAATCTCGGCCGCCAGCGAAACATCTGTTTGATGCGCCCGCCCGCGGATCGTGCGCGATGCATTGCGAGCAGCATCTGCCGGTACTCGTCCGAATACACGATCGGTGCGTCGCTGATCGTATCGGTGCCGCCGGCGATCCCCGACTCGATCTGACCGAGTGCAATTTTATTGGCAACCATGATTGCGGCTTCAAGGCTCGTGCCGCAGGCGCGCTGCAGGTCCACACCGGGTGTCCGCAGAGACAGCCCGGAGTCGATGACGCATTCCCTTGCCAGATTCCAGTCGCGCGAATGTTTGATGACGGCACCGAGCGCGACGTCGCCGAGCGTCTGGCCCTTGAGATCGTGCTGGATGACGAGACCTTCCAGCGCGGCAACCATCAGATCCTGATTGGAACAATGTTTGTAAAACGTGTGCGCGCGGCAAAAGGGAATTCGCGATCCCCCGATTACCGCGACACGTATCGCTCTTCCATCGTGCAACATACCGTTCTCCGTGTGGGAGACATTCCCTCCGCGACGCAACTTTACACCATCCCATGGCGATTCCGTAGATCAGGCCCTAAGATGCGCTAATGAGCGAGGGAGACCACAAAGACTGGGCCGGCGAGTGCCGCGCCCTGTTCCGCATTGGCTGGCCGTTGATTATCAACAACATTGCCGTGGCCGGTATGCAGTTTGCCGATGCGGTCATGGCGGGTCGCCTTGGAGCGCATTCGCTCGCTTCAGTGGCCGTTGGGGCCAGCGTCTGGTTTCTGGGGTTCTCATTTGTACTCGGCATCATGATGGCGATTTCGCCAATTGTTGCGAGGCACTTCGGCGCCGGCAGTATGCATCTGATCGGGCGCTACACGAGGCAGGGTCTGTATCTGGCGCTGCTGTTCGGTGTTCTCATCTTTGCCATCAGCCAGCTTGCGGTACCCGCCATTCTCGCTGCCGTCGGTATCGACAGCGAGCTTCAGGAACTCACCGCAGGTTATGTTGCGGCGATTTCGTGGGGGGCTCCGGGCATCTTCATGTTTCTTGCGCTGCGCTTTACGACCGAGGGTATCGGGGTCACCCGACCGCTGATGTATACGTCGATTATGTCTCTGGTGTGCAACGTCTTTCTCAACTACGTGCTGGCCTTCGGCCATTTCGGAGCGCCGGCGCTCGGCGCCGTGGGCCTCGGTTACGCCAGTGCGATTACGATGTGGCTGGTCATGTTCGCGCTGGGCACCTACGTTGTCCTTAGCGACGGATACAAGCGTTTCGACATCTTCGGCCATGTCGCGCCGTTCCGGCCGGATGTGCTCCGCGAAATTCTGTTACTCGGCCTGCCGATTGCGGTGACCATCGCGGCGGAGACCGGTTTGTTCTCGGCTGTGTCAATCCTGATGGGGACGCGGGGTGCCGTCATTACTGCCGCGCATCAGATCGCCCTGAATTTCGCGAGTACGATGTTCATGATACCGCTTGCGTTGAGCGCTGCTACGACGGTTCGCGTCGGTCAGTTGCTCGGAGCCGGTAACCAACCCGGCGCGCGTTTTTCAGGGGGCGTCGGCATTCTTATCTGCGGCATCTTCATGACAATGTCGGCATTGTTCCTGCTCGTATTCCGCAATCTGGTTGTTGCTGCTTACACCACAGACGAGGCCGTCAAGGCGATTGCCATCAGCCTGCTGTTCGTTGCCGTCGCATTTCAGATCGCCGATGGCGTGCAGATTGGTGCCGCAGGCGCGCTGCGCGGCTACAAGGACACGCGCATGCCGATGCTGATTAACACGGTTTCGTACTGGGCGCTGGGATTCCCGCTGTCCTACCTCGCAGCGATTACTTACCAGTTACCGCCCTGGCAGGTCTGGATTGGGTTTATCGTCGCGCTGACCGCTGCCGCCGTACTGTTGAGCTGGCGATTTGCGCGGCTGTCGCGCCCGGTTCAGCCCTGACCGAAACTCGGGCCGTCGCCGGCAAGGTACTCGGCTTCCTCCGGCGTGTTTTGCCGGCCGAGCAGGGCATTGCGGTGGGGAAAGCGGCCGAACCGCTCGACAATGTCTCTGTGTAGTTCGGCAAACTGTGCAACCGTGAGGAATGTCTCACGCAGCGTCGGCGACACGGCGTCGGCCAGACGCTGATACAGCTTCACCGACTTCGCCTGTACTTTTCTGGACTCGGCATGCTGCAGTGGCATGTAGAAAAACACGCGCTGAATGGCCGTCAGCCCTCGGTCTTTCTTCTGCATCGCACCTTCCACGCAGAGTTTTAGCGCGAGCCTATCCTTCGCAAACGCATCCGCCGTGTTGCGGTAGATGTTTCGGCGAAACTGGTCGATCAGTATGATCATCGCGAGTCTGCCGTGAGCGTCAGCCGCCCAGTGATTGAGACGGCCGCTGCTCGCCGCCTCCACGTCATTGGCGAAGTTCTTTTCGATTTCGTGGTCGAACAGCGGATCCTCGCCGAACCAGACGTCCATTCGGCGATCGATCTGCGGCGCCGAAAGTTCCTGTTCCCGGAACCAGAACGACAGTATCGCTTCAATCCGGGTCTGGTCCTCGTCCGTGATCGTCGCATCGACGCTTTCGCTCAGAAGTTTGACCGCCATACCGGCATCCTCGTGAAATAGAAGTCCTGTTCGCGGCCAGGTCCAAAAAGTGCGAACTCTGTCACACTTTGAACCGATGCGCTGATGCGTCTCAGCCGCAGGCAGTAGACTTTACCAGATGAAATCGCAACGTTACGAAGCGCGTGTCTTCAATGGGTCTGTGGGCGTGTTGCTGCCACTGTTGCTCCTGGCTTGTAACAGCGCCGAAACACCCGCCGAAGAGCAGATCAGACGCTGGATAGCGGATGCTCAGGCGGCGGCCGAAGCGAAGGAGCGCCGCAGGCTTGTCGGAATGATTTCGCCGGCGTATGCCGACAGCCGCGGGCACGAGCGGGGTGACATAGCCAACCTGTTGCGCGTCTACTTTCTTCGTCAGCACAGCGTCAAGCTGCTGTCCAGTATCGAGGACGTTCGCGTGATTGGGGACAGCGCGGCCGAAGCGCATCTGACCGTGGGCATGGCCGGGAGCAACGACAGCCTGCTTGGATTCAGTGCCGATGCCTACCGATTTGCGCTCGAGCTGGAACTCAGCGGAGACGAATGGCAACTCATCGCAGCGCGCTGGGCGCCGATCGGTGAGGAACTCCGCTAATGGGCTGGGGTGACAGATTGTTAAGGAGACCGAAATGACGTACAACGGCTCATGTGTATTGATGACATCGCTGCTCGCGACGATGCTCGGGCTTTCGGCCTGTTCGTCTCTGCCTGAGAACCTGGTCGCCAGTCCCGACGTCGCGCTGCGAAACGTCGAGTTAGTCGATCTGTCGTTCAAGGGCCAGACGGTGCTGTTGTCCTTCGACGTCAGCAATCCCAATCCGTTTCCGTTGCCCGTCAGCGGCATCGACTATGGCGTGAAGCTCGATGGGGCTCACTTTGCCTCCGGCGAGACGGTCGGCGACTTCACAATTCCGTCCGAAGGTGAGTCCGAATTTGCGATCAGCGTTGAACTCAATCTGTTGCAGACGGCGCCGCGGCTGTTGTCGATTGTACGTGACGGCGCGCGCAGTGAAATTCCCTACGAGGTGGAAGGCCGCTTCGATGTGGACATTCCGTTTGCACCGGTGCTCAAGTATCGCAACAGCGGTGCCGTGAAGCTCGACTCCGGCGGATCGGTGAGTTCGTTCCTGTCGAATTAGCCGGCCACCAGTTACGCGCGCAACAATTGCCGGCGTAACGGAATCGGAGCCGAATTACGCTGAAAACACCCGAATTTCGGCCTATTTTGCGTCCAAATGACGCTTTCGGCCTGTTACTCCAAATTCTGTCATATACTCACTGCGATCAGGTTGTCACACCGATCCCGGTGCCACGGCGCCACATCAAACGAATGAAATAAACCGGGACCGCCGCAAGGCGGTCCTTGCCGCTTCTATGACCATGCAGCAAAGCTTGAACAATCCGGCATTCCACAGGGACAGCTGTGGATTTGGGCTGATCGCCAACATGGACGACCTGCCGAGCCACTGGGTCGTGCAGACTGCGATCTCGGCGCTCGCAAGGCTGACGCATCGCGGTGCCGTCGCGGCCGACGGCAAAACCGGTGACGGATGCGGTTTGTTGCTCAAGTTTCCAACGGATTTTCTGCGCGAGGTGGGTGAAGCGGAAGGGTTCGAGCTGCAGTCGCGGTTCGCGGCCGGGACCGTGTTCCTGAGCCGAGACGAGCGTACGGCGCAGGACGCCCGCGATGTCATCAACGTTGCCATCGAGGAACTGGGGCTCACCGTCGCCGGCTGGCGCGTCGTGCCGGTGGACTCGAGTGCCTGTGGCGAGCAGGCGCTCGCGACTCTGCCGCAGATTGAGCAGGTGTTTGTCAATGCGCCCGAGGGTATGCCGCGCGGGCGATTTAATCGCCGTCTGTTTCTGGCCCGCCGCCGCTCGGAGAACCGGGTCGCCGATGCGGAGACCTACATCGCGAGCCTGTCGACGGTGACGATCAGCTACAAGGGCATGATCATGCCTGAGGCACTGCCGCGGTTTTTCCCCGATCTCAAAGATCCGCGCATTGCGACGTCGGTGTGCGTTTTTCATCAGCGTTTTTCGACCAACACGCTGCCCGAATGGCGGCTTGCGCAGCCGTTTCGCTTTCTTGCACATAACGGCGAGATCAATACGATTCAGGGCAATCGCAACTGGGCGCAGGCGCGGGCGCGCAATTTCATTTCGGACAAGTTAGACGATATTTCCGATCTCGATCCGATCATCTCACTGAGCGGTTCGGACTCGTCGAGCCTCGACAACATGCTCGAAGTACTGCGCGCGGGCGGAATGGACGTCATTCAGGCGATGCGTATTTTGCTGCCGCCGGCCTGGCAGACCGTCGACAACATCGATCCCGACGTGCGTGCGTTCTACGAGTTCTACGACTGTCAGATGGAGCCCTGGGACGGGCCTGCCGGCATCGTGCTGACCGACGGCCGCTACGCGGCCTGCTGTCTCGATCGCAACGGTCTGCGTCCGGCGCGCTATGTCATAACGAACGACCGGCACCTGACGATCGCGTCCGAAGTCGGTGTTTACGATTACGATGAGAGTGACGTCGTCAGCAAAGGGCGGCTGGGACCCGGTGAAATGCTGGCTGTCGATCTCGTCAACGGCGAACTGCTCGACAACGACGACATCCACGATATTCTAAAAACCCGCGCGCCGTACAAGAAGTGGCTCAAGCAGGGCATTCGTTATCTCGACTCGCAGCTCGTCGACACAAAGACGGCTGCTGAGCCGATGGACCCCGACACGCTCGCGCGTTATCAGAAGATGTTCAACCTGAGCCGTGAAGAACTCGGGGAGGTCATCGCGGTGCTGGCAAAAGCCGAGATGGAGGCCGTCGGTTCGATGGGCGACGATACGCCGATGGCTGTGTTGTCGAAAAAGATCCGATCGCCGTTCGACTATTTTCGCCAGCAGTTTGCGCAGGTCACGAATCCGCCGATCGATCCGCTGCGCGAACGCATTGTCATGTCGTTGCAGACCAACATTGGCCGTGAGTCCAGCCTGTTCGACATCGGTCCCGAGCATGCCGAGCAGGTCATCATCAACTCGCCGGTGTTGTCGCAGGCCAAGCTGCGGCAGATGCTCGGCCCGGATATGTTCGCGGACAGTCGTGAGTTTATCGATCTCAACGTCGACGCGTCGCTGAGCCTGCCCGAGGCGCTGGATGCGCTGTGTGCGCAGGCCGAAGGCGCGGTGCGCGACGGGCGTTTTCTGCTCATGCTCAGCGATCGCTACCTGCACGAGGACAAGCTGCCCGTGCATGCGTTGCTTGCGACGGGTGCCGTGCATCATCATCTCGTGCGCAAAGGCCTGCGCTGCGATGCCAACATCATCGTCGAGACGGCTGTCGCGCGGGACTCGCATCACTTCGCGTGCCTGATCGGCTACGGCGCGACAGCGGTGTACCCATATCTTGTGTATCAGTCGCTGCACGACATCGGGCGCCGCGGCAATCTCGCGAGACAGCAGCAGCTCGGCCGCAGCTACCGGCGCGGTATTCGCAAAGGCCTGTTCAAGATCATGTCGAAGATGGGTATCTCGTCGATTTCGAGTTACCGCGGCGCGCAATTGTTTGAGATCGTGGGGCTCAGTGAGGAAGTGGTCGAGCGTTGTTTCGAAGGCTCAATCTCGCGCATCGCAGGCACCAACTTCGATGACCTGCTGGACGATCAGAGGGCGCTGGCCGCGAACGCGGCACAACCGCAGCAGCCGATCGAGCAGGGCGGTCTGTTCAAGTACGTGCACGGCGGTGAGTACCATTGCTACAACCCGGACGTCGTCGCGACCCTGCAGGCCGCGGTGCGTTCGGGCGATTACGAGACCTACCGCAAATACGCGGCGCTGGTTAACGAACGGCCCGTGGCGACGTTGCGCGATCTCATGGACATCAAACCCGCAGGTCCGCCCGTGCCGCTCGAAGACGTTGAGCCGGTCGAGGATATCCTGATGCGCTTCGATAGTGCCGGCATGTCGCTGGGCGCATTGTCGCCGGAAGCGCACGAGGCGCTCGCAATTGCGATGAACCGCATCGGTGCGCGCTCGAATTCGGGCGAAGGCGGCGAGGACCCGGCGCGCTACGGCACGGAGCGCATGTCGAAGATCAAGCAGGTCGCGTCGGGGCGCTTTGGTGTGACCGCCGAGTATCTGGTCAACGCCGAGGTGATTCAGATCAAGATTGCGCAGGGTGCAAAACCCGGCGAGGGCGGTCAGTTGCCTGGCCACAAGGTCAACGAGATGATCGCGAAGCTGCGCTACGCGAAGCCCGGCGTCGGACTCATCTCACCGCCGCCGCATCACGACATCTATTCGATTGAAGATCTCGCGCAACTTATCTTCGACCTCAAGCAGGTCAATCCCGAGGCGCTCGTCTCGGTCAAACTGGTCGCCGAACCGGGCGTCGGCACGATTGCGGCGGGTGTTGTTAAGGCTTACGCGGATCTGATCACGATTTCGGGCTATGACGGCGGCACGGGGGCCAGCCCTCTGAGTTCCGTCAAGTACGCGGGCAGCCCGTGGGAGCTGGGCCTGTCCGAGACGCATCAGGTGCTGCGTTCGCAGGACATGCGCCACAAAGTGCGCCTGCAGACCGACGGCGGGCTCAAGACCGGGCTCGACGTGTTGAAGGCGGCACTGCTCGGCGCCGAGAGTTTCGGTTTCGGCACGGGCCCGATGGTTGCTCTCGGCTGCAAGTACCTGCGCATCTGTCATTTGAACAACTGCGCCACGGGTGTCGCAACGCAGAATAATCTGCTGCGCAGTGAGTATTTTATCGGCCTGCCCGAAATGGTCATCAACTTCTTCCGTTTCATCGCCGAGGAGGTGCGTGAACGCATGGCCGAACTCGGTGTCAGTCGTCTCGACGACCTGATCGGGCGGGTCGATCTGATCGAGCTCCAGGACGGAGAAACCGCACGCCAGGCACGGCTGAATTTGAGCCCGATTGTCTCGGACGCCGGACTCGCGAAGGATGCCCCGCAGTTCTGCACCGACCTGCGCAACGAGCCGTTCGACAAAGGTGAACTCGCCGAGCGCATGCTCGCGGAAGTGCGGCCTGCGATCGAGGCGAAGAGTGGCGGCACGTTCGAGTTCGAAATACAGAATTTCAATCGTTCGATCGGCGGCCGGCTCGCGGGTGAAATAGCGCGCCAGCACGGCAACGAAGGCATGCGCGATGCGCCGCTCGACATTCGCCTGCGCGGCACGGCAGGTCAGAGTTTCGGCGTGTGGAACCTGTCGGGTCTCAACATGCATCTCGTTGGCGATGCCAACGACTACGTCGGCAAAGGCATGGGCGGCGGGCGCATCGTGATTCATCCGCCGGCGGATGTTGACTATGCGGCTCGCGATACGGCGATCATCGGCAACACCTGTTTGTACGGTGCGACGGGCGGCGAGTTGTTTGCCGCGGGCCGTGCGGGCGAGCGTTTTGCGGTGCGTAACTCAGGCGCGACGGCGGTCATCGAAGGTGCGGGCGATCATTGCTGCGAATACATGACCGACGGTGTCGTGATCGTGCTCGGTACGACCGGTGTGAATTTCGGTGCGGGCATGACGGGCGGTTTCGCGTACGTGCTCGATATCGAACGGGATTTTGTCGATCGCTACAATCACGAGCTGATCGATATTCACCGCATCACTCCCGAAAGCATGGAGGCGCATCTGCACCATCTGCGCGGACTGATCGCAGCGCATACCGAACTGACGGGCAGCGTCTGGGGTGACGCGATACTCGATGACTACCGAACCTACCTGCCGAAGTTCTGGCTCGTTAAACCGAAGGCGACCGACCTCGGTTCGCTCGTTGAATCACTGCGGCGGGCGGCCTGATGCCGAGGCACCCATTGCAGTTTATCGAGGTGCCGCGCCGCGACCCCGACAAGGAGGCGGCCGAGGAGCGCGTTAAGCACTACGGCGAGATCTACGGCCATTACGACGGTGCGAATGCTGCTGCCCAGGCGGGCCGTTGTTTGTCTTGCGGCAATCCGTATTGCGAGTGGCAGTGCCCGGTGCACAATTACATTCCGAACTGGCTCGAGCTGATCGAGGAAGGCAAGTTGTTCGAAGCGGCTGAGCTGTCGCATCAGACGAACTCGCTGCCCGAAATCTGCGGCCGCGTTTGTCCTCAGGACCGGCTGTGCGAGGGTGCCTGCACGCTCAATGATGCCAACGGGGCGGTCACGATCGGCAGCATCGAAAAGTACATTACCGACGAGGCCGTGCGGCAGGGCTGGCGGCCCGATCTCTCGCACGTGATCGACACAGGCAAGCGCGTGGCGATTGTCGGCGCGGGGCCCGCAGGACTCGGCTGCGCCGACGTGCTGGCACGCAACGGCGTGGGCCCGGTTGTGTATGACGCGTATCCCGATATCGGCGGCCTGCTCACCTATGGTATCCCGCCGTTCAAACTCGAGAAGCAGATCGTGCAGCAGCGCCGTGAGTTGCTCGAAGGCATGGGCGTCACGTTTGTATTGAACACGCGCATTGGTGAGGACAAGCCCTTCGACGAATTGCTCGATGAGTACGACGCCGTGTTTTTAGGCATGGGCACCTACGAGTACGTGCGCGGCGGATTCGACGGCGAAGACCTGCCCGGCGTGCACGAAGCGCTGCCGTATCTGATTTCGAACGTCTACCGCGAACTCGGCTACGACGATCCCTCGGTACCCTACGTCAACCTCGCTGGTCAGCGCGTCGTCGTGCTCGGTGGCGGCGATACAGGTATGGACTGCAACCGCACCGCGATCCGCCAGGGCGCCGAGAGCGTCACGTGTGCGTACCGTCGCGACGAAGCCAACATGCCGGGCTCGCGCCGCGAGGTTGCGAACAGCAAGGAAGAAGGCATTGAGTTTTTGTTCAACCGTCAGCCGCTTGAAATTGTCGGCAACGGCAAAGTCGAGGGCGTGCGCGTCATCGAAACCAAACTCGGTGCGGCCGATGCCGACGGACGCCGCCGTCCCGAACCCGTACCCGGTACCGAAACTGTGCTCGAAGCCGACGCTGTGATTATTGCGTTCGGTTTTCGGCCTGATCCTCCTGAGTGGTTTGAGCAGTTCTCAATCGAGACCCTGCCCAGCGGTCGCGTGCGTGCGGCTACGCACGGCAACTTTCCGTATCAGACGACGAATCCGAAGGTTTTTGCGGGTGGCGACATGGTGCGTGGCTCGGACTTGGTGGTGACCGCCGTGCATGAAGGTCGTGAAGCGGCGAAGGGGATTGTTCGGTTTTTTGGGGACCATCCGTCTTAGTGCCCGAACGAAACCGGCGGAGCACAACGACTCTGCAATAGCCCTAAACGTCCAGCGGACTGCGAACAGTATTTCCTCCCCGTTTTAAGACGTGCGTGTAGATTTGTGTTGTTTTGACGTTCGATTGACCCAACAATTCCTGAACAGTGCGAATGTCGCAGCCACGAACGAGCAGATGGGTTGCAAAGGAGTGGCGAAATGTTTACGTGGAAGCTCGCTTGTTAATTTTCGCATCGCGTACAGCTGCCGAGACAGCGCGCGACAGAGACGATGCGTGTGCATGATGTCGGCGCCTGCTTTGGTTGTGGGAGATGTAAGCGTATCGGGATGACGGAAACAGATACTGCCACTTGTGCGACAGGGCGGCACCCTTGAGTTTTCGATCAATGGCACTGGGTAAGGAAACGCCGTTCTTCCCAAGTGCGATATCCTGCTTGAGAAGCCGATCGACGTGATACATCTGATGTTCAAGGTCAGAAATGAGCTTTTCGGGTAGCACCGTAACGCGATCTTTGCCGCCTTTTCCGTCTCGTACAGTATTTTGCAGGTATTCGAAATCAATGTCCTTGATACGAAGCCTAAGGCATTCGATCATTCTAAGTCCGCTGTCGCAGCAAATGCTGGCCATAAGCCACTGCGGTTTCTACATGCAATTGAGAAAACGCTGAACTTCGGCCCGTGAAAGAACGACAGGCATACGCCGTACACGCTTCGCTCGGACGATGTCTTTCATCCACGGCCAGTCAATTCCAAGTACTTTCTTGTAGAGAAATAAAATTGCACTCAGTGCCTGATTCTGCGTCGATGCCGCAACTTTCCGCTCAACTGCCAGGTGTGTGAGGAATTTCTGTATCTCGGTTGGGCCCAATTATCACGGATGACGATTGCCGTAGAAGACGATGAAGCGTTTGATCTATTTCAAGTACGTCTCTTCCGTCCGATAGGCGTAGTGCTCTGCGCGGCAAACTTCGATGATGGCATCGACTAGGGGGCGTTCTCAATTAGGTTGAGTATTGTGGTGTAGGGTGCTGTATTCTCAGATCTTTCCGCGGTGAAAAATATGGCTCGGAAAGAGATCAGAGACGATCAGTGGGATCGGGTAAAAGACTTATTACCCGGAAAATCAACCGATTGCGGTGTCACCGCGAAAGATAATCGCCGCTTCCTGGAAGCGGTATTGTGGATTGCCAGGACCGGTTCGCCATGGCGGGATTTGCCAAGCCGCTTCGGCCACTGGCACCGGGTCTACGTGCGTTATAACCGCTGGGCTCACAAGGGCCATTGGGTCCGCATCTTCGAGGCGATGGCCGATGACCCGGACCTGGAACATCTGATGGTCGATGGCAGTATCGTTCGCGTTCACCAGCATGGTGCGGCAAAAAAAACGGCGGGATGAGGAGGCGATGGGCAAATCGCGCGGCGGACTGAGTACGAAGATACATGCGGCTGTCGATGCGTTGGGCAACCCGGTTCGTTTCATTCTCACGGCCGGTCAGTGTGCGGAGATCGGGCAGGCAAACGCACTGATCGCGGGATTTTCAGCCGCTTACGTCATTGCAGACAAAGGCTATGATGCCGATGCGTTCATCGATTCCATTCATGCGATCGATGCGGTGGCGGTGATACCGCCGAGGAAAAACAGAATTGTACCGAGGGACTATGACGACTATCTGTATTGCGAGCGAAACCTGGTTGAGCGGGTGTTTCAGAAACTTAAACACTACCGCCGGATCGCTACTCGTTACGAGCGTCTGGCAGTCACTTACCTCGCTATGCTCAGCCTCGTCGCCACCATCATCTGGCTTAATTGAGAACGGCCCCTAGTCTTTTGCCGGTCAATTTTACCCCTTCGAAATTTGCAAAATAACAAAACTCAAACGAGCCTATCATTGCCATTGTGCGTCCGAGCAATAGCGTTATTTGACTATTCTCATGAGTTATACTTGATTTTTGGACAACGAAATTAAGTTAGTCGGCACACAGAGTATTGACACGCGTAACGTATCACGTTACACTCTGTTGGTGATTCGGAGCTTCAAGCACAAGGGATTGGAACGCTTCTTCTTGCGAGGAACCAAGGCGAGAATTCAGGCCACCCAGGCGCCGAGGCTGCGGTTGATCCTTTCAAGGCTACACGCGTCCGATCTGGCGCCCGCTATACGGCTAGTCCGTAAACGATTTCCGATGAAGGATATACGAGTACTTACTCCGCTTCACTAACGTGCGCAGAAAAAATCTATTCTGAAGTGACTCACCTTCGCGCTCTACGTTGGTGTTGATGTCATCATCCGTAATGTGGGCTTGCCCTGGTTTGACTGACGGCTCGTGCCCCAAAAAACGAGGCTGTTTCAAAGGGCTCATGGCTAACGCCGAAGGTTTAGTTTACAGGCAATCGGGAAAGTACTTCAGCTGCCTCTGCATTGCGATTCATGCCCTCCAAGGTGTTAGCAAGCTTTGATCCATAGAGTTTCTTTTGATTTGTATTCCCTATCTCGAATGCTTTGCGCAGGCTTTCTAAACCATCCTCCTGACGATCAATATCGTTGTCCGTGAGTGCATTTACACCAGCTAAGTAATATGCATCAGCTAACATCGCTTCACCTAAGTTGATTAGTCGGTTTAGCTCATTGTTTTGCAGGGAAATGCTGTTTGACCTTACGTACTCCGCAAGAAGGTCAACGCTATCGGGATTAGAATCCAGTAATTCGCGATAAGTGTTCTTATGAAACTCGATTGCATCTCTCTGTTCCTGTGAGTCTCGCGGCAACTCCGCCAAAGCGTAATCTCGTTTGGAGGTCGCCAATAGCTCAAGCGCTTCGCGAGATTTGTAGCCTGAATCGACCAATGTTTGAAGCGCATTTATGCCTTCTAAGAGGCGCTCTGAATCACCACCATAGCAATCATAGCAATTTTCGAGAATTTCAGTGCGCGCTGATAGGAACTTTCGGTACTCAGAAGACACTTGTTGATCTTCGGCAGCTAAGGCGCACGGTAAAATACCTAATAGTCCGAGTATGCTGATTCTTAATCTAAGTGGTATTGAGGGTTGCATGGGAATTTCTACTGTGTATGAGTGTGGACGTGTGTGATTGTTGGATCGGTACAGAGAACCTGGGTTGCATTTCGTTCAGGAATGCCCACTCCGTTGTCGTCGCCGGCGTCTTCTAGTAAGCACCACAATTGTGGCTCCGTAAGGCCAGTTGCGTTTGCAACGTCACTGACATTGGCAATAACCAGATCTACCGCACCGCCATACTGGTGTCGGCTATTCAGCACTCCATTAAAGTACTCGTTGCGTTCCGGATTTCGCCAGCCACTAGACAAATATAATCCATAGTTTGTGGGTCCTTGTGACAATTCAAGTCCGATCAAAACGTTCCATCTATCGCGTACTGCCTGCGCGAGTACTCCAGGCTGACCGAGTACGAAATCATATGCGGACGTATTTACCTCTGTCGGACCAAAATTCGCTGTCGGAACTGGTGTTTGCAATTCCGATCTGGCAGGCACCGGAATTAAATGCGAAACATACTCTTGTCTAATGACATCCCGTTGGTCCTGCAGTATTTGATTTGTATCGTAATTCTCACAAAACCCTGCTTGCAGGATCGCTCCGAGGGCGGGGCTCCTGTTTAGGCTGCCGCCGGGAGCAGGATTATAGATAAACGAGAATTGTCATTTTTCGCCGTAATGGAGCCAGCGGTTTTCGGCGTAATAGAGCCACTTTTTGTTGCTGATTTTCAGGCTCGAACGGGTGCATTATTTTCCTGATTCCGGGTGTTTTTCAAGTTGGTTGTCGAGCGGCCTTGGAGAGCGATAACTTTTGCCATCCAACACGACGCGGTAGGCGGCGTGGCGCAACCGGTCAAGCGTTGCCGCACCGAGCAACTGGTTGGGGAAGGCATCGCCCCATTCTGAGAAGTCGAGGTTGCTGGTGATGACGGTGGCGGCACGCTCATAACGCTCGGCGATCAGGTCATGGAAGTCCTCGTCATGGGGATGGCGAAGCGGTTTGAGGCCGAAGTCGTCGATAATGAGCAGCGGCACCCTGACCAGGTTCTGGAACCTGCGATCGAAGGAGTCGGTGGCTCTGGCGGCATGCAGGTCGCCGAGCAGCTTGGACAGGGAGGTAAACAGCACATCGCGACCCTGGCGCACGGCGGCATGGCCGATGGCCTGGGCGATGTGGCTTTTGCCGGTGCCGCAGGGCCCGGCGATGAGAACCGCGACCTTCTCGTCGATAAAGCGTCCGGTGACCAGTTCATGGATCAGTGCTGAGTTGATGTTCGGATTGAAGCTGAAGTCGAACTGGTCGAGGGTTTTGTTGGTGCGGAAGGCGGCACGCCTGAGCCGCGTGGCAAAGCGCTTTTGTTCCCGCCTTGCGATCTCGTCGCTGATCAGCAGCGAGAGGAACTCAGGGTAAGCCATTTTCTTGTCGATGGCCTGTTTGTTCCTCGATTCCAGTGAGTCGAGGATGCCGGACAGCCGCAGTTGTTTGAGCATGGGAGCCAGTTCAGGCATGGGATTCATGGTGATATCTCCTGTGTCAGTGTTTCAGTAAGGATTTGATGTCCCGGCTAAAGCGTCCCTGGCCGGTGTAGCTGTCGGCCAGGGTGTCGAAGGCCCGTTGTGCCGAGGGGTGTTGCTCGAGGCCTTTTTCGAGGATGGTCTTGACGGTGCGATAGCGCGGGTTGTTGTAGCTCAGCGCTCGCTGGCAGGCGGCCTCGAGGCGGGTGCTGCCATACTTGTCACGGAGCCGGATGACGCCCTGGGCGGCGCGCAGATTATCGAGGACCCGGTCAGCGAACAGCGTGCGGATCAGCTGATGGCAGGATGCACCGATGTTCTCCGACTGGCGTAAACACCATTGCGGATCACGCATCTTCCAGGCAATGGCTTCCGGCGGCAGATGGTCGTCGATACTGGCGCGGCTGCCCGGCTTAAAGTGCCGGGAATGCACCGCCACCAGCTCGTGGTCGCGGTAGATACGCACGGTAACCGGCGTTGCCTTAAGCCACAATGACTGCCCGATCAGCTTGAAGGGCACTGAGTACAGGCATTTCTCGAACTGCACATGGCAATCGCGGTGGACCTTGACTTTGGCCCATTCGGCGAGTTCCGGCGCCACCGCCGGTAAGCGCTGCAGCAAGGGCTTCTCGATCTCAAAGCGCACCAGCGGCTGCTCGTGCGTGCTGCCGTGGACGCGGTTGCCGGCCTCCTCGAGGACCCAGGTCTGCAACTGCCGGTTGGCATCGACGATATCCCGGAACTCGCGCAACGGCAAAAAGCCGGTCTTGAGGTATTTGATACCCGATTCCACGCGACCCTTCATCTGCGGCTGTCGTGGCGGCAGGGCGTCGATCCTGAAGCCGTAGCCTTCGGCGTACTCGGCATAGGCGCGCTGCACCACGGGATCGCGGCGACAGGCGCGGGTAATGGCGCACCTGGCGTTGTCGATGATGAGTTTTTGCGGCACACCGCCGAACCACTCGAAGGCGCGGCGGTGGCATTCCAGCCAGGTCGGTACCTTCTGATTCAGCACGATCTCCGCGTACTGGTGCCGGCTCCAGCACAACGTCATCAGGAAGAACCAGGTCTTGACGATCTCGCCGGTCTCCACGTCGATCAGTTCCGGGCCGCTGCCAAAATCGATCTGGGCGGCTTCGCCCGGTGCAAACTCGAGCGGCATCGTCGCCTTCGGTCGGCGCGGCTTGATGCTTTGCACGAAGCGGTACACCGACGAGTAGCTGCCGCTGTACTGGTATTCTCGCTTGAGCGCCTGGTGGATCGCACGGCACGGTGTGTCGAGAGCCACCCATCGCTCGACCTTGTCGCGAAACGGCTCAACGCCGGAGACCGAAGACGACCGCGGCCGGGCCCGTGGCAGGGCCTCGGCCAGCACCGCATCCTCGGGCAAGGGCCGCCCCGGATCCAGCCATCCTTCGGCCTCGGCCAGCCGGCGCAGCGCTTTCGCCTTGGGACGGCCGATCAGACCCGCCCTGGCCAGGGCCCGGTCGGAATCGCCGAGCCGCATGCGCACCAATACTTGTCGTAGTTCGTACATCTCGAACCTCCTGTTTGCCATCGATACCCTCGCTCAAAAAACCGCGAGGGTATCTGCATTTATGGAAAGTTCGAGCCTGAAATCAGAGCCGCAGTGGCTCCATTACGCCGAAAACGTAACGGCTCCATTACGGTGAAAACCAGGTGGCTCCTTTACGCCGAAAACGCATTGGCTCTATATCGGTGAAAACTGACAAGAATGATGCGGAATCTCCAACAGCGGTAGTTGGCGATACCGTTGCCTGAGCGGGGTTACTAGATGCAATCTCCCACTCAATGTTCGATTCTCCGCCCGCAGGAGCAGTTGAAGCCGAGGCCGAAACATTGCCGTTCGTCGTGAATGTGAAGTTTCCCGCCCACGCGATATCAGAGGGTGCTGGATTGTGAGGTGGGCTGTCTATTGTCGTCGTATATTGCGAGTCGGCGCATTCTACGTAGACGATGTGGCTATCGGCGTCTTGAGCAAAGAAGCTGTTGCAACTGCATTCGACACTTTCAACTGCGACATAGACTCCTTCCAGAGCATATGCATGATCGAAGTATGTATCGCCGCTAAACCCATATACTGTTTTGGAGCTTGCCCATCCGTCGCCATACCATATTGTATGGTCGAAATAGGCTGGAATACCATCGCCAATCAGCAGGCAGCGGCCGTCGACATCAATATCAAATCGAACGTTCTCCTGCTCTAGGACTGTTGTAGGGTGAGTGCTGCCAGACACCGTAATTGTCACATCGTCAATCGAGCCTAGACAAATGTAGCAGTTCAGCGAATAGAACTCTGGCGGCAAAAATAGCGCGTTTGATGGTTTGTCGAATGTGAATGGTGTAGGGTCAATTCCATCGATTAGTGTCGGGATCAAAAGTCGACCTGCTATCGCACTGACGGCTGAGTCTGGCAGGATTACCGGAGTTTTGTCGAACGCGAATCTTGCCGAAGCGCTGTCAAAATACAACGGTGAAAAGTGTGTGCCAACGAGCCGATTGATTGCAATGTCGTCGATCTGGCCGAATACGCCAGACGCTGAAGCAACATTGGCGATTGTCTGTGATGTGCGTCGATCAGCCAGTTCGACAACACCTAACGAATGCGTATCGTAATCTATGAAAAACTCTGGTTCACCGTCTCGATGCACTTCTGTGAGTCGACCAAGATCGTCATAGTTGAGTTCTGCTTTTCGATTGCCCTGATAAATGCGACTTGGAAGGCCGGTTTCACTATACTCGAAAGATATGTCGTGACCAGTTTGACCGATTATTCGGTCGATTCTGTTCCCAGTGCCAGCCACGTACGTATCACGGCGTGTCGTACCAGACCTATCGCCGAACTCAATAGATCTCAAATTCCCAACTTCGTCGTAGTCGAACTCAATGCTTGCCCCAGATGGCGAATAGGCTGAATGGCTACGTAATCCGTTTGGTTGATTCTCAATTTCTTGCGAGTATGTGATACCGTTCGCAACGATTTGTATATGCGTTGGGCGGTCCGCTGCGTCACGTTGAATCTTAATCTCCTCCTGATTGGAGGTTCTGAGACCGGTTACAATGCCATTCCGACTGCGATCTATATCGACCTTCACCCCATCAGTGTAAATTGACCTCAATCCACCAGATGGCCCGTATCCGTATTCTCGCTCACCATTTGCGTCAGATGCGGATGTTATTCGGCGACTGCTATCGTACTGATATTTCGCAATTGACTCGCCATTGAGCTGTACTTCGATGAGCATGCCGCCCGAGTATTTTCGGGAGTACACATTACGTACCGCGTTATCGTAAGATACCACATCTGACCAACCATCCGCTGCGATTGGCTCTAGCTCAAGTAATGTTTGTCCATCGACGATCACTGACGCAAGTGACAGATCGTCGCCGAGTTGAAGAGATGTGCTCGTACCTGCGAAGTCATCTACACCGATTGTCAAGCCGGTTGCGTGAAATCGAAATAGCGCTGATCTGCCGATGGCATTGACTACGCTGGTTGACTTCGCGCCATACCGAAACTGATAGTGGTCGCCCCGAATTGAAACTTGACTCACACGCCGGTTGGAATAGTTAGCGGTCAGTTCGGTTTCTCCCCTCGGATCGACGATCGCGATTAGAGTATTCTCTGTATTGTAGGAGTATTTCCACACTCCATGACTTAAACCGCGAACCTCTCGCAGTCGCTCGTATGCGTCGTACTCATATTCAACTTGGCGTCCAGCATCATCCGTTGACGACACAACTTTTCCAGACTGATTTCTGTTCACAATGACCGTTCTTCCTCCGGAAGTGTGAACTTCTGACAATTTTCCTCGACTGTACTTCAGCAAGATATGATTGCCGTAACGGTCGTCAACACGGGTTAAACGGAACAGCCCCGCCTTGAACTGAAATTGTTTTGTAAACCCCTGGTAATCGAGGTAAATCTCCCGTTTAAAAATTTTCCCTCCGAGAACATTCGAAATTACCGGGTGTTCGGAAATGACGCGATCGTCCTGAACTCCGAGGTGGATTGTTGATCCAGATGAATCAATGTACTCGAGTTTGTCGCCCTTCCGCTTGATCGTTTCGGATAGGGCGAGTCGCCAACCGGGACCAAAGTCGTTGTTCGCCGCGATACGTGAATCGTAAATTCTTCCGAATACGATCGGGATGTTGTCAAGCCTCACCAGATCTCTGGTAAGAAATGTGAGGTTTCCGGTTCGTACATTGGTATAGCCAACCTGCACGCCATTAAATGGCGTTTGGTGGTTTGGAAATATTGCTGACAAACGTCGTCGTTTAGAGAGTTCTGCAAGGTAGCTCGCCGTTCGCTGCAACAGAGTATTTTGAGCGAGTTGCAAGGATGCTACTTGACTTGAGCTTTGAGATGGTTCTCCAAGCTGCACCGTAACATCGGTTGAATCAACGTACTCGGCGCCGATCACAACAGTTGGAACCAAGCTTAGGAATACAATAATTACAAAAACGAAACTGATACGCATCGGCTCTTCCCATAATAAATGCGGCCGATCCGGTAACTAGTTGGACAGCGCATTCGCGCCGGTATTCCTGACTTTGTTGACAGTATGCGATATCGCTATCGCCAGTTGGTATCAACGTAGCGCCGAAGTAGTTAAGCTGTTGATGACGTTTTTCCGCATCGGCATATATATACTGGCACTTGTCGGGAATTTGTCTCACCTGGTTTAGTTATTGACCAAGCGCTCAATCCATATTCCGGTTGCGCGCGGTACGCGGGGAGGTTTGAATCAAATTACAGCCTGCGAATCTCGTCATGTGTTTTCTTCGCTTGTACGTAGTAGGTTATTTTCGCCCAAACCGCCGATTTTATGCAGTAGCGTCAGGCGGTGAGGCCCCGGCTTTTTGTATTGGATTGAGCCAGTTGCGTTGCGATGGCGCGTAAATCAATGGGTTGCAGGTCGCTTTCGAAGCGGTAGCGGCCGTAGAAGTTGACGTGCTGCCAGGCCAGCGGCGCGACATGCGCGAGCCAGTCCAGCCCACCAGATCCCGCGCCATTCCCCAGCGTTGCGAGCAGTTCAGACAGGATCTCGCTGTTGTAGTAGACCACCGCGTTTGCGACCAGCCGGGTGCACTCATTCCATAGCTCTTGTTCTGGCTGGGAGCGTACACGGAATCGCCCGCCATGGGCGTAGGCAATGGCTCGCCGCAAGCGGTGATAAGCTTCGCCACGGTTCAGCGCTCGCTGGACGTTGCGTCGCAACAGCGGCGAGTCGATGTAGTCGAGCAGGTACAGGCTGCGGATGACGTGCTCGAACTCCCACAGGGCCTGCTTGGTGCGGTTCTGGCGGCGATGGCTGCTGAGCTTGGAGACGATAACGCTCTGGGACGTAGTTTTGAGCGCCAGCGACATGAGGATGCGCTCGATCTTGCGGCCGACCTTGATGCCGTCCTGGTTCAAGAGATCGCGCAGCATGCGAGAGCCGGCGTACGGCATCTCCAAATGCAGCCGATCGATGCGCTTCATCAGGTCGAGATCGCGACCCGAAATCGGGGTCGGCAATGCGTACACCGTAGAGCGGGCCACGCCCAGCGCCTTGGCTTGGCGCGTAATCGGCAAGGCGTGAGCCCGATCAATCATCGTTTTGCGCTCAGCAGGCCGGCCCTGGTGAGCGCGCTTTCTAAAAAATCGTTCTCCAACGCCAGCTCACCAATCTTGGCGTGCAGCATCTTGATATCGACCGGCGGTTCCTTGCGACCGTTGCCCTCGAAGGCTTTGGCCGCTCGTTCGAGCAGCTGATTCTTCCATTGCGTGATCTGGTTCGGGTGAACGTCGAACTGCTGGGCGAGCTCTGCGACTGTCCTGTCGCCCTTGATCGCCGCCAGCGCAATTTTCGATTTGAATACCGGGGTGTGATTCCGGCGCGGTCTTCTCGGCATGATTGCCTCCTGATATTTCTGCCAATAACATGGCTCATATCAGGCCCGGATTCCACTTATACCGCTGTCCGATTTTCCGGGGCCACTTCTGATATAGCCAAAGTATTAGCGCTACCCGTTGAGGAGAGGATCGAACTCGCCCAATCGATCTGGGACAGCGTTGCCGCAGTTCCCGAAGCTATCGAACTCACTGAGGAACAGCGAACCGTGCTCGAAGTCCGTTTCAAGGTAAGCGAAAATCCTAGCTCAGGCGCCCCGTGGTCTAAAGTGCGTGAGCGAATCCTGTCCGAGATATGAGCCACCGGCTCATCGTTCGACCACTAGCGGAAGCTGACATACGCCGCGTGTTTCGATGGTACGAGTCGGAATATCAAGGCTTAGGAACGCGGCTTCTCGAGGCTCTCGATGACGGATTCGAACGAATCTCCGAGAATCTGCTGCACTACGCGGAGTTAGCCGGAGGTATTCGGCGCAAGCTATTGAATAAGTTTCCGTTCGGCATCTTCTTCATATTCGAAAACGATGAAGTCACAGTTCCTGTTGTACTGCAGCATGCTCAAAATCCGGATATTTGGAAGAGCCGCACATGACATATAGCAATGCGCTGCACTGGCGATCCGAGATGCATCTGTCACACTTCGTGCAATGTTATAATTTGTGGCATCGCACGAAGTGCGCCGGCTGCTGGCGCCAGTAAACTCAATCGATAGGTGTTACCTTGCTCAGTACTAAAGCTGAATTGATAGCAGTAGTCGCAATAGTCATCGTATTGTTCAGCCTTTCAGTACTTAGCTGGCTGCCGACCCCTGAGCCGAAAGACTATGTGCGTACCGCGATATCCTCAGTCGTGTTCTGGTTTCTTATAGACGGTCGGGTTTGGGCTAAGTGGACCGTCGGGGTTCTTAGTGGACTGGCTGGGCTCGCTGCACTTTTTTCACTGTTCTGGCTTCCCATTCCTGAGGAAGCTCTCTTGGTCTTCCTGTTGCTGGGCGTGACGTACATTACAATTTCATTTGTCTTGCTCAGCCCGGTATTTATCACTGAGTACTTTAGGCGACGGTAACACCGAAAGGGATTGGGCGTGGAGAATCTGACCGCTACCGGTTGAAAGGAAAGCGTGTTTCCGTGGTTTTAGCAATTGAAGAGACGGGTGACATGGCGACGATAGAAGTCGGTACGCCACTGGTCGTTGGGCGCTGCGACATAGATATCGTGATCTACGATAGTGGTGCTATTGAACGAGGCGTCAAATACGTACGCATAGCCATCTAGTGGGCCGTGCGGTAAATTCGGTGACTTTCAGTCGCATCACAACGCCCTTGGGCAAGGCGAGCGAGCGCAGGACTGGCCGTCGCCAATTCAAGCGAGCTCAACGCCGCCGAAGGGCGTTGTGGTGCGACCCGCAGGGAGTCCTTCTCAAGGGGCATACCGGTGTTGAAGCGGCTTGACATAGCCCGGCTATGCCGGCACCACTTCGCCTGGGTCTGCCCCTTGAGAAGGACTCTGAAAGTGACCGAATTTACCGCACGGCCCACTGATATGTTGTGACCTGTCAAGAGTTTCGATCCACTTTATCGTCAAGCTGTTATCGGGCGGTGCCCTGAGGAGCCTTTGAAACAGAACAGTCACAGCTATTAACGACGGTGAATCAGTCTGAGATACGCGGGTCGGAACCGCCTGACAAATCTTCGTCGTGGAGCTGCCTCTGTCTGGTCGCGAGGGTCGTCCCGATTGCCCGGGCGCCTCATAGGAGCCTCGAGGGTTCTCCCACCGGCAGCGACTGTTCTGTCTCAAAGGCTCGTTTCGATAAATCACGTGTGTGCCAAGTTCCTCTCGATCGCTTGCGTTTAAGGGGTCGTGACGCGTTCGCCGGTAAGGTGCTGTTGCTGTCCCATCACCTCACAGGCAATTGCCCACATAAAGCCGCTCAGTTCCCGGGCGATGGCGGTCGAGATAATGACCCGCTTCATACCACGTCGATCCAGGTAACGATAACGCCCGCACAAGCGCTTCTGCGCCTTCCACGCAATCGCCTGCACCGCCGGTGAGGTCTTCTCCGCTCGCCGTTGCAGAACGTCCGTCTTGCGCGCCGGAAAGCGGTAACACCAGGCCGACTCGATCAACACACGCCGAACATGGCCGTTGCCGGTCCTGGTGATACCGCCACGGCGGATACTGGCACCACTGGAATGCTCGCTCGGCACCAGCCCCAGAAAGGCCATCAACTGCCGCGGTGAATCGAAGCGGCTGATATCCCCAAGCTCCGCCATCACCGTCAACGCCGTAATCAGCCGGCAACCTCTCAGCGCCATCAGCGCCTCCACCACCGGATACAAAGACCAATCCCGTGCCGCCGATCCCATCTCGGACTCCAGCGCCGCCAATCGCGCCGTCAGTGAGCGCAGCGTATCGATATACTCCTGTAGCACAATCTGCTGTACCGGCTGATCAAACCGAACCCGTTCCAGCCAGCGCCAGTACGCCTGGGTCCACTTGCTCTTACCCGAATAATGCCGATCATGACGCAGCAAAAACGCGTTCAGGCGTTGCTTCGACTGCCGTTCCAGATGTTTCAGATCTTCCCGTGCCCGGGTCAGGTCCCGCATCGCTTCCTGCTCTTTGTCCGGCACCCACACCGCCGTCAGCTCACCGGCTCGGTGCAGCCTGGCCAGACTCATACTGTCGCGACGATCCGTTTTCACCCGATCCCCAGGACGCCGGGGTATCAGCGACGGCGCCACCACCTGGCACTCATGACCCGATTGGCTGATCTGACGGTAAATCCCATAACCGCACGGACCCGCCTCGTAGCAATACGACACCACTTCGCCCTCCGGACTCAGACGCTGCAACAGCTTCCTCACTGCCTCAGGCGTGTTCGATATCTCGCCAAAATAGCGTGATTTACCACCGGCTTCGTCGGCGACGCTCACTGCAATCGTCTCTTTGTGTACATCCAGACCAACGTACTTGCTAAACTTCTCCATGACCTGTCCTCCTCAATTATGGCTCTGAGCCCAAGGTGTGTTTTTCGCCCTCAAGCTTAATCCACGGTCTTGAGGACGGACAGGTCACTTCATAATGTCTAGCAATGCGTTGCACTCGCCCTTTGATCCAGCCCGCCTTGCACTATCGCTCCAGTCGGTCCGCGTCAATTTCGCATGATTTTAGACGGTAGGCGAATTCAGATATCAATAACCGTGACAGTAAGAACTGCAGAAGAATGGTCTAACACTCACAACATTATCCCTGAAGAAGGGAGGCATTCGGTTTGGGGATTAAGAGTATCAGCGTCGACCGTGTCTCTAAGCATCTGGGTTACGAGTAAGTCTAAGATAGATGTTGGGCAGCACAGTGGAATACAATGATTCGCGCAAGCCGGTTTCATTTTGGCCCGGAAAATATGTCAGGATAGTCTGCTCAATTTCGAATTGCAGGACCGACAACACCAAATGAACCCCGACGACGTAAAGAAGAATATTGCACTGGCAGAGTCGTTGCTTAGTGAACAAAATTACGGCGTCGCGGTGCTTACCGGGATTGTTGCCGCGTGTCTTGGGGCAGGCATTTATGCGGTCGTCGCTTTGGCTGCAGGAGGATCGCCGGTTTCGGTTCTCATCGTCGGAATCGGCGCAGCTATTGGTCTGACGATTCAATACCTCGGGAGAGGGCATACATCAAAATTCGAGATTCTGGCGGCGCTGATCGCGCTGGCCAGTTATCCTCTGGCAAAGCTATCGACGATATTCGTTTTTTCGTTAAGTCGACGGGGAATTCTTCCGCAAATCCCATTACGGCAGAACGGATGGCGCAGATGTGGCAGTGGTTTGTCTCCGGCATCCGCCTGCGCGATGTTGTTTTTGTCATCTGTGCGGCTGGTATTGCGGCATACCTCGCGAAGCGTCGGCTAACTCGTGAAGAAGGCCTGGCGATGTTTACGTATGAGAATCGAAAAGGCCGGTAGTGGGCGCTGGCCATTAAAGTGCGCGTTTTGGCAACAGCATTGTTCTACATTTTTCTGCTCGGCTGTGTCGGATCGTCGGGCCTCTATTTCGGGCAACGTAAGTTGCTGTATCCCGCGCCGAAAGAGCTTATGCCTGAGATCCGTCAGGCGGGTGTGGAACTTATTGATCTCGCCACTGGCCGAGCGATTCTGGCCTTACCCACCGATGCCGGCGAGCCTGCGCCGGTCATCGTCTTCGCGCACGGCAATGCGGAACTCGCGCACTGGTCTTTGCCGGTCTTCGAATACTTTCGCAAGCGCGGTTTTGCGATTCTGCTGCTTGAGTACCCGGGCTACGGCGGTGCGCCCGGGAAACCGAGTTCAGACTCGATCAAGGCGTCCGCATTATTGGCCTACGATCGCGTCGTGGAACGGCCCGACATCGACGAAACACGCGTAATCGCATATGGAAGATCGATCGGTAGTGGTGCTGCGTGCCACCTGGCAGCCGAACGCGAAGTTGCGGCACTAGTCCTCGAATCGCCGTTTACGACGCTCAAAGCCCTTGTCGCGGAAAAAGGCATGCCGGCATTCCTGTTGAGAGACGACTACGATAACGTGTCTGCCGTATCGTCACTGACAGTACCGGTATTTCTATATCATGGCGCTCGGGATGGGATTATCCCCATATCGCATAGCGAGGCACTCGCCGATGCGGCCCAAAATGCCACGCTTGTGAAGGTCGATTGCGGTCATAACGACTGCCCGCGGCCCTGGCCGCAGCTTTCTGAGTTTTTCGAGGGACACGTACGTGGACGCTAAGTACATCCACCGGGATGCCATGCAGGAGTTTGCCGAACGGAGTGCTTCTCATCTCTGCAGGCGGAAGACTTTCACGGTGCCGGCTATTGGCTTGTCACCGCAGCCGCCGGTCACCTTGCGATCGGAACGAGGACAGCAAACTCAACGCCGTCGTCGACATTGTTCGCCACAATCGTTCCGCCATGCCCCTCGGCGATCAGGCGGGCGACGTACAGACCCAGTCCGAGATGCCGCGAATCCTCGTCTTTGCGCATGGACACCATCGAGTCGAACATCCGTTTTTGCATGCGCTCGGGTAGTGGCGGGCCGGGATTGCGGACCGACAGGCGCAGGTTGTGTTCCACATTCGTGAGCCCGATGCGAATCGTATCCCCGCGGGCACTGAAGTCGGCGGCGTTGTCGACGAGTTTGTCGAGCATCTGTGTCAGCAGTTCCGGCGAGCCTTCGACTGTCGCCGAATTCAGCTCGCAGTCGAATGCAAACGTGCGTTGCGGATACACGTCTCGGTAGGCCGCGATCGTGGACTCGAGCATAGCCCTGAATTCGAACGCTTCGGGCTCGGCATTTTCCATGAGTTCCTCGACCCGGCTGGCTTCGCTCATCGCGCTCAGAATCCGCCGCAGCCGATCGGCGCCGCCGCGTGCGCGTGCCACGTAGGTATTTGACGATTCTCCGAGCGGTTCGTGTTCGAGATTTTCGAGCGAGGACGTCACAATCGCGAGCGGTGTGCGCAGTTCGTGTGAGAGCTTCGATGCGAGCGTTCTGAGGTAGTCGTTGTAGTCGCCGAGCTGCTGCAGTACGTGCGAGAAGCTGCGCGACAAATCGCCGATCTCATCGCCGGATTGAGCGCTGGGCAGCGCTTCGTGCAACCGTTCCGACACCAACGCATCCTCGGCTGCGACGGACAAGCGTCGAATTCGTCTGGACAGCCATGTGGAGTAGCCGAGCAGTGCTACGACGACTACCAGTGTGGCGATCAGTGTGACATTGATCAAACGAGCCAGCCCGGCATTGGTCTGGCTCAAAATCGCGTCAGTGCCCTGTTGTACGACCACGGCGCCCAGGATCCGATCGCCTTCCTGTACGGGCGCCGCGACGGCGACAATCGCGCGGCCGCTCTCCTCGCTGCGGAACCAGGCGGGCGTCGCAGTGCCTTGTAGTGCGGCGCCGATATAGCCTTGAGTTTCCTGACCATTCGGTGCGGGCTCGGCAAATGCGGCCGCGTTGCCGCTTTCTACCAGTACGTCGTAGATATGCCGCGACCACGACGATTCTGCAGCAGCGGTTTCACTCGGAATGTCTCCGGCTGCCGCAAGCCGCCAGCCCTGTGCATCGGTCACGAGGATTCTGAGTCCTTCCTGTGAGAGGCCGGCCGCGACGGCACCGAGTTCCGGAGACGGGCCGACGGTGCGGGCCGCGCGCAGGTCATCGAAGGCGGAATCGGTAAGGCCAGACTCAGTATGCGATGCCGTATCGTTGACACTCAGCCCGATATGCGTACCCAGATAATCGGCCGGAAATCGTGCTTCGACATGATACCCGCCCGGAACGTCCTGCCAGTAGGCGGCAATGGCCGGCTCCTGCGCAGTGCCGTTTTCGTCGTGTCGCTGACCGACGATCGGCCCTGGCGCCGCTGCAGTAAACAGGTAACGCTCATTGCGGTATGGCGGGCTAATGCTCAGAACATCAAGTCGATCGCTGTAGCCCGGCGTGTTTTCAGGAAGCGCTGACGGTTCGGTCGCGTAGACCACGTTACGGTCTCTGACGTCGACATACAGATAAACATCGTCCCCATATGTGCCGGCAGCGAAACGTACCGCCTGGTTCGCACTGCGGAAGCTGACTAATGCGCCGTCGGGCAGAGCCCAGTCGTCCACGTACCCGTCAACCATGGGTTGATTCTCAAGCGGGTGCAGGTACAGGCGGTCGCCGCCTGCATCGGCCTTAGGGAACTCCTCGGCAAATTGTGCGAGGTTTCCCGCGATGGCTCTCGCGATTCCCGCAAGGTTTTGTTGCTGCCCCTGGCGCAATGCGCTTTCGGTCTCACGGATAAATTCGCACCCTGCCCATGGCAGCATCAGCGCCAACAGGCTGACGAGAAGCAGCTGCCGTTTGAGTGTCATACGACTAAAGCCAGCGGTATCCCATGCCGTACACGGTTTCGATCGCGTCGAATTCGCTGTCGACTGCGACAAACTTGCGGCGGATACGTTTGATGTGAGACGTGATCGTGTTGTCGTCGAGCACGGCCTGTGCGGCATCCATGAGCTGTTGCCGGTTTTTGACGTGGCCCGGATACCGCGCGAGTGCGTGAACGAGCCAGAACTCGGTCAGCGTCAGCCTGACCGTTTGCTCCTGCCAGAGTACGGTCATGCGTTCGGTGTCGATCACAAGGTCTCCGCGCACGAGGCTGCTGTCTGCGCTCGACGGTTGCTGCATCGCGTCGAGCCGCCGAAACAAAGCGGCCACTCGCGCCATCAGATGTGGCAGGCTGATGTCCTTGGTCAGGTAGTCGTCGGCGCCGAGCCTGAGTCCTGAGACGGCGTCAAACTCGCTGTCCCTGGCCGTCAGGAAAATGATCGGCAGATCAGCGGCCCTCGCGCGCAGCTCGCGGCAGAGTTCGAACCCGCCTTCGACGTCGTCGCGAAGATTGATATCGATGACGACCAGGTCCGGCAGGCGGCTCGCGAATGCGGCCAGCGCCGGCTCACGCGCCTCATACGCATCCACCGAGTAACCTTCGCGGCGAAAAGCGGCCGCGTAGTTGTCCCGGATCGCAGCCTCGTCTTCAACAATTGCAATGCGTTTCGCCACTACGGTCTCCGTTCATTCGACACCACAATTTGCCACATCAGGACGGTGCATTGCTATGTCACGGTCCACACGGCAGCGGCTTTATTCCGTAAAACAGAGTTCTGCGTCGCAGGGCGTGACGACAGGACGCTTGTGTTTCAGCGCGATTCACTGTATTCGTCTTATCTGTAAACCGCCGCTTGAGCAGCAATGGATTCTCCGAAACCCAGACTCGCCGAGGGCCCGGTCGGACGGCACCTCGTGAATATGACTGTGCCTGTCCTGCTCGGCATCACGACGATGATGGGCCAGTCGTTCATCGATACCTGGTTTCTGGGCAAGGTCGGCGACGACGCATTGGCCGCATTCAGTTTCGGCTTTCCAATACTCATGATCGTGACGAGCATCGCAATCGGGCTCGGTGCAGGCACCTCTTCTGTGGTCGCACGCGCAATCGGTGCCGAGGACGCACGTCGCGCACGCCGTCTTACAACCGACAGTCTGATTCTGTCCTTTCTTGTTACGGCGATCGTTGCCGCGATAGGTGTCGCTACAATCGACCCGCTGTTTCGGCTGCTCGGTGCGCCGGAGCCGATGATTCCGATGATTCGGGAATTCATGCTCATCCTGTATGGCGGTGTGCCGTTCATCGTCGTTGCGATGGTTGGTATGGCGAGCATGCGGGCGACCGGCGATACGCGGCTGCCGAGCAAGCTCATGATCGGCGGGGCTGTTCTGAACGTCATTTTGGATCCCGTTCTGATATTCGGTATCGGGCCGATGCCCGCAATGGGCCTGAACGGTGCCGCGACCGCGGCACTGCTCGCGCGAGGGACCGTATTTGTGGGTGCGATTTACCTGTTGTACTCGCGATACCGGATGATCAGTTTCAACAGCCCCAGAGCGGATGAACTCAAAGCTTCGTGGCGCGACATTCTGCATGTCGGACTGCCCGCCGCGGGAACGAACGCGATAATCCCTGTGGCGACGACGGTCGTCACGGGTATGGTCGCCCGATTCGGTTCCGATGCCGTCGCAGGGTTCGGTGTGGCAAGCCGCATCGAATCTCTGGTCCTCGTGATGTTCTACGCCTTGTCGTCAACGATCGGTCCGTTCGTCGGGCAAAACCTGTCGGCGGGCAAGGAAGATCGCATTCTGTCCTCATTACGCCTGAGCGCGGGATTTTGCATCGTGGCAGGGGTGGTATTGACTGTGCTGCTGGCTGCCGCCTCAGGTTTCCTGTCGTCCATGTTCAGCCAGAATCCCGATGTCATAGAAGTCACGCGCCTGTTCCTGTGGATTGCGCCTGTCAGCTACGGTGCCTATGGCGTCGTCATGGTCATGAACGCGGCATTCAACGGCCTTGGCCGACCGATGCCGGCCGTATACATCAGTGTCACTCGCATGATGATTCTCTACGTGCCGATTGCGCTGGTCGCGCAGCGATGGCTGGGCGTGGCGGGCATCTTCGCGGCATACGCCATTGCCAATCTGCTGACGGGTCTGCTCGGCTATCAGTGGGCCAGGCGTACCGCGCGCAATCTGTGTGAACGCCAGGCTCCGCGCTAACGGTGACGAGCGCTTCTGCGGCGCGCGCCAGCAGATCCTGACAAAAGAATGGCTGTCGGTCGTTACTCATAGGCCGGCAACAGTTTTCTTCGATAACCGATGTGCAGGCCCACGCCGCGGCTGATCATGAACAACATCAGTGCCAGCCAAAGACCGTCATTGCCGAATGGCAGGGACAGATACCATACGGGCAGAAACACGGCAAAGGCCGAGAACAGCATGTTGTTGCGCATCGCCTTCGCACGCGTTGCGCCCACGTACACGCCGTCGTAAAGGAAACACCACACTGAGATCATCGGCGAGGCAATCAGCCACGGCAGATAACGTTGTGCGGTCTCGCGTATTTCCGGGAGGTCGGTCAGCAGTG
Source organism: Woeseiaceae bacterium (assembly GCA_965224505.1). GTDB lineage: Bacteria > Pseudomonadota > Gammaproteobacteria > Steroidobacterales > Woeseiaceae > UBA1847. Next base: position 3,136,145 of record CBDCZL010000018.1, read on the forward strand.
CGATGATCGCGGGACCGGCAATGAAGAACAGCATCGAGAAACCGGCTGCGACGATCAGCGACCACCCCAGCGTCACGCGAACCGCGGCCTCGAGCGATGCGCGGCGGCGTTCGCCGATGGCCTTGCCCACGAGCGCTTCAGCGGCATGCGCGATTCCGTCGAGCCCCAGCGCGGTGAGTGTTTGAAAATTCATCAGTACGGCGTTGGCAGCGAGGACCGCGGGTCCGAGCCGGGTGCTCCATGCTGTCATAAAGGACAGGGTAAACATCAGTGCCATCGTGCGAATGAACAGGTTGGCATTCACGGCGAAGAATGCCGCGTAAGCAGACAGCGTCGTGAACCGCTCCGACTGCCAGGTGCCGGAATGCGAGCGCAGTTGCCGCAGCGCGAGCGTACCGCCGACGACAAGGCCGGAGTACTCTGCAATGACCGACGCGAGTGCGACGCCGTCGACTTTCATGCCGAGTCCGAGCACAAACAGCAGATCCAGCACGATGTTGGTCAGATTGATCGTGAGAAAAATGGCGAGCGGGACGCGCGCATTCTGCAGCCCGATAAACCAGCCGATCAGCGCGTAGTTGGCCAGCGTGGCAGGCGCGCTCCAGATACGAATCGAAAAATACTCAGCGGCGTAGCGTTGTGTTTCGGTTTCTCCACCCAGTAGTTGCAGCGCAAGACTTCGAATCGGTTGCTGCAGAACAATGAGCAGCAGCGCGATGGCAAGGCCGACAATCAGTGCTTGTCCCAGCGACGTACGCACGCCGTCATGGTCTTCGGCGCCGAAGTGTTGGGCCGCAATGCCGGTCGTCCCCATGCGCAGGAAATTCATGCCCATGTAGATGAACGTGAAGATTGTCGCGCCTATCGCGACCGCGCCCAGATAAACCGGGCTTTCGAGGTGACCGGTCACGCCTGTATCGACCATGCCGAGCAGCGGGACCGACACGTTCGACAGAATCATCGGCGCAGCGATTCGCCAGACCTCGCGGTGTCCGGGCGTAGTCGCTGCGCTCACGCGAGCCTCATCCGAATGCGTTGATTCCGGTCAGTTCCTTGCCGACGACCAGTTGATGCACGGTCTCGGTGCCTTCGTAGGTAATCACACTCTCGAGATTCAGCATATGCCGGATCGGCACGTATTCGGCGCTGATGCCGGCGCCGCCGAGAATATCGCGCGCATCGCGCGCAACGTCGAGTGCCGAACGGCAGTTGTGCCACTTGGCCATTGACACCTGCGTCGGACTCAGTCGGCCATTGTCTTTGATGCGTCCGAGGCGCAATGAGAGCAATTGCGACGTCGTTATTTTGCGGCTCATTTCAGCGAGCCGAATCTGAACCGCCTGAGTGTTTGCCAACGGCCGGCCGAACAGCACGCGGTCCTGTGTGTAGTTGAGCACTTCATTGAGACAGGCCTGTGCCGCACCAATGACGCCCCAGGTAATACCGTAGCGGGCCTGCGTCAGGCAGCTCAACGGGCCCTTGAGACTCGACACGCCGGGCAGCATATTGGCCTCGGGGATTCGAACATTGTCGAAGAACAGTGCGCCGGTGACCGAGGCACGCAGCGAGAATTTGTTCTCGATTTCCTGGGAGTCAAAACCGGGCATGTCCTTCTCGACGATGAATCCCTTGACGCCCTCATCGGTTTTTGCCCACACAATGGCTGCATCCGCGATCGTCGCGTTCGTAATCCACATCTTCGAGCCGTTCAGGATCCAGTCGCCGCCGTCGCGCCTAGCATGCGTTTTCATGTTGCCCGGATCGGAGCCGCCATGCGGTTCGGTGAGTCCGAAACAGCCGATGGCCTCACCTCGTGCCATCGCGGGAAGCCAGCGCTGTTTCTGTTCCTCAGAGCCATAAGCGTAGATGGGGAACATCACGAGGCTCGACTGTACGGAAACGAAACTCCTGAGTCCGCTGTCGCCTCGCTCCAGTTCCTGACAGATCAGCCCGTAACTGACACTGTTCAGTCCGGCGCAGTCGTAGCCATCTATGGAACTGCCGAGCAGGCCCAGGCTGGCGGCTTCGCCAATCAGGTGCCGAGGAAATTCATGGCGTTCGAACGCGTCGCGCATCAGCGGGATGACCTGCTCGTCCACGAAGCGGCCAACGTTGTCTTTCACCATGACTTCGTCTTCGGATAACTCTGAGCGAACGTCGTAAATATCCATAGGATCTAGCTGATGATTCACCGCCTGAACTCCTGCTGGTCGCTTAACGGGGCGTAGATTCTAGGGTGTGGTAACACTGTCGGCAACAGATCTCTTGCCGGACGTGAGATTCAGACCGGCAGGCCGAAGCGGCGATACAGGGACGCGAGCAGCCAGGCCGGTCCGATCATCATCAGTTGAATATCCTGGACAACGGCTCCGATACGCCCGGACCTGACCAGCAGCAACCCGGCCGCGCCTGCAACCAGCAAGCCGGTGGTGACGCCCATGGCCGGCAGGCCGGAGTTCAGCAGCCACATCTGCAGAGCAGCAATCGCCAGCAGAAACGGCAGCAGGCCGATCGCGAGCGACAACGAAATGATGAAATAGTAGACGGCCGTGACCATTAGAAAGGCGCTGCCCCAGTTTAGCAGCGGAGAAATTTCGGCGAACTGCTGCGGTATCGGCAGCCACCACAGTACCCCGACAGTACCGAGCACGAGCATCGGAACGGCGATCCAATAGGCAAACGGATTACCCACCGAGTCGTGATTCTTGCGGTAACGCTCCAGCCAGCCGTCGGTATCGCTCATCGTTTCATTCTACACATGCCCCGCAGTTTGTGACGCAGGCCACAGTCCGGGGAATTGACGTGACTTAATTGAACATAATATCGTCAATTAAGTCTGTGTTCAGGTGGCGGGCGACTACAATGCGCCCGGTAAATACTGCAAGTCATAAGGAAGGATCATGAAACTTCGATCGCCAAAGATTATTCTCGCTGCTTCGCTCGCGGCGGTCTTCGTGAGCGGCTGTTCCACACTCGACGCGTACACGCGCGAAGAAAAAACCAGTTCCACGACCAAGGGGGCCGTTATCGGCGCGGCTGCCGGTGCGGTGGTCGGCCTGATTTCGGGTGACGATGCCGTAGAGCGCCGTCAGCACGCACTGATCGGTGCCGGTATCGGCGCGCTCGCCGGCGGTTCCATCGGATACTACATGGACCGCCAGGAGGCCAGGCTGCGTGCCGAGCTCGAGGGCACGGGCGTCAGCGTTGTTCGCAACGGCGACAACATTACGCTCAATATGCCGGGCAACGTCACATTTGCGACGGACAGCTCTGATCTAAGTCCTGCATTTTTCGACGTACTGAATTCGGTCGGCAAAGTGCTGGCAGAATACGAACAAACCGTCGTTGAGGTTGCCGGACACACCGACAGCACGGGTACCGATTCGTACAATCAGGGCCTGTCGGAGCGTCGTGCCGATTCGGTGTCGACGTATCTGAACGGTCAGGGCGTCATTCGGGAAAGGCTGATTACGCTCGGCATGGGCGAGTCGCGGCCGGTTGCCGATAACTCGACCGATGTGGGACGTCAGGCAAACCGCCGCGTCGAAATCACGATGGTGCCCGTGACAGCGGGATAAAAGTCTCACAGTCAGCGCGAGCGCGGCAGCCACGGATGGCTCGCCGCGTTTTTTGTGGCACTCTGTGCGGCCCAGCCCTCATCATCGGCGGGGCCCCACGATGAATTCAAAGTTTGAAAAGCGCGATTCCGGAAACTTTGTCGAAGTGACCGGGTTTGTAAAACGGCTGCTGTCGGACGATGCCGACGGCTCGCGCCACCAGCGTTTTATCATTGAAATCGCAGAGCCGCGCACGCTTCTGATCGCGCATAACATCGATCTGGCAGAGCGGGTTCCGGTCAGCCCTGGGGACCGAGTACATGTGCGCGGCATGTACGAATGGAATGATCTGGGCGGTCTGATCCACTGGACGCACCACGATCCGCAAGGTATCGAAGAGGGCGGATACGTGCGCTATCGGACGCGCATTTACGACTGATTGCGCGGCTCGCGGCTAAACTTCCATCGCGTTTCTGAGCTTTTTGATGGCATTTACTTCAAGCTGGCGAATGCGTTCGGCAGACACGCCGTATTCGTCGGCGAGTTCGTGCAGCGTCATCTTTTTCTCACTGAGCCAGCGCTCTTCAAGAATGCGCCGGCTACGATCGTCGAGGACATTAAGCGCCGCGGTCATGCGAGTCTGCGCATCGCTGTTCCAGTCGGCCGATTCGACCTGCTTCGCGGGGTCTGCTTCCGGACTCGGCAGGTAGGCGGCCGGCGTGAAGTTGTTTTCGTCGTCGGCATCGGGCGCCGGATCGAAAATTGCGTCACGCGAGTGCAGGCGTTTTTCCATCTCGGTGACTTCTTTGGCGCTCACGCCAAGATCGTCTGCAACCGCCTGAGTTTCGGCAGCGGACAGCCACGCGAGCGTTTTCTTTTTCTTGCGAAGATTGAAAAACAATTTGCGCTGCGCTTTTGTCGTCGCCACCTTGACGATGCGCCAGTTACGCAGAACGAATTCATGGATTTCAGCACGAATCCAGTGCACTGCAAACGAGACGAGGCGAACGCCGTAATCCGGATCGAAGCGCTTCACCGCCTTCATCAGGCCGACATTGCCTTCCTGAATCAGATCGTTCAGTGGCAGGCCATATCCGGTGTAGCCTTTGGCGATGTGAACCACAAAGCGGAGGTGCGCCATGACGAGGTCACGTGCAGCGTCCAGGTCCTGCTCGGCGTGAAAGCGATGGGCGAGCGACTGCTCGTCTTCCTTCGACAATACCGGAATACTGCCGACCGCCTGGATATAGGCGTCAAGGCTGCCTACCGGACCGGCAAGAACAAGGTCTCGATTGTGGGTTGCTACCGCGGTTGTCATTAATTACCTCCGTCTCAGGGAGCACCATTTTAGCACTCGACGGGTTAGAGTGCTAATAGATTGTGTAAGTTCCCGATATTTATAGAGAATAATGATATGAGAATCAGCTATTTGCGCCGCCCCCATCGTATGGTTATGTAAAGTTTCTCACCTCGGATCGATGCGCCGCATGTGGCGTGCGACCGTGAACCACGAGGCGATGAGCCCGAGCAGCACGCCGGCGCCGATCATCATGGCGCTCTCGCGAAGGTCGGGGCCCGCGACGGCGATCTGCCCCTGGTACAGCCCGGCCAGCCGCCCGACGGGCTCCCGAAGCAGAAACAGCCCCGTCTGCACGAGAAGCAACGCGGTGACGCTCCCGAACAGGCCGTACCAGAATCCTGTCCACAGGAAGGGGCGGCGTACGAACGCGTTGTTGGCACCGATGAGCTTCGTGACTTCGATTTCTTCCCGGCGATTCTCAATGTCGAGGCGGATCGTATTGCCGACGACAACCACAATCGCAATGCCGAGCAACGCGGCGCCGATTGCAATGGCTTTTCGAACGATGTCGAGTATGGCGTGGAAGCGCTGTACCCACTCGGTGTCGAGTTGAACGAGTTCGGTCTCGGGCAGGTTCTCGATCTCTTCTCGCAGCAGTACCATCGATTCGCCGGTACTGCCCGCCGAGGGCCGGACGATCAGCGTATGCGGCAGCGGATTTTCGTTGAGTTGATCGAGCGCGCCGCCAAAACCCGAATGCGCCTTGAAGTCGTCCAGAGCATCGTCCGCGTAGATGATTTGTACCGAGGCAATGTCCGCCCGCTGGCCCAGCAGGCCCGCCAGCGCGTCGGCTTCGGCAGCCGTAACGTCCCGGTTTAGAAAAACCGAAAAATCGAGCGCGTCATCCCAGTTGCCGCTCACGCTCTGCAGGTTGCTCACGATGACGTTGACCGCGGCCGGAAGGGCCAGTGTTACACCGATAACGAGAACAATCATCAGGCTGGACAGCGGCTGGGATAAGAGGCGGGCGAGTGCAGCGCGCGAGGTACTCGTATGCCGCCTGAACCAGATCGACAGCGGACTCGCGCGGCGCACCGGCGCGACGGCATCCGCGTTGCGCGTCACTGCCATGGGTCGATCTCCTCCGGTAACAGGCGGCCGTCTTCGAGCGCGAGCTTACGGCAGCCGAGGCGATCGATCAGCGAGATGTCGTGACTGGCAATCAGCAGCGTGACTCCAACTTCGTTAAAGCGGCGGAAAATGCGCATGACCTCGAGCGACAGATCGGGATCCAGGTTGCCGGTCGGTTCGTCCGCGATCAGCAGCTTAGGCCGCGTGACGATCGCACGCGCGATGCCGACGCGCTGCTGCTCTCCGGCCGACAGCGTCTGCGGATTTCTTTTTTCCTTGTGCAGCAATCCAACCTGATCGAGTGCGGCCCTGATGCGCCGCCCGGCCTCTCGATGTCCAATGCCCGCGATCACCAAAGGCAGCGCTACATTGTCCGATACGGGCCGGTCATAGAGCAGTTTGTGATCCTGAAAGACCATCCCGATCTCGCGGCGGTACGCCGGAATTTTCCGGCGTCGGATACGGTTCGTGTTTTGCTTATCGACGATCACCTGTCCGGATGTCGGTCTTTCTATCAGCGCAATCAGCCGCAGCAGCGTGCTCTTGCCGGCGCCCGAGTGTCCGGTAACGAAAACCATGTCGCCACGATCGATCGACAAGGTCAGCCCCGACAATGCCTCCTGGCCGCCCGGGTAGCGCTTGGTGACATCTTCGAAGCGGATCATGTGCGCTTACTTATCCCCTGTAGCGAGCAGTGCCGCAGTAAAATCGCGCGCGTTGAAGGGCTGCATATCGTCGACGGCCTCGCCAATACCGATAAAGCGAACGGGTACGCGAAGCCGGTCCGCGATGGCGAGCAGAATGCCCCCCTTTGCCGTGCCGTCGAGCTTTGTCACCGTGATACCCGTGAGGCCGAGCGCCTCGTGAAATTTCTCGGCCTGGACCAGCGCATTTTGTCCCTGACTGGCATCGAGTACGAGCATCGTTTCGTGCGGTGCGCTTTCGTCATGGCGGCTGACGACGCGCTTCATTTTTGCGAGTTCATCCATCAGGCCGGTCTGGCTCTGCAGCCGACCGGCAGTGTCCGCGAGCAGGACATCGATGTTGCGTGCTTTCGCAGCCTGCCATGCGTCGAAAATGACGGCCGCCGGGTCTGCCCCGGCGTGCTGTGCGACGACCGGCACGCCGTTGCGCTCGCCCCAGACCTGCAGCTGTTCCACGGCCGCGGCGCGGAAGGTATCGCCCGCAGCGAGCATCACCGAGCGACCTTCGTCCTGCAGGCGCCGGGCAAGCTTGCCGATTGTCGTCGTTTTTCCTGCACCGTTGACCCCCACCATAAAAACGACAAACGGCGCGCTGTTCGGCTCGACGCTCAACGGCACTTCGACCGGCTCGAGAATATCGAGCAATGAGCGTTCAAGCCCGGCCCGAAGCGCATCCATGTCCTTCAATTCCCTGCGCGCAAGACGTTTTTGCAGTTTGCCGATAATCGTTTCGGTCGTGGCGACCCCGACATCCGCCATCACCAGCAGCGACTCAAGCTCTTCGAGTACGCCCTCGTCGATTTTGCCGCCCGGCGCAAGGTTTGCGAGATCGTAGGTCAGCCAGCTGTCGCCGCGATTGATCCTCGCGCGCAGGCGCTTGATGAAGCCCTCTCGCTTTTCGGGCTTTTCTTTTTTTCCAAACATCGTTATACGTTCTTTACAGGTGCTTCGGGATACTCATGGCCAAAAACAGAGGCAACAAAGAATCCCGGCAGGGACGGCTGCGTATTGTAGCGGGAATCTGGCGAAGCCGTCTTTTACAGATTTCCGACGTACCGGGCCTGCGGCCCACGTCTGAGCGTATTCGGGAAACGCTGTTCAACTGGCTCGGCAGCGACGTGCGTGGGGCAGTGTGTCTCGATCTGTTTGCGGGGACGGGCGCGCTGGGGCTTGAGGCCCTGTCGCGGGGGGCGGCACGGGCCGTGTTTGTCGAGCGTTCCAATGCGGCTGTCGCGGCGCTGCGCGAGAACATTCGCTTGCTGGACGCGAGCGACGCCCAGGTCGTGCACGGCGATGCGCGCGAATTCCTGCGTGGCCCGCAACCGCAAAAATACGACCTGGTATTCCTGGATCCGCCATTTGCGGCGGAACTGCTCGACGAATTGTGTAGACTACTTTGCGAACAGGAACTTCTGGCGACGGGCGCCAGAGTCTACCTGGAACTGGGCCGGAGTCAGCCGACGCCGGATCTGCCCGATGGATGGGCCGTGCTCAAGGACAAAATGGCCGGCAACGTTCGCTACATGCTTGTATTGCCGGAGGGGGGCGACAGATGACGGTATCAGCGATGTATCCCGGGACGTTCGATCCCATTACCATGGGTCACGAGGATTTCGTGCGCCGGGCGGCGAAACTTTACAACAAGGTCGTCGTCGCGGTTGCGGCCAATACCGGCACGAAGACGACAATGTTCTCATTTGACGAACGAGTGGCACTCGCTCAGGGGGCCCTTGGCGAAATCGAAAACGTCGAGGTGACCGGATACGAAGGGCTGACGATCGATTTTGCGCTGGCGAATAATCTGGCCGTCATAATTCGCGGGCTAAGGGCGGTCTCCGACTTCGAGTACGAGTTTCAGCTCGCAAACATGAATCGGCACCTGACGCAGAAAGTCGAAACTGCATTCCTGACACCGACGGACAAGTACACGTTCATCTCGTCGACGCTGGTGCGGGAAGTGGCATCGCTGGGCGGCGATGTGACGGAGTTCGTTTCACCGAAAGTCAAACAGGCACTGTTGCAGAAGGTCGGGCGTGGCTGAGTGATCAGGTACCAAACGGCTCAGTGGGCCGCTTGATAAACTCGGTGACGCTCAGTCGCACCACAACGCCTTATGGCAAGGCGAGGGAGCGCAGGACTGGCCATCGCCAATTCAAGCGAGCTCAACGCCGCCGAAGGGCGTTGTGGTGCGACCCGCAGGGAGCCCTTCTCAAGGGGCATACCGGTGTTGAAGCGGCTTGACATAGCCCGGCTATGCCGGCACCGCTTCGCCTGGGTCTGCCCCTTGAGAAGGACTCTGAGAGTGACCGAATTTATCAAGCGGCCCACTAGGTTTGACACCGCGGGCAATAGAACGAAGAGCGTTGTCCCTGCACAAGGGCGCGGATGATCGCGTTGCAGGTGCGGCAGTGTTCGCCTTCGCGGCCATACACCTCGAGTTGCTGTGAGAAGTAGCCCGCTTCGCCGTCACCGCCGTAAAAATCGCGCAGCGTTGTGCCGCCCGCGCCGATCGCCTTGTGCAGCACGCTCTTTATCGCATCCGCGAGCCCCTCATAACGGCGTCGAGCGACGCGCCCGGCTGCTCGCTTCGGGTTGATGCCGGCCAGAAACAGCGATTCGCTTGCGTAGATATTGCCGACACCGACGACCACGTCGGCATTCATAATAAATTGTTTGACGCTGACCCTGCGGCCTCTCGATCTGCGCCAGAGATGGCCGCCATCGAAGGTGTCTTCAAGCGGTTCAGGTCCCAGTGAGGCCAGCAGCCGGTGCCTTAGAGGTTCCGAGCTTGCATGCAGCGAGCCGAATCGGCGCGGGTCGCGGAAGCGCAGTGCCCGGCCGCTGTCGAGTTCGATGTCGATGTGGTCGTGAATGCCGGCGGGCGTACCTGCGTCGACGACGAACACGCTGCCCGACATGCCGAGGTGCAGAATTAAGGTAACCGGAACCGTATTGATGAGCAGGTATTTGGCGCGGCGGCCAACCGAAGTAATGCGCCGGCCCTCGACGAGGGACTCGAGGTTTTCCGCGACCGGCCAGCGCAGCCGGCGCTCGCGAATGACGACGCTCGTAATCGTCGTTTCGACGATGTGCGGTTCGATGCCGCGGCGACTCGTTTCGACCTCGGGTAGTTCAGGCATTGTGAGGTTCTGGCATCGTGGCATTCGGGGCACAAAAAAGCCCGCAAACCGGGCGGGCCTTTCGTGTTTCTCTGTGCGGGACGATGACGTACCGCTATTTGATCTTCGCTTCCTTGTACATCACGTGCTTGCGGATCGTCGGATCGTACTTCCGAGTCTCCATTTTCTCGGGATGCAGACGTTTGTTCTTGGTCACTGTGTAGTAGTGGCCGGTACCGGCGCTCGACACAAGTTTAATTTTGTCACGCATGGCAGTTTCCTCCCGCGCTTAAACGCGCTGGCCGTTGGCACGCAGGTCTGCGATGACCTTTTCGATGCCGTGCTTGTCGATGATGCGCAGCCCTTTGTGCGAAACGCGCAGGCGTACGTAGCGCTTTTCCGACTCCAGCCAGAATCGCTTGTTCTGCAGGTTCGGCAGGAAGCGGCGGCGAGTTTTGTTGTGTGCGTGAGAAACGTTGTTGCCTGTCTGCGGTCGTTTCCCCGTCACCTGGCATACCTTGGACATGGGTAAGTCTCTGATTTTACTAGTAGTTGCCCGTAGCGGACGGGCAGAGAGCGAGACTTTATACCAGCGTCCTCGGCGCTTTACAAGCGCCTGGTGCATGGCCGCGGGCCTCAAAGCAGGCCCCGGTTTGCCAGCGAGGTCGCGGCGCCGTCGCCGATGATCAGATGATCGAGCAGGCGGATGTCGACGAGTTCGAGTGCCGATTTCAGACGCCGGGTGATGCGTTCGTCGGCCTGGCTGGGTTCGGCGACGCCGCTGGGGTGGTTATGGGCAAGGATGATCGCCGCCGCATTGACCGCGAGTGCTTCCTTGACGACCTCCCGCGGGTAGACCGATGTGCCGTCGATCGTGCCGCGAAACAGCTCGTCGAAGCGCAGCACGCGGTGGCGATTGTCGAGGTACAGGCAGCAGAACAGCTCGTGGCCGAGATGCCGCATACGCGATTTGAGAAACACCTCGGTATCGGCCGGGCTGCGGATCGCCTCTCCGGCGGGCAGCGATTCCCCATAATACCGACGGGCCAGCTCGGGCAATGAGCGAATTGCGGCCAGTCTGGCCGTTCCCACATGACGGCATGCGAGAAGCTCCCTGTCCTCTGCGGCGAACAGCGGGCGCAGTCCGCCAAAACGGCGAATCAGCGTCAAAGCGGCATCCGTGCCGTGGCGTTTTCCCAGTACGGCCGCGAGCAGATCCGCATCGCTCATGTCCCTTTGCGTGATGCAGTCCATACGGAACATTTTGAGGGGCGACGCTCAGCGGCACAAAAACACAAACTGGCGCGGGTTCGCAGAAAGGAACTCACAGTACGTTTGCGTGCGACGTTAAAGCGCTACGAGAAAAAAAGCGGGACTCGGAGGGTCCCGCTTACAGACTTAAATATCCACAGCGCTACTCGATTCCGAGTCGCGACTTCAGCTCGTCCAGCGTCATGGCGCTTCGCAACGTGCGCGCCATTGAAGACCCGACGAAGGACTTACCGCGATCCGATAACGAGACGGATTGTCCGCCGCTCTGGCCAGCGGTCGCGAGCGGTGGAAGTTCCGGAATCGACGTGACCGAGATCACGTCGGCGACGACGTCGTCGACCCAGCCCGCATACGTCGAGACACGGGTGTCTCCCGACATCTCGCCGTAGGAACTGTTCAGCCCGCAGCTAAAGTCGGTGCCGTTCGTAGGTCCGCCCGCACCGGTGCAGAAATGCGTAAACCCGAACGAGTGCACACCCGCAATTTTGCCGTCGACAAAACCCGGCCCACCGGAATCGCCAGGCGCAACACCCACTTCCAGCTTGCCGAAGCCTTTGAAATCCGGGTAACTGCCGTCCTTGAACGTAGTGCACTGGCCGTCCTGCGCCTGTGGCGGATTGTTCGGGTTTTCCGGGTGGCAGGCGAACGAACTGGTAAACCACCACTCCATCGCATTGTGTTTGCTGCCGCCGCTGTCGTAGTCGTGCAGCAATTGGTCGAACAGTGCGCTGCCGAAAAACGGAATCAGTGTCTGCTCGTACATGTTCAGGCCCGTACGCGCGTAAAAGAAGTCGGAGCCGCCGGTCGCACCTTTGTGTCCGGTTCCCGAGCGGCCGTGGCCGTAGTGCCGGGTCTCCGCGAAGAATTCATCGTCATTGCGATACAGTTCGTAGCGCTCCACGTCTCCCGGAATGTCCACGGCCATTTCGATAACCGCGATATCGCCGGGTGCAAACGCTCCGACAAACGGATGGAATGCGTCATAGAGCGGGTGCACCGCGAACCCGGATGCCGAAAACAAAATGTAGGGGCCGACACCCGACGGCAACACGACGATGATACTCGTCAATGGGTCGGGATCTCCGGCCGGCGTGGTGTTACGCAGACAGTGCGCAGCCGTCAGAATATGACGGTTGTCGATTACGGACATTGTGCACAAAAATCCGCTGTTGCCGGTGCTCGCAAACTGTACGAATATCGAACCGACGCCGGTGCGGAGATTGTCGCCCGCGTTGGCATAGATCGGGTCGTCCGGATGTCCGCTGGTAATGAGCAGTGCGTCGCCATCGGCCACGTTCGTTTCGTTGGCAAATGTCGCAGATGTGGTAAGGAGTGCGATAGCCACTCCGATAACGGCGTTTCTTGTAGATCTGAATTTGTACATAACTAATCCCTCCGATGTTTCGGCGGAATTGCCCGACGAAAACATCGTCTACGTTTAATGGAAGAGCTGCTTTTAGTTTTTCGTTTACGCAACTTAAGTGGGTGAATAGTAGCAATTCCGTGACTGTCAGACGAGTTTGCGTTATGAATCGTGCGCCGCGTCAACCATCCGGGTTGAGGGAAAAGTGCTTGCGCTTCAGTCGCTTGATCAATACTGGCAATAACTTACACTAAGCCGTATGAACGTCGTTCTTGGTATTTCCGGTGGCATTGCCGCCTATAAAACGCCCGATCTCGTGCGCAGACTCCGCGAGCGTGGTGCCGAAGTGCAAATCGTCATGACGAAATCCGCGGAGGAGTTCGTTACTGAGACAGCCTTGCAGGCGGTATCTGGGCGCCCGCTGCGTTCGAACCTCTGGGACAAGGAAGCCGAGGCGGCGATGAGCCACATTGAGCTCGCACGCTGGGCCGATCTCGTACTGATTGCCCCCGCCACGGCTGAAGTCATGGCGCGTCTCGTGAGTGGCGCCGCACCCGATCTACTGTCGACGATTTGTCTTGCGACGCAGTCGCCGATCGCGCTCGCGCCCGCGATGAACCAGGCGATGTGGCGCAATGCCGCGACGCAATCGAATCGTGAGGTCCTGGAGGAGCGCGGCATCCACATTCTCGGGCCCGATGTCGGGTCGCAGGCCTGCGGCGAAACCGGTGCCGGTCGAATGCTTAAGCCCGACGACATCGCAGCGGCCGTGTCCGGCATTTTAGCGCGTGGCAATACGGGTCTGCTGGAGGACAGGCGCGTGGTCCTGACGGCGGGTCCGACGCGCGAGCCGATCGATCCGGTGCGCTATATCACCAATCGGAGCTCCGGAAAGATGGGCTACGCGCTGGCACGGGCGGCGGCGCTGCAGGGCGCGCGCGTCACGTTGATCAGCGGACCCGTGAATCTGCCCGAACCCGCAGATGTCGAGGTCGTCCGTGTTGAAACCGCCGAGGAAATGTACAAAGCCACGCACGACGCGATTGGCGGTGCAGACATCTTTATTGCGGCGGCCGCCGTCGCCGACTACCGGCCCGCGTCCGCGGCGGCGCAAAAAATCAAAAAAAAGCAAACGGAAATGTCGATCGAGCTCGTACGTTGCCCGGACATTCTTGCTTCGATCGCCGCACTGGATCAGGCGCCGTTTACGGTCGGGTTTGCGGCGGAGACCGACAACGTTCTGGCGTATGCGCGCGGCAAGCTCGAGAATAAAATGCTTAGTATGATCGTCGCCAATAGGGTTGGACGCGATTGCGGTTTCGATAGCGACGACAACACGGTTACGGCATTATGGGCAGACGGGGAGCGACATTTTCCGACGGCTTCGAAAATCGAACTGGCCGGCCGGCTGATCGCGCTGATTGCCGAGCGGTTCGATGCCGTGCTTGTTTCCGCGAATAAGTCGGGACTCTCCGTCGTATCATCCAGCGACTAGAGGACCTCTTCATTGCGCTCTATCGAACTGAAAATTCTCGACCCGAGGGTCGGCGACGCGATTCCGCTGCCGCATTACGCCACAGCCGGTTCGGCGGGACTCGACATGCGGGCATGCATTGACGAGCCTGTCACCGTTGCCCCCGGTGAAACCGTATTAATTCCGACCGGCCTTGCCATTCACGTTGCCGACCCGTCGCTGGCCGCCGTGCTGCTGCCGCGTTCCGGGCTCGGCCATAAACACGGGCTTGTACTCGGCAATCTGACGGGACTGATCGATTCCGACTATCAGGGTCAGGTGTTTATTTCCTGCTGGAACAGAGGTTCGGCCGAGTACGACGTGCAGCCGGCGGAACGAATCGCGCAGATGGTGTTCGTTCCCGTCGAACAGGTACGGTTCAGGGTTGTCGACGATTTCGCTCAAAGTGACCGAGGCGATGGCGGGTTCGGACACTCGGGTACGGCGTGATTCGCCGGGGCGGCCTTACTCGATTCCCTTGAGTTTCTTGAAACGCGTTACGTCGCCGTCAAAACGGGCGATGATCTGCTGCTTGTCCGCCTGATACTTTTCGAGATTTCTCTCGTGACGTTCAATCGTCGCTTTGGTGACACGCAGTTCTTCTGCGAGTTCGTCCGCAATCATCGGTGCGTCAGGATCCTCGCTGTACGGAGAGAAGTCCGAAGCCTCGTCGCGCAGGCTCGCAAGCCGGCGCTGCAGATTGCGAAGATAAAGTTCGGTCACACGAGACTGGGCCTGAAACAGTTCAACGCGGCGATCCCGGTGCATCAGAATCTCGTCAACCGAAAGGTAGGTTGCGAGCAGTGCCTGGTCGGCGCGCCGCTGCAACTCGATGGCCATCTGCCGTTCGGCCTCAAGGCGCTCGGCCTCAATCTGTTCCGCGGTTTTCTTGCCCGCGAGGTTCTCCACGGTGACACCGTGGTCGTTGACGACTTCCTTGGGAAGTTCGGCATATTCGGGCGGGATGCTGTCACCGTAGTGCACGACTCCGTCCTTGTCGACCCAGCGGTAGAGTCGCTGGCTTTCGTCGGCGAGAACAAAAGGCGCTGCGAGACAAAACAGTGAAAACGTCAGAATTGGTCTTCGCATACGTAGAATATGCCACTCAGGCATTCAAAAGGCTGGGACTGGTTCTCGTTATGACAGCATAAATTGCTGTTTTCACATTGTAAACAGCAGGTCCCGGCAATTTTACATAAATACTACGCGTCTACGCCGTAGCGCTCGCGATACGCCAGAATCGGGTCGAGGAACGCCTCGTAGTCGCGCGATTCCTCGATGATCTCGACCAGGTCGTCGAGACGAACGATGCTGACGACCGTAATGTTCAGTGAATTCTTCAGTTCCTGCACGGCCGAATAGGGCCCCTGTCCCCGTTCCTGACGGTCGAGCAGTATCACGAGCCCTGCAACGTCGGCACCGGCCGCGGTAATGAGTTTGCAGGCCTCGCGGACTGCGGTACCGGCCGTAATCACGTCGTCGACAATCAGCACGCGCCCGGCGAGTTCGGCGCCGACGATGCTGCCGCCTTCGCCATGCACCTTGGCCTCTTTTCGGTTGTAAGAATAGGGAACGTCGATGTCATGCTGCTCGGCGAGCGAGGCGGCTGCCAGTGTTACGAGTGGAATGCCTTTGTACGCCGGACCGAACAGCATGTCGAACTCAAGGTCGGACTGAGCGATCGCCTCGGAATAAAATCTCGACAGTTTCGCTGCGGCGTAGCCCGTATTGAACAGCCCTGCGTTGAAGAAATACGGGCTGACACGGCCCGATTTCAAAGTAAATTCACCGAATCGAAGAACGCCGAGTTCCAGAGCAAGCTCGACAAACTCTCTTTTATATCCGCGCATTTTTTATTCCCACCGAATCGACCTGGCGCAGGCGATGCCGGGTTTTGGCGGCCGCTTCTGTATGATACCGGCGGCGATCAGATTTCGGGTCGGAGTATACACAGGAGTGGGTTTTGTTTCGCATCATCAGTATCAATACAAACGGTATCCGGGCAGCGGCTCGCAAGGGATTTTTCGACTGGCTCAGCCGCCAGAACGCCGACGTTGTCTGTATCCAGGAAACGAAGGCACAGGTGCATCAGCTGACCGATCCGGTGTTCTCGCCCGATGGCTATCACTGCTATTACGAAGATGCCGAAAAAAAAGGGTACAGCGGCACTGCGATCTACTCCCGGCACGCGCCTAAAAAGGTTGTTCGCGGCTACGGGGATGCGGAATTCGACGCCGAAGGGCGTTATCTCGAAGTTCAGCTTGGCGGCCTGAGCGTCGTCTCGCTGTACCTGCCGTCGGGGTCGTCAAGTGACGAACGGCAACTGGCCAAGTATCGCTGCATGGAATCGTTCGGCAGGCATTTGAAGAAACTGCAACGGCGGCGCTCCGAGTACGTCATTTGTGGCGATTGGAACATCGTTCACAAGGAAGCCGACATTAAGAATTGGAAGCAAAACCAGAAGAACTCGGGCTGCCTGCCCGAAGAGCGCGCATGGCTGGACAGGGTGTTCGGCGAATTCCGCTACACGGACGCATTCCGTACACTGCCGCAGGCGCCTGAGCAGTACACCTGGTGGTCGAATCGCGGCCGCGCCTGGGACAACAACGTGGGCTGGCGCATCGACTATCAGGTGGTAACGCCGGGTCTGAGCGACAGGGTGAAACGCACCGATATCTACCGCGATGAGCGCTTTTCCGACCATGCGCCGCTGACGATGGACTACGATTGGGCACATGACGGCTGACGCGGAACGTCATCGTACGCGCAGGGAGAGCTTTCGCGAGGCTGTCCTGAACCGGCGCATGCTGATCTGCATGTTTACGGGATTTTCCTCGGGCCTGCCGCTGTATCTTTTGTTTCAGTTAGTACCGGGCTGGCTGCGTATCGAAGGCGTCGGTCTGAAGGAAATTGGTTTCTTCGCGCTGGTCCAGTTTCCTTATACGTGGAAGTTTCTGTGGTCGCCGCTGATCGACCGCTACACACTGCCGTTTCTGGGTCACCGCCGTGGCTGGATGTTGCTCACGCAGGTCGCGCTGTTGATCTCCATGGCGGCGATGGGCTTTCTCAAACCGGAGATGTCGCTTTGGACGATTGCCTACCTGTCGGTTGCGGTCGCATTTTTCAGCGCGAGTCAGGATATCGTTCTCGACGCCTACCGGCGCGAGCTGTTGCCGGACGTCGAACTGGGGCTGGGTAACTCGATCCATGTGCAGACCTATCGACTCTCCGGTCTGGTGCCCGGCGCGCTCGGCTTTATTTTGTCCGATCATTTCGACTGGCATATCGTGTTTTTCATCGTCGCATTGTTCATGCTGATCGGGATCGCCATGACGCTCGTCATCGACGAGGCGATAGAAAACCCGACGCCGCCCAGGACCCTTCGAGAATCGGTAATCAATCCGTTTGCGGACTTCATCGGTCGCGCGGGAATCGGTCCGGCGCTGCTCGTGCTGGCATTTTTGTTTCTTTACAAACTCGGCGACAACCTTGCGACCGCGCTGCAAACGCCTTTTTTTATCGATGTCGGTTTTACGGGTACGCAGATCGGCACCATTTCGAAGACGGCTGGTCTGGTCGCGGCAATCGTCGGTGGCCTTGCAGGCGGTCTGATCATGGTCAGGCTGTCGATCAACCGCGCGCTTTGGCTGTTCGGGGTCGTACAGATCGTGAGCATTCTCGGCTTCGCGCTGCTGTCCGAAGTTGGCGCCAATCCCTGGATGCTGGGTGCGACCGTCGCGTTCGAATATCTCGGCGTCGGGCTTGGGTCGGCGGCACTGATTGCCTTCATGGCGCGGACTACGAATCCGGCGTTCGCGGCGACACAGCTCGCATTGTTCACGGCGCTGGCTTCGGTGCCGCGCGTTTTCGCGAATGCCGTGACGGGCGTGATTGTCGAATCCATCGGCTGGACCAGTTTCTTTATCTTTTGCACCGCCTGTGCCGTGCCGGGCATGCTGCTGCTGTTCAAGGTTGCGCCGTGGAACGAGGAAGCGAGTGCCTGACGTCGAGATCAGCATTGGCCGACTGAACGAACTTGACGATCCGGGCTGCCGGGAGTTCTCGGTCGGCGATGGTGACTGGCCGTTTCGCGGGTTTGTCGTGCGCCAGGGCGATGAGGTGTTTGCTTATCAGAACGTGTGCGTACATGCCGGACATCCGTTGAACTGGTCGCCGCATCGCTTCCTGACAAAGGATGGACAGGCCATTATCTGCGCGTCGCACGGTGCAACCTTCGACATTCGCACGGGACATTGCTTCGCCGGACCGGGCAGCGGCAAATCGCTGCGCCGCGTCCGCACAGAAATCCGCGACGGAGAAATATTCCTAACCGCGCCGGACCGCCACGTGTAAAGGTGTCAGGTACCAGGCAGCGGTGTCAGATACCGTTGGGTGGTGTCAGAGCTTGTCGAGAAAGGCGAGCGGGTCGTGGAAGCCGTTGGGGATGTGCGAAGCGTCGGTATCGGCTCCGTCTTCAGGGTCCATATCGACCGAGCCGGACCAGTCTTCCGGCGCGCTCACCTCGACAACGAGCAGGTCGGGCCAGTTTTCGAGCTCCAGCTCGTCGATGGTGCCATCGAACTGCTGAATCTCCACGGTGCGGTCGTCTTCGTCGACGGCAACAACCTCGAACAGAGTCCCGTTGCGCCGGCGGAACCAGCTGCCTATCGCGGGGATCTGAACGGCCATCGTTTGCGCACCTCCAAAACCGGGTGTGTTCATCTCTATTTATAGAGGAATCGCCGGGAAGCGCAAGCGATATCGTTTAAGGTTTTGATTTCACGAAACACCAGTCGCAGATTCGGTGTCCCTTGCGCAGCCCACGCGCTTCGAATTTGGTTGTCGGGCGGTCGAGCGGCCGGTCGCCGTCGTGTTCGCGTCGCTCACGGCAGGCGAACTGTTGCGATCGGTCGAACAACTCGTCGATGTGTTCCGCATAGTTCGACCAGTCGGTGGCGATGTGGAGAGTCCCGGTGTCGGCGAGCCGCCCAAAAATGAGGTTCAGGAATTCGGTCTGCAGAATGCGTCGCTTGTGGTGGCGTTTCTTCGGCCAGGGATCGGGGAAATAGAGATTGACTCTCGACAACGACGCAAGCGGAATCTGATGCGTCAGTACGTCAATGGCGTCGTGGGAAATGACACGCAGATTTCGGAGGCCTGTGTCCCGAGCCCTGAGCAGGCAGTGTCCGATACCAGGCTCGTGAACCTCCACGCCGATGTAGTCGCGGTCCGGGTGGCAGGCCGCCTGCTGCACGAGCGTTTCCCCGTTGCCAAAGCCGATTTCGAGGATTACCGGGGCAGTGCGCCCGAAGATTCTGTTTAGGTTGAGAGGCGCTTCTGAGTAATCGATCCCAAACACAGGCCACAGTTCTCGAAGGGCTGCCTGCTGTGAATGAGTCAGCCGTCCCGACCGCCGTACGAAACTGCGGATCGATCGCTTCCGGACTGTTGTTTCCTGCATGGACGGGGCTTCCGGGACGAGTTAGACTGAGTTTAATCAGCGGGATCAGTGGAGAATAATAATGAAAAAGTGGCTGCCATTGTTGCTTGCCGCGCTGCTGGCGAACGGCGGATGCTCGACAGTACAGAAAGGCTTCATCGGTGAAAAGCATGAAAATCTCACCCCGTTCGCCGAGACAACCGTGGAGTTTCTTGGCTCTGTGTCTGTGGATTTTCGGGAAAACGAGCTTATCTACCTGCGCCGCTACTACGACGCCGAGACGCGCGAGATCTCGCGGCTTAAGGACCTGCTGCGTCGCGTAGACGGGTTTCGTGACGAGGTTGTGTACTACTCGGTCGAGCTCGTCCGCATCGCCGAAGAGAATCAGACGGAGCAAGAGAAGTGCCAGGACCTCGCCGACACGCTAAGCGGCGAATTCAGAGACGACTATCTGCGGCAAACCGATATGACGGAAGCCGAATTCGACGCGACGATTGCCGACATCGCCAGGCAAGAGACGTTTCTGGATGGACTGAAAGTGCTCCAGCCGATGATCTCACGCACCGGCGACTACTTCGAAAATCTGGTCAGGGAGGCTGAAAATGTTGCGCTCGTCGACGTTCGTACGCTGCTCGACGCGGCGATTGAAGAGGAGTACGCGACCGTCAAGCGGCAACTCGAGGTCATTTACGAGCGCCGCGACGAATTGTTCAAGGGCCTGCAAATGATCCGCGCATTCCGTGCCGGCGACGGCGATGCGCTTCAGGGCTTCAACAACTCGACAATTCTGGCGAATCGCTCCTACGCCTTACCGAAGTCGCCGTCGGACGCACAACTCGATCGGACCAAGTCCTACATTGTTGAGCAGCTTCAGCAGGAGCAGGTCATTCTCGAACTGCTCGAGCGCGACGTCAGCGACTACATCGCGACGCGTGCCGAACTTGATGCAGAAGAAGCGGAAATACTGGGGGGGCTGACGCTGGCTCGGCGCCAGATCGTTGCCTGGATTCGCGCACACCAGCAACTCGCCGACGGCGTCAGAGACCCCGGCAAATTCTTTGGGGCTGTGCTGCGAGTTGCCGAAGGTCTGAAAAGAATTCGCAAGTAGCAGGCCCTAAGGAACCGGCAGCCCGAATCCGTCGGTCGCTTTGTCCTGCGGAAGTGGAACGATAGGCGGCGTGTACGGCAGCTATCGGGCGTACGATGTCAGCCGGCTCTATATCGCCTCGACGTAACTTCTGTCTCAAATAACCTAATCCGGGCATTGGCGTATCAGCGTCCAGCGCAGTACTATGCAGGAGTACAACATCATTTGATGTGTCGGTTTCCGGGGAGAGAGGAATACTTGCGATGAAAAAGTTTATTAAATTCAATAGGTTGAGCGACAAGTTCGGGCTGACAATAATTTCGGCTGCAATCGCATCAACTGCGATTGTTGTTTTTTCGCTACCTGGCCCCGCGCTGGCGCAGCAAGGATCCGCGGGCGCACTGCTCGAAGAGATCGTAACGACGGCTCGTAAGAAGAGTGACGCGGAAGAGGTCCAGGAAGTGCCGCTGGCACTCACCGCCTACGGTGCTGATCAAATTGACGCCATGTTCGTCAAAAAGGTGGACGATCTGAGCTACCTGATGCCGAATGTCCAGCTGGACACCGTGGGTACGTTTCCGGGTGTGCAGAACTTCTCGATTCGCGGCCAGGGCATTAACAGTTCGATCCCGTCCGTGGATCCAACGGTCGGCGTGTTCGTCGACGGTGTTTTCATCGGTACGAGTTACGGCGTGGTACTCGATACGTTTGACCTCGAGAGCGTCGAAGTCCTGCGCGGTCCGCAGGGGTTGCTGTTCGGTCGAAACGTGACCGGCGGTGCGGTTATGTTGCGCAACGCACGGCCAACCGGTGAATTCGGCCTTCGTGCTCGAGTCGGTGCAACCGACGAAAGCCAGTACAACATTGCGGCCGCGGTAGAGGGGGCACTGATCGAAGACCATCTGGCCGCCAAAATAGCGGTCCTGCATGACGACGACGACGGCTACTTTTCCAATCCGACGGTTGGACGAAAAGTCGGCCGGATGCGCACGACCCTGATTCGTCCAACATTGGTGTGGACGCCGACCGATACCGCGGACGTAACGCTGATTGCAGAATCGGGAAAGTCCGAAGGCGATGGTGCGGCCTGGACCAGTGTCACGGCGCAACGTTTACCGGACGAGCACCCCGCAAATTTGGCGAACTTTACAACGACACTCAACGATATCGGATTTACGGACATCGAATGGGGGCAGTTGACGATGGAGGTCAATATTGGCGAAGTCGGGAACGGAACACTGACAAACATACTGGGCTATCGCGAGGTCGAGGCCTTGTCTGCCGCCGATGTCGATGGCATTGGCGATCCGATATTTTATGTGCCTGGAAATACCGATCAGGATCAGGTTAGTAATGAGTTTCGCTGGTCCGGCCGGTTTACGGATAACTGGGAAGCGACACTGGGTGTCTATTACTTCAATCAGGACATTAACTACCGGGAAAGCCGATTCATCTCCGGCGGGGCGCTGCGGCGAGTATTGGGCGGTAAGATGGATTCGAAGAATGTCGGTGTGTTCTGGAACAACGACTTTTACCTCAACGATTCATGGACACTGACGGCCGGGGCGCGCTATACCGATGAGAAAAAATCCGCTGACATAATCACGAGCGCCAGGGACAATCCGAACATAGGCTGTGGTGACGTTGTAATGTTCGACTGTGGTATCACATCGTTGGAAGGCGACTGGAGCAACATTACGCCGAAGCTGGGATTGCAGTGGGCGTTTAACGATTCGTCGCACGTTTATGGCTACTACTCCAGGGGCTTCCGTTCCGGCGGGTTTAACTTCCGTAATGCCAGTCCGGAGCTGATTCCGCCGGGACCGACGAAGGAAGAGGAAAACAACACGTTTGAGATTGGGCTGAAAACCGACTTTGGAGATGGCCGGTATCGCCTCAACATTGCGGCGTTCCAGAACGAAATCAAGGATGCGCAGCGCGAGCTTAACGTCGGCGATCCAAATCCTGCCGGCGTTGTCGTGCTGCAGGCCACGATCAATGCGGGCGACATTACCATCAAGGGAATCGAGGCAGACTTTATTGCGCTGTTCACAGACAATTTTTCTATCAATCTGTCTTATGGCTGGCAGGACGGCGACTACGATCGGATAGATTCGGGCGTATTTGAAATCGAGCAGAGATTCAGAGATTCAGGATTTCCACTGCCGGATCCAATCATTGGTGGAAAACTGCCGCGACTTGCACCGAGCAACTATAGCTTTGGATTTTCGTGGGACATCGATGCCGGCAACATGGGCATAATCAACGTAGCGGCAAATCACAGTTTCCGCGAGGGTCATTTCTACGATGACTCCAATGTCAGCGCTTACGAAGATCAGGATCGTACCAACGCGAGTATCAACTGGTTTGCTCCGGGAGAGAACTGGCAGGTATCGCTCTATGGGAAGAACCTGGGCGACGATCCGAACTGGGGTAATCTGACATCCATCAGCGGCCTCTACATCGCCGGCCCAATGAAGAAGGGACGTCTACTCGGACTGGAAGTCAACTACCGCTACTAGCAGGCCGTGTGGTAAATCCGGTCACTTTCAGAGACCTTCTCAAGGGGCAGACCCAGGCGAAGCGGTGCCGGCATAGCCGGGCTATGTCAAGCCGCTTCGCCTGGGTCTGCCCCTTGAGAAGGGCTCCCTGTGGGTCGCACCACACGGCCCCCTAGCCGATACAACGTTCGCTATTGCGAAGGGCCATCCCTGTCCGTGGGGATGGCCTTGTTTGTCTCCAGCGTTACGGGACTCGCGTTGCCGGGATGACGACCGTCCACGTCTGAGTAAAACGCCGCGAGTTTTTGCATATCGGAGTACTCGTCGCCGCTGAGTTGCAGTGTCTCGCCGAGGCCGATTCGCCTGCGGCGATAATCGAGAAATCCCGGGATGACCGGAACACCGGCTTCCGCCGCGATTCGATAGAATCCTGATTTCCACCCGTTCGTGAGCCTTCGTGTGCCCTCCGGTGCCAACGCAAAGTAGAACTGCTCACTGGTTGTGAACAGGCTGACGGCCTCGCGAACCGCGTCTTCTGCATTTTTCCTGTCGAGTGGGATGCCGCCGAGCCTGCGCAGTATCGTGCCGAACGGAAACCAGAACAACGACGCCTTGGCGAAAAACTGCACGTCAAGGCCTACGGCAACTTTGTACACCAGGCCCCAGAAGCCGTCCCAGTTCGACGTATGCGGTGCAGCGAGGATGACTGCTTTCGGTACTTCAGGTTTGCCACCCACAGTGTACCAGCCGCCGAGTCGAAGCATTGTAATCGCGATCTGCTGTAACGGTCTGTAACTATTGTCACGCATGTCAATTGTTCTGCCTTGCCGTGAAAAGGCAATGTATAATTGCGAGCATAACAACAAGGCATTGTTATGGTTACCGCAGTACACGACAACGTCGAAAAATGCGCACTGCGGCAATTGGCTGCAGGTATAGTTCGCGGCATCAATCAAACGAAGCGCAGTCTGCTGACAGCGTCGGTGCTGCTGCTGTACGGTTGCGCGACCGCACCGTTCGACTATCCGCGTGAGGCCAGTATGGCGATCGACCCACAGACGGATACGGCCCTGAAACGGTCAGTCGATGGATGGCTCGCCGAGCATCCGGGGCCATCTGGCTTCTATCCGCTCGTGGCCGGAAACGATGCGCTTGGCGCTCGCCTGCACCTGATGGATATCGCGGAAAAAAGTATCGATGCCCAGTATTTTCTGATGAAGGGCGATACGGCCGGTCAGGTGTTTGCGGGCAGTTTGCTGGCGGCTGCCGATCGTGGAGTGCGAGTCCGGTTTCTGCTCGACGATGTGTTTACGACGGTGGAGGACGAGGAACTGGAGCTCCTCGACAGTCATCCGAATATCGAGCTGCGCCTTTACAACCCCGTCGCGCGGCGTGGTGTGTTGGCGCTCAATTTTCTCGCGGACTTCAGGCGCGCCAATCGCCGTATGCACAACAAATCGTTTACGGTCGATAATCAGGTCACGATTGTCGGTGGACGGAACATTGCAGATGAGTACTTCGAGCTGCGGCCCGAAGGGGAGTTTCTCGACCTGGATTTGCTCGGCATAGGCCCGGTCGCTGCGGATGTCTCCAATGTCTTCGACGACTTCTGGAACCATGAGCGATCCCTGCCGATGCGCGCAGTGGCCTCGAAGTTCGATGCCGACGACCTTCGACGTGCGCGCGAAACCGTGGATGCGGCAATGCTTGACGCCGGAGAGTCCGCGTACCGGCATGCCGTGAATTCGACACTCGTACACGAGTTAATCGACAATCCGCGGCGGCTGTATTCGGCGGAGGTCGATGTCGTCACCGACGATCCCAAAAAGCTGACGAGCAGGATTGCCCCGGAGAACATGGTGCTTGCGGCGCAGCTCCAGGACATCGTCAATCAAGCGATACGAGAGGTCATCGTGTTCTCGCCCTACTTCGTACCGCGAAAGGACGGCATTGAGTTCTGGCGGTCGCTGACTCAGAAAGGCGTTCGTGTGGTTGTAGTCACCAACGGTCAGGCGTCGAACAATCACCTCGCCGTACACTCGGCCTACTCGGGTTTTCGCCGCGAACTCATCGAGGCCGGCGTTGAGCTTTATGAGGTGAGAGCGAATGCCGTGGCGGCGGATGGCGGTGCCGAGTCGCTGACGCTGCACACCAAGGGCATGATTATCGATCGTGACACGCTGTTCGTCGGCTCGTTGAATCTCGACCCTCGGTCGACAGAGATTAATTCCGAGATGGGGCTCGTCGTGTACGACGAAGAGCTCGCGTCGCAACTCGCCTCGTCGGCCGAGGAACGCTTAAGTTTTATTGCGTACCGGGTCGAACTCGACGAGCGCAATCGGATGCGCTGGCGAACGACCATCGACGGGCGCGAACAGATCGAAACCAGCGAACCCCTCGTTAGCCTGTGGGACCGGTTTGTTGCGTTCCTGCTAAAGATCGTACCAAACAGCCAGCTTTAGCGTCCCACGCATTCGTGTTAACAGGCTCTCGTATTTTTCGCCCATGAAACCTACAGGATGGCTTAAAGGGCAGCCGTGGTTCTGGCCGACTAAGTTGTTTTTCAAACGGGTGGTCGGTAAGGAGCTGTGGCTGAAACCCGACGTACACTGCGATATCGTGGAAACTGCGGACTGGGCCTACATCGACGGCAGTCTCGACAGCAGTTCCATCGTTTATTCTCTGGGTGTCGGCAATGCTATCGATTTCGAGCTTGACCTGATCGACACGTTGGGACTCACGGTATTCGGCTTCGATCCGACACCCTACGCAAGTGAGTGGGTGGCGTCCCAGCAGCTACCCGACAGGTTTGAGTTCCGACCGTGGGCTGCCGCTGCGAGCGATGGCGTGATGCGCCTGTATCGCCGCGTCGGTCGTCACGGGAATCGGCGTGCCGCAGTGATCTGGACGTCGCAACGGAGTGCCGGCGATCCTGATGAGCATATCGACGCACCGACCTACACGATTGAGCGAATAATGACGATGCTCGGTCACGACCGGATTGACCTGATGAAAATGGATGTGGAGGGTGCGGAGTTTCTGATCCTCGATAGTTTCAGAACCGTAAAACATCCTCCTCTGCAGCTATTGGTCGAGTTTCATCACCGCTTTCCGGGGATCGGCACAAAACGTACGGCGAGCACAATCGAAATGCTGCGTGGCATCGGTTATCGGATTTTTGGGATTTCCGAGACCGGTCGCAAAATTGGGTTCGTTCTCGGAGACCGGACATGACGGCCAATCAGACTTTACTAGGGCGGCGTGGGCCTCGTCACGATAAATGCCGCCGCGCCGGCCAGCACGACGATTTGCGCGGCGAGTGCCCACCACGGAACGCCAATCAGTAAGGTCACAATCGGCGTCAGCAGAATAAGCCCAACGGATACTTGCTTCGATTTTGTGTCGATGCCGCCGTAGCGCTGCCAGTTTCGGATCAGCGGTCCAAATCGCGGGTGATGAAGCAGCCAGTTGTTGAGCCGTTCCGAGGAACGTGCGAAACAGTAGGTTGCGAGCAGCAGAAACGGCGTAGTTGGCAGCAGCGGCAACACGATGCCGATTGCGCCGACGCAAACGAACAGCAATCCTGCAAGGAGCCAGAATATCCTGAAACCGCTCACCGCGGCCTTGCGGCGAATCCCGCGGCGGCACCCGCCGCCAGCAGAGTCCCGCCCGCGACGACCGATTCGGCCAGCGTAAGCAGCAGCGTGCCGCAAACGAAACAGGTCGCCGCGGCTGCCAGCCAGAAATGCTGACGGCGTTCGTCCTGCAACTGCGCATTGAGTCGCTGCAATTCGAAGGACTTTACGCTGATGTCGATGTGTCCGTCGGAGACCTGCTCACTGAGCTGCTGGATAATGCCCGGCAGCTCACGCAGGGCATCACGGAATTGGGGAAGGTTGTCTCGAACGTCCTTCAGCAGGGCTCGTCCACCGACCTGTTCGTCCATCCATCGCTTTAGCACCGGATGTGCGGTCTTCCACAGGTCGAGCTGCGGATAGAGCTGCCTGCCGAGACCCTCGATATTGAACAGCGTTTTGTGCAGCAGGATCATCTGCGGCTGAATCTCAACATTGAAACGCTGTGCTACCCGAAACAGACGCATCAGGAGCTGCGCAAACGATATTTCGGCCAGCGGCTTGTTGAAAATCGGTTCGCAGACCGTGCGCACGGCAGTCTCGAGCTGGTCGATACGCGTGCCGGGCGGAACCCAGCCGCTGTCGACGTGCAGTTTGGCGATACGGTGATAGTCGCGGTCGAAAAAAGCGAGGAAATTTTCGGCGAGGTACCGTTGATCTTCCGCGCTCAGCGTGCCGACGATGCCGAAATCGACCGCAGCGTAGCGGGGGTGTGCCGGGTCCGTTGCGATGACGAAAATATTCCCCGGATGCATATCCGCATGGAAAAAGTTATGCCGGAACACCTGTGTGAAGAATATCTCCACGCCGTTCTCGGCAAGCCGCTGAATGTCCGTACCGGCTTCGCGAAGCGCATCGAGATCGCTGATTGGCGTGCCGTAAATTCGCTCCTGCACGAGCACGTCAGGACGGCAGTAATCCCAGTAGACGTCGGGCACGTAGAGCATGTCCGAACCCTCAAAATTGCGTTTGAGCTGCGCGGTATTGCCCGCCTCGCGCATAAGGTCGAGTTCGTCGATGATCGTGTGCTCGTATTCCTGTACGACTTCGAGCGGTTTCAGGCGTTTGCCGTGTTCCCAGTAGCGGTCCGCCAGCCCGGCAAGCATTCGCAGCACCGCCAGGTCTCGCTCGATGCGTTCCTGCACTCCAGGCCGAAGTACCTTGACGATCACTTCGGGTCCGTCGTTAAGTTTCGCCGTGTGCACCTGGGCGATCGACGCGGCGGCCAGTGGCTCGACATCGAAGCGCTCGAAGACCTCACCGACCGGTGCACCGTAGGCATTTTCGACCGCCTGCATGGCCTGCTCGGCCGGAAACGGCGGGACGGCGTCCTGAAGTTTCGCGAGTTCGTCGGCGATGTCGGGCGGCAGCAGATCGCGACGCGTGGATATCGCCTGACCGAACTTGACGAAGATCGGACCGAGCTCCTCCAGTGCCAGCCGTATCCGTTCGCCAAGCGGTGCGGACTGGTCGCGCTTCCGTGGCGCCAGATAAAACAGAAAACGCAGCGGCCGCAGCAAATGCGTCTCGTTGATGATGTCGTCGAGACCGTATTTGACGAGCGTCCGCTGGATGGTCAGCATGCGGACGAAGGTGCGTTTGCGGGTCATCGGCCCTTGTCCTGCAGCCGGTTCAGCCGAGCTTCGAGGCGTTCCACGTCGTCGCGCAGCACGCTGACCCGGGTTGCGAATCGTTCGACCTCGTAGCGGCTCGGGACATCGCGGCTTTCCTCCTGCAGATACTCGCGCACGTTGGCGCCCATCGTCGCGCGAGCATCGCGGCTCCAGCGGCCGATATCTCTGGCAATACTGCCAAGACGATGAGCCGCGGCATCGCCGACAACGGCAGACAGTTCTTCTTCGATATCCGGGCGGGCCAGCCGCAGCAGCGCCTGAAACTGCGCGGCAGTTTCCGCATCGCCACTGAGTCTGACGCGCCCGTCACGGATCGCCGCGGCACCGGATTCGCCGGCGAGTTGTGTCAGCGACAGCAGGGACCCCTCGATCAGCACGTCCGGTTCGTCGGGCAGTGAGCCGCTCAGTTCGAGTCCGTCGCGGCGGATGTCGAACCGGGCGGCAAGCCCGGTGTTCTCTACGCGCACCGCAACGCATTTTCCGTCAAGCTCGCCACAAAGTGCCCGCGCCGGTGTGGTCGCACGAATATTGCGGTTCATGACGTTTGCAAGTGGGCGCAACACGGCGAGCAGAGCATCCATTATGTTAGTGGCCCCGGCCTGTCAGATCCGAAACCCGATGTGAAGCGCGACGATGCCGGCAGCGAGGTTGTGATAGCGGCAGCGCTCAAATCCGGCGGTTTCCATCATCGTCTTCAGGGTCTCCTGATCCGGGTGCATACGAATGGACTCGGCCAGGTAACGATAGCTGTCCGGGTCGTTGGCCACGAGTTTTCCGAGCGCCGGCAGCACCTTGAACGAGTACAGGTCGTAGGCGGGTTGGACAGAGGCGTCGGGTCTGGAAAACTCGAGGATCAGCGCCTTGCCGCCCGGTCTGAGCACCCGTCGGATCGAGGCGAGCGCGGCGTCTTTGTCGGTCACGTTGCGCAGCCCGAAAGCCATCGTGACGATGTCGAAACTGCCGTCTGCGAAGGGCAGCTTTTCGGCATCGAGCTGGGCGAGTGTGACATTGCCCGCGATGCCCGCATCGATCAGATTGCGTCGCCCCTGTTCGAGCATACTTGCGTTGATGTCCGCGAGTACGACATGCCCGGACTCGCCGACTTGTTGCGAGAACCTGCGAGCCAGATCGCCCGTGCCGCCCGCAAGGTCGAGAATCGTGTGGCCGCGCCGCGCGGCGGCCTGGTCGATCGTGTAACGTTTCCAGAGCCGGTGCAGTCCGGCCGACATCAGGTCGTTCATGACGTCGTAGCGATCGGCGACCGAATCGAACACGCCGCGCACGAGTCCGGCTTTTTCGCCGGTGTCGACGGTACGGTAACCGAAGTGGGTCCTGTTGTTTTCGGTCGATTCAGCCATGCGCGCAGGATACCTGTGCGCCAAATGCTGCACCAGTGCTTAGACGTTCGGTCAACGCTACAAAATGTAGCGGCTCAGATCTTCGTCCTGGCTGAGTTCAGCCAGGTGATCGTCGACATAGCCTGCGTCCACGGTCAGCTTCGACCCGGATTTATCGGATGCCTCGAACGAGACGGTCTCAAGCAGCCGCTCCATGACCGTGTGCAGCCGCCGCGCGCCGATGTTCTCGGTGTTTTCATTGACCTGAAATGCGACCTCGGCAATGCGCCTTACACCGCTTTCCGCGAAGCTTAAGTTGACTTCCTCGGTATGGAGCAACGCCGAATATTGTGCAGTCAGCGAGGCGTCGGGCTCTGTCAGAATGCGCACGAAATCTTCGGTCGTTAATGATTTCAATTCGACGCGTATCGGAAAGCGTCCCTGCAGTTCCGGGATCAGGTCCGACGGTTTCGAGACGTGAAACGCACCCGAGGCGATAAACAGGATGTGATCGGTCCTGACCATGCCGTACTTCGTATTGACGGTCGAGCCTTCGACGAGCGGCAGCAGATCGCGCTGCACACCTTCGCGGGAGACGTCGGCACCATGGGTGTCCGAGCGGCGGGCGACCTTGTCGATTTCGTCGAGAAACACAATGCCGTGCTGTTCGACGGCGTCGAGTGCCTCGGCCTTGAGTTCCTCCTCGTCGACGAGTTTTGCGGCCTCCTCGTCGGTGAGTTGCCGGAATGCATCGCGCACCTTGAGTTTGCGTGTCTTGCTGCGGTTGCCGCCCAGATTCTGAAACATGCCCTGCAACTGACTGGTCATCTCCTCCATGCCCGGCGGCGCCATGATCTCGACGCCGATAGGCACAGCCTGGACTTCGATTTCGATCTCCTTGTCGTCGAGCGTGCCCTCGCGCAGCATTTTGCGGAATTTCTGCCGTGTGTCGCTGTCGGCGCCATCGGTGCCTCCGGTAAATCCCACGGTCGACGACGGCGGCGGCAGCAGGGCGTCGAGTACACGTTCTTCGGCAGCATCTTCCGCGCGGTGCCGGACTCTGGACATCGCGTCTTCGCGTATCATCTTGACGGCCGTATCCATCAGATCGCGTACGATGCTGTCGACCTCGCGGCCGACGTAGCCGACTTCGGTGAATTTGGTCGCTTCGACCTTGATGAACGGTGCGCGCGCCAGTTTCGCCAGCCGCCGGGAGATTTCGGTTTTGCCGACGCCGGTCGGCCCGATCATCAGAATGTTCTTCGGCGTGATTTCGCTTCGCAGCGGTTCGTCGACCTGTACGCGGCGCCAGCGGTTGCGCAGCGCGATGGCCACGGCGCGCTTTGCCTCATCCTGACCGACAATGTGTTTGTTCAGTTCCTGAACGATTTCTCTGGGGGTCATCTGCGACATTTACAGTTCTTCGATTATCACATTTTGATTGGTGTAAACGCAGATATCGCCGGCGATCAGCAGTGCCTGCTTTACGATATCCGCGGCGTCGAGCTCGGTATTCCGCAGCAATGCGAGCGCCGCAGCCTGCGCATACGGGCCGCCCGAGCCAATGGCCATGAGGTCGTTCTCGGGCTCGATCACATCGCCGTTCCCCGTGACGATAAACGAGCTTTCCTTGTCCGCGACGCACAGCAGCGCCTCAAGACGCCGCAGCCGCCGGTCCGTGCGCCAGTCCTTGGCCAGTTCGATTGCGGCGCGCGTCAGATTGCCGTACTGCTCAAGTTTGCTTTCGAACAGCTCGAACAGCGTGAAGGCATCGGCCGTGCCGCCTGCGAATCCCGCGATGACGCGGCCGCCGGCCAGCGGGCGGACCTTGCGGGCATTGCCTTTCATGACGGTGTTGCCCATGCTGACCTGGCCGTCGCCTGCAATGGCGACTTTCCCATTGCGCCGCACTGAGACAATCGTTGTCCCTCTGAATTGTTCCATCGTGAGTCCTTGCTTCGGGGATCGGCGGGACTAGTCGTCCTTTCTGCGCCGCGCCCGCGGGTGTGTTTGGTCGTATATCTGTGCCAGATGCTGGAAATCAAGGTGAGTGTACACCTGGGTTGTGGAGATGTTCGCATGACCGAGCAGCTCCTGTACGCCGCGCAGATCGTGACTCGATTCGAGCAGGTGCGTGGCGAAGGAATGCCGGAACAGGTGCGGGTAAACGTTCGCATCGATGCCCTGGCGGCGCGCCCAGTGTTTAACGCGGGCCTGCACGGTGCGCGGTTTAATGCGCGAACCGCGATTGCTGACGAACAGTGCGGGTTCGCCCGCATCCGCGAACTGCGCACGGCTTAACCGCCATTTCGACAACGCCTCGATCGCCTTGCGGCCGACCGGTACGATGCGATCTTTGTTGCCTTTGCCCGTTACCCGTACCGTCGCATCCTGCATGTCCACGTCGCCGAGATTCAGATCGGTCAGTTCCGCTAGGCGCAGACCGGAGGAGTAAAAAAGCTCCAGAATCGCCCGGTCTCTGTCGACGATCGGCCCGTCGCCCGGTATTTCGAGGAGACGCGCCATGCGGTCTGCGTCGAGATTGCCGGGCAGGCGTTTCCTGACTTTGGGCGCGGAGACATCGGTAACGGGGTGTACGGCGACTTTTTTCTCGCGAATCAAATAGCGGTAAAACGTGCGGCAGGCCGACAGTTGCCGCTGAATCGTGCGGGGATTCAGGCCGCGCCGAAACCCTTCTGCCGAAAAGGCACGAAAATGCTCACTGTCGAGCTGGTCCCAGCCATCGAGTCCGCGCTTCTCGCAGAATCCGACGAGTGTGCGCAAATCGCGGCGGTAGTTGCTGCAGGTCAGATGGGATAGCCGTCTTTCGTATTCCAGGTGGTGAATAAACCTGTCGATCCAGCCGGCATCGTCCATGGATCGCAGCCGGTCAATAACGCTTCAGCGCACCTGCAACGAGTTCGCCGACGCGCGTCAGGAAATCGATACTCATGCCTGGGTGAAAGCGTTCGGCGTCACCGCTGCCGATCGCAAGGAATCCGATGTCGGCACCGTCGCCCAGCGGAACGAGTGCCGCTGATCCGATTTCGTCGGCATCGCCTCGGAACAGAAATTCGCGCTGCGTGTCGCGGATCCGACCGCAGCGTGCGGTACGGCCCGTCAGAAACGTCCTAAAAGGCCCCAGTTCATCCGCCTCACGTTCCGTGACACGAAAAAAGCGGCCGGCGCGGATATCGGTAAAGGCATCCGGGTCGCCGAACAGGATGAGCACGGCCTGGTCCGCGCCGAAACCGCTGCGCATGCCTTCTTCAACGGCCTCAATCGTTGCCTGCAGCGACGTCGCGGCAAGCAGCTGCATCGTTAGTTCGTGGATTTTGGCGGCGAGCAGGTCGTTCGCCCTGGCCACCTCGATCAGCTCCCTGAGCTGTTTTTCGAGCTTCAGATCCTTTTGCCGCAGCACCGATACCTGGCGTTCGACCAGCGATACCGCGCCACCTGTCACGTGCGGCAGCTGCAGCGAACTCAGCAGCGTCTTATGGCGCTCGAAAAAATCGGGATGCTCGACCAGAAAATCGTGAATCGACTGCTCCGACAGGGTTTCTCCAACGACTTTGATGTCCGGTTGCATGACGTATTCGCTTAGTCCTCGGTTTGCAGTGTACCTTCGCTGATGAACTCGGCATTGCCCGTCAGCCACACGGGCTCTTCGCCGCCGCGCCAGCTTACCATGACTTGACCGCCCGGCAGATTTACAGCGACATCCGTGTCCAGTAGTCCGAGCCGCTGCCCGGAAACGACCGCGGCGCACGCTCCGGTGCCACAGGCGCGCGTCTCCCCGACACCGCGTTCAAACACCCTGAGATCGATACTACTACGGTCTCTGAACCGCGAAAATCCGACATTCGTTCTTTGCGGAAAGCGCGGATGTACTTCCAGTCTCGGGCCCAGCGTCTCAACGGGCGCCGCTGCAATGTCAGCGACCTGCAGCACGCAGTGAGGATTGCCCATCGAAACGACCGTGATTTCGTGATCGTCGCCGTCGACATCGACGATGTAGCGATCCGCCGGCGCAGGGGCGTTGAACGGGATATCGGCTGGCGCGAAACGGGGTTCTCCCATACTGACGCTGACGAGACCGTCATCGTGGCATGTCGCGTCGACCGGCCCTGCAGGGCTCTGTAATCGCATCGACATGGCCCTGCCATCGGCCAGATAGGCGACCACGCAACGCAGTCCGTTGCCGCATTGTTCCACTTCGCTGCCGTCAGCATTGAATACACGGTAACTGGCAGCGAATTCGTCGCTGCCCGGCGCATCGATCCACATTAACTGATCGAAGCCCGGTCCGGTTGTTGCGTCGGCGAGCCGCCGCAGCGTGTCGCTGCCGGGTGGCAGTGCGGAGTCTTCGCGCTGATCGACGACGAGAATCAGGTTCCCGGTGCCGTGCATTTTTCTGTAACGAACCTGCATATTTGTCCGGCGGCGATGCGGCGTCTGCGCGGATGGACTTTTCAATTCGGCCTCTGTAGTTTACATAAACTGCCAACTACACCAACCAACAACAAGCCCGGAGAGCGAGAATGCGGCACATCATGGTCCTCAATGCGAAGGGTGGCTGCGGCAAAAGCACCCTTGCGACAAACATTGCATCATACTTTGTGAATGAAGGCGCGTCAGTTGCGCTGGCCGATTACGACCCACAGCGTTCAAGTCTCGACTGGCTTGACCGGCGTCCGGACGATCGTCCCGCCATTGCGGCTGTCGCCGGGTTCGACGGCGGTCTGCGGCACGTTCCGCGCAACGCCGACATCGTGGTGATCGATGCGCCCGCGCGTTCGCATGGCAAGGAACTGACCGACCTCGTACGTCACGCCGAGACCATCGTCGTGCCGGTATTGCCTTCGACGATCGACATGCAGGCAACGACGACGTTTCTCGCGGAATTGAAGGACCTCAGCCGGATCGAGAAAAAACAGGCGAAAATCGGTGCCGTCGCAAATCGTGTCCGCGACAACACGCTGATCTTCGACGAACTCGACGAGTATCTGACCAAGGCGAAGGTTCCCTACGTCGCTGCGCTTCGCGAGGCTCAAAATTACGTCAGGGCTTACACCCGCGGCCTGGGGATATTCGAATTGCCTGAGTATCTGGCGTGGCCGGACTGGGATGAATGGGAGCCGCTGACCGCGTGGCTGCGCAGCAAGCGCAGTCAGCCTTAAGTTCGGTTGGCGGGATCGGCGCTCAGATCGGGGAGCAGCACGGCAGACGGATCGCCCGATACCATATTGAGGCCGGCCTTGTAGGCATCCGCCGCGGCATCCGACTCTCCCATCTGATTGAGTAGTGCGCCGAACTCCCGGTACGCCTCCGGCGTCGGCCGCAGGCTGATGACGGTCTCGAGGTAGCTGCGCGCCTTGCCCCACAGTTCGTTGCGTTTGCACAGTCGTGCTGCCGCCAGCAGCAGGTCCGGGTCGTCGCTGTGCGTGCCGAGCCAGCCCTCGGCGCGCTTGAGCTGCTTACTCGCATCGGCGCCTTCGACGGTACCGAACAGCCGGACCAACGGCCCGCGCCACTCGGATTTGATCGCGGCGACCAGTTCCTTCTCCGCGCGCAGGTGCTGATCGGTACGCAGCAGTGCGAGGAACCAGGCTTCGAGCAGATCCGGCTCCTTTCTCAAACGCCTTGGAAGATTCTTCCAGACCAGATCGAGCGACTCCGGATCGGCTGCATTGTCGAGCGACTCGCGGTGGACGCGTTTCGTCCATTTATGCCGTGTCTCTGCGTTGATTTGCGAGTTTTTGCCAATTCGCGGCAACAACTCGCCGAGCGCAGCCCAGTCCTTGAGTTTGTAATACAGCCGGCCCATTAAGGCGAGCGCCTGCGCGTGGCCTTTGGAGTTTTCGTCCAGCCGCCGCAGCGTCGCCAGCGCCTGCTCGTGCTGACTGCGATCGAGCTGAAATTCGGCCTGGGTGAGCAATACGGCGTTCGCGGCCTCGGGAATATCCTGAAACGCGAGCTTCAGCCATTCATCGCGGCGGTCGTCCTGGCCCTGCAGGTGAGCCGCACGTGCGGCCTGCAGATAATTGAACAACGGCGCATCGCTGGTGCTCGCGGCCCGCGCGAGCATGCGTTCGCCGCGCGCGAAGTTACCCTCTGCCACTGCGATCATGCCGCGCGTCATCTTTTGCCCCGAGCGTGCCGATCGGTAACGGCCGGCGGCCTCACCGATGCGCCTCGGTGCAATGACGATTTTTCTTACGAGCCAGATCGCACCAAACAGCGCGGCCGTCAGAAGTGCGAGGATCGGAACCGACATCTGCACGAGGTAGCCGCGGAAGTTAATCGCGACATAGCCCGGATCTTCGAGGAGAAAATGCGCCCCAAAGGCGCTGACGAACAGCGCGACGATGGCGATGATGCCGAACTTCACTCAGCCGCCTCCTTAAGCGTGCGGAACTGGCGCAACAGGCGCAGGGATGAGGAGATATCGGGCGGTGCTACCGTGAAGATATCCTCGCGAATTTCCTTTATTGTCTGCAACGCACCGGCCACCTGTGCGCTTTCGGTATCGAAGTAGCTTCGCAGCGTGTTGCTCGTGTCGTCCAGCGACTGCTGAAACAAGGACTGCTCGCCACGCAGCAGCGCGAGCCGGGCGGACTGTAGCTGCAGTGCGACGTTGTTGCGCAGGAAATGCTCGGCGTCGGGCGACAACAGTGCGAGTTTTGCCTGGTCGGGCGGTGTGACCTTGACCATGCCCGACATCGCATCTTTTACCGACGACCAGGCTTTGCCAAAACCACTCTGATCGCTTTCGTCCGTCGGCTCGTCGCCACGCTCGTCGGCACTCGCTATCGGCAGCGACTCAACGACACCGGCCAGGCTCGACAGCGTCAGCGACGCGCCTTCGATATCGGGTTTTTCCATCGCGTCGAGCGCCGCAAGTTCGTCGGACAGCGCCCGGCGGACGCCGGTGAGCGATGGATCAGCAAGCTGCGACACGCGCTCGTCGGCCATTTTGAGTGCGAGGGACGCGAGATTTGGGTTGTTGGCAAGCTGCAACTGTGCATTGGCGATCTGCATGTAGTATTCGGTCTCCGCCAGCAGGAATGTCTGGCGAGCGCCCTCAGAGACCCCGGCGAGCGCCGCGACTGAGTTTTCCAGCGAAGAGATGCGGGCGGGAAGGGACGCAAGCGTGCGCAGTCGATCGTCGACTGACGACGCGACCGCATCGATGTCGGCGCTGTAGTCCTTCGGCTGGCTGCCGGCAACGCGCGATTCGAGGGCCGTAACGGCCGTGGCGGTTCGATCGACATCGGTTCTGAGCGCTTCCGTCACCGACGCCATCCTGTCGTTGCCTGCCGATGCCGCCGAGGTTTTGTAGGCAATCCAGCCGGCCGCGCACAGTGCTGCTACTGACAACAGCAGCGCCAGTAGCGCAAGGGCCGTCGATGCGTGCCGCGGTTTCGACGCTTTTTGCGGCTCTATCGTCGTCGTTTCGTCGAGAGGAAATTCCGCATCGTTGTCGTTTTGTGCTTCGTTATTGCTCATGGGCCAGTCCGGTTTTCAGCGTTTTGCCGATGGCGTCGACGATTGCATCCGCATCGGGGCCGGTCGCCAGTACGGGTAACGATGCGGGAACTTGCTTCAAAAGTTCTATTATCACACGTTCCGATGGCGTCACGGCGGGCGTGTTTTCGAGTAACTCGCGGCAGCGCCCGGGCAGCAGCGCCAGCAGATTGTGCAGCGTGGCAACACTCATAATAGTAATGACGTTTATGTCGCCGGCAAGCCACGCCGATTCGGTTTTTTTAAGCGTTTCAGGCGAAGTTTCCGGGATGGCGCGGCGGTAAACGGGCAGATAGCTGACAATCGCACCGCGGGCGCGAAGGGTGTCGGCCAGCCGTTCACGACCGTCTTCTCCACGAACGATGGTAATGCAAACACCCGTCACGTCGCGAAGTTCAGGCTCGTCGAGCAGGCGCTCGCTCGTAAATCCCGTTGTCGGCACGATATCGACGCGCACACCCGCGGCCTCGAGCTCGGCGGCGGTTCCGGGCCCGATCGCAGCCACCGCGGCAGAACCGGCAAATGAATATCCGAATCTGACCGCGTTACGGCTCACGAACACGACGATGTCGGGTGTCGGCAACGCTTTATGCGATCGCTCGGTTTCGTCGGTCGATAGCGCTACGATGTCCAGTGCAGGCAGGCTGTAAGCCCTGCCACCGGCCAGCTCTATCGCGTTTGTCAGTTCCGCGGCCTGGTTCGCTGCGCGGGTCACCAGGACGCCGGCGCCCCGCAATGGTGCGTCAGCCATACTGCGCCTCGATTGACGCAAGCAGCTCGGTGGCGCCCATCTGCTGCAGGCGTGCCGCGAGTTCTGT
The DNA here is from genome assembly GCA_965224505.1 of Woeseiaceae bacterium. Taxonomy (GTDB): domain Bacteria; phylum Pseudomonadota; class Gammaproteobacteria; order Steroidobacterales; family Woeseiaceae; genus UBA1847. The sequence continues at coordinate 3,174,083 of CBDCZL010000018.1, forward strand.
GCCGAGTGCTTCAGGGTCGCCGGCATCGCCGCGAATTGATTCGCGCAGGGCGGGGGACCCGTCGGGGTGGGCAATCAGTGCCGTGAGGTGCAGTTCGCCCGCCCGCACTTCGGCGTAGGCGGCGACCGGCGACTGACAACCCGCATTGAGTGCACTGGCGATACGGCGTTCGGCGGACGTTGTCCGGGCCGCCGCATCGTCGTTGAGGGCAGCGAGGATGTCGCGCAGCGGACCGTTGTCGCTGCGGCATTCGATACCCAGGACGCCCTGCGCGGTCGCGGGCAGCATCTCTTCGGGCTCGAATTGCTGGTGCACGTAATGTGCGAGACCCAGCCGCTCCAGGCCCGCCGCGGCCAGCACAATCGCATCGTACCGACCGTGTTCAAGCTTTTGCAGTCGCGTGTTGACGTTGCCGCGCAGCGGCACTATCCGGGCGTCGGGCCGCAGCATTCGTACCTGCGCCTGGCGGCGGAGGCTCGACGTGCCGATACGGCACCCGGGCCGCAATTCGGAGAGCTGCCGGCCGTTTCGACTGACGAGCACGTCCGCGGAATTGGCGCGCGCCAGCGTTGCCGCGATGCAGAACCGCGGCGGCAGTTCGGCCGGCACGTCCTTCATCGAATGAACCGCGACATCCGCATCGCCGTTTAGCATGGCCTGTTCCAGTTCCTTGATGAACAGGCCCTTGCCGCCGATTTTCTGCAGGCTGCGATCGAGGATTTCGTCGCCCTTTGTGGACATCGGCAGCAACTTGGTCTGTTCGATATCGGGAAGCGCGTTGAGCAGGTCCGCAACATGTCTGGCCTGCCATAGCGCCAGCTCGCTCCTGCGCGTCGCAATGCGAATTTTCACGTCGATTCCTATCCGTGTTTGAGGCGGCGGCGAACGTCGGCCAGGTGCCGACGGCTGATTATCAGCTCTTTGCCCTCAAGTTGCGAGTTGCCGCGCAGGGCGATGCGATAGCGGCCGCCGGTCGTTTTCTCCACGGCGGCGATTCGTCCGACCGCAACCAGCGCGCTGCGGTGTATGCGCACGAATCGATCCCCGAACTCGCTTTCGAGCGACTTCAGAGAATCGTCGATCAGGACCTCACCGCCATCGTGGTCGACTGCGACGTATTTCTGATCGGCCCGAAAGCTTACGATATCGTCGATCGGGACGAGCTGGAGTTCGCCGTGCACGCGAGCGCATACGTGCTCGCGGGCCGCCCGGATGCCGGCATCGGAGGCAATGTCTGACAGTGTTGCAGTCGTGATTCGAGTCGCGTTCTCGAGAGCGGCCGTCAGCTTGTGACGGCGTACGGGCTTTAGCACGTATCCCACAGCCTTTGCCTCGAATGCATCGATTGCGTACTCGTCGTATGCGGTGGCGAAAATTACTGCGGGAGGACGCTCAAGGGCGTTGAGATGATGTGCCGTCTCGATACCGTCAAGACCCGGCATGCGAATATCGAGCAGTACCGCGTCCGGCTGCAGTTCGTTGCTCAGCGCCAGTGCGTCGCTGCCGCTGGCCGCCTCGCCCACGACGACATGGTCCGGTTCGTGCTCGAGGAGTGTACGAAGGCGGTCGCGTGCGGGCCGTTCGTCATCGACGATAAGCACTTTCATCGTTGTTCGTCATCCGCCGGAAAGCGCAGCGTTACCGTGAATCGGTTGGACTGCCGATCCACAGACACTGCGCCCCTGCCGCCGTAGGCAAGCTCGAAACGCTGCCGGATGTTCGATAGTGCCATCTGGTTGCCGTCTGAGCCGCGCCTGCTCCGGGCGGGTACAGGGTTGGAAATGGACAGTTCCAGACGGCCTCCGTCCGCTCTCCCCGACACCGTCACCTCGCCGCCGTCTGGCAATTGCTCAATGCCGTGGTAGATGGCGTTTTCGAGCAAGGGCTGAATCGTGAGGCTCGGTATTCGTGCGCGCATCGGCAGCTGACCGACGTCCCAGCGTACCGAAAGGCGGTCTCCCAGCCTGAGTTTTTCGATGCGTTGATAGATCGCAGCCGTTTCGAGCTCCTGTTTTAAGGACGCCCGTTCTCCGCTTTTACCCAGATTGGCGCGCAGCAGGTCGGACAAATCCTCGACGGCCTCCTCGGCCTGTTGCGGGTCCGTGCGTGTCAGCGAGGCAATCGTGTTCATGCTGTTGAACAGGAAGTGCGGCCGTATCAGTGCCTGCAGTGCGGAAATTCGCGACTGCGATTCGAGTATGACGCTGCGCCGCCACTCACTCGATACGTACAGGTAGCGCATGGCCATCGCGATGACGATCGAGCTGATCGTAAACGTGCGCGCGAGAAATGCCATGTGGTTGTCATCAATGATCATCGAACGGCCGAAAATGCGCGTTACCTGCCAGGCCGATTCGGCCACGACAAGGCACATCAGCAGCAGGGAAAAAAACGCGACGATAAACGCCCGCTTCTGACCGGTGCGCTCGAGTCGTGGACGAAGCTGGCACAGCAGGGCCGTGCCGAGTATCGCGAGCCACAGTACGAAAAACGACGTCTTGGACAGCTCGATCAGGAACTGCTGCCGTTCGTCGTACCCGGCAAGCGTGAGCACGATTGCCACGAGTTCTGCAATCAATACGACGACAAACAGGGTTGCAGCCGAACAAAAGTCGGGAAGATGAACGTGACCGCGTTCATCGGCAGACTGCTCTGCAGGATTCTTCTCCTCGGTCAACCCGGCGCTCCTCATCCGTTCGGACGTATTGTAGCGCCCGGCAGCGCCTGGCGTGAGCGGCCTACAGCAAGCGGTCCACTAGTCGCAGTATTCTTCGATCAGTTCCTCAGCGCGCTGCCGGGCCTGATCGCGGCCCTCGTCGTCGAGGTATTCGCGCTCGCCATTCTCGTTTTCGCGGTACACACGGCGCGCCGCGAGCATGCTGCTGAGTTTGGCGCGCGTGTCTTCGCAGCGTTTACGGCGGTCTTCGGCCTTTTCGCGTTCCGCCGCGGCGGCCTGCTCGGCTTCCGCAGCGCTCGCGCGTGCCTCAGCCCGTGCCGCCTGTGCGTCGTGGCGCGCCTTGATCCGTTCGGCCACGGCATTCTGGTCCGTGCGGCGGTAAGAAACGTTCAGGCGCTCTTCGCTGCTGGCGCCCGATGGCTTATCACCGTAGTGGATAGTGCCGTGCTCATCGGTCCATTTGTAGATGTTGCTGGCGAGCGCATTGCCGGCAACCGTGAGGGCAAGTGCCGTGAGGCCTGCTGCGAAGTGCTTCCTGTTCATGTGCCTATTAGAGCACGCCCGACGGTTTTCTGCCGTGATCGTATTCACAGCGAAAAACGGTATTTTCCATTTAACAAAACGAGCAGTCCGGCGTGCCCGCGGGGAGTTGGGGGGGCACTCCCGCGGGCACGCCAGACGCCGCGCCTATTCGGCCGTGCTGAATTCCGGGTAAGCTTCAAGACCGCATTCGTGCAGATCCACGCCTTCGTACTCTTCCTGTTCGGACACCCGGATTCCGAGACTCTTCTTGAGTGCAAACCAGACGGCGAAGCTGGTCGCAAATACCCATGCGAAGATAGACCCGATACCGAGAAGTTGCGCCCCGAGGCTGGCCTCCGGTTTGCTGAGGCAAACCGCGAGCAGGCCCCAGATGCCGACTACGCCGTGCACCGAAATTGCACCAACCGGATCGTCGATTTTCAGCTTGTCGAGTGTGACGATCGAGGCGACGACCAGAAGACCGCCCACAGCACCGATGACCGTGGCCAGCAGCGGCACCGGTGTGAGCGGCTCGGCCGTGATTGCGACAAGCCCGGCAAGCGCGCCGTTCAGTGCCATTGTGAGATCGGCCTTGCCGAACCAGAATCGTGCGAGCAGCAGCGCCGCGATCAGCCCGCCGGCTGCCGCCATGTTGGTATTCACGAATACGAGCGCAACCGAGTTGGCCTCACCGACGTCCGAGATTTTAAGTTCTGAACCGCCGTTGAAACCGAACCAGCCCATCCACAGGATCAGTGTGCCGAGCGCGGCCAATGGCAGGTTGCAGCCCGGAATCGCGTGTACCTGACCGCTGGGCCCGTACTTGCCTTTGCGCGGGCCGAGCAGCAGCACGCCGGCAAGTGCCGCCGCGGCGCCGCACAGATGCACGATACCGGAACCCGCGAAATCGACGAATCCGGCGGCGTCGAGGAATCCGCCGCCCCATTTCCAGAAGCCCTGCACCGGGTAGATGAATCCGGTCAGGACGACCGCGAAAACGAAGAAGGACCACAGCTTCATGCGTTCCGCTACCGCACCTGAGACGATCGACATTGCCGTCGCGACAAACACCACCTGAAAGAAAAAATCGGAGAGGCCCGAGTAATAGGTTTCTCCGTCGCTGGCAATGACGTCGGCCGCGGTATTGTCGGCGGTCCCCAGCAGGCCCGTGCCGAGCGTTCCGATACTCTGAAACATACCGCCCGCGAAATCGCCCGGGTACATGATCGTGTAGCCGCAGAGCATGTACATGACGCAGGCGATTGAATACAGCCCGACGTTTTTGGTCAGAATCTCGGCCGTGTTGCGGGCGCGCACCAGGCCGGCTTCGAGCATCGTGAAACCGGCCGCCATCCACATGACCAGCGCGCCCATGACGAGAAAGTAGAAGGTGTCGAGTGCGTACGAAAGTTCGGTGACCTGCGCCGCTACCTGAGTTGTCGTATCCAAGATAGTCTCCTTGTTTCCGCTCAAACCGCGGCGTCGCCGGTTTCGCCGGTACGTATGCGAATGGCCTGCTCGAGGTTGGTCACGAAGATCTTGCCGTCGCCGATCTTGCCCGTGCGTGCGGTATTGCAGACCGCCTCGATGACCTGTTCGGCCACGTCGTCGGCGACCGCGAGTTCGATGCGTGTTTTGGGCAGGAAGTCGACGACGTATTCCGCGCCGCGATAAAGTTCCGTATGGCCGCGCTGACGGCCAAAGCCCTTGGCTTCGGTCACCGTGATGCCCTGAATGCCGATGTCGGCAACGGCCTGCCTGACGTCATCGAGCCGAAACGGCTTGATGATCGCTGTGATCATTTTCATTGCTTGTCCCCTGATGAATTAGCGAAGTTCGAAGGTTTTGCCGATCGTGAAAATCAGTGCCTGATCCGATTCGCCGTCACTGCTCAGGTTTTTGTCGTTGAAGAGCAGCGTGACGCCGAGATCGATGTCCGCGACCGTCGTGCCGTATCCGGTTTCGAAGTATTCGCCTTCGAAGTCCTGCGAGAAGCCGGCGTAGCGTCCGAAGAAGCCGTCCTTCTCGACCGTGAGTGCGTAGTAGGTGTAGTCCGCTTCCGGGCCATCGAAGTTATCGTATTTGCCGATCGCAACGTCTAGCGATACCAGGCCGTACGAGCCGCCGAGGTTGATCTCCTGATAAGTATCGTCGAAATCGCCCGTGTAGAAGTATCCGGTATAGCCGATGCTGTAACCGAAGTCGCCGGCCTCGCCGCCGTAACCGAAGTAACCGTCGATCTCGAGTCCGTCCTTGACGTCGGCGGCCCAGGTGCCGACGTAGAATCCGCCGCTTTCGTAATCGAGCCCGCCGCTCGCTGAGGCTTCGGCCTGAAAGATGCCGCGATAGTAATAGTCGCTCGCGAAGCCCAGGTTCGCCGACACTTCGGCCTGCGCGACGCCGGCACTCAAAAGCAGAGCGGTACCGAGAATTCCGAATTGAGTGTTCATGATTGTTCTCCTGTAGTAACGGTGTGGCCTGACTGGCCGGTTACCCGTACAGAGCAGAAACCGTGCCACCTTAAGAAAACAAAATAAAATCAGCAGGTTAGTTGACGCGCAGATGGTCTCTTGCATCATTGTGGTGCGCACATGAACCGGACATGCACTATTTCGGACAGCGGTGGGTTTCAGCGCAGGATGCGTGGATTTGCGGCTGGCGTTTTCTATCGCGCTCAGGTATCAACCCACTATGACCAACGACTCCATCGAAAATCTGGCGAGAAAACTTGCCGAGGCACTGCCCGAAGGCATGCGTTCCATGCGAGAGGACCTGGAGGCGAACTTTCGCGGTGTACTCCAGTCCGGCCTCGCGAAACTCGATCTCGTAACGCGCGAGGAATTCGAAGTGCAGGAAGCGGTGCTGGCGCGCACCCGCGAAAAGCTCGAGGCGCTCGAGGCCCGCATGGCCGAACTGGAAGACTGAATTAAACTGACATTCGCGGCCAGGGAGGGCAGCGCGGTGGGACTCGCAATACTCAGTTGCAGGGCGCAGGTCGGTACGTCCGCGCCGCCGGTGACGATAGAAGTTTTTCTGTCCGGCGGCCTGCCGACCTTCGCGATTGTCGGCATGGCCGAAACCGCCGTTCGGGAGAGCAAGGACCGGGTTCGCGCCGCGCTCATGAGTTCGGGGTTCGACTGGCCGCAGCAACGTATTACGGTTAGCCTCGGTCCTGCCGACATGAAGAAATCCGGCGGCCGTTACGATCTGGCCATCGCGCTCGGTATTCTCGCCGCGAAAAAGCAATTTCCGCTGTCGGCAATGCAGGGTATTGAGAGCTACGGTGAACTGGCACTGAATGGCAAACTGAGGCCGGTCCCGGCCATTCTGCCGGCCGCGCTCGCGGCCGAAGAAGCCGGTCATCGATTGATCGTGCCGATCGGCAACGAGCGGGAAGCCGCAATGGCCTGCTCACGCGTGACGGCAGCCGACTCACTGACCCGGCTTGTGGCACATCTTGCGGGCAGCGATCCGATCGACTCCTGCGTTCCGGTCGCGCCTGCGGGCGATCTCGTTGTTGGTCCGGATCTAGCCGACGTGCGCGGGCAGCCGCAGGCGAAACGCGCGCTCGAAGTTGCAGCGGCCGGTGGGCATAACCTGTTGTTCGCCGGTCCGCCCGGCACCGGAAAGAGTATGCTCGCGCGCCGGCTGCCCGGCATTCTGCCGTCGATGACGAACGAAGAGGCGCTGCAGACCGCCGCCGTGAGATCCGTACTCGGTCGCACACCCTGCGATACGGCCTGGCGCGTGCGGCCGTTTCGCGCTCCGCACCACAGCGCGTCGGCTGCAGCGCTGGTCGGCGGCGGACCGAGGTTGCTGCCCGGAGAAATTTCTCGCGCTCACAACGGTGTGTTGTTCCTCGACGAACTGCCCGAGTTCAATCGCCGCGCGCTGGAAGCCCTGCGCGAGCCCATGGAAACGGGTCGTGTGAATATTTCACGTGCCGTGGGCCAGGCCGACTATCCCGCGAAGTTCCAGCTCATCGCCGCGATGAACCCCTGTCCCTGCGGCTACCTCGGCGATCGCTCCGCCGACTGCAACTGCAGCGCCGATCGCGTCGCGGCGTACCGGCGCAAGATGTCGGGTCCGTTGCTTGATCGTATCGATTTGCATGTCAACGTGCCGCGGCCGACGACCGAAACCCTGCGCAGCCGGGAAGCGGGGCTTCCCGACAGCGCTACCGTTCGGCGCCGCGTTGAGGCGGCATGGTCGATACAAAAGCAGCGTGCCGGCAAGCGCAACGCATGGCTCAACGAAAAAGAGGTGGACGGCATTTGCAGCGCCGACGATCGCTGCTGGGCGTTACTCGACGAGGCCGCGGAACGCTTCAACTTGTCCGCCCGCGCGCTGCAGCGAGTGCTCAGAGTCGCGAGGACGATTGCTGACCTGGGCGCGGAAGAGCGAATTGCTCCGCCGCACGTGGCGGAGGCGTTGTCGCTGAGGTGTTTGGATTGAATCGCAACTTAGAATGGGTCAAAACAGACCAGATTTGACAATATGAGCCGAATTGGATTAGTTTTGCGCAGAGTTTGCGTAGGCGTAGGGCAAGGGCCGAAGACGTACGCAAATCTCACAAGACTTAGGGAGAATTCAAATGCGGTCACTTAGCAAGTTTTTGGTTGGCGTTTTGTTGATCTTACACACGGTGCCGGCGTTTGATGCCACAGGACTGACCGGGTATCGCGACATCTGGTACGTGAGAATCGGCAACGGCCATATTCGGGTTTACGGTTCGACGAACTGGACCGACCCGAGTTCCTGCAGCGGTAGTCCGACGAATCAGAGTGTCATCGTTTTGGATACCGACCCGTCCTACAAGGAAATCGTCGCCGCCGTGCTGGCGGCAGAAATGGGAAACCGAGAGGTGCAATTCTGGGTGTCGGGGTGTACCACGGATAGCGGCAGTCAGTACCCGAAAGGGACCTTTATCTATCTCAAGTAGCCGACGCTGGTCGAGCACCGGTTTTTTTTCGCAGTGCTAAGAACTGTGAGCAGAATGATCGCTGTTAATGCGATCATAAGGATGCCGTTCGTCAGCGACAGCAGGATGATCAGCACATACAACAGTACGGGTGTTTTGAATTGATTCCGTTCGCAGTTGTTTATCTGTTGTATGTTTTCGGGCCATGCCCGAAATGGCTGAGTGCTACTGCGCCTCACCCACCATGTATTCAACCGCCGCGATCACTTCCTCATCGGAAAGATCCATACGGCCACCTTTCGGGGGCATGTAGCCGGCCGAGCCGGTGTAGCCGTTGATCGCGTGATCATTCAGCGTATCGCTGCCCTGCGAGAGGCGATCGCTCCATTGGTCGGCGTCGCCAAGGACCGGCGCACCGCCGATACCCGCGCCGTGGCAGGCCAGACAGGCCGTGTTGTAGACCTGTGGGCCCGAGAGCGCTGCGGCGACAGGTTCGGGTTCCGGAGCAGTCTCTACGGTCGCGACCGGCGTCTGTGTGTCGTCGCCAGGTACATAGACTTCTCCGACGGGCCGGATGCGGTCGTAGACTGCGGCCCGGTACTCATTGGCATCGCGGGTGTAGACGCCTTGCGTCAGATCGGACATTTTCATCGCCAGCACCAAAATGGCAAGTGCGACGGCCGCCAGTACGCCGATGACAAGGGAGTACATATCAAAAAACTTCTGGTCCCGACTCAACTGATTGCTCCGCAGGAATTTATTCGTATTTGCCGGTATCGGACCGGCGTTGGGCGGCGATTATATAACATCGATGCGCAAGGAACAGCGCCGAGATGTCCGGGAGGCGAATTGCGGAAAATTCGGCCAATTGCCGATCAGGGCACAGAATACCGGGGCTAAATGGGTAGAATCGGCGGTTATGGGAGTTCGAAAATCGTTTATCTGGGGGCTGTTGGCCGCGTTGTTGCCGGTCGCGGCAGGTGCCGATCATGCTTATGCGAGCAAGACCGGTGAGCGTGTCGGCGTGTTCGAGCATGCGTCGCTCAATTACCGGCTCGATCTGAGCGGCGAGGCCTATACCTACGTCAATTTCTCGGACAAGGTTCCGGATGCCAGTTTTGCGGCGATCCGGTTTCAGCCCAATGCGTTTTCCACGGTCATGTCGGAGCGCGTGGGACAGGGCGTGGATGTGCAGCGCTATGCCGATCGTGCTGAGACCTCACTCATTGATAGTCTGCAGGGCCGTGAGAACACGGCGTACAACAGCACCGAAAATCTCGGACTAACCGAGCGCGCCGGTATCGCGGTGTACCAGAAGGCGATTTCCGCTACGATCAGCGGCCAGCCAATGCAGTACGTGCTGTCCGCCGTCGTGGACGGGGAGCGTGGCTATCGGCTGATGACCTTTGGCAGCGATTCGCAGGACGCGGTACGCACCGAGGCCGACAAGCTGCTGGCCGCCTTTTCGATTCCCGATCGGCAGGCCAACAACGACATCCCTGAAGTCACACGGTCGTGGCGCGACTATCCCTCCGGTACTTTCGGCTACCGCTTCCGCGCCGCGGCTCGCAGCTGGTACGAATGGTCGGATCTCGACGAAACCAACGAAGCGGCAGACATCGGTGCCCTGTCGACGATGAACTACGGCAGTGTAGTTATGCCCGTGTGCTGGCAGGGGCCGCCGCCCGCTCGCAACGCTGTCTATCGGGTCATGATGCAGCAGTTCGGCGAGGACTATCCCTCCGATTTCATCGCATCCGAGACGGACATCGAGAAGGATGGCGCGAAGGGCAAGCTGCTGGTCGGCTATGACGATTCGGACGGCACCGAGTACCGTTACCATCAGTGGGTCGTGGCCAATGACGACTGCGCCTATGTTGTGGCTGCGTGGGGACCGAAGGACGACCATGCCACTGTAGAGAACATCAATCGAATCTGGAGCGACTTTCGCCTGACCGGTACTGCGTCGTCGCTGCACGGCGACTACGAGACCGGCAGGGAGCGCGGCATCAATGCCTATCTGCTGAATGCCTTCGGCATGCACTACTACAGTGCTCGCAGTTATCGCGATGCGTATCGCTTTTTCGCTCAGGCGAACGGCATCGTTGCGGACGATGAAGCCTATCTGACCAACGCGCTGCGGGCGCTTGCCGGGCTCGATGCGTATGACGAAGCCTACGAATGGCTGCAGCCGAGACTCGCGCCGTTCGGGGACAATCAGGTCGTTGCAAGCTGGGATGCCTGGCTTGCGAATCAGGTTGGCGAGACTGAAAAGGCACTGCGCATCTACGGCGAACTGTTTGCAACCGACTATCGGGACGATGAGGACTTCAGCGTCTATCTGGGATTGCTCGCCGATGCGGGGCGTTGGGACGATGTCGACCAGACGTACGAACGCTATTCCGAAGACGGCGTCAGCCGGCAACTCCGTATTCTGAAAGCGCAGTTGCTCGGCCGGCGTGAGCAGTTCGACGAGGCACTGGCTGTGCTTGACGACCTGGCGGAAGGCCGGCCGCTGGATGCGGAACTGGCCTATGAACGTATGTCGATACTCGATGCGATGGACAATCCAGCGGAAACGCTGCGCATTGCCGATACATTGATCGAGAACGGGTACGCCTCGCTGCAAAGTTACTACTACAAGGGCGACGCCGAGTATCAGCTACGTTCGTTCAAGGCCGCCAAAGCGTCATTTGAGAAAGCGCTGGAATTCGCACCCGGCAATGCCAATATTCGCGGCTACCTCGACGCTATCGACCGTATGCTCGGTCAGGGTGACGTGTCGACGATCCGGGACGAAATAGCCCCTGTGGAACTGCCGCGTGCGCTGCGGAAAGTGTTTGCAGCGAACGATGCGGTGACGGAACAGGACGGCTACGGTGCCGAGTTTCTGTCCCGCATCACGGGCTTCCATTACGACGGTGGCAAGCAGCGCACAACGACATACTTCAGAAAAATCCGCGTCAATGACGACAATGGTGTATCGCAGTACAGCACCCTCGAGTTCGACTACGATCCGTCCTACGAGCGCTTGTTTGTCAACACGCTGCGCGTCACGGATGCGGACGGAGACGTGATTGCAGAAGGCGACCCGAACAGCTACTACATTACGAGTGACGAAGACGGCTACGAAGCGAGTACCGAAAAGTCGGTGCATCTTCCGGTGCCGGGCATCACTCCGGGCGTCGTCATCGAAGCGGTCGTCAGCAAGCAAACAAACGTCGAGGACGCGACGTTTCCGCTGGAAACCGTCTACATGGCCGGCGAACGTCCGGTGCTCTATAGCGCGCTGTTCGTGACGGGAAAAACGGAGCGCATCCGTTACGAAAGCCACCAGATGCCGGGCCCGGTGAAGCGCGGCAAGGCGTTGGTCTGGGAGTTGCAGCATCCGCAGCCGTTTCGCTGGGAGCCGCTGCAGCCCTGGTACGATCAGATATTGCCCTGGGTCCAGCTGGGTACCGTGGGTGAAGACTGGCGATCGGTCGGCAACGAGTACCTGGAAGAGATCGCGGACAAACTCGATTCGAGCAAAGTGGCCGAGCGCGCGCAGCGCCTGGTCGAGGGCATCGACGGCGAGGCCCGCAAGATCGAAGTGTTAAGTTCCTGGGTGCAGGAGGAGATTCATTACGAGGCCATCGAATTCGGCCGTCGTGCCTACATACCCAAATCGGCCCGCGAAACGGTGCGCGACCGCTACGGCGATTGTAAGGATCATGCGGTGTTGTTGCTCGCCATGCTGAATGCGGTTGGTATTGACGCACATATTGCGCTGGTCAATCTGCAGCAGAAGGTGTTGCCGGAGTTACCCAACACGGATCAGTTCGATCATGTCATCGTCGCGATACCGGCGCCCGACGGCTATCGATTCATCGACACGACCGACAAGGACCTGCGTCTCGGCTCGCTGCCGCCCCGTTCGATGGCGGGTAATTATGCGCTGTTGCTGTCATCCGAATCCGAGCTTGTACAGATACCGGACTACGAAACGGCGTTGACCGGTATCGCGGTCGATCGTGAGGTTGTGCCGGGCGACGATGGCTATATGACCATCACTGAAAGCGCGCGCCTGAGCGGATATCAGGGCGCGGAATTGCGCGGCCAGCTGCGTTCGATCGAAAAATCCGAACTGCGTGCGTCGTTGCAGCGCTGGGTAGCATCACGGTATGCGGACGCCGAGTTGCTGGACTACTTTGTCGAAAACGTGTTCGACGCTGAGTACGATCTTATCGTTGAAATCGAATACCGGCTGCCACTCGATGTCGATGGCAGCTTCGATTTGCCGGCATTCCTCGAGACGTACTATCTTGAGTACGATCGCATGTCGGACCGGCGCTTTCCGTTCGAATTCCACTACCCGCTGCGTGTGACAGCCCGCACCTCGGTGAAAATCCCGGCCGGTCAGCGGCTTGGCGTCAGCGGCGAAAAGCCTGGGGTTGGTGAGTCGAAGTTCGGCCAGTGGCAGCGGCGTGTGGAGCAAAACGACGATGCGATCGAGATCAGTTTCGACTACGTCGCATCCGATTCCCGCTTCGAGCCCGAAGACTATCGCGCGTTTTCGGAATTTCAGCGCCGGGCTATCGACGCGATCGAACAACCGCTGGTGCTCGAGTAAGCAACCCGGTCAGGCGACGCTCTTTTTATGGCCTTTCCAGTAAGGCGCTCGCAAATCCTTTTTCAGGATTTTGCCCGCGCCGGACAGCGGGAACGGCTCACGTCGAATGTCCATTGAGCGCGGGCATTTGTAGCCTGCGATCTGGTCGTGGCAGTGGGCGTAGAGTTCGTCCTGCGTGATCTCGTCCTCGCCTTCCACCGGAATAACGATCGCGTGTACGCGTTCGCCGAATGTGTTGTCGGGAACGCCGATGACGACGACCTGAGCAACCTTTGGGTGTGAGCCGGCGGCGTTCTCCACTTCCGCTGAGTACACGTTTTCGCCGCCCGTGATGATCATGTCCTTCGCGCGGTCGCAGACGAACAGAAAGCCGTCTTCGTCCATATAGGCGACGTCGCCGGTCTTTACCCAGCCATCGACAATGGTATCGGCCGTTTGCTCCGGTTTGTTCCAGTACCGATCCAGCGCATTGGGGCCGCGTGCCCAGATTTCCCCCGGTTCACCTTGTTCGACCGGGTTGCCGTCTTCGTCCATGATGCGCACCTGCACACATCCGATCGGCCGGCCGGCCGACCTGAGTTTGGAGTTCGGCCCTTCGAGGGCGTGATACCGGTGCGGCAGCAGCGAAACGATCGGACCCATCTCGGTCTGGCCGTAGCCCTGAGTAAACTCAACCTGCGGCATGTTTTTTAGTGCTGTACGCAGTATCGGCTCTGGCATCGGCGATGCGCCATACGCGAGTTTCTTCAGGCTCGACAGGTCCGTGGCTCCGAACTCGGGCGCTTCGAGCATCATGCCGATCATCGTCGGCACAAGGATCGAGAACGTTACGCCATAGTCTTCGAACGCGTTGAGGCAGTCGGTCGGCGTAAACGCCGGAATAAAACAGTGAGCGCCGCCGGCGATGGTTACGCAGTTCGACATCGTCATGTCGGCGAGGTGGAACATCGGGGCCGCGTGGAGGCACACGTCGGCACTGGCGATTTGCATTTCGCAAACGACCGTCACGGCGCTGGTCCAAAGCGCTGTATGCGACAGCACGGCCCCTTTGGGGAAACCGGTTGTACCGCCCGTGTAGAAAATCCCGGCCGGATCGTCGTATAGGGTATCGACGATCGTTGCGGGTTTGCAGGCGTCGATAACGCGGTCCCACGATACAAATCCGTTTGCCGGTTCGCCGTCGCACAGATGCAGCAGACCGGGCGCAATGCCGTCTTCTGATTGCATAGTATCGGCCACGCGCTTCGCCCCCTCGGCGAACGTATCGTCGGCGATGAGAACCTTAAGCCCTGCGTCGCGCGCCGAATACAGATTTTCTTCGAAAGACCAGCGAATGTTCATCGGTACCATCAAGCCGCCCGCCCAGCTTATCGCATAGGTGGCTTCGAGATAGCGATCGGAATTCAGGCCCATGATACCGACACGGTCGCCTTTGCCGACGCCCATCGCCTGCAGCGCGGCGGCAGCGCTTGCGACGCGGTCCGAAAGCTCTCCCCATGTCCTGTGCCGGTCACCCATTTTCGTCGCGGGTCGGTCCCGGTAGATGGTCGCGTTTCGTATCAGGTTTTGTACCAGCAACATTGCGCTCTCCCCGATTGAGTGTGTCTTCCTGTCAGGCCGCGTTCGTCGCGAGGCCGTTTTCCATCAAAATCAGCATTTCACGAGCGGCCTGCTCGACGCTGAGCGGCCCCTCGGCGCGAAACCAACTGGCCGTAGAATTGAACAGACCGACTAGGCTGAGCGTTATCACTCTGGTGTTACATTCTCTGACCGAGCCGTCGCCAATGCCATCCTGAATGAGCTTTTCGACTCTGCGCAGCAGCACCCGGTGGGCTTCATCGTGTGTGCGGCGGCTTTCTTCGGCCAGCACTCTTGAATCGATGGTCAAAATGGCGCGGCCAAAGTCGGTCGCGGCAATCGCCGCCCACCCCTCAAACACAAAACGCAGCTTTTCAATACCGCTGCAGTCCATGTCATCGGCTTCATCGAGCAGTTCCCGGTAGTCATTCAATGCCACGGTCAGACACTGGCTGATCATCTCATCCTTGCTCGCCACGTAGTGATAGAGCGCGGGCTTGGTGACGCCGATTCTTGTTGCGACATCGTCCAGCGATGTGTTTTGCACGCCACGCTCGTTGAAGGCGCGAGTCGCCTCGCGAAGCACAATTTCCCGACGTTCATCGAAGTTAGCGCCGTTTTCGACGCCAATTCGGCGTGCTGAGCGTCTGACTGCTTCTCCGGACGTTGACATATAGGTTACCCGGTAGTAAGTTAATGGCATACTAACTTACTCGCTGGTAAAATAAAACTCACGGCTTTGGATGAGAACGAATTCGGCACTCAATGCCGCTGCCAGACAGGGAGACTTCATGCTGAATCGCGACTACGTGGGCCACGTGTTGCCGCCGACCGCCATCACGGTCGAAGCGGGACAACTCAGGCTGTTTAACAAGGCGGTGGGTGAAGACCGCAGCATTTATGTCGATGAAGAAGCCGCGAAAGCCGCCGGCTTCAGATCGCTACCGGCACCGCCGACGTTTGCAACCTGTCTCGACTCACTCGCGCCCGAGACCGGACCGTCGTTCGAGGATCTCGGTATCGACTATCGCTACCTGCTGCACGGCGGTGAGAGTTTCGAGTACTTCGCACCGATGTGTGCCGGCGACGTCATCACGATCGAGACGACCGTCACGAACATGTACGAGAAAAAAGGCGGCGCGCTCGAGTTCGCCGAGTTCGAAACGACGTTTACCAATCAATTGGGCGAACTCGTACAAAAACGCCAGCGCACGCTGGTCATGCGCTATCCGCAGACGCAGCAGCCGGAGGCGGAAACATGACCATCCGTTACGACGACATTGACATTGGCCAGCAGCTGGAACCGCTCGTGTTTGGACCCGTGGACCGCACCACGCTGGCGCTCTACTGCGGCGGGTCAGGAGACCATAACCCGATTCACGTGGATATCGACTTTGCCAAAAAGGCCGGCATGGACGACGTGTTTGCGCACGGCATGCTGTCGATGGCGGTACTTGCGCGATTGCTGACCAACTGGATTCCACAGAGTCAGCTACGCGAATTCGGCGTGCGGTTTACCTCCATTACCCCGGTCAACGCCACGGTGACCTGTCTCGCGAAGGTTATCGAGAAGTTCGAGGCTGACGGGGAAAAACGACTGCGTCTTGAAGTCGCCACACAAATCGATAACGAAACTGTGACGCTCGCAGGTTCAGCCGTTGTGGCATTGAATTAGCGATTACGCTTCGACCAGCACGCCGCAGGCCTCGCTGCGCGGCGTGTTCGCGACGAAATCCCGGATGTATTTCACGGTGCGGTTCGCTCGCGTGAGCATAAACAGATGGCCGCAGTCGAGCACTTCAAATTCGGCGCCGGGGATCAGCCTGGCCATCGTCTTAGCATTGACGAGTGGAATGATCGGGTCGTCATTGCCGTGCAGCACGAGTGTGGGCGTCTGAATTTTTGACAGCCAGGGCAGGCTCGTCCAGCCCCAGACCGCAAGCATCTGATAGTAGTAACCGCGTTTGCTCGGCGGCGCCATCAGTGCCGCGAAATTGCCGGCCGACAATTTGTTGGTACGCAGCTTGCCGCCATAGATCGTACCCGCGACACGCTTCAGAAACGCCTTGTCGTAGTAGCGGCGCGGATTGGACATCAGGTACAGCACTTTAGGCGATGGCGGGAGCAGCAGACAGCCCGGCGCCGTCGCCGACAGGATCAGGTGTTCACAGCGCTCGGGATACATTTTTGCGAACTGCTGAGCGAGCACACCGCCCCACGAGATGCCCATCACGATGACTGTGTCGATGCCCAGTTTGTCGACGACCTTGCGAGTAAACTTTGCATAGTCCCGGAAACGCCATGGGAACGTGGGTGGCGGCGATTTACCTGCACCCGGCATGTCAAGGAGAATGACGTCGGTGTCGGCATACGCGTCCACAAACGGCAGCAGCATCTCAAAACAACCGCCAATACCGTTGAGCAGCAATAGCGGTGTGCCGCCGGTCCGGCCCTTGCGGATTGCCGTGCGTGCCGACTGGCCATCGATCGACAGCCGCTGAATAAACAGGTCTTCTTCGGTCGAGTGCCGGATTTTCATCAGCCGGCCTGTTCCAGAACGTACTCGCCCGGAGCGTCGCACAGCGGCTCGTGAATTTTGCTGCCCAGCGAGGCCGGGGCTTTGCGCTGCGATCCGGAACGTTTGCGCATCCACGCGCTCCAGTGCGGCCACCAGGTGCCCTGATTTTCTTTGGCGTCCTCAATCCACGCTTCGGGCCGGTCTGGCGTTTCCGTGTTCGTGAAGTACTTTGCCTTTGGGTTGTCCGGCGGGGTGACCAGGCTTTGAATGTGGCCGGAACCCACGAGGACGAATTCCTTTTTTCCGCCTGCCAGTCTGACCGTTCGGTAGCAGGCCTGCCACGGCGTGATGTGGTCGGTCAGCCCACCGATCAGATAGATGTCGTGATTTAAAGACTTAATGTCGATGTCGGTATCGCAGACACTGATGTCCCCTGGCCGTGACATGGCTCCTGAACCAATGATATCGAGGAAATCGCTGTGCAGTTGTGCCGGCAGATTGGTCGAGTCGTTGTTCCAGAAAAGAATGTCGAACACCGGCGGGTTGTTACCCATCAGGTAGTTATTGACGACATAACCGAAAATCAGATCGTTGGGCCGCATCCAGCTAAAGACCTTCGACAGATCCTTACCCCGCAGAACGCCCTGGCGGCGAGACCGCGCTCGTGCCGCCTGGATCGAACCGTTGTTGACGAACAAAGAAAGATCGCTGTCCTTTTCGTCCTGTTGCAGTACGCACACCGGCAACGTCATCGCATTGATCGCGTTATTGCCGATTTCCTTGAGATGAGCTGCGAAAATCATCGCAGTGATACCGCCGGAACACGGCGCGCACAGGTTCACGGTCTTCGATCCGGATATTCGCTGGACGACGTCCAGGGCTTCCTTCACTGCTGTGACATAGTGATCGATGCCCCAGTCCGCGTTGTCCGACGTGGGATTTTTCCAGCTAATCGTGAACGTCTGCAGGCCCTCGGCCACACAGTACTGAAAGAAGCTCTTCTCCGGGCTCAGGTCATAGACGTAGTATTTGTTGACCTGCGGCGGGATGAACAGGATGGGCCGTCGATAGACTTTCTCAGTGACGGGTGCATACTGAATCAGCTCCAGCATGCTGTTGCGAAATACGACGGCACCCCTGGTCGTCGCGATGTTTTCTCCGACTTTGAATTTGCTCTTGTCAACCTGCGCCGGCATGCCGTTGTTGTGGCGCCGATCGTGCAGGAAATTCCGCACGCCGTTGACGATGCTGCCGCCGCCGGTGTCGACGACCTGCTTCAGTGCGGCAGGGTTGGATAACAACGCATTTGTCGGCGACACGGAATCGCTCACGATCTTCGTGATGAACTTCGCACGTCTCGCACCCATGTCGTCGAAGCCGGCGTCGTCGACCCATTCGTCAAGCGTCTCGACGAATGCCAGGTAGGACTGCAACAGGCCGCGATGCAGCGCGCTGTTCGACCATGCCGAATCGCTAAAGCGCCGGTCTTTGGCGGCGGGTTTGTATTCGCGATCGCCCAACGCGACGGCCGTCAGTTTTTTAGAGTAACTGGCACCGGCACGCAACAGCGACAACGGTTTGCGAATGGCCTGACCTGCCGTTTTCCTCGCGGCGTCGAGCACTTCCTCGGAACTCATGCCGACCAGTGGATTTAACGCGACAGTTTGACTGGCCGCCCTGTCGTTGAGCGATTTGTCCGTTTTGCTGCTAATAGCCACTACTCCTGACTGCAAATGCCACGCCTAATCGATACACTTTGCGCATGGCCGATACCCGCATTCAATCCGAAGCCCCGCGCAAGCGCAATACCCGGAATAGAATACTCCTGACTGCACTCGATTTGTTTAACGCGTCCGGCGAAGCCAAGACGCCGACCAATCAGATTGCCGATGAACTGGACATCAGCCCCGGCAATCTGCACTACCATTTTCGTACCAAGGGCGAACTCGTTTCCGCTATCGTCGATGCATTCGAGGCCGACACCCGGCAGCTTATCGTGCCGCCCGACGACGATCCGCTAACGATCGACGATATCTGGGTTTTCCTGCATGTTCTGCTCGAAAGGCTCGCAGTTTACCGCTTTCTTTTCCGGGATTTCGAATCCGTCACGTCAGCATATCCCGATGTCGAACCGAAGCTCCGGCGATTCATCGTGTCGCTGGCCGGAAATGTTGCGCTGCACCTGATCAATCTTGAGGCGCACGGCGTGATGAAAACAACGGCGGCCGACAGACTCATTCTGGGCCGGGCTATTGTGGTGCAGACCCTGTTTTCGGAGCGCTTTGATGCGCTGACGGGCGTTGCCGCACCTGACGGCAATGCAACATTGCGCGCGGCCCAGTCTGTGTTGCACTTGCTGCTGCCGTATCTTCGCGGCGACAACGCCAGACTGGTGCGCGCTCTGTTGGACGACTACTGCTAGCGGGCCGCCAGTTAAGCAGCAACCTTCGTGATAACGCGATCGAGCTTCGCGTGCAGTTCGTCAATGTCTTTGGACGTCGGGATATTCAGCACGCTGGAGGTGCGTTCGGTAATCGCATCGGTGACCGATTCGATGCGCGCTTTGACGTCGTTGAAATTGATCGGCGAGGTCTTTTCAACCGTGTTCAGTACGCGGTTTTTCACGTCGTTGAAGCGCTTCGTCACATCGTCGCGTACTTCCTTGCGGGTCTTTTCGATCGACGCGCGGTAGTCTTTGCGAGCCTTCTCGCCTTTTGTGACGAGGTTGTCGAACCCTTCCTCAATCGCGGACTGAAACGTTACGACGGCACCGACGCCGGCCGATACGAACTTGTTGCTGTTGCTTGCTGTTTTCTTAGCCATGTCTGGAATCTCCTGATGATCGAATTACTTGCCGGCCGCCTTTCTGGCAACCTTGCGCTTTTTGGTGCTGGACTTTTTGGCGGCAGCCTTTTTCGGTGCCGCCTTTTTGGATGATGTTTTCGCCGAAGCCTTCTTTTTCGAAACTTTCTTCTTCGAGGCCTTTTTCCTTGTCGCCGTTTTCTTAGCAGCGGCCTTCCTGGGCGCAGGCTTCTCATCGCCGGCCGGTACTGTTTCGACAAGCTTGATGAGTTTGTCGAGTTTCGCGTTCAACGCGTCAAAATCCTTCCGCGTTGGCACGCCAATGCGGCTCAGTGCGCTGTCGACGCGCCTGTCGAAGACGTCGTGCAGCTTAGAGACATTGGAGGTGTCGCGAACCTGATCGAACAGTCCCGATGCACGAGATTGTGCGTTCTCGGTCACGTCACGGACGGCTTCCTGGGCTTCCCTGATCAGTTTTTCGGTTGTTTTCGATGCTTTTTTTCGATACTGCTCGCCCTGATCGACGAGCGATTCAAACGTCTTTGCACCGATCTCCGACGCAGTGGACAGCGCGCCGAGTCCGGCGAGGAATACATGCTCAAGCCGGTCGGAAATATCGCCTCCGGCGTTTGAATTCGGGTCCTTTTTCTTGCTTTTGGCTGCAGACATCGTCGTCTCCTATAGCAATGAATCGGTTACTTGAGTGGTATGCTAGGGGCGTTTTCCAGGGTATTCACACTAAAAGTAAGCGAATTTCTGTATGCGTATAAAAAGAGACCACAGTCTGGGCAAAGACGAGGCGCGGCGCCGTGTCGACGAGATCGCGGCGTCACTGAGCGAGAAGTACAGCCTGAGGGCCGACTGGCAGGGCGACGATCTGAAATTCACGGGAAGCGGCGTCAACGGTTGTATCGCCGTGGACGAGGAGTGCGTGAATGTGGACGTGAAGCTCGGTTTCGCGCTGATGATGCTCGAGGGCACGATTCGTTCGTCGATTGAGTCCGCGATGGATGAGCATCTGGAATAAACATCGTTATGAATCCCGGCGGCAGTTGGCTGTTCGGTACACCTGAGCCCGGATACCGGCGCACCTGGCCATGGGCTGTGGTCCTGCTCGTGCCGGTGCTCATGGTCGGAGCCCAGGTTCTGTATCTGCTGCCCGTAAAAATGCTCGGCCTGATATCGGCCGACAACATTGAGTCCTATCCCTATATATTGCACCTGATCATCGGCGCGTTTGCCGCCGCCGCGTGGGCGTTTTCGCTCTGGATTCGCGGCTTCGAACGCCGCGATCTTGCGAGCGCCGGGCTTGGGCTCGTGCCGCGATGGCCAATACTTTATCTGCGCGGATGCGGCTACGGGCTGCTCATGGGGGCTGCGGTGGTTGCAGCGGTGCGAGTGCTGGGTGGTTATGTCGTCGAGTCCGAGGTGCTGCTGACTGCTGCGGATCTGGTTCCGATCGTTGTGCTGTTGTTCGCCTTCGTATTGCAGGCCGGTACCGAGGAGTTCGTTTTCCGCGGCTGGATGATGGGGCGGCTGGCCGAGCGTTACGGCCTGTGGGTGGCTGTGATCGGCAATTCGTTGTTGTTTACGGTGATGCACATCGACATGGAAAACCTCAAGACCCTCGGCATAGACGGCATACTCATATTTACGATCACCACATTGTTGTTTTCCATTTTCCTAAGTCTGCTCGTGATTCGTGAGCGCTCAATCTGGGGCGCGGCAGGTTGGCATGCGGCGTGGAACTGGATGTTCATCACCTGTTTCGGTTTGCCGACGACGGGTCTTGAGCTGGGCCTGCCGCCGCTGCTGACCGACTATATGCCGGCGCCGGAAGCCGGTGCCTGGCTGACGGGTGGCGGCGACGGTCCCGAGGGCAGTATTTTTACGCCGCTGGTGCTGCTGATTGCCAGCGTGCTCGTTCTGCGCCGGCGCGCGCCGGCCTGAGGTAACGATCGCCGCATCGCCGCAACGCTTAGTCCCGGACGATAGCGGCTCACTCACGCTCGAAGACGGTTCTGCCGCCGACCACGGTGCGCAAAACCCGCGTGTCTTTAATATCGTCGATATCGACCGCGGTAATGTCACGGTCCAGCACCACGAAATCCGCGAGCATGCCCATGCGCAGGCGGCCGCGATTGTCTTCATCGAAGGACGCGTAGGCAGCGTTCGACGTGTAGGCACGCAGCGCTTCCTCGACCGTGATTTTTTGCGCGGGTACCCAACCGCCGGGATGTGCCCCGTCGAGCGTGCGCCGCGTCACCGCGGCGTGAATGCCCGTGATTGGCGAGGCCGGTGCGACGTTCCAGTCGCTGCCGAAGGTCAGATGTGCGCCGCTGTCGAGCAGTTCGCGAAAGGCATACGTTGTCTTTGCGCGTTCGGGCCCGATGACGGCTTCGGCCCAGCGGCCATCGTCCATGATGTGATAGGGCTGCATACTCGCAATCACATTCTGTACGGCAAAGCGTGGCAAATCGTCGGCGTGAATGTGCTGTGCGTGTTCGACGCGAAAACGCCGGTCGCGCGGGCCATGCGCCGTCGAAACGTGGTGATAGATGTCGAGCAGGTCCCGTATCGCGCTGTCGCCAATCGCGTGAACGACCACGTGCAGTCCGGCAGCGTCGGCGCCGGATACCCAGTTGCGCATGTCATCGAGTGGATTGATCAGGAACCCGCGATTGCCGGGTGCGTCCGCGAACGGTTCGATCATCGCGGCCGTGTGGGAGCCCAGCGAACCGTCCATAAAGCCCTTGAGGGCACCGGTCGTCAGGTATTCGTCGCCACGACCGTGCTTTTCAATATCGGCTTTGAGCCGTTGCCATTCGGGCAGCGGGACGGCCGCGTATATTCGGGTCGTCAGCGCATTTTTTTCGTGGGCGCGGCGGAATACGTCGAGGTGCTCGAACGTACACATGTCGTGCACGGTCGTGATACCGACGGCCGCGAGGTATTGAAGGCCTGCGGACAAATGCCGGTCGCGGGCGGCCGCAGAGGGCGGCGGAATCACCGCGAGAACCGGTGCCTGAGCGTTTTCCTTGAGCGCGCCGGTCAGTCGGCCGTTCTTATCGCGGACGATATCTCCGCCTTCGATGTCCGGAGAATCCGCGTCGAGGCCGGCCAGTTTCAGCGCGACCGAGTTGGCCAGTCCCATGTGGCCATCGACACGAGAGATCCAGACAGGGTTGTCTGGAGTCAGGTCGTCGATCCAGTCACGGGTCGGCAATTCCGGGTCACGCCAGGAATTGTTGTCCCAGTTTCCGCCGAGTATCCATTCGCCGTCCTCAACGGTCGAGACATAGTCGGCCATGCGCTGCCGGAACTGATCGCGGCCCGTCGCGTCGCGTAGCTGTACCGACTCGAGCGCTTCGCCGCCGTCGATCAGGTGCAGGTGCGAATCGATGAAGCCCGGCACGATGAGCTGCCCGCCATCGACGATGTGGGTGGACTCGCCAATAAACGGCGCCACATCGGCGTTGCTGCCCACCGCGACGATCAGCTCGCCGCTGACGGCCATGGCTTCGGCCCAGGGGTTTTCGTCGTCACCGGTCCAGATGCGCGCATCGCGCACAGCGATGTTTGCGGCCGGGGTGGAGTCGTCCGGCTGCTCGGACGAGCATCCGGTAACGACGACGGCGACAAGGGTAATGCTTAACCAACGCATGGCAGGCTCCCTCCTGCGAGTCAGTGCCACCCTTATACCATTGACCAGGGCGTGTTAACACGAATGTCATCGACCCTGCCGAGGCGGTTTTTTGTGCCGGCAAGGCGGAGCGGCCGCTCTCGCCCATCCATGGGCTCCGCGGCATTGGGGCGTCCTGCCCGGCAGTGCCGTGTAGCACCGCTACATCAGCGAGCGACAACGCCGCCGGGCGGAAAGCCGCTTCGGCCCGCACGGGTTGTGCCTGAAAAAGCGCCTCTCGGCGTTGCTCGTCATTCATTTGACGCGTCAAACCTCATTCCTCGCGCCTTGACAGGCGCTTTTTCAGGCACAACAGGGTCGATGACATTCGTGTTAACAGGCCCTGGTGGGCCGTGTGGAAAATTCACACGCTTGCGGTGAGCCTTGCCGTAGAATCTGTGGTCCGGCCCGCCAATAGTCTTAATGATGAAACTAACGACTCCGATATTCCTCGCATCACTTTTGCTGCTGGGGGCGTGCACGAGAAGCGAACCGCAGCCTTCGGTCGATGTTACTGCGGATGCCGTTGACGGGACGCTGCAACAGGATACTGATCGTTATTCTATTAACTTAAACATACCGTTGACCGCGAACGTCGATGCGCAGTCCGACATCGCAGCGTTCCTGCAACAGCAGGTCGATGAGCTGCTGCAGAGTGCTCTTGAGGAACCCGAACCGGGGTATTTCACGACGCATCAGTATGAACTCAGGAGCGATTGGGAGTCGGTCCAATCGGACCACCTGTACACGTTCATCGTGCGTGGCCACGCGTACACGGGCGGTGCGCACGGCATGCCATTCGTCCGAACGTTTACGTACTCGACGGTGGACGACGAACGCGTCGATCTCGAACAGGTGCTGGCCGGCGATGACAGCCTCGCTGCTCTGTCGGCGATGGCCACAGGGCATTTCGACACCACACTGGCATCGGAGCTGGATGCGTCGGGTCTGGCACCGGAATGGGCCAACTGGCACAACTGGTTTGTGTCGAACAACCGCATCAGTTTCGTGTTTGCGCCCTACCAAATCGCGGCGTATTCCGAGGGCGAGCAGATGTTCAGCGTGATCGTGGAACCGTCCACGCGCCACCTGTTCAATCCGGATTACTTCGATGTGTATGACGCAGAAATCAGCGTCACCGACGAGCATGGCCACGGACCGGACCCGGGCAGTGAAGAGGCTGCGCGCTCGGTGGCGTGGCAGCTGATCAGCCGCTCACCGGCCTATGTTGAGGACGGTCACAGTCTCGAGATCACGAATGTCGAGCGCCTGCCCGACGACGGCTGGCTCATCGCCTACACATGGCAGCACTACGGCGACCCGGAAGGTGACTATGCCGGGCAGGTTCGCGTCGTCAACGACAGGCCGGAGTTCGTGGACTAGGGCCTGTTAACACGAATGTCATCGACCCTGCCGAGGCGGTTTTTTGTACCGGCAAGGCGGAGCGAGCACCGTGTAGCACCGCTACATTAGCGAGCGACAACGCCGCCGGGCGAAAAACCGCCTCGGCCCGTACGGGTTGTGCCTGAAAAAGCGCCTCTCGGCGTTGCTCGTCATTCATTTGACGTGTCAAACTTCATTCCTCGCGCCTTGACAGGCGCTTTTTCAGACACAACAGGGTCGATGACATTCGTGTTAACAGGCCCAAAATCAGGCAGCGCCGGCCGCGAGCTGTGCGTCGTGCTTGAGTCGCATAACGAATCCGCGGCTGACGTACAGGAGGTCGCTGATTTTTAGTACGAGCGCGTCCTCATATTTGTCGAGGCGGCCGTCGGCATACGCGATCTGCCAGAGCAGTTCGACGACGTGCCCTTTTTCCTTCTCGCTCAGACGATCGTTGAGCAGCTGCGTAAAGTCGTGCAGCGACACCATTTCATCGGCTTTGTCGCTGGCTGCGTTGACGAGTTTGGCCGCGTCTTCGGAACTCAGGGCGAAGTGATGTTCGATAAGCCGCAGAATGCGCTCGAATTCGCTTTCGTCGAAAACGTGATCGGCGCGCGCCACGTCGAGCATCAACACGGCGGTTGCCATGCGGAGCGCCGACTCCCGGCGCTCGCCGTCGGGCGCGGACGTTTCCGACGAGGACATCGACTCGACGAGCTGCGTAAACAAACGATGGATCATGATTGAATGTTAGCATTGGTGCTGTAGACTACGCAGCCCATGCGCGGCGCCCGTAGCTCAGCTGGATAGAGTACTGCCCTCCGAAGGCAGGGGTCACAGGTTCGAATCCTGTCGGGCGCGCCAATCTTTTCAACTGGTTACGCGGCATTCGCCTTCCGGCGAATTGCCGCGGTGCCCACCTGGTGCCCAAGCGGTGCCCATTTCTGACGGCGAGCCTAGGCAGCCGATTCTCAATCGTATCCGTGAACTGCTTCTAAACCCCCGGCGGATGATTGGTGATTGCTAGGCGTGCAAAAAATTTTTCGACGATACCAATGTGGGCGAATCAACAGGAGCGACAGGCTTCACTAGACCAGGAAAGCCTGATAGACATTATGAAAATCTCACATCTTCCAATTCAGACTGATGCCGGCAGACGCGAGTACCTTCTCTGCGTTTTCTGCAATTTGTGCGGTGAGGCTGTCGACAGGTTCACAGCGTACTTCCGCCAATGCGGACAAAAGGTCTTTGGTAGAAACCGGGTTAGACGGCTGGCCGCCGATCTTGACGAAGGGGGCGTCTGTCTCGGTCAGGAGACGGTGGGAAGGCATGGCTCTAACGAGTGCCCGTCCCCGATCACTCGATAGCATCGGCTGATTGACCGAAAAGAAACATCCGATTTCCGAAGCCCGGCGCATATCCGTCATGGAGCCGGAAAACCAGTGCAGAATGCACGTCACTGCCTCAGGGCTCGCATGTTCCGCAATGAGGGAAATTACATCGCTGGCTGCGCGTCGACTGTGGATAGTAAGTAGCCTGCCGCTGTGGGCGCTGGCCGCCATGAGTACCCTGGAAAATACGTCTATCTGCTGGTCGTAGCTTCGCCGATGCTGTGGACTTCCATCAAGACCAACTTCACCGACGAGCCTGCACTGACCGATCAGCTCCTCTAGCATACTGGCCTCGGCGAATCGTTCTCCAACCAATTCGGGATGCAGTCCGACGGCGGAGTGCACGAATGGGCTGTTCTTCGTCCAGGCCCAGTTCTGGGACCAGGCAAATGGAGTTGTCGTTACGGCAAGGACCAAGATCCGTTCTCTCTCGCACTGTTCAATTAGTGCTGGAGGATCAGGAAACAAATCTACGTGGCAGTGGAAATCGTAGCCATTGATAGTATTCGTATTTGTCACGCGGCCTCGATCTCGACGTTGTCTACAACATCTCCTACCTCCGCGATGCCCCTGCGAAACACTTCGGCATATTGCTTGATCTCATCGGCATCGTAGTCATTAAGCGGACCAGACTTATGCACGAGGATTCCTGCTAGATCGGGGTTCCTTGACAGGCGCCGACTCATCATTTGGAAGGCGCGGACATCGCTTGCTTCGGCTTGCTTTGCATCGAGTGCGTGTGCGGTCAGATCGGGAATCGAGTAGGTTGTCGGGTCCGTTCCAAACCCGGCCTCGATTGACGCGCGCCGGATCAGACAGGGCGTGCAATAACCGCAATGACCAGGCGGGCGCTTTTTCCAGCGTCCTTTTGTCAGGGACGAACAAGAAACCGTGATGTTCAAGTTGTTTTCGAGTAAGTCACGATTCTTGCAGGTGGCGAGCATTTCGCCCTTTGTCATGAATCGATATGGATTGGTCAAACGTGCCGCGATTCCGAGGTTGTCGACCAGTTCCTGCCACCTGGCCATGTAAAACGGATGCGTCGTGCGTGTGCTCCATGCGCCGATCCGCAGCGGAGTGAGCGGGATGTTTAACGAAATCAGCCCGTTCTCCGGTACGTGGACCGGAGTGACCCCGGCCAGCGCATCCGCCACCAAGGAGGCGAGTGCAAAGAAAATGAATGAGCGCCCGCGCGTTGTCGTTTCACTGCTGAGGCCCGGTATGTCATTCTTGTCAAAACTGACATTAGTCCGTACATGGCTAGGTGACAGGTCGCCGTAGACCTTGCCGAGCCTTGCAGCGCAGGCTGGCTGATTCTTGGTGCTGGCATCGCGATAATGGCTTACGAGAATCGGATGTTTGTCGGACGCGAGCAAATCGATGGCCCCGACGAAGCTATCAAGCCCGCCGGAAAACAAGCAGACCGTGTCGAAAGGGTCGTCATGCATCTCGTCATCGCGATCGAGAAGTGACTCCATTCCCTTGTGACGTGGGCGGAACGTGACGCGCCAAATGTCTCCGGTGAGGAATTGCAGCATATCTACAATCAATGACGTGCTTGCCTGCCAACGGTCCGCTTCAGCGACGGGAATATATAGATCGATTTCGCGGGTCCAACTGTCTTGAGCGTCATTGGCGCGTGAAATCATCGTATCGGCAGCCGTAACGGTTGCAGCTAGTATGGCTAAATCAATCGCCGTCTCGCCTGGATACATGCCCCGCTGCTGGAGTTGATCGAGCATTTGTCCAATGCCATGACCTAGCCGACGGTCTCCGTCTGCAAACCGCACTACCGAAACATGTGATCCTTTATCACTCACTTTGACCTTTTTCGTATCGGCGGGATTGAGCCGAACCACTATGCTATGTCGCTTCATTGTTCGGCATCTCCCCAGACTTCGAAGAGTTCCCAAGCATCGCGATAGGTACTATCGACGATCTCCCGAATGTCCTGATCGGTCATGGTCGAGAGATCGGTCAGGTCACCCTGAAAGGAATCCCGAACCCCTCGCTCAATGTAGTCGCGAAGTTGCCGGTCAAATCCATCAATATCGTCAAGGTCCTCCGCGAATTTGAATCCGTTTACACCAATCTCCTGGTAGAGAAGCGTTTCGATTGAGTGCGCAATGAAACTCAGAAATACCTCGCCGACCTGATCGGACGTTAGCGTTTCGATATCCTCGATGCCGAAGTCAGCTAAGACGGCGATCGTTTCCAGCCATGCGTCTCGTGCGATCGCTTCGTCAATCGACCCTCCGTTCTTGCATATGACCTCGGTCAAGCCGAGGAATACGTCCTGTACTCCGCGCCCTGCGAGTTCCTCCAGATTGAGTTGGCGTAACGTTTCCTGAACGCCATCGTGCTGTATGCCACGGAACACACCGAGCGCATTGCTGGCCGCCGCGCGCGAGCTCCCCATCCGCTGCACCGCATTTCTGCTGCCGCGCGTACCGCTTCGCACGTAGTTCCCGACAGCTCGTCGCAGCGCACGACTGTCACTACCGCCGGACCTTGCGAAGCGGGAAAAATTCGTGCGAGCGCCCTGGAACCGCGCCGGTGGGGCGGCGGGAGGTAGAGCGGGCTTCGTTTGCGTATCTGAGTCCGTACCGGATTGAGTCTGATCGTTGCCGTCTGGACTTGCCCCAGCATCACCGCCGGGTAGTAGTCCTCCGTCACCGCCACCAAGCCAGCTCGGCACAAGGGGCGTATTGGAGCCCGATCCTGATGATGAACCCGATGTTCCCATTAGTGGGCCCCTCCCTGCATCGTCGCGAGTGCAGCTGCCGCGCCTTGTTTCAGTATTTTGTTGTCGTCCTGCTGCGCCCATCCTTTGATGACAAGCTGGAGTTTGCTTTTCGCCTGAGCATCCGTTATTGACTCATTCCACCCCTTTACAGCCCACGGGCCGAGTTCCTTGGAATCGAAACTGCCTATCAGATTGACGAGTTCGCCCTGCAAACGCGGATGATGCTTGGCCACGATGGCAAGGCCATCCATGCCGGCCGGGGTGCTTTTTAGGTCCCCCGCGGAAAGAACGCGTTCGCGGAGACCGGAAAAAATAACTCCGGCATCGCCTGGCGTAAGGGCTTTTACCTCCGGCTCGACGGCGCGAATCTCTAGCTGTGAGCCGCAGAGTCGTGCGATGAGAGATTCTTGCGATCCGGCAACTCCGCCGCCGGCCAAGAGTCGTTTATCTCTCGCAACGAAGACGTAAGGGCGCAGGTCCATCGCACCAATTGAAGGCTCAATAGTACGCCAGCGCTGCAACCAGTCGCGCTCACGCCATTTAATGTCCGACGCGCCATCGTCTCTTGGTGTTGCCGTAGACTTTGACTTCGATGGTTTCTTTTTGCCTCTCTCTTTCGGTTCTTCGCCCGCTGATTCAAGCGCAGCCAAATCAGTTGATTTGCCGTCCTTGGATGCCATGACCTGCAATGCCACATGGTCATAAAAATCCGGCTGAAAGCGCTCTGCGAGCATGAGTTTCGCGAGAGCAGGCTGGCTGATCGCATCGCCGAACCCTCTCGCCCCTGCAATGACCTGCCGAACGAGAAGGGCATTCAGGAATCGTTTGACCTGACGCGGATTGCCCTTGGTTCCCTCAGCCAACATCGGCGCGATTTGTTGCGCAAGGACGAACACCGCATCGAGTTCAGCTCGCTTGTCGTTATCGACCGCCTGCACATCACTTTGCGACACATTCGCTCCGAGCCAGGGTTTTTGTAGGTGAGTCTTCACGGTCTCCAGAAATTTCTTGAAGCCCGCATGTTCTTCGCCAACGATGCTCTGCACTAATAGGAGGGTAACGTACGCCCGCGTTTCCTGTGCTCCGAGGGCCGGGATACGAAAC
Organism: Woeseiaceae bacterium; assembly: GCA_965224505.1. Lineage (GTDB taxonomy): Bacteria > Pseudomonadota > Gammaproteobacteria > Steroidobacterales > Woeseiaceae > UBA1847. The sequence continues at coordinate 3,204,019 of CBDCZL010000018.1, forward strand.
GGTATCTGGACGAGTTTTTCGAGGTAGTTGCGCGAGTAGGGCAGCGGCCCGGATGCCTGGGGCAAATCCGGGAAATGCTGCCGGACGGCATATTCGATCATCGCCTCGTCCGCGCCGATTACAAACGCTGTCTTCGGTACAAACAGAAAGAGGCGAATCGCTTCCAAGGTTTGGATAGCCGTTGCCGGTAGGCAACGATCAAGATCGTCGATGAGTACCACCAGTTGATCAATCTTGACCTCATCAAGCAGTTCCTTGAACTCCTCACGGAATGTGTGGATTGTCTCCGGTACGTTCTCGCCATCTTCGGCAGGTTTCAGGAACCCGGCAATCTCGTCCAGCCGACCAGGGATTTCACTGGCCTCTATATTGACCGCGTCTTTTGCTGTGGACGCTAGGCCACTCAGTGCTGATTCGAGTTGGTCCGGGGAAGGCAGGCCGGTCAGTACATTGAACGCCACTCCACTGCCGCGCTTCGCGACTTTCAGCCAGTCAACGCGGCGCAGCAACTTGGCTGATAGCTCTTTTGCTTTGCCCGTGAGCGAGCGATGCCGGCAGAGTTCCGTGATCGTGGCTTCAATCAGAACAGTCTTCGCGTCGTCGAAACCTTCGAATGTCCACCCGTTAAACCACAGTACGGCGACACTCTTGTCCGTGGACAAGTCGGATTCGATCATCCTCAATATACTGGATTTTCCAGCGCCCCAATCGCCATGAATGCCGATGGTCAAAGGACGGGTGCGGTTTGTACGAAGTACTTCCGAAACGGTTTTCGAAATCGCTTCACAATTCAGAAAATCGACTTCGGTCTCATAATCGGGAATCAACATGCCCACCGTCCCCGTTTGTATTGATCTTTCACGCGTTGATCCTGCTTGTCCCGTCAGCTGATGGCACGTGAGCTAACGGGTAATCTCAATCATATCGGCGATGTCGACGTCCAAATAGTTACAAAGCAATTCTAAGGTTTCTAAATCCAACTTAATCACGTCTTCGTGATAGAGCCGTGCGACAGTCGTTCTGCTGAGTCCGGTGTCACGACAAACATCGGCGATCTTCAACCGCCGCTCTCCCATAATCCGTGACAAGTTAATTCTGATCATCGATCCATCAAAAAAAGTAACCGAATTTCGGTCAAAATGACTTGACAACGGTTATTTCTGCGTAATAATAACCGGAATTCGGTTATTTTAATCAGAAAACGGTCATTTTGATCGATTCGAGGTTGGTATTGTGACACAGACTTATCTAACGACAGAAGAACTATCTAACCGCATCAAATACGACGTTCGAACCATTCGCGAGCGCCTGAAAGACTCGGTTTTGCTTGAGGGCATCCACTATCTCCGCCCATTTGGAGGCCGAAAAATCCTCTACATCTGGGAGCAGATTGAGGAAGACATGGCCAAGACGGCTGTCGCGAGTCTGCATCTCCAATAGCAATGTCTTCTATTCGCGTTCGAAATGGCAAGCTGATGATCGATTTCCGGTACCGCGGAGTTCGTTGTCGTGAGCAAACCAGCCTTGCCAATAACGAGCGCAATCGGCGCCGGGTCAACAAGATCATTCGACAAATCGATGCTGAGATCGAACTTGGCACCTTCGAATACGGTCGCTACTTTCCCAACAGTCCAAGAGTTGCACGATTCGAAGAGCATGACCGGCGACTCGGAATTATCGAGAGTAAATCTCCGACGCTTGAGATGTTCGCCGAATCTTGGCTCGACGAAAACCAGATTCGCTGGCGGCCGTCCTACTACTCGACGATTTCAGGCACCGTCGATAAGTACTTGGTACCGCGTTTCGGCGACCAGCACCTGGAGCAGATCACCCGTGCCGAGATTCTCGAGTTTCGAGCAGAGCTTCGAAAGCGGCGGTTGAAGAACAGTCGCAACCTTTCGCCCGACCGTGTCAACCACATCATTTCGCCACTGCGCATGATGTTGGACGAAGCCGCGCTTCGATATGACTTCATCTCACCGATGCAAGGCATCAAGGGACTGCCAGTCGGGCGCAGTGAGGTGGAGCCCTTCACGCTCGATGAGGCGAACACGATCATCTCGGCCGTTCGATCTGACTTCAAAAACTACTACGTCGTTCGATTCTTTACGGGCATGCGTACCGGCGAAGTTGACGGCTTGCAGTGGCACTACGTCGACTTCGAACGCCAGGAGATTCTGATTCGCCAGGCTCTTGTGAATGGTGAACTCGGGCCCGTCAAAACGGACGGGTCACAGCGAGAGATTCTGATGTCGGCGCCGGTATTGGATGCCCTGAAGCAACAGCACGAAGTCACCGGCGATCTTGAGTTCGTTTTCTGTAACCAGGCCGGCAATCCACATTGCCACCGCAATGTCACCAAGCGTGTCTGGTACCCGATCTTGAGACATCTAGGCCTACGTAAACGCCGGCCGTATCAAACCAGGCACACGACCGCGACCTTGTGGCTCGCCTCAGGCGAAAGCCCGGAATGGATCGCCAGGCAACTAGGCCACACCACAACCGAAATGCTTTTTCGCCGCTATTCGCGGTTCATCCCAAACCTAACTCGATCCGATGGATCCGCGTTTCAGCGCCTCCTGGACGATTCTCTTTCCAACAAAGACGAGGACAACAATGGCTGAAATCACCGTACGAACAGTGCAGATGGTCTCGCACTACATCTGCAATACCCTGAACATAGAAATGCTTGATGACGACATCGTGCTCTATATCGGCTCAGACGAAGCTGACACGAACATCGAAGCCATAACAGAGTGGATCTCGGGCCAGGAGGACCTACCCGACGGGTCGCGAATGGATATGGCCATCGAGCTCCGCGATCGTCTCGCAAATCTCTTGTACGAGTTCGAGACAGCGATTCGGGTTTGGCGATGAAAACCAAGTCGTCAGCGCGACCTGTTCGCGAAAAGAAGATCCAACTCTGCCTGAACGCTCGCCCTGGGTTCCTCGTTCTGACCACAAGTCCCGTCAGTACAAGCGTGTTATGGGGGAAGCGACGGACGAAGCCCTGCAAATCTGAGCAGGAGTCTCTCGAATGATCGCGGTACTCATGGCGCTTCTTTCGTCGCTCCTGCTGAACGTCTTGTCCGGCAGCTTTGTGCATCTACTTTGGAACTTCGGTCCGGCGAGCTTCGAGGGCGTACCTCAGATGAGTTGGCTTACAGGCGTAGCGTGTTACTTGCTCATCCGCATCATCATCGCACCGCCGAAGCTCTCATTCGACCTCAATACGAATCACTAACTCAACCTATAAGGACACTTAATATGAAAGGTCTCAAAACCACTATCGCTGTACTCCTGGGCCTAATCGGCGCTTGGATGGTCATCAACGGATTGGCTATCACCATGCAGACGATGGGCCGCGTATCAGGGACTGAGTTCTCGATGCTGATCACTGTCAACAATCAGTTGGGATTGTTGCTCGCCTGGCTCGGTCTGTTCGGATTCTGGAGTGTGATTCCAACCGGAGCTGCTGATGAGTAGCCGTCGTCACAAGATGCAGTGCCCGGCGTGCGGGAGTCACTACACGCAGTCCGTTTCAGTTGCTTATTCGCAGAGCGTACGTACAGGCTACAACGGACAACAGACGATTAGCGAGTTTGGTCGCGAGTTGGAACCGCCTGAAGCGCAAAGCGAATTCTTGGTGCCGTTGTGCATGGCGGCAACCGCCTTCGTCTTCACGTATGTCTTCTTCCCAACAGAAATCGACTGGTTCGATTTAGCGTGGTTGCAGAATGTCCTTACGTCGTTTTGGGGGCGCATTGGAATCAGCATTGGCGTCGCGATCGCAATATTCATCTTTCTCAGTGGGGCCGCAGTCGCACACAACATGACGGTGCACGCCTCTGACATGAAGGAGTGGGGACGAACCACGGTTTGCCGTCGGTGCGGCGAGCGGTTCTGACTCCGCTTCAGCTCAGAACATCCTCATCTCATTCACAGATCCGACCTTTTCAAATGGCGCTCAGTCGACACCGACAATGCAGGCGACGATACGTTCGTCGGCTGGGCGCTGGGCAGGAAAGGTCTTTGTGAATTCAGTGATGAGACGAGGCATCAGGGTTTCTTCCGACGTAATCAGGTCTTTTCGTATGTCTTTGAGCAAAAGCGGCTTCCGCCTTTTGCTTTCTTGAAGTTTCTCGTACCAGACCGGCCTGATTAGATCGAGCCAGCGAGCCGCGAGTTCTTCCCAGTCAGGCTGAATCTCGGCACCGGGATTACTCAGCACGGCGACGAGTGCCGAGAGGATGTCCAGCTCTTCTTGGTTCTTGCGACTGGATGCCGACGGCATGAACGCTTTGAGAACAAGCTCCATCTCGTCGAGCGCACGGCGCTTCCGGCGGGACAGCAGACGACGTTCAACGATAACCAGTCGATCCAGAAAGTCAGCCAGCACTCGTTCCGCACGGGGTGAGATCAATTGAAGGTCCACGACATCCGGCCCGAGTCGATTCCTTAGCGCCTCGCTAATGGTGCTGAGATCCGTTTCCGGGTCCGACTTCAGGTCGTTCAAAAGAATCCAACGGGGGACCTTCGATGCGTCCGTCGTGCAGAAGAATGCCCAAGGGTTGGTTGCCGACACCAAGCTGACTCTCGACAACACACGCGCCTTAACGCCTACGTAGTCCGAGTATGTTTGCTCCGGAATAAGGGCTCGATCGCCGCCGACGAGACTCCTCACTGGTGAGAAAGCATCCTCAATCCCGTCCCAGCTGTCGGCAACTGACTCGTACTCCTTGATCGCGTCGATTGCCGTATGGACATCTTTTCGTTCACGAATCACCTCCGGCAGCGGCATATTGGATCCGAGAAGGCTGTCCACCGTCTCATACCGCTCGATGAATCGCTCATCCGAGCGCAATGCGAACTCTGGCGCGTCGTCCGGCCACCATGCGAAAATCGTATCGTGCGGACTATCCAGCCGATCAATCCGTCCAGACCGTTGTTCCGCGATGCGAACGACGCTTGGCATGTCTAGATGGACGATAGCCTGCGCTCGCTGGAGGTTTACACCTTCCGAGACGCTGTCAGAGCAAAGCCCAATTGTTGGTGTCTCGTCTTCACTCTTCGGTGAGAACACTTTCAATAGGTCGCCTCGATCCGATGTGGTTTCGCCAGTCGCAACAAGGATTCGCGGTCCAGGCTCGAGGTTCTCCAACAACATCTTCATATAGGCCAGAGTTATCGGACGGCTGTCGAATGCGAGAATGTAGGGATACTCGGTAGATAGTCGCGCTAGTAGCTGGACTTTTGCGTGTTCCCGTTTGGCGGAGACGGATTCCGCGACCTTCAGAATATTGCGGTAAATTGCGATATCACTATCGCACGCAGAGCGGTGTGCAGATTGATCGCTCAACCAGTCCGGAAGATCGATCGACAACCGAGACTTTGGAGTGCGGCCCGCAATTTCGTTGAGACGTGCTATGACGTTCCCCGTCTTAGCAGATTTCTGAAAACCGTCGAGATTAGATCGTTTCGCTGCCTCGGTTGTACCGACAAGGTGCTCGTAAAGTGCCGCTCGTGATGAACGCAGTGCTGCCATCACTGAGTACTGAGATAGTCGATTTGCGCCACTAAGCCGGCCTTGCAGGAATTTTTCCTCGGTCAAACCCCGTTTCGCCAGCGCTTTGGGTAGAGCCAAGTCCTTCTGAAAGTAGAGAACGCCTTTCAATTGAGAGGCCAGGTCACGAATCTGCTCGGCGCTTCGCCGATCGTTTACGGACTCGTTAAGACCATAAGTTTCCGCCCTGTGCTTGGGAAACCGGCACCTATTCCCTTTTGCATCTGTGTATGCAGCCGGATTCTTGTCAATAAGTTGGTTGAGTACGCGCTTGGTTCGGCGGACAGTGAACTTGGCGATCTCTCGACGAAGTTCGATGATCTCATCTTCCGATAGCGATCTCGAAATCGATCTGGCACCCAGCATTCGGTCGAATGCCTTGACCGTGTCGTCATCAAGGTTGTCCGCACCGAGCATATCCGCGATTCGCAGCAAGTCCACCGTGCCGCGATTGATTGGTGTCGCCGTAAACAGGGCGACGTGGTCGGCCATATTTCGGAGTAGTTGCTGCGTGCGGTTGGAGTTGAAGTTGAGAAAATTATGACCTTCGTCGACGCAAAGAATCTGTGCCCTTCGCAGATTGCTCAGAACACTGTCGTGCGAGTCGCCTTTGGCACGGCTGAGTGCACCATGCGAGAACACATCAAGCGGCACACTCGCGACCGCACTTTCCGAGGTCCACTCGGTTGTCACTGACGGTGGGGAGATGAGCATAGCCTTGCCGCGACGGAGCCTGTTGGACGCTATGATCTCGTCGATCTTCGCTCCAATCAGGTGCACACCGGTACGGGTCTTCCCTGAACCGGTCGCGTCAGCGATCAAGACGCTGCCACGTTCCTTGAGAATGAACAGAGCCTGCGCGATACCCAGTCGTTGCGATGGCCAGAGCGCTGCGTCGCCTGGCAAATACTCGCCACGCAGATACCGCTGTGCCCACTCAGCTTCAAGGAGCTCGGCACTCGCTCTTGCTACTGCTTCTTGCCACGGGACCAGTCGAAGCAGTTGTTCAAGGAGCTCAATTAGCTGCTTGTTGTAGTCTTTGCCGAGAGCCCAAAATTGCTCGGCGATTTGAACCGTTTCCCCGTACCGTTGGTGTTCTTCACGCTTGGCACCTTTATTGGCTTCGTCGCATCGAGCAAATCTAACGTTTGCCTCGAGTTGATTCCGCAACCCAGGATCCGTGAAGTTGCTGGATCCTAATGTCGCAGCGTTCTCACCAACATAGATCTTGGCGTGCAATCGCCATTTCGATCGCGCTACATATCTCGTACGAACAGTATTCGCTCTCAATCGTTCCAGGCAAACGAGGAGCTTGCCGCTTAGGAGGATTGAGATGCCGCGCTCGAGCCAGTATTCCTTCATCTCACGGGGCAGATCGATGTCTTGTATCGAAAATGTCTCGGCACGCGAGGCAAACGGCTCGGACCCAAATACGACTCGAATGTCGCTGCATTTGTCGGCAGACGCGATGAAGTCGATGAGCCGATCAAGCGTTGCGAATCCAGTGACGATAAGAGGACTATCAGATTCTGCCAAATCTCGAAGAACGGTCTCCTCAACACGATCCGACTCTTGATTGGTTGGGAATCTGGAGGCGGCCGGCCAGTCCGCATCCAGAGGCTTGCTGCCGGATTGCGAAAACAGATCGAACGTTATTGAGTCTTTGCGAACCAAGCCAATTTCCCATCGACGGAGAACACGACTAGGTTACTTGATTCGAGCGGAACTCCGCGACTACACGCGTCCCGTTTTGCTATCTCGCGCTCAAGAGGTCCGAGATTGTGGTATCCAAGGCAAAGGCGATGCGCTCGATATTGTCAATGCTGACATTCCGCTCTTGTCGTTCAACAGCGCCAACATAGGTGCGATGCAGCCCAGCTTCCGCCGCCAAATCCTCTTGGGACCAGCCTTTGGAATACCGCATGCTGCGCATGTTTGCGGCCAGTATCCGACGCGCTGAAGCCCGTTTCGCCATGATCCTGATCGTTCAGGTATGATGACAATAAGTCGACAGACGATAAGTAGCATTCGGTTTTGGCGGCGTCGAAATATTGCGCCACTTCGTGGCGTTGGTAGATCACTCGGAGGTTGAAGAAAATGCGGTTCTCATTCCATTCAGCAGCCTTGGCTCTCGCGTTCCTGATAAGTCCGGAAGTCATTGTCGCCGGCGAGTTCGACCGCCGAATCGAACCGCAGACCATTGAAGAGGGTCTGGAACTTGTTCGGCGGGAGTACGGTAAGAAGAACTTCGAGTCGTTCCACGATGGTGACGTTATCCTAGTCCGAGTAAGGGATAAGCAGTCGCAGCGATCCTATTCCCCGCAAGTATCGGAAATCGGGAGACTTCTTGGAAATGCGTGTGTGACCGAATTCGGTGGGCGCTATCGTGACACCGACGGCAGGATCAAGCTCAAGCACAATGTAGCGTCCACTGGCGCTGGGCACGTTGTCAATCTCGTCTCGGTCGACGGAGATGCCTATCTCCAACAATTTCGCCCTCTGGTCGACGCGGCTATCGTTAGTGTGCAAGATGAAAGCGAGTTCTCGCTTGTCCATAAATCGAATGACCCTGTGCTCCGCGGCGGCCATCGACGCAGTGATAGATTGCAAACCTGCTTCAGACACGACCGTGAGGCCATGGACGATGGTGAGCGCCTCAAGATGATCATCTCATCGAAGTACGTAGACGAAGCATCGAATAGGTACGTGGCGCTTGTGCTTCACGGTGACGCGCTCACATCGATGATCGCGAGGGTGCGCTCTGAGAACACTGAATTTGCAGCAGAATTCGCAACAGCAAAAGCCGCCGAGGATAAGAGGAAGGCGGATGCCCGGCAAGCGGAGCATCAAAAGCGGGAGCGAGAGAAGGCCGAGCAGGCGCTCCGAGAAGAGAAGTTTCGCGCTAATCTCGCGATTGGTGATAACACCCAGTGCGGATATGTCATCGAGGTACGATCGCCGATGGTCGAAGTGGCAGTTTCAACCGGATCTCAGTGGTTCCACATTGAAGACCTGGTACCTGCAGACACAAAATATTCGTACTGCCCAGACGACGAACTACGTTCCACAGGGCAGGGAGATCGGGTGAGGTCGACGCAGGTGTGTGAGGCGGAACGGGCAACCTGTTTGGCGACGTGCGATTCACAAATGACGACGACTGATATCTCGGCCCCAGGGTGGAACATAGTCCTCTGCCGCAAACGGTGCGAGCAGATCACTTGCTCTGAATGATCTGTGATTCGTTAGCGTATCAACATACTGGTAAGGATCGCATCCCAGCCAGGCACCCTTAAGCGTAGGAGTACCCGAGGCTGCCAACTACCATGAGCTGACGTGAGCCTGTCAGGCTCAGCGGGCGCGATCTGAACGAAAGATGACTAGTTGCCCCGAAGTAGCCGCTTAGCGCGTAGGGCAATCTAGGGTCAGTATTTGCCTCTGGGATTTGGCGAACTTCGTTGTGCCTCACCTTCATCAGCGGAATTCACTCCGGACCGGGAACGCTTGCAAGCCCTGGAATGAGTGGCCGAATTGGCGGGGAGAACCGCAACCGTCAGCTGTCACCTCGAATTTCGTTCGTTTCACTGCCCCGGAGCGCCCACTCGGGTTAAGTCTTCTCCTTCGGAGCGGCTTCCGCCTCAGGGCGCCTGATAGATCAATTGCTTCCTCAGCAGGGGAATAGTTCGGCGAGCACATACTCTTCGAGCATGCCGGTCTCAAGCTTCTTCCGGGCGGCATCGACGGTACGTGCCGCCTGCTCGGCGTCGGCCAGCGCCGCGATCAGCGCGGGCTTGTCCGTCGGGTCCAATAGGCAGAGGCGCAGCTTCATGACGATGACGTACTGTGCATCACCCAGATCGTCCGCGCGGTCCGGCGGATTGGCCCCCGCCGGCAGAGTCGGCAAGGTAGTTCTTTCTGGCAGGACGGGATATTCGGTCGGAAACCGGATGGCAAAGGACATACCTTCTTCGTTCGTGTTGATCGCTTGAGGCGCGACCATGTGCGACACATTGAGTTGGCCGACCTCGGTTTCCGAGAAGTGATCGTCAACAACCGTTTCGCCCAGGTAGCGAGTGCTTCGATAGACGGTGGTAAGCAAATCATGCCGGCAGAGATGAAGAGCGGAGTGGGCGAATTCTTGCGCGGCCTTCGGCAGGTCACCAAGCGCGCGGCTGCATTTGGTGCGGGTGATCCCCTTTCTTTCGGTTGCAAGGGTTGATAGTTCGGTTCCAGCCTGACGGATGCCCGCCGCAATGTCAGCAGCCGCGACATGGGTCCGGAGCATATTGCCGAGAGCCAACCGCCGTCGTCGCGTATCGTCGTCGGCAGCGGCCTCGGCATCCAAAATCCGTTCGATTGTGGCGGCGACGAACTTACCAGTGACTGCGAACATGTGAATCGGACCCTCCCTGCTAGGACTCTAGCACGAACCGGGCGGCATCCTTGGCTCCGATGCACTCAGCTTGTTGGTCGCGGCGTGGACATAGTTGTCGCTCGTGATCCTGCGCAGCCATGGAAGCGGCAACTCCTGACCCGCTCAAGCCGCCAGGTACGTCGTTATTGGGTCAGGATTGGCCGCTGCCTGCTAGACTGGCGGCGCGCGTGGGTCTTTGAGGCGATTGAGAATGCGGTTTACCTATAAAAAAGGACTAAAACCGACGAAAAGCGCTGAGGTCCTGCGTGCTCGGTTCAGGGCTTTGCTCACCGCGTGTATTGCTTTCTTCTCCGCGTGGGTCGTCGCATGGCTTCTCGGCGAGTTTGTGTTTGGTCTCGGCGATGGACTGGCACTTTATGCGCCCATACTCGCAATCTACATGTGGGCCTGTATTGCGCTTGGTCGGTTGGCAAGCTGTTTTGGGGAGAGCGCAACCAGTTGGGCTCTTTCCACATTCTTCTTCAATGGCGTCGTGCTTGTTCTCGCTTATTTCGCCTTTGGCGAGGCGGTGCGCAGGGCGTACGTTTTGGCTAATGAAATGCCGGACTAGTGTGACGACTGTACGGCGAGTATTGACCCCGTCAGGCCGCCAGGGGTGTAGTACTAGGGTCATTACTTGCCCCTGCTCTCAGTCGTGAAAAGAACCGATTTCAAAGAATTCGGCTCTTTTTTCTATCAAGCTGGATTGGCTAAGCAGAGACTTCGCACTGATCGTTTGTGCAGCCCTTCGCGTCATCACGTGTTGCACGCTCTGCTGCAAGAGGCTTGGCCCAGTCTTGCTCCGCGAGCAGCGCGCCGATCTCCGCTCCTAGCAGCAATTCGTCGTGTGCCCCAAAGTATTGGGCGCGTCGCCGACCCTCCGCGTCGATTAGTGTAAGCGTCGGCGTTCCTCGCATTTGGTAGGCTTGCATGGTGAGCGGAATGTCGCGCCCGGTGGGATCGGGCAAGTCGACGCCTACCGGAAAGCGAATTCGGTATTCGGCCAGGAAGACCTCCAGTGCAGTTGGCGTCATCACGTGATGATGCTCAATAACGGTGTGCAGGCCCACAACTGCCAACTCGCGCTGCTCGAAAAGTTGTTCCAAGCGCAATGCCAAAGGAATCGATCTGGCTACGCATCCAGGACACAGCATTTGGAACGCGATCAAGGCCACAACCCGACCCTTGAAGTTGTCAAGGGTCAGGTCTTCCTCCGAATTGAACCAGCAGGAGGTCTTCAGCGCCGGAGCCCGGCTACTTTCTGTACTTCGAAAAGACATAGTTGTCTTCTTTGACGGCCTGGTGACACGCAAAGCAGGATTCGCCGCCATCTTCAACGCCGCGCTCGACCTTGCTGTCGCCGGCGAATACCTCAAACCCCCAACCGCCGGTCGCAGCAAACCGCTCTGTATCGTATTCCATAACACCGATGAACTTGCGTTCGCCCTCCTGCGTTGCCCCGCCGCCAAACTCCTGATTCAGGAGGTCAAACACGAGCGTGGCACCGTCTTGGTAACCATTGCTCTCAAGTCCAGCAAGCGCCGCATCGTTCGCATACACGTGGTGAATGCCTTCAAACGGATCGGCCAGACCGTGATCCGGGTGAATAACCATGGACTTGACATGGGTCCATGAGCGGTAGCCGTCGGGATAGGCGACCGAGTGTGTGGTTACGGCGACAGCCAATAGCGGCAAGATCACAATAATCGCGCCAATCAAAGCAATTTTCTTCACGGGTAATCCCCTCCTCTAAATCGTAGCGAGTCGATACTATATAGTGCAAACTCGCTTGTCAAACTCGTTTCGAGTCAATACCATTAACGAATGAAAGACATCCTCCAACTGATTCAGCGGCTGGCCGTGGTGGCGCAGGCGGAGAATCGCCAACTCGCTGGATCCGCCGGACTACAGCCCGTTCACATCGATGTCTTGAGGTACCTTGCGCGTTGTAATCGATACAGCAATACGCCGGCGGCAATAGGACAATTTCTGAGCTCTACTAAAGGCACCGTATCGCAGAGCGTCAAAGTCCTGGAGCGGGAGAAGCTCATAAGCAAGCTATCGGATGCTAAGGATGGCAGAGTCATACGGCTACGACTCTTGAAGAAGGGTAGGGATTTGCTTGAGGGCGTAGACGAGGAATCCGCAATCCAAGCGGCCGTTGAAGACGTTAGCGAAGATGAGCGGCTCGTGCTTACGAATAGCCTCGCCGCGTTGCTTCGTCGCGCGCAGCGGTTGAATGGCTCGAAGACCTTTGGCGTCTGCAGCACCTGCCGCTTTTTTACCCGACTTTCGGATGGCGGCTTTCAGTGCGGAATCACCAATGAACCCCTAACGGCCGACGACTCCATGCGAATCTGCGTAGAGCATGAGAACGAAGTTCTCAAATCGGGTTAGGTCCCGCTATACCAACCTGTCCGGTATAGCGGGACCTAACCCACTCAAACAAGCCAATGGCGCGTGTGACGCTATCCAGTGTACCAAGCGGCGTCCTCGCTTGAGTAAGGCCATATTGACGTAGACGGAGCCATGCATCTCTCGCCCTGTCAGAGAGTTCTAGAGCTAGGTATTTCCGGTACAAAACACTCACGCGCGGCTCAATTGCCCTCCCCTCCAGGAAGCCTCGATTGGCGGTGATTTTGCGCATTGCGAAGTTCCTTTTATCGTCATGGGTTCACTCGAGCAATCCTCCCGAAGCCGCCTATCGACGGTCATTGATGTAATCCTCGAGAAACTGCAGAGGCAGCATAACAATCGCCATCATGTGAAACACAAACCGCAATGTGTGGGCGGTGTATTTTTGCACGATGTATTGGCGCGTTAGGTTTTTCGATTGTTTCAGGGTCTCTTGCATCTTCTCAACCATTTCCTTGTCCGTTGGGTGTTTGAGGTGAACATGCGCTTCGCTCGAGGCGGCGGAGCGCTTCCCCTCTATGAACAACACATCGAATCGTGACGGCAATGACCAAATTTGAGCCTGCTCAGCCGCCGCTTGGTCCTTGCCAACCATTATCTCGATGCGCCAACGATTATCAGGAATTGCGCCACCGACGATCTTGAGAAAACGACACAACTCACTATGCTTGACGAAGCGTGCGTACGGTTCATGGGTCGTCGTATTGAACAACCAATGCAGTATGGCCCAGGCGATGTCTCCGCGACTCGGACTGGAGGAATTCTCGTCCCCCGCGCTCTTGTACATAGCCTTGAACTTGCGAACGAGAATCTCGGCGTCAATTCGTAGCGGCACCGACGTCAGAAGACTTGGAAGAACTCGATTTCTCCTTCGCGCCTTTCGATTGGGGGATACAAGGCGCGGAGTATTCTTGCGTGTCATCACCGAGGCAAGCGACCTTGCGACTGACAGCATTCTCTCGAGGCTGTCCCTGCCAAGTCCGTACTCGAACGCAATGGTCTTGGGACTGTAGCCGTGTTCCCAGTCAGTGATTGCGCCGTGTGCATCCCATAGCGTCGGTGACGGTGTCGGGATCTTGCCAATACCCTTTGCCGTCTTGCTCGAAATTTGCCTCGGCCCGAGCGTCGTGATTATGCGTCGATTGTGCTCCAGTGCCGTCGCGCGAATATCCTCCAGGCGAAGTTGCGCATCCTGCATGCCAATAGTCGATGCGCCTCTGCGTAGTACGGTGGCTCCGATCCCGGTGATATTGGCCAGAAAGCGAACGTCAAAGGTGCGAGTGCTGGCACGCAGCGCATGGTGGACTACCCATGAGGAGAAGTGGACATAGTAGTCAAACGTGATCTCTGGTCCGCCGTGTCCCGCCAGAGCCGCCAATGCTCGGTATCGCTCACTCCATTCGTATGCGCTTCCAAACACCGCCTCGCAAATCGCTTCTTGCTGTTCGCGACTGTACGGTGTCACTCGGTCCAGCAATTCCCACTGCCTCTCCCCGACAAGAAACAGCCGGGACAAAGCTGTATGCCGAAAATCATAAAGCACGCCGGGATGACCAATGGCCTTCAGCGTGCCGATGACAACGTTGGATACCTGTGATCGAACGACAGCCTGGGTTTCGGAGCCCTCCGTATTGAAAAGAGCTGCCGTCGGTCGGTTGCGATTACGCCGCCGCCGCCGGTTGATGAAATAACGGACCAGCCGATTTTCATCAGGGGTCAGCAACAGCCCTAACGGAATGATGCGCACGGCATTCTCGGTCTTGCCGGTACTGAGTGCATTGTTGCGAACTTTGAGCGTCATCCACTTGCCAGGCTCGATGTCCTGAACCTGCAGTCCGACAATGTCATCGGGGCGCATACCCGTCCGGTAGGCGATGATGCTGATGGCCGCAACGCATTCAATGAAACCAGCCTCGAGGTCGGCCGATTGCAACGCGAGCAGAAACCGCTCGAATACACGTTCGCAAACAAAGGCGGCCCGAACGTGCCGCTTTGATGTAATGCCGCTGACCAGTGGCTCGTATAGAGCGGGCAGGCCAAACAACGAACGCCCAACATGGTGCAACTCTGTCAATCGAGCAGCCGCACGAATCTGCTGCTTATCCGATGGCCCATCATTAATGACGGTGCGGTAGGCGGCATCAATGTCATCAGCATCAAAGGTGTCGCGGCCCTCCATAGCCCTTAGAAGGCGTCGTCCGATTTCTGAATGGTAGGTTCGAACAGTCGACACCTCGTTTCCTTTGGTACTCAGGTGGTACTGGTAGTAGGCACACAGTAAGCGGCCAGCAAGCGGCCAATTTGTCGTATCGATGGCGCTCAGGTTCTTGAGGGTCTTGGCCGGATCGTCTTTTCGGCCCTTTGGCTTCCGTATCGCCCTCAACAGGGCGCTGCACATGGTGGAGATTGAGGTATTCGCACTGCTCTCATCCTGGACAATGGGTTGTGCGATCACATGAGTGTCCAATCGCAAGGCAGGTTCGTCGAGATCATCCTGTTTCGGCGGCTCCAGCCATAGCATTTCTCGCCAATGTCGCTCGGGCACGCAAACAGCCGGGATCACTCCCGCTTGAGCACACAACAAAGCATGAGGAATCGGCGTGTACTGCTCCTCAATGGATAACGCGACGCGGCCCAGTTGTTTGATGGAGGGCAAAGATGATCGCTCTAGTCCGAGTCGTTCGGCCGTATCGTTCACCATCCGGATCATCCCAAGGAGCTCAATCTCGGGCGGGCCTTCATCAAGTTCCAGTCTGGAAATACGGTTGAGCAAACTGATAGTGATTGGATCAAGCAGGTGACGCTCTATGCGGAGACGTTCTTCGCCGACCACAATATTCGTGACGTTGGAGCCCTCAATTTTGAGCAGTATCCAGGTTTCATCTGGTTCGATCGATCTGAACACTTCCGGCCCATTGAAAGCAGACAGGACGAGTGCCTTCAGCGCATCGGACGTACAGATCCCACTTAGTGTTGCTGCGTACACAACAAGGAGTGATATCAGTGTTTCGGTATCCTCAAGCTCCGTAGGCGAGGCCTCGGTGATGGCACGCTGCAAGCCGAGGTCGAGCTTGTGGATAGCGATGGCATCACGGTGCCACGCGGCATCACGCAGAAGTACCTGCATCGGTAGTTGGTGGAGCTTGGCGATGGCGGGATAGCGCCACGCTCCCGCTTCGTTGCCCGCGTCAATGAATTCGCAAAAGCGGTTGTAACCGGCCGCCAGTTCGCGGTGGCAACCTGTATTCTCGGCCAATTTTTCGAACAATCGACTGCTGGCATCCACTATCTCGGTGTCGGGAAACGGTTTCGGCGGATCTTCAATGAGACCCGGGAGCTCTGTGGCAATGAAGCTATCCGTTAGCCGCATTGCCAGAACTTCCCGACGCAAGCGCTCGGCCGCACGGCCTTTATCGCCGTACCTGTCGTTTGGCACCTTTGGTATGAGTTTCAGAAACTGGTGTTCCATCCTTTTACGACTCCTATATTGAGTGAGTTGACAATGTCCTCTATAGCAGCACCGACTTGGCGAAGCTCGAACATGGATACGCCGTCGAAGTGCGATAGCGGGGCAGGGCCGAGATCTGAGTGGCCGAAAAATGCCCGGACGACGCCTCGAGCAAACCCTTGGCCACGAAGCTCTGTCGAAAGAAAATGTCGTGGCCAGTTGGCGGGCAATGGCCAGGTATGACGAAGCTGCGTCAAGATCCACTTTGGCACCACGGTTCGCACTCGCCGTCGACGGTCAAAGCAAAAGAGCCAGGGGCTCTCGCCGGACGAGGATTGCGACACTATCGCAGCAAGTTCAGGCGCAACATCCCGTAGCTCACAATGAAGGTGGCTCAGATGATCGAAGTAAGCGTTGACCTGATCGATTGCGGTTGGTCCGATCGGAACCAATCGATGGCAGCTGCTTTCACGGTTTACCTTGTCGGATAAGCGGACGGTGCCGGCGTGAACGCTGATGCGTATTCCGGGTCATGTCGGCCACCGGTTCCGGAGCATGTCGGTCCGGCGTTCCGAATGATGTCGGGCCACCGTTCCGGGCCATGCCGGGCCACCATTCCGGGGCATGTCGGTCCATAGTGTGATGCGGGTAAACCACGGCTACCGTGGTGTCTTTTTCTATTGGGAAGGAGACCCTCGGTGGCACAGAAGAGGTTGCCCGTGCGCAAAATACGAGAAGTCCTGCGGCTCAAGACCGCGGATGTCAGCGACAGGAAGATCGCGGCAGCGATAGGCTGCTCGCGCTCGACGGTACAATTATGTCTGAAGCGTGCGGCACAGGCCGGCATCGGCTGGCCGCTGCCGGACGAGTTGGACGATGCCGCGCTTGAGGCCAGGCTGTACCCGAAGGCGCCAGCGCTAAACGCACGCCCGGCGCCGGATTTTGCGGCATTGCACCGCGAACTCTCGCGCCCTGGCGTAACACGTATGCTGCTGTGGCAGGAGTACAAAGCCTGTCACCCTGAGGGCTGGCAGTACAGCGTGTTCTGTGACCGCTACCGGCGCTGGCTGGCGACGCAGGACCCGGTATTGCGGCTGGAACACGCCCCCGGCGAGAAGCTGTTCGTCGATTACGCCGGGCAGACGGTGCCGATCATCGACCGTTACACGGGCGAGGAGCGTGCAGCGCAGATCTTCGTCGCGGTGCTCGGCCATTCCAACTACACCTACGCTGAGGCAAGCTGGTCACAGAAGCTGCCGGACTGGCTGGAAAGCCAGGCGCGGGCCCTTGAGTTTATCGGTGGCGTGCCACAGGCGATCGTGCCGGATAACCTGAAGAGCGCGGTCAGCCGTGCGCACCGCTACGAGCCGGAACTCAACCCCAGCTACCAGGACTTTGCCGAGCATTACGGCGTGGCCATCCTGCCGACCCGGGTGAGAAAGCCGCGCGACAAGGCCAAGGTCGAGGGTGGTGTGCTGATCGTCGAGCGCTGGATCCTCGCCCGGTTAAGACATCGCCGCTTCTTCTCCTTAGGCGAACTCAACGAGGCCATCGCCGAACTGCTCGAGGAGTTGAACCGCAAGCCCTTCCAGAAGCTCGAAGGCTGCCGCCGGTCGCGTTTTATCGAGCGCGACCAGCCGCTGTTGTCACCCCTGCCGGTGCGGCCCTACCGGTTCGCCGAGTGGAAAAAGGCCAGGGTGCATCCGGATTATCACATCGAGGTGCAGCGCGCCTACTACTCGGTGCCGTATCGCCTGATCGGACAGCAGGTTGACGTACGCCTTTCATCCCACTCGGTGGAGATATTTCACCGTAACAAGCCGGTGGCCAGTCACGCACGCGCCAAAGACCGGGGCCGACGTGCCACCACCGAGGATCATCGGCCGCCGCAGCATGCCGCCGTCATCCGGCAAAGCATGCAACGGGTCCTGAAGCAGGCCGAGGCCGTGGGTCCGGCCACCGCCGAGGTGTTACGTCGCCAGGCGGCGCATCGAAAGCATCCCGAGGAGACCCTGCGAAGCGCCCAGGGCATCCTGCGACTTAGCCGTGACTTTACGCCCGAGCGGCTCGAAGCGGCCTGTATCCGGGCACTCGAGATCAGAAGCTACAGCTACCGCACGGTGCGTACGCTGCTCTCGACGCCGACACCTGCACCCACGCCATCAACCCCGGATGTCACGCACGACAACCTGCGCGGCGCCAAATACTACCAATGATACCCAGCAACCGAGCAGCAAAGGAGAAACCATGCTCTTAGAACCTCTGATCGAACAACTCAACACACTGCGCTTACGCGGCATGGCAGCGGCCCTTGAGCAGCAGCTTGCCACCGCCGACGGCCGGCAACTGTCCTTCGAAGACCGGCTTTCCCGCATGATCGAGCAGGAGACCGTCGAGCGTGCCAATGCGCGTCTTGCCCAGCGACTGAGATGGGCCAGGCTGCCGATCAGGAACGCTTGTCTCGAAGACCTTGATACCCGCACACCGCGCGGTATCGACAAAGGTCAGCTCAAACACCTCACCGACCCTGGCTGGATCAAAGAACGGCTCAACCTGTTGATCACCGGGCCGACCGGTGTCGGCAAAAGCTTTATCGCATCCGCCATCGGCAATGCCGCCTGCCGGGCCGATCACCCGGTGCGCTGCTTCCGGCTGCCCAGACTCATCGAGGAACTGGCCCGTTACGCCGCCCTGCAGAAACGCTCGGCGTTGCTCAAACAGATCGCCAGAGCCCACCTGCTCATCATCGACGACTTCGGCTTAACACCGCTCACCGAAGAGACTGTACGTGATCTGCTGGAAATCCTCGACGATCGGTACGACCGCGGCTCCACGCTCATCACCAGCCAGCTACCGGTCGATCAGTGGCATGCCTATCTCGGTGATCGCACCGTGGCCGATGCCATCCTCGATCGGCTGGTGCACAACGCCTATCGAATCGATCTCAAGGGCGAGTCCATGCGAAAACGACTCAGCCCGATCAACGAAAAAGGAAACTCAACATCTTGACCCGTGACACCGTCACGAATAACGTCCAACTTCCGCGTCACACTGGACCGACATGCTTCGGAATCGTGGGCCGGCTTGAATCGGAACGGTGGACCGACATCGCCGGAATACGCAAACGCTGATATCACTGGCATTTCCAAATGGCTCCGTGACCGATCGAATCGCCGTGCAGAATGAAAGGACTTGCTCTGTATATATTAGATAGCGATTGTGAAACTCGAAGATGTCGCAGGCCGCGAGATTCTCTCTTGCCTTGTTAAGGGCATCCGCCATCAGCTTGAAGTAACGCCCAACCGTCTCGCGTGGGATGCGGATTCGGGACCCAACAACGCCTTTGGGAAGTGGCGGTCGAGTGACCTTCTTGTGCTCTGAATGCTTCTGGAGTAGCCAATCCTCATACCCATAGAACGTCGTCACGAGCCGCTCTCTGGGTACGACGCTGTAATACAGTCCGGCACAGTGTTCCGGGCGAGTACCGGTTAACAACGCAACGTCCACTTCATCGGTGCCCAAAGAGGTCAGGCGGTGCTTCATGCACTTGCTCAGACGCGGACTAGTAATGCGGTGGTCGATCGTCTTCTTGAGTTGCGCGAGGGCCTGCTTCAGGTCGTGTTTGACGCTGGGCCGTCTCTTGCGCCGCAAGTAGGTGAGCAGCGGCTTGGTGAGCCTTGGCGGAATTGGCAGTGCCAATCCTAAGTCGCTGGAAGACTGAAGGAGGCCGAGCTTCATCAGATCCTTGAACTCGGGGAGCTCGGGTCGGAAATATAGCCCCAGCGTCTTGTTCCGGTAGAACCAGAATTCAGACGTCGAACTATCCAGCTTTCCTTCAACCAGCTTCAACGAGACCAGGTCGCTGACAAAACGTCCTGTTAGTATCGATAGCGCGGCGAACAAATAGCCGGACGATGTTTCGGCACGGTCGTAGCAGTAGTGGAACGCCTTCAGTGTCTCGTTCCTAGTCAGGTGAGAGGGATGGGCGCTGGGTGATACAAACTGCATCAATTGGCGATTCAGAATCTGTTCGCCTCTCAGGTGTCCAATGCCATCCCGTCGATCCGTAACGTCCGGTGTGCCCTGGATCCTGGCGGAGGCACCTTCCCTTGGGCGGTCGTGGCGCGTTTCCTCGGCGGCATTGGGGTATGCCGAATCGATGGGTGAATCGACGATTGTCACGTCGAGATCACCATCAGGGTCCAGGCCGACATTCCTGACACTTCCCGGCACGAGGAGAGCATTGCCGGGTGCTGTGAAATTGCGCTTTTCCCGGTGATCAATACAGGTACGGATCGACGTTGCCCAATCCACTAGACGACCCTCATAGCCGCCGACTCTGGGGTCCGCGAGTTGCGATAGTGCTTGGAGCTTGTCTGCTACGTTTTTTAGCGGCTGTGCGAAGTCCGGCAACAGCGGGAGTATGTCTTCGTATTCATCGAGTTTGAGTCGGTACGCGCGGCGACAGACCCTATAAATGTGTTCCCCGTTGTTGTTCTCAAATGCAGTGAGGCCAATCGCAACTTGCAATGCGCGGCTTACAGCGATGTCGAAAGCCTCGGCATGGGTGGGGCGCGCAGTTGCGCCATCCAGCAACAACGCCGCGATGGGGTATTCTTTCCGATGATCGTGTAGCTCACTCGTGAGATGGCGGATCGCCGAACTACCGAGGGCGCAATCGTCCTGTTCAATCGCACCCAGTTCCGGTGGGAGCGGCACTTCCGCTTGTACGCCCATCGTCTCGACCAAGCGGAGTCGGTGACCCAGTAGTTGTTCCAGTGTGGCGTTGGCCTGATCGCTGAAGGCGGTGAGCCCCGCCTTGAACATTAGGTCATTCATCGCTTGATTTCTCCTTTGTTTCGAATACGTCTTCGATAAGGACGTCGGCTACGCCCCCGTTGCGAAGACGGGGCAGGAAGTTGTTAAAGGTTGATGCGCTCGAGCCACATGCTCGTGCGAACGACGAGACGGTCATCTTGGGTGGTTTCCCCGTCGTAGGATCGCTGGGCAGCAGTTCCTGAATTAGCTCATCAGGTAGGTTGTCTCGAAGGACCAGGTACTTGGCGACAAGCAACTCGGGCGAGCTTTTCTGAAGTAGCTCTATTGAGAACACAGAACGCCAGGCCAAGCTGCAGATTTGCTTGTGAGTGAGGTTTTCGGCCGGCCGATACAGGCACTCGGTCTTTCCGGCGTCGCTCAAGAATTGCAGGGTCGTAAAATCGCTGACTAGCAGATATCGCCTTCCGGCTTTCTGTGCATGGAGGATGGGCGGCACGATGGGAGTGCTTGTAGTGCCACGCGCCGCCCTCATTCGACTTGGGACCTGAAACCGGCGGTAGAACCAATAGGCAGATTCCGCGGCCGGATGGACGCGCACATCACCGCGACACAGCGAGATATGATCGAATCGTGTGTTCTTCACACCTCTGGTCATCGTGCCGCCGTCCAGGTTTGGATCAGCAACGAAGAGCGAAGAACAGCCGATGTGTCAGTCAGTTTTTTCGGGCGTTTTTTTCCCATGCTGACAGTCAGTCTATTGAGCCTCATCGCGAGCTCAGGTCGTTTTGGGAGAGAACGACCAAATACAGCGCGTTCGCAGAATATATTTCGCGAATCGGCGAATTCGAGGCGAATTAACCATCCACTCTTGGGCAAGGAAGAGATTCGGACTCTGGGATAAAGGATCTGACGCGAGGAGCTTTCTCGGTCGGAGAAGGATGTGCAATTCCAGCCACCCCCGACGCTGGTTTCCATTCTCAATATACTAATTAGGGGCGTGCATGATTCGCTGCCGCTCGCCGCCACAAAACATATTGAGGAATCTCATTGGAATACACTCGCGAACAACTTGACGCCGTACAAGCATTTCTTGAGCGCAAATCGCTGAAGATAAAAGCGTTCGCGGGAACAGGGAAAACAACCGTCTTGAGCCGTATGGCTGAACTGGACAATCGTCGAGGCCTGTACATGGCGTACAACTATGAGATCGCCCGCGAGTCGCGAGATAAATTGCCACGAAATGTCGTTTGCAAGACGGCTCATGCATTGGCGCTTAGCAATTTGCCGGCGGATCTTAGAGAAAAGGCAGGTCGCGGGAATTACCTGGATCGGCGGCAGTTAGTACGTTTTCTCCATCGGCGGCTCGGACTATCGGAAGTCCAGGCCAAGGAAGTTTCTTGGGTGGCCGAGAAAGCGATGCACTGGTTCTGTGTTTCCGACGATCCGGAGCCTGCCATGCATCACGTTCAAGAGGCGTTAATAGACAACCACGCCAGCGTAGATCCTGATTTGGTACTGGCGGTATTGCCGGCAATGTGGGAGGCCATAACATCGGCAGGCGGATGCTTGCCCCTCATATTCGATGGTTACCTGAAGCTATTCCAGTTGTCTGGCACGCCACCGTCCTTCGATTACATCCTCGCGGACGAATGCCAGGACATGTACCCAGCAATTCAGTGGATCATCCGAAACTCAGGGGCGCAGGTGGTGTGGGTCGGCGATCCAAGCCAGCAAATTTACGATTTCAATGGTGCTGAGAACGCCATGTGCCAGCTGGATGATCTGGAGACGTATCGGCTGACCATGTCTTTCCGCTTTGGTGAATGGTTGGCTGAGCTGGTCCAACCGCTCCTGAAGCAGCTTGGCGAATCAGACGTAATTCGTGGAGATCCTGCCATGGAAACACGTCGGGCGACGCGAACATTGCCTGTCAAGCTTGCTCGAGGTAACGCGACATTGCTGTCTCCGCTGGTAAGCGCGATCAGGGCAGACAAAAAAGTGCATGTACTCGGCGGCGTAGACAAGTTGCGCGGGCTGCTTAACTCGGCGGAGCGTGTCATGAGAAAGCGCCCGGTAAGTTCGGGCCTTTTCGCAGGTTTGTGCTCATGGCACGAGGCCAGGGAATGCGCGTCAGATAGGGGCAACCGTGCGCTACGGGAAATCGTAGAACTCATCAACAAACACAGACTTCGCGAGATCAGGCGTTGCGTCGATTCAGTGTGTCCGGAGGAAGAAGCACATATCGTGCTGTCAACGGTTCACCAGGCCAAGGGTCGCGAGTTTTCGAAAGTAGCGATACTCGACGATTTCCGCGCAAAGCCGGAGTTCCTCATGACCTTCCGTGGCAAGGATATATACGCGCCAGCGCCCGAAGTACTGCGGCTCTTGTACGTCGCGGTGACGAGGACGGAGCATGAGCTATTCATGCCTGTGTCACTGGCACGCCGATTCGGTATAGCCGAAGAGCTTGAGTACGACGAAAGCCGGGCCCGAGCAAGCGCGCCGGATACGGTCGAAGAACCGATAGAGCCTTTAGCTCTCAAGCCGATGCGCGCAGAAGAGAATCAAAGCTACAGATACGACTATTCGCCAGCGCCATGGCCTATGCGCCCACCGGTGCCTTTTTCACGGCCCAAAGAGATTCGAAAAAGTCTCTGGGACCGGTGGTCGCTGCGGCTTATTGTCGTTGTTGGAGTGTTGGCGAATTCAATCATGCTCGATTACAAGGGCTACATAGATTTGAAGTCACTCGCCGAACTCGTCGGCGAGAAACTATTTCCATAGATACTCTCTGAGCAGGTTCCGGGCAGGTCCGTCTGGCGATCAGCTTCGCGATTTCGTTTGTAGAGAGCTATCTGGCCGTCCGTCGACGTTAAGTGACGCCGACAGAAAAGCCAATGAAATCAATATGGATGAGTTAGTTAGGAGGGACAATTCCGGATCCTGCTCCGGGAGGCTGACCATTCGGACCTGGCTCCTCTTGTTGGTCCATTGACTATCGGTGCCGATTTCCGGTTTCGCGGTTTCTGAATCGCGACCCGGGTGGCGGTTGGCTTTCGGGGGGGCCTGCGAAACACTGGGCATTCGCCATCCAGCGCTCTGCAACGTCGCCGCGGATGGTCAAGTGCGTATCGGCGACATTCCTGACTTGTGTCACAACCTGGCAGAACTCCGTGGCCTGGCCTTCGATGATCCCGGCCGAGCTTTCCTCGTTGAACGTCCAGATCGCTCCCGATGGCGCCTGCAACGATAGCCGAGGAGGCGCGTGCGGGATTGGGAGATCACGATTGCTGAACGACCAGGCGAATGTTTTGACGCCCAAAGAGACAATGCTGTCAATCCGATCGGTATCCGTCCGACTGACGCCCAGCAAATCGTAGATTGCCTGGCCGTGGGCCCAGGTTTCCATCAGCCGAGCGGAAATACAGGTGCGGACACGCATATCAGGACCGGCCCAGGCGATGCGTGTCTCCGGATCGGCTTGTCCGAAATGCCTCGCCGTCGCCCGATATTGGTTACGCCAAGCATCCCGTAACGCGCCACCGCGAAGACCGTTCAGCCATTTCCTTTCAAATTCGTGAAGCTTGCCTTGTTGCACCGGCGCAATAACGTCGGCGAGAAATACCTGAAACCGGTCGGGGTCACGTAGAGTGGTATCGGCTGCCCAGTTCCACAGGTGAAGATGACCGATGATATCGCCGATCGTCCAGTGCTTGAACTGCGTTCGCAGTTCTAAGTCTGCGTCGCTCAACGGTGAAATGAGCTCGTGTAGCGCGTTGCTTTCGTCGAGAAAATTGCTTGCCAGTTGCATCATCTGCAAATTACGTACCCGTCCAACAGATATTGACGGCCCTGTGCCCTAACAACCGGCGTCAGACCCGGCCGCGGGATGAGGGAATGAATCCTCGTCGTCCTCACCAAAGCGGTTATCGCCCGGTGCCAGGCAGGCAAAGTCCTTCTCGATCAGTACTTGCAGGTTGCCAACCGCAGTTTCTTGCTCGGCGAAGAATGACACCTGATCCGTCGTCGCCCAACGGACAGCTGGTTCTCGCGGGAATCGAACCACCAGTTCGCCGTCACTGAAGGACGTAGATAGTTCGTCGTCCTCGACAACATCCAGGCGATAGGTAAAGACGGAGTCGGGGAGAATTGTACGCTCGACGACACACAGGCCACATGCAATACGATCGACCTCGCCGCGTTTGAGTCTTAGTCGAATCGTGTTTTCGCGTATACGCAATTTCACCGCGCTATCCGTGCTAACCAGCAAATTGTGTTCTCGTCTACCACTTTCCACCCTCTCAAAAACCAACAAATCCAACGCAGATTCTGTACCTACCCAGAGCGTTCGAAGATTGACACTCACACAAACGGCGAGGTGCGCTAACTGGCTGTTTTGCCCCAGTGCAGTCGCTGCGGTGTGCCCGGTTTGGCACCCTATTCTAGCAATTCTATACCAAATCCTATAAGAAAACCTTGCATCACTCCCAATACGAAGATAGTCTAGGTCGAATCTTATAAGATTAGTAAGCCCGCATAGATTGGCGATCTGGGGCCCAAACGTACGGATCGCCTTGATAAAACAAAATTTGGTTCGTGAGAATTCCCTCGGGAGGCATCAGTATGATCAATAGGAAAACGTTTGCGGCCGTTCTTGCGGTCTTCCTGCTGAATACAGCGACGTCAGCGCAGGAACTTGAAGAAATCACCGTCACCGCTCAGAAGCGTGTCGAGAGCATGCAGACAGTGCCTGTCTCGGTATCCGCATTCAAAGGTTCTGACCTGGAGGCTCTGGGTTGGGACAATCCAAACAGCATTTCAAACCAGGTGCCGAACATGCAGGTCAGCGCGCCGCTCGGAGAAGTGCAACCGCTGTTTGCCATTCGCGGTGTGTCCATGATCGACTACACGCCCACGCAGGCCAGCCCGATCGGCGTCTATGTCGACGAAGCCTATCTCGGCGCGAGCTTCACGCACGGGCTCAGCTTGTTCGATACCGAGAGGATCGAAGTCCTTCGTGGTCCTCAGGGCACTCTTTACGGCAAGAACACGACGGGCGGTGCAATCAACATTCGAACACAAACACCCGAAATTGGTGATGTGACCAACGGAATGTTCTCCATCGGCGCTGGCGACTTCGGCCTGGTCACGGCCTCTGGTGCCGTGGAAGGGACACTAGTTGACGACAAACTCGCCGCTCGGATTGCTGTCAAGTACAAAGAGGACGACGGTGTCATAGAGCACGTCGGCGGTGCTGGAGATGCCAACCAGACGAGCTATACCGTTGCCCGGTTGACGCTCAATTACCAACCGACCGATTCGCTGAACGCCGTATTCAAACTGACGGCCGGCAACAGCGACGCCAGAGCAGCTGCACCACGAACAGAGGGCATCTTGCCGGGCGGAGTGGATTTCACAGGTAATGTCACACGTGACGGATTGGGGTTTTACCAAACTCGCATCAACAACGTTGGCAATATGGAGGTTGACATGCTGCAGACCAACCTTCGCCTGACCTATGAGGCTGACTCGTACAGCATCGTTTCCGTAACCTCCTACTACGACGCCGATTACTTTCAAGTTACAGATACCGATGGCACGGAAACGCCGTTCCTGGCCATTGACTGGGGAGCAACGACTGATGCGGTTGCTCAGGATCTGCGATTCGTTTCTGCTTTCGATAGTGCCTTCGACATCATCGCAGGTGTCTATTTCGGTAAGGAAGACATGGACAGCGATATAGTCCACACCGAATTCTTTAACAACCAGGCTGTATTTGGTCCTGGTACCTTGTTCAACGGCATGGGTCAGGTTGATCGGCGTTTTGACGTCAGCAAAGAGTCCATCGCGCTCTATACGCATATGAACTATCAGTTCACTGACCGGCTCGGACTTACGCTGGGCTTGCGGTACACGGAGGACGAGAGCACCAGGGACTATATCAACTACTCTCGCTTGGATGAATCCGGTAATCCGCTTGGGAGCTGGCTGCCGGGCAATGTATTGACACCACTGTTTCTTGCGGCGGGCTTCGATGCGCCCGGGGTTACACCTGATCTTGCCGCGATTCTTGCGTCCAATCCAAACTTGCCGGACTTGCCTGCAGGGACTTTTCTCGACGGGACGTATTCACTGGCTTCCGGCGAGGTCCGCACGGTCAAGGAGGATGCTGTTACCGGTCGATTGTATCTGGACTACCAGCTGACCGATGATGTTATGGTTTTTGGCGGGTATTCGCGCGGTTTCCGTTCGGGCTCATTCAACAACGGACTGATCTACGCGGATCAATCAAACGACAACGGGGCCTATGCTGCACCGGAGTTTGTTGATGCATTCGAACTTGGGTTCAAAGGTGAGTTCTTCGACCGCAAAATGCGCCTGAATGGGTCAGTATTCCATTACGACTATGAGGACCAGCAGTTTATCACGCAGATTGGCGTATCCGCGTTTCTTGTCAACGCTGGTGGGGCCGACCTGAGCGGCGCCGAATTCGAGTTGCTGGCGGTTCCGACGGAGCGTCTGACAATACAGGCAGGTATTGGATTACTCGATACCGAATATACGGAATTAGTGCTCCCGGCACTCAGCACGCCAGTTGCCACCGATACAATCGACCTCGCGGGAAACGAAGCTGTGTCGTCGCCTGAGATCAACTTCAATACTGCGATCGACTATGACCTGCCCCTGGGCAGCGATTGGTCTATCCAGTTGCACCTGGATGGTACCTACCTGGATGACCAATGGTTCAGTGCTTACAATGATCTGGATGGGCACGCACCGCTAATGCAAGAGTCATACTGGCTGTGGAACGGCAAAGCTACGCTTGCCGATATTGACGATCGCATGTCCTTCTCGCTTTGGGTGCAGAATCTGGCCGACGAGGAATACGATATATTCGCCATTAATCTGCAAGGCGCATTCGGCATCAACTATTATATTCCAGGACGCCCTCGTACGTATGGAGCTGATTTCACTTACCGATTCTAGGTTGGTCAATCAACAATGGACACGAACGGCGATCCAATTTGGATCGCCGTTTTTCTTTGGGTGCTACTTCGAGTAGACGAGAGTCAGTCTGTCCGAGATAAGGACGGACACCAGGGAGCACCCGGGCTCGGGCGCTCTCCGCGAATGATCGATGATGACCATTCGACGTGGTGCTTGAATGCGCTGGTTGCCGATTCATCATCTCCCCGAATCAGCGCTTCGCCGACAACGCGGTAGTGTTCCGCAAAGTACTTGCCGTAGTCATCGAACGGGATGTACTGGGGTAGAAACGAACACCAAAACAGCACTTGCAGCTTGCGAAGCGCGTCGTCAAGAACCGGTTTCTCACCTATAGAGTGCACTACCCTATGAAAATCGGCGAGGGTCAGGATGAAGCGCAAAGGGGGTTCCGCAACCTGAGCCTGTTCGAGGCGTTGCAGAGCTTCTTCAATTCTTCGTGCCTGGTCAGGCTGCATGCTGAGGGCTTGCGCACAGGCTTCGAATCCCAGGCCTGAAATCACTCGAAAGATTCTCCACCAGTCGATAATTTCTGCTGAGTCCATTTCGTGAATGCGAGCGCCCTTCAACGGCAGGAGTTCGACCACACCCTCGCCAGCGAGAAAATGAATGGCTTCCCGGACAGGGACGACGCTTACTCCAAGCTCCTTGCACAGCGCGTTGGCGTTAATGCGCTGACCCGGCGACATGCTCCCAGCCAAAATGCTGTCGATGATATGGCCTATGACAAGGTCGGTAGATGATCGACCGGTAGATGTACGAAAATACACATCCGGAACTGGACGGTGACCACCTTCCTCAGGGCCAAGCTCTTCTGTGTCTGTCGTCGTCATATTCAACCGAGGATATCAGGATTTTCGTGAGCCGGTATCGGCCGCTGCACTCTACGCAAGCAAGCCGCCATCTACAGGGATCACGGCACCTGTTGTATAGCTTGCTGCACCCGACGCGAGATAAAGAACAATGCCCGCAATTTCATCGGGTTCGGCGTGTCGTCGCATCGGGATGTTCTGCACCAGTGATTTGTAGGTCTTTTCATCCTCAAGAAGTGCGCCAGCGAAGGCTGTCTTGGTCAGACCAGGAAGAACGGCATTCACGCGAATACCCTGCGTTGCGCACTCCTTGGCAAATGCCTTCGTCATATTGACGACGGCACCCTTGGTGATGCTGTAAATCCCCTGTAGAGGCGCAGGGCGTGAAGCGTTGACCGATGCAATATTAACGATGCTGCCGCCGTCACCTTCGCGCATGATACGCGCGGCTTCCGCAGAAGCGACGAAGTAGCCGCGCAGATTCACGTCGACCGTCTTCTGGATGGCCTCCATCGGAGTATCGACTATATCGCCAAAGTATGGGTTTGTCGCCGCGTTGTTCACCAGGATATCCAGGTGACCATGCTCCCGGCCGATACCCTCAACCAGCTTTCGGACTGCATCCGCATCGCCGATATTGACGGCGCCTGTCGAGGCTGAGTAGCCCGAGTCACGAAGGGAAGATGCAATGCTTTCACAGGACGCTTCCTTGCGACTGGATATGATCACGTGTGCGCCGTATTCGGCCAGTAAGCGGGCGATCGACTCGCCGATACCACGGCTCGCACCGGTAACGAGGGCTACTTTTCCAGAGAGATCAAAATGGTCGTGTTGCATTCGTTTGCTCCAGGGAAGAAAAATCAGGCGATGAGATCCAGCGCCAGGTTGATTGAAGGTTCGATCAGCGCAACAACTGCATCGGCCTTGCGGCTGGACGCGTTGCCTTCTATCGACCGTTTCTTGACGCCTTGCAGGATCGCTGCCAGCCTGAACAAGGAAAACGCCAGCGCAAAAGTCCAATCGTCGCTCGGTGCAATGCCGCGCCGCGCCCAGTACTTTTCAAGAAAGACGTCTTCCTGCGGGTTCCGGTAGTTGCCACGCTTGTCTTGCAGGCGGCCGGGCGTCATGGGGCCGGGCGGCAGACGCCATAGCGCACATAAATAGGCGAGGTCGGCCAAGGGGTTCCCGAGTGTTGAGAGTTCCCAATCAACGACGGCGACGATCTCGTTTCGGTCCGCATGCAGAATCATGTTGTCGAGACGATAGTCGCCGTGGATAAGAGATATCGTGCTGTCTTCGGCTGGAATATTGTTGTTGATCCAGTCCATCAGCCGGTCCATCGATGGCAGCGGGCCCGTCGCCGATGCTTCGTACTGTGCGGTCCAACGTTTGACCTGCCGGTCGAAGTAATGCTCGCGCGGTCCGAAATCACCGAGTCCGAGTGCGTCGACATCAAGGGTGTGCAAGGCGGCGAGAACCCGATTCATGTCGTCGTAGGTCTCGTCGATTGCAGTGTCGTCCAGACTCTCCATGCCATTGTTGAATTGTGTGCGGCCGCTGATGAAATCCATCAGGAAGAACTCGCTGCCGAGAATCGTCTCGTCATCGCAGTACGCATGCATCTGTGGAACCGGGACATCCGTACCTTGTAGCGCCTTCATCGCGCGGTACTCTCGGTCCACCGCATGCGCCGATTTCAGAAGTATGCCCGGCGGTTTGCGACGCAGGACAAGCTGCCGCGTTTCGGTGTCGACCAGGAAGGTGGGGTTGGACTGTCCGCCGCTGAGCTTCTTGACTGAGCGAAGCGCACCTACCGTTGGTAGCGCGTCACGGATGTATTGGTCTAGTGCCTGCTCGTCGAAGGATCTGACGGCATCGGTTTGCGAACTCATACGATTACGCGCTGTATCGATTGATGATCAGTTTGCCCAGCGCCATCATGTGGACGGCGTCGGGGCCGTCAGCGATGCGTATCGATCTCGCATTGGCATATGCCTTGGCGAGGAAGGTGTCCGAGGTCAGGCCCTGGCCACCATGAATCTGGATTGCGCGATCAATTACACGGCAAGCCATTCGTGGCGCAGCTATTTTGATTGCCGCGATCAAGTCCTTAGCGGCCTTATTGCCGTCGGCGTCCATCTTAGCGGCTGCCTGCATGGTCAGCAGGCGGGTTTGCTCAATCTCGCAATACGATTTCGCGATCGCTTCGCGAACTGATTGGTGTTTCGAGAGTGGACGGCCAAACGTTGTACGTTTTTCCACACGTTGGCAGCTTAATTCGAGTGCACGCTGCGCCGAGCCTATCAGGCGCATGCAATGGTGAATTCGTCCGGGACCGAGGCGTCCCTGTGCAATCTCGAATCCGCGTCCCTCTCCCAGCAACAGGTTATCGACCGGTACACGGACATCGTCAAAGCTGATTTCCGGGTGTCCCATTGGGTCGTCCGCATAGCCAAAGACCGTGAGGGGCCGCAGTACCTCAACCCCGGGAGTGTCCATGGGCACAATAATCATGGACTGCTGGCGATGGCGGTTCGTGTTGGACGGGTCGGTCTTGCCCATAAAGATCAAAACCTTGCAATCGCGACTCCACGCGCCGCTCGTAAACCACTTGCGGCCATTGATGACGTATTCATCGCCCTGCCGTTCAATGGTCGCCTCAATGTTGGTGGCGTCGGAACTTGCCACAGCCGGTTCCGTCATGGCAAAGCCCGATCGAATTGAGCCTTCCAGCAATGGCTCGAGCCACTGCTTCTTCTGCACCTCGCTGCCGTAGAGATGCAGCACTTCCATATTGCCGGTATCCGGGGCATTGCAATTAAAGACCTCCGGCGCCCATTCCACGCGCCCCATGATTTCGGCCAGGGGTGCATATTCGAGATTGCTGAGCCCTGCTCCGTGCTCGTTGTCGGGAAGAAACAGGTTCCAGAGACCTTCCTTCTTGGCTTGCGAACGTAGCGTTCGCAGGATCTTGGGGCTGGAGCGGCGGTCACCGGACGCCTCAACCTCACGCTCGTAAGCAGATTCATTGGGGTAAACGTGTTCATCCATGAACGCTTTAAGTTGCTGTTTCAGTTTGCTCGTTTTTCCGGAAGGGTTTGCAGATAGCACGATTCGTTCCTGGCGCAGTGTTGAAGGGATTGTCAGGCCTAATATTATAAGATATAGTCACCAGACGCCATAGAAGGCGCAAATAAACGCTCAAATATTATAATTATCGACCTGAACCGAACCGTTTTTGTCGAGCGCCAGCTCAAGGGGAGATCGCTAGATATGAGTCAACTGCATTTTGAGTCGCTGGCAGATGTCGCACGGCAGATAGAGGCAAAACAGCTGTCACCCGTGGAGGTGACACAGCACATGCTGGAACGTGCAGCCTCGGCCAATCCCAACTGTCATGCCTATGCGGTGCTCGCCGAAGAATCCGCGTTGGCACAAGCGCAGACAGCCGAGAAGGAGATCGCGGCTGGCAATTACAAGGGTCCGCTGCATGGCGTTCCGGTTGCCGTCAAAGACTTGTTTGAGATGGAAGGCACCGTGACCGCCTGCGGATCGGTCATCAGGAAAGGTTCGGTATCCGACAGAGACGCGACCGTGGTGGCGAAACTGAAGGATGCCGGAGCCGTGATCCTCGGCAAGCTGAACATGACCGAATTCGCGTTGTCCGGCTATCACCCGGACATGCCGGTTCCAGTCAACCCCTGGGCTGCGGACCGCTGGTCTGGAGTTTCCTCTAGTGGTTCCGGAGTCGCGTCAGCATTAGGGCTGGCCTTTGGTACGCTCGGCACCGATACCGGTGGCTCGATTCGATATCCGTCCGCCGTTAATGGCGTGGTCGGAATCAAACCGACATTTGGGCGCGTCAGCAAACATGGCGGCTTTCCTCTTGCTTATACGCTCGACCACGTGGGCCCGATCACGCGCCGTGTGGAAGATGCTGCACTAATGCTGCAGGAAATTGCCGGATTCGATGAGAACGATCCCTTCTCATTGTTAGCGTCGGTGCCTCAATTCATTGCAGGATTGAACACAGGCGTCTCGGGACTGCGAATCGGTATTGACGAAACCTATTGCGCGACCGACGCGCATCCCGAGGTCACGGCCGCCGTACTTGAGGCGGGCCGCGAGCTCGAAAAACTCGGCGCAGAACTTGTGCCGGTTGACCTAATGGCTGTACTTGGCACCGCCCCGTTTTGGGGAGCCGTGGTTGCGGCCGAAGCCGCGGTTGCTCACGAGGGCCTATATCCCGAGCAGGCCGACGACTACGGCCCCGTGTTTCGTGGGCTGCTGGATGCATCAAGCGAGATTAGCGGTGCCATAGTCACGCAGGCCCGTCTTGCTGCGGCACAGGCCACGGCTACATTTAATACGGCCCTCACAAACGTCGACGCGCTTCTTTGCCCGGCCGCGCCACTGCCGGCAATGCCTCTGGCCGAATTTCCTCCGACAGCGGTTCTCCCGCCAGAGGCTGTTGCGGCTTTTGTTGGCTTCACGGCACCGATGAATTTCTCAGGCCACCCCACAATTACAGTGCCTTGTGGGTTCTCGTCGGAGAATCTTCCAGTTGGCATGCAGTTGGTCGGGGCCCATAAGGCAGAAGCGACGATTATTCGAATTGCGCATGCTTACGAGCAAGCGACCGAATGGCACACGATGCACCCGGATGGGTAGCTGATCACCAATTTGTAAAGGGGTCACCAGGACATGAGCAACTCACTCGAAGCCAACGTACAACGCCTCGTTGATATAGAGGACATCAAGATTCTCAAGCGTCGCTATGCGAGGTTTTGCGATGACAACTATAACCCGGAAGGAATCGCATCCTGTTTCACCGAGGACGGCGTGTGGGACGGGGGCGCGCTGGGCTTTGCCGAGGGTCGTGCCGGGATTATCGAATTCTTCAAGGCGGCGCCGAGTCTCGTTTCATACGCGATTCACTACACCACCAATCCTGTAATCGAGGTCGATGGCGACAAGGCCGAAGGTACCTGGTACCTGTGGCAGCCGATGGTCATGGTCGAAGGCGACCAGGCGATGTGGCTGGCTGCGCATTATCACGAGCAATACAAGCGGGTGGACGGCAAATGGCACATCAAGCGCTTGACGCTGGATATCAAGAGTTTCTCGCCCTACGAGGCCGGCTTCGGGAAAGTTCGATTTGCGGAACTGGACCAATAGTCCTTGCCTGCGCAAGGCTGGTTCACAAATACAAGCAACAAAGGAAGAACAAATGAGTCATGCAGACAATGCCCAGCGTGTCGAGGATTTCTACGCACTGTTACTTGGTGACTTTCCTGCCTTTCAGGAAAAGTACATTGGCGGTAATTTTGAATGGGAAAATCCGCTTCCTGACGGCATTCCTTTTGGCGGTACATACAAAGGCTCTGACGGCTTGCTGCAGTATCTGACGGAGCTGGGTGCAGCAATCGAAATGTCGCCCCTTCACTTCACGGACATAGTCGGCGATGAATCGGTCGTGTCTGTCATCGGTGTTGAGCAGGACACGGTTGTAAAGAGTACGGGCAAGACCTATACGATGCCGTTTGTTCACGTTCTGCGTTTCGATGACGAAGGCAAGGCGACCCATGTTCGGGAGTACAATGACACTCGTGAAATGGTAGAGGCGTTCACCGCCTGAGCGGTCGCGAAGGACGGTGAAATAGAATTGGCCTCTCCGCTCGACAACCTGGATCAAGCGATTCGCGCGCAGGCAGAAGAAGTTGAGTCGACCGTCTCAATCAACCCGCTAACCGGGTTTCATCTTAGCGATCTGATGAGCTCAGGTGGAAAGGTGGCTGCCGAGACTGTACGCCAACCTTTGATTCTGGCGAAGCACATACTGTCGCAGAACAGCAAGTTCATAGAAATCCTGAGTGGGAAGAAACAGTACGAGCCACCCGGCCGCGATCGACGCTTCGAGGATCCGGCGTTCGATAATCGCTGGTTGTACCGTACCGTTAAACAATCCTATCTCGCCATGTGCGAAACACTTGACGAGTGGATTGACGATCTCGAACTCGATACGGTCGATCGCAATCGTGCCGGATTCCTGACGCGGCTCGTTGGCGAATCCGTCGCCCCGACAAACACACTACTCGGAAATCCTGCGGCAATACGCACGGCTATCGACACTCGTGGTCAGAGTTTGTTGCGCGGCGCCAGAAACCTTGTCCGTGATGTTGTACAAAACCACGGTATCCCGGCGCAGGTAGACAAGGAGAAATTCGAGGTGGGCAAGAACATTGCGTCGACGCCGGGGTCGGTCGTATTTCGGAATGAGATTCTCGAACTGATTCAGTATTCCCCGACCACCGAGAAAGTTCATGAGCGACCGCTGTTGATTGTCTCGGCGATGATTAATAAATACTACGCGCTCGATCTATCCCCGGACCGCAGCATGATCAAGTTCTGTGTCGACAATGGCGTCCAGACGTTTGTTGTGAGCTGGCGCAACCCGACGCGGGAACACACCCACTGGGGCCTTTCGGAATACGCAGCCTCTGTGCTTGAGGCTGCCGAGGCGGTTCGGTCGATCACTGGATCTGACGATCTGAATCTACTGGCAATTTGTTCCGGTGGAATGGTGTCAGCTGCTGCGTTCGCTTACCAGGCGACACAAGACAAGAGCATCATCCACTCGATGTCGGTGGGTGTTTGCATGTTGAGCGTTGAGCCAGAAGACCAAGAATTGGGCGCGTTTTCCTCCGAAGCAACGTTTGAGGCGGTCAAGCGTCGATCGAGAAAGCGAGGCATTCTCCGCGGGCACGAGCTTGCGCTGGCCATGCTGTGGCTGCGTCCCAAGGATCTCATTTGGGGCAACGTGGTTAACAACTACCTTTTGGGCAACGATCCACCAGCTTTTGACCTGCTCTACTGGAACAACGACTGGACCAGTCTCACCAGCGAATTGCATTGTGACTTTATTGACATGTTCTGGACGGGCGATCTTGCAAAGCCCGGTGGGATGGAGGTCTGCGGGACACCCGTGGATATCTCTCTGATCGGCGGCGACAAATTCGTTTACGGTGGTCTCACGGATCACATCACGCCCTGGCCAGCCTGCTACCGCTCGACCCAGGTGTTTGGCGGCAACGTGGAGTTCGTTTTGTCGAACAGTGGCCACATGCAAACCATGCTGAATTCCCCGTCCAAGAGAGGTGCCAGCTATTTCGTCAATGACGCGTTGCCAACAACGCCGGACGAGTGGATGAACGGAGCCGAACTCGAAGATGGCTCTTGGTGGAGTCACTGGATGGCGTGGCTGAGCAATCGTTCCGGAGCGCAGATTGCCGCCCCGGAGTGCAGAGGAAACGACCAGTTTCCGGCGTTGGAGGCGGCGCCGGGTACCTACGTGTTCGAAAAGGCAGCGTAGCAAAGACAGTAAACAGGAGAAAACCGTGTTAGGCCTGATGCAAGATTTTCCGCTAATAATTCCGAAGCTTCTGCAGTTTGCGGAGGCAGGTAACGCCGATGGCGAAATTGTGTCCCGCCGCCTCGAAGGCGATGACCACAGGTACACCTTTGCCGACATGGGCAAGCGATGTGCGAAGCTTGCCCATGCACTAAAACGGCTTGGCGTCGCGCGCGGCGATCGTATCAGTACGATCGCGTGGAATGGCTATCGGCATATGGAGCTGTACTATGCGGTACCCGGCATTGAGTCGGTGTATCACACGATCAATCCGCGACTCTCCGCGGAGCAGCTCTCCTTCGTCATCAATCATGCAGATGACAAATATATCTTTGTTGAGAAGATGTTTGTTCCGCTTCTCGAAAATATCAAAGCAGAAATCAGCAACGTGAAAGGCTTCGTCGTACTGTGCGAGGCGGACGACATGCCGGATACTACATTGCCAAACGTCATGAGTTACGAGGCGCTCATTGCCGATGAACCGGAGTCGTTTGCCTGGTCCGAATTTGATGAGAATACGGCGTGCGGACTTTGCTATACGTCGGGGACCACTGGCGACCCAAAGGGCGTCTTGTACTCACATCGCTCCATCATTCTGCAGGCCCTGAGCACGAGCCTCGCTCTCGATGTGTCCAATAGAGAAACGGTCCTCCTCGTCGTGCCGATGTTCCATGTTAACGGTTGGACAATGCCGTTCGTTACGGCACTGACCGGTGCGAAGCTGGTCCTCCCGGGCAAAGACCTGGACGGCAGGAGTGTCTGGCAACTCATGGATCAGGAGGACGTCACGTTTTCGGCCGGCGTGCCCACTGTGTGGCAGATGTTGATCGACTATACCCGGCAAGAAGCCAGGGGCTTGCCAAAGCTCAAGCGCATTGTCGCCGGTGGATCGGCTGTTCCGCGCTCGATGCTCGAGACCTTTCAAAATGACTATGATGTTGAGCCGCTGCACGCGTGGGGAATGACCGAGACGACGTCGATGGGCACGTCTCCCACCGTGTCGCCCTCAATCGTCGCGCGAGGCGACGAGGCGATCATGAGCGCCAGGATGTCGCAGGGTCATATGGTCTTTGGAGCAGAATTGAAGATCGTTGATGACGACGGCAACCTGGTGCCGAATGACGGCAAGCAGCCCGGAAACCTTTGTGTTCGAGGTTGGGGCGTGGCCAAAGCCTATTTTGAGAACGAAGCCAGCGATGCGTTCCTCGAGGATGGCTGGTTCGATACGGGCGATATCGCGACGATTGATGATCAGGGATACATGCGGATTACAGATCGGGCGAAGGACCTGATCAAGTCGGGCGGCGAGTGGATCAGTTCCATTGACCTCGAGAATGCGGCGACCGGCCACGAAGGAGTTGCCGCTGCCGCAGTTATCAGCCTGCCACACCCGAAGTGGGACGAGCGCCCCTTGCTGATTGCGGTCAAAGCTCCCGGTTCCGATCCTGATGCAGATGATGTCCTGCAATACTTGTCGGAGAACGTCGCAAAATGGTGGCTCCCCGACGCCGTTGTGTTTGTGGACGAGTTGCCTTTGGGGGCCACCGGCAAGGTCAATAAACTCAAACTGCGGGAACGTTACCCGGACTTCGCTGCTGTCGAGGCAGAGAATGGATAGTAGAAACGAGCAAGCAGTCGAAGCGGCCGTATTTCGCCGGCTCATAGCGCATCTGCAAAACCGCACGGACGTGCAGAACATTGACCTTATGTTGCTGGCGGGGTTCTGTCGCAATTGCCTGAGCGAGTGGTACCGCGAGGCGACTATCGAGTGCGGTGGATTGCTCAATGAGGCCGATGCGAAACGGCACGTGTACGGGATGCCTTACGAAACATGGAAAGGGCGTCATCAGTTGCCGGTTCCGAAAGACAAGATTACTGCTTTCAAGGAACTGCAGGCACGAGGTGATTGGGGGAAAGCAAAATGACACACATTGATCGTCGCAACTTTCTGAAAGTGACCGGCCTCGCCGGACTAGGGACATTGGGATCTGGAAACGCCTGGTCGATGACGGCGTTGGAGCCCGTCGGCGACACCCTGACCCAAGACTACCCGTATCGCGGATGGGAAGACATTTATCGCAAGGAGTATGCCTACGATTCGGTTGGATACGCTGCACACTGCGTGAATTGTCACGGCAACTGCGCCTTTAAAGTCCTGACTAGAGACGGGATTGCGGTACGAGAAGAACAGCTCGCGCAGTACCCACAAATTGCAGACAACATACCGGACACGAATCCGCGGGGCTGCCAAAAAGGCGCGATTCACAGCCAGGCGATGTATGACGCAGATAGGCTCCGCTACCCGATGAAGCGCGTCGGTGAACGTGGCGAAGGGAAATGGCAGAGGATTTCCTGGGATCAGGTGACCGACGAAATTGCTGACAAGATCATCGATATTTACGAGGAGCACGGCCCGGGAGCATTGGCGACCTACACCGGTACCGGTACCGTATCTCAAGGGCCAATCAGTGCCGGAATTCGATTCGCCGCTCTGACCGGTGGTGTTTATGAAGACGTCATGACGGACGTTGGCGACGGTCAAGCGGGACAACATCTGGCATACGGTGATCCGCTGCAAAACTGCACATCCGATGCGTGGTTTGATGCGGATTACATATTGATGTCGTATCTGAACGCAAACGTTACGCGTATACCGGACGCGCACTATCTCTGGGAAGCGAAATACAACGGTGCCCGCATCGTTTCGGTCGCTCCGGACTATAATCCAACAGCGATTCATACGGATCTCTGGCTGAACATTGCGCCGGGTGCTGATCCGTATCTCTATATGGCGATGGTCCACACGATCCTGGAAGAGGATCTCTGGGATCGCTCGTTCGTCAAAGAGCAAACTGACTTGCCGTTACTCGTCAAATCCGATGGAGACCTGTTGCGGCAGTCGGACCTTGAAGAAGATGGCAACGCAGAGGTCTTTTATCACTGGGATTTGAATTCAAATGCACCGGTTATAGCCCGGGGCTCAATGGGTAATGATCATAAGACGCTCGCTCTTGATGCGGTGGATCCTGCTCTTGAAGGTGAGTTCCCAATTGGTGACCTTCAGGTTAGGCCTGTATTCGAGCATGTGCGGACCGAGGTTGATAAGTTCTCTCCTGAATCGACACAGGAAACAACGGGCCTGCATCCGGATGTTGTGCGAACAGAAGCGCGCAATTTCGCTCGTGCAAACAAGGCCATCATAGCTGCCGGCTTCGCGTCGGCGAAGATGCTCAACGGAATATTCACCCAGTGGTCGCAGGCATTGCTATGTGCGCTGACGGCGCACGCCGGCGAACGCGGTGGCTACCTGAGTCCATGGACGGATTGGGGTTGGGAGTCCACATTTCTCCTGTCATTTGTCCAGACAGGCAAGATGCCGCGCTTCGAAGCTGGTGGGCTTGGCGAATATGTGCACGGCAAGAAGATCGTTGAGTCGCGGAAGTTCTACGACGACGAAAAACTGAAATCAATTGCAGGCTTCACGCTCGATGAAATGCAGACCATGATCGATAACGTCGTTAGTAAAGGTCTAATGCCGGTTCACAAGGGCATAAAGGCCTGCGTATTGATGGCCGACAACAAGTTCGCGCGCAACAAAGGTCCAAACTACAGAGAACACATGCTGGAACAGTTCAAGGAGCTGTTCGTCAATATCAATATCCGAATGGATTCCACTGCCGCGTATGCCGACTATGTTTTGCCGGCTGCTGGTCACTACGAGACCTGGGACGTGCGTATGACACCGTTGCACCGCTTCGCGAATTTCTTCACCGCGCCCGCCAAGCCCGTCGGAGAGTCGAAAGCCGAGTGGGAAATCATGGTGTTGTTGACGAAGAAGATTCAGGATCGGGCACATGCTCGGGGTATCAAGCCCTACCAGGATGGACCGTTCGAGCGCAATTTCCTGACTATTCACGACGAGTTTACGATGAACGGTGCGCTGATGACGGCAAAGGATCAGGTGCGTTTCCTGGTTGAGAATTCACCACAATTGCAGGGCCAGTCGTTTGATGAAGGCGTTAAGAAAGGCTTTCTGACCATGTGGAACAGCCCGTCACCGCCGAGTGCCAAAGTCCGGCCGGATCGTCCGGTGATTGGCTGGAAAGCCCAGGTTGAAGACAAGACGCCGTATCCGACATTGTCGGGGCGGATTACCTTCTATTGCGATCACCCCTGGTACAAGAAGTTGGGCGCTACTGTACCGACCGCACGTCTCAATGCCGGCAAGCACGCTTCGAAATACCCGTACACATTCTATACGCCACATACGCGTTGGGGTATTCACACTACCTGGCGATCCAACAAATTCATGATGCGGCAACAACGTGGCGAGCCAAACGTCTACTTGAATCCGGAGCTTGCTAAAGAGAAAGGCATTGCGGACGGCGAGCAGGTGCGGGTATTCAACAACATCGGAGAGTTCTACGCACAAGCAAAAATCGCACCGACCGTTCGGGACGATCAGGTGATGATGGAGCACGCGTGGGAGGCGCACCAGTTCCGCGAGCGAAAAGGCTACAACCAGGCAGTCGCTACACTAATTCAGCCGCTGGAATTGGTCGGTGATTGGGGTCATCTGAAATTCAGCCTGTTTCGGTGGAACCCCAACCAATTGGCGAATGAAGGTGCGGTGGATATCGAGCGTGCGCCTGCTGAAGGAGGTGCAGCATGAGCACCTCTCGTCAGCTCTCGATGGTCATGGACCTGAATAAATGCATTGGTTGCCACACCTGCACGATGGCCTGTAAGACGCAATGGACCAATCGCAACGGACGCGAGTACATGTACTGGAACAACGTGGAGACGATGCCCGGTGACGGTTATCCACGTCAGTACGATACGATGGGTGGCGGGTTCGACGATGGTGGACAACTAAAGCTCGGCACTGAGCCGGCACCGGAAGATTACGGGGTCCCATGGGAGTACAACCACGAAGATGCGTTGATGACCGGTAAGGACCCGTGGCTACGACCGAACGTCAAGCCGGAGTGGGGTGCGAACTGGGATGAAGACCAGGGCGACGGCGACTATCCCAACAGCCACTACTTTTACTTACCGCGAATTTGCAACCATTGTGCGAACCCGGCCTGTCTCGCGGCCTGTTCCCGAAACGCAATATACAAACGCCAGGAAGACGGCATTGTACTGATCGATCAGGAGCGCTGCCGCGGCTACCGGTATTGCGTGAGTGCTTGCCCTTACAAGAAGGTGTACTTCAACGACAAGATATCCAAATCGGAAAAATGCATCTTCTGTTATCCACGAATTGAGAAAGGTTTGCCGATGGCCTGCGCAGCACAGTGTGTTGGGCGAATACGCTGGGTCGGCTACAGGGACGACGTCGACGGTCCGATTCACCAGTTGGTCGACGAATACAAGGTCGCGCTGCCGCTACATGCGGAATGGGGCACTGAGCCGAACGTGTTCTACATTCCCCCGACAGCGCCGCCAACGTTCAATGACGATGGCACGGAAAGTGACAAATCGCGAATTCCGCTCGACTACTTGGAGAGCCTATTCGGTTCGGGAGTGGAACCGGCGCTGGAGACGTTGTCTCGGGAACGCGCAAAGAAGGCCAACGGCGAGGAGTCAGCGTTGATGGATATTCTCATCGCCTACAAACACAGCGACATGTTCAAGCTGAGCTGAGGCAAACATGATTGTACGTAAAGACCGAGCACTACGTCGTTGCGAGCTGCTAACGCTTCTGTCGAAAGGCTTCTCACATCCGGAGACTGATTTCTTCAAGTATGTGGCCGGTGGCGAGTATCAGGAGTCGATTGAGAGCGCCTATGAGGGTCTGTTCGGACAGCCTCGCAGTTTGCCGAAGGCGATATCGGACTTCCCAGACTACGAGGCGTGTTACATCGAGCTCTTTCAGACGGGCAAGAAAGGTGCGCCCATGGTTGGCCTGCATGCCGGCGACTACAACGAGCTACTGGATGGTCAACCACGGCCGGAATTTATGCTCGAGTACAGTCAGTGGTATCGACATTTCGGGCTCAGGGTTCGACAAGACAATCCGGCACACGACTTGCCTGATCATGTCGTGTGCCAGCTGCAGTTTCTCGCCTGGCTGGCGCAATTAGAGGCAAATGCTATTCCTGGTTCAGAGCAACAAATCGGCTACCAACGGGCGCAGCGCGACTTTATCGACCGTCATGTCAGGCAGTTTGTTGGGCAGATCGCGTACGGTCTCTTGAGCGCAAAGACACGATTGCCCCTGGAGCCGTTGTTCGTCGAACTTGGACAGCTGGCAACTGAACTCATCGACCGAACGGGCCGCGAACTCACCGCGACTTTGAAATCGAACGGGTCGCGAGAAGCGACCATACCCAATGAGGGCGCCGCACGCGCGATGCCCGGCGCCGGACTCTGGAGCTGACTATGAAACTAGCGACTATTCGACAAATAGCCCCAGGGCTGGCGGTGTTGTTGCTCGGTTGTGCATCCGAAACCGCACCAACTGTTGCGCCGACACCGCTGGGTATCGGTGAGTCGATACAACTAGCGGTGATCACCGGACCGGCGGCCAACCTGAACGAGGCGGACGGCGTTGGCTGGAAAGAAGTGACCGAGTACGTCGTCGACACGATGTGGGCGCCACCCGTTCACCCGTCCGTCAATCTTCGCCACGATGCGACTGCGCCAACGGAATCCGTGAAATTTCGGATTGCTCGTGACGACAGTCGTCTCTACGTGCTCATGCGATGGTCAGATGCCAGTCACGACCACAGCAACTCATTCGATAAGTTTGCCGATGCGGCGGCCGTGCAGTTTGCTCTGGGTGGCGGTGGCAATACGCCCTACACAATGGGTGCGCCGAACATGCCGGTGAATATCTGGTATTGGCGAGCGGGAGAGTCGACGGCGCAAGACCTGGCGGCCGGTGGCTTCGGTAGCACCAGCCGTGTGGACTCGACGGACCTGGATGCAACGGGTCGGTATGTTGGCACGGACAGCGGCGAATGGACAGTGGTGTTTTCTCGGGCCCTGAATGCCGGTGGCGAATACCAGGCAAGCTTCGACGCTGGTGCAGACATCAATGTCGCGCTCGCGGTGTGGCAGGGCTCCGACTCGCAGCGCGACGGGCTCAAACGTACGACGGTCGGCTGGGTAACAGTCAATACCGCTGACGTTCTCGCGGCGGCACAGGAATGACGTCCGGGACGCAGGAACAGCCCCTCGTGTTCGTCAAGAATGCATTGGGGAATGACGCGAACGCTGACACATGCGGTCGAGGGCACGCATGCACGTTCTGTCCGAAGGAAGACGACTGCAGGCTGGATAAGCCCGCTCACAACAAGACACTGATCGAATCACGCCTGGCGGGCTTGCGGAAGATCGTGCTTGTGCTGGCAAACAAGGGCGGCGTCGGCAAAAGCACTGTAGCTGCGAACCTGGCCGCGGCGCTCGCCGCCGACGGATTCTCCGTAGGGCTGGCTGATGCGGACGTTCACGGCCCCAATGCGCCCCGCTTGTTTGGATTGCACGAGTCAAGAGTCAAAGTTGAAGGAAGAGGAATTGCTCCTCCGTGCTACGAGTTGGAGAAGAGCCGTGGCCAAGTGGCTATCGGCTCGCTCGGCTTTTTCCTTGAGGACAGCGACACGCCAGTCGTTTGGCGCGATGCCTACAAGCATGACTATATCCACCACATGCTCGGTTCGTTTGATTGGGGCCCGCTGGATTTTCTGATCGTCGACATGCCTCCGGGCACCGGCAACGAACTCATTACCCTCACTGACGTTCTGGAAGGAACCGATACGGCAGCGTTACTGGTTTCATCAGCTGATGCTATTGCTCTGCAGGACACGCTCAAAGCGTCACGGTTCTGTACGGAACGCGGCTTGCCGGTTATCGGCCTGGTTGAAAACTACGCTGGAACTGTCTGCCCACATTGCGGGAATGAGATAGAGCTCTTCCCCCGAGCTCCTGAGGTTTCGGCGTTTGAAACTGCCGGTATCCGCGCCTTGACACGTCTGCCATTCTCGGCCGAGATCGCGGCCGGTGCGGCCGAGGGCCGACCGGCTGCAGGCCAGGAGCACTCGGCCGTGAAAGACTGGATGTCGCCGGTGGTTGGTGCTTGCGTCGAGATGCTACGCGAGAGCACACACACAGAGGTACGCGAATCGCTCGAATCTGCATTGGCTGCGACCGATGCTCCCGACGATCCAGCACTAGCGGATTCGGTTCGCCGCCTGATCGACGATGAGCGGACGCGTCTCGCAAATCGCAGTAATGGTGTGGACGCCGCGTCATGAGCCAGTCACTTGCCAAGCCGTCCCGCCGCGACTTCCTGCGCTCTATCGTCTCGCCACCGGCGCCGCAGCGCTTCACGCGCGTAGCGCCAATCGGCGAAGCAACAACCGGCGTTCTCTGGGCCGCGCACGCGATCGACCGGACTAACCTATTCGTTGCAGGAGACGATGGGTTGATTTTTCGTTGGGACGGAAAAGTCTGGGAACGGGAACCAATCGGAACAGACTTGCCGATTCACGCGATGACAGACGTCGGTGAAAACACGATCATCGCCGTCGGATGGCTGGGCTTGATTTGTGAGCGCCAACAGGGCAAATGGGCCTATGTCCAGGGTGGGCAAAATACACGCGGCTCAACCGACCCGGATGAGATTCGCCGGAATCTGCCTTTGTTCGATGTGGCAAACGCGCCGAACGGCGATGCCTGGGCGGTCGGCGACGGCGGTAGGGTGGTGCGTCGTTCTGAAGGCCTGTGGACGGAAGTCGATTGCCCGACCAATATGAATCTCCGCAGCGTCCTAGTTCTGAACAATGGTTCCGTATTGGTCGGTGGTGCAGGTGGCACGGTACTCCGATGCGACGACGATGAATGGTCCACGATTGAGTCGGGCACCGACAGCCAAGTATTGTCGCTGGCCGCGCGTGCAGACAACGATATCCTGGCGGTAGGCGGGCAGTACGATGGGTCAACGGCCGGGTTCGTC
The DNA here is from genome assembly GCA_965224505.1 of Woeseiaceae bacterium. GTDB lineage: Bacteria > Pseudomonadota > Gammaproteobacteria > Steroidobacterales > Woeseiaceae > UBA1847. Next base: position 3,248,825 of record CBDCZL010000018.1, read on the forward strand.
GGTCGGCTATTCACCTGCGATGGTTTTTCATGGACACAGGTTTCGCTTGATCAGAAACTGCCTCGCTTACGGCGAATACGCCGGGAAAAGGCCGAGAGCTTTTTGATCGTAGGGGACGGCGGAGCAGCATTCCGCTACGAAGACGATCAGCTGAAGCGACTCGAGACACGGCTTCGCCACGACTTGCACGATGCGGTTGGTATTCCTGACGACACGCCGTTGCTTTGCGGCGACGGTGGTGTCGTGCTGGTTGCGAGCGCGAAGCCTGAAGCAGTTGGCGGGCCGGCCGAAGAATCACTGTCCAGACCGACGCCAGCGTGGTCGGTACTGTCGGAAGCTGTCTCGACTCGAATCTTGCGTGGGCTTTGGGCTGCCTCAGACGATCAAATGTATGCCGTTGGAGACGCAGGTACAGCACTGTGCTTTCAAAACGGATCGTGGTCGGACCTCGAGATTCCCGGAGAAGTTCGTTTGCATTCGGTATGGGGAACATCGTCTACCAATGTTTATGCCTGCGGCGACGAGTCAAAGATTTTTCACTTTGACGGCGAGCAGTGGACTTTGGCGTATGACGGTGGGTTGGACGTCGCGCTGCTGGCTATCACCGGATTTGGTACCCATGACATCTTTGTTGTCGGAGACAATGGCACAGCATTGCGCTATGACGGAGTTCACTGGCATTCCACGGAGACCGGCACGCGTCACGAGCTTTATGACGTATGGGGCCTGGACGGAGACCACGTTCTGGCTGTCGGCGGTGGCGGTGTAGTCGCCCGCTGGAACGGGGAAGAATGGGCGACCTTTAATGCTGGCGTTGACGAAGACCTCTTCGCGGTTTGGGGCGATCGACTTGATCGAATTTACGCAGCCGGTCTATCGGGCCGCGTCGTTCGCTTCGATGGGCATCATTTTGAAAAGGAGTTCACCGGGATTCGCAACGACCTCCAGGCAATTTGCGGCTGTCGAGACGGACAAGTTTTCGCCGTGGGTTCGAGAGGGGTTGCGCCGCGCTTCGATGGTGAGTCCTGGGCCACAGAGGAGTGTGGGACGGACGCTACTCTCCGTGCAATCGCACTGACAGAACGGCATGTTTTCGCCGTCGGAACAGGCGGACTGCTTTTGCGACGGGAAATCGGGTGATATGAAAGAACAACAGCAGATGACATCCAGTTGGCGAGATAACAGGATTTTCGGGTGGGCGACGATTGCGTTGCTTTGTTGGCTGAACGGTGCAGCGGCTCTGGCAGCCGACAACGTCGTTTATGATGCCGAGTTCGTGAAGCTTCGCGAGCAGCATGCCGCCGCATGGGCGGAAGAGGATAAGGCGCTACAGGCGAAACTCGCCGAGCTAAGAGCCAAACACGGCAAGCCACCAAATATCATCCACATCATGTGGGATGACCACAGCCTAGGCGAAGTCGGCATTCCGGAGATGAACAAAGTTCTCGGTTTTGATACGCCGAATATCAACCAGATGGCGGATGAGGGCATCAGCTTCACACGCATGTATACAGAGCCCTCCTGCACGCCGACGCGTACAGGTGTGCTGACTGGCAGATTGTCGGTGCGGAGCGGAATGTACAAAGTGGGTTTTCCACCCGACGGCATGGGCTTGCACGAGGACGAGGTAACGATTGCCGAGATTCTGTCCGAAGTCGGTTACCGGACATATTTTGTTGGCAAAGGTCATCAGGGTGACATAGAGCAGAGTTATTTGAACCACCAGGGCTTCGACTACGCCAACTTCTCAATGTACAACCAGTTCCCGTTCATGACCTGGCAAAGACAACTGGCCGCAAGTCCGGCGATTCAGGGACTGTTTCCGGAACAGTTCGACAAGACATACACGATCGACAAGGAATTCCGGCCGCTCGGATACGTCAACCAACTGGAAGGGCGCAAGGGTGAGAAGCCAAAAGTATTTTCAGGTACCACACTGGCTGACTACAAACGCCTGTTGCGCACCCATCACCAGCAGGTACTTGACCTGATTGAGAGCAGCGCCGAAAGCGAAGAGCCATTCTTCCTGGCGTATTGGCCGCATGTTTACGATCTGGCGCTGAAACCGGAGGAATTGACCACCAATGCGAGTACCTGGTGGGCCGAAGGTACGGTTCGACTCGACAGAGATATCGGCGAAATACTCCGGGCGCTTGAGCAGCATGGACTCGGTGAGAACACCTTGGTCATCGCGATGGCCGACAATGGTCCAATGCACGAACTGGCGCCATTGGGACCGCATGAGAACATCTTTCGGGGCGGCAAAGGTGACTATCTCGAAGGTGGTATTCGAGTGCCGGCATTTGCGTGGTGGCCTGGCGTGATTGCCGACGACCAGATTATCGGTGACATCGTGACCGCACACGACCTGTTCACGACGTTTGCCAGTCTTGCGGGCGCCATGTCCGAAATTCCGAACGACCGCGTGATCGACGGAATCGATCAGACCGCATTGTTGCTGAACGGTGACGGACACTCTCGCCGCGACTACTACCATATCTATACGGGCGACGTACTGGCGGCCACCATCAAGCAGCAGTTCAAGCGGGTCTGGCTGGGCGACCGGCCGGGCTTGGTCGGGGATGCATTTCACGACCTGTACAAGGACGAGCGGGAGGAGCATGGCACAATGCCGCCGTTCCTGTGGGCATGGGCGGCCTTCGATCACATGAAGACGCGGCATGAAGAGCTGATGAAAAAGTATCCGAATCGGCAGCCGACGCATGGCACACCTTATGAAGGTATAGAAGAGCTGCCCGAGGCAGCCGCGAAGCTGGCGAAAGGTGTGCCAACAAGATGAACGAAACTCTTATCTTGCAAGTCCTGTATTGGGCGTTAATGGCTGTCGCCACCTACGCAGCGTTCCGATATTTCCGCGACCTGGGTGATATCACGCAAGCCGTCATGGACGTTTCGCGGAAGAACATGGTGTTCGCGATTCGCCATGAATATCAGATCATTGCCACAAGCTTGATCAGCCTCGGAGTGGCTGCCTGGCTCGACTATCACTATGGGGTAGGCTTGGGGCCCTCAACAACAATCCTCGTCGTCCTGAATCTTCTGCTTGTTGGGTTTCCGTTCGTCTGGCTGCATTTTGGACTACGCAATCAGCAGTCCAGCGCAACGTATTACCCGATCGACGAAGCAAGAAAATTTGTCCGGTCTGAGGACAGTGTGATTGTTATTGAAAATGGCGGTGAAGCACGAGCTCACCCGGACTATCACATCAAGCGGCCGCATCTTGCCGGGACGCCGGAAGGTCTCGGTGGAGAGAACGTCATTATGACGTATTGCTGCATGACACACCTGGGCCTTGGGTATAAACCAGAGATTGACGGCAAGCCGCAAGATCTCACCGTGATTGCCCAGATCGGCAATAACCTCATCATGCGTGATGCGGAAAGAGGGGAACCTATCCAGCAGATGTATGGCACGCGTGAATGCGACGGTCGAGATTCCAATAGGGCAATGCAACAGTGGCCGACGTTTCGCATGACATTTCGAGGATTTCAGAAGGCCTATCCAGAAGGCAGAGTTTTCCTGAACAAGATTCCGTCTTTCTGGAAGAACCCGCTGCTTTTTGTCCTCGATCACTTCGTCGAAGTCGTATTCCTATGGGGCACCGTTCCTCACCACACGAATGAGTCATTGATGTTCGACACGATGGATGTTGTGGACGATCGCCTGTTGATGAAGGACCTGGTCTGGGGATTTAACGTCGGAAACGACTCGGTTGCTTATACCGAGGAGTACGTCCGTGATCACGACGGGCCGGTCAATACGACGGTCGGCGGTCGGGACATTGTTGTCGCCTGGGACGATGAGTATGAGAGCCTCGGTATCTACTACAACGACACCGGTAAGCCTGTGTCTTCGATCAACTTCTGGGGTGATACAGACGGCAAACGATTGGAGCGGGTCGAGACCGTCAAAGCCGCTGCGTACTGGTGTGTGTGGGTGAACTACTTTCCTGAAACTGACTTGAATTGCGCATCTCAAGCTGCGCTTTCGCAAGCTAGCTAAGCGTTGTCAAAAGGGGCAAGAAAATGGCGCGCGTGAATCCGGTCGGCCTGGACGAAATCCCAGAGGAGATGCGGCCGCTCACGGACGTGGCAGAGGCTGCTATGGGCTTTCTTTCCAACGACGTCCTTACCATGGTCAGGATTCCACCAGTGTTGAAGGCGATGGTGGAATTAGCACCGGTGTTGTATCAACCGGGACAGGTGAGCTTGGAACTAAAGCACCTGGTTACATTCATGACGAGTTCGGCCGCCGGTTGCTACTACTGTAGTTCGCATCAGATGTTGAGTTCGTCCGAGACCGGAGTCAGTGACGAGAAACTACAGGCGATCTGGGAGTACGCCACCAGTCCGGTGTTTTCGGAATCAGAAAAAGCTGCATTGCGTGTCGCTCACCACGCGGGTCTGGTCCCCAATGCGGTCTCGGACGAGGACTTTGAGGAGCTAGAGCGACATTTTTCTAGTGAACAGATTCTCGAAATCGTAACGGTGATTGCGATGTTTGGATTCTTGAATCGCTGGAATGACACGTTGGGCACGACCCTGGAGCCGCAACCCCAAGGCGCGCGAAAGCGACTAGGTCCGGTGGGTCTTGCTGAACAGGCGAAGAGACAAGGGCAATGATAGCCAAGTGCTTGGTCCAAACACATTAATGAACGAGGGAGACCCAATGAGAGCTAGCAGTCTAGTCGTAGGCGTATTGACCACGTCTCTATTCATGGGAAGTTCACACGCGGCCGAGTTAATCCACGACGCCGAGTTTGAATTGTTGAAGGAGCAGAACGGCGAATCGTGGCGTGCGGAAGATCGACGACTGGCCGAAAGACTCGCGGATCTACGAAAGAAGTATGGTCGCCCGCCCAATATCGTGCACATCATGTGGGACGATACGGCCGTCGGCGATGTGGGCATGCCGGCCGTGAGCAAGATCCGAGGATTCGAGACGCCGAACATCAACCAGCTTGCAGACGAAGGCATCTTGTTTACCCGCATGTACACGGAGAACTCCTGTACACCGAGCCGGGCGGCAGTGATGACCGGTCGTTACGCCGTACGTAGTGGCATGACAAAGGTCAGTTTCCCGATTGAGGCGAGCGGTCTCGCCGGGGATGAAGTGACCATCGCTGAAGTGCTGTCCAGGGCGGGATACGCTACAGCATTTTTCGGCAAGTGGCACTTGGGAGACGTCGAAGAAAGCTATGCGCACAACCAGGGATTCGACGAAGCTTTGTTCACCCCATACAACCAGCTGCTGAGCCTGTACAACCCGCCCGGGGAAATGGCCAACGCCGTTCAGGGTGTCATTCCTCAGTTGCTGAAACCCAATCCTTACCAGTTGGACGCCTACCAGCTGCCGACCGGCTGGATACTGACCATCGAGGGCAATAAAGGCCAACCGGGCAAGGAATGGAAATCACCGTCAGCACAAGACTATTTGCAGATAGATCCAGAGGCCAAGAAGCGCACGTTGGGTTTCATCGAAAAACAGGTCGCGGCGGAGAAGCCCTTCTACGTTGCCTACTGGCCCAATATGCTTGGGTTCCTGCCTGAGCCCGGCCCCAAACAAACCCTAAATCGTGGGCGCCTCGCCGAGGCGCTCGTCAAGAACATCGACCCGTTTATTGGCCAATTGATGAACCACCTGCGAGAGCTCGGCATTGCCGAAAACACGCTTGTTGTTGCCATGGCTGACAACGGGCCGATGGTACACAACCCGCCTCCAGGCCTGGGGATGTCGGAGACGATATTCCGTGGTGGAAAAGATGACTATTGGGAGGGGGGGATTCGTGTGCCGGCAATCGCATGGTGGCCGGGAGTTATTGAGCCCAACCAAATCGTCGCGGACATGATTCACCAGACGGATCTGTTCACTACCTTCGCTGCAATTGCTGGCGCAGAGAAGTACATTCCCGATGACCGCATCATTGACGGAATCGACCAGTCCAGCCTGCTGCTCAATGGGGATACGCATGGACGTCGCGACTTCAATTTCGTTTATCAAGGAAACGTCTTGGCAGCGACTATCAAAGGCCACATCAAACGTGTCTGGATCGGCGAGGGAGGATCGATCGCGAGTCCCATGTACGACCTCTATCAGGATCCTCGAGAAGCGCATCCGATGCTCGTGCCACTCCTGCACTACTCGGCCATGTTTGATCGCATGAAAGAGCGTCACGAAAGGGCCTTGGATTCGTACCCGCACGATGAGGCGGCGCGAGATATTCCTTTCACTGGCATTGAGAACGCGCGTCCGGAGACAAAAGCGCTTTGGAGTCGCCAGGACCTTCAGAGTCAGGACTGACTGGGCAGTTGCATGGGCATCATTGAAATTGACGCTTCCGTCACGAGTGCCGCCCGCAATAGGCGATGGTACTGAGCTAGTGCGAATACTGTTTATTGTGTTAGCGCTTGCAATCGCCTTCCTTTCGGTCGGCGGCGCTTTCATCACAACCGATATTGGCCAGTTTCTCGCTCTGCCCAGATCCTGGGTTGTGACCTACGGCAAATATAATGTCGAGATCGCGATTGTCACGCTAGTTCTGTTGGCGATTTTCATACTCTTGAACAACAAGTACGGATTCTGGCGTCGTCGCTACATTGTGCTGTCCGTAGTGGGCGTTGCAGTCGGGTTATTTGTTGCCCAGTTCATGAACCTGTTGATCTTTCCATCGAATCAGTATTCAGCCGAATATACCGACGTTAGTGAGGCGCCGGAGATACTTGATGACACCGATACCGTATATGCGGTTGAGGTAAACGGCGATGCCGTAGCCTTTCCAAGAAAGTTTATGCTGATACCGCACGTAGCGGGAGCCAGCATAGGCGGTGAAGAGGTTGTAATGACCTATTGTGGATTGAGCAACTTGCCGATGGCGTTCGCGCAACAGAACAATGGCGAGAAAATGCACCTCACGGCATTCGCGCAGACCAACAATAATCTCATCCTGCGAGACAAGGTCAGCGGCGAATTGATTCAACAGATATCGGCAACTACCGAATCCGGATCGACGCTTTCTGAGCAGTACGCGAATCAAATGATGAGTTGGGGGGCCTTCCAGGACCTCTACCCGAACGGTCGGGTCTTCGTGTATGAGGGTGATCGTCTGATGGACCGACTTCTGCTCGCGGCTTTTGGGTCGGGCCTGAGAAAACACTTCGATCCCGAGCAGGGCCCCATGTTTCCCACGCTTCGCCTTGACGACGACAGGCTGCCGCTAAAGGAAGAAGTGTGGGGCCTCAACGTCGGTGGCGAGGCAATCGCTTTCGCGCGGAGCTTCTTTGAAGACACCAGTGTGCAAGAATTCTCCCTCGCGGGGCTAACGTACGTTGCAGTCTACGACCGCCAACATGACACAGTGTCCTTTTATGACGGCGATCACCCCGGTTTCGAGTTGCCCATTAGAGTGATCGATCCTTATGGGATGACGCAGTCGGGCCAATTGCAGCGGGTGCCAAGCCATAACGGAGTACTCTGGATGGTGTGGTCACACTATTTTCCAAAAACCTCCGTCCGAAAGTGAAAAGCAGCACTCGAAAGCAGGCGTACGATATCGAGTTTGACTATCTCGAGTATCGGGGGCTTTCGGTTCGTTATGCGAGACGGTGCGCCGACTCTAGTCATTTGCCGATGCTCATCTTCAACGGGATTGGCCAAAGCATCGAAGTTATGGAGCCAATCATCGAAGAGTTTGACGATCGGGAGATCGTTATTTTCGACGTTCCCGGCACCGGAAAATCCGATACACCGGCTTTGCCATGGCGCATGAAGCAGCATGCCAAACTGGCAGCCGCACTGCTGGAGGAACTGGACCATCCTACGGTAGATGTGATGGGCTTCTCGTGGGGAGGCACGTTGGCGAAACATTTCTGCCGATATCATTCCAATCGAGTCAACAAGCTGATTCTCGCCGCTGCGCCGCCGGGCAATTTGATGATTCCTGGAAACCCAGGGGTCTATCTGCGAGTGATGAACCCCAAGCGTTTCCACCAGAAGGACTACATGCGATCAATAGCGCCGCACATTTATGGCGGTGATGTTCGGCATTCCCTGGATGTGGTAGACAAGAACGCCAGTCGGTTGATTCCGCCCAACCCTAAAGGTTACTTATTTCAAGGCATCAGTATGTACGGGACCGCGAGCCTGTTGTGGCTGTCGCGATTGAAACAGCCGACGCTGATCTTACAAGGGGTTGATGACCCAATGGTCCCAAATCTCAATGCGTTGATGGTCAATGCGCTGTTGCCAAACAGCCAACTGGAATTTGTAGGGTGCGGTCATATGTTCATGTTGACCAGACTGAAAGAGATCGCGCCCAAGATCAATGCCTTCTTGGATGCCTAGTAGATGATGAGTACAGGTCTAGCTGGATGACATCAGAAGGCGATATTCTGTGCCTTTCAGGCACAGAAAACTGTGACCAAAATCGACACGTGCCCGGCAGTTTTGGTGACAATCGGGCTTGATCGTTGTGTTGCTCGATTTGGCGCGCTACCCTTAAGTCCTTGATTCAAAGGGATACGTACTTACTCGAACGACCTTCCCCTAGGGCCCCCGATTGACACCACCTATCTGGGTTGCCCTCCGAAGGCAGGGGTCGCAAGTTCGAATCTTGCCGGGCGCGCCATTAAATCAATAGGTTATTGCGCCAGGCAAAGCTTGGTGAAGGAGGAAGTCAGGTAGACGGAACAACATGACGGAAACTTTCTTTGCGACCCAGCAGGTGCAAGCCCTGCACCGGTAAAGGTTGGCCACCAGCCGGAACCGAGTGTTGCGTGGTCCGGGGGCGACCCCGACTGCGAAGCGTACACAGGGAGTCTGCAGGCCGCGTGATAGAGCCTCGAAAGTGAAATTTATGTGCGGAGCCGACGTCGTTAACTTAGCGGAAGGCCGCATCGCTTGCAGCGTATTGGCCTGCTGCCAGCGGTCCGCCGGGGTCGAAGAGCGGGGCATGTAGCCAAGGGTCGTCCAGGAACCTGGGAGAGCTCGCTTTCTCCAGCGTGAAGAGGCGGTGCGGGCGCCGCGCTAGAAGTGGTCCGGGCTCCCGGGCGTCGTCCCGATCCGGGAGAGCGAACGGGGACAACGCGGTGGTACCGCCGAGCGACGGCAACGAAGCGAGGTGGGACGGAGAGCGAGCAGTCGGAGTCCACTGATAGTACCGCTGAAGCCGGCGAACCCGCCCCTGGGGAGCCGATGGAGGGAAGCGGTGGACCGGGCTATGGGGCTTCTCGAGGGACAGATGATGCGGACGTCGAGCCGGGAGATCATCTCAACGCGACAAGAGAAGCTAGCGAGACTGGCTCAGATTGAGCCGAAGCTGGAGCTGACGACGTTAGCGCATCACATCGATGCGGTGTGGCTGCGCGAGGCGTACCGGCGTACGCGCAAGGACGGCGCGGCCGGGATAGACGGTGTGACGGCGGTAGAGTACGAGGCCGAGCTGGAGGCGAACCTTAAGAGCTTGCTCGAACGGTTCAAGTCCGGTCGGTATCGGGCACCGGCGCTGCGCCGGATACACATCCCGAAGCCGGGCAAGGCGAAGAAGACACGTCCCATCAGTATTCCGACGCTGGAGGACAAGGTGCTCCAGCGAACAGTGCTGATGGTGCTGGAACCGATTTACGAGCAAGACTTTTTGGATTGCTCGTACGGGTTCCGGCCGGGGCGCGATGCCCACCAGGCACTTCAGGTGCTATGGGAAGGACTGATGCAGATGGGCGGTGGCTGGATCATCGACCTCGACATCGAGAGCTTCTTCGACAACGTCGAATGGGGCCACCTTCGGAGCTTTCTGGACCAACGGGTGCGCGACGGTGTGATCCGACGCGCGATTGGCAAGTGGTTGAACGCCGGGGTCATGGAATCCGGTGAGGTGAGTCACCCCGACCGGGGGACACCTCAGGGCGGGGTGGTTTCTCCGCTGCTCAGTAACCTCTACCTACATGAGGTGCTCGATGTATGGTTTGAGCACGAGGTCAAGCCACGCCTTCGGGGACGGGCCTTTGAGATCCGTTATGCCGATGACGCGGTGTTGGTCTTCGAGCGGGAAGAGGATGCGAGGCGGGTGCTTGACGTGCTGGCGAAGCGATTCGCCAGGTACGGTCTGCGCCTGCATCCGGAGAAGACCCGGCTGCTGGACTTTCGCAGTCCGCCACGCGCAGGACGAGGCGGCTCGCAGCGCGAGCGCAGCTTCGATCTGCTCGGGTTCACTCACTTCTGGGGACGCTCCCGGAAGGGGCGTTGGGTAGTACAACGCAAGACGGCCAAGGCCAATTTTGGCCGCGCGCTGCGTGAGATCGGTCGCTGGTGCCGAGTGCATCGTCACTGGTCAGTGGCTGATCAGCAAGCGGCACTGAGTCGTAAGCTCCAGGGTCACTACGCCTACTACGGGATTACAGGTAACGCGCGTGCGCTGGCCCGTTTTCTGTACGAGGTTCGGCGACTGTGGCGCAAGTGGCTCGATCGCCGCTCCTATCATGCGCGGATGACGTGGCAGAAATTTGTTCGTCTTACGGCGAGCTACCCACTTCCCCCGCCGCGTGTCGTTCACAGTGTCTATCGTCGCGCAGCGACACCATAGCCTGAGGAGCCGGATGCCCGAATCGGGCACGTCCGGATCTGTGGGAGCCGCGGGTGGGTAACCGCTCGCGGCGACCTAGCCGAGTATTTCGATTGGTGCGCCGCACCTCATACGGATTTTGTACGGATTCTTAGAGTGAGTTTCACCGTGTCATGAATGCTGATGACTCGCTCGTTCGATCTTTAGATGGCTGTTGATCACTACGTTCCTCAGGTGCATCTCAGGCAGTTTTGTCTTCAGGAGACTGAGCGCCTGTTGGCCATGCGCAAGAGTGACAGCAATGTCTTCGAGCCAAGTACGCGAAATGTCTGCGGTATCCACGAGGGAAACACCAATAGCTATCTGAAACACGATAGAGCAATAGAGGATTTTCTGGCTGAGATTGAGCCGAACTACCCTTCCGCCATCGCCAAGCTGACGGAGGGTCAGGTAGACCACGAGACGATCTACACAGTTGCCGGATTCGTTTCGGCTGTTCACTCATGTTCACCAACTGGGATGCGTGTTCATACCCCGCAATTGAAGGAGATGCTGACTACGACCACCGAGCTATTGGATGAACATGGCGAATTTGACAAATCGCCACTTCCTGAGGCGCTGGGCGAAGCGTCACTGACTGATTTACTGCAAAGTGGAAAAGTTCAGCTCGAAGTAGACCCAAAGTATCCGCAGGCCGTATGTATTGCCGGGGTCATGAACCTTGTTCGGGTATTCGGTAATAGCGCCTGGGAAATACTGGTTAACGAATTCAGCAACAGCCCATTCCTGACAAGTGACTATCCAATCGGTATTGAGATTGTTGGTCAATTGAGTGTCAAACTCGTTCCGCTTTCTCCGACGTTGGCGATTCGAATTACCCCCAACATCGATGCGCTTGACGAGAGCGACCAGTTCGATATGCAGTTTGGAGGGTTTCGATGGCGCAACCGGATGCCGAGCAGAAAAGAGGTTGCGCATATCAATAGAACTATTGTGCGCTGCGCCGAGAACCTCGTGTTCTGCAGCAGTCGTCTTGATTGGTTTGAAAGGTTTGTTCGCCGCAACAGCATGTACCAGCTGTCAACTCAGATAAATAGACTGCAGTCACCTGACGGGAATGGTTCGTATCTGTTTGCTGGTCAGAGGATCGTCCAGAAAAGCACGTGATCGGAATATGGCCAAGCGAAGATCAAAACCGAAGGTGGAACATGAGGTTCTCTCCCTTGAGGTAGAGAGTTTCTCTGCAAGTGTTGATGCGGGAGTTGATTTTCGACTTCGTGACCCTCGCTATCGACGGGAGGATGCTCATATTTATAGGCATACTTCTCAACTCGAGATTGAGTGCAAGTCCTTATCTCCCAAAAGCCGAGCCGGTGTAACTTACCGAGTGACCGTATATGGGGAGGACCCGAGTGAGGCGCGTTTTTCTCTCAAGGTCGGAGATTGCAAAGCACGAGGCGAAGACGGAAGACCACTGTACGACAAGAAGCGCGGCCAACTAACGCCTGTCTACAATATTCCTCACGGCATTGGATTCCTGCAGAAAGACCGTGGCGCAACAGATTGGTCCGCTGCTGCCTGGGTTTCAGCAGACAATGCTACTCAGATGCTTACGTTGCTCATGAGCGCGCGGCCGCTATATGTGTCACTAGAGGAACGAAAGGAGGGCAGGTATCGGGCGATTGTCAATTTCAGTCTGCAGACAACGCACCCCGACGAGGAATGACATTCTGTCGACGAGTAGAGATTACATCGGGTAGCTCAATCTTCGTCGCGATGAACCAACACAGGAGGGTAGTTTTTCGGTCGGACTGCCTTTCTCAATTTGGACAATGCTGGTGGTCTTCCGCAAATGAAGCAGACTCTGCGACCCTCCATCCGGATCAATTCAGGTATTCCTGGCCCCGGAATTCGATCTTCGGGCGTACACTTGCATGTATTTTCGGGACCCTGAATTGATAAAGTCAGTGCTTGATTGAGCGCCTGAGTAGTCGTGCACGGATGGCCATCGGCATCGAGAATATATGGAATTTGATGTTTTGAAAGCCAATTTTTTATGGCAGACGGTCGCTTTCGGTTACAAAACTCCGCTAGCTCAGAAAAAGGAATTGTGGTTCGGACGTGATCAGTGGTCACTGTTTCTTCGTTCTCTTGGTCTACGGTTTTTGACTATCCGGCATCCCAAGCTGGTCCACAATCCTCTCGTCTTCTTTAGCGTCTCGTAGTTCCAATAATCTTGGCTCTGCATTAGCTACAAATCTTGCGCAGGCTTCCGGTTTGACGACACCTAGCATACTGTCTGGATCAGGATAATAGTCAACGACAATTCCAGCGAAATTCACGGCCAACTGCATCGTAGAGGCTTCCTCCTTCAGTACATAGTCCAGATCGAGAGGAGCAGCGACACCTTGTTGCCGAATTACCCAAACAGGTGAACCGCTCATGCCACTTGGTGAGACATCGAATTGATAGGGTACGTTGTAGAGATGTCGCCTCTGATCACCTTCCTGAACATCAGAGCCTCTGAAGAAATGAAACAAAGGTGTGTGATTGCTGATTCTTAACGCGGGAATCTCCATCAATTGTTGAGTTGGCAATCCGGCGATAGCCAAAACGTCGTCATATTCGGGAATAAACTCGCCAGCAGCATCGAGCGAATCGAATTCGTAGAGTTTTTCTTGATACCGAGTACCGACCGGAGAGCCGCTCAAGCACGACTCTGCTATCGCCAGGTCCAGTTGTTTGCCGTTGTACGATTTTCTTCTCAGAAGAATCGAGTTGGTATCAACACCTTCCTGGAGTCTAACCGAGTGATAGTGGGCGATTACTGGTGTGTGTCTTGGTGGCCTTCGCGTTTGCGGGTTGAGTACGTGGTTGGCCGTCAGGCAATACACTCGGTCATCGCCATACGACATCAACAGCCCAACGCCCGAGTACTCGTAGCCGTCGTCTTCGTATCTCGTGCGAATAGCTGTGAGTGTAAGGAACAATCCACCATAAATCGCCTTAGCGAGTGTTGTCTGAACCTTTCTTGATATCTTGTCGGCCACGAGGTTAAACCCACTCAGAAATCATCTAGGACATCCAGACTTGCTTCAAGTCTAGGCTTCGCTTTCGACCCCTTACACTGCCTCTCAATCAATTGCTGCATGAGTACATTGGGGCGTCCATCAATCCGAACATCGAAATGGTAGCCAATCCCAACCAGCCACTGACATTGCTTCTTGTGCAGAGTGTACCCGGTCATCTCGACCAGTTGTTACTTAATCAGGAATAGAATGCTCACGACAGGTATCATCCTTACACAGAGTTATCTTAAGAAATAGCAGCTATTTTCTGAGCACGGCTCGATAGCTTCTTGTCAATGCCGGCTTCGGCGAGTGTGGGACGTTCATGCGGTGGTGCCACACGAAAATCACCGCTAGTATCGCTACCACCGGTCGCCAATCCCACAGTTTCTTTCCACACGAATGCGAATTTCCGCAGTGTCAACACACTATTTCTCGAGAGGCTCCTGCTTGTGAATTGATGTTGATTCTCGGCGCATTTCTTGTCGGCAAACATGGCGCGAATGTAGGCGGTGTGGATCATTCGCCGATGATGTAGCCATGCAGCGCCAGCGTCATGCGGTGAATCTGGCCAGAACGGGCAGAAAGATACGGTGGGGCTTGCACAGGGCGACCATACCAGTCTGCCGGTGCCAGCGCGGAACCAGTAGAACGACCACCCACCCTTGCCGAAGCCGGAATCGACAAAAAGCTCTCAAGCCGCGCCCAGAAAATGGCGGCAAGGCCCATCCGTGGGCCTGCCGTTGCTTGGTGTTAGCTTCGCTGATTCTGTAGTGGGTTCGGGTCCGCCAGCTCAAGAATTGCCTCGGCGAGTACTTCGCTATCCAGATACTTGAGGTCGGAGACTGCACCGCCGAGTTGCAGGGATACCAGGCGGCGTATCTCGGGCGGTGTACTTTCGATCACGGCCTGAATCTCACCTCGCTCAACCAGTTCAGTAACGCGTGCCCTGAGGTCGTTGTATGGGCTGTCAGCGGTACTCATGCCGCACCCCCATTAATCGCAACCAGCGACGGACGCTGCTTTCTCTTTTCGATGACCCGGATCGCTTCATCACGAATTGGTTCAAGTTGAACAAGTGTTTCCCTGTGATAGGCGATCTGCTCGTTCATCAATTCAAGAAGTTCCTCGGCCTCATGAAGTGACCAACGAGACGGGTCTTTTCGGAGCACTGCTGTTCTGCTCATGATGCCCTCCTTACGTGCCATTCATCCCCAACAAGCTGGAATCCTGGCGTCGGCACGTTGATGCTGATGACACCGTTGTGCTCGACAGCATCGCTGCCGTGGATTGTTCGGCTTCGTAACCACTGATAGATTGCAAGCTCTGCGGAATTGCTGAGACTGTCTGTTCCAGCCGCCCACAGCCGGCCAACCCGGATGCTTCGGCAGTCTCCCCAATACCGTCCCTGATCCAGTCGAATCAATACCCTGAGTTTGCCATCCAAGTAGACGGCGTAGAGGTAATGAAAACCCTCGGCTACGCACTCAGCGTACAGGGTGCCCAGATTGCCGCCTTCGGCGTCGAAACTCGCCAGATATTCGGCGTTGTCGATCGGCCTGAATTCGTGGTGAGCGACAAAGCCGCCAGCGATCCACGGTGCAGGAAATCCGCTTGTGATTACCTCGTGTGTCGAATTGCTCATGATTGTGTTCCCTCGGTATTGGTGAGGAAACCAGCAACCGGCACTGAATGCCCGCTGGGGCTGTGGGGGATTTGCTAGTATCGGTCCCGCTCATTGTCGGTAGTCCCTTGGTTACTGGCTTCGAGTAGGGCCTTGGGGGTGTTGCACCACTCCCCTGGCCCGCCTGTTACTGCACTACATCAGCGGCGGACACAAAAAAAGCGCAAGCCGAATGGCCGCGCCGGGTATATCTGATAGAATTTTCGTCAGCCCCATTGGTGTCTACTCACTGATGGTGGTTAGAGTCTCAGAGGTGCTCCAACATCTCTGAGGCTTGCTTACAAATCTACCATAAAGCGGCATATCATGAAAAGATCGCGTTGGGCATGGGGAGCAACAATACTCTGGTTCCTGTTTTGGGCTGGGTACACATATTTCAATTGGCACGAGTTCCGACGACTTGATCCAAACGAAATCGGCGATTTCTTTGCTGGCCTGATGGCTCCAGCCGCACTGTTCTGGCTCGTTCTCGGCTATTTCCAGCAGAGCGAAGAACTTCGACAAAACACAGAAGCGCTGAAGCTACAGGCAGCCGCTCTACAGCAGCAGGTCGAAGAAACAAAAAACATGGTTCATGTGGCGATTGAACGAGTCAATCTGGAATCTGATGAGCAGACATTTCGTCGGCGGAAGGCGGTTCGAGAAATACAGCCCAGGTTCACGGTTAGGACGCACGAGTTGGTAGATGATCGCTCGGTCATCAAAATAGCAAATACCGAAAAGCCAGCGCGGATCACTTCTGCCACAGTAGAAGGCGACTTTCGTTGCCTTATCGGGGATTACAGGTTGAGTGAACATGAACAGTCTCTTGACTTGGTTCTATCTGGTATGGAGGACTCCGAGGAATGTCATGCTGGAAATGTCTTTCTGCATTATGAGGATGCTTTAGGAATTAGTCAGACGGCACGTTTTCCCGCAATTAAACGGGCGAGCGGTATGTTTGAGCTTAGTCCTCCGGAACAATCTTGCAATATTTCTTAGTGCCACAGTAGTCTCGACAAAATGTTCGACAGGCAAAATGAAACACCACTCAATACGGAAAAACCATCAATAGACGACGTGCGTGCGCCTCTTGAGAGAATGCTGGATACAACTGCGGCTTTTCCGAGATCGATCTTACTTCGAGGGCGCTGGGGAGTAGGCAAGACTTGCCTATGGAGAGAGGTGGTAGCCGACCTAAAACCTGAATCAGAACCGCTCTATGTCTCATTATTCGGGGCAGCGTCTGTTGCAGACGTTAAGCTAAGTCTGGGCCTAGAGTATGTGAACAGCGGCCTCGGCCAAGCCAACGCTGGCACCGAAAAAAAGGGAGTGTTTCAGAGGCTAATCGGATTTCTGAAAAGCAGCAAGAACCTTGAGGAAGTAGTCAGGACAATTTCCGGCAAGCTGGATTTGTCGGTATCCAGTGGCCTAGTTGCCGACTTGGCGTTCAGAGCGGTCAGAGATTGCGTCATTTGTTTTGATGATCTGGAAAGAAGGTCTGCTTTGTTGAGCGTTGACGAAGTGCTGGGTCTTGTCGAGACGTTGAGAGAGTTCAAGCACTGCCGTGTTGTGTGTATTTGCAACGAATCCGGTTTGGACGATTTGGATTCTGAGCGGCTTCGGAAGTACAAGGAACGAGTTTTTGACCTTGATATGGTCCTCGACCCACCCATTGCACACGTCATACAGTACGCATTACCGATAGCAGACCGGAATAAAGAACTCGAGGAATTGTTGGTTGCACGGCTTGAACAGCTAGATCAGAACAACATTCGCGTATTCAATAGAGCGATTAATCTATTCAACATGCTTGTCGATGAAGTCCCAGAGACCTCAATTGCGGTGCAAAAACGGGCGTTACACTCGTTGTTGGTGCTTACGGCAGCCGAAAATATTGGGCCGAACAAATATCCTGATATTGCATTTTTGAGGAAGTTCAACGTATTCGCAGACAAATCATCAGACGCAGGTGAGCCACATTGGAATAAGCTACTGGAAAACTGCGAATGGTATTCTCCCGATGAGTTAGATGAGGAGTTGTTTTACTTCGTACAGCGAGGTGTTCTTCGCAGAGAGTCCATGAATTCCGCAATTTCTACAATAAAAGCCGGGGAGGACAGGGCAGCCGTCGACAGTGACATGAACAATGCGTGGCGGAAGTTTCACGATTCCTTTGAGAACAACGAAAAGGAGTTTGCGGATGGCCTCTACTTCACGACCAAAAAACACGCGGGATTTCTATCGCCGACCACTGTTAACGGGGCGGTCAGGGTTCTACGTGACTTGGGACACGCGGATCGCTCGGACGAAATAGTAATGACATTTATCGAAGCCCATCGCGATAATCCTGATGTGCTTGATTTGGCTCGATTACCATATTCTGGTGAGGTGAATGACCCGCTACTTAGATCCGAAATGATCAGCGCATTCGAAGCAACACAAGATAACTTAACTGCATCGCTGGTGTTAAAGCGCACAATCGAGCGAGGACGTTACGATGAGTCGCATTTTGCAATTCTGGCTTCACTTTCTGTTGGGGATTGGGAGTCAATGATTACCAATTTCGATGGGAAATCAGCGCAGGAAATGTTGCAAACAATCGGGAAGCTTCGTAGCCACATAGACGATGGGCCCGATGCAAGGAAGGCATTTGACGTGGCTAGAACGGCAATAACGAATCTCTGCAGTGAGTCGAAGATAAGAGATCTTCGGATTCGTCGTTGGGAGTTAGAGTTTTTGAAGGATGCGGATGATGATTAGCTGTAACGAGTCAGCATAGCCTGTTGAATAGCCCAAGCCTTACTCTGGTAGTCCTTGCTCCTCAAGAATGCGCCTAGCGAATCTTGGGCACTGTTTGGAGTCAAATACTCCCGTCGCAATTCTGCGGTAAAGTTCTTCGCTAATACTAGCCTTTAGAATGTACTCCCCTGAGTTCAGTCGGGTTTGAATTTCCCGCGCATCCAACAAGATAGTCTCTCTGTAGTTAACGTAGCTAACACAGGTAACAAACTCGTGACACCCGGGTTGTAACATACGCGTATCATCATAGAATTTTCCGCGAACCGTGGCGACGGACGTCGCCAATATTTGCACGGCCGGGCCATACGGGTCAGTAAGCGCGATGTGGAGGTGTTTTTTATTTGGGTCGTCAGCAGAACCGCTTGTGCGGAGAAATGTCGCTCTACGGCCTAAGCAGCGATTCACACTGCGGACCGACCGAATTGCCTCATAGATTCGATTTCTTCCGCCAGGACTTTTGCTTCTTCTGCGTCGCCAATGATCGCAAATATTCTGTCTTCGTCGGTCATCGGAATCATCGATCCGTCTGGGTCTACCCACTCAGGTAGCCTGTCGTGCGTGTAGTCTACAAGCGACCACCGATCCATGTGACCAAAGGTACTCCATACAACCTCAAGAACTTCGATATCTGCATCGCATAGCTCATCAAGGTCTTCAACCTCAAACTCCCGTGCATTTGAAACGAGAAATTGTTCTCCGTCCGAAATCCACGTGTCCCATTGAGCCTGTTCCGATCTTCTACCGCTTCCGTACGTCAGATCCAAAATTCGTGTCAAAACCGGGCCATGTGGCATGGATACCGCATAGTCGAACGATATTGGATAGCCATACCGAGCAATTGACTCCCGATCGGCAAGATACAAGAGTTTTGTGAGCTTTAGTATGTTAATTCGGCCACCTTCCTTTTTCGCAAGGAAAGCAGCCATTTGCGCGGCTTTTCGGGCTGTATACATATCAGCGGTCCGTGCCTCAGTGAGATGAGGCTCAGCTATTCTACACTCGTTTTGACTGCAAAAGCTCAAGATAGGTCACATTTTCTTTGCGCTGATTTGCCGGTCCAACGTTGTGTGGTCAACAGAAATTCGTAGTTTTCCCTCGTTACTTTTGTACCATCGCGAAGCTGGCCGAAATCCACTAGATAGATCACCGCCGTCGAGCCATCAACAGAAGGGCTCACGGAAACTCCCTCCACGTCGTCGCCGTTTCTCCAACGAGCAAGCCGCCTTTTGCCGTCTTCCTCGGTCTCGTCCAGATACAGCGGAACCGTAATGATCTGACCTCCAGAGCCGAGCTTTCTCTCGACTTCGTCAAGACGTCGGCGTAGTTCGGGGTTCATTTCGACTTCTCCACGGCTGCCTCCAGTTGGGCGACGCGCTCCTCAAATGCCTCCAGTTCATCCGGGTCAACGGGCTTTGGTTTTGGCAGCGAATACGAAATCGTCATTTCCACGGCCCACCGCTCGCCAGCTTTCACCGCTTTGTGGAGTTTTTTGACTGCTTCCGGTAGCAGAGGGCCAAGCAGTTCATTGCGGAGCAACGTTGACTTGTTTTTACTCCCTTTCGGGCGACCGGAAGTTGCGTTGTTTCCCGGCTGGAATCGGCCGCGAGAGTCACGGTCCGATACATTACCGTTATTTTTACCGTCCATCAGTTCAGTTTCTCGTCGAGGGGTTGCTCCGTAAGCGCCAGCAACGCACTGCTGGAGGCCGATAGCGCAAGCCACGCGGACTCAAGCCGCTCCAGCCCCTTGCGAGCGTTGTTCATCGCATTGCTGGTTTCGACAAAAACCTCAGCGATCACTTCGACCAAATAGGTTGATTCCAGCTTTATCGCGAGTTCTTTGACTTCGTAGTCAGACAATTCCGGATGCGATTCACGAATTAGTGCCTCGTTTTGCTCAATGCGCGATAGCTGAGTCATTGGTTGTTCCTCCATAGTTGCTCCGCCAGTGCTGAGTGAGGCCGTTTTTTGCTCTGTTGAGCGAGTGCCATTGCGATTCGCTGTTTGTCGTCCATTACGGCCGGCATGATGACCGGCGCCCCCGCTGCGCCGATGTTTCGGCCCGCATTCTGAACAGCCGTTCCGGTGTGGGTGAGTCCGCGGCGCACGGCTTCCGGCAAAGTACCGCCAACACCCCGTGCTGTTGCGTGATTGGCAATAAATGCCGGTATTCCTCCGGTTCCGGCAACCGCGATATTTGCAAGGCGGGACGCAGTACCGGAGTTCGGTGTTGCATCTCCAAGCACCGCAGACGCTGCATTGATGAACTGACGCCACTCACGTGAACCCGGTGATTGCTTCGCAACTCTGTTCATTGAGGCCAGTGGCAGCACTCCCTGCGCCACCTGCGTTCCACCACCGCTGCGGTAGGCTTTCTCAAGCTGCTTAAATTGCGCGTACTGGATATTGAGGTCGCGATTTGATGACCCGCTTGCTCTGACAAAGGCATCATCCAGCGCAAGTTTCAGATCCCGATACAGGTCGGCTATCTTGGGGTTGTTCCGCTGATTCTTCCGTTCCAGTCCGCCGACGAATCCACGCAATTCCTGGTATCGCTCGCCGCTGACCGGCCCGGAAGTGACTTCATTGAGAAAGTCGTCAATCACAACCCGCACATCGCGACGTTGCTCGAGCGTGGTCAGTCGTGAGTGCTTTTGCTCCATCGATCCAAGCACGTCGAGAAAGTCATCGCCCAGCGTAATTGCCTTTCCTTGCAAGGCTGCAGAGTACTTCTTTGACAAATGACGGCCGGCAGCTTCGAGTGCGTCATCCGTAATGAGTCCGGTTTGCGCGACTTCGTCCGGAAATCCGGCCATTCGCATTAGCTGTGTTTGAAACTGCTGGCGCTGACGGTCGAACGTTTTATTCAGCGCGCCACCGACCAGCGTTTTGTCAACAGTTGTTTCAAACGCCTTCACGCTTTGCGAGCCGGTCTGCTGCCCTGTAGTGAGCTGCACATCAGCGTTCCTGAGTCGCTGCACGTCATTCGCGTATCGGCTCGTGGTGTTGCCGGTTGCCTGCGCAGTGGCTTCGATCGTCTGGCCGGGCTGCAGACTCTCACCGCTGCGGCGGAGCGTACTGCCTACCTTGTTTGCAACGGCAGGGATTATCAGGCCCGTGGCAGCACCAATGCCTGCGCCTGTCGCGGTGTCCTTTGCAATGTCCAGAGCACCTGTTGCCGCTGAAGCACCCGCGCCATACGCGGCACCTTCGGCGGCTCCAACCGCCGCAGTTTTTCTCAGGGTGTTGGCCCCCTTCATCACACCAGCCCTTGCGGCGCCCGCACCGCCTGTCAGCAGTGCGCCGGTCATTTCAGCAGCGAGCGCTGTTTTCGGGTTGCGGGTTCGGAATGCTTCCTCATTGTATCGGGCAGCATCCCGAATGCCTTCGTAGGCATCGCCCCACGATTCCCCAGTGCCCTTACCGAAAAGATTCATCGCGCTATTCACGGTTGCACCGGCAGCACCCGTCAACTCGTCGGCCCAACCGAACGTGACACCTTGCCCGAGTGAGTCCACAATACTGCCGCTACCGTCAACCGGCGCAGGGGCATCAGCCTGAGTTAACAGAGAGGCGATTTTTCGCGCAGACTCGAGGTCACCGGCAGCGTGGGCGTTTCTCAATGCCGTTTCCA
Organism: Woeseiaceae bacterium; assembly: GCA_965224505.1. GTDB lineage: Bacteria > Pseudomonadota > Gammaproteobacteria > Steroidobacterales > Woeseiaceae > UBA1847. Next base: position 3,270,567 of record CBDCZL010000018.1, read on the forward strand.
GTCGTTGCCGATCCATTACTGAGCACCCCCGTTTGCGTAGTAGTCGATGAGCGATTGAATATCCTCGCCCTGATCCGGCGTGGTTGAAGACGAAACCCCGCCCGACACCCTGCGCTTCGCTAACTGATGGCGGGGAAGAAATTCATTCTTATACCAATGCCGCCACGTTTCCGGCGAACTGCTGCGGCCCGGCACACTGTCGAGAAAGAACTGCAGCTCCGTTTCAGAAATAGCGCCTTTCCAGGACGCCGCCGCCAACGTTACCAGCCGATTGGCCAGCCGCTGAACCTCGCCACCCAGCACGCCCTGTCGTGACCCAAACGCTTCCCCGATCCGCCCCGTAACCGCGTCTATCGGACCGACGGCGGCATCAAAATCCTCGCTGCCCATCATTCGGTCAAGTTGTTGAGCCAGTGTATCCATTTCGTCCAGTTGCAATTGTGCTTCCGAGCGTTCTTTGCCAAGTGCGGCCCCCTCGGATTTCGCAGCGCTGGAATCTCGCACGTTGTTATCGAAATCGGCCTTGCCCACGACTTCCGTAACAGTGCCTGTTCGGTAATCAAGTAGTCCCTTACGACCGCCACCGAGATCAACCTGTTTCACGGATTCGTAGCGGACCAGATCACCGTAGTCACCGGACGCAGCAAAGGAATCAAGCGATGCGGGCGTGTAGTCTCCGGGCGTGACATTGCCAATTGATGGGCCGCTGCCTGGTAGATTGTTGCGTCCTGTGTACGGTTCCAGCCCGGCTGCCTCGGACTGAGGTGTAAGTATCGGCCGGCCGTTTTCGCCGACTGTCTGCACCAGTGGATCTCGCGGCGCCGGTTGCTGCGACCTGATGTAGCGGTCTGTCGCGATACGACCGATTGCCTGCCGCTGTTGCTCGATCGGCAGGGACTGAATTGCGGATAACTCCGGGGGCAGGGGTTGCGAACCGTGACCCGATGGTTCTTGCAGTCCTGCAAGCGTTGAGGCCAGCGCAACTCTGCTGCTATTGTCCAGCGCTGCCTGATTGTCGCTTGCATTGCGGCCCATCCACGCACCGGCAAGCCTCTGAGCGGCGCCAGCAGCATGCTCAAACGGTGATGGCGCGACATAGAATCGTCCTGCCCACTGACCCTGTGGTTGATTAGATGACATCAGTGACTGAGCTATACGCTGACGGCGATCGATCTCCGGCTGTGTCGGCAATTTCCTGAGTGGCGCTTCATCAGGAACCCCCGCATTCCTCGGAATTCCCGGCCCTCGCCCGTAACCTCTATTGCTTGTCCACATATTGCTAGTTACTCCTGTTTTGCCCAATTTTCGAATGAATCCTTGCCGCTACCGGCCCTGTTTGCTGCCGGGGTCGGCTGTCCTGCGTGACGGTTAAAACACCACGGACAGCCCCGCACCGTGGGCGGGCAACCCTTCCATATCGGTACAGGCCCGCAGTGTCGGCATTCGGTAGATGCTGTGTAATGATCCGGCACAACACCCCGTAATCGCATCAGCGTAATTTCGGCTATTTCGCGGCAACACGGGTCATCGTGTTTTTTCAAATCCTCTAACCACTCACTGCCGGAACTGCCAAAAGGGCTTTCGGCAGTTTTGGCAGTGGGTGTCCGGTGGTTTTCAGAAACCCCGTACTTTTCGAAAACGCTTTGCAGGAGGCTCATTTTTCGGCCTCCCATATAAGCGGATTGACGACGTAGACCGTCGCGTCTCGCCCTCCGGTCTTTTCGGTCTGTTTATCAATCCAATTGTGATCTACCAGAATTTCGACCGCCTGCCGCGCGTAATCTCTGCTGCTCAGATTGGCCCAGCCTGGGCGATACACGTTTTTCAGACTGAAGCGGTCACCCAGCTTTCTCGCCATGATTTTGCTGGCCAGCGCACGGGCGGCAACGAAATCAGCGCCCATGATTGGCGCGTAGATTCGTCTCGCATGAGATTCAAGGTATCTGGCCCATGCAATCGCTTTTCCCAGACTGACAGCCCCAACGTCAACGGCTTCGCCTTCGGCGATGTGAAGAATCAGCGCGATCGAGGGAACAAGACTCTGGTACTTGCCGAGGTGAGATTCCATGCACTCCGGCATATCCTCCGACCGCAGCCGGTTTTCATGCTCGACCAGCCACGCCTTGAATATGCTCTGTGCATCCGGACTAAATCGAAGATAGGGCGTTCCCTCATCGGGCGAGCACGCCCCAATCCCGGCAGGTTCAATACTGCTGAATCGCTCAAATAATCGAACGGTCTCCGCCCATGCACGACGATCATGCGGAAGGTCCACGAGTTCGAAAGAGGATGACAGATCAGGCCAGACCGCCAATTGAAAGCGCTGCATCAGGCCGTCATTGGCTCGTGACTGGCGTTGTGCCTCCCGCATCAGGTTTGTAATCGGACCCGGCTGAATACCGCCCAGTACTGACACGCAGGCGCGTGGAATGCGTATAGACCCGCGGCTGATGCGATCGACCTTAAATGGCCGGTCACCACTCCATGCTTCCAGATAGAACGCTCTGGCGCTTTCCTGTCCGTGCCGTTCAAGGCCGGCGAAGAACCCGGCCAGTTCGTCACGTACGATTAGCAGTGATTCATTGCCCTGCAGAACGTCCGCCAGCTTTTCGGCTGTCGTGTCGTTGATTACGTACCGCGTGCAAGTCGGCTCGACGGGCTCGCTGTCCCGGTGATTTTCAATCAACGCCGTCGCTTCGCTTTTCCCCTGCGCGGTTTTCTTTTTCAGTAGCTTCTGCACTTCCCCCTGATTAATTTTGGATTGATGCGCATGGAATTCGTTCTCGACCTGATACGCCTGTCGCGCAGCTTCGTACTGCTCTGTAGCATCCTCCTCCAATGTATCCAGCGGCCTTAGCGCCGCCGACATTGAGGGCGACTTTTTCGCTGACGGTCTGCCGACGATGAGCCCCCACAGATTCGGAACAACGGTCCATTCGTTGTGTTCCATTGGTCGAATTGCGACATGCCGGGCAATCAGGCTGGATAATGCGACCATGTACGTAACCGCTACGAAGTCAATCGGTGCCTGTTTGGATTTTGAAATCTCTAAAGCACTCGCTGCCAAAACTGCCGGAAGTAGCTCCGGTTCGAATGCGGCCACTTGAGGTAGCGAATCCGGGAGGGGCTGCGGTGCGCTGGTTGGTATCGGTAAGGACTTCACGTTCGGCGCGTTAGGCTGCGACACGGATCACCTCCGGGTCATAGAACACACGGGGATCGCTGGCTATTAGTGCCTCACGAAGAGCGACCACGGACGACGCGCCGGCGTTGAGCAATTCAAACGCCAGTTCGTCAAGTCGATCATCGTTGTACTCGCCAACCTCATGAACGAGTGCCGGCCGTCCGTCAGAAGGCCAGCGGAATTCGCTCGCCACGGCGTCGGGTGGGACGACCATTATCGGTGTGTGGTGGCGCCTTGCGAATTTCCACGCACCGGCGCCGATGACGACACGGATGCCACTGTGCGGTACAGGCTGAAATCGCTTTCCGAATGGGGGCAGCTTCTTCATGCTGCAGCCCGAATCTGAACAGGCCGCACCGGGTACAGCGGGCAGGCGGTCGTAGTGCAATTCTCCACCTGTTTTCGCCACGTTCCCGGGGTTTTTTCGTCGTAGATACAGTCCTTGCAGGCCATGTCTACCCTGAACCGCAGTCCATTCGTTTTTTCGAGCTTTTCGCGGTCTTTTTGGGAGATCATCGCGACACCCCCTGTAGCTGATTCATCGCTGATCGAATATGTCGCCAAATCAGATCGTAGGAGCTGCATTTGTAGCAATAGCTCTGCGCGCTGGCCCTTGGCAGCGGATAGCCGCAGCCTTTGCAGCGCTTTTTCGGGTTGGGGTTTCTTCGTTTGTGGTTTAGAATCATTTGCGTTCTCACTTTCGGATGTGCTGAACAATTCGGGGCCTGCTGTAGTTGCTGCTACAGCGGGCCCGTTCATTTGGGGCGTAGGCAATACGGCACTCATCGACCGGATCACGCCGCCGCCGACGTGCTGCGTTCGGCACGATTAATGTAGTCGTGGATTGCGCTGACCGAAATGAGCCGCCGCTTGCCCGCCAGGAACGACTTGAGTTCTCCTGTTCGAATAAGCCGGTATACCGATGCGTGAGAGAGTCCTCCCAGCATTTGACCTGCGCCTTTGATAGAAACAGCAGCCGGGTCCGGCAGGTTTCCTGAATGCTTGCTTGACATGTGTTGTGCCTCGATGACTGGATGAGTTGGCACAATAGCCCGCCTGCGATTCGCACGTAGGCGCATAGCGGGGCGTCAAAAAAATTCTATTAAGCGTCTATCTGTTTCGGAGTGAACAGCAGCTCAGTTTTGCGCAATCTTGCGCGATACGAGGACTCCAAACGCAGAAACAAACAGGTTGTCGAACTTGTTGCCGTTATTCGCGGGCGAGGTTTCTGGTGAGCCCTCTTGGATGGTATGAGGTGCGGGCGATTCGCCCCGCAGTTCCGCCAGCCACCTATCCGCAGTCTGGCAAAATCGCTCGACATCAACTTCCAACAAATTCAAGGTAGCTGCAATCGCCGCAGCGTCGATTTTGTTGAAATGCATTTCGAGTGCATCCGCGTACTTCACCGCGGTTTTCTGGTTTGGTGGCCGACCCCTGCCGGGGCGCTTCAGGCCGAATGCCTGATCCAGCGATGTACTGTATCCCAAAAGATAGGACGCAATAGCCTGGCTGGCAGCAATGAACTTGTGCTTGTGCAGGCTTATTGCAAGCTGCGTAAGCTCCTGCTGCACTGCGTTCTCTCGCTCGCGCTTTGAACGGTAATCGGGTTGCTCAAGGGGCTCCTGAGGAAGAATCTCGCGAAGTCGATCGAAGTCGGACTTGCTCACAGCATTTTTACCGCAGCGAGCCGCTCTCTGGTGGCATCAGCGACCAGGTGACCGTAGTGAGCTTCAATCATTTGTAAACTGGTCCCGGTAAGTCGGGCCACATCGAGCGTTGGCATGCCTGCTCGCAGCGCTTCGGTAATCCAGGAGTGACGAAGCGTGTAAAGAACCACGCCCTTCGGGAGATTTGCTTTGTCTGATGCGGCCCTGACTAGCTGATCCCAATCGGCTCGATTCCAAGCCTCGCCGTCATCTCGGGTAAGAAGGAACGCTGTCGGTAGCTTACCTTTGGCGTGCTTCTTAAAGAAATCATTGGCCGTAGGTGAAAGTGGAACGGTGCGCGAACCGGTTTTCCCTGTAAACGTCATGCTCTTGGTCCGACCGTCGTATTGTGATCGTCTGGCCTTTGCCAACTCGCCGGGGCGCGCACCGGTTAGCATCGCTGCTTCAATCAGCTGTGAAACGGAGCCGGTTGCAACTTTCAGCAGGGCACGCCGTTGCTTCAGGTCGAGGAATAATTCGCGCCGATTTTCAGCGCCCTTGTGCGACCTGACCGCTTTCCATTGCTGCGCAGCCGCGGGATTAACAAGCTGGTGCTCTACGGCAAGATTGAGCGCGGCCTTAAATGTATTCAGATTTCGGTTTTGACTTGATTTCGCACCACCGAGTGCGTTCCGCCATTTCTTGATTTGCGTCGTCCGGAGCCGATCAAGGCGAACTCTGGCAATGCTGTGATCGTACACCGTTCGCTTGAATCGAAGTTTCGCGTCGTGAGCGGTATCCAGTCGATCCTCTGCCTCGAGGTTATCCACGTACGCTCTGCATGCATCCTCTACAGTAGGCGCCTTGTCGGATATGCCGATTTCAGCATTAGAGAACCACAACTCGGCGGCCTTCCTGGCTTTGCTGTGGTCGAAGTTTTTGGTTAATTGCCCAAGGGACTTGTAACGATATGCACTGTCATCTTCATCATAGCGGCGGGCTATCCACGTGCATTCACCGCTTTCCAACTTGCGAACTCCGAGATGCCTTCCGCGTTGGATAGGAGGGCCCCAATACGGCTCTCGCCGCGGTTCCAGCTTGTTTCGAGCACTGGCAAGGTGGATGTCGAAAGCCAACTACAAAGCTCCTCAGGCAGTCGTACGGATTTCATACGGAGGTTCAGCAAATTACGTGGTTTTACAGAAATACTATGTATTTAAGGATTTCAGAGGCTTAGTTTACTGCATTTTACGAGAAAATACGCAAAAGTTGCCCTCCGAAGGCAGGGGTCGCAAGTTCGAATCTTGCCGGGCGCGCCATTTTCCCTTTGTTATCCTTGGCTTGCGATCACTTCAGTCGAGCACTGCTTTATGCCGGACGAATTGCCGCAATCTTGCCGCACAATTCGAAGTACAGTTGCTCGCTTCTGGTCGCAAACTAGATTTGCGGCGTCCCTTAGCTTTGCAACGTCCGGAGCACTGTAATGCGTCGTGATTCTCGTGGACTTGTGGCCGAGCAAGTCCTGTCGATCCTCGAAACTGACACCGGCAGCCCTTAGACGATGGCCGAACGTATGCCGCAGGTCATGAACTCGCACTTGTGGCAGACCGGCTCTGACTCTGGCTTTCCTGAAAGCGTGATTATTCAACCGCGAAACAGGATTGCCTTTGTAGGTAAATACGTGAGTCGAGTTGTTGCCGCGCTGCCGCTCCAAGACGCTCCGAGCAATCCTATTGAGGACCAAAACGCGCTCTTCGCCGTTCTTAGTTAGCGCGGTCGGAAGCACAAAGACGCTGTCCTTCAACTCCGGTACCTGCACTTCCCAAGCCCACTGCAACCCGACCAATTCAGCCTGGCGCAAACCAGTGTTGATAGCGAATAAGGCCATGCTCTGCAGATGAGTCGGAAGTTCAGCAAGTAGTCTTCGCTGCTCATCCCACTCCAATGGATACGGCACTCTAGCCTGGCCATCAACCATTGAGATTAAAGGTGCTTCCAGTAGCCACCTTTGTCCGTTTGTTCGCCATTTGCGAGCGGCCAGGTTCAGGATGCGCCTAACAAAAGACAGCTCCTTGTTTATCGTACCCGCTGATACTCCGTCATCTCGTCGGTTCACTTTGAACTCACTGAGAGTGTCGTCGTAGACCTCGTCAAGTTCGAAGCTGCCAATGAAAGGGAGCACTCGATCCAAAGCGATTGCTGCACGTTCCAATGATTTGTCAGGGCAATTTTCTTTTAGAAATTTCTCCGCTGCTTCTCTAAACGTCACTCTCGGGCGTTGGCCGTAGACTACGACTTGGCGAATCTCACTCACTCGCTTATCGAAGTATCGCTCCGCTGCCTCGTAATCTGACTCACCAGTGCTTTCATAGAGTCTGCCGTATCCCTTGATGACTTTTTCAACATGCCAGACGTTTCCGCGTTTGCGGAGTCCGGGTCTCCTCTTTCTTGCCATGTGGCTCTCCTTTCGGGAGGCCGCCCCAGGCTGACTTTAGTGTAGTCAGCCCAGGCGTCTAACTCCAGACGGTCAAACAAGACCGCCCTTCCCAGTCGAACCTCAGTTAAGTGTGATCGTACGTCGCGGTTAAAAATAGACTTGTCTATTCCCAAGTAACTCGGAGCATCCCTTAGCCTGTAGAAACGAGGATTCATGACGTGGATTCTCGATCTTGCAGTCTGGCAGCTATCTCCTCCAGTTGGCCGTTCTCGATGAAGCTCGTTGGGCGCAGCGACCACAATCCTCTGTGCTCTGACTTCACTAAAGGACAACGATACAATCTTTGGGAAACGGTGAGTTCTTTGTGCTCGCTGGAGCAAGCAAGTTTGAGAAGTTTTTTGGTCGGAATCGCCTTTGTTCTGTAGGGCAGGAGGGCGGATACGATTCGTCGCTCAGTCTTGTTCAGGGTGCGACGCCAATCAAGAGGTGGTCCGCTCCACGAGATACGATTCGTGCACACTCGGAAATCATCAGTGCTACTCAAATAGGCTAGCAGTACGTCAGTAGGCGGTTGCGGAATTGCTGGGGTGTCCTTGTGTTCCGTACTCCAAGCGCGATACACGCGCGACAGGCCCTCTGTCATTTCCTCGGCTTCCCAGCTACCAAGGGAAACCATCTTCTTAATCTCTCGGAAAAGACTATCGAGGCGTTGCCTACTTGCATCGGAGTAGAGCCAGTTATCCGTAACGAATGAACAATTTGCATGACGCGACAGATAATCCCTCGCCGAGCTGTGCTCGATACTCATCTCTTTTAGGCGGTTTGATTCCAAAATACTCCTCAGTGGGGACAGCCCAAATTCGGAGCATTTTTGGTGTGTGACCGCCAGTAGGTCCTCTGCCCACGGCGGGTGATAGGATTCGCCTCCTGCCTGTCGTTTGTTGCGATCGCAATGCTCGGGAATCGGTAATAGACCCTTTAGTCGAAAGGCCAACGAATTGATCGCCTCCTGTAGAAGGGCAATGTCTTCGTCCAGCCCGCAAATTTCAAGATTTATTCGATCCATGAGTTTCTCCTCCGATAGTCCGTAAAATGAGTAGCCTTGAATGTAGGTCTTCAAACCGCCAAAACAGTCTGAGTTGAATCGTCGAGAGCTGGGCACGGTAGGGACTCAACATCGGGAAAAAAGTCGCCGCTGAACATTACCTCTTCCAGTTTGTCTCGATGGTGATTTTCGATGATGACTGAGTCGAAAACCGTCAGTACTGGAATACCCAATTTCGTGAACTCATGAATGATGTTCATTATTAATTCTGATTCGTAGAATTGGATTAAATTTCCGTGCTCGAAACCCTTTAGGTAGTGCTCCGCAATTGTGGGGTGCCGCTCTAGTACTACTGTGTTAAAAAATAAGGCATTATGGTGATCACTTCAAGTGTTGGGTGAGGTGAGCCATGGGTATGAGTCTGGAACGGCGCTTTGAACGCTACTGCGATGGGATCGTGAGTAGCCTGATGCACGCGGACCGCGAGCAGCCGGCGCGGTGGTACATGAAAGGTCTGATGCTGCCGGGCAAGCGCAAGAGCGTGGAACCAATGGCGGCGCGGGTGCTGTCATTTTTCGCCGTAATGGAGCCAGCGGTTTTCGGCGTAATAGAGCCACTTTTTGTTGCTGATTTTCAGGCTCGAACGGGTGCATTATTTTCCTGATTCCGGGTGTTTTTCAAGTTGGTTGTCGAGCGGCCTTGGAGAGCGATAACTTTTGCCATCCAACACGACGCGGTAGGCGGCGTGGCGCAACCGGTCAAGCGTTGCCGCACCGAGCAACTGGTTGGGGAAGGCATCGCCCCATTCTGAGAAGTCGAGGTTGCTGGTGATGACGGTGGCGGCACGCTCATAACGCTCGGCGATCAGGTCATGGAAGTCCTCGTCATGGGGATGGCGAAGCGGTTTGAGGCCGAAGTCGTCGATAATGAGCAGCGGCACCCTGACCAGGTTCTGGAACCTGCGATCGAAGGAGTCGGTGGCTCTGGCGGCATGCAGGTCGCCGAGCAGCTTGGACAGGGAGGTAAACAGCACATCGCGACCCTGGCGCACGGCGGCATGGCCGATGGCCTGGGCGATGTGGCTTTTGCCGGTGCCGCAGGGCCCGGCGATGAGAACCGCGACCTTCTCGTCGATAAAGCGTCCGGTGACCAGTTCATGGATCAGTGCTGAGTTGATGTTCGGATTGAAGCTGAAGTCGAACTGGTCGAGGGTTTTGTTGGTGCGGAAGGCGGCACGCCTGAGCCGCGTGGCAAAGCGCTTTTGTTCCCGCCTTGCGATCTCGTCGCTGATCAGCAGCGAGAGGAACTCAGGGTAAGCCATTTTCTTGTCGATGGCCTGTTTGTTCCTCGATTCCAGTGAGTCGAGGATGCCGGACAGCCGCAGTTGTTTGAGCATGGGAGCCAGTTCAGGCATGGGATTCATGGTGATATCTCCTGTGTCAGTGTTTCAGTAAGGATTTGATGTCCCGGCTAAAGCGTCCCTGGCCGGTGTAGCTGTCGGCCAGGGTGTCGAAGGCCCGTTGTGCCGAGGGGTGTTGCTCGAGGCCTTTTTCGAGGATGGTCTTGACGGTGCGATAGCGCGGGTTGTTGTAGCTCAGCGCACGCTGGCAGGCGGCCTCGAGGCGGGTGCTGCCATACTTGTCACGGAGCCGGATGACGCCCTGGGCGGCGCGCAGATTATCGAGGACCCGGTCAGCGAACAGCGTGCGGATCAGCTGATGGCAGGATGCACCGATGTTCTCCGACTGGCGTAAACACCATTGCGGATCACGCATCTTCCAGGCAATGGCTTCCGGCGGCAGATGGTCGTCGATACTGGCGCGGCTGCCCGGCTTAAAGTGCCGGGAATGCACCGCCACCAGCTCGTGGTCGCGGTAGATACGCACGGTAACCGGCGTTGCCTTAAGCCACAATGACTGCCCGATCAGCTTGAAGGGCACTGAGTACAGGCATTTCTCGAACTGCACATGGCAATCGCGGTGGACCTTGACTTTGGCCCATTCGGCGAGTTCCGGCGCCACCGCCGGTAAGCGCTGCAGCAAGGGCTTCTCGATCTCAAAGCGCACCAGCGGCTGCTCGTGCGTGCTGCCGTGGACGCGGTTGCCGGCCTCCTCGAGGACCCAGGTCTGCAACTGCCGGTTGGCATCGACGATATCCCGGAACTCGCGCAACGGCAAAAAGCCGGTCTTGAGGTATTTGATACCCGATTCCACGCGACCCTTCATCTGCGGCTGTCGTGGCGGCAGGGCGTCGATCCTGAAGCCGTAGCCTTCGGCGTACTCGGCATAGGCGCGCTGCACCACGGGATCGCGGCGACAGGCGCGGGTAATGGCGCACCTGGCGTTGTCGATGATGAGTTTTTGCGGCACACCGCCGAACCACTCGAAGGCGCGGCGGTGGCATTCCAGCCAGGTCGGTACCTTCTGATTCAGCACGATCTCCGCGTACTGGTGCCGGCTCCAGCACAACGTCATCAGGAAGAACCAGGTCTTGACGATCTCGCCGGTCTCCACGTCGATCAGTTCCGGGCCGCTGCCAAAATCGATCTGGGCGGCTTCGCCCGGTGCAAACTCGAGCGGCATCGTCGCCTTCGGTCGGCGCGGCTTGATGCTTTGCACGAAGCGGTACACCGACGAGTAGCTGCCGCTGTACTGGTATTCTCGCTTGAGCGCCTGGTGGATCGCACGGCACGGTGTGTCGAGAGCCACCCATCGCTCGACCTTGTCGCGAAACGGCTCAACGCCGGAGACCGAAGACGACCGCGGCCGGGCCCGTGGCAGGGCCTCGGCCAGCACCGCATCCTCGGGCAAGGGCCGCCCCGGATCCAGCCATCCTTCGGCCTCGGCCAGCCGGCGCAGCGCTTTCGCCTTGGGACGGCCGATCAGACCCGCCCTGGCCAGGGCCCGGTCGGAATCGCCGAGCCGCATGCGCACCAATACTTGTCGTAGTTCGTACATCTCGAACCTCCTGTTTGCCATCGATACCCTCGCTCAAAAAACCGCGAGGGTATCTGCATTTATGGAAAGTTCGAGCCTGAAATCAGAGCCGCAGTGGCTCCATTACGCCGAAAACGTAACGGCTCCATTACGGTGAAAACCAGGTGGCTCCTTTACGCCGAAAACGCATTGGCTCTATATCGGTGAAAACTGACAGGTGCAGCCGGATAACGTGCGCTCGGCGCATCAGTCCATGCATCATCTGGTGGCCGATGCGCCGTGGAGCGATGCCGCGATGTTGTCGGCGGTAGCCGAGCAGGTGTTACCAGGGGTGGTTGAGGCCCAGGCGGCGGCGTATTGGATCGTGGACGATACGGGGTTTCCGAAGAAGGGCAAGCACTCGGTCGGTGTCGCTCGCCAGTACTGCGGTCAGACGGGCAAGCAGGACAACTGCCGGGTAGCGGTATCGCTGTCGATTGCGAGTGAGCGTGGCAGTCTGCCGGTGGGTTATCAGTTGTACCTGCCACGCGAGTGGGCCGAGGATGCCGGACGCCGAGACAAGACCGGGGTGCCGGAAGACATCGTGTTCAGGACCAAGCCGCAGTTGGCGATGGAGCAGATCGAGGCCGCGCTCGCGGCGGGGCATGCGCGCGGGATCGTGCTGGCGGATGCGGCTTACGGTGATGAGACGGCCTGGCGTGAGCGACTGGCCGGTCATGGACTGCGGTATGCCGTCGGTGTGCGTCCGGGCACCACGGTGTGGTGGGGCGAGCATCAACCGGCGCCTGAGCCGGCACGCCCATCGCGGCGAGGCCGACCGCGCCGCCGGCTGCGGCGTGACGCGAGGCATCAGCCGATCTCTCTCGCCGATCTCGCCGACGCCTTGCCGGCGCAGGCGTGGCGCACGGTGAGCTGGCGCCAGGGAACGTCGGGGTCCTTGCGCTCACGCTTTGCCCGCGCGCGGATCATGGCGGCGCACCAGGACCGGCCGCGCGAAGAGGAATGGCTGATCATCGAGTGGCCCGAAGGCGCCGAGCAACCGGCGCACTACTGGTTCAGTAATTTGCCCGGGCGTATCTCATGGCCGGCGATGGCCGACGCGGTGATGAGCCGCTGGCAGATCGAGCGCGACTACGAGGAACTGAAGCAGGAACTCGGGCTCGGCCACTACGAGGGCCGCAACTGGCGTGGTTTTCATCATCACGCCAGCCTGTGCATTGCCGCGTACGGATTCCTGATGCTGGAGCGCCTCGCCGGCAGGAAAAAAAACACCACTCGATTCAAAGCGCCTGCCTTACCCAAGGGCTTCCGGCCGCGCGGGACTCGGACCCATGCAACGCCATGAGCCAACCTCCATTGCGACGTGTCGATTTCGCCTCGCCCGAGCGATCACCCGAACATTGCTGCTGTGCCCGTGCTGCGGACGCAGCAGGAGTAGTCCTTGATTTTTAACACAGTAGTACTAGGAATGCTCGAAGAATCTGCATAGGCTTCAAACCTGTTCCGACGTTGCGACTCACAGCGTTTGCGAATCCTTTTGGAGAGGACGAGTTGAGCGCAATGGTCACCAGCTTCTTAACAATCGACCTGTCAACTCGCAGTCCGCCGACATCGACTTCGTACGCATCACGGAAGTTGTCGTAGGGTTGTCCGGTCTCAAGCATGTAAAGCACGTTCACATGGCTCGAAGGAAAGTCGATTTCCGTTGTGCGATTTTCATTGATGGTGAGATAGCTGCGATCTCTTTTGGAGAGGTGGCACCACGGGCCAACTAAGCGTCCCCCTTGCCAGAAACAATCGTTCAGGAAGGTTCGTCGTATCTGAGAGCCGTCATATTCGACGTACTCATCTGGGCTATCCAGCCACACGTCCGATCGATTGATCAGTTTGATGTAGTCCTGGAGGTTTCGTCGGGCTGTAAGCGTGAAGTCGGTATCAATGTAGTCGGTAAGCGATCTGTCTGAGTTCTTGAGCCTGATAACTTCCGATTTCTGTCGCGAGCACGATTCAGTGCTCCAGTCGTCGGTTGAGAACAGGCGAAGTAATTCGCTGGTAGCACTGATTGTGGTCAGGCTCCTTCGTGACGGGACGTCGGATGCTGTGCCAATATTCTGATTGGCCAGCCCTGCCTTGGTGAGGCCATTAAGGGCGGAGATTAGCGAGGCGGCACCAATTCGCCTCGGGTTATAACGCGCCGGGAGCATCGAGTTTCGGCTCCTCGGGATGCCGATCGTCTTGTCTCGGTGAACGTAGAGATTCGCAAGAACGCAGCTGAGTGCTGAGTACTGTTCTTTGCGTTTTAAGCCGATGTGTTGGCCAACAGCCTGGACTGTTGCAATTGCGCTTGGATCGCAGACGCCAAGTGTGGGTTCGTAGAGTAGGTCCATAGTATTTCCTTTAAGTGATATTCGTCATGGATTGATCGGGCTGTGAGCTTTGGACACAAGCTTGATCGTCCCTGCAGTATTGGTACCGCCCATCGACCCGACAGTGGCCGAAGGCCGAGAAGCCAGAGTGTCGAGAGCTGTCCTTCCCCTGTTCCGCAATCAATTCACATTCCACTCTCCCTCCAGAGCTATTTGTTGGCAGGATCGCGAGTGGTCCGCACTTGTCTGTATGCCTAGCTCCAACGATCAGTGTTAGGTAGTGCAAGCGATACGAGGCTATCGACGTGATTGAGCCGAGGGAGCGCAAGAGCAGGACTAACATTCTGCGGTGGTATGTGTGCGGCTCAGGGGCAATCTGGGGAGCGATTGTTGCCGCACTGGTGCTTCCATCTGGTCCCTTGCAGATCGTCCAGCAGACGGTTTCTGAGGGCCTTTGGTGGAAAAACTTCTTGCCGAAGCGATCGTACTGAGGTAAACTAACGTTTGCGAAATCTCTACCTTCATTATATATGAATACGATCTTATGTCAAGCGAATCTCGCCTGGCTATTTAGTTCTGTGCTCTCTCCCTCTCGACTAGTTTTAAAGCTTTTGTAACCTCTGAATCCAAATATTATCCGCTTTAACAATTGGTTATGGCGTGTGGGGTGCGAATTCCTATTCATGCCGCAATCGGAAGCTGATACAGATCGCGGCAGCATGAAGTCCAACGGAAATTGCAAAGTCGAGCAGGCTGTCGAGCCTCATCGTCCGGCATCGACTCGGGAGTCTTGCCGCCTATTCCCTGATGCGCGCGTTCACGGTTGTAGTAGTCCTGGAAACAGGTGAGTTTTCTCTCCAGGTCCCGCGCATTCCAAAATGGCACATGATCAAGGTATTCGCGCCGGATAGTCCCTATCAGGCGTTCGACGAACGGATGTGACATCGGCACATAAGGAATGGTCTTGATCTCTTCAATCTCAAGGATGCGTAGATTGGCTTTCCAGCGGTGGAACTCGAACAGAGGGTCGTTATCGGAACTCAGATGGTTGGGCGGCGCCGCACCGCTAATGATCCGGCCGAACATCCGGCAGACGGCTGTCCCATCGAGCGTTCCCCTGTGAACGGCGAAGCCGACGATTCGTCGGGTGCATTGGTCCATGACGACCATCACCCAGTGAGTATTTAGAATCAACGACTCGCAGCGAAACAAGTCGACGCTCCACAGACTGTCCTTGCTATGGCCGAGGAAGGTCAGCCAGGACGGGCCACCACGACCCGGGTCCGGGCGATAGTGTTTGGCAAGCACTCGTCGAACCGTATCCTTGTCGACCATTACGTCGAACGCCAGGGCAATCTGATCCGCGATCCGCTGGTAGCCGAAGCGTGGATTCCTGCGTTTCAACTCCACAATGGCAGCGATGAGTTCTGGTGATGGTCCTTTCGGTCCTGGCGTACAGGTTTTTCTCTTTGGCGAAAATAACTCGCGGTACTTGCGCTTCACGAGCAATCGATGAAAGTGCAGGATCGTGGCTGGTTTGAGCACAATGGTAGAGAGAAGAAGTCTGGATGGGCGAATGAATCCGGCACACAGGCCGGCAACAATCCGGTCAACTGGCCGCAGATCCGGCGCCCGGCGCCGCGCCCGGTTCAGCACGAGTAGTTGATGTCGCAGGCATACAGATTCGGCGACGACCGATCGTATGCCGCCCGGCTGCATCAGGCGGAAGGCAGTAGCCAGCAGGTGGACGAATAGGACGAGGATATCGCGCATTTCCGCCCTATCGTAGCTCGTTCGTTGAGCTTGACAAGCTTACGAAAACCGCGAGATTCTGCGATAAATAGGAATTCGCACCGGACACGACCACCGTCGCAGACTTGGCGCTCATTCCTGGCGAATCATGCCAGGGATATCATCGCAGTCGATTTCCTCGCCGTGCCGACGGCAACATTTCGAGTGCTGTTTGTATTGGTGGAGCTCAGCCATGATCGTCGCAAGATACTGCATACGAACGCCACCGAGCACCCGACGGCTGCGTGGACGGCGCGGCAGCTATTCGAGGCAATTGGCACGAGCGACGTACCCGCATTTCTGCTCCACGACCGAGATGCGATATTCGGTGCCACCTTCTCGCGCCAAGCGGCATCAGTGGGGCTGCGAGAAGTTGTTACAGCACCGCGGTCACCGTGGCAAAACCCTTATGTAGAGCGTGTGATTGGGTCGATACGCCGGGAGTGCCTGGATCACACAATCATCCTCGGAGAGCGACATCTGCGCCGAGTCATTGGGAACTACGTACGGTACTACAACAACGCCAGAACGCACTTGTCTCTTGGAAAGGATGCACCTGCCATGCGTGCTGTTCATCCGCCCAACCGTGGTCCGATCGTATCGAATGCTCACTGTGGAGGGCTTCACCATGAGTATCTACGTACAGCAGCCTGACTGACACCACTGTACGGGCCAGTCACGTTGACCACTAGCGAAACCTGGCCAAGTCAATTACGGTCGGATGAATAAATAGGAAGGACAGCTACGTCGTCTTCAACAAGGAATGCGCGATCGAGGGATGACCGAAATTACAGAAAGGATGTTGCTCAATCCTATCTGGCGAAGTGCCACGCCGAATCAGGATAGTCTGACAACACCACAATTAGACTCATTTCAGAGTAGGGTTTTGCGCGACAATTGTTGCTAGTCTATAGGGTCCATCAATAAGGATGTGGTGTTCCCGAATGAACCGTCACAGGATCGGGCTATGGATAGTAGCCGTCGCAGTGATGTTGCTTGCCGGGTACTGGTTTTCCCCGGACACAAGCAGCAAGCGGTCACCCAAGACCGACGTTGCCAGCAACGTAGCAACATACTCTCGCCAGAATCGTCGCCTGCAGCCGATCGAGGCGCTGCAAACCGCGCCGACAAAACCCGCGTACGTCGCCGATGAGTTACTAGTCAGGTTTTCCAAAGGTGCCGATCAGAATGCGATTGACGCAGCGATCGCGGCGCTTGGTGCGACAGTTACACACGAATATCGGACCTCGACGCGAATGGTATTGCTCAAGTTGCCGAACGGTCTGATGCCGGATGATGCGTTGCTACAACTCGCGGGCCACTCGGAAGTCGAGCTCGCAGAGCACAACATTATTTACCAGATCTCGGTGACACCGAATGATCCCGACTTCAGTCAGCTTTGGGGCCTCAATAACGATGGCACCACCGGGTTGGAAGACATTGATATCGATGCTCCCGAAGCATGGGAGGAGACCACAGGCAGTCGGGATTTTGTCATCGGCATCATCGACACTGGCATCGACTACACTCACTCTGATCTGGATGGCAACACATGGGTCAATCCACGTGAGGTTCCGAACAATGGCATAGACGACGATGGCAACGGATTCGTCGACGACGTTCACGGCATCAATGCGATTAACGGTAGTGGTGATCCAATGGATGACCACGGCCATGGAACGCATGTGTTCGGCACGATCGCCAGCGAGGGAAATAATGCGATAGGTGTTACCGGCGTCATGTGGGAAGCTAGCGTTGTCGGCTGCAAGTTTATTACCAACAATGGTTACGGTGATCTTGCGGATGCGCTGGTTTGCCTCGACTATTTCGCCGCACTCAAGGATGCAGGAGTTGATCTGGTCGTTTCCAACAACTCCTGGGGGGGCGGCAGCTATTCGCAGTTGCTGTACGACGCTATTCTCGAGCAGGGTAATCGCGACATTCTGTTCGTTGCGGCAGCGGGCAACGACCGCCTTAATACCGATGTGTCCTCTCACTATCCGTCGGGCTACGACCTCGGCAACATCATCTCTGTCGCGGCGCTGAACAAACATGGAGATGCAGCCTCGTTCTCCAACTTTGGTGCTACGTCTGTAGATATTGCCGCGCCGGGCGAGGGGATTCTGAGTACCTGGATCAACGGCAGCACCCGCTTCGCAAACGGTACCTCGATGGCGGCGCCTCACGTAGCCGGCGTTGTTGGCTTGCACAAGGCCAATATCCCATCGCTCACCGGCACTGAGATCCGCGATGAAATCCTCGCTCGGGCCAAACCGCTTGCAGCGCTTTCAGGACGGGTCGCGACTGGCGGGATGCTGCGTGCAGACTTACCACCTGCCGACAAAGATGAAGACGGCATGTCGGACCAGTGGGAAACGAACTACGGTCTGAATCCGGACGACCCAGGCGATGCCAGCGGCGATCTCGATGGTGACGGACTTACAAACCTGGAGGAGTTCAATCTCGGAACGGACCCGACATCTGCAGACACGGATGGCGACACGCTGAGCGATGCAGACGAAGTCATTGTCTATTCGACGGACCCACTTAGCACGGACAGTGACGGCGACGGTATCAATGACCAGGACGAGCTGGGCACATTTGGCACTGACCCTACTGATACGGATACGGACGACGACGGACTTTCAGACGGCGACGAGGTGAATCAGTACGGCACCGACCCGATGTCAGTGGATTCTGATGGGGACGGAATGAACGACGGCTGGGAAGTCGAGTACGGATTCGATCCTACTGACGTGGCCGGTGCCGATGATGACCCGGATAATGACGGGCTGAGCAACGCGGAAGAGTCGGCAGCCGATACCGATCCGCGCAACGCCGATTCCGACGAAGATGGCCTGAGTGATGGTGATGAGGTCAATGTGTACGGCACGAATCCGGCGTTGTCAGATACCGACGGCGACTCGATGCACGATGGTTGGGAGGTTCGTTACGGACTCGATCCAACAGACTTTACAGACGCGAACACCGACTCTGATGGTGATGGGTTCACCAATCTTGAGGAGTACACAGGTGGTGTAAACCCACTCAATGCAAATGCATTGCCGCCTTATCAGCACTGGAAAAACGCGCAGCTGAACTCGGGACACGGTGGGCATATCGACTTTGATACGAGTGCCGTCGACTTTCAAGTTGTATGGCAGCAGCCACATGAAGACTACCTCGGCGAAACTTTCGCACTGTTTGAACGGCGTGCCTATGTAAGTAAGCCGCTCGGGGGCGAGGGCGGAATCGAGGCGATCGATCTTCATACTGGTGAGACGGCCTGGAAGGCACAGGTCGTCGATTCTGCCTATATAGCGCCGCCACGAATCGTCGGTGACCGGATTTCGACCGGCGGACGCGCGTTCGGGTACTCGGCAAAACACTGGTTGCTGGATCTCGAGACCGGAAGGTCGGAGGGATCTGTTCGACTCGGTGACTACTACGATAGGTACGAAGGAAGCGTTAGTTACGGTGACGATATCTTTGCGTTCTCGGGCGATACGATCCTTCGAATTTCCTCGGTCACGGGTGACATAGTCTGGCAAGTGCCGAGCATGACCCAGTCTCACTCGGCGCCAATGGCAGCAAACGACGACTTCGTTGTGGCCTATTCAAATTGCGAACTGCACGCGTTTGATCCGGCGACCGGCAACAAGCTTTTCGGAGTGATGATGCCGGATTGTTCCTATGGCTATTTGGTATCGCTGATCCTCGAGTCAGACAACTCTGTTTTTGTGCAAACCGATGAAAAGGTATTTGCAGTCGAACTGGACGCTCAGCAGGTTCTCTGGGATATCGACCAGTCGCAGGCACAGGTCGCTGCGGCGGCGGATTCGAACAACATCTACGTGCCTGGCACATCTCCGGACAAAGTCGTCGCAGTGGATAAGGAGACTGGCGATACAAATTGGGAAGTCGAAACGGGCTATCTGAATGGATTTAATATCGTATCGACTTCAGATCACCTTTTCTTCGAAAGTAATCGGGAGATCGTTGCTCTCAACAAGACCACGCGCAACATTGACTGGAGCATTCCGCTGCGCGGGCGGGTCGTCATTTCAGATGAGGGCTATCTGCTGGTCGGTAGTTATGGGAACGGCATTTCCGCGATTGATATTGCAGGTGACACTGATGGCGACGGCATGCGGGACACGTGGGAGAGGGTAAACAAGCTCGATCACCTGGGCGCCTCTGACGAAACTGCGGACTATGACAACGACGGCTTAACGTCGTTGGAGGAGTTTCTCGCTGGCTCCGATCCGGGCCGGCAAGATACTGATGGCGACGGCCTCAGTGATTTCGAGGAAGTCAATACGACCAACTCTGACCCTGTCCTCGCAGATACCGACGGTGATGGTCTGACTGACGGCGAAGAGGTCAATCAGTACGGAACCAGTCCGACTCTGTGGGACAGTGATGGCGACCAGTCAAGCGATGCCGAGGAGATACTGACGTTCGGGACCGACCCGCTCGATCGGGGCAATGCACCGAGCCTGCTCACCGATTACGTCCAGTCATTCGAGTCTGGACCACCCGGCGAGTGGCAGACGCCGGTCGATGCAACACGCGGCTGGGCTGTATCCAACGCCGATGCCACCGATGGAACGTTTTCACTACAGGCATCTACGATTGCAGTCGGCGAAATCGTTGCGGTCGAGTGGACCGCAGATTTTGCGCGTGGAGATTTGTTTTTCGACGTGCGTCAGTCGGGCTGGTACTTCAATGAAGAGGTGCGCGTGCTGGTCGACGGTGTCGAGCAGTTTACAGATGACATCACAGACTGGCATCGAACAGGCATAGCGCTGTCCGCAGGTACTCACACTATTCGCTGGGAAATCCGCGGAATTCTCGACCCATATGATGCCTATATCGACAACGTTGTCTTCAGGGCGGCGGCCCCAGTTGGCTCTGATCCAAACAATGCTCTAACCGCCTGGAGCGGCCGCATACTCGAACTCCGGCCTGGTGGTGGGCTGGAACATGCGCCGGTCATCATGACGGTGAAAGAGCAGCGTGCAGGTATTGCATTGACCTACGATCATGAAGTTGTTTTGGCCGCTCCGCCGTACCTGCGTTATTACGACCCTGTTACGTCGAGGCGCTGGAGCAAGTTTCTGGCGCAGGACTTCGACGGAACGATCACAGCCACGGATGATTATCTGTTGTTGCCCTCCGGCTGGTGGGGCATACATCTCGTCGACCATGACGGCAACTACGTCGATACGGTACTCGATGGAATGAGCGTTCAGTCCATATCGCTTGGGGCCGACGGCTTCTTGTATGCAGTCGGCACCGACGCATACGGTCCCATCTCAAGAATCGATCCGGCAAACTTCACGGTCCTTGGTTCATTCCAGGTTCAGTACGGCGCACGAAACGTAGATGCGGACGCGGACGGGAATATATTTGTTCAGTATTCCGATGGAGTCGTTCGCCGATATGATCAGGCCGGCGGCGAAGTCGCGAGTATCGAACCGCCTGAATCCTTTTCCTACGCGAATGACATGACTGTCAGTTCGAACGGCGTTGTGTTTGTCAGTGCCCCGGCTCGATATCTTGTCATGCCTAACGACCTGCGCAAGGTCGATGCCTGGTCCATGGAGCAGTCTTCCGGCTGGGGCCTTACTGGCATCGTTTCGGTCCGGCGCTCCGGTCGGGACTCGGACGGCGATGGGGTCCCGGACTGGTGGGAGCTTGCCAACGGCATTGATATGTCGGATGTGGGCGATGCCGCAAATGACGATGATGGAGATGGACTGACGAACCGGCTGGAGTACGAGAATCAGACCTATGCTCAGGATCCGGATTCGGACAATGACGGACTGGCTGATGGCGCTGAAGTGCTGGTCCAGGGTACCGACCCGAATATTGCTGATTCTGACGAGGATGGCTTGGTCGATGGCGACGAGGTTCTCGAATACATGACTGATCCGCTATCGTCGGATACAGACGGCGATGGGCTCGACGACGCGCAGGAACTACTGACGCTCCAATCAGATCCGCTTAGCATCGATACAGACAGCGACGGTATCGACGATCTGTTTGAGTACGAGAATCAACTGGATCTGAATGATTCATCCGACGCGCTGGCCGATGTCGACGGCGATGGATTAACAAACCTCGCTGAATACCAGATTGGAACGGACGTCCGGGTCGCTGATACCGACGCCGACGATCTCTCCGACGGTGATGAAGAATTGATGTGGTCGACCAATCCGCTGGATAGGGATACGGATGACGACGGGATGTTCGACGGCTGGGAGGCGCGGTACGCACTGGATCCGCTGTCGATTGACGAGTCGCTTCTGGATCCGGATGGTGACGGTTACCGGAATATCGAGGAGTTCTACTCCGACTCCAACCCGAATAGTTTGGCTTCCATTCCCGTAGCTGCTCCGTGGACCCAGTATCGGGGCGGTAATCGCCATCTTGGCTATGTTGCTCGCGACGTTCAGGCGGCTAAGTACCAGCTTGCCTGGGTGGTGCAGTTACCGGCAGCGAACGTGCAGGGCAATAATGCTGTCGCCATCGGCGACGATTTGGTGTTTGCGACACTCAGGCAGGGTGTTCCAGAGAGCGATTTGTTGGTTGCTCTCGATCGAGCAGATGGCAGCGAAATCTGGCAGCGTGACTTCGGCGATATTGACTATCTGAGCGGTGCGACGATTGGCAATGACAGTGTCTATGTCCAGACGGGCGGTCACCAAGACGCATTCATGTACAGCTTGGATGCCGCGACCGGTACGCAGAACTTCCGGACGCCGTACCCCACCCAGTGGCCGCGGCCGAGGCCGCCGACGCTGTACGGCGACTTCCTGATTGGACAGAACGGTTACTACGGCGGCGTTGGGCGATTTAGCGCGATAACCGGGGGTGCGCCCTGGAGCAATCCGGTCGATATTCACAGTGATTGGTCAGCAGCCGTCGACGCACAATCTGTCTACCTTGCTTCGAGGGGTAGTCTTCAGGTTCTGGATGTGCAGACCGGTGAGGAGCGCTATTCGATCACGAATCCTGCGGAGCAATTCTCGGGTTACGGCGACTTCACATCAGTACTCGACCCGTTCCAGCGTGTGTTTGTACGATCCGGTCAACTGGTCGCCGCGTACGACACGACGACCCGCAGCCTGATGTGGAGCAACACCTACGCAAGATTGGATGGTGAGTTCAGCTTTGCGGCAGGAACGCTGTACGTTATCGAGAGTGGTGAGTTGCTGGCTATAGACTCGCGGAATGGCGGTGAGCTCTGGCGCTGGTCGCCGGACGATCCACTCACCGGATCGGTTGTTGCGACATCGGAACACGTGTTCGTATCCTCAAGATCGCATGTTTATGCGCTAAACCGGTATTCCAAGCTCGTTGAGTGGCAGTACGAAGTATCCGGAGAGATCTCAATCGCTCCCGGGGGGGAACTGTTCGTCGCCACAACTGACGGTCGGATCCTGGCATTCGACTACAAAGCTGACAGCGACGGCGATGGCATGGCCGACGATTGGGAGGTCACACATGGTCTGGATCCGAACGACGCTTCCGATGCGGCCGGGGATCTGGATGGCGACTCGCTGACTAATCTGACCGAGCACAACCTTGGCCTGGATCCCAACAACGCGGATTCCGACAGCGACTCGCTATCCGACGCCGATGAGGTCAACACTTACGCCACGAATCCGGCTCGGGCTGACACCGATGGCGACGGGCTGGATGATGCCAGCGAACTTTTGACATACCTGACGGATCCTAACAACGCGGATTCCGATGGCGACCAACTGTCCGATGGCGATGAGATTAATGTCCACGGAACCAATGCGCTCCAGGGAGACAGCGACGGGGATGGGACGACAGACTTTGTTGAAGTGCATACCGGTTCGGATCCGCTGGATAGTGCTGCACAACCGCAGCCGCTTGGCCCGTATTTTGAGTCATTCGAGGGCGGTAATCTGCCGCAGGGCTGGCTGGTGCCGTTGGATGCAGAATATGGATTTTCGGTCGTAACCGGCGACTCAGCTGATGGCAGTTATCGACTCGAATCGGATGGCCAGACGAGAGAATCCACAGCAGTGGTTGAGTTTGTCGGCAACTTCTCGGAAGGCTATTTCCAGTTCAGTGCAATCAAGGATATGGAGTGTTGTGGCACATTCCTGTTCTACATCGACGGCGAGTACGTATACAGCTTGTCTAACAACACGTGGCGCGATCATGAGCGGCTGGTGACAGCGGGCGTGCATACGCTGCGCTGGGAGTTCCACCGCAGCTTCCAGAACCCTACCGTATCAATCTCCGCCGCTATCGATAGCTTTGAAGCCGTGGCAGATCGGGACCATGACCGAATGCCGGACGAATGGGAAGAGCTTTACGGTCTGGACCCGGATGATCAGAGCGACGCCTCACTGGATCCCGACGGTGACGGCTTGACGAACTACGCCGAGTACGTCTGGAACTCATCACCGAATGAATCGGACACTGATTTCGACGGAATGACCGATGATTTCGAGGTTGGAAACGAACTGGATCCCAGGGATCCATCTGACGTCAATGAGGATCCGGACAATGACGGTCTGACCAATATTGAAGAACAGACCTGGCAGACGTCTGCTCGCGATTCCGATACTGACAACGACGGGATACCGGATGGCTGGGAGGTCGATAATGGACTGCAGCCTCGTGATCGGAACGATGGTCTGGCCGACCCGGATGCAGATGGTCTTAGCAATTACAACGAGTACCTGGCAGGCACGTCCGTGAGTAACTCCGACACCGACGGAGACTCGTTACCGGATGGATGGGAAGTGGATTCGGGAACGGACCCACTGATCAATGATGCCGATGCCGATCAGGATAGTGATGGTTTGAGTAACTTACGAGAGCACGATCTCGGCACCTCGGCACAGGACAGCGACACAGATGCGGATAGCATGTCGGATGGCTGGGAAGTCGACTACGGTCTTGACCCACTAAGCGCGGCCGATGCTACCGGCGATGCAGATGGTGACAACCTCTCCAATGCGGACGAATTCGCGAGCGGGACGCGGCCGGATAACGCGGACACCGACGGCGATACCATGAACGACGGCTGGGAAGTCCAATACGGTCTGGATCCGCTGGCAGACGACGGTAACGGCGATCCGGACTCAGATGGCCTGACCAATCTCGAGGAACGGGAAAACGAAACCTCACCCGTAGATAGCGATACAGATGGCGACGGTATGCCGGACGGTTGGGAGGTTGAACACTCCCTGGATCCGCTGGCGAATGACGCCTCAAGTGATGCCGATAACGATGGGTCCTCAAATCTGAACGAGTACCAACGCGGAACCGACCCCAACGTAGCGCCGCCACCGTCCGGTGGCGGCGGGTCTTCGGGAGGCGGCAGTGGCGGAGGCGGGTCGCTCAGTGTCTACTCGATATTACTGCTAGGATTGCTCGTGATTCGTCTGTTGAATGCAAACCGCTGTGGTCGTGTCAGACGCCGATACGGAGCAGATGATCCGGCCCTCAGGTAATCGTCAATCGCGAAGACCCTGAATCGATTGCACTCTTGGATAGACTGAAGAATGACGAAAACAAGGGGGGTTAGAAGGAAGGCGGTCGCCGCAGCAAATAGCCTCGGCTTGTAGTGAGGAGAGTGGGGAGTCCTGACAAACTGAACCGGACTGGGTACTCCGGAGACACTCTTGTGTAAGTCAGGCCGCTCATAGCTCTGTTTCTTCTGGAGATAGGGCGCTAGTTCAAAATCAGCCCGCGGCGCGTTGAATATTGGCGAGAAATGCTTGCCTTAAATTTGCCACTCCTGATTGAACTCGATTGAACGCGAACGAGCATTTACTGCCACTTAGAGAATCTACGAACGCCCTCTAAGTTGTTTAAAAACAGGTGGTTACCGCCCACCCCTTGGCCCTCCGAAGGCAGGGGTCAGAGGTTCGAATCCTCTCGGGCGCGCCACTTTTCCCCTTAAACTTCATAGTGTTACAAACAGTCCTCGTAAGCCGTTCCGACCACTGTCCTTTTTTGCGTGAGATTTGCGTGAGGGGCGATTCGTAGCACTGTATTGGGTCTACGAACACACACTTTTTCCGCCGCTTCGATGAGCCGTGCGATGTCAGGCGCTGAGTAATGTGTCGTCATTCGATCGGACTTGTGCCCCAACAAGTCCTGACGATCTTCATAACTCACACCCGCTGCACGTAGGCGATGCCCGAACGTATGCCGCAAGTCGTGTGCGCGAACATTCGGCAAACCGGCGCGCGTTCTGGCCCGCTTCCACGCGGAATTCAGGATGCTCTTTATCGGGTTGCCTCGATAAGTGAACACAAACTCCGGATGTTTGCCCCGCTGCTCGTCGATGACGCGACGGGCAATGGCGTTAAGCACGACGACCCGTTCCTGACTGTTCTTAGTCTGAAACTGCTCGTTGATAGGCAAGACGAATACGCTCGTACCGAACTCCGGTACCTGCACTTCCCAATTCCATCTGAGTTGCAGTACTTCCTGCTTTCTGCGTCCCATATAGAACTCCTTTTGGCGGGACGCCCATTGCGAGACTTATACTCGTCTACCCAGGCATCCAATTCAAGTTGGTCGAAGGCAATTTGAAGTGTGTGCTGACTAAACGCGCACAACGTTGAATTTCGCAGAGTTGTGAACAGGTATTTCGGAATTTTGCGTTTACAAAGTGGGGTCGGCGACATTCATCGCGGCGCCCGTTCCACGACCCTGTGTGGCGCTCCAGGCTCCTGATCAATCAGAGCCAGTCCGTCGCAGATACCAAGCGGCGACAGCGAAGACATTACCTGCGGATTGTCCGGGCAGCCAGACGAAACGGGGGCGGTTGAACAGCCCCCTTTTCCATGATGCTTGTATCGGGCCTGCTATTCCGATGGGGCAAGGGCGACCGGCTGTCGTTGACACAGGGTAGAGCCGAAGATCACAAGTATAGCGAATTTATCTAGTTTATTAAAAATTACTAACTTTACCTAACCTTGCTATACTTCGATCATGGACCCAATACTGAATCCTTACTCGCCGGGCGCCGGCACTCCACCGCCAGAACTAGCTGGTCGTGACGACATCCGTGAGCGAGCACACATCGCGACTGAGCGAATCCGTAGAGGACGGCCTGCTCGAAGCATTCTTATGGTAGGCCTGCGAGGCGTCGGCAAGACCGTGCTTCTCGACAAGATTCGCGATACTGCCGAGGCGCGCGGATTCCACACCGTGCGCATCGAAGCGCCGGAAGCAAGATCGCTCCCAGCGTTGTTGGCCCCGCAACTTCGCCTCACTTTGCTGAAGCTCAGCAGGATCGAGCGCGCCAGGGAGTTGGCCGAGAAAGGCCTTCGAGCGCTGGCGGGTTTCGCGGAGGCGCTCAAATTCAAGTATCAAGACATCGAAGTGGGCCTCGATTTCGAACCCGAGCCAGGCCTGGCCGATAACGGGGACCTGGAACAAGATCTCTCGACCTTGCTGGAAGCGGTTGGTGCCGCCGCCAAAAGTGCGGACATTGCAGTCGTCATGTTCATTGATGAACTGCAATACGTTGAAGAGGAGCAATTGGCGATCCTGATTAGTGCGTTGCATCGCTGCGCGCAGCGTCAGTTGCCCATTACGCTGATTGGGGCCGGCCTTCCACAGTTGCGCGGGCAAATGGGAAAAGCAAAGTCGTACGCGGAACGCCTGTTCGAGTTTCCAGAAGTAGGCGCGCTTGATGATGAGTCCGCCGCCGCTGCTATTATCAGGCCTGCACAGGAGGAGAATGTTCAATTTAATCCCGACGCAGTAGCTGAAATCATCGGACAGACAAAAGGCTACCCGTACTTTCTGCAGGAATGGGGCAAGCACGCGTGGGACTGCGCCGATGAGTCTCCGATAACGCGTTCCGACGTCAACAACGCATCTGCAGTTGCCATAGCGGCACTCGATGACAGCTTTTTCCGTGTTCGATTCGATCGGCTTACGCCGTCCGAGAAAAAATACCTGCGGGCTATGTCAGACTTGGGTCCAGGACCACATCGGTCTGGCGATATTGCTGATCGACTTGGACGAAATGTTCGTAGCGTCGCTCCGACAAGAAACAACCTAATCAAGAGTGGCATGATTTGGAGTCCAAATCACGGCGATACTGCATTTACTGTTCCGCTGTTCGATGAATTCATGAAACGAATTATGCCGGGTCGCGATTGGGAGGATGCTTAACGTGAAGGCGCATTCCTCGGTCAAAGTCATGCACTCATACAGAGTCCAATAAGCAAGCCAGCACTCGCACCGGCAGAGTGGCAGGATGCGTGTACCCACAGCGAATCCACATTGCATCAACTGTCACCGTACATTGGCAAATTGAGGTCTTCTGCAGTTAACCCTATGAAAAGCAAGCAAAAACAATTAAGGTCGACTGATTAGCTAAATCTGATCGTGCCCTCCGAAGGCAGGGGTGTTTCTACTCGGCTATCAGAGAATAGCTGGTACTTCTGCCGCCGCCTTCATCCTGCTTGAGCGCACCACGATTGATGAGATCTTTAATGTCACGGGTCGCCGTGTCTTGGGAACACTTCGCGATTTTTGCCCATTTGGAGCTCGTCAGCTTTCCTTCGAATCCATCGAGCAACGTATTCATCATCTTTATCTGGCGCTGATTTAGTGGTTCTTTAGCGAAGCGATCCCAGAATCGAGCCTTAACCAGGACTGCCTTCAGGGTTTCGCCGCTGTTTTCGATCGCTCTGAGCAGACACCGGCGTATTCTTGGTCGAGTCTTAGCCCCTGATCCGTTCACGCTTTGGGTCGTAGTGCGCTTCGCCGCAAATCACAACTGCAACCGGTGAGTTTGCTTCGTCCGTATGCACGTACACCTCCTCGCCAATTCGATCGTAGCCGTCCCTGACGAGGCCAAGTCCTACGCTGCAACCGAGAGTAGGGCTAGTGCAAGCCGAGGTTACGCGACCCTCAAATTCGATGGACTCCGAGGACTTTGGTGTCATCGCGATTTGACCACCTTGCGTTATGACGCCCTCGGAATTGCAGGCGCGGAGATTCACCAGCTTCAAGCGGCCATCCCCTTTCCGGGGCGGTAACTCCATGGCTTGTTTGCCCACGAAGAACGTTTCCTTCCTGGCGAGCACGGTTCCCCAGCCCAGGTCGGCTGGCGTTGTTTCGTTGTCAGTATCGAATCCGGGGAGCAAGAAGCCCTTCTCGATGCGCAGGAAATTGAGTGCTCCGATCCCGAAAGGGCTGATATTGAAAGCTCTGCCTGCTTCATAGATTGCGTCCAGCATCGCCTCACCGTGCTGGGCACGCACACTGACTTCGAATCCCCGTTCCCCAGTAAAGCCAGCGCGCAACAGTCGAACCGGGAATCCTCCCAGTGTTCCTTCTCGATACGCCATCGGCGGAAACGCTTCATCGCTAAAATCTACATCGGAGTCGACTGCCTCCATGACGTGTCGGACTTTCGGGCCCGATACGACTAGCAGCGCCCACTGTGTCGTAACGTCGCTGATCTGCACATCGAGATCAGGCCACTCTGTGCGCCATCTCTCGAACCACTCTCCAACACTGGCGGCCCCCACCGATGTTGTATGGGCTAGGAAGCAGTTCTCGTCAATACGAACGCATATGCCATCGTCAATGAAGATGCCACTCTCATCAGCTGCCAGGCAGTAGCGCCCCATGCCGACCTCAAGGCTGTCAATGTTGGTCGAGTAGACTCTGTTCAAGAAAGTCGCTGCATCCGCTCCGGCGATCTCGAACTTGCCGAGCGTAGAGCTCTCGAAGACACCTACCTCGTTGCGCACGTGTAGTGCTTCGCGAACGATGGCTTCATCGGGTGACTCGCCGGTCAACGAATAGAACATCGGCCGCAGGTAGCCGACATCCAGCATGTTGGCGCCGTGCCTGACGTGAAACTCATGTCCAGGCAACTGCTTGCTAGGGGCTGCACCCTGCTGATCCTGCAACTTCTTTACTTCAGAATCGAGTAAGTCCGCACCGCTTTGATTCTCGTCGCTAGCCATTCTTGTGTCCTCGGCATCTGGATTTCTGACTTACGCCAAAATAGCCGGCCAAAGGTTTCAGGTCGGGTCGTAGACGACGCGTTGCGTGTCCATACGCACCTTTTTGAGACCCTGATTCGAGGAAAGTCAAATGTAGGCATGCAACCAATTCAGAGCCTCTAGGAATTACGGGCCAATACGATCAGGTAATTGCGTTCTTTCTCGTATCAGCTTCTAGAAGGCTAACCACGAACCAGATTGTCTCTTCCAGTCAGCCAACGGGTGTGTTTCTGCGATCACTGCCGATCTAAGGCAGCGCTGACGTAACGTTTCCCGGTTCCGGAATGTCAATTGCCGGAGCTTTGCCGGGATCAAATCGTCATTGTGTGAGATTTGTGTGACTGAGTGCTGCACGGTTGTGCAGCGTACTGCAATTGCAATGGGCGTACCGCCAGTTAGCGTTAATATTTTCAGTTACTTACAATCGAAATAGCGTACTCCGAAGGCAGGGGTCGCAAGTTCGTACCGACGAGCGCAGCGAGGACAGGCCGAAGGCCCATCTTGCCGGGCGCGCCATTATCTCGGATATACGTGATCGACCAACGCTGGATATAGGCGCTGACAAATAGCCCGACGTCGATCGATTCCGGAAACGGTAGCCGGAATGGATGCCTCCACCAATTCGCGTGCTGTGTCGAACATACGGATACCAATCAGAAAACGAGTTTCCGGGCTCATCGCTGCGTAACGGCTGTCTACGTACGCAGCTATTTCGGGTGCCGTGTCATTCATCAACGAGATCCTGCAGCAGTTGGTCAACATCGAGAACGGATGACCACTTGTCCAGGTAGTCTAAGTCAGGGTTGGTTGAAAGCAAATTCCGGACATCGCCAAGTTGCAGCTCGGATCGGGAGTCTTTTGCCCAGTGCAGCTTTGACAGGATGAGATCTTCTTTGCTGGCGATCCAGAATTCGGACTCGCCGACGCGGATTCGCTGACGTCGGTCAAACTCGAGTCGGCGATACTCGGATTCTTTCTTGACGATAAAGTCGACCTTCACCACGCTTTCGAGATGAACGATATTGAACATCGATCGTTGTTTGGTGGCATCGGCTACGGCATCGGCCGACACGTAGTAGTCACCCTCGAAAACCTTGACGATCTTGCTGGAATCACTGTCGAGAAGCGACAGGACAATATCGATGTCGCGGGTCATCCGAGGCTGTGAATAGTAGTTCATGGCTACGGAACCCGTGAGCATGTATTCGAAGCCGGCGGACTCCAGCCGGGCCGTGACATCCGACAATACGGCCAGTTCAAGGCTCTCTGTCATAGCGACCGATTATAAAGGTGAAATACAGCGCAAGGAGCGACTTCTCTCCTGCGTGAAATTTGCGTGACTGAGTTATGCATCTATGTGCACTATGCTGCACTTGCAACGGGCGTCGTGCCACATAGTAGTAGACAAAACAACTAGTTACTGTTGATCTGGTGGTCTCCGAAGGCAGGGGTCACAAGTTCGCTCCGACGAGCGGCGCGAGGACAGGCCGAAGGCCCGTCTTGCCGGGCACGCCGTTTTCCCATGTTTTCCAACGGCTTACGAGGAGAAATCCTGTCGCGCTTTGGAAGGGTTTTGGGCTGTGTGAGATGATTTGTGTGACTGAGTGCTGCGGAGTTGTGCTAAGTACTGAATCTGCAATGGACGTCGCGCCAGGTCATTCTCGTTCATTCAGTTACTCATCAACGAAATGGCCAACTCCGAGAGCAGCCGTAGTGGGAGATAGTTGTCGCAACTGAACATCACGAGTTTTCGAATTCCGGTGGTAGCAATAGATCGCTTTGTAGTTTGGCCATGCCTTACTCCATGCTCGTCGTATTGGTCAGGACAGTAGTTGCAGTAGCGCCAGGATCAACACACCGACGCCGAAAACATTAATGGCCATCGCCAGACCCCAGGTACTTTTGGAGAGGTATGTTGTGTTGTCAAAGTTCATCGCGTGTTGCCAGATGCCGAAACGGCCGATCAGCAGGATAAATGCAAGCACTACAATCGCAGCGGTGACGATCGGCATCGCGTTCAGAAGCAAGTAGCAGCAATACATTGTGGCGACGATCGTGATGCCCGACACGGGGTCGGTGGGCGCGAATGCCTTGCCCGAAAGTTCCTTCCAGGCAAGGCTCAATAGGTTGTAGCCGATGGCCAGCACCATATACAAACCCATTGCCTGCGGTTGAGTGAATTGTTCAAGCACATCCATCTCCAGAAGGGGTTTCCTAAATGAGGTCGAGTTCGCGTCCCGCGTTGATTGCGGCAATACGATTGTCGACACTAAATTTCCTGAATATATTTTTCAGGTGGAATTTGACCGTGTGATCGGTCATGTCGAGTGATCGTGCAATCTCCTTGTTCGACTTGCCGAGAGCGAGCTCTTCCAAAACGTCGTGTTCCCTGGTGTCAGTTTTCACCGATATAGAGCCAATGCGTTTTCGGCGTAAAGGAGCCACCTGGTTTTCACCGTAATGGAGCCGTTACGTTTTCGGCGTAATGGAGCCACTGCGGCTCTGATTTCAGGCTCGAACTTTCCATAAATGCAGATACCCTCGCGGTTTTTTGAGCGAGGGTATCGATGGCAAACAGGAGGTTCGAGATGTACGAACTACGACAAGTATTGGTGCGCATGCGGCTCGGCGATTCCGACCGGGCCCTGGCCAGGGCGGGTCTGATCGGCCGTCCCAAGGCGAAAGCGCTGCGCCGGCTGGCCGAGGCCGAAGGATGGCTGGATCCGGGGCGGCCCTTGCCCGAGGATGCGGTGCTGGCCGAGGCCCTGCCACGGGCCCGGCCGCGGTCGTCTTCGGTCTCCGGCGTTGAGCCGTTTCGCGACAAGGTCGAGCGATGGGTGGCTCTCGACACACCGTGCCGTGCGATCCACCAGGCGCTCAAGCGAGAATACCAGTACAGCGGCAGCTACTCGTCGGTGTACCGCTTCGTGCAAAGCATCAAGCCGCGCCGACCGAAGGCGACGATGCCGCTCGAGTTTGCACCGGGCGAAGCCGCCCAGATCGATTTTGGCAGCGGCCCGGAACTGATCGACGTGGAGACCGGCGAGATCGTCAAGACCTGGTTCTTCCTGATGACGTTGTGCTGGAGCCGGCACCAGTACGCGGAGATCGTGCTGAATCAGAAGGTACCGACCTGGCTGGAATGCCACCGCCGCGCCTTCGAGTGGTTCGGCGGTGTGCCGCAAAAACTCATCATCGACAACGCCAGGTGCGCCATTACCCGCGCCTGTCGCCGCGATCCCGTGGTGCAGCGCGCCTATGCCGAGTACGCCGAAGGCTACGGCTTCAGGATCGACGCCCTGCCGCCACGACAGCCGCAGATGAAGGGTCGCGTGGAATCGGGTATCAAATACCTCAAGACCGGCTTTTTGCCGTTGCGCGAGTTCCGGGATATCGTCGATGCCAACCGGCAGTTGCAGACCTGGGTCCTCGAGGAGGCCGGCAACCGCGTCCACGGCAGCACGCACGAGCAGCCGCTGGTGCGCTTTGAGATCGAGAAGCCCTTGCTGCAGCGCTTACCGGCGGTGGCGCCGGAACTCGCCGAATGGGCCAAAGTCAAGGTCCACCGCGATTGCCATGTGCAGTTCGAGAAATGCCTGTACTCAGTGCCCTTCAAGCTGATCGGGCAGTCATTGTGGCTTAAGGCAACGCCGGTTACCGTGCGTATCTACCGCGACCACGAGCTGGTGGCGGTGCATTCCCGGCACTTTAAGCCGGGCAGCCGCGCCAGTATCGACGACCATCTGCCGCCGGAAGCCATTGCCTGGAAGATGCGTGATCCGCAATGGTGTTTACGCCAGTCGGAGAACATCGGTGCATCCTGCCATCAGCTGATCCGCACGCTGTTCGCTGACCGGGTCCTCGATAATCTGCGCGCCGCCCAGGGCGTCATCCGGCTCCGTGACAAGTATGGCAGCACCCGCCTCGAGGCCGCCTGCCAGCGAGCGCTGAGCTACAACAACCCGCGCTATCGCACCGTCAAGACCATCCTCGAAAAAGGCCTCGAGCAACACCCCTCGGCACAACGGGCCTTCGACACCCTGGCCGACAGCTACACCGGCCAGGGACGCTTTAGCCGGGACATCAAATCCTTACTGAAACACTGACACAGGAGATATCACCATGAATCCCATGCCTGAACTGGCTCCCATGCTCAAACAACTGCGGCTGTCCGGCATCCTCGACTCACTGGAATCGAGGAACAAACAGGCCATCGACAAGAAAATGGCTTACCCTGAGTTCCTCTCGCTGCTGATCAGCGACGAGATCGCAAGGCGGGAACAAAAGCGCTTTGCCACGCGGCTCAGGCGTGCCGCCTTCCGCACCAACAAAACCCTCGACCAGTTCGACTTCAGCTTCAATCCGAACATCAACTCAGCACTGATCCATGAACTGGTCACCGGACGCTTTATCGACGAGAAGGTCGCGGTTCTCATCGCCGGGCCCTGCGGCACCGGCAAAAGCCACATCGCCCAGGCCATCGGCCATGCCGCCGTGCGCCAGGGTCGCGATGTGCTGTTTACCTCCCTGTCCAAGCTGCTCGGCGACCTGCATGCCGCCAGAGCCACCGACTCCTTCGATCGCAGGTTCCAGAACCTGGTCAGGGTGCCGCTGCTCATTATCGACGACTTCGGCCTCAAACCGCTTCGCCATCCCCATGACGAGGACTTCCATGACCTGATCGCCGAGCGTTATGAGCGTGCCGCCACCGTCATCACCAGCAACCTCGACTTCTCAGAATGGGGCGATGCCTTCCCCAACCAGTTGCTCGGTGCGGCAACGCTTGACCGGTTGCGCCACGCCGCCTACCGCGTCGTGTTGGATGGCAAAAGTTATCGCTCTCCAAGGCCGCTCGACAACCAACTTGAAAAACACCCGGAATCAGGAAAATAATGCACCCGTTCGAGCCTGAAAATCAGCAACAAAAAGTGGCTCTATTACGCCGAAAACCGCTGGCTCCATTACGGCGAAAAATGACACCTGGCGCTGAGCAAGTGGTCTTTGCTGTCGCGGGACGTCGATGATCGAAGTGCCAGGCACTCCGTCAGAAAGCTGACCTCGAGGCGCCGCTCGGGCCGCTCACGCCCGACACGAACGACAGCACGAAGGTATTTCAACGTGGCCCGCGTCGTGCAAAATGGCGTCCGAATCGAGGCGCGCGCCGCAAGCCGCGCTGCCCTGAACATGTCGTCCAGCCCGGCACCGATACCGCGCTGTTCCCCACGCAGGGTCCCGCGCAGGACAAAGAGCCTCGCCTGGTAGAATTCGGATCCTATTTGGTTGGCAACGCGTACTGCTTCGTCCAGTACATCCTGAAGGCCGGCGACGGGATTCTTCTCGAGCTGGGCGACTCCCAGGGTGCAGGCCGTCTCCAACCGGACCATCCAGAATCCGGGCTGATCTTTCAGTGAGTCCTCGCGGAGCATTTCGACACACCTGTTGATCGCGAGAACAACCTCTTTCTCCGTATTGCCCGCCAATGCGGCCTGTAGCTCGAACGCCGGCAACAACCTGACAAGTCGTGAGATGTCTCGTTTGCGGCATGTCGCCTGACAGAGCTTCAGCAAGTTGTCGGCACGTTCCAGGCTTCGAATTGTCCGATTGAACTCAAAAAGAGTTATGAATCCAGACGCGTAGATATCGAACCAGCTGTCGGTACCGCAGGCCCTGACGAGCAGTTTCTCCAGGTTCTCCTGACTCAGCCCATCCGAGCGCTGCCAGAAGCGCAGAGCTTCAAGGCCGATGTCACAGTTGGTCTGTAGGCGGCTATCGGCTCCGAAATTGTCCTGTGCCATCGACGCCGCCTCCGTGAAGTGCGCTCGAGCAAGTTCAAAGTCCCCTCTATAGAGAGCGCACTGGCCGAGGTGGATGTAGCAATAGTTTATGCCCAGGACCGAATCGGCCTGGCGCATCGACATGACACCGTTCGAGGCGGCAGATTCGGCGGCTTCGAATTCACCAAGTGCAATCTCCGCCAGAGCGAGGCAAGCTTGCAGGGTGCCGATCCCAAGTTGGTCCGTCGTGCTCCAGTATTCGATCTGTTTTCTGAGTTCTTCAGCACTTTCTATCGTCAGGACCTCGTCTTTGTAGCCAGACAACAGGGAGCGCATGATGTGAAAGTCTCTGTAGAACCCCTCATCAGACACAGGTTCGGTTTGCTCTGGATCGACCAGTGCCAGCTGCGCCTCGGCATTCTTTATCTCGCCGTCTTTTACTAGAGAGTAGGCGTACGCGACGCGCAGTCGGGGAAATTTGTCGAAGTTCTCTCGGGTAAAATGACGGAGTAGGGAGCGAATGAAGCCTATTCCACCATAGAGTACGAGAGCCCAGCCGCCAGCATCGGTGACCATACGCGCCGCGGTTTCCGTATCGCCCGCCTGAGTGGCGTGGCTGACAGCGTCCAGGATGAATCCATTGTCTCCAAACCATTGCGATGCCTTGCGGTGCAAATCCGGGATGATGTTTGGATCCTGAATCTTGAGCTGCTGCAGTAGCAATTCGGAGAAAAGGTGGTGATACCGGTACCAGGTGCCACGGTCGTCGAGCGAGATAATCAAAGAGCGGACGTGATTTGATTGATGGATAAAGGATTCGATCGAATTGATGCCGGTAACCGCTTCTGCCAGCACCGGGCTAAAACGATCGAGGATCGACGTCCGTAAAAGGAACGCGCGCTCCTCATCGGTTGACTGATCGAGAATCTGTCGGGTGAAGTAGTCGACGATATGTTCGTCGCCGAGAGGCGCGGCACTTGGTTCTCGGCCATTCTCACGTGCCAGCCGCGCCAGTTGTATTGCAACAGCCCAGCCTTCGGTCTGCTCGAACAACTCGTCGCTGGTTGCGTCGTCAACAACGTCGCCCAGAATTGCACGAGCTTCGTCGCGCGAGAAACGCAGTCGGTCTGATGCGAGTTCGAACGCAGTGCCGCTGGCGATGAGCGCGCCGCGGTCCAGGTCGGGTGGTGTACGGCTGCTGATAATCAACCGCAAACAAGCGGGTCGGTGCGCGATGATCTCGCTGACTGCCGCGTTGATCTCATCGCAGGATGCACGGTGATAGTCGTCAAGTATTAGCGTCAGCGATTCATCGTTACTCGCGAGAGCACTGACCAGCCGAGGTACGATGACGTCTGCCGAAACTTCGACAAATCCCTGCTGGGCTGCGAATTCAAGGTCGTCAAGCGGGACGCCCGCGTTGACGATCGAAAGAATAACGTAGCTCAGGAATTGTCGGTGTTCGGCATCGCCCTCTTCGAGCGATACCCAGGCCACTCGATTTCCCCGCTCAAGCTCGAGTTGACGCCATTCGGCGAGCAGGCAGGTCTTGCCAAAGCCCGCGGGCGCAGTCGTGAAACAGACCGGATGATTGTCGATCGCGTCGAGGGCTTCGATAGCGGGGCCACGCCGGACCAGCCGTGCGTGTGATACGGACGGCGGCGACAACTTGGTCTCAATGAACCAGGGGCCGATGTTGGTTGCGAGTGCTTCGTCCTGAGCCATGGGGCGGACCGGGTTAAGTACGCTTAGTTGACCCATTGTCCGCCTTTCATGACTTGAAGTGAACGAGACGGATGAGATAGAGCGTTAATGTCGATCAGTGGGTTCTCGGCGACGACAACGAGGTCGGCAAACGCCCCGGGACGAATGCATCCCAACAGGCCTTCCTGACCTACAATTCGGGCGTTGATCGACGTGGCGGACCGCAGTACGTTAACAGGCGCCTGCGCCTCGGCGCGCAGTTCGAATTCGGTTAGTTGCCGCTCCTGCAAATTGCCGAGTAGGTCGGTGCCGAATCCCAGGGCAATGCCTGCTCTTTCGCAAATTTCGATGGCGGCCAGTCCTTGCTCGGCAACGTGCTCCAGTTTCCTGAGCATGTTGGCTGGCGCGCCGCCATCGCGGCCGTACTTTTGCAGTGCGGTGTAAATCGCGAGCGTCGGCACGACGAATGCGTTGGCCTCGCGAACCTTTTTCGCGGCATCAGCATCAATGAGATTGCCGTGCTCTATCGTGCGGACACCACAATCGATAGCAAATCGAATTGCGTCGGCCCCATACGCGTGCGCCGCGACGTACTTGCGGCGACGATTGGCTTCCTCGACTACGGCCCGCACTTCTTCGCCGGAGTATTGCACCATCCAGATTGGGTCGGATGGCGACGCGATGCCACCGGAAATCATGACCTTGAGGTGATGCGCCCCGTGTCGCAGGATTTCTCTTACCGACTTTCGAACTTCGTCGATGCCATCGACGATTTGCCCCAGGTTTCCGTCCATCCCGCATCCGCAAGGTTCGACGCCGACAGGTCTCGAGTCCCCGTGTCCGCCCGTCTGGCTCAATGCCCGCCCACCCCAGAACAGGCGCGGTGATGGAAACAGCCCCTGCTCGGCCGCCTTCCACAGACCGTGGTCAGCGCCGCCAACGTCGCGAACCGTTGTAAATCCCCGTCGCAGGGCAGCCGTTAGTGCTGCGGCGCCATAGGGTGCGATATAGGTCTTCGGCTGCGACTCCATGTCGCCAAAATCCAGGCTCGTGGCGTACGCGTGAAAATGTGCGTCGATAAACCCGGGCATCACGACGGCACCGCGCGCCGAGAACAGATCGTCTGACGTCGAGCCGTCCGGGAAATTCGTGATGGCCGTGATGCGATCCCCCTCAACGACGATGCAGTGATCTTCGATCAGATCAGGTGACTCGCCGTCAAAAATCCGGCAGTCGGTAATGATGAGTCGACGGTTCATAAGGCCTCTCGATTCCGAAGTCTCACGATCTTAGGGTGTTCCGCCGCAGGGCGCGCCTACCCGAATGGTCAGTTGTTAGTCGGTTTGTGCCTTTGCCAGCATGGGGTAAGACAAGGAGACTCTCATGCCCAAAAGCCGCAGCGTTGGACACTGGTTCGAGGAAATGCCGTTGACCCGGGCGCACTGGGCAGCGGGGCTGGTCCTGTTCGTGAGCTTCGTAATCGAGTCATGGGAGATGATGATCATCATCTTCAACAGTGCGTCGATTGGCGCTGAGTTCCGCCTGGGTACCGCCGAGATTGGACAACTGATCGGCGCGATGTTCCTGGGAATGATCCCCGGCGCATTGCTCTGGGGAAAACTTATTGATCGTTACGGGCGCAAAAGCTGCCTGGTCGCGAGCTTCCTACTCTATGCTCCCCTGCCCTTGCTATGCATCGTCGCCCCGGACTTCCCAGCACTTTGGTGGCTGCGGCTGACTGGGGGTATCGTTCTTTCCGGCGTCCTCGTGGTCACGTTCCCGTTTTTTGAGGAGCTTGTGCCCGTCAAGTCTCGCGGGCCCGCAACAGTGTTCCTGTCGGCGGGTTGGCCTATAGGCGTGCTGGTTGCTATCGGATTGACAGCGCTGCTTGGGGGCGAGGGCTGGCGATGGGTGATCGGAATCAGCGCGGTTACCGCTGTCTGGGCCCTGATCGCCTGGAATGTACTTCCCGAATCGCCGTATTGGCTGGCCGAGAAGGGCCGGACCAGTGAGTCGGAGGCATCCATTACATGGCTCTCTCGCGGGACCGTCGAGGCACGCGTGAAACCCATGAAAATAGAGGCTCATCCTGACGGTAAGACGTCATTCTTCGATGTGTTCCGGCGCAGCCTACTCCGGCTAACGGTATTACAGATGGTCATCAATTTCTGTTTTGCCTGGGGATACTGGGGGCTGACGTCCTGGATGCCTTCGCTGTTGGCACAAAAGGGCCTCAGCGCACCCCAAGGCCTGTCCTTCATGGCCTTGTCCGCCCTGTTCATGTTTCCCGGCTACATTGCTGCCAGCTTACTGACCGGCCGATTCGGCCGAAAAAGGGTCATGTCCGCATTTGTCCTGATCGCGGCTGTTGCGGGTTTCGGCTTCGCCGATTCCGCCACGATTACCCAGATGTATGCATGGAACTTCACCCTGTCATTTTTCACCCTTGGGGCCTGGGGTGTTTGGAACACCTGGATGGCCGAGCTGTATACGACGGATACGCGCAGTGCGGGATTCTCACTCGGCATATCGGCCCAGCGCACGGCCAATGCCGTCGCGCCAGTCGCAATAGGCGCTATGCTGGCCAGCGCGAA
This sequence comes from Woeseiaceae bacterium, assembly GCA_965224505.1. Taxonomy (GTDB): domain Bacteria; phylum Pseudomonadota; class Gammaproteobacteria; order Steroidobacterales; family Woeseiaceae; genus UBA1847. The sequence continues at coordinate 3,310,086 of CBDCZL010000018.1, forward strand.
TTTCTTACAGACCGTCACGTTTATCTCGGCATTCCTCGCAGTCACGTTCGTCTGTGCCCTGTTCTTGCCGGAAACGGAAGGGAAGACCCTGACCTGACATAGTGGTGGGGTAGTTGGTGCCACACGACCTACCCAACTGGCGAGTATTCACTGGATTGAGGCACTGTAATTATGTCGCCGTCGAATCTACATTTAATTTGAGGGGGAAATGATGTCCAGCGAAATTCGACCAGCACGGGGAGCAGGCCTTTTTGCTCTCGCCATTGCATTGACTATCACGTCTGTACCAGCCGGGGCGCAATCCGACGGTAGAGCACAGCTCGAGGAAATTACAGTCACGGCTCGTATGCGTGAGGAAAGCGTCCTCGACGTCCCGTTGACTGAAACCGTATTCACCGCACAACAGATCGAAGATGCGCGGATCGACCAGGTGTCCGGGTTCATCGACCTGACGCCGAACGTTACGCTCGCGCAGTCTCAAAGCGCCGGAGTCTCATTCCTTACGATCCGGGGCACTACACAGGTGCGTAACGGCGAGCCGCCGGTTGCTACCGTTGTCGATGGCGTCATCCAGATCAACAACCGCCAGTTCACGCAGGAACTGTTTGACCTGCAAAGCATCGAAGTCGTCAAAGGTCCGCAGGGTGCCTTGTACGGCCGAAATGCAACAGGTGGCGCGATCATCATCAACACGAAGCAGCCGACGAACGAGTTCGAAGGCTACGTGCGTGCCGGGTTCGGTGATGGTGACGAGACTGTTCTTCAGGCTGTCGCAAGCGGACCGATTGCCGAAGACAGCCTGCTGTTCCGCGTCGGCGTGCACTACCGCGACTTTGGCGGTCTCCTCGACAATACGTTCCTGGGTCAGACCGCGGACTTCACCGAAGAAACCGTCGTTCGCGGCAAACTGCTGTGGATGCCAACCGACAACTTCACGGCGGACTTGCGTTTGTCTATCGCCCGACAAGAAGGCGGCGGAATTAACTTTCACTACCAGCCGTCACTACTTGGGCCGGACGGTCACTTCCTGCAGGATCCATTCTCGTTTGGTTCATTTGATTTCGCAGCCGGGGATGCCGACGGGGTCGATCGCAACTTTCGCTCGAACAACCGCGGTATTGGCGAGCGTGATATCGATGAGCTGACGCTGAAGCTTGACTGGGATTTCGACTGGGGTTCGCTTACGTCGATCACGTCGTTTAACAAGGTTACTGAGGACGTTCGCGGTGACCAGTTTCCGTACACGGCCGACCTGACAACGCTGTTTGGCGGCGGTGGCCAGAGCCAGTATGAGGAAGTCGATGCGTGGAGCCAGGAACTGAGGCTGACCTCAAGCGGCGACTCCGCACTGCGCTGGCAGGTTGGCGCTTACATTCTCGAGACGGAGCGGTTTATTTCGACAACGACGAGCCTTGACACCGGAAAAGGCATACTGAGCGTGACGACCGTTCCGTTGACGGACCCTGGAAACCCGACACAGTCATTCCTGGCTGATGATAACGACAATTCAGCATGGGCCGTGTTTGCCAATATTGCTTATGACGTTACTGACAGACTCGAACTTGGTATTGCGGGGCGATATGACAAGGATGAGCGCGAGCAGTTAGTATCGCCGCTAAGTACGGGCGGTGTTCCGGGTGCTTTGAACACTGCGAGCTTTGATCTGTTCCAGCCCAAGATCACGCTGCGCCACACAATAAACGATCGGTCGTCACTTTTTGCCTCGTGGGGCAAGGGGTTCCGTAGCGGGCAATTCAATCAGAATGGTGTAGCTGACGCGGCGGCAGGTGCGGGCATATTGGGCGTCGAGGATATTGTACCGCAGGAGGAAACGACAACCACAGAAATCGGCTATAAGGGCGTGTTCGGTGACGGTCGCGTGCGCCTGAACGCGTCCATTTTCCAGACCGATCTGAAAAACCAGCAATACTTTGTTTTCGTCGGGCAGATCGGCGCACAAGTTCTGGTGCCGATTGAAGAGGTAGACCTAACCGGTGGCGAGTTAGAGGTCATCGCGCAGGTCAATGACTACTTGGATGTTTTTGCGGCATACGGTGTGACGGACGGCGAGGTCGAAGCATACAGCCTGAATCCGGCCGCTGTCGGCAACAAGTCGCCGTACACGGCTGACAACACCCTGAACCTCGGTACGCAGCTACGCTTCCCGATTGGTGACAGCCTGAACGGGTTTGCCCGCATCGACTATGAGAACCGCGGCAAGCAGTACTGGGACCCGGAGAACACGACAGCGCGTAGTGCCATCGATCTCAGCAATCTGCGGATAGGCCTTGAGCAAGTCGACGGCAAGTGGTCGGTGATCGGTACCGTACAGAACCTGGGCGATGAGGAGTACAACTCCGAGTGGGTACTGGGTGGATTTTCGCACCCGGCACCGCCCCGCGCCTGGCACGTGGACTTCCGCTACAACTTCTAACGCGTGAGAAACGGCCCGGTGGTTCGCCGCCGGGCTCTCATTTCTTGTCAATTGATAAGCCAGGAGCAGTAATGAACACTGCCAAACCAATTCGAATTATGTGGCTCAATCCCCTCGGCATCGACGCTTACGATCAGCCGATGGCCGACTATATGGCGACGATCAAGTCGCCCAACGCCCAGGTAGATACTGTGTCGTTCGCAATGAACGCATCGCCCAATCATCTCGAGTACCGGACCTACGAGGCCCTGATGATTGGCGATACGGTCAGGGCGGCACGATATGCGGCAACCAACGGCTACGACGCCATGGTTATCGGGTGCTTCTACGATCCGGGCATCGAAGATGCACGCGAGATCTCAGGGGACGCGATTGTCGTCGCGCCCTGCCAGGCGAGCGTCCAGATTGCAGCAAACTTAAGCAATCGTTTCTCTGTCATTGTAGGGCGAGACAAATGGATCGAGCAGATGACCGAACGTGTTCATACCTACGGGTACGGCTCGAAGCTGGCGTCGATGCGATCGATCGAGATTGGCGCGAATCATCTACAGGACAATTGCGATTTGACGATCAACCGGATTATCGACGCCGGACGCAGAGCGATTAAAGAAGACAAGGCTGAAGCCCTGATTCTCGGATGTACCTGCAATTTCGGCCTGTTCGAAGATGTTCAGAAGGAGCTTGGCGTGCCGGTCATCGACCCTATTTGCGCGGCGCTGAAGATGGCTGAACACCTGGCCGGCCTCAAAAATCAGTTCGGCTGGACGCCGAGCCGGGTTGGCAGCTGTGAGCCGCCGCCCGAAGAGGAACTCGAGGCCTTCGGCCTGTTCGGTGACGGCGCCTTCATCGGCAATATCGTTTCCATTTAGAGAGAACTGGCAATGGGACAAACGATTACACGTGTTGCGACTGACGTCGGAGGCACATTCACCGATCTCGTCTGTTTTGAGATGGATACGGCGACCGGCGAGTCTCGTGTCATTACGGCGAAATCTGACACGACGCCGCCCGAGTTTGAGCGCGGTGTGCTGAACGTGATCGAGAAAGCCGGTGTCAAGTCGGGCTCGATCGACTTCCTGGCCCACGGTACAACCGTTGTCATCAATGCACTGACTGAACGCAAGGGTGCGCGCGTCGGGCTGATTACGACCTCGGGTTTTCGAGACAGTCTCGAGATCGCCCGCGGCAATCGGCCGGACTATTTCAACCTGCATTACAAGAAGCCGGAACCGTTTGTGCCGCGCTACCTGCGGCGTGAGCTTGCCGGTCGTGTCGATTACAAAGGTAGAGAGCGCCAACCACTCGACCTTGAGCCACTCGCGGAGATTCTCGACGATTTCCGCAAGCAAGGCGTCGAGGCAATCGCTATTTGTTATCTGCACTCGTACGCGAATCCGACACACGAACAGCAAACGCTCGATGCGATTGCGAAGCTGTGGCCGGAGGTTTCGGTCGTTGCGTCGCACCAGATCACGCGCGAGTGGCGTGAATATGAGCGGAGCAATACGGCTGTACTATCGGCTTACGTGCAGCCGGCCGCCGAACGCTATTTGCATCGTCTCGACGAAGGTCTGGGCACCCAGGGCTTCACTGGCAGTCCTTACATCATGCAATCAAATTGCGGCGTTGATTCGCTAGGTGCCGTTTCAAAAATTCCGATCACGATGGTGGAGTCCGGGCCGGCGTCCGGGTTCTGGGGGGCGGCTGAACTCGGCAAGATGATCGGTGAGCCGAATGTACTGGCGCTCGACATTGGCGGTACGACGGCCAAATGCTCGCTTATAGAAGACGGCAAGGTACGGATCATGACCGACTACTGGATCGAGCGTGATCGTAAGTCTGCGGGCTATCCGATTATGGTGCCGGTAGTTGATCTCGTCGAGATCGGTAACGGCGGCGGATCGATCGCCTGGGTCGACGGCTTCGACAATTTGCACGTCGGTCCGCAGTCGGCAGGTGCATTGCTGGGACCCGCTGCTTACGGCAAAGGCGGCAGTGACGCGACGACCACCGATGCCAATCTCAGGCTGGGTCGCATCAATCCCGATTATTTCTGCGGTGGTGAGGTAGACGCTGACATGGAGGCAGCGGAGGCTGCCATCGAGCGTGTCGGTAAACGGCTCGGCCTGGATGCAGATGAGGCCGCGCGTGGAATCATACGCATTGCCAACAACAACATGGTCAATGCGTTGAAGCTCGTGTCACTGAACCGCGGTTTTGACCCACGCGAATTCACGCTGCTCGCTTTTGGAGGCGGTGGTGCTATGCACGCGGTGGCTCTGGCGATCGAGCTGGGTGTGATAAAGGTTGTGGTTCCTGCTGGCGCTGCTGTGTTCTCAGCCTGGGGCATGATGCTCTCGGACTTACGGCGCGACTATTTTGTTACTCGACTGGCGGACCTTGATGAGAACGCTGCGGAAATCATTGAAGATGTTTTCTCCACGGCTGAAGGTGAAGCCCGGGCGCAGTTTGTGGCGGAGGGTATCAGCACGGACGATGTGTTCTTTACGCGCTACGCCAGGTTCCGCTACCAGAACCAGGAACACACTACTGAAGTCCTGATCGACGGTGCGGTAACGACGGACCAGCTCGGTCAAATCGCTGAGGACTTCCACGGCGCTTATGAGCGCGAGTACACGTACCGGCTCGATACGCCGATCGAACTCGTCGGTATTCACCTGGTGGCTTCGGCGCAGGTCGGCAAACTCGAGATGCATGAGCAGCCGCTGGGTGATGCCGATGCATCGGCTGCCATCAAGGGCACGCGTAAGGTCGACTACGCGCTCGAAGGAATACATGAGTCGACTATCTACAACGGCGAGAAGCTGAGCCCAGGCATGAGATTCGTCGGCCCGGCGGTGGTCGAGGACCCGGGTACTACGACCGTCATACACCCCGGTTGCTCAGTGAAAATTGATGGATACGGCAACATTCATATCGACTTGCCAGGACGAGGAGAGACAGCATGAGCAACTGCGATCCCATTACTCAGGAAATTATCCAGAACTCGTTGCAGGCTGCAGCCGACGAAATGTTCGCTGCAATGCGTAAAACGGCGATGAGCTCGATCATCTACGAGGTGCTCGATATGGGAACTGGTATTCTCGATGGCCGCGGGCAATTGGTCTGCTCCGGCGCCGGTATCCCGGCATTTGTCGGCGTGCTCGACAAAGCTGCGAAGACGCTGGTCGAGAAATTCTCGGCACCCGGTGAGATCGAGCCCGGCGATGTGTTTACGACGAATGACCCGTACTTCGGCGGGGTTACGCATTTGAATGACATTGTCGTTGCCATGCCGGTGTTTGTGGACGGCCGCATCGTCGCATGGGCCGCCAACATAGCGCACAACTCCGACGTCGGTGGCATGGCTCCCGGATCCCTATCGGGCGAGGCAACCGAGATTTTCCAGGAAGGTCTGCGCCTGCCCGCGATCAAGATAATCTCGAAGGGTGAGCCGATTGCGCCGGTCATGGACATTCTGATGACCAACTCGCGCATGCCGGAGGTACTCGAAGGCGACATCTGGGCCGCGATTGCCTCGGTGCGCATAGGCGCCAACCGGCTCGCTGAACTTGCCGGGAAGTACGGCGTCGATACATTCGAAATTGCGATGGCTGGGTACATGGACTACGGTGAGCAATGCTCGCGTGCCGAGCTCGCGAAATTACCGAAAGACCGGTTCGAATTGTCGGAAGAGCAGGACGACGGTCAGGTATTCAACGTCAAGATCGACATTACCGACGACACGTTCATCGTCGATCTTCGCGACAATCCTGATCAGGCGAATTCGCCGGTCAATACCAGCCGCGACGGCGTGATGGTGTCTGCACAGATGATATTCAAGTCACTGACTGATCCGGATTCGCCATGCAACGAGGGCGCATTCCGGCCGATCGAATTGCTGACTCGTGAAGGTTCCGTGTTTGAAGCAAGGCCACCGGCCGCGGTCGGATTCTATTACGAGAACGAACTCAGGGCTTACGACATCATGTGGCGCTGCCTCGCTCAGCACATGCCGGAGCGGCTTGGTGCGGGGCACTTCGCATCGGTGTGCGGCACGTTCATTGGTGGCACCCATCCTGACACGGGTCGCCAGTACACGATTATTGAGCCGCAACTTGGCGGTTGGGGCGCGAATACCGACGGCGATGGCAACAACGCGATGTTTTGTGGGTTCCACGGCGAGACCTACAACTGTCCGGCCGAGATCAACGAAGCACGCAACGGACTCATCATTGATCGCATGGAACTCAATACCGCGGCCGGCGGTGAAGGCAAGTACACGGGAGGCCGAGGTATCGTACTCGACTACAGGATTCGTGCCGATAACAGTTACCTTACGGCCGGCTACACGCGCTCGAAGTTCCCGGCCTGGTCATTGGCCGGCGGCGAGGAAGGTTCATCGAACTTTGTTGAGGTGATACGCAACAACGGCGAGCGAGAGGAATACGCGTTTGTCTCCGGACTCGCGATGATGAAGGACGACGTCATTCGTATTCACACTGGCAACGGTGGCGGGCTCGGCGATCCGGCCGAGCGCGATCCCGAAGCCGTGCGCGCCGACGTGCGCAATGGCCTCATCACTGCGGAACGGGCGAAAGAAGTCTACGGTTACGCCTGATGGCCCTGGTCGCCCAGGGAGGCGAGTTTTAGTGGGACGAGAACATCCTGCGACTTGGGGCTCATAGAGATATTCGAGAATCGCGAATATAGAACAAATGATTGATCCTGGGTGATCAAATGAATGGAAAGTCGCTGTGGGAGATTTGTGGGACCAAGTCCTGCAAGGTACTGAAAATGCAATGAGCACCACGCCAGTTAACGTTAACATTTTCAGTTACTTACAAACGAAATGGCGAACTCCGAAGGCAGGGGTCACAGGTTCGCTCCGACGAGCGGAGCGAGGACAGGCCGAAGGCCTATCTTCTCGGGATCATAATTTTTCCTTTTATTTGAATAAGTTGCAGGTCTGACGATCGCCGAGTTGTATCTCAGATCGGGAGTCTTTCGCCCAGCACAGCTTTTACAGGATGAGATCCTCTTTGCTGACGATCCAGAATTCGCTCTCACCGACCCGGATTCGCTGACGTCGGTCGAACTCGAGTCGGCGATACTCGGTTTCTTTCCTGACAATAAAGTCGACCTTCACCATGCTTTTGAGGTGAACGATATCGAACATTGATCGCAGCCCGGTGGCATCGGCTACGGCATCGCCCGATACGTAGTAGTCACTCTCGAAAATCTTTACGAAGTTGCTGGAATCACGGCTTGCGAGGAAAACGACTATATCGATATCGCGGGCCATCCGCGGCTGCGAATAGTGGTTCATGGCCACAGAACCCGTGAGCATGTATTCGAAGCCGGCGGACTCCAGTCGCGCCGTGACATCCGACAATACGACCAGTACGAGACTCTCTGTCACAGAACCAGATTATAAAGGCGGACACAGCGTAAGGGCGAAAACCCTCCTGCGTGAGATTTTCGTGATTTAGTAATGCACCTATGCTGCAGAAGCAACGGGCATCCAGCCACACAGCGGTAAATATAACAATTGCTAACACATGATCCGGTGGACTCCGAAGGCAGGCGTCGCACGTTCGATCCGAGGCCGACAAAGTCGGCCCACTAGCCTCTGCATGGTCTATCATAAAGCGACCGTGAACGGTCTGCGGTGAAAGCGTATCCACTTCGTTTCTGATACGTTTTCATGGCCGGAATTTTTTTCTTTGAACGTTGGCGAAGTGCATATGAAACGCGAATACTCACCTGAATCTAGCTACGGTTACAATACACGCACGCTGCATCGTGCGTTTGACCGACTATTGCAGCGTCACCTCGCAAAGCATGGCATTAAAAACAGCTATTGGTACTTCCTTCGCATTATGTGGGAACGCGAAGGCCTGACGCAACGTGAGTTGAGTGAAGAGACCAACCTGAAAGAGTCCTCGACCGGTCTCATGCTCGGCCAGATGGAGCGCGCCGGACTCATTCAAAAAAAGAACGATCCGGATGACGGTCGCAAGTTGCGAATATTTCTTACTGCGAAGGCGAGGCGCCTCGAATCAAAACTCTTACCGATCGCCGCGCACCTCAACAATCTGGCTGCGCAGGGAATACCGAAACACGACCTGGACACATTTGTCCGGGTCACCATACGCATGAAAAAGAATCTCCTCGGGCCTGACAACTAGTGGGCCGTGCGGTAAATTCGGTCACTTTCAGAGTTCTTCTCAAGGGGCAGACCCAGGCGAAGCGGTGCCGGCATAGCCGGGCTATGTCAAGCCGCTTCAACACCGGTATGCCCCTTGAGAAGGGCTCCCTGTGGGTCGCACCACAACGCCCTTCGGCGGCGTTGAGCTCGCTTGAATTGGCGACGGCCAGTCCTGCGCTCGCTCGCCTTGCCCAAGGGCGTTGTGATGCGACTGAAAGTCACCGAATTTACCGCACGGCCCACTAGCGCTCACAAGGGGTAGATAATCGAGTTCGGTACGAGAATTGAGTCATAGACACAAAGTTTCTCGGCAAAATGAAGTTTTCCGACTTCATCTCGTACGATCTTGTCAAGATAGCGACCAACGTTCAGGATTTTCGGTAATTCATCATAGAGTACTTCGATGACCGAGTAGTTGGCGACAGCCTCGATTACGCTGTCCGATTCGTCTTTTATTTGGATATTGGTGATGTGGTGTCGTAAGTAGCGTGGCTCATACATCATGGTTTCGTCAACCGAGCGCACTCTGTCCTCAAGCATGCCCCGACTCTCGCAGCGTATGATTGCCAAAGGCAGGCCAGCGTCAAAGTTATCCCGCGGGATGACCTGATAGTTACACTCGTCTGTGAACATTGTCGGCCATTCATTCAACGGACCGTCATCGAGAACTTCGGCGTAGCGCGTATACAACGACTCTACTTCGTATTGCAGTTCGACATTGACGCTCATAACTGCATCACCTTGCGGTAATGTTTGTAGAATGCTCGGACCGCTGCTTCCGTCACCATATGTTCTTCATCGCCGGTTCCGGTACCGCCGAGCAACATCACCGTTGAATCCAGCTTGTTCTGCGATACGCCGTCCTGTGTCAACTTGAGAACCTCGCTATCGTCGCCCGAAACCAGTCCCGCAGAGCTCATCAGGTTCGCTTGCCGCAATCGTCGCGTCGTCATTTCATCGTCATCGTCATCGTAGCCAAAGAAGGTCCAGTGCAACTCAAACGAGCCTGAATCGCGGGGCTGAATCTGGCGCAACGCGAGAGTATTTGATTGTTGCTGCACGATCAGATTTGGCCATATCGTTTGCATGACTACCGTCTTGTCATCTTCGAATTCACGAACCGGGTCAAGCAGTCGCGGATCATTAAGTTTGAAATCATCTCGCAAATTCTGCATATCTTTCGTGTGTTCGGTCCTTTGTTGCTCCCCCTTTTGAGAAATAAGGAGACCATGTTTACCCGACCTGTCCATCTTGACCTGCGCCTTCTGGTCCGCGCGGAAAAGACCGAATGTGACGAGAAACACATGCAGCAATGATGCATGGTAGGGATCCTTAATATTTTCGAACATCAACTTCCAATTTGCCGGGACCAGCTGGCGTGAATAGCCAAGTACATGCAGTTTGCGCCCGCAAAACACTCGGTTGAAGTAGTGAAGATTGCTGTCGCCCAGGTATTCAACAAGACCGGGCATCTCCTCTTTTGCCAGAGAGGCGAATATGACTCCGTTGTGCACAGCGATCTGCAGCCTTGGAATGCCGTGGTTCTTTAGGTCGAAGTCCTTCGGCATACCGCCCTGTTTCCTGACCCCTCTGATGAAAGGCACACCTCTCAGATTCCCGGCCAGGTCGTAGTTCCACCGGTGATACGGACAAGTGAACATTTTCTGGTTGCCCGATTTCTCACGGCACAACTTGACGCCTTTGTGGCTGCACCGATTAATAAAGCCGTTGATTGAATCATTGCGATCGCGGCAGATAATGACCGACCGATTTCCTATGTATGTCGTCTTAAAGTCCCCGGGCTCGGGAATTTCGGCAGTAAGCCCAACATAGGCCCAGCTGGCACCACCGAAAATTCGCTCCATTTCGAGATCAAAAATCGCCGGGTCACTGTACAACGAGAATGGGACACGCGCGTAATCGCCCTCTGGCCATAGTTTCCTTGATCGGCTTGTGTTCATTGCTGTTGGTGCCATTGACAACGTCAGTGCTGATATTACAATACTTTTAATTCAAAGGGTTTTCAAAGTTTCAACATGGATATTCGTGACGGACAAAATCCCAAAGCTCTCGTTTGAGGAGCTGCCGACCGCAGTTTCTGATCGCTTGCAGGCGAAATATGAGCGCCTCGGCTATCTCGGCGAGTTTTTCGCGCGGACCGCTCACCAGCCGCAAGCACTGAGCGCGTTTATAGATTTCACGGACCTTTCCAAGGGGGCCCTGACACAGAAGATGGTCGAGCTTGTCGCCCTGACGGTGGCGACCGTGAGAGATATCCCATACGAAAAAAATCAGCATGAGCGTCTATCCCTAAAGCTCGGATATGGCAAAGACTGGGTGCGCGGCGTCGAGCAGTTGGCGCCCGAGAACGCATCGCAATTGGACGACGTCGAAAAGTGCGTGCAACGGTATGTTATAGACGCAGTCCGGCGTAATGGTACCGATGTTGCCGATCAGCTGGACCGAGTGGTGGATGCGGTTGGGTGCGATAATGCCGTTGCGATTATGTTCGTCATGGCTCGGTATGTTGCTCACGCATTGCTCGTTCGCAGTATGAATATTTCATCACCGGTGGCATCGGTTTTCGACGAATAGCAGGGACCGACTATGGCTGAATTGAAAGCAAGGCTAATTGAGGGCATCGGTCAAAGATTGGCCGAATTCGACCCGGAAACGGTGCGGCCAGCCAGTGACTGGCCCCCTGTTCTTATAACGAAAAAGGAGATCGTCGAGGAAGTCCAGAGGCTGGCAGACGAACCGAGACCGGCGAACGGCCGTCGCCAGACATTATTGGTTCATCCGAGCGCACCGGATCCCGGCCGCGGCCTGAATCCGGGAGTACAGGTGAGCCTCGAGGTTCTCAGGCCGGGTGAGGAGACTACGCCTATCCGACACAACTCCACGCAGGTCAATTTCTGTATCCAGGGCGAGGGCACATGCGTGGCAGGCGATAGAACGATTCAATACGGACAGTATGATGTTTGGAATCACCCTTCCTGGGTCACGTATCGCCACCGCAACAACAGCTCTGACCTGCATGTCAGACTTACCTATTCCAACGCTGCGTTGCTGGAAATGATGCGAGTCCACCTTGTCGAGGAAGATCCACGGGAGGTGTCGGTGGAACCGGTTGATGAGGCCGATGCGGATGACCCGCGCAAGAATTCGCCATTTGGAACGATTCAGATCGGCGACGACGGTGCTATGCTCATGCCCTATGAGACTCTGATTAATCCGCCTGCGGTAGAGTCAAAGGTACTGTATTGGCCCTGGCAAACCGTGAGTGAAAACCTCGCTAAACTAGCGGCCCTCGGCAAGGACTACATCGGCAGGCGCCTGTACCTGCTGTATAACCCAATGACAGGCCGTTTCAACGGCATTACGCCCAGCTTTTTCGCGACATTCACGATTCGTCCGCCGGGCATCATTGATAGACCACACAGGCACGTATCGTCATCAATCAATTACTACTTTACGGGCTCTGGTTACAGTGTGGTCGCGGGCCAGCGGTACGAATGGAGCGCAGGCGACCTGCAGGTCTCAGCGCCGGGATGGGCGGTGCATAACCACGCCTCCAATATGGGGGATTCTGTCCACGAACTCACCGTCCAGGACCAGCCGCTCACGATCTTCATGGAATCATTACTGTGGCAGGAAAGCTTGAAAGGACCGAAAGTCATCCTCGGGACCAACGCAGGCTTTCAGACAAACCGCGAGGAGTAGCACGATCCCAGCATGTTCTACGATCCCAGAGAAAACCCGAGACCCGAACCGTTGAGCCACAATCCGTTCACTGCGCTCGTTGCTCCGCGGCCAATTGCATGGGTCAGCTCGATCGATTCGAGTTCAAACGTGAATCTCGCGCCGTTTTCATTCTTCAACGCAATTTCGTCCGCTCCGCCATACGTCATGTTTGCGGTTGGCCCCAGGGACGGAGACGGAAATCCCAAGGACACGCTGCGAAACGTGAGGCAAATTCCGGAGTTCGTCGTGAATGTCGCCTCGTGGGAACAACGTGATGCTATCAACCAGACGTCGGCCGAATATGCAATCGAGGTTGACGAATTCGAAATGTCCGGACTAACACAGGTTGCATCACAACTCATTCAGCCACCCAGGGTCGCCGAGGCCAAGGCAGCAATGGAGTGCTGCGTCCACCAGATTATCGACTTACCGGGTCCGCCTGGTGGCCACGACCGTCATATGATCATAGGCGAAGTTGTCGGCATCCATATCTGCGATGACGTCATCGCGAACGGCGTGGTTGTTGCATCCAAACTTCATCAGCTATCCCGACTGGGTTACTTCGAATACGACCACGTCGAAAGCACATTCACAATGCTGCGCCCAAAAATGGAAGACACGTGACCGAACTTGAACGTCTAAAGGGGTCCTTCCCGCCGGTTGTAACGCCGATTCACAACGACAAGGTTGACTACGATACCTACGCCGATCTGGTTGAATTCCAGGTCGCGCAAGGTTCCCACGGCATCCTCGTCAACGGCACAACAGCAGAACCGTCGACGTTGTCAGTCGATGAACGAAACCGTCTCGTCGATATCGCTCTGGAAACTGTGAACGGACGGATTCCCGTCGTCATAGCAACGGGTTCCCAGTCTTATGCCGAGACCGAAATGTTAACGCGGCATGCCGTGTCGGCAGGTGCGGATGCCGTTCTCGTCGTTACGCCCTATTACATCAAGCCGCCGCAGCGCGGTCTGGTTGACTACTACCTAAGACTCGCAGCCACACATGACACACCGTGGATGATTTACCATATCCCCGGGCGCGCAGGTGTCAGCATGTCGATTGACTCGATGAAAATACTCCGTGAGAGGTCGGCCAGTTTTATCGGCATGAAGCACGCGGCTGTCGACCTGGGATTCGTTACGGCGTGTTTTGAGGAACTTGGAGACGATTTCAAGGTATTCGTCGGACTCGAAGAGTTATCCTGGCCGATGATGAGCGTCGGTGCCTGTGGACTGATGAATGCCGTTGGTAATCTGTGCCCGGACATCTTAGTCGAGATGGTAGAGGCAGTCTGGAATAGCGACATTCCGAAGGGTCGACAGTTGCATCAGCGCCTTCTCGAAATTAATCAGTCTGTGTTTTTCGAGACCAACCCAATTCCCATGAAGTACATGATGAAACGACTTGGCCTCATGTCTACGAATGAACACCGGCTGCCGATGTCTCCTGCGACAGCCGAACTCGAACAACGCCTCGACGCCGTGCTTGAACGCGCCGGAATGCTTGGAGCAAAGCACAGCTCCTGGCCGATTGTCGGTTTGGATGGCGCCGGATGAAACGCCAGTCAACGATCATCCATCTCGAATGCGCTCATCGGCCCTGGGCTTTCAGATTGGTGTCCAGACGCGGGCGCCAATCATTTCATGTCCGTTCCGGTCACATGGTATACACCTTGTTTCGGACACCATCGCTAACACTTTTTCGCAGGCAGTCATCCGAAATGCTTGCCTTATTTATCGTAACGCGTTACGATAAATAAGTGAAAACGAAGGCGAAAAGAAGGGGCCGACCCCCAAAAGACGACCCTATGACCGCCGCCGAGCGTATGCGGGCATATCGGAAACGCAAGCGCGACGCCGGCTTGAAGAGTGTTCGACGGTGGGAGCCCGAGGAAGGAAGTGGTCAGCGCCGCTACTCGGACCACCGCATTCTGGATGCCCGCAGTCTGGCCATGCACTGCAAAATTGCACAGAAGATCACACGCAATCCAGCGTTGCTCAACAAAGCCAAAGCGAATCTGGAACGGTGGAGCGCGAAGTCCGAAGATCCACTGCCGCAATATCTCCGCGAATGGCAGGAAATTCTTGAGCGCCCGTGGTCCGAAATAGCGGAGATAATCACGAGTATGAGCGAAGACGCGACAAGGCTGCGGTCATCATCTCCGTTTGCGGGTGTCCTCACAGTTGGCGAGCGAGATCAGATCTATGAAGCGTTCAGAGCTTGAGCACATTATCCGCGCCAGCGGCGCGATAGCCGACGACGACGAAATCGTAATCATTGGTAGCCAGGCCATTCTGGGTCAGTTTCCCAACGCACCTGTACAACTTCTTGTGTCGATGGAAGCGGATATCTATCCGAAAAGCGATCCGAAGAAAGCAGACCTGGTCGATGGTGCGATCGGCGAGGGCTCGTCATTTCATGAGCTGCACGGCTACTACGCGCAGGGCGTTGGAGAGAAGACGGCAACGCTACCGAAGGACTGGCAAGGTCGTTTAATCGCAGTGAACAATGAAAGCACGAACGGCGTAACGGGGTACTGCCTCGAAGCTCATGATCTTGCAATTTCGAAGATGATCGCGATGAGGCCAAAGGATCTGGAATTCGTGCAAGAACTGGTGAGGCACGACATGATTGAGAAAAAGACCATGCTTCACCGTCTCAAGCAGACTGACATCGAAGGTTCAACCCGTCGGACCGCCCGAGGCCGAATTAAGTCATTGTTCGAGTCCTGATACCTGCTCTCCGAATGCAGGGTTCAGAGGTTCGCACCGACAAGCGCAGCGGGGACAGGCCGAAGGCCAATCCTCTCGGGCGCGCCAATCTTTTCAACTACTTACAAGCGGATGACCAGTTACCCATGTGCTCGTAAGGGGTTCGGCCTCGCTAGACATTATTATGTGACCCGTCCGTCCTCAAGCGTCGCGAAGTAAGCTGAGGACGTAAAACGACTTCGACTCAGAGCCAACATCGAGGAGAACAGGTCACTTCATAATTTCTCGACCGGGCGGTTCAAACCTATGTTAGCCTAAGTGCTCAGTCTGCGTGAAAAGTACCGCCGAAATTTTCGGCCATTTGTATTCGCGTATTGGGGACTGAAGATTGGGGGGTAGTTAAGAATGAGAATCAAAAGTACTTTAATATTACCAGGGGTTGTCACACTCCTGTTTTCAGGTCCCGCGCTCGCGGCGAAAGCGGTTCTGCCAAAAGAAAAGGCAGACACTATCTACATCAACGGTGCGATTTATACCGTGGACAAGAACCAACCGTGGGCAAAGGCTGTTGCGATCAGGGATGGCCGAATCGTCGCGGTCGTGAACGACAATAGCTCATGGAATGCGTACAAGGGAAAAGACACCGCCGTTGTCGATCTCGGCGGCAAGATGGTGCTTCCAGGGTTCATTGACGCGCACGGTCATTGGAGCGGCGGGTATTGGCTAAGCTCCGTTCGTGGTCGCATCAGATTGAACCAGGATGAGCGAGATATCGATGTTGTTGCGCAGGCCATTGCCGACTTTGCAGCGGCAAATCCGGACTACGAATGGATCCTCGGCGGTGGTTATCACTTTAGTCTCCTCGAAGAGGCATCGCTGGGTGGCAGAATGCCGAAAGAGGTTCTGGATGCGGTGATTCCAGATCGCCCCGTGTTTGTCAGCAACCAGTCCGGACACAGTTCCTGGGCAAACTCTTTGGCGATGGAAATCGCCGGGATCGACGCGGGCGGGGTGATTACACCGGATATTTACGGTTCTGACGGCGCATTACGGGGCACGGTGATTCGCGACCCGATTACGAATGAGGCGACGGGTGAATTTGTGAATGCCGCGCGGTCGTATATCAGCAGAGTGACCGAATTGACGTTACCACCGACCACCGAAGAAGACAGGATGAATGCACTTCGGACC
The DNA here is from genome assembly GCA_965224505.1 of Woeseiaceae bacterium. Taxonomy (GTDB): domain Bacteria; phylum Pseudomonadota; class Gammaproteobacteria; order Steroidobacterales; family Woeseiaceae; genus UBA1847. The sequence goes on from CBDCZL010000018.1 coordinate 3,326,383, forward strand.
CAGATTGGCGAATGGGCCAAGTACGGCATAACGGGCACCATCAGTGGCGGCGACGGACAAAGTACGGTTGATCGCTATGTTGCGCTGGACGAAAGCGGCGAACTGACCGCTCGTTACCAGGTTGCGTGGCGCGGCAGCCCGGAGAGTATTGCAGCCAGGGCCACGCCAAAGATTTCCGCGCACATCTACGGTGATGCAGCGAAATATTTCGTTGACGGATCGTTTGAGGACCTGAGTATTTCATTTATCGATCCCTACGATTTCGGACCGCCTCCGTGGACTGTGCCAAACAACTATACCGACGAAGATCTGGCGAACAGGCTCACTATCCTGGACGATGCGGGTGTATCGGTAAACATGCACTCGCTTGGTGACAACGCGGTGCGGGCCGACCTGGATGCCATCGCGGCTGCCCAGGCGACCAACGGATGCTCAAAGATGATTGCTGGCGATAACAGTTTGTATCGTGACCATCCGGTACGTGGATTTGAACGTTGTCCCCGCCACAAACCGGTGCATACGACGTGGGTCCAGGAATTGGACTATGCGCGTTTTGCTGAATACGACGCGATCGCAGGTCAGTCCGGTCAGGTCAAGTATGATACGACCATCATGGCGGCCGGCGCCTTTGTTTTGGGGGCGGATCGTATGGCGCGGTTCTTCCCCACACGTACACTCTGGGATAACGGCGCTACCGTCACTCTGGGAAGCGATTTTTCTGTGTCTACCGATATTCGGCCGTTGTTCTGGATGGCTTGGTGGGTGAAAAGAGTTACCTCGGACGATCCGAATACAACCATCGGCACGGGTCAAAACCTGACTCTTGAAGAAGCAATCCAGGCCTACACGTTGAACGGGGCCTATGCGATGGGCGAGGAGCATGACTTCGGTTCTATCGAGGTTGGTAAGTCCGCCGATATGGTTGTAATCGACCGCAACCTCTTCGAGGTCTCCATTGATGAAGCGCAGGAAGCCGTTGTTCTCAAGACCATTTTCGAAGGAAATGTTGTCTACGAAGAACTGTAGCTGCGCAAAATTGCATTGCAGTTATCGAGGGCGCGTTTGGCATTGTAGCCGGATGCGCCCTCATCGTTAACAGAGCTCGTCGTAATACAACTTAGGTTCGGAACTCATGACTCAACGTAGGTACCTTGGTTCGCGGCGGCGCTTATTATCGGTATTCTTGCTTGCTTTTTGTTCCTTCGCTGCGGCTGCCGACGAAGCGTCGATCGACAAGCGAGCGAGTATTCGCGCTCTGCTGAACATCACTGTTCTGAATGGCATTGAGGAGCGCCTCGTCGATTCAATTATCAAGCAGCAGCGCATCCGCAGCGCGGATGAAATCATCGATTTTCATCCCGAAGAGAAAGCAAAGGAATCGCACCCTGTGACGCTACCGTTAAGTGAGAGCAGGCCGGGCACCCTTGAGGAGTTGGTGCAACTGCTGGTCAGTCGATCACTGGAACAGCTGATCGAGTCCAATATCGATATCTACGACGAGAATTTCAGCGCGACGGAAATTGCCGAGATGCTGCGCTTCTACAGCTCGGATACCGGCAAGAAGATGATGTCAGTTCGGTCAAATGTATTCGGCGAAATCCGGCAGGCAGAGCTCGCCTGGCGTGCATCAAGATACGATGAAATTGAGGCGTATCTGGAAGACATTCAGTCAGGCAACTGAGAGCCAGGTCGACCGACCGATTTCTTGCCAACAGGCGTCCTTTCAGATAATGCTATACAAAACAATAGTTAATGTTGCCTGGTGGACTCCGAATGCAGGGGTCAGAGGTTCGCTCCGACGAGCGGCGCGAGGACAGGCCGAAGGCCCATCTTCTCGGGCGCGCCATTTTTCCAATGTTACAATCGGAAAATGCAATCGCCCATTCCCAAACCCGATTCCAGTGGCGGTATTGATCGTTCCCTTGTGAAGTGGTTCATGTCGCTGACTCCGGAGCAGCGGCTTAACGAACTGGAGTCGAGAATAGGGTTCCTCCTTTCACTGCGTTCGGCAAATGAATCCCAGCTTTCGCGAGATCCTTGAGCTTCTCAACAAGCACGAAGTCGAGTACATCGTTGTGGGTGGCGTTGCAGGAGTCATCCAGGGCGCCCCGGTTACGACGTTCGATCTGGACACCCTTGTCCGCGTTCATGAAGATAATGCCGAGCGGTTGTCCCGTGCGCTGACTGAGCTTGATGCCCGTTATCGGGAACACCAATCTGTCGTCAAACCTACGAAAGAAGACATATTGGCGGGTGGCCACATCCTGCTGCTCACTCGAGCCGGGCCGTTGGATTTGTTGGGTTTCATCGGCAACAACGACAGGTACGAAGATATGTTGCCCCGGTCCGCGGAGATATCGATGGCCGGGGGGACGCTTCGAGTTCTCGAGTTGGAAGAATTGATCCGCCAGAAAAAGGCATCGGACAGGCCCAAGGACCGTGCAATGCTGGAGTTGTTGGAAGAAGCATTGGTGCTCCGAAACCAAACAGACTGAGGAGCTACAAGTAGCGGTTACTCAGTTGCACCAGGATTACTGCCGCCTTGCGCAGCAAGATCGTGCCTGACCCTCTCCTGAAACGCGAGGATGTCCGATTCGCGCACCTTCACGACCTTCGTCGGATCCGCCCTGTCTTTCTGCAGCTGGCCCAGCGCGCGTTCGGCGAGTACCAGCGCCTGTTCACCAAAGTTGTTCGAGGCCAGCAGCGCCGCCATAGCCATGGCATGACTCGCGCCGGGTCTCGCGTCGAGCGATTTCTGAAACACCTCAAGCGCTTCCTGCGGTCGCTGATCATAGACTCTCGTGTAGCCGATCAGATACTGCACGTGCGAATAGGCAAGCGATGTCGGATCATTGTTCGCGGGTACGTCGAGCATGTCGAGGAACACCCGCTCCACCATCCCGGCACCGATCGCGGGACACTTGCCGGTTACGACTTCCTGGGCGAAAACGTTGTAGGCCTGAAGGGCACGTGAATCGAATGGCGTCGCAGACACTCTTGCGCCAGTCTGGCTGAACTCATCCGGGCTGAGCTTGTTCATGTTGCACTGGAAGTACAGCTTTGAAGTGAGCAGGAGCGGATCATCCGCCGGAATAGTGTCAATCGCGCGCTCGATAACCGCCAATGCCTCGTCTTTGCGCCCCGCGACGAACAGCAGCTTCGCCCATTGTCCCTGCGCCCTGGCTGATGTCGGCGCTTTAAGGGCTGAGGACTCGATCATCGACGGCAGGCTGCGCCAGACCGTTGCTGAGTAACGCGTGAACGAGCCAACCAGCACTACGGCCGCAATCGATGCGATGAGAAACATGCGCAAGTCCAATTTCCGGTGAGCGAATTCCACCAGTGGGAGGAACAACAGTGCCGCGGAGATGTAGTTGCGGTGCTCGAAGTAGAGTTCGAGGTTGATCACCGTCGATTCGAGCAGGTGGTTGGCATAGAAGAACAGGATTGCCAGCGAGGACAAGGGCAATGTCCTGCGTTTCATAAATGCGAAGACAATCAAGCCTATGTGAAACAGCCAGGCAACAATTGTTGAGACCGGCTGGAACCAACTTGTCGACTTGATGAAGTGGTCCTGGAATACCCCGGTTTTGTAGAGCTTCGGCAGGAACCAGTGCTGCATGTAGTCGACAAGGATGCGCCCCTGCGTCAGGAAGCGCTCGTAGATGCTGAAATCGCGAGGCGGCACGATCTCGAAAAAGTTGTCGCGTGTAATCCGCTCGCCGAGATACAGGGTAATAACGACGAGCGGCAGCACCAGGAATATGACGACCCAATAACGGTTAAGTGTCGTCAGCCGTTCTTGCTGGCTGGCAACGATAGTCAGTTCCGCTGCAAGGATGAGAACCGGCAACAGGATACCGTTCTCCTTGGAAATCATCGCGAGAAGCGTGAACAGCCCAACGGCACCTGTCATGACCAGGTACGCGCGGCGTGTCTGCCGATGATCGGCGTCGGTCGTCATCAGCATACGAGCATGCAACCACGCCGCAAGTCCGGCGAACATGAACAGCGTCGATAATTGCGCCATGCGTTGTACGATATACAGCGTGGTCGATACCAGGAATGGGTGCAGCAGCCAGATTGCGGTCACGACAAGCGTAATAAGCTGGTTGCCGCGCCCACGAGCCTGCACGCACTTGAGGATCAGTGATACCAGGATGCCAAGTAAAACACCGTTGATCAGATGAATGATCAGGTTGGTGCGCTTGAACGGCAGGGAGTCCGCCGGCCAGTTGTTGGCATCGACCAGAAAAGTCAGCAGCGAGAGCGGACGCCCGGTGGGCCCCGCATGACCGCCGAATACGAAAACCTTGAAGCTCTCCCAGTCGACGACGCCACCGTGATCACCCAGCGGCTTGATCGAGCCTAAGTCGTCAAGCAGGAACGGGCCCTCGAGACCGGGCAGATAGGCAATGACGGCGCACACGAATACGATAGCCCATGCGGCTGCCAGCAGCGTTTTCCGACTATCCCAGGCTCGGGTTGCGTCGATCAGTATCATGCGTGGAAATGCCCGGATACGAGGTACAGCGGGGATTCTAGCCCGTTGCACTATGTAAGGACACGAGACTGTTCACACTTTGTGCGGGTACCTGTTTGTTACAGGATTCACGCTGGCGCGGAATAGCTCAATGGCCAGGTCCGCCCGCCAGATAACACCAAAAACGAAGGTAGCTGTTAAACACTACGAACAGCCCCTGTCGGAGCGGATGCGCACCTTCCTTCGCCTTGAGTTCCTGTACCAGCAGATACTCTATAACAGCAAGCGCGAAGCAGATTGGGCGATCCGCACCACGATTTCGATCTTGCTCGAAGCACTGGCGATTCTTTCACGCGGTGACTTACGCAGTGACGTCCACAAGGAGTTCGACCATCAGCTGGGCGTATTCGAGCGCTACCAGAGCCAGCCGAAGGATAGGAAATTCTATTTTTCACTCACGGCTGGCCGAGCGGAGGAAGCGCAAAAGGACAGGAATGCGCGTATACCATCAGGGCCCGAGGCAATGAATTGCTTCATCAGAGGCCGGATATATGGCTGCAACTTCCTTCATGCACACAGCAAAGTTATCGCTGGCAAATCGGGGCAGATCATATATGACCCTGAGCGAGTACGTTCGTTTTGCATGTCGCCGCCCGTTTATTGAAGTGGATATATATAAATGGGCATGAAAACGTCAAAACTCAGAAAAAAATCGAAAAAAGTCCCGACATCCGTCCGGCACGGACAGGACTAAGCATGATTTGAGAGGAAACACCGCGAACTTGCCGCTTAGCTCGTGGGGCCCGACGGGGTCAGGAGTTGCCGCCCAGGCCTGACCGTCAGCTCTCAGCTATAGCGGTCTTTTGAGTGGCAAGTTTCGGTGGAGCCAAACAGTCGCTTCGCGGCCAGAGGACGAAACCGCTAACGCGGTAGTTGTCGCAATGATCTGAGTTCATCGAAAAATTAACAGTCAAGGCCTCCCCTGTGTTGAGCTTGTGGTTACCACACGCAGCAAACAACAACACAGGAGAGGACCCATGACCAAGAACAAGTCTATCAGCCCGTTGCGCCGACGACTGCTCGATGACATGCGGATGCGTAAATTAAAGCCCAAGACCCGGTCCGGCTATCTGCGTGCCGTTATTCGGCTGACGCGCTTTCTGGGCCGTTCACCGGACACCGCAAGTGCTGAGGATCTTCGGGATTTCCAACTGCACCTGGTCGATGCCGGGGTGACGGCACCGACCCTCAACAGCATGATTACCGCGCTGAAGTTCTTCTACGGCACCACGCTCGGCACCCCGGAGGTGGTGGCGCTGATGAGCCCTTTGCCACAGCCCGAGCGCCTGCCGGCGGTATTGAGTGTCGAGGAAGTGGCGGAGCTTCTGGCCTGTGCACCGAACCTCAAGGCGCAGACGGCCTTGTCGGTGGCCTACGGCGCAGGTCTTCGCAGCTCCGAGGTGGTCAGGCTCAAGACCACCGACATCGACTCCGATCGCATGGTGATCCGCATCGACCAGGGCAAGGGGGCGAAAGACCGCACCGCTATGCTGTCGCCGGCCGTCCTGCAGCAACTGAGGACCTGGTACCGCACCGCCCGGGCCAGGCAGCAGGTACGCCCGGGCAGCTGGCTGTTCCCCGGCCAGGGGGGCAGGCATTTATCGCCCCGGCAGCTCAACCGGCTGTTCCACCAGGCAGCCGATGCCGCCGGTATCAACAGGCGCGTGTGCCTGCACACCCTCAGGCACTCCTTTGCAACCCATCTGCTGGAGAAGAACACCGACATCCGGGTGATCCAGATGCTGCTGGGCCACAAGAAGCTCGAGACCACGGCCCGTTACAGCCATGTGGCCAGCAAGACCCTGCTTAAAGTCGAGGGTCCGCTGGATCGCCTGCCGCTGGGGGCGAGCCGGCCACAGGCCCGCTGAGAACCTCGCTTCGTAGCTGCGTATGTCGCGGCCTCCTTTGGAGGTCGCCGACATCGTCCGTGCCCGGGGACTTGAGTATCGGGCCGCCCATCGTGGCCACTTAAGCCTCGGGCAGCTCAAGGTACTGTCGGCGATCGAGCGCTGCCGAACGGCGGAACTCGGCGGCCACAGGTTGCACTGCAAGCGGTGCGACACGGACACGCTCGCCTATAACTCCTGTCGTAACCGCCATTGCCCCAGGTGCCAGGCCTCGGCCGCCGAACGCTGGCTCAAGGCACAGGAGGCCAACATCCTGCCGGTGCCGTACTTCCACGTGGTCTTTACCCTGCCCGAAGAGCTTCGTTCTATCGCCTACCAGAACAAGGCACGGGTCTACGATCTCCTGTTCAAAACGGCATCAAGGACCCTGCTCAGGATCGCCGCCGATAACAAGCACCTCGGGGCCGAGGTGGGCCTCACTGCCGTGCTGCACACCTGGGGATCGTCGCTCACCCATCATCCGCACCTGCACTGCATCGTCACCGGTGGCGGCTTGAGTGAGGACGGCAGATGCTGGATCCGATCACGGCCCAACTTCCTGGTGCCCGTCAAGGTGCTGGCCCGGCTGTTCCGGCGCTACTTCCTCGAGGCGCTCATCAAGGCACACGGCAAAGGCGACCTCCGGTTCTTCGGCAAACTCGATCATCTCAACGACACCGATAACTTCGCTGGCAACCTAGATCCGCTCAGGAAGATCGACTGGGTGGTCTATGCCAAGCGGCCCTTCGCAGGCCCTGAGGCCGTGCTCACCTACCTGTCCCGGTACACCCACCGCATCGCCATCGCCAACCGCAGGCTGGTCGCCTTCGACGAGCGGGGGGTCACGTTCCGTTACAAGGACTACCGCAGCAAAAAAGCCAATCCCTGGAAATCCATGACGCTGAACACCGACGAGTTCCTGCGCCGCTTCCTGCTGCATGTCCTGCCACCGGGCTTTCATCGCATCCGCCATTACGGCCTGCTGGCCAATGCCAGGCGACAACACAAACTGAAGATCGCCAGAACCTTGCTGCGGTGCCAGGCCAAAGATGAGAGGGAGCCTGCGGATCTAAAGGACAAGGAGGCTCAGGAACAATCGCCGACCTTCACCTGCCGACACTGCGGTGAACCGCTCATCGTCGTCGAGATCCTTGTGCCCCAGAATAATGCCCGGGCGCCCCCGCAACGGCATGCCGCATGAACCGATACAAACGAAACCCGATGATCAAAATGAGCGCCGTCAACTTACGGCGGCAACGGGCTGCTTGCGGCTTGTCTCACCGACGGAAAAGATCGGGTCGCTTGCCGCGACTACCAACGCAAAAAATACACCGGCCGAGCGACGATTATCAGAACGTCGGCATTGAATATCCCGCTATCAAATACGAAAAGATGCAGACCCTGGACCCGGCACTACGATCAAATCCCCATAGCCCGAAACATCATCGCACCCAGACCATTCAACGCTGCGGTTTCCTCCCCTGGGTCTTGTCCGTCGCCTGCTCCTGATACGACGACATCACCGACCACACCACCGAGCGCGCCTCCGATCCGCATCACCGCGTACGCAGGCAACTGACAACACTTAACAAAAGCAGTCACTCGATTCTCAAAACAAGAGCCGAGACTACCCATCGCCTTCAGTTTTTTTGCGTCCCCTAGGAGGCCGTCGGACTTGGCGTCGAATTGCAATCTGCTAAGGTCATCCGGGAATAAATTGCGATTATTTTCGTGGTCATGATCAGTATTGACGGTCGTTTTGCATGGCAAAAGAGCCCGCACGTTCCTGTTACGCACTCAGAGCATGCATTCTCTTTAGATTCCATCCAATACAGACCAGACTCCATTCACCTTGGACGGCATCCAGACCTCGCAACAGAAATTGCCGGAACCCCAGTACATCTTTGACGATACCAAATACCGTTTCCACGGTGGCTTTGCGTTTGGCATACACCGCTTTGCCCTCCTGAGTCTGCAAGCGATGTCGCATGGCCTGCACTGCAGTGGCATTCTCTGGCGGCGCGGGATCACCAGAAAAGCGTTCCAGCAAAGGGAGATTGTGTTTCTGCCGCTTCTCCGGGATGAATGGCACCATGCCACTCTCAATACACTTGTCGACATTGGCCTCGCTGAAATAGCCCGTGTCGGCCAGCAGTTTCCTGACCTTGCCCAGCACCGCTGGCAGATGCTCAAGCTCCGCTAATGCCGGCTCGATTTCCTGTTTGTCATTCGTGTGCTGGGTGACATGCTGTTCAACAATCAGGTGTGTCTCTACATCCACACCCGCTTGCACATTGTAGGCCTGCTCAAAGCTACCGCCAGAGCTTGGCATAATGCGCGATTCCTCGTCCGTCAGGCTCACCTGGTCTTTGCCCCGCGGCCCGCCTGTCGGTGGCTTAGGCGGTTTGCCCCGTGGCTTCTTACCCGTCTTTTTGGCTTGCGCTTCGCGCTTTGCCAACTTCTCTTCATACTCCGCCTGTTCCCGTTCAAAGCGCTCCTGTGCACGTACCTTGATTTCTGCTTTGGCTCGCCTGATCGACGCCAGTCGCTCCTCACGGCGTTGCAGCTCTTCGGGAATATCCATTTCCTCCGGCAGTGAAGCTTGATCGGCTTCTGCGGCAAGACGCATCAGTTCCTCCACTTCCTGATTCAGCTGCGCCTCCAGGCGGTTCGCGTAGTCCCAGCTCAGCGCCCTGTGCTTGCTCGCATTGGCCTTGATCTTGGTACCGTCCAGGCTGACACTGCCCAGCTTCACCAACCCCATCACTTCGGCCACCAGCAGTATCTCCACAAACAACGCCGAAAGCTCTGGCAAAAACCGCTTGCGGAAACTGGCGATCGTGTCATGGTCCGGGTTCGTGTTGGCGCAGACATAACGAAAGGCAATCGAATCATAGCTGGCCTTCTCAAGCTTGCGCGACGAAAACACACCCGTGGCATAACCGTAAAACAACAGCGACACCAGCATCGCCGGATGGAAAGGCTTTGAGCCCCGACCCGTGTACACCGCCGACAAATGACTCAGATCCAGCTGATCCACAATATCCACCACAAATCGTGCCAGATGTTCCTCCGGCAGATAATCCTGCACACACGGGGGAAAAATATACGGCGTGTCCCGGTCGATGGGGATAAATTCAACGGCCATCTTGATGCTCTTTCGGCGCCTTGTTGCAGTAACGGTATTTTACCGACTTACTATCGGAAAGTCCGACAACCTCCTAGCCGACACGATTCATGAAAGTTGTTGGTATGGCGATCATTTGTTGCCGATTGTAGCAAGCTGAACTTTCTGGCGGTTCCGAGCCGCGCCACTTTCTCCTGGTAGGGGATTATTGCGCGCTGCGTCGCGAAACGAGTTGAAATTGGCGATGTCAGGTCAAAGTTGCCCGTCGCCCTTGTCTGACGTGCCGATAACGATGAGGTTGTTGCTGGGCAGTGGGATCAGATTGGCACGGCACCGAGGGCGCGGGCAATGCGGCACCAGTCGGATCGCCACGGCGCTGAGTCTGGCAGGTGAAACACGATACGGCGCGTTGAGCGTTGCACCCAGACTGCGAGCTTTAACAATCGCTCGCGCAGGGTCGTAACCTGGGCCTGGGCGAAAGCCGTATGCCGCGCTTTGAGGCGCAGTTCCTGGAACAGCACGTAAGCGGCGACGGTCATGAGGACTCGGAACTGGTTGGCGAAAAACGAGGTACAACTGCAGCGGTCGAGGTTCAGGCCCAACAGCAGCTCTTTGATGCGATTCTCGATCACCGCCCGCTGGCAATAGACCCGCTCATACACGTGCCTTGGCGTGGTCTTGAGGTTGGTCACCACAAAACGGGGATTGTCTTTGGCGTCCCGGCCGGGGTATCGCACCACTTCGGCTTTGAAGATCACCCGCCTTTCGTCATCCCAGCTGCCGGCTTCGTACTGGCACTCGCCGTAGCGCTTTTCGGTGTCCCCTGAGTCCCATGACAGGTGACGGACCTCGTCCATCAAAGGCTCGGAAAGCGCCTTTAATACCGAGTTTTTCCCGATCCCCACCACGAAATCCACCCGACTGTCGGTGAGAAAATCGAGTAGCTCAGGCGTCGCAAAGCCAGCGTCCAGACGCACCAGGATACGCACCTTGCCGAACGCCTTTCGCAGCCGAGCGATGGCGCGTCGCAGGATCGCCTCGGCGCCCTCGCTCGCCGGCGCCTCTCCCGATCGCAGCACGCTCGCAAACACGTACTGATCCGCCTCGTCGTTGAACTGAAATGAACACACCATCGGCAGATAACAGTGATCCCCGTAGTGCGTGTTAAAAAACGACAGCTGCTGCTGGCCGTAGGCCAGAATATCCGTCGGGTCCAGATCGATCGTGATGCGCCGTGCCTTCTTACCCAGGCGCTTGCGGTGACGCGCAATCACCGTGTCCATGATCGCCGTCCCCATGCCGAGCAGTGAACGCCCATCAATGCGGTTCTCGAATCGGGACAAGGTCGGCTGCGAGGCCAGCGCCTCGCCCGACAGCGGATCTCGATCCATCAGCAAACGCTGCACCGGGTCCGTGCTCAGCCGGGCTGCGTCGTTGCAGTCCTCGTAGCCGCAGGCAATCCCGTACACCCGTTGCGATAGCAACTCCCGCAGACTGTGACGAACCTTGCCAGCACAGCGGTCATCGCGAATACACCTGGAAATGGCATCGATCAAACCCAGTCGCTGATCGCAAGCCTTGAGCAGAATCGCCCCACCATCGGAGCTACTGTCGGGCCGATCGAAGCGGGCCTGAAACGCTTTCTTCGACAGACCCTTGAACAAAACACCCTGGGGACTGGTATGCTTACTCATGCAGAAGCCTTTTTTGTGCTTAAGTTGTTGTGTGCAAACACAATTTTCGCACATTTAAGGCTTTTGTTTTATCTCTTCACGAATAATCCCGGCTAGGCCGGCGGGCCCCATGAGTCCGCCAAAGGCGATCGACATGCCGACAAGGCTCGGCAGCACCATCGCGCCGAGGGCAAACTCCGTACCAGGAACCGTTTTGCCGCGCATGATTATCAGCACGATCGCGAAGATCACGGGCAGCGAGAAGTACCAGATGACCGCAGCAGTGTCGGTCAGCTCATTTCGGGTCTCGATCCAGCCGCGGGATAGACCGGCCAGGACGGCTTCCCTTCTAGCATCGAAAGCGCTTGTGGTCATGCCTGCGTCTCCGAGGCTTCCTCTGTGTCTTCCGGCCGCTGCGTTCCCGGCGGCCTCGCCAGGTGCAGCGTGCCCACCTCCGCGCGCTGAACGAGAGCCATGTAGGTGTCCTCGAGGCTCGCGTGGCGGACCTCGAGCTCGGCGACGTCCTTGTCTTTCTCGAGCAGGTCTCGGACGAATCCGGTCGGGTCGCCGTTGTGTACGGCGTGTACGTGGCGGCGCCCGCCCGAGATCCAGCGCACTTCGGCAGCGGCTGCGAACTGGTGCGCCAACTGTTCGACTGTGCCGTCAGCGACGATGCGACCCTCGTCGAGCACGATGATCCGATCGGCCACCTTTTCGGCCTCGTCGAGATCGTGGGTCGTGATCAGGATCGTCGTGTTGTCGAGATCGGACAGTTGGTGCATAAGCTCATGAAACTCGTGACGAGCGTGCGGATCGAAACCCGCTGTAGGCTCGTCCAGGAAGACAACCTCGGGCCGCCCGATGATCCCTATCGCGACGTCGAGGCGGCGCCGTTGGCCGCCGGACAGAGTCATGATCCTGGCATTCCCATGCTCTTGCAAGCCAACCAGGTCGATGAGCTCGTCCACATCCCAAGGACGCCGCGCCTCGGAAACCGAAAACGGGATGTAGAACCGCGTGAGGTAGTCGAGCAGATGCCCTCGACCTGTTTGAGGCAGGCGCATTTGTCCTGCGTCAGTCCCGGCGGGCCCGGAAAGATATTCACCATGTCAGCGCGCATGTGTTGCCCTCTGGCGAACAGGCCGCTTCGGGAGACTCCGTCGAACCGTTCGCAAGTGTACTTACGGGGAACATCCCGAGTGCTGCGACTAGCGAATTTGTCAGTAGGTTGTATGCTCTGCTCATGGAGCAAAAAATTGCACGATCATAGTCGCTTTGATCAATCAACTGTCTCGAAGCTCATATTCGTTGACTGAATTACAAAAATAGCGGCAAATAGGCGATTCGATGGAACAGAGCGAGTCATGACAGAAGAAGAAATCCCAGTGATATGCCTGGGTTGGCGCGAATGGGTCGATCTGCCCGAACTCGGGCTTTCCGACATCAAGGCGAAAATCGACACCGGAGCGCGTACCTCGGCGTTGCACGCGTTCGAGTTGCGTACATTCAGAGAAAATGGAAGGAAGCGCGTCGAATTCAAGATGCACCCAAACCAACGAGACCTCAACACTGTGGTTGTTTGCACAGCCAATATCAAAGACCAACGCGAAGTCAGGGATTCGGGTGGGCATTGTGAGAAGCGCTGGGTCATAGAGACGCCCGTAGTAATCGGTGGCGAAACCTGGACCGTCGAACTGACGCTCACGTCCCGGGATGACATGTTGTTTCGCATGCTACTCGGCAGAACCGCGATGCGGGGGAGGGCGATCGTCGACCCGTCCCGGTCGTACCTTACGGGTGCGCGCAGGAAAGAGGGTTAGGCCTTGTCAAAGAACTCTGCGATTACTATCGGCGATACGACAGTTGAAGCGGGTGAGCGGGCATCGGTTAGCCTGCCGATTGCGGACCTGTACACGGGAACGTCGCTTTCGATGCCTGTCGAGGTCATCAATGGCATGCAATCGGGGCCGGTATTGTTTGTTTGCGCTGCAATCCACGGCGATGAGCTGAATGGCGTCGAGATCATTCGCCGGCTTCTGAGGCGAAAGTCCCTGAAGTCGCTGCGGGGTACGCTGCTGGCTGTGCCGGTCGTCAACATCCACGGCTTCCTCGACCAATCGAGGTACTTGCCGGATCGCCGTGACCTCAACCGGTCGTTTCCCGGCAGTCCGCGCGGATCAATTGCAGCACGTACGGCCAACACGTTTGTCGAACACGTCGTTGCGAAGGCCGACTGCGGCATCGACTTACACACCGCGGCCGTAAACCGCTCGAATCTGCCGCAGATCCGGGCCAATCTGGCGGACTCAAGGACTGCAGAACTTGCGAAGGTTTTCGGCGCGCCTGTGGTTATCGATTCTACGATTCGCGATGGGTCATTGCGGGCGTGCGGGGCCGTCCATGATGTGCCGGTTCTCGTATACGAAGCCGGTGAAGCGCTTAGGTTTCATGAAGTCAGTATCCGTGCCGGACTGCGCGGAGTCATAAACGTTATGCGGCATCTCGGCTTGTTGCCGTCTGTGAAGAAATCGAATGCGATCACGCCTGTCATCGCGGACTCCACGTCCTGGGTGCGAGCACCGGACAGCGGCATTGTCAGCCGCAAAGTGAAACTCGGTGCACGGGTTGTCGAGGGTGAGCGAATGGCTTTGGTCAGCAATCCGCTTGGGAAGGGAGAGGCGAAAGTTATCGCGCCGTTTGACGGCATTGTCATTGGGCGCAGCACGGTGCCGCTCGCTCATGAAGGCGACGCGCTATTTCATATTGCAGCGTTCAAAAGCGTGTCACGTGCAGAGAATAATGTGGAGGAGTTCCATGCAAGGCATACGAGTTGACGAGGGACAGCCAATGAAAATTGCGGTGCTTTCTACCAATCGCAATCTGTATTCGACGCGACGCCTCGTCGAGGCCGGCGAGGAACGCGGGCATGATATGCCCGTCTACAATCACAAGCGTTGCTACATGGACATAGAAAGCGCGAAACCCGAGATTCACTACAACGGCCAGCCGATTGAGGGCGTCGATGCGATTATCCCGAGGATTGGTGCTTCGATTTCGTTCTATGGCACCGCTGTCGTTCGCCAGTTCGAGATGATGGGCGTCTACTCGGTTAACGAGTCGGTGGCAATTACGCGTTCTCGCGATAAGCTGCGAGCGCTCCAGTTGCTCTCCCGAAAGGGGATAGGCCTGCCGAGGACGGGTTTCGCCAACGCACCTGGTGATACGCAGGATTTGCTCGAACTCGTCGGTGGTGCGCCGGTCGTTATCAAGCTGCTCGAAGGTACGCAGGGTGTCGGTGTGGTACTGGCCGAGACCAGGAAAGCGGCGAGCAGCGTGATCGAAGCATTCCGCGGTCTCAAAGCCAACTTCATGGTCCAGGAGTTTATCAAGGAGGCGGACGGTGCCGACGTGCGGTGCTTTGTCATTGGCGACAAGGTTGTCGCGTCGATGATGCGTAAGGCAAGAGAAGGAGAGTTTCGGTCCAACCTGCACCGCGGTGGGACGGCTTCGCTGATCAAGATTTCACCCGCCGAACGCAAAACGGCCGTCCGCGCGGCGAAGATCATGGGACTAAACGTTGCCGGCGTTGACCTGCTGCGCTCGGCACGCGGCCCGGTGGTGATGGAAGTTAACTCGAGCCCAGGCCTCGAAGGCATCGAGGAGGCGACCGGTAAGAACGTCGCCGGAATGATCGTCGAGTTTATCGAGAAGCACGCCCGCCACGGCCGCACGCGGACGCGTGGCCGTGGCTGACGCTAACGTCTCAACTGGAAACGCCTAATTGAATCGGGTATCCGAGTACGAATCGAACTCATCATCGTCGTAGTCCTCGTACTCTTCATAGTCGTCCTCGTCGTCGTAATCGTAGTCGTCGTCGAACTCCCTGTGCTCACGCTTACTGCGCGGCCCGGAGACGCGGCGGCTTGCCAACCGGCGTTGCTCGTGGATCATTTCGCGCAGCAGTCGCCTTGCGGTTGCGTTGTCGCCGAAATCAATGTCCAGATCGTCGAAGTCGTCGTGCGGGGGACGCATGGGTCTCACTCCTCTATTGAAGGTTTGTGCGAGAAAAACGCGGCAATCCGCCTGGCCATTCCTTTGGCCTGGGGCTGATCGAAGCTATGGTCGTCGGCATTGGCTCACTTTCCGCGCCAACAGGCAATGTGCCCGATAACGCACCATTAGCTGCTTGCGTCGTACCCGCCTGGACCGGCAGGATGAGAGAATGGGTATTGCGGGTCCGGGTTGCCATAGTGCGTTTAGCTCCGATAACGGTTGTGATTCTTCGGAGTATCAGGCATTTTGGTTTGATGTCAAGTATTTTTATATCAAAATAACATAAAGGTCACACTATGCAACACGACGTTGTCGACGACATTCTGAACCAATGGTCCGAGGAACGGCCGGAGCTCGATACCGCGCCGCTCGGGGTCGTGATTCGCGTCATGACCCTGTATCGCTCGTTCCTGCGCGAAGCAACAAAAGCCCTTGAGCCGTTGGGCCTTGAGCTTTGGGAGTACGATGTACTGTCAGCGCTACGCCGGCAGGGCCGGCCATTTGCGCTTCAGGCAACGGTGCTTGCAAAGGAGACTGACCTGAGCACCGGCGCCATGACCAATCGGATCGATCGACTCGAGGATCGCGGTCTCGTTCAAAGGCAGGCGGATAAGAACGACCGACGCAGCGTAATCGTGAGACTTACCCAAAAGGGACGAAAAATCATCGACGTGGCGATTCAGTACCGTCTCGACGCGGCGAATGATGGTTTGCGCGACCTCGATTCGGTAGGGCAGGCACAACTGGCCGACCTGTTGCGAGCTGTTCTGATTGGTGCCGAACGTGCAGAGGAAGAGAATTGAGTCGATCGGGTGCGCGCACAACTTTACTTGAACTCACGTTTGGATGAACTCACGCCAGGAAACTGAAAAGCCTTGTTCGCCAACCAACCCCTGAACCGGACCTGCGTCGCCCGGGCTTTCCCTTCCAGCACCCGAACCACATTCTCCCTGTTCAGTACAATCCGGGGTCCCTGTTTTAGCTGAACGGGACTCTATTTCGGTAAGATTTCGAGAGATCATTGCGTGAAGACGCAGCTTACCCCTTTTGAAGTGGCCGAAACGCTATCGGAGCGGCACCGGGAACTGGTGAACTTCCTGCAATTGCGGCTGCCGTGCAATGCAGATGCGCAGGATATTGCGCAGGAAGCCTATTTGCGTCTTCTCAGGCTTGGTGATGATCGTCTGATCGAGCACCCTGAGGCGTACCTTTTTCGCATTGCGTCAAATCTGGTACACGAATTCTGGTTGTCACCCAGGACCATTGCGTCAAAGGCAGCCAGCGATCCGGATGAACTCTCAACAGATGATCCACAGCCGGAGGACGCTGCCGATCAAGTACAAACCCTGGACGCGCTAGGCCGTGCAATTGAGCTTCTGCCGCCCATTCAACAGTCGACTATCATTCTGCACCGTCGCGACGGCAAGACTTACGATGAGATCGCGAGCGAGCTCGGTATCTCACGGAATATGGTGAAGAAGCACCTGGGCAAAGCCCTGGCAAGGTGCAGGCAATACCTGGAGCTAAGAAAGTATGAGGGCTGAAATCAGCAGAACGCGAGCCGCAATTACTGAGGTAGCGGCAGATTGGTTCGTACGATGTCGAGACGACGAGTTTACGTCGATGGAACAAAAGGAGTTCGCCGATTGGCTGCGGGAGTCTCCTGTGCACGTCGAGGAGTACCTGGCGATCGCACGAATGTGGGGCGTTGTACCTGAGATTCCGGGGATCGACGATCTTTCTGTCGAACTTCCCGAGGATGCTCCTGTTGTGCAGCTGTCCGGCCATAAAGCTGTAGTTGCGAGCGTCACAGCAACACCTCCGCGTGCGATACAGGCCACGAAAAGTCGGTATGGCATCGCAATTGCCGCGTCATTCCTGGTTGCCGTAGTAGCGGCGGCGTATCTGATCCGGGTGCAGGCCTTTTTGGGCGATCAACACGCAACCGGGTTAGGTGAACAGCGCTCGCTTGCCCTCGCAGACGGTACGGTCGTCGAGTTGAACACGCAATCCAGAATCACCGTGGACTACTCGGAGTCGTTGCGGCAAGTGCATCTTGAGTCCGGCGAGGCGTTCTTTGATGTCAGGAAAGGGGACTTACGTGCTTTCGAAGTAGTGACCGAAAGTGCGTCCATTCGGGTGCTGGGCACGCAATTCAATGTATATCGGAGAACGTCCGATACGACTGTGACCGTTGTTGAGGGCAAGGTATCAATTGAGGCAGATCATGGTCTTGCATCTGCCAGAGAGTCGGGATTCGTTAACGCAGTTTCCGGGGCTCCAAGCCAGGCGACGATTCAGCTCGAGGCTGGCGAACAAGCGGTGATTGACTACGCAGAGCAGTCGATTCGAACCGCTGAGCTGCCCAATACAGAGAGGTTCACGGCGTGGACCGAACGTAGGCTTGTCTTTGAGCAGACGGGCTTGGCGCAGGTACTCGAAGAGTTTGCCCGGTATAACGACCTGGAGTTTCGCCTGACAAACGACGAGATTGCAGCGCTTGAACTGACCGGGACGTTCGAAAGCCATGATTTTGCATCGTTTGTCGATTATCTGGAGTTTCGCACCGACGTATCGGTCAGGCGCGATGGCCAGGTGCTGGTCATAGGATCCGCGCAATAGGTCGCCTTTCTCGCCGAGTTAGCAACGAGTAACAAAGGGTTTATCAAATCGGAGGTCCCGCAATCCGTTCCGATTACGTCATACATCAGGAAGACCGATATTTAACTCCGAAAGGTGCGAAACATGGTGTTACGACAAGGCATAGGGCTATTCGCGTTTTTGGCCGTTGCGACAGCGGCGTCCGCTCAGAGTGCGGAGCTGGCAAATGACGGCATAGCGGCGCAGCCGCTCGCAGACGCAATTCAGGAGTTTGTGGACGAAACCGGACTCCAGGTTGTCTACGAATCCGATATCGCAAACGATAAGTTCAGTCAGGGATCAGAAGCGAGCTCCAATGAAGAGATGCTCGACCAGCTTCTGGCGAAAACGGGGATCGACTACGTGTTTCTGAATGCAAACACGGTTGCGCTGCAGGAGAAGGCGGCCAGCGACGGTAACGCAGTGGAAAAATCGCGGCCGGCGTCGAGCGAAACATTGATGGCTCAGAACCAGACGTCGGCGAGTCAAACCCCATCGAGCCAGACACAGTTCAACCAGGAGAGTGACGAAAGTCAGGTCCACGAGGAAATAATCGTCACTGCGCAAATTCGCGAAGAGAGCCTTCAAGACGTTCCTGTAAGTGGAACGGCTTTCACGGGTGCCGCGCTCGAGGACAATCGGCTGGTCGACATTGATGACATAGCGCGGTTTACACCCGGATTGACCGGATCGTTCTTCAATTACTCGTCGCCCATCATCGCGGTGCGCGGCGCGAACAATACGTTCTCACAGGCGGGTGCCAGCAAGCCGGTAGGTGTTTTCCTCGACGATGTCTTCATCCCACGATACTCGGCTTCGTCGTTTGAGCTGTTTGATCTTCAGCAGGTCACAATACTGCGTGGCCCGCAGGGTACGCTCTTCGGTCGAAACGTCACAGGCGGTGCCATTCAGGTTACCTCGGCACAACCAAAGGTTGATGAGAACGAGTTCAGTATTAAAGCAGGTGTGGGTAATCACGGGCTGGAGGAGTTCGCGGGCTATGCAGCAGGCGGGCTCTCAGATAACATTGCAGGGAAGCTCTCGGTGTCTTACAGGAATCGTGACGGTTTCGCAGTCGATCGGTTTAGCGGACAGGAGCTTGAGGACCTCGACTCGATCAACGTGAGGGCAGGGCTGGTTTTCTTTCCGACTGATGACGTCGAGATTCGCCTTGCAGCCGATTTCTCTCGTGATGAATCTGGCGGTCGTAGCTTCTCATTCCTGTCGAGCAGTGACGGATCAGATCTGACCGGGAATGACGGCGACAACCGCACGGCGGAATTGCGCGTACCACAATCCTACGAACGCGATATCAGCGGTCTTTCGGCACATCTCACATGGGGGTTGGCTAAAGGCCGGTTCCAGTCGATCACGGCCCACCGTCAATCGGATGCGCATGAGATTTATAGCCTGGGAGCCGCCGACGTGAAGCTTCCCTCGGTCTCAACGCAGTTTCTGAAGGATGAGGTCGATGAGCCAGGTTCGTTCAGCCAGGAGTTTCGCTACATAAGCGATCGGTTTGACAACTTCGACTTTGTTACCGGACTCTACTACTACACCGAAAATACGGACCGCTTCGTTGGCGATGTTCTGCTTGGCGTCAACGGTAACGCCGTATTCGTGGATCGCAGTTTCGACGTCAAGGCGGAAACCAGGAGCGTTGCGGCGTATGCGAGCGTCACGTTCCACATCGGCGACAAATTCGATATTGGATTGGGCGGTCGTTACACGAAGGAGGAAAAAGATGTGACGGTCGACTTTGCCGACGATAACAACGCCACCAACAATTTTCTGGTATCGCCGTCCAATGACTTCTCCGAGTTCACACCTCGAATCACGCTAACATACTACCCGTCAGAATCGGTGACCCTGTTTGCAAGCCGCACCGAAGGCTTTACCGCTGGTGGCTTCAACACCGAGACCAACAACGCAACCGCCATTCGGCTGGGATTCGAGCCCGAGACAATAGTTGCCTACGAGATCGGTGCCAAGACGACATGGGCTGACGGTCGGGTCGTTGCGAATCTGACGCTTTTTGATCAGGAGTACGAGGACAAGCAGGAAGGGTTTTTCACGCCAGCCGGACCGTACTTCAGCATATTCAATGCATCAAAGGCGACTATGACGGGCGCGGAACTCGAGTTAAGCTGGGCCGTTACAGGCGCTCTCTCGATGTCGACGACGTATTCAACTCTGGGTACTGAGTACGACAGTTTCGTCATCCCGCTCGGTGCGGACTACACGGGCAATAAGCTCCAGACGGCGCCGGAAGGGAAGTTTTCGCTCGCTTTTGACTATGTGAAAGACATTGCCGGCGGCAAGACGCTCTTCGGCGGTCTGAGTTATTCCTGGCAGGACGACTACTACACGGGTGCAAGCAACAGCCCCGATTTCCTGATCGAGAGCTATTCCCTGCTGAATGCCAGGTTTGGCATCGCGTGGTCCGATGGACGGTGGCGGGCGGATTTCTGGGGCAAGAACCTCGCTGATGAGGACTTTGTTCGTATCCGCGGTAACTCAGGCGCATTGGCCGAGTACTTTGGCCCCCCACGCACGTATGGCATCAGCGTTACCTACCAGTCGTTGTGACCGTGTCGCGTCGGCAGTTCCTCGTCGGAGCTGCAGCGGGTTTCCTGCCCGCCGCCTGCTCCGGAGACGACGAAAGTGTCTCGGGCAGAGGCACGCTGTTTCCACTGGGGGTGGCGTCGGGCGATCCATTGAGCGACGGCATCGTTTTGTGGACCAGAATTGCCAGGAATCCCTTCGGAGTTGACCTCGCGCTTGGCACCATCGCCGTCAGTTGGGAGATTGCCCGAGACGCAGAGTTCCATGCGATCGAACGATGCGGCGTCGTACAGGCGGCCCCGGATTCGTCGCATTGCGTCCATGTGGACGTCGCCGACCTGGAGCCGAACACCCGGTATTATTATCGATTCGAGGCGCTGGGAGAGCAGAGCCCGACCGGTCGAACGCACACGCTGCCCAGAGTTGCGGAGCACGTTGATCAGTACAGCGTCGCTGTCGTGTCCTGCCAGGATATTTCGATGGGCTACTTCACGGCGTACCGCGACATCGTTGCGCAGGATCCGGATCTTATTATTCACCTTGGCGATTACATTTACGAGACAGCCGGCGGTGATATCAGACCCTATCCGGTCGAAGAGGCAATGACCCTCGACGACTATCGGGCGTTGTACACACAGTACCGGCTGGATTCAGACCTTCGTCGAGCGCACGCTGAGATTCCCTGGGTTCTCATCTGGGATGACCATGAGGTGGTCAACGATTGGGGCCCGAGCCACTACCTTCCTTCGAGCCACAATCGCAAAATCACCCACGAGCAGTATCTTGTTCGAAAAGAAGCCGCGATTCGTGCGTTCAAAGAGTATCTGCCTGTTCGCTGGAAGCGGGACGAGGCGAATACCGAAGAGCGACTGTACGAGCGAACGATGATCGGGGATCTGATGGAGCTCAATCGGTTGGACGTAAGGTCCTACCGCGATACACCTGCATGCGAGTTAAATTCCCGCCGCCACTTTGAGCCCTGCGAAGACTCACGTGGCCCGGAACGTACGCTGCTCGGTCAGGCTCAGGAGCGCTGGTTGCTCGAAGGGCTCGGCACAACGGGCGCCCGCTGGAACTCACTCGTACAGGCAACGGTTATGGCGCCGCTCGATTTGGGCCCAGGGCCGGAGAGACTGTATGAGGCGGATAGCTGGGACAACTACGAGGGAACTCGCAACCGGATCATCGACGAGATCAAGCTGCGCGGTATTGAAAATGTGGTGTCGCTAGGAGGCAATATTCACGCGTTTTACGCTGGCCTTGTCTACGACGATCAATGGTGTCTGAACCGACGCCCGGTCATGACTGAGATTGTGGCGACATCGGTCACTGCCGCCGGCGGCGGCGATGAGCGATTCGATGACATCAACGGGCGGCGTGATCAGAACCCCGGTATTCGCTACTTCGAAAATCGTTCGCGCGGTTACGCGTTGTTGAATGTCAAACATGATGCACTGGACGTTACATTTCGGACGGTCGACGACGTAGCAATACCGAACAGCACCGTAACGACACTACATGCCTTCCAGATAGTCGCAGGATCAGCAGAGATCGTGCAGGATGCCCCATCCTCAGAGTCGCCGCCGATTGTAGCCGGCGCGATGACCTTGTGGCGATAACCGCAGCGGCGCAGGGTTCGAACCAGAGTGCAACCGCACGGGCTGGTTTCGTGGAGGACGCGGTCATTCGTCTTGCACTGGAAAACCCGTGCTCAGGGGCGCGGTGCTAAAGGGATCGCTGAGCGCGTCATTACCGCGCTGCGCTCTGGCAGCGATGCGGCTGGCGTCGTTGGATTCTCACCAATTTGTCCGTCGCAGAAACTGAAGGTTACCGTCAGCCCGCCATCGTCGCCGTCTTCCACGGGAAGCTCGGATTAGTAGTGGAAGACATCGTCCAGGTGAACGCCTGTATGTACATTCGAACACCTCTCGATCAATAATCTGATTCTTAACCGGCTTCTCGACAGGATCGGTCACCAATGCTTGCTGAATTGAAAGATCTCTGGAGTTTCGTGCTCATAGCCATGCCTGGCGGCCAATCCCTTACGGTTGGGCAAGTCATAGCCGTCATAGGTTTGCTGATTGGCGGCTATTTCCTCAGTAAGTTGATCGGGCACTTGCTTGGCCAACGCCTCGCGACGACGAGATTGGGGGCGGACGTCGTCCATACGATTAAGCGCGTTGTCTTTTTTACACTCCTCGTCCTGGTCATATTGACCGCGTTGAGCCTGTTAGGCGTTCCGCTTGCGGCATTCGCATTCGCTACCGGCGCGATCGCAATCGGTGTCGGTTTCGGCGCGCAGAACATCATCAATAATTTCATCAGTGGCTGGATTCTGATGGCGGAACGGCCGATACGGATCGGCGATTTCATCGAGATTGACAATGCCTTGGGAACTGTCGAACTAATTGGCACTCGCTCGACCCGCGTTCGTCGAACCGACGGCGTCCATATGCTGGTGCCGAACAGCAGACTGCTGGAACAGACGGTCGTCAACTGGGTACTGGTCGACAAGGAAATTCGTACCACCGTTCGCGTCGGCGTCGCCTACGGCTCACCCGTGCATAAAGTGTCAGAGTTGATGCTGGAGGCCGTGCAGCTCCAGCCGGAGGTCAAGGAGCAGCCGCCGCTCAGTATTGTATTTGAAGATTTCGGCGACAATGCGCTGATCTTTGATGCGTACTTCTGGTGCGACGTAGGGGGCGAGAAGGTACTACGTGAGATCCGCAGCGAGATTCGCTTTCGGATCACGGATCTGTTTATCGAGAATGGCATCACGATCGCATTCCCGCAACGGGATGTTCATCTCGACAGCCTCAAACCGGTCGAAGTCCGTATCGTTCGATCCGACTCGAGCGAGTAGATCGTCGTGTCAAACCCCGATGCACGGATCAAAGTTTAGTTGGCGGGACTGGACCGGCTTGCCTAGCTCAGCAGCGGAAGTACCAGACTTGCAAGACTCAGAAGCAGGAAGAACCCGCACATATCGGTCACCGTCGTAAGGAGCGGCCCGGAAGCAACGGCCGGATCGAGCTTAAGGCGACGAAGGACCAATGGCACCGTGCCGCCAATGGACACGGCAACGACGGTGTTCGCGGCGAGTGCTCCGCCGACGACCAATCCGAGCACCGGATTCCCCTTCCAGGCCCAGGCAGCAACGCCCAGTAGTGCGCCCAATGCCAGGCCGTTGATTATTCCAACGATCGCTTCCTTGCGCCAAACGCGCATGACGTCCTGAGGCACAGCCGCGCCCAGTGTCAGTTCTCGCATGCTGACTGCGACAGCCTGATTCCCGGAGCACCCACTCATATCGGACACGATCGGTAGAAACACCGCCAGCGCGATAACGGCAGTCAAGGTGTCCTCATAGGCCGCAATGACACTTGCCGCGATGATATTCAAGACGATGTTGATGCTGAGCCAGGCTAATCTGCGGCGCGATCGAATGATCACCGGCATGCTGCGCAGTTCGTCACCGCCGATGATGCCTGCCGCCTTCAGGCTGTCCGCCTCCGCTCGCTCCGTCAACGCCTCGAGCAGAGCACGTCGCCGGACGATGCCGAGCATCATGCCGTCGGCATCTACGACCGGGACGGCAGCAATGTCGTGTTCGTCAAAAAATGCTTCGAGTTGATCGAGACTCGAATCCGGGCTGACAGTCAGCGCGGGCATCGCGACTTTCCCGATTGTCAGGTCCGGATCGGCGAAGACAAGATCTCGCAGACGAATTACACCTTTGAGTTTCTTCTTCCTGACCACGACATAGACGTAATGAACGGTCAGGAACTCATAGTCCACTGTGTCTGCTGTGAGGTCTTCGACGACATCACGAATTGTCATCGCCATCGGATACGAAGCAAACTCGGTCATCATCAGGCCGCCGGCCTGATCGGGCGGATAACTGATCAGGTCGCGAACTTCGCTGGCCTCTTCTTCGTCGAGTTCCGCTATGATCGCTTCGACACCCTCGGTGCCGAGTTCCGCCAGGACATCGACGCGATGATCGCTCGACATTTCCTCAACGATCGGCGCTGCGTCTTCCGCAGGCATCTCTTCGATGAGCTCCGCAACATGAGCATCTGGCAGGTCCTCGACCAAAGATGCGGCCCTTTCGGGGTCGAGAATCGATAACAACGCGCGCTGATCGCCTGGCGCAAGCGTGAACACTGCGTGCAGCATCTCAGCGGAATCCAGATCATCGAGGAAGGAGCCGATCGCTGCTGCCGGATCGCCACGCTCCAACATCTCGTGAATCAGCCGCCAGGGCTTATCTCTCAGTTTATCCATCTACACTCCTTGCGATCAGGCAATTTGGTCAGGAAGAAAGTATCCGAAAAGCTGCATGCATAAAGTACACGACGACAAAAGCGAGTCTCGATATACGGCTCGGGTACGCCTTCCCGAAGAGGACAAGGGGTATCAGCGCGGCCCCCAGCTACCAGACCGCTGATGCCGCCTCGGCGTATCGGGGTTTGAGCGATGACACCACTCACGGGAAGTACCTTGAGCGAATTGAAAATGTTGGACCCAATTACATTGCCGAGCGCGAGGCCGAATTCACGCCCCACTGCGGCGGTAACCGAGGCGACGGGTTCGGGCATGCCGGTACCTTTGCCAGGGGTCTTAACGTGGCCAGAGACGCTGCCTGGCGTGCTCTTCGGGAGGCCACCGAACCCATAATGGGCGAGCAGCCGGCTAAAGTGATCGTTTGGTGCAGCGTTGACAACTGGACTTTCGCTGATGTCGACCAGCAGAGGGTCCTGGTGGGGAGTATGCATCAGATCCATCGCCGTGATGTAAATGAAAATGCACAACATCAGCATCAGTACGATCGCATCGGTGCGATCGAGTGCGGCAGGTGTGCCTTCCAGAACTCGGTCCAGGGCCAGTACGGCCATCATCGTCGTTGCAAGTAGTAACGGCGGCAACTCTCGTCGAACGATGTCGCCCTGAATCGCAATTGGACCCATAATTGCGGCAGCACCCGGAACAAGGCCAGAATTGCTGATGATGGAGCCAATGACGTTGACGACCAACCCCGGAGAACTGTTACCGCATCTGGCTGCAATCTCGGAATCGCCGCGGACCAGGAGCGCGCCGCCACAGGTCAGCAGGAAGATACCGAGCGCGATTCCCAGGAACGACATCATTAGCCGATAATAGCTAACCTCATTATTCAGGAGCCACCTTTGCCCGCCAACGTACCGAAGTTCCTGCACTGCTATCGATTGATTCCTGATGGTCGGGGGACAGCACTCGGTTTTGCTGATCTCCAGAATCGGGTGCCTGCCGACGCAAGCGTTTGGGTACATATCGACATCGCCGACGCCGGCGCCTGCAACTGGCTCAAGCGAGACAGCGGCATACCCGAAGCGGCCGTCGATACTCTGCTTGCCGGCGAGACCCGGCCGCGCTCGGTTGTTTCAGATCAGGGTCTGCTCATCGTATTGCGCGGCGTGAACACCAACCCTGGAGATGATCCCGAAGACATGGTCTCAGTGCGAATCTGGTTTGACGGCAATCGCGTCATCAGTACCGGTCGACGACGTCTCCTGTCGGTCGTCGACATCAGTGAAGCGCTCGATGTCGGTAACGGCCCCCGAAGTTCCGGCTCACTGGTGGTGATGCTTATCGAGCGACTCGCTGATCGGATCGGCGATTTCGTGACCGCCATCGAAAACCGATTGGATACTGCAGAAGACGAGATCGGCGACACCGATGCGGCGAGTTTCCGTCCCCGGCTGGCATCGCTGCGTCGGCAAATTGCAGCAGTCAGACGGTTCCTTGCGCCTCAGCGAGATGCGCTCGACCGGCTGAATCGGCAGCCTGTCGCTTTCTTTGACGATGACGATGCGCATGTACTTCGTCAGGAAGCCGACCGGATCACGCGGTATCTTGAGGACCTTGAGTTGGCCCGGGAGCGGGCTGTCGTGCTTCAGGAAGAGCTGCTCAGCCACATCGCGCAGCAGCAAAACGCGCGAATGTACGTATTGTCAGTGGTTGCGGCAATCTTTCTGCCGTTGACATTCGTGACTGGCCTGTTGGGGATGAATGTTGGCGGGCTGCCCGGCGTCGACAGCCCCTCGGGATTTAGCCTGTCACTGCTTGTGATGCTGATCGCCGGCGTCGCGTTGCTGGCCTTCTTTCGCTGGAAGAAGTGGCTGTGACATCCTGGCCGTAGTCTGCCTGTCTAAGATTTCCCTGGCCTCGCCCATGCCGGTCAGGTGGATTTGGCGCAGTAGTCTGGTGAGATCGCTGTATGCGCCATCGGTCAAACCCCGCCGACTTTCGTCGGCCGCATCAAGCCGCAACGGAATCGCGTCGGTGGCCTGCCGCAGGAACGCCCGGCTCAGCGATGTAACCCGGATTACGACGCCGAGGCTGTCGGTTTCGAGCTCCGGTCGTTCTTCGGACCATTGGTCCGGGAGGTCATCCACAGCGCCCTTTTCATACAATTGTCCAACAAAATATTTGATATCAAAATACTTGACATCGAAAGAAATTGGAAGATACTTCGTTAAAGGATACTCGTTCAACACAGGTACAGGTCCATGGCAAGAACGACAAACAAAACGGCGCGCTTTACGCTGCCGGTCCGCATTCGCAACAAACGCAAGTCCTCCGGCGACTTATCGGCGCGGATGGCGCTTATCGATCGCATCGCCGACCTCCCCGGTATCGAGACGGTGGAGCGTAACGATGAGATATTTCCTCCTCGTGTGGAGATCTGCCTGCGCCGCGACGCAGCGGATCGCGTACTCAAACGCAAGCCGTTGCAACTGCTCTGCAGCCTCGACTGCAATGGGGTGTTCCTGAGTGGCCTGAACCGCTGGGAACGGTATCAGGTGCTGGCAAAGGGCTGGGGCAAGTTGGTCGACGATCAGGTTTGTGTGCACCTGCCGCGCGACAGCAAAGAACTGGAAATCGTGTGGAGCGTCTTCCACAGGGCATACGAAAGACTGATTGGTGCAGCGAAACCGGAATCAGGGTCGCTGGTAATTTCAACCTGGGACAACCCTGGTGGGCCGCTTGATAAATTCGGTGACTCTCAGTCGCATCACAACGCCCTTGGGCAAGGCGAGCGAGCGCAGGCCTGGCCGTCGCCAATTCAAGCGAGCTCAACGCCGCCGAAGGGCGTTGTGGTGCGACCCACAGGGAGACCTTCTCAAGGGGCATACCGGTGTTGAAGCGGCTTGACATAGCCCGGCTATGCCGGCGCAGCTTCGCCTGGGCCTGCCCCTTGAGAATGACTCTGAGAGTGACCGAATTTATCAAGCGGCCCACTAGGTTCTCACGCACAAGCCTTCAGTAGAGGAGAATGACCAATGCGCCTGCGTGTCGACCATTTCGAAAATTTCGAGGATTTCGACGAATTTGCTTACAAACGATCTCGGGCTCTGCAAAAATTACTCGACGGCCATCGCCGCGAGGAGCGCGCCGATTGCCATGATCGGCAACGTGGTCGTTTCAGGGGCCGACGGGATCACGTCGATTGGGATTGGAGCGAGGACGATGATTGGAACTCGTACGATCTCAACGACTAAGAAGAGCTTGCGGCCCGCTAGTGCACAGGCTCACCAAATGCGTTCCATACTTCGATTTCCCCAAGGTCCAGTGCCCTGATGGAATCTTCGATTCGGGACAGGTCGCCGACGACAATCCAGGTCAGCTTTTCCGGCTGAATCAGAGCCGTCGTTAGATTAAGGAGTTCCTCGTGCGAGATAGCGGCAAGCCGGTTGCTCTCGTGTTCCGCGTGGTCAAAGGCCAGGCCCTGCCGATCTGACGAAATGATGCTGGCGAGAAAACCGCTGTTCGTGGAGAACAAACCCGGCAGCGAGCGGCTTTGGTTTAGCGTCGTGCGATGAACCTCGACAGGTGCCGGCGGCTTGGATGAAACAAAAGCGGTGAGCTCACTGAGAATCTCTGCCATGCCCGCCGCGGTCTTATCCGTCTGGACCTGGCCGCTGGTCGAGAACACCATGTCGCCGCTGGCGTTGACCTGTATTCCCGAGCGGTAGCCATACGACCAGCCTTTGTCCTCGCGGAGGTTCATGTTGAGCCGCGATTCGAAAGAGCCGCCGATGATCGCGTTCAACACGGACAACCCGGTAAACTCTGCCGGGTCGAACGGACGCAGCGCATGTCCGGCCACGATAGTCGATGACATGGCACCTTTCTGGTCGACCAGGACGATCTTCGGTTCTGCCGCGGGCGCCGGACCGATACGTGCCTGTGTCGATTGTGCGTTCACGGACCAGCGTGAAAAAGCGGATTCGACCTCCTCCCTGACGTCATCAATTGCGATATCACCGATTACATAGATCGAAATACGGTCTGGCGTGACTTCAGCCCGATGAAATGCAGCGATCGTCTCGCGGTCGATTCCGTCCAGGTTTTGTTGCGTAATCGTCCTGCCGATGGCGTTTTCGGCGCCAAAAATAGCGCGGTTCAGCAATGTGCTCGCCGCACCTGCGGGTGCTCGCTCGAGATTTGCGAGGCCCGCCGCGAAAGACTGCTTGAGTTTTACCAATTCGTCGTCGGGAAATGTCGGGTTACGCAACATTTCGGCCACCAGGCTGAACGACGTTCCCAGGTGGGGTTTCAGAATTGAGTATTGGTAGCTCGAGTCTTCAATGGCGGACTGGAACTGACCTGCCATCCCGATCCGATCGCGCTCAACCGAAAGTTGATCGGCGTCGTACCTGCGGGTGCCCTTGCCAAGTAGAGCGAATGTCAGGTCGGAAAGGGCGGGCATGTCGCCAGGTGTCGACAGCCGGCCCACATCGACACGCACCGATACGTCAATTAACGGGGTGTTGCCACGTCGTGCGACAACGAGGCGCATACCGTTGTCGAGCGTAACGTCTTCAATCTCCGGAAACCGGATTTGAGACTCCGCCGTGACCTCGGGAATACGGCTGCGGTCAGCGCCAGGCGTACGGCTGGCAAGGCGCGGAAACGGCAGCACATTCAGCTCGTAATGCGGCCGCCCGAGCCAATGGCCTGCCGTTTCCTGCAGTTCGTCTGCGCCGGCCGCTTCAATCCACGCCAGCTGCCGATTTACATGAAGCGGGTCGTCGGAGTAGAGTTCCCCCTCCGCCAGGAACTGACCGATGGAGTGGGTCGATTCCATCGCCTTGAACAGCGACATCGTGATACCGAGCTTCGTATTGGCGATTATCTCCGCGTCAGGGCCGCGTTCAATAAAGTGCTGTAATACCTCGTCAATCACCGGGGCAACCTGTTGCGGGTGAACGCCAGGTTTGAGGTCGACAATGATGTGAAACTCGCCGGACAGCAGTCGTCCGATACTCGATGCAGATACGTTGGTCGCATACTGCAGTTCGTCGACCAGTTTCTTTCGCAGCGGTGCGTTTTTGCTGCCGGCCAGCGCCTGTGCGATGAGATATAACTCAGTCGAGGCCTGGTCGTTGATGCCGGGGACCGGCCAGACCCGCGTCATACGTGTCTGCCCAACGTTGTCGGTCATGGTCTCCCGGCGAACTGCGTCCAGTTCCGGTACCCACTCCGTGAGTTTGGCGAGCGGTACGCCAGTCGGTGCTTCGGCGAAGTAATGCTCGACCTTCTCGCGGGCGGTCTCGGTGTCGACATCGCCTGCGAGCACAAGTACGACATTGGACGCGCCGTAGTATTGGCGGAACCAGCCGTGAACGTCCTCGACCGACGCCGCGTCGAGATCTTCCATCGAACCGATGACCGAGTGCCGGTACGGGTGATCGACAGGATAGAGGGCATTGCGAATTCGGTCTGCCATCGACGCGTACGGGCGATTCTCGCGCTGGCGCTTTTCGTTCTTGACGACGCCGCGTTGTTCATCGAGTGCTTCTTGAGTGACGGCGTCCAGCAAGTAGGTCATGCGATCGCTCTCCATCCACAACGCCATGTCGAGCGCTCCGCTGGGCACCGTCGCGAAGTAGTTGGTTCGGTCTTCCGCGGTCGTGCCATTCATACCCGTGGCACCGGCGTCCTGGAACGGCGAGAAATACTCCCCATCCCGGTTTGCCGTTCCCTGGAACATCAGATGCTCAAACAGGTGGGCAAAGCCGGTCTTACCGGCTGGTTCGTCCCTGGAGCCGACGCCATACCAGAGACCGACAAATACTGTGGGCGTCGAATGATCGGTATGGACGAGCACTGTGAGTCCGTTGTCGAGGGTGAACGACTCGTACGGTATGTCGACGGCCATAGTCGTGCTGTCGTCGGATCCGGCTTGAGAGAGACCGCTTACGAGAAATTGCAGGATGCTGATCGTAATCAGCTTGCGGTTGGAAAAAGTCATGTGCCGACCTCAGTGGAATAACTGCAGTCAATTAGGGCAGATGACTATTGCGTGAGCATTATGCAGGGCAGGCTGCCAGCGACAGCGTGAAACTCGCCCCGCCATCGGCCCGATTGGACACGTCTATTTGGCCACCGTGTCGTGCTGCGACGGCGCTGACGATGGCCAGCCCAAGACCATGGCCGCGCCGATTCGGCGGGCTTTTCGCGAATGGCTCGAACAACGAGTCGCGGAGCGCCGGGGGTATGCCGGGTCCCCGGTCGCGCACGACCACATGGCCCTCGGTCAAAATTTCGACTTCGACGCTGTCACCGTTGTCGGAAAACGATATGGCATTGTCGATAAGATTGCTGATGGCAATCTCCATCAGCGTTTTGTCGCCACGTACAACCACGGGCGTCGATGGCGCCCGCAGTTCAATTGTGATTGACTTGAATGCGCAAAGCGGCTGTTTTTTTACAACGAGTTTTTCGACAAGCCGGTTCAACTCGACTTTGTCGAGCGGCGTTTCCCAGTTGCCAATGTCCATGAGTGTCAGCAACTGGTCGACGAGCGCCGTGATGCGGCGCATATCCGCCTTGACCTCTTCCTTGGTTTCGTTATCCGGCAGCTCGTCGATGCGCAGTTTCAGGATCGACATCGGCGTGCGCAGCTCGTGCGCCGCGGCCGCGAGAAAGAAGCTCTGCTGTTCCTGCGATGCACGCAGTTTGCCGATCAGCGAGTTGATCGACTCGACCAATGGCACGATCTCGAGCGGCAGACCTTCGGCCGGCAACGGCGCACCCAGGTCGTCGACATCCAGCGCTTCGACAACGCGCGTAACTCGGCCCAACGCGCGCGCTGCGTACAGGAAAACCAGCAACACTATGATCGTGAACCCGGCGGTGGCAATGACGATGCCCCTGCCCGATTCCCAGATGAACCTGAGGTTTTCGACAGAAATCAGCGACGTAAACCGTGGCACCGGGTTGGCGATGCCTCCCACCTCCGTGTAGACGGTGTTGCCGCCGCATTGGCGGTAGGCAACTTCCACCAGCACGCCTTTGTCGTCGAACGAGTGCACCCAGTAGCCGCGCGGTTCGCACGCCCGGGTCGTCGGTCCCGGCTCAAACGGCGTGACCGGGACCGATGGGGCGGCACTGGAGACAACCGTCCGCGGTGCGTTGGTCTTCTCCGGCACCGGCCCGAATCGCACCTCCTGCTGTCCGATTCGAATCGTGTAGCGAAAGTCCGGGTTTACCGAGGCGATTTCACGAATGACCGGCGACGCGGCAAGTGCACCAAGCGCTTCCTGGCTGCCTGCAGCAATGGCGCGTTCGACTTCAGTTTCGGCGAGCGCACGTGTGCGTTCGAGCGGGTGCAATTCCTGGCGCGCAAGAAACGGCACGAACACAAACAGTGCCAGCGCCAGCAGCAGGAAGGTCGAAGACAGGACAGCGACCTGACCGAACAGTGAGCGATGCGGGTGACCAAGCCGCTCCAGGATCATTCGATCGTCGTCAGCAGATAGCCAACGCCACGAACGTTCTCGATCTTGACGGTTGCCTGGCGCTGCGCCAGTTGTTTTCGCAGCCGCGACACGTGCGCATCGAGCGTGTTCGACTGGATTTCGTCATCGTAGCCGTACATCTCCGACTCGAGGTGCTCCCGGGTTACGACCCTGCCGGCGCCCCGCATCAGGCACTCGAGCACGATCATCTCGCGCCGCGGCAGGATGAGCGGTTCGCCGGAAACGAAAAAGTTTCGATCCTCACAATGCAAATGCAGGTTGCCGACATCAATGACTCGCGACAGGTCGGGCAGCGGGCGCCGCTCAGCCGCACGAATTCGCGCAATGAGTTCGTCTTCCTCGAACGGTTTGACGATGTAGTCGTCGGCGCCGAGCTCGAGCCCTTCGACTCGCTGGTTGAGTTTTCCGAGGGCTGACAACACGAGGAACCTTGTCGGCAGCGACTTTGTCTGCATGAACCTGATCAACTCCGTCCCGTCGCCGTCCGGCAGGCGGCGGTCGAGCAACACGAGCGAATACGCATTGTCCTGCACGGCGGACCTGGCAGTAGCGAGATTCTCGGCAATGTCGACGACGTAGTTGTGCTTCGTCAGCACCCGCCCCGTCATGGCAGCGAGGTCAGGGTCGTCTTCTACGAGCAGTATCTTCATGTTTTCCCTGCAACCGACTTCACGAGATCGACCAGCCTGTCATCCAGAGTCTGGGTGCGTGCGGCGATCATGCCTTTGGCATCGATCAGTATATAGGTAGGATAGCCGCGGATCGCCCATGCGCTGAGGATCTCGCTTTCCGGTCCGATATGCCAGTTGGCCCAGGGCATCGGCTGCGCCTCCTGGAAATCGAGCACTTCGGATACATCTTCGTCGACACTGATCGAGAGAATCTCGAAGGATTCCGGCGACAGGTCGTCGGCCAGGTCGCGAAGCTTTGGCAGCGCGCCTATGCACGGCCCACACCATGTCGCCCAGAAATCCAGCAATACGGTGCGGCCGGCGAAGTCGTTGATGTGTTGCTCGTTGCCATTGAGGCGTTGCGCAACGACCGGCGGAATCGGGCTGCCAACCGACATGAATCGCAGGTTGTACAGCAGGTCGGCCTCGATATCGGCGAGTCGTGGCAGCGGTTTGGTGTTGCCGTTCTCGTCGGGTTGGCGCGGTAACCAGAACTCGGCGTCCTCGAGTCCGACGCTCAGGCCCTCGGCGATCTCGATGGCGCGGTCGCGCAACGCCTTGCGATCATTCGTATCCGTCCACACCTCGTTGGCCTGTCGCATCAGGCGGGCCGCCTGGTAGTACCGCGCCGTCGCGGCGGCGACGGGATCGGGCAGTTGCTCCTTCGCAGTCGCGAAAATGTCCTCGATCCGCGCATTGCTGCCGGGCGGGAACATGAACTCCAGCCGGCGCAGGATCTGCGGCCAGTCCTCTCGGTGCGGTGCGTGCGTAAGCAAGGCCTGCGCGCCGTGCGGAATGTTGACGTCAGCCCCGGCGAAGCCGAACGTGTGGTCGATGAGAAACCAGGCGGCATCCTCGAATTCCTCGTTCTCAGGCCCGCCGTTCACGATCGCAGTCGCAGCCGCGATGGCCGGCTGCACATCCGGGTGCTCGCCGAGTTCGTTCTCGCGCCGCGCAGCCCTGACCTCGTCCGCAAGGTCCGCTTCCTGGATTTCGCGATCCAGTGCATGCCAGGCCGCATCGACATCGACGTAACGGCTGACGACGGACCAGTCAGGCGCGGCGGCGTGTACGATGTATGGCTCGTCGCTCTGTGCACCGATGCCTGCCGCCACTGTCGTGGCGCGCCGTTCGGAGTCTGCCCGTTCGATTGCGCTGACGACCGTCACAGGAATCAGAACCTGCGGCAACACGGTGGCCGTCTGCAGCGTCGATCCCTCCGGAAAGTAGAGATACAGGGGCACGCCCACACGGTCGTACTTCGCAAGCCACTCGGTAATGATCGGGTCTTCGTTGGTCCAGTCGCCCTCTACGACGCGAATGCCTCGCGCGTTGAAGGCTTCGCCGACCGTATCGGTCGCCAATGCGACCCGCTCGTTGACCTTGCAACTGACGCACCAATCTGCCGTGAAGTAGACGAACACCGGTTGCCCGTTGTCAACATAGTCATGGACGAGTTGCGGCGAAAAGCGCTCGAGTTTCAGTGCGCCAAGGGTTCGCTCAGCGGCAGCTTCCGGGCCGTTCGTACCGAGAGCCTGCACCTTGCTGCCCGTATATCCGGCTGCCGCAATCGCCAGCACGCTGGCGGCGAGCCACGGCGCGCGTTTCGGCAGCATCTGGGACTGGCCATAGAACCAGAGGCCGAGCGCAAGCAGAACGGCCGCCAGCAATGCCGCCGTCATCGACGTGACGCCGAGTTGCCGGCCGACGATCCAGAACAGCCACAACGCGGTGATCAACATCGGAAAACCGAGCAGGTGCCGCAGGCGTGCCGTCCATGGCCCCGGTTTCGGCAGCACTTTCCCAAGTGCGGGCAATAGACTGAACAGCAGGTAGGGAAAAGCAAGCCCGAGACCCAGCGCGAGGAAGACCGCGATGGCCACTGCAGCAGGTTGTGCCAGCGCAAAGCCCAGGGCGCCGGCCATGAACGGGGCGGTGCACGGCGTTGCGACGACAACGGCAAGCAAGCCCGTAAAGAACGATGCCTTGCGTTCTCCACCTTCGGTGAGGCCCTGCCCCGTGCCGATCAGCCGGGCGCCGACCTCGTACACGCCGAACAGGTTCAACGCGATCGCGACCATCAGCGCGCCGAGGCCGGCGTTGACGATCGGGCTTTGCATCTGGAAGCCCCAGCCGACCGCCTCTCCGGCGGCGCGTACGCCGACGAGCGCGGCACCGATTGCCGCAAACGCCGCAAGTACGCCCAGCGTGTAGAGAATGCCGCTCTCCCGGGCAATGCGACGGTCGCCGTGCGACAGCGTCACGAGGCCCAGCGCTTTCATACTGAGTATAGGGAAGACGCAGGGCATCGCGTTAAGAATGATGCCGCCGAGAAACGCAAAGAGCAGCGCCTTACCGAATCCCGACAGCGAAATGCCGCCGCTCGCAGCAGCAACGGCGGTACCGTCCGTTGCAGGCTCCACGACAAGCTCGACGCTCTGCCGCGCGCCGGCCTCGTCCGTCCAGGCCAACACGGCGGATGTCGATTCTCTCTCGGAAACCCGTGCCGAGACCGGCATCGAGAAGATCGCGCCGTCGCGGTCGAAGCTAACGGTTTGTGATGCGTATGCGACGAGCTTCCTCGATTCGACGAACAGATACGGGTCCTGCATAGAGACAGACGCCGGGACGGCAACACGGATGTCGACGCTGTCGTTCGAGATTCGATAGTTCGATGACCAGTCAACCGGCGGCGGAACATCGGCTTCGGCTTCGGCGATCACATGCGCATCGTCACTGACACCCGGTGAGCTCGCTGCCGGAAGAACGACGCTCAGCGTCGCGCGTTCCGGTACGCACAATTCGTCATCACACACGACCCAGCTCGCCTTGCCGGCGATCTCATATTCCGCGCCCGGCTTGAGTCCGACCGGTACCTCGATATCGGCGAGCAGCACCAGCGGCTCGTCGTAGCCGTATGTATTCATCTCGCCGAATGGAATCCGGTGCGGTGCCGGGAAGCGGAATGGCAGGGCGGTGAACCCGCCCGGCAACGTCCACTTGATCTTCGGCGCGCGTCCCGCGTCGCCGGGATTCTTCCAGTAAGCGTGCCAGCCGGCATCGGGACTGATCACCAGCGCAAGGGTCACGGTGCCGCCTGAAATCGGCAATGCGTCCCAACCTGCGAGCAGGTTCACGGTGCTATATTGGGTCTTCTGCGATGCGGCCTGTGTGCTGGACGGCACACCGAAGGAGACCAGCAAGATTAATAAAAACAATGATTTAAGAATTAATCGCCCACCAGCGGCGTAGCAACCAGAGAACTTCAGAAACATGACCGGCCTCCCGATGAATCTCCTGAAATTGTCGCTACAAAGCATTGCGCAAGCATGATCCGCGAAGGATTCGCAAATCGGATCATGTTCGCGCAATGGTTCGGTCGGAGACTTCACATCAAACCCATGTCGGGGGAAAACTGATGGGAGTCGGAATCATGTTTCGAAAAGAGATTTTGCCGTTCGTCTGTGCCGGCCTCGCAACGAGCGTTGCAGCGGCCCAAACGTCGGGCGAAACCAGCGGTACGGTTGAGAGCCAGAAGCCGCGTGTGTTCAGGACCGAGAATGACGAGCCGATCAACCGCGAAGCGGACCTCGCGAACGAGTTTGCGGAAGAAATCGTCGTCACGGGTTCGAGGATCAAGCGCGACTTCAGCTCGCTGAGCGCCAACACGATCCTGATCACCGAAGAAGACCTGAAAGCGACCGGCGAAGCGACGCTTGAAGCCGCGCTCCGCAAGCTGCCGCAGAGCATCGATGGCGCGTCGGGCGTCGGCAATACACTCGACGGTGCCAACCTCGTCAACGGCAGCCGCAATATTTTCGGCGCCTCGACGATCAACCTGCGCGGGCTTGGCGCAGAGTCGACGCTCATCCTCGTGGATGGACGGCGTATCGGCAAGACCGGTATTACCGGCGGTCCGTCGAACATCGCAGGTATCCCGCTGTCCGCGATTGAGCGCGTCGAGATCCTGCTTGATGGCGCGTCAGCCGTTTACGGTTCGGATGCCGTCGGCGGTGTGGTTAATGTCGTGCTTAAGAAAGACGCCAGCGATGCGGCCGTCGAGTTGCGCTACGGCGTGCCCGAGGCCCGTGGTTTTGAGGAGTACCTCGTCAATCTGAACGTTGGCAAGGCGTGGGAAAGCGGCAACGTCCGCTTCACCTACGAGCACCGCGAAAATACGCATCTCGATGCCTCGGAGCGTCCGTACGCTGTCGGCGACATCCGTCTGAGCCAGGATAACCTCAGCCTGGTACGAGCGATGGGCAACCGGCCGATCGTAACCTCTGTGCTGGCGGGTCAGGGCGTTCCGCTGTTATGGGAGTGGAACGGCGTACTGTATCCCGGCAACATGCCACCGCCAGACCCGGCGGCGACGCCGATCGCAAGCGCCTACGTTCCGCTGAACCCGGCGGATCCCGACAATCTGACACACGCCGATTTCTCGCTGGAGGATACGATTCTCGTCGAAAACCCGGACTTCGATCGTGGCAAGTCTCTGCTGCCTGCATCCCAGGGCGATTCGCTGACGGCGACGTTCCGCCAGGATCTTTGGCGTAGCGTGAGTCTGGGCGGCACTCTGCTGTACCGCAATCTGGAGAGCCAGCCCTCGGGCGGTGAGGCGATTATCAGCACCTTCAGCGGTCACCCGCAGTTCGGCCAGAACCCGTTTTCGCTCGGTCTCGACCCGAACCTGACTGCGCCGATGTACATCAACGGCCTGTTGCCGGGCGTCGTCCAGAACTTCGATGCAGAGACCGACAACATTCACATTGGGCTGGACCTCAGCGGCGATATCGGTGAGTCCTGGGGCTGGCAGGTCCAGACGAGTCACAGCTACGAGAAGAACGAGGCGCTGTCCTACAACGGCACAAATCGCAACGGTCTGTTTGCGCGCAGCTTCGCACCGTTCGGGCCACCGCCGGCCGATACCTCGGGTTATTTCAATCCGTTCTGTTCGCCGATGGGGTCGTGCAGTTCGGACGAGGTACTCAACGACGTCGTTCACGACGTTGCCGATACCGGCAGCCGCAACCGCGAAACCACGGCTGACCTGATCGTCGATGGTTCGCTGTTCGCCACTGGAGCCGGAGACGTCAAGGCCGCCTTCGCCGGCGGCTGGCGTGAAGAAGAGCTCGACTCATGGAACAGAATCGACGGTCCCGGCTCACCGCAGGGATCGGCGGAACAAACCCCGGTGATCGGCACCTGGGACAACAGTGTTTCGCGCTCGAACGACTGGATTTCGACTGAGTTCTATATCCCGCTGGTCGGCGATGCGAATGCGGTTACGGGCTTCCGGCGTCTGTCGGTCGACCTGAGCGCCCGCCACGACGACTATGACAACTCGGGATCGGACAGCACCTGGTCAGCCGGAATCAGCTGGAAGCCGATCGACCAGCTTGGTATTCGCTACCGTGAATCGACGGCATTCCTGGCGCCGACATTGTCACAAGGCCTGATCGACAGGTTCGAGCGGCCGGGATTCGTCAGCGTTTCGTACCCCGGCGAGGAAACCTGCCTCAATCATCCACAGTTTGGCCTGATCTGTTTCCCGCGCACCGAGATGGGATCGACCTATATTTCCGGCGGCAACCCGGACCTCGGTGCCGAGCGGTCGCGCTCGAAATCAGCGGCCCTCGACTTCACCCCGAACTGGGCCGAAGGTCTCAGCATGACAGTTGCCTGGCACAACACCGACTACACGGACAGGATCGCGCCGTTCCCGATCTCGCCGTTCAACATCATCGCCGGTGTCGATGACATCGCCTACCCGGATCGGATCTACCAGGATCCGAACGCGACGTACAACAGTCCGTTTGCGCCCTGGGTCGTCGACACGCGCTGGATCAATCTGGCGTACGTCGAGCAAAGCGGCGTCGACTACCGGGTGAACTATTCAGCGAGCACTGAGCACGGCGAGTTTTCCTTCGGCCTGAATGTGGCACGGCTGCTGAAGTACCGCGAATCGCTTGACGGCACGAAAGAAGTCAGCCTGGTTGGGAGCTACGTTGGCGACCGCCTGGCACAGGCATTGCCGAAGCACCGCGCGATCGCGGCGTTTTCCTGGGCTCACCGTGGCTTCGACGTCTCGGTCAACGGCACCTATTCGAGTGAGGTCGAAACCATGCTCGTCAATCTGAATCCGTTCCTGCCGGAGCCGATTGTGACCGACCATTACTTCGTCCAGGCACCAACGCTCGTCGATCTGGTATTGGGTTACAGCTTCGAGGATGGCGATTTGTGGAATGCGCCGAACTGGCTGGACGGCACACGTGTCGCGCTGACCGTGACGAACCTTGGCGACGACACCGTGAAGACGCGCTCGCTGCGCCGCAACGGCCGGGACGTGGACGGTGAATGGGCCGGCTTCAATTCGTCGGCAAGCGACCCGCGCGGCAGAATGTACAGCATCAGCCTGCGCAAGCAGTTTTAAAGGAATGACCATGCGCAGACTTTGTCTTCTTTTTCTGACGACCCTCCTGTCACTCGCAGGTACTGCCTGCGGGGCGGCAGAGGAAGACAGCCGTTACACGCTCTCCGGCGACTTTTCGGGATCCGACCAGGCCTACTATTCGGGCGTGGTTGTCATCTTCGAACCGCTGCCGCCGATCGAAAGGGCGCGTGTTGCACAAGAGGCACATGAGCAAGGCATCAGCCTGCACAGCGAAGAGGCGGCTGCCCTGTTCGAGGGGGACCGTGAGTCCGAGTACTTCCTGCCGTTCGTCATGGAGTCTATCGTCCACGAGGTGGAACTCGTCAACGGCCGGTTCGACGTTACTGGCACGCTGACGGGAATGGAGAATATTCGCACGCTCCAGTGGTTCGTCTTCGAGGGCAAGAACAAGGCCGGCGACGACATGGGCCTGATGCAAATGCAGAAGTTTATCCTCGAACCCGGCGTCCTGACGTTCGGCTACGACGACGCGTTTCGTGCCTACACGGTGCGCGGCGGCCACTACAACGAACTCGTGATCAACTCGTGGAAGCTCGGCGAATACCGCGACTCGATGGTCGAAGGGTTAAGGATCCTCGCCCAGGCGCATGCGACCGACGACTACGACGAGCGGGGCGCGCTCGAACTTCAGGCGCGGGACTATTTCTCGAAGACACCTTCAATGGGAAACGCTGCGTTGCGGAAGGTTGCATCCGAGTCGGACGACATCATCGCGCGCATCCTGGCGATGCAGAACATCGAGATGAAGGAAAAGCACTTCTACGACAAGGTGTTTGCCGAGATTCGCGACACCGCGCCGGCGCACCCGTGGGTCATTCGCGAAATCGAAAGTGCCGAGCTTTGGAAAGAGCTGCAGGGCAGGATGCCGCAACAACAGCAACAAATTGTGGCTGCATCGACGCAGCCGGAGGTTGGCCAGCCTTTGCGCCCCTTCGTGGCACGCGAGAGAGACGGCATAGTTTTCGATTTGCGCTCGTATCTCGCGGAAAGCGATTCGGAATACGTATTGCTCGAATTCTGGGCGTCCTGGTGCGGCCCCTGTCGGGTCGAGATTCCCCATCTCAAGGAGAATTATTCACGGTACCGGGAAATGGGATTCGACATCGTGTCATTCTCCGTTGACGACGACGAGGAAGAGTGGCTGATCGCCCTGGACGAGGAACAGATGCCATGGCCAAACGTCAGCGATTTGCAGGGTGTCGGGGCGGGCATCGCGGAGGTCTACGGTATCGGTGGCGTGCCGTACAGTCTGTTGATCGCGGCCGAAACGGGCGAGGTTCTGGAAATCGGGATCCGCGGTTACGAGCTGACACTGAAGCTCAGAGAGTTGTTCGGAGAGTAACAATCCCCCGGCAAAGCCGGGGGCTTTCAATTTGTGAGCCGCTCAAAGCGGCATGACGGAATCGCTACGCGATTCCTTGTGCCCCCTGAAGGGGGCGCTACATCAGCTCCATTTGATCCCGGCGCTGATCCTCCTGCTCCTGGTGTCGTATGTACTCCCGGATCACTTCCTCGTCTCGACCCACTGTGGAGACGAAGTAGCCTCGGGCCCAGAATCTCTGCCCCACGAAATTCCTCTTTACCGCTGCGTATCGCCTCGCTATGTGGATCGCACTTTTCCCTTTAATGAATCCTACAACCTGAGCCACTGCGTACTTCGGCGGAATCGATATCATCATATGCACGTGATCCGGCATCAGATGTCCTTCTTCGATCCGGCTTTCTCTTTGCTCCGCCAGACGCCTGAATATCTCTCCCAACTCCGACCGGATACGACCAAATATCGCCTTCTTCCGGTACTTGGGAATGAACACAACGTGATACTTACACTCCCAACGGCTGTGATTTAAACTGCCGATTCGTCTCATGGTTTCTCCTTGGTGTGTGGCTTGGCGGCTCACACCTTGGAGTTACTGTGAGACTCCCGGAATTGTCAAACTTCTAATGCCTCCCCGGCAGAGCCGGGGGGTCTCCCTTTTTTACTAGGGGGCGTTCTCAATTAGGTTGAGTAATGCACTGTACAGTGTTGTATTCTCTGATCTTTCCTCGGGGAAACTATGGCTCGCAAAGAAATCAGAGACGATCAGTGGGCTCGGGTAAAAGATGTATTGCCTGGAAAATCAACCGATTGCGGTGTTACCGCCGAAGACAACCGTCGCTTTCTGGAAGCCGTGCTGTGGATTGCCAGGACGGGTTCGCCCTGGCGGGATTTGCCAAGCCGCTTTGGCCACTGGCACCGGGTCTATGTGCGCTATAACCGCTGGGCCCACAAGGGCCATTGGGTTCGTATTTTTGAGGTCATGGCCGACGATCCGGACCTCGAACACCTGATGGTCGACGGCAGCATTGTTCGCGTTCACCAGCATGGTGCGGCAAAAAAAACGGCGGGATGAGGAGGCCATGGGCAAGTCGCGTGGTGGCTTGAGCACGAAGATTCATGCGGCGGTCGATGCGCTGGGCAATCCGGTTCGTTTCATTCTCACGGCCGGTCAGCGGGCCGAGATTGGTCAGGCAAATGCACTGATCGCGGGGTTTTCAGCCGACTACGTCATTGCGGACAAAGGCTATGACTCGGATGCGTTCATCGACTCTGTTGACGCGATCGATGCGGTTTCGGTGATACCGCCGAGAAAGAACAGAACCGTGCTGAGAGATTACGATGAATACCGGTATTGTGAGCGCAATCTGGTTGAGCGGGTGTTTCAAAAGCTCAAACACTACCGCCGGATCGCCACTCGTTACGAGCGTCTGGCGGTCACTTACCTGGCAATGCTCAGCCTTGTCGCCACCATCATCTGGCTTAATTGAGAACGCCCACTAGACCACGCCCGGAACGGAGGTGGTGACTGTCCCTCGTGCCGGTTCTACGGTGCGCTTGGCTCCGGATTGAAAGTGTCTTAGGGCCTGTTGATCCCCATTCGTAAGTTGCGAAAGAATTCGAAACTGATAGCATCTCACGGGACCGTATTGAGGTGCATTAATGCCGAGTGTAATCGAAAGACGCAGGGAAATCGTTCGCCAGACAGAGAATGAGGGGCGAGTGAATGTCGACGAACTTGCAGCGCAGTACGGCGTATCTGAAGTCACTATCCGTCACGATCTAAATGCGCTAAGCGAAAGGGGCCTTGTTGTGCGTTCGCGTGGGGGTGCTGTAGTAAGTACTCGCCTCACTCGAGAGTTGTCGGTGCAGGAAAAGTACGGCGAACACCACGCGACAAAGACAAAGCTTGGCCAGGCTGCCGCGGATCTCCTTGGTGATGACGTACGGAGTGTGATTATCGATTCGGGCACAACGACCGAAGAGGTCGCAAGGAGCCTGGCCGACAGAAGAGCGTTGACGGTAATGACAAATGGCCTGAATGTGGCGACGGCTTTGGCTGAGGCGGAAGGTCTGGAGATCAAAGTAACCGGTGGAACGCTCCGCCCGACGTCCATGTCGTTTTACGGTCGCCAGGCGGAAGACAGCCTAAAGTTTATGCATTTCGATATTTTGATTCTGGGTGTCGACGGATTCGATTTGGATGTTGGGCTGGCAACCCACTTCGAGCAGGAAGCCAGCTTGAATCGGATCATGGTGAAAGCGGCCGATCGAGTAATCGCCGTTACAGATTCGTCAAAGTTCGGCCGTCGCGGTTCCCATATTATTTGCAGGCACACCGACATTAGCGCACTCGTTACCGATGCCGGAGCGCCTGCTGACGTTGTCGAGACCCTTCGAGCGGCTGACGTTGATGTTCTCCTGGTTGATGCCTGAATCCCAGGGCGTGTTAACACTAATGTCATTGACCCTGTTGTGCCTGAAAAAGCGCCTGTCAAGGCGCGAGGAATGAGGTTTGACGGGTCAAATGAATGACGAGCAACGCCGAGAGGCGCTTTTTCAGGCGCAACCCGTGCGGGCCGAAGCGGTTTTTCGCCCGGCGGCGTTGTCGCTCGCTGATGTAGCGGTGCTACACGGCCCTGCCGGGCAGGACGCCCCAATGCCGCGGAGCCCATGGATGGGCGAGAGCGGCCGCTCCGCCTTGCCGGCACAAAAAACCGCCTCGGCAGGGTCGATGACATTAGTGTTAAAAGGCCCCCGGACCTTTGGTCTTTGTCATAACTGCCTGACTTTCAGAACCGGCTCCGGTGCGCGAAAAATCGAAAGTTTGTGAAAGTCAATAAATTGGTGATAAACTTTCATTTCTTGCGAAAGCACGGGTGCTGGCGCAGAAAACCTGAAGGGAGCGCCAATAATTGCAACTGGCATGGATTGATTGGGCGATTGTCGCCAGTTTCCTGGGCGTCTCATTGGCTGTGGGCATCGTCGTCAGCCGACGAGCGGGGCAAGATAGCAACGCGTTCTTTCTGTCAGGGCGAAATATGCCGTGGTGGTTACTTGGCGTTTCGATGGTGGCTACTACGTTTTCCACCGACACTCCTAACCTGGTCACGGAAATCGTTCGCACACAAGGCGTTTCCGGAAACTGGATATGGTGGGCGTTTCTAATCACAGGCATGTTTACCTGTTTCTTGTACGCCCGGCTATGGCGGCGGTCCGGTGTTATGACGGATCTGGAATTCTATGAGATTCGCTACAGTGGCAAAGCGGCCGCAGGGCTGAGGGCTTTCCGAGCTATCTACCTCGGGGTCTTCTTCAACATCATGGTCATGGCTCTGGTCACCGTCGCCGCAATAAAAATCGGTGCGGTAATGCTGGGCTTGACGCCGGTGCAGACCGTAATGATTGCCGGGTCGGTAACGGTGATTTTCAGCGCCTTAGGGGGATTTGTGGGTGTCGTAATCACCGACATGATTCTGTTTGTTATCTCCATGATTGGTGCGATCTCGGCAGCCTTTATTGCCGTTACCCTGCCCGAAGTCGGCGGCCTTGGGCCATTGCTCGCGCATCCTGAGGTCGCGCCGAAATTGAGTTTCTTCCCCGATTTCTCCGATACAGAGATGGTGACTGCGGTGCTGGTTATTCCGCTGGCGATCCAGTGGTGGAGCGTCTGGTATCCAGGCTCCGAACCCGGCGGAGGAGGGTATGTCGCGCAACGCATGTTAGCCGCGAAATCGGAGAGAGATGCTGTTGGAGCGATGCTTTTGTTTCAGGCTGCGCACTACGCGCTGCGCCCCTGGCCCTGGATATTGGTAGCGCTGGCCTCAATCGTCGTATTCCCAACGCTC
The DNA here is from genome assembly GCA_965224505.1 of Woeseiaceae bacterium. GTDB lineage: Bacteria > Pseudomonadota > Gammaproteobacteria > Steroidobacterales > Woeseiaceae > UBA1847. The sequence goes on from CBDCZL010000018.1 coordinate 3,370,971, forward strand.
GACTCGATCAAACAGACGTTCCCTCACGTCGACCCCAGCGTTATTAATCACGACTTAGCCTATCCGGCGATGCTGACATTTCTGCCCACCGGGTTATTGGGTCTGGTTCTGGCTTCGCTTATTAGCGCATACATGTCGACAATTTCTACCCAGTTAAATTGGGGAGCATCCTACGTCGTCAATGATTTCTATCGTCGATTCATCAATCCAGGTGCGACAGAACGCCGCCTTGTCGGTGTCGGACGAGTCGCGACCGTTGGATTGATGATCCTCGCGAGTGGCTTCGCTCTGCTGCTGGAGAGCGCGCTTCAGGCCTTCAATATTTTGCTGACGGTAGGCGCGGGTACCGGTCTGCTATTCCTGCTGCGTTGGTACTGGTGGCGAATAAACGCGCTTAGCGAAGTGGCGGCGATGGTTGTTTCTTTCGGCGCGGCTCTGTTTTTTCAGTTTGCTGAACTGCCGGATTGGAGTGCGGCAGAGAAGTTAATAGGCGGTATAGCAGTGACCACCGCCGCTTGGGTATTCGTCGCACTGGTTGGGCCTCAAACAGACATGAAAACCCTGAAAGCGTTCTACTCTCTCACCAGACCGCAAGGGCCTGGTTGGCGGCACGTTTCGTCGAAAATGGGGCGTTCAGGCGAGGAAAGCGGCACCGGAGAGCTTGCCTCCGGGTTGCTGAATATCTTCCTCGGGTGTGTGACGGTTTACTCGACGCTCTTCGGGTTCGGAAACCTCGTCTACGGGAACGTTTTGCCAGCATTGCTCCTACTGATTTTGGCCGCGACAAGTGGATTTACTGTTGTTCGCAGCGCACTGAGGACCCGATGAATCGTCTATCTACCATAGAGAACAGACCGTCGGCACTCGCGTCGATGCTTGAGTTGTTTTCCGAAAATCGAAACGGCAAATCGACAGGCATCTACTCGGTATGCGCGTCCCACCCGCTGGTTTTGGAGGCGGCTATGAGGCAGGCCGATATCGATGGTTCAATAGTGCTTATTGAATCGACCGCCAACCAAGTCAACCAGTTCGGCGGATACACAGGTATGGTACCGGCGGATTTTCCACGATTCGTCGGTGATATCGCGGACAAGATCGGATTTCCGCACAGTCGAATTGTGTTTGGCGGAGATCATCTCGGTCCGGTTTGCTGGACAGATGAGACCGCCGATCGTGCAATGGAAAAAGCATGTGTGCTGGTGAACGACTACGTACGGGCCGGGTTTCAGAAAATACATCTGGACGCCAGTATGGCTTGTGCAGGCGAAACAGGCCCATTGCCGGACGAGGTGGTGGCCGAAAGGGCGGTTGCTCTCTGTCGTGCTGCCGAGGCGGCTGCGACTGAGAAAGGTGCGGCGGAAAAGCCGGTTTACGTTGTCGGGACGGAAGTACCGGTGCCCGGCGGCGAGACAGAGGGTCTCGATGAGCTTGAGGTCACCACCGTAGAGCGTGCACGGTACACGATCGAAACGCATCGCATCGCTTTCGAATCCGCAGGACTTGTCGAAGCGTGGAAGAGAGTCGTGGCGTTGGTCGTGCAGCCCGGGGTTGAGTTCAACCACACCGACGTGCACGTATACGATCCGCCGAAAGCAGCCGATCTGAGCAAGACGGTGTTGGACTTTCCTCGAATAGTCTATGAGGCGCACTCCACCGACTACCAGCCGTCCGACTCATACCTCCGGCTCATCAACGATCACTTCGCAATACTGAAGGTTGGCCCGCAACTGACATTTGCGCTTCGGGAAGCGTTGTTTGCTTTGGCCGCTATTGAAGATGAGTTGGTAGAAGAGCATCAGCGGTCAGATCTCATCGCTGTGTGCGAGCACGTAATGCAATTTGAGCCGGCGCATTGGCGCAAACACTACGGTGAAGGCGGACTCCAGTCGCGAATTCTTCGCCGCTTCAGTTACAGCGATCGAATTCGTTACTACTGGCCGCACCCACACGTCTCTGCAGCAGTGGGAACGATGTTTAGAAATCTCTCAGAGACCCCAATTCCTCTCCCACTGCTAAGCCAATATCTGCCAACTGCGATCGGCGCCGATAACGACAACCAGGGTTCAAACGTTTCGCGGGAGCTGGTGATCCGTCACATTATGAGAGTTTGCGCAACATATGCCGGAGCGTGCACCGACAATGGCTAACAGCAGAGCACCGGGCTGCACAGAGCAACCTCAATACCTTGGATTCACAGCGTCTGAATTATTCGATCGCGGGAGCCTGTCTACGGCAAAAGAGATTGTCCAGCAGCCCAGAGTTTGGCGAGAAGTGCTTTCGATGGTCAAGTCTCGGCGCGATGAAATTGATACCTGGTTGCAACCAAACCTGGCAAAAGAAGGGCTGAGAATAGTCCTTTGCGGTGCCGGGACTTCGGCGTTTATCGGCGATTCGATTGCCGCCTGGTTGCGACGGGAGCTGGCGCGTTACGGCTCGCTATACATCGAAGCAGTGCCAACAACAGACATCGTGCCAGACCCGATACAGTTTTTTGGCGCAGACATACCCACACTGATGATATCGTTTGCCCGATCCGGAGACAGTCCCGAAAGTGTGGCGGCAGTGGAGTTGGCTGACCAACTGCTTAGCGACTGTTGTCATCTCATATTCACATGCAACCCGAATGGGAAACTTCGCCATTATGCTGAACGTGACGCGCGGGCACTGTGTCTGTTGATGCCGGAAGGCACGAACGATTGCGGGTTTGCGATGACAAGCAGCTACTCGTCGATGTTTGTCGCATGTATTGAAGTGTTTTCCAAAGAATCCGATCACTGCTTGTCGGCAGCCAACATCGCGGAATCAATCGTATCGACCGGGTACGGATTGATCGGCGAGATTGCCAAAATTCAATTCGACAGGTTGGTTGTGTTGGGCGCTGGCACTATGCTTGGTGCCGCGCGTGAATCGTCGCTAAAGTGCCTTGAACTTGCCGGGGGAAGCCTGACTGCAACGAGTGATACGCCCCTGGGGTTTCGGCATGGACCGAAAATAGTCGTAAATGACCGAACCATCGTCGTGTGCATGGTTTCAGGCGATCCTTCAGCACGTCGCTATGATCAGGACCTGATCAATGAGTTGATGAAGGATGAGCAAGCGATTTCGATCATGGAATTGTCACCGGAAACACTGGTTCATAGCGGCCGGATTGACTTGCCAGACATCTGGCTATCGCTTCTCTACGTCATCCACTGTCAGGTATTTGCGTTTCTGTCTTCGTACTCAAGGGGTATCAAAGTGGACTCGCCGTGCCCAACCGGCGAAGTGAATAGAGTGGTCCGGGGCGTCACAATCTATCCGTATTCGGCTCCAAACGATTGAAGGGCTCTGTTAATGCACTACGGAATCGACGTAGGTGGAACAAAAACGGAATTCGCGGTATTTGATTCGAAATTCAACCGACAGCACAGCCATCGAATCAAGACGCCGACGGGCAACTATAACGAGTTTCTGGATGCAATTCGTTCGTTGGTGAGCGACGGCGATAGAGAATACGATGACAATTGCTCGATAGGTATCGGGATAACCGGAATTGTCAACGCCGAAGGCCAGTCTTTCTCGACGAATGTACCCTGCCTCAACGGCCATCAGGTTCGAAGTGACTTGATAGCAGCCATTGGTCGAGAGGTTCGGTGTATTAACGATGTTCGAGCATTTGCCCTGTCCGAAGCGCAAGGCGGCGCCGCGGAGGGGTTTCGAACGATGGTTGGAATCATACTAGGCACCGGCGCTGCCAGTGGATATTGCCGTGAGGGCAAACCCCGAATCGGAATGGACGGTGTTGCAGGCGACTGGGGTCACCTGTCGGTTCCAGCAACATTTATTCGGCGGCACGGCTTGCCATTGTTCGAATGCACGTGCGGAAAGGCAGGTTGCATCGAGATGTATGTCTCCGGTCAGGGCTTGGGCCGATTGGCTGGTTATACGCTTGGCGATAGCGTCAGTTCGAAGGCCGTAGTGGCAAGAATGAGAAATGGGGACCAGAGGGCAACAGAGGTTTTCGATGTATGGGTGGACTGTTTCGGTCACGTTGTCGCACAGCAGGTATTGCAAAACAATCCAGACGTAATCGTTGTCGGCGGCGGAATGTCGAACATTGAGGAGCTTTACGACAAGGTTCCGGCGGCAGCTGATCGCTACCTATACGATGATCTGCATGCTCCGCCCATAAGGCGCGCAATGTTCGGCGACGATAGCGGTGTCCGGGGCGCGGCTATTATCGGAGCGACATAGTTTGACAACATTGCTCAGGAACGCCGTTCTCCACGACGGGCATAACGTAATCGAGGATGCCTTTGTCGCTTTTGACGATGGTGGAATAGTTGCTATTGGGGTGAGTGGCGACCCCGAACCGATCGCTGCGGAAACCGTCGACCTTAATGGTCGACGACTTCTGCCCGGCTTCGTCGACATTCAGGTGAACGGTGGTGGAGGCGTTCTGTTTAACGATGATCCATCGGTAGAGACGGTTCGCCGCATTGCCGACGCTCACGTGCAGTTCGGCACGACCAGTTTTTTGCCTACGTTGATAAGTGACGATGACGATGTGATTCAAGCGGGCATTGAAGCCGTACGAGATGCGATTGCACAGGGCGTCCACGGCGTCATGGGAATCCATATCGAAGGACCTTACCTGAATGCGGAACGAAAGGGCGCACACGACGCATCCAGGTTTCGAGCACTCGATGACGATGGCATCAAATTGCTGACGTCCTTAGGATCGCCTGGCGTTACATTAGTTACTCTCGCGCCAGAGATCGTCGACGGAGAATATATCCAGCAGCTCGTTGATGCTGGAGTTATCGTATTCGCAGGACACACGGCCGCGACGTACGACGAATGCAAGGCTGCGGAAGCGGCCGGGGTTTCGGGTTATACCCACCTATTCAACGCGATGTCGCAGTTCGGCAGTCGAGAGCCGGGTGTAGTGGGCGCGGCGATCGGGTCATCTTCCGCTTGTTTCGGGATAATAGCTGACGGGGTACACGTACACCCTTTATCGTTTCGCATAGCGGTGCAGGCAAAGCATCGGGGCGGCGCATTCCTGGTTACCGATGCAATGCCGACCGTGGGCAGCAGCGAGCCGTATTTTCGCCTGGGCGGCGAGCAAATTGAAGTTCGGGACGGCGTACTGCGAAACGCCAATGGGTCGCTCGCCGGATCGCACCTCTCCATGGATCGGGCAATTGCCAACGCAACCGCATTTGCCCGTTTGGACTGGGCAGAGGCCGTAAGGATGGCAACCTCATATCCCGGCTCTGCGCTACAACTGGATAAGTGCGCGGGCACAATCGCGCCAGGCCTGGCGGCAAATCTTGTCGAAACTGACGAGAATTTCGAAGTAAATCGAGTCTGGCGCCGGGGCACTTTGGTCACCGGTCACCCATCGTGAAAATCACGAGTAAACGTAAGTCCCGGTTGCCGGAGAATCAGGTGCGATATCGAAATTCGTTTCACGTGCATGTCGGATATACATGGCTTATTCGGATGGGCCGATTGGCTGTCTCGGCCGCTACGTTAATGGCGCTCTCCTCCCTGGCCGGCTGTGCCAATTCAGGAGGTTCTGACAATACTTTGGGCACAATCGGGCTTCCGCAAAATGAATCTGCGCGGCGGGAGTTGGTGACCGGGCTCACGCACGTCCTGATTGAGAGGGGCGCGGCGTCGGACAGTGACACTTATGTGCTGAGCAGTGGGCCGGTATCTGAACGTGAAGCTGGCGAACTTCAAAAGGCGCTCGATGCAATTGGCATATCAACTCGGCGGGAGGCGCCGGCCGAAACCGGGCCCCATGGTGAGTCACTTGGCTTGCTGGTACGGGCCGGTAACTATGCCTCACGCGCGGAAGCAGAAGCGGCTGCCGATGAACTGCTAAAAGAAGGTATCTCGATGACGGTCCGCTATACCGCGGAAGATGGCGGAAACACGTCGGGGCCGTTTGTTGTCAGCTTGCTGCAAGTTGAACTGGACCGATTCGAAGGTGAGATCATATCGGCAATCGGCAACGACAAAGTCGATGGTGAGGAGACGGTGAGCTCAATGGCCAAACGACACGGCGCCGTCGCGGCTACAAATGGGGGGTTCTTTGCCTGGAAGCTTGAGGTCGGGCTACCGGGCGACCCGGCGGGGATGTTGGTTCTGAACGGCCAGTTGGTGAGCGAGGGCGTCAATGGACGGCCAGCACTGTTCATCGACAACAGCGGCGACAATCCTCGGGTATGGATTTCGCACGATGTACGAACGAGGATCTCACTGACGCTTGGTGACGTTGAGTGGCGTGTTCACGGCATCAATCGGCTGCCCGGTATGATTTTAAATTGCGGCAACGCGGGCGGTGGCCAGATTGAACTACCGGTTCATGACAATTTGTGCGTCAACGAATCCGAGATTCTCGTCTATGATCGCCATTTTTCCGATTACACGCCGCCTGGCGCGGGGCTGGAGTTTATTGTTGATGCCGACGGCACCGTGAACTCGATCTCTGAGTCGACAGATACATTGATTCCGTTGGACGGGTTTGTGATTCGTGCTACTGGAGGCTTCGTTGAGGACATTCGACGTGGCCTCAATGTCGGTGACCGCGCTTCGATCTCGTACGCAATCGAAACCGAAGAAGGCAATGTCTCGTTGAGGGACGGGTTGTACGCGGTGAACGGCGGGCCCACACTGTTACGAGCTGGCGAGTTTGTACTGGAGTCCCGCGCCGACGAAGGCTGGGAAACAACCTTCGACGGCGTGGAGATCGCGAATGCCTGGGGAGACGTTAACGACGATCTCGGAACCGAGGTCGGGGCGACGAACTTCCGTTCCGGGTTCTACCATGGGTGGGTGGTTCGCCGCCATCCCAGGACGGCGATTGGCATTACGGCATCCAACGAGATGATTGTCGCGGTCGTGTACGGTCGTCAACCTGGTGTCTCCGCCGGCGCGTCTATTACAGAAATGGCCAGGTTGCTTCGGAGTCTTGGGGCCGTGGAGGCTATGAATCTCGATGGCGGCGGCTCATCGTCAATGCTGGTCGACGGCGAGCTGACAGGCATGCCGTCAGATTCGACCGGCGAACGAACAGTAGGCGACGGCTTGCTTTTCATTCCCCGAGCGCCGATGAGCCAATGACTTTGATCGCAACTGTCAGGTTGAACTGACAACGCGAAAATCTTGTGAAGACGTTAATTCCGGTCGAGCGCGGACTGAAGATTCCAAAACAGCGGTCGATGACGATTACTTCTTCCACGTGCAAAATGCCGCGCGATTGAATTTTAGCTGGCGAAGATCGTCGGTCTCGATCGATTCTCAGCGAACCCTGGCAGCAAACGGCGACAGAACCTTTCGAAACATTACTATAATCCATGAACAAAAGCTTGTGAAAGATTTTTATAGATGTTATCGTCCATTACGAAAGAGAAAGAAAGGCACGCGGATTGCCGGTTTGCGCTCATTAGGCGTTATCCGAACAAGGCAAAGCCCGGTTTCTGCAAGCCATAACGCGAAATCACCAGCCGTTTTTCGAGGGGGGAAACAAATGATAAGTAAGAAACTCCAACGAGCAAGGTCAATTGGCAGATGTGCCGTTGTATTGCCTCTACTAACTATGGGAATGCTGCCTACGCCGGCAATCGCCCAGGACGACGGTGCAATCGAAGAGATCGTGATCATGGGTCACAGGTTGCAGAACCGTTCGGCAATTGACACAAAACGGCAGTCAACCCGAATTGGCGACTTTCTCGCGCAGGACGACCTTGGCCGGACGCCGGATCTCAACATTGCCGACTCGCTGCGCAGGGCGCCCGGCGTCAATACCGTGTTCGACGAAGACGAGGGCCGGTACGTATCGGTTCGCGGCCTGGAATCCAACTTCACTTACATTGCAGTTGACGGCTCACAGATTTCGTCCGTTGATCGCAACAGCCGCCGAATCAACACGGAGATGATTTCGCCGACAGTCGTCAAGCGTCTGGACATTTACAAAACGCTGACGCCCGACCTCGATGGTAATGCTATAGGTGGATACATTGATCTCGTTACGCGCAGTGCGTTCGATACCGATGACCGCCAATTCGTCGCGAGCGCACTCATCGGCTCTCATTCATACAACAATGTTCCCGGTGGAGACGGAGACGTTCTTTCCCCGAGACTCGATTTGCTCTACAGCGATCAATTCGGATCCAATGACCAGTTTGGCCTGGTGTTGTCGGGAACGTACTTTGACAAGACTCGTGATCAATCGAAAAACCGCGTTGGGGCGTACGGCACTGCAAACGATGGCTCCGGCAACGTCACGGCAAGTCGCTTTCAGTCGCTTGACTACCACAACACAATCGAGCGCCGCAGCATTCTCGGCAAGTTCGAGGTCCAGGCCAGCGACCGTGTGTACGCGTACCTGCAGGCTGGCTACTTTGACTACCAATACGACGAGCACCGTTACTTTACGACGTTGACGGGCGCAAATCTCGAGCCGAATTCCGGACTGGCGGGAACCTACGCCGACGGTAACGCCTCATTCCGTTTCAATACATTCCCGTTGAACCTCAACGTCCGAAATGTACAAGCCGTTGTCGAGTTCGATATCGATGACGAAAGCTCGCTCCATTTCGCGTATCAGAACTCCAAAGGTACCAACGACGAGCCGTCACAAGATGTCCGTTGGTCGGCTGGAACGCAGCCGGAGCTTGGCTATAGCTACGTGGTTGGCGCTGCAGCAGACGGACTTGCTGCTCTGCAGCTTGAGAACCAGACCTTCTTTAACGACCTGTCCAACTACGCGCATAGTAGCTACCGTCCGTCGCGGTTCCGAATGGAAGAGACCGTCGATGAATTCAAGGTCGACTATGAACGACATATCTCGGATCAATTTACGGTCAAGACCGGCCTGAAGTACCGCGAACTTGACAAGAACTTCGACAACTCGCAGACATTCTACAACTACCTCCCGGGCGGTCTGAATGCGGGTGAATTTCAGAACTCTCAACCATACGAGTCTCCGTATTTTACGACCTGGACGCCGCCATTCTTCTTTGTCGGCGAATGGCTGAATTTCTTCAACACAAACCGATCGGACTTCGAAATCAATCAGGCGTCGACAGACGCGGCGAATATCCGCTCCGACTTCCAGCTCCAGGAAGACGTAACGGCAGTTTATCTGATGGGTACGTATTCGACAGACAACTGGGACTTCTCCGGTGGGTTGCGATACGAGAAGACAGATGTCGCAACGAATGCCGTAGTAAACAACGACGGTACATACGAGCCAGTCTCTCGGTCCTCGGATTACAACGATGTGTTGCCGTCCTTCGTCGCAACCTACAATATCGACGATGATATGCGACTGCGTTTCGCATACTCACAAGCAATTGGACGCCCGAATCACACGGATCTTGCGCGGGCTGAAACGCGGGACACCATTGCACCGGATCTGATTGAGATCTCTCAGGGCAATCCGGATCTCAAGCCGCGCAAATCGGACAACTACGATGTCGCTTTCGATTGGTTCATCGACGACGGCCAGTTCCTCTCGGCCGCGTATTTCCATAAGGATATTTCCGATCAGATCTTCAGCGGTACGACCGCCACAACGGTGGGTGGAATTTCGTATGAGATCACACGTCCGGAGAACGTGTCCGATGCGACGGTCTCAGGAATCGAGTTCTCCTACGTCGATGACTCGTTCGACTTCCTGCCTGCACCGTTCGATGGGTTCGGAATCTTGTTCAATGCCACGTATATCGACGGCTCCAGCAAAATTCCGATGAATAGCGGCGAAACCCGTAAGGTCACTCTCATTGAACAGCCGGACCTTCTGCTGAATGCCTCGTTGCTTTATACAATTGGTGATCTACAAGCCAAACTCGCGTTCAACCGTACCGGTGATTGGCACCAGATCATTAGTACGAGTTCGGCAAACAGTGATCGCATCGAGGCCGAGTACGACCAATGGGATCTCCACGTTCGCTATAACCTGACAGACAACTGGACGCTTATGGCGGAAGGCCGCAATCTGACCGACAACAACCCCCGAGTTGAAACATTCGGTACTGGCCTTACCCGGACCACCAACGAGTTCGGGCAGTCTATCTGGTTTGGCGCGTCGCTATCGTTCTAAATCGAACCGTCGACGGTTTGGTGCCCTGGGCTTTAGGTCCCCGCCGGGTCCAGGGCACCGGATTAACGGAAAGTGGCTTGAAAAATCCGGTCGCATACCACCAGATAATAATCTGCTTAACGAGCGCTCTGGCCTTGATGCCGCTTCTGGCTATCGCGGAGTCGTCGCGACGGCAAATACCCGAGTATATCGTCCCTCCGCATCTGACCCATGGTCCGATGCTGGGAAACCTCTCAAGTACAGACGTACGTGTTTGGGGAAGAAGCAATCGCCCAACAGCAATGACGGTTCGCTACGGTGTTGCCCCGAATCGGTTGGACAGATACTCGGATGTGGTCCACACCATGGCATCGACGGACAATACGACATGGCTCACATTATCCGATCTGTCGCCAAACACCAGGTATCACTATGCAATAGAGATCGATGGAATAATTGGTGCACATGCACGCGGAAGCTTTAAGACACTACCTGATAGTGTTGCCACGGCTAACAGATTCAATCCTGACGGACACTTTAACTTCAGCTTCGCTACAACGTCCTGTGCAAAGCAGTCTGATTGGTCCGCACAGGGGGTTGTGCCCTACCGGACCATGCTCAACGAACACTCAGCCAAAGTGGATTTCGCACTTCAACTGGGTGACTGGCTTTACGAAGAGGATCGTGACTGGCCGGTAGACAAATGGCGGGAATACTCGCTCCCTCCAGGAGAAAAAGTTCCGGACATCGTACTGTACGCGCCTAATCTGGTCGGAGTCTGGGAAAACTACAAGACGTATCTCGATGGCAATTACTTCCTGGCCGAGTGGCATCGAAATGTACCCTCTTTGTTTGCGTTCGACGATCATGAGGTGCTCAACAATTTCTCCAACGCCAGTGTCGTTGGATCGCGACGTCGTGACAGCCTGTTTCGTGATATTGGACTACAGGGCTGGATTGACTACCTTGCCTGGAGCAACCCAACGCAATGGGATGCGAAGATACTGTTTGGTCGCACAAAGCTTGAAGCCGGCAACGACATCCTGTTCGATCCAAACGCCGATTTCGAGGCGCGTGAATTCGACAAAGAATCAACCCTCCACGTCCATTGGGGCGGAAGGCTGGCCGGTGTACGTTTCGATCTCGAAAACAAAAGCGAGGTGGATAAGACGATCGATGCATTGGGCCCTGAAGATCCCAATGCCGGTGTGTATCGAGTCGTAGAAGTCATCGATCAACACCGAATACGCGTATCTCCCACTCCGAAAGCAGACTCGAATTCGGGATATTCGATCGGTATTCGGCACTACTACAACGTTGCTGTTTCGAACACCGAGTTTTTCGTGCTGGACGCCAGATCGTACCGTGTAGAAACGGGTGCGGGCCACAACAAAAGGTCCGAGATGCTGGGGCGGTCTCAATTGTCCTGGCTCAAGCGAGCAATGCGGGAAAGCCGGGCCGACATTCTGTTTGTTGTGTCACCAGCCGGCCTGACAGTTCCTCACCTTGAGTCGATACATCCGGGCAGCACGGACTCGTCATGGACCGGCTTTGTGCAGGAGCGCAACGAGCTTTTCGAGTTTTGGGATGAGCTTGGAAAAACTGTGATCGTTATTTCAGGCGATATGCATAACTCGTATTCAATTCGGTTGACCGAGCGCTTGTGGGAATTCGGCGCGGGCCCGATAGGCTCACTAAATCGCGAGAATACAGAGCTGACGGGGTCACGCCCGGCCAATGGCGAGTTCATCTCCGCTGGAACGCCGGTCGAGATACGTTGGTCGACGTTTTTCAATTCGGGCACGCCACGCGAATATCGGAAGGCACCGGTCTATGCCGTGTTTCAGATCAATAGTGTTTATGACGGCGTAGTCGATGGTGAAGAGCGGTCGATCGCGTTCCCAAAACCGCAAGTAGTGGTTTCATTCATCGATGCAATGACCGGTGATCTGCTTTATGCCGAATCGGTCGTTGCGGCCCGCTAGGGACCAACCGACGCGGGAAATCCTATGGCAACCGAGTTTAAAAGCGACACGGCATCGTCACGCCGATCTCAACTGGTGGGCAGACTCCTCGGTCCAGCCATCCTGATCATCATGCTATTTACCGAGTCGCTTCAATCCGCTATGGACCCGACAGCATGGCGCGTCGCGGCGGTCGGATTGTGGATGGCCATATGGTGGGCAACCGAAGCGATACCAGTGCCCGCAACCGCGTTGCTGCCGGTTGCGGTATTCGAGCCACTGGGCATCAGTACGATACGAGATACGGCCGCACCGTACGCAAGCCCGATCATCTTCCTGTTTCTTGGAGGGTTTGTACTTGCGTTGGCGATCGAGCGCTGGAACCTGCATCGGCGAATATCACTTGCCATTCTCGAACGTACCGGGACAGGCGGAAAACGTCTGATTGGTGGGTTCATGTTCGTTTGCATGTTGCTCAGCATGTGGATGACAAATACTTCAACGACCATGATGCTATTGCCAATCGCGCTGTCTGTGATCCTCGTGATAAATGAGAATTCGCCGGAGCTATCGGCAACCCAGCGATCAAATTTCCAGACGGCAATGCTCCTGGGGCTGGCCTATTCGGCGAGTATAGGAGGGCTGGCTACATTGATCGGTACGCCACCGAATGCCTTTTTGGCCGGATATCTTTCGGATACATACGGGCTAGATGTGGGCTTCGCGCGCTGGATGATGGTTGGTCTACCGATATCCATGTTGCTGCTGCCCGCGGCCTGGTTGCTATTAACGAAGTTTATCTATCCTGTATCCGTTCCGGCCAGTTCAAAGGTCGAGGCACACCTCGACGAGTTGCACGAGAAGATGGGACCCATAACGGCTCCGGAGCGCCGTGTTGCTTTCGTATTTGTCCTTGTCGTTACGTCGTGGATACTAAGGAGACCATTGTCTGAATGGGCGGGGCTGCAGGGAGTTTCTGATGCCGGCATCGTGATAACGGCGGCTATTTTGTTGTTTGTGTTGCCGAGCGGAAAACGGGAGCAACCGACTCTCATGAAATGGGAAAACCTGAAACTGCTCCCTTGGGGAGTTTTGGTGCTTTTCGGTGGCGGGTTGACCCTCGCGTCGGCAGTGTCGGACTCCGGTCTCGCGCTCTGGCTGGGTGGAGTCCTGGCGCCGCTTAATGAGTTAGGCGCAATCGTTCTTGTCGTTGCTGCTGTGACGCTGGTGATTTTTCTCACCGAACTCACCAGCAATCTGGCAACCACGGCAACGCTTCTGCCAGTAATGGGCGCTTTGGCTGCAACCGCTGGTCTTCCCCCAATCCTGTTAATGACCCCAGTGGCGATGGCGGCCAGTTGTGCGTTCATGTTGCCGGTTGCTACACCGCCAAACGCGATCGTGTTTGCGACAGGCCAGGTTTCAATCCCGCAGATGATTCGCGCCGGTATGTGGCTCAACCTGCTCAGCATAGTATTGGTTGCCGCGCTAGCGTCGGTGTTGGCGCGATCTGTGTTTGGAAACTGAGAGCGGGCCACCCCAGGAGGTGGAACGCCACGGACCGTCTGCCGCGCCGATTTGCGCGTCAGGTTCGAGCACACCAATACATGACACGCTCAGCATCCAACAATGATTCCGCAGCACTGCCGAGAAGCGTCGCAAGTGTGCACAGCACACCAGCCTGTACGCAGGTATCGGCGGCTACGGTAATTGATGCCGGCGCGCCTGTAGTCGGCCAGCCGGTCGTCGGATCGAGAATATGGCCGTAGCGAACGCCGTCTTTCATCAAAAAGCGGCGCGTGTCGCCGCTCGTTGCGAGTGCCCCCGTCTTTAGCTGAATCACGCCGCCCGGCGAGGCAGAAGGGCCCTGCAATGCCTCGCGCCCAACCTGCCAACTGGCCCGACACGTCGGCGGTCCGGTAACAGCAAGATCGCCACCAAAATTTACGAGGCAGGCCATAGCAGTGTGTTCCCGAACCAAGCCGATTGCTTTGTCGACCGCATATTCCTTTCCGACGCCGCCCAGGTCGATCTGCATCCCAGCCGGCATCGTCAAGACGCGGTTCATCCAGCTGACCTTTTCCCAGCCGACGTGCCGCATGACATCCAGGATCTCAGCTTCGCCGGGCACTCTGTCGCTGCCGTCAAAAGTCCAGATTCTCCGCAATACACCAGACGTGATGTCGAAACGCCCATCGGACATGTCGTAAAGAAGATTCGCGAACTCGATCAGGCCTGCAGTTTCTTCATCGACCTCAACACTACTCCCGGATGCCGAATTGATTCGGTCGACAATATTGCCTACAACGTAGCGGCTGAACCTGTCTTCGATCCGCCACGCCTCGGCTGCCACTACCTCGGCAATATCTTCGGCCTCGACCGCGCTGCCGGTCTCGCACAGCACCTCGCACGGGCTGCCCATTGCCATAAACGTTGCCCGCCAAAAGCGACCGTGCGGTTCGAGCTTCCAGTTTCGGGAACTTGGCCCGGACTGAGGCGGCTGGTCAGAATCGATAGGTGAATTGCGCAATGACAGCATCGAGATCCGGATAGCTCGCAGTACCAACCTGGTTGCCGATCAGTTTGCCGGCAGCGATGTTACCTCGCTGCTGATAAAGCTCCAGTCGTACGCTCAAATCGTGATCATTGCGCGTTGTCCAGCCGTATTTTATTCCTGTAGTGAAGCCGTCGAAGTTGCCGAGCCGGTAGTCGTTCGATGCAAACGTCGGTAGTACTTGACCCTCTATGAGGCTCACGGTGTAGAAGTCAGCCTCGGTCTGTGTGTAGAACCGCAGATGCGGCTCGAGGTAGCGCTTGCCACCAAGGGGCCAGCGAAGGCGAAGGTCAAGAGTCTGTGAATCGATCCCCCAGTCGTCGGTCATGTACCGGTACGAGGCATCGAGCACCTTGCCGTTCATGTAATGCTTCGCCTGACCGTAAAGGCTGTGCTTGACGCGTTCGGCGGGTCGCCCTTCGAATAGGAACTGATGTAAAGGCCCGTCGATGCCCGGTGTGGGCGGTCGCGGTATGACATCACCCGTAGTGCCGTCTACAACGCTGATGATCTTGTAGGGATCGGTCAGGTAACCCGATGAGTCGCTGTACGAGTAGTTGAGTTGTACTATGGTATTGCGGTTAATGACTTGCGTCACGCCCAGTACGACATCGAGCACGTCCTTGGACTCGGCGCCACCACGGTTGCCCATATCTCCGACGTCGAGCATCGGCGACAATGGCATCGGCACCCCGCCGACGGCATCGAATTCGTCTCTTGCCAATGCGATGCCGGCGGAAACCGTGGTATTCCGTTGATTAAAGTCTCTGGCGAGCCTGGCATTTAGCCCGACATGCGTGTAGTCGTACTCCATTGACGCACTTGCGCCGACGTTGAACGTGTAAAGCCGACCTAAGGGTTGCTGCCAGTTGGCCGTCAACGCGACACGAGTGTCGCGAAACGTATCGTCCAGCGGCAATTCGTTGGCAGGCACCGTGTAAACGCTGTTGCCGGACGGCCGCGTGAAGGTCTGCGCAAACGATTGCTGAATGGCACCGTTCGGTGTAGCACCCGTCAATGCATCGACCGTCAGTCCAAGCGTGAGAATTCGATCATCCAGGAATCTGCGCGTCGCAATCAACCCGAGACTCGCATCCTGAACACGGTCATTGTCTTCTCCGTAGTACAGGAGCGATGTGTCGAAATCCCATTTCTCAATCTCTTGAGCGCAAACCGGGGCTGCGGGCGTGGTACCGAGCAGCGCACAAGTGGCGGTCGCAAGCGTTGCCGATAACCTGGTATTTATCTTCTTCGTCATCCGCTATCCCTAATTACAGCCGCAGCCGCCACCACCGAATCCTCGGCCGCCGCTAGAGGCTTCCTTGCTGAAATAGATGTGATCGTCCGTAGCCACCTCAATCGGATCGACGACGAGCTGCATTTCATCCTTCGCGAGAATGTCCCGGTCCCATGGATCGACACCAAGTGACGTGCAACCAATGACCGAAGTCAGTGCTGCCAAAGAAATCAACCGAAAGACCTGCTTGAGCATCTACTCTTCCGCTTCGAGCGCAGTCTGAATTGCAGCTTCGTATTCGTCTTGTTTCAGAACTTTGAAGCCCAGGTGTTGCTTAACGATCTGTCCATCGCGCCCAATCAGGAATGAGCTCGGCATCGCAACAACATCGTATTCCCGGGCGAGAGTCCTGTCTTTGTCAAAATGAACCCGAAACCTTGCCGGGTAGTCGGTCAGGAATCGATTTGCGGCGGCCAGATCGCTGTCGACATTGACTGCGACGATAATCAGTCCGTCATCGCGGTATTTGGTGTGCATATCGTTCATCCAGGGGAAAGACTGCCGGCAAGGGCCGCACCACGATGCCCAAAAGTCGATCAGTATGACTTTGCCTCTATAGTCATCGAGGTCGAAACTGACGTCGGCACGAGCGTTGCCGACCAGCAGCATGATGCCCAACGCGGCGATCATCCCCACCGCTACACTGTGAATCCGCCTCTGGCTGGCCTGTCTTGTTGCGAGGCGTAGCGAGCGTGTCATCGATGGCACCGTCCATATTCCTTTCGGCTTTTGCAGCCGCACTCCCGCGTTAGAGGCTCAGATCGCGAAAATCCTTCGCCTTTTTCGAGATTCTTTTAGGGCCTGTTAACACTAATGTCATTGACCCTGTTGTGCCTGAAAAAGCGCCTGTCAAGGCGCGAGGAGTGAGGTTTGACGCGTCAAATGAATAACGAGCAACGCCGAGAGGCGCTTTTTCAGGCCCAACCCGTACGGGCCGAGGCGGTTTTTCGCCCGGCGGCGTTGTTGCTCGCTGATGTGGCGGTGCTACACGGCACTGCCGGGCAGGACGCCCCAATGCCGCGGAGCCCATGGATGGGCGAGAGCGGCCGCTCCGTCTTGCCGGCACAAAAAACCGCTTTGGCAGGGTCGATGACATTAGTGTTAACAGGCCCTGCCCGGCTATGCCGGCACCGCTTCGCCTGGGTCTGCCCCTTGAGAAGGACTCTGAAAGTGACCGAATTTACCGCACGGCCCACTGATATGTTGTGACTTGTCAATAGTTGCTCCATTTTATATTTCCGGTGATGTGGACACGAGCCTTCGAGACAGGACAGTAGCAGCTATGAACGACGGTGAATCAGTCTGAGATACGCGGGTCGAAACCGCCTGACAAATCTTCGTCGTGGAGCTGCCTCTGTCTAGTCGCGAGGGTCGTCCCGGTTGCCCGGGCGCCTCATAGTGGGCCCGAGGGTTCTCCCACCGGCCGCTACTGTCCTGTCTGCAAGGCTCGTTGAACACGTGACTTTTCTTAACTCCCGTTCGCCCGGTAATGGCAGAGACCGGCCCTCATGGGCGTGCACCGACAATGTTCGGTTGCTCATGCTGCACCTGACAGGCAATGGCCCAGATAAAGCCGCATAGCTCACGGGCGATCGCCGTCGAGATCTTAACCTTCAGCAATCCGCGATGATCCAGATGCCGGTAACGTGCGCACAGGCGCTTTTGCGCTTTCCAGGCAATCGCCTGCACCGCTTCTGAAGTCTGCTCGGCCCGACGCTGCAAAGGGGCACTCTTTTTGGCTGGAAAGCGGTAACACCAGGCTGCCTCGATCAGCACCCGTCGTACGTGGCCGTTGCCGGTCCTGGTGATGCCGCCGCGCCGTCGTCGCCGGCCGCTCGAGTGCTCGCTCGGCACCAGCCCCAAAAATGCCATCAGCTGCCGCGGCGTCTCAAAGCGAGTGATGTCCCCCAGCTCCGCCACCGTCGTCATCGCCGTGATCAAGCGGCAACCGCGTAACGCCATCAGGCCTTCCACCACCGGCGCTAACTGCCAGTCATCCATGGCGCGAGCCATCTCAAGTTCCAGCTCCTTGACCCGCAACTGCTGCTGCTTCACACAATCGACGTATTCCTGCAGCACGATCTGCTGCACCGGCTCGCAAAAGCGCAGCCGCTCCAGCCAGCGCCAGTGCGCCTGGGTCCACTTGCTCTTGCCGCTCGTATAATTTTGACCGTGACGGAGCAAGAACCCGTTCAAGCGTTGCTTCGACTGCCGTTCCAGAGACTTCATGTCTTCTCTGGCACGGGTCAGATCGCGCATCGCTTCCTGTTCTTCGTCCGGTACCCACACCGGCGTCAGCTCGCCAGCCCGGTGTAAACGGGCCAGCGTCTCGCTGTCGCGTCGATCCGTCTTCACCCGATCACCCGGCCGGCTCGGAATCAAGGACGGCGCCACCACCTGGCACTCATGCCCCGATTGGCTGATCTGACGGTAAATCCCATAACCGCAAGGACCCGCCTCGTAACAATACGACACCACCTCACCCTCTGGGCTGAGTCGCCGCATCAGCTTGCTGAGCGCCGTTGGCGTGTTCGCCACCTCGCCATAAAACCTCGCTCGGCCGCCAACCGCATTCGCCACGGATACCGCGATGCTGTCTTTGTGTGTATCCAAGCCGACGTACTTGCTAAACTTTTCCATGACCTGTCCTCCTCAATGTTGGCTCTGAGCCGATGTGATTAACGTCCTCAGCTTAATCCACGATGCTTGAGGACGGACAGGTCACTTCATAATGTCTAGGGAACGGGTATGTTGACGAATCGCGAATTGATGAGAAAGTGAGTCCAGATGCTCAGCGCGTAGCCCAGCGCGATTGCTGGCGTCCAACGCAAGTGACTGAAAAATGTGTAGATACCGCGTGCCTGGCCCATCAGCGCCACGCCCGCGGCTGAGCCGATGCTCAGCATGCTGCCGCCGACGCCTGCGGTCAGTGTGATCAGCAACCATTGCTGTAAGTCCATCGATGGGCTCATCTCAAGAACCGCAACCATTATCGGGATGTTGTCTATCAGTGCGGACAACACGCCGACAGAAATGTTGGCTATCGTTGGGCCGAGTTCGCCGTACAGGAATGCGGAGATGTAGTCCAGGTAGCCAATGAACCCCAGGCCGCCGACGCACATGATTACGCCGAAAAAGAATAGCAAGGTATCCCACTCAATCCGGGCGATGCCTTCGAACGCGTCGAACGGTGGAATATCGCCGACATTACCGTAGTACTTGTCATCGAACGGCGTAGCGTTATGCGTTCGCCGCAAAAAATAGCCGAAAAGCTGCAGGTAAGTGAGCCCGGTCATCATGCCCAGAAACGGCGGCAAGTTCAGGTAATTGTGGAACGATACCGCGGTCACAATCGTGGCAATAAAAAGCAGGACTATTCGCTTCGCCCCTCGCCGCAATATGGCACCGTTCGTATCGGCTGGCGCGACCTGTTTGGGGACTGCGAATGACATCAGTGTCGCGGGCACCAGGTAGTTGACAACCGACGGTACAAATAACGCAAGAAACGTCCCGAAATCCACCAGGCCACGTTGCCAGACCATCAGAGTCGTGATGTCACCGAACGGGCTAAATGCGCCTCCTGCATTTGCAGAGACGACGATATTGGTACAGGCAACGGCGACAAAGCGAGGGCGACCCTTGCCGATAGTCATCACAACGGCACACATAACCAGCGCTGTTGTCAGATTGTCTATGAGCGGTGAGAGGAAGAAGCTCAGTATCCCCGTTATCCAGAAGATCGCGCGGAAAGTGAAGCCGCGAGCGACCAGCCAGGTGCGCAACGCATTGAAAACGTTTCGCTCCGTCATGGCGTTTACATAGGTCATCGCCGTTAGCAAGAACAAGAACAGCTGTGCGAACTCGACAAGAAAGTGCTCTACCGCGTGCTCGACGACCTGTGACGACTCACCATCTGCGTGCTCGAAAGCCAGCAGTGCCCATATAAGCCCGGCGGCCAGTACAACCGGCTTCGACTTCCTGAGGTGCGTGTATTCCTCCGCGATGACAAGGAGATATGCCAGGATAAACAGGAGCAGGGCCATCGATCCTATCCAATGCGTTGTGAGGTCCTGGGTCATGGTGATTTCAATGTTCTTGTTTGGCGGCCATTAATACCATGCCGCGGCGGAGGCGCCAATGTCGCTCGTGTGCAAAGGATGTTTCAATTTACGGCATCTAACGGCCCGGATCGACAAAGCCAATGCGTTTACGCCAGCAGGCCGGAGGAAGGCAACTTGCATGAAATCGAACGCATGATCATGCAAGACACTGCGATGTCAATTTGTCGACATGATCGCAATCGTGGCCAGGGTGCCGCCATCAGGGCGGGAGTCATGGCGGCCCGTGCCGACGTTGTCGTCGTTCTGGATGGTGACGGGCAGAACGATCCGAAGGATGTCCTCAGGCTCTACGGGCAACTTTCGCTGCCAGTGAATCACCGACCGAGGCTGCACGGAATCTCGAGTCACGGTGTGGGCAACCGTCTCCGGGTGGGGATAACGGACTTGCTCGGCGCGCGCTGGCCGCAGCGAAAGCGACTGTAGACTGTGCCGGCGAATGTTGCATGGTGCGCTGAAAATTCAAGGATCTTACGGGACAGGACAATTGAAAAATAGCGAAGGATTATTCGCAGAAGGGACTCTAATGAATGAATTCCTGACCAGGGCCAAAGATTGACAACGAACGTGCCGCAAATTGAGCAGGACCGAACGCTTGCCCGCCAGGTGGCGGACGGCGATCAGGAGGCATTCGATGCCTTCTTTCGCGAGTATTTCCCGCGCCTGTTCCGGTTTACATTGCTGCGCGTGGACAACGACTCCGAGTTGGCAGAGGAAATCGTTCAGCGAACGATGTGCATCGTCGTCCGCAAGATCGGGACGTATCGCGCCGAAGCGCTTTTGTTTACATGGCTCTGTCAGATCTGTCGAAACGAGCTGAATGCTGTTTTTCGCGAGAGGGGTGTCGAACACTGCGCGGACATTCCAATCGACGATCACCCGGCCGTGCAGGCGGCCCTTGAGTCCATCGTTGCCGAGGACTTCCGGCCGGAGTCGGCAAGGCGTCGCGATGAAATAGCGCAATTCGTACGCATTACGCTAGAGCACCTGCCGGCCCGATACGCGACGGCGCTGGAGATGAAATACGTCAATGGAAATAGCGTTGCCGAAATTGCCCGACGGCTGGAAGTTAGTGAGAAGGCAACCGAGTCTGTTTTGAGCCGGGCGCGCGGCGCGTTCAAGGCGCGATTCAAATCCCTGTGGGATTTTGAACCCGGTTTTGTTGTGGATTGAGAGAGGATTTGAGAGTACATAGCTGCACGATGTGTTGGAAGGTCAGATGAACGACGAGACGAGACAAGGCAAAGACTTCGATCGAGACGACGAGACAATGGCGAGACTGTTGCGTCTGGCAGGCCCTCGTTCGCCGATACCAGAGGATATTGAATCGCGCGTCTACGATCGGGTACAGAACGAATGGCGCGCCAGTTCGGAGCAGCCAGAGAGTGCGCGTGTGTATGACCAGGTCCATCGCCACTGGGAGAAGAGCAAGCTCCGGCCAGGATTTCAGCGTTGGGCGATACCCCTGGCCGTTGCCGCTATTGCAATCATGGCTACAGCAGTCGTCATGCAACCGCCGCCGTCAGTGCCCGCCAATGTACCGGTTGGCACCATCGCCCGAGTTGTTAGCGAGGACAGTGGTGGAATGCTGCCGGAAGTCGATCACCTGATTTATCCCGGCGAACGTTTGTCGACAGGATCCGGACAAGGGTTGAGCTTGCTGCTGAGCAGCGCAAAGTCGTTGCGTATCGATGAGGAGACGACGCTGATGATCCACTCAAAAGACGAGTTTCAGTTGATACATGGCCGAGTCTACGCGGACACCGGTGATTTCATGTACCGAGACCACGGACTTGTTATTGAAACGTCGATCGGTTCGGTGACCGATGTCGGTACACAGTTTTCTGTAGGCGCTACGGATGATTCAATTGACGTGGCCGTGCGAGAGGGTCGCGTGGACGTTGACCACCGTTCGGGACCAGTGGTGGCAGTCGCCGGAGAACGTCTGCAACTCCATCGTAAAGACGGAGCGACAATCGATACGCTGGCTGCGCACGATCCTTATTGGGATTGGGCGACTTCACTGGCGCCGGCATTTGATATCGAGAACAAGTCACTATTGGACTTTCTTCGCTGGGCGGCGCGCGAGACGGGACGGGAATTGGTTTTCGAGACCAATGAATTGCGAATGTCTGCTATGCGTACCGATCTACACGGCTCTGTCTCCGATTTCGGTCCGCTCGAGGCAGTGGAATCCGTGCTGGCGACAACGAAATTCAAATACCGGATTGAGGCTGACAAGATCGTCATAGAGCAATGAGTTTGATTGCTCTAAGATCGCAGAATGCGACCGTATTTGTACTGCCTTGCCTTGTTGGCGCTCAGCATCTTCTCGGCCCCCGTTCCTGGCGCCGCCGATGGAGCCGGCGGTCCGGCGCTCGCCGACTATCTGGACAGTCTCAACGATCTTGGGCAGACCGTTATCTACAGCAGCGATCTCGTCACTGAGGGAATGTTTCTGGCCGATGAGCCAGCGTTAACACCGACGTTGGCCGAGTTACAGGAACTTCTTCAACCATTCGGACTGACGGCGACTACGGGACCTGCGAAAAGCTTCTTGATCGTCAGCTTGCCTGAGCAAGCCCCGATGGAAAGACCGGAGCCGGCCGAACCCGAAGTCACGCCGATCCCGGAAATAATCGTCACATCGAGCCTGCACCGACTCGACTACACGCATCCGACAACTCACACATATCTGGACCGTAAACTGGTTACCCGAATTCCGACAATGGCAGATGAGGCCGTGCGCCTGACGAATCGACTACCAGGAACCGCCAACGGTGGTGTTTCCGCTCGAAATCACATCCGAGGTGGCCAAGCAAACGAAGTCTTGTTTTTGTTCGACGGTCTCAGGTTGTACGAGCCCTATCACCTGAAGGACTTTCAGGCGATTGCCACGATCATTAATGCCAACGCGATCGGCGGCATGGACTTCTACACCGGCGCCTATCCCGCGCGATATGGCGATCGAATGAGCGGCGTGCTCAGCGTCGAGCTACGGCAGCCTGAGAAACCCATTGAGACTGAATTGGCGTTGAGCTTCTTCAATGCCTCTTTGCTCTCGACAGGAGCGTTCGGCGACGCCGGCCAAGGCGATTGGCTGGTATCGGCGCGCCGGGGCAATCTGGATCTCATTGTCGATGTCATCGATCCGGAGTTCGGTAGCCCGGACTACCAGGATTACCTCGCGCATGTTGGCTGGGAATTCGGGCCAGGGAGCCAGTTGAGCGCAAATTTTCTGATATCCGATGACAAGCTCAGACTGGTGGACTCGGACCGGGGTGAGCAGGCGACGGCGTCGTATTCGAACCGGGTTGGCTGGGTCAAGTGGCGAGCCGAGTGGACCGACTCAATAACCAGCGACACGATTCTGGCGCTCAGCGAAATAACGGACCGGCGCTTTGGAGCGCTTTCGTTGCCGGGGATTGTTTCCGGAAAACTTGACGAAATTCGGAAATTCACCGCGCTCGAAATTCGCCAGGACTGGTGCTGGGTTGCATCCGATACGTGGATGTTTCGATACGGACTTAACATCAAAGACCTGGATGCGAAGTATCGTTTTTCTTCCGCGAAAACGGTTCTGCCGCCATTCGACGCTGTTCTGGACAATCAGCCGTCGACGATTCGAGGGTTCGAGCTGGCACCGTCCGGCGCGCAATATGCCGCGTATGTCGAGTTACGCTGGTGGCTGCTCGATAGGTGGATCGTCGACCTCGGCATGCGCTGGGATCAGCAAACCTACACGACTTCCCAGGATGACAAGCAATACAGCCCGAGGGCCAGCATTCTGTACCAACCATCGAAGAAGTCGGAATTGCGATTTGGCTGGGGCCGGTACTACCAGGCACAGGAGATTAATGAGCTCCAGGTCAGCGATGGGATAGCGAACTTCTTTCCGGCGCAGCAGGCCGAGCACGTCGTTATTAACTTTCGACACCAGTTCGAATCGGGTATAGACGCTGATGTTTCCTTGTACCGAAAGCGTTTCCGAAGTCTTCGACCGCGGTTCGAGAACAGTTTCAACGCGTTAACGCTTCTGCCCGAACTGCAATTTGATCGGATTGTAGTGGACCCATCCCGAGCGGAGGCGCATGGCGCAGAGTTGATGTTGAGTCGCGGTTCGTCGGATGAGGACCTGTTCTGGTGGCTGGCGTATGCCTGGTCTCAAATCGAGGATAAAACGACGGGCGGAGATGTCGCTCGCAGTTGGGATCAGACACATACCTTCAAAGGCGGACTGAGCTGGAGGTGGGGTCGCTGGGGCTTCAGCGCCGCGGTGGAAGCACATTCCGGCTGGCCGCGCACGACAATGACGGGCAAATTGCTGTTGCAGCCTGACGGTTCGGAATTCCTCGCCCTCGAAGTCTCGGAACGAAACGGTTCTCGTTACTCAGATTTTCATGCGCTGGACATTCGGGTCAGCCGCGACTTCGATCTTACGCGCGGCGAGCTCACTGCGTTTCTTGAAATCACAAATCTCTATGATCGAGGGAATCCGTGCTGTATCGAGTACTCGGTGCGTCGGGATGGAGCGTTGGCGAGCAGGGACAAGCGCTGGCCTCCATTGGTGCCTTCGCTAGGTGTGACCTGGCGTTTCTAAGGCAGGTCCTGGTTGCGACGACGGACGCTGGCGCGTCTGGTCCACTGGTTTTCTCTTTCCGCTTCAAATAGAACGCATGAATCATCATCGCGATGACGGCAATTGTGGATGATCGATTAAAACGCTTTACTGGTTGATCTTTCCGTGAGGGAAAGTCGTGGATTGCAGGGTTCTCTCAGACAAGCAGTGGGACCGGTTGCATTTCTCTGTTTTGTGTAGTAGATTCTACTACAACTGTAGTAGATAATATCATGCCGCCGCCAACACCAAAACTCAGCAGACTGGAATCACAGGTCATGAACCTCCTCTGGGAGCAAGGGGAGGCGTCAGTCAGGCAGATACTGGAAGCCTTTCCGGAAAAGGTGCGGCCGGCGTATACGACGGTTCAGACGATTCTGTATCGGCTTGAGGCGAAGGGCGCGATTCGCCGAACGAAAAAGATTGGTAATGCGCATATTTTCGAAACGACGACCACACGACAAGAAGCCCGAAGGGGTGTTGTGGAAGAGCTTCTCAGCTTGTTTGGCGGGCGTGCTCAGCCCCTTGTCGCCCACCTCATTGAGTCGGGCAAGCTGACAGCAGCGGATATTGACGAAGCACGAGCCGTCATACGCAAATCGAAGGAGAAGTGACGTGCTCGAGTACGTTGTGAACCACTTGTGGCAGTCCACACTTGTCGTTGTACTTGCAGCGATGCTTTGCCGAATGTGCCGCCGAAATGGAGCGCACGTACGATACTGGTTGTGGTTTATCGCCTCCGCGAAGTTTCTCGTACCATTCTCGCTGATCGGTCTGGTAAGTCAGCTCCTTTCGAGCAGGGTGCCCCCCGTTGAGATTCCGAGTGGCGTAATCGAGACAGCGACGCGTTTGGCGCAACCCGTGATGCTGGACGACTCGTACGGTATTTCCGATGCCATGATCGTTGGTGTCTGGGCGATCGGATTTACGGTTGTCGTTTCGCGCTGGATTCTGCACGCATTCAGATCGAATCGAGCACTCGGAAAGGGTTCCGATGGTGGTCCCGGCGAAATCGAAAACGCATGCGGAATACCAATTCGCTGCTCATCGGCCGTTTCCGAGCCAGCCATTGTTGGCGTCGTGAATCCAGTTCTCGTCTTTCCACCATTAGCAAGGGCGGTTCTTACAAAATCGCAATTCGATGCTGTCATCGAGCACGAACTTAGTCATGTGAGACGTGCAGACAATCTCACAGCGATAATTCACATGGTCGTGACCGCATTATTCTGGTTTTTCCCCGTAGTGTGGTGGTTGGGCTTGAAACTTGTAGAGGAACGGGAACGTGCGTGCGACGAAGCAGTCGTTGCGGCAGGCCACGATCGCGAAACTTACGCTGAAGCGATAGTGACAATTTGTGAGCAAATGGTGAGGTCGCGGCTAATGTGCCATCCGGGTGTGAGCGGCGGCGATCTTGTGCAACGAATTACACGGATTATGAGGAGCAGGAAGATGATCAGTCTGGGTCGAAGTAAAATGGCGATGTTCGCAGTCATCGTGGCGGTACTCATTTGCGCGCCGATCCTGGGTGGATCCTGGGTCCAGGGTGCCCAACCGGAAGAACGGACTCACCCGCAACTGGTTTCAAGTGTAGTACCGAAATACCCAGAGCGCGCTTACATCCGGAAAATCAGCGGTTATGTGGATGTTGAATTTGCGGTAACCGAACGCGGAGACGTTACTGACGTAAAGATCGTGCATGCAAGTTCAGTACTGTTTGAACGATCCGCTGTCCAGGCGGTGCAGCAGTTCAAGTACCTGCCTCGAATCGAGAACGGGATACCTGCTACTACGCCAGGCGTGCGATTGCGTATTTCTTTTGATTTCGATAGCTATGCTGCGGCGCAAGGTGAAAATTCGGATCATTGAATGACATTCGTGTTAACAGGCCCTGATTTTTTGTGATTCCGTATATGCTGAAGTCGCCGTCAAACTCACTTCCAGATCGGGTTAAGCCCCGAGATACCGGATGGTTTGGCATCGTCTGATTTCCTTGTTTTCTTCCCGGTCGAGTTTATTTCTCTATAAGGTTGACTGCCGCAGCCTTAATTTCATTTTCCAGCGCCGAGAGTTCTATTCCCTCCATTGCGGTCGGGTATTGCCGAATGACGAATCCGTCGAGCATTGCCAACAGGAGCATCGAGATATTTCGAATGCGCTCTGCAGGATAATCGGACAAAGAATGTTGTAGCGCGTTTTCCACAGAAGCCTGCATCGCTGCATACGTCTCGTCCTTGATCGTCCTGAAACTGGGATCGTGAAACGAACGTTCGTACAGGGCCAGCCACAGGTACAGTTCGGGCTGCGACCACGCATGAAGACACCGTTCCACGATAGTCAGCATTGTTGCCTTTGCAGTGGTAGCCGCTTGCGCCGCGTGCGATATGTCTCCCATATACTCATCGGCCAGTTCCAGGCAAACCGCATGGAACAGATCGCTTTTGGTCTGATAGTAGTACTGAAGGTTGCTCAGGCCGATACCGGCGGATTCGGCGACTTCCCGGAGCGTGATGTTGTCGTAGCCCTTCTCGATCAGCAGCTCTTTCGCCGCCAGAAGAATATCCGCGCGGCGTCTTTCGCCCCTGATTTGTCCTTTCCTCTTGCGGTCGATGTCGACGAGTTTTCCCGCGGGTTGACTTTGTCTCGTTTCTTTATCGCCGATCGCCATAAGCTCTGGAATTGATTACACACCAGGCAGCAGAGTGCCAGACCGCGAAGCGCCGGGCAACGTGCGGCACCCAATGTTCGATCGTCTCAAAAGTTGGTCATTGACCTAGTTTTAAACAGTATGATAGCGTAATTAACTCAGGGTTTTTGCGTATGTCTTGAGAATTCGAGACCAAAAAACCGGTCTAAAACCAAGTTTTGGGCTAAGGGGGGAATGAAATGATCAACAGAATCGCCAGGTGCTCGAAGTTCGTGAGCGCGTTTTCCTTCATGTTGATGGCATCCAGGGCATTTGCGGCAGATGCGGTCCTCGAAGAAATTGTCGTAACGGCTCAGAAGCGTGAACAGAACATGCAGTCGGTTGGCGTGTCGGTGGCGGCCTTCTCGAATGAGCAGCTAAAATCGCTCGGATTCACGAATACGGTTGACGTTACCCAGCATACACCGGGATTGTCGGTTGGCGTTGTCGGCGGTACAGGTGCAATCAACCTCCTGTCTATCCGCGGTGTCGCCCAGAACGACTACAACCTGCACCAGGAAAGCCCCAACGCGATCTACGTCGATCAGGCCTATCTCAGCTTTCTCGGCGCCGCCAGTGGTCAGATGTTCGATCTCGAGCGCGTCGAGGTGTTGCGCGGACCGCAGGGAACCTTGTTTGGCCGCAATGCGACGGGCGGCCTGCTCCACTATGTCAGCAGGAAGCCGAGCGGCGATTTGAATGGATACACTCAGCTTCGAATCGCCGAATTCAATCAGGTCCGATTCGAAGGCGCGATCGGCGGTGGGTTTTCGGACACGGTGTCGGGCCGCATCGCTGTAATGACCAACAATCACGATGGCATCACCGAAAATCGTGCCGGACCCGATGCGCATGAGGCTGATTCTCGTGCCGTCAGGGCTCACCTGAAAGTTGAACCTGGCGATACGTTCGATGCTCTGATCAGTGCACACTATTCGGTCAACGACAACGAAAAAGCGGCCGTCTATCAGCACGTCGCTGCAGGGATCGATGCCAACGGGCTGGGCTACGACCTGGCTGACGATGAAAACTTCTGGGGTACGTGTAACGGATGCGACTTTCTGGGATATCGGGATGCCGACAACGACATGCACGCCGGCGCATGGGATCGAGTGGGATTCATGGATCGACGCGTTGCCGGCGCAACGGCGACGCTGAACTGGCGGCTGGGCGACCTGAATGTAACAGCCGTTAGCAACTACACCGATATCGACATCTACTACGGCGAAGAGTCGGACAGCTCCACAAATGCGCTGTTGACCGTCGACATCGATCAGGGAGCCAGACAATTCAGCCAGGAATTGCGCATTTCCAGTGAGACCGGACGCGCTAACTGGGTTGCAGGGCTCTACTACCTCGACGTCGACTCGTCGATGTTTCAAATGCTCGACGTGCCGATCTTTTCCGGTACACCTTTCGGCTACAGATCACTGAGTTTTGCCGACTCGAAGACAAGATCGTGGGCGATGTTTGGGCACGTCGAATTCGATATGGCCGACGAATGGAAGCTTACGGCAGGTGTTCGTTGGACCGATGACGACAAGAAACACGAGAATTTCGTTGACGAGGTGGATGTCGGGTACGGACGAGTTCTGGATTTTACACGCGCGACCGTCGGAGACCTGACCCACTACAGTGAAGGTGACTGGGCGGGCAAGCTGGCGCTCGATTGGACGCCTTCCGACAACATGCTCATTTATGGCAGCATCACGCGCGGTCACAAGTCGGGTGGGTTCAATGCGTCGATAGACGGCGCAATCCCGGTATCGGAAATGCGTTTTGAGGCAGAGATACTGACGAGTTACGAACTCGGTTTGAAGGCGACGTTGTTTGGCGGGAATACACGGCTGAATTCGAGCGCATTCTATTACGACTACAAGGATTATCAGGCTTTCGATCTTCGAGGGCTTGCCGCGGTAATCTCGAACCGTGACGCCAAAGTTTCCGGTGCCGAAATAGAACTGACGACGGTTCCGGCTGAGGGCTGGCTACTGAACCTGGGCGCCAGCTTTCTGGACACGACGGTAAAGGACTTCGGGCTATCGACCGGGCTGCTGGTTGATCGCAAAGCGCCGATGTCGCCTGAATTTTCCCTAAATGGCCTCCTGCGCAAGGAGTGGCAATTGTCATCAGGCCGAATCGGCGTGCAGGTCGACGTCTCACACGTCGGGAAACAGTATTTCGCTGGCTCAAATGCGCCGACGAGCCTCGCGAGCGCTTACACGACTGTTGGTGCAAGGCTTGCGTTTGCCAGCGACAAGAACTGGGAGGTTGCGGTTTTCGGGCAAAACCTCACTGACGAAGACTATGTGGTTTACGTCTACGACATCAGCGCTTTCGGCTATAACCTAAAGTCATACGGTCCCCCACGATGGGCTGGCGTTGAGTTCAGATATGACTTCGGCAGCTAATGTTACCTGGCGGAACGATACACCTCAACGGATTGTCCGGAATTGTCGGAGCGATATGCCTCTTGTTGTGCGGTGCGTGTTCGGATAGCGATTCCCGAAAGGATCTGCATTTGCTGACCTATGTCACGTTTGCGCATCCGGATATTGTGCAGGACTGGGAGCATGTGACAGGGTGCAATGTAAAGGCAACTCTGGTCGGCTCGAACGATGAAATCATAGCGAAGATCGCGCTCGGTGCGAACTACGATCTCGTCAGTGCATCGTTCGATTTGTCAACGGTGTTCTGGAAGATGGACAGGTTTGTTCCGCTCGAGCGCGATCGCCTGACAGAGTTTCACGGGATATTCGAGCGCTTTCAGCAGCATCCGTCCGTCACGATGCAAGACGGTCGAATCCTCTCGCAGCCGGTTACCTGGGGTGCTATTCCCTACATGTACAGGTCGGACCTGGTCAGTCCTCCTCCAACCTCGGTAAAGGCTTTCTTCGATGGGACTTACAGCGGCAAGATCGCTATGTGGGACGACAAGACGACCATCTACATTGTCGCACGGATGCTTTTTGGCAACGACATAAACGTATTCGACCTCACCGACGAGCAGCTCGATGCCGTGAAGGAAAAACTGATTGAGCAGAAGAAGGATGTTCGCTCCTATTGGACACAACCGGGAGACCATATCAACCTGCTCGCCTCTGGCGAGGCGTGGCTGTCGAATACCTGGAGCGGTTATCAGGTTGCCGAGCTCAATGCGCGGGGTTTGCCGTTTGTCGAGTTTATTCCGGAGGAGCGCGCTGACGGATTCGTTGATGCCTTCATGCTCATGAAAGGCGCGGAAAACATCGACTGCGCCTATCAATACCTAAATTTCGTCGCCAGCGCCGAGGGACAATGCAAAATTGTCAAATGGTCGGGACTGTCAGGGGTGAATCCATCGGGGCTTCGGGCGTGCCTGACGCCGGACAGGTTCTCGGCTTTGCATCTCGACAATCCGGGTTACCTTGACAATCTTGTGTTGCATCGGGAACCGGAGCGGTTGGACGCACTGACGGATACCTGGAACGCGGTAAAGATCTCAAATCCCGACTAAAAGGGTGGGAACAGAATACATGTCTGCAATTCTCGAGCTTGAATCCATAAGGAAGGAATTCAGCGGCGGGTACGTTGCGGTTGAGGACCTCAATCTGAGCGTGCGAGAGGGAGAGTTTCTGACGATTCTCGGCCCGTCCGGGTGCGGCAAAAGTACCACGCTGAGAATGATCGGCGGCTTCGAATACCCGACCCTCGGCAGCGTGCTGATCGACGGCCATGACGTTACCGACAGGCCGTCCAATCGACGCCCGGTGAGCATGGTATTTCAGGACTACGCGCTGTTTCCGCATTTGACCGCTGAACAGAACATTGCATTCGGTCTGCGCCTATCTAAAACGAGCAGGGGGGAAATTCGCAAACGAGTAGCCGAGGCCCTGAAAACCATTCATCTGTCGCACAAGGCAAATCTAAAGCCTCACGAGTTGTCGATCGGTCAGCGACAACGCGTTGCATTGATGCGGGCGCTGGTGCTACGACCAAGGCTGGTGCTGCTGGATGAGCCGATGTCGGCTTTGGATCTCAAGCTTCGTGAGGCCATGCAGGTTGAGATTTGCCAACGGCACCGCGAACTGGGTGTTACGTTCATCATGGTGACACATGACCAATCCGAAGCGCTCTCGATGTCGGATCGAGTCATGGTCATGGAAGATGGTAAGTTGGTGCAGCTTGATACGCCGGCGCAGCTGTACGACAACCCGGCGACGCCGTACGTAGCGGATTTCGTCGGTTCCTCAAATCTGATTGCAGCGAAGGTATTGTCCGAGAGCAACGGCTTGGTTCGATTGAAAATCGGACACAGCGAAATTTCCTTGCCGGCCGCGAGCAATCGGCACAAGGCTGGCGACGACGTGGTCGTCGCGATCAGGCCGGAGCGAATCTCTGTAATGGGTGCTGACGACAAGGATTCGTCCGGCAAAACAGTCGTAACCGGAGAGTTTATAGAGTCATTGTACAAGGGAAATTCTGCTCACGTTTTGTTCGACATCGGAAGCGACTCCCCTTTAACGGTATCAATTCCGCTGACGTCATCGTTGGAATCGTCAATCCTGCCGCGTTCGGGACAGCGCACAATGCTGTCCCTGGGCGCGGCTAGTATCAAGATTTTCTCAGTGCATACGCAGCACGCCGAATCAGACCAATGAATCGGGCGGCAAGTCACTGGCGCAACTTCTTTTTGTTGATTTCGCCGTCGGCACTGTTCTGGGCGACGGTTGCGGTTATTCCACTGATCGCTTTACTCATATTGAGTTTTTATTCGCGAGACTTTCCGGGTCATCAGGCGGACTTTCAGTTCGGAAACTACATCCGGCTCTTTACCGAGCCGGAATTCGCAGGCGTATTGATTCGGACAATGCGCGTAACGCTACTGGCCTGTCTGTTGTGCCTTGCGGTCGGTTTTCCGCTGGCCTACTTCATTGCGTTTAAGGTGACGTCAGCACGATTGCGTCTGGTTCTCTACATGGCGGTCTTAATACCGATGTGGGTTTCGTATCTACTCAGGGTGTTTGCATGGAGGAACATACTGGGCAGCGAAGGGGCGTTGAATTCGCTGCTCATATGGGTTGGGGTGACGGATGAACCATTACAGTATCTTCTATTCAATGAGTTCGCGCTCATACTGGCTATAGGTTACGTATCGCTGCCGCTGATGGTGATACCCATCGTCGCAATTCTCGAGAAGATACCGGCCAGCATTCGTGAAGCGGCGAAAGACCTCGGCGCAAGTCCGCTGGTTGCATTTCGAAAGGTTACGCTGCCGCTGGCGACTCCGGGTATTGTCGCAGGATTTACGTTGTGCTTTTGCCACGCAGCCGGTGACTTCGTGTCGCCGATTCTGGTTGGCGGCCCAAGTTCGACGATGGCAGCGAATGTCGTTCTGACGCAGTTTGGATCGGCGCTCAACTGGCCCCTGGGGGCGGCGCTTACGGTACTTCTGCTGGTCATGTTCATTAGTCTGATTGCGATTTCGAATCGTATCGAGGCTTCGAGAGGCCTGAAAGTTGATTAATTCGGGAAAGACATTGAATAACAGTGGCCGCGCATCGGCGGGTGGCAAGAGGAACCGTGCGGGCCCGTCGGCGTCGACGCTGCTTGTATCTTCGCTTGCTGCAATCTCACTGTTGTTCATTTATGTTCCCCTCGTCATTCTGGTTGTGTTCAGCTTCAACGCTAACGACGTTACGACTTTTCCACTGACGTCCTGGACATTGAACTGGTACAGCAGCGCCTTTCAAAACGAATTGCTAATCCAGGCACTGTTCAACAGCATCAAAGTCGCAATAGGCGCTATTGTTGTATCACAGTTGATTGGTGTTCCGATCGGACTGGCGCTGTCGCGTTGGGACTTTCCGGGAAAGAGGGCGTTGCGTAGCTTCTTCGTGATGCCGGCATCGTTGCCGGCGATGATTCTCGGGATAGCGATTCTCAACATGCTCAATTCAGCGAATGTGAGGATGGGTCTGACGACCATCATGATTTCGCATGGCGCGTTTATGTCAGCGATTGTTTTAAGCAACGTATTTGCACGAATGCAACTTTACCCGAAAAGTATCGATGAGGCGGCAATGGACCTGGGCGCAACGCCGATTCAGACCTTCTGTATGGTTACGTTGCCAAATATCCGGTCAACGCTTGTCGGCTCAGCGTTGTTGACGTTTACAATGTCGTTCGACGATCTCGGGATCGCCTATTTTGTTGGCGGCCGGGAGAATACGCTGCCAATGTACATCTGGTCCGTGATGAGAACCGGAATCACGCCGGAAATTAACGCGATTGCGACGTGCGTGGTCCTGGTCTCGATCGTTATGGTGACGATGGGCGTACTCCTGATTCGCCGCAATTGACAAACACCGGTCTCGTATCGGTATTCGTGTGATTACAGTGCGCGAAGGTGCGCTGCGGCAGCTGTCATCGCCTTAAGCCTGGCGAACGCGAAATCGCGTGGCAGGAACCACATGCCGCAATCCGGCGCCAGGCTGATGCGCTCGCCCGGCGTAACGGACATGGCTTCCAGAACTTTGGCGACAATAGCGTCGGCTGTTTCGATTTCGCCCATCGGGTCGAGGTTGAGGACGCCGAGTATGACATCCTTGTCGCGCAGGCTTTTAAGAAACGCCGGTTCGTGCCCGGGCTGCGCGTATTCGACGCTGATCGCGTTTACGTTGCTCTCGGCAATCATCGACACGGCCTTTGGATAGATCGGGCTTGCCTGCTTGTAGGCGATGTTCTTCGAGTAGCCGTAGCAGACATGTATGGCAGTACGTGTAGCAACGCCGTCGACCACGCGGTTTATCGCCTCGACGGCAAAGTCCCGGCACTGTGAGTAACGAAAATGCACTTCGGGTTCATCGATCTGGATCAGATCGACACCGGCTTCGTCGAGTGCACGCAGCTCCTGGTTGAGCGCGTCGGCAAGCGCGAACACGAGCTGCTCGTGCGACGCGTAGATACCGGAGTCGACGAGGCGGTACGACAACGTCACCGGCCCAATGACCGTCATCTTGGTTTTATCGGCGGCGATTTCCTTCAAAAACTTCGCGTCTTCGACAACGAGTGGTCCTTGCCAGTGCAGCGGCTCACGAACCGACGGGAACATCGGCACCATGGACCCCGCGTCCTTCTTCGCATCGGCTCCGACGTCTTTCGCTGTCTGGCGCATCTCGAGAAATTCACTGATGTCATTCTGCAGGTTGGTGAACGGCAGGGGGTTCTCTGAGTCGATGCCGCCGAGCGCGTTGAAATGCCCGGAAAACGTCTGGCGGCGCTGCTCGCCGTCGGTCGCATACGTCAGTCCTGCGAGATTCTGGTCGAATACGGCCAGGCGTACCGCGTCATCGGTCGCCTCCGCAAGGTGTTCGTCGGCGATGCGCCACCACGTACCCTCTTTCGCATAAACTTTTGCGTGATCGGCGATCCATTGCGGCTTGCGATACGAGCCGACGAGCTGGGTTGGAAACCGGGAGTCCCACATTAATCGATTCCTGCTGGTTTTACTTCCTGCGGACGACGGAGAACATCGGGTCGTCAAGCAATTGTTCTATTCGCTCGCCGGCCGCCCGATCGCCTTCGACGTTTGCGGCAATGAACGCTGCGACGAGGTTGCCCATCAATTGTCTGGCCGCTTCGCCATCGCAGGCTTCATCGTAGTCGATAAATGGCCGGCCCGTTGTGCCGTCCACGGGCGTCGCAAACGTGAAATGATTGCCGCCCTCAACGAGGCCGAGTATGCAGTCGCCTTTGTCGCGTGTGATGGCCTCATCGAATGTCTGGATCACGCGTCCCGTCGGGTCGCCTGGTTCGTCCCCGTAGCGCCCGGCGCTGCCGGCAATGCAGCCGTCCCTGGTCCCGCCGAGCAACATGACCGGCACGTCGGGACAAATCGCCTGCACCGTTCCCGGCGGCGCACCGAATGCGGCGGCTGCAGCCGTGTGCGCACCGTAAGAAAAGACCGCACGCACGTTCTCGAACCACGCAGGATTCGCGTTCAGCAGGGCCATTGATCCGCCCGCACTGTGGCCCCCGAAGACGAGTTTCGACAGGTCGATGAGACCCTGGAGTACGCCGGTTTCGTTCTCTTTGCGCAGCGCCTCGATGATCGGCGCATAGGCCGCACAGCTCGGTCGGGTGCCGGTGTTTTCGGGACGAAATGCCGCAGTATCGAGGCCGGGCGTCAGGTTGACCTGCCCCGGCATTTCCTCGCGGATGAGGCTGTAGAGCACGACGACGCGCCCGTCCGCCGCCAGTCGTTGAGCCAGCCAGGCTGCACCGTCAGGTGCGAGGTTGATGCCTGGGGAGACGATGACGGCCGGGCAAGGTGCGAGGCCCGAATCGGCGGGCACGAGCCCGGTGTCTCGTTCCTCCGGACTGTCAGTGTATGCCGCCGGGTAGTAGATCTTCAGATGAGCGACGTTACCGGGCGGTGCATACCCGTCGACAATGACGGCACGATAGATTGCGCGAACAACGGCCATTCGATTAGGGCCTGTTAACACTAATGTCATCGACCCTGCCGAGGCGGTTTTTTTGTACCGGCAAGGCGGAGCGGCCGCTCTCGTCCATCCATGGGCTCCGCGGCATTGGGGCTTCCTGCCCGGCAGTGCCGTGTAGCACCGCTACATCAGCGAGCGACAACGCCGCCGGGCGAAAAACCGCCTCTCGGCGTTGCTCGTCATTCATTTGACACGTCAAACCTCATTCCTCGCGCCTTTACAGGCGCTTTTTCAGGCACAACAGGGTCGATGACATTAGTGTTAACAGGCCCTGATAAGCGTCACAGGGGCAGGCGGAACATCTCGCCGATTGTTGCGCTGGAATTACACCCTGACCATGACAATTGTCAACCTGTGTACTGGACGCAGCGTCGCGGCGCAAGATGTGAGCTGCACCGTCTGCCAATCGTCGTGCTGCGTTTTTCTGGTAGCATTCCGGAAACGGGAGATATCGTTGGATCCGAACAAAAAAGTCGCCGTCATAACCGGCGGGTGCGGCGGCATTGGGCGTGCAATGGCTAAAGGTTTTTTGGCTCATGGGGCTCGAGCGGTCGTGCTTGCCGATCTCGATGGTGCGGCTGTGCGTTCCTGCGCGGCTGAGATCGGCTGCGACGGTTTCGCGTGTGACGTTACCGCCGAGGATGACGTCAGGCGGCTGGTGGAGTTCACGCTGGACAAGTACGGACAGGTTGACCTGTACTGCTCCAATGCCGGCGCGGGCGGCTTCAGCTCCGGCGTGCTTACCGATGTGGCCAACGAGCAGTGGCAGAACCAGTGGGAGCTGCACGTGATGGCGCACATCTACGCAGTGCGAGCGTTGTTGCCGGCAATGCTGGAACGTGGCAGCGGCTACATTCTCATTACGGCGTCGGCGGCGGGTCTGCTCGCAGCGTTGGGGTCGGGCCCGTACACGGTGACCAAGGCGGCTGCGATCAAGCTTGCGGAATGTATTGCGATCAATCATGCAGACGATGGCATCAAGGCCGCCGTACTCTGCCCCCAGGGCGTTAATACGGCGATGGTGCCGAAGAACCTCGGTGACGGTCAAACGGACGGCATCATCGAACCGGAAGAGGTTGCGGATACGGTAATCGAGTCTTTGCGCGAAGAACGTTTTCACGTATTGCCCCATCCCGAGGTGGAAGAGTACGTTCGTCGCAAGGGCAATGACATCGATCGATGGCTTGCGGGAATGCAGCGCTTGCGGCGACGTTCGCATAATTCCAATGGCGCGGCGAAATGAGCGCCTCGGTTAGCGCGTATATGTATGTCACAGGGATCAGGTATAAAGAGTCGGACGCAAATGGGGTATTAGGATGGCTGAAGAAACGGTTCGACCCATTGACCCTTTGCCCGAGGAATTTGAGGGGAGCAGTGCCGGCCGCATACTGAAGCGCCTCATACATGCGGCCCGGCCCAGCTTTTTCCCGGCATCCGTGTTGCCGGTCCTGGCCGGTACCGCATGGGGGGTATCGGTAAGCGGTGCTTTCGACGCCTACGTTTTCGTCATAGCGGTACTCGCGACCGTGTGCGTGCACGCGATGAGCAACGTATTGAACGATGTCGGCGATGAAGACCTCGGTACGGATCGCATGAATGTGGATCGAATCTATCCGTATACGGGTGGCTCGCGTTTTATCCAGATGGGCATTCTGAGTCAGGGTGAAATGCGCCGTTGGGGTGTAGGACTGTTGATCGCCGCGGTGTTGCTCGGCGCATTGCTGCTCGTCGAGAAGGGGCCGGCGATTCTGATATTCGGCCTGATCGGTATTGCCCTCGGCGTGCTCTATTCGCTTGGGCCATTGAAACTCTGCACGGCGGGCCTCGGGGAAATCGCCGTTGCCCTGGCCTTTGGTGTGCTGCCTGTCTCGGGCGCCGCCTGGCTGCAGGGTGCGCCAATCGATATGACGCTTGTGCTGTACTCGTTGCCTGTGAGTCTGTGGGTTTGCGCGATACTGCTGATCAACGAAGTGCCCGACACGACAGCCGATGCCGCGAGTGGTAAGGGTACGCTTCCGGTCCATCTCGGGCTGGCGGGTACGTCGCGGCTCTATTTTCTGCTGCAACTTGTTGCGGCGCTCGTTACCGTTTACCTCGCGTATACCGGCGCAGTGCCGTTGCTGGCACCGTTGGTGCCCATTGGCCTGCTGGCAATTGCCGTTCGCGCGACCGCTGCGATTCGGGTCGGTGTTGCCGATCGCCGCGGGATGACGCGGGCGATCGAAAGTACGCTGGGCATCCATACGATCGGCTCCGCCTGGCTGGCGATTTGCATGGTTTACCGGGTTGTTTTTTAAGCTTCGCAAGGGCCTCGATATTCCGCTTGCGGGAGCGCCCGAGCAACAGATTCATCCGTGCAATGACGTCAACACGGTTGCGCTTCTTGGGCCGGATACGAGAGACCTTAAACCACGCATGATGGTCTCCATCGGCGACCGTGTGAAAGTGGGCCAGGCGCTTTACGAGGATAAAGCGAATCCCGGCGTTCGTTTTGTCTCGCCCGGCTGCGGCGAGATCGTCGCCATTAATCGTGGTGACAGACGCGTGTTGCAGTCGGTTGTCGTGCGCCTCGACGGAGAGGACGAAGAAGGATTTGCAGCCTTTTCCGCGGACGAGTGGACCCGAATCGACCGGCACGCCGTTAAAGAAAATCTGCTGGCCTCCGGACTATGGACTGCATTTCGCACCCGGCCATTTTCGAAGGTCCCGGCGCCCGGCGATGTACCTGAGGCGATATTCGTCACGGCGATCGACACCAATCCGCTGGCGGCCGACCCGACGGTCGTTATAAGACGGGACAGCGATGCGTTTGTGCACGGTCTGCAGATTGTCGCAAAGCTGACCGAGGGCTCGGTGCACATTTGTACGGCGCCCGATGCAGACATCCCAGGCCCGGATTACGCGCCGTTTCGCTGCAGCGAGTTTTCCGGCCCGCATCCCGCGGGATTGGTCGGCACCCATATCCACTTGCTCGAGCCGGTCAGCGAACACAGGACAGTCTGGCATATTGGGTATCAGGATGTAATCGCCGTTGGCCATCTGTTCATGACGGGCCGCCTGCGCACCGCCCGTGTCATCGCCCTGGCTGGACCGTGTGTGGACGAGCCGCGGCTTGTGGAGACCCGGTCTGGCGCGAACCTCAGTGAACTGGCGGCCGGCGAGTTCTCAGGCGACAGCGTGCGGATCGTTTCGGGCTCCGTGCTGAACGGTCACCGTGCAGCCGGGTGGGGCGTCTACCTCGGCCGCTACGACAATCAGGTCACGATTCTCCCGGAAGGCAGCCCCCGCGAATTTCTGTCGTGGATGCGTCCCGGGTTCGGCCGGTTTTCATCGGTGCGGGCTTACGCGGGTAATTTGTTCAGTCGCAAGCCGTATACGATGTCGACGTCCCAGAACGGCAGTCCACGAGCCATGGTGTCGATCGGCAGTTTCGAGCAGGTAATGCCACTCGACATCCTGCCGACGCCGCTGCTAAAGGCAATTATCGTTCGCGACACGGACACGGCCAAGGCGCTGGGTTGTCTTGAACTGGACGAGGAGGACCTGGCCCTGTGTTCATTTGTCTGCAACGGCAAGTACGAATATGGGCCGCAACTCAGAAAGGCGCTGCGTGAGATCGAGGTGAACGGCTGATGAAAATGCTGCGTCGCGCCCTGGATCGCGTCGAACCGCTATTCGTTACGGGCGGACGTCTTGAGCGTCTCCACGCAATCTATGAAATGGTCGATACGCTGTTTTATTCGCCTGCGGATACGTCGCGTGGCGCTCCGCACGTACGAGACGCACTCGATCTCAAGCGCGTCATGATCCTCGTCGTGCTTGCCGTGACGCCGTGTGCACTCTATGGCATGTGGAATACGGGCTTTCAGGCCAACGCAGCGCTCGCAACGATGGGGCTTGCGGCAGTCGACGGCTGGCGCGGCGCGGCGCTGCCTGTGCTCGGTGCCGGGTACGATCCGGGCAGTATTTATGACTGCTTCGTGCACGGTTTGCTGTATTTCCTGCCGATCTACGCGGTCACAATGGCAGCCGGCGGTTTTTGGGAGATTTTGTTCGCCGGGGTGCGTAATCATGAGATAAACGAGGGATTCTTCGTCACATCGATGTTGTACGCACTGATTCTGCCTGCGACGATCCCGCTCTGGCAGGTCGCGCTGGGCATCAGCTTCGGCGTCGTGATCGGCAAGGAGGTTTTCGGTGGGACGGGCAAGAATTTCCTGAACCCGGCGCTCGTTGGGCGCGCCTTTCTCTATTTCGCCTACCCGGTGCAGATTTCCGGCGATGCTGTCTGGACGCCCGTCGACGGATTCAGCGGTGCAACAGCGCTTGGCGTCGCCGCGCTTGACGGGGTTGAGGGAGTGCTTGCATCGGGCATGAGCTGGTCGCAGGCATTCGTCGGCCAGATGCAGGGCTCGCTGGGCGAGACATCGACGCTGCTGTGCCTGCTTGGCGGCGCATTCCTCGTGTTCACGGGTATTGCGTCCTGGCGCATCATTCTCGCGGTGTTTGCCGGACTCATTATTCCGACCCTGATCTTCGGCGGCGACAGCGCCAACCCGATGCTGTCGATGCCGTGGCACTGGCATATCGTGCTCGGCGGCTTCGCCTTCGGTGCGGTATTTATGGCGACCGATCCCGTGAGCGCGACGCAAACCGATACCGGCAAGTGGGTATTCGGGCTGCTCATCGGTTTCATGACCTGGCTCATTCGCGTCATCAACCCGGCCTTCCCGGAAGGCATCATGCTCGCCATCCTGTTTGCCAATATTTTCGCACCGGTTATCGATCATTTCGTGATTCGGGCGAACATTCGGCGGAGGCTCAAGCGCAATGTCTGAACGATTTGACCGCGACAGCATCGGCAACACACTGACGGTAGCCATCGGATTGAGTCTCGTGTGCTCTATTCTCGTAGCGAGTGCTGCCGTTGTGCTGAAACCCATTCAACAGAGAAATGCGGAAGAGTATCGGCAGCGCATCATTTTGGAAGTGGCGGGGCTCATGCGGCCGGACGCGGATGTCGCCGAGCTGTTTAGCGGCATTGAGGCGCAACCGGTGAAAGTTGCGGGCGGTGAGTTGCACGAGGTTTACGTAGAGAAAGACGGCGATGCCGTCCGGCAGTTCATTCTGCCGATCGAAGGTCCCGGCCTGTGGTCCGTCATGCGCGGATTTCTCGCGGTCGATGCCGACGGCGATACGATTCGTGGCATCCGCTTTTACGAACACGGCGAAACACCGGGCCTCGGCGATCAGGTCGACAAGGACGACTGGCGCGCCCAGTGGCCGGGTAAGAAGATCTTCGGCGACGGCGAGCGGCCGCGTATCGAGGTAGTCAGAGGTTTTGTGCCGATCGATTCGCCCAACCGCCATCATCAGGTTGACGGTCTTTCCGGTGCAACGCTCACTGGCAACGGTATTACCGATCTTGTCCGCTACTGGACCGGTCCCGAGGGTTTCGGTCCCTACCTGCAGAGTGCCGGAGGCGGATCGTGAGCGACGCACGCAAAGTCATTATCGATCCGCTCATCGACAACAACCCGGTGACATTGCAGATGCTCGGCATCTGCTCGGCACTGGCCGTCACCACAGCGTTGCTGCCGGCGCTGCTCATGTGTGTCGCGCTGACGAGCGTCGCCGCGCTGTCCTGCGCCGCGATCAGCCTGCTTCGGGACCGTATACCGAACAACATTCGCATCATCGTACACATGACGATCATCGCGTCGCTTGTCATCCTCACGGATCAGCTGCTGCGCGCGTTCGCCTTCGAAACGAGTAAGCAACTGTCTGTTTTCGTCGGCCTCATTATCACGAACTGCATCATCCTCGGTCGCGCCGAAGCGTTTGCGATGAAAAACCCGGTCGGCACGAGCTTCCTCGATGGTCTCGGTAATGGCCTCGGCTACAGCCTGATCCTGATTGCGGTCGCAACTCTGCGCGAACTGTTTGGAGCGGGCACGTTGTTGGGTTATTCGGTTCTTGAGACGGTCCAGGACGGCGGGTGGTACGAAGCGAACGGACTCATGCTGTTGCCGCCAAGCGCATTCTTTATCATTGGTTTGCTGATCTGGGCGATACGTTCATGGCGAACTCAGCAGGTCGAGCATCCGGATTTTCAGATTCACGAAGTACACCGGACGGATATCTACTGATGGACACGTATCTGAATCTGTTCATCAAGGCCGCATTCGTTGAAAATCTCGCTTTGGCGTTCTTCCTTGGCATGTGCACGTTCCTTGCCGTCTCGAAGCGTGTGGAGACCGCAATCGGGCTGGGCATCGCCGTCATTGCGGTGCAGACGATCACTGTCCCGGTCAACTATCTCATTTTTCGTTTTCTGCTGGCGCCCGGCGCGCTGGCCTGGGCGGGTCTGCCCGACGTCGATCTGAGCTTCCTGGGCCTCGTGAGCTATATCGGGGTTATCGCGGCGCTCGTGCAGATTCTTGAGATGACGCTCGACCGCTACGTACCCAAACTCTATAACGCACTCGGAATTTTCCTGCCGTTGATTACGGTAAACTGCGCAATTCTCGGTGGCACGTTGTTCATGGTCGAGCGCAGTTACGACCTTGGCGAAAGTGTCGTCTACGGTCTGGGCAGCGGGGCGGGCTGGGCTATTGCATTGATCGCGCTTGCCGGTATTCGAGAGAAGCTCAAGTACAGTGACGTCCCCGACGGACTGCAGGGGCTTGGTATTACGTTCATTATCGTCGGGCTCATGTCGCTCGGCTTTATGGGCTTTTCGGGGATTCAGCTATGAGCCTCGATGCGGCGGTCGTCCTTCAGGTGTTACTTGGTGTCGGGCTGTTTACCGGCATCGTTCTGCTGCTCGTGTTTATCATTCTCGCGGCACGTGCAAAACTCGTTGCGAGCGGTAATGTCGTTATCACTGTCAACGACGAGATGCATGTCGAGATGCCGGTGGGTGGAAAACTCATGCAGGGCCTTGCGGCTGCCGGTTTGTTTGTGCCGTCCGCCTGTGGCGGTGGCGGTACCTGCGGGCAGTGTCGCGTACGTGTGCTGTCGGGTGGCGGCGCGATCCTGGCGACGGAGACGTCGTTCCTGACGAGACGGGATGCCGCGGATCATTACCGCTTGTCCTGTCAGGTTGCCGTCAAACAGGATATGCAGGTACAGGTGCCGGACGAGGTGTTCGGTGTACAACGATTTGAGTGCATCGTAACGTCGAATCGCAACGTTGCGAGCTTCATCAAGGAACTCGTGCTCGCGATGCCGGACGAGACGCAACTCGATTTCCGGGCCGGCGGTTACATCCAGATCGAGTGTCCGCCACACGATCTGAAGTTTACGGACTTCGATATCGACGAGGCATTTCGCAGCGAGTGGGACCGTCACCGATTGTGGCGCTACGAGTCTCATGTCAAAGCGCCGGAGTCGCGCGCCTATTCAATGGCGAGTTTCCCGCTGGAGAAAGATGTCATCAAGCTAAATGTGCGCATAGCGACACCTCCACCGGGTGCCGACCGCTCGGTACCGCCAGGCATCATGTCCTCATACATTTTCAATCTCAAACCTGGGGACAAGGTCTGGGTTTCCGGTCCTTTCGGTGAGTTCTTTGCGAAGGACACTGACGCCGAAATGGTGTTCATTGGCGGCGGTGCAGGAATGGCGCCGATGCGCGCACATATCTTCGATCAGCTAAAGCGGCTCGAAAGCCAACGCCGTATGTCATTCTGGTACGGCGCACGCAGCAGGAAAGAGGTCTTTTACGAAGACGAATTCGACGTGCTTGCCAGACAAAACGAAAACTTCAGGTGGCACGTCGCTTTGTCAGAGCCGCTGCCTGAGGACGAGTGGCAAGGTTACACCGGGTTCATTCACCAGGTGCTGCACGATGCCTATCTGGCTGAACACCCGGCGCCCGAGGATTGCGAATACTACCTGTGCGGGCCACCGGTCATGAATACGGCGGTCATCAGGATGCTCGACAGCCTGGGCGTGCCGCCTGAAAATATCATGCTCGATGACTTCGGCGGCTGACGATGCAACGTTTGGTATTCCTGTTGACAGTTCTCGCACTTACAGGATGCGAGCGCCGGCCGCCTGTGCTGGAACTCGATGGCGTGGCCATGGGTACGACGTATAACGTGCAGATCGTTGCACCCGACGAGTCGCTGGAGCTCGGTTCACTGGCGTCCGAGATTCGTGCCGCCATCGAGCGTGTGGAAGCGCTTGCCTCGACGTACCGTCCGGACTCCGAGCTGTCGCTGTTCAATGTCAGCAAATCCACAGGCTGGCAGTTGGTATCGTCCGAGCTCTGCCACCTGATCAGGGCGGCGACGGATCTTGGCAGGCAAACCGACGGGGCTTTCGAT
Organism: Woeseiaceae bacterium; assembly: GCA_965224505.1. Taxonomy (GTDB): domain Bacteria; phylum Pseudomonadota; class Gammaproteobacteria; order Steroidobacterales; family Woeseiaceae; genus UBA1847. The sequence goes on from CBDCZL010000018.1 coordinate 3,415,102, forward strand.
GTAACCGTCGGTCCGCTCGTCAACCTGTGGGGATTTGGCCCCGATGCGGCGAATGATGCCGTGCCGGATCCTGCGGATATCGCAGCCGCGTTGCTGACGACCGGCCATGAACACCTCGAAGCCGATTGCCTGAAACCTGCCGTTCGCAAGGACATTCCTGCACTTTTTGTCGATCTGTCGGCATCCGCCAAGGGTTATGCGGTCGATGTCGTTGCTGAACTGCTCGATGCTGAGAACGTGGCGAACTACCTGGTCGAAATCGGTGGCGAACTACGTGTGCGAGGACACAATGCGGCTGGTTCGCCTTTTTCGATCGCGATCGAAATGCCGGTGTCCGCGAGTTCGCAACCGCAGGCTGTCTTCAAACTGACCGATACATCGGTCGCGACATCAGGCGGTTATCGCAACTATTTCGAAGTCGGCGATCGCCGCTACTCGCACACGATCGATCCTGCTACGGGTTATCCCGTGACGCACGATCTTGCGAGCGTCACCGTCATCGCCGGCGAGGCGGCACTGGCTGACGGACTTGCAACGGCGTTGCTCGTCATGGGACCCGGCGAGGGCTTCAAATTTGCCGAGGACCGCGGTCTTGCCGCCATGTTTCAGGTACGAACAACCGGTGGATTCAGCGTTATCAAGACCGGCTCATTCAAGCGCGTGACGGGCACGTCATGACAATGATCGTGACACTGATATTGAGTTTCGTCGTGTTGCTGCTGGTCATCGTCGGTATGAGCGTCGGCGTCATGAACGGCCGTCCTGCCATCAGCGGTAGCTGCGGCGGTCTGAACGGTGGCCGCTGCGAGTTATGCAGCGGCAAGTGCCGGAGGAAATCACGAGGAATGGGCAATGGGTAAGCAGGCATCTACGGTAAGGGATTATATGGCGCGGACGCTTGTGACGTTCAGGTCGGAAACGAATGTGCTTGACGCCGTGCATACGCTCGTTAAAAACAGGATCGCCGGCGCTCCTGTCGTCGACGGTGCCGGCAACATTGTCGGCATGCTGTCCGAACTCGACTGCATGAAAGTCGCGTTGCACGCCGGATATCACGGTGAGTACGGCGGTCCGGTATCCGATTACATGAGCACCGACGTCAGGACCGTCAACGCGGAGATGAGTATCGTCGATCTTGCGCAGTTGTTTATCGATACGCCGTACCGGCGTTTTCCGGTTACGCAGCAGAATCGCCTGGTTGGACAGATCAGCCGCCGCGATGTGTTGCGTGCGCTCAGCAGCCTGTCACGACGGCCTACTCAGGCTGAGCGTTAGCCGTCGAAGGTAAGCCGAGACCTCAAGCAGCGGCAGTTGCCTTGGGCAAACATCGGCGCATGCCATAAGCCCGAGGCAGCCAAACACACCGCTCGGACCCGCGACGACCTCGAACCAGTCTTCGGTCGAACGCTCGTCGCGAGGATCCATGATAAAGCGGGCGATGCGGTTCATGCCAGCCGCAGCAAGAAAGTCGTCATCCACGTTCGCCGCGCCACAGGCCGCGACGCAGCACCCGCACTCGATGCAGCGGTCGCTTTCATAGATTGCCCGCGCATCGTCGTCACTCATGCGCGCTTCCTCGGACTCCGGGTCGAATGGCATCCGGCTGTGAATCCACGCGGCTGTGCGTTCCGCAAGTGCACGAAACCACTTGCCTGTGTCGACACTTAAGTCGCCTATTAGTGCGAAAACCGGCAACGGGTGCAGGCGAATCGTTTCGGGGAGGTCGGCTGTCAGTGTCCGGCAGGCCAATGACGGCCGGCCATTGACCAGCATTGCGCATGAGCCGCAAATGGCCGAGCGGCAGGCGAAATCGAATTGCAATCCCGGTGCCTGCGTCTCACGGATGCGATTGAGCGCGATATACAGTGTCATGAACGGTGTTTCGTCGAGTTCGAAACACTCGGTGTGCGGCAACGATTCCGGATCCTGCGGGTTGTAGCGAAAAATCTCGAACGCCAGTTTTCGCAACCGCGTCATGAGCTCAACTGCCGGTTGTACTCGTCGACGGAAAGCGTCATCTCGATGCGGTCATCGGTGCCGTAGCCTCGGTAGCCGGGTGGTACCTCAAGGCGGCCGACCGGTTCGTAGTCGATTTCGATTCGATCTCCACCCTCCGGCCAGTGCGCCAGCGTTCGATTTAGCCATCGAGCATCGTTACGCAGCGGAAAATCCGTTCGATAGTGCGCGCCGCGGCTCTCCGTTCTCGCGTTCGCGCCTTCGGCCACCGCGATAGCGAGCCGCAGCATACCCGGCAACCGCAAGGCCAGGGTCAGCTCCGGGTTCATGCCCGGGTCTTTGCACCTCAGCACTATGTCCATCGCTTCCGCATGCAGTTCGTACAACTGCGCTACTGCTTCTGCCAGCTTGTCCCCGTTACGGAAAATGCCGACTTTCTGCATCATGATGTCACCGAGTGCATCGCGTAATTCAAAAACGCTGCGGCTCGTACCGCCGCGTTGCAGCAGCGTTGCGGCACGCATTTCAGCCCGGCGTGCCGCTGTCTCTGCCAGCGCTGTACTCACATCGAGTGCATGCGCCGCAGCATACGCCGAGACTCGCGCACCGACGATGCGGCCGCTAACGAGCGTTTCAGAAAGGCTGTTGCCGCCAAGCCGATTGAATCCGTGCATGTCCCAGCAGGCTGCCTCGCCGACGGCATACAGCGCTGTGAGCCCGTACGCTTCACCGTGCCGGTTGACGCGCACGCCGCCCATCGAATAATGCTGCATGGGGCGTACCGGGATCAGGTCGTGAACCGGGTCGATGCCCGCAAAGTCTCTGCAGATTTCATACACTTCAAGCAGCTTCGTCGTGAGATGCTCGTGTCCGAGGTGGCGAATGTCGAGCCACAGGTGTGCGCCGTTGGGCGATTCCACACCACGACCCTGTTCGATGCAGGTTTCCATGTGTCGTGCCACGACGTCACGGCTTGCGAGTTCCTGTTTTTCAGGTTCGGCTTGCACCATGAATCGATTGAAATCGCGATCCAGCAGGTAACCGCCGTCGCCACGGCATCCTTCCGTGATCAGAATGCCGCTGGGCGCCAGCGCCGTCGGGTGAAACTGAATGGCCTCCATGTTGCCTAACTGCACGACGCCGGTGTCGAGTGCAATGCTCGCGCCGCCGCCGTCGTTGATCGTTGCATTCGTCGTGTAGCGTCCATAGATGCGCCCATAGCCGCCCGTTGCGATGACCGTGGCCTTTGCGAGTACCACGAAGTGTTTACCGGTCTTCAGGCATCGCGCGACGACGCCATGACAGCGCGTCCCGTCGTGCACGAGCGCAACCGCTTCGGCACGGTCTCGCACGCGGATGCCGTGCCGGACGACTTCGCTGTCCATCGCGTACAGCGCGGCATGTCCGGTACCCGCCGATGCATAACAGGCGCGCCATTTGGCGGTACCTCCAAAATCGCGCTGGGCGATCAGTCCTTCGTTGTCGACCGGTTCGTCGATATCGACCCACTCGCCCTTGATGAAATACCGATTACGGCCGCCACGCATTCGCGACCAGGGCACACCAAATTGTGCGAGTTCACGCACGGCTATCGGTGCCTGCTCCGCGAACCGTCGTGCGACATCCTGGTCGGCGCCCCAGTCGGAGCCGCGCACGGTGTCGAGAAAATGAACGTCCGAGGAATCGCCCTCGGCCATCGCGCAATTGGCAAGTGCTGCCTGCATCCCCCCCTGGGCGGCGCAGCTATGGCTGCGGCGCGGCGGCACGAGAGACAGTAGCAGGACGTCATGCCCCTCTACTGCAGCTTCCAGTGCGCAGCGTTCACCGGCGAGTCCTCCGCCGATGATAATGACATCCGTGGTTTCCATCGCTGCGGTCATGAGTCGCCCGCCAGCAGGAACTCGAGCGGTGGATCGAGTATGCCGGCCAACACGAGTAGTGTGACGGTACCGAGACCCAGAACGAGCCAGAAAATCGCGCGTTCGATGTGGTGCACCACGGACCGCGACGGCAACAGACCGGCGCCCCACTTCACGGCCAGGCGATACAGGCCGACGCTCGCGTGAAACTCGACACTCAACAGCAGTACGGCGTAGGGAAGCCACAGGCCGGCCTGGACTCTCGCGAGGCTGGTTTGTGCCTCGATGCCCGGCCGCTCGCCGAACAGCGAAGTAAAGACGTCCATTCCGAGCAATGCGATGTGAAAACCGCCGAGTACCAGAATGATGAGGCCGGTGCGCACCTGCCAGATCCAGAGCATTGACTCGAGATGCGGCACAAACGGCGAATCGTCGCGCCGTGTCTTCACGCGCTCGCGTCCCGATTCCTGTAACGCTTTTGCGAGTTTCAGCAATGCGCGCCGCTCGCGCAGTTGTGCCGGGATTTTTCGTGCGGCGGACACGGCGTGTATCAGAAAAACCGCAAATACGACGATCACGGTTGGCTGCGCAATGTAGTAATGCTCCAGCATCTCGGCCATCCAGTCGAAGCCGCGCTTACCCGTGAGGATTGAGCCCACGAGGATGACGTGCCCCCACATGAACAGCGCGAGGAACAGACCTGAGGTGCCGCTGATGATTTCATGAACGAGTTCGCGGCGTGCCTGCTGTCCAGGTTGTGTGCTATTGAGTCGCATCGCAAAGCCGTTCGGCGGCGTTGAGCTCACCTGAATTGGCGACGGCCAGTCCTGCGCTCGCTCGCCTTGCCATAAGGCGTTGTGATGCGACTGAAAGTCACCGAATTTATCAAGCGGCCCACTAGCTGCCTTCACCCGAGTATTCTGCCTTTAACCGCTCCATTATCTCGCCGGCGCTCTCCGGTTCGGCATGCACCAGGCCATAGTGGCAGTCGATGCAGGTTTCGCCGTTTTCTTCAGCCTTCGAGTGCCTGCGAGCGGCACGGCGATCCTGCGCTTCGAGATTCATCGCGGCGAGACTGTGGCAGGTCCGACAATAGGCCGAGTCGTTCTCCTTGTATTCACGCCACACCGATTCCGCCATTTCCGCCCGATGGGCTTCATATTTCTCAGCCGTGTCAAGCTTTCCCATCAGTTCCGGGATGATGTCGAACGAGACAACGGCTTTTCTACCGACATACGCGAACCAGTTGTCCTGTGGCAGATGACAGTCTGCGCATCCGGCACGCACACCTGCCTGATTCGAGTAGTGTGACGATGCTTCATACTCCGGTTTGATGAACTGTTCGTGTGAATGACAGGTGTAGCAGAACTCCGTCTTGCTGGTTGCGTGCAGCGTGTAGTTCGTGAGGCCGAGCGCAATGGCACCGAGTACGAATGCACACAGCCCGCCTATCGGTATTCCGAGACGCCACCGCTTCGACGGCTGTTTCCAGAGTCTGGACCACCTGTTTTCGTCGTTGTCGGTCATGACAGCTCCTCGGCGTGTCAGGTTTCGTAGAGCGGGCTAATGTCTATATAAATCCTGTAGTCCCGGATGAGTTGCCCATCAAACTCGAGCATGTCGACAAATGGCAGCGTCACCGTGGAATTGTCCAGCCGGGTATAGGTTACCTTGCCTTCACAGGCCATCGTATGCTCTTCTGTCAGCACCTTGATTATCTCGTGCCGGCAGCCGCCGATCGACTCGAAAAACGCGTTGACGCCGGCCTCAATTGCGGTACGCCCACTTATCGCAGGCGCTGAACCAAAACGAAAACGGGCGTCTTCGGTCAGAAACGCGCCGAAGGCGCCGCCGCTGTTACTGTCGATTGCGGCAAACAATTGATCGAGCCTCTCATGGGAGAAGTTTGAGGCGCTCATTGCTGGCTGGCGTAATAGTGCAGCAGCGCCTCAATATCCTCCTCGCAGAGGATATCCATCTTTTCTTTCATTTTGTCCATCTGCTCGCGTTCTCCGGAGGCGTATTCGGCAAACGTCGTGCGCAAATAGCCCATCCATTGACCGCCGAGCATTCCGGCCTCGTCTTCGGGGTCCATGCCGGCATCGGCGTGACAGCGATTACAGTGTTTGTCATGGATGGTCTCTCCGGCCGCGGCCAGCTCGGCGTCGAATTCCTGAACCGCTTTGACGTAAGGCAGTGCCGCGTAGTGCGCAGCCACTTCCTCGATTTCGGATTCGCTTAAGGCCGCAGCCACGTCGCACATGTTGGTCGCAGGCCTGCTCGTGTCTCCCTGGCGGTACTCACTATCGGCACACGGGCGGTCGCCGTCGGCGAAGACGAACAACGCATCGGCATGCACGAATTCAGCGATACCGGCGATGGTCGGCACGTCGGTCCATTGACTGACGCCATTGTCGCCGTGGCAGCCGTTACAATCGTCAATAATGGCGTCGAGATCGCCGGCCAACGCCGGGAAGGCCGCCGCCAGAAATACAGTCGTAACAATTCGATGGTAGATTTTCATTTCTGTCTCCTCGCTGCGTCAGGGCGCAGTACCGGATGCTTTATTCTCGGTCTGCGCGCTGGCGACGAACAATAAGTAGATATAGCGATGAGCAAACACTCGTCCATTTGATAAAACAGTGTTGTAGCTCGACGTACAGGACAATAAGCGCTCACCCAAAAGAATCGAACGAGGAAACACCAGGGGAACGATCATGTTTGGCAGGCTTTGTTTGCGCTCAAAGGCGATCGTCGTGGTCATTGCGTCGGCATTTCTATTTGCCTGCAGTGGCGATACGGGTCCTGAAGGACCGGCCGGACCACCCGGAACTGCAGGGCCGCCTGGGCCCAGCGGGTCTCCGGGTCCTTCCGGAACCGCGACGGTTCCGATCGATACCGTCGAAGAGGTTTTTGTTACCGTTGAGAATGTCGCCATTCCGAGCGGCGGCGGCGCGCCGACTGTTATGTTAAAGTTACAAAACGATGTCGGCTTTGGCCTGACGGGTCTTCCTGCCGCAAATATCAGCCTGACTATTGCGCAGCTGTCACCGGGTCAGAATGGCGGTTCGAGCGAGTGGCAGTCCTACATCACGCGTTCGAGTGCAGGTATACCGGATGCTCAGGCGACGACCGAGTCCGCGACGGCGGGGAATTGGAACGACAACGGTGACGGCACCTACACGTATACGTTTGCCCGGGATCTGACTGCATACCCGGCCGGGCCCACGTATGACGAAAGCAAGACACATCGGCTCGGCGTCGAAATCCGCACCAATCGAGGCGGTTTCCTGCCCGACAACATTCCGTCGAACAATGCGCCGTACGATTTTCTGCCAACCGGCGGTATGCCGATTGAGACGCGTCTGATCGTCAATAACAATGCCTGCAATGCCTGCCACGACAACCTCGAATTCCACGGCGAGGCACGCTTCGACGTTGAGTACTGCGTTACCTGCCACAATCCGTACTCGATAGACGGAGATACCGCTGCGGAACCCTGGGGCGGTACCGTCGATATGAAACAGATGGTGCACAAGATTCACTATGGCGCGAATCTCGCGAATGGCTATTTTGTCGTCGGGTTCCGAGGCAGCGTGCACGACTATTCAGAGGTGCATTTCCCGCAGGACGTTCGCAACTGCACGACCTGCCACCAGGAGAACGACAGCACAGTGCCGCAGGCAAGCAACTGGCGCCAGGTCCAGAACCGCGACGCCTGCGGTTCCTGCCACGATGGCATCGACTGGGCTAACGGCGGTCACCCGGGAGGTCTGACTTTCGCGGACGATTCGCTGTGTGTCGATTGCCACGGTGAAAATTCAACCGTGAACAATGGGGACCTGCGGGTCGCCGAGGCGCATCGAATGCCGGCGCGTGAAGCGGAAGCTCTGTTTGAATTTCGTATCGAGAATATAGCCAATACGGCGCCGGGCGAGTTTCCGGTCATCGATTTCTCGGTCTTCAATCCGGACGCCGGTACGTACTACGACATTCTCAATGATCCTGCGTGGACGCAGTGTTTCACGAGCCGCCTCGCCATTGGTATCGCCTGGGACACCAGCAACTACCACAATCGGGGCAGCGGCACCACGCCCGGGCTCCCGGTCAGCATTGACCCGCTCGGAGGCGGTTCCTGCTTCGGCAGCTCATCCGACATCGGCGGAGGCATCTTCCAGGTTACGTCGCCGGTCGCGGTGCCGCATGATGTCAGTGGATCGCTCGCCGTAACGATGGATGGCCATCCGGCCCTCGATATCGACGGCAGCCTGGAGCGTATCGCGGTGACCAACGTCGTTGCTTACGCAAAGGTCACCGATGCCAGCGCGGTTGCCCGACGCAATGTTGTCGCGATCGAGAAATGCGATGATTGCCACAATCAACTGTCGATGCACGGCAACAACCGCACGGATAACGTCCAGGTCTGCGTTACCTGCCACGCACCCAACGTCACGGACATCAATCGTCGTGCCGGGCAGTGCGCTACGGACCTCGGTACGGACGATGCGCCGGTCGATATGAAGTATATGATTCATGCCATGCACGCATCGTCGGCAACCGGCGTGCCGTACGAAGCCTGCGGCTTCGGCAATCGCCCGCACACGTTCGACTTCCATTACCCTGGCAAGCTGAACAACTGTGAGGGCTGCCATGTCGAAGGCGGCTACTACCCGGTCGATCCTGCCACTGTTCTCGGTACGACCGTGTCCGCGAACGACCCGGCTATATTGACCGACGACGTCGTCATTTCGCCGAATACGGCGGTGTGCTCAACCTGCCACGTTTCAGCGCTGGCCGCCGAACATATGAGGCAGAACGGTGGTGATTTTGAGGCGACAAAGGCATCCGACGGATCGTTGATTTCAAGCGGTGTCGAGACCTGTGCGCTGTGTCATGGAGAAGGTCGGTCGGCAGACGTTGCCGTTATGCACAACGTCGGTTCGTTTGAGTCCAACTAGTGGGCCCCTTGAGAAGGGCTCTGAGGGTGGCCAAATATTTCAGGCGGTCCACTCGACGGCGGGGCATCGTGAGTGTGTCTTCGAGAATGCGCTGGCTGACGATTGCGCCCGTGCTTGCGGCCTTTATGGCTCCCGCTGCCGTCCTATCGCAATCGCCTGACGATGAGGTGGCACCGGATAACTATAGCCGCAAAGGTGCAGACACCTGCCTCTCCTGTCACGATGACGGTGCAACGCTCGCGGTGTTCAGATCCGGCCATGGGACACCGGGTGACACCGGTACCCCGTTTGGTCACGGTGAATTGCAGTGCGAGGCCTGTCACGGTGCGGGGGGCGACCATGCAGCACGTGTGCGCCGTGGACAGGAGCGGCCACCGGTATTTGCATTCGGCGCCAACGCCGTTGCGAGCATCGCAGAGCAAAATGCGTTGTGCATGGATTGCCATAGCGACGATGCCGCGTCGGCATGGCACGGTAACGGTCACAGTTTTAACGACGTGTCTTGTAACGACTGTCATTCAAGCCATACAGCACAGGATCCGGTTCTGCTGACTTCCAGCCAGGCCGACGTATGCTTCGACTGCCATCAGCAGCAACGGACACAGGCTATGAAACCGTACGCCCATCCGGTCCGGCAGGGCAAGATGGACTGCGGTAGCTGCCACAATTCGCATGGCGGGCATGAGCAGCTAACGCGGCAGACCGTCAACGACACCTGTTACGGCTGCCATGCGAACACTCGAGGTCCGTATCTCTGGGAGCACGCGCCCGTTCCCGAGGACTGCGGAAACTGCCATGACCCGCACGGTTCGACGCAACCGGGCATGTTGACCATGCGTGCACCACAGCTTTGTCAGAGCTGCCATGCTCAGGACGGACACCCGAGCCTGCCGCAGGACGAGCGCGGCTTGCCGTCCAATTCTGCGTCGCAGTTCCTGCTCGGCCAGAGCTGCATGAACTGCCATGATGCCGTCCACGGATCGAACCATCCTTCCGGTTCGAAGCTAATGCGCTAGTGGGCCGCTTGATACATTCAGTCACTCTCAGAGCCCTTCTCAAGGGGCAGACCCAGGCGAAGCGGTGCCGGCATAGCCGGGCTATGCCAAGCCGCTTCAACACCGGTATGCCCCTTGAGAAGGGCTCCCTGTGGGTCGCAGCACAACGCCCTTCGGCGGCGTTGAGCTCGCTTGAATTGGCGACGGCCAGTCCTGCGCTCGCTCGCCTTGCCATAAGGCGTTGTGATGCGACTGAGAGTCACCGAATTTATCAAACGGCCCACCAGGGGTTGTCGATACGATGAGCAGGATAATGAATGCACTGAGAATGTCTCTCGTCATGTTAGCGCCGCTGCTTCCAGCCAACACAAGCGCGCAGGTCGATACGAGCGAATGGCTTTGTGAAACCTGCCCGTTCGACGACGGCTATCGTGCGACGATCGATATTGGCGGTACCGGCGTCAGTGACGACGCGGCACGCTTCGGCAATGCGACGGGCTACGATAAAAAAGGTGTTTATGCCAATGTGGGTGGTGACGGTGTCTATGCCAACGACGCGTATCGCCTCGCCTGGCGTGCCGAGGATCTGGGACTCTCGTCACGTGTATTGGAAATGAGGGGCGGCAAGCGTGGTCTGTTTGACATCGACATCAGCTATCGCGAGTTGCCGTACCGTCGTTTCGACACGACGAGCACGGTATTCCTGCCGAGTACCCGGGGCGCACTGTTATTGCCATCGGGATGGATTCGAGCCGGAACTACGGCCGGTATGCCGACACTGCAATCGTCGCTACGTCGGCAGAACGTAGAAAGCGATCGGCAGATTCTCGACCTTGGTGCCAGGTGGAGGCCGTTCGATCGAATCAGCCTGTATGCCGACTTCCAGCGGCAGAACCGGGACGGAATCAAAATCACAAGCGGCTCAGGCTTTACTCAGGCGTCGTTGCTGCCGCGATTCTTCGACCACGAAACCGACCATATTGATGCCGGCGTTCGTTACGCATTCGACCGTGGCCACGTTGGAGTCGCTTGGTACGGCTCGTTCTTTACCCATCGTCACAACTCAATCACCTGGGAAACGCCGTTCTTGACTGCTCCGGGTGCTGAGAATCTGCGCGCAGCCACTGCACCCGACAATGATTTTCAGCAAGTGTCACTGTCCGGTGCGTTGAGCGCTGCAGCCTGGGATACCGTCGTTGCGTTCTCGCTGGCCACTGGCCGGGGCGAGCAGAATGAGATGTTCCTGCCGTACACAATAAACCCCAATGCAGGTGCCGCTGCGCTGCCGAGAGTTGCGTCGGATGCGAGGGTCGACACCGCGAACTATTCACTGACAATCACAAGTCGACCGCTCGAGAACGGCCGCATTCGCTTTACCTACCGTCGCGACGAGCGAGACAACCAGACACCGATCGATGACTGGCAACGCATCATCGTCGACGTCTTCAATTCCGGCGAGACAGAACAGAACGTCCCGTATGGTTTCGACCGCTCGCGGCTTGACATCAGCGGGGAACTCGTCGTCTGGAAAGGCATTCGAGTGTCGGGCGGTTATGAGTACAAGCAACTCAAACGCGACAATCAGGAAGTTGCGGAACAAACCACAGACGCAGGCTGGGGACAGATCCGCTGGCGACCATTCGGCTGGCTGGATTTGCGTGCCAAAGGCGGTACGACCGAGCGCGACATCGACCGCTACGATGAATCGGTTGCCATCAGCCTCGGCCAGAATCCGCTGCTCAGAAAATACAACCTTGCCTACCGTTTTCGTTCCTGGGGTGAGTTCGTCGCGACGTTCGCCTTGCCGGACGCCCGCTGGTCATTCACGGCAACGGCACGCTTGGCCGACGATCGATATAACCGGTCCCGGCTTGGTATGACGGATAGTGAGGAATTGCACGTCACTGCGGACTTTTCGATTGCTATTGGCGAGAACGCATCGGTCTTTATCCTTCTGGGCCGTGAGGAAATCGATGCATTGCAAACCGGCAGCGAGCAGTTCGCAAGCTGGGACTGGCTGGCACGCCACGACGACGATTTTACCCACATTGGCGTTGGCGGTCGTTGGCGTGACTCGGATGAGAAACTGGATCTGCGTATCGATTTCAATCGTGGGGAAGGAAAAACGAGCATCCGGCTGGACAGCCTGTCGGGAGGTCCGAGCGTCCTGCCGGTTCTTGAATCGACCCTCGACAGCTTGAGAATTGCCGGAAACTATCGATTGAGCGAACGCTTTACGGGTACCCTGAACCTTCGCTACGAGCGATTCGAATTAAGCGACTGGGCGCTTGTAGCGTCCGATACTTTGCCCACCATCCTCACGCTCGGCGCGCAGCCCTACGACTACGATGCCTGGGCGTTGGGCCTTGGAATTCGCTATTCGGTTAAGTAGAAGCCACGAGGGTAACGTGCTAGCGCATTAATACAATGAAACAGTACGAATCGTAAAAATTCTCAGGGGAGTTCGAAGTCCATGCCAAGATTGCTCATGCCCTGCCTGATCGCATGCATGTTGTCTGCCGCACCGACCCAGCCGGTCGCGCAACAGGTTGAAGATGCGATAGACACTCAATCATCCAGTCTGGAAGCCAGTATTAACGTTCAGGAACGTATCAACGCACTCGACGATGAAACGCGTGACCTGCTCAATGAGTATCGCAGTACGTTAACCCAGGTCGCCGACCTTGATGCCTACAACGATCAGCTCGAAAATCTGGTAGGCACTCAACGTGTAGAAATAGCTGACTACGAACGACAGTTCAACGATATTGAGGTCACGAAGCGGCGCATTCTGCCGCTCATCGTTCGCATGATCGAGGTGCTCGAAGAGTTCGTCGCAATAGACATTCCGTACCTCGAAAATGAGCGCGCTATGCGTATCGACGAGCTCAGGAAGCTCATGGCACGACCCGAAGTACCTACGTCCGAGAAGTATCGACGGGTATCCGAAGCCTATCAGATTGAACTTGAATACGGTCACACCATCGAGGCGTACGAAGGAGAAATGACAATCGATGAAGAGACCCGGACCGTGTCATTCCTGCGCTTTGGCCGCCTTGGTCTCTATTACATGACACTCGACGGTCTCGAAATCGGCTACTGGGACAACAAGACCGACAACTGGGTCGTACTGGACGAGCAATATCGCCAGTCACTCGACCGCGCCATCCGAATTGCGCGCAAACAACTTCCGCCCGATCTGATCCGACTGCCCGTTCCCGCACCGGAGGATCGCACATGAAATATCGCAAATTGATACCGACGCTATTCCTGTTCGTCGTACCGCTCGCCTCACACGCGGACCAGGAAAGCATCGACAGACTGGTCGAGTCGGTACGGCAGGAAGCACTCAAAGAGGCGGAGCACGACGAACGAAGGATCGATCGTTTTCTAAGCGAGAGAGCACGTCAGGCGGAACTGCTTGAAGACGCTCGTGAGAAACTCGCATCCGCTAACCGGCGCGCCGATCGACTCCGCGAAGAGTACGAGGGTAACGAAAAAACATTAACCGAATACGAAGCCACGCTTGAAGAGCGTGCCGGCGACCTAAACGATCTTTTCGCGATTGTTCGACAAACCGCGCTGAGCGCCGGCAACGTGCTCGATACCTCACTGGTTGCCGCCGAACAAGCGGACCGGTCAACGTTTCTGCAAAACATTGGCAAGGGTGAATCAACGCCGACCATTGAGGACATCAAGCGGTTGTGGACGACGATCATGACCGAGATCAGCGAGTCCGGCAAGGTCGTTCGTTTTCCGGCAACGGTTATCACGCCACAGGGCGATGAACTCCGCAAAAACGTCACACGAGCCGGGGTGTTTACATCCGTTGCCGACGGCGCTTTTCTACGCTACCTGCCGGAAAGCGGCAAACTCGTCGAACTGAGCCGCCAGCCGGCTGCACGCTTCCGTAACATGGCCAGCGAACTCGAAGACGCGACATCGGGGGTGACAGCGATGGCACTGGACCCATCGAAGGGTGCCATCTTAAGCCTGATGGTACAGTCCCCTGCATTCAAGGAACGTATCGCTCAGGGCGGCAGCATCGGTTACCTGATTCTCATTCTCGGTGCGATTGGCCTGATCATCATCATACGCCGGGCCATCGCGCTGTTCTTTGCGTACAGAGCCATCGACAAGCAGGCGGTGACCAAGGAAGCGAGCAACAGGAATGCACTTGGCCGCCTCAAGCTCATAGCCACAGCCAATGACGACGAAAGCATGACGTCACTTGGCATTCGACTCGACGAATCGCTTGCAGAAGAAGCCTCCGTCCTGAACAGAGGCTTGCCGACGGTCGCCGTACTCGCTGCGGTCAGCCCCCTGCTCGGTCTGCTCGGTACGGTCACCGGCATGATCGAGACGTTTCAGTCGATTACGCTTTTTGGTACGGGCGACCCGAAACTAATGTCGAGCGGTATTTCCGTTGCGCTGATTACGACACAACTCGGCCTCGCTGTGGCCATTCCGCTTGTGCTGTTCCACAGTATGCTGACCGGGCGTGCCAACAGACTGATAGAACGGCTTGGAAAATACTCAAGCGATCTGCTAACGGCTGACAGAAGCGAAGCGGCGGTGTGAACTGGAGTAGCTACAAGGACGGCATTGCTGCGTTGTTCGAACAGGGCGGATTGACGCTCTGGGCAATTCTGTTTGCATCGATCCTGCTTTGGGTTCTGATCATCGAACGCTATTGGTTCCACTGGAATGACATGAATACTGTAAGGGCGCGTCTGCTCGATGACTGGCGCACCAGCCGCGAAGGTCTTTCCGAAGAAATGCGCTTTCGTCGAATCCGTGCGATCGTCGCCGAACTGACTGCTCAGTCGAACCGCAACATCGTCGCATTGCAGGCACTGACCGGTATTCTGCCGCTGCTCGGGCTTCTCGGCACGGTTTCCGGGATGATCAAGGTATTTGAAGTCATTACGGTGTTTGGCACCGGCAACACGCGTGGCATGGCATCCGGAATCTCGGAAGCGCTGGTTACGACCATGGCTGGACTTTTTACGGCCTTGTCCGGCCTGTACTTCGTATCCGACCTCGAAAGCCGCACCGAAAACCTCGCCCTGCGGTTCGAGACGGAACTCATTGAGGGGGACTAAGTGGCCACAAAAGATCACATCAAATCCGAATCAGGACCTACTGCGATGAACATTACGCCATTGATCGACATGGTGTTCATCCTGCTGATCTTCTTCGCCGTCAATGCGTCCTTCGTAAAGGAAGCCGGCGTCGACATAGAGCGTCCGAGCGCGCGCACAGCGGTGACTCAGCAGCAGGCCAACATTATGATTGCCGTAACCGAGAACGATGAGGTCTGGGTTGATCGTCAGCGCGTCGATCCGCGGAGCGTCCGCGGGCACATCGAGCGGCTGCACGCCGAAAACCCCGAAGGTGCCGTCGTCATACTCGCTGACGACAAATCCAAAACCGGGCTTGTTATTGAGGTACTCGACCAGACACGTCTCGCGGGTGTCGAAAATGTGGCCGTTGCCGCAACGCCGGACGGAATGCGGTGAAACTGCAGTCCGCAAGGATTCCGATCATTGTAATAGCGGCGCTGATCGTCAATGTCCTGATGTTTACAGCGATAGAAATGATGGTAGGTCTAAAGCGGATTCGCCTGACCGACACCGAAAACATAGACATTGCCAACTTCATTCGTGTATCGGAGCAATCGCGCGAGGTGCGGTCGCGGCGCAACCCGAAAGCGCCGAAAAAGCCGCCTAAGGAAATGCAGCAGGATCTGCGGCGGCTTGCCAACACATCCAACTCCTCAATGACCGGCATGACGATTGACGTGCCGGACATCAATGTAGACCTCGGCATCGGTGGGGATATTGCTGTTGCACGAGAACTCACACCGCTGGTGCGGGTACCGCCCGACTATCCGATGAATGCACTGATGAACGGTACTGAAGGCTACGTACTGCTGAAGTTCACCGTAACCGAAACCGGCTCAGTCACGGATCCGGTCGTATTGAGGTCCGAGCCTTCGGGTGTGTTCGATCGTGCGGCAAAACGTGCGGTGATGAAATTCAAGTATCAACCGCAATTCGCGAACGGCAAGCCCACCAGTGTCGTAACGTACACCCGATTGACGTTTGTTATGGCAGACGAGCAATGAATCGTGCGCTGGTCTTTATTGTGCTGTTGGTCGTCCAATCTGCCGCAGGCTACGCCCAGGAAGCCTCAAATCGAACCTACCTGAAGCTTATGGATGTGCAGGAGCTGTGGGATGAAAAGCGGTATGACGAAGCGCTGATCGAGTTACGGGAGTACTCGCAGCGAATCGCCGGCGACCCCGGCGACAACGCAATTGTGCACCAGTACATCGCTCATACTTACATTTTTATGAATCAGACGGAGGGTGCGCGCACAGCACTCGAGACGGCACTGGCAACACCGGATATCACAGTCGCGCTTAAGGCGGATCTTTACCTGCTTTACGGACAGATTATCCTGGCTGATGAGATGTACTCAGAGGCACGGGATGCGCTCGAGTTCTGGTATGCGAACACAGAAAAAGACAGGCAAGCCAACAATATATTCTCGCTCGCCTATGCATACTTCATGACCGAAAGCTACGCGCGAGCCGAGAAGATGATTGAAATCGCAATTAACGAGGAAAACAAGCCGCCGGCAGCCTGGCATCGTATTCACTACCATTCTTTGTTCAACCAAAGGAAGTACGACCGTGCCGAAAACGTTATCCTGAATCTGCTGAACCAGGATCCTTACAACAAGGATTACTGGCGAATCTACGCGAACCACCATATGCAGCTTGAAGATAACCAGCAGGCGCTGGCTGGGATTTCGATTGCCTACAACGCAGGCCTCATCGACGAGGCAAACGATCTAAAACGCATGGTAGCGCTCTACGGCATGATCGAGGTGCCTGAGAAAGCTGCTCGATTGCTCGAGTCGCACCTTGCCGAAGAGTCTATCGAAACCGATGTCGAGATGCTGAAACGTCTGGGCGATCTCTGGCTGCTGGCGCGAAACCGTACCAAAGCCAGAGAAACGCTGACACGCGTCGCGGAGCTGGCGCCGGATGGAAAGATCTACGAAGCCCTCGGCAATATTTACTTCGAGGACGAGAACTGGTTGCCTGCCTATGAGGCATACATGGAGGCGGTCGATCAGGGCGGCATAGACGATATCGAGCGCATTCTGTTGCTGGCGGGAGTCAGCGCCGAGCGCGGCGGCGATGAGAGTCTGGCCCGTGATGCCTATCAGGCGGCAAGCAAATCGGACAAACACCGAAAACAAGCCAGGGCATTGCTGAAACGGCTCAATCAGGGACAGGCTTTACTTAGTCGGCCCTGAAAGGTCCGGTTTTGCAGCGACACACCGCAATAGTTAAGGGGGTCCGGGAGTGAGAGCCGCCCGGATTTTGGGCCAAAAAAATGTCAGATGCCTGAGGATTATCCGCGGATTTTGGCCGACATCGCGAAAAATGACGTTGATGTCAGCGCCCTCGGTATCTTTGAAGTCATTGCAGTCAACGGGATTCCGGCTGGTCTATGGCAGGTTTATTGCGAAAGCGCTTCGGCGTCCTGCCGGTCCAGCGCCGGAAAGCGCGAGTGAAATTGCTCTGATCGCTAAAGCCGGTCAGGAACGCAATCTGACCGAGTGTGTGCTGGCCATCGGCGAGATAATTCTCGGCCAGCGTGCGTCGCACATCATCGCTGATTTCACGGTAACTGGTCCCTTCTGACTGGAGCTGGCGCTGCAGGGTGCTGGCGCTGCGGAACAGCGATTTCGCAACGCCTTCCTGACTGACTGCGCCGGATGGAAGCAGGTTCACAAGTGCCTTCCTGACTTCGAGCGCCGTTTTGCTCGAAGTCATTGACCGCAAATAGTCGTCGGCTACTTTCAGCGTCGCATTGGCGACATCCGGTAATGCGTTTGGAAGCGGCGCGTCAAACGTCGCGGCATCGAAGTGCATCGCATTGTGCGTCGATGTGAACTTAACGTCGCCCCGGACGAGGTCCCGATAGATGTCGACCGGCGTATCCGACGGTTTCATGACCTCGAGTTTGCTGGCACAGACCTTCCGGCCGGTTGCCTGCCGGCACAGGCTGATAATCGACGACATCGCGAAGTCGACAGCAAGTTCGCCGATATAATCGGCAGGCACCGGGTACGATTCGGTCAGCACATACGTGTCCGATTGCCGTTCCCAGGTGATGATCGTTTCCCCACTGTCGATTATCGATTCGTAGCGAACCAGCCTTTCCATCGCATCGGCCAGTGAGTTACTCGATATCCACACGTAGCCGATGACATGAAAATTGACGGTCTTCGCACGGTGCCCGGCCCTGACGCCGATACCCGGGTCCGAACAAAGCCGGCGGGCTACCTCCCACATGTTGACGATCAGACGGTTGGGCACACGATCGCCGCTCTCGCGTCGAGGTGTCGGTGCGAGGTCCAGCGCCTTGTAAAAGTCCTCTGTCTCGATGCCGTAGTCGAGCTTCAGTGTGTCGGCAACCACGTCGACACTGTTCGCGAGGGAGGTTGGTTCTTCAAGCATTGAGCAGGCCTGCCTAAACGATCATTGACCGGAGTATCGTTTTCCGGAGGAGTGGGTGAACGATGCCTGTTGAGCGTTCGTTTATACTCCGGGCGGCATAAGAAGTTCAACACCGACGCAGATCTTGTGCATCGCGAAGCGGCGGTAGCCCGAATGGGCGGCAGATCGGCCTCCGATTAGAATCCGTCGATACAACGGAGCACCCGGCGACCCTTGTGCATCAGGCTATAGCCCGCGGTTGGAGGATACTCGTCGATCAGTGTGCGCGTTGCCCACCGGTGCCGCAGCAATGACTTGAGACCCAACGTGATCGCCCGCGGTGTTGCGTCGGTCAGTTCTGTCCGCACTTCGTTGAAGCGCCGTGTGTCGTCGCCAATCACGGCCACAAGGGGCAGCGTCCACTTGCGAAAAGCGAGATCGTTCTCGTCGTTGCGCCCAACGATGTCGGCCAGCGCGGCGCATTGTTCCCCGATGCGTTTCCCGCGTTGAGTCAAGAGATATTCCGGCCGCATCGGATGTCCATGCCCCGTATTTCTGCGCACGATGCCCTGCTCGATGAGATCGTTCAGTGACGCGCTAAGCGATGTGCGGCTGACGCCCAGGCCGTTGACGAGTGTCACGAATTTGGCACCCGATTGCCGGTAAAGTTCGGCGACGACCGGGATATTCCATCGATGATGGACCAGTTCGATCAGTCGCGCCGGGTCGGTGTTCGAATATTTCACTTGACGAATAATATAGTAAGTATAAAAATAGTACCACATGACAAAGAAGCAGGGGATTACGACAATGTCCGGGAATATCGAATACGACGGCAGCCTGACACTCTCAATGCCGGTCGCAGATCTCGAACGCGCCATCGGCTGGTACCAGTCCGTGCTCGGTTTTGAACTCGTCTACCGCATGGACGAACTGGGCTGGTGCGAAATGTCGTCGTCGGTCGACAAGGTCACGGTTGGGCTCAGCGTCGTTGAGCAACCCAGCCCGGGCGGTGCGACACCGACGTTTGGGGTCCAGGATATCGAAACGGCCAAAGCATCCCTCGAAGGTCACGGCGTTCGGATTGACGGCGATATTATTACGATCGACGATATGGTGCGTTTGCTGACCTTCTACGACATCGACGACAATTCACTGATGTTCGCCCAGATGCTGGCGTAAAACGATGTTCGAGCGAGCTTCCAGGTGCCAATGTTTGTGAAATTAACACTGTGAAATTTCTTTTGTGAAATTCTGCAGAAATTCACAGTAGACTGCGTCGTTTCATCAAGCACTCAAGGTGCCCGCTGTGGTGCCGAGGAGACCGATAATGTCGCAGTACTCAAAGGATCTAAACGCCGCCGCGAGTTTGATCGGCAGTCAGGGTGAGGCGTGGAACGCCATAAATCCGGAATACGTTGCGCGCATGAAGGCGCAGAACCGGTTTCAGAACGGCCTCGACATTGCCCGGTACACGGCGAAGATCATGCGCGAGGACATGGCGCGCTACGACGCCGACCCGGCGAACTACACGCAGTCGCTGGGTTGCTGGCACGGCTTCGTCGGCCAGCAAAAACTCATTTCAATCAAGAAGCACTTCGGCACAACGAAGGGACGCTACCTGTATCTGTCGGGCTGGATGGTCGCCGCACTGCGTTCTGAATTCGGTCCGTTGCCGGATCAGTCCATGCACGAGAAGACGTCGGTCTCGGCATTGATCGAAGAGCTTTACACGTTTCTGCGTCAGGCCGACGCTCGCGAGTTGGGCGGTCTGTTCCGCGAACTCGATCAGGCCCGCGATGAGGGCAATGCCGTCAAAGAGCAGGAACTGAAGAACAGGATCGACAATTTCGAGACGCACGTCGTGCCGATCATCGCCGACATCGACGCGGGCTTCGGGAACGAGGAAGCGACCTACCTGCTGGCCAGGAAGATGATCGAGGCGGGCGCCTGTGCCATACAGATCGAAAACCAGGTTTCCGACGAAAAGCAGTGCGGTCATCAGGACGGCAAGGTTACCGTGCCGCACGACGATTTTCTCGCGAAAATCCGTGCCGTGCGCTATGCGTTCCTCGAACTCGGTGTTGACGACGGCATCATCGTCGCACGCACGGATTCGCTGGGCGCCGGCCTGACCAAGCAAATCGCGATCACCAATGAACCCGGCGATCTCGGCGATCTCTACAACTCTTTCCTCGACGTTGAGGAGATCGCAGCCGACGATTTGCAAAACGGTGATGTCGTGATCAAGCAAAACGGCCGCCTCGCGCGTCCGAAGCGCTTGCCGAGCAACCTGTATCAGTTCCGTTCCGGCACCGGTGAGGATCGCTGCGTGCTCGATTGCATCACGTCGCTGCAGAACGGTGCCGACTTGCTCTGGATCGAGACCGAAAAACCGCACATCGGGCAGATCGGCGGCATGGTGCAGCGCATTCGCGAAGTCATCCCGAATGCGAAGCTCGTGTACAACAACAGCCCATCGTTCAACTGGACGTTGAATTTTCGTCAACAGGTCTTCGATGCATGGACCGGCGAAGGCAAGGACGTGTCAGCCTATGACCGCAGTAACCTGATGAGCGCCGAGTATGACGATACCGAACTCGCGGCGACAGCCGACGAGAAGATTCGCACGTTTCAGGCGGACGCCGCCCGCGAGGCGGGGATTTTCCATCACCTGATTACGCTTCCGACCTACCACACGGCGGCATTGTCCACCGACAACCTCGCGCGTGAGTACTTCGGCGAGCAGGGCATGCTCGGTTACGTGCTCAACGTGCAGCGTCAGGAAATCCGCCAGGGCATCGCCTGCGTCAAGCATCAGAATATGAGTGGCTCCGACATCGGTGACGATCACAAGGAGTACTTCTCGGGCGATGCGGCACTTAAAGCGGCAGGCAAAGACAATACGATGAATCAGTTCTCGTAGGCGACTCAGATTCAGGTGTGGATTCCCCGCCACTCAAGCAGGGGTGTTGCAAAACGTGACCCCCTGCTTTATCCCCAGACGCTCTGCGTCATTACGCTCATGCAACACATTTGTACCTGAAAGGCGCTATCACGCGACGATTTGCGCTTTTTGTACTAGACTTGGAGGTATCGCAGTCCGGAGAGGGCCCGGACTGCGAGGTTGAGCAGCGTATCAGGCTGCACTAACCCGGTAACGGGTTGCATCAGCGAATAAAAAAGGCAAAGGCAATCGGGCGATTTACGTCGGCCCGAAATAAGCAGAAATAGCGCCGAATGTCTGGGGAGCCTGAAATGGACACGCGCGAACCGCGAATTCTTGTTGTACATCGGGACAAGGCGCTCGGTGAATCGCTCGCGCAGTCGATTGGGGGTTACCTCAATGCACCGGGTACCTGCCACGTTTCCGGCGACGACGCCCGGCAACTGCAGCGGAAAATCGGAGAGGCCAGGCTGGATGCCGTGGCGTTGTGTTCGTCAGGCTGTTCCTACGAATCGGTACTGCGCAAAGCGCTTCACGTGCAGCCCGACATTCGTGCGCTGGTGTTCGGTCTGCGCAACCGCAGGCGCGATATTCTGGCGGCAATCCGCGCCGGCGCCGCGGCTTGCACCACCGTAGACAGCTCGCTCGACGACCTTGTCGAGAGTATTGCGGCACTTTGCGCCGGTGAGACCGTATGCTCTCCACGAATTGCGCAGATACTCTTCAGCGAAGTTGCAGCGGGTAATGGCAGTCCAGCGTCGATTCCTCGTGACCAGACACCGCGTCTGACACCTCGGGAAAGGCAGATCATCGGCCTGATCGAACTCGGGCTGAGCAACAAGCAAATTGCAAATCGACTTTCAATCGAAGTTCAGACCGTGAAGAACCACGTTCACAACATTCTCGAAAAGCTGCGCTTACATCGCCGCGCAGAAGCAGCGCGCTACGCACGTGAGCACGGCTTGCTGTGCGATGCCGCCGGTACCGGTACTTCCGCCGAAAGGTAACCGGTACCGAATACGAGCACACCGGTACTTTTCAGTTCCACTACCCAGTACTCCCGCTCCGGCGGCATGGTCCCGAAATCGATCCTAAGGTCTATGGTCGTGCCGCGCGCGCGCAGTAACCATAGTCGGAGTTTCGCGCGTTCACGACGGGAACCAGACTATGGGCGTATTGCGGCTCCTGATAACGGATCCAACCCCTCCCTTAAGGCGTTCGCTGGATGCGCAGTTGCAGGCAGAACGAGGGGTCGAAGTTGTTGGACGAGCCGGCAAGTCCGTCGATCTGCTGATGGCCGTCAGTTCGACCGACGCAGACGTCGTCGTTCTTTATTCAGACGAAAATGACCGCGGAATCCTAAGCCACCTGTTCGCGGAGTTCCCCGATCTTACTGTGCTGACGCTCGCGCCGTCGGGTAAGGCTTACATCGAACAGTACTGCCCTATGCGCTGGGCCATTGCCGACCAGTCAAGCAGTGGGCTCGTCGCAGCGCTGCGACAGGCAATCGAACAGCCCTGTAGCGAAGCAGAATTCGGGGCCATGCACTGACATGGCCGACTTCCGAGCGATCGCAGCGGTCTCCGAGGGTGTGCTACAGCTCCTGCGCAGTCACTACGACCCCGGCCAGTTCAATCAGGAACTCGAATTCAAGGTATATACGGCGCGCGACTTCGCAAATCCGCTGTCGGCCGGCGTTTCGCTGTTCTTATATCGCGTCGTGCCCTGCGGCATACACCGCACACCGCCGGGACCGCCCGCCATCGACGGGACCGTCTCGGAAACGTTGCTGCCGCTCGATCTGCATTTCATGCTGACGGTGTGGGGCGGCGAGGCGTCGCTGCAGCATACGATCGCCGGCTGGATGATGCGCACGATGGAAGATCACCCGATCTTTCCCGCTGCGTTGCTGAACGCCGTCGTCCCGGCCAGTTTCGAGCCTGACGAAACCGCAGAGATCTGTCTCGCGGAGCTTACGAACGAAGATCTGCTGCGCATGTGGGACACACTCGTGCAAAACGTCTATCAGCTCTCGGTGCCGTATGTTGCGAGGATTATTCGCATTCGCTCGTCGCGCAGCCATGAACCGGGCAACGGCATCGTCCAGGAACGGCTGCTGCAGGCATCGGCGCTGCAGCCGGCGGTGGACGCATGATGAGCGAAGTACTCGAAGACGGCCGTCGTTACCACGTACTCGAAGAACTGAGCACCTATTGCACGCTGGGTGTACGTTTCTGGGATGCGGTGACCGACGCGCAGATTCGCAGCGGCCTCAGCGTCAGAGTCTGGCCGGAAGCCGCATTGCGGCCCGTCGTTTCCGGCGCACGCACCCGCTCCGATATCTACGCATTTCATCGTATTCCCGGTCTGTATGACGTGGAGCGCCCTGCGGGTCGCGGGCGCGGCACACTGAGATCACCCGACACGCTGCCGTTCGTGATGGAGGTTATCGATCTCGAACGCCGCTTCGTGCCCTGTGCGATCAGCCTGTCGCTCCCTTTGCCGGATCGGGGACTGTTCCTGACCCAGCTCGCTGGCAGTCCGGGTATGCGAGCGCCGGGTTTCTATCTGTTTTCGTCGCCAACGCGCGGCCGTTCTCCAAACGTAGCCGTTGTTCGCGGAGAATTGATCGATGCCCTGACCGGGCGTGGGGCGGCACATGCCCACGTGGAACTCGAAGTTGCCGGCGAAGAACCGTATGTCACGATCGCGAACGACAACGGCGAGTTTGCGCTTCAGTTTCCGTTTCCGACCTTGCCGGGTGGCCTGCGCCCGCTGGATGCATCGCCGCCTGCGCATCCCGTCTCAGACAGCACGTGGCCGGTCACGGTCTCCATATTTTATCAACCCGACATCCTGTCGCCGCCGCCCGGAACGGAGCTTCCGGACCTGCGCGACATTTTCAATCAGAGCAGAGCTCAGCTTCAAATCGATGCCGAATCGCCTCCGGCGACGGCGGACAGGTGGTCGGGCACGCTCGATTTCAGCGGTGAACTGGTGCTTAGAACAGGTGAGACGTCAACGATGACGGTCGAGCCGGCACCGGCCCCGCCTTAATGACGATCAGGAGGAATTAACATGCCAGAGTACTTGGCCCCCGGCGTCTTCGTTGAAGAAGTCAGCTTCCGCAACAAGACCATCGAGGGAGTGGGAACAAGCACCGCAGGCTTCGTCGGCCCGACCCGTTTCGGACCGGTGCGCGGTGAGCCCGAACTCCTGACAAGCTTCGCCGATTTCGAGCGTATCTACGGCGGTATCGATCAGCTCGAGTACGGCGGCGATCCGATTCATAATTATCTCGCACACGCCGTTCGCGCGTTCTACGAAGAGGGCGGCAACAAACTGTACGTGAGCCGGGTCTATCGTCAGCGCGACGGTGACGACGGCATCGCCGAAGCGACGCTCACAGGCGGCGGATCGCCGGCAGGTGGGTTGTTGCTGCGAGCACGCTATCCGGGGCTGGCGGGTAATTTCCGGGTCGAAATGGTGCTTCGTGTCGGTGAGGACATACGTGACATCGAGCCGATCGATCCGATAGATACGTCGCTCGGTGGCCGTCCTGTGCTGCGCGGCGCTCAGAATCACGACACAATTATCGGCTTCGACGACGGCTCGCCGGCGACCGGAACCGTGTACCGTGTGCAGCGCGAAATCGACGAGAACGGAATTCTCGTCTACCGACTGTTCGACGCGGATAACACTGAGGCACAGCTCGACGATATTACGAGAGCACATCGTCTGACGGTCAGCGTGCTCGTGTTGCCCACGGGTCTGTTTGAGGACGAACAGGCCTGGGAAGGCCTGACGTTTCACCCGGAGCATCGCGCCTCGCTGAGCCGCTTCTTTGCCGAACAACCTGCAACGCGAACGGCTGAACTGACCTTGCCGCTCGTTGTCGAGGGCGTGGATGCTCAGAACGGTGCGGCGATCGCCGAAGTGCTCATGGCGCAGCCCAATCTGCGTGACGGGTCCGTTGTCGGAGACTCGCTGTTCGATGATGAGGTCGGTGACAATGCCCGCACGCTGGCAGTTCGGCTCAGCGGCGGCAGCGACGGCGAGCGGCCGCGTGCGCGCGGTTATCAGGGTGACGAGTCGACGATAACCGTCGACGGCGAAACCCGCGTCGTCAAAAGCGGCATTCTTGCGCTGGAAGATATTGAGGAAATCTTCAGTGTCGCAGCGCCGGGTGCGACCTTTGGTCTGACTAACGGGTACGCGGCCGACGGTCAGGCGATTATCCGGTTGCTGATTTCCCACTGCGAACGCATGCGTTATCGCGTCGCGATCCTCGATTCGGCGGATGGGCATGCACTGTCCGATATCCGTTCGCTGCGCGCAGGTATCGACTCGACGCGAGCGGCGCTCTACTACCCGTGGATAAAAATTCTCGACCCCGTCACCGAAGATGAAATCAACCTGCCGCCATCGGGTTTCATGGCCGGCATATTTGCTCGCAACGATATTCAATTCGGTGTGCACAAATCGCCGGCAAATGAAGTCGTTCGTCTTGCCACGAATTTCGAAACCGTCCTCAACAAGGCACAGCAGGAAGCGCTAAACCCGGAAGGTATCAACTGCCTGAGGTTCTTCGAAGGCAGAGGCTATCGGGTCTGGGGAGCACGTACGTCGAGTTCGGATCCCGAGTGGCGCTATTTAAACGTCAGGCGATATTTTCATTTCCTGGAAAGTTCTGTCGAGCGCGGCACGCAGTGGGCCGTATTTGAAAACAACGGGCCGGAACTCTGGGCGAACGTGCGCAGTACCGTGGAGGACTTCCTCTACAACGAATTCCGCAGCGGCCATTTGCTTGGAACGAAACCGGCGGAAGCCTACTTCGTCCGTTGCGATCGCAGCACGATGACACAGAACGATCTCGATAACGGCCGCCTTATCTGCCTGGTAGGCGTTTCTCCGCTGCGCCCGGCCGAATTCGTCGTCTTCCGGATCGGCCAGAAAACAGCCGATGCGCAGGACTGAGTAACGAAGACTACGACGCAAAGGAGCTAAACGATGGCAACAGCCCGCGACATTCCATACAGCCAGTTCAACTTCCGTGTGAGCTGGGATGGCCTCAACGAAAAATCGGTCGAGGCCGGTTTTCAGGAGGTCAGCGGCCTGGGTCTCGAAATGACGCTGGCCGAATACAGGGCAGGCAACTACCAGGAAAATGCACCGCTCAAGGTCAATACGATTTACAAGGTACCCGACGTGACGATGAAGCGCGGCGTTATAGGCCGGCTCGATCTTTACGAATGGCTGGACCTCGTCAGAGAAGGCACGCCGGATCAGCTCAAGACTGTGACGATCAAGCTGATGGCCGAGGACCGCAACACCGAAGCGATGCAATGGAAGCTGCTCGGTGCACGCCCCATGAAGTACACCGCACCTTCGCTGAACGGTAAGGGCACCGATCTTGCGATCGAAGAAATGACCTTCGCCGCAGAACGTATTGAGATGTCCTGAGGACCCGTTCGTGCTTGAGGCTCGAATTCCCGGGGTACGTTTCGAAAGCCGCCTGCAGCCGGTCGGCGACGAACTGCCGCGCATGGATATCGCGGCGTTCGTCGGCTTTGCCAGTACCGGCCCTTTGCACCGCCCGGTGGCGATTGAAGACCCGGGCCGCTTCCGCGAAATTTTCGGGCCCGATCCGGTATTGGCATGGGACTCGGAAGCGGGCCGGGTGCGGTACGGTATGCTGGGTACAAGTGTCGAAACGTTCTTTGCCAACGGCGGGCGCCGGTGCTGGGCGGTTCGAGTCGCCGATGCAGAAGCAATCGTCTGGCATCGGTTCGCTTTGCCCGGCCTCAAGGATGGCAGATCCGACGGCATGGCGGGAAGCGAGATCTCCGCCCGGGCCCGCTGCCCGGGCTCGTGGTGCGAAAACTTAAGCGTTGCTACGAGCCTCAATCGGCAACTTCTGCCGCTGCGCGATTTTGCAATCAACGGAGATGCCGGCAACGAACACCCGCTGCATCTGGCTGCGCACAAGTATCGACTCGATCTGCTCGCGGACGCCGGCGCATTCGAGCCCGGTGAATTGATCGAGGTGTTCTTCGGCGACGACTTACCGAGGCTTTTCCTGTTCGTGCACGAGATCGAGCCGGGGTCCGGATATGTGCGTCTTTACGGCGACTCTGAGGTCGACGGTTCCGAACCCACCCAGGGCGTATTTTGGCTCGCCGCGCCACTCTCACCGGCGGACGAACGGCCATCGCTTCATACTATCTCGGAGTCTGACGCCCTCGCAGAACTCACGGCCGCCGGCATCGACACCGCAATTTCGAACTGGATGACAGATGGGCTTGCGGCCGCCATTTCGATACGGCGCATCAGACTGGAGATAGCGGTCTGGCGAAACGCCGGCATTGTCGCGCGCATCGGAGAACTCGGACTCGCCAGTGCGCATCCGAGATTCTGGGGCGGATTGCCTGCCGATAACGCGCTGTTCGGCAGCCCGTCGTTGTCACGCGACCGGCGCGAGTCACAACGATTGGACGCCGAGGTCAGTTCGCCCCGATTTCCGCTGGCGGGTATCGAAATTAAACCGAAAGATCCTCCTGTCTTTCACCTTCCGCTGCAGGTTGCATCGAGGCTTTTGCCGGAAACCAGCGTATCGATACCGCCACAGCCTGGAACGGCACTCGAACGTGATGGTCTGGCTGTGTTTCACAGCTCGCTGTTCATCGATCCGGAGCTTGCGTCCACGGGCGGTTCGGTTCTCGTTGAAGCGGAACACCGCTACTACGTACTCGAAGAGGACCTGATCGGTCTGCACAGTCTGCTGCCCGTTGAGGAAGCGTCACTGATCGCGGTACCCGATGTCTGTCACGGCGGCTGGACCCGGCAACTGCCCCCTGCCGCCGCAACGCTCGAGGCACCGTGGCTGTTGCCCGGCTCTCCGGAGCTCATTGAATTGCCGCCGCCCGATGAAACGGGCGGCTATGCGATCGACTGGACCGAGGTCGCCGGTGCCACATCGTACCTGCTTGAGTCTGCCGAGCATCCCGACTTCGACGTCGCTGCCACCGTGTTTGCGGGTGCTGCAACGGCGACGACGCTGTATCCGGACCGAGATTGTCCTAAGCGCATTTACTTTCGCGTGCGGGCACTGCGCTTCGGCGCGTCAGGACCGTGGTCGAACACACGTCAGGCTCTCGTTCCGGATACGCTGTTCACGCCGTGCGCGATGCCGGTACCTGACGAACTGCGGCTGTCTGTCGAAAATACCGGTTCGCCTCCGGAGACGCGCCTCGTGTGGTCCGCACTCGATAGTATCGCCGTGGCCGGTGCGCGTTACGACGTGCAGGAATCGACTGATGCCGATTTCTTCGCACCGACTTCGCAGCGCACGAACGAGCTTGAACTGAGCCTGCCGGGCGGCGCGACGTCGGAAACCGAAGTCAGGCGTTACTTTCGCGTTCGCAGCATCGTCGGCGCCGATGTCGGTCCGTGGTCCAATACCGTCATCGTCGAGCCGACGCAGCGCGTTAACTGGACGCTCGTTGCGCCGTCCGAATTCGAGGATAACGTCCTTCTGAGCGTGCATCGTGCGTTATTGCGTTTCGCGGGCGCACGGGCCGACATGCTCGCTCTGCTGTCGCTGCCGGCGCACTACAGGCGTTTCGAGGCCATTGCACACGTTGGAAAACTCACGGCCGGGGGCACTGAGCGTTTCAGCGGTACGGCGGATGCCGGCGATGTGCTGCCGCTCAGCGACGGTGAAGCCGATGTGCTTTCCTACGGCACGCTGCTGCATCCCTGGGTGACCGTGCGAGTTCCGGATCGCGGCGTCAATCGCGAAGAAATCACCACAGAGCTGCCGCCGGAAGGTGTCATTGCCGGCTCCATGGCCGGATTATCCATCGAGCGCGGCGCCTGGCTGGCGCCGGCCAACAAAATTCTGCAGCGGGTTCTCGCGCTGACGCCGCGTTTTGACATCGAGGACTGGAAGAAGCTGCTGGTGGCCGGTGTCAATCTGATCCTTCAGGTTCCCCGTGGTTTTACGCTGCTCTCGGAGGTTACGCTGAGTCCGGACAATTCTCTGAGACCGGTCCACGTTCGGCGGTTGTTGATTTTGTTGCGGCGACTCGCACTACGCGAAGGCGACCGCTTTGTATTCGACGTCAACGACATCAATCTTAGGCATCGTGTGCGCCACTGGTTCGAGCGCGTGCTTGCAGACCTCTACTCGCGCGGTGCGTTTGCGGGATCGAGTCCCGGCACCGCATATCGCGTCGTTACGGATGAATCGGTCAATCCGCGAACGAGTGTCGAGAACGGCCGTTTCATTATCGAACTGCAAGTCGCCCCGGCACCCGCGCTGGATTTCATCACCGTGCGCCTCGTATCCGACGAGCGCGGCCGCCTGGCCGTGGAGGGACCGTAACGTGCCCGAGCATCCGTTCACGACCTTCAATTTCCGTGTGGAGCTGCAGTATGGCGCCAACGGCAAACCCATCTGCGATGCCGAATTCTCGGAGGTATCGGGTCTCGAAATCAGTCTGGAACCGAAGACGCTGCGCGAAGGCGGTAACAACCGTCGGCCGATTCACCTCGTCGGGCCGGTTAGTTATGGCCAGTTGACATTAAAGCGCGGCATGACAACCGATTTCGGGCTCTGGGACTGGTTTGAGGAGGTTCAGAAAGCCAACGGCCACGGGCTTAGGGCATCGGGCGAAATCGCGATGAAATCGACGGACGGCGCGTCCGATACGGTGCGTTTCACAATCAACGGCTGTCTTCCGATCAAGCTGAAGGTGCCGAACCTGGTTGCAAAAGAAGGACAGATTGCCGTTGAAGAAATGCAGATTGCCTATGAATGTCTGTCGCGCGTCAGTGGAGCGGCCGCATGATTCCGGAAAATCTTGCCAAGGCGACGCTTAAGGAGATTTCCTGGGACAGCAATCAGGATCCCGTCGACGGCGATCATCTTGTTGAGGTTCAATTCAATCCCGAGAGCCTGAAACTGGCGCTCTCCAATCAGAATGCGAGCGGCGATCAGCGTGGAGGATCGGCGATTCAATACGTCGGTGCCGGGACGTCAAAACTCAGTTTCGATTTGTGGTTCGATGCGACCGAGGCCGACGGCCTCGATGTGAGGGATCTCACCAATCAGGTCGTGTTCTTTATGACACCGCAGTCCACCGATCAGGAGGACAAGTTCATCCCACCGGGAGTTCGCTTCTCATGGGGTTCGTTCCTGTTCGAGGGAATCATGGACTCGCTGAGCGAAGATCTCGAGTTTTTCTCCGAGGATGGCCGGCCGTTGCGCGCGAAACTCGCGATCGCAATGTCCAGGCAGGAGATTCGTTTCGAGGAAGGCAGGCAGCAGGGCGGCAGCGGGCTTGGAACGACGGCTGCCAGCGGCAGCAACCAGCAGGCGACGGACGGCAATTCTGTCCCCGATCTTACCGGCGACGACTGGGCGCCCATTGCGGCTGCGAACGGTATTGAAAATCCCCTCGATCTTGGCGCCGGCGCTGTTGTCGACCTGAGCGCCGGTGCGTCACTCGATGCGGGTTTGTCGATCGGCGCCGGCGTTTCGGCTGGCGCATCCCTCGATGCGGGTCTGTCCGCGGGCGCGTCCTTCAATGCGGGTGCCGGTGCGTCGCTCGGCGGTGGATTACGCGCGGGCGCGTCGGCCGGCGCCGGCATCGGTGGCGGTCTGGGTGGCGGTGTCAGCGGAGGCTTTGGCACCGATATCGGTGGCGATTTGAGTGCGGGATTCGGGGTTGCCGAAAGCAGCGGGTTTGGTGTCGACGCCGGTGCAGGCGCGACCTCCACGGCAGGGGCTTCGGCCGGTTTCGGCGGTGCTGCGGCGAGCGCTTCGGCGTCCGCGAGTGCGTCATTTGATCGGAAGATTCGACGATAGGGGCAGGGCATGGGTGTACTGATTAACGAATTTGAAATTGTGCCGCCGTCGGCCGGCGATGCGGGACGTAAACCCGACGATGCCGGCGACAAGGGTAGCGGCAACATCGACAAGTTTAAGGCGCAGGATGTGAAAACATTGCTGCAGCGATGCGAAGAGCGTCGCGTTCGCGTGCTGGCACATTGAGGAGCGAACATTGAGTGATCCGGGAGCCAGCAGTGCGTTTTTTCCGTCGAGGCCAAAATTTCTCGTTGACGGCGAGGAGGTGCCAGGTCTGTCCGAGGGGTTGCTGACAATGTCCGTCATTGAGTCGACCGACGGGCTGTTCTGCTGCGAAGCCTGTTTCGGCAACTGGGGCTCAAATGCAGATGGTGTCGGATTTCTGTACTTCAACCGGGAGGTTCTCGACTTCGGAAAGTCGATAACGATCGAAATGGGGGATGGCGGAACCCGAGCGCCTGTTTTCGAAGGGCGAATCACGGCACTTGAAGCGCGTTACCCTCAGCAACGCACGCCGGAGTTGCAGATTCTGGCCGAAGACCGCTGCCAGGACCTGCGCATGACCCGGCGCACCAGAACATTCGAAGACGTCAACGATACGGACGTGTTCGAGCAAATCGCGGGCGAGCATGGGTTGCGGCCCGAAATCGATGTCGACGGACTGGACTACCGTACGCTCGCGCAGGTCAATCAGAGCGATCTCGCGTTTCTGCGTGAGCGCGCCCGTGCCATCGATGCCGAGGTGTGGGTAGAGGGCGACGCGTTATTTGCCCAGGCCCGTGGCCGCCGTAAAGCGGCTGCCGACGTCACGCTGACCTACGGCCGCGGTTTGCGTGAGCTCGAGGTCACGGCCGATCTGGCCAATCAGCGTACGGCGGTGTCGGTATCGGGCTGGGATGTGAGTGCCAAGGAGAGCATAGAAGAGGAGGCCAATGAAAGTGCGATCGCTGCGGAACTGAATGGCGGCACCAGCGGCGGATCGGTACTGACGCGGGCCTTCGGTGAGCGTCCCGAGCGGATCGTGCACAGCGTCCCGCTGACGAATGGCGAGGCACAGACCGTGGCCGAATCCGCTTACCGCTCACTCGCTCGGCGTTTTCTGTGCGGTGAGGCCACTGCCGAAGGCGATGCCAGACTCAAGGTCGCAACGCACGTCGTATTTGGCGGACTCGGCCAGTTGTTCGACGGTATCTACTACGTATCCAAAGTGGCGCATACCTTCGACGGCGAAAACGGATTCCTAAGCCGGCTCTGGGTGGAACGGCCCGGCATGGGGGTGGCCTGAATGCTGCCTTCCGTCAACGATCTGCTCAACGTTCGCGCACCGCAGGGTTACGGCGGCCGTTTCTATGGGGTCTACAGCGCTCTGGTCACGGACATCTACGATCCCGACGGCCAGGGGCGGGTTCGTGTCGAGCTCCCGTGGAGCCCGGATTCCGGCGACGCGTCCTACGCCGCCTGGGCGAGGCTCGCAACCCTGATGGCGGGTAACGACCGCGGTACCTGGTTTATTCCCGACGAGGGCGATGAAGTACTCGTCATATTCGAAAGCGGCGATACGCGCCGGCCGTATGTTATTGGTGCGCTCTGGAACGGTGCCGATGCACCGCCGGAGTCGATGGACACCGGCGGTGAAAACAACCTCAAAACGATTCGCTCGCGAAACGGCGTCACAATCACGCTCGACGACACACAGGGCAGCGAACAACTTCTGTTGACGACGCCAGGCGGGCACAGCGTGACGCTCGACGATGGCGGTACGCGAATTGAAGTCGCCGACTCCAGCGGTAACACGGTCGAGATGAACTCGTCGGGAATTACAGTCACCGCATCTGCCAAAGTCAGTGTCAACGCGAGTACGCTCGAAGTGTCTGCGGGCATGGTCACGGTCAATGCCGGAATGTCGAAATTTTCGGGTGCGGTACAGGCCGACTGCGTGATCGCAAATTCGGTGATCTCCAGTTCATACACGCCGGGTGCGGGGAATATCTGGTGAGCGTATGAGACATCTCGTGGAATGGCGTACACCGGCACCGCTCTGGGACCTCGCGATCGCAGACGGCGGGCCGCGCCCGCGTTTACGGCAGCCGGCGCTGCTGCGTTTCGACGCGGAATCCTTCATGGAGGACATCGCCGGTGTACTCACGGACGCGCCTGAGCGACTCGCCGATTTCGTCGCGAAGCCGGAGACCTGGGAGGAGCCCGACGCCGGCTGGGCCGACGCAGGCGACGACAGTACGGAAAAGGTGCTTAAGCTCTTTCAGCCTGCGCAAAACCGTTTTTACCTTGTCGCCGCGAGCCTGATCTGTCCGCGCACCGGATTGCCTGAGCGTAAGGTCGATGTCGCGGCAGACGAAAAGGTCGGAGTCGTGGTCAGGCGTCTCGTTGCGAAAGACGACGACACGTTCGACCCGAACGATGCGTCGACCTATAACGAACATGTCTGGATCGGCAATCGTGAGGCGGGCGAGTGGCAGATCGCCCCGACCGCCGGAAAAGTCGCGAAGGGCGAAGAATTACTGCCGCTGTTCCCGATCGGTTTCGACTTCGAAAGCCGCAGCCGTCGCCTGCACGTCGGCGGAATTCCCGTAGCAGGCCGCGAAGTGTACGAGATGAGTGCGCCCTCGGAGGTCGAGGCAGCGCCGCTCGTGAGCGAACCCGACGACCCGCTGATCGAGTTGCAGGATTATCGCAAGGCGCTTTGGGCCGAAGGTCCGCAGACAGCCCTCGGTTTGTATGCGGACACGAAGGACGTCGGTGCCGGCGGCAGCGGCGACGAGATGAGCAATGCGAATGCACGCGAGTTGTTGCGTCATACCCTGCTCGATGTCGTCGATTTTTTTCGTGTCGAACTGCCACAGCTCTGGGCGGCCATCGATGCCGGGTCCGGGGCAAACCTGGATGCATCGTCCACTGCGGTTTTCGATGCACTGAACGGTGTCATTCCGAACGGCGTCAGTTGGCGAACGGCGCTGCGCCGTACCGACGAACAGCGCGATGCGCTGCTGCTCGGCGTTGACCCGCCAACGGCAAGTCAGCCTGCGGTACCCGATAGTGTGACCCGCGCCAATATAGGCGCGGCGACCGCCACGCTGCTGGTGTCACGATCGATAGACGAACGCATTTACGCGGCACTGGACGAAACCGAGGATACCGAGGGTGCGGACGTCGGCGCAGCGCCGACCGAGGCGGCTGGAGCCATCGCCAGAGCGGCGACCGGGGCAGGTTCGTTTTACGTGCTCCGCTGCGTGTACGACCAGCCGCGATGCCGGAAATTTTTCGATCCGATCGTCAGTGTGCCTTCTCGGCCGTTCCAGTTTGCCGCGTTCTACGATCCCGAAGCGCCGGTGCGGCCGGTCACTGTCAGGCTGCCCGAAGACACGAGCATCGGCGGTCTTGCGAAGTTTCCGAAGGGTGTGACGATGGTGATGTCCGACAGCCTTCGCCAGAAAGTAGAGCACCTGCAGAACCTCGCGCTCGGCGACATTGACGATGGCAACATCGGTGATCCGCCGCCCGCGTGGGGCATTGGCATGATCTGTTCGTTCTCGATTCCGATCATCACGCTCTGCGCGTTCA
Organism: Woeseiaceae bacterium; assembly: GCA_965224505.1. GTDB lineage: Bacteria > Pseudomonadota > Gammaproteobacteria > Steroidobacterales > Woeseiaceae > UBA1847. The sequence goes on from CBDCZL010000018.1 coordinate 3,449,788, forward strand.
TCGTACTAATGATTTTCATTCAGCTGCTGAACATCGTGTTCTGGTGGCTGCCGTTCCTGAAGGTTTGCCTGCCCATTCCCGTGAAGAAGAATTAGATGCCACAGACGGACGCACAACTGATTGGACGCGGGATTGCATTCCCGCCGCGTGTCGACGACGAGGGTCGCCTCGCCTGGTCGGAAGGCGGCGAACACGTTCGCGAGTCGATACGCATCATCCTTTCCACCGAGCGCCGCGAGCGCGTGATGATGCCGGAGTTCGGCGGTGGCATTAAGCGCTTCCTGTTCGAACCGAACACCACGGCAACGCACCGGCTTATTCAGGAATCGATTCGCCGCGCGGTCGGACGCTGGGAGCCGCGGGTTCGTGTCGAGTCCGTGCACGTCATCGCCGATCCGGACGATGCGCGTGCGGCCATTGCAACGATCAACTACCGGCTTGTTGCGACGCAGGTGGCCGATCGCGTCGATATCAACATTCAACTGGGCGCATAACGGAGATCATCAGGATGCCAATCGTCGTTCCTCAGATCGCTCATTCGAACTACCGGGAGCTTGTCGCCGAGGCGATGCGCAGAATTCCCGTGCACACGCCCGAGTGGGTCAGCCAGACCGAAAGCGATCCCGGCGTCACGATGATTCAGTTGTTTGCGCATCTCACAGAGGTCTTAAATTATCGATGCAATCTAATACCGGAACGCAATCGCGCCAAATTTCTGCAGTTACTGGGTGTGCCGTTACGTGCGGCGCAACCGGCCAGGGGACTCGTCAGTTTTCAGAATCCGCGCGGGGTGATTGCTACCGAAAGTATGCAAAAAGAGACTGTGGTTCGTGCAGGACGCGTCGAATTTCGCACCGAAAACGCGCTGTCGGTGCTGCCGATCGAAGGGCGCGTTTATCTCAAGAGCCGCTTGCCGGCCGATCGCATCGATGAGGTTCAGGATCTCTACCTGCGCCTCTACCCGGATCTCGTCGCAGAAGGGACGACACTCGATTACTACGAGACGCAGCCGTTCGAACTGCCGACCGCCGGCGTGACACTGCCCGATATCGATCTTGTCGAAGGCACGGCCGATACCGCGCTCTGGGTCGCGCTGCTCGCGAGGCCGAAAGATTCCGTGGCGGCGGTTCGCAGTGAGATTGCCAACCGCGTACTCACGCTGGGCGTGTTACCTGCGCAGGATTCCAATGCGCTGGAATTGCCGCCCGGCGGTTTTGAGGAAACGTCTTCGGAGGGTCTGGTGTTTCAGATTCCGCGGCTTGAAGGCAGCACGGTTCGTTACGAACGTCTCGATGCCAGACCGAGCGCCGATCTGCTGACGCAAGCCGGGACTGTCGAGCTGCAGCTTCCTGATGCCGAGGCGCTCACTTATGAGGAAGACCTCGATCCGCTGGAACCCGGCGTCAGCGATCTGCCGCCGTCGCTCGCGGATACCGATGACGCCGAACGACTGGTCACATGGATACGGATTCGTGCACCCGAAGTCGAAGACGACGAGCGCGAGAGTCAGCTCGCGGCGCGCTTTAGCTGGATTGGCATCAATGCAGCCGAGGTGCTGCAACGGGCGTTGGTCCGCGCTGAGAAGCTCGCCGACGGTACCGGTGAACCCGGCCAGCGGATACAACTGCTGCATACGCCGGTACTCGCGGATTCGCTACGGATCGCAGTCAACGGCGAACTCTGGTCACCGATCGACGACCTGCTGGCGGCCGGACCCGAAGTCGAAACGCGCGCGCCGCGTCTCGCCGACTCGGTCGACGACCGTGACGAAGCGCCGAGCAAGGTATACAAGCTGGACCCGGAATCGGGTTTGATCGAATTCGGCAACGGCTCCTTTGGGGCGCGTCCGCCCAGAGGCGCAACGATTGTGGCGTCCTATGCGTGGGGTGGCGGGCGCGACGGCCTTGTCGGCATCGGCGCGATCGAAAAGGGTGAGCTTCCGAACGGCATTCGGGTCATCAACCCGGTCCCGACCTGGGGCGGCGACGAGCCCGAGACGATTGCGGATGCCGAGTATCGAATTCCCCGTTTTCTGCGTCATCGCGACCGGCTGGTTTCCGAGCAGGACTTTCGCGACATTACGTGGGAAACGCCGGGTGTGGACATCGGCCGGGTGGAAGTGCTGCCGCTCTACCATCCGGCTCAGCCGGGCGTCGATACGCCCGGGGCCGTGACCGAGCTGCTGATCCCGGCGTTCGACGCGGAACATCCCGAAACGCCGGAGCCGGACCGCCTGTTTCTGGATGCGATCTGCCGCCATCTCGATCCGCGCCGCCTTGTTACCACCGAGTTGCACCTGCGCGGCCCCGATTATCTCGGCATCTGGGTGTCGGTCGGGGTTGTCGTGCAGAACGGTATCGAACAGGGGCCGGTACTCGAACGGGTCGAAATCGAAATCGGCCGCTTTTTGTCACCGCTGGCCGGGGGCTTCAGCGGCAATGGATGGCCGCTCGACAAGGCCGTGGAAAACGCGGAGATTTTAGCGACGGCCGCGCGCGTTGCCGGCGTTTCCGCCGTGACCCAGGTTCTGCTGGGCGACGTTGACGGCAACGCCATCACATCGCTGCCCGTGACGGGTCTGCAGTTGCCGCGTCTGCTGGGCGTGTCGGCCAGCGCCGGCGAGCCAACGCCAGTTTCCGACCTGCTGGGTGCCACCCCGGTGGAAGGCGAAGGCATGTTGCGTCTGCCGGTGCCGGTCGTGCCGGAGGAGTGCTGACATGGGGCAGCCCTACAGCATGCTGCTCGGTGCGCGCGACTGGCAGCCGCTGCTTGATGGCGGGGGTGAGGATGTCGTCTGGGACATGGAACGTCAGCAATTGACATTGGCGCCCGAACTCATTCGTTTCCCTCGCCGGGAGACTGAGAAGATTCTTAACCGGGACGACCGGCGCGGCGCCGCGGCCGATGCGTTCGGGCATATTTACTGGATCGCCGACGACGGCCGGTCCGTACGCTACCGTCCGGCGGGCAGCTCCGGCAGCGCGGAGCTGTGGTCGGTTGCGGACTTCGACGACGATTGCGCGGCGCAGCGAAGCGGTTTGTTTCAGCCTAAAGAGAATCGTGTGTCGGCTGTACCGCAACTGCGCGGCCTGACCGTGACGTCGAGAAGCTATCTGGTCGTCGGTACGCTGCAGCCGGGCGGCCTGCTGATTTTCGATCTGCACAACAGCGGGCCGCCGCGCTGGCATGCATGGCCGCAGCAGGTCGATTTCGCCCCGTTCGATCTTGCGGCGACCGGTTGTGGCGGTACCTGGATTCTGGATTTGCCCAACGCCGGCGATGCAACGCTGTGGTATCTCGACGCGTCGCTGCGCATCGGCGTTCCGCCGGGTTCTCCGCAGGCAGAAATCGAAGCGTCCGCCGCCGATCATTTTGGCATTAAGGGCGGTGATGTGCGGGTAAAACCCGCAGCCACACACCCGCTGGCCATGCCGCTGCTGCTCACGGTACCGGCGGTCGAGACGATGCCCGTTGCCATTGAGGTAATGCCCGATGGCACACTGTTGCTGCTGGATCAGGGGCCCGCCGGTGCCGCGGCCTATGTGCACAGGCTTCGCTGCGGCGTGTCGGCAGGCCCGCGAGTCGACCTGACGGATACCATTCGCAAGGTGCTGCCGCAGGAACCCGAATTTCGCGGTCACGATTTCGCATTTCTGCAGGGCGAGCCCGACAGCGAAGTGCCGGGCGCTGTCGCCGGTACGTTGTTCGTCGCACAGGCCGAAGGCAATCAGAGCTTTGCGTTTTCATTGCAGGCAATTGCCGACGAACTGACGATCGACGCCAGCACGCAGTACTACCCAATGCGGCGTTACGCGGGCAAGGCGCTCGTCAGCGCGCCGTGTGACGTGTATTACGACCAGACTGAGATTTGGTTGCCGCTGACCCGTCTGCCACGGCCGCGTTACGCTCGCGAGGGGACCATCGACGGTCTCGTGTTCGACAGCCGCATGCCGCGGTGCGACTGGCACCGCCTGTTCTTCGATGGATGTATTCCGCCGGGCGATAAGGTTGTCATCGAAAGCCGCAGCGCGGACGATGTCGACGAGCTCAAGCGTACGGGCTGGCAGACGGAGCAGCGGCCTTACCTGCGGCAGGCCCATCGGCGCGAGCTTCCTTCCGCGCAGCCCAACAAAGCAACGCTGATCGACGAAGGCGAGCGCCCGTTTCATCGGCCGTTTGGCGGCGACTCGCTGGCGCACAAAGGCGTCGGCACCTGGGAATTGCTGTTCCAGCAGGTACACGGCCGCTATGTCGAAATTCGCCTGACACTCGTCGGCAGCGGGCGCAGCACGCCGAAACTGCGATCGCTGCGGTTGCAGTATCCGCGACTGTCGTATCCGAAACGTTTCCTGCCCGCGGTTTACCGCGAAGATCCGGTGTCGGCATCCTTTGTCGAACGCTTCCTTGCAAACTTTGAGGGTACGTACACCGAGACCGAGGACCGAATTGCGAGCGTGGAGTCGTTCTTCGACAGCCGCACCGCGCCGCCCGAAGCCCTCGACTGGCTTGCGAGCTGGCTGGGTGCGGCACTGTCCGACGACTGGGAGGTGTCGCGCCGGCGTCTGTTTATTCGTCATGCGATGGATCTGTACCGGCAGCGAGGAACGATTCAGGGACTGGTTCGTGCGATTCGCGTCGCGACTGAACCGTGTCCCGATGAGCGTATTTTCGATGCCGCGCTCGACCACGCACCGTTCGGCATACGGATTGTCGAAGGCTTCTCGAGCCGTTATCTGCCAGGCGATCGGGAGACCGGCACTGCGACCTCGCTGTTATCGCTGCGGACGGCGGCAAACACCGCCTGGCAGCCCGCACAAGGGCAGGGCCGGCTCAACCGCCTGTGGCGCGATTTCCTGCAACGGCGCCATACCGAATCCGACGACTCGGCCGAGTTGCTGACCGAGTTGGCTGGCATCTGGACGGACGCTCCGGCCCGTATCGGCGATCTGAGGTTCTGGGCGCTGACACCGGCAGACGAAGCACATGCCGCCGATCGTCGTGCGTTCATCGACGAATGGATGGGACTGCCGTATGCCGATCTCGATGCGGGCGACACCGAGCTCTTTCGATCCTATCTGCGCCGGAAATACCGCTCGGTTGATGCCCTGAACACGGCCTATGCACTGACGGGTTCGAGCCGTTACGTGAGTTTCGATGCGATCGATCTGCCGCCCGAAGACCGCCTGCCCGCCGACGGTGCACCGCTGGCCGACTGGATTCAATTTGCGACCGTCGATGTGGCCGCGACGCGCAGCGCCCATCGCTTCACCGTGCTCGTGCCGGTCGATCCGTCGGCAGGTCCTGAAGAGCAACAGCAATTACTTGCGCGCGTGGCCGCGGTCGTCGAGCGGGAGAGGCCGTCCCATGCGCAATTTGACGTACAGCTTTACTGGGCCTTGTTTCGCGTCGGAACGGCGCGAACAGGGCTGGACACACTCGTCGGGGAGGGTAGCCGATTTACATCGCTTGTCCTCGGCTCGGGATTCATTGGTGAGGGCCTGCTCGATGAGGCTCACCCCTGGCACGTCACCGATCGGTGGGTCAGCGGCCGCGACGCCGCTGCTGTCATCGGTTAACCGAAACATAGGAGTGGAGTGAAAATGGCAAATTGTTGCAACTTCACCACGACCAAACTGACCGACTTCGTACTCGACCCTCACAAGCGAGTGCGGCACTTCACGGGACTGGTGCTCGGCGAGCAGGAGTTTCAGCAGGACCAGCACTATCTGATGACGCGCGACGAACGGCATCAGCGGGCGTTGCACGGCTATGGCACGGTGTCCGGCCTGGGGGTCAGTGTCGAACCGAATTCGGACACGGGCGATCCGACCGTTGTCGTCGCGGCCGGTATGGCCGTCAATCCTCGCGGTGAGTCGATCTGCGTTGAGCAGGCGCAGTGCGGTGACCTCAACACCTGGCTTGAAGACCACAGAGACGATCTTCTCGGCAGTCCCCCGCTTGCACCGCCCGACAACGTCACGCTGTATCTCGTGTTGTGCGCGCGGGACTGTGCGACCGACGCCGTGCCTGTACTCGGCGATCCGTGCCGCACAACCGAGGATGCGACGGAGTTCTCTCGTTATGCCGATGATTTTGAACTGTGTCTGCGGCTCGAACCGCCGCAGCAGACCGAAGAAGACGCGCTGCGTGCCCTGGGTGAGCTACTCGCGGCGATCGAGGTCAGCGACGCCGGCGGCGGTTTGTCGCCTGAGGACTTTGCCGATCTGATTCGCGGTCTGATCCCGACAGGTTCGCCGCCCGAGGTCGGCCCGCTTCCCCGCGGTGTCCGGATCGCCGCCGGCAGCACTCATCGTTCACCCCGACGATCTCGCGGCCGTGCTCAATGCCGGTTACCGCGTCTGGATACATGAGGTACGTCCGTCGCTGAACCCTGAGACGGGTGCGTGCGAAGTTCCACGCGGACCGGATGACGGGCGTTGCGTGCTGCTCGCGTGTCTCGACGTCAACTTTGTCGAAGTGGCGAACGAATTGCAGGTGGACGGTGAAGTGACGATCGATCGCACCTGCGGCCCGATACTCGTGCAGACGCGGCTGCTGCAGGAATTCCTGCTGTACGGTGCTGGCGGCGGTGCGGCAGCACCGCTGCTCGGTTCGCCGCCCGATGGTGGCGGCGGCGGCGCTGTCGTTGCGCCGATGCTGCACTCCGACTTAAACGGACTCGGTGCCGACGATCACGACCAGTACCTGCTCGTCAATCCGGCAGACCGCTCACTGATCGCGAATCTCGATGCGGGAACGAATCTGATCAGCAATCTGGGCGAGGCAGGTGCGCCGACCGGAAGCGAAGCCGTGCGCTGGGATCGCGCCGTGAAGAACGGCGACGCGGCAGGCGGCGATCTGAGTGGCAGTTACCCGAACCCCCAGGTGCAGAGCCTGCAGGGTAACCCGGTATCGCCCAACGTTCTGACACCTGGCGATGCGGGTGACGTGTTGGTCTGGGACGGCGGGACATGGGTTAACGTACCCGGACCGTTTACCGCGCGCCCGACGCGCATCATCGGTTTGTCGTGGCGGCACGGCGCACAAATGCTGCTCAGCCATACGCACGACGGTGCCGCAGTGTCGGGACTGGCAGTGGCGTTTGGACGAACGAGCGGTGTCCTGCAACGCGTGCAGTCCGGTACGCTGAATAACGACACGATGCGCGTTTTCATCCGTATCGTGCCACCGGGCGCGCCGGCAACGATTCCGGTTTTCAGTACAGCCGAGCTGCAACCGGACTCGGTCCTCGCCGTCGATGCCACTCTGGCGGGCTCTCGCGTCGTGTCGACGGTGACGCCGGGCAATCCGGACCTGGCCAATGCGGTGCTGTTCCTGATCGATGACACTGCGGCGAGCCAGCTTGCCGAGCGCAATGCACAGCTTTTCATCGAACTCACCGGCGACCATGTGCTTGACGCCGACGGCCGCGCGATCGACGCGGAATTTCCGCGAACGGGTCTTCCGAGCGGCGACGGTCCGGGTGACGCGACGCTTGGTATTCAGGGCGGACACTTCTACAGCAACGTGACCGTTGGCCTGAACGTCATCGCCATCGGCGGCTTCGATCTCAATGCGGGCAACCTCGACGACATCCGTGGGCTGCCCGGCATCGGCGACGTCATTGCCGGCCGGATCATTGTTGAGCGGCGCCGAAGAGGTGGATTCGATTCGCTCGAGGACCTCGCCGATATACGGGGCGTGACGCGCGCGCTGCTCGACGATCTGCGCGCATTGTTGGACAACTGAGGGATAGCTTCGATATGACCAGACTCGCAGAAGCGATACTCGATCGCCGCGTGCAAAGTCCGAATTATTTCCACGGACGGCTGCTGACGGCCTCCGACCTTACGGCCGAACGCGATGCGCATCTTGCGCGGCAGCGCATGCTGGGCCGGGCCATCGGCCCCGGGGTCGTCGAAGGGCTGTGGATCGAACCGGACAATGCATCGCCTTCGACAGAGCCCGTCGTGAAGATTACGGCCGGCTTCGCGCTGAACGCGGAAGGGCAGTTGTTGTCGTTGCCCGACGATCAGAACCTGTCGCTGACTGAAGTGCTCGAAGAATCGACACCGGAAGCCTGCCTGTTCAAGCCGTGTGCGCCGCCCGAAGTCGATGCGGTACCGACCGGTGACGGCTTTTATCTGTTGCTGGTCAGCCCGACCTCGAAATTCGAAGAGAAGGCACCGATGCGATCGCTCGAGGGCGACAAGGCTGGCGCCGATTGCGGACGGAAGTGGGCCGTGCCCGGTGTCACATTTCGGCTCGAATCGTTCGATCCGCTCAACGTACCCGGGCAGAGCGATACGACACGGCTTGCGCTCGAAAATCTCGTGGTCGACGTTCCGGACGATGCGGCGCTGTCGCGCCTGCGCAATCTGGTCGCACACCTGTGCTTCGGTACCGATGAATTCGGCGCGTACAGCAGCGACCCGCTGGCGACTGAATCGAGCCGGCCGCTGTTGTCGGGGTATGGCACTGTGGATTATCTGCGCTCCCTCGATATCGTGACGAACTGCGATGTGCCGCTGGCGCTGATTTACTGGAGCGGCAACGGCCTCGAAATCGTCGACTGCTGGGCGGTGCGGCGCAGGCCGATGGCGGCGCCGCTGTCGGCGGAATGGCCATCGCTCGACGGCAATCGTATGCGCATTGAGAACGAGGCGCGCCTGTTCCAGTTTCAGGAGCACGTTCGCGGGTTGCTGAGCAGTGTGGGCGCTCCATCCGTCGTCAAAGCCCAGGCGTATTTTCGTTTTCTCCCGGCAGCCGGATTGTTGCCGCTGTCGACCCCGTCACGCGCCGGATTCGACAGTGCGGCATTTTTTGACGCGGTTCCAATACGCGATCCCATCGAGTTTATCAATGGCGAGCAGCTTCGCAGCATTGTCGATCTTTCATGGCATCACGAACCCGTCGATCTTGCCGAGGATGAAATGGTGTGGCTGTACCAGCCCTGGCAACAGCAGGAAGCACAGGCGGACGGGACCACTGACCGGGCCTACCTGTTATTCACAAGCGCCCACTTACCGCCGATGAACATTCCGCGTTTCGATGTCGCCCGGTGGGATTACAGCAATTACGCGCGCAACTGCTGCGCATCGAACGACGAAGGAGATTGAGATGAGTAACGGCAATCACGTCAGACCAGGCGAGGTCATCTCGTCGAGTCTCATTAACCAGATGCTGGACCGGCTCGATGCGCTTGAGCAGGCGGGTGGCGGTCAGGGACAGACGCCGACCGGGCCGATTGTGATCGATGGATTTTCGCCGGCCACCGAACAGGAGGTTGGCAATGTACTGACGATACTCGGATCCAATCTGCCGTTTCCCCCGACCGGCAATTCGGTCACGGTCGGCAACGTTCCGGTTCCCGCCGCCAATCTGCGGCTCGCACCGAGCAACCGCGAGCGGCTGGAGTTTGTCGTTCCCGATATCGGCGCGATACCGGCCGCCGGCAGCAACGTCTTCATCCGCGTGTATGACGGCTTCAATTCCGCGCAACGCCTGTATCGCATTCTTCCTTCATCGGGCGGTCCGGCAACGCCGACCATTACGGCTATCCGGCCGGTGGGCGGAAGCGCCGGCGATCTGGTTCCAATGGGCAGTGTTGCCGTCATCGAAGGAACGAATTTCTCCGCCAATGCCGCCAACAACACGGTGACGTTTACGCCGATGGGTTTCATTCCCGCGGCGGATCCGTATCCCCGCCCCGCCGACGGCCCGCTGAACGTGACGAGTACTGCCACGGATGAGATTCGTGTCGAAGTTCCCGATATGGCGGAAATCACAGTTCCTCTGGGCGCGCGCAGAGTCGCTGTGGAAGTCAGCGTTAACGGTGCGGCCGATCCGGCCAGTTTCGAATTCTTTACGTTCCGCACCTAACGCGGAACCGCGAGGAGAACAATATGAACAGCAGAATGAAAAAGCGAACAATACGTCGCATCGTGTCGTTAATGGCCTGTCTTGTTGCCGGTCCGTCGGTATGGGCGCAAACAAACTCAGTCGGTGTTGGCGTTCCCGATAAGGACGCCGCCGGTGAGTTTGCAATCTCGCAAATGGACCTCGTTCTTCAGGTCGATTCGGCGGCGCCGATTCAATTCCGTATAACGCCGCCGGCCGGCAGTTTTCAGGATACCGTTTCGCTGTCGCCCGGGGCGGCAGTACCGTCTCCAATGTTGTTCGGGGCGGATTTCGTCAGGGTCTTCCCGCCGGATGGCAGTCTCGATGCGAACGACCCGCGGCGGCGAAACTATCGGATTCGAATCCAGCCGACTTCGGATTTCGATATTGCCTGCCAAAGCGCGATGACAGCCGATGAAACCTGGCAGATCGATGTCGTCGGAGGCACTAACCGGCTCGAAAACGCGTGCCTCGTCAGTTTCGATGAGAACACTGCGATGAATGCCTGCGGCGGCTTCATGCGTGTCGTGCCGTCTTCGGAGGACGTTGCGACCTTGTCCGGCCTTTCCGCGGCCGAACAGACCTGCCGCTTCGGTGTTGAGGCGATGTTGTCGCTGGATCGATCCGGCAGCATGGGCGGCCGTGCGAGGCCCGCCGAGCCTTCAGGCCCGACGAATCAGAAAATCGTGTCGCTGCGCAACGCGGTAACGAGTTTCACGACCGCGCTTGAAGACGTCAGGTCAACAGAGGCGGCTAACGGACTAACCGTGCCCGCTGACGAAATCGGTATTGCTGTTTTCAATTCAAACGCCACGGATCTTCCGGGTGTGTCCGCCGGACTGAACGTTTTCAATGCAACTTTGAAGTCTGACATCGACACACAGCTCGGTACCGTCGCCGCCTCGGGTTCGACATCGATCGGAGACGGTCTGATTCATGCTGCCGGCGCACTCGGCGGTGCCGACCCGAGTAAGCGCCGTGTCGTCCTGTTAATGAGCGACGGCAAGCAAAACAACGATCAGCGTGTCAGCGTGATTGGCGATCAGATCGTCACACACCCGAGTACAACCGCCTGTCCGGGCGGTAGCGCCGATCCGGACTGCGATCTGCTGCCCAACGACGGGACGTTTGATGTGTGCGCAGTCACGGTCGGAACGAGTACCGCCGTCGATCCCGCCATTAATCAGGCCGTTGCGCTGGCAGGCAATTGTTTTTATCTGAATTCCGAAGACGATGCGTCGGAAATGTCGACGTTTTTTCTGAACGTATTACAGAACTTTCTGGAAACGAGCAGTTGGCAGACTTTGCTCGCCGGTCCAGGGGTCGCTGGACCGGTGTCCGGATCGCCACTGACTGTGCCCGTTACGTCGACGTCCTCGGCGCTGTCGGTCACATTGACGCCGCAGGCCGGCGATTTTCTTTGCATGAACGTTCTGGCACCGGGACAGACGGCAACCGATCCGATCTGCGACGACGGCGTGCTGAGTTTCAGCCGCGCAATTTCACAGATGCCGGCGGGCGACATGGGTGGCGACTGGCGGCTCGATATCTGGGCGCCGCGCTCGTCACCGAACGAGCCGGCCGGTTTTTACGTGATGGTGCTCGCGGACGATCACGGCACGCATGCCGGTACCGAGATCGAGGCGACGGACTTTGCGCCGCTCGAACCCATCACGGTGAGACTACGGCTTGAAGAATTCGACGAGCCGCTGACCGGTCTCGCCGGTCCGGATATCAGACTGCAGCTCGGCGAACCGATGATTACGGTCGGCGATCATATGGCCGAAACGGATCCTTCGACGGGCGGTGCACCGGAGCCGGATTCGGACGAATCGGCGACTGCGATACAAAATGCCGTCGAAAGCGACCCTTCGGTGGTACTCGACAACGAGACGGCGATTCTGTTGTCCGAAGTCAAACCCGGACTCTACGAGGCGCAGTTCAGTATCGACAAGCACGGGAATTCCGACCTGCTGATCACTGCCACGGGCGACGCACCGAAAGGCGGCACGTTCACGCGTCAGGTTCGTCAGACGATTTTCGTCGAAGCGAGCGTCGACAAGGAACGGTCCGAGCTGGACACCAAAGTCTCGGCGACTGCCGGCGGCGGCACTATGAGTATTCTCTACACGCCGAAAACAGCAGCCGGGCACCTTGCCGGTACGGGATTCGGAAATCATATCTGGCTGACGGGCCCGGGCGTCACGCCGTTTAAACTCAATGACAACCTGAACGGTACGTACAGCGGTGCGCTCAGTTTCTCTGGTACTTCTTCGCCGCCTCTGAGCGTGCACGTCATGCCGCACACGGTGTCGATTTCGGACCAGGTGCCGCCCGACAAACTGCCCGCGCCGCTCGACGCAAGCACCGGTGTCGGCAGCGTTCCACCGACTTCGACAGTCGCATCCGGGCGTTATCCATGGTCGATCGGCGGACACGTTGGTGTGACCAGCCCGCAGGGCAGTGCCGGCAATGTGCTGGACGGCGATCTGGCCTGGGGACTCAGCCTCGAGTACCGCTTCAATCCGACGTGGGCGGCGGAATTGTACGCCGGCGAAGATGGATTCGATGCATCGGGTCTCGGTGCGAGCGTCGACGCTACCCGGGTTTCGCTGACCGGCAAAGTCTACTTTACGCCGGGTCCATTGCGCGGCTACGCAGGCCTCGGTGTCGGCACCTACGACTTCAGCCCCGGGCCTTCCGAGACTGGCATCAGCGCATTGCTTGGCGTTGCATGGGAGAACTGGCCACGTACTACGCTGGATGCGCGCGTCAACTATCATTCCGTCGACGTCAGCGGTTCGTCGTTTGAGTACTTCACGTTTCAGGTCGGCGTAACTTACCGGTTCTGATGAGTCAGCGACGCAACATTCGAGGGTACCGGTGTGCTCGGCGCTGATACGGCAATCGGCGCGTTGCGCGTGCGCGGTACAGCGCGAAATGCGATCGCTCTCCGTCAGCGGGTCGGGCGGCAACTCCAGGGCGCCGAGTTCGCTCCCGTCGAGTTGCCGGAGTCCGCCATTCTGATCATTCGCCGGATGAACGATCCGTTGCCCGGTGTGTTCGGCGACCCACGTCAGATGCTTGCACCGTTTTCCTGGCAGGTCTCGGTTCGAGATACGGTGCAGGCGTTTCTGAACGGCGCGGTTCGACCGGTTGGCGGGCAGATATCTGAAACGGCGGATGCCGTGTTGTTCGCCGACGAGGCCGAGCTCAAAGCCGCGATATTGACGGCAATCGTTTCGGGTCGGGCCGCGCAATGCTGGTGGATGCACAGGGTTCACCTGACGACGGGCTGGACGAGCGGTACGTACGATGCCGGCGACCGGCACAGCCTGGCGCCGCTGCTGGCGGCGGGTCCGGAGTTGATCCCGGCCGTATTTGCGGTACTCGCCACCTGGCGTTGCGCGGAAGACGTGACGGCGGGTATTTCGGACAGCGGCGTAAAGAACCTGTTGCAGGTTATCGCATCCGCACTGCGGGTTTCCAAACACGTTGTGGGTACCGACGACTGCGGAGATGTGGCGAACGCTTTGGTACCTGAATCTCAGGGTGACGACGAGCAGCGGCGATTGGCCGGAGCGCACGACAACGAACGGCTGACCGGTGTTCCGCCGGAACCGTGGCAGCCATGGCTGATCGCGAATTGTGTTGGCGCCGGCCTGGATGCGCATCGGCGTTGTCTGCTCGGTACCGCGTTGGCGCTGCACGTCGCGCCGTCAGCAGTACGCGGTAATCCGTTCGTTGCGAAAGCCGCCGCGTACTGGCGATACAGAAGCGCGGCTACGGGGGCCGCATTCGAATCGTCAACAGCCGCGGGAGAACATCGTTCCGGTGCTGTACGCAGGACGAACGAGTTTGTCGAACCGCTGCCGGATGGTGAAGATTCCGAGCTGCCTGTGGCAGCCGATTCGATCCGCCAGGATGCGTCCGTTGAGCCGCAACGTAATCCGGATCTGGAGCCGGCCGATAGCGCCGTCAGCAACTGGCAAAGGGTCGAAGCGACTCCTCGCGGCGGTACCGGGAATCCAGACCGGTCGCGACGTTCGGAGATAGCCGGCCACGATCTGAATCAGACCGAATTGACAGGACCGCCCGCACTGTCGCCGAAATCTGAGCCCGTCGCGTCGGTAAGCGGCGAAAAAAATGCGCCAAAGCAGGCGACGTTTAGCGGTGAACAATATCGCACGCAACTCGGAGGCGTACTCTATCTTATCCATGTTCTCGAGGACCTGGCGGTTCCCGTGGCGTTTGCAGACGACTGGCCCGAACTCGCTCAGGCCAATCCCTGGCAGGTGTTGAGTGAGGTCGCGCGGTGTTTACTCGGCAACGACACTGACGAGTTTTCGGACGATGCAATCTGGGCGGTACTGGACCGGCTGGCGATGCAGGACCCGTCTTCGGCAGACACACGGTCCGGCGACGGGCATGGCTGGGCGAAAGCGATTGCCGATGCCGCGCGGCGGCGGTTGCGCGAGGCGCTGTCGCCAGACCGGAACAGGAAGGACTGGTTGCAGCGGTTGCTGGTCTTCGACGCAACGCTGTACCTGACGAGCAGCCACGTCGACCTGATCGTGGACATCAATCAAATCTGGTTGCCGGTACGCCGTGCGGGTCTCGATCGCAATCCAGGGTGGCTTGCCGACTACGGGCGAGTTGTACTTTTTCACTTTCGCTAGCGGGGGCGCATGGTTGCATCACGTCAGTCGCAGGTAACGCCTTCTGATCAGGCTCGGTCGTTCAGTCATGTGCCTGCCAATGCGGAAGGTCATTTCATTGTGTGTCTTTACGACGCCGTGCTCAGGTTTCTGACGCATGTGCATCGGCTCTGCGAGATATCGGGGACCGAATTTTCCCATCTGACCGATCGATACCCGTTCCTGAACAGTTACCTCGACGAAATTCGCCGCGAGCTTCCACCGGATATGCATTGGACGGCCGCTTACCCCTGGTGGAGCGGGCAGGTGGCACATTGGGAACGTGCCCATCCTGTGCAGCGACTGCCGTTGCGCGATATGATCGCAGAAGGCGGTATCGGCCGGCAGGGAAGAACCGCATTCATGCTCGCGGGTCTGGTAGAGGAAGATTCGCGTTTCGGCACGTTGCTGGCCGAACTACAGCAGCCGCTCGATTTCCGCAGGCCAACGCTGGAGTTTCTGGGTCAGGTGCTCGGCGACAGAGGTGGCCCCATCGGTGCCGATGCGTGGGAGTTGTGCCGGGATTTGTTTTCCTGCGGTTACGTCTCGAAGCCCGATCAGAGCCAGCCTCGTGCGGAGTGGATTGTCCGCGTGCCGGCCATACTATGGGACGCAGCACGAGGTGCCACGACCGGTGTAGCTTCGCACTGGTGCAGCGTCCACGACGCGCAGTGCTTCCCGCCCGTTGACGAGTTGATTTATGCGCCGGAATTCATTGAACGTATCGCCCGTTTACCGGGTGCCGTCGCTGTGCCCGACCAGCTTGGATCACTAACCAGAGCGCAGCTCCTGTTGCTGCGCAGCGTACCGGGCAACGATCTAAAGGAACTCGCCGGTTCGCTGGCGAGGACGATGCGCAGAAACCTGTTGTCGGTGCACAAGTCCAGCAGCTCCGCGCCGGACGTGCAGACTCTGCTCGTGCCCCTCGCGACATTGACGCACGCAGTTCCGTTTCTTACATCGGAACTCGCACCTGGGGAGTCCGTTACGCTTCCGTCACTGGCGGGATACCGTGGCGTTGTCGCCGTCGCACCTGGCATGGAGGGCGGCCTCGCCGATGATGTTGAGCATCGCAGCATCACGCTTGAAGTTCCGGTGCCGGATTTCGCGCATCGCCGCCGATACTGGCAACAGGCAACAGCGGGACGGAAATTTCCCGACCTCGATGTCGCCGCTGCACGGTTCCACCTCGGTGGCGGCTACATCCGCCGGGCAGCGGAACTCGCTTCCGGTCAGGTCGTGCTTGAAGGCCGTTCCGACATTCTGATCGACGACGTACGCAGAGCTGCCGCGGCGCTAAACCGGCAATTGCTCGACAATCTCGCGACGCAGCTCGACACCGGCAGTTCACTGTCGACACTCATTTGCAGCCAATCGACGAGCGACAAACTCGACGAACTCAATCGCCGATGCCGTCTGCGCGAACGTCTTCTCGGTCGTCTCGGGTCGGCATTTACACGCAATTCGAATCGAGGGGTCAGAGCGCTGTTTACCGGCGCGAGCGGTACGGGCAAGACGTTTGCCGCGCGGGCGCTGGCATCGGATCTCGGCATGGATTTGTATCGCGTGGATCTCGCCTCGGTCATCAACAAGTACATCGGTGAGACGGAGAAGAACCTGCACCAGGTCCTGTCGCGCGCCGAAGCGCTTGACGTCATTCTCCTGCTCGACGAGGGCGATTCGCTGCTCGGTAATCGAACCGAGGTGCGCAATGCCAACGACCGTTATGCCAATCTCGAAACCAACTACCTGTTACAGCGGCTCGAAAACTACCAGGGCATTGTCGTCGTAACGACCAACCTCGGTGACAATGTGGACTCCGCGTTTCAGCGCCGTATGGATGTCGTTGTTTCGTTCCTGCTGCCAGGCGCTGACGAGCGCTGGCGAATTCTGGAGCTGCATCTGCCCGATAAACACCGCGTACCGTTCGAAACGCTCGAGCGCGTTGCCTCGTCCTGCCGGCTGAGCGGCGGTCAGCTGCGCAATGCAGCATTGCACGCAACACTGCTGGCACTTGACGACGGCGATCAGCCCGTCTCCGCGTTTCATCTCGAAGCCGCCGTTGCGAGCGAGTATAGAAAAGCCGGTGCCGCCTATCCGCTCGCCGAGCGGACAGGCGCGTCAACGCATGGCGGCGTTCGCGGATTCATCGGCGCGTTGGGCGACGGCTGACGAGCAGGCCGATGACCCGAATGGCGCAGTCCCGAGTCATCCGCTCCCGTGCCAGGGCGGTGACGCAATCGTCCGCAGGGCCGGCTGCGCCTGCGCGTACTTCGACGGGCTCGTTGTCCGGCGCCTATGCGGCAGGTCCCGTTGCAGGACTGGGTCCGGCAGTGCAGCACAAATGTGCAAAGTGTGAGGCCGAAGACGCCGAACGGGAACAGGAACCCGTACACAACAAAGCGGAACAGGAACAGGTCGACGAGGCGCCGGATAGCGGTGACGCGGTACAGCACTGGGATTGCAGCGAGTACGAAGCTCCGACCTGCGTGCAGTCGAAATCTGAGGATGATAACGATGCGGTGCAGGAGAAATGTTCGGACTGCGAACAGGAAGACGATGTTCAGCATGCCGGAAAGCCGGCGCGTGGCGCTGCGAGCGTGCATCGAAACGCGCGCCGCGGCATCAAGGGGGCCAGCGAACCTTTGCCGCACGGCGGGCAAATTCAGTCCTCATTCGGTCGCCACGATGTGTCGCACGTGCGTACCAATACCGGCGGAACCGCGGCCGCGGCGAATCGCGCCATGGGATCGCTGGCGTACACATCCGGAAGCCGAATCGGTTTCCGCGGCCCGCCTTCGCTGCGCCTGGCGGCGCACGAGGCTGCACACGTCGTGCAACAACGCGGTGGCGTCAGCCTGAAGGACAACGTTGGACGTCCCGGTGACCGATGGGAGAATCACGCGGACCAGGTTGCAGATGCCGTTGTGCAGGGACGTTCTGCCGAGCCGTTGCTGGACGAAGTGTCGGGAGATTCCAATAGCGGCTCCCAAAAACAGGATGAATCCGTACAACATCAGATTACGTCGGGCGCAACACGGCTGTTTGAACCTCCTCCGGCTGACACCCCGCCCCCCGCGCCCGAGCAGACACCGTCAACCGAGACACCCGGAGATGATTCGGGCGGAGCTTCCGAACCGCAAAGCGAGTCGGGCGACACGGATGGTTCGGCGATGGAAGCCGCCGAGGAGGGTGCAGCGGAAGCGCCTCCCGAGGGCGTGCCGGCGGACGGAGCCGGTGGCGGCGCGGGCGGAGATGCCGCCGGCGATGCCGGCGGTCGACAGGCCAACGACGGCGCCGGAGGGGGCGGCGCAAGTTGCTACGGCAAGCGCAGCGAACCGCCGCCGGATGACACGCCCGACCCCACTTCCGATGACCGCGGTTCGGCACCCGAGGAAAAACCGCAGGTTGATTTCGAACCCTGGCCCGATGCCGTAGACGATTGCCCGGCCGAAGCCGCAGTTGACCAGGGCGCCGAACAGATGCCCGCGGGAAGCGGAGACGGAATTGCTGCGGGATCGGCCGGCGCGGGCGCGGGTACGGATGCCGCTGCGGGTGCCGCGCCTGCGGGTGGAGAGGCAATGCAGGCCGCGGAACAAACGGCGGCCGAAGACGCTGGTGCGGATTCGCCCTCTCCGCAGGTGCGGGAAATGGCGCGCGGCGCCAAACAACAGGCCGACGCGGCCGCATCCGAAAACCCGATGGAGGGCGCCATAGCAAGTGCGCTTGGCGAACGGGAAAGCGCCGTAAGTGACTACATGGGTTCTTCCGCGGGGCTCGACAATGTTCTCACGCGATCGCAAAACCTGACCGGCAACGTCGTGTTGCCGGATGCGCAAGGTGCGAATCAGGCGGAGGCGCGGCAGGCCGCCATGTCGCAGATTCAGAATTTCATGTCGAATGCCGCAGGCCAGATTGCATCGGCGGTGGCGTTCGCCCAAAGCGAAGTGCCGGATCGGCTCGGGAGTCTCGCAGAAGGCTTAAAAGCCAATATTTCCGGAGCCATCGAGGCGGAGAAAGCTGCGATTTCGGCTTCGCATCATGCAGGCGAGGGCCATTGCCCGCGCGGGTGCCGCATCGGCACGCGCTCACATCAATGCCGAGTATGCAAGCAGCGCGGCCCAGATTGAAGCCGTAACGGCGACCGCGATTGCGGCGATCGATGCGAAACACATTACGACGACGGCGCAGGTCACGGAAAAACAAACCACGGCACTGACCGAAGTCAGTGGGAAATTCTCGACCGGCCGCACGCAGCATGAGGACAAAGGACCGGAGTACGCACGCAGGGCAGTCCGGAAAGGCCAGGACTACGTTGCGCAGTACGAACCCTGCAAGGGCGACAAGAGCGATGACGGATTCTGGGACGGTTGCCTGACGGTCCGCCGGGCGCAGGCGCAGCAGGACGCTGCGTGCAAGACGGCAGCAGGTTACAAGGACGTGTTCGAGCGCACCGCCAACAAGAAGGGGTACGACCTGATCGAGCTGCGCAAGCAGTATCGTTGTGCGGTGATCGCGGGCGCGAGGCAGGTCAACAAAACACTGGACGACACGCAGTCGTCTACGGTTTCCGGTCTGGAGAGCGGCCGCTCACAGGCGATGAGTTCGATTGCGTCTGTACGCGATCAGAACCTGTCTTCGATCGATGCCGCGCTCACCTCGACGCTGAAGTCGCTGGCTGCACAGGAAGCGTCGCAACGCCAGGCCGTGAATGACACCGGCTATATGAAACAGCTCGCCGTGGAACAACTTGCGCATGCCGGTGCGGCCGGCATCGCAAAGGGCATTTCGTCGGCAATGGACTCGCTTGAACAAACGCTCGGATGCGTTACGGCAGCAGTTCGCGCAGGGCGATATACCCGATCCGGCAAGCCTCGCCGAGCAACTCGCTATGACCGAGGCTGCCCTGGGCGGCGGTATGGATTCGCTGCTCGCAAAAATGGAAGAAGGTGCGGCCGGGGCAGAGGGACAGCTCGATAACCTCGGTGCCGTATCGCTTGAAGCGCTGCTGATGCTCACGGCGAAGAACGACGAGCAGGCATCGCAGGCTGAGAGCGGCTTCCGGCAGCAGATGAGCGGTATCAAAACCGGCGCCACGGCAACGTTCGGCAATCTGACCTCTAAGCAGATCGACAAGGCAACGACTGCGATGACCGAAGGTACCGCCAGCATGGATGCTGCCGTCACGGGATTCGACACCTCGCTCAATACGATCTACGAAAAAGTCGATGCGGCGATCCGCCAATCGCTCGAGGAACTCGACGGCGATCTCGGCCAGAAGCTGGCGGGACTGGATGCTCAGATCGTCTCCGAAGCCTGGAAGGCTGCGGAGAAGGAACAGCCTGCGTGGAAGAGCGTCGTCGCGATTATTCTTGTGATCGTCGTCATCATTGCCGCGGCGGTCATCAGCATCGTGACGCTGGGTGCCGGCGCGAGCCTGTTCGCGATTATTCTGGTGGGCGCTCTCGTCGGTGCGGTCAGTGCCGGACTCATACAAATCATCAACAACTGGGCTTCGGGTGAAGAATGGCACCAGGGGGTCGTGCAGGCGATGGTGATCGGTGCAATTGGCGGCGCGATCGGCGGCGGACTCGGGTTCGCGGGTGGCGCGCTGGCGGCCGGCGCAGCAGCCGGAGGCGCGAGAGTCGCTACGCAGCTTGCGATTACGGTCGGGTCCGACCTCGTCGCCGAGGGGCTGACGCAGACCTTCGCGTACGCTGCGTTTGGGCAGGAGTTCAACTGGCAGGGATTCGTGACGGCCGGCGTCATGTCGGGCGTCAGCTTCCGAGCTGCTCCGGGCGGCGCACGGCCGAGAGGTGCGGCTGGCGGGGCACCGGCGCCTGCGCCGCGCACCGGAGGATCGGCTGGAGGACGGCGCGCGGCCACCACGCAGATTGCAGGCGGCGCCGCCGTCGGGCTGGGTCTCGAGGTCGCGACATCGGCGATCACCGGGGAAAAATTCGATGCAACCCGGGCGGTGTCTACCGCAGCGTCCGCGGCGGTGAGCGCTCGTGCTTCGCGCAGAACGCCGAGCGCGCCGACGACATCGTCGACGCGGCCCAGAGGACGCCTCGGGCGTGCAGCCGATAGCGTTCGCAGTTTCGATCCGGGCGGTGTGGGTCAACGACTCGGCAGCCGGCTTGAGGGTCTTGGCGGGCGTCTCGCCGGTAATGGAGGCACTGCGCCGACTTCGCCTGGGCGGGCCGCAGCTGGTGCGGCTTCGGCAGACGGTTCGAGTGTACCGCGCCGAGATGCGGACGTGCCGGAATCGGCTGTTGACATTCCGACCGGCCGTCGTCCTGCCGCGGAGTCACCCGAATCCGGACCATTGCGCAGACAGGAGCATCCGGATGCGCCTGAGATTGAACCTGGCACAGGTCTGGTAGCAAGAGTTCCGATCGGTGAAGGACATGCTGTGAGTGTTACCCGAGACGGTCGCATCACCGTCTGCTCAAGCTGTTCAGAGCTTGCATGGAAGTTCGGGCCGGAATTGCAGGCTTCGCCTGGACACGCTCAGAGGCTTGTTCAAATCGAAGCAATTGCAAACCCGAACGCCAAGGCAAGAGCGGCCGCAGAATTGCACGCCGAGCTTATTGGTCTGCGTGACATGATGAATCTGGCTGGCGGCGGAACTGTATTGACCGGCGACCATGCCGGCCTTGTACCGCGTATGAGGGCGCTTGCTCAAACTGCGGGCATTCCGGAGTCAACGGTCTCTGGTCATGTGCAACATATTATTCGTACCGGAGAATTGCCTCCAACGGTGAGACCTGAAAGTCCGTACGGACAGCGGTTACTCGGGCTGGCGGAGGATATCGTGGGTCCGAGCACGGTTCGTCAGGGTGCCGATACTCCTCCGGAAATCGGGCAAATGGCGGCACCTACACCCGAGTCGATTACTCGGGCCAAAGCACGTGCCGACGAACACGTGCGCCAGAGTCTTGAGTCGGACGCAGGCGATGTGGCTCAAGCCCGAGAGCAAGCAGGTAGTGAGGGGCCGCACCTCAGGACCGCGCGGGAAGTTGCTGCGGATGCGCTCAATCCCACCGGTGACGCGACACGACGAAATCGTCTCGGTGAGAAGAAACTGAATGTCACGGAAACGCCAAAAGGCGGAACTCCCGAGAACCTGTTCGTCCGCGGCCTCGACACTTATGAGTCAATTGTGCAGCGCGCACGAAGAATTTCAGAACGTCTCGGCATGCCTCAGTCCGAGGCGGATGTCTTGATGGCCAGAGCAATTATTGAGTTTTTCCAGAGCGGCCGTACACCGGGCGGACTTACCGGGCACAATCCGCAGCAGCGGGCGGATATGCGGTTCTTCGCCCAGTTAGAACGGCTGATGTTAACGACAGAGACAATTCGTTCGCCGACTAACCTCGCCGATGTGGCGCAGGTCCTTCGAGCAATATCCGAGGGACGGCTGCCACTATCGGCGCTGAGCGACGAATTTCCTGCAGGCCTTGCAAGTAGAAAGGGAAATGCGGAGGAGGGCATTACGCCACGCAAAGGCGGGTCGCCAGGAACGCGGCGTGCACTCGAGCGGGCTGAAGGTGCAGAACGTCGGGAAAACGCGACTGACCGCTCCGCAGACGAAGTGCTCGCTCGGCACGGTCGATTGGCAGAGAATGACCTGATCGTACAGAGGGCCGGAAGTGAGCAGGCGCTTATTCAGGCTTTTGTGCAAGACATAATTAACATTTTGTTCGGAGGTCAGGGATGAGCGTATTACTGGTTCGGTTGGGTCGCGGTGTGTTCGCTGAGGGCGAAGTTACGGCTTACGCCGCAATCGATGGACAGGAATTGTTGGACATCTACACCGCGGGGTCTGACTCAGATGCAATCGCACACGTCAGATCACTCTCTGGAGGTGCTTCTGTGGTGTGCGACCCCGGACTTGAGAATGCGGCGCGGGCAGCAGGTTTGCCGTGTCGTCCGCTTTCGGACGGTGAAGCGGCACACCGAGCACACTTTTCGATGTTTGTTTTCGCACCCGAGATGCTTGAAGGGATAGATCCTGGGGTTCTGGTTGATTACTTTGAAGCGTCTTACATCCTTCAGATTGCGGCACAAAAGGACGCGAAGCAGTACCAATTTCGTGCCGAGCTTTCGGGCCGGATCGGCGATACGAGCGTCGACGATGAGGTTTTCGTCATATTTAACGCGGGGCCGTCGCCGAGAATGACAGTTGTTACGAGGCAGAGTTTTGACTTGCTGGAGAAGGGCGAAAGATCGTTTGCAGACACAGACCAGTTAAGCGTGATTTTTGAGCGTGAACCCCAGGCAATGATCGAGTCATTGACTGCGGCTTACGGACTTAGTTATGTGCCCCGCCCGCTGTTGATGCGAGAGGCTGAAGAGGTATCGCCATCCCAGATTGAAGTAGAAAAACTGGCGGCACTGATGGGATTGTCAGGTCGATTCGTTTCGGCAAATAAAATCGGTATGGAGTGGACTCCGAGCCTGGGTGGATCGATCGTTGTGCAGTTCGACTTACTGGGCGCGGCCTGTTAGGGCCACCGGGTGTCGTCAGTCCAGGTTTTCCAGGGAATAGATTTGGGGTTCGATATGAAAAGAATCAGAGAATCCAGAGAAATTGCAGAATGTCTTGAGTCGACGCGTCGGATTTCCGACGTGGACTTAAGTGAAGCGGAAATCCAGGCGCTGAATCTGAGCGCCATCGACGCGAGTCGTTTGGTTGCTGATCGCGCTGATTTGCAGAAGCTGTATTGCGATCGTTCAAACCTCTCTGCCTGCACTTTTATCAACGCGAACCTTACCGGCGCCAGTTTCGTAGGCAGCGGCATGCTCGATTGCGATTTTAGCGATACAACGGCACCGTCAAGCCTGCTGCGAAGTGCACGAATTGAAAACTGCACGGCCCGCGGTGCCTGCTTCGACAACGCCGACTTTACGGACGCCGACCTTACCGAAACCGACTTTTCACGGGCCAGCTTCAAGGGCGCCAAACTCACTCGCGTGTCGGCGTCGGCAACCTGCCTCCGGGGTGCCGACCTGAGCGGTGCCGATCTACGCGGTGCATTTCTCGAATGCGCGGATCTGCGCGGTGCCGACCTGACGGGAGCGAATCTCGACAACGTGAACTTCGATGGTGCCGATTTGCGCGGTGTCGTCGGTGACGATGCTGTACTCGCGACCGCAGGTCGATACGGTCGTGAGTCGGGTAGCGCGCTGGACGAACTGTCGGAAACGATGATGCCGGTTGTTGGGGAGGTGATTAAGTCCGCGGGTAAATCCGGCATCGACACTGACCTGATTGAACCGCTGCTGGCCGATGTAGAGAAACCTGGAGGTTCGGCGACGAGTCCGCTCCTGAATCCGGAGACGATGCAGGCCGTCGCGAACCTGATCGCACGCTCCGGCCAAAACTCGGTTGCGGTACTGATGAGCGCGTTGCAGCAACCCGCGGGTGAGGAGCCGCCTCCCGAGGTGCAAAAGATGATCATCGACCTTCGCAGTGAACTTGGCCTCGATGAGTCGGCGAACGCAGACGACGTTTTTGAAGCATTGACCGGCGTGAGCAGGCCGGAATCCGAGCAGACGTGAGGCCGCAGCCACGAATCAGGCGGCCGCCCGGCCGAAAACGCCTGAGCGACGAACGTTCGCCCCTGACACCGCAGGGCGCTGCAGAGGCAAAACCGAAAGCCGATACACTCAGTTCATCGTATTCGGCCGGTACCGCGGTGCAATTGCGCGCGAACGGCGACAAGGCGATGCGTAGCAATGCGGACCCGGACCAGCACGCGCCGTCACTCGCACTCGGGAGCACACAGGCCAGACAAACCAAAACCACGGCATACGGCAACGCCACGACCGTACGACTGCGAGGTGAGACCGAGCCGCATTTCGACGGTGGAACGTCTCGTATCGTCGACAGGCGCGTGCGGCGTGCAACCGGTTGTGAGAACTGCGATGACGATTCCTGCCTGCGGGTTACCGGCACACTTGTGCTGACCTATCGGGTTACGACCACGGTGACACTGCCCAGTGTCAACGATTTTCCGGACCTGAGCGATTGCCAGAAGCGCCGCGTGCAGGATGCCATCGACAATGTGCTTGCACCGCACGAGCAGGATCACGTGCGTGCATTCGAAACCTACAACGGGACAACGCGTCATCCTTTCGATATCAAGGTCTGCAATGCCGAGGAAGCGAGCGCGGCGCTGCAGCAGATCCACGACAGCGATGCAGAGACGCGCCAGAACAACGCGCAGGCACTTAGCGATGCACTCGACCCGTTCCACTTTGACGTGGATCTCGACTGTGAGGATGAGAAGTGACGGCGCTCAACGGCTGCGACGCTCCCCTGATCAGTTGCCTGTGCGTTACTGAAAACCGCACCGCGTTCATGCCCTGGCTGCTTTGGAACTACGATCGGCAATCCTGGCAGAACCGTGAACTCGTCATCGTCGACAGCTCGGCTGAGCCGGTCGAGGCCGGGGAGCGCAGCGATATACGGGTCGTGCGGGCTGCCTCTCGAACGACGGTCGGACAAAAGCGCAATGTCGCGCTTGAGCAGGCGCGCGGTGACATCATTACATGGTTCGACGACGACGACTGGCAGCACCCGGAAAAGCTCGCTTTGCTGCACAGAGCGCTGCAAAGTGGCAAAGCCCTTGCGGGCTGTACGGAAAGCTGGTTTCTGGATTTCGCGCGAAATCGCTGCGCCCGCTACAAGGCTGCAGGGCGGCGGCTCCTGTTTAACAGCATCGGTGTAAGAACTGACATCGCACGCAGCGTGCGTTTTCCGACACACGTCAGGAAGGCCAGTGATACCCGCTGGATGCAGGATCTGGAGCGCCGCATGAAAACGCGCGGCGCCAGTATTAAAACGCCGCTGTTCTTCTGGCTGTGCCACGGCAAAAATCTCAGCAACCCGGTGGCGCGTCGCCGGTTCGACCGGGATGCGACACAACTGAATTCGGCTATCGGGAACGCGGTATGGGGCGATACGAACGATGCCTTGTATGCACTGCGCGAACGGATGGAGGCAGGAACAATGACGAAAACGACTCAGAATGCAGTACACGAGAAAAGCACGGAGTCGACCACGGTCGAATCGAACACGGCCGTCACGGCAGTGGTGAAAGCGACCGTGCTCGATGCGGCCTACCTCGGCGTGATGCTGCCGCACATGTTGCGCCAGGCAAAATTCGAATTTGCCGAACGCATCGTTGTCGTCGATCCGCGCCTTGAGTTCGAGGGCAAGTACCGGGCGCGTGTGGCGTCGTCGCGGGTTGAACTCGATGCGGTGCTGAACACATTGCTCGACGACGGTGAGATTGACCGAGTGGTCGAGGTCCCGTACGAACAATCCGTCGTCGATGCAACCAATACCCGCTGGTTCGGTCGTACCGACGTGCCCACACATGCATGTACGGGCGGACCGATCTATCCGACGCTCTGGGGGATCGATCAGGCTGCCACGGACTACGTACTGCAGTTCGATGCGGATGTGTTTTTCCATAGCGGCGGTGAAAGCTGGGTTAAGCGGGCCGTCGAGTGCATGCAGACGGACAGCAGCCTCTGGCTCATGATGACGCATCCGGGGCCGCCGGCCGGCCCCGTTGGAAAGAGTATCCGCGGCCGCAATTCGTCGTTGTGCCGCTGGGATTCGGCAATGGCGCTGTGGCGATTCAGTACGGCAACGACACGGTACTTTCTTTGCGATCGGCGCAGGCTGCGCGGATGTCTGCAGCCGGTTCGCAGCCGCGACGGTTGCGCGCCCCTCGAACAATGCATCAGCCAGGCGCTAAAAGCACATCGGGCATACCGTGGCGCACTTGGCGGACTTGACAGCTGGCACCTGCATGCCTGGTCGCACGCCGATCCGTTTCCCGCGTGGGCTGCCGCGATTGCGGAATGCGTCAGCCAGGGGAAAACGCCCGTGTCGCAGCGCGGCAAGTACGATCTGTGCCTGAACCAGGCGCGACACCGGACAGACTGGCAGCGGTTGATCGAACAACCGGAGCCTCGCATAGAACCGGTTGCCGCCGAACCGCGCGCGGTATCCGACACCGCAGGCAGGGGTCCCGCCATTGTCATTCCGATACGGGATCGTGCGGGTGCTCGCGTCCGCAATGCCCTGCGGAGCATCAACTGGCAGGACAGCGGCGAGGACATAGAGACCATTATTGTCAGTCATGGCAGTCGTGCGGAAACCGACGCGGAGCTGGCGGAGATCTGTGAGGAGCAGGGCGCGCAACTGATCACGGCGGGGAAAGCGCGCGATGCGTGGAATAAACCCGCCGCACTGAATATCGGTATCCGCGCGACATTGCCCGAAGCGTCGTGCGTCATGACCATGGACACGGACATGATTCTGCTGCCGTCATTCGTTCGCTGCGTGATGGCGCAGCTGCGCCGCGCACCGAAATCGATGATTTTGTGCCGGAGTTCGGATCTCCCGGAACGGGCCCGGATTCCCGCCGGCACAAGCGAGTTGTTCGCGAGCCTTGGACAGTTACAGGCTCAGGCTCGCCTGCGGCCGGCGTACGGCTGCGGCGGCATTCAGGCAGCCAGCCGGGAATTCTTCTTCAATGTTCGCGGCTACGATGAAGATCTGAAATGGTGGGGGGCGATGGACACCGACATGGTGCAGCGCGCGAAGCTCGCCGGGCTTCGCATTCAGTGGATCGAATACGAGACCGGGATGCTGCACCAGTGGCACCCGCGTAAACATGCGGCACTCGGCAATACGCGTCAGGCCGCCGCTGCGCGTCGGGCATGGCAGCGAAACCACGCGCTGGTCAAATCGCGCAGCAAACTGCTGCAGCGAAATTCGGCGGCGGCGTGGGGTCTCGCCTGATGCCACTGCGATAGCTCACAAGGAGTTGCGTCAATGAACGTCGATTTTCCCGGGTCCGAGACTCGAAAGTCACTTGCGGCGGTGTTGGAAACCGCAGAGCAGCCGCAAGAATGTACCGTGTCCTACCCGTCCGATTGCGGCGGCAGCCACACAGCGAAAGTTGTCGTGAGAAACTCTGCTGAGAAAATTCAGGCGAAGTGGGTTAGCGGCAACTTTTATGAAACCCACCGTCATGGAATGCTGAACTATGCGTACCAAAAGTTTCGCGGCGGCACGTTCGTCGACATCGGTGCGCCCATGGGCAATCACACACTGTTTTTTAACGTGTGTTGTAAGGCCGATCGGGTAATCTCGATCGAGCCGGTACCCAAACTCTTTGACTGGCTGCTCGAAAACATCCGGCTGAACGGCCTGGACGACACTCACGTTCATAATGTCGCACTCGGCGGGCAACCTGGAGATGTCGGGATGTATTTCCGCGATTTGCCGATTGAGCAGGGAGGCATGCTGATCGGGTGTGTGGATGAAACAGGCAGTGGTACGTCCATGGACACACTCGACAACGTCATCGCTAAGGAAGCGCCTGCCGAGATTCGCTGCATCAAGATTGACGTGGAAGGTTACAGTCTGCCGGTGCTGGTGGGTGGCAGGGAAACGATATTGAAGTACCGGCCGGCGATTTTTTGTGAGTGCGAGACGCCGCAGCATTTTGACGAAGTGAATGAATTCCTGACGCCGCTGGGCTACCGGGCGTGGCAGATTCACGGGCGTCCGTTCGTCATGAATCACACACCGACCTATCTCTGGGAGTATTTGCCGGCTGCAAAGATCGTTATTGCCATAACGAGTTACAACCGGCCTGCGGAACTTCGGGAGCTGCTGGAACGGCTGTGTGAGCTGCGGCGTGGCTACGATATAACCTGCCTTGTCTACGACGATTGTTCGGAGCTCGACTACGCCGACCCATCCCGCAGCGAGGGCGGTTTCGAAGTGCGGTACCGGCGAATGCCGCGGCGATTCGGCAAAACGCGCTACTGGCAGCTGATCAATCGTATTTTCGACGATGTCCGAAACCTGGACTTCGACTATTTCATGCAGCTGCCGGATGACGTTGTGCCGCTCGACGATTTTTTTGACACGGCTGTGCAAACCTGGGACGCGATCGACGATCCACAGAAAATCTGCCTCAACCTCTATCTCGACAAATCCCGTATCGGGCGCGCGAACTGGACCAAAACATTGCCGACAATCGAAAAGTTTGGTGACACGAATGTGTTTCGAACCGGCTGGGCCGATATGATCTTCATGGCGGACCGGCGATTTCTCATGGCGCTGAACTATCGTATCGAGGCGATAGACGCAAAGCGCTGGATGAGAAACCCAGCACTGAGTTCAGGTGTTGGCGCGCAGATCGCGAAACGGCTGCGGGGGTTTTCAACCTTCCAGGTCCGGAACCGAATACTCGAATCACGCGACATTCCATCGCAGATGCACCCGAATCGTCCAGCCCACGAGGACCTGTCCGCGACCGATCTCGAACCGATCGTCTGCGGCATCGCGTCGATTCCACATCGCCAAAACGCACTGCGCCACTCGATCGAGTCGGTACTGCCGTACGTCGACGAGTTGCATGTCTATCTCAACAACTACAAGCGTATGCCGTCATTTCTGCGGCACCCTAAGATTCGCGTTTATCGCAGTCAGGAACACGGCGACCTGGGCGATGCCGGAAAGTTCTTCCGAGTGGGAGAGACGACGGGGTTTTACATCGCGATTGACGACGACATCGTCTATCCGAACGATTTCGTATGGCGAATGGTGTCTGCGATGCGGCAAAATCGAGCGGCCGGTAAGCGCATTGCGGTCGGCATGCACG
The DNA here is from genome assembly GCA_965224505.1 of Woeseiaceae bacterium. Classification (GTDB taxonomy): domain Bacteria; phylum Pseudomonadota; class Gammaproteobacteria; order Steroidobacterales; family Woeseiaceae; genus UBA1847. Next base: position 3,479,090 of record CBDCZL010000018.1, read on the forward strand.
GGCGCGTGATGGCGCCTGACGTCGAAAGCTATTACCGTGGGCACAGACGCGTGTTTCATTTCAATACCGGGCTCGAAGAGCGACGAACCGTGCATGTTCTCGGTACCGGGGTGCTAGGGTTTCATACCGGTGACATAGATCTCTCGATCCGGGATTTCGACGGCCCGCGTAACATGGCCGATATTCATTTCGCGATTGCCTGTCAACGCCAGAACGTCGGCTGTGTGGTACTGCCGCATGAAGCCGATGCATTCAGGCGCCAGAACATTCCGGGCGATACCACGATCTGGAGTACGCATCGCCGAAACGATGCCGCTCAGACCAGACTCTTTAACGCCTGGTCCGACTGGCGGCTTCGGTCCTGACAACGCGAGCTGACCGTGGGGTAAGCGGGTTCGCACTATTCCCTGGCGCTGTCGTCTTCTGATCGGGGCTGGTAGCTGTTCGCTACTATGCATACAATATTCTGCGCAGAGCGTGGAGAACGCCCGGGCGAGACTGCATCATTGGGGATTTCAGGTATGAACATCGTCGGCAGATCGGTATTGATACTGGCACTTGCATGCAGTTCGGCATGCGCTACCTTCGAGGTGGAGGGCAGTGGGTACATTACCCCGGATGCTACAACCGGCAGTGAAACCGTGCACGGTTCGCTGTACGGATTTCAATGGCGTCAATTTGAGGTGGAGAAGTGCGGCAGCGACAGCCTGTTTCGCGTTGAGTACCACACCAACGCGGGTTTACTGCTCGTGTCGGTGTTGACACTCGGGTTGTACGTGCCGCAGACGGTTGAGTGGTGGTGTTATACACCCGCAGGCGATGATGAAGACGAAGAAGTGTGGGAGCCTTCTGCGGGCTCACAATCGGAGTAGGTGTCATGGCAGCGGCGAGAAATATTGTGGTCGGCCTCGACGGAACGTGGAACGAACCGGAGCGGCAGCCTGACGGTACGGTAACCGGTACCAATGTTGTGAAGTTTTTGTCGGCGCTGGCGCGTAGGGGGCAGATTCAACACTACGAAAGCGGTGCCGGAACACGCGCCTGGGAGTTGCTGCCCGGAGGCATTTACGGTTACGGGCTCGACAAACGCATACTGGGCGCCTACCGATTTCTGCGCCGTTGTTATAACGATGCGGCCGTGCCGAAAGAGAACAACACGCTGTTTATTGTCGGCTTCAGCCGTGGTGCTTATGCGGCTCGACGTCTAAGCGGAGTCCTTGCGCACAGCGGTATCCCAAAAGCGGCGTCGGACGTGGAGCGTGGCTGGCAGATGTACCTGAATCGTGATACCGAAAGCGCGGCGGCCTTGAAAAAGGAAGGCCGTTTTTTCGATGTGCCGATCGAAATGGTCGGCGTCTGGGACACCGTAAAAGCAACCAACGATGCAGACTACAACGACGATCTTCTAAGTTCGAATGTGGCCGCGGGATACCATGCGATGGCTGTCGATGAATGCCGCCGTTTTTTCCCGATTTTGCGCTGGAATCAGGACAAGCGGGTCAAGGAGGTGTGGTTTTCGGGCTCACACTCAGACGTTGGCGGCGGCTGCAATGAAATGGATTTGTCCGATGTCGCACTGGCGTGGATGATTAACTGCGCGGCAAGCCACGGCCTGCGGTTTAAGAAGAGCTACATCGAACGTCACGTCAAACCGAAGATTCCTGGTCAGATGCACGACTGCTTCACGGGAATATGGAAACCCTACGGCAAAAGCGATCGCCCGATAACCGATCATTGTGCGGTTCATGAGTCTGTGGAAAAACAGGTCAGTGCCGGTGTCGGCTACGCGCCTGAAAATCTGCCCGGCAGTCCGAATTACGTCAAGGCGTGATCTCGCCGCGCGCGCCGTACACTCGATCACATGTGTGCGTCGAGAAAGGCCTCCATGGCGCGAAAAAAACTCAAGCGGTGTTCCTCGTTGCTTAAAAAATGGTCGCCGTCCTCAAATTCCACGTAAGTAACGGATTTCCCCGCCTTTGAGAGTTTCTTGTGCAGCCGGCGACTGTGCGCGACCCTCACACGCCTGTCTTTGGTGCCATGGCCGAGCAGAACAGGGATATCGATCTGCTCCGCGAGATGCAGCGGCGACCGTTCTCGCAATTCGCCGAAGTCGGATCCGACTTGTTCGCGGACAATCTCGTAACTGGTGTAGCGGCGATTCGAGCTCACGAGGTAGGCGACATCGGTAACACCGGCAAAACTGATCGCGCAGTTGTACAAATCGGGATTTCGTGCTGCCTCCATCAACGCGGCGTAGCCCCCGTAACTGCCGCCGACGACGCAGATATGCTCGGGGTCGGCAATGCCTTCCGCTATTAACCAGCGCGTGCCGTCCTCGACGTCATTTTGCATATCGAGTCCCCAGCCCTTCAGGCCGGAGCTCATGAATTCATGGCCGTACCCGGACGAGCCTCTGAAGTTCATTTGCAGCACCGCGTATCCGCGGCTGGCGAAATACTGAGTCCAATAGTCGAATCCGCCGTCGTCGAAGCTGATCGGGCCGCCGTGTGGGAAAATGATTGCCGGATAGGGCCCGCGCTCAACGTTCTTCGGAATCGTGATGTAACCCTCAATCTCGAGACCGTCTCTGGCCTTATAGCTGATCAGGTTTTTCTCCGACAAATGCCGCTCGTCTATTCCCTCGTAGCGATTGGCGAAACGTACCAGCGCCCCTTTGTCGCGGTCACCGAAATAATAGGTACCGGGCATGGTATCGTTCGTTGCCAGTACAATATACTGTCGCTCGTTGTCGCTGAGGCTGTAAATCAGATTCGCGGAGTCCGGCAGCGCGGTATCGACGGCGTCCTGCAGCCGCTTCAGGCTCTCGTCCCAAAACGTGAAGCCGCCGTCGACTGAAAAGCGGGTGCCGACAACGTCGTTTTTGACCGGCGAGTAAATCAAACCGCCGGCGGCGTCGTATTCTTCGTCGGCAAACACGAGTTCCCTTGCAAGTTCCGGGTCACGAAGGTTTACCCTGAAAATCGCCTCGCGTCCGTCGTGATAGGCGTTGACGTAAAGTGTGTCGGGATCGCCACCGAAACCCAAAGGCATTACCCGCTCATCGGAGAACGATTCGAACTTCCAGAGTGTCTCCCACTTCTTGCCGTCCGGCGCGCGATGCTGAATTCGATATTCGGTGCCATCGCGGTAGATCGCGATGCGCACACGTTCCTGCCGGTCGCTGATCCAGTCAATGATGTTGGCCCGATGCCGCACGGCCGTCTTTGCCCTGCCCCGGGTGATGTCGGCCCGTATGACGCTGGACCCGAAGCTGGCTTCCAGCCATGCCGCCAGCAGAATATTGTCGTCATCCGAGCGCAGCAGATCCACGATGCGATCCTGAAACTGGGGATTACGATCCTGCCTGCTCAGGTAACTGGTACTCAGCACGTTGCGATGTTCGCCATTGCCGATGTTCAGCGACATCAGGCGTGTTTCAGTGGTCGGAACCCCACGGCGAACGGCTGGAAATCGCGCGCTCAACAGAACGTGTTCGTTGTTGGCCCATTTGATCCAATTAACGACAAAGTCATCGACGTGCCCGTAGCCGAGCAACTTTCGCTCCAGTTTTTCGAGATTGATGACACGAATCCCTGTGCCGAGCCGGCCCTCTTCGGCAAGCCGCTGCAAATAGGCGATGTGTTTGCCATCCGGTGAGAGAATAACCTGGCTAACGTCGGGGGGTTTTGCGAATGCCTCAAGCGGAATCCGGTCTTCGGACTGACCTGGGCTGGGCAGGGTAAAAAGCAGTATCGCGAGGAGCGCAATGCGCTCGGGGGGCTGTTGGGTAATCATCGTGGCTCAATTTCCATTGCACGACAAAAGTACCGTATTAATAGCGCTAAGTCGAAGACTGCGCCGCTAATCTCTGCGCCGGTGTTCCGCATAAGCTATGGCAAGTTCGCCCAGAGCGATCGCCGTCAGCGATCCGACGACCACGGGAACGTCGAAGCCGCTGCCCGGTACGTACATGAACAGCAGAATCGATAGGGTGAGGATTGAAATGCAGATCAATGTCAGGACGCGTGCGACGGGCATACCGCCCGGGACGCGATAAGGCCGCGGTCGGGCGGCATCGTGGATTCGTGCATACAGGAAGGATGCCACGGCACCGATGTACGGAAGCAGAAACAACACGGCGCTCGCCGCGAACAGGCTCCAGAACAACTCCTCATTCGAGCCGGCCAGTAATCCGTAGCTAAATAGCACCAGCGTTGTCAGCGACGCCATTACGAGCGATGCGCCGACCGGGGTACCGTAGCGTGGATGTTCCTTTGCGAGAAATTTCGGTAGCTCGCCGTCGATTGCGGCTTCGGCCGCGGCACGATTCGCACCGATCGACCATGTAACACCGTTCGACAAAAATGTGCACAACACCATGGTTCCGAGGACCGTTGACGCAATCAGCCCGGAGGGCGATGTTCCGAACAGCTGCCTGAAGGTATCGACAAGCCCTTCAACCAGATTGATATCGTCAATGGGAACCGCGGCGAGGATCGCGAACGTGCCGAGCGTGTAACTCAGAAAGATGATCAGGCCGGAGGCGAGAATCGACCGTGGCACGTCTCTTGCGGGATTGTTCATCTCCTCGCTGGCCGACGACATCAGCTCGAAGCCGAGCATGCCGTAAATGATTGTGGAAATGTACTGCGTGCTGCTGCCCCATTCCGGAACGAACGCCACGAGCGAGAATTCATTCGCTGTACCGCCAGGATTGTTCACGGCAAAAAATATGCCGCCTGCGATCAATGCGATGAACGCGATCATCTTCACGATGGCACCGATGTTAGGAACCCATTTTCCAATCGACAGTGAAAGCGTGGTCAGCGCGAACGTGGCCCAGGTGAGCCCGATCGCAATTCCGAGACGGGCCAGGAGCGATAAATCGGGAAAAAACATTGCGGAGAAAACGCCTGCGAACAGGGCGTAGATGGAGGCTTGCCAGAGTACGTTGTTGAGCCAGTACAGCCAGGTAACACGAGTGCCCCAGCGCGCACCGAAGCTGTCGCGGACCCACGCATAGATGCCGCCCTGTTCGGGATAGGTCGTGCCGAGTTCGGCGCTGATCAGGCCGTAGGGGAGAAAAAACACAATGGCCAGAATGCACCACCAGCTAATACTGGATATGCCAATGGACGCCGATGCGGCGAGTGTATCGAGCAACAGGATCGCCGAGACCGTGAACAGCGTCATGTCGCGTACGCCGAGTGTTCGCTGATGATTGGACTCGTTCAATGCAGCATCCCGTATTCCGGTGTCTGAGTGTGCCACCCGAAGTTCCCGTCTGCTCTGTCCGATAACGGCCAGGGAGAATCGTCGTATATTAAGGCTGCAGAAGCACCAGGGGCCAGCAGGGAGCCAGGCCCTGGTCTGTTGATTTGACGCAGACCCCTTTTATAGGCCACCAGTTGTCGAAGAATGATAACTCGTCAGTATTTTTTCATCGCTACGGTAGTTGTTTTGATTGTCCTGGCCATAGCGACCTGGACCATCAAATTTGGCGGTCGAAGCAGCACTAAGCATGTCGGACAATCGGAGTTCGTTTCGAATGAATTTGGCCAGTCAGCGGAAGAGAGTGCACGTGATACTCCTCTCGAAGCGGTCGCTCGGTCAGCTAAGCAAATGAACGCTGATCCGGTCCAAAATGAATGCTTTGACGAAGCGCAGCTTGCCGTTGACCGACGATACCTCGACAACGAAGAGGCGATTCAAGAACTTGGTTTGTGGGGGCCAAACCTCACGAGCCTCCGAGGCTTGACGCGCGACGAGTTAGAAGCGCTTGCTGCTCAAGGCGATCCTGCTGCAATGGGCGTATAAGGAACAATGGCTCTTCTTCGAGCGAGGGGAGCACAAGAAGACAAAGCGGTAGCATTCATCCTCTCGGAAGCGCGAGTGGAATCGCGTCCGGAATACGACCCGACACTATACGCGGCGCTGGATTCGAACGATTTAACCGATGAGCAGCGCAACGAACTGGAACTGGCAGCAAATTGGTACTACCGGGCCGCTCTAAACGGTCGAGTGAAGGCTCTGCACTACTACGCTCGAGTTTTGGACGAGTTGTACGGTGCCGAATTGGTTCTCGATGCATTGCCTGACGATGTTGATCTCAGCGAGTTGAGTCAGTTTCAGCAAATAGCGTTGTCTCGACCCTTTTTGTATTCGATGTTGATCATGCAACTGGTGCCGGGGCTCGAGGAGACGAGATTTGGGCAGCACCGGATGCGTGATGCGCATTTTTTTGAGTCTCCTATTCAGAAGAATATTCTTGAGAACATGCGGAACCGGTTTCTCGCCGATCAGAAGAATGAGCCTTTTGGAGCACCGCAACTTCCCGATTTCACGCCGTTCCGAAATATTCTTGAAGACTATTGCCAGCCAGTAAGAGATCGCTATTCATATGTGTCTAATGAATAGTCTTACCAGCGTTCTTTCTTCGTCATGCGTAGATAGCAGTATTCAATGAAGGAATGGAGTAATTCAAGCTCAAACGATCGTGGCCGTCTCCGCCTGTCACCCGGTGCTAAACCCACAGGCTGATACTGATCCGGACTGCGCGATAATTCGTCTTTTCGGCAGTCGACGCACGAGTTCGGCCTCCGGCATTGAGATTTCTGCCTCACGTTTTTCTCGTTTTCCGTTTTCGTTGCTTGTTTGTATAGATTCTGCGCGGCTAGAATGTCGTGGGGTTCCGATGGGAGAGGCGAATGATTAATAAATTCCTGGGCACGCTGGCACTGGTGGCCCTGATTGCATCCTGTAGTTCCAAACAATCCGATGGCACCGCTGCAGGGCCCGAAATGGATTCCACCTCTGCGACCGACAAGCCGTCGGGTGATCTGTGCCTCGATGCGGGCCCGCAGACCCCAAGGGACATTTCCAATGCACCTGGGCTCAATACGCTGATTTTCGAGACCGCACCGCCAGCAACCGAAATGAACCTCTGCAACATCCACACGCATACCAATGCCGAACACAAAGGGCCCGGCTTTAGCGTGTTTGTCGATGCCACCGAGCACGGCGGGTACGCATGCAACGAGACCGCGGAACTGACCGCGGCGGAACTTGAACCTCTGGAGGGGGCATTCGGCGGTGTGAAGCCCGGCGACACGATCGAGGTGCACTGGGTACACAGCAGTTGCCCGATAGAGCCGGGCGAGGGCCTGGGTTCCTGCCTTAGCGACGCGTGTCCCGAACCACTGCTTCGAGTCGAAGCGCAAGCCTTCCTCGTAGTAAACGATCCCGAGGCCGCTGATTTTATGGATTTCAGCTACAGCGGTACGATGCGCAACGGCCTGCATCAGGCGCGGACGATCCCTGACGGCACCGGCGATCCCGTGCAGTTTGCGGGGTCCACCACCGGGCCGAGCTACGATCAGTCAAATTGCTCACCGATGAAGGTGACCTGGAACGTGCGGCCGATGTGTATGAAACTGAATATTGCATCCCTGCACGAATGGGCGGAGTCGGGTAACGTATTTAGCGAGACGAAGTCCCACGGCGTGCGTCAATTGGTCGTAGCGCCGGAGCTGTTGTCACCGATCGAGTGACCGAAAGAGTCTGCAGTCAGCGATTCGCCGATCTATTTCGGCGAGTAGCTGTTTGTAGCGGGCGCCATCGACGCCATCGTATTCGATGTCCAGTTCCGTCATGGAGATATCGTCAGGCAGGTCTGCAACGTCCGGAAATACGTCTTCGCCTGCAAATGTCCAGAGGAAGCCGGCCTGTATGGCTCGCGCCGAATCGTCGTCCTGCGTGGCTGCAACGGCAAACTGAATCCCGGCGCGATCGGCCGCGAGGTCCGAAAATGAAAACCCGCCCCTCCCCGAGGCGTCTGCGTCATACTCCTCCTTTAAGAGGGAAGTATCGAAACTGACGCGCTCTGTGGAGATTGCTTCGAGTGCGGCTGCTACGAAAAAATGCCGGCTCCAGTCATTACGACCGCGCAGTTGAACCTGCCGTAGTAAATTCTCAGGAATCTGAGCCAGACTTTCGTCGGGAAACTGCTCGACAAGCAATCCGATGTGGCGGTGTCCGAGGGCCGCACCGAGCGCGATAATTGCAGCTCGATTCTGGAGTATCGGATCGCTGTTTTTCGAGCGCTGCTGGGCGAGCTGGAACGCTGTTTGCAAATAAACGCTGAACAGGTCGTCGTAATCGTCAGCCTTTCGGCTGATTGCTAAGAGCAGCTTGATTTGCGCGGTCAGTGCCTCGCGAACAGCTTTCTCGGCCCCGAACGTGCCGAACAGACTGCCGCGCAGCGTATCGGGCATATCGATCCGGCGATAGTGAACGGTCAGGCGGTTGGTATCTATCTCCGTGCGTGTGATTCCGTCAAGGATCGGAGCTGCTATCGGTTCGCGTCGAATTATCGCAGCGATCTTCGATTCGAGCAGCCAGCGTATGGGCGGCGGCAGTTCTATTCGGCCGACACGCAGCGAGTCAATACGTAAATCGATGTCGCCGTGCCGCAAACGGATATGCCCCTTGCCGATAATGTTTAAATACCGCAGTTGCCGAGGTTCGAAGGGTAAATACGCCGAGAGTCGTATCGTGGCGAGATTCGGGGCAAAGCCGACCCTGATCTTGCGCTGCGTGGACCCCAGCGACAACCCCCAGGCGAGCAGCAGATTAATGTCGTCTGCGGTTAGTGCGAGTACCCCGGACTCACCCTCGGCAAGAGCTGCAGGATTGTTGTCGCGAAGGAGTTTGACCAGTCTCACTCGATCGGAGGAATGAATCTGGGTAGATTTGAACGTCGATGCTTGCGGAGAAAAAATCCGGGTCACCGTCATGCTGGTCAGCGCAGTGCCCAGAACCGCCACGAGGATCAGCCTCGTTACGCACACCCTGCGGCGTAACACAGCAGAGCCGATCCAGGCACCGATAAGCCCGGCGGGCAGTGTCCAGACAACATCGGCGACGTTCGGCCACTGTATTCCGGGGGAAGCTGCCGCGACTGACGCGAGCGACGCCGTAACGGTGCACACGGCGATGGCGAGCAGAATTGGGTGTGGCCACGCGCGTGTGGCCGCGCCGGATCGGCGGACCAGCCAGGCGGTCAGGAACCCGACAGCAAGGTAGGCAATGAGGTAGACGATCGATGAAATGAACCACCTGGTCAGGGCCGACTTGAGGTTGGCGGAGTCCTGCAGGTCCCATACGGCACCGCCCAGGAATGAAGCCCCGCGTTTTAGAAACCCGTCCACCAGCAGTACCGCGACAATGCACGCAAGGGCGGTTAACGGTAGCCATTGCCTGGTATGAACGTGTTGTGCGGGGAACGGGTTCAGTGCGGTGTGCCGGAAAGGAAGCCGGCTCCATGGGAGCAGAATTCCAGGGTGGCGGCAAGCGCCTATTGTTCGATAACCACAATGTGATGCCGGCGCTGCCGGGTCTGCGCACTTTTTGCTAAGGTTACGGATTGATACTCGCGGTGAGGTTCGCATGGCTCAGGTCGCCACTTTACGCAGCGGTAAAAATGCGCTTAACGCGCTGAAAGAAATGAAGAATTTCGGTGGAGCTGCGCAGTCGCCCGGGCTTCCCGACGACATTATTGTTGAGTTTCTTGAAAACCGCGAAGACCTCGCTGAGGCGATTGCACGAGGGTATGCGGCGTTTGCTGCGCTTCAGCATACGCACCCTGAATTGTTGTCGCTTGATGAGCGTGAACAGGTCCTTCGAACGCAGCACGGGCTGACCAACTTTTATCCTGTCGATGGTGTTAACCCGTATGTTGCCGTCGCGGCGTCCGGGCCATGGATCGTGACGCTGAAAGGTGCCGTTATCTACGATTGCGGCGGTTACGGAATGCTGGGTCTCGGCCATGCGCCTCAGGCCGTGCTCGATGCAATGAATCAGCCGCACGTCATGGCGAACGTCATGACACCGAGTGTCAGTCAAATGGACTTCGTCAAATGTCTGCGTCAGGAGATTGGGCATACGCGGCCGGACGGTACGCCGTTTGCAACGTTCATTTGCCTCAACAGCGGTTCGGAAGCGATGACGGTTGCGTCTCGAATCGCGGACATCAATACCCGAAACCTGACGAAGCAGGGCGAACGATACGCCGGGCGCGACGTGTGCGGCATGACACTGAGCGGCAGTTTTCACGGCCGGACCGACCGGCCTGCGCGTTACTCCGATTCGACCCGCCGCAACTACGAAAAGCATCTCGCGTCGTTCCGCGATACGGGCTACCTGCTGACGGTCGAACCCAACGACATCGAATCTCTCGAGTCGGCGTTTGCGGCGGCCGACGAGAACAATCAGTTTATCGAGGCGTTCTTTATGGAACCGGTGATGGGCGAGGGCAATCCCGGGCTCGCGATCACACCGGCGTTCTATCAAAGCACCAGGGAACTGACCCGCGCGCATGGAACGATGTTCGTCGTCGACTCAATCCAGGCCGGGCTGCGCGCGCACGGAGTGCTTTCCGTCGTCGATTATCCGGGCTTCGAGGAACTCGATGCGCCGGATATGGAGAGCTATTCGAAAGCGCTCAATGCGGGGCAGTTTCCGCTGTCCGCGCTGGCGCTGTCTGAGCGGTGCGCGTCGTTGTACAAACGCGGCTTGTACGGCAACACGATGACCTCAAATCCACGTTGCCTCGACATCGCCGTTGCTGTACTGAAATCGTTTACGGCGGACCGTCGCGAAAATATCCGCGTTCGCGGGCGTGCATTAGTGGAAAAACTCGGTGCGTTGTCGAGTGAGACCGGCGGGGCGGTAGTGGACGCTCAGGGCACCGGTCTGCTGCTGAGCTGCGAACTCGATGAGCGATACAAGATTTACGGCAGCAACAGCACCGAAGACTATCTGCGTCGGCATGGTCTTGCCGTCATTCACGGCGGGGAGCACTCGCTTCGATACACCCCGGTATTCGACATCACCGAGCCGGAGGTGGATCTGATCGTCCGCATGACAAAACAAGCCTTACTTACCGGACCGACGGCCGACTGAACGTTGGTCTTGAGAATCAGCACAAGGAAATCGGCGTACACGCTGTGCCTACGGGGCGAGTAGGTTTCGCGCGGGTTCGAGCTGTTTCGCGAAGTTGCGCCAGTGACCGACCGAGCGCTGATGCGGTGCCTCGCGCACCTGCTGCGCGCTGGCTGTCGTTACAGCCGAGTCTCGCTTAAAATACGCAAGGCAATCGTCGTTCCACGATAAGCCGATAAACTGCAGTACGGGACGCAGCGTGGCCTCGGGGTCTCTCACCAGCGCCTCGTAATCCACCGCGGTGAAGCGTTCACCGAAACGTTCGTGCCAGATGCCCATCAGACGCAGGTAACGCTTCAGATGCCGCGCGAGCTGACTCAGGTCGTAGGAGTATAAATAGGCATCGGCAAACAGCTGCTTGTAGACAGCGAGGCAGGTATCCATTGGATCGCGCCGCATGTGAATGATCCGTGCGTTCGGCATGGCCGCGAGAATCACCGGCAGGTACAGATAGTTCGCGGGCAGCTTGTCGACGATATGGGCGGCGTCGAGCCGCAGTGTCGATGACAACGCAACATAGGATTCGCCGATGGCGGTCATGTCGGCTTCGGCAGCCTGGCGCATGAGTTCCGGCGTAAACTGACGTGGCTCTGTGCTGCCGGTAACATGGCGCACTGCAAATCCCAAAAAGCGCGTCTCGCCGGCGGAGGTGACGACCGGATGTGCGTCGAGCATGCGGTCGAGCAGCGTGGTGCCCGTCCGCGGCTGGCCGACGATAAATACGGGACCCGCATCGAAGCAATCGCTTTGCTGCCGCTGCATCCACTCCGTTGTGAACGTCGATTCCAGTGTTTCGAAGAGTTCGATATCGGTGGATTCACTCCATGCGATCGTTTGCCGACGCGCTGCGGCGCCTGCGGTCCAGGCCGCAAATGCGCCATCCCAGTCGCCCAGGTCTTCGAGTTCCTTGCCGATCGCGTAGTTCAAAAAGCTGTTGTCGCGAGGGTCGTCGCCGAGCAGGGCCTGCATTTCGGCAACATGATCGTGTGTGTCGGCGGTCCCGGCCCGTGACAGCAGCCAGTGAAGCTGTCCGTTGCCGGGATCGACGGCGATGGCTTCGCGCAGCACCTCAAGCGCCAATTCCTGATCGCCGCTATAGATGTGCGCATTGGCGAGATGAATGAGGTAGGGGACATGACGGTCACGGTCGGCATCGACCGCTTTCTGATGCCACTCGCGCGAGGCTTTCAGATTGCCGGCAAGCCGGAACACGGTACCGATCAGGTCCATCGTCGCAGGATTACCGCGCTGTGCGTGCACGGCGTTGTGCAGTGCCGATTGCGCCATACCTGCTCTCCCGCTCGTGAAATACAGCTCCGCCAGCCGCGCCCATGCCGCCGCATGCATTTTGTTACTGCGCACGGTGCTTTCAAAAGCGTGCTCCGCGGTCTCGCGGTTGCCGCTTTCCAATGCGATGAGTCCGGCCAGGAAATGCGCCCTGGGCATTTGCGGCGCCTGTTGCAGTGTTTTGTCGCAGATTGCTGCCGCTTTGCGCAGATCTCGCGCGTACAACGCATCGAAACCCGCCTGAATCTGTCGCTGCAACCCGACATTGGCAAATTGGTTCTTTTCCCTGCTCATGTTAATCGCCAAAAAAAAAGGGGTGCCGGTTACCGGCACCCCTTTGTACACACGTATTGCGCGTTAGTCGAAGTAGTAACCGAAGCGAATGCCGACCGTACGGGGCCGGTTAGGGCCGACGAACCAGTCGGGCGTGACGCCGCTGTTCACCTGCGAACCCGCGTAGTTGAGTTCGTCAGTAGCGTTTTCCACATAGCCCGTAAGACTCCAGTTGTTGTCCGATTCATAGCCGACACGAACTGCCCATTCCTGGAACGACGGCAGTTTCGCCCATGGAAGCGCCTCATAGCCACCGCCTCGCTCGCTTTCCCAGAACGTCTCGATGTTGCCGACGATGCGGCCGTTCGCAAGCGGGTAGTCGGCTTTGAGCAGTGCGGAGCCCATGAAGTCGGGTGCCCAGTTCAGCTTGTTGCCCTCACAGCCGTCCGGGTCGCCGTCCGGCAGTCCGTCCGGATCCGGTGCACCGCCGCAAATGAGCTGTACGCCTTTGGCTTCGGTGTCCAGCCAGCCCGCCGCAACTATGAGGTCCCAGTTGTCGTTGATCGCCCACTGCACCGATCCCTCGATGCCGCGGCCATCCACCTGACCCAGATTGTCGACTTTGGCGCCCTGATCGAAGTAGTTGACCTGCAGGTTGGTATAGTCGTAGTAAAAGGCCGTCAGGTCGATTGCGACGCTGCCGTCGGCAACCACACCTTTCCAGCCGATCTCAAACGAATCGACTTCTTCGGGTTCGAACTGTCCGATGACGATGCCGTCCGCCGCGGTCAGCGGGTCCTGGTCGCCTTCACCCCACCACTGGAATATCGGCAGAAATTCGCCATCAACCTCTCGTTCCACGGTAAAGGTACCGAAACCGCCGGATTTAAAGCCCTTCGTGTAGCTGCCAAAAAACGTATGCTCATCGGCCGGCATCCAGCGGAATATTACTCTGGGTGTCGTATCGCTCCAGTCATTGGTATTTGTGATGGGCTCGTTCATGAAGCCCGGCAGGAAGTAGCCGAGCAGCATGCTCTCGGGCTTCGGCGACGAGCGCGTGAAGCGCTTCTTGTCTGACGTGTGCCGTACGCCGACGGAAACGTCCATCGTGTCGCTGATTGCGTAGGACAGGTCGACATACGCCGCCCAGCCCGTGTACTTGCCGCGAACAAACGTCTCTTCGTTGACGAGTCCGTCGGAACTCGGTGTAAATGTGCCGACCTGGATGCCGTACGACGGGTAGTAGGAATCCCAGTAGTATTGAATGTAGTCGAAGTAATCCGCACAGTTGTACACATAGTAGAAAGACCCGTAATAGGCACAGATGCCTTCTTCCTCGAGGCTGCTCGTCACTTTGTAGTCGATGTTCTCCTCGTAAACCGACACACCCGCGTACCAGGAGAACGCGCTGTCGGTATCCGACGTGAGCCGCAGTTCGCTCTGCAGATACTCGCCAGACTGGTCTTGTGTATAACGGCCCAGAGTACGCGGGGTGCCGTCGTAGTCCTCGGAGTAGAGGTAGTCGTGGTCTTTGAAGCCCGTCGACCAGGACAGGGTCATGCCTTCGAAATCGTAGTCGACGTGCAGGCCCAGTGTCGTGATCTTCGCGTCGTCGGCCGATCCGCCGAACATGTCCGAATTGATGCTGCGCGGGTCTTCGGGCGTATCGAACGATCCGAGGAGGTCCTCAAGGATAGCGAGGCGAGGTGAGCGCGTATCCACGCGATAGACGGAGCCGTCGCGGTCCATGTCCTCGTATTCGGCCGTCATGACGATTTCGAGTCTGTCGCCGCCGTACACACCGGTCACACGTGCCGCGGACTTGTCGTGACCAAGGTATTTCCGGTCGTCGAAGTCGTTCGCTACGTAAGCGCCTTCTTTGGAGTGGTAGCCGGCCAGCCGCAGTGCGAACGTGTCGCTGATACCGATGTTGGTCGCGCCTTCGAGCGTGAAGCGGCCGTCTTCGCCGACATCGATTTCCACAACGCCATCGGCCGCACCGTCGAGAGTCGGACGCTTCGTGTGTACGCTGAATGCACCGCCGATCGCGTTGCGGCCGAACAGAAAGCCCTGCGGACCGCGCAGCACTTCCGCGCGCTCCAGGTCGTACAGACTCGTCACGACCGAGCCGTTGCGGCCTTCGTACAGATTGTTTTTAAAGAATGCCGCCGACGGATCGCCTCCGACACCAAAGTCCTGTGTGCGTACGCCGCGAACCGAAATGCCGTCGATAAATCCGTCAGTGCTGTTACCCGACACGCCGGGTGAGAAGCTGACCAGGTCCTTGACGTCGTCGAGATTGACGTCCTTGACGAACTCGCCTGTCATGGCCGTAATCGCGAGCGGTACGTCCTGGATGCTCTCGGCGCGTTTGGTCGCAGTTACCGTAATCTCTTCGATTTCCTGCGCCGCCGCCGTACCCGCAAACGAGGCGACGACCGCCGCAGACACGGACTGCGCTAACAGTGTTTTCCGAAATTCAATAGGCCTTGCATCATGATCAGTCACGTTGTCCACCTTTGGGATTCCGACATGCAACGTCAATTAGCGTGGTATTGCCACAAATTTGCGCGCCAATGGCAATAGCCGATTGGTGACAGATGTTGCGTATTCGCAACAGCTCGAACCTGATGTAAGCTTGCGCTCATCGAATGCGATTTTCCAGACCAAACTGGAAATTATGATCAAAAAACCACCAAAATCCTGGATGCGCGACGCGTTGGCGGAGGGCTTCGCAGCTCTGCAGGCAGGAAATACCGCGCTGGCCGCGCAATCCTGCCGGAACGTGCTCGAAGTCCGCAAGGACCTGCCCGAAGCGCACTTTTTGGTTGGACTGACGGCGCTCGAAACCGGCGAGCGGCGGGTCGCAATATCGGCGTTTGGGTCGGTGACGACACTCGACCCATCCAACGGCGCGGCCTGGGCGAATCTGGCCCGGCTTTTTATGCAGACCGGTCAGGCGTTGCGGGCCGATGAGGCACTTGCGGAGGCCGTGCAAACAGCCGACGAAAACCCCGTCGTCCTGGACCTGATTGGCCAGGTACACACGATGCTGGGTGAGGAGGCCGAAGCACTCACCTGGTACCGCCGCGCCGTGCAGGCTCAGCCCGATAACGTGGCGTTTCTCGTGAGCAAGGCGAATTGTGAAATGTACGTCGGCGAACTCGCCGCCTCTGAGGAAACGCTCGGCCGGGCGTTGACGCTCGCACCGGATAACGCCAATGCCCACTGGATTCTGTCGAGTCTGCGCAAGGCCGAGGATCGGCAGCACGTCGAGCAGATGCAGGCATTCCTGGATGAGGGACGCTACCCGGCACGGCTCGAGGCGTTCATGTGCTACGCGATCGGCAAGGAACTCGAAGACCTCGAAGACTGGAACAACGCGTTCGATGCGTTTGCTCGCGGTGCCGCGGCGCGCCGCAAAACCATCCGGTTTGACGAGCAGCGCGAAGTGGATATGTACGCGGCGTTCGAAACCATCTACACACCGGAGTGGATGGCCTCGACGGCGGAAGGTGACCAAAGCGAGGCCCCGATATTTGTCGTCGGGCAACCCCGCACCGGGACCACGCTCGTCGAGCGCATCATCACGGCGCACCCGGACGTGTCTTCAGCCGGTGAACTCAAGCAGTTTGGTAACGCAATCCGGCGATTATCGAAGTACTCAGAACCGCACCGGTTTTCCGCAAAATTTGCCGAAGGCGGTGCCGGGCTGGACATGCGGCGACTGGGAGGCAAGTACATTGAGACGACGGCAAAGATGGCCGGCTCGACGCCGCGATTCGTCGACAAACTGCCGCTCAACTTCATGTATCTGCCGCTCATCGTTAAAGCGTTGCCAAACGCGAAAATCGTGCATCTCACGCGGAGCCCGATGGATGCCTGTTTTTCGAGTTTTAAGCAGTTGTTTGCCGATGCCTACCAGCATTCCTACGAGCAGCGTGAAATGGCGCGCCACCATGCCCGTTACTACCGGCTAATGGGCGCGTGGCGGGAACGTTTCGGCGAGCGATTTTTCGAGGTCGCCTACGAAGACGTGGCCGGTAATCTGGAGCCGAATGCACGTGCGTTGATCGAATTCCTGGGCCTGTCCTGGAACGACGCCTGTCTCCAGTTCCACAGGCAAAAGACCGCCGTGGCGACGGCCAGCGCGGTGCAGGTCCGGCAGCCGGCGCACACGAAGTCGATTGGTCGCTGGCGGCGATACGAAACACAGCTGCAGCCGATGCGTGAGGTGCTCGAATCGCTAGGAATTCCGCTCGAGCGCGGTTAAGCGGAAGACCTGGCCACGACCGTCAGTGCGTCGTCGAGTGCGGCGATAAACAGGTCCACATGCTCGCGTTGAAACACGAGCGGTGGTCGGAGTTTCAGCACATTGCCGTCGCGGCCTTCCTGGCCAACGAGTACCTGCCGTTCACGCATGAGTTCCAGTAAAGCCCTCGTTTCCCGTGTCGCGGGCGTACGCCGCTCGCGATCCGTAACAAATTCGAGTCCCGTCAGCATCCCGTGGCCTCGCACGTCGCCGATCAACGGCTGCGATGTGGCGAGTTCGCGCAATCGCCGGCGCATGTAATTGCCGACGACCCGCCCGTTCTCAATCAGGTCGTCGCGTTCGATGACGTCGAGGACGGCATTGCCTGCTGCGCACGCGACGGTATTTCCGCCGAACGTGCTGAACAGCCCGGTGGCATCGATGAACTGATTCAGCCGTTCCTGTGTGGTAACCACGACGCCGAGCGGGTGACCGTTCCCGACGGGTTTGCCCATCGTAACGATGTCCGCCGTCACGCCATGAAACTCGTGGCCCCACCATTGGCCCATACGTCCGAACCCGGACTGCACTTCGTCGCAGATCATGAGGCCGCCTGCCGCGCGCACGCGTTTTTCGACTTCGCGCAGGTAGTTGTCCGGCACATCCGGTACGCCACTGGAGCAAAACGCCGAATCAACCATGAACGCTGCAGGTTGATGCCCGGCCGTCGCGAGCGCCTCAATCGCGCGTTCGGCATCGACGGCGTATTTAACCGCCAGATCGGATTGTTTTTCGCGGTACAGTCCGCGGTACGGATCGGGCACAATCAGTCCCTGCAGATGGTCCGGCAATGCCACGTCAGGATGGCCCGGTGAGAACTCACGAATGGGTTCCGTGATGCCGTGATAAGCGTCTTCCATCAGTAGTCCGCCGCGATGGCCGGTCGCGATCTTCGCCATCTGCCACGCGACATCATTGGCCTCACTGCCGGAGTTTACGAAGATGCAGGCGTCGAGGTGTGGTGCGAGCCTGTCGGTCAGGCGCTCGGCGAATTCGAGAACGCTGCTGTACAGATAGCGTGTGTTGGTATTGAGTGCTGCAGCCTGTCGCGAAATGGCGCGGACCACGTGCGGATTGCAATGACCGACCTGCGGCACGTTGTTGTAGCAATCGAGATAGGCGTGCCCATCGGTCGAGTACAGAAAGGCGCCGCTCGCTCGCTCGAAGTGCAGCGGCCGCGCATAAAAGTGGGTTGTATTGCGGCCCATGAGCCGGTGCCGTTTTGCGATTAGTGCCTCTTCGACGCCCTCGTCGGCAGCCTTGTCAGGCGATCTGGGGCAGGGCACCGGAAAGCGGCAGGCGCGTCGAATGGCCCGCGTGCCTTCACGGTGGCCGATGGTCAGTAGTTTTTCGACTTCGGCCACATAGGGCGCGTCGGAGTCGAGATGGCGCGGCTCGTCAGGGGACAACGCATTGCGTGATGCTGCAACGGCAGCCGTTAGCGCGTTGCGCATTGTGACGACATCGAATACGAGATCGACCTCGTCCTCAGTCAGCGGGAACTCCGAGTCGAAGCCTGCCGCGACATCTGCAATGACGTCCAGCAGGTCGTCGGTGTCTGCCTCGAACGTATCCGCAGCAACCGCCACTTCTGCGACGATGGGCCCGTACAGCATGTCGCCGAAATCAATCAGTCCGGTAATCCGATCCATGTTGTCCGGGTCGACCAGCACGTTACCGCCGTGTGCATCCTGGTGAATGATCTGGTGGCGTGTGGTATCGAGACGTGCTTTGACATGATTGCGGAACCGGTCAAACGCGCGGCCGACGATGGCGCGCGCATCGATGTCGGCAATATGCTCGAGCAATGGCTCAAAGCGCAGGCAGTTGGCGGTGTCCCATGGATGGTCGTTCTTGCGCGCGCCCGGGTGGTAGTAGCTCGCCAATGCCACGTCCATTCGCCCCATCAGCTCACCGATGCGGCGCCAGGCCTGGCGCGTCAGACTGACCGTGAGAGCGGTCACTCCGGGCAGATACTCGACCAGCCGGATAAGGTGCGACGTGCCGGCCTGACCGGTTACGCGTGTCAGATAGGCGCCGTCACAGTCGGCAAACACTCTGGGGACAGGCAATGCCGGGTCGCGTGAGCGGATGTGCCGCAGCGCGTCCACCTGAAAGCCCACGACATCCTCGTCGTCGGCTTCGTTGGCGATCCTGAAAACATAGTCGGCGTCAGCCGTTGCAATTCGATAGTTGAGATCTCTTTCGCCGGCGAGTGTCTGAAATTCACCCTCGATCCCATAGTAATCCCTGGCAAGCTGCTTCGCTTCGTCGACGTCAAACTGCGGCAGATTACGGCGAAAGGAGCGGATGTCCTGGGTGCCGGCGAATCCGGGGTCGTGACGGTTCACTTCAGATGTGTTCATGTGCTGTTGCGCGGTCCAAACCGGCGTCCGCAGGATCGGGCGCCCGACGTGCTGAATATCCCGGGAACTTACGGGACAGGACACAAATATACAAATGCACAGATCGCCGTCGCACTACTCAATAAGGTTGCGGTTGCAACGATTGCGTACCAATGCACGCAGCCGTGCTGAGATGCGTTTTTGGCTATGGCCTCGTACGTCAAAAAGGGCGATCATTAAGAGTCCGGCCCGGACAGGCCGTCTCTGTGATGATACTGGAGTCGTCAGATGAGTGCTGTAGAACCGACGCGGGTTCATCCCGCCACGAGCAACGCCGAATGGCAGGCGCGCAAGCTCGCCGCGATGGCGCGCGGTCAGGGCAATATTGCGCCCGTATACATCGAACGCGGAGAGAACGCCGAACTCTGGGATGTCGAGGGCAGGCGTTATATCGATTTCGGAACCGGGATTGCGGTGTGCAACACGGGGCACTCGAATCCGAAAGTCGTGGCCGCCGTCAAAGAGCAGATCGAGCGATTCAGCCACACCTGCGTCATGGTGACACCCTACGACTCGGCGGTACGACTTGCCGAAGAACTCAACGAACTGGCGCCGGGCAGCTCGCCGAAAAAGTCGATGTTCGTTACGACCGGTGCCGAGGCCGTCGAGAACACGATCAAAATTGCGCGCGCTTACACGGGCCGCCGCGGCGTGATTGCCTTTCATGGCGGATTCCACGGACGGACCATGCTCGCCATGGGGCTGACCGGAAAAATAACGCCGTACAAAAATCTGTTCGGTCCGTTTCTGGGTGAGGTGTATCACGCACCGTTCCCGATCGGCTATCACGGTGTCAGCGTCGAAGAGTCGCTGAAGTCGCTCAATAATCTGTTCAAGGTCGATATCGCGCCGAGCGACGTGGCAGCGATGATTATCGAGCCCGTGCAGGGCGAGGGCGGATTCTATCCGGCACCGAACGAATTCATGCAGGCGCTGCGCGCACTCTGCGACGAGCATGGCATCGTGCTCGTGGCCGACGAAATTCAAACCGGTTTCGGCCGTACGGGCCGGTTTTTTGCATCCGAATACGCGGGCATTGAACCCGACCTGATGACCGTGGCCAAGGGTGTCGCGGGCGGCTATCCGCTCGCGGCCGTTGTTGGCAAGGCCGAGATTATGGATGCGCCATTGCCCGGCGGTCTCGGTGGCACCTACGGCGGTTCTCCGGTGGGTTGCGCCGCGGCACTCGCGGTGATCGACGTCATTCGGGAAGAGGGGCTCGTCGACCGGGCGAACGACATCGGTGCGAAGTTCGGCGAGCGGCTGAGCGCGTTGCAGGAAAAGCGGCCGGAAACCATCGGCGCAATCCGCTGTGACCGCGGTGCGATGATCGCGGTGGAACTGGTCGAGGACGGCGATGCATCAAAGCCGGCCGTCGACCTGACCAAAGCGCTGGTTGCCAGTGCCTGCGAAAACGGCCTCGTGCTGTTGTCCTGCGGCGTCAACGGCAACGTCGTCCGCTTCCTGCCCGCACTGACGATTTCCGATTCGCTGATTGACGAAGGTTTCGATATTCTTGAAGCTTGCTTCGACGCCTGTCTCACGATTTGATTCTCACGGGGGCGCAGGTGTGGCAGTACGTTTAACGTATAAGTAACAAAGAGGAACAGGCATGTCTCAGGCAGCGGTACAAGCAACGATGAACTGGTCGCTGAGCGACCCGGATCTGCTTCGGACGCAGGCGTATATCGACGGCGAATGGGTGGACGCCGACGACGGCTCGACATTTCCCGTGGTCAATCCGGCCAGCGGTGAAGTGATCGCTGAAGTCGCCAATGTGGGAGCTGCGGAAACCCGCCGAGCGATCGAGGCAGCGGAGCGCGCGCGCCACGACTGGGCTGCAAAGACGCCGTTTGAGCGTGCCGGGATTCTAAAGCGCTGGAACGATCTGATGCTCGAGCATCAGGACGATCTTGCGATCATCATGACGGTCGAGCAGGGCAAGATTCTCTTTGAGTCGCGCGGCGAAATCGCCTATTCGGCGTCGTTCATCGAATGGTTTGCCGAGGAAGCGAAGCGCATCTACGGCGAGGTTCTGCCGCAGCCGCAACCGGGCCGCCGCGGTGTCGTTATCCGCCAGCCGGTCGGCGTCTGCGCGGCTATTACGCCGTGGAATTTTCCGAGTGCGATGCTGGCCCGCAAGGCGGCGCCCGCACTCGCGGTTGGCTGCTCAATGGTGGCCAAACCGCCGCACGAGACGCCGCTGTCGATGCTTGCAATGGCCGAACTCGCCGACAGAGCCGGTTTGCCGGCCGGACTGCTCAGCATCCTGCCGACCGAGGATTCGCGATCCGTCGGCAACGAGCTGTGTGCCAATCCGATCGTGCGCAAGCTGACGTTCACGGGCTCTACCGGTGTCGGCAAGCTGCTGACAAGGCAGTGTGCCGACACGCTCAAACGCCTGTCGATGGAACTTGGTGGCAACGCACCCGTCCTCGTGTTCGAGGACGCAGATATCGAACTCGCGGCGCAGGGCGCCGCACTATCGAAGTACCGCAACTCCGGCCAGACCTGCATCTGCGCCAACCGCATCATCGTCCAGGATACGGTGTACGACGCCTTTGTCGAGGCACTGAAGAAGGTGGTCGGCACTTACAAGATCGGCAACCCGTTGGATGAGACTGTAACGCACGGTCCCATCATCACGCGCCGGGCGCTCGAGGGCATTAAGGGTCTGGTCGATGACGCAGTTGCCAACGGCGCGTCGGTTGCGGCCGGCGGCGAGTTCGGTGAAGGTGACTCGCATTTCGTGGAGCCGACGATCCTCTGCGACGTCAACGAAGACATGCGTATCTTCAGGGAAGAGATTTTCGGTCCGGTTGCGCCCATTTACAAATTCAGCACCGAAGAAGAAGCCATAGCGATGGCCAACGACACCGAGTACGGCCTGGCAGCGTACATGTACACGAAGGATCAGGGCCGCTGCTGGCGCGTGGCCGAGGCTATCGACTACGGGATGGTGGGTATCAACGAAACGCTGATTGCGTCGGCCCATATGCCGTTCGGTGGTGTCAAGGAATCCGGTCAGGGACGCGAAGGCGCGCACTACGGTGTGGACGAGTATCTTGAGACGAAGTATCTGTGCTTCGGAGCGCTCGACGGCTGAGCCTGTCGTTACGACGAACCGGCGTCGCCGCCGAGTATAGTTTGTCAGGGTCTGTTAACAGGCCCTGACCTGGGAAACTCAAGTTCGCCAGCTACGGTTCTGTGGGTGATACCCGGATCGTTTCCTGCACGTCGTCGGTCGTCGTTTTACCGCGGCGCCCGAGCGTTCTGACGAGGTGATCGATGAACAGTTCGACACGCCTCGGCTTCGGTTTTTGCCGAAACAGCGCAAAGAGTTCCACTGGTTGTGCTGCGACGGTATCCGGCAGTACCTGTATGAGTCGCCGTTCCTGAAGGTGAACCTCGACCAGGAGTCGCGGCAATAGCGCAATGCCTTCATGGGCAAGAGCGAAGGCATGCACCACGCTGTAAGACGCCGTCTTCACCGACGACGGCAGATCGTAATGCCGGACCTTGCCCTGCGTGATGAGTTTTTTCGTTGCGCCTTGACCTTTATCGCGATTGGCGATGAGGCACCGGTGGTGCAAGAGGTCGGTCGGTGCCTCTGGCCAGCCATTGCTGCGCAGGTAGTCGGGCGACGTCACCAGGATTTGCTCGAAGCCGGCTATGCGGCGGACGTACAGATCCGGGTCGGTTGGCGTTGTGCCGAAGCCGACAGCAACGTCGAGGTCCCCTGTATTTCTTTCAGCGGTGCCCAGCCATAATTTCACCGACGGTGTGAGGCCGGCGTATTGCGCCGCAAATTCCGGCAGGGTGCGCGATGCCAGTACGCCGATCAGGCAGGGTTGCACCCGGATATGAAGCGCACCTTCAGTGCGTCGATGATGGGTGCTGATTCTGGACTCGGCCGATTCCAGTACTGAAGAAATAACCACCGTTTGCGCATAGAAATCCATGCCTTCGGGCGTCAGCGTCGTGCCCTTCGCCGTGCGGTGCAGCAGCGCTACGCCGAGGTCGCGTTCGAGCCGGTCAATGCGTTTGCTGATAGTGCCACGGGAGACCCGCAAGTGTTCGCTGGCGGCGCGAACGCTTAACTGGGCGGCGACCGCATTGAACGCGGCGATATCGACTATGTTCATTTGGCTGCGCCTCCCCATGCCGCGAACCCCTCATCAGGTAATACGCGTCAAACGGGATGGTCCGCACATATAGAGTCGATCTTTTTGCGGATTCCGGTGGGGTTCGGCGATCCGGGCCGCGGTAGCGCGGCGGGAAACGCGCGGCGATGAACCGGTGGATTCCGATCGTTCCCAGAGGTGGCTCAATTTTCGAAACACCCTGTTTCGAACTCTCCCCCACTGAACGGCGCCGGCATGAAGTAGGCTGAAGTCTCTCTGCGCAGCTCCACTAATCGACCTTTCGAACATGCACCGACCCACAGGCATCGTCACCGCCCATCACAGGTTTGATGCGAAGCCGCTGCGCGCCGCGCCCATTTCGAACGGGTGCTACATGCCCTCGGTGCCAGGTCGATGCAAGGCTTACTGTTCCTCCCCGATGTCCCGCGAACGCATGTCGTTCTCAATTCGGGAGAAAATGCGCTCGAGCGACCTGCCTTCCTCGGCGCGCAGCGCGGCCTTTCGCAAGTCTTTGCATTTATTGAGAATACTCTCGGCGTTCCTGAGTTTGCCGCGGCGCGCTTCGTCAATGTACATCTGCGCGGCGATCGCGGAGTTCAGACACTCGAGGTATGCCTGGGCGGCCGGATTGGGTTTACGAGCAACAGCGGTATCCGTTGCAAAAGTTGGTGTCGCCACAAACAGCATCGCGGCCAGTGTAATTCGAATCGTCGGTTTCATGGTGGGCTCCTGTCGTCCGCATTTCGGATGTTTTCGTCACGTATCGGCCAATAGACGCTACCCAGGACACTGGCGCCTCGCAACTGCCGACAACGTGTCGATCGCATCGTCCAATTCGGATTCCGTTCCTCAGGCCCACTGTGTGCCGAGCGCATTTCGCCAACCACATTCATCAATCGATTTCCTCGAAAAGGATGCCCGTCATGCCTGATGTTTCAGCGACCCGTACTACGATTTGCCATTATCGCTTGCAACACGCAACGACGCGACACGTACTGATGGGCATCGTGATGGCCTGCGTGCTGCTGCCCTCGATTGGCTGGAGTGCGTTTTTCGTGGAGAGCCTGTTTGGCGATTACACCGAGATCGTTGCGCCGACGTCGGACGCGGATGGCAACTTCACCTTCACGATTACCGCCCATCCGACGGATCCGTTCGCTCAGATCACCAATGAAATTGAGCGTGATTCCGTGTTGGTCTCAACGACCTCGGCAACGGCCGGACTAGCTGAACAAGTGAGCTTCAGCGGTCAGGCAGACGGAGTCTATTTATATTCCGTTTTCACAATCTACGAGGGCTTCTTTTACGACTACTCCGTTGCAGACTTTATCGTTGTTGTCGGGGACGATCATATGACGACGGCGCCGACGGCGAGCGCTGCCGATACGGTGGGGACATCGCCGGTTGTGGCGGCCGTCGGCGCCGACGGCGACGCGAATATTTCTATTCCGATCCGTACGTTGCCCGGTGTCGCCGGCAACGACGTGGGCCTGGCGCTGGTCTACGACAGTGGCCGCGGTATCGATCGGCTCGAACAACGCATTCCTGAAGACACCATCGGCTACGGCTGGCGTCTGGCCGGGCTATCGTCGATTCGCCGCTGCGTGGTCGACAAGCCGAGTACGACGTCCGTGGCGCTGACCAGTGCAGATAGTCTGTGCCTCGATGGCATGCCATTGGTACTTGAGAC
Organism: Woeseiaceae bacterium; assembly: GCA_965224505.1. Classification (GTDB taxonomy): domain Bacteria; phylum Pseudomonadota; class Gammaproteobacteria; order Steroidobacterales; family Woeseiaceae; genus UBA1847. The sequence goes on from CBDCZL010000018.1 coordinate 3,504,203, forward strand.
TGGCACGCACCTCAAGGATGGCGCCACTTATCGGACCAAGATCGAGAGCTTCCTGAAGATCGAGTATCAGCAAGATCCGATCGTCTTTTTGATGAGCGGTGGGGTTTTCCGGGTGACCTCGCCGGACGGGGCCGAACGACGCTACGGCGGGTCAATGGGTGAGGCAACGGTCGATAAAATGAAATCAAACGGCCATGCCGTCGACGTAGTCTGGCACATGTATTATCAAAAAGACGCCGATGACAATTTCATCAGCTACGACTATTTCGTGGATGCCGGGAATGGTGTTGCCTACCCTGTCTCTATCCTCTACAGCGGCGCCGAGGTGACCTTCGAGTACCGCACACGCACCGATGCGGATCCGGTGGGCATTGGCGAGCTGACACAGGAGCAGCCGGTGTTCCTGCATACCGTGAATGTCTTTACGGACAATACCCTGGTTCGTGAGTACCGTCTGATTGACGAAGTAGTGAGCGGGCACCGGCGTCTAGACAAGGTGCAGGAGTGCGGCTACAACGAAAGCGGCACTGGCATCCAATGCCTCGAGCCGATCGACATCGATTGGCAAACACCGGCGTCGACCATGGACGGCGTCGATATTCTGGTCGACAAGGTAACCGATGGCCTCGGGGCTGTGACGGAATTTCAGTACCAGACGCTCACCAGCGGTTCCTCAAGCGGAACCTACAGCGAGCGGCCGTTCGGCAATCACAGCCTCGCGGCCGACACACAGTATTTGTCGGGTTCCGGTGCACTACGTCATGTCGTGACTAAGCTCCGGCGCGACAACGGTCTCGGTGGCTATTTCGACACCAGCTATGCCTACCAGAACAAGGGCGTGGAAAGCACAAAGCACTGGGGCTTTCTTGGCTTTCATGCCGTGCGCATCAAGGACGAGCAAAGCGGCTTCTACACCTACGTGCAGAACCGCATGGATTACCCGCATTTCGGCAGCGTGGCGGCGGTGCGCAGCTACGAGAGCGTCTACCAATCGGGATCGATGCCGAAACTGGCACGACGGGAAAATCAATACACCTACAAAAATGTGACGCGCAACAGCACCACCACCAAGCTGCCGTTCAGTAATCGTCAGACGTCTTTCATGTACGTCAACAACACGCTCGTCGGCGGCACCGAGAACGAATCGGATCAGACCGTTACCAGTGGGTTCGTGACGGCGGCCAGTTCGACGCGCCGTGTCGGCGAATCGATCAGCGAAAACACGGCGTCCCCATCCTATTGGGGAGACGTCAAAACGCACACATTGGGAGGCATTGTCAGAACCGAAGACAATACGGTTGAGTTCAACAACCGAACCTCCGGCTCGACCTGGCTGATCGGATTTATCGATGACGTCGAGCGAACCGTGTACGACGGCGCAATCGGAGGTACCGGTGTGACGTCAGTCGACCTGACTGCCGAGTACAGCCCGGAAACCGGTTCGAACCGACTGGCCGAGTCCATTCTGTTTCCTGGAGACCCGTTGCTGGAAGCGGTCACGAGCTACGGCTACGACGTGCTCGGCAATCTCTCGCAGATTAATCAGGAGGGCGATTCGTCCAGTGACGATCGAACCTGGGCGCCGTCCGACATCCTGAAGTACCGGTATCCGCAAAAGATCACCAACCCCCTCGGCCACGAAACAGGCCTCGAATACGACCTGCGCTACGGCACGGTCGACAAGATTACGGATCCAAACAACCGGGAAAGTACCATCACTCGCGACAATTTTGGACGTGTCAAGAGCTCCACGAACAGTGACGGTGTTACGACAACAACGACTGTTGATGATTGTGCAGCGGTTTGGTGTCCAACGCTTGGTAATGCGGTTGTTAAGTATCGAGTGATAATCACATCCCCGGGTTCGCCGACGGTGCGTCGCTATTTCGACATCCTTGGGCGTCCGGTCTACGGGTTGACGCGGAACTTCGACAATAATGGTTGGTATCGATCGCAAGTCCGATACGACAGCCAGGGACGCATTGAAATGCAATCGCTCCCCTATGGGTCCGGCACCTGGTATTTCACGACGCCCACGTATGATGCGTACGGTCGGGTCGAGCGAGTCGATCGTGCTGATGGCGGTTACACCACCACCGCTTACACACTGAACGGCAGCGACCTGGTCGTGACCGTGACGGACAACGTGAAAGTCAAGATTAACGACCCGAATGGACCCGGAACAACTACGGTTGTAGAAACGCAGAAAAAAGTAAGTACCTACAACATTCTCGGCCAGTTGATCGAGACGGTTGACGCCAGTGGCGATCCGGAGGCGACGACCACAAGCTTCGAGTACACCCCGACGGGTCTGGTGAAAAAGGTTACGGTTGACGGCGGTTCGGTCGGGTCCACACAAACGACGATGTCGTACGACTACAAGGGACGCCGCAGGTACATCACCGGACCCAATATCGGCACGGTGGAAACCGATTACAACGAGTTTGATGAGGTCGATTACATCAAGGACAACGCAGGCCAGGTCACGACCGTCAGTTATGACAAGCTCGGGCGGACCACGAGCCGCACGTCAGTTGACGGCACCAGCACCTGGACGTGGGATACTGCCACGAATGGCAAAGGGCGTCTTGCATGGAAGCGCAACTACCATGGAACCGGTGGCGACCTGTTCAAAGAAACGTACTCGTACGGGACGGACAGCAAGCTGTCGAGCGTTCAGACGGACATCAAAGTCAATGGCGTTACGCGCACATATACGAATCAGCTAAGCTACGACAACGATGGCCGCCCGGATATATCAATCTCGCCCAGCGGATTTGCAACGAAAATGGTTTACACGAGCATCGGCTACCTGTCGAAAGTACAGGACGACAGCACGTCGGCTTCCCTGATCACGATCAATGGATTGAACGCGTTTGGCGCGGTCACGCAGCAGACCCTCGGCAACGGCATCGTCACGGATTTCGGCTTCGATCCGAAATCGGGCCGCCTGACGAGCATCCTGAGCAAGAAGGGGACGAGTACGATCCAGGATCTGGACTACAGTTGGAACACAAATTCTACTTTGGCGACGCGATCAGCGGGACCGGATATCGGAATCGGCAGCCCTCCTAATAATGAGTTCCGCAACGATTTCATGACATACGATGCGCTGAACCGGCTGGAGCAGGCAACGACCGAACTGAGCGGTGTCTGGAAGCGCGATCTGGACACGGACTACAACAACCTCGGCAACATCACGAGCCACACCAGCACTAAAAGCGGTGACGACGACGTCACTGCCTACGGTTACGGCACCGATACGGATGGCAACAGCAGTGGCACCCCCGGCAAGCACTCGGTGGTGAGCGCCACGATCAACGGTGTCGCTTATACAATGACCTACGACGAAAACGGCGCGATGGACTCGATCGTGCAGAACGGCACAACGAATGGCCGTTATCTGCAGTACAATGCAAATAACCAGCCGCTGTTCATCGTCGTTGGCACGAGCCTGCTGGATCTCAACCCGATTGCCAAAGACGAATTCCGCTACGGCCCGGACGGTGAGCGTTATTATCGCAGGTCCTCCTACACCGAAGGCGGCAATGCGAAAACGGAAGAAGCGTTCATTGTCGGCGGTTACGAGCACACGTTCATCACCGGCGACAGTGTCGTCAGGGAGACCAAAAAATCACAGGCCGGCAGCGTCCTGCATGTTGTCGCCACGGCGCCGAACAACACGGTCACGCCATCGATCGAGTACCTGCTGACGGACCATCTTGGCAGTATCACCCGAGTGACCGATGACAGCGGCAATCTGCTGGTCACACAGCAGTTTGAGCCGTTCGGTGCGCGCAAAGACAGTGACTGGCTGCAGAACACGGACGCAACCGAGTTATCGACCCTGCTTGCGGGCCTGAAGGTTCACACCAACCGCGGCTATACGGGCCACGAACACCTTGATCGGACCGGGTTCATTCACATGAACGGGCGACTGTTTGAGCCGACCATCGCCCGGTTTATGAGCCCGGACCCGCACGTTCAGGCACCCGGATACAGCCAGAACTGGAATCGCATGTCTTATGTGCTGAATTCGCCGCTCAATTTCACCGATCCAAGCGGTCTGGATATCAGTCTGTTTTCTGATGATTATTGTGCTGGAAGCGCCCATATCGGTACCTATCCCACAAAGGAGGACGCGATGGACAGCCGGTGGTACGACTTTGCGGAATCCTTCTGGGATACCGATGACCCAAATGGGGATTGCAATCCGATTGACTGGCTGTCTTACTGGACTATCCCCGGTGACGAGGTAACGTCTTGGGGGACGTCCACACGAACCCATGTGCTGGGCAGAAACTGGAATCCGCAGCAGGGTCCGTTGATTTTGTGGGATCCGGGTCCGGACATGCCGTTTGATATGCCGTCACCACCTGTTAAACCGAGGGGAAACTCTGCTCTGACCGATGAAGGCAGTTGTATTGGTGAGACGGATGTTTTCGGAGGAGACTGGAAGCTTGGGGTCTTGGCTGAATTCGGCGGGGGCATTAAGGGTATAGCTGCGGTCAATTTGGAACTCAGTATGGTGAAGATCTACGGCAATTTTGACGGGACCAACACTGGATCGGAGCAAAGATTCGAGGTTTCTGGAGAGTTTCTAAAATGGACGCCTGTCAGAGCCGGTACTTGGCGGGGTGGAAATATGACCGGAGATTGGGACGGTTACATAGAAATGTTTGAAGCTGATGACGACGTTATTGTTGCGTTTTCAGCGGCTGTAGGTTTCGGCGTGAACGTTGAAATGAATGCTTCGGAAATTGGCAGACGAAATATATGTATGAGGCGTAGACTGGGCATGTCAATTCACCCAGAACCGGATTGGTAGGAGTACCGATTTGTCATGTAAACACATAGTGCTATGGCGTTACGTCTTTTGGCTGGCGGTCTCTGTATTCGCGGGTACGGTTTCATTGCATTCGGGAGACACATTTAATGCTGCAGGAGTAATTGTAAAAGTAGCTGTGGTGCTTGCGCTAACGATTCTGTACGTATTTTGGTTGTTGACAATTGTAGACCTGATAAAAAGCTCGATTAAAACTAGCAGTAAGCTGCTTTTGGGGGTCTGCCTCATACTGGGGTCCATTATTGCGGCGTATTTGTACTTCGAAAGCGTAATTGCGGCCAACTGCGATGAGAGTCGCGATCGGGTCTCACAGTAGTTATCCTTCTTTTGCGTGCGAGTCCTCGACGGACCATCTCGGCAGTATCACCCGTGTGACCGATGCCAGCGGCAACCTGCTGGTCACGCAGCAGTTTGAGCCGAAGAGCCCAAGATGTGTCCGACCGACTCGTCATACGGCAATTATTCAAAGGCGAGTTACGTGTATGGCGTTTCATCTCTGCCGCTCGGGATGTTGGAGACAAAACACAAGTTCGCTTTGTGGAGCAATCGATCTGGCTTTTATCCCGCTTACTACAAAAATTGGACACCCGGAGCCAATCAATATGTACGAGCCACCTCCGTCGCGAAAGCTGGCAGAGTCGTGAACGCAGCAGCTTACCCAATTGGCATAATCGTAGATTCAGTAGGCTACGTAAATGGCGACATTAGTGGCAGCCAATATGGGGCAAATTTCGGATTTGCAACATATGGCCTTTATAATCCAATAGTTGGCATTACATATTTTGGGGTGGATGCATTTTATCCGGGTGGCTGGCCCCAGGCCTTAGAAGACAGGCATGAATTCATCCAAGAGACAAAGGATAATCCATTTCCTGTCCGTTGCCATGGGTGGGGAGAGTGAAACAACTCAGGCATCACGTAAAAGACCTTTATATCTACTGGAATATTCAATTGCGATTTCATTTTCGGGGGGGGCATTCCACAGGCTCAGGCGAATGGCGAGCGAATACGGTAATGATGTCGATTTCGACTATGTTTGTTTTGACGCTTGTAGCGTACGGGTCGATTTTGCTCGGTGTGAATGTCTTTTCATTTGGAGCTTGGAATATAGCACTGCCGACAGTTTTCATTGTCTGTCTCGTTCAGTACCTTTTATGCACAGGTCGAGACGACTTTGAAGGCGTTTCACAGCAGATTCAAAGCTTTGACGCGCAAAGCAGAAAGTTTCTCGCGAGAATTGGAAGATTGTTGATTCTGATTATAGTGCTTAACTTTTTCATTGCTCTATACGCCCTAAGAATCTTTGTCTCTACAGGGTAGACTTCCACCTTGTTACTTTGAATTCTCCGAGTGCTTCTATCTCAATCAGATACAAGAGTCGGCAGACAAAGTGTTGGTACAAGCTGCGCTCCGCGACGAGAGTCATTGGATGGTTTCCCAATCGAGCGCAATCATCGTTGTTGGCCTTGCTACTGGACTAGCGTTTTTTTTTCTTGCCATCGATTATGCGCAAGAGCATCGGAACATGAATCCATCTATTGTCTACTTGGTATTCCTGGTCGCCTGGTTCGTAGTGAACTTCTTGTTCTGTTCTTTGGCGAGGCATCGAGTGGGAAAGCTCCGGGACAGTAACAAAGAGGAGCGGTGACGACGACGTCACCGCCTACGGTTACGGCACCGACACGGATGGCAACAGCAGCAGCACCCCCGGCAAACACTCGGTGGTGAGCGCCACGGTCAACGGTGTCGGTTATTCGATGACGTACGACCAAAACGGTGCGATGACCTCGATCGTACAGAACGGCTCCACGAATGGCCGTTATCTGCAGTACAATGCGAACAACCAGCCGCTGTTCATCGTCGTCGGCACCAGCCTGCTGGATCTCAACCCAATCGCCAAAGATGAATTCCGCTACGGCCCGGACGGTGAGCGTTATTATCGCAAGTCCTCCTACACGGAAGGCGGCAATGCGAAAACGGAAGAAGCGTTCATTGTCGGCGGTTACGAGCACACGCTGATCACCGGCGACAGTGTCGTCAAGGAGACCAAGAAGTCACAGGCCGGCAGCGCCCTGCACGTTGTTGCGACGGCACCGAACAACACGGTCACGACGTCGATCGAGTACCTGCTGACGGATCATCTTGGCAGCATCACCCGTGTGACCGATGCCAGCGGCAACCTGCTGGTCACGCAGCAGTTTGAGCCGTTCGGTGCGCGCAAAGACAGTGACTGGCTGCAGAACACGGACGCGACCGAGTTGTCCACGTTGCTTGCGGGTCTGAAAGTCCATACCAATCGCGGCTATACGGGCCACGAACATCTGGATCGGACAGGATTCATTCACATGAACGGGCGATTGTATGAGCCGACGATTGCGCGGTTCATGAGTCCGGACCCGCACGTTCAGGCCGGCGGGTATAGCCAGAACTGGAATCGCATGTCATATGTATTGAACTCGCCGCTTAGTTTTACCGTAACCGGCCATTCTGCACCGTTATTGCGGCACCCAGGACGATTATGTACCCGGTGCGTGGCGATCTGTCACGCCTTCGACGCTGATCAGTTCTGATCGAGATCCGAGCGCAGCGGATTGTCGGCAAACAGCTCCTTCCATTGCCTCGGCGTCAGTTCTTCAACCTGGCTGGCCGGGTGTTGAGAGATGCGCTGCAATACGTCAACCAGGTAAGTGTACGGGTTAATACCCTGTAACCGGCAGGTCACCAGCAGGCTCTGGATGATTCCGACTTGCCTGGCACCGAGTTCCGTCCAGCAGAACAACCAGTTTTTTCTGCCCATGGGGATGGGCCTCAGCGCACGCTCCAGGTGGTTGGTATCGATCGGAACCTCAGGGTCACCGAGATACACCCTCAGGGCATCGCTTCTGCCCATGGCGTATTTCAATGCCTTGCTCAGAGGATTGCTCGGAACCAGGTCATGCCGGGTACATTGTTGCTCGCACCAGGCAAAGAACGCCGCTACCACAGGCTCGCTGTGCTTTGTCCGGTGCCTGAGCTTCGCCTCGCCCTCAAGGTTTTTCTCGCGGATAGCCTTCTCCTGAGAATACAGCTCACCGATCAGCGCAAGCGCTTGTTCTGCCGCTTCAGGCTCCGCGGCCTTCGCCTTGTCAAAATAGCGCCTCGTGTGCGCCCAACATTGCGCATGGCTCATCTTCGGCCGCTTACGGGCATAGCTCTCATACGCCTCGTAACCGTCTGTGATCAGGGTTCCTTCGAAGTTCTCGCCCAACACCTCACGCACCTGCCTTGCGGCCCGTGAGGAGGAGTAGCTGAAGGCGATTTCAGCCGCCTCCCCGTAGATCGGCCAGAAATACGCCTGCCGCATCCTGCCCTGTTTCTTGCGACCCGCCTTGATCGGCGTCTCGTCCATGGCGAGCACACGGCTTTTGCGAATGTGTTCGAACTGCGCCACATAGACGGGCTCCAGAAGATCGATCGCACGTCTGGCCAGATTCGTCAGTGTCGCCCGCGAAAGCGCGATGCCGCACTGGCCAAGGCGCTGGTGCTGCCGGTACAAGGGCAGGTGATAGCAGAACTTGTCCACCAGCATGCCGGCCAGGAAGCTCACATCGGCGATGCTCTTCTCCAGCACATTGGCAGGCGCCGGCGTGCTGATGAGGTCAGCCGTATCCCGCCTTTTGAAGACCGGGCGTACGTACTTCAAAACCACATAGCTGCCCGGCCTTTGCGCCAGCCGAAAGCTAACCTTCTCCGAGACCCGTTCGAGCTGATCCGGAGTGATAGCATCTTCCAGTTCGGGCTCAAGGTGAATGGTCTCGACCGGCACCGTCTCGTCAAAACGAAGGCCCTGGTCGTTGACACAGTTGTCCTTACGGGACTTCTTGCGCTCGTAAGTAATCTTCTGCTTTTCTTCTGCCGGCGGACGCGGCGTGACTTCAATGCCCAGACCCGCCAGAAGATCCGCCTGTACCGCCGGATCGATCTGCAAACGCTTTTCCGAACGCTCACCAAACAGCTGACGCCTGAACCAGTCAAGTTGCGTCGTAAGGCTTTTAACTTGTTCGGCAAGAGCCGCATTTTCAGCGAGAAGGGCCGCGGTGCTTTGTGTTCCTGTACTCACCGATGGCGCTGAACTCATGGCGGACGATTATAACAAAGCGACCCTCTCGGAGCGATGCTCAGAATGACAATAACGCCTGTGCTGCTTCACCGAACCCACATCGATACCTTCCAGCATGAGTTTCAGTGACGTCACGTCCAGCGACAGTTTATCACCGCAGGCATCGTCCTTACGGAAATGAAACCGTCCCTGCTCGAGGCGTTTTGACCAGAGCGCATAACCGGACCGATCGAAGTACAGTATCTTCAGGTAGCTCCGCTTGCGGTTGACGAACACGAACAGCTGGCCCGACAGCGGATCTTCTGACAACTGCTGCTTCACCAGCGCTGACAAACCGTCGAACGACTTCCTCATATCAGTGGGCTCGGTATACAGCCGGATACGCACCTGGGACTCGGGAAAGAACATCAGCGCAGCCTCAGCTTCAGGCCCGAAGGGAGTTCAAGCTCCACCTGCCACCAGGAATCATCCTGCGCGCTGAGCAACGACGTGACATCGAGAAGTGCCGAAGCCTGCGCACTACTCGGTCGAGCTCTCTCGCCTTTAAGCCGTTTGCGCCAGTAGCCAAAGGTACTGTACGCAACACCGTGCACCTCACAAAACTCACGCTGCGAAAGATCGCCTGCATCGTAGGCCGCCATCAACTCCAACCAGTCCGCTCGCCTCTTGCGCACGGACTTTCCCGTTACCTCACTCATCTGATTTGCTCCTGTGTAATCAACGGAGCGGAAAACGTAACCGGAAATCAAAAATGGGGGAATAACGGCCTACAATGGCCGCTTACGTTTTACCGATCCGAGCGGGTTTGACTGGGAGGCGTATATGTTTCCCGACTGCATGCTCGCGCTACCCGGTGTATTCCCTGGCTACGGTCAGGCAGCAGAAAAACACCCAAACGCGAGAAGTTTCTACGATACGGATTCAGAGCATTGTATGAATTTGCCGCGGGTTTCCGGGTTGAGTTATGACCCGGATTTTGGGTGGAACGTAACTATGACCGGAGATAGGTCCTGGATGCCGCGCTGGAGTTCGGGTTTGAGTCAGGGTCCGTCGATTTTGTGGGATCCGGGCCCGGATATGCCGTTTGATATGTTGCCTCAGGTCGAGTCCGTGCCTACATTTGACAGTACCTGCAGAAAGCACAACCCGTCAGATCTGGGATGGGCTGGGAACTTCCTTCGAAACCGCCTCGATAGTCAAGTTGAGAAAGACAACTTCACTCGCTATTGGCTCGGCCAAGGCGACCTACACTTAACCACTGATTCATTCAATGCCATATCGGCCGAAATTTCCAGAGAGCTACCGACTTACGGCGGGTACCACATTGGAACGTCATCCGGCGTAGTATTTGCATACAAGACGGACTTCTATTCGACGTCATTTGACGGCTTATTGGGCAGTGCTTGGGTATTTTATGATAAGAAAGGTGTGCCTATCGGCTTATTCGACAGGTACGATTTCAATATGAAGAACTGGGATGAGAGAACTCTAAGTAATCATACTAAGACCTTCGGCGCTCGATTGTTGAGTGAGGTCTCTAGCAATTGTGCGCGGCCGTTCAATATTACCTACGGCGATTTCACGGAACTGCCATGAGAAAAGCGCTACTTGTCGTTCTGTTTTTCATGATTGTCATAACCATCGGAATTCTTGGGTTTGAATATTTTCGTGAGAGTTCCATGCTCCGGAAGTCGGGCCTCGAGTTGTCTCGGGGAGAGGTGAGTCGCATCTACAGTTCGTCGCAGAGTAGCCGATTCGGATTCAAGAGTAGGGACGTTGTAGGTTTCGAATTACCTTTAAGTTTTTCAGGATTGTCCGAATGTGGGAAAAGCGGGTTTTCTGAAATTACCCAAACTTCGAAGCCAAACGGCACAGGAATTGAAGCTGGATGCGCCCGCGCGATGTTCAGTGCGACAGGAGTTTCGTTTGAATACTACCTATTCGATCGTTACTTGTTCGTAATAGTACTGGCATAGGGAAGGTGTGGAAGCGAGTTTCTGTTCAAGCCGCAATCAGAAGCTGATGTAGGCCTTGGTAGCGATATGTTTTCGGTTCCAGTAAGACAGTGCCGCATCGTGCAGACGGACATCAAAGTCAATGGCGTCACGCGCACATACACGACGCAGCTAAGCTACGACAGCTACGGCCGCCTGAATACGTCAACCTCGCCCAGTGGATTTGCAACGAAAATGGTTTACACGAGCATCGGTTACCTGTCGCAGCTACAGGACAACGGCACGTCGGCCTCCCTGGTTACGATAAACGGGCTGAACGCATTCGGCGCGGTCACGCAGCAGACCCTCGGCAACGGCATCGTCACGGACTTCGGCTTCGATCCGAAATCGGGCCGCCTGATGAGCATCCTGAGCAAGAAGGGGACGAGTACGATCCAGGATCTGGACTACGCGTGGAATACGAACACGACAATGGAGTCCCGAGTTGCCGGCCCGGACATTGGCATTGGCACGCTGCGCGAGGAAACCATGACATACGATGCGCTGAACCGGCTGGAGCAGGCAACGACCGAACTGAGCGGTGTCTGGAAGCGCGATCTGGACACGGACTACAACAACCTCGGCAACATCACGAGCCACACCAGCACTAAAAGCGGTGACGACGACGTCACTGCCTACGGTTACGGCACCGATACGGATGGCAACAGCAGTGGCACCCCCGGCAAACACTCGGTGGTGAGCGCGACGATCAACGGTGTCGCTTATACAATGACGTACGACGAAAACGGCGCGATGGACTCGATCGTGCAGAACGGCACCACGAATGGCCGTTATCTGCAGTACAACGCAAATAACCAGCCGCTGTTCATCGTCGTCGGCACCAGCCTGCTGGATCTCAACCCGATTGCCAAAGATGAATTCCGCTACGGCCCGGACGGTGAGCGTTATTATCGCAGGTCCTCCTACACCGAAGGCGGCAATGCGAAAACGGAAGAAGCGTTCATTGTCGGCGGTTACGAGCACACGTTCATCACCGGCGACAGTGTCGTCAGGGAGACCAAAAAATCACAGGCCGGCAGCGTCCTGCATGTTGTCGCCACGGCGCCGAACAACACGGTCACGCCATCGATCGAGTACCTGCTGACGGACCATCTTGGCAGTATCACCCGAGTGACCGATGACAGCGGCAATCTGCTGGTCACACAGCAGTTTGAGCCGTTCGGTGCGCGCAAAGACAGTGACTGGCTGCAGAACACGGACGCAACCGAGTTATCGACCCTGCTTGCGGGCCTGAAGGTTCACACCAACCGCGGCTATACGGGCCACGAACACCTTGATCGGACCGGGTTCATTCACATGAACGGGCGACTGTTTGAGCCGACCATCGCCCGGTTTATGAGCCCGGACCCGCACGTTCAGGCACCCGGATACAGCCAGAACTGGAATCGCCTGTCTTATGTGCTGAATTCGCCGCTCAATTTCACCGATCCAAGCGGTCTGGATATCAGTCTGTTTTCTGATGATTATTGTGCTGGAAGCGCCCATATCGGTACCTATCCCACAAAGGAGGACGCGATGGACAGCCGGTGGTACGACTTTGCGGAATCCTTCTGGGATACCGATGACCCAAATGGGGATTGCAATCCGATTGACTGGCTGTCTTACTGGACTATCCCCGGTGACGAGGTAACGTCTTGGGGGACGTCCACACGAACCCATGTGCTGGGCAGAAACTGGAATCCGCAGCAGGGTCCGTTGATTTTGTGGGATCCGGATCCGGACATGCCGTTTGATATGTTGCCGCCGGCTATTGCTCAAAGAAAGCCGAAATGTTCAATATCGATTGAAAGGGACACTCTGAGAACGGAAGTGTCGTACTGGGGTGGACGCCGACACGACGTGAACCCTGGCCTCGCAAATTTTTTGAGTGGCGCGGGTTCGTATTTTGAAGGACTCTATGGCACGGTGAGATTCTCAGCCAGGCGGTCGGGCCTTTTGGGTCGTAGTGAGCGACACCAGACAATTGTGGAGGGCCAGATTTATCTGGCGCTATTGTCTGAGTCGGCGGCCAATCCCGGTTTGGCCCTGGATATTGGAAAACTCTATGCCAGCGAAAACGTTTTGCGAGTCGGTGGTCGATCATTTGTTATTCTAGGTATGGCTTACGGTGGATATCGAACGGGGCCGTTGGGGCGGGCTTCAGCTGGAACGCTAAATGCAGCGGCGCTGAACGGAAGTATTCGAAACGCCATAGAATCAGGTGCGTCAACTATCGAGGACTTGGTGCGCAGCGTTATCGGCGGTGAAGTATGCGGGGGAAGCTAGAATGCCAAATTGCGTCCAGTGTGGAGCAGACTCCATTTCTTTATATCAAAAATGGCGAAGCTCAAGATTTTTGCCTGTCGTCTGTGCAGAGTGTGGCGCATCCCAGTACATAGGCGGATTGGTTGGCTATTTAGTCTCGGTCCTGGAATTGGCGATTTTCGTCTTGGGCGTGTTTTTACTAATAGCTGAGTTCAATTGGATACGACTGGGCGTTCTCGTTCTTTTGGTCCTGTCATGTGAGTTGGTCCTGGCTAATATAGCTTCATTAAGACTGAATAATCCCGATAGTAAGTTCCCATCCGGAAATTCAAAATCTGCCGATACGGAATAGAGTCGGAGAGTAAAGAGCTGCGGTATTTCAAGAGGAGCGGTGACGACGACGTCACTGCCTACGGTTACGGCACCGATACGGATGGCTACAGCAGCAGCACCCCCGGTATGTGCTGAATTCGCCGCTCAATTTCACCGATCCAAGCGGGTTTGATTGGGAAGTGTGGTTGACCGACGATTGCGACGCGGGATACTTCGGTACCTACACGACTTTGGAGGAGGCTGAACGTCGTGTCATGCGTGGCGGTGGAATTCTCGATACGACCAGTAACTACTGCTATGCGCACACGGCAACAAGAGTGGACTCGTCCGGTGTCGAGTTCACGTACCGGGTTACTCATGTGCTGGGCAGAAACTGGAATCCGCAGCAGGGTCCGTTGATTTTGTGGGATTCGGACCCGGATCAGGCGTATTTTGCGCTCCCGCAGAAGCCGGCGGAACTGTCACATTCACCAAGTTCGCTTCGATTTAGCAATGTGTTTAGCCTATGTTTTTTTGGCAAGGACTTGGCGCTAGCATATATTGATAAGTACGATGAAAATGCATGGGAGCAAATTCGCAACGACCGGGGCTCGACACCAGTAGTTCCGCGTACCGAGTCTGAGGCAATGCGAAACGCCGAACACTACCTTTATGCAAGAGCGCAAGTAACCAGTAACTCATACAATTGGGGACCAATGATAGCGGCTACGGTGGGGTACAACACCTGGAAGTTTTGGATGAACGTCGGAGAGTATTATGGGGTCGTCGAGTCCCCGTGGACTTACAGCATAAATACGACTGACGAGTTAAAGGCAGGGTTTGCGGGAGCCAATGATGCTTTATTTGGTCAGGGCGACGATTGTGAGTACAGGTAGTAGTCGTGACCAAGAATGTTCTCACAGTTTTCCTTATCATTGTTGGATTATTCTTGGCCTTTAAGCTCGGGGACTTCTTGATGACCAGGGATGCTAATGCGTTTTGCTCGCAACTAGGTGACGACGAAAGTACCGAGAGTATTCGCTTAAAGGCCGAGTTAAGAGGTTATCGCGTGTTTGAGCGAAGCCGCTCTGGCGGAGAGGTTGATTTTGTGATCCCTACACAAGATAGCCCGTTTTTTAGGTTTGCTTGTGTGGCAACGTTTGAGCAGGGGGTGTTGGTGCACAAAGAGGTGATTGCTGATGACTGAGCGAGGCAAATGCGCCGAGGTGCAATCAATGATGTCTGAAAACATCGGCCGAACTGATAACACAATTGCCTTGCCAGTGATCGCTATCTATGAGAATGCGCATTTTCAAGTATTTCGGCAAAGTACCGCAATCTATAGGTGTACGTTCGCGAGCTATAGAAGAAGGCGCGATTGGAATTTACGACTAATTGATAGGCAAGGAAACGAGTTCATAGTCGAAGACACCAGACTTGCCCGGCAGCCTTACTTAAGGATCCTGATGGCAGTATTTATCGGAAAATATCTCGATATCGAATTGACGCTGAGACCAGGTGCTAGGGGATTGGATTCGGGTGCTTGTATTCGGAAGATACTGGACGTAATCGACGAAAATTCGGTGACTTGGGATGCCGGCGGCAACGTAGATCAAATCAGAGCCGCTATCTCGGCCGCAAGTTCGATTCCTGATCTGATTGAAACCGTCGACACCATAATGGGCAAAACGTACACATAGCAAAATTGCGTTCGGCAGCCGTTGAGCGTTGAGTCACCAATTCTACCAACGGCCGGGCACGATACCCGGTTACACGATCAACAGCGCCGACATTGATCCGAGCGGGTTTGATTGGGCTTCAGCTGGTACGCTGATGCTCTACTCGCTGACGATTAGGTGGGCTTGCTCCTGCCTGGGAAGCATATTTTCTTTCTATGATAGAAATCTGGCCTGAACTATTTGCAATCACTTTGCTTGTTGCGGCAGCAATTCTTGCCAAGCGCCAATCGCGTGACAAGATATGGCTCAAGTTGGCCTCCGAATTTCCCGTCAACGGCAATCTTGATTTGGATCAGGACTACTGTCATATCATTCAATGGTATTCCCGTGACTGGGAGGAACGAACTTGCAATGCGACAGCGATTTCAGTTAAGAAAAAAGGCTTGATGATTGCGCCAAAGAACTTTCCATTCGGGTTATTCTCATTAAGTCCGATACTAATACCCTGGATTGAAATATATGAAGGCTTGCAACGGCAGAAGACACTTAATTGGTCGAAGATGATTGTGTTGCATATTCCCAGACTGGAGATTTCGATTGCGGCTCCAAAAAAAATTACTGTCCATCCGGATTGGGCCCCGGCTTACCGTTGAATAGACTTTGCCAGGGTTGGCTAACTGCTCGTTACCTAAAGACGATAACGAAATGAGTAGCCAGCAGCATCACCGCCTGTCTTGGTACATCGTTGAATGACAAGGGTGGTGGTGTGTATGAGAGCGGAAGATGCTTACTTTGTCGAGATCAGTGTGTTCGAAACGGCGGCACGCGGCCGGATATTGCGATCACTGGATCGGGATCCGTTCGTTGCGACTATTGGAATTTTGAATAGGTTTCGGCATCGATGAGTTGTGGTAAACAAGAACGAAGTATGTTGCTAGCGAAAGCTCTCGATAAAGTTGTATTGGGTTTGGATGAGTCAACGCCAAGCGAGACTTATGAGACGCTTACAAGGCTTGAGAGGGAGTTTTATGCGCTCGCAGAAAGTGAGCGCGAGCGAACTGACGTAATTCGTTGTATCAAAGAGCGGCTCTTTAAACTGCAGTGTGAGTTGCTCGCGCCCTTTGAGACGGTAATTGGAACAAGGAACGAACTTGCTCAATTGAGACATGACGATGATATCGCTAATGTGATAAATGAATTGCATTTTGCGGCCTATTGCATACAAATCGATCGAAATCATAACGCTCTTGAAGTACTGGATGAGCTAGCGGAGACCGTCCTAGGCGAGTCTGAACTTGAAAGCCGTTCCGATATTGATCTCGTTATACGAGAAATCAACGCCCTTCGTGGCCGTGCACTGGGTAGCTAGCCGGCCGTGAAAAAGAGCTATGTGTCAGTTGAAGAAAGCTATCATTTAACCGCGCTGAAATTGTCAGCTAATGATAGAATGTGGTGCCGAAGCTGGCAGGGTCGATGACATTAGTGCTAACAGGCCCTAAGATCCTTGAGTAAGTTTCTCAGCGTGCCCGTCAGCATCACAAATTCTGCATCCATTCGTGTGAGCGGATCGCCGTCATCGTTCCCTTCGTCGTCGGTGCCCAGCAGCTTCATCTTGCTGAGCACGCCATCCTCACTGACGACACAACTTAAGACGTTATCGTATACGATGCCGAGATGCGTCAGGCGCATACCGTGCGCGACGTGCTCCTGAATCGATTTGTCGTCCAGGTCGAAGTCGCTCCAGCGTACGATGGAGCGCGCATCGCCAGCGTCCTGCATACGGCATTCCCGTCCCAGCGCGAACTGGCTCGGCGCGTTGCCAAAGAAAATACGGTGTAGCACATCGCCCGCCGGTTCCTTGAACTGCAGCGGATGGAAACCGATCTGATCGAACGGCGACCGAAGGTGCAGCAGGAATCGTTCGACGGCCGCATTCTGTGCGGCGTCCACCGCCAGTAGCCGTTCCTTTACATCGACAAAGCCTTGAATGCGGTCGGATTTGAGCATCGCTTTCGGCAGCAGTTCGTCGCGGGTTTCCGCTTTCAGGCGGCGTTTCTCACTCGCACTCGGCTTCTCCTGCACGCGCGCGCGGTACTCCTCAACGCGAACCTCGAGTTCTTCGTTGATTGCCGCTGCCGGCAACACTCTCGACTGGCTGCGCAGCTTCAAAAGGTCCGCACCGTGCACGCGGCGGGCCAGGGATTCGTCGTTGTCGGGGTCAATCGGCACCCAGCCGGAACTTCTTTCGGTCAGCGGGCCGCAGGGTTTAAATGCGGATTTCGCGAGACGTGCCGATACTTCGGCATCTGACTTCGGCCAGTCGCCGTCGATGCGAAACAAAGTCGCATTGCGAAACATGAAACGTCCTTGTCGGTGTTGGGCGGCGCAGTATCCGATTTCGCGGCGTGCTTGTCACGTGTTTCTGCAGTGCTATCGGGTGGCTGCTACGACCAGCCGCTGTGTTGCACTTCGGCCAAGGTCGTCGACGGCGAGCACGCGATGTTCACCAGTCTGCGGTTTCCACAAGACGGTTTCATCGCGACCGGCTTCCGCGACGAGTGCATTGTCGATAAACCAGTAAATCGTTTCGACGTCGCTGTCTGTGGTTGCCTGCAGCGCGATGGCGTCGTTATCGCGTTGCTCCACTCGGGCGTGGTAAATCAGATCGCCTGACGGCGAAGTGATTTTAGGCGCCTGACCCGCAGTCGATTGCACGTCGAGGCTGCACTCGGGCGACCATGTTGGCGGCGGTTTGATGGCGATGCCGGCCTGCCGGAACAAGGCAAGCAGGTCGGACGGCCAGAACTCGAACACGGCCTCGTGTGTCGTGGCCGGGTCGAAGCTGCAGGCCCGCAATCCGGTGGCCGTGTCTACTCGAACCGCGCGATGTACCTGTGACACCCGAATCGGGGAGACACCGGGGATAAACCACGATTGCTGTGTCGCCGGGCAATGCCTGCCTGGAAGGTCACCGGTGCCCGCACAGATATCGACCCTGCGGACGTTGAGCCCCGGCGGCAAGTGAACCTCAAAATCGGCGGCGGGTCGTGTGGCCTGCAGTGCGTCGACGAGGTCGAAAAAAAGAGGGGCGGCCGCACTGCGGCCGACAAAAGCGGGATTGCCGCTGCCGTCGAAATTGCCGACCCAGACGGCCAGCACAAAGGGTCCCGTGATGCCGACCGTCCAGGCGTCGCGGAACGCATAGGACGTCCCGGTCTTCCACGCGACCGGCAAGCGGGTGCCCGCGGCGGCCAGCTCGAGGCCGTCGGGACGCGGGTTTTGCCGCAACATCTCGAGGGTCAGAAAACTCGCTTCGCGGCTGAGCAGGCGCCGGCCGTCGGTGCGGCGCACGGGTTTAAACGATGCCTCCAGCGGCCGGTATTCGCCGCCGTTGGCGAGCATCGCATACAGTGCGGCAAGCTCCCGCATCGTCAGTTCATTGCCGCCGAGAATCATCGCCAGCCCGTAGTGCGCGGCGCTTCTTAGCCGGGTCACACCGGCGTCGATCAGAAAGCTGTGAAACGGTTCATGACCGACCTGCGAAAGTAACTGAATCGCCGGCACGTTGCGGCTGTAGATCAGTGCGTTCTGAGCCGTGACCGGGCCCATAAATCCACGATCGAAATTCTCCGGTGCGTAGGCTGTGAACCGTGTCGGTGCGTCCGTGAGCAGACTGCCCGGGTGCACGATGCCCCGATCGATGGCCATCGCGTACACAAAGGGTTTCAGCGTCGAACCCGGCGAGCGTTTCGCCGCGGTGCCGTCGACCTGCCCTTCGATACGGCTGTCGAAAAAATCGGCCGAACCTACGGTCGCGAGTACTTCCATGTTGCGGCTGTCGACGAGCAGGGCACTCGCATTGCGAATGCCGGATGCATGCCGCGCTTCGACGTAGCGATGGAGCTGGCGCTCGAGCAATGCCTGCAGCGCCGGATCGATCGTCGTGGCGATCTCGCCGCCACCGTTGAATTGTGTCGCGTCGAGCGTACGGGAAAAATGCGGTGCCGAGAACGGCAACCGGCTCGTCGAGCGGACTGCGAGTGGCAACGAAAACTGCGCGCGTGTGGCGTCACCGGTGCCGTAGGTCGTCCCCCAGATCTCTAAAAGGCGATTTCGCGCCTCGTTCATACGCGCGTAGCCCGCTGTCGTCGTCGGGTCGCGCTGCACCGGGTTCTGCGGAATCACCGCGAGCGCCAGTGCCTCGGTCAGCGAAAGCTGCGATGGCGGTTTGCCAAAGTAGATTCGTGCGGCCGTGCCGATGCCTTCGATGTTGCCGCCATACGGTGCAAGATTCAGGTAGGCCTCGAGCAGCTCGTCCTTGCCGTAATGCCGCTCGAGCTGAATCGCACGGGCTATCTGTCGAAGCTTTCCTGCCGGCGATCGGGTATCGAGCCCAAAGCGCAGCCGAGCGAGTTGCATCGTGATCGTCGAGGCGCCCATGACCCGGCCACGACGCACGTAAGTCGTCCACGCGGCACGCATCAGCGACAGGGGATTGACCCCGAAATGCGTGTAAAAGTGCCGGTCTTCGTACAGCAGCGTCGCATCGATGGCGGGCTGCGCGATGTCCTGCAGCGAATAGCGCAGGCGGTAGCGTTCGTCGGCGGCAAGGTGCAGCCGCATCAGACCCCCGTCGCGATCCACGATCGCGGTAGAGAACGGTGTGTCGCCGTACAGTGCAGGTCGCGGGCAAAAGAGGACCGCAATGGCCAGGGCTGCCGCAACACCTGCCAGCGCGTACGTCAAACGGCGTCGTTTGCTCATCGCGCGCGGATTTCGATGCGGCTGGCTGCGGTGTGGGCGTGTATGGACGGATCGTACATCGAGCCCGCGAATACGGGCGGCACGGTAAACTCGCCTGCACTCGTGGCTTTCACGCGGTAGCGAATTTCGGTCAGGCGGGAGCCGAAACTGCCGTAGACGACCAGCCGGTCCTCACGTACGTCAACATAGTCCGCGGCCCAGCCGCCGTAGCGGCGTGCGACGCTTTCGCTTAAGGCTTCGAAGCCGCCGGGCAGCAGGTCGACGACGGCAACGTTGTCGCGTCGCGGCCCCAGGGAGCGAATACGCAGCCTGACGGTGAGTTCATCGCCTATCGTGACGTTTGTGACTTCGTTGCCGTTGCGGTCAAGGTACTCGCGATGTACCTCGATGCCTTCCGCGACGGCCGATTCGGGCGGTGTGCGATCGAAGCCCGATTGCGACAGCATGTAAAAAAGATGCTGACCGCTTTCATGTTCAAACTCAATGGTCCGAGCGTCTGTCGGCACGTTCGCGCGCACGGTCGTTGTGTCTTCGTTGAGCAGCTCAGACCCGTTCTGGCGATGCACCGAGATGCGAATTGCGCCATCGCCGCCTTGCGCGGCGTTCGCACGCGTGAACGCATCGAGTGCCAGAATGCTGTAGGCCGAGGACAGCGTGTTGAAGCGGTTGCGCATGATCGCCGTTGTCAATGCGTTGACCGCGTCGGTACCGGTATCGTGTACGCGTTGCGGGAAGTGTTTCGACAGCAGATAAAGATACTGGGCGTCCCGCCCGAGGCGCGTGTCGAAGTCGCTGAAATACTCGTTACCACGCTGCAGTTTGTAATCCGCAATCAATGTCTCGCCAAGCCGTTCTTCGCGCAGCAGCGTGTAAGCGGCCGCCATGTAGGATGCCGTCAGGTCCGAACGCCAGTGCTCGCCGTGATCGCGCTCAAGGGTCTCGTGCAGGTTGGTCAAATAGTTCGTTGTGACGACGCTGTTGCGGGTCAGCACGTAGATTGCATAGGCGCGCAGCCGCGACTCGCTGAGCGTCGTGACCTGCCGCGCAGCCAGCGACTCAAGGAACGCCATGCCCGCGCTGAGCATGTCGCGTGGCACCGGCAGACCTTTTTCCGCGGCATCGGTCAGGAAGTGCAGGACATACACACTTGGGAAGTCGGCCGCTTCGGGTGAGGAACTCCAAAATCGGAACCCGCCTTCCGGACCCTGGCGGCTTCTGAGCCGGGTGATCGTATTCGCGAACTGCTCACGTATCGTCGCTTCGTCGACGGTATCGTCACGGTGCCCGAGAAACCCGAGCTTGGGAAAGACCTTGCTGACCGTCTGCTCCACACAGCCATGCGGAAATGCATCGAGGTAGTCGATCAGACCGTCCGCCAGGATCAGCGGGCTTGCTGAGGCTGCCGCCGACTGACTCGCAAATGCCGGATGCAGATCGCGCGTCAGGTCGACCGTCACTCGACGGTCCTCACTGCGGCCGCTTTGCATCGAAGCGACAAATGCAACGGCGGGCCTGACGCTAATCGTCGCATTCATACGGGCCTCTTCGCCGGCGGACGAGGCCGTGAACGCGAGGTTTGCCGCGCCCGGTTTGCCGAGGGCGCGCACGCGGAATTTTGCAGCGCCTTCGCTGCCTTCGCCGATTGTGAGCAATGTGCTGTCTTCACCGACGATCGACAGGTGTTCGGAGGGCACGACCGACAATGCGACCGTCGCGGCCGGGCCGGAGTCGTCGAGGTTGTTGGCGATGCCGACGTTAATCTCAAATTCGTCACCGGGTGCCGCTGTAGTCGGCACATTGGGCGTAATGACGAACGGGGCGCGTACGAGCGCCGTTACCTGATTGTGGCCGACAGCGGTGTCCGCGGCAGCCACGGCCATGATGCGGAGTTGACCGTTGAAGTAGTCCGGAACGCCGAAACTGACCGCGCCGCCGCCGGGGCCCGACGGCACGATACCGGCCCAGAATGCCACGGGCGCGTCGGTTCTGCGCCGGAACGGGTTGAGATTGCGTCCCGCCAGTCCCGCCGCTTCGCCGCCGCCCGGTGCTGCCGTTCGTCTGAATGCGGCGAAGTCGGGGAGTATCTGGTCGACGAGCTGCCAGGTATCGACCTGCAGTGCCATTTTCGGCAGAAAAAAGCTGACAGGGTCGGGCACCCGATAGTTCGCAACCTGCAGAATGCCCTCATCGACGGCATAGAGTATTACGTCCGCCGGAATCGACGTTTTGTGGCCGATTTCAATACGTGTCCCTGGACGTACGAGCGCCGGTGCATCGAGTTCGATGTCCACGGTGCGTGCACGTTTGTCGATGCTGAAAGGTACCGCTGCATAACTTAAGGGGCTGACGTAAATTTCGGGCGACGCGAGGTCGCGGACGAAGGCGACATTGATGTAGGCATTACCCTCAATTCCTTCGGGCACACGGATCCTGTGGATGCTGCTCGTACTGTCGGCGCTGATCCACTTGTGGGCGTAGACGCGTTCGCGCTCGATCGTGATCAGACCGGCGCCTGAAAAAGGCGCTGTAATCTCGAGTTCGATCTCGTCGCCTGGGATGAACTCGCTGCCATTGAGACGGATGTCGAGTTCGGTATTTTTCTCCAGCGTCGCGGCGAGGTTTTTCGCACCCGCGACGACGAAGTCCACGCGGCTGAACATCAGACCGTGTTCGTCCGTGATGTGCAATGCGTAGCGGCCGCCCTCCGATGTCGGCAGCGCATACTCAACGCCCGCAGGCTCAATTTCGAACGGCGAACGGGAAACCGGAACGGCTTTTTTTACGGACTCGTAGGCGTAGGTGCCGTCGGGCCGTTGCACGAGCGACGAAACGTAGCGGAATTCGACCACGGACAACGTCAGCCCATCCAGCCCGATCTGCTCGCCGTCGCTGTTGACCGCAATAAACTCGACGCTGTGCTCAGTGTCGCGTTGCAGGAAGCTCAGGTCGCTGTCGGTGCGGTGCCCGACCAGATGATCGAGCGGTGAGATCATCGCGCTGGTTTGTGCACGGACGCTGCGTCCGTCGCCGGCTTCGAAACCCTCGGTCGACACGGTCAGACGGTAAATACCCTTGTCGTAGCGATCGAGGTTCAGCGGCAGTGTGGCGAGTCCATTTTGATCGGTCGTGGCGTCGATTAACGTCCCCTGCACCGGGCGCAGCACGGTGTCAGGGTTTCGCAGGGGGTCGTCAAACGTGAAGCCCTTGAATCTCGCGAATCGCAGGGTCGCGGGCGTCAGCGAATACTCGGCGGTGACGCGCCTTGATTGCGCCGGTGCGCCAAACAGGTTTTCGAGGCGGACTTCGCATGTCAGGGCCTCCGGACTCAGCCAGCCGGCCGGTTTTTGTCCACTGAGTGTGCTGTTGATGCGCAGCCGGTCGGGCAGGAACTCTTCGACCCTGAACGTCGTATGCCCGATTGGGCGCTGAGAGTTCTGTTCGCTGACCAGAAACAGCGTGGCGGTGTAGTTGCCGGTTGCGACGCCCGTCTGCGTTGTAAAGGACTCATCCAGCAAGCCTGCGTCGGGAAGCTGCACGCGCCGGTTGAGAGCGACCTGGCCGCGTGGATCGACGATGCGCAGCATGAGTGGAATGCGGCCGACTGACTGCCAGTCGTCTCGCTTTACGATCGAACCCAGCCTGACCGTATCGCCGGGGCGATAAATGCCTCGGTCGCTGAAGACCTGCGCTCGAACCTGCTGAGCGCCGGTATCTGTCTGAAACTGCCCACCCGTATCGTAGCGTGAGTACTGCAGCATCGTATTGCGGCGCGCGAACGGCATGAATACCGAATCTCTGCCGTGCGTGACAACGAATACCGTGGGTTGCTGCTCATGTGTGAATCCGCTCGTGTCGGGAAATACGGCATGACCGTCGGTGCTGCTTGTGCGCCGGGCGATGGCCTCACCGTTCTTGCCCAGCAATTTGACGGTCGCGCCCGGGACCGGTTCGCCGCTTGCAATCGAGTGTATGAATACGTCGTGGCTGCCGTCGAGATTCGATTTGGCGAGCAGGCCCAGGTCGGTGACGAGTACGAATCGTTTGTCGGAATTCCCGAGCGGTCTGTCGGATTCCCTGTCCCAGCCCTGTACGGTGACAAAGTAGTAGCCGCCGTCGGGCAGGAACTCGCTGAGGTCCAGACTTGAATATGCCGGATTTCCCGGTTGCTCGTTGCTGACGTCGATATAGCGCGTAGTGCGCGCGCTCAGGTTGTCCTCGTTGAACCGATAGTTGACGAAGTAGGGGCTCGAAAATTCGCCGCCGGTCTGACTCGCGAGGTGGTTAATGTTGCGATCGAGCAGGCGCGCGATTTCGACACGCAGGGCCGGAACGCCGCGTGAAATAAAGGTCAGCCGTTTGGAGCCCGTCAGCGGCAGCAGTCCGCCGGACTGGGCGATGCGGACTTCCTTTGGATACGATGGCATGCGAAACACAGTGTCGTAGCTGCGACTGAGTTCGAACGCGCTGTCTGAACGAAGGCCTGACTCGATGCGCAGGTAAACGCTGCGGCCTCCCGGGACGCTGACCGTCGCGCTGTGAATCGACGCGGCGTCTTCGACGGATTCCAGAAGCTCAAGACTCAGCCGCTCGGACCCGGCCAGCACGCCGCTGTCGACCTCGCGTGGTGACTGCCAGAGGCGGTCGGGCTGCGGAACCCCGTTTACTGCAGGATGCTCGGGCAGCAGCCACGCGCTGATCTTTTCCCGAAGCTGCCCCCGGTTTACCCGGTCCGTGAACTGTATCGTGATCGTCTGGACCGGTTCGTCGTCCTCGTTGCGCGCGATGATTCCCTGCACATGACTGATGCGGAAAAAACTCTGAGCGTCAGGGATGAGCACATTGCGCAGCAGTTCATCCTGCAGCGTCGACGGTCCAGCCGCCGGTGCGAGTCCCTTTGCCACATGCAGGGTCATGTAGTTTTCCTCAGGCGGGATATCGATCGGCGTTGAGTGAATGTAAGCCCTGCGCCGCAACGAGTCGAAGCGGACGTCGTAGTCGACACTCTGTGCATCGCCCGTTATCGTGGCGCCGGACGGCCGCATGGTGTAGCGCAGATGTTGCCGCAGACTTTGCTCGTCGACAGGATGCGTAAAACTGAGCGTTGCCACCACCTTGCGCAGATTGCGGTCTATCGGGTCCTGGTAGAAGTCCAGGGCATCAATCGTAGCGTCAAACGCCGCCGTGTCGAATTCGGCGCTGAGTTCGTCAAAGTTGAGATTGGGCGCGAATATCGACGGATCGTATTGGACCGTATAGCGCTGTCCGGCCGGCCAGTCTTCCGCGGGCATAAACTGCAGCCGGTTTTCATTTAACCAGCGCCATTCGCCGGGTATTGCCGGCTCGAGGTCGACACCGGCCTCGAGAATCTCGCCGACTTTGTCGATGCGAGCGATAGATGTTACGGCACGCAGTGGAGATTTCGCGTCCGGCCGAACCCAAAAGTCGAGACGCAACGGCTTGGGGCGCAGTTCACCGTCGATGACTGGTGTCATGCCCGGTGGCATCACTCTCGCGGTCACGGCCGCCGGCTTCGGTAACGACTGATAGTAGGCAATGCCTGCAGCGACCGCCGCTGCGACAACAGCCGATGCAAAAACGGTGCGCAGCGATCGTCCCGCTCTGTCCTGCCCAGGCCACTCGGGCGGTTGCCAGTGAATCCGCCCAAAAATTTTCTGCCAGTTACTCATGCTCCGCTCCGCATCGCCTTCCCACTAGAGGTAACGGATTCTATCGCCCCGAGCGATGCGCCCGAGTGCGCAGAAAATGGCGAATTCTGGCGCCTGAGACTATGTAAAGATGGCCCCTTACCGCGGACCTATTTGAGCCACACGACGTAGTGCCCGGCCATCGTTGCGCAGCGCCGCTGCTCGTGGAACAGTGCCACGTCAATATCCAGCCTCGCTTTTTCGTCTGTGTGCGATGTCAACCGCGTGAGGCAGTTTTCGAAATCAGCACGATCGATGGCGGCGTGAATCGATAGTTGGCCTTTGGCCGGCCGCTCGAAGGTCATCGTACTCCGGTAGACGACGATTTCGGTGTTTTCGATACCGCGATCGAGGCACGCGAGCGTCGATACGGCCCAGCCGCCGAACAGACAGATGCTCGCGATACTGCCGCCGAATGCCGTGCCTTTATTATTGATGTTCGGTGCCAGCGGTGCGGCCATCGTGAGGACGAGTTCATCGTAGCGGACAAACTCGAGCTGCATCGCAGTGAGCAGCGGGATATCGGCCCGGCACTCTGCTTCGAACTGCTTGAGGTCGGTCATTGATTGCTCCCGGACAGACTTTGCTTATGAACAAAGTCCGGTATTATTACCGAATGGCCAGCCTCTGGCACGTCCCGATCTCTACAGCCACCGGTAGATTATCTAGTCAATATGCTTGACAATGTGCGCGAATCAGCAAAAAGAGACAAGTGATGGCGGATTTCCCAAAGAAGGACCTGAACGACTGGAAAGAAATCGCCATACGCGAATGTCGAGACCGGCCCCTCGACGATCTGACTGTCGCAACGCCCGAAGGGATTGACGTAAAGCCGCTGTATACCGGCGCCGATCTGCAGGGCCTCAAGCATGTCGACTCGCTTCCGGGCATCGCGCCCTTCCTGCGCGGCCCGAAAGCCACGATGTATGCGGGGCGGCCGTGGACCGTGCGGCAGTACGCCGGTTTTTCAACGGCCGAGGAATCCAACGCGTTTTACCGGCGCAATCTGGCGGCCGGGCAGACGGGTTTGTCGGTAGCTTTCGACCTCGCGACGCACCGCGGCTACGATTCGGATCATCCAAGAGTCGTCGGCGACGTCGGCAAGGCCGGCGTTGCCATCGACAGCGTCGAAGATATGAAGATTCTCTTCGACCGCATTCCGCTCGAAAAAATGTCGGTGTCGATGACCATGAACGGTGCCGCGCTTCCGGTCATGGCGATGTACGTAATCGCGGCCGAGGAGCAGGGCGTGTCGCCGCAACAACTCGCCGGGACGTTGCAGAACGACATTCTCAAGGAATTCATGGTTCGCAATACGTATATCTACCCGCCCGAACCGTCGATGCGCATCGTGTCGGACATTATCGCGTACACGGCCTCGCACATGCCGCGTTACAACTCGATTTCAATTTCGGGTTATCACATGCAGGAGGCCGGTGCGACCTGCGCGCAGGAACTGGCCTACACCGTCGCGGACGGTATCGAATACGTGCGTGCGGCGATCAACAGCGGGTTGGCCGTCGACAGTTTCGCGCCGCGCCTGTCGTTCTTTTTCGCCATTGGCATGAACTTCTTCATGGAAGTCGCCAAGCTGCGTGCAGCCCGGCTGCTGTGGTCGACAATGATGGCCGAAAAGTTTTCGCCAAAAAACGCGCGTTCGCTGATGCTGCGCACACACTGCCAGACCTCGGGTGTCAGCCTGACCGCGGACGGTCCTTACAACAACATCATGCGTGTGACGATCGAGGCGCTGGCAGCCGCATTGGGGGGCACGCAATCGCTGCATACCAATTCGTTCGATGAGGCACTCGCGTTACCGACGGACTTTTCGGCTGCGCTGGCACGCAATACACAACTTATCCTTCAGGAAGAGACCGGCATTACCGATGTTGTCGACCCGCTGGGCGGTTCCTATTACGTCGAGAGTCTGACGTCGGCACTGGTCGATGAGGCGAAAGTACTCATTGATGAAGTCGAGGACATGGGCGGCATGACGCGGGCCGTCGAATCCGGCATGCCGAAAATGCGCATTGAAGAGGCAGCCGCATTGCGGCAGGCCAGGATCGATCGCGGCGAAGAGGTCATTGTCGGCGTCAATAAGTATCGGGCCGCCGAGGAAACGCCGGTTGAGATTCGCGATATCGACAACACGGCCGTGCGCGAAGCGCAGATCCGGCGCCTCAATGCCGTGCGTGAGGGCCGCGACGACGCGGCGTGCAGGACAGCGCTTGCCGCGCTGACGTCGGCTGCGAATTCGGGCACGGGAAACCTGCTTGAACTGGCCGTCGACGCGGCCAGAGCGCGTGCAACCGTGGGTGAGATATCCGAGGCGCTTGAAGACGTGTATACCCGGTACCGGGCAACGACGCGTTCGATCAGCGGCGTTTATGGCGGCGCCTGGAAAAACGATGAGGACTTCAATGTGATCCGGGACAGAGTGCAGGCATTCGCCGACAACGAGGGCCGCCGGCCGAGGATGCTTGTCTGTAAGCTCGGTCAGGACGGGCACGATCGCGGTGCGCGGGTCATTGCAACGGCATTCGCGGATATCGGCTTCGACGTCGATATCGGCCCGTTGTTTCAGACGCCCGAGGAGGCCGTCCGCGAAGCCATGGAGAACGACGTGCACATCATCGGCATTTCTTCGCAGGCCGCGGGGCATAAAACACTTGTGCCGCAGGTCATCGAAGGCTTAAAGGAACAGGACGCGGACGATATTATCGTCATCTGCGGTGGTGTGATTCCGCCGCAGGACTACGATGAACTGTACCGCCAGGGCGTTGCCGCAATTTACGGTCCGGGTACGAACATTCTCGAAGCGGCAGGGGAAGTGCTGGACAAACTCGAAGCAAGGCGCACCAGGGGATAGAACTCGCGATGAAGGACATTGTCGACCAACTCGAGGCAAAACGCCGGGCTGCGGCACTGGGCGGCGGTCAAAAACGCATCGATACACAGCACAGCCGCGGCAAACTCACGGCGCGTGAACGTTTGGAAGTGTTGCTCGACAAGGATAGTTTCGAGGAGTGGGATACCTTCGTCGAACACCGCTGCAGCGACTTCGGCATGCAGGAGAAAAAAATTCTCGGTGACGGTGTCGTCACAGGCTATGGCACGATCAACGGGCGCATGGTGTTCGTGTTCAGCCAGGATTTCACGGTGTTCGGCGGATCGCTGTCCGAAACGCACGCCGAAAAGATCTGTAAAGTCATGGATCAGGCGATGAAAGTCGGCGCGCCCGTCATCGGTCTGAACGATTCGGGCGGTGCGCGCATCCAGGAAGGCGTCGTATCGCTGGGTGGATACGCCGAGGTCTTTCAGCGCAACGTGCTGGCATCGGGCGTCGTGCCGCAGATTTCGCTTGTAATGGGGCCGTGCGCCGGCGGCGCCGTGTATTCACCGGCAATGACCGACTTCATCTTTATGGTCAAGGACAGTTCGTACATGTTTGTGACCGGACCCGACGTCGTCAAAACGGTGACGCACGAGGTTGTCACAGCCGAGGAACTCGGCGGTGCCGTGACCCATTCGACCACATCCGGCGTGTGCGACGGTGCGTTCGAAAACGATATTGAGGCGCTGATGATGGTGCGCCGCTTCGTCAATTATCTGCCGTCGAACAATCGTGAAAAAGCCCCCTGGCGGCCGACGCCGGATAAACCGGACCGTTGCGAGATGTCGCTCGATACGCTGATCCCGGACAATCCGAACAAGCCCTACGACATCAAGGAAGTCATCTACAAGACAGTGGATGACAACGAATTCTGGGAACTGCAGCCTGAGCATGCGAAAAACATCGTGATTGGACTGGCGCGCATGGACGGTCATCCCATCGGCGTCGTGGCCAATCAGCCGATGGTTCAGGCGGGCTGCCTGGACATCAAGTCGTCGATCAAGGCCGGTCGCTTCGTGCGCTTTTGCGACGCCTTCAACATACCGATCCTGACCTTCGTCGACGTACCGGGTTTCATGCCGGGCAGCGCTCAGGAATACGGCGGCATCATCAAGCACGGCGCAAAATTGTTGTTCGCCTACGCCGAGGCGACCGTGCCCAAAATCACGGTCATTACCCGCAAAGCATACGGCGGCGCTTACGACGTTATGGCGTCAAAACATCTGCGCGGCGATGTCAATATCGCGTGGCCCAGTGCCGAGATCGCGGTCATGGGTCCAAAGGGTGCTGTGGAGATTATTTTCCGTCAGGATATCGGCGATGAGGAGAAGATCGCCGAACGTACGGAGGCGTATCGCGAGAAGTTTGCCAATCCGTTCATCGCGGCCAGCCGCGGTTACATCGACGATGTCATTGCACCGCATGCGACGCGCAAACGCGTATGCCGGTCGCTCGCCATGTTGCGCGACAAAAAGCTCGACAACCCATGGCGCAAGCACGACAACATTCCGCTCTGATACGCCCTCCCGGGAAACGAACAAAGGACGTCTGTGTGTTTGAGAAAATTCTGATCGCAAATCGCGGAGAGATTGCCTGCCGTGTGATTAAATCGGCACGAGCGATGGGCATCGCGACCGTTGCGGTCTACTCCGATGCGGACCGCGATGCGCTGCACGTGCAGCAGGCCGACGAATCGGTCCGCATTGGGGAACCGCCTTCGGCGCAAAGCTACCTGCTGATAGACCGTATCGTGCAGGCCTGTGTCGATACCGGTGCGGAGGCCGTACACCCGGGTTACGGATTCCTGTCGGAGAACTCGGCGTTCTGCGAAGCCCTTGCACAGAAGGGCATTGCGTTCATCGGTCCGAAGACGCGCGCCATCGAAGCCATGGGCGACAAAATAACGTCGAAAAAACTGGCCGATGACGCGGGCGTGAACACGATCCCGGGGTATACGGGTGTCTTAAGGGACGCCGAGCATGCGATCGAAATTGCCCGGGATATCGGTTACCCGGTCATGCTCAAGGCGAGTGCGGGTGGCGGCGGTAAGGGTATGCGTATCGCCCGCAGCGACGAGGAATGCCGCGATGGCTTTGAACGCGCAGCCAACGAGGCGCGCTCAAGCTTTGGTGACGACCGTATCTTCATGGAAAAATTCATCGAAGAGCCGCGCCACATCGAGATTCAGGTGATGGCCGACAGTTACGGCAATACGATTTATCTCAACGAGCGTGAGTGTTCGCTGCAGCGGCGGCACCAGAAAGTCATCGAAGAGGCCCCTTCGCCGTTTCTCGATGCCGCCACGCGCAAAGAGATGGGGGAACAGGCCATCGCGCTGGCCAAAGCTGTCGACTATGAGTCGGCCGGCACGGTCGAATTCATCGTCGATCCGCAGCGCAATTTTTATTTCCTTGAAATGAACACGCGCCTGCAGGTCGAGCATCCGGTCACCGAAATGACGACCGGCATCGATCTTGTAGAGTTGATGATCCGCGTTGCGGCGGGTGAAAAGCTGCCAATCGCGCAGGGCGACGTAAAAATAGATGGCTGGGCCATCGAGTCACGCGTCTACGCCGAGGATCCGTCGCGCAATTTTCTGCCGTCCACCGGACGCCTCGTGCACTATCGGCCGCCGGCCGAGGACGACAACGTACGCGTTGATACGGGTGTGTTCGAAGGCGGCGAAGTGTCGATGTTTTACGATCCGATGATCGCGAAGCTGATCGCGTGGGGTGACAATCGTGAAGACGCAACCGCCCGAATGCGCATGGCGCTGGATCGATTCGTCATTCGCGGCGTCACGAGCAATATCGCTTTTCTGTCCTCCCTCATGCAGCATTCGGGGTTTGAGAGCGGCCGGATCAGCACCAATACCATTGCGGAGGATTATCCCGAGGGCTTTGACCCGGCAGCCGCCGAACAGGGCGATCTCACTGTGACGATCTCGGTGGCGGCGACGATGGCCAGGATGCACCGCGATCGCGCGGCTCTGATCGAAGGACAACTCGCCGGCTACGGCCGTGAGGTTGGCGCAGACTGGGTTGTTATACTGAATAGAAAGCATCATCGGGTATCGGTGGTACCGAAAGGTGATGGCTACCGGGTAAACTGGGACGGCAGGGAATACGATGTCGTGACGGACTGGCAGTTTGGGCAGGCTCTGTTCAACGGCACGATCGATGATCGTACGTTTTCGGTTCAGGTGGACCGGCAGCGACAGACCTATACGCTGGCGCACGGCGGCACACTGGCCAATGTGCAGGTGCTGACGCCGCGCGAAGCCGAACTCATGCAGCTCATGCCTGAAAAGGAGCCACCCGATTTGTCGCGGCACGTGCTGGCACCGATGCCCGGATTGTTGATTTCGGTTGCCGTCGAACCCGGCCAGGAAGTGAAAGCGGGTGAGGAACTCGCCGTGCTCGAAGCGATGAAGATGGAAAACACGCTGCGTGCGGAGCGTAACGGCGTCGTGGCCAACGTGTGTTTTGAGCCGGGCGCGAGCGTCGAGGTCGACGAGCTGATCATGGAGCTCGAGTAGTCGCGATGGGGTCTTCTGCATCGGTGCAGGATGCTGCGCGTCTCGCCGATGCGGTCGTCAGCAGCGACCGGCGAGCACTGGCGCGTGCCATTACGCTTGTCGAGTCCACACGGCCCGATCATCGCGCAACAGCAAGTGAGCTGCTTGAGAAGGTGATGCCGTACACGGGAAATTCGATTCGCGTCGGTGTGTCAGGTGCTCCCGGTGTTGGCAAGTCCACGTTCATCGAATCGCTGGGCAATCACGTCATCGACGAAGGTCGCCGTGTTGCCGCGCTTGCCGTAGACCCTTCCTCGACGATCAGTGGCGGCTCGATTCTTGGCGATAAGACGCGTATGGAAACGCTGGCTCGCCGTCCCGAGGCCTATATCCGCCCCTCACCGTCCGGCAATACGCTTGGCGGCGTCACACGCCGCAGCCGCGAAACGCTGTTGCTCTGCGAAGCCGCAGGATTTGACGTGATCCTCGTGGAAACCGTCGGCGTTGGGCAGTCCGAGACCAAAGTAGCGGACATGACCGACATGTTCGTACTGCTGTTGCTGCCGGGCGGCGGCGACCGCCTGCAGGGTATCAAACGCGGCATCATGGAACTCGCCGATCTGATGTTGATTAACAAGGCCGACGACGATACCGAGTCGCTCGCCCGGCACGCGGCGGCGGAGTATCGCAACGCGCTGCAGTTGCTGCGGCCGCGAACCGCGGACTGGAAGGTTGAGGTGCTGACCTGTTCGTCACGGGACGGTGTCGGGATCGATGAGGCCTGGGCTGTCATCGCACGCCATCAGGCGATGCTTGAGGGCAGGGACTTGTTGACGGCACGGCGCGCGGACCAGGCGCGCCGCTGGATGTGGTCCGAACTCCAGGATACGCTGCTAGCGGAACTCGAACGCACACCGGCAGTAAAACAAAGTTTGGCGGCCATTGAAGATGCGGTCGTTGCCGGCAGCATGCCCGCTACCGTGGCGGCCGAGAAGCTGATTTCAATTTACCTGCAAACCATCGGGGATGCCCAATGAGCGACCGGCCGTTTAACGTACTCGGTATTCAGCAGATCGCCATCGGCGGACTCGACAAACGAAAACTCAGCAAACTGTGGGTCGATACACTCGGCTTGTCCGTGGATGGCAGCTATCGCAGCGACAAAGAAAACGTCGACGAAGATATTGCATTTGTCGGTTCCGGACCGTTCAAAGTCGAAGTCGACCTGATGCAGCCTATCGATCCGGAGAAAGCGCCGAAAGTACACAGCCCGGCACTGAACCACATCGGTCTGTGGATTGACGATCTTCCCGCTGCCGTCGCGTGGCTCGAAGCGCGGGGAACACGGTTTACGCCGGGCGGTGTGCGTAAAGGGGCATCGGGTTTCGACGTCTGTTTCATCCACCCGAAGGGTAACGACGAGTGTCCGATTGGCGGCGAGGGTGTGCTGATCGAACTTGTGCAGGCACCGCCCGATGTCCGTGAAGTGCTGGGCGCGCTTGACGCTCTCGCCGATCAGAACGACCCATAAGAGAATTTTCAAATCGAGGACTACGAATCGTGTCATCCGACAACAAAGTGCTGTTTATTTTTCCGGGTCAGGGCTCGCAGTATCCCGGCATGGGCAGGGATTTGTGCGACAGCTACGAAACTGCGAAGAAGGTCTACATGCAGGCGGGCGAAGTGCTCGGCTTCGACATTGCGGATTTGTCCTTCAACGATCCGCAGGGCGAACTTAATCTGACGTGCTACACACAGCCGGCGCTGCTGACGCACCACATCGCGTGTCTCGAGGTTTTCCGCGAGCTGTCAGGAGGTAACATCACTCCCGCAATGACCGCGGGACACAGCCTGGGCGAGTACTCGGCACTTGTGGCGGCCGGCGTACTGAGTTTCGAAGGTGCGCTGCGCCTCGTGCAGATTCGCGGCGACCTGATGGGTACTTACGGCGAAGGCGAGATGACGGCGTTTCCGGTCGACATCGATACAATCCGCCCGATTGCAGAGGCAAACCATTGCGCCGTAGCAGGTGAGAATTTGCCGGAGCAGACCGTGGTCGGCGGAAGCGCCGCGGACCTCGATAAGGTCGAGGCGTACATGGCCGAGCATTATCCGCGCAAGCGGGCGACGCGTCTGAAAACTGAGGGCGCTTTTCACACCTACTACATGGTGGCAGCGGCACAACGCTTTCGAACTGCGCTCAAGGAGGCCGAGTTTACGGATTCCGACATCCAGGTTGCGTCGAATTTTACGGGCGGATTCCACGACGCCGATGCGGCGGGCATTCGTGCGCGGCTGTTCTTTCAGTTGTTTCACCCCGTGCGCTGGTATCTGAATCTCGAGGCTGCGTTCGCCGCAGGGGCGAGTTCGATCTACGAATTCGGCGGCGGTATCGGACCCGGTGAGGCCGATGCGAAACGGCCGAATCTGGAAGGCATCATCAAGCGTGCAAAGCGCGCCACAGGAAACGAGGCGGACTATACGCCTGCCATCAACCGGCAGACGATCGAGAGCGCAGTTTCAGAATGATGTATTCGCTGGCTGACGACGCACCGGAGTTGCTGGGCGAAGGACATTTTGTAGCGGATACGGCTGCGGTGATCGGTAAGGTCCGCCTGCGGGCCGGTGCAAGCGTCTGGTTTGGTACGGTGATTCGCGGCGACAACGAACGGATCGATATTGGTGAGCGCAGCAATGTCCAGGACGGCTGTGTATTGCATACGGATCCGGGTTGCCCACTGACCATTGGCAACGGCGTCACCGTCGGGCACAACGTGATGTTGCACGGCTGTACGATCGGTGACGGCAGCCTCATTGGAATCGGCAGTATCATCCTCAACGGTGCCGTGATCGGCGATCAGTGCCTGGTCGGTGCGAACTCGCTGATTACCGAAGGTAAGGTGTTCGAGCCGCGGTCGCTGATTTTAGGCTCGCCCGCCAAAACGGTGCGGCCGCTTAGCGACGAAGAGATACTGGGTCTGGACAGGTCGGCGCAGGTCTACGTCGATAATGCGACGCGTTTCGTTCGGGGCCTGCGTCCGTTGTAGAGACTACAGTGAGTTCGTCCGCTCACGTCGTGCGAAAAGCGTCGCCAGCGGGTCGGGCCCGATGTCTTCGTTGGCCGGCAGTTGCAACACGTCGAGGAACAAACCGAACACCTGACCTTGCGAGGACACGCGAAGCTTGTTGAAAATACTTTTTTTGTGATTGCGCACGGTGCCGGGTGTAATGTCGAGTTCGCGCGCGGACAATTTGTCCGAATAGCCGCGCATCGTCAGGCGCATGATGTCCATCTCACGAGCCGTCAGCATTGAACGGCCGAAATTCTCCATGACGAAGCGCAGATGCCGATGGAACGAATCTGCTCTGGCATTCGAGCGGGCCAGGCTGGACTTGTGGGAGGTCCAGTAACGCCTCAGTATTGCGCTGACTACCGGAAACAGAGCCGACAGCAGGCGCTTCTCAGCGTCGGAAAATACCTCCGACGTGTCCATCCTCGATACGGTCAGATGCAGCAGCGTGTCGGCGTCGTAAGCCACGTTGAATTCGAATTCGCAAACGACGTTGATCTTGCTCCAGTACTGCAGGAAATAATCCGATTCGAGGAAGTCGTCCGGGCACAGATCGTCGAGCGTGCAGCACTCGAGCAGTGTCCCTTTTAGGAATCGGTCGTACACCGGGTCCAGCAGATAAGGGCTTTCAATGTATTTGACGGGTTCGGCATCGGCCGGGAGTTCGTCGAATATCTGGATAGGGGCCGAATCCCGTCGCAGAATAAACATGGCTGAGTAATCGAACGGCACAACCTGGCCAATTGCATCTGCGAGCTGCGGCGGCATGCTGTCGTCGCCAAACGACTCGATGACCCCTGCGAGCCCCCTGGACCAGCCTTCGAGATGTTCGACGTTGAGGGAGTTGCGACCGTCCGTCATGGCGATTGTTCTGAAGTTGCCAGGTCGCGATGATAACACCTTCACTACGCGAGGCCGGAACTCCTCAAGTGAGGCCGGCGGTTAACCACCGTTCCAGTGGCCTTCGCTTCGTAGAATACGCAACGCCGCTTCAATACTGTCGCGCAGCGTTTTGACGACGAAGTCTACATCGTCTCTGGTCATCGTCAGCGGTGGCGACATGATGTTGAGGTGTACGATCGGGCGCACGATCAGCCCCCGTTTGTCGGCTTCGTTTGCGATGCGTTTGCCGATATCGAGCGCCTCGGCGAACAGTTCCTTCGTTGCCTTGTCCCTGACGAACTCGACGCAGACCATGAACTGCCTGCCGCGAACTTCACCGACAATCGGCAGGTCCGTCAGGGTTTGCAGTTGCTCCATGAAATACGGACCCACGTCTTTGACGTTGTCGAAGAGTTTCTCGCGCTCCATGATTTCAATGTTTTTCAGTGCGGCGGCGCAGGCGACCGGATGGCCCGAGTAGGTGTAGCCCTGCGGAAAGTAGCGGCCGTGACCCTCCTCGGAGACGACGTCCCAGATTCGGTCCGAGAAGATCGCTGCGCCCAGCGGCAGATAGCCCGAGGTGAGTCCCTTCGCGCAGGTGACGATGTCCGGTTGCACGTCAAATTCGTCCTTTGACGCAAACCAGTGCCCGAGCCGCCCAAACGCCGTGACGACCTCGTCCGAGACGTAGAGAATGTCGTGCTTCCGACAGACCTCCCACATGCGGCGGTTGTAGCCGTCCGGCGCGACGATCACGCCGCCGGCCCCCATCACGGGCTCCGCGAAATAGGCCATTACCGTGTCCGCGCCGCCGAGTTCCTCGATCTTGTCTTCAAACTCCTGTACGAGCATGTCGACGAACTCAGCCTCGGTCTGACCGGGCAGCGCTTTGCGATAGAAATCCGGTTCGCCGATGTGGTGAATCGTGTCGGTGATGTAATCGAACTCGGGCACACGATCGCCAGGCTTGCCGCCGATAGACATCGCGACGTAGGTCGAACCGTGATAGGAATTGACCCGCGAGATGACATGCTTTTTGTCTGTCTTACCGCGTACATTGTTGTAGTAGTGCATGAGGCGGAATGCGGCGTCGTTGGCCGTGGAGCCGCCGCAGGTGTAGAGCACGTGGTTGAGATCGCCCGGAGCGAGTTCCGCGAGTTTTGCGGCGAGTTCGGCCGCGGGCTGGTTCGTCAGGTCGACGAAGGTGCTCGCAAACGACATCTGCTGAGCCTGCGCAGCGATCGCATCGGCCATTTCCCGCCGGCCGAGTCCGATGTTGTTGCACCACAGACCGCCCACGGAATCGAAGTAACGATTGCCATCGGAGTCCCAGATGTAGCAACCCTCTCCGCGAACGATCGGCAGGGCGCCTTCCTCGTTGAACACGTCGAACAACTGCCACGGATGCACGAAATGGGCTTTGTCTTGTTCGACGATGTCCTGGGTGTTACCGATCCCGGTCTGAACCCGCGGCATAGAACTCATCGGTCAACTCCGTCGTTGCCTGGGATGCAGTCTACGTGCGGTCGCTTCTGTGTGACATAGCCTTATTGTGTCATGCCGGAGTCCGCCAGGCCCCGGATTGTGTCACTGACCGAAGTTCATGCGCACGCCCAGGAATCCCGTCCGGCCGAGTGTCCGGTAGCCGTAGACGTGTTCGTAATCATCGTCCAACAGGTTGCTGCCGCGAGCGAAGATCGTCAACGCTTCGCTGGCGCGATAACGGATGACGAGATCGACCAGCCAGTGACTGTCCAGCGTCACGCGCTGCGGCGGCTCGGGCCACGGCGGGAAAAAGGTGTCCGCGCGCTGGCCACCGAAATCCGCTGTCAATGTCGCGCTGAGTCTGCCGTCCGTGCGTCGCAAATCTGCACCGACGCCCCCGGTGTGCTGCGGCCTGCGCAGTTCGCGCGTGCGGCCGTCCGGGCCGGGTTCGGTGGAGTCGGTGTAGGTGTAGTGCCCCGACAGGGCAAGCGCTTCGGACAGGCGCCATTGCAGACTGGTTTCAACGCCGCTGCGGCGGCTCCTGCCGGGCATATTCTCTGCGGTTGTCAAAAATGTGACCGGATCGAAAACGAATCCATCGATCTCGTCGCGCAGGTTCTGCCTGAAGACGACAACGTCCAGGGTGGCGGCTCCGTCGGCCAGTTCCGTTCGTGCACCCAGCTCCCAGGACACGGAACGCTCTGGTTTGAGGTCGGGGTTGCCAATGAACTGCCCAGGGAAAAACCCAAACCGTTCGATGAAGGTCGGGTTTTTGCGGCCGGTTCCCACGCTGCCGCGTAGTGCGGTCGTATCGGAAAGCGAGTATGACAACGCCAGACGGCCGTTGACTGCATCGTCGAAGTCGCTGTTGCTGTCAAAGCGCGCACTCACTATCCAGCTTAGCTTCGGTCCCAGCCCCTGGTACTCGGCCATGAAGCTCGTCGTATCCATTTTCTGGTCGTGATTTGGATCGCCGAACAGCACCGCGCCGCGTTGCTCGAAACGGGTTCTTTCGTGTTCGGCACCGAGCGATGCGCGACTCTCGCCAATTGAAAACGTCGCCTGGTATGCCAGTGTCGTTCTGTCCGATGCCGTCGACGAGTCTTCCGTGCCGTCGGTGAGATTCCTGTTGTCGGAGTCGAAGTAGCGGACGTCCAGGTGATGGCGCACCGTGTCTTCCGCCTTTCCGATATCAGCACCGAGGCTGGCGGTGAGATTCCTCGTGTCGGTTGCGACATCGCCGTCCACCGGCAAGCCGGTGGTAAAAAAATCGACGGGATCGTATTGCGAACGGGCGTCGACAGCTCTGAGGTCGGAGCGCAGCGCGACGCTGCTATTCAGCGACAGGCCCGCGGACAAGGTCGCTGTGCTCAGTTCGGCGTCGTCGCTTTCCTCGCCGCTGCGGGAGATGTTCGCACCGTCGGTGTGTTGCGATTCAATACCGGCGGATACAGACCAGTCGTTGCCGCCATGCGAGCCACGGATACCGCCGTTAAGCGTACGGAACGAACCGCTTTCGACGTATGCGCCGGCGTCGCCGCCATTGACACCGTGTCGCGTGATGACGTGAATGACGGCAGAGACGGCATCGCTGCCCCAGAGCGAACTCTGCGGGCCGCGCACGATTTCGATGCGTTCTATATTGCCGGTACTCAGAAATTCCCAGCGAAACTCGTCTCCGGTCGCGGGGTCGTTCGCGCGTATGCCGTCGATGAGCACAAGCACATGATTCGCTTCGGCGCCGCGTACGCGCACTTGCGCCTGCGACCCGGTGACGCCCGTGTGGCTAACCGCAAAGCCCGGCACGGAGCGCAGCAGTTCGGCAACGTTTCGTGCTTCGCGGCGCTCAATGTCATCGCGCGATATCACTGTGACGCTGCTGCCAAGCCGTCTAATGCTTATCGGCGCTCGTGAGCCCGAGACGATAATCTGGTCGGGCGGTGCCGTACTTTCGGCGTCCGCTGCCACCGACACAATGGGCATCGCCAACGATATCGCCGCCAGTACAAGGGTTTTCTGCTGCATGAGTCGTCTCCCGCCGGCGTCCCCGAGCCGGTCGTTACGCCGATGGCGTATCGGGAGTGAGGGGATTACATCCCCACGAATCGCCCGCCGCGATCGAACAGTGGATGATCGACAGGCCGGTCTCCGGACTCATGAGTAACTGCACATCGTTGCCAATCGCCTTCCCGCGCGTTGTGCGCAGTGGCTCGTTGACTGGCTGACTCATCTACCGTTGCGGGGGCAGTGACGGAATTGTAGTGCTACGCACCGTCTTCCCGATTAAGGCTCAAAAAATGAGCGTTCACCTGTCGAGGTTGCCGTGGACTGTACCGCATGGGCCATCACTGTGGCAATCTCAATATGATCGATTCTGGGGTACAGTAGTTCGCATGCGTTGAAACTTAAGGGGGGAGATTGCGGTTTCAAACGTTCTATTACTATGGGACGCATCGAATCACAGCGAATGACCGGGAAACCGAGCGCCGACGGTCGGCGATCGGTTTCGTTGCACGTCCTGTTTTGCGCGGTCGCGGTGATGCTGCTGCCGGCCGTTTCCTTTACGCAGTCGCCAGGCGACATCCAGTCCGTGAACGAGGCATGGCGCGACTACAAAACGGCCATGAGCAGCGGCAACAAAACAATGCAGCTGGAGGCGGCCGAGTCGATGGTCGCAGTGGGCCGCCGGGTTCTCGGCGATGCCGACGAACGTACTCCCGTATTCCTGATCAATTACGGCGTCGCGCTGACAGCGCTGTTGCGCAGGGAAGAGGCGCGCGATGTGCTCAGGGAAGCGCTGCGCCTTGGTACAGCCATCCACGGCAGGCATTCGCTGCAACTCGTCGATGTGTACATACCTCTCGCGCAGACCTATGCGGAGTTCGGTTCCGAGACGCAGCTCTTAAAGTACTACAAAAAAGCGCTCAGCCTCGTTGAGACCGAAGTCGGTCGCGATAGCGAACTGTATGCAAACATTGCCTTTGAGGCGGCAGTCACCGCCTACACGAAGGCGCACTCGACCGCTGGTCTCCGGTATCTCGAACGCGCGCGCGACGCGTATGCGGCATCGAAAGGGCAGGACAGCTTTGAAGTGGGACTCGCAGAGTTTCAGCTCGGCAAGTTCAAGTTTACGAAGGGCCGCTACAAACAATCGGTTCTGCATTTGCTGGCCGCCTTGCCCTTGTTCGAGGGCGAGGCGCCGATGCAGCTTGAATACCAAATGTACACACACGCACTGCTGGTGCAGGCCTATGAGTCCAGACATATGAGCGATGCGGCGACGGAACATTGCATTGCCATTGGACAATTGAACGAAGGTCTGGGCGATCACGATTACGAACCGCTGTTCCGTCAGTCACCGGCCTATCCGGCGCTGCTGCGCTCCGTGGGTGCCGAGGGTTACGTGGATTTCGAATTCACGGTAGACAGTAATGGGTTTGTGCGGAATCCTCGTGTCACGAATCTGGCAACGACGGCCAGGGCACCCTCCAGGAGCAAGACGATAGGTCGTTACTCCGACACGGATCGCTCGTTCGAAGCGGCCGCACTCGAGGCGCTAAAGCGATTTCGGTATGCGCCGCGCGTGGTGAATGGCGAGTCGACATCGGTAGACGGCGTCAGAACCCGAATTAGCTTTACGTTGGTTGACTAATGAAAAAAGGGCCTGCGATTGTCGTACCGATACTGTTCGCGTTGCTGTCCTGCGGAGAGCCGGCGCCGGACCTCAATGGACATCTTTACTTCGCGTCGGGTAACTATCTCGGCGAAGTGAATCTGCGCAATGGCCGGAACACCATTGTGGCCAACCTGGGCCAGGAGTTCATTCACCAGGTCAGCGCGTATCGAGACGGCGAGTTGTTGCTGAGCACGGTTGCTCAGGTCGAAGGGCGCGAGGACGAACGCGTTACCTTTATTCGTACCGACACGATGGAAACGGCGGCCCTGTATTCCGGCCGCACGGCACGTTATCTGCCTGACGCAGAGGTCGTGGTTTACGACGATGGGTTCAATCTTCAGGCGGTGTCGCTCAACGAAGACCTCGATGTCGATCCCGTCGTTGCGAGTTATCGACAGAACAGGCTAACCAGCATCGTGCCATTGTCCGGTGCTGAGATTCTGTATGAAATCCGCGGCAAGCAGGGATTTCAGATTTACCGTGCGGACATACTCAACGGGGAAACGGTGGAGCTCGGCGCGTTGTCAGCGCAATGTCGATTGAGATTTGCGATCTGGCTGCAGGATACCCGGCAGCTTGCCTGCAAAAACCCGGCGTCTGCGTCTTATGTTCTGACCGATCTTAACGCCGAACAGATTCGGCCTATCGGCCTTCCGGAAGGAAAAACGTTCAACGCGCTCGTATTTTTACACGATCAGGATGCACTGTTGTTCACGGAGGATCGCGATAACCGCTTTGGCAGCCAGCAGAAATCGGCGGTCTGGGCCCATTTCCTGTCCGAAGGCAGCACTCATCGCGTCATGAGCGATCAGTATCTGGGCGAAACCGCCGTTTATCGACGTGATTAGACCCGCTCTCATTCGCTGTCGGCGAGGATAAGGTTTCGGCAAGGTAATCGTTCTAGCATGTTTCAGATGTCAAAACGCACACGCAAAATCCGGGCGACAAACGTGATTGCACGCCGAACTTTTTTCGGCGCTGTTTTTCTTTTCGCCACGATCATCACGCAGGCCCAGGTACCAGGCAGAGCGGCAGGCGGCGAATTGCCGTTCAGACTGCTGGGCGATCGTATTCTGCTGAAGTTGAATTTGCAGACGGATGCCTGGCTCAAGGA
Source organism: Woeseiaceae bacterium (assembly GCA_965224505.1). Taxonomy (GTDB): domain Bacteria; phylum Pseudomonadota; class Gammaproteobacteria; order Steroidobacterales; family Woeseiaceae; genus UBA1847. The sequence goes on from CBDCZL010000018.1 coordinate 3,546,505, forward strand.
AACCCACGTCGTCGTCGACTATTCACGACCTACCGCGTTGGAACTGCATGGCAACACGATCAGGTCACTGCGGTGGGGGGATGGTGAGCAGTCACTCAAAATTGTTGTGGACGGATTTCGCGTCGACGTTCCTCGAGCGTCGGTCGTTCGCTCTTCGGACAAGATTCTGGACGACCTTACAGCCCGTTTCGACAACGAACTCAACCAGATCGATGTCGCCGCGATTATCGGCTGGGGTGTACTAAAGGACTGGGCGCTGCGTATCGATTTCGATTCGAATCGATTGACGTTAACTCCGGCTGCCGATGCAACATCGGAGGCCGCGCGAAGCTGGGCCAGTACGATCGTCGAAGGCGTGGAGACCTTTGAACAGCGTGTTTATGTGCCGCTCAGCGACGACAGCGGTGAGCGTACCTGGATGGAGGTCGCTACAGGCGACTACCACTCGTGGATCGACCGGCCATCGGCAGAAGCTCGGGGCTGGTCGGAAGACGCTATTGGAAATCTGTATTTCGGTGATGACCGAAATCAGGAGCTTTCCGGCATGGCCGCGTTGCGGCCGGGCGATTTCGAAGCGGATCGCAAGGCCCGAGAGGCTGCGGAACGCGACGAGAACGAAAATGCAGAGCCCATTGCCGGATTTGAAGGCAAAGTGCTGGTACGGTCAGGGCTGAGTCTGTTGTCCGGCTACGAGTTCGAACTCAATCCGCAGGGCGGTTATCTGGCGCTGACTCGAATTGTCGACAGCAACTACAGCGCGGCCGACGCCGCGTTTTATCGTGCGACCGCCAAACACACATCCGCCGCGTATCGCGATTATCTTGCGGCTTATCCGGGCGATCGCAACGTCGAGGAGGCCGTGAATATTGCATTCGATCTCGGTCTTGAGCACGCAGAACCGACGGAACGCCTCCTGGAACTCGTCGATGCAGGGTTGAGCGTCACCGACGAGAGACGGCAATTCGTTTACGCACACGAATTCATGCCGCCTCTGTTCAATGACGAGACACTGCGCGAGAAACACGGCGATCTGATTATTGCCATTGGCGAGAAGGCCATGCAGTACGTCGGGCTTTCGCAAAATCCCGCACTTCGCCAGCCGACGCAATTGATGCTTGGCGACCGGTATCTTGCCGGCGGCGATGCCCGGGCGGCCTGGAAGGTTCTGCTGGCCGCGGCATTCAACGGCGATCCCCAGCAGGACGGTGTGGTTCGCCACGAACTGGGCCGGGCGTATGAAGCGCTGGGCCGCCATCGCCGGGCCTATTCCAGCTATCGGCGCGCCCTGACGGCTAGCGCGGGCCTGCCGTCGAACATGCGCGAAAGTGCGAAGACGGCAATGGACCGACTGCGTCCGGGGATCGACCCCGACGACCCACTGCTCGCAGAGGAGAAGAAACAGTGAACATCCGTAACATCATGGCATTGCTCATTGCAGGCCTTTTAATCTCTGTACATTCGCTTGCCGCTGAAAATGCGGTGGTTGAGGCGGGCGGTCTCGACGAATTTAACGGCCAGATTATCGAACTGGGCTACGTCGATCCCAATCAGAAAGGCAACTTTTCCGTCATGGGCATTGGCTTCATCGAAGAGGGTGCGGCTCGAATCGAAGTGCCGGCCGACATGCCGACCAATGCACAGCTACGTATTTTGACGGGCAAGCGCAAACCGCTGGTCGGCAACTGCGTGATAAGCCCGGACGCCGTCACTCAGGCAACCCTTGAGCAGGGCGTGCTGCAGTTTTCCGGAGGTCGCCATCAGTCGTTGATCTATCCCGGCGGGTGGGAGGCGGAAACCGAAGCCGAAACGCTGCAGCGATTGAGAACGGCCTACATAACGAGTTCGGATCCGACCGATGTGATGCTGGCGTTGCAGGCGGCATGGTTCGACGGCGAAGACGATGTGCAGGTGGAGATACTCGAACGTCTGCGCGCTGAGTTCGGCGACGCATTGCCCATTCGTATTATGGATGCGCACACGGCTGCCCGCAAAGCGGAACTCGCGCGCGCGATGAAGGATTTTGTGGCGCTGACACTCGACGGTGAGGAAGTGCGGCTCGCGGACGTGCTGCAAAAGAACAAGTACACGCTGGTTGAATTCTGGGCGTCCTGGTGCGGCCCCTGTATCGCTGAAATACCTAACCTGCAGGCGAACTACGACAAGTACCGCGAGGCCGGCTTCGAGATCCTGTCCGTCAATCTCGACGAGGATCGCGATGCGTGGGAAACGGCGTCCGTCGAAAAATACGACATCGACTGGATCAATGCGTCGGACGGCCAGACAGGTTTCAACGGCCCAATCGCAAGCCTGTATCGCGTCAGAGCGATACCGGCGAGTTACCTTGTGACACCGGAGGGCAAGCGCATAGCGACGCATCTGCGTGGCGATTTGCTCGGCGAGAAACTTGAGGAACTCTTTTCCGATCAGGATATGTGAGGGATTCGGTTTTACGATGGCCAATGCCACGTTCATAGAGTTGCGCGCACAACTCGACGAGCTCGCTGATCGGGGCCGGTCGTATCTGAGGCGTTATGCGCTGGTACGCGCCGTCGAGCACTCACTGCCGGAGACGCTGACCGCGCTGCTCGCCGTACCGGGCCTGTTTCTTGCGGCGGCGTTGATCGGACGAATCGGCGGACCCGATTTCTGGCCATTCACGGGCTGGCAATCGGCTGTGATCACGATCCTGTTTGCGTTGGGTTACTTCGTGCTGCGCAGCGTTTACCGATATTTAACGGTGCGCATCGACAGGCGAATCGCGCTGGCGCTGTTTGACCGCAAGCTGGGTTTCAAGGATCGCATTCAGGCCGCCGACGAGTTTTCCGCCAGAGATAACCCGCGCCGTTTTCAAATGGCAACAATCCAGGACGCCGAGCCATACGTGCAGCGGGCACTCGATGCCCGGCTCGAAGCTGTCAAGGTTGCGCGCCCTGAATTCAACAACCGAAACTGGCAGCACGCGGCAGCGGCCATGGCCGTGTTGTTATTGGCATTGGTCGTTGACACGAATCGCACGACGTTGGGTATAGGTTCGACCCAGGAGAGTTTGCAGACCGTTATTGCCGACGCTCTGACGGCCGCGGAGCCGGCCGCGACCGAAAGTGCGGACGCTGCGGAGCGCCGCGAGTCGGAAACGCTGCCCGCAGCCCCCGAAAAGCATCGTCAGGCTAACAACAAAGAGACCAGCGAGGAGTTCACGAAATCCTTGCAGCGTGCCAATGACGCCTCGGGCGCATGGTCCTCATCGGATCGGTCGGGTGCTAGCGGCGGCGCTTCGCAACAGAGTCGTTCCGACAACGCAGCCGCCAGCGCGTCCGGGCAGGGCAGTTCCGCGCAACAGGAACGTAAGGACCGGGAACCATCAGCGCGAAAGCCCAGCGATTCGGACAGACGGCCTGCACCGGATCCTGAGGAGAACAACGAGTCCTCGAGCGGCATCACAGGCGGTAAGGGCTCAAGTTCCGGCAGCAGGACGGCATCGTCGGATAAACAGGCGGCGGACAACAAGGCACAGCGGGATGACTCCGAGGACGATGCCTATGACGATGCCGAGGACGAGGAAGACGAGGAGCAGGACGCTGCCGCCGCCGCGCGACCGTTGTTGAATCAGCGCAAGGCGCCGGTCGATCGGTCGCTGGTGCCGTCGGGTGCAGGACCCGGACGGGAAAATCCGGATACTAACGGCCGTGGTGGTCCGGGTGGCCTCAAGAAGGCGCGTGGCGTGGCAGCTATGTTGCTCGGCGTGCCCATGCCGGACCAGCTGCGCGGGCAGGCCAATCCGGGCCGCATGAAAGTGCAGCGTGAACGCTCCGAACCCGAGGAGAAATTTGTCGGTGAGCAAACGGCTGAACAGCGCGGTGCCATTGACGAAACCACGGGATTGATTGCGCACCAGGGTCTGGCGCCCTGGCTCAAGGACGTCGTTCGGGACTATTTCCTGGCTGAACGTCAACAAAACACAACAGAGAGTGAGTGAATCGATGAGTGCAACGGACAGTATGGAATCTGGGGATCGGGCGCGTCAGGACGCTGCCGAGTTCAGGCAGGTTTTCAACGAGGTAAAAAATGAAGTCGGCAAAATGATCGTCGGTCAGCGCGATGTGATCGACGGCGTGCTGACTGCACTGATGGTCGGTGGCCATGTGCTGCTCGAGGGTGTGCCGGGTATCGGTAAGACCATGCTGGTTCGTTCGCTGAGCGAGGCTTTGAGCCTTAAGTTTTCCCGTATCCAGTTCACACCGGACATGATGCCGGCGGATATCCAGGGCACGATGGTGCTGACGGAGACCGAGGGAGGCGGTCACGAACTGTCATTTCAGGAAGGTCCGTTGGTCGCCAATCTGGTGCTCGCCGACGAGATCAATCGTGCGACGCCCAAGACCCAGTCCGCGTTGCTTGAGGCCATGCAGGAGCGGCAGATTACCGTCGGCCGGCGTACGATACCGCTGCCCGAACCCTATAGCGTCATGGCGACACAGAACCCGGTCGAGCAGGAAGGTACCTATCCGCTGCCGGAAGCTCAGCTGGATCGTTTCCTGTTCAAGATCGTTGTCGGCTATCCGCAGGAAAACGAGTACCACGAGATCATCGATCGTACGACGAGTTCGCAGCAGGTCGATATTCAGCCGGTCACGAATGCTGAAACCATTTTGCGCATGCGTGATATCGCCTGCGACGTTGCGGTCCCCGAGGCCGCGAAATCGTACGCGGTGCGCCTGATCATGGCGACTCAGCCTGGCAGCGACTATGCCCCGGACAGTATCAATGCCTATGCTGCCATCGGCTCCAGCCCGCGCGGCGCTCAGGGCCTGATGCTCGCGGGCAAAGTGCAGGCCCTGCTCAATGACCGATACGCCGTCAGCGTGGATGACATTCGTGCCATTGCGGTTCCGGTGCTGCGCCACCGCATGGTGCTGAACTTCCATGCCCAGGCGAACAACGTGTCTGCCGATACGCTCGTAGAAGATGTCCTGAAAGCCGTCAAGGCACCTCATTCGGTCAACTAGATTTCACAATGACCGCCCAGCTGACATTCGAGGAACTCTTCGATCCCGATTTCCTGACCGCGATGGATCGTTTTCATCTGAGCGCCAGACGCGTTCGGCTGGGTGGCCGGCACGCCGATCAGATGTCGACAGAGAAAGGTGTGGGTCTCGAATTCGCCGACTATAAGCCCTACGTTCCGGGTGACGATTTGCGCGCCATCGACTGGAATGTTTACCGGCGTCTCGGCCGCGTGTTTGTGCGTGTGTTCGAAGAACGTCAGGACCTGCCGGTTTATTTCCTCGTCGATCGTTCGAAGAGCATGTTTTTCGAACGGCAGCCGCGTATCAATGCCGGACTCAGGGCGGCATTTGGGCTGGCCTCGATCGCGCTCGGGCAACACGACAGCGTCGGTCTGTTTTCCTTCTCGGAGCAGTTCGAGATTCAGGTTAAATCGACATCGGGAAAATCGCAGCTCATGACTTTCGGCCGCCAGCTCACGCGCCTGGGCGAGGAGAGCGACACGCACCTTGCCGACGCGCTAAGGCGACTGGCGGGAATTCGCTTGCGGCGCGGTTTGCTGGTCATCGTTTCCGATTTCTTCGATCCGAGCGGGGTCGAAACCGTCATCGATGCCATGAAACTGTCGCCGCATCGTCTGCTGTTGTTGCAGCTCGCTAAAGACGCCGATGCCGATCCGTCTGTCCGCGAAGACATGCACGGCGACGTGCGCCTGCGCGACTGCGAGACCGGCGATGCCGTGGATATCACGATCGGGCCCGCCGTGCTGGCGCGCTACCGCGAGATATTTTCGGCGTTCAACGATCAGCTTGCGGATTTCGCGAAAACCCGGGATGCGGGGCTGGTGCGGCTGAACGCGGATGGCGATGTGCTCGCGCAGCTTGCCACGTTGTTCCGGTCCGGGAATCTGCGCGTATGAGTTTTTTTAACGTGTCGTTGCCCGTCCTGCTGGCAGGCCTGGTCGGGCTTGCAGGGCTGCTGTTCGTGTTGCAGCAGCTGCGCGTGCGGCATACGGAGATCGCAGTACCGACCACCATGTTCTGGGCGGCAGCCGTCCGCGAGGCGCCCGTGCGCGTGTTCCGCAGGCGCTTTCGCCACTGGCTGGCGTGGTTGCTCGCGTTTCTGATCTGTGGACTGTTATGGCTGGGGTTTGCCGGGCCGGCGATCGAAAACGAGGGCGCGGCCGATTTTCATGTGCTGTACCTCGACGGCTCGGCACATACGTCCGACGCGGAGGATTTTGAGGATGCGCGGCAGCGCCTGCTTGACGATATCGCGGATCTGCCGGCCGGCACCCGGGAAGTGGTTTTTGGCGGTGCGCACAACGTCAAATTACTGACCGCGGGCGAAGACAAACTCGTTCTCGAACAGCGCCTCGCGTCATTGCAGCCCGAAGCAGCGCCGTCGCGCATCGACGATCAGTTGAGACTGATGGCGAAGAGCAGCGCGTATCCCGAAAATGTCCGTGTATCGATCTATGGGCGGGCACCGGTTCGTCAGGGTACGCTGGACAGCCTGCCGCCGGGTTTCGAGGTCATTCGCGCAGGCCGTTACGATGCGAACGGCGAAAACGCCGGGATTTCAGCACTGGGTGTCGGCGAAGCGGTTTCCGGCGCGTGGGACCGCGTCGATGTCGCCATATCCGTGACGACAACAGAAGGTCTGGTCGTGGATGCCGCCGATCTGAGTGTTAGTGCCGAAGGCCGGGGCGAGTTGCAGGTGTCGCAGGCCGGAGCCGGCAAATTCGTGGTGGCGGACGTATTCGCCGACGGCGCAGTGCTCGACGTTCGTCTCAATCGCGACGATAAGCTGCCGCTCGACAACGTTGCGCGGCTCACGCTGCCCGTGCGATCGATCGTTCGCGTTGCGGTTATCGGGAACTTCAGCGATGCGCTGCGGAACGCCATTACCGCTGACAGGGGTGTTACGCTCGTGAGTGATACAGACGATGCGGACGTCATTGTGCGGCACGCCGCTCAGAGCGACTCGCCGGATAAGCCGGTGCTGAATGTCGTCTCGATGGCCAATCAGCAGGCTGCGTTCATGATCGGTTATCAGGGCGAGCTCGATACCGAAGCGGCCCTTCAGGATTCGGTCGCACGCCTCGGTCTCGATCAGATTGACGGCACCGGTCTGGCGACTGCAGTCGATCGTGAAATTGCGGTATCCGTGTACGAATCAGACCGGCGTAGCGTCTCGATGTGGTCCGAGTTGCTGGACGAAACCTACAACTTTACGGGATCGCGCAGTTTTCCGGTTCTCGTGTCACGGACGCTGCGCTGGCTTGCCGGTGAAACACCGTGGTATGCATCCGTCGCGGCGGGCCGGCCGGCTTACGACCAGACTGCTCGTTCATTGCTGGCTTCGACGTCCAATGGGACTGTCGGTCCGCTCGCTGGCGGCTACGCACCGCCCAGGGCCGGCACTCTGAACAACGCCGGTGTGCAACAGCTTGAAGTATCGCTGCTTGATGACGAGGTATCCGCGCTTTCAGGCGGGGCGGCGCTGGGTGCGGTTGCCGGCGTGGCGGATACACCGTCGTCAATCGGATTTGTCACCTGGCTGATCATCGTCGTCATACTGCTGCTGGCGCTGGAGTGGTATCTGTATCAGAGGGGGCTAATGCCGTAATGGATTACTCTTTCGTTCATCCGGTATTCGGCTGGTTGCTGCTGGTCGTTCCCGCCGTGTGGTTTTTTCCGGCGCGCCCGCGCAGCGTAGTGCAGGGTTTGATTCGGTCACTGGTGTTTGCTCTTTGTGTCTTCGCGCTGATGCAGCCGGTACTCGTGTCCAGCCATTCGTCCCGGCATTTCGCCATTGTGCTGGATCAGTCCGATAGCCTGACCGATGCGATGCGCAATGCAGCGGCCGGTGCTGCGCGGAATCTGGCGGGCGACCTGGGCGTTCAGGACAGCGTCACCGTCGTGCAAATAGGTGGCGATGCACCTGTGACGGACGAGGCGATACGGATCGCACCGGAGAACGGCACGCCGATCGGCGATGCGCTCGAACTTGCGGCGCAGTCGATTCCATTGGGTATGAGCGGTTCGGTCACGCTGATCAGCGATGGGTTGACGACGGACCCGCATTGGGGCGAGGTGCTCGATCAATTCCTCGAACGCGGCATTCCTGTGCATACGCTCGATGTCAGCGCCGAAAGCGAGGATGTGTTTCCCGTGGCCATTCGTTCGTCGACGGTTCGAGCCGGCGAATCCGTTGCGGTGTTTGTCGACATCGTCGGGGCAGGCAGCGGGCTCTCACTCACACTGCGAAGCGGTGAAGAGATTCTCGCGCAAAGTCTGCCATTTTCATCGGACGGACGCCGCTCCGTTGAGCTGCGGTTCGACGCGACGCGTGCAGGGTTTACAGAAATTGTCGCGGAGTTGATAGCATCGAACGATCCCGATCCGAGCAACAATCGCATCAACGACATCGTCGTCGTGCAGGATCCGGTACACGTTGCCTATCTCGGTGAGCGACAGGCGGGTGCGCCGGAGCGCCTCCGGGAACTGCTCGGTCCGGGTGTTCGCATGACCGATGTCGACTTGACGGAGCTCGACGGCGAATTCGACTTCCGGCGCTTCGATCTCGTGATGCTCGACGATGTGCCGGCACGTTCTTTTCCTGAGGATGCACAGCAGGCACTGGTGGCGGCCGTGCAGGACGACGGTGTCGGGTTGCTGCACAGCGGTGGCGAAGCGGCGTTTGGCGACGGCGGCTATTTTAATACGCCGATTGCGGAGATCATGCCGGTCGAGTTGCCAGGCGATGAGGACAAGATCGACCCGAGTGTCGGCCTTGCGATCATTCTGGACACGTCCGGTTCGATGGGTGGGACGCGCATTGAACTGGCCAAGCATCTGGCGAGAATCGCGGTACGCCGCATGCAGCCGCACGACCGCATCGGCATCGTCGAGTTCTACGGCAACAAACACTGGGCGATTCCGATGCAGCCGGCATCGAACAAGATCGAGATAGATCGTGCCATCGGCCGCATGAAGGCGATTGGCGGCACGGTGCTGTATCCGGCCATTCAGGAAGCCTATTACGGCCTCATGAACGTCAATACTCGCTACAAACATATTCTGCTGATCACGGACGCCGGCGTCGAAGACAGCGACTACGAAGGCATGGCGCGGCGCATCGCGAAGGACAACATCAATCTGTCGACCGTGCTCGTCGGTGCGGGTGGGCACAATCAGATCATGACCGACATCGCGAACTGGGGCCGTGGCCGTTTCTACTCGGTCGGCAATCAGTTCCAGCTCGTCGAGCTGATTCTAAAGCAGCCATCGACCAAAAAGCCGCCGAAGTACAAGCAGGGTGAATTCGGTGTAACGGGGCTCGGCGGTGCGGGCTGGTGGGGTGATGTCGACCGCACCGATATTCCGGTGCTAAACGGGTACGTTGAGGCCGAACGCCGCGACGGTGCCGAAGTATTGATCGAAGAGCGGCAGAGAAAACACCCGGTACTTGCGACCTGGCGTTACGGCCTCGGGCGTGTGACAACGCTGATGACGACTCCGGTCGGCAACGGTACCGAAAGCTGGAGCCGCTGGGCGGGATATGCCGAATTGCTCGGCCGTGTTGTGGCGCGAACCGCCGACGATAACCTGCCGTTCGATCTCAGGGCGTCCCGCCGGCACGGTGTCGTCACGCTGACCGCACAGCGCAATGACCGCGATCGGTCTCTGATACCGGTGGCGCGGCTCGTCGATCCGCTTACCGGACAGACGGCCGTGAGCGATATCCGGTTCCGGGAGTACGCGCCCGGCTTTTTCGAGGCCGACATCGAAGCGCGTTCTTCGGATGTTCTGCAAATCGTTGTGGAATCCTCGCGTGGCGGACAGGTGCAACGGATGGCAAAACGCGCCGTATCCGACCCGGCTGCCGAAAAACAGGTCGATCCGCGCCATGCGTTGAATCTTCATTCCTTGTCGGAGCGGACGGGAGGTGCGTCACTATCGCTGTCGGGCAGCTTCGCCAACGCGTTCGATGCCAGTCAGGGCGAGTTGTCATTTGTTGTCACGCGCGTGTGGCCGTGGCTGTTGCTTGCGGCCTTACTGGCCTATCTTGCCGAGCTCGTGTATCGGCGCTGGCCGAGGGCGGCAAAATGAGAATTGCTGCCGTCATTGCCATCGTGTTTCTGTCGCTCGGTCTGGCGTCGGGTCCGGCCTCCGCTACGGCGCTCGCCGAGATACTAAAGGCCAACGCGGAAACCGAGCGACTCGATGTCGACAAGGTTCGCGCGCTGTACGACGAAGCCATTCTCATCGACGGTACCGTCGAACTCGCGATTCAGCGCCTGGATTTGTTCTCGCGCACGGGCAATCGTGCGTCGCGTGAAATTGCCTTTAACAAACTGACCGTAGCGCATTTGCACTGGCAGTATGGCGATTCCGAGCGGGCCATGGAGATTGTCGACGACAGTCTCGCGGTTGAGGAGACGACAGACGCCGTGCTGATGAAAGCACGACTGCTCGATGCGGGTGGCGACGAACGCGCTGCCGTCGAATGGTACAACAAGGCGTTGTCGATGACGGCCAGCGATGAGGAACGAGAATTTATTCGCATCCGGCTGACGATGGTCGACGTCGATGCCAGCAACGTTGCGGCGCTAGTGGATCTCGCCGGGCAACGCGATCAGGCGTTTAAAAATCGTGCCGCCGTGGCGCTGGCGGTTCTCGGCAATGCAGATCGAGCTATTGAACTTTACAAACCCGATCCGGAGGCCGGAAAAGCGTTCCAGCAATTCGTGCGCCAGGCCGAATGGGCGATTGCGGCTGGAAATCTTACAATGGCGCGCGACGTGGCATGGACCGCTTATCGGGCCACCGATTCACGCGTGGATTCGCTGTATGCGCTGGCGCTCGTCGTCGAGTCTTACCGAAAGTCGGCATCTCTGCCGGAACTGATCGATCATCTCGAGTCCCTTCCCGCGCTCAACGCCGATTTGCTGCAATTGCGTGTCGATCTGCTCATTGAAACCGAGCAATACGATGCTGCCATCGATTTTTACAAAGCATTGAACGGTGAGGCGGTCGATGCAACGGCGCGACAGCGGTTGATTGGCTTGTACGTGTCGGCCGGACGCACCGACGAGATGATCGCCGAATACAGAAATCTGATGCGCACGGAACCGGGCGCGGTGCACTGGTACTCGGGCCTGGCGGCGCACCATATGAACAACGCCGATACCGAGGGTGCGCTGGAGGTCTGGCGCACACTCGAATCGCGGAATGCAGAGAACATCGACACGCTCGTTGCCGGTGCGGAGCAAATGCTCGACATGGGATTTGTCAATGACGCAGCCGACATGATCGAGCGGCACATGAGTGCCAGCGGAGAAAACGTTCAGGGGCTGATGTTTCTGTTTGAGACCTGGTTCGACCGCGGCCGCGATACCGAAGCGCTGGACGCGGTTACCCGGCTGGAGTCGTCTCTGCCGCCGGGCTCCGGAAGTATCCGGCTCGTCGCCGATGCTTATGAACGCCTCGGCGAACACGAAGCCGCAGTGCGCGTATTTGAGCGGTTACAGCAGGACGAGGGTGGCCTTGGCTACGACGAACATTCGCGTCTCGCGTGGCTTTACTCCGTGGTCGGGGAAAAGCAGAAATCACTGGATACCTGGCGAGCGATCTGGGTAAGCGTGAACAGCCCGGCGCGGCGCAGTTTCTCGGAAGCACAATTCCTGTTGCTCGCGGCGGAACTGGGTACGCTCGCCGACATCGTCGTTGAAATCGAGGACAAGCTGTACCGCCAGGAAGCGGATCGCAACGAACTGAATTTGCTGGTTCGCATCTACTCGGAAGTCGGCGACTCGTTTTCGGCCGCCGAAGTCGTCGAGGAGTATGCGCGCTACAGCGGTGACAGCGAAATCGCCAGGCTTACGCAGATTGCACGCGTGTATCTGCAACTGTCCGAGTATTCGAAGTACGACGAGGTGTTGCGCAGCCTCGTTGAAATCGATGACGAAAACCGGATCGAACATATCCAAAACCTCGTTCTGAACATGCTTGCGTTCGATCTCGCGGAAGGCAGTGAGGAGCGCTTCGAGGAGATTGAACGCTGGCTTGAGGAACTGCGCAACTATGATGAGGACGCCGTCAGCGGTGAGTTTGAGGCGAGCATTCTGTCGATGGGCGGCTTCAACAGCGAGGCGATAGAGAGTTATCGCCGTGCACTCGTCGAATCGCCGCAACACAGCGACAACCTGTTGCTGATGGCCGATCTGCTCAAGACAACGGGACGTACCGACGAAGCCGTGTCGTTGCTGCAGTATGTCGCGGAGCACGCCAGCGGCGACAATGAATTCGTGGTCGCTATCGACGGCATGATAAACATGATCGGTCAGCGTCGCTTCGGTCAGGATTTGCCGCCGGATATTGAAGCGAAGTTCCGCTGGACACAGCGCACGATCCTCGAACGCATCACGCTGCGCGACGACAAGTTCTATTTGTACACACTGCTGGCTGAGATCGCGCAGGAAACAAACGATCGCGAGGCCGAGTTCGCGGCCGTGGAAAACTCACTTTCACAGGCCGGTGTTCGCCGGCCGGCGATACTGCGTGAGCTTGTCACAATGTCCACACCGGGTGCGGGATTCGGCTTCGGCGGTAGCAATGCGGGGGACCTCGATCGGCAGATTACCTATGGCAGGCGCCTGGTCGGACTGCGTCAGCAGTTGCCACCGGAAGTGTACATCACACTGGGCAAGACGCTGCTCGAACAGGGAGACGTTCAGGGCGCTGAGAAGTCCTTTAACAGGATCAACGACATTACCGGTCTGATCGACGTGCGCGAAACGAAGGCCGAAATCTTCAAGCTGGCAGGCTATGCCGACGAGGCGCTCGCCTACTACAGCCAGGCGCTGAGCGTTGACCGTGACAATCCCGAACTCGTGCTTGAAACCGCGGTATTGCGTGAAAGCGGCGGTCAGTACGACGTTGCCAACGGCTGGTATTTGCACGCGCTAACGAATCTGCTCGGCAGTCAGCTGGCACGCCAGGAAAACACCCCCCCGACGACACCCAATCCGAGGTCGTTCCGCGGCCCGCCCGTGGACACGTCAGTCAATCGTGACTACCGGAGCTACTATGAGCCGTTGCTGCAGGGACTTTTGCTGACGTGGCCCGACGAGTCATCGGCGGAAGCCGAACGGCTTCGATCGATCAGACGTTTGTTTGACGAAGAAATGGCGAGCGTCGAATCGGATCTCTCCGGCGAGCAGCCAGAGCCATTGGCGCGATATTCCCGTCTTGACCACATCGCCGCATTTGCGCGGCGCGTCGCCGAAAGTTCGGGGAATTTCGAAATTGCCCGGCACGTGGACGGCGAGTTGCTCCGCCATTTCGCGGACGACGCCGACTACGCGAACGAGGTCGTCTCATACTACCGTAACTTCGGTCGAATCGAGTTCGCGGATCGCATTGCCAGGCAAACAAATCTCGAAACCAACGACGCCGAATCTTCATTGCTGCGATCGGCGCTTAACCGTGCAAAGGCCGACGGTCAGGTCGAGGTATCGACGAAGCTCGCCCTCCTCGCGGGATTCGAGGACGAACTCAGCGCAATTTTTCGCGAGCAGATTCGCAGCGGGAACATCCGTGAAAGCCTGGCCTACGCGCGCACACTCCTAAGCGACAAGCAGTATCGCCGGCTCGTCACATCGGCGGCGCCGGATCTTAGCAGTAACCGCGATGCCTTGCGGCAGTTGTTGTTCACCGACGTACCGTTGCTGCAGGAAATGGAACAAGTGCTGGATGCCGAGCTATTAACTGCACGCGACGCGGCAGAGATGCTCGAAGTGGGCAACGACCGACAACTTGCCCGACTCGTGAGGAGCTCATCGGGCGAAGCCTGGACATTTATTGCATCGAAGTCGGGGCTCGACGAGCAGATAGAGTTGTTCGGCAACTACGTTGAAAGGTCGGGTGAGAGTTCTATGCAGCTAATGCTGACCGGAAATATTATGAGAAACCTGCTCGAGCAACGCATGGACGCGTCTCAGCGAGATGCATTTTCTGCTTTAGCGGTGCAGTTGTTCTCAAGCTTGAATTTCAGGGATACGCGCACCAGTATGATGTTGCCGCCGATGATTCTCATTCCCGATGCGCATCCGGACAATGAGGAGGTCCTCCTCGCACTTGCGGAAACCTATCGTCAGCGAACTCCGAGCTCGACCGATTTCGCACCTGCGATTCGAGCTGTTTTTGCGGGCGAGCCGAATCAGGCACTCGATGAGTTGCTCGATTTGTACACGGCCGGTGCACTTGGCACGAGTCCTTACCAGCTTTACATCTGGACAATACACCCCGTTTTTGATTCGGCGTTGGAACGTCGCAAAACGGCTATGACGAACGGCGAAGTCGTCGATGCGGAGAAGTCGCGACTGATCTATGAAGCGCTGCATATGCGCCAGCGTTTGGACGCTGCGTCGGACAAACTGACGGAAGTGGCCGCATTGCAAAAGGCTCTCACAGGGGCATTTCCGGAGGATAGCCGTTACGGTCGTGAACTGATTTCGACCTACCAGTTACTGGGCGATAGCGTGCGCGCGGAACAGGAAATGGCCGAACTGTACGCAATGGATGCGAGTGATGAGCATCTGCGTGCGGCTTACTATTTTCAGCTATTAAAGAACGAGCGATTCGAGCGCGCAAATGCACTCGCGGCCGATGGTGGGCCGGACCTGCGCCGCAAGAGCACGGTCGACGATCTGCTGGCTGCACTTGACGGCGAACGTTACGTAAGACCGGAGAGCAGCACGGCAATTCTGCAGGCTGTACTGGGTGCTCGAAGCGGCTACAATTTTGCCTTCTACGACGACAGCGTGAAGCGCGATATCGAATCGCTGCGCGCGTCGATCGATTCGGACGACCCTGCAGAGCCGGTCGCTGCATTGCGCTCCGTCTGGCGGGGTATTGTCGCCTCCATTGAGACCAGCTCGCGCTTTGCGGGCTATTTGAATCCTGTCGACACCGTTCTTTCACTGCCGGTGTCGGATAACGACGCCGCTGCAATGCGCCCCGGGTGGCCGGGTGCCTCATCGAAGCCACCACTCATATCGTCGATTACCGAGTTGATCGAGCGGGGCGAAAACACGGTGTCGAAAACCCTGCTGGCCGAATTGTCCAACCGGCCGTGGGCTGCGCCGGAGCTCGAGGCGTGGCTCAGAGCACTGTCGCCCGCTCGCCGACGGGAGTCGCCCCGGTTGTATGAGCTTGTGGCCGATGCCTGGTCCGGCAGCGACGCTGCAGCATTGAGACAAGCGGAGTTGACGCAGCGCCTTCAGGAAGGGCAGATCGACGATCACGACTTCACGCTTTGGATGTTGTTGCTGGAACGCTCCGGTCGGAGGCTGACTGAATCGGAGTTTGGCCAGTTTGCCAGCCGCGTGGCTGCGATATCGGAGCCGACCGACCTGCAGCTTCTGGCCATTGCCCGATTGTTTGCCGTGGCCGGCAGTATTGCGGAGTCAACAGAGTATTACGCATTGTTGGCGGCGAGGCTGACTGAGCTCCGGGAGTTTGCTGATTCGCGAGGCCTTCCGTGGCAGAGTACGTTTATCGACGTGTTGGACTTGGTGGCGGATATTGCTGCAAGACTCCCGGCGACCGATGCGGTGGCACTCGTGGAGGACATTCTTTCTGTATCGGCGGGCGCCGACAACAATCCTTTGATGCAGCACTACTACGATGCTTTTGTGCTTCGTTCACTGGGTTTCGTGTTGGAACCCGAAGCCGTATTGCAGGTAGCCAATTCGCTTGCATCGTCGACGACACACATCCCGGCGCAACCGACGCAGGGGGAAACCATGAAGCTCGTGGAACTTGCGGCGTTGCATGTCGGGGCCGGAAATGTCGACGCGGCACTGACGGCGCTGACGGCGCTTGTTACGCAGGCCGTGGAACCCGAACAACTCGATCGCTCGGACCCGGCTGCATTACAAAGGGCGGCCCAGACTTACCGGTCTGCCCAGACTTTGGCGATCCGATACGGATTGCCGGTCCTGATGGGCCGACCTGATGTCGGTGGCGCTGCCGATGCAGTAATGGTTGCCCGTCGCGACCGGTTGTTTCCGGCCACGGCCGATGAGACGGCGGTACAGTGGCGCAACGCGGCAGCCGATGCTTTGCTGCAGGCGCTGGACAGCAACGATGTCGAGCGCGACGCTGCGATTGCGGGATTGCTGACGATCGCGTGGCAGCACGATCAGAGCGGCGACGTGAGCGCGGCGAAATCGCTGTTGGTAAAGCTCGGCGACCGGGTCCTCGCCAATCGCGAGTTCGTGGGACCCGGCAGCATGAGAAATCTCGCGGCGGCTTCGATGCACTTCGATACGCTCCTTCCGTTGCCGCTGGCACGGGAAATGCTTGAGGACGGAGCGCTCACTCCCGAGGAAGCGGCGTCATTGCTTGCGAGGATCGCGGAAGTCCATGGGGCGGACAAGGCTTTGCAGATCGGCCGCGCGATCGACACCGGCCAGTTGGCGCTGATGCGGCAATTGCTGGCGCTGGCTGAGGGGCGCGACCAGATCTATGCAAACGATCTGCAGCGCCGCATAGATGCTGCTGAGGCTGCGAAGGCATTGATCGACGGCGAAGTGCTGCAGGTGCACCTCCGCTGAGCCGAATTTTTTCTACGGACAACGGGTCCGCTTTTCTATACTAATCAGGAACTTATCTAGCGTCGATGCGGTCGTAAGGTTGCTGCAAGGCATTCGATTCAGAATTGCGGAGGGTATCCGCCCGCTCAGGCGTATGATACTTATGAGAATCAGTCACTTGGACCCGGGAACCGAAAAATGACGCTCATCTCGCGCAATCTGATTGCGGCAATCGTAGCACTGGGCATGTCGGCCGCTGCGTTCGCCGCGCCGCAAAAGACCCGATACTCGACCGTCGATCTGGTCGCCGAACAGAGCAGCCTCCCTGCCGGAGGTGGCAGCGTCACGATTGGCTTCTACATCAGGCCTGATGCAACGTGGCATGCATACTGGACGAACCCCGGCGATGCAGGCATGGCACCGTCGATCGAATGGGAACTGCCCGAGGGAATGGAGGCGAGTGAGTTCGAGTTTCCCGTGCCGCACCTGCTGCCGTTCGGAGAGCTAAATACCTACGGTTACGAAGAACCGATCCTGTTGCTCTCGACACTGAGCGTACCGTCGGGGCTCAATGCCGGTGAGAGCGTTGAAATCGGAGGCGCTGCGCGCTGGGTTGTTTGCGACGACAAGGTTTGCGTTCCCGAACGCGCCGATCTCTGGCTGACGCTGAACGTTGGCGACGGCGCGGTTGACAGTGCCGTGGAGGACGTGTTTTCCGATGCCCGCGGCAAGTTGCCGACCGACGTCGACTGGCCCGCGCAGTTCTCTCACGATGGCGAAAAAGTCACAATCGAGATCGCGGCCGAAAATCCGCCCGCCAATCTCGAAGATGCGTACCTGTTCGTCGAGAACAAGAAGCTTGTGAAGTATGGATCGCAATCCGCTGGGTTCACGCGCGCTGGCCTGTCGTTTGCAATGGACGCGAACCGCAACGCCGAGGTTCAGGACGCGACGCGAGCCGTGCTGACCTACACCGATGCCGACGGCGAGTATCAGGCGGTTGCCATGAACCTGAAGAAAGCCACGGGTCCGCTCGCCGTGGCCGGTGCGGCAGGTGCCGGTGCCGTGACGGCAGACGGTGGCGGCCTCGGTTTCCTGCAGGCGGCACTGTACGCGTTTATTGGCGGCATCATTCTCAATTTAATGCCCTGCGTGTTCCCCATCCTGAGTATGAAGGCCTTAAGTCTCGTCAATATGGCGAAGCAGGATCAGCGTGCTGCCCGCGAAAGCGGCGTCATCTATACGGTTGGAATTCTTGTCGCATTTGCCGTGATCGGCGCTGCGTTGCTTGCAATCCGTGCCGCCGGAGAAGCGGTCGGTTGGGGCTTCCAGATGCAGAATCCGTTGATCAATGTGGGTCTCGGCCTGCTCATGGTGCTGATTGCAATGAATCTGCTCGGCACCTTCGAGATTGGCACGCGCGTCATGGGCGTCGGTCAGGGGCTGACCCAGGGCGGGGAACGTAAGTCTGCTTTCTTCACGGGTCTGCTCGCCGTTGTGGTTGCGACGCCCTGTACGGCGCCGTTCATGGCGGGTGCGCTGGGATATGCGCTTTCGCAGCCCGCGGTGTTGTCGATGTCGATTTTCCTGGCGCTCGGATTCGGTCTCGCGTTTCCGTATCTGCTGCTGAGTTTCGTGCCCGCAGTGGGCGGGATGCTGCCGAAGCCCGGTGCCTGGATGGAGACCTTTAAGCATTTCCTCGCATTCCCGATGCTGCTCACAGCGCTGTGGTTGTTCTGGGTGGTTGGCAAGCAACTCGGCGCCACGTCGATGACCGTCGCGTTGCTGGGCGCCGTTGCACTTGCGTTTACGCTATGGGCGTATGGCAAGGGCGCGATGTCGCCGATGAAAGGGGTCTGGTACGCAACGGCTGCGGCCGGACTGATCGGTTGCGGGCTGGCGTTTTCGCAGGTAGAAGCTTACAAGTTCGTGCCGCGGCAGGCAGGGGACGTATCGGCCGGAACGCTGGGTGGACTTGAACTGGAGCATTTCGATCCGGCTCGCGTAAAACAGTACATTGCCGAGGGCAAGCCGACCTTCGTTTATTTTACGGCGGACTGGTGCATTAGCTGCAAGGCGAACGAACGTGTTGCATTGTCGACCGACACGGTGGCCGAGGCGTTTAACGCGCGTGGCATTACCGTCGTCGAGGGCGACTGGACCACCGAAGACCCGATCATCACCGAGTGGCTGGAAATGTACGATCGCGCCGGTGTGCCGCTGTACCTGTATTTCCCGAAGGGGTCGTCGCTCGAGACGGTCACGATTCTGCCGCAGATTCTGACACCGGGTATTGTCGTCGATGCAATCGCGGCCGCCGATACCGATGCGGAAGTACAGTTTGCTGCGTCGACGTCCAATGAGACGGAGGTCGAGGAAGAAGAGGAACCGTTTGTCCTGCCCGACTCAGAGCCGGACTGGTCAATCGTGCAGGCGTACATCGATCTCGATACGATCTGGCACGAAATCGACAATAAGATTCGCGATTCTGACGATTCGGCCGAGGAGAAGAAGCGTCGCCGGGCCGAAGAGCGCGGCGAACATCCTGAGATTCTCGCGGCGCAGGCAGCCGCCACGGCGATTACGAAACTCGACGGCGCTCATGAAAAAACCGTCGAAGCGGCACAGTTTCTGATTGAGCACACCCGGGGTGCACCCGGTGGTACCGATGCGCTTAAGCTCGGTTTGAACACCATGCTGGACCACGGGACCGAATTCGAAGGCTGGCCGAAAGTACTGTTCGAAACGGATTTTTCGATTCAGCCCGGAAAACACCCCGAGATCGACGCGTTTTTTGAAGAATTTGATGTATTCGTTAAGGATCAGCCGGTATCCGTCGCGACTGCGCGCTACTATGCGGCATCACGACAGATGCGGCTTGCCAACGCCGTGTCGACGCCCGCAGCGGACCGTGCGATGCACCGCGAGCGTGCGCTGGCACTCGCTACCGGTCTGAGTATCGGCGTCGAGAACGAGGAGCGAGTAAAACGGCGCCGCTACACCGACGACGGTGAGCCGATCCCGTTCCCGACGCTGGCAGAGTCCGAGAAGGACCTGATCTACAATCTGAATTACCTGACCGTCGGCAGCAAAATTCCCGATGTGATGGCGCCCCGCCTTGACGGTGTCGAGGAGTCCTTGTCGACGTATCAGGGGCAGGCGGTGCTGCTCGACTTCTGGGCGACGTGGTGTGGACCCTGCGTCGCCGGTCTGCCGAAACTCAATGCACTTAATGACGATCTTCCGGAAGACGAGTTTGAAATCCTGTCTATTAGTGTCGATCAGGAAATCGATACCGTCACCGAGTTTCAGGAAAACAAACCGATGCCCTGGGCCAACTGGCATATCGGTCCAAAGAGCGACATTCTGAAAACCTGGGCCGTGCGCGGTTATCCGACCTACATACTCGTCGATCACGAGGGGACGATTATTGCGCGTCAGCACGACCTGAACGAGGCGTTCGAAGAACTCATTAAAGACACGGCGTGCGGTGCGACCGGAGATATGTCCTGTTAACAGGCCCTGGGGCCCGTCGGCGGGAGAGTTAAGCCCATGAAAATTCTGCTTGTCGAGGACGATCCTGATCTCGCAGCTACGATGCAGCGGTTGCTCGACAGGCAGAACTACGTCGTCGATCATGCCGGCAGCCTGCAGGTTGCGAAGGCAGCGGTTCTTGACAACGAATACGCCATCGTCCTGCTCGATCGGCGTCTTCCCGATGGCGATGGCACCGAACTTATTCGCTACGCACGCAGCAAGGAACTCAACACCCGGTTCCTGATCCTGTCAGCGCTGGGTGAGATCGAACAACGCGTCGAGGGACTCGATCTCGGTGCGGACGACTATATGGTCAAGCCGTTCGAACCCGATGAGCTGCTTGCGCGCATGCGCGCCGCAGCGCGTCGGCCGTTGCCGGAATCCGAAAAAATTCTGGAGCTCGGTAATCTGCGCCTAAACTGCGCGACGCGGAATTTCCGCATTTCGGGTGAAACCGTGGTGCTGCCGCGTCGTGAGATGGTGATTCTCGAATGCTTGATGAGCGGCGCCGGACGCGTCGTCACGAGGGACGTGCTCGAATCGGCGATGTACGGTTACGACGAGGAGGTGCAGTCGAACACGCTGGAGTCGCATGTATCGCGCCTCCGAAAAAACCTCGCATCGAAAGAGGCCGGTGTTGCTATCCACACGGTTCGTGGTGTCGGCTACCTTCTTAGGGCCAATGATAGTCGTGTTAACGGCTCTGCGGATGCATCCCGATGAGTTTTGAGCAGCTCAGACGCTGGCGCCATTCCCTGCTGGGACAGCTTTATGCGCTGACGGTACTTTTTCTCGTGCTCGGCGTTCTGTACTTTGCAGTGCTGACCTATCTGCGTGTGTCATCTGCCGACCCGCTGGAAATGACGCGCTGGGATGCGCGCCGGGAAGTTTCTACCGCGCTTCAAAATGCGGATGAGCAGCCGATGGCCGAATATCTCGAGAACTCGGAAATTATTCGCAGGATCGCGGAGCGGAATGAGAAATTTCGCCTGTACATCGCAGAAGGCGATCAGGTCGTTCAATTCGGAGACTCTCCCAAATGGCACGGCGCAATCGACTTCAGCGTTCCCAGGATTGAGCAGCTCGAAAACGTAGATGACCCGACCAGGTGTGTATCGCGCGGATACTGGTGGGCAACGCTTGACGACGAGGGTATCGAGGCGTCGGTGTCTTTCCGCGAGTGCGACGGTGTGCAGACGTATACCGAATACGGAGGTATTGAAAACCCGATCGAAAGAACCTATTCGGCGTTCAGTGAAGAGAACCTGCAGCTCTTGTGGCGGCAGTCACGTCAGACCGTGATCGCGGCGGCTGGGTTCGTACTTATTGCCGGATTGGTCGTTTTTCTCGCCACGCGTTCGCTACGCAGAGTCACTACGGTTGCAAGCGCCTTCGACGCGGATAAGGCAACGGTTGATCTGCTGCCTGAGGACGGCATACCGACGGAGGTATTGCCGTTAGTACGGGCGATCAACGACATGGTGCGGCGCATGCATAAGAGCCAGGAGCAGCAGAAGTTTTTCCTCGCCACGGCCGCACATGAGATGCGTACGCCAATGGCCATTTTGCGAACGCGGCTCGAGGAGTTGCCCGATTCGGAAACGAAACAGGTATTGCGTGGCGACGTGCGCAGGCTGGCAAGACTCGTGGAGCAGCTTTTGCAATTGATGGGGGTAGCCGGCAGCGAAGGGTTTGGTGGTGAGATCGACCTCGTCGCGCTGAGCCGTAGAGTGGTTGCCGAACGCGCGCCGCTGGCATTGGACAAGGGTGTTGAAATGGAGCTGAGTACGGATATTGAGTCGCATCACGTACCCGGGGACGAGAATCTTCTGGGTGTGGCGCTATCGAATCTTATCGATAATGCAATTTCTTTCAGCAGCCGCGGCGACGTGCTCGTGGTGCGCGTCGAGTCGAATGGCACGATCTCGGTGCAGGATCAGGGGCCGGGCATCGTGGCCGAGGAAGTCGATACCATTTTCGAGCCGTTTGCGAAGAACCCGCCGAACCGCAAAGGTCACGGACTCGGACTCGCGATCGTCAAAGCGATTATGAGCCTGCACGGAGGCGGTGTGACTGCGGGAAACGTGCGTAGCGGCGGCGCCAGATTTGCCCTGCAGTTTCAGAATTGATTCTCGCCTGAGGTTTCCGGGATCGCCGACATTAGCGTTAACAGGCCCTAACAGGCCAAATGGACAGGACCGCCATGCGCGGCGGTTTTAGCAGCGGTAAGGAGCGTGGTTCGTACGATTACCGAATTCTCTCGGACTACCCTGGCGAGTCGCTGGCGATTGTGACCGAGATGCTGCGAAATCCCACGTTTCCCGACGATGAGATCGAAGTGTTTGTCATCGCCAGACCGGCCGCGGAAACCGAGGTTTCGCGGATCAAACTCAATCCGTTCGCGATGCCGCCCGTCGGATGATCGACCCGGACAAACTGACCTGACTGGTCATCGGTGACCTCGTTGCGACCGAGGACAACGTGCGTGCCCTCGACTTCGGCGCGGTCGAAGTCTGGGATGCTTACGGTTACAGAGTACGGTAGCCAGCAATAAAAAAAGGGCAGCCCGTGGCTGCCCAGAAAATGCCGTCAAATGCATAAGGGATTAGTTGACAGGCAAACCGATGATGCACCGGCAAGCTTACTGAAACCTTAACCTCCGCAATTCGATATCAGCTCGAGCGCGTCGCAATCGCGGGCGTTATGTTACTTGCCCTGCGCGCCGGGCCCGCGACCGCCGCCTGACCCACCAGCCATAGTAGCAGCATTCCGACGGGTATGACGTACCAGGCTAATGGCTCGAGTGAAAACGACTCGACCATAACGATGTTGAGTCCGATCGCCAGTGCCGCGCCAATCGCGAGCCCAATACTGCTCACGATAAAATTTTCGACCATGAAGTAGCGAACGATGGCGGGTTTGGTTGCACCGAGTGCCCGGCGAATTCCTATCTGCCGTGTGCGCCGGCTCACGTTAAAGCTGGCCAGACCGACGATGCCAAGGGCAGTGATGATCGTCAGCAGTATTACGACAAAAACGAGTATCTTAATAAGTGCCGAGTCACCCGTATAGGCGAGTTTGCGAACCTCGTCCATTGTCGTCATATCGCGGATGATCCGGTCCTTGTTGCTTTGTGCAAGCGCCGCTTCGAGCTGCGGCATCAGTTCGTCGCGCAATCCCGGTTCGGCTCGCACGATGTAGCGCACGAATTCCGACGGCCGGCGCTGAGGAACGAGCATCGAGCGCTCGAGTCCGGACCAGTCCTGCCAGGGTGCCTGCAGTCTGTCGACCACGCCCACGATGTTAACGGCATCGTAGTCATTGACATACAACGTCCTGCCGACGTAGGAACCGTTCTCGGCGTCCGGCCACATTTCCCTGCCCAGTGCCTCGGTAATGATGCCGTACGCCGGCCAGGTGTTGTCGTCCTGTGTCGACCATGAAATCTGATTGGGTGCGAAGTTCTCGCCCTCAATGATCGTCGTGTCGAAGGTCTCCACACCGTGTTCGTCGACGAAGTAAATGGCCGACCCCACAGACTGTGGCGACTGGTTGCCGGGCTCGAGTTGCAGCCCCATTGACCAGCCGCCCTGACGCAGTGGAAATGAGTTGGACGCGATCGCGCTGCGGACGCCTGGCGTACGACGAATGAGGTCCAGGTCTTCGTCGATCAGCACCTTGCGCTGGTCACGCTCATAGTCGGCGAACAGCACACTGGCGAATGAGAATGTATTGGCTTCATCCATTCCGCTGTCACGGTCGATTTTGCCGGCGCGCTCCTGAATGATGCCGACTGCGTTGACCATGATCGTCAACGTCACGGCGATCTGCAGAGCGATGAGCACAAACCCCGCCTTGTTTTTGAGCATCGCCCGCCAAATGGGTCCGATATCCATCGCTGACTCCTATTGAATTCTAAGTGTAGACGCCGGCGATACGCGGCACGCACGCCAGGTTGGGTAAAGCGCTGCAGCCAGTGCCGAGACGATGGCGAGTGCAACCGCGAGGCCGATCATCGACCAGTCCATTTCGACGAGATACTCAATGAAGTCGTAATCCGAGAAGACGTTTTCGATACCGCGCAATCCGAGCCAGGTCATTCCGACGCCGGCCAGTCCTCCTGCGACGCCGACCATGCCAGCCTCGACGATGTATTGTCTGAACAGCGCGGACTTACTCGCACCGAGCGCGCGCCGCAGGCTGATGTCGCTGGTTCGGCGTATCACTTTTGCCAGTAGCAGGCCGACAGTATTGAGCAGACACACAACGAGAAAAAGTATCGACAGCGCGAGCAGGACGCCGACGGTCTCATCGACGACTTCGCGATTGAGCATCCATTCGGACGGCGTGCTCAGCCGATTGTTGAGTTCGCGCGGGAAGCGGCCGAGCGTTTTTTGCTCTGTGACATAGTCGTCCAGGAACTGCAGATACTCGGCCTTTTGACCGGCATTTTCGAGTTCCACCCACATCTGGATCCAAATGCACTCCGAGGCGAGATAGCCTTCGTAGCCGCCTGCCTCGGGCGGTTTCCAGCAACTGTTGTTACCTGAACTGCCCCATTTTCCCGACACCGCGAGTGAGAACGGCGCGTAGATCTGTTCCGGCTCCTCGAACGGATTGTTGTTGAGGTCGTAGAACGTCGGTACAGGCCGCCATGGCGCGAGTACGCCAACAACGCGATACAGCTCATTGTTCATCATCACGGTTCTGCCGACCGAGTCTTCGCCGCCAAACAGTTTGTCGTTCATCGCCGATGACAATACGGTGACGCGTTCCTCGGCAGCATCTGCCGACGCGTCCCAGCCTGACCCGTAGCGGAACGGTACGTCAAACATCGGGAAGAAATCCGCCGTCGTCGCCCGAACCAGTTGCTGGAATGGCGGCGCTCCTTCGTCATCGGGTTGTACCACGCGGTCGGTCTTGAAGCTGATCGTTTGCCGGAACGCGCGTCCGGCCTGATGTAAGGCCGTGGCATCCAGATATGTGACCTGTTCCGGCGGCTCATTCGGTTCCTCGTAAGGATCATCCGGATTCCAGTTGTCGATCTGTACGTGGTACAGAACGTCGTTCTTGTGCTCGATCGGGTTGCCACCCATGACGTGCCGGACCGTGACGATTGTCATGCATGCGCCGATGCCGATGGCAATGGCCGCAACCATCAGCGCGCTCAGTGCCGGGTTCGCACGTATGCTCAGTAATCCGAGCTTCAGGTAATATCGAAACATCGCTGCCTCCTAAGCGGTCGCTGCGCTGGCGAAATGCAGCTCGGGCGGACCGTCGTGCACCTGACCGTCGCGCACGAATATGTTCCGCTTCGCGCGGTCGGCGAGCGTCAGTTCATGCGTAACCATGATGATGGTCGTGCCCTCGGCATTAATGTCGCTGAGCAAATCGAGGACAGTGTCGGCCATGTTGGTGTCCAGGTTTCCGGTCGGCTCGTCGGCGAGCAGGAACCGGGGTTCGCCGGCCAGTGCCCGCGCTATTGCGACGCGCTGCTGCTGGCCGCCCGATAGCTGCGCCGGAAAATGTTTCATGCGGGAGGCCAGCCCAACGGTGTCGAGGCAACGGGTAATGCGGCGTTTTCGCTCGTCGGCATTGAATCCGCGATACCGCAGTGGCACATCGACATTGTCGAAAATATCGAGCTCCGGAATCAGATTGAAACTCTGAAAAATAAACCCGATCTTCTCGTTGCGAACGCGTGAACGTTGCTTGTCGTCGAGCGAGGAAATGTCTCGCCCATCGAGTTCATAGCTGCCGCTCGTCAGTTCCTCAAGCAGGCCTGCGATGTTCAAAAACGTCGTTTTTCCCGAGCCGGAAGGCCCCGTGACGGAAACGAATTCGCCTTCCTCCACGGTCAGAGAAAATTCGCGCAAGGCGTGTGTCTCGACGGTATCCGTGCGGTAAATTTTGGATACGTTTGTCATTTTCAACATAGATAGATCCCCTGCGAAGTAAACTAATTGGTTAGCAGTACCGTGTCCGCACCGCGAAACGGGTCGAGGTTTGAAATTACAATGGAGTCGCCCGGCTCCAGTCCGGAAATGATTTCAACGGCCCCCAGGCTGCGGGCACCGGTTTTAATCTGTCGCCGCTCGGCCGTCTGTTCGTCGGTAAGCAAATACGCGATCCGTCCGGCACCGCTGTCGAGGAACTGACCGCGCTGCACCATCAGCACATTTTTATGTTCCGCGAGCAGAATTCTCGTTGTGAGTCTCTGATTTTGCCGCAGGCCGGTCGGGCCGCCGCCCTCAAATCGTATTCGGCCGGCAACCTGGTTATTGACGATTTCGGGCGACACGGCCACAAGCCGCCCGTCGTAGCGATCGCCGCTAACCTGAATCTCGGCGGCCATGCCGATCGCAAGATCGTCGGCGTAGCTTTCGGGAATCAGTGCGTCGATCTCGAAGCGTGTCAGATCGACGACGGCCAGCACCGGCGTGTCCCTGGAAACGGCGGCCTTCTGGTCAACGAGCAGATCGCCGACGATGCCGTCTACCGGCGACTTGATGGCGAGATCGTCAACCTGCCGCCGAAGATCGGTCACAAGTAATTCCTGACGGTCCACATCGAATTCGCTGGCACGCAGCTCAAAGGCGAGCCGCTCGTCGAACAGATCGGCGTCGGCGATCGCGTGCCGATAAGCCAGTTCCGCATTACGCAGGTCGTCCTGCGCCTTCTCGAAATCGATGACGGGGATCACGCCCTTCTCATTGGCTTCGTCAGCGCGACGTTTTTCGCGCTTTGCGGCCACTAGTGCGATATCCGCCAAATCTGCGGCCTTGCGTTTCTCCAGTGCCTGCTGACGGGACTCGATGCGCTGCCGCTCCAGTTCGACTTTGCGCTGCGCGAGTGCCGACTCGGCCTGCCGCAACCGACTCGTCAGCGCGGGACTGTCAACGGTCGCAAGCACCTGACCTGAGACAACTTGTTCACCCGAATCGACGTTCAGCGTGATACTGCCCGAGGCCGTTGCATACAGCGTCGGGCTCACTGCAGCGACAATCCGGCCCTGTACGGACACGTCCCGAATCAGGTCGCCGCGAGTCACCGTTGCCGTTCGAATACGGTCCAGTGGTACGCTGACGTTTGCACCGGCCCAGCGCTTTACCCACGGTGCGGCAAACAGGATGGACGCGATCACGGCGATACCGACACCGGCGAAAATGAGTTGGTTACGGCGTGGGTCGCGCGGGGCGAGCCGCACGTCCTGCGCCGATGTATCCGCTATTTTCAGAGTCCTGCCCCCTGTTTCCGGTCCGGGCCCCGTTCTTCTGCAGCTTTTACGGGCCCATAGTCAGATCGGCGTATTTGCCGCATTTCAGTCTTAGATGCGCCTTAAGCGGATTTCGTTTGAAATCCGGTTCGGTTCGATCCACTGAGCGATAATCTGCGCTCAGGCGTGCCTTCGCCGGGCCGAGGCGTTCGGCAACGGCGGAACCGCGATCTATACTTAAGGGTCGAATGGCGGGGATGGGCAACTTGAAATTTCAACAGCTGCTGCGCGACCGGAGGCGCCTGTTCTGGATTCTTAACGTCGCGGGTTGGACGGGTTACACGATCGCGGCGTGGCTGGGCGCGCTGGCGCACGAAAAGCCGGAATCCTACTTCGCCGTGATACTCGCGACCGCGGCGACGGGTTTTCTCGCAACGATTCCTATGCGTCTTCTGTACAGGCGGCTGTGGTCGCATTCGCCGATGGCGCTGGCACTGGCGATGCTGGTGACCTGTTACGTTGCGGCGTTTGCCTGGCGGTGGCTACAGAACGTCTGGTACTGGGACTGGGTAAAGGAAGGCTGGCGGCCGGTCCAAGTCATGGATTTCGTCAGCGGCATCATGGGGTCGTTTTACATCCTGCTGTGCTGGAGCGGTCTCTACTTCGGTGTCAGGTACTATCAGCAGCTACAGGAGCAAACTGAGCAAACGCTCAAGGCGACGGCTGCGGCACACCAGGCGCAGCTTAAGATGCTGCGTTATCAGTTGAATCCACATTTTCTGTTTAACACGCTAAATGCGATCTCAACGCTGATTCTCGACGGTGCGAACGATACGGCGAACAAAGCCGTGACTCGGCTCAGCGACTTTCTGCGTTACACACTGGACAACGATCCGATGAGCCGCGTAACGCTGGGCTCTGAACTGGCGGCACTGGACCTGTATCTTGAAATCGAAAAGGTTCGCTTTGGCGATCGGCTGACAATCGAAAAATCGATCGAGGCCGAAGCGCAGCAGGCGCTGGTGCCCAGTCTGATTCTGCAGCCGCTGATTGAGAACGCGATTAAGTACGCAATTTCGCCGTGTGAGGCGGGAGGCACACTGCGCATTTCGGCGCGTGTGCAGCGTGCTACGCTCGTGATGCAACTGTCCGACACGGGCCCTGGGCTTGGTTCGGACAACGGCAGCACGAAATCCAGTGGCGTTGGACTCAAGAACACCCGCGAGCGGCTGCAGCAGCTCTATGGCGAAAATCAGGCGTTCACGCTCGCACCAAACGAACCGCAGGGTTTGAGAATTACGATCAACATCCCATTCGAGACGGACGATGCTTAAGGCACTGATCGTTGACGACGAGGCGCTCGCGCGCCGCGGGCTCGAAATTCGGCTCGGCAGGTTCGAAGACATCGAAATCTGCGCGCAGAGCGCTAACGGGCGCGAAGCGTTACAGGCCGTCAAGGCGCATGCGCCGGACCTGATGTTTCTGGATGTACAGATGCCCGGACTCAACGGCTTCGATGTACTTCGGCAAATGTCCACGAGCAACATGCCGGCCGTCATCTTCGTGACCGCCTACGATCAGTTTGCACTACAGGCGTTCGACGCTAATGCGCTCGACTACCTGCTGAAGCCGATCAACGATGAGCGTCTGGCCGAAGCGATCGAGCGAGCGAGAGCAAACGCCGGTGAGCGCGCAGCGCATGAACACCGTGCGAAGCTGCTGCGCTTTATCTGCGATCTGACCGGTCGTGAACTGTCCCTGGAGGCCGCGCTGAAAGCCGCGGGCGGCGCCGTGCAGCGCTATCCCAGACGACTCGCCATTCGCGATGGGGCGGAGACTGCGTGCGTCGATGTCGAGAGTATCGACTGGATCGATGCGGCCGGCGACTACATGTGTGTGCACGCCAACGGTTCCACACACGTGCTGCGCGGGACGATGAAAAACCTCGAGGAATTGCTGGACCCCGAAATTTTTGTGCGTGTGCACCGTTCGGCCATCGTCAATCGGCACCGCGTAACGGCGATGCGACCGCATCGCAACGGCGAGTATTTTCTTGCACTGGACGGCGATACCGAACTCAAGCTCAGCCGTAAATACAAAGGCAATATCGAACGCATCGCGCACCGTTCGTCCTGAATCCGAAACCGTTGATCGCAGACCGCGCAACGAACGCGCCCGGACTGGTCTCTAAGACACATTCATCTGATTTTGCCGGGGGACGACATGGGCAATCGATCGCGATTCGTATTCGCAGTGTGTTTTCTGCTGGCGGCGAGTAACGCGACTGGAAGTTACATCGTTGACGGCAAGCGCAAATCATTCGAAATTACGCGGGCGCCCGAAGCGCCCAAAATCGATGGCCGCCTTGACGACGATGTCTGGCGCAGTGCCGTGGTTGTCGACGATTTTCATCAGACGTCGCCCGTGGACGGCGCGCGCCCGTCGGAGGTCACGATCGTGCGCGTGGCTTACGATAACGAGTATCTGTACATCGGTGCGGAACTCAGGGATAGCCAGCCAGACCGGATTCAGGCGAAGCAGATGATCCAGGGGAAGTCGTTTTTTTCCGACGATCGCTTTTGGGTGGTCGTCGACAGTTTCAATAACAAGCGCAATGACTACTTTTTCCAGGTCAACGCGAATGGCGTCCGCCGCGACGCGCTGCGCGAGAACAATGCGCGCTTTATCGACGAGTGGGCGACGATATGGCATGCAGAGTCCGCCGTGCATGACGCGGGCTGGTCGACCGAAATCGCGATTCCATTCAAGTCCATCTCGTTTGAGCCGGACTCGCAGACCTGGGGGATAAACTTCGGCCGTGGTATCGTGCGCAAACAGGAGTTTAATCTGTGGTCGTCGCACGATCGCCAGGACTGGCCTGCGTACAGCGGCGAATTGCACGGCATCGAGGGCATCGAGCAGGGTCTGGGGCTCGACGTGATGCCGTCGATTCGGGTGAGCAGGAGTCGCAATTTGTCGGCGGCGACATCGAGTAACGACTTTGAACCGTCGCTCGATCTGCGGTACCGGATTACCCCTTCGCTGGCCGCTACGTTGACGGTCAATACCGATTTTTCGACGGCTGAGGTCGACGAGCAGCAGGTAGCGCTGGATCGGTTTTCGCTGTTCTTTCCCGAAAAACGGGACTTTTTTCTTCAGGATGCCGGCATTTTTGAGTTTGGCAACGTCGATACGAACGGTCGCCCGTTTTTCTCCCGCCGGATAGGTTTATCGGCTTCGGGGATGCCAATTTCGCTCGATGCCGGACTCAAGCTCACGGGACGAGTCGGCGGATTCAATATCGGTGCGCTGGCGATTCGCCAGGCGGCCGATGGCGATATTGCGGCAACGGACCTGTTTGTCGCCCGCGGTTCATACAATGTCCTTCAAGAGTCCGCAATGGGTTTTATCGTGACGCACGGCGACCCGGCATCGAACGACGACAATTCTGTCGTGGGAATGGACTTTTTGTACCGCGACAGCAACGGCCCGTTCGGAGAAATTTTGACGGCGAAGGCGTGGGCACAGCAAAGCCGCACGTCGGCTGTGCGCGGGAAGGATAGTGCCTACGGATTCGGGCTTGAGATTCCCGGCGATCGTATGCGAGTGTATGTCTCGGGCCGTCAGATTGAGGAGAACTTTCGACCGGCGCTGGGCTTCGTCAACCGCCGCGGCATTCGAGGCGCGGATGCCGGCCTGCGTTATCGGTACCGGCCCAAAGGCGGATTCTGGCGGGCCGTCAACGCGGCGGTCGACGCAGAGGTCGTGACGGACATGAGCGGTACCGTGCTTTCGAGAAAGGTTCGCTTTCGGCCCAGTCTGTATTCGCACGGTGACGATTTCCTGTTTGTCGATTTTGAACGCAACAGGGAAGTCGTGCGGGCACCGTTCAACCTGTTCGATCGGCTCGGCGTTCCTGCGGGCGAGTATCGCTTCGAGCGTGTCCGCGCCGAAATTGCCACGGGCATGCAGCGGCCGCTGCGCGTCGTACTGTCGGTTCAGGACGGCGGATTTTTCAGCGGAGATCGGCTTGAGAAATTTGTCGAACTGCAATGGAATCTTTCGGCCCGGTTTGCTGCCGGCGTCAGTTTTACGGAAAACCGCGTGACACTCCCCACCGGCGGCTTTACGTCACACCTCGCGAGTCTGCGTACCGACATAGCGTTCAATTCACGCTGGTCGTGGAGCAATTTCATTC
The DNA here is from genome assembly GCA_965224505.1 of Woeseiaceae bacterium. Classification (GTDB taxonomy): domain Bacteria; phylum Pseudomonadota; class Gammaproteobacteria; order Steroidobacterales; family Woeseiaceae; genus UBA1847. Next base: position 3,578,068 of record CBDCZL010000018.1, read on the forward strand.
AGTACGACAACGCATCCGATGTGTTCGGGATCAACAGCCGGCTGCGGTATATCCCGGAGGCCGGTCGGGAGATGGTTGTCGTGATGAACCATGGGGGGACTGTCGATCCCGGCAATCACTGGCACAGCACCCGAAACGATCTGAATCTCAAACTCAGTTACACGTTTCGGTACTAGTGGGCCGTTTGGTGCATTCGGTCACTCTCAGAGCCCTTCTCTGGCGGCTCACCAGGAAAGTCTGGTTAAGCGCCAGGCGGAGCCGTGGATTTTCGGAGTACGAGACGATGCGGCACGATCTCGGTATCCCGCTGATCGTGGGCGGTATTATCAATTTCAGCGCGCAGACGCAGCATGACCCGCCTGCCGATATCCACGGCGGGCTGACTGATCGTCGATAACGGCGGATCGGCGACGCGCGCGTAGCGCATATCGTCGAAGCCCAGTACGGACACGTCATCCGGGACACGAAGCCCGGACTCCTTTATCTCGTGCAGGCAACCGAACGCCATTTCGTCGGTCGCACAAAATACGGCTGTCGGTCGTTGAGCGTGGTCGAGCAGTGCTCGTGTCGCTAGTTTTGCCCCCGAAATACTGAGTGCGCCGTCAACGACCCAGCCGTCCGCAATGTCAATGGCAGCGTTCGCCATCGCGGCACGATATCCGGATTCCCGGTCGATTGACAAGCCCGACACTTCAGTGCCCGTGATCATGCCGATACGACGGTGCCCCTGCGCGAGCAGAAATTCCGTTGCTTCCTTCGCAGCCAGTGTGTTGTCGATGTGGATGCGCGGAAAGGTCGAGAGTTCGGATTCTTTGGGCTCGAATCCAAGCACAATCGGAAAGTTGCGCTGGTTCCGGCGGAATACCTCGTCGGTTCCAAACGGCGACAGACTGCAGAGCAGGATCACGCCGTCGGCCTGTTTGGAGACGAGTTTCGCACCGACTTTTTCGGCCGTCATTGCGTTGAGCTGGGTTTCTTCGATTACAATCGAGTACCCCATCTCCACGGCCGTTGATCGAATACCCTGCATAATGTCGGCGTAAAACGGGTCGCCGACCTTCGAAAGTACGACGAGGATAAGGTTTGTGCGGCCGCGACGAAAGTTGCGTGCAAGTGCGTTCGGTGTATAACCGGTTTCAAGGATGGCGGCCTCGACCCTGAGCCGGGTCGCGTCGGAAACTCTGCCGGGGTTGTTGAGGCAGCGGGACACCGTTGCCGTCGAAACGCCGGCAATGTCCGCCACTTTCTTGATCGATATGTCACTCATGACAATGTTGTCAGGTTCTGTCTACCTTTGCGAAGCCGGCATTTTTTGGTGTCGTGCGACTGGCAGTTTGAATCGTCGCAGTGTGCCACGTCAATCTGCGTTACTGTATGGAAATGGAAAAAACGTCGCTTCACAAGGGACTCGCTCAGATCGTAAGCTCAGGCCGGATACTCGACTCAAATCGCATCGCGGAGCGTGCGACGAGTTTTTGGAATCGCGCGCCGATGCAGGCCGAAGCACTTGTCATGCCGACGTCCGTTGCTGAAGTGTCGAGCGTTCTGAAGTACTGCAATCAGTTGAATCGCGGCGTATTGACGCATGGCGGGCTGACCAATTGTGTAGCGGGTGTTGAGCCTGAGCCGACAGACATCGTGCTGTCAACGGAAAAACTCAGCGATATTGTCGATATCGACAAAGCTGGCGGTACGGCAACAGTGGAGGCGGGCGCCATACTGGAGGTCGTGCAGCAGTCAACGGCCGACGAGGGCCTGTATTTTCCGCTGGACCTTGGCGCACGCGGCAGTTGCACGATCGGCGGCAATATCGCAACGAACGCGGGCGGCATGAACGTATTGCGCTACGGCATGATGCGAAACCTCGTGCTCGGGCTCGAAACCGTGCTGGCCGACGGCACGGTAGTGTCGTCATTGAACCGGATGTTGAAAAATAACGCCGGCTACGACACGAAACAGCTTTTTATCGGATCCGAGGGTACGCTGGGCGTCGTGACCCGTGCGGTGCTGCGTCTGTATCCGCTGCCGCGAAGCCGGCAACATGCGTTCGCGGGACTCGCCGGATTCGAGCAGGTCGTCGAACTGCTCGGCTATTTGCAGTCGGAACTGGCGGGTTCGCTGAGTGCCTTTGAGGTCATGTGGAACGACTACTATCGTGCCGTGACGGGTGACGGCGGGCATCGGCCGCCGCTGGGAAACCGCCATCCCTACTATGTCGTTTTTCAGGCCGAGGGCAGCGATCCGGCGGTCGACAACGATCGCTTCGAGCGTGTTATCGGCCACGCGTTGGATAAGGCGCTGATCGCTGACGCCGTATTGCCGAAGTCGGAATCCGAGGTGCGCGCCATATGGGCTGTTCGAGAGGATTTTGATTCGATCCTTGAACGCAAACCGGTCTATCTGTTCGACGTGAGCCTGCCAATTCGCGAAATGCCCGGCTACGTGGACAAAGTCCTGGCGCTGTTGCGGCAGCGCTGGCCGGACAGCCGCATGTACACGCTGGGGCATATCGCCGACGGTAACCTGCATTTTTTCATTCGTCCGGGCGTACATGGAGATCACTACGATGCCGCCGGCAAATGTGTGTACGATCCATTGCGCTCAATCGGCGGGTCGGTGTCGGCCGAGCATGGCATTGGAACCGAGAAGCTCGCGTGGTTGCCTCACAGCCGCAGCGAAGCGGACATCGATCTGATGCGGCAACTGAAACGAGCGCTGGACCCAAACAACACCCTCAACCCGAATCGCGTACTATAGGGTCCGGTTACCGTATACCGAGTCTAAACTTAGACTCGGTATACGGTAACCGGACCCTAAATGAAGATCGTGGCGGGGTGTTGCAGCAATTCCCGGATGCGTTGGATCATCGCTGCCGCGTCGTAACCGTCAACGAACCGATGGTCGAACGACGACGACAGGTTCATCATAAGCCTTACCGCCACCTGACCGTGGACGACCATGGGGCGTTCGACGGCACGATTTACGCCGACGATGCCGACTTCGGGCGAATTGATTACAGGTGTCGACGCAATCCCGCCCAGCCTGCCGAGGCTCGTGATCGTGATCGTCGAGCCGCCGAGTTCGCTCTTTCGCGCCGTGTTGTCGCGCGCAGCGGCGCTGAGGCGGCGTATCTCCGTGGCGAGCGTGTCGAGGTCCATGGTCTCGGCATGTTTGACAACCGGAACTTTCAGTCCGTCCGGTGTCTGCGTCGCAACGCCCAGATGCACAGCGTTGTGTTGCAGGATGACGTTGCGGTCCTTGTCGTAGGTCGCATTGCATTGCGGAAACTCCCGCAATGCCTTTACCAGAGCCAGCGCCAGAAACGGCAGCAGGGTTAAGCGGTTCGCGGCGCTGTCGGAGCGCTCGTTCAGATGTCGGCGCAGCGCATCGAGTTCCGTGATATCGACCTCCTCGACGTACGCAAAATGCGGAATCTCGCGCTTGGCGGTGCTCATGCGCTCCGCAATGATGCGACGCAGTCCGATGACTTTGATCTCCGTCGCGCCGGTCGCGGGCGCCATGGCGGCTGGCACGGTTACACCGGCGGCCTGCGCTTTCAGGTAGCGCTCGAAATCCGAGCGCAGAATTCGCCCGCCCGGGCCGCTGGCCGGAATTGCCGACAGTTCGACTCCGGCTTCTTTCGCGCGGCGCCGAATCGCCGGCGACGTAATCACGCGTGACGCGAGTTTCTCGGCGGCGGCCGACACGGTGTCCTGCGTTTCCAGTGGGGCCTCAACAGTGTCATCGGCGATCGCATCGGCCGCTGCCGGGGCGACATCGCCATCGGTGTCAAAAACAACCAGCGGTGCGCCGACGGCGACGATGTCGCCGGGCTCGCCCGCGAGACTCACGACAGTGCCGCTGATCGGCGACGACAGTTCGACCGCGGCCTTGTCGGTCATCATCGTGCCGACGACGGTTTCCTCCTCGACAAAGTCGCCGACCTTGATGAACCACTCGCCGATTTCCGATTCGACCGTGCCCTCGCCGAGGTCCGGAAGTTTGAATACGTGTTCGCTCATTCCGCCTCCATCACTCTGCGTATACCGGCCTTGATCCGTTTCAGACCCGGAAAATACTGCCACTCAAAGGCGTGCGGGTACGGAGTATCCCAGCCGGCGACACGGCTGATCGGCGCTTCGAGATGATAGAAGCATTCCTTTTGGATCGTTGCGGCGAGTTCCGCGCCGTAACCGCCAAACCGCGTTGCCTCGTGTGCGATCAGGCAGCGTCCGGTTTTCTTCACCGATTCGGCCAGCGTCTCCACGTCGAGCGGCGCCATCGTACGCACATCGATCACCTCGCAATCGACGCCTGTTTCGCGGGCCGCGGCAATCGCAACGTGCACCAGTGTCCCGTAGGTAATGATGGTCAGTTCGTCGCCGCTGTGCGCGATCTCGGCTCGCCCAAGCGGCACCGTGTAGTAACCTTCGGGCACCTCGCCTTTCGGATGCGAGCTCCAGGAGACGGCCGGTTTCTCGGGATCACCGTCGAATGGACCGTTGTAGATGCGCTTCGGTTCGAAAAACACGACCGGATCGTCCGATTCGATTGCGCTGATCAGCAGGCCCTTGGCGTCGTGGGGATTGGACGGCATGACGGTCATGATGCCACTGACATGCGTGAAGATGCCCTCGGGCGATTGCGAGTGTGTCTGGCCGCCACGAATGCCGCCGCCGCAGGGCGTGCGAATGGTCACAGGCGAGAAAAATTCGCCGCAGGAGCGGTAACGCAGCCGCGCCAGCTCGCTGACGATCTGATCGAAACTCGGGTAGATGTAATCGGCAAACTGAATTTCGGCCACGGGCCGCAGGCCGTTCACGCCCATTCCGATCGCTGCGCCAATGATGCCGCCTTCGGCGATCGGCGCGTCGATAACGCGGTGTTCGCCGTACTTTCGCTGTAGCCCGTCGGTGCAACGAAACACGCCGCCAAAATAACCCACATCCTCACCGAGCACGACCACGGCGTCGTCGCGAGACATGACGACATCGTGCGCAGATCGGATCGCCTCGATCATATTCATCTGCGCCATCAGTCGCTCCTCGTCAGCTCGAGCATGCGGCGGCGCTGCGATTCGAGATGCTTCGGCGTTTCCGCGTAAACGTCGTCAAACATCGTTGCGGGATCGAGCCATGGGCCTTCAGTCATCGTGCCGTACTTCTGCGCGGCTTTCCACGCGGCCGTGACTTCGTCGCGAAGCTGCGATACGAGCGCCTCGTGACGGCTTTCCGACCAGTGGCCTTCGGCAATCATGTGTTGCTTCAGGCGCTCAATCGGATCGCCCAGCGGAAATGCCTCCCACTCGTTTTTCGGTCGATACTTGCTCGGATCGTCGCTTGTGGAATGCGCTCCACCGCGATACGTCACGAGTTCGATCAGGGTTGGGCCGCCACCGCGGCGCGCGCGGTCGGCAGCCCATAACGTGACCGCGTACACGGCGAGCAGATCGTTGCCGTCGACGCGAATGCCGGGAATTCCCAGCCCCAGGCCGCGCGCCGCGAACGAACGGCGTTCGCCGCCGGCAGTGCCCTGAAATGTCGAGATCGCCCACTGATTGTTGACGACGTTCAGAATGACCGGCGCCTGATAAACGGCAGCGAAGGTCAGCGCGTAATGAAAGTCGGCTTCGGCAGTACTGCCGTCCCCGACCCACGATGCGGCGATATGATCCTCACCCTTGATGGCCGACGCCATCGCCCAGCCGACGGCCTGCGGATACTGAGTGCCGAGGTTGCCCGAGACCGAAAAAACGTTGCCGCTTTTCGTGTGGTACATGATCGGCAACTGACGGCCCTGGCACATATCCCGGGTATTCGACAGACACTGACACATCATGTCGACGAGTTTTACCCCGCGGTACATGTAGAGGCCCTGATTGCGGTAGGAGGGAAAACACATGTCACCCGGGCGCAGCGCCATACCCTGACCGATCGATACGGCTTCTTCCCCGAGCGCCTCCATATAGAACGAAATGCGGCCCTGGCGCTGAATCTGCCACATACGCTGGTCGAAGACACGATTGGTCAGCATCCAGCGAAGCCCGACCTGTAACTCGGTGGCGTCGAGCCCCGGGTTCCAGGGGCCCTTTGCACTGTGATCGTCGTCGAGGACGCGCACCAGTTCGCTGCTCAGGTGTTCAATATCTCGAGTACGTGCGTCGATCGACGGCTTTTCCACCTCACCGGCCGGTGACAAATTCAGATAACTAAAGTCCGGTTCTTCTCCAGGTCGTGCAGTCGGCCTGGGAATGTGCAGTCGCGATTGCGTCATGTGAATTATCCTGTCGTCAGTTTATCAGGGCGCTGACATTAGTGTTAACAGGCCCTGGTATTAACAGGCCCTAACAGGTCCTACGCGCCTGCCGCTATGAGCTGCAGTGCGAGTTCGTCGGCCAACTCGTTGGTCGGGCGGCCTGTCGCACCCGATTTTTCGAAAATTCCTGCAAGCCGGCCCGGGATTTTTTTGACGTCCGACCTGACGCGGTCTTCCGAACTGCCGCCATGATACTCGTGCGACACGCTGATGATACCGCCTGCATTGATGACGTAGTCGGGCGCGTACAGGATCCTGCGCTTCGCGAGTCGCTCACCGTCCGCCTCGGTCGACAACTGGTTATTTGCCGCTCCCGCAATGACTTTTGCTGCAAGGCGCGGGATCGTCGCAGACGTCAGCACGTTACCCAGCGCACACGGCGCGAGCACGTCTGCGTCGGCGAACAGGATGTCCGCCGGCGCGACGATCTCCGCCGGTACCTGTCCGCGCACTGCGTCGAGATTCGCGCGATTGACGTCGGCAATCAGCAGTTTCGCACCCGCCTCGTGCAGCAACCTGCACAAGTGCGCACCGACGTGCCCGACACCCTGCACAGCGACAGTGAGATTTTCGAGCGACGATTTGCCGAGGCGAACCTGCACCGCCGCCTCCATGCCGAGGAACACGCCCAGCGCCGTCCACGGCGACGGGTCGCCGCCGGCACTGTCACCGCTCTGCGGCAGCCCGGACACGAACTCCGTCTGTCGTTCCACGGTGCGCATGTCGGCGACCGATACGCCAACGTCCTCGGCCGTGATGTACCTGCCTCCCAGCGAGGCAACGCTGCGGCCGAACGCGGCAAACAGTTCGGGCGTTTTCGGCGTATGCGGCGAGGCGAGGATGACCGCCTTTGCGCCACCGAACGGCAGTTCCGCGACCGCATTCTTGTAGGTCATGCCGCGCGACAAGCGTAATGCGTCGGTCAGCGCGTCGGCTTCCGTGAGGTAACTCCAGTACCGGCAGCCGCCCGCGCCCGGCCCGAGTGCCGTTGAGTGAATGGCGATGATTGCGTGGAGCCCGCTGGCCGGGTCGGTAAAGAAATGCAGCGATTCGTGGTTGTCGAATTCGGCGTTGTCGAATACGCCCATGGTGGCCCCATCCCGGCAGTGTTGCAGGATAGAAATATAGCGCGATTTTCTCAGGTGCGACATGCAAAACCTTTTGCATAGGCGAAAATCTATGCATAATTAATGCGAATTTTTGAGTTTCAAGAATTTTTTATGCGTGAAATTACCCTTGACAACATAGATCGCAAAATACTCAATCATCTGCAGTCGAATCCCGGCATCAATGCGACGGCGATCGGCGAACAGATCGGCTTATCCCAGTCGGCGTGCTGGCGGCGGATTCAGCGCATGCGCGACGAGGGTGTGATCCGCGATCAACCCGTGTTGCTGGATCGGGAAAAGGTCGGCTTGACGACCATGGTGTTCGCACACGTCAAACTGACGTCGCATGGCCGCAGCAATCTGTCGGCATTCGCGGATGCCGTACAACTGTTCCCGGAAGTCATGGATTGCTATGTCGTACTCGGCAACGTCGATTTTCTATTGCGCATCGTCGCCGAAGACATCAAGGCTTACGAGCGGTTCTTCTTTGAAAAGCTCTCGCAGCTTCCCGGTATTCAGGAAGTCACTTCGTCGATTGTGCTATCGGACATCAAGCACACGACGGCGCTGCCGATTTAGGCCCTAATCGAATGTCTTCGCTGACAGACGTTGCGTTGACGAGACTGCCGCGCGCTTCATTCCTTCCGAATTGTAGGCCATACAGATTTCGCCGCTGCGCAACACGGCGATGACCCCGGCATCGCCGCCCAGTCGGGCGACTTCGTCGAGCATTTGCCGAACGGCCTGCTCCAGTGGCCGGCCGGCCCGCAGTGCACAGGCAATCGACACGGCACCGCCGGCGCGGATGATATGTTCGCCAATGCCCGTGCAGGATATTGCAACATCGTCGTCGGCCCAGGTGCCGGGTCCGATCAGCGGCGTGTCGCCGACGCGGCCTTCGAGCTTGCCGAAGGTGCCGCCCGTTGAGGTCGCGGCAGCAAGTGCGCCGGTGCGGTCGAGTGCGACGGCACCGACCGTGCCGTGCCGCTGAGTGCCGGCTTCGTCAGGGGTGACCCCGACCGGGGTTGTGAAAAACTCGACTGGGTCGCCAATGACCTCGAAGCCGTTCGTTTCAGCGAACGATCCGGCGCCGCTGCCGCATAACAAAACATGGGGCGTTCGTTCCATGACGCCCCGCGCGACTCGAATCGGATTGGCGAAACCGCACAGGCCGGCCACGCCGCCGGCCTTGCGGCTTGGGCCATGCATAATCGACGCATCGAGTTCCACGTAACCGGCCGTGTTGGGTGCGGAACCTCTGCCCGCCACGTACAGTCCGGACGACTCGAGTTCCGACACCGCATGTTCGACAACGTCGAGCGCATGCCCGCCGGATTTCAACCGCGCCTCGCAATCGGCGGCGAGCGAGCCGATGTGTGCCTCGGTTTCGGCGTAATCTCTTCCGGCAACCGCGCCGGCGCCGCCGTGGAGCGCGACGGCATATTCTTTTTCGGAATTCGTCATGACTGCTACTTACACCATCGATTCGTGCTTCGACGTTGGGTGCAGTATCGCCGCGATAACCGGAATTGCAACCTCAAGGCTACCCGCTAGCGCGATATGCACGCCGGTTGTAGACTGTTTCGGATGATCATTGTCACGGGTACGCGCCGTTCCGGCACCTCTGCGTGGATGCAGATTTTGGCAGCGGGTGGTTTCCGGATTCTTGGCGACAAATTCCCGGCCCATTGGAAAGGACTCATCAAAGACGCCAATCCGCGCGGTTTTTTTGAGACCACTCTGGTGCAGGGCATCAACCACGAAACCAACCCCGACCCGCGTTCGGGCGCCTGGCTGCCGCCCGATAAAGTGGCAGATTTCGGGGTCAAGATTTTTGCCGACGGTCTTGTAAAAACCGACTACGCGTACATCGACAAGGTCATTTTTACGATTCGCGACTGGGCGGAGTGTGAGGCCTCGCAACAACGCCTGGATAAAATCCGGGACGCCAATTCCGCACCGGATTCCGATGCCGCAAACGACCGTCGCACGGAATATCTGCCCATCGGCTTTGCGTGGTGGAAGGCTAATTTTTCATTGCTCAGGGACATGCGAACGCGGCAGTATCCGACGGCGGGTTTCTCGTTCGCGGCATTGCTGCAGGACCCGCAGCAGACTATCGAGGCGGCATTTGGGTGGCTTGGCGCAGGCAATGTCGACGACGCGCTTCGGGTCGTTGAACGGGGTCTGCGCACGCAGGATGCGGTGTCTCCAGGCGATGTCGGGCATCGCCACGGTGACGTATTTGACGAGCTGTACGACACGCTGGCGAATAATCGTCAGGTGTCGCCGGCTTTCTTTCAGAAACTCGAGCAAACCGATGCCCAAATCTCCCGGGAGATTGTCGAGCATCGTCGGTCGGCTTCTCCCGGGTAACGTCAGCAGACCCTAACAGTAGCTTGTACCGTGTCCGCGGACTAAACTTCGCCTTCCTCAACAACAGGACCTTTTCCGGATGAACCTGCCTGCCGATTTCAGAGACGCGATGATCGAGGCCGAGCAAATGAGCGCCCGAGGCAGCTACCTGGAAGCGGAGCGAATCTATCGCACGCTCGCCTCGCCCGGGCCTCACAGCGAGATCGCATTGGAGGCACTCGCGCGGTTGTATCTCCATCAGGGGCGGCCGGACGAGGCATTCCACATCTATCGGGAACTGACCGTACGGGATCCCGACAGCCTGCATTTTTGCGGCTTGCTCGCGCGGTTTCTCGATGCCGCGGGCCGGACAAGGGATGCCTCGGACGAGTATCAGCGTCTCGTTGCGCGGCAGCCCGACAATGCCGTTGCGCATTTCAATCTTGCGTTGTTGCTCAAAAAACAGCAGCGCAATGACGAGGCGATGAGGGCTTACGAAGCGGCATTACGCCACGATATCGACCAGCCTGAGGAGGTTTACTCCAATATGGGCGTACTGTTTTCGGAGATGCAGGACGCCGGCAAAGCGGCGGAGATGTTTCAGCGGGCAGTGGATATCGATCCAGAGTACGTACCAGCATTGTTTAATCTGGCGGGCCATTACGAGGAACTCGGAGAAAAGAAACCGGCGCTGGAACTTTATGAGCGCATACTGTCGATCGATCCGAATCACTGGAAATCGCTCGCTCGTCTTGCTTATCCGCAGAAAGTGTCGGCCGATAATCGCGGGCTTGTCGACCGGCTGACTGCACAGATCGAGAATGCCGGAGACGACCGTCGTGCTAAGGAGGGTCTGTATTTTGCGTTGGGCAAGTCGTACGACGACCTTGAGCTCTACGACGACGCGACCAGGGCTTACGTAGCGGCTAACGAGTTGAGCCGGCAACGCGTGCAGACCTACACACCGGCGGCGACGGAGGAGGCGATAAACCGCCTCATGGAACTGTTTGACGCGAACTGGGTATCGCGGATGGCTACGCGGTCCACCGTAGTGCCGGTGTTCGTTTGCGGCATGTATCGCTCGGGCTCCACGCTGCTGGAACGAATGCTGGGCGCTCACCCGAAGATCGCCGCGGGCGGAGAGCTCCACGTCCTCGCGTGGCTGGTAAATCAGCATCTGGGTCCGTTCCCTCAGGGCGTTTCAGGTGCGACGGAGGAGCAACTGCAGCGCGTTGCCGACGAGTACGAAAAAACCGTGTCCGGCATGTTTCCGGGTGCAGACCTTGTCATTGATAAGCGCCCGGACAACTTTCTGCGCGTCGGTCTGATACAGGCCCTGTTTCCACGGGCGAAGATCATTCAGACCCGGCGACACCTGCTCGATAATTGTCTGTCGCTTTACTTTCAGCAGTTCGACCGTGCCGCCAGCTACGCCAACGACATAGGCCACATCGCTCACTACTACAAGGAACAGGAACGTCTGTTCGAGCACTGGCGTGCCTGCAGCGCCGACAGTATATGTTCGGTAGACTACGAGGATCTGGTTGAGTCGCCTGAGCCCGTTCTGCGGCGAGTGCTTGACTTCCTCGGACTGGAGTGGGACCCGCGCGTCCTCGAGTTCGACAAAAGTGGCGGGCTCGTCAGAACCGCGAGCATCTGGCAGGTCCGGCAGGGTCTGCACAGCGCCTCAAAGGGGCGCTGGCGGCATTACGAATCTCTGCTCGGAGATCTTGTAAACGACCGATCGGAGGCACAAACCTGACGGAATTGTGTGCCCGATCGCCGGCCCGAATCCCGAATTGCGGCGTTGCAAATTGTCGAAAAATCGCCGCGAATATTGTTGTAAAAACACCACGAAGCTGCATTTTTTTGTACATTTGCGGCCGAATGTGCCCCTTATACGGTCTGAATTGCGTATTCTGTATATGTCAAAATCAAAACAAAACTAGTTTAAAAACATGAAGTTAATGGCGTCTCGACACTGAACGGCAATTCGCTGCACTCGCCAAAACCGCACATAGCGGCGAAAACGCCCATTCTGAGCACTCTCGTCAGATTTTTGCGACAAATGCTTTGCTATCATGTGATTTCTGCTACAATTCGCGACACTTGGCAGACGGCTCTGCCGCGTGGACGCACGGTTTCTCAGTGCTGCTCCCTGCGTCAACGCCGGCCGATAGGAAAGACATACGATCGCGTTGCATAGCGATCGAATGACCGAAACCAACAAGCTAACGTTCCTAAACCTATTAAAAGGGGAGCTTACAAATATGCATAAGGGTAATCGATGGCAGCCCAAAGCGAATGCTTTGTCAGTTGCCGTAAAAAGCGCTCTGTGTCTGAGCGTCGTTCCCGGGCTCACAATGGCCCAGGACGACATGTCGGACGAGGTCGTCGAAACGATCACAGTGACGGGTTCACGTATCCCGCGGTTGGATCCGCAGGCTGTTACACCGGTGCAGATATACGACTCTCAGTTCATTGAGAATACCGGTGCGGCGACGATACAGGACTTCCTGTTCACGGCCAGCTTCGCCGGTCCGAATCTGTTCAACGAGAATGCGACTCTGAGTCAGACGGCAGGAACGGCAAACTTCGACAGCCGCGGATTCGGTGCGGACTACAACGTCGTATTGCTGAACGGCCGCCGGCTGCCGGGTGACCCGATTTTCGGTAATCCGCGCACCAACCTGAACCTGATTCCGCTCGCGGCTGTTGACAGGGTTGAGTACCTGTCGACCGGTGCGTCTGCCATTTACGGCGCCGACGCGGTGCAGGGCGTGATCAACATCATCACCAAGCAGGAATTCGAAGGTCTGGAAGCTCGTGTCCAATACGGAAACGATCAGGACAACGGTGGTGCACGTACAGGCTTCGCTCTGACCGGCGGTGTCGTGAGCGACAAGGGTTATGCGACGGTATCGTTCGAGTATCTCGATCAGGAAGCTGTATCGGGAGCCGGACTGCCTCTGTTCGGGTCGGCCATCGCCCCCGATGGTACCGACGGCACCAGCACGATCGGTTCAGCACCGGATAATGTGACGTTCCTGGATTTCGGTGGTACCACGAGTACGGCGTATCCAGCGGCGGGGTGTCCGCAGGAACGCATTCAGCCGTCGCAGTGGACCGCAGCAGGGAATGACTGCACATACAACTTCGCACCGCTTTATCAGGTGGTTCCGGCAATGGAGCGCATGAATTTCCTTACCAACGCGGAATACAGCCTCGGCGATCGTCTCACGGGTTACGGTGAGTTCCGCATGTCGCGCAATGTGACCGAAGTTCGTAACGGTGCTGCACCGGCCATCTTCAACGTCACGGGTGCTGCGAGTCTGGCTAAGATCGATGCTGAGTTGGGTACCGATCTCGCGAATTCGTCTGCGGTATACATGCTGCGCCGTGCAACGGATGCCGGACCGCGTTCAACCGACAACACGAATACCGCGTACTCTGTCACGCTGGGTTTCCGTTTCGAACTCGGTGCAAACCACGAAATGGACTTCAACGTGCAGAACATCGAGTCGGAAATGAATCGTGTCGGCGTACAGGGTCAGCTATCTCGCAGCCGGGTGGAAGCCGCTGTGACCTCCGGCCTGTTTGATCCGATTGAGTCTTACTCGCCCGAGTGGTTCCTTGACAACGGTCTCGCAATCGCGACCCAACGTCAGGCAATCGGCAGCGACCGCCGTTTCAACCTGTCGTTCACGGGTACCATCGGTGACACTGAAATCGGCTATGCGATCGGTACGCAGTACAAGGAAGAGGACTTCACCGACCGCTCCGACGCCGTATCAAGTGAAGGCGACGTATCGGGTGGTGCAGGCTCCAACGGTGCCGGTGAACGTGACGTCACGGCCTTCTTCGGTGAATTGTCCTACAGCCCGATCGATACGGTTGAACTGTCGGCAGCACTTCGCTACGACGACTACAACTGGAGCGGCCGCGATCAGTCGATTCAGGCGAACGTCAGCAATGGAGACGCCGCGACGACCTACATGCTGGGTGCATCCTGGCGACCGGTTGACAACCTGCTGCTTCGTGCGTCGTATGGCACGGGCTTCAAGGCGCCGACGCTCGGTGAGCTGTATCTCGGTGGATCGTTCGGTGTGAACCGCGCCATCGATACCACGTTCTGTAATCAGGTGAAGAGCGATTCGAACTCGACACAGGCTGAAATCGACAATGCCTGCAGCAACCGCGAGATTCGTTCTGTATCAGGCGGTAACCCGAACCTGAAGACGGAGTCTTCCGAGAACTACAGTGTGGGCCTCGTCTGGGAGCCGACCGACGACTGGTCCGTCGCACTCGACTACTACAACATCGAGGTTGAGGACAAGATCGGTTCGCTGACCACGCAGGAGATTCTGAACAACGAGAGTCAGTACCCCAAGCTGGTTAACCGTGTAAACGGACAGCTGACTAACCCGAACGCGTTCGTTGCTTCGAACAGCCAGAACCTGAATACCGAAACCGGTGAAGGTGTCGACCTGTCGACGAAGGTAAGCTGGGAAGTCGGCGCGGGCTCGCTGATTGCGGATATGCGTCTGGCCTATCTGATCTCGCATAAACGTCAGACCTCAGCGGTACAGCCGCTTTGCGAGGATCAGGGTACGACGAGTGAACCCGAACTGCGCCTCAATGGCCAGGTCGGCTATCAGATGTCGGACTGGACCGCGACGCTGACTATCCGTCACCTCGGTGAAACCGAAGACCTCGTTGGTGGCCGCATCGACGGTACCTGCAACGTCGCAAGTTTCATCCACAAGGTGGACAGCTACACGGAACTGGGTCTGCGGGGCACCTACTCGATCGGCGAAAACACCGAGATCGCTGCGGGTATCATCAACCTGACCGACGAGAAGCCGCCGTTCTCTCTTGAGGCTGCGGGTGAATGGCCCTGGTTTGACCAGAGCCTGTACGATCCGCGCGGCACTCGCTACTACATCAACCTGAAGCACAGCTTCTTCTGATCGTAGCGAGTCTCGTAGTCATCGAGCGAAACCAACGGCTGGTTGCGTAATGCAGCCAGCCGTTTTTCGTTACTATACGGCGGTGACGTCTCCTGTTCGGGCAGAATTGTGGAAACTTTCATCAAGTGGTACGACAATGCCGTCAGCGACGAAGACTGCAGACGCATCGTCGAGCAGTTCGACGCCAATCCGGACACGTATCACGGACACGCAGGCCCTGAAGCCGACGCCAGGATCAAGGACAGCATCGATCTGAACATCACGAATCGGCGCGGCTGGTCGGGTATCAACGAACTGATCACCGACGCGGTTTTCAAATGCCTGATCGATTACATGGGGCAGTTCGAGTTCATGCTCGTGGGCGCAAATGTACCGATTTTCAGACATCCCGAGTCCGGCGAAGTCTGCAAGCTGACGCATGAAAACTTCGATGACTTCGGCCGGCCCTACATCGATACGCTCATTGCCAGGACGTATAGGCTGGGCCCGATAAACCTTCAAAAATATATACGCAATCGAGGTGGCTATCATCACTGGCATTCCGAAATTTGTGCCGACAGCCGGGACTGCGAAACGTTGCACCGTGCACTGTTTTTCATCCTGTATCTGAATGACGTCGATGAAGGCGGCGAGACCGCGTTCTTCTATCAGGATGCGAGTGTGGAGCCCAGGCGAGGCCGCATCGTTCTGGCGCCGGCGGGTTTTACGCACACCCACAAGGGACATGTTCCGAAGTCTCAGGACAAGATCATCGCGACCTCGTGGATTCTGTTTAACCGGTTTGAGTAAACGGACTCTGAGCACGGGTTTGCGGTTCGAATAGAATGGCGGCTTCACTGGAGAAACTGACCGACGCGGCGAATGCCCTGAAGCAGGATGGGCGCTTGAAAGAGGCCGTAGATGCCTACGCCATTGCAGCAAGGTCCTATCCCCAAAGCGCGGTAGCTCAGCACAATCTGGCGGCGGCACTCGGCGACCTCGGGCGAGCGGAGCAAGCGGAAAAACACATCAGGCACGCTTTTTCCCGGGGCCTAAACGCGCCGGAAAGCTGGCTGGTACTGGCGCGAGCGTTACTCGCGCAGGCACGTCTGGACGAAGCAGGCGAAGCTTACGAAAAGGCCATTGAACTGAATCGGGACATGTTCGTTGCGCATTACGAATATGCACAACTGATCTGGATGCGTACGGCCGACGCTGCGGCGGCAATAGCGCCGTTGGACGATGAAATCGGGGCTTACCCGCATAAAGTGGAGCTGTACGGCACCAGGGCCCGGGTGCTGATCCAGACCGACGGAGCCGAAGCGACTTTCCCGTTTGTGGAAACGTCCCTCGCGCGCTGGCCAAACGACCTGAAACTTCTAAGCGTTGCTGTCGATGCGGCGACCCAGATCGGAGACGCGCAGGCGGCCTTAAATTTCAGCGAACGCCTGATGGCCCTGCGGCCGGACTCAAGAGCGGCGCAGGATCTACGCACCTGCGCGTTGCTCGTGGCCGGGCATGCCGAAGAGGCGTTCCGTCTTGCGGGGTCAATGTGTGCTGCCGATCCAAACGATCAGCATTCGGTGGCGATGTTTGCGACGGCCGGCAGGATCCTGGGCCACCCCTGTCACCGGGAACTGTACGACTACGATAGTCTGGTTCGCGCCTATTCGCTTGGCGTACCGCAGGGCTGGGACTCACTGGACGAATACCTTGTCGACTTCGCGACGGCGCTGCGTGCGAGGCATTCATTTAGGACGCATCCGTTCGACAACTCTGAGAGAAACGGGAGCAAGGTGTCGGATCTGCTCGAACTCGAGGAGCCTGCGTTCAAAGCATTCTCCGACGCGGTCCGGCAGCCGCTGGACGCCCATCTTGCCTATCTCGGTACGTCTGAGACCGGGATACGCAGCCGCAATACGGGCGGATGGCACATTGACGGCATCTGGTCGGTCTGGTTACGGCCGGAGGGTTTTCATCACAATCACGTCCACCCGGAGGGATGGTTGTCCTCGGCGTGTTACATTGAACTGCCGGAACAGATTGATTCACCCGGGCAGGAAGGCTGGTTGAAGTTTGGAGAGCCGGGCGTCTTGACGAAACCGAAATTGCCCTATGAGTTCTCGATAAGGCCGGAGCCTGGAAAGCTCGTGATTTTCCCGTCGTATATGTGGCATGGGACGATTCCTTTCGGTGGAGATGAGCCGAGACTCACGGTCGCGTTCGATATCGTGCCTGACGCTGAAACGAGCGGTAACAGCCAATGAAACTTGAAACCGAATTCGTAAGATTACCACTGGCGTTCGATGTCGAACGGCTCAAAGAGGAAGCGGGGCAGTTCTCGGAAAACGACTGGATGTCGCACACCACCGGATTCGCCGGCAACTCGTCAATTCCATTGATTTCTCTCTACGGTGAGGTCAACGATGCGATGCACGGGCCGATGATGCCGGCTCCCGCACTGGAGCGGTGTGAGTATATTCGTCAGGTCATGGCGGCATTCGGCGAAGTGTTTAGCCGCTCCCGCCTGATGCGTCTGGATCCGCGCAGCGAAGTACCGCCTCACGTCGACGTGAACTTTCACTGGTTCAATCGCGTAAGGGTGCATATCCCGATTACGACCAATCCGGACGTATCGTTTCATTGTGGGGATAAGCATGTCCACATGGGTGCCGGCGAAGCGTGGATTTTCAATTCGTGGGCAGAACATACGGTAAAGAATAACGGCGACGAGACGCGTGTACACCTCGTGCTGGATACCACGGGTTCGACGCGGTTCTGGGAGATGGTGGATCGTGGCGACTGGCCGTTCGACGCCCGTCGGCGTTCCACGTTCAGGCAAACCTATGTTCCGTTCGAGCCCGGAAAACACGTCGACATTCGAACCGAATCCTACAATACGCCACTGGTACAGAGCGCTGCGGAACTTGAGATCCTCATCGGAGCGCTGCTTGACGACATTCGGTGCTCGGGCACCGAGGAAGTCGCCGGCCGGGAACGTTTCGCGCGAATAGCCAGGGACTTTGTCAGGTCGTGGCGCGAGGTGTGGTCCGAGCACGGCATGAAGCCTGGTGGATGGCCTTACTATCATGGCCTTGTCAGTCAGGCGGACGAAGCAATTCGTACGCTCACCCCGGAGTTGAATCTTGCGAGCGGCATCGATGCAGTGCAGGCGTTTCGGAGCCTGGTCTTGTCATCCGCGATTAACGAAGAGTTCGCACCCCAGTATCTGGATAAGGACGAGATACCCGAACAGCTAGAGAAAACGGCGCGGCAGTTTAGTGTGAGTCCGGACAGTTCGCGCAGCCCGGAAAACCCGGGAGGCGACGTAGAAAAAGTCGCACGCAACGCACTGTGTCCCTGCGGATCGGGTGAACGATACAAACGTTGCCATGGGAGGTTGTCGGGCACCTGACGCGGCCCGCTGCTTATTTACATCTGCGGATCAGGTTTCGATCGATGCGGCGCTCATTGGAGACCGACCGGTAAAACTCATTGATATAGCCGAGCAGTTCGCGGCGCTTCCTGCTCGATACACCCGGCTGGCTGCGAATCAGGGCTTCGATCTCCTCGCGTTTGCCAAGGAACGTCTCCAGTGTGCCGGCGATGCGATCGTTGTTGACGCATCGGCCGCGATAAAGCCGCTCCTGAACGGATTCGAGTCGAAGCTTCGGATTTGGCGAGGCATGCGGTGCATTGACGAGGCCAGACATGTCGAAGTCGTACGGAATCGAGTACGTGGGCACGTTCATTTCACCGAACAGGGTGTGGTTGTGACAGCATTCTCCGCCAGGCGAGCCGGACAATGGAGAGAAGTCCGTGTTTCCTATCATGTAGTGAAAGATGGAACTTAAGTTTAAGTGGTCCGCGTCGAGATTCGAAGCCGGTGTCTTTTCGATATTCAGCGACTCCAGCCCGATGCGTTGCGATAGCCCGTTTTTGTGTTCAATCAGAATACCGTATTCGTTGAAACTGCGCCCGTTGCCGGAATTGACGTATTCGATTTGCAGCAGGCGCACCCGATAGCTGAAATTCGTCAGCAGATTAAAAATGCGGTACGCAAGGTATTCGGACAGCAGCGTCTGTTGGTAGATATACGAATCGGCGTTGCAGTGTGTGACCAGCTTGAGCTTGTCCTGTCCCGCGAGCAGGGTATCGCCAACCTGGGACTTTTTGAAATTCAGGCGCAACGGAGGAAAGGAACAGACGTCGGGCCGACGCCGGTACCGGCCTCTCGCTCGAATACCGACATCGAGTTCAACTCGGTCCGCGTTTTCATCTTCATAGGAAAATACACCTGCGACGTACTCGTCGGCCGGCCAATTCCGCGGATCGGTTTCGAATGGGGCGGCGATTCGAACGTCGAGAATGTCGTGAGATGCAAACAATGGGACATCCTGGACGGCTTCCTCATTCGCGCGAACTGCAAAAACGCACATCAACAGGCACGCCAATAACATCAGCCTGGGAGCGCCGCCGGCCACTTACTTCACTCTCTGAACACGCAGTTTTCTTTTCTCTCCGTCCAACTGCAGCGCAAATCCGAATCCGTCTTCGTACAGCGTAGCCGGCGAATCGCAGTTTCTGTATCGCAGATGCCGGTTGCCGAGATACTTCCATACCTGACCGTTGTCGAAGTAAAAATAGAAACGGTGATCGTTCGCCTTGCCGCAACGCACGACATTCGCCCTCACGCTTTCATACTCGGCCACCGGTTTCGGCAGGCCGATATTATCGGCCACAGCCTGCGGTGCCGGAGCATCCGCAGGCGCGATCGCCGGTGCCGGATCAGGTTCCGGAACAGCGTCCGGGGTCGCGTGTTCAACCGTGACGGCTTTTATGCCGATCGCGTCGTAACAGTCCAGCCGTTCATTTCGATCGGCGTATTGCCGACACTGCTGTAACGCATCGGACAGCTTGTCGCCGCTTTGTGCCGCCGACGGCATTGCCACCGACAATATCAATGCGCTCAGGATCGAAGTTATCGTTCCACACTTCATTGAGACTCTCCCAGATCCACCGGCAGGTATTTTGAGGTGCTTTCCATGCATTGGGGTATAATAACTGAAGTCGATTCGGGTCTCATTTCATGAGCCAGCCATTCCAGCTTCACAAGCTATTTCCTTCCTGCCTGTACGTCGCCGATGTGGAAAACGCGACGCAAATAAACTCAACGCTGTTGCCGCGGATTTACGAATTGCGCGAGCACGACAGGGCTAATATACACGATGAAAACCTGCGCAATGTCTTCGAAAACGAAGTCTGGAGCACGTTTTTTTCCCGCCCGGGAGCCGGGCTCATCGATGAACCGTGGACCGTGGAACTGCAGCGCGCCATACTCGAACATACCGAGAACTTTGTCGCGCAGCTGCAGTTGAATTTCGGTGCGCGAAAGCCGCGTATCACGACACTGTTCGCGAACATTCACGAACGGCCCTATCATCGCCACGACATACATACGCACCCCGGCTCCATGTTTAGTGGGTCGTATTTCGTTAAGACCTTTCCCGGGGCGGGACGGTTCCGAATTCTAAATCCGGCCCGCACACTCCAGTTTCATGAGTTTTCGAATCTGCAGGACACCGAGCTGAATGTAAACGAGGTCTCCCTCGACCCCGTCGCCGGCCGCATGGTGATGTTTCAAAGTCATGTGCCTCACGCTGTCGATCGGCCTGCAGCGAGCGGCGAGCGGGTCGCGGTTGC
Source organism: Woeseiaceae bacterium (assembly GCA_965224505.1). Taxonomy (GTDB): domain Bacteria; phylum Pseudomonadota; class Gammaproteobacteria; order Steroidobacterales; family Woeseiaceae; genus UBA1847. The sequence goes on from CBDCZL010000018.1 coordinate 3,598,499, forward strand.
TTTCAACGTGAATTACGAGTAATGCCATCGGCATGAGCGGACCGTTTCAATTCAACGATGTCTTTGCGATCAACCGCGATTTGAATATTGAACCCGCCGGTGTCGAAGGTATTCCGGCGGTCGTCGTCGATCATTATCTGAACGATCCGGAGCAGGCGCGAGTGATCGTTGGTGACTCTCCGGCGGGCAACTGGAAGCAGGGCCCGGACAGCCGCAATTTTGTCGATTACTACGATTGCCGGCAACGATTTCCGGTGCAGTTTCCAAATCCGTTGATCGATGCTGCCGTGCAAATCGTAGAAAAAGTTTACGGAATAAAAACACGGCCGCAGAATCCTTGCGTCGACGTAAACTGGTTCATGCAGATCAATGAGCGGCGGGCCGACTTTGCCGTGCCTCATCACGATGTCGTCGGTGAGTCGAAACGCTCGTTCACCTGCCTCGTGTACCTGAACCGGGCAACAGAATGTTCGGGCGGTACCCGATTTTTCCGATTCCGCGGTTCCGGTTCGCTGGTCGTCGATCGTCACTATCATGAGACCACGCTGCACGACACTGGAATCGTCGAAACGGGAAAGGACTATTGGCCCGAGCAACCGGAACGCTTCTGGGAAATCGCCGGCGAAATTGCCATGCAGCCAGGACGACTGCTCGTGTTTCCATCCGAGTTCTTTCATGCCGCGTGGCATCCGCAGGATGGTTTTCGTGCCTTCCCTCGATTGACGCTGGCTTTCTGGCTGATTCAATGAGCCGTTGCAGCGGCGTTATACGGTAGAATTCGACGTTCACAAAGCGTCGCAAAAAGGAACACTGACAGTGAACAGGTACCAGCATATTGTCGTACTTGGGGCCGGATCAGCGGGATTTCTGGCGGCGCTCACGTTTAAGCAGGTCATTCCGGACGGCAAGGTGACGATCGTTCGCTCGCCGAATATCGGTGTCATCGGAGTGGGTGAGTCGACGACGCCGGCCATGCCGTTGTTTCTGCATCAATCGCTGCAGATCGATCCGCTGGAATTCACGCGGGAAGTGGACCCGGTGTGGAAAATGGGAAATCGATTCCGCTTCGGCGATCCTGCGCGCAGCTACTTCGACTATTCCTTTCAGCCGGCGATGGAACAGTCGGCGCCGGAGCTGCGAAAGAACATTATGTACTACCTCCTGGAAGGAGACATGCACAACTTTTGTCTGACTTCCGGATTGATGGAACAGCACAAATCGCCGTTCTTCCTCGACCCGAACGGAAAACTCACGGAGTGGAACACGTTCGGCTACCACATCGACAACCAGAAGTTTCTTGCCTATCTGGAACGTTTGTCGGTCGCACGCGGTATTGCTATTCAGGAAGCCGACGTTTGCGACGTCCGGCAGGCGGCGAACGGCGATGTAACGCATCTTTTGTTCGAGGGTGGCGGCGAAATCGCAGCGGATTTTTTCGTGGATTGCTCGGGCTTCCGCGGGCAGCTGATTAGAAACGTCTACGATGTTCCGTTCGTCAGTTACGGCGATAATTTATTTTGCGACCGGGCGGTGATCGGCTCCTGGGATCGCGATCACCCGATCGAACCGTTTACGACATCGATATCGATGCAGCACGGATGGTGCTGGAACATCGAGTTACAGGATCGGATTACACGCGGTTACGTGCATTCCTCGGCAGCCTGCAGCGAGGAGGAGGCGGTTGCGGAGCTTAAGGCCGTGTCGCCGAAAATCGGGGACGACGTGCGTACGATCCGATTCCCCTCGGGACGGCTCGAGAGACACTGGGTCAACAACGTTGTCGCCATCGGCAATTCGTCGGGATTTGTCGAACCCATCGAGGCGACGGCACTGCTCGTGGTTACCGATCAGATCAACCACGCGAGCAAAGTACTGCTGGATTGTTATGGCGATATCCCCGAACTGATGCGCGAACGCGAGTGTGAGCGTGTTCGTAACGTCTGGGACGACATTCGCGATTTCATCGTCGTCCACTATAAGTTCAATCATCACATCGATACACCGTTCTGGGATCAATGCCGCAGCGACTGCAGCCTGGGCGGCGCGGCGGAGTTTTATGAGTACTATCGATTGGCCGGGCCGTCGACACTGAGTTCCCGGTTGCTCTGCCGGGATAGTGTCTTCGGGTTCAACGGCTATATGAACGTGCTGCTGGGCCTCAAAGCAGAGACCGAGCGTCCACCTGAATTTAGCGAGCGGGACTGGCAGAGCTGGGGGGACTATGCCGCCAGAATGAAGAAAAACGCTCAACAGGCACTAACGACAGAGCAGGCCATTGACATTCTGTTGAGCGACAATCCGACGGGCGTACAGGGCGTTCGAAATACCGTCGGCTGAGGCGAAGCTATCCGTCGGTGGTGCTGTCGGTTGTCCCCGACTGAGACATCATGATTTTCACGGCGGCGCCTTCGCGCAGATTTTCAGCGCCACGTACGGCCACGCGGTCGCCCTCCTGTAACTGACCCGACACTCCAATGACATCGCCCGCGGAGTCACCGACCTCGACACGAACCTGCTCGGCGACATTGTCCCGGGTGACGCGGAATACATACGAACCGTTGCTGCGCAGCACGAGGGCGTCGCGGGGTACGGTCAGCACGGCTTCGCTGGCCCTGATCGGCACTGCGACGCTGACGAGTTGCCCGACGGTCCAGCGAGTCGTGGCTTCCTCAGGCAGGTCAACGCGTGCTTCGAACGTCTGCGAGCGCACGTCGCCGGTTGGCACGAGCGCGCGAATTCTGCCGACCAGCCGCATTTCGTTTGTAAACACATCGATCTCGTCGCCAACGGCGGTTCGAGGCAGATGCCTGAGCGGAACGAATGCGCGAACTTCCATGTGGAGGACGTCGGTCATCTGCGCGAGTATCTCGCCGCGCGCCACGTCTTCGCCGGCCCGGCGGCTGCGGCTGATTACGACGCCGGAAAACGGTGCCCTGACCTCGGCGCGGCGGATCTGGTCGTCGATCTGGCGAATGCGCACACGCGTGATCGTGGCATCGCTGATGGCCAGGTCGCGATTGGCCTCACTCTGCTCCAGATCGAATTCGCTGACGAGACTGGAGCCGGCCAGCTCGCGCTGGCGGCGCAGCTGACTTTCGAGTTGACGTATATTGATTTCGGCGCGTGCCAGCAGCGCTTCCTGTTCGGCACGCTGCAGCCGCAACGGCTGCGCGTCGATCTTCGCGACGGGCTCGCCCATGGCGACGAAGGTACCTGGCTCTGCCACATGGGTCAGTTGTCCCGTCACACCGGCCGTAACCTGCAGGTCGTTGCGGCTGTAGATCGTGCCGGGGACTGCAACGGTCGGTGCCAGTTCGGTTTTTGTGACCGTCGCGACCTGCACGACGCTCGCGGGTGCCTGTTGTTGCGCAGACGCTGCGCTGGCGATCAGCACACTGGCAATTGCGATGAGACGTGTTTTCTTATGCATCGGCAGTCGCTCCGGAAAGTCGGCTTCGGCGCTGCTCAGTCGACGTCAGCGGCGGGAGCCTCAGGATGCTGGGCATCAAAACGAGGGTGAAGACGGCGCTGACGAACATGCCGCCGACGATTACGGTCGCAAGACCGCGGTAGATCTGAGAGCCGACGCCGGGTACGAGCATCAGCGGCAGCATGCCGAATATGCTCGTCAGCGTGCTCATGTAGATCGGTCTTGCGCGTACTTTGACGGCCTCCGCGACCGCTTCTGCCTGCGGTAAACCGTTGCGCTGCCCGGTACGCGTCTGCATGACCAGCAGGATCGCGTTGTTGACGACGAGTCCAAGCAAAATCAGGAATCCGATCGTGGTCAGCAGGTCCATGGCCTGTGTCGTGAACAGATTCAGTACTCGAAGTGCGACGATGCCGCCGGCAATCGCGAGTGGCATCGACAACATAACGAGCAGAGCATCCCACAATGAGCGAAACATTGCTGCGAGAATCAGGAACAGGACAATCGCCGCTGTAACCAGATTGACGCGCATTGTGCCGAAGGCTTCTTCCAGACGATCGGCCGTACCGCGGTAGGCGATGCTGACATTGTCGGGCATGACTTCGCGCAATTGCGGGTCGGCGATTTCGCGTAATCGTTCGAGCGCCTCCTGCACGGTCATTTCCGCCGGCGGGGTGACCGATAGCGTAATGGTTCGCTGCCCGTTCACGCGCAGCAGCTGAGTCGGTCCGACGGTCCGCTGAATGTCGGTCAGCTCACCGATTGTCTGAATACCCGCAAGCGGTGTGGCGATCGGGATCGATGCCAGATCCTCAGGCGAATCCCAGGCCGGGCCGCGCAGGATCATGTCCATGCGGTCGTTGCCATCGAAGTACTCGCCGACAAACGTGCCGCTGGTCAGTGCTCTGACGATGTTGGCGACTGTTGCGCGATCCAGCCCCGCGGCGGTGATGCGGCGGTCGTTCGGCTGTAGCTGCAATTCGGGTTCGGCAATTGCGAGTCCCGGGTTGGGCCGCACCTGCGCACCCGGCAGGGCGTTGCCGATGATGTCCATGCCCGCGATTGCGACGTCCGACAAGGCATCGATATCGGATCCCTGCAGATCGACGTTGATCGCCCGCCCGCCGTCGAAGCCAAAATTCAGCAGCGACGAGCGTTGCACGAACGCCCGGGTGTCGGGCAGATCGACGAGGACCTGGCCGCGCACGATGTCGATCATTTCTTCTATCCGGTTCGGGTCCTGCGGATAGATGAACAACGCGTTGAACGAACCGAACGCGGACAGGTTGTATCCGCGAATGTACGGCTGCCGCTCGTGATCCATATAGGGACGCAGGCGCTCGACGATCGTGCCGGCAATCTCGTTTTTCACCATTTCGATCGTTCCGCCCGGCGGCATGTTGAAAAATGCGTTGAGCGAATCGGACGGCGCCTGCGGCAGCAGGTTCGCTTTGGGTACGAGCAGGAGAATGATCAGAATCGAAGTGCCGAGAATCGCCGCAATCCAGGCCCCACAGCGTGCCGGCGTTTTCGTCAGCCGCATGACCAGCGATGTGATGCCCGTCCACCAGTGTGCGCAAGGGTCGGTTTCTTCGTGCTTTAACAGGAACGATGCCGCAACCGGCAACACCGTAATCGCGATCATGAACGAGGCGAACACGGCCACCGCAATGGTTAATGCCAGATCCTGAAACAACTGCCCTTCCATGCCCTCCATGAACAGGACCGGGACGAAGATCGCGACACTGGTAACTGTCGAGGCAAACAACGCTCCCGTAATCTGCCGTGTACCTTGCCGAATCGCAGCCGCAGGACTCTCACCGTTTTGTCTGCAGCGCACGATATTCTCGAGTGTCACGATTGCCGCATCCATGACGAGTCCGACCGAGAACGCGAGCCCGGCCAGTGAAATGACGTTGAGCGATTTGTCGAACATGCGCAATGCGATGAATGCGACGAGCACCGACAATGGTACCGTCGCCGTGACGAGGAACGTTGCGCGCCGGCTGCGCATCAGAAAATACAGCACGCCGATCGCCAGTATCAGGCCGATACCCAGATTGCCCTGCACCAATGCGATGGCGCGGCGAATGTGTACCGACGCATCGAAACTCAGATCGATTTCAAGGCCGGCGTCCCGGAGCGTGCCCTCGTTCAGTTCGACGATAGCCTTGTTGACGCCGTCGAGAATCGACACGGTGTTGGCGTCCGGTTCGCGTTGTACCGTGATGTAGTAGGCGGGAAAACCGTTACGCAGCGTAAACCCGTCCTGTTTGCGCGGAACGATCTCGACATCGGCGACTTCGCTGAGATAAATCGGCCTTTCGTTGCTCCAGCCGACGATCAGTTCGTTGAGTTCGTCGGGTTTGAACTGACCGACGAAGCGCACCGTGTACTGGCGGCGTCCGACATCGGCAAAACCACCCGATGAGTCGGTGGCACGCGACACGGTCGTAATGATGTCGTTGATCTGTACTCCGAGTGCCGCGGCGCGATAGGAGTCGAACGTAATATGCAGCTCCCGGGGTTGTTCGCCGGCGAGGAACACCTGTGAGACGCCCGGAATTCTCGCGAGCCGCGGGTGTACATGGTCTTCAATGAGTTTCTGATAGCTTGCGAGATCGCGGTTCGGGTTGTCGGGCAGGACGCGTACCAGCAGTGAGGCCGCACCCGGCGTCTGCGGTCCACCGCCCGAGCCGACCTGCGGTTCGATCGCGTCGGCCGGCCGCGGAGGGGCCTGAGTCAGATTGTTGATGACATCCAGCTTGGCGGTCTGGATATCGGTGCCTACCGCGAACGACAGATTGACGAATCCCTGTCCGCGGCCGATGAACGAATTGATGTTGGTGACGCCGGGCGTGTTTCGCAGAACGTTTTCCTGCGGCTCGATAATGTTGGCTTCCATCTCCTCGGGTGCCGCTGCACGCCAGAAATTGGCCACCGAAATCTGTGGCTCTTCGATATCCGGCAGGAGCTGGATGGGCAGGGAGGCGATAGAGGTAAGGCCGAACAGAGCAATCAGGGCCACGGCGACAACGACCGACGGCCATTGCCGGGTACAAAGTTCGGTCAGATTCATAAGCGCTTAGATGCGCTGGATTGCGAATTCGTTGCGTTGAGGCGCGTTTTTTGCCGGTTTTCTTATGCTGTTTTGGAATATACGTTTTCTGTTGTCAGTCCACCGGTATCGGCTCGTCGAGCAACAGGGCGCGCGCGTACTTCACGGGTGGCGAGCCGAACGACAATGCCGCATCGTGATAGCGGCGCAGCGTAAACGCATCGCCCCAGGCGGCCTCGGCCGCGGCCCGCATTTCGAGGTGCTCCTGGTAGCCGACAAAATATGTCGAGAGCTGGGCTGACGTCAATTGAGCGCGCACCCATTTGAGCGCGGCTTCGCGTTCCTCCTGAAAACCGCCTTCGACCATGAGCTGCATTGCAGCATCGCGCGTCATGCCGTCAACATGAATCGCCGAATCGATAATGGCATTGGTAATCCCGCGCAGATACCACTTGAGATTGATCAGTTTCATGAGCGGGTCGTGATCGAGGTAGCCTTCGGCGATCATCATCTGTTCGGCGTAAACGCCCCAGCCTTCGATAAACGGGCCGGAGCCCAGCACGGCGCGCAGCGTCGACGGGTATCGGTTGCTCAGCGCCAGCTGCAAATAGTGACCCGGCACGCCCTCGTGGATGGTGAGGTCCTGAATCGAATACAGATTGTACTCGCGCAGGAACGAGCGAACCTGCTCTTCGGACCAGTTCTCCGGCAGCGGTGCGACCGCGTAGAAGTGTTCGAGGTGCCGGTCGAGCGGGCCGGGTGAGTCGAGGTACGCGACCGTCACGCCACGCTGAAACTCCGGCATAACGATGATTTCGACGGGCTCCTCCGGCATGGTCACAATGTCGTTTTCAACAACGAAGTCAGTGGCCTGCTTAAGCTGCTGTTTTGCAATGTCGACGATGCCGTCGCGCGGCGGCAGATGCTGATAGGCCTGTTCCAGCGCCGCGCGGATAATCGCCTGTTTGTAGGATTCGTCCGGATCGTCAGGGAATGCAGTGTATGGGTGCTGTTGCAGATACACCTGTTTGGCGACGTCGTACATCTGCGTGCGCACATTCTGATACTCCCGTTCGGCTCGCGCCGTAATGTCGCGGCGGCTCAGCGGAGAATCTAGCGCAAAGGCGAGCTTCCTGTCGTACAGCTCGCTGCCGATGCGGAAGTCGCCGGCTGCGTTCGGTACGAGGGTCTCCTCGAGCCAGGTCTGGTGTTCGGCAACGGCATCTTTGGCGATGTCGATCGCGGTGTTCAGACGTTCCTGCTGTTTCGGGGTCAGGACATCCATGACGGGCACGATCATCGAATCGATGATCGACACGAGGCCGGGGTTTTGTCGCACTGCCGTGTCGGCGTGAATTTTCGGAACGCGTTCCGGCACGATCGCATCGCGCGACTGCTTCAGGAAACGCGGCATCTGTTCGAGACGAGCCGCAGCGCTCATCAGGCGTTGTTCGATGGGCGCAAAATCGCGCGCGAGCAGCCCGTAGATTGCGCTGCCCGACGTGCTCACGTAGTGCAGCGGATTCCAGGCCCATTCCTGCAGCTCGTCGAGCGCCCAGAGATCGGACTGCAGCCGATTCAGCAGAATCTGTGCGTCCACGCGATTGCCGCGCGACAATTCGCCAAAATCCAGCGCGCCCAGGGCGGCGAGATACTCATTGAGAAGTTCGCGGTAACGTGCGCGCGCTTTAGCGTCAACCTGGTCCAGCTCGTGGTCCGCGCTGTGATCGCCGATGAGCGTCGCGTAGACGGGCGAAAAATTGGTCGCGTCGGCGATGTACTCGTCGGCGAGATTCTGAAACGCGGTATCGGTGTCGGAATCGGCGATGCACGGCACACAGCACACGAGGGCAGCGCAGCAAAGGATTAGACGGTTCATGCCACGAGTTTAGGGCCTGATAACACGAATGTCATCGGCGGCGCTCAAGTTAACAGGCGCCGACGCTCCGAGCCGGCATGCGGCGGGCGCTTCCTGCCGTTGCAGCGTTAGCGAACGCCTTCGCGCGCAGTCAGCTCGTCGATCAGCTCAATCAGCTTCGGGTAACCGCCGGCCATGGTCGTATCGGTTCTGTACTTGCCGTTCACGACGATCATCGGCACGCTTACGATGTTGTAGCGGCGTGTCAGGTCGCGCGCGACACGCAGCTTCTGGTCGACTTCGAACGAGTTCCAGGTGTTCTTGAAATCCTCTTCGCTGACACCGGCGCGCGTGAACAGCCGCTGAATCGACGATGGCGAGGCCATGCGATTGCCGCGGCGGTGATATTCTTCGAACACCATACGGCGGAACGCGTTCTGGTCCTGAAGTTTGCCGTTTCGTGCAAGCACTTCCTCGGTGTAGTACAGCTTCGCGTGCAGTTCCGCCAGCGGATTGAACAGGGCCGGTATGCGGACGAAGCGCACGTCCGGGTCCCTGGTTTCGGCCCACTGATTGATGTAGGTTTCGAGATCGAAGCAGTGCGGGCAGCCATACATGAAGATTTCGGCAACCTCGACTTTGTCGGGCCCGCCGACCGTGAGCTGTGCAGGCACCATGCGCGTGTAGTTGCGGCCTTCGGAAAACTTCCAGTCCCGCGCGGGTGCATCGTCGGCGCGCGCCAGCACGATGGGTTTGTCTTCGGTGTCCTCAACCGCCCCGGAGGATTCTTCGACCACTTCGACGACGTCGTCCTCTGCCGGCGGTGCTTCCTGTGCATTCGCCTCAGGTTCCGCTGCAGCGTCTTCGGCCACGTCAGCGGCCGGCGCCTGCTCGGACGGCGGTGCCGTCTCTTCCCTGCCGCAGGCCGTCGCAGCGAGCAGCACTGCGAGTATCCAGATCGTGTTTTTCATGTCTACTTCAGACCCTGCACGTAGGAGGAAAGTGCCGCAATATCCTCATCGTCGAGTGTCGCGGCAATGTCCTGCATTATGTTCACCTTGCCGGTCGTGCGCGAGCCGTCACGATAGGCCTTGAGTTGTTTCGCGGTGTATGCGGCGTGCTGACCGTTGAGCGCCGGGTATTTTGCAGCCGGATTGCCGCGTCCGGTGGGACCGTGGCAGGCCAGACAGGCCGAGGACTCATCCTCCTTGTCGCCGCCACGGTACAGTGCAGTCGCGCGATCCACGCTGCTCGCCTCCGCGACTGTCTGCACGGCGACCGGCAGACTTTCGAAATATACGGCCAGGTCCGCCATATCCTGATCGCTGAGCGTCATTACCTGACTCGTCATCAGCGGATCCTGGCGCTCACCGCTTTTAAAGGCCTGCAACTGGTCCAGCAGGTAGGGCGCATTCTGACCCGCGATGTTCGGCCACATTGGGCTCGCACTGTTGCCCTCGGGGCCGTGACAGGCCGTGCATGTCAGCGCCTTATCCTTGCCGGCTTCGACGGAGCCGTCTACGAGACTGTCTGCGTCAGCCCGTGTGGCAATCAGCAGGGCGCCGGCGGCGATGAGCATGGCGAATTTAATGTTCATATTCCGTAACCGTTCTTTTCCCGCGACAGCAATGGCCGTCGCCTCAAATTAAGTGTTAGAAGCACCTGCGCGCCGGTGCGGGCGAATGTCCAGGGCGTGTCGATTCTCTTGCTGCCTGACCCCAAACCCGTCATAGTGCCGACGAATCGTTTTCAGTGGCCCCAAATTATACACAGAATCCCCGGGGCATACCCGTATGTCACTATTCCCGGAAGCCCGATTTTTAAAGAGCGCCAATGCGGTCGGCCAGTTCGTCACCGACGACGGTGCCGAGGTCGCATTTGCCGGGCGATCGAATGCGGGCAAGTCGAGTGCCATCAATGTCATCGTCAACCGCCGGCAGTTTGCGCGTACGAGCAAAACGCCGGGCCGGACGCAGCTCGTCAATTTCTTCGCGCTGAACGACACGCAGCGGCTGGTCGATCTGCCCGGCTACGGTTTCGCGAAGGTTGCCGACGCGATGCGGGAGCACTGGCGTGAGCTCATGGCGGACTATTTCGAAACCCGGCAGAGCCTCAGGGGATTGTTCCTGATTATGGACGTTCGCCGCGGTGCGACCGGCTTCGACCAGCAGATGCTTGCGTTTGCCGACGCAATCGGACTGCCGACACATGTGCTGCTGACCAAATCCGACAAGCTAAAGCGCGGCCAGGCCGCGACGGCGCTGCTGACGGTCAGAAATTCGCTCGACGCCTCGGTCACCGTGCAGTTGTTTTCGGCGCTCACCCGGGACGGCGAAGCCGAGGCACGTGTGAAGCTCCAGAGTTTTCTGAACGAGCCGTCGGGGCATTAAAAAACCCCGAGGCGCGTGAGCGACCCGGGGTTAGAAGAAGCAACCGGCTTGGGGTTACCGTGTTGCACGTCTGTCTAGGGAGGTAAACAGACGAGTGACTTACACACTCAGACGATTAGAGGCCGTGCGGCCTGGGGAGTTCCCTGAGGTGTGTAGGTCTGCGTCCAGTATACAAGAAAGGTTTAGACAAAGTCTAATCCTATTTTCATCACATCAGTGCGCTTCGTCCCAATTGGCGCCGACGCCTGCGTCGACTTTGAGCGGAACGGCCAGGTTCGCGGCATTGCACATTAAATCAATGACTTGCGCGCGTACGTCGTCGACCTGAGCCGCCTCGACCTCGAACACGAGTTCGTCGTGGACCTGCATGATCATCCGCGCGCCGGGCTGTTCCCGTTGTAACCAGTCGTGGACCGAGCACATCGCGCGCTTGATGATGTCGGCCGCGGTGCCCTGCATCGGCGCATTGATGGCGGTGCGTTCGGCATACTGCCGCTGATTGATGTTTTTGGCATTGATTTCAGGCAGGTACAGCCGTCGTCCGAATACGGTCTCGACGTAGCCGTCGTCGCGCGCCGTGGCTCGTATGTTGTCCATGAACGCCTTGACGCCCGGATAGCGATCGAAATACAGATCGACGTACTCCTGAGCCTCGCCGCGCTTGATACCCAGTTGTTTTGCAAGCCCGAACGCGGACATGCCGTACATGAGCCCGAAGTTGATGGCCTTCGCGGACCGCCGCTGGTCAGCCGTCACCTTGTCCAGCGCTGTGTCGAAAACGTCCGCCGCGGTGGCCCGGTGCACGTCCAGTTCGGCGTCGAAGGCCTTGAGCAGACCGGCATCTTCGGAGAGGTGGGCCATGATGCGCAGTTCGATCTGGGAATAATCGGCCGCCAGCAACACGTGTTCTTCCGGTGCCACGAAGGCCTGCCGGATACGGCGTCCTTCCGGCGTGCGGATCGGGATGTTCTGCAGATTGGGATCGGTAGACGACAATCTTCCCGTTGCCGCAACGGCCTGATGATACGACGTGTGGATGCGCCCCGTGCTCTCGGCGATCTGCAGCGGCAGCTTGTCGGTGTAAGTGCTCTTCAGTTTGCTGACTCGCCGGAATTCGATGATCACGGCCGGCAGTTCGTAGTCGTTGGCGAGTTCGATGAGCACGTCCTCGGCCGTGGATGGCTGGCCTTTGGGCGTTTTGCGGATGACCGGTAATTCCTGCTGCCCGAACAGTATCTGCTGCAGTTGCTTCGGGGATCCGAGATTGAACGGCCCACCCGCCAGTTCGTGCGCCTGTTGTTCGAGTTTGAGCATACTGTTCGCGAGTTCCGAACTCTGCTTGCGGAGCATGGAACGATCGACGAGCACACCGGTTTCCTCCATCGCGAGCAACACCGGTACCAGCGGTTGTTCGATCTCAGCGTACACGCGCTGCAGCGGCGGTTGATTCTTAAGCCGCCCCCACATCTCGTTGTGCAGCTGCAGCGTAATGTCCGCATCTTCGGCTGCGTAGGGCGCGGCGGTTTCGAGGTCGATCTGGTTGAACGTCAGTTGTTTCGCGCCTTTGCCGGCCACGTCTTCGTAGTGGATCGTCTCCTTACCGAGATAATGGCGCGCCACCGAATCCATGTCGTGGCGCGTCGCCACGCTGTTCAGGACGTAGGATTCGAGCATCGAGTCGAATTGCATACCCGATAGCGCAATGCCGTAGCGCGCCAGTACATGTGCGTCGTACTTCAAATGGTGGCCGACTTTTTTGTGCGTCCCGTCTTCGAGCCAGTGCCGCAGTTTGTCGAGTACCTCGTCGCGCGGCAGCTGATCCGGAGCGCCGGGATAGTCGTGTGCGACAGGGATGTACGCGGCCTCTCCGGGCGCGACGCTCAACGACAGGCCGACCAGTTCGGCTTCCATGTAATTGACGCTCGTCGTTTCGGTATCGAAAGCGGTCAGCTCCGCCCCAGAGATTTTTTTCAGCCAGCGATCGAAGGCGTCCCATTCCAGCACGGTCTCGTACTCGGCGCTGGTTTCGGCGTTAGCTGCCGTGTCGATATCCGCTGCGGGCGCCGCTTCGGTAGCATTGTCCAGTTGCCTGAGTAGCGAACGCAGCTCAAAGCGGCCGAGTAAACGGCGTAACTCGGCGGGATCGCCGGCATTGGCGACCAGGTCTCCGACACCGAGTTCAAGTTCTACGTCCCTGCGAATGCAGGTGAGTTTTTTGGACAATTCGAGCTGTTCGATGTTGTCGCGCAGGCTCTCTCCGACCTTGCCTTTAATGTCCTCGGCGTGTTCGACGATGCCATCCGCCGAATCGTACAGATTCAGCCACTTTGCAGCGGTCCTGGCGCCGACTTTCGGCACGCCAGGAATGTTGTCCGAGGTATCGCCGACCAGCGCCAGGTAGTCGACGATCTGCTCGGGAAAAACATCGAATTTCCGCTTCACGCCGTCGCGGTCCATGCGCGTGTTGTTCATCGTGTTGATCAGCGTCACGCGGTCGTTGACGAGCTGCGCGAGATCTTTGTCGCCGGTCGACACCAGAACGTCGAGGCCTTGTTGCGCCGCCTGACTGCACAGCGTGCCGATCACATCGTCGGCTTCCACGCCCGCGACGCTCAGCAACGGTAGTCCCATCGCCTCGACGGCATCGAGGATGGGCTGTACCTGACACCGCAGATCGTCCGGCATCGGCGGCCGGTTCGCTTTGTACTCGCTGTAGAGATCGTCGCGGAACGTTTTGCCGGGCGCATCGAACACGACCCCGATGTGCCGCGGCTGTTGTTCGCGAAGCAGCTTCTGGATCATCGTCAGTACGCCGTGAATCGCACCAGTCGGTTCACCCTGTGAGTTACTAAGTGACGGCAGGGCGTGGTACGCACGATAGAGATACGAGGATCCGTCGATCAGTATGAGGTCGGTCATGCGTGTGATTATCGGTTCTGGTCTTCGGAGTCGTTGGAATCGTTATCGTTGCCTTGTTCCTCGCGGGGTTGTTGCTGCACGGGCGGCACTTCCATCCGGCTGGGATCGCCTGGCAGATACAGCGGTCCGCTTTGGCCGCAACCGGCGATCAGGAACAGCAGCAGATAAAGGCGTCTCATCGACTCGGCCTCCAAAGATGGGAAGCGGTCAATTATAGAGACCGCGGCTCTCGGGCGGCTACTCTTTCGCGTAGTTTTGCGCTACTTTTCGATACGCATCGCGGAACGGCATGCCTTTTTCACGGACAAGCCGGTAGGCTTCGGCGGTCGCGAAAATGCCTTCGTCGAGTGCAATGTTATCGGGCACAAAGCGCAGTCCCTGCAGCAGGTAGGCCATGATGTCGACGCTGTCGATGGCCAGATCGATGGCGCGAAACAGCGGCGATTTCAATCGCTGCAGGTCGCGCTGATAGCCGGAGGGCAGTTTCGCCGTGATCATCAGCGATTCGTCGAGGCAGGCCTGCGCGGTGGCTGACGAGGCACGCAGCAATTCCAGGACGTCCGGATTGCGCTTCTGCGGCATGATCGACGAACCCGTCGTGACGTCGGCGGCGAGTGCAACGTAGGCGAATTCCTGGGTGTAAAACAGCAGCAGGTCACTGGCCATGCGCGACAGGTCCTGCAGCAGCAGCGTGATTTCGAACAACAGAGCGCTTTCAGCTTTGCCGCGCGATAGTTGCACTGCCGTCACAGGCTGTTGCGTGGACTCGAATTCCAGTTCGGCCGTCGTCGCCTCGCGATCGAGCGGCAGGCCCGGTGTGCCGTAGCCGGCCGCGCTGCCCAGCGGGTTCTTGTTGATTCGCCGTTGTGCAGCGAGGAGACCATCGGCCGCATCGGCAAAGCCTTCGTCGAAGCCGCCGCACCAGAGGGCGACGGATGACGGCATCGCATGCTGCATATGCGTGTAGCCCGGGATTTCGACATCGCCCTGACGTTCGCTTAACTCTGCAATTGACTGCCGCAGGCCGCCGACGCGTCGAGCGAGATCGGTGGCGGCGTCGCGCAGGTACATTCTCAGCGCCGTGAGGACCTGATCGTTCCGCGAGCGGCCGAGGTGCAGGCGGCCGCCGGCGGCGCCGATGGCTGCCGTAAGCCGGGTCTCAAGCGCCGTGTGCGCGTCCTCGTCTTCGAGTCGAATTTGCCATTCACCGGCCGCAAAGCTGTTTTCGAGCGTGTGCAGGCCCTCACAGATGGCCGTGCAGTCGGCGTCGCTGATGAGTTGCTGAGCGGCCAGCATGCGCGCGTGTGCGACCGAACCGCGCACGTCGTAGGGTATGAGCCGTGCGTCGAGCAGGTGATCTTCGCCGGCTGTGTAACGCAATACACGCTCGTCCAGCGGCAAGCCTTTTTCCCAGAGGCGGCTCATGCGCCCGGCGCCTGTTCGGCTGGCGTCAGTGCGCCGATGTCGTCGACGACGAGTGTGCCCGTACCCTCATTGGTGAATACTTCGAGCAAAATACTGTCCGGCATTTTGTAGGAAATGACGTGCACGCGTTGCACGCCGTTCGCGATCGCGGCGTCGATCGCTGCGGCTTTCGGCAACATGCCGTCCGCGAGGCTGCCGCCGTCGCGCAGCCGGCCGAGTTCGGTGCGGTCGATGTAGCTGATCAGAGACGACGGGTCGCCGATATCCTCGAGTATGCCCGGTGCGCCGGTCGCGAGAATCAATTTCTCGGCATTGAGTTCGGCTGCGATCGCGGCCGCGACCGTATCGGCGTTGATGTTGAGAATCGTGCCGGACTCGTCACAGGAGATTGGACTAACGACGGGCATCAGACCGTTGTCGAGCTGTTTGTTCAAAACGTCCGCATCGATCCGGTCGATGTCGCCGACAAAGCCGTAGTCGATCGGACTGTCACCTTCGCGCTCGACCGGTGGACGTTTATGGGCCTCGATCAGACCGGCATCCACACCGCTGATGCCGACCGCCGGAATCTGCAGGTCGCGGCAGGTCGCGAGCACGCGCGTATTGATTTGTCCGTTCAGCACCATCGTTGCGACGTCGAGCGATTCACCGTCGGTGACGCGCCGGCCGTCGACGAACGTCGTGTCGAGGCCGAGCGCCGAAGCCAGCTCCGTCGACTGCGGGCCGCCGCCGTGAATCAGCACGACACGAATGCCAACCTGGTGCAGGATGCCGACCTGCTCCATGAGCGCGCCGGTCATGTCGGCGTCGGCGAAGACTTCACCGCCGGCTTTTATGACGAAAACCTTGCCCTTGTAGAGACGGATGTAGGGTGCGGCGTGTTTGAGTGCGGATACGACGATCGCGCGATCCTTTCCGGCGCTCACTGTCCGCTTCCCAGCATCTGATGCAGCACGGCCATTTGTGCGAGCATGCGATTTCGCGCCTCCTCGATGACCACGCTGCGCGGTCCGTCGAGGATTTCGTCGGCGACGACCACGCCGCGGCGCACGGGAAGGCAGTGCATGAAACGGCAGTCGGTCTGCGCGTTGCCGAACCAGCTTTCGTCGACGCACCAGTTGAGATGGTTTTCGCGGAGTTTCTTATCGGCGAGTCGGTCCCCGTAGTGGCGCGTCGAAGACCAGGACTTCGCGTAAATGATGTGTGCGTCTTCCATCGCGGCGCTGCGCTCGTCGGTTTCGACGATCGAGCCGCCGGATTGCTCGGCGGCCGCCGAGGCTTTCTGCATGATGCTGCCGGGCAACTCGAAACCTTCGGGGCGCAGCACGGTGACGTCCATGCCGCGCTTCGCGGCCATGTGCAGTGCTGCGGACGGCACGGCCAGCGGGAGTGCCTTGGGGTGATAGGCCCAGCTCAGCACGAATTTGCCGCCGTTGGCAGGAACCCCGAGATCGTCCATGGTCTTCCAGTCTGCGAGGCTCTGGCAGGGATGGTTCATCGCCGATTCCATATTGATATAGGGCGTGTCGATCAGGTCGGTCAGCGAATTGAACTCCGTTTCCGCGATGTCCGTTTCCAGGTTTTTACGTTCCGCGAACGCCCGGATGCCGATGGCGTCGCCGTAGGAGGCGATCACGGGAACCGCTTCGCGAATATGTTCCGCCGCGGTGCCGTCCATGACGATGCCGGGCCGCGTTTCGAGGCCGTGGATCGACATATCCGGGGAGATCACGAATGAACCGCCGCCGAGCCGCACCATCGCAGCCTGAAACGAGGCCAGCGTTCTAAGCGAAGGGCTTAGAAACAGCAGCGAGAGTACCTTGCCTTTTAGCGCCTCGGGTTCAGGATGGGCGTCCAGACGGCCCGCAAGTTCGACGAGTGCGTTGATCTCTTCATTCGAAAAATCGGCGAGGTCGTTAAATGCTTTCATGCGATTTCCTTGTTCTCGTCGGCAGTGGCGATCGCGTCCAGCGCATTCGCCAGTTGGTGGATGTGAGCGGGCTTGAGGACCAGCGGCGCCAGGATGCGCAGCACGTTCGGATCGGCACTCGTACCGGTCAGGATATCCCGTTCGAGCAACGCATCGCGAACCTGGCCGGCCGGTCGGTCACACACCAGTCCAAGCAGCAGTCCCATGCCCTGGATGCATTTTACCGGCCCCCTGATGCAGTGCTCGCGAATCAGCGCTTCGGCGTGTCTGACGTTGGCGAGCAGGCCTTCCGAGTCGATCGTCTCGATGGTGGCGGCGATCGCGGCCGCGGCAATGGGCCCGCCGCCGAAGGTTGAGCCGAGGTCGCCGACGCTGAAGCGTGCCGCCATGTCGTGGCTGCAAAGCACGGCGCCGCAGGGCACGCCGCCGCCGAGTGCCTTGGCACTCGTCAGGATATCCGGCGCGACACCGTGCGCCTGGATGGCGAAAAACGCCCCGCAACGTCCCATGCCCGATTGCACTTCGTCGGCGATCAGCAGCGCGCCGGCCCTGTCGGTCGCGGCGCGCAGGGCAGCCACAAATTCACCGGAGAGATCGAATGCGCCCGCAACGCCCTGCACGGGTTCGAAAATGACGGCTGCCGTATCTTTCCCGATCATCGATTCGGCTGCGGACACGTCGTCGCGGGGAATGAAATCGACGTCGAAAGGCTGCGATGGAAATCCGTACCACCTGGCAGAGTTCCAGGTCACTGCCGCGGCGGCGGCCGTTCTGCCGTGAAAGCCGTGTTCGATGGCAAGAATTTTCCTGCGGCCTGTCGCCATGCACGCCATGCGTAATGCGTTCTCGTTGGCTTCAGCGCCCGAATTGACAAAAAACACGCGCTCCATCTCGGCGGCGCCCGCAAGTTTCTCGGCCGCGCGTGCACGAACGTCAAGTGCGACGGCATTGCTCTGAAACAGCAGTGACCGGCTTTGCTCCGAGATCGCGGCGACGAGGGCGGGATGGCCATAGCCCAGTGCCGCGACGGCGTGCCCCCCGTACAGATCGAGAATCTGCCGGCCGTCGGTTGTGAAAATGTCGCAGCCTTCGGCGCGTTCGGGTACGAACGGCAATTGTCCGTAGACTGGAATCGTGACGCCGGCTTCGCGGCTGCGGGGGTCGTTACTCATGTCCATCCCGGTGCCGCGGCAGTCAGGCCGGCTGTTTCCGGCAGGTCCCAGAGCCGGTTCATCCATTGCATGGCGCCACCCGCGGCGCCTTTCATTAAGTTATCGATGGCGCTCATCACGACCACTGAGCGGCCGTCAGTGGCGACGCCAATGTGGCATTGATTGCTCGCGACGACATTCTTGAGCCTCGGCGTGCCGTCGACGATCTGCACGAACGGTTTTTCAGCATAGGTGTTCTCAAACGCTTCCCGAAGCTGCGTGTGCGAAACCGGGGTCTTCGCCTTTGCCTGCACCGTGACGTGAATGCCGCGTGCAAACGGGCCCGAGTGCGGCACGAAACTGACCTGCGGCCGGCGCCCGGTCGCGGCGGCAGTCAGACCTGCAACCTCGGGCGCGTGCCGATGAGCCAGCGGTTTGTACGCGTAAAGATTGCTGTTGCGTTCGGGATGATGCGTGCCGGGTTGCGGGCTGTGCCCGGATCCGGTGCTGCCCGTTACGCCCGAAATAAACAGCTCGTCGTCGGTCAGGCCGGCGTGGAGCAGCGGCACGCTGGCGAGGATTGAGGCCGTTGCAAAGCAACCTGGGTGCCCGACGTGAGGTGTCGCACAGCGGTCGGCATGCTCAGGCACGGCACAGCTGAACTGATCGAGTAACTCGGGCGCGCCATGGGTACCGCCGTAGATGGCCTCCCAGTCCGACTGTTTGGCGTAGCGAAAATCCGCGGACGCATCGACAACGTGGATGTTGAGGTTTTTTGCGTTGCCGGATTTCAGGACCGAGGCGATCGTCTGTGCCGACGCGCCATGTGGCGCAGCCGAAAATACGGCGAGATCGCTGCCGTCGGGAACGGACGCGAGCCAGTCCGCGCGTGCTGTGAAGGCCGTATTCGGCAGCGCCTCCGACAGATGACCGAATACGCTGCCGACGGCTGTACCGGCTTTGGAATCGGACACGGCGGCGGCCAGCCTGAAATTCGGGTGATTTGCGATCAGACGCAGCAGTTCGCCGCCGACGTAGCCGCTGGCGCCCATAACGATGGCGTCGATGGCTGCCGTCATGCTGCGTCTCCATTCAGTAACTGTGCAATTTTGTCGCCAAGCGCCACGCCGTTTGACAATGCATTGATGGCAGGTAGTCCTACCCGTTCGCGAATCTGTTGAATGCCGACATCGTTGTCGGTCGCGGGGCCGGTGACAACGGCGGGTTCTATGGCGAACTCGTCGCGCAGTATTTTTGCGCCGCCCCACGCCGAAACCGGGTCGTTCGCACATAGCACGACCGCGGTAAGTGCGCCGCGAATCTCGTCGTCCGACAGAATGGCCGCGACGCCATAGGCACCGAGCAGACCGTCTCCGAGTTCGAGCACGATCACGTCGGGTTTGCGGGAACCGAGACCGCTCAGCAGCGACCGCGTCAGTGCCGGGCCGTTGTCGGCCGTTGTCGTTACAATGCCTAAGTCTGAGAAAATCATCGTCTCCGTGGCGCCAGCGTCCTCCATTGCCAGCACGTCGCGCCGCAGCGAAACGCCGGTTGCCTTGCAGGCTGCCACCTTGTAGCCCAGGTGACGCAGGCGGCCGACGATCTGACAGGCTGCGGCCGTCTTTCCCGAATCCATGCAGGTGCCGGCGAGTGCGACGACCGGTACGCCGCGCGTGTTGAGTGTTGCGTCACGATCGAGCGATGCAGAACCGGCCCTTGCAGGCACGCCGATGCGTTCGCCGAGATAAGGGAACTCCAGCACGGTGCCGAGCACCTCGCAGTCGAACGGCGGGCCAACGTCAGGATTGGCCGAGTCGCAGATTCCCATGACGCCGCCGATGTTCAGGAGCTGCACTGTGTCGCCGGGCTTAAGAGCCTCCGGCAGATGCCCGGAGTACCCGCGCAGTGCATTACGGTGACCGAGTGCACCGATCACGACGTCGCCCATCGCAACCGTCGCCATGCGTCCCGAGGTGAGTTCAAGCCGATTGTAGCGAGACTTGTTGTTGAGCACACGCGCGGCAATCAGTACGCCTTCCTCACAGGGAATGTCCCGGGACAGGCGTACTTCAGTCGTCAGCTCATTATGCTGCGCGACCGATGAGACCTTGTCGACGACGACGCTTTTCATGCCTCGCCGGCCCGTGTTTGCAGGGTACCGGTCAGCGACAGCACCCGGGAGTAGCCTAGTGCATCGCTGGGCGTCCATTCGCCCGCGGCCTCGCCGTAGACGCCTCTCGTCGCGGCGAGCAGTGAGTGCGGCGATGTCACTCCCTCGATAAACAACCGCCCCGGCCGCAGCGCAAACTTAACGGTACCGGTTACCCTATTCTGTGAGGATTCGAGCAGCGCCTCGATATCGGCGCAGGCCAGATCAAGCTGCTTGCCTTCGTGGACGAGATCGCCATAAGTGGCGGACACGCTGTCCTTGACACGGGCCTGCTGTGCGCTTAAGACCAGCTTTTCGAGTTCGCGGTGGGCTGTGATCAGCGTGATCGCGGCGGGTGCCTCGAATGCGACACGGCCCTTGGTGCCGAGCACCGTGTCGCCCAGGTGGATGCCGCGGCCGATACCGTAGCCGCCTGCAAGCGTTTCCAGTTTCTCGATGAGCGTGACCGGAGACAGCGATTCGCCGTCGAGCGCAACCGGCACGCCGGATTTGAAGTCCAGCGTGTGAACTGAGGGCTGCAACGGGTCGGAGAATGCCTTTGGCGACAATACCCAGGCCGATTCGGGAATCGAGTTTTCCGAGGTCAGCGTTTCCTGGCCGCCGATGGTTATCCCCCACAGCCCGCGATTGATCGAATACGCCGAACCCTGCGCCGGCAGCGGCATATTGTGTTCCCTGAGGTAGGCGAGCTGTTCGTCTCTGACCCAGCTGTTGTCCCGGACCGGTGCGAGCACTTCGAGGCCGGGATTCAGCGTGCGCAGTGCAACTTCAAAGCGTACCTGATCGTTGCCCGCTGCCGTGCAGCCGTGTGCCACGGTCGTCGCACCGCGCTCCGTCGCGAGCTTTGCGAGGCGCTCTGCCTGCAGTCCGCGCTCGGCGCCGACGCAGAGTGGATAGGCCTGCCCGCGCAGCACGTTGCCGGCGATCAGATAGCGAATCACGGTATCGAAGAAGTCCTCTTTCGCATCGATGAGCACGTGCTCAATCGCGCCGAGTGCCAGTGCACGCTGTTCCAGTGCGGTGGCCGCTTCGGCGTCAATTCCGCCCGTATCGACGCAGGCCGTGATGATGTCGCGACCGGTATTTTCCCTGAGCCACGGCACGCAAAAAGACGTGTCGAGTCCCCCGGAAAACGCCAGAATGATCGGTGAATGGTCCGTGTTCATGACTACTCCGTTGTCAGGACCGAGCCGCGTGCTCGATTCTCGAAATCAGTGTTTTCTGTCCGGCCGCCGATGCGGTCGCAACAAAAACCGTGTCGTCACCGCCGATGTTGCCGACAACCTCAGGCCAGTCGCAGCGATCCAGTGCGAGTGCCACCCGCTGCGCTGCGCCGATGCCTGTGCGAATCACGAGCAGGTTAGGGCCGGCGGGCTGCATGCCGCGCATGAGTTCGGCGACAGCGGCCATCTGCGAGTCCTCGTCGGCATTCGCTTTGGGCAATTCGTAGCCCTGCGCGGTCTTGATCGCGCCGAGTTCCTTCAGGTCCCTGCTGACACTGGATTGTGTGGCTGCAATGCCCTGCGCAAGCAATGCGTCCACGAGCAAGCCCTGCGTCTCGGCGGGGCCTCGACGGAGCAGGGTGCGAATCGCTTCGCGACGCTGTTCGTGGGTTCCGTTCGGCATTTGCAATCTCGCATAAATATGCGCATAAGTTGAACATCATGCGCATACAGAGTCAAGCCCTCAATGCACATTTTTGCGTTACACTGCGCCACCCCGAGGACGATGGAGTTAAGGCGTGCAGTTACCCGAAACCGTGGAAGTAACGACAGGAGAAAACCCGACCGGCAGCATCATCTGGCTGCACGGGCTGGGTGCCGATGGCCACGATTTCGAACCGATTGTGCCCGAGTTGAATCTGTCAGCACCCCTCAGGTTTGTATTTCCACATGCACCCGTGCGTCCTGTAACGATCAACGGCGGCATGCAGATGCGTGCCTGGTACGACATCCTGAGCCTGGACACGGAAGGGCGTGCCGACGAGACCGGTGTCGCGGAGAGTACCGCAATGCTCGAAGCCCTGATCGCCAAAGAGATTGAGCGCGGTGTCGAGGCGAACAAAATCGTGATTGCCGGATTCTCGCAGGGCGGCGCAATTGCGATCAACGCGGTGTTGCAGAGCGAGCATCACCTCGCGGGTCTGATGGCGTTGTCGACCTATATTGCGTTGCCGCAAACTGTTGCGAAGGCCGTTGTACGGAAGGACCTGCCGATCTTCATGGCACATGGCAGCTTCGACCCGATGCTGCCGCTGCAGTGGGGTAAACAGTCGGCAGAGCAGATCGAGGCAGCGGGTTACACGGTCGACTGGCACGAATACCCGATGGCACATGCCGTGTGCCCGCAGGAGATTGCCGATATTGGAAAATGGCTGAAAAATACGCTCCGGGTGTCAGAGACCGACCGTCGGTGTCCGACACCGGCGGTCGGTCTCTGACACTTCTAGTCGATGGCGAATGCCGAATCTCCGAGCGAGCGGCCGGCGGGATCGAAACGCCGTTCGTGCAGGGTCGTTCGTCCACCAGCCTTTCTCAGCAGTACGGTCGAACACCGGGTTCCGTAGTCGGGCAGCACGATAAACGGCGCACTGATCGCATGTGCGGTTTCGAACGGCAGCCGTTCGCTTTCGATGCACTCGGCCGGTGCCATTTCGCGGTCGTTCAGCAACCGAAACAACGTCGATTCATTGACACGATCCCGTTCGAGCAGTTGTTGAAGACCCTGTTTTGCCCGGCGAACCTTGTGCCAGTCCGAATCCAGTAGTGCATTGCCAAGCCCGTAAATACCCGGTGCAAGTTCGCGCGCGTCAGCGCCGCGATTCGATGAGTAGGCGAGCGTTTCGCCGTCACAGACGAGCAGGTTAAAGCCTGCGTAGCGCTCACCGTCGATCGCCGACAGGTACTCGACCGGTGCTGTGTCGCTCCGCAGGAACTCGGTGACGAGGTTGCCGCGGGACAGCAGCGTGCCCCTTTCCTGTTGTGCATCCCGGTAGTTGGTCACGGTCGCGAACCGCCCGTTGCGGTGCGTGGCGAGCCAGGTTCCGCCGGCCTGCAGGTCCCGGCCTCCGAGGATGTCCGGCTCATCGGCCCACCAGTGCATATCCTGCGTGGGACGCGCATGAAACTCATCGCGGTTGCCGGCGACGATCAGTGGGTAGTCGGACGATTGTTGCCATGCAACGACAACCAGGCACACCGTCAGTGCCCCGCGATCCAGTCGTCGACCAGGCGCCTCGCAATCGATATCCGGTACGGCAGTTTCGGATAACCCGATGTCAGCTGCTCGCGCGTAAACCATTGTGCATCTTCGAGTTCGCCGTCATTGAGCGCGATTTCGACATGCTCCGCATCGGCCTCGGCGAAAAACCCGAGCATCAGCGACGACGGAAATGGCCACGGCTGCGAGCTGTGATAGCGCACGTCACCGACGCGCACGTTGGTTTCCTCAAAGACCTCTCGCCGGACCGCATCGGACAGGCTCTCACCCGGTTCGACAAAGCCCGCGATCGTCGAGTAGCGGCCCTCGGGCCAGCTCGCCTGGCGGCCGAGCAGGCAGCGGTCGCCGTGCGAGACCAGCACGATCACGGCCGGGTCGACGCGCGGAAACGACTCACGGCCACAATCGGCGTTGACACACATGCGCGAGTTGCCGCCTGAATGCGGCAGCGATTGTGAGCCGCAATGGCCACAGTAGCGCTGGGTCGCGTGCCAGAGCACCAGCGCCCGCGCGTGCGCGGCGAGATTCGCTTCGTCGGGCGGTAGTACAGTGCCGAGAAAACGCAGGTCCTGGTACTCGGCGTCGTCGGCCTGCGGCGGGTCGTCACCTTTGTCGACAGGTACCGCAAACGCCGGTTCGCCACGGAACAGGCCGAGAAAGATCAGGTGATCGTCGTCGATGTATTTGCGGATGCGGCCCCGCTCCAGCAGGATCGCGCGTGGCGGCTCTCCGCCGACAAGGCAGCGGTCGCCCCATACCGGTACGAAGCGCGCTTCGGGGGCGTGTAATGCCTGCTCGAGCCAGTCGTCGTCCTTGCGCAGCTCGCCACTGCGATCGACGAACGCGCCGGCAAATACGTTGTGATTCTGCATGGCCAAGGGCGGCAGAGTGTACCGCACTATTGCAGGCGCTGGTGAATCCGGCAGCCTGGGCACACACCGTCGTCAATCGCATACGCGTCCTGTACGTAGGACGCCGGGCAATGTTTGCAGCCGGCAAGAAAAAGCTCTTCGTTTTTCGCGATGCTGTGCAGCAGATTCCACGCCCATTCGAAGTTCAGCTTCGGGTTTCGATGCAGCAGCAGGTAATGCTCGTAAGCGCGGCACAGGCGGTGTCCAAACTCGACGTCAGGCCTGGGCCAGCAGGCACGCACGGCATCCCCGGCGTCGATGCGCAGCAGCAGACTCGCCGAAAACAGCGCCACGAGCGTGGTGGCCTGTAGCTGGTTCTCGGGGGATTTTACGAAGAAAAAAATCTGACGTGGCGATTTACCCCGGCGGCGCCGAACGCCCGACTGCCGTGAGTCGCGAAAATAGCGGGCGTACAGTTTGCGAATTCGATCGTCTGAGAGGCCCGTGCACTCTCTTATGGTCCTTGTTCTTGCTTCATGGCGAATCATTCGCAGTGCGAGTTCGAATTGGCTCCGTTCACCGGAGTAGCGATCGTCAGTTAAACGCATTTCTCGTCCTTGTTGATAGAAAAAGACCATATACAGGTATACTATAGCGCATATTATCTTGGAATGGTCGAACAATAATAATAATTGTAATTGCAGGAAGTACTGAAAAAAGACTCATAACTCGCTCAAGGGAGGAATAAATGCATCATTCAATGGGGATGTTCTCGCCGCCGGATGCAAACGATTACGACAACGTCAGGGCGCTCAACCGGACCTGGCTCGATCTGACCGGCTCACTGCCGAGCGCTGAGCGAGAGCGTCTTGCGAATGCGCCGCTGTTGCTGTTTTCACTGCACGAACAGGACGTGGCGTGGTGGGAGCAGGCATTGGCAGCAGAACAGGATCTGCTCGAAGCAAGCGAACCCGCAGGGGCTGACCAGCGCACGCTGCAGTCCGCAGCGCTGGGTTTCCTCTGGCAACTGGCCAACCGCAGTCCGTATGGCGCCAGAGTCCTGTGCGGTGCCAGTGTGGCGTGGTGCGAATTGCTGACGCGCACACCGCTCGTTCGGCTCGTGGACCGAGTGGCCTGGCGCGCCGATCTCGTAACCGACCGCTTTTCCGGTAGCGGGCACGGCAGACTCACGGCAGACGGCGCAAGCGCAAAGCGTCAGTTACGGCATTGCGTCCACGCCGTTGCGCTGCAGCAAATGCTGATTGCGCTGCGCGGCGAGTCCCCGCAGCCGCTGTCTGCGGCTGCATGCCGCATTCGGGTACCGCACAGCAAGGTGTGACGCCTCGGTCGGGCGCCGCTACAATACGCGCCGAAATGCATGCACTCACATTACGACGACTGACGAAAACCTATGCGAACGGAAATCAGGCGCTCAAGGGAATAGACCTGACCGTTGGCGATGGCGATTTTTACGCACTGCTCGGTCCGAACGGCGCCGGTAAAACGACCGCAATCGGTATCGTCAGCTCACTGGTCAACAAGACCGGCGGCGAGGTCAGAATTTTCGGCCACGACATCGATACGGAGCTTGCTGCCGCGAAGGCCTGCCTCGGGCTGGTGCCCCAGGAAATTAACGTCAATCTCTGGGATACGGTCGGCAACATCGTGTCCAATCAGGCCGGCTACTACGGCATCGGCGGAAAACGCGCGCGTATGCAGGTCGAGCGGTATTTGCGTGCACTGCGCTTATGGGACCGTCGCGACGATATTGCACGCAGTTTGTCGGGCGGGATGAAGCGACGGCTCATGATTGCAAGGGCACTTGTGCATGAGCCGAGACTGCTGATCCTAGACGAGCCGACCGCCGGCGTGGACATCGAAATCCGGCGTTCGATGTGGGAGTACCTGCGCGAGATCAATGAATCCGGAACCACGATCATTCTGACGACGCACTATCTCGAGGAGGCGGAATCGCTGTGCCGCGATATCGCCATTATCGACGCAGGCCGCATCATCGAAGACGCGAAGATGACCGCGGTGCTGCGTAAGCTGCAGCGCGAAGTGTTCGTGCTCAGCCCGGCACAGGCGCTGGATCGACCGCCGGCTTTGCACGGATTCGATACCCGTCTGCGAGACGACGGCGACCTGGAGATTGAGAAAGGACCGGACAACGATATCAACGACGTGTTCTCCCAGCTCGATGCAGCCGGTATCCGCATCCTCAGTATGCGCAACAAGGCAAATCGGCTCGAGGAACTGTTCATTCGCCTCGTCGAAAACCGCCACGAGAGTGCGGCATGAACGCGGCTCTGAATCTGGTGGCATTGCAAACCATCGTTCGCAAGGAAATGGTTCGCGTGCTGCGTATCTGGGTGCAGACCATCGTTCCGCCTGCCATTACGATGACGCTGTACTTCATCATTTTCGGCACCCTGATCGGGCGTCGGATCGGCACGATGGACGGATTCGACTACATGGCTTACATCGCGCCGGGATTGATCATGATGTCGGTAATTACCAACTCCTACGGCAACGTTGTGTCGTCGTTCTTCGGCGCCAAATTCGGCCGGCATATCGAGGAGATGCTCGTATCGCCGATGTCGAATGCCACGATCATCCTTGGGCACGTCGCCGGGGGTGTTTTACGCGGGCTGCTCGTCGGGTCGCTGGTCACGATCATCGCACTGTTCTTCACGCGCCTCGACGTGGCGTACCCTGTGGTAACGATATCGGTCGTATTGTTGTCGTCGATCGTGTTTTCGCTGGCCGGGTTCATCAACGCCATTTTCGCGAAGAAGTTCGATGACATTTCCATTGTTCCGACGTTTGTGCTCACGCCGCTGACCTATCTGGGGGGCGTGTTTTACTCGATATCGATGCTGCCCGAGTTCTGGCAGATCGTATCGCGGGCGAATCCGATTCTGTACATGGTGAACGCGTTTCGCTACGGCATTCTTGGCAGGTCCGATATCGGCATTCTGCACGCTTACGCGATACTCGGCGTATTCATCGTTGTGTTGTTTTCTGTCTGCCTGTTGCTCATGAAAAAAGGCGTCGGTATTCGCGAGTAGTGGCCGCAGTCAGGTCCGGTCGGGTAACGTGCGACCGGGTGCTGCCGAAACGATCAGCGTTCCCGGTCCGCCGTGCACGCCGAGCGCCGTACCGAGGTCGCAGATTGTCAGGCGATCGATGTTCGGCAGACGCCGCCGCAGATCCTGTGCAAGTTGTTCCGCGTTGTCGGCGCAGACGGCATGACCGATCCCGAGTTCGAGTTTCTCGACCTTCGCGGCGCGGCGTGCCACAAAACGTGCGAACTTCGTTCGGCGTGCCTGGTGTCCGAACAGAAAACCGGCGAGCCTGACCTCGCCGGACGGTGACGTCCCGATAATGGGTGACAAACGCAGCAGGTTGGCGAACCGTTGCACCCAGGCAGGTAGCCTGCCGCCGCGCACCGCGTAACGTAGTTCCTCGAGCAGTGCCCATGTCCGCGTTTGCGAAATGTGCTCGTCGAGCATCGACAGCGTTTGCTCGACATCGAGTCCGGCCTGAGCGCATTCGGCTGCGAGCGTGACGAGCTGCCCCTGTCCCGTGGAGGCATTTCGGGAGTCGACGACGTGTACGTGACCGGCGGCCCTGATGCGGCTGGCAGCGGACCTCGCGGCCTCGTACGTCCCACTTGCGCGCGACGTCAGGTTAATCGAGATGACGTCCCTGAAGTGACTCGCGAGGAACTGAAACTGGCGGCGAAAATCGCCGGGAGCGGGTTGCGATGTGGTGGGGTGATGCGCGTTGTTTTCGAGTTCCGAGTAAAACTCCTCGGTGCTGATGCTGAGTTTGTCGAGGTAACCACGATCGCCGAACTGGATTCTGAGCGGCACCATGTGAATATCGAGACGGGCCATGTCCCGCTCGGATATATCGGCCGCCGAGTCCGTGATGACGGCAAAATGACGCGCAGGTGTGTGGCTGCTGCGCTGCTGGCGAAGCATATCGTCGGCCTTCCGCCCGCTAACCTCGCCAAAGCCGGACGCAAGGGCAAACACATCGTCCGGGCTGTTCGCATGGATGTGAATTTTCGCTTTGTGTTTGGTTCCGGCAAGAACCAGCGAGTCACCGACCCCGGCAAGCGCTTCGCGCAGGCGGCGCCGGTCGATGTCGATACCGGTCACAATGCACTCGGTACAGAAACGGTACGCGGATTCAACCGGCGGTTCGATGGCCGAGGCCGGTGCTTCGAGGTCGCGGTGCAGGCCGGTCTCGGGCATTGGCGCGACGCGGCCTTCGACGATGTAGTCTGCCATGCCCGCAACCAGTTCGGCAAAGCCCTTTGCGCCCGCGTCGACGACTCCGGCTTTGCGCAACACGTCAAGCTGGGTCGGCGTTTCGAGGACGGCATCGTCGACGCGGTTTCTGGCCTGCCGAAACATTGCGACGAAGTCGAGGTCCGTGCGCTGCACGCTGTCCGAAAACGCCGCAATCGCCGATAGAATCGTGCCTTTTCGCGGTTGCGACAGTGCGTCATGTGCATAGTCGGAGCCGGCCTGTGCGGCGCGCGCAAAGTCGCCGGCGGAAAGGCGTTCGATATCTTCACTGGCGTCGCTCATTCCCTGAAAGAACTGGGCCATGATCGCGCCCGAATTACCGCGCGCGCCGTCGAGCAGCGCGTCGGCGACGCTTGCGAGCAGTGTGCCGAGATGCTCGTCCCTGGCATCGGTCAGCACGCCGAGGGCCGACGCCAGCGACAGGCTCAGGTTTGTGCCGGTGTCGCTGTCGGCGACGGGAAAGACATTGATGCGGTTCAGCAGCTCCTGTTCGGCGATCACGCGGTGAAAACCGGAGATCAGCGCCGTCGCAAATTCGCTGCCGCTGAGTTCATGGCGCGCCGTCATTCACGCGGCAACAGGAACGTCTCGCCTTCGAAATTCAGAACCACACCCTCCGGTGTGATCTCGGATACGAGCGGTCCTTCTTCAAGCCGCGATCCTTCGCGGTGCTTAGTCATGTTGATGAACACGAAGCGGTCTTTTGCAACGTCGCTGAAGACGTGAATGTCGAGATGGAGCTCAGGCAGCGTGATCCGGCCATCTGCGATGACTTCCGCAAGACTCGGATACACGCGGCTGGTATCGATGGCCGCCGGGTCCTGTGAGACGACCGTCACCTGCGTACGCTCATTCTGCTTCGGCGGGACGGATTCGGCGACGGCCTGCTGCCGCGGCGCGTTGCGCCGCGCTTCCGCCACGCGTTCTGCAAAACTGCTCGTCGGCTCGGGCTCAACCGCGGCGGGTTGCTCGATCTGAGCAGGTACAGTGGCCGGTGCCGTGGCCGTATCCCAGTTTGAGCGGAACAACAGGCTCACCAGCACAGCCAGATTGATGGCCAGCAGTGTGGCGACGATCCATTTCCAGCGCGGTGCCGATTTCGGACGGCCGCCGCCAATGACCGCGAATTCCGAGCCACCGTGCTGCTGGCGCTCGGTTTCCGACTTTCTTAGCGCATCCAGAATGAACGACATTGGTTACTCCCTCGCGAGCACGGGGGTTGTCAGCCGCGGCGTGCTATCCGCCGCCAACAGCGAATTGATGAAAATCTGCGTGTGTTGTCCCGCGAAGCCGTCGACGTCAAGACGATGGTCGCGCTGAAACTCTCGCACGATACGTTCGAGATCGCTGTCGTAGCGCGTGGAAAGTGTGGCATTGCTGCGGTAGCGACCGTCGATATCCGCCAGGCTTTGGCGCAGCCAGAGCACCTCGGGACCGTCGTAGCCGGGTGCGAGCGATACCGGCGTTCCGGTGGGCGGTCTCCACAATAGTACGGACTGTCCGTGCCATGCGTCGGCGATCGCATATGCGGAATGCGTGACACGGACGCCACCGATACTCACCTCCGCGCTGTCGCCATTGACAGCGACCAATACGATCCGGTGCGACGTCCCGGATTCGTCCTGCACATTGAGTATGGCCGGCCGGTCGAGCTTTCTCAGCGCATTCCACGAACCGCGGAAGTTCAGGCACGCGAGATTCGAGTCGCTTGCCTGGGTGCAGGCCGCCCGCGGTCCCGAGGCGAAGTCGATGCCCCACAATCGAAACAGCGTCGCGAATGCGAAGTCCTCGGACGTCAGCTCTCCTGCCGCGGCGAGTTGTT
Organism: Woeseiaceae bacterium; assembly: GCA_965224505.1. GTDB lineage: Bacteria > Pseudomonadota > Gammaproteobacteria > Steroidobacterales > Woeseiaceae > UBA1847. Next base: position 3,629,044 of record CBDCZL010000018.1, read on the forward strand.
CGGACAGAGACGGCATCGGCGGCGGCTCCGGCGGCGCGGCCGGCAGTGGGTCAGCAACTTCCTGCCGTGCCGTGACCTCGGCGGGTGCCGTGCGTTCCTCGGGGAGCCGGCTGAGCGCGAACAACGCCGCGGCAATCAGCGCGATGACGGCGACGCCCAATGACACCTGGGCGACGTTCGGCCAGCGGGTCCGTTCGCCGGCGACTTCATCCGCGGCGCGCCGCACGATCGCCTTTGTCACGCCCCGGGATTCGCGGCTGTACGCGCCGAGCAGCGCCCGGTCGCAGATGACATTGATCAGACGGGGGACACCGCCCGACAGCCGGTAAACCTCCTTCTTTGCCGCGCCGTCGAAGATCTCGCCCAGCGCTCCGGCAACGCGCAGACGATGTTCAATGTACTTCTGCGTTTCATCCTGCGTCAGCGGTTCGAGGTGGTAGCGCCCGGTAATGCGTTGCGCGAGTTGCCGCAGATCGGTACGCGCCAGTAATTCGCGAAGTTCAGGCTGTCCGATCAGTATGATCTGCAGCAGTTTCTTCCGCGCCGTCTCGAGATTGGTCAGCAAACGTACCTGTTCGAGCACGGCCGGTGCGAGATTCTGCGCCTCGTCGACAATCAGTATGGTATGACGCCCGGCCGCGTGTGCGGCCAGCAGGTGCTGATTCAGAGCGTCGGTGAGTGCCTTGATGCTGTCTTTTTCGTCGGGAACCGGGACCTCGAGTTCTTCACAGATCGTGGCCAGAAACTCGTGCGCGGTTATCTGCGGGTTGAGTACGACCGCGACATCGGCGTCGTCCGGCAGGCGGTCCGATAACAATGTGCGCACGAGTGTGGTTTTGCCGGTTCCAACCTCGCCCGTGAGCTGAATAAACCCGCCGCTCTCGGTCACACCGTAGACGAGATGCGCAAGCGCCTCGCCATGCCGTTCGCTCATAAACAAATAACGCGGATCGGGCGTAATGGAAAATGGCTTTTCGTTCAGACCGAAAAATTGAGTGTACATACGAACGATTCTACCCTGGTGAGGGGACCAAACTACTTGCGCTGCAATGTTCCGGCCCTCGACACCGAGTGCGTTCCGAAGCGATCGCGAATCCGGTCTACGGCCGAGTCGATTGCTGCGGGCGCTCGCTGCATGCCGTCGTCGAACAGATCGGGCTGGCGCTGCGGGCTGAGACGGGCGCCGCCGACGCCCAGCAGTCGGACTCGGGCGCCTGGGTTTTCCGCGAGCCAGCGGTGCAGCAGGTTGTGTGCAACCGCTGCGATCTGTTCGGTGCCGTTTGTCGGAGGGTTGACAGAACGTTGTCGTGTGCTCGTACTGAAATCGGCGCGGCGGATTTTAATCTGCACGACGCCGGCGCACAGACCGGCCTTGCGCAGCCTCATCGCGGTACGCTCGGTCAGACGCAGAATCTCCCGATCCATTTGGGCCGCATTCGCGAGATCGGTGGCGTAGGTCTCCTCAGCGCTGATCGACTTTTCCGCGCGGCACGGTTCCACCGGGCGCGCATCGATGCCGGCAGCCCGATCTCTGGTTTTTTGCGTATAGCGGCCGAACACGGGCTCAAGAACCCGGTCGTCGGCGGTGCGCAGATCGTATAGCGTCCTGACGGACGTGCTCTGCAGGCGCCGCAGCGTTTGCTTGCCAATGCCGGGCAGTACTGAAACCGGCAGCGGGTCGAGCACGCGTGCGTAGTCGGTCGGATACACCACTGACAGACCGTCGGGCTTATCGAGATCCGATGCGATCTTGGCAACCAGCTTGTTTTCGGCGACACCGACGGATGCCGTCAACGCCGTTTCCTCGGTAATCTGCCGCTTAATCGCGATTGCGATGTTCTCGGGCGAGCCGAACAGTCGAACGCTGGCCGTGACGTCGAGAAAGGCTTCGTCGAGCGACAGACCCTCGACGAGTGGTGTGAATTGTCGGAATATTTCGAATATGACTCGCGAAGCCCGGCGATAATGCGACATGCGCGGCGACAGGCGCACAAGGCGGTCGCAGCGCCGCATGGCTTCAGCCATCGGCATCGCGGACCGGATGCCGAAACGTCTCGCCTCGTAGCTGGCTGCGGCCACGACGCCGCGCTTGCTGCCGCCGCCGACAACCACGGGCTTGCCTTTCAGCGCTGGGTTGTCGCGTTGTTCAACCGAGGCATAAAACGCGTCCATATCGACATGCAATACACCGCGCGTCGCCGGAATCATCTATTGTGCTCGCTGAACGATATACCGCGCCAGCCAGCGCAGCGGTTCGGCGCGTGTTCCGAAGATGTCGAGTTCGGCTATCGCGCTGTCGAGAAACTCGCCACATCGGCGGCGGGATGTCTCGATGCCCAGCAGCGCCGGATACGTGGCTTTTTTCAGCGATACATCCGAGCCCACAGGTTTGCCGATGACCTCCGTTTCGCCCTCGACATCGAGGATGTCGTCGATGATCTGAAACGCGATCCCGATGCTGCGGCCGAATGCGTCCAGTGCGTCCGACTTCGCGCGTGGCAGGTCATCCTTCAGTATGGCGGCCGACATGACGGCGGCATGGATCAACGCCCCGGTTTTCAGTGCGTACATGTGTTCCAGGTCTTCGACGGGCAGTGCGCGACCCTCGGCCGCGAGATCGATCGACTGTCCGCCGGTCATGCCCGTAGACCCGCAAGCGGCGGCGAGCAGTCGCACGAGCTTCACCCGGGTGCCGGTCCCGGGGCCCTCCGGTTCCGCCAGAACGCGAAACGCCAGCGGTTGCAGTGCGTCGGCTGCGAGAATGGCCGTAGCCTCGTCGTACTGAATATGCACCGTGGGCTTGCCGCGCCTGAGGTCGTCGTCGTCCATCGCGGGCAGATCGTCGTGTACGAGGGAAAAAGCGTGGATCAGTTCGATCGCGACGGCAGGTGCGTCGAGCCGCTCCGGTGGTACGTCAAGGCACTCGCCGGCCGCGTAAGTCAGCAGCGGCCGCACGCGCTTACCGCCGTTGAACACCGCATAACGCATCGCTTCGTGCAGGCGTTGCGGTCGGGCCGTCGCGAGCGGCAGGGCATCGTCGAGCCGGTCGTCGACGCGTTTCGTATAGGCATCAACGCGATGTAAAAAGTCGTTTTCCAAGGTGCCGTCGCGTGGTTACGGGCCGTGTAGACTACACGAATTCTGTGGCGGTGCGCCGCACGTGCTGGGCTATAATTCGCGTCCTTTGCAGGCGGAACGAACATTGAAGCGAGCGACGGCGATCGCACACCCGAATATCGCGCTGATCAAATACTGGGGGAAGCGCGATGTGGCGCGCAATTTGCCCGCCGTGGGCTCTATATCGATTACGCTCGATACGCTGCGCACCAGGATGTCCATCGATGCCGACGCGGGCGCTGCCACCGACCGCCTGTGGCTCAACGGCAGGGAAACAGGCGACATGCTGCCGCGGGTCAGCGCCTGCCTCGACGCCGTAGCCGGGTGCGAGCGGCCGCGCGTTCGAGTCGACAGCCACAGCAATTTCCCGGTCGCGGCCGGGCTGGCATCGTCGGCGTCGGCATTTGCGGCGTTGACGGTCGCAGCGGCCGGGACACGGTACGCCAGGCATGAACTCGCGGCGCTCGCCGGCGCTGCTTCGGGCTCGGCGGCGCGGTCGCTGTATGGCGGTTTTGTCGAGCTGGCCAACGAGGCGGACAGCATTCGTCTGACGTCTCTGGCAGGGGCGGCCGACTGGCCGCTCAATGTCGTGATCGCGATTACCGAGGCCGGCCCGAAACCCACGGGTTCGACGGAAGCCATGGAGATCAGCCGCCGGTCCTCGCCGTTCTACAGTGCCTGGGTGGAGCGTCAGGCTGAAGATCTGGCCATCGCTCGCAGCGCTGTCGCACGGCGCGACTTCGCCCTGCTCGCATCGGTCGCGGAACACAACTGTCTCAAGATGCACTCGGTCATGTGGACCTCCCGACCACCGACGGTGTTCTGGAACGCGGCCACTCTGGCGTGCCTGCAATCCGTGCGCGAACTGCAACGCGAAGGTCATGGCGTGTTCTTTACGATCGATGCCGGGCCGCAGGTCAAAGCCGTGTGTCTGCCTGCGGCCGTGGAGGTCGTGAGTGCCGCGCTGCGTGAAACGCCCGGTGTGATTCGTGTCGTAACCACCGGGCTCGGACACGGTGCGCACCTGCTGGACGACGAATGACGCGGTCCGCGAGTGCACCTGGAAAGATCGTCCTGAGCGGAGAGTACGCCGTGCTGGACGGCGCGCCTGCCATCTGCATGGCGGTCAATCGGCGTGCGCGGGCTCGCGTGTGCAGAGCCGAAGGGAACACCGGCCTCGTCGCCGCGCCCGGGTTTACGGGCATAAGCGGCGAGTACCGGGTGCGCGGCGGGCGGATCGAGTGGCTTCGCGGCGCCGATGCGTTCGATCTGGTGGACGCTGTATTGCAGACGCTTGGCGTTGCCGAACCGCTGGACATGACACTGGACAGCGGCGCGTTTCTCGATACGGCCAGCGCTGCAAAACTCGGGCTCGGATCGAGTGCCGCACTGTGTACGGCGTTGTGTGCGGCCATGCGCGGCGACACCGCCGTGTCCGATTGTGCCGCGCGGGCCCATTCACGCTTCCAGCAGGGCCGAGGCAGCGGTGCCGATGTCGCCTGCAGCGTGCACGGCGGACTGATCGAGTATCGCATGGACGGCGCTCAGGTTACCGCGCCGGGCTGGCCCGAGGCGCTGTCGTTTCGTGTCGTGTGGACGGGTACGGCCGCTCCGACCACGGCGAAACTCAGGCGGCTGCAGACAGCAGACCGGCACGCGTCCCGGACCGCCCTTGCCGAACAGTCGCGGTATGTCGCGGAGGCATGGGGCAATGGCGATGCCGAGGCGCTGCTTGCCGCTTACAGCCGTTACGTTGAAGTGCTGCGGCAATTCAGTAACGACCACGATCTCGGCGTATTCGATGGCGGGCATGACGAACTCTCGCGTGCAGCGGAAGCCGTGGGCGTAATCTACAAACCCTGCGGTGCGGGCGGGGGCGATGTGGGGATTGCGTTGTCGGCCGACTCCGGCAGACTGGAGGATTTCGCACGGCCGTATGCCTCGCGGGTGCTCAATTGCGGCCTCGACCTTCGCGGTGCGGCCATGGAGCGGTCATTGAGTGGAGATAGCTGAGCATGCCGACGTCCAGACTGTCCGGCTTTCATCGCCTGAGCGTCAGCGAACGCATTGCCGAGCTCGAGCGTCTCGGCTGGATCTCGGCCGCGGACGCCGGGGCACTGCGTCGCGGCCGCCAGGTGTTGAATGTGCAGGCGGCCGATCGCATGACCGAAAACGTCGTCGGCGTGTTCGGTTTGCCGCTGTCCATCGCCGCAAATTTCGTCGTCAACGGGCGAGAGTGTCTGCTGCCACTGGCCGTGGAGGAGCCGTCCATCGTCGCGGCACTCAGCTCGGCCGCGTTGCTGGCGCGAGCGGGCGGCGGTTTCTCCGCAGGCAGCGACGAGTCGCTGCTGGCCGGGCAGGTGCATGTCGTCAACGTCGAGGACCCTGAACGGGCCTGCGCAGCGCTGCGTGACGCGGAGCAACGGCTCACGGAGCTGGCGAACGGTGTACATCCGCGGCTGCTTGAGCGCGGCGGCGGCGTGCGCGGAATTGAGACTGAGACAAAGACGTTGCCTGGCGGTGCGCCACTGCTGGTCGTGTCTGTCTTCGTCGATACCTGCGACGCGATGGGCGCGAATCTCGTCAACACCGTGTGCGAATCGATCGCGCCGCACATTGCCGCCATCGCTGGCGGTGACGCGGCACTGCGTATTCTGTCCAACCTCACGGATCGGTCGTTGTTCCGCGTGCGGGTCGCGTTCGCGCCGGACCTGTTGGCGGCCGGCGACATGACCGGCGAGGCCGTGCGCGATGCGATCGTGCTGGCGAACGATATTGCGCTCGTCGATCCGCACCGGGCGGCCACGCACAACAAGGGCATCATGAACGGCATCGATGCCGTCGCCATTGCGACAGGCAACGACTGGCGGGCGATAGAGGCGGGTGCGCACGCGTATGCGGCAAGGGACGGCCGCTATCGCGCGCTGACGAGCTGGCGCGTTGGCGGCAACGGCGAACTGCTGGGCGAACTGTGCCTGCCGCTCAAGGCGGGCACCGTCGGCGGCACGCTGCGCTCGAATCCGGCTGCCACGCTGGGACGGGCTGTCTGCGGCGTGCAAAGCGCGCGTGAACTGGCGGAACTGATGGCCGCGGTCGGACTGGCGCAGAATTTTGCGGCGATTCGCGCGCTGGCCACGAGCGGTATTCAGCAGGGTCACATGCAGCTCCATGCGCGCAGCGTCGCGGTTGCCGCGGGTGCCGACGATGCGCAGCTCGACGAGGTCGTTCGGCAGCTCGTTGCGAGCGGTGACGTCAAGGACTGGAAAGCGCGTGACATCGTCGAGGGCCTGGCCGTCGCGCGCGCGTCGAGCGACGTGCAGGCGGCGGCGGCCGGTAAGGTTATTTTGCTCGGTGAGCATGCCGTCGTCTACGGACATCACGCGCTTGCGGTGCCTCTGCCAGGTGCGCTGCGAGCCGGCGTCAGCGAAGCCGGGGAAGGCATTCGGGTTTGTGCGCCGCATTGGGGCCTGTCGAAGACGATCGATCCTCGGTGCCGCACGGGCATCGATGCGGCGGTCGCCCGAATTTGTGAGTTGCTGGACATCGGCATCGGACCACTGACGATCGACATCGACACGCGGTTACCTATGGGCAAAGGGTTGGGTTCGTCGGCCGCATTCGCAGTGGCCGTCACTCGTGCGCTTGCGTCTTACCACGGCATTGACGTCGACGATGCGCGCGTCAACGAGATTGCATTCGCCTGCGAACAACTCGCGCATGGGACGCCTTCGGGCATCGATAATGCGATTGCCTGCTATGAACGCATGTTGCTGTATCGCAGATCGGATGAGCTTGAGATGCAAACCGTCGCAGCGCCCTTAAGCCTGCCGCTCGTGCTCGGTATCGGGCACACGTCCGCCAGTACGGAGACGATGGTGGCTGGTGTTGCGCATCGGCGACGGCAATCGCCGACCGCCTTCGATTCGTTGTTCGAGCTCATGAGCGCCCTGAGCCTGGATGCTACCCGGGCTGTCGAGCGCGGCGACTTCGAGCACCTCGGAGCGTCAATGAATGTGGCGCATGGGCTGCTGAACGGCATCGGCGTCTCGACACCGGAACTGGAGGAGATGGTGGATGTTGCACGTGAGGCAGGTGCACTCGGTGCCAAGTTGACCGGTGCAGGCGGTGGAGGTGCGATCGTTGCGCTGTGCCCGGGCGCAGAGGATGCGGTACGATCCGCACTTCAGCAGGGTGGTTATCGAACGTTGTCAGTCAGGGAAATCGAGGAATGAGTGAACTTCATCGGGTCGTTTCCTCCGACACAGAGGAACTTATCCTCGTCGATACGCAGGACAACGAAATCGGCTATCGCTCGAAGGCGGAGTGCCACGATGGCGACGGATTGCTGCATCGCGCGTTTTCGCTGTTTCTGTTCAACGAACGGGGCGAGTTACTGCTGCAGCAGCGCGCCGCCGGCAAGCGCCTGTGGCCGGGCTACTGGTCGAACAGTTGCTGCAGTCATCCAAGACGTGGCGAAACGCTGACTGTTGCGACGCGACGCCGGCTCAGCGATGAACTCAACGTCACGGCCGATTTGGAATACGTGTACCGCTTTTGTTATCAGGCCGCGTTTAGCGAAGCGGGATCCGAGCGCGAGCTGTGTCATGTGTTTCTCGGCCGCAGCAGCGGCCCGGTACGTCACAACCTCCGGGAAATCGAAGCGGTGCGCCATGTGGGGCGCGAACGGCTGAACGTGGAACTGGCCGAGCGACCGCAACGATTCACCCCCTGGTTTCGACAGGAGTGGCGGGTACTCAACGAAGACTATGCGGACCTGCTCAGCCGCTATGCAATATAGCGGTAGTACTCAATGCCAAGATCCGAAAAATGCCGATCGTCGGCTCTGCCGACGCGCTCGATGACAAATTCGTTGCGTGCCACGTAATCGAGATGCGATACGCGGCGTCCGTCGTGCAGCGCTTCGTACTGAGCCTGCGACAGGTCGATCGTAAACTGCATCGCGTCGCCGAATCGAATCTTCGTGGCAGCATCCCGCCAGTTTTCCGCCATGAAAAACGGAATTACTTCCGCGGCGTCGCCACTGCCGTAACCGAGGGTCAGCACTTCCTCGCCGACCGATAACGAATCTTCCTCAAGGGCCTGCTCGAAACCGGCGGCCATCCACGCCGGCAGTGCTGCTGTGTACAGGTTGCCCAGGTCGAGCATTGTGTCGCTGCCCAGGCGCAGCTTGTCCAGCACTTCGCGGCGGTAGTGCCGCGACGCACGGAATGCACGCAACACCGCCATCGTCAGCGGATAGGCTTCATACTGCAGCCGCTCCGGACTCGCGAGCGCCGCAACTTCGGGTTGCGAAATCATCTCGCCGAGCACCGCGTCGACATCGACGCCGGCCTCGTAGCAGTAGGAGCTGAGTTCGGCGCGGTCATCCGCGCTGCCCTTGCCAAGCGCGAACAGGTAAGACACGGCCCAGCCGGTCTCGGGCATTCGCCGGTAAGGGCGGTGTAAAAACAACGACTTTAAAGAGCGCAGGTACTCGGCGGACTCGAGGCCGCGCTTTTCATACATGTCGTGCAGCGCATGCAGCGTTTCGTCGATGTAACAGGTTGTGGAGTATTTGCCGTTGAAGACGGGAAAATCCTGAACCTGATGCGACTCCGAGCGGTCCTGACCGCAGAAGCGCAGCATCGGTTTGCGAAAATCCATGATGCGGTAATCCGATGCCGAGCCGGAGCCGACAAGATCCACGATCGCCAGCCGAGGGTTTTCTTCCAGCAGCATTGCGACGGCGCCGGCGCCCTGAGTGGGTTCGCCGGAACTGCCGCGAGCGTATTCGGCAATGTCCGCACAGACGACGATGGCCTGGCCGCCGGCACCGTCCAGCGCCAGGTGGCGAATCGCGCCTTTCATGCCGTACACGCCGCCGAGGCAGGCATGTTTGAATTCCGGTACTTCGCAGCCGCGGGAGATCGGCGGTTTGCCGCGCGCCGCGAGCGCCTGGTCCACCATGCCTTTGACGATGATTGCGCCGGCTGAGTTGTCCGTACTGGACTCTGTACCGAGTCCAAGGAATTTGATGCGCGTCGGGTCGACGTCGTACTGGTCGATCAGGCGGATAACCGCGTTTGCGGCCATCGTATAGACGCTGTGGTTCGGGCCGCGAACGCGAAAGCTGCGACCGACAACCTCCCGTACTTTCGGCCAGTGCTGTCCGGTCCAGTCGCACCAGTCTTCGAGCCACACTCGGTACGGTGGCACATAAGCGGCCAGTCCGCTTACTCCGATCGTTTTTCTGTGGCTGGATTGATTCATCGTAGAGGCCTGCGTAACCTGGCGATTTTAGTGGCCTCGGCCTTTTGACTCAACTACTTATTGTACGCTTGATGGCGGCACCGATTATTCCTCGACGGTAATCGAAATCCGATCTGAGGTAAGCGGCGGATCGTGGGGGATATGCAGATGATCGCCGAGCAGCATCTGCAATGTGTGGCTGCCGGGTGCGAGTGTGATGTCGGTATTGACGCTGCCGTCGCCGAAGTGAATGTGCCGATCGTCGGCCGGGATCGGTAGCGACAGGTCCGGCAGCCCGGTATCGATCAGCAGGTGGTGATGGCCGGAATGCGCCCGATTGTCACCCGCTTTCACGATAGACATGCCCTCCACGCCGAATCGAATGCGCACCGGGTTCTTCACCACCGCACCGTCCTCGGGCTCGAGGAAAAACACGCGCGCCCCGTCCGCCGACGGTGTGCGCTGCAGCGCCGTGCGGGCGGGCGCCGCTTCCTGAGCCGGTGCCGTCGCCGGCGCGTCGGATTTGCCGCAGCCTGCGAGCCCGATGCCCGCGATGCAGGCGAAGAACAAGAATCTGAACATAGGATGACCTCCGATGAATCCTGCCGTTATGTTCACTCATGCTGTCAGCACGACACCCAGAAAGGTCGCGAGCAGTGTCACGCCGGTGCCTGTGATGTACGCGATCGCGAGCAGAACGTACTTCAGCAGAGTAATCAGGTGCCCTTCACCGTAGACGCGTCGCATGGCCTTGTAAAGATAAATGGGTACATAAAGCGATGCCGCAACGATGATGATCGTACTAACGGTGCCCTCCAGCGCCGTCCACGACACGATGCGCGCGAATACGATATTGAGCGTTAGCAAAAGAAACAGGAACGCGTGGAAATGAATAAAAAACAGAAGATGTTCGACGAAGTAGCGGCGCGAGAACGAATACAGCAGCTTTAGCACCAGCGCCATAATCGGCAGCAGCAGGATCAGTGCAATCGGCGCGTTGTCGATAATGGCATCGGCGATGTTGTCGTTGCCGCGCGCCTTGTTGCGCTCGCAGATTTGCCGCAGGCGTTCGTCGGTGAAAATCGACGTCATCCACACCGGCATGTCCTCCTCGTCGCTGAACGAGACGTTTTCGCAGTTGCCGAAGATGCCGTCCTCGTCCTCGTTTTCGTCGGGCGCGACCGTCGCCGCCTCCTGCTCCGTGTCAGGTAGTGGACCGGGCTCGATCCAGACGCTTAGGTCTTTCATCGGGTCGAAGAATGCGATGACGAAAAAAATCACACTCAGCACCAGATACATTCTGAACGGCGGCATGTAGTACACGCGGCGGCCTTCAAGGTACTCGCGCGTCAGTTTTCCGGGCCGCGCCAGCAGCGGAATCAAGGTTCGCCAGAGACGCGAATCGAGCTCCAGCAGATCGCCAAACGCCTCCTTAAGCAGTTGCCAGAGGCTAATCAGGCGGCTGCGTGCCCGCTGACCGCAATTGCCGCAGTACTGGCCGTGCAGGCGAGTCCCGCAGTTCAGGCAGGTGAGCGTTTCTCCGCTGGATAAAGACGCGTCGCGGTCCTCTCGCAGCACCGCTGCACGCATTTCGACGGCATCGCCGAAGTCACGAAGCAATGACGTTTCCACCTCGTCAAAAAAGCCATTGAGCAGTGTATCGAGCGCATCGTCGTCAGCGATTCGGTAGCGGAAGGTATATGTCACGGCGCCGCCGGACGGCGTTTCAAAACCGCGGACATCATCCATCCCGTCCTGAATCTGCGCACGGTCCCGATGGCCTCTCAGCCATACTTCAAACTCGTCGTGAACCTCACCGGCTACGACATAGCGTGCTTCGTATAGGATTTCCGGCTTCGCCATTGAGCCTCGTCAGGCTTCTTTTGCACTCGTTTTACGGACGGTTTTCTTCTTCTTTCCGGTCTTTTTTGCGCTGGTCCCGGTCCTGGGTTGCTCGGGCGTCACGGCGGCGTCGGCAGGCCTGCGTGCGAGTTCGTCAGGCGCGAAGTCGTCGACATTCAGCAACGCCAGTACTTTTTCGTGATAACTGCGCAGGCTTCTTGCCTCGGCTTTGCTGATGACCTGCGCTTTTTCGCCTTCGTCGATCTGTAATCCCAGGTAGTCGGACGACAGGAGTCCTTCCTTCCATGCCTGACGCAGGCGTTTTTCAATCGGCGCGTGCTCGCGCGCGAGTTGCAACGCTTCTTCCAGCAGGCCCAATGGATTGCCCGGCTCGAGCGTAGTATACGCAAACAGGCTCAATCGCTCGCGCGCCTCGCCCGGTGTCGTGACGAGTTCGACCACCTTGCGGGCGATGTCGTCGGAGGGCGCCGAGTAGGTGCGGCCGCGCGGGAAAATGAAAAAGCGCAGCAGTGCGGCCACTGGCCGGTTCGGGAAGTTGCGCAGGAAGGCGTGCAACGCTTCCTGGGCCCGATACATCAGCGTTCGGACCGACCATTCGACAAGCGGCAGGTCTGTTGCGCGCCGACCCTGGTTCTCAAAGTGCTTGAGCACCGTCGACGCAAGATACATGGAGCTTAGGATGTCGCCGAGACGCGCCGACAGCAGCTCGCGTTTTTTGAGCCCGCCGCCCATCGTCAGCATGGCAAAATCGGAGGCCAGCGCGAACGCCGCACTGTAGCGGTTGATGTTCTGGTAGTAGCGCCGTGTCGGTGTGTTGAGCGGCACGCGGCTGAATTTGGCGTGAGTCAGCGCAAGGAAGAACGAACGCGCCAGATTGCTGATGGCGTAGCCGATGTGCCCGAACAGCGCGTCGTCGAACTCGATCAGCCCGCGATCGTGGTCCTCGTCACCCGCGGCGTGCAGCTCGCGAAGGACGAATGGATGGCAGCGGATTGCACCCTGGCCGTAAATAATCAGGCTGCGCGTCAGAATGTTTGCGCCTTCAACCGTGATGGCGATCGGTGTCGCCATATAGGCGCGGCCGAGATAGTTCTTCGGTCCGAGCATAACGCCCTTGCCGCCGTGGACATCCATTGAATCGTTAGCGGTTTTGCGGCCGAATTCCGTGCAGTGGTATTTGAGAATTGCCGACGGGACGGCCGGTTTTTCACCCTGGTCGATGGCACCCGACGTCACCGATACCGCTGCGTTCATGATGTAGGTGTAACCGGCGATTCTCGTCAGCGCTTCGCCGACGCCCTCGAAATTGGCGATTGGCGTGTTGAACTGTTTGCGGATGCCCGCGTATGCGCCGGTCGAATACGCCACGGCCTGGCCCCCGCCCGATGCCGTGGACGGCAGTGTAATTGCGCGGCCGACAGAGAGCAGTTCCACAAGCATTTTCCAGCCCTTGCCTGCCATTTCCGGGCCGCCGATGATGTAATCGAGCGGGACAAACACGTCCTTGCCGGATGTGGGCCCGTTCTGAAACGGGATCGAGAGCGGATAATGGCGCCGGCCGACGACGACGCCGTCGGTATCGGTCGGTATCAGCGCTGCCGTGATGCCGTAGTCTTCTTTCTCGCCGATCAGGTGGTCCGGGTCGTAGAGCTTGAACGCGAGGCCGAGCACCGTCGCCACCGGTGCAAGCGTGATGTAACGCTTGTTCCAGTTCAGGCGAATACCGGTGATGGTTTCGCCGTTCCATTCGCCCTTGCAGACGACGCCGCTGTCGATCAAAGCAGCGGCGTCCGAACCGGCCTGCGGCGACGTCAGCGCGAAGCAGGGGATTTCCGTACCGGCGGCGAGGCCCGGCAGATAACGCTGTTTTTGTTCGTCGGTGCCGTAGTGCAGCAGCAGTTCGGCGGGACCCAGCGAATTGGGTACGCCAACCGTCGAAGAGGCCGTCGGGCTGCGGCTTGCGAGCTTCGTGATGACCATCGCATTGGCGTAGGCGGAAAATTCAAGGCCGCCGTACTGCTTTGGAATGATCATCGCAAAGAAACGGTGCTCGATAATGAAGTCCCAAGCCTGTTTGGGCAGGTCCGCGAGTTCGTGGCACACCTCCCAGTCGTCGAGCATGCGGCAGAGTTCTTCGCAGGGACCGTCGATAAATGCCTGTTCCTCCTCCGACAGTTTCGGCGCCGGGTAGGACATCAACCGCTCCCACTCGGGCATACCCGAGAACAATTCGCCGTCCCACCAGACGTTACCGGCCTCAAGCGCTTCGCGCTCGGTGTCCGACATCGACGGCAGCATGCGCCGGTAAACGGACAACAAGGGCCGGGTGATTTTCTCGCGGCGGAATTCGATCAGGTTGGGTATGAGCAGCAGTGCGAACACGGCCCACAGCAACAGCAGCCACCACCAGGCACCGTCGCCGAGCAGCGTGTACGCCGCAAGTGCAACGCCCGTCGCAATCGTCGACCGCTTGAGGTCGATGCGCTGGTAGGCAAGGTAGATACCGCCGCCCGCGAACAGCAGAAACCAAAACAGACTAACGGCAAATCCGGTCAAACCTGAACCCTCCTGCGGTTGTCGCGATAGACGACTCCGGCGGTACCTCGGTCACTCCAGGGCCAATGACACTCGCGTCAAACGGCCAACTAGAGCAGTTCTTCGATTGCGGCGCGTTCCTCGCGCAGCTCGGCTTCCGTGGCATTCATGCGTTCGCGACTAAAGTCGTCAATCGCAAGGTCCTGCACGATCTCGTAGCGTCCGCCGCTGCAGCGCACGGGGTACGAGTAAATGATACCGGGTTCGATGCCATAACTGCCGTCGGCCGGGATTGCCATGCTGACCCAGTCGCCGTCCGGAGTGCCGAGCGCCCAGTCGCGCATATGGTCGATCGCCGCCGAGGCCGCCGAGGCCGCCGACGATGCACCTCGGGCCTCGATAATTGCCGCGCCGCGCTGTTGTACCACCGGGATGAACTCATCCGCGAGCCAGTCGCTGTCGACGAGATCGGCGGCGCTGCCACCCTTAACCGTTGCATGGTTCACGTCCGGGTACTGCGTTGCCGAATGATTGCCCCAGATCGTCATACGTTTTATGTCGTTGACGTGCGCGCCGGTTTTCGTTGCGAGCTGTGCCATTGCGCGGTTGTGATCGAGGCGCGTCATCGCCGTAAAGTTGGCGGCATCGAGGTCCGGTGCATTGCTGCTGGCGATCAGCGCATTCGTGTTCGCCGGGTTTCCGACCACGAGCACTTTGATGTCGCGGCTCGCGTGATCGTTCATGGCCTTGCCCTGGACCGAGAAAATTGCGGCATTCGCTTCCAGCAGGTCTTTGCGTTCCATACCGGGTCCGCGCGGTCTCGCACCGACCAGCAGCGCGTAGTCGGCATCCCTGAAGGCGGTATCTGCGTCATCCGTTGCGACGATACCGGCCAGCGTTGGAAATGCGCAGTCGTCGAGCTCCATGACGACGCCGTTAAGTGCGGGAAGCGCCGGCGGGATTTCGAGCAGCTGCAGGATGACGGGCTGGTCGTCGCCGAGCATTTGTCCCGAAGCAATACGGAAGGCGAGCTGATAGCCGATCTGGCCGGCGGCGCCGGTGATGGTGACGCGAACGGGTGCTTTCATGAATATTATTCCTGCGTTGAAGGTCCGGTCAGCCGCGCTGCGCCTGCCGGCAAATTATGGGTTGTGTGGGTCGGCGATTCTAGCATCGGCGGCCGCGGCCCGATAGTTGGAAACCGGTTCTACTGCTCGCCCCGTGTTGTGTTCAATGGGCGTTGCGGATAGGCCTGATTGAACGCGCTGGTTTCATGGTCTGCCTCATCGTCGAGGCCCTGACTACGCAGCGCCTCGATACATTGCGCCCACGCGTCCGGATCGTCCCGGGTTTGTTCATCGCATCGCTGCTTAGTGTCGTCTCCCGCGCGGGCGCGGGCGGCGTGCACGACGACCTCATCGAGTACCACGGCGTCAGCGTCGGTGTGCTGTGGCAACGCCTTTTTTTCTACGGCAGTGGCTGGCGAAGGCCGATCATCGGCGTTGTCTGCTTCTGCGGGTCCGTCGCGCAACCTCGCCGCTTTCTCAGCCTCTTCGAGGACGTCGGCATCCTCCGCCGGAAATACGTCGTCGACGGCACGCGGCATCTCGCTGTGTTGCGCAGGTTGCTTTACGATCTGCAGAACGACCGTTGCGCTGAGCACAACGGTGGCGGCAAAGGCCAGCGGCCTGAGCCAGCCGCGCCGCCGATTCGCAGCGGAGGCAGTTTTGGCTGCCTGACGCAGAATACGTCGGTTCAGCGCCTCGGGAGCCGTTTCCCGGGCGAGCTGCCGATACGTATCCGATACCCGTCTGTCCCGAACGTCTTCGTTGCCTTCACGGCTCATTTCGGTTCCTCGATGGCGGTGCGCAACTTGTTGACGGCATAACGCAGCCGACTCTTGGCCGTTTCGCGATTGCATCCCGTAATCGTCGCGATCTGGTCAACGCTGAGTCCGGCTTCCTCGCGCAGCAGGAAGGCGTCCCGCTGTTCTTCCGGCAGCGTTCTCAACGCGACTGCGAGGCGTTCTCGCGCCAGACGGCGTTCCGTAATCGTCTCGGGCGGTTCGCCGGGGTGCGAGTGGAACTCGTGGTCGAACTCGACGCCAAGCGAATGGCGCTTGTTGCGCCGCACGTGGTCGATAAAGCAGTTATGTGCGACCCGGTACAGAAACGTTGAGAATTTCGCCGTCGGCCGGTAGGTATCGCGGGCCTTAATGATCTTCCCCCATACTTCCTGAAAAACGTCCTCGGCGCTGTCCCGGTGCTGGCAGGCGCGCAGCAGATAGCGAAACAGCGCATCGTTGTGGCGCCGGTACAGCCGCTCGAATGCACGGGTATCGCCATCTCTGAACCGTAGCATCAACGCGCTGTCGTCTGGCCGGTGTTCCATCGGCGCAGCATAGGACAGTGGCGAGACACTGGAAAGTACTGCCGGCAGAGTGGCTGTATTGCTCATAACGGTTCTAAACGCAGCCGCGGTGCGGTCTGGGTTCCCGAGGTCGCCGCCGGATTAAGACTTGCAATCTGAAATATCAGTGTTATAGTTGACTATAACACTAGTTCACTTTACCGATAATTCATGCAGACAACCGAAATGAATTTACCGAATGTACAGTTTAATGAATTCCTGAGCCTCGCATTGATGTTGCTCATGATTGCAGCCCTCGCGGCCGGTCAGGCCAGCGCGGACGACCGAGGGTCAGTTATTGCGGCCGATCCGGTGCCGGAAAACGTGCTGAGCATCGATGTCGACGGTCGTGTCGGGGTCGACGTTCTGAGTATTCGAATTTCCGCAGAAACTCACCCATTCCGTGGCGAAGACGAGTAAAGTAGCGGCGGAATTCCTGGCGCCGGTTCGATTGATCGAACCGGCGTATTTTTGATTGCAGGCGAGCAGCAGATGGATCCGAAGTGGGATGAAGATCAGCCGATTTATCGCCAGTTGCGCGATCGTGTTGTGGCGATGATCCTCGAGGGTGTGCTGGGCGACGGCGATGCGTTGCCGTCGGTGCGTAACGTGGCCGCGGAGTACCGGCTGAACCCGCTGACGGTGCTCAAGGGCTATCAGGAACTCGTCGACGAAGGTCTCGTGGAGAAAAAGCGCGGCCGCGGCATGTTTGTCAACGACGGGGCGCGCAAACAGCTCCTGAAAGACGAACGGCAGCGGTTTCTGGAGAAGGAGTGGCCTAAAGTGGCCGCGACCATCGAGCGTCTCGATCTGGACGCGGCCGAGTTGTTGAGCGCATTGGGCAAACCGGAATCGGGAGACAAGAATGACTAGCCTGGTCAGCGCACAGGGCGTATCGAAACGCTTCGGCGATGTGCTCGCCGTCGACAACGTCAGTTTCGATATTGAGAAGGGCAGGATCGTCGGGCTCATCGGGCCCAACGGCGCCGGAAAAACGACGTTGCTGAAAGCCCTGCTGGGACTCACGGACTGCGACGGTCAGCTCTCGGTGCTTGGCTTCGATCCGTTCCGGCAACGGCGGCAGCTCATGCAGAACATCAGTTTCATCGCCGATGTTGCGGTGTTGCCACGGTGGATAAAAGTGTCGCAGTTGCTCGATTACGTGCAATCCATTCATCCCAATTTTTCACGAAGCCGCGCCGATGAATTGCTGCGGCAAACGAAAGTGACACCATCCGCGAAGGTCCGGCAACTGTCCAAGGGCATGGTTACGCAATTGCATCTCTCCATTATCATGGCCATCGATGCGAAGCTGCTCGTGCTGGACGAACCGACACTCGGACTCGATATCCTGTTCCGCAAGGAGTTCTACGCCAATCTGCTGAACGACTACTTTGACGAAGAGCGAACCATTCTGATTACGACGCATCAGGTCGAGGAGATCGAAAACCTGCTAACCGATGTGATGTTCATTAACGACGGAAAAATTTTGCTCGAATCCACGATCGAAGCGCTGAGTTCGGGCTACGTCGAATTGATGACGTCCGGCGAGAATGCGGACAAGGCCCGTGGATTGGGGCCTGTTGCGCAAAGCGAGATGTTCGGTAAATCGGTAATGTTGTTCGAGGGCGTGGACAGAGCGCATTTGCAGGGACTCGGTGAGCTGCGGACGCCTTCGATTGCAGATTTATTCGTCGCCAAGATCAAAGGAGCACGGCAATGATCGTTTCCAGTCGACTCGCATTGATTCGCCGCGAATTCTGGGAGCATCGGTCGATCTACATCACACCGCTCGCCGTCGCGAGTGTCGTCACACTCGGTACGCTGGCGGCGCTGATGTTCGCGGGCGAATTTGCCAGGGAACTCGATATTGCGATATTCGGCGCGCAAAACGTGGCCGGCGACTTCGAGCGGCGTGCCGTACTGACGGGTTTTTTCGTCGGATCTTCGTGGTTGTTCCTGCTTGCGTTGTCGATTCTGACTATTTTCTATTCACTCGACTGCCTGTACGCCGAGCGTAAAGACAAGAGCATATTGTTCTGGCGTTCACTGCCCGTCACCGATACCGAAACCGTGCTCTCAAAGCTGATTACCGCGCTGGTCGTCATTCCCGCGATTGCGCTCATCGCGATCTTCGCAACGCATCTTGTGAATCTCATCGTCACGAGCATCTGGGTCTCGGTGAAGGGCGGTGACGCGGGACAGCTCATCTGGGGCTCAGTTTCCTTTTTCGACAACTGGGTGGCCGCGATCGTCGTCATTTACGCAATGGCGGTCTGGATGTCGCCGCTCGTTGGCTGGTTCCTGTTTGTTTCCGCGTATACGAAACGCGCTCCCATTCTCATGGCCTTCATGCCGCTCGTGATTATCCCGCTGCTCGAGGGGATTTTCATGCGATCGAGTCATTTCGGACAGGCGGTCTGGGGTCGCCCGGCGATGATCCCGATTTTCCGCGGAGTCGATCTGGAGGAGTTTTTCGACGAGTCGCGCCACCGGATCAGTGAGGAAACCGTGAGCCTGTTAAGCCACCTCAGCCCGGGCCGTTTCCTGACGAGCATCGATACCTGGCTGGGCATCGTCGTTTGCGCGCTGCTCGTGGCCGGCGCCATCTACGTTCGCCGTTATCGGGACGAGAGCTGAATCAAGCGGCCCTAACTGATCTTGAACTTGCGCAGCCGGCCGCGAAACTGGTCATAGCTAAGGCCGAGCAGGTCGGCCGCCAGGCGCTGGTTGAACTTCGCTTTTTCCAGAGCGGCGCTTAACAGTTCCTCCTCGACGTCACGAAGCCGCTCTTTGAGGTCGGTCGGCAACAAAGGGCCGCGAGAGGATGTTGCTGCGGTCGGCCTGGGTCGGGTACTCGCCTTCGATTCGATACGAAACGGCGAGTCGAACGGATCCATCGCCAGCTCTGAGATCGGCGTTTCCTGGTCTCTGGCGCGATAGACGCTGCGCTCAATCGTATTCTTGAGTTCTCTGACGTTGCCGGGCCATTGGTTGCGAATGAGCTGAGACGACACCCTCGAACTGAACCCTGGGAAGTACTGCCATTTCAATTCGCTTGCCATGTTGATCGCGAACGCATGCGCCAGCGGCATGATGTCTTCTACGCGCTCCCTCAGCGGCGGTACCGTGATGACGTCGAAGGCAAGCCGGTCGAGCAGGTCCTTGCGGAAGCGGCCTTCCGCCGCGAGCGACTGCAGATCGGCGTTGGTCGAACCGACGATTCGGACGTCGACGCGCAGCGTATCGCCACCGCCGACGCGCTGAATCTCCCCGTACTCGATGGTCCGCAGAATCTTTTCCTGCATGCGCAATGAGATGGTCGCAAGTTCGTCGAGTATCAGGGTGCCGCCATCAGCGCGCTCGAAGTGGCCGATATGGGTTGTCGCGGCGCCCGTAAACGCACCGGCCTCATGGCCGAAGAGTTCCGACTCGAGGATGGACTCGGTCAGCGCGGCGCAGTTGACCTTGACCATTCGTTGCTCCCAGCGCTCGGACAGGAAGTGCAGTCTGGACGACACGAGCTCCTTGCCGGTGCCGCGCTCGCCGACGACGAGCACCGGCTTTGACAATGCTGCGGCTCTGGAGACATGTTCGAGCATCTCGAGAAAGACAGGAGCTTCACCAATAATCTGCTGCGATGCGGCGGATTTGATCATTGGTCAATTTCACCAGAAAGCGGGGAAAATTACTAATAATTGGTCAAACACATCGCTCCCTGTTCATCGAGTCTCTACAATTTCCTCCTAAAAGTCAATACAAAACAATGAGTTACAAGCTCTCGCGAAACATGGCACGAAAGCTGCAATAAAAGCAGTAGCATTCATGACAACAGAGGAATAAGGCATGGGCATATTTACGAGATTTAGCGACATCGTGAATTCCAATATCAACGCGATGCTCGACAAGGCCGAGGACCCCGAGAAGATCGTGCGGCTCATGATCCAGGAGATGGAAGATACGCTGGTTGAGGTGCGGTCGGCAGCGGCGCGTTCGATCGCGGACAAGAAGGACCTGAATCGCAAAATTGAAGCGCTCGATCGCGAGCTTAACGACTGGGATGCAAAGGCTGAGCTGGCGCTTCGCAAGGGTCGTGAAGACCTCGCGCGTGCGGCGCTGGTCGAGAAGTCCCGCGTTGGTGCGGCTGTCGAAGTGCTGAAACAGGATTATCTGGCGGTGGATGAGGGGCTGACGAAGCTTAACGAGGATATCGCTCGGCTCGAGGGTAAGCTCGAAGATGCCAAGGCCCGTCAGAAGGCGTTGCTCGCCCGACACAAGACGGCGAGCAGCAGGCTTGCCGCACGCCGCAGGATTCACGACTACAGGATTGACGACGCGATGGTGCGATTCGAGGCGTACACGCGTCGCATCGACGATGTTGAGGGCCGCGCGGAGGCCTACGATCTCGGACGGCCCAGGGATCTCAATCATGAATTTGCGGGCCTTGAGGCTGAGGAATCCGTGAGCGAGGAACTCGATGCACTCAAGCGTCGTGTCGCCGGAGAAAAGCGCAAATCCGCGGAGGCTGAGTAGAACATTGACGGGAGGGATACGATGAGTCGACACGCCTGGAATTATGACCACGGACCTGTGCGTGGCTTCTATCGCGATCGGGAAAATGGCTGGATTTTCGGCGTCTGTGCCGGTATCGCAGACCGGTTCAATTTTCATGTCGGCACGGTGCGGCTGATTGCGTTCGTGAGTCTGCTGGCGGCCTTCTGGTTGACGGCGTTGCTGTACATTGCTGCGACACTCCTGATTCGAGAAAAACCGCTGTTGTACTCGGGACGTGAATCGGAGTGTGAGTTTTGGCGGCGCAGCAGACGCGATCATTGGGGGCATTCGTGAGTACGGTAAGCGCGACATCCGAGCGGCGGTTTTACAGGGACACCGATCGTGCCTGTCTTGGCGGCGTGTGCGCGGGCGTGGCCGAGTATCTCGGTTTCAATCTAAAGGTCACCCGCATTCTGACGGTGGTTGCATTCCTTATGATGGGCCCCGTCGTTCTACTGGCTTACGTCGCGGCTGTGTTCCTGATTCCGGCAACGCCGGGCGGAAGGCCGGTCGGTGCTGCGGCGAAGCGGGCATTCCGCTGCCATCGGTCAAAGCGTCGGGAACGCAGGCGGCGGCGTGAGGAACGGTCGTTCGAGGCGGAGGACAGCGTGCCGTCCGCCGCAGTCAGGCGCGAAATCGTTCGTGAAAAGTGCCGCGAACTCGAAGTCCGGCTTGCACGCCTCGAAAAACACGTTACATCGAGAAAATTTCAGATTGACCAGGAGCTTCGCCGCCTGTAGTTCCATGTTTCGCAAAGGGATGCGTTGATGAACAATATATTTCCATACATTGTCCTGATCGTTGCGATTGTGTTCGCGGCTCGGGTTTACGAAAAGAGGCTGACAGTGAAGAAAGAAAAAGCGGGTAACGATGCCGAACTTGAGGAGTCGCTTGCCAAAATCGAAATGCTTGAAGAGAGAATTCGGGTGCTCGAACGCATCGTTACGGAAAACAAATACGACCTTGGAAAGGAGATCGACAATCTGAAGTAGCGGTCCGGTTTTCGCAGACAAAAAACGGCCCGCTACGGGGGCGGGCCACGGACAAAACAACTTTTAGGCAGCTATTCCGACTTCGCCTTGTAGGCACGAATCTGCGCGTTGAATTCTTCAACGACGAGAGTCTGCTCGTCGACCGCAGCATTGTACTTCTGATCGAACATTTCTCTGCGGCGTGCTTTACCTTCTTCGTCATCGTCGGCGAGCGACTGCATAGCAACGATTTCGTCTGCTTCGATGCAGCCGAGATACTCGTCCATTTGCGCCTGGTAGTCCTTAATCATTTTGACGCCCTCAAGCATCTCCTCTTTCGTGGCGGATGTGCCGTCGGGTAATGACGAGGGTTTGGAGGGGTAATCGCAGGCCATAACGGCCGGGGCCCAGGCCAGTATTGCGGCAGTTGTAACTGCTTTCGTGATTATGTTCATTGATCCAACTTCTTTCGGGTCCGGAACTTCGGACGGTTACGGGTGGGGGGACATTTAAGCACGTTGGCCCCTTTGAGTGAAGTCAGGCAAACAGGGCGCGATGTGTATCCGTACCGTCAGCCTGCGCCAACAGCAGCTCCATATAGTTCTCAGAGCTCATCGGATCGCCAAACAACAGTCCCTGCGCGTAGGTGCAGCCGAGCTTTTGTAAAAAATTGAGCTGCGCTTCGTCTTCCACACCTTCCGCGACGACGTCCATGTTCATATTGCGCCCCATCTGGATAATCGTATCCACAATGGTCGCGTCATCGGAGTTGCTGACGACGTCGCGAACGAAGGATTTGTCCACCTTCAGCGTGCTGATCGGAAACTGTTGCAGTGCACTTAGTGACGAGTAGCCCGTACCGAAATCGTCGATCGCGAGATGCAGCCCGAGGCCGTACAGTTGATCCAGTAGTTTGATCGTGCGCTCGGGATTTTCCATCAATGTGGTTTCGGTAATTTCGAGTTCGAGCGATGTCGGCGAGACTTCGTGTCCGCGCATGATTGAACGGATGCGGCTCGTGAAGTTCAGTTGCCGCAACTGCTTTAAGGAAAGGTTGACCGAGACTCTGCCCGGTGACGACACGGAACGTTGCCAGATGCGAAAATCCTCGCAGACTTTATCCAGCACCCATTCGCCGATCTCTATGATGAGATTCGTTTCCTCAGCGATCGGAATAAAATCGGACGGCAATATCAGGCCGCGTTCCGGGAGTTCCCAGCGAACGAGTGCCTCGGCGCCAAATACCTCGCCCGTCTTCAGGTTGTACTTCGGCTGATAGTGAACGAGCAGTTCGTCACGCTCAAATGCGCGCTTGAGTTTACTCTTCGTCATGAGCCGTTCCACGGTCGCTTCGTTCATTTGCGGCGCGTAGAAAGAGAATACGTTTCCGCCTGACTTTTTGGCATGGTACAGCGCTGCATCGGCATTGCGAATCAGATCAATGACGTTCGGTGCGTCCTTTGGGTAGTAGGCGATACCGAGACTTGCCGTCATGAACACTTCATGCCCCTGCACGAAAAACGGGTCGGCAAGCCGTTCGAGAATGGTTTTCGCCAGTTCGCTCGTTGCGACAATACCCTTGTCGTCGGGGCGCAGGTCGTTGACGATGACTGCGAACTCGTCGCCTGCAAGCCGGCCGATGATGGACTGTTTCGGCAGCGCCGCACTGAGGCGCTCGGCAACGGTTTCGAGTGTCGTATCGCCAGCCAGGTGCCCGAAGGTGTCGTTAATCTCCTTGAAGCGATCGATATCGATGTAGAAGAGGCACAGCGTGTTCCCTGCGCGGCGCGCACGTGCGATGCTGCGCTGCAGCAGGTGCTGGAACTGCATTCGATTTGGGACTTTTGTGAGCGGATCAATGCGCGCGAGATAGCGTATTCTTTTCTCCGCCCTGCGGCGTTCGGTGATGTTCTGTGCGGCGTAGATTCGGTGGGCGGATTCACCGTCGCTGCCCTCGACGACGGAGCAGGTGTAGGAAACCGGTATGGACTCACCGAACTTGCTTTCGAAAAAAGCTTCTTTCGGCAGCCCCGACGGTCCGTCGTCGGCCAGCGAACCGCTTTTTCTGGTGTTGACGATGTAGTCGATACTGGTGCCGATCAACTCATGCTCTTCGAACCCGAGCAAGTGTGTCGTTGCGGTATTGATGCGGGCGATTTTTCCGTCGTCTTCTGTAACGATGATCGCTTCGTTCATGCCCGACAATATGCTGTCGACGTAGTCTCGCGAGTGCGTGGTCGCGCGAAGTTTTTGCCGCATGTCGTTGAATACCGCGGCAAGCGCACCGAGTTCGTCATTGCCGGACACCGGCAGCGGCTCACCGAAGTCCGCACCGCTAAGTTTTTCCGCCTGTATCTTAAGCTGCCGAATGCGCCGCGTCTGACTTCTTGCCACAAGCCAGATCACCGTACCGCACAGCAGCAACGCCGCGAGAGTGCCTATCCCCGCCCAAAGGTAACTGATACGCCGACTCTCGGTTTCCTTGATTTGCAGTTGCGTTGCAAATTCCTCGGACGCAGTCCGCAGGTCTGCCAGATCGAAAGCACCGGACAGTGTGCCGACCTCCAGGTAATCGACGAGTACCGGCTGTGCGATGACCAGTCGTTCGTCGAGCCACGCGGTCGCCGATAACGTGGCCGAACGCGGATAGCTGCCGGCATCGATTCGGTCGCCCGTGAACGTTTCAAAGCGCAGTCCGGTAAGGTTTTCGTTCTGCGTGAGAACAGAATTCAGGATGCGCGAGATGCGCGGCACTTCGCCGTTCTCGGCCACCGCTGCGAGCCGCTCCGCCGCCTTGTAGACGACCGTTTGTGCGTTTTCTGCAAATCGTTCCCTGAGCAGTCGTTCGTGCTCCGCCGAACTGGTCGCAACAATCTCTTTGGCCAGCCAGCGATACTGCCCGTAAAACACGGACAACATGATAATGGCGACGGCGGCGCTCAGCGCCACCGTAATCAGAAGCAGCCGCGGTGTTCTGTTACCGACCATGTTGTGATTATTGTAAGGCTTTCGAAGGCCTGCAGTGTACCACTGAGCGGGCGGCCTTCCCGAAATAATATCGGCAGGAAGATAAATAAACCTTAGTTATCGCGTTTCTCGACGAATTCAAGAGGTTCGGCTCGCCCGGTGGTTTTCATGGCGCCCTCAACCACAGCCCCTTCCGCGACCGCGATCGCTTCCGCGCTGACCGTGCCGCTGATGCGGGCCGTATCCATGATTTCGACTTTGCCGCGCGCGATGATGTCGCCGTCCAGTTTCCCGGCCACAATGACGTTTTCGGCGCTGATCGAGCCGTCCCAGACCCCGGCAGCGGCCAGCGTGACCGTGCCTTCAACGTCGCAGTTACCGGTCACTTCACCGTTGATCAGAAAGTCGCCATTGCCGGTGATTTCACCGTTGATACTGCAGCCTTTGTTGATGAGTGTGGCGGCGCCGGAGGCGCGGTCCAGAATGCGTCTACGCTTCGAACTGATCATGTGTGGCGTTGCTCCGGGATAGGGATTGTATGGGTTAAAGCGAATACTACCCTATTTGGATTGTTTCTCCCGGTAGCCGTATCCCAGCGATTCAATACGGACGAGAATACCGGCCTCGAATAACAGCCGGCGCATGAACTTTTGCGGGCCGAAATTGTAGATGTACTCCGTCAGTGCCACCTCCTGCATATAGCGGCCATAGCCCGGATAGCGCTTAATCGCGATCCCACCGGAATGATGCCGCTGTAGCGGCAAATAGACGTCGCGAACCGCATAACCGAGATGTCGGATTGCGGCAGGTTCACCGCAGGCCTTTCGAACTTCGAGTTCGTGCATGTCCTTTTTAACGATTCGCTGGCCGCAGCGGAACGCATGCGCCGATGTGCTCGCAAACGCCAGCGCGACGACCGCTATCGTCGCGGCGAGCGTATGTCTGTTTATCGACTGACGAATCATTAATCATAGTTTAAACCATCGATGAACGATTCGTTCGGTCTCTCACCCGGTGAACTGCGTGAGGTGTTATGCCGACAGTTATGGTAAAACCTGACATCACTCAGGCCCCAGGACGCGGGATTTGGAGCAGGGATTCGAAAAGCGACTGAACGCCATTGCTGCGCAGGATCGCGGGCTGCTATGCGGCGGCCGCAAGGGTATCGAAAAAGAGTCGCTGCGCGTTGCATCCGACGGCAGTCTGTCATTGCGGCCGCACCCGCAGAGCCTCGGTTCGGCGCTGACGAATCGCTACATCACAACCGATTTTTCAGAAGCATTGCTGGAATTTGTGACGCCAGCTTACGCGTCGACATGGGAGGCGCTGCGATGTATCTGCGATATCCATCAGTTCACCTACGCGAATCTCGGCGATGAAATGCTCTGGCCCGCCAGTATGCCGTGCAGGATTCCGGCCGATCATGAAATTCCTCTTGCCTACTACGGCAATTCGAACGTCGGCCGGATGAAAACCATATACCGCCGAGGCCTGGGCTACCGCTATGGGCGCCAGATGCAGACGATAGCCGGTGTGCATTTCAATTATTCCGCTCCGGATGCGCTATGGCCCGCCTACCAGGATATTCTCGGCGATGCACAGGACGCCGACGCTTTCCGATCGGAGCAGTACCTCGGCCTGATACGAAATTTCCGTCGCATGGGATGGTTGGTTCTGTATTTGTTCGGTGCGTCGCCGGCTGTGTGCAAGTCCTTCTCGGGCGCACAGACGCCTTCGCTCAAATCGCTGAACGACGAGACCTGGTTCGCACCGTTCGGTACGTCGCTGCGCATGAGTGATATCGGCTACAGCAATCAAAATCAGTCGCGGATCAAAATCTCGATAAACGGCATCGATGAGTATGTGCACGATCTTTGCGCGGCGATACGTTTGAAGGAGCCCGACTACGAGCGGATCGGTGTCAAAGTCAACGGCGACTACCGTCAGCTCAACGCCAATCTGCTGCAAATCGAGAATGAGTTTTATTCGTCAGTTCGCCCGAAACGTGTTGCGCGCTCCGGCGAGCGGCCGACAGCCGCGTTGCGGCGCGGCGGTATTGAATACGTCGAGATTCGATCGCTCGATATCGGTGTGTTCGACCCCTGCGGGATCAGCCAGAATACGATGCGCTTCATGGAAGCGTTTTTACTGTACTGCCTGATATCCGACAGTCCGAAGATGACGGATGACGAACTGACTGAGGCAACAGAGAATCAGACGGCGATGGCAAAGCAGGGCAGGGATCCGGAGTTTCGTCTGTGGCGCAATGGCTGCCGCATATCCGTCAGGGAATGGGCGGCCGAGGTTATGGAGGGCGTTAGTGCCGTCGCACAGGAAATCGATCGGGGTGAAAACGCGGACAGCTACAGCCAGGCGGTCGCCGAACTGCGAACGACGATCGACGACGCCGACGAGACGCCGTCCGCGAGAATCGTCGAGGAACTCAGAAGCAATGACGACGGTTTTTTTCACTTTGCACTGCAAATGGCGCGGCGGCATCGCGATTACTTTGCGTCGATTGCACCGTTAAACAAGCACATTCTGTCGGAGTTTGGCGACGAGGCCGCCGATTCACACCGCCGGCAAAGGGATATCGAAGCCGCCGACGTCATCAACCTTGACGAGTATCTGCTGCAGTACTTCGAGTTCGAGTGTTAGGGCCTGTTCACATTACGATTCCGGTAACGGATATCCGCGTTCCCATGCCGTTGAGCGGTGCAGTCTTTGCAGGCGCCGGGTCATTGGCCCCGGATCGCCCCGGCCGATCACACGTCCGTCGGCTTCGAGTACCGGGGTGAGCTCGCCCATCGTACCGCTCGTGAACACTTCATCTGCCGTATACAGCTCCGTTAAAGACAGATTTTTCTCGTGCGCAGGAATCCCTTCACGGTCGCAGATCTGCAGAATCATTGCGCGTGTCAGGCCCGGCAGGCAGGCATCGGCATGCGGCGTCAGCACTGTACCGTCCTGGACGATAAACAGGTTTGTGTCGTTCGTCTCGGCAACGAAGCCACTGACGTCGAGCATGATGGCGCTGTCGACGCCTGCAACATTGGCTTCGATTGAGGCAAGAATGTTGTTCAGCAGATTGTTGTGATGAATCTTTGAATCCAGGCAGGACGGTGTATTACGGCGCGTGCTGGCCGTTATGACCCGAATTCCGCCATCGGAGTACACGGGCGGTTTCCACTCGGCCAGTACGATAAGTGTGCACCCGGACTGGTTAAATCTGGGGTTCATACCCGAGGTGATTTTTTCGCCGCGAGTCAGCGTCAGTCGAATATGTGCGTCGTCTCGCATGCCGTTGGCGGCAAGCGTGTCGAAAACGGCCTGCCGTATGTCTTCGCTGGACGGTATGGCGTTGAAGGCGAGCGTCCTGGCCGATGCCTGCAGTCGCTTCAGATGGGCGTCCAGTTCGGCGATGCGCCCGTCGTAAACGCGCAGGCCTTCCCAGACCGCATCGCCGCCCTGCACGGCACTGTCGAAAACCGAGACTTTCGCTTCCGATCGCGGCAGCAGCCTGCCGCCGACATGGACCACAATGTCCGCGTTTCTGGGGTCGGGCAGATTCAAGACGACGCTCCTTTGCCGTTCGCTCGTAACGCATGTTCGAACAGCTTGTCGTACCACGGTCCGCAGGCATCCAGTAATGGCGCCAGCTCGATTGGAAAATCCGACTTCGGTCTGTACGGGGCAAAGCCGGTGCTCCGATGGACGGCGTGGTACCAGTGTTTCGCCCAGATGCCGTCCTCGGGCCGCGCGCCGGCGTCCCACGACAACATCGTGTCGTCGAACTCGAGGCCGATGCGTTCGCAGAGTTGCCGCAATACTGCGCTCGGATTCAGCAGCAACTCGCGGGAGTCGAGCACAACCGGGTCTTGCCCGAGGCGCTGGACCCGTTCGAACAGCTGCCACTGGCAACTCAGGCCCGTGTCGGCCAGCGTCGCATGCGGTAACTGAATCGTCAGCGACGGCAGCATTTCTCGGGGATCCCGGATCAGCAGCACATTGACGGTGTCGGCAAGAAAATCCAGATTCATCGATGTCAGATGATGTGCCATGTGCTTGAGAAACAGGCGCCGTGCCGCGGTCTCCGGTTTGAGCAGTTCCGCCATGACCCTGTCGCCGTCACAGTTCATCGCAGCGAGCACGTCGTCGCGACCGGGATGGTCGGCACCGCTGACGCGCAGGTAATGGCCGTACAGGGGTTCGTCGACAACGCAGATGTCGTCACGCTGTGCGAAACTGTACATTAGCGCGGTGGAGACGTTGCGGGGGCCGGACCAGAGGCAGATGGGTGCTGTCATAAGCAGCAAATTGTACCTGGCCGCCTGTCAAAAGAGTATCTGCCCCACAACGCGCGTCGAAGGCATCTCCGGACGTTCCGGGCCCGCAAATACTTTTTTAGCCGCGGCCGGCCTGGAAATCGGGACAAATCCTGTGGACTCCGTCACAAATTAACCGCCGAAATGTGTGACTGGGTGAGCGACTTAACTAAAATCGGTCAAATGTCCGATTTGGCTGACAGCAGCGGCCAGGTGAAACTACTTTGTTCAAAACGTTCCTGTTTGGAATAGTGCTCGGTGCGGCCGCGACGGTCGGCGCTTTATACGCACTGCCACTCGTCGATCAGCATCGCGAGACATCGCTGATCTCGGTCGCGCCCAACGGCGGCACGAACGAATCGTTTCATATCGATCTGCCGGACGACCGAATTATGACAGGACATGCGGACGCCACAGGCTATCTGCCGGAGGGTCTGCAGTGGCCGCAGCAGGCGTTGTTTGCCAACGTTCGCATGGACATGTTCAAACTCCGCAATGCCGACGGCACTGTCGTGGGCCTCGCGGCGCGTACGCAGGCAGTCGACGCGGACAACCCGATCGACGAATGGGTGATACACCTGCCCGCGCGCGGCTCGGCGTATTTCCTGACGGGCACCGGATCTGCGTATTCGCCTGGCGTTCTGACCGGATCGCTGCGTGCAGGATCCAGAGAATTCCTTGAGTTGTCGGGCTCACTGAGCATCGAGCACGGCGGCGAAGCGGCCGGCCGAATATCGCTGCAGACGATGTTCCTCGGTGCTGCGGAGGTGGAAGGGGAATGAAATACGTGATTGCCCTGCTGGTTGGCGTCATCTGCGGAGCAGTGCTGTGCGCTGCGGCCATCGTTTACAATCCGCTGCAGAAATCCGGCGAACTCTCTCCGCTGACTGTAACCGACGCGCGAACGATTTCTCTCTCGTACACCGGCAATGCCTCTGCCGTCAGCCTGATTACCAACAACGGCGAGTCGCGCATCGAACCTCGTCCCGACGGTGTCAACGAACTCTGGGAAAAGCCGGTCCGCAATACCGAGGCAATCGCGACGGTGCTCGACAACGCGCGCGGTCAGCCCGCTGGGATCGGCATCAAGTTCTCTTCGTTGTCCGAGCAGACCCGGCCGCTGCAGGGCGAAGTCCTCGTCGACAGCGTCTGGTACGTCTATCTGCCCGGGCGTGGCAGTCTGTTCATGCAGCAACAGGAAAACTACTGGGATTACCTGCGAGAGATTGTGCTGCCCGCATACCGCAATGGCGCGAATCACTGGAAAGGCAGTTGGCGAGGCAATGTTACGTCGGGTCCCGGGGCGCTCCGAACCGGCTATGTTGCCGGCGGTTCCGGTGAGTTCGAATCGCTGGATACGATCGGCATAGAAGCGCTGAGCGTCAATGCATGGTCGGTCGAAGACGGTCCGGTGTCGTTTGACGGAAGGCTGGTGATCGAGCTGCCTTCCGCAGCCGAAGAAATTCTGCAGGACGAAGAATAGACATCCGCCGGATCAGCCGGCGAGTTCCTTCAGAGACGCGCCGGTGTCGGCGAGCCGCTGAGGATCGATTTCGGATCGTGCCGCGATCAGGGTTTTCGACTGCATGAAGTCGCGTGGCGAATTGACCGCGTCCGCGGCGATAAGACGCCCCTCCTTCAGGTACAGACACGCAAAGGACCGGTCTGCGGGATTGCCGCGAATCGCGACGTCGTCGTAGCCCTCGGAAAGTCCCGCGATCTGTAGCTTGAGATCGTACTGGTCGGACCAGAACCAGGGCACTTCCGCATACTCGGCATCGCCGCCGCACAGGTTGCGAGCCGCTGTTTTAGCCTGCTCGAGCGCGTTTTGTACCGACTCGAGGCGCAGCCGGCGTCCGTAGAGATCGCAGGGGTGCGATGTGCAGTCGCCGATCGCGAAAATGTCGGCATCGCTCGTTCTGCAGCCGCGGTCCACGACGATGCCATTGTCGACCTCGAGCCCGGCCGCTTCGGCCAGTTCCGTATTCGGCAGAATGCCAACGCCGACGACGACGAAATCGGCCGGAATCGCGTCGCCGTCAGTGGTTTCCACCGCCGTGACGCGGTCTTCTCCGCGCAGTGCCGCGATTCCCGTGGACAACCGCAGGTGAACGCCGTGGTTCGCATGCTCGATCTGATAAAAGTCGGAGATTTCCGGGGATACCACTCGGCTCATGACGCGATCGGCCATTTCGACGACGGTCACGTCGAGGTCCATCTGCCGAAGTACCGCCGCAACCTCAAGTCCGATGTAACCGGCGCCAACGATAACCGTCCGCTGTGCGTTCTCGATTTCGCCGCGTATGGCCACGACGTCGTCGATCGATCGAAGATAGTGCACGCCGTCGAGGCCGGCGCCGTCGATTGCCAGCCGCCGTACCCGCGAACCCGTTGCGAGCACGAGTTTGTCGTAGTGCACGGTGTCGTCCTGCTCGGTTTTCAGACGCTTTTGCGCACGATCAATTGCCGTGACGCGGCAGTTCAGCCGCATATCAATGTTGTCGTCCTCGTAGAAACTCGGCGGCTTGAAGTTCAGGCGCTCCGCGGGCATGTCTCCGGATAGAAATTTCTTCGACAAGGGCGGGCGCTGATAAGGCAGCCACGCTTCCTCGCCCAGC
Organism: Woeseiaceae bacterium; assembly: GCA_965224505.1. Lineage (GTDB taxonomy): Bacteria > Pseudomonadota > Gammaproteobacteria > Steroidobacterales > Woeseiaceae > UBA1847. Next base: position 3,660,652 of record CBDCZL010000018.1, read on the forward strand.
ACTACGATCTCGCCGGCGTACTTTTGCTGTTTCAGCGATGCGACGACCTGACCGGCACCGTGGCCGGCCCCAACAATGACTATTTTCTCGCTCACAATACTCTCTCCGGAAAACGCTGCTGCAGTCAGGCCGGCACGAGCGGCCACAGGATCGGCAGCATCACCATAACGGCTATAAAGACCACGATGGTCAGCGGTACGCCGACCTTCAGATAGTCGACAAATCGATACCCGCCCGGGCCCATGACCAGGATGTTGGCGGGGTGTGAAATCGGGCTCGTAAAACTTGCCGACGCGGCCATTGCCACAGCCATCATCGCCGTTTCGGGGCGCAGTCCCATATCGCCCATCGCAGACAGCACGATCGGCGACATCAGTACGACCAGCGCTGCGGTCGGAATGATCATCGTCGCCATCGCGGTCAGAATGTAGAGCCCCATGATGACCGGCCACGGCCCAGCATCGCCCAGAAACTCCATGACCCGGTCGGCCAGATACGTCGCAGCACCGGTCTCCTGCATGGCCGTGCCGAGCGGCAGCATGCCCGCGATCAGAAATATCGCGCGCCAGTCGATCGCACGATACGCCTGTTCCATATTGAGGCATCCGGTCAGGACCATGAGTGTGCCGCCGATCACTGCGGCGACCGAGATTGGCAGATAGCCCATCATGACCGTGCCGACGACGCCGAGCATGATCAATGCGGCCAGCGGCGCGAGCCGTGTTTCGGGGGGCTCCTGGCCCAGCGGTGTCAGAATCAGGAAATCGGAGTCCGACGACAAAAGCTGCAGGCGGTCGCGCGGTCCGAGGAGCAGCAATGCATCGCCGATCTGCAGGCGCTCGTCCGCCAGTTCACCGCGAAACGCCTCGCCCTCTCGCTCGATCCCTGCGAGTTCGAGCCCGTAGCGTTCGCGAAAATTGAGTTCGCCGATGGTTCGTCCTGCAAGCGAACTGCGAGGGTCGAGCGTGGCGTCCATCAGCGTCAGGCGCTCGGATTCGAAGGCGCCGAGGTTGGCCGGTACCTTGGTGTCGATTTCCAGTTCCTGCAGACCGCGGAGTACATCCATATCGCTTTGCTGGCCTTCGATCAGTAACAGGTCGCCGCCCAGAAGCACTTCGCCGCCACGCGGCATGACGCTGAGCTCGCCGTCCCGGAACACCGCGAGCACTCTGAAATCGAACACGTCGGCCAGGCGGCTCTTTTTCAGCGTCTCATTAACGAGGTCGCTGTCTTTGGGTACACGGACGACGAACATACGTTCATCGGTCTTGAATTCCTCGGCGAGTTGCTCAGGGGAGTAGATTTCAACGTCGCCGAAGTCGGCGAACTTTTCCAGTTGTTCGACGGCATCGACTTCTCCCTGTACGAGGACCTGATCGCCCGCCTTGATCGGCACGTAGGCGAGGTTTGTCAGGCGATAGCCTTCGCGGCGCATGATGCCGACCACGGCAACGTCGAATCGCGAGCGAAACGCGGCGTCCCGAATCAACTCCGATACCAGCGGCGAGCCCTCGTTGATCGTCACGGATGCGTACACTACTTTGGCCGCGACCATGGACTTCAGGACAGGGGCCTCACGTTCGATGACGAGGTCGCTCCAGCGGCGCAGTTCCCGGAACTGATCGATTCGGCCCTGCACGAGCAGTCCGTCGCCGCCCCGAATGACGGTCTGCCGGCCCGGCAGCGTCTCACTGCGGCCCTGGCGGAAAATCGACAGGATGATAAGCCCCGTGGACGCGCCGATGCGCGAGTCGGCCAGTGTCTTGCCGACCAGTACGGAATCCATCGGTACGCGCAGCGTAAAGGTGCGTTCCTGCAGTTTGTAGCGTGCGCGCAGGCTGCGCTGGCTGACGTGTTTGTCGCGTTTGCCGCGAACTTTCGGCAGCAGCAGGCGGCCGAACAATGCGACAAACACGACGCCAATCAGCATCACGATGCCGCCGAGTGGCGTGAAGTCGAACAGTTCGAACGGCTGATAGCCGTTGAGCACCAGCGACTCGCTGATCAGCAGGTTCGGCGGTGTGCCTATCAGCGTCATAAGGCCGCCAAGCAATGTGGAATAGGCGAGCGGCATCAGCAGGCGCGATGCCGCAATACCGGTGCGCCGCGCCACTTCGACGACGACGGGCAGCATGAGCGCTGCCACGCCGATATTGTTCATGAACGCCGACAGCACTGCGCCAGTGACCATGATCACGAAAATCATGGGGATTTCACGGCGCCCGCCGACGCGCATGACCTGACGGCCGATGATGTCGGCAATACCCGTGCGCGTCAGTCCTTCGCTTAAGATGAACATTGCCCATACGGTGATAACGGCGCTGTTGCTGAAGCCGGCGAAGGCCTGCTGCGAATCGACGAGGCCTGTCATTGCCAGTGCGCCGAGCACCATGAGTGCAACGACATCCATACGCACAATTTCGCTGATGAACAGGATCAGCGAAATCACGAGGATGCCCAGGACCAGTGCAATTTCGACGGTCATTATTTTCTTTAGCGCGAAGTGTCGGTTCGGTCCTGTTTATACACGACCTGGCGTAACATAGTCATTAGTCCCGGACCTCAAACTTCCGACGAGTCGCAATGGCCTCAACGTTACACGCCTCCCCTGCAAAGCGTTTTGTAGCGGCAGGAGAACTGAAATTCGCGGTATACGAGTGGGGCGACTCCAGCCTGCCGCAGCTAATGTATCTGCACGGCTGGGCGGATATGGGTTCGACGTTTCAGTTTGTTGCCGATCGGCTGGCGGACCGCTGGCATGTGATCGCGCCCGATCTGCGCGGTTTCGGCCGCACTGAGTACCGGGCCAGCGCATACTGGTTCCCGGACTACCTCGCCGATCTGCTGGTCCTGCTCAGGCACTTTTCTCCGCACGATCCTGTGCGGCTCGTGGGTCACAGCATGGGCGCCAATATCGCCGGTCTGTTCGCCGGCAGTATGCCTGAACGCGTTGCCGCGTTCGTGAACATTGAGGGGTTCGGCTTGCGCGACACGGACCCCGCCGATGCGCCCGAGCGCTACCGTCGTTGGCTCGAAGCCGGACAGATGCAACAGAGCTGGTCCGACTACGCGTCGTTCGAGGCGTTCGCCGAACGACTGAGGGCATCAAATCCCGGACTGACGAAGGCGCGGGCATTGTTCGTCGCGCGGGAGTGGGCGGTGCGAGACGAGCGTGGCCGGGTTACGCCGCGTGCCGATCCCAACCATCGCCGGCCGAATGCGGTGTTGTACCGCCGTGCCGAAGCCGAAGCCTGCTGGCGTTGCGTCAGTGCGCCGACCTTGCTGATATCCGGAAGCCGCAGCCGATTTTCGGAACGGCCGGACGACACCGCGCCGCTGCCGTTCCCTGTGCAGCGTTCGCTCAGAATCGAGGACGCGGGTCATATGATTCACCTGGAGCAGCCGGAGGCGCTCGCCACGGCCATCGACCAATTCCTGACAGAATACTTGTAAATACATCCAGTACTGTATAAAAATACAGACCTTTTCGTCAGGATTCGGTTTGTCATGCAGCTCACGGTCGTTCCCACTGCCCGAGCCCCGCGAAACCCGCTCAATGCGGCGCAGCGCGAGGCCGCCGAGTACGGTGAGCGTACGGAAAACGGTTTTTCGGCCGGTCCGATGCTCGTGATCGCGGGCGCCGGTACCGGCAAGACGATGACGCTTGCGCACCGTGTCGCCCACCTGGTTGTCTCGGGCGTGTGCCCCGAGCGGTTGTTGTTGCTGACATTTTCTCGCCGGGCATCGCTGGAGATGACGAGACGCGTCGAATCGATTGTGCGTGGCACAGGCGGCCGCTGCCCGCCGCTGCCGTCGGGCGGACTGCCGTGGGCGGGTACTTATCATTCAATTGCGAACCGGCTGCTGCGCCGGTTTGCCGGCAATGTGGGTCTCGATCCCGGGTTTACCATTCTGGATCGCGGTGACGCCGCCGACGTCATGGACGTCGCTCGTCACGGTCTTGGACTGTCGCAACTCGCTCGCCGCTTTCCTAAAAAAGACACCTGTCTTGCAATTTACTCGCGTTGCGTCAATACACAGCGGCCATTGTGCGAGATACTCGACAGCGCGTTTCCATGGTGCGGTGAGTGGGAAACCGAACTGAGCGACTTGTTTCAGCGCTATGTGGAGCGCAAGCAGCATTGCCGGACGCTCGACTATGACGACCTGTTGTTGTACTGGAGCCACCTGGTCGGGGATACGGAGTTTGCGGCGGAGATCGGTTCATGGTTCGATCATATTCTGGTTGACGAGTACCAGGATACCAATGTCGTGCAGGCCGACATTCTGCACGCGCTGCGGCCGCAGGGGCAGGGCCTCACGGTCGTTGGCGACGATGCGCAGTCGATTTATTCGTTTCGTGCCGCCGACGTCGAGAATATCCTCGGGTTTCCCGATCGATTCATGCCGTCGGCAAAGATCGTAACGCTGGAACGAAACTATCGTTCCAGTCAGGCAATTCTCGATAGCGCCAATTGCCTGATCGCGGAAAGCGAATGTCAGTATCGCAAGAACCTCTTTTCCGAATGTGGCGGTCGTCGGCCACTCTATGTCACGGTCGAAGACAGCGATGCAGAGGCTGAGTTTGTGACGCAGTCCGTCCTCGAGGCCCGCGAACGGGGCAGCGCCTTGAAGGACCAGGCCGTGTTGTTCCGGAATTCGCACCACAGCGACCGCCTCGAACTGGAACTCGTGCGTCGGCGTATTCCCTACGTTAAACACGGCGGGCTCCGATTTCTCGAAGCAGCGCACGTCAGGGATCTGTTGTCGCTTCTAAAATGGGTCGAAAATCCGAGGAACGAGGTGGCGGCGTTTCGTGTGCTTAAACTGGTGCCTGGCATGGGGCCGGCTGCGGCTGCCCGTTGTTTTGAGTTTCTCGCCGTCAACGATTACCGGTTTACGTCGTTGAGCGGGCACCGGCCGCCTCAGCCGGCAGCGGGTGAGTGGCATGCACTGTGTGAATTGCTGGTCGCATTGTCGGCGGCCGAGCCCGGCGCGGCGGACTGGCAGCCGCAACTGGCTGCGGCCCGCAAATGGTATCAGCCCTGTCTGGAACGCCTGTACGACGGGATCGAATCCCGCGAAGCAGACCTCGAGCAACTCGAACAGATTTCCGGTCGCTACGCGACGCGGGAGCGGTTTTTAACCGAGCTCACGCTCGATCCGCCGGCCGCGTCGGGCGATCTTGCCGGCGATCCGCATGCCGACGAGGATTATCTGATCCTGTCCACGGTGCATTCGGCGAAAGGCCAGGAATGGGACGCCGTCTACGTGCTCAATGTGACCGACGGCAATTTTCCGTCCGAGTTTGCAACCGGAAAAGCAGAATCGATCGAAGAGGAGCGTCGTCTGCTGTACGTCGCGATGACGCGTGCGCGGCATTCGTTGTCGCTGATTGCACCACTGCGCTTTTACGTCACGAAGCAGCATCGCAGCGGCGACCGGCACGTTTATGGGGCGAAGAGCCGATTTATGTCGGATCGGCTGCTGCAGACGATGGATCGGTGCTATGCCGGACGTGCAGGTCAGACCGATGGCCGCATGGCGCTGTCGTCAAATCGGCAGATCGACGTTGCCTCAAGGCTGCGCGATATGTGGCAAAAAAAAGGCGGTGACTAACATCACCGCCAATGGGTACGAAACAAACTGCATAAGGGATTTCAGTTCGTCACGTTTGCCTGATCGCATCGCTTAAGACTGCGATAGGTGCATAAACGCCGGAATGGGTGACGTCACCCAACGTTTCGGGAAATGTTCTGCTCAATGGCCGCTTCGCCAGCGTTCTGGCTCGCTTCGAGCTGCGCCAGGCAGTGGCGATGATTTTCGCTGGCAATTGCAGCGCCGGCCATCAGGCAGGCCCAAAATACGATAAGAGTTCCTTTAATGTTCACGTCGGTCCCCGCTCATGGAATTGCGATGTACTTATTGGATGCACCGTGCGCGGAAAAGGTTGCCTCGCAACACGGAATTTCGGGCCGAAACGCACAGTCCGTGCGTTACATTTGAAACTTTAATCACGACGACCGGTTTGGCCGGGACAGGCCCTGGTGGGCCGCTTGATAAATTCGGTGACTCTCAGTCGCATCACAACGCCTTATGGCAAGGCGAGCGAGCGCAGGACTGGCCGTCGCCAATTCAAGCGAGCTCAACACCGCCGAAGGGCGTTGTGGTGCGACCCACAGGGAGCCCTTCTCAAGGGGCATACCGGTGTTGAAGCGGCTTGACATAGCCCGGCTATGCCGGCACCGCTTCGCCTGGGTCTGCCCCTTGAGAAGGACTCTGAGAGTGACCGAATTTATCAAGCGGCCCACTAGGAAAGGAACATTGTGTAAGCGGGGTTGTCGCTTTCTTCCCAGTAGGCGTAGCCGAGTCGTTCGAGATGCCGCTTAAGGCGGCCGGTATCCTGTTGCGGTACATCGATACCGGCGAGAACGCGTCCGTGGTCGGAACCGTGATTGCGATAGTGGAACAGGGAGATGTTCCAGTGAGTGCCGATAGCGTTTAGAAAATCGAGCAACGCGCCAGGACGTTCAGGAAATTCGAATCGAAACAGATGTTCGTTGGCGACCTTCGTTGTCCGTCCGCCGACCATATGCCGCACGTGCAGTTTGGCCATCTCGTTGTCGCTCAGGTCGATGACCGGAAAGCCGGCTGCGCCGATCTTCTCGAGCAGCGCCTGGCGTTCAGCCTCCCCGCCGCTAAGCTGGACGCCCGCGAAGATATGTGCCTTGTCGTCGTCCGCGTAACGGTAATTGAACTCGGTGACGGGCCGGCGCCCGATCACGTCGCAGAACCTGCGAAAACTGCCCGGCCGTTCAGGAATTTCCGCGGCCAGCAGCATCTCGGACAAGTCGCCGACCGCGGCGCGCTCAGCGATGTGCCGCAGCCGGTCAAAATTGACGTTGGCGCCGCAGCTGATCGTGACCAGGGTGTTGCCGGAAATGCCGTGTTCAGCGACGTATTTTCGCGCGCCGGCGACCGCGAGTCCGCCCGCCGGTTCCACAATCGAGCGCGTGTCTTCGAATATGTCCCGAATCGCGGCGCAGCACTGGTCTGTATCGACCGTGATGATTTCGTCGAGGAATTCTCTGCACAGCCGAAAGGTCTCGTCGCCGACACGCCGCACCGCGACGCCGTCCGCGAATATGCCGACGTGCTGCAGAGTGACCGGCTCACCGGCGGCAAGCGCATCCCGCATGGCGGCCGAATCGTGCGGCTCGACACCGACGATCCGAATCTGCGGTGCCAGCTGTTTGACATAGCTCGCAATGCCTGCGGCGAGTCCGCCGCCGCCAATCGGGATGAAAATGACATCGACGTTGCCGCCGGATTGCTCAAGCAATTCGAGCCCGATCGTCCCCTGGCCCGCGATGACGGCGGGATCGTCGAAGGGATGAATGAAAATGAGCCCCTGTTCCGACGCCAGTTCACGGGCGTGGGCGTAGGCATCGTCATAGGCATCCCCGTGCAAAACGACGTCACCGCCAAGCGCTTTGACCGCATCGATCTTGATCGTCGGTGTGGTGACGGGCATGACGATCACGGCTCTGACACCTCGCCGGCGAGCCGCGAGCGCAACCCCCTGAGCATGATTGCCGGCCGAACTGCAGATGACACCTGCGCCAATCTGTTCATCGCTCAGGCCCGAAATCTTGTTATAAGCACCGCGCAGTTTGAACGAAAACACGGGCTGTAAATCCTCGCGTTTCATCAGCACATGATTATTCAGGCGCGCCGACAGATTGGGCGCGAGTTCCAGCGGCGAAACGACCGCTACGTCGTACACCTTTGCCGAACGGATCAGTTCCGGGTAGTCGCTTGATTTCATAGATTCAGAGTCTGCCAACAGCAGCGCCGTTATCGCACAGGAGTCGCTCACTCGTAAAGACCTCTCACGATCGTGGCAATTGGCGGCTGAGCCTTTCATAATATCGGCCGTGGCCACAACACTCATTACCAACGCGCAGCTCATCAACGAAGGGGTCGTACGCGAAGCGGACGTTCTGATCGAAGACGATCGTATCGCGCGTGTCGATTCGCAGATTGCTGCGCCCGAAAACGTGCACGTCATCGACGTAAACGGCAAATACCTGATGCCGGGCATGATCGACGACCAGGTGCATTTCCGCGAGCCGGGTATGACGACGAAGGGCGATCTCGCGAGCGAATCGGCCGCCGCCGCTGCCGGTGGAATCACGAGTTTTATGGACATGCCGAACGTCAATCCGCAGACGACGACGCGCGCCGCGCTGCGCGACAAATACGCCTTGGCGGAAGGCCGCTGCACGGCAAACTACGGGTTTCACTTCGGTGCGACCAACGGCAATATCGAGGAGGTCAAAGCGCTTGAGGCCGGTGAGGCCTGCGGCATCAAGGCGTTCATGGGCGCATCGACGGGCGACATGCTCGTGGACGACCCGGAGACGCTCGATAAGCTCTTTCAGTTCGCGCCGCTTATCGTACTGACTCATTGTGAGCATTCGCCGACCATCTGGGACAACGAGGCCAGCGCGCGTGCGCGGTATGGCGATAACGTGCCGTTTACCGAGCATCCCGCCATTCGGTCCGCACAGGCCTGCCTGACGTCGTCGAGTCTGGCTGTCGATCTGGCGCGCCGTCACGACGCGCTGCTGCATGTGCTGCACCTCACGACCGCCATTGAAATGGCGTTGTTCTCGACGGCGCACCGCGCCGAGAAGCGTATTACGGCCGAAGTCTGTGTGCACCACCTTTGGTTCGACGACACCCACTACGACCGGCTCGGATCGAAAATCAAGTGCAACCCGGCCATCAAGTCCACGCGCGATCGCGAGGCACTGGTTGCGGCACTCAACGATGGCCGCATCGACATTATCGCGACGGATCACGCACCGCATACGGCGGTCGAAAAAAAGGCGAGCTACTTTAAGGCGCCGGCCGGCCTGCCGCTCGTGCAGCACGCGGTTCAGGTTCTCTTCGACCTTGCGGCACGCGGCGAGATCAGCCTGCAACTGCTCGTGGACCGTGCCTGCCATGCGCCGGCCGACCTGTTCGGCGTCAGAGACCGCGGCTACCTCCGCGAAGGCTACTTCGCCGATCTCGTCGTCGTGGATGCCGAGCGCCCATACACTGTCGAAAAATCGAATCTGCTCGCGAAGTGCCACTGGTCACCGTTCGAAGGCCACCGCTTTTCGGCTACGATCGATACCACGATCGTCAATGGCGAGATCGTCTTTCGCGACGGCGCGCTGACCGGCAAAATCGCCGGCCGGAAGCTCGAAACCGGACGTGCACGCTAGGCGGCCGATTTCTGTTTACTTTCGCTGCGATCCGGTTATGCTAGCGCCAGGTAAAGGACTGAAAGGCAACGTCCGGCGCAGCGGAAAGCTGCCCTGAACGACCGAATGAAGCCAACCGATACTTCCAACCCCGATTACTTCCATAAGGTGGTCGATTGCCAATGGGGGTGTCCCGCTCACACCGACGTTCCTGCGTATATTCGCATGATTGCCCAGGGGCAGTTCAGCGATGCGTACATGGAAAACCGCAAATCCAACGTATTCCCGGGCATCCTCGGTCGCGTCTGCGACCGGCCCTGCGAACCGGCCTGCCGCCGCGGGCGCGTCGAAGAAAAGCCGGTCGCAATCTGCCGTCTGAAACGCGTTGCCGCGGATCATCGTGACGACATTAGCGATCGGCTGCCGAAGGCGCCCGAGCACGGCAATGGCAAGCGGGTCGCTCTGATTGGCGCGGGCTGTGCGTCGCTGACTGTGGCCAACGATCTGGCGCCAATGGGCTACGAGGTCACTGTATTCGAGGCGCTTGAGACGACCGGCGGTCTGATGCGCACGAACATCCCTCAGTTTCGGCTGCCGCCTAAGGTGCTGGATGAGGAAATCGGCCACATCCTCGACATGAACGTGGATCTTAAGCTGAACCATCCGATCGAAAGTCTGCGTGACCTGCTGGCCGAAAATTACGATGCGGTGTTCGTCGGTACCGGCGCGCCGCGTGGCCGCGATCTCGAGATTCCGGGCCGCCATGACAGCGACCGCATACACATCGGTATCGACTGGCTCGAATCGGTGGCTTTCGAGCACACAACGTCCATCGGCGAGCGCGTGCTGATTATCGGCGTCGGCAATACTGCGATGGACTGCTGCAGAACGTCACTGCGGCTGGGGGCGAACGACGTCAAAGTCATGGCGCGCAAGCCACGCGGATTTTTCAAGGCGTCGGAATGGGAACTCGAGGACGCCGAAGAAGAAAACGTTGAGATTATTGTCAATCATTCGCCGAAGGAATTCGTCATCGAAGACGGCAGGCTCGTCGGCATGCGCTTCGAACTCATGGAGTATCAGGTCGACGATAACGGCCGCATCGATCGCGGCACGGTGACCGGCGAAACGCTGATTCCCTGCGACGACGTCGTGCTCGCGATCGGTCAGGACAATGCATTTCCATGGATTGAACGCGACATCGGTATCAAATTCAATGAGTGGGATTGCCCGATCGTGGACGAGACCACAATGATGTGCACCCGCGAAGGCGTATTCTTCGGCGGCGATTCGGCGTTCGGACCGAAAAATATCATCTGGGCCGTGGAGCATGGCCATCAGGCGGCGGTGTCGATCCATCGTTATTGTCACGGCGAGGACATTCGAGATCGCCTGCCAATGGGTATGAACCTGTTCAGCCAAAAAATGGGCATGCACGAGTGGAGCTATTCGAACGACTACGATCCGGCAGCAAGACGACTCATGCCGCACGTCGACCTCAAAGAGCGCTTTAAAAAACTCAATGTCGAAGTCGAACTGGGCTTTACGGCCGAACAGACGGTGCGGGAAGTCGAACGTTGCCTTAACTGCGATATTCAGACCGTTTTCTCAGCGAGCCTGTGTATCGAATGCGATGCCTGCATCGACATCTGCCCGGTTAACTGCCTCACGATCACGGCGAACGGCGATGAGGCCGACCTGCGCAAGCGGCTGTCCGCGCCTGCCGACAATCTCGACCAGGATTTGTACGTGTCCGAAGGTCTGCCGCAGACCGGCCGCGTCATGGTCAAGGACGAAGACCTGTGTGTGCACTGCAGTCTTTGTGCCGAACGCTGTCCGACGGGCGCATGGGACATGCAGAAGTCGAAGCTGCTGGTGCCGTACGCAAAAGACGAACTCGACGGCGAGCAGACCGCTGCCGCGAGCGGTGCTGGCGGGTCGTAGTCGTGGCAAGCGTTAACGATGTCGTCATTAAGATCGCGACCGTCAACGGTACCGGCTCGGCCAGCGCCAACGGATTGCTGCGCAAGGCCATCTTTCGCATGGGTATTCCGGTCGTCGGTAAGAACTATTTTCCGTCGAACATCCAGGGTTTGCCGACCTGGTACGAGATTCGTGTGACGGGGGACGGTTACCAGTCGCGTTCGAATCGTGTGGACCTCATGGTGGCGATGAATGCGCAGACCTACGCGCGCGATCTTGCTGAAGTCGAGCCGGGCGGCTGGCTGATCTACGATTCGACCTGGCCGCGCAGCAGCCTGCTGGACCGCGACGACGTGACAGTGATCGGCATTCCGTTTTCAAAGCTTTGCAACGAAAATTTCGACGGCGCCCGAGCGCGCATTCTAATGAAGAACATCGCGTACGTCGGCGCACTCGCGGCACTGCTGGATATCGATCTCGAAGTCATCAGCGCGTTGCTTAAAGAGACCTTCGCCGACAAAACGCATTTGATCGAGTCCAATCTACAGGCCATTCGACTCGGTTACGACAATGCGCATGGCGCGATGAACTGCCCGCTCCCTGCCCGCGTGGAAGCGATGGATAAGACCGGCGGCAGTATCATTATTGACGGCAATACGGCGGCGGGTCTCGGCTGCGTCTACGCGGGTGCGACGGTCGGCGCCTGGTATCCGATCACGCCGTCGACATCGCTCATGGATTCGTTTCGCGAGTTCTGCTCGAGATACCGCGTGGATCCTGAGACCGGGCGGCGAACCTACTGCATCATTCAGGCCGAAGACGAACTCGCGGCGATCGGTATGGTCCTCGGTGCGGCGTGGAACGGCGCACGATCGTTTACGCCGACGAGCGGTCCCGGTATCTCGTTGATGAGCGAGTTTATCGGCTTTGCGTACTACGCGGAAATCCCGACGGTCATCTTCAACGTACAGCGCACAGGCCCATCGACCGGCATGCCGACGCGCACACAGCAGTGCGATATTCTGAGCTGCGCCTACGCTTCGCACGGCGATACCCGGCACGTGTTGTTGTTTCCGGCGAATCCGGCCGAGTGTTTTTCGATGTCGCCGCTGGCGTTCGATATGGCGGAGCGCCTGCAGACGCCGGTCATCGTCATGTCCGATCTTGACATCGGTATGAACGACTGGATGGTGCCCGAATTCGACTGGGACGACAATTACGTGCCAGACCGCGGCAAGGTTTTGAGTGCCGAGGAGCTCGAGGATATGGAGCGGTTTTACCGCTACATGGACACGGACGGAGACGGTATTCCGTATCGTTCGCTGCCTGGTGTGCATCCGAAGGGCTCCTATTTCACGCGCGGCTCCGGACACACGAAAACCGGTGCATACACCGAAGATTCGGCCGCGTATCAGGAAGTGATCGACCGGCTGCTCGTCAAATGGGAAACTGCGCGGTCAATGCTGCCGGCACCCGACATCCGGTACTCAAAATTCAACAAGGCGGCCCTGCTGACCGTGGGCAGCGGTGACGGTGCCTGCCAGGAAGCGCTGGACCGCCTGCAGAACGACAACGTAAGCCTCAACTACTGCCGGATCAAAGCGTTTCCGTTTGCCGATGATGTGCGTGACTTCGTCGATAAGCACGAAGTCGTCTACGTCGTCGAACAAAACCGCGACGCGCAGCTTCGGACGTTGCTGATTGCGGACATCGACGCCGACCAGACCAGGCTGGTATCGCTGCTGCACTACAACGGCATGCCAATCAATGCGGGCTTTGTCGTCGACGGCGTGCTGGCCGACATCAAGAAGGGCAGGGCGGCATGACGGAGACAGTTCCATGAGTTATATCGCCAAGCCGTCCGTATCGCACCCCGGTCTGCCGAAGAACAGTCTCGGCCTGACGCAACGAGACTACGAGGGCGCCGTCTCGACACTGTGCGCGGGATGCGGACACGATTCCGTGACTGCTGCAATTATTCAGGCCGTGTTTGAGTTAGGTATCGAGCCGCATATGCTCGCCAAAATGAGCGGTATCGGCTGTTCCTCGAAAACGCCGGCCTATTTCGTCAGCCAGTCGCACGGCTTCAACTCGGTGCATGGCCGCATGCCGTCTGTGACCACGGGCGCCAATGCCGCCAATCGCTCACTGACCTACATCGGCGTATCGGGCGATGGCGATTCGTTGTCGATCGGCGTCGGCCAGTTTGTACACGCGATTCGCCGTAATCTGAACATGTGCTACATGATCGAAAACAACGGCGTCTATGGTCTCACCAAAGGGCAGTTTTCGGCGTCGGCCGATATCGGCAGCAAACCGAAAAAGGGTCTGCCCAATCAGCAGGAACCGATCGACCCGGTTAGTACGGCGCTGAGCCTCGGTGCGACGTACATCGCGCGCAGTTTTTCGGGTGACAAGGAACAGCTCGTGCCGTTGATCAAGGGTGCATTGCTGCACCAGGGGTTTGCGCTGGTCGACGTCATCAGCCCCTGTGTCACCTTCAACGATCACGAAGGCTCGACGAAGAGCTACAAGCACACACGGAAGTTTTATCATCAGGTGATCGATGCGGATTTCATTCCGCCTGCCGAGGAAATTCGTGCAGCTTATGAGCAGGGCGATGCGATGCCTGTCGAACTGCACGACGGCAGCAGGATCGTGCTGCGCAAGGTGGACAGCGAATACGATCCCACGAGTCGCGCGTCGGCGTTCAAGTTTCTGCGTGAACGCTTCAACGCAGGCGAGATTGTGACCGGCCTGTTGTATATCGATGAGTCGCGCGCCGAAATGCATGAGCTGATGGGTAATGTGGAGACACCGTTGTCGCAACTGCCCCTTGACGAACTGCACCCCGGCAGGGAAGAATTAATAAAACTGCAGCAGCGCTATCGGTAGCGCTGCAAATACAAGTGCGGGAACGTCGTTACAGGAGAATGTAATGAGTCGTTTTCGTGCAATGCCTTACCCGGAACAATCCGAAATCAATCTCTCGCCGATGCTCGACGTGGTGTTTATCATGTTGATCTTCTTTATTGTCGTCGCAAGTTTCGTTGACGAAGTCGGACTCGATGTGACGATGTCGCCGACCGTCAGCCCGGCGCCGCCTACCGCCGAGGCAATCAATGTCGTCGTTACTGCCGATGGTCTGTTTATTGTCAACGGACGGGTGCTTGAAGCTCAAAATCTACAGCCTTATGTTCAGGCACTGCACGGCGAGAACCCGGAGGCGAGTTACGGCGTGATGCTGGAAAAGGCATCGGTTGTTGCGGACGCGGCCGTTGCGGTTGAGGCGGGCCGCCGTATCGGCGTTGAGGTTGTGCCGCTGACTGCGGCCCAATAGCACAATGAGCTACACTCGCAGCGGGCACATTGCGGAGGGTGTTTAGTGGCTTCGACAAACAGGCGTCAGTTTATTCAGGCCGGTATGGCGGGCGCCGGACTCGCCGTGGCGGGTCTGCCGGCACGCCCGGCAGCCGCAACACCGAATGGCAGCGCCCTCGACATTCTTGTCCTCGGCGGTACGGGTTTTATCGGCCCGCACATGGTTCGCGAGGCATTACGCCGCGGACATCGTGTCACGCTGTTCAATCGCGGCAGGACCAACAATGCGTTGTTTCCCGATCTCGAAACCATCAGGGGGGACAGAAACAACGGTCTCGACGGCCTGCGGAACCGGCGCTGGGACGCAGTCGTCGACAATTCCGGCTACGTTCCCCGGCACGTGAGGGATTCGGCGCGTCTGCTGGCACCCAACGTAGGCCGCTATCTGTTTATCTCGACGGTATCGGTCTACGCGGATTTCACAATATCCAACGCCGAATCGTCGCCGCTCGCCGCCATCGACGACGAGTCCATCGAACAGGTGACGGGGGAGACCTACGGTCCGCTAAAGGCACTATGCGAACAGCGCGTGCGTACGGAAGTCGACGACGAACGCCTGACGATACTCCGGCCGACGTACATCTGCGGCCCCGGCGATCATACCGACCGCTTTTCGTGGTGGCCGGTCCGAACCCGCCGCGGCGGTGACATGCTGTGGCCGGGAAAACCGTCCGATGCGATTCAGATCGTCGACGTACGCGACCTTGCCAATTTCACGATCGACTGCCTCGATAATCCGGTAACCGGTACATTTAACGCGGCTTCCGCAGCGGGCGGATACACGATGGGCGATTTGCTTGACGACTGCCGTGCGATCGCGGCAGCGGACGTCACGCCGCACTGGATCGGCGAACAATTTGCTTACGAGGCCGGGCTCATCGGTGGCAGGGAGCTGCCGATCTGGCATCCGTCCGGCGGTGAGCACGGCGCCGGCGGTTCGTTTGCCAACGACGCGGCGGTGGCGGCCGGTTTGCATATCCGGCCGCCACGCGAAACCGCGCGCGATCTGCTGACCTGGTGGGACACATTGAGCGAAGAGCGTCGCGGGCAATTGCGCGCAGGCATCGCCGCCGAACGGGAACAGCAGCTGATCGAAACCTGGAAGCGCGGTACGAGCTAATGGCGGCCCACCCGGCACCGGTCAGCCCCAGATACGCTTCCACCAGGGTTCCTTATCGACAGGCCTGGTTTCCTCGGCGAACGGGATTTTGCGCCGTATGTCCGCAAGGTCCCAGCCGGTCAGGTTCGCAAGACGCTGCGCTTCACGTTCCTGACGTTCACGTACCTGTGCCTGGTAGCCGCCGATGTCGCAGCTCGCCTGGCCCTTCCACGGGTGACGAATGACGTAGCGGCCCTGATAGTTCTGGCGGTCGCCGGTCTCCTGAAACATCAGGTCTTCGGGGAAATGTTCGCTGTCATAGCGAACGTGCAGGCGTGTCACGAACACGTTCTGCGCCTGGCCGCGCGTCGCGGATTCATCGACCCAGTAGACACCGAGCTGTCGCAGTTCCTTGCTGCTCAAAGGATCGGCGGCACAGGGATCGCACCAGGCCATGTCCCACGCATACTCAAGAAACACGGCACGTTCGTTGTGCGCTTCGACCTGCCGGTCGAACATCGCACGGTAGAACGGCGCGAACTCGTCCTGTACGAACTCGGGCACGTCCACGTCGCTGGGCATTTTGACGGTCCGATAGTTGGTCGTTTCGACGCGCCCCGTCCGCGTCAGGGCGTAAACGTACAGTTCCTGTTTACCTTTGGCGTTGAGCGTGCCGAGGCGAATCGGCAGCATGAATCGCGGGCTTTCATAGGCTACCTGCAACGGACGCAGATACCGATAGCCGAGTTTTGCCTGTTCCTCGAGGTTTACCTTAGCGACGAAAAAGCGCATGTCCTGCCGCAGGTAGCTGTCGATCACGGATTCGGCACCGTTCGGCAGGCGGTAATCGTTGTCGTTGAGCCAGCGTACGAGGCCGTCGCTTTCCTCGGCGGACAGGATCAGGATGTCGTATTCACCGACCGTGTAGCTCGCTTCGATCGTCACGCCCTGTGAGCGCGCCGACGCCTTCGCTTCGCGGCGACGGGCCGTCACAGTGACCGAGTCCATTTCCAGCAACGCCTCGTCGTAGCGGACGCAGGGATCGGGGTCGTGGTATTCGACCAGCCGTGGCGCCGTATAGGCGTCCAGGTGTTCGACGATTGCACGGTCGCCGACATTGATCTGTTCGCGCTCGATGCGGGTCGGCACCGGGATTACAACGGCAAAGTCTTCGACATCGCCTTCGAAGTCGTTCGCCATTGTGATGACCGTGCGGTCCTCGTCGCGGACCAGCACCACCTGGCTGGCCTTGTTGAACAGACTCGCATCGGCTTTCGCGACGTAGAATCCGCAAAACGCCTGCGCGGTTGTGGCAATCGCGACAACCGCCGCCGCTGTCGCTGTGAGTAACAGATAACGCATGTTTACACTCCTTTGATGGGCCCGGTCGGGCGTTTTGCCGGCCGGTTCCAGTGATACGCCGTGCCGCGGAGCAGCACATCGATAATTGGCACCACGGGGCATGCCATGATCAGTGCGAGTATCGGGCCATTGGGTCGATAGAAGACAAATTGAATCGTGAAGGCGATTGCCGCGACAAGTACGGCGAACACTGCACGGCCCGCCGCCGAGTTCGGTGTTGTTTTGGGATCGGAAATCATGAAGAACGCGAAAATCAGCAGCGCGCCGTTTTGAATCTGATGCAGTGGAATGCTCATCGGGTCGTCCAGCCACAGTGCGCGCGCGAAGATCAGCAGCGAGTAACTGATGAGAAACACGATCGTCGTTTCGGCACGTCGCGCTTTCGTCAGTACGAGCGACCCGAGGCAGGCCAGGGCGAAAGCGCCGAGCGCTGCGCTGCCCCATTGTCCGGACGAGACCCATGCCGCGTCGCTGAGCAGCATTAGCGTCACGAGTGCAAAATTTGCGGGGTTGAATATGTGTTTGCCGTGGATTCGCAGCAGAAATTTGCTGCCGATGGCAATAGCGGCCGCTGCGGCCGCAAGCTGCCAGTCGGTCGTTCTGAGCAACAGTGTCAGAGAAAGGGACGTGATCAGCGCACTGAGCGGGTCGTATCGATTCAGTCCGGCGAACCGGCTGCCGGTGAGCTGTACCAGTTGTGCGGTCAGCAGAATGGCCAGCGCGTTTTGCCAGCGTATGCCGAAGTCGAGAACGCCGATGCCGAAACTCAGCAACGCACTGAGTACGGCGATCTGGTAGTAACGCGGATCGCGGAGTGCCGAAATCCATGTTTTCATCG
The DNA here is from genome assembly GCA_965224505.1 of Woeseiaceae bacterium. Classification (GTDB taxonomy): domain Bacteria; phylum Pseudomonadota; class Gammaproteobacteria; order Steroidobacterales; family Woeseiaceae; genus UBA1847. The sequence goes on from CBDCZL010000018.1 coordinate 3,678,512, forward strand.
TGTTCATGTCGGCTATAAACGTCAGCCACGATGTATCGGGTCTAACTCAGCATCGGATCCTGCCGCGGATCTGCCCCACGACCAAACAAATGGGTAAAAAATACTATTAAAAACAATCTAATATAATTACTGCATCCAATTGTCTCGGAATGTGCATCTGAAGGGTGAAATGAATACAACCCGTTTCCGGAGTATGAAATGACCGAAGAAATGATTCCCATCGTGATGTTTATCTGCATGGCCCTGGTGTTCTGCATCCTGTTCTGGTTTCGATATAAAGCACGCTCTGAGATTCAGCAGACCCTGCGTGCGGTGCTGGATAAGGGACACGAGTTGTCGCCTGAGGTCATCGACAGGCTTGGGCATCCGAATGTGCCGAAGAATCGGGACCTTCGCTATGGCGTAATCTGGCTGGCGATCGCCGTCGGTCTGGCCCTGTGCGGATTCGCGATTCCCGACCCAGGCGGAGACGCACTGCGCGGAACGCTTGCAGGCGCTGCATTCCCCGCATCGCTGGGTGCCGCCTATCTGCTGTTGCACTGGTTTGGCGGCAGCGACTAAGCAGGCGCGTTGTCTTGCACCGCCATGAAGACAATTTTCTTGTTTCAAAAGCCGTGTCGCGACAGGACACGGCGGCGTTTGGCGAACTCGTGCGCCGGCATCAGTCGCAGGTGCGCAACTTCCTGCGCAAGCTCGCGGGCGATGTCACGTTGGCCGACGACCTCGCGCAGGACTGTTTCATGCACGCCTGGGACAAACTGGGCACCTATTCGGGCCGGGGATCGTTCATCGGCTGGCTGCTCAAAGTGGCTTACACGACGTTCCTGCAGTCGAAGCGAAAATCGAAGCGCTACGCCGAAGTGCTTGAGTCGGCGGGGCAGGTTGCCGATCAGGAGTCGCGTCACGTTGCGACCCTGTCCGAAGAGTCGGGCGATCTGGAACGGTTTCTGGCCGTGCTGAGTCAGGAAGAGCGAGCGATCATGGTCATGTCGTATGCCTGCGGGTTGTCGCACCGAGAAATCTCTGACGCGACCGACATGCCGGTCGGTTCCGTGAAATCGGTGATACATCGTGGTAAACAGAAGATCAGGAATAGTTTTGACATCAAAGATCATCAACATGGCTGAGAAACTCAAGGATGCCGAAGACCGTCTGCTGGAGTCGTTGTTTGCGGCCGAGCCGCTCGAAGACGATGGTTTTAGCGCTCAGGTGATTGGCAGAATTCAGCGGCGTCTCTGGCTCAGGCGGCTGATACTGCCGGTGGCGGCCGTGTTCGGCGGTCTGATCGCGTTCAGACCCATGGCGGACCTCGTATCGGCGCTGGCCGGGTTGTCATCGCTGTTGCCGCCGCAACTCGTGGAGACCGCGCAGGCGTCACTGCCGCAGTTTTCGACGCTTGTGATGGGGGGCGCATTACTGGGTATCTGTCTGATTGGGATGCGCGTCATCGAGGAATAGACCGGTTCGCGTCGTCGCCATTGTGTTGCGTCAATGGCTCGGTTACATTGCCGTCATGAACCTTCGCGACAAAGTCGAAGCATTGCTGCCCAACTGGGAGCGCTGGTATCCGAGTCTGTTCGATGCTGCCAGCGATCTCGGCATCATCAAGGCTGAGGTCTGCGATCCGAATTCGCTACTACTGACACGTCGGCATTCGAAAATTCGTCAGCGTGCCGAAGACGCACATCGCGAAAAATGGGGCGGAAAGGCGCAGGAGTAGTTGGGTACATATTCGGCAGACATAGCATCCGGTAGCGTCGACAGGCCGGCGGCGTTCGATATCGCGGCGATACGCGCCTGTTTCCCCGCGCTGGATATCAAAGATAACGGACAGCCGCGAATCTATCTCGACAACCCCGCCGGTACTCAGGTGCCGCAGAGCGTTGCCGATGCGATGCAGCACTGCCTGCTTTCCAGCAACGCCAATCTTGGCGGTGAGTTTGCATCGTCGCGGCACGCCGACGACGTTGTGAGTAACGCGCGGGCGGCGATGGCGGATTTTCTCAATGCGCCGTCGGCCGACGAAATCGTTTTCGGCCAGAACATGACGAGCATCACGCTGCATCTTTCCCGCTCGATCGGCCGGCACCTGAAACCCGGCGACGAAATTGTCGTGTCGCGCATGGATCACGATGCCAACATCTGGCCCTGGGTCCTGCTCGCGCGCGACCTTGAGCTTAAGATTCGATGGCTGCCGTTTGATCCCGACACTTACGAATTTGACCTTTCGTTGCTGGACGGTCTGCTCACCGACCGCACGCGCCTGGTCTGCGTCGGCGGTGCAAGCAACCTGACCGGAACGATCAACGACATCGCGACGATCTGTGCGAAGGCCGGAGAGGCCGGGGCCTGGTCGTTTATCGACGCAGTGCAGTCGGCACCCCATATCCCCACCGATGTGCAGGAGATCGGCTGCGATTTTCTCGTCTGTTCCGCCTATAAGTTCTTTGGACCGCACCAGGGCATTCTCTGGGGGCGCCGTGAGGTGCTGGAGGCGCTGGAGCCCTACAAACTCAGACCGGTGCCCGCCGAGTTGCCATGGTGCTTTGAGACAGGGACACAAAGTCTCGAGGGGATCGCCGCGACCGGGGCTGCGGTCGATTATTTCGCATGGATCGGCCGTAATATGGCGGGGGATCGGCTGAGTTCAACCCCGTTTTCGGGCAGGCGCCAGGCTGTACGAGCGGCCCTGAGTACACTGTTCGACTATGAGCGTTCACTTGCCGAACAACTGATTGATGGGCTGCAGTCGATATCCGGCGTGCGCGTACTCGGCATTACCGCGGGCGATGCGCTGCATCGCCGTGTGCCGACCGTGGCATTCACTCACGAGGGTTCGCACCCCGACGCGCTTGCCAGGGCAATTGCCGAGCAGAGCATCTTCGTCTGGAGCGGGCACAACTATGCGATTGAAGTCGCGAAAACACTCGGAATCCACGAGTCCGGCGGCGCCGTGAGAGTGGGGCCCGTCCACTACAATACCGCCGGGGAAATCGACGCGTTTCTCATTGCGCTGAGCGCTCTGGCCTCCTGACGCTCACAGGCTCCATTCCTCGACTATACTGACGCATATATGGCGCATCCGTGCCGCACATCAACATTCGCGAGGGAGACTAAATATGTTCAGGACTTCGATCTGCAGTCTGACCACGTCAATTCTGCTGGCGTATTCGCCCATTTCCGTCGCCCAGGACGACGACGGCGTTCACGTCGTGCCCGTGGACACGTACGCCTGCACGTACAACGAAGGTTTTGGCCGGGACGACCTAATGGAAGTGGTCGGGGAATGGAACGCCTGGATGGACGAGAAGGGGGCTGACGGCTACTTCGCCGTGGTCGTGAGTCCGCAGTATTTCGGCGAACTCAAGATGGACTTCGGCTGGCTCGGATCCTGGGAGACCGGTGAAAAAATGGGTGCGGGCACCGACCTGTTCATCGGCGACGGTGCCGAGGTCGGAATGAAGTTCGCGAAGGTGTCGAGCTGCCACACGCACACGAACTATGCGGCGACCGAAATAAAGTCGCCGGCCGGCGAAATGGCGCCGGACAACTTCGTCATGTCGTTCTCGAATTGCTCGATTGAAGACGGCAAAACCTGGGACGACGTATTCACGGCGGCGGATCAGTGGGCCGCCTATCAGACCGAACAGGGCTACAGCAACGGCACCTGGTTTATGTTTCCGGGCTGGGGAGAGCCGCAGGACGACTACGATTTCAAGGTCGTCAACACGTACGAGAACCACACCGAGATGGGCAAGGCGTGGGATCTGTACGCCAGCGGCGGCGGATGGCAGACGTACGGTGAACTCATGCGCGGTGTGGTCGACTGCGACTCCTCCCGCGTTTACGACACCGAAGTCGTGCGCAGGGCGATCGACGACGAGTAACCTCCCGGGCAGCCGGCTCATAACAAAGAAGGCCGCATTGCTGCGGCCTTCCGTGAGATTTGTATCTGAATAGGAGGGTCAGTGATCTGACTTTCGGTGCTCCATCTTTCGTGCCCGACCCCATCGATTTGCAGATACCTCTGTTATCTCACGAGACATGGATCACCTCCTTTTAGTTGTTCGCCCGAGCGAAGTATGTCTTGGAAGTCACTAAATTCCAAGAAAAATTTCTACGCCAAAAACGTCTTCAAATAGCCGCGATTTTCGGGTTATCATTAATGGCTCACACCCCAATCCGATAAAGAGAACAAAAATGGCAATCGCGGACCTTAAAAACGTACTCAAAATCTTCGGTGGCGCAGAAGTCAGCGAAGACCAGCAGAACGAATTGTTCAAAGAAGTGCTGTTGATGACGCTGGCGAGAGCGGCGGACGCCGATATCAACATTCAGACCGTCGAAGTCGACCGGATTCGGGAGATTCTGAAGGAGCACACGGGCGAAGAATTCAGTGCCGCAGACGTGCGCGTTGCGGCGCGTGCCGAATTGTACGCTGAGGCAACCTTACGCAAGTATCTTGGCAGCGTGCGCAAAAAAATGTCTGCCGCGCATCGGGCCGAGGTCATCCAGGCGCTGGCCGACGTGTTCCGCAGCGACTCGACCGTCAGCGTACTCGAAGTGGACTTCTTCGATCGTGTCGCGACGGCATTGCAGGTGACGCCGTCGCAGATCGCGGGACTCGTGGCGGGCGACGTCGGATAAAGCACCGAGCCCGGCGATACCGCCGGGCTACGGACTCGCTCACTCCTCGCTGGAAATTTTCGCTTCCTTTTTAAGGATGATCGACTGCAGGCGCTCTATGCGTTGCTCCAGCGCTTCTTTTTCCGTTTCGGCCGCCTCGCGTGCCTGATCGTTGGGCGGGTCGGCGATGATCTCATCGCAGGTCTTGATGCGCAGGTGCACCTCCTCGAGTTTTGAGCGAAGTTTCGACACCGATTCGGCGCGCTCGGCCTTGTCGAACGCAATGGCGTCAGGCGAGGTGGTATCGGCATCTGCAGTGTCGACTTTTTTCGCTCTGGCAATGAAGGTCTTGTTTGTGTCGAACGCGCGCGTGTTCATAAACGTCGGGGAGACGATCTCGATATTCGCGCCGTGCAGTGCATCCATCGTTCGCGCGCGGAGTTCACGGCGCTTGTCGATAATACGGTTGACGTCCTTCAACAGCGCGGAAACCTGGTAAGTGACTGAATAATCCCCGAGATCGCAGATCTGCACATAGGGCTTCTCGAGTTCAGCCTCTTTGGCCGCTTCGATCATCAGGTCCTCGACCTTGTGGCGCGGCACGTCGTAACCCAGCGAAACGGTCACCGACAGCAGTGTTCCCGAGGCCCGCATGACGCGCACCGGATGGGTGACGAGATACAGGTTGGGCAGCGTCGTCAGATCGCGTTCCTCGGTTTGTATCTCAGTATGCAGCAGATCCATCTCCGAGATGCGGCCGAAGTAATCGCCGACCGTCACGTAGCAGCCGGGACTTAGGTTGCCGATCATCTTGAGCATGAAGCCTGCCATCACGTTGCCGACCAGGGTCGTCGACGACAACGCGATTGTGGCGCTGAAAATCAGTCCGTAGAGCTTCAGGAGTTGTCCCCGCATCACGTCGCCCAATGGCATGAACAGCACGGCGGCGAGAACGACGAGCAGCCCGCCGCCGATCTGAATGAGTTGCCGGCGAAACTTCAGATGCGGCCTGGGTTCGTAGTAGAGGATCAGCCGTTTGTTGAGATACCAGATAATCACGGTGAGTGTCGCGGCCGTCGCAATCACCTGAACGATCTTAAGAAGAGTTTCCATGAAATCCGCACCTCCCGCGGCAAAGTATACGGCAAGCCCGGGCGGCCTCGTTCAGGTCACCGCAGGCCGCTGGTGCTGCGCACCTCCCGGCAGACCACGACGATGCCCGATGTTACGACGATGGCAGCACCTGCGACGACCAGACGGTCGGGAATCTCGTTCCAGATCAGGTAGCCCGCGATGGCGCCGCCAACCAGCGCTGTGTATTCGAGCGGTGCGAGCACGGCCGGAGAGGCACCGCGATAGCCTTTGATGAACCCGATCCATGCGACAATCGAGCCCATTGCTGCCGTCATGAGCAGCAGCCAGCCCTGCATATCCGGAACGATCCAGCGTGAATCGCCGAGCGGCAATGCCGCGACCAGCATCGGCCCAATTACCACGTATAGCGACATCGACAGGATCGACTCCGAGTTCGCGAGGTGGCGCGCGATGATCGCCTGCGAGGCGTAACAGAATGCCGCGAGCAACACGGCAACGGATGCGAAGTCGAAACCCTGCGATCCCGGCCGAAGCATGAGCAGTACTCCGGCAAAGCCGCCGCACACGGCAACCCAGCGGCGCCAACCAACGCGTTCGCCGAGACACGGTACCGACAGTGCCGTCACCATGAGTGGCGCCGTGTAGCCGAGCGTGAGTGCGTTGACGAGCGGCATGCGGGCGAGTCCGTAGAAAAAACCGAACATCGCACCGATGGCCAGCAGCGTACGTAACAAATGCCACTTCCATTGTTTCGTTTTGAGGCTCGCAAATCCGCCGAAAAAACGAGGTGTGAGTATGAGCAACAGCACAACGCCGACGACACTGCGGAAAAAGATGAATTCGGTGAGCGGATAGGTGGCCAGCAGGTGTTTCGCGCACAGGTCGAGTACGAGGCCGCCCGCAACGCCGAGCAGCAGCCACGCGGCCGCAGATGCGACACGATCCTGTGCCGTTTCCTGAATCACAAATGAACTCCGAGGCCGAAACTTAAACGCGAGCTGAACATGTTCGCACGCCTTTGCCGACATGCCTATAGGTTCAGCGCTGATTCAGTGTGCTACCGCTTAAATGGTCCCGTGGAGTGCTGGAGGACACCGTAATGAAATCGCAAACCAAAAATCTGGAACATCGGCTGCTGTGGCATGCCTTTGTCGTGCTGTTGTCCGGGATGTTGTTCGCGGGCGTGGCGCTGGCGGACGGCTCCGACGAGGTTCGCAGCAGTTTCACCGCACAGGGCAAGGGGATTGAGCGCGGCTCAACCGCGGGCGGCGTGACGGGTTACGACGAATTCGAGCCGCTCACGCTTGACGGCAAACGCGTAGCGCCCGGCCGACAGGTGACCGCTTCCAAGGCCGGCCGGCCCACGACAGCGGCTAAATCGGTCAATACCGATTTCTGGATTTACGGTGTCGATGTCGAACTGTTTTCCGACCAGGATCGGGACGGTTATTACCATGGCATCGATCTGCTGTTCGACGCCGACACGGTGTACATGGAGGCCGACGTTTATGCGGTCATCTATCTGAGCTACGAGGGCGGTCCGTGGAACGAATACACGACGACGAAGTCGTTTGCAATATTTGGCGCCTCGAATTCAGACGAATACACTGTGGAGACGGAGCTGGTCTCCGGATATCCGACCGGCGACTACGACCTGCTGATCGAATTGTTCGATGCCTTCGACGATTCGTTCGTCGCAAGCATGGGCCCGGGCGACAGTTCGGAGCTGTCGTTCCTGCCGCTCGAAGATGCGGGACGCGATGCACTGCCCGACACTTTGATCGTTGTCAGCGGTGGCGGCAGTCTGGGATGGCTCTCCCTGCTGTTTCTTGCCGGTTTTGCAGCTATGCGCCGGCGCTCGTGAATCACGACGCCGCAGAAGCATGCGCGCGGCCCTCGCGAGCCGTGCGCATGACGTTTCTCCCCCACGCGGCGAGACTGTCGAAATAGACGTACAGTGCCGGGACCACGAGCAGTGACACCACGGTCGAAAACGCCAGTCCGCCGATGATCGCCCTGGCCATCGGGTAGTAGGGCGGGCCGTCGCCACCGACCTGGGTCGTGCCCATGGCCAGGGGCGTGAGTCCAACGATGGTCGTGGCCACGGTCATCAGAATCGGGCGCAGGCGATCGCCGCCCGCAATGACAATGGCGCGGTCGCGAGGCACGCCTTCCTGACGCAGATTGTTGATGTGATCGACCAGCACGATGCCGTTGTTAACGACCACGCCAATCAGGATCATGATGCCGATCATCGCCATGAACGAAAACGTCGTGCCCGTTGCTGCAAAGAACAGGAAAACGCCAAACACCGAGAATGCAATCGATCCCAGAATGATCGAGAACGGCAGCAGCATGGATTCGAACAGTGCAGCCATGACGAGAAAGATACAGGCGATGCCGAGTACGATGTTCGTGGCCATCATCGCGGCCGTTTCGTCCCGCCGCTCGAAGCCCCGGCCCTCTTTCCAGCTATAGCCGGGCGGCAGTTCGATCTGGTCCATGATGCGGTTTACGGCCGGGCGCACGTCGTCCTGGCTGACGTCTTCCTCAAGATTCGCCGACAGGATGATGGCGGTCTGTCGGTCGGTTCTCTGGATCATTGCGGGCGATCGTCCCACGGTCAGCGTTGCAACGGCACCGAGCGTGATGCGGCGTCCGTCGGGCGTGTACAGCGGCAGATTTGCGAGCTGCTCGACGCTCTGTTTTTCGTTCTCGCGAAACGCCATACGGACCGCGACCTCACCGTCGTCGTCACGCAACTCCCGAAGGTTTTCCCCGCGCATCGCTACGGCAACGGACTCGGCAATGGATGCCGTCGTCAGGCCCACGTTCGCCGCACGCGTACGGTCGATCTGTACGCGCACCTCGCGGTCGCCGATGTCGCCGTCGCTGCGGATGTCCTTAAGTCCATCCACGGACGCGAGAATACGCGCGACGTCAATCGCGAGATCGTTCAGTACCTCGGTCGAGTCGCCGCTGATCTGCACGGTAAACCCGTCGCCGCCACCCTGCTGGTCGAATTCGAAACCGGGCTTGCCGATCGCGAGCTGTGGCAGGTCGGCCTCGATGCGCTGAATAATCTCTTTGGTGGACAGCGTTGCATCGTCCTTGTCGGTCAGCAGCAGCGTAGATTCGGCGCGGCCCTGATCGTAGTAACTGTAGATCGTGCGGATATTGAATTCTTCCTGCCGCGAATACAGGTATTGCTCAATCTGATTGACGGTTGCCTCGATGCGCTCCAGAGAATGCTGTCCCTCGATGTGGTAGGGCATGAACAATCGGCGGCCGACATCCTGCGGAAACATATCGACCTTAACGAGCTGAAGCGCCATCGGCAGAATACCGACGATGCAGACGAGCAGGATGCCCAGCGCGGTCCACCAGCGGTGCTTCAGTATCCACTCGAGGCTGTCGGTGTAGCGTGCCGTCAGGCGCGAAATCCAGGCGCCGGATTTCGGTGGCGGAGGAACCGCAATCCGCGACGCGAGCATCGGCACGAGCGTCTGGGCGATCAGCAGGGACGCGACGAGCGCCACGATGATCGTCACGGCGACGTGCGTCAGAAAAATTGTGATGTCGGTTTCGGCGCCGAAGATGATCGGCGCGAATACGATGATCGTGGTCGCGGTGCCGGCAATCACGGCCAGCCCAACTTCGCGAACCCCGCGTAGGGTGGCGGTCCGAGGGTCCTCAGGGTCCAGATGACGGTGCCGGAAAATGCTCTCGGTGACGACGACGGCATTGTCGACGAGCATACCGACCGCGAGCATCAGGCCCATCATTGACAGAATGTTGAGCGTCAGCCCCGCAAAGTACAACGCACCCAGTGTGATCATCAGCGAAAACGGGACCGACGCCGTCACGATCAGTGTTGTGGTCGTCTGCCGCAGAAAGAAGTACAGCACGAGAATCGCGAGCAGGCCGCCGAGCGCGCCGGCATTCAGCAGGTCGGCGAGCGATTCGCGCACACTGTCGCCCTGATTGTCGAGAGAAAACAGGTTGATGCCCTGCATCTGCGGCAGTTCGCCGATTTTCTCGATCTCCTCGATCACCCGGTCGGTGACGTCGACGAGATTGCTGCCTGTCGTCTTGTTGACCGCAACGCCGATCGCGTATTTCCGGTCGAGATGGCGGCCGTAGTTGCGCTCCGGCGTTCGCAGTTCGACATCGGCAATGTCGCGCAATCGCAGTCCGCTGTCGTTCAACGACAATTCGCGGATTTCGGCAATCGATTTGAACTCGCCGCGTGGCCTTATGCTCAAGCGCTGCTCGCCGCTCGTGATTTGGCCGGCGCTGACCGAGAAGTTGCTTCGTGTGAGCAGTTCGCGAACGGTTGCAATGTCGATGCCGTGTGCCGCGAGCTGGTCCGGCCGCAACAGAATACGCACCTCTCGCTGGTCCACACCCTGAAGTTCGACCCGGGATACGCCCTCGATGCGCTCCAGCCGTCGCTTCAGCAGCCGGTCGAGCATATCGTAGCTGTCGGACAGGTCGCGGTCGGATGAAATGCGCAGCTGCAGTACAGGCTGGTCGCCAAGCGAGCCCGTAAACACGAACACACGGCGGACATCGGCAGGCAGCAGGTGGCGAATACCGTCGACTTTTGCGCGCGCCTCGATGCCTTTCGCACCCATGCTCTGGTCCCAGCCGAACTGCAGAAAAATCTGTGACTGGTAGGCATCTGAACTTGAGTACATTCGCTCGACGCCGGATAACGTTGCCAGCGATTCCTCGACCGGGCGCGTAATGAGCCGCTCCACTTCCTCAGGCGTGGAGCCATCGTACGGAATCTGCACGAATATGCCTGGAAATTCGATGTCGGGGAACTTCTCGAGCGGCAGCAGCCGCGATGCGAGAAGGCCGATGAGCGATAGTGCGACGAAAACGACGACGGTCGTTACGGGGCGGCGAAGTGCGAACTCCGTATGCTTCATTTGCGATCCAGCAGGGAGTACACGACCGGGATAACGATCAATGTCAGAAACGTCGAGACGATCAGTCCGCCGATCACCGTGATCGCCATCGGCGCCCGGACTTCCGAACCTTCACCGAAACCGAGCGCCATCGGCAGCAGTCCGAGTGCCGTGGTGAGTGACGTCATCAGGATCGGGCGCAGGCGTGCGTTGCCGGCTTCGAAAATCGCGTCAATCTTCTGCCTGCCCTGCGCGCGTAGCTGATTGATCAGGTCGACGAGTACGATGGCGTTGTTGACGACAATGCCCGCGAGCATGATTACGCCGATGAAGGCAACGATATTGATCGTCGTGCCCGTGATGAACAGGGCCAGCACGGCGCCAACCAGCGCCAGCGGAATCGTGAACAGAATGACGAGCGGGTGGATCAGCGATTCGAACTGCGACGCCATGACGAGGTACACGAGAAATACGGCAAGCGCCAGCGCGAACTGCATCGAGCGGAAGGATTCGCTCATTTCCTCGCTTTGCCCCGAGACCATCGCCGTGACGCCGTTCGGCAGCGGAATGCGCTGCACGATCTGTCCGGCCTCGGCTGCGGCCGCACCGAGATCGCCGAAGGCCAGGTTCGCGGACACAATGGCGACACGCTCCTGCGCGACGCGGCGGATTTCAGACGGGCCGACGGACAGCCCGACGTCCGCAACGGCGTCGAGCGTTACGGGCCGTTCCGATGCCGGATTGACGATGAGCCTGCGAATGTCTTCGATGCTCGACTGTCGCGTGTCGATGCTGCGCACGAGTACGTCGATTTTCCGGTCACGCCAGGTGTAGCGAGTCGCGAGTTCGCCGCGTACGGACGCCACGACCGTATTCGCAACGTCGCGCACGACGAGTCCGAGTTTTGCGGCCCGCTCCTGATCGAAGACGACCTGGATTTCAGGGTTGCCCTGCTCGACCGTGGTGCGGATGTCGACGAACCGATCCGATGCGATCATTGCGTCGACAACCTGCTGACTGACGCGTGCGAGACTGTCCAGCTCGTAGCCTGCTATCTCAACCTGCAGCGGGCTTGCGAACGACAACAGCGCCGGGCGCGTAAACTCGTATTGTACGCCCGCCATGCGCGATAGCCGGTCGCGCATCGCATCCATGGTCCGTTCCTCGGCAGCGCGCCCGCTGCCGGGATGCAGGCGAATACTCAGCGAGCCCGTGTTGTCGCCGGCATCGACGGGGTTCGCATCGAGCCGGTTGCCGGTCCCCGCAACTGAATAATTCACATCGACGGCATCGATGGCCGCCGCCGCCTGTTGTGCGGCCTGGATCGCACGATCCGTTTCGCTCAGCGGCGCACCGGGAGCAAGTCGCAGGTTCAGATTGAATTCGCCTTGCGAGAACTGCGGAATCAGTTCCGCGCCGAGCCGCGGTAGCAGTGACATTGTGCCCGCGAACAGCAATACTGCGGTCGTCAGAACGGCGGCACGATGCTGCATCGACCACTTGAGCAGGCCGGGATATACGCCGGCGACGATGCCGTGGAATCGCTGCATGAACCATGTCGGCGCCCACAGGATTGCCCAGAAAAGCCAGCGTACGCCGACGAAAATGAATCCCAGCACGCGCACGACAAATGCGATGAACCCTGTCAGCCAGTGGACGACGAAGGACACCGCACGCGCGGCCCGATTGTCCGGTGTTACAGTGCGGGTTTCCTCGGCATAACGGCCGCCGGCTCCGAGGGCCGCCAGCATCGGTATCAGGGTCAGTGCCACGAGCAGGGAAAACACGAGCGCGAACGTAACGGTCAGGGCCTGATCTCTGAATAACTGCCCCGCGATACCGCTGATGAACACCATCGGAAAAAACACGGCAATCGTCGTCAGGGTTGCGGCGACGACCGCGGATGCCACTTCCGAGGCGCCGTTCTGTGCCGCTTCGACAATTCCTTCGCCCTGTTCCTTCCTGCGCACGATGTTTTCGAGCACGACGATCGAGTTGTCGACGAGCATGCCGACCGCCAGGGCGATACCGCCGAGCGACATAATGTTGAGCGAGATGTCGTTCGTATACATCAGCAGGAACGTGCCGATGACGGACACGGGAATCGCGATGCTGACGATCGTCGTGGCGCGCGCGTCGCGCAGAAATCCGTACAGTACAAAGACGGCGATGATACCGCCGAGTATCGCAGCGAGGCGCACGTCTGCGACGGCCGATGCGATAAATGTCGACTGATCGTAGATTTTGACGAGTTCAATATCCTCGGGCAGGGTTTCGCGCAGCGCCTCAAGACGTTGTTCCATACGGCGCGCAACCTGCACCGTGTTGGCATCGCCCTCCTTGTAGATGGCGAGTTCCACGGACTCGCGGCCGTCCACGCGGGTAATGGCCTCACGATCCTTATAGCCCTGCACGACGGTTGCGACATCGCGCAGATAAACGGGCTGCTCCGCAACCGTGGCGACGATCGCATCTTCAAACTCGGCGACGGTCTGGAACTCGTTGAGTGTTCTGACCAGAAAACGTTGATTGCCCTCCTCAAGCCGCCCGCCCGAGAGGTTGACATTCTCGGCGCGTATGCGCCGCGCGATCTGGTCGATGCTCAGATCGAGCTGTGACAGGCGCTGCTGGTCCACGCGGATCTGTATCTCGTCTTCAAGACCGCCGCTGACCTTAACGGCGGCCGTGCCTTCCTCGGCCTCCAGATCGGTCTTTACGCGGTCTTCGGCCAGCCGCCTCAGCGCCTTGAGCTGATTTTCGCTGTCCGCATCGGCAGACGATACCGTGTACATCAGACCGAGTCGCACAATGGGCTCCGACGACGGGTCGAAGCGCAGCAGCAGCGGCCGCGTCGCCTCAAGCGGCAGCATGAGGACGTCGAGTTTCTCGCGCACATCGACGCCCGCAATGTCCATGTCGGTGCCCCACAGAAACTCTATTGTGACGTCGGCCTGTCCAGAGCGCGAAACCGAACGCACGAGACGCACGTTGCGCACCACGCCGACCGCTTCCTCAATCGGCTTCGTAAGCAGATTTTCGATTTCCGTGGGCGCCGCGCCAGTCAGTTCGGCGCGAATCGTCAGTGTGGGGTAGGCGATATCGGGCAGCAGATTCAGCTTCAGCCGCGACAGCGAGACGAAGCCAAACAGGACGATCGCGGTCATCAGCATCACGATCGTGACGCGACGTTCGGTCGCGACTTCTATCAGGCGGCGCATCAGCCGTCGTCACCGGTGTTGATGACCGTGACTTTCGTTTCGTCTCTGAGTCCGACATGGCCGACCGTGATGACGCGATCCTCGTCGTCAATGCCCGACGTCACTTCGACCATGCCCGCGTCGCTGTAGCCGATTTCGATGTCGCGGCGATACGCGACATCGTTTTCGACGACGAACACCGTAATGGTTCCGCCCCGTTCGACAATCGCGGTTCGGGGCACCTGAAGCGCATTCTCGTGGTGGTCATAGACGATGCCGATGCGCCCGAACATACCGGGTTTTATGCGTGCCTCCGGATCGCTGATTTCTATCGTCAGCTTAAACGTGCCCGTCGCAGGGTCGACGATCGGGCTGACGCGCGTGACGTTTGCCGTCACGGGCGGACCTCCCAGCGCGTCGATCTCAATCAGTGCCGGTTGCCCGGCCGCGAGTTGCCGAAACTCGCGTTCCGGGACGTGTAGATAAGCCACGAGCGGATCGAGACTCGTGATGCGGTACAGCGGTTCCCCGGTTCGTACGGTGTTGCCGAGCCGGATATAGCGTTCGGAAACGACACCGTCGATGGGTGCCCGAATCCGGGTGTAGTCAAGCTCGAGGCGTGCGAGATTGTACGACGCCTGCAGGGCTTCAAGGTCGTATTGCAGGCGCTCGTAATCCCCTTCGCTGATCAGGCCTTTTTCCTGCAGTTCCTGATTGCGTTCGAAGTCCCGCCGCATTTTGGCCAGCCGGGCGCGCGACTCATTGAGTTCAAGCCGCAGTCTGTCGCCATCGAGGTGTGCGAGCACCTGATTGCCGGCAACCGTATCGCCTTCCTCGGCCAGCAGTTCTCTGACTTCGCCGTCTACTTTTGCGACGACGTCTGCTTCGGCAAACGCTTCTATCGGTGCGGTGCCCGTGTAGACCGCGTCGATATCGCCGCGCACGGGCAGGACCGTCTCTACGGGGACCGGCGGTGTTTCTTCTTCGTCTTCCGAAGAATGTCCGCCCTGCTGGCAGGCGCCGATCGCCATCGCCAGGGCGAACGCGGTCACGCCACGTCGAACTCGCTGCATTCCGGATTCCCCTTATGCACCCGCAACCCCTGCGGAAATTATTGGTTCAGCCTGTGATTCTGGCAGTGCTCGTTGTGCTGGCCAGTACCTTGCTGCCGTCCCTGAGCGCGGAGTGGCCGACCACGACCACCCGGTCTTCCATGGACAGACCGTCCAGGACTTCGATGAATCCCTCATTCCTGATACCGATCGTTATATTGCGCCGAGTGACCTCATCGTCGTTCACGATGTAGACGGTCGCGGCGTCGTCCTCGTCAATCAGTGCCGCGGCGGGAATCAGGAGTGCGTCATTGTGTCGTTCGTAGGCAATCCTGAATCGGCCGAACATGCCCGGCGCCAGTCTGCCCTCGGCGTTGTCGATATGAGCCGTTGCACGAAACGTACCGTTGTCGACATCGATTGTGGGACTGATGCGTGCAATCGATGCGCTGAATGTCTCGTCCGGCATTGCTGCGACCTTAAGCGAAGCGCTGTGCCCGGACGCAAACTTCGGCAGTTCGGCCTGTGGAATCTTCAGATAGGCGAGTAGCTGCGACGCATCGGTAATGCGGAACGCCACCGCGCCCGCGGTCAGATGCTGCCCGGGTTTGATCAGGCGCTCCGAGACGACACCCGCAATGCTCGCGCGAATGCTCGAGTAGTCGTAATTTAGCCGGGCCAGGTCGTAAGCGGCCTGCAGCGCATCGACGTCATAACGCAGACCTTCGAACATCGACGCACTGACCAGACCTTTCTCGTGTAAATCCAGATTGCGCTGATACTCGCGCCGGGCTCGTCTGAGGTTGGCGCCTGCCGACAGCATCTCGAGATGCAGGCGCTCGCCGTCCAGACGTGCCAGAACCTGTCCCTTGGTGACGCGCTGCCCCTCTTCGGCCAGCAGTTCGACAACCTCGCCGCCGACTTTGGCGACCACAGGCGTGTCGGCGTCCGACGTGATCGTTGCGCTGGTCTCGTAGGTGGCGTTGATACTGGCGCGCATCGGTAAGGTCACTTCAACAGGCACCGCCGCTGCGGTGCGTTCCGTGTCGGCCGCGGTCACGCTGGCCTCTCCGGTTCCGCAGGCCGAAATCACGAGACTCGCGGCACCGGCGAGCAGGGCCAGACCGGTTTTGCGTATGTTTTGCTGGTTTTCCATGTGAGTGGCTAATCTCTTTAGTGTTATAGTGAAGTATAACACTAGTTAGGTATAACGCAACCTTCGATCCCGCAGGATGTTCTGCTGCAGCGGTATCCTGGGCACGGCGACGAGCTGCTAAACCGTTGGCGTTCGTTCCTTAAGATGCACGAAATGCGGATTTGGATTGATGTTGCGATGCCGCACGTACGGCGGCCGAATGGTCCTGGTGCGCCAGCGTGGCTTCGGCTGGGTCGCGGCGCGCGCGCCGGTCCTGCAGTCGTCTGCTGATATTCGCCTGAATCATAAGCAGAGTTGGCGTGAGCAGCAGCGTCAGTATCGTGGCGAAGCCCAGCCCGCCCGCCACAGAAGAGGCCAGCTGCGTCCACCATTGCGAACTCGGCGCTCCAATCGTCACGTCGCGGTCGATCAGGTTGATGTTGACCCCGAGTACCATCGGCATCAGCCCGACAATGGTCGTTACGGTCGTCAGCAGCACGGGTCGCAGACGGATCGCGCAGGTCCGAAGAATTGCCTGATAGGCGGCTTCGCCCCGGCTGCGCAACACGTTGTAGGTGTCGATGAATACGATGTTGTTGTTGACGACGATGCCGGCCAGCGTGATGACGCCGACACTCGACATGATGACACCGAAGGGCTTGCCCATAATGAGGTGGCCCAGCAGTACGCCGCCGGTTGAAAATACGACCGCCGTGAGTATCAGTCCGGCCTGAAAGATGCTGTTGAACTGCGTCACGAGAATCGTTGCCATGATTGCGAGTGCCATGAGCATGGCACTGGCGAGGAATGCCTGATCCTCCTCCTGGTCGGCCGTGCTGCCGCCGAACGTCAGAGACACTCGCGGGTCGATATCGAGCGACGGCAGTGCCGCGCGGAGCGCGGCGACAATGTCCGATACCAGGTAATCCGGGTCCACGTCGGCGTCAATGGACATCGTGCGCCGCATGTCGATGCGCCGGATGTTGCTGACCTTCTGCGCCGGTACGCGTTCAACGAACGTGCTGATCGGCACGAGGCCCTGGTCGGACGGGATGCGCAGATCGTCGATTTGCGCAAGGCTGCGGCTGCCCTCGGGATAGCGCACGCGAATATCGATTTCGTCGTCGCTGTCGTCGGGGCGGTATTCGCCGATCTTGATGCCGTTCGTCACGAGCTGCACCATCGCTCCGACCAGAGAAATGTCGGCACCAAAGCGAGCGGCCTCGGCGCGGTCGACTTTGATCTGCCATTCGATGCCCGGCAGCGGACGGCTGTCCTCGATGTTCATGATGCCGGGCGTCGCATCCATGAGTTCACGAACGCGCGCAACCGTCGCCTCGAGCATATCCGGGAAACGCGAGGAGAATTCGATACGCACGGGTTTGCCGACCGGCGGGCCGGGATCCGGTTCGCGCGTTTCAACCCGGATGCCGGCCAGATCGGCTGTCGCTTCACGAATGTCGGCCAGAATTTCTGCGGCCGGACGCCGTTGCCGCCAGTTTACGTAGTTCAGTGTCAGAGAACCGATCTGATCCTCGGCGCCTCGATCGCTGCTGCCGGTCTTGGCGTAGATGAATTCGATTTCGGGCATGCCGAGCACGCGATCTTCGACCTGGCGGACAAGGTAATCGCGCTCACTCGTCGAAAGGTCGCCGCGTGCTCGTATGTCAATCATACCGAACGGCTGTTCGACCCTGGGGAACCACTCGACACCCTTGCCGAAGGTGATGAACGCGAAGTAAACCGTGAACAGCAGTGCCGTCACGCCCGCGACACTGAGCCATGGACGCCTCAGGGAGCGTTGTAAAAATCGAATATAGCCGCCCGTGAAACCCGTCACCGTGTTGAGGTCGCCGGTCTCCGCCGCTGCCAGGTTGCGGCGTGCTTCTTCGGTGTTCGCGCCGGTGCGCCCGAATATCGAACCGAGCGTCGGTACGAACAGCAGCGCCATGACCAGCGACGCGGACAATACAGCGATGAGTGTGATCGGCAGGTACTTCATGAACTCACCCGATGTGCCCGGCCAGAAGGCCAGCGGCAAAAAGGCCGCCAGTGTCGTGCAGGTCGACGCAATGATCGGCCATGACATGCGAACGGCCGCGCGAGCATACGCATCGAAACGCGTTTCTCCCTCGGCCATGCGGCGGTCCGCCATCTCTGTGACGACGATCGCGCCGTCGACCAGCATACCGACGGCCATGATCAGCGCGAACAGCACCATCATGTTGATCGTGACGCCGAACGAACCGATCAGCAGGATGCCCATCAGGAAACTGCCAGGTATCGCCACGCCGACCAGCAGTGCCGAACGAATGCCAAGAATGCCGATGATGACGATAAACACGAGCAGCACGGCCGCGAGCACGCTGTTCTGCAATTCCGACAACATATCGTTGACGTCTTTCGACTTGTCGCGCGACGCGACGACATCGATGTCGGCGGGCCAGTAGGATTTTTCGGCGGCGATCAGCGCCTTCACGTTGGCAATGGTGTCGATGACGTTCGCGCCGGCGCGCTGGATGACTTCGATCGCGATCGCGGGTTTGCCATTCAGTCGTGCGACACTCTCCGCGTCCTTATACGTGCGTCGTACCTGTGCGATGTCCTTGAAATGAACGACACGCTCGCCGACGGCTTTAATTGGCATATCGAGGACGTCTTCGGCGCTTTCGAATACGCCCGGAACCTTAACCGGGAAGCGGCCTTCGCTGGAATGCAATGCACCTGCCGCGACAAGCCGGTTGTTGCGGCTGACGAAGTTGACGATTTGCGCCTGGTCGAGGCCGTAGCTCTCCATCGCGAGCGGGTCGACGACGACTTCCATGAGTTCCTCACGAGTGCCGATCAGATTCACTTCAAGCACACCGCCCAGGCCCTCGAGTTTTTCCTTGAGGTCCTTCGCGAGTGTCGTCAGGGTCCTTTCCGGGACGTTGCCCGCGAGGTTCAGTATGAGCATCGGATCGAAGCGCGACATTTTGACTTCGTTGACCGTCGGTTCGTCGGTCTCTCCCGGTAGCTTCGCCTTCGCCTTGTCGACTTTTTCGCGAACGTCCTGCAGAGCTTTGTCGGTGTCGATGCCGGCATCGAATTCGAGTTGGACGTTCGCGCCCCCTTCGTACGCGTTCGCGGTCATTTCCCTGACGCCTTCAATCGACCGCAGTTCCTGTTCCACCGGTCGTACGAGCAGGCGCTCGGCATCCTCGGGAGAAATACCGTCATGAGAAATGCTCACGTAAATGACCGGAATCTCGATATCCGGTTCCGCTTCCTTGGGGATGGTCAGATACGCGTACATTCCCCCGAGCAGCACGATCAGCAGGGACAGTATTACCGTCCGCGACCGGGACATTGCCGTTTCGATGACCTTCATCAGTCGGTCTTTTCGTCGCGCGTCTGAATCGCAACGGCCGTGTCGACATCGCTCTCGGCCACGGCGTTGACCAGTGCCCCGGTGGCGACGTATCCCTGGCCGACCGTGATGATGGTTGCAGTTTCCGGCAGCCCCGCGAGCCACACACCGTCGTTCGACGACAGTGCGATGTCGGCCACGACGAACTCGACTTCACCTGCTGCGTTGACGATCTTGATGCCGACATTGCCGGCGTCGTCGAGCGTCAGCAGCGACGGCGCAATGCGATGTGCCAGTACTTCTTCGGCGGGAATCACGAGTTCGGCGGTGCCGCCCGTGAGCAGTTCGCCGTCGGAATTGTCGATTTCAAGTTCGACTTCGAAAGTGCGAGTGGCCTCGTCCGCGACCGGAGCGACGTAGCGAATATGGCCGCGCACGGACTCGCCCGTCGCGAGACGCGCTTCGGCGGTGTCACCGGCTTTGACGTAGCGGGCGTCGAATTCGGACAAATTCGCCGAGACGATAATGCGGCGGTTGTCGACAAACGTTGCGATAGGGTCGCCGCGTTTCACAAAGTCGCCGACCTCAACGGCGCGTGCCTGCAGAGCGCCGCCGAAAGGTGCCCGGACCGTCATGTAGCGCAGGTCGAGTTCGGCGCGTTTGAGTTCGGCCTTGGCTGCTTCGAGCATCGCAACGGCTTCCTGCAGTTGCGCTTCGGAAACGTAACTTTCGGATTTCAGTTTCAGGCGGCCCTGATACTCGACTTCACGCTGTTTCACCGTCGCCTGTGCCTGTGCGAGCCGCGCGCGCCGGTCGCGTTGATCGAGACGCACGATCGTCTCACCGCGCTCGACGTTTGCGCCGCGCTCGGCACCGATCGTCGTGACGCGCCCGTCGGTTTCCGCGGAGAGTTCGACGATACGCGCCGGTGCGGTTTTGCCGTTGACCGTAATGGTGCGCAGTACGCGTTCGGCCGACTGTGTGCGCACTCGCACGGCACCTTTAGCCGGTGCGGGACGGTCCGCGCCGATCACGGAACTCTGCGATTCGTCGTCGACGTCGCCGGGCAGCCCCGAGAGTAGCCAGACAACGATGGCTATGGCCAGCCCTGCGGAGATGAGCCAGGATTTGTAAGGGCCGAGTTTGTTGGTTTCCATCGCTTTTATCCGTTGATTCAACGCGTCGTTCAGCCGGTCGCCTGCCGTTTCGGTTCGCACACCAGGTTGTGTCTGTTTTCTTCGATAAATTTCTTTTTGGCCTCAGCCATCGTGCGGCCGAAACCGACCACGAACCGCATGCCCGGTGAGCAGTCCTGAATCTGATTGGCTTCGATCTCATCGAACATGGCGATATAGCGATCGACTTCCTCAAGCCGACTCGCGAAGATTTTTTCGATCTGCTCATTGGGCAGCAGGTGCGCAAACCACATCGTCACGAGGAACTCCGAACGGACTTTGTGACAGGGGTTCGCGCCTTCGAGTTCGCGCAACAGATGTTCACGTCCGGCCGCGGTGATTTCGTACACCTTGCGATCCGGTTTGCCGTCCTGCGCAATGCATTCGCGGTTGACGAGTCCCTGCTCGGCGAGCGTCGAAAGCGCCGGGTAAATGGAACCGTAGCCCGCGGCGAAGAAGTGCCCGAACGTCGATTCGAAGGATTTTTTGAGATCGTAGCCCGAGGCCTTGCCATCTGAGAGCATGCCCAGACACACTGTTTTCACGTCCATAATTCAGGTCCGGTGCTCAGCACCATGTATCGAGGCGATGCATACTATCAATCCGATATATTAAGTCCAGCATTTCCAGGTAACGAAATGTAACTTTTGAAAATTTTATTAAAAACAATTACTTAAAACGACACAAAATTACGTGATTTCCTTGGGTTAGAATGAGTCCAAATAAGTTTCGCGCGAATTTGCCGTTCATCGCGAAACCGAACTCATCAAATGACCCGGAAAAAATGACACCGAAAATCATTCACTGGATTTTGCCGGCGACGCTGCTGTGGGTTGCCGGCGCACGCGCAGAGCAGAACTTTTTCGATACGATCGACCTCAACGACTATGCGCTCGGCATCAACCTGAACACATCCGAGTCGCGCTACGCGGGCGTCGATAGTTCCACCATCCTGTATCCATCGCCGCAGTCCTTCGAACACAGTTTGCGTACGAGCGACGTGTTTTTCACGCACGGTGCAAATGTCGGCCTGCGCCGCGTGACGAGCGACGGCTGGACGTTCGGCGGTCTGCTGGGATTGCAGACCTACGGCTATGGGTCGAATCAGGCCGAGATTCTGATTGGCATGGCGCGGCGTAACTGGACCGTACAGGCCGGCGGTCTGCTCGGCCGCCGGTTCGGCCGGCTGCACCTGACGCTGGACGGGGTTGCCGACATCCTCGGTGAGCACAACGGCTACGAACTGTCGCTGGCCGCGGCTGTCGTGTTTGCGGGTGAGCGCTGGGAGTTCATTCCGGAGGTCCGTGCAAGCTGGGAATCGGAAAAACTCCTCAATCATTACTTCGGCGTGCGCGACAACGAGGCCATACCGGGCCGGCCCGCGTACCGCCCCGGTGCGGCGACAACGCTGAGCGGATCGCTTGACTGGTCATGGCGTCTTTCGCCGCGCTGGTATGTGTCCGCGACAGCCGCCGTGGACGTTCTGCCCGACGAAGTACGCAACAGCCCGCTGGTCGACAAGGATGCGATATGGCGTGTGAATCTGGGTCTCGCCTATGACGCCGCGGCATTCGTCGAGAAATCGGATCTCGACGATGCATCGAGTGTCTATGTCAGTGCCGGTGCGTTTTTCTCCACGGCCGAGAGCAGCATAGACTTTCTCGATGACGGCGATGCCGTGTCGCTGGATCTCGAATCGGAATCGGGACTTGCCGACGACAATACGTCGATACCGATCGATGTCGTCTGGGAGCTGGGGCGCCATCATCGCGTCGAAGCGAGCTACTTCAATCTGAATCGGAGCGCCGTCGTCGACGGCATCCGCACAGACTTCGACACCCGGACGCTCAGCTTCGGCTACGGATTTTCGTTCCTTCGCGATAAGCAAAAGGACCTGTCGTTGTATGGCGGTCTGCACGTGACGGAGATCGAATTCAGCAGCGGCGAGTCCACCGACGCATTGGCCGCGAGTACGACCGCGTATCTGCCCGTGCTGGGCGTACGGTTTCGTGCCAATCTGACGGAGCGGCTGGAGCTCGGCGCGAGCCTCGATGTATTCCTGTCGGACTTCGATCGGCACAGCGGGAGTTCGATCGACGTCGACTTCAGCGGCATGTATGCGTTTACGGATTGGTTGTCGCTCGGTGGCGGGTTCCGTTTTTTCCGTCAGGATATCGATGTTGCCGACGATACGTTTCTCGGCGATTTTCGGGTTGAGTATCGAGGCCCGTTTGCCGCCGTGCGAGCGCGATTCTGAGCGTTCAGCCGAAGTAACGCGACAGAAACGGGTTCAGCAGACGACGCTCCGGGTCGAGTCGGTCGCGGATTTTGCGAAAAAACGCCAGTCGGCCTGCATGGCACCCGGCGACGTACTCGGCGCGTGTCGCGAGCGTCTGGTTGAACAGCGGTGTGCCGCCCCAGTGTTCGGCGAACTCGGCGAGATCGAGCACAAAATCGTCCCAGCCGCGGCGCTGCGTCGACGTCGTCTGCACCGCGAACAACGCTTCGTCAAACGATGGCGACAGTAATGCCGAATTGTCCTGCGCAATGCGGTACCCGAGCGCCGGCATATCGCAACGGTAGCCGGTTCTCGCAAAACTCTCGCGGCAGAATTTTGCATAAGCCTGCACGACGACCGAAAAGTCGCAGGCCGGGAAACACCACGTGGACGTCAGCAGATTGCGCTGCTTGCGGCGCCGGTGGCGACCGCTCGCTGCGACGTTGTTGCCCGTGCGCACGAAACGCGTGTTGACGAGTTCCTGGGTGGCTGCCGACAGCGAGTCGACGAGGCGATAGCGCACCGACGGAATCGGCATGACGTGGCTCAGGGATTTAAATACGTGCGGCAGTATCGTGCTCTCGCTCCACTCCTTGATCTTCCAGGGTGCGTTGTAGCTGGCCGACGCGTCGCGCTGATAGTGTCTGAGGTCGAGATAGGCGTGATTACGATACGGCAGCAGGTAAAATTTCATGCCGACATCGCCACCCGCGAGCCGATCGGCGACTGTGGCAAACGTGCCGATGTCCATACTGCGATGGCTCGCCGAGAACGTCATGATCTCGCGCACCCGCAACGTGAGCTCATAGATGATGCCCAGTGTGCCGTAGCTCATGCGCAGCGCTCCGAGCAGGTGGCGCTGGTCACGGCCGATTTTCATGGCCTTGCCGTTTGCTGTGACGATTCTCATGCTCAGCACCTGGCTCGACAGGCAGGAGGCCTGATTGCCGATGCCAGGGCCGAGACACGGCGCGGCAACGGCACCGCCGAGCGTGCGTTCCGTCTGTTCGAAGTTGCCGCTCAGTTCCAGTCCGTGTTCCGCCAGTGCGGCAATCAGCTCGCCGACACGGACGCCGGCCTCCGCGCGCACGATGCGATGATGGGCGTCGATATGAAGAATGCGATTGAAACCCGTCATGTCGATGACCGTACCGGTCGGTGCGGCATTGCAGTCGGTGACGGAGCTGCCGGCGCCTCTTGGACGAATCGGCAGTGCGACGTTGGCGTCGCTGTTAAGGCAGCGTTGCAGTTGATTCAGATTTCGCGGTGCGACGACGCGTGGCTCGGCCGGGCGGCGGTGGAACCGGCCCGTGTCGCGAAAATGCTGTAACTTCATATTGGTAACTCCGCTGTCGTAGGTCAGTACCCGTAGACCGGTGGCTTTGCGACACCGCCTTTCGGCGGCTGTGCCTTTTTCAATCCGGTTGATCCTTACACACTCATTATCTGCCTGCAATCCGACATAATGCCCGGGCCCGATAATCTTCACCGGCCGTGGTGAAACCCGAGCACCCATACGACGCTGATCGATGCGCCGGGCTCGTGCAGCGTTGCGGCGACGCCCTGATCGCTCAAGGTGGCCGTGCTCGCCGGGCGCCAGCCCGTGACACCGATACGCAGCCGATGGCGCCAGTTGTCTCGAATGCGCGTGGCGTCGATCTCAAGCCCGGCATCCGCCTGCAGCACGGCCCGTCCGACGGCTTCGGAACGAACGCCGCTCAACCTGCCACGGCCGACAAGTTGTTCACTGCGCCAGCCCGCGGCGGCGGAAAAATACACGCGCAGCCATTCCGGGAAACACGCAACCGACCGCGACCATTCGAGACCGAGTGCGAGCTGCGCGGTCTCGACAAAGCGTCGCACGTCCCTGCCGAGCTGCGGCCGACCGCCGCGAAGGTCGATCAGCACGGATTCTCGCCAGTCCGACCCGGTTTCGGTCAATAAACGGGTATGCCAGCGTGAGGCAAGTTGAAACGTCATTTGCGGCACGTTAAGCCCAAACTGAAGGTCTGCGCGCGAATTTCGTGAACTCGGCTCACCTCTCGTGTTGTTCGAAGAGACAAAACTGACCTGGCCGTAGGACGCGAAGCTGTCGAGCCGGTGCACGGTCTCGACGACCAGCGAACCCCAGCGCAGCCCCCATGCGACGGCTGCTTTGCTTTCCTCGGCGGAGGTTTCAATCTGCACGATATCCGCGTCGTAGCCGTCGCGCCAGTCGCGGCGCACTCCGAGCCACAGATCGAGCCCGGGCCGACTCGCCACAGCGTACAGTCCGGCAACGGCATCGAGCTGGCCGTCACCGGTGGCCAGTGCGCCCGCGCGCAGCCAGTAACCGGCCCTCCAGCCTGCAAACGACCCATGGTCAGTCGACGGCCACGGCAGCGCATGGCGCTCGGCAAGCAACCACAGTGTGGCGTCGGTCGTGCGCGTGTCTGCGTACGGCAGAAAGCTGATGCCCGACCCGATCAGCGCGTGAAAGCCGTTCTGAACGCGCGCACCTTCAAAATTGCCGACGGCGCGGGCTCCGGCCCCAAGTGTCAGCGAGCGGCTGCGATTCTCGTCGTACTCGCGGAGCAGATCGAATCCCAGTGACAGGCTCATCAGATCGATACGAGCGGGCGGGCCGCCGATCGCATCGGCGCGGGTCAGCATGCTGTGGTCCAGCACCGCGGTCCAGCGTTCGCCGAACCTGGCCGTCGAGATGATCTGCTGGGTGCGGAAATCGTCGTTTGTGCCCGGCGCCAAAAAATCGTTGCCGAGGAAAAAGCGGTAATCCGGGTCGATCGTGGGCACGAGATGCGGAGGAAGCCCGGAGATCTCACCGCCCCTCGCCGCCGCAGCAGCGAGCAGAAGCGCGGCCGCCATCCCTGTTCGCACGGGAGCGTTTACTGCTGTATGCATTCCAGGTGCGCGGTGATCCAGTCCGAGCCGCCCGCGACATCGCCAAGTATTTTTGCGGTGCCGAAAATGCCCGAGCGGTGCACGACCGTGACCCCGGCGTAACAATTCTGAAACAGCTTCGCCTTCGTGATTCGCCGCAGCGGCATGTCGAGCGTCAGTTCGAGGTAGTTCAGAAAATGCGAGGTGTTGTCGCCCTTACGCGCCTGTTTGATCGTTTCGGCGATCGGTACCTGCTCCGCGTAGTTCATCCCGAAACCAAAGCCCCAGCGGAACAGTTCTTCGTCGGTCCATGCCGAGTAACCCTTACCAACCGCCATAACGTAGGCCGCGTAGCTGTTGAAGTCGTCCTGATAAGGGCCCTCGAAATGCCTGAACAGTGCCAGCCTGGCGTAGAAATCGATGCGTCGGCCGTTGAGAAGAAGCCGCGAGACCGTAAGTCCGCCGATATCGGTTTTGGCCACTTTACTTTCACTAAAGTCGCCATGGTCGATCGCGCCGACGATGTTCCCCTGTGCCTGATAGCCGTAATTGATGCGCCAGGTCCACTCGCGTTGCCTAGCCGGAGGCGCGTCGGCGCGCTCAATGCTGCCGAACATGTATGTGCCGCCCACCAGTGCCGAGGAGGTCATCGGTTCCTCGACAAGAGGGCTGTCCTGTACGGTGCCTGGAAGACCCTCAAAGCCGATGTTGGCAAACAACAGCGTTCGGTCAGTGGCCTGATACGACGTATTCATGCCGTAACCGAAATACACGCCGTCGGTCGTCGTGTATGCGGGGCGGTTCGGGCGTGCCTCGGCATCGCTCACGCCGTAGTAGTAGTTGGTCAGGCGTTTATCCTGCCAGATCCAGTTTAAGTAGGGCGAGAAAGACCAGCGACCGCGCGTGAACGTATAGCGGTAGGAAAAGTCGACCTCATGACCCTGGTGCCGGCCCAGCAGGTCCGCGACCCAGTCCAGCTTGATGCGTCCCCAGCGGCTCTTGCCGACGACGGAAAGGCCTCCGTCGAGCGTTCGCTTGCGCCGCTGCAGGCCCTCGTAGTAGCTGTCGCGTCCTGGCGAAAGATGCTGAAAGCGGAACTGACCTATGACGTTGAATTCGAAACGGTCGCTGTCGACGATGTGTAGTCCGCCGTAGGTGCCCTGGGCAAACAGATAGTCGCCTTCGAACAGATACAACGGAATCAGATCGACGACATCGTCCTTGTTTGAATTCGAAAAATACGCATCGGTCGTGACTCTGATGCTGCCGCCGAGTCCCGCGGTGCCATCGGGCGCGTTCACGAATGGAATGCGCGCGACCTCCTGTGCCGTAAAGCCTGCATCTGCCAGTAGCAGCAGAATGACGGCGGCCATTCCAATAGGGAGGCGTGTCATTGCTTCCGATCCTTCTGATCGGGCAGCGGTTTGTAGTTGAAGCGCGCCCCGGAAATCGAAATTTCCGCCATCAGCCCGAATCGCGACTGCGCGAACACCGCGACGCCGTCATCGTACGCCGGTGTGGCGTCGGCACTCAATGACGCGGCCGTGATACCGGCCTGGCCCATCAGTTCCGCCCTTCCGGCCGTAAAGGCTTCGAGGTCTTCGCGGTCCTTGAAAAACACGATCATGGAGAAGTACTTCGCGCCGGCCTGAATTCCGGACGAAAACTGCCAGTAGCTGGCGTGGCCGATCACAGCGCCGGCGTCGACGACGATACCTTTGCCGTGCGCGGCGCCGAAGCCGATGGCCGCGCGCGTGATGCCTGGAAACACGACGTAACCCCAGGCCTCGTCGAAGTAGCGCCCGGTCGCCGGCACTTTTTTCCGAAGCATCGAGACCGCGTCTGCAGCAGCCCCCTGCAGGCGGCCGACGGGCGCCTCACGCCAGTCGGCGCTCGTTGTTCCACTCATCAGCAACAGGGTGGTGAGAGCGAGTACGCGTATCGGAAACCTTTTCGTCATTGTCTGTAAACGCTGGTTTTGCCGGGCTATTTGCTGTCGATGAATTTGACAGACCGTTGTTGGGGAACCATGATTACTAACTTAGAGTCAATCTAATTCTAAAGTCAATCTAAATCGACAATAAAACGCAAGCTCCTGCAACAGGAGAATCCAGCAAGAGGGATAATCATGAAAAAAATAATGGCGCTTACCGTTTCGGCGCTGATAGGTCTCGCTGCCTGCGCCGGTCAGGCTCCTTCGTTTGACACGGACGCGGCTGCGGAAACGACATTCGACGGACTCGTGCCCATTAAAAATTCGCGTTTTCGCAACGCGTGGGCCGATCCGGACGTGGATTTCAAACAGTACAACAAGATCATTCTCGGCGACGCGGAATTCGAATTCCGCGCCGTCAAGAAAGCACGCGCATCGTCGACCATGATGCGCTCGAATCGAAGCGAATTCTGGATCGCCGACAAAGATCGGGAAAAACTGATCGACACCGTGACGACCGTGTTCGCCGAGGAACTGTCGAAGGCCAGGGGTTTTACCGTTACAGAGGAACGCGGACCTAATACGCTGCTGATCGTCGGTGCACTTCACGACATCGTTTCGCGTGTGCCGCCCGACCTCGTGGGCGCCGGTGAAATCTATCTGGCTTCGGTAGGCGAAGCGACGCTGGTGCTTGAAGTCAAAGACTCGTTGAGTGGGGAGACGCTGTTCCGGGCCAGGGACCGGCGCAGAATCGAGCGGCCCGGCGATGCGATTGAAGCCAATGTCGTCACGACCTGGGCAGAAGTCCGCCGCTGGGCGCAGCGCTGGGCAACGCGTCTGCGGGCGGGGCTCGAATCCATTCATAGCTAAGGACAACCGACATGAGAATATCGAAGATACTGGCTATGGCGTCGCTGATGCTCTCGCTGGCCGGATGCGCGACGAATCCGTCAACGTTCGCCAACGCAGATCCGACCGTTGACTTCGATCGCTACCAGACGTACGGATTTTTCGACACCTTGTCCACCGACAGGAAAAACTACGAATCCATGGAAAGCAATTTCCTGAAAGTGGCTGTTGCGCAGCAACTCGAGCGGCGCGGGCTGAGTTACTCGAACAATCCCGATCTGCTGGTGAACTTTTACATTCACACGAAGGAAAAAATTCGTTCGCGCAGTGTACCGACCATGGGTGCGTACTATGGGTTTCGCGATCCGTTCTATGACACCTGGGGCGGATACGGCGGCTTCGAAACCCGTATCGATCAGTATACCGAGGGTACGCTGAATATCGACTTTGTCGATGCGGGCAGCAAGAAGCTCGTGTGGGAAGGCGTGATCGCGGGGCGCGTTACCGAATCCACGCTGCGCGATCTCGAAGGTGCGATCGACGAGGCCGTGGACCTGGTGCTGCGGAAATACCCTGTAGCCCCACGTAATCCGTAACCGAGGCAGCGAATGCGGCGGTCCGGCAAGTGCCGGACCGCTATCCTGATTGTTAACAGGTTCGGGCTAATCCCACGCGCTGCCGAATGTCAGATAGTAGTGGGTATCCTCGGGACCTTTGGCCACGTCGAAGCCTGTGTGCATGCCGAGCTTGCGGGCGATCAGGTAGCGCAGGCCAAGCCCTTTTGTCGTGCGCGAGCTTGCATCCGAAAGTTTGCTGAACGACGCTGCCGCGCGTCCGGCGCCGGCGAACCCGACGACGCTGAAGCGTGGGTGCATCGCCCAGCGCCCTTCAACTTCGGCAACCACGATGTTTTCGCCCTGGTAGCGCATGGCGGGAATGCCGCGCATGCCGATAAACGGTACCGAGAAGAACGGTACGTCGCCCGACACGCTCTGTGCGTCCAGCCGCGCGCCGAGAAAGAATGTCTTACCCAGCGGGCGATACACATGCAGCTTTGCTTCGTATTCATTGAATTCGAAGTCGCTGCCGATGGCCTTGTCCCGGCGCGTCACACCGAATTCCGCGTCGATGCCCGAACTCGGCGTAAATGAGTTGTCCAGTGCATCGTAGTTCACAAACAGTCGAAGTCCGGATAACTGCGTGTCGAGTGTGAGTTCGTCAATGTCCGGTATGCCGGTTCCGAGATCGAAGCGGGTCTCCATCGCCATATATTTCCACTCGGCGCCGAGGAAAAAATCGCTGCCCCCCATGCGGAAACTCAACGGTTGTTGTATGAACAAAGCCTCGCCCTTGAATTCGAAGCCGTCGCTCGACTGCGTTCCGCCATCGACACCGTAAAAGCGAAGGTTGACCTCGGCGTAGCCGACGAGGCCTTCGTAACGGATTGTATCGTCCTTCCACTTCGCAAGATGCCCGCCACCGACGAACCAGGTACCGTTTTCTGTGCCGCCGGCTGCGATCGCGGTGATGTTGGGTTCGACGACATTGCCGTCGACGGAGGCACCGTCGGGGTTGTAGTCCTTCGGAGTGTGGAAAAACAATGCCGCGACGCCCATGCCGGCACCAACCGCGGGTTCTGTAAGCGCAATGGGCACGGGCATGAACCCGGTCGTGTTTTCGAGCACCCAGTCGCTGACGTCGAACCAGCCGTCCTCGTCGCGAAACTGGTCGAAAAACGATTCCGCGGCGGCCGGAGTCACGGACAGCACCGCTGCAATACCGAAGATCAGGCTTTTCATAGCATTCCCGTGTTTAGAATTTGTATTCGAGCGAGGTGACGACGCCGAAGTCCTGTCTGGCCACCGCACCGCTCGGCGGCTTGTTGTCGAACGAGCTGTATACGGTCAGCGCCCAGAACAGGTTCCTGACGAACTCCTGCTGTGTTTTGAGATTGATATTGCTGCGCTGCCGGCTGCTGTCGGTGATACCGGCGTAGTACTGCAACTTCAGATTGGCGCTGATCGTTGGCGCGTGCAGTTTGAAGAACGACCAGTCGGCCTGAAACATGGCTTCGATGTTCGTATCGTCGCGGCTGGGTCCGAATGCCGTGCCTATCGACGATTCGACGTTACCGGCTACGCCTATGGCTGCGACGAGCTCCGAGCTGCTGGTCTGCCAGACATTGCGGCCGAGCCCGCCCGATGCGATAACGCGGCGGTCGATACCCAGTTCATCGTTGGCCTGGACGCTTGCCGAACCGTACCAGAAGAATCGATTCGGCCGGAATCGGTAATAGTTCGCCGAAATGTCGCCGCGCCGGGTCAGATTCCTACTGGCGCGGTTGTCCGTGATCATAGAGTCGAATTCGAGCCTGGCCAGAAATTTCGGCGTTCGATATTCCGAGGAAGCGGCGATATTCCACTGCAGCACGTCACTCGCCTGGGTATACGTGAAACCGATACTCAGCATGTTGTTGAGGTTTTCGAAAAAGGACTGATTGGCGTTTATCGTGTCGAGGCGGACGACGTCGTTGTGCAGCAACTCGTGACGGCCCGTGCTGGATTCAATGGTCAGGGTGCGGCGGTTGCTCGAGTGCGGCACCTGGCCAAGGTAGCGCCGGCCATTCGCTGTTTCCGCCTGAATGACCTTGGTGCTCTCAAGGCGATCGACGTCCGGCCACTTGATCGTCACCGTGCCCATCGACACCGTGTCGACCCGCAGTTGCCCTTGCCGCAGGTCCAGAATCTTACCCGTGACGCGATCGCCGTTGACCATGACGATCACGTCGGTTTTGCCGGCCTGCGCTGCGGCGGTCATTGTTATCAAAAGCGCAGCGATAAGAAATCTTGCAGCGGTCATACAGCACCTGTCTGAATATTGTCATTTAGAATCAGTCTACTGATAGTAACCGCAGTTCCGCCGACTTTCCGCATCAATCGGCGATCGATAAGAAACGCGATTTCTGTTGTTTTTCTTGCGCCACGATCGATGCCACGATTCAGCGCGGCTCGAAACAGGCGCTCAGGCGTTCCCGGAAACGGGTGTTATGAATCTTCGAGCGCTCCGTCGTGAGTTGGTAGCCAACGTAGTACTTATAGATGTTGCTGACGTAGCTGACGGTTTCGCGTCCGATCCGCCGAGCCGCGATGACTTCCACGTTGTCGAACCAGCGCGTCGCGTCGTAACCCTGCTGTGCCGCTTCGCGCCGCAGCTTAATTACACGCGCAGGCCCGGCGTTGTAGGCGGCGAGTGAGAACAGCCAGCGGTTTAACTCGTCGAACTCACCGTCTGAGAAATAGCGGTCCGCCAGAAAGCGCATGTATTTGGCACCGGCATGAATGTTGTTTTCGAGCTTGTCGATGCCGGCGATGGCGACGTTTTTGTCCGCCGCGGTGCTGGGTTTGATCTGCATGATGCCGACCGCACCCGCTGAGCTGCGGCGTTCCTGCTTAAGGCCCGATTCCTGAAACGCCTGTGCACCGAGGCGCAGCCAGTCGATGTCGTATCGTTCGCCGTATTGCGTGAACAGGCGAATCAGTGTGTCGATGCGTTCCGTCGGCGGACCGCCGTTTGCACAACGTACTCTCGATGCGTCGGCCAGATGGCGTGCGTAGGTGTCGTTGCCGAACAGCGTGCCGCGGCCGTGGGACTTCAGAAAGCCTTCGAGTGTGCCGGCCAGCAGCGGTGAGTGCTTACGATGGGCCCACGCAATACTGCTATTCCCGGCGACGATGAGATCGTCGTGGATTGCGATATTCGGAAATACCTGAGCCCAGAACCTCGCCTTGTAGTCGTCGACAATCGTGATGCCGATTTCGTCGTGACTGAGCATCTCAAGCAGGTCTTCCGCTTCGAGCAGCTCGTCAGCCGCGCGCAGTACCGGCGGCGGCAGCCGCCGGCTTTCGAACAGTGCCGCGAGATCTTCGAGATGTTCGTGATAGCTGCTGGATGGCCGCACGACGATTTCGCGTCCGGACAGATCGTGTATGGACTGGATTGCGGCAGCGCTGGCGTTCGTAACGACGACTTCATTGATGCCGGTCAGCAGCGGGCGCGTAAACTCGAGCTGCGCGCGCCGTGCTTCGGTCAGCGTCAGATCCGATGCGATCAGGTCGCCACGACCGGATATCAGCGATGGGATGAGCTGGTCGCGGCTGACCGGAACAGGCAGTACGTAGACGCGGATATTGCCGCGCCCGAGCTCCGTATTCAGGTACGCTTCAAATGCGGAGAGCATGTCCCAGGTTGCTCCGCGAGGGCGGCCGTCATCGTAATAGAACTGATAGCCGCCAAAGGTGGTCAAAGCCCTGACAACCCGCCGTTCGACCATGCCGTCGAGATCGCCTTGCCAGGGTTCCCAGAATTCGAGCATGTCCTGCGGGAGCAGGTCGTCGACGCGCGGAGACGACGGGGCCGATTGCTGTGTCGGCGGGCTGTCGGTGGCGGGCCGTTCCGTTGCGGTCAGCGGTGTGGAATTTTCTTCGCAGGCGCCGAGCGAAAAAGTAGCGATGACTGCGATAGCGACGTATCGTCGCATGCTGAATTCATCCGTGGCGAAGGGTGTCGCGGACTATTATGACAGACCGACGGAAAGGGGTATGCGAATGCACAAAAAACGTGTTGGCCAACGCCTGATAAGAAGCGGACTTTTTTCTTTGACGACGATGTGCCTCACAGCCGCGCCGAATGCCGAGCAGCAGGAATCAGCCGACGATCTGATCCGGGGTGCGCAGCGCGCTGTCGGTCAGATTGCGTGGGCCGGGCAGAGCGATGCCTCGCTGCGTCCGGGCGACACCAGCGCCTGCACGAAGCGCTCGATGGGGCGCAGACCGGTGATATCGATGAGTACCAGCTGCTCGAAACCGGAAGCTGGCTTGAGGATTCAGAATTTCTACTTGACGGCGGCGAGCTGACCGCGTTGACTGACGAGTTCGATATCGGCTGGCAGGATGTCAGCGGCGATGCCGGTGCCGACCTGTTAAATGGATATGAGTCGAATTTCGACCAGACTCCGTATGAGGACGCATTCGAGATCGAAACCTTTGAAGACTATGGACTGGACGATCTCGGTGACGCGTTTAGCGGATACGAAATGGACTTCGACTGGTAGCCTGAGGGCCGCAGCAGCAGCGCTGCTGCTGGCGGCGGCTGCCGGTGTGAACGCCGCGGAAATACACTACGAAGTGACCGGCGTCGGCGATGCGCTGGCTGCCAACGTGCTCAGTCATGTGCGGGCCTTTCAGATCGGTCAGACGCCGAGCGGCGAGCGTGACGGACTCGAACGCGCTGCCGAGGAAGCGGCCGGTAAGGCACGGGCCGCATTACGCCCGTACGGATACTACGCGCCGGTGATCGGCACGACGCTGCGCGGCGCGGGCGGCGATTCACCCGTCATTGTCATCGACGTGGACCCCGGACCTCCGATTATTATCGATTCGGTACAGGTCGAGGTGCGCGGGGAGGGTGCCGGCCACAGAAGTCTCGTGAGCTGGCAAAGCAATTGGCCGCTGACTCGCGGTAAAGTGCTCGACCAGACCGTGTGGGAGGCGCGCAAGCAGTTTGCGATCGACGCGGCCGAACGCGTCGGTTATCTGGCCGCGGAGTTTGCCGAACACACGCTCGCCATCGACCTCGTGACGAATCGCGCCGCACTGACGCTGATCCTCGACACGGGGCCGCGCTTCCGCTTTGGCGAAATCGACTTCGGCGAACACGTGCTAAAACCCGGTATCGTCGAATACATCCCGCGCTTCGAATCCGGCGATCCGTACAGCCGCCGATTACTCGACAAACTTCGTATGGATCTGTGGAAGTCCGGTTACTTCACGTATGTGGACGTCCAGGAAAATCCGCGGCCCGACGCGGCGCCGCCCGTGGTCGATCTGACCGTCAGGGTTGCTACCGACACGCGCAACTATTACCAGGGATCGCTCGGCGTCGGTTCCGATACGGGGCTGCGAATGCAGGCCCAATGGAGTAAACATCCGATGTCGTCCAATGGCGATCGGATCGATGTCGGCATTGGCTGGCAGCAGGAAGACGACGAATTTTCGCTGCGCGGTACCTACCGGTTACCACGTCCGAATCGTGCCCGTGAATACTGGACCGCCGACCTCGTATTGAAGAATGAGAATCAGGATCTTGAGATCAAACAACGGCCCGAAGACGATGACTTCATCCGTATCGCCAACGGCAAGGTCGACGAACTGCATCTGCGGACGGGCCGCCTCAAAGTGCGAAACTTTAAGGGCGGTGAGAAACAGGCCTTTGAGACGCTGTTCGTGCAATTGCTGAACGGTGAGCGCGAACTGGTTCCGGAACCGAATGTGCCGCAGTTACTGAATATCGCGGCAGACCCGCTGCGCGGCAATTTTCTCAAAGGGACCGATAACGCAGTTTCGCTGGGAATCGATTACGACCTCGTGTCCGTCTACGGCAAGGGCTGGGACACGACGGGCCACCGAGAGCGTGCGTGGCTGTTCGCGGCGAGTCAGGCGATCGGCTCGGACAGCGATTTCACGCAGATATACCTGTCGACGCGAAGCAGCTATCTTCGCGGCGAGCGCTGGAAGTTTCTGCTGCGTGCCGAGGTTGGTTACAGCGACGCGAAGGTCGACGAGTTCACCGTGGATGTCGATGGACAGCCGATCGATTTGTCAGTCACAAGGCTGCCCAACTTCTACCGCTTTCGCGCAGGCGGCAGCAACAGTGTACGCGGCTACGGTTTCGAGGAACTGAGCAACAATCTGATCGGCTCGAATCATATCGTCACGGCCAGCGCCGAAATCGAAATGAAGTTTTTGCAGTCCTGGTCGCTCGCCGCGTTCTTCGATATCGGCAACGCCTTCAACGACTGGGACAAACCTGAACTGCGCAAAGGGGCGGGTCTCGGCATACGCTGGTACTCGATCGCCGGCCCGATTCGTATCGATGTTGCCCAGGCGCTCGACATCGAAGATCGCCCGTGGCGGATTCACTTCACGATTGGAACGCCGCTGCTATGAGGATTTTGCGCTTTGCCGGTATCGCCGCCGCGATCGTCGTCGTGCTCTTTACGGCGCTGTGGTTCTGGCTGCTGCATACCGAGTCGGGTGCCAATCGGGCGTGGGAATTGGCACAACGCTTTTCGGCCGATGCGCTGACAGGCGGACCGATCACCGGCGACTTCGGCGGCGGTTTCTCGATGGCCGATGTCGGCTGGTCGGCGGACGGAACCGACGTTTCAATCGAATCGGTCAGAGGTGCGATCGACGTCGATCTGCTGCCGCCCGCATTGACGATTTCGATGCTGAGTCTTGGGGACACGGATGTGTCGCTGCATCCGGCAGAGACGGCCGAGGAGCCAGCACCCGTCGATATACGCCAACTGCTCGGCGCGCTGCGCCTGCCGTTTTCAATCGAGCTGCGGGAATTCCGCACCGGCCACATAGACATTCGTGTTGCGGAGGCAGAACCGATCGCCATCGACGGCGTCGATCTTGCGCTCACGTGGGACGACCAGGTTCGCGTGCAGAATCTCGACGTTCGCGCTGCTGCCGGCAGCGCTTCACTAAATGGCGCCATCGGTCTCAGCGACGATCTGCCGCTCGATGTATCGCTTGCACTAAAACGCCTCGCAGACTCCGCAGAGCTCACGGTGCGCGGCACATTAAGCGCGTTTGAATTTACACTCGACGCCAGCGCAGCGCACCCCGAACTCGGGATGCTGACGGCAAACGCCCGTGGCACGGGCAGTGAGAGCGCACTTGACGTACTGCGGCTACGCGTGGAAGGCGACACGGTGGCCTTAAGCGGTAGCGGCCAGGGCACATGGGCCGGCGGAGTCAGTGCTGCGGCGAGTATCGACCTGCGCTCATTTGCGTTGCACCGCCTGCTGCCCGCGTGGCCGGATACACACCCGCTGACCGGCAGTTTCGACGTACGTGCGTTTCCCGATCGTATTGAGGTCCATGACGCGCGCGTTCGTGTGCAGGGCACCGATGCGGAGCTGGCGTTTAACGCGGGTTTGAGCCTCGCCGATCTGCTCGTCGATGGCGGACTCGAGTGGTCTCAGTTGCAGTGGCCGATCGACGCGGTTGACCCACAGGTGCGCAGCGAGTCCGGAGAGGTGAGGCTGACTGGATTGCTGCACGACTGGCAGGTCCAGGGGCTGATTCAGATCGGCACGCTCAAGATGCCCGACGGTCGATTTGCCGTTGCGGGTGAGGGAACTCTGGATGACGCCAGAGTGACGATTAACGAAGGCAATGCGTTTGGCGGATCGGTCATCGGGGAGATCGAATACAATTGGCGCGGCGATCAGCCATGGGCCGCGGACCTCTCGCTGACCTCAGTCAGGATCGACGATCTGGCACCCGGCTGGCCCGGTGTGATCGGCGGCAACGTCAGCGCGCACGGCACACAGCGTCCATTCAGCGTCAATGCAACGCTGACCGATGTCAGCGGCGAGGTGCGCGGTGAACCGTTTCGCGCACACGGTGTCATTGCGCACGGCGACGACGTGATCCGAGCCGACGATCTGCGCGTCGAACACGGCGGTCTGCGGGCGCTGCTGGACGGCTCGGCTGACACGAGTGAAGGACTGCGCTTTGAATTCGACGTGGATGCCCTTGAGGTCTATGCGGAGCAGCTGAGCGGCGGCTTGCAGGCGCGCGGTGCCGTGTCGCGTCACGAACAACGACCGTTTTTATCGCTCACCCTCGACAGCGACGACATTCGTGTAGGCGATACGTTGTTGAGCGACCTGCGGATTAGGGACCGGCGTGCAGGCGACGATATTGCGAACCTCGAACTTGCCGTGGCGCAGGCCGATATCGCGGGGCAGCGGATCGGTGACCTGAGTGTGGATGTGACCGTCGCGCCCGATCGTCAGTCGCTGCGGATGAGCGGCACGCATCTCGATTCCGACCTGTTGCTTTCGGTAGATGGCGCCTTTGCGGACTGGCGCCGGCCGCTGGAGTCTGAATGGACTGGCACCATCGATGCCTTCGAGATCGACCTCGACGACG
This sequence comes from Woeseiaceae bacterium, assembly GCA_965224505.1. Lineage (GTDB taxonomy): Bacteria > Pseudomonadota > Gammaproteobacteria > Steroidobacterales > Woeseiaceae > UBA1847. The sequence continues at coordinate 3,716,005 of CBDCZL010000018.1, forward strand.
AACACACGATGCGTCTGGAGCAACCGGCACCGCTCAACATGTCGTCCACTGCCTTCAGTCTCGAAGGTTTCTGTGCGGCAGACCGCACGGGGTCGCGCATCTGTCTTGATGCGGCGAAGTCGGACGCGCTCTCGCTGAACGCACAGATCAGCAATCTGCCGCTCGAACTGATCGAGCACGCGGTCGAGTCGGACCTGATCTTCGAGCAGCATCTGAGCGGCATGCTCGAGTGGCGCAGTGCCGCCAACGGCGCGCTCTCCGGGACGGCGGACCTGAGCCTGTCTGCCGGGCAGATCGCGGTTCGCGGCCGTCCCGACCTCGGGGTTGCCACGGGCGATGGCACGATCAGTGTCAATATGGCCGATGGCCAGTTGCTCTCGGGCAGCGTCGCGATTCCCCTGCCTGGCGTGGGCGGCATTGACGGCCGTTTTGCCGTGCGCGACGTGACACGCACCATTCAGAGTACGGTCGACGGCAACGTGGATGTGGCGATCGACGATCTCGGCGTGCTGGCATTCCTTGTACCGCAGGTCGATGCGCTCGGCGGTGCGCTGAATGCCGCGTTCAATATTGCCGGCACCGTGGAACAACCCGTGTTCGGCGGCAATGTCAATCTCGACGGCGGCGATTTGCGCTACGCGCCGATTGGGCTGCACTTGCAGGACATTTCCCTTGATGGGGAATTGCAGGCAAATCGCTCGGTATTGCTTGAGGGTCGTTTTCGGGCCGGGGAGGGCGTTGCTGAAATCGTATCGAGCGCCGATTATTCGAACACCGAGCAGCCCGGACTGCGCTTTAAAGTGCGCGGCGACAGGCTGCGTCTGATCGACGTGCCGGATGTGCAGGCCGTCGTGCGGCCCGATGTCCAGGTGGCGTTTGTGGATGGGACTCTGACGATCGACGGTGTCGTCAATATCCCCGAGGCGCGTATCTCGCCGTCCAATCTCACGGAAAACCGCGTGTCGGAGAGTGGGGATGTCGTCCTGACCCGTGGATCGTTGCCGGACGCCGACGCAGAGAAGGAGCCGGTGAGCGACATCGACTACGCCGGCGAACTTAAACTGAGCCTCGGCGACAACGTCGTCGTCGACCTCGACGTTGCGAAGGCGAACCTGACCGGCGCCGCGACGTTCAGCTGGCACGGCGACGCAATGCCGCAGGCCGACGGCCGATTCGACCTCAACGGAAACATAGAAGCGTTCGGCCAGGTACTCGAAATATCCGAGGGCGCGATACGTTTCCCGAATGTTTCGGCCGACGAGCCCAACGTCCGGATTCGCGCAGAACGTGAGATCTTTGGCAATTCACAGGTCAAGCGTGCCGGAGTGCTCGTCGATGGTGCGGCCAGCCGGCCGACGGTGGAGGCCTACACGATCCCGCTGACGACCGAGGAGCGCGCACTGACGCTGCTCGTGACGGGCAGCGATTTCGACTATGAGCAGGGCGTCGGTGCGGTCGACTTCGGCACCTACATTGCGCCGCGGCTGTTCGTCAGCTATGGCATCGGCATTTTCGACCGCGACAACATCATCAGCGCGCGCTACGACCTCGCACGCGGCTTCGGCATCAAGGCATCGTCCGGCAGCAAGGAGTCCGGCATCGATCTCAACTACCGATTCGAACGTTGATTTGAGCGCATATTTGTCAAACAGCGCGACTTTGATCGACAATGTCAGACCCGGGAGGAATTGGAGCAGGACATGCGGTGGCGAGGCGGCAGACGCAGCAGCAACATAGAGGACCGACGCAGCTCGCGCGCGGCAACGGGAATTATTGGCGGCGGTGTGGGAACCGTAGTACTCGTGCTCGTTGCGATGTACTTCGGCGTCGATCCGATGCCGCTGATACAGGGAATGCGGGGTGGTGGCGGTGCGGCGTCTTCGGCGGGCACACAGCCAACCGAGGAGGATCTGCGCAACGATCCGCTCGCCGATATGGTCTCGGTCGTCATCGCGGATACCGAAGATGTCTGGAATCAGGTGTTTCGCGAACAGGGGCGCCGCTACGAGGAGCCGCGCCTTGTGTTGTTCCGCGGCGCAACCCAGTCTGCCTGCGGACTGGGTCAGGCCGCGATGGGGCCGTTCTACTGCCCGGCCGATAAAAAGGCCTACATCGACTTGAGTTTTTACGATCAGATGAAGACGCGGTTTCGCGCGCCGGGTGACTTCGCTCAGGCTTACGTCATCGCGCACGAAATAGGCCACCATGTGCAGAATCTGCTCGGGATTTCCGCCAAAGTGCAGTCAATGAAACGGCAGGTGAGCCGGGCCGAAGGCAACGCCCTGTCGGTGCGTCTCGAACTGCAGGCGGACTGTCTGGCCGGTGTCTGGGCGAACCGCGCCCACAAAGCGCGAAACATTCTCGAATCCGGCGACGTTGAGGAAGCGCTCAGGGCTGCCAGCGCCATTGGCGACGATACGCTGCAGCGGCAGAGTCAGGGCACGGTCGTTCCCGAATCCTTTACGCACGGCACCTCCGAACAGCGTCAGCGCTGGTTCCGCGCGGGCCTGTCGTCGGGCGATCCGGATAGCTGCGACACGTTCCAGACCGATCGCATTTAGGGCCTGTTAACGCGAATGTGGTCGACGCTGCCGAGGCGGTTTTCAGGAACAACAGGGTCGACGACATTCGCGTTAACGGGCCCTAAGACACAGGTGTGAGCCTGATCGCGACAACGGCATCGCAGGCACGGGCCGCTGCCGTGCGCATCGCCGATCGCGTCGACAAAACGCCGTTGCGTCGCTCGAGTTCATTCAGCGAGGAACTCGATGCCGAGGTTTTCTTCAAACTGGAAAACCGGCAGACGACCGGATCGTTCAAACTGCGCGGTGCGATGAACTGCCTGCTGACGCTGGACGCCGCGCAGCGTGATGCCGGATGCGTTGCCGCGTCCAGCGGCAATCATGGGGCCGCCGTCGCGTGTGCGATGCAGCAACTCGGTGTGGACGGTGTCGTGTTCGTCCCCGAGGGAACGTCATCTGCGAAAGTGGAGAAGATTCGCAGCTACGGCGTTGCGGTCGAGTTTTTCGGCACCGACGGACTCGATACTGAACAACATGCACGTGCATACGCTCGACTTCGCGGCATGGCGTATCTCTCGCCCTACAACGACGCGGCCGTGATCGCGGGGCAGGGCAGCTGCGGGGTCGAGATTGTCGAACAGTGTCCGGAGGTATCCGCAGTGTTTGTCGCGGTCGGCGGCGGCGGTTTGATCGGCGGCGTCGGCAGTGTGCTCAAGACCCACAATCCGGCCGTTCGTATTTACGGTTGCCAGCCGGCGGCATCGGACGTGATGGCGCAATCGATGGCCGCGGGTGAAATCGTGGACGTTCCAGGCGGGCCGACGCTGTCTGACGGAACCGCCGGCGGTATCGAAGCCGGTGCGGTGACCTTTCCGCTCAATCGGGCCGTGGTCGACGAGTTTGTGGTCGTCGGGGAAAACGAAATTGCCGCCGCGATGCACGATTTCATGGCACGCGAGAACGACGTTATCGAAGGCGCGGCCGGCGTTGCCATCGCGGCGATGCGGCGCTGTGCGGAACGGATCGCAGGCGCCACGGTCGTAACGATTATCTGCGGCGGTAACATTGCCGACAACGTTCTGTCAGATATCCGTGCGGACGGGAGGACACATGCGTAAACGTTCAGCAGGTGTACGTGATTGGATCGGGTGTGCGGTCGGCATTGCGGTACTTCTGTGCACTGGTGCCGTTGCGGGCGCAGCGGACCGCACAATATTCGTCAACGTGAATGTGCTGACGATGCTATCGGATTCGGTGCTGAACGATCAAAGTGTCGTCGTCGAAGATGGTGTCATCGTCCGCATTGCCGGCGCCGATGAGGTCCCGATTCCTGAAGATGCCCGGCTGGTCGACGGTACCGACCGCTATCTGCTGCCGGGTCTTGCCGAAATGCACGCTCACGTGACAGGCGTCGGCGGTTTCGACAGGCTTGCTACGTTGTTCGTTGCGAACGGCGTCACAACGATTCGCGGCATGCTGGGCCGTGCCGATCACCTCGAACTGCGGCAGAGTCTTGAAGACGGCAAACTCTTCGGGCCGCGGCTCGTAACGTCCGGACCGTCGCTTAACGGCCGCTCGGTGTCGGGCGCGGCCGACGCAGCCCGTCAAGTGCAGGAACAGCGCGCAGCGGGCTTCGATTTCATCAAGATCCACCCGGGACTGACCGCAGCCGAGTTCGATGCGCTCGCGAGCACGGCGGTTACGGTCGGAATCCCTTTCGCGGGACACGTCCCCGAGTCGTCCGGGGTGCGTGCCGTGCTGGCCGCGGGGATGGCGACGATCGACCACCTCGACGGCTACTTTGCCGCGATGTTGCCCCGAAATAGCGTCGGCGATGGCGGCTACGGCGGTTTTTTCGGCGTAATGCTGGCCGACGAAGTGGACCCGGATGAGATCGCAGCGATAGCTGCAGAGACGGCCGCGGCCGGGACCTGGAATGTGCCGACCGAGGTGCTGGTCGAACAGTTCGCCGGTGATCTATCCGCGGCGGAATTGCGGGCACGTCCGGAAATGCGCTACGTCACGAAGGACACGCTGAATGAGTGGCTCGCGGCGCGCGAACGCCAATACAATGAGCGCGGCTACGATGCACAGATTGCGAAAAATGCGATCGAGTTGCGCCGGCGCCTGATACTGGCGCTGCATGAAGCCGGCGCGGGTCTGCTGCTGGGTTCGGATGCGCCGCAGGTGTTCAATGTGCCCGGATTTTCGGCGCATCGTGAACTCGAGGTGCTCGTCGCGGCCGGGCTGACACCGTACGAGGCACTGCGCACCGGCACGGTTGCCGCGGCTGAGTTTCTGGGCCTCAGGGCAGGCACCGTGGCGGCTGGCAACGTGGCCGATCTGATCCTGCTGGATGCCAATCCGCTGATCGACATACGCAACAGCCGCCGCATCCACGGGGTCATGCTGCGCGGGGAATGGTATTCGCGCCGCGACCTCGATCGGCGTCTCGAACGGATTGCGGCCCACTAGTGGGCCGTGCGGTAAATTCGGTTACTTTCAGTCGCATCACAACGCCCTTGGGCAAGGCGAGCGAACGCAGGACTGGCCGTCGCCAATTCAAGCGAGCTCAACGCCGCCGAAGGGCGTTGTGGTGCGACCCACAGGGAGCCCTTCTCAAGGGGCATACCGGTGTTGAAGCGGCTTGACATAGCCCGGCTATGCCGGCACCGCTTCGCCTGGGTCTGCCCCTTGAGAAGGACTCTGAAAGTGACCGAATATACCGCACGGCCCACTAGGGCCTGGCAGCCATCCGGCCGGCGTTGCAACCAAATCGCCGTGAGGTGCGTCTAAACAATATTGAATACGCATATTTCGAAAGGGGGCAACAATGCGCAGCTTTGTCGTAATGGCCATGTTCGTCGCCAGTCTTGCGGAAGCCGGCTGGAAGGATTACGAAGAAGTCAGGGATCTGACACTCGATGCGGCCGGGGTGGAAACGCTTAACATTCGGGCCGGAGCCGGCTCGATGGACGTCAGCGGTGTCGACGATTCGGACGCGATCGCCGTCAAGGCGACGATTGTGGTTCCGAACGCAGACGCGGACGATGCCGCGAATGTCATTGAACGTGAGATGGTGCTGGAACTCGACCGCGAGGGCGATTCGGCGCGCCTGAACGCTTGGTTTGAGGAGCGTTTCATGGGGCTCGGTTCGGACGCCTACATCGCATTGCAGGTTGGCGTGCCGACCGGGACGGCCATTAACATCGATGACGGTTCGGGTTCGATCGACGTCATGCGCGTGGGAGCCGACGTTTCCATTGACGACGGCTCCGGTTCGATCGACATCGAACACGCGGCCAACGTCAAAATTGACGACGGGTCGGGATCCATCGACGTCGTGAATGCGGCCGGTGACGTATCGATTGTCGATGGTTCGGGCAGCATTACGGTGCGGGGCGTCGGCGGCAGCGTGACGGTCGACGACGGTTCCGGAAGCATTAGCGTCAGCGACGTCGAGAAAGACTTCATCGTGACCGACGATGGCAGCGGCAGCGTCAACTGGAACGACGTGCGCGGACGGGTCGACGTCGAAACCTGAGCGTCCAGAAATGCTATTATCCCCCTGAGTGCATTGCGCCCGCCCGTGGGGCGGGGGGAGGCAGTATGAAACTGGTACAGCACCTGCTCGACGCGAAAAACGGCGAACTCGTCTCGATCAGCGCCGATGCCTCGGTTCTTGACGCGATCCGTCTCATGGCCGATAAGGCGGTCGGCTCGCTGCTCGTTATGGACGGCGACCGTCTCGAAGGCATCGTCACCGAACGCGATTACGCACGCAAGGTCATCGTCAAAGGGCGCTCCTCGGAGTCGACCCGGGTTGGCGAGATCATGACCGCGGACGTGTATACCGCGACGCCGGACAAAACGGTCAATGACTGCATGACATTGATGACCGAGTGTAAAATCCGGCACCTGCCGGTGGTGAACGGCGATGCGGTTGTGGGAATGATCTCTATTGGGGATCTGGTTCAGGCCATCATTTCGGATCAGCAGGAAGAGATCGAGCACCTCGAACACTACATCAGCGGCTGACCCTGATGTATCGCTACGCGTTGCTGCTGCTGACGCTGCTGACGTGCGGGTTCGCTGCGGCCAGCGATTCGCCGCAGTCGAAAACCGTGATCGGCATCAAAAACAAAAATCTTTACGACGGTGCTAACGACCTGCTCGCGGGCGATGTCGAGAGTGGCGTGCGTCTCACACGGCTCGGGCTGGCGGCCGCGGGTTCCAATCGCGAACGAAAGATTGCGCATTCCAATCTTTGTGCCGGCTATCTGATGCTGCAGCAGTATCTGACCGCGCTCGAACATTGCAACGCGGCGCTGGAACTCGACGCCCGGCACTGGCGCAGCTACAACAATCGTGCACTGGTCTACCTTGCGCTGGAGCGCTATGAGGAATCCGAGGCCGATATCCGTCGTGGCCAGGCGTTGAATCCGCGCTCGGAAAAGCTCAAGGAAGTGAAGGGCATGTATATGGACGAGGTCGAGCCCGTGAGTGAGCACATTGTGATTGACGACCGGCGAAACGAACCCGAAACCCCTGTGAAGGCGCCGCCATGAGGGCGTTGTGTGTGGCGCTACTGCTCATTATCGCAGCCGCCGCTGCGGCCGATTCGGATGTTGCACGCATCGTCGACAGCCATTTCGATCGTATTCCACAGCACACGATTGCGCCAGAGTATCCGCGCAAAGCGCGCAGGGACCGCATCGAAGGTGAAGTGACGGTCTGTTTCGAAATCGACCGGCGCGGTTCCCCGCGCCGAATCGCCGTACGCCGCAGCACGAATTCGCAGTTCGAAAAGCCGTCCATCCGCGCGGTGCGGGCGTCGTCGTTCAAACCTCTGGCCAAAGGCGAGCCGCTGCCCGCAATTAAGGCGTGCAGAACGTTTGTGTTCTCGCTGGTGCCGCTCGAAGAATAACGGCCTTTGGTACGTCCTCAGCGGCGGTCGAGGTCGAGAATGCGACCTGTCGCCTCAGCAAGCGTCGTGCCGAAGCCGATCAGTCCTTCCTCGTGGCCGGCCATCACGGCAACGCCGAGCACCGAGAATTTGGTGTCGCAATAAAGTCGCGTCAGTTCCTTTGCCATTGCGGGTGTACCGTACGCAACGTCTGCTGCCGCGGTCCGCAGACGGTTCAGATGCCTGTCCCAAAGCGGTCTGGAGTGTACGTGTACGACGGCGTCGATCGACTCGCTGAGTTCGTAAATTGCCGCGTGTGTCATCGCTTCTGACGATGCCTGCACCGGGCCCGTGCAGGCGACTTCATTTTCCTCAATATCGTAAGCTGTGACGAGTGCGTAGTGGTCCGGTGTTGTGCGTGCGATCCGCCCTGTTTGTGTGCCGCTGATCAGAAACTGTCCGGGCTCGCCGCAGCGAATCGACAGATTGCCGTAACCGACGTCGAGATCGTCGTAATACCCGATCAGACCCGCGGCGAATAACGGCCGCCGCCAACGTTCCAGCATCGCTGATGCGCCGGCATCGATCGGCGGGCCAGGTGTCCAGCGGCTCGTGTACTTGATATAGCCCTCATCGAGGGTCATGGTGTGGCATGCTCGGGAAACAGCCCCAGCAGCCCGGCCTCGCTTGCTTTGCAGATGCCGCGCTCTGTGATCAGCCCGGTCACGAGGCGCGCCGGCGTGACGTCAAATGCGTAATTGCGAATGGCCGTTGCGGGCGGTGTCGTACGCACACTGACCGTCCGGCCGTCCAGCAGGCCGCGAATGTCGCTGACTTCGGCCGCGTCCCGTTCCTCGATGGGTATTTCGGCGATGCCATCGCGGCTGTGCCAGTCGATCGTGGTTGACGGCAGGGCGACGTAAAACGGGATATCGTTGTCGGCGGCCGCGAGTGCCTTGAGATAAGTGCCGATCTTGTTGGCGACGTCGCCAATGCGGGTCGTCCGGTCAGTGCCTGTAATGACGATATCGACCATGCCGTGCTGCATCAGGTGTCCGCCCGCGTTGTCGACGATCAGCGTGTGCGGCACGCGGTTGGCACCGAGTTCCCACGCGGTGAGCTGTGAGCCCTGATTGCGCGGTCGCGTTTCGTCCACCCAGACGTGGACATCGATCCCCTGCTGCTGCGCGAAGTAGATCGGCGCTGTCGCCGTACCCCAGTTTATTGTGGCCAGCGATCCGGCATTGCAGTGTGTGAGCACGTTGACGGTTCCACCGGATTTACGTTCTGCAATGCCCTGTAACAGTGTCAGTCCGTGCTCACCGATGGCGCGGCAGATCTCGATGTCTTCGTTGCAGATCGACTCCGCCGTCGCGCGCACGACGTCGGCCATCGGGTCCGCGCTCCGGGTTGTTACGGCGTGCATCACGCGCTCGACGGCCCAACACAGATTAACGGCCGTGGGCCGCGATTTGAGCAGTGCGTCCGCAGCGATCGCAACTTCCGATTCCGATATGCGCGCCGCGAGGTACAGGCTCCATGCCGCCGTCGCGCCGATCAGCGGCGCACCGCGCACACACATGTCGGCGATGGCCTCGACGCCGTCCTGCCAGCAGCGCAGTTCGTGTATACGATAGTCGTGTGGCAGCCGCCGCTGATCGATGGTTTGTACAACGCCATCGTCGCCGGGCTTTAGCCAGATCGTACGGAAGTCCTCGCGGTTCTCGGGCAGCCCGCCAGGACCGTTGTTCATGGCGCCGGGCTTTCCAACCCCGCGGCCAGCCTCGCAGAACGCAGCGTGTTCGCCATGAGCATCGTGATGGTCATCGGACCGACGCCGCCCGGCACTGGAGTCACGGCGCCCGCAACCGTTTGCACGTCGTCGTAGTCGACATCTCCGGTCAGCACGGCTTTCGTCTCGCCGTCGACGGTCCTTTCGACGCGGTTAATGCCGACGTCGATGACGACGGCGCCCGGCTTGATCCAGTCGGCCTTGATCATCTCGGCGCGCCCGACAGCTGCAACGACGATATCCGCGGCAGCCACAACGGCAGGCAGATCCCTGGTCCGGCTATGGCAAACCGTGACCGTCGCATTTGCCTGCAGCAGCAGTGCCGCCATGGGTTTGCCGACGATATTCGAACGGCCCACGACCACGGCATTGAGCCCGGACAAATCTCCGCCCAGTTCGTCTTCGATCATGAGCATGCAGCCCGCCGGTGTGCAGGGCACGAATGCGTCGGCCGTGTGTCCTGCACTGAGTTTGCCGATGTTGACGAAATGGAAACCGTCGACGTCCTTCGCGGGGACGATGGCCTGTGTCACAGTCTGCTCGTCGATGTGGGCAGGCAGCGGCAGCTGCACGAGAATGCCGTGAATCGCGTCGTCGTTGTTAAGCGCGTCGATCAGTCCCAGCAGTTCGTCCTGGCGGATGTCCTCGGCCAGTGTGTGTTTCAGCGAATGAAAACCACAGGATTCGGCAGTGCGTTGTTTGTTGCGGACGTAGACCTGGCTCGCGGGGTCCTCACCGACGATAACCACGGCCAGGCCGGGTGTCAGGCCGTGTGTTCGCGCGAGATCGACGGTTTCTCGCGAAATCTGTGCAGTGAGTTCGGCGGCTTTTGCTTTGCCGTCGATACGTTTTGCGGTGCTCATTCGTAGTCGTTCCCTGGTTCCGGATTGCCGTCGAGGCGCGAATGGTAACGTCACCCGCTGGCGGATTCTAGTGGGCCGTGAGTTAAATTCGGTGACTCTCAGTCGCATCACAACGCCTTATGGCAAGGCGAGCGAGCGCAGGACTGGCCGTCGCCAATTCAAGCGAGCTCAACGCCGCCAAAAGGCGTTGTGGTGCGACCCGCAGGGAGCCCTTCTCAAGGGGCATACCGGTGTTGAAGCGGCTTGACATAGCCCGGCTATGCCGGCGCAACTTCGCCTGGGTCTGCCCCTTGAGAAGGGCTCTGAGAGTGACCGAATTTACCGCACGGCCCACTAGTGCGCCCCCTGAGAAGGGCGCTGAGAGTCGCGGAATTTGGCAAGCGGCCCGTCAGGACCGGCGATGCCGCTACCAGGGGATTGTGCTGACGGCGGTCCAGCGTTGTTCGCGTCGTGAGATGCGCGCGTCGGTATCCTCGCCGTCGTAGTGCGCAGGCACCGAGGCGGCGATATTTTCGGGCATCGGATCGAGCGCGTGGGTGTTGATGATGCCGTAGCGCCCGTTCGGCGTTTCAATGACGGCGCCGAGGTACACGCCGCATTCGCGGCATAACAAAAAATCGGCGGTATTAAGCCCGAATCGGTACCGCTGCAGTTTCTCAGCGTTTTGCGCCTGAAACGACAGCCGTGCGTCCGGCAGCGACGTGCTCAGCGCGTCGTGGCAGCGGCAGAACCGGCATTGGCAGGCGCGAATCGGCCATGCTTCGGGCGGGTGCGCGCATTCGTACTCGAAACCTATCGCACCGCAATGACAGCGTCCGCTGAAGCGTGTCACCGCTCCCTCCGTTGCAACAGGGCAATCAGCAGGCTGGCCGGAGCCAGCGCTGCGAACAGGTGTTTGAGTGTGTGGCCGCTGACGATCGTGCCCACCGCAAATATCTGTTTGTCGAAATGCTCGGTCAGTTTCGCGAGCACATAAAACGCGATCATCCACCAGAGATAGCGGGCCAGTACGCTGCGCCCGCGATACAGCAATAAAACGAGTGGAATAAGCGACATCGGCAGGAATTGTACGAGGGCATACGGCCGCAGATCGCCGTGCCCCTGCGCTTCGCTGACCCACCACCAGAAAACGGATGCGGCACCCGCGATCAGCAGCGGCAGCAACAAACGCCTGGCCCAGCGTACCGAGAAGTACTCGGCCACGATGATACTGACGAGACTCATGAAGCCGATGGTCATCGGCAGCCGGTCCCAGACCAGTGTGGCGGTGCTCGGCGACCAGTGAAAATACCCTGAACCGACTGCGATCACTGCGATGCCGAAGAAAAAAACCTGCCAGGCCGTCCGGCTGTCCAACGCCGTCTGCAGGCGGCTTTGCCGGGCGGCGCGCATTCCCCAGACACCAATGATAAGGAACGGTAAATTCGATAATACGTCCAGCCCGTTCGGTACGCCGAGCACGGGTCGCCGATCGGCGAAATCGTAGTAGGCGACATCCTGCGCGATCGGGTCGGCAAGCATTGCGCCGACGACGAGCGATACGGCGATCGCTGCGAGCAGCAGCGGCCGCCAGCGATGGTTCCGGTCACCGGTCATCGCATCCGGCTTTGCATCAGCGAGCGGCTTCTCCGCCACCGGGACCGTAGAAGATGACCCATGCCGCAAAGTCCTCAGAGAATTCGATGAAGCGATGCTCGACGCCAGCGGCGACGAACAGTGCGTCGCCGGCTGTGAACGGAATGCGTTCGTCGTCGCGAACGAACACACCCGATCCCGTATGAACGATGTACAACTCGTCCTGATCGTGAGGCGTCTGCTTGTCGCTGCCGCGTGGCCGGTAGTAGCCAAGTTCCATGCTGCCGTGTTCGAGCAGCACACCGTACAGTCCGTCTTCGGATGCTCTGACCGCGGCCAGCGCATTTTCGGGTGTGAGCATCGCCGCCATTTGTCCACGGTACTGCATCGCAGTGGCAGCGGCAACAGGCTAGAATCCGCGGCTATGACGAGGGTCGATGCGTGAAAAATGTTCTGCGGCAATGTCGCGGCGTGTTCGTGTTTAGCGGACTCACGCTGAATACCATGTTCTGGTTCGCGCCTTTGATCGTACTGGCGCTGATCAGGCTGCTGCTGCCGTTTCCTTTTGTCAGGCGCGGTATCACGAACACGCTGAAGACGATTGCCGAGAACTGGGTCAGCGTCAATACGGCCTGGCTTGGCTGGTTCGCGTCCGTCGATTGGCAGAGCGAGGGCATCGGCGGTCTGCGCCGTGACGGTTGGTATTTCGTCATCGCAAATCACCAGACCTGGGTGGACATTGTGGTGTTGCAGGCCGTGTTCAATCGCCGGGTCCCGTTGTTGAAGTTCTTCATAAAAAAGGAACTCGTCTGGATTCCGTTTCTCGGCGTCGCCTGGTGGGCACTGGATATGCCATTCATGAAACGTTACTCCGCGTCGTATCTCGCGAAACATCCGCACATGAAGGGCAGGGACCTCGAAACGACGCGTCGCGCCTGCGAGAAGTTTCGCGACACGCCGACCTCGGTGCTGAATTTCATTGAAGGTACGCGCTTTTCCGAGTGTAAACGTGAGCAGCGAAACTCCCCTTACACACATTTGCTGCAGCCGCGCGCCGGCGGATTTGCCATGGCATTGGCGTCGATGGGCGAATTGTTTACGAGCATTGTCGATGCGACGATTGTCTATCCAGGCGGCCCCGTCAGTTTTTGGGACATGTGTTGCGGAACGCACGTCACTGCGTGCGTCAGCGCCCGCGAGCTGGCGCTCGAACCGTGGATGCTCGGAGGCGACTATCAGAACGATCGCGAGTTCCGCAAGCGGCTGCACGCATGGCTCGGCCGGACCTGGGCCGAGAAAGATGCCATAATTGCCTCATCCGGGAGAGCCGATGACTGAGAGCCGCCAGTACGACACTGTTGCCTTCGATGTCCGCGACAACACGACGATGTTGTTTTTCGCGCGCACGAGCGACCGCGGTGACATCAGAGACTACCTGTTACTGATGCGCAGCATCGAAGAGGATTTCGACGAGTCCATTTATATCGAGATCAACGAGCACCAGTTTGGCGGACACAACCTGATCCGCGAAGCAGCGCTGACCGGCAATGTGCTGTCGCTGCGGTTGCACGAGCCCGCCGAGGAACTGGACGGTACGAGCGAAATCGTGCTGACCTGGACGGAGACATCGGAAAATCAGACAAGTATCGAGAATGGAGCGTTCCGGGTTTTCGGCGACTCGCTGGTCTGCGGCAATGCCTGATGTTGAAGCTCAAATCGCGTTGTGAGCGTTGCGACCGCCGCCTGCCGCCGGATTCGCGGGTGGCGATGATCTGCACGTTCGAATGCACGTTTTGCCGCGACTGCGTGGACCGGCACCTTGACGGAATCTGCCCCAATTGCGGCGGAAACTTCGAGCCGCGGCCCATCCGCCCGGCGTCGCTGCTCGAGCGGTATCCTCCTGACAGCGATGCCTGAGGACGCCTACAGTCTCTACCTGATCCGCTGCGCGGACGACACGTTGTACACGGGGATAGCGATCGATGTGCCGCGCCGCCTGGCGGAGCACCGATCGGGACCGCGTGGTGCCAAATACCTGCGCGGCCGCGGCCCGTTTACGCTGGCGTTTGCGGAGATTGTCGGCGATCGCTCGGTGGCGTCCCGATACGAGCAACGCGTAAAGCGGTTGTCACGCCGGCAGAAGGAACGGCTGATTGCCGGGCAGGTCAGTCTTCACGACGTGCTGGCACGGTAAAGACGGCCAGCGGTGTGCCGAATTGAGGCATGCGTAGTACGGTGTCGCGGCCCCATCGGTCGCGAATTCGTTCAAGCCACTCCGCGGTTTTTTCAAAGTCGTCAATCACACGCGGCGGCAGTCTGATTGTGCCGAACGGTTGCGAATAGTCGTCGAAATGAACCGGATAAACGGTGTGCGCTCCGACGGCATTGACCGTGTGTTGCCAGAACAGGTTCGTATAGTCACGGCCCAGTCGGTTGAGCTGAGCAACGCCGAGAAAGACGACGTCGGCTTCGATATCGAGCAGGCGGTATTTGTCGAATCCAGCGCTGGCCTGAATTAACGCCGTTCCGTCGGGATGGGCCACGACGATCGACCACGCGCCCCCCATACGCATCGCACTGACGGGTTGCGGCAGCGTCAACGGTTCGTCGACGGTACCCGGAAACGGCACAGCGCCGCGCCAGGCAATCGGCGCGTGCGGCGCGGCACGCAGCGTGATGTCGAAACGGCCGAACGTGTAGGTCTCGTTTTCGATCGCCACAATGATCTGGTCCTCCGGCACACCCGCACCGCGTGCGATGTTTGCCGTCGATTCGCTGCCGAGCACGGACGCGCTCGATCGATTAGCGATTTCACCGACGTCCATCGCGTGGTCGAAGTGACTGTGCGCCGGGATGATCGCGGCGAGCCGCCGCATCCGGTATTCGTTCATGGCGAAGTTGATCGCCGCCGCGTCGTTATTCACGGGGCGTTCGAACAGCATGTCGGTCAGCGACGGGCGCGAAAAAAATCCGTCGATGAGCAATTGTGTGTCGCCATCGTCGAACAGCAATGTCGAGACGCCGAGCCAGGTGACCGATACGGACACCTGAGTCACGGTCGACACGACCTCGGCCGAAGGCCAGCCGATATCCTCAGGCTCGGGACGGTCGCGCCAAAGCAGAGCAAGCACCAGTCCCGCGAGGACAGCCAGCGCCGCCACGGCCGCAGCCATTCGCCGCAACCACCTTAGCAGGCACAACAGGGTCGCCGACATTCGTGTTAACAGGCCCTGGTCATTGTGCCGAGTCTCAACCGTATCCGATTACGGTTGAGTATAGATCAAAGGCAGGCGGGGTCTTAGGGCCTGTTAACACGAATGTCATCGACCCTGCCAAAGCGGTTTTTTGTGCCGGCAAGGCGGAGCGGCCGCTCTCGCCCATCCATGGGCTTCGCGGCATTGGGGCGTCCTGCCCGGCAGTGCCGTGTAGCCCCGCTACATCAGCGAGCGACAACGCCGCCGGGCGAAAAACCGCTTCGGCCCGCACGGGTTGCGCCTGAAAAAGCGCCTCTCGGCGTTGCTCGTCATTCATTTGACGCGTCAAACCTCATTCCTCGCGCCTTGACAGGCGCTTTTTCAGGTACAACAGGGTCAATGACATTAGTGTTAACAGGCCCTAGACAAATCCGAGCTGCGCTTCGAAATCCCTGCGGGTATCCGCATCCGTCATCGCGGCCGCGTTGACGGTCAGCCAGACCGAATTCCAGTCGTCGATACGGCTAGGGCCGAACACGTATTTTGCGACGTAGCTGTCGAGGTCCTGCAGCCGGATCACGTTGGCGGGCGGCGCATCGGCCAGTTCGACGCTGCCCGTAAACAGCACAAGATTGGCAATCGGTACGTCGGGCACGACCTGTCTCAGCGCACGCACGCGGCCCTCGTTCCGGATCAGCGGATTCAGGAAGCGCCGCTTGCGAACGCCGTCGATATTGGTCCACTGTGCCTCGTCCTCGCCGCCGAACACGACACCGTTGCAGTGCTTTGTCTGAATACACAGTATGCCGCCCGTCGTCAGAACGGCGTAGTCGATTTTCGCGAGTCCGCCGTAGGCCCCGGGCAGGATAAAGTCGTGCAGCATGTCTTCGCTGCGGTGCGCGAGCACACGGCGAACCCGCCACTCGCCGAGTCGCTGCGTCATCCTGCCCGCTGCGTACGCCGTCGCGGAACGAAATACGAGCGCCAGCAACAGTGCGGCCGCGAGCGCAAATACAAAGGCGGCCGGGCCGACGCTTGTGATCCCGGTCTCAAGGTCGCCGTCGGCGGCAAGCGCCGGCAGCGCAACCAGCGGCGCCGCCCCGAGAACGTTCTGTGCGGTTTTCAACATAAGCCACAGCATAATAGCCGCGTGCGCCGAAAACCCGTAACACATCACGTTTTGCGGCTCCGGCGGCAAAAAAAGGGAGGGTAAATACCGGTATTGCCCGCTAGACTGCAGGAATGAAGAAACGGCGCGGCAGACCGCCGCACGACGACCGCCTGACACCTGCGGAATGGCGCCGCACCGCATTCATATCCACGGTGACGGTACCGAGGAATGGATGGCGTTCTTCAATGACCCCGATGGACGGCCGCTTGCGATCATGGCGGCCGCGAAGGTTGAGCCTTAACCCGGATAGGCCAGATAGTAGCCGTCGACTTCGGCGACGCGAACCGGTGTCCGGTAAACCGCGCTTAGCTGCTCCGCCGTGAGTACTTCGGTCTTTGTACCGTCTGCCGCGATTTTGCCCTCGTCGAGCAGGATGACACGGTCGACTTCGGGCGGAATTTCGTCGAGATGGTGCGTTGCCATGACGATGCTGCGCCCTTCTCGTGCGAGTTCGCGTATGCGCCTCAGGTAGTCGAATCCAGCCGCAAAATCGAGGCCCGATGACGGTTCGTCAAGAATCAGCGTATGCGGGTCGTGTACGAGCGATCTCGCGAGCAGGCAGCGGCGCTGCTGACCGCTCGACATGCGCTTCAGTGGTGTTGTGGCCAGGTCGCCGATGCCAAGTTCATCAAGTGTCTGCTTTGCGGATTCAGTTTGTTCGGCAGATACTTTTCGCGCCAGCGTTCCGTGCACACCGATACTTGAAAAAAATCCCGAGACGACGACCTCGATGGCGAGTGTTGACGGCGTATACCGCTGATGCAGATCGTTCGACACGATGCCGATATGACGCCTGAGCTCCCAGACGTTCCAGTCGTCGCGTCCGAGTATTTTGATGTAGCTGCCTGGCGCACTCACCGGGTAGAGTTCCCGATTGATGGTTTTGAGCAAGGTCGTTTTGCCCGATCCGTTCGGCCCCAGCAGCGCTACGTGTTCCTGGCAGCGGATGCTGAGGTTGAGATGCTCGAAGACGCGATTGGAGCCGCGCCAGACGGTCGCGTCGCGTATTTCGATCAGCTTGTTTTCAGACACCGTCAGATTCCGCTGCTGAAGTTCGTCGGTTTCCATTCCGCGTGCTCGACATACGCGGGTTCCGGCGAGTCGCATTCCATTTCGTCCATACGCTCGGCGAGCCATTGAAACCACTCGAACGCGTACGGGTTGTCCAGTTCAACGCGCAGGTCCTCTGCCCATTTTTCGAGTTTTGTCCACATAGTGACGGCCGTCGAACCGATCAGGTTGTTGACGACTGCCGATGGCACAATGCGCTGGAACATCATGACGCCGATATTTTCCATCGTCGTGCTGATCATCATCGCGTAATGCTCGGCATCCGGGTAACGGCGGTTGAGTTCGTTAGCGGTCAGGCCGTCCGGGAAGTGCAGTACGTTGCGATACGCTTCCGTAAACTGTGGGCTGCCGAAAGAGCGAAACAACTCGATGGCCGCAAGTTCGCGTCGTTGCTGACGAGTCTGGCGCATCTGCAGGAGCGCGAACACGATACCGCCGATCACAACGGCGGCGCTGAATATTTCGGCCAGATTGGCCAGTCTATCGAGATCGGTCATAGTTTGAGTTCCTGAGTACAAAACGACTATTTCAACAGTCCTGCGGTCAGACGTTCATGAGTTTCCAGCGGCCGCGCCGGAACATTAAAACACTCAGCACGGTTAACAGCGATTCGGCGACGACAATGGCCGTGAAGGCGCCATTCGGGCCCATCGGCGTCGCCGTCGACAGAAAGTACGCGAGCGGAATCTGCAGCAGCCAGAAGCACAGCAGGTTCAGCAGCGCCGGTGTCCCCGTGTCGCCCGCGCCGTTCAATGCCTGGACGATGACCATGCCGACAGCGTACATGGGAAAGCCGATACCCATAATTCTGAGGCAACTGGTACCCCAGCGCAGCACGTCGGGCTCGCTGCTGAACCAACCCGTAATGGCCGGGGCGAACAGCAGCAGCAACGCACCGCTCAGCGTCATGAAGATCGCGTTGTACTTTGCCGCCTTCCATGCGGATTGCTCGGCACGCTCGGGTCTGCCTGCGCCGAGATTCTGTCCGACCAGCGTCGCTGCCGCGTTACCGAGCCCCCAGGCCGGCAGGAATACGAATTCCATCATGCGCAGCGCGATCGTGTAGGCTGCGATCGCGCTGCTGCCGTAAATCGCGACGATTCTCATGATGCCGATCCAGCTCGCGGTCGCGATCAGAAACTGGCCGATACCGCCCAGCGAGATGCGTACCATGCGTGCAATCAGATACGAGCGGATGCTGAGATGCCGAACTGCAAATGCAATGCGGCCGCGCCCATTGAGCAGATACCAGAGCTGGTAGATAACGCCGGTGCCGCGGCCGATCGTCGTCGCGACAGCGGCGCCTGTCACGCCCATTTCGGGGAACGGTCCGAGGCCGAAAATGAAGCAGGGGTCCAGTACTATGTTGATGCCGTTCGCGAGCCACAGCGAGCGCAGCGCGACCGTGGCATCGCCGGCGCCGCGGAACGCCGCGTTCAACAGGAACAGATAGACGATGCTGAACGAACCGCCGAGCAGCACTGCTGTGAATCCGTAACCGGTTTCCACGACACTGTCGCTCGCACCCATGATCTCAAGCAGGTCGCGTGCGAAAGTCACGCCGAATATGCCGATAAGTATCGACAACAGGGCCCCCAGCCAGATGGACTGCCCCGTTACGGCGGCCGCACCAGCCGCATCGCCGGCGCCAATGCGCCGCGACACCATGGCGGTCAGGCCCATGCCGAGCCCGATTGCGATACCGTAAAGCACCGTGATCAGCGCTTCCGTGATGCCGACGGCCGCCACGGCGTCGGTCCCGAGTCTCGATACGAATGCGATGTCGACGACGGCGAAGATGGACTCCATGGCCATCTCCAGCATCATCGGAATCGCGAGCAGGCCCAGCGCCCGCTTAATCGGTCCCGACGTAAAGTCTTCCTCATTGTCGCGCAGCGCTTCCGCGACAAAGCGGCGCAGACGACGCCATGAAGATTCGGTGTGATCGACGTTCATAATAGTGGTTGAGTGCCAGGGCCTGTAAACACGAATGTCATCGACCCTGCCGAGGCGGTTTTTTGTGCTGGCAAGACGGAGCGGCCGCTCTCGCCCATCCACGGGCTTCGCGGCATTGGGGCGTCTTGCCCGGCAGTGCCGTGTAGCCCCCTGTTACATCAGCGAGCGACAACGCCGCCGGGCGAAAAGCTGCTTCGGCCCGCACGGGTTGCGCCTGAAAAAGCGCCTCTCGGCGTTGCTCGTCATTCATTTGACGCGTCAAACTTCATTCCTCGCGCCTTGACAGGCGCTTTTTCAGGCACAACAGAGCCGATGACATTCGTGTTAACAGGCCCTAAACTGGCGTTCCGACGACGCCCGGATGCGTATCATGCCTGATGGACTGCTGTATTTGCTCATCTTTATCGCCATCGTGATTCTGGTCACAATCGTCCGAGTCATTCAGTACCAGCGACAGAGCAAACAACAGTGGGAAGACGTCGACAAGAGCAAGCTAAAGGAATGGGAGGACGACGACGATTGGTAGTTGCCCTACAGGCCCGAGCCGCGGCGGTCGCGCCGCAGCAGCGACTCGAGTTCGGCGGCCGTGTCGCGAGCGGACTGAATGAGCTTTTCCTCGGAATCGTGAATCGCGTGTTGTTCGATGAGCAGCTCGGCATCTCGCGCTGTGAACGTGTCGATAACGCGGCGCGCATCTTCCGGTGTTTCCCCAAGTTCGGTCAGCACGACTTCCGACATCGCGAGACTCGATAACAGCGTTTCGCGAAAAATATGCTCGATACCGAGGTCCATCAGTTTGTGTGCGTGGCGCCGATTGCGTGCACGCGCGACGATCTTCAGGTGAGGGTAATTGTGCAGCACCGATTCCGCGATGCGCATAGAATCTTCGAGATCCGAGACGGCCAGCACGAATACCTTTGCGTGTTCTGCGCCCGCGGCGTGCAATAGATCGTGGCGCGACGCGTCGCCGTAATGCACGGTCGCTCCATAGCGCCGGACGAAATCGACCTGCGACGAATCCGCTTCGAGTGCCGTGAACGAGTAACCCAATATGTTCAGCAAGCGTGCGACAATCTGACCCACCCGACCGAACCCCGCGATTAGTATTTCGTGGCGTTCGTTGTCCGGCATATCGTAGATGCGGTTGTCCTCGGGACGAAGCCTGCCGCTCAGCCGCTCCGCCAGCGCGTACAGGAACGGCGTAAGCAACATCGACACGGCGACCACGAGAATCAGTTCGTTGATGTAGTCGGGCGGCAGGACGCGTTCGGCAGCGGCAATGCTGAGCAGTACAAAGGCGAATTCGCCGCCCTGAGCCAGTATCGTTGCGAGCAGCAGTGCCGAGCCCTTGTCGCACATGCCGAAACGCCGCGCCAGTGGAAACAGCACCAACGCCTTGACGCTCATGAGTACGAGTACCATGAGCACGATGCGCCCGGGAATGTCGAGCAGCAGACTCACGTTGACGGACATGCCGACGGCGATAAAGAACAATCCAAGCAGCAGGCCTTTAAACGGTGCGATGTCCACTTCGAGCTGATGCCGGTATTCGGAATCGGCCAGCAGCATGCCGGCGAGGAATGCGCCGAGTACCATCGACATGCCCGCGAACTGCATCAACAGTGCCGAGCCGATCACAACGAGCAGCGCGGTGGCCGTGAATATTTCGGGAATGCCCGATGTCGCGGCGCTGCGTAGCACCGGCCGCAGCAACAATCGTCCGCCTGCGATCAATGCGGCGATCGTCGCAATCATGATGCCGATTCTTGTTATGTCGAAGCCGCTTTCGGCGACCGCGTCCGCGCCGAGCAGCGGCAGCATTGCGATTAGTGGAATGGCGGCGAGATCCTGAAACAGCAGAATTGAAAACGCGGCTCTGCCGTGCGTGCTGGGCAGTTGTTTTTTCTCGGCCAGCATCTGCAGCACGAACGCGGTCGATGACAGTGCCAGAATCAGGCCGGTAACGACCGCGGCATTTCCCGCAATGCCCAGCGCCCACGCGGCGATCGCAATCGCCGCGGCGCTGACGACCACCTGTAATGTGCCGAGACCGAATACCATGCGGCGCATGACCCACAGACGCGACGGTTTGAGTTCCAGCCCGACGATGAACAGCAGGAACACCACGCCGAGTTCGGCGAAGTGCAGGATGTGCTCGGCGTCGTGTACGAAGGCAAGGCCGAACGGACCGATAACAATGCCGCCGGCGAGATAACCCAGCACTGAGCCGAAGCCGAGTTTTCGGCTGATCGGTACGGCGATCACGGCCGCGAGCAGGTAGATGAGTGTCTCGGCGAGCAGCGACATTACGGGCTTACCCTGTGATATGAACGGGCAGAGTCTAAATGCAGGCCTCGTCCCGTGTCGCGCATTTTTCGATTACAATGCCGGAATCGACCGGGGGTCTTGCATGAAATCGCTAAAATTTGCCGTTTTCACAATCGCTGCGCTGCTGTTCCTGCTGGCCGGGTGCGGCGGCGGGCAGGATCGCGCGGAGGCCGGTCGCGAAACCGCCGATGCCATGGCCAGGGAGCACGCCGCCGACACGACGTCCCCGTCGCCCGCCGCCGAAATGGCGCCGGCGAGAGAAGTGATCGGCGAGCGCATGCCGTATACCGAGCACAATGACGCGGTTGTCTACGGCTACTTCGCTGCGCCTGCAGACATGTTCGAACCCCTGCCCGCCGTCATCATGATTCACGAATGGTGGGGCCTGAACGACAATATCCGAGCGATGGCGGATCGGCTCGCGGGCGAGGGTTATATCGTGTTGGCGGTCGATTTGTACGGCGGCAAAACGGCCGGCACGCCGGGCGATGCGCGTACGCTGATGCTCGATGTCGTCGAAGACCCGGAATCGGCCAACGACAACCTGCGCAAGGCGTACGAGTTTCTGACGAACACGGCCGGTGCTCCGCGGGTCGCGTCGCTTGGTTGGTGTTTCGGCGGCCACTGGTCGCTGAATACCGCACTCCTGTATCCCGACGAACTCGCCGCGAGCGTGATCTACTACGGGCAGGTGACCGACGATCAGGACAGGTTGCAGCCACTGAACGTTCCATTGCTCGGGTTGTTTGCGGCCAACGATCGCGGCATCAAAGTGGCGGCTGTAGAGGCCTTTCGCGCGGCACTTGAGGCGCTCGAAAAACCGCACGAAATTCACATCTATCCGGATGTCAGCCATGCTTTCGCGAATCCGACCGGCAATCGCTATAATGCTCCGGCGGCAGAAGACGCCTGGCGGCGTACACTCGAATTTCTCAACCATCATCTGAGCGATTCCGGCAGCGCGCCGCAGACCTGACCGACCTTGATCAAACGAACCCTGCACCTAACCTACAAGGCGGCACGCCGGATCGTTATCGCCATCGTTGGCAGTACCGTATTGCTTCTCGGCGTGATAATGATCGTTACGCCTGGGCCGGCATTCATTCTGATTCCTGCGGGTCTCGCCATTCTCGCGCTGGAGTTCGCGTGGGCACGCCACTGGCTCGGAAAGTTGCGCAAAAAGCTCAGCCGCAGTGGTGCGGAGCAACGGGCGGAACGTATCGAAAAACATCGCGACACCCAGGGCCGCTGACATTAGCCGGTATCGAAAGGTCTTAAAAGACAGGCGCCGAAGAACTGAGATCAGTCTGTGACTCAGCGGGCCGATTTGCGAACAAAGCGGTCTTCGGCGCCTCAGGTAAACGGCAGGGGGGTGCCGCCGGGCCTTCCTGGCCCTTTAACCACCGGAACTCCTCCGGTGAGTCCCGAGCCGCCGGCCAGATGTTCGGGGGAGAGAATCCTGGCCAGCGCTGCCCGGGGGGGTTCTTAGTAAATGGTGGCGGTTCCGTGGATTTCAAGCGAGTCGAAATTGCCGGCCAGCGCATCGCTGGCAGCGGCGGAAACACCGAAAATGACCAGCAGCGCGCCGAGTATGGCGAGGCTGTTCTCAAAGTATTTGCTCTTCATTGTGCTGTCCTTGCAATTGGGTCGGCGTCGCGAATCGTGCGGCGCCGAGTGATTGATAAATTTCGCTAACGATAATGCAGGACCCGTGCCAACTTTAAAAACATAATAAAAACAGCAGTTTGCGTAAATTTGACAGTCACGGTTTTCCGTAAAAAAACGGATTTCCGTTAGTCTGATTACGAAATTTCGTATATTCTCCTTGTATGAGCAACGAACGCGACTACCGCTGGCTGTTTCGACGTTCTCCGACCATGGGGACCGCGATCGATCAGGATGGCGCCTACCTCGATGTCAACGACGCAATGCTCGACCGGCTCGGCTATACACGGGAAGAGATGGTGGGACGGCAGCCCGAGGTGTTTACGACGCCCGAGAGCGCGATTCGCATCGCCGAAGAGTTACGGCCGGCGCTAAGGCGGACCGGCAAGCTTGAGAACAAGCCGATCAGTTTCGTCACGAGCAGTGGTGAGGTCGTGGATTGCACGACGAATGCCATTGTTGAATACGATCTTGAGGGTGCGTTTTTGCGCACCGTTGCGCTTTACTACGAAGTCTCGGAGGAGGCGAAGGCCAATTTCAAGTACCGCACGCTGTATCGGGAAACGCCCGCGATGCTGCACACTGTTGACGGCAATGGGCTGATCGTGACTGTCACGGACCACTGGCTCAGCAAACTGGGGTATTCGCGCGAAGAGGTCATCGGCCGGTCCATCACCGATTTTTTTTCTCATCGCGATCAGCGTTACTACAACGAAGAGCGGCTCAGAAAGTTAATCAACGATGGCGATTTCAACAATCTTGAGCGCCAGATGATTACAAAAAGCGGCAACGTGCTCGATCTCGTGATGTCTGCGATATCCCGCCGCGACGAAAACGGCAATGTCGATCGCATGCTCGTCGCATCCAAGGACGTCACCGAGCGGCGCAGAGCGGAACGCGAACTGCGCCGTACGCTCGCGGAAAATGCGGCACTGAGGGTCGAACTGCAGCGCGAACGCGACTACTTGCGCGAAGAAGTCAACGTCGCGATGAACTTTGGTCACATCATCGGCACGAGCCCCGCGTTGCGCCGCATGCTGAAACGCGTCGAGGCCGTGGCCGAAACTCCCGCGAATGTACTCGTTCAAGGGGAGTCCGGCGTCGGCAAGGAACTCGTCGCGCATGCAATTCACGCTCGCAGTGCGCGCCGCGACGGCCCGCTCGTGAAAGTGAACTGCGCTTCGATCCCCAAGGAGCTGTTCGAAAGCGAATTTTTCGGCCATGTGAAGGGCGCATTTACGGGTGCGCTTCGCGATCGCATTGGTCGTTTTCAGCTGGCCGACGGCGGCACGATTTTTCTCGATGAGGTGGGCGAAATTCCAATGGAACTGCAGAGCAAGTTACTGCGCGTTCTGCAGGAAAGCGAATTTGAGCGGGTCGGTGACGACGTGACACGCTCCGTCGACGTTCGTGTCGTCGCTGCCACCAATCGCGATCTCGAGCAACTGATCGTCGATGGCGATTTTCGTGAGGACCTGTTTTACCGCCTCAGCGTGTTTCCGGTAGACGTGCCGCCGCTGCGTGAGCGCGGTGACGATATCGTGCAGCTCGCACAGCACTTTCTCGAGCAGACCTGTATGGACTTTGGAAGAAACGTGCTGACTCTGACACGTGCCCAGACTTCGAATCTGCGTGCTTACGAGTGGCCGGGCAACGTCCGGGAGCTCAAGAACGTGATTGAGCGTGCTGTCATTCTGTCGACGGGCAAGGTGCTGCGGCTGGACCTGTCAATGCCGGCCCTGAAGTCCGATGGCGAGATCGATACGGTCGAAGCCGCAGGCGACGACGGTGTACTGACCGAGACGCAAATGCGGGAATTTCAGCGTCGCAATGTCATCAAAGCTATGGACCTCGCCAAATGGAAGGTGTCGGGGCCAGGGGGGGCGGCGGAGTTGCTGGGAATCAAACCGACCACGTTGTCCGACCGCATTCGCTCGTTGAAGATTGAGAAACCGGCACGAAAAGAATGAGATCAGTCAGAGAAACAACCGAGGATGGTCGAGCATGAAGTACACGCTCTGTCTTTTGTTCGTTCTGGGCACGCACGCATGGGCCGATGAACTGCCGCCGCCCGTGCAGAACGTATTGAAGCTGAGAAGCGTGCCGCAAAACACCGTCAGCATTCAGGTTACCGACGTCAACGCCGGTAACACCGTCGTGAGCTGGCTCGCGAACGAGCACCGCAATCCGGCATCCACAATGAAATTGCTGACGACGCTGGTGGCGCTGGACCGGCTTGGTCCGGCATACCGCTGGCGTACCGAGGTCTACGCTCGCGGGGACATTAAGGGCGGGGTGCTCGACGGCGATCTGTTGCTCAAGGGTTACGGCGACCCTTTCCTCGTGACCGAGCGTGTCTGGCAGCTGGCGCGGCAGATTCGTCACTCAGGCATTCAGGATATCTCTGGCGACCTGTTGCTCGACGATAGCTGGTTTTTCGTCGGCGAGTACGATCCGGCGGCATTCGATCGTCAGCCGCTGCGAGCCTATAACGTGGCACCGAATGCGCTGCTCATGAATTTCAAGGTTGTGCGCTACTGGTTTCAGCCTGAGGTCGACGGCTCAGGCGTCAGTGTCCGGGTCGATCCGGCAATTGACAATCTTCGCGTCGTCAATCGGCTGAAGCTGCGCAACAGCAGCTGCCGAGGATTTCAGCGCGGCATCAGCGTGGACATGAACGACGTACTGGACGAAGTGACTTTTTCCGGCAGTTTTCCGAACCGTTGCAAAGCCTACGCAATGGACCGCACGGCGCTGTCGCACCGGGAGTTCGTGCACGGACTGTTCGGTCATATCTGGCGGGATAGTGGCGGTGAGTTTGACGGCCGGTGGCGTGCGGCGGTTGCCGCGCCGGACGAAGAGCCGCTTGTTGTCTTTGAATCGCTGCCGCTGGCCGACGTCATTGCACGTGTGAACAAGCACTCCAACAATGTCATGGCGCGGCATTTGCTTTACACGCTGTCGGCCGAATTGCACGGCGCACCGGGCACCGAGGCCGGCGGTGTCGAGGCGATCGCCGATTGGCTCGGTGAGCGCGGTTTCGAATCCTGCTGCACGGCGATACAGAACGGTGCCGGGCTGTCGCGTGACACGCGGATGTCTGCCGGCGATCTCGTGCGTCTTCTGGAATACGCGTGGCAGCAGCCCTATATGCCCGAGTATCTTTCCTCGTTGTCGGTGTCCGGCGCGGACGGTACGTTGCGCCGGCGATTCGACGATCCGGCGCTGGCCGGGCAGGCGCATTTGAAGTCAGGTTCGCTCGATCACGTCGCGGCGCTGGCCGGATTTCTGCAGTCGAAGTCCGGACGGCGGTTTGCACTGGCCGTGATCGTCAATCACGAGAATGCACATCGCGGACCTGGCGATGAAATACAGGAAGCGCTGCTGCGCTGGCTGTATGAGCACTAAAGCCCGTCGCCCGCGCATGGATCACAGCACGCGGTATCTTCTGTAGTAAACTCCGGCGCTGGGTTTGGAGGTTCCTTATGCGCATTTGTCTGGGCCTGTTGGCTGTCCTGCCGCTCGCCGCGATCGCTGAAACGGCCTATGTCACCGACAACCTGAGGCTTGGGTTGCACGAGGCCGAAGACACGAGCGATCGTGCGTTTCGGTTTCTGGACAGCGGGCAGCCGATGGAAATTCTGTCACGGGATCGAAATTATGCCAACGTGCGTCTGCCTGACGGTGCACAAGGCTGGGTCAAGGCGACGTATCTCGTCGAGGACAAGCCCGCAAAGCTGATTGTGCAGGAGACCCTGGCCGAACGTGACGCTCTGCAGGCGGAACTCGACCGGGTACGGGCCGAATTTTCCGGGCCTGCCGAGACCATCAAAGCGTTGCAGAACGACGCGGCGGCCCTGAGCGATCGGCTTGCGGCATCCGATGCGCGCATTGCCGACCTTAAGGCCGAAAATGCGACGATTCCTCAGATCAAAGCGCAGTACAAGGGCAGCCTGCCGTTGCGTTGGGTCGGCATTGCCATCGTCGTGTGTCTGCTGACCGGATTCCTCACAGGTCTGTGGTGGATCGACCGTTCCAGCCGCCGCCGTCACGGCGGCATCCGTATCTACTAAACGGCATTCAAGTACCCATTCAAGTACCTGACACCAGCCATCAGTACCCGACACCGACATTGAGTATCTGACACCGGGTCGTATAGACACCGGGTCGTATATTTCGCGTGGTTATAACGCGATAACAAACCGGACGTTCACGCGGCCACGGGCCGTCTCTAAGGTTATGCGGACAGCCGCGAATCCCGATGCGGAATTTTGTGAATGTCCGGAGTGACTGCGATGAGTAGCCTGCCCGTGGCCGCGATGCCGCTAACCGAAGAGCAAACCACACACCTGCACAGCGCTGTCACCGGGCTGTCTGCGGAGCAGTTGCAATGGGTATCCGGGTACATGGCGGGCCTCGCGGCGGCCGGTGCACCTGCCATTGCCGCTCCTCTTACTGCGCAGCAAAGCGACGAGCGGCTGACGATCCTGTTCGGCTCGCAGACCGGTAATGGCGAGGCGATTGCGCGTGCACTGCAAAACACGGCCGAGACGGAGGGCTTTGCAACGCGTTTGCAGAGTCTCGCCGACTTCAAACCTTCGGCCCTGAAGCGCGAACAGTTGGTCGTGTTTGTCGTCAGTACTCACGGCGAAGGCGACCCGCCGGACGACGCCGAGTTGTTTCACGAGTATCTGTTGTCCGACTCGGCACCGTCGCTGAACGATCTCCAATACGCCGTGCTCGCGCTCGGCGACAGCAGCTATGTGAATTTTTGTCAGACCGGACGCGACTTCGATGCGCGATTGGCGGACCTCGGCGCGCGGCGTGTACTCGATATCGTCGAGTGCGATCTCGACTACGCGGACGCGGCCGGCGACTGGTCGCGGCAAATCGCGGCAAAACTGCCGAAATTGCTCAAGGCGGAATCAATGCCCGCCGTGCCGCATCTGAGGGCCGTCGCGACGGCGCCCGCGTATCACCGGCAGTCGCCGTTTGCCGCGGAGGTTCTCGTCAATCAGAAGATCACGGGCGGCGATTCGAGGAAGGACGTGCGGCACATCGAGCTTTCAATCGAAGGTTCGGGGCTGGCTTACGAGCCTGGTGACGCGCTTGCCGTCATTGCAGAAAACCCGCCGCAGCTCGTCGACGATCTGATGGCGCTACTCGGACTCGAGCCGTCCGATCCTGTAACCGTCGGCGAGGAGAGTTCGGAGCTGGCGCTCGCGCTGCAGCGGCATTTCGAAATCACGAGTCTGCACCTCGCGTTTCTTCGTGACTGGGTAGTACTGTCAGGGTCGAATGCACTGACTGCACTGCTCGATGACAGCGCACGCGATGCGTTGGGCGACTTCATCGAACGACGGCAGATTATTGACGTCGTGCGCGAGTTTCCGGTCAGCGGCATCGGTGCGCAACAGTTCGTCGATATGCTGCGCAAACTGAACCCGCGTTCGTATTCTCTTGCCTCGAGTCTGGCCGCGAATCCGGACGAGGCGCATTTGACCGTCGCAGTGGTGCGTTATGAGGCCTACGGGCAGCAACACTGGGGTGCCGCGTCGACGCACCTGGCCGACCGGCTGAACGTCGGCGATCGTGTCTCGGTTTACGTCGAACCGAATTCGCGCTTCCGGCTGCCTGCTCCGGACGTTCCTATTATCATGATCGGCCCCGGCACCGGCGTCGCGCCGTTTAGAGCATTCGTCGAGGAACGCGCCGAGCAGGGCGCGGCAGGCGACAACTGGCTCATTTTCGGCGACCGACATTTCGGCAGCGATTTTCTCTACCAGCTCGAGTGGCAGCGTCACCTGAAGCAGGGCAACCTGACAAAACTCGATGTCGCGTTTTCCCGTGATCAGCGGCGCAAGGTTTACGTTCAGGATCGGATTCGCGAAAACGGTGCCGAGGTCTGGCGGTGGCTCGAACGAGGCGCGGTTGTCTACGTCTGCGGCGATGCGAAGCGCATGGCCGGCGATGTGCACGATGCACTGATCGAGGTTATCGCCGAACACGGCAGCCTCGATATTGAATCGGCTGATAAGCACCTCAAGGAATTGCGTGCCGCAGGGCGTTACAAGCGGGATGTGTACTGATGAGCGCGCTGACCGACGTTGAGTACATCAAGGCGCGCAGTCGGCACCTGCGCGGCACCATCGCAGACGGCTTGCTCGATCCGCTGACGGGTGCGATCGCCGAAGCGGATACGCAGCTCACGAAATTTCATGGCATCTATCAGCAGGACGATCGCGATCTTCGCACGGAGCGGAAGCGACAGAAGCTGGAGCCGGCATACAGTTTCATGATTCGTGCCCGCATCCCGGGCGGGCTGTTGACGACTTCGCAGTGGCTCGGACTCGATCGTATCGCAACGACGTTTGCGAACGGGACCATCCGGCTTACGACGCGCCAGGCGATTCAGTATCACGGGGTCGTCAAACGCGAGTTGCGTCAGACGATTCGTGACATCAATCGCGCAGCGCTCGACACGATCGCGGCCTGCGGCGACGTCAATCGCAACGTCATGTCGCCGCCGCTGCCGTCATTGTCGCGCGTGCATCGCGAGGTGCAGCGGCAGGCCGAAGCCTTGTCAGAGCACCTGATGCC
This sequence comes from Woeseiaceae bacterium, assembly GCA_965224505.1. GTDB lineage: Bacteria > Pseudomonadota > Gammaproteobacteria > Steroidobacterales > Woeseiaceae > UBA1847. The sequence continues at coordinate 3,745,648 of CBDCZL010000018.1, forward strand.
GCACAGTCGTGCCTACCACGAAATCTGGCTCGACGGCGAAAAGATCGAGTCCTCGAAAGCGGACGTCGAGCCGGTCTATGGCGATACCTATTTGCCGCGCAAGTTTAAAGCGGCGTTCGTTATCCCGCCGCAAAACGATACCGACGTGTTTGCACAGGACCTCGGCTTCATCGCAATCTCCGAAGGCGGGCGGGTAACCGGATACAATGTCACGGTCGGCGGTGGCATGGGTATGACGCACGGCGAGACCGCAACCTACCCGCGGCTCGGCGACGTGCTCGGTTACGTCGAGAGCCGCGATCTGCTGGCTGTGGCTGAGGCCGTCGTGACAACGCAGCGTGACTTTGGCGATCGTACCGACCGCAAACATGCGAGGCTCAAATACACGATAGACGATCGCGGCATCGACTGGTTTCGCAGCGAAGTCGAGAAGCGTTCCGGGGTCGTGTTTCGCGATGCCGCCGCGTTCACGTTTGTGGGCAATGGCGACACCTACGGCTGGGTTGAGGACGATACCGGGGCGTGGCATTACACGTTGTTTGTCGAAAACGGTCGCGTCGGCGATTTCGGCAGCCGCCGGCTGCTAAGTGGCCTGCGCGAGATCGCGCGGCTGCATAATGCCGAGTTTCGGCTCACGCCGAATCAAAACCTGATAATTAGCAAAGTATCCGTAACAAACAGGGCACGGATTGCCGCACTGCTGGGCGAGTACGGCATCGAGAACGAAGCGCATGCATCCGCACTGCGGCGGCATTCCATGGCGTGTGTCGCGTTTCCGACCTGCGGTCTTGCGATGGCCGAAAGCGAACGCTACCTGCCGTCGTTGATCGATAAACTCGACGCACAGATGAAAGAGCACGGTCTCGCTGCCGAACCGATCACGATTCGCATGACCGGCTGCCCGAACGGGTGTGCAAGGCCCTACATTGCCGAGATCGGATTAGTGGGCAAAGCGCCCGGCCGCTATTCGGTATTCCTGGGGGCCGGCTTCGCCGGCGACAGATTGTCCGCGCCTTATCTCGACAACGCCAGCGAGCAGGAAATTCTTGATGCGCTGTCGCCATTGCTGGGCGCATTCACTGCTGAGCGCGAGCAAAACGAACATTTCGGCGATTATCTCGTACGAACGGGTGTGGTGCCGGCCGTTCGCGAAGGGAGACGTTTCCATGACGGCTGAAGAGCGTATCGCCTGCGCACTGCGGTCGTTGCCCGGCCCGCACATGCTCTCGTCGAGCTTTGGCGCCCAGGCGGCCGTCATGTTGCACCTCGTGTCGCGCCAGAAGCCCGATATTCCTGTCGTACTGATCGATACGGGTTATCTCTTTCCCGAGACTTACCGGTTTGTCGACGAATTGACCGACCGTCTGGACCTGAATCTGATGGTCTACCGGCCGGACGTGTCGGCCGCGTGGCAGGAAGCCCGTCACGGCAGGCGCTGGGAGCAGGGCGTCCGCGGCCTCGACGACTACAATCGCGAGAACAAAGTGGAACCGATGCAGCGTGCGCTGACGGAACTCGGTGCACGGACCTGGTTTTCGGGACTGCGCCGCGATCACTCGGCGGGCCGCGCCGATACGCCGTTCGTCGAGCCGTCGGGCGATCGGTTCAAAGTGCATCCGATTGCGGACTGGAACGACCGGGACGTCTACCGCTACCTCAAGTCTCACGACCTCCCCTATCATCCGTTGTGGGAACGGGGCTACGTGTCGATCGGCGACGTTCACACGACGCGCTCGCTCGCGGACGTCGACACGATCGAGGAGACACGTTTTTTCGGTCTGAAACGTGAGTGCGGCATTCACGAACTGGATTTCGGAGCAGAACTGAGCGACGCCCGTTCGGCCTGAGGCCGCTGTATCCGTATTCAATCCGCCGCTCGATATCGGTGCTGCGGGTTTTCAGGCAGCCTGGGTTACGTTCTCGGGGCAGCCGCTTTTTACGGGCAGTTCGGCATCGGCAAACAGCGCGTCGATCTGTTGTTGAGAGGTGGAACGACGCACGCTGTCCATCTGCTGCGGTGTGACGTGCGGTGCGAAGAGTTGCAGAAAGTCGACCATGTAACGTCGCAGCACGGTATTTCTGCGATACCCGATCCACGTTGTACTGCGGGGAAACAGGCCCTCGGCGTCGATCACGGTCAGGTCTTTCCTGTCGGAGCAGTCTGCAGCCATACTCGCGACGATCCCCACGCCCAGACCCATGCGCACATAGGTTTTGATAACGTCCGCGTCGCGGGCCGTGAAGACGACGTCCGGCTCAAGGCCTTCCTCGGCAAATGCGCGTTTTAGCGACGATTGACCGCCGAAGCTGAATACATACGTCACGAGCGGATGTTCCGCGAGGTCGCTGAGCGTGATACCCCGATCCAGCGTGGTCAGGGCGTGGCCGTTCGGCACGACGATCGAGCGGTCCCAACGATAACTCGGCAGAAGCAACAGGTCGTCGAACAACTCGTCGGAGCCCGTGGCGATGGCGAAGTCGATGTCGTTCGCGGCCATCATGTCGGCAATCTGCTCGGACGTGCCCTGGTGCAGATTCAGATTCACTCTGGGAAAGCGCTTGCGAAATTCGGAAACGATCCTGGGCAGTACATAACGTGCCTGTGTGTGCGTGGTCGCAATCGATAGCGATCCTTCCTGCTCCTGGTAGTAGTCTGACGCCAGGCTGCGGATGTTCTCTGCCTCGCGCATGATGATGCGCGCGCGGTCGATGACCTGATGGCCGGCCGGCGTGATGCTGCCGAGGCTCTTGCCTTTGCGCGTAAACAACTGCAGGCCAAGTTCCTCTTCGAGAAGTTTCAGCTGTTTACTGACGCCGGGCTGGCTCGTGTACAGCCGCTCGGCGGCGGCCGTGATGTTGAGTCCGTTGTCGGCGATTGCGAGCAGGTATTTTAGTTGTTGCAGCTTCATGCGATGGCTGTCTCTTTCTTCCTGTGATCTGACAAGCGCGATGCCGGTCAGGTTCAATCCTGGCGGCGTACGCACACATGTCCTAACCATCATATAACGTCCGGGCATAAAGGCAGAAACACTCTGTCTTTTTACCGCCGACGCGACGCGACTATAGTGAACGACAGCATTTTAGCGGCGATTTCAATGGATTACTTTCCGGCATTCCTGGACCTGCGCGACCGTCCCTGCCTGGTGATAGGCGGGGGCGAAGTGGCGCTGCGCAAACTTCGACTGCTCCTGTCCGCAGGCGCCTCAGTGACGGCGATTGCGCCCGATTTCAGCGCAACCTTTGTCGCGTTTGCAGACGCCCACGGCGTGGCGAGGGTACAGAGGCCGTTCGATGCCCGCGATGTCAGCGGCGTCTGGCTCGTCGTCAGTGCGACGGGCGATGCCGACGTTGAGCGGCGCGTGTACGTGGCAGCGAACGAGGCGGGCGTGTTTTGCAATGGCGTGGACAGTGTCGGTAACTGCAGTTACATCACGCCCGCGATTGTCGATCGCGGGCCGATCGTCGTGGCCATTTCCTCGGGCGGTGCGGCTCCGGTACTGACACGTCAACTTCGCGAGAAGATCGAGGCGCTGCTGCCCGCCGGGCTGGCTCAGCTCGCGGAGCTCGCGCGCCGCTGGCGCGGCCGTGTCTCGGCGCAGTTTCGGAATCTGACGTCGCGCCGCCGGTTCTGGGAGGCAGTGTTCGACGGCCCGGTTGCGTCTCGCGCGCTCGCCGGCAACATCGAAGCGGCAGAGCGGCACATGACGAGCATGATCGAAACTGTGCAGCCGGCGAACGGCGGTGAAGCGTGGCTGGTCGGGGCGGGCCCGGGCGATCCCGGGCTGCTGACGCTTCGCGCACTGCAGGCGATGCAGAGCGCAGATGTCATTCTGCACGATCGGTTGGTGTCCGACGAAGTACTTGCACTGGCGCGACGCGACGCGGAATTGATCCCGGTCGGCAAAAATCCGGGCGGCCGTTCCTGTCCACAGGAAGACATTAACGGCCTGCTGGTTTCTCTGGTCGGGCAGGGTAAACGCATCTGCCGGCTCAAAGGCGGCGATCCTTTCATTTTTGGCCGCGGCGGTGAGGAAGCGGCAGCGCTCGATGCCGCGGGACTGCCGTATCACGTGGTGCCGGGCATTACGGCCGCAGCCGGTTGCGCTGCGGCCGCCGGGATCCCGCTGACGCACCGCGACGCGGCGCAGTCCGTGACACTCGTGACGGCGCACGGCAAGGACTCGGTCGACACGCTGGACTGGGAATCGCTCGCTCGCGATCGGCAGACGCTCGCGTTCTACATGGCCGTGCGCCGATTCCCCGATCTTATGAGCAAACTGATCGCTAACGGCCGCGCGGCGGATACGCCGATCGCGATCGTTGAGCGTGGCACAACGACCGAACAGCGCGTTCTGCGCGGGACGCTCGGTCAGCTTACGCTGCTGGCCGCGGCGCATCGGATTCAGGCGCCGGCCATGTTAATCGTCGGCGATGTTGCCGCGATCGGAGGTATCGACAGACGGCCGGCGCCGCAACCGCTGCAAAATTGTGCTACACCTTCGTACAGGGTCGCAAAACAAGGATAAGAAACATGATCTACAACAATATTCTGGAGACTATCGGCAACACCCCGGTCGTTCGCGTCAACAACATGGGTCCGGATCACGTCGATCTGTACGTCAAGGTGGAGTCGTTCAATCCACTGGCATCGGTCAAGGACCGGCTGGCCTTCGCGATCGTCAATGATGCCGAGCAGCGGGGTGTGCTGGCGCCGGGCCAGACCGTCGTCGAGGCCACGTCGGGAAATACCGGGATTGCTTTGGCCATGGTCTGTGCCGCGAAGGGCTACCAGTTTGTCGCAACGATGGCGGATTCGTTTTCGATCGAGCGCCGTAAAATCATGCGCGGTCTCGGCGCCAAAGTGATGCTGACACCGGCTGCCGAGCGCGGCACGGGGATGGTCAGGAAAGCCGAGGAACTCGCCGAGAAATACGGCTGGTTTCTCGCACGGCAGTTTGAGAACGAGGCTAATCCGGCGTATCACCGCTCGACGACCGGGCCGGAGATTCTCCGGGATTTCGCAGGCCGGCGGCTGGATTTCTGGGTCACGGGTTACGGTACCGGCGGAACGCTGACCGGTGCGGGTGAGGTCATCAAGGCTGCCCGCCCAGACATTCGTATCGTCGCAACCGAACCGGCCGGTGCTTCACTGCTGTCGGGCGCGGAATGGGCGCCGCACAAGATCCAGGGATGGACTCCCGATTTTATTCCCGACGTTCTGAGCCGCGAGGTGTATGACGAACTCGCGACTGTCAGCGATGAACGTGCCATCGAGGTATCCAGGGAACTGGCTGCAAGCGAGGGAATCTTCACGGGCATTTCGTCCGGCGCAACGCTGGCAACCGCCCTCGATGTCGCGGAACGCGCGCCGAAGGGCGCCGTCATTCTCGCGATGCTGCCCGATACGGGCGAACGATATCTGAGCACACCGCTCTTCGAGGGCGTCAATGAGGGCTCCGATGACGATTGGCTCGCAGGCTTGTAGTCGATTGGTCCCATTGATGTCGGGCTCGTTTCGGAATCGCTCGCTTTTCTTACACTTGCGGCTGATTTCGCATAAGTAATTGAATCAAAGGAGAAATTTATTAGCTGAGACCTGATTCACAGACAATGAGCGGCGGCGCTGTCATCGTAACAAGCCAGTAAGGAATGTCAGTCAGCACCGGATTAGTGTGACAGCGGAAGTTCATCGATTACAGACTCGGAATCATTTCAGCAAGGCCGACAACCTGCTGAAATCCCTGGTGCCGCATGCGCAGACGTTTTGTTTCTACGACCTGACGAGAGCGTCTGTCTGGAACAGCGAATCGGCTGACGACTACGAACTCGATGAGTTCGTTGCGGCACAACCGCAGGAGCTCTATGACGATCTGATCGCGAGCCGCGATGTTGTGCGCCGTACGCTGCCGTCGGGTCGGATAGCGGTGCTGCTGCCGGTCTATTGCAACGAACAGCTCTGTATCGGCATTTTGCTCGCCGTTTTTGCACGCAGTGCCGGAAAATCTCCGTCGTTTCATCCGAACGTGGTCCGCGACACGCTGCGGCCCGCACTCGACCTGATGGGTGAGCGGCTGCATGTCGGCGTCGAGAAGCAGGCGGCCGAGCGCCGCGCCGACGAGGTCGAGAAGGAACTGCGTTTCGTTTACGACATCGACGAGAAAATCCTCTGCGCGGCGGGACAACACTCGAGTCTGGCCCAGATCGTCGGACGCAGCGGCCGCTACCTTGGCATCAATTACAGCGTGCTGCTGATCCCCTCAAAACGCATTCGTATCAGTGCCACGCATTCGAGCTGGAAAAACGTCAATCGCAAGGTCGTCGATCGTTATCTGATCGAACAGTTGCTGCCGAAGCTCGACGGGCAGCGCTACCCGATTGTCATCGACGTGCCGGCGAGACCGGGCGCGGCCAGTGCGTATCAGGCACTGCTGTGTCCGGTGCTCGATGTGCACGGCAACGTCGAAGGGGTGCTGGCGCAGATCGGACGCATCGACCTCAGCCGTTTCTCGCAAAACGATCGCCGCTTTATGTCGCATATTGCGCGCAAGGTCGAGTACGTCATTGAGCAGTCGTTCGATGTGATGACCGGCCTGATGAATCGGGCCGGATTTGAGGCGCAGATCGAAGAGTCCTTCGGCACGCTCGAAGCCGCAACCGATCAGCATCAGATTATCTACTTCGATCTCGACAATCTGCAGCTCGTCAACGATACCTTCGGCCGTAAGGCCGGCGATGAGGTCATCGTGCGATTTGCACGACTGCTTGAGGAGGACCTGCCCAACAGCGGCGTGCTGTCCCGTCTGACCGGCGACGATTTCTGCATGCTGCTGACGCACTCGGATTCCGAGACTGCATTACGTTACGCCAACGGCGTTCGCGACAAGATATCCGCATTGCGCTATCTCGAGGGCGACAAGTCGTTGCAGTTGACCATGAGTGTCGGTATCACAGCATTCGACAACAGCAATCGCGACATGAGCGCAGTCATGACGACGGCGCGCATGGCCTGCGAGGCCGCCAAAGCGCACGGTCGAGATCGCGTCGAGATTTACGACGAGACCAATCGCAGCGCGATTCGCCGCTTCGACGACATGCAACTCGTCGCGAGCATCCAGCAGGCGCTCGATGCGGACGAATTCGAACTCATGGCACAGCCGATCGATCTTCTTGACGGTGGAGGCCGCTGTCCGAAATTCGAGGTTCTGCTGCGCATGAACGATACCGATGGCGGTTACGTATCGACACTCGCGTTGTTTTCGGCGGCCGAGCGCTACCGAATGATGCCGGCGATCGATCGCTGGGTCGTCACCAACACACTTGCAACGCTCGTGGAGTTCAGCGAGGCGGTCCTTGAGCGCGATGCTGTGTTTTCGATGAATTTGTCGGGACAGTCGTTGAGCGACGACGATTTCCTCGCATTCGTCGAAGAGGAAATCGCAGTCAGCCGCCTGCCGGCATCCTGTCTCGGTTTTGAAATCACCGAGTCGGCGGCAGTGTCCAATCTGGAGAAAGCGCAGGCGTTCATTGACCGGCTTGCGGCGCTTGGTTGTCATATCTCCCTCGACGATTTCGGTGCGGGATTGAGTTCGTTCGCGTACTTAAAGAACTTCCGGGTCGACACGCTGAAGATCGACGGAAGCTTCATCCGCGACATTACCGAGAACCGCATTTCCGAATCGATGGTGGCGGCCATCACACAGGTGGCCAAGGTCATGCAGCTCAGGACCGTTGCGGAATACGTCGAAACCGAGGAAACCCGCCGGCTGCTCAGCGATCTTGGTGTCGACTACGCGCAGGGCCATATTGTCGGTAAACCCACACCGCTGATTTCGGTTCTGTCGGGACAGCCGAAGGTACTGAGTTCGGCGGGCTGATTCGCCGACACGCCGACTAGAAAACGCCGGCTTCGAGACCTGCGGCCAGCGTCAGGCCGAGTTCGCGGCAGTCCTCGAGCCGCGATTCGTCGAATTCACCTGCGATCAGCACGGGCTCCTGCACTTCGCGCACTGCCAGGCCGCTGAGTATGCGTCGCAGGCTTGTAATTGCACCGCTGCCGTCATTGCCCGCGCGCACAAACAGCGCGTACGGCCGGCCGCCGATTTTCCCCTCGCACGGGTAGTACACGCGGTCGAGAAAATACTTCATTGCGCCGCTCATGTAGCCGAAGTTCTCCGGCGTGCCGAGTATGAATGCGTCGGCGTGCAGCAGATCGTCGGCACTGGCTTCGAGTGCCGTGCGGACGTCTACGTCCACACCTGCAACGGCCGGATCCCGGGCACCGTCGATGACTGCGTCAGCCATCCGTGTCGTGGTGCCGGATTGCGAGTGATATACGATCAATAGCCGCTGTTTGTCCACGACCGTGAGTTTGCCAGAGAAACCGATCCAGGAACGCGCCGAGTTCTCAGATACGCGTTCAACAGGACATTCGTGTTGGCAGCCTCTAGACTGCAGAAATGGGGATTGCGCAGCACATTGCAGAACTGCCGCCGCTGCTGCAGGCGCCGGTCGAGCGCTGGGCAGAGCGCCTTGCCGGCCGATACGGCAGTGTGCATTTGCCAGATGAGCGGCTCGCCGATGTCGTGCGCGTCGCGGCATGCAGTGAATTTGCCGCAGGCGTGTTGCTTCGCGAGTGGGCGTGGTTCGCCGCAGCCGTCGAGTCGATGGACGCACGTCCGTCCGATGTGGAACTCAATACATTTGTGTCGGAGATCGGCGCGTCGGATTCGGACGCGGCGGAGATCAAAATGCGGCTGCGGCGGTTTCGGCATCGCGTCCTGCTGCGGCTGATATGGCGGGAGATTCTCGGGCGAGCCGAACTCGACGAAACGCTGCACGGGCTTTCCGTTCTTGCGGACCGATTGCTCGATGCGGCTGCCCGGTTTGCAGCGCGCTCGCTGAACCCCCGCTTTGGCCAGGTACTGACGCCCGACGGGGACGAGGTGCCACTGGTCATTATCGGCATGGGCAAGCTCGGTGGCCGGGAACTGAATTTTTCATCCGATATCGACCTTATTTTCTGCTACGCCGAGGCCGGGCAAACGGACGGTAAAAAATCCGTGTCAGCGCAGGAGTATTTTGGACGGCTGTCGCGCGACGTCGTGGCGCTGATCGACGAGCGTACCGAGGACGGGTTCGCATTTCGTATCGACACTCGCCTGCGTCCGTTTGGCGACAGCGGGCCGCCCGTCGTCAGCTTTGCGGCGCTGGAATCGTATCTGTTGCAGCACGGGCGCGACTGGGAACGCTATGCCTACGTCAAAGCCAGGGTCGTCGGTCCGCAACCGCCGAAAGAGACGCTGGAGGAGTTGGATTCGAATCTGATTCGGCCGTTCGTGTATCGGCGATACCTCGACTATGGCGTGTTCGAGTCGTTGCGCGAAATGCACTCGATGATTGCGGCCGAAGTCCGTCGGCGCGAACTCGCCGACAACGTCAAGCTCGGGCCGGGTGGAATCCGGGAGATTGAGTTCATCGTGCAGACGCTGCAACTCGTTCGCGGCGGCAGCGAACCCGCACTGCAAAGCCGCTCGCTGCAGACGGTGTTGCCAAAACTCGTCAGTCATCGCGGACTGTCTCGGGATGCGGCGGCACAGATGCGGCGTGCTTACCGGTTTCTGAGGCGTGTGGAGAATTTCATTCAGGCCATTCGCGATGAGCAAACGCACGTGCTGCCGGAGCGCGACGACGACCGTTGTCGCCTGTGTCTCGCGATGGGCTTTCGGGACTGGGCCGCATTCACTGCCGAGCTGCAGCGGCACCGCGACAGCGTGGCGCACGAATTTGCAAACGTCGCGTTTCGCGGCCGTGGGCCGCAGGCCGAAGACGGTAATGATGAGTATGAGCGCTTGTGGGAGGCGCAAGCGGGTTCCACCGACTGGGCCCGGGCATTCGGCGCCGCGGGCGATGATGCAGCACCGATGGCTGAGGCACTCGTCGCGTTCGCGGCGTCGACACGCCAGCTCGATGCGGTCGCGAGGCAACGCCTGCAACGATTTCTGCCGGCGCTGCTTGCGCAGGTCGTCGACTCCGATCGCCCGCTGGTCGCGCTGCAGCGGTGTCTCGCCGTCGTCGCGCGCGTACTGCGCCGCAGCGCCTACGTCGCGCTGCTCAATGAGAATCGCCCCGCCATGCTGCGACTCGTCGAATTGTGTGAGCGCAGCAGTTACATTGCCGATCAGATCGCACGGCATCCCTTATTGCTCGACGAACTGCTCGATCCGCGCACCTACACGGAGTCGGTCACGTACGACGACATTGCGGCCGAGCTCGCGCTGCGGCTGGATGGCACGGACGATATAGAAGCGCACATCCGTTCTGTTGCGCAGTTCCAGCGGGCAACGATGTTTCGCATCGCGGTCGCGGATTTCAACGGACATCTGCCCATTATGAAAGTCAGCGACGGTCTTACCTGGCTCGCTGAAGCGGTGCTCGCAGAAGCGCTGCGTACTGCATGGGACGATCTGAGCCGGCGGCACGGCGTCCCGCAGTTTGAGATCGACGGCGAGCGTCACGAAGCGGGCTTTGCCGTCATTGCCTACGGCAAGCTCGGCGGTCTTGAACTTTCCTACGGGTCGGATCTTGATATCGTTTTCCTGCACGACTCACGCGGGACCCGGCAGACCACAAACGGTGAGAAACCGCTCGACAATACGATGTTCTTTGGCCGCCTCGTGCGGCGGCTCGTGCACTTCCTGACGACACAGACGGGCTTCGGCGCGCTTTACGAGATCGATACGCGCCTGCGCCCCGAAGGGCGGTCCGGGCTGCTGGTCACAAGCCTCAACGGTTTCGAACGGTATCAGGTGGAGAACGCATGGACCTGGGAACATCAGGCGTTGCTGCGGGCGCGGCCTGTGGCCGGCGATGCGACGGTGGCAGACGAATTTTCACGCATACGCGAACAGACGCTGCGGCAAAGAATCCGCCGCGACGACCTCCGTCATGACGTCACGCAGATGCGCGAGCGCATGCGTGGACAACTCGATCGCAGCGATGCCGATACCTTTGACCTAAAGCACGGTCGCGGCGGCATCGGCGACATCGAGTTTCTGGTGCAGTATCTCGTGCTGCGCGATGCCGAGCGCTATCCCGCGCTCATCGAGTTTTCGGACAACATTCGCCAGCTCGACGCACTCGTCGACTGCGGTGTGCTTGAGGTAGGCGACGGCCGCCGGCTGCAGGACGTTTACAGGACCTTCCGGCTGTGTGTGCATCATCGGGTTCTTGACGATCGTGCGGCCGTGGCGGACGCCGGCGAGTTCACCGAGCAGCGACAGTTCGTCATCGATCAATGGAGTGCCTGGCTCGGCTGAATTGCATATAATTCGCGCTCCATACGCACGCCGGAGTACAGCACAGTGAGATCGAGAGCGGGTACCGCAGACCAGAACCTGATTCCCGCCAATGCACAGCATCGATACGGCGTCAGGCCGCAGGATTTGCCGCTGAGCTGCCCGATGCCTGGCATGTATCTTTGGAATTCGCACCCGAGGGTGTTTCTGCCGATCGAGGAAACCGGGGAGGCGAAATGTCCTTATTGCGGTGCGCAATACGATCTGACGGACGCCGAAGACTGACGTGCATATCGTCACCGGCGGCGCGGGTTTTATCGGTAGCAATCTTGTCCGGGCACTGCTCGATCGAGGCCACGACGAAGTCGTCGTCGTCGACGATCTGAGCGACGGCCATAAATTCGTCAACATCGCCGATCTGGCGATCTCGGACTACCTCGACAAGGACGATTTCGTCGAGCGGCTCGAATCCGATGCCGGGTTTGCGACCCATATCGATGCCGTTTTTCATCAGGGTGCCTGCTCGGCGACGACCGAGTGGGACGGTCGTTACATGATGGAAAACAACTATCGTTACTCGCAGCGTCTGCTCGAACATTGCCTCGAAGCGTCGATTCCCTTCATCTATGCGTCGTCGGCCGCGGTATACGGAGGCTCAGACGCGTTCGTCGAGGAACCTGCCAACGAAGTTCCACTCAACGTGTATGGCTATTCGAAGATTCAGTTCGACCGGTACGTCAGACGTGTTGCGGCCAATGCGCAAAGTCAGGTCGTCGGTCTGCGTTATTTCAACGTTTACGGTCCGCGCGAACAGCACAAGGGTTCGATGGCGTCGGTGGCCTGGCACTTCCACAATCAGATTCTTGAAAATGGCGAGGCACGCCTGTTCAAGGGCAGTGGCGGCTACGGTGACGGTGAGCAGTTGCGCGACTTCGTTTACGTCGACGACGTCTGCGCAGTAAATCTCTGGTTCCTCGACCATCCGCACGCGTCCGGAATTTTCAATACCGGCAGCGGGCGCGCGCAGTCGTTTAACGATGTGGCGCGCTCCGTGCTGTCGTGGCACGGCAAGGGAAAAATCGTCTACATTCCCTTCCCCGAGCACTTAAAGGGTGCGTATCAGAGTTTCACCCAGGCCGATCTGACGCAGCTGCGTGCCGCGGGTTGCGATCTCGACTTTCGGCCCGTCGAAACCGGTGTCAGAGACTACCTCAGTCAACTCGGCTGACGGGCCGGCGACGCTGGTCGTCGGACCGTCCTGGGTCGGCGACATGGTCATGTCGCAGTCGCTCATTAAACAGCTTGTGGCGGCCGGTAACGTGGTTGACGTTCTTGCTCCTGCCTGGTCGCTGCCGGTCGTGGAACGAATGCCCGAGGTCCGCGAGGGCATAGCCTCTCAGACCGGTCACGGCCAGGTGGCGTTTTCTGCACGCCGCCGAGTTGCCCGCCGGCTTCGCGCCAAAGCCTACGACAGGGCAATCGTACTGCCGCGCTCTTTTAAGGCCGCCCTCATTCCGTGGCTCGCCCGCATTCCGGTGCGCACGGGATTTCGCGGTGAATTTCGCTACGGCCTGATCAACGATATGCGGCCGTTCGACGCGAGCGAACTCAATCAGACCTTGAAGCGCTATCTGGCGCTCGGCGAGCCTTGCGATTCGTCCGTCGAGTGGCCCGGTTTGCGTGTCAGCGAACGTAATCAGCGCGCGCTGCTGGAACGGTTGGCACTGCGACTATCGCGACCGGTCGTGGGTCTTATGCCGGGCGCCGAATACGGCCCCGCAAAGTGCTGGCCGCTCGAATACTTCACGGAACTGGCGGCGACACTCCACGCCAGCGGCTATACCGTGTGGGTGTTCGGCTCGGAAAAGGACGCCGCCGCGGGAGAGAGAATTGCGGCCTCCGGCAACGCAATGAATGTGTGCGGCAAAACCCGGCTCGCGGATGTGATCGATCTGCTCGCACTGTGCGGCCAGGTCGTGAGCAACGATTCCGGACTTATGCACGTCGCGGCGGCTGTCGGTTGCCACGTGCACGCGATTTACGGGTCGTCGTCCCCGTCGTTTACGCCGCCTTTGACCGCATCGCGGACCATTCACCACCTCGATCTCGACTGCAGTCCGTGCTTCGAGCGCCGCTGTCCGCTCACACACTTGAACTGTCTGCGACAGATTTCGGTGCAGGACGTCTATGCGCAAATTTGCGCGAACAGCCCTTAAAAATCGAAAAAATCGACGATTTTGCTTATAACGTCGTCGATCGTGATCAGGCTCATCGCTTCCGGATGTCGCACACGCTGACCCCAGCGCAGTGCGTCGACGGACGTTCCGAGATACTGCTGTACGGCGTCGGGATATCGATTCACGGTCAGTTCCCGCGATACGTACGGGCCGGTCCGCGCGGGGTTGGAGGTGGCGTACAGGCCGATTACGGGCGTGCCGACCGCCGTGGCGATATGCGCGGGACCGGAATCGGGGCAAATCAGGAGATCGGCCGCCGCAATCAGTGCCGCGAGCTGCTTGAGTGTCGTTCGTCCGGCCAGGTTGTCCGCGGCACCGTCGGTGCACAACGCGTCGGCATAGGAACGCTCGAGTTCCGTCGGCCCGCCGGTGATGACGACACGGCAGCGGTGCCGTCGTAGGTGAGCGACGACGGCGGCGTAGTTTTCGATACGCCAGTTCCGGAAGTTGCGGCTGCGCTGACTGCTGCACGGACTGATGACGACGAGCGGCATGTTCGGGCTGCGATAGTCCGAGGCAAACAGGCGGTCGTCGTCGTCCAGCGGCAGGTCCCAGCGCATGGCACGCGGCTCGGCGCCGATAGCCGTGGCAAACGACATCATCGCCTCCAGCGCATGCTCGCCGCGCGCGGCGGGGATGCGTTTGTTCGTAAACAGCCATTGAAAATCGCGCGCGCGGCGGTGATCGAATCCAAGTCTGATCGGCGCATCGATGTTGCGCAGCAGCAGATTGGCGCGCAGCGAAGCGTGCATGCACAGGGCCACATCGAAACGGCGTTCCTTAAGCTGCGCGCCGACCGATCGCCGGGCGTCACGACCTGCGGACTTGTCCAGAATGATAAACTCGACGTCCGAAATATCCGCCATGAGTGAGGCTTCGATTTTTCCGATGATCCACGTTAGTTTCGTGTCCGGCCAGTTGTCCTGCAGACGCCGGACGACGGCCAGCGCGTGGCAGGTATCGCCGATGGCCGAAAGCCGCACGATGCAGATGTTCTTTGGTGGCGACGCCTGCAACTGTAAATCCGATTCAGACAAAAGACTTAGGGCCGATGACATTCGTGTTGACAGGCCCTGGTAAAGAAGGACGGAACTGTTGACCGAAACCGTCGAGAGGACCAGCACCGGCGCCATCCTATACGATAAGGCGATCATCAACCAGATTTCGGAAGAGCGCTTTACTCCCGAGGGATGGCTGCACGCCGAGCCCGTGACGGGCGCATTGCGTGCGGCGGGTCGTGGCAACACACAGTACGTCGGCAACGTGCCGAAGCAATTCGTACTGCGTCATTACATGCGCGGCGGTCTGGCGGGGCGCATTGTGCGCGACAGCTACATCTTTTCAGGCGCAGACAAGACGCGCTCCTTCATGGAGTGGCGTCTGCTCGACAAACTGGCAGCGAATAATCTGAACGTGCCGCGGCCCGCCGCGGCACGATATTCTCGCCGGGGCACGCTCTACACTGCGGACATCATTACCGTGCGAATCCCCAACATTGTGCCGCTGTCGCAGTACATTGCGTCAAGGGAACGCGACGAGGCGTTCTGGCAGTCGCTCGGGGCAGGGCTCCGCCGATTTCACGAGACCGGCGTCTACCATGCGGACATGAACGCCTATAACGTGCAAATCGACCGGGACGGCGATTTGTGGTTGCTCGACTTCGACAAAGGGGCACTGCGGCCGGCCGGGCCCTGGCAGCAGCAAACGCTTAATCGCCTGCACCGCTCGCTGCAAAAAATTCTCCGGCTGGAGCCCGGCCTGCACTTCCGCGAAGGTAACTGGAACCAATTGCTGGACGGCTATTTCAGTGCGGTCAGGTCGGAATAGTAGTTCGGATAGCCCGCCGGCAGGTCCTTGAACTTGCGGTGCACCCAGAAGTACTGCTCCGGGCAGCGACGGACGTGTTCCTCAAGGACCTCGACGTAGCGCCTGGTGTCAGTGACCGGATCTTCGCCTGGGAAATCGTCGAAGGCCGGCAGCAGCCTGAGTTCGTAGCGCCCCTTTGCAGTGCGGCGGGGAAAAAACGGGACGACTGCGGCGCGGCCCAGCCTCGCGAGTGTCGAGGTCGCTGTCGTGTGCATCGACGGCACGCCGAAGAATTCAATGACCTCGGAGCCCTTGCGGTTGTAGCTCTGATCCGGCGCATACCAGACCGGACGACCCGCGCGCAGACTTTTGACCATCTGTTTGATATCGCGCTTCTCGATGGTGCCGTCGGCGGAACGTTCGCGACCGCTGCGCTGCAACTCGGTTATGAAGTCGCTGCGGTTGCGGCGGAATACCGCATCGAACGGCGGACAGTTGAGGGCGAGCACCCGGCCGCTGATCTCCAGTGTCGTAAAATGCGCGCTGAGCAGTATCACGCCGCGGCCTTCGTTCAGCGCCCGCTGCAGATGTTCGATGCCGATCAGTTCGGTCATCGCGATCAGGCGCGCGTCGCTGGCCCAGCGGCCGAGCCCCATTTCGATCACGCTCATACCCAGTGCCTCGAAGTGTTCGCGTGCGCGCCGGTCGCGTTCCTGAGGCGAGAGATCGGGGAAGCATAACTCGATGTTGCGCCGCACGATCGCGCGACGCGACCCACCCAGTGCATGCGCCAGCCGGCCGATCGCGCGCCCCACCGACAGCGCCATGGCATGCGGCAGCAGGCACACGAGCCGCAACACGCCCACGCCGAGCCAGGTTGGCCAGTAGCGAGGAGAGCGGTAGCTGGAAAGGGGTCGTCTAGCTTCGGCCATGCGCCGAAGTCTACTCGGACATGCCGTCCACGTAACCACCGTCGGCGGTTTTTTCACGGACCTCAACCGGCGCTTCGGTTGCAGTGATGTCGTCGGCCTGAATGCCGACGTGGAAGGCTGCAAAGCCCGGCATGACAACCTGATTGCGCGCCATGCCGATAATGCGGCCCGCGTACGGCGAGCGCAGCTCCGTGCGCACGTTGCTCATCGGATCGGTGATCGATCCAAGCAGATCGCCTTCGCGTACCGAACTGCCAAGTGTCACGTCGGACAGCAGTATGCCGCCGTTGTCGGCGCGTACCCACGTCGAGCGGTAATACACGGGTGCCGGGTCGCCCCAGAGCCGCAGACGGCGGACCATATCGAGCGTCGTGAGCAGCGTTTCGATACCTTTGACGCCGTGCTTCACTTCTGCGAGTTCCAGCTGCGACGGGCCGCCGGCCTCGACCGTGACAGCAGGAATCCCCGCCAGCGTCGCGGCGTGCCGCAGTGTGCCCGCCGTCGGACTGCTGTGCAGAACGACCATCGAACCGAAGCCCTCGGTCAGGGTCACGACATCGGGGTTACGCAGGTCGGCGCGAATCTGCGGCAGATTCGCGCGCTCGAACGAACCAGTGTGCAGATCCACGAGCGCATCGCAATGCGCGATGACCTGATTGAAAAACGCGTGCGCAATGCGTGCCGCGGCACTGCCGTTCGGATTGCCCGGAAAATAGCGATTGAGATCGCGGCGGTCGGGGAGATAGCGCGAGCCGCGGCGAAAGCCCTGCACATTGACGATCGGTACGCCGATCACGGCACCGGATAACCTGGCGGGGTCGAGATCGTGCAGCACGCGCCGTACAATCTCGATGCCGTTGAGTTCGTCGCCGTGAACCGCGGCAGTCAGACACAGTGTCGGGCCCGGTGCGGCGCCGTTGACGGCCAGTACCGGCGTGGAAACCGGAACGCCCTCGAACAGTTCCGTGGCGGACCAGGACAGACGTTTCGAAGCGCCGGGCGGAATTTCATCGCCGAGCAAGGCCAGCGGCTCGGCTTCGCCTTCGGCGTCCGTTACTGCGTCGGCGAGCGGACCGTGGATTTCGTGCTCCGGCTGTACCAGAATCTCGGCGGCGGCCGACGTTTCGCTGGAACGCGAGTCGTCGTCTACGGTCGAATTTTGCAACACGTCGACGCCGTTGTCAGTCGGTTCAACAGCCGCTTCGCCGCCGAACGCGGGGGACCCGGTGAACACCAGTGCGATAGAAAAACATCGCCACGGGCTCAGCCTGTGCCCGAAGCGGCGGTGGAGCGGCAACGTCATGCCTCGACAATAGGGTATTTCGCAGATCATTTCTGTGAATTAATCAATGATTTACGATTGAAACTTGAATTAACATAAATGACAAGCCCCTGGCGCGCATTCTTCAGAGCCTTTCGAGGAGTTACGGTACTTCTGGCTGCGACCGGAGTGGCCGCGGAGCCGTTTCCCCAGCCTCCCGAACTTCGCGCCGATGTCGAATTCTGGGTGAACGTTTTTACGGACTACCGCGTCGATGAAGGCGTGCTGCACGATAATCGCCGTCTTGAGGTGGTCTACGCGCGCATCGAACTGCCCGAACGATTGTCGCGCAGGGAGCGCAATCGCCGCGTTGGCGATCGCCGCAAGGCGTTGCAGGCGGTTCTGCGAACGCTGGCCGGCGGCAAGCGCACCGGACTGAACGACGAAGAAGCCAGAGTACTCGCGCTGTGGCCCGACGACGTCACGAACGATACGCTGCGTGCGGCGGCCTCACGCATTCGGTTTCAACAGGGACTGAAACAAAAGTTTCGCCGCGGGCTGGAGCGCTCCGGCCGCTGGCGCGACTACGTCATGGAACAGTTCACCGCACACGGCGTGCCAGCGGACATCGTGGCACTGCCGCACGTCGAATCGTCCTGGGACCCGGACGCGCGTTCGCACGTCGGTGCATCGGGAATCTGGCAGTTTACGCGCAGTACCGGGCGCCGCTTTATGCGCGTCGACCACGTCGTGGACGAGCGTAACGATCCGTTTGCCGCGACCGAGTCCGCGGCGAAACTGATGGCGTACAATTACTCGATCGCCGGCAACTGGCCGATGGCGATCACGGCGTACAACCACGGACTTGCCGGTGTGCGCCGCGCGATGCGCCGCCATGGCGACGAGGCGCTCGTCGACATACTGCGGAATTATCGGGGCCGCACATTTGGGTTTGCATCGCGCAATTTCTACGTAGCCTTTCTCGCGGCCAGAGAAGTCGATCGCAACGTCGAGCGGTATTTTCCAGGGCTTGCGTTCGAGCCGCCAGCGGACAGCCGCTCAGTGCGCCTGCCGGGCTATATGCCCGCCGACCAACTGGCAGCTGCCCTCGGCATTTCGACCCGAAGCCTGCAGCAGCACAATCCCGCGCTGCAGCCGACTGTGTGGGAGGGCAGCAAGCACGTGCCGAAAGGCTACCGGCTCAGGTTGCCGCCCGATCCCGACAAGCCGCCGCCGGCCGAGCGCGTCGCGGGCCTTCCTGCCGCCGTGCTGCTGGAGCGGCAATTGCCCGACAAGTTTCATAAAGTTGTGAGCGGCGATACGTTGTCGCAGATTGCGCGCACGTACGATACGCGCGTGGCCACGCTCGTCGCGCTGAACAATCTGAGCAGCAGTCATCGTATTCGCATCGGCCAGCGTCTGCGCCTGCCGGCCGCGGGCCCCGCACCGATACCCGACGATCCTGCCGATCGCGAGGTTGTCGAGGCCGCCGCGGTGGCGAGCGTTGCCGCGGAACAGACCGTCGAAGTGACCGAACAGCAGCCCGCTGCGCTGCGCCCCGATCAGCAGGCACCGGCTGAGGTGACGCAGACCGCGTTGCTGTCGGACCCGAGCGACTACACGGTTGCGGACGATCGTTCCATTGAGGTGCAGCCGCTCGAGACCCTCGGACACTACGGCGAGTGGCTCGAGATTCGAACGCAGCGCCTCAGGGACATCAATGGGCTCGCGTTCAGGACGCCCGTGGAGGTCGGGCAGCGTCTGACGCTCGATCTCGGCACCGTCGACGCGCGGACGTTCGAGGAGCGGCGAATTGCATGGCATCGCGATCAGCAGGACCGTTTTTTCCGGCAGCACACGATCCGCGGCGTGACCGAGCATACGGTTCGGCGCGGCGAGTCCATCTGGGTACTGGCACTGCGGCAATACGAGGTGCCGATCTGGCTGTTCCGGCAATACAATCCCGGTATCGATCCGCTGCGGCTCGTTGCGGGCAGCCGGGTTCGGATGCCGTTGCTGGAGAGCGTCGAATGACCGGCAGGGCCGGATTCACCGTGCGACTGCTCGCGCCTGCGCTGATTCTTCTGGCGGCCGGCCTTTGGTTCGGTGACGTGCAGCAGGGCGGGCCCTGGCTGCTCTGGAATCTCGCGCCTCTGGCAGTGCTGTTCCTGCTCTGCGGGTACGTTTTGCACCGTGGCGGCGGACGCTGGTCCGGCGCGGGCGCGCAGTGGCCGCTCGCCGTGCTCGGCTTTGCCATTCCGGCGCTCGGGCTGTCGGCCTACCTGCATTACGCCTACGCGGTCAATCTGAACGGCCTGTTTACCGATGCCCGGTATCCGTGGCGCGTGTTCAGGTATCTGCCGCTGTATACGTTCGGTGCCGGAGCAATCGGCTTTGCGATCGGCTGGATCGTCGGGCGCAACGTTCGCTGAATGTCCTTCGTTCGCGCGGTTGACCCTGCAGGACACAGGCTCTAGGCTTGCGGCCAATGAAGCATCACGCCTTTGCCATCGTCCTGCTGACCGCGCTGCTGTTGGTGTCCGCCACGGCCTCGGCCGGGGATTTTCCGGTTGCGGATAAGGTACTCATCGAAAAAGAGAAGCGCGAACTGCACCTGATTGCGGGTGAGCGCATTTTCAAAACGTTCAAAATTGCGCTTGGAATTCGGCCCCAGGGCGACAAACAGTACGAAGGCGATTTCAGGACGCCGGAGGGGCGTTACCTGCTCGATTCCCGCAATCCAAACAGCGAATACTTCCTGTCGATACGTATTTCCTATCCCGATGAAAACGACCGGCGCGAAGCGGCGGCGCGCGGTGACGATCCGGGCGGTGCGATTATGATCCACGGGCAGCCCAATGTGCCGACCCGTTCGGAGGAGTACTACCGGACCCAGGACTGGACCAACGGCTGCATTGCCGTTTCCAATTCCGACATGATCGATATCTGGCTCATGACCCGCGCCGGCACGCCGATCGAGATTCGGCCTTAACCATGGTATCGCATGCACCGCGTGTGAATGCCGAGGTCTGGCCTGAAGGCAGCCTCGAAGTCCTGTCGCAGGTCGAGGCCGACCGCCTTCGAACCAGCGGCCGCGGCGGTCTCTATCCGTTGCTGCGGCGTTGCCTGCTCGCGGTACTCAACTCGGGCAATGAAACCGACGATGCGCGAGCGGTACTTGCCGCGTTCCGCGACTTCGAAGTCGGCTTCGAACTGCAGGACCGCGGCCTCAAGGTCATTCTCGACAATGCGCCGCCGGAGGCGTTTGTCGACGGCAGAATGATCCGCGGTACGCGCGAACTGATGTCGGCGGTGTTAAGGGACATTGTCTACACGCAGCACGAAATCATGGACAACCGCCGCTTCGATCTGAGCTCGTCGGCCGGTATTACCAACGCGGTTTTCCATATCGTGCGCAATGCCCGACTGCTGAGTCTGCCGGCGAAAGTGAATATGGTCGTGTGCTGGGGCGGGCATGCGATCGGCCGAGAGGAATACGACTACACGAAACTCGTCGGCTATCAGATGGGTCTCCGCGGACTCGACGTGTGTACGGGCTGCGGTCCCGGCGCGATGAAGGGGCCCATGAAAGGGGCAACGATCGGACATGCGAAACAGCGCATCCGCGACGGCCGTTATGTCGGCATTACCGAACCCGGCATCATCGCGGCTGAGTCCCCCAATCCGATCGTCAATTCGCTCGTCATCATGCCGGACATGGAAAAACGGCTTGAAGCGTTCGTAAGAACCTGCCACGGCATCGTCGTGTTTCCAGGCGGTGTAGGTACGGCCGAGGAGATTCTGTATCTGCTTGGCGTTCTGCTGAACCCCGGCAACGAAAATCAGCCGCTGCCGTTCGTTATGACGGGCCCGCCGTCAGCGGAAGCCTACTTCAGAAAAATCGATGCGTTCGTCGCGGCGACCCTCGGTGCAGAAGCGCAGCGGCGATACCGGATTATAATCGACGATCCGCGTGCGGTCGCGCAAGCCATGCAGGCGGGATGTGAGGAGGTCATGAACTTCCGTCGTGAACACGGCGATGCGTATTACTTCAACTGGCGGCTTACTATCGATCACGATTTTCAGGTGCCGTTTGTTGCCACACACGACTCGATGCGCAGTCTGGATCTCAACGAGAGCCTGCCCGGGCATGTGCTTGCGGCCAATCTTCGGCGCGCGTTTTCAGGCATCGTTTCGGGCAATGTACGCGAGGATACGGCCGAGCGGATCGAACGCGACGGACCGTTTTCGATCAACGGCTCGCACCGCATCATGGCATTGCTGGATACCCTGCTGGCCGATTTTGTGTCGCAGGGACGCATGAAGATTTCCAGCGGCGATTACGAACCCTGCTATGTCATTAAGTAAAACCGGGACATAAGTTGCTGTTTTCTTAACTAAATGTCTCCACAACGGTCTGTGATGCAGTTCCTTTGATTCCTCACGATTGCTGATTAGCATTCGTAGCAGGATGGACTGAGCAGACCGATGCCAGAGAACAAACACATGAAGTGGGCCGACAGCCTGCGTCAGGAGGCCCGCAGGGATTCGCGGGACGACACGCTCGATCGCAGTCAGCAGGCCGCCAACGATGCCGATGGCTGGCAGCAGTACCGGCACTGGGTATCCAAGACACCGGCGCCCCGTCGCCGAAGGTCGGGTATCGATCCGTCTCTTTACTCGTGGAAGGGATATCGGGCGTGGTCGGATCAGGTCAAGAGAAGCTGGTCGAAGGATCAGGGCGAAGACCAGTAGCGCCCCCTTTTACAAAACATCGGATGCGCCGGCTTTTTGCCGGCGTTTTACGTTGTATACGGCGCGTAATAGATGGCTTTCAAGGGTGCGAACCAGGTCTGAAAAATCGCCCCGATGCGGGCTTCGCAACGAAGTTCGCATACAAGCTGTGACTTGCCTCACGGAGTCGTTGCGGGTGTCTCTTTATATTTCGCTTACCGACTGTAAAAAAGACTGAAGTCAACGTATGTCGAAGAAGCAACCCAAGACTGACTCACCGTTTGAAGCGTTTTCCAGTGAATCGGCCCGCCAGCGTTGGGCGCTCTTTCATCGCGCCATTGCACATGCGAAAGAGTCGAACAATGCGGCACTGGACGAAACCGAATCGCACGCTGCCGATACCGAAACCTCCAGCCCGCTGCTGACGATCGTGCGTTAGACCGTGGAACGCCTCCTTCAATATCTCGACGATATCGACGATCTCGTCGGATTGCTGGGTCTGGCTGCGGAACGCCTGCGTGCGGCGCTTGCGTTCGCGACGTCGGCTGCGTTCGTTACGACGATTGTGGTCGGCGGCAGTTTATTGGCGCAGCAGATCATGTAAATTCAGGGCCTGACAACAGGCCGTGGCCGCTTCGACTGTTCGCGGGGTTGAAAAGCTCGTACAAATCCCTATGGTGTCCGTCCCGGATTTCTGCGGAGCCCGATAGTGAGCGAACAAGCCGAAACGGTCGAGACCCTCGACTTTCAGACCGAAGTTCGTCAGCTGCTGAAGCTGATGATTCACTCCCTCTACAGCAACAAGGAAATTTTCCTTCGTGAGCTGATTTCGAATGCGTCGGATGCCGCGGACAAGCTGCGCTTCGAAGCCCTCGAGCAGCCGGAACTGCTGAGTGACGACACGAACCTCGGCATACGAATAGAAATCGACAAGGCAGCGCGCAGGTTGTCGGTGATCGACAATGGCATCGGCATGTCGCGCGAGGAACTGATCGATAACCTCGGCACGATTGCCAAATCCGGCACCGCCGAGTTCCTGCAGCAGATGACCGGCGACAAGCAACACGACGCGCAGCTGATCGGTCAGTTCGGCGTCGGCTTTTACTCGGCCTTCATCGTTGCGGATCGGGTCACGGTCGAGACGCGCCGGGCCGGTGCGAGTGCCGATGCGGCTGTTCGCTGGGAGTCCGGCGGTGAGGGCGAATTTACGGTCGAAAACATTGAGCGAGAGGCGCGCGGGACTCGGGTCACACTGCATCTCAAGGACGAGGAAACGGAGTTTGCCGAGGCATTTCGTATCGAAGCGCTGATTCGCAAGTACTCTGATCACATCGGTTTTCCCGTGTCGGTACTGGATGCCGCTGCCGAAGATGCCGAGAGTAAAGTGATCAACTCCGCCACCGCACTGTGGACGCGTCCGCGCACCGATGTCTCGGACGACGAGTACAAGGAGTTCTACAAACATCTGTCGCACGATTTCTCCGACCCCTTAAGCTGGAGCCACAACCGTGTCGAGGGCACACGCGAATACACGAGTCTTTTGTACATTCCGGCCAGCGCACCGTTCGATCTGTGGAATCGCGAAGCGCCACGTGGCTTGAAGCTGTACGTGCAGCGTGTATTCATCATGGACGAGGCCGAGCAGTTTCTGCCCTTGTACCTGCGCTTCGTCAAGGGCGTTGTGGATTCGTCGGATCTGCCGCTCAACGTGTCGCGTGAGCTGCTGCAGCAACATCCTGACCTCAAGGCGATGCGCAGCGCGCTGACCCGGCGTGTGCTCGACATGCTGAAGAAGCTGTCGGCCGGTGACGACTACCCGGCATTCTGGCGCGAATTCGGTCAGGTACTCAAGGAAGGCATTGTCGAGGACCATGCGAACAAGGACAAGCTCGCGAAGCTGTTGCGTTTCTGTACGACGCACTCGGACGGCGAGTCGCAGGACCGGTCGCTCGACGATTACCTTGAGCAGGCCGGCGATGAGCAGGAGAAGATTTACTACATCATCGCCGAGAATCACGCGACAGCATCCGCGAGTCCACATCTCGAACAGCTTCGCAGCCGTGGTATCGAAGTGCTGCTTCTGACCGACCGCATCGACGGCTGGGTCGTCGACGGTTTGCGCGAGTACGAAGGCAAAACGCTCACCGATGTGGCGCGTGCGGAAGCGGATGACGATGAGGTCAAAGACGAAGAGAGTACCGCCGACGCGAACAAGCCACACAAAAAACTGCTGAAGAAAATTCGCAAGGCACTCGACGAACGCGTTGAGGCTGTCAACGTCAGCCGGCGGCTGGTCGAGTCGCCGGCGTGTGTGGTCGCAGGCGAGCAGGACATCAACCCGCAGGTGCGCCGCATGCTGGAGGCCAGCGGGCAGCAGTTGCCCGAGTCGAAGCCCATTCTTGAGATCAATGTCGAGCACCCGCTCGTCACGAGACTGTCGGAAGAAGCCGACGACGAGCGCTTTTGCGAGTTGTCGAAGATCGTACTCGATCATGCGTTGCTCGCCGAGGGAACGCCGCTGGACAATCCCGCCGATTACGTGCAGCGTATGAACAGATTCCTGCTGGCTATTGAAGGTGAGACCCGGGGTGAGTGAGTCCGACGACCTCAAAAACCGGCTTACGCCGGAGCAGTATCGCGTGACCCGGAATGCCGGTACGGAACGCGCATTCACGGGCAGATACGTCGATCACAAAGAGGACGGCACCTACCGTTGCATCTGCTGCAATGCGGCATTGTTCAGTTCCGATACCAAATACGATTCCGGGTCCGGCTGGCCGAGCTTCTGGCTGCCGCTGGCCGGCGATGCGGTCACGACCAAAATCGACGAAAGTCATGGTATGGTCCGGCGCGAGGTTGTCTGCAGCCATTGCGACGCGCATCTGGGGCACGTCTTTGAGGACGGACCGCAGCCCACGGGTCTGCGCTACTGCATCAATTCGGCGTCGCTCGACTTCGAAGGGAAGACGAAATGAGGTTGTTGCCGACGGTCGCGCTGCTGTTTGCCGTCGCGGGCTGTCGCGACACGGCGGAATCGATCAGCGAAGGATGCCCCGGCGCGGACAGCAACGGGCACGTCAGCATCGAGGAAGGACTCAGCGCGACGATCCTCAAAAAGGGCTATGGGCGTGCCGCTGCGATCGGCGATACGGCAACCGTGAACGCCACGCTGTGGCTGCACGACCCGAAGGCCGAGGACGGCAAAGGCCTGCTGATCTGGGAATCGGGTGCCGAGCCGTTCACATTCAGACTCGGCGAGTCGGGATTGATCAAGGGGTGGAACCGGGGTATTCGCTGCATGCTGCTCGGTGAACGCCGCGAACTGATCATAGCGTCGCAGCTTGCGTACGGCAGACAAGGACGACCGCCGGTGCCGCCGAACGCGGACCTGATTTACGATCTCGAACTGACCGGACTCACCGAATCCGGCCAGTAAGCCTGCTACGGGCGGTCAGACGCTGGCCTTGCCATCGCGCAGTTCGCGCGCCTGCCCGATCCAGTCCTCGCGATAAATGCGGCTGCGGAATCCCTTGAGACGGCTCGCTACCTTGTCGATTTCGTACTCGCTCATTGCCGCGACCTGGTCGAAGCTGAAAATACCGAGTTCGTTGAGCGTCTTTTCGATGGCGGGGCCTATCCCCTTGATACTCTGCAGTCGGTCGCGAGGAAACTCGATTGCGTCGTTTGACGCTTCGCGTCCGTCGGTCAGGCAATTCGGGTCTGCAACGGGCTCGACGCGGGTCTGGCCCGATTCGCGGCTTGCCTCGAGTTCGGCAATTTTTGTCCGTGCCGCTTCGAGTTCGGCCTCAAGGCGGCCTGCGTCGGCGTTGCGAGCCCGGAACTTTTCGATCAGCGGCGCCACGCGCATTTGCCAGTTATTGATCTCGGACTGCAGACGAGCAATCCGCTCTTCCTTTTGCTGTACGAGATTGATGTCGGTGTGCAGCCGGCGGTGTTCATCCTGTGTGGCCTTAAGGTCCGAGTGCATTTCGCTGCTGCGCCGTTGCAGTTCGTTGCGCTCAGACAGCGATTCGCGCAGCGCTTCGGACAACTCCTGAGCGCGCCGTTTCGCGTCGCTGGCCGTCGCCTGGATATCGCTGACCTGCTGCATCAGCCCTTTGTTTTGCTCGGTCAGGCGTTCGTGTTCGATGCGTCTTGCGCTGATTTGCTCGAGCCATCCCGCATTGATAACGGCCTTTTCGCGTCTGGCGTGCTGAGCGCGCCAGTACCAGCCGATCAGCGCTCCGGCGGCGAGCGCGATGAACAGTAGCCCGATAACTGCTGCGTTCAATTCAGGTGGCACTCAGGCAGGGCGGTGCCGATCCGGCGCGGATGGATCCACCAGGGTGTGTGAGAAACACCGAAACTGCGCAATAATGCGGTGCGTTGTTGTTGCTGTCGTTCATTGCGGTCTGGCATTTTGCATAAGATGTTAATTTTACAGTAACAATCGTTAATCTATCCACCCAGGAGCCGGCTTTGCCGAAAGCACCGCTCGTCGAACAGCACTCTATCCCCGGACCGGTCGGGAAACTCGAGTCCATTCTGGAAAAGCCCGCCGATGCCGTTGTCACGGCCTGCGCCGTGGTCTGTCACCCGCATCCGCAGCACGGCGGAACGATGCACAACAAGGTGGCACACACGCTGGCGCGCGCATTTGTGCGTTGCGGATTCGAAAGTCTGCGCTTCAATTTTCGCGGCACCGGGCGCAGCGAAGGCCGCTATGACGACGGCAACGGAGAATGTGACGACGCACTCGCGGCACTGCGCTGGCTCGCCGGGCGGCGGCCCGGGTTACCGGTCTGGCTCGCGGGTTTTTCGTTCGGTGCGGCGGTCGCAATAAAAGCTGCCGTGCAGTGCGAGCCTGCCGGTCTCGTCAGCGTGGCACCCGCGGTTTCACGCTTTGCGGCTGGACTGTCGTCTCAGCCCGGATGCCCCTGGCTCGTGATTCAGGGTGACGATGACGAACTTGTCGATGTCGACGAGACGGTGCAATGGCTGGACGGTCTGGAGCCTGGGCCGGAGTTGCTCGTGATCGAGGGCGGCGAGCATTTTTTTCACGGGCGGCTCGTGGAATTGCGCAGCGCGGTCACCGAATTCGTCGACAGAGCGGGGGCCGGGCATGCGGTAACGTAATCCACTTGGCGCGCACAAAAAAGCCGGGCATTGCCCGGCTTTTGCGGGACCCGCGCCGCCTTGCGCCGACAGGTCCTGGCTCATGCCGACCGGTCGTCAGACCATGTCCTTCAGGCCTTTCAGCGCGGAAATCTTTACGACTTTGCTGGCAGGCTTTGCTTTGAACATCATCTCTTCGCCCGTGAACGGGTTGGTACCCTTACGGGCTTTGCGAGCCGGTTTCTTGACGACACGCATTTTCAGCAGGCCGGGAACGGTGAACATGCCCGGAGCGCCGCGGCCACCCAGGTTTTTCTTGATCTGGCCGTTGAGTGAATCGAAAACTGCCGCGACGTCTTTGCGCGTGAGACCCGTGTCTGCGACGATCTTTGCGTAAATCTCAGACTTGGTGGGTGGCTTCTTGGTATTCGCTGCCATGTAAAACTGACTCCTTAAAAAAAACAAAAACGGGCAATGCCCGCTACGAAAGCAGCGCGAAGATAGCACATGTTTTAAAGCGGTGTAAGCGAAAAAAGGCCTTTATTTTCAGGCTTTCCTGCGATAGCGGGGCGAGTGGGGCATCTCGCGGCTGCCGCCTCCCTGAGACGGGAATTCAGTCGCTGTAGAATTGCCGCTTGAAGCGCATCTCAGACGCCGAGGACTCGCCCTCGGGCGTGACGCTTATGTCGAATACCAGCGTCTCGCGATTCGCGACAGTTGTATCGCCAATGTAATAGATGCCAACGAATTCATCCGAATCGGGGTTGCCTTCTTCCACTTTTCGCATGGAAATGTTCTTTAACTGCCCCGTCAGATTAACGGTTTTGACGTTGACCGTACCCTCGACGGGCGTACCGTCTGCCTCGCGAATGATCGAAACATTGAGCATCGCCCGATTCTTGCTGCGCACGATGTTGTACTGACGCGCGATTTCAGGTGTGAGCTGATCGGTGGTCATGGCGCTGAAGTGCACGATGTAGTCGCCGATGTCGGATGACGACGCGCCGGCGGGTTCGGCCTGCGGTACGGTGGCGTTTTCTCCCGGACCGCCGCAGGCGGACAACGTGAGCATGAAAAGACAAATCCACAGTGTTCTTATCATCATGACACCTCCCCTGTAGTGCTCACTATAAACCATTAGCGTCCGATTCGAAATTGCGGGATGCGGTCCTCAGACGCGCAGCGGCAGAAACCCGCTGATCACGATGTTCAGCGCAAACAGTGCGATCATCGCAATCATCGGCGAGATATCCAGGCCGCCCAGCGAAGGTATCACGCGGCGAAACGGCAGCAGTACGGGTTCGGTCAGTGCACCGATGATTGCCGTGGCCGGGTTGTACTGCCCGGGCGCGATCCAGCTCAGGACAACGCGGATCAGAATGGCGTACGCGAACAGATTGAGCGACAGGATAATGAGTTTGATCAGGGCCGTCACGGCGATGTTGAGCACTCCTGCGGTTTGCCCGTAGATCAGCAGGATGACGACGATCGTCAGATACTGAATCGCAAACGCCACGACCACCGTAGCGGTATCGATTCTGCCGAACGACGGCACGAACCGGCGAAGCGGTATGACGAGCGGCGACGTGAGCTTCAGAATGCCCTGCGCCAGCGGATTGCGAAAATCGGCGCGCAGGAGCGGCAGCCACAGCCGCAGCAACAACACGAGCAGGTAGAGGCTGGTCAGTGCATTGATGACGAACGCCAGTGCGTCGGCAATGTTTCGGGGCATGTTTTAACGCCTGTCGATTTTTTACGAGAAATTCCGGCCCGACTCGTGTGCACGATCCGCGAGTTCCGCGGCGCGATCCCGGGCAGCTGTCAGAGCTCGCGTAAAGATAGCACGGACATCCTGATCCTCAAGGCTGTCCAGCGCTGCCGCGGTCGTGCCACCGGGCGAACGGACACGTTCGATCAGCACGTCCATCGATTCGCTCGAGGTATGAGCGAGCGCCGCCGCGCCGCGCGCGGTTTCGCGCGCAAGGCGTTCCGCGGCCTGCTGCGGACAGCCCAAGCTGCACTCCGGCCGTGGCGAGCATCTCGATCAGCAGATAAACGTATGCCGGGCCGCTGCCCGAGACTGCCGTGACCGCATCGATGTCCGCCTCGCTGTCCACGGCGACGACCGGTCCGACCGCCGACAGTATCGCTGTGGCTGCGTTGCGCTGGGCGGACGTCGTGGCCGCATTCGCGAACAGCCCGCTCACACCCCGGCGGATCAGTGCCGGCTGATTGGGCATCACGCGTACCACGGAATTGCCGCCGCCCAGCCAGCCGTCGATATCGTCGATTCGCGGGCCTGCGGCGATCGATACGATGAGCGGATTGTGCTGCTGTACGGTGTCGGCAAGCGCCAGGCACACAG
Source organism: Woeseiaceae bacterium (assembly GCA_965224505.1). Taxonomy (GTDB): domain Bacteria; phylum Pseudomonadota; class Gammaproteobacteria; order Steroidobacterales; family Woeseiaceae; genus UBA1847. Next base: position 3,775,392 of record CBDCZL010000018.1, read on the forward strand.
CCGCGATAATCTGCGGTTTAACGGCCAGCACGATGCTGCCGCTGCGCGCAGTCACCTCATCGTTGTCCGCGCTCACGAAGACGCCGGGCAATGCGCGCTGCAGCCGGTCTCTGCGTGCGTCCAGCGGCTCGGCGATCGCGATATGCCCGGGCTTGTAGCCGTCCTCAAGCAGTCCGCCAGCGATGGCCGCGGTCATATTGCCGCCACCGATGAACGCAACTCTGCGGTAGTCCAGTCGTTTTTCTTTCATGAATCCCGTTTACCAAACAGCGCCGTACCGATGCGTACAATTGTCGCACCTTCCGCAATGGCTGCCGCGAAGTCGGCGCTCATTCCCATCGACAGCGTATCGATGTCGATACCCTCGTTGCGCAGGGATTCTGCCAGCTTCCGAAGGTGCGCGAACGGTTTTCTTTGTGCCTCGAACTCGCCGCGCACGGCCGGCAGGCACATCAGCCCGCGCAGTTTAAGATTCGGGAGATCGTATACCGCGCGCGCGAGTTCGAGCGTGGCTTCGGGCGCAATACCCGATTTCGACGGTTCGACATCGACATTGACCTGCAGGCAGACATTCAGCGGTGTCCGCCTGGGGTCGCGCTGACGGCTGAGTCTGCGCGCCGTCTTCGTATTGTCGATCGTGTGAACCCAGTCAAAGTACTCGGCGACCCAGCGTGTTTTATTGCTTTGCAGATGACCGATGAAGTGCCAGACAAGATTCAGGTGTCTGCACCGTTCGATTTTCTCAACGCCTTCCTGGACGAAGTTTTCGCCGAAATCGCGCTGCCCCGCGGCGGCGGCGGCGAGAATTCTGTCCAGCGGTTGCTTTTTGCTCACGGCGAGCAGTCTGACAGCATCTGGCGAGCGTCCCGCCGAATCGGCCGATGCCGCCAGCAAATCGCTGATCAGCTTTAAGTTTTCCGTGAATCCAGTCACGTTTTGATCCGGTTGCTTCGTTATACTAGGCTCAGAACTTCTCCGGGTTATGGTAAGTCCGGAATTGCTGAAAAAGGGACCATTATGGCCGTCGACGTTGCCCAGCTCTTGTCGTTCACGGTAAAGAACAACGCCTCTGACCTGCACCTGTCGGGTGGAGTGCCGCCAATGATTCGCGTCGATGGCGACATCAAGCGTATCAATATGCCGGCGCTGACCCACAAAGACGTCAATAGCATGGTGTACGACATCATGAATGACAAGCAGCGCAAGGACTACGAAGAGTTTCTGGAGACCGATTTCTCTTTTGAGATACCGAAGCTGGCACGTTTTCGCGTCAACGCCTTCAATCAGAACCGCGGTTCGGCCGCTGTGTTTCGTACGATTCCGTCTGAAATACTGACGCTCGACGATCTGGGCGCGCCACCGATTTTCAAGGACATTTCGATGCATCCGCGCGGTATCGTGCTCGTCACCGGACCGACCGGGTCGGGTAAATCGACGACGCTGGCCGCGATGGTCGACTACATCAATGAGAATAAGCCGGATCATATTCTGACGATCGAAGATCCGATCGAATTCGTACACGAGTCCAAGAAATCTCTGGTCAACCAACGCGAGGTGCATCGTGATACGCTCGGCTTCAACGAAGCGCTGCGCTCCGCGCTGCGCGAAGACCCGGATGTCATTCTCGTCGGCGAGCTGCGCGACCTTGAGACGATCCGCCTGGCGCTGACCGGTGCCGAGACGGGCCACCTGGTGTTCGGTACGCTGCACACGAGTTCGGCGGCAAAGACCATCGACCGTGTCGTGGACGTATTTCCGGCTGCGGAAAAGGAGATGGTGCGTGCGATGCTTGTCGGAGTCCCTGCGCGCCGTCATTTCGCAGACTCTGCTCAAAAAAGTGGGTGGCGGGCGAATTGCCGCGCACGAGATCATGATCGGTACACCGGCGATCAGAAACCTGATTCGCGAAGGCAAGATTGCGCAGATGTACTCTGCGATTCAGACCGGGCAGGGGTCCGGTATGCAGACGCTGGACCAAAATCTCTCCGATTTGCTGACGAAGGGCCTCATCAACAAGGAAGAGGCGCGCTTCAGGGCCGTCAACAAGGAAAATTTCTAGAATCGCGGTGCTGCGGTTCAACGGGAGTTCAACACCATGGAACGCGAACAAGCGGTACGATTGACGCAAAATCTGCTACGCAAGATGGTCGAGCGCGAGGGTTCCGATCTGTTCATCACGGCCGGTTTCCCGCCGGCCATCAAGGTCGACGGCACGATTCACAAGGCAACCGATACGGCGCTCAAGCCCGAGCATTCCGCGATCATGGTGCGTTCGATCATGAACGACAAGCAGATCAAGGAGTTCGATGCGACCAAGGAGGCGAATTTCGCCATTGCGCCGCAGGGTATCGGGCGTTTTCGTGTCAGCGCGTTCATACAGCAGGGCATGGTCGGCGCTGTCCTGCGTACGATCACCACTGAAATTCCGACGCTTGAGGATCTCGAACTGCCGCCGATTCTAAAAGACGTCGTCATGAACAAACGCGGGCTTTGTATCGTTGTCGGCGGGACGGGCTCGGGTAAGTCCACGACCCTCGCGGCCATGATCGGACACCGTAACGAAAATTCGCGCGGTCACATCGTGTCGATTGAGGATCCGGTTGAGTACGTGCACCCGCACAAGGGCTGTGTCATTACACAGCGTGAGGTGGGCGTCGACACCGAGACCTGGCACGCGGCGCTCAAGAACACGCTGCGCCAGGCGCCGGACGTTATTCTGATCGGTGAGATTCGCGATAAGGAGACGATGGAGTACGGGATTCAGTTTTCCGAAACGGGTCATCTTTGCCTCGCGACACTGCATGCCAACAGCGCGAACCAGGCGCTGGATCGAATCATCAACTTCTTCCCCGAGGAGCGCCGACAGCAGCTTCTCATGGACCTGTCGCTGAATGCGAAGGCGATTATTTCGCAGCGCCTCATCCCACGCGAGGGAGGCATTGGCCGCATTGCGGCCATGGAGATCATGCTCAACACGCCGCTGATTCAGGACCTGATTTTCAAAGGTGAAGTCGGGCAGATCAAGGAGATCATGTCGAAATCCACGCGGCTCGGCATGCAGACCTTCGATCAGGCGCTGTTCTACCTCTACGAGGACGGCACGATTTCCTATGAGGAGGCGATGCGTAACGCCGACTCCAAAAACGAACTGCGTCTGCGCATTAAGCTCGAAAGCAAGCGCGATTCGGCGATTGCCGATCAGCAGGCCGAGAGCCTGCGCATCATGGAAGAGGATACGGCTCAGACATTCTGACTGCACGGAACGGTAGAGCGATGAACGTCAAACCCCTGTTTAAGCTGATGGTTGAGAAAAAGGCTTCCGACCTTTTTTTCGCGCCGCATTCACCGGCCAAGATCAAGATCGAAGGCAAGATCATGCCCGTGAACAAACTCGAGATGACGCCGAAAATGGTCAGGCAGGCGGCCCTCGAACTCATGACCGAAGAGCAGATGGAACAGTTCCAGAAGGAACTGGAAATCGACTTCGCGCTGTCGGAGGCCGGGCTCGGCCGTTTTCGCGTCAATGTGTTTCACCAGCGCGGCAGTGTCGCGATGGTGCTGCGCTACATTACGTCCGACCTTCCGACACTCGACGATCTCGGCATGCCCGCTGAGCTCAAGGAACTGGTTATGCTGCGCCGTGGCCTGATCCTGATGGTTGGCGCAACGGGTGCCGGTAAGTCGACGACACTGGCGGCGATGATCAATCATCGCAATGAGAAAACCTCATCGCACATCCTCACAATTGAGGATCCGATCGAATTCCTGCATCCGAACAAGCAGTCGATCGTCAATCAGCGTGAAGTGGGACTCGATACCCGATCTTATCAGCGCGCACTCAAAAGTGCGGTGCGCGGAGCTCCGGACGTCATTCAGATTGGTGAGATCCGCGACACCGAATCGATGCGGGCCGCACTGGATATGGCCGGCACAGGCCATCTCGTGCTCGCGACCGTGCACTCGAACAACGCCCCGGAAACACTCGACCGCATCATCAATCTGTTTCCACAGGAACAGCATGCGCAGGTGTTTATGGACCTCGCGCACTATCTGCGCGCGATTCTGTCGCAGCGACTGGTTCGCTCACGCAACGGTAAACGCGTGGCCGCCGTCGAACTGATGCTGAACACTCCGCATATCAAGGACCTGATTCTGAAAGGCGATATTTCCGCCGTGAAGGAGGCGCACAAGGACAGCGGCGAACAGGGCATGGTCACGTTTGACGATGCGCTACTGGATTTATACCGTAACGGCACGATCACAATGGACGAGGCAATGTCGCATGCCGATTCCCGCGCCAATCTCGAAGCCAGGATCAATTTTGGCGGCTGAGCGCAGTGTGACCGATCCAGCCGGCGGGCGTTGAATTGCGCATCTGGTCCGTAGCGAAGGAGATGGCGGAAAAAACACCGCCGGAACGCAATCGCTACGTCGATTTTCTGCGCTCGCTGTCCATCCTGTTTGTCATTGTCGGCCATTGGCTCATCGCCACGGCATGGTACGTCGACGGCAGTCTCGAGACCGGCCACCTGCTCAGGGACCGGCCGCAGACGCAGTGGCTGACCTGGCTGTTCCAGGTCATGCCGATATTTTTCATTGTCGGCGGTTATTCCAACGCGATATCGCTGCACAGCGCACGCCGCAGGGGAGTCGGCTATGCGGGCTGGCTTGTCGCACGGCTGAACCGACTGGTCGCACCGCTGCTGGTGCTGCTTGTGACCTGGGCCGTCATCGCCGTGACGATGACGCTGTTCGGTGTGCGGCCGGCGGTAATTCAGTACATGTCGCAGGCATCGCTGATTCCGACCTGGTTTCTCGCGATTTACATTATGGTGGTGATTCTTGCACCGCTGACCTACCGTCTGTGGGAGGCCGCCGGCTTCGGTTCGTTTTTTGGATTCGTGGCGGTCGCGGTGCTCGTCGACATCGCGTTCTTCAGAGCCGACCTGCAGTGGTTGGGCTGGGGCAATTATTTCTGGGTGTGGCTGGCCGTGAGCCAGCTTGGATTCGCATGGCGCGAAGGCCGCCTCGGCAGCCCCGCCGGCTTATTGCTGTGTTCGGCGTTCGGTTTCGTCGCACTGTATCTGCTGATCCACAAAGGACCGTACCCGCTCGCGATGGTCGGCTCACCGGACCCGGGTCTGAGCAACACGCTGCCGCCGAAGATTACGCTGATCGCGCTCGGTGTGTTTCAGTTCGGTCTGCTGCTGGCTATCGAGAAGCCGATGCGCCGGGCACTGTCGTGCGTGCGGCTCTGGGCCGCAACCGTGCTGATTAATTCGATGATCATGACGCTGTATCTCTGGCACATCACGGTCATGATCGTGTTCGGCGCTGTGTTGTATCTGGCCGGTGGCGCAGGCCTCGGCATCGAACCCGGGACGGCCGACTGGTGGCTGTCGCGCCCACTCTGGATAGCCTGTCTGATTGTGCTGCTCACGCCGGTGGCGCTGCTGATGTCGCCGCTTGAGCGTCGTGGCCGCGACCCTGACGCCGCGGTGCCCGCGGCGAGCCGGCAGATCGCCGGTGCCGTCATGATCTGTCTGGGCGTCGCGCTCATGGCAATGTTCGGTTACGGCGGTGGACCGCTGCCGCGCCTCGATCTGGCTGCCTTTATTCTCGTGATCGTCGGCAGTGCAATCAGCGGGCTGTTGCCGAAACTACGACCGACAACTTCTACCAGACCACGCTCGTAGCATCGAACACCGGGCCATCGACGCAAACGCGTTTCATCGCGTCGCCATCGGGCGTGCGAATTCTCACCGCACACCCGGCGCAACCACCCACGGCGCAGGCCATGAATTCCTCGAGAGAGACCTGGCAGGGCAGGTCGTATCGCCGGGCCAGCGCCGCCACGGCCTTGAGCATCGGCGTCGGACCGCAGCCGAACACCTCGGTTTTCGCAAGTTGCTGCGGGCCCAGTGTCGCGAGCCAGCGATCGGCAAGATCCGTAACGTAGCCGTCGAAGCAGCCGTCGAATCCAGCCAGCGTCGCGAGCCGGCACGGGATTGCCCACTGCTCCAGCAACGGCATTGTCCGATCGATGTCCCGCGCAAGCCAGGGCGTCTCGATGGCGGAGTTCATCGGTGCAAACGGAAACGGAATCTCCGATCCGAGAATCGCGAAGGGGTTCCGGTTACCTTTGCGCCGGCGCAGGTAATCCGCGATGAACACCATCGGCGGAATGCCGACACCGCCGCCGATCAGCAATGCGTCCGGACGCTCGGTTGAAAAGCGAAACGGGCGGCCGATTGGGCCGAGGACGCTGATACGCTGCCCGGGCCGCTTTTGCGACAACAGCCTGAGGCCCTGTCCGACGATTTTGTAGAGCACCTCAATCCAGTCATCGCGCGCGCGCATGATCGACAGCGGGCGCCGCATCGGCAACTGATCGTCACAGGTCAGATGGACGAACTGTCCGGGCTGCGCCCCGGCCGCACAGTTGGGCGCGCGAATACGCTGCACGAACTGGTCGCCGGGCCAGGCCTCGAGGCTCAGTACCTCGCCGTCCTCGACGAACAGCGTCCCGCGATCGGCCTGGGCGATCTTTTGCGCGGCACTCAGCAACGCACACCCAGCGTCTTCGCCACGCGTTCGAGCACCGCCATGCGCACGGCAACGCCGTTCGTCACTTGCTGAGTGATCACCGAAGACGGCCCGTCGGCGAGCGAGCCCTCGATTTCGATGCCGCGGTTCATCGGGCCCGGGTGCATGACGATGGCGTCGGGCCTGGCAAATTTCATTGTCTCGTGGCTGACGCCGAAGTTGGCAAAGTACTCGTCGATGCCCGGAACGCCGTCGAGGTTGCCGATGCGTTCGCGCTGTATGCGCAGCGCCATGACGACGTCGGCGTCCTTAAGTCCGTCCGCGAGGTTGTCCACGATACGCGCACCCGGGAACCGTTCCGGTGCGGGTGCGAGTGCCGGCGGCGAGATCAGTCGAACTTCGCCGGCGCCGAGGGTCTGCAACCCCTGACAGGCGGACATGGCGACGCGCGAATGCTGAATATCGCCGACGATCGCGATGGCCAGGTTTCCGAAGTCCGGCTTGTGCTGCCGGATGGTCAGTATGTCCAGCAGCCCCTGGGTGGGGTGCGAAATATCCGACTCGCCGGCATTGAGAATGCTGACGTGGTCCTGCACATGGCGTGCAATGTAGGCCGGAACGCCGTCGCTGGCATCGCGCACGACCATGATGTCCACGTGCATTGCCTCAAGTGTGTAGATCGTGTCGAGAATGCTCTCGCCTTTTTTGCGCGACGAGGTATTGACGTCGAGGTTCAGGACATCCGCACCGAGCCGTTTACCCGCGAGGTCGAACGAGGCGCGCGTGCGCGTGCTCGGTTCGAAAAACAGGTTGCCCACGGTTCGTCCGGCGAGCGCTTCGCTGCTGGCCGGTCGCTTGCCGGGCGCGGTCAGGTAGTTCTCGGCGTCGTCCAGGATCCGCGTGAGCAGCGTCGCGTCCAGTCCTTTCAGGGTCAGAAGATGCCGAAGATTGCCATCGGCATCGAACTGCAGTGTGGCTTCGTCTTCGAGCTGCGGCTGGCTGGCATTCATCGCGCGCGCATTCTACGAGGATTGCCGCGCTCGTGCACGCGAAAAGTGACTGCGGCCCTGACACGACAGGGACGCTGACAGCAGTGATATCGGGCCTTAACGACAGCCGGTCCGGAATTGTTTATGCAGGGTCGATGAGCCCCAGATACCGTTCGGCGATACACACGGCGGCGGCGCTGTCGATCATGGCTTTGGAGATGCGCCCGCGCGTTCCGGCGGCGCGGGCGTCCCTGAGAAGACGCTCGGCCTCGATGGAGGTGTAGCGCTCATCGATCGTTTCGATCGGCAGTTCGAATCGGCGCAATGCCTCGATGAATGACCGGATCGGAGCCTGCATTTCGCTGGGCGAGCCGTCGGCATGCCAGGGCATGCCGACCACGAGCAGCGTCGGGCGCCATTCGGCGATCATTGCCTCGATCGTGTTGAAATCGATGCCATTGTCGCGGTTTTCGACAATACCCAGCGGGCTTGCGGATTGCGTGACATCCTGCCCGACGGCGACGCCGATGCGCCGCAGACCGAAATCGAACGCCAGCAAAGTGGTCGGCACGGGCAATTCAGGCGTGACCGGCTTCCGGTGAGATGCTGGCGATATCGATGCCCAGCACGCGCGCCGCCGAATCCCAGCGCTCGTCGAAGGGTGTGTCGAAGACGAGTTCGGGTGTCGCCGGGACGCTCAGCCAGGAATTGGCCAGCATTTCGCTTTCGAGCTGACCGGCTTCCCAGCCCGCGTAACCGATCGCTACGAGCGACTTGTCCGGTCCTACACCGTTGGCCATGGCCTCAATGACGTCGCGCGACATGGTCAGATAGATGTCATCGGATACCGGTAACGTATTTTCAAAGGTCTGCCCCTTATCGTGCAGCACGAAACCGCGTTCGGTGCCCACCGGGCCGCCGGCGAGCACCGGCGATGATGCGGCATCGGGGTCGGGGTTTTCGACCGAGAGCTGCTCGAACAGCCCGGACATCTGCAGCCGTGTCGGCCGGTTAATCACAATGCCGAGCGCGCCCTCGTCGTTGTGCTCGCAAATGAGCGTCACGGTGCTGCTGAAATTCGGGTCCTGCATGCCCGGCATGGCAATAAGCAGTTGATCGATAAGTGAGCCGTCTAAACTCATGGGGCGCAGGTTTGATTTCCGTAGTCTCGATAGGCCCTGGGGCCTGTTATCACGAATGTCATCGACCCTGCCGAGGCGGTTTTTTGTACCGGCAAGGCGGAGCGAGCACCGTGTAGCACCGCTACATCAGCGAGCGACAACGCCGCCGGGCGAAAAACCGCCTCGGCCCGTATGGGTTGTGCCTGAAAAAGCGCCTCTCGGCGTTGCTCGTCATTCATTTGACGCGTCAAACCTCATTCCTCGCGCCCTGACAGGCGCTTTTTCAGGCACAACAGGGTCGATGACATTCATGTTAACAGGCCCTAGGAGCCTGCGCCGTAGAAAGCGATTTGCGATAATCGTGCGGCAACCGTATAGAGGATAGAAGATGCCGACACGCTTTCGCCCGTATACCCCGGGTCAGGATTTGTTGTTACAACCGAGCCTTCGGGATTGGCTGCCGGAAGGTCATTTAGCGTATTTCATCGACGATGTTGTCGAGGAACTGGACCTGAGCGCGTTTTACGCGCCGTACGAGGGTGACGGCCGGCGCAAATCGCCGTATGAGCCGCGGATGATGCTGAAGGTGCTGATTTACGGTTATGCCACGGGCGTTTTCTCGTCGCGCAAGCTTTCGAAGAAGCTGGAAGAAGACGTGGCCTTCCGGGTATTGGCGGCGGAGAACTTTCCGCAACACCGCACGATCTGTGATTTTCGCAAACGGCATTTGGCGGATTTCAAAGCGGTGTTCGTGCAGGTGATCCGGATAGCGCAGCAGGCGGGGCTGGTGCGTTTGGGCACGGTGGCCATTGATGGCACCAAAGTTCGGTCGAACGCGAGCAGGCATAAGGCGATGAGCTATAAGCGTCTGCGGGCAGAAGAGAAGCGGCTGAAACGGGAGATTGCCGGGCTGTGCGATATAGCGCGAGGCACCGACGCTGAGGAGGACCGGCTGTACGGTGCGGATTCTCGGGGCGATGAGTTGCCCGAGGAGTTACAGCATCGCCAGGCGCGGCTTGCGAAGATACGGGATGCCAGGGCCCGTCTGGAGCAGGCTCAGCGGGAGTCGGATACGGCGCGGGGTCGCCACGAGGACGATGATCGGCGGCCACCGAGCGGACGCGGTGCGTCGTACAAGCGGGACTTTGGCGTGCCGGAGGATAAAGCGCAGAGTAACTTCACCGATCCGGAGAGTTCGATCATGAAGACCGCGGCCGGTTTTCAGCAATGCTACAACGGGCAAGTGGTGGTGGATGGTGATTTCCAGTTGATTGTTGCGAACAGGCTGACGGCGAATGGCAGCGACAATGGCGAGTTGCCCGGCTTGCTCGATGACGTAGAGCAGAGTCTGCACGCGACGCCGGAGCAGCTGTTGGCGGATGCGGGTTATCGCAATGAGAAGGACCTGGCCGAACTGGAGTCACGCGGCATCGATGCCTGTATTTCCTTGCGCAGAGAAGGCAGGGAGGTAGGCGAGATCGACCCGGTTCGCCACCCTGCAACGCTGCGCATGGCCGAGAAGTTGGCCACGGCCGAGGGCAAGGCTCGCTATGCCGAACGAAAATGGCTATCGGAAGCGGTCAATGGCTGGATCAAACAGGTACTGGGGTTCCGGCAGTTCAGTGTGCGTGGATTATCGGCGGCCGGCGGTGAATGGGACCTGGTCTGCCTGGCAACCAACCTGAGACGGATGCAGCCGCTGATGGTGATGGAATGACATCACACGGCAAACCGCCGACACCTTGAAAAAATCCAGCGAAAATCACTGAATCGGAAAACCACTATGAGCAATACCGGGAAAGTCGTCACCTTGACGGATCTGAATGTCTTCTATGGCGCAGACTCCTAGCCGACACTATTCATGAAAGTTGTTGGTATGGCGATCATTTGTTGCCGATTGTAGCAAGCTGAACTTTCTGGCGGTTCCGAGCCGCGCCACTTTCTCCTGGTAGGGGATTATTGCGCGCTGCGTCGCGAAACGAGTTGAAATTGGCGATGTCAGGTCAAAGTTGCCCGTCGCCCTTGTCTGACGTGCCGATAACGATGAGGTTGTTGCTGGGCAGTGGGATCAGATTGGCACGGCACCGAGGGCGCGGGCAATGCGGCACCAGTCGGATCGCCACGGCGCTGAGTCTGGCAGGTGAAACACGATACGGCGCGTTGAGCGTTGCACCCAGACTGCGAGCTTTAACAATCGCTCGCGCAGGGTCGTAACCTGGGCCTGGGCGAAAGCCGTATGCCGCGCTTTGAGGCGCAGTTCCTGGAACAGCACGTAAGCGGCGACGGTCATGAGGACTCGGAACTGGTTGGCGAAAAACGAGGTACAACTGCAGCGGTCGAGGTTCAGGCCCAACAGCAGCTCTTTGATGCGATTCTCGATCACCGCCCGCTGGCAATAGACCCGCTCATACACGTGCCTTGGCGTGGTCTTGAGGTTGGTCACCACAAAACGGGGATTGTCTTTGGCGTCCCGGCCGGGGTATCGCACCACTTCGGCTTTGAAGATCACCCGCCTTTCGTCATCCCAGCTGCCGGCTTCGTACTGGCACTCGCCGTAGCGCTTTTCGGTGTCCCCTGAGTCCCATGACAGGTGACGGACCTCGTCCATCAAAGGCTCGGAAAGCGCCTTTAATACCGAGTTTTTCCCGATCCCCACCACGAAATCCACCCGACTGTCGGTGAGAAAATCGAGTAGCTCAGGCGTCGCAAAGCCAGCGTCCAGACGCACCAGGATACGCACCTTGCCGAACGCCTTTCGCAGCCGAGCGATGGCGCGTCGCAGGATCGCCTCGGCGCCCTCGCTCGCCGGCGCCTCTCCCGATCGCAGCACGCTCGCAAACACGTACTGATCCGCCTCGTCGTTGAACTGAAATGAACACACCATCGGCAGATAACAGTGATCCCCGTAGTGCGTGTTAAAAAACGACAGCTGCTGCTGGCCGTAGGCCAGAATATCCGTCGGGTCCAGATCGATCGTGATGCGCCGTGCCTTCTTACCCAGGCGCTTGCGGTGACGCGCAATCACCGTGTCCATGATCGCCGTCCCCATGCCGAGCAGTGAACGCCCATCAATGCGGTTCTCGAATCGGGACAAGGTCGGCTGCGAGGCCAGCGCCTCGCCCGACAGCGGATCTCGATCCATCAGCAAACGCTGCACCGGGTCCGTGCTCAGCCGGGCTGCGTCGTTGCAGTCCTCGTAGCCGCAGGCAATCCCGTACACCCGTTGCGATAGCAACTCCCGCAGACTGTGACGAACCTTGCCAGCACAGCGGTCATCGCGAATACACCTGGAAATGGCATCGATCAAACCCAGTCGCTGATCGCAAGCCTTGAGCAGAATCGCCCCACCATCGGAGCTACTGTCGGGCCGATCGAAGCGGGCCTGAAACGCTTTCTTCGACAGACCCTTGAACAAAACACCCTGGGGACTGGTATGCTTACTCATGCAGAAGCCTTTTTTGTGCTTAAGTTGTTGTGTGCAAACACAATTTTCGCACATTTAAGGCTTTTGTTTTATCTCTTCACGAATAATCCCGGCTAGTATCCTGCCTGCCGATACGGCTGGCAAGCCGCGCATCAGTTGGCGGTGCCGCCGATGCGTTCGTTCGCGAACAGAAATTTGTACTCGAACGCGACTTTGTCCTCGTATTGTGTCGCCATTTCGTCGGAGAATGCGTTGAACGGCGCCGATCGCCGAATGATGTCGACAGACGCCAGATCCAGCACCGTCGATCCGCTCGAGCGGCTCACCACCGCGTCGATCAGTTCGCCGTTGCGATCGATGGTCACGAGCAGCGTCGGACTGCCGGTCACGGTACCGAGCTCGCCGAGTTCGGGCAGATAGGCTGCGCCGACGCCTTCGATGCGGCGTTTCCACGTGTCGAGATAGGCGGCCGCGACGGATTCACGCGTGTTTGCGGAAATGACGAGTTGTTGCGGGTCGTTGTCGGTCAGCAACAGCGAGGCGTCTTCCTCCTGCGGCAGCGGCAGTGTAACGGTTGCGCCAGATTCCATCGCGAGCGCAACGCTGCGCTCGGGTTCGGGTTCTGTGCGAGGGTCGATCTCCACCTGCTCGGGACGTTCGTTTCGAGTCGTCAGGAGGTCGTCAGCGGCCCGGTCATGGGTTTCGGCGTCGGTCATTGCCGTACCGTCCTCGACACCGGGATTGTCCACGGGCATGGCGCTTTGCGGCGCCGCGGAAGGCCGGATTTTCTCGACCGTATTGCCGCCCCCCTGCTGACTTGCCTGCGCGAGATACTCGGCATCGTCAGGGGCATCGATCGACTGATCGGGGTCTGCAACGATCGTCACTTCAAGCGAGATCGCATTCGCGAGCGGTGCCGCGAGTTCCGGATTGAACGTGACGCCGAGGATGAGGATGCCGTGAAACAACGCGGCCAGAAACAGCATCGCGGGCAGCCGGTCGCTGCCGCCGGTCGACGTCAGACGCAGTTCGTCGAGCGGGTCGGTAATAACGGAAACATTGGCCATAGCCGTCAGATAATCCGCCAAATCCGGCAGGCCGGCAAGGGATCAGCGCTCAGTTCGACTTTTGCCGCGGCTGTCGAGCCGGGCCTCGATGGCGTCAAACAGCAGGCCCGCAATGTTCAGGCCGAACTGGGCATCGAGTTCGCGGATGCCGGTCGGGCTCGTCACGTTGACTTCGGTCATGTAGTCGCCGATGACGTCGATGCCGCAAAACAACACGCCCTTTTCACACAGTACCGGACCGATGGCCGCGCAGATCCTGCGGTCCGCGTCCGACAGCGGCTGACCCCTTGCCACGGCGCCCGCAACCATGTTGCCGCGATTGTCGTCGTCACCGGGAATTCTGGCCAGCGCGTGCGGTACGGGTTCGCCGTCGATCAGCAGGATGCGCTTGTCGCCGGCGCTGATTTCGGGGATGTACTGCTGCGCCATCGCGAAACGCGTACCGTAGTCCGTCAGCGTTTCGAAAATCACATTGGCGTTTTTGTCGCCGTGCCTGACTACGAAAATCGAGCGGCCACCCATGCCGTCCAGCGGTTTGAGCACGGCGCGTCCCTGTTCCGCGACAAACGTCCGCATGTCGTCCATCGACCGTGTAATCAGCGTCAGCGGCGTGCAATCGGGAAACCACGCCGTGTACGCCTTTTCGTTTATGTCCCGCAGCGCCTGCGGCGCATTGACGATCAGCGCGCCGGCCTCTTCGGCCCGTTCGAGGATATACGTCGTGTAGATGTATTCCATGTCGAACGGCGGGTCCTTGCGCATCAGGATCGCATCGAGCGAGGCGAGTTCGATGTCCTCGCGAGCGCTTTTCGTAAACCAGTCGGTCTTCGAGTCGCGAACGTTGAGTCCTGTGGCGGTACCTGTCGCGACGCCCGCGCGCATTCGCAGATCTTTCTGTTCGAAATAGCTGATGCGTGCCCCGCGCCGTTGTGCCTCCAGCAGCATCGCGAGCGATGAGTCCTTGTACGGTGTGATCGAATCGACGGGATCCATCACGATGCCGATGTGCAGTGCTTTTTGCGTCATATCCGACCGTCGTTGTCATGCCGTGTCCGAGCGGCGGCCAACTATACCGTGAAATTCCCCCGAGGCCTCGAAATTCGAGGGTTTGGCAACTTGCGGCGGGCGTCGTAGCGGGACTTATGTCAATATGGTAAAAGTCCATTTTCATTTGAGGAAATTCGGTGTCGGCTAGCGCATCCCGAGGCCTGAGCGGCCTGAAAATTCTGGTTGTCGACGACAGCAAGACGATTCGGCGTACGGCCGAGACATTGCTGGCGAAGGAAGGCTGTCAGGTATTTACGGCGATCGACGGATTCGACGCGCTGTCGAAGATCGCCGATCATCAGCCGGATCTGATATTCGTCGATATCATGATGCCGCGGCTGGACGGCTATGAAACCTGCTCGCTGATCAAACACAACAAGGTTTTTCGCGAGACGCCCGTGATCATGCTGTCGAGCAAGGACGGACTGTTCGATCGGGCCCGCGGGCGCATCGTCGGATCGGAACAGTACCTGACCAAACCGTTTACCCGGGATGAACTCCTCGGCGCCATATCCAACCAGATCAATTAGGATTAGACGATGGCTGTGGTTCTCATTATCGATGACTCGCCGACCGAGTTGCACCTGTTTCAGAACATGCTGCAAAAGGCCGGCTTTGAAACGCTCGTCGCGGACAGCGGTGAGGAGGGCATTCGTCAGGCCGTGACACACAAGCCGGACTGTATCCTGATGGATATCGTTATGCCGGTTATGAACGGCTTTCAGGCCACCCGCAAGCTGACGCGAGATCCGGCGACGTCGTCCATCCCCGTCATCATGATCACGAGCAAGGACCAGGAGACCGACAAAATCTGGGGCATGCGCCAGGGCGCCGTGGAGTATCTGGTCAAGCCCGTCAACGACGAAGAACTCGTCGCGAAGATCCACTCGGTTCTGGCTGTCTGAATGAACGAATCGGCCGATCTGACGGCGCTTGTCGAGCAGCCTTTCGAACTGCTGGCTGAAATGGAAAAGCGCAGTCGTGCCGCGCACTCGGGCCAGGGCGCCGGAACGCCGGCCGAGTGGGTCGGTGTCGGCTTTCGTATCGGCGACGAGCGCTTCGTCGCCGATCGTCATCAGGTGCGTGAGGTTTTGATGCTGCCCGATTCGATGACGCGCGTACCTGGCGCACGCCGCTGGTTACTGGGCATCGCGAATCTGCGCGGACATTTGTTGCCGCTGGTCGACATCAAACTGCTGCTCGGCAGCGGCCGCACGACATTGCGCCGCGCCTGCCGCGTCATTTGCGTCAATCACCGGGAGGTTCCGGCCGGTCTCGTTGTCGACGAGGTATTGGGATTCCGGCGCTTCATGGATCACGAGTTCGCGCAGACCGCACCCGAGACTGCGGTGCGCTGCGACCGGTTCCTGGCGGGCAGTTACCGGCGCAGCGATGAACTGTGGCCGGTTTTTAGTTTGTTCGAACTGGTCGAAAGCAACACGTTTCTGCAGGCGGCCGCGGAATGAGGGTGAATCATGGCTAAGAAGACAGACGTATCGACAACGTTCCGGGCCCTGGCGGCACTCGCGGTGTTGCTGCTCATCGTCGTTGCGGTGTTATCGTACCTGCGATCGGCGCCGCGCTCCGCCGCATCGTCACAACTCGCGGCCCTGTCGCAGGCCCTTCCGTCGCAGTCGGCGGCGGCGCTGGCGGGCGACGGTCAGGCCTTCGAGCGCCTGCAGTCGAGCCTGCAGCGTATCGCCGCAATCCGCGGGAATGACGGCACACCCGGAAACGCAGCCGACTGGCGCACGCTCACCGATCGAGCAGCGTCGATTCTGTCTGCGCGGCCTGCGGTCGAGGCCGTAACGGCGGCACGCGAACGGCTCGCAGCCGATACGATGTCGCTGCTGCAGCTGTCCAACGATCTGCTTGATCGTTCCGGCTCCACGGCTGAGATTCAGACGTTTCAGCAGCGTGCGGACCGTATTCGCAGGACGGCTGCCGCGTTGCCCGAAGGCGGTGAGGTGGCGACGGCTGCGATGATTGCGGACTTCGACTACCTGAACCGCGTTGCCACGGCGCTCGGCGGCGGCGATAGCGGACTCGACATCGCCGCACTCGACGAAGCGGCGGGCGAGGCAACGCTGGTCCCGCTCGACAGCAGCCTTGCGAGTCTAAGGAATCAGCTCGACGTATTGCAGCAGCGTATTCCCGAGGTCGCGGGTCTCGGCATGCTGCAGTCGGAACTCGCGGACAGTGCCGATCGTTTGCTCGGTTCCGCGTTCGATGCCGCGGGGGAATCCTCAGCGCCCGGCTGGGCCGCCAATGCGTGGTTGCCCGTGCTTCTGCTGATTGTCGCGATGTCATTGATCGGAGTCCTCGTGGCGCTGAATCGCAAGAGCGCGGTGTTTGAGAAGATGGCCCAGGAGCAGGCGGACCAGAACGACCGCAATCAACAGGCCATTCTGCGGCTGCTCGATGAAATGGGCAGTCTTGCGGACGGCGATCTGACCGTCGAAGCGACCGTCACCGAAGACATTACGGGCACCATTGCGGATTCGTTCAATTTCGCCATCGAAGAGCTGCGCAAGCTCGTATCCACGGTCAACGATACGGCGCTCATGGTCGATACGGCCACCAAGCAAACCGAAAACACGGCCGTTCATCTTGCGCGGGCCGCGGACAAACAGACGGGGGAGATCAATGCCGCCACGGATTCCATTGTATCGATGGCAGCGTCGATCGAAGAAGTGTCGGGCAACGCCGAACGTTCATCGGATGTGGCACGGCATTCGGTTGAGGTCGCGCACAAGGGCGGTGAGGCGGTGCGGCGCACCATTGATGGCATGAATGCCATCCGCGAAACCATCCAGGACACCTCGAAGCGCATCAAACGGCTCGGTGAGAGTTCGCAGGAAATCGGCAATATCATCGAGCTGATCAACGATATCGCCGAGCAGACGAATATTCTTGCGCTGAACGCGTCGATTCAGGCGTCGATGGCAGGTGAGGCCGGTCGGGGCTTTGCCGTGGTGGCGGACGAGGTGCAGCGGCTGGCCGAACGATCGACGAATGCCACTAAGCAGATCGAAGTGCTCGTGCGCACGATTCAGGCCGACACCAACGAGGCGGTCGTGTCGATGGAGCGCAGCACGACCGATGTGGTCGGCGGTGCCCTGCTGGCCGAAAACGCGGGTGCCGCGCTCGACGAAATTGAGCAAGTGTCCAATCAGATTGCGAGTCTCGTGCAGAATATTTCGAGTTCGGCAAGAGAGCAGGCCGGATCGGCGGCTGACGTCAGGCGCAGGACCACGCGCCTGCGTGAGATCGGCGATCAAACCGGTAAAGCGACAACGGCCACGGCGGCATCGATCTCCAAGTTGTCCGCGCTGGCGTCGGAACTTCGTAAAACCGTCGAAGGGTTTACGCTGCCGCCGGAAATGCTGCAGAGCGGAACGATCGGCGGTTCCGGCGGCAAGGTGCGTGCACACACCGCGCAGACGGCGGCACCAACCCCCGACGCACCCGCGGCAAACGACGTTAAGGCGGGTTAAGGCCTGTTATTACTATGGTCAGTAACGACGCGAGCAGATGACGGGCGAGACGGGCATCCAGCAGACATCCGGTGATGCGGCATCCGCAGCGTCTGGTATGAGTTCGCTGTCGATGGTCAGCGAAGAACTGACCGAGACCATCCGCAACGCACATCTGGCACTCGAGGATTGCGTCGACGGCCGCGGTGGAATGGCGGCGCTCAAGCGAACGGGTGAGTTGCTGCATCAGGCGTGGGGCGCGCTGCAACTTTCGGAAACCTACGGCGCGGCGCTGCTCGTCGAAGAGATGGAGAAGGCCTGCAGCTATTTGTCCAGATTGAGTTCCGGCAAGGGCCACAGCGACGGGCTCGACGCGCTGACACGTTCGATGGTGCAGTTGCCAATTTATATTGAGCGTCTGCTGGGTGGCGGCAGGGATATCGCCCTTGTGCTGCTGCCGATGCTCAACGATCTTCGCGCGGCGCGCGGTGAGCCGCTGCTCTCCGAAGGCACGCTGCTGTTGCTGAACCTGTCGCCGGGTCAGGGAACACGGCCCGTGCAGCGCGAGCAAAGTGGCGAGGACCCGGTTGCTGTCGCGAAGAAGATGCGCCCAAGATTTCAGCTTGCGTTGCTCGGCTGGATCAAGGGCGGCGACGCGCGCGGACATCTGAGTATGCTCACGCAGGTGGTGACCGCGCTGCAAAAAGCAGCGACACGCGACGATATGTATCAGCTCTGGTGGGTGACGGGCGGTGTTCTCGAGTCGCTGCAGAACGGCGGACTGAACACATCCGTCGCGCTCAAGCGCCTGCTCGGTCAGGCTGACCGCCAGCTTAAGTACACGATCGATCATGGGCCGGACGCTTACGACAAATACCCGATCGACGATCTGCTCAACAATTTGCTGTACTACGTTGCGCGTTCGTCGGTGGCCGGCGAGCGTATCGCTGCAATTCGCGGTGCCTTTAATCTGGCCGAGCTCCTGCCCGGGGACGAGCAGGTCGAACACGCTCGCGAGGCGCTTGCGGCGCCGAGCGCAAAACTCATGGAAACCGTGGCGACCGCGATCCGTGAAGACCTTGGCCGGGTCAAGGATGTGTTGGACATCTTCGTTCGCACCGGGATGAGCAACGCCGCAGAACTCGTGCCGCAGCTCGAACTGCTCAAAAAGATCAGCGACACGCTCGGAGTGCTGGGCCTCGGCGCTCTGCGCGGCGATGTTGACGGCGAAATCGACCGCTTGCGCGGGGTTGTCGAACGCGGTGGCAGCGCGAACGAATCGTTGATTCTCGATATCGCGTCGACGCTGCTGCGTGTGGAAGATCGGCTCGACCAGCAGCTGATTCGTCTGACCGCACCGACCGAGTCGGCCGCGCCGGAGAACAAAGCCGCGGATGCGGACGATGAGTACCGTCGTGTCGCGGAATCGGTGATGCGCGAGTGCATCATCAATCTGGCCCGGATTAAAGAGACCGTGAGCCAGAGCATTACATCGGATGCATCCTCGCACGGCCTCGACAGCATTCCGTCGCTGGTTCGCGGAATCAAGGCGGGTCTGCTGATGCTCGGCAACGCACGCGCGATGAACATTGTCGATCGCGTTGGCGACCTCACGGTTGCGATGCTCAAGGCCGGCGGGCCGCATGTTCTGAGTCAGGAAGAAACCGACCGGCTCGCAGATGCCATCGTCAGCATCGAGTATTTCATGGAAACAGTCAGGGCCGGCCGCAGCGAACCTTGGTACATGCTGGACAATGCGGAATCCTGTCTGCTCGTGCTGAGCAACGTCGAAGCGCGTCTTGCGGAGCAGACGGACGAGGAAGACGTTTTCGCGACGACGCAGAAACTCGACGATCAACAGGCGGCACTGCACGCGGAAGCGACACTGTTGTCGGACGCTGTCCGGCCGCAGGCCACAGAGGTCGCTTCGTTACCGGTCGTTTCGGCAGATGCCGAACACATGGATCCCGAAATTCTCGAGCTGTTCATTGAGGAGGCCAAAGAGGAAATCGCGTCCATCAAACGCCATCTGCCGTTGTGGCTCAAGGCGCCCGACAGCATGGAGACACTGATCACCGTGCGGCGCTCGTTTCATACGCTGAAGGGTAGCGGCAGAATGGTCGGTGCCGAGCGTATCGGTGAGTATTGCTGGGCAGTCGAGAATCTGCTCAACCGCCTCATCAACAGTACGCTGCAGCGTACACCGCCAATGGTCGAGTTTATCGAATCCGCGGCGAATGCCGTGCCTGAACTGATCGAGCAGCTCGAAGTCGGAACCGAACCGGGCGCCGATATCAGCCTGCTGATCGCGCGCGCGAATGCGTTTGCCGATGGCGATCCAAATGCGGCGGCGCTCACGATCGAACGACCGGTCGTCGCCGAAGTGTCCTCGGCCGATGCCCCGGCGCTCGAAATGGATCCCGTGTTGTACGATATTTTTTCGAAGGAAACGGCGGGCCACATTGGCGTTATTACGAGGTATCTGGAGGCCTGTGAAAGCGGAACGCCGCCCTGGGAAGTCACCGACAAGCTGCACCGCGCGTGCCACACGCTGCATGGCAGTGCAAATATGGCCAATGTCGATCGTGGTGTGGCTGTTACGGCTGCGCTCAATCGCTATGTGCGCCGCATGTACGACCACAACGGAGGATTCGATCGGGCCGGACTCGACGCCCTGAAGCGCGCCGCCGATGCGATTGCGACGATCGTCGGTCAAATCAACCAGCCCGAGTCTGAGCGGGCGGACTACACAGCGCTGATCGATCATCTGCGGACATTGACGGATGCCGTCCAGACGGAGGAAACCGTCGCGGAACCGGCCACCGCAGTGCCGGCGCCGGCGGCCGAAGAGGCCATCGGCGAGCCCGATGTCGCGGAGTACGACGCGGAGATCGCGGCGATATTCACCGAGGAATCGGCCGAACTGCTCGAGGCGGCCGATGAGGCGCTGATTGCATGGTCGAAAGACAAATCCGCACGGCCGATGGACGAGTTGAAGCGCCACCTGCACACGCTGAAGGGCGGTGCTCGTATGGCGGGCATTATGGCGATGGGCAACCTGAGCCATGACATTGAGACCCTGCTGATTTCGCTCAGTGACCATCGCGTCGAAGCCGTACCCGCCATCGACGATTTGCTGCAGCGTGCACTCGACGAACTGCACCGCATGCGTGACACGGTCATCGCGGCGAAACCCGTCCGGCCGGCAACCGAACTGGAACAACAGATTAAGCAGGCCATCGCCGGTGCGGGTCCTGAAGTACTCGTGCCGCAGCCGGTCGAACCGTCCGAGGATGTCGAGTCGACAATCCCTGGAGAATTCACGGCGGAGCCCGATGACTTCGTGAGTATGGTGATCAGCGAACCGCCGGCCGCCGACGAACCGGCGGATACGGACCACGTGAATATCGCGGATGCCGGCGAACTGACCGTCGCCGATCTGGAACCGATCCCGGCGCCGGACGAAGATGTCTTGCCCGAACCCGAACCCGAACCCGAACCCGAACCCGAACCCGAACCCGAACCCGAACCCGAACCCGAACCGGAACCGGAACCCGAACCGGAACCCGAACCCGTGTCCGAACCGGAACCCGATCGTCCGGCGCCGGCCGTAGAGATTGCCGCGGCCGCTCAGGCGCAGCGGCGGACAGCCGAACTTCGGTCGATACGCTCACCCGAGACGCGGCAGGAATTTGCGCGTATCGATGCGGATCTGCTTGAGGATCTGTTAAATGCGGCCGGTGAGATCAGCATCTATCACTCCCGCCTGAGTCAGCAGGTCAGTTCATTCGAGTTCCACGTCGAGGAACTCGACCAGACGATTTCGCGTCTGCGCGAGCAATTGCGAAAGCTCGAGATAGAAACCGAAGCGCAGATCATGCACGGTCATCAGAGCACGATGATTGCGAAGGACTTCGATCCGCTGGAACTGGATCGGTATTCGACGATCCAGCAGTTGTCGCGCGCCCTTGCCGAGTCGGCCTCAGACCTTGGCAGCCTGAAGGATCTGCTGCAGTCGGTGACGACCGAGGCCGACAGTCTTCTGGTGCAGCAGTCGCGTGTGACGGCCGAATTGCAGGACGGTCTCATGCGAACGCGCATGGTGCCGTTCGAGCGGCACGTCAGCCGACTGACGCGCCTGGTTCGTCAGGCGGCAGGCGAGGCCGGCAAGCGCGCTGAACTCGCCGTCGAGGGGGCTTCGGGCGAACTCGACCGGCAGGTGCTCGAGAAAATGCTGCCACCGTTCGAGCATATGCTGCGCAATTCGATTGTGCACGGCATCGAAACACCGGAGGAGCGTCAGGCCGCGGGAAAACCTGCCGTTGGCCGAATTACGATACGCCTGCACCGCGAAGGTGCCGAAATGGTTATCGATGTCGCCGACGACGGGCACGGCCTCGATGTGGAGGCGATTCGCCGCAAAGCTTACGAGCTCGACATGCTGCAAGCGGACAGCCGGACCACGGACGAAGAAATCATGCAGATCATTCTGGCGCCGGGATTCTCGACGGCGGCGGCCGTCACACAGTCTGCGGGGCGCGGCGTTGGCATGGACGTCGTCGCAAATGAAGTCAAGAAACTCGGCGGTTCGCTGCGGATTTCGTCGGTCGCGGGTCAGGGTACGAATTTCACGGTTCGGCTGCCGTTCACTCTGGCGATTACGCAGGCACTGATCGTGCGCACCGGAGACGAAGTGTACGCGCTGCCGCTGCCGACGGTGGAAGGCGTCGCACGAATTCCCCGGCAGACGCTTGAGGAATTACTTGAGAAGGACGAGCCGACCTATCAGTACGGCGAACAGACCTACAGGTTCCGTCACCTCGGCATGTACCTCGGAGGGCAGGCTGCGGTACTGCCAAAAGACGAGGCGCACATCCCGGTCATCCTCGTGCACGCGGGGGAGTTTTCTGCGGCACTGCTTGTCGACGAGATGCTGGCCAGCCGGGAAATCGTCGTCAAAGCCGTGGGTCCGCAGCTTGCGGGCATTCGCGGTATTTCGGGCGCGACGATTCTGGGCGACGGCCGCATTGTGTTGATTCTGGACGTGCACGCACTGGTGCGGACCGGTGCGCCGGTCGTCGAAGTCCGTCAGGCGGCACCGGCGCCCGCCGACAACCGCCCACTCGCATTGGTCGTCGACGACTCGATCACCGTACGCCGCGTGACTGAGCGCTTTCTGCAGCGTAACGGCCTGCGCTGTGTGACGGCCAGGGACGGCATCGACGCCGTCAGCGTCATTCAGGATGAGAAACCCGATGTCATCTTGCTCGATATTGAAATGCCGCGCATGGACGGCTACGAGTTCGCATCGCATGTCCGCAATGACAGCCGAATCGCCGACGTTCCGATCATCATGATTACGTCTCGCGTGGGAGACAAACACCGCGCGCGTGCAATTGAGCTGGGCGTCAACGATTATCTCGGCAAGCCCTATCAGGACTCCCAGTTGCTGGAGGCTATTCGCCGGCAGCTCGAGGACCGGGGGATCGAACTGCAATGAGTGGCGAACGCGAACTTTACAGTCTGCTCGTGCCGCTGGCGGAAGACCGGCTGATTATCCCGCGCGCCTGCGTCGCCGAGGTTGTCCGTTTCACGCAGCCGGCGCAGCAGCAGGGGGCACACCCGTGGATGCTTGGCACGGTCAGCTGGAATGGCCGCGAACTGCCGGTCGTGTCCTTTGAGGGCGCGCTGGGACAAGCCATTCCCGAAGCGACCGGACGAACGCGTATCGTCGTGTTTTACGCGATCTCGGGTCAGCTCAGGTCGGGCTATTTTGGTATTATCACGCAGGGGTTCCCGCAGCTCGTCCGCGTCAATCAGGACGTTCTGAAGCTCGATGCGAAGGACGGCTGGCCCGACAGTGCGCCCGTACTGTGCCGGGTGCGCATGATCAACGAGTTTCCGCTGATTCCTCATCTGGAACAGCTTGAGACGATGCTCGCGCAGGAGTCGCTGCAGGCCTGACTCGGCAGCTTATCGAAGATCGCCCCACAGCGACTGCAGAATCGACAGGGCGGCAATGGCCGCGGACTCAGTGCGCAGGATGCGTTTGCCGATGGACACGGCTTGAAATCCGGCCGCGACCGCGTCGTCCGCTTCGGTGCCGCTGAACCCTCCCTCGGGGCCGATGAGTACACAGACTTTGATTCGCGGTGCGCGCACCGACGGTAGCGACGTCCGGGCGCCAGGTACCAGAACCAGGTCGGTGTCCGTGTGTGGCGGTCTGTCGCGTAACCATTCGCGCAGTGGGGCGGGCGCGTCGATCAAAGGCAGACGTGTGCGACCGGACTGCTCGCAGGCGCTGGCGGCCACTTTTTGCCAGTGCTCGCGCCGCCTCGCCGCTCTTTCTTCGCCCAGTTTAACGACGCCGTGTTCGGTCAACACAGGCGTTACTCGCTTTACGCCGAGTTCGGTCGCCTTTTGCACGACGAAGTCCATGCGTTCTCCGCGCGAAATGCCCTGCACGAGGTGGATATTGAGGGGCGATTCCGTGCCGCATTCGTAGCTATCGCCGATTTTCAGCACGACCTTTCGCTTACGAATTTCGCAGATCGTCGCGGGCCATTCGGGGCCTTCGCCGTTAAACAGCATGATGGGGTCGCCGATGCGGCCGCGCATAACTTTGCCGAGGTAGTGAGCCTGCTTGCCGTCAAGTTCGATTTCGGCGCCGTTGATCAACGCGCCGGAAACAAATAGCCTCGTGCCCATGCTGAGTGAATCATGCCTGAAATGACATCAATCGGCGACTTCCACGTGAACGCCGTCGCGGGGCTTATCGAACCGGCTGAGCGCATTGCAAGCCCAAACTGCGACAGCCGGCCCGAAGGTGCGGTGCCCGAGCTGCTCGTGCTGCATGGCATCAGCCTGCCGCCCGGTCGCTACGGCGGCCCCGAAATCGAGGCACTGTTCTGCAATCGGCTGGAGTGGGAGGCGCACCCGTACTTCGCGGAGATTTGCGGTCTGCGCGTATCTGCCCATGCACTCGTCCGCCGCGACGGCCACGTGCAGCAGTTCGTGCCGTTTACCGAGCGGGCGTGGCACGCCGGCGTATCGCAGTATCGGGGCCGCGATTGCTGCAACGACTTCTCCATCGGCATAGAAATCGAGGGCAGCGACGATGAGCCGTACGACGATCGCCAGTACGCCGTGCTTGGCGCGCTGGTCGATGCGGTCTGTCGAGCCTACCCGGCGATCGGCCTGCGCGAAGTCCTGGGCCATTGCGACATTGCGCCGGGTCGAAAGACCGACCCGGGCCCTGCTTTCGACTGGATCAGATTGTATGATGCGGTTTGTTCTCGTCGTGACACGGGCCCAGGGGCACTATGAATCTGATAGCGATACTGATCGGACTGATCATCGAACGGCTGGCAACGAAGTTTCTTCACTGGCGCCGCATGCGCTGGCTGGATCGCGTCATCGACGCCGGATTCCGGCACATGGAACGCCTCGGAAACTGGCCCCCGCTGCTGTTGATTGTCTTGCTGGCACTGCTGCTGATCGCTCCCGTTGCCGCTGTCGTGTACGGTCTGGGGGGCGCGCTGCACGGCTTTGCCTACCTCGTGTTTGCGGTCCTCGTCATGCTGGTGTCGATCGGGCCCAAAGACATTGGCGAGGAGATCGACGAGTATTGCGAGGCACTCGAGTCGGAGGACGATGACAAGATTCAGCAGGCCGCGAAGTCGATCGTTGAGGACGATGTCCCGGACGATCCACGCGCCCGCATCGGGCGGGTTGAGGAGGCGGTCTGTGTGCAGGCGAACAACCGTCTGTTCGCGGTCGTATTCTGGTTTGTGATCCTCGGGCCGCTGGCCGCGTGGG